>OY781875.1:0-4442551 GCA_963677095.1 uncultured Bacteroides sp.
TTTACCAAGGTATGGAAAAGAAGACTTTGAATAAAACAGTTGCCCCATGCCATAGAAATTAAAGCCCTTTATAAAATAATTGTATATTGTGTTGAATTCCCATGAATCCGATTTCCCTATATTTTCAGGTGTCTCTACCGTTACAAACGGATTTGAGGGATCCTGTATGTAAGAGCTTCTGATAGCATCCTTCCTATGACGGTAGATTAGGTTCAGGGTAATCTTCCGTACATTGAATGTCAGGGAATAAGAGTTTGAATAAGAGGGGCGAAGTGCCGGATTGCCCACATAGTAATGCAAGGAATCTTCATAGTAGATTGCAGGGTTCAATTCGTAAAAAGCGGGACGGAATATAAGCCTCGAGTACTTGAATGATACTTTATTTCTGTTTTTTAAGGAATACGTAACTTTTATGTCCGGAAACAAATCGGAGTACTCCTTCTTTACTTTTTCAGGGCTTTCCGTTTCTACTTGCCGGGTGTTTATGTAGTCGTATTCATATCTCAGGCCTAATGTGACATTTACTTTTTTCCACTTTTTCTGGTAAGTGGCATAAGCATTGAAATATCTGTTGTCTATGTCATTTTTTTGCGGGACATTATTGGTCGTCGTAGTCGAATTGCTGTTGACAATGCCGGAACTGAAACCTATGGTCTCATAATCTTTCTTTCCCGTCATGAAGCTGTAATCCCCACTGAAAGTATAAGTCTTGTAGTTGCCGCGATTGCTTTTTGTCGTCCGACTCATGTAGTTATCAGTAAGGTTGTTTTCCAGTAGCGTTTCATCATATTTTTTATTGGCATCAGCATAATCGGCTATTAAATTTAGAGACGAATTTTCATTACGCTCCAGTTGGTAGCTTATGGATGCGCTATGCGTCTTGTTGCTGTTTGGTTTGACGGAATTAATTTGCTTTTCCTCTGTTGTGCCGTTGTTTCTATCGATATTCTGTTGCCCGGTTTTGCTGTTGACATTTTCATGATTGAAGTCGCCCAGATACTGCATGCGTAAATTGCTTTTGTCGTTGAGGGCAAAGTTCAATCCGGTAAACACATTATAGGCATTCCTGTGTGATTTTGTCCGTTTGTCCGATAAACTTGAAAAGATTGGCGTGTTATCGGAATAGATATTTGTTCCCGATGTCTCGTAATCCTTGCCGTTGTCGCGGCTATATGAGAATGACGTATTTCCCGATAGAATGCCGGATTTCCAGTTCATGTCCATTGCCGATCTGTTTCTGAATAGTCTGTTTACGCTTGCCGTATTTGACACATTGACTCCGATAAAATCTTTCAGTTGTTTTTTCATGTATATGCGTATAACGGCATTAGTCCCATTCTTATAACGGGCATCCGGTTCGCGGATGATTTCTATCCGGCTGACGTCAGATGATTGTAGGGCCAGTAGTTCCGATTTATTGGATATTTTTCTGTCATCAATATAGATTATGGGACTACCTTTCCCAACGACAGAGATAGCATTATCGTTTTGTACCATAATGCCCGGAGTCCATTTCAGCATATCCACCAGATTTCCGGCATCTCCAAGGTAAGTACCTTGAATATTCCGGATGGTATAATCCATTCCATCCTGCTTTATGCTTATTTTAGGCGCACTAACCACAACTTCTCCCAGTTGCACACTTCTTTTGAAGAGGGTAATTTCTTCCAAATCGGTAACGGAAGGTTGCAGTGCTTTTTGTATTTGATAGCTTTCATAGCCATTTGAAGAGATGCTTAGCCGTACTTCTCCGATGGTATCTACTGCTATTTCAAAGTCCGGATTGTAAAAAGTGCCGGTCATTGTTTTGGTAGAGTCGGCGTATTCCACTTTAATTCGATAGATGATGTTTTCATGATCTGCTGCAGTCACTTTCCCGGTGATTTTGTTCTGTGCTGTAACTTGGATACTTAAGCTCAGGAAAAACAGCATAAAGCATAACTTATTCATTTTGGCATAGTGTGGTTAGTATTTTATTTAAAGTGTCTCAAATGTACATATTATTTTTGTCGATGTTTATTTTTGAGTACACTTTTAGTTCACTTTTTCATGAAAAATCGGGTGATCGGCTAATCAGTCCGCTCTTCTTAATAAGCTGTCGTTGCCACTTCTGCTCTTGAACGGTGATTTTATCGTATTGAAAGTATAGCGCAGCAGGAAGTTTACTCCACGTGTGTCATACCTGCTACGTCGCCAATATTTCGTATCACCGTAGTTGTTTGTCCACCAAGGGGTCACACTTTTGGCGAATAGATCTTGCCCTTGAATGGAAACATACAGTTTGTTCTTGAAGAAACGGGCGGATATGCCTGCATTAGTATTGAGTGTATAGCCCATTTTCTTAGTACCGTCTCTCCATGGAGACATATAATAGGTATTGGCAAAGACCTCAAAGTTACGATAGAGATAACTGATGTTTCCGCCCAGATTGGTATGCAGGGTTTGGTATGAAGCCTCTTCCCCTAAATACGGATATTTAATGTAGTCACCGGTTAAATAGCCATAAGCGGAAAGATTGAACTTATCTAACCTTAAATAATATTGTACGCCGATGTCCCAACTTTTCCAATGGCGGATGTTCTCCGGCTTGTTTACCAGAATATTCGGATTTACATCATCGTGTGCATATATGGAAGCAATCGGATCGGTAATGTAAGAGTAAGATGTACTTAATGTCAGGTTGGAAATATTGACTGTTAACGACAACATGTTTGTAAATGACGGTTTCAACAATGGGTTTCCGGTCCAATAGTGTAATGAGTCCTCATAACTTACTATCGGGCTTAGTTGGCTGAACGATGGGCGTCTGATACTCCTCCGGTAATTGATCGTGTAAACTTCCCTGTCCTTACGCTTGTAGGTAATTCTGGCATTAGGGAACAGGTTTGAATAGATCTTCTTCAAGGCGGTGTTCTCACCGTTCTCTATTGCTTTTGTATCGGTATAATCATATTCATAGCGTAATCCTAAAGAAATATTGAACTTTCCCCATCCGCGGCGGAATGTTCCGTAGGCAGCCAACCATCGGTTTGTGCGGTCGATGCTCTGAGGCACCTCACCGATGATTGAGCCGGAATTATTGTCTGTATTTCCCGCTTCCATGCCTATCTGTTCACTGTCTTTCTTGCCAATACTGAACGAATAGTCGCCGTTGAAAGTGTAAATTCTGTAGTCTGTAGAGTTGCTGGTCGGAGTCAAATATGTTTTGTTGATGTTCAGATTCGTCTCCTCGATTTTGTCGGTAATTTCATTATTCCGGTATGCATAGTCTGTTATCAGTGTCAGTGCGGAATGGTCGTTTCGATTCCAGACATAGCTGGCGGATGCACTGTGATATTTCCTATCTTCCGTTCCCTCTGAGGTTGCTTTTTTGTATGTAATGTTTTCGTTATCATCTATATACAGGTCGTGTGACATAGATGTTTCTACGTCTGTCGAGAAACCGGAATATTGAACGCCTAATGTGCTTTTGGGAGACAAGGCGAAATTCAACCCGCCGAATAGCATATAAGTATCCATATCAATACCATATCCCCCTTTCGCACCGTTCTTGAAAATATTGTCAGCACTATGCGTAAAGGATCGAGTACGATATGAGGTACTATTTTGATAATTGTGTGCGGTGGTAGTACGACGGTAGTACGATGACAGTACGATAGACGTTTAAAACATCTGTATAAATTCATCCCATAGTTCCGGCTTACCGGGCTGATTATGGGTCTTTTCGTAAAGTTTTTTGCGGGAAGAAGTGATGGCTTGCTTGGAATGTGCAGTCAGTTTGGCAATGCCCATGGGAGGAATAGCTATTTTTATTAGCATACAAATGCGTAATTCGTGTTCGCTGATGTTCGGATAGAGCATTTGCAGGCGTCCGGTAAAGTTGTCGTAAGTTCGGTTTATGGCTGCAAACAATTCTTCCCAGTCTTTTTGCGTAATCTTCTCTTTCTCAGAAATCTTTTCAGCATTGGGCATTTCCGCCACATGGTAAAAGTCTTTGTATATTTGTGACTCTTTGAATGCTGTTTCTGACAAAGCATGTATTTTTTGTTTGGTTTTTATTTGTTTATTGGTCAGTTCGAGCAAATCCTTTTCCGCCTCTTGCAACTTCTCTTCCAATTCGCCTTTTTGGCTTTCGGTGTTTTGCAACTTCTTTTTCAGCACTTCTATACGTTCTTCATTCTCTGCAATGAATTGTTGGCTACTGCGGTATTGTTTGTTTGCAATTTCTTTCAGCTTTTCTTGTTGCCGTTCTGTCTCTATCTTTCTTTGTCTTTTTCGCGACTTACGGATGATGACGGCTGCAAAAGCGATTATTAAG
The DNA here is from genome assembly GCA_963677095.1 of uncultured Bacteroides sp. GTDB lineage: Bacteria > Bacteroidota > Bacteroidia > Bacteroidales > Bacteroidaceae > Bacteroides. The sequence goes on from OY781875.1 coordinate 4,319, forward strand.
ATAATGGTAATACTTGCTGAAAGGATAATAATCCAGACTTTCTGTTTCTGGGCAATGCCTTCAAGACGGACATTCTCCTTTTCCCGGAGCTGATAATTATACAAAGCGTTCACTCTTTGAATGGTCTCTGTATCAAGCGCTTTCTGTATGCTATCCGTATAGATGAGATATTTGTCCATATAGCCGAGTGCTTCAGCAAGTTTTCTCTGTTTCCGGGCTATTTTGCTTAATTCTTTATAACCGTCTCTTTTTTCATAATAATGACCGCTTTGGTTGTCGTAAGAATTATTAGCGGAGATCAGCTTCGTATAGTAATACTGTGCAGAGTCTATTTTACCCGCTTCATAATATAAATTAGCAAGTATAGTATAGTAAAGTGTCGGATAGTTTTGAGGTGTATGAGAGCTTCGTATAGCTGTAAATGCCTTTTCATATTCATTTAATTGTTTATAAATGCCGGCTAATTCTATATTAACGGAGTTAACTAAATGTGCATCGTTAATCTTCCGGGCTATTTGTTCTGCTTCTTTGTAGTAATATGAAATACTATCTATATTGTTCAGCCCGACAAATGCTCTGCCTATATTGCGCAAATTATAAACAATGAGAGTGCTGTCTTTTGATAATTTTGTGTAATAATAGGCCTCTTTGAAGGCATCGAGTGCTTTGCCATAAATAATAGATTGGTATAGGTATAATACGCCGGTCTGATTATATGTCCTGCTGATGAGCCGGTAGTTTGTACTCTCTTTCAAAGCTTCTGTTGCTTTTTGTAGATAGCCCAGTGCTTGTGGTGCATCTCCCAAATCAAGATATATTCTCCCGGCATAATAATATGCTTCCGACAGATGTTTCTTATCTTTCTTGTCTTCATAGTAGCTTAAAATCGGCTTGATAAGGCTATCCGATGTATATGGAACATAGGCATTATCTTCCGCTTTGACCATTAATAACCTATAATACATTTGTGTGGCTTCAGATTCGCCGCTCATTTGTACTTTCAATTGTTTGAGTAAGGAGATAGCACTATCAGAATTGACATAAGTGAGACTGTCTGCCACAACAAGAGAGTATGGATAGGGGTGGTCTTTGCAGGAGCAAAAACTGAGCAGGAATAGCAATAATGTGAGTTCAAAAGTTTGTTTCATATACTTCTTTATCCACCCTTTCTTGCAAGGCTTTGAGTACTAATCTTTGAAATATAGCAAATCGTTAATATTCAGTGTAAAATTAGCAAATCGGAATCAGAACCAAAGCAAAAAAACGTTTTATTTGGAGTAAAACCAAAGCAAAACCTTGCCCAAAAAGAGATATAAGTGACTGCTGGTTTAGAAAAGACTTTGTCACCGTCAATGCTTAGCGAGCCTCTTCTGTGGCACGATCTAAGATATCTTCATTCCCTCTTACTTTTTCAAACTTGGTCTTTATGGAATTGAACGTGTAACGCAGCATGAGCGAGACGCCTCGTGAATCGTATTTGTTACGCCTCCAATCGATTGCTTTTTGTCGTCTGACTCATGTTAGTTATCGGTAAGGTTGTATTCTTGCAACGTTTCATCATCCTTCTTGTTGGTATCGGCATAATCGGCTTCACCTCCTTTCAGTCTTTTATAAACAATTGCTTTTCAATGCTTTATAGTGAATAAAAAGGCATAAAATGGGTATTCATCTTCTTTCAACCCTTTCACCTTCACCTTTTCCGCCGGACAGGAGCTTCATAGCTGTCGAATACGATGGGCACGCCTTTCTTTTGTGATAAATTACCGTTCTATATAAATAGACTACTACTGTCGGCTGATCGGACAACGAAAGTCAACTACTGTTCAATAGTATTTTTGATACGCATTCCTAATCCTTATTATTGCCATCGGGAGTACTGACACGCCGATATCACCCGCCCTACCCACATGCCAGATTGGTCAATGTCTATTCGGTGAAGAAAGTGAAGAATGCCGGAGTCTGATCTTTCTTTTCAGCATTCACCGCAACACTTTGCTATACAGGTATTTATGAAGCAATGAAGGGACTGAAGTGCTGCTATTATCTTTTCTGGAAGATTTCATCGAACTTACGTTAAAATAGTTTTTTTATTTTCGCCGTAAAATTAGTAAGCCAAGCTCAGGACTAAAGCAAAAAGGGCTTTATTTAGGGTAAGCCAAAGTAAGCTTTTGTTGTGCCAATTCATTTAAGTACTTTTCCGCGGCTTTCAGTTGAGAGTCTTTGTTAATATCTTTATTCTCTATGTAAATATCCGGTTTTATGCCTATGCCATGATGTTGTGATCCGTCTCTATTTAAGAATTTATAAAATGACATCGTAAATGAAGCAAAAGGAAGGGCAAAAGAATACTGTTTATGTTTTGAGAAAGAAGTCTCATGTTCTTTTTTCCTAATTGCCTAAATTCATTTTTCTGCATAGCCATTTAATTTTAGTTCGTTAAACATAATTGTATAGTTCGGCATCATACTATTGTATTAATGTGGCTAACCGTCTATATAGACGTATGGCAGCTCTGTTTTACTGCAATAAGTCCTGAATAATTTTGCAACTGAAATATACTGATAAATAACAGCCCTAGCCAGTCAGCCGTTATTTATCAGTATAAGGTTATTCCTGAACTTTAAGGATACCTGTTTCGGAATCTGAGTTGCTGAGTGTTTTCCGGCTTTTATTAAAAGATTTGCCATAACTGAACTGGTAAGTAATGCCTACCATAATCATATTTCTATTATCTTTGATGTATACTTTCTCATGATAAGGATTAGCTTTGGACAGTGAACTGTTCTGACTTTTCCATGCTTGGGTAAACGGATAATATACCCCTCCTCTAAACATAAAATTACCATGTTTATAACCCAATAGTGCGGCTGAATAATTCTCATCGGTACTGAGAATCTCCCCGGAAAGTCTTTTTTGCGGACGCGTATATTCACAAGATAAATTCCAGTTTTTATAATAAACTTGCATGGAAGTGGACCAATATAAATTATATAGATGGTGGTGATAATCGGTCCCTGAACTTGAATAACGGTTCCACCCTCCTGTGACAGATAGATTGATGCAGTTTAGTAAGTTAGATAAGTTCATGTCCAGCTGTGCATTGGTCTGCTGATTATAGTTCATGTTTTGATATTCAGAGATAAATCGTTCATTGTCATAAAATGTGTATAGTGCAATAGGGCTGAATGTCTTGGTATGGCTCAGCCAAAGATTAGCTCTGAATTTTTTATTCGTATAAGTGAATAAAAAGCGATTCCTTAGGGAATTATACTTTTTCAATTGGGGATTCCCCTTTATGGTTAACAAGTCGTCGTAGGTTTGCTCTATATCGCTAAGCTGTGACAGAGTGGGCAAAGTCGGTGTCAACTGTAGCAAGTAGCTAACCTTTAACTTCTTGCTTAAAGGGTATAGCAAGCTGACAGTTGACAGATTGGATACATAATCTTTCTTTTCCGATTTATTGTCCACCTTATAGAATTTCACTCCCGTGCCTAATGAATAGCTCAGCTTTTTAAGCCGCCCCGACCACTCTCCATAAATATATGTGTTCATCGAATTCATTTCTGCAATTTCTGTATTAGCCCCTGTATATTCATTCTTTGTATAGCTTTGAATATGCCGGATTCCCAAGCTAAGGCTTTGGGTCTTGAAATATCTTCTATAAGTGGCTTCCCCGATAAGTGATCTCTTATGATTGTCTACATTGTTCACGATCTTCTCTTCTTGGCTATCACTATAGTAGTCGGATAAGTTCCGTTTATAATCTCCATTGCCAAGTGTTCCTACGAGATTAAATTCCAGTGACTGGTCTTTGAATTTGTGGATGAAAAATAAATCCAGAGAAGGGAAATAACCATTATAAACAGCTTTGCTCCGGCGCGTAAATTCAAGTGCGTCGTTCCCCGCCAACTGTTGCATATTTGCATTAATCGAAGTATGTTGCCTGCCGACATCATTAAGGAACATTACACTGAACATATCTTTGTCATTCAGTTGAAGAGTGTAGCCCAAGTTGATGTTGTGGGATAAATAGCCGAAAGGCGAATGCAATCCGTTACTGTATCTTTTTATCGTATAATCACTACCATTGAATTCTTCGGAACGATTAGTCCAGCGTTTATCATAATCCCGCCAGCTATTATTATACAGAAAGGTGAATTCTGACTTCTTGTAATTGAATCCACTACTCAGTGTTCCGTTTAAGAAACCGGTCATCGGCGAAGCCATTGCATTGGCATATACACTGCCGCCGGTATATCTTTCTTTCAAGATAAAGTTGATTACTCCTCCTACATTTTGGTTAGCATAACGAATGGAAGGGTTGTTACTATATTCAATCCGGGCGATATCGTCAGGCTTTATACCTAATACCTGTTCTCTGGATTGCGGTCTTCCATTTATTTGATATACGGGAGTTTGACCTTCTATAAGTACTCTCTGTTCTATAGAGTTTACATTCATACCCGGTAAATTCATGACACGCAACAGATCCATGCTCCCTGCTGATATTTTTATTTGATCAACCTGAGGAAATACAATCATCTTGTCTGCTTTCTGAATAACCTGATTGCCCTTTACTACTACTTCCGGCAGTTCTATCTCCTTGTCTGTCAAATGAGGAATGAGTAACAATTTGCCTAAATCTATATTTTTGTTGTTTTTCCAATCTATCAGCATATTTATAGGCTGGTACCCTTTTACTTGTACGTAGAAAATATACATGTCAGGCGGAAGCCCTTTCCACATAAAGACCCCACTTTTATTAGTTATTAGATGGTTTCTAATGAGTGAATCGGTAGTCATGGCGTAAACATGAACTTCGCTTGCGGTTTGTCCGGAATCATTGAATCGTATTTGTCCGTACAATTTGTAGTCCTTTGCACTTAAATGCATTGCAAATAATAAGCAGGTTGCTAATAAAAGAAATGAATGTTTCATAGATGATCTTTTAATTATTGTTCTAACTCGAGTTGATTCTTTATTAGGGTATAATAGTGCCCTTTCCTCTTGGATAGTTCTTCATGAGTGCCTTCTTCTAATATTTGGCCTTTTTCTATATAAATAATTTTATCTGCATGTGCAACGGTACTTAGTCTGTGAGCCACAATGATGACAGTCCTATTTTTGAAGAATAATTTGAGGTTATTCATGATCTTATTTTTTCTCTATAATCCTTCTAAGCAATGTCTTGCTTGATAAAATAATAGATACTTTTCCTTTCATTCCTTGCCGTATGATGGAATCATTTTGCAATGTAATGATGAATGAAAAGAAGTTCTCTCCTTTTTGGGTAATCACTTTTGGGTAAATACCGGTTATCACTCCATGTTGATAACCATATTTCCGGGTATCGTATCCTTCTAGTTCTATCTCCACTTTCATGCCGGGCTTTATCTGTGTAATGCGGGAATAGGCGAGCATTCCTTCTGCACTCGCCTTCTCCTGATTGATTCCGGTAATAACAATTTCGCTCTCCAACATTTCCGGATAAGGCACGAATGCGGCAGCTACCAACAGCAGTGTTATAATGAGCGCAATAATACTTATTCCGCTCCGGATAAGTACGGGCGGAATCTTTCCGATAATTTTGCGCACACCCTCACTTCTAAGTTCTATATTTTCCATAGTGCCTTTCATTTTAAATGCCTAATTCCAATTGGTTCTTTACCAAGTTATAATAAGCTCCTTTAGAATCTATCAATTCGGCATGACATCCTGTTTCTACAATTTTCCCTTTCTCTATCACTACGATTTGGTCTGCATTTTTTACAGTACTTAGCCTGTGAGCCACAATGATTACGGTTTTCCCTTTATAGAATTCCGTCAGATTTTCTACAATAGCCCGTTCATTATTGGCATCCAATGCGTTTGTGGCTTCATCCAGAAAGATGTACTGCGGATTTTTGTATACCGCCCTTGCTATCAGTATCCGTTGCTTCTGTCCCTGACTGAGTCCCACCCCGTCCTGACCGATAAGGGTGTTGTATTTTAGTGGCAGACGCATGATGTAGTCATCTATATTGGCAATCCGGGCTGCCCTAACCAGCCGTTCTTTGTCTATTTCCCCGTCGTCCACCGCAATGTTGCGGGCTATGGATTCGGAGAAGATTACGCCGTCTTGCATGACTACACCACACTGTCTGCGCCACCACTTCATGTTGTATTCGTTCAACGAAGTATCTCCAATAGTGATTTCACCTCCCAATACATGGTAATAACCCAACAACAGTTTGATGAGGGTTGTCTTCCCGCTTCCACTGGTACCCACGATGGCGGTCACTTTCCCTTCGGGGATGGTAAAGTCCACGCAGTCCAGAATTTTGTGTGGGTTGTGCGGATCGTATTTGAAATCCACCTGTTTGAGGTGAAGGCTTTTGTCTGCATTTTTAAATTGTACCAAAGCTTCCGGATTACTCTCCTCGTTTTCCATTTCGTGTATTTCGTTGATACGCTCCAGACTGATTTTGACGTCTTGCAATGAGTAGATGAAACTCATCAACTGGTCGATGGGCGTGTTCAATTGCCCGATGATGTACTGTACCGCCAGCATCATACCCAACGTCATGCTTCCATTAATGACGGCAGTGGCAGCCAGTACCGTGATCACAATATTTTTTATTTCGTTGATGAAAAGACTTCCCGCCTCCTGCGTTTGTTGAAGCTTCAGGCTTTTCATGTTGGTTTCAAAAAGATCCGCCTGTACATCCTCCCATTCCCATCGCCGACGCTGTTCGCAGTCCTGCAGCTTTATCTCCTGCATGGCAGTGATAAACTGATACGTTTTGTTGTTGTTCTTAGCCTGATTCTCAAAGTAAAGGTAGTCAATCTGTTTCCGCCTTTTGAGGAACAGGGCAATCCACAGGGCGTAGCAGATACTCCCTATCAGGAATATACCGAATATGGGCAGACTGTACCATAACAGAACAATACCGAAGACGATAAAGCTCAAAAAAGAAAACATCACGCTTAATGTCTGTGTGGTGAGGAATTTCTCCACACGGCTGTGATCGTTCATGCGCTGCATCAAATCCCCCAGCAGTTTGGTATCGAAGAAAGACATGGGGAGTTTCAATAATTTGATGAAGAAATCCGATACGAGCGAAATGTTGATGCGCATACTGATGTGCAGTAATATCCACCGCCTTATGAAATCCACGGATGTCCGGCTAACAGTAAGCATCAACTGTCCGATAAGAATCAAATAAATGAAACCGATATTCTGGTGGGTAATACCCACATCTACAATTGCCTGTGTCAGGAAAGGAAAGATGAGTTGTAGCAGACTGCCGATGAGTAATCCCAGCGCTATTTGTCCGAAATAGCGGCGGTACTGTTTGATATAACCGAACAGAAAACCGAAGGAGCGTTTTTCCTTTTTAGAATCTCCTTCCTTTTCATAGAAGGCGGGAGTCGGTTGAAGAAACATGGCAATGCCTTTTTCTTCTCCTTTTGATTGAGTGCTGAGCCAATGTTCTTTAAAATCATCAAAGGAATATTTTAATAAACCCTTCCCGGGATCGGCAATATAAAATATTGTTTTTTCTTCTTTCCCTTTTATTTTATATAGAACAACAAAATGATTTTGATTCCAATGGAGAATACAAGGTAAAGGAGCTTGTCTAATTAGCTCTAAAGTTGTACGTCCACAAAGGGTATGTAATCCTAGTTTATTTGCTGCTTCACTAATACCTAATAGAGATACGCCCTCTACCGTGGCAAAGCAATAATGCAATATACTTCCTAATGAATATATCTTCCCGAAAGATTGACATATTATTTGCAAGCATGTTACACCACATAACATACTATCATGTTGTCTATAAAAAGGGAAGTGACTCATTGTTTTGGTTCTCATTCATATAGGTTAAGTATATATGTTTACTATTTCTGTAATGATATACCTTGCTCCTTGCTTTTTACAACATTACCTATGTCTATCTTTTGCTTGCTGTTTTTGCGGAATGTATAGCGCAATAAAATCCATGGCCGCATTGATTGGTCAGTCATTCGTCTGGATACAAATGATCTGTAAGTACTGCTATGTGTCGAAACTTCCATTTGTGAAGTTCCGATAAAATATTGTATAGCAGCGGATATATAAAAGTCTTTTGTGAAATTGTATATAATTTGCAATAGAGAATAGTCGGGAGTCTTTTGTTTGGTACGTGATATTGCAGTGAATAGATAATTGCGATGGGATACATCTACATTGAGTGTCCATTTTTTATGTGAAAACATTGTATTTCCTCCATAAGAAAAGCTTTTCTTGGCTTCCGCTCCTGAAAAATAGTCCACATTGTGAGCTGCATAAACAGAGATACTCCCTATTTTGTTAATTCGGTAGCTAAGAGTCCCTCCTGCTGATAGTGTTTTAAACCGACCTGTATTTTGGTATGACTGTATATAAATGCCGTTATCGGTATATCCGGATGCTTCTATCATATCCGTATATATGTTGTAAGAAATGGAAGGGGTTAGATACCAGCCCGCCTTATTAAATGTATAAGAAGCATCTATCCGATGATTTTGAATGGGAAGAAGGTCCGGTTTTCCTTTAATTACTTCCAATGAGTCGGTGGAAGTGTTGTAAGGATTCAGTTGCCCTATTTCGGGGGCTTGGTTTGTCAATGTGTAATTTAGTTCTATAGAGTGGTGGTCGTTAAAGGCATAGCTTCCACTTAGTGCTGCGCGAGGCTTGAAGTATTGATTTGAAGCGTTACCGGCTTTTAACCAAATGCCTTCAGCTCCAATGGAGATCATATACGATACTTTTCTTATTTTTCCGCTAAAAGCCGAATATAGATACTCGCCCCACTCCCGGTGATGGAAAATAGGATATTCTTGAGTGATTTCATGAATGCGGTCGTTAGTATAGTTTGTTTCATTGCCAATATTCAAGCTATTGCCATTCCTGAAATCCAAAGAATAATCCAGATTCAAGCTTCCGGAATTTCTTTTATTCCTGTATTTATAGAAACTTTGATAGGAGCTTTCCATATAATTTTCATTTCTCTCACTGCTATCTTGATTGCCATTCTGATTATATGAGAAGGTTGTCTCCAATATACTGCGAGGAGTAAAACTGTGCTTATGATAGAGACTTCCTGTTAAGATGTAAGAATTATCCCGTGTGGCAGTATTGAAATCGTAGTCTTGATTTTCATCGGTAGTATATATACCGTTCCCCCATGAGTTTGCTTTGTCTAACTGCTGCCTTCCATATATTTGGGCGATCATATAATCTTTGGTTCCCATCCTCCATTTGAATAACAGTTCGCCCAGTTGATCATTATTATTCTTTTTGTTTGTGGCCGTATTTTGTTTATAATATCCTTCGTCCTTTTGCCATCCGTTTACTTCGCTTTTATCGTTGTGAAGATATCCGCCAGCCGCTCTCCCATACAAGGAAAAACGAGGATTTCCCACTTCAAAATAGATGGCTCCCATGCCTTCACGCAAAGGGACATCATGCCTTGTCATCAATTGAAAAAAAGAATAGGGAGCGGTCTTCTCTTTAAGTTTAATGTTGATGATGTGTTTCGTTCCTGTGCGTAGATAGCGTGCACTTACCACATCCATGACTTCAACGGACTCTATTTCTTTCGGATCAATAGGAGCAACCCCTGAGTTGATTCTATTGCCGTTTATCAGTATAAGCGGAGAAGTCCCATCCTCCATCGTTATTTTTTGAAGAGCTTCATTTGAAGTCAGTCGTGGTATTTCTTTTAAAGCTCTGTAGGGGTCTCCTGAATTTTTAGCTTTTTCAGAGAGATAAAAGATTTGCCCCGTGGCTGTGCGTTTTACCCGGTCATTCCTATTTGCTACAACTTCCACAGCCTCCAAGTTTACATTCATGTCATGTATAAGCGTTAATGAAGAATTTTGGTTATGTGACAGATTAAGAGGCTGTTCAAGGGTGATGTATCCGGGAAATGCAGCTTGTATTGTGTATTCTCCTTTATGAAGTTTGCTAAAGACAAATGTCCCGTTTTCATCAGTCATTGTTGCCGCTGACAGAGAGTCTTGTATGGACAATATGATTTGGACTCCGGGTAATACTTCTTTTTTAGCATTAGTAATTGTTCCGGAAAAAGTGTATTGTGCATATCCGGTATAACTCTTAAGTAATATGGTGATAATAAATAGTAACTTCGTTTTCATTAATTATCCTTTTTTACAGAGTTTACTTTTCCAATTTATTTAATTCTTCTTTTAGTAAATGGAACTTGAATGCATACATCAGAAATTCTTTTGTATTCATGTTTATTGAATCAAAGGTACAAATAAAATTCCCTTTATGCGCTAGTAATTGTCTGTTGCACGGGCCTAAACATGCAGGATACCATTTGCATCTGGTACATTTTTCTTGTAACATATCTTTTTGCCAATATGATATTTTGGATAAATCCCATTGTAATTGACCCGTAGATAAGTCTAATTTTCCTAAAGATTCATTTTCATCAAATGAAGATATAGTAGAGCATTTAAAAACTTGACCGTCGAAATTGAAAAGAACTTCTCTGTCTCTTTCGGCAAAACAGACATGCCCTTTCGGCATAATATAATAATCAAGCAGAAAATTATTATCAAAGAATTTTTGAATTGCAGTATGGAGCAATAACGCATCTACATTTTCTTTTGAGATCTGCCAGACTTTTTTTAATATAACATAAGTATATCTTCTATCTAGAAAACTGATATCATTAATGATTTCTTCAATCTTCTCTAAGGTCCTATTACTGAAATTTATTCTGACAGCAATCCAACGTAATTTGATTGTTTCATTAATACATTGAAGTACATTTATTGTTTTTTGGTATGTGTCTGTTGCAGGTTTAAGTATATCTCTTTTTATTCTATTATGAATAAGTCTGTCCCCATCAAAGGTTATTTGAAAATGGCATCTAAAATCTTTTAAAAAATTAATGTGCTGTTCGTTGATTAATGTTGCATTTGTAGTAAAGTCTGCAATTAATTCTATACTCTTCCTATTACAAAACTCTTTTGCGTAATTGAGAATTTTTTTTATTCCCTCAAAATTAAGAAATGGTTCTCCCCCAAAAAAAGATAGCTTGAGCGTGTTAAAGCGGGCTAAAGAATATTCTATTTCAATATTCTTTTTGATAGCTTCAATCACCTCGTCCTTTAGTTTACTTCCAGAGATCTTGTTTTCATAGCAATACCAACAATTTAGATTACAATCCAATGTTGTGTTGATTACAATATGATACATTGAAGAACCACATTGCATCTTGTTTTTTATATATTTGCTAACTTCAAATTCATCAAAACTATCAGGAATAATGAAAGATGCATCAAGTAATTTTTTGAAGAACAAAGGCTCTCTTTTTTCTATTTCGCTACAATCATATTTAGACCAAATGTCTTGTTTTTGTTTATTTAACAATAAAAACTGATTGCTGAATGCATTATAATGTAAATATGCTTTAGGCGATATTTCTTCTTCAAATTCATAATAAGTTTTCTTCATATGATGTGCTTTTTAGAATAGAGGAAAGGGGAAATCCCCTTTCCTAAAAAATGGAAGAAGGTTTTTTATTTAGCCTTCTTTGTACGTTACTCCAATGTAGCTTGGCATAGTCCTGCACCATTGTTCGTACCACTGCAACTACCATCGCTGTTATTTGTTCCAGAGCATTTTCCCGAACCATTATTAACTGCGACAGGGGCGCTCATACCTCCGTTTACAAGAATCAATTCTTCATCTTCTAGCTTTTCGACTAAGAAGGATGGTAAAATCATTAAAGAATCCATAATTTTTAAAGAATTAATGTTTAACAATAAATTATTTATGCACTATAGTGGCTTTCTGATTTCAAAGTATCCATAATAATATTTTACTCCATATTCCAATTCTAATTTGTATTCTCCGCTTTCCGCATTACTTAATATGAAAGAATAAGGCTGGTTGTAGGACACACAGATGACATTTGAGTAAACGGTATTTCCAGATAAGTCTTTTACTGTAACCTGTACATTTGCCAAGTAGTCTGCATAATAGATGTACACGGTGTTGGCATCATGAGTGGCAGTGGGATCAATTGATAAAGAACGGGTATCAATATCCTCATCTTCATGATGGGTTAATATAATATTTACCTCTTCTGCTTTAATGCTAATGCATAGCAAAATAAAAAAACATATGGATAGTAAACGTTTCATAACTTCGAGATTTATGATTAATTATTCTCAAAATTAGAAAGGCTTATCGGAGAGAACAAGAAATTTTGTGCGCATTTTGTGCGCATTTTACATGTGTGCCTTTAGAAATGTCTTAAAGTGACCGGATAAAGGTATCCCACTCCTCCAAAGTTCCGGTTTTCAGGAACACTTTTTCGAACATCCTTTTACGGGCAGATACTACTGCCGATTTGGAATGTACTGTGATATTGGCAATGCTTGTAGTGGAAAAGTGGAGCTTAAGCAAAAGGCAAACGCGTTGCTCAAATTCATTGAATGGGTGGAGGGAAAGCAGGCGTTTGGTAAAGTCGTTGTAAACGTTATCTATTTCTGTTTGTAACATCGTCCATTGTTCACGGGTGATTTTAGGAGCAGCTTCATTGGCTAAATTCCGGAAGCATGTATATAGCTCCGATTCATAAAAAGCGGCTTTGTCTATTTCCTGTTTTTCCTGCCGAGCTTTGATAAGGGCGTTGCTTTTTTCAATCTGTTCTTTTTGCGCCTGCAATAATTTGGCTTGCAGTCCGTTCTTCTCTTGGAGTGCTTTGATTTGTTCCGCCAGTTTGTTAATCTGTTCTTTATTTTTTTCCAGAGCTTGTTGGCTCTGTTGATACGATTCTTCTCTCAAATCCTCCACCTTTTCAAGTTGTATCTTGAGCTGTAGGCTTTTTCTCCTACTTCTTTCGCGGTATAGGATAAAAGCGGTGAGCAGGAATGCGAAAGCCACTCCGGAATAGAGAATCCACAATCTTTGTTGTCCGTTTTTTACTTTTAGGTTGGTGTTTTCTTTTTCACGTATCTGGTAGTTGTAGAGGGCTTGTATTTTGCGAATGGCTTCGGCATCGTGCAACTTTTGAACGGAATCGGTACATATCAGGTACCGGTCAAGATGCTCCAAGGCTTCCTGCGGGCGTTTCTCTTGCATGGCTATTTCCGCCAGTCCACGCTGTGCCGCCTGTTTGGCGTAGATGGTGCCGCAACTTAATATTTCCTTGTAATAATAGGTGGCGGAGTCAATCTGCCCCGTCTTATAATATAACTTTGAAGCAATGGAATAGATTCCGCTTTTACTGTGCCCTTCTATATTATTTAGTGAAGGCCGCAGGGCTTTGCAGGCTAAATCGTACTTTTTTTGTTGGACATACAGGCTTGCCATCTGATTCTGCACCAAATCCATGAGAAACTGATTGTGGATGGTTTGTGCCAGATGGAATGCTTTGCGATAATAATAGAGAGAATAGGGAATGAGATTGTTATCCCTGTAGGCTCCAGCTATATCCCGTAAGGCAAAGACCATACCGGAGCTGTCTTTGGCCATTACGCTATACGGATAGGCCTTTTTAAATGCTCCCAAAGCTTCACCGTAGATATCTTGATAGCTGAACAGGTCTCCTATTTGGGCGTAGATTTTACTGATGAGTCGGTAGTCGGTGTTGCTGTGTGAGGCTTGTTTTGCTTTCTGAAAATACTCTAATGCTTGCGGTGCATCGTTAAGATCGCTGTATACCCGTCCGGCATAGTAATAGGCTTCCATGAGGTGGGCTTTAGCTTTCTTCTTTTCGTAATATCGCACAATGGGAAGTATGGCATTGTCCGAAGTGTGGGTGATGTATGCTTTATCGTTTGCTTTTATTTGCAGTAGGCGGTAATACATTTGTGTGGTTTCCGGTTCACTGTTCATTTGTGCTTTCAACTGTTTGAGTAACGTAATGGCACTGTCCGGATTGACATAAGTGAGGCTGTCTGCCACGACAAGAATACGTCGGTAGGAGCGGTCTTTGCAAGCGCAAAAAACAAAAAGAAATAGCAGTAGTGCAACTCGTATAATCTGTTTCATGTTTCTCCTAAATATTGCAACAAATATAAGAAATCTTTCAATCCGCTATTTTATAACTAGTTGATATTTTTCTCTCTCTTATTTCTTTTCTCAAAAATAAGTAAGAGAAAAATCTGTTGCAAATATTGGAAAGGAAACCCGCAAGTGAGCCTTAGCGATTAAGCCAAGGCTCCGGATTGAGTTTATCTTTCTCGTGGCGTAATTGGAAGTGAAGTACGGTGCGACCGCCATCGGAACCATCGGAAAAGACGTGACCGATAGTTTGTTTTGTTGCTACATTATCCCCTGTTTTGACAGATGCAGAGGACAGATTACAATAGACAGAGATATAACTGCCATGACGGATCAGTACGTTAAAAAGCCCATTCAACTGGAATACAGCAGCCACTTTTCCATTAAATATGGCACGTGCTTGTGCTCCCGGTCTTCCTTGTATGTCAATTCCTTTATTATCCAGCTTAACATTCCGAAGACCTTCCACTGCATATTCGCCATAATGGCTGACTATAATATATGATCCGGTTATCGGCACCGGCAGACGACCGCGATTAGCGGCAAAATTACCGGAGAGTTCCCGATCTTCCTTACTCATGGAATAGGTTTCCAAGGGTTTGGCTGTGATTTTCTTTTTAGCTGGCGAAGCAGACTTTCCTGACGATGCTCTTTCCGCTCTCTCAGCCTTTTCGGCTTGCTCTGCCTCAGCTTTTCTTCGAGCCTCAGCTTCACGACGAGCTTCTTCTTCGGCACGCTTACGTGCTTTCTCTATCTCAATAGCAATCAAGTGGTCAATACGCGCATTCAACTGATTGGCTTCACGCCTCTTCTTCGAGATCTCACCTTGCAGACCACGTTGTTTCTTTTGCAAGCCAGATACAATAGTCCGTTTCTCTTTTTCCTGGGATTCAAGTTTTACTTTTTCTGCTTCACGTTCTTCCAATAAATTCTCTTTCTCGGTCTTTACATGTAACAGCTCGTTTTTCTTCTGCGTGACTTGCTTTTGCTTTTTGATAATATCTTCTCCTTGCAAACGTTGATAAGTGGCATATTCACGCACATAGCGCAAGCGACGGTAAGTTTGTTCCAAGCTCTTAGCTGACAATATAAACATCAGCTTTTCTTCAATTGAACGATTTTTGTAAAGATACTGGACGGATGAGTCGTACTTTTTCTTCTTATCCCTAAGATCGGCTTCCAAAGCGAAGAGTTGTATTTCCAATACTCTTAACTGACCTCCAAGAGCATCCACATCACCATTGATCGTCGTGATGTAACGCTTCCTCTCCTCAATCTGACCGGAAAGCGCCGCAAGACCGGCCAACTGGCTGCCCACATCTTTTTTGGTTGTTTTCAGCAACATTTCAGTCTCCTTAATCTGCTTTTGCAGAAGCCCCCGCTTATTTTTCAGTTCCTCAATCATCTTATTAGATTGGGCACACAACGGCATTAAAAGACAAAAACAAGCTAATATAACAACACAAAAACGTTTCATAATTTCATCAACATTTCAATCAATTCAGTCCATTCAACTTTAGTATATTTGGTAGAGACCTGAGTAGGAAGTAATGTAAATTCTCCGGCAGAAAAATCGGAAAAGGTCAGTTTGGCTTTTGCAAAAGCCGTAAGTCCCAACTCCTCCGCAGTCAGCGTATTCTTACCACCCGGCTTGGAGGCGTCAAAAAGCGTTTTTTCCAGATTGGAAAAATCAGCCTTTTTGGGCAATACCGTTTTCAAGTCATCTCTTGAAGCCTGAACGTAACGTTTACCCATGCGGTCAATTAACAAGATATCATCGGGAGTCACCTCCAAGCGTAACATTTCAGTACGCAATAAGGGCATCCAAAGTGAAAGTTGCATACGTTCATCCCTAATCAGCTTCATTGAACCGCTGACTGTAAGCATATCGCCCTGATAGGGCAAAGTAAGTTGTACCTTGGAAGAAAGATAACGATTCTCTTCGGGAATTACAGAAACGGCTTTTCGGGTGGTCTTACAACCGGAAAGTCCCATTAGTAAGCCGAGAAGGAAAATAGCAGAAAAAGTACGAAGATTGACCCGTACACCGTATTTACTAGCTAAACTGTTCATTATTCTAAATATTCTAAATCACTTATTCCGGAATATATTTCTTTTTGTCGATCTTCTTTTGCAAGGATTTCGACTTGCTTCCCATTTTTAAGGCTTGCTTCCAGAACTTAAGAGCCCCGTCCACATCACCTGTCATGTAATAGATATCACCACAATGTTCTACTATGACATCGCTTTTTTCTCCGTCACTTTTAATGGCATTGTCAATATACAAACGCGCCTCCGCATAACTCCCTTTCTCAAAAAGAATCCAGGCGTAAGTATCCAGGTAAGTGGCATTGTTTGGCTCTGCCTTAACGGTTTTATAACTCATCTCTTCGGCCTTATCCAAATCGCGGCGTTCTACGGAAAGATAATAAGCATAGTTATTCAGCGCTCCGATATTGGAAGAATTATAAACCAAGGCAGAGTCGTAAGCGGCATACGCTTGAGCATTCTGGTCTTTTGAATGATAAATGTCCCCCATGACTGCATAAAAATCGGAAACCATCTCTTTTTTACTCTTATCGGTCACACGCTCTAAAGCTTTCTTACAAGTTGCCAAAGCATCATCCTGCCTTTCCGCCTGATTATAAGCTATGGCAAGATAGAAATAAAATTCAAGCATATCAGGATTGGATTCGGTACCGGGAATACAAAGATCGATAACCTGCTTATAATCTTCCCTCCGCACGGCATCACCAAGAAGAGTCATACGGGCGGCCGTATTTGTGGGATCAATATCCAGCACTTTCTTTAAGACGGGCAACGACTCTTTATTCATCCCTTTTGAGATGAGATATTGGGCATATAACATCGGCATTTGCGAATCATCCGGATCTTCCTGATCGAGAATCCGGTTGAAAAGAGAAATAATACGCGTACTATCTTTGCCATCCTGATTATTCTCTACGATGAACTGTCGCATTACATTCACCTTTGTATCCGAAGGAACTTTTTTATTCAATAACAGCGTATCCAGTTGCTGTTTATAAAGATCCGTCTGTCCGGTCTGTTCATAATAGGAAGCCAGCGAGTACATTGCCATGGCGTTATCCGGCTCGGCTTCAAGTACTTTTTTATAAAGTTTATAAGCCTCATCTTTTTTCCCGTTTTGCATATAGACATCACCAAGAACAACCTGATAACGCAGATCCATCGGATATTCCGCCACCAAACTTTCGATCTCGTGAAAAGCTTTCTTATCGTCCTTCTTTTGCAGATAAATACGGAATTTCTCCATGCTGAGTTGTTCGCTCTTTCCCGTTTTTGCTTCTATCCGGTTCAGGGTATCAATCACCTTATCGTACTTTTCCTGACGATTATACAGATCGAGCAATGCATAAAGGGTTTCTATTTTTTCAGGGAAACGGGTAGACATGCTTTCCATTAAACCGATGGCTTTATCGATCTGATCCTGTTGCTGATAAAGAGTGGCTAATCCCTGGCTATACCAGTAATTACCGGGATCATTCTCAACTGCTTTCTCTAAAGCCGCCTGTCCCTGTGGTACTTGCTTGAGGTACATGTAATATTGGGAAATCTCATATAAAGCGGACGAAGCATAAGGATCGATGGCAAGACAATGCTGCAATAAGTCGAAAGCCCCGGCATAGTCATTCTGCAGTTTCAGACGTGAAGCTTCCAGAAAGAAATAATCATATTTACGCTGCAGATCGGTGCTTAACGTTATCGGCGAAGCCATATCCCGATCAGTTTGCAACTGCGTTTGAGCCTGAACCGCATGACGGGGAGCACTACATGAACCGCAGCCTGCACATAACAGCAAAAGAGCAGCTATCTTTATTTGAAATTTATTTTTTTTCATCCTATCCGTCCTCTAGAAAATGTATCAGAAGCCCTTTTACTACAATTGTACAGGTTTTCACCAGGTAAGTCACACCGCAAAATCAACCTGCACCCTCCGTAATGTCTTTTGACACATCATCATATATATTATCAATATTCTTTAAACTCCGGTATGACCAAAGCCTCCGGCACCACGTTCAGTTTCATCCAACACTTCCACCTCCTGCCAGGTAGCTTGTTCATGCCGGGCCATAACCATCTGGGCAATGCGCTCACCATCTTCTATAACGAATGTCTCGGACGAAAGATTAACAAGTATGATACAAATCTCACCACGGTAATCAGCATCAATAGTACCCGGCGAATTCAAAACGGTTATCCCTTTCTTCAAAGCCAGTCCGCTACGTGGACGTACCTGAGCTTCAAAGCCAACGGGAAGTGCAATAAACAATCCGGTTGGAATGAGGCAACGCTGCATAGGAGCAAGTGAAACCGGTTCGGAAAGATTAGCACGCAAATCCATACCGGCGGATGCTTCGGTGGCATAAGATGGTAGTGTGTGCTTGGATTTATTGATGATTTGTACCTTCATATCTTCAGTCTGTTTACTAATTAACGGGCGAAAATACGGATTTTGAGTCAAAATGTAATACTTTTGCAGTTAAATAATGTGCAATCGGAAGAGTTCGCACCGGATTGCAGCAATTGTAAACAGTAAATTATCAGTAGCCATGATGGATTGGAATACACTTATATCGGCCAAACGATTCGGTTTGGAAGAATTTCATGAAAAGCGTCAGGAAAACCGCTCCGAATTCCAGCGTGATTATGATCGTCTTATCTTTTCGGCTCCTTTCCGCCGCTTACAGAATAAAACACAGGTCTTTCCGCTCCCGGGAAGCATCTTTGTGCACAATCGACTGACACACAGCCTGGAAGTCTCATGCGTAGGACGATCGTTGGGAAATGATGTAGCGAAAGTACTTCTTGAGCGACACCCCAATCTGCGCAACTCTTTCCTTGGCGAAATCGGTTCTATTGTTTCTGCGGCTTGTCTGGCACACGATTTGGGTAACCCGCCTTTCGGTCACTCAGGCGAACGGGCCATTTCTACATTCTTCTCGGAAGGAAAGGGGCTGGAGTTGAAAGAGAAACAACCGGATGGCGAACAACTGACTCCATCTCAATGGGATGACTTCACTCATTTCGAAGGAAATGCCAATGCTCTCCGCCTTCTTACACATCAGTTTGAAGGTCGCCGAAAAGGAGGGTTTGTGCTCACCTACTCCACCCTTGCAAGCATTATAAAGTACCCTTTTTCGTCGAGCCTGGCAGGAAAGAAATCGAAGTTCGGATTCTTCACTACGGAAGAAGATAGCTTCCGAAAGATTGCGGAGGAACTGGGAATGGTAAAGTTAAATGAAAGTCCACTGAGATATGCCCGCCATCCATTGGTTTATCTGGTTGAAGCTGCCGATGATATCTGCTATCAGATGATGGATATAGAAGACGCCCACAAGCTCAAGATCCTTACTACAGCCGAGACAAAAGAACTGCTCCTGAATTATTTCAACGAAAAGCACAAAGAACATATCCAACGAACATTTAATATTGTAAGTGACCTCAACGAACAAATAGCCTATCTTCGTTCTTCCGTCATCGGACTGCTTATTAAAGAATGTACCACATCCTTTTTGGATCATGAAACGGCAATCTTGGAAGGAAACTTTGAAGGGAGCTTAATCAGACATATCTCAGACGAACCGGCAAAAGCTTACGGAATATGTGCCGACCTTTCGGCCGAAAAAATTTACCGTTCACGCGATGTACTCGATATTGAGCTGGCAGGTTTCCGAATTATCAGCACTTTATTGGAACTGATGATTAATGCAGTACGCTCTCCCGAAAAAGCTTATTCCCAATTGCTAATCAACCGCGTATCCGACCAATACAATATAAAAGCCCCTGCACTCTACGAAAGAATACAAGCGGTATTGGATTATATTTCCGGAATGACGGATGTTTTTGCATTGGATCTGTACCGCAAAATCAACGGAAACAGTCTGCCGGAGATCAGCTGACAACAAGCGTCGGATTCTTCCATAGAAAGTCGGAAGAACAGATGTGAGAAGCTAATCTTTTTTCGTGGTATAAAAGACTTTATTAGCTCCCGAAGTCAATTTGCATGCCTCCGGTTCACTTTCAATAAAAGACTCAATGTGGCGCACCCGCTTCTCCGCAAGAATTTCGTCGACAGCTATCAAGATTCCGGTTTCTTCCACATCTCCAAAACCGTAATTAATAGCCGTACCGAACATACGCATGGTTGGACTCAGTCCCATATAAGCATTCACCAACGGCGGAATATTATATCCCAACTTACGTACTTCCGTATTCAATATTTTATAATCATCCTTAAAAGTATCCTTGCAGAACAAAGCCGCCAATTCTTTCTCGTCCGACTCCAGTTCGAGAGGTTTCATTGGAGTGATCAGATTGTCCTTGTCGCCAAAATGCTTTTTCAGAAAGTAAAGAATCATATCCCTCCCCTGACGATGGTAACTGGGATACATTGTCACTTTGCCAAAAAAATATTTCACGTCGGGCATTATCACCGTTAACGCGCCCAAGCCATCCCACAAATTATCCAACGCAAACAAGCCTTTACTTCCGGCCCGGGTGGACTGGTATTCCAAGGTCACGAAAGACCGTCCAAGTTCTATCGTTTTAGGGAGATATTCTTTTAGAAACTTATCTGAAAAATTGAACATGTGCGAGGTAGCAAGAACGGGAGCCCCCTGTTCATCAAACTCCACATCAGTACCCAGAATATACCGGTATCCTCCTAAGATTTCTTCCGCTTCCGGATTCCATACGATCAACTGCTTATAGGGGTGATCCATGGTATCATATTCATCAAGATCCATTGATTCGCCCGTGCCCCCACCGGCAGCCCTAAAAGCGATCTCGCGCAAGCGTCCTATCTCTCTCATTATATTGGGTGAGTCCTGGGCAGTAATAATATAGATTTTATTATGGCTTTTGTTTGTCATTCGTAAGCGCTTATCCTCTGTAAGTTCCGCCTTCAACAACTCTTTGCTTACCGCTTCAATAATCTCTTCCATATTTCTCAGTTAGTAGTTATCTTCGTTCCTAATTTATATACAATCTCTTTGACATAAGCCGCCCATTGAGCCGGAGTCCTGGAATGATCAAAAGTCTCCCAGGATATCGGTTTACCGATTGTTACGGTAAACGTTTTATGCCGGTTATTAAACATCTCATCCGCAAGATAAAGCATGGCTACATTGAATTTGATTCCCAATGCTCTACAGATGTTCGCAAGGTTATAAAAGAAATTGGAATTTCTGCCTTCAAAATAGATCGGCACCACATCACGATGCGACTGCACGCTCTTTACCACAAAGGTTTTCTTCCAATCCAAATCGCGAATAATCCCGTTTTGCCGACGGGAACACAACCCGGCGGGAAACATGATCAGTTGATCGTCCGAAGCAAAACCAGCTTCAACCAACCGGGGAAAGTCTTTCGCTTGTTTTCCCGTTTTGTTTATCGGAATACAAAGCGGAGCCAGACCCGACAGGTTCATCAATAAATCATTGACCATGTATTTCACTTTTCCCTGATAAAAACTTCCCACCACATAGCCCAACGCCAAACCGTCCTGACCACCCAAAGGATGATTGGAAACAAAGGTGTACAAACCTTCTTTTGGCAGGTTTTCCTCTCCTTTAACCACAACTTTGGTATCCAAAAACTCCAAAGCGGCTTTTAAAAAATCGACTCCGACCTGACCTTCAGATTGATGAAGAAAAGTGTTGATTTCGTCCTGATGGGCAATTCTCTTTAAGTAGGATACGACGAACTTAGGGATATATTTATAATGCTTCGGAGCTTTCTCCCGAAGGACTTTATCAATATCAATCTGCTTGAATAAATCGTCGGCCATTCTTTTTTAAAAGAAAATGATTGCGCAAATTTAACGCATCTTTTTAATTATGCGCAATAAATGGGTTAAAAACTACACCCGAAAACCATCAAAAAACACCTGTATTCTGTTATTTGACAGTTTATCCCCTAAAGAATAACGAAAATCCCCCTGTTTCATTTATATTCATTACTTAACATTGCAACAGGAAAACAGAACAAAACGAATAACTTAAAGAAAGGGAGATAAAATTATGAACAGCATTACTTTCCAAAAAGACCTGCTTAAAATACAAGATGACTTACTACGTTTTGCATATAAGCTGACTTCCGATCGTGAAGAGGCAAACGATTTGCTTCAGGAAACCTCTTTAAAAGCATTGGACAACGAAGATAAATATGCTCCGGACACTAATTTTAAAGGATGGATGTATACCATCATGCGCAATATCTTCATTAATAACTATAGAAAAATGGTACGCGACCAAACCTTCGTGGACCAGACAGATAACCTTTACCACTTGAACCTGCCTCAGGATTCAGGATTCGAAAGTACTGAAAGTGCTTACGATTTAAAAGAGATGCATCGTATTGTCAACACATTGCCCAAAGAATATAAAGTTCCCTTCTCGATGCATGTTTCCGGTTTTAAATACCGCGAAATTGCAGAAAAGCTGGGTCTTCCTTTAGGAACGGTAAAGAGTCGCATCTTTTTCACCCGTCAGAAGTTACAACAAGAATTGAAAGATTTTGTTTGATCGAACGGTGGATTTCAACGCATCCACTTGAAATAGATGCTAACGGATATATATCAAAACCATGAATAAAGCCATGGTTTACAATAAACTCGTAAGCAGCAAATCAATTTGAGCAGAGTGTAGCGAATTAGCTGAACAGCGTTCGTTACGCTCTTTTTTTATGCAAATTCATAACTCTTTGGAGTAAGTTCTCTCCTTATAAAGTTGCATAATAAAGAAATGTAATTTTTATTCGATTGAAAAAAAGGAATACGCTTATTATTTGCATTTCAGTCGTATCAGCTCCGTATCAAGTCCACTCTTTATATACGACTTATCTGACGC
Organism: uncultured Bacteroides sp.; assembly: GCA_963677095.1. Lineage (GTDB taxonomy): Bacteria > Bacteroidota > Bacteroidia > Bacteroidales > Bacteroidaceae > Bacteroides. The sequence goes on from OY781875.1 coordinate 27,260, forward strand.
TATAGACCGAAGAAAGAACGAAACAAATACAGCTATGAACCCAAAGAAAACACGTAAAAATATCACAAAAAAAAGAACAGAATAAAAACCTGTCCGTGACTCAAAAGATAACATATGAACAGGGTGTTGAAAACTTATAAAAAATATTTTCGAATATTATTGTGGGGAATTGTGGGGAAATATGTATTTTTACCGTCGCTTAATACATTAAGGTGGGATGTTACGTTTTTTGGGCAATATTGAAGCGAAAACAGACTCTAAGGGTCGCGTTTTTATTCCGGCAAACTTCCGGAAACAGTTACAAGCTGCTTCTGAGGAAAAGCTCGTTTTGCGCAAAGACGTATTTCAAAGCTGTCTCGTCCTCTATCCGGAAAGCGTCTGGTTTAAAACTCAAAACCAGCTTCGTCGTAAACTGAACAAATGGAACCCCAAGCATCAAGCTGTATTCAGACAATTCGTGAGTGACACCGAAATCATGATACCCGACGGAAGCGGTCGGATATTAATTCCCAAACGTTATTTGCAAATGGTCGGAATTCAAAACGATGTACGCTTTATAGGAATGGACAACACCATAGAAATTTGGGCTAAAGAAAAAACAGAAAATCCATTTATCGAATCACAGGAATTCAGCGAAGCACTTCAGGAAGCGTTAGGTGATGATTGGGAAGAAGAGAGCGAACAAGAATAAGCTAAAACAATATATTGATTAAAACCATAAGCAACAGTGACGGAGAATAATGAACTGACATACCATATACCGGTATTGTTGATGCCAAGTGTAGACGGAATGAACATCCGCCCGGATGGAACTTACGTTGATGTCACTTTCGGTGGAGGTGGGCATTCACGTGAGATTCTCTCCCGACTAGGCAAAGGAGGAATATTGCTCGGTTTCGATCAAGATGAAGATGCGGAACGGAACATTGTGAATAACCCCCAATTTATATTTGTACGAAGTAATTTCCGATACTTGCATAATTTTCTCCGATACCATGGCATCAATGAGGTTGATGCTATACTTGCCGACCTCGGAGTATCCTCCCACCACTTTGACGATAGTGAAAGAGGATTTTCTTTCCGTTTTGAAGGAAATTTAGATATGCGTATGAATAAACGCGCCGGAATGACAGCAGCGGATATTATAAATACTTACGATGAAGAGCAGTTGGCTAACCTCTTCTATCTATATGGTGAATTAAAGAATAGCCGTAAGCTTGCTTCCATAATAGTCAAAGCACGTAACGAACATAAAATTTCCACCATAAGTGATCTCTTAGATATTATCAAACCGCTTTTTGGACGGGAAAGAGAGAAAAAAGAGTTGGCAAAGGTCTTTCAAGCATTACGCATTGAAGTAAATCAAGAAATGGAAGCTCTGAAAGAAATGTTGTATGCAGCTACTGCCGCACTAAAACCCGGAGGAAGACTTGTAGTTATTACATATCACTCACTGGAAGACAGAATGGTGAAAAACATTATAAAGACGGGAAATGTAGAGGGAAATGTGGAAAAAGACTTCTACGGCAATCTACAAACCCCATTTCGTCAGGTAAACAACAAAGTAATTATCCCTGACGAGGCGGAATTAGCTAAAAATCCTCGCTCCAGAAGTGCGAAACTGAGAATTGCTGAGAAACTAAAATAAGTTCATTGCCATATTAAGTTATAACAGTAGTAATAAAGATTAATCAAGATAATTATTCAATGGCGGAGTCAGAGAATTTAAAGAATGAGAATAAAACAGAGAAAGTGAAGAAACACACTTCCCTGAAAAATATAATCGGTGGCGATATCTTGGCAACGGATTTTTTTCGCCGCCAAACCAAACTGATGGTACTCATTATGGTACTTATATTATTTTATATCCATAATAGATATGCCTGTCAGCAACAACTCATTGAATTGGACAAGCTCAAAAAAGAGCTGATTGACATAAAGTACGATGCTCTGACACGTAGCTCCGAATTGATGGAACGAAGCAGACAATCGCGAATTGAAGAGTATATCACATCCAAAGAAAGTGATTTGCAAACTTCAACAAATCCGCCGTATCTTATAAAACGAGATTAGAACAAGAAAATAAAAAGCTTAAACCAATAAAAGACTTTGGCAGTAAACAAAAAAAATATAATGACACGTTATTTCTTCGTGGTTCTTATAATGGGACTGGCGGGAGTAGCTATCGTTGTAAAAGCAGCAATGATCATGTTTGCCGAAAGAGAATATTGGCAAAATGTAGCTGAACGCTTTGTTAAAGAGAATGTAGTAGTAAAACCGAACCGCGGAAATATTTTATCGGCAGACGGCAGACTAATGGCCAGTTCTCTGCCGGAATATCGCATTTATATGGATTTCAAGGCAGGTGGTGAAATGAAAGATACCATGCTCGTCCACCATATGAAAGAGATCTGCGAAGGATTACACAAAATATTTCCCGACAAGAGTGCATACGAATTTAAGACTCATTTAACGAAAGGGAGAAGAAAAGGGAGTCGTAACTACCTGATCTATCCCAAACGAATTTCTTATATCCAATACAAAGAAGTAAAAAGATTACCGGTATTCAACCTGAACAAATATAAAGGCGGATTTCACGAACAGGTTTACAACCAGCGCAAGAAACCATTCGGTTCACTGGCTACACGTACACTAGGTGATTTATACGCCGATACCGCACAAGGAGCAAAAAACGGCATCGAATTGGCTTTTGACAGCTTGCTGAAAGGACGTAACGGCGTAACCCACCGTCAGAAGGTAATGAACAAGTATTTAAATATCATTGATATACCTCCTGTAGATGGCTATGATATCGTTTCTACGATTGACGTAGGTATGCAGGATATCTGTGAAAAGGCATTAGTGGATAAACTAAGGGAAATTAATGCAACCGTTGGCGTAGTGGTATTGATGGAAGTTGCCACGGGTGAGGTTAAAGCGATTGTAAACATGACAAAAGCCAACGACGGTAATTATTACGAGATCCGCAACAATGCCATTAGCGATATGATGGAACCCGGATCTACCTTTAAAACAGCTTCAATTATGGTTGCGTTGGAAGACGGGAAAATAACGCCAAATACAGAAGTAGATACAGGAAACGGCGTAGTAATGATGCATGGACGTCAAATGAAGGATCATAACTGGCATCGAGGTGGATATGGCAGACTTGATGTGACACATATACTGGAATACTCTTCGAATGTAGGGGTTTCCACACTTATTGATAGAAACTATGGAAGTAATCCGCAAAAATTTGTAGACGGGTTGAAACGAATGAGCATTGATAAGCCTCTTCATCTGCAAATCTCCGGCGAAGGAAAACCCAATATAAAAGGGCCAAAAGAAAGATATTTTGCCAAAACAACCTTGCCATGGATGAGTATAGGATATGAAACACAAGTACCTCCACTTAATATTCTTACTTTTTACAATGCAATTGCCAATAACGGAGTTATGGTTCGCCCCAAGTTTGTAAAAGCAGCCATCAAAGACGGGAAAACAATACAAGAATATCCAACGGAAGTGATTAACTCCAAAATATGTTCGGACAAAACATTGAGAGAAATACGGGAAATCCTTGGAAAAGTCGTTTCGGAAGGTTTAGGTAAAGCGGCAGGTAACAAGCAGTTTGGTGTTGCCGGTAAAACAGGTACGGCGCAGATATCGCAAGGTACGGCCGGATACAAAACAGGAGGAGTCAACTATCTGGTAAGTTTCTGCGGATTCTTCCCGACCGAAGCGCCTAAATACAGTTGCATTGTATCCATACAAAAACCGGGACTTCCTGCATCCGGAGGGTTGATGGCAGGAAGCGTCTTTGGGAAAATAGCCGAAAGGGTCTATGCGAAGAATTTACGGTTCGATATCCGCGATGCCGTCGACAGTGCAACGAATATAATTCCGACAGTAAAAGCGGGTGAAGTACAAGATGCTCTTCGTATATTAAATGAATTGAAAGTGCCCATACAACAACAATCATTTTCGGGCTATGGACGAGAACTGTGGGGACATACCCAGTCATCACCGAATGCCGTTATCCTGCAAAGCCAGACCATAAACAGAACAACAGTGCCTAGCGTTATAGGCATGGGTGCCAAAGATGCCGTCTATCTATTGGAAAGCAGAGGATTAAGAGTCAGGTTAAGTGGAGTGGGAAAAGTAACAAGCCAGTCTATAGCCCAAGGCAATAGAATAGTGAGAGGACAAACAATCTCTTTAACACTAAAACAATGAAGTATGTATCGTTTTCGATGCATCAATAATATACTAAATTAATTAAGGCATGAAACTTAATGAATTATTGAAAACCATACCACCGATACAGATTATCGGAGGTACCGAAATCGAGATAACAGGAGTAAATATAGATTCCAGACTGGTAAAGCCCGGGCATCTGTTCATGGCAATGCATGGAACACAGGCAGACGGACACGCCTATATTACGGCTGCAATAGAAAAGGGTGCCGTTGCCATATTATGCGAAGAGTTGCCTGTTGAATTAAATAAAAGCATCACATATATACACGTAAAGGATAGTGAAGACGCGGTCGGAAAAGTAGCTACTCTTTTTTACGGCAACCCAACTTCAAAATTGGAACTTGTCGGAGTAACCGGTACTAACGGAAAAACAACAATTGCAACTTTATTATATGACATTTTCCGCTATTTCGGATATAAAGTTGGCTTAATCTCAACAGTATGTAACTATATAGACGGACAAGCCATCCCAACAGAGCATACTACTCCGGATCCGATTACCTTAAACTGTCTTTTGGGACAAATGGCGGACTCCGGATGCAAATATGCTTTTATGGAGGTCAGCTCCCACTCTATCGCACAAAAACGTATCAGCGGACTACGCTTTGCCGGTGGTATCTTTACTAATCTGACACGTGACCACCTGGATTATCATAAAACCGTGGAAAACTATCTGAAAGCCAAAAAGAAGTTTTTTGATGATATGCCTAAAAATGCATTCAGCTTAACGAATCTGGATGATAAAAACGGACTGGTTATGACTCAAAACACGAAATCCCACGTCTACACTTATTCACTGCGAAGTCTTAGTGACTTCAAAGGAAAAATTTTAGAGTCTCATTTTGAAGGTATGTTACTTGATTTCAATCATCACGAATTGGCGGTACACTTTATAGGACGGTTCAATGCATCAAACTTACTTGCTGTTTTTGGAGCAGCCGTTTTATTGGGTAAGAAAGAAGAAGATGTACTGGTTGCCTTAAGTACTCTGCATCCGGTAGCAGGACGCTTCGAGGCCATTCGCTCCCCAAAAGGTTTTACGGCAATAGTAGACTATGCCCACACTCCGGATGCACTGGTTAATGTTTTGAATGCGATTCACGGAGTACTTGAAGGCAAGGGGAAAGTTATCACGGTAGTTGGTGCCGGTGGAAATAGAGACAAAGGAAAAAGGCCTATTATGGCAAAAGAAGCGGCAAAAGCAAGTGATCGCGTCATCATTACATCGGATAACCCGCGGTTTGAAGAGCCTCAAGATATAATTAATGATATGCTCGCCGGACTGGAAAAAGATGATATGCAAAAAACAATAAGCATTGTAGACCGTCGTGAAGCCATCAAAACAGCATGTATGCTGGCTCAACCGGGAGATGTTATTCTGGTTGCCGGAAAAGGTCATGAAGATTATCAGGAGATTAAAGGTGTGAAACATCATTTTGATGATAAAGAGATAATTAAAGAAGTGTTTAACGATTAATGGGAAGCGATTATTAAATATAGAATTATGAGTCAAAACCCACAGTAAACTAATCACTAACAGCATGTTGTACTATTTATTTGAATGGCTTAACAATCATAATTTCCCCGGAGCGAGAATGTTTGGTTATACTTCTTTCCGGGCGCTTATGGCAATCATCCTTGCACTGCTGATTTCAAGCATATGGGGAGACCGCTTTATTGACCTCTTGAAAAAAAAGCAAATTACCGAAACACAACGGGATGCAAGCATTGACCCATTTGGAGTGAACAAGGTTGGAGTACCGAGCATGGGCGGTATCATTATCATCGTAGCCATACTAATTCCCTGTTTATTATTAGGCAAGCTACATAATGTATACATGATACTAATGCTGGTTACTACCGTCTGGCTAGGTTCGCTAGGATTTGCCGACGATTATATAAAAACATTCAAACGGGATAAAGAAGGACTTCACGGCAAATTTAAGATTATCGGTCAGGTAGGCTTAGGCTTAATTGTCGGATTAACTCTTTATCTTAGTCCGCAAGTCGTTATACGTGAGAATATTGAAATCCAAAGGCCCGGTGAGAAAATGACGGTAATCCATGCCAATCAGGACATTAAATCAACAAAAACAACCATACCCTTTTTCAAAAGCAACAACCTCGACTATGCCGACTTTGTTGAATTTATGGGAGAGCATGCACAAACTGCCGGCTGGATCGTCTTTGTGATTATTACTATTTTTGTAGTAACCGCGGTAAGTAACGGAGCCAACCTGAATGACGGGATGGATGGAATGGCAGCCGGGAATTCGGCGATCATAGGACTGACTTTAGGCATATTGGCCTATGTATCCGGACATATTGAATTTGCTCGCTACCTTAATATAATGTATATTCCAGGATCCGAAGAACTGGTTATTTTCATTTGTGCTTTTATCGGAGCCCTGATTGGCTTTTTGTGGTACAATGCTTATCCGGCACAAGTATTTATGGGCGACACGGGAAGTCTTACCATAGGTGGTATCATTGCTGTGTTTGCCATTATCATCCACAAAGAATTATTAATACCCATTTTATGCGGCATTTTCCTGGTGGAGAACCTCTCCGTCATCTTACAAGTAAATTTTTTCAAAATAGGGAAAAAGAAAGGAGTACGGCAACGCTTGTTCAAACGAACCCCCATACACGATCACTTCCGGACTACACTTTCACAGTTGGACCCTACATGCAGATACGTATTTACGAAGCCAACAAATGTATTCCACGAAGCAAAAATCACCGTACGATTTTGGATTGTCACGATCGTATTGGCAGCTATTACAATTATTACGTTAAAAATAAGATAACGATCATGGCGGTTGTACGATTGCACTTAGTAAAGTACCGGTCATTAACCGCTAACCAATTAACCACTAAATGATATGAGCAGAATTGTTGTATTAGGAGCCGGAGAGAGCGGTGCAGGCGCCGCAGTACTCGCAAAAGTAAAAGGTTTCGACACGTTCGTTTCCGACATGTCCGCCATCAAAGACAAGTATAAAGAAATGCTTAATGAATATGGTATAACGTGGGAAGAGGGACAGCATACGGAAGAACTGATATTGAATGCTGATGAAGTCATAAAAAGTCCCGGTATTCCGAATGATGCACCAATAATATTAAAATTGAAAGCTCAAGGAACTCCCATCATTTCGGAAATAGAATTTGCAGGTCGTTATACCGATGCGAAAATGGTCTGTATTACCGGATCAAACGGCAAAACGACTACAACATCACTCATCTACCACATTTTTAAAAGTGCAGGGCTGAATGTAGGATTAGCCGGAAATATAGGAAATAGTCTGGCATTACAAGTTGCCACTGAGAAGCATGATTATTATGTCATCGAACTCAGCTCGTTCCAGTTAGACAACATGTACAATTTCCGCGCAAATATTGCAGTTTTAATGAATATTACCCCAGATCATCTTGACCGTTACGATCATTGCATGCAGAAATATGTAGATGCTAAATTCCGAATTATACAAAATCAAACTCCGGAAGATGCTTTCATTTTCTGGAATGATGACCCGATTATTAAAAAGGAGTTGAATAAACACGGATTAAAAGCACATTCATATCCATTCTCGGCTGTAAAGGAAGATGGTGCTATAGCTTATGTAGATGATGGTGAAGTGGAAATTACCGAACCCATTGCATTTAACATGGAACAGGAAAAGCTCGCTTTGCAAGGAACCCACAATTTGTACAATTCACTTGCTGCGGGTATCTCAGCCAATCTTGCCGGCATTAAAAAAGAATATATCCGCCAAGCGTTATCCGACTTCAAAGGCGTATCCCATCGCTTGGAAAAGGTAGCTCGTGTAAGAGGTGTCGATTTTATCAATGACTCCAAAGCAACTAATGTAAATTCCTGCTGGTATGCTCTCCAGAGCATGAAGACCAAAGTGGTTTTAATTCTTGGAGGAAAAGACAAGGGAAATGATTATACAGAAATAGAAGATCTGGTACGTGAGAAATGTTCGGCCTTGGTTTATTTGGGACTGCATAATGAAAAATTACATGATTTTTTCGATCGTTTCGGGCTTCCGGTAGTGGATATACAAACAGGAATGAAAGATGCAGTGGAGGCTGCTTACCGGCTTGCCCAAAAAGGAGAAACGGTACTGCTTAGTCCTTGCTGTGCGTCATTCGACCTATTTAACAGTTATGAGGACCGGGGTGACCAATTCAAAACATACGTAAGAGCCTTATAATAAAGAGAAAATTATTCAACCAAATAGAAATTAAGTGGATCTATTAAAAAACATATTCAAAGGAGATAAAGTAATCTGGATCATATTCCTGTTGCTTTGCCTTATTTCGATAGTCGAAGTGTTTAGTGCTGCATCCACGCTAACATACAAGACCGGAGATCACTGGGGCCCAATCACGCAACATAGCATCATCTTAATGGTAGGGGCTGTAGTTGTTGTATTTATGCACAATATTCCTTATAAATGGTTTCAGGTGTTTCCTGTCTTCCTGCTTCCTATATCGGCTGTGCTACTTGCCCTTGTGATGCTAATGGAGCGGGTAAACGGGGCAGCCCGCTGGATGACATTCATGGGGGTCCAGTTCCAGCCCTCTGAGGTAGCTAAAATGGCTGTGATAATCGTCACTGCATTTATCTTGTCAAAAGGGCAAGATGAAGATGGTGCCAGTCCGAAAGCATTTAAACGTATTATGATTATCACCGGCTTAATATGCCTGTTGATAGCCCCGGAAAACCTCTCAACAGCTGCTTTGCTTTTTGGGGTAGTCTACCTGATGATGTTTATCGGAAAGGTATCTATGAAAAAACTTCTAATGCTAGCCGGAGGTTTGGCAAGTATACTTGTCCTGGGGGTGACATTCCTCGTTCTTACAAAGAACAGTGATTTACCTTTCTTGCATCGGTTTGACACTTGGCGCTCACGCATTGAGAAGTTTACTGACGATAAGGAAGTTCCGGCCGCCAAGTTTGACATAGATAAGGACGCACAGATAGCTCATGCCCGGATTGCCGTGGCCACAAGCAATGTTGTAGGAAAAGGACCGGGTAACTCTGTGCAACGTGACTTCTTAAGCCAAGCCTTTTCCGATTTCATATTTGCTATTATCATCGAAGAACTTGGACTTGCAGGGGGCGCAGTTGTTGTCTTCCTATATATTTGCATCTTAATCCGAGTAGGACGGATAGCCAAAAAGTGCGAACGAACTTTTCCGGCTTTTCTCGTCATTGGAATAGCTTTATTGCTCGTATCGCAAGCTGTTTTCAATATGATGGTAGCCGTCGGACTGGCACCGGTAACCGGACAGCCACTCCCACTGATCAGTAAAGGAGGAACCTCGACATTAATTAATTGTGCTTACATTGGCATGATTTTAAGTGTAAGTCGATATACAGCCAAACTGGAAGAACAAAAGGCACACGATGAACAAATTCCATTGCAAATAGAAGCGTCGGATAGTGAAAGTGGCGATGCACAAACTGCTGCAGATCCAACTTCTAAAGCGTTTAACAGCGATGCAGAGTTTGAGTAAAAAGAAATAATAAAGACAAATATATTGGCAAAAAACAAATAAAGCAGGATAAAAACAACATAAAAACCTGCAGATAATAACGGAGTAAGATTTATGGAAACAAAGAACAATAAGCCTCATATTATCATAAGTGGAGGAGGAACAGGAGGACATATTTTCCCGGCTATATCTATCGCAAATGCGATTAAAGAGCTGTGTCCCAATGCAGATATTCTCTTTGTCGGGGCTGAAGGAAGGATGGAAATGCAACGCGTACCGGATGCCGGATACAAGATAATAGGATTACCCGTAGCCGGATTCGACCGGAAACATTTATGGAAAAATATTGGAATACTGATAAAGTTGGCACGAAGCCAATGGAAAGCACGAAACATCATTAAGGAATTCCAACCACAGGTTGCAGTGGGAGTTGGAGGATACGCCAGTGGACCGACATTAAAAACTGCCGGTATGATGGGAATTCCGACTTTAATTCAAGAACAAAACTCATATGCAGGTGTTACAAATAAATTATTAGCTCAAAAAGCAAGTAAAATTTGTGTAGCATACGAAGGCATGGAAAAGTTCTTTCCGGCAGACAAAATAATCATGACCGGTAACCCTGTACGTCAAAACTTACTGAATCACACGTTGAATCGCGAAGATGCTTTACGAACACTAAATCTTAAACCGGAAAAGAAGACGATACTGATATTGGGAGGAAGCCTCGGCGCACGTACGATTAATCAGACTTTAATTGCCGCATTGGATACAATTAAAGCTCACAGTGACATACAATTCATCTGGCAAACCGGAAAAATCTATATTCAGCAAGTTAGAGACGTCATCGCTTCGATGACAGGTGAAACGATACGCAATTCCTACATAGCCAGCATACCCAATTTATATGTGACAGACTTTATCAAAGATATGGCAGGGACATATGCCGCAGCTGATCTGGTAATTTCACGTGCAGGTGCCGGTTCCATCTCGGAATTCTGTCTACTACGCAAACCTGTCATATTGGTACCGTCACCAAATGTTGCAGAAGATCACCAAACAAAAAACGCCCTGGCTCTCGTCAACAGAAGTGCGGCTATTTATGTGAAAGACGCGGAAGCAATGGAAAAATTAGTTCCAACGGCCCTTAAAACAATAGAAGATGCAGACAAGCTGCAAGAGTTAAGTGAAAATATATATAAACTGGCATTACCCGACTCGGCAACAATTATTGCAAAGGAAGTGCTAAAACTAATAAAAAACTAAAGGAAATCATATAGGAGACTGTAGGATTATCGAAAATCTTCCTATCATAAAGGAGATTGAAATACAAATAATTAAAACAATGAACATAGAAAATATAAAATCGGTTTATTTTGTAGGTGCCGGAGGAATAGGAATGAGTGCTCTGATCCGCTATTTCCTTTCAAAAGGAAAGGTAGTAGCCGGATACGACCGTACTCCAAGCGAGTTGATAGAACACTTAATTGCAGAAGGTGCACAAATCCATTTTGAAGAAGACGTAAAACTTATACCGGAAAATTGCAAAGATGCTAGAACGACATTAGTGGTTTATACTCCTGCCGTACCTCACGATCATGCAGAGTTGGTTTATTTCCGGGAAAACGGGTTTGAGATACAAAAACGCGCTCAGGTCTTAGGAATCATTACACATAGTAGCAAAGCCTTATGCGTAGCCGGGACACATGGCAAAACTACGACCAGCACAATGGCTGCACATCTTCTGCATCAGTCTCACGTAGGTTGCACTGCTTTTCTCGGAGGCATCTCCAAGAATTACGGAACCAACCTTCTTTTATCAAAGTCCAGCCCGTATACAGTAATTGAAGCCGACGAATTTGACCGCTCTTTCCATTGGCTATCGCCCTATATGAGTGTAATTACAGCAACCGATCCCGACCATCTCGATATTTACGGAACAAAAGAAGCCTATTTGGAAAGCTTCCGCCACTACACCACCCTAATCCAACCTGGCGGTGCGCTGATCGTTCATAAAGGACTTGAACTAAATCCGAAAGTCCAAACGGGAGTAAAAATATATACTTATTCACGCACCGAAGGAGATTTTCATGCTGAGAATATCCGTATAGGAAACGGAGAAATTTATATTGATTTTGTAGCTCCGGATACTCGTATCAATGATATTCAATTAGGTGTACCAATCAGCATTAACATTGAAAACGGAATAGCAGCCATGGCTCTTGCCCATCTCAACGGAGTAACCGATGAAGAGATAAAACTTGGAATGGCGAGCTTTCATGGAGTAGATCGTCGTTTTGACTTTAAAATAAAAAATGAGAAAGTCGTTTTTCTGAGTGATTATGCCCACCATCCGGCAGAAATAAAACAAAGCGTGCAGTCCATACGTGACTTGTATCGGGATCGGAAAATAACAGCAATCTTCCAACCTCATTTATATACACGCACACGCGACTTTTATAAGGAGTTTGCCGACAGCCTTTCTTTACTCGATGAAGTGATATTAGTTGATATTTATCCCGCTCGTGAACAACCGATTCCAGGAGTAACAAGTAAACTGATCTATGATAATCTTCGCCCGGGCATAGAAAAAAGTATGTGTAAAAAAGAAGAAATATTAAATTTACTCTTAAGAAAAGATATAGATGTCCTTATCACATTAGGAGCAGGAGACATCGATAACTATGTACCTGAAATAACAAAGGTTCTTATAGAAAAGAACAATCTTAAAAAGAAATTTGAATAATCGATAAAATTTAAAGGAAATACATGCTGAAAAGAATTCTATTGTCCATCATTCTGTTACTTGTTATCATTTATCTGGTGATTGCAGTCACAGGACTCAACCGGAAACCTGCCGGTCAGATTTGTCATGACATGGAATTGATCATAAAAGACACTGTGAATGTGGGATTTATAACAAAAAAAGAAGTGACCGAGCTATTGGAAAGAAGGGGAATTAATCCAATTGGAAAACCTCTGCAACAAATACATTGTAAAGCATTGGAACAGGAATTAGGCAAACATCCTCTTATTGATCGGGTAGAATGTTACAAAACTCCAAGTGGAAAAGTGTTTATAGAAGTCAGTCAGCGTATTCCCATTCTGCGGATAATAAGCGCAAACGGGCAGAATTATTACTTGGACAACAAGGGAACCGTTATGCCTCCTGACGCAAAATGTGTTGCACACCTTGCTATAGTCACTGGTAATGTAGAAAAGTCATTTGTGATGAGGGATTTATATAAGTTTGGTGTATTTTTGCAACAGAATCCATTTTGGAACGCTCAAATAGAGCAAATCAATGTGCTACCGGATAAAAATATAGAATTGGTTCCACGAGTAGGCGACCATCTTATTTACCTCGGTAAAGTTAATGATTTCGAATCTAAGCTGGATCGGGTCAAGACATTCTACGAAAAAGGATTGAATCTGGTGGGATGGAATAAATATTCTGTGATCAATGTGGAATTTGGGAATCAGATTATTTGTACCAAACCCGTAGAAGAAGATAAGAAACCGGCTAAACAAGACTCTGTTACAGTATCAAAACCAGTCAACGAGCATTGAGCCGGATGTTTTTTTTGAAATTAATAAATTGAATCAGATATGGCAACAACAGATTTTATCGCGGCTATTGAGTTGAGTTCTTCTAAAATTTCCGGTATAGCAGGAAAGAAGAACAGTGATGGAAGTATCCAAGTACTAGCTTGTGCGCGTGAAAATGCCGCCTCTTTTATTCGTAAAGGAGTCATTTACAACATAGATAAAACTGCACAAGCGTTGACTTCCATTATTAATAAATTGGAAAGCCAGTTGGACAACTCCATTGCAAAAGTATATGTAGGCATAGGTGGGCAATCATTGAGAACGGTAAAAAACGCCGTCAGCCGTGAACTTAAAGAAGAAAGCATCATATCGCAAGAATTAATAGACGAAATCTGCGACGAGAATCTTGATGTTCCACTGATGGACATGAATGTATTGGATGTGGCTCCGCAAGAATTCAAGATTGACAATAACTTGTATTTCGATCCTGTGGGGGTTGCCGGGAAGAACATAACCGGGCATTTCTTAAATGTCGTTGCCCGTGCATCTCTCAGGAAAAATCTGGAGCATAGTTTTGAACAAGCCAAGATAGAAATTGCCGATCTGTTTATTGCGCCAATCACTTTGGCCAACGCCGTACTCACCGAAACCGAAATGCGTTCAGGATGTGCTCTGGTTGATTTCGGGGCAGATACGACTACAATAGCTATTTATAAAAACAACATACTCCGGTATTTGAGCGTAGTACCATTAGGTGGTAGCAATATTACCCACGATATCACATCTTTGCAGATTGAAGAGGTAGAAGCAGAACAAATAAAATTAAAATATGGCGATCTGCTTTATGAAGATGGAGACGAAGAAATTGCAGCTGTATGCGAATTGGAAGATGGAAGAACCATAGAGCTAATTGATTTAAACAATATCATTGATGCCCGTGCAGAAGAAATATTAGCTAATGTGTGGAACCAATTGCAACTTTCAGGATATGAAGATAAGCTGCTCTCCGGAATTGTTTTTACAGGTGGAGGAGCTAATCTTAAGAATCTGGAAGATGCCTTCCGCAAACGGACTAAAATAGAAAAAATTAAGACAGTGAAGTTTGTACGCAATACTGTTTACGGATTCAGTGATTTCTTGAAAAAAGACGGCATGGAGAACTCTCTACTAGGATTGCTTGCTGCCGGCAATGAAAATTGTTGCCTCTTGGAAACAAAGCCGGCTCAACAACCGGAAGCTGTTGAAGTCTTTACGTATAGCAAAACCGTTGATATGTTCAATGATGACGAAGCTTTGAAAGAACAGGAAGTAGCAGCACGCGCTGCAAAAGCCCAACGTGAGAAAGAAGAAAAAGAACGCAAAGAACAAGAACGTAAAGAGAGAGAAAGAAGAGAGAAAGAGGAGAAAAAGAAGAAAAAGAAAGAAGGTCCAGGGTGGTTTGAAAAAACTTTCAACAAAATTTCCAATGAGATTTTCTCGGATGATGATATGCAATAAACTCAATTAAATAGGAACTATGGACGATATAGTACAATTTGATTTCCCGACCGATTCTCCCAAAATCATAAAAGTAATCGGTGTAGGCGGAGGTGGCGGTAATGCTGTGAACCACATGTATCGAGAAGGTATACACGACGTAACGTTTGTACTTTGCAATACGGACAATCAAGCGTTGAAAGAATCTCCGGTCCCCGTAAAGTTACAATTGGGACGTTCCATCACAGAAGGACTGGGTGCAGGGAACCGTCCTGAAAGAGCATGCGAAGCTGCGGAAGAAAGTAGTGATGACATTAAGACTTTGCTGAATGATGGGACGAAAATGGTTTTTATCACCGCCGGTATGGGAGGTGGTACAGGAACCGGAGCAGCTCCGGTAATAGCCCGTATTGCCAAAGAAATGGATATTTTGACTGTAGGCATTGTAACTATTCCTTTCATCTTTGAAGGAGAAAAAAAAATCATTCAAGCACTTGATGGAGTAGAACGTATAGCTCAGCATGTTGATGCGTTATTGGTTATCAACAACGAGCGTTTGCGCGAGATATATTCCGACCTGACTTTTATGAATGCATTCGGTAAAGCAGACGATACACTATCTATCGCAGCCAAAAGTATTGCTGAAATCATTACCATGAGAGGAACCGTCAATCTTGACTTTGCCGATGTGAAAACCATTCTCAAAGATGGAGGAGTAGCTATTATGAGTACCGGATTTGGAGAAGGGGAAAGCCGGGTAACCAAAGCAATTGATGATGCCTTGCACTCTCCGTTACTGAACAACAACGATATCTTTAATGCCAAAAAGGTGATGCTAAATGTATCGTTCTGTGAAACATCCGAACTCATGATGGAAGAAATGAATGAAATACATGAATTCATGAGTAAGTTCCGCGAAGGAGTGGAAGTTATTTGGGGTGTTGCCGTAGAAAATGCTTTGGAAGGTAAAGTCAAAATTACAGTTCTTGCTACCGGATTCGGAGTAGAAGATGTACCTGGAATGGACAGTGTACTCGAAAAACGTAGTCAAGAAGAGGAAGAACGTCAACTCCTTCTGGAAGAAGAAAAAGAAAAAAATAAAGAGCGTATTCGTAAGGCATACGGAGAAAGTGCAAGTGGCATCGGAAGTAAAAACATCCGTAAACGCAGGCATATCTACATATTCAATCCGGAAGATATGGATAATGCAGATATCATCGGCATGGTAGAAGATTCTCCTACATATTTGCGCGATAAGAGTGCCTTAAGTAGCATTAAAGCGAAAGCAACTGCCGAGGAGCAATTAGCCACGGAAGAAGCCCAGAAAAGTGAAGAACCGGGAGGAATTATTACATTTTAAAGTCTCTCCTCTGCCCCCTCCCCCATAGAGAGGGAAATTTCGTTCTACTGACAAAATGATAATGCGGACTTCTCACACAGCGTTGTAGAGGAAGAGGAAGGATAAGCATACATAAAATATATTAATAACTAATAGCCAATCAAACCGAATGCCCTCCCTATGGGGGAGGGGCAGAGGAAAGGCTCTAAACATTACAACTTTATGGATTTATTTGATAAAGTCAGCGAAGACATAAAAACCGCAATGAAAGCCAAAGATAAAGTGGCCCTCGAAACATTGAGAAATATAAAAAAAGTATTTCTGGAAGCTAAAACAGCTCCGGGAGCTAACGATGCCCTGTCGGATGCCGAAGCTTTAAAAATTATGCAGAAATTAGTGAAACAAGGTAAAGATTCCGCTGAAATCTATGTGCAGCAAGGCCGTCAGGACTTAGCCGATGAAGAATTGGCACAAGTAAAGGTGATTGAAAGATACCTCCCAAAGCAAATGACAGAAGAAGAACTCGTTGAGGCTCTGAAAGCAATTATTACAGAAACCGGAGCCAATGGAGCAAAAGATATGGGCAAGGTAATGGGTGTAGCAACAAAAAAACTAGCCGGTCTCGCCGAAGGACGTATCATTTCTGCCAAAGTAAAAGAGTTGCTTGGATAAGCTGCATATTTCTTCCTAAAATTAAGAATCAAGAAAGGGGCTCTTAAAAGCCAAAATAAGTAAATCACCCCTGGTACTATCAGTCATCTAACAAGGGGTGATTTTTATAATCTTCTTTTAATGTTTATTGGCACCCGCAGAGACTGATTTTAAGAGACTATTATTATATTTGCCATACTATCGTCCCCCAAATGACGGGAATAAGAAAATTTGATGACAATGCCGTACCAACACGACATATGATAAACACATTGCTGAGGACATTAAAGAATATAACTCTTAGCGGGCTAATGCTCTTCTTATGCGCTAATACTATGTATGCTCAAAAGGAGATACCGGATAGTCTAACGAATCTTGAACCGGATACAACGTGCTTTTCAAAATATTATATCCACCGATTCGGAGTGGAATTTCGCGCCGGTTATATTTTCCCTACAAGCTCTTTCCTTAAGAGGGAAAACATAAATCGTGAGCCTATAAGAAATACCTCAGCCATACATCTGAAATATTCCTTCAAACTACGTCCCGGGAGTTGCGAAGAGCGCATATATAATGGTGCTTATCAAGGTATAGGAGTAGCCCGCTATAATTTCGATAATAATGAAGAACTTGGTTCTCCTACTGCATTCTATCTATTTCAAGGAGCTCGTATTGCTCTATTTTCTCCGCGATTGTCGCTCAATTACGAATGGAACTTCGGCATTTCATCGGGATGGCATCCATACAACTTCCAATATAATCATTTCAACAAAATTATAGGATCAAAGGTAAACGCATACCTCAATGTTAACTTTTACCTGAACTGGATACTCACCCGCAAGCTTGACCTGGTTTCCGGTTTTACCCTGACCCATTTCTCGAACGGAAACACAAAATTTCCAAATGCCGGACTCAATAGTACTGACGTTAAAATCGGACTGGTATACAATTTCAACCGGAGTCAAAACCTTCAAAACAAAAGAATAGAGCAAGGGACTGTACCTCGATTCCCCCGCCATATCAGCTATGATCTGACAATGTTCGGATCCTGGCGTCGGAAAGGAGTATACTTAGGTGACAGCCAAATAGCTTCACCTGGTAGCTATACCGTATTAGGATTCAACTTTGCTCCAATGTACAACATCGGTTATAAATTCCGTGTAGGAGCATCCCTGGACGGAGTTTATGACGGTAGCGCCAACGTATATACCGAAGATTTCATTGAAGGCACAGCTCCGGATTTTTTCAAACCCTCTTTTAACAGACAAATAGCACTGGGGCTCTCAGCCCGCAGTGAATATGTTATGCCATACTTCACGGTAGGTGTCGGTATAGGTGCCAACATACTACATGGAGGTGGTGACATGAAGGGAACATACCAAATATTAGCACTCAAAATAAAAATGACCCGAGATACCTACATTCATATCGGGTATAACTTAAAAGATTGCAAAACGCCCAATTACCTCATGCTAGGACTCGGTTACCGCTTCAATAACAAATATCCATTACTGCATCGTTAATAACATTAAAGTACCAAACAATACAAAGAAATAAAAAACCGTCAGCATCAGGATATGAGTATAAAATACTTGTAACCAGCCTTTATGTATTGAAACCTTCAATCAAACAACTCTTTTAAAACTTCTAAAGATTTTAACAATGGGAAATCGGGCAGATGCATCCTATAATATTCATTCATAATGACCAGACAACGGCTACGTTCAGCTCGGCTCATAAGAAAAAGATGCATAGTCTCATAATTCATGCGCATCAAGTCGATAAGTCTGGCAGCCTCATCGGGTAAAATATAGAACGAATGTAACTGAGGTCGTAAAGGGGTAAAACAAGCATTCAACAGATCAAAATAATCCCCTCTATGATAATCGTCCAGATTAGGATAAAGGCCAAGGAAACGGGAAAGACGCATTAAAAAAACCAAATGAAAATTTGAAAAACTTTTATTGCATTCATCCAACCAGACAATGGAATGACGTAAATAATCGAACAGAGGACGGTTTTCAGCCTCTTCACGTACAGCACGGTAAAGGAACTCCGCCAGAAAAAGTGCAATTGCAGACTTGTAAGGATCGTATGGTATAGATGCAAAAGGATAGAATGACTTAGCTTCTTTAACTCTATAAAGAGAAGTCCGCGAACGGAAATCTGCTTCCAATTCCACTAAAGCCAGCGGTTGAAACAACATCGGCTTCATTGTTGCTTTACGTGATCGGGATAAAGGAACAAGAAAAGACACTCTCCCGGCAATTTCCGTATATACGTAAGCAATGAGAGAGGTGTCATTGTACTTCAAAGTATGTAATACGATTCCAGCTGTCTTCTGTAACATTGACCTTCGATTAATATAAACAATCCAATAGCAAATGTACACGATAATCACCAAACTCCAACACCCACGAATAATAAAAAGCAGAAAAAGGTTGCACCAAAATCCATCAAAAGAAAAGACATACATTCTTTTAAAACAAAAACATAACCTGAATGGGAAAATACGGCAAACTTATTATACTGATAATCAGAGCCTAAAAAAGCCATACATAGAGAAAGTCAAACTGCTCTGATATTTTTTTACTACGAATGTTTTGCCAATTCAAAAATAGTACCTACATTTGCATCCGCAAACAAGAAATCTAGCTGTTTGCAAGAGCAGAAATGCCAAACAAGATGGCCCGTTCGTCTATCGGTTAGGACGCAAGATTTTCATTCTTGAAAGGGGGGTTCGATTCCCCCACGGGCTACAACTAAAAAAAAATAAACGAATTAAAAAAGATTAGTCGAGATGGCAAATCACAAATCATCACTGAAAAGAATCAGACAAGAGGAAAAAAGAAGACTTCACAACAGATATTATGGTAAAACCATGAGAAATGCTGTTAGAAAACTTCGCGCTACTACAGACAAGGCTGAAGCTATTGCTTTGTATCCAAGCGTTATGAAAATACTGGATAAATTAGCAAAGACTAATATAATCCACAAGAATAAAGCTGGTAACTTAAAATCCAAGTTAGCACTTTATATCAATAAATTGGCATAAAAAGTACCAATTAATCAAACACAAAAGATATATTGAGAGGTCAGACTTTTCAGTCTGGCCTTCTCTGTCATATACCCTTCTCTTCTATCTCAGACAGAAGCCAAAAAGCCATAAACAGACAAAAATAACACTACGTTACGGTTTCTATCTCAGGGATTTTCACTATATTTGCTCTGTTATTTGAATAAGAAATTTTAATTATGACTGAAGAACAGATTAACTCCAACAATGGGAACTATTCTGCCGAGAATATTCAGGTATTGGAAGGCTTGGAGGCAGTGAGAAAACGCCCGGCAATGTATATTGGGGATATTAGCACCAAAGGACTTCACCATTTGGTTTACGAGGTTGTAGACAACTCTATTGACGAAGCGCTTGCCGGCTACTGTGACCACATTGAGGTAACAATAAACGAAGATAATTCCATCACCGTACAAGACAATGGACGTGGTATTCCGGTAGATTTTCACGAAAAAGAAAAGAAATCGGCATTAGAAGTTGTAATGACTGTTCTCCATGCTGGAGGTAAGTTTGACAAAGGGTCATACAAAGTATCCGGAGGTTTACATGGTGTAGGTGTTTCTTGTGTGAATGCATTATCCATCCACATGACAACCCAAGTATTTCGTAATGGGAAAACATATCAGCAAGAATACAAATGTGGTCATCCCTTATATTCCGTAAAAGAGGTAGGAACCACTGATATCACCGGTACACGTCAGCAATTCTGGCCAGATGATAGTATATTTACCGAAATAGTTTATAAATACGATATTCTTGCTACTCGCATGCGCGAACTTGCATACCTCAATGCCGGTATAAAGATCACATTAACCGACCTGCGCGAGAAAGACGAGGATGGCAATTATAAACAGGAAATATTCCATTCTGAAGAAGGATTAAAAGAGTTTGTTCGTTTCATAGATTCCTCCCGTGAACATTTAATGAATGATGTTATTTATATTAATACAGAAAAGCAAGGTACCCCAGTGGAAGTTGCTATTATGTATAATACTTCATATAATGAGAATATTCACTCCTATGTAAACAATATTAATACCATAGAAGGAGGTACGCATCTTGCTGGTTTTCGTCGAGCATTGACCCGTACCTTGAAGAAATATGCCGAAGACAATAAAATGTTGGAAAAGGCAAAAATTGAAATTTCGGGAGATGACTTTCGTGAAGGATTGACTGCGGTTATTTCCATTAAAGTTGCCGAACCTCAATTCGAAGGCCAGACAAAAACGAAACTCGGAAACAATGAAGTGATGGGGGCTGTAGATCAGGCTGTAGGTGAAGCATTGACTTACTATTTGGAAGAACACCCGAAAGAATCCAAACTAATTGTAGATAAAGTGATACTTGCCGCACAGGCACGTGTTGCAGCACGCAAAGCACGTGAATCGGTACAACGTAAATCACCGATGTCAGGTGGCGGAATGCCTGGCAAATTAGCCGACTGTTCCAGCAAAGATGCAGAAGAATGTGAACTGTTTCTTGTCGAAGGTGATTCCGCAGGGGGATCCGCAAAACAAGGTCGCGATCGTAAGTTTCAAGCTATTTTACCGCTGCGAGGCAAAATATTGAATGTGGAAAAAGCGATGTGGCATAAAGCATTCGAGAGTGATGAAGTAAACAATATTATCCAGGCTTTGGGCGTCCGTTTTGGTGTAAATGCGGAAGATTCTAAAGAAGCAAATATTGATAAACTACGCTACAAAAAAGTAATTATCATGACCGATGCTGATGTAGACGGTTCACATATTGACACATTGATAATGACTTTCTTCTTCCGGTACATTCCGCAAATTATTCAGAATGGTTATCTTTATATCGCAACTCCGCCGCTTTATCTTTGTAAGAAAGGTAAAGTAGAGGAATATTGCTGGACAGATCAGCAACGTCAGAAATTCATTGATACATATGGTGGTGGATCGGAAAATGCGATCCACACGCAACGTTACAAAGGTTTGGGTGAAATGAATCCGGAACAATTATGGGAAACCACTATGAATCCGGAAAACCGTATGCTTAAGCAAGTGAGCATCGAAAATGCAGCAGAAGTAGACTATATTTTCTCCATGCTAATGGGTGAAGACGTAGGACCACGTCGTGATTTTATAGAAAAGAATGCAACTTATGCCAATATTGATGCATAAGGATATATATTAATTAACTCACATCTTACAGCAAAAGCACCGGACTAAGGAATTAATTAGTTCGGTGCCTTTTTATTGGGTGACAAGGGAATATCTAAAGTATATTCTGATGCTTCAATTCATTAACCACCAATTCAAGCTCATCATACCATTCTGCACCAAATTTTCGAATCAAAGGTTCCTTCAAGAAGCGATATACCGGCATATTTTCTTTTTGGCCTAACAATATAGCCGCTTTACAAATATCCCAACGATTATAATTAACAGCTTTATAAGCGCCGTAATTGCCCACCCTAATAGGATAGAGATGGCAGGATACAGGCTTGTAAAAGTCCGTTTTCCCTATACGATAGGCCTTTTCAATAGCGCAATAACAACATCCCTTTTCATCATAACAAGTGAACACACAATCCTTGTTGTTCACGATTGAAGTTACCAAATCACCTTCAATATCGGTGTAAACCACACCTTGCTTCTCTATAATTTCTCTGGCCTGCGGAGATAAATCCTCCCAAATAACAGGCAATACCTCCTCCAACTTTGCAACTTCATCGAGCTCAACCGGTGCTCCCGCGTCACCTTCAATGCAGCACCGACCCTTACATGCTTCCAAATCACAGATAAATTTTCCACGAAGCACGTCCCAACTTATTACAACATCACCAACTTGTACCATATTTATTCTTTTTCAGTTGCAAAGTTATACGATTATTTTTAAAGCTCAATCACTTAACAAAAAAGACTTGTTACAAGCTATTCCTTGCAACAAGTCTTTTTGTGATTTTCAAATCTATACAGTCAAAGCATGCAAATGATGTCAATACTAAAATATCTTTGCAAAAGCCCCACACTGTTTAGAGAATAGTCTATCTATTCAAGAGATAAGAGCATTTCCGTTCATCTCTTCAGGAAGAGACAAGCCCATAATCTTTAAGATTGTAGGAGCTACATCTGCCAAACGGCCATCTTCAACCTTGGCCTCCTTATTTGTAACGTACACGCAAGGAACGGGATTAAGTGAATGGGCCGTATTCGGCGTTCCGTCTTCGTTTAATGCCCGATCAGCATTACCATGGTCAGCAATAATAATGACCTCGTAATCCTGAGCCTTTGCAGCTTCAACGGTTTCTTTCACACAATTATCAACAGCAATTACTGCCTTTTCAATTGCGCCATAAATTCCGGTATGTCCTACCATATCGCCATTTGCATAGTTAACGACAATAAAATCATATTTATTCTGGTTGATTGCTTCAACAAGTTTATCTTTCACCTCATATGCACTCATCTCCGGCTTCAAGTCATAAGTTGCAACCTTCGGAGAAGGAACCAAGATACGGTCTTCGTTTGTATATGGAGTCTCCCGTCCTCCATTGAAGAAGAACGTCACATGAGCATATTTCTCAGTCTCTGCAATGTGTAGCTGGCTCAGACCTTTAGATGAGAGATATTCGCCAAGCGTATTGTTCACATTTTCTTTATCAAATAAAATGTGTACTCCCTCAAATGAAGCGTCATAAGGTGTCATGCAATAAAATTGCAAACCCGGAATTGTGTGCATACCGGCTTCCGGAATGTCATGTTGCGTCAAAACGACTGTCAATTCTTTAGCGCGATCATTACGATAGTTGAAGAATATCACAACATCCCCCTCTTTAATGGTACCGTCAAACGCTCCATTGATAATAGGTTTTACAAATTCATCCGTCACACCTTCATCATAAGATTCTTGCATAGCCTGCACCATATCGGAAACTTTCTTTCCCTTTCCATTAATCAGCAGATCATACGCTTCTTTTACACGTTCCCAACGTTTATCACGATCCATCGCGTAATAACGGCCAATAATAGAAGCTACCTTCCCGGTAGATTTTGCACAATGGGCAGAAAGCTCTTCTATAAAGCCTTTACCGCTTTTAGGATCGGTATCACGTCCATCCATGAAGCAGTGAATAAATGTATTCTCTATGCCATATTTTTTAGAGATATCGCAAAGTTTATATAAATGCTCCAATGAACTATGTACACCACCATTGGAAGTTAATCCCATAAAATGTACATTCTTGCTATTTGTTTTAGCGTAAGCAAAAGCAGAGACGATTTCCGGATTGCTTAATATACTATTATCAGCACATGCACGATTGATTTTGACCAGGTCTTGATAGACAACACGCCCTGCGCCGATATTAAGATGCCCTACTTCGGAATTGCCCATCTGTCCATCGGGTAAACCAACATTTTCACCACTGGCTTGCAATTCGGAATGTGGATAGGTAGCTAACAAATAATCCCAATAAGGTGTGGGAGTGTTAAAAATCACATCATCTTTCTTGTGGTCGCCTATTCCCCAACCATCAAGAATCATTAAAAGAGCTTTCTTACTCATAATATATACGGTTATTAATAACAATCTTTACCTTACCTCAAGAGCAGAACTAACTGATCTATTTGATTTTTTCGGATGCAAAGGTACAAAAAAGAGCAATTAAAGCACACGCAGATCAATGATTTATGTATTTTTGCGATACTCAAGATTTCTGATTTCAAAAGGTTCAAGTTATTCTAATGGAATGATCTGGAAAATATTCCAAGATGGATTCTCAATTGAATAAAAAAAATTAAGTAATTAGACATAAAAACAGGTCGGCAATGAGAACATATTTATGCAGTGAAGCCGGTTTTATAGAAAAGCCGGAATGGATTCCCAACTGTTGGGTCAATGTAGAATGTCCCGACGAAGATGATTTCAAATTTCTCACACAGGATTTAAGTGTTCCTGAAGAGTTCTTCGAAGATATTGCCGATGCCGATGAAAGACCGAGAACGGAAGCAGAAGGAAAATGGCGTCTCACTATTTTGCGCATCCCTATGCAAAGTAATCAAAAAGGAGTCCCGTTTATTACTGTGCCGATTGGTATAATAACCAAAGATGAGGTTATCATTTCGGTATGCTATCATCACACGGAAATGATATCAAATTTCATACAACACATCCGTAGGAAGAATATTATTATCAACAACAAGCTTGACTTAATATTACGTATTATCTACTCTTCAGCTTACTGGTTCTTAATATATTTAAAGCAAATCAATAATGAAGTTGCCATAGCGGAAGAAAAACTCGAAAAGAGTATTCGCAATGAGGACCTGTTACGCTTAATGAAACTACAAAAAACGCTTGTATACTTCAATACTTCCATACGAGGCAATGAAGTCATGATCGGCCGATTAAAAAACATATTCCAGGACACAAGTTTCCTAAATATTGGGCTGTTGGAGGATGTAATTATCGAATTAAAGCAGGCACACAGTACTGTAAACATTTACAATGATACTCTAACGAGCACTATGGATGCATTTGCTTCTATCATTTCGAACAATGTAAATGCCATTATGAAACGTATGGCCAGCCTCTCCATTACGCTGATGATACCAACACTAATCGCCAGTTTCTACGGGATGAATGTAGATCTCAAAATTGGGACTTTTCCGCATGCATTTGCGGTTATCATATTATTGTCTTGCTTCCTCTCTACCATCACGTTCATATGGTTCAGAAAGATTAAATGGTTTTAGTGGATACAGGAACACTAAGAACTCGCTATTATTTAAAATCTAAAGTTAGCTGAGTATCTCCAAGCAAATTATAAGACATGCGATGGTAAGGAGTTGTTCCAATTTGGGCAATGGCAGTACGATGTTTTTTTGTAGGATACCCTTTATTATGATCCCAGTCATAACAAGGATATTCCAAATGAAGTCGATTCATATAGTCGTCTCTATAAGTTTTGGCAAGCACTGAAGCTGCTGCAATTGATGCATACTTCCCATCGCCCTTGACAATAGTCTGGTGAGGAATATTCTGATATTTTTTAAATCGATTACCATCAATAAGTAATTGCTGAGGACGTATATTAAGTTGATCAATGGCACGATGCATGGCAAGAAAAGATGCATTCAATATATTGATTTCATCAATCTCTTTAGGAGAACAAATTCCCACAGCCCACGCTAAAGCCTCCCGTTCAATAACTTCGCGAAGCATATAGCGTTGGTATTCGGTTAATTGCTTTGAATCATTTAATAATTCATTTTTAAAACTCTTGGGTAAAATTACTGCAGCGGCATATACAGCTCCAGCCAAGCATCCCCGACCGGCTTCATCACAGCCGGCTTCTATTAAATCTTCATTCAAATATGGTAACAGCATACAAAAAATCCTCAATACATTAAGCAAATGTACATAATGTATTGAGGATTCTAAAATATATGAAAGACAAATGTTATTCTAATAAGACAGCAGTACCACATGCCGTAACCATCAGCATGCTACCGCTTCCGCCTACGGTCTCATAATCCAAATCCACGCCAATTACAGCATTCGCTCCCAGTGCAAGAGCTTGTTCCTGCATTTCACGCAAAGCGGTATCTTTAGCTTCACGCAAGACCTCTTCATAGGAGCCGCTCCGACCACCTACAACATCACGAATACTCGCAAAGAAATCGCGAAAAACATTCGCACCAATAATCGTTTCACCCGAAACGATTCCGAAATAGCGGGTAATATGCCCACCTTCAATCACAGAAGTAGTTGTTACTAGCATAATTCTCTATTTTTTGTATTTTTCTATCAGACGTAAACAATCAAAAAAAGTTGCAAATACATACAGAAATCACAATTAAAGTATTTACTTAAGAAAATAAACTCAAAACATCGACTTTACTCTATTAATCCCTGCGATAAGACTATCTATTTCCTCCATAGTATTGTATAACCCAAAAGAAGCACGAACAGTTCCTTCTATACCAAGACGCTGCATCAATGGTTGGGCACAATGATGCCCGGTGCGAACAGCAATACCTAAACGATCAAGCAGCGTACCCATATCGAAATGATGAATATCACCAACTAGAAACGAGATAACACTCCCTCCTTCTTCGCTTTCACCAAAAATTCTCATACCAGAAATACTCTTTAACTGTTCTAAAGCGTATTTGGTAAGCTGATCCTCATAAGTAGAGATATTCTCCATACCAATTCTAGAAACATAATCCAGAGCTTTAGCTAAGCCTGTAGTTCCAATGTAATCCGGAGTACCTGCCTCAAATTTAAATGGTAGTTCATTGAAAGTAGTCTTTTCAAAAGAGACATGCTTGATCATTTCACCTCCACCTTGGTAAGGGGGCAATCTTTCTAGCCAATTTTCTTTGCCATACAAGACTCCTACACCAGTAGGGCCATAAACTTTATGAGCAGAAAAGACAAGAAAATCGGCATCAAGGTCTTGAACGTCGACAGCCATATGGGGTATAGATTGTGCTGCATCGACTAGGAAAGGTACACCGTGAGCGTGAGCTATAGTGGCCATCTTCTTTACAGGATTAATCGTACCTAACACATTAGACACATGCGCCACACTTACTATTCTGGTCTTGTCAGTAAATAGAGTTTCATATTCATCCAGCAAAAGCTCCCCTTTATCACTCATGGGAATCACTTTTATCTTTATTCCTTTGCGAGAGGCAAGCAATTGCCAAGGTACAATATTGCTATGATGCTCCATCACAGAAACAATGACTTCATCACCAGGTTGGAACATTTCCTCACCAAAACAAGAAGCCAATAGATTAATACTTTCGGTCGTTCCACGAGTAAAAACAATCTCATTTGTAGAGCGAGCGTTAATAAAATTCCGCACCGTTTCTCTACTCGCTTCGTGTAATTCCGTTGCCTGCTGAGAAAGAAAATGAACTCCACGATGCACATTGGCATTGACAGAATAATATTCATCAACGATAGCATCTACGACGCAACGAGGTTTTTGGGTTGTTGCACCATTGTCAAAATAGACTAATGGTTTACCATATATTTGACGCGAAAGTATAGGAAAATCAGCCCGAATCTTTTGTATATCCATATTTCATAAATTAAAATGTAAAGGATGTCAATTGCAGAGTTTACTCAAATTACTTGCAAATAGCACATCCATGACATTTATTGAGCTCGCCTCTGAAACGTTTTTCTACCAATATGTGCAAACGTTCTTTCAAAGCATCCAAGCGGATTGTATCAATAACTTCATTAACAAAAGCAAACATTAACAGCAAACGTGCCTCATGTATCGAAATTCCACGTTGTCTCATATAAAACAAAGCACTTTCATCCAATTGTCCCACTGTTGCACCGTGACTACACTTCACATCATCTGCATAAATTTCCAATTGAGGTTGTGTATACATCCGTGCTTCACGTGTGAGACAGAGATTACGATTTGTCTGCTGAGAGTTTGTATGCTGAGCCCCGGGGCGTACCAAAACCAAACCTGCGAAAACGCCAACGGCCTCATCATCGAGAACATATTTAAATAATTCAGTACTAGTACAATTCGGAACAGCATGATCAATCATTGTGTTATTATCAATCTGCTGATTTTTATCAGCAATAGCCATTCCACAAAGATTAACCTCTGCACCCTCTCCAGCAAAAATCACACTTGTGGTATTTCTTGTAACTCCATTGTGCAAAGTCATCCCATTTAAATGAACATGACTATTTGAACCTTGTTTTACAAACATATTGTTTACGCGTACAACGTTGGTATGAGTAGATTCCAGTTCATAAAGATCAAATATTGCATTTTCACCCACAAAAACTTCAGTAACCTGAGTGGAAAGGAACTTTACTTGATCCATTGCATGATCACAAATGAGGAAACGGGCTTGCGCCCCTTCTTCCAATATAATCAAGATACGACGGTTAACCATTAGATCAACCTTGCTACGCAATATATTCACCAGCTGAATCGGCTTATCCACAATGACATTTTTCGGGACATAAAGAAGAATGCCATCCTGAGTAAATGCTGTATTAAAAGCAGTCACGCCGTCTTTTGAGACATCAGCCAATTTACCATAGTACTTTGTCAATAGTTCTGGATATACCTTCGCTACCTCATTGAACCCACCCAAAATAACTCCTTTCGGTAAATTTGAGTCTGTAAGTTCTTTATTGTAACAGGAATCATTCACTACAAAATAAAGAGTTGTGCTCATATTTGGCACATCGCATTTAAAAACTTCGTAAGGGTTCACCGGGATATCCAGCCTATTTAGATTGAGACCGTAATCCGGTTGAAAAAGTCTACTAATATCAGTATACTTATAATTCTCTTGCTTACGGGTAGGAAAACCTAACCGTTGAAAATGCATAAACGCATCTTCACGCCGCAAATTCAGCACATCAGCACTATGCCGATATATAGAATCTTTTTGCTGAGAAAAAAGGTCAATGTATTGTTGTTCTACACTCATAATCTACTCTCCCAGCTCCTTCTTAATCCAATCGTAACCCTTTTCTTCCAACTCCACGGCCAATTCAGGGCCTGCTGTTTTCACAATACGACCTTTGTAAAGAACATGCACTATATCTGGTTTTACATAATCCAATAAACGTTGATAATGGGTTATCACGATACAGCTGTTCTCCGGAGTTTTCAATTTATTTACTCCTTCAGCTACAATACGTAAAGCATCAATATCCAAACCGGAATCTGTTTCATCCAAAATACTTAAACGTGGATTCAACATGGCCATTTGGAAGATTTCATTTCTCTTTTTCTCACCTCCAGAAAAGCCTTCATTTACAGATCGGTTGGCCAATTTATTATCCAATTCTACAATTTCACGTTTTTCACGCATCAATTTTAGAAATTCACTAGCGTTCAATGTAGGATGCCCTCTATATTTACGCTGCTCGTTAACAGCAGCCCGCATAAAGTTCACCATACTAACACCTGGTATTTCAACAGGATATTGGAAACTCAGGAAAATACCCTCATGGCTTCTATCTTCAGGAGACATTTTCAATAAATCTTTCCCGCAAAAATTTACACTTCCCTTGGTAACTTCAAAAGCCGGATTGCCCACCAGAACAGCAGATAAGGTACTCTTTCCAGAACCATTTGGCCCCATAATAGCATGTATCTCACCCGCTTTAACAGTTAAATTTATGCCTTTTAATATTTCTTTACCATCAACATTGGCATATAAATCCTTTATCTCTAACATTGGTATTATTTACAAATTAATTATTTGAACTTATTAATCTTCACCTCTATTCTACTTTATAAAGAGGATATACACCTTATTCTCAATTTACAAGATCAGCCCACACTTCCTTCCAAAGATATAGATAATAGCTTTTGCGCCTCAACTGCAAATTCCATAGGAAGTTTATTCAGAACTTCTTTTGCATACCCATTAACAATAAGACCGACTGCATCTTCCGTTGAAATTCCTCGCTGATTACAATAAAAAATTTGATCTTCATTAATTTTGCTTGTAGTAGCTTCATGTTCTACAACTGCGGTTTCATTGTGTATATCCATATAAGGAAATGTATGTGCACCACACTTATCTCCAAGTAGCAAGGAGTCACACTGACTGTAATTACGAGCATTATCAGCCTTTGGTGATACTCTGACCAATCCTCGATATGAATTCTCACTATGACCAGCAGAAATACCTTTGCTCACGATAGTACTTGAAGTGTTTTTTCCCAGATGAATCATTTTTGTACCCGTATCGGCTTGCTGATAGTTATTTGTAACAGCAACGCTATAGAATTCTGCTGAAGAATTATCTCCGGTTAATATACATGACGGATATTTCCAGGTAATAGCAGAACCCGTTTCAACCTGTGTCCATGACAGCTTGCTATTAGCTCCCTTACAATTTCCACGTTTGGTAACAAAATTATATACACCGCCTTTACCCTCTGCATCGCCCGGATACCAATTTTGCACAGTGCTGTATTTTACTTCAGCTCTATCATGAACTATAATTTCAACAATAGCAGCATGAAGCTGATTTTCATCTCGCATGGGAGCAGTACAGCCTTCAAGATATGATACGTATGAATCATCATCCGCAATGATCAAAGTTCTCTCAAATTGACCAGTATTGCGGGCATTAATACGGAAATAAGTAGATAGTTCCATCGGGCAACGTACTCCTTTCGGAATATAAACAAACGAGCCGTCTGAAAATACTGCAGAATTAAGAGATGCGAAATAATTATCACGATAACCAACCACCGATCCCAGATACTTTTGAACTAAATCCGGATGCTCACGTACAGCCTCGCTAATAGAACAGAATATGATACCTTTCTCCATCAACGTTTCTTTAAACGTTGTTTTTACAGAAACAGAGTCCATAACAGCATCCACAGCCATACCACTTAAAGTCATCTGTTCTTCCAAAGGAATACCCAGCTTATTAAAAGTTTTCAGCAACTCCGGATCAACTTCATCCAGGCTCTTCGGTCCTTCTTTCTTCTTTGTAGGATCAGCATAGTATGATATAGCTTGGTAGTCAATCTCAGGGATACGCAAATGAGCCCATGTCGGCATTTCCATGGTTAGCCAATGCTGATATGCTTTCAATCTAAACTCCAAAAGCCATTCGGGTTCATTTTTCTTTGAAGAGATTAGCCTTACTACATCTTCGTTAAGACCACGCTCAATAACATCGGTATCAACATTGGTAGTAAAACCATATTTATATTTCTCTTTTGTGAGTTCTTTTACATATTTATTTGGTTCTTCGACTTGCATTTTCTTTTATTATATATTGTTTTGTAATACGGTTCGCCGCAGGAAAAAATATACCTGCAAACGACTTAGTCGGATAATATAACACTGATTCAGTCTTCTTTGTTTGGGAAATTAGTCTATTATGTGAGTCAAGAAAGTCCACGATACACAAAAATAAGCTCATTAATATGAGATATTTTAAGGCGCCAATTCCTGCTCCAAGCCACCGATTCAGCCACCCTAAAGAGACTGTTTCCATTAACTTAGTCAACAAAGAGGCTGCAATAGTGAATAAAACCGGGACAATAATCCAAATTATAATAAACGCCAGAACTTGTGCAACAGTCATCGAGTGTGTCACAGTAGGACATAGCTTTTCTGCCAAGGAAGCATACAAAGCCTTTGCTACAAGCAATCCCACAATAAGCCCTAAAATCGAAGCTAATTGTTTTACGAAACCTTTCCTAAAACCAATGATGGCACCTGCCAAGAAAACCAGAATAATAAAAATATCCATAGCTGTCAGTTATATAATATACAAATTGACAATTGAAAGTCGAAATTGACAATCTTATAATCATTATCAACTATCAACTTTCAATTGCCAATACTTTTTGTTAAAACACCGTTTCGAAAAAGTGCTAAGCTTTTCCCTTTTTATAATGTCTGTTTTACTTCTATTTCTTCGTAAGATTCTATAATATCTCCAACCTTAATGTCATTGCAGCCTGTCAGACTGATACCGCATTCAAAATTAGTACCAACCTCTTTGACATCATCCTTAAATCGCTTCAATGCATTAATAGAACCGGCATAAATAACAATACCATCACGAATCAAACGAGCCTTATCAGAACGTTTCACTTTTCCAGTCTTAACCATTGCTCCGGCTACCAAGCCAACCTTAGTAATATTGAAGACTTCACGCACTTCAATTGTTGCAGTGACTTGCTCCTTCAACTGAGGTGCAAGCATACCTTCCATTGCAGATTTCACTTCTTCAATGGCATCATATATAACAGAATATTTACGAATATCAACTCCATCCTGCTCAGCCTGCCTTGCAGCGGCACTTGACGGACGTACCTGGAATCCGATGATAATAGCATTGGAAGCAGCTGCAAGAGAAACGTCGGACTCCGAAATCTGTCCTACACCCTTATGAATGACATTAACTTGAATTTGCTCTGTAGATAATTTAATTAAAGAATCACTCAAAGCTTCTACAGAACCATCAACGTCACCTTTAACGATTATATTCAATTCATGGAAGTCACCTAGTGCCAAACGACGCCCCACTTCATCCAGAGTTAACATTTTTTGCGTACGTAAGCCCTGTTCACGCTGCAATTGCTCACGCTTGTTAGTAATTTCACGAGCCTCTTGTTCCGTATCTAATACATGGAAAGTATCTCCGGCAGCAGGAGCCCCATTTAGGCCCAGAATCAACACCGGTTCAGAAGGACCAGCCTGTTTCATCCGCTGATTACGTTCATTAAACATTGCTTTTACCTTACCATATGAAGTACCGGCAAGAACAATATCGCCCACGTGTAATGTACCATTAGAAACCAATACTGTGGCTACATAACCACGCCCTTTATCCAAAGACGATTCAATAATAGAACCCGTAGCTTTGCGATCAGGATTTGCCTTCAAGTCAAGCATTTCAGCTTCAAGAAGAACTTTCTCCAGCAATTCCAAAACCCCAATGCCTTTCTTAGCTGAAATATCTTGTGACTGATATTTGCCTCCCCATTCTTCAACAAGGAAATTCATACCAGCTAATTCTTCTTTTATTTTATCCGGGTTAGCACCTGGTTTATCTATTTTATTTATAGCAAACACAATAGGAACACCAGCAGCCATAGCATGATTAATAGCTTCCTTGGTTTGTGGCATCACATTATCATCTGCCGCTACAATAATAATGACAACATCCGTGACTTTAGCACCACGAGCACGCATGGCAGTAAACGCTTCATGACCAGGAGTATCCAGAAATGTTATCTTACGGCCACCTTCCAATGTTACATGGTATGCACCAATATGTTGCGTAATACCACCCGCTTCGCCAGCAATCACATTCGCTTTACGAATATAATCCAACAAAGATGTCTTGCCATGGTCAACATGGCCCATAACCGTAACAATCGGTGCACGAGGTTGTAAATCTTCTTCTATATCTTCTTCCTCAACAATGGCCTGCGCTACATCTGCACTTACATACTCCGTTTTAAATCCAAATTCTTCAGCAACCAAGTTAATTGTCTCAGCATCCAAACGTTGATTAATTGAGACCATGATACCTACACTCATACAAGTTGCTATAACTTGCGTAACTTGTACATCCATCATGTTAGCCAATTCATTAGCAGTCACGAACTCTGTAATTTTCAAGACTTTGCTATCGGCCATTTCCTGATCTTCCAATTCCTGTAGACGATTGGAAGCCATATCCCGTTTCTCTTTACGATATTTTGCCGCTTTGTTTTTCCCTTTGGAAGTTAAACGCGCAAGAGTTTCTTTCACTTGTTTAGCAACATCTTCTTCACTAACCTCTTGCTTAATAATAGGCTTTTTAAAGCGATCTTTTCCTCTATTATTTTTATTTCCTTGATTTACTCTATTCGCATTGCCTTCAGCCGGACGTTGAAAATTGGATGCGTTACTAATATCTACCTTTTCTTTATTAATACGGTTCCTTTTCTTTTTGACCCCGTTATCTTGCTCTTTATTATCTTTCGGCTTGTTATCTTTCGGCTTATTATCCTCACGACGAATTTCCTTTATTATGGCTTCTTTCATGAGTTTCTTTTGGTCTTGCCGCAATTTTTCCTTCTCTTCACGTTCCTTACGTTTCTCTTCTTTTGTCTTCTTTTTAGGACGCGTCGATTGATTTAATGTCGCTAAATCTATTTGACCGATAATATTGATTTTAGAAACAAACTCAGGCTTATGAAGAGTAAATATTTCACTCTCTTCACTTGCTTTTTCCGTTTTCACTTCTTTTTTAGTTTCCTCTATTACTTCTTTTTCAGAAGGTTTTTCAATAATCTCTTCTTTCTTATATACTTTCTCAGTATTTGCCTTCTTCTCCGGAACCGCAATAACCGTTTCGACAGGTTTTTCCTCAACAACTTCTTCTATTGTTTCCACTGTTTCAATAGATTCTACAATTTTTTCTTCATGTACCGGTTCTGGTATCACCACGGTTGCTTCCACTTCACTATCAGCTTTTGAGACATGATGAGGCCTTTCTACAACCTCCTCAACCGGTTTCTCTGTTGTGGTTGACTGATGACTCAGTTTATCCAAATCTATTTTGCCGACAGGTTTAAATTTAGGACGAATTTCTTCAGGAATAACGGTTTTTATTACATCGTCATTCTTAGGTTTTTCAACCTGAGTTGTTTCATAGCCATCAATAGCTACGGAAGCCTTATTTCTGTCTTTGTTCTGTCGTTCCTGAATAAAACGTTCAGACTCTAATCTAAGGTTTTTATCTGTACTGAATTCCTTTACAAGTAGCGCATATTGTTCTTCACTAATCTTCGTATTAGGATTTGCCTCCACAGTAAAACCTTTTTTCTGCAGAAATTCAACTACGGTAGAAATTCCTACATTCAAATCTCTTGTAACTTTGTTTAACCTTATCGTCATACTTTAAATTTAATGAATAATTAGAGAAAGAAGCTATTAGAATCCAAACAAAGGCTGATTATTATTCTTTATTGTCCTCTTCTTCAAACTCCGCTCTCAAAATGCGTAATACCTCATCTACCGTATCTTCTTCTAAATCAGCCTTTTCAATCAACATTTCGCGGGACGCACTTAATACAGCCTTTGCAGTATCGATGCCAATCCCTTTAATAGCATCAATCACCCAGCCGTCAATTTCATCACGGAATTCATCCAAATAAATATCTTCATCTTCCACAGCTTGATCGAGCTCGCGGAATACGTCAATGGTATATTCTGTCAACATACTAGCCAGCTTAATATTCAGACCTCCTTTACCAATAGCCAAAGACACTTCTTCTGGTTTAAGAAAGACCTCAGCTTTACGTTCTTCTTCATTCAGACGAATAGAAGATATTTTAGCAGGACTAAGAGCACGTTGAATAAATAATTGAGTATTTGATGTATAGTTAATTACATCTATATTTTCATTACGTAATTCCCGTACAATTCCATGTATGCGGCTTCCTTTTACCCCTACACATGCACCTACGGGATCAATACGATCATCGTAGGATTCAACTGCAATTTTGGCACGTTCACCAGGTATCCGTGCTATTTTCTTAATCGTGATTAATCCGTCATTAATTTCCGGAACTTCCATTTCAAATAAGCGTTCCAAGAAGACAGGTGAAGTACGTGATAAGATAATTTTAGGATTATTATTTTTATTATCAACACGAGCAACTACTGCACGCACTGTCTCTCCCTTACGATAAAAATCACTTGGAATTTGTTCAGCCTTAGGCAACAATAATTCATTCCCCTCATCATCCAATAATAACATTTCCTTTTTCCATATCTGATAAACTTCAGCATTAATAATAGAACCGACTTTATCACTATATTTATTATAAATGCTATCTTTCTCCAGTTCCAGAATTTTAGAAGCCAATGTCTGACGAAGATTTAAAATAGCGCGACGTCCAAATTTAGCAAAATTCACCTCATCAGTAACCTCTTCACCAACTTCATAAGAAGCATCTATTTTTTGAGCTTCAGTCAAAGAAATTTGCATATTAGGATTAGTCAAATTTTCATCGGCAACAACTTCTCTATTACGCCATATTTCAAAATCTCCCTTATCCGGATTCACGATGACATCGTAGTTTTCATCCGTACCAAACATCTTTGAAATCACACTGCGAAACGACTCTTCAAGAACACTTACCATTGTGGTTCTATCGATATTTTTCAGTTCTTTAAATTCCGAAAAGGTATCTATCAAGCTGACAGTTTCTTCTTTCTTGGCCATATTATTTAAAACTGATTAAGTATTTAGTATATTTTATTCCATCATACGTAAAGGACTCATCCTCTTCCACCAGCTTAGGGCGCTTAGCTCCCTCCGGTTTGACCTTTTTCTCTACACTTATCGTAAATTGGTCCTCATCCACAGCTTTTAGTATCCCAGAGAATTTCTTTCCATCGTTCGCAAGTACTTCAACTTCCTCACCTAAATGATTATAATATTGTTGAAGAACCTTAAAGGGCTGTCCTATACCGGCAGATCCGACTTCCAGTTCGTAATCTTCCACTTCGCGATTTAACTTAGATTCAATATAACGACTCAACTCAACACAATCTTCAATCCACACACCATCTTTATGATCTATTTCAACCACAATCTTCCCATCCGGACTAACGATAACCTCTACTAAGAAATAATCCTTTCCATCAAGCCATTCGTCAACAATCTGGCAAACTAATTCTCTTTCTATCATTGATAAGCTTTATAAGAATAAAAAAAGGAGCTTATTTGCCCCTCCACCTTTCATCCATTGCGGTTGCAAAGATATAAATAATCTATTCGCCTGCAAAATATTAGAAAGAAAAGAAAGATCGTCAGCTCAACTTATCTATTGATAAGAATAAAAATAGGGTTTCATTTTCCGAAGAACAAATGAAACCCTATTTTGTAATTAAGTAAAAAGACCTTTATCAATTTATTTATTGGGACTCTCCCATTTCTTCGTATCCGTACAAGCCAGATGAACAATTTGATTACCAACCTGAATACGGAAATCACCTTTTTCCAGTATCCATTTCCCATCGTATCCAACGAAAGCAAGATCAGAACCCTTCACTTTCAGAGTGACAGTCTTGGTCTCACCCGATTTTAGATCCACTTTCTCAAAAGCACGAAGGCGACGGGTATCAGGAGTCAAGGAAGCGACTAAATCATTACTAAACAGCAAAACACTTTCTTTCCCTGAAAGATCACCAGTATTCTTTACATCAACGGTAAACGTCAGCGTATCATCGGCCGTAAAATCGGATTTATCGACCTTCAAATTACTGTATTCATAAGTCGTATAGCTCAAGCCATACCCAAATGCCCATTGCACAGAAACC
This sequence comes from uncultured Bacteroides sp., assembly GCA_963677095.1. Taxonomy (GTDB): domain Bacteria; phylum Bacteroidota; class Bacteroidia; order Bacteroidales; family Bacteroidaceae; genus Bacteroides. The sequence goes on from OY781875.1 coordinate 64,952, forward strand.
TGAGCATCATAATTATATGCACCTTCCATTTGTTTCCCAATATGCTCACAGGGCTTATAGTCGTAAGTAATCAGAGAGTTGATTTCTTTAGGATAAGTATAAGGCATCTTACCACTGAAGTTTACATCACCAACAATTAGGTTTACTAATGCATCGCCACCATAATTGCCGGGAAGCATGATATTGACAACAGCTTTAGCTAACGGCTCAATTTCACTGATAATACGTGGACGCCCTTCATTCAGGACAAGTATAATAGGTTTCCCTGTTTTAGCTAGTGCCTTCACCAAATCAATTTGGTTTTGTGAGAGAAAGAGGTTTGTCAGATTACCAGGAGTTTCACAATAAGAGTTCTCACCGATACAAGCAATAATATAATCTGCCTTATTTGCAGCAAGTACCGCTTTATCTATCTCCGGAGTATTTTCCTCCCACCAGTTTCCGCCTTTCTTGTAAGTTATTCCTGGCTCATAAATAATATTATCCCCACCAAACTTATTTGTAAAAGCTTCGAGAATAGTATTGTAGTTAACAGCACACTCATCAGTCTTATCACCCTGCCAGGAATAAGACCAACCACCATTAAGAGTGCGCATTGAATCAGCATTCGGACCGGTAATCAGTACCTTTTTACCTTTGTTCAAAGGTAAAACTCTATCTGTATTTTTCAACAGAACCAAGGATTCTTCAGCTGCATGTAAAGCTACAGCTGCATGCTCAGCACTGCCAAAAAGCGGAAAATCCTTCAAATCATTATATGGCTTTTCAAACAAATTAAGACGATATTTCAAGCGTAATACGCGTCGAACCGCATCATCTATACGACTCATCGGGACTTCGCCTTCGTCTACCAGCTCTTTTAAAAGAGTACAAAACCGCCAATCATACGGGTCCATGGACATATCAATCCCCGCATTAATCGCGATCTTAATAGCTTCTTTCTTGCTTGCAGCAATGTGGTCACGACTATAAAGATTATTAATATCAGCCCAATCCGTCACAATCACTCCATCCCAATCAAGATCTTTCTTCAGCCACTTTGTCAATAGTTCATAATTGGCGTGAAAAGGCAGTCCATTGTTCATTGCAGAATTCACCATTATCGATAAAGCTCCTGCTCGAATTCCTGCAAGAAAAGGTGCAAAATGCTTTTCACGCATATCTTGTTCTGTGATAGACGACGGAGTACGATCTTTTCCCGAAACAGGAACTCCATATCCCATATAATGCTTCAAACATGAAGCAACATGGTTCACGCCAATATGATTTGGATCATCCCCTTGGAAACCAATAACAGATTCTGTTCCCATTGTTGCATTCAAATAACTATCTTCCCCAAAGTTTTCCCACATACGCGGCCAACGAGGATCACGCCCCAAGTCTAGAACCGGAGCAAAAGTCCATGGAATGCTTCCCGCTTTAGTTTCATATGCAGATATACGGGAACCTTCACGAACCAGCCGTCGGTTAAAAGTCGCTGCCATGTTAATACCTTGAGGAAAGAAAGTACCACCCAATGTATAAGTCGTACCATGTATCTGATCGACACCATAGATACAAGGAATACCTATCTCCTTTACTGATTTCTCTTGAATTCGCCTTATTATCTCCTGCCATTTCCCAACACTTTGCGCAATACCATTAGGAACATTTAGAATGGAGCCAACTTTATATTTCCCAATAACAGAATCGAGCATCGCCTCATTCAATTGAAAGCCTCTACTAGTCTGTATATTCTGAATTCTCAAGTAAATTTGTGCCAAGACTTCTTTATTGGGCATTCCTTTACTAAGATCATATTCTTTTTCTAGTTTATAAATTCTAAGAATTTTCTTAAGATCACTTGCCTTAAAGTTTTCCGGATTTATATCTGCAAAAGGATTAGAATTTTTAGCCAGAACATCAATTGTAAGCTGTGTCATTTGACCAATCTTCTCTTCAAGAGTCATTTTCTTTAATAGGGCGTCTATTTGACCTTCCATTTTAGAATCCCGAGGAATAGCGGATGTCTGCGCAAATGTTATAATAACCACATTTGCAAAAAACAGTAATAATAAAATTTTTCTCATGGCATTGTAATATAGCTAAATAATAATTTGCACAAATATAAAACTTGATAAGGTATAAATATGCTATTAAACCAATATCTTTCAGAAACTAATGCGAAATTGCCGTAATTCACTTCTTAATATTTTAGCTTCACTATTTGTAAGTTCATCAAGCAGTTTCCAAAAGTTATCCCCATGATTCATTTCACGGGTGTGGGACAGCTCATGCAAAAGGACATAATCAATTAAATGAGAGGGAAGCAAGAGCAAATAACAAGATAAATTAATTGTCTGACGTGCAGAGCAACTCCCCCAACGCCCTTTACTCGAATTGATTTTAACCGACTTATAAGGAAGATTGTGCAACTCAGAAAACATATATAAACGAGGTGGAAGAATAACTTTAGCGTTTCGTCTCAATGCTTCCAATACTACCTTATGCAACCAATTTTGCAATTCTATATTATTAAAGTCTGCATCCGGAGGACAAATAATCCGAGTGTCTCCGAGTTCAGAATGAGACAAAAAACGATTGCGTTCACCGACAGTCAAATGTAGTTTAAAAAAATCAGCCTCTATCTTAAAATTAAGATCAATTAGAGGATGCACTTGTTTCAGTTGAGCTACTTTAAGTCTCGAACGCAATTTTTCTACAGCGTCTTTGACCTCATTCACAGAAGTTCCCACAGGAACTGTCACATAAATCGCATCATCTTTAGTCCTAAATGTAAGTTTACGGGATCTATCATTCTGTCTGATAAGGAATAACCCGAGTTCTCTATCTATAAATGTTCTTTCCACCCAATCATATTTAACAAACAATACACTGGACAAATAAACGAATTCTTTAAAGAATAACCAAAAAACATTTTTAAAAATGAACAGTGTGTTCATTATCGGACATAGAGAAAATATAATAATCATCTAACAATGAAGACGTTATAGAATTGGCCTAAAATTTGAAAATATACAATGAACACTCTTCATAAAAGAAAAATTATAGCAAGAGTGCAACTTTTTGTTATGTAAATACGTCTAATATAAAGTAACATATAAAACAATTAAGATAATGAAGACTTTAATAAAAATTATCGCAACTATTGCATTGGCGGCTGGTATAAGCTCTTGTACGCAAAGTTCAAATGTCTTTAATTCCGGATTTTGGGGAGGAAAGAAGGTTATAGCTAGTAATACATATGTGACCAAAGAAATCAAGGTAGGCAATTTTGAAAAAATAAATGTTGCCGGGAGTATGGATGTAACTTACACACAGCGCTCCGGAGCTCCTCTAGTAGAAATTTACACATCCGATAATATTGTAGACCTGCTTGATATTAAAGTAGAAAATAATGCACTGTATATCAATTTTAAGAAAAACACTAATGTTTCTTATAAGAAGCTTGAAATAAAAGTATCATCCGAGAACTTAAATGGGGTTTCCGTTGCCGGATCGGGAGACTTTCGATTCGCTAAAGGGCTGGAAACGAACAATAATTTTAGCATCAATGTAGCTGGATCGGGCAATGTATATGGAGAAAGCATTAGTTGCAAAGATTTAACAGTTTCCGTTGCCGGATCGGGAGATATTAAAGCTGAAAATATCAAATGCGTTAATTTAAAAACATCCATAGCAGGATCAGGAGATTTAATATTAAAAGGAATAATAGCTTCAAATGCAGAAAGCAGTGTAGCCGGATCGGGATCCGCTTCATTAGAAGGTTACACCAAAACTGCATCATTTAGTGTGGCCGGATCAGGAGATTTATACGCCAGCGAGCTTAAGGCTGAAAATGTATCTGCTACTGTTTCTGGTTCAGGAGAAATTAAATGCTTTGCCACAGGCTCTCTTAGAGCCCGTACCAGCGGAAGTGGTAAAGTAGGATATAAAGGTGATCCAAAGTTGGATTACCCAGCAAAAAGTCTATACAGACTATAATATTCTCTCTTAGAAATAACTGAGATTTTTTTCTATCACACAAAGAGAAAGGAGTTTTCGTGAGAAAGCTCCTTTTTATATAAAACATTAACGGTGATTCAACATTTATTCAAAACACTCCTGACAAAAAAATAAAAGGGATACTGCTATTACAGTATCCCGTCTATCTGAATTAATTTTTTATAAGAATTTGAGAGAATTGAAACTTCCCAGCTTCAAAATGTTGTTTTAATAAAGCACACTAACTATATATTATCAAAGCAAATGAAAATATCATTTTTTAAGCTCCACGGACGACTTATCTATTCGATGCAGACTATCAAGAATCTGCTGTTCGTGGGAGGCCACTCCATCGCCTGAAAGAGCAACGGAAGGAGCGGATATCTGCTTGCCTATTGTATCGGCGGCTGCAACTTCTTTTACATTGGAGAAAAATGAATGTTGCATCACACTACCCAGTGAAAGAACCAATACTACAATGGAAGCAGCTTTAAACAACGGCATAAATCGCATTTTGAGGGTTAGCTTCCTAGCTTTAACCACTCTTGGCTCAATTTCTGCAAGAATCCGTGCATCAAAATCATCGCCTAATCCAATATTCCGCTGAGTTTGTTGGTATACGAACAAATGTTTATATTGACGCAGATGCTCCGGGATGCTATTCCCATTGAAATAAACACGCAATTGCCGTTCTTCCTCCAGTGAGGTTTCACATTGCCAATAACGTTCCAAAAGTTTTTCTATCTGCTTACAGTCCATAACCTTCAATATCTAAATACTGTTGTTTTATCTTTTGTCTTGCTCTGAAAAGATTAACTTTTACTTGTTCTTCCGTCAGATGCAAAGCAGTTGCTATCTCTTTATAACTTTTACCCTCAATATCCCTAAGTTGCATAATTAAACGTTGCTTCTCGGGAAGTCCGTTTACCAACCGATGGATTATATCCATTTGCTCTCGATTGACTAAGCGTTCATAAGGGCCTGATGCTTCGGGTTCTTGACCTATATCCGGAGTAAGTTCCAACGTTTGGGAATCTTTCTTCTCACTTCGATCTATAGCCAAATTTCTTGCAATCGTCAAGCAATAAGCTTCAATAGAACCAAGATCATTCCATTCATCACGTTTATTCCAAACCCGGATCAGTGTTTCTTGAACGACGTCTTCAGCCTCAGCTCTGTCGAAAGTAATTCGGAGAGCTAACCGAAAAAGTTTATCTTTCAGCGGGAGAATGTCATTCCGAAAACTGATTTCCTGCATCTCTGTTATAATGACGGTTAAGTATCTAGAAAGTTACAGTAGTACACTACTTTTTTAAAATTATTTTTTGATAAGAGTACCGGACTTCTCGTTAATCTCTGAGAATAAGGTGATTACCACTTTACAAACCCCTGCATTTAATGCATCAAAAGCATTTTCCAATTTCGGTATCATTCCTCCCTGAATAACACCTTCCTCAACATAAGCTTTGAATTCCATTGGGGTTATTTGAGGAATCACACTATTATCATTATTTTCATCGCGTAACACCCCTTTCTTCTCAAAGCAATAGATTAGCGTTACATCAAAGAAAGAAGCTAATGCTTTAGCCGTTTCACCGGCAATTGTATCAGCATTCGTATTCAACATGCTTCCTTTGCCATCATGAGTAAGCGGAGCCATTACAGGGACTACATTCTTTTGAATCAATTCTGCCAGAAAAGATGCATTTATTTGCTCTACATCTCCTACGAAACCATAATTGACTTCTTTAACCGAACGTTTTCTTGAGCGAATGACATTCATATCGGCACCGGTCAGTCCAAGTGCATTTACTCCGCGTGCCTGCAAACCTGCCACAATATTCTTGTTTACCAGACCACCATAAACCATAGTGACCACTTTAAGAGTCTCCTCATCAGTAATACGCCGTCCATTTATCATCCGACTCTCAATACCGAGTTTCTCTGCTAATTTGGTTGCGGAGCGCCCTCCACCATGAACTAAGAGTTTGTAACCCTGAATAGCAGCAAAATCGTCCAACAATTTATAAAGAGTAGCATCTTCTTCAACAATTTTACCACCCACTTTTATTATTGTCAGTTTTTCCTTCATATGTTATAGTATACCTTAAAAGCGATTATGGGAAAAACAAGTCTGAAACTCATTCTCTTTTCAATTCTTTATTCTTATTCCAGATAAGTATAGCCATACAATCCCGAACGATAGTTAGATAAGAATTCCTTTCCTTCTTCCAAAGAAATCCGTCCTTCTTTAACAGACTGAGTCACCCATGTTTCCAAAGTACGGACTAACTTTTTAGGGCTGTATTGTACATAATCCAAAACCTCAGCAACCGTTTCACCGTCAATCACCTGTTCGATGGTATAACCTTTTTCATTGACTGAAACGTGTACCGCATTCGTATCACCAAACAAATTATGCATATCTCCCAAGATTTCCTGATAAGCACCAACCAAAAAGACTCCTAAATAATAAGGTTCTTTTGATTTCAGCGAATGTACAGGCAAATAATGAGCCACATTTTTAGTTGATATAAAATTTGCGATCTTTCCATCCGAGTCACAGGTTATATCCTGCAAAGTAGCGGAACGGTCGGGCCGTTCATCTAAGCGTTGAATAGGCATAATCGGAAAAATCTGGTCGATAGCCCACGAGTCAGGAAGTGACTGGAAGAGAGAAAAATTACAGAAATACTTGTCTGCAAGTAATTTAGGAAGTCCACGTAATTCATCAGGGGCGTGTTTCAAGCCATCTGCAATCTGGTTGACCTCACGCATAATAGACCAATACAGACGTTCGATTTGTGCGCGCGTCTTCAAATCCACAATGCCATGACTAAACAGGTCGAGCGACTCTTCGCGAATCTGCTGGGCATCATGCCATGCCTCCAGCATTTTATTCTGGTTCAGTGTATCCCATATTCCATAAAGTTCCTGTAACAGTTCATGATCATTCTCCGTTACTACTTCATCATCATCCCATTCAGGCAAAGTTGTTGTCTCCAGCACCTCAAAAATAAGAACGGAATGATGGGCAGTCAATGCGCGGCCGCTCTCCGTAATAATGTTAGGATGCGGAATGCCGTTCTTATCACTGGCATCCACAAGCGTGGAAATGGAGTCGTTCACATACTCTTGTATAGAGTAATTCACGCTGCTTTCACTGCTGGATGAACGTGTACCGTCGTAGTCCACACCCAATCCACCGCCTACATCCACAAATTCCACATTGAATCCCATGCCACGAAGTTGCACGTAGAATTGGGAAGCCTCACGCAAGGCAGTCTTGATGCGACGGATTTTCGTCACCTGGCTTCCGATATGGAAATGTATCAATTTCAAACAATCTTTCAGCCCTTTCGTCTCCAAGAAGTCAAGTGCTTCGAGTAATTCACTGGAAGTCAGCCCGAATTTACTGCCGTCTCCACCGGAATCTTCCCACTTGCCACTTCCCGAAGAAGCAAGCTTGATACGAATACCAATATTGGGCATAACGTTGAGCTGTTTCGCCATCTTTGCTATCAGCTTGAGTTCATTCATTTTTTCTACCACGAGAAAAATGCGTTTTCCCATCTTTTGGGCAAGGAGCGCCAATTCTATATAGCTTTCATCCTTATATCCGTTGCAAATAATTAGTGAATCGGAGTCTGTATTAACTGCGATCACAGCATGAAGCTCAGGTTTTGAACCGGCTTCCAGTCCGAGGTTGAACTTTTTACCATGGCTGATAATTTCTTCCACCACAGGGCGCATCTGATTCACTTTAATGGGATAAATGATAAAGTTTTCCCCTTTGTAACCATATTCTTCGGCGGCTTGCTTAAAACAACTGGCCGTTTTTTCAATCCTGTTGTCCAGAATATCAGGAAAACGTACCAGCATAGGGGCAGTCACGTCACGCAGTTGCAACTCATCCACCAAATCCTTCAAATCGACTGCAACGCCGTCTTTACGGGGCGTTACCACTACATGACCTTTGTCATTGATACCAAAGTACGAAGTCCCCCATCCTATTATATTGTAGAGCTCTTCTGAATCTTCAATACGCCATTTTCTCATTTTTTGTAATCTGCAATTTATTATTCGAATTCAATAAGTCGGCAAAAGTACATATAAATCCGTTAACTTACAGACTTTTTATTTTAAAAATGCACATTTACAAAGGATTAAACGCTCAACAGCTCACGCAACTTTCGAACTGATTCAGTAATCTCCTGCCGGCTTTCCAGTTGACCTGCATCAAAACGGAAATGCGCCTGATTATAGAAAGAGAGCCGCTTATTCAATGCATCTTTAATAAAGTTGCGAAGCTCTTCGTCCGTCTTATTTTGTAATATAGGACGTTGTTGCCTTGCAACGTGCAAGCGTTGGAACAGAATATCAGGATGAACATTTAGAAAAACCGTTTTTCCTTTTTGATTCATATAGTCCATATTATCATAAAAACAAGGAGTTCCCCCCCCTGTAGATACAATTACATCATCGAAATCGGCAACTTCATGCAACATACTCCGCTCCAACTCACGAAAAGAGGCTTCTCCCCGCAAAGTGAACAATTCGCTGATGGACTTGTGAAATCGTTCTTCAATGTACCAATCCAAATCAACAAACGGCACATCCAATTCGCGGGCAAAAGCCTTACCTAAAGTCGTTTTACCGGCACCCATGTAGCCGGTTAAGAAAATGCGTATCATACCTGCCTAACGTTTGTAGGCAAAGGTAAGCATAATTAGCGGAAAACCTTAATGCGTTCGCTCAGTTCTTTCATCTCCTTTTCCCCCGGATCGCCTGTTGGAATACCAAATGGCATTTGAGCAACCAGTTTCCAACTCTCCGACAGATTCCAATTAGCACGCACATCTTCATCAATAAGAGGGTTATAATGTTGCAATGAGGCTCCTAAACCAGCATCTTCAAGCATAGTCCAGATAGCTAACTGATGCATTCCCGAAGTCTGTTCAGACCAGACCGGGAAGTTTTCGCTATAAGGAGGAAAAGCGTCTTGTAAGCCTTTTACCACAGTTTGGTCTTCAAAAAATAAGATCGTGCCATGTCCACAAGCGAAACATCCATCTATTTTTTCCTGAGTTTTTTTAAATTGTTCTTCAGGCACCAAAGATTTCAACTTATTTTTTACAATGTCCCAAAGTTTGGTATGCTCACTTCCCAGCAATAGCACTACCCTACTAGATTGTGAATTAAAAGGAGACGGAACGAATTTTACGGCAGTGCGGATAATGTGTACCACTTCTTCATCTTGTACAGATGAATCGTTCCCAATTGAATAATATGTGCGGCGATGTTCCAACGCCTCTGCAAATGTTCGTTTCATTTCATTTATAAAATTTGATGTTTTGATTGAAACAACAAGGCAAGAGATGTTGTTCATTACTAAAGAATATTTATACCTTTGCAAAATATGGGAAAAGAAAAATTCTATGTTGTATGGAAAGGTGTATCCCCTGGAGTCTATACCCGGTGGACCGATTGCCAGCTACAAATAAAGGGTTTTGAAGGAGCGATATACAAAGCTTTTGATACACTCGAAGATGCCCGGAAAGCTTTTCTATCCTCACCATATGAATATATAAAGAAAGCAGCAGCCAGTCCTAAAAAAGATTCTTCGCAAATCATTATACCTCTATCTGTTGTAGGAAACAGTCTTGCTGTAGATGCTGCTTGTAGTGGTAACCCCGGTATGATGGAATACCGCGGGGTACACATCGCCAGCAGACAAGAAATATTCCATTTCGGCCCCACATACGGAACGAATAATATTGGCGAATTTTTAGGTATAGTGCATGGACTTGCCTTACTTAAGCAAAAAGGCTACGATATGCCTATTTATAGTGACAGTATAAATGCCATAAACTGGGTAAAACAAAAGAAATGTAAAACCAAACTTCCCCGTGAAGCTAAGACCGAAAAACTCTTCCAATTGATAGAACGTGCCGAGAAATGGTTGAAAGAAAATCAGTACTCCACGAAAATAATTAAATGGGAAACGCATGAATGGGGAGAAATCCCGGCTGACTTTGGACGAAAAAACAGGTAAAGCAAGGGTCATAAGGTATCGGCATTATTCCAACAGAAAGATTCAAAGCCTCTCCAGACAGGCTTTCAGTTAAATAAAGTTTCAAAACAGATATCTTTATAAATCCTTAAAAAAGAATTCCTTAAAAAGAAAACAGCGAAAGAAAATTAGTTCTAATTTTGCACCCGCTTTTTAAAAGCATTAAGTATACGTTCTCTACAAACAATGTATTACCAACAATAAATCAAACCAATAATTAAGCAGCGCTATGGGTAAACAGATTTTCCAAACTGAAAATAAATCCAGATGGAACAGCTTCAAATGGACAATGCGTTTTATTGCATTCTTCCTAATTATGCTCATTGCAACACTCGTATTGACTTTGGTTATCGACCAGAATCCGTCCATTCCCTTAAAGCCCGACTACAAGAGTGCAATAACGGCAACCAAGCCTTTCATGCAGGAAAACCGGTTGGCAAAAGAATATAAAGGTTTTCGTGATCGTATACATGCCAAAAGAGCACATTACGATTACGAAAAAATACATCATGAGCAGTTAAAAAAAGATTCTTTACGCAATAGGCATTTGGTCGAGAAGGTAAAGAATAAAGATTATGCCATGTGGCAAGGCATGCCTGCCGGAATACGTTCCGCTTTCTATGTATCATGGGACCCGCAGTCTTTTTATTCTTTACGGAGGAATATAAAGAGTCTTAACCTTGTAATGCCGGAATGGATCTTTATCAATCCTAAAACTTGTGAGATACAGACAAATATTGACCGGAAAGGGTTCTCTTTAATGAGGAAAAGCGGTGTTCCAATTATGCCGATGCTAAGTAACAACGTAAACAAAACCTTCCGTGGAGATCTTGTCAGTACAATACTCCATTCACCACAGAAAAGAGCCAAACTTATTCAGCAGACTTTGGAATTATGCCTAAAAAATAATTTTGTCGGCATCAACATTGACTTTGAAGAGTTAAGCGAAAAGAGTGACGAGTATCTCATTAAGTTTGTTAAAGAAATGGCTGAAGCTTTTCATCCCAAAGGATTACTGCTAAGTCAGGATATCATGCCTTTCAATACGGATTATAATATTAAAGAACTCGGCAAGTATATCGATTACTTCTGCTTAATGGCATACGATGAATACTCCCTAAGTAGTGATGCCGGCCCCATTAGTTCGCAGAAATGGATTGAAGCCGCCGTAGATGATATGGTGAAAAACGTGTCATCCGAGAAAGTGATTCTCTGTATGGGAGCTTTTGGATACGACTGGTCGGAAAGTGAGAATGTAAGTTTAACTTTCCAACAAGCGCTGGCTAGAGCCTCAACAAGCAATTCCAATATCCATTTCGATAATAACACTTATAATTTAAGTTATGCCTACACTACTGACGGTGATCATGTCACCCATCAAGTTTATTTTAACGATGCCATAACCAACTTCAACACTATGCGCTTCGGTGCAGAATATCCTTTAGCAGGTTTCGGAATTTGGCGCTTGGGTAGCGAGGATAACCGTTTATGGAAATTCTACAAGAAAGATATTGCCTATGAAACGGCAGACCAGATAAATGTAAGTGATTTTGAGAAAATAAAAATTTTCAATCATGTCGATTATATTGGTGAAGGAGAAGTTCTGGATGTGCTGAACACCCCACATGCAGGTAAGGTCAGTGTAGAAGTTGACACGACCTCCATGCTTATTTCAGAAGAAAATTATATTCGCATACCAACAGCATACCAAATCCGACAATACGGGGCCGGTTCCCCAAAACAGCTTGTGCTGACCTTCGATGATGGGCCGGACGAAATTTATACTCCCAAAATATTGAATATCCTGAAACAGTACCATATCCCGGGAGCATTCTTTATTGTGGGAATACAGGCGGAAAAGAACCTGCCTCTTGTTAAGCGCATATATCGTGAAGGACATTTATTAGGTAACCATACTTTCACTCACCCTAATATTGCCACAGTAAATCCAAAAGAAGCAGTGGTAGAACTCAAGTTAACGCGTTTGTTAATAGAATGCATTACAGGTCATACTACAATCTTGTTCCGTGCACCTTATAATGCAGACAGCGAACCGGAATCACTCGAAGAAATTATCCCGTTGGCTATAGCCCGCAAGCAAAACTATCTGGATATCGGAGAAAGCATCGACCCGGAAGACTGGCAGCCGGGGATTAAAGCACAAACCATATTCGAACGGGTAGTAGAAGGAGTGGAAGAAGGCCGGGGAAATATTATCCTGTTGCATGACGCGGGAGGAGATACACGTAAAGAAACGGTAAAAGCACTTCCCATGATTATCGATTATTTCCAAAAACGTGGATACACGTTTACCGATCTGACTACTCTGCTTAAAGAAAATAAAGAAAAATTAATGCCTCCTATTCCTAAAGGTGAGGAATATTATATTATGCAAAGCAATCTGGCACTTGCCTCTATGACTTACTGGATTGTAAACGCTCTTACTTCTTTATTCATTCTATTCATTATTCTGGGTATGGGCAGACTCCTTTTTATGATTGTTCTTACCTATCGTGAACGCCGTAAGAGCAGGAAAAGAGAATTAAAGGATATTCCAGCCTCACAAGCACCTTTAGTGTCAATTATCGTTCCGGGGTATAATGAAGAGGTAAACGCCGTATCTTCTTTGAAGAACTTACTTTTGCAAGATTATCCCAATTTCAATATTATCTTCGTAGACGATGGAAGTAAAGATGAAACCTACAAGCGTGTAAGCGAAGCGCTTTCGGATAATCCCAAGATAGTGATTCTTACCAAACCTAATGGAGGAAAAGCTTCTGCACTGAATTATGGTATTGCTCACACTGATGCAGAATTTGTAGTCTGCATAGATGCCGATACCAAGCTTTATCCCAATGCCGTATCACTCATGATGAGACATTTTGCTCAAGGCAAGGATTCCGAAAAGATCGGGGCTGTAGCAGGAAACGTAAAAGTAGGGAATCAACTTAACATTCTCACAAAATGGCAAGCGATAGAATATACCACGAGCCAGAACTTCGATAGGATGGCATATGCCAACATTAATGCAATCACAGTGGTACCTGGAGCTATCGGAGCTTTCCGACGGACTGCGATAGATGAAGCTGGAGGATTAACAACCGATACACTCGCCGAAGATTGTGACCTGACTATTCGCATACTGCGTGCCGGATATCGAATTCAAAATGAGAACCAGGCTATAGCTATGACGGAAGCTCCCGAAAGCGTGAAGCAATTCGTGAAACAACGTACTCGCTGGTCCTTCGGCGTAATGCAAACTTTCTGGAAGCATCGCGAAACGTTATTCAATCCGAAATACAAAGGACTGGGCATTTGGGCAATGCCAAACATACTGGTATTCCAGTTTATCATACCCACATTCTCTCCTTTGGCAGATTTGTTTATGATATTCGGTCTGTTCTCGGGTAATGCAGCCAAAATAGCGATCTATTATCTGATATTTATGCTGGTGGATGCGAGTGTATCCATCTATGCACACATCTTTGAGAAAGAGAAATTATTCAAGCTATTATGGATAATACCGCAGCGATTCGGATATAGATGGATCATGTATGTCGTATTATTCAAGAGTTACAGGAAAGCTATTAAAGGAGAACTGCAAAGCTGGGGAGTACTAAAAAGATCGGGCAATGTTGCCGATGTAAATGTTTCACAGCAAAAACAATGATTACAATATAGTTTTTATATCGTTTTTACCCTCATGCCCTCATAAATTGCCTGTATCCCTCTATTCATAGGAGATACAGGCATGAGAGTGGTAATGGGTGTAACTATGAGAGTAAGCGTATACCCTCATGGTCCGGCTTAGGTAACATAGTTCTGTGTATAGCACAATTCTTGTTCAACCATAGCCATATCCAAGCCCGTTCCAACGTTTAGGAATTCTAGTTTCTATAGGTGGAAATTCCAGTTTCCCCATATTGAAACGCTCGTAACCAATAATGGGAACCGATGTGTCCCAATATGGGAATGACTTTGAAAGTATAGAAATTGACTTGACTAATGCAGGGATACTTCAATATAAGGAAGGATTATGATAAAGATTGCATATCGTTCAAGCGCTTATAATAGCCGTTTTTCTGCAACAGCTCATCATGCCGGCCACGCTCCACAATTTCCCCTTCATACATCACACAAATCTCATCAGCATTTTTAATAGTAGAAAGTCTATGAGCGATGGCAATAGTTGTACGGGTCTTCATTAATCTCTCCAAAGCCTCTTGTACCAAACGTTCCGATTCTGTGTCCAAAGCAGAAGTTGCCTCATCTAAAATAAGTATAGGAGGATTCTTCAGAATAGCACGAGCAATGCTGACACGCTGACGCTGCCCGCCGGACAACTTACCTCCACGGTCACCGATATTCGTATTATAACCATTTTCTGTCTCCATGATAAAATCATGCGCATTGGCTATTTTTGCAGCTTCAATGACCTGCTCCAAAGTCGGATTCTCAACACCAAACGCAATATTATTAAAGAACGTATCGTTAAAAAGAATTGCTTCCTGGTTTACATTTCCAATCAAACTCCGGAGATCGCGTGTATGCACATCCTTGACATTAATTCCATCGATCATAATTTCACCGAATTGAACATCGTGGTAACGCGGTAACAAATCAACCAGAGTCGATTTTCCGGAACCGGACTGTCCTACCAAAGCAATTGTCTTACCTTTAGATACTGTTAAATTGATATGCTTCAAGACCTTCCTCTTACCATCATAACTGAAAGACACATCTTTAAACTCAATCTTATCGTTCATGCCGTTTAACGGAACCGGATGTTGTGGTTCCTTTATCGGGTTTTCCGCCTTTAATATTTTGTCTACACGTTCCATGGAAGCCAATCCCTTCGGAATGTTATATCCTGCTTTCGCAAAATCTTTCAATGGATTGATAATACTATACAGAATGACCATATAGAAAATAAAGGTAGATGCACTGATAGACGAGTGATCTCTCAAAATCAGCATACCGCCAAACCAGAGAACAAAAACAATCAGTAAAGTACCCAAGAACTCACTCATTGGATGAGCCAACGTCTGTCGAGTAGCGACCTTATTGGATGCATCACGTAGTTCATTGCTACATTTTGTAAAGCGATCCACCATTTTGTCTTCCGCAATAAATGCCTTAATAATACGCAGACCGCCCAAAGTCTCTTCCAATTGAGACATCGTATCGCTCCATTTACTCTGAGCCTCCAATGACTGACGCTTAAGTTTCTTACCAACCTGCCCCATCAGCCATCCCATACCGGGCAATACCAAGATGGTAAACAAAGTAAGCTGCCAGCTGGTAACAATCAATGTTATAAAGTAGAGAATAATCAAGATAGGATTCTTCATCAACATATCCAACGAACTTGTTATTGAATTTTCTATTTCTCCGACATCTCCGCTCATGCGAGCAATGATATCACCCTTACGCTCTTCAGAAAAAAAGCCCAGTGGCAAGTACATTACTTTAGAATAAACCAAAATTCGGATATCTCTGACAACTCCCGTTCGCAAAGGTATCATAACGGCCGAAGAAGCAAAGTAGCAAGATGTCTTTAACATAGTCATAATGGCAAGAAAAACTCCTAGGAACAATAGAGTACTAGTTGGGCCATACGATTGAATAAGTTGTGTAACATAGTAATAGAAATTATTTATACATACATTTTTCAAGCTGCCACTCCCCCACGCCATAAAATGATACACGTGTGTTTCTTGACCTGTTTTAAACAGTATATTAAGAATTGGGATTAGTAAAGTAAATGAAAACACATTGAATAAAGCCGATAGAATGTTGAGCACGATAGCCCAACTTATATATTTTTTATAGGGCGACACAAAGCGCCTCATAAGCTCCAAGAATTCTCTCATTACTTCTAATTAATAAAGTTAAGGGTGCAAAGATACAAGAAAATCCATTAATTAAGTGCCGATTAATCTAAATCAATCAAAAACACTCCGTAAAACAGAAGACAAGAAACAAGAAATCCTTAATACACAAAACCGACGACCCAGATTGGCAGCTTACACCTATAAGGAGTTTCCATACCATCTGCCAGAATGTACGAATCAGGCATATCTGCTATCTGCTTATAGTCCTTCCCCTCTCCACCAACTTCAAGTGTATATCGTCCATTTATCTTGAAATCACCCGTTTTCTTTCCATATTCCACTTCATTCATGTAAGCAAGCTGATTGACCACAAATGTTTCACGTGCCGTTCCTATCTTTATCGGATGTATTGCCAAAGCATAAAGAAGATTAGGATTATCCAGATATATCTTATCCGGCTTCTGCATTTTTTTGACAGACAACAAATCAGCATATAATAAATGAAGCAATTTGGCTCTCTCCAAGCTGCCTAGGTACTCTATTACCGTATTACGATGAAGGCCGATAGTAGTAGATAATTTGGAAATATCAACATCAAAAGGAACAGACGAAGATAATATTGCCAAGAGTGCTTTCAACTTCCGGATATTACACACATCCACCCCACACAATTGCGGCAATTCCGTTTCGATAATCAAATTAACGACCTGCTCAATACTCGTATAATAATCAATCTGATTCTTTAGGAAAAACGGATAGTAGCCATATTGAAGATATTCCTTAAAGAAAGGTAAAGGACGGCATACCTCATTAACCTGCGAACAGATCATAGCAGGATCCGTCAGCACCTCTTCCAAAGAGCAAACCGGTAGCTCCAGCCCTTTATAGAACAGCAGAAATTCACGAAACGAAAGCCCCTGCATCTCATATGCAATACATCGTCTGGATAAGTCTGCATCAGCTTTCAAAATATTAAGTAAAGAAGAAGCACTGAATACGACTCTCAGATCAGGGTACATATCATACACCTCTTTAATTTCCCGACTCCAGGAAGGATATTTATGCACTTCGTCCAAAAAGAGATGTTTTCCACCGTTTTTATAAAAAGTATCCGCCAATTCCAGCAAACTGTAATTAGAGAAGTAAACCGAATCCAACGTACAATAAAGCACTTCTCTGGAATAAACCTTATAATGTGACTTAATGTACTGTAACATCAGAGTAGTCTTACCAACCCCTCGAGGCCCTCTAATTGCAACTAATTGGGTATCCCAGTTAATCCGTTTCATTAAAGTCCGGATGATTTTCGTTGAAGTCAAACTCAACAACCGATCCTGTTTTGCAAAAAGTGTTTCCATACAATCGATGATTTGGTATTAAAGCACAAAGATAACAATTTGCTGTTTGCAAACAGCAAATTAACGAGTTTTTTGCTGTTTACAAACAGCAAATACAAAAAGAGTCTTATCTTTACGGCTATCCCGAGCCAAATTTATTCATGTTTCATCCTAACAAAAAATGGTAGAAATAGGATATGACCAACATAAGTCAACTAATATTTTTTCAAATGTTCTTTTTTCCACGGAATCCAAGGAGCCCCAATATAATCATATTCCTGATTTGCCCAAAACAACCATTCACCTTTAAAGACATAAGCATCCAGTTGATATATCAGCATATAAACATAATTAGAGAAAAAGTGATAAAAAGTATTATCTAAAACCATTCTGTTGTACGAACGAAGACAACTGAAACATTCATCCGGGCAATGATATCCCCCTCACGCTCTTCGGAGAAGAAGCCCAGTGGCAAGTACATCACTTTAGAATAGACAAGGATTCGGATATCCCTGACCACCCCGGTTCGCAAGGGTATCATAAACGGCCGAAGAAGCAAAATAGCAAGAGGTTTTCAACATGGTCATGATAGCCAGGAGCACCCCGAGAAACAAAAGAGTACTAGTCGGCCCGTACGATTGAATGAGTTGCGTAACATAATAATAAAAATTATTTATGCAAACATCTTTCAAGCTGCCACTTCCCCACGCCATGAACTGATACACGTGTATTTCCTGACCTGTTTTAAACAGTATATTCAGAATTGGGATCAGTAAAGTAAAAGAAAACACATTGAATAAAGCCGATAGAATGTTAAGCACGATAGCCCAACTTATATATTTTTATAAGGCGACACAAAGCGCCGCATAAGTTCCAAGAATTCTCTCATTACTTCTAATTAATAAAGTTAAGGGTGCAAAGATACAAGAAAATCCATTAATTAAGTGCCGATTAATCTAAATCAATTAAAAACAACTCGTATTTATGTCCATTCTGAATGATAGACAATTAAACTCATTTTCTTGAAAGAGATAAGATAGATCGCAACATTTTCATTTTACTTACAAAAAAAAGCACTTGCATTATCTATTAATCGTTTTTTTTACTTTAATTTGTATGCAAATACTAAATGATACATCTAGTTAGTCTCAAAACAAAAGATAATAAAAATTTATTTAGTAAAATTATGAAAAAATTATTATTGTTAATGGGCTGGATTACAATCATTGTATCTGGGTGTTTTGATGGGAATAATGTAGAGCCAAATCCCGATCAGTCAGTCCAAAATGCATCTACCCGAACCGGTGGAGACGGTATTTACGATGTTTTAGGAATGAGCTATGATGCAACAACATCATATTTGAGCGACATCGCTGTAAAACTACCTGTGATAGATTGTAATAAAATTGATAAAAACAGAATTATAGTATCAACAGCATCAGGAAGTAATTCTGGCTATTATTACGGAGCCAATTCAGAAGAATATGTTAAAGACATCGTAACAAAAACCAATATTTCATTGGGTGTTAGTTCAACTCCTGATTCAACAAAGTCATCTCTATTTGGCGGCACATTATCTGGAAATAAAAATTTAACTTCTAAATTCTCTTATTCATCTCAGTATTCTTTTGCTAGCCATGATGAAGTGTTTCGCATTAAATTTTTGCGCTTGAATGCAGACATTTTACTATTAAGAAAATGCTTAACGCAAACGTTCTTAGAAGATTTAGACAACTACCAACCAGACCAATTTGTAGAAGCATATGGAACACATGTTTTATGCGATGTATCAATCGGCGGGCGTCTAAATATGACATACCGTTCGATAATCTATTCAGAAACATCATCCACTGCAAAAACAAGAATTATAAAATCAGGATTTAATGCAACGATACCTAAAATAATCAGCTTTAATGGTTCATATGATTCAGAGGTCACAATAACAGAAACAGACACAAAAAAAAATCAAGATTGGACACTCTTTGTTCAATCTTTTGGCGGAAAAGCGATCAACAACACCTATACTCCAGCTGGGGGAGTTCCTCCTATTGACCTTGGAGCATGGCAGAATTCAATAACAGAGCGAAATGCAGCCCTTGTTGATATAGCTTGGGAAAATGCTATTCCAATCTATGAATTAATAGAAAATCCTATAAAAAAAGAACAAATAAAGAATGCAACCATCAAATATATAAACAAAAAAAAGGTTGAAATTTTACCGACAAGTATTATTCATCAAAGTTTTGATGGAAAAGATCACTTTTATTCTACAGAATATAAAACGACATACGGTGGTAACGCACAATGGAAATATGAATATCCAGCTTTTTCAATATATTCAAAACAAGTTCCCGGCACTGTTCCTTTCTACCAATATTGGAACGGAGAGGATCATCTATATACTCCTGATTACCGCCCTCAAGGAATAGGTAATTGGAAGTTAGAATATATATTAGGATATGTCTACCCTAATGCAGTAGAAGGAGCAGTTCCCTTATATCAGGCATGGAATAAAAGTACCTATAATCATTTTTATACCACAGAATATAGTCCTACATACGGAGGAGGATTATGGAAATATGAGTATATAGTTTGCTATCTCCCCCCATTAAAGGTCTGATAATACAAATAAAAAACAACTCTCATAAAGAAAAAGAATTAGAGTACATATTTATTTAAAATTGAGAGGATTGGCTCTTTTATATTATAAAAATATCATTGCTCAAGGCTTTCACGATACATAGAATATATAGGAACTAAAATAAGATAGTATCTATTTTCGCAAGAAATAGATACTATTTACTAAGTTTCAATTAATGGAAGCCTAAATTAAACTGTATGATTAGTAAATCATTTACTAATCATACAGTTTAATATTAGCCTCCTTAAGCAAATTATCAAAGTAGCCTCTAGTCTGTCATTTTTTACAACTATCCGTCCATGAAATTAGTATATATAATTGCATACAATCGACATTTATATTATCATCTTTATCCCTGTACATCAGCAAATTACGCCCCAAAAAGCATAGACAACATCCAGCGGATTGCCAATCAGAGACCGTACACAATTTCAGTTAAAGAAATATCATATTAAAAGAAATTAATAAAGAACGGCTCATATCTTATGGCTATCCCGAACGATAACCCATTAATATCAAAGATATAAGATAAATCATAATATGTTTATTTTACTTATTAAAAAACAAGATTGTACTATCTATTAACCGTTTTTTCTTTAATTTGCATGCGATTAGTGATAATATCACTTCAAATGTGCCACCTATATCACTCACAAATGTGCCACTTGTATCACTCACAAATGTGCCGGAAAAATAACCGCACAGCGCTGTAATCATATTAACCATTCATGATATCTTTATCTCAAAAGAGATTAAAGATACCATGGCAAACATTAAGATTACAATGCTAGAATTACGAAAAATGGTTCAGTACTTTGACCTGAATCTGTCTCAACGGAGTATTAGTACAAAAATGCGTATAAGCCGGACTTCGGTTTCAGTGTATAAAAGGCGTGCTGATTCATCGGGTAAAAGCTACAAGGAACTTTTATTACTGGATGATTTGGAGCTATGCGCTATTCTTCAGAAGGAGGAATACAAACCGACTACCGACGAGCGTTTTAGTGAATTGGAACCCTTATTGCCGTTCTATATGAAAGAGATGGAGCGGAAGCACATGACTTACGAACTACTTTGGACCGAGTATAGAAAAGCGCATTCACGAGGTTATGGTTACACACGCTTTAAGGCTCTTTTACAAACATACGAAAAAGCACATACCTACTCGTATCACAACACCTATTCGCCTGGTTTTGAATGTCAGGCTGATTTTGCAGGAGACAATCTTTACATTACAGACAAGAAAACAGGCATAAAAACAGCCGTGGTTGTGTTGTGCTGTATACTTCCCTGCAGCTCGCTGTCGTTTGTTATGGCTTTGCTGAACGCTACCCAGGAACATTTTTATTATGGACTATCCAAATGCATGGAATACTTCCGTGGAACAACAGAATCGGTTAAAAGTGACAACATGCGTCAGTGGGTGAAGCGGTCTGATCTTCATGAACCAACGTTTAACGAAGCTGCGCTGCAATGGGGGCTACACTATGACACGGAACTGACAGCCACACGCCCTGTTCATCCTAAAGACAAAGCGCCGGTAGAAGGGCTGGTCAACAAAGCCTACCAATACATTTATGCCCGGATGCGCAATGATGTTTTTTACAATCTGGAAGCCTTGAACAGTCGTATTTTTGAACTGCTGGATGAGTTTAACAGCCGAAAAATGCAAGGTTGCGCCTACAGCCGTATGGAACGTTTTGAGGAGATAGAACTTCCCTTTATGAAACCCCTTCCTGCAGAACCTTACGCCTTTAAGTACAGCAAAGATTTTACGATAAGCGGAACTTATCATGTTCAGATTGGCAAGGAAGGACACTTTTACAGTATCCCTTACGAGTATGTTCATCAAAAGGCAAGAGCCGTATATGATTGCCAGACAGTAGAAATATATGTGAACCATAAACGGATCGCACTTCATAAGAGATCGTTTTCACAGGGCGGATACACAACCGAGTTCACCCACATGCCTCCCCGTCATCAGGCCTATCAGCGGAGCAAGGAGTATAATGCGGATTACTTTATCCGGCAAGGAAAATATATCGGTGAACATACGACCCATGTCCTGGAGGTAATCCTTGAATCAAAGCCGTTCATACAACAGTCCTATAAATCATGTCAGGGCATCCTCTCTTTGTCCAGAAAGTTTTCTCCGGACAGACTTGAAGCGGCCTGCAAGCGGACAGGTAACACTTCTGCCGTCAATTATCAGATGATAAAGAGCATCCTTGAAAGGAATCTGGATAAGGAAGATATACCACAAGAAACTGAAACATCCTATATCCCGCATAATGAGAATGTACGAGGAGCAGCCGCTTACGAATAAACAGACAATTACATATCAACCATTTAAAATCATTTTAATTATGAACAATCAAGAGACAATAGATCACCTGGAGGGTTTGAAACTCAAAGGTATGGCACAGACCTTCAAGGCCTCACTGAACCTACCGGTACAGGAACGTCCAACGGCGGAACAACTTGTAGGCAAGATGGCAGAAGCCGAATTATTTTATCGCAACCAGAGAAGAACAGAAATGTATCTCAAAACCAGTAAACTTCGCTACAATGCAGTTATGGAAGAGGTTCTATGCTCTGCAGAAAGGAATTTTACAAAAGATCAGCTGCTGGCTTTGTCTGACTGCAGCTTCATAAATAAAGCCGAAAATCTGCTGATAGAGGGTAAAACCGGTTGCGGGAAAAGCTATCTGGCTTGTGCCCTTGGCAGGCAAGCATGCTATCTGGGCTATCGGGTTGAATACTTTAGTATGAATAAGTTTGTCGAGAAAATAACTTTATCAAAGATTGACGGTACGCTGTTGAAAGTAATCAATCACATTGAGAAAAATGACCTGATCATTTTTGATGATTTTGGATTACAACCGTTGGATAACAACTCTCGACTGGCTCTTTTACAGATATTTGAAGATTGCTATGAACGAAAGGCTGTAATAATAACATCACAACTTCCAATTAAAAAATGGTATGACTACATTGGTGAACCTACTCTTGCAGATGCTATTATGGATCGATTAACAAGTAATGCCAATCGAATAGAATTAAAAGGTGAATCAATGAGACGTAAAAAATAAAATAAATAATTACTTTAGCAATCTAATTACAGCCTGTGAAAAGTGGCACATTTAAGAGTGATATATCCGGTACATTTGTGAGTGATACAAGTGGCACATTTGGTGTGATATATTCACGATTAGTTATTGAAATGCAATTTAGTAAATTCATACAGAAGAAATAAAAAAATATTGAGTCCGATTTTCTTGCTTCTTCTCAATAATACAAGACTTTGAACAAGATAATTCCAATGAAATACCTTGTTATAAATCAACAGAACAGCATAAACAAGATTATTAAGCAACGAATGATAACTATTCTACTATTCACAACATCATGATTCTTGATTTATCAAAAACATAGCATAAGAGATGAAGTTATTCACATAAATAAAGACACAAAGAGCATTTATTATAAACATTACAACAATAATGGAAAAGCCAACCCTTAGCATAATAACCGTCAATCTTAATAATAATGGAGGATTAAAAAAAACATTATCAAGTGTTTCACAGCAATCCTTTGCATTCTATGAGCATATAATTATTGATGCATGCTCCACTGATGGCAGTTTAGAGACTATATCTAAATATGCGAAAGACAATTCACACGTCACATTCTGGGTATCGGAACAGGACAAAGGAATATATGACGGGATGAACAAAGCGATTGATCATTCCAACGGAGAATACCTCTTGTTTCTTAATTCCGGAGACTTCCTATTACCTGATGTTTTAAGTAAAATTCCCTTTGATGGAACGAAATACATCTACGGAGACGTAAAAGTGATCCTTTCCCAAGATAAAATTATAGATGTCTCTTCACCCTTCCCTATAGACCCTGTTTTTCTATTTCTCAAAGACACAATATGTCATCAAGTATGTTTTATCCATCACTCACTTTTTCTGAATCAAAGATATAGAACAGACTATATTCTTGCATCGGACTGGATTCATATTGTTAATAATATTATAATAGATGGGTGTACTTACAAGCACATCCCCATACTTGTGTCGGCTTATGACGGAAACGGCATCAGTGCAGCGAGCGGTTCACTGGGTGTTGAAGAACGGGAACGGTGGATAAAAGCGAACATTCCGACAAGCTTTTATCAAGCTTTGATTGAATTGGATGAAACTCGAACAGAATTAAAAAAAATAAAAGAATCTGAGTTTGGTAAGATGATTGCACATATAGGACATACTCGAAAATTCGCTAAACGAGCAAGGAAATTAATTCTATTTTTATATAAAATAAATAAGTTCTTTTCATCAACGAAATAATATATATACAGTAAATACAAAGTATGATATGGATATTGTAATCTGCGTCTCACTCAAAGACTGCCTTATAGTTAAAAAAAACATCTATCACATCGATAAAACAATAGAATACGACAACATTTATCTCATAACTGATAAATGTAGTTTTGGTTTTTTCCCAAAGCGTTTCAACCACAAATACAATATTACGCTGATAGATGAAGAACAGATTATCCCGGACAGAGACATATTAGAAACAATATCCAATCAACATTTTACATGCGAATATCGATTCGGTTGGTATTACCAGCAATTTCTTAAAATGGGCTTTGCACTAAGTCAATATGCTAAAGACTTTTATTTAATTTGGGACAGTGATACCATACCTCTGAATAAGTTATCTTTTATGGAAAAAGGCAAAATGATATTCACTCCAAAAACAGAATATCACAAGGCTTATTTCGCTACAATCAAATCATTGATGGGATATAATAAGGAAGTTGACTATTCTTTTATAGCCGAACACATGATAATTTCTGTACCTATCATGTCAGAATTAATACAAAAAATAGAGAAATCAACTATATCCGGAACAATATGGTATACTAAAATTATCAATGCCACCCCGGCAAACGAACCGAACAGCTTTTCCGAGTTTGAGACTTATGGCACTTTCTGCCATCATAATTACCCTGACACTTTCTTTCTTAGGGAGTTGCGCACATTCAGAGAAGCAGGGCGAGTTTATAGCCGAGGTATATCGCGCCACACCCTCAATAAACTTTCAAAAATGTATGATACCATTTCTTTGGAGAGCTGGAGTATTCCATGGAAGCGCCTACACAAATGGCACAATAATATTGAGATGCAGATCATTAAATTCTTTCGTAAACTACACCAATAAGTCCAAGTAAATCTTACTTTATACTTTCGTAAATCAGTATTTTCACTATATCAGGCTCCTCAGTATAAGGAAAGTGGATGCTAGAAAAAAAATCGTTCATACCTAAAACTATTCACAATTAAACCCTATGAATATCAGAGAAATACAGGGTTATCAAATAATCCTTTCCAAGAGTACTCTACTTTATCATTGCAAAGTATCACAATTTTATCCGGATTATGACCTAAAAGAGCACCATATTTCCCTAAAGTTCCTTTACTGGTAATCTGATGTTTACAACAAGCGATTAAGAATAAATCCATATATCCTTTATCAGATCCATTCATATTGACAACTATATAACAACCCTCTGTCAATGGAAGTTGAGGCATTAATTCTTCAGCCACCCATTTAGGTTCATCTGAAAAGAAGTAAAAAAAGGGAGAAATGACTTTGCATTGAATATACTTGATAGCTTCTTGAAAATACTCTAATGAAGCAGGTCTACCGTATGCCACAATTTCAACCTTCAGATCACCACGCCTTACGTGGACAGCTACAGAAGAAGGACATAACTCTATTTCTGAATACACTCTCCGGTTCTGTTCATTTAGAACATCCGTCGAAATCTTAAAAGTAGATTTAAATTCTGAAAGCCAAATATCCAAGGGAAAATGATAATAACCACCTAAATATACAGGAGGCTTCTTTGTCAGAAAAGAGAAGTCTTCTTCCCGCCCAAATGTATTATTTCCTAAGTTGAAAAATTTCTTCTTATAAACAGACAACGCCACTCTCGACGCACTCTTTATGCTTAAATAAGGAAAAGCTTTTTGCAAATCGAAATTACGTACAAATTCAAAATTCATATCTGTACCCCAATCTTGATAAAAAGATAAATCATAAAGGACTTTATAACCTTTATTTTCGAAGAGTCTACCAAGTAAAAACTGATGCATTTGAGAGCAAATCCCTCCATCCATGAGCACTATCACCTTGGGGGGTATTATCTTCCACTTCAAGGCTCTCTTATACACACTTTGCTTCCACCTCTCTATAGCTTTCATATAATCATCTAAAGTTTATTTCTCCAACTATAATAGCATAATCTCAAATACCCCAACAAGGCTGAAATCTTGTAAGTTGCAACAATTTTCTTTTCACGTCGTAATAAAAGCTGTTGTAACTCAGGATAGTTTTGAAGCTCCATCTGCATTCTTTTCATTTCTTTATTTACATCTTTTACTTTTTCCCAATGCATTCTTACCTGTGTATTCTTTATATGAAACAACGCAAGCTCTTTCTCAAGTCTTTCTTTCATTCCTACACTTTCTATGTAACTGTCAAACCAAACCGCATAAATGTTAAAGTCTTTATATGCTTCTTCACTCATATTGTGAGACACTGACGAGGAATAAATATTGTATTCAAGAATCGGAGTATTTATAGACACAACTTTTTTTGAACGGGATAGTATCTGAGTTGACAATACGACATCTTCCCCAAAACTAATATTCAGTTTCTCGGCATCTTCAATGTATAAAGAGTGTAAATGAAATTTCGTCCACATAGCCCAATATGCCCTCGAATAAAGTATATGACTCAAATACTCAATTCCAGACATCTCTTCAAACTCTATAATATCAGATTTCCTTTTCTCTCCATTTTCACAGAATAAAAAAGGGGCAACAACAACTTCTGCTTGAGTTTCTTCGGCTCTATCAACCAAACAGCCTATTGCATTGTCCATTAATACATCATCGCAATCCAAGTACTGTATATATTTTCCCTTCGCTTGATTTACACCAAACCGTCTTGCAACAGCAGTCCCTTCATTCGCTTTTTGTATTATAAATATTCGAGAATCAGACTTTGCATATTCCGCAATAATCGCAGAAGTGCAATCTGTACTCCCGTCATCTACAAATATAATTTCCAAGTTCTGATACGATTGACAAAGAACGCTTTGTAAGCATCTTCTCAAATATTTTTCACCATTATAAGCACATATTATAACAGAAACCAGGGGATTAATAGAGTTCAACATAAAATTTAAATTAGGCATTCAATAAAACGCTAAAATCAGAAGCAAAATTATCAAGACTATACTTTTTCATGACCATAGCTGGATTAATGTTAGCCGAAAATCTTTTTCTTGTAGAGATATCTCTTAATATCTCTATTTTTTTCACTAAATCAATGGTATCCCCTTTCTGATAAAGCAAACCGTCTACTCCATCCTTTATACGTTCAGGATTAGCTCCCACATTGGAAAGAATCACAGGTAGTCCACACATTTGAGCTTCCACAGCAACTCTACTAAATGTTTCGAAAGTGGAGCAAACTAACAAAGCATCCGCCTCATAATAATATGGATATATTTGTTCCACGAAAGGAACGATCTTCACATTATCGGTTAGCATATTCTTTTCAATGTAATCTCCACACACAGTCGAAAAACCGAAATCAGGGCCAACTAAGTAACAAAAAACATCCCTCCCTTCATCTAATATAACTTTAATAGCATGAAGTAAATCAAGCTGACCTTTATTAGAATCGAATGCACCAACCATAAGCAAAGTATATCGCTTATGAGAGTCTCTATCCAAACCGACTCCACTAACAGACTCCAATTCAACAGCTTGCGTAATTACAAACAACTTACTTGGTGTTATACTGTACTGATAATATTGTTTTACATATCCTGATGTCACCAGGATTTTGGATGATAAGCGATCTACCAGTTTAAATATCATTTCTGGCTTAAAAATGAATTCAAGATTAGTCCAAGTAGCGGTAGGCACTTCATGTATGAACCAATAGTGCTTTATATTTAAGAGCTTACAAGTAAAAGCCAAATAAGGTATCGCAAGGGTATTTGTCACTCCATAGTCAGGCTTTATCCGGTTTATATACCAAGCTAATTTTAAGCCTGTTTTCACCAATTTACGAATATAAGACAATCTCATTCTTATAGTAATGCGTTCATTTTCGCCAACTAGCCACCATTTCATTCTAAATATCTTATAACCATCAAGATAACAAGAACAAGCATCTACAAAGTCACCCCTTCCCGGAAAAATCATGTATATTTTCCATTCCGGATGATTTTGTTTAAGACCTTTCAACAAATCCAGCAGGCATTTTTGTGCCCCTCCCATACAATGAGATTCATGTGAAAGAAAGACCAATTTCATTTCAAGATAAATTACAATATGAAATAATAAGATCAAAAATAGGCATAAAATCCTCAAACAGCCTTTTTTGAGCGAAAAGATAGAGTAGCTTTTTTCAAAAGACGGGTTATTCCCATCATCCAATAAGCAAGAGAAGGATTTTTGCACATATGCCTTAGCCCAGCAATCAACTCTTTCTTACCTTCCATTGAAATGCCTTCTTTCTTAAATAATCTATAGTAATTACCATAGCAAAACCAGCGCTGCCAAAAACTTATGGGAAAATGCTGTTCTACCACTAATGTTATATGCATACATTCTTTCATACAATTAATATAAGTAAGTTCATTTCGCTTTGAATCGGCTGTCACACTGACAGGATGTTGTCTGAAAAAATTCAAGCGCTCATATATTTCCAATATGTCACCGTGAATTGCCAACATAGTCCAAAAGTACCAATCACCACAATAGAGCATTGAATCCCACTCACAACTATCCAGCTTCAAAAATGCCTCTCTTCTAAAAAGTACTCCGCTAGCATTGTATATATAATTTTTCCAGTACATTTTTTCCACAACATAATCTATACCGGAAAAACATCGATATTTAATAGAGGAGTTTAACTGATCTTTTGGCCAATGATCCATATTTTTTTTAAATATCCTCCCCATCTCATCCACTAGATAAGAGCCTGTTTTGCAGTAGACAACCTTTGGGTGCTGTTCTAATAAAGCCACTGTTTTCTCTAGAAAAGAATTATCCGCATAATCATCACTTTCTGCTATCCAAATATATGTTCCTTGAGCTACCTCTAATCCCTTTTTCCATTGTTTAAAAGGACTACCTGAGTTCTTTTCATTCACAAAAACACATGTAATTCGATTGTCTATTTTTGCATAATTCTTTAATACCTCAACACTCATATCAGAAGACGCATCATCCAGTAATATTAACTCAAAATTAGAAAATGATTGATTTAATATAGATTTTATACGTTGAGGAAGAAATCTCGCATAATTATAATTGGGAACAATCACACTAACCAAAGGTCTTTCCATTTTAGAGTCATTTATTTCCGTATCTAATATAAATTCTTTCTTATTACTTCTAAATAGCGTTTTCCATATCGTAAATCGGGCTCAAGATAATTACCTTCAGCCCACTCGTTCCATGATTTCACAAAAGCAAGTCGATGCTCCAACGGCTTATCTTTCACACGTACCATTACATCCTCCACATGTTGCTCAAAATAAACGGGTTCCGCATGATTCAAAACTAAAGACTTGCCATGGGAACGAGGTGAATGGTCCCAGTTAGGAATAATAGTAGGTATAATATTTTCTTCATATTCTTCATCACCCACAAAAAAGGAACTGGCTCTCTTGTACTCTACAACTTTAGGCATACGAAAAACTTTATGCCTCCATTTGGCACATTTATAAGCAAAAGCAGCCTTCTTCTCAAAGTCAAATAAACGTACTGTATTAATAGCATCAAGACCCATCTCTAAAAGCCTTTCTTTCTCAGCTTCCAAATGATAAGTTTGCCCGATGAAAAAAATGCCTTTCAAGCCATTCTGCATAGCCAAAGTATGCCAAAGCTCAATAAATTCTTTCATATCAGGATGATCCAAAGGATGATAAACCATAAATAGAGGTTTATTATCCACTGTTATATAGCGATGATCCTTAAAAGCAGGCAATACTTCATAAAAATGAGCTGTATAATCTTTCTCTCCCAGATACAATTGATTTATTAAAGTATCCTTATTCTTTATACCGTGATAGAAGCCTCTCCATGATTCATTGGCCCAAGCCAGACAGAAGGGAAAATCTGGTTCACCAGAGGACAACACTTCATTAAATGGACGCTCCAAGAGTCGTTTTCCACTGCCGAACCAATAATGCCAATAGCAAAAGCCTTCTATCCCATATTCCTTAGCCATATTAGCTTGAGCTTTACGCGTTTCTGGTAACCGCAAATCATAATATCCCAAATCAGCAGGCACCTTAGGCTGATAATGTCCTGGAAACAATGGACGTGCTTTTCCGACATTAGTCCATTCCGTAAAACCTTTCATCCACCATTCATCATTTTCAGGTATCGGGTAAAATTGAGGTAGATAAAACGCTATAACCCTTGCTTTACTCATCTATTTACATCCTTAAAAGAAACTTTATAATATCTGAAATTTATATCGTCTGGACTTAAAGAATAACCTTACTGAACGGTAAACAATTCTATAAGCACAAAGATGGTAATACATCATATAACGTTTAAAGATGGACACAACACCCAATTGCGGCCATGAAACCGTATCAAATTCCTGCATTTTGGCTAAAACATCCTTCATAATGTTTTCTATGAAAGAAGAGGAAGGAAGCATCATGATATGATCTATAAGATGAATGCCACGTTCATGCACATAAACTGGTGCTCGATCCCAAATTTTATTCTCATATACAAACTTTACTTGTTCATAAACACTCAAAAAAAGCATATATTCATTTTTCGGATTATACAACTTGCCATGCGTTGTACTTTCACCATGCTTTAAATAGTGATATTTCGGACAGTCTTGCATTACAACCCGATGGGCTTTATGAAAAAGATGATAGGAAACTGCAATATCCTCAAATATTAGTTTTTCAGGGAAGCGAACTGCATTAAATAGCCGACATTTAAAAAGCTTATCCCATAAATAGTTTCTGACTCGTTTATCCACAACCAAAGCGCGTATGGCCTCGTCACGAGAAAATACAGTCTTTTCGTCTGATGAATAACGTACCTTCGTCTTTCCCTGCTTCTCTATATAATGGGAACATATTGCTATATCTGCATTACTCTCCAATATCAATTGATATAAAAACTCATACATGTCCTTATCAATCCAATCGTCGCTATCGACAAAACCCAAAAATGCTCCTTGGGCAATAGATAAGGCTCTATTCCGCGCAGCACTTTGACCGGCATTCAACTGATGTATTACTTTCACTCGATCATCCAACCGGGCATATGTATCACAAATCTCCCCTGAGCCATCGGCAGAACCATCATCAACTACTATTACTTCCAGATTTTTATAAGTCTGCCCACAGATAGAATCAAGACACTTCTCTAAATAAGGCCTTACATTATATACCGGTACAATTATACTGATCAAAGGACGCGTCTCACATTCCATCATTAATATTCCGAGCCTTTAGATATTACTACCGGTAATTCCAGGGATGAAAGAATATCCGGCCTTCCAACGCAACTTCAATTTACGCATCAAATTTAAAGGTTTTGGCCTCACCCTTTCTTGAAAATACCAGATATAATTATTTACCGCATCCAATACTCGTGCAGAAGAATGCCCATCGGCATGTGCTTCATGCATATTGACGTATGAGCGAATATTGGACATTAAAGCATTTGGACGCATAATAGCTTTTGCTATTGCTCCTTCAACATCAAGCGGATCGGCCACATTCAGCAAATGTCTTCCCGGAGTGGTATTACGGTATGTTACTACGGGTTTGTCCAACAGCATAAATTCTATAATTACAGATGAAGCATCAGATAATAACACATCTGCACTATTCAACAATTCCGCATCCACCAATCCACTTTCGTGAAAGGTCACATTAGGGAATGTACGGGCTAATTCTTTATAGCGGTTTATCACATCAAGGTCGTGATACATCGGATGAAAAGAGATTATCCAATCCCAAGGTTTCTCTCTAACCAGCCTGCTGAGAGTATCAAATAAATGAGGGGCTGAAGTTATGTCCTTTGTAAATGTAGAAGAATATAATATGACAGGACGATCATGATGATTTTGAGCACTTACTGGCCTATTCACCAAAGCATCCATTTTGCACCAGCCTGTCTCATAAACTTTGAAAAAACCATATTTTGTTTCAAGCTTCTTAAAAGGTAATGTGCTACTTTCACCTTGAGTGCAGTATATATCAAACCAGCCCCTAATTGAGAAATGATCGTCTTTTTCATCTCCCCGCTTATTAATAGGATACCCATGAAAAAGGGATACTTTGACTCCCGGGAAGAAGTCATAAATGTAATTACCTGGAGCAAAAGTTGCAATAGGGTTATACTCCAATACATCTTGCAGCGTCCGAAGCAGTTTCTCATTATCCTTTAATAAAATGGGACAATCATCTTCAACAAACCAAGCTACATCATCTCCCCGTTTCCATATTTCCTCTTGAAGAGGGCGAAGAATTGGATAAGAATATGCAACAGATACAAAAAATAAAAAATGTCTTCTCATACATTAACTTTTTATGGCAACAGTGACATTGCCGAAATCCCAAAGAATATTGTAAGTCTGTAGAACCATTACATGATTAGAAAACGTAGATTCTTGCAGATTACTGCATCACCCATACAAAAATAAGTAGAACTTACAGGGGATAAGTAAAAAACGCTCATAATAAATTAATTTATATCTAAGGTTAACAGAATACAAAGGTACTTTTATTCGCCAATAATTGAAAATTTTGAAAACTTTATATAGCTTTGTATCTAAAATAAATTTTCTATCCACAAAAAAATAAGTTTATGAGCTTTACAGAACTTTGCAACGGCATATTCGAAAAATCAATCAATGAATACCATAAGATTGATCATGTAGATACTCCCATTCAAAATCCGTACCCGATAAAAAGCATTGAGTATTACCTGTATTTAAAAAACTGGATAGACACAGTCCAATGGCATTTTGAAGATATTATACGTGATCCTAATATTGATCCATCCGCTGCATTAGTACTCAAGAGACGTATTGATAAGTCTAATCAGGACCGCACTGACCTTGTGGAACTAATTGATAGCTATTTCTTGGATAAATACAAGAACGTTAAAGTTCAAGACAACGCAGTAATCAACACGGAAAGTCCCGCATGGGCTATTGATCGCTTGTCCATACTTGCTCTGAAAATTTATCACATGCATCAGGAAGTGGAACGCACGGATACGACCCCCGAACATCATAAACAATGCCTGGATAAACTTAATATCCTATTGGAACAGCAGAAAGACCTTTCAAGTGCTGTCGAACAATTATTATACGATATTGAGAGCGGGAATAAGTATATGAAAGTATACAAACAAATGAAAATGTACAATGATCCGGATTTGAACCCTGTGCTGTACGGGAAGAAATGAAAATATTAATTATTCGGCTTTCGGCTCTAGGCGATGTAGCGATGACCATACCTGTCATAACTTCTTTCGCACAACAGCATCCCGAAATAGAGATTACATTCTTAAGCAAGTCTTTTGTGGAACCTCTGTTTGAATATATGCCCTCAAATTTTCATTTCCGGGGATTGAAGAAAAATGAGTATACCAATGTATTCAGCTTATTCAACTTATTTAGTTCTTTGAAAAAAGAAAGATTTAATCTTGTAGCCGATTTACACGACGTACTTCGTACAAAAATACTCCGTATTCTTTTTCGATTGAATGGGACTCAAACAAAATATCTCGATAAGGGCCGAAAAGATAAAAAGAAACTGGTTAGAAAGAAACATAAAATAATGAACCAATTGCCTTCTTCATTTGCCCGCTATGAAAAGGTGTTTGAAGAACTCGGCTATCCAGTGCAAACTACTTTTAATTCGATATTTGGAGAAAGAAAAGGAGACTTGCAAAAGTTCATCCGATTCACAGGCGTACCAAATGATAAACATTGGATAGGGATTGCGCCTTTTGCTGCCCACAAAGGAAAAATGCTTCCCGAAGAAACTCTTGTAAAATTGATAGAGCTGTTATCGTTTTATCCTAATTATCAAGTATTCCTTTTTGGCGGAACTGTAGAAAAAGAACTTCTGGAAAAATGGAGCTCTGCATATTCTAATGTCACGTCACTAGCAGGTAAACTCACGCTGAATGAAGAATTGGCTTTAATGAGTCATCTTAGAGTCATGATTTCAATGGATTCCGCAAATATGCATCTAGCATCACTTGTTGGTACTCCAGTCATTTCAATCTGGGGATCCACTCATTACTTCGCCGGCTTTATGGGATGGAAACAGAATAAGCAGAATGCAGTGGAAATTGATTTGCCATGCCGCCCATGCTCAATTTTTGGCAATAAAGACTGTTATAGAAAAGATTACGCTTGCTTGCAAAGAATAAGCCCGGACATGATAATAAGTAAAATAGAAAAAATTGTAAATTGATGAAGATAATTCTTGACCCTGGGTACAAGAAAGCCCACACAGCAATATATGAATTAATTAAAAACTATGAATTAGCTGGCGAGACGCTTTATAAAGGGCGAAACATTGTAAAACATTTCCACACAAAATATGGCGAATGGGTTGTAAAGAGGTATAAAAAGCCTTCAATATTTCAGCGTTTTATTTATACATTCTTTAGAAAAAGTAAAGCCGAAAGAGCTTTTCTTTTTGCCAAAAAATTACGCTCATTAAACATCGAAACACCGGAAGGTATTGCATACATTGAAGAAAAAAAGAGTGGCTTACTTTCATATTGCTATTTTATTTCCACAGTGTGCACATATTCTTCCCTTTACTCCATTTTAGTAGAGCAAACTAATTATAACGAAAGCTTGGTAAAGGCATTGGCTGCGTTCTTTAAAGAGTTACATTGCAAAGGGTTTTTACATGGAGACTCTAACTTAGACAATATTCTCTATACAGGAAATGAGCAAATCGGATTCCGATTTGCTGTCATTGATACCAACAGATCTAAGTTTAAAGAAAATCCTACAGCAACCGAGTGTCTGAACAACCTTAAGCGAGTAACCCACCGACGTGATTTGCTGGTGGATTTAGTTTCACAATATGCAAAGTTACGAGATTGGGACATACCGAGCAGCGTAAGCCAAGCCATAAATGCGTTGGATAAATTTGAGAGAAAGGATGATCTCAAGAAAATGTTAATACCTAAGCGAGCGAAAAAAGGATGAACTGCTATTTATCACGTAATTACAAGAATTTATCACTTGCAGGCAATAAGGCCAAAACTGATATTGAACGAATCATGTCTGATCATGGCTTTCGGAATGTCGGCATAAAGCAATCAACCTATTCTAATCCTATTATTGCTTTTCTTATTACACTTTTAAGCGTATTGAAGACTCCATTCAGCATACATGCAAATGACCATGTCGTTTTACAGTACCCACTGAAAAAATATTTTTCTTTTGTTTGCAACATTGCTCATTTCAAGCATGCAAAGATTATAGTTGTAATACACGACCTTGGCAGCTTCAGACGAAAAAGACTAAGTATTCAGAAAGAAATAAAACGCTTGAGCCATGCTGATTATATCATAGCTCATAACAGTAAAATGGAGCAATGGTTGATTAAGAATGGTTGCCAAAGGCCTATCGGAAAATTGGAAATATTCGATTTTCTTTCAGATAGCCAAGCAAATTTTGAAAAATCAATCAACATTCCATACAGAGTGGTGTATGCAGGAATATTACATCAACGAAAAAATGCTTTTCTTTATATGATAGGATCACACATGAAGTCATTTAGTTTCCTATTGTATGGCAAGGGATTTGATAAAGAAAAAGTTATAGGCAGTGAGCATTTCAAATATATGGGATTCGTCCCTGCTGAGAAATTAATCAGTAATACTATAGGAGAATTTGGTCTTGTATGGGATGGAGATTCATTGGATGCATGCATAGGAGAGTTCGGTGAATATCTCAGATATAATAACCCACATAAAACATCACTATACATCAGATGTGGGCTTCCTATTATTATATGGAAACAAGCAGCGTTAGCACCTTTCGTAGAAAAAGAACGGATAGGCTTCTGCATTGAATCTCTCACTGAAATAGAACATGTACTAGCTAATATTTCCGAAGATCAATACCGAATCATGAAAAATAATGTCCTATTATTAAGCACAAAGCTATCTGAAGGATATTTCATAAAGAATTCTTTAAAAATAGCAATAAATAATTTAAACAGTGAAAGACTATGAAACAATATGATTACTTAATCGTAGGAGCAGGATTATTTGGAGCTGTTTTTGCGCAGGAAGCCGCAAAAAAAGGCAAAAGATGCCTTGTTATAGAAAAAAGGAGTCATGTTGGCGGCAACATCTTTTGTGAAACAATAGAGAATATAAATGTGCATAAATATGGAGCTCATATATTTCATACCGACAACAAAACGATATGGGAATATATAAACAACTTTACAGAATTCAACAGGTACACGAATTCTCCAATAGCCTCATACAAGGAGAAACTATATAATCTCCCTTTTAATATGAACACTTTCTACCAGTTGTGGGGAGTAAGAACACCAATAGAAGCACAAGCGAAGATAGATGAACAGCGTAACGAATTTTCCTATATATCGGAACCATCAAATTTAGAAGAGCAAGCCTTAAAACTTTGTGGAAAAGATATTTATGAGCGTCTCATTAAGGGATATACAGAGAAGCAATGGGGCAGACCGGCAACAGAACTACCAGCTTTTATAATCAAACGAATACCTTTCCGCTTTACGTTTGATAATAATTATTTCAACGATATATATCAGGGAATTCCAATAGGGGGTTATAATAAACTGATAGAACAGCTACTTGCAAACACAGAAGTCCAAATCAATACAGATTATTTTTCAAATAAGGAATGCTTTGATAATATTTCAACCAAAATATTATTCACCGGATGTATAGACGAATTCTTTAATTATCGTTATGGGCCTCTGGAGTATCGCAGTCTCCGCTTTGAGCACAAAAGGTTGGATATAAAAAATTATCAAGGTAATGCAGTCGTAAATTATACGGGGAGAGAAGTTCCGTATACACGAATCATCGAGCATAAACACTTTGAGTTTGGAACGCAAGAAAATACAATAATTACGTACGAATACCCCGAAAACTATACTTTAGGAAAAGAGGCGTATTATCCCATCAACGACGAAAAAAACAGCAAATTGTATCAACAATACAAAAACCTTTCAGAAAGTCAGGGCAATGTTTTATTCGGAGGAAGATTGGCCCAATATACGTATGCCGACATGGATGATACAATTAAAGCAGCTCTAGAATTAGGAGAACAAGAATTATAAAGCACATTAATAATCAGGTTACACTTTAAGTTTAAATCCAGAAAATAGACTTACAACTATTTAGTCATCACATTTAGTAAAGAATAAAGCTCTATGTAAAACTAATATTTAGGCATTTTATATTGAATGTATTTCGGACTTGCAAGCTTGAAACAATATAGAAAATGGTTTAATATGTTTTTTAGACGAAAAGCCAAAGGAATAAGAGGACGCTCTCCTTTCCATTTTGTTAGGTCCAAATATTTGTAATATTCACTCTTTAATGGATGAGCGGATTTATAATTCCAAGGTTTTTTGCCACCGGTATAATGAATAATTACAGGCTCTAGAATTTCTTCATTTAAGGTAGGAATAGATGATTTCATTATTTTTCTTTTGACTCTAAAAAAACCATCCTGCAAATTATACCGTAAAGGAATAAACAGTTTTTGTTTATACAACAACCCGTTTAAGACGTCTTGATCATAAAACACTAAATCGGTCGCATGCTCTTGAATAAACTCTACTGCTTGCTGCTTTAATCTGATTTTCTTCCAATAGTTTAAATTGATAAGTAAAACTCCTGCATTAAAGTATGAATAGGTTTGATCATAGTGCAATCGTAAATAATTGTCAGGCTTTCCACTCCACATATCTTCAACACATCCTATTGCATAATCAGAAATATCCAGGTCCCATATCCGATCCAACTTACTCACTA
The DNA here is from genome assembly GCA_963677095.1 of uncultured Bacteroides sp. Lineage (GTDB taxonomy): Bacteria > Bacteroidota > Bacteroidia > Bacteroidales > Bacteroidaceae > Bacteroides. The sequence goes on from OY781875.1 coordinate 102,991, forward strand.
CAATTAGATCACAATCCAAGTATAGAATCTTATTCAAATTTTCAGGAAGAATATTTTCAATAAAAAGTCGGAGGTAAGTAGCTATCGAAATATGACTATCTTCATGTATGGAACACCTCTTTAAAACACTTTCTCCAACAAAATAAAAATATATCCTCTGTTTATATTTTACTTCGACTAATTCCTGTAGACAAGATTGAACGTTCTCTGATAAATGTTCTGATATCATATGAATCGCAAAACTACACTCTGAATTATTTTCAAACAGAGAAGTCAGCATTACAGAGCAAGGAATAACATAAGAGTCGTCAATATTACAAACAATATCCATTTTTGTACTGAAATATAACAGAAAGATTTACAACTACTATTAAAACGTACTTTCTTTCATCCTCCGCCCAGTTATAATCTAATTCACATTCAGGCTGAAGTGAAGCCTCCACAATTTGCTGGATACTCGGATGCGGAACAAGGCCGCAAAAAGGTTTAATACGGTGCTTAAGGGAATCAAGCCTTTTCAACAACCGAATTTATCCCCCCGTCAGAAAGGGCTCAGAGGTATATCGAGACAACAAAAGTACAAAATATATTTAGAGCCTGTTTAAATTTTATTAATTAAAAGTTTTATAGCTGCAATTTTCACCACTTCCTCTGCCGAATCAAACGTTAGTTCATAGTTTCGGCAGAGCCTCCTGTCATTTTCCATCCATGAGAAAGTTCTTTCTATTACCCATCGCTTTTGTACCGGTCTGAATCCCTGCTTGTCGTAGCCACTAATGACAACCTTTAATACATATCCAAATACATCCTGAATTTGTCGGGCTAGCTCTCCTCTGTAACCTCCATCGGCTATAATAACTTTTACTGAAGAACCTAAATCTTTAAGTACCCGCATCAGTAAAAAAGCAGCTTTGCTATCATGAATATGAGCTACTGTAACCATGACTGCAATCAGAAAGCCATTCTTATCCACTATCACATGGCGCTTGATTCCTTTTACTTTTTTATTGCCATCAAAGCTCTTTAGGGAGCGATTATTGCCCCAGTGCACACTCGACTGTCCATCAAGCCTAAACTGGTAGAGGCCTTTTGATCGCGTTTTACTCTAACCTTTTCACGTAAATGCTCTAATAACAGATCAAACTCCTGCAAGCAGGACCATTTACGAAAGTAGTTATAAACCAACTGCCAGTTAGGATATTCTTTAGGTAACATACGCCATTGACATCCGGTCTTTACCACATAAAAAATGGCATTCCAAATCTCTCTTAAGTTATGTTTTCGCTTACGGGCTTGTATGAATAAAATTTTATCCATATATTGTCATTGGGTTTCTTTCAAATCTGTTGGATACATTTCTTTTAGGTTTGGTCACTTCAAAGAAAGTAACTAGCCAGAGGAGAAAGAAGCTCTTTTAGTTTTTTATTTCAACCATTTTTAAACAGGCTCTATATTTGGAGATATTTAAGTTCTTCGAAATCATCCACCATATTTAAATTTCTATTTTTTAGCAATATAAAACAAAAAGAATGCACTAATGCAAGTAAAAATAATAATAATATCTGGCTTTAAAATAACAAAATCTAAGAATTGCACAAAAATGGATATGCAACAATTATCCAATCTATTCTTAAATAGGGTAGCTGCTCAATAAATCAAGATACTTTCTACCCATTCCTGCCGATGTTCAGGAAGTGAATTTAACCAATTCGCCGCTATCTAAACTTTCTGTCAGCTCGCCTCTCACACTGCTATTATATTGGGAATGGATAATATGAGCAAAAAACGGGAAAACCAAGGTCCTTTATTATACCGAAATTTACTGAATACCCCTAAGGGTGTGCCCATAGGTCCAAAATTATTGAATAATTTCTTCAAAATTCCATTCTTGCATATATTTCACGTAGTGAATTCTGTCTACCAATGGAAATATCTAGCCTTTATTCGTATCCTGAATTTACGCCACAAATTAAGAGGCTTTGGTTTTAATCTGCCTTTGTAATTGATTAAAAAATCGTCAACAGCCTCTAACACTCGCTCAGAATTCTTTCCATCCCGATGTGGTTCATGGTGCATCGTGTAATCATGAATATGACTCATTAAATCTTTCGGACACGACAATGCCTTTTCGAGCGCTTCTTCCACCTCATCCCCACTTAAAACATTCAGTAGATGATTACCTGGATTCGTGTTTTTATAGGTAACGACCGGCTTATCGAGCAACATAAACTCAACGATAATCGATGAGCTATCGCATAGCATAACATCTGCTTTTCTAAAAGTATTCAAACCATCATTGCTTCTTTGAAACTTTACATTATTGAATAAATTTTCAATCGCTAAATACTTATCTAAAAGTTCTGGATCATTTAACTTTGGATGAAAGGTAATAATCCAATTCCATGCTCTTTTCTCTGCAATCTTTTTTATCGTCTCATACAAATCCCAGGCGGAACATATCCCTTTGGTAAAAGTAGGAGAATAAAGGATCGTCGGATTATTTTTTGTATTTTGCTTTTGGACGTTATAAAAAGAGTCGGCTTTACACCATCCGGTTTCATAGACCTTAAAGAAACCATGTTTTTTTTCTAATTGTTTAAAATAAGGGGTACTGCTTGGGCCCTGAGAGCAATATATATCAAACCATCCTCTGATAGTAAAATGGTCATCGATCTTCTCTATTCTTTTTTTCATTGCATATCCATGAAACACTGCTACTTTTACTCCCGGAAAAAAATCGTATACCCAGTTTCCTGGTACAAAAACAGCTATCGGATTATAATCTATCACTTGCTGGATAGTATGCAACCGCTTTTCATCTTCCTGCAGCCAAATTTCACAGCCATCTTCTATGAACCATGCAACCTCATCACCTCGTTGCCATATTGCATCTTGTAACGGGCGCAAAATGGAATACGAGTAGGTAAGTGAAACAAAAAATAAATAATGTTTATTACTCATATCTTAAAATCCTAGCTTATACTATGCCTTATTATTACAAACGAAATTAGCATATCTTTTACGTATACTAGCATCTACTAAAAATAAAAAGTAACCTTTTAGGGCTACTTTTCATTCTATCCATTAATTTTAGCATCTGTCGTGAAAAATATCATAACTCTTAATGAGGAAACAAATATAATAACCTTTTGCTAATTATAAAAAAAAATAAGCAAATAGTTAGCCATCCTTTAATAAAACGCCTGATTTACTACTTATTTTGTTGCTCTCCGAAAATAAATACTTAATTTTGCACAAAGAAGAAGACATTCAGAGAATGATATTATTAAGCTTTGATACTGAGGAATTTGATGTTCCGCGCGAACATGGAGTAGATTATCCTGTAGAGGAAGGTATGAAAGTATCGATATACGGTACTGCCAGAATATTAGACTGCTTAAAGAAGAATGACGTTCGGGCTACTTTTTTTTGTACAACAACTTTTGCAGAAAACGCACCAGAAATCATGCATCGCATCATTGAAGAGGGGCATGAAGTTGCTGCTCACGGGTGTGATCATTGGTCGCCCAAAGCAGCAGATGTATTCAATTCAAAGAAACGGTTGGAACAATTGACCGGTCAAGTAATTAAAGGGTATCGACAACCACGAATGTTCCCGGTATCCGACTCGGACATTGCCAAGGCAGGGTATAGCTATAACTCATCTTTAAACCCGGCATTTATTCCAGGCAGATACATGCACCTAACTGCTCCACGCAAGTATTTCATAAAAGAAGATGTGTTCCAGATACCGGCATCGGTAACACCTATATTACGTTTCCCTCTATTTTGGCTTGCGTACCATAATCTACCGGCAGCCATTTACAGGGCTTTGGCATATTACACGCTAAAGCATGACGGCTACTTTGTGACTTACTTTCATCCATGGGAATTCTTTCCTCTTGCAAAACACCCGGGATTGAAAATGCCTTTTATTATCCGAAACCAATCAGGTGAAGGTATGGTCAAAAGGCTTAATGCACTGATTAAAATGTTTAAAGGAAAGAATATACCTTTTATTACATATTCTGAGTTTACGGCTTCTAAACTGAGTGAACTAAACAACCAACAGAAATGATAAAATTAGCTATTGTCTCACCATGCTATAATGAAGAAGCAGTTCTACTACAATCAACCGCTCGGTTGACTGCCCTCATTGAAGAGCTAATCGCTAAAAAGAAAATTGCTCAGGACAGTTTTATATTATACATAAACGATGGAAGCAAGGATAACACCTGGGCACTTATTACGCATTTACATCAAACCAATAAATATGTAAAAGGGATTAGCCTCGGACAGAATTCCGGGCACCAAAATGCTATCATGGCAGGAATGATGACAGCCAAAGATTTAAGTGATGCTATTATTACGATTGACTCTGATTTGCAAGATGATCTTACTGCGATAGAGCAGATGATAGATGCTTACACAGAAGGATATGATGTCGTATACGGGGTAAAGAAGTCCAGACAAGCGGACCCGCTGCTCAAACGCCTAACAGCAGTCACCTTCTATAAACTGCAGAAGCAAATGGGAGTAAAAACTGTGTATAATCATGCTGATTTTCGGTTTATCAGCCGCAGAGCCTTGGACCAATTATCCCTTTATCAGGAGCGTAATCTCTATTTAAGAGGAATTATTCCATTATTGGGATTCCCATCAACAACAGTTGATGATGTAATAAGCGAACGGACAGCAGGTGTTTCCAAATATACACTAAAGAAAATGTTAGGTCTTGCTTTGGATGGAATCACATCATTCTCCGTAAAACCGATCCACGCTATTCTATACCTGAGCCTCATTTTCATCTTCATCAGCTTCTTTATAGCATTATACGTACTTTATTCTCTCCTTTCAGGTTCAGCTGAACATGGATGGGCTTCAATAATGCTCTCTATATGGTTTGTCGGTGGGGTCATTTTACTATCTATTGGAGTTGTCGGAATATATGTGGGCAAAATATATACAGAAGTAAAACGCCGCCCACGATATAACGTAGAAAAAATCCTGAATGATGATCAGAGAAATTAAATTATTACCGGAAAAGTATCCCAATGTTCCGGAGGAATTTTGGCAATTCATTCGATTCGGAATTGTCGGAACTATTTCTTCGGCTATTCATTATGGAACTTATTGTCTGGTAGTTTTGGTAGCAAATGTCAATATTGCTTTCACTTCCGGCTATGGGGTAGGACTCATTTGCAATTTCTTTCTCACATCATATTTTACTTTTCAGTCAAAACCATCTTCCAAAAAAGCAATAGGTTTTGGAATAAGTCATCTCATTAACTATATACTTGAAATAAGTCTGCTAAATATTTTCTTATGGCTAGGCAGCAATAAATTTTTAGCTCCAATTTTGGTTCTTATCATCGTTGTACCTATAAATTTTTTATTACTACACTTCGTCTTTACGCATAAAAAGAAACAATAATCATGAAACGCTTTTTGAAATTATTTCTCTATTTATTAATCATTCACTGCTCCGCATTAGTTATAACAAGCATCTTAAGAGTTATTCTTTTTATATCACTACATCAACAGTTGTCTAATGCAGCATTAACGGACGATGGCATACAAGTAACTGCTTTTATTAGAGGAGTATGGTTTGACAATGTTATAGGGTGCTATATACTCGCTTTGCCTTTAATTGTAGCGGTAATAGCTGCAATCTGCAACTATTACAAAAAAACATTATTCCGCTTTTATTCATTATTCTTTAGCATATTCTATGCATTGGTTTTCCTCATTAATGTCGCTGATATTCCATACTTCAGTTACTTTTTCAAGCATATCAACTCATCCATATTTGAGTGGTTTGGGTATGCGGGAACCACTACCGGAATGGTCACAGAAGAGAAATCTTATTATTTCCCCATTGCAGTCTATATGATTTGCACAACGGGATTTATAATATGGAACATTTTTCTATCCAATAAATTTCGCACTGCTCTTTCCCAACCGCAACTCTCTTTGAAAAAACAAAATATATCTGTATCCCCCAAAATAGGCATTCTTTTGATTGGCGCATGTTTAATCGGATTATGTTTTTTCGGAATACGGGGGCGAACCGGCTACAATCCTATAAAAATAAGCGCTGCTTATTACTGCCAAGATGCATTTCTAAATCAATTGGGAGTAAGTCCCACGTTCAACCTCCTCACAAGTATTATGGACGACCTGCGTCCCGAGAATAAATACTTGCATCTGATGGATGAACAAAGAGCAATAGCAGAGGTAAAAAAAGCACTAAACCGTATGGGAAATGCCATATCCCCGCTGGCTATCGAAAGGAAGAAACGGTTTTCTCCATTAGACTCAATCGGGCTAAAGCAACCTAATGTTGTACTCATCATGATGGAGTCGATGTCTGCAAGCCTCATGAAACACTTCGGACAATCGGATAATCTCACACCTTTTTTAGACAGCTTGTACATGCAATCCATTGGATTCAAGAATTTCTATTCGGCGGGCATTCATACCAACCATGGATTATATGCAACTCTTTACTCATTCCCTGCTATTATGGAACGAAATTTAATGAAAGGCTCTGTTATTCCTCGTTACTCCGGACTGCCCACTGTGCTGAAAGATAACGGTTACTACAATATGTTTTTCATGACTCATGAAAGCCAATATGATAATATGAATGCATTTTTCAGAACGAATGGATATGATGAAATCTACTCTCAAGAAAATTATCCTAAGGATAAAGTGGCTAATAGTTTTGGAATTCAAGATGATTATCTTTATCAATACGCCATACCCGTGCTGAACAAACAGGCTCAAAAGAAAAAACCGTTTTTTGCAACATTGCTCTCTATCAGCAATCATCCTCCTTATGTAATTCCACATTATTTTCATCCAAAATCAAAAGAGCCGGAAAAGCAAATAGTGGAATACGCCGACTGGTCATTGAGGCAATTTTTTAATGCAGCTCGGAAACAGACGTGGTTTAATAATACTATATTTATATTGGAAGGCGACCACGGAAAACTTGTGGGAAGAGCAGAAAATGAAATGCCGCAGTCTTACAATCACATTCCTCTGATAGTATACAATCCCAGACTTAAACCCAAAGAAATGGATTGCTTTGGCGGGCAGATCGACGTACAGCCTACAATCTTGGGGCTATTGGGGATTGGCTACATGCAAAATAATTTTGGTATAGACTTGCTACATGAAAAACGCCCCTGTATGTTTTACACTGCGGACAATATGATTGCAGCCCGAAATGAGCATTATCTATATATGTTTTCCCCAAAAACAAATCAAGAGTTTTCATATCAAATAGAGAATGGGAAACAAAGATCAACGTCTGCTAATAAAAACATTCTTGCCTTGAAAAGCTATTGCTTCTCCATGCTGCAGAGTGCAGAGTTCCTTGTTAAACAAGGAAAAACATTAAATCATCACCAGAAACTCTGATATAACTTTATTCCCTTGAGAATTTATAGAGTTCTGCAATCTGCTTAACATCGCATCCGCGCTTTTTAGCTTTGTAAAAGAAGTCAAACTTATATCCTTCTTTCTCAAATTCGGGAAGGAAGCGCTTGGCATCCTCCTCACCTACCAAGAGATAACCTTGCTTAGGACGCTTCTGATAGAAATCGTCTATACGATTCCCTATATAAAAGTTTATTGCAAAGAAACGGACAAAGTCACCGGTCGTATCTAGGTTATAAGCAACAAAGCCATAAATATCACCATGACCCGGAGGTATTAATTGAGCGATCTCAGTTGCCGTAGTTTTATCTGATTTTGCATTGAGTGCAGCCGGCTGATAAGCTCCATCCAATGATAAATATAGGCCTATCGTAATTACAACAAGAGCATAAGGCAACTTATCAGCTATGCTTTTGCGACTATAGATCCACCAATAGAAGCCAAGAAATGCAGGTAACAAGATTAAAATCCACGTTCCAAAACCACTCATTTGTTGTATAGCATGCAGGAAATCAATATTATCACCGGCATGCTTCCCATGAAAAATCGTTTCGGGTACCAACCCTTGTTTAACGGCCAAAAATGTAATAAAAAGCAATAAGCTTATCCCGGCAAGAATTCCACCGTAAATCTTCAAAGCTTTAATGTGCCTTCTATTTAAGTACAATATATATTTAGCCAGGAAATATGCAATAAATGGGTAAATCGGCATAAGATAAACGCTCCGCTTGCTCTGAGGAAAACAATAAAACACGAAAATCACAACAATAGCAGTCAATGCAAATAAATCGAAAGATTGCATTTTTGCAATACTGTTTTTCAAGCTATTCCACCAAATGAGAGGTTTTACACTTATTTTTTGATATTGTAAAGTGAATAATGAAATTAGTACGAGCAACACCCATGGAACATATCCGGATAACAATGTGATAAAATTATAGTACCAGGGGTTGACACACGAATCATAGCTCATCGTATTGGTCATTCTCCCAACATTTTCTTCCAGAACCAAGTCTAAAAAAGCTTTTCCGCCTTGTTGATAGGCAGCTAGATACCATAGACCAGGGAGGATTAAGGAAGCTAATCCTGCAAGAAACAGAAAAAAGAAAGCTTTAAAAAAGTTCATCCCTCGCAGTAGAAGAAAAACTCCCGTTACAAGACAGGGAATTAATGTACCTACAGGTCCTTTAGTCAAGGTTCCTAAACTCATACAAATGATAGCTACCCAGGGAATTCCTCTCAACCCTTTTTCGTACCAACGATAAAAAGAATATAGAGCAATGACAGTCAAGGCTGTCAGAACCATATCGACTCGGCAGTTCACCCCTGCCCTATGTAGCTCAAAATTAGTGAGTGTTATGAATGCAGTGAGCAAAGCAACAGAAACTCCTTTTCTATGTCCCAAGAATAGGAAACCAATCACCGTCATTGCAATCAAACCTATTGCAGATGGCATTCGTGAAGTAGCTTCAGTAACCTGACCATTATTCAAAAAAGAAACCGCAGCGATACACCAATGAAAAAATGGAGGTTTATATGCCATCTCACCACCGTTATTGACTGGTAATATCCAATTCCCGGTAGATAGCATAGTATATGAAACAATAGCCTCCCGAGGTTCTCCTTTCGTATGAAAATCAGACAGTCCTAAAAAAGGAATGATAGTAAAAACACTTATTAATAATAACAACCAAAATGCCTTTTTCACTGTTAAGCTCTGCATGATATTTATTCATTTATTATTTCGGCAAATATAGACAGTTTTCCGTTATATATCATAATTTTGCATTATAAACCAAGAATATAGAATAATGAAAGTCATCGTAGATGAAAATATACCGTATATAAAAGGTACACTTGAGACTATAGCAGATGATGTTATATATGCTCCCGGACGTGGTTTTACTCCGGAACTGATAAAAGATGCCGACGCACTCATTATACGGACTCGTACCTATTGCAACAGGAGTTTACTCGAAGGAAGTAAAGTGCAATTCATTGCTACGGCAACCATTGGATTTGATCATATTGATACGAAATACTGCCATGAAGCCGGTATTAAATGGACCAATGCCCCGGGGTGTAATGCTTCTTCCGTCTCCCAATACATAGAGTCAACTTTAATACTATTGGGGCGACTCAAAGGTAAAAAGCCGGAGCAAACAACCATTGGTATTATTGGCGTAGGAAATGTAGGAAGTAAAGTCTTAAAAGTTGCACAACAAATGGGGATGCGGGTATTACTCAATGATCCTCCACGCGAAGATAATGAAAGAATTTGCAAATCGTTCAAGCCCATACGAAGTCTTGCAGAGCAATGCGACATATTGACATTTCATGTACCACTAAATATGGAAGGTAAATATAAAACCTATCATCTTGGGGACACCACCTTCTTCGCTTCATTGAAACGCCGCCCTATTATTATCAACACTTCACGTGGAGAAGTGATTGAAAGCCAATCCTTACTCAAAGCGTTGGAAAAGGGACAAATAGAAGATGCTATTATTGATGTATGGGAAAATGAGCCGAATATCGATCTACCCTTACTAAATAAAATATTCATAGGAACCCCCCATATTGCCGGGTATTCAGCAGATGGTAAAGCAAACGCAACCCGAATGTCCTTGGAAGCTCTTTGCAAGCATTTTGAGTTGAAAACAGATTTCGAGATACTACCTCCGGAACCTAAAGAGCCAATCATAGATGCAAACTCTATGGAAGATGCTTATTTACAGATATATGATCCACGCAAAGATTCCAAAACATTAAAAGAGCATCCTGAACTTTTCGAGCAAATACGTGGCAATTATCCTCTACGAAGAGAAAAGCAAGCTTATACCATAAATTTAACTTAGTCACCAATTCTCTAAATAACTAAAAGGTAAAAACAAGATTTTATGAATCAGCTAAGAGTCGTTCTATAACTTGGGGATAATACTTATATTCCAGTTTATGCACTCTTTCAGCAAGAGTATCCGAAGTATCTCCATTCAAAACAGAGCACTTCATTTGGCAGATAATAGCTCCTTCATCATAATGTTCATTAACGTAATGTATAGTAATCCCACTCTCACTCTCACCTGCTGCTATTACAGCCTCATGAACAAAGTTACCATACATTCCTTTTCCACCAAACTTTGGCAAAAGCGATGGATGTATATTTATTATTTTATTAGGATAAGCATGCAAAAGCTTAATGGGCACATGCGCCAAAAAGCCTGCGAGAACAATAAAACCGATCTCATATTCACGAAGTGTTAATAAGATGTTATCCCCATTAAGCCATTCATCCTTCGGATATGACTTTGTTGGTATCGACAAAGCCTTTGCACGTTCTAATACAAAGGCATTCTGCTTGTTAGAAATGACAAGGCTCACGCAAACAGGCTCATGCCTTTCGAAATAACGGATAATATTTTCCGCATTCGTCCCATTTCCAGAAGCAAAAACAGCAATATTCTTCTTCATAGAGCTATATTAAAATGCACACAATCGTAAAAAATGTGCAAAACCCTGCATTTAATTCACTAAATATTTGCTAGGAACAATAAATATTTATTCCTTTGCAGCGCAAAATTAAAGAATTAAAACTAATTATTAATTAAAAACTTAAAGTTATGTCTGAAATTGCATCAAGAGTGAAAGCGATTATCGTCGATAAATTAGGCGTTGAAGAATCAGAAGTTACTAATGAAGCTAGCTTCACAAACGATTTAGGAGCTGATTCTCTTGACACTGTAGAACTTATTATGGAATTCGAAAAAGAATTTGGCATTTCTATCCCTGACGACCAAGCTGAAAAAATTGGCACTGTAGGAGATGCTGTATCTTACATCGAGGAACATGCTAAGTAATTTTATTCCTTCATTCATATGGAATTAAAAAGAGTTGTAGTGACAGGTCTCGGCGCCATTACTCCTATTGGTAATACCGTTCCCGAATTCTGGGAAAACTTGGTCAATGGGACTAGTGGAGCAGGACCTATTACTTATTTTGACGCATCGCTTTTCAAGACTCAATTTGCATGCGAAGTGAAGAACTTTGATGCAAACGATTATATCGACCGCAAAGAAGCTCGCAAAATGGATTTATACACGCAGTATGCCATTGCTGTAGCAAAAGAAGCGGTTACAGATTCGGGTCTTGATACTGAAGATGAAGACCGAAATAGAATCGGTGTTATTTTCGGTGCAGGTATCGGCGGAATCCGTACATTTGAAGAAGAGTCCAGCAATTACGCTCTACATAAAGAGCTTGGCCCGAGATTTAATCCGTTTTTTATCCCTAAAATGATTTCGGACATTGCGGCAGGACAAATTTCCATCATATATGGTTTCCATGGTCCAAACTATGCGACTTGTTCAGCTTGTGCAACTTCAACAAATGCAATTGCTGATGCATTCAATTTAATTCGGTTAGGTAAAGCAAATGCCATTATAACAGGTGGATCGGAAGCAGCGATTACAGCATGTGGTGTGGGAGGGTTTAATGCAATGCATGCACTTTCTACACGTAACGACTCGCCGGCAAGCGCTTCTCGCCCATTCAGTGCAAGCCGTGATGGTTTTGTTATGGGAGAAGGCGGTGGGTGTCTGATTCTCGAGGAGTTAGAACATGCCAAAGCCCGCGGCGCTAAAATATACGCCGAAGTAGCAGGAGTAGGTATGTCTGCTGATGCTTACCACCTTACAGCTTCCCACCCCGAAGGATTGGGGGCAAAACTCGTAATGCAGAATGCATTGGAAGATGCAGAAATGAAACCGGAAGAAATAGATTATATCAATGTTCACGGTACATCTACTCCGGTAGGTGACATTTCAGAAGCAAAAGCCATCAAAGAAGTATTTGGGGAACATGCCTATAAATTGAATATCAGCTCAACCAAATCAATGACAGGCCATCTGCTTGGTGCAGCAGGCGCAGTAGAGGCAATAGCTAGTATCTTGGCTATTAAAAACAGCATTGTACCTCCAACTATTAACCATGAGGAAGGCGACAATGACGAAAGCATTGATTATGATTTGAATCTTACATTTAATAAAGCGCAGAAGCGCACAGTAAATGTAGCTCTGTCCAATACCTTCGGATTTGGAGGACACAATGCTTGTGCTATATTCAAAAAATATACTGAATAATTATAGTCGTGTTACGCAATCAAATAAACAAGATAAGATTCTTATTCCATAGGGATAGAGAGTCTTATCTTTGTTTTTATAGAATACTCGGTTTTTTCCCGCGTAACATACAACTCTACCGACAAGCATTACTACACAAATCAACTTCCATACGTTCCGAGAAAGGAAATCCTATAAATAACGAACGACTTGAATTTCTGGGAGATGCGATTCTTGATGCAATTGTCGGAGATATTGTATACAAACACTTCGAAGGAAGACGCGAGGGATTTCTAACGAACACGCGCTCTAAAATTGTACAAAGAGAAACGCTTAATAAACTAGCGGTAGAAATAGGCTTGGACAAATTGGTTAAGTTTTCCGCCCGGTCCTCCTCCCACAATACTTATATGTACGGAAATGCATTCGAAGCTTTCATTGGTGCTATCTATCTGGATCAAGGTTATGAACGCTGCAAACAATTTATGGAAAATAAAATATTCAAGCAGTATATTGATCTGGACAAAATGTCACGCAAAGAAGTTAACTTTAAATCAAAATTAATTGAATGGAGCCAAAAAAATAAAATGGAAGTTTCTTTTGAATTAATAGAACAACTATTTGATGAAGAATACAATCCGATGTTTCACACAGAAGTACGCATTGAAAGTTTTTCTGCAGGCTTAGGACAAGGTTATTCCAAAAAGGAATCACAGCAAGTTGCTGCACGGGCCGCCTTAAAAAGAATAAAAGAAGACAGTACTTTCATAAATAAAATAGAGACATTAAAAGCCCAAAACGCCGAATTGCCGGAAACGCCAAACAACGATTCCAACGATCTAATATTATCGACAAATATGCCTGATAATCCTCTGGAAAGTAATGAGGAAAGTGCTTTATAACAAGACTGTCTCCGTCTGACTATACAAAACAATATCAGATAGCAGAACTATCCAATTACTGATGCAAAAGAAATTAACCAAAACCTAGCCAAAACAAACTCCCATACGCTTACCTTGAAGGACCAGATCGTTATCTTCTGTCACTAATTTCAATTTTCCGGCTATTTCACTTAATGGGACTGATGATATTTCATTACCTTTCAGAGTAATCATACGCCCGAATTGTCCGTTTACAATAAGTTCTGTCGCATGCCCCCCCATACGGGTAGAGAGATTGCGATCAAACGGCGTAGGAGATCCTCCACGCTGAATATACCCCAAAACTGTTTCACGAGTTTCTATACCGGTTTCGCGTTCTATCTCCTCTGCAATATACTCAGCTGCATGTTTCTTACCATCGGTAATTATGCCTTCGGCTACCACGACAATAGAATAAGGTTTTCCTTTCTTTAACCGGTTTATTATTGTCTCACTTATATTATGTATATTATAAGGGAGCTCCGGAATCAAAATTACATCACCTCCACCTGCCATACCCGAATAAAGAGCTATCCACCCGGCTTTATGCCCCATAACTTCAATTACCATCACCCGCTTATGGGAACTGGCAGTGGAATGCAAACGATCAATGGCATCAGTGGCTATACTGACTGCAGAGTCAAATCCGAATGAAAAATCAGTCCCCCAAACGTCATTATCTATTGTCTTGGGGACGGAAACTACATTCAATCCAATAGCTGTCATCTTAGCCGCAGTTTTTTGAGTCCCATTTCCACCGATACAAACAAGACAATCCAACTCCAAATCTTTCATATTCTGTTCTATTAAGGCCGGTTTATTGATGCCATCTACCAGGCCTCCTTTCTTAAAAGGTTTCTCACGGGATGTACCAAGCATAGTCCCTCCCATGTTTAGCAACCCTGACAATGATTTATCCGTCAAAAGTTCCACATCCTTTGTAAGTAAGCCTTGAAACCCGCTATGAATACCCATTACCTCCATGCCGTAATGATTGATTGCTGTTTTGCAAACCCCACGAATGGTAGCATTAATACCAGGGCAGTCTCCTCCTGAAGTCAGAATACCTATTCTCATGACATTCTTGTTTTATATCCGTTTCAAAAATCAGTTACGTCCGTAAAGATAGAAAAAAATGAGAAAAATGATAGATAAGCTGATAAATAAGATTAATTTTGCGAATCAAAACAGTTTTCATATAAAGAATGAATATCACATCACTGCTGAATAAAATATGTTTTGAACGCCGTTTAAAAGAACTTGACCGATATACCGATCAAGCAGGAGAACTACAACAAAATGTACTTAATAAGCTTATTGAAACGGCTACAAATACAGAATGGGGAAAGAAATACGATTACAAAAGTATCCAAACTTATGAAGAATTTAAAAATCGTGTTCCCATACAAACCTATGAAGAAATAAAGTCGTATGTAGAACGACTTAGAAGAGGAGAACAAAATCTCCTTTGGCCTTCAGATATATGTTGGTTTGCAAAATCTTCAGGAACTACTAATGATAAGAGTAAATTCATACCGGTAAGTAGAGAATCGTTGCATGACACCCACTACAAAGGTGGACAGGATGCAGTAACTTTATACTTGAAACAAAATCCGGAAAGTCGTTTATTTTCCGGAAAAGGCTTAATTCTCGGGGGAAGTCATAGTCCGAATTATAATATCAGACACAGCTTAGTCGGAGATTTGTCTGCGATACTTATACAAAACGTAAATCCATTAGTCAACTTCATTCGTGTACCCAGTAAGAAGATTGCCTTGATGAGCGACTTCGAAAGTAAAATAGAAGCGATAGCCAATACAACTCTTCAAACCAACATAACTAGCTTATCCGGAGTTCCTTCCTGGATGTTAGTCCTCATCAAACATATACTAAAAAGGACAGGAAAAGAATCGTTGGAAGAAGTATGGCCTAATCTAGAAGTTTTCTTCCACGGTGGAGTCGCCTTCACCCCTTACCGGGAACAATATAAAGAAATTATTCGCTCTCCAAAAATGCATTATATAGAAACTTATAATGCATCAGAAGGCTATTTTGGAACCCAAAGTGATATTGATGACTTATCAATGTTATTAATGATCGACTATGGTATCTTTTATGAATTTATTCCTATGGAAGATATAGGAATAGATAACCCGCGCATTTACAAATTGGACGAAGTAGAACTGAACAAGAATTATGCTATGGTAATTTCTACTTCTGCCGGACTATGGCGCTATATGATAGGAGATACCATTAAATTCACAAATACAAAGCCTTATAAATTTGTCATAACAGGGCGCACAAAACACTTTATAAATGCATTCGGAGAGGAATTAATTGTAGATAATGCCGAAAAAGGATTGGCAAAAGCATGTGCAGAAACAGGTGCACAAGTCGCCGATTATTCAGCAGCTCCGGTATTCATGGATATAAATGCAAAATGCCGCCATCAGTGGCTGATTGAATTTGTCCAAATGCCCAGTGATCTTAACCGGTTTGCTAATATATTGGACAAGACACTCAAAGAAATAAACTCCGATTACGAAGCGAAACGCCAGAACAATCTTGCTTTACAGCCGCTCGAAATTATTGTGGCTCGCAAAGGTTTATTCCACGATTGGCTCGCACAAAAAGGAAAATTGGGTGGACAACACAAAGTTCCCCGCCTTTGTAATACCAGACAGTACATCGAAGAAATGTTGCAATTTAACAAATGAAAGAGAGTAAAATGATCAAAAAGGAAGTACTCCTTAAAGAAATACTTTCAACTGAACGGTAAAGATAACGATAATCCGCTGACTATCATATATCTATATATTCAGCATCAGTATATACTTCTATCAATAGGTTTACATATCCAGTAAACGGGTTTAGATGCTATCACCTTCCGATAAAACATTAATCTATCGGCAATCAGCAACCAATTTCTTAAGATCAGACTTCGAATATCATTTTATTTGTTATAACTTTGTGCTTTCGAAAAATATAAGCATCACAATGTTATGGAACAGCAACTGACAATTTACAATACCTTAGACAGAAAAAAAGAACTATTTGTACCCTTACACACTCCTCACGTAGGAATGTATGTTTGCGGACCGACTGTCTATGGGGATCCGCATCTGGGACATGCCCGTCCGGCAATTACTTTCGACTTGTTGTTTCGTTATCTCACCCACTTGGGATACAAAGTACGTTATGTCCGTAACATTACAGATGTCGGACATTTGGAACATGACGCTGATGAAGGAGAAGATAAAATAGCAAAGAAAGCCCGTCTAGAGCAATTAGAGCCGATGGAAGTGGTACAATATTACTTAAATCGTTATCACAAAGCCATGGATGCGCTGAACGTTCTCCCTCCAAGTATTGAACCGCATGCTTCAGGACATATTATTGAGCAGATTGAACTTGTAAAAAAGATATTGGGAAACGGCTATGCCTATGAAAGTGAAGGTTCCATCTACTTTGACGTACCAAAATACAATAAAGATTATCATTATGGCAAATTGTCCGGGCGCAATCTGGATGATGTCTTGAACACAACTCGCGACTTAGACGGACAATCCGAAAAGCATAATCCCGCAGACTTTGCACTATGGAAACATGCACAGCCAGAGCACATCATGCGCTGGCCCTCTCCCTGGGGAGATGGTTTCCCGGGATGGCACTGCGAATGTACGGCCATGGGAAAAAAATATCTCGGTGAACATTTTGATATTCACGGTGGTGGTATGGACTTAATCTTCCCCCATCATGAATGTGAAATTGCACAATCAGTTGCTTCACAAGGTAATGACATGGTACATTATTGGATGCACAATAACATGATTACCATCAATGGCACCAAAATGGGCAAGTCCCTTGGTAACTTCATTACTCTAGAGGAGTTTTTCAATGGCACGCACAAGCTGCTGACCCAAGCTTATAGCCCGATGACCATTCGTTTCTTTATTTTGCAAGCACAATACCGCAGCACGGTGGATTTTAGCAATGAAGCCTTGCAGGCTTCTGAAAAAGGATTGGCCCGATTGATGGATGCGGTATCTGCTTTAAATAAAATTGTTCCAGTGAGTTCTCCCGATAATTCATCTTCCCAGATATCAACAGAGATAAAAACATTACGCGAAAAATGCTACGAAGCGATGAATGATGATCTGAATTCTCCCATTGTCATTGCTCATTTATTCGACGGAGCCAAGTTGATCAATAATATAATTGCAGGCAATGAAACAATTAATTCCGAAGACCTGAAATCACTGAAAGAGACATTCCAACTCTTCTGCTTCGAGATTTTGGGATTAAAAGAAGAAGGCAGTTCGAATGCAGAACGTGAGGTCGCTTTCGGAAAGGTAGTCGATATGCTATTGGAAGAGCGAATGAAAGCCAAAGCAAATAAAGATTGGGCTACTTCGGACAAAATACGCAATGATCTAACTGCACTTGGTTTCGAGATTAAAGACACTAAAGACGGGTGTGACTGGAAGTTAACTAAATAGGTAAAATATCAACAATCGCAAAACACTAATACAGGAACAATGACCCCACAAGAGTTTTTTATAAAAGATCGTTTTGCTGCCCAAACCGGAATAAAGTTGATAGAGATAAAAGAAGGATATGGTAAGGCCTCTGTTGTTATTACCGAAGAACATCTGAATGCCGGTAACCGTACACAAGGAGGAGTCATTTTCACTCTTGCTGACCTAGCTCTGGCAGCGGCAGCCAATTCGCATGGCACACTCGCCTTTTCACTCTCATCCAACATAACTTTTCTGCGTGGCAGTGGTCCCGGTGATACCTTATGTGCGGAGGCAAGAGAACGCTACCAAGGACGTAGTACGGCTTTTTATCAAGTAGATATCACTAATCAGAACGGTGATTTAATCGCAACGTTCGAATCAAGTGTTTTCCGTAAGGGAGAGGCCGTACCTTTCAAACTATAACCTATCTGTATCCCTTAGCTATTTTGATATAATTGCAGCCATAGGGTGACGATATCCCTTTACAGTTTTAAGGAAAGCCTTCGCTGAGCCAAAATTAAGATACATGTCAAGTCGAATAGGCAGGTGATTTTTATCATCGGATATATAAAATGTAATAACCTCTTTCTCCTTACCCTTTTTGTACTCCACCAAAGAAAAAACAAGGCATCGGTAAGTAGTATCGTTATTTGCTTCGATATTCTTCTTCCCTCGATAAATTAAAGTTTGTTCCTCCACTTTACGTCCTGTCGCCATAGGAAAACGAATTCTGTCGCCAGTCTTATAATCTTCCGGATTGTAGGAACGGGCTTGGGCTAAGATACTAAGCATATCATATATACAGCGACTATCATTATACTCCATCTCATTCACCTCTCTATTCCGCCATGTACGCTTTTGTTTCACATAAGACACCCCGTTTCGATAAGAAAACCATGCCTCATCCACAGTATAGCGATCGCCCTCCTCAGCTCCTTTTCGAAAATACAAAGGTTCCAACCTATCGCTTACAAGACAAGTTAACGTATCGCGCATTTTAAAAAAGAAATCGGTCTTTTTACTGCCAACAGACAGTAAATTAAAACGAAAAGCCGGTCGGGATTGGTAAGTTGTATTATAAGTCGTCAAACTAGCCAGACCTACTTTTTTCCAAATAAATTTCCAATTAAAATACAAATCATAAACGACTTGTTCACCGGATTTAAAAGCATCATTTTTAGCTGTACATTGCGCATTTATAAAAGACTCAAAATTAAAGAGAAATACAGCTAATAGACACAAGCCTCTAAGGCATGTAATTAGAGGAATTGGTATTATTCCGGTTTTTCTGATTTGAGTTATTTTTCTTTTTCTTATTTTCATCAGGTTTTTGTTTTTTAAGTTCATCAGACTTCTGTTTATCCAAAGGTTTCATCATCACATTCCAATCCTGTATCAGATCAAAATTAGCCTTAAGTTCCAAAATCTGATAATAGTAATACACCATTTCCGGTTGTACCTTCTTTTTATAGTTTCCCGTATCCCATACCCCATTTCCATTTGTGTCTTCCACAAGACGAGCAGCATATTTACCAGGATTCAAGAAGTAAAAATCGGCTTTACCTTCAACGACAGGAACAGTACGAATCACTTTATCCTGAGCATCTAACAGTTCTACAAATGCAGGACTGGTAATATTGACTATATTAAAAAATATTTGTCCGTATTCTTCAGGTTTCTTCACCTTAAATTCTTTCTTTATTTTATCGGTAAATAACCCATAAAGTCCTTTAAAAGCTGTAGAATCAACACTAAACTCATAGCTTTCCCCAGACTTCCAATCGGCGTATAGATTATATCGTTTTAAGTCCAGAGAATCCCGGTTAAAATCAAAAGAAACATCTTTCCACAATGAATCAACCTTTTGCTTCAGATGAATTCCATCCTGTGAATAGGATCTTATCGGTTCAGTAAATGTCAGTGAGACATAATCGTAAACATCCATAGAACCGGGTGCATAGACTTCAACCGGAAGAAATTGAACTTCATTTCCTTCATCTTTATCTTTCGATTTCTTTTTCTTCTCCTTAGCAACATCTCTATCCATTTTCAGCTTGTTCTTGGCAACAAGATTTAAAGTATCCGTACGAGGGATTAATCGTTGAAGAGAGTCTGTATAAAGATATCGAAGACTCATCTTCAAAGTGTCTTGCTTATAGAGTAATGAATCTTTCAGCCAATAATGGATTGTATCATTACGCCCGGTAGTTTGTTCTATAACAAACGCATCGTGTTCATTAAAGTTCAGTCCCTTTAAAACAGGCAAAGTGTCGGCCGGGGCAGAAAAATAAAGAGATAACTTACGAGGGTCCAAACGTTCGCTCTTTATCAGGCGTTGGGAATGATTCGCTTCTTTGAAAGAACGTAAAATGACATCATCCGGCATATAATGAGTATAGACTTTATCTACGATAGTATCTATCGTCAACGAATCACGCCATATCGTATCTTTCCGAGTACGCTGCTCCATCGAAGGGATGACAAGGGAATCATTAAAAGCAATAGCCTCGGTAGGTTGACTGTAAGCAAAGTTCTGGTCTGCATCCTGCAAAGCATAAATACGATATTTTCCAGGGGCAACTCCACGGACAGTAAAACGTCCACGACTATCGGTGCGTCCAACTCGATCAAATGGTTTCGTTGTAAAAGCTGAATCAGCAAGAGCGCTATGTAAACCGACAAGCATACCTTTCACCGGTTCCAAATTAACGGCATTAAGTACCGTACCCGCTACAACCATCGAGTCAATGACAGCCCCTGTTGAGAACGTAAAACTAAAGTCCGGCAATACATTTCCCTCATTATTATCCTCTATAGCATCTGCAAAATCAATAGTATAGGTCGTGTTTGACTTGAGTGAATCTTGTAGTTCTACAACAGCTCTCTTTCCATTCGCTTTTATTTCAGGCTGCTGTACCTGAGGTGGTGATATAACAACCTTCTCATTGGCTTTTTCCAGCTTTATATACTCATCAAACAAGATAGAAACTTTCTTCTTTGTATTATTGAGTGCTCCTGGTTCCGGAATACTTGCGACAAAATGAGGTGGAGTCTCATCTATCGGACCTCCCTCAATACGACCTATACTGGCGCATGAATAAAGTAAAGCAACGATAGCAACTACTCCGACAGTCCGACGAAAACATATCTCCATATTAGGAAATTTACAATTTAACATGATGCAAAAATAAAGCTTATCCATAAATTAGCATCATGCTTTATAGTATTTTATCAACATCGCTTCATTTAATTCCGATTTTAATGAACATCTTTATCAAAAAAGCATTAAGTTAAAGAGGAAGATTCCTAATTCGGCGATTTATATCCGGAATTAACCGATTATTTACTATAAAATAAACAAATATATTAAGATGGAATCCAGATTTCAAATACTTTTGCAGGAGAAATAATTCTGCAGAAGGCATAGAACAGAGAATCTTTACCAGCTTAACTTTATTATTTTTTAGGTTCTTTTGAAGGAAACGCGAAGCAAGACATTATTTATATATTCACAAAGAGCCGAAATATGAAAACATAAGTTAAATGTATCAAGAAAAAAAGCAACCTGTTTAAGAAATAGATATTTTTGCAGGCTGAAAACTAGTTTTCGGTTTTAAGTTTTCCATCTATCCTTTTCTCTTATTATGACTCATAACACGCATTACGAACTAGAAACATTAAGTATAGAATAATGATAATAACAACGAGTATGAAGAGCCAATTAATTTTATTAGGATGTTGCCTGGCATTGTTCAGTTGCGGGCAAAGCGACAAAAGCAAAAACAACATCCCGGAATGTGCAGTAGTTGCTGTACAAACCACTGATGCAAATACCACTAGTAGCTACCCTGCAACAATCAAAGGTAAACAAGATGTGGAGATTCGCCCAAAAGTAGCCGGGTTCATTACCAAACTTTATATTGATGAAGGAAATGCAGTACGCAAAGGGCAACCCTTGTTCCTGATTGATCCACTCCAATATAAAGAAGCTGTCAATATTGCCGAAGCTAATGTAAAAGCAGCTAAAGCATCCGTTGCAACCCAGCAACTTACGGTTAATAATAAAAGAGAATTACTTAAAAAGAATATTATTAGTGAATACGATATACAGATGGCTGAAAATCAACTTGCATCGACCCAAGCAACTCTAGCTCAGGCAAAAGCTAATCTGATAAAAGCCAAACAAGATCTCTCCTACTGTACCGTAACAAGCCCATCCAACGGAGTAGCAGGAGCCATTCCATTTCGATTAGGAAGCTTAGTAAATTCTTCATCTACTACTCCTTTAACAACAATATCTGATATTTCAGAAATGTATGTCTATTTTTCAATGACAGAGAAACAATTGCTTGATCTCACTCGTGAAGGTGGAAGCATAAAAGACATATTGGCCAAAATGCCATCAGTAGAATTGCAACTTATCGACGGAAGCATGTATGAAAGTAAAGGGAAGGTGGAAACAATCAGTGGAGTGATTGACGCTAGCACAGGTTCTGTAAGTATGCGAGCTACTTTCCCAAATTCACGGAATATTCTACGAAGTGGTGGTACTGCAAAAGTTGTATTCCCTTATGAACTAAAGAATGTTGTTATGATCCCTCAGTCTGCAACCATTGAAATTCAGGATAAGAAATTTGCATATGTTCTTCAGCCAAATAATACTGTTAAGAACACTGAAATCCAAATTTCAACTCTTGATGACGGCAAGCATTATTTCGTAATAAGCGGACTCAAAGCAGGTGATAAAATCGTGACCGAAAATGTACAGAACTTAAAAGATGGAGATACGATTAAGCCTATCACTGAAACTCAAAAACAGGCAGAATATCAAAAGGCATTAAAAGATCAGAAAGAAGGTAACCTCTCTACTGCTTTCAAATAAAAATCGGATAAAATATGAAATTAGATAAATTTATTAATCGCCCGGTACTATCAACGGTTATTTCAATCGTAATAGTAATTTTGGGCGTTATAGGTCTGGCAACATTGCCAGTCACTCAATATCCGGATATAGCTCCTCCTACCGTAGCCGTTTCGGCAACTTATACGGGAGCTAACGCTTCAACAGTGCTAAATTCGGTGATTGCTCCGTTAGAGAATCAGATTAACGGCGTAGAGAACATGATGTATATGCAATCATCGGCTGCAGATAATGGAACGGGATCAATCAACATTTATTTTAAGCAAGGCACCAATCCAGATATGGCTGCCGTAAATGTGCAGAACCGTGTTTCCATGGCACAAGGATTACTCCCGGCTGAAGTTACTAAAGTTGGTGTCACTACTGCAAAACGGCAAAATTCAATGCTGGTTGTATTTTCCATCTATGACAAGCAGGATAAATATAGTATGGAATTCATTGAGAATTATGCCAAGATTAATTTAATCCCTGAAATTCAGCGTGTAAAAGGCGTAGGTGATGCGAATGTCTTTGGGCAGGATTATTCCATGCGAATATGGCTGAAGCCTGAAGTTATGGCACAATATAAGCTTATTCCCGATGACGTAACTAAGGCACTTGCAGAGCAAAACGTAGAAGCAGCTCCAGGTCAATTCGGAGAACAAGGTAATCAATCATTCCAATATACGATCAGCTATAAGGGGCGGTTGAAACAGCCACAAGAATTTGAGGATATCGTCATAAAAGCCCTCCCGAACGGTCAGGTTCTTCGGCTGAAAGACATTTCCAAAGTGGAAATGGGCCGTTTATCATATGCTTGGAATAATAAAGTAAACGGTCACAAATCAGTTACCTGTATTGTGTATCAGATGGCAGGAACGAATGCAACGCAAACCATTGCAGAAATAGAACAGCTCCTGAAAGAATCTCAGAAAACCCTGCCTGCAGGATTAGAGACTAGTATAGCAATGAATGCCAATGATTTCTTATTCGCATCCATCCATGAAGTAATCAAGACATTGCTGGAAGCCTTTATCCTTGTATTTATTGTCGTATATATATTTTTACAAGATCTTCGTTCAACATTGATACCCGCTATTGCAATTCCGGTAGCATTAATCGGTACATTCTTCGTATTATCCATCATTGGATTCAGTATCAACCTGTTGACATTGTGTGCAATGGTACTCGCCATTGCAATTGTGGTAGATGACGCCATAGTGGTGGTAGAAGGTGTTCATGCAAAGCTTGATCAAGGCTATAAATCCGCCAAACAAGCTTCCATTGACGCCATGAGTGAATTGGGAGGAGCCATTGTTTCCATTACTCTTGTCATGATGTCCGTGTTCATTCCTGTAAGTTTCATGGGAGGTACAGCGGGAATATTCTACCGACAGTTTGGTTTGACCATGGCTATTGCTATCGGTATATCTGCTTTGAACGCATTAACGCTCAGTCCCGCTTTATGTGCGATCTTTTTAAAACCTCATGATGAACATAAGGAAAAAAAAACCACTTTTATTTCCCGTTTCCATACAGCATTTAATACAGCTTACGATGGCATTCTAAAGAGATATAAAAAACGTGTATTGTTCTTCATCCATAAAAAATGGATCGCATTCGGTTTAGTTGGCGTTGCCATCGTCCTATTGATACTATTTATGAAGATAACTCCTACCGGTATGGTTCCGGGTGAAGATACAGGTGTTATTATGGGTGCCGTAACATTACCTCCGGGGACGTCACAGGAACGTGCTGCTGTGGTATTAGCGCGCGTAGATAGTTTAGTTGCAGCCGATCCTGCCGTATCTTCCCGCACATTAATTTCCGGTTTTAGTTTTCTTGGTGGTCAAGGCCCGTCATACGGATCCTTTATTATCAAGTTAAAACCATGGGAAGAACGTTCCATGATGAAAAACTCTACCATTGTATTTGCTTCATTGTATATGCGTGCACAGAAAATAATTAAGGAAGCGCAGGTGCTGTTCTTTACCCCACCAATGATTCCGGGATACTCGGCATCCAGTGATATCGAACTGAACATGCAAGATAAGACAGGTGGGGATATAAATAAATTTAATGAAGTCGTAAAAGAGTATATTGCTGCTTTATCTACACGTCCCGAAATAAAAACAGCGCAGACCTCGTTCAATCCGAGGTTTCCACAATACATGATTGATATCGATGCTGCCGCGTGTAAAAAAGCGGGTATAAACCCTAGTGATATCTTGACTACAATGCAAGGATATTATGGAGGTATTTATGCTTCCAATTTCAACCGTTTCGGTAGGATGTACCGTGTAATGATACAAGCAGATCCGGCGTCGCGCGCAAATTTAGAGTCATTGCAAAATATTAAGGTACGGAATGGGGATGAAATGGCCCCCATATCGCAATTTATGACAATTAAGAAAACGTATGCACCAGACATTATCAATCGTTTCAACTTATATACCTCAATCAAAGTGATGGTTGCCCCAGCTGAAGGCTATACATCAGGACAAGCTTTACAGGTCATTTCCGAAGTTGCAGGTAAGAATCTTCCTACAGGTTATAGCTATGAATTGGGAGGAATAGCACGTGAGGAAGCCAATACAAGCGGAAGTACAACCGGCTTAATTTTCGTACTCTGTTTTGTCTTTGTATACTTGTTACTTAGTGCTCAATATGAAAGCTATGTATTGCCATTTGCTGTATTGTTATCCATACCTTTTGGTCTGTTAGGTAGCTTCTTGTTCGTGAACGGTATGAGTGCAATAGGAAATATCTCCATCCTTAAAATGATCCTGGGAAATATGTCGAACGACATATATATGCAAATTGCCTTAATCATGCTTATGGGACTTCTAGCAAAGAATGCAATCTTGATTGTAGAGTTCGCCCTTGATCGGCGTAAAATGGGTATGAGTCTAACATGGGCTGCCGTATTAGGAGCCGCTGCCCGTCTACGACCAATTTTGATGACTTCACTTGCCATGATTGTCGGTTTGCTTCCTCTAATGTTTGCATTTGGAGTCGGTGCGCATGGAAACCGCACCTTGGGTACAGCCGCTATTGGTGGTATGCTCATCGGTATGGTTCTCCAGATCTTCGTCGTACCAACTCTATTTGTGGTTTTCCAATACCTACAAGAAAAAGTAAAACCGATGGAATGGAATGATTTGGATAATTCAGATGCTAAACCTGAAATTGAACAATACTCCAAATAGTTGGATACCATATATTAAGAAAATATAAAATGAAGAATAAAATAATATACTTGATTGGTACAACCATTTTACTAAGCAGTTGTCAGATCTATAAAACGTATAAAAGACCGGAAGACATTAAAACTTCCGGTCTATACCGCGATACGGTATCAGGAGGTGATACTTTAGCTGCCGATACTGCAAACTTCGGTAACTTGCCGTGGAAGAATGTTTTCACTGACCCTCTATTACAAGCTCTCATTGAGCAAGGATTACAGAATAATGCAGATGTTCGTACTGCCGCCTTCAAAGTAAAGGAAGCTGAAGCTCCTTTACTTACAGCCAAACTAGCTTTTGCGCCATCATTAACTCTATCTCCCCAAGGAACAATAAGCAGCTTTGATCATAGTGCAGCAAGCAAGACTTATTCGCTGCCTGTAACCAGCAGCTGGCAAATTGACCTCTTCGGACATTTATTAAATCCCAAACGAGGAGCAGAAGCTTCATTAAAGCAAGCAAAGGCATATCAACAAGCCGTACACTCGCAGATTATCGCCAATATAGCAAACTTGTACTACACACTTCTAATGTTAGATCGTCAGCTCGAAATATCGAAACAGACAGCAGACATATTAAAACGAAATACGGAAACGATGGAGGCGATGAAAGATGCAGCGTTATACGGCACAACAGCTGCAGCTGTCGAGCAGAGTCGAACTGCCTATGCAGAAGTACTCGCCTCTTTACCGGAAATCAGTCGCAGTATCCATGAAACGGAGAATGCACTTTCCGTGCTGTTAGGGCAAGCTCCGCAAGCAATACAACGTAGTGTGCTAGAGCAACAAGTCTTACCTGCAGAGTTTTCAGCAGGCATCCCCATTCAATTATTGTCTAATCGTCCTGATGTGAAAACTGCAGAAATGGCATTAGCCTATGCCTTCTATAATACCAATACTGCGCGTGCAGCATTTTATCCAAGCATTACCCTTAGTGGATCTGCCGGATGGACTAATAGTGCCGGTTCAACGATTGTTAATCCTGCCAAATTTTTAGCAACAGCAGTCGGAAGTTTAACTCAGCCGCTATTTAACAACGGAATCAATATAGCCAAATTGAAAATAGCAAAAGCCCAACAAGAAGAAGCAAAAATTCAATTTGAACAGACATTATTGAATGCTGGCAATGAGGTTAGTAATGCTTTATATCAATATCAAACTGCAACAGAAAAGACAAATTCTCGTAACATACAAGTAAATTCTGCCAAAAATGCTGCTGATTATACCAAAGATTTGTTTAAATTGGGCACATCAACCTATTTAGAAGTTTTGTCTGCTGAGCAATCATATCTCAGTGCACAACTTTCTGAAATATCTGATACTTATGACCGCATGCAAGCGATCATCAATCTGTATCAAGCATTGGGAGGAGGAAGAGAATAATAACAAAGTGATAAGTGATTAATATTAGTGACAATCACCAAAAAGTAATCATTAATTGAGATCACCTACCACTAATCATTAATAACTTAGTAACTATGATTAGTCCATTAGCTTATGTAGATCCGGCCGCAAAAATCGGCAATAATGTAACCATTATGCCTTTTGCATATATCGAAGGGGATGTGGAAATCGGAGATAATTGTTTGATCATGCCCCATGTCAGTGTATTGGAAGGCACTCGGTTAGGCAAAGACAATAAAGTACATCAAGGAGCTGTACTTGGGGCAAAACCTCAGGATTTCCACTACAAGGGTGAAAAAAGCTATCTTATTATTGGTGATAACAATGACATTCGTGAAAATGTTGTTATCAGCAGAGCAACAAATAAAGATGCGAGCACAACTATAGGTAGCAATAACTCCTTAATGGATGGTGTACATCTCTGTCACGATGTGAAAATTAAGAATGATTGCGTTTTGGGTATAAAAAGTACACTGGCAGGAAATTGCATACTAGACGATAATATCATATTAAGCAATAATGTCCTTTTGCAGCAAGACTGTCATATTGGTAGCTGGACCTTTATAAAAGGAGGATGCCGTATTTCAAAAGACGTTCCTCCTTATACTATGATGGCAGGAAATCCAGCCGCTTACCATGGCATAAATGCTGTTATACTTTCACATCACAACATGTCTGAACGATTATTGAGACATATAACAAATACCTATCGCTTAATTTACCAAGGAAATATCAGCATACAAGATGCCTTGATAAAAATAGAAGAACAGATACCTATGAGTGAAGAAATAGAGAATATCATTCAATTTATTAAAAATTCCAATGGCATTGTAAAGGGATAAAGATCCAATAGATTACGGCGAAAACTCTGTTGAAAGCTATATTGGTTTCAGTAAAATGATTTCTGAAATCCCACTAAATTGTAACGAAGAATATAGCTTTCAACAGAGTTTTTCTTATGCTTATTTAAAATACAAACTCCCAAAGAACTCAGGACAATGAAAATTCGGCTTATCTAAGTCTATCGGATTCCAGGAAAGATAGTGAGGCGTATTCAATTCATCACCACATTTATAGAAATTGGCACGAACCGTCTTTCCGTCAAGAGACGTCAAATGATGTTTGAAAAAAGTGGTATAAGGTATTACAAGGGCTAATTCCCAGCTACATTCCCCTATTCTCTCTGCAAAAGGTTCATGCCCTAACGATGACCAGCGTTGTACCAGATTGGTAATCTCTTTTGGAGCATGTTCCCTTCCTGTTCTGTTATTACCGGCTCCAATTAAAATAAATCCTGCACAATTGCACTCTATATTATAATAAATTCCATCCCCTGCAGGAATTGAAAAGAACTCGACACAAGCATCCTTCCAAACAGCTCCGTTATCTTCTGCAGCCAAAGCACGCACACTCGCCTCTTTAACTTTATAATGGAGCAAAATAGCGCTATCAGTATACGCTATTCTGAATTGCACTTCAGGGCGATAAGGGAATAAATTCCAGTTTACAATATCAATGGATTGAAAAGGTATACTTTCTTTATCAAGCAAGCTAGGAACATTTTCCACTGAAACAGATGCAATGTTAATTTTCTTTACATTTAATTCTTTCATTCCGTTTTTAGAAAAATTAGTTGCAATTAATGCATTACAAAAAAAGAGAACAAATAAGAAACAAAGCAAAAACCTTGTATTTTGCTCTCTAGAAACCATAATATACTTCTTGGAATACATAATGAACTTATGGATTTGCTTTTTCAAATGCTCTATTCTCTTCTTGAACGGAGCCGATTGTTTCATTCAGTTCACTTATAGGTAAATCAAAGTTATACCAATCAGTGTAACAATCAGTGACATACCATTTTCCCGCTATTAAGTCAAAAACGACACGAAGAGATGCTTCAGACTCTTCATAGCCTGCTTCAAACTCCTTATGAGCGGGCTCATTAACTGTAAACTTCGAAACATAAATTCCACCTTCTTCTTCGGTAACCTTTCCTTCTGTCAACGATTCCTTATCCAACAAAGCCCATTTCTCTTTCGTGAAAGGAAACGTTTTTTCCGTTTCGCCATCATCCTCCAAAAGAGTAATAGGCGATTTCATCGGAAATTTTAAACGGGAATATTGAAAAGAAGCACTGGAAGTGAATTTTTTGAGGAATGTTTGAAAATCCTCATCACCGGCAGCATGACCATCCATTGCAGCCAGCATAATAGCCGTAAACAGGCAAAACGCAAAACGGATTGCTTTCATCCTTTTGTTAAAAAATAAAAGGTTAATATGTTATATACAAAGATAATGCTTTTTTTATATTTCATACACTACAATACTACTATTTACACGAAGACAAAAAAGCGACCTTTTATTTTTGTTTCAAATACTCATAACCGAAACGACAACGAAGACAATCCTTTTTATCGCAGTACTCTTTCTGCAACTGTAATAAGGCCTGTGAGTCGGCCGCGGTATTGACAGATATGCCTGCTCCACTCCATTGGCGAATAACATAATTATTCTCAGCTTTTATCCCCTCAAGAAAACGGATCGCACGCTCACAGAGGGCATCATTCCCCTTATGCAACCCATACGTATACAAAAATGGAATAACCGTATTAATCACTATCAAATTTAAAGCATTTTCGCCAATGCCTTTTTTTCGGCGTGGTGATTGTTTTTTAAAAGTAAAGTGCTCTTCCCAATATGGAGAGGTAGAACTATTTAATAGTTTTTTGACCGCATCCAGATTTTCAGCTTCCAGGATATAAGAGAGCAGAGATTGCCTCTCATGATACAAATATGCCAACTGTGCCAGCCTTATATGAGGAAAGCTTCCGGGCCGTAAGCGAAGAAAACGCCATGTTATAAGAGGCATAGGCTCAGGTAACTCAAACTTATGTTGCAGATAACGATATTCTTTTTTCAGATTCTGAAAATAAGAGTCATCCAACGGTTCATCTTCTTCTAATAGGCCTGCTTGTCCAAGAAAAAAAGCTTCAACCTGCAACAAATTATCACGATGCTTATCCACTGCACGAAGCGGTAAACCGCTTGCCCAAAGTTCAAAGGCATCTCCATTAAGTCCAAAACCGAAATTACGAGCTAAAGTGATAAAAAAAACATCTTCCCAATTATAATCACATTTTTCTAACCGACGCATAATCAGTGCCTTCTTTTGCTCAAGGCGTTCCACTTGTAATGCAGAGAACCATGAATGAACCACTAATTTAGAGAGAGATGGAAAAACAGAGTAACAAGGGGGATAAAAATCAGTCCGGTGCAATTCATCATAATGCTGTCTGACGGATTCCGGACAAGGAAGTTCTATTTGGGGGACAAGCTCACCATTTGTACAATACACATCAGTATCAACAGATTCTGCCACATGCAGAATAACACTATCATAAGCCGCATCTTTATCGTGCCCATGTCTATACCAGTCCGAAGCCTTAGTGTGTACTTCCACATTGCCAACCCATATCACACCGTCTATTTTCAGTTTAGCATTGAAGAAGTCGGGACCGGCATTTTGATTGGGTAAACCTGGATCTATTACTTCGACCGGCTTGCCGGAAGTCGTCCGGAGCATTTTCAAAGGGAAGATTTTATGCTTCCAAACGTAATGCAGTAATTGTTCCATTGTTAACAAGAAGTAAATCTGTACGGCAAATGTAAGAAAAAGATTATCTTTGCGACTTATAAAATGCTGATAAAGTGATTTTAACTCAAAAGAAGATGAAAATAGCATTAATAGGTTATGGAAAAATGGGCAAAGAAATAGAAAGTATTGCTCTTAATCGCGGACACGAAGTCGTTTGCATCATTGACGTCAATAATCAAGAAGACTTTAATTCCGATGCTTTCAAGAAGGCTGATGTTGCAATCGAATTCACCAACCCGGAAGCTGCGTACTCCAACTATATCAAGACTTTCAATGCAGGCGTTAAAATAGTCTCCGGAAGCACCGGATGGATGGTTGAGCATGGCAATGAGATCAGAGAGCTTTGTTCAAAAGAAGGAAAAACATTATTTTGGTCTTCTAATTTCAGTTTAGGAGTAGCGGTATTTTCGGCTGTGAATAAGTATTTAGCTAAGATTATGAATCAATTCCCCGAGTATGAGGTTAGTCTGACAGAAGTACATCATGTGCATAAATTGGATGCTCCAAGTGGTACAGCCATCACTCTCGCCGAAGGAATCATTGAAAATATTGACCGAAAATCACATTGGGTAAAAGGCACATTACAAGCGCCGGATGGAAGCATTTCGGGTTCTATAGAACATACTGATGATGCATTTCCGATCAATTCTATTCGTGAAGGAGAAGTACCCGGTATTCACAATATCCGTTACGAGTCTGAAGCCGATAGCATTACGATTATTCATGATGCCAAGAACCGAAAAGGCTTTGCCTTAGGTGCGGTACTTGCAGCCGAATACACATCCAAACATGAAGGATTTCTCGGGATGAAGGATTTATTTCAGTTTTAAAACTTATAATACTTAAATATCATGTTCAAAAGATTATTCTCATTTAAAGGGAGAATTGCGCGGTTGGAGTATTTTCTAACTTACTTATTTATAGGAATCATAACCTATCCTCTTAGCTACGCAGGCATAAGTTCTAGTAAATCTTTACTCCTACTGGGAATTCCTTTTCTTCTACTCCTTTGGATACTTCTTGCACAAAGTTCTAAAAGATGTCATGACTTGGGACTAAATGGTTTTTGGCAGTTAATACCTTTTTTCCCCATTGTTTTGATTTTCAGAAAAGGAGAAATACAGGATAATCAATACGGAAAGAGTCTTATAAAATTAGAACATACTGATAAGGATACAGGAAAAGCGAGAAAAGCAACACGAGCCCAATGGACTAAATTTATCATTGCCACTGTTCTTTATTTGGCATTTCTGGTATGGGTAAAAAGTTGGTTGGGAATTATTGTACTCCCTTTCATCTTCGATGTATATATCAGTAAAATCGTTCCTTGGGGATTTTGGAAAAGAACAAAGAATACTGCTTTGCGTAGCGTTATGAGCTGGGTTGATGCTATCGTTTTTGCCTTGGTGGCAGTTTATTTCGTGAACATCTATCTGTTTCAAAACTATCAAATTCCATCATCCTCTCTCGAAAAATCTCTATTAGTTGGTGACTATCTCTATGTAAGCAAAATCAGTTACGGGCCAAGAGTTCCCAATACTCCCCTCTCCATGCCCCTAGCCCAACATACACTTCCGATCATTAATACCAAATCATATATCGAATGGCCACAATGGAAATATAAACGTGTACCAGGCTTGGGAAAGATAAAACGGAACGATATTGTAGTGTTCAACTTTCCGGCCGGAGATACCGTAGCCATAAATCATCAACAGGAAGATTTCTATAGTCTGGCTTATAGAGAAGGGCAACGTGTGTACCCCAATAAAGTAAACATGGACAGCCTCACACGGCAACAGCAACGTGAAGTTTATGAGTTATACTATGCAGCCGGACGCAACCTCATACGTACAAATCCTCAAGTATACGGTGATATTGTAATACGCCCCGTTGACCGCCGTGAGAACTATGTCAAACGTTGTGTAGGTCTTCCCGGAGATACTTTACAAATTAAAAGCGGACAAATCTATATTGATGGTAAAGTAAGCGAAAACCCTACCGACATGCAGTTTAACTACCTTGTACAAACTACCGGTCCGTATATTTCAGATGAGATATTTCGCGATTTAGATATCAGCAAAGACGATCAGTGGATAATGACCAACGATCCTAGCTGGGAAGAAGGATTGATGGAAATGGGCTTGGACCGCCGAGATGCTCAGGGACGTTTAACTCCGGTCTACCACCTTCCGCTAACCCAAAAAATGCTAGCGACATTATCTGCTAACAAAAAACTTATCAGTCGCATTATTATGGAGCCTGAAACTTATTCAGGACAGATGTATCCGCTAAACCTTTATACTAAATGGGATAGAAATAATTATGGGCCGATTTGGATTCCTTCAAAAGGGTCCACGATTACGCTAACTCTTGATAACCTGCCCATTTACGAACGTTGCATAGAGGCTTACGAAGGAAATAAACTGATTGTAAAGAATGACGGAATATACATTAACGGAAAGAAGACCAATCGTTACACTTTCAAAATGGATTATTACTGGATGATGGGCGACAATCGCCATAATTCGTTAGATTCACGTTATTGGGGGTTTGTTCCTGAAGATCACATCGTTGGGAAACCCATTGTCGTATGGTTATCTCTGGATAAAGACCGTGACTGGTTTGATGGAAAAATCCGATGGAATCGTATTTTTAAATGGATTCATTAAATCAAATAAAAGATTTCAGTTATAACTGATTTAATGAAAATGAGACGGAAAGCAAAATGGATAATACCTATAACTGTAGTAGCACTTATTGTGCTACTACAGTGTTTTGCCTTCACTCCATATCACATACCCTCCTCAGGGATGGAGAACTCGCTTTTTGAAGGTGAGCATATCTTAGTCAATAAGTGGAACTACGGATTACGTTTACCATTTATGTCATTATGGGGATATCATAGATTGAACCCTAAACCCATGAAAAGGGAGGATATAATTGTTTTCAACAATCCGGCAAATCTATCACAACAGATTATTGACAACAGAGAGGTATTTATAGGCCGTTGCATAGGATTACCCGGTGATACTCTTATAGTAGATTCTTTATATTCCCCCATCTCACCAGAGAAAAGTGCTCCTGATCAAAAGTTTTTATATATTTACCCTCGCTCCAAAGAAAAGCAATTGGATTCTCTTATGCGTATTCTCTCCATACCAAACAACAAACTACTAGGGCAAGATTCCACAAAATGTGTTCGTAGCTTTAGCCGCTATGAATATTATCTGTTGGAACAAACTTCACAAAACTCTTTCCATATCAGCTTACTCAACAAAGAAGATACAACAGAAGCTTTCCACCCATTAATTATACCAGGCAAAGGCAAAGCAATCCGGGTATATCCATGGAACCGAACTTTACTTCGTAACACATTAGTGCTCCATGAGCATAAAAGAGCCGAAATAAAAAATGATACCCTCTATGTAGAGGGAAAACCTGTGCAACATTGCTATTTTACTAAAAATTATTATTGGGTCAGCGCCAGCAGTTCTATCAATCTCTCTGATTCGAGACTCTTTGGACTTGTTCCCGAAGATCATATTATAGGAAAAGCCTGGCTTATCTGGTTCTCAAAAGAAAAGAATAGCGGAATATTCAATGGATTCCGTTGGAAACGCTTCTTTACCAAGATTCAATAAAGTTATTAAGAATAAAATGTTTATTTGGCCCATTAATTATGTAATTGCTCCAAGTAGGACGCTAGCTTGGCCCGACTATGAAAACAAAAAGGTATGAATAAAACAGTATATCTCTCTTCTGCATATTTAGCTCCCATAGAATACTATTCCAAATTAATGGAATACGACACGATATTCATTGAACAACATGACAACTACACTAAACAAACTTATAGAAATCGTTGCACAATTGCCACTCCGAGTGGAGAATTAGCGCTATCCATACCGACAGTCAAACCCGGTACACTAAAATGCCTAATGCGTGATATCCGCATTTCCGACCATGGAAACTGGCGACATCTTCATTGGAATGCCTTATCTTCTGCGTACAATCATACTCCTTTCTTCGAGTATTATAAAGATGATTTTCAACCTTTCTACGAAAAGAAGTATTCTTTCTTGATCGATTTCAATAGTGAACTCTGCAATTTGGTCTGTTCACTAATCGATATACATCCGAATATATTGTATACCCAAGAATACAAAGCCGATTTATCCGTTAATGAAGAAGATTACCGTGAGCGTATACATCCCAAAAAAGATTCGCGTAAAGAAGACCTGGACTTCGTGTCAAAGCCTTATTATCAAGTTTTCCGCGAACAACTTGGCTTTATTCCCAATCTGAGTATTGTCGATTTACTTTTTAACATGGGGCCGGAGAGCTTATTAGTACTTCAAAAAGTCCAAGAGCCCTAATGTTTTTTTTTTAAGAAAGCTCTTTAATATAATACTTTTCAGATAAAGAAAATAAAATTTCTTTTGGAGCTCTTGAGAAAGTTGTCTATTATCTATCAGAAGAAGTTTATTTCCTGACAAAGCCAGAAAAATTCATTTGAATAACAGATTACACCACTCTTTCATTTAACTTCGGATGAATACAGTTATTCATCCCTAGCACCAAAGCCATATCGGTTGATTATCAACATTATATTAAAAGACTCGAAAAGTTCTGATGTATTCAAGATTTTCACTTGTAGTATTTGTGATATACTGCCCTTCTAATATTTTTTCAACGAACAATATAGTTTTGCAACATCAAAGCCTTAAAAACTATAAATTATGAAGACTACAAAAAAGAGCGCAATTTTTATATTTTGTTTGTTACACATTCCAGCATTCATAGCATGCAGCAAAGAAAACATTCCGACAAATACAGAGGTAGAGAATACTCAGAATGAACAGTCTGTAGCCAATAGTGTCAATGCATATATCACCACTAGCACACGTTCCTACGATCTAACGAAACGAAAGATCGATTTAGATAACAAACTCAGTATGTCCCCAAATACTGTTACTTTGGATCCAAACGTTACTTACCAGACCATGGATGGATTTGGAGCTGCCATAACAGGATCAACCTGCTACAACCTTTCGTTAATGCCAGAGGCAAATCGCAAGGAGTTTCTAAAAGAAACCTTCTCATCAACAGAAGGACTGGGTTTTAGCTATATCAGAATTTCCATCGGATGTTCGGACTTCTCTCTAAGTGAATATACTTGCTGCGACCAGAAAGGTATTGAGAACTTCGCATTAACAGTAGAAGAGACCAAATATATTATACCGATATTAAAACAAATTATATCCATAAACCCTTCCATCAAAATATTGGGTTCCCCATGGACTTGTCCGAAATGGATGAAAGTAAATAACTTGAAAGACAAGCAAGCCTACGACTCATGGACAGGTGGTCAGCTAAATCCGGAATATTACCAAGATTACGGTAGTTATTTTATAAAATGGATACAAGCATTTAAAAATGAAGGTATCAACATTTATGCCATTACTCCTCAAAATGAACCTTTAAACAGAGGTAATTCGGCTTCATTATATATGGGATGGGAAGAGCAAAGAGATTTTATCGCAACAGCGCTCGGCCCAAAATTGGAGGCTGCGGAACTAAGCACAAAGATCTATGTTTTCGATCATAATTATAACTATGACAACATCGCTTCCCAACAAGGTTACCCGGTCAATATATACGCCGACAATAAAGCCTCCTCTTACATAACAGGAGCAGCCTATCATAATTATGGAGGAAACAGGAGTGAGTTGAATAATATACACAAAGCCGCACCAGATAAAGAACTTCTATTTACAGAAACCTCAATAGGTACATGGAATAGTGGACGTGATCTGCAAAAACGCCTTTTAGCTGATATGAATGACATCGCTATAGGAACTGTCAACAATTGGTGCAAAGGTGTGATTGTTTGGAATTTAATGCTCGACAATGATCTCGGTCCTAATCGGAAAGGTGGTTGCCAGACGTGCTATGGGGCTGTGGATATTAGCAACTCAGACTATAAGACCATAATACGAAACTCCCACTATTATGTCATCGCTCACATGGCATCAGTAGTCAAACCGGACGCTATCCGAATTGGGACGAGCGGATATACTGATCCAGATATAGCCTATACAGCATTTAAAAATGAGGATGGAAGTTACGCATTCATAATTACAAATAATAGTACTTCCGAAAAACCTTTCAATATCAATTCAGGAACAAGAAGTTTCAGTTACAAATTGCCTGCAAATTCTATTGTTTCCTTCCAATGGGGGAAATGACTTTTAATATCTTTTTTATTAACTTTTTAATCATAGTAGTATGAGAAAACCAATCTTACTATGTCTGTTAATGATGGGAGGATTACTTTGTATCACATCATGTAACGACAAAAATAATGAGTTTGACGATAAGGGCAGTAGCTCAGCCATCTCATTAACAGGCCCTGATACAGCTTATATGGGCGACAGTATTACCTTTACTTTTAAAGTTTCAAGCGAAGGCATACATCTGAACCAATCAAAGATTCAACTTTGGTTCGGTGAAACCATCGTTTCCGAAAGGATTATGACGACTCCTACCCCTGGAGAATACTCTGGTAAAATTTTCATTCCTTTTATGAAAAATATCCCAGACGGTGAAGTAACAGTCAAACTTCGAGTTCAAAACGAACGATTTGCAAACGACACCATTGGAAAAAGTATTCAGATTATTCGTCCTAAATTCCCTAAATTAATATTAAGAGATTCACAAGGGGTAGCACATGACATGCTTCCTGTAGATGGAGAGCCGTACAAATATGTTTGTAAAGACGTATTTATACCAACCGATCTGTATGCAAAAATAGAAGCACCTAAGTATGGAGAAAACGGCAATACAATCATCTTTGGCAGTGCTGATGGCAAGATCATGAATGGTGTATCGGATCAGATTAATTTTTCAACCGATCTTCCAGGAACTTATGACGTAACTTTTAATACGCAAACATACGAGGGGACACCTTTCATTAAGTTTGCAATGAATAATATTGAGTTCGAAAAGGTGGATGATACGCATTATAAAGTGGAGACGGATTTCACCCAAGGAGAAGATCTCGATATCACTGGATTGAAAGCTGATTATTTCAACTATTGGATCAACCCTGCCTTCTTCGACAAAGTAGCCGGAACAAACGGTAAAATCCTACGTTTTAGGGGCCGTGACGGCAGGTATCGCTTAACCGTAGATAAGAGCTTAAAATACTTCAAAGTGGAAGTCTTGAACGGAAGCGCATTAGGTGATCTTGATAAGGGTGATGATGTGATTTGGGTTAGTGGAGATGCCAATATCGGACAACCATCCTACGCCAAGAATAACATCAACTGGAATGGCGCAGAGAAAATGCTTTGTCTTGCACCTATCGGGGGTAAACGTCATCAGCTCATTCTGAAAGCAAATGAGACCCTCAAGGTGGGTGCCATCAACTTCAAATTCTTCCAACAAAGAAGTACTGGCGGAGGATTCACTTCCGATAAAATCTCACTTGGTGATACCAGTAAATGGTTTATTGTGAATGCTGCCGACGGCAACATTAAGGCGGGAACAACTGCAATCGTCGCAAATAGATACTACGTAATCACAGTTGATCTATCGGCAGGAAACACAAAGGCCAAGATGTATGTAGAAGAAAAAACCAGTTTCCCCGAAGTACCGGTTGCCGGCAATTAATACTTTAAGCATTATCATGAAAAGTAAATAAATGATCCACATGAAAAATAAAACAAAAATAAAATTCTGTGCCGTATTATTAGCCTCAACAATAGGTATGACACCTAATACGGCTATGGCGGGACAAGAAACAATGAAAACCAAAGGCGAAAGCTCACAATCGGTGGCACAAAAGAAAAGTGAACGTATCATTACGGGACTTATCACCGAATCCTCCGGAGATCCAATCATCGGTGCAAGTATCATAGTAGTGGGTGCTCCCAGTGGTACAATTACAGATGTTGATGGACGTTATTCGATTAAAGCTTCCGATGGTGATGAGTTAGAGTTTCGCTACATAGGGTTTACGACAACTCGCCGTACCGTTGCAAAAGGTGTATCTACAATCAACTTGCAATTACAAGCCGAAGCGGTTAATTTGGAAGATGTTGTCGTTATAGGATATGGACAGCAGAAGAAAGAAAGCGTGGTGGCATCAATGGCTACTATCGGACCGGCAGAATTAAGTGTCAAAAGCCGAAGCTTGAATAATAGTGTAGCCGGCAAAATACCGGGGCTTATTGCAGTGCAACGCTCAGGTGAACCCGGATGGGATGATGCTAAGTTTTGGATCCGTGGTGTAAGTTCTTATGCCGGCGGTACAGACCCACTCGTCATCGTAGATGGTGTACCTCGAAAGATGAGCGATATTGACACCGATGAAATCGAATCATTCTCTGTCTTAAAGGATGCATCGGCAACCGCTGTTTATGGAGCGGAAGGAGCAAATGGGGTTGTTTTAATCACTTCAAAGCGTGGTAAAGCACAAAAGACAGTCGTTAACATGTCGGCTGAATATGGAGTCGCAACTCCAATAAGACTCCCCAAACTCATGGATTCTTATAACTACCTGAGCCTTTTCAATGAGGCAAGTTGGAATGATGCCGGTAATCCTCAAGTCGGTTTCACAACTCCCGTATCCGATGAAGTATTGGAACTATACCGTACTCAGGCAGATCCGGACCTATATCCCAACACGAATTGGATGGATATGCTAAAAAAGAATACTCAAAGCGAACGCTATACTATAAATTTCCGCGGTGGTGGTGAAAAAGTACGCTTCTTCGTTTCCGGAGCTTATTATACGGAAGATGGAGTTTACAAAAAAAATAAAGGAGCCATTTTTGATAGTAACGTCAAGTTCGACCGTTATAACTTGCGTTCCAACATTGACTTCGATCTGAGCAAAACAACCCGCATGTCAGTCGACATGAGTGGGCAATACATTAACCGCGTGGCTCCGAACAAAACAGCAGATGCTATTTTTAATGGCATGACCCTGACTCCTGTTCATTTGATACCGATGATCTATTCGGATGGAACGCCTTCGGAGCACCCCGATTCGGACACTTCCGGTCTTCGCCAAAATCCATATAATTTCCTGTATTACAGTGGATACAGTAAATCATGGGTTGCAACCTATCAATCGAAAGTCACCTTGGAGCAAGATCTTAATTTCATTACTCAAGGGCTTTCCACTAAAGGAATTGTGAGTTTTGACGGAACATCCGGACAATATATTAACCGTACAATGGCAGCTAACTCTTATTTTGCTACAGGACGGGATAATAACGGAGCGCTGATATATACATTGAGGAATGCCGGATCTGCATTGGGTAATCCGACAGCAGCAAGTATGAACGGGGAAAAGAAAATTTATCTGGAAGCCTCTTTGAACTATAAAAGAACATTCAATAATGTACACGATGTCACCGGTATGATTCTTTACAATCAGAAAGAAACACAAAAGCAAAACGCTGGAGGGCTGGACTTACTTCCTTATAGAAAGCAAAGTATTGTCGGACGTGTTACTTACGGATATGATAATCGCTATATGGTTGAGGGTAGTTTCGGTATGACCGGTAGTGAGAATTTCGCACCGGGTCATCGTTGGGGAATTTTCCCGGCTATCGGTGGCGCATGGTTTATCAGCCATGAGAAATGGTTCGAATCACTCCAGAAAACCGTAAATAAATTGAAACTCAGAGCCTCCTTTGGTTTAACCGGTAACGATGACCTTGGAGATGATTATCCACGTTTCCCCTATCTTGAAACCTTGAACCAGGGAGCAGGCGGTATCAATCTGGGTATCAGCAGTGCAGATAATGGAAATAATCAGAATTGGATGGGTAACATTGCCGAAGCACAAGCAGCAGCCTTTGCCCTGAAATGGGAAATTGAGCGAAAAACGGATATCGGAATTGACATGGGTTTATTGGATGGAAGAGTGGATTTGTCTGTCGACTATTTTTCAAACCGTCGCAGTGACATCTTGATGCAACGTAAAACCATACCTTCCATGAGCGGATTGCGCCAAGGTCCCACACAAAACTTCGGTATAGTAACGAATAAAGGCGTTGACGGTAACATCACTCTTAAAGAACATGTAGGCAAACTCAATATGACATTAAGAGGTAATTTTACCTATACACAAAATAAGGTTGTGGAATATGATGAGATACTTCACGCTCTCTACTATCAGGACTATACAGGCCACCGCATTGGATCTCCATTGTTATATGTAGCAGAAAGACTATATACACCGGATGATTTTAATATTACTACGAATGCAGTAACAGGAGCACAATCCTATTCATTGAAACCGGGTTTAGCTAATCCCGGAGCGCAAGTGGCGCCCGGTGATATCAAGTATGCCGACCTTAACAATGATGGGCAAATCAACGCCGATGACCAAACCTACAACAACGGGTTTACTTCACAAGATCCGAAAATTGTATATGGAATTGCCCTCGATCTTGAATACAAAGGATTCTTTGCCGGAGTTTTCTTCCAAGGAGCTAGCGGAGCATCGGTCAATTTGATGTCCAAAGCTTCCAATTTCATGCCTTTTAATCAGGGTAAAGATGCCTCATCGGCACGAATGGAAGCAATGAGTCGCTGGACTGCTTCCGACCCGTACAATCAAGATGTACTTTATCCACGTATGCACTCTTCTTTGTTCTCTTACAATTTGTATAACAGTACATGGTGGTATCGCGATGCAAGCTTCATTCGTCTGAAAAACATCGAGTTTGGCTATCAATTTAACAAAAAACAATTAAGCTCTTTAAAATTACAGAACTTGCGTCTATACGTGCAAGGAACTAATCTGATCACTTGGGATAAAGTGAAATATTGGGATCCGGAACTAGGTGATGCAAATTCCGGTGCCAAATATCCAATTTCCCGTCGCTGGACCATGGGTCTTGAAGTAACATTCTAAATTATTACAGTTATGAAAATTAAAAATATATTCTTTTCAATTGCTACAGCGGGTCTGACTAGCATTGCAGTATGTTCATGTTCCGACTATCTGGACGTCTCTAAGGAAATGAATGAAAACCTAACTATGGACAAGGTATTCGATAATCCGAATTATACCAGAGACTGGTATGGAAATATTTATCAATGTATTTCGGAATATTCCGAAACCGGTTCGGAGGCCAGTGCATTTAAAAATCCATGGTCAAACATGTGTGGCGAGATCTCGTCACAGATGATGCCAAGCAAAGATGCAATGACAGCTGGATATACGGCGGGAAGTGCCTCTTTCCACCGCTGGGCGACCTTATATCAATATATACGACAGGCTATGATATTCATCGAACGCGCTAAAGACGAAGGGGTAGGTTCCGACTCCAATCAAATTACTCCGGCCGAAATAGCCCGTATGAAAGATGAAGCAAGATTCCTTATGGCTTACTGTTATTTTTCTATTTTTGAGCAATACGGTCCATGTCCCATCGTTACAAAAATAGATGATGCTGCTTATCCTGAGATATTCTCTTATGAAAGAGCTTCTGTGGACGAAATGGTGGAGTACATTGATGATTTACTTAAAGGTGTTATCGAAGGAAGTAATCTTCCGGCATCCATCATTACAGGTCAGACAAACGGAGTGGGTACAGCCTACAACTTAAATGAAGTAGTTCGCCCCACAAAGATTACAGCAATGGCTCTACGGGCTAAACTATGGGTTTACGCGGCATCTCCACTGTTTAATGGCGGCTGGGAGAAAGCGATGGAGTTGAAAGATAAAAACGGGAAACAGTTGTTCCCTGCAAAAGATCCGAATAAATGGGTTATAGCCAAACAACACTTGGAAGAGTTACTAACAGCTGCTGCAGAAGCCGGGCATACTCTTTATCAAGTACAAAGTAACGGGACCAATCTTCCTGATCAATCTATCTATAAATTGTTCCAAGTCTACAATCAGGAAA
Source organism: uncultured Bacteroides sp. (assembly GCA_963677095.1). GTDB lineage: Bacteria > Bacteroidota > Bacteroidia > Bacteroidales > Bacteroidaceae > Bacteroides. The sequence goes on from OY781875.1 coordinate 146,133, forward strand.
TTTTATGGTGTAGCACCAACAATAGCTACAGCGATCAGTATAAAATGGAAAAGCGTACAAATCCACGTGATGTAAACTCATGTTATGGAACAGTAGGACCAACTCAAGAATCTGTAGACATGTTCTTCACTAAAAACGGATTAACAATAGCGGAAGATCCCGATTATCATGAAAATGCACTTGTTCAAGTGACAAATACCGCCATCAACGAAACAGGTGGAAGCCGTGCAGATAAAAATGTGTTCAACATGTATGCCAATCGTGAACCGCGTTTCTATGCTGACGTAATTTATCAGGGTAAGAGCTGGTTTGATATTTTCCAAAATAAGACAGGAAATGCCAATTACTTCGTAGACTTTTCTCTTCATGGAGGTGCCGGTCCCGATTCAAGAGATAATCCACTTGTCGGCTATTTATTGGGTAAATTCAAGAACCGTAAAGTGAACCATGCATCAGGCGATACACAGCTGTATAAACGCGTTTCTATTATATACCGTCTCGCTGAATTTTATTTGTTCTATGCAGAGGCTTTAAATGAAATAGACCCAAGCGATCCACGTATCATACAGTATATAGATTATGTCCGTGATCGTGCAGGTGTACCTACTTATCAGAAACTGGCAGAAAATGGTATCAAAAATATCATAGGTGATCACGATAAGCAATGGGATGCCATACAGCGCGAACGCTTTGTAGAATTATTCTGCGAAGGTCAGCGATACTTTGACGTTCGTCGCTGGATGGTCTGTGGCCCTGGTCAAATCGCTGATCAGACAAGATTCAGTGGAATGAACGAATATGGAACAACTAACATACCAATTGGTACAATGGGATCCTATTACAATCGTGTCACGCTTGAAAGCCGGATATGGGATGAGAAAATGTACTTATATCCAATTCATCAAAATGTAATTCAACTTAGTAAAGGGGAAATTGTACAAAACCCGGGATGGTAAAATCAACTTAATAATAAATTAGGTATAAATAGGTAGTTTTTAGGTAATGTAACTGGAGGATGTGTCAATACAAAGTAATTGACACATCCTCTTTTTTTCTTGCAACCAAATTGTTTACATGAATCATCTGCAATACAGTAAATTTCAGTATCTTTATCCGCATAGAACATTGCGATATCTTTTTGAAAATATAAATTGAAAAACATGAAAAAAACAATCTGTCTGTTACTAATATTGACTACTTGTTTTACAAGAAATTATGCTCAAGATCTTCTGTTGAATATTCTAAAAAAAGAGGCTGATAGGAATCTTTCTGTTCTGAAAAAACAGGAAGTGCCTGCATATTACATTAGTTACAGGGTATACGATACGGAGACTTATGAAATAAACACCAGTCTTGGAAGCCTGATGAATAGTAATCCCGACAAAAGGAGACTTTTTCAGGCTTTTGTTAGGGTAGGGAATCATGAATTGGACAATACTCGTGAAATGAAAGGGAATAACCCCTTTTACAACAGGTTTTTCGGAGGGGCTAATCCTTTGGTATTGGATAACAATGAAGAAGCAATACGAGATGCTCTCTGGAAAAAAACGGATGAACTTTATAAAAACGCGGCAAGAAACTACTTGTTGATAAAAGCTAATAAAATAGCTATGATTGCTTCAGAAGAAAAATCCAATGATTTTACAGAAGAAGCAATAGAGTCATATAGTGAAAAACCAATCACTTTTCAATCACTCTCGTTCCACCCTAAAGAATGGGAAGAAAGATTAAAGAAATATAGCAATGTTTTTTCTTTAAATAAAAACATATTGACAGGAAGTGCACACATGAATGTGGAGTTACTTCGTAAATATTTTGTCGATACTGATGGAACTAAAGTCATGGAAAACACATTGGCTTACAGAATCGATCTGAACGCTTCCGCAATAGCGGAAGATGGCATGAATATTCCTCTTTACAAATCTTATTTTGCACTCAATCAGAAAGATCTTCCGTCTGATGAGAAAATACTTTCAGATGCTAAGCAGATGGTGGATATGATCATTCAATTGAAAAAAGCACCTGTTGCCGAACCATTTACAGGACCTGCACTGCTGACTCCGCGAGCCTCTTGTGTCTTTTTTCATGAGATTTTTGGCCACAGGTTGGAAGGAGCCCGATTGAAAATGGAAGCAGATGGCAATACTTTCAAGAACAAGATCGGAGAACTTGTATTACCTAGTGATTTCTCTGTAATATTTGATCCGACACTAACGAGCTACAAAGGTTTTGATTTATCAGGGAATTATAAATATGACGACGAAGGGGTGAAAGGACAGCGTGTAACTGTTGTTGAAAACGGAATCTTAAAATCTTTTCTGATGGATAGAACACCGGTTGGCACATTCTCCAAGTCCAATGGGCATGGGCGGGGTGTGATTCTTGCCAATACTTGTACCCGGCAATCTAATATGCTTATAGAATCTTCTCACCCAAGAAGTATAAAAGAGCTACGGGAAATGCTCATCAGGGAAGCAAAAAATACCGGAAAGGAATATGGATACCTTTTTGACGAGGTAAGTAGCGGATTTACGACTATGGGTGTATATATGCCCAATGCTTTTAATATAGAGCCATTGATCGTTTATCGGGTTTATGCAGACGGACGACCAGATGAATTGGTTAGAGGCGTGAACTTAATAGGAACTCCATTGACCATGTTCTCTCAAATCGCTGCCGCCGGAAACGATATCGGTATTTTCAATGGGTATTGCGGTGCTGAGTCAGGATCAATACCTGTATCTTGTGTTTCGCCTTCTATCTTTGTGAAAATGATTGAGACACAAAAACAAGCTAAGTCGTCAAACCGAACACCAATATTGGAAAGACCTGTCATGCAAAAAGAAGAAGCGATTATCCCGACGATAAAATCGGAAGTCGACCGCAATAAATCCGAGCTGAAGATTAAAGGCTTTCCACCTCCATTTTTCATCCGGTACGCGATGCTCGATAATGAGACGCTGGAGATGACTGCATCCGGAGGTTCCATCTCCAAATCGGTTTCTTACCACACCCGGGATGGCCTTCCGCTTCTGCTTGTGGGCAGCTATTCCGCCAATAGCATGGGAATCATAGGAAATATGCCAAATTTTCCAGACCGGGTAGCACTAGATAATCAGGGGATTGCAACTGCCGTTTGGTCTGCGTTGGACAAGAGATACAAACAAGCAGGAATAGAGTACGAATCCAAAAAGGCTGTACTCGAACAACGGAAGCAGACCGGAGAGGATATTCAAATGGCCGCATTCAAAAGAATCACCCCTCCCAACCTAATGCTTACCCCTGTCCAGATGAATATGGATCAAAGTTATTGGGGGGACTTCATCAAGAAGAGTTCTGAAGTATTGAACAAATATCCGGGACTGACCTATTCCAAGGTGGAGTTGTTTAACAGAAACACGATGACATATTATTACGATACGGAAAATGGACAATATGCAGTGCCCATACCCTATTACCGATTGAAAGTAATCCTTTCAGCCTTGGCAAATAATGGACAAGAACTTTACGATGAATATTTTTTTGAGCATTCTCTCTTCGAGCAAATGCCCGATTTGAAATCGTTTATGAATGAATGCGAACACCTTGCAAAGGAATTTCTAGAGCTGAAAAGTGCCCCACTAGTTACGGAATCATATAACGGTCCGGTATTATTCGAGGATTTTGCCGCTTTACAAACGGTTCAGCATGAATTTTTCATGAACCGTCTATTAATTGAAAGCAATCAACAAGTCAATTCTTACGGGGCACTTGCAATGCGTGAGAACGGTATGGAATCAATGATAGGTAAAAGAATTATCTCCAAGAGTTTGAATTTGGTCTCGCTATCCGGCACGGAAGTCTACAATGGTGTAAAGTTAGACGGATATTATCCAATGGATTTTACAGGAGTTACTCCGGACAAAAAGATGTTTCTGATTGAAAAAGGTATTCTAAAAACGTTGTTGAATGGAAGAACTGCCACTAAAGCTCCCAACAGCAATGGACATGAGCGTTACAACTTTACTTCTGGCTTTCCTATGGTTATGCCTGGTAATGTCCGCCTATATAGTGATGAAGCTATTCCATTCAGTGAACTGAAGCAGCAATTGATTAAGGTTGCCAAAGAAAGTAACTATGACTATGCATATATCGTTCGTCGGTATCAGTTAGGCAACAGAGCTTCTGCTCTTTACAGGGTTTCTGTAGCCAACGGAAAAGAGGAATTGGTTCGTGGTGCGGCATTCCATGGTTTGAATAGTAGATCTTTTAATAGAGTCATAGGAATTTCCAAGGAAGAATTTATAGGTAACCACACAGCATTGGGACAGATTACTACTTTGATAGTACCTAAAGGTATTTTGTTCGAAAATATAGAAGTAGTTAGAGATAATAGCATCGATAGATAAAGAACTTCTGCTCTTACCTAAATTCCCTATATGACAAATTAAAATGCGATTTCTGCAGAAATTGTGCAGAAATCGCATTTTAATTTCCAATTCAAGGGATTCATGTTCACTAAAAGGCATGTCATTCCAATCTTACTGTTTTTATCTCTTTTCCTTGCCGCGGTTAAGGAACGCAGCAGTAGTAATTTATTCGTTTCACCGTTAGAAAAGTTTCTTTCTACCGTGGAGTTTTTTTCTTTCCACCGTGGAGGAACGAAAAGCACCCCGTGGTGGAATGAATAAACGTTAGTATGCAAGAGTACTAATCTTGGGAAAAAGAATAGAAGTGCCCTGTAAAGATGCAGAATAAAACCAGGTACAGCGGGGCTTTTACAGGCACAAAGTATCATAAAAGCCTTATTTTAAATAAAACACCTACTATACAGGCAGGTGTTGATGTACCTTGATATCACAATTGTTGTAGTTATGATGTGGCTATTAAAAAGAAATACGAACATAAAATAATATCTTTGTTTTTATTTAAACTCATTTCTAAAATTAAGTCTAATATGAAACATCTTTTACCATTTCCATTACTCCTTATTAGTATCAAACGCTATCCTCTATAATTTGTACTGTATGAACCTGATTAAAACATTGTTTTTATCCCTCACAATTGTTCTCTCAGCAAAAGTATCCGCTCAAAATCCCCGGTCGGTCTTTACCGCCCGACCGGTGGATGCGGCGGCTGTCTATTTCACCCCCGAAAACTTTAACTTCAAAGCAGACAGACGGACAGATGTTTCCAATGCTCTACAAGAAGCGCTGAACAAAGCCAAGCAAAAAGAAAACAGTTGTGGCATTCTATTCGTACCCCAAGGTGTCTACACACTCAGTAAGACGATTTATATTCCTGCAGGAGTGCGCATCATCGGATATGGCAGTAAGCGTCCGCTCTTCGTTCTCACCTCAAAAGCACCGAGTTTTCAAGAAGTGACCCGTGAATCACCAAAAGGGAAATACCTTTTTTGGTTTATAGGAGGTAATTATCGATTGAAAAGTCAGGTGACCGATGCTAATGCAGGAACTTTTTACAGTTCGATGATAAATGTGGATATCCGCATTGAAGATGGTAATCCCAACGCCTCGGCTATCCGTGCACATTTTGCACAGCATTGCTCTATATCGGATGTAACCATACATGTAGGTAAAGGGCGTGCAGGTATTGTCGATGCAGGAAATCATTTGGAAAATGTCGCCATCTATGGTGGTGAATATGGAATTGACACGGATAAATCCGCTCCCGGATGGCCTATTATGTTATTAAATTCATACTTTGAGGGACAGCGTAAAAGTGCCATCCTAACTAGTGAAGGTGGAATGACTATTGTTCGTATGCGGGCAAAAGACATGCCTGTAGCTGTAGAAATCAAGGAAAATGCCACTGACCGATTATTCATGGAAGATTGTATCTTTGAGAATATACGCCGTACAGGGGTCATTTTGTCAGATGCCGGAAATGCTGCAACACAAATCAATTTCAGAAACATTCAATGTAAAGATGTCTCTACGTTTGCTTTAGAGCGCAGTACAAACAAGCAAATAGCCGGTAAAGGAGAATTATATAGGATGAACCGTTTTACTTTCGGTTTCAATGTCGATAGTCTGGGAAACACTCCTCAAATAATACGACACGCAGAAATAGAATCGATTAAAAACATTACACCTCTGGATACCAGTGATACTCCTATGCTCCCTACAACGGATAAGTGGGTAAATATCCGTGACTTAGGTGCTAAAGGAGATGGTTTCAGTGACGATACTTCTATTTTTAAAGAAGCTATAGAGAAATATGCCAATATTTATATTCCTCAAGGTTGGTATGTAGTAAAGGAGCCTCTAACATTAAAACAAAATACCAACTTAATAGGCTTGCACCCCGGCACTACCATACTGTTAACACTAGGAGGGAATCCTGCATTCAGCGGCTTTGGTGCTCCAGAAGCACAATTAATCACTCCCAAAGGCGGAAAGAATATTATATGTGGCATATTCCTGAATGCTGATGCCTACAATTATCGGGCAGTCAATTGTAAATGGATGGCAGGTGAAGGTTCCTATATGTATGATGTCAAATTTAGCGGACATGATAAAGCGCGCTTCTTCTATAACAGACAAAGTGCAGCTAATCCTTTGGAGAAACCCATGCCCATCACTCCAGAAACTCACGATCTGATTTCACGTACCTGGGATAACCAACACTGGAGCCTATGGATCACTAACGGAGGTGGAGGTTCATTCCGGGATATATGGACCTCTAACGAATACAGTTCGGCAGGTTTATATATCAGCCACACGGAAACACCTGGGCGTATCTACGGAATGTCTTTGGAACATCATCTTCGCAATGAAGCCATTTTCCGGAATGTTGCCAACTGGAAAATCTATGATTTCCAGTGCGAAGAAGAGGCGGAAGGTATTGACACGCAGCCCTTAGATTTGATTGATTGCAAGAATATGATTTTTGCCAATCTTTATTCCTACCGCGTATCACGTATGTCAAAACCTTATCCGTCAGCCATACGTACATGGGATTGCAAAGACATTGAGTTCCTTAATGTTCACAACTACGCCCATGCCCGTATAAAATTCACTTCCAACGCCAGCTTATACGATGTCAATACCCGTCGTGAAGCGCGTAATTGGGAACTTGCACGTCTTTATCTGACCGGTAAAGAAAGTCGGAAATACCCTTTAAGTGGAAAAAGGGGGAAAGTAGAGTCTGTTGTTGGCGGATTTGAGTTTATTGACGGATTGACACAAGACAGCCAAGGCAATATCTATTTTTGTGAGCAGCGCATGCGACGTATTTACAAACTGGATGCTAAAAGCGGACAGGTAACTTCCATTGCCGACTTTCCCTGGAATGCAGTAGCACTAGCTTGTGATAGTCAAGGCCACTTAATTGTTATAACTAAATACATTTCCCAACCCGGTTATAACAACGACGATGCGCGCGAGGGCGATCGTCCCCTATTCGGTTGGAAAGGCTCAGGAGGACTATGGGGCTTCAACTATGTTCCCAAACTTTATGCAATATCCCCCGACAATCCGGATGAAAGTTTTCAGACCTTACCATTAGTAAACATGAAGCAGATTCCTACACCAAAACAAGTTTACTACCCGGGTAACAGAATCATTACTCAAGGTGAATATTATGGTGGAAAAAAACCGGAACAATGTTTTGTAGCTCCGGATAGCGTAACCATCATCCCATATTATGAAGATTTATTTCGTTGTTCATCTTTGGTAAAAGCAGTCCCGGGAAAAATGGTATATGTACTCGACGAATACCACCAACGCGTTATACACGCAAATGTAAATACCCAAGGATTCCTGCAAGACTACCGCATATTTGCAGACGGAGGTGACCGGAGTGTAGTGACAGACGCTAAAGGCAATGTCTACATAACAAACGGAGATGTTTCTATTTTTGCCCCTACCGGTGAGCCAATAGGAACAATAGAAGTTCCGGAACGCCCGACATCTCTGCTTATTTCGGGAAATAAACTTTATATTACAGCTGTGACTTCACTTTATCAAGTGAATTTATGATAAAAGATAGTCCAGAGATACGATGAAGATTAATTAGGTTAACAATAGTAGTAAAGAGAAAATCAATAGGTCAGTTTCATTTTTTGTAATTGAATTGTGATTTAGGTAAAGAGGCGGAACATTGTTAATTTTCTATTATATCCGCCTCTTTTTTAGCAGATTCAGCAGCTACAATCAATATAAATATTGCCATTCAACTTTCTCCCCAATCCGGCTTTTTAAGGATGCGTTTATTTAGAAAACCTTTGTAGAAATTCAACAAGACTCTCTCCTTCTTTCAAATTCAATTTCTTACGTAGACGATAACGTCCGATTTCCACTCCACGCTGCGATATATTCAATAGTGGAGCAATCTCTTTCGACATTAAATTCATCTTGATGTATGCACAAAGTAGCTTCTCTTTATTACTCAATTCCGGAAATGATTGTTCCAAACGAGTAAAGAACTCGTGATGCACGGAGTCAAAGTTTATCTGAAAAGCTTTCAAATCATCATCATGTTCAATGTTCGTATCAATCTGACTAATTAATCTCAATGTTTTTCTACGGATATTTACAAGGTTTTCCTCATTAATAGAGTGGTTTATCCCAACAGCTTCCTTTCGTATGTTTTGCAAAATCTCATTCTTCCTTACAATATTAAGTGTAGTACGTACCAATTCTTCCGATTTATGTCGTAACTCAGACTGCAAATGTTCTTCCTTTAAAGAATCAATCGTTTTATCTTTTAGCTCGCTTTCTTTTTTAAATTTAGCTCTTTGTCTAACGATTTCTTCCTCTTTCTGCTCGATAAGCCTCCTTTTGTTTTCGGTTATTTTATAATAAGTGTAATACATCAATATAATGATGGAAATGGAATAAAAGATATAGGCCCATAATGAACGATACCAAGGAGGTAAAACCTTAAAATGAAAGGACGTTATTATCGGAACTGTCGTTTTAGGAGTAATAATCTTAACACTAAACGTATAATCACCTTCCTTAAGATCAGTATATTCTTTTGTGTTATTTTCGGTATACGAACTCCATCCTTCTTCTCTGTCACCGGTCAACTTATAAGAGTAAAAAGTTTCCAGAGATTTATCGTAATTATTAACTCCATAAATTATTTTAATGGAGTTTTTAGAATACGGTATTATCAACGGCTTATTATCGTAACTATAGCTTCTGCCATATACCAACGAATCATGATTCCCTGTCAAATAAACCTTTCTGATCTGAAGAGTAAGCGGATATCTTTTAAGTACATTCTTCTTAAACTTGAAAAGCGAAAAGCCTTCTTCCGTTCCAATTATTGCCATATTGTTTCTACAGACATTGACCTGTTCAAAGTCCTCAATAAGATATCCTCCAAGATAGGATTCACTCTCATTCCTCACATAACTATTAGTGGATTTACTATAGCGCAGCAACTTCAATGCTCCATTGCTAACATACCATATATTCTTCGACCCATCTTGCTCCAGATACGAACAAGGAATAGATTTAGAAGTTACACCCAGAATTCTGTTCAACCAAATATACGGCTCCAAACAATCTTTCATTTGATTATACCGGAAAACACCTTGTCGGGAAGAAATAACCACATCGTTATTTATTTTGGATACATAAATATTATTGCCAACAGGCAGAGCGCCGCCATTATAGTTCTTTACTTTCACAACACGTTTTAGATCGGACGAGAGTGTAACTCTAAAAAGGCCCCTTTCTTTATTCGCTATCCAAAAAACATTTGGCAAATCACTGGCAAAAAACGTTTTACAGGAATAATTAAAGCCGCGCACCTTGTACAAAAACACATATTTACCATTTTGCTTCGAGAGTACACGAAGTCCATTATATGTCCCTACAATAAGAAGATTAGGATTGTTCTTGATCTCCCGCACAGACCAGGCTCCCCTTACTCCTTCCACATGATACATCGAATTCTTTTCCATCACAAATATTCCATTGTCCGAACACAGAAAAAGCTTATTATCATGCACAGCGAGGCTCCAGACCTGACCGTCCGTACCCGGTATGAAGTCCATTGATAGGTCTTCGTTTGTCTTCTCAGGATATTCGGTGACATACAGCCCTTGATTCGTTCCCAGATAAAGTTTGCCATTATAACAACAAGATGTATATCCGGATCCTATCAACGGCCTGTTGCCATAGAGTGAGAACAGTGGTGAATCAAGATGTATGCAATCGACACCATTATCAAGTGCCAACCACAAATTGTTCTCTCTATCAAAAAATAAACCCAATATGGTTTTATTCTGAAGTCCATTTGATATCGATATTTTTTCCACCTCATTTCGTTTGGTATTCAGCAATAATAATCCATCTTGTACAGAACCCAGAGCCAAAAGAGAATTCTTGATTGAGACACAAAAAAGTTGATTTTCTTTTATAAAAGAATCGGCAGCACTCACGAAAGGAACAAGCGCAATCCCATCATAAAGAAAAAGTCCGTTACGGGCAGTCGCGATCATTATTTTATCATCGAAAGGTAAAAGCCCTACAACCTTATATGAATTGATCTTCTCCGTACCCGGAAGTAAAGTAAACTCACCGCCATCGAGTGTTAATAATCCTTCAGAAGAAGCAATATAAAAATGTTGGTTAATAATAGCAGAATACTTTATTTGAAAGCCATACTGTATCACTTTCACCTTATTATCTTCCAAATAAAAAATCGAACTATCCGATTGAAAATATATCCTATCATCTACAATATGAATATTCCATATAACTCCAATATTAAATTTCGAACGGATTTTATCCGAAAGACTGGTATAATTCAACCTGCCTAAACGATCAGGAGTGAAATATCCGAATTGCCCCATTCCACCGACGTATATTCTCCCATTGGGTGCAATTTTCACTGCACGTGCTTTAGTATCACCTACAGAATAGACATTCCATTCTACACCATCATATTCAAGTAAGCCCTTGTTATTAGCAAAATACATCCACCCGTTCGCATGCTGTGCTATCATCCAATTCTGATTACCTGCCTTATAATCCCTGCGGGTATAGTTGGTAACAGAGCGTTGCCAAATAGCTGAAACAGTGGTTATATAAAAGAAAGAAAGAAAAAGGAGAAGTACTTTTTTCATTGTATTACACACTTAAAGTTCATGCCAAAGATATGCATTATACTTAGATAATAAAAAGAAGTAAATCACAATATAAATACATCAAGGTCAAAGATTAAAGGGCGTTTAAATAATCAAACAATAATCCATAATAGCTTCATTTATAGAGAGTAGTAATTTATATGAGAAATTATAGACGTATTTCTAAATGATTTCAGTATAGTTCATGTGGTAGTGCTCCGGAAGAGTCTGTCTTATATAAACCATAGTTTTGCCGCGACTTAATAAGAAGCCATTAATTAAATTTATTTATTATGAAAAGGAAACTTTTACTATGGAAAGCTACAGTAGCATTTAGTCTGCTGCTTCTTTTCCTATTCGATGTGGGACTTTCGGCCCAAAACAGTATTGATATCCGTGGAGTGGTTTTAGATGCAACTTCAAAAGAACCTCTAATAGGAGTCTCCATCATAGAAAAAGGAACTTCTAATGGCACAATCACCGATATTGATGGAAAATTTATCCTAAAAGCAAAAAGCTCTTCATCTATTAATTTCTCTTATATCGGGTATGCACCAGTTGAGTTCAAAGCTGAAAAAGCATCAGGCACCGTCTTGATGAAAGAAGACTCTAAAACCCTTCAAGAAGTTGTTGTTGTAGGTTATGGTACCCAAAAGAAGGTTAACCTGACAGGAGCTGTTTCTTCCATTGACGGTGCAGAAATCGCTGCCAAACCAGCCTCCGATGCGCTCACCGCGTTGCAAGGGGAAATGCCGGGTGTCGCCGTTTTGAGAAGTAGCGGGAAGCCGGGTTCCGAAACATCCGGCGTACGTATCCGAGGCTTTTCATCGTCCAATACAACAGCGGCTTTGATATTAATCGATGGATTGGAAGGAGATATGACATTGGTCAACCCCAATGACATTGCATCCATTTCAGTGCTGAAAGATGCGGCTGCCGCCGCCATATATGGTTCCAGAGCAGCAGCCGGAGTCATCCTTATCACCACTAAATCGGGAAGCGAAGGCAAACCCACCGTATCTTACAACGGATATTTCGGTGTAAACACCCCGGGTAATATGCCCGAACGTCTACCGGCTTGGGAAGAACAGAACTTTATCAATCTCTCCCGCGTCAATGAAACGGGAAGCCCGGAGTGGAATCCTGAAATGACTTCATGGGTGGGTAATCCCAACTTCAACTATCGTCCCAATAATTCGAACGGCCGATGGGATCTCTTCCAAGCCACAAACTGGGTGGCCGAAGGCACTAAAGACTATACAACCCAACAGAGCCACTCCCTTTCGGTAAGTGGGGGCAGTAAGGGTTTGAACTACATTGTTTCGACTGGTTATTACACCAAGAACGGTTTATTAAAATACGGACCAGATAAAAACGACCGCTACAACTTCCGCATGAGGTTGAATTCAGAGGTAAACAACTACATCAGCTTAGGAGTTCAAGTCAACTATAACGGTTCGTTTGTTAATACCAATCCTTATGGAGCGGAGGGTATTCTTAGCGCATTATACCGTACACGCGGCAGACAACCTATTTACAATCCTGAAGAAGATATTAACCTAAACCCTTATAACGGTGACTTGCAAGTCAACCCCATCGACTTGATGAAAAACGGCGGAATTTCCAAAAACGACTACCAGCAGTACACCGGTAGAGGGGAAATGACCATTAAGAATGTCATTAAAGGATTGGAACTGAAACTTACGGCTTCACGTCAGGCTGGATATTACAGCTCCGAAGTGGACAAACGTTATTTAGTGTGGTATGACCGCCTGGGTAAGACCGTCCGTTCCCAGGCAAATAATCCGAATTCATTGGCTAAAACAAAGAACGGCGATTATCACGACACATTCGAAGCATTATTGACCTACGGTCTGAAACTTGGTAAGCACAACTTGAATGCGCTTGCCGGCACCACTTTTGAGCAGTACAAGAAAGATGAAATTTCAGCTACGGCACTAAACATGAATTCCAATGATTTTTTCTCATTCGGATATTACGATTCTTCCGTCGCAGGCAATACCACTCTATCTGACAAAATAGAGTCATGGGCCATGATGTCCTACATTGGAAGGGTAAACTACAGCTTCGATGACAAATACCTGTTTGAAGCGAATGTACGTTATGACGGAAGTTCACGCGTAGCTCCCCAATACCGTTGGCAAGCTTTCCCTTCATTCTCCGCCGCATGGAGAGTAAATCAGGAAAAATGGTTTAACGTGTCCTTCATAGACAATTTGAAACTAAGGGCTTCATGGGGAGAACTCGGTAACGGTGCCGTTTTAGGATTATACGATTATATTCCATTGATCAGTAGCGGGACGGAATTAGGCAATAAATATTACTGGCAAGATCAGTTGGCTTCAAAAGATAAGAAGTGGGAAACCATCAGCACCACCAATATCGGACTTGACTTGGGTTTTCTGTCCAATAAATTAAATCTGACAGCGGACTACTATTGGAAGTACAATAATCACATGCTTGCCCAACTACCGGAGCCTAGCCTGATCGGTATCAAAGTACCAAGCACAAACGTAGGTAAATTGAAAACATGGGGATGGGAAGTCGAGGCATCCTATAAGGACAAAGTCGGAGACTTAAGCTATCAAGTAAGCTTCAACCTCTCGGATAGCCAGAACAAATTGCTGGAATATAATGGCCAAAATACAATAAAAGAAGGTTCTGTCCCCCTTTTACAAAATTATCCTTTGAATACCATTTGGGGCTACCAGACCGACGGGTATTGGAGTAGCAAGGATGAATATATCGCTTATAAGACAGCACACCCCGGATACCAGTCTTTCGCAGATTCCAAAATATCCGGCGGTGACATTAAATATGTGGCGCAAGGCAATCCGGACCACACGATTGGTGCAGGAGGAGGAACTCCCGACAAACCGGGTGATTTGCTTTACATGGGCGACTCAAACGGACACTACCTATATGGCATTAACTTATCCGCACAATGGAAGAATTTCGATCTCGGCGTGATGTTCCAAGGTGTAGGCAAACGTAAAGTGGTCATCGATACCAATACCATCGCTCCCTTTGGACAAACCCAATTGATGCCATGGACCATACATCGTGATTATTGGACGGTAGACAACCAGGATGCCTATTGGCCTCGCTTGTATAACTATGCTCAAAATAATGGAAATGACGTATTCAACTTCCATCCCTCGGACAGATGGATACAGGACGGTTCATACATACGTTTAAAGAATTTACAGCTTGGATATACCATCCCCGTAAGCAAAAACGTGCTGCAAAAATTAAGAGTCTACATTTCAGGCGAAGATATCTGGGAACACACCAAAATGTTGTCTGTGTTCGACCCGGAAGTTGGAAATAATGCCACAGCCAATTACTATCCTTTCTTCCGTACTTGGGCGGTAGGTGTTAATGTCACATTTTAAATTTATGAAATCATGAATAAAAAGATAATACTCCTTTTTATATTAACTGTGGTTTGCTTGGCGGGTTGTGATCTGGACAGATACCCCGAGGCAACCTTAGCCGACAGTAATTTCTGGCATTCAGAAGCCGATTTACGGGGTGCTTGCAACCGCCTTTACAATCAGCTTACCGGATTTTCGCATGACACGCGTGCCGATGAATTGGTAAAAACCTCAGCAGATGTCATATCAAGCGGACAACGCACGGTGCCCTCTACATCCTCTGATTGGACTGATGCCTACACGAAAATCGCTACGTCAAACAATATCATTCAGAAAACCGTCAATCCAAACGTAGCGGAAAACATCAAAAACAGATACTTGGCCGAAGCCTACTTTTTCCGTGCTTACAATTATTTCTCATTAGTGAAAAAGTATGGCGATGTTCCATTGATATTACAAGTATTTGATGACCTTAAAGACCCCTTGCTCCTATCTCCGCGTACTCCACGCGAAGAGATTATCCAGCAATGTTACAGTGACTTGGACTTTGCAGCAACCTGGCTCCCTAAAATGAGCGCTTTGCCTGCAGCAGATTGGGGAAGAGTGACCCGTTCGGCAGCCCTTGCATTAACCGAACGTATCGGGTTATATGAAGGTACATATTCTAAGTATCACAATTTAAGTAGCGACTATAGAGCACACCTCAAAAGAGCTATTGACGCTGCAGAACTTGTGATGAAAGAAGGACACTCGCTTTATCCTGATTTCCAAAAGTTATTCTATTTTGACGGAGAAGGACCAACAAATAAAGAAAACATTTTCGTAAAGGTTTATGGCCCTAACGGTGCAGGTACAGTAACACATGCTAACTCCCGCGGTCTGGAAAACTCCGTTACCCTGACAAGATCCCTGGTTGACATGTTCTTATACAGCGATGGGTTGCCAAAAGAAAAGTCACCTCTGACATTGACAACCGAAGTCAGTTACAATGACGTCTTCAAAAACCGCGATCCCCGTATGGCTATGACACTATACCAATTGAAAGAAGATGCTTACAAAGGTCCGTACATGCCATTTAGCAATGCTTCGGGCAACGGCTATTCTATTAAGAAGGGATTTATGCTCTCCGAATGGACAACCAGCAGTAAGGAAACCGTGGACAAAATGTTGATCCGCTATGCAGAAGTTCTGATTTCGTATGCCGAGCTACTTTACGAGTACAACGGCTCCATTACCGACGCACAATTGGATGCTACGGTGAATGCGCTCAGAAAAAGAGCTGGCTTCAACGTCAAACTGACAAACGGTTTTGTAACGGCCAACGGGCTGGACATGCTGAATGAAATCCGTCGCGAAAGAACGATAGAGTTTATCGATGAAAACATGCGCTACGATGACATCATTCGTTGGAAGATTGCCGAAAAGGTCCTCCCGACTAATATTCTCGGTGTGAAATTCGTTGACAGCGAAACCAATACCAAACGGGCAGACATTGCCAATCGACTGACGGACGCAAATGGCAATTACAAAGGACTGCACATCAGCGATCAAGCCGATATGTATGTTATTGAAGTGGCAGGCGACCGGAAATTCAACCCCGCTAAAGATTATCTATATCCTGTGCCTTTGAGTGAGATTACTCTTTCGGGTGGAAACGTAACTCAAAATCCAGGATGGGAATAACCAATAAAAAAGAAGTAAGATGAAAAAAATATTATTTGTTGCAATTTCGCTCTTTTGCATGTTATTAACCGGCTGTGAAAAAGATCACTGGGGAGATAGTGATCCGGCATTGGAGCATGTCTATTTCGTTGGTATAAGGGACTTGGTAGGGCTCAACAACAATGCTGTCGCAGTCAGTGTTGCACAAGGAGATACCACCAGTGTTCCCCTGCAATTCTTCAGCGAACGTGTACGTTCGTATGATGTAGTCACTTATTATTATGTAGGTGGAAGCCTACAAAGAGGAGTAAACTACGAAATCACCGATCAAAACGGGAATATTCTTACTCCGGATGCAAATGGAGCATTTGCATTAACATGGCCTAAGGCCGTGAAAGGTGTTCAACGTGTTTATATCAAAACAAAAAGTGCAGGAAAAGGCTCGTTTACCATACTCACTTCGAACCCTAACGCCGCTACTCCTATTACATCCGCTGATGTAAGCACAACTGTGAATAATAAGACCGATCAATATGAGGTTAGAACATTCTCACAGAATTATAAAGCGACAGTAAACATTAATTAAATCGGGTTAATAGATTGTTAATCAGACTAGAGGCAGAGACTTGCTGAAAACTGCTTATGCAAGCCCTCTGCCTCTTTTCTAATAAGGATATTGCACTTAAATCAATGAAAAAAGACAAGATGAATATACTCCGGAAACTAATTGTTATGGCGATAAGCTGTCTGCCGATTTTATGTTATGGGCAGAGAGAGATCAAAACAATAAATGACAGTTGGAAATTCAAAAAAGGAGACAAACTGCATGCATTTGATAAAGTCTTTAACGACCAAGAATGGCAAACAGTTTCCATACCGCATACATGGAATACAGATGCATATACAAGCAAAGAGTACTATAAAGGAATAGGATGGTATAGACGCACCTTATTCATTCCACAAGCTTGGAAGAACAAACAGCTCTTTCTAAAACTAGACGCTGCGAGTAAAGCAGCACGAGTATATGTAAATGGGGTCTTCGTTGGAGAGCATCTGGGAGGATACACTGCCTTTATCTTGGATATCACTCCATATTGTTCCTTTTCATCGGAAAATAGCATTGCGATTCAAGTTGATAACTCTAGGATGGATATTCCACCCATTTCCGGAGATTTTACATTCTTTGGTGGCATTTATAGGGATGCATGGATAATGGCTGTCTCAAAACAGCACTTCGATTTATCCAATGCCGGATCTGAAGGAGTTTTTATACAAACGCCACAAGTCTCAGAAAAAGAAGCATCCCTCGTTATAAAAGGAAAAATAGCAAATGAAGCGACACAAAACGGAAAAGTGTTGGTAAAACACACGATCTATGACCCTGCAAACCAAGTTGTAGAAACAATCCGCCAAACAATAAACTTAAAAGGACAACAGGCAAACGAATTTAACAGTAAACTGATTGTCAAGCAACCTAAGCTATGGTCGCCTGAGAGTCCTTTCCTATATAAAATAGAAACTGAGCTTATTGATGCTCAAACCAATAAAATACTCGATAAAATCGAGAATAATACAGGATTCAGGTGGTTCAACTTCGACCCGGAAAAAGGGTTCTTCTTAAACGGAAAACCCTATAAACTCCATGGGATATGCCGTCATCAAGATCAAAAACCTATGGGAGTGGCAATGAGTGACGAAATGCATCGCCGTGACATGCTTATGATTAAAGATATGGGGGCCAATTTCATTCGTATATCCCATTATCCACAGGACGAAGCTATTTTGGAACAGTGTGATAAGCTGGGATTATTAGCGTGGGAGGAAATTCCCGTAATTGATATCGTTCCGGATTCTTCTCAATATGGCGATGTTGCAGAAAAGAATCTCCGCGAAATGATTAGACAACATTATAACCACCCCTCAATAATCATGTGGGGGTATATGAACGAGATACTTTTAGTCACCTTACGCAAATATAAAGAAGAGGCAGAATTGAAACCGGTTCTTCAACGAACACTTGATCTGGCCAAAAGATTGGAAAAGACACTGAAGGAAGAAGATCCTTTCAGAAAAAGCGTCATGGCTTTTCACTCAAGCAACATGTACAATGAGTCAGGACTTTCGAATGTTAGCGATGTAATTGGATGGAACCTCTATTCCGGATGGTACGGCGGCAAACTCACCGACTTTGATAAATACCTCGATGAACAGCATAAAAAGTACCCTCAACATCCTTTCATTGTGAGTGAATATGGTGCCGGATCAGACAAACGACTGCACTCTTTTTCACCCATAAATTTCGATTTCAGCATAGAATATCAACAGGCATACCTGGAGCACTATCTTCCTGCGATGGAGGAAAGGCCATTTGTATGTGGAGGTACTCATTGGAACTTCATCGATTTTTCTTCGGCACTGCGCGACGAATCAATGCCGAGAATTAATAATAAAGGATTGACATACTCTAATCGTGTACCGAAAGATGTATTCTATTATTTTAAAGCCTTCTTCAACAAAGAAAACCCTGTACTACACATTGCAGTACGCGACTGGCCGGACAGAGCCGGAATACAACAAGGAAAAAATCCGGTGATACAACCCGTCAAAGTCTACACCAATCTTCCCAAAGTGGAACTTTTCATTGATGGCAAGTCATTGGGAACAAAGAACAGCGAGAATTGCACGGTATCTTTCAATGTACCCTTCACTAAAGGGAATCATTTTCTCAGAGCCATGGCTACTAGTAATGAAAAGGTACTGGAAGACGGAATGAATATCAATTTCATGACTATCCCCGATACTTTAACTGAACAGACTCTTAAGGATACGGAATTAGCTGTAAATGTAGGAAGCAATTGCTTCTATGTGAATGATGACAGTAAGTTGAACTGGGTACCCGATCGTCCTTATACGGCAGGTAGCTGGGGATACTTGGACGAAAAGAACGTCTCGGTTCAATCAAGTACACAAACTGAAATTCTAAACACAAGAGATAATCCACTTTATCAGACATGCCGGAGTAATCTCGACGGGTATCGCTTTAATGTACCGACTGGTAAATATGAACTGGAACTCCTGTTTGCAGATACTTTTAAAGAGATTGATAAGTCACCCTATCAATTGGGTCAAAACGCACCTATTACGAATAAAGAGAACTGCTTCAACATCTACATTAATCAGAATAAAGTAGAGGATACCTTCTCACCCGAAAAGCAAATAGGTTACTTCCAGGCTATTAAAAAAAGATATATTGTGGAAGTAGAAAACCAAGGTCTTGAAATAAAGTTTGAAAAGCTTTATGGCAAATGTTTTCTAAACGGTATCAAATTGAGAAAATTACAATAATTTTGTTCAAAACATAAACCATGAAAAAAATAACAACTAGCATTATGATGCTCCTTTTTATAGTATTAGGAGCATTCGCCCAGTCTATTTGGAGTCCAGAGCATTTGGCTCGTGTTAAACAATCACTTTCTCAGCCAGTATATGCCATCGCTTACCAACAGTTATTAAAAGAAGCTGATAAAGAACTGGGAAGAACTCCACTATCTGTAGTGATGAAAGAAAAGACTCCTCCAAGTGGGGATAAACATGATTATATGAGTCAGGCCAGATATTATTGGCCGGATCCCACAAAACCGAATGGAAAGCCTTATATATCACGCGACGGAGAATCAAATCCCGAGTTGGAGAAGCTTGATCGGAACAGATTGGGAAACATGGCTAACAGTGTAACAACTCTCTCTTTGGCTTATTATTTCAGCGGAGATGAGAAATATGCTCGCAAGGCAACAGAACAAATCAGAGTTTGGTTTTTCAACAAAGCAACCCGTATGAACCCGAATCTCAACTATGCTCAAGTAATCCCGGGAGTTGACAATGATCGGGGACGTTGCTATGGTGTAATCGATTCGTATTCATACGTCGATATGCTTGATGCCGTACAGCTGCTTACTTCTTCAAAGTCATTTACGCCAAAAGACAGTAAGCAACTAAAAGAATGGTTTGAGAAGTTTCTTCAATGGATCTTGACGAGTAAGCAGGGACAAGAAGAAGGGCAGCAAAAAAACAACCACAGTACGGCGCACGATGCGCAAGTTATTTCCTTTGCTCTGTATACGGGAAACAAGAAAGTGGCAGAAGATTATTTGCGGGAATTTCCTGCTAAAAGAATTTATGCTCAAATAGAGCCTGACGGCAAGCAACCCCAAGAACTCAGACGTACATTAGCTTTCGGCTACTCACAATTCAACTTAACCCACATGATTGATGTCTTCCTTATGGCTCAGAAATTAGGGGTTAAATTGGATACTGCAACATCAACAGATGGACGTAACTTCTATAAAGCAGTAGATTTCTTAGCCCAGTTCACCGGTAAGAAAGTCTCGGAGTGGCCTTATAAACAAATCTCGGAATGGGATTACAAACAACAAGAGTTCTGCAAAGATTTGTACCGTATTTATAGCTTCAACCCTACACGGAAAGATTATCGCAATCTTTTCAATCAATATAGACGCATGGATTGGAAAGATCGTTTCTTCTTGCTCTATTTCGACGCCGAAGACACTGATAATGCTTTCGCTTTTGCCGAAAACCAGTTGGGATATGCTATCAAATGTGTTCAGGAAGGCCAAAAGAAAGCAAGCAACAAGAAACTGGTTAGTCCACGTTCCACCGAAAAAGATGGTAGCTTGAGATTGGTAGGACCTCTGGATTGGTGTTCAGGTTTCTTCCCCGGTTCTTTGTGGCAAGTTTTTGCCTACAACCATAACAATAGCTGGCGCGAGAAAGCTGTGAGCTATACTTGGCCCCTTGAAGAGGTTAAATTCCATAATGGGACACATGACTTGGGATTTATGCTTTACAGTTCCTTCGGACAAGCTTACCGCCTCACCAAAGAGCAATCGTACAAAGATGTGCTGATACAAGCTGCAAAAACACTAAGCTCACGTTACAGCCCAACTGTAAAGGCTATACGGTCATGGGATTGGAATAAAAATGTATGGCAATATCCGGTTATTATTGATAATATGATTAACCTTGAACTTCTCTTTTGGGCTACAGAAGCAACAGGTGACTCCACTTATTATAATATTGCAGTGAACCATGCCAACACGACTATGAAAAATCATTTTCGCGATGATTATTCATCTTATCATGTTGTAGATTATGATCCGACAACCGGCAATGTACGTTCCAAAGGGACTCATCAAGGTTATAGCGATGCTTCGGTATGGTCACGCGGACAAGCTTGGGGTTTATATGGTTTCACCATGTGTTACCGTTATACAAAGGATAGTGCATATTTGAATCAAGCTGAAAAGATATGTGAGTTCTTCTTCAACCAGCCTAACCTACCCAGCGATTTGATCCCATATTGGGATATGAAAGATCCGGGTATACCGAATGTAGCAAGGGATGCTTCGGCTGCAGCAGTCATAGCCTCTGCATTATATGAATTATCCGGTTATGTAAATGCTGAAAAGAGTGCGCATTACAAACAACTGGCGGATACGATCATTAAAAATTTAAGCGAGCATTACCAAGCCGAACCTAATACGAATAAAGGATTCCTTTTGCTCCATTCCACCGGAAATCATCCTAACAATGATGAAATTGATGTTCCACTTTCATACGCAGATTATTATTATCTGGAAGCCCTTTCGAGGAAAGCAAAACTAGAACAATAAAATGAGACGTTATTCTTTTCTATTTATTATTATGGCCTGTAGTTGTTTAATGCAACTACAGGCTGTTGTGCCTTCTAACACAAAGGTCAGGCTCAACAACAATTGGGAGTTTATTCGGCAGGATATGGCCAATATATGGGAAGTGATGCGTCCCGTAAAAGCCGGTCAGCCCGAATCAGTACCGTTATGGACTCGCGTAACCCTACCGCATTGTTTCAATGCTGAAGATGCAGTGGATCCGGATCTCAATTATTATCAGGGTGCAGGCTGGTATAGAACAAGCCTTCCAATCAATAACCCTTACAAAGGTGGCCATGTTCTACTGGAATTTGAAGGTGCAGGACAGCAAACGGATGTCTATGTTTACACCACTAAAGTGGCATCTCACACGGGAGGCTATGACGGTTGGGTGGTAGATATTACAGATGCCGTTAAATCTTTCACGGGAACCGATATTTATAAAACGCAATTCAAAGAAAATATCCCAATCGCTGTCCGCTGCGATAACAGTCGGAATACTGAAAGGATACCCTCTTCAATGTCGGATTTCACAGTATATGGCGGACTCTATCGGTATGTAAATTTGGTTTACGTACCCGCTATATCACTTCAGAGTATTAAAATAACTCCTTCTATCGATGAAAAGGGTAAAAACGGGAAAGTTGATCTGAATATTTCACTGTACAATCCACAGGAGATTAAGGTTCTGCCTGTCAATGCGTCTTTAAAAGTAGCAGTAAAAGACCCTTCGGGAAAAGAAATATACCAAGGAGTAGTTAATGTGCCACAAGAGGATGTAAATACTAAGAAGGCAGGCACCTCTTCTTATCCGATGAAAGATAAGATCAACAACCTGATCTCATTTTACGTTCGTAAGCCTCAACTTTGGGATACGGAAAACCCGCAATTGTATACTTGTGAGGTAACTCTACAGACCAATGGCGAGAGTATGCATGCCATCGAGCGCTTTGGTTTCCGTACTTTTGAGTTCAAAGAAAAAGGGCCTTTTTTCTTAAACGGTAAACGTCTGCTACTCCGGGGAACGCACCGACATGAAGACCAAGCCGGCGTAGGAGCCGCAGAAACCGAAGAAATGATGATCAAGGAAATGCGGATGATAAAAGAAATGGGAGCAAACTTCATCCGTCTTGGACACTATCAACAATCGGATATTATATTGAACTTATGCGATGAATTAGGCCTTTTAGTCTGGGAGGAAACACCTTGGTGTCGAGGTGGACTGGGAGGAGAAACCTATAAAGCTCAAGCGCGCAGAATGCTGACCAACATGGTAGAGCAGCATTTCAATCATCCATCGGTAATATTATGGGGACTAGGCAATGAAAATGATTGGCCGGGCGATTTCCCTACTTTTGATAAAGATTCCATTCGTAGTTTCATGAGTGAACTCAATACGCTCGCTCATCAGTTGGATGGGAGTAGAAAAACCTGCATTCGCAGATGCGACTTTTGCAGTGATATTGTCGACGTCTACTCTCCGACTATATGGGCGGGATGGTATAGCAAAAGCTACCAAGATTATAAGGATATGAGCATGACTGCGATGCAAAGCGTAAATCATTTTTTCCATGCCGAATGGGGAGGTGACAGCCACCCCGGACGAAATATGGAAGGAGACTTTGCCGGAATGAGTAATGCTGCAAAAAACGGGGATTGGTCGGAATCATACATCATCCGATTGTTCGACTGGCATCTGAAAGAACAAGAAAATATGCCTTGGCTCACAGGCTCAGCCTTTTGGACATTCAAGGACTTTGCCACTCCATTAAGGCCGGAAAATCCGATACCGTACGTCAATCAGAAAGGTGTAGTAGAAAGAGACCTGACTCCTAAAGAAAGCTATTATGTGTTTCAATCTTATTGGAGCAAAAAACCGATGATACATCTTTATGGCCATTCTTGGCCGGTGAGATGGGGCAAAACGAATGAAGCCAAGGAGTATCTTGTCTATTCTAATTGTCCGGAAGTGGAGCTTTTTGTCAATGGCAAATCACAAGGAAAGAGGAAAAGAAACAGTCAGGATTTCCCTGCTGCGGGATTACATTGGAATGTCTCATTAAAAGAGGGCATGAACGAAATCGAAGCTGTCTCTACCACCAAGAGCGGAAAAATATCCGATAAAATAACTCAAGAGTACCAAACCGCCAAATGGGGTAAAGAAACCCAGCTTGAAATGAGCTACAAACCTATTGAGAAAAGTGACACGGTACTCATCCAAGCGCAAATTAAAGATGAAAAGGGTATTCGCTGTCTCGATTCACAGAAAGAAATAGAGTTTCAACTATTAGGTGAAGGTAAACTGATACAAAACATGGGAACCTCCACCGGATCACGCAAAATACAAGCCTCAAATGGAAGAGCATCCATTAAAGCGATAGTAAAAGGCAAATGTATGGTATCGGTCAAAGTAGAGGGACTTCCTATCCATTTTATGAGCATATTTCCTCAAAGATAGAAAATCACATCATCCTTATTTTCATCTGATCTGGTTATAAATCATAATTTTTTATGTAAGTTTCTCCTATAAAACATGAGTAGTTTTTTATGTACCTGTGTGTAAAGAGCCAAATTTTCATGTACATTTGCATTCAATATAATAAATCTTCTTTTAACTTCATAAATTATGAAAAACTTATTTGATATCAAAGGAAAAGTAATCGTTATTACCGGCGGTTGCGGAATTCTAGGAAAAAGTATTGCCGGCTATCTTGCTGAACAAGGTGCTAAAATAGTAATACTTGATCGTGCCGAGGAAATCGGCAAACAATTGGAAACAGAGCTTAACAAAAAAACTGAAGCACTATTTCTAGTAACTGACGTACTGAACAAAGATGTATTAGAAAGCAACAAAAAGGCTATTCTCGATCGTTTCGGAACAATAGATGTATTATTGAACGGCGCCGGAGGTAATATGCCGGGAGCTACTATCGCACCGGACAAAACTGTCCTCGACTTGGATGTGGACGCCTTTAAAAAAGTTGTGGATCTGAATCTTTTCGGTACAATCTTACCGACAATGGCTTTTGTGGATGTAATGGCAAAGAACAAAAAAGGGGCAATTGTCAATTTCTGTTCTGAATCGGCTTTGCGCCCTCTGACTCGTGTGGTAGGTTATGGTTCGGCAAAGGCTGCCATAGCTAATTATACCCGTTACATGGCCGCTGAATTGGCCACAAAGTTTAGTCCGGAACTTCGCGTAAATGCCATTGTACCGGGATTCTTGCTGACCAACCAGAACCGTGCTTTATTAACAAACCCGGATGGTTCATACACCGATCGTGCCAAAACAATTATTGCTCATACTCCATGTGGAAGATTTGCAGAACCTGAAGAATTGTTCGGCACAATTCACTATCTCATTAGTGATGCCTCCAGCTTTGTTACAGGTGTACTCTCCGTAGTAGACGGTGGATTTGATGCTTTTTCAATTTAAAACCTGAACCATTATGTATTTATGTGAACAAACTTGGCGCTGGTATGGCCCGAACGACCCTATAAGCCTTCAAGATATCAAACAAGCCGGTGCTACAGGCATCATCAATGCACTCCATCATATTCCTAATGGAGAGGTATGGACTGTGGAAGAAATCTTGAAAAGAAAACAACTGATTGAAGACGCCGGATTACGTTGGTCTGCAGTCGAGAGCGTGCCCGTGCACGAATATATAAAGACCCAGACAGGAGACTTCCAAACCTATATTGAGAACTATAAGAAAAGCCTCCGTAATCTAGGTAAGTGTGGCATTAACATTGTCACATACAATTTTATGCCGGTGCTCGACTGGACCCGTACTGACTTGGCTTATGAGCTCCCCGACGGTTCGCGTGCATTGCGTTTTGAACGCGCAGCATACGTTGCATTCGATCTTTTTCTATTAAAACGACCGGGTGCAGAGGCTACATACAGCGATGCAGAGAAAGCTAAAGCAAAAGCCCGTTTGGATAGCATGACGGAGACTGACAAACAAGTACTCGTGCGCAATATGATCGCCGGATTACCGGGCTCGGAAGAAAGCTTCACACTGGAGCAATTCCAACGTGAGCTGGATCGTTACCAAGGCATCACGCCCGAAAAATTGCGAAGCAATCTCATCTACTTCTTAAAAGAAGTAACTCCGATTGCTGACGAAGCCGGCGTAGTACTGGTTATCCACCCGGATGATCCTCCCTATCCTATTCTTGGACTTCCGCGTATTATGAGTTCTGCTGAAGACTTTCAGGCTCTGATCGACGCCGTACCGAATCCAAGCAATGGGCTATGTTTGTGCACAGGATCACTCGGTGTAAGTAGCGCCAACGATTTGGAAGGCATGATGAAACAGTTTGGAGACCGGATCAATTTCGTACACTTCCGCAGTACACAAAGCGATGCCGAAGGCAATTTCTATGAAGCTAACCATTTGGAAGGCGATGTGGATATGTTCCATGTAATGAAGGCTTTTCTTGAATTACAGCAACGTCGCAAAGTATCTATTCCCATGCGCCCTGACCATGGCCATCAGATGATTGACGACTTGAAGAAAAAGACCAATCCGGGTTATTCTTGCATTGGACGCTTACGCGGATTAGCCGAACTTCGAGGTCTCGAAATGGGTATTGCAAAATCCATGTATCTCGATCGCTAAAGAAGGACAAAACATGAGATAATCGGTTACGGCTAGTATATAATCTTTTATACTCTTTAAAGACTTTATTTAGCCCTTTAAATAAAATGATAAGCTCTTCGCCAATATTTATAATTGGCGAAGAGCTTTATCAAAAAACAATCCATCGAATTAATCCGGCATAAAGACAGAGATTATTTAGAAATCGGAAAAAATCGAGTAGGAGGAAAACGAAGTAGTTTTCTTCCTACTTTCGTTTTCCGACCTCTCACACCACCGTACGTGCCGTTCGGCATACGGCGGTTCTTTACTTACGATGCAATTTGCTGTAATACCCCATCAAAGTAGGATAGCCTGCTTGTTTCAGTTTGTCATTATTCAGAGCGGAAGTCAGTATTCTGCTCCCGGCTATACTCCAATATCCCAATCGAGTATTAGCGTGTTGCCAGGCATAAAATCTACTGATGCCACACTTCTGTAAATTCACAAACTTCGTCT
The DNA here is from genome assembly GCA_963677095.1 of uncultured Bacteroides sp. Classification (GTDB taxonomy): domain Bacteria; phylum Bacteroidota; class Bacteroidia; order Bacteroidales; family Bacteroidaceae; genus Bacteroides. The sequence continues at coordinate 173,092 of OY781875.1, forward strand.
TAATCTTCTTCCAACATTTCCAAATACTCATGCGTATCCTACGGCGAAGCCATTCGTCTATACGTTTCAAGTAGCTCTGCATATCCGCTAACTGAAAGTACTCTATCCACCCACGCATAAACCGATGGAGTTCTGATTTGCGTTTATCATATCCCATACCATTGCTTCTTCCGGTCAACTCTTTCAAACGAGTTTTCAGCTTAAGATAACTTTTAGGATGTACGGATAAACGACACTCACCTTTATGTACATAAAATGAGTAACCCAAAAACTTCATTCCTCGAACATAACCAACGCTGGTTTTATCAAGATTCACTTTTAGTAAAAGCCGTTTCTCAATAAAAGTAGTTATACTCTCCTTAACACGTAAGGCAGAACGTTTGCTCCTACAGAAAATCATACAGTCATCCGCATAGCGCACAAACTTGTGCCCACGGGATTCCAACTCTGTATCCAATTCGTGGAGCATGACATTGCTCAGCAGAGGACTCAATGGTCCACCTTGGACAGTACCCTGGACCCGACTTTCGTAGTGACTGCCTGCCATTACCCCCGAAAGAAGGTATTTATGGATGAGGGAGATAACACGACCATCCTTCACGGTACGCGACAGAACCTCTATCAGCTTGCTGTGGTTGACTGTATCGAAGAACTTTTCCAGGTCCAGGTCAACACAGTATTTATGACCACTATTGATGTGAGATTGGGCGCGCCGCAAGGCTTGGTGGGCACTGCGTTTAGGGCGGAAGCCAAAGCTGTTGTCACTGAACTGGCGTTCGTATAGCGGACTAAGCACCTGACTGATGGATTGTTGAATAAGACGGTCAACAACGGTAGGAATACCTAATTGACGTTTCTTAACTCCATCCTTGGGGATTTCAACCCGGCGGACGGGATTGGGACGATAGCTACCGTCCAACAAAGAGTTTATCAGTTCGGCTTTATGGAATCCCAGGTAAGGAAGTAAATCTTCCGTTTCCATCTTATCGACACCTCCACTGCCACCGTTGGACACGACCTGCTTGTAAGCACGGTTCATGTTTGCAGGTGACACAATACGTTCCAATAAATCATCTTTGGTAAATTGCACTTCCACGAGGTGGTTTTCAGTTATCCCAATAAAGGTCTGCACTCCGGCATAGCTTTCCGATTCCGTCCTATCCTTTTGCCGGCAGTTATCACTCGATGTTGATATTTTCTGCATTCGTTCCTTTATTAGGTAACATTCATTGACTACTCGCTTAAATAAAGTTCAGACCTTCCCCGACTGTCTGTTTTTTTTTGTTTTTTTTTGTTTTTTGTTTTTTTTCGGGTACTATGTCGTCTGCTGACTTCTCACAGCAAGCTTTACTCCATGCTTCTGAAAAAAAAAAACATCTGCACGTCTGTGAGACCTCCCCAGTTAAGAATACATTCTTTCCATCTTATACCTGCCGGATTTACTTTGGATGTTTCAGGATAGTTATCGGGCTTTGTCTTGTTCAGCAGACTTACCCACATCCTTTAGCCTTATATCCGGTTTCTGTACGTCAGGCCAGATGTTTGCCGCAACCTTCCTTCAGATTCCATCTCACGGTGGACACCCTTGGTCTTGGCTAAACACTTCCCACTATCAGGGCGTGTGAGGGACTTGCACCCATTAGAATATACCCATGCTGGGCGAACTGATAAAACGTCCTTACTGCGATGATGTTGCAGTAAGGACGTTTTGATTAAATCATTTATTCGGGAATATTCCCCTAAATAAAACTCTGCTATGGAGAGGATAAATTATTTCAGTTCAAAGGGAACAACTCCCTTGATATCTGCAGCTGAAGCAGCTACGATTGCCTCAAATTTACCCGGCTCTGCTACCCATTCGTGCTTTTTATCATTAAAGTAGCTCAACGCGTCTTTATTAATGGCAAAGCTCACTTCTTTTTCTTCACCGGGAGCAAGTTTCACCTTCGCAAAGCCTTTTAACTCTTTCACGGGACGCGGAAGACTGGACTTCTTATCACTGATATAGAGTTGGACAACTTCCTGACCTTCACGAGTTCCTGTATTTTTGACTTTTACGGTCAAAGTAATCTGCTCGTCAGAAGACATGACCTTCTTATCAACAGCAGGCTTTGAATAAGCAAATGTCGTATAAGACAATCCATAACCGAAGGGGAATAGAGGCTTCACATTCTTTTGCTTATCCGTCCAGCGATAACCTACAAAAATACCTTCATTATATTTTTCATCGACTACGTCCTGACTCTTAGTACCAATATACTCACCCGACTGATGTGCACCTACATCTTCCAAACGAGCAGGGAAGGTAAACGGCAATTTACCCGAAGGATTCGTATCGCCCATCAACACCGATGCAAGTGCATGACCGGCCTCCGAACCCAAATACCAAGCTTGTAATACGCCCGGAACTTGTTCAATCCAAGGCATTGCCACTGCATTACCCGAAATATTAACCACAACAAGGTTCTTATTTACTTTGGTTAATGCAGTGATCAGTTCATCCTGCCCATAAGGCAAACCAAGTCCCTTGCGGTCGGAATCTTCACAATCTTGATGTGCACTTTTATTCAAACCGCCAATAAAAATAACACAATCAGCTTCACTTGCCACTTTTACAGCCTCATCTGTCAGTTCTTTAGCAGAGCGGTCATCTTTCAAATTCTGTCCGGTAACCACACCATTGTACTCGCCACTCGCATCGCCAACATAACCACGAGCATACACGATTTCAGCTTTATTACCGACACGTTCTTTAAGACCATCCAAAGGAGAAATCTCATGTTGTACTTTCAACGAAGAGCTTCCGCCGCCAACAGTCATCATTTTAAGCGCGTTCTCACCGATAACTGCAATCTTCTTCACTTTCGACAGATCAACGGGCAGAACAGCATTTTTATTCTTTAGCAAAACGATACCTTCTTCACCAATACGGCGTGCAGCCTCGTAATGTTCCGGTGAAAGCATGGCACCGAAAGGTCTGTCGGTATTCATGGTAGTACGTAAAGCCAACCGTAAGATACGGCGTACTTTATCGTCCAATTCCTTTGTACCAACCTTACCGGACTGTATGCGTTGCAAATAAGGCAATGCCAAATAATAATTATCATAAGCATTGCTGGCACCATTGGACAAGCCGTTTGTCCAGCTACCAAATTCCATATCAAGCCCGTTGGTAATTGCTTGATCAGTGTCGTGAACACCACCCCAATCAGAAATCACCACTCCATCAAATCCCCACTCACCTTTCAATATATCATTCAACAAGTACTGATTTTGGCAACAATGCTGTCCTTTATAAAGATTATAAGATCCCATTATAGCCCAAGCCTTACCTTCTTGCACTGCAGCTTTAAAAGCAGGTAAATAGATCTCATAAAGCGCACGATCATCCACCACAACATTAGTCGTATGACGATTCACTTCCTGATTATTCAGTGCAAAATGCTTCACACAAGCAGCGACTCCATTCTGTTGCACACCTTGTACATAAGGCACAACCATACGCGAAGCCAGATAAGGGTCTTCACCCATATACTCAAAATTACGTCCATTAAGCGGAGTGCGGTAAATGTTTACGCCCGGTCCTAAAAGTACGGTCTTATTGCGAAAACGCGCTTCTTCACCGATACTTTTACCATAAAGATGGGACACTTCCGGATTCCAAGTAGCCGCCAAGCAAGTCAATGCAGGAAATGCTACGCAAGAGTCATTACTCCATCCAGCCTGCTCCCACTCATCCCAAAGTACCTCAGGACGTATGCCATGAGGGCCATCCGTCATCCAAAAATCAGGTATACCCAGCCGGGCAACTCCCGGACTGCTAAACTTGCTCTGTGCATGCACCATCGCAATTTTCTCTTTCAATGTTAACCTCTGCAATGCATCTTCCACTCTTTCCTCAACAGGCCTGCTCTTATCCAAATACACCGGATTTTGCTGTGCTCCAAGCGGAAGCACAGCAAAAAGAGCCAATCCTAAAAACATCTTTTTAATTTCCATATTTCAATATCCGTTTAAATAGTTCATTTCATCCCCAATGATTCGATATATTCTTTCTGAACCACACAATTTTTCAACTTACAAGCCTCAAGAAAATCCAGCATTGCCTTACGGGCCATTCCCTGATCAGGACGCACTTCCCTAATCTCTTTATAAGAAGAGCGTGAAGCTTCTGAGAAATATACGATATTAGCCCAATTTTCAGGTGGAGTAATGCCTACAAAGGAAGAGCCATCCATCTTCTTATAAGGCCAGAAAGTATAACCTATATTATTTTCGCGCATTACCTTGCAGAATGCAGCTTGCCATTCAGCAGTATTATGCCCTATTTCTCCCATATACATCGGCAAATTTACACTATCACGGAAGTTTATGATACTCTGAATAGCTGCCTTTGTAGGTTCTCCACCATAACGATGACAGGTGTACATTATTTTGTTGTCAAACTTCGAATCTTTAAAAGGCTTGAAGTTCCCATTCCATTGAGCACCTCCCAGCAAAACAATATGATTCCTATCTACTTCACGAATTGCGGCTACTCCTTTCTTATAAATACTCTCAAGTTTACCATTCAGGTCTGCCATTTTCTCGAAATAAGGCGCAATAGGTTCATTGAGAAGCTCATAACCAAGAATAATCGGTTCATTTTTATAATGAGCCGCTATCTTGCGCCATATTTCGCAATATAATTGTTGGCTGGCTTCACTCTCAAACAACCAAGGATAGCCATAGCTGTCATCAATATTATCGCCAGTCTGTCCGCCCGGAGCATCATGCATATCAAGAATCAGATATAATCCCTCTTCACGACACCATTTCACCAAACTATCTATGCGTGCAAAACCATCCTGTTTTGTTGTCAATCCCATATAGTCCTCATCGGTGAATTGTTTATAATTAAAGGGCAAGCGTACTGTATTAGCCCCTGTCTCTTTAATAAATCGGATATCTGCACGAGTAATGTAATTATCCTTGAATGCCTTCCAAAATTCGGCAGTGAAATCGGGACCAACCAACTGGCTAAACATTTCATTAATAAACCTCGCCGAGTTTGTTTTACTAAATTTAAACATATATCCTTCCGGATTTAGCCAGTTACCCAGATTTGTTCCCAGAATAAACAATTTCGTGCCATCAGGTTTAATCAAATCTTTTCCCTGAATTGAAACAAATCCTTTCTTTACAATATTGGCTTTGGGGGCGTTATGGCTGTTACAACCCAACAAGGCCAAAAGTACGAGACATAAAGTTAATAAAGTACGCTTCATAATTCTGTGTTTTAATTATTTTTTATAAATGAAATAATACCTTTATTAATACCAGCGGTTAAATCAACGGTCATCACATACGTGGCTCCTTCTTCCAATTGCACTCCTCCGGCAAGGTTTATGTTTCCGCTACTAGAGATATAATCGGATGCACCTTCGGCAAGCGATAGAGCATTATCTCCAGCAAACTCTCCTCCCCAACCATTTTGGAAGAAAAACTTGCAATCGACATAGTCATAACGAATACGCTGCCCCATCGTAGAGCCCTTTTCAGGTCCTGCCACCGCTGTAAACCGATAAATCTTAGGCGCAACCTCAGGTATACAATAAGCCAACCCCTCGGTCCATCCGAACTGGTTGTCAAGTGAAGGAGATCCGACACCCCATCCCATCAACCAAATTACACCATGTCCATCATCCGCTAAAGTCGCTTCCTTTTCTCCATTCATACGGGTTACGGAGAAGTATTTCAAGGCTGTATTTGCTACCACGCGATAATCTCCGTTAAGCGGAATAAATTTGAGATCCCCACTTCCATCCATGCTGAAATAATCGGGATTTATCCACCACTCGCTTAAATTGCTGATACCAGATACGGCAATGGACTGATTTTGCGATAACGATAAGGTTGCCGTATAAGTGGCTCCATCTGTAGAACTCATCTTAATACCGCCAAAGATAATGTTTTTTATCTCTATTGGTTGCTCTCCTTCATCAGTTACAGTCAGGGTTGCTTTATCGAGACCTCCAGTAACGTCCACCACAAATTTATAGATACGTCCTGCAGTCAATGTTTTTCCTTCATGCAGATACAAGTTTCCGTTGTCATGGGACACACCATCGCCAACACCCACCAAATCGCTTGAGCTGGTCAATGCAGTACCCGAAAATTCACCGCCCCAATCTCGTTGATAGAAGAACTTAAAGTTAATCTTATCTGCCTTTACCGTACTCCCGCCAACCAAAGTTATCTGATATTTTTTTGCTGTAATCTGAGACATACACAAACCGTTTTCAGTTGTCCATCCTACCTCTTTGGCTGCTACCGAAGGTTTACCAAGCCCTTCACCAATCACCCAAATAGCTCCGGTGCCATCATTTTGTAACGTGGCAAGTGCCCCGTCCTTCAATGCCTGGACAATGAAATACTTATATTTCAAATTGGCAGTAAGGCGATAATTACCACCAATAGGCAAAAACTCTAATGTTCCGTCATCTTTCTTTTTGAAATAATCGGGATCAATCCACCAATCATCATAATCGGGTACTCCGTCAAAAGCGATAGACTGCCCTTGTTTCAGCGTTAAGTCAATCCCATAGTTATCATTATCAATCATCTCCATCTTTTCATCATTCAACAATAGCGTTGTAAATGGGGCAGCTTCATAAGAGTAGGTATTGAAAGTTATGGCATACTCCTTATCTTTCAGGTTGGAGAAAGTAATATCAGAAGTAGAACCTAACGTTATAGCACCAGATTCCCAGCCGAAAGTCAGTCCATTCGTATTTGAGCCGAATGCCGGACTCTTAATATACCCTTTGACTTCCCGGGGCAATGCTCCCTTGATTTCATACTGATACAAGTCCGTACGCTGCATCTGATAGTCTCCATTGGCAGTGACAAGAGTCAGATAAGGAAAGTCCGGACGTTGCAGTTCAAGGGTTATCTCCTTTTCAGTAGTCGTAAAATTAATATTTTGCAGGATATACTTCAAAGTGGCTTTCCCATTAGCAATATCAGACAGGAAAGGTACATAGATTTTTCCCGTATAATCCTGCCCGCTCACTTTCGTCCGCACAACGGTTTCCGAGACCTTCTCTTCACCGTAATAAATCTGCGCCTTCAAAGTGGAAAGTGGAACATCCACATCCGAAGCCTTAATGACAAAAGTCAAACTGTCTCCAAAATAAGCATCAGCCTCTTCCACATCCAGCCCGATCACCGGATTACCGGGTAGAAAGTCATTATCACTACAGGCATTGACGCCCAATAGCATGATTAGCGTAAAAATAAAATAGATAATATTCTTCATAATTCATCAATCATTTAAGGTTTCACTTTGCCCAGCGGTAAGAAACAACAGACTTTCCGGGAACATTATACGAAAAATGGTGAGTACCGTCACTAATGGTAATCAGCTTATTTTGCTCGTTATTATTCATCAACACAAAAGCATACGTTCCGTCGGTATTTTCAAAAGCGGAATATGCAACATTACTGTCAGAGTAACCGCTCGTCCCTATATGCACTGCACCCGGTTTCACCACTGATGACAGATGGGCTATGATATAATAATGTGAATTACGAATAATCGTCTTGTAATCCGAGTTGTTAAGGTCTACGGCGCCATAGCAAGTTTGACAACCGCCTTCACGGTTAGGACCACGATCATTATCCAGCATCAGATTCCATACGATCACTCCCCGACACCAATTATTCACTGTCCCCAACGCCACTTCACGCATATCTTCCATCAAGCGTGTCCTTAAATCACGACCACTATTCCAAGTGCCTATAGATGTTTCCGAGAATACCAACCCTTTTTCGGGATTTACCTTGTGCACATTATTCAATTCTTCCCGATTTCCACCATAATTATGGAATGCAGCACCAGTTATATAACGCGCGGCGTCAGCATCTTCATATATTTTATTCGGATAGTTTTGCTGATCTGCCAGGCCACTATAATCGTAATTATGATCGTAGACATAAATTTTAGCGGTGATTCCCGCAGCAGCAAGTTTAGGACCAAGAGCGTTCTTTATAAAATCACGCTGTTCTTCCCATCCCATATACAATGAAGCAGAATTCCCTCTGTTCAAAGGCTCATTCTGAGGAGTAACTGAATAGATATCAATGCCTTCATTTTTGAATGCCTGTATCCATTTCACAAAATAAGTGGCATAATCCTGATAATAATCCGGGTTCAATTGCCCATCCGTCCACGAATCAAAAGCTTCTTTATCCGTCAGGTTATTCACTTTCATCCATTTCGGACAGGTCCATGGTGAAGCCATTATCCTAATCGCAGGATTGATAGCAAGAATTTCCTTTAAAATAGGAATAATGTAATCTTTTTCCTCACTCTGCAAAGCAAAGTTTTCAATACCCTTTTCATCGCAACACGTATATTCGCTTAAAGAGAAATCCGAGCAACCGATGGCTATACGGATATAACTAAATCCAAAACCTTCTTTATCCGAGAATGTTTCGGTAAGGAAAGCTTTCCGGTCTTCAGGTTTCATCTGCATGAGGTTAAAACAGGTTGACCCTGTAACGGCAGCTCCAAATCCATCCATTTCCTGATAACGCTCTGTCGGTATCAAGCTAATGTTGGAAGGTGCCATATTATCTTTTTTGCTGAAATCCACAGCATCTTTTGTCAAATCCTTAGTCAGAAAAGCAGTAGTGACATAGATGCTTACATCTCCTTCCACAGGTTTCACTTCAGGAATATCCTTATCGTCATTATTACTACATGCAGCTAAAACCGCAATACAGCCTAAAAGGATAAACGCTAATTTTTTTATATTTTTCAGTATCATAGTATACATATTGTTTTTAAGATTAATAACCCAGGTTTTGATGTATCTTGTCATTCGTATCAATGACCGATTGTGGTATAGGTAGTCTGTAAGAATTCTCATTGAAAGGATAGGCAAGGGTTTTACGACCACTATCCTTTGCAAAGACGCTGTTCATCACTTCTTCCACCTTATCCAGTCGTACAAGATCAAACCAGCGTTGCCCTTCAAACGCCAGTTCCAAACGACGTTCCTTCAGCAAGGCAGTCAGCATAGCATCCTTATTACTCCGCACGGACGACGACAAAACCTTCAAACCAGCACGTTTACGGACCTTGTCTATAATATTTGCAGCGCCTTCTAAATCGGCTGTACTGCCCATAATCATTGCCTCAGCTTTCAGCAAAAGCACATCCGCATAACGATATTTAATCAAGCTACTGTAAGCTGAACGGCATTTGTACATGAAAGGATAATGATCCGAAGGATAATAATTACTCCACGTACAAGCATAATAAACCACCGATTCATTAAAACGGATTTGATCTCCTTCGTCCTCAAATGCCTTGATCAGATCACGCGAAGGAGTGACCCACTTAGCCCAAGTAAAGTTATTGTTCCAATTCGCCAAATCACGCCCAAACATCCAAGTACACCAATTACCGTTAGCCGTAGAGAATTGGGCCTCAAGTATCGATTCTTTGGTATTTCTCATCTTTACATCCGTATTGTCACCATTCATACCAAACAGATCACTAAAATCATCCACCAAATCAAATCCGTCCGCAGTAATCTCATCACAATATTTCACCACTTTCGAATAGTCCTGCAAAGGCTTTTCGGCGTATATCTTCGCAAGCAACGTGCGAGCTACACTCTTCGTGAAAATAGTTTTGTCAGCAAGATTATTATCCGGTGCATCTTTTACCGCATCCAACAAATCGCTTTCTATTTGCTTATAGACATCAACCTCAAGAGTCTGTGGTGGGAAATACTGATCATAAACCTCATCTATATTCTCCTCCGTAATATCATCGGACATCGTTGTTACTACCGGTATATCACCCCAGATACGCACCATATCAAATAGAATCATGGCACGGAATATCTTTCCCTGAGCTTTATACGAAATACGCTCTGCCGAAGTAAGAGAGCTATCCTTAACAGAATCCACATAATTAATCAGCAAGTTAGCCTTTGCCATATCTTCCAAATAACGATCCCAATCACGGGCAATTACAGAGTTGGAACCCTCAATAGCGTTATTTTCAAAAGGCACCACTTCGGCACCGGTTGTTCCGGCATAAGCGTTATCCGAATGAGACTCCGCTATTAACAACAAGTCCAAATACCAATGCTCCTGCCGATCCTGCATCAATTTATAAAGCCCTTGAAGATGGCTTTCCACAGCTGCCTTATTCTTAAAAACAGCTTCTTTACCTGTCTCTGTCACACCTTCTGTAACATCCGAATAAGTATCTATCGGATCCCGGTCTAATGAACATGAAGCAATGCTTAACAGCAGCAAAGATGTCAAACCACAAAATATATATCTTAGTTTCATATTCTTTTTCATTTAAAATTCAACATTAATACCCAAAGTATAAGTCTTACTATGCGGATAAGTGCCCCAATCTATACCCTGAACCGAGCCGGAATTACCCCATTGATTGACTTCCGGATCCATTCCCGAATAGTTTGTCCAAGTCAGCAGATTCGTTGCGGTGAGATAAGGCTGCAGACGGGTAACTCCCCATTTTCTCAAAAGCTTACCCGAAAAATTGTAAGATAAGGTCACATCCTTCAAGCGCAAATAGCTACCATCCTCAACGAAATAAGTAGAGTTTTTCAAATCGAACCCCGCTTTCGGTACGTCAGTTATTTGTCCGGGTATCTGCCATCGCTTCAAAACCCGGATAGATTGATTTTTACCGTCATACATACCTTCAGTCTCTATACGTGAAGCGTTATAAACATCATTTCCATAAGAGCCCTGTATAAATACACTTAGATTGAAGCCTTTATAAGAGAAGGTATTGGTCAGACCATATACGAAATCAGGATTTGGATCACCAATATAAGTGCGGTCTGAAGTTGAAATTTTGTCATCATCATTAAGATCTCGATATATCAATTCTCCGGTTTCAGGATTTACACCATCACTGATATAGCCATAAAAACCACCTAAAGAACGTCCCGGCTCATTACGTACCACATCTTCTTTAATAAATTCACTGGTTTGTGCAGTAGTATAAACTTTTTGCAAAGACAGTTTGGTCAGTTTATTCCGGTTAAAAGAAATATTAAAATCTGTAGACCACGAAAAATCACCCTGTAAATTACGCGAAGACAGATTGAATTCAAGACCTTTATTAGTCATTTCACCTTCGTTACGCAAAATATTAGTTGCAGCAGTTCCTCCGGAAGCAGGAAGAGAAACATTCATCAACATATCTTTCGTACGTTTATAATAATAGTCTGCATTAAAAATCAAACGTCCGTTCCAAAGGCTTAAATCCACTCCCACATTGGCTTGTGTTGTTGTTTCCCAAGTCAAATCTTTCGTACGCAAATTGGCAGGAGTAATCCCCGGGACAGCATTTTCCTGTCCGGTTTGTGTCCAGTCCACCCGGTTTATCGTATAGGTTTGCAAATAAGAGTAATCTCCTACTCCCGATTGGTTACCAGTCTGTCCCCAACCAGCACGTATCTTCAAGTCATCAATCCAAGTATAGTCTTTCATGAACTTTTCGGAAGAAAGCCGCCATGCCGCCGAAAACGAAGGGAATGCTCCCCAACGATGATCGGGATGTAACTTGGATGAGCCATCGGCACGAAGATTCGCTGTGAAAAGGTATTTACTGTCAAAATTATAAGAAGCACGCGCAAAGTAAGACAATATCTTCCATTGAGAACCTCCGGTTCCGGTATTATCCCAAGCGATCTTATTTGCCGCATTCAACGTTTGTATAAGAGCGTCCCTGTAATGCGAACCGTTAATCCAGCTATTGGTATAGTCGGAATAGGTATAAGAAGAACCAGCCATCAATTCCAGATTATGATGTTTATGAAACGTTTTATTGTAAGTAAGCACATTGTCAAATGTTAACACCGTATTCATATTCCGATTATCCGAGCCTTCCCCATATTGGTTACGCCCCCATGCCGTAGATATGGGATCAAGAAAAGTAGTATTCACCGCATTTCTCCGATCGATCGAAAACGAAGATTTGAGCTTCAATTCGGGTAAGAATATCAAGGTAATATTTCCTGTTGCCAATAGCCGGTTTTCCTTGTTCTTATTATTAGCGGAACGCGCCATGTTCTCCAATGGATTGGTTATATTACTGATTCCATAAAAGTTATTGTAATACTGTCCCGGAGCCAAAGGGTCCCAAATTGGTGCATAAGTAGGTGTGTTAATTACAGATAGCACTACACCACCACGATTAGAACCTGTTCCCATAGCACCACCTCCATTACTGGAATAGTCGGCATACGAAATATTGGCACCTACAGTCACCCAGTTACGAATCTTATTTTCAAAGTTTAGCCGGAAATTATAACGTTTATAATAGGATATATCAAGAACACCTTTTTCTTTTTGATACCCGGCAGACAGATAATAGTTCATCTTATCATTTCCATTGGAAACCGCTATCTGGTAATTTTGCGTATTACCCGTGGTATAAGTTTCATCAAACCAGTTCGTCACGTCAGGTAAGCCATCGGGCAACGAGATGAGACCAATCTCATCTTGTAATTCTTTATATTGCGCAGAATTAAGTGATTGCATTTTATCTACCACTTTATTCAAGCCAAATTGTGCAGTGAATGCTATTTTCGCTTTCCCTTCGGCCCCCGCTTTTGTGGTAATAAGTACAACGCCATTTGCAGCCCGGGAACCATAAATAGCAGCCGAAGAAGCATCTTTCAAAATTTGCATATCGGCAATATCAGTCGGAGCCAAGAACTTAAGATTATCTACGGGAACCCCATCTACAACATAAAGTGGATCATTACTACCATTCATAGAAGTGGTTCCACGTACACGAATAGACATGTCCCCTCCAGGCTCTCCCGAAGGACTTATGACTGAAACTCCGGCAGCCTTACCTTGCATGGCTTGCCCTGCCGATATAATGGGCCGCTGGTCGATATCTTTGGTTGAAACGCTCGATATTGCAGTAGTCACATCCTTACGTTTTACTGACCCGTAACCGATAACGACCACTTCATCAAGCATTTCGGCATCTTCCTGAAGTGTAACTGTCATCTGAGAGGTCACCTTTTTCTCCTGTGTTTTGTAACCAACATAAGAAAAGATTAAAACTGCATTATCCGCCGTTTTCAAAGAAAAACGACCATCAATATCAGTAATGACACCATTCGTTGTGCCTTTTTCCTGGACACTGACTCCGATAAGAGGTTCTTGTGAAGCATCAAAAACTTGACCTGATACAGCGAACTGCTGAGCGAATGCTCCTAAAGAGAAAATTATTGCAGAGAAAGCAATAAAAATCCTTCGATTCATAAAGCGGAATTTCCACTTGTCCTTTTTCATAAGCATTAATTTAAGTTTGATAATCAAAGTTTATCACCGTGTAGCGGATACTCCGCCCGGAAAAATCAATTATTACAAAATTAAACAAAAAGAGAAAAGACTTCTTGAGAGTGAAATAAATAGTGGATATCGCACTTTTATAACATATTGAATATAAGCATTCTATAAATAAAAACGATACCTAAAAAAGTGGATTATATCTAAAGGAAGATCACCTTATTGCCTTTACTAAATCTTCAAAATCATCACGTAAAACATTCGATTTGTTTTTTACCTTTGATCTATAGTTATAAATGGTATTCACTGAGTAACGAAGAAATTCGGCAATTTGGGAACTATCTTCTATACCTAAACGAATTAAAGCAAAGATTCGTAATTCAGTATTGAGGAGTTCATCACGTTTCAGCACTACCTGTGCATCGTCTTGCAACAATGCATTAAATTGCTTAACAAAGTCCGGGAAGATATGTAGAAAAGCAGAATCAAAATTCATGTAAAGTTCTTCTAACTCACTATCAAGGGTTTCTTGTGAACGGGTTATTTTAAGTAGCTCAGTGATCTGGCCACTCGAGATTTTTTTATTTACCATCCTCCTGTAAGCATCCAGTCTATCAATATAAGTGGAGCAAAGCTTTACAAAACGTGCGATATATTCTTCTTTGATCTGGTTAGCTTCCGACAAATCCATATTTAATGACTGGAGATTTTCATTAAGGTTTTTCAGTTGTTTGTTAACTATTTGCAAATTATTGCGGGCAACTGCCAATTTCTTCATTTGCCAGTAAATATAGATTAATGCGCCCAAGAGTAAAACAAACAATACGGTAATAGCCAATACATACTGCTCAAGCCTCCTATTTTGCTTTTCAATCATCGCTTGATAGGTCTTATCTATGAGTGAGAGAATGTCCGCACTTTGCCAGCTCCTCAAACGGGCATTATAAAACTTTGTCTGATCCCATGAGAATCGCATATATCGATAAGCTCTCTCAATATCTCCCTTTTCATATAATAACTGAGCTAGATTCCAAAGAGAAGCATGATCTGTTATGGCGGTCCTAATATCAGCCAAGGCAGATAATGTAAGAAAGTGCATTTCATTCATTTTATTTTCGGACTGTCGAAAAAGCTGTGAACGATAATAGGTGACCAATGCGTATTTCGAAGAATTGACGGCTAAATGGGCAAGAATTGTGTCATTTATCAACAGTGCACCTTCCACGTCCCCATATGACATTTTACGCATTTCCATACGTTCAAGATAAGCATACGATCCAAGAGGGAGTATCTGTAACAATGAGTCTTCATAAAGACGAGATAGAAGAAAATAACGCTCTTTCGAGGAATTATCTTGAGTGTAAGCACCCACTTCACCGTAGAAACGACAATAGCAATCATAATAATCGGAAAGTAATTTTGCAGGAAGTTTTGCCCTGTCAAGTTGTCTCAGCTTCTCGGAAGCCTCTTCATACATTCCTACCGAGGTCATCAAATGGGCTAATAAAATGCGCGTTTGATACATGAGATAGTTTTTTCCGTAGTGCTCAGCCCATTTCATATTACAATTAAGATAGTGAAGAGCGGAGTCACATGTATACGATTTATACTCCAAATAGAGTGCGTAATTCAGGTTATAATACTTTACGGAGGAGGCGTCAGCGATTCTTAACTGTTTCTTTAAGCGGTTAATTCGCTGTTCACGAATAGCCGCATATTTTTTATACTGCCCGATAGCTTCATCCAAAGCCACCAGACAGGAATCTGTACTACGGGGTATGGATACGGAGAAAGCTGCTTCTACACTTACGCCCAATAATAACCCGGTCAACAAAAGCAGTTTTAGTTTCATAACTGCAAATATAAAAAATTAGTTTCCTATATTTGCGATATAAACCCCCAAATGTACTTTATAAATGGAAAACTTAACACCTCAAAGAGTCGCTGCAGTAGATGTATTCAGGGCTCTTACCATGTTTCTTATGCTTTTTGTAAATGATATCCCCGGATTGAAGAATATCCCTCATTGGTTGGCACATGCCGAAATTCATGAGGACATGCTTGGATTTTCCGATATCATTTTTCCTGCTTTTCTATTTTGCATGGGCATGTCAGTCCCATTAGCTATTCAAAATCGCTATCGTAAAGGAGATACGACTCTTCAAGTCATAGCCCACATCTTTTGGCGTACAGTAGCCTTAGTAGCCATGGGCCTATTTGCCATGAACAGTGGAGGCATAGAAAATGGTATATCACATCCATATTTCACGATATTGATGATTGTTGGTTTTTTCCTGATCTGGGGAGTATATCCCAAAGCAAAAGGTGCAAAAAATGCCCTTTTCATCGCAATGAAATTGATTGGAATCGGACTCCTAGTCTTTCTTATCTTATACAAAGATTTCAATGGGAAGCCTTTTCACCAAGGTTGGTGGGGCATTTTGGGACTAATAGGATGGACATACGCCGTGTGCGCAGGAATCTGCTTGTTTACAGGGAACAATCTACGTAAAATTTCATTTGTGTGGGTATCAATTATTTTACTTGCGATAATGGCTCATTCCAGCTTTATACCCAAAGAATACGGCATACGAATTATTTTATTACCCTTTATCCCTAGTGATTGGACCTTGCATGCTTTTGGTATGTCCGGTGTGCTCACAACTCTTATCATGCAAAAATATGCCAATCGCATGCAACCAAGAAAATTTATCATCATACTTTGCGTAGTAGGAATCACAATGTTAGCCGCGGCCATTGGCTCCCACTACTATTGGATCATTTCAAAGATTCAAGCAACTCCAACATGGCTATTCTATTGCTTGGCTCTGCTTTTTCCTTTATTTGGTTTCTTTTATTGGCTTACGGACACAAAGGGAAAAGTTTCGTGGTTCAACATTATTAAGCCTGCAGGCACAGCAACCCTAACCTGCTATCTCATCCCTTCGATATGGTATTCCGTACAGCAGTTGCTGAAATGGCAATACCCCGATATACTTAGGAGTGGATTGCCCGGATTAGCCCGATCCATTGTATTTTCTCTCATCATCGTACTAATCACCAGTTTACTGATTAAAATAAAGATAAGATTGAAAGTATAAAGCTGCATCAAAAAAGGGAAATATAAAGAAATAATTGATAAGAAAACGTCATATATAAAAGACTAGTAAAAGAAAATTGGCAAATAAGAAGATTATCATGTTAAGGATAGAAACACCGCATGGCGAAAAAAAGGTATTACTGCACTCTTGTTGTGCACCTTGTTCTTCGGCTATTATAGAGTGCTTATTGGCAAACGATATCACTCCCACTATTTTCTACTATAACCCGAACATTTATCCTCAGGAAGAATATGAAACAAGAAAAGCCGAAACTATCCGTTATGTACGTGATCTTGGACTTGATTTTATAGATGCCGACTACAATTATACTTCCTGGAAGCACGAAATACAAGGATTAGAAGATGAACCTGAGCGTGGCGGACGGTGCCTGAAGTGTTTTCTCCTACGCTTGAAAGAAACAGCTCGCTACGCTTCGGAACATGATTTTACGCTTTTTACGACAACACTTGCGTCTTCTCGATGGAAAAGTCTGGAACAAATTAATAAAGCCGGTAGACAGGCAGCCTCTCTTTATCTCCAAACAAGTTTTTGGGAACAGAATTGGCGCAAAGGAGGGCTTCAAGATAGACGAAACGCATTACTTAAAGAATATCAGTTTTACAATCAACAGTATTGTGGATGTGAATTCAGTATGCAACGGGTAAAAGACAGATTATTTTAGAATCAACGCTACAACAAATTAACGTCGCAACAAGCAGAAAAAAGTCTATCAGCACATCATGTAAACGAGCTTTACATAACCCCATATTCTTAGTAATCCATAAGCTTACGGCCCCCCAATAAGCTTATGGATTCCTTTCTATAAAAACGTCGGAAGCAGTCCAGACATCCGCGTAATAAGCAATATCCGGCCCCTGAAAATAATATAAAAACGCCCCCAGAACCAATCCTAAAGGAACTGTAATTATTCCATTTATAGTAATAAATAGCCCTTTTTTACTTACGTTTGCACCTTTTAAAGGAAGAGAACGACAATAACCACTAAGATTATGCGGGTATCCACATAAAAAATACTAGCGCTCTAAAGATGCTTTCTACACAAAGACAAATAAAATTAATCATTTATATATTAATATCGTAGTATGAAACAAATCTATCTAAAAGACTTTATGGCAATAACCATTTCCGATTTGCAAAATTCCGGGCGTTATGGTACAGCGCATGTGCATCGAAGTGTACTTCGTTCCATTATCGAGTATGCCGGCAGCAAGCTCGCAATGAGCAAAATAACACCAGCTTTTTTAAAAGAGTATGAGAACTATCTAATCATGCAGAAAAAGCTTGAATGGAATACGTCTTCCACCTATATGAGATGCTTGCAAGCAGTATATAATCAAGCTTTGGATCGTGGGATGGTACCTTTTATTCCACGTCAGTTTTCAGGTGTCTTCAGAGGTGCATTACGCAATCACCACCGAGCACTATCACCTTCAGATATGCGTCGCCTGCTCAGTAATCGTGAATCGGGAAGTAATATCAATTCAAAGGCAAATGTATCCCATCCCTCAAAAGACAATATTTTTCAAACAGAGGAGTCATGTAAAGATCCTCAAAACACAGCAATACCTACAAACAATCCCGCATTAAAAGCACGCGCCTGTCTGGAGCTAATGTTACGCCTTCGCGGTCTATGTTTTGTAGATCTGGCTTTCCTTCGCAAGAGTGATTTCCACGAAGGCTACTTGATACTTCGCCGCCATAAAACAGGCACTCCCTTACGAATCCGCGTATCAGAAGATACACTGAAACTATTGCGCCAACATACCTGCCAAGATCCTCATTCACCATATCTTCTCAACATCCTTGATGGAAAATTAACAGGATACGCAGCTTACCGCGATTATCAAAATAAATTAAGACTTTTGAATACTTCGCTTAAAGATCTGGCCAAATCCCGCAGAGTACAAACTCAGGTAAGTAGCTATTGTGCACGCCACACATGGGCTACACAAGCAAAATATTGCGGAATACCGACATCAGTTATTTCAGAAGGTCTTGGACACGCATCTGTCACCACTACCGAAGCATATCTCAAAGCATTTGATAATGGAGTGCTGGATAGAGCAAACGAAACAGTTGTAGATTATATACTATTATCTAAAAACAAAAGAGAATAGGGCTTGACCTTCAATAGAATATATATCATCAGAAATATAAGCAAAGGAGACTGTTACTTATTAGGTAACGGAAAGAACCGAGTACAATAATAGACAATATTTATATACAAACAAAATAAAATAATTATTTTTTTATAGAATGATGACGCTTAATTGCATATTAGCAATATTAAATTGATTAATTTGTTCAATTTTTGTTCTCAAAATAAAATTGACTGGCAAGCAAACTTCCTAAGACTTATAATAAAGCATTTACTCTTACTTCCATATTTATATGGTATATACATCGAAGTAAAAAGCCTATTTATCCTAATATTTTATAGGAAATAAGCTTCTTTCCGTTACCTAATAAGTAACGGCAAAGAACTCCGCAAACAATATTAGACAAATGCTTACATTAAATACTATAAAGGCAATTAAAATAATGCATTTTATAGCAGGTTCTTCCAATAATGCGCATATACGAAAAGCAGATATTATGGAACTTGGTATACCTCAAGATATACCTCAAGATCCCATTTTGCTAAGCAAATTATCGGAAGCTGGACTTATCTATTTTTCCGGTGAAGGTGACCCTCTCTCGCTCTTGTCTTATAAGATAACAGAAAAATACTCTGACATCACGCTTTATAAGATACTACGAGCTATTGGAGAGAGTTTAGTTCTCATAGATCCTGAAGAAGAAGAAGAGCGTATTTATAACCGTTCCTGTGGAAGAATTGGCATCTTAAAACTGGGAGTAGTAAACCAGACTTTACGCACATTACTAAACGAAATACATTTAGCAGACCTCTAAAGATCAGCATTTCTCGTGCACATTATATCATTTTCTACAGATGAAATTATCGGTATATAAGCATGGAGAGGTTGCTCTCATCAAACATTTCGTTAGCTACTTCAAGCAAATGATCTGAAGTTAGCTGTTCAACCCGTTTACACACACTTTCTATTGTTTCGTACTTATTATAATGAAGAAATGTCTTTGCCATGCCAAGAGCATTATTCTCATTATTATCTGAGGCAACCCCAATCTGACCTATCAATTGTTTCTTCGCAATTGCAAGCTGTAAAGGACTCATCTTGGTATCACGCAAATGCTTCAACTCCTTCATAACCAAACGCATGCAGACATCCATATCCTCCGGATCCGTACCAAAGTAAATACAAAAAACTCCGGTATCCGTATAAGAAGTAAGATTAGCTTCCACATTATATACCAGTCCTCTGCGTTCCCGCAACGATACATTTAGGCGACTGTTCATTCCGGGGCCTCCAAGAATGTTGTTCAACAAATAAAGAGCCGTACGCTTTTCATTATAAGCGCTATAGCCACGTCCCCCTATTGCCACATGTACCTGATGCGTATCTTTGGGAATAGTCAGTTGGGAAGGTATATATTGTTGAGGGAGCATGCGCCGATTATCGACTGTTACGGCAGGTACATCTTTCAACAGAACTTCCGCCAGACGTACAATCCGTTTAAAGTTAAAGTTTCCCCAAATAAAAAAAACCATATTCCCAGGATGGTAAAACCTTGAAGTAAATGCCGCGGCATCTTCACTTCGAAAAGTTTTAAGTGATTCAGAGTTACCTAAAATATTATGTCCCAAAGGGTGACCCCGAAAGATCAAATCTTCAAAATCATCAAAAATAAGTTCAGAAGGAGTATCCTCATACGACTGTATCTCATCAATAATAACCTCTGTTTCCCTAGGGATTTCACGCTGAGGGAAAGTAGAATAAAATACAATATCAACCAATAATTCAAATGCACGTGCAAAATGCTCGGTGAGAAAAGCTGTATAGACTACAGTTTCTTCTTTATTTGTATATGCATTCGAATCTCCACCCACATTTTCCATCCGGTTTAATATATGCCAGGCCTTTCTTTTCCGGGTACCCTTAAATATAAGATGCTCTACAAAATGAGCCATCCCTTGCTCTCCTTCAAGCTCATCGCGTGTACCGGCATCAATGGCAAAACCACAATAAGCAACATTGGATAAAGATGGCTGATAGATAATACGCAATCCGTTAGGCATTGTATATATATAGGGATCCGGCAAAGATACCGGTAGTAATGCTTTCATTATTAACTCTGAAATTGATTATACGAGCAAAAATACAATAAAACTTATTGCTGTTTATGGAAAATTGCAGATATTTGCGACCTATAACGACTAACTCTACCAAATTATAATGACTGAATCCATACAAGAGCTTTTGCAGAAAGAGGCGCAGGCCGTGTTGAATATTCCTGTAACTGACGCATACGAAAAAGCTGTTAATCTTATCGTAGAACAAATTCATTGTCGAAAAGGCAAATTGGTAACATCGGGAATGGGCAAAGCCGGACAAATAGCAATGAATATTGCCACAACCTTTTGTTCTACCGGAATACCTTCGGTGTTCCTGCATCCAAGCGAAGCCCAGCATGGTGATTTGGGTATCCTACAGGAAAACGACCTGTTATTGCTAATATCCAATTCGGGAAAAACCCGGGAGATAGTAGAACTCACACAGCTTGCCCACAATCTGAATCCATCTCTAAAATTCATTGTTATTACAGGCAATCCGGACAGTCCTTTAGCAGATGAATCGGATGTATGTCTCAGCACAGGAAGCCCTAAAGAAGTTTGCGCTCTGGGGATGACCCCGACCACTTCAACTACAGTCATGACCGTCATCGGTGACATCCTTGTCGTACAAGTAATGAAACAGACCGGATTTACTATTGAAGACTATTCCAAACGCCATCATGGAGGATACTTGGGAGAAAAATCAAGGGAGCTATGCGAAAAGTAATCGGAATAGGAGAAACGATACTTGACATCATATTCCGGAATGGACAACCTACAACAGCTGTTCCCGGAGGTTCGGTATTTAATTGCATCGTATCACTGACACGAGCAGGGATTCCTGCAAACTTCATTAGCGAAACCGGAAATGATCGCGTAGGAAACATTATCTTACAATTTATGAAGGAGAATAACATTGAAACTAAGCATGTCAATGTTTTCCCTGATGGAAAGTCACCTATATCACTCGCTTTTCTCGACAACCGTAGCGATGCCGAGTACATTTTTTACAAAAACTATCCCAAACAACGTTTGGATGTTATGTTCCCACAAATAGAAGAAGACGACATTGTTATTTTCGGTTCTTATTACGCACTGAATCCGGTGTTAAGAGATAAAATACTTGAGTTGCTGGATCAGGCACATGAAAAAAAGGCCATTGTGTACTATGATCCCAACTTTCGTTCCTCTCATAAAGATGAAGCGATGAAATTGACTTCCACTATTATCGAAAATCTGGAATATTCGGATATTGTCCGTGGATCAGCAGAAGACTTTTTTAATATGTATCACTTGCAAGAAGCCGATCGAGTATATAAAGATAAAATCCAGTTTTATTGCCCAAACTTTATCTACACTGCCGGATCCGAAGCTATTTCACTCCGCACAGAGAAGATAACCAAAGAATACGGCATATCCCCTCTCAAGGCTATAAGCACAATTGGAGCCGGCGATAATTTTAATGCTGGAATTATTTACGGCCTATTGAAATGCGGTGTGCGTTATCGTGATCTGAATCGAGTAAGTGCAGATACATGGGACGAAATCATCCGCTATGGAATAGCTTTTGCTACAAACGCTTGCATGAGTTTCAATAATTCCATAGCTATAGAGTTCGCTAAAGCACTTCCTTCTATTAACTAAATCAGAGTTAAATGAGGAAAAACTCTGTGAAACTCAACAGTCTAGATATACAAAAATCGCTGAAATACATATCTTTGCAATAGTTGATTATCGAATACGGCTATGTATAGAAATCTATTAAAGTGGTTTGCTTATTCTTTGCTGCTATCCGGATGTAGTGGTGCCCGCCCTTACATATCAGTAGTCTGCGAAGAAAATGAAGTGGGGAACTGCGTTATAAAATGGGAAACCGCACCACACATTAAAGGAGAAGTAAAAGCATACGCCTCAACAATACCGGATAATAAATCAGAAGATACTCCTGTTGCAATAGCCAATATTTCAGATGAAAGAATGGCTATCACCTCACCAAGTTCCGCTTCGCGGCATTATTATACCCTGATTTTTAACAATAAATACAAAGTAAAAGTCGCGCCCCGCAATATTAATATACCGGGCATACAAAATTTTCGTGATATAGGCGGATATCCTTCGTATGCAGCAGGAAAAAGTGTGCGATGGGGAATGTTATATCGATCAGGAGAGATAGACCGTTTAGGGTACAAGGCTTATCAGGAACTAAAAAATATAGGCATCAAGACCATTATTGATTTACGTTCCAAAAGGGAAATGGAACATCACTTACCACTACAAAAAGGGTTTGAAGTCATTCATATCCCGATTCAAACGGGAGATATGACTGACATCGTGGAAGAAGTTAAAAAAGGAAAGATAAGCAATGAGACCGTTTACCAAATGGTAAAAGGCATAAATCGTAAACTAGTAGCCGATTATAAAAAAGAGTATAAACAAATATTTGACATCTTGCAAGATAAAAGCAATTACCCGATTGTTATACATTGCAATTACGGAAAAGGGCGTACAGGAGTTGTTTCTGCATTAATTCTCGCCGCTTTAGGAGTGAACGACGATGATATTTTTGACGACTATTGCCTAAGCAATGACTATTTTAACATCGCAAAAATATCGCAGTATGCCTATGAGCTTCCTGTAGCTGTTCAAGAAAGCATCACCACTCTTTATTCCTCTAAAGAAGACTATTTAGATGCTGCAAAACAAGAAATAGAACGGGAATACGGCGATGTAGACACTTACCTGCAACTAGGAATAGGACTCTCTCAAGATGATTTAAAAAGATTACAAAGTATTCTACTAACGAACGAAGAATGAGCAATCTCTTCCTTTTCTAAATAAAGCTCAATCATTTAAATAGTTACATCTAGCATTTTATCGCCAAAAAAGTATTATCTTTGCGCCCGAAAAATAATAGCGATATAAAAAATTAATGAAGACATTTGAAGAGCTCGGCCTGTCGCCGGAGATACGCCGTGCCATTACAGAAATGGGGTATGAGAATCCCATGCCGGTACAAGAAGAAGTAATACCATATCTTTTAGGAGAGAATAACGATGTAGTTGCCTTGGCCCAAACGGGAACAGGGAAGACGGCTGCGTTTGGTTTACCCCTAATTCAAAAAATAGACATAACAAGAAGGGTTCCTCAATCCCTAATACTCTGTCCAACGCGTGAATTGTGTTTGCAAATAGCCGGTGATCTAAACGACTATTCAAAATACACCGATGGATTAAGGGTACTTCCCGTTTATGGAGGATCCTCCATCGAAAGTCAAATACGCAGTTTGAAACAAGGCGTACACATTATTGTTGCTACTCCGGGACGTTTACTCGATCTCATGGAACGCAAAACAGTCTCTCTCTCCACCATTCAAAATGTTGTTATGGATGAAGCAGACGAAATGTTGAACATGGGATTTACAGATAGCATCAACGCCATTTTAGCCGATGTACCACAGGAACGTAATACGCTGCTTTTTTCTGCGACAATGAGTCCTGAAATAGCCCGGATTTCCAAAAAATACCTGCGTAACGCTAAAGAAATAACCATCGGACGGAAGAACGAAGGAACCAACAACGTAAAGCATGTAGTATATACAGTGCACGCTAAAGATAAATATGCAGCCCTAAAACGCATTGTAGACTATTACCCCCAGATCTACGGCATCGTCTTCTGCCGCACGCGTAAAGAGACACAGGAAATAGCCGATAAATTGATGCAAGAAGGATATAATGCAGATTCTCTTCATGGAGAGTTGAGTCAGGCGCAACGTGATGCCGTAATGCAGAAATTCCGTATCCGTAACCTGCAAATACTTGTAGCAACAGATGTGGCTGCTCGGGGATTGGATGTTGACGACCTAACTCATATCATTAACTACGGACTCCCAGATGATATAGAAAGTTATACCCACCGTAGCGGACGTACAGGACGTGCAGGCAAAACAGGAACCTCCATTGCGATAATCAATTTACGTGAAAAAGGCAAGATGCGCGAGATAGAACGCACCATCAGCAAGAAGTTCATCGCCGGAGAAATACCTACAGGCAAACAAATCTGCGAGAAACAATTGCTAAAAGTCATAGACGATTTAGAAAAAGTAAAAGTAAATGAAGAAGAAATCGCGGACTTCATGCCTGATATCTGTCGTAAATTGGATTGGCTCACCAAAGAGGATTTAATAAAGCGAATGGTATCCCATGAATTCAATCGTTTTGTCGAGTACTATCGTGATCGGGAAGAAATAGAAATTGCCACCGACAGCCGGAATCAACGCACTGGAAAGACAGGAGAGCAATATGAAGGTAAAAGAAGCGCAGGGCGTAAGGCAGAACCCGGATATACCCGCCTATTCATCAACTTGGGCAAGGCAGACAGTTTCTATCCTCATGAGCTCATTGATCTACTGAACAAAAATACTCAGAAACGTGTGGATATCGGGCGCATTGACCTCATGAAGAGTTTTTCCTTCTTTGAAGTGAAACAGGAGCAAGCCCAGCAAGTAATCGACGGACTTAACAATGCCCGTTTCGGCGGACGGAAAGTCAGCATTGAAGTTGCCGGAGAAGAAAACGGAAGAGGAGGTGCTTTTAAACGAAAAGATAGCGGATACGGAGCGGAAAGACACTTTAAGGGTGACAACCGGAGAGGTACTTCTGCAAGGGAAGAGGCGGTCTCCGGCTCCAAAAAGAAAAAGCCCAACCGCGAAGAACGCGGATATAACGCTGCCCGTGGAAAGAAAGACGACTGGCAACAATTCTTCCAGGATGGACAGGACACCAAGAAAGATGCTCCCGACTTCAGCGAAGAAGGATGGGCGAGAAGATCAAAAAAACGGTGATTCGCAACAGACAAGCCTTGTAAACGTCCCCGAAAAAGGGCATTATTATATAAAAGTAGCTTACGGGCAAAAAAAATCTGGCTAAACCGTCACATTTAAAAATTGAATTCAGTCTCTTCATAATAGTTTAGTAGTAATTTTACTATCATACTATCATGAAAGCTCTATATCCCTTTATTCATCGGGAACATAGCTATGACAGTAATAATGTTGGCAAGTATGAGAGTAAGTGTTTACTCTCATAGCCATTTTCGGATCAACAAGAAATAACACACTTATTATCAATACGATATAACGACAAAGGCATATTAGGTACAGAGACTACAAAACCTTACTATTTCTTTTGTTTAACCCCTATCTACTTCAAGTTTTATCTATAGATCCCTACTGTTTTACTTCCTTTTCTTTCATAAGCCTACAGATGTAAACATATTTGTTTACATCTATAAACAGATATATCTACAATTGATAGCTAATTTATTTACAACTGTTAGCCTTATATTATAAATAGGATGATTACACAACAGACATAGGGTTGAAACAGATGAAAGTACTATTCTCATCATAAGAAGCAAGGGGTTTCAAGGCACAAAGCCCTCGTGTAGCGGACGAGTATTAAATAATTAGTGAAATTGCAAAAGATTATTCTGTATATTCTTCACTTTCTCCTAACTTTGCATAAGATCCTTAAACAATAGTATAACATGAAAAAACATTACCTGCCAGCGGACAATCCGTTGTGTTACAAACTTATCTTATTCATGGTTTTTGTAACCGCTATTACCAATTGGGCATCTGCATATTCTCTAAAACAGTTTTCAAGTAAAAACGGCCTTTCCAATAGTGCGGTACTCTCACTTTGCCAAGACAGCAAGGGCTTAATATGGATAGGCACATGCGACGGGCTGAATACTTACGACGGAAAAAGTATTAGATTATACAAACCTGTAAACAGACAGGATAATCTCTCCGGAAACCTCATTGACTACATGATAGGAGCCGAAAATGATATCTTCTGGATACAGACAAATTATGGTTTGGATTGCTTTAACACTCAAACTCAGAAAGTATGGAGCCACAAAAAGCCTAAGGGAATAAAGAAAATGGCACAAAGCAAAGATAAAGATGTATACATGATCAACGATGAAGGATACATCTATTATACGAAATTTGGAAAACAGACCTTTATAAAGCTCAATATCCCAAAAATAAGCGTTGAAAATGTATGCCAACTGGCTATTGACAGTTCAGACTTGCTTTGGATCTTCTCTTCACACGGACAAAGCAAATGCTATGCCATAAAGAAAGACAAGCAGCATGTCTCACTAGTACCTGAAAAGAATTTTAAAGACCCCGGAGATTTGGTAGGAGCATTCTGCCAGGAAAATCTGGTATATTTGGTAGATAGCAAGTATTCGCTTTACGAATACGATTTAAGTAGCAGAAAAAAATATTTTATCACCAATATTGCGGAGGAAATCCGGCAAAGAGGGGAAATATCTTCTATCATCAAGCAATACGATGATTATTTTATCGGCTTTAAAAGTAGCGGGCTGATTCAGTTAAAATATTCTCCTACCGCTACTTCAAAATATGTAGTGTCTCCCATAAATATCCAGTCAGGCATCTTCTGCCTAATGAAAGACCGCTTTCAAGACATCATATGGGTAGGCACTGACGGAGAAGGGGTATACATGTATTACAATGATACATTCTCCATAAGGAATACGCTATTGAACACTCCCGCTTACCAAGCCAACACTCCGGTAAGGGCCATTCTTCTAGACAAAGAACAAAACCTATGGATCGGAACAAAAGGAAGCGGAATACTGCGCATGGCGAATTACGACCCGATCACCGGAACTTCTTTCAGAACGGATAAATTCCTAACAAGCAACAGTGCTCTAAATGATAATACCGTATACTGCTTTGCACCGAGTCGTTGGGAACGGCTTTGGATCGGAACGGAAAACGGAATGTGTTACTACTCTTATCCGGAAAGATCCATCAAATCTTTCCCTGTAAACGCCGGTGAAAAGGCGGTACGCTATATACATTCCATCGTGGAATTGAACGACAGCACATTGTGGATATCTACCGTAGGAGAAGGGATTGTAAAAATAAACATCGGTATATCGGGACATTCCCTATACATAAAATCGGCAAAAAGAATTGTAATAGACGGAGGAAGAAAAGCCTCCAACTATTTCTTTACCTCCTATCAGGAAAACGACTCCATTGTTTGGTTTGGCAATCGCGGTTACGGAGCTTACCGAATGAACGTAAAGACAGGCCGGATGGTAACATTCCGCTTTGACAAAGTGGTAAAGAACCAAACGGTTAACGATATCTTTTCCATCCTTAAAAATGAACACGATTACTGGTTTGGAACCAGCTTCGGACTCGCCCGTTGGCATCAGGGCATTTCACGGGTTTATAATGAAACGGATGGATTTCCTAATAATACCATACATGGGATATTGGAAGGGAAAGACAAAAACCTGTGGCTCAGCACAAATCAGGGTCTGGTAAAATTCAATGTAATGACCGGCACAGCACAGATTTACCGACAGCAGGGCGATCAGGAAGTTTCTGAGTTTAGCGACGGTGCTTTTTACAAAGACGAAGTTACCGGTACTCTCTTTTTCGGTGGTATCAACGGCTTCATTGCAATCCATGAAGACGGGACACAATTGAAAGAGTATATGCCGGAACTATTTTTCAATCATCTCTCCATATTCGGTAAAGAATATAACATCTATGAATTCCTTAAAAACGAGGATAATCGGAAAACTTTGGTATTGAAATATAACCAAAATTTCTTCAGTCTGTCCTTTGCGACAATTGACTGCATCAATGGAAGTAATTACACTTACTATTATAAAATAGACGGTTTAAGCGATAACTGGGTTGAAAACGGTAGCTCTACAACAGCTGTTTTTTCCAACCTTTCGCCAAGAGAATATACTTTATTGGTGAAATACCGAAACAACACCACAGGAAAGGAAAGTAAACCTTATACGCTACTGATAAGGGTAACTCCACCGTGGTATATGACAACGCTCGCGTATTGGTTTTATTCCATACTCGTCCTCATTCTCATAAGTACGACGGTTCATTATGCCATAAAACGGTATAAAAGAAAGAAGAAAACTTTAATTGATGAGATGAATCGGCATCAGCGTGAAGAGTTGTATGAATCGAAATTGCGTTTCTTTACAAACATTACCCATGAATTCTGCACCCCGCTAACCTTGATATCGGGCCCCTGTGAGAAAATTCTTTCTTACCCCGGAACCGACCCTTATATTGGGAAGTATGCTGCCATGATTCAGCAGAATGTAGTGAAGTTGAATGCATTGATCCTTGAGCTAATAGAGTTCCGTCGGTTGGAAACCGGGCATAAACCTCTCGATATAAAGGAGCTTTGCGTTGCCGGACAAACCCGCAGTATTGCAGAATCATTCTGCGAACTGGCAGAAAGACAGGATCTCAACTATCAGTTACGAATTGAAGAAAATGCGTATTGGAATTCCGATGCAAGCTGTCTAAGCAAAATAGTGAATAACTTGCTATCCAATGCCTTTAAATACACGCCAAAACAGGGCAGTATAACGATAGAACAATATATCGACAAAGACACCAATGAGCTATATATCCGGGTATCCAATTCGGGTAAAGGGATAAAGCAGGAAGATCTGACCAAAGTATTCGACAGGTACAAGATTCTGGATAATTTCGAGATACAGAATCAAAACGGAGCATTCCCCCGAAACGGCTTAGGATTGGCTATTTGTCACAGCATGGTGAATTTACTGAACGGACGCATAGAAGTGACAAGTATTCCGGATGAAATTACTACTTTTGAGGTAGTATTGCCTTCACTAGAGACAGCTGTGTCCGATACTAAACCCATTTTATTGGAAGGATATCCGCCGCTTTCGGAGCATAAGCCTTATGAATTCAGGAACACTACCCTACCCTTCAACGCTGCCAAACAAACCATTATGATTATTGATGACGATCCTTCCATCTTGTGGTTTATTACCGAAATATTTGTAGGCAAATATAACGTGCAACCATTCGACAGTGCCGAAAAAGCTATGGAACAATTACTGCAGGAAGAACCGGATTTAATCATTTCGGACGTGATGATGCCCGGAATGGATGGCATGTCATTCGCTAAAAAGATAAAATCGGACAAGGTGTTAAAGCACATTCCGCTTATTCTGTTATCCGCACTAAACAACATCAACGAACAGGCAAAAGGTATTCATTCGGGTGCTGAAGCTTACGTGACAAAACCCTTCAATGTAGATTATCTCGAAAAATTGGTAGTACGCCTGATAGAGCGTGAAAAAGAACTGAAAGAATATTATCGTTCACCTCTCAGTTCATTTGAATTGAACAACGGACGCTTTTTGCACAAAGAAGACAAATCTTTTTTTGATAAGATCATGCTGATTATCGACGAAAACATAAAAAATCCGGATCTATCCGCTGAGTTCATCAGTAGTTCCATCGGATATAGTACAAGGCAATTTTACCGGCTATTGAAAAATATTACGGATAAATCGCCAACAGACATTATAAAAGAGTATCGGCTGGCAAGGGCTGAGCAATTGTTGCTTTCTACCCACCTTACGGTAGAAGAAATAATAGATGCAGCAGGCTTTATAAATAGGGGAACCTTCTATAAACTGTTTTCGCAAAGATACGAGATGACCCCGCGACAGTACAGGGAAAACAAAAATGACGCTTTCAAGAATAGCGGTACAGCATATCCTGAAGGAGATGGAGATAAGTATAATACTTGATCATAGCTCCGTATAACAGAGTCATCTTCACGAAGTAAAGGCTGCTTGTCAATAGATTATCTATCGCAAGCAGCCTTTATTTTATATCAGGAAAGTTTACTACCAATGCTTATTGAATGCCGTTTAAGATATCGGTTTTTCCCTCATTGACCAATTTAAGAATCAATTCGCCAAACAATGTATTTTGCCAAGCAAACCATGGACGTGTAAATTTGACAGGATCATCTTTATAAAAAGATTCATGGATAAAGCCTGTGCCGGCATCTGTGTTGATGAGCATCTTTACACATTCTTTGATCTCCTGATCATCCTGGCTGGTAAAAGCCTTCATCATGATACTCATTGGCCAAATCATATTATATCCGATATGTGGACCGCCAATGCCTTCTCCGGCTTTCCCTTTGAAGAAGTAAGGATTATCTTCGCTC
This sequence comes from uncultured Bacteroides sp., assembly GCA_963677095.1. GTDB lineage: Bacteria > Bacteroidota > Bacteroidia > Bacteroidales > Bacteroidaceae > Bacteroides. The sequence continues at coordinate 203,847 of OY781875.1, forward strand.
CATACAAAACGACGCGTATTTTGATAGATAGGATCATTCACGTCCACATCACCCAGATATGGCATAGCCAACAAACTCGGAACATTAGCATCATCCATAAGGAAGTGATTGCCAAAGCCGTCCACCTCAAATGCATAAATTGTGCCATATTTAGGATGGTTATAAGTCGCATACTTCTTTAAAGCATTTTCCACTTCCTGTGCCAGACTGGTACATTGATCAGCCAAGTCCTGCTTTTTATTTACAGTCGAAAGAATCTCAGCAGCCTTGCGGAGAGATGATACAGCAAAGAAATTAGACGGAACAAGGAATTGAAGAGTCGTAGCATCATCCGAAGGACGGAAAGCAGAAGCTATAAGTCCCACCGGCTTTACAGGTGCACCCAAGCCGTCATTATTAAGCGTATCCAAAGCACGCTCCGTTTTACGCTGGAATTTGTATGGGCCAACTCCTTCTTTACGTTGTTGTTCCTTGAAAGTCTTCAAGATATTAGTGATAGCCTGTATCCATTCATCATCGAAGATGCTGGCATCACCGGTTTCCTTCCAATACTGATAGGCAAGACGAAGAGGATAGCAAAGTGAGTCTATCTCCCATTTCCGTTCATGAAGCTCCGGCTTCATATCCGTCATATCAGTCATCCAATCACTTCCTGTTGCTCCGTCATTAAAAGCATTTGCATACGGATCAATATTGATACACTTAAACTGACGGCGAACCACTCCTTCAAGCATCTTTTTCAATTCGGGATCCTTATTTGCCAACTGCACGTAAGGCCATACTTGAGCTCCGGAATCACGAAGCCACATTGCATGGATATCTCCCGTATATACAAATGTGTCAGGCTTTCCATCCTTTGTACGATAATGAACGGTAGTCTCCAGTGTATTCGGGAAACAGTTTTCGAACATCCAAGCCAATTTCGGGTTGGTCAGCAACTTCTTGACTCTGACAATCTCCGCTTCAACCGTTTTTGAAGTAAACAAACGTTTGCTTACCGGTGGACGGTTACTTTTGTAAGCGGCAGCCTCAGCCTTATGGTTAATCACCGCCGTATTATCGCTAGGCAAAACAAACTCGGCTGCTCTGGCATGTCCTACAAACAGGGTCGCAGCTAAAACACAAAAACTAAGATTCTTTTTCTTCATTATTTAATCATTTTTTCGTAATAAGCTTTTGCTTCAATCAGTGTGCACCCACTTGTATGAGACGTTAACTGAGTGGTCCCTGCAGGTGCGGATGTCCAAGATGTACCAAAAAGCAGATCTTGTTTACGAACTCCTTTACGCCATAATGTCTCAGCATTATTATTTAAAAATGTCGTAAATTTAGTCTTATATATCGGATCCAAATCCTTATCCAATATGAGCTGGACAAAGTAACGCATAAAAATTCCTTTAAACAAACCCCCGTCGCCATTTCCTTCGTCCCTCAGCACATTATTTCCGGAATCTATCATGCCGGAATTACTTATACAAAAGTTAGCAGCCTTACGGGCATCATTCAAATAAGTAACGTCGCCTGTCATTTTATACAACTCATAAGCTGCTCCTACAAAAGTACCTTGATTATAGCTTAATGAGAACTGCCCTATAGCGCCTGTCTGGCCATTAATATTATCATAAATAGCACCGGTTCCGGGATTAAACAGATTTTCTTTTTCCCAATCGTATATTTTAATCGCCATTGCTTTGTCGGAATCGTCCTTAGTAATGGCATATATGCGACTGGCAATAATGCTGGCAGGGCCATTGGAACATGCGTTTTTGCTCCAGGGTTTATCATGTACCCATGATACGCCTCCTCCGGCATACGTTTCGTCCCATCCCGCTTTTATATATCCCCATAGTTCTTTGGAAGTATCCAGATATTTCTGCTCTTTAGTCACGTCATACAAACGAAGCATAGTCAGGTTAATCCACTCCATATCATCGTAATAATTATTCCAGTAACTATTACCATTTTTTACTTTGATGCCGGCATACCAAGCATCAAAGTAAGTTTTATATTTGGCATCGTTAGTACGAATATAAGCATCAATAAGTACATCCATAGCATGTGCTTGGGGCCAATACTGAAAGTCGATCACCAAGCCGTCATTCCCATAGTTAAAAAAGTGTTCGTCCGTATTCCAGAAACGATCTATAAGAGAAGTAGAACTACTGTCGGCCGCAGCATTCCAGTCAATCGTGTAAAGCCCTTTTCCATACATATATTCATCTTCTATTCCTCCACAAGCCTGAAGAGCCAGTGTCAACAACGGAATATATAATAATAATTTTTTCATCTTTTACTGATTTAGTTATTATTCGATCAGAGTTTCTCAACCGTATGGGTGTAAGCCCCTTTATCATTATTGAAATATACGGTAATTCTTACTTGGGCACCATCCATTTCTCCGGCAAATTTCCATTTTTGATCCCATTGGCTGACTCCATATTGGGCCATGTTATAATATGCCTGACTCTCATTGGCTCCCGGTCTTGAATCCAAACTTGCATTCGTTGGTCCCCAATGTACAATAGAGGCAGCCCCATCTTCCGATATCTCCATTTGGAATTTATAACGTTCATCACGTCCCCATGACTCTTGATGGAATTCGATTTTACCTTCACCTTGCCATATTCCTTTGCCTTTATAACTAAGATCCATAATTACAGCATTGCTTGGGCAGAAGAATAAACCTAATTTTTGCACCTGTATGAATTTCACCGAAGCAATATTAAAGTCCAATATAATACGATATATTCCTGTTTCGGCAACAGTACCTTCCGCCGTTCCTTCCTTGATTTCTTTATTGTCAATGTAGAATGTACGTGCTACTGCAGGGTTCTTATTATCGATGAAATGATACTTTTTACCGGCTTCCAGTTTGGTAAAGATCTCATAAACGCCTTGCTCCGGCGAAGAACAAGAAAGGGCGTTATCCACATTTGTACCTCCTTCGGAAGCTTCTCCCGTAATATATAGCTGATTGGGAAGTTCGGCGAAACCTAATAGACGGGTCAAAGTGAGTTTTCTGGACTCTTTAGCTACCACACTATTCAACCCGCGCGATGAAACGACCGTCCATTTCAACGTTCCGGTAGCACCGGATTCAATCCCTGCCATACCCCATATCTTATTCAGATCTTTATGGCTGATAGTTGCATGGCTTTGTGTGCCCATTTCATCGGCAACAATCCGATAAATAGGATTTGAAAAATCCCCGTCTTCCTTATCAAAAACAACTTCATATAAAGGAGCGCCGCTATCCTCCGCTTTCGAAGCCTCCCACTCAAAAAACAACGATGCAGTAGCCGACTTGAGTAACTCTAATCCTTTCCCGTCAACCGGGGCATAAAGCTTATTTACCGGAGTCAATTTAACATCTTTGAACTCCATATCACTGGTACAAGCAGCAGATATAAATAGTACAGATAATAATGCAATGATTATATTTGATTTTGTTTTCATAACGATTTAATTTTAATATTATTGAGCATTAGTTGGCATATCCAGGATTATTGGGGCGTAAATTAGAATTCAAGTCAATTTGTGACTGTGGTACAGCCCATAAATAATCTCTTGCTTCATTGAATTTGCGATTATCCAAACGGATATAATCTCTATTACCGTTTTCAAATTTAGCGCCATATACAAACCCATTCAGATATTCCGTACCGGCTTTCCAACGTTTGATATCAAACCATCTCAACCCCTCCAGTGCCAGTTCACTTCTACGTTCACGACGAATAATCTGCCTCATTTCGGCTTGGGACTTATCAGGATAATCAAGAGCTTCTTGATTTGTAAAGCCTGCTCTAATACGTAACAAACGGATTGTTTTATTCCAAATATCGGAAGTCATCATCCCTTGCTCATTCATAGCCTCCGCATACATCAGAAGCACGTCGGCATAACGCATTGTAATGATGTTTATTGCAGAAGCCAGACTTGTCTCATGCTTAACATCATAATACTTACGCACATAATAACCGGTAGCTGTCTGATTGGCTGTTCCACCTCTATACTCATCAAGTTTCTCTCCGGGATCGGTTCCCGGTTTGATATAGATATACGTATCCTTACTGCCATCATTCACATTTTTGCTCCAATTGTAACCGTCATAAATCACAGTTGCCGTTAAACGCGGATCTCTATTGGCATAGGGATTATTTTCATTGTAAGTGGGATCTTCGTCTATCGTTTTCCCATTCAGTGTAAGGTAACTATCTACCAACGACTGGGTAGGAGCTCTACCATTAAGTCTGGCTCCTTGAGATAACGGTGCCATGTCATACATTTCTCCCCATGTTTTCACACTCGGTACATACCCATAATCCATAATGATTTCATCATTATATTCATTATCCTGAGTAAATAATCCCGCATAATCGGGGAAAAGGGAATAACTTCCATATTTGTCCTGCTGATTCATGAGATATTCACAATATTTAGCCGCATTAGTCCAATCATTATCAGCCAAATAAACCCTGGCTTGAAGCACACAAACGGCAGCCTTAGTAATTTTGCCCCGTTCATCAACGCTCAATTCCCCCTTGCTTGGCAATTGATCCATAACGGCATCCAACTCATCATGAATGAATTGAATAATCGTGGCTCGAGAAGTACGAGGTACGGTCTTTGACTCGTCCCAAGTTATATCCTTTGTAAAGAAAGGAATATCACCATAGAAGTTGGTCAAACGAAAATAAATTGCGGCACGAATGAAACGTATTTCGGCACTCATACGACTTCTCTCCGCTTCAGTCATCGGCACCAGGCTCTGTTTTTCCAAGAATATATGACAAGTCTTAATGCCGCCATAAAGATCTTTCCATTCACTGGCAAATACTCCAAGCGAAGGATCAGCAAGGCCATTCCGCATAAGACGTTGATCGGTATTTGAACGTCCCTCGAAAAGATTATCACTCAATGATTCATCGGCCCACATTTTACCGGCATTATACATCTGGCTGTATGCCATATTGATAATCCATTGCGCTTTTTCAATAGAGGTCCAATAACTATCATCTGTATACTTATCAGTAGGGGCATTCTCCATCGAATTACATCCTGTAAGCAATACAGTTCCCAATAAATATGAGATCAAGAATATTATCTTATTATTTTTCATATCCAGTCTGTATTAAAATTCCACATCCACACCAAAGCCATAGTATCTCAAAGTCGGATAATTTCGTCCGCTATTTGCACCACCACTAGTCATCTGATTGCCGAACTCACTCGATTCCGGATCAATGAAAGAGTTCTTACTGAAAGTGAGTAAATTCTGACCATTAAGATAAAGCCTCAACTTCTGCATACCCAATTTAGTTGTCCACTCCTTGGGGAATGTATATCCCAATGTAATATTTTTAATTCGCAGGTATTTCCCATCAAAAATAAAAAGATCCGAACCGTTACGAAAATCATTAGCATTGGATGCAGATCCCGGAGCAGACAACCTGGGCCATTTGGCATCAGTATTAGTCGGAGTCCAAAAATCCAATTGATGTTTATAAATAACATAGGAATAATTCTGGTGGAAAGGTTCTACCAATTCTCCACGCACCATCATATCCCTTTTACCCACCCCTTGGGCAAACAGACTAAAGTCCCAATTATTCCAACTCAAGTTATAAGTGAATCCGAAAGTATATCTTGGAAAGGCATTTCCTAAAATAAACCGGTCTTTCGAATCAATGATTCCGTCTTTATTTCTATCAACAAACTTAACGTCACCTGGCTGCACCGTTCCGCCGACAGGGATCGCCGAAGCTTCTATCTCTTCATAACTTTGGAAGAAACCATCCGTTTTATAACCATAATATGAATTTAGAGGTATTCCCACGCGAATTAGCTTATATAATTCTTCCATGCCACTAATCTGCTCATATCCCGGAAAATCGACAACTTCATTTCTTGAATCTCCCAGATTAAAGCTAAATACATGTTTAAATTTTCCGGTATTCAAGCGGTAATTAACTGACATGTCCCATCCGCTATTTTTCATTGCTCCAATATTGTCTTGAGGTCTCTCAGTACCAAATACACTTGGCACCTGAGGTTTCATAAGAATATCCGTTGTCTTCTTATGAAAATAGTCAAATGTTAAACTCAAGGCATTATTAAAAAAACTTGCATCTACTCCGATATTAAATGTTTTGGATTTTTCCCAGGTAAGATCATCTTTCCCTAGAGTAAACCCCGTCCCGCTTACCACTTTATTATTGTAGGAATAGGTATTGTTATAGGGATTATAAGTGGTAAAACGATCGTAGGTTCCAATACTTTGGTTACCTAAAATACCATAAGATGCACGTAGTTTCAAATCTCCAACCTTCTCTTTATACCCATTAAAAAAGGTCTCCTCCGAGAGTCTCCAGCCTAAAGACAAAGAAGGGAAGAATCCCCAGCGATAACCTTTATGAAATTTTGAAGAAGCATCATCACGGAAACTGAATTCCGCATAATACCTATCATTATATGAATAACCTAAACGGCCTAGAAGCGACGTCAAGCTTGTGCGATCGGTATTTTCTACTGATGTTGAAGAGCCACCTCCAACTATTATTTGCGTATCTTCTCCAGCAGTTCCTAAATCCTGATTAGTATATTTCATCTTAATCTCATTGGAAGTCGCCGTAAAAGACTCGTTTGTAACGCCAAATAATCCGGAAATAGTATGCTTTCCGAAGGTTTTATTATAATCCACCAAAAATTGTGAATTGATCAGGTAAGCTTCATGATCCCAATCATCTGTTTCACGGTTTTCATTCCCATAGCGTTGGGGTGTAGTTGCCTCTTCACTGGCGTAGTACGGAATCATTAACTGACGGGTAAACCGATGATCATTAATAATATCAGCACCCAGAACTCCTCTCAACTTCAAGCCATCCATCACCTTAAACTCGGCTGTGGCGCTTGCGTTAAGATAATTGTTACGATATTTATTTGTTCCTCCAGCTTCCAAACTGGCAAGGGGGGTAAATTCCGAAAGTACATCATTAAGCAAATATCTTCCATCATCGGTTTTCATTTTATAATAATAATAAGGCGGAATACGTGCAGCATCCACTTCCAAGCTACTCCCGGTAGTCGTCAGGCTATTATTACGAGTATAGGCCAAGATAGTAGTCAATTTAAAACGGCCGATCTCAGTACTTACATTTGAACGCATATTGTAGCGCTGCAAACCAAACCCTTTATTGCCGACATAGTTACTTTCTTGATTATAGTAGCCCATGGAAACCATATATGTTGTATTTTGACTACCGCCGGATACACTTAAATTGTAATTCTGCTGTAATGCAGTACGGATAATCTGGTCATAAAACCAGCTCTCTTCACTCTGGTGGGCAGCCAAGTCCCTGATTTGTTCGGGAGTAAAAATAGGATTCATCCCGGAATTAGTTAAGGCTAAATTTTTTAGAGTTGCATTTTGATAACCGGCTACAGGAGTAAACAAAATCTTAGGATCTTCCCAACCGACCATACCATTCAGCCGCACTACCGGACGCTCATTCTTCGTTCCTTTTTTAGTGGTGACAAGCAGTACACCGTTAGAAGATCGTGAACCGTAAATAGCGGCAGTTCCGGCATCTTTCAATACGGAAATGTTGTCAATGTCCTGGGGATTCAACTTATTTAAACTACCCGCATCAGCAACCAAACCATCAATTACAATCAACGGATCGTTATTGTTTGTTGTACTGATACCCCGAATGTTGATGTTTGTAGTATTATCATTCGGATTAAAGCTACGCTGCTGAATAATCAAGTTTGGAGAAGCACCCTGCAAAGCTTGGGTCATGTTAGCCACAGGACGATCTTCTATCATGCCAGATTTTACTTGATCCACTGCACCAACCACACTCTTGCGGGTGGTTGTACCATAACCAATAACAATCACTTCGTCCAATTGCTTCAAATCTTCTTTCAGCATAACAGCTAAAGAATTTCTTCCATTCACCGCCACTTCCTGCGTAGCATATCCGATGTATGAAAAAACCAAGATATCCTTGTTTTCACAATTAACGGAGAAGTGACCATCTATATCGGTAATAGTCCCTGCATTCGTTTTTCCTTTGATCGTGACATTAACTCCTATCAAAGGCTCTCCGGATGCATCTTTCACTGTGCCTCTCACAAGATTGTTTTTTGCTTGTAAGGTACCAGAACTATGCACTTGTCCGGCATATATACCGGAAGCCTGAAAAGATAAAAAGGCTAAAACAAGGCAAAAAAACAAAAGCTTATACTTTCTAAAAGTCATACTTTGTTTCAATTTAAAGGTTAATGATTAAAGATTTTGATTTTGTAGGGGAAAGAGAAATACAGCAAACATCACTGCATCCCCAAGAGAAGATGTTTTTTAAGTCATAATTAGTATTATTTTAAAGTTAAACAATAGCGTTATCCTGGCAATCTTTTACCTTTCCAGTCCGATATCAATATTGAAAACATAAGCAAAATTAAGGACGATCATCAAATACAGCGTACGCTTCCGTGACATTTATGTATGAAAGCAACAGATGACACAAAACCATAATTTTATGTCATAAATACATACTCTATTGGTGGTCTTATCCACAAAAAAGCTCCATACTACTCTTTTTACAGAGAGCATGGAGCCTAAATAAATCTATATAATTGAGTATAAGTCTTTATTTGGTACTAAAAGCAACCAACATCCAAACCAGTTTTTCCTGCTCTTTCAAATAATCGCTCATCATGGCCACCGTCACTTCATCGCCCACTTCGGAAGCAAGCGAGAGTATTGTTCGTTCTTCATCAATAAGTAGCCGGTAAGTATTGAGGATCTGCTCCACAGCTTCACTACCGGAAGTAACTCCGGATACTTCTTTTACCGTAGCAGCTTTAAGGTACTCACTGAACTTATTGGAAGGAACACCTCCCAAGATGAGAATGCGTTCTGCTATTTCATCAGCTTTCTCGGCTGCATCATCATAGAGTTCTTCAAATTTACTGTGAAGAACAAAAAAACCATGACCTTTGATATTCCAGTGGAAACCACGAAGATTCGTATAATGTACTTGAAAATCGGCTAAAAGTTGCTGCAATGCAGATACTACGTTAGCTACACTCGATTCATTTAATTTAAGATAATCTAAAGTTTTCATAATGCGTTATTTTTATAAATTAATACTATATTTCGTTTTTTGATATGACAAAGATAAGAAGGTAATCAGTGCTTGTCAAACAGATAATTTCTATCTTTGCATAGACAGATTCTATATGATGCATTACGAAATACGCCGGAAAGAGATAAATCGTAGAATTTGCTATCGGTATCGGCCGAAAATCTCTAATCAATAATTACTAATCAGTAAGGAACATGACTTTACAACAACTGGAATATATTATCGCTGTCAACCAATTCCGACACTTTGCCAAAGCTGCCGAATCGTGCAGGGTAACTCAGCCTACCCTGAGTGCTATGATACAAAAACTGGAGGAAGAGTTAGACGTTAAGATATTCGACCGCAATCAACAACCCATCTGCCCGACTCCTATTGGAAGGCTGATTTTGGAACAGGCTCAAACCGTAATGGCAGAAGCCGGCCGTATAAAAGATATCATTAAGGAAGAGAAGCACTCTCTAACCGGAACATTCAGACTAGGCATCCTCCCAACGATAGCCCCCTATTTATTGCCACGTTTTTTCCCGCAACTGATGAAAAAAAATCCAAATCTGGATATCCGCGTAGTGGAAATGAAAACGGAGAATATAAAAAAAGCCGTAGCAAATGGCGGTATTGATGCCGGTATTATAGCAAGTCTCCCGGACTTAGAGCATTTACAGCAGAAATCATTGTTTTATGAGCAGTTTTATGCCTACGTAGCACAGAATACCGATCTGTTTAGCCATGAGATTATACGAACCTCCGATTTGAATGGTGAAGAGCTATGGTTACTTGATGAAGGACATTGTTTTCGCGACCAACTAATACGATTCTGCCAGATGAAAGCAGCCCGCATCAGTCAGGCAGCATACCGTTTAGGAAGCATGGAAACTTTTATGCGTATGGTAGAAAGTGGAAAAGGCATTACTTTTATCCCTGAACTTGCAACTTATCAACTGAATGAAGAACAAAAGAAGCTGGTGCGTCCTTTTGCAATACCTTGCCCTACCCGGCAAGTGATTATGGTTACCGGCGAACACTTTATCCGAAACACCTTATTAGAAGTTCTCATCAAAGAAATAAAAGCCTCTGTACCCCGTGAAATGCTTTCTTTAAAGGCAACTCAATGCCCCGTATAGATTTTCTCTATCGTTCCATAAATCTTTTCAATCGGTTATTTTGTTTTATTGAAGAAAAAGATTATATTTTTGTAACCGTTACAAAAATATTAATCACATAAATAAATAAAGATTATGGAACCAATTATTAATTCCCAGCTTCCTGAATTTAAAGTTCAGGCTTTCCAAAACGGAAATTTCAAAACAGTAACCAACGAAGATGTAAAAGGCAAATGGGCTATCTTCTTCTTCTATCCTGCCGACTTTACTTTTGTATGCCCTACCGAACTGGTAGACATGGCAGAAAAGTATGATCAATTCCAGGCAATGGGTGTGGAAGTATACTCCGTAAGCACTGATTCACAGTTTGTGCACAAAGCATGGCATGATGCCTCCGAAAGTATCCGCAAGATTAAGTACCCTATGCTTTCTGATCATACCGGAACGCTGGCACGTGCATTCGGTGTACTGATTGAAGAAGAAGGAGTGGCATACAGAGGAACTTTTGTAGTAGATCCGGAAGGAAAAGTAAAACTGGCGGAAATTCAGGACAATAGCATCGGACGTAATGCCGATGAACTTCTCCGCAAAGTAGAAGCTGCCCAGTTCGTAGCTACACACGATGGAGAGGTATGTCCCGCCAAATGGAAAAAAGGCAGTGCAACGCTTCATCCGAGTATTGATTTGGTAGGCAAGATTTAAGAATCTTTTCTCTATACAAAGTTCTCTCCAAGCTGCCAAAAACAGTATGGAGGGGACTTTAAAATTCATTGCTAAGCATATTAAAAAGAGTTATTTTGAGAACTCTCAAAAGAAAGTATCAATATGTTAGACACATCAATAAAAGAACAACTACAGATTATTTTTCAGGCACTGGAAAAAACATACATTCTTCGTGCTACATACCAACCTCAGCACGAAAATGCACAAGAGTTGGTAGATTTCCTAAAAGACATAGCAGAGTCTTCAAGCAAGATCTCTTGCGAGTTTATTACCACAGAAAAGCCCAAGCTTGAATTCCAAATATATAGAAATGGAGAAAGTACCGGCATATCATTTCGTGGAATACCTAACGGACACGAGTTTACATCACTACTCCTCGCCATACTTAACGCTGACGGAAAGGGGAAAAATCTTCCGGATGCAATCATTTCCGACCGTATACGAGCATTAAAAGGTCCCATCACTTTACAGACTTACGTCTCACTTACTTGCACAAATTGCCCTGATGTTGTTCAGGCTCTAAATATAATGGCACTTCTCAATGAAAAGATTACCCATGAAATGATAGATGGTGCACTTTTTGAAGAGGAAGTAAAAACACTCAATATCCAAGGTGTCCCAACCGTCTTAGCTAATGGTAAACAACTCCATGTAGGGCGTGGGGAACTGGGTGAACTTTTGCAAAAGCTTGAAAACACATTCGATTCAGAAGAGCAAAAAGACACTATACCTATCGTAAAAGAGTATGATGTATTGGTATTGGGAGGAGGCCCGGCCGGAGCTTCTGCCGCTATCTATTCGGCTCGCAAGGGATTGAAAGTCGCGATTATTGCCGAACGTACAGGTGGTCAGCTGAAGGAAACCGTAGGCATTGAAAATATGATATCTATTCCTCAAACAACAGGAACTCAATTAGCCGAAGCTCTGAAAGGTCATATAGGACATTACCCCATCGATTTATACGAAAATCGGAAAATTATAAAAGCTTCGCTCGGTGATAAAGAGAAAATAATTGATACCGCAAGCGGCGAACGTTTTCTATCCCCCTGTATCATTATTGCAACAGGAGCAAGTTGGCGTAAACTAAACATTGAGGGCGAAACAGAATATATAGGAAGAGGAGTCGCATTCTGTCCGCACTGCGACGGTCCGTTTTATAAAGGAAAGCATGTAGCCGTTGTTGGAGGTGGAAATTCGGGAGTAGAAGCAGCAATTGACTTAGCCGGAATTTGTAGTAAAGTAACGGTATTCGAATACCTTGATACACTAAAAGCCGACCAGGTATTACAGGATAAAGCCCGAAATTTGCCAAATGTTGAAATATTTACGTCATCACAGACTACTAAAGTTCTGGGCGATGGAAACAAAGTCATCGGTATCCGTGTAAAGGATCGCAATACAAATGAAGAAAAGGATTACGATCTGGACGGTATCTTCGTGCAGATAGGATTGGCAGCTAACAGCGTTCCTTTCCGTGAAGAATTGGAAGTCACTCCAATAGGAGAAATAAAAATCGATGCAAATTGTAGAACAAACTTACCTGGGATATATGCAGCAGGAGATGTATCAAGCGTCCCTTTCAAACAGATTATTATTGCTATGGGTGAAGGTGCAAAAGCGGCACTCTCTGCCTTTGATGATCGTATTCGTGGAAAGTTGGCAGATAATTAAACCTTATTTCTAAGGAATAAGCTTTAATTCTTTTATGAGATGATCAGCCTTCCCCAATTTTTCCAGAATAAAGAGAATATAACGTATATCAACCCCAATGCAACGCTGCGTTTTGGGCTCATAAAGGATGTCGCTACCCATTGCCTCCCAATTCCCATCAAATGCCAAACCGAGTAGCTCTCCTTGAGCATTGAACATGGCACTACCCGAGTTTCCTCCGGTAATGTCATTGTTTGTAATGAAGCAAACCCTCATTTGTCCCTTCTCATCGGCATACTTACCAAAATCACCTGACGCGAGCAACGACAGAACTTCCGGTTGGACTGCAAAATCTTTATCCCCGGCATTGGTTTTCACCTTCTCAAGAATGCCTTTAGTTGTAGTGTAATACCCAAACTGCACACCATCATACGGAGAATATCCTGCTATTGTTCCAAAACTTAACCTCATGGTAGAATTGGCATCGGAATAAAAATTACGACTGGCGGACATTTCACGAATAACAGCATTGAGTAAACGTTCTCCACTGGAAATCCGGGTAGAGGCTTCCTGCATTTTCATATTCATATCATACAGCTGCCCCAAGACGTCAATGCCAAGAGACACCGCAGGATCATCCATAATGTGATAAGTGGAGTCTTGCTCCAGGAAACGCTTTAATCCTCGTGGAGTCGTCATCTCGGAATGGGCATAAAGCGTGTCTACGTAAGCTTGTGCGTCACCATGATATTCTTTATCAATCGTACGGTAAAAACCGGGAAGATAAGCCGTGTCCACCCTTGCACGGTACTCTTTCAGCATTGCGGTAAAGACTTCCTTATCAATATTCAAATCAAGATTGGCATATTGCTCCACAATGCTTTTCAGGCCGGCAACGATTGTATTCTTATTGCCATTGGAATCGAAATTAAGTATTTTCAAAACCAATTGTATCAGTTCCGGACCTGATAGAAAAGATTCTATGAAATAGGCCTGTGCACGATCGGTCACCTTACGAGCTTTATAACTTGAGTCGAGGCTTTCAAACAAATTAGCATATTTAGCCTTTCCACCGGGTGTTTTCAATATCCATTCGCGGACAGTCTGCTCCATTTGCCGCTTTTTATCCAGAATATGCAACTTACGGATGGCCTGATTGGTACCTATACTGTTTTTCCAGTAATTAGAGCTCTCATCATATTTTGCTGCATACTTTATCCGAATGCTGTCACTACTATCCATCGCACGTTTCCAAATAGCCTGCTTTACCGTCCGCACATCTATTTGAGCCTGATTTGTATGATCCATCATTTCCTCTATCCCATAGGAAGAAAGATAACGTTCTGTAGTACCGGGATACCCCAACGTCATACTGAAAGCACCTTCATTATAACCTGACAACGAAATAGGCGCTACGTATTGGGGATGATAGGGTACATTGTCCGGAGAATAGTCAGCCGGATGATTATTTGGATCAGCATATATGCGAAAAACACAAAAATCACCGGTATGCCGGGGCCATACCCAATTGTCAGTATCCCATCCGAATTTTCCGATGGAAGATGGTGGCGCAAATACTAAGCGGACATCATTATAATCACGATAGACCGAAAGCCAATACTCATTGCCGCCATAGTAAGCATCGACCACACCGGTGAGTGTAGAATCCTGAGCGGAAATTTCATTGCCTATAGTTATCCTGACCGAATCGATAGCCGAAGAGCGTTCGGACTCCGTCATCGTTTTTTTTATGGCACTGAATACACGCTTGGTTACATTTTCCGTACTTAACAGAAAGCGTACATAGAGACCAGGATTGGGCAGTTCCTCTTCATGAGTCCGGGCAATAAAACCATCTTTCAAATAATCATGCTCCACAGAAGAGTGTTGCTGTACGCAACTAAAACCACAATGATGATTGGTAAAAACCAAGCCATCTGCAGATACAACCACGCCGGAACAGAAACCTCCAAAACTGACAATAGCATCTTTTAGTGAAGGTTGCTTGGAATTATAAATTTGAGGAAGCTCCATCCGGAGTCCCAATTCTTTCATGGTTTTACGGGACTGCTTATTCAAATTACCCAACATCCACATGCCTTCATCCGCGTAACCGACAAGCATATAGGAGCAAAGGGCCACAGCCAATATGTACTTCAGTCTCATTCTATAATCAAATCTTCAGGTATTAGTTTAAATGATTCATTTACGGGCAAACCGGTTAAGAATCGGTATTTGTTTAAGTGGCAAATCATGCCTTGTAATATACACCAGAAATACCACCAATAATAGGGTATGGAAAAGCATTCTGAGATAGAAATTATGTACGGGGACGAAACTGGAAACAACATACAAAATTGCAGCCAGCAATATATATTTTCCTATTCCCTTCAAATCATACTTAATCGGATATTTCTTCTGCCCCAACCAATAAGAAAGAAGGGTAATCACTCCATATCCGGCCACTGATGCCCAAGCCGAAGCAACATAACCGTACTTGGGAACAAGCATAATATTCATCAACATGATAACGGCACAGCCAACTATAGAGAAATAAGCTCCCCATTTGGTTTCATCTATCAGCTTGTACCAGAAAGAAAGATTGAAATAAATCCCTTTAAGGATTTCAGCCCCCATAACAATAGCTACCACACTTAATCCCTCCCAATACTGGGAATTAACCAAATGACGTAGTATATCCAGATAAAGCATAACTACTAAAAAAGCAAGCAATGAAAAAATAAGAAAATACTTCATGGCTGAAGCATACATACCCCGATTATCACCTTCCCTATTCTTACCAAAAACAAACGGTTCATAAGCATATCGAAAGGCTTGGGTAAACATCGCCATTACCATCGCAATCTTACTTGTGGCACTATAAATACCCAATTGAACAAGTCCTTCCTGGCGATCGGTAAAAAGAAACGGATAAATCATCTTGTCTACAGACTGGTTCAAAACACCCACCAAACCCAATATAAGGATGGGGAATGAATAGCTGACCATCTGCTTCATCAATCCTTTATCAATCTTATAGCTAAATCCGTGCAGCTCGGGAATGAAGAAAAAGAACTGAATAGCGGATGTAACAACGTTAATTCCAAAGATATATCCCACCATATAATGTGGATCATAAAACCACGAAACAGTTTCAGGATAGTGATGGGCAAGCCAAGGGCATACTAAGAGGAAAAACAGATTAAGCGTGATATTAAGTATGATTGAAAAAAGCTTGATGCCGGCAAACTTTATCGGACGTTTTTTATAACGTAAATAAGCAAACGGAATACTGGAAAAAGAGTCAAGTGCAACAACAACAACAATCATTCCCACATACTCAGGATGATCATTATAATCCAGTAAATTCGATAAAGGATGTAAAAAGGAAAAACATAGAATAAGAAATATCAAGGAGAGCCCGCCTACATAAATCAAGGCATTGGCATATACCTTCATCGGATCCTCGTCACTTTTATTCGCAAAGCGGAAAAAACCAGTCTCCATACCAAAAGTCAGAAGAATAAGGACTAAAGCCGTAAAAGCATACATATTAGATACAACCCCATATTCCCCCGAAGCAACAGGCAGAACCGCCGTATAAAGCGGTACCAATAGATAGTTAAGAAACTTACCGACAATACTGCTTATCCCATAAATAGCAGTATCTTTTGCCAATGATTTTAATCCAGCCACGTTATTAATGATTATTCTTTAATGCTCAAATGATTAATTCGTTATTTAGCAGTTAATCACTAAATAGCGTCTTTTGTGAATTATAAAGGCTCCGTCCCAAATGCTTATAAGCCAACTCGGTTACTTCACGTCCTCGAGGAGTACGTTTCAGAAAGCCTTCTTTTATAAGAAATGGCTCATATACTTCTTCCACCGTTCCGGCATCTTCTCCAAGTGCTGTCGCTATGGTAGTCAGACCTACCGGTCCTCCTTTAAACTTATCGATTATCGTACACAGTATTTTATTGTCGACTTCATCGAGTCCATACTTGTCTATATTCAAAGCTTCCAAAGCATAATTAGCGATTTCTGTATCTATACTACCCGAACCCTTCACCTGTGCAAAATCGCGTACGCGACGCAGCAATGCGTTTGCTATACGGGGGGTTCCCCGGCTCCGTGAAGCTATTTCGGCTGCTGCCCTGGTAGAACAAGGCACATTGAGAATACCCGCCGAACGTCCGATAATCGTACTGAGTACATCATCATCATAATATTCCAAATGAAGGTTTATTCCGAATCGAGCCCGTAAGGGTGCTGTAAGCAGACCACTGCGGGTCGTTGCCCCAACTAAAGTGAAAGGGTTAAGATCGATCTGGATACTCCGGGCAGAAGGACCTTTATCTATCATAATATCAATGCGGTAATCTTCCATAGCAGAATATAAATATTCTTCCACTACAGGAGAAAGGCGATGGATTTCATCAATAAAGAGTACATCATTAGGTTCCAGACTAGTGAGTACTCCTGCCAAATCACCGGGCTTGTCCAAAACCGGGCCTGAGGTGATTTTAAACCCTACTCCCAATTCATTAGCTATAATATTAGATAACGTAGTCTTTCCTAAACCGGGAGGGCCATGCAGCAACACATGATCCAATGCTTCGCCACGCAGCCGGGTCGCTTTGACAAAAATGCGCAAGTTGTCCACCACTTTATCCTGTCCGCTAAAATCTTCAAAGGACAAAGGGCGGAGAGCGTTCTCAAAGTCACGTTCACGATTGGTCAGTTGGTGCTCACGTATGTTAAAACTTTCATCTTCCATTCATTACTCTCCTTTATCACGGCGCAAAGATATACATTTCAATAGAGATTATGAGTTTTCACTCTGCTAAAGAATAAGAATTGTATAAAAACAAATATACACTGCATCGCTCATCACTACAGTTCGATCTGAGTTATAGTGATTATTCACATCCCGTTTAGCGCTTCATAAACTCCTTTCGTTCATCATCGGAGAACTTTTCTATGGCGTATCGCAGCATTGTACGCGGCATTACTTTACAATACTTTTCCAGAAACTGTACAAGTAAGTCTTTATCCCGCTTTCCCATTTCGCGTAGCATCCATCCTATAGCTTTATGCATCAGATCGTGCTGATGATAAAGCAGACGTTCGGACAAGGTAAGAATATCAATAAAGTCATTATTCCTAATAAAAGTGTAAGTTGAAACAACTGCAATACGTTGCTCCCAAAGCAGTCGACTGTTACCCAATGTATAGAGGACTTCACGAGACTTATCTTTCAGAAATTCACCGACAATACCTGGTGCAGACAAATCCACCAGATCCCAATTATTGATACGCGGAGTATTGGAAAGATAAAAATCAAAGACACGTTTCTTTTCATTTTCATCGGATTTTTTAAAGCGCTCCACCAGCATCAATAAGGCACACAAACGGCACTCATGCCATTCGCTTTGCAGCAATTCAGCCATGACTTCAAACGGTACGTCCTTATAATGTTTCGCAACCGTACGGGTATTGGGAACTACCACTCCGAGAAACTTATCACCTTCACCATATTGTCCCTTACCCGTTTTAAAAAACTTGGGTAAATAATCCCTTTTTACCGGATCAATATATTGTTCCAGTTCTTTCTGAATTTCCTTTGCTTTTTCCATTATTATTAATCAAATTCACCCTCTATTATCACCATATAGCAGTCTACTGGCACGAAACGACATTACTTTAGCCCTATTTTTTCAAAAGAAAATATCTCACAGGCAAAAATAGTGAAAAAAGACACACAGAATAGAAAGTTATTCCTACTTTTGCACAATCTTAGTACGTATTAATATTAATAGCTAATCACTCATCGCTAATCACTAATAATGTTTTTTTATGGTTTTAAATTACATTTGGGTAGCATTTTTCATTATAGCTTTCATTGTGGCACTTTGCAAGCTCATATTCATGGGGGACATGGAGATCTTTACGCAGCTCGTAAACGCCACATTCAGTTCTTCCAAAACAGCATTTGAAATTTCTTTAGGATTGACCGGAATCCTGGCATTCTGGTTAGGTGTAATGAAGATAGGTGAAAACAGTGGAATGATTAATGCGCTATCACGCTGGCTAAGTCCTTTATTCTGTCGTCTTTTCCCTGATATTCCGAAAGGACATCCGGTTATGGGCTCTATCTTTATGAATCTATCTGCAAACATGTTGGGACTCGATAATGCTGCTACTCCAATGGGATTGAAAGCTATGAAAGAACTGCAAGAGCTCAACCCCAAAAAGGATACCGCAAGCAACCCGATGATTATGTTTTTGGTAATGAATACGTCATGTCTTATTCTTATACCCGTAAGTATCATGATGTACCGTTCACAAATGGGAGCGACACAACCTACCGATATATTTATCCCAACGTTGCTTACCAATGCCACCGCATCCATAGCAGGAATTACCACCGTCAGTATTGTACAACGTATTAATTTGCTGAACAAGCCTGTCCTTATTTTTGCAGGATGTATCAGCCTCATTTTTGCAGGATTGGTAAGTTTATTCCTATACATTGGACGCGATCAACTAGGTACATATTCCACTGTAGCAGCAAATATTATTCTATTCTCTATCATTTTATTATTTGTATGCTGGGGATTGTGGAAAAAAACAAATGTATACGATGCGTTTGTGACGGGAGCGAAGGAAGGATTCAATACAGCTGTACGAATCATTCCCTATCTTGTCGCTTTTCTTGTGGGTATTGCCGTGTTCCGCGCATCCGGTGCTATGGACATATTGGTAAACGGCATTGGTTCGGCAGTCGGACTATTCGGATTGGATACCAGTTTCGTGGGTGCTCTGCCTACGGCTTTAATGAAGACATTAAGCGGTAGCGGTGCCAACGGGCTGATGATTGACGCTATGAAACAATACGGCCCCGACTCCTTTGTAGGAAGAATGAGTTGCGTGGCCCGCGGAGCCTCCGACACAACTTTCTATGTTCTTGCCGTTTATTTCGGAAGTATAGGAATAACAAAAACCCGTAATGCCGTCACCTGCGGGCTTACAGCCGACCTTGTCGGTGTCATTGCCGCTATTATTATCAGCTATCTGTTCTTCCATTAACCCGATTGCCAATCACCTATGACCAAGTCGTTAAGAATATGATTACGTACCAAACAGATGAGGTAAAAATGCCTTCGATAAAAAAACGGGAAACAACAGCGTGGATAAAAGCTGTCGCCGCTACTTATGGTAAGAAAGTCGGTGAAATTGCTTATATTTTCTGCTCGGACAATAAGATACTCGAAATAAACCGCGAATATCTGGATCACGACTATTATACGGATATCATTACTTTCGACTATTGTGAAAGCAATCGCCTTTCAGGCGATCTGTTCATCAGCCTCGACACCGTGCGCACCAATGCCGAACAGTTCGGGAGCACATACGAGGAAGAACTCCACCGGGTCATTATCCACGGCATATTACATCTCTGCGGCATCAACGACAAAGGACCGGGAGAACGGGAAATTATGGAAGCTGCGGAAAACAAAGCATTAAGTCTACAAAAAGAACTAAGAAATCAGGCTCTTTAAATAGCAGCTATTAAAATAAGCTGGAAAAAGGGCTTGACTGAGGAAGATTAATCCCCAAAAAGTAAGTTGTCAGATATATATATCCAATGTGTTGGAAATAGAGATCCAACATGTTGGACATATATATGCAACGTGACAAATATATATATCCAACACGATTAGGATTCATTGTCTATTCAGAAATGTATATGTTTGTTTAGACACAGACATAAGATTTAAAAAAGAGTCTTTACCGGAGAAGAAAATGTTCTGCACGCCCGGGAGAAAACAATTCCCATAAAGAAGCAACCGTCCAACCCGGTGCAAAAATATCATTATAGAACCCCTTTCCATTTTTACCGTAGTCCCAATTGGTATGTTGAACTACTTCAGGGTAATATCCGATTTTTGCTATGCCACAAAGATGTCCTTTCACCGGAAGTAACTGTCGCATGGAAGTACTAATAACCTGAGCAAAATCAGAAAAACGTTTTTCGGCATAACGCTTGGAAAGCCAATTCAAAACATCGGCAAACTCAAAAACAAACACATCTATATGATTGTTTTCCACCGAAACATTTCCCCAGCCTCTGGTCTTTAATCCCAAATCACCAAGCATTTGTCCTTGTGCAAAAGGAACATCCCAGGTATAATACCAGGACAGAGCAAAATAAGCAGCTTTTTTGGCTAATGCCGCATAGTGTTCCTGCTCTGCTCCCTTAGTAACTAAAGCCAGATAATAAGCCGCACTGGAAGCGTATAAAGAAGCCTCTTTATCTTCGCAGTTCGCATCCAACGTAGAAGAAAAATAGTCCGCTTTGGATATCAATTCTTTCTCCAAATAATCAACTGTCTTTTTAGCAGCTACCAAGTAATGTTTATCTTTGAAATACTTGTACCCCAATACTAAAGGGAGAGTTGCCGAAGGAGTGCTTCCGCCACTCTGATCGACTATTGAAAAATCGTCTTTGAACTTACGCGGAAAACTTCCATCCTGATTCTGCAAGCGAAGGAACGTATCCAGCACACCTTTTACCCTCTTCTCCCATTCCAAATGCTTCCGTCCATTCGTCCGTTCGTAATTGAGATAGTGCAATACCGCATAAACGCCCTCCGATTGGCGACGAATACTATGAACCGGTTCTACAAAGTTGCGTTTATAATGTACTACTTCATTGAAAAAACCTGCTGTAGAAAATCCATTTTTCTCATAAGTATCAAAGATACTGCCTGCATTTGTAACCAAGTCCGCACGCCCTTTCTGCTCTCCATATTCAAGAGCATTGAATGCATTCAACAAAGTACGACCAACAAAACCGACCTCGGCAACATCAGTGCTTTCGCAGGTAGATGTGTGCATTCCAACACCCGAATAGTAATGCATTGGATTATCTCCCACATAGCTTTCGACAAAGAAATTACTCATCACCTCCTTCATTTTTTCGGGAGTATATGGAGTATTTACGGGTTGAGGTTTATTTGTATCGTAACTATATTCCCACGTACGCTGCACACATTCGGAGAAATCAGAAGCTTCGCGTTCTGATATTTCCCAAGTCAAAGTTACACTCTCACCCTTTCGTAAGAACTGAAAAGCTTCAACAGAAGGAGCCAAAGTCAATTTACGAATATAAGTTTTAGGTATCTCTTTATAAGGGAAACCAAAAGAAAGCACAGCCTCACCGGATACATTCTCAAAACCAGTATAACCGATAGACGTTTTTCCCGAAAGGATAACTTCCCCCTCCTTATGAGTTGTTAATGCCTCATTATCAAAATTGTCGAGACGAATAACAGACATTGACTTTCTCCCCTTCTCATCAAAAACAGCAGTCAACGGAGTGCTTAAACGATCTTCCCGTACTAACCAACTATCCGATGTATGAAATGACGGAGCTTGTTCTGGCGAACGCAGATTACGACGATACCAGAACCCCGGCATATAGAACAGACAGTCATCGTGCCGATAGCCCGTCTTTACCTGCTCTCCATAATTGAAATAAACATCTTCCATGGCAGTAATCAATACACTAATCCGCTGCTTGTTACCATTCTCTACAACATTCTGGAGAATCTTAATCGGTAATTTCTCAGAAGCAAGTAATTGATACTGAGAGTCGCTATCCGGCAATTTCTGCAAAGATAAAGCGTAACGAATAGCATCATTTCCCGGCACTTTCAGCGCAATGCTCGCCGAGACATTTCCGGCCGTATAGCCGGCTGCCTCAACCTCCGCCAGCCCAACTAACATTATCAATCCCAAAAACAATCTTTTTACATTCATATTCCTGATTTATTTTACTAAAATTATTCTATCTTAAACTCTCCGTCTATCCAACTTTCATTATATCAAAATAGAGAGTTTTCATTAAACAGCCACATACATATTTTACAACTCTTCGCCTTAAAAAAGCAGCGATATATAAAAATAAATAGAAGTGCAACTAGCAAAAATCCATTATTCTGCCTTTTACTAAGCACACTTCTATTTATCAATCAATAATGCAAATAGATTATTCAGTCTTATCTTGGTCTGTCACAGCGTTTTCCCAATTATCCCATTCA
This sequence comes from uncultured Bacteroides sp., assembly GCA_963677095.1. GTDB lineage: Bacteria > Bacteroidota > Bacteroidia > Bacteroidales > Bacteroidaceae > Bacteroides. Next base: position 226,578 of record OY781875.1, read on the forward strand.
GGAATACCTGCATCATATCCGGTGTAACCAAAATTTTGCCACAATTGTCCCTTATTGTTAGCTTTGATTTCTTTATCAGGAATAGGCCAATAGATATTCTTCTTATCAATTATATAATTGAGGTTTGACTTAGTAGCATCAATAACAAGCGTCACGCCTTTATTGTACATACCTTGATGAATACAACGTTGGTACCAATAGCTTCCACCCGTTGGGTCAGTTCCTTCTTGTTTATCATAAGTATTGATATCATAGGTATTTCCCCATTCATCAGGTCTACCGCTGCGAGCTAAACAGAGAGAAACGCGGTTCAATTCCACATGGCGGAATTCTTCCCAAAATAGCTCACGAGCACGTTCATTCATTATATCTCCAATAGTTATATTCCCTTCGTAGAGTTGAGAACAGTGTGCTCGTCTACGAATGACGTTCAGGTCCTCTTTAATAGTGGGATCATCTGGATTGATATAGAACTTAGCTTCGGCACGCAACAAGTACGCTTCAGCAAGACGATAAAGATACCAATCGGCATTACCTCCATCTGTAGCACCACGATTACCGTCAGAACCTGAAATATTGGCTTCATTAACTGGGTCATCCAACTTGAATATATAGTGGGGAACATCAAACCAACGACGGATAGTATCGCTACAGAGCAGTTTACCATTGTCGTCATAGAGTCTCAATGACTTTCCAAAATAAGAAGAAGCTTTGTTATTGCATTTGAGGGATTCCATCGTCACCCAGTTACCTGCTTCTACACTATGACGCAAGTCTGTTTTATCCATTTCACCATTCACCATCCACACTCCTTTCTGATAAAACCAAGTAGGACGGCAAGTAGCAATACCACGACCCATAGCACGCATATAGTCATAATTTTCATTATAATCTGCACTGTTGCGTTTGATATTTAACAAAGCTTGCTTACCATCCGGCATCTTCACCCTGCTATCGAAATAGAACGGATAGAGAATACGCATAGTTAGATTCTTCAGGAACGATTCAGAAGCAGCACCCCGATTGGGCATACCCATAATGACCTCCTTGTTGGCAGAAATCAGTTTGTTTTCGGGACGGTGTAAGTCCCAAATGATATTGCGGGTAATGGGCCATGTTTTAGGCACACCACCGTCATTGAAGCTACCAAAATCTTCGGTCATTAGCGAATAGCCGGATTCATTGATGAGAATATCCAACTGTTGTTTTGCCTTTTCATACTCTCCTGCTGCAAGGTAGAGTTTAGAAAGTAGCATACGGCATGCACCTTTATTCACCATACCAATCAAACTCATATCCTTTTGTTCAGGTACCCATTGTACCGCAAACTCCATGTCTTTTACAAGCATATTAAGAACAGCATCCCGCTTAGTAGAACGGAAATTTAGTTTGGGTACTTCAAGAATTTTCGTCATCAAAGGTACATCTCCATATTGGAATAGTAATAAATAGTAACGGAATGCGCGGTGGAAATAGGCGCGACCAATGTACATGTTCTTGGTATCTTGGTTCAAACTAGTCACATTGTCTATATAAGTCAAAATCGTATTGGCGTTGCGTATCCCTTCATAAGTTTGCTGCCAAAAGAACCAAAGAGTACTGACACGATTTAAATCCAATAAAGTGGACTGGTCACTGTTTATGGTCAGTTTTTGAGCAACGTTGTCGAGTAAATCCGTCTTATCAGTAGCAGAAGGTACCATTAGATCAGAGAATGTATATTCCGACATAATAGGAAGCATTTCATTGCTGTCTCCATCTGTCCAATAACGTTTTAACTGACGGTCTGCAATAGCCAATACAGACTGTAAACCGGCTTCTGTAGAGAAAGTTGTCGTCGGCTCGTAGAACGACAACGGGTCTGCATCCAAAAAACTCTCCTTACAACTGGTGAGCATTATTGATGCACCCGCTAGCATCATTAAGCCATTAAATATATGCTTTGCAATAAATCTTTTCATATCTGTTTGATTTAATGTTTAAAATGTTAAATTAACTCCCAAAGAATAAAGACGGGTACCCAGCCCACCGGTTTCAGGATCACCATACTCCCAATTTTTTGCCCAAGTAGCTACATTACGGACAGTACCGGACACCTTTACACGTTCGATACCCCACTTCTGAGTCAACTGTTTAGGCAATGTATAACCTACTGCAATATTTTCCAAACGAATAAAAGAACGATCATAGAGCATACCGGGGCTCTTAGCACCATCAGGACCCTGCGCTTCGATCCGTGCATACTTGTTGGTCGGGTTGTAGATTGTCCAGTATTCCTTTGCTTCTTTACATGCAGCAGCATAAGTCATACGCCCACCATCATCATCATTATTTAAGTAGTTAGTAGAAAGGCTCTTATGTCCCATATAAGAATAGATATTGATAGAAAGCGTCAGGTCTTTCCAAAGGGTGAACTCATTACGCAAAGACCAGTTAATAGGAGGTGTAGTTGTCCCTAAGAATTGTTTGTCGTCATTGTTGTAAACCACTGTTTTCAGACTACCATCTGCGTTATAGACATCGTTCGCAGGATTATTCCAGACCTTTGGATCACCCGGGACCTGTTTGTACTTCGCAGCTTCTTGCCATTCGTCTTTCTGCCAAATGCCAATCACCTTATAGTCCCATATTTCATTAATCGGTTTGCCGATGAACCAACTGCTGGCTGTGTAGTCTGACTCTTTCTTGCCGATTACATTGCCATTGGCATCCAATACGTCTTCATATTGATAGAACAAGTGTTTGATCTTGTTTTTGTTGTAAGAAAAGTTGAGAGTCGTATTCCATTGGAAATTTTTCTGCTTGATATTTACTGTGCTCAAAGAGAGTTCAAAACCATTGTTATCCACCTGACCCAAGTTAGTAGTGATGTTGCTAAATCCGGTAAAGCTCTGCAACGGCTGACTCATAATCATGTCTTTGGTACTCATTTTATAAACATCCAAGCTACCTGTGATGCGGTCGTCCAAGAAACCAAAGTCCAAAGCAAAGTTCCATGAATGTGTTTTTTCCCATTGCAAAGTGGGGTTTGCCATACGGTCTGCCATCAGATAACGCATCAACTGCAAATCACCGGTAGAAGTGATATAGCCCATGTAAGCACCAGCACCTTCGTAAAGGTCTGCCAGTGCCACGTAGGGATCGGAGAGTGAACGGTTACCGTTGCTACCATAAGAGACACGCAATTTACCGCTACTCATTACATTCTTGAATTTCTGGAAAAACTTCTCGTTAGAAAACGTCCATGCTACAGCCACAGAGGGGAAGTAAGCGTAAGGATTGGAAGAACCGAAAGCAGAATAGCCATCCCGACGAAAAGATGTGGTCAGCATATAACGGTCATCATAAGAGTAAAACAGACGAGCCAGCATACCATCTGCCGTTTCGTGCGAATCGGTTGTTGTATAAGAACTGTTCTCTTTGGAACCATTCTGCGTATTGTGGAATCCTAATGCATCCGAAGGCAAGATATTGCGTGCTTCGATACGGTCTGACCAGTATCGCCGTTCCTCAGCTTCTTGGGCTAAAGTCACAATAAAATGATGTTTTTCAGCAAACGTCTTGTCCCAGGTTATGGTATTATTCAATGACCAGTCAAAGCGTTTTGACTGTTCGCGGTTAGCACCACGATCATTAGGATTGCTACCCGGTAATTCTGATGACATAAAATAACGATCGTAAAAGAATTGGAAACGTGGGGCAGCGTTAAATTGATAAGTGATGCCGAAAGGCAAGTTCATCTTGGCATTCAAGATGGTATTCAACACAGTATATCCTTTTTCCAGTTCCAAATACTGTTTCTGAAAATCATAATTGTAACCACGCTGTGAATAAGTTTCATCATTTGGGTATTGGATAGGATTACCATTCTCGTCGGCATAATCAGCATAAGGGCTATTACGCAAAAAGTAATCTTCATCCAGATCGATACTGCCGTCCGTACGATCTTGGAAGTTGACGTTGGCACCTACTTCAAACCACTTGGTCACTTTGGCATTCAACTTCATGTTAGCCCGGATGGCACGATAAGTATCATCAATCAGGGCACCTTCATTGCGTAAGTAACCCATAGAGAAATAATAATCCGTTTTTTCGGAGGCACCGCTAATGCTCGCATTGTAGTCTTGGTTAAAGCCCAAACGAAAAGCCTTATCTTCCCAATCTACCGTTTTACCTGCTATGATATTTTCAAGCACATTGCCTGTAAACCCCAGACGCTTTGCCCAAATGCTAAGGTCGGATTCTTCGGATTCATTTTGTGTATAGCCTCTCCAAGTATCCAAATCAGTTCCAACCAATTTGTTGGGATTCTTAAAATAATCAGTCATCCCCTTATAAACACCTGTCTGATAAGCATCCCATTCACCATTCGCGTTTACACCGTAGGTATTCTTTTCTTTCCAATCGGCATAGTGCTGCAAATAAGCAGAAGGAGTGAATCTTTCGCGATAAGCACTCCGTTGCGTCAAACCTATATTAGAACTGAAGTTTACCATCGGCTTACCTTGTTTACCTTTCTTTGTGGTGATGATAATGACACCATTGGCAGCTTTTGCTCCATAGACGGCAGCGGCAGAAGCATCTTTCAGCACATCAATCTGACCGATATCATCAGGATTGATTTCAGAAAGTTCGCCGTAAAACATCATACCGTCCACAATCAATAACGGATCATTGTGACCACCATCGGTATAAAGCGAACGCTGACCGCGAATAGACATGGAACCACCACCTTTAGCATCGGCATTGTAACCCACTGCCAAACCCGGTGTACCGCGCAAGATATCTTGTACTGTTTTAGGGTTCTCGTTGGCAATATTGTCGGGACGCACTTGTACCACAGAACCAGTAAGGTCTTTCTTACGCATTGTACCGTAACCTACTACCACAACTTCCTCCAAAGCCTGCGTATCATCTTTCAACACTACTTTCAAAGGAGTTCCGTTAAAAGTGACTTCTTGAGTCACCATACCAATATAGGAAATAACGAGGGTGCATCCCTTTTTTCCACTAAGAGAGAAATTACCGTCAATGTCTGTGATACCACCTGTAGAAGTTCCCTTGATCTTTACATTCACGCCCAACAGCGGTTCATTATTTACATCGGTCACAGAACCTTTTATTGCAGCATTCTGAGAATGCGCGGTCAATGTAAACACACAAAAAAATAGAAATAAGATTTTCTTAATCATGTTTTATAGATATTAGATTCTAAACTTACGGAACTATAATTCCGCATCCATTCTGTTTTGTTCGACAGAACACCTACTTCCCTACAAGAGAATTAGGCTAATCAAAGTTATTTTATACCATAAGCTCATTATTAGATTGTGAAGTGTATAAATGTAGATTTGCCTTTAGCCAACTAAGTGTGCTATCCAACTTCTCTTAATATTTCACAGTTGAATAACAATCCATAAAACGAAAGTAAAAAATCAAAAGCTCACAGGATGGCAGAAAACTTCCAATGAATAGAATAATAGCACCAACTTATGGACTAGAGTACCTTTTGAACAGATAATTGCTTTTTCTGATTCAATCTTTTCTCTCATAATAGCCTTTTCTTTTTTCTGTGCCATCACTTTTCATAGAAGGCCTAAAGAGCATAACCAAATGACCAAAATTCTGTTCCTAAAATTTCCACTGAAAAACACCAACGACAAATAAACCAAGCAATAACACCCTCAATTGCTACACAGCACAAAACGAACACGCTTATACATCAACATGAGGCAAGTATAAAGCAAACTCTTCGTGAGAAAATCTGATTTTATAAAGATGCTCGATGAAATCGGCATCTTTTAATTTGTATCTTTTGAAAAATAAAAAAGGCAGGTTACAATCTGTAGCCTGCCTTTTCAAAATCATCATAATGACTATAATTCCTTAATTTTAATATTTTTGAACCATACCTCATTACCATGGTCTTGCAGAAGAATATTTCCCTCAACAAGATTTCCAAAATCCGGCCAGTTTTTATATTTACTATAAGCAACCAACGCATTCCACATTTCATTATTACGAGTATATTCGATAAGCTTTACACCATTCAGCCAGTGTTCCACATGATTACCCTTAACTACAATAGTGGCTGTATTAAATTCCTTTTTATTAAAAGGTTTATCCTCAGGAGCAGGAATAAGATCGTATAATGAGCCTAACTTTCTATTACCTTTTACACCCAATTTTGCATCAGGATGCTTTTCGTCATCAAGAATCTGGAACTCGCAACCAATAGCTGAACCCTCTCCCTTATTCATATCGGGATTCACAAAATACTTAACACCACTATTAGCTCCTTCGGTAATCTTAAAGTCAACAGAAAGAATGAAGTCTTTATATTTCCGTGTAGTCACAATATCACCTCCATTGGCAGATTCAGCACCTCCACTTTTCATAACCTTCAAAATGCCATCTTCCATTACCCAACCTTTTACAGGAAAAGTTGAGAGCTTAGCACCTCTCCAACCTGTACTTGTTTTGCCATCCCAAAGCAAAGCCCAACCGGCTTTCTGCTCACGAGGAGAAAGTGTGTTAACCATAAGATTAGCTTCTGGTGCCTCGTTTGTTTCAGGGGTTAAGTAGCGAGCCACATCCTCAGTACAAATACGAATGCTTTTCCAGCTGATACTCTTGCTCTCATCCGAAGCTTTGTCAATAGCATGCACTTGCAATGCTATAAATCCAACAGGAGTTGTATTATCCCAAATATTAGCACAAGGAACCCCATTGATCCATGTACGCATAGAGTTTCCGAAAGCTTCAATACGGGCCTTGTTCCATTCATTATGTTTAAAAGCTGTTTTTGCAGATGGATTTAGTGTCAAAGGATATATCCAATTACGACGTGCCTCATCATAGATGCCACCAGACCAAGCACGGGAAGATGGATCAATTTCAAATTGATAACCGTGTACACGGCCTTTTTGATATTCCTTCTTACTTTCACTACGGAATTGTACTCCGGAGTTTAATCCATCATCCACTTTAAAATCAAACTCTAGAATAAAATCGCCATAATTCTTAGTCGTCGCAAGGAAAGTATTAGGGGTTTTCATTTTAGGTACGCCTATAATGGCACCATCTATAACCTTATACTCCGCCTTTCCATTCAGTTTTTTCCATCCATTCAGGTTCTTACCATTGAAAAGAGGTTCCCAGTTCTGTGCCGATAAGGAAGCGACACTCAATAAAAGAAAAATCAATAAAAAATTCTTTTTCATATCTATTTATCTCTAATTATGCATATAGTAACTTATAATAGTGTCATTTATCTAAAAGAGCGACAGCGCACCAAAGATAGGGGGCTTGTCCATGATAATCGCCTGCATGACGTGGGCGATCGTAGTAGTATTGCTTATCATTTTTTTTATTTGTACCCACGCAAACTTCGGTCACTTCATCCTTGTCATTGATATATGAAACTAATCCTATCCAAGCTCTTCGAGCAACAGGGGCATATTCTTTTGCATCCAACCAGCCATTTTTTACACCGGTGATAAGTGCAAAAGTGAACATGGCCGATCCGGATGTTTCCGCCCAACAATCTGATTCATCAATCAATTGATTCCACAAACCATTTGATGTCTGATAATTCTTCAGACTTTTCATCATCGTCTGATAACCTTTAAGAATACGGGGACGATCTTTACTGTCTTTAGGCAAATTACGAAGCAATTCCGCCATACCAGCAGCCACCCAACCATTCCCCCGACCCCAATAGAACGGCACATCCGGTGCATGATAGAAAAGGCCATTCGGACGTTGCAATTCATCCAGATAAAGCACCATTTCTTTCGCCGCACGATCAATATATTTTCGATCTTTAGTTACTCTGTAAGCCTGGGTTTGCACAATGGTAATCATATACATATCATCAATCCACAGGCGTGTTTGCCAAGAGTAGCCTTTTTCGGCCCATGCCTTTTGCTCCGAATTCGCATTTTCAGGAACTTCCCATTGAGTATCAGCATAAGGAATTCCCAAATCCAAATACCGCTTTTCTTTTGTGATTTGGTACAGTCCCAAAGGTAAACTTCCGAACATATTCAAATCAACATGATTCATAATAGGTAACAACGCCTTTTCTGTCGTGAATAAGGGCTCAAATTTATCTTGCAAAAGTTTAAGAAGCTTTTCGTCTTTTGTTATTGCAGCAAATTTAAGGGCTCCATTCCAATTGAACGTTTCGGGGTAACTAATCCATTTTCCGCCATGAAGCATATGCTTTCCATCCGCAAAATGATAGGCTAAACGTCTACCGACTTCTTGGGGAGTACATCCTTTTGGTAAATCGGACAGGATATTGCTTTGAGCAAATAAGAATTGAAAAGGGAGAACAAATAAGAATACAAGTACTTTTTTACGCATAATGATATTGTTTTTGGTTATCAAATAGAATTTAGAGCAATAATTATAACTTATAAAATTCTTCCCAGTTTTTACGGGGAGGAATTCCTGCCAACATTGCATTAGCAAATTCATTATTGGTAATCTGTTTCGTACGGCTATCAAAGAAAAGCTGGGTATTGAGACGTTGAGCCATGACACCAAGCGAGAATACCTGGCTCAGAACTCCATTAATTTCGAACGGCGAACGTGTTCTCTCAAGACCATTACAGGCCAATAAGAAATTTTCAAAGTGATTGGAAGGGCTCTTTGGCACTTCCGGTAACTTATCGGCCATTTCCCTTGCCTTCTCTTCAGGTATGATAGATAGCGTACTACCATGGGTTCCTCCCTTAAATATCAAATCTTTTGAATAGATGATCTTTCCCGGATTTAATTGGGAAGCAGGAGTATCTCCCTGATTTGTTTTAGGTATATTAGGATCTAACCCCGACACCCCATACCCGGCAGGGATAGGTGGTAAGTTATCAAGCCCATCATACCATGTAATATCCACGGGGGGCATTCCTTTTCGCTGTGGAAATCGGAATAAAATAGTCGATGAGTAAGGATAAAAATAATCATTATGTCCTTTTTCATATAACATTGACACTTCGTATGGTAGCCCAAGTTCCAGAAATTCGTGTACCGTATCAAGAATATGTGCTCCCCAATCACCTAAAGCACCCATGCCAAAATCATACCAGCAACGCCATTCTCCCAGATGATATTTCTCATTGTAATCATGATATGGAGCAGCCCCAAGCCATGTATTCCAATCCATATCAGTAGGTATTGGCTGACCTTCGGGCAATTTATAAATATTAGAATCCCATTTATGCCAACGACGAATATTATTCATATGCGCGGTTACAGCTGTAACATCTTTAATGATTCCGGCATCCATCCACGCTTTAAACTGAAAGTAGTTTGCTTCGGAATGACCTTGGTTTCCCACTTGAGTTGCCAACTGTGGATGGCGGCGTGCAGCTTGCATCAATAGCTCGGCTTCATAGAACGTGCGCGCCAACGGCTTTTCTACATAAACATGCTTTCCTGATGCCAAAGCCAACATGGTTATGGGAAAATGTGAATGATCGGGCGTAGCTATAGCCACCGCATCAAACTCATTTCCTATCTTATCGAACATTTGTCGGAAATCACGGAATTGCTTTGCTTTGGGATACATCCCCATAACTTTCTGGGTATGCTTGGCTCCCATGTCCACATCACAGAGAGCAATAACTTCGACCATTCCTGTACGAGCGAATTCACCTATGATCTGTTCACCCCTATTGCCGATACCAATATAGGCAATTTTAACTTTAGCTTTTGCCTTGGGCTTTTGATCATTTCCTAGTGAAGAGGCCTTTAAAAGCCCGTTTGAGCCAACCGCCAAGCCGGCAGAGGCCATTGTCATCGTTTTTAGAAAATCTCTTCTAGATACCATTGTTTTTCATTAATTAGTTTATGTATTGTTTATCTTATTTAGTCTAAAGCATAAGAACTCTCATATTCATGGATTATGTTCTCCACCGGAAAAAACTGAACCCAACGAGGTGAAAAAGATTTTCGTAAGATACCTTGTTTTTCTGCTCCGACCGCAAATAAAGCGGTAGAAAGGATCTCACCTTCTTCTCCGTTATTTGTTATCACAGCAACTTGTCTATTGCCTCTTACTAACTGGCCTGTAAAAGGATCAATAATATGCTTACGTCCTTCCGAGTCATTACCTGAAGTGGTTAAGCACTCATCAAACAACCAAGCATCATTTTCACCATTGGGCAGACTTACCCCGTTTCCAAAAGCCACTTTCCATCCTTTACCATATGGATGGTTTCCTATTGCCAAAACAGAACTATTACCCATATTAACTAAAGCATTTCTCTGCCCCCAATCATTCAAAATTCCTCTTATCTTTTCTATTGCATACCCTTTGAGGTATCCAGAAAGATTGATTTTTACTCCTAGTTTGCCAAAGTTTATTGTTCGGTCCATCAAAGATAAGCTTATGGAATGAATTGTTTCTGTGTTGTAACCGTCAGAATGAACAGCAATATCAAAGTAACCCAAAGTACGACTATGAGCCGACAAGCAAAAAGATACCATATCAAATAGCTCCGAACTGACTTTCATTGGTTCTTGGGCAGCTTTTCTATTGATTCGAGAAAGTTCACTATCTTCATAGAAATTAGCTAACTGTTCCAACCGATACGATTCCTCATATATCAAACGAACAATAGTAAGCTGCTTTTCTTCATCCTCCCCATACAATAGTATATCGACACGCGTATGCATGGATGAAAACCACGCATAGAGCAAGCATCCATCGTTCATGGGCTTTGACAAATGTTGTATTGGGGGATTGTTCATATCAGCTGATATTTCGTTCTCTTCTCTTCAAAAACAATATTCGCAATCCATATAAAAATAACCTCAATAAAGACCAGAAAATATAGAGTGCAACAGCAAAAACAACCACATAGAGAAGCGATGTGAGCAACTCCGAGAATTTGGTATGGTAAGCTATTATTGAATAGAGATTGGCCAAATTAGCCAAAGCAAAACAGATCAACAATACGATCAATTCTTTTTTCTTCCTTTTTGCAGTAATAAGAGTGTCTTTCATATTCCAATTGATGTCTGATTATGATGATTCAAATAATCAATCTTGTATTCATCAGGGAAAGCGAGGGTATGTCCTTCTTCAATAGCTTGATGCCCCAATAAGCAAAGTACGCTCGCATAATAACCTTCTTCGGCAATCCGAGCGGGCTGCCGACGGGTAATGACAGCTTCCACAAAACCTTCCAACAAAAGGGATGTACCATCAGTCTGCGGACGTTCGCCTAGTATATACTCACCCTTATTCTCATTCGCTGTTTCGGGAGCCCAACTTGTACCTGCAAAAGGAAGTGAACCAAAAAATTTATTTTCAAAGTCATTCACCATTTGTAAAAAGCCCGGTGCAGGTGGAATATCTTCAAAATAATATTTACCATGCTCGGGCTCCACTGTTCCAAGATTTCCCATTATTTGTTCTTCCAACCCATAAAATTTATTAGAGATGACCGAATCAAATGTCATTTTTACTCCATCATCAAAGACATAGATACAACTGATATTATCATAAACTTCCCTCCCATCTTTCCAAAAGGTGATAGCTCCATGCCCCATCACTTTTTCGGGGAGCTTATGCAAAGCCCAGCTACCTATTTGCAGTTGGTGGCATGCAAGTTCAGTCATCAAGCCTTTAGAAGATGCTCGATATAACCGCCAATTAATTAAATGTTCCAATTCGGGTGATGGCACAGGGCGTCTCCAATCTCCATTTCTGTTCCAAAAAGTACGGATTGCGTTGATCTCACCAAACATGCCACGATGCACCATCTCCATTGCTTTAATATAACGCGGATCAAAAAGACGCTGTTGACCGGTAAAAAAGATTAAACCGGTTTCCTTATGGCGTTTATACATATTATAGCATTCTTCAATGCTATAACCAATACATTTCTCACATAACACGTGCTTGCCTGCATCAAATGCGTCCATTACAATCTTATAATGAGTATTCAACGGAGTTGCCACAAGTATCGCATCAATATCTTTATTCTCCAACAACTTCCGATAATCACCATATACTTTAGCCGTAGGGACAAGCTTATGAGCTTCTTCTATTGATGGAGGATAAATATCGCATAATGCAACAATTTCTACTTTCGGGTTCTTCAGCAAAAATCCCAAATGAAATTGCCCCCGCGACCCGGTTCCAATAATGCCCAAACGACATTTTTCCTTGCCGGTTAATGTTACTTCTGAAAAGGTGGATAGCCATGGGCTTGCAGCTAACACAGCACCTGCCCCCGCCATTCCAAGGTTTTTCAAAAATTCTCGCCTGCTAATAAACTCTTGTTTCATTTTTCACTAATAACTGTAACTATCAACCTTACAACTCTTAACTCTACCTGCTAACACGTTTTCATCCCCATGTCTAATACAACATTTCCCAATTTAGTTCTAAATCAAATAATCTTTTCCATAGCTATTAAAACCAGGATAATAGTATTAATTTATCAAAAACAAAAATAAGCCAACAACAGAAAAATAAATGCAATTATATATTCAATCTTTACAATTATATACTCAAAGAGCCTCTCTAAATACATCGAGAAAGGCTTGATTACATTTAGTGGCTGATGACCGTTATTCTATTCATCTAACAATCATTTTCCTCCATTAAAGATCGGTTTTTCCGACTCAAGCGAAGGAGAGTTGGTTTTCACAAAAGGCCAATCGTTTTCCCATTGCACTTTATCAAGCATTAAAACACGCCCTTCTGGATTCGCTGTACTTACCGCATGATAAAAGATCCAATCACACCCTGCATCGTCAGTTATAATCTCTGAGTTATGACCGGTACCCACGAATGAATCATTCTTATGGATCAACACTTCATAGTGGTTATCTAACATGCGATTTCCGTTCTTATCAAGATAGGGACCAAACAAACTGTCAGAGCGACCAACGACCGTTCTATAAGTACTTTTAAGACCTTGGCAGCAGCTACCAACTGAGGCAAAAAGATAATAATAGTTTCCTTTTTTATAAATATATGTTCCTTCGTACGCAGTCCCTGCTATTTTTTGGGGAACTGTACCGCTTCTCACAGAAAGACCATCTTCTGATAACTCTATCCCATAAATACCACGAAAACTACCCCAAAAAAGGTATTTATTCCCTTTATCTTCAATATAAAAAGGGTCTATAGAGTTCTGTACTTTGATTTCACTACTAATAAACAGCTTTCCAAAATCTCTAAACGGACCAGCCGGTTTATCGGCAACAGCACAACCTATGCCACAAGACCATTCCCCTCCCCAAACAGACATTGAATAATACATCACATAATGATCTCCTATTTTATTTATATCAGGCGCCCATATTCCGGCTTTTTTTACAAAATTGGGACGCGTTTCCTTTGAAAAGGCAGTTCCAACGAATTCCCAATTTACCAAATCTTTTGAACGATGAATAGGCAAATTACGAATATCTTCCGTCGCATATAAATAATAGTAGCCATCTTCTCCTTTAATAACCGATGGATCGGGAAGGCTATAATTGACTACTGGATTTCGATATAGGCTATCATTTTCTTGCTTTGAAAATACGCAAACACTATTCAAAAAAATCAGTCCAAAGATCAATAACAAAATCTTTTTTTTCATAACACAAATTGTAACATTATTATAAATTTCCTATTGCCTTAATTTCCTTTTAGTAAAATACCAATTAATCACCTTTTGACTCATTTCTCTACATAAATCCGGATATTTATCTGCAATATTTACAGTTTCATTGGGATCTTTCGGTATATCATATAGTTCTAAACACGTTTTATCTGAATTTATCAGTAACTTATAATCACCTCTCCTAATAGCTAAATGAGGGCTCTGGTGATAAGGCTGTGGAGGACGTCCAAAGAAACGATTACGACCATAATCCCACATAATATCTTTATGCCTGGTTTGAACTTTAAGGCCCAATAATGACTTACTCATATCTTCACCGCTATAATCAAATCCCTTTGGCATTTTAGCTCCGGTAATTGCACAAATTGATGGAAATAAGTCGACAGAACAAAGTACACTTTTATCATCAGTTCTTGCTTCTTTAATCTTTTTCGGCCAACAAACAATAAACGGCATTCTGACTCCACCTTCATACAAACTAACTTTTGAGCCTCTCAGTCCATTCGTTCTTATTTGTTCGAATGTGGGTAGAGCTCCATTATCACTAGTAAATATAATTAAAGTATTGTCCAATATACCGAGTTCTTTTAAACCATCGATAAAACGCCCTATTTGTTTATCATACTCCTTTAAGACAGCTCTGAAATTGGCTTTACTAGTCCAGCTTTCTTTATCATCAAAGAAATTCTTCTGAGGAATCCAAGGGTCATGCATATCATCCGGCCACAAGTTTACAAAACAAGGGGTTCCTTTGTGCCGTGACAAAAAATTTAAGGTTTTATCAACAAAATATTTCGTGCGATCCCAACGCTTAATACTATCTTGTTTACTCCAAATCCAATTAGATGCAGTGATGAGCTTATCGGGATCAGGGCTCTCATAAGTTGATACGTATTCATCAAAGCCATATAAAGGAATTTGTGGTGCATCATCAACATCACGGCCGCCTCCCATATGCCACTTCCCCATATGTGCAGTGGCATACCCTACTTTCCTTAATGCTTGAGCCATAGAGGGTGCTGAAGCATCCAAATAGTCCACCTGTTCACAACGGGCATTTCCGGCTCTTTCATGTAAAAAGGTATTCACCCCCCATTCCGTTGGAAACATACCTGTTGTCAGCGAAACTCGAGAAGGAGAGCTTACAGGCGAAGCTGTATAGTAATGATTAAATTTAAGTCCATTCGCGGCTAAACGATCTATATTGGGAGTTGCCACCCAACCATTGTTATAACAAGACAGGTCGCCAATCCCCATATCATCTGTATAAATGATTACGATATTGGGATGCTCCCCAGCAAAAGCTGAAGATGCCATTACATATCCAGCGAGACTCAATAATATTTTGTTATTCATGGTTATAGAATAAGTGGCATTTATTTTATCAGATCATTTATCAAGGTCATTAAGGTTTCGAAAGGAATAATTATTAATTATTTGTAGAAATGATAGTTATAAGGATTTCGCTCAAAATGATAACGAGTTCTTGGTAACGGCAATGGATCTTGTAAACGTAACTCCCACGACAATAGCTTCACTAATAAAGTGTTTTGCTCATTAAAAAATCTCTTATTACCAAATAAATTTTTTAACTCAAACGGATCCTTTTTCAAATTATATAATTCTCCTTTGCCATTACTATCCATTATAAGCTTCCAATCTCCCATACGAACCATACGTGATGTACCACTCTGAGTCCAAGTATTCAATTCATCAAAACCGG
Organism: uncultured Bacteroides sp.; assembly: GCA_963677095.1. Taxonomy (GTDB): domain Bacteria; phylum Bacteroidota; class Bacteroidia; order Bacteroidales; family Bacteroidaceae; genus Bacteroides. The sequence goes on from OY781875.1 coordinate 241,938, forward strand.
CGACTTTATTCCGAGCCAGCGCTCCCTCCTGCTCAAAAGTCAAATTATTATCCTTATGAAAATCTTCACCGCCAAATCCTTCCTGTACAACAATACTCGAAAATTCACTCTTCGGATATTTATCTCCTGTCAACATGGGCCATAAGCTTCTTCCCTGAACCCCCATTGGAATAGAATCTGTTATAGCCGAGCATAAGGTGGGAAAAATATCAGCTATTGAAACGAATGCATCCATCGCCTTGGGCTGTTTCTTTATTTTATAACCTGCCCATACCATTGGTATTCTAGTTAAGCTTTCTGATAATCCTGCGCCCTTACGTATGAGTCCATATTCGCCACAATAATCGCCATGATCCGATAAGACAATAAAAATCGTTTTATCAAATAGACCTTGTTTCTTTAAATTCTCTACCAAACGCTTTATCTGATCATCAATAAGGCGAATCATTCCCATATAATTACCTCTGATTCGAGGTAAGTCTTCTTTTAAATTAGGACAAGAGGCATCTTCTAAAGAAGCTAATATCTGATATTTCTCTCCTTTCAAAGGAAGATCTTTCCGTGACGTTTTAGGTGAAGGTATTTTGTCCGGTGAGAACATTGAATAATAAGGCTCACACACCTGATATGGATTATGGGGCTCAGGGAATGAAACCATAACAAAAAAGGGATTGTTTTTTTGATCATTTATCCACTTTAATGTTTCATCCACAATTTTAGTAGGCTGCTGATTCTCCAGAGCTACAAGAGAAGAATCTAAGTACTGCCCAACAGCATCTTTAAAGAAATGCGAAGTAGCATATTCTTCTTCTGTTACAGGTCCATTCTTTCCCCAATGAGAATATTCTGACCAAGAATCCATATCTTTAGGCTTCAAAAAAGTATGATTTTTACCGATCAAAGCAGTCGTATAGTTATTCTCTTTTAAAACATCAATCAAATTTTTTTCAAAATATACATCTGGAATATTGTGGTTTGTCCGTACATGTGTGGCATTTGGAAAACGCCCTGTAAAAAGCGAGCAACGAGCCGGTGCGCTGGCCGGCATAACGGTATATGCCTTATCAAACCAAACATTTTCATGAGCCAACTTATCAACAAAAGGAGTGATTTCCAGAGGAAATCCCTCACGCCCACACAAGTCTGCACGTTGCTGATCAGCTATAATTACTACAACATTAGGCTTACTAATTTGAGCAAACAAAGACAAACCAATTCCCTGAAAAAGCACTCCCGAAATTAAAAATTTATTCATAAAAATAAGATTTAATAGAATATAAACGTTCTGAAAATAATCCCTGAAGCATTTTCAAGAAGTTTATTCTCTAATTGATATTGTCATTGAACCAATTCAGGAATAATATATTCCTTACTAATTTTCATTTTATCTACTCCACCAGCCTTTTCAAAAGTGACATACCCGATGTACATTGCACGAGGATGAATGTTATTTCTATCTTTATGCGCGTGATAAACAATACGAAGCTGTCCTTCTTTGTCTGTGAACATTGCATTATGCCCTACTCCGACCAAATTCCCGGGACTTTGAAGCAACGGATTATTATCATATTTAATCCATTCTCCCATTATATTACTTGCCGTAGCACATCCTACCCCATAGAGTGGACTTTCATAGCTATTAGCTGAATAAGTCATGTAATACAACCCTTTATGTTTCACAACAAAGGGACCCTCATTTACCCGAGGCCAAACTTTTTCCCACTGTTGTGAAACATGGATGCATGGATGCATTGTTTCTTTCTTTATTGTTATCAAGTCCTTTTCAAGTTGGGCTACCCATACATTATTGCCATCATTAAAGCGAACAAAGAATAAATATGGAGTACCATTATCATCGATAAATAAAGAGTTATCAATACATTTTTCATCGGCAATCATAGGTTCTTGTTTCGTTTGCTTGAAAGGTCCCAAAGGAGAGTCGGAAATTGCGACACAGATATGTTCATCAGCCGAATAGTACATATAAAACTTTCCATTCACTTTGTATATTTCAGGAGCCCAAAACCAGCGGTCAGCCCACACATCATCTTTATTCAATGCTAAACCATGTAATCTCCACTTTTTTAGATCAGCTGAGGTATAAACCTCAATACCGCCACCAGCATGGGTTCCATAAGCATAATACATCCCATTATCCAATAAAATAAATGGATCCCCCAAAGGAACAGGAGCTTTTACATCCACGATTGTTTTATCATCATCTTCATAATCGGCTTTACAAGACTGGCAAAAGCCTGAAATACAGAAAAAGAAAAGGCAATAGCAAATAAGCAAATTCTTCATATACTTGAATAATATTAATCGACACTAAACAAAAATCCATATAGCAATTTATTTTTGTCCCGGATAAGGTTCCACCATACAACGTTTAGCCCATTTTTCATAAGCGTTTACCAGTTCTGAAACTTTTGCTGGATATAATTCGGCAACATTATGTTTCTCACTACGATCCGTATTTAAATTATAAAGTTCCCATTTTGCTTTATTTCCGCCGGGACACACAATTTTCCATCCGTCATTGCTCAAGAATGCTCGTTCATTAAAGTGCTCGAAGCCAAGATAAGCATGCCCGAGACGACGTCCTGTTTTAAAAACGGGCGACAAGCTTACACCTTCCATAGGCACTATTGAATGCCCCTTATACTTATCGGGATAAGTCGCTCCGGAAATATCTACACAAGTTGCCATGATATCCATAACATGCCCTATTTCGGGTGTCACGCCACCAATATTATTCTTTATGCCTTTAGGCCAATGCGCAATCATGGGGGTACATATACCTCCTTCATAAGATTTTGCTTTCCAATAGCGAAATGGAGTATTTGCAACATTTGCCCATTCGGGGCCAAGAGATGCGTAAGTGGTTTCAGGACCAGGAAGGACTTCTTTATTATGGGGATAAACAATAACTCGACCATCCCGAGTCATATCCGGGCGATCATTCTCACCTGGAGAGTAGTTTTGGCAAACTTCACTACTACAGCCGTTATCTGAAAGAAACAAGATTAGAGTATTATCAAGCTGCCCATTACGAGATAATGCGTTAATCACTTGGCCGATGCCTTGATCCATTCGATCGACCATAGCTGCATGTACAGCCATGGCTCGGGCATCCCACTCAGCATATGCATTGTCTTCCCATTTATCTTTAAATTGACGTTCTGAGAGAAAATCTGTTGCTCCAGAGAAAAGCCCCATTTTCTTCTGACGTTCATAACGAGCATTGCGTATCGCTTCCCATCCGACTTTATAAGTATCTTTATATTTGGCAATATCTTCCGGAAGAGCTTGAAGAGGCCAATGAGGGCAAGTATAAGCCAAGTACATGAAAAAAGGTTTGTCCTGCTTGGAGTATTTATCAACTTCTTCTACGGCACGATCTGAAAGCGCTTGAGTTATGTAATAATCTTTAGAAACACTTTTAATAGGGACCTCACCCTCAACAAGACTGAAAGGGTCAAAATAGTCTGCAACTCCGTATATCACTCCATAATGTGTATCAAAACCACGGTTGACCGGATAGTTAGATAAATCTGAAAAGGTTTCGTGGTACACTTGATGGTTCAACCAAGCTCTCTGATCATCCCGCAAAGGGGTTTCTGCCACATGCCACTTTCCAAGCATACAAGTTCCATATCCCGCCTGCTTTAATACTTCTGCTATAGTAACTGCATTTCTGGAAAGTGTACCACGATATCCGGGCAAATGATCATCAAAAGTCATACGTCCAATACCAGCCTGATGTTGATAAAGTCCTGTTAACAAAGAAGCCCTTGTAGGGCAGCTTCTACTAGTATTATAAAAGTGATTAAAACGAATTCCCTCTTTAGCTAATTTATCCAAATTTGGAGTACGAATTTCTCCACCATAACAGCCTAAATCAGAATAGCCCAAGTCATCTGCCAGAATAACTAAGATATTTGGTCGTTTATCAGGGTCTTTCTGCTTCAATTTGTTTCCAGCATGAACATTCAATGTCGCTAATAAAGGAACCGGTAAAAACAATAACTTTAAATCCATAGTACCACTTATTCTTCAATATATCAATTTTGCTTTTTACTAAAATAGATCAAGCTCTCCTCACCCATTTTTTAAGGTACTCAAAGTAATAATAATTATATCCAAAAGAATAAAAATATATACCCAATAAATAGCAATATCTGCCCTTTTAGACAATAGTACGAATAAAAACATAAAATCTAGCCATACAAAACAATATCCAAGCATATTATTAAACCACAAATATTACTATATATCAAATTGTTACAACCAAAAATCAAAACGATACAAACTATATCATTCCCTTACGTATCGCTTCCATAATATTAGCCGGCGCACGTTGAGCCATCAGTTCTTTCTTCATAAAATCCATATAAGGTGCAACATGTTTGAAGAAACGATAATATCCTTTGCAAAGATAGTTTAATCCGCTTTCTCCGGATGCTGATTGTAGGAATCGGTTTTTAGGGCATTCGCCATGACAAGCAAATAAGAAATCGCACTCTTTACATTGGACAGGAAGGGTCCCTTGCTTTATTTTTCCAAATTCAGATTGCTTTTCTCCATATAGCATTTCAACCAGTGAACTGGTTCTTATATTTCCAAGCTTGTATTCCGGAAAAACAAAATGGTCGCATGAATAGACATCTCCATTAAATTCCATGGCAGCAGCATGTCCACATGATTTACCTAACGTACAGACTCCGGGTCCTACTCCCATCCAATTTGCTAAAGTGGAATCGAATAACTGAACATAATAGTCACCAACATCATTTCGTACCCACTCGTCAAAAATTGTGGAAATAAAATTCCCCCATTGCTCCGGAGTAACAGAAAAATCAGCAAGCTGACAATCTATTCCATCTTTCAAATTTGCCAAATGACGTCCATCCACATGAGTCTTAATGCGCTCAACAATAGGGGTAAATTGTATATAATGGCAGTTTATTTGTTTGAAGAAGCGATAAAACTCTATTGGATAGTCTGCGTTATAATCATTCACTACAGCCATAGCATTCCATTGTACCCCATGTTTATTAAGCAAATCTATTCCTTTCATAACCTTGACAAATGAAGGCAAACCTTGCTTATTTTTACGATATTCATCATGAAAATCTTGCGGTCCGTCAATCGAAACTCCAACTAGCCAATTATTTTCCTTAAAAAATTGACACCACTCATCATTCAATAAAGTTCCATTTGTCTGGATAGCATTATCAATACTACGTCCTTGAGCATACTTCTTTTGAAGCTCCATAGCTCTTTTATAAAAAGAGAGAGGACGCATCAATGTTTCCCCTCCATGCCACGTAAATAAGACCTGTGGCATTGTTTGAGACTGAATATACTCATGCGTAAAATGTTCAAGCATCTCTTCACTCATTACATGTTTAGGAATGTTACCGTACAGTTTCGCCTTCTCAAGATAGTAACAATAATCACAAGCCAAATTACAATGAGCACCTATGGGCTTCAACATCACATACAACGGACGCGCGAAAGGGGCGAATGTATTCATAAAAACCTTTTTATTAAGCAATCAACAATATCATAAATTATCATCATCCTCTAAAGTCTTTAGGCAAACTACCAAACTGTTTTAAGAAACATTTTGTAAAATAAGAAGGAGTATTAAAGCCTACCATGTAACAAATCTCATTAATTTTACATTCACCTTCCTTCAATAGTTGAGCAGCCCTCTTAAGACGCTCCAAACGGATATAGTCATTCGGAGTCATGTCTAATACACCTTTTATTTTTCTGTTAAGGCTAGAACGACTCATATTCAATGAACTTGCCATATCATCTAAGGAAAAATCGGGATTTGGCATATTATCCACTATTATTTCTTTTAAGTTCTTTAAAAAATTCTCATCGGCTTTTGTCATAGCCATCGTATTTGTTTGCACAAAAGGAGAATGGACAAAAGACATGCGAAGCTTTTCTCTATTATTCAGTAAATTAGAGACACACACTTTTAAATACTCCACAGAGAAAGGTTTCTCAATATATGCATCGGCTCCGGACTTAAGCCCTTCAATCTTTGATTGAAGAGTTGTTTTAGCTGTTAACAATATTATTGGAATGTGACTATAATCCAACTCTGATTTCAAATGATCACAAAGTTCCAGCCCATCCATCTCAGGCATGACAATATCTGAAATAATCAGATTAACGGTGTGCTCTTTTAACACGTGCAATGCCTCTATTCCATTACAAGCGGTAAGTAGTGCATAATCTGAGGCTAACTGTTTTGCTACAAACGAAAGCATTTCAGGGTTGTCTTCAATAATTAGCAGCGTGTAGCGAGGTTTATCTATGTTCTCATATCCTCCCTCTCCATCAAATTTTTCAGTATCAATAATTGCTTCCGATTGCAATAATTCATTATCACCTTCCACAATCTCAATGGTGTGCTTATGTTTCGTAGGAAGATCCAATATAAAACAATTACATTCCATAGATGAATCCATATATAGTGATCCCTCATGGAGTTCTGCGAGAGAACGCGCTAGCGCCAATCCAATGCCAGTACCAGAAACAGAACGCCTAGTTCCACCTTTATACTGGACAAAGGGTTTGAATACTTCCTCCCTCATATCGGATGGGATAAGTTCACCATCATTGCGTACCGAAAGTCGTAAAGAAGAGTCATCCTGCAATAAATCCACCTTTACGTAGGTATCTGCATACTTAAATGCATTTGTCAGCAAGTTGCTAATAATTTTAGTTAATCCTTCTTTATCTACCGATGCTTTTATATCATCAGGACAATTTAAGGTGATTTCCAACCCCCTCTGGCGCGTTAACGGAGTAAAACGCATATAAGTTTTCCGTAAAATATCCGAGACATTACATTCCACAAAATTAAGCTGAAATCCCTCTGTTTCAGTCTTTCTAAAATCCAATAACTGATTGACTAAATCAAGAAGTCGATTTGTGTTCAAATCCATAATTTCCAGATCATCTCTTATCTCTTTCGCAACATATTTAAAAGATAAAACATTCTCAAGCGGACTCTTTATTAATGTAAGAGGAGTACGTATTTCGTGAGCTACATTTGTAAAGAAATCAATTTTCGCAGTATATAGCTCTCTCTCTTTCTCACGTTCAAACACTTCCATAGCCTGCCTATGCCTTTGCAAAGCTTTCCTCCTGAAATAGTAGATTATACAAGCAATGGAAAACAAAATTATTATTGCATAGATAGCATAGGCAAAAGGCGACAGATAAAACGGCGGACGTATATGAATCTTCAAAATACGTTCGGTGTTGTTCCATTTTCCATCGCTATTGGAACCTCTTAAATGGAAGGTATAAGTGCCATATGGCAAATTTGAATAGCTTATTAATGCGCTTTTGTCAACGTTATACCATTCACGATCAAAACCTTCTAATTTATAGGTTAATTTATTCATTTCCGGTGCCTGATAACTAAGTGCCGCCACGTGAAAAGAGAATGAATTCTGATCGGCAGCCAACTCTATTTCATCGGAATAAGTGATACTTCTTTGCAAAGGAGAGTCCTTAGAACCAATAGAGAGTCTCTTATTAAAAAGGTAAAAATCAGTGATTACAACCGGAGGTATAAAAGTGTTTTCAACAAATGTTTCCGGATTGAACACAATGAAACCATTGATACTCCCAAAATAAAGGTGTCCCTTTTTGTCGCGGTAACCCGATTGATAATTAAACTGGTTACTGAGCAACCCATTTGCTGTAGTATATACATGTTTATCACCCGTTTCCGGATTGAAACAAACCAGCCCGTTGCTAGTCGTAATCCATAATTTGCCCCGATCATCTTCCACCATTTTATAAATGATGTTACTTGGAAAGCCTTTTGACATGTCATAACATATAAATTTCTGCGTTTTGGGTTCGAAACGGCAAAATCCTGCACCTTGAGTCATAAACCACAATCGCTTATGGCTATCTTCGAAAATGCTAATTACTTTATTATAGGGCAGAGACTCGGGATCATTCTTTCGCGAAATAAAATTTGTCCATTGTTTACTTGTAACATCATATCGGAAAACGCCATTTGAATAGGTTGCCAGCCATAAGTTTCCATCAAAATCTTCCAGTATTTTATAAACAAACACATTATTCAATTGAGGGATACGGGTAAAATCATCTGTAGAGCGATTATAGCGTAGAAGCCCTGAAGTTGTACCTATCAACAACTCGCCAGCTGTTGTCTTGCAAATGGAGAAAGCATCACTTGCATTCATGGTATTACTTGCTTCTCCTTTATCATAATGCTTTACCTGCCTTGTTATCAAATTTATACGGTTTAAGCCCCCGGAAAAAGTCCCTACCCACAAATCGTTTCCATCAAGACACAGACCATGAATATTCTTATAAATACTAGGATGTTCAAAAGGCTCAATTCGACCGGATACAGGATCAAAATGAAATAATCCACTATCCTCAGTGCCAATCCAAACCGTACCGTCATTACTATCACAAAATTCACGTACCCTACGACCAAAATTTTTTATATCATCTCTAGGGTAAAATTTTTCAAAATAGGTCCACTGCTTCGGATAATAGTTTATCCCTCCAAAATAAGATCCGATCCACATACCCTCTTCTTTATCGCGGTATAACGAGTAAATAGCATTATCTGACAAGGAATAAGCATTATCTTGATAAGGAACAGATAAATGCGTTATTTTATCCTTTCCCAAATCGTAAATATAAAGTCCGGATTCAGTACCAGCCCATAATTCTCCATCAGACTTAAATTGCAGGGAACGTACATAAGCATTTAGCAGGCGGCGAGTCCTACGAGTTGTCAGATTAACCTCCGTTAACCCATTAAATGAACCGATATAGATGCAATTGTGAGGCCCATCAACTTGAGTATTGATAATGTCATTTTTAAAAATATCCTTCCCTTCCGAATTAATAAATGGGCGTAAAGAAGATTTAAACCTCTTATCAGTATAATATAAGTTATCGGCGTACAATGCTACCCAGCAAGACTTACCTTCAAACCAAAAACGGGTAACATTTGCCGTTCCTGGTTTATGCAAATAGCTAAATAATTTTGCATCCTTGGTATTGTAGCAAAAAAGTCCGTCGTAATCTGACGATATCCAAATATTTCCCTCTTCATCACTCGTAATCAATGTAACCGCACGCTTAATAGAACGACCGGTATTACTAATCTTATCAAAAGCCGAAAACTTTTCCTGAAGCGGATTAAAAATATAAACTCCGGCATCAGTTCCGACCCATATATTCCCCTTTCTGTCTTCGTGCAGTGCAGTAATAATATTATTACCAAGCTTTGTTTCCTCACGCTTAAAGACACGGAAAGATAAGCCATCAAACCGGTTTAGCCCATCTTTTGTGCCAAACCACATGAAGCCCTGCCTGTCCTGCAGAATAGCATTCACTGTGTTTTGAGACAAGCCATTTCTAATATCCAATGTCCTAAAATAATAATGAAGAACATCTTGCGCATTTACCGGGATAACCAGAATGCACAAAAAAAAGAAAATTTTAATCTGTCTCATGATATTAATCATCTAAGGTTTCAAAGTATAAAAGTAAGCATTCAATTGATATAAATAAAAAAGATTGCATCAGAAATGAATATACATCCTGACACAATCTCTTCTTACCTATTTTTCGAAATTCAATGCTATTGATTCAGTGCATTACAAACGTGTGTATTTGCTTCGTTCACTCTCTTTTCATCAAGCTTTATCACTTTACGATCATAGGTCATCAAGCCATTTACTTCAACTTCAACATCTGTGGTTTGAGTATAAACGGCAGCTGAAAATCCCTTATCTATAAGCTTATATAATAGGTCTGCATATTTCACATATTCATCAGTAGCCTCTTTAGAAGTATTGAATTGAACATACCCCCAATTACGGTTAGGCTCCCAAAGATGATCTTTCAGGGCTAGCCCAATTCCGCCAAACTCACCTAAAACGGTAGCCCGCTGTGCATCGTATAAAAACATATTGGGTTGCGGATAATGATGAAGATCAAGTATATCCCCACAAGTGTAATGATTGCCACCACTGGCCGGATTAACTAGACGAGTCGGATCATATTGCTTTGTCCATTCTACAATTTCAGTCGTCTTAAATTGCCCCCAAGATTCATTAAAAGGTACCCAAGTACCTATACATGGATAAGAGTACAAATAGTCCATAATCTCTTTCCATTCTTTTCGGTAACAAGCCTCTGAAGCTTCCGAACGCTTTATTTCAGTTCCATTGAAATAATTTCTTGGTTGCCACTCAGGACCACGATCACCGCTAGGCATATCCTGCCATACAATAATCCCCAACTTATCACAATAAGTATACCAACGGGCAGGTTCTACTTTAACATGCTTACGAATCATATTAAATCCGAAGTCTTTCGTTTTCTGAATATCATAACGCAATGCTTCATCTGTGGGAGCAGTATATAATCCATCCGGCCACCATCCTTGATCCAGTGGTCCAAATTGAAACAATGCTTTGTTATTTAGTTCTAAACGGACAATTCCGTTAGCGTCTCTCTTCGTGGAATATTTTCGCATTGCCGCATAGCTACTAACTTGATCGATTTGTTTATTACCGCTTTTCAAAGTTACTTTCAGCGAATACAAAAAAGGTGAGTTTGGGCTCCAGAGCTTAGCATCTTTCGGCATAGATACCTCTGTAGATTGACCATTTATGCTTTTTCCCGTACTGATCAAACGACTCCCCTCATAGACATCGACAACAACCAAATCAGAAGCAGAAGTGTTGCTTAATTCAGCCTTAACTGCAAGAAGATGATTATCAATATCGGGGGTAATACGAAGATTCTGAATGTGTTTTTCAGCAACAGGCTCTAACCACACCGTTTGCCAAATACCTGTAACTGGGGTATACCATATTCCTTCAGGCCTACTAACTTGTTTACCCCTAGGTTGATAGCCCTTGTCGGCAGGATCCCAAACCTTTACAATCAGTTTATTACTTCCTTTATTCAAAGCAGCTGTTATATCATATGTGAACGGAGTATATCCGCCCGTATGAGAACCGATTTTCACTCCATTCACCCATACATCTGCCTTCCAATCAACTGCACCAAAGTGCAACAAAATGGTCTTTCCCTTCCATCCTGATGGTATTTCAAAATTACGGAAATAAACCAGTTCATGCATTTCATCAATCCTTTTTTCCACGCCTGACAGAGAAGACTCAATAGCGAAAGGCACAAGAATTTTTCCCTCGGATTTTTCAGGAATAGTGCTTCCTTTATCTACAATGACATAATCCCATAAGCCATTTAGGTTTTTCCAATCAGCACGCTCCATAATAGGGCGTGGATACTCAGGCAACACATTATTAGGGTTAATTTCTGTACTCCATTGTGTTTTTATCCGATCGCCAACTGGTTTCCATTGTGCAAAACCGTTCGCTATAAAAAACACAAAGAAAAAGGATAAAAGGAAAAATCTTCTCATGACATTACTTATTTAAACATTAATAGGGGCAAAAATAGAAATATTAAAAAGGTAGGAATAAAACTATAAAGTCAAACTATGTAATTAATTGACCAAATAATAGGTGAATTGTTTGTAAGGTTCGTTTTATTCACTCCCAAACATTGGATTTGGGTAATAATACAAATCACGCTAATAGTTACAAATTTTTAAATGATTAATTTACAACCTATGTAATTAAACACAGCAAATGCTGTTTGCCACCACTTCTCCGTCCGCACTGCGAAACCCTAAATAGGGCACAAGGAAGTCGCCACTCCAGGTTGTGGGAATATCTAATTCAACTTTTTCATCGCATCTCCGGGCAGCAGCATCACTGTAAACAGCCATCCAACGGGTTTTGTTAAAAACCACAAGAAGGGTAACATCGTTAGGAGCGGCATTCCCATCGCCGCTATTATCGGCCCAAGTGTAAGAAGCTTTATCATTTATCCATGTCACCTCCACTTGACGTACCGCCGTCAGACTACCACGGGAAACAAGAGCCTTACTGAAGTCAATGGTATAACCTGTAGCGGTTTCTATCACCGCATTTCTCAAAATAGAAGAGACTGCCGCATGGAAGGGCTGTCCCATACCGGCAAATTCCCGATAGCTGATATGTAGAAAAGGAGTCAGCGTACGGGCAAATTGTATGGCTTGGGCAAACTTGTCACGATGTGCTTGCTGCCGTTCGGTACGTGGATTACTTACATGAACCGGACAGGAACGCATATAAAATCCCGTTTTACCTTTACAGCCCACCACATTGCCTATTTTACCTGAAAATCCTCCAAAAATTCCATCTTTGATTCGTGCCATTCCCGTTTTATATTTAGCGTGTAAATAAACTCAACTACAAAACTAACGGAAAATAATGATTTCACATAGTATTTATTACGGTGAAATATAAGAAAACAATCTACTTTCTATATACTAAGTCCAATACATCTCCAATACAAGTCCAATATAAATCCAATTTTATATATTGGACTTGCATAGAAAAAAAAATAAGGCTATACTAAAAATTGTATAACCTTATTCCCTTAATAAACAAAAGAATTGGCTCTCAAAATAAAAAAAAGAGAATGCCGGCAGTTCATTCCGGTCATTCTCCTCACAAGTAAAGTTATTGATAAGCTTCGTTCTGTTCGTCGGCCAACGCCGGATTAGCATTAATCTCACTTTGAGAAATTGGGAGAACAATCTTACCAAAAGTACGATCAAGCGTTTTCTCACGTTTGCTGACAGGCACACCTTGAAAATCATCGTTGAATTCGATGGTTTTATTCTTACGTATCATATCAAAGAAACGTTGCCCTTCTCCAAAAAGCTCCTTACTACGCTCATCCAAAATCATATCATCTGTAATAGTATTGGCATTAGCGGGAGCTAACTGTGGCGCACGCTTTCGAACTTCGTTTAAATAGCTTGCAGCAAGGTCTGCATCCGGTGTCTTGGCATGCAGAGCAGCTTCGGCAGCAATAAGATATATTTCCGAAAGACGTATAACCTTAACATTAACAGCAGTATAAGTTTCCTTTCCATCGCCGGAAAGCGAAGTTGTCCCCAAATATTTATAGCAAGCACCTTTACGGACTTCTTTTGTATCAACCCAATATTCATCATTATCCATAATTCCCCAACGAACATCAGAAGCATCTTGCCCTAATCTGGCAAGAAAATAATCACTGGCAAGAAACCAACCTTGTGCACCGCTCACTTGTCCGTAACGCATCAAATAAAATCCTAAAGATGAAGTTCCCAAATCAGATTCCGTATCAATGCCTATTTCGAAAATAGACTCTGAACCATATTGTTTACTCCATGAGGAAACCCATTCTGAGGGCTGATAGAGCTTGTAACTACTCTTTTCAATGATTTCTTGAGCAGCAGTGAGTGCTCCATCATAATCTTCCATATAGAGTTTGACACGTGCTTGAACCGCAATATTGGCATAATACCCGATATAACCGTTTTGAGGAGATTTATCTCCAGCCAATAAAGGCATAGCTTCCGCAAGATCAGCCAGTATTTGCTTATAATTCTCTTCTACGGTAGCCCGAACAGGTTGTGCGTCGGCATCCAAAGTCTTTGTTACATTAGGGACTCCATAAGAAGACTTATCATAATTATAAGGAAGCCCATATAATCGAACTAAATCGAAATAAATAAGAGCACGTAAGGTCAAAGCCTGGCCCTTATAGAAAGAGAAACCTGTTTCACCTTCCGATTCCAGGCGATCAATATTTTCCAGTAAGTTATTAATCTGCATAATGCAATAATATCCGGTTTCCCAGAAGCCTGAATAACTATTACTCGTAGGCGTATGATTGAATGAATAGAGCGCATCAAGCCCGCGACCGGCAGAATAAATTGTCAAATCACCTCCTTTAGCATCACCATACATAATAAAGTTACGCCCATAATAACTAGACGAACTCATTGATCTCATAATACCATTAATAACCACCTTTGCATCGGCAGGAGTGGCAATTGCTGTCTCTGCATTCCCGGAATTGCTAGGTTGCATATTAAGAAAGCCGTCGCATGACGAAAATCCCAAAAGACCAAGAGTTGCAAACAGGATTAAATATTTAAAATGTTTCATTGTCAATGTCCTCCCTCATTAAAATTTCAAATCAATACCAAATACAAATGTTTTTCCAATAGGAGTTTCCCAACCGCGAGTCCCATATTGATTCACTTCCGGATCTGCCTCCTTATATTTGGCAAAAGTCAACAGGTTGGAAGCATTGAAAAACACTCTTGCATTATTAATCATCGCTTTACTAATCCATGTTTTTGGCAGATTATAACCTAACGACAAAGATTTTAAACGAAGAAAACTTGCATCATGCATCTGGCGAGTGCTATATTGCATGGCATCAGTCAAATCCAAACCGGAAAGTGCAGGTTGCGTACCATTAGTGTTGGTTGGTGTCCACATATTTTCATAATAGCTTTTAGCACGGATGCGTTCCCAGTAATATCCATCATCCGCCACATCTTTATAAGCACCATCATAAAGTTTCCCACCGATCTTATAGATAAAGTTCAACCCCAATTCAATGCCTTTATAAGAGACATTTGTATTGAATCCACCGGTAACTTTAGGCATGGCATCACCAATCACCTTATAGTTGGCATTGCTGTAATCATAAGTTGCTCCTCTTCCGTTATATTCAAAATCACCGGCTTTAGGATTACCAGGATCATTTACATAATAAACACTCTTACCATTTGTCTTATCCACACCTGCCCATTCATAACCATAGAAAGCAAGCGTCGATTCGCCTTCACGATAGATGTATTGGGCCCGGTCATCACCTCCCGTCGGATCATACCAGATAATATCAGCCCCTTTATATAATTTAGTGACTTTAGACTTAATGAAAGAGGCGTTTAATGAAGCGCTCCAAAGCCAATCACCGCCACGGATTATATCACCGCCAAGTTCTATCTCCACTCCTTTATTATTGATTTTGCCAATATTCTGTAGAGTTGATGAAAAACCTGTAACAGTGGAAATTGGCACATCCTGCAAAAGATCCTTCGAGTCACGATTAAAATATTCTACCGTTCCATGCAAACGCTGGTTAAATAAGCCGAATTCAACGCCTATATTGGAAGTATAGCTTGTCTCCCATGACAGGTTCGTATTTGCTAAAGTCGTAATAGAACCTCCGGGATTTCCCATATATTTGTTGGTATAAGACATTAAATTAATATAACCGTAATTACTAGTAGGCAACGTACCATTGACTCCATAAGAAGCACGTACACGTAAATCGCTAATAACCGGATTATCTTTCAGAAAATCTTCACTAGAGATCTTCCAAGCTCCTGCAACCGACCAAAAGTTACCCCAACGCGTATCGGGACTTAGGCGGGAAGAACCATCCCTGCGGAATGATGCGGAAGCATAATAACGCTGATCGTAGTTATAGTCGAGTTTTGACAGTAAGGAAACCATTGCATTACCCCAATCATAACCGGCAGAAGATAATGTTCCGGCTGTAGATACGGTATGTAGAGTACTGGTAGGAAGTCCCTCACCTGTTGCACGAACAAAATCCGTCTTGTTTTTCTCCGCTTCAAAACCAACCAAACCACCAACAGTATGGGCACCGAACGTAGCATTATATGTGGCCGTGGTAGAGGAAACCATCTTTTCATAAGTCGTTCGCATCTCTGTGACACTGCCATCAGTGGCAGATCCATTGAAATGATTGGCACTGTAATAGATGTGATCCTTCACAGCTGTATTGTCATAAGAGAAAATTGAGCGGACATCCAGTCCGGGAAGCAAATGCAAAGTCACAGTCTCTGCTGCGGATATCCGGGTATTGATCGATTCATTTTCCCATTCTTTATCGTAATAAATACCGTTTTGAGCATAACTTCCGTAACGGGCAGTCCAAGGTTCACCGGTTTTATAATCGGTAGGCCAATAAAGCCCCCACAACAGGTTGCGGGTCTGCATAAAATAGTTATCCCCCGTACTGCGTGTATCGTTATAACCGCTTTTTGTAGTACGTGCAAAATTCACATTAGTACCCAGTTCAAAGAACTTTCCCACTTTCTGCGAAAGGTTTACACGACCAGAAAAACGATCGAAACTATTCACTTTCAACCGTCCTTCATCTTTAGTATAAGATAATGAAGTATAGTAATTCGTAACAGGTGTTGCCCCGCTTACTGCCAAATCATACGTCTGGTAAACAGCCGTACGGAAATAAGCATCTTCCCAATCGTAATACTTGCCTGCCCTGCCGGAATTATCATAATCAGAGATGGCTACATCTTCGTAAGCCCCCGTCCCCGGAGTACTGAATGAATAGCCATGTTTATTAAATTTTTTATTCAACTGAGACAAAGCATACGTATTGGCCTGCGCATCCGAATCCCCATTCCCTGAAGTTCGATAGTCATGAAACACCGTATACAGCATATTAACTTGTTCCTGTACACTTGCCGGTTCATAGTTGTCTGTTGCCCATGAAGGGGTAAAACCCATCGAAGCCTTCAAACTGACCACCGGTTTGCCTTCTTTTCCTTTCTTTGTTGTAATTAGAATAACTCCATTGGCCGCCCTTGAACCATAAAGCGAGGAAGCAGCAGCATCTTTCAATACAGAGATCGACTCTATATCTTCCGGGTTGAGCGAACTCATAACGTTATTTGTAGAGTAGGTATAATCACTCATTTGCCCCACATCACCCGATACCACCGGAACTCCATCCACTACATAGAGCGGCTCATTACTTGCATTCATGGATCCATTGCCACGAATACGGATACTCGGAGTAGATCCTGCCTGACCGGAAGAATTTGTAATCTGAAGGCCGGCAACCTTACCATTCAAAGCATTTTCAAAGCTTGTATTGGGCAGATCTTTAATCGCATCGGCTTTTACCAAAGATGCAGAGCCAGCATAACTGCTTTTTTTTGCCGTTCCATAAGCCACGACCATTACTTCATCCAAAACTTTAGAATCAGCACTAAGGGTAACTTTATTATCCGATTTGATCGGAATTTCCACTGTCTTCATACCAATAAATGATATACGCAATAGTTTCGCCGTAGCAGGCACATTCAAAATGGTAAATTTGCCATCAATATCAGTCACCGCACCAAGTGTAGTTCCTTTCACTAAAACTGACGCACCCACAACAGGCTCTTTATCATCGTCGGCATACACTGTCCCCGAAACCTTCGACGTTTGAGCCATAAGCCCCACTCCAATCAAAAGATAGAGGAAGCTCAAAAACAATCTTCTCTTCATAAGCAATCACTTAAAATTAACCAATACATACATATTTTAATACTCGATTGCGCAAAGATATCGATATTTTACATATAGAAAACAAAATAAGAATAAAATATTTCTTTTTGTTTTCTATATAAACATATTAATATCATTTTAATATATTTATTCGTTTTATATTCATTTTATGATAATTAGATCATCTTAAATATCAAAACGCAATTATATATTCCATGCATACCACATTACGCAAATAGAAAGTAACAATTATTAAATTAAGAGCCTCATGAGGCAGCAAAATCACAATATAATCCTTCGATGGATCTATTATTAGCAGAGCATTCACCCTGTGAATTGAACCCTCTTTCACCTAAAAGCAAATTAGAATCAATTATCATAAAATTGATTAAACGACGGTAAGAAAAGAATTAATGAAAGAATAAAACCGTTTTTTAGTAACTTTGCAGTGTTTTAAAAGCATTGGATAAATGGAATTTAGATACGATGTTATTGTAATTGGTGCGGGTCATGCAGGCTGCGAAGCAGCAGCTGCTGCTGCCAACTTAGGTTCGAAAACGTGCCTCATAACAATGGATATGAACAAAATTGCACAAATGAGTTGTAATCCGGCAGTGGGAGGAATCGCCAAAGGACAAATAGTCCGTGAGATAGATGCATTAGGAGGTTACATGGGGCTAGTCACGGACAAAACGGCTATACAGTTTAGAATCCTTAATCGTTCAAAAGGACCTGCAATGTGGAGCCCGCGAGCGCAATGTGATCGAAACAAATTTATATGGGCTTGGAGAGAGATCATAGAAAATACACCTAATTTAAATATCTGGCAAGATACAGTACGCGAAATAATCGTTGAAAACGGAGAAGTTGTAGGACTTAAGACTTTGCTTGATGTTACTTTTCGGGCTAAATGCGTCGTAATTACAGCCGGGACTTTTCTAAATGGCCTTATGCATATTGGAAAAACGAGGCTTCCCGGAGGAAGAATGGCGGAACCTGCATCCTATTTTTTAACCGAATCCATCACAAAAAATGGTGTGAATATCGGGAGAATGAAAACTGGTACCCCTGTCAGAATAGATGGAAGAAGTGTACACTTTGAAGAAATGGAGATCCAAGATGGAGAAAACGATTTTCATAAGTTCTCTTTCATGAATACGAATATCCGGCACCTTAAGCAGCTACCTTGTTGGACTTGCTTCACAAACGAAGACGTTCATGATATACTACGTGAAGGCTTACCGGATTCTCCCCTATTCAACGGACAGATTCAAAGCATTGGACCTCGTTATTGTCCCAGTATAGAAACAAAGATAGTTACTTTTGCCGACAAAACTCAGCATCAACTTTTTCTTGAGCCTGAAGGAGAAACAACCAATGAATTCTACTTAAATGGATTTTCATCATCTCTTCCCTTAGATATACAAATTAATGCTTTAAAAAAGATTCCTGCATTCAAAGATTTAACGATATACCGTCCTGGCTATGCCATAGAATATGATTATTTTGACCCGACTCAACTAAAACACACGTTGGAATCGAAGATTATAAGAAATCTATTCTTTGCAGGACAAGTAAACGGAACGACCGGCTATGAAGAAGCCGGAGGACAAGGCATAATCGCAGGAATCAATGCACATATCAATTGTAACGGTGGATCGGAATTTACTTTAGCACGTGACGAAGCATATATTGGCGTATTAATCGATGATCTCGTAACAAAAGGAGTAGATGAGCCTTATCGAATGTTCACTTCTCGCGCAGAATACCGAATACTTCTTCGAATGGACGATGCAGATATGCGACTTACAACAAAGTCATGGAATCTCGGACTCGCAAAAAAAGAGCGCTATGATTTATTAGTGAGTAAACAAGAAGATATTAACCGTATTATAGATTTTACACGAAATTATTCGATAAAATCGACAATAATAAATTCTGCATTAGAACGGCTGGGCAGTACTCCTTTGCGTCGCGGATGTAAATTGATAGAATTAATAAATCGTCCCCAGATATCACTTGAAGATATGGCAAAAGAGATTCCGGATTTTGGAGACGAGTTAGGGAAAATTATCGATAGAAAGGATGAAATTAAAGAAGCAGCTGAAATACTTATAAAATATGAAGGGTACATTAAACGAGAACGAATGATTGCAGACAAATTATCCAGATTGGAAAATATTAAAATTAAAGGAAAATTTGACTATAATTCAATACAGTCTTTATCTACAGAAGCAAGACAAAAGTTGGTAAAGATAGACCCTGAAACAATAGCACAAGCTAGTCGAATTCCAGGAGTATCACCAAGTGACATTAACGTCCTGTTAGTCCTTTCGGGGCGTTAAAGCAAGTGCGTTCCACGTGAAACTAATTTTTCAGCAAAACTATTTTAAATACTGATTATGAGCAAAGAAAGACTTATAGAAAGCATTAGAAAGATACAGGATTTCCCGATCCCGGGAATTCTATTTTATGATGTGACTACATTGTTTAAAAATCCAGAAGCATTGAAGGAACTGGCAGATGAAATGTTCAAAATGTACAAAGACAAGGGGATTACAAAAGTCGTTGGGATTGAGTCCAGGGGATTCATTATGGGCCCCATATTGGCCACACGATTGGGCGCAGGATTTGTGCCGATTCGGAAGCCGGGGAAATTACCTGCAGAGACACTTGAAGAAAGCTATGATAAAGAATATGGAAAAGATACAATTCAAATACATAAGGATGCCTTAGATGAGAATGACGTCATACTTTTGCACGACGATCTTTTAGCAACAGGAGGAACAATGAAAGCAGCCTGCAGTCTAGTGGAAAAGTTTTCTCCTAAAAAAATCTATGTAAATTTCATCATTGAATTAAAAGACCTTCACGGAATCAACTCTTTTAATAAAGAGACTGAAGTCCAATCCGTACTTACTCTATAAAGCTCAAAGGGAGGATATTTATTTTTTATTTGATTATGGAATAATCATAAATATCCTTCCACTTTATATACTTCAAAAATAAAATCACTATATTCATCGCAAATAAGGCACAAAGTTCTATCTAACGATTATTGACATTTTAATTGGAAATGGAAAACTCCGAACTGAAAACGAGTGAATATTTAAAAGGAATTGTACTTAACCTTCCCGAAAATCCAGGCATTTATCAGTATCTAAATGCGGATGGACATATCATCTATGTAGGGAAAGCAAAGAATCTCAAAAGAAGAGTATCCTCCTACTTCAACAAAGAACATGAACCGGGAAAGACAAGAGTGCTGGTAAGCAAAATAGCCGATATTCGTTATATCATTGTTAACACAGAGGAAGATGCATTACTGCTTGAAAATAACCTGATCAAAAAATACAAACCACGGTATAATGTACTTCTTAAAGACGATAAAACTTATCCTTCAATATGCGTACAAAACGAATATTTTCCACGCATTTTTAAAACTCGCAGGATAATACGAAATGGCTCCTCTTACTATGGCCCATACAGTCACATCCCTTCAATGAATGCATTGCTGGATCTAATTAAGCACCTTTATCCGCTACGCAACTGCAATTTAAATCTATCTCCTGAAAACATTCGCTCAGGAAGATACAATGTTTGCCTGGAATATCATATTAAGAATTGTGCCGGACCATGTATAGGGAAACAATCACTGGAAGAATATTCCCAGAATATAGCAGAAATTAAAGAAATACTGAAAGGAAACACCCAAGATATTCAAAAAATGCTATATCAGCGGATGCAGGAACTTTCTTCAGAAATGAAATTTGAAGAAGCACAAAAAATAAAAGAAAGATATATACTAATTGAAAATTATAGGGCAAAATCAGAAGTTGTAAGCAATATATTGCATAATATTGATGTTTTTTCAATCGAAGAAGATACAGATGGAAAATCAGCATTTATTAATTACTTGCATATTACAAACGGCGCAATCAATCAAGCCTTCACTTTTGAATATAAAAAACGCTTAAACGAATCCAAAGAAGAACTGCTTTCGCTTGGCATCATTGAAATGCGTGAGCGATATAAAAGTCTTTCCCATGAGATAATTGTTCCTTTTGAAATAGATATGGAGCTAAAAGAGGTTACCTTTACTATTCCTCAGCGGGGCGACAAAAAGAAATTACTGGATCTTTCAATCTTGAACGTAAAACAATACAAAGCTGACCGACTAAAGCAAGCAGAAAAGCTGAACCCAGAACAACGAAGCGTGAGACTCATGAAAGAAATACAGGATGAACTTCATCTTGATCGTCTACCCATGCAAATAGAATGTTTTGACAACTCAAATATACAAGGATCAGATGCCGTTGCAGCATGCGTCGTTTTCAAAAAGGCCAAACCCTATAAAAAGGACTACAGGAAATATAATATAAAAACGGTGGAAGGGCCTGATGATTATGCTTCAATGAAAGAAGTCGTAAAACGTCGTTATCAGCGTACGATTGAGGAGAAGTCTCCCCTACCCGATCTTATTATTACCGACGGAGGAAAAGGGCAAATGAGTGCCGTAAAGGACGTTTTAAATGAACTAGGATTGGATATTGCCATAGCAGGACTGGCAAAAGACGGGAAGCATAGAACATCAGAATTAATATATGGCTTTCCCCCGCAAGTTATAGGATTAAAACAAAATACACCATTATTCCAATTAATGACGCAGATACAAGATGAAGTACATCGATTTGCTATAAGTTTTCACCGGGATAAGAGGAGCAAACGCCAAGTAACATCAGTACTAGATGAGATAAAAGGAATTGGAGAAAAAACAAAAACAGCATTACTTAAACAATTTAAAAGCGTAAAACGTATAAAAGAAGCGCCTCAAGAAGAATTATCGGCTGTGGCAGGAGAAGCCAAAGCAAAAATTATTCGGGAATTTCTAAATAGTATTAAATGAAATATTGACTAAAGAAGATCTATATAAAATAATTATCTAAACAAAACATATATAACAACATAAAACGAAATCAGTACATGAAAAATGAAGCCTAAACTAGACTTTATTCATTAAAAGGCATACTAAAAGAATAATTTTAATTTTATTCTTAACTTTGCAAATAGCAATTCATTGTTACAAATAAATGAGAGTAGTCATACAGCGCACTGCGCACGCTTCGGTAACTATAGATGGAAGATGTAAATCAGCCATAGGAAGAGGTTTGCTCATACTTGTCGGAATTGAAGAAGCTGATCAAGAAGAAGATATAGAATGGTTATGTAAAAAGATTGTAAATCTTCGTATTTTTGACGATGAAAAAGGAGTAATGAATAAATCCGTACAAGATATAAATGGAGAAATAATGGTAATTAGTCAATTCACTCTCCATGCATCAACTAAAAAAGGAAACAGGCCTTCGTATATCAAAGCCGCAAAACATGAGATATCAATACCTCTATATGAAAAATTTTGTAGAGAATTGAGTCTATCATTGGGAAAGGAAGTTGCCACAGGTGAATTTGGTGCTGACATGAAAGTAGAATTATTAAACGACGGACCAGTCACAATATGCATAGATACTAAAAACAAAGAATGATGACATTGGAAGAAGCTCAAAAAGCTGTAGATATTTGGATAAAGAAATATGGAGTACGCTATTTCAGCGAGCTGACAAATATGGCTGTCCTTACCGAAGAGGTAGGGGAACTGGCTAGGGTTATGGCTCGAAAATACGGTGACCAATCCTTCAAAGAAGGCGAAAAAGACAATCTGGATGAAGAGTTAGCCGATATTCTTTGGGTTGTTCTTTGCATTGCCAATCAAACAGGAGTGGATCTATCTGACGCTTTTACAAAAAACTTAGAAAAAAAGACAAAGCGGGATAATACCCGCCATATCAATAACCCAAAATTACAGGATTATGGAAAAGAATGAATCAACTCAAAACAAGTACGAATTAGCATTGGCGAAGTATAATACCAGTCTGAATGATAAAGATATAGCAAATAAAGTAGCAAAACTTATTGCAGAAAAGGCTCCTGAAAACAATACCGAAGAAATTAAAAAACGGTTATTCCACTGCATTGATCTAACCACGCTGAGCACTACTGATAGCGATGAAAGCGTAATGAATTTTACTAAAAAGGTTAATCTTTTCGATGAAAATTATCCCGATTTCGGAAATGTAGCTGCTATTTGTGTCTATCCCAATTTTGCCGAAATAGTGAAAAGTACCCTTGAAGTGGAAAACGTAAACATAGCTTGTGTATCGGCTGGGTTTCCCTCTTCACAAACATTTACTGAGGTAAAAATAGCTGAAACAGCGATGGCATTAATGGAAGGAGCCGACGAAATAGACATTGTCATATCAGTTGGGAAATTCCTAAGTGATGACTACGAAGGTATGTGCGACGAAATACAAGAGCTTAAAGAAACATGCAAGGAACATCACCTTAAAGTTATCTTAGAAACAGGTGCCCTTAAAACAGCTTCAAATATTATGAAGGCTTCTATCCTATCCATGTATTCAGGAGCAGATTTCATTAAAACTTCAACAGGGAAGCAGCAACCGGCCGCCACTGCAGAGGCCGCATATACAATGTGTCTTGCGATCAAAGCTTATTATGAAGAAACGGGCAATAAAATAGGATTTAAGCCTGCCGGAGGCATAAATACGGTAAACGATGCTATTATCTATTATACAATTGTGAAAGAAATACTTGGCGAAGAATGGCTAAACAATAAACTATTCCGCTTAGGCACAAGCCGTTTGGCAAATCTTCTTTTGTCAGAAATAAAAGGAGCGCCTGCTAATTTCTTTTAATTGACCAACTAAAATCACAGAGAAAACAAATCGCAAAAAAGTCATAAAATAGTGAAGAAATAACGATATGGCTACTATTATTATAACAAAAGGGGGCAAAAAATTGCCCCCTTTTGTTATCTATCATATAAAAATATTACTTATCACGCTCTACCACATAATCTAAATAATCACTTAAAGATGATTTTATTTCTGAATCCGGCATATATACCAATAAATCATAAGCGCTATCTTTAAAATCCTTCATTTTTTGTATAGCGTATTCTATACCCCCGTGTTCCTTTGCGAATTGAATTAAGTTCAATATTTCATCAGATGAAGCTGACCCCCTCTTCACTTTTGCAGCCAGTTCTATCGCCCCATGATCCTTAGTACTATTAAGAGCATAAATAATAGGTAAAGTCAATTTACCTTCAAGCATATCATTACCTGTCGGTTTACCGATATCTTTGCTATCAAAATAATCAAAAATATCATCCTTAATTTGGAAGCATAGCCCAATATATTCACCAAATAAACGAGCAGTCTCCACTCTCTCAGCATTTACCTCTACTGAAAGAGCCGCAGATTTGGTACACGCAGCAAACAATGCGGCCGTTTTCTTACGGATAACATCAAAATAAACCTCTTCGGAAAAATTAGGATTACTTACGTTAGAGAGCTGCAAGAGCTCACCTTCAGATAAATCCTGTCCTAATTTTGAAACAACATCAATTATAGCGTGATTACGCGTCTTTGAAACTTGAACAAGAGCAGTTGCAAGTAAATAATCGCCTACCAAAACAGCCACTTTATTATTAAAAATGGCATTGACAGATAATTGACCTCGACGTTCGGTACTTTCGTCCACTACATCATCATGCACAAGACTGGCAGTATGCAGTAACTCCAAAGATACTGCAGCATAAAGCGTCTCGGGACGAACCTTATCAAAGAGCTTTGCAATAAGTAATAGCAATATTGGACGCATCATTTTTCCATTCCTTTGCCGGATATGAGCTATTGCATTGTCCAACAAAGAATTGGAACTGGAAAGAGTGCTATTGAATAGGCTTCTAAACTCTTCCAATTCTGTGCCAATTGGAGATTTAATTAACGATAAATAGTCCATACATGCTATTTTCTTACAAAAATAGTAATAAAACAATTAATACCGTATTTTTTTGTATTTTTACCATAAAAAAATAGATAAATAGATGAATTCAACCGATAAACTATTTCTGCTCGATGCATATGCTTTGATCTACCGCGCCTATTATGCATTTATTAAAATCCCCAGAATCAACTCAAAAGGGTTCAACACTTCCGCTATACTTGGTTTCGTAAACACTCTTGAGGAAGTCCTCAAAAAAGAAAATCCTACCCATATAGGAATTGCTTTTGACCCCGCAGGACCGACTTTCCGCCATGAAGCATTCGAACAATATAAAGCCCAACGGGAGGAGACCCCGGAAGTGATTCGACTTTCCGTACCCATAATAAAGGATATTATCAAAGCTTATCACATACCTATCCTTGAAGTAGCCAACTACGAGGCCGATGACGTAATAGGAACACTTGCAACGGAAGCTGGGAAGCAAGGCATCACTACCTATATGATGACTCCTGATAAAGATTATGGACAGTTAGTCTCAGAAAAAGTTTTCATGTACCGCCCCAAGCATGACAAAGGTTTCGAAGTAATGGGAATAGAAGAAATAAAAAACAAGTTTGATATACAATCTCCAGCACAAGTTATCGATATGCTTGGGTTGATGGGAGATTCATCAGATAATATTCCCGGTTGTCCAGGAGTCGGAGAGAAAACGGCACAAAAGCTAATCAGCGAATTCGGCAGTATAGAAAACTTGTTGGAACATACCGATCAATTAAAAGGTTCCTTAAAAACAAAAGTAGAGGAAAATCGAGAAATGATTGTTTTCTCCAAATTTCTAGCGACCATAAAAACAGATGTGCCGATTCGACTCAATATGGAAGAACTCGTACGTGAAGATCCGAACGAAGAAGAATTGCGAAAAATTTTCGAAGAGTTGGAATTCCGTAATCTCATAGAGCGCGTCCTTAAAAAAGAAACCACTCCCTCCTCCCCCACTTCTGCTTTAACAGAGAACTTATCCGCGGGACCGCTTTTTGCACAAAATAAAGAGCCACTCCAAGGTGATCTCTTTGGAGAAACTCCGACCAATGAGACAGGAACTCGTGAAAAATCAAATCTCACACGCTTAGAAACACTGGATATAGACTATCAACTCATTGATACAAAGGAAAAAAGAAATGAAATTATTCAAAAGTTAATTACATCAGAAATTCTCTCAATAGATACGGAAACGACTTCTACGGAACCGATGGAAGCGGAATTGGTAGGAATGAGTTTCAGTGACACTAAAAATAAGGCATACTATATTCCTATCCCTCCGGAACGGGAAGAAGCGTTAAAAATCGTCAATGAGTTCCGTGTACTTTATGAAAATGAAAAATCGGTGAAAGTCGGACAAAATATCAAGTACGACATCATCGTCCTTCACAATTACGGGGCGGAAGTGAAAGGCAAAATTTTCGATACCATGATTGCTCATTATTTGTTGCAACCCGAACTTCGGCACAACATGGACTATCTTGCGGAAATTTACCTAAACTATCAAACCATACATATTGACGAACTCATCGGGGCAAAAGGAAAGAATCAAAAGAATATGCGTGATCTTCCTCCGGAACAAGTTTATCAATACGCTTGTGAAGATGCCGACGTGACTTTGAAACTAAAAGAGATCCTCGAAAAAGAACTGAAAGAACAAGATATAGAGCAGCTGTTCTATGAAATCGAGATGCCTTTGGTAAGAGTGCTTGCCAACATGGAATGTAACGGAGTCCGTATAGATACGGAAGCATTGAAACAATCCTCCGTACATTTCACCGTACGTCTGGAAGAAATAGAAAAAGAGATTTACCACATAGCGGGTGAAACATTCAACATTGCTTCGCCCAAACAAGTCGGCGAAATCTTGTTTGACAAACTGAAGATTGTAGAGAAAGCAAAAAAAACCAAGACGGGACAATACGTTACTTCCGAAGAAATCTTGCAAAGCTTGAGAAACAAACATGTAATTATCGAGAAAATATTAGAGTACCGCGGATTAAAAAAATTGCTTAATACCTATATCGATACCCTACCACAATTGATTAATCCGCGTACAGGGCGGATACATACTTCATTCAACCAAGCCATTACCGCTACAGGACGGCTAAGCTCCAGCAATCCGAATTTGCAGAATATCCCTATCAGGGATGAAGACGGTAAGGAAATTCGTAAAGCCTTTATCCCGGACGACGGGTGCGAGTTTTTCTCCGCTGACTATTCGCAAATAGAACTCCGTATAATGGCACATTTGAGTGAAGACAAAAACATGATAGATGCTTTCCTGAGCGGATATGACATCCATGCTGCTACAGCTGCAAAAATTTATAAGATAGACATTAAGGATATAACTCCCGATATGCGCCGGAAAGCTAAAACAGCCAACTTCGGCATTATCTACGGCATTTCCATCTTCGGACTGGCAGAACGTATGAACGTAGACCGTAAAGAGGCCAAAGAACTGATTGACGGGTATTTTGAAACCTACCCACAAGTACGCGCTTACATGGATAAAAGCATCCAAGTAGCTCGCGAAAAAGGCCATGTGGAAACCATTTTTCACCGCAAGCGATATTTACCGGATATCAATTCACGAAACGCAACCGTACGGGGGTATGCCGAACGAAATGCCATCAACGCGCCGATACAGGGAAGTGCCGCCGATATTATCAAAGTAGCTATGATTCACATCTACCAGCGACTGAAAGCTTACAATCTGAAAGCAAAGATGCTATTACAAGTCCACGACGAACTAAATTTCAGCGTTCCAAAGGCAGAAAAAGAGGCGGTTCAACAAATTGTAATCGAAGAAATGGAACGGGCATACCGCATGCACGTACCCCTCAAAGCCGATTTTGGATGGGGAAAGAATTGGTTGGAAGCCCACTAAATCAGCTTATAACTTTATTTAACTTACAATCAGAAAGCAATAGAAGCAAACAAGACTAAATACAGTTTGCTCACCAAAATATCCGGCAGTGGGGCTGCCGGATATTTTTTTGTCAATTATCTTACCAAAAAGAAATATATCAAAAGATGGTTTAATTTACATTTTGATATTTTTTAACCCATTATCTCAAATTATGTCAATACAATTAGTACATTTGCAGAGTAATAAATGATAATTTATTATCTAATTAATAGTTTAACCTAAAAACAGAAATAGCCATGAGAACAAAAGTATTTTTAAAATCAGTAGTATTATCTGCAATAATTCTTTTTTGTGGCACCGTAGCTAAAGCAGACAATGGAAACAATCTCATTTACAATTCGGAAGAAAGAGATGGAATAATGGTCGGACAAACCGTCTACAAAATGGATGGTGATAACTTGGCAAACTATATGAAGTATTCATATCAGTATGATGATCAGAAACGAATGATTGAAAGTGAAGCAATGAAATGGAACAATGATAAAAATACATGGGAAAATGACTTGCGTATTCAATATTCCTATCAAGGTAAAAGTGTAACTACCACTTATTACAAATGGAATAGTAAAAAGCAAGCTTACATCCCCGTTCCCGAAATGACGGTAACAATGGATGATCCAAATTCATAACAATAATAAGTTCTCTCAAAAAAAATCTAACACATAATTGGATATATCGAAACCTTTATAAAGTTTTGTAACCCAAGAGGAAGCCGGAATGCGAGATGCATACCGGCTTTTTTTATCTCCTAACTAATATTTTCCGGCTAAGATATTGAGCCAAAAGAATTCTCTTCTTAACGATCAAAAAATAGATTAAGCAAAAAGCAAACAAGTTTTTATGAATATCATTAGACAATGTATTCCAACTACAGGATATATAGATTTAATGCATTGGATGCATACCTTCTAATACAGCATTCTCATTAATAAAACTCTATACATACATTATAGAAAAGATTATAAAAACCTTTTTCATAATAATCTCAACGTTTAAAGGCTAACAAAGGATTGGAAGATGGAAAAAGCAGTAAAATTTCGTACAGTAACAGAAGAATATCTATCTTTGCATACTGATAAATAAGTAAAATAACAAATAGAGAATGGCTTTACAATGTGGTATTGTAGGTTTACCAAACGTAGGTAAATCAACACTTTTCAATTGTTTGTCCAATGCAAAAGCACAAGCGGCAAACTTTCCTTTCTGTACAATAGAACCGAATGTAGGTGTAATTACCGTCCCAGACGAACGCTTGACGAAACTGGCAGAGTTAGTACATCCGGGACGCATCGTACCGACAACAGTAGAAATCGTAGATATAGCAGGGCTAGTAAAAGGAGCCAGTAAAGGTGAAGGGTTAGGAAATAAATTTTTAGCTAATATACGCGAAACAGATGCTATTATTCATGTTCTCCGTTGTTTCGATGATGATAATGTAACTCATGTAGACGGAACAATAAATCCGGTTCGCGACAAAGAAATTATAGATACTGAGTTGCAACTCAAAGATCTGGAGACTATAGAAAGCCGTATCCAAAAAGTGCAGAAACAAGCGCAGACGGGAGGTGATAAAGTGGCAAAACAGACGTACGATGTTCTGGTACACTTTAAGGACGCTTTGGAACAGGGCAAATCGGCTCGCACCGTACAATTTGCGACTAAGGACGAGCAAAAAATAGCCAAAGAACTCTTTCTACTCACAGCCAAACCGGTAATGTACGTGTGCAATGTAGATGAAGCAAGTGCTGTGGACGGCAATGGATATGTAGAAATGATACGCGAAGCTGTCAAAGACGAAAATGCCGAAATATTAGTGGTTGCCGCTAAAACAGAAGCTGATATCGCCGAATTGGAGACTTATGAAGATCGCCAAATGTTCCTTCAGGAAATCGGCCTGAAAGAATCGGGAGTAAGCAGACTTATTAAATCGGCATACAAAATGCTCAACCTCGAGACTTTCATTACTGCTGGAGAAATGGAAGTCAAAGCATGGACTTATCAGAAAGGGTGGAAAGCTCCACAGTGCGCTGGAGTAATCCATACCGACTTTGAGAAAGGCTTTATCCGAGCAGAAGTTATCAAGTACGAAGACTTTATCAAGTACGGCAGCGAGGCAGCTGTTCGTGAGGCAGGCAAGCTTGGGGTGGAAGGTAAAGACTATGTAGTGCAGGACGGTGACATTATGCATTTCCGCTTTAACGTATAAAATAATGTTTAATTAAAATACTACAAAAACAAAACTTATCATGAAGCAGCTTCTCATACTCGTCCTTCTTCTACTCTGCTCTGCCACTCATGCACAGCAGCAGGACTCAGTAACCATCCACGGACGAGTAACAGACTATGAAGGGCAGCCTATTGATAGTGTATCCGTATGTTGGCAAAGGCCAGATTTTTCCATAACAGTAGAGGCCCTAACAAACAAAGACGGTTATTATACAGCTCGCATACAAAAAGGAAAATATCAGAGTATTGCCGCTATATATTTGCCATCTTACCCACGTTTTGCAGCGCCAAATCTTTCAAAAGCAGATCAACGCTTAGAATTCTGGGCATGGGATGTTATTGCCGACCGCGACACCACCTTCAACTTCCGATATAATCGTATGGAAGCTTACGGACTTCATGCATTCCGTATACCAGGAGCAAAACCCGCATATCAAATATATGTTCGCCCTATGAGTTTGACACGGGTGCAAACATCATCTAAAGACAAAACATCATCCACATTGCTTGCACCTCACGCCGGTAAGTTGAAAGCTGTTGTTTGGGTTGACAATGAGGAAGTACCTGTATTAATAAAACAAGAAATAAAAGAATATGCCGACACGAATCAGTGGTTCAACGCATATTTACTTACAGTAGGCATGCCTAAAAAAGAAACAAATAATCCTTATCGTATATTCAAAGTTGAATTAACAGATTTGGAAAACAGTGATCGTGGTGAAGGAATATATTATATGGAAAAAGAAAAATATCATTAATAATGAAATACTTGATTATAGGGACCGGAGGAGTAGGTGGCTGTATCGCCAGTTTTCTTGCACTTGCAGGAAAAGAGGTAACCTGCATAGCCCGCGGAGAACATCTCAAAGCAATAAAGGCAAATGGATTAAAACTGCATTCAGACCTCAAAGGCGAGTGCAAAATTCCGATAAACGCTTATACATCTGAAGAATTTCAAGGAAAAGCAGATGTTATATTTGTATGCGTAAAAGGATATTCCATTGGCTCCATCACAGATATGATAAAACGTTCCGCCCACGATAAAACCATTGTTATCCCGATACTTAATGTCTACGGCACTGGCCCACGAATCCAGAAACAGCTACCGAGTGTCACTGTATTGGATGGTTGCATATACATTGTGGGATTTATTTCCGGCATAGGCGAAGTCACTCAAATGGGAAAAATATTCCGCATTGTATACGGGGCCCACCAAGGCACTATTTTACCTTCAGGAGTAATGGAAGCTGTGCAAAAAGATTTACAGGAAAGTGGCATTAAAGCGGATATTTCCTTGGATATCAACAGAGATACATTTGTAAAATGGTCTTTTATCTCTGCAATGGCCGTAACGGGAGCCTACTATAATGTGCCAATGGGTGAAGTCCAGAAACCGGGAAAAATACGTGATACCTTCATAGGACTTTCAAAAGAGAGTGTGGCACTAGGTGAGAAACTCGGAATTGAATTTAAAGAAGATCTAATAGCATATAATCTAAAAGTTATTGATAAATTAGCCCCGGATAGTACCGCTTCCATGCAAAAAGACATATCACGCGGTCATGAATCTGAAGTACAAGGCCTGCTATTCGATATGCTGTCTGCCGCCGAAGAGTATGGAATAGATGCACCAACCTATCGAATGGTTGCTCAAAAATTTAAGAACACATAAATTCTTATGCATCAGAGAAGGAAAACACGAAAGTGATGACTTTTCATGACTTTTGAATGTAGAAATAAGACGCATTAGTATGACAATAAATCCTGTTCCCCGCCATTATGAAACAAAGATTATTATTCATTATAAACGAAATACTAACAAATACTTGATAATATGCTTTCATTACTTGTTATCCACTGGGATCCGAATCCCGAAATATTTAATTTATTCGGACATGTTCCTGTCAGATACTACGGTCTATTATGGGTCGTAGGCATTGCTCTTTCCTATATCGTAGTACGCTATCAATATCGAGATAAGAAAATCGGAGACGATAAATTCGAGCCTTTATTCTTCTATTGCTTTTTTGGCATACTCATCGGGGCACGTTTGGGACACTGCCTGTTCTACGAACCGGAATATTACCTGAACCATTTTTGGGAAATGATACTCCCAATCCATTTCCTTCCCGGAGGCGGATGGAAATGGACCGGATATGCCGGACTGGCAAGTCATGGAGGCACAATAGGGCTGATTATATCCCTCTGGCTATATTGTCGCAAGACAAAGATGCATTACATGGATGTGTTGGATATGATAGCCGTAGCCACTCCTATTTGTGCTTGTTGCATTCGTCTGGCCAATTTAATGAACTCCGAAATTATTGGAAAACCGACTGATGTGCCCTGGGCATTCGTTTTCGAGCGGGTGGATATGCTTCCCCGGCATCCGGCACAATTGTATGAAGCTATTGCTTATTTCATTTTCTTCCTTATCATGCTGTATCTTTATAAGAACTACAGTAAAAAGATTCCCCGCGGTTTTTTCTTTGGATTATGCCTGACGGAGATATTCGTTTTCCGCTTCTTTATTGAATTCTTGAAAGAAAATCAAGTGGGCTTTGAAAACGGAATGACCCTAAATATGGGCCAATGGCTTAGCATCCCGTTTGTTATTATCGGTTTGTACTGCATGTTCTTTTATAACAAAAAAAACAAGATTAAACGAAGCTAAATACGACAGCATGAAGCATATAGTAGATATGGAAACATGGGAGCGGAAAAGTAATTTTGAGTTTTTCCGCCATTTTCTAAATCCTCAGTTATCCATCACATCCGAAGTAGAATGCCGGGGTGCCAAAATACGCTCCAGAATAGCCAAGGAGTCTTTCTTTCTTCATTACCTATACGCCACACTAAAGGCTGTCAATGAGATTCCCGAATTCCGTTATCGGATAGATCCGGAAGGTAAAGTGGTTTATTTTGATACGGTAGACATCCTATCCCCTATCAAAGTAAAAGCAAACGGTAAATTCTTCACTGCTCGCTTTCCCTGGCACGAAGATTTTCATCACTTCTACACATCCGCTTGTAAAATTATTGAAAACTTAGATCCTGAAGGCGATCCTTATGAAGCGGAAAAAACGGGAGGGAAAGACTTGCTGGACGTATTTCTGTTGAGTGCCACACCCGATCTGCACTTCACTTCCATAACCTGTACGCAAGAATACCGTCATGGCAATAATTACCCGCTGATGAATGCTGGAAAGGCAATAGAACGGGATGGAAAGCTTATGATGCCCATTAGCATGACCCTTCATCATGGCTTTGTCGACGGGTATCATATCGCCCTATTTTACAAGAAAGTAGAAGAATTTCTCAAATAACAAAGCAAAACATCTTATTATTATTCAAGCAAAAGACCTTTAGTTGATGTTATCTAAATCCTTTCACTTTGACGAACATATTTATTTTTTAAGATGCCACTCAAAGGTATTTCAAAAATTTTAGATTCAATCCATGCCATAAAGTCGAATTTCCGTAGAATTTGAGACTCATACTTATCAACATGCAAAGCTTTTACTTCACTCTCTAGACGCTTCCATACTTCCAAACGATCTTTCTTATCCCCTTTAGCAAAAGAGTAGTTCATAAATTTCAGCATGAATGATTCAACTTTCAAATTATACTCTTTATTTTTTAATATCTCTCTTTTTATTGAACGGCTCTCCGAATGAATGTAATCAATATCTTCCAACTCATAATGGATCATAACATTCACAATTCTGATTGTACGAAAGAGTGGTAAAGAATATAAATATCCTCTACTGATGGAAGTACTCAACCGCTTTCTGGCCTTCCTAAACTCGCCATTTCCTAGATAAGTAAGTGCAACATATAAAGAAATTTCGGCTTGTTGGCTTTCTTTCAATAAAGTCATTTTATCAATAAGTGAAGTCTGATTCTCTAAAATCCACGCTTCCGCTTTCTCAAATTCACCTAAATCTATAAATGAGAATAAACGATAGATAAATATTACATAATTGGCATTCAATTGAAAGCTAGTAGAAGAACTGGTAAGATTTGCCAGTTTATCAATAAAATAATTCATCCCTTCATAATTGTGCATGATACGCAAACTCTCCAACATGCCTTCTACCGTCATCAAATAATATACAGGGGGGTCGTTCCATAAATGAGTATTTTCTTCAAATAGCTTATTCAATTCGACAAAAGAGTTAAAAGCAGCTTTATAATCACCTACCGTAATAAAATAATTGGCTTGAAATAGCTGATGATTCTTTTTTATTTCAAAGTTTTCTACTATTGTGCTTGCCACTATACTGATCTCACTAGTCACCAAATCATTCAGTTTTTGAGTCTCCTCCAGCGAGCGAGAAACCCCTTTACTGTTCATTCTATATTTTAATAACTCATACAATGAAGATTGCTCGTTCAATTTATTAATATTCTTCAATGTGTTTCTCATTTTATTCTGCTTATTCAACAACTTCGTCTCATCCAAATCGTCGAAATCCAAAGTTAATAAATAGTTCAATTCAAACCTCTGAGCGACTAACAAAGCAAAATTATTTTCATAATAAACCGCCTTCTCTTTAGCCTTTTTCAAAACATGAAAACATTCAGAATACATTGATTTTTCATATAATACACGCGCATGCAACAATTCATTGAATAACAAAAAATAGCTATCTTGCTTTGACCGCAATTTAGTCAATATTTCTATCAACAAGTCAAACAAATAGATTACTACTGTATTAAAAGAGGAGGTAGGTTTCAGTTTGAGAAAACATTGTTTCAATTCTTCAGAACTAGTAATCTTTTCATCGTCAATCAATTGGAAAAGCATTATATAATCTTTTGCTGATTTATTGGAGATATAGATTGAAAATTCTTTTTTCTCCTGTTTTGTGAGACTATTGACCAACTTGATGAGTGATTCGGATTTAAGCATAACAATATTGAATTAGAAAAAACACTTATATTAGGGTAGAAAGGTAGATAAAAAATGAAAGAGAACAATTGTTTTTCCTTAAATAATGCATCCCATATAAATATTACTAATCTACAGATAAAGCAAAAGGATAAAATCATAAATAATTATAATACAACATATTACAAATAAATCAGCTTCATAATATACACTTTACTAATATCAAATATTACAAATTCTCGTTTGTTTAAGAACCATACATCTCCTACTTTTGAAATGGAAAAAAGAGAGCACAACCCTTAATATTGAATCATTTAATCTTAAACTAGTAATTATGAGTAAGAATATTATTGTTATAGGCAGTTGCAATACAGACATGGTCATCAAAGCAGATCGTTTGCCCGTTCCAGGAGAGACTGTAATGGGAGGCAGTTTTATGATGAACCCAGGTGGTAAAGGAGCCAATCAAGCTGTTGCAGCTGCCAGATTAAAAGGGAATGTGCATTTTATAGCCAAAACAGGCAATGATCTGTTTGGCAAGCGTTCAATAGAACAGTATGAAGATGAAGGTATCCACGTAGAACATATATACTCCGATCCGGTACTTCCCTCAGGTGTGGCATTGATTATGGTCGATGTAAATGGAGAAAATAGCATTACTGTAGCTTCCGGTGCTAATGGTTCATTAAGTCCTAAAGATGTCGAAGCAGCTCATTCCATTATTGAAAAAGGGGACATATTATTAATGCAATTGGAAATACCCATAGAAACGGTAGAATATGCCGCTCAGATAGCTAAAGAAAAAGGAAACAAAGTGATCCTAAATCCAGCACCGGCCCGTGCCCTTTCAGCTGATTTGCTGAAGAATCTATATATGATTATCCCCAACGAGACAGAAGCCGAAATACTTTCGGGAGTAAAAGTTACCAATTGGGAGAGTGCACGCAAAGCTGCCGACATCATTAGTACCAAAGGAGTCGATATTGTAGTGATTACACTTGGTTCTAAAGGAGCCCTAATCAAAGAAAAAAACCAGTACCATGAAGTACCGGTACCAAAGGTGAAGGCAGTTGACACTACTGCTGCAGGTGATACTTTCTGTGGAGCACTATGTGTAGCTTTATCAGAAGATATGGACGTATTTAATGCCGTGAAATTTGCAAATAAATGTGCATCCATCACCGTCACCCGAATGGGGGCCCAGTCCTCCTTACCCTATCGCAAAGAAATAGATTATTTATAAATACTAACTTAAAAGTCTAATACCATGTTTATAGTTAACAGTTATTCATTGGCCGTCATTTTTTGCGTTATCACGATGTTCTGTTGGGGATCATGGGGAAATACGCAAAAGCTTGCCGGGAAAACCTGGCGTTATGAATTGTTCTACTGGGATTACGTCATCGGTATCCTTGTCTTCTCCCTTCTTTTAGGGTTCACTTTAGGCAGTACGGGAAACGCCGGACGCGGTTTCATCGAAGATTTGAGACAGATTAGTACTGAAAACTATGTAAGCGCCTTCGTGGGTGGTATCATATTCAATCTGGCTAATATCTTGCTGTCAGCTTCCGTTTCTATGGCTGGGCTTACGGTAGCATTCCCTCTGGGCGTTGGCATAGCCTTGGTATTAGGAGTCTTTGTCAATTACTTCGGTGAACCTAAAGGAGATGCAACGATTCTGTTCAGCGGTGTGGCATTGGTAGTGCTAGCCATCATTTTCAATGCCATAGCTGCCGGAAAGATGAATAAGAAAGGGAACAGCACCAATAAGAAAGGAATTATAATCGCCGTCATAGCCGGGGTATTGATGTCCTTCTTCTACCGGTTTGTTGCTGCTGCCATGGACTTAAACCACTTTGAGTCACCCACACCCGCAATGGCTACTCCATATTCAGCGTTCTTTATCTTCGCAGTAGGTATCTTCATAAGCAATTTCATTATCAATACCATCGTGATGAAGAAACCATTCGCAGGTACTCCGGTAAGCTATAAAGAGTACTTCCAAGGTAGATTCAGTACACACATGGTCGGGGTATTGGGAGGAGTCATTTGGGGATTAGGTACGGCTCTAAGTTATATTGCAGCCGGGAAAGCCGGTGCAGCGATCTCATATGCACTGGGACAAGGAGCGCCTATGATTGCAGCTTTGTGGGGCATATTTATCTGGAAAGAGTTCAAAGGCTCTTCACAGACGGTAAATATTCTCCTGACATGCATGTTTGTTCTGTTTATATCCGGTTTAGGAGCAATTATACTCTCTGGGGCCAATTAACATAACCCCTACTCTCCCAAACAATTTACCGTGCTTTCTTTTTCCACTTCTTGGCAGAGTAAAAAAAAGAGAGTTACTTCTCCTACCGAATACATTTTATTTAACCTTTAATAATTAGTACATGAAACCAATTCAGATGTATAAAGAAAGACAAGCAGTTAATAAAAAGCTTCATTGGCTTATTATATCTATATGCTTTTTGATGTGTTCATTCGATCTATATGCACAAATCAATGTCACAGGTACTGTAAATGATAACAATGGAGAAACTCTACCAGGAGTATCCATTTTGACTAAAGAAGATGGCCGTATTCACGGAACAACCACCGATATCAATGGTAAATACGAGATCAAAGTCAACCAAGGGGCTACCCTTGAGTTCAGTTTCATCGGATATGCTACACAAAAAGTAAAAATAGGCAGCACTAGTGTTATCAATATCACATTAGAGCCTGAAAACAAGATGCTGGATGAAGTTGTAGTCATCGGTTACGGTTCGGTCAAAAAGAAAGACCTGCTTGGCTCCATATCCACAGTAAAAGAAGATGCCCTTGCCGAACGTGTTTCGGGAAATGTAGTAGAAGCAATGCGAGGTCTTACCTCTGGCGTCAAAATTACAAGTAGCGGTCAACCGGGATCAGGTGCTACTATTAACATTCGTGGCCTGGGAAGCTTAACCAACAACAACCCGTTATTCATCATTGACGGTTCCTATGCAGGCAGTGAACTAGGTGTCAATGTAGAAGATATTGAATCCATCCAGATATTGAAAGATGCCTCATCAGCTGCTATTTACGGATCACGCGCTGCTAATGGAGTAGTTATCATCACTACAAAACAGGGAAAAGAAGGGGCCTTAAAAGTCAAATTTGATTCACAAGTAACACTAAGTTGGCTACCACGTTACGATCTGATGAACGCTGAAACCTACAAAATCTACGATAATCGTGCCTACGATGAAGCTATTTTAGCAGGGGTATCTGGTGTTACTAAGCGCCAAAATCACTATGATGGAAATACCGACTGGCAGGAAGAAATGTTAGGTACAGGCGTATTACAAAATTATAATGTGTCTCTGTCCGGTGGTTCAAAAACAGTGAAATATTATGCTTCACTCAACAGAATGGTTGATGACGGCGCATTATTGAATACTAGTTATGATAAATACGGATTCCGTATTAACACCAGTGGACAAAAAGGACTTTTTTCGTATGGCGAAAATCTGTATTACACCAAATCTGACAGAAAGGACTTAAATGGTAATCCATGGAGTAACTTTATCAGCATGCCACCTACTATTCCTGTATATGATGAATCACATAGCGGCGGATTTGGATATGGTGACGTAGATCGGGCAAATTCCTACGGTTTGAATCCTGTCGCCATGCAAGAACTATATAAAAGCAATAATGAAGAAGAGTACCTGATAGGCAATATCTTCGGTCAAATTTCTCTTTTCAATATGCTGGAAGCCAAACTGAACTTTGCCTACAAAAGTTATATGGGGGTTACTAACAGCCTCCGTAAAAAAGGGAACTGGACAATGGGACAAGGTGATGATGCCGCACATTTAGGGTATTCGAGTGCTCAATACCACGACATCCTGATTGAACAGACCTACAACTTCAAACATAAATTTGGGAAACATGATGTAAACGCTCTTTTTGGCATCAGCTACAACAAGTTCCATCAGGAATACCGCTGGATAACTAAGCTGGATCCATTGACTATTGGTGACAAATATATCACTTCACTGGATGCTGCCACAGGAAATACGACTGCGGGTGGAAGCTATTCTAAGTCTGCCTTGATTTCCTATCTTGGGCGAATCAATTATGCGTATAATGATAAATATCTGGTTCAACTAACCGCCCGTCGAGACGGTACGTCCCGGCTACCCAAAGACAACCGTTGGGGAGACTTTTTCTCAGCCTCTCTAGGTTGGCGTATCAGTAATGAAGAATTCTTCAATATACCCTGGATTAACGACTTGAAGATACGTGCTAATTACGGTACGCTTGGCAACAGCAGCATTGGCTATTGGGATTATCAATCCACCATTAACACGGCTCCACGCGCAGTATTGGGTAATTCAGACGACGTGTTAATCGGCATGACCCAATCACAGCTCAGCAACAATGACCTTGTTTGGGAAAAGAAAACAACCACTAACATTGGATTTGATATGGCCGTTTTGGACAGTAGATTCCGCCTTAGTGCCGAATATTACTATGCCAAAAGCAAAGATCTTCTAGTCTATCTTCCCATCTTGATGAGTTCCGGCAATGAAGGGGGTTCACCTGCCGTAAATGCAGGTAGTTTGGAGAACAGAGGGTTTGAAGTCGAACTTGGCTGGAACGATCAGATTGGTAAGGATTTTGCATATTCAGCATCTGTTAATATCTCCCATGTTAAAAACAAAGTACTTAATTTAGGATATGGACAAGATATTTATTATACCAGTCTCGCAAAAACAGAAATAGGAAAAGCACTTGGCGCATGGTATTTATACAAGACGGAAGGTATTTTCCAAAGCGAGGAAGAAGTACAGAACCACGTAAATTCCAAAGGAAAAGTTATTCAACCGAATGCCTTACCGGGAGACATCAAATATAATGACTACAACGATGACGGCATCATTTCATCTGAAGACCGGCAGGTTTGTGGAAGTCCTTGGCCTAAATTAGAGCTTGGTATAAATCTTGGAGCTTCTTACAAAGGATTTGATTTAAGCATCAACGGCTATGGGCGGTTCGGGCAAAAGGTTTGGAATGGAGCAGCAGCGACATCTGGCGACTTTGCCAACAACCAAAACAATTTCAATGGCATCGTGCCATGGACACAAGAACATCCGGTAAATGATCGTCCACGAATTGTGTATGGAGATTCCCGAAATAGTAGAAGTGACCAAGATCGCTGGTTGGAAAATGGTTCGTTTTTCCGCCTGAGTGATATTACATTGGGTTATACGGTTCCAACACACTATATCAAAAGAATAGGTTTGGAAAAACTGCATGCATCAGTCACGCTACAGAATCTAATCACATTTACCGGATATTCCGGCTTAGATCCGGAATTTGCAGATAGTGGCATCTTTCAAATGGGTGCTGATAACTGCTCATTCCCTAATCCGCGTGCTGTACAATTCTCATTATCATTCACATTCTAAATACCTCGGAACATGAAAAAAATAGCAATTTATATAATATGCGGTGCCACCACACTGCTTACCTCATGTGATGCTTCTTTACTCGATATACAAAACGAGAATACTTTAAGCACAGGTGTCTTCTGGAAGACAGAATCAGATATTGAAGCGGGTCTGGTAGCTACGTATGCAATGTTCTATCGTCAAGGAACTTGGACTCGAAATATTTATACGCAAATGAACGGTATGGCCGACGATGGCGTAAGTTATGCCGGATGGACTGAATTAAATGAATATACCAAGTTCATCTTCACCGACTACAATTTCTCGGAATGTAATACAAAGATATGGAGGGAACATTATACGGCAATTTTCCGTGCCAATCAGGTATTGGATAATATAGGCAACGTAACATTTACCAATGAAACACATAAAAATGATTTAATAGGGCAGGCCGAATTCTTACGCGCTTTTTATTATTTTTATATGACGGTACTTTGGGATAATGTACCTCTTGTATTGAAAACCTCATCTGCCGCAGACAAGCCTGTCCAAGCTACGGCCGACGAAGTTCTAACTCAAATAGAAACAGATCTGGAAGATGCTTTTACCAAACTTCCTTCCACACGCGACTCGGAAAACACTGGTCGTCCAACCAAAGGCGCTGCCTATGGATTGCTTGCTAAAGCCTATATGCAGCACCATAAATGGGAAGAAGCAAGAAAATGTCTTGAGTGGATTGTTGACGGCGAAGGAAAGAATTATTATGATTTAGTATCCAACTATGGAGATAATTTCAGCAATAAGACGGAAAACAATAAAGAGTCATTATATGAGATACATTTCTCGTTAGCACACCGGGTCGGTTTTGATCAGACCGATAATTACTTGGACCCGAACGCACAGTTGGGTACACAGATTGAAATGAATCAAGCTCCTACCGGTATAGGCTGGAACAATATTGAAGCAAGACGCTGGCTGGTAGATTACTTCAAACGTGAAAGAACGACAGAAGGAAAATATGATGAACGTCTATTTTACACTTTGTGGTATGATGGGGCAGCAACTGACTTTCCGGAGCATTCTAATCAGCTAATCTATGGGGCACCTTGGAACAGCGATTGGGGAAATCGTGTCTTTATCAAGAAATATAGTACCGACGCACTCCCATTGTACTACTGGAATGACAACAACTTCCGTTCACTGCGTTATGCAGACATGTTGTTGCTTTACGCCGAAGCACTCAACGAGTTGAACACTGTACCGCCTGCCAAAGCTATAGAGTGTGTAAACCGCGTACGCAATCGGGTTAAACTACCTAATATCGAAAACAGTACATACTACAATGGCACACAGATTACCACCAATAAGGACGCTTTCCGCGAGCACCTGAAAATAGAACGCGCCTTGGAACTTGCCATGGAGTGTGTTCGCTGGATTGATCTGAAACGCTGGAACATTGATGATGAAGCAACCTTGAACGAACTGAAAACACGTGACAGCGATTTCAATAACTTTATAATTAGTAAGTCTATCCGCATGCCTATCCCGCAAAGTGAAGTGGATAATAATCCTAATTTAAGCCAAAATAACCAATACTAATTGAAGACATTTTAGCCATGATCAATACAAAATATTTAATAGGGACAGCTATAGCATTGCTGACACTATGGGGATGCGAAAGCAACTCAGATTATGTGATTGAAAACAACCCTGATGAATTCAGTGTTTTCCCGGTAGCAATACCCGTAAATGCAAATGGAGGAACATACGAGCTAACTGTAACAGGCAATGAATCCTGGACAGCCGAATTAACCAATTCCAATAGTTCCGCTCAAAATTGGTGCACATTAAGTGAAACATCAGGTAATGGAAAAAAGGTTATTACCCTCAATGTGAAACCAAGTACCTCTTTCGTGAAAAATCGTTCAATTACCATTGAAGTTACTTCAGGCAGTAAAACGTTGAAATCAAAAGTCTTGCAAGAAACAATGGTTTTGGGCGAGGATGAAGTCTTAATAAATGGCATAATATGGTCTACCAAGAACGTAGGCACCCCGGGAACCTTTGCAAACTCACCTGACGATATAGGTCAACTGTATCAGTTCAACCGCAAAGTAGGCTATCCGGCTGGCCCGCAGGGTGATCCGGCACCGGCAAATTGGCCCTCCGCCTACACGAACGACGGAACGGACTGGGTAACCGAGAATGATCCTTCTCCTGAAGGCTGGCGCATACCTACCACGGAAGAAATGGTTGCACTATGGAACATAGGAGCAACATGGGTGACAGCAGCCCAGACCGGATTTAAGACCGACGGTATCATTATCGGTGTTGATGGGACTACCGCCAAACGTGCCACTAAGGACAACCTGAAACAGTTGGGTTGCCTCTTCCTGCCCCAAAGCGGTTGGAGAAATGAAACCGGAATGATGGATCGAACATGGCTCTGTGCCGTCCGTAGCGGCAATTCATTAAGCGCCACACATGGCGGCATGTCATTAGGTGACTCCGGTGGTTACCGGGATACCTGGGGATGGGGTGACGGACAAAAAGCACGTGCAGCCATGATACGGCCTGTCAAAAACATACAAGTAGAAAATTGATTTGCAGCATCTATATGTCTGACGTGTTGGATATATAGATGCAACGCGTCAGATATATAGATCCAATATCTTGGATATATATATCCAACAAACCACTAATTTAGCCCTATATGATGAAAAACAAGAATAGATTTTTTATATGCCTCGCCTGTATTCTGCTCTTCGGATGCAAGAGTTATTACGGAAATAAGCCGCGCATAATCACTCCACAGATCCGATATGAATTCAGTGGCGGTGCAGGGCACTATAATTATGCTCCAAGTATCATACAAGATCAATACGGCATCAGGTACGGATTTATATGCCAAAACCGTGATCCTTTCAAGATTGTAGATTACGTGTACCTGT
Organism: uncultured Bacteroides sp.; assembly: GCA_963677095.1. GTDB lineage: Bacteria > Bacteroidota > Bacteroidia > Bacteroidales > Bacteroidaceae > Bacteroides. Next base: position 285,566 of record OY781875.1, read on the forward strand.
ACAAAGGAATTCCTACGGAAAAAGGTTATGTATGGCAGCCCGGCACGCAAATTATTGCCCCTTCGGAAAGAGGCTGGGATAATTGCCATATCTGCGATCCGGATGTACGCGAATTCAAAACTACGTACAAGGGAGAAATCTACCACTGGATCATGACTTATCTGGGCGTGGATCGTTGGGATTGCAACCATAACCAGATCGGTCTGGCTATTTCTAAAAATATAGAAGGCCCATATATCAAATTCGACAAAAATCCATTAGTAGCTTATCAGGATACAACAAAATGGGGAGTAGGGCAAAGCACAACGATTGTCAAAGACTCCACAACTATACAGTTATTCTACCATTCAACGACAGAAAATGGTCCCTTCTGCATGCGCGAAATCAAACTGAACGATCTGGATAATATCGTATTAGGCGAAGAAAAGAAAGTTCCTTTCCTAAGTGCTAATAGTTATCCTGCGATATCGAACAAGAATATATACATGGTTTCTGAAACACGTGTATCCCCTATCAAGGAAATACCTACCTGGGTGGGCGATGTCTGCCGTTTGGCTTACAAACCTAGAATTGAAGGGCTTTTTACTCAAAAGGACGGCTGGATAGAAATCGGGCATGCAGGACCGGAAGAAACCGGATTCCCAAGAAATCACAATCCGGGTATCCTAACAGATACAAAAGGATATATGCTCAATGAAGATGAACTGGTAATGTACTTCACTCCGGCCATGACAGGCGAAAACTGGTTATGGTCTTACGACCTGTATTCGGCTACGTTCAATCTCAAAAACTACTTCAAATGAAAAAGACAGCACTACAGATCGTATGTTTTATCCTTGCTTTTACTTTTCCTTATGGGAAGGCAACAGGACAGGATAAAAAGATACCGGTAGTGGTCATCACCGACCTTTATCATCCCTATCAGGATCCGGGCGATAACATGGACCTCATTATGGGGTTCGGTCTGCCCGATGTAGAGCTGAAAGCCGTTCTTCTGGATATCACCGATGCTTTCCGGAAGGACACCGCCGATCACCCTACTCTATGGAAAGATCCGCGTGGCCCAAGAGAAGCCGGTATCATTCCCATTGAACAATTAAGTTATATCTTCAACAAGAAGGTGCCTTACGGTATCGGTCCCCTCTCCATGATGAAATCGGAGAAGGATAAAATGGAATATCTTCCCGACTACGAGCAGGAAGCCATCCACCTCTTGCTGAATGTCTTAGAAAAGAGTAAACAACCTATTGAAATTCTTTCCTTCGGTTCGGCAAGGATTCTGGCCGTTGCCTACAACCGAAAACCCGAACTAATGAAGAAGAAGATACATAAGATATATCTAAGTGCAGGTACGGCAAGCAAGAACCATGAATTGGGAAGTGATACCGGAGCTAATGCCATACCGGGCGGAGAATGGAATGTAGCACTAGATGTATGCGCTTTCACCAGAATATTGAAATCTGACCTACCGGTAGCTATCTACCCCTGCGCAGGTAAAGACGGAGGATTTATAAAAGACCATAATAACACCTATTGGCAACTACCCGATATGGAGTTCATACGCAAAATGCATCCCCGTTTACAACGATATCTGGATTTTGCCTTCAACCGGAAATTACAACATGACTTTCTACGTGCCATGGACACCGGATATCCGCTAAATATTGATATCACACGCTATCCCCGACCTTTTCATGTCTGGGAAAGTGCCATCTGGTTAGAAGCAACACAAAGGAAGATTATTTGCACCCCCGAAGGCGAATATCGCCTTGTGAAGAAGGGAGATGTGCGGCAAGGAGACCGATCTATAGGGGATGGACTCAAGTCCTGCCAACTCAATGAAATAAGGGATGACGGACGCTTCCAGTTCTCATATACCGACAAGCCATCGGGAAATAAAGAGATATATTACCGCCCGGACCTTGAAGAAAATGAGAAAGCTTTGCAAAAAGTTATCCCTGAACTATATATTTCCATTTCACCCAATAATTATTATCTAAAATAATTCACCATGAGAAAAAAGAAACTTTATGTAATAAGCCTGTTCCTGATAATCTTATCAAGCTGCATTTCAACGAGGAAACAGCAGATGGAGAAAGTTGCTTCAGATGCAGAAAAAGTTATTTTGGAAACAGATATTGGCAATGACGTAGATGATGCCTTAGCACTGGATATGCTTTACAAATATCTTGATGCCGGAAAGATAGACCTATTGGGTATCACGATCAACAAGGAAGGTCAATACCCTGCTGAGTATATCGATATCCTGAATACCTGGTACGGTTACCCCCGGATACCCATCGGGATCATACACAATGGTGCAGATTGTGAGAATGACGCCACGAACTATGCCAAAGCAGTATGTCTTATACAAAACGAAAATGGTAAGCCAGCATTCAAACGTTCCCTGAAAAATTATAACCAGTTACCGGAAGCCCCTACCCTGTACCGCAAGCTATTGTCACAGCAACCGGACAATTCCGTCACTATCATTTCCGTAGGTTTCTCCACTAATCTTGCCCGCTTGCTGGACACTCCCGCCGACAATATTTCTCCGCTGACCGGAAAAGAACTAATTGCCAAGAAAGTAAAACTGCTGTGTACCATGGCAGGGTGCTTTAATAATCCTAACCTATATGAGTATAATGTGGTAAAAGACATTCCAGCAGCCAGAAAGGTATTCACCGAATGGCCGACACGTCTCGTTACCTCTCCTTTTGAGGTCGGTATTGCTATCAATTATCCAGGCAAAAGCATCGAGAATGACTTCAGTTGGACATCGATGCACCCTATGGTAGAAGCTTACAAAAGCTATCAGAAAATGCCTTATGATCGTCCGACTTGGGACCTGACCTCAGTCCTATATTCTGTAGAAGGATCCTCTTATTTCACTGTTTCGCCCGCTGGGCGAATAAATATAACTGATAAAGGTGCTACGGTATTTACTCCCGATCCGCAAGGAGATCGGTACTATTTAAAAGTCGATTCAATACAAGCTGAGAACATCAAGCAACACTTTATTAAACAGATAATCAAAAAACCCATCCATTTTCATAAACAATAGAATAGTATGATTAAATATTTATTAAGCTTAATTGGACTATGCCTAGTCTGTTCTTGCTCAAGCAAAGGTACGGAAGAAGATCCTATTGTCGACCCACCAAAAGAGACACCTACATGGAGCATTACAAAACCAGAATTCGTGTTTGGCTTTAATGGAGAGAGCAAGTATTCATATTGCCCCAGCGCACTGGAACAGAAAGACGGAACTGTCCACCTGTTTTTTTGCGGAAACCCGGAAAACTTAATCATGGTAGATAACATCTTTCACATAAAGATCAATCCGGATGGCTCTCAAACGGCTCCCAAAAGTGTATTACAACCCGGCATATCCGGTTCATGGGATGACCACCACACATGCGATCCCTCCGTTATTGAAGGTAGTTTTACTTGGAATAATACCACTTACAAATATGCCCTGTTTTATTTAAGCAATATGTACGGAGTGTATTATAATGAATTAGGCGTTGCGTTCAGCAATGATCTTAATGCAGAAAGTTGGGTGAAATATCCGAAGCAGATTGTGAAAAAGACATGGTCTACTGAAGGTGATCAAGAAATTGGGGGTAGTGGCAAATCGTGGGGAGTAGGCCAGCCTTCTGTAGTATCCTTAGATGGCAAAGGAAAGCTATTACTAACTTATACCATCGGAGATATCGGCGGCACACGGATCGCATGGTCCGAGGCTGATTTCAGCAATATGGATAACTATACTATAACCACTCCACAGACAATTGTACAAACAGGTCTAAAGGCTATTGATAACCAGTCGAGGGATTATACCTGCAACTCCGAGTTTGCTATCAACAAGGACGCGGATAAGATAGTCATGATACGTCCGGTACAACCTATGCCCAACACTTACCCTAATTATCTAAATTCTTCATTGGAAATAGATTATATGAACCTTTCTGACTTCATGAATCAGCGAGGATATTGGACACCAATGTATCGGATCACCCCCGACGATACCGGCTATCCAAGAAACCATAATGCAACTTTACTGAGAGACAACTTCGGGTCACTGGAAAATTGGAAAGAACCGGCTTTCTATTTTACAGTCAGCAAGGCAGCACCAGATGTACAACCTTCGGGTACTAATCATGCAGAATGGACCTATCACATCTGGAAAAGTAAAATTATAATAAAAACCAAGTAAAACTATTTATCTTCAAAAACAATTTGGTTTTCAAACATATCACTATATAGTATAACAAAATAGACTGCGAGTGTCAGAGTACCACCATGGATTACACAGATTATCAAAGATTTATTAGGTTAATAATCAAATAAATAAAAGATATTTGTATAATTTGTGGTGGAAAATACTTTTGCAACACTCTTATAAAAAAAATGAAAATGAAAACAATTGGACTTTGTTCCGACCATGCCGGATACCTATTGAAAGAATATGTTAAATGCTGGTTGACTTCAAAAGGCTGGGAATTTAAGGACTTTGGCACTTACAGTGAAGAAAGTTGCGACTATCCGGATTTTGCCCATCCGCTAGCATATGCGATAGAATCCGGCGAATGTCATCCCGGTATTGCGCTTTGCGGGAGTGGTAACGGCATTAGCATGACGCTAAACAAACATCAGGGCATTCGTGCTGCTTTATGTTGGGAACCGGAAATTGCCCGTTTGGCACGCCAGCACAACAATGCAAATATCCTTGTCATACCAGGACGATTTGTAACCAACGAAGAAGCCGAGAAGATCATGACGGAGTTCTTTGAAAGCCAGTTTGAAGGTGGACGTCATCAAAAAAGAATTGATAAAATTCCAGTGAAATAAAAACCACTGATTACAGAACACCAAAAAGGAAGACTGTTCCAAACAGATAAAAAAGAGTTGCCTCGAAAATTCAAGGTAGCTCTTTTCGTATTTAAAAGCCTTCTATATGATGCTTTGATTCTTTCATTGCTAACATATTGTTCCATCCTCCGAAACATACTATCCTTTATAGCAATAATTAATTCCCTAGTTTTACATAATAATTTGTTAACAGTAAATTAATTAGCTTATGAAAAAGTATAATCGGCTGAAAGCTCCTTCAAAATGGCTATTTATAGTAATAATTTCGACAAATTTCACGTCTATACAAGCACAACTGAAAACCAATGCAGGGATACAATACCTACTAAGTCAATCCAAAGATGTCAGTCAGGAATTTCTTGATCTTAGCAATACCTATTTTTTTGCAGATAGTCTGGTGTCGCTCGACACGAATTCCGGAAAAGGTGTTTTAAAATGGAAACGAGAACAATTAGTGCCCCGTCAGGCATTCAATGCGAACACCTATCTGCACCAGCCATTAAAATCCCTCAATTTCCCAAATACGGCTTATGACAATGATCCGCAATTGCCTTTCAGCATTGAGCCGGTGGACGAGCGAACTATCCGCATCCGCATACTCACCACACCTATAATCCCGGCAGAAGTGGAATCGCCGATGTTAGTCGGAAAACCAGCCGACGGTTTGCACGAATGGACGATTTCCCGCACATCAAGAAATATTATATATTCCTCAAAGTATGGTAGTCTGACTATTGAATTTCACCCGTGGCGACTGATTTTAAAGGATGCCGAAGGAAAGCTACTGACTCAAACCCGACGCTGGAATGATAACGATTCCACGCAGATAAAAGTTGCTCCATTCAGCTTCATTAAACGAGGATCAGATAATTCACGAAGTATCAATCCGGTATTCAGTCTTGCGCCCAACGAACGTATATACGGCTGCGGAGAGTCATTTTCTTCATTGAATAAAGCCGGGCAAAAAGTCAACTTGTTTGTAACCGACCCGCAAGGTCCCGAAAGCCCGGACATGTACAAGCCCATACCTTTCTTTATGAGTTCCCGAGGGTATGGCATGTTCATGCATACTTCGGCACCGGTAACCTGTGACTTCGGATCCAGCTATATCGGAGCTACAAAGCTATTTATGGAAGATGAAGGGCTTGATCTATTCATCTTCTTCGGCAAACCGAAAGATACACTGAGCGAATATACTGCTTTGGTAGGTCGCCCTCAAATGCCTCCTCTATGGTCTTTTGGAACATGGGTCAGCCGCATTACTTATTTTAGTGAAGCCGAAGGCCGGGAAGTCGCAAAAAAGCTACGTGAGAATAAGATCCCAAGCGATGTGATTCATTTTGATACCGGTTGGTTTGGTACGGATTGGCAGTGCGACTATGCCTTTGCTAAAGATCGTTTCGATAATCCGCAAAAAATGTTGTCTGATCTCAAAGAAGAAGGCTTTCATGTAAGTTTGTGGCAACTCCCCTACTTCACCCCGAAAAATACATTCTTCAATGAGCTCATAGAAAAGGATCTTTATGTCCACAATGGCAAAGGGCAGTTGCCTTATGAAGATGTGGTACTCGACTTTACCAATCCCGAAACAATCAAGTGGTACCAAGAGAAACTAGCCCGTCTCATTGAGATGGGGGTAAGCGCCATTAAAGTTGATTTTGGAGAAGGAGCTCCATTGGATGCCATTTATCATAACGGTCTTTCGGGTTTATACGAGCACAACCTCTATCCATTACGCTATAATAAGGCTGTGGCGGATATCACCCGACAGATACATGGCGAAAACATTATTTGGGCACGTTCCGCATGGGCGGGTTCGCAACGCTATCCACTTCATTGGGGAGGCGATGCCGCAACCACCAATACCGGATTTGAAGGAACCATTCGAGGTGGACTTTCGCTGGGACTTTCGGGCTTTTGCTTCTGGAGTAACGACATCGGAGGTTTTGTAACGCAAACGCCGGAAGAGCTTTACCGGAGGTGGCTTCCTTTCGGTTTTCTAGTATCGCATAGTCGTATTCACGGAGCACCACCTACCGAACCTTGGTTTTATGGACAAAGTTTTACCGATTATTTCCGCCAATGTGCCGAACTTAAATACAAACTCATGCCATACATCTATGCTCAAGCCAAAGAGTGCACCGAAAAGGGTTGGCCAATGGTAAGAGCATTGCTATTGGAGTATCCCGAAGATCCGGGTGCATGGTTGGTGGAAGATGAGTATATGTTCGGATCAAACCTGCTTATAGCTCCCATGCTCGAAAGTGGTTCAAAAAGAGAAGTGTATTTACCCGGGAAGCAGAAATGGATTGATTATCAAACGGGAAAAATATATTCCCCGGGATGGAATAAAATAGAATGCGGCAGTCTGCCTATCATTATCATGGTAAAAGACGGAAGTGCCATACCTCATATTCCCGTGGCTCAATGCACCCAGCAAATGAAATGGGACAAGATTACGTGGAAGAAATATTTAGTGGATAAGAAAAACGCGGAAGGAGTAATATGCTTGCCTTCAGATGGCAAACTCCAATATCTTACCATCCCTTAAATATCCCCGATACTAATCACTAGAAACAAGCAGTAATGCCTCTACTTGAAAAGCCATGAAATACAAATTATTAATTATTGCCATACTATGCGCATTTCAGATGCATAGCAAAGCACAAGATATATACCTTTTTCGCGACACTACGCTTACGGATGAGGTGCGTATAAATAATCTGATATCACTCTTAACGCTGGATGAAAAAATTAGCTTGCTCTCTACCGACCTTGGCATTCCACGGTTCGGCATTCCTCATTGTGGCCATTTTGAAGGCTTGCACGGACTGGCATTAGGCGGTCCGGCAATGTGGGGAGGACGAAAAAAAAATGAAGATGGAAGGGTAATCGCGACCAATCATCCGACTACTATTTTTCCGCAAGCATACGGCTTAGGTTCCACGTGGGACATAGACTTGGTTAAAAGAGTATCTCAAGAAACCGCGGAAGAAGCCCGATATTACACACAAAACACTGAAAATAAACAACATGCACTCGTAATGCGCTCTCCCAATGCTGATCTTGCACGCGACCCCAGATGGGGACGAACAGAGGAGAGTTTTGGCGAAGATCCTTTCCTCACTGCCCAACTAACCATTGCCAGTATACAAGGGTTACAGGGCAATCATCCCCGATACTGGAAAACGGCCTCCCTCATGAAGCATTTTCTTGCCAACAGCAACGAAGATGGACGCGACAGCACCTCATCGGATTTTGACAATCGACTATTCCACGAATATTATGCATATTCATTTTATAAAGGCATCACCCAAGGAGGAAGCCGGGCTTTTATGGCGTCCTACAATAGCTGGAATGGAATTCCCATGTCCATCCACCCTTGTCTCAACGGAATTGCCCGTGAACAATGGGGAAACAATGGCATTATTTGTACCGATGGCGGAGCACTGAAACTACTCGTCGAATCACACCACTCCTTCCCTACTCTAGCCGAAGGAGCTGCTGCAATAGTCAAAGCCGGAATAGGACAATTTCTTGATTATTACACTCCTTACATCAAAGAAGCTTTAGATAAAGGCATGCTGACCGAAGCAGACATAAATAGAGCTATTTATGGGAATCTTTTTGTAGCCCTTAAGTTGGGACTTCTCGATGATAATAACTCTCCCAACCCCTATCTCACCATTGGCAAGGATTCTACTAAAGCAGCACCTTTTCTGACGGAAGGTGCACGAAGATTGGCCAGAGAAGCAACTTCCAAGTCAGTCGTCCTGCTAAAAAACGGATCGGCTAAAAATCATAGCGGCGGGTTATTACCATTGGAAATAAAAAAGCTACGAAAAATAGCTGTTATTGGCCCATATTCGGATAAAATTGTGCAAGACTGGTATAGTGGTACCCCACCCTACGAAATAACGATTTTAGAAGCTATACGCAACGCTGCCGGTAAAGACGCTGAAATCACACATGTGGAGAGCAATAGCATGGGAGAAGCCGAAAAAGCGGCATCCATGGCAGACGTTGCTATTGTATGCGTAGGCAACCATCCATTCGGAACCCGTGCGGATTGGAAATTTTGCCCTGTACCAAGCGATGGACGCGAAGCGGTTGATCGCAAGTCATTGGCGCTGCCGGATGAAGATTTGGTAAAACAGGTATTCAAAGCCAATCCTAACACCGTACTCGTGTTGGTTAGCAGTTTTCCTTATGCCATTAGCTGGAGCCAGGAGCACATCCCGTCAATAATCCACATCACCCATTGCAGTCAGGAACAAGGCAATGGATTGGCGGATGTCCTCTTCGGCATCACAAATCCGGCGGGACGTACCGTGCAGACTTGGGTGAAAGATATTACCGACTTGCCCCCGATGATGGATTACAATATTCGTAACGGACGGACCTATATGTATCACAAAGGCAAAGTGCTTTATCCTTTCGGATTCGGGTTGAGTTATTCCACTTTCAAGTATGAAAAAATAAAATCAATAAAGAAAGACGAGAAAAATGTCTATGTCTCAATTCTAGTAAGGAACACCGACAAGCGCGACGGTGAAGAAGTGGCTCAACTTTATGTCAGTTATCCCGACTCCAAAGTGGAGCGTCCCATAAAGCAACTACGTGCTTTTAAACGGGTCTTCATTAAAAGTGAAGAGAGCAAACAAATAGATTTTTCTATCCCTTTAGACGATTTATCTTATTGGAGTGAAGAAAAGCAGGCCTTCTTCACGGAACCTGGAAGAGTCAAGCTACTGATCGGGGCTTCATCCGAGGATATCCGATTAAAGGGAACTATAAAATTGTAAGATCAACGTGACGTAAACACCTATCAAGAGGAAAAACAAAAGTCAAGAGGACGGACATATTATTTGTAATTTATTTTATACACAAAAATATTTCAGTTGCATAACAAAATCCCATTTTCTTTCACCCCATTCAGAATAGCCTCTGAAAGGGGGGATAATCAGTATACGACTGAATAGGATTCAAGTAACGAGTGAATGCCATTCAAGTAACGACTGAATCAGGTTCAGGTCCGGGCTGAATCTGAGTTACTCCAAAAAAACATTTAAACATATCACTTTGAAAAAGTAATATTGTAAACATAAAATAAAGTATACTGACTTTAATAGTTCGAATAAGCACACCGATTGACTACCCTTCCCGAACAATCTCTCATCAGCTTATAATAAACACTTTCAAAACTTAGAATTGATGTCGTTTATTTGCCCTTTACAATACGCTTAATGTCACTCAATTTATTCAGGGCCTCAAGAGGTGTAAGATTGTTCACATCAAGATTGAGTATCTCGTCACGAATTTGGCACAATATCGGGTCATCGAGCTGGAAGAAACTAAGTTGCATGCCGCTTCGTGTTTCACTGACTTCAGTCAAAGGTTTACCACTGATGCCTTGCTGACGATTATCCGTCTCCAATTCTTTCAGTATCTCATTTGACCGCTTCACAATGCTCTTAGGCATACCGGCCATTTTTGCCACATGGATACCGAAAGAGTGTTCACTCCCACCCCGTTCCAGCTTCCGAAGAAAGATCACCTTATTATCGACTTCCTTGACAGATACATTGTAGTTCTTAATCCGCTTGAAGCTTTTCTCCATCTCATTCAACTCATGATAATGAGTTGCAAAAAGTGTTCTTGCTTTAGCCTTGGGGTGTTCATGAATATATTCCACGATAGCCCAGGCTATGGAAATGCCATCGTAAGTAGAAGTACCACGCCCCAATTCATCAAACAACACAAGACTTCTTGGCGAAAGATTATTCAAGATATCCGATGCTTCATTCATTTCAACCATGAAGGTAGATTCACCGACAGAAATGTTATCACTCGCTCCCACACGGGTGAATATCTTATCCACCAGTCCGATATGTGCACTTTCGGCAGGAACAAAGCTGCCTATTTGTGCCAATAAAGTGATCAAAGCGGTCTGCCTAAGTAGAGCAGACTTACCCGCCATATTCGGACCGGTAATAATGATAATCTGTTGCGTTTTGCTATCAAGCATTACATCATTCGCAATGTACTTCTCTCCTATCGGAAGTTGTTTTTCGATGACCGGATGGCGTCCCTGACGAATATCCAACACGTCGTCATCTACAATGACGGGCCGGATATAGTTATTTTCACGCGCCACATTAGCAAAAGAAAGCAGGCAATCCAAACGAGCCACTTGATTGGCATCAGTTTGAATAGCAGGAATAAATTCATTCAACGCCTGTACCAACTTCGAATAAAGCTGTGTTTCAAGTGCCAATATCTTATCTTCAGCCCCGAGTATTTTTTCTTCATATTCTTTCAACTCTTCAGTAATGTAACGCTCTGCATTGACCAAAGTTTGCTTACGAATCCACTCTTGGGGAACTTTATCTTTATGTACATTCCGCACTTCGATGTAATAACCGAAAACGTTGTTATATCCTATCTTCAGGCTTGGAATGCCTGTCAATTCACTCTCCCGCTGCTGTACCTGTAACAAATAGTCTTTGCCTGAATAAGCAATCCGGCGTAAATCGTCCAATTCGGCATTCACTCCCGATTTAATTACACCTCCCTTATTCACTAGTAATGGAGGATCATTATCAATTTCTTTATCAATGCGATCACGGATAGACTGACAAATATTGAGTTGCTCACCAATACGGTTCAAACTGGCATTATCCGCCTCCATACAGGCACTTTTAATCGGCTCTATCGCCTGCAAAGCTATTTTCAATTGAAGCACTTCGCGGGGAGATACACGACCTACGGCAACTTTGGATATAATACGTTCCAGATCACCGATCAAATGCAATTGCTCTTCGATTAAATCCTTGAAATCGGGGTGACGGAAGAAATACTCCACGACATTTAACCTCTCATTAATAGGTTGCACATCCTTTAACGGAAAGACCAGCCAACGCTTCAACAAACGTGCACCCATCGGACTGATTGTTTTATCAATCACATTCAAAAGGCTGCTTCCGCCGTCATTCATACTCCCAATCAATTCCAAGCTACGGACAGTAAATTTATCCAGCCGGACATATTTATCTTCCTCAATACGAGCCAAGGAAGTGATATGCCCTATCTGCGTATGTTGGGTCATAGTGAGGTATTGTAAGATAGCCCCCGAAGCAATAATACCGTTTTTGAGATGCTCCACTCCGAAACCTTTCAAATTCTTTGTTTCAAAGTGCTTCAATAACTTTTCGCGGGCCGTGGTTTCGGTAAACACCCAATCTTCAAGTTCAAAAGTAAAGAACTTGCTACCAAAATTGCCTTCAAACATACCACGTTTACCACGTTCAAAAAGGACTTCTTTTGGTCCGAAGTTATTTAACAACTTATCTACATAATCAAAAGGGCCTTCAGCTGTAAGAAACTCACCCGTGGAAATATCAAGAAAAGCAACTCCTACATTACCTTTACCAAAATGTACGGCGGCAAGAAAATTATTCTCGCGGTAATTCAGGATATTATCGTTAATGGAAACCCCGGGAGTAACCAATTCTGTAATTCCACGTTTGACCAGCTTCTTTGTTAGTTTAGGATCTTCCAACTGGTCACATATAGCTACTCGCTTACCCGCACGTATCAATTTGGGTAAATAAGTATCAAGGGCATGATGAGGAAATCCAGCCATTTCAACGGTTTTGCCTTTTCCGTTGGCACGTTTGGTCAGCGTAATGCCCAGTATTTCGGAAGCCACAACGGCATCGGTAGAATAAGTTTCATAAAAGTCGCCGCAACGAAACAGCATAACAGCATCGGGATGTTTAGCTTTCAAATCCAGAAACTGCTTCATCATGGGGGTAAGTACAATATCTTCGCTCACAATAATATCTTTTTTCTAATTAAATACTAAACTCCTTGAGGTTTATCTCTGAAGGTTATGTCAAAGACCATACCACGAATTACATCAATTTACACAGAGATCCTTGACCTATTACTTATCAATATAAGTAATCTGGATAATCGGTGTAATCTGCGGTGAAAGAAACCTTTGCAACACCCTCAATTTTATATAAACCTTGCTCTATTAAATGGAAAAGCAAAGATAACCTTTTTCAGAAATAAATCTAACTCTAACATCCGTAATTATCACGATATAAAGTCTTTTACTCTCCCCGTTTAATCATCTTCCATTGTTTGAAGAAGAAAGGCAATTCATAGGATAACATACATATCCACCCTATGAAACAAGCAATAACGATACCTTTCAGTCCAAACCAATATGCCAAAGGAAAAGCCGCTATAACACGTCCAAGCATCTGAACAAAAGTAGAATTGAGTGTTATTTTCATTTTACCCATACCTCGGAAAAGTCCTTGAATAATATTTGTCAAAGCAGGCATCCAATAAATGAAAGCCATGATATGCAAATAGTTTATACCGGCTTGTATGGCTTCTTCTTCACCCTTATCCAAAAAGAGTTCCATAATAGGCTTTGCACAAAGAAAAATAACCAAACTGACTATAAAAGTATAAATAAATTCCATACGTAACCCTATAAGATAACCTTTCATAATACGCTGGAACTTGCCTCCACCACGGTTCTGCGCAATAAAAGTAGTATTGGCATGACCTATATTTTGTTGTGGAGTCATTACATAGTCATCCATACGCACCACAGCATTAAAAGCTGCTATAGAAGCGACTCCCAATGTATTAACCGCCCCCTGCACCATTAATTTACCCAGATGAAGAGTGATTTGCTGCATGGCGGTCACAAAACTATAACTTGCCGTAACCCGCAAAAGACTGTGATCGAATACCCAGTCCTTTCTTCTAAAACGCAAAAGAGGAACCTTTAATTCAACATAAACCCAACAAAACAATGCAGATAAAGCCTCTGCCGTAATAGTCGCTAACGCTGCACCTTCAACACCCATATGTAATCCCAATATGAAAAGAAAATCCATCACAATATTAAGTAATGCAGATACAGCCAGAAAATAAAGCGGTAGTTTGGCATTTCCCATACTACGTAGAGAAGAAGCATATATATTATATCCGAAAGTAAAGATCAGCCCTCCTAAGATAATCCGCAAAAAAAGCACAGCATCGGCTAATATTACTTCAGGTGTCGCAAGTAATTGTAAAAGAGGTTTGGCAAATAAAATACCCAAAAGAGAAACAATTAAAGTAAAGATTCCTCCCCCTATTATGGAAGTAGTAACTTCATGACGAAGTTTTATATAATTCCCTGCACCAAAAAATTCACTCATTAAAATAGACATACCCAAGCAAATGCCTATAATAAAAAAGATAGCAATATTCATTATTGGACTAGCGACTCCGACTGCAGCTAAAGCATTTGTTCCCAAATAACGGCCCACAATAATGGAATCGGCTGCATTATATGTAAGTTGACAGAAGTTTCCCAATACTAGTGGAATTGTAAATTTAACTAACTGTGGCATTATCCTGCCACTTGTCATATTTCCATTCATTTTTTACTAAAATCATTTTTTCTCCGCTATAAATACCCCTATTAATATCAATACGGAACCTATCAAAGCAACTATAGTTATATTTTCTCCCAATAAAAACACCGATCCAACCAATGCAACCATTGGATTAAGATAGATATAATTAGATGCACATACCGTACCCAATTTATGTAGCACCACATTCCATACTAAATAGCAGACCAAAGAAGCAACCGTACCCAAAAAAATAAGATTAAAAAGAACAACAGGCTCCATTAAAATAGAATAATCAACACTAAACGATTGAAATATAAAGTAGGGAGTTATTGTCAATAGTCCGTAAAAAAATATTTTCCTTGTAATAAAAATTGCAGAATAATTAGGTAATAGTCTACGCATAATCAAACTATAAAATGCCCATGACAAAGCAGCAAGTAGAGTCAGAAGATCTCCAACGGGTGAAAGTTTGAGAATAAAGCTACCATTGTATACCACTAAAGCCACTCCCATTAAAGCCACAACAGATCCTGTAGCCAATTTCCAAGTAGCCTTTTCGTTTTTACACAAAAATATCGAAAGAAAAGCTGTAAATAATGGAGCAGTTGTTATAAGAAAAGCGACATTATTGGTCTGTGTAAATTTCAACGCCGTATTCTCCGCTAAAAAATAAAGCGAACCTCCGGTTATTCCACCTCCGACCAACCAAAGCTCATCCCGCCAATTATTGGACATCAGTTTTTTTGGAGAAATAAACCAAATACCTACATAAGCAATTAAAAAACGTAACAAAAATATTTCTTGGGGGGAAAGACCTGCACTCAATAGCATTTTAGTGGAAATAAATGTCAATCCCCAAATTGAAACAACAAGGATAGCGATAATATGGTAAGTGTAAATATTCTTTATAGCCATATGTTTTTATCAAACTATCGGCAAAGATAGGGCATTTCCACTGTTTTTTAAGCTGCTACACAACAAATCTGAAAATAAACCTGTAAATTTGCACCGCTTAACAAGTATCTAACTAAGTATCAATCATAAAATTCAAGAAAACCATCATGGAATACAATTTCAGAGAAATTGAAAAGAAATGGCAGAAACGATGGGTAGAAAATAAAACCTATCAAGTGACGGAAGATGAAACGAAGCAAAAATATTATGTACTCAACATGTTCCCCTACCCTTCAGGTGCCGGATTGCATGTCGGTCATCCATTAGGCTATATTGCTTCGGACATTTATGCCCGCTACAAACGACTGCAAGGTTTTAATGTCCTGAATCCGATGGGTTATGATGCTTACGGACTTCCAGCTGAACAATATGCTATACAAACCGGTCAGCATCCGGCTATCACCACGATTAACAACATTAACCGCTATCGCGAACAGTTGGATAAAATAGGATTTTCTTTTGACTGGAATCGGGAAATACGTACTTGTGATCCGGAATATTATCATTGGACACAATGGGCTTTTATCCACATGTTCAACAGCTATTACTGTAATGACGAACATCAGGCTCGTCCTATCGAAGAGCTGATAGAAGCATTTCCTAAATATGGAAATGAAGGTTTGAATGCTGCATGCAGTGAAGAGTTGCATTTCAGTGCCGAAGAATGGAATGCAAAGAGCGAAAAAGAACAGCAGGAAGTTCTGATGAACTACCGCATTGCTTATCTGGGCGAAACGATGGTGAACTGGTGCCCGCAACTGGGTACGGTACTTGCCAACGATGAAGTGGTGGATGGTGTATCCGAACGTGGAGGATATCCGGTCATTCAAAAAAAGATGCGCCAATGGTGTCTTCGCGTATCGGCTTATGCGCAACGCTTGTTAGATGGTCTGGATACTATTGATTGGACGGATTCCTTAAAAGAAACGCAAAGAAACTGGATAGGCCGCAGTGAGGGCACCGAAGTAGTCTTTAAAGTGAAAGACAGCGATATTGAATTTACCATCTTCACTACCCGTGCCGATACCATGTTCGGAGTGACTTTTATGGTACTTGCTCCCGAAAGCGAATTGGTACAACAAGTCACTGCCAAAGAGCAAAAAAATGAAGTAGGAACTTATCTGGAACGTACCAAGAAGCGTACCGAACGGGAGCGTATTGCCGACCGTGGGGTTAGTGGCGTTTTTTCAGGAAGTTATGCTATAAATCCATTTACCGGAGAAGCTGTTCCTATCTGGATTAGTGATTATGTATTAGCAGGATATGGCACCGGAGCAATTATGGCAGTACCCGCACATGATAGTCGCGACTATGCTTTTGCCAAACATTTTGGATTGGAAATCCGTCCGTTAGTTGAAGGTTGCGATGTTAGTGAAGAAAGCTTTGATGCCAAGGAAGGTATTGTGTGCAATTCACCCCGGGAAGGTATAACACCCTATTGCGGTTTATCCTTGAACGGACTCACCATTAAGGAGGCTATTGCCGCCACTAAAAAATATGTACAGGAAAACAATCTTGGTCGTGTGAAAGTAAATTTCCGCCTCCGAGATGCCATTTTCTCTCGCCAGCGTTATTGGGGAGAACCTTTCCCGGTATATTACAAGGACAATATGCCTTATATGATCGACGAAGACCGTCTGCCTCTTGAGCTGCCAGAAGTAGCCAAATTTCTTCCCACGGAGACAGGAGAGCCACCGCTGGGTCATGCCTCCAAATGGGCTTGGGACACGGTAAACAAATGTGTGGTGGAGAACAGCAAGATAGACCATCAGACCGTCTTTCCGTTGGAACTGAACACCATGCCGGGCTTTGCCGGCTCCAGCGCATACTATCTGCGTTATATGGATCCGCACAACAACACGGCGCTGGTAGACCCGAAGATAGACTGTTACTGGAAGAATGTGGACCTCTATGTAGGCGGCACGGAGCATGCCACGGGTCATCTCATCTATTCCCGTTTCTGGAACAAGTTCCTTCACGACCTCGGCGTGTCTGTTGCCGAAGAGCCTTTCCAGAAGTTAGTCAATCAGGGAATGATTCAGGGACGGAGCAACTTTGTATCAAGATTTTCTCCATGGAAAATCAATAAAGAAAATGGAACGAATGAAATTATACCTACTAATATTTTCATATCAAAAGATATAGCAGAGAAAATGCTCCATGGAGCATATACTCCCCAAGATTTAAAACATATTTTTGACGAGAATAATATTTCATATGAAAACAATTGGTTTGTCACACAAGGTATCAATTTGGATGACACTATAGACTTACACGCAGATGTAAATATTGTATCTAATGATATTTTAGATGAAGAAGCTTTTAAAAAATGGAGACCAGAATATAAAGATGCCCAATTTGTGCATAATAACGACGGCAAGTACATCTGCGGATGGGCGGTGGAAAAAATGAGCAAGTCCATGTTCAATGTGGTCAATCCGGATATGATTGTCGAAAAATACGGTGCAGACACTTTACGCATGTACGAGATGTTCCTCGGCCCTGTAGAACAGTCAAAACCATGGGATACGAACGGCATAGACGGTGTGCATCGCTTCATTAAAAAGTTCTGGTCATTGTTCTACGACCGCAGCGGCAATTATCAGGTCACGGGTGAAGCAGCTACTAAGGAAGAACTTAAAGCCCTGCATAAACTCATTAAAAAAGTAACGGGTGATATTGAGCAATTCTCCTATAACACTTCAGTCAGCGCCTTTATGATTTGTATAAACGAATTATTCACTCTGAAATGTAGTAAAAAGGAGATACTGAATCAGATCATTATCGTCCTGGCACCCTTTGCTCCACACGTTTGTGAAGAACTGTGGGAAACCTTAGGTAACACAGGCTCGGTATGTGATGCCCAATGGCCGGTTTACAATGAAGAATACCTGGTGGAAGATACAGTGAACTATACCATTTCTTTCAACGGAAAAGCCCGTTTCAATATGGAATTTCCTGCCGAAGCTACTTCGGAAGACATTCAGAATACCGTATTGAATAACGAACATGCTGTGAAATGGCTGGAAGGAAAATCGGTGGTTAAAGTCATTGTAGTACCAAAGAAGATCGTCAATATTGTGATTAAATAACAGCTATGACAATAAACAAACCCACTAAAACCGAAGTAATGAGAGAGTTGAGAGACTATATTTTCATCACTTTCGGTCTTGTCAGTTACGCTTTGGGATGGGCGGCATTTCTCATCCCCTATCAGATAACTACAGGAGGTACAACAGGTATCGGTGCCATTATATATTATGCCACCGGATTTCCTATCCAATGGTCATATTTCATTATCAATGCAGTGTTAATGACCTTTGCCATTAAAATATTGGGACCGAAATTCAGCATTAAAACCACTTATGCTATCTTCGGGTTGACTTTCCTTTTATGGTTGTTCCAGTTACTTATCAACGGCCCGGATGGAGTGCCTCCACAAATATTGGGGCCCGGACAAGATTTTATGGCTTGCCTAATAGGGGCTGCCTTATGCGGTATGGGTCTTGGAGTGGTATTCACTTGCAATGGAAGCACGGGAGGAACCGATATTATTGCCGCTATCATTCACAAATACCGTGATGTCACATTAGGACGCATGGTAATGGCCTGTGATGTCATTATAATCAGTTCCTGTTACTTTGTATTCAATGACTGGAAAAGAGTGATTTTCGGGTTTGTAGCGCTATTTGTCATCGGTCTTGTATTGGACTATATTGTCAACGGGGCACGCCAGTCCGTACAGTTCTTCATTTTTTCTAAGGAATATGAAAAAATAGCAGACCGTATTATAAAAGAGACCCACCGTGGAGTAACGGTAGTGGACGGAATAGGATGGTATAGCAAACACAACGTGAAAGTACTTATCGTATTAGCCTATAAACGCCAGTCCGTAGAAATTTTCCGTCTGGTGAAAGACATTGACCCTAATGCTTTCATTTCACAAAGTACCGTTATCGGTGTATATGGAGAGGGATTTGACCGGTTAAAAATAAAATAACCAATAAACAAATATGAAGAAAACATTTGTCTTCGCCACCAACAACCCCCACAAACTGGAAGAAGTAAGAGCTATCATAGATCCTAAGATAGAACTTCTCAGCCTGAACGACATCAATTGCCACACTGACATTCCCGAAACTGCCGACACCTTTGAAGGCAATGCGCTGATAAAGGCAAAATTTGTCTACGACAATTATCATAAGGATTGCTTTGGAGACGATACCGGGCTCGAAGTGGAGGCGCTGAACGGTGAACCGGGAATATATTCCGCCCGTTATGCAGGCGACGGACACGACTCGGAAGCAAACATAAAGAAGTTGCTGCACAATCTTGAAGACATTGAAAACAGAAAAGCCCAGTTCCGTACCGTATTTGCATTAATAGTAAACGGTAAAGAGCATTATTTTGAAGGGATCATCAAAGGAGAAATCATCAAAGTAAGAAAAGGTACTGCTGGATTCGGATATGACTCCATATTCGTTCCTGAAGGCTATACACAAACCTTTGCCGAACTGGGCAATGAATTGAAAAATAAGATTAGTCATCGTGCAATAGCAACACAAAAACTTTGCAAATTCCTGCAAAGCATATAGTCCGCTAGGAGAGGGGAGGGCGCTAAAGCAACATTCCATCCAATTCCCAGGCCGGTATATACCCAATCCCTTCATTGGTCGGAATTTTGTAGTCATCCATGCTTACCACGTACTTATCGAAATTATCTTCTATAAGTTTTAACGAGCGATACTCTCTTTCGGCAGTTCGTACCTCAGTCAACTGCAACGTAACTTGAATATAGAGCTTTCTGTCACCTCTTATCGCAACAAAGTCCACTTCAGCATCTTTAATTATACCTACATAGACCCGATAACCAGCGCGTCTCAAACTTAAATAAACGGCATTTTCCAAAAGATATCCAAGTCCCCTGACTTTGACAATGCGTCACCCTAAAGGGATTTCCAAAAAATTTCGTCAAAAAGTTTGGCAATAGATTTGTGCCTTGTGGTTAGCAACATCGTCTTAGTCATCGTTTCATTGCTGATTGGCAATTTGATTTTCAATGTTGTTATCGTTTTTGCAATATCCAAAACTTTATCTACACTCAGATTTATCCCACCCGTTTTAAGAATACGTTCAAGTTCTTTATACACTTTGTAGGCTACAAAGCAAATACAAACATGCGCCTCAATGCGTTTTTTGGTAAAATGGAACATCGGTCGCAATTCCAAAGTGCCTTTGGTTATGCGGAATGCCCGTTCCACCTGCCATAGTTCACTGTATTCTTCATAAACTGTTTTTGCCGTCAAAGTTGTATTGGTAATGTAGCCCTTCAAGCCGTCCCAACGCTCGTCTTCTCTGATTTTATCGTAATTTATGCTTGCTTTTATATTGTCGCTTATTTCTAAAAATTTGTTGTAGCCGCGCTTATTAACCTTGTCCTTTGTTATTGAACCGCTCTTGTATTCTTTTTCAAGCCGTTTTATGCCCTTTTCGCGATTATAAAGGTCTTTCTTTGCTCTGTTTTCAGAATAACCGACAATCAGGCGAGAAGTAGCTGTTTTTTGACATTCATAAAATTTACCATCGCCTTTTTCCTGCGACAAAATCCATTGGGTAACCGACTTATTTTCATTTTTGATTCTTGCGCCAATGATATATTGGTAGCTTTTCTGTTCCAAAAGTTCGATATTATCATTGTTCATCAGTCCCGAATCGGCAACTACTACAAAATCTTTCAATTCAAATCGTTTCACAAAGTCCTCCACAACAGGCAACATCGTATGTCCTTCATATTTGTTGCCCTCGTGAATGGAGTAGGCTAAAGGATAGCCGCCTGAACTGACCAATAAGCCAAGAACTATCTGTGGTTGAGAATGTTTCCCATCTTTTGAAAATCCCGTTTTGCGTAAGTCATCACTCAAATCAGTTTCAAAATAAAGGGTGGTTACATCGTAAAAGACAAGTCCGATTTTGCCTCCCAAAATCTTCCGCGTATGTGCTACGCTGATTTGCTGGACTGTATCTTTTTGCGTGTCATGTAATTTATCCAAATAGCGATATATTTTGTGCAACTCCACATCTTCGTCAAAATACGACTTCAAATAATCAACTGTTGCAACCTTGCTGCGCGGCTGACAAATGCGCGATACTACCAAATGTTTCAATATCTCATCGTCAATTTTGTCAAAACCAACCAATTGAAACACTTGGTTTAGTATAAGTTGAGTCCCATTGAGCAGTATATTCTCTATATTGCCCAATAAACGCTCGGTTACTTGCTTTTCTTCCTCTTCGCGTGTATGTTCTGAAAACATATCGCGATTGCCAAGATAAGTATCAAGCCATTTCTTGCCTTGCTGATACAGTTCTTCTATCTCTTTTTCATTATCGCTGACACCAATGGCTTTTAACTCACGAAAGTGTTTTCCGCTTTTATCTACCACAACTACACTTGTGGTGCCTGACCGATTTTTCTTTTTGCGTACAAACATACCACAAAAATACTCTTTTTTTTGCCTGCGTCACCCATTTCGGTGACCCAAAATTCATAAAACACTGTGTATTTGATTGTTATAAATTCACTGAAATAAAAGTGTCAAAGTCAGGAAGAAGTTGCTGCACAATCTTGAAGACATTGAAAACAGAAAAGCCCAGTTCCGTACCGTATTTGCATTAATAGTAAACGGTAAAGAGCATTATTTTGAAGGGATCATCAAAGGGGAAATCATCAAAGTAAGAAAAGGTACTGCTGGATTCGGATATGACTCCATATTCATTCCTGAAGGCTATACACAAACCTTTGCCGAACTGGGCAATGAATTGAAAAATAAGATTAGTCATCGTGCAATAGCAACACAAAAACTTTACAAATTCCTGCAAAGCATATAGTCCGCTAGGAGAGGGGAGGGCGCTAAAGCAACATTCCATCCAATTCCCAGGCCGGTATATACCCAATCCCTTCATTGGTCGGAATTTTGTAGTCATCCATGCTTACCACGTACTTATCGAAATTATCTTCTATAAGTTTTAACGAGCGATACTCTCTTTCGGCAGTTCGTACCTCAGTCAACTGCAACGTAACTTGAATATAGAGCTTTCTGTCACCTCTTATCGCAACAAAGTCCACTTCAGCATCTTTAATTATACCTACATAGACCCGATAACCAGCGCGTCTCAAACTTAAATAAACGGCATTTTCCAAAAGATATCCAAGTCCGTAACCATATCCTGAATAGAGATAGTTGCGATAGCT
Source organism: uncultured Bacteroides sp. (assembly GCA_963677095.1). Taxonomy (GTDB): domain Bacteria; phylum Bacteroidota; class Bacteroidia; order Bacteroidales; family Bacteroidaceae; genus Bacteroides. The sequence continues at coordinate 308,078 of OY781875.1, forward strand.
CAAATCGTTCAGATAATATTTGCTATTACCTGAAATGGTGTCTTTGCCTTTAATGTTATACCGTTCGGCATGATGGATCAGAAATGAATTTTCAAGGTAACCAATATAAGACGATAAGGTTTCATAATTCGTTTTTCTCTTCTTTGATGCAAAAAAGTTGATGATGTTTGTTATTGAAACTATGCTTGCAGCACTATTTGTCAGATAAACAAACAGATCATCCAGTAATTTTATATCTTTTACTTTATATCTCCCCACAATGTCCCGCAGCATCACCGTATCTTTAATGGAAGACACATAATTCTGTTTCATTTCATCATTCGGCAAGTTGAAAAGTTCGGGCAAAGCCCCACTTTGGAGATATTTTTTATAACTACCTGCCCCCGTCTCCTGTTTTGTAATTCCACAATATTCGATGTAGCTGAATGGGAAAACCTCAAACTCAACATAACGACCCGATAAAAGAGTGGCCAATTCTCCGGACAACAGATTAGAATTTGAACCACTAATAAATAATTCGCAAGGTTCAGCGAAATCCTGCGAATGAGAATTTACAAATCGTTCCCACTCTTCAATATACTGTATCTCATCAATAAAAAGATAAACCTTACCCACCGGTTTCAATTCCTGACGATATGCCTTATACAATTGTTCCAATTCAACAGCACTTCGCAGGGTTATCAATTCCATATACTCTTTATTTATATAGAGTATGTTTTCCTTCCCGATTCCTTGGGACATCAGTTGGGATGCTATTTGTCGCAAGATATAACTTTTGCCTACACGACGTTGCCCAACTAATACTTTTACCAGTTTGTTCCCAATGTATTGCCCTACCTTATGTGTATAAAATGTACGTATATATCCCAAATCCAGAGGATTTCCATCCCAATAATTATACTTTCTTATGGAATCAATTATTTCAATCATACTTGAATATTTTCCCCAAATATAAGAATTTTCAAATACACTTGAAAATTTTAGGGCTTTATTCGCGAGGAGCCTGGCTGAATTAAAGTTTGCAAGCATTTTACCCTCATACCCTCATAAATGCCTATATGCCTCTCTATATCGTCGATACAGCTATGAGAGCAAGTATGAGGGCAAGCACTTGCTCTCATACCTTAAAATTGAATAATAGAGACAATCTTTGAGGATTGAAGGTTTCCGAATATGATCTTTCATATCTTTTTCCCTCTTTTTGTGAGCCTCTTTAGAGGATGTATGATGGTTGATCTGACTTCTCACTACATTTCAGAAGAAATTTTTAACTGTCTTATTTCTTCTGAAATGTTGAAGTTGCCTATCTCTATAGAAAGCCCTTATTTCCCGCTTTTTGCAGCGAAAAGGCTCAGCCTTTCTTCAAAACATAGATAGGCTGCTTCTACACCCCTCGATTTTCGAGCTTTCCCTCCTCGCAAAGCCGATGGATGTATCGTGTAGCCGTTGAACGCGCCATGCCGCAAAGAGATTGGAAATCACTTCGGGTCATGAAATCGTTCGTACTGAAGTCGTTTTCCAAGCTTTTGTTTATCTCCTTATCCGTCAGATTTTTCCGCAGAGGATCATGCTGTTTCAGCGGATTAACTTTGAGGTTACCCATTTGAGTTCGCAAAGCTTTGTCCGGACGAAAGTCAATACCTTTCAGTTTCACTTTGGTGCTTTTCCGTTTTGTTTCCGGTTATACTTCGTTCTTCTTCTCTGTTTGCTTAAGTATCCTTGTGTTATTCCTTATTCTTTCTTGTGATAAACATTAATCTTTTATAGTTTACTCACAGCTGTTATTCTCTTGCCTTACATCTGTGATTCATCTCTTTCACAGTTGTAAGAAATGTAAGTTACAGTTGTGATTCGCTATTGAATGTATAGGCAAACAGAGACTACGCATTAAACATTTTACTGTATTATCTATATGTTTTTCCCTTTATTTACTGTTGTTTATTGGTCTTTTCTTGATATTAATGTCATATCCATTCAGAAACCAGATATTTCATCACTTCACTTGACAACAATAATCCTGAAGGAGAATGAAAAGACAACAAAGGAAAGCATCAATATTAAAAGGCTAAAAGCCGGATGGGATGACAAATATTTATCAACATTGATGAATAGCGGAGCATTTTAATGCTGCGGCTCAGGCACGTGAGCCGAAGACATGTCTAAGAAAAGTGAAATTATTAAATGTACAAAGCAACATTATAACTAAGCCTAAACAACAATAAGGTGGTGCAGAACAGGAGCCTTTAGCGGTTTCTCAACATAAAAATATCAGCACTAACTATTGGCATGATTTATTTTTTACTATTTTTGTCCATATAATTATAAATAGAATAGTATAAGTCCTTGGAAAATTGAAACATCAACTAAAAATTCTATACCTCGCCATTCCTCTCTTATTTTCCTGTAAACAGCAGAAAGAAGAGAGATTGCTACCGGAACTGACCCGCGCAGAAGCATTGATGTACGAACATCCCGACAGCGCACTGCATATACTGGAAACAATGGAGATTCCCGACCCGTCGGACAAACTCCAGAATGCCACCTGGTGTGTGCTTATGACACAAGCCAGAGACAAGAATTATCTGGAGCGTACTTCAGACTCCTTAATCAACATAGCCTATGCCTATTTCATGAAGCAGGACGACCCGCAACGCAGGGCATTGGTATTGAATTATGAGGGTGTAATCAATGAAAGCGCGTTTAATGATGCAGAAAAAGCCACTCAATTTTATTTAAGAGCCAATGAAGAAGTAGCAAAAACGAAAGACTACCAACTGGGATTCCTGATAAACAGCTCATTGGGAAATGTCTACGCTTACCGGCACATGCCGGAATATGCCATGCAAGCCTTCCAAAAAGCATATCAGTATGCCACGCGAGCAAAAAACAAATCGTATATTGCAAGTTCTTTAAGCTACATTGCACGGGCATACTCACTTCAGTCATCATGGAAAAAAGCCATTGAGTATTACCGCAAAGCCTATGAATCGTTGGCCGACTCCAAAGACAAGAGAACGGCCAGCGGGATACTTTGCGAAATGGCAAGTATTTACAATCGAATAGATAAGTATGATACGGCCATGAAGTATGCAAAACAAGCATTATCAATCGAAAAGGCCGCAAAATTGAATTACTACACCTCATCACTGACAATTGGGGATATTTACCGTAATATGGGCAACAGTGATTCCGCCAATTATTATTTTAAGCAGGCAACGCTATCCGATCAGATCTACACCCGTCGATCCGCCTACCAAGGCTTATGGTATCTGCATCGTGATCTGACAAAAGATTATAAAAAAGCCTTAGACTACAGCCATAAGTTCTGGCTTGAGACAGACTCCATCCTGCAAATGGACAAAAGTAAAGAACTGATACAGGCAAAAGAAAAATTTGACCGGCAGAAGTTTATTACGGAGCAGGAACAAGCTAAAATTAAAAGAAATCACATCATTCAATATTATTTATTGGGAATTATCTCTCTGCTCTGTATAATCATTATTCTCGTATACACTTACCAACGAAAACTTGTCAGAAAAGAGCACACCATCCGGAAGAATAAAGAACTAATAAATAGCTATACTATTAAAGTCCGCGAAAATGACGCTATAATAGACCGGAATGCCGCACTTATTCAAGAACTCTCTGCAAAGATAAAAGAAGATGAAGAAGTAATCGGAGATTTTGAGGAAGAAAGACAAGCCCTGAAAGCCCTCCGGAAGCAGAACGAAAAGTTGGCACAGGACAACCTCTCTTTACATGAAAAGATAGAAAAGTTTCCACCTGCACTAAGCGGAAAAGAACTCTATTCAGACACAAAGCCTGATACTTTAGAGGAATTTATCGTACTCAAAGACCGGGAGCGGTTTTTATGCCGTCAACTGATCATGAAAACTGAAGTACTCAAAAGTTTAAGAAAGAACCCTAAATTCTTAAGTAGTGCACAATTGGAAGGAGTGTGCAACGCCACTGACGCTATTTTCAATGATTTCAGCAAACGCCTCGGCAAACAATTTCCATCTCTTCCAGAAAGCGATCTTCAGTTGTGTTGCCTATTAAAACTTGAAGTACCCATTTCCGATATTGCCATCCTGTTAGGCATATCACCGACTTCCGTATCCCGAAAAAAGCTAAGGCTAAAAGGACGAATCATTCAAGAGCAACAACATCCTTTTGAAGAAAGCCAAACCTTAGATTTATGGATACGGGATTTCTAAAAGGATAAACTGTCCATATAATCTATAAATGACAAATCATTAACATTCTAATAATTAGGATGTTAATGATTTGTCATTGTCTATATGAAGTACACACCTCATTCATCAATTATCCAATAAAAGTCAATAATTTTACAACAAAATAAAATCATTAATATCATGGAAAAAAGAAATTTAATTCATTTATGGAGCATACGACTATTCTCTACATTAGTACTAAGCTGCATTTTAGCATCATCACATGCAGCTTCTTATAATTATTACGAAGAAGCAAAAGAGAACATTGACCTAACAGGGTCATGGAAGGGAGGAACCAAAAGTTTATCGCCCATACCTATACAAGCATCAATAGATGGTGAGTCATTGTTTTTAGAGAATCAACAACCTACATGTGATATTGAAATAACCATCACAAACAGTGAAGGTATTATAGTATATAATAAGAAGGTATTAGCTTCTGAAACAGCATTTATTATTATTCCCGTCACAGAATTACAAACAGAGATGTATATTTTAGAATTACGTAATCCGACAAATGGATACCTGAAAGGGACTTTTATTATACCATAACGTCAATTGATATGCATATTCATCTTAAATATTATATCTACAAAAACAGCAAACGATAAATGGGTTACCATACAAGCTGATTATCTATACTCAAAGTAATCAGACTAACAATAAATTAATAAACTTGCACTTACATAAATGATAAAAAAAAGAGATTCCAATGTCTTTACAGCACTACTATCTGCGTTAAACGTTAAGCATTCCAAGACTTTTTCAACAAAGTATTATAATGAACATCCTCATAAATACAATTTATTGGGGATATCAAGAATGCTTGCAGACTATGGTGTAGATAATGCAGGGACAAGAATAAAAGACAAGTTAAACGACATCGGAAATATAGAAACTCCATTTTTAGCAGATGTAGGCGGTGACTTTGCAATAATTTATAAGGTTACAGATGAATTTGTCAATTATAGAATAAATGATTTAGTCTTAGATGTACCAAAAACAAAATTTTGTGATACCTGGAGTGGAGTAGTCTTATTAGCCGAGCCCAATTCAGAATCGGCAGAACCAGGCTATAAAAAGAACTACAGAAAAGAAATACTTCAACTCTACCTAAAAATAACTTTCATATTAACAACCTCTATTTTTCTAACTATTATATTTATAAACAATCACAATTATTTAAATATAGGGATATTATTATCCTTAGTAATAAATATTTTAGGTACATATATTGGTTATCTACTTATTCAGAAGGAACTTAAAATACATAGTCGCTATACTGATAAAATTTGTTCATTATTCAAACAAAGTGATTGCAATAGTGTACTTGAGTCATATGCTTCAAAGTTATGGAAAGTGTTCAGTTGGAGTGAAATTGGATTTTCATATTTCTTATCTAATGTAATTATTATCAATTTCTTACCCCAACTTATTAATTACTATGCAATTATAAACATTTTTGCACTCCCATACAGTATATGGAGTATTTGGTATCAAAAAAATAAAGCAAAACAATGGTGCCCCTTGTGCCTAATAGTACAAATTTTATTTTGGATGATGTTCATTGTCAATCTAATTTTTGGCTTTATACAAATACCAATGATTAATATCAGCAACTTGCTATTAATAGGTTGCATTTATGGAATTCCTTTTTCATTTATAAATATAATAATCCCCAGACTAAATGAAAGTAGTAAAATAGGACAGATTACACAAGAAATAAATAGTATAAAGGCCAATGAGATAATTTTCTCGTCACTATTAAAAACACAACCTCATTATGAAGTTGAAAAATCAACATCAAATATTATACTTGGAAATCCTAATGCTAATATTTTGGTAACGATATTAACTAATCCTCATTGTACACCTTGCTCTAAAATGCATGACCGAGTTGAAGGCATAATTAAACATACAACTCATTTATGCATACAATATATATTTTCCTCTTTTGAGGAAAGTCTTAATATAAGTAATAAATTTATGATTGCAACCTATCTAAATAAAGGAATGGAAGAAACACAGGAGATATATGCAAAGTGGTTTGATAAAGGAAAATTCTCAAAAGAAGATTTCTTTTTGAAACATACAGTGAATATAAACGACGGAGCCGTTGAAAAAGAGTTTCTAAAACATGAAGCATGGATTGCAAAAACAGGGCTGAGAACAACGCCAACTATTTTAGTAAATGGATATAAACTTCCCGACAATTACAAAATAGAAGACTTAATATATTTTTCGGATTTAGAAGTTAACTCTAAATAACTATTGCCAAGCTATAGGGCAATAGACAATAATCTGATCACTTATTGAATATTCTATGGCATCAAATTAAAGAATTATTACAATGAAAAAAATTAATTTAAAAGGTATTTCTGAAGTCCTTAGCGAAAAAGAATTAAAAAATGTAATGGGAGGAAGTGGCCATGCACTAACGGGATGTAAATGTCCAAATGGAAAATATTATAGCGTAAGTGCTGGTTGGAGCTGTGAAGCAGCAGCTCCGTATGTCTGCTAAAATCTAATTATTAGCTGTATGGTTTCAAAATAAACCATACAGCTAAGTTAATGTTAATCCAAAGTAAAACAATGAATTATACTTCAAAAATCTCCCAAAACGGCTTAAAAATTATTAGTCGCAAAATACTTATTGACAACAATCATCTAAGATTAATCAATCTCATAACTATTGGAAGCTTATTATTTTGTATATCAAGTGCTTTAGCTCAAAATACAACCATTACTTTCCACACCAAAGGAAACAGCAGGATTGATATCAGTAAAGAGATTGACAATACCTATAACAGCAACTTAACTAATCAGATAAATGCAGATAGCACAGGAAATTGTATTTATAGTTGGGATGTGAACGGTTTTCAATTCATAGAATGCACTTTTTATGATGGTGGAAGTATCTTTTTTCCAATAAAAGAAGGTGCCCACTTGACAATAACTTACAAAGGAGACTTTCAAACTGAAATTAGTGGAGCAGATAAAACTGAAGTCGAATACTATAGAAACGAGTATAAAGATACTATAACCCGACCTCTCATGATCGCGTCTGCCACATTCCCTTCCGGATCAAGTATTGAAGACCTTCTATTATTGAACAAAAGGTACAATACTTTATTGTCGAATACTTTAGACAGTCTTATCAATGAAAACACAATATCACTAAAATTTTCAAAGATTATCAAGAATGATTTTCAGACATTAGTTACTTATTCAGCAATAGGCTTCTACCGAACTAAATATTTGGAAAATGGAGCAACAAAAGTGAATAAACAAGATTCTATAGAAGCTGAAAGAGCTATAAATAAACTCCTAGACAAAATATACCCAATGATAGAATCGGGAGAGATATTTAAATATACATTAGGTAGGAACATTTTATCCTCTTTTTATAAAAATAAATATATACACTTGAATGAAAAAGAAAAAGAGATACTATTATCAAAAGCAACATGGGCTAAATATTTAGAACCAAAAGAACTTGGATATTTAATAGCACCTGAGGAAGTACAGTGCAAACTCCTTTCCCTAAAACTATTGGACAATTACAGAAATGCTGAAATCAAAGGTAACTCGGAATTCCTCAATTATATATCGGAAATTTGTCCTCAAAGTGCTTTCCTTCCTTATCTTAAAGAAGGGCAGGAAAAATTATCAGCATCCATGAATGCAGACCACAATGAGGTAAAGTATGTAGAGGATACAATTAATACCCTCAAAGATCTCAGTAAAGTTGCCGCTTTTAATCAAAAGATATTATTCATAGACCTGTGGGCTACTTGGTGTGGTCCTTGCATAGCAGAATTTAAGCATAAAGATAAGCTTCACGAACTATTATCAAATTATAAAGACGTTATTCCCCTCTATATTTCTATTGATAAAGATAAGAATGACAAACTTTGGAGGGAAAAAACTAAAGCATTCAATCTAAATGGCTATCATCTAAGGGCGAATGAAAGATTAACAACAGATATTCATGAAAAAATATATGAAGGGGGAGGAGTTATGGGTGTCCCTCAGTTTGTACTGCTGGACAAAGATGGCAATATCTTAGAGAAAAATCTACCTTGGCCACACGACATGGATAAACTCAAACAAGAATTAAATAAATATATTCATTAGCCATTAGGTTATTTTCCGCATTTGAGTATAAATAAGGAGAATCGAATATCTTATAAATAATTAAGAAGCAATTCTAACTTAATACATTGCCATTATGCATTCTATCGTTTTTATTATACCATACATAGGGAGCCTTCCTTGGTATTTTCCATATTTCCTGCATTCTTGCAAATACAACCCCAGTATTGATTTCATATTACTTACTGACCACCATGAGAAAATAGAATCACCTCCAAATCTCAAAATATTAAATTATACAATTAAACAATTTAATGCCGATGCATCAAAATCTCTTGGCTTTAACATTGCTGTGCAAAATAGCTATAAATTGTGTGACTTCAAGCCAGCCTATGGAATCATATTTTCAGAATTAATAAAGAAATATGATTTTTGGGGATATTGCGATATAGATATTATATGGGGAAACGTAAGGTCTTTTATGACAGATGAGATTCTTACTGAATACGACGTTATCAGTGCGCGCCATGACTACCTTACAGGGTGTTTTGCTTTATACAGGAATAACAAAGAAATGCAGGAATTATTTATGCAAAGTAAAGACTATAAAAAAGTATTTGCATCCAACAAAAATTTCTATTTTGATGAAACAAATTTTGCTTTCAAAGAATTTGAAGCAGGGATTCATTATAGCCAAATAAAAACAGAAGTTGAAAGCATGACCCATATTGTTCGCCGATTAGAAGAGGAGGGTAAACTGAAGCCATATTTTGAGTTTCAGATTATTGAGGGCTTTGCCGGTAATATGCTATGGAATCATGGCACTTTAATTTACCGAAAAGAATTTGAATCCATGCTCTACCACATGGTGCGATTCAAACAGAAATATATAGAAAAAACTGATTTGAACAAGGAAATACCTGATAGATTCAGGATTGGAAAAAAGAAACTCTATTATTGATGAAAAAAGCATTCCCTTATTACAGGCAATTGGATTCAATAGACTGCGGCCCTTCATGTCTGAAGATGGTCACTAAATATTATGGCAGGGAATATAGCATACAATTCCTACGGGAAAATTCTTTCATTAATCGAGAAGGTGTATCTATGCTGGGAATAAGTGATGCAGCTGAAACAGTTGGGTTTAGAACAACCGGATTGCGTGTATCGTTCGATAGACTCACGGAAGACATGACCTTTCCATGTATTTTACATTGGCAGCAAAATCATTTTGTAGTCTGCTCTGGGATAAAGAAAGCAAAGCACTATCTTAGTAAGAATAATAATACAGATTATAGAATATATATATCTGACCCTGCCGAAGGGCAGTTTACTTTAAACGAAAAAGAGTTCAAAAACAAATGGATTAGTTCTTGTTCAGAAGGAATAGAAACAGGGCTAGCCCTATCTCTTGTTCCATCTCCCGATTTCTACGAAAAAAATACAGATATTGAAATTCGAAAAAGGAATATTGTATATTTTCTAAAGTATCTAAAACCCTATCGATCTCAGATACTTCAATTAATCGTAGGAATGTTACTTGGAAGTATTCTCCAGCTTATTCTTCCTTTTTTAACACAGGCCATTGTTGATCAGGGTATAAGGAACAATAACCTCAGTTTAATAACATTGATATTGATTTCACAGCTTATATTATTTTCGACTCAATTGGCTGTAGATTTCATTCGCAACTGGATTACATTACACATGAATGCCAGAATAAACATAACATTAATATCAGACTTTCTAATTAAATTAATGAAACTTCCTTTGCGATTCTTTGATACAAAAAATATTGGAGATATTTTGCAAAGAATAGGGGATCATAGTAGAATAGAAACTTTTCTCACAGGTTCAACACTAACCACACTCTTCTCATTTGGAAACTTTTTCATTTTTGCTATCGTACTGGGTTACTATAATATGGGAATATTGGGAATATTTCTTTTAGGCAATACGCTTTATATCCTATGGATTCTATTTTTCATGAAATACAGACGGGAAATTGATTACAAACGATTCTCTCAGGCAGCAGCAGAACAAGGCAACCTTGTTCACATGATTACCGGTATGCAAGAAATAAAACTAAATAACATTGAAAAAGAATACCGCTGGAAATGGGAGCGAATACAGGTTAAACTATTTAAAATCAATATCAAAGGATTATATTTGGAGCAATATCAAAAAACAGGCACATTATTTTTTAGTCAGGCAACAAGTCTTTTCATCTCTTTTCTAGCTGCCAGACTTGTAATTGAAGGAAGTATCACTTTGGGTATGATGCTGTCCATCAGTTATATAATCGGGCAATTATCTGCCCCAATTTCTCAAGTAATTTACTTTTCACAATCACTTCAGGATGCAAAAATTAGCTTGGAAAGACTAAATGAAATTCATAATAGCGAAGATGAGGAACAAACCGTTCAATCAAAGAATAACTACATGCCCGATAATAAGTCGATCCACATGGAGAATATCTGTTTCAGTTACAACGGATCGGACAGGGAATATGTATTAAATAACGTAAGCTTACTAATACCACAGGAGAAAGTGACGGCTATAGTCGGAGCCAGTGGCAGTGGAAAGACTACCTTGATAAAATTATTATTAGGCTTTTACTTACCTAATAAAGGTACTATAAAGATTGGTGATACAGCATTAAACGATATCAATCCGCATTTATGGAGAAGAAAGAATGGAGCAGTTATGCAAGATGGATTTATATTTTCAGATACTATTGCCAATAATATAGCAATCGAATCGGATAGCATAGACAAAAGGAAATTGTTACATGCGGTTGAAGTGGCTAATATTCGGGAATTTATAGAATCTCTGCCTTTGAAATACAATACAAAAATAGGAATGGAAGGAAACGGAATTAGTCAGGGACAACGACAAAGAATACTGATTGCCCGTGCCGTCTATAAAAATCCAGATTTTATATTCTTGGATGAAGCAACCAATGCTCTTGATGCAAATAACGAGAAAATAATATTGGATAATCTTATAAAATTTTATAAAGGAAAAACGGTAGTTATTATAGCTCATCGTCTCAGTACTGTTCAACATGCTGATAATATCATCGTACTTAATAATGGCACAATTATAGAAGAAGGATCTCATTTAGAATTAACAGCCCGAAAGGGGGCGTATTATACATTGGTTAAAAATCAATTGGAGTTAGGAATGTAATGGATGAAAATAAGATAGATCTTAGAAGCGAAGAGTTCCAAGAAATGCTTGGTGAAGTTCCTTCCTGGATTTTACGAAAGGGAATCTGGGTATTGACGTTTACGGTTATTATTTTACTCGTCGGCAGTGTTTTCTTTAAATATCCAGATACAATAACGACCTCAATGACATTAACCGGTTCTATCCCTCCGAGTAAAATTGTAGCTAAAACATCAGGTAAATTAAGAGAATTGTATGTCGTTAATAATCAATCAATCAAAGTAGGTACATATATAGGCGTGATTGATAACCCAGCAAACACCAAAGATATATTGTATCTAAAAAAATACATAAATAACATTCATCTTGATACACTACAATATCTCCCAAATAAATCACTACAACTTGGTGATTTACAAAGCATATACTCTTCCTTTTACCAAACTCTATTTGAATATAATGAATATAGAAGAACCCAATATTTATCTATTAAATCCAACATAGTAAAAAGCAGAATAAACCAATACCTGAAGCAACGCACTAATTTACTGAAGCAAAAAAGTATAGTCATTCACCAATTAGAAATAGCTAAAAGTAAATATAAAAGAGATTCCATACTGACAAATAGGGGTGTCATTTCAAAGGAAAACTTTGAAAATACAGAAGAACAATATTTACAAAATATGTTAGCTTTGGAAAGTATTTCCGAATCAATCGACAATATTGAAATACAAATCGGACAAATAAAAGAAACTCTATTAGATGCAGATTACAACAAAGATGATAAAATTAATACACTTAAAACAAAATTAAATTCTCTAATAACAGAACTAAAAACAGAAATACAAAATTGGGAATTGAACTTTCTTCTAGTATCTCCTATAGATGGTAAAGTTACTTTTACTGATCTCTGGACAATAAATCAAAATGTAACAGCAGGAAACGAAATATTTAGTATAATACCAATTGGCCATGTAAGGCCATTTGGCAAAGCATATCTTCCTCTCACCAGATCTGGTAAAGTCAAGCTAGGGCAGAGTGTAAATATTCGATTTGATAATTTTCCGGATGATGAATTTGGAATAGTAAAAGGAATTGTGAGCAACATATCTTTAGTCCCAACTGGAGAAGAAAATAATTATGTAGTCGAAATCGACTTGCCTAAAGGGCTCAGAACAACATATAATTTAAAATTACCCTATAATCCTGATTCAAAAGCGCAGGCAGACATTATCACAGACGATATTTCATTATTAGAAAGATTCTTTATGCCATTAAAAAAAGTATTAACTGAAAATTTATGATAATATGAACTATAATAATATAAAGAAAAAAATATCTTTTTGCATAACTTGTATGAATCGTTGTCATCACCTAAAAGAGACATTAAAGAAAAATATAAAAGACAACTATTCACTTACTGATGTAGAATTTATTTTATTAGACTATAATTCTTCCGACAACTTGGAAGAGTGGATAAAAAAAGAGATGTATGATTATATTAGATCTGGAATTTTAGTTTATTATAGAACAACTACACCTATTTACTATCACCGCAGTCACAGTAGAAATATGGCATTCAGACTTTCAGAAGGAAATATACTATGCAATCTGGATGCAGACAACTTTTTAGGGAAAGGCTTTGCATTAAAAATGATTAATGAATTCTCACAAAGTACTAATATATTTTATACAAGCAACTTATCTTCTAATGATATTTTCGGACGCGTTTTAATGCTCTCAAAAGATTTTTTTGCTATTCGCGGATATAATGAGTCATTAGAAGGATATGGTTTCGAAGATGTAGACCTCTATATGAGACTATTAAATAAAGGATTGAAACAAATGATATTTACTAACCAATTATACTACAATTACATCAAACATTCGAAAATGGATCGTATTGCAAATGAAAAGTTTGTAAATAATATGCATTCACTATATATTTCTTATATAGACCCATATACTTCTGATATTCTATTCTTATACAATGATTATAAATTTGAATATGGAACTTTCATCGACACTAAAGCTCAGAATCTTTATAATGAAATTAAGTGCAACTCAATCATCAATAATTTTACACTTGATAATAGAGAAATTTTACTAAAAGGAAAATTAATATCCGATAAATGGGAAGAAACAGAAGATAAAATTCAATTCAATATAGATAGGAAATTGTTTTCATTTACTAAGAATAGCCAATCTTTCCAAGCAGATGGAAAGATATATTATATAGTTAGCGATTATGAATTTAGTATAGATCTGCTACTGCTCTTATCAACGATGAGAAATATATACGAATCCAATGAAATAATAAAGAAAAATAAAACCGTGAATAGCACAGGTTTTGGAAGAGGAATAGTATATAAAAATTTTGATTATAGAAATAAAATAATATTAGATTAATAATATGATTCACACCGAAAATGGCTTGATATGGAATCTTTTTTCCATTTATTATTCAAGAGATAGCTGGAAAATAATAGTAGATGAATTAGTTGACCTCAAGAAAAAGTTAACGAATGAATATGTTGATTTTATAATATTCTTTTCAAAAGAAAAAGGAGAAAATATTCGAGTCGCTATATCATCTACTGCTGCTAATAATATAAAAATAACATACGCAATTGAATATTTAAATAAATTTATAAAAAATACACCTTCGAAATCATTTTATTCATTTCCCTATGGTAAGACACTATGGAAAAATCACGATAATAACAGCATAGTTTGGAACACATTTATAAAAATAGAATCTTATGAAGAACTCAATCGTTTTGAGCAATCAAATTCTAACTTACTATTAGAAATATTAGACAATGACTATACTTCGGATAATTTTTTAACAGCAGGTCTTTATCTATATATAAAAATTCTGAAACAATTCCATATATATCAGAATAATACTAACAAAATAATAACTGAAGCAATGGAATCACTTTCTGATAAATTTGAAAATTTTGAGCTCCGAAAAATAATAGACAATATTATATCCGAATATCAAATTGACGAAAATACTATTTTTGAGATATTAGATGATTTTTGGCATGAATCGAATGATTCTCCTACATTTATAGAGTGGTCTTCAATTATCAATATATTAATAGAGCATAAAATAAATTTTATGTATATAAACCAAATTATATTGGATCATCTAGGCTTAGGTTACTCACACAATATGTTAATACTTGAATTGCTCTATAGGTGGAATATGAGTAGATATTGCGAATTAAATTAATAAATTTTATATATAATGAAAATAATTCATAGCTATTGGTCAAAACCTTACATAAAAAATATTAGGGAAGGATATGGAGGATGGTCTGATAAAGGATACCATTATACGAGCCAAGCTCTAAGTTGTTTGAAATATAAAGAGTTTTATAGAACTGAATTAATCACTGATGCAAAAGGATATGAAGTACTGTAAGCATTCGGTGAACCCCGTATTTAATTCCTAATTTCATCTACTTACTTTTGTATCAAAACTAAATAGCTATGATGACAAAAGTGCAATTCGAAGAGGTGTATAACCGTTTTAAAGAATCAGGTTTGAACGTTAGAGATTTCTGCAATAATGAAGGTTTTACAGAGAGCCGGTTTTATTATTGGCAGAAAAAGCTGAGCTCCGTAAATAAATCTTCCGGATTAAGACCTTTGCTGATCGACAAATCAGCATCAGCTCCAGCAGTTAATCATGCTCATAGTAAGGAACAGCCATGCCGGCAACCGGATAATGGTTTTGGCGTTGAGGTAGCTTACCTCAACGGTGCAACCCTTAGAATCAAAGGTAATATTGATCCATCCCTTTTACGAACGCTCATTCATTTAGACGACTGATACCGATGTTTAACCTGAATGAATCAATGAACTACTATCTGTGTCCGTTGCCCACAGATATGAGAAAGAGTTTTTATACTCTTAGCGGAGTTGTTACCGATTATATGCAGCAAAATGTGAAAGACGGAGATGTTTTCATCTTCATAAACCGTACCTGCACCAGCATGAAGATACTGCACATGGAATATGGTGGTCTTGTGATTTATCACAAGAAACTCGAATCCGGAACCTTTAAACTTCCTCTTTACGATGAAGAGTCTCATGTTTTCAGGATGACCTGGCAAAGTCTGATGTTAATGGTTCAGGGTATTGATTCCGATAAAGTAACACGAAGAAAAAGGTTCGAATAATGTTTAAAATAAATACAATTTTGCGAGTCTAATATTTTGTATTTTCCCCTAAAATAAGTACTTTTGGACTATTAGATCAAGGGGAAATGGCAGACACGGCAAACGACAAAGAATTCATTCTGGCACTGTTGGAAGAGCGGGACAGACTCTATCAACACAATGCTCATTTACAATGTAAACTGGATGAATTAGAATCTGCCGATGTTGAAATAGCCTCCTGTAAGCAGACCATTGAAGAACAAAAGCTTATCATTGAGAAAAAAGACCAAAAGATTGGGCAACTGGAGTATCAGCTTCAATATCTGAGAAGAAAATACTTTGGTAAATCCAGTGAGAAGTTTATTGCTCCTGATCCCTTGCAAAGGAAACTCGATTTTGAGGGCGTTGATGTTTACCGGAAGAAAAGGCGCTTGCCGAGCAAGCCCAAAAACAGATCATAGAATATAAAATCCGCCGTACTCCAGCAAAAAGTAATGATAGACCAGTACGCCAGAATTTGCCTGATTCTTTGGAACGAAGAGAAGAACGCATCAGACCAGTCGGCGTTGATGAGAAAAACTGGGAAAAGATTGGCGAAGAAATTACAGAAATACTTGAGCACAAACCTGATGAATTCTACTATATCCGTCGTATCATCCGTGAAAAATGGGTGCTAAAGAATAAAACGCTGAATGTTGAAAAAGAAGTCGTTATAGCCCCTATGCCTTTTCTTCCTATAGCCAAAAGCTTTGCCGGAGCCTCACTCCTGGCGGAGATATTAAACAATAAATACACCTATCACATCCCTTTCTATCGCCAGTTGCAAATGTTTAAGCAAACAGGCCTTTCTTTGCCTGCATCGACAGTAAACGGATGGTTTTCAGAATCGGCTGATATGCTCAGGCCATTATACTACAGATTAAAAGAGATCATTCTCTGTACGGATTATCTACAGGTAGATGAGACCACGATCCCGATAATCAATAACGAGAAGCATAAAACAGTCAAAGGATATCTTTGGATGGTACGGGCGGTGATGCAAAACTTAGTGCTCTTTTATTACGACCACGGTTCACGAGCGCAAAGTGTAGCAATCGGGCTACTGAAAGACTTTCACGGGGCACTTCAGACAGATGGCTATGAAGTTTACTCTATTTATGAAAAAAAGAAAGGTGTTTTACCGATAGGATGCTGGGCGCATGTCCGACGTTATTTTGAACAGGCTTTGGAAGATGATAAAGCCAGGGCAACATATGCCTTGGAGCAAATAGCACTACTCTATGATGTGGAAAAACAAGCTGATAATGAAAGCCTGTCTTATGAAGAACGTGCTGATCTGCGAAGCAGACTAGCTTATCCGATCCTTGTACTCTTTGAGAAATGGCTTTATCAGGAATACGATAAGGTACTCCCCAAAAGCAGAATAGGCAAGGCTATTAGCTATACTTATAAGATTTTCCCAAGGCTAACCAGATATCACCTTGATGGCAGATATCGGATAGATAACAATCTGGCCGAAAATGCCATCAGGCCTATCGCACTTGGAAGAAAAAACTTCTTGTTTTGTGGAAACCATGATGCTGCAGAGGAAGCAGCTATTATATATTCCATGATGGGGTGCTGCAAAGCTTGTGATGTGGACCCCAGAAAGTGGATGGAATATGTGTTTAACCATATACATGACTATGATAACGACTACAACAAAGATCTTGCTGAACTTCTTCCTCACAACCTGAAAAACCAAATAGGAGAAAATCTATAAATTAAGATGTCTATGAAGGTCTCCTAACAGTCTCCGAATGTTTTAGGAGTTTTTGAATATATCATTGAAAAATAAAGCAAATCTTTGAAGAATATCGAAAGTCTACAGATATTCTTCAAAGAATTTAAAATACGGGGTTTACCGAATGCTTACAAATCAGCAAAACGATTTCTACAAAATGGAGGATTAACATAAGTGCCCTCGTATCCGGTCTGCTATATATTCCCCTAACACATGAAGAGGGACACCGTTCCGTACTTACATATAAAAATATCGGGAGTATTGGCGAAAACGGAGCATTCCCACCCACTCCAGTCGGTTCAATCCACCCACTTTTGGGGTTGAAGAAGGCTTGAAAAGGGCTTAAGAAACGGAGTATATCCGTTCATTTTTGCCTAAATCGCCGAAAATCGCCTCAAAAAACGGAGCATTCCCGTTCAGTGATTTTGAATGATGCTAAAAGCGTTCGAAATCATCCGATAAACGGAGTATTGCCGTTCACTTTTCTGCTCTTTCTGCGCATATTGTATGTAGAAACAAATCTAACATACAATATCGTTATGGCAGGAAAAACAAAAGAAATGAGCCAAATTAAACAATTACTCCTTCTAAAGAAGCAAGGCATCTCCAACCGCAAGGTAGCCCGAATAATCGGCATCAACAAGGAGACCGTAAACCATTATGTAAACAAGGCTGAGAACGATGAACTCAGCATCGACGAGCTTCTGAAACTCGACGATCCCGTACTTGAGCATCGCCTCAAGGGAGGTAGTCCCGCATATACAGACGATCGTTTTGAAACGTTCAAAAAGCTATTACCTTACCTGCAGGACGAGATGAACCGCAAGCACGTTACATTGAAGCTATTATGGGAAGAGTACAAGACAGAACATCCCGACGACCACTACAATCTTACTCAATTTCGCTACCATTATAGCCAGAATACGGAAGCAAAGAAACAACCTTCCTCCACCATCCTTGCCGACATGCGTGTAGGTGGAGAGAAACTCTTCCTCGATTTTACAGGGGATACCATGGGATATGTAGATTTGGAGACGGGTGAGATTGTACAGTGTCAAGCCCTTACAGCATCACTCCCTGCCAGCGACTACGGTTTCTTACTCTTTGTACCTTCACAACGTACAGAGGACTTTGTTTATGCCACCATACAGTGCCTCAAGCATCTTGGCGGGGTACCCAAGATACTTGTGCCGGACAATTTAAAATCAGCTGTTATTAAGACCGACAAATATGAACCTTCTTTGAATCGCATTATGGAAGACATGGCCAATCATTACGGAGCGGTAGTGGTACCCGCACGTCCTGTGCATCCTAAAGATAAGAGCAATGTAGAAGGTTTGGTGAGGCTTGTCTATATGAGGGTGTTTGCCGAGCTTCGCAACGAAACCTTTTACTCTATAGACGATCTGAACAAGGCAGCCTCCATCAAGATGAAAGCCCACAATCAGAAACGTATGCAGAAGCATCCTTACAGTCGTGAGGAACGTTTTCTTGCTGTGGACAAGCTGGGTCTGAAACCTTTGCCGGCTACAGATTTTGAAATCATCTCATATACGGATCTCAAGGTGTCACCCAATTGCTGTATATATCTTGGAAGAGATAAACATTATTACACGGTGCCCTGCAGGCACATCGCAAAGACAGCACATGTTGCATACACCCGTACTCTGGTAAAAGTCTACATAGAAGGAGAACTTGTGGCCACACACAAAAGAGACTGCCGGGAAGGTAAATATACCATTGTAGAGGAGCATCTGGAGAGTCATTCAAAGGCATATCGGCAGATCAGTGCAGGCAAGTACATAGATCGTGCTAACCGTACCCTACAGGAACTTGGCGACGTGGTTCACTATATCTTTTACAACTCAAGTATGCCACCGGAAGTACATTACAGAGCGTGTGAAGGGTTGCTGCAACTGCAACGCAATAGTGATCCAACCGTCTTTCGGATGGCCTGTCAGACAGCTTTGAGGTATGGAAGATGCAACTACGGCTTCATACGCTCACTCGTAGAAAGTAAGTGCGCCGGGGTATCTCTATCGCAGCCAGACCTCTTCTCTCCTCCAGAACATGAGAATATACGCGGAAAAGAACAGTTTAGATGAAAAACTGTACAGTATAGTCCAAAATTATTATTAACCCACTAAAAACAAATTATTATTATGGATGAGATTACAAATACTCTCAAAAATCTTAGAATGCCGGGAATGGCGCATTACTGGACAACCATGCAGGAGACGCGACAAGCAGACGCACTCTCCCTTAAGGATGGTCTGCAACTGCTTATACAGGCCGAGTTGGATAACCGTACACATAGCCGTAACTCACGGCTTGTTAAAAATGCCCGCTTCCGCTATCAGGCTTCCATCAGTCAAGTCATTTATGACAGCAAAAGAGGAGTGGACAAACAAAAGGTACTCAATCTCTCTACATGTGATTACGTAAGGAAGGGAGTGGCCGTACTCATTACAGGACCTGCAGGTACAGGCAAGAGCTGGTTAGCAACAGCCTTGGGGTATCAAGCCTGTATGAATGGGCTGCGGGTTGCATACTACAATGTGTATCGACTCTTTGAAGAGATTGCCTTGGCTCGCATATCCAGTACACTACACCGATTCTTTGCAAAACTGGCACAAACGGATCTGCTCATCTTGGATGACTTTGGCATAAAGGTATTGGACGGCCAACAGCTGCTCGATTTTATGGAAATCATAGAGGAACGTCATGGGCAGAAGGCTACGATTATTGCATCCCAGTTACCGGTGGCAAACTGGTATGATGTGATGAAGGGAAATACGACTGCTGCGGATGCCATATTAGACCGTTTGGTACATACCAATATACGCTTCGAACTGAAAGGATCCAGTATGAGACAAAAAAATGAGACTAAAAGTATTGAGATAGAAGAAAAAGACTAATTTTACATTGCCATTAGACTAAAGAGACAGAAAAGTGAACGGATATCACCGTTTTTAGTGGCTGGATATGAACCGTTTTCGCCAAATAATCATAATCATGCTTCTTTTATATATATTTTTGATATTGATTGTAATATATGTAAGGATAAGTTATCTATGTTTTGTGTGAACAGTAATGCTTTCAAAAATACTAGTGTATTTTTCATTACCGATAGTTCTGCTGAAAAAGTAAAACAATATTTTGAAGATAATAAACTTCATATTAGTAAAAACATACATATTTGCATTGCTTTGAATACTGAAATTATGGAAAAATTTAACATTACAACAATGCCTTCTACATTTATATACGATAAACATAATGTTTTAAAAAAGAAGCTTAATTTTACTTCAAAAATAAATGATATAATAACGTTTTTGAACAAATACAATTAAAGGAATAAATGCAAAAATATATAATTGAAATATGGCTTAAAAATAAATTTAGAAAAGTAGATTTATATAGAAATATCATTGCTATATTAATCTTAATCTCCATGATATGTTTATATATATATCATAATAAGGATACGGTTTACCTAATGATTCATTTTTTGAAAAATATTAATATTGAAATTATTATTATACAAAATATTTACATCTTTACAGCAATAGATTTTCTTATTAAAATTATATTCAAAAAGGATATTTTGACCATGCCCGATTATATGAAAGTTAGAAATATATCCCAAAAAGCGTGGAATAAATTTATTATATTATATAATATTACAAATATTTGGAACTTGTATCAAATCGTCTTGTTATCGTTGGTTTTATATGCTTTCACTAAAACACTTATAGCAACGCTTATAATTATTTTGATTTACTTTGTTTCATTATTAAATAGTCTATTTTTATCTACTATAAGAAAAATTGATTGTATCCAGAAAAAAAGTAATTTTGCTATATTATGGATTGTATATATTTTATTCCTTTACTTATCCTCAAAAACAGATTTAAAACCAATATTAGACTGCATAATACTTATAATAATAAATTTATTTTCATACATTCTAATATATAGGTGGTTTTACAAATTAAAGAAATATGATGAAAATTTCAGTCATATTTCTTTAAAAAGAAAAACCGAAAACATATCGCTATTTAGTATAGAATACATTAGCTTATTCCGATCAAAGCGCTTAATGCAATTATTATTATTAAGTGCTATTTTATTGTTAACGGGAATATATTTCTATAAAAATGATCCGCTTCTTAATCTTATGTGTTACCTCTATTTATCTGTACCAACTTTATCATTAGGTCAATATATATTAGGTATAGAAGCAAATTATTTTTGTGGTATTTGGACAAAACCTTATCCTTTAAAAATAATATTGGTAAATAAATATAGATTTTATATTTTATTAAATTTTGTATATTTGATATTTCTCATTCCACTCATTGTATTAGAAAATATAGATTTATTAAATATATTTTCTACGTGGATTTATATAGGTGGATTTGTTAATATTCTATATTTTCCACTATGCCTCTTTGCTAACAGAATAAACTTAAATCACTCCACTTTTATGTATAATCAAGGTTTTTCTTCAGTAACATTTATTTATGGAATACTTATATTCTTTTTTTCTATATGGGTTTATAATTATATAATTTCAAACTTCAACAATAACATATCATATTTACTGTTATCTTTAATAGGTCTTTTGGCTTATATGCTAAAAGATCTTTTCTTCTCAGGAGTTTGCTATCTATTTGAAATGAATCGATATAAAATAATGGAGCGATTCAGAACAAAATAAAATTTATATTTATGGAATTAAAAATATATAATTTAATAAAAAGCTATAATAATAATATAGTTTTAAATATTCCTCAATTAACTATTAAATCTGGAGAAATAACAGGTCTGGTTGGTAATAATGGAGCGGGAAAAACAACTCTACTACGACTATTACTAGATTTAATAAAAGCAAATCAAGGTTATATATTAAATAATAATACAAATGTGAGTAAAGACGATAAATGGAAAGAATATACAGGTTCTTTTATTGATGGTCGTTTTTTGATTGATTTTTATACTCCAAAAGAGTATTTTTTATTTATTGGTGCTATCTATAATCTGACTCCAAAAATCATTTATGAAAGATTAAATGAATTCAATTCTTTTACAAATAATGAAATATTTGATACACACAAATACTTGCGCAATTTTTCTGAAGGAAATCGACAAAAAATAGGAATTATCGGTGCTTTATTAATTAATCCACAAGTTTTAATACTGGATGAACCTTTTAATCATTTAGATCCAACTTCTCAGATAATGCTATCTGAAATAATACAACAAGTAAATAAAAAATACAATTCAACAATAATAATATCTAGTCATAACCTTAATTTTATTTCAGATATTTCATCAAGAATTTTAATATTAGAAAAAGGCTGTGTTACAAAAGATATGAATGGTCATAATAATAACACATTAAATGAATTAAATAACTATTTTAATAAAATCGAAAAATAGATGAATTTACAACATATAAGAAAAACTTTAGTCCTACAACATGACCAATCTGATTGCGGCGTAGCTTCTTTATTAGCTTTAATTCGATATTATAATGGGGATTATTCATTGGAACGTTTGCGTGAATTGAGCGGAACAAATAAGGAAGGAACTACATTGTTAGGATTATATCAGGCAGCTCAACAAGTAGGTTTTATCCCAAATGGATATGAATCAAATATTACCGCATTAATAAAACATGGGCAACCAGTAATATTACATTTGTTATTAGAAGAAAAATATCAGCATTATGTGGTATGCTACGGTTATGAAAATGAACAATTTATTATTGGAAATCCAGCTAAAGGTCTTATATATTATACTAAAGATGAATTAGAAAAGGCATGGAAATCTCATGTGTGTCTTACTCTTTCATGTTCGGATAAATTTGAATATAAAAAGAACATCTCTAAAAGAAAAAAGCAGTGGATCCTAAATATCATCAAAGACGACTATGAAATTTTAATAATAAGTATAGTACTTGGCATTTTTATAGCGCTATTAGGTGCGACAATTGCTCTCTTTTCACAAAAGCTTGTTGATGAAATTATTCCTAATAAAGATCTTAAGCGATTGTGGTTGGGACTATTATTGGTATTTATTTTATTAACTGCTCGTTTGGGAATGTTAGCCATTCGACAATTTATGCTGTTTACTCAAAGTAGAGATTTTAATAATAGAATCATCAGTTTTTTTTATAATCGGTTATTGAAATTACCCCGTTCTTTTTTTGATACGCGAAAAATTGGTGAATTAGTAGCTCGATTAAATGATACACGCCGAATACAACAAGTTATTAGCACATTAGCAGGAAACTTTATTATTGATATATTGGTAGTAATTGTTACATTAGTACTTATGTTTTCTTATTCTTGGAAAATAACTCTAATATTAACATTAAATATTCCAATTTTTATGTATATTATATATAGAAATAATGATTCAATTATAGCAGCACAACAAGATGTAATGTCTGGGTATGCTCGAAGTGAAAGTAATTTTATAAATACTATGCAAGGTATCGATTCTATTAAAAGTTTTAATAAACAACAATTCGCTGAAACTGTAAATAAATCTATCTATGGAATATTTCAAGACAATATATTTCGATTAGGAAAAATAAATGTTAAGCTTTCTTTTATATCAGGTTTCATCAGTGCCGTTATAACTATTTTAGTAATAGGACTGGGTAGTTATTATGTTTTGGAAGATAATATAAAACTTGGTGAATTAATTGCAATAATATCATTAGTTGGTTTTATTACTCCTTCTATAATAAATTTGGCACTTATATCGATACCTATAAATGAGGCTAAAGTTGCTTTTAACAGAATGTTTGACTTTGCAAACACCTCTCCTGAAAAGTATGAAGGTAATAGTATACAAAATACTATATATTCTCTTGAAGTTCAAGATTTATCATTCCGTTTTCCTGGAAGAAGTCCTATTATAAAATCATTTTCATTATCTATTAATAAAAATGCAATTTCATTTATTATAGGTGAAAGTGGTTGTGGAAAATCAACTTTCTGTCATTTACTTGAAAGATCATATATTCCTGAATCAGGTAAAATTATATTAAATAATAAGATTGATATACAAAATTTATCCATTAATGAATGGAGAAATAACATAGGAATTATACCTCAAGAAATTTTTATATTTAATGGTACAATTTTAGATAATATATATTTAGGAATTTCAGATATTAATATAACTTCAAAAGATATTATTGAAAAATGTTCTATTTTAGGATTCGATAAATATATTAGCAAATTACCTCAGGGATATATGACAATTGTTGGAGAAGAAGGCATTAATTTATCTGGTGGACAAAGGCAGTTAATTGCACTTATTCGTTTGTTATTAAAAAATCCAGAAATAATGATTTTAGATGAGCCTACATCATCAATGGATCGTGACTTAGAAAAGTACACATTGGATCTATTACAGAAAATAAAGAAAAATAAAATTATTATATTTGTATCTCATCGATTCCATATTTTTAAACAATATGCAGATAAAATATTCTTGATTGAAAATGGCAATGTTACCCATTCAGGTACGCATGAAGACTTAATGAAAACAGATAATTTATACAGCTCTTATTGGAACGATTTTAAATGAGCTATAATACTGATTAGTATATTAAATTAACCTATTGAATGTCGTTCTAATTTAATATACTAATCAGTATTATAATTTATTATAAACCCAATTGAGCAGAAATCTCAAGCATCCGCTTAATCGACTTAACTGCTTTTGCAGAAATGGCGGGATCAACCGTTATTTCAGGTACTTCATCTTTTAAACACGCATAGAGCTTCTCCAATGTATTCAAACGCATAAAATTACACTCATTACATGCACAGGTACTATCGTTCGGTGGAGCGGGAATAAACGTGGTATCCGGACATTTCTTTTGCATTTCATGCAGAATACCGGATTCAGTGGCTACAATGTATTTTTTTTCCGGATGATTCATCGCATACTTCAATAATGCGGAAGTAGATCCCACAAAATCGGCAAGCTTTAAAATAACACTTTTACATTCAGGATGAGCCAATATGACAGCGCCTGAATTTTGTGCCTTCAAACCAATTATTTTTTCTACAGAAAACTGTTCATGTACGTGACAAGCTCCATCCCATAATAACATATTCCGGTGTGTAATAGAGTTGATATAATTACCCAGATTACGATCAGGACCAAAAATAATTTTCTCATCTTTAGGGAAACTTTCCACAATCTGTTTAGCATTTGTGGAAGTCACCACAACGTCAGTCAGCGCTTTGACAGCTGCTGTCGTATTTACATAAGATATAACCGTATATCCGGGATGCTCCTTTATAAAAGATTCGAATTTATCTGCCGGACAACTGTCGGCAAGTGAACATCCTGCAGCTAAATCAGGAACAAGTACCTTCTTATCAGGACAAAGTATCTTGGCTGTTTCTCCCATAAAATGAACACCACATACAACTATTATATCAGCATCTGTCTTGGCGGCCCATTGTGCCAAAGCCAAACTGTCACCAACATAATCTGCTATATCCTGTATTTCCCCCTTCTGATAATAGTGAGCTAAGATAATAGCATTTTTCTCCTTTTTCAGTTGCTTTATAGATTCTATGAGATTATTCATAATTATAATAGTTTATTTCTCTTTTTAAATATAGAAATCTTTTAATAGTAATAATAGCCTGTTAATAGTGTCGATAATTAAATATGATTTTACTTGTATATAAAGTAATTAGTCTAACGAATAACGTTATTCATTTGATTTAAACAATGAAATATGCATTTAAGCGCTGATTATTAAGTTACTATTGTATGCTATTAACCACTTGTTTATAAGTGCAAAGTTAATAACTTTATAGCTATAACTTATCTAAACAGGACTGAAAAATGTGTTTATCTAACCTTTGAAAAAATCTCTTAACTTTTTTGGAATGTTCATATTACATGATTATTACAGCTTATTTTGAGTATTGCAAGGTTTTTTTATAAATATCTATGCAACATGTATTGACAGCTTTTCAACGGTTATTAACAGGTATGTAAACAGAAACATTTATCTTTGTTTTCAATTAAGAGTTTGTATTGAGAAAAGTATAAAAATAGCGGTTATGATGCGCAAATTGAGAATTACCGAATTGAATAGAATAAGTGTTGAAGAATTTAAAGAAGCTGATAAATTACCTTTAGTTGTGGTATTGGATAACGTTCGTAGTTTGCATAATGTAGGTTCGGTATTTCGTACTGCGGATGCTTTTCGGGTGGAATGTATTTATTTGTGTGGCATTACAGCTACTCCTCCACATGCAGAAATGCACAAAACCGCATTAGGTGCCGAATTTACGGTTGATTGGAAGTATGTTGGTAATGCTGTCGATGCTGTTGATAACTTGAAAAAAGAAGGGTATACAATTTATTCGATTGAACAAGCAGAAGGGAGTACCATGTTGAATTCATTAGAACTTGATTCAACCAAAAAGTATGCTGTCGTATTAGGTAATGAAGTAAAAGGAGTACAACAAGAGGTTATCGATCATTCTGATGGTTGCATTGAAATTCCTCAATATGGAACAAAACATTCCTTAAATGTTTCTGTTACAGCCGGTATAGTTATTTGGAATTTATTTCGTAAACTTCATCTCTAAAGTTGTCCGCTTTCCACCATTAAAACAATACGTTCGGTAAGTTTATCATCTCCTTCGGGATCATATTGTTTTCTCAAACTTGCGCCGAATAATGCTGCGAAAGTTTGATAAAATCCGGCTTTTAAAGGTCCCATAAAAGCTTTTACCAATTGATATGAAGTTTGATTGTTTTCTCGATCGACTAACTTTATAAGTAATTTGCCTTGTGTAAAGGAAAGTTTTTTCATTCTGGCTGTGTATTGTTGTTTTAGTCCTTTTTCCACACGTTTAATATGCTCTTTTTTTTCCTTTTCAGTGGAAAGTGTTTGCATATATTCGTAAGTTTCAATGACGGCCCGATTAACTTCTTTGGCGATAGGAAGTACTTTCTTTACATTATATATCAGTCTGTAATATTCTATCCATTCTTTTTTAGATTTAAAGTTTAAAGGTTTAAACACATAAATGTTAGGCATTTGTATGGATGGAATCGTATCTCCATAGTAAATACAAATACTGATAGGCCAACCTTCAGCAGTATAACCTATTGGAGTTTCTTGTGCACGGCATAAAGATATACCGGATAAAAGAAATACAATCAGTATTGCTATTTTTAGTTTTATTTTCACGTTGCAAAATTAAGTGATTATCTTCATATTTTATTTGAATCTTTTTTCTTTTCCTTGTCCAATTAACTTATTTAAGCTAACTTCGCTATAATTAAACTCTAATATGCTAAATGAAACAGTTTAAGGCAGGAGTTTTTGTTAGTATGCTGTTCGTTGCTCCTGTACTTAAAGCTCAAAACACTGTCGAATCTTTTTTTGAAAACAATCTGGAAGAACTTTCTACGGAAGAGGAAGAAAAAAATTGGGATAATGAATTGGATAATTTATCGGATGATTTAAAAGAACCTGTTAACATAAATACGGCTACAAAGGAAACGTTGGAAAGATATCCTTTTCTCACCGACCTTCAAATTGAGAATATATTGGCATATATTTATGTTCATGGGCAGATGCAGACCATTTATGAATTGCAATTGGTAGGGGAGATGGATAAACGGACAATCGACCTGCTATTGCCTTATGTATACGCACTTCCAATTCCTGAAAAGAAATCCTTTCCCTCATTAAAAAACATTTTCAAATATGGTAAGCAAGAGATATTAACCCGGTTGGATGTTCCATTATATAATCGTAAAGGTTATGAGTCCGATTATTTAGGGCCGGCTCTTTATCATTCCATAAAATATGATTTTCACTATAAAGACTATTTACAATTCGGAATAACCGGAGAAAAAGATGAAGGAGAACCTTTTATGGCTTTGTATAAAAATAAAGGGTATGATTATTATTCTTTCTATTTACTGGTTCATTGTCCGGATATTTTAAATACTCTTGCTTTAGGCAATTATCAATTGAGTTTTGGGCAGGGATTGGTAATGAATACTAATTTCGGAATAGGTAAATCAACTTCACTTTCCACATTAGATAATCGAGGAGCTCATATTCGTAAACATAGTTCTACAGATGAATATAACTATCTAAAAGGTTTTGCTACAACAATACGTATTTGTAAGCCGCTCACTGCTTCCGTATTTTATTCTTACCGCACTATGGATGGTAAGGTGGTCGATAATAAAATTACTTCCATAGACAAGGATGGACTTCATCGTTCCGCAAAGGAAGCTGAAAAGAGAAATGTTTTCTCCATGCAACTGACGGGAAGTAATATAAGCTACGATACAGGTGGTTTGCATATAGGCGTGACAGGTATTTACTACTTTTTTAATCACCCTTATGAACCGGATTTGAAGGAATATTCCAAATTCAATATTCGCGGCAATTATTTTTATAATGCAGGCATTGATTATAAATACCGGTTGAAACGTTTCACTTTTCTCGGAGAAGCTGCTGTGGGAAAACAAGGCTTCGCTGTATTAAACCAACTTAGATACAACGTATTAACAGGTTATCAACTGCTGTTGATTCATCGCTATTATGCGCATAATTACTGGAATTTATTTGCCCGTTCTTTTGGTGAAAGCAGTACCGTACAGAATGAAAATGGATGGTATCTGGCTGCTATTATGAATCCTTTCCGTTATTGGACTTTTTTTACCTCATTGGATTTCTTTTCTTTTCCCTGGTTGAAATATCGTATAAGCAAACCTTCACAAGGCGTCGACGGAAGATTTCAAATCACTTATACTCCAAAGCCTTTTTTGTCTATGTATGTCAGTTATCGATATAAATGCAAGGAAAGGGATAAATCAGGAACAAGTGGTGAAATAACTTTGCCCACTTATCATCATTCGGTAAAATATAGACTGGATATTTCACAAAGGAATTTGAATTTACGGACTACGATAGATTATAATCATTTTCATTCGAAAGGAGAGAAGGGGAGCGAGGGTTTTCAACTCAGTCAGTCCTGTGCTTATACTTTTCGTTCGTTTCCTGTGAATGTATCCGTTCAAGGCAGTTACTTCCATACGGACGATTACGATTCGCGGGTTTACAGTTTTGAAAAGGGGCTACTTAATACATTTTACACTCCTTCCTTTTATGGTAAAGGTTTCCGGTATTCCACCGTTATTCGTTACGATTTGAATAAAACATGTATGCTTTTGGCTAAATTAGGGCAGACCGTTTATCAAGACCGCAATAGTATAGGTTCCGGTAAAGATTTGATTCAAGGAAATAAAAAAAGCGACTTGCAGGTGCAGCTCCGTTTGAAGTTTTAGGAGGGTGAGTGCATTGTAAATGTCATTTTACTACTGAGCCCACAGAGTTTTTAAGACAGTAAAAGGAGTAGGGTTGATGCTGTGTGATAACTAAGTAATTCTCATAATAAGCAATATTAATGAAAAGGATTGATTCATTTACTTTATTGATTATTTGTCAGTCATCTTGCTTTTATCTATTTTTGGCGTATAAAATAAATAAAAAGAAGGAGAATATATGTAATGACGCAAAGATGGAACATATATTATCTTTTAATCCGTTCGGGATTGATCCTGTTACTGGCTTCTATGCCGAGATTACTTTCTGCTCAAGAAGATAGTACACGCATTATCCCCGATAGTGTGCGCACTAAATTGGGAAGTGAGCAGCTATTTTCTCCCTCCAGCTCGTCGTTTATTGAAACTTTACCTACAACGGTTACCAAATATCCTTTGATGCAGCCACAACTGCGAATCTCCAATTCCATACCTTATTTCTCGTTAAAAGAGACGCTTCGTTTACCTTATCAAACAAACCCTTCCTTGCTGTTCCGGGGTGATTATCGCACGGAAGGAGTGTTGCATCAATTTAGTAATGGCGTATTGTTCGGATCCGGTGGACAGACAAGTGTGCCGGGTATAGGGCGTTTCAACAATGCTTCACTGGGATATCAACATGCTCTTAATGACAGATTAACGCTGCAACTGGGTGTGGATGCTATGAAAATTAATATGTCCCATATTACCGGACAAGCATTCAGTACTTCAGGCAGTTTGATGTATCGTGCTTCCGACCGTCTTGCTTTCAAAGTTTTCGGTTCCTATGATATTGGGAATTCTTACGGAATGAGTACCAACTCTTACGGGGCTACCATGTCGTTTGACATGTCCGACCGCTTTGGGATGGAAGTGGGAGTACAACGCTATTATGACACAATGCGCGGGCGTTGGGAGACAGTACCTGTTGTAATCCCTTACTACAATTTCGACAAATTCAAGTTAGGCTTGGATGTAGGAGGAATATTATATGAGATTCTTCGTAATGCCGTTTTCGATAATCGGGATTGGAGTGGAGGTCCTACGATTGCTCCACCCCGTTTCTCGCTGCCGATAAAGGGAAGATAAAATACTTATCTTTCCATACTTGGCATGCAAAAGATGCCGTTCTCTTTATTGTCTTTCTTTTATAAAAACTTCAGTTTATTTATTAAACACGTTTATAAAGCGCGTCTTTTTATCTACGTTTCTCCTATAAAAACAGAAGTCATTTTACATCTGCTTGTGTATAAGGGAGCAATTATTCATGTATCTTTGCGGTGACTAACTGGTAAATTGTTACATTATAATCAAAATGACTGTTATTTATCCGTCTCCTATATTCGGTCCTGTTCATTCCCGGCGTTTGGGAGTTTCTTTGGGAATAAATCTGTTGCCTGCCGACGGCAAAGTGTGTTCTTTCGATTGCATTTATTGCGAATGCGGTTTTAATGCCGATCATCGGGTACATAGCGCACTTCCTACGCGTGAAGAGGTGAGAGGTGCATTGGAAAGTAAATTGCAAGATATGCAGGTAAACGGCCCAAAGCCTGATGTGCTGACCTTTGCAGGTAACGGTGAACCTACTTCACATCCGCATTTCCCCGAAATTATAGACGATACGCTGGCTTTGCGCGACAAGTATTTCCCCGAGGCCAAAGTCAGTGTATTGAGCAATTCTACATTTATCCACCGACCTGACGTATTTGCAGCATTAAACAAGGTGGACAATAACATTCTGAAACTGGATACGGTGGATGAAGATTATATCCGTTCGCTGGACCGTCCTGTGGTTAAGTATTCCGTAAACGCTATTATTGAAGGTATGAAAGCATTCAAAGGGAATTGTATTATCCAGACCATGTTCCTGAAAGGAGGGTACAAGGGAAAGGATATGGATAATACCTCCGATAAATATGTACTTCCCTGGTTGGAAGCTGTTAAGGAGATTAAACCGCGTCAAGTGATGATTTATACCATTGACCGGGAAACTCCCGACCATGATTTACGAAAAGCTACTTCTGAGGAACTGGATCGTATCGTTGAGATGCTCCGTCAGGAAGGCACTCCCGCAACGGCTTCTTATTAAAAAATTGTTTTTCACTACAAGGTAACACGGAGTTTTCTTTCTTAATTCTCATGTATATAAAGGCTTATATTGCTTTTTGTGGCGGTTCGTTTCGTGAAAGTAATGAGGTGTAAACCACTGTATATTGCACGGCTTTTTGCAGAAAATAGTTGATAAATTTGTTTGCCTGATATTCGTTGTAAGTACAAGAATTGACGGATAGCTATATCCGGTTTGCTGGATCTATATATCCAGCACGTTGGATCTATATATGCAACGCGTTGGATCTATATATCTAACACGACAGATCTATATATCCAACGATGCAAGTGTAAATCGCTGTCTTTCAGTATACTTTTGATATTCTTCTTTTAGACTATTTTCTGCTTTTAAAGATTCTGAAGCAAGTGGCATGCCGGTAAAAAGTCTTGAAAGAAAAAATGAATAGAAAAAAAGTATGGATTACCCGTACCCGATCCTGAATTTTAGTTGTAGTATAGAAAAAGAGCAATTAAATTCTGAGGAATAATGAAATGCAAAACATCGATTTTGAGAAACGGGGTAGTTGCGATATGCCGTACTCGGGTATGGTGCTCCTGTTATTATCTATATTAACAGCCGTAAAGCGCGTGAAATAGATTTGCAAAGACTGCGTGCAGACGAAATTGTGTCGGCCGAAGTGATTACCACTCCCGGAGTAGAATAGGTTCGGATGATACCAATGACCATATCAAACAATCGGTTTATTCGGTTTTTGCCAATACTCCACTAAGATAAGCAAATCTAATATGCCGTCCGGCGGTGGGACCGGAGGTATGGCGTGCCTGGGGATAAGGGGCAGGCTGAGTCTTCTGGTCATCACAGGGCGGCGTGTGGATAATCATTTATAAAGCTACGGATTAAGGGCCGATAATTTACTTTTTTTGCTTTTGAGCAAAAGAACTTCGTTTTGCGAACTGTATCTTTGTTCTCTCAAAATATTAATTAACACAAAGAACAGATGTCGAAAATTTCTTCAGCAGCTTATGCAGATACTAAGCCACATTATGACCTTTTGGATGGACTTCGCGGTGTTGCTGCACTTATGGTCATATGGTATCATGTATTCGAAGGCTATGCTTTTGCCGGTGGTACTATTATTGAAAGCTTCAATCACGGATATTTGGCTGTGGATTTTTTCTTTATCCTTTCAGGTTTCGTTATCAGTTACGCTTATGACGATCGCTGGGGTAAGGGTTTGGCAATGAAAGATTTCTTTAAACGCCGTTTGATACGCCTTCATCCGATGGTAATCATGGGCGCTGTTCTGGGCGTTGTTACATTCTGTATTCAAGGTGGCGTACAATGGGATGGAACGCATATCGCCACATCAATACTAATGCTATCTCTGCTTTGTACGATATTTTTTATTCCTGCGGTACCGGGTGCAAGTTACGAAGTCCGTGGAAATGGTGAAATGTTCCCGTTGAACGGACCATCCTGGTCGTTGTTTTTTGAGTATATAGGCAATATCCTTTATGCCTTGTTTATCCGTCACTTGTCGAATAAGGTGTTGGCTGCATTTGTAGCATTGCTGGGGGTGGGATTGGCATCATTCGCTATCTTCGATATCTCCGGTTATGGGAACATCGGAGTGGGTTGGACATTGAATGGTGTGAACTTTGCAGGCGGATTATTGAGATTGCTTTTCCCTTTCTCTATGGGTATGCTCCTGTCGCGTAACTTCAAGCCCATTAAAGTGAGAGGCGCATTCTGGGTATGTACCGTTCTATTGATTATCTTGTTCTCGGTGCCTTATTTGGAAGGAACAGAGCCTATTTGCACAAACGGCATTTATGAAGCATTTTGTGTTATCATAGCTTTTCCCATCCTTGTCTGGCTGGGAGCATCGGGAACTACTACAGACCAAAAGTCAACCAAGATATGCAAGTTCCTGGGAGATATATCTTATCCAATCTATGTGATACATTATCCATTCATGTATTTGTTCTATGCATGGCTGATTAAAAATCAACTCTTCACTTTCGGGCAGACTTGGCAAGTTGCTCTGTGTGTTTGCACATGGAATATATTGTTAGCTTATCTATGTCTGAAACTGTATGATGAACCAATACGAAGATACTTGGCAAGACATTTCTTAAAAGGGTAACCCTAACCCTTTGCTTGAAAGGGTTTATCCCTTTGGGCAAACGGCGAATTCTTTTTTGATAATGTAGATTTTACATCAGTGATGCGGGAGAACAAAGTATATGTATCTAAATAGTCATTATGGAGAAATACAGGGTTTTTCCTCACTCAGTTACGGAAGGAATAAATATTGTTGCCTTCCGAAACGATTGCTAAAACGTAAGCATTGATAAGCGAAGCCAAAGACTATAAAGAGAAAGTGAAAATATTGTACTGAAGGGGACGAGCTGATTTGAAACCTGAAATCAAAGAAGAAGGGCGTACCGTTCAATCCATTTCGTGATCAGCGCCTTTGCTTGGTCAATATATTCAAAGTCCTGACCGAACATGTTTTTCCCTTTCAGACTCCAGGCATGGTCGCCTTGTGGAAAAACATACAATGCGGCGGGAACCAGTTGCTTTTTCAAGGCTTCATAATATAAGACGCTGTTAATGGGAGGAACCAGCGAATCGTCGTCGCTGGTCAATATCAAAGTGGGCGGAGTGTCGGGACGTACCTGCTTTTCGCAGGAGTATTGTTCGATCTCGTCCTGGGAGGGATGGTGCCCCATCAGGTTCACTTTCGTCTCATGATTCGTCTCCTCTTCCATGGTAATTACGGGATAAAAAAGAATGGAAAAAGCCGGCCTGGTGTCATCGGCAAATAACGTGGAGGCTAATGCCGCTAAATGTCCGCCGGCCGAAAAACCGATAATGCCTACCCTGTTTTCACCTATGCCTAATTCCCTGGCATGAGTACGACAGTAACGCATGGCTTCCTGTACATCTTCAAAGGGAGTTTCTTTACGCTTGTAAGGCATCCGGTATTTCAATACAATGCCGATTATTCCAAGAGTATTGAGCCATTCGGAAACATCATATCCCTGGGGCTCCAATGCCAGTCCGAAATATCCGCCTCCGGGACAAATAATAGCTGCCACCCCTGTATTATTCGTTTCATCAGGAGAATAGACCGTCAGTTTGCTCCGGTTCACTCCTGTTCCCAACTCAATGGTTTGTATTCGATTCATGCTCCTAAAAACAAATCAAAGAAGATATATGTTTTGCAAAAGATTCGAGCTTATATAAAAAAACGATGAGAATAACCTCCTTACAATCTTTTACCCCATGCCGGGAAATAAAATCGCTATGCAATAAAGCCGGCTCGAATAGAAGAGCCGGCTTTATTGCATATATTTCCTATCAGTCAAAAAAAGGCTAATACCTCATGATCACTTATTGAATAGTTTTTCCAGATAGTTATTCAGCTTTTCACCTCTTAGATTCTCCGCTACAATCACTCCCTGTGGATCGACAAGATAGTTTTGTGGAATAGCACGGATGCCATATAAAAGAGCTGCCTTATTAGACCAGCCGTTTAAATCGGAAATATTTGTCCAAACCAGACCATCTTTTTTAATGGCTTCAATCCAGGCTGCCTTACCATTTGTATTATCTAAAGAAACTCCCAATATGTCAAATCCTTTGTCTTTATAGACTGCGTATGCCTTCACTAAGTTCGGGTTTTCCCCACGGCAAGGACCACACCAAGAGGCCCAGAAGTCAACCAATACATATTTACCCCGATAGTCGGACAGGCTAACCATACGACCGTTCGGGTCATTTTGAGTAAAATCAGGAGCCGGTTTCCCGACGACAATTGCTTTAGCCGCCTGTATTCTGTCTGCAAAAGCCCTGCCAGACGCCGTCTCACGGTGTTTTTTATTTATTGTCAGAAACAAGGGTTCTATGGTGGCAACATCCATTTTTGTACCTGAAGCTTCGGACAATGCTTCTATACTGAAATAAGAATCCGGATTCTTTCGCGCATATTCAAGCTGTGCTTTGGCTCGTTCGTCCAACAATGTGCGGTATTCTTTATTCAGATTGTTCAGAAAGGTGGTATCCTTCTGCTGCTCCGGAGTGGCAGCCGCATACTTGGCATTCATCTTTGCGGCAAGCTCCTGTATTTGTCCGCCAATCTGCTTGGTATATGACTTAAACTCTTCATTAAGGGGCGAGTTTATGAATACAATGTGCTCCAAAGAATCAGGTGATTGTATTTCTGTGATCCCTTTGTTCACATACAATATATAGGTATGGCCGGCACGAGCCGCGGCTCCGATCCCTTCACCCGTGTAATCCAGAATTAACCGGGAAACAGCAGGTCCGTCAACTTTACCGGTAAATGAGAAATTACCGTTCCGAAGAACCGTAGAATCGTTTCGTTCTCCATCACTCCAATAGCTGTAATACATCTTAGCAGGAACGTTCAAGTTACCAATCTTACCCTTCAACGTGAATGATTCCTTCTGTTGTGCATAACCACATAGAGGAAGCAAACACAGCAATAAATTAACTACATTCTTTTTCATTATTTCAATTGTTATTTAATTTTAGAGATGGAAAACTATCACACCTCATCTTTTCTTTCGTATATGTCAACAGGTTGTCCTGTGAATCCATTGATACTTCTCTGAATAACTCCTTCCTGTCCGGCGGAAATATTCAACCAATACAGATGCCCTTCCGTACCTACAACCAATTGACCGGCTTCCTTACCCGCTTTCAGCAAAGTTACATTACCGTCCAGCGTAGCCAAAGTTTCTATCGACTGATTTAACGGATTATAACGATATATCTTGTTTCCTGAAGAGAAATAGAAGACCTCTAAACCCGGAAGCAATACCCATTTGGTATCTTCTTTGATTAAATCGGGAGAAATAAAAGGTCTTTTGTAATTGGAGATAACCATCTGTCCTCCGGTAGAGAACTTCAACTCTTGAATAGTTCCACTTGCATCACGACCGAACAAGTAAAAACCTCCGTTAAATGACAACAATGTAATCAGGTCAAGACCAACATTCGCAGGATCAAAGGCAGGAGGCGGACCGGGCATTGACGAGGCTTCAAAGAATATCCCTCCGGGAGGAATGAAACAAACCAATGATTTTTTCACCGTATCATAGCTCCAGACAAATGTCTTGTCGGGAGCTACAGCCAGACAGGAAGCCAAGTGATAGTCACCCGGAATGGGATTGCCGAAGAATCCATATACCGGACTCATATAGTAAGTGGCAAAAGACCCCACATAAAATTTATTATTAATTATGCCCGCCATGGTAGCATCGTCTCTGGTGATAAATTGTTGGGCAGAGACATCACCTTCAGGGATTGTGAAAAAGTTTTCCTTGAAAGATTTAATCCGCCCCATCGTATTCACGTTGATTTCTACCCCCGGATTTTTTTTGTCGGAACAAATAATCCAATAGCCCAAATAGGGTTTGCCCACCATACTCATGTGTTGCAATGGCACAATCTGGATGGGTCCCATAGGTAAAGGTTCATCGTGCATTTGTTCATATAAGTTTTCCTGAACTGTTCCGTCGGGCTTTACAAACGAGAGTTCTGCCCGTCCGTTTTTGGATGTGAGCAGTACGACTCCTTCGCTAAAAGCCGTTTGTCCGGAAATAGAAAACGGATAGAAATACTTCATACCGGTTTGATTGTCGGTCACCGTAAGTCTTGCCGTATATACTTTAGCCTGAAGGCCGAAAAAGATATCCAGTTTGGGACCTTCGTAAGAGTATTCTTTCATTTGACCAGGGTCACTTATTGTCCACTCGTACGATAGAAGGCTTGCATCGGAAAACTTCACTTCCGGTTCTATCACAAGCCTGTCTCCAACAAAGACCTGATACACGTTGTTAATTGCAACAGTGGGTACTTCCGGCGCAAGGTAGTCATAATTGCCTTCGTCCTTTACACACGATGTAAACAGGAACACACATCCGATAAATGTTATAACTATATATTTCATGCTGCTTTTATTTTATGATATAATTTCATTGTTTTCGTCTATGAAGAAATATTTCCCGTTTCCTGCTTCCCATTTCAGCAAGTAGGTTTTGTCCGGAGCAGCTTTCAAGTAGAACGTATAATCATCACTGCCGTTTTTTTTCTCCAACGCGTATTCCGTATGTTTTCCTACCCATGTGAACGGATCAGCAAGGAAAGCTTTATACTCCGATATGTGGTACAACACTTCCGGTGTATACAGATAGCTATCTGGAGCAGTAGGATCTGTCAATGCCTTTGTTCCCGATGAAATTAGAAACAAAAAATGTTTTGTTCTAGAATAAGTTCCTAATTCTCCAAGCCAGTATTTCCACCAGGACGGCTCTTCCAACCGACTGGAAAACGATATGGTAGCTGAAATTAAATGGGGAAAGGCTGTCGAAAAATTATCCGAGTCGACTAATCGCAATGCCAATACCAATGTTGAATCTTGCAATATTTCATCGGTATTATACAAAACTACGGGCAACTTGAATGTTCCGGAGTCTGCGGCAAGTGTATATGACGAAGCCATGGGTTCATAATGGAGAGAAGGCTTCGCTGTTGTAAGCGAATCAATTACCTCCACACGAAATTTACGGTCGTAAGAAACTCTCTTTCCTGATATTTTCACTGGGAGGTAGATTGTGTTTTCAACAACATCAAAAGTCGTATCCGCAAAAGAATAAGTGATTTTACTATCATCTGTAGTCGCATAGTCGAAATAGATATTATCTTTTTGCGCATTGTATTCATAACCCGGATTCTCGGAACATGCCGCAAAGATAGCGGCCAACAGTGCCGGTAAAAATAAGAATTTTATTTTTTTCATGATTTGTCTATCTCTTTTAGTTATCTGTTTCCAAATTCAATTTCATTGTCAGGAAGAGGTATCGGATACATTTGCGACGGCTGATAGATAATGCCGGATTCGGATGTGATTGTTTTATTCAACCTTTTATAGGCATAAAACGCTTGGCCTTCGGCATAAGTTTCCTTCCTGTATTCTTTCAGCAATTCATCGATGAAATTGGCGTTCTCGTTCAGCGAGGTTCTGATTCCACGCTTTGAGCGGACGGTATTCAGGTATTGCCATGCTCTATCCGGATCCGTAGGATAGACAGACTCTGCCGCGATATAATACATTTCACTCAGGCGTATGGCAGGAGCGACCAAATAATGCCTGTTGCCCACATCATCGGAATTTCTCAGATACTTCTCTATTTCAAAAGTCTGGTCGCCGGAAGCAGCTGTTTGCAGGAACCATCCTTTATAACGGTAATCGTCGGCTCCGACAGTTGCTACTTCATAGATGCTCCGAGCATAATTGGAATTAATAAAATAGCCCGTAGCCACATTTCCAAAACGGTCGGCCAGGTTTTTCTTTTCATTTTCCACGTACCAGGAAAAGACTAATTCGGTATACATCAACCGGTCCCGTAACTTTGGCTCAGCCAGTGCTGTTTCGGAGTCCACCCATTTGAACTTTTCCGAATTGATCACCTCCAATGCGTTTTTCAACGCCTCCGTATGATTGGCCTCATACAAATAAACCCGCGCCAATGTTCCGCATACTGCGTAATAATTGAGACGATGCCGTCTGTTCTGAAGAAAGAGGTTAGGATTATCCATTTCCGTGGAGGCCTCAGGATCGACCTCTTTGTCGTCCGTGTTATAACCAACAATGTAAGTAGAGTCTTGAATGGGATCGTGCCCGGCTAGTAAACGCTTTGCTTCGGTCAGGTCTTCCAGTACCTTTGTTGTGACTTCCTCAACAGTTGACAACGGGGTCACCTTATTGCTATAGGTTGTCACATACGGTATTGCCTTTTGAGACGCGCCTATCGCATAGGGTGGAGCAAAAAATCTTAATAGGTCGAAATGAATGTATGCTCTTAAAGCCAGCGCTTCACCTTTCACTATTTCATAGATCCCTTCATGAAAAATGTCTTTTCGTTGCTCGATATTCTCCAGTATCAGGTTGCAATTGGTGATAACATTGTAGGCGGCGCTCCATATTGCCTCGTTTCTCCACTTGAACATATCATCGGAAAAATCGAACATGGACGTTTTCAAGTAATTGGTATAGTCTTGCGCCTTATACGAATAATTTTGCGCCAGCGCATCTTGGATCTCCACCGTGAATATTCCTCCATATAGATTTGTAGTGGCACTGTTCGTATACAAGCCGTTGACAGCTTCAATAAAACCCTCTTCTTCGCTAAACAATTCGTCTACGTCCACACTGGCTTCGGGACGTATATCCAGCCAGTCGTTACATGAACATAACAGAAATAGCAATACAATATATAATAGTTGTTTCATAATTCGTTTCTTTTAGAAATTAGTCTGAATGGAAAATGTAAAACTCCTTGCAAACGGATAATTAATGCCCCGCTCGGTAGTGATGGAAGACATTCGCCAGAAATCATTTGCAGTAATAGCGGCGCGTAAAGTCTCTATTCCAATCTTATCCATAAATTTCGCCTTAATATCATAAGAGAGATAGATGGAACGGAATTCCAGAACATTATCCTTTTGTATAAAACGTTCGGTAACGCGTGTATCATCCCAATCCCTTATGTTCTTGTACAGGGCATTGTCACCCGGGTTCACCCAACGATGTTCCATAGCGCGTTTGTCCAAATTATATCTGGGGTCGGCATTTTCCACCTTGTCTATCAATGTCTGATTGTAATCGTATCCACCGAAACGGGTGTAAAATGAAACATTTAATAAGAAGCCTCTGTAAAAGACACTACCTCCGAAATATCCTTCCAGCTTGGGAGTGGCGTCACAAATGGGCACTACATCTTTCACATCCCAATCATACGTCAGCGTTCCGTCTTTTTTGACGAATATCTCTTTTCCATTTTCAGGATCTATTCCTTTGGAACGCACCGCGTAGATGGTATTAATGGATTGCCCTTCATTATACCGCAGTAGAGGGATACCCATATTATCTCCACTTTGTTGTGAATTATCAGCCGCTTCATTCAACTTTTTCAATGAATTGGATATTTTGACCAGTTTATTCTTGTTATGAGCGAAATTTCCGTTCAATTCTACATTCCAATCCTTGTTTTTATATATATTCCACTTCAATCCTAATTCATATCCCATATTCTTAATGTCACCCAGATTGTCTTTATATGAACTAAATCCCGTAGATGGCGGCAAAGTAACATCCGTCAACATATCTTTCGTCAACTTGTTGTAATAACGGGCTGATGCATAAATGCGATCACCCAGCAATCCGATATCGATACCGATGTCATAATTTTGGGTACGTTGCCACTTCAGTTTGTCGTTTCCATATTGAGAAACGGTCACACCCACGCCGGTGGAGTACCAATTATCCTTATAATACTGGTACAACGTATTGGCCATGAAAGGAGAGAAAGAGACCGAACCGGTCAATCCCGTATTGGCCTTTATCCTAAGTTGGCTGAACAGCTTGAGTTTCTTGATAAATTCTTCGTTATGCAGATTCCAACCGATACCGGCAGCCCAAAAGGGAGCAACTTTGTTATCCGTTCCGAACTTGGATGACCCATCCGCCCGGAAAGAGGCATCCAGCAAATAGCGTTCCTTGAAAGAGTAGTTCAAACTGAGGAATGATCCGAATAAACGTTCCTTATCAATGGCGGTACTGGGGGAAGCGCCTTCCTCATACCCTTTGGCATAACCGATGTCGGTGAAGCGGTCGTTGGTAAATCCTATGGCGGTGAATGACTTCTGGTTTATATTTCCCGTACGGATATTGGCGCCCAATGCCAAGTTGATGAAATGATCATTGATCTGTTTATTATACGTCAACGTGGCATTAGCATCCACGTAGGTCTCTTCCTTATTGGTATAAGTGTATCTGCCCCGGTCGGAAAGTCTGTTACCGGTATAAAAGAAGAATTCATTATCGTAAGGCGAAACGAATTGGTCGTTTGTCGTATTCTTCTGCGTGATACTGAATAATCCCCTGAGCCGCAACCCCGTCATAATATTCCATTCGGCCGTAACGGCATCATTGATTTCCCAGTATTTCGATTTGCTGAAACTGCTTAAAGTGGCATCGTACAACGGATTGAGCACAACTTCCGTAGCTGTACTTCCACCCTCTCCGCTGCGATCCGTCCATGAATCTATCTCCTGAACGATTTGTCCTCTGTCGTCTGTTTTGGGATAGTAGGGATTCATCCTTACATATTCTGCGAAATTGCCGTAGGGAGAATCATTCCCACTAACGTTGGAGAACGAAAGGACATTCTTGAATAATAATTTGTTATTGTTGTTGTAAGACAAATCTACACCCAATCCAAGTCTGTCTCTTCCCGACTTTTTCATGACTCCCGGACTTGTTTGATATTGACCGTTTATACCATAACGAATGGTAGAGGAACCTCCCTCTATATACAACGAATGTTTGTTACCCAATGCATTCCTCACAGGTTGAGACAGCCAGTAAGTGTCAACTCCACTTACTACGTTGAAATACTTCTGATAGTACAACTCCCGTTGATCCTGCAAAGAGATGCCTTCCATTTCATATACTCCCGCAAGGCGTTCATATTCCAGTTTGTCTTTGGCATTCAGCATATCATAAGAGGTAAGATCGGGGAAACTTGCATTCATCTCGTAGTTATAAGATACTTTTATTTTTCCTTCTTTTGGTGTTACGGTTGTGATTACCAATACGCCATTTGAGGCTCTGGAACCGTATATAGCGGTAGCAGCAGCATCTTTCAATAAAGAGATGGATGCCACTCTGTTTACATCCAGGTCATATATTTTTTCTACCCCCACTTCGTAGCCGTCCAGAATAAATGTAGGCATATTTACATTACTGGATATATTATCACGACGGAGTACCTCTCCGCTTCCACCTGTAGGTACGGACGCTGTTCCACGTACATTAATAGCAGGTAACCTATTAGGATCGGAGCCTAGCAGATTATCCGTTAGTATTCTAAATGATGGATCAAACGACTCTATACTTTGCAACAAATTGTTGGGATTTACTTTTTTTAATTCTCCTCCTGAAATTGTTATAGCCGATCCTGTAAAGCTATCCCTCCGACGATTGAAATATCCTACAGCCACGACTTCCGCTAGCTCAGTTACGTTCTCTTCTAATGTGATTATCATCGGTTTCCCTTTGTACCTGACGACTTGCTTTTTCATTCCAATAAATGAAAATTCGATCAAAGGAGCAACAGTATCAGGAACAGAAAGAGAAAAATTTCCATTTTCCTTTGTTGTAGTAACTATCTCTGTGCCTTGTAGCCTGACAATAACTCCCGGTAGTGTATTCTTGGATTCATCGACGACCTTTCCGGTAATCTCCGTTTTTTTACTTTGTTCGGGAGTTTTTCGATCATTGATCAAAATAGCGGGATTGCTTCTTTTACTCTTTTTTATCAGAATATAATCTTCCATTATCTCATAGAAGAAACCGGCTCTCCGGGCAATTTCATCCATTGCCTGCCGAACTCCAACATTGGACAAATTCAGTTCTATGAGCTTATCTTTATCTATTGAATTCTCTTCATACATAAAATAAAAGCCCGTTTGTCCTTTAATTATATCCAACGCCTGCCTCACTTTAATCCGTTCTCCTTTTATATTAATCTGATTTTCAGCAGCCATACAGCCAATCTGCTGAAAGAAGAAAAAACAAATAAAAAGAGTTGAGATCTGCCCAATCTTTAAAACATTCATTTTATTCATTATTAATTATTTTGATGATTTGATTATCAAACTCTCTCCTTTTCTACTGAATTCTACATCCGACACTTTTTCTATGACAGCTATAGCAAAAGATAAAGGCCTATGTCTCAGAATGGTACCTCCAAACCGGATTTGTTTCAAGTTTTCCGATTGAAATTGTATGTCTACGT
This sequence comes from uncultured Bacteroides sp., assembly GCA_963677095.1. GTDB lineage: Bacteria > Bacteroidota > Bacteroidia > Bacteroidales > Bacteroidaceae > Bacteroides. Next base: position 351,889 of record OY781875.1, read on the forward strand.
CATACCAACGGGACAGTTGCCTGGCGATGGCGTACAATGAGGCGTTTTGAAATTCAAAGGAACCTTTCACCCATGAAGCGTATATGGAAGCATCCACATTTTGAATACCGATTACACTGTTCGATTTTTTAACTACTGCCTGTTGATTGGGAGAGAGTACCTTTGTTTCGGAAGAGGTTTGAAGTTTGACGCTTCCGCTCAGTAAAGTTGCATAGAAATCGTCTTCCGGATAAGCAGATACATTAAAACGGGTTCCTAAAACTTCAATGAAATGCTTAGACGCTTCTACAATAAAAGGCTTCCGAGGATCTCTGCTCACCTCGAAATAGGCCTCTCCGGATAATTTTACAATTCTTTTTGATGAAAAATGTATCGGATACTCCAGTCTTGAATTCGCATTCATATAAACTTTTGTCCCATCGGAAAGCACTAGGGAATATTCTCCCCCACGGGGGACAGTAACCGTATTTGATAAAGAATAGTCGACTTTCAGAGGATCATTGGATTTATAAGATAGCAATCCATTAGAATCTGCGGTAATAGTGGTTCCATCTTTTTCACTGTATTCCGATAAAGGGTTCTTACCCTGTAGATCAATTTTTGTACCATTGGACAAAGCCAGAATAGCCTGAGCTTTTCCTTGATGAAGATAAATTTCAGTGTCAGAAACTTGTTTTCCGGTAAACATATACAACGATATTCCAATAAGAAGCAAAACAGAAGCAACAGATGAATAAATAATAAGACTTCGTTTACGGTGTCTTGTTTTCAACTTTCGATACAATGCATCCCAAGCTGACTCATAATTAAATTCCTTCAGGAAATAAAGTTGTCTGTGCTTTTTGTATAATGACAAGATTGTGATAAAAAAGTCTTTATGGCGTTTATTTTCATTAATCCATAATTTCAATTCATTTCGTTCACTTTCCTCAATCTTGTGGTCGATATATTTATCTATAAGTATCCAAATTCTATTGTTCATTAATTACTTCTTTTATACATATGAGATATATTTTATAGAAATGGGTGACATTTTATCTCAATTTAAATCAATTTTGATTATAAAAGAATAAATATTGCAATAAAACACAGAGATAGGTAATAGGAGAAAGCAGGTTATTTTTTATAAATTATACCCAAAATCAATAGAAGTACTAATTCGGATGAATTGCTTCGGAGTTGTTTTAATGCACGGAAGAGATACGTTTTTACTGTGTTAACAGATATGTCCATCTCTTCGGCAACCTCTTTATATTTCTTTCGTTGAACAATGATTGCATTTACCACTTTATATTCCTGAACAGATAGTTTTTTTAGCTCTTCATATAATCGACGCTTTTTTTCTTCCAGCTCTTCCTGATCATAAATTTCCTCTATATAAAAATAGGATGATTCTTCGATTTCTTTAATGGGTACGAAGTTGTTTTTCTGCAAAAAGGCGTAGGATGAATGTTTGACAGAGCTAAATAGGTAATTACGAAGATTGGATTTTATCGACTTATACAACCGTTTTTCCCAAAAAACGATAAACAGATCCTGAACAATATCTTCCGACTGCTCAAACGAATCTGTTATCTGAACGGAATAGAGACATAGCGGAAGGTAGTAAACATCAAAGAGTAACTTTAATCCGGACTCTCCATTGGTTTCAAATTTCTCCAGAATTTCCTTATCGGTTATCATATACTTTTTATATACTTTAAACTATATAGCTCTTTTGAAGGAATTAATTTCATCCCTTTTCTGTTTAACATAGTTTAATAGGACAAAAATATATATTATTTCTTTTACGCCAAATACCATAAAAAAGGTATTTATGTTTGTAATAGAATTAATTAAAGATAATCCTATATCTTATCTTCTTAGAACGGAATCGACGGTGAGAAGAATCATTCATCTTGACATGGATGATTTCTATGCTTCCAATCGTAAATGCAATCTCTCTTTATTTCACTTATTTATTATTACAATAAAAATGGATCCGATTCTTTACGGAACAAAATGTTTTAATAAATTTTCAATCAAAATACCAATCAGTTAGTTATCTAAAGAACAAATGTTATGGAAATTTGCAAAAGCTGCGGAATACCTATGGGGCTTGATACCGATTTCGGAACAAATGCCGATGAGAGTCTGAATGAGGATTATTGTAGCTATTGTTATCAGAAGGGAGCTTTTACGAACGATGTCACTATGGATGGGAATAATTGATATCTGTTTTCAATTTCTGGACGAGCTCGATAAAGATGCTTACAAAGTGTATAGTAGCCGGGAAGAAGCGATTATCGGAATGAAAGAATATTTTCCGCAATTAAAACAGTGGAGAAAATAATCAATAGACATTTTTTTTATTTTTTCTTACATGATCAAACGTCCTTCTTCCCTGAGTGAGGTGATTGTCGAATTCAAACGACCTGTAAGTTGAGCGAAGATATATTTGCCTTGATTCATAGTTTTAAGCTTTTGGGAAAAGCGATGAACGACTTTCCAATTCAAATCGTCACGCTCGGAAAAGGTATATGACTATGCGATTTACAACGATTTCAAAAAACGATGTTTAATTTAGAGTGCTCACGAGTGAAAGAGAATCAAAAATTATTATATCATTAGGATATAACCGGATAAAATCTTTTCTTTGTGAATGTATTAGAGTTTATGTATATTTGTTTCCTGCGCGCGTATGCATGTACACACATACAGAAATAAATCTACATGAAGTCTATTATTTAAGGATTAATCGTATAGAATATATTATTAGTGTATGAAACCAATTGCAATTAAAGACCTTTCGGAAAATTTTATTGAGACAATCAGTAAGGAGTGGATGCTTGTTACCGCAGGTACTCCCAGTTCGTTTAACACAATGACTGCTAACTGGGGCGGGGTAGGTTATTTGTGGAATAAACCTGTCGTTTTTGTTTTTGTTCGTCCTGAACGCTATACTTTTGAATTTACCGAGAAGTGTGACAGTTTTACTCTTTCTTTTCTGGGTAAGGAAAATAAAGATATTCATAAAATATGTGGTTTTAAATCGGGCAGAGAAGTGGATAAAGTGAAAGAGACCGGTTTGAAGCCCATTATTACAGAAGCAGGGAATATCACTTTTGAACAGTCTCGTTTGACTTTGGAATGTAAGAAACTATATACTGGAGTAATGAATGAAGAGTCTTTTATTGATTCCAAAGCTCTAAAACAATGGTATAATGATTCTTATGGCAGCTTGCATCATATTTATGTGGCGGAAATCACCGGAGCATGGGTTAAAGAATAGTTGTGCGTCGGGAACAAGTGTAATACTTGTACTTCTTTTGTTATAATTTGATATTTCTTCCAATTCGATAGATTGATATTTATTCACTATAGATAAAACTATTTATAATGAAAGTTTTTATTGCATTTTTGTTCTATTTATTCACTTTGCAGATAAATGCTCAGGAATCCATTTTCAAATACAAATATTCTATCGAATCGGGCAAAGAGTTAATTAAAGTTGCGAAAAGAATACGGCAAGGTGAAAAAATGAGTAATGAGGATTGGAGCAGATTTTTTCAAACTGATGGATATCGCCGTTATCTTGCTACAAAAGATTCGTTGCAGAAGAAACAATGGATAAAAGAGGCTATGTTTATTGCTTTTGATAAAAACAGAAAACAAGAGGCAGACAGTATTGCGGCATGTGGCATTAATTTGAATTCTCCTAACTTAATGCAGACACTCATAATACAGAATTTTTATCTTTTTAGTAATAAATTAAATGAAGCATCAGTCTTTTTAGATACTATAAACTTACCTCAGATTTTGGATACCGCTAATCAAATTACAAAAAAATATTTACCATTTCGAGCATATAATGATAATCCGGAGTTAAACAATACTTATATACTTGGAAGAGAGGCAGAGGCAAGTGTACGGGGCAGCAGTGTGTTTTTGGACTTAAATCTTGCAATGAGCCTTACAAAGGAACAATTGATAGAGTTGTTTGCACACGAGTTTCATCATAATTACCGTGATATGAAAATTCCTGGAAAGTTGGAAGATCCGTTACTAAATACAATTAATTCCTTTCAAGCAGAAGGCATTGCTGATTTAATAAACAAGAAAAAATTTACCACTATTGATACATATGGGCCGGAAATGGCTAAGATGTATTCGTTTAATTTCTATAACACGCCTAGAATATTAATGGAGGTAGACTCTATTACACAAGCTTACTTGAATAAAAAGATAGATTACGAGAGGTATGCTAAGATAGAAAATATGATTAAGTTTGGTGGTCATACCAATGGATTTTACATGGCTCTAGTGATTGAAAACAATGGAGGCTTACGGAAATTAATTGATACTTATGATAACCCCGTTGATTTTGTAAAATTGTATAATAAATCGGCATTTCGATCAAAGAATGAATATGTCTTTTCTTCAGAATTTATATCATACTTGGAAAAACTCTGGAAGAAGTATGTAATAAGGGATATTCAGTAAATGTCTCAAATTTATAGTAAACAGAGAGTGATGTGAAACATTTCAGTAACATCACTCTCTGTTTTTTCTTCATCCCTTCTTTTGAGGTCTAAATTTGCTTCATTCGGGTATAACAACCCGCAGGAAGTAAGAAACTCCCCCTTTTAGCCGTTATTTCCCCTTGCTTTATGCTACCTCTAATTTTGTCCTTTTTACTTTTTCGATCATACAGACTGCATTGGCGGTATGTATTCCAAAGAAAATCCAAAGTATTTCCGTCTTCCTGTTCCTAGCCTTTATTTTGTCCAACGAGTAATGTTGCTTTTGTGTTCCAAAACTCCCTTCCAAGTGAGTGGCTCTTTGGCGGCTAAGTGCCGAACGAAGTCTTTTGCGTAGCCCCCATCCCTGCCAGCTCTACCTTTACGTATGAAGCCGGTGGATATGTCATAACGGGTACAGAACTTCCGATTAGCGTTGTTGGCATAGATAGAGTCGGCTGCAACGCTTCTGACCCGTGTTTTGGTTAGTCTTTGTTGCAGACGGATACAATCCTTCAAGCGTATACCTTCGTTAAAGGCTTTGAAAGAAAGATGCTCAATAAAGGATATTCCATCTATCTGGATGTTATTTACCTTTGCACCAAATTCGACCGACTTGGTTTCCTTTCCACGGACAATAGGACGGATATCATGCCGGTCAAGGCTCACAATACGCTCGCAAACTTTCCTGCCGGCAAACAATTCTTTCTCTTGGCGGCATACTTTCCTGATCACGGACAAACGTTTCCGGTAATCGGAAGACAGTCGTAACTTGTGGCCATAATTGCGATGGAGTGTATCTATCTGTCCGACCGGTTTATCCAGCAGATGAATCAGGCGTCTTTTAAGCATGCGGGTATGTGACTGCTTACGTTTACGCTTTTTGCTATAGCAGAGATAAGCACGACTGACATCATCGTATTTATTACGCGCACGACGAAGCTTCAAACTTTGATATTGCCTGCACAGGTGACGATGAAGCCACTCTTCTCTTGAAAGTATGGGACAAATTAAGACTGAGTTAACTGCTTTGATTAATGCAAATACGACTAGTATTGAGACATTAAATCAAAAAACTAAAGATGCAGAAAGTAAATTAACCAGTCTTGAAGGGCAATTGAGTGCTATCCAACAAATGTTGGTTGGCTACAATGATCTTGTTGAAACTGTAGGTAGAATACAATCTGCAATGACTCGTATCGATCAGGTTGCCAATTCGCTTGAAACATTGTCTGCGGAAGTTAAAAAAGCAACCGAAGACATAGCTAAACAGCAAACCGTACTTGAGACTCAACAAGCTGCTATCAATAAACTTGGTGAAGATAGCCAAAAGGAGTTCGATAGTGTCAAAGAACAGATTACAGAGCTTCTGAATACACTTAATCAGCAAAAAGCGCTTCTTGACAAATAGCTACTACGGATGAAGATGCTGTTAATTTGATTGGTGGTTCTTATAGTGTATCCATAAAAGATCAGAATAACGTGACTGCTTCTTTCTTTAAGAAAGATCTTGCTACGGCGGTAGGTTTAAATTCTGCAAGTGAAATTAAAGATATTGCTGCCATTAAACTTTCTAACATAGATTTGACCAAGATTTCAGATGGTGGTTCTGTTTCAGGTAATATTATTTTTAAAAACATTAATAGCTTGCAGGTACTTAGTGTGCCGGTTACTTTGACCAAAAGAATGCCGGAATTTCCAAGCGAATTTTCTGCTAAGACAGGGATGCTTGATAATGGCGTAATAACTGTATTTCCGACATTCAATGGTGACGGAGTAAAAGCGACATTTGCATATTCTAAAATATTCAATATGATTAGTACTTCTAATAGTAGTTATTTTACATTCGCAAGTAAAGCAGATCAAGATACGAAAATGGATTTTTCTGATCCTGATAATATTGCTGTTGATAATAGTTTTGTAGGCAGTCAAGGGAAAGCCGTCGATATGAAAGTATCCTATAACTATGGTCATATCTCCGCTTCTACTTCTGATAATTATTGGAGGCCTACATGGGGTACACCGTTTGCTATTAAGCTTGCAAGTATTCCGGAAGAATCTACTATAACTCTTGAAAAAGCATTTAGCATAAAATATCCTTTGGTTAGTAAGGTACTTATACACCATGTTGCTGCTAATGATGGGGGTTATATCATCACAAAAGCCGATGATAAGAACATGACTCTCATGACTTTAAAAACTGGCACTTACCAAATTAAAGCTATATCACTTAAGACAGTGACAATCAAGAACAGTGTAAAGAATGAATATTATATACCTACATTGAATAATGATGGTTCCATTACATTCGATAAGAAAAGTGATAGTGCGGTTGTAACTGAAGATATATCATCTAAATTGATTATAACCGTTACGGATGTATTTGGCAATACCTTTGATTGGGCGCTTGATTTTACTGTACTCAGACCCTAACCAAATACAATTGTTATAATTGTAATTTTTAGTAAAATTGTGTGTGGAAGCGTGTCTCTTGTTGAAAGAGGCACGCTTTTTTTACTCGTCTGATAAAGTATCTTTTATATATGAAAACTTGAATACGAAAGTTATAAACAGATTTCCATTTGATCCGAATTTATACAAGTTATGCCAATAATTTTTTTGCCCGCTCCAATGCTACATTGATATTCGGGCAGATGTTTTCTTTACCGAGCAACTCATAGAATCCTGATTTTTCCAATACGGCATGTACCTTTTCATTTACTCCGGAAAGCACAATAGTGATTTTCTCACGCTGTGACATGCGACATAAATTAGCAAGATTGTGTATGCCTGTAGAATCAATGAAAGGGACTCTTCGCATACGGATGATACGTACCTTGGGACGGTCTCCTATTTGCGACATGGTCTCCTCGAATTTGGTGGCTATACCGAAAAAATAGGGTCCGTTGATTTCATACACTTCTACCTTCTCGGGAATAATCAGATGCTCTTCATTTACCGAAATGTCAAGTTCCGTATTAGGGTCTATTTCATTTTTTATCACTGAAATTTCTGTCGTCTCCATTACCCGCCGCATGAAAAGGATGCAAGCAATAACCAGTCCTGTTTCAATAGCAACGGTCAAGTCAAAAATAACCGTTAGGAAGAATGTAATAAGCAATACCGTTACATCCGATTTGGGATTGGAAAACAACGCCTTGAATACACGCCATCCGCTCATGTTATAAGATACTACCACTAAAACGCCTGCCAGACAAGCCATGGGTATATATTGGGCAAGCGGCATTAGGAATAATAAGATAAGCAATAAAACTATTGCGTGAATTATACCGGCAACAGGCGTTTTACCCCCGTTATTGATGTTGGCCATTGTTCGGGCTATGGCCCCCGTAGCAGGGATACCACCGAATAGCGGAGTAATGATATTGGCTGCACCCTGAGCTATAAGTTCAGCATTGGAATTGTGTTTATCGCCTATTGCTCCATCGGCAACTGTAGCCGACAGTAAAGATTCGATGGCTCCCAGCACAGCTATTGTGATGGCTACGGGAAAGAGGTTTTTGATCGCTTCCCAGTTTAATGCCGGGATAGAAGCCTGGGGAAGCTGGGCTTTGATGCTGAAACGGTCGCCTATTGTTGTGATCGTTTCAATGCCTCCGTAGGTTTTCATCAGATAGACAGCAAGAGTTACCATGATGATGGCAATGAGCGAACCTGGTATTTTTTTTGAAAATTTCGGAGTGATGCCAATTATAATAATACTGGCAAAACTCACAGCAGTGTTCCACCAATTGACTGTATCGAAGTGTCGGAAATAAATAATCCATTTCCCTATAAAATCACCCGGAACTTTTTCTCCGCTAAAACTAAGTCCGAAGATGTCTGCTATTTGTGTTGTAAAGATAGTGACGGCTATACCGCTCGTAAAGCCGACAATAATGGGATAGGGAATAAATTTTATGACAGCTCCTAGTTTGAATACCCCTAAAAGAATAAGAATTACTCCAGCCATTAGAGTGGCTGCAATCAATCCAGTTTCTCCATATTGTTGAATGACTCCATAGACAATTACAATGAAAGCTCCCGTCGGCCCACCTATCTGTACTTTACTGCCTCCAAGCATGGAAACAATGAATCCGGCAATTATAGCCGTTATAATACCTTTTTCCGGAGAAACACCGGAGGCAATGCCAAATGCGATGGCAAGTGGAAGAGCAACGATACCTACGATGATACCTGCCATCAAATCGGCCATAAACAGCTCTTTGGAGTAATTCTTCAAAGTGGTACATAGCCTGGGTTTGAAATCGAATACTTTCATTTTCAGAGTCAACTTTTACGAAGTTTTTGTTTTGAGGGTGCAAATGTACGTTATAATTCCCGAACATCCATTCAAAACTGTAAAAAAGGGGGATTAGGTGTAAGTAGTAGGCAATGAAAAGTGCGGGGACTATCTGCTTTTTATAAATTTCATATTTTCAGCATTTACGGTAACCGTTCTTTCTTTTGTTGAATCGTTTTTTATACTTGTAACGTCGCCTTTCGTTGTAAAGTAGACATAATTTCCCATATCATAAAAACGATAAATCCTGCACCCGTCATGCTCAAAGAGATAACTTACTTCGTATGTTCTATTATTTCCGGAAGCTCCGGTTTGTAAGGGAATACCCGGGAAACAAGCAGTTACCCCAAAGGTGATAAATAAGGAGGCTAATAATTTAGTCATTGTTCTCATAGTCGAATATTTCTTAGTTTGTATAATTTGCAAACTTAAAAATATTTTTGATAGAGTAGCCTATTTTTCTATTCAATATCTCATATTGGTAATAATTCATGAATTACTAATTATTATTTCTTTGATTTTAGCAGAGTTTTATGAAGTTTAGGATGATTTTAAAGAACTAAAATAAATTACTTTATAAAATTATTTTGTATCTTAGAAGCCGATAAAAGTGAAATAGATACAAATATAAACAGATTATTATTTAACTAACTAATTTAGAAAGGTTATGAGTAAAAGTATTAAAGGGACACAGACGGAAAAAAATCTGCTGACATCGTTTGCCGGTGAATCTCAGGCAAGAATGCGTTACACTTATTTTGCAAGTGTAGCTAAAAAGGAAGGTTATGAACAAATTTCTGCTATTTTTACGGAGACCGCAGATCAGGAAAAGGAACATGCTAAACGTATGTTTAAGTATTTGGAAGGTGGCATGACTGAAATTACAGCTACTTATCCTGCCGGAATCATTGGCACTACATTAGAAAATCTTCAGGCTGCCGCTGCCGGTGAACACGAAGAATGGTCGCTCGATTATCCGCATTTTGCAGATGTGGCTGAGCAGGAAGGTTTCCAGTCTATTGCTGCTATGTATCGTAACATTGCAATAGCGGAAAAGGGACATGAGGAAAGATACCTTGCTTTTGTGAAAAACATTGAGACAGCTGCCGTATTTGCCAAAGAAGGTGAAGTAGTATGGCAATGCCGTAACTGTGGTTTTATTTATACCGGTAAGGAAGCTCCGAAAGTTTGCCCTGCTTGTTTGCATCCACAGGCTTACTTCGAAGTAAAAAAGGAAAACTGGTAATTTTGGCAAAATGATTTAAAAGCACTAAAGGCTTGGATTTTCTTCCAAGCCTTTAGTGCTTTTTTATTTCTAACTCTTTAAAAAGTATCTTTTATCGTTTTGCATGCGGATAATCAATAGTGTAATGCAGCCCGCGACTTTCTTTCCGTTCCATTGCCTGGCGAGTGATAAGATAACCTACATTAATCATATTACGCAATTCGCAAATATCTCTTGATGCTTTACTGCGCTTAAATAAGTCTTCGGTCTCTTCATATAAAATGTCCAGACGTACCCATGCGCGTTTTAATCGCAAGTCGCTACGTACAATACCGACGTACGATCCCATAATCTGATTGACTTCTTTCATGCTTTGGGTGATTAGCACCATCTCTTCATTGGTAACCGTTCCTTCAGCGTTCCATTCGGGTATCTCACTGTTAAATTCATAACGGTCAAGTACTTTCATTGCATGTTTGGCAGCTGCATCGGCATATACTACAGCTTCAATCAAGGAGTTGGATGCCAGACGGTTTCCACCATGCAATCCCGTGCACGAGCATTCTCCAACTGCATATAACCGACCGATGGAGGACTCACCGTTAAGATCTACTTTTATACCTCCACAGAGGTAATGGGCTGCGGGAGCTACGGGGATGTAATCTTTAGTAATATCGATGCCAAGGCTTAAGCACTTTTCGTATATATTCGGGAAGTGCTTCTTGGTTTCTTCCGCATTTTTGTGGGTGACATCCAGATAGACGTGATCATCTCCACGTTGTTTCATTTCACTGTCTATGGCGCGGGCTACAATATCACGCGGAGCAAGTGAAAGACGAGGGTCGTATTTTTGCATGAATTCTTCTCCACCCATGTTACGCAAAACGGCACCGTATCCACGCATTGCTTCTGTAATCAGAAAGCAGGGGCGATCTCCCGGATGATAAAGTGCTGTGGGGTGGAACTGGATAAATTCCATATCCTTAACCGTTCCTTTGGCACGATATACCATGGCAATGCCGTCTCCTGTTGCTACTAGTGGATTGGTGGTGTTCCGGTAAACGGCTCCTACACCACCTGTAGCCATTAATGTAACTTTCGAAAGGAAGGTATCCACTTCACCGGTATTTTCATTCAGTACATACGCTCCGTAGCATTTAATACCGGGAGTATGACGGGTGACAATAATGCCCATGTGATGTTGGGTGATAATTTCTACGGCAAAGTGATGATTGAATATCTGAATATTGGGGTGAGTCTTTACTGCTTCAATAAGGCTTTTCTGAATCTCCGCCCCGGTATTGTCTTTGTGATGAAGGATGCGGAATTCGGAGTGTCCTCCTTCTTTGTGTAAATCGTATTCTCCACTTTCGTTTTTGTCGAAGTCAACTCCCCAATTAATAAGTTCCTGAATCTGTCCGGGAGCTTCCCGTACAACCTTTTCCACGGCAGAACGGTCGCTTATCCAGTCGCCTGCAATCATGGTGTCTTCAATGTGCTTATCAAAATTATCCACTAAAGTATTAGTGACCGAAGCAATACCTCCTTGAGCAAAATAAGTATTGGCATCTTCGAGTTCCGTTTTGCAGATTAGTGCAACTTTACCTCTGTGGGCTACTTTAAGTGCGAAGCTCATACCGGCAATGCCGGAACCAATTACTAAAAAGTCGAACTCTCTAATCATAAGTCGTATATTTAAGTGCTGCAAAACTACGAAATCTAGAGCTTTGTTGTGCCTTTCATGGTGATTTATTCGTGAAAACGTCTAACTTAGCCGTAAAAAGAATAGGATGAATAAAGTTTTTCACTCCCGAATTGCGATTGGTCAGTATTTAGGCGTATTGCTAATAGTCTTCAATGTTGTTCTCTGTGTGAAGACGGGAGATATGCTCTTGATTATTGCCGTGTTGTTGTTTCTGATCTTTATGCTTGATCGGTTATATTTCACTCGTTACACAATAACTGGTGAGGGCAGACTTATCATCTCTTACGGTCATTTCTCCAGATCGAAAGAGGTACTGTGCGAAGAGATTATTTCTATTGAACCGGGAACTTCGATGAAGTTTGGGAAGTTTGCGGTGATGAGGTTTGTTATTGTCAGATACGGATTCCGAAATAAGTGCGTTTTGTTGTTGCCCAAAGATGAGGGAAAGTTTATTAAAGCTCTTTCTGATGCCTGTCGCAGCCTTAATTGAGCATTGACTGTTTTAAGGATCCCTCTTTTATCATATCAGACTACAAATTCAGTCCCCACTCAGAAATATAATCTGAAATTCACCTTTTAGCATATCAGAATCCTATATATTGGAACATAAGTGATTGTAAATCAATATACCCGCTGTTTACTGAATATAGAATCTATTAATAAGTATAAGTTACTTTACCTCGCTTTTTTTGTACCAGACTTCTCCATTGTTTGTGTTAAAGACCTTTCGGCTAAAGTAAAGTATTGTTAATTCATTCTTTCATTAATGCAGTCTTTTGCAATTTACTGCGTCTACCAACTAAAAAGTAAATGGATATGGTTTTAAATTGTGCTATTTTACATACAGACAAGCGGGTTATTGAGCAGTTGGAATCGTTTATTGAAAAGATGCCCTTCCTATCTTTGTGTGGGAGGTACAATAGTCCGGTTGAAGCTTTAAAAGATTATTATGAAAATAAAGTCCAACTGTATTTTGTAGGCATTAGACATGAAGGAGAGGAGATCATTGACGGTATGGAGTTCAGCCGGCTTTTATCAGTTCCTACCCGTGTGATTTTTATTGCCGATTGCGGTGACTATGCTGCGTCATGTTTTCGTTTGGATGCATTGGATTATTTAATTTTAGATATAAACTTCCGTGATTTTTTTGAGGCCGTAAACAAGGCTTCACGCTGGTTCTCCTTACAAGAAAATGATGGAACAGCTACCCCTCAGAAAAAGACAGAAAGGCAAACGCATCAGGAAGTTGTTTATGTTAAATCCGATTGTAGAATTATAAGACTTGATTTGCCCCAGATTTCATATATCGAAGGTTTAGGCGATTATGTGAAAATTTACCAGAAAGATGAACCGAAACCGGTCTTATGCCTTTGTAGCATGAAGTATATGGAAGAAAAGTTGCCGGCAGATGAATTTATACGTGTGCATCGTTCATTTATAATCAGAAAAGATTGCATAAGGACTATAGGAAACAATACGATAACATTGGAAAAGAAAGATATTCCGGTTGGCGATGTATATCGGAAAAAGTTGAAAACTTATGTTTCCAACTTTCCTGTATTATAAGATTTTATTTGAGTTTGAAGCGTGAGATCCATTCTCCGAAAGTAACATTGAGGTTAAAGCTCCATCGAGTCTCTTGCATCAAGTCTTTGCGAGTATTCATCTGTTTGCGCCAAGTGGCCCCTAATGAGAGATAAGAGTATCGAATCGGAAAACTAACTCCTGCACTGACTTCCAGATTGCTCATTTTCCCATTATTAATCATGATATAAGAATTATTATAACCGATACCTCCCATTAATTCAATGGAACGCGGATTGCGTGTATTTACTATATAGATGCTTCCCATATTTATTTTGTGTTGGTTTTGATATTGCTCCAGCGTTGTTGATGGAGAATTTTTGCTCCAATCCAGCCAATTATAATCTGCGGTAAGTACCCATCTTGGTGTAGACATGGCAATTCCTCCTCCTATGCGTTGCGGAAGATATTGGGTGGCTTTACTGAAAGGTACATCCATATCATCACTGGTGGAAGAACTGCTGTAGGTCAGATTGTTTTTCTGCTTTAGTACGAAAGGGAATGCATAAATAAATCCTACGGACCAGTTTCGTTTATTAGATGTACTGAAATCATAATGTATTCCTAAGTCTGCATAGAGAGCTTTTTTCTGCGATTCGTATGTGATAGTTGTACTCTCTTGAGTTTCGGTTTGGTTAACACTGCCTGATACAAAGCCAATGTTGGCTCCCACTGATAAGTGTTTTGTCAGGGCAAATGCATTAGTCAGATAAAAGCGGTAAAGCCCTCCGTTTCCCTCGAATAAAGAGTTTATTACCGTATTGGCGGTCCCTTCCACCTGCTCTTGTGTCTGAATGACATAGCCCACACTGCTGAAAGGAGCCAGACCTACCATAGCATACCATCGGGGAAGCACTCTGAAGCTCATGTTTATTCTATTGGGATTTCCTGCATTGTTTGAACTGTGATTGCCCAAATATGAGTAGCGGGAATATGAAGAAATCATCCCCACGTCGAATGTAAAGCAGGCAGTATCCATACGTGTGATGGCTGCCGGATTTTGAGTGTTTTGAAATCCCATTCTATTTAATGCGATGCCCATGCTCCCAATTCCGGCATAATGTCCCCCATCGCTCATACTCAATTCTCCTACGCCATAAAATGAAGTAGGCAGATTAGTGGTATTCTGAGCGGTTATGGCAGTGAACATTCCGAAAATAGTGAGCGATGATAATATAATATGCTTCATCATTTTTTTGTATATGCTTTGTATCTGATATTTAATTTCACTTGCCTGTCTTTATTCTTATCATTAGCAAAAACGACTTGTTTAAACGTGCTGGTAAAATCTGCGTCTGTCAGATTCAACAGCAATTTTTTTCGATACATGCCAGTAGTACCGACATTGCTTTGTAAAAACGAAGTAATGTCGAAAGAATAGTAAGAGTTTCTGCTTTGGACTTCATCCAAGATTAAATTTCCGTTTTGTATTGTAGTACCTGAACTGGAATAGACTTGATCTTCCAGCACGTTATTTTCGTCCGCAATATAAAGGCGCAACTCAGAAGGTAACTGATTGGTCTTGCCATAACTTCCTTCAAGCGGATATAAATAGAGAGTGGCGCTTTCTATTGAGATGATATCTCCCTGTTCCATGAGGTTATTTAAATGGGGAAATTCTATTTCATTGTAGAATCCGGTTAATCCTTGAAGATAAGCTTTTTGATTGAGTTTTGAAGAGGGCATGGCATTGATAATACCGCTTTCTACCTGAGCCAATGGAGTGCCCGATCGGTCATGATCAATACTTGTGAAAGCATAGCTTGTATTGACATTGAATTTTAATTCCTTGTCCGTTCTTGAAGTATAGATATCTTTATAATAGAGCGTGATATACATGGAACTGTCGTTAACCTGAAACCCTGTAATGCACTGGTCTGAATTTTCGGGAACAAAAGCGAATCCGTGAAAATAAGATTTAAATTTTTCCTGACTGTCGAAGGCTTCTTTCTCTGCAACGATGTCATTTAATAATGTCTCTCCAAAATTGTCCGATATACGAAACTCCCTCTTTTTCTTTCTTCCCGGTTCGGGAGTGAACGAGAAGTTAAATAAAGGATCGTTTGCAAGAGCAACTTTAGAATGGCTGTACATTTTTTCATTGTCCGGTAGCGATATTTCATATTTCAGGGGATAGACGGATATGCGTTGTTGTGTTAGTGTATCGCCCCAAAAATTTCCGGATTGCGTTAATGATATCGTTATCGAGTCAAAATGATAAGTATGATCTGCTTCGGGCGTGAAGCTTGCCAAAGAATATTCTGCATAATACGATGATGTTACTTCGCCCCAGATGGAATCTTTATAATGTCCTATCTGGCAGAGGCTGTCACCTAAAGTCTCCACGGAATCCACATATAATGTGCTCATTACTACGGTACATGTATCGGTGATTACATTTCTGAAAGAACTATCCATTAGGCTGTTCCCCAGGGATGATGTTTCATCCTGACAAGAGTATGTTATCCCTGTTATGATAAAAATATAGATGATTGCCTTTCTCATTCTTTAATTCTCATTTTGGCGCAAAGGAAAAATATAGAATTGGATTACACGGCTTAAAATCGCTGATCTACCACTTTTTATCGTTTAAGTCGTTTGCCGATAATAACGCCTCTTTGGTCGGTAGTTTTTGTCTAGCCCATTTGAACCCTCTATTTTCGTCGCAAAAATGAAAGAAATATGAGAATAAAGCAATTATCGGGATTCTTATTACTGTGTATAGGTCTATTCAGCAGTTGTACAGAGGATGCAGATTACACAAACGGAGTATGGAATAGAATGTCGGACTTTGATGGAGTGGCACGTGGTCAGGCTTGTAGTTTCACTATAGGAAATAAAGGTTATGTCTGCTGCGGCTATACCGGGAAGAAACTATTGAAGGATTTGTGGGTCTATGATATAGATGGCAATTATTGGACTCAATGTGCCGATATGCCCGACGCGGCTCCTGCCCGTTATGATGCCGCTGCATTTGCCGTGGATGGGAAAGGATATGTAGCTACCGGCTATATTAAAGATTCTCCTTATTATCTGGGCGATACTTGGGAATATGATCCGGGTTCCAATACCTGGATGCAGAAAGATGATTTCGGAGGAAGTAAGCGCTATGGAACAGTTGCTTTTTCAATCGGTTCTTACGGATATGTAGGTATGGGATATGATGATAACTACTTAAAAGATGTTTATCGGTTTAATCCCAATGGAGCTTCCGGTCAGCAGTGGGAAATTGTGAACGGATATGGTGGACAAAAGAGGCGCTATGCTAGTGCTTTCGTAATTGACAATGTAGCTTATGTTTGTTGTGGTGAAAATAATGGAGGCAGTGTTTCCGATTTCTGGAAATTTGATGGAACCACTTGGACCCGTTTGAGAGATATTGCAGATAATGGTGATGAAAATGTTTATGACGATGATACAAACGATGATTATAATATTGTACGCTCGGGAGCCGTATCTTTTGTCATTGATGGTAAAGGCTATATCACTACAGGAACTACGGCTTCGGGGACATTAAAAACGGATTATTGGATTTATGATCCGTCAACAGATCTATGGGCAGGTGACAGTGATGACGATTTTACTGCTTTTGAAGGGACTTCACGTAAGTTTGCTGTTTCTTTCTCCAACGGTACTCGCGGTTTTGTACTGACGGGGACTACCAGTAGTTATTATTTTGATGATGTTTGGGAACTTTTGCCTTATGAGAAGCAAGATGTGGATTAGCAAGCCAAAAGGTTTATTATTTATGATTATCGGCATACTGTTGCTTGTAGCAGCAGTATGCTTTTATTCCCCGCACAACGATGTTGCCGGCGGTAAACTTGAATGTAAAGCTGTACAGGTGGATCGAGGATACGGATATATTATAACTTTGGGGGAAGATACGTTTATTTATCAGCCATATATTCCTGCTATTGGAAAAAGAATACCCTTTTCGAGTAGGCAGGATGCTTTGAAAGTCGGAAATGTTGTGCGTCGTAAACTTTTAAATAATCAGTTGCCAAGCATGAGTAAAACGGAAATTGATTCCTTGGGTATATCTTATCCTCATTTTTGAGCATTGAGTTGATTTTATGCTTTGTTTTCTTCTTATTACCCCTTTTCAGATCTGTTTTATACGACTAAGCTTTGCGATTTATTGTTGCCTATAATTTCCTTGACCGAACTTTTTTAAGTTTCACTTTGCTACTGCTGGATACTTTTTCGTATTCTTTGGCTGTTTTTTGAAAATTCTATTGCGCAGTTAGAGCAGGTTTTGTTAACTTGCAGGCGGATCATGAATTATAATTGATTTTCAGCAAAGGCCATGAGATATCAAGTTGCAATTATCGGCGGAGGCCCTGCCGGATATACTGCTGCTGAGGCGGCAGGAAGGGCTGGGCTTAATGTTATTTTATTTGAGAAAGAAGCTTTGGGCGGAGTCTGTCTGAATGAAGGGTGCATACCGACCAAGACCTTATTATATTCGGCTAAAACTTATGATGCGGCTAATCAGGCTTCAAAATACGGTGTGAATGTTCAGGGTGTTTCCTTTGATTTATCAAAAATCATCGCCCGGAAACAAAAAGTGATACGTAAATTAGTACTTGGCATCAAAGGGAAGCTGAATAACTATGGCGTGAATATAATACAGGGCGAGGCTCAAATTATTGACCAACATACCCTACAATGCGGAAATGAAAGCTATGAATGCGATAACTTGATACTTTGCACCGGGTCGCAGACTTTTATTCCTCCGGTCAACGGTCTGAATGACATTCCTTTTTGGACACATCGGGATGCTTTGAATAATAAGGAACTACCTGAGTCTCTCGTCATTATCGGGGGAGGAGTTATCGGCATTGAGTTTGCCTCATTTTTTAATAGCTTAGGAACTCGGGTCACGGTTATTGAGATGATGGATGAGATACTTGGTGGCATGGATAGGGAGCTTTCCGGTGCATTAAGGGGTGAATATGCTAAACGGGGCATAACGTTTTTGTTAAAGACCAAAGTCATTTCTGTCGCACATACTTTTTCGAATGAAAACGTAGAACAAGTTTCTGTAAGTTATGAAAATGAGTCCGGGCAGGGAGCGGTAGTTGGAGGTAAACTACTGTTGAGTGTGGGACGCCGGCCTGTAAGAGAAGGGTTTGGTTTGGAAAAGCTGGGGCTTGAAATGACTGTGAAAGGAAATATTGTGGTGAATGAACAGATGCAAACTTCTCTACCTGGAGTTTATGCTTGTGGTGATTTGACCGGATTTTCGCTGTTGGCACATACGGCTACTCGTGAAGCAGAAGTTGCAGTCCATACCATATTGGGTAAAAATGACGGGATGAGTTATCGGGCTATTCCGGGAGTTGTGTATACAAATCCTGAAATAGGAGGAGTGGGAGAGACTGAAGATACATTGCAGCAGAAAGAGATTCCATTCCGCGTAGTTAAATTGCCCATGGCTTATTCGGGACGTTTTGTTGCCGAAAATGAAGGAGTTAATGGAATCTGTAAATTGCTGCTGGCACCGGATGACACAATTCTGGGTGCGCATGTTTTAGGTAACCCGGCTTCTGAAATAATAACTCTTGCGGGAACTGCCATTGAGTTAAAATTGACAGTGAGTGAATGGCGCAAAATCATTTTTCCGCATCCTACTGTATGTGAAATATTTAAAGAAGTATTATTGGATGTTTAATCTCCGGGAAATGAGAATGCAGAAAAACTTTTTGTGCTTGGTATTTATTTTGGCATTTGTATCGATTCGTTCGAATGCACAAGGCGATTCCCTTATGCTGGATTCGCTTGCTTCGGGTATAAATGCTTTAATAAAACATCAATTACCTGCCGGTTCCAATGTCGGAATAGCTGTTTATGATTTAGAGACCAATACCTCTTTATATAATTATCAGGCTGATAAGCTTTCCCGTCCGGCTTCCACGATGAAATTACTTACTGCTATTACTTCACTTGATCGTGCAGATGGCAACAAACCTTTCCACACGGAAGTTCGCTATAGTGGGGCAATAGAGCAAGACACTCTTAAAGGTGATATTTATGTCATTGGTGGATATGATCCTGAGTTTAATGACGAAGCCTTAAATGAATTGGCGGAACAAATGTTGCGCCTTCCATTTTCTGTGGTTACAGGGAAGATCTACGGTGATATTTCAATGAAAGACTCTTTATATTGGGGAAGCGGTTGGGCCTGGGATGATACTCCGGAAGCTTATCAACCTTATCTTTCTCCGCTAATGTTGAATAAGGGGATTCTGAGAGTTGTTGCTTTTCCACAAGCTAAAGGTGAGCCGGCACGACTGAAATGTATCCCGTCTTCTTCTTATTATACAATTACAAATAATACAGTTTCTGAGACTTCTTCAGCCGGAGGTTTTCGTGTCACTCGTGATTGGTTGCAAAACCGCAATAATGTGGTTGTAAGTGGCAATATAGAATCTGAAAATGTTGGGGAAGTAAATATTTATTCCTCGCAAGACTTCTTTATGCACACGTTGTTGGATCGGTTGGAAGAAAAGGGCGTTCGATGCCTTAGTGGATATAGTTTTAAAGCGCTGCCTGCCGATACGGTTTCGAAGCGTATGGCCAAATTTGATACCCCTATTCAGAAAGTGCTTAACCAGCTGATGAAAGAGAGTGATAATCTGAATGCCCAGGCTTTGCTTTGCCGTTTAGGTGCCCAAACTACCGGGAAGAAACAGATTTCGGATCAGGAAGCTCTTGAAGTGGTTAAAGCGATGATCGGAAAGCTAGGGCATGATCCCGAGCAGTATAACATAGCTGATGGTTGCGGACTATCAAACTATAATTATATCTCTCCGGAGTTATTGGTTTCCTTTTTAAAGTATGCATATTCGCGGAAAGATATATTCCGGAAGCTATATAAGGCGTTGCCGGTGGGGGGAGTTGACGGGACATTAAAGAATAGGATGAAGCGTGGAACGCTTTCACATAGAAAAGTACATGCCAAAACCGGTTCTTTTACAGCGATCAATTGTTTGGCCGGTTACTTGAAAGCGGAGAACGGGCATAAAATCGCTTTTGCCATAATGAACCAGAATGTACTTTCAGCTTCTCAAGCGCGTACTTTCCAAGATGCAGTTTGCGATAAAATTATTGAGAGCCTGAAATGAGGAAGCAAAGAATTGTGAGCTGAGCGCTATTGCAATATCAGTTGCACTATGCTATTATCTTTCTTAAACAGAAGTAGGAAACCATTACGCACGTCATTCTGTTTTTTTATGAACATCTACTGAATATCCCTGTTTAAATAAAGAGTTAGAGGGCTTGTGAATTTCTAATATTATCAACGATTTAGGTTAAGTACTTATTATAGAAAAAAAGGATGCGCCAATAGTCTTAAAAATAACAAAACAAGGGTGCGTCAAAACGCCATAAATAAAAGAATTATCCCTGCCACACATTATCTGTAGCAGGGGTGATTTTATTAAAGAGTTTTGGCATACCCTCGTTTTTATGAAATCGGAGCTTTTGACACCCTCTTTTCAATTTTCCTTGTCTTATTTATATTGCGTCCAGTCGATATTTTTCATGTCTCCGCTTTTTGCCAATTCGACGTGCATTCCCAGTGCTGCTTGTATGGCATGTGGAGTTTGTGCTTTTCCGTCGGTTAGTTTGAGGTAGTCGTTTAGGATTTCCTTATAATCAGGATGAACACAGTTTTCAATGATAAGCTTAGCACGTTCTTTCGGACTTTTTCCTCGTAGATCCGCTACTCCTTGTTCAGTGATAATAACATTAACAGAATGTTCGTTGTGATCAAGGTGGGATACCATGGGAACAATTGAGCTGATTTTACCGTCTTTTGCGATAGAAGGGCAGGTAAAGATTGATATATACGCATTACGGGTGAAGTCGCCTGATCCTCCAATGCCGTTCATCATTCTTGTCCCTCCGATATGAGTGGAATTTACATTCCCATATAAGTCAGCTTCAATGGCCGTATTAATGGAAATTACACCAAGTCGGCGGATAATTTCCGGACTATTGGATATTTCCGAAGGACGCAATACTAATTTATCCTGGAAAAAGTCCATATCATCATAGATTTCTTGCAGACAGTTATTCGTGACCGTCAATGAGCAGGCGCTTCCGAATTTGATCCGGCCTTCACGTATCAAACCAATAACGGAATTTTGAATCACTTCGGTGTACATTTCGAATGGAGGAATGGTCTTATCACGTCCCAATGCTCCTAAAACGGCATTTGCTATATTTCCGACTCCTGACTGTAGCGGCAGGAATGTTGATGGAATGATGCCGCGTTTCATATCAGCTGCCAGAAAGTCGGCAACATTCTGCCCTATTTTATCTGTCAGAGGTTCACCGGCAGCAAAAGAACGGGCTTCGTCCGGCCAGTTGGTTTCCACTACGCCTACTATTTTCTTAGGATCAACTTGAATGTAAAATCTGCCTATCCGGTCATTCGGTTTGAATATGGGAATCTCACGACGGTATGGAGGATCCAGGGGTTCATATACATCGTGTAATCCCATTGCTCTTTTGCTGTGTGCGCTGTTTAGTTCTATGATAATTTGATCGGCAAGTCTGCAGATTGTCGGAGCAATTCCTCCTGCGGCGGTCAAATATATTTTGCCATCGGATGTCAATTCGCAAGCCTCTATAATTGCCACATTGACTTTGCCCATGAATCCATAGCGGACTTCTTGTGCCATTTGTGATAAATGAATATCGTTATATGCAATTTCACCGCTGTTTACAGCTTTACGGAAATCTGCATTAGTGGTATAAGGTGCGCGATACCGGATTGCTTTTGCCCGTGAAAGGATTCCATCACAAGAGTCTCCGGTAGATGCTCCTGTAAAAACTCCGACTTGAAAAGGGTTACCTTTTGCATGTTCTGCTTCTGCTATTTTTGCTAACTCTGCCGTTACAGCTTTGGCTGTCCCGGCAGGAGTAAACCCACTCAAGCCGATATTATAGCCATGCTTGATCATACTTGCAGCTTCTGCTGCCGAAATGTAATTAAATGCCATTGTTGTTTATTTAAATGATTGAATTTGCAGTGTTTTAATATTTACGCCGGAGTATTTCTGACCATATAATCGCTTTTCGGGCTTCTTCAATGGAATGAATACTGAAATCGGATTCGTTTTCTGTTATTTGTGCCGTGTCATCAGAAGGAGGAGGAGTTGATAATGTGGAAGTCGCTGGCCGATATGGAGAACTTGTAGAAGATTCTGTAACGGTAAGAAATGACTGAGGAACTCTTTTTTCCGGTTCCTTTTTTTTCTTAGAAGTGGGTATACGTGTGTTTTCAACCTTATCTTTATTCGGTATGGTTGGTGGAATGAAAGTTTTCTTGTTGGTCTCTTTCTCTTTTTTTACTTGTCTGACAATTCCTATCACAATGATGCCGACAATAAACAAGAATTTTAGAATATCTCCCATATTGTTTCTTATTTTGCCCCAAAGATAATTAATAAAATCCGAATAAAGGCAAATGTTTGCAGCATGAAAAAGGGCAGCTTCACAGCTACCCTTATTTTTTTAACCTAAACCTTAACTATGAAAAAATCTAATGTTTCTTTCATTTTACAAAAATGTATAAATATTTGGATTATCCCAATCTCTGTCTGTTATTTTTCCTTTTTGTTAACATTCTTTATACTAATAACCGCTTATTGCATAATCTGTCTGTTGTTTTTCTGCATTTCCGGTGGTGATTTCTCTTTTATGTCATTCGGTTATATCAGGAAATTCAGCATAACGGAAACGTGATGACGTTGTGATACCTCTTTCTGCAATTCTGATGCGGATGTCCGGTGGAAGGAGAACTCACGGGAAGTGATTTTAATAGCTCTTTATACGATTCGGAAGTGATATATACATCCTTTTTGTGGAATATATATCGGTGTTGTTGGAAGTTAATATGCAACGCGTTGCATATATAGATCCAGCGCGTTGGATATATAGATGCAACATGCTGGATATATATATCCAACAACAGGTCTTCGGGATTACTCCGGCGAAGATATTTTGCCCTGTTTTCAACTAAATGGCAAAAGAATCGTTTTAATTGTCTGTGATGCTGTATCTTTGCAGCGAAAAATAAGTAGTTAATCAGAATAGGCTGAATATATTAAATTTGTAATTCGCTGATAGTTAAAGATTGTATTCACACTGGTATTGATAACTAATATGCACTAGTACTTAGTAATTAAAGGATATATTTATGGAAAAAGTAACGGGAGCAGACTTTAAATCTGCAACTGCTGATGGTGACAAGAAATTATTTATAGAAACTTATGGCTGCCAAATGAATGTGGCCGACAGTGAGGTTATCGCATCGGTGATGCAGATGGCAGGTTATTCGGTAGTAGACACATTGGAAAATGCGGATGCCGTGTTTATGAATACTTGCTCCATTCGTGACAATGCAGAGCAAAAAATATTCAACCGGCTTGAGTTTTTCCATTCATTAAGGAAAAAGAAACGGAATCTGATTGTAGGCGTATTGGGTTGTATGGCCGAGCGTGTGAAGGATAATCTGATTACCAATTATCATGTCGATCTGGTCGTTGGACCGGATGCGTATCTTTCTTTGCCGGACCAGATTGCTTCTGTGGAGGCCGGAGAGAAGGCTATCAACGTGGAGCTGTCCACCACCGAAACCTATCGTGATGTAATTCCTTCACGCATTTGTGGCAATCACATTTCGGGATTTGTCTCCATTATGAGAGGATGCAACAACTTTTGCACCTATTGCATAGTTCCCTATACGCGTGGGCGCGAGCGCAGCCGTGATGTAGAGAGCATATTGAATGAAGTTGGGGACTTGTTAGCGAAAGGATATAAAGAGATTACCCTCCTGGGGCAAAATGTCAATTCGTATCGTTTCGTGAAGGAAAATGGAGAGACGGTGACTTTCCCTATGTTATTGCGAACCGTAGCCGAATCAGCTCCCGGGGCTCGTATCCGTTTTACAACATCCCATCCCAAAGATATGAGTGATGAGACATTGGAAGTGATAGCTGCTGTACCCAATGTTTGTAAGCATGTTCACCTTCCCGTACAGAGCGGAAGCTCAAGAATCCTGAAACTGATGAACCGGAAATACACCCGTGAATGGTATATGGATCGTGTGGCAGCTATCCGGCGTATTGTGCCGGAATGCGGTTTATCCACCGATATCTTTTGCGGCTTTCATTCGGAGACGGAAGAAGACCATAAGCTCTCGCTCTCGCTAATGGAAGACTGCGGCTATGATTCGGCCTTCATGTTCAAGTATTCCGAGCGACCGGGAACTTATGCCTCGAAACGTTTGCCGGACGATGTGCCGGAGGAGGTGAAGATACGTCGGCTGAATGAGATTATTGCTCTTCAGAACCGTTTGTCTGCCGAGTCCAATGCCCGCTGCATAGGCAAAACGTATGAAGTGCTGGTAGAAGGTTTTTCCAAACGCTCCAGAGAGCAACTTGTAGGGCGTACGGAGCAGAACCGGGTAGTGGTTTTCGACCGCGGCACACACCGCATCGGTGACTTTGTGAATGTGAAAATAACCGAAGCCAGTTCAGCAACCCTTAAAGGTGAAGAGGTTCCATCCTGATAGTGATATAGAGGCTAAGAAATATTGATTTTAGAGATAGAGCTGTCTTAAAAGTTCGAAAAACAACAAGCACCCTTAATGCATTTGAATTGCATCCCAAAAGTTAGACAAAAAACTTTGGGGAGGCAGATTAATTTTATGCTGTAACGAGGGTGCTTCTATTAAATCAAGTCTTTCTGGACAGTCCCATTTTCAATTATATAATACTTTTTAGATAACTGCTTTTTTAGGTCGTAGTATTGCCGTTACTGCCGTCTGTCTTTTTCAAAATAATCTTGGCGTTGTATTGTGTTGAGACTTTTTTCCGGAAATTGATAAAATCCGGATAATCTTCTTTAGGATATGTTCCGTGGTAAAACAAAAGTTGGTGAATGATTGATATCTTCTTATCTTTACATTGAACAAAAGATTTAAATTTTCCATATTGTCCTTTTATATCCATATTTTGCGGTAAGGATTCTATTTCATATCCATTTGGAATTTGTATATTGATAGTGTCTATATCGAAGTACCCGTATTCCATTTGTATTTTTTGCGTACGTTGGGTTTGAGTCTCTGGACTGTGGAACTCTTTATGGAATATATTTGTCGGAATAAATAAACGTTTTCCTGTTTTATTTCCAAATTGTCCGCTTTGAATGGTATATGAAGTATGAATAATGGGACTTTTCTCTTTAATCTCATTAATTTTAATGTTATCAAGTTGGGCTTGAGGAAGATTTATTGTTTCTCTGAGTATGTCTTTTTGTTTGGAGGGCTCTAAATAAAGTAGGGAAGCATCACTTTCGTATTGAAACAGATTGGAAGAACGCTTCACATCTATTTTTGCCTCTCCTTCGGGAGTCAGCATTACTGTTGCGTCATTTATTTGCTTATTTAGAGAATCCGGATAGCTCGGGAGCTGGCATAAGATACCTCCGTCAGGCGTTATCTCTAATGCATCATGTCCGGCTATTGCATAGTGAATGTAGCCTAAAGGTAATTTGGGATTTGTACACTCCAACCAGATTGTATCTTTTTCCATCGGGACCTGAAGTATGACATGATTCATTTGGTTGGCACTGGCAAAATCTGTAAGCAGATTTTTTCTTTCCGTGCTAATTACTGTATAAAATGAAGGTATGCCTAGCTCTGCAAGTATTGTTTTAGCATAATTTGATAACCCCTTGCAATCACCAAAACCTGTTGTGTATACATCTGATGCTTTTGCAGGTTGTAGCCCACCTAACCCTAGTTGAATACTGACATATCGGGTACCGGCTCCCAGGTATTCATAAACTGCGGCAATTTTTTCATAGACGCTTTTCAAGTGTGCAGTACGTTGTTGGATCTCTTTTTTAAGTTCTTCAGGGAGGATATCCCTTCCTTGAAGCAATTGATACTGCCATTGTCCGTATGTTTGCCAACTTTTTAGGCTGCCTTGGGTGTCTTCAAATATAAAATTTGTAGGAGCAAAATAGATGCGTGGCAATAGTTCTGTTAATGCCGGAGCAAAAGGTTCTTCTTTAATCGGAGGAACAGAGGATACGTGGACTTCGGTTATCCAGTCGTTTCCTTTTGTTTTATATTGATTAACATTTGCCTGGACATTGACTTGCTTATATCGGCATGGATTATCCGGTAATGTTTGAATTTTATATGAGGCTTGTATTACTTTTTGATTGTAGGCTTTTTGGGGAACAAAACTTGGAAATCCAATCAATCCGTTTTTACATTCTGTTTCCCATTCATATACAATTGTTACGGGGTACTTGGCAGGTATATATTCGTAATAATACAAATAAGCATCACTTGCTAATTCAGGAGAGTATTCACTCATCCGAATCTCTCCTTTTTTTATCTTTTTGATTATAGTTCCATTTGCGTCCCGTATTTCGCCATGAAAACTTTGAAGTGAGTTATATTTATCACAATAACAAAGGAAGTTTGCTTCACTTTTTCCTTTTTCGTTTAGAATCGTGATTACACGTTTTTCGTTACAGATAGCATTGTTTGGAGAATTACATATTATGTTTGTCTCTGAGTTTTCTACAATGCTATAAACGTTCTCTGACAAATCAGTTTGTGCTTGAATATTACTGCTTATAAGAAATAAGAAGTAAAGAAGATATCTATATTGCATATTATATTTTCTTTAAAACAATCATATTAGTGTTTTTTTCTGCAATGAGTTGCCATACATTTTGTAATTCCGGATATTCCTCTGGGAGGAAAAGCAGTTTATTTAAATTGAATGTATAACGGATGGTAATTTTGTTATTATCTTGCACTGCATAGTATTTGCAAATAATTCTTTGGTCATTAGTCCGTATCACTTCTGTTTTGGGCATTTCATCAACAGCATAGCCGTTTGGCAAAGTTAAACTGACATTTAACGAAAATTGTTCCGGGTATGGAAATTCTACAGGTAATTTTCGATTAGACTGTTTGAAAGGAGACTCAGATACATGCAGGAAGACGAGCGGATTTACGTATATGAATTCATTGTTTTTTGTTGATTGTTTCTCGAAATTAATGATTTCTTGTATTTGAGGTGAAAAGCTATGAGCATATTTTAGGTTCACATCTTTCACTGCAATATGTTCTTCATTTGTTAATTTAGCAATGTATTCCGTACTGTCTTTAGGCGTGTATATTTTATCACGGAAACTTGAAGCATACTGTCCTATATATACTGTTTGTCTTGAGCCCGTAATATCTCCGTTTTCATTAATTGAGGCATTAACCAATGATTTTAATTGGTTCTTTCCAATAGATTCGAGATTCACCCAACTTCCATTGCCCTGAGGATTTATAACTCTGGCCCTGTTTACCATGAGTGAGGGAGGTAAGACATTAATATATCCTTTATCTACGGAACCGTCAAGATATACCATTGAGCTATCCGATTCTGCAATTCCTACAATAAATGTGTTTAACTTTTTAATGCTAGGATGGGCATAAGGAAGAATGCCATTGTTTCTTTGGCTCATTACGATTGGATAAGATTTGATGCCTGCATCTTTCAACATACTCATAAGTATAAAGTTAATATCTGCATTGCTTCCGGTGCCTTCACCCAATATATGCTTGGATCTGTTCCCGTATAAATCGTATTTTCCATTCCAGCGAACTTTACTTTTTAATAAAGAATAAATGGCTGAGATTTTCTCTTCAAATTCGGCTTTGTTTTCGAGATGCAGTGAGGCCATTTCGTTTTTCAAAGGATTGCTCATTTTCAATCTACCTCCAAACTCACTGTCATCAAGCAAGATCTTATCTATATCCTCCCATGTTTGTGTAAATGATTTATAAAGACTTCCTGGAAATTCGATTCCTTGAAGCTCCAGGTTGACTTGGGTACAATAATCATCTGCACACCAGACGTAGCTGTCATCTTTTAAAGGAGGAACTTGAATCCCTTTAAACTTCAATGTTTTTCCAGAGCAAGTATACTGTTCCCCATTGATGAAAAATCTTAAAGATTCAGGTTTTTGTTCATTAATTATTTTTTGAGTTCCTCTCATATCTACATTGAATTTAAAATATTCCGGTATGCTTACATTATATTCTTCGTAGGCAATTGGGATTTCTTGCTGTCCTTTCCAACTGTTTATGCTATAATAAAAATCAGAGATGAGTGTATATTCATATTCTAAAACGGTGCCGATTTTGACTTGCGGAATTGTGAATTTTAGTTGCATGTAGTTATCATTAAGGCGCTCTTTAAATACCAAATCTTTGCTCATTTTTGCGCGCTCTATTTTTCCATTGGTCATATTATAGGCATTGGCCTCTAACTGAATGATACTTTCTTTCTTTAAACGGTTATCATTGTTTTCGTAATATGGAATAGTAATGTTAGCATAAGTATCTCCTGAAGGCTTTAGGATTTTAATCTTTACTTTGTGCGTATAATAAAGCTGAAAGTCATTTATTCCCCATTTATATTCTACATCAGTAAGTCTGCACAATACAACTGCATTTGCTGTTGAATCCGGTGCGTAATTTTTCATTGAGATTTCTTCCAGTGTCGGTTTTCCGAATTTTAGATTTGGAAGGCTTTCTTGTTGACTTGCAAAAGAATAAATGTTGCAAAAGCATAGCATGATTAACAGTAGCGTATTTTTCATTTTATTATTATATAAATTAACACTTTTGAGATGCAAATATATCGTTATTTTTACTATTTCCAAATATTTGGTTTTTTTCTTTTGTATTAAAACTCCTTAAGGAAAAAGCTATACATCGCATTTTATTTGTTATTTTGCACCAAATTTGGGTATAGTGCGGTCTTTGTGTTGCGACTGCATTTCATTATTGCAAATATTCGATGAATAAACTTATTATAAAAAACTGCCCTTTGTGCAATGGGACGCAGATAGATCGGATGATGGCGTGTAAGGATTATTATGCTTCGGGAGAAGTCTTTGATTTATGCTGCTGCCGTGATTGTGGTTTTTTGTTTACTCAGAACTTCCCTGTTGAAGGGGAAATTGGAAAATATTATGCAACTCCCGATTACATCTCTCATTCTGATACAAGACAAGGGCTTGTTAATTTTGTATATCATTGGATACGAAAATACATGTTGGGGCATAAGGCCCGTTTGGTTGTTCGCGAATCGCACAGGAGGCAAGGCTCTTTACTTGATATTGGAACTGGTACAGGCTATTTTCCGGATATTATGCGACGTCGAGGTTGGCAAGTTGCTGCTGTGGAAAAGAATGATAAAGCGCGCGCTTTTGCCAAAAGACAGTTTAATCTGGATGTTTTACCCGATACGCAACTAAGTGCATTTAAACCGGCCAGCTTTGATGTGATTACGTTATGGCATGTTTTAGAACATTTGGAGCATTTGAATGAAACCTGGGATGATCTCAATGAGTTATTGACGGATAAGGGTATATTAATTGTGGCTGTTCCTAATTGTTCTTCATTTGATGCCCGACACTATCAAGAGTATTGGGCGGCATATGATGTGCCTCGGCACCTTTGGCATTTTACGCCGGATTCGATTCAGCGCTTTGGTGTAAAACATGGCTTTATTCTTGCAGCTCATTATCCGATGCCGTTTGATGCATTTTATGTATCTATGCTTAGCGAAAAGAATATGAGTCGTTCGTTTTATTTTATTCGGGGCATCTTAACTGGCGTATTAGCATGGTTTAGTACCTTGGCTAAAAAAGAACGCAGTAGCTCAATGATTTATATATTCAGAAAGAGATAAATGATGGTAATGAAGACAAAGTACAAAAACAATTCTGTATCTTATTTTGATATGCAGTTTATTACTTCTAGCATAAGCACGACTTTAGTTCTGCTTTTGTTAGGTCTTGTTGTTTTCTTTGTACTTACAGCTCACAACCTTTCCGTTTATGTGAGAGAAAACATTAATTTTTCCGTTATTATCAGCGATGATATGAAGGAAAGTGATATTTTAAAAATGCAGAAGCAGTTGAGTTCGGAACCTTTTGTTAAAGAAACGGAATATATTTCAAAACAGCGGGCTCTGCAAGAACAACGGGAAGCGATGGGAACTAATCCGGAAGAGTTTTTGGGTTATAATCCTTTTAAGGCATCAATTGAAATAAAACTCCACTCCACTTACACTAATGCAGACAGTATTGCTAAAATTGAAAGACTGATAAAGCGAAACACTAATATTCAGGAAATTCTTTATCAAAAAGAGCTTATCGATACGGTCAATGAGAACATCAGAAATGTTAGTTTAGTGCTTTTTGGACTTGCTGTATTGCTTACTTTTGTATCTTTTGCTTTAATTAATAATACGATTCGGTTAACGATATATTCTAAGCGTTTCCTTATTCATACGATGAAACTGGTAGGGGCAAGTTGGGGTTTTATCCGCCGTCCGTTTATGTGGCGGAATTTCTGGATTGGATGCTTGGCGGGTCTCATAGCTGATAGTATTTTATGGAGTGCCGCTTATTGGTTAGTCTCTTATGAGCCTGATTTAATTAAGTTGGTTACATTCAATGTTATGCTTACCGTTTCTGGTGCCGTTCTTATATTCGGAGTGTGTATCACATGTTTTTGTGCCTATCTTTCAATTAATAAGTATTTGAGGATGAAAGCGGGCGCATTGTATTACATATAATATCAGAAGATCATATAGATTAAATTGTTTAAAGAGTAGTAACTATTAATTGTACTAAGACAAATGGCTGATAAACAAAAATTTGCATTTGATAAAACAAACTTTATCTTGCTTGCTATCGGAATGGGTGTAGTAATTCTTGGCTTTATCCTAATGACAGGCCCATCTTCAACAGTGACCCATTTTGAATCGGATATTTTTAGTGTTCGTCGTATTAAAGTGGCTCCGCTTGTTTCGCTTGCCGGTTTTTTGTTTATGATATATGCCGTATTGCGCAAGCCAAAAACAGATAAATAATAGTTATGGGAGACTTGACCGTATTACAGACTATAATTATAGCTATAGTTGAAGGATTAACTGAATTTTTACCGGTCTCCTCGACCGGGCATATGATAATAGCTCAAAGTATGCTTGGTGTTCAGAGTACGGAATTCGTGAAAGCGTTTACTGTTATCATTCAATTCGGCGCAATTCTTTCTGTTGTTTGGCTCTATTGGAAACGTTTTTTTCGCCTTCAACCAATAAAGGTCTTTGATCCGGAAGCGACTTATGACAAAGGATTTACGGAGTCTTGTTGTATTTGGTTGAAGCGACTCTTGAAAAAATGTGATTTTTATTGGAAGTTGTTGGTTGCTTTTATTCCCGCTGCAATAATCGGCTTTCTTTTTAGTGACAAAATTGATGAAATGCTTGAGAGCGTAGAAGTTGTGGCTGTGATGCTTGTGATCGGAGGAATCTTTATGCTATTCTGTGATAAGATCTTTAATAAAGGAAAAGAAGGCATGGAACTCACGGAGAAGAAAGCCTTTAATATCGGTCTTTTTCAGTGTATTGCTATGATTCCGGGAGTATCTCGTTCGATGGCAACTATCGTAGGAGGAATGGCCCAAAAAATGACACGTAAAGATGCTGCCGAGTTTTCTTTTTTTCTTGCGGTTCCAACGATGTTTGCTGCTACCGGGTATAAAGTCTTGAAACTTTTCTTGCATGGCGGGAAGGAAGTGCTTATGACAAATATGCCAGCACTTATTATTGGTAATATTGTGGCATTTATTGTAGCATTAATTGCGATAAAATTCTTTATAAGCTTTGTTACCAGATATGGTTTTAAAGCATTTGGTTGGTACCGAATTATTGTTGGAGTAATAATTCTTTTGTTATTACTTACCGGCCACAACCTGGAGGTGGGATGATTGCTTATTTAATTTAAAGAGAGGATTGTGAATTTTAAAAAAGGAGAGGTATTATACTTCGATAAGCCATTGGGGTGGACTTCTTTCAAAGTGGTCGGGCATATACGTTATCATATTTGTCGGCGGATGAATGTGAAGAAGCTTAAAGTAGGACATGCAGGCACTCTTGATCCTTTGGCAACAGGAGTGATGGTTGTGTGTACAGGTAAAGCGACCAAACGCATAGAAGAATTTCAATTCCATACGAAAGAGTATATTGCCACTATAAGATTAGGCGCTACTACACCTTCTTATGATTTGGAACATGAGGTAGATGCTATTTATCCTACAGAACATATTACGCGGGAGATGGTTGAAAGTGCGTTGAAAACTTTTATTGGCGAAATAAATCAGATACCTCCATCTTTTTCCGCGTGTAAGATAGACGGGAAACGGGCTTACGATTTGGCCCGTAAGGGTGAAGATGTTGAACTAAAACCTAAATTATTGGTTATAGATGAGATAGAGTTACTGGAATGCTGTCTACCGGAATTAAAAATAAGAGTTGTTTGCAGTAAAGGCACCTATATCAGAGCTTTGGCGCGTGATATAGGGGAAGCGTTGCATAGCGGGGCGCATCTTATCGGATTGCAACGTACGCGGGTGGGTGATATTCATATATCTGACTGCCTTGATCCGCGAGATTTTAAGTCGTGGATAGATATCCAAGAAATAGAAACAGAAGAATAAATCAAAGAATAAAGATAAATATGAAACTGTCACAATTTAAATTTAAACTTCCGGAAGAGAAAATAGCTTTGCATCCTGCAAAGTATAGGGATGAGTCGCGCTTGATGGTTTTGCATAGAAAAACGGGCAAAATAGAGCATAGAATGTTTAAGGATATTCTAGAATATTTTGATAATGAAGATGTATTCATTTTCAATGATACCAAAGTGTTTCCTGCACGTTTATATGGAAATAAAGAAAAGACAGGAGCGCGCATTGAAGTTTTCTTGTTGCGCGAATTAAACGAAGAGCTTCGCTTATGGGATGTCTTGGTTGATCCGGCCCGTAAGATACGTATAGGAAATAAGTTGTATTTTGGAGACGATGATTCCATGGTGGCTGAGGTTATTGATAATACAACTTCACGTGGAAGAACTCTTCGCTTTTTGTATGACGGGCCTCATGATGAGTTTAAAAAGGCTTTGTATGCGTTAGGAGAAACCCCTTTGCCTCATAGTATAATCAATCGTCCGGTGGAGCCTGAAGATGCCGATCGTTTTCAATCCATATTTGCACGAAATGAAGGGGCTGTTACTGCTCCTACGGCAAACTTGCATTTCAGTCGCGAACTGATGAAACGGATGGAAATTAAAGGTGTTAATTTTTCTTTTATTACCTTGCATGCAGGTTTGGGTAACTTTCGCGATATTGATGTTGAGGATCTGACCAAACATAAAACCGATTCTGAACAGATGGTTGTGAATGAAGAAGCTGTTCGGATTGTAAATCATGCTAAAGATTCGCGTAAGCAGGTTTGTGCGGTTGGCACTACTGTAATGCGGGCAATTGAAAGTACGGTGAGTACGGATGGACATTTGAAACCTTATGAAGGATGGACAAATAAATTTATCTTTCCGCCTTATGAATTTACTGTTGCTAATGCAATGGTGTCTAATTTCCATATGCCTCTTTCTACTTTACTTATGATTGTGGCTGCTTTTGGTGGTTACGATCAGGTAATGGAGGCCTACCATATAGCTTTGAAGGAAGATTACCGTTTTGGTACTTATGGTGATGCCATGTTAATTACCGATAGGTAATTACATAACTGTGTTGTAAGCTTACCCTATTATTGTTTATTGAGTATGGCGGATGTTTATTTTAGTTTGGGAACCAATCTTGGTGATAAGCGACAAAACCTCTGCCTGGCAGTAGATTATATTCAAAAGCGGATAGGGAGAATTGTTTCCCTATCCGCTTTTTATCATACTTCCCCTTGGGGATTCACTTCAGATAATTTTTTTCTGAATGCTGCTGTTCACGTGGATTCGTTGCTTTCTCCGCTGGAAATACTTGAGATATCCAAACATATTGAATATGAGATGGGGCGTATTCATAAGTCTGAAAATGGTGTTTACACCGATCGCGTTATAGACATTGACTTATTGCTTTGTGATGATCTCATTCTTGACACCCCCATATTAAAGCTTCCCCATCCATTAATGCATGAACGTCGGTTTGTAATGGAGCCGTTGGCTGAAATTGCGCCTGAAGTAGTGCATCCGGTTTTGAAAAAGACAATCCGGGAGATTTATTATTCAGGGCTGTTAAACCGGTAATTCCCTGATCCAATTTCATATTCATCGTATTCATTCGTCTCTGATATTTTGCCAATGTTTGCCTGCTTTGTCGCATTTTTGCCTGTATTGAATGCTTTGGGAATGCGAACTGTAGCCGAGGTATTTCCTGGAATGGAAACTTTCCAATCTAATTTTCCATCTCTATTGCTCCATGCACTTTTTATTTCCCCATATACCGATTGATAGGAAGCGCTTACTGAATCAAGTCCCTGTGGAAAAGCGGGAGCCATCAGTAGTTTTTTAAAACCGACACTACCCGAGGCGCACTTTATACCTGCCAAGTCTTCATAATACCAAATGAGAAGGTCGCCTAGTAGCATAACATGATTTGCTGAATTCATAGCTGGATCTGCCGTATCTCCATTCCATAATTCCCATATGGTAGTGGCACCTTTTTCTATCATATACCCCCAGCTAGGATAGCTTTTATTCGTTGCAATCCTGAAAGCTAAATCGACATTGCCGTATTCTGTTAATCCACGCATCAGATGCTGGATTCCGAGCACTCCTGTACTAACGTGCCCATTGAAATCTTCCTCTGTTTTCTTTATAATATTGGCAAAGACTTTCTTTTGATAGCCTTCTGGAACCAACCCTAAACGAAGTGACAGTATATTTGCAGTAACAGTGTTGTTACCATATTGTGCGGTTTCTTTGTTAAAAAAGCGTGTATTGTATGCTTCTTTTATTTTGTCTGCCAGAGTTTCATATTCAGGAATATCAGATTCTCGATTGCATATCCTTGCAAATGCTGTCATCTTTTTTAGTAAATCATAAAACACAGTAGTGCTCAGAATGGCTCCGTCTGTTTTTCGGGAAGGATCTTGAGAGTGAATAAGCTGTTGCTGCTCCGGGGGCATGCACCAATCTCCATATGCATCGTTTGTTACGATATAATCCTTTATGGATACTTGCTTTATGTGTTCTATCCAACGCTTCATTGCAGGATAGTGTGTGCGGATGGCTTTATCATCGCTATAATGTTTGTATAACATGTCTGCTACATAAAAGAATGCTGCAGGCCAGGTTACATCATCTGAATAGAGTTGCCAATAAGCGGGAGAAACATCCGAGATGCTCCCCTCTGGTGTCATAGAATCTTCAATATCTTGCAGCCATTTGTTGTATAATTGCCCATTATTGAATAAGAAAGCCTCTCCATAGGCTCCTGTGGTACGGTCACCGAGCCAGCCGAGGCGCTCGTCGCGTTGTGGGCAGTCGGTCGGCATGCCTCGGTAGTTGCTTCTGACGCCCCAGTATGCATTTTTGTGAATCTGATTGAGCAATTGGTCAGAGCTTTTAAAAGTACCGGTAGTTGCCATTTTATCATAGAATACTTCGCCGGTAAAATCATTCAGAGAAGGCTGGTAGTCAATTCCCGAAATTTCGACAAAGCGGAAACCGTGATAGACGAAGCTGGGATGCCAGGTGAATTCACCGTTTTCAGCCGGGGTATAAACGTCCATAACTTTTGCAGAACGAAGATTATCCAGATAAAGTGAGCCGTCACTATTTAGAGTCTCGGAAAATTTCATGCTGATGGGCTTCCCTTTCGCGCCTTTTAAATGTACTTTGAGCCAGCCGACCATGTTCTGTCCCATATCCAAGATGTATTTCCCTCCTGGACGTGCAGTAATAACTATGGGGTTCAATGTATCTTGTATTCGAATGTTTGGAGTCTGTTGTGCGGTTAGTTTGCCCACAGGAACTTTTATTTGTCCAGCATCTTTCCATAAGCCGTCATCATAATTATTCTTATTCCATCCGCTCATTTTCAAACGGGCATCATATTCTTCCCCATCGAATTCATTATTTGCAATGATCGGTCCCTTTGAAGTAACTTTCCAAGTGTTATCTGTCAATATCGTGTTTGTTGAGCCATCTTCATATTCTATTTTTATTTGCGCTAACAAGCTGGGTAATCCAAATGTGACCATACCGGGGTTTCGCATCGAGAAATAACGACCGTTACCTACTATCACACCGATCGTATTTTCGCCTTTTTGTATAAGTGAGGTTATATCATAAGTGTTGTAATAGATGCATTTGTCGTACATAGAAGGTACTGGCGCAAAGATGTCTTCACTTACTTTACTTCCATTTAAGTAGGCTTCGGAGCTTCCGAGTCCTGAAATATATAGCATGACTCTGCTAACCTTTTTATCAGCCGTGAATTCTTTTCTGAAATAACGGGCTGCAAGCCGGGTTCTGTTGTCCTCATCTTTACCTTTTGCTATCTCTCCTGGATTTGAAAGTCTGTTTTCGCCAATCCATTTAGCTTGCCATTCGGAAGAATCCAATATAGCCATTGACCAATTCTGCACTTTGCTCCATTTGCTTTTCCCTTGATTACTCGTGATTCTTACCCGCCAATAATAAGGACTTTCAGTTTTCAACGTTTCTCCTGCATAGGGGATAAGCACAGATTTATCTGAATGAATGTCTCCGGAATCCCAATGCCGCTTTTTGCTCTTTTTTAACTCATCGGGTGATGAAGCAACTTGTATTCTATAGGATGTTTGCGTTAAATCAGGCTTCTCTGAATTAATCTGCCAGGAGAAGCGAGGCTGTGGGACGTTGATACCTAAAGGGTTCTCTTTCGATTCTAGGCAGAGGTTTTCTACTTTAATTTGTTTAGTAGGTGCGCATCCTGTTAGCCCTAGAAATAAAATAATTGTGAATGATGAAATTAACCTGTTCATCTTGTCTTGATTTAAGGTGTTATTATAACACGTGATTTTTATTGTAAATAAAATGATTCTCTAAAGATAATGAACTAATCAAAATGACTTTGTTCCTTTTGTTTTTGATATTGAACTCGTTGCGTTATAGCTTGCGCACTCTCAAAAAACTTCATGATAAAAGCGGTACATGGTCTTGCTTCTTGACATACCCTGAAACAACTAATCTTCTTACTTTGCTCATAAGGGTAATAAATAGACTTTGCTTCTGATATATGACTTATTGAAAAATTGAGATATGATTGTGTAATTTAGAAAATTTCTTGTGCAAGCATATTTAAATCAAGCGATGTTCTTTTGTTAATATCTTCTTGGATGCACATGCTATTTGTAGAGAAGACTGACACCGATTATAGTCACAGAAAATATTTCTTGATAGAGCGGGAGTGCTTCATAATAGAGTCAATGATGATGTTGTATTGCTGTACCTGAACCAGATGCTAAAGAAAGTAATGAAAGATATTTAGGATCAAATGGATAGAATTAAATGATTTTGATAACTTTGCTCTGGATCTAATATTACTTAGGATATGCTTGAAAAACTTATTCAATTAATGGTGATAGGAGTTTGCTTAAATCTTAATTCAGTTTTAGCGAATGATGGAAAGAAGGAGGATATTTTATTGCTTAGATTGGATAATATGGTTGCTAACCGGAATATCTACCAAAAAGAGATTGAAAAAGAAATTTCTGATTTGCAACGTACTTTGGGGTATGCAGATGATGATGAATTCCGGTTTAAAATATTAGGTAGTCTCTTTGAAAAATACCGTTCTTTTTTGATAGATACAGCTTTTGTTGTTGCAAAGCAGAGGATTAAAGTTTCCAAAACTTTAGGGCGGAATCAGCAGGATGAGAGTTCAATGAATATGGCGGATGTATTGAATAAGATGGGTAGGCATCAAAATGCTTTGGCTATTTTAGATGGAATGGAACGGACACCTTATGTGAAGCATAGTACTTATTTCTATTATTTGTATCATACGATATATTTGTCCTGCTATAATGAAGAGATAGAACCAGGCGCGCAGAAAACTTATTTCCAAAAAATGAGACGCTATAAAGATACTCTGGTTTCAATAAGTCCCCCGAGCTCAACTAGTTATATCATGAACAAATGCGGCTTATTGAAAATGAATGGAAAGGAGGATGCTGCCTTATCTCTTTTGAAGAACTATTATGAGAAAAATGCAAATGAGAATCCGGATAGAGCTAGAATGGAATATTTGATGGCTGAGCTTTATTTGGCAAAGAGAGATACAACAAATGCTAAGCATTATTTGATATTATCTTCAATTACGGATATAGGAAATGCTAAAAAAGTATATATGTCTCTTCAACGCCTTGCTGCAATTCTTTATAGAGAAGGGGATGTAGAAAGAGCCTATAATTATATTACTTGTGCATTAGAGGATATTAACTTTGGAAAAGCTCGTTATCGTATATTGGATATAGTAGAATATCTCCCCATAATTAATGCAGCGAATAATTTGCGAGTAATGAACAATAAAATTCGACTGATCTATTTCTCTTTGACTCTTTTTGCTCTTTTTTCAATGTTGGCTGTTGCTCTTATTTTTGTCTATAAAAAAAACATCAAATTGGTTAAAGCTCAGCTTTCTCTGGAAAATCAGAATAGCTGTCTGCAAGAAATGGCGAATAATTTGGCTCAGATGAATCGGCAAATCAAAGAAGTTAATCATATCAAAGAAGAATATATTGGTTTGTTGTTTAATATTTGTTCGGAATATATATCACGGCAAGAAGAGCATCGGAAAGCGCTAATTCGTATCATTAATACTGGTCAGATGTCTGAAGTGGCAAAACTTGCTTATAGCCAGTCTTCAGCATCGAATGAATTAAAAAACTTTATGAATCAGTTTGATACTATTTTTCTCTCAATCTTTCCTAATTTTATAGAGGTTTTTAATGGATATATGAATGATATAGAGAAAATATATCCGAAAGAAGGAGAATTGCTAACTCCTGAATTGAGGATATATGCTTTAATACGTTTAGGAATAACTGATAATTCAAAAATTGCCAATTTCCTTCATTACTCTTTGCAAACCGTATATAATTATAGAATGAAGATAAGAAACAGACTTCTTGTCTCTGAAAAAGATCTGCTCGCTCATCTCTATAATATATAAAATAGTTTCCTCTCCACTTACTTTGGCCTTGATATTGTTTACCTTTAGTGTTGTGTTTTCCAGCCTTTTATAAAACATATATAAGAGCTTCAATCTTACTTTTCCATAATTTTAATTGTTGTGACGAACAAAAGCTGATAGTTTTGTTGCTCATAAAATTTCTTTGTTAGTTACTTAAATAATTTATTATGGAAAAAAAGAAAAGTGATGGGATATTTCCCAAAATGGAATGGTACTTGTCATTATTGGCTTGTCTTTTTTATGTGAGTTCATTCGCACAAGGGCTTGTTGTGAGAGGGAGTGTGGTAGATAAAGAAAAACAGCCTATTATCGGGGCTAATGTCTGGGTAAAAGGATCCAAAGTAGGTACTATCACTGACTTGAATGGAAGTTTTTCATTTGAAGTTCCTGGCAGAAGTTCAATTCTGGTAGTAAAATACATCGGCTATAAAGATGCGGAAGTTATTGCTTCTTCCTCTACCATGAAAATAGTCTTGGAGGAAGACAGCGAGTTGTTGGAGGATGTTGTGGTGATCGGCTATGGAAGTGTGAAGAAGTCGGACCTTACTGGATCCGTGACGGCAATAAAAACGGATGAGTTTAATAAGGGATTACAGACTACTGCCCAAAGCGCTTTGGTGGGAAAGGTTTCCGGGGTGAATGTTGTTTCCGGTTCCGGTGCACCAGGTTCAAGCTCTACCGTTCGCATAAGAAGTGGTGCTTCCCTGTCTGCTTCAAATGATCCTTTGATTGTAATTGATGGGGTTCCGGTGGATAATTCGACAATTGAAGGTGGCGGGAATATACTTGGAGGTATCAATCCGAATGATATTGAGACTTTTACTGTACTGAAAGACGCATCTGCAACGGCTATTTACGGTTCAAGGGCGTCCAATGGTGTGATTGTAATTACAACTAAGAAAGGAAGTGATTCGAAATTGAAGTTTAATTACTCCACCAATCTTTCGGTGAGTACTATAACAAAGAAGCTAAAAGTTCTATCTGCCGATGAATTTCGTTCGTTTGTTCCGACTGTAAGCGGAGTTCCAAGCAACGTCCAACTTGGGAGTGTGTCGACAGACTGGCAGGATGAGATATACCGTATGGCATTAGGTCAGGAACATAATTTTTCTGTTGCAGGTAACCTTGAGAAGCATGCTCCTTATCGTCTATCCGTGGGATATACAAATCAAAACGGGGTTATTAAGACTAACAATTACGAAAGATATACATTCAATGGGGGTATTTCCCCTAAGTTTTTTGGCGATCACCTTTCAATGGACTTGAATCTCAAAGTCTCTTATGAAAACAATAAGAAAGTGGATGAGAGCGTTGT
Organism: uncultured Bacteroides sp.; assembly: GCA_963677095.1. GTDB lineage: Bacteria > Bacteroidota > Bacteroidia > Bacteroidales > Bacteroidaceae > Bacteroides. The sequence goes on from OY781875.1 coordinate 392,663, forward strand.
CAATAACGCTCTTCGGTACGACCCGACGCGTTCTGTAAAAACTGGTAGCTCTACTGCCGATACTGATCCTGGATTAGGATATTTTATTTGGATGAACGGAAACTCGCCGATGGCCATTCAGACGGATAATCCTGTAGCACAATTTGAATTGCAAAATATGCGAAATAAGGTAATCCGCTCTATCGGTAATGCATCGTTCAATTATAAAGTCCACCATTTTGAAGATTTGCAATTGAACCTGAATCTCGGGTATGATATATTGAAAAGCTCTTATTCAAATGATGTTCCCGAGTTGGCCGGTATGATGTATACCTCGAATATGAAAGATGGTACGGGGCTCAATTATGACTCTAAGCAGAATAAGAGGAATACATTGTTGGATTTTTATGCTAATTACTCACATGTGTTTAATGAAAAGCATAACGTTAGTCTGATGGGCGGTTACGGCTGGCAGCATTTTTGGAAAAAATTCAATGCAACCACTCTATCGCCAAGTGATGAAGAACTCTTCTCGCCGAATCACTATGAGACAGAGTCCTATTTATTGTCATTTTATGGTCGTCTTAACTATGATTATGATAACAAATATATGCTCACTACTACCCTTCGCTCGGATGCTTCCTCCCGTTTTGCGAAAGGAAATCGCTGGGGTTTATTTCCATCTGTGGCATTGAGTTGGAAAATTGCGCAGGAAGATTTCTTAAAAGATTCTAAGGTCTTGTCCGACTTGAAATTACGCTTAAGTTATGGACAAACGGGACAACAGGATATTTTAAATGATTATCCTTATATGACAACATTTACGGTTTCTTATCCGGAAGCCAGGTATCAGTTTGGTGATGTTTGGTATAACACGTACCGTCCTAATGGTTATGATTCTGATATTAAATGGGAAACGACAGCAACTTATAACGTCGGGATTGATTATGGCTTTTTAAATAATCGAATTTCCGGTTCTATAGATTATTATAAAAGGCATACAAAAGATTTATTGAATACAATAAATGTGATATCGGGTACGAATTACTCGTCTGTTCTTACTACGAACATTGGTGAAATGGACAATAAGGGTCTGGAACTTTCTGTTAATGCAGTTCCTGTAAATACAAAAAAATGGAAATGGAATATCGGGGTGAACTATACCTGGAATGATTCCAAAATAACAAAGTTGAATGTAATTGATTCCAAGTCCAATTTTGTTCAAACAGGTGCTATATCGGGTACGGGAAAAACAGTTCAGGTCTTTATGGTAGGCGAACGTCCCTATACTTTCTATCTGGCAAAACAAGCTTATAATGAATCGGGAAAGCCTCTGGAGGGACAATATATTCAGCCCGATGGCTCTGTATCCAGTGTGGAAACAAGGTATGCAACCGGGAAAAGTGCACTTCCTACTTCTTACTTAGGCATGAATACCCAATTGACTTATAAGAACTGGGACTTTGCAGTAAGCGGGCACGGTTCTTTTGGTAATTATGTATATAACTATGTTGCCGCTGACCAATATGTACAGTCGGTATATAGTGATCAAGGCAGTTTTTCGAATATACTCCGGCGTACGCGGGATTCCGGATTTCAACTTCAACAACTTTATTCGGATTATTTCCTCGAGAAAGCTTCATTCTTTCGTATAGATAATCTCTCTCTTGGTTATCGTTTTAATAAGCTTTGGGATGCATCCAGTTCTTTACGCTTAATATTTGGAGTCCAAAATGTACTCACAATTACCGATTATTCAGGAATAGATCCGGAGATATATAGTGGAATAGATCGTGATGTATACCCACGTCCACGTATTTATACCTTAAGCGCAGTTCTTAATTTTTAATGTTTAAATTGTTGTATTATGAAAAAGATATTTTCTCATTCACTATTTATAATCTTGTTGGGATTACTCTTTACAGACTGTATGGGGGATTTGGATACTATGCCTCTTGATAATAATCAATTGGTCAGTGAACAAGTGTATACGACAAAAGACGGATATACCGGAGTATTGGCTAAATGCTATGCGTCACTGATTCTTACCGGACAGCAAGGAGGTGATGGCGGTGATGGAGATCTGGAAGGGGCTAATGAGGGCTATTCCGGATATGTGCGTTTGCTTTTTTATTTGCAGGAATTGAATACGGATGAGTTCCTTATGCCTTCTTCTTCCAACGGCTTGAGGAAATGTTTGAATCTTCAATGGGATGCCTCTAATGCTTCTGTGGTGACATGGACCTATCAGCGTTTATATATGAGCATCGCATATTGCAATGAAATATTAAGAGAGTGTACGGAAGATAAGATAAAAAGCCGTGGGCTATGGGATGAGATGAAAGATGATTATACGTTTTACAGGGCAGAAGCTCGTTTTATTCGTGCATATTGTTATTCGATGCTTTGTGATTTATTCGGTTCGGTGCCTTATGTAGATGAGAATACCGGGGTTAAAGAAATTCCGGAACAATGGAGCCGGAAAAAAATTTTCGATTATGTCGTTTCCGAACTTAATGGCATAGAGCCTGCTCTTAAAGCTCCGGGGGAGAATGTTTATGCCAGAGTGGATCGTGTGGCAGCTTGGTTTTTATTGGCACGCGTATATCTGAATGCGGAGTCCTGGATCGGTGAAAATAAATATAGTGAGGCTTATGCTTATGCAAAAAAGGTAATTGAAGATGGCACTTATCCTTTGGCTACGGATTATCGTGAGATATTTCTTGCCGATAATAATACGTGTAAAGAGATCATTTGGCCCTTGGTACAGGATGGACTTAATGCACAGAGCTCTGCCGGAACTAATTTTTACGTTAAAGCCTTTGTTAACGGCCCGATGGATGAGTTGTATCAGACTGGTGTAGGGTCTAAAGGTTGGGGAAATGTGCGGGCTAAAACAACTTTGGTTAACGCATTTGATTCGGATGATGTGATGTTCCAGACTAATGATACTTGGGGAAATCAGAAAAAGGATAAACGTGCAACGTTTATGACTGCATTGCCTAATCAGACCAAGGACACCTGGGATGCAAATTTAAATATGACTAGTACTTTTACGTGTGGATACGGTTATATAAAATGGAGGAATGTTACTAAAGATGATAAAATCAGCTCGTCAGGTGATACTTACACTTCTATCGATTTTCCGATGTTCCGTACGGCTGATGCTTATTTGATGGCGGCTGAAGCCATTTTGAGAGGGGGAGGTGGAAATGCCGCTGAAGCCTTAGGGTATGTCAATGAAATTAGGGAAAGAGCTTATATGTCCGGGAAATATGCCAAAGCTGGAGTACGCTCCGATGTTTCCGGCGATATATCAATCGGTAATTTAAATTTAGATTTCATTTTAGCTGAACGCCAAAGGGAGTTGGCTTCCGAGCTTACTCGTCGTACAGATCTTATTCGTTTTGGTAAATTTACAAAAGGATATAACTGGGACTGGAAGAATGGAGCCCGTTTAGGCGAAGATGTTGATAATAAGTATTCGTTATTTCCTATTCCGGAAAGTGAATTGACTAATAATCCCTATTTGAAGCAGAATGAAGGATATGAGTAGAATTACAATAAAAGCAAAGAACTTACTTCTAATTTTTTCTCTTTTAATTATTTGCCCGTTTTCAAAAGGGCAGTCATCCCAGGCGGAACTGTTTGCAAATATAGAGAAAACGGGTGGAGTATATTGGGCATATCCTCTTGATTTTAAACCTCAGACTAAGGCTCCTGAAGGCTATGTTCCCTTTTATATAAGTCATTATGGGCGACACGGTTCAAGATATTTGATTTCTGATCGGGATTATAAGTGGGTGATTGATTTATTTGAGCAAGCTGACCGAGAGAATGCCTTAACTGTGTTGGGGAAGGATACTTATCAACGACTGCTTCAAGTTTGGAAAGAAGTTGAAGGGCATGGTGGTGATTTGACTCCTTTAGGAGTTAGGCAACATAGGGGAATCGCTGAACGTATGTTCCATAACTTTCCAGAGGTTTTTAGTGGAAACCAATCTGTTCTGGCCCGATCCACTATTGTATTACGTTGTGCCATGAGCATGGTTGCTTTTGGGGATCGTTTGAAAGAGCTGAATCCAAAACTCTCTATTTCTTATGAAGCGAGCCAGAAATACATGGATTATCTGAATTATCATACTGCTGAATCTAACAGATTTACTTCTTCACAAGATGGTCCATGGGTGGAAGAGTATCGTAAATTTGAAATGCTTCATACTCGCCCTGAGCGATTGATGAAAGCTTTGTTTAGTGACAGTTTATTTGCGATGAAAGTTGTAGATCCTCATACATTGATGTGGGGGTTGTATTGGATAGCTAGTGATATGCAGAATGTAGAAACCCCGGTATCCTTTTATGATTTGTTTGAACCGCAAGAGTTGTTTGATTTATGGCAATGTATTAATTATCGTTTCTACGTAGGAGATGCTAATCATGCTGCGGGAAAGGGGCTGGTAATAGCAAATGCAAAACCGTTATTGAAAAATATTTTGGATAGTGCAGATGAAGCAATAAGGAAAGGAGATATGGCAGCCACATTGCGTTTCGGACATGATGGCAATATAATTCCTTTACTAGCATTAATGCAAATAGAAAATTATGGAGTATCGGCCAGCGATCCCTATGAAGTATATAAAATATGGAGTGACTTTAAAGTTGTTCCGATGGCTGGAAATCTCCAACTAATTTATTTTAAGAAGAGAAAAGGTACAGCGGATGATATATTAGTGAAATTCTTGCATAATGAAAATGAAGTGCATATTCCGATTCCAACACAATCTTTTCCTTATTATAAATGGAAGGATGTTGAATGTTTCTATCGAAATCTACTAAAATAATTACTAGTAATTAGAGTTAACAATATGGCAGGAATATTACGATGGGAATCGTGGTATTCCTTTTTTTATTTTTGTGTTAAATGTACTTTAAGATAAAATGAGAAGATGATATTTCATTATCTTTGCATCGAAAATGAAATGTGGAGAGATTTGAGTAGCTTGCAACCACAGAAAAAAATGCTAAAACACATACTTTTCTGCTTCATGCATAATGTACTTCTACTCATTATCTCATTCCTCTTTTCATTGATTTCATTAATTTAATTTTAATTGAAGTATGGGATATTTATTCACATCCGAATCGGTGTCTGAAGGGCACCCCGACAAAGTGGCCGATCAAATATCGGACGCTGTGCTTGACAAACTGTTGGCTTACGACCCCAGTTCGAAAGTAGCTTGCGAAACCCTGGTTACTACCGGACAGGTGGTACTGGCTGGAGAGGTGAAAACTAAAGCCTATGTTGATCTTCAGCTTATTGCGCGTGAGGTTATTCAACAGATTGGCTATACTAAAGGCGAATACATGTTTGAAAGTAACTCTTGTGGGGTGCTTTCAGCTATTCATGAACAGAGTCCCGATATTAATCGTGGAGTTGAAAGATCGGATCCAATGGATCAGGGAGCCGGAGACCAAGGAATGATGTTTGGTTATGCCACAAACGAGACTGAAAATTACATGCCTTTATCTCTTGATCTGGCGCATCGTATTCTTCAGGTATTGGCTGATATCCGTCGCGAAGGGAGACAAATGACTTATCTTCGTCCCGATGCTAAAAGCCAGGTTACCATAGAATATGATGATAATGGCAAGCTTGTGCGCATTGATACTATTGTAGTATCCACACAACATGACGATTTTATTCAACCTGTGGATGATAGCGAAACTGCGCAATTGAAAGCAGATGAAGAAATGCTTTCAATTATTCGTCATGATGTGATTAACGTTCTGATGCCTCGCGTAATTGCTTCTATTCATGCAAAGAAAGTGTTGGCTTTGTTCAACGACGATATTATTTACCATGTCAATCCTACCGGGAAATTTGTCATTGGAGGGCCTCATGGTGATACCGGGCTGACAGGAAGAAAGATTATTGTAGATACTTACGGCGGTAAAGGTGCTCACGGTGGAGGAGCATTTTCAGGAAAAGATCCCAGCAAGGTGGACCGTAGTGCAGCTTATGCAGCCCGTCATATTGCCAAAAATCTTGTTGCCGCCGGTGTCTCGGATGAAGTATTGGTTCAGGTCTCTTATGCAATTGGCGTGGCAAAGCCTATCAATATTTATGTGAACACTTATGGTCGTAGCCATGTAAATAAGAGTGATGGAGAAATAGCTCGTATTATTAGTGAGCTGTTCGATCTTCGTCCAAAAGCGATAGAAGATCGTCTGAAACTACGTAATCCAATCTATCTGGAAACTGCGGCTTATGGACATATGGGGCGTGAACCACAGACTATTACCAAGCATTATCATTCCCGTTACGAAGGTAATAAGGACGTTACGGTAGAGCTTTTTACTTGGGAGAAATTAGATTATGTGGATAAGATAAAAGCCGCATTCGGTTTGTAGTCCCTGTTTATCTGTTTATAATCAGCATAGCTTTACAGCTATTTATATAAAAGCTGTCTTCCCTTTTTCTCGAATGAGGGAATGACAGCTTTTTGATTGGAATGATATTCCGGATTTGTGGCTTTAGCCATTGAAATCCAGTAGACTGATTAACTGAACCCGTTGAATGGAAAAGTTTCCACTGTTATTCTGAACATATTTAAGTAATGCAAGGCCATCTTGACGAAGCTTTGCTTTCTGGAGAACTTCTGTAGATTCCAGATCATCTGATATTTTTAACATGGTCATGCCTGCCAATTCTATCTTTCCCATTTTATTGGGGTCTCCCTCATATTTGTCTATCAATTCTTCTATGCTTACTCCCATGAGATTTTCAGAAGGGAATCCCAAAAGTTGTCTTGTCAGGCAATCATATTCAACCCATTCGCTGTGGCGATATTTCTTTTTATTCAATATAGCATTAGCAATTAGAGAAATGATTTCTTGAATCATCCGCACTAAATAATCTTGTTTAATCATTTTTTATCTTGTTTATAATGTTATTCAAATATAGGAGTATCAGTCACAAAATTAGTGATATTTTTAAGATGTTCTTAAAAATATCTACCTTTGCCGAAACATTTTATTTTTAAGAGCTGAAATATTCATGAATAAGATAAAATCCGTATGTGTATATAGTGCTTCCAGTACTAAAATTGATCCGGTTTACTTTGAAGCGGCCCGTGAATTAGGAAGCCTTTTGGGAAAGCGCCGGATTCGTCTGATCAATGGGGCGGGAGGCATTGGATTGATGAATGAAACCGCTGATGCAGTATTAGCTGAAGGTGGTGAAGTGACCGGGGTGATTCCACATTTTATGGTGGAACAAGGATGGCAGCATAAGGGCTTAACCGAGTTAATAGAGGTGGGGAGTATGCACGAGCGAAAAAAGAAAATGGCCGACTTGAGTGATGCGGTTATTGCGTTACCCGGGGGATGTGGGACATTAGAAGAACTTCTTGAAATCATTACCTGGAAACAATTGGGCCTATATTTAAATCCTATCGTAATTTTGAATATCAAGAGCTATTTTGATCCACTACTAACCATGCTACAGCGGGCTATGGATGAAAATTTTATGCGTCCTCAGCATGGAAATATTTGGTATGAAGCTCGTACTCCGCAAGAGGCTGTCGAGTTGATAACTACCATTCCTGTATGGGATAGTTCTATTCGTAAGTTTGCGGCGATATGAGTTTAATAATGATGACCATTATGGATATGCAAGGTATTCCTATTCCGTATTCGCCTAAAGCGGATGATGGCATCACTATACTTTTGTTATGTTGCTTTTCTTTGTCTGCCTATGTACTCTCGCGTAGTCGGAAGTTTTTGTTTCAGTTGGTAAAAGACTTTTTGTTGAATCGTGAGCGAACCAGCATTTTTGCCACATCAACCGCTTCTGATATGCGGTATTTGTTGTTACTCATACTTCAAACTTGCGTTTTGCTTGGAATTTGTATATTTAGATATTCCATTGACATGTTTCCGAAAGCCACTTCGTTTGCATCACCTTATATCCTACTTGGAGCATACATTGGCATTTGTTTGGCTTATCTTTTTCTGAAGTGGCTTATCTATTCTTTCTTAGGGTGGATTTTTTTTGACGGGTCCCGTGTTTCCTTATGGCTGGAGTCTTATTCCACTTTGTTATACTACCTGGGATTTGCTCTTTTTCCGTATGTTTTGCTACTAATCTATTTTGATTTAAATGTACAACTAGCTTTAACTATCGGACTTTTTTTGTTTGTTATAGTTAAAATCTCAATGTTTTATAAGTGCCTAAAGCTTTTTTGTAACAATTTATATGGTAGTTTTCTTTTAATTTTGTACTTTTGTGCCCTTGAAATACTGCCTTTTCTGATATTATATCGGGTATTGGAGCAGTTGAATGATTGTTTATAATAAAAATCTAGGACGTTGAAAATAAAGAAAGTACTTGTGTCGCAGCCGAAACCGGCATCAGAGAAATCTCCTTACTACGACATCGCCCAGAAATATGGCGTGAAAATAGACTTCCGCCCGTTTATTAAAGTTGAATGTCTGTCTGCCAAAGAATTCAGACAGCAGAAGGTTTCAATTTTAGATCATACTGCTGTTATTTTCACTTCACGTCATGCTATTGATCATTTCTTCAATCTTTCTACGGAACTTCGGGTAGCCATTCCGGAGACAATGAAATATTTTTGTGTTACAGAGTCAATAGCTTTGTATATACAAAAATACGTGCAGTACCGTAAACGTAAAATCTTTTTCGGGAATACCGGAAAGTTTGAAGATTTGTTTTCTTCGATTTTGAAGCATAAAACGGAGAAATATCTAATTCCGATGTCTGATGTCCATACGGATGAGATTAGGAATCTTCTTGAGAAGAATAAAATACAGCATACAGAGGCTGTAATGTACCGTACTGTGAGCAACGACTTCACGGCCGATGAAAAGTTTGACTATGATATGTTGGTTTTCTTTAGTCCGGCTGGAGTGAGTTCCTTGAAAAAGAATTTCCCGGAATTTGAACAAAAGGATATTAAAATCGGAACATTCGGATCTACCACTGCCCAGGCAGTAAAAGATGCAGGCTTCCGGTTGGATCTTGAAGCTCCAACTGTGCAAGCTCCCTCAATGACTGCAGCGCTGGATTTGTTTATTAAGGAGAATAACAAAGGCAAATAATTAGCAGACTACGAATTATCGGTTGTGTTTACCATTAAGAAGGTATCTCTTGTTTTCAAGTCTATTTTAGCCATCGGCTGATGGGGATGAAACAAAAATATATTTGAGAGAAATCTTTTTAATGAAAAACAGGTAAGAGATAATTCGTAGTCTTTTTATATATGGCAAATACATTGCATAAGTCTGAAAGGCTTAATAGGAAGAAAATTATAGAGAGAATGTTTGCCGGTGGTGCCCATTCGTTCTCAATTTTTCCTTTGCGTGTAGTGTATCTTCCTGTGGAGGAGCTTGATGCTCCGGTTGCAATACTGATAAGCGTTTCCAAGCGTCGTTTTAAGCGGGCGGTTAAACGTAATCGAGTGAAACGTCAGATTCGTGAAGCTTTTCGTACGAACAAACATCAGCTTATAAGTTTCTTAGAAAATCAAAATATACGATTGGCTGTCGGTTTTATCTACCTTTCCGGTAGTTTACCAAATTCTCCTGAAATTGAGGAGAAAATGAAAATTGCATTGATGCGGATAGAAGAAAAGCTTTTATCTGAAAAGGCTCAGCCTACTACGGAACGACCAAATGCTTCGGCAGAAATAAATTAAAGACACTAAAAGTGCAGATAATGAAAAAGCTCTTTTCATATGTGCTGTTGCTGCCCATCTACTTTTATCAGAAGTTTATCTCTCCTCTGACTCCTCCTTCATGCAGATTTACTCCGACATGCTCACAGTACGCTATTGAAGCAATCAAAAAGTATGGTCCTCTTAAAGGTCTATATTTGGCTGTCCGGCGAGTATTAAAATGCCATCCATGGGGTGGTTCCGGTTATGACCCCGTGCCATGAGCAAGTCTTTTGACATTCATACCCACCGTTCTCCCTTGCATCCGGGAGAAGCGATTCTTAATTGCTATCCCGATAACTTTTGTCCCGGTCCCGAAGGATGGTATTCGGTTGGTATTCATCCTTGGATCATAGCAGCTGATTATACGGTCCGTGTTGAGGAACACCCTTTGTGGAAATTGCTAATGGAACATGTGCAGCATCCTCGGGTACTTGCAATCGGAGAAGCCGGTCTCGATAAGTTGGCAAAGGCCGAGATGTCTGTCCAGGAAGACTTTTTTCGCTATCAGGCCCGACTGGCTTCTGACTGCAAGAAGCCGTTAATTATCCATTCGGTGCGGAGCACGAATGAGTTGTTAAGACTAAAACGGGAGTTAAATCCTTCAGAGCCTTGGATTATTCATGGTTTTCGTGGAAAGCCGGATTTGGCAAAAGAGTTCCTTAAGTACGGATTTTATCTTTCTTTTGGAGAAAAATATCAAAAAGAAGCATTGAGTGTAGTGCCTGTAGATCGCTTGTTTCTGGAAACAGATGAGAGTCCGATTCCGATTGAAGTTTTATATGAACGAGTAGCTCTGGACAGAAATCTTTCGGTGAATGTGCTTCGGGAGACCATTGCATATAATGTTTCCAACGTCTTTTTTAGGAGTTAAGAGTTGCTTGTTCAGATAAAGAGTCGTATTTTTGCGATCACAAAGCATATCAAGTATTTAAATAAATTATCATTCGATGAATTTTGTAGAAGAATTGAGATGGCGTGGCATGCTCCACGATATGATGCCTGGTACTGAAGAACTTTTGGAAAAGGAGCAGGTTACTGCTTATCTTGGCATTGATCCTACTGCGGATTCTTTGCATATCGGACACCTCTGCGGTGTGATGATGTTGCGTCATCTTCAGCGCTGTGGTCATAAACCGCTGGCACTCATCGGAGGGGCTACCGGTATGATTGGTGATCCTTCGGGTAAATCATTGGAGCGCAATTTGCTGGATGAAGAAACATTACACCATAATCAGGAAGCTATAAAGAAGCAGTTGGCTAAATTTTTGGATTTTGAATCCGACGCTCCCAATCGTGCAGAGTTGGTAAATAATTACGATTGGATGAAGAACTTTACCTTTTTGGACTTTGTCCGTGAAGTTGGCAAACATATTACGGTTAATTATATGATGGCGAAGGATTCGGTAAAGAAACGCCTGAGCGGTGAAGCCCGCGACGGTCTTTCATTTACGGAATTTACTTATCAGTTGCTTCAGGGATATGATTTCCTTTATTTGAATCAGACAAAAGGCTGCAAATTGCAAATGGGTGGTTCCGACCAATGGGGCAATATCACTACGGGTACCGAGTTGATTCGTCGTACAAACGGTGGTGAGGCGTATGCTTTGACTTGTCCATTGATCACGAAAGCCGATGGCGGCAAGTTTGGAAAGACTGAGTCCGGTAATGTCTGGCTTGATGCCCGCTATACTTCTCCATACAAATTTTATCAGTTCTGGCTTAATGTGAGTGATGCTGATGCTGCCCGTTATATTAAGATATTCACTTCTCTTTCCAAAGAGGAAGTTGAGACATTAACGGCTGAACACGAGGCTGCTCCTCATTTACGCGTACTGCAAAAACGCCTTGCCAAAGAAGTTACAATTATGGTTCACTCCGAGGATGACTATAATGCAGCTGTTGAAGCATCGGGTATTCTGTTTGGCAATGCAACTTCGGATTCTCTGAGAAAGCTGGATGAAGATACATTGCTTGCCGTTTTCGAAGGCGTTCCCCAGTTTGAAGTATCTAAAAGTCTTTTGGATAGTGGCGCTAAAGCTGTTGATTTATTTACGGAGAGTGCAGCAATATTTCCTTCAAAGGGTGAGATGCGTAAAATGGTTCAAGGTGGAGGCGTTTCTCTGAATAAAGAGAAATTGGACACTTTTGATCGATTGATTACTCGCTCCGATTTGTTAGATGGAAAATATTTATTGGTGCAGCGCGGAAAGAAAAATTATTATCTGGTAATAGTCAAATAGAGTTACTTTTAGGCAAGGATTAATTCATTGGTTATGAACGCAAGAGATGCCTATAGTCTTTTGAGATAGTAATGTGAGTAAGATTGGACTAAAAAATACTTTTTGAAATATTTGCAAGTTTCGGTTGTTCCGCTTATCTTTGCACCGCTTTTTAATAGAAAGCATCTATGTTTGGACTATGGTGTAATGGTAGCACAACAGGTTTTGGTTCTGTTTGCCCAAGTTCGAATCTTGGTAGTCCAACAACGAAAATCCCCGGTAGCAATGCTTTCGGGGATTTTTGTTGTTGGTTCCTTTTAAACAGGATTACTCCTCCAATAGCTTTTTAGCATCGACAAATTGAGCAATACCTTTTGCTACCTGCTTGGCATCCCGCATTGCTAACACTACGGTTTGCGGAGTGTGCACCACATCACCACCGGCAAAGACCCCCCTTTGGTTGTCATTCCGTAAGGACGCTCTTTTGTGATGACATATCCTTTTTCATTAACTTCTATTCCGGTTGTTGTCGATACAATCCGGTTTGCAGGTCGTGATCCTATGGCAACGAGTCTTTTATCGAATGGGAGTTGCTGCTCTCCTTCGGGGGTATTGGCTGTAAATGTAGAGCTTTCCACGCTTGCCTGTAAACTTCACACCTGATGTCTGCCAAAGAAATTCACACCTTCGCTTACGGCTTCGTGATATTCGGTTTTGAGGGCAGGCATCTCATCGCATGTTCTGTGATAAAGAATGCTGACCGACTTGGCTCCCATTCGGAGTGCGGTTCTTGCCGCATTCATTTCTTCAAACTTTAATCCTTTCATCTCAATACTGCAATTAGTCATAATTCCTTATTTTTGCTATTTCTACTTTGCGATAGTAGGTATTTAATTGCATTGTCTATGTTGCAAAAGATATTATTTATTTGTTCTTTGTAGAATTTAAATATTCTGTTTTTTCAATAGAAAGACTCTTTGAACGCTTTTATGCTCAAGCAAAATTTATTTATTACTTGTGAGATTCATTTTTGTTCAGTCTGCAATAACCTGCTAATCAACAGTTTTTATAAAGTGCAATTGGTTTCCTCGTCCTTCACGCCGGATGATACCCTGATCTACAAATTCCTTTAAATCTTCTAATGCGGCATCTTTCAATCGCTCTGTCAATTTACTATAAGTCACTCGATTGATAAACCCATATTTATCGATGTAGTCCAATAGTAATTGCTTGCGTTTTTCTTTATCTAGATCTTTGGATTGTGGAAGACGAATATCTTTGTGTCGCTTCAATTGCCCTATTGCTCCGTTCTTAAACTTTTTTGATGCGGTGAATTGTACCCCGTTGAAATGAATGTGTGCTTTTTGCGGATTGTTGGGGTCCGTAATAGGAGCCGATTTCAGCTTGGCGAAAAGGTTCCGAAATCTCCCAACTCTACACGGTATCCTTCGCTCACATGTTTGCTTACCAAATGTAGTAAATCACATAAAAGACCTTCTGCTTCGCCTGTTTTGAATGCGGAATATTCGTTCAATTCTCTTAAGAGCTGCTCCGTCGTAATCTTACCCGAGCTGATAAGCTTTGGATAGTAAACTTCGTCTTCGCCCTCTTTACTCGTTAGCGCCGGGCGTTTTTTCAAATCATAAAGTGCCATGTTTTTACCTCCCTTTCATTCGTTTTATTTGCTATAATAAGTTATTGGATCTTCTGCCGTTTGTCTGCTCCTTTACATATAGAGCTATGTCGTTCTCCATGCAGAGTTTCCGTTGTCGTTCTGCAACCCGACCATTGTCGCCTTGCAAGACGACAAATAGCGCTCTGCATACCGACAATGATCGGGTTGCAAGGCGACGACGCTTAATAACCTTAAAGGTAGTGATTTTTAGCTATATAAGACCTCCTTGAAAGGTAAATTTTGTTTGTTAATTCCCTATTTTTATTACCCTATCATGGCTGATAAAAAGTTTAGCCCGAAAGATCGGAGTTTATAGGGTCGAAAACTTATTGTTTCAGTATAGCGTATAATACTTGCTGAAAATAAGTGGATCGAAGGGTGTTTTTATTATCTTTAGCTCTGTGTTTGGATGCTGATACAGAATAAATTAGAATATTACAACCAATATTCGCATCTCTTTCTTTAGACGCATTGGTGCTGATGGTTTAGTAAAATGGCTCTTTCTTCTCTTTTTTATAAATAATGTTAAACACTTCCCGATATTTCGTGTTTAAACAATACTAAACGATAAATGAAATAAAAAAGTAAGGGATTGACATTTTCTTTTGTTACATTTGCATCGTGTGCGCAAACGGAGCGCGTTCAAATACGGATTAATCAACTTATAAACTTTATAAATTATGAAAACGAACTACGAAATTCGTTATGCTGCGCATCCCGAGGATGCAAAAAGCTACGATACTAAGCGTATCCGTCGCGATTTTCTCATTGAGAAAGTCTTTTCTGCTAATGAAGTGAATCTAGTATATTCCATGTACGACCGTATGGTAGTAGGTGGTGCAATGCCTGTAGGTGAGGTGCTGAAGCTGGAAGCTATTGACCCGCTTAAAGCTCCATTCTTTCTTACCCGTCGTGAATTGGGTCTCTTTAATGTCGGTGGTGCCGGTGTGGTAAAGGCCGGTGATGCCATTTTTGAACTCGATTATAAGCAAGCGCTGTATTTAGGTTCAGGCGATCGTGAAGTGACATTCGAAAGTAAGGACGAGAAGAATCCTGCCAAATTCTATTTCAACTCAACGACTGCGCACCGTAATTATCCCGATCGGAAGGTTACAAAGAAAGATGCGGTTGTTGCCGAAATGGGAACTTTGGAAGGTTCAAATCACCGTAACATTAATAAGATGCTGGTTAGTCAAGTGTTACCTACCTGCCAACTTCAAATGGGTATGACGGAACTTGCTCCGGGTAGTGTATGGAATACCATGCCCGCACACGTTCATAGTCGCCGTATGGAAGCTTACTTCTATTTTGAAGTGCCCGAAGAACATGCTGTATGTCATTTCATGGGTGAGGTGGACGAAACCCGTCATATCTGGATGAAGGGCGATCAGGCGGTATTGTCGCCCGAATGGTCTATTCACTCTGCTGCAGCTACGCACAACTATACTTTTATCTGGGGCATGGGTGGTGAAAACCTTGATTATGGCGATCAGGACTTCTCACTAATTACTGACTTGAAGTAATTTCAGGCAGTTCTTTGCGGTTGAAGTATATGAATAAATGCCTTTTTATTCACAAGTGTATAAAGGTGGTTCATGCCGCATAGGAGAAAATGTAAATATGTAATTTATCAACCTAATTTATAGAAACATGGTAAACTTTTCATTAGAAGGCAAAGTGGCTCTTGTTACAGGAGCTTCTTATGGCATTGGCTTTGCCCTTGCAACAGCTTTTGCTCAAGCCGGTGCAAAAATTGTTTTCAACGATATTAAACAAGAACTGGTAGATAAAGGTTTGGCGGCTTATAAAGCTGAAGGAATTGAAGCTAAAGGTTATGTTTGTGATGTAACCAACGAAGAACAAGTGAATGCAATGGTTGCACAGATCGAAAAAGAAGTCGGTGTAATCGATATCCTCGTAAATAATGCGGGTATCATTAAGCGCATTCCGATGTGTGAAATGTCTGCTGCTGAATTCCGTCAGGTAATTGATGTAGACTTAAATGCTCCGTTTATTGTATCGAAGGCTGTTATCCCTTCAATGATCAAGAAAGGACATGGCAAGATTATTAATATCTGCTCCATGATGAGCGAGCTGGGACGCGAGACCGTTTCTGCTTATGCTGCTGCTAAAGGTGGCTTGAAGATGTTGACTCGTAATATTGCTTCGGAATATGGCGAATACAACATCCAATGTAACGGTATCGGTCCGGGTTATATTGCAACTCCTCAGACAGCTCCTCTTCGCGAGAGACAGCCGGATGGTTCACGTCATCCGTTTGACGCTTTCATCGTCGCTAAAACTCCTGCTGCACGCTGGGGAAATACTGAAGACTTGATGGGCCCGGCTGTGTTCCTTGCTTCCGATGCTTCCAATTTTGTAAATGGCCACGTGCTATACGTTGATGGAGGTATTTTAGCTTATATCGGTAAGCAACCTAAGTAATAAGGTAAATTATACTACGGGGATAGCTGGAATGGAATACTCCTTCCTAAAGGCTATCCTTTTTTATTTAAACGTCCAATTTAAAATTTAAAGTATGAAGAGTTTATTTTTTTTATGGGCTACTCTTTTTTCTTGTTTTGCGTGCAGCAGTAATAGGCAATCCCTTACGGTTACTGTCAGCAATCCCTCGACTGTGGCACGGGCAAACGAAATGGTTGAAGTCTCCGCAAGTGACGTGTTCAACAAGTTGAAATTGGCTGATACCGCTCAGATTGTTGTGCTTGATGAAAAAGGGGAGCAGCTTCCGTATCAGATTACTTATGATGAAAAAGTGATATTCCAAGCGAATGTTGCTGCCAAAGGTACAGCTACTTATATTATTCAGGGCGGGACTCCCAATGACTTTGCTGTAAAGGCTTGTGGTAAGTATTATCCCGAACGGGTGGATGATGTGGCATGGGAAAACGATTTGATTGCTTTCCGCACTTATGGACCTGCACTTCAAAAAACCGGTGAGCGTGCTTTCGGCTACGATATCTGGATGAAATATAACACAACCGAACCTGTGGTTGAGGCTCGCTATGAAGGCGAACTGAATGCACAGACCAAGGCCAAAATTGACCAGTTAAAGAAGACTGATCCTAAAGCTGCCGATGCCTTGTATAAATCGGTTTCTTACCATGTTGATCACGGTAACGGGTTGGATTGCTATAAGGTGGGCCCCACACTGGGTGGTGGTACAGCTGCTTTGATGGTAAACGACACGATTGTATATCCTTATTGCTATAAGACTCAGGAGATATTGGATAATGGGCCTTTACGCTTTACTGTTAAGCTTGTATACAATCCGCTGAATGTAAAAGGAGATGCTACGGTTGTTGAAACCCGTATTATTACTCTGGATGCAGGGTCTCGCTTGAATAAGACCGTCGTTTCATACAGTAGCCTGAAAGAGTCTCTGCCAATTGCTGTGGGAATTGTTTTGCACGAACCTGATGGTGCCGTAGTGGCTAACGCCGCTAATGGCTATATTACCTATGTAGATCCGACTGATCCTCTGGATAAAACAGTCGATAATGGTAAGATTTTTGTTGGAGCAGCTTTCCCTGCCGCAGTAAAAGAGGCCAAGAGTGTTCTGTTCCCCGAGAAAGAGAAGAAGGAGCTGCGTGGTGGTGCAGATGGTCATGTATTGGCTATCAGTAATTACGAACCCGGTTCCGAGTTTGTATATTACTGGGGAGCTGCGTGGAGCAAAGCCGACATCAAGACTGCCGATGCCTGGAACAAATATATGGCGAACTATGCAAAGAGAGTGCGTAACCCGTTGAAGGTGACGCTAAAATAGTATGGTTTTGTGGTAATGAGAGGGCTGCCTAAGTTTAAAACAGGCAGCCCTCTATATTTCTACTATTTCAGGAATATCCCTTGTTATGCCCAGATGAAGCAAATATAGCTCTGAAAAGAATGAAGAAAGAAAAAAAGAGAGTAATGTCGCTTAAAGATGCGACATCACTCTCTTTTTAATATCTATTTGAGACATTTATTGAATATCCTATTTAAACCGTGCAATAATCTTTAAATTGCTAAAACAAGAGTGACTCCTTTTATAACAATTTGAATTCGTATTCTTCTTCCTTTAGAAAGTCAATAGCCCGGGGTAAGGCGTATTGGAGATTTCCGTTACTCCATGACTTTAAGGAATCATGGAAGGTAATAATTGAACCGTTGCGTGCATAGCGCATTACGTTTGCCAACACTTGGGGGCCACGCAGCTTTTTGCTGTAATCACGTGTGACAAGATCCCACATGACAATCTTATAATACCTGCGTAATGTCATATATTGCAGCCACCTCATGTGTCCGTGAGGAGGTCGGAACAAGTTCGTTTTTATCAACCCGTTTGCTTTGTCTGTATTGGCTAGATAGTCGTCGGAACCATATTCAAATCCGCGTATATGGTTGAAAGTGTGGTTACCTATGCGGTGCCCACGATCAATAACCATTTGGAAGATATCGGGATGTTTGCGTACATTGTCGCCTACCATAAAAAAGGTAGCTTTGATTTTGTGTTTATCGAGCAAATCTAGTACCCACGGAGTTACTTCAGGAATTGGGCCGTCATCAAAAGTCAGATAAACGGCTTTTATATTCGGGTCCATTCTCCAAATAGCTGCGGGATACAATTTACGGACAAACTCCGGAGGTTGTTCTATAAACATTGTATTCAGTGTTTAATGTTTAATGATAAAGAGGAGGTTACAAAGGCCTTTTTCACCACGGATTACACAGATCTACACCGATTAATTATGCTGGTAATCAGAACGTTAAAAACATCTGTGTAAATTTGTGTAATCCGTAGTGTTTCCTTCACACGGCCTCTTTCATTAAATCGTTTTTCACTTTTTCAAGCGTCCAAGATATAAATTATATGTTTGCTCAACTTTAGGTTCGAAAAGTTTTATTTGCTGAGAATTATATTTCTTCATCAATTTAACTTCTTCGTTGAGCAAAGCCCAATGGTATTCAAATTCACGGGTTGAAACAGAGAACCGGCTGTCATCCAATTTCAGATACCATGTAAGGTATTCTACCGCTTTATTCGCTAAAACTTTAGTTATCTCGTCGCCTTGAGCATTCTTGCCTAACTGATAATAAGCTTCCGCCATTTGCATCGCACCGTTTTGCCAGTCGTAAGGCACATTGTAGTCCGGAATCATCTTTTCTGCATAGTTCAATGCTGCAAGAGCTTTATCTTTCTTGCCCTCGTGTATTAGCTGTGAGACAAGTTGCGCAAAAATACGACGGTGAGAATAACACATGCGCATTGCATTTTCATCAATGTAAAGTCCCGGTTTATTGATGTTTCCAAATTTGAACTTGTGCATCAGGTTGTCATACATCTTTTCGCTATCCAGTTTGACTCCGGTCTTGTTGGTATCAAAAGGTGTGAAACGGAATGCCAAACCTTCTTGTACAAAGTGGTTATCCATATTCAGGTGGTTTTCGGTTCCTACACTGATAGCCATATAAAGCGGACGTTCCCAGTTTGATTCGGCCAACATCTCGAGCATCATTAATTCACTCTTATACAGAGCCCGTTTGCCTTTCAATGAAATAGTCATGTAGTCCGGAATAGAGTCACCGGGTATCATCATTCCGCTACGGCGTACGGCTTCTTTATCAATCTTCATTACGATACTGTCCGTGGGAATTACTTTCAAGTCTTCGTTCTTACCACGCACCCAGTATTTTAATATATTCTTCAATTCGTAAGGATTGTCACCGAATTGTTTCTGAAGATCTACCAAAGTCTCCTTGTTTCCGTCCAAAGCTTTCTGTTTGGCTTCAGCATAAAGCGCATCAAGACTCTTTTTATATTCAGGGCGTACAGGCACATATTCGTTTGTTCCTTCTACATACTCCATACGGTTCCATGTGATAGGGAGCGAAGGAGAATCATACGCAGGACGCTTCATTTGATCAATATACCAGTCGGTCTGTAGATAACTCAAGTTGCAGGTACGCGTGTCCGTACGGAAACTCTCGGTTTCCTGGTTATACCATAACGGGAAAGTGTCGTTATCTCCATTGGTGAAGATAACAGGGTTTCCTTTTTCGGGCAAGGTCATTAAGTAGTTTTGTCCAAAGTCGCGACAGAGATAGCGGTCGCTGCGATCGTGATCGTCCCAAGTCTGACTTGCCATCTGTATCGGCACGAATAGACAGGCTATCGAGGCTATTAAAGCCGCTGGAAGTTCTTTTGTCTTAGTATACCGTTCCAACATTTTTACCAGGCCGGCAACACCCATACCAATCCATATGGCAAAGGCATAGAATGATCCGGCATAAGCATAATCCCGTTCACGCGGTTGTGCAGGTGTCTGATTCAGATAAAGTACAATGGCGATTCCGGTCATAAAGAACAGGAAGAATACAACCCAGAACTGCTGGATACCTTTCTGTCCGCGGTATGCCTGCCACAACAGACCGATAATTCCTAATAGAAGAGGTAAGCAAAAGAATACATTATGTCCCTTATTCGCTTTCAGTTCATGAGGTAACTGGCTTTGGTCGCCTATGAGCCAATTATCTACGGCCGATATACCCGTAATCCAGTTGCCGTGCTCTATTTCTCCGCTCCCTTGCAAGTCATTCTGTCGTCCTGCAAAGTTCCACATGAAGTATCGCCAGTACATCCAGTTGAGTTGGTAAGAGAAAAAGAATTTAATATTTTCCCATTGGGTGGGCATATTAACCATAACCATGTCTCCACATTGATCATAAGGGACATCATAGCCTTTGATATCCATCCATGAATGATACAATTCAGCATGTTGGCTACTGTACATACGGGGGAAGAGCATGTTCTGTGCATACTCATAATCAACGCGTCCCGGGATTTCGATATAGCTGTCTTTTTCATCAGCTTTGGCTTTCTCTTTGCGGATGTATTTTGTATCGCTTGTTGCTACCCGGGGTTCACAATAGCCATCTTTCACATCAAGAGCCACTTTTGAGGAGAAAGCAGGTCCATAAAACAAGGGTCTTGTGCCGTATTGCTCACGACCGAGGTATTCTCCCAATGTGAAGATATCTTCCGGGGAGTTCTGGTCCATTGGGGTGTTGGCTGTAGAACGGATTACAATGATTGCATACGAAGAATAACCGATAACAATCATCATGGTGCACAATAACGAAGTATTTAACGTGCGGGCTGAAATCCGGTATTTCTGTTTGATCTTTTCCTGAACTTTCGGACTGAGGTATAGCAATAATGCGAGTATGACTACAATACCAATCAGGATAGAGCTTCCACCATGTCCATAGAATGGAATGCCTAAAAGGGCAACTGTAAGGACAAAGGATATACACATCCGGCCGGGCTTTTTCTCGGTAAAGCTTTCATATACACCCCAGATAATGGCGGCGGCCAATACGATGATATATACAATGACTCCACTGTTGAATGACATTCCCAGAGTGTTTACAAAGAAGAGTTCAAACCATCCTCCTACTTTTACAATACCGGGGACAATGCCGTATAGCACGGCTGCAACCAAAATACCGGAAGCCAGTAAAGCGAGTAATGAGCCTTTTACATTGGCATTGGGAACTTTCTTATAGTAATATACCAACACAATAGCCGGTAAACAAAGCAGGTTTAATAAGTGTACACCTATGCTTAGCCCTGTAAGGTAGGCAATTAAAATCAACCAACGGTCGGAGTGAGGCTGATCTGCTACATCTTCCCACTTTAAAATCAGCCAGAATACAACGGCTGTGAATAGTGAAGAAAAGGCATATACTTCACCTTCAACCGCACTGAACCAGAAAGTGTCGCTGAAAGTATAGACCAAAGCACCCACTAATCCACTACCCATAACGGTGATTATCTGTCCCTTGGTAATGTTGTTTTCGTCCGTAATAACAAGCTTGCGAACCAGATGTGTGATGCTCCAGAAAAGGAATAATATACATGCACCACTCATCAAGGCGCTCATGTAATTCACCATTTTGGCTACGGTACTCGCATCGGAAGCGAACTGAGAAAACAGATTGGCTATCAGCATGAAGAAAGGTGCTCCGGGCGGATGTCCTACTTCCAACTTATAACCGGTGGTAATAAACTCCGGGCAATCCCAAAAACTGGCAGTCGGTTCAATCGTCATGCAGTAAACTGTCGCGGCAATAAGGAATGTAATCCAACCTATCAGGTTGTTTACGGTTTTGTACTGTTTCATTCAGATAAAGTTCGTTTTTAGTACTTGATTCGATTGTTTTCTGATACGTATGGGGGCAAAGATAATGAATTCACTTTTAAATATATGGAAGTAAGGACTATTTATTAGGATAGCTTAAGGGATGGCGGTTTTTTTAAAAGTATAATTATCTTTTCACGGAATATTAGTGGTGATGTTCTCCAAGAATACGATGGGGCAATGACCCGTGCCCCAATAATTCAATGGGACATTGGAAGTTACGTTCAAGCCATTGAGTGGAGATCCCCGTGTCAGGGTGATAATCCAATGTTTCGTTGACACACGCTATTGATTTGACTTGTTGCAAAACAGTGCCGATATCATGGCTTACGAGAATAATGGCGCAGTCTTGGTTGATTTCTGCTAAAAGTTTATATAGATGAGCTTCGAAACTTTTGTCTATGTAGGTGCTTGGCTCATCCAATACCAAAACCTCCGGATTTGAGATGATTGCCCGTCCCAACAAGGCACGCTGTAATTGTCCGCCGCTTAGTGTTCCTATTGCTCTTTTTCCCAATCCTTCAAGTCCCATACGGATAATTACTTGTTCCGCCTTTTCCCGGTCTTGTGAGCTAAAACGGGAGATTAACGGCTTCTGTGAGCTCAGGCCTGATAATACGGCTTCTTCTACGGTAATGGGAAATTTCTTGTCCAGACTGTTGTATTGCGGCAAATATCCCATGGGGAGTTTATTTACACGAGTAGAACTGCCTTCACTGC
The DNA here is from genome assembly GCA_963677095.1 of uncultured Bacteroides sp. GTDB lineage: Bacteria > Bacteroidota > Bacteroidia > Bacteroidales > Bacteroidaceae > Bacteroides. Next base: position 415,200 of record OY781875.1, read on the forward strand.
AGCGTGAGTGATAACGTATTGAACCTTTTGAAGGCTTAAGTAGTCCCAGAATACATTTTATTAATGTCGTTTTACCGCCACCATTTGGTCCGATTATACCCAAGAAGTCACGTTCGTAAACGTTTAGGTTGACGTCGTGCAGCACTGTTCGTCTGTCATATGCCGCACTTAACCCTTTTATTTCAATTAGTGGAGTATCCATTTTCTTGAGTGTATTAAGGTTTCGTATTGTTGTTGGTGTTTCTGAGTTCTTTTCCTATATTTAACATTTCCCGTTCCCAATCATAAGATAGCGGATTGATCGGAACGACTTTTGCGCCGGTTTGGCGGGCAACAAGTTCCGCATTTCTCCGATCAAACTCCGGTTGAACAAAGATAACACGTACTTTCTCTTTTTTGCATATCTGAATAAGTTCTTTAAGATGAGATGGCGAAGGTTCTTTGCCCCCTGCTTCTATCGCAATCTGGTGCAATCCGTAATCACGTGCAAAATAGGAAAGTGCAGGATGATAGATCATAAAAGAACGGTCGGCACCCGGCGTAGATAACATCTGGCAGAGGACACTGTCCGTTTGCTTTATTTGATCGGATAACTTTTTGTAACGTTCCAGATAATACTCTTCATTGTTCTTATCAATGCTACATAATGCATTTAAGATATTTGCAGCTATAATTTGGCTATTATAGGTGGAGCTCCAGATGTGAGGCTCTACTCCCAAGAGAGAATGATTATCACCATTCAGGATATTTCCATGTGAATGGGGATGCGAATTGTCATAGATTAATTCTACTCCTTTTGAAGTGTCGAAAAATTGTAAATGCGGTGCGTTATCCATCAGTTTATCCATCCATGTCTGTTCAAAGCCGATATATCCGATGCGAAGGTAGGCTTTGCTTTTTGTGAGGTCCATTAATTGCTGGGGAGTAGGGTCGTAGGTTTCAGGACTGATTCCCTTGGGAACCATGCTGATAACTTTGAATTTATTTCCTGCAATTGCTTCCGTAAAGTAGCGTAATGGTTCTATTGTAACCGTAATTATAGGTTTCTTACTAGCCGTGCTGTGGTTTGTGTTTTTATTATTGCAACTTGAGATAAAGATAGCAATAAAAAGAAGTAAATATAGTTGTTTCATAAATGCATAGTGTTTACTGGTTCTAAATTAGAGAAACGAAAAAGCGACGTATTCTGTTCAATTTTTTGTAGCCCGGAGGATTTCTCGCTTGCCTCCCGGAGGTCCAGGCAGACGTTCTGTTTTAAATCCTATATTTTGTAGCATACGGCGCACGGCTCCCTTTGCGCAATAGGTGGTCAGAATGCCACCCTCCTTCATGCTGGTATAAATAGAACGTAAGAGTTGCTCACTCCACATCTCCGGTTGTTTCTCCGGTGCAAAGGCATCGAAGTAGACAACGTCAAACTTAGGAGAGAGAATGGGGGTCTCTATCGTTTCTTTTGTATCGGACAGATCTTTCGTCGCACGGTCTTTGACTCCAAATAGCAGGTTGACGTCTGCTTGTATTTTTTTTAGAGAAAAGTATGCTGTAATATCCGTTTCCACATTCCATGGGACATTGTGCATCTGTTCAAAAAGAGGATTATCACTATAATTCAATAGCTTTATTTCCTTCCATGAAAGGGGATATAATTCAATGCCGGTGTATCTGACTTTGTGCTTTTCCTGTTCTGCCGCTTCCAATGTTAAAAGTGCATTCAATCCGGTACCGAAGCCTATTTCCAGAACTTTTGGCGATGGAAGTTGAGAGGCCTTTAATCCTTTGTTGATAAAAATATACTCTGATTCCGTACGGGCTCCTTTTACTGAGTGATAATGTTCGTTTAGCTCGGGAACAAATAATGTTGGGCTACCATCTTCCGTTTGTTCTATAATTCTTTTCATAGCAGCCCTTTTATTGCGAGAATCACAATAGCGTATCTTAAAATTTTCCCTAATAGCATACTGATAGATACGATCCAGACGTTACTTCGCATGAAACCCAATGCAACAGATAAAATGTCACCGACAAAAGGCAAGAAAGAAAAAAAGCCCATAAACGCGCCTTTCCCGTTTAAGTAATCCTGCATTTTCTTTATTTTGTTCGGTTTTATATGAAAATATCGTTCCAGCCAATCCAAACGTCCCAAACGTCCTACACCATAGCAAGTAAGGCTTCCGAACAGATTACCGGTTGATGCAGCTATCAGGCAGATCCATGGATTCAGTCCCGTAGCTGGAATGACTAATGCTGCTAATACAACTTCCGAGCTGAAAGGTACCACGCTACCGGCTAATAATGCGGATATGAATAATCCGAGATATCCCCAGTGGATTAGGAATTGAATAAGAGCATCCATATATTGAATCCGAATAATCCTGCTAGGCAGGCAATAGTAAATATAAAAAACACATTGGAAGAGCGGCTCTTTGTTAAGATAAACAAGTGTCCTGCAAGAATGCTAACTCCAACTAATAGCATCGGTAATATTTGTATGCTCTGAGCTGGCTGTAATAGGATATATAAAAAAAAGCAGAAATTGAGAAAGATAAGGAAGTTGAGATAAACACGTGTTTGTCTTTTGTCCTCATAGCCGGTCATAATACAATGTATTGAACTGATGATATAAATTAAAAATACATAACTCAATGTTGTAAGTGTCCAAACAGGAATCTCTTTCGCAAAATCAATCGGATAAAAAGCCGCCAATTCTTGAAAAGGAGCATAAAATAACTTCATGTCGTTATAAAAATAGGCATGTCCAAGTAAAAACCAATACGGTAGGACGAAACCTATAATGGAGGCGAGAAAACTCTTAAAAGAGAGTGATTGTAAATTGTATGCCCCTATCCAAAAGATAGGAATAAAGAATATCAACTGAGGTAAAAACAGACTACCTAGGCCCATGAAGAGGAAGGTATAAAATAAGATGCCTGATGAATGGATTTGTTGATAGCTTTTAAAAAGAAAATAGAATGCGATAATCAGAAATGCCGAAGCGATATTACCTGCATAGAGTCTATGAATGAACGGGCATATTGCTACCATTATGAAATATACGGAGGTTTGCACGGATGCACGCATACGGATAAAACCAAATAAATTATTGAGAGCTATCAGCGAATATCCTACGATTGCATAGAGTAGAAATCCTAATAAACTTGTAGCCCATTGAGGTAGATTCCACATACCCGAATTATATCCTGAAGGAAATAGCAATTGTCCTGTTTTTATTTCTGGCAATAGCATGTCCCCTACGATCCAACAGCCAATGGATAATAGTATAACGACAGGCAAGGTGATTCTTCCTGTGGTAACTTGAGCTTGGAGTCTTTTTCTACTTCGTATCATTTACTTACTTAAAGATCAAATAACTTTTATCAGGGTAACAAGTGTACGTTTACTTTTGCTTACTTAAAGATCAAATAACTTTTATCAGGGTAACAAGTGTACATTTGCTTTTGCTTACTTAAAGATCAAATAACTTTTATCAGGGCAACAAGTGTACGTTTGCTTTTGCTTACTTAAAGATCAAATCCGATATCGTGACGAAAATACTTCTTTTCAAATTCTATTAGTTCCGCTGTTTTATAGCTTTTGACCAATGCCTCTTCTTTTGTGTCCCCATAGGAACAGACAGCTATCACTCTTCCTCCGTTGGTTACAATTTCTCCGTCTTTCACTGTAGTACCGGCATGAAACAAGATGCTATCAGTCTGCTCTGCTAACTCAAAGCCTTTTATCGGATAACCTTTTTGATACGCTTCAGGATAACCTCCGCTGACCAGCATGACACAAGCTGCGGTACGAGTATCAATCTCTAGGGTCTTGTTGTCGAGATTAACATCACGTACTCCTTCAAAAAGATCTACTAAATCACTTTTTACCCGTAGCATGACACTTTCAGTTTCCGGATCGCCCATACGAACATTGTACTCAATAACCATCGGTTCACCTTTAACGTTGATCAATCCCAGAAAGATAAATCCTTTATAGATAATATTTTCCTTTTGAAGTCCTTTTATGGTGGGTTCAATAATACGGGTTCGTACTTTTTCCATAAAGCTGTCGTCGGCAAAGGGAACAGGAGTAACGCTTCCCATGCCACCGGTGTTAAGACCTTTGTCTCCTTCGCCAATTCGTTTGTAATCTTTAGCAACCGGCAATACTTTGTAGTGCTTGCTATCGGTTAATACAAAAACAGAACATTCTATACCGCTTAGGAATTCTTCGATAACAACAGTTGCGCTTGCTTCGCCAAACATTCCGCCGAGCATTTCTTTAAGCTCTTTTTGAGCTTCTTTCAAGGTAGGAAGAATAAGCACACCTTTGCCTGCGCAAAGTCCATCCGCTTTTAAAACGTAAGGGGCGTCCATGCTTTCCAGAAAAGCCAAGCCCTCTTCCAGATTCTCTGACGTAACACTCTTATAGCGGGCGGTAGGAATATTATGCCGTTGCATGAATTCTTTGGCAAATTCTTTACTTCCTTCCAATTGGGCGCCTTTAGCACTCGGTCCGACAACTGCAATATGGCAGGTATCGGGATTATTGGTGAATTTATCGTATATCCCTTCAACCAACGGATCTTCAGGGCCCACAACAATCATATCTACATTGTTTTGCAAAGCGAACTCCTTAAGAGCCGGGAAATCCGTAGCTTTAATGGGTATGTTTTCTCCAATGGCAGTTGTTCCTGCATTACCCGGTGCTATATATAAATGTTCCACTTTGGGACTCTGGGCAATTTTCCATCCTAAAGCGTGTTCACGTCCTCCTGAACCTAATAAAAGAATATTCATGGCTATGTTGTTTGTTTTATTTGTAGTTAGAGATTATCTTCAAAATATCTTGTGATCTTCTCGTGAAGATGAACACGGTCCTTACCTGCAACATTATGTTTATGCGTGGGGTAAATAAATAGATCCGGATAGGTGTGAGCATCTACACAGGCTTTCATAAATGAAAGAGTATGTTGGGGTACACATGTATCATCCTGGTCATCGTGAATGATAAGCAAATGTCCTTTAAGGTTTCCTGCAAGATTTTTTAAGTTGCATGTCTTATAACCTTCGGGGTTGCTCTGGGGAGTATCCATGTAGCGTTCACCGTACATGACTTCGTAGTAACTCCAGTCTATTACCGGACCTCCTGCAACACCCACTTTAAAGATCTCGGGATAACGTAGCATCAATGCGGTAGTCATGTGACCGCCAAAGCTCCATCCATGTACACCGATACGATTGCCGTCAATGTAAGGTAAACTTTTTAAGAACTCTATGCCTTTAACTTGGTCTTTGCCTTCTTCAATACCTAAATGGCGGAAGGTGACGTTCTCAAACTTAAGTCCTCTGTTTTCACTTCCACGGTTATCTAATGAAAACATGATATATCCCTTGTTCGCCATGTAAATATCCCAACCCCGTGCTCCATATTGCCAACCTCCTGTCACCACCTGTGCATGTGGCCCGCCATAAACGTAAACGATAACCGGATATTTTTTATTCGGATCGAAGTCGGCCGGCTTGGTAATACGATAATAGAGGTCGGTTACCCCATCAGCCGCTTTAATTGTCCCTGTTTCAAAAATCGGCATTACAAAGCCTTCGTAGGGATCTTTTGCTTGCAACAGAGTTGTTTCTTTTGCCGTTCCTTTTGTTGTGGAACAAATACCGATGGTTCTCGGGATGTTAGGTGAAGAATATCTGTCAATCAGGTATTTGCCACTCGCGGATAACTCAGCTTGGTGAGTTGCATCTTTTTTCCCGATAAGGTGACGTTTGCTTGTTTTTATATCCACTCCAAAAATATTACTTTGCAAAGGGGTTATTTCCGTGCTACTGATAATAACTTCATGCAGTGAAAGGTTGAAACCCAGGATATTTTGTACTAACCAGTTGCCGGAAGTCAACGCTTTCAGGGCAACATGAGCCGTGAGCTTTCCGCCTTTCGGTGACAACATTCCAACTCCTGTAGGAGGTACCTGCTCTTTTGCATTTGTTTCAAGGTCGCATAAGTAAAGATGGTTGTATCCGTTCCACTGACTCTGATAGATAAATTTACTCTTATCCCAAGGTAAGAAAATAATTGGATGTTGCGGTTCTACATAGTTGGGATGTGTCTCCTCAATCAGTACTTTCATCTGTCTGCCGGTTTCGGCATCGTACTGACATAATTTAGCGTGGTTCTGGTCACGATTCAATTCTATAAGATAAAGACTTTTGCCATCCGGTGCCCAACTGATATTGGTAAAATAACGATCTGTAGGATCACCGGTTTGCAAAAAGACTGTCTTTCCGGACTCCGGATTATAAATGCCCACGGTTACCTTATGACTGGTCATCCCTGCCATCGGATAACGGACATAGTTGACTTTTCCTATTCGTGCTGTGATATCGACTAAGGGGTATTGGGCAACCATGCTTTCATCCATCCGATAGAAGGCTAATAAATTGCCGTCAGAGTTCCAGAATGTTCCTTTCTGAATGCCAAATTCATTGCGATGAACACTTTGACCGCAGACTATACCTTCCGGCTCATTAGTCACTTGCTGTGTTTCACCCTCTCCGGTGACAACGAAAAGATTGTTATTAATTGTATAGGCAAGATTGCGGCTTTTTTTATTCCAGTCTTCATTCGCGGCATCTGCCGGACGGTTTTGTTTCCAAATAATGCTTTTCTTTATCCAGTCTATCAGTACCCGGTTTTTACTGGTACTAACCAACATTAAAGTTGGATATCCTGCTTTTGAAAGGGCTTTGCCTTGTTTCTCGTCAGCAGTATTCAGAAAAGCTGTATTGTAGAAATTGCTTATTTTGCCGAGCTTCTCTTTTTCCAGTAGACTATTAACCTCTTCTAATGAGATAACGGGAAAGTTTTTTTCTTTTTGTTTTCCATCTATCCATGTACCTTCCACATTGTCTACCCCAAGTTCCAGACAAGCAAAATCTCCATACCATTGATACCATTTGTTTTCTATGTATCGATATGTTGCGCCTCCCGGAATTAAATCTTCCAGCGTCGGTCTTTTCAATTCTTGCGCCATAACAGTTGATGTAAAAAGTATAGGTAAGGTAAGCAGCGTTATTCCCATACAATCTCTAATTCTTTTCATTATTGTGGAAGTTAATATCTTCATTTATAAAGCTTATCTCTCTTAAAAGCACATCGTATTCCCATATAAAATTACTCTTCCTTAGTCTTTTGAGAGGACGGAGTAATCTTTATCCTTTGTTTTTTATTACTAAATTCCTTTTCAGGCTGAGCACCTTCCCTATATTGATCTTTTCTTTCGATTCTGTTTGGATATTTATCTCTTTTGGGAAACTCTCTATGGGAGGAAATTCGGTTCTTTCTGTCGTTATCAAATCTCGAATCATTTTTTTTCCCTTTATCGGAGAGATCTTCTCCGTTTTCCTTGAATTCTTTGTATTTTCCATCAAAGATTTCGTATTTTCGGAATTCGCAATCTAAAGCGCCATTGAAAAGCGGAATCTTTTCGGTTGGTTTTAATCCTATTTGGTCAAAACATTCTTCGCGATAAGAAAGGACCCATGCTGTATTCCCGATAAAAGCATGTTTCAACCGTTCCCCAATCATCTGATATAGCCCCAATAGATCGTTGGTCGAAATACGTTCTCCATAAGGAGGATTTGTTATGATGAGCGCTTTTTCAGTAGGTTGTTGGAACGCTTGGAAAGACTGTATCTTTAGAGTTATATCTTTTGATACGCCTGCTGCCTTTACATTATGAGTTGCGATATCATTGGCTTTCGGACTGTTGTCGTAACCGTAAATATGGTACTTAAATTCACGTTCCTGACTGTCATCATTATATACGGTTTCAAATAGATCACGATCGAAATCGTTCCATTTTTCAAAAGCAAATTCTTTTCGGAAAACACCGGGAGCTATATTCTTTGCAATAAGGGCAGCTTCAATTGGAATTGTACCGGAGCCACACATCGGGTCTATCAAATCACATTCTCCATGCCAACCGGTTAGTAAAATCATGCCGGCGGCAAGAACTTCATTCAGTGGCGCTTCAATCGCTTCTTGACGATAGCCGCGGCGGTGGAGGGATTCTCCTGACGAATCAAGAGATAAGGTACAGTCTGTTTGTGCAATGTGAATATTTAGTTGGATATCCGGATTATTGATGCGTACAGACGGGCGCTTCCCTGTTTTTTCCCTGAAGTAGTCGACAATGGCATCTTTGACCTTGTAGGACACAAATTTTGAGTGCCTGAACTCTTCGCTGAATACAACAGAATCAATAGCGATAGTCTGATCAATATTCAGAAAATCTTCCCATTGAATAGCTTTTATTTGTTCGTAAACTTCATCGGCATTCCTGGCCGAGAATTTTTTGATGGGTTTTAATATCCGTATAGCTGTTCGCAGACAGAAATTTGCCTTATACATCATTTCTTTATCACCGGAAAAGGATACCATCCGTCGTCCTATTTGAATTTCGGTTGCTCCTAATGTTGTTAGCTCCTGTGCTAATACTTCTTCAAGACCTTGAAAGGTCTTTGCTATCATTTCAAAAGATTCCATCTGTTTTATTTAAAATTCCTGTCTACGGGATTTTTACCGTTTTTCCTTTATTATTTTTTTGCTTTGCCCTGTATTATTCTTGCTCCGGGTGGTACGTTCTCCGTAACCCAAATATTACCTCCCACTGTAGCATCTTGCCCAATGGTAATTCGTCCCAGAATGGTAGCATTAGAATATATAATGACATTGTCTTCCAATATGGGATGACGGGGAATACCTTTGATCGGCCTTCCACATTGATCAAGAGGAAAACTCTTAGCACCCAAGGTCACACCTTGATATAATTTTACATTATTGCCAATGATACAAGTTTCCCCGATAACAACTCCTGTACCGTGGTCTATGGTAAAGAAGTTTCCTATAACCGCCCCCGGATGTATGTCGATTCCTGTTTCGCTATGGGCCATCTCCGTAATAATACGGGGTATGAGAGGGACGCCCAAGGTAAGTAATTCGTGAGCAATCCGATAATTGGTAATAGCACGAATTGCCGGATAGCAAAAGATGACTTCACCAAAACTCTTGGCAGCGGGATCACCATTATATGCTGCTTCAACGTCTGTAGCAAGGATCTTCCTCATCTGGGGTAACTTACTGATAAATTCCGCAGCCAATGTTGCAGATTCTTCACGTTGACCTTCAGTGCAATAGCCACATTCGTCATCGGTGCCAAAACATAATCCTGCCAGTATTTGTTCTGTAAGTAAGTCAAATAAACGTTCTATATTTACGCCGACGTGGTAAGTAATGGTTCGGCTGTTGACTGTTGAATTTCCGTAATATCCCGGAAACAGAATTGCTCTGGACAATTCAATAATATCTTGCAATGCTTTGGCCGAGGGTAGCGGATTACCGTCTACATGCTGATGATACAACTTTTTATATGATTCATCTTCAGACAATTCCTTAATGGCTTTAGTCAGAATGTGGGTAAAGTTCAATGGGCTCATTAATGATCTCCTTTATATATAAGGTGGCTACAAAGGTAATTATTCTTAAGCAAAATTGCTGGCTGGAAACACATTTATATACATAAAGTGTGCAATAATAATAGATTATCTTCTGGAAAATCACTATTTTATAGTATAAAAATCCCATAATTGTGGTATTTCACATCAATAACAGAATATTTATCTTTGCCCTACGATAATTCGATTTAAATTTTAAAACTCAATATGTTATGGGAAAAGTTGTAAAACGTCTTACTGAATTGGTGGGAAACACTCCTTTGCTGGAGGTTGGTAATTATAATGCAAATAAAGACCTGAAAGCTAAGGTGATTGTTAAACTTGAATATTTCAATCCGGCCGGTAGTGTCAAGGACCGTATCGCTTTGGCAATGATTGAAGATGCAGAGCAAGCCGGGAAGTTAAAATCCGGTGCAACTATAATCGAGCCTACCAGCGGAAATACGGGAATAGGTTTAGCTTTTGTTGCGGCTGCCAAAGGATATAAGCTGGTATTGACCATGCCGGATACCATGAGTGTGGAACGACGTAATTTATTAAAGGCACTCGGAGCCGAATTAGTATTAACTCCCGGTTCTGCCGGAATGAAAGGTGCTATAGCCCGTGCGGAAGAATTGAATGCTTCCACTCCCGGTTCTATTATCTTGCAGCAATTTGATAATCCGGCAAACCCGGCTATTCATGAAAAAACTACCGGAGAAGAAATCTGGCGTGATACTGATGGAAAAGTAGACATTTTTGTTGCCGGTGTTGGCACAGGCGGAACCGTAACTGGTGTTGGAATTGCATTGAAGAAGCATAACCCATCGGTTAAGATTGTAGCTGTTGAACCATCCGATTCTCCCGTTCTTTCAGGTGGAGTTTCAGGCCCCCATAAGATTCAAGGTATTGGAGCAGGCTTTGTGCCAAAAAACTTTAAAGCTGAGGTAGTAGATAAGATCTTGCAGGTTTCTAATGACGATGCTATCCGGACGAGCCGTGAATTGGCACAGTTGGAAGGTCTGCTCGTTGGTATCTCTTCGGGAGCTGCATTGAGCGCAGCAACACAGCTGGCTAAGTTGCCGGAAAATGCAGGAAAGACCATTGTCGTTCTTCTACCGGACACCGGTGAACGTTACCTTTCCACTTTGCTCTATGCATTTGAAGAATATCCGCTATAAGAAATAATCATTGCCAGGGTTATTGCCTTTAATAAGCCCTCTCTAGCTTTTCATTTTTGTCTGGCTAGAGAGGGCTTTTTGTAAGTGCGGTAAGTGTACCGTATTATGACTATTAACGATGATTGAAAAATAGAATAAATAGTTCAAAAAGAATCAGTGCAATCAATAGTATAGCAAATATTACCCTATAATATTTAGGCCTTTTTCTGTAAGCAAATCCGACTATTCCGGTAATAATGATTCCGAATACAGGAAACAAGTCAATCCCCTTTGCTATGATTGTTACAAAATATTGTTCGCCATCAGAGTGCTGAGAATTGATATTAATTGCTATGATAACTAAAAGAACACAATAGAGAATGAACGATAAAAACACTACTAATAAAGGATTCCAATTTTTCATATTCTAGGTTTTTTATCCAAGAGGATAGAATAATAGGCTTGTTGCAAATGCTATAATACAATAAACGGCATTGGATAAATATATCCTGATAGATGTATAATAAACGATATTACGATTCAATAGAGAGTTATTATTCGATCCTCCAATATCCTGGAGCATTTATTGTATCAAATACATTAAAATGCCCAACTACTTGACGATATGAAATAGCTATACCAGGAATATTATCTATTCTGTATTTAAAAGTTGTGTCTATAGCCTTTCTACCTGCGAATAATTGATTATCCAGTGCTATTACCCTTATTGCAATCTTTATACTGTCCTCATTGCTCTTTTTGATAAGAGTAGCAACTTTCATACCCCATACATCACCAAGGTTTTCCCCAGTCTCTTCTATATAATTTGTAAAATACGGTCCCTTAAACAGCAAGCTGTCGTTTATCCACAATTTTATATAATCTTTTCTATTTCTTTCGTTGGATGGTGATAAGCTTACTCGTATAAAGAATGAGTCTTTTGGGGATTTCACATCTACCCTGGAGCAAAAGGATAAAAATATACCACTTAGCAATAACAATATAAGTTTTTTCATTTTACCAGATATTTTCTAAACCACTCATTCCTTTTGGGGGAATTTGAGTTTAACTTGTTGTTAATATAGTTATCTCTTATCAGTTTTATCTGATCATGGGTTAGATTAGTTGATTTAGAATAGTCACCTCCTGAATTTTGAACCTCAAATGCTTGCATCATCAAATTATCTCGTTTATCTTCACTATTCTCATGAGGTAAACCTCCGGTATGCCCCAATTCATGAGCTGCTGTTCTTTTGTCTTCACCACTCAGCAAATTATTAACTGCTATATCCCCAAGTTTTATATTTAATCCCGGAGTGGAAGCCTTTCCCTGAACTATTCCTTCTGGTGATGTGCCTAAGTCAGCCTGATTTACGATTTGAAATACGTGATCATTATCGCCAATTTCATCTACAGAGGAAGCTATCCTTAAATTAAAGTTCATCTTTACTTCAAAGTCTTTTCCTGAAATATTATATGTATCATTCACTTGTTGCTGAATGGCTATTGATAATTTCTTCATATCAATGTTTGCATTATCTGAATTATTATAGAGAACAGCATTTACAGTTATATTATATTCCATTTTATGCTTAATTTGATTATACTGTGTTGTTATTCTCCAATCTTTTCCATTTGGGTCAATGAATTTTATAGGATTATTTGCACAATATGCATAAGAAGATGTATTATAATATTTCTCTGCCATTGGGTCAACCGTCATAAACCGTCCCAATGCCGCATCATAATGCCTTGCCTCGTAGTCATACCAGTTCAAGCCTTTCTTGCTGTCGAATTCTTTGCCGTTATACTTATACGGCTGAACATTTCCTGTACTTGCAAACACTCCGCCGAACGGATAATAATTGTTTGTTTCTTCCACTGTACCATTCTGGTCTACAACCACGCGGTTATTTCCCTGATGATCCTGCAAATAGTAATGATATTTGTTATCATTTAAAGAAACATATCCCGCTTCGGTAAGTAATTGTGTAGCTGTATTGTTTTCATAGATCACATTGTTGCAATAATCCGTTGTGGTAACAGTACCGCTTATGGCATGCGTAGTACGGAGCTTTGTTCCATCGGCACTATATAGGTAAACAATTGTGCTACCGTCATCAAAGGTTATCTTGCTTGGCAAATTTAAAAAATTATACTGGATATCAGTAATGTTTTTGTTTAAATATTTAGTAATATTTCCATTGACATCATAAGCATACTCTGCAGAAACATTCGCACCATTCCAGAATTCGAAACTTCCGTTGTAAGCGGAAGCTGTTACAGCATCATCTACACAATTCAATTAATTATCTTTCAGGGCAAAGTTAGGTTAAAACTACTAAAAATAGATGTTAAGTAGACAAAAATAGGCACAATTTTTGTCTTAAAATTGTGCTTTTTTAGCGACAAACCTTCATACCTCTGAAAAAATATCGCAAAGGTGACAAAAAGAAAACCCCGCAGTTTTTGCGGGGTTTTGATTATCGATTATTTACACGCTTATATATTTCTTTATTATTGGGATTATAAAATAATTCAGGTAAAACAATACTATAATCTGTTATATCAATCAAGCTGTCATTTTTCATTAGATATTGCTGTGGAATAGTTGCCACAGTTGTATCTTCTTGGGTTATTTCGTGCAATTTTAATCCGAGCTTTCTGGCAAAATACTCATATTTAGGAAATAAGAACAATGTGTCATTATTGATATTCCATTCTCCAAAGGTACTTTCATATATACCTGGCGCATATACTTCAAAAATCTTTGGCTGTGTTCTTAACAATATGTATGCAGGGTAGACATTGCCAACCCAGTCACTTTTATAAACAGCAACAAATGGCGAAAGTGTTGTTTTATGTACTCTACAGGAAAACAACAAAAAACAGCAACAAAAAATAACTATTTTTTTCATTTTATTTTCTTTCTTGCATCATGTAAGTAACTCCATTTACTCTAAATGACGAATATGTTCTATTGGCTAATTTTTGTAGTTCCGCAGGACTGCTTAATATAATTGGTGCTAATTTAGTTGCGTCCATTGGACCTTTTTCCAAATTATTATAAAGGGCGGGTAATGTATTGATGCGTGGTGCACCAAATAATGAACCTCTTGAATATGCCTCCCATTCGTCTGATTGGTCGTAAAAAGGCGTACCATCTCTTCTACGACCTGAACTAAATGAACCTGTTTCAAATTGATATGCGTGTTTGAGTTCGTGTGCAAGCATACCCAAACTGCCATCTCCTAACTTTATGTCAAAATTACCATTTGCAGAATTAATTACTGCACCACTTCTGTACTCCCCTATTCCTGGAATAGTTCCGTTGATATTCATTGAATTATCTGAATAAATATCATACATTTGACTTGAAGCCTCTAAAGTCGCGACTTCGCCTCTTACAGCCTCTAATTCGGCAGTATTATCATTTAATTTATTCATCTGTTTTTGCAGTCGGGCAATTTTTTTATCAGACAATCCGCCTGCATCAATTTGTGCCTGCTTCTTTGCTATATCATTGGTATTACTTGCCTGACGTTTATTTATGTCGTCAATCAATCTATTAATCTGTTTCCACGATTCTTCTGTAAATTCCATCCCTGTGGGGTCTACGTATCTAATCGGATTATTCGCACAGTATGCATACGGACTTGCCGCGTAGAACTTCTCCATCACAGGATCAATAGTCGTAAACCGTCCTAGTGCCGCATCATAATGCCTTGCCCCGTAATCATACCAATTCAACCCCTTTTCACTATCGAACTCTTTACCGTTGTATTTATAAGGCTGAGCATTCTTTGTACAGGCAAATGCACCGCCGAACGGGTAGTAATGATTCGTTTCTTCCACTGTACCATTCTGATCTATAACCACACGGTTATTTCCCTGATGATCTTGCAAATAGTAATGATATTTGTTATCATTTAAAGAAACATATCCCGCTTCGGTAAGTAATTGTGTAGCTGTATTGTTTTCATAGATCACATTGTTGCAATAATCCGTTGTGGTAACAGTACCGCTTATGGTATGCGTAGTGCGTAGTTTTGTTCCGTCGGCACTATATAGGTAAACAATTGTGCTACCGTCATCAAAGGTTATCTGGCTTGGCAAATTTAAAAAATTATACTGAATATCAGTAATGTTTTTGTTTAAATCTTTGGTTAAATTACCGTTTGCGTCATAGGCGTATTCATTTGCTGCATTTGCACCGTTCTTGAACTCGAAACCACCGTTATATGCGGAAGCTGTTGCAGCATCATTTACCGCTGTCAATTGATTTCCGTTCACACTCATTGTTAAATTATCAACCAAACCGTAAGCGCTTACCCCTGTCTGCCCAAAGCGCTGTAATCCCAAGATATTCCCGTTCTTGTCATAACCTGAGATATTTTCCGTAAAGCGATCAAGATTGGTATTGATGGCAGCCGTTTCTCCATAGGCGGCAGTCAGTATCCTGTTTAACCGTCATAACCGAACTTATAACCGTGGGTTACAGCATTATTGCCGTTCCACGCCATGCTGCTGATGTTAAAATAACCCTGATAGGATTGGGCCTATCAGGGTAAAAAAATTACAGCATTAAGTAATGAAAGCAAACTCCAATTAAAAAAGACCTCTTTATTCACTTCATTCGTAAGTGACTAGGGGATATTTTAGTCGGATTTCTTACTAAAATATGACATCTAATAATATTGCCAATATCCTGGAGCATTTATTGTATCAAATACATTAAAGTGTTGAATCTCTCGGGGATAAGAAATGGCTATACCCGGAATCTTATCTATTCTGTATTTAAAAGTTGTGTCTATAACCTTTTTACCTCCGAATAATTGATTATCCAGTGCTATTAGCCTTATTGCAATCTTTATACTGTCCCCATTGTTCTTTTTGTTAAGAGTGGCAACTTCCATTCCCCATACATCATCAATATTTTCTTCAGTCTCTTCTATATAATTTGTAAAATACGGTCCCTTAAACAACAGGCTGTCATTTACCCATAGTTTTATATAATCTTTCCCGTTTCTCTTGTTGGATGAAGATAATTTTACTAGTATAAAAAATGAGTCTTTTGGAGATTTCACATCTACCCTGGAGCAAAAGGATAAAAGTATACCACTTAGCAATAACAATATGAGTTTTTTCATTTTACCAGATATTTTCTAAGCAACTCATTTCTTTTTGGAGAATTTGAGTTTAGCTTGTTGTTAATATAGTTATCTCTTATAAGTTTTATCTGATTATGTGTTAGATTAGTTGACTTAGAATAGTCACCTCTTGAATTTTGAATATCAACAGCTTGCATCATCAAATTATCTCGTTTATCTTCAGTAGTCTCATGAGGTAAACCTCCGGTATGCCCCAATTCATGAGCCGCTGTTCTTTTGTCTTCTCCACTAAGTAAATTCTTAACGGCGATATCTCCTAACTTTATATTCAATCCTGGGGTGGAAGCTTCTCCTTGAACTATTCCCTTTGGTGATTTGCTTAAGTCCGCCTGATTAACAACTTGAAATACGTGATCATTATCGCCAATTTCATCTACAGAGGAAGCTATCCTTAAATTAAAGTCCATCTTTACTTCAAAGTCATTTCCTGAAATATTATATGTATCATTCACTTGTTGCTGAATGGCTATTGATAATTTCTTCATATCAATGTTTGCATTATCTGAATTATTATAGAGAACAGCATTTACAGTTATTTTATATTCCATTTTGCGAGTTTCTTCATTATACTGTGTTGTTATTCTCCAATCTTTTCCATTTGGGTCAATGAATTTTATAGGATTATTTGCACAATATGCATAAGAAGATGTATTATAATATTTCTCTGCCATTGGGTCAACCGTCATAAACCGTCCCAATGCCGCATCATAATGCCTTGCCTCGTAGTCATACCAGTTCAAGCCTTTCTTGCTGTCGAATTCTTTGCCGTTATACTTATACGGCTGAACATTTCCTGTACTTGCAAACACTCCGCCGAACGGATAATAATTGTTTGTTTCTTCCACTGTACCATTCTGGTCTACAACCACGCGGTTATTTCCCTGATGATCCTGCAAATAGTAATGATATTTGTTATCATTTAAAGAAACATATCCCGCTTCGGTAAGTAATTGTGTAGCTGTATTGTTTTCATAGATCACATTGTTGCAATAATCCGTTGTGGTAACAGTACCGCTTATAGCATGCGTAGTGCGGAGCTTTGTTCCGTCGGCACTATATAGGTAAACAATTGTGCTACCGTCACTAAAGGTTATCTGGCTTGGCAAATTTAAAAAATTATACTGAATATCAGTAATATTTTTGTTTAAATCTTTCGATGGCATAAAAATACCCTGATATAGCATTGGCTCAAATTGCTTAATATGTATCAGGGTAATTATAAAATATAGGATGTATTGAAAGGTTAAATGTGGATTAATAGAGTCTACTATTGTGTGTGAATAACCGTTAATACTTTTCCATCGCTTTTTCTAATTTCTATGTACGCAACTCCTCCATCATACCCTTCCTCCAATGAACCTTCTATAATCCAGACATCAGCTTCCAAATTAATAGAAAATGGTTTTTCGCTTTCTATATTCTCTTTTCCATACACATTGATTAATATAGGTTCAGCTATTTGAAAAGCGACTTTAGCAGTAGGCACAACCCCATTTTCAGGAAGATGCCCTTTGACTTCAGAATAACCACTCGATGATAATTTTTTGTTTATCACATAATCTAATGATTGGGTGTTTTCTCTCCCTCTGACATTAGTATTTGTTTTAGTGGTACAACCTGCTATTAAAAAAAATGCTGCAATTATATAGCATTCATATTTAGGCATAATTTAATTGTTAGAATGTTGTTTTGAATTCAGGTTCTTGTATCTCTGTTCTTTTCAATTTAGACCTTTTCTCTTGCTCTAACCTTGTTTGGGATCTTTTCTTTTCCATAGGCATATCTTTTGGTTCAATCTTATTTTTTCTGCCATCGGGTCTACCGTCATAAATCGTCCTAACGCTGCATCATAATGTCTTGCCCCATAGTCATACCAGTTCAAACCTTTTTTGCCGTCGAACTCTTTACCGTTATATTTGTAAGGTTGAACGTTACCTGTACTTGCAAACATCCCTCCAAAGGGATAGTAATTGTTCGTCTCTTCCACATTTCCGTTCTGATCGACCACCACGCGGTTGTTTCCCTGATGATCCTGCAGGTAGTAATGATACTTGCCGTCACTTAAAGAAACATATCCGGCTTCGGTCACTAAACGCTTGGCTATGCAGCTTTAATAAATCAGTCGATGAATAATTACATCGGTGTAAAATGATTCAAGTTATGTCATATATAAAGAAAAAGCTCTGATATAGATAATGTTGTCTATATCAGAGTAAAATCAAATAGCTATTCAGTGTGGATAACTTTTAATATTTGTCCGTCACTTTTCCGAATTTCCATATAAGCAACTCCACCTTTAATATCATCTTCTATGTGCCCTTCTATTATCCATATATCATTTTCTAAATTAATGGAGAAAGGCTTTTCTTCATCAATTATTTCTTTTCCATATATATTGATTAATATAGTTTCCGCTACCTGAAAAGCAACTTTAGCAGTAGGTATAAGCCCATTTTTAGGAACATATCTTTTGGTCTTGGAATAATCGCTCGCTGATAATTTTTTGTTTATCACATAATCTAATGATTGGGTGTCTTCTCTCCCTCTGACATTAGTATTGGTTTTTGTGGTACAACTTGCATTTAAAAAAAATAATACTGCAATTATATAGTATTCATATTTATTCATAATATAGTTGTTAAAATGTTGTTTTAAATTCAGGTTCTTGCATCTCTGTTCTTTTCAATTTATATATCTTTTGTTGCTCTACTTTTGTTTGGGATCTTTTTCTTTCCGCAGGTATATCGACGGGGTTCTTCTTGTTTTGCCTATTCGGATCCTTTGGATCACTTGGAAGGTTACGACTTATAATGGAAACCTTTTCAGTTGATGTATCATATTCTTGTAAAAGCCCATTAGGTGAAGCTAAATAACCATTAATGCCTTTTTTATTATTACCTTTTTTATCGACTTCTGAAAAAAGATTATCATCATAGTCAATATCATAATTTCCATGCGAATGAATATCTGCTGCAACTTTTTCCTTATTTGGTGGGAGGCTTGTCCTTACTTTGTGTGCAGTTCCTTCTTTGGCTTCTGAATATGCATATCCTATTCGTTTTCCATTATTTCGGACTTCATAAATAGTGGAGCCAAACTCACGCTTTCTAAGAATAGATGCCCCATTATAATACATGCCCCAATCTATTGCAGCTTGATTTGTCGTTTTGAAAACATCTCCCGGATCCTTTCCATCAATATCGATAAATTTCACCGGATTGTTTAAGCAGTATTCATATAAGCTTGTAGGATAATACTTCTCTGCCATCGGGTCCACCGTCATAAATCGTCCTAACGCCGCATCATAATGCCTTGCCCCATAGTCATACCAGTTCAAACCTTTTTTGCTGTCGAACTCTTTACCGTTATATTTGTAAGGTTGAACGTTACCTGTATTTGCAAATACTCCTCCAAATGGATAGTAATTGTTCGTTTCTTCTACACTTCCGTTCTGGTCTACGACCATACGGTTGTTTCCCTGATGATCTTGCAAATAGTAATGGTACTTTTTGTCACTTAAAGAAATATAGCCGACTTCGGTAGACAATAGCTTGGCTATGCCGCTTTCATAGATCACATTGTCGCAATAATACGTTGTGATAGTGACACTGCCTATTTTATGGGCGGTGCGGAGCTTTGTTCCATTGGCACCATACAGATAGGTAATTGTATTTCCATCACTAAAGGTTATCTGACTAGGCAAATTTAAAAAATTATACTGAATATCAGCAATGTTTTTGTTTAAATCTTTGGTTAAATTGCCATTGGTATCATAAGCGTACTCGGAAGAAGTATTCGCATTGTTCCTAAACTCGAAACTGCCATTAATAGGTAAAAACCGTTTCAGTATCATTTACTGCCGTCAATTGATTTCAGTTTAGGGTCATTGCTAGGTTATCAGCTAGTCCGTAAATGCTTGCTCTAACCTGGCTCATAGTGAGCTATAAAAACCCTGATATGGAGTTGATAAATGTTCAATCCATATCAGGGTATTTACTACTGCTTTTTATAGCTGATGTCTAATAACCGCAAAGTTTCTTACTTTCTTCTGCTAGTTTTCTGCTCATAATAGTGTCTTTTGGAACATATTTTCCTTCTTTATATAATTCGCTTAAGGTCCCAAGTGCAGAACAGTCCTTTAGCTCGACTGCCTTTTTCAGGTATTTTATCGCCATCTCTTTGGTTTTCTCATTTGTTGTTTTTCCATAAGATTCGGAGCTTGTCTTTAAGTAGCTATATACATCAAAATAGGCAGGCGGATAATTATACCTGTTTGCCATAAAGATGGCATAAACCAGTTTTTCTTCATGATGTCCACTTTCTATATTAGCGTATGCTAATTCATCGTAAGCTGCCGTATCCCCTTTAAGTACCAACAGTCTTAATTCTTCAATGGGGCGGGAGTTGTTCATCGTTATGACTTCAACCGGCTTTTGTTTACAAGAAAACAAGAAGACAATCAGGATAGATCCTATAAAATACATCAGTATGTGCTTCATAATTCGGTTATATTTTTTTGTTACTCGAACCATCGCCTTATGGCATTATACATTTCTTCCATTGACGTCATGAAGCCCATTCTTTCATTGGGGAGTTGGCTTCCTTCAAAGCTACCTACTTTTTTCCCATTATAGAACTTGCTCCATGTGCCTTCCTTATCTTTAAACGTTTTCTCCACTTCACCGCTTTTTACTGTTTTAGTAGAAAAAGTTCCAATTTCTTTATTGGTTTTATCGTCAACCGATACATTTCCCGTCGGAGCTATTACTATAGTGTTTTTTAACGCTTTGGATATTTTACCCGCAATAGGAAGTATATTATCGGATGTTTCCTTACCGGTTTCACAAGAATGTAGAATTACGATTGTTTTTGCATCTTCACTCCTGTTTTTCCATGTCTTGCTATTCTCATTCAGAAAAGTCTCAAACTTGCTTCCTGTCTTTATTCTTTCTTCTCTTCCTTTATTGTTATCATATGCAAAAATAGTTGTATTGTTTCCATGTGCCCACACATGAATAGCCCCGTCATCTGTGTAATTGTTGGCCGCTTTTATTAATGGAGCATTCTTACGGTCATTAGGGTCCAGTACAATAACCTTTTCTTTTCCGTCCGGATCAATAAACTTTATCGGGTTGTTGTCGACATAGGTATAAGGGCTTATTTCCGGATATTTTTCGGCTGTCTGGTCAATAGTCATAAACCTTCCCAACGCCGGATCATAGTGTCTTGCTCCGTAATCATACCAGTTTAACCCTTTTTTGCTATCGAACTCTTTACCGTTGTATTTATAAGGCTGTACATTGTTCGTATTGGCAAATATTCCGCCGAACGGGTAGTAATTGTTCGTCTCTTCCGGAGTACCGTTCTGATCTACAACCACGCGGTTATTCCCTTGATGATCCTGCAAATAGTAATGGTACTTGTTGTCACTTAAAGAAACATAGCCGGCTTCGATAAGCAGGCGTTTGGCTGTGCCGTTTTCATAGATCACATTTCCACAATAATCCGTTTTAGTGACGGTGCCGTTGATGGTATGCGTAGTGCGTAGCTTCGTTCCTTCGGCACTATACAAGTAAATAATTGTGCTTCCGTCTCCAAAGGTTATCTTGCTTGGCAAATTTAAAAAATTATACTGAATATCAGTAATGTTTTTGTTTAAATCTTTAGTGAGATTACCATTGGCACCGTATGAAAGGCTCGGTAGAAGCACTCCGTTAATTATTACTACCAATACTTCGGTAAATAATTGATTAATAATATCGGAAATAAATTACCCTGACATATATGAATGTCAGGGTAATAAGTAAAATTTTCCTTATCCCAAAATAGTACATAAATATAATTTATATTTTACTAATTTCTATATTAGGATACTCTATTATTCTATGGGTGTAAAAGAGGTACCAATATAATAAATAGAATTAATGGCATAGTGGCAATAGAAGTGAAAATAATCCAGATTTTTTTCTTCTTATCACTAGGCAGTTTATTATATTTATCTTCAAAATCTATAACAATGTTCTTCCTTATTGTGAGAAAATAGATGGCACTAGTTACGAACAGTAATACAGCTATTACAAGAAATGCTTCACTTTTG
This sequence comes from uncultured Bacteroides sp., assembly GCA_963677095.1. Classification (GTDB taxonomy): domain Bacteria; phylum Bacteroidota; class Bacteroidia; order Bacteroidales; family Bacteroidaceae; genus Bacteroides. Next base: position 437,125 of record OY781875.1, read on the forward strand.
CAATATTTGATATAATAGTCATAATTGAAAAAATACAAATATAACTCTACGCATAGATTGATGTACAAAAGCAAATCAAAGGCAACTCCGGCTACAGCAGCCCATCTTGAATTATAATCATTTCTTTTTATTGTATAGTGAATAAAACGATAATGCATATACCAAAAATAATCAAGTATTCTCATATTTATTATATTTAATAATCATACATTCCTGTTTGAGGATTATAAACATTCCTCGTAGGAGGAACTCCATTTATAATATTATCTTGAATTTGTTCTATATTAGGCTTTACAACACAGTCATAATAAATAAATGAAGAAGTATATGCTGCCCCTATTTCCCATAAGAAATAACTTGCAATACCAAATCCAAGATCAGATGCGTTTATCCAATTTGGCTCTTTCCAGAAATTGTATAGACCCCATGCAGTACTAATATGCCCTGTTGCATTCCCTATTGTTCTAAGCAATCTCGTTGAGTTCTCTGCCGCTTTTGCACCAATCCTCAATCCTTGTACTCCACGGACATATTTCCCGTTGGCCTGCTTATTCAGTATAGACATGGAATATGCCTTGCCACCTTGTGTCGTAAAATATCCGTTCCCCCAAGGTCTTTCTGTATATCTCATGCTTGCTGCTGTAGAAACGGCAGTACCGCCAAAGTTTAACCCTATATTCAGAGCATCCATGCCAAATGATGAACCAACCGATGAACTAGGCCTATTTCCTGTGACTACAACTTCATTTAATGCTATTACGTCTTTTCGGGGATTGAATCTGGCATTCCGTTCCGGAATATTATTTATACTGATAGTGTCCAATCCCATGACATCTATATAACGTGAAGGATTATTCAAACAATATGAATAGCCACTTGCATAATTAGTCTCATTCAGAGGATCTACAACATGCCAATGTCCTAATGCCGCATCATAATGCCTTGCTCCGTAATCATACCAGTTTAACCCTTTCTTACTATCGAACTCTTTACCGTTATACTTGTAAGGCTGAATATTACCTGTACTTGCAAATACTCCGCCGAATGGATAATAATTGTTCGTTTCTTCAACATTCCCGTTTTGATCGACAACCACGCGATTATTCCCCTGATGATCCTGCAAATAATAATGATACTTGTTGTCATTTAAAGAAACATATCCAGCTTCGGTTAGCAGGCGTTTGGCTGTGCCGTTTTCATAGATCACATTTCCGCAATAATCCGTTGTGGTGACAGTACCGCTTATTGTATGCGTAGTACGGAGTTTTGTTCCGTCTGCACTGTAAAAGTAAGCTATCGTGCTACCATCGCTGAACGTTACCTTACTTGGCAAATTTAATACATTATATTGAATTCCGGTGATTCCCTTATTCAAATCTTTCGTTAAATTGCCATTCGCATCATAAGTGTACTCGTTTGCCTGCTTCACGGCATCCTTGAACTCAAAACCATCGTTGTAGGCTACCGCAGTTACTGCATCATCCACACGGTTTAATTGATTACCGTTTAGGGTGAAAGTCAGATTATCAACCAAACCGTAAGAGCTGGCACTCACCTGCCCATAACGCTGTAAGGAAGTGATGTTACCATTCTTGTCGTAACCTGAAATCTTCTCGGTAAAGCGATCAAGGTTCGTATTGATGGCAGCCGTCTCGCCATAGGCGGCGGTTAACATTCTACTCAACCCATCATAACCGAACTTATAACCGCGGGTTATCCCGTCATTGCCGTTCCACGTCATGCTGCTGATGTTTCCGTTGTAGCAAGGCGTTCCGTTACCGGTGTTATAATAAAGGTTCTGGGTGAATGGAGTTCCTGTGATACAGGTCGGCCAACTTCGTACATTATAGGTATAAGTCAGCTTGTTGGTGGCAGAACCGTGCAGAGCCTTTGCAGAGAGGCGGCCGAAGCTGTCATAGGTATTGTTCACCAAAGTGACCTTGATTCCGTTCAACGTATGTTCTACTTTGCTTACCCTGTCCGCCTGGTCATACGTATAGGTATAAACTTCCGTATGTGTGGCCTTTCCACTGGCGGTATGCGTATGCGTCACGGTGGCGGGTTTGTCACTGAAGGTATATACTGTACTTGTGATGTCGTAACCACCCAGCAGGTTGTTATGCACGGTTCCCGTTACCTTACCCTTGATATCATAATAGTTGGCGGAATAGATACTGTCACTACTCCCTAAGACTGTGGTTATGCTTCCTGTGAGATAACCCTTTCCTGTTGTTCCCCCATCTGTGAAATTACTGTTGTTGAATCCGGTCTGTGAGCGGTAAGAGTAATCATCATAATAATTTTGCAGGTATGTCACTGCATCAGAGGCGGAAGGGTTCTGTCCTGTACATTCCCCCTGCTTGGTTAATCGATTCAAGTTATTGTAGAGATAGACTCGGAAGAAACATTTGCTCATTCTTGAATTCGAAACTTTCGTTATAACTGCCGTAAGCACTGTATCATCCACGTGGCTCAACTGATTACTGGATGGCCTGTAGGTTCAGTTGTCGGTGTAGTATAGGCGTCTTATTCCCTCACAAATAGGTAGAGAATCCCATACACTATAATATCTAATATCCATGCGATATAAATAATACACCCCAAATGTGTTTTTAACTTTTGGGGTGTAGTTCAACTTACGGGGCTTTTAAAACATTGTTATTCCAACTTAAAATCTATAGGAAGAATTAACCAAGTATCTACCAGCTTACCATCTTTTTTACCCGCTTTCCATTTTGGCATAGCCAGTAAGGCTTTTTGAACTTCGTCATCACATTCGTTACAAAGTTTCTTTTCGATTTTTATCTTTTCGATTTTGCCACACTTTGTAACAACGAAAGATACTATAACTTTGCCCTGTACGTCAATCTCACTTGGATATTGTATCTTGGAATAAATGTATTCCAACGCAGTACTGCAATTCTCTGATTGAAACTTAGGTAGCTCATCAACTTCGAGATATGGTATTGCTTTATCACTATATTCACAAGTATTGTGGATGTTAGATTGAGCCGCAGACACAGCAATATTCAATAAAGTTCCCAAAATAACTATTGCTACTTCCATATTCTCCCTCCCATATATTTAATTGTTTCTTCTATTGCCTTCCTAATAGCCTTTGATAATAGTTTATTATTTTCTTTAAATCCTTCTGTCGTACTTATGCTTTGGTGTTTATGTTCTTCTCCCTTTGAGTACAAAAAAGCATGTCCATAACCCTCATGAGCAAAACTTTGAGCTTGTCCTGCCTCACTTAGATTATTATTTATTACAATTTTGACATTGTTATCCGGTGAATTATACTTATCTGGAGCATTACCCGGGGTTTGTGTGACTCCCTGCCAGCCCTCTTCACCTGTGTTAAAGCCAAAGCTACCATTTTTATTGTCTGACATAGTTATTTTGCCCATACTTTGTTCTATGAGCTTTCCCTCTTCATCTTTATATATTATTTTATCAGTAACATTTACTTCAAAAATTTTGATATCATTTACAAGTTGATATAATGCAGCAAAATTACCGCTTTTAGAATTGATAGCATTAAAAGATATATTATCAATGGCTCCGCTTTTATTGAATACTATAGAGCTCCTTATTTCTTTTGGCAAAGTGTTGAGAATGGCTTGTTGAGCTGAACTATTATTTAGTGCAATCACCTCACGTCCATCAGAATCTATAAATTTCACCGGATTATTCATACAATATGTATAAGGAGTTATGTTATAGTATTTCTCCGCCAAAGGATCAACGCACATAAATCGTCCTAACGCCGCATCATAATGCCTTGCCCCATAGTCATACCAGTTCAAACCTTTTTTGCCATCGAACTCTTTACCGTTGTATTTGTAAGGTTGAACGTTACCTGTACTTGCAAATACTCCTCCAAATGGATAGTAATTGTTCGTTTCTTCTACACTTCCGTTCTGGTCTACGACCATACGGTTGTTTCCCTGATGATCTTGCAAATAGTAATGGTACTTTTTGTCACTTAAAGAAATATAGCCGACTTCGGTAGACAATAGCTTGACTATGCCGCTTTCATAGATCACATTGTCGCAATAATACGTTGTGATAGTGACACTGCCTATTTTATGGGCGGTGCGGAGCTTTGTTCCGTTGGCACCATACAGATAGGTAATTGTATTTCCATCACTAAAGGTTATCTGACTAGGCAAATTTAAATAATTATACTGAATATCAGCAATGTTTTTGTTTAAATCTTTAGCCAGATTGCCATTGGCATCATAAGTGTACTCGGAAGAAGTATTCGCATTGTTCCTAAACTCGAAACTGCCATTAATAGGTAAAACCGTTTCAGTATCATTTACTGCCGTCAATTGATTTCAGTTTAGGGTCATTGCTAGGTTATCAGCTAGTCCGTAAATGCTTGCTCTAACCTGGCTCATAGTGAGCTATAAAAACCCTGATATGGAGTTGATAAATGTTCAATCCATATCAGGGTATTTACTACTGCTTTTTATAGCTGATGTCTAATAACCGCAAAGTTTCTTACTTTCTTCTGCTAGTTTTCTGCTCATAATAGTGTCTTTTGGAACATATTTTCCTTCTTTATATAATTCGCTTAAGGTCCCAAGTGCAGAACAGTCCTTTAGCTCGACTGCCTTTTTCAGGTATTTTATCGCCATCTCTTTGGTTTTCTCATTTGTTGTTTTTCCATAAGATTCTAAAATCTGTATTAAATATCGATATGTTTCAAAGTATGCGCGCGGGTAATTATATCTATGGGCCATGATTATGGAGTAAATTAAATTTTCTTCTTCATGTTTTTCATTCATAAAAGCCGTTATCAATTCATTGTAAGCTACCGTATCCCCTTTCATCAGAACCAGTTGTTTCAATTCCTCAATGGGGCGGGTGTTGTTCATCGTTATGACTTCAACCGGCTTTTGTTTACAAGAAAACAAGAAGGCAATCAGAATAGATCCCATAAAATACATCAGTATGTGCTTCATAATTCGGTTATATTTTTTTGTTACTCGAACCATCGCCTTATGGCATTATACATTTCTTCCATTGACGTCATGAAGCCCATTCTTTCATTGGGGAGTTGGCTTCCTTCAAAGCTGCCTACTTTTTTCCCATTATAGAACTTGCTCCATGTGCCTTCCTTATCTTTAAACGTTTTCTCCACTTCACCGCTTTTTACTGTTGTAATAAGCAAATTTTAAATCGACAATTTTCGGTAAAGTTAAATCGACATCTACTAGTCGAGACTATTGGTTTATACTATTGATAATGTTTCTCTGTTGGTCATCTATTGCTGGGGGTACCCCCAGCAATAGATGAGTCTTTTCCGTCTTCAAAAATGGATTTTCGATTTCCCATCCGATAGCTGTGCCCAGAAAGCTTAATCACCTGGCAGTGGTATAACAATCGGTCGAGGATTGCTGAAGCGAGCACTTCGTCATCGAGCGTTTTAGCCCACTCGGTGGGAGCCTTGTTTGTGGTGATTATCAACGAAGCTTTCTCGTGAAGCGCATTGATCAGGTTGAAGAAACCGGCGGCATCCTCCTTTTTCACAGGGAAGAGCATAATGTCGTCAATAGCAACAAGGTCGGCTTTGAGCAGACGGTTGTAGGCGCTCATGGCCGAAGGCATCAAGGTTTTCATCTTGATTGTGTTTATGACATCCTCCATTGTAACCATATAAGCCTTGTATCCTTGCCCTACCGCCTCATATACGAGTCCTGCGGCAATGAATGTCTTGCTCCGTAATCATACCAATTCAAGCCTTTCTTGCTGTCGAACTCCTTACCGTTATATTTGTAAGGTTGAATATTGTTCGTATTGGCAAATACACCTCCGAACGGATAATAATTGTTCGTTTCTTCCGGAGTACCATTCTTGTCTACAACCACACGGTTATTCCCTTGATGATCCTGCAAATAATAGTGATATTGGTTGTCACTTAAAGAAACATAGCCGACTTCGGTAAGTAAGCGCATAGCTGTGCGGTCTTCATAGATCACATTGTCACAATAATCCGTTGTGATAGTGACAGTGCCTATTTTATGATCGGTACGGAGCTTCGTTCCGTTGGCGCCATACAAGTAAACAATTGTACTTCCATCGCCAAAGGTTATCTGACTTGGCAAATTTAAATAATTATACTGAATATCAGCAATGTTTTTGTTTAAATCTTTAGTCAGATTGCCATTGGCATCATAAGTGTACTCGGAAGAGGAGCTTGCGCCATTCTGAAACTCGAAATTGTTATTATATGCGGAAGCAGTTGCAGCGTCATTTACTGCCGTCAATTGGTTTCCGTTCACGCTTATTGTCAGGTTATCAATCGGTCAGTAAACGCTTGCTCTAACCTGGCTCATAGTGAGCTATAAAAACCCTGATATGGAGTTGATAAATGTTCAATCCATATCAGGGTATTTACTACTGCTTTTTATAGCTAATTTTTAGAAACCGCAAAGCGACTTACTTTCTTCTGCCAGCTTCTTACTCATAATAGTGTCTTTTGGAACATATTTTCCTTCCTTGTATAATTCACTTAATAACCCAAGCGCGCCACAATCCTTTAGCTCCGCTCCCTTTTTTAGGTATTTTATCGCCATCTCTTTTGTTGTTTTATCCATCGTTCTTCCATAAGATTCGGAGCTTGTCTCTAAGTAGCTATATACATCAAAATAGGCAGGCGGATAATTATACCTGTTTGCCATAAAGATGGCATAAACCAGTTTTTCTTCATGATGTCCACTTGCTATATTAGCGTATGCTAATTCATCGTAAGCTGCCGTATCCCCTTTAAGTACCAACAGTCTTAATTCTTCAATGGGGCGGGAGTTGTTCATCGTTATGACTTCAACCGGCTTTTGTTTACAAGAAAACAAGAAGACAATCAGGATAGATCCTATAAAATACATCAGTATGTGTTTCATAATTTAGTTATATTTTTTTGTTTAATGGAGTTATATAAACTAAAGGGGGAAAATCTTCACTTCTTCCCTTTAGTTTATATTCCAATTTTAATAGGATTACACTAATAAATAATATATTTTGAGACAAAAAAGGATTAATAGATTACTTAAAGAATATATCCTTATTAAAGCATCCCACTTATGGTGTAGTAAATTTTATATCTCCCAACTTGTGAGGCAAAGCTATAAATGGATAGGCAGTTTTATAGGTTGTATCCACTTTTATGATATCAAAACTGTCAGTTATAATCCAAAACTTTCCCTCGTCAACATTATTCAGCTTTTGTTGGTAAATTTTTGACTGGTCTGTACCTATATAGCGTTCTATACCTGAATATACATCAATTAAGACCTTGCCCCGAGCAACTTGTATTATAGGATTTTGCTTATAATCTTTATTCTCTTCTTTTGTCAATGGGGTGTCGCCTGCGTGCAATATTAATACAAACTCATGTGGTCCTTCTTTGTTGATAAATAATTCGTATACTTTCTTGTTGGGATACAGAGATAGGAATGAATCGGCAACGGAAGCAATATTTTCTTTCATGAAAAAGCCTGTTGTTTCTTTTTTATGTGATGCAGGTGTACTACATTGTACGCATAAAATGGTTAATAAAATCATGATAAAGTGTAAAGTCTTCATTTTAATGCCCTTTTAAAATTATAACTATTTATTCTTGTATAATCTTTCAACCCGAATATGCCCTTAGTGAGATTACTTATAGTTGCATTACTGCCTGGAATTTGCCCAAGTATATACCGATATCCTTCTGCTGTGTTTGCTTTGTTTGGAGCGGCATAGATAAAGCTAATCCGATTTACTTTATTTAGCTGCAATACATAAGCAGGTTTGTAGGGTGTTGAAGTTGATGCAAAGCCTAAATCTCCATAACCGCTGTAAGCATAATTACTTGGAAGACTACCATCTGGGTGCGTATGAACTGTTGCAATAGTCCCATATTCAACTCCTTTTGAATCAATAATATTTCCACCATTAATTTTATAGCCGTAATCTTTTAAGGATACCTCATTACTACTGTTCTTATAGTCAGGCAAGACTAGTATACCATTATCCGTAATAGCAGCCATACTTTCATTGCCTGTCTTTTCAGTCTGACTTACCATTCTAGAATACCCGCTTGCTTCGTTAGAGTATATAATACTACCATCATTCCTGTAATCTTCAACGATATTTCCTTTCTTATTTCTCACCTGATCAATTGTTCCAATATAGGTTTGCCCTTCTTTTAACTGATCTTGCGAAGTTATTTTGGGATCAAATTGCCGTGTCTTGTCTTTGTCCCAATACCAATCACATCCGTTTGGATCTATGTAATTGGCGGGGTTATTCCCAACGTAAGAGTAAGGAGCTACATTGTAGTATTTTTCCGCCATCGGGTCCACCGTCATAAACCGTCCCAATGCTGCATCATAATGCCTTGCTCCGTAATCATACCAATTCAAACCTTTCTTGCTGTCGAACTCCTTGCCGTTGTACTTGTAAGGTTGAACGTTACCTGTATTTGCAAATACTCCTCCAAATGGATAGTAATTGTTCGTTTCTTCTACACTTCCGTTCTGGTTTACGACCATACGGTTGTTTCCCTGATGATCTTGCAAATAATAATGATACTTGTTGTCATTTAAAGAAACATATCCGGCTTCGGTAATCAGGCGTTTGGCCGTATCGTTTTCATAGATCACATTTCCACAATAATCCGTTTTAGTGACAGTATTGTTGATGGTATGCATAGTACGGAGTTTTGTTCCGTCTGCACTATACAAATATACAATTGTTCTTCCGTCTCCAAAGGTTAACTTGCTTGGCAAATTTAAAAAATTATACTGAATATCGGTAATATCTTTGTTTAAATCTTTGGTAATATTTCCGTTTGCATCATAAGCGTACTCGTTTACCTGCTTCACGGCGTCCTTGAACTCGAAACCATCGTTGTAGGCTACCGTAGTTACTGCATCATCCACACGGTTTAATTGATTACCGTTTAGGGTGAAAGTCAGATTATCAACCAAACCGTAAGCGCTTATTCCTGTCTGCCCGTAACGTTGTAATCCCAAGATATTCCCGTTCTTGTCATAACCTGAAATCTTCTCGGTAAAGCGATCAAGGTTCGTATTGATGGCAGCCGTTTCGCCATAGGCGGCGGTTAACATTCTACTCAACCCATCATAACCGAACTTATAACCGCGGGTTATCCCGTCATTGCCGTTCCACGTCATGCTGCTGATGTTTCCGTTGTAGCAAGGCGTTCCGTTACCGGTGTTATAGTACAGATTTTGGGTGAATGGGGTTCCTGTGATGCCTGTCAGCCAGCTTCGTACATTATAGGTATAAGTCAGCTTGTTGGTGGCGGAACCGTGTAGAGTCTTGACGGACAAACGACCGAACTTGTCATAGGTATTGTTCACCAAAGTGACCTTGATTCCGTTCAATGTATGTTCCACCTTGCTCACTCTGTCGGCCTGGTCGTACGTGTAAGTATAGACTTCCGTACGTGTAGTCTTTCCGCTGGCTGTGTGCGTATGTGTCACGGTTGCAGGCTTTCCTGTAAAGGTATAAGCCGTACTAGTCACGTCATAACCATCCAGATGATTGGAAGATATTGTTTTTTCCAGACGTCCTTTTTCGTCGTAATAATAGGCCGTATAGAGTTTTTTACCGCTACCGTCGAGTAATGCAGAAACGGTAGCGGTCAGCATACCGTTGCCCGGATAGGTTTCAGCCGGAAAGTTGCTGTTGTTGAAGCCTTCCAACATGCGAAAAGTATAGTCGTCGTAATAATTCACCGTATGCACTATGGGTGAATAAAGAGTCATGTTAGGGCTATAACCACTATTTCCTATACCTGAGGGTATAATTGAACCATCGGATGAGCGGTACAATGAAGTGGCCATCATTGAAGAACCCATATAACAAATAGAACCATAAAAATCACAACTTCCCTGAACTACTAGCCGATTATAATCATCATACAAATAGAAAGTACATACTTTTGTTGTCAGAGCTTGCTGTATGGCATCCTGGCTACAGACCATTCTATCGGAACGGTCGTATACGTATTTTATCCATCCCGAACCGGGTAGTTTTTTCTCTACACATCGATTGCGATCATCATACTTATAAAGGTAGGCATAACGAGATAACGCATCGGTTCCGTTTGTGCTTGGCGTCCATGAGCCGGCTGTCGTAAGAATATCGGCGGCGGCAGGGGGAAGTACAGCACGAAGGTTGCCATAAACATCATATACACAGTAATTATCATGGTAGTTCACTCCGTTTTTCCGGCGGTTAAGAATCACCTGTCCCTGCTTGTTTTTGAATTCAAGACTCACCCCCGTACCGTCTTCATCCGTCACACGGGTAACATATAGTTCATTGGCAGGATAATTTTCCTTACCTGACAGAAGGCTGATTTGTACATTACTACGTACATCCGTTGTGACGTACCATTTGCAAGCCAGTTCGCCATCGGCTGTATTGGTAATGTGTTCAGTCTTCACACTTTTGCCATTGTTGTGCCAGTCTTGCCCCGGTCCGTACTGTTCCAGTATACGGTTCAACGGCGAGGTCTCATAGATGGGTTTCGCATAAGCTTTACTATCACCATAGAGTGAAGATGAACGGGATTGGACTGTACTTAGGGAAAGTGGTTGTCCGTTATTGCCGGAAGTGGCACAGACGGGAAGCCACAAGAGGGATTCTCGTCCCACAGCATCGTATTCTTGGTGAGTCACCATGTCAAGCATATCGGGATTTGCTCCTACCTGAACCGTTTGAAAGGGGCGCCCCAGAGCATCGAAGTATTGATAAGAAGTAATGCTGTTACTTACAGTAAGATTGGATGTGGAAGTAGTTGCCACAGTTGGGGTAATGGTCTTTACAGAATTGTTGTGCGGGATTGTCTGCGCTCCCAAATAACATGAAGGAATGCAGCACATCAGTAGTATATATAGTATATTTCGTTTCATATTCATTGCTGTTTTATTGTTTATAGTCATATTGATAAGCCTCTACAATCTTTCCGTTATGGTCCTTTACGTACGACAAGCGTCCGAAATCATCATACTCATAACTGGTCTTGGTGCTATTAGGCATTATGATGCATGAAAGATTCAATGCAGAATCATAATAGAACGTTGTTAACCGGTTATTGACAAGCGTGACATTGTCCCGTAAAGCTTCTATTGCTTTCATGTCATCTGCCGAAGGATAGTCCGCTTTTGTCACTCTGTCTATGAGCGCCTGTCCCAGAACGCTGAAAGAACCTCCCTTTAACTCGGCTATGATCCGTTGTCCTTTATAGCCCCACAGGTAAGTGCTTTGTTCAAGATCATCCTTGAGTATACGGCTAGGATTCCCATAGCTATCATAGTTCTCATATTTGATACGAGGCTCATAGTAATTAAGTTGTTTCACGTATTGAAGAGCAATTAGGTCGCCGCCCCAATCCTTATATTCGTTTGTAATCTTGTCTACAAGTGTACCGTTCTTATATATATTCTTCTCTAGCGTTAGAGCCAGCATGTGTTTTTGAAAGATATCATACTGAATGATGCTTCCTGATCCTTCTTTCCAAAAATCATAAGGATATTTGTAACAGGTAGTCAGATTACTATTGTCAGAATCTATCAAAGTTTCTTCTATGGTCTGTCCGATATCATTGTATTTATATTGGATAGTCTTGGTAACTCCGTCCTGAGATTCACGGGATTCTTTCACAGCATACTCACCGCTGGTGATGTAATAGTTATAATAATCGTGCAAAGAACCGCCGATGGCGACTGCATAATTACCATATCCCGGAGTGCTGAAGTACTCTTCTACGTCCTCCATTATGCTCGGTCCATCCATTATCTGAGCATATCGGGACACCTTCAGATTTATATGATCTTCCCGGTTAATCTCTTCATAGTCATTTTCTAATGAATGCACCACATTGCCGTTACTGTCCTTTTCTGTTTTCCGGAGTAATTTTCCACACTTCCATGTATATGACCATTGGGGAATTTCCATGACAAATCCACGTCGGCTCCTGTCATATATAGGATCTGCAAAATCGGTATATTCATACTCTGTTTTTCCATAAGCGCCTGAAGGTGAGCCCGCGTATTCCGTAACATAGGGATAGACAACCGTACTTCCCTGGGCAAAATAGTCACATTTTGGGAAAGGGTAGTACGTCCGGGAAGATATTCTCTTTCCGACATTATCAACCGGTGTTCCATCAGGGTTATAGTGTTTTTCCACTGTAAGAAACGGAATATAATAATCGTTGGACTCCACCCGGCGAGTAGCACGTCCGTTACCATCTTCTCCCCATCCGTATTTATACCACTTGGTCTCCAGCAGATTTTTGTTTTCGTCGTAGTTTTTTATTTGTGCAATGCGTAGTCCGCCATATATCTGTCCATTGGAGCGATGAGGCTCGTAAGTAAATTCAGAATATCCATGGGTAGGGTAGGTAATCTTCTTAAGTATGCCCCGCTGCATAATATCGGCATCTGGAGTACGATTCATTCCCGGAATTTTCTGTCCTCCGCTATATCCGTAACGAGGTACGGTAAAATCAGGAACATAGAGGAGGTTGGAGGAAGAAGGGTATAAGCTATTGTAATATCCCCAATAATCAATACTGACATTGCCTTCAGGTTTGGTGCCATTGTATTCGAACTGATATGAATAGATTGGGTTATCTGTAGGGGTACAAAAATTAACCGCATTCAGATAGGCATCATTCGTTTTGTCAAGGGTAATTGTTTTCAATATTACATCACGAGGACTAGTTATTACAATTTTTACCAACGAATGAGAATATTGGGATGCATAGTAGAATTTCACCTTTCCGGCACTACTGCTGATTTCAGTAAGTACAGGCATTCTAAAAGGTTTAAAATAAACGCCAGGCATACCTCCACCATAGTCAATTTCCGAAGTCGCTGTACCTCCATAGTTAGATATTTCATTTATGATATAGGTATAATTCAGAATCGGGCGTTTTACATCAGTTGCTTCGAGTTCACCGAAACTCTTATATTTGAAATTTATCGTTTCCTTCCCGTCGGCGGAGACAATCCGGGTAAGGTAATTGGTACGGGTCCGAACATAGTCGTCACTTTCCCCTAATTCGAAGTAGTATTGATTACCATACTCGTCTCTGGCATTGGGAAAATATCCTCCTCCGAAACCAATTTGAGAGGGGTTGGTAAAACTGTCCCCACCAATCATGTCATAATGTTGCCCACTGTGGCCGGGGAAAGAGAAGTTATATACATCGTATTCCGAGTCACGGAAATAATTCACCATTTGATAAGAACTCTTGTTCCCGTTCTCCACGTATTCCAACTGCAGCTGATCAGAGTCGCTTCTACCGGTTTTGTCATTAATAACGATATCGGATGCCTTCTTTACAAACGGTGATAATAAAGTACCTCCGGGTTGAGAAATCCCGGTGCCTCTTGCGCTATAATTTACCATTCCACCTGCTATGAGCGTCCATCCGTAGCCCACTTCCATAGGCATATCATCATATTTAAGCCCTGAAGCATGATATTTAAACTCAATGGGGATAGTGATGTTTTTTACTTTAATAGTGTGGATAGGTACAGTAATATCGACAAGGCCTGTATAAAGATTAGTAGGGTAATATCCGAAGCGGTCTACCATGGTCGCTTTGGGCGATGGAGTTGTTAATTGCGGGAGTGATGGGGCATTGCTAGATTGCCCCCATGCACTTACTACATATAGAATGCATAAAATAAATGTTGTTATTATTTTTTTCATAAATGTTCTGTTTTTAATATTTGGTTGAATCGAAGTGTCCTCTTTTTTTCCCTTGCAAGCGTAATAGGAGAGAAGACACTTCGATAAATTTAAGATGGTAAAAAGCAAAAGTGTTTTTGCCTTTTATAGCGTCATTGCGCTAACTCCCAGTGCACCGGCTATTGCCGATACCACTGCGATAACTACTTTCAGGATAAGATCCCAGGTTGATTTCTTGATTGCCATAGTTTTACACCTCCTTTCTGTGGAAAATTGAAAATTGAGAATTGAAAGTTGAAAAGTCATTGGGGCTTTATAGCTCTTTTGCTACATCGAAGCAGGGGCACTGCTTCACCCACTCTTCGGGTTCCACTACACCGTCGCCGTCAAGGTCGGGGCTAAGGTCGCGATGACCGCAGACGTAGCTGTTCCGGAATTTCTTTAGCAACTGGCTGATCAGTAGCCGGAGTGCCGCACGTTGTTCCGGTGTGCGGGTGTCCTTGGGATGCCCTTCCGCGTCCAGACCGCCTTCGTAGCAGATACCGATGGAATGGGCATTGTGCCCTTTGGCATGCGCTCCGATAAGCTCAAGGGGGCGGGTGTTGACCACTGTTCCATCTTTGCGGATGTAGTAGTGGTAACCAATGCCACGAAAGCCGCGATGGCGATGGATTGCTTCCAGATTTTCGGGAGTAAGAACACGATCCTCCCGCGTGGCACTGCAATGCACCACGATACAATTGATTGTTCTCATTGTTTTTTTGAATCTCTTGGTTTGAAAGATTTACCGTGTCTGTCCGGACTTTAAGTAAGTCGGATGATTAAGACACCGTGTTTTATTGTTCTAATAATTCGCTACATTTAGCAAAGTCTTGCAGTCAGCGGTTTAAACTGATACGAGCCTTACAGGCTGTACGCTTTTTTATAAGTAAAGCTTTGCAGGTGGCGGTATCCTTTCGGCGCCGGAAGAATGTCGCTTGCAGAGAGGTCCTTTACCATTAGAGTTTACGGAGATTTATCCCCTCAACGCGCACGCATACACGCGTATATACAAAAAACAAATCTACAAGAAGTCTATTGTTGATGCGTTGAATACGCTTTTTTCATATAACCTCGTTCCGGAAGAATGTAAAAAACGGCTCTCCCTTTGCCGGGTGGCAAGTTCTGCCTTGCAAAACCGCCTTTACATTCTTAGGGAAAAGAGGCTGGGAACGTTTTGTCGCCGGTCGTGTTTGTGCTTCAGTAGTAGGTTAGCCTAACGGATCGTCGTCTTTACCGTCACCCCCATCGCCGCTGTCGCCTTGTCCGGGGTCGGTAGTACCATCACCGGAATCGGTAGAAGACTGACGGTCGAAGCGTACGCACTTCACTCCGGTCACTAATGAACGGGTGGCTACGGTACGGTCCAGGTTGCGGGTGGAGGCAGGCAGGAAACGTACCAATAGCGAAGCCTGTGCAGCGGATACTTCGTCCAGGGTGTCCACTCCTTTTCCGGTGGACTTCATCGTGAGGTGGAAGGTGCCGAGCCCATCCAGCGTCACGCTTTCCGAAGCTTGCAGATGGCGGCTTATCACAGTCACCAGATTGTCAATCACGTTCTTCGAATCACCTGTAGAGAGGGAGGAGAGTTCCGCTATCTCTTGCACAACCTTATTGGTATTTACGTTTCCCGTCAATATAACCCGGGGATAGAAAGGTTTTTTGCCTTCTTTGGTTGCAAGTCTCGATTGCATTCCTTTATAAATAACTGGCATAATAGTTTTGTTTTAAATAGGTTAATAAAATCGTTTTCGTTTTGTGTATTAAGCTTAACCACATTGCAAAGATAAGGAGGGTTGAATAGATCTGCAAATTGAAATCTCCGTTTTTATTCACTACTTTATTCCTTGTAATTCACTATTTGAAAACAGAAAGAATGGACTCACCACAGAGTAGCACGGAGTCTCTTATTAGAGTTTACGGAGATTTATCCCCTCAACGCGCACGCATACACGCGCATAGACAAAAACAAATCTACAGGAAGTCTATTATTCACCGCGGATTACACAGATTTACATTTATTATTCTCGTTTTTCTTTGTATAATTCAGTGCGTGACACTTAGAAAAACTCTATGCTATTCTGCGTAATCTATAGTGAAAAAAGAGAAAATGTAATGAGAAAGGGAAGAGCCCTGTATTACTCTGCACCAAATAGGGTAAAAAGAAATTTGTGAAAACCCGTGTAATCCGTGGTGAGAAAGGAGAAGATAATGAGGAAAGAGAAAAGCTCTGTGCTACTCTGTGGTGAAAAGAAAGAAGATAGATGTAACCGGGAAGAGTCCTGTATCACTTTGCGCAAGATGAAGTAGAGGAGCAATCCGTGTAATCTGTGGTGAAAAGAAACAATGCTTATCTGTTTCTCAATGCGAGTGGACACAGATAGGTATGAATGAGAGTCTTAATCTTGCCGATGTCCATTTTCGCTCTCCCATCAGCAATTATTTGATTGGCTAGCTCACCCTTTCTTCCGGCAATATACTTGTATTGCTTTCCATCAATGGAGGCAAACAGTTGGAAGTCGTGGCGGGTGGTTTCAATTAGTTTGAAATCGGACACATGGCAGCTAAAGTCTGCGTATGTATCTTCTTACCTTCCCTTCGGTCGTAACGCTCTGTGATAAAGTGGCTTTGGCCTTCTATAGAAATAAGTTCAGAGGGCATCATATTGATTCCGGCTTCAAGCGCCATCTCGTAATAAGTCATCTCTATGTTGGTGAACGGGAAGTCATCACTCTCGGCAAATTTCAATATATAATAAGTGTACTCCTTGGGCAGTGCTACCTGTCCCGAATGTATATCTCCCGTTTTACGGTTGATAGCAATGATGGCTTTGGGATGCTGTCCACCAGCCGATGTACCCACGTCATACAGGCTTTGCAGGCTCAGTTCTTCTTCGGGGAGTACGATAGCCTCTTCTTTTTCTTCAAACAGCCTTTTAGCAAGTTGATATAAGCTGTCAATCTGAATGGAAGAAGAAGTTTCGAGGCCTGCAGTAGCCGGTGCAAATTCAAGTGCACCCATACCTCTTTTGCCAATGAACGAAAGTTTATCCACCGGGGATAATTGTCTCAAAGAAATATGGTTTTGAGCTGCCCATTGTTCGAACACTTTGTTACCCCATTTGTCTGGTAGAGAGTCGGCTATAAATGGAGGAAGTCCTTGAAATAGCTTGTCTTTATTGCCAATGATTGGAAGTCCTTTGGATGCATTCCCCTTCACAGAAGCTGTTAAAGGTGCAATATCTATCCCTTTCTTGATAAAGGATGGATTATAACTGAAAACGGCTCTGCGATTTTTTTCATCCCAATAAAGCTGGCCGACTTCTTCTGCATTCAGCAGTGCGCTGACTATGTTATTTTGCATGCCTTATTCTTTTAGGCTTATTCTTGATAACTTGTTGCATGGCGTATGGCGACACAAGAATTTCCGGCAGAAGTTCCTGCACTTGATCCAAACAGTCTATTGCCCGGAGCAATCCCAAAAAACTGCCCATGGTAATATTATACATCTTCCCGTTTTCAAACTGGCGTAATGTCACCACACTCATTCCGGCCTTGTCTGCGGCTTCCTGTTGGGTAAGCTGACAAGATAGACGATATTCCTTAAACCGCTTGCCAAGCTGCATGACTATCTCTGCATTTGATAATGCCAATATATTATATTGCTCATCCATATTTCAAAGATAAACAAATTTATTGTTATCGTGAAATAATAGGGATAAAAGACAATGTATTTATGGTTATGTGGAGAAAGTCTCAGGACTTGTGACACAAGCTTAGCAGATAGCGTCCCGGTTGCCGTATCTTGCCGTGACTCTCGCGCAAAGCATAGAATCCCCTCCACAGTGGGTGTCCGATGGCACCGAAATTGCTTTTTAGGATAATGGCGTACTGTTCCTGTGGTGGAATGCGAAATTGGCGGAGATTGTAGAGCAGTCCGTCGAAATTACGTTTTGTTCCGTCGCCGGGTGGCTGCATGCCGGCAATATCCTCTTCCGTCCATTCGTGACGTGCCGGACGGTGTGTCTGCACCCTTCTGCCGTCCGGGATTTCTACTCTTTGGGAAGGAATCTCCTCTGCGGACGTTTTGTCCGCATCCCCGGTTTCCCCGCCGGGGGAACCATTGAGGAGGGGATTTTCTTTGCTATATTGTGCTATGCTGTGCTTTGCTATGCTATGTGTACCGGATGTAACATTTTGGGGGATAAATGTTACATTTTCACGGTCGTTGCTTTGCCCGTTGCACGACTTACTGCACTGCTCATCACATTCTTTATCGCCTTGCTCCTTGCACTTCTCCTTACAATTTCCGGTATACGATTCATTGAACTGCTTATTGTGCTGTTCATCGTACGGCTCGTAATACTGCCTGTCACGCTGCTCATCGCCTTGCTCATCGTACGGCTTACTGCACTGCTCATCACATCGTTTGTTATATTCCTCATCACTAGACTCGTAACACCGTTCATCGCTTTGTTCTTTGTATAATCCACCGTCTTGCGCCTTGTTTTGTTCCTCCCGCTCGTTGCCTATAAGGCAGTAGAGGGGATCGATGACAGAGGACTTGCGTCGTTTGGTACTAAAAAGATATTGGCTTTGTATCTCGGCGGAAGTCAGAATATCATATTCGCCGAAAAGTGTGGCATCAAAGATGCCGTACTCCACTGCCAAGGCGAGGATACGCCTCACATCGGCAGCGCTCTTTTCGTAAAGATTGGCCGAGAGATCTTCGTAAAAAAGTTCATCGGCACATACATAGTATCCTTCGCCGGCATAGATGCAGGAAAGCGCACCCAATAGTATGGCAAGAGCCCCGTCGCCCTCGCGCTTCATGATGCGCCGCACGAGGCGATCCTGCATGAAATCGGTATTTAAGGGGAAATAATCGAGCCCCCTTTTCTTTATTCTAGCCATTTAAGTAGGTGATTAATGATTAGTAATGGTCGTCGGCATCCCATTCGTTCTGGTATTCCTGTTCGCGCTGTTGCTTGCGTTTGCGGGCTACGCTCTCGTTCACCACCTGCAAGGCATGGAGGATGAGGGTTATACGAAGGCTGCGGTCGGCAATGCGGGTTATCACCGGATAAGAACGGTCGTTCACAATCAGTGTATTCTTATTACGGCTCTTACTGAGAGTCTTGCGACACTCTTTGCAGTAGTGGTCGGGGTGTTGCGTGTTCTTATTGATATAGAAGGCTGCAAGGGGAAGCTCCCGGTGGCAGCGTGAGCATATACGGGTTTGATTATTAAATGTCTGTTTCATGATATAACGTTAAGATTTTCTGTTATAGTCTAATTTAAGCTCATATATATCCTTGAGGGATTTGTAAGAAGGGTCTGTCGGATATATATATCCAGCGTGTTGCATCTATATATCCAATGTACTGCATCTATATATCCAACGCGTTGGATATATACATCTGTAAAAGCGGAATTAATTCTCTTTAAATTGTCACTTGTTTTTCCAGGGCGGGTGAATTTCGCCGAACGCAAAGTGTGTTTTTTCCATAATTCTTTCTTCTTTTATTTGCGTTTTTAAAACATCATCAGTATTTTTGTTGAAACAAATATAGTAATGTTTTCATTTAGAAAACAAATCGTTTCGGGAATTAATTTTAAAAAAGAGTATAAAGTGCTATAAATGAGGCTGAAACGGATACGTAAATATTTACATAAAGACAATAAAACAAGATGAAAGAGAAGGATTTGCTATTTAATGCCGCAGAAATAGTGAAGCGAGCCAAATTGGCTATGGATTTCAAAACCGACGCTGAACTGGCTTCATACCTCGGAGTATCACGTTCTACACTAAGTAATTGGTGTGCACGAAACAGCATAGACCTCCCCCTGTTGCTGGGCAAATTGCAAGAGGTGGATTATAATTGGTTGTTGACAGGAAAGGGCAATCCCGTGCACCGGCCGAAATTTTATAACAGTGAGCTGGTATCGGGTGAGTTGGAAATGATATACAATCCGAAAACTCCGGATCCGGTGGACGACCGCAGTGTGACCCTCTATGATATTTCCGCTGCCGCCAATCTTAAGACGATGTTGGAAGATCGCCCGCAATATGCATTAGGCAAGATACAGATACCCAACATCCCGCAATGCGACGGAGCGGTTTACGTCAGCGGAGACAGCATGTACCCCATTCTGAAATCGGGAGATATTGTCGGTTTCAAATCGATTAACAGTTTCAGCGATGTAATTTATGGCGAGATATACCTGGTTTCGTTTGAACGGGGTGGCGACGAATATCTTGCGGTGAAGTATGTCAATCGTTCGGAACTTGAAGATTGCATTAGGCTGGTGAGTTACAACACCCATCATGAACCGATAGATTTACCCTCTCAGGCTATCAATGCCATGGCTATTGTGAAGTTCTCCATCCGGAAAAACATGATAATGTAGGGGAAGGAACGTCGGGAAAGTGCCCGCTAAGAAGAACTACTTCTTGAACTATTTGGCTGTTAATTTGAATTTACTACGTATAAATATGAAGATATTTTAGTTTAGTTATTAAAATCATTTCTCTGCTTGTAAGCTCTTCTATCAGAAAACGAATTGTGCCCCTTTTACATGGCTATTTTTTCATTCTATTTGCAAGCATTCTAATAGTATAATATTGGTATGTTCCAAATTGTATCAATAAAAATATAACTATTTAACATATATTATTTGTTTTATATTTGTTATCATTGTTATTATTGTTATCATTGTTCCGTATTATTTACTTTAAAATTAAATATTATGAGAAAGAAACTTTTTGCAATCGTGGCTATTATGGCCTTGGCAGTACCGGCTTTTGCTGCAGTCTATGCGTATTCCATTGATTGTGGTGACGGGAACGTGTATAGTGGTTATATCGGTGGTGTACAAGACAGAATGGAAGCCCTTTCAGTAGCGGCTGACCTTGCAGAAGCGCTTTGTTAATTAAACGAGCAAGACAGGATGGCATTAATTAATAGGTATCTTGTCTTGCTTAACTGATTTTCCGTCTAATAACTATATATGTATGGATATTAATAGAAAAATGGTGTATCTTTTTATTTTTTCTTGTATAAGTATTGGTTCTTATGCTCAGGAAATATCAATTTTTTCCACTTCTGGTGGCGAACAAGGAATTTATGCCCCCCCCAAAAAAATTAATATCGACAAAAGCGTCCTTCTGGCACAGTACCGGATGACATCAGTAAAAGATGTAAAAAGCCCTGAAAAGAAACTCTACAATTTTATGTTGCTGGAAATAGGGAAAAAAGTATCAAAATTTTCCGATTATTATATGCTGAAAGCAGATTCAATCGAAGATGCATTGTATAGACAAAAGAAGAGCGAATCGGAGATTGTTAAACAAGTACAACCCTATTTTATGGGTAGATCTCCTGTGAATGTGTTCAAAAATTATCCCGTTAATAAGATTACTGTTATAGATCGTGTGTTTTTAACAGGAGATTTTAAATATGTGGAAGATAAGGAAAAACCACAATGGAAAATGGAGCCGGGTAGTACAACCGTCTGTGGCTATAAGTGTAAAAAGGCATCTACCATTTTTAGAGGACGTAATTACACGGCCTGGTATGCACCGGAAATTGCCTTTAGTGACGGACCTTGGAAATTTTGGGGATTGCCCGGTTTAATTCTTAAAATAGGTGATGACAAAGGAGAATTTGTTTTTGAATGTGTTGCTATTCAAAAAGCTCTGAAGAATGTACCTATATATATGAAGGATAAAGATTATTTTATTACGACACGGAAAAAGTTTAATGAAGCAGCAAAACGTGCTTACGAAAATCCTATATCAATAATGGAAAATAGAGGTATTACTGTAGGGAAGGAATCTATCAAGAAGAAAAAAACTCTTCCTTTTAATCCTATAGAATTGGGAGATTAAATGACCAAACAATTATTTGTAATCCTCTTGTTAACGCTTTTGCCCTACATTGCTATTTCTCAAACAACAGTAAAGGGCTTTGTATATGATATGGAAACCAAGAAGCCTTTGGAGGGAGTTGTAGTTACTATTCTCAACGAACAAAATGAGGCGTTGGGCTATGATATATCTACCGACAAGGGTGCGTTTAATTTTCCAATACAAATACAAGGGAAAAAGACTTTGTTAACCTGCCGTATGCTAGGCTATAAAGATGAAATGCGAGCCATAAAAAATACTTCCGATCAATTGAATATTTATATGCTCCAAACCAGCATAGAGCTGAAAGAGGTTGTCATTAAATCTCAACCGATAACTGTAAGCGAAGATACACTTAAATACCGCGTAAATGCATTTAAATCTCTGGGAGACCGCACAATTGGCGATGTATTGAAAAGATTGCCTGGAATAGAAGTAAGTGAAAGTGGTAGAATCTCCTACAAAGGGGAATCAATTAATAGATTCTATATAGAGGGTATGGATTTGCTGCAAAGTAGATATGGCATCGCTACCAATAATATCCCGGCAGAAGTCGTGGCGAACGTGGAGGTAATAGAAAACCATCAACCCATAAAAACAATAAAAGGTATGGTGGCAAGTTCACAAGCAGCTATTAATCTTAAACTCAAAACAGCCAAGATGGTAAAGCCCATAGGCGGAATACGTGCCGGGAGTGGGTATTCAAAGGATTTTAATTGGCTATTAGAAGCTTTTTTGCTCCGTGCTTCACAACGAAAACAAACAATAGCCATGTATAAGACAAATAATATAGGAAACAATATAGGAGTTGAGTTAACAGAGCAGAGTATCTCTGTAAAAGGGTTGCAGGAGGATGAAGCAAATCCCGAAAAGAATATTTTATCACCCTCATCCTCTATCGTCCTGCCTATTGAAGAAGAACGTTATTTATTCAACAGGTCACACATTGCGTCATTGAATAATTTGTGGAAAATAAACGAAGACAGTCAGATCCGTTTCAACATGAATTATAAGAATGACAGACTAACTGAAAACTCATGCGAAATCAGTGACTATTTTTTGGATGGTGGCTCTTTAAAGGTAACTGAACAAAATGAACTTGAACAGAGGCTGCATTCGTTAGATGGAGCAGTTACTTTTACAGGTAATGCTAAAAATCATTATATAGATGATGCCTTCAAATGGAAAATAAGCGGAAATAGAAGTTGGTCTACAGCAATAGCAGAAGATCAAAGGACAAAGCAACAATTCAAGATGCCAAGTACATCTATTCAGAATCAATTTAATCTGTTGAAAAATTATGGTGGAAAGATTTTCAATATTAGTTCTGTATTCTCATTTAACAACCATCCGGAACGGCTCATGGTTTATGTCGATAATGAACAACAGAAACAAACTATAGAAGGAACCAATCTCTCTTTCAAGACGGACAGCTATTATACTTGGTTTTGGCGGTCGTTTAGCATCTGCCTAAAGGGTAACGTAGAAGGCTCTTTAAATACTATAGATACAAATTTGTCGCATGGTTTGTTTTCAGATAGTCTGCAGACCAAAGCAAATATAAAAACATTAAAATTTGAAGTGTCGCCACTTTTTACTTTTAAAAAAGAAAGAACAACGCTTGAACTGGAATTTCCCATAAGAGAACAAGCGCTATGGAAGGTTGCCGAATTAGAAAAGACTAGAAAAAGTGCTGAAAATTTCTTTTTAATAAATTCACGCTTGAGCCTTTCATATAAATTTAGCCCTTATTTAAGCTCCAGTTTGTCTTACCGATTCCAACAGAATATTGGTGATTATACGGATTATATTGATTCGTACTTGATGGAGAATTATAGAAATTATTATAAACCGAATGGAATCATCAGACTTCGGAAAAGTCATTCTATTATTCTTCATCTAGATTATAGAGATCCGATAAAAGCTCTTTTTATTAATAGCTTCTTTTCATATATTCCAGCCGAATCCAATAAAACCTCCTCGAATCGTTTACATGGAATTCAACTTGAGAGAAGGGATATATTATTAAGTAATAAATCGGATATGTGGATCGGACAAGTTTATTTTGCAAAATATTTCAATAGCATTAGAAGCAATTTATCCTTTAACTCAAATTTCAATTATTATGCCACTTCTCGTTTCCAACAAGATAAACTATATCCTTTCCGAATTAATTCGTGGGAACAAGTACTCAAGATAAACACCAAAATTTCTGATTTTCTGGCTTTCGTATATGATGTTAATTATTCAGTAAGAAATTCGAGTGTTAAATCGTCGGTAAACACATTTAAAACTTCTTTGCATCAGTTTAGTCAAAAGCTCAAAACGTATTATGCAGTTACTGGAAATTTGGATTTTAATTTTCAAATAGAGCACGCTTATAACGAAATAACCCAGCGCTCATTTGCAAACCTGTTCTTCGGCAACCTCGGAATCATATATAAAACGAAGAACATAGATTTTGAACTATATTGGAAAAACATTTTCAATAAGAAAGAATATACTTATTCAACCTTCAATGAATTAAATACTTATACCTATAGATATAATCTTCGCCCCATGTCTATACTGTTTATTACGAGCTTTAAGTTTTAGAACTTGTTTTGCATGTTGTGATACCTTCTATATCAAGATTCATCCAGCGATGTTGCCTTAGATTTCGCTGGCACGGAGCCCGAAAGAAATACAGCTGATTTTTTCAGGCTTTACCTCCCAAACTTTTACGTTGCGGACGGAGGCTTCGGCATATCCGCATTTATTGTCCGTGTGCTGCCGCATAAAGATATCCAGTATGTGCCGTTTTTCATCCATCTCTTCAATGAAACGGACTTTCCCGCGACACATCACGCTGCGTGACTTCATGCTGTAACTGCAAGCAATCTGTTTGCTTTGGTAAACGAGCTCGTGCCCTTCGCAGAAGGTGATGCATACGTTGGAATTCCTTTCCAACATCGAAATCTTACTTCCTTCAGGGCCCGAATGCAGATAAACAGTGCCCTCATGGTAGGCGAAGTTCATCGGTATTACATACGGATTGCCCTTTAGATCAGTTATTCCAACGGAACAAAAGGTACATTTGCGAATAATTTCTTCTATTTGTGCTGGGTCGGTTATCGTTAGTTTCTTCATAATTCTTTTTTTTCACCACAGAGTAGCACAGAGTCTCACAGAGTTCTTTCCTTTCTTATTGTATTTACTCTTTCATCACTAAAGATTACACGAAGTAGTATAGAGCTTTCGCGAGTGTCACGCATTGAATTACACGAAGAACAAGAATAATCCGTGTAAATCCGTGTAATCTGTGGTGAATAAGAAAAAACTCCATGAGACTCTGTGCTACTGTGAACTTAATCTACAAGAGTAAAGTCCAATTGTTTCTTCTCCAAATTTGCACGGGCTACCTTCACTGTAATGGCGTCTCCCAAGCTGTAAACTCTGTTTTTACGCCTGCCTCTGAGGCAATAGTTCTTCTCGTCGAATTCATAATAATCATCATCCAGGTCACGGATCGGTATCATTCCTTCGCATTTGTTTTCATTAAGTTCTACGTATAGTCCCCATTCTGTTACTCCGGAAATGACGCCATCGTATATTTGCCCTAAACGTTCTGTCATGAACTCCACTTGCTTGTACTTGATAGAAGCACGTTCGGCATTAGCTGCTATTTGTTCCATCCCACTCGAATGGTCGCATAGCGCCTCGTATTTCTTTTCAGAAACACTCCGGCCGTTTTCATCCAGATATTTTGTGAGTAACCGGTGTACCATCATATCCGGATATCGGCGGATGGGTGAAGTGAAATGAGTATAGTAATCGAATGCCAGGCCATAGTGTCCGATGTTATGGGTGGAATATCTTGCCTTTTGCATGGCTCGTATGGATACCGTTTCAATAAGATTCTCTTCTTTCTTACCCTGGATATCATCGAGCAAATGGTTGATGGATTTGGAGACATCCGTCTTCGTGCCACTGGTACGCAGTTTGTAGCCAAAACGTGCGATAAATTGTGATAAGTTGTCCAGTTTCTCCGGATCGGGAAGATCGTGTATACGATAAGGGAATACTTTCGCTTTTTTATTTTTGCCTACCTTTCCTATCCTTTCCGCTACGGTACGGTTAGCCAGCAACATAAACTCTTCCACAAGTTTATTGGCATCCTTGGATACTTTAAAATAGACGCTGATCGGCTTACCTTTTTCGTCTATCTCGAATTTCACTTCGTACCGGTCGAAATTGATGGCACCGGCGGCAAAGCGTTTTTGGCGTAAAGTTTTTGCGATAGTATCCAGCATTAATACTTCGTCTTTAAAGTCACCGCTTTTGCTTTCGATAATTTGCTGGGCCTCTTCGTAGGTAAAGCGGCGGTCCGATTTGATCACCGTATGTGCTATACGCGAGCTTTTCACTTCGCCTTTCTCCGTCATATCGAAGATTACCGAATAAGCCAATTTCTCTTCGTTGGGACGTAGTGAACAGATATAGTTACAGAGTCGTTCGGGTAGCATCGGGATGGTGCGATCCACCAGATAAACGGAAGTAGCCCGTTTTTCAGCTTCCTTATCAATGATGCTGTCTTCCTTTACATAGTGGGAGACGTCGGCAATGTGCACACCTACCTCCCATAAACCATTGCCCAATTGTTTTATGGAAAGAGCATCATCAAAATCTTTGGCATCCTTCGGGTCTATTGTAAACGTAGTGGTTCTTCTGAAATCCTCGCGTTTGGCGATTTCGCTTTCCGGTATCTCATCGGGTATTCTATCGGCAGCACTCTCCACAGCCGAGGGGTAAACATAAGGAAGACCGAACTCCGCAAGAATAGCATGCATTTCGGTGGTGTTGTCTCCCGCTTTCCCGAGAATATCAATCACTTGTCCGATAGGATTCTTTGCCTTATCGGGCCATTCTACAACTTTTACGACCGCTTTCTCCCCGGTTTTTCCTCCTTTTAACTTCTCTTTCGGAATGAAGATATCGTTGGCCAAGGTTCTGTTTTCCGTAACCAAAAAGGCATACGATTTGCCAACTTCAAGCGTACCGACAAATGTATCGTTGGCACGTTCCAGAATCTCAATCACTTCTCCTTCAGCCTCTCGTCCATGCCGTTTGGCGTAGGAAGCTATGCGCACTTTATCTTTATTCATGGCATGAGCGGAATTCCGTTCGGCAACGAAGATCGGTTCACCTCCATCATCCGGGACGAAAGAGTTCTTTCCATTGCTTTTCCGCTGGAAAGTGCCTGTCATTTCTATGCCATGATCATTCAGTTTATATCTGCACTTCTCTATCTCTGTGATATAATCATCTGTAACCAACTCCCCTAGAATATCCTTACACAGCATTTTAAGGGGGTGGGAAGATAGATGTAATTGTTCGAAGATATATTTTAGGGAAATTAATTCTCCCGAATTGGAATGAAAGAAATCCAGAATAGCTGCACTCAGTTCTCTTTTATTCATTCGTTTACCAGCTTTCTTTTCTTTTTTCTTTGCCATAAATAGGAATTTTATATGTATATGCTAACTACAAAGTAAACAAAAATTTGTTTTAGCTAGTTCAATTGCCCCATAAAAACTTTTCTTCTCCCCGTAATTGTCGGATAAATGGTAGCAGACAGCCGATTTATAGTGTAGGTTTGTCCTAATAAGGCATAAATCGTTTTTATGCGGGTGGGTATGCAAAGCCAACTATTTCATGTATATTTGCAACGATTTGTGAAAGATGCCTTAAGGAAATCATTAAATAATTTATCGGGTGGATAGTATATTAATAACAGGAGCCAGCGGATTTATCGGAAGCTTTATTGTGGAAGAGGCCTTGAAGCGAAACTTTGAGGTATGGGCAGGGGTTCGTCCTACAAGTAGCCGGAAGTATCTTACTGATTCCCGGATTCATTTTATTGAGTTAGATTGCGGGCATCCGGAGAGACTGAGTGACCAACTGGCTGAGCATGTTAAGGTTTTTGGCCGATTCGATTATGTGGTGCATTGTGCTGGGGTGACCAAATGTACGGATAAGAAAGATTTCGAACGGGTTAACTATTTGCAGACCAAAAACCTGGCAGATTGCTTTATCCGGTTGGAGATTGTACCGAAACAATTTGCATTTGTCAGCACATTGAGTGTATTCGGGCCTATTCATGAAAAAACATATCAGCCTATTGAAGACACGGATGAACCTTGTCCGAATACGGCTTACGGACAAAGCAAGCTGAAGGCCGAGCAATATCTTCAGAAACTGGATCATTTCCCTTATGTCATTTATCGTCCCACCGGAGTTTATGGCCCGCGCGAAAGAGATTATTTTTTAATGGTAAAAGCCATCCAAAAACACACCGATTTTGCTGTAGGTTTTAGCAGGCAGGATTTGACTTTTGTTTACGTAAAGGATGTTGTTCAGGCCATATTCTTAGGAATAGGGAAACAAATATCGCAACGATCCTACTTTTTAGCAGATGGAAAAGTTTATCAAAGCCGTTCTTTTTCCGATTTAATTAGAAAAGAATTGGGAAATCCATTCGTTATTCGCCTGACATGTCCTTTAATTGTATTGAAAGTTGTATCTTTGTTGGCTGAATTTTTAGCGTTATGCAGGAAAAGCTCCAGTACGTTAAATTCGGATAAATATAAAATAATGAAACAACGTAACTGGCAATGCGATATTATTCCTGCTGCGAAAGATTTAGGATTTTCTCCTGAATATGATTTGGAAAAAGGAGTTAAAGAAACTATTGCCTGGTATAGGAACGAGGGATGGCTTTAAATTTATTTAAAAAGGTAGAGACTCAGAAAGGGTTGTTTGCCGTTGAGAAGATCACACTGATATATACTTTGTTGACTTCTATCTTGATTCTGTTTCTTTATCAGAAAATGGATCATCCTTTGCGAATGCTCATTGAGCGGGGAATGATTGTCGGAGTGACTTTTCTGCTGATGTACCTCTATCGTCTGGCCCCTTGTAAGCTTTCAGCTTTTATTCGTATTGCTATCCAAATGTCTTTACTTTCTTATTGGTATCCCGATACATTCGAATTTAACCGCATATTTCCCAATCTTGATCATATCTTTGCATCGGCCGAGCAATGGCTGTTCGACGGGCAACCGGCGGTATGGTTTTGCTTACGCTTCCCTCACATGTGGGTGAGCGAGCCTTTCAATATGGGGTATTTCTTCTATTACCCGATGATATTGATTGTAGTCGTATTCTATTTTATAAGATGTTTTGACCGTTTTGAAGAGATCTCCTTCGTTCTGGTTACTTCGTTTTTCGTCTATTATCTTATTTATATATTTGTTCCGGTTGCCGGGCCGCAGTTTTATTTTCCGGCGATAGGAAGTGAAAATGTAGCTAAAGGTGTTTTTCCTGCCATTGGAGATTATTTCAACCATCATCAGGAATTGTTACCCGGGCCCGGCTATGATCATGGGTTCTTTTATAATTTGGTTGAAGGTTCGCAGCGTATAGGGGAACGTCCTACAGCCGCTTTCCCCAGTTCCCATGTCGGCATTTCTACAATCTTGATGCTGATAGCATGGCGGGGCAACAAGATCCTGTTTGGGTGTCTGTTCCCGTTTTACTTATTGCTCTGCGGGGCAACGGTCTATATTCAGGCTCATTATGCCATAGATGCTCTTGCCGGTTTCTGTTCAGCTTTCATCATTTACTTTTCTGTGTCCCGGATGTTTAAGCGGTGGTTTGCCGTGCCGATGTTTAAATGAGCTTTCCCAAGATGTTTAAGTGGTGGTTTGCCGTGCCGATGTTTAAATGAGCTTTCCCAAGATGCTTAAATGATGGTTTGCCGTGCCGATGTTTAAATGAGCTTTCCCAAGATGCTTAAATGATGGTTTGCCGCGCCGGTGTTTAAATGAGTTTTCCCAAGATGCTTAAATGATGGTTTGCCGCGCCGGTGTTCCAATGATGTGATTTTCCAGAAGAAGGATTCTTTTAACTTTTCGGAATGCTTTGGGGTGATGTAGTCTCGAAGTCTTTTAAGACAAAGAACTCTATCCATAGCAATATCTTGTGTGGGAACAATTTCATAAAGAGACTATCCGATCATTTTCAGCCGCTCTGTTACCGAGCTGATGATGTTGAGGTTTTATACTTATTTTCATTTGAAAATGCGGTTAGTATGGCATTGCTTTCTCAATTAATTCTTTTACATTTGCAAAACTGCTTATTGTAAAAGAAACCTCCATATCTATACTGCAATGAAAAAAGAAATCTTTATTATATTCCTGTCGATTGCCGGTTGTTTAAATAGCTATTCTTCTTCCTTGCCTTTGGATAAAATGCTTGCCAAGTTAGATAGCTATCTGGACCATAAAGATCAATATGTAGAGCAAAAGGAAAAGAAGGTTGCCGAATGGCGTCAACAATTTGGACAGGCGGTGTCGGATGAAAAACGTTATGAAGCTTGTATACACCTTTTTAATGAATATAAGTCTTATAAATATGATTCTGCATATGTTTATGCGAACAAATGCCTGTCTTTGGCAGAAAGTCTTGATAACCGCGGATATGTGGCCGAAGCTAAAGGGGGTATTGTCTTTTGTCTGTTGTCATCCGGCCTGTTCAAAGAAGCTTTTGATGTCATCAGTAAAATTGATATTACAGATGTTCCTTTATCTGTCCGGGTGTCCTATTATTCACTATATAGCCGACTCTATTATGACATTGCGGACTATAATCATGAAGCTCCCTTTCAGAACGAGTATGTGGAAAAGGGAAGCATATATACGGATTCGCTATTGAGTTTGCTTCCAAAGAAATCATTGAAATGGTGGTATGCCGTAGGGCAGAAACAGATGAAAGAACGGCAATATGATGCTTCCATTGTTTCTTTTACTACATTGTTGCAAAGGAAAGATGTAGATATGCATACCGAGGCCATTATTTCTTCCAGCATGGGCTGGATGTATTATGAACGTGGCGACGTAGAACGTGCCATGAATTTTTTGATACGGGCTGCCATTCGTGATATTTGTTCAGCGACCAAAGAAACTACGGCTCTTCGCGTTTTAGCCGGATTACTCTATGAACATGGAGACATTAACCGGGCCAATAATTATATAAGATTAGCGCTTGAGGATGCCAACTTTTACAATGCTCGTCATCGTAAGATTGAAGTGGGTTCCATTTTACCTATTATAGAACAAGATCGTTATAATATTGTGCAAAAACAAAGAAATGTACTGATCGGTTTTGTCTCTCTGGTTTCCCTGTTGTTCATTCTATTATTGATTGCCACTCTTGTCATTTACAAACAGGTGAAGAAGCTTCGCACCGCCCGCCGGATTATTGAAGAGCGTAACTTGCAATTACAGCAAACTAATGAATTATTGTCTGAGGCTAATAATATTAAAGATGAGTATATAGGCTATTCCTTTTATCTTAATTCTGAATATATTGAAAAGATGGAAGGCATCTATAAGATGATCGGCCGGAAAATAGCTGCCAGACAGTATGATGATTTACGTATTTCCTTCAAAGAAAGCGATTTAAATAAGGAACGTGATAATATGTATGCTTCTTTCGATGAGACTTTCTTAAAGCTGTTTCCCGGTTTTATTGTTTCCTATAATAAATTGTTTCCTGCTGAGGAACGCGTAAAGGGAGATCATGAAAGATCTCTGACTCCGGAGATGCGCATTTTCGCCCTCATACGTCTGGGTATTTGTGAGACGGAACGCATAGCCAAGTTTTTGAACTATTCGGTACATACCATAAACACCTATAAAACCCGCGTGAAAAACAAATCGCTGGTCTCTAACGAACAGTTCGAGACAAAAATAATGGAGATTGCTTCGGTAATGGCGAAGTGATTTCGGGATTTATCGCTAAAAGAATAAGGAAAATCAATATGCTACCTCTCTTTTTTGTAATATTTCCATTATACTTTTATCCAAGTATATTATTTTTAATTTATTGATAATGAATATTATAAATAGACAATTGTCTTTTTTTTCATAATACATTTGCTATTTATTTTTCTATCCTCCCCCTTCCTCTTTAACTTTGTCATGTTAACCGGAGATAAAGATTTCCGGTCTTCGTATATTAATATAGGAGTTAACCTTTTTATTTATTAAAAAACAGTAATCTATGAAAGCATTAAAATCTTCGTGTGCTTTATTGCTACTGTCGTTGATCATCCTTACAGGTTTTACGGCATGTAATGATACCGATGATGGTTCTTATGTACCTCCCATTACTTTGGGGGAGAAAATTCAGGGAAAGTGGGTACTTAAGTCACTCAAACAAGTGGATGAGATTGCCGGACAAGCACTCGACTTGACCGGACAGTTTGAATTTACGTCTTTCACTATTGATCTTAAGGCCGATGCAGCGAATAATCCCACGACTTTCAGTGTTGAGGGAAATGCGCCGGCTATTCTTCCGGCGAGTGGTTCATGGGGGATGGGATATCCTTATACTAATGCGGACGGGACTGCAAGTAAAATCATCCTTTATTCGGATGCAGCTCAATCGAAGAAGGTCGCAGAGCTTACTGTGACGGCTCTTCCGGGTGCAAGTAAGGTTTTGGAGTTCAAACTTACCCGGAAAGTCAAAGGTCAGGCCTTTGTTTCGTATGTATATAATTTAGTACCAGTTGTCGTAGAATAAGAAAGGAGAACAATCCATGAAAAAGACTTTATTTATCATTTTAACATTGATAACGATTTTATTACCCGCTAAGTTGTGGGCAGATGAATCTGTTGAGTTGGGTGCCCCTGCCAAGTTCTGGACTTTTCCTCGAATCTATACGATGGACGAACCGGTGACTTGGTATTTTGATATGACCGATGCCGGTTTTGACGAAGGTGTGGATCTTTATATGTGGACTTGGTCGCCAAGTGAGCCGGATGCCGGTAATTGGGAAAACTCTTCCGATTTTGCTAAATTGGAATACGTAGGTGATAATGTGTATAAAACTACTATTGTGCCATTGGATTATTATCGCAGGGCGAATCCGAACCTCACGGTTGCGGATATTGAAGGAAGTGCCGGTTTCTGGATGCGATTGAAAACAAAGAACGGGGCATACCAGAGTGCTGTATTCTCTATGTCATGGAGTGTTTCCGAATTAAAAGACTTTAAAGAAAGTGGTGAGGCTGTCACTGCTTATCCAGCAAAATTTGCCATGAACGAGCCGCTCAGTATTCTGTTTAATATTGAAAACCTCACATTTAACGGGAAGAAAGGTGGTTTGCTCGACGTCAATTTTGAGTCATTGCATTTTCACAGTGGTTTGGACAACTGGTCAGTGTTGCAGGAAGCTCAAATGTGGTTACCCGAGATCGTGAATAAAACGAAGTTGAAACATATCGGCGGCAACTTTTATAAGATGGATTTGATTCCTACAGAATATTATGGAGTGGATAATGATTATCAAGCGGACAATCTGGCTTATTTGATTACAACGCATAATCCCGATTGGGCAGGTACTACTCCGGATGCATTGCTTAAAGCAGCGGCGGCAGTGGCTTATCCCGACCCGGCATTCTCTTATTTCCCTCAAAAGGTTTGTGCATTGGATATCCTTACTTTGATACGGCAGTGGAATGAGAAAACATCCGGTACCTTGAAATACACTATAACCGCAGGTACGAAAATCATAACAGGTGAGATGGATGGAAATAGAGACAAGCGTCAGGCCTATATCAATCTACTTAAGGAGTTGGAAGGACAGTCTAACTTAACTAAAATCAGTTTGAAGATAGAAAATAAAGACGGGAATACTGTTGTCTCTACAGATATTCCGCTCATTCCTCTATCGGACGTTGAATAATGAACTAATCTATCCAAAGAAATGAAAAACAGAACTATATATATCATTTGCTCTTTTCTCATGGTGTTCATGATGACAGGGCTGAGCCAAAGTGTAATGGCGCAAAGCATTAAAGTCGCAGGAAAAGTTATTGATAAGAATCAGGAGCCATTGATTGGGGCTACTGTACGCGTTGTCGGAACTCAAGGCGGTACGATAACAGGCATTGATGGGGGATTTAATATTGAATGCCCTAGAAATAGTACGCTAGAAATCTCTTTTATCGGATACATAACCCAAAGAGTTGCTGCTTCTGCAAACATGAAAGTGGAGTTGCAGGAGGATGCCATTGCTTTGCAAGAGACAGTGGTAGTCAGTGTAGGGTATGGAACGATGCGTAAATCGGACTTGACTGGTGCGATCGCTTCTATCAGTGCAAAAGATATGAAGCAAGGCATTATTACCAGTGCGGAGCAGTTGTTACAAGGAAAAGTGGCTGGTCTGTCGGTGGTACAGAGCTCGGGTGCTCCCGAAGCAGGAGCTTCCATTCGTTTGCGTGGAGGTACTTCACTATCTGCAAGTAATGGTCCTTTGGTTGTGGTGGATGGTATTCCCGGAGTTGACTTTAATTCCGTGCAACCTTCTGAAATTGTATCGATTGATGTGTTGAAAGATGCTTCGGCTGCAGCAATCTATGGTTCCAGAGGTGCCAATGGAGTAATCATTGTCACAACAAACCGTGCATCGGGTTCGACTGAACAGAAAAGTATCCAATATAATGGCTATGTGGCTATAGGGCAGGTTGCCAAACATATGGATTTACTTTCTGCCGATCAGTGGAGAGCTTATGTACGGGATAATAATATTGGCCAGGCTATAGATTATGGTGCTGATACCGATTGGCAAAAGGAATTGGAGCGTACTGCAATTTCACATTCGCACAATATCGCAATCAGTAACACGAAGAAAGATAACGGTTATCGCGCTTCGGTGACCTATCAAAATACCCAGGGGGTTATTGAACGTAACAATATGAATCGCTTGGCGGGTAGTCTTTCCGGTTATCAAACCGGTTGGAATGGACGTTTGAGAATAGATGTGGGCATTAACGCCAATTTCGATAGCTGGCATCCTATTGACACTCGTATTTTTGAGCGTATGACCAATTTGAATCCTACTTTCCCGGTTCGTGACCTGAATGGCAATTTTGCACAGATTGGAGGAACAAATACGGAAAACCCAGTGGAGATTAATACAAACCGTACCGATGATCAGAAGCGCCACCGCTTCCTGGGTTATGGTAAGGTTGAGCTGGAACTGATAAAGGGGTTGAAAGCCGTAGCTAACGGTTCTTATGAATATCAATCCAGTGAAAGTGGCTTATACAAGCCTACCTACGCTGTAATGGAAGGTAAATCGGAAAAAGGCTGGGGACAACGTACTCATGCAGAATATACTAATAAGCAAATCGAAACTTATTTGAACTATGATTTGAAGCTGGCCGGCATTCATCAATTCAACGCCATGGCGGGTTATTCTTATCTAGATAATATTTATGAGGGCTTTGGTTCTACCCGTAGTGGATTCGATACAGATGCTTTCTTATATAATAATCTGGCGGCAGGATCTGATTTCCGTGCAGGGGATGTTTATTCATACAAAGGAGAGGCCCGCCTGGTTTCTTTCTTCGGGCGCATTAATTATAATCTGGCAGGAAAATATATGCTGACCGCCACTGTAAGGCAAGACGGCTCTTCACGCTTCGGAGATAATCACAAATGGGGTACATTCCCTTCCGTATCTCTGGCATGGCGTATCTCGGACGAGTCGTTTATGCAAAACGCTTCTTCTTGGCTGGATAATTTGAAGCTACGCGCAGGATATGGAATAACGGGTAATCAATCGGGTATTGGTGAATATAAGTCTTTGGCTGTACTGAGTGCGGATGGTGCTTCTTATTATGATGCTGCTTCGGGAACTTGGAAGAAATCGTATGTGCAAGCCCAGAATGTGAATCCGGATTTGAAATGGGAGTCGACAGCCCAATTTAATGTCGGTCTTGACTTCAGTATTTTTAAGCGTATTAATGGTACTCTTGAATTCTATCATAAAAAGACCAGCGATTTGCTTTGGACTTATCCGGTTCCGCAGCCTCCATATTTAGTAGGAACCATGCTGGCTAATGTCGGCGATTTGGTGAATAAGGGTTTGGAATTGAGTTTAAGTGCCAATATTATCAGGCAGAAAGAACTGACACTTGATGCGAATATGACTGTTGCTTATAATCATCAGGAAATCACCAAACTATCGAATGATGCCTATCAGGCCGTTGGCTTACAAGCCGGTTCCCTTCATGGCTTACGGGGTATGTCGGGGATGTATTCCCAGATCATAAAAGAAGGATATCCCGCAGGTGCTTTCTATGGACCTAAATGTAATGGCATTGATGAGAATGGGAATTATATGATTAATCGCGATGAAGATGGTAATCCTGTGAATGAGTATTTAGGTAGTGCACAGCCCAAATTTAATCTTGGAGTGGGTATGAATCTGACTTATAAAGCTTTTGACTTCAGCTTTGCCGGATATGGAATGTTTGGTCAGAAGATATTGAATGCTACCCGCATGGCTATGTTCGATCCTACCCGTCTACCGGCGCAGAATGTTCCGGATGATTTCCTTAAGAGCGGCATCAAAGCCGACCCGCTTTTCTCAAGCTACTTTGTTGAAGATGGTTCTTTCTTCCGGTTGCAATCTGTGACATTGGGTTATACGGTTCCGGGAATAAAGAAAGCCGGACTTGAGAAGATACGTTTTTATCTGACGGGAGAGAACTTGTTCACATTGACCGGATACAGTGGTATTGATCCTGAAGTGGGCATTCCTGATAATGTGTTGGATGGTCCGGGCATTGACCGCTTTAATAGTTATCCGCGTCCGCGTACATTCTCTTTGGGTGTGAACATCTCCTTTTAATTAACTTGAAAAACGATTATCATGAATAAAAAACTTATATCAGCAGCATTACTGGTCTCTTCACTTATATTAAGTGGATGTACCGACTTGAATGAGACGCTATATGATAAGGTTTCCATGGACGACTATGGAAAAACTTCAAATGAAGTGCAAACTATTGTAGCCGGTGCTTACGCAACATTAAGAGGATACGGATCGGCTACTCCCGAAGGGAATGGCGTGAATTGTTATCCTACTTGCGAGTATGTATTCTTTTTGAGTGAATGTGCTTCGGATGAAGCCTGTATTCCTACGCGGGGTACCGACTGGTACGATGGTGGACGTTATCAACAGATACAATATCATACTTGGAATGCACAGAACCAAATGATTTTGAGTTCCTGGAGATATTCTTTTATCGGAATCTCTAAGATTAATGCAATCATTTATCAAGTGGATAAGTCAGCTTTGACCGATGCGGCAAAAAACAATGTTAAAGCTGAGTTACGAGGGCTGCGAGCTTACTATTATTATTTATTGCTCGATCAGTTTGGTGCCGTGCCTATAACGACTGACTTTGCGGCATCAGCATTGCCAAAGAAATCCAGCCGGCAGGAGGTTTTTGATTTTGTAGAGAAAGAATTAACCGAGATTATGGATTTACTCCCTTCGGGCGTACAATATGCACGATTTACTCAAAATGTGGCGAATACTCTGTTGGCACGTTTATATTTGAATGCAGAAGTATATACCGGTACACCTCGTTGGCAGGACTGCTTGAATGCTTGCGAAAAAGTAACAGGGTATTCACTGACTACAAACTATTTTGAGAGTTTTAAAATAGAAAATGAAACATCGCCCGAGATTATATTCGCTATTCCTTATGATCATAAGCAGGGAACGGTAGGAAACTATCTGGCATCCATGACTTATCATTATAATCAGAAGAAGGTGTTTACAGCTGATGAATCTTATCCTTGGTGTGGTAATGGCATCTGTGCACAACCCGGACTCTATTCTTCATTCGAAGCAACGGATGTACGCCGTAATTCCCTTATGATCGGTCAGCAGAAAAGTGCAAAAGATGGTTCGGATGTCTTGATGGATGATGGAGAACCGTTGAACTATACCGAGGAAATAGGCAATTATGAAAAGGCGAAGCAAAATGAAGGAGCCCGTTTGAATAAATATGCGTGGAGCCCGACTGATATCTGGGAACGTGATAATGACTGGGTGGTCATGCGTTACGCAGAGGTGCTGATGATGGAAGCGGAAGCCAATTACCGACTGGGCTATACTGTGACAGCTCTTCCTTTTGTGAACCAATTGCGCGCTCGTGCCGGGTTATCCGAACTGGCCAGTGTAACGGAAGATAATCTTGACTTGGAATGGCGCCATGAGTTTGTTTTCGAAGGATTACGCCGGACGACTAATATTCGTTTTGGCACCTTCTTTAAACCTTGGTGGAACAAGGGTGATACGCCTAAATACAGAGGAGTATACCCGATCCCTCAAGAAGAGTTAGCCAAGAATCCTAGTTTGGAACAGAACCCGGATTACAATTGAGACTGGAATAGTCCATAAATAATAAAATATGAAGCGAATACTTTATATCTGCTACTTTTCTGCAGCCCTCCTTGCATGGGGGGCTTGCAGTAGTAAGAATAGTGGGGGCGATGGTGGGAAAGTACTTCCCGGTGCATTGTCGCCGGTGGCTGTGACGAAAAGCAATACAATGAAAGTCTATGCACACTATATGCCGTGGTTTGAAACTCCCGAAAGTTCGGGACAGTGGGGACAGCATTGGACGATGAGTAACTGCGATCCGAATAAAGTGGATGCCAGTGGAAAGCGTCAGATCGCTTCTCATTATTATCCTCAAATAGGGCCATACGCTTCGAGTGATGCGACGGTGTTGAATTACCATGCTCTTCTTATGAAATATTCAGGTATTGACGGGGTTATGATAGACTGGTACGGTACTCAGGACAAGTACGACTATGCCGCCAATAAGCGTAATACGGAAGAGTTTGTAAAAGCGATAGAGAGGGTAGGACTCGACTTTGCTATTGTTTATGAAGATGCTACTTTGGATGGATTGAATGATGCCGGAAAAGTGGTGCAGGCAAAGGCGGATATGAAGTATCTGGAAACTAATTTCTTTAGCAAAAAGAATTATATAAAAATTGATGGAAAGCCCCTTTTCATGATTTTCGGCCCCCAACAAGTCAGCTCTCCCGCATCTTGGACTGATATTTTCAGTACGTTGGCTGTCAAACCGACCTTTATCGTACTGAATGGTTTCTCGAGTAAGGCTAATGATACAAAGGTGAAAAACTCGGAAGGTGAATTTCTATGGGTGAACCCTAATCCCGACTATACAACTGCTGCGAGCTTTAACTGTTACATAGGGGGAGCCATGCCCGGTTTTTTCGATTACTATAAAGAAGGTGGCTGGGGAGATGGTTATCCAACCTATGATGCGGAGAACGGAGTTTTGTTTAGCAGGCAATTGAATGCGGCAAAGACTGCTGCTTTAAAGTATTTGCAGATAAGTACGTGGAATGATTTTGGAGAAGGTACCACCATTGAACCAACTCTGGAGTATGGCAATCGCTATTTGAAAATCCTGCAGCAGTTCACCGGGGTTTCTTATCAGGAAAATGTGCTGCAGGAGATCTCTCGCTGGTACACCTTGAAGAAACAATATGCCAATGATAAAGGAAAGGCTTCGGAGTATCTGACTCAGGCTTTTTATTATTTCGTTTCTCTACAGCCCGATAAGGCAAAACAATTAATGGATGAGCTAACCGACTAAAACTTATAATAAGTGGTAGTGAAATATCAGTTGATAATATGAATTCGCTATCGCTCTTAGCAAGTCCTTATTTTATGATGTTTTTAAAGATGCATGTAAATTTGACATTATCAACTAATTTAGATTAAGTACTTATGAAATTAAATAGAATAAAGCTTTTATTCTGCGCATGTTTTAGCCTCTTTCTTGCTTCGTGTGGGGTAGGCGAGCGTATCCATACAGTGAAATCTCCCGATGGGAAAATTAACCTGACAGCTGGTGTGGAAGAAGGCAGACCTTATTATGAATTGAAGCGTGGTACGGAAGCTGTTATTGCTAAATCTCACCTCGGCTTTAAGTTGAAAGGTGGTGACTTTAGCAATAACTTCAAAATAAAAGCGGTAAGGCAGGCATCACACGACGAAACATGGCAGCAGCCTTGGGGAGAGGAAATAGAAGTACGTAATAACTATAATGAGCTGACACTATTGTTGGAAGAGCAAAGTGCCCTTCGTCGCGAACTCTCAATCGTCTTCCGGGTTTTTAATGATGGAGTAGGCTTCCGTTATGTTTTTCCGAAACAGAAGAATCTTAAGGACATTGTCATTATGGATGAGAAAACGGAATTTGCTTTGCCATGGGATGCTCAAGTATGGTCTATCCCAACGAATGGCACCAAATATTTTGAAGCGCTGTATAAAGCTTCTCCGGTTAGCCGTAAAGATACGGTATCAACTCCAATTACGATGATGGCAAATGATAGCCTTTATCTCACTTTGCATGAAGCGAATCTTACCGATTATGCCGGATTGAATCTTGCTTTGGAAAGAGGGAAGAAGACCACATTGCAAGCTGCATTGACTCCTTGGTCGACCGGTGAAAAAGTTTTTGCGTCCGCTCCTTTTGCTTCGCCTTGGCGTACTATAATCATTGGGCATAAGCCGGGTGATTTGATGCTTTCACGCTTGATGTTAAACTTGAATGAACCTTCTAAGATAGAAGATACTTCGTGGATAGAGCCCGGACGTTATATTGGTATTTGGTGGGGTATGCACATGGAGAAATATACTTGGTCGCAAGGACCTAAGCATGGAGCTACTACCGCAAATACAATGCGTTATATTGATTTCGCGGCAAAGCATGGTTTTAGTGGCGTGCTGGTAGAAGGTTGGAACTGGGGATGGGATGGCGACTGGACTACACATGGTGATCAATTTAGTTTTACCCGCTCTTATCCTGACTTTGATCTAAAACGTGTTTCGGAATATGCCCGCTCGAAAGGAGTCAGATTGATTGGACATCATGAAACGGGAGGAGCGGCACTCAACTACGAGGCACAACTGGATAGTGCGTATGCACTTTACCGTTCGGTAGGGGTTAATGTTGTTAAGACCGGTTATGTGAATCCTTTATTGGATAATAAGGAGCAACACAACAGCCAATATGGTGTGAGACATTATCGAAAAGTAATTGAGACTGCAGCACGATATGGCATTATGATTGACAATCATGAGCCATCTATGCCAACCGGTTTGCAAAGGACTTATCCTAACCTGATGACTCAAGAAGGAGTGCGCGGGCAGGAATACGATGCATGGTCTACCGACGGAGGCAATCCGCCTGATCATACTTGTATTATACCTTTCACCAGAGGACTAGCCGGACCAATGGACTTTACTCCCGGTACATTTAAATTCGTGAATACAGTTCATCCGGGGACCAGGGTGCAGACAACTCTTGCCAAGCAGTTGGCTCTGAATGTGGTGCTGTTCAGCCCTTTGCAAATGGCATCGGATATGATAGAGAACTACGAAAATCAACCGGCCTTTTCTTTTGTCACTTCTTGTCCCACAACATGGGCCAAGACAGTTGTTCCCGATGCAAAGATAGGTGAATATGTGGTTGTTGCCCGCAAAGACCGTCGTAGTGATAATTGGTTTATCGGATGCATTACTAATGAGAAAGAACGGACTATAAACCTTTCACTGGACTTCCTTGACGGTGATGCTTCTTACAAAGCTACATTATATTGTGATGGAGAAGGAGCTGATTACCTTTCAAATCCTTATCCGGTGAACATTAGCGAACGCGAAGTCAATGCTAAAACAGTGCTCCAACTGAAATTAAAGAGAGGTGGTGGGGCGGCTATCCGAATAGAAAAGATATAGTGGCACGTCGCTCAATAGATTCTTGAAGCGATCTTCTCACCCTTTCATTTGAGGGAGGAGAAAGTAATATCTTTATCGCTTTGATGTACGAATACGATAAAAAGAGGATGTATATTCCTTGCTTAAAAGAATTGAGATAGTAGTTTTATATTGGTTTTTTAGGTTATTAGAATAATATATGGTTGTGACAAAGGGGAGGCATTCAGCCTCTCCTTTTTGTTTGAAGAAGTTGGAAAGAGCCTGCCGGAAATGTTCTAAGGGTAAGCTGAAGAGGTTGCCGCATTTATAAGAGCTTGTAAATACCTCCGGCCAGTGCTTTTATTATTCCTTTCATTTCCAACTCAAAAAGGAGCACACTCATTTTATTGACGGGTATGTTAGCTTCAACAACAAGGCTATTGATGTGCAAATCACCTTGTGTATGGAGGATATATACGATTCTTTTTTCCTCTTCGGTCAGTTCCGGAAACAATTCGCGCTGCACTTCCGCTTGCTGTATAGAGGTGTTTTCTTCTTTCCATCCCATGGTATTGACAAAATCTTCGGCCGATTCGATTAAGGCTGCTTTATTCTCCTTTATCAGTCCATTGCAGCCGACAGATGTGCTATCTGTCACCCTTCCCGGTACTGCGAAGCAATCCCGATGATAACCGTTTGCCAGATCTGCTGTAATGAGTGAGCCTCCTTTTTCTCCTGATTCTACTACTATAGTCGCATCACTCATTCCTGCTACGATGCGGTTCCTACTCACGAAATTATAGCGATCGGGATTTGTTCCGGACGGGAATTCTGTTAGCAGCCCACCTTCCTTTAGCATATCAATGGCGGTTTTCCGATGTACAAACGGATAGATGCGATCCAACCCGTGTGCCAATACTCCGACAGTGGGAAGATTGTTAGCCAATGCAGCCCGATGGGAATGGATATCTATTCCGTAGGCCAGTCCACTGACAATAAGGATATCGGGGCAAAGAGCCTGTATATCGTGAAGGAAGTCATTGCAGAACTTTTTTCCATACTCTGTAGACCGTCGCGTTCCCACCATACAAATCACTTTTATGCGGTTCAGGTTGGTGTTGCCTTTGAAGAATAATGTAATGGGGGCATCTTCGCATTCACGAAGGCGGGAGGGGTACTCACTGTCTTTTAGTGTGAGGCAGGTGATCTTGTTCTTTTCAATAAATTCCATCTCACGTTCCGCCTGTGCTATTGCTTCGGGACAGTCTAATGCTTCTACTATTGAAGGGTTTAATCCCGGTATAAGGGTTGGTAGTTCTTTTCGGGAGCGGAATATTTCTGTTGCGTTTCCAATAGAATCAATTAAACGTTTGGCTCCTAGGTGCCCGATTCCCGGAATCTGAGTCAAAGCAATACTGAATAAACATTCGTCTTCATTCATTTCAGGTTAATTTTATTTCTCATCAAAACTTCTCACTACAAAGTATACGGATTTTTTTTTGTCTTTCGTTACTTGGCGTACAGGTGTGGTGTAAAGCTTCATTGTGCTTTTTTCACCGCAAATTACACAGATTAACATTCGTACACTCCAATTGACTCGATCGGCTTAAGGCTTCTCCGAAAGGTAAGGCGCAAATATTTTCTGAAAGAGCTTACCATCGGTTAGCTTACCATGCTCAAGGCATACCGTGTCAACAGTTGCTTTGATAACTACTTTATGATCACTCTTTCTGAATATGTCCTGATAGAATACATATTTTATTCCTTCTTTTCTTAGATAGAGCTTCGATACAAACTCGTCACCACTCTTCAGCGGTGTTTTAAATGCCATATTGATACGTGCTACAACAGGATCAATCCCTTGATTGTGCAACTCGGAGAAGCTGGCACCGGTCGACGAGAGGAACTCGTGGCGGGTGTGCTCCAGATAGTGCTGGTAGTTGGCATTGTTGACAATACCTTGCAAGTCGCACTCATAGTCGCGGACTTTCATTTCCAACTGATAAATGTATTTTTCTTCTTTCTGTTCCATAATATAAT
Source organism: uncultured Bacteroides sp. (assembly GCA_963677095.1). GTDB lineage: Bacteria > Bacteroidota > Bacteroidia > Bacteroidales > Bacteroidaceae > Bacteroides. The sequence continues at coordinate 480,488 of OY781875.1, forward strand.
ATATGCAAGGAAGGTCGCTTGTATTCAATCTTTGACTACACGTTTGTCTCCTTTAGCTATATCGTTCATTTCTGTGAAATCACGAGAATGACCATCTATATTGATATCTTACGTTTTGCACGATTGATTCTAAGATACGACTCATTGTCACGAGCATAACTTAATACGACTTGAAGCTCTCGGACAAATATAGTTCTACCTGCTCTTCCCGGTCGTTTTCAATATACTGTAAATAGCATCAAAAGAGATTTTGTACTGTCTCCTATTTAGTTATTCAGCCCTTTAAACTTCTTCAGCTCTTCGGTAGAAACCAACTTGTAGAGCTTGTCGCTGGGACGGATCTTATCGCATTTCATCGAGAAATGTACTCCTTTTTTTACGGTTTGTACAGGTTGGAGTTCAACACGGGCTTCATCCAAAGTCATAAAAACTGCTCCCGTTGTGGGACCGGTAATTAATAGTTTGTCGCCTACATTGATTTCGGCAGCTTCTACCAGAAATTCGGCTACTCCAAGGTTTGAGAAGTATTTTATGCCTTTTCCCACATATATTTTGCGCTCTGTGGCGGCCGAGCCATAGTTCTTTGTCCATTCTCCCAAGCGTTGTCCCAGGTAATAGCCATCCCAAAAGCCGCGGTTAAAGACTGTCTTTAACCGCGCATCCCATGCCTCAATCTTCTCATCGGTAAAGGAGTTGTTCATGTAAGCCTGAATAGCTTCTTTATAACATTCCACAACCGTGCGTACATATTCCGGGCCACGAGCGCGACCTTCTATTTTGAAGACTCTGACTCCCGCATCCAACATCTTATTCATGAAATGGATGGTCTTCAGATCTTTTGGCGACATGATATATTGATTGTCCACTTCCAATTCCACATCCGTCTCTTTATCACGCACGGTATAGGCACGGCGACAGATTTGCATGCATGCCCCACGGTTGGCGGAGTGATTCATTTCGTGTAATGACAGGTAACATTTGCCCGATACGGCCATACACAATGCTCCGTGGCAGAACATTTCAATGCGCACTTGTTTGCCCGAAGGTCCGCAAATGTTTTCTTCGCAGATATGGCGGTATATTTCAGCCACCTGTTCCAAGTTCAGCTCGCGAGCCAGTACCACCACGTCGGCGAATTGAGCGTAAAAACGTAATGCCTCTACATTGGAGATATTCAATTGCGTAGAAAGGTGTACTTCCTGTCCTATCTGACGGGCATAACTCATTACGGCTACATCGGCGGCAATCACGGCGGATATACCGGCCTCTTTCGCTGCATCGACAATGGTGCGCATCAATGCGACATCATTATCATAAATAATGGTGTTTACGGTGAGGTAGCTTTTCATCCCGTGTTCATCACAGGTTTGTGCGATCTCGCGCAGATCGTCAACGGTGAAAGTATTGGCCGAGCGCGCCCTCATGTTCAGGTTCTCTATTCCGAAATAGATAGAGTCGGCTCCTGCCTGTATGGCTGCGGCGAGCGATTCGCGTGAACCGACCGGAGCCATTATTTCAAGTTCTTTTATGTTTAGGTTCATCAGATTCCTATAGAGTTGATATGTGCATGTACATATGTCCGTCGGGCTACAAATTCATGTAAACTGAATTCTTTTTATTCGCTTTTTATAGTTTCCAGCTCTTTTTGGAGTTCCGTTGCAATTTCCATTCCCAATTGCTGTCCCAATTGCATGCTTTCAGTAGTCATTGCGGGAGTGGCTGTTGCCAGTTTTTTGCCTACTGGTGATTCATAAAAAGCAATAATTTTATTAAGATCGTCTATTGTCAGGTACTTCTGATATACGGGAGCATAGAAATCAACGATCCGATTATGAAACTTTGCCTTGTACTTTTCGATAAAACTATTCCAAAAATCTTCCGGTGCGGAGGTTGAGGTTTGTTTCACCATTGCAGTTATTTGAGGAATGATTGCTTCGGACGTTTTCATAGCTCCCGAAACGGTTAACATTCTTCCAAGCACTTCCTTGTATTTGTTCTCAGAGTCTTGTCCCGATACAGCCTGTACTGATAAGAATATAAGGCACATTAATGCTAAAATCAATTTGCTTTTCATTTTCTTATGGAGTCTTTAGTTGGTAATAGGCTACAAAGGTAGGCTTTTTTCCGTATTTTTGCAGCCAAATCACCTTTTATTGAGCAAGATATAGATTGTAAGATATGAAAATTGGAAATATAGATTTAGGTAAATATCCCGTTTTTCTGGCACCTATGGAAGATGTGACTGATCCGGCTTTCCGCCTGATGTGCAAGCGGTTTGGTGCAGATATGGTGTATACGGAATTTGTATCGAGTGACGCCTTGATCCGTTTGGTAAATAAAACCACTCAAAAACTCACAATAAGCGATGAGGAGCGCCCCGTCGCCATTCAGATTTATGGAAGAGAAGTGGAAACAATGTGCGAGGCTGCCCGCATTGTGGAGGAAGCACAGCCGGATATTCTTGATATAAACTTTGGCTGTCCGGTGAAGCGGGTTGCCGGTAAGGGAGCGGGTGCAGGCCTGCTTCAAAATATACCGCTGATGCTCGACATCACACGTGAAGTGGTAAAAGCCGTGAATATCCCCGTCACGGTGAAGACCCGCTTAGGCTGGGATGCCGATCATAAGATTATTGTGGAACTGGCGGAACAACTACAGGATTGCGGAATCGCAGCGCTGACTATACATGGACGTACCCGTGCGCAGATGTATACGGGGCAAGCTGACTGGACTCTTATAAGAGAAGTAAAGGAAAATCCGCGCATGCATATACCCATCATAGGGAATGGTGATATAACTACTGCTGAAGCGGCAAAAGAGGGCTTTGAACATTATGGTGTGGATGCGGTGATGATAGGTCGCGGAAGTATTGGACGTCCTTGGATATTTCGTGAAGTGAAGCATTATTTGAATACCGGCGAACTGCTCCCTCCCGAATCCCCCGAATGGTATTTGGGAGTGTTAAGGCAGGAAGTGAAAGAAAGTGTGGAACGGCTTGACGAACGTCGGGGGCTCATTCACGTAAGGCGCCATATTGCAGCAACCCCACTTTTCAAGGGTATTCCGAATTTCCGTGATACGCGCATCGCCATGCTTCGTACCGAATCGGTGGATGAACTGTTCCGTCTCTTTGATGGAATCAACTTTACCAGAGCGGACGAGCTCTGATCCGTACAATCCCGGAGCTACGTATTTCTGAATTATCAGATCTATATATCCAGCACATTGCATCTATAGATGCAATGCGCTGGATGTATATTTCCCTCGCGTTGGATATATAGATGCAATGCTCAGGATGTACGAGTCTAGGATTTCCTTCTCGCAACGGATAATGACTTTCCGCAATCTTTAGCACTTCTTGCAGGCTGAAAGGTGTGATCTGCAATTCTTTAGCACTTCTTGCAACAGATAATGCTTTCCGTAATCTTTAGCACTTCTTGCAGGCTGAAAGGTATGATCTGCAATTCTTTAGCACTTCTTGCAACGGATAATGCTTTCCGTAATCTTTAGCACTTCTCGCAATGGATAATGACTTTCTGCTCATCGGCAAGGGTGGTGGCAAACAGATAGATATCTCCTCCGTCCTTCACATTCAGTTTCTTACCCAATTCGGCTGTTGTGCCCGGGAAATTACGAATACTCAAATTAGCTTTTTTTATTCCGCCCAGTAATTCGAAGAGTTCTTTCTTATTCGGCGAAGAGACTCCGTTTATATGAAATCGCCGACCGGGAAGTCCGTCAATAAGATTGTCGGAGACATAAAGGTGACTGTTTGGATGTAGCTTTTTGAGTTGATATATCATAGCGATGCTTTTAAAGGCTCCGGCCTTAAGAATGGATGCGTTTGGCTCGTAGAGGTAGCCTTCCGGCTGGGCAGTATAGTTGCAGATGGAGTTTGATTCCTGTTCGCGGGTAAAAGAAAAATCACTTGGATAGGGGATACAGTCATTTTCGGTGGCTGAAGTTTCTGCCGGATAATCGAGATACTGTAATTGGAAATCACGGTTCTTTTTTGTCGACAAGTTCACGCAATGTACAGGCACTTGCTCCGGGGAGACGGGATTACGTCCCAGAATGATGAGCAGTTCTTTGCATTCATTGTCTACAGAGACGACGTAAGCAGCTTCTACTCCTTTCAATTCATTCATCGCTTGTGAGAGGTCGAGCATTGGCGAGAGTTTGATCATGACCTGTTCAGCCTTTTCAAGCAATGAAGGCTCCAACTCCACCACATTGGGCTCACAATCAGCAATGGCGAAAACTTTTCCTCCTTGTTTATCGCGTCGGGCGGGATCAATGAATATCCAATCCACCGGCGACATCCGTTTCAAGTGGTTACAACCGTCTTCGTGAATGATTTCTACTTTGTCGAGCCCAAGTAATGAATAATTGTGTGAAGCTATCTCGCACAGTTCCTGTTGGCGTTCAATGTAAGTTGCGCGGTGAAACAGCGGTGCGAGAAAAGCGCAGTCTATCCCGAAACCACCGGTTAAGTCCGCAAAAGACCCTTTCTGTGAGAGTTCATTCGTTGATGAGTCCTTTTCCTGTCGTAAATCGGGCGTTGTAAAAGGCCCTTTCTGTAAATACTCATCTCCGTTCTTCGCCCTCATCTTCCTGATAATATCCGCCTTGAACAGAGCGGTACTTTCGGAGGAACATTGCTCCAGTGAGAGATGAACGGGGTATAGGATATCTTCCACCTTACTCCATGCCGGTATCTTTTCTACCGCTTTTTTCCATCCGGCTATTTGCGTTAGCGCGATAGGCATATTCACTCCCTTATATTTTTGCGATTGTAAGGCAAGGCTACGCACATCGTCCTTACGGTGTGAGTGAATGAATTTTCGGGTGAATTCGTCAATAACTGTCATATTGCAAACTTAATACCTGATGTTCGTTTTCTTCAAATCAGGGTATGATTTTATACTTTCTCTTTGCTTCCTCGCGGCTGCACCAGTTGAAATGCCACCATTCGGTGGGAAGAGCACGGAATCCTGCCGAACGCATGACCTGCCTGAGTAAAAGTCTGTTTTTCCGTTCCTTTTCCGTTATCTTTCCTTTTTGTACCAATCCGGCTTCATGGGTGATATGTGCCTCCACTCCAAGATGGTCGACTTTAGTTCCCATTGGGAGCGGGTGTTCTTTCTCATCCAAAATACTGATATCAACCGCTAGCCCATAGTTATGTAGTCCGCCTCCACGAGCAGGGTTGGATACATATATATCTTTGGATGTTCCGCGCACTACATTCCACATCTGCTGTTGTACACTCATTGGCCGGGCTGCATCATAAACAATCAATCTGTATCCGGGATGGAGCCTTTTCAGTTCACGTTGTGCCTTTATCAATCCTTTCATGGCATTCGGATGCAGATATCCTTCCCTTAGGTTTTTGTATAAGATTCGACCGGTGAAATTGTCAGGGCGGGCATACATCAGTTCCACCCGGATGGAGGTATCTGATTTTGCTATATCTACAAAACCGAGAGTTTGCATCCGTTTGGCTGTTTCGCTTTGCTGGGCACTAAGGGGAATGCACAGCAAAGTAATGATTATATAAAATAGGTGTTTCATGATGTTTCCCGAAGAAAAAATATTGCTCATCGATGGGCAAAGGCATATGAAATAAAAAAAAGCTCTATTCCTTTAAGAATGAGCCTTTTATAAGAAGAATGTGCTTTTTAAGCGTGTGGACCAGCCTGGGCTTGAACCAGGGACCTCCAGATTATGAGTCTGTTGCTCTAACCAACTGAGCTACAAGTCCGGCATATCCTTTTTTAGGATAGCGGGTGCAAAATTAGCATATTTTGCTGAAATATCCAAGCGTTCCCGTAAATATCCTTTCGGATTTTAGCTCAAAACTTATAGGTGCGCTTGGGATTCTTTGGGAACCAGCCTTTCTTAACCCGGTCTACTTGCTCAAAGAGCTCCTTGATGGTCCAGAAAGAGGAAAAAGCAAAAACGCCTAACAGAGAAGAAATTAATATGTCTTCTATCAAAAAGGACGCAATCACCCCTCCAATGCCAAGCACTAGAAATACCCACCAGAACTTTGTTCCCCAATAATACTCAGCCTTAACCACGATAGGATGGAAGATTCCTATTATTAGAAAAGTACATATTCCGATGACCAAACCAGATAGATGGTATTCATTTAAAAAGTCTATCATTTATAGGGTTTGTTTTCAGGGCAAATTGGAATTTCTTTTTTAATGCTCTGCTCTAAAGAAATCAAAGTTTCAGTCGCAGTTACGCCCGGAATTTCCTGCATCTTATTATTCAACAGATCCATCAAATGTTCATTATCGCGTGCATATACTTTGGTTAACATGGTGTAAGGACCTGTCGTAAAATGACACTCAACAATTTCAGGTATTTTTTCTAATTCGGCAACTACAGTTTTGTACATAGAACCCTTTTCCAATTTGATTCCTACGTATGTACACGTTCTGTATCCAAGTGATTTGGGATTTACATGATAACCTGAGCCGATAATAACTCCAAGGTCTATCAAACGCTGGACCCTTTGGTGAATAGCAGCACGGGATACTCCACATTCCGCTGCAACATCTTTAAAAGGTATACGGGCGTTCAGAGAAATGATCTCCAGAATTCGCCGATCAAGATTGTCTATTTTTTCCATAATATATAAATGTAAAATCTTGTTGTATCAAAAAGTAAGCAAATATAGGACTTTATTTTAATTCTTTTATATAAAAGGGAGAAAAAATAGTTTAAACGTAAAAAAACGGAAGAAACAGATATAATCAGTATATCCGGTTTCTTCCGTTTAAATAATTCTATTTGAGGGAAGTAATTCCTTCTCTCTATAGTTTATTTCTCAATACTCAGTAATTCAATTTCGAAGATAAGAGTTGAGAATGGCTTAATCTGACCACCGGTTTCTCTTGAACCGTATGCCAATTCATAGGGTACATAAAGTTCCCATTTAGAACCTACAGGCATCAATTTTAAAGCTTCTGTCCAACCTTTGACTACTTGGTTTACACGGAATGTAGCAGGCTCTTTACGTTTGTAAGAACTGTCAAATTCGGTTCCGTCGATAAGTGTACCTCTATAGTTTACTTTTACTTTGCAAGTATCGGCAGGAATAGGTCCTGTACCTTTAGTGATAATTTTATATTGCAAACCGCTAGGAGTCGTTACAACACCGGCTTTAGTCTTGTTTTCTGCAAGGAACTTTTCTCCGGCAGTCTTATTGCTTCCATACTTCTTTTCTACAGCTTTATCTCTGATGGTTTCCATTCCGGTACGCATATATTCTGCAGCTTGCTCTTTTGTCATAGCTCCGCCTTTTCCAAGAACTCCGGCTGCAAAACCTGCCAGCATATTGTCACGGCTTAAAGTCTGAGTGGAATCTTCACCGAAAACCTGGCTGTTGAAACCTTTAACCCATTGAGTACTTACCATCTGTCCTATTTGAAGACCGGCTAAATAAGCTGCGTCTTTTTTGCTTGTTTTAGATGCTCCTTCATTGAAACCTTTTATGAATTCGGCCATGTAGGCGGTATCTACATTGAGTTGTTGTGAAAGATACTGTTTTAAACCTTCTGTACGTGCCATACCGATAGCATAGGAAAGTGAATCCACGTCGGTCTTCAGGTTTGCTTTAGGGCTCTGTGCAGTACAGGAAGCTAAACCTGCTGCTACAGCAATAGCCATGAGTAATGTTACTTTTTTCATTTTGCTTTAATTATTTATTTAGTTTTTTGAAGATAAGATTTCGAGTAATTCCACTTCGAAGATAAGTGTGCTGTGAGGGGGGATCATTTCACCCGCCCCTTGTGCTCCGTAAGCTAAGTCAGATGGAATATAGAGCTTCCACTTTGCTCCTTCGGGCATTAATTGAAGGGCTTCCACCCATCCGGGGATAACCTGATTTACGCCAAAGACAGCCGGTTGTCCGCGTTTAACAGAGCTATCGAACAGCGTTCCGTCTATCAAGGTTCCTTCATAATGGCACTTTACCTGATCCGTTGCTTTTGCATGTCCCCCATTCTTTCCTTCATTGATTATTTCATATTGTAATCCGCTGGGCAGAGTGGTGACTTCCGGGCGTTTTTTGTTTTCTTCCAAAAAGTTTTTGCCTACTTCGATACTGGCAGCATTCATTTTTTCTTCTAATTCGGCAAAATATTTGTTAACGATCTCACGTGCTTCAGCGTGTGTAATCGCAGTTTGATTTCCTTCCAGCACGTCTTGGATTGCTTGTGCAAAATCATTCACGACAATGCCATTGGCACCCATACTTAACAAATTTTGCCCGATTCCGAGCCCAATGGCATAACTGAATTTATCCATACTTATTTTTGATTGATACAAAAGTGATTTTTCTCTTAAAATGTAAATTTACAAGTGACAAAAGTACATGTTTTATTTGAATGATCTTTCTTTTTGGATTTAAAAATTCTTATTTATCTGTTTAGCCAATTATTCTTCCCTATATTTGCTATATAATATCTTAATGGAAAGGGACTTTCGATGAAGAATTTGGTCATTTTATCAGGTGCTGGTATGAGCGCCGAAAGCGGTATCAGTACGTTTCGAGGTGCCGGGGGACTTTGGAATAAGTATCCTGTTGAACAGGTTGCGACGCCTGAAGGATATGCCAAAGATCCGGAACTTGTTATTAACTTCTATAATGAGCGCCGTAAGCAGCTACTTGAAGTAAGCCCTAATGCCGGTCATATCGGTCTGGCTGACCTGGAAAAGGATTTCAATGTAACGGTGATTACTCAGAATATAGATAATTTGCACGAACGTGCCGGGAGTAAACAGGTTATCCATTTACATGGAGAGCTGACTAAGGTTTGCTCCAGCCGTAACCCTAATGATTCGCGGTATATTAAAGAATTGAAGCCGGATGAATATCAGGTAAAACTTGGTGATAAGGCAGGCGATGGTTCGCAACTCCGCCCGTTCATTGTCTGGTTCGGAGAATCCGTTCCGATGATTGAAACGGCTATTGACTATGTGGAAAAAGCTGATGTTTTTGTCATTATAGGTACATCGATGAATGTATATCCTGCTGCCGGTCTGCTACATTATGTTCCTCAGGAAGCTGATATTTATTTGATTGATCCGAATCCGGTGGATACGCATTCCTATAGAAAAGTCTATGTTATTCAAAAAGAAGCATCAGGAGGCGTTGAGGAATTAAAAAGCAGGTTGCGATAAAATACCAGTATTGATCACTCCTGTTGTAGCGTCTTGTCATGGGCAATAAAACAAGTCCGGGATTTTGAGTCATCCCCGTTCTTTACCGATTAAATCAGCAATGTTTTTTAGCGGAAAATGAAGAAGTCCGTTACTATAGAATAACGTATTCGTAACGCATGCTTGCGTTGCAGTGTTCTGTCATGGGAAATGAACAAGGACGGGATTTTGCGCCATCCCGTCCTTTACTGATTTAATCAGCAACAATTTTTTAACGGACAATAAACAAGGCTGGAGCCTTATGGCACTCCGTAATCAGTCTTTTTCTGTTGCCAGACGTACCACAAACCGGAAATGCTGGATTATTGTGCAGATCCATCCGTAATGTTTTGTCATTATTTTGAAGCGTTCCAGTAGAGAGGCTTTGTGGTTCTTGGTTGTCATTCCTTCATCAAGATAGTCAATAACAGTGAGAAAAGTATTGTGCAAGTCTTTTGATTTCTTCATGATTCGGATGCACCAATCGAAATCCGATGAAAAGCGATAATTCAGGTCATACGGCTCTGCCAGGTTACGCTTTGCCATGAAAGCTTGGTGGCATACGAGCATTCCCTGTTTAAAGCTTTTCCAATTTAAACATAAAGGAGCTGTAAGCCTTCGCGGATGAAGAAAATGTCTGCCTTTATCTACGATATAGGTTTGTCCGTAGAGGACGTCCGGTAACTCGTCGCAATCATTTAGTGAATGTACGATTCTTTGCAAAGTGTTGTCTTCATGAAAGCTGTCTCCGGCATTAAGGAAACATAAATATTCTCCCGTAGCGAGAGCCATTCCTTTATTCATGGCATCATATAGCCCTTTGTCCGGTTCACTGACAATGTGGCTAATGCGGTCTTCATACTTCTTAATCATTGCATGGGTGTTGTCTTTTGAAGCTCCGTCAATGATAATATATTCAATGTTGTGATACGTTTGGGAGATTACGCTCAGAATAGTATCTTCCAATACTGATCCGGCATTATAGGTTACTGTAATAATGCTGAATTTAGGATTAAAATGATCATGCATTTCTTCTGGTTATTTTATTATATACACTGATGTATTTCTTTGCTATATTGTTTTCCGAATAATTGGAAACCGCTTTCCTGTTAGCTTCTCCGGAAAGTTCTCCATATCCGGGATCTGTTAATACCCAATATATGCCGTTAGCCAAATCTTCAGCAGATTTATATTCGGCTACATATCCATTGTGCAGATGGTCTATCATTTCGGGTATTCCACCGACGTTAAATCCTACACAAGGTATGCCGCACGCCATTGCTTCCATAATTGTATTCGGCAGATTTTCTTCCAAAGAAGGAGTTACATATAGATCCACTGCGTTGTAAACATCCACCATCTGATGTTCATTGCTTACATAATCAAGTGGATACACCTTGAAAGGCAGCAACTCTTCCAGTTCCTGAGAACGTTTTCCGAATACCACTACCCCCAATTGGCCGGATAATTCAGGATGATTCCGTATCAATAAATTACAGGCTTCCACAAGGTAATCAATGCCTTTTCTTTTATCTGTAATTTTAACTGATCCGAATAAGATTAATTTTGCATCCTGAGGGAGCATGCATGCGCTTCTGGCCTCTTTCTTATCTCTAGGTTTAAACAGATTAGTATTGATTGGATTTGGAATGCTTGTGATGGAATGGCCTGTCAATAGTGCACTCTTTGCAGCTTGCCCTTCTAGCCAATGGCTACAGGCGATAAAGGTTATACGTCTTCCCTTATAGATATTTTGCTTTTTGCGGAATGTTCTGTTCGAGAGGTCTTTTTTACTTCCTCCTCCATAGATAAACGGACAGTAGCCGCAACTCTGTTGATAGTGTGCGCACTCCCGTGCATGATGGCAGATGCCCGTGCAAGGCCACATGTCGTGCATTGTCCATACTATAGGTTTTCCCGAAGCCAGTATTTTATCAATGTTTTTTAGTGACAGCATGCCTTGATTAATCCAATGCAAGTGTATGATGTCCGCCTGTTGAAATTCCGGCATTGAAGTAATGTCGGTACCTGTGTTGGCGATGTCAACGGCGAATAGATTATTTTTCCTGAAATGGTTTGCTTTCCAGATAATGATTCGTTCCCAGATAAATTTCCAGGTCGTCATCCAATTCCGGTCTAATGAAACGACACTGATTTGATCGGTCTGTTTGTCGCGTACCAGTAATTTGGCTTTAATGCCATTATTATTTAGTGATTGCATAAGCCGGCTGGCTGCGATGGCAGCCCCTCCGACCCGTTCGGATGTATTGATCAGTAATACCCTCATCTTGCCTAATTGTTTTGGCAAAAGTAAGTCTTTTCTATTTTTCTATCCATAAAATCGTTGATTTTTTATTTTCCCCGCGTCTAACTTTATTATCTTTGCGGTGAATACTTATCAAACATAGGACGACGATGGGAGAAAAAGGATTGAAATGCCTGGGACTGTTATGGCAGAGTTTTCTTAGTATTGTAAAGATTATATTACAATCTAAATGGAAAACGGGATTGCCGCAATCGTTCAGCAACTCGGATGAATTGCTGATACTGGCTAATGGTCCTTCATTGAATCGTACGGTGGAAGATCATCTTGAATTTGTCCGCCAGAAGACTTTGCTTGCGGTAAATTTCTGCGTGACTTCACCGATGTTTGAACAGCTACGTCCTGAATTGTACCTGATAGCCGATCCTCTCTTTTGGATTGTTCCCGAAAAAAGAGTTCAGCTATTTCAGACCTTGTCCAAGAAAACGACATGGGATTTACGTCTGTTTGTTCCTGCCCGTGCTCTGAAGAATAAAGACTGGCGTCCGTTAATATCTTCCAACCCGCACATTCGGTTGTGCATTTACAATACCACTCCTATTGAAGGCTTTCAGCCGTTTTGTAATTGGATATTCAGCAAGGGCTTGGGAGTTCCCCGTCCACACAACGTATTGATACCTTCCATTGCAATGGGATTGAGGTTACCTTTTAAAAAGATTTATCTGGCAGGGGCTGATCATTCCTGGTTACCGGAAATAACCGTTACCGATGAGAATGTGGTGTTAATGCATCAGAAGCATTTTTATGATCAGAATAAATCGCAAGCAGCTACCGTCACTCAGGAAAATTTGCACAGCGCACGCTTGTATACCATATTGTACCACATGTACGTAGCCTTCAAGTCTTATTTCGTATTGGAGGCATACGCTCAAAAACAGGGAAAGGAAGTTATAAACATTACTCCAGGTTCCTATATAGATGCTTTTAAACGAATGAAGTTATGAAAGACGGAATAATTATTCAGGCCCGTACCGGATCAACCCGGTTGCATAATAAGATACTATTGCCTTTTTATGGAGAGCAACGTATCATTGATATTTTAATCGGCAATATAAAGAAGGCATGTCCCGATAAAGTTGTAGTTCTAGCTACGACGAATCGTCCACAAGATGATGTATTGGCGGATATTGCCCGCCAAGCCGGAATCTTGTGTTTCCGTGGGGATGAAGACAATGTCCTTAGCCGTTTTATACGTGCGGCGGAAGTGTTTGGCATTGAGCGGTTTATCCGGGTTTGTTCGGATAATCCGTTCTTGCGTCCCGAGACTTTCGGTTTATTTTTTGCTGAGCATGACATTTATCCGGCGGATTATATTGCCTACGGATTTGCCGACGGGCGGCCTACCATCAAATCCCATTTGGGACTGTTTGCGGAGCTCACAACAATGAATGCACTTCGCCGGGTAGCTTGTTCTACTCAGGAAAAGCTTTACATAGAGCATGTCACGATTTATCTTTATACACATCCGGAAAAGTTCAAGATCCGGTTATTGCCTTTGCCAAACGAACTGGAAGGCCGTTATGATCTTCGTTTTACCCTGGATACCATTGAAGACTTTACGTTGTTGCAAACACTTTATGCCACCTACCGTGAGAAGACAGATGGCAGCATTGAAGCGCTGTTGAAACTGGTTGAATCTGATCCGGAATATCGTGTGAAGATGCTTGAAAACATTGCTCATAATGAGAAGTAAATCCTTAAGAATAAAACATTAACGTATGAGTACCTATATAATTGGAGAGATAGGACAGAACCATAACGGTTCGGTTGACATAGCCAAATTGATTGTAGAATTGGTGTCTCGTCCCGTCCGTGAAGAAGTTTTTGATATTGAGCTTCGTCCGATGGATGCTGTGAAGATGACTAAGCGCGACTTGAATGAAGAGCTTACGGACTCCCAAATGAACAGGCTGTATGACTCACCGCATTCTTTCGGACGTACATACGGCGAACATCGCGCTTTCCTCGAACTAAATGATGAGGAACACTTTGAAGTCTATAAATATGCCAAGTCGCTTGGCTTAGACTTTGTCGAAACCCTTTGTTCGCTGGGCTGCTTATCACTTTTGTCGCTGTTTACTCCCGACCGTTTAAAAGTGGCAAGTCGTGATCTTACGAATCTTCCATTGCTGGAAGCTATGGCGGAAACAAAGATTCCTATCATTCTTTCCACCGGTATGGCCGGTAAAAAAGAACTGGACGATGCGTTGGAAGTCATCACCCGTCATCATGATAAAATTTCCATCTTACATTGTGTTTCCCAATATCCCACCCAGCCTGATAATCTTAATTTGAAAACGATTCCTTATCTCAAGGAGCATTATGGGCAATACACCATTGGTTTTTCCGATCACACCATTGGTATCGCGGCGCCTGTTGTGGCAGTGGGTATGGGGGCTGAAATCATAGAGAAACATGTGACTATAGATCGCCGGATGAAAGGTACTGATCAACAGGGTTCTCTCGGACCGGATGGTGTTAACCGTATGATTCGGGATATCCGTATTGCCGAACGGTGGCTGGGAAAAGAAGAACTGTATATCGATCCTGCGGTAGCTTCCGCCAAGGTAAAGTTGGAACGTTCCATCGCTACCAAACGATTGCTGCATGTGGGTGACGTAATAACGGAGGAAGATTTGCATCTGCTTAGTCCGGGTGATGGATTTAAATGGGCTGAGCGTTCAAAAGTCATCGGTCATAAAGTGCTCAAAGAGATACCCCGGAATGAAATCGTTTATCAATCTTTTATTGAGTGATGAAAATAACAGCGGTTGTCGTTTTGTATAATCCCGGTAATGATCTGGCTCAGAATATCGGAACTTATATCCATCATGTGGATGAGTTGGTCTTATGGGATAATACTCCGCAGGGAAGTCGCGAAAAGCTGGCTTTGTCCGGTGTTGCCGACTCTCATAAAATCTCTTATCTCGGATCGGGCAGCAATGAAGGAATAGGTGCGGCACTTAATGCGGCTATCTCTGTAGCTTCTGCTAACGGTTCCACCCATCTACTGACGATGGATCAAGACAGCTCTTTCAGTGGAGATGACTTTGAATCATACCTGAAAGCAATACTTGATTTTGGAGTTGACAATGAAGTGATTTTCTCAACCAATTACTTTATAAAGTCCCAGCAGTCCACCTTATATCCGATAGAAGATTCTGTCGATCGGGTATCTTCCTGTATGACTTCGGGTTCAATATACCCCTTGGCTGTATTCGAGAAACTGGGCCGATTCAGAGAAGATCTGTTTGTATGGGGGATTGATTGTGAATTTTCGTGGCGTGCTTCGCGCAGAGGTATTCCTACGGTATGTTTTAAGAATGTTCTTCTTCAGCATGATTTAGGCTATCAGAAAAAGAAGCACAAATTATTAGGAAAAGAAGTTTTTCCTAACGAGTATTCACCCGATCGTTCATACTATAATGTTCGTAACGGAATGGTTTTGCACGCATTGTATCCGGAGAATATAAATATAAAGGCTCACCTACGCTACCATTTTTATAAGCGCATCGTATTTATACTACTTTACGAGCACCAGAAGTTTGCCAAGTGGAAAGCTTTATGGGACGGCTATAAGGATGGTTTTGCAGGGATGCTTGGTAAGAGGAGGTAGAATGCTATAATATATCTTGTATGCTTGATGTTGTGTTCGGGATGCTTACGGATAATTAGAGAGTATGTAAAGTAGAATAGCAGTAACAGACAAAAAAGAAAAGCTTATGTTACCGAAATTGGTTATAACAGATATTGATGGAGTTTGGACAGACGGTGGTATGTATTATACAGCCGAGGGTGATGTGATGAAGCGTTTTTCGGTGAAAGATGGATGGGGAGTGATATTCCTCAGGGAACTGGGCATACCGGTGGCTATTTTGACCGGTGAGAATTCCGCTTTAGTTCAGAAGCGTGCCGATAAACTGAAAATAAACCGTTGCTATCTACATGTCGCCGATAAACTGGTTAAAGCTCAGGAGATCTGTGCCGAAATGGGTATAACTTTGGCTGATGTTGCTTTTATTGGCGATGATCTTAATGATATTCGTTTGCTTCGTGAAGTCGGCTTCAGTGGGTCTCCAAGCAATACGCCGGACTATGTGCAGCGTGAAGTCGACTATGTTACCACTGCTCATGGCGGCTTTGGTGCATTTCGTGAATTCGTAGAGAAGATACTTCTGGATAACGGTATGCTTGAGCGTGTTCTCCAAAAGTTTATGTGAGGGCTACGTTTTGATAAACAGAATATTAAAAGCAATTTATTCATTCAGAGTCAGTTACTTCTTTGTGTCTTTAAGTAAAGACATTACCGAGTAATCTCTATAGAAGGCTTTTGTTGGATCTATATATCCAGCACGTTGGATCTATATATGCAACGCGTTGCATATTAACTTCCAACATCTTCGATATATATATCCCTCGTACGGGGGATTAATCTTGCTTATTTTAATTCTATAAGGTTCCTAATCTTCAGTACAATCTTAGGAATGTCCTGCCGAAAGATATTTTTGTTTGAAATCGGAATTAGTAAGAAAAAGAGCCTGTTCTGAAGTGCATTCCTAAAGTTTTGTGTCCAACTTTTGGGGTGCACTTCAAAGAGTCAGGAGGAAGGGTAGAGGCTTTATTCTTTAATTCGGGGTAACGGAATAAATAAGGATACCGCTGCACGTGCTTTTTTTGCCGCTGCCATCATGCGTTGTTGCAGCGTCGGTTTTGATGGGATTTCTTTCCGCTTCAATTCTTCTTCATTCCATTCGGGTCTGTATTTAAGCAAACGTTCTTCGGTGCGTTTTACTTTATCCTCGCTTCTGGGTATTTCCCGATAATACCTGATCAGATTCAGGCATATTTGGCTATGGGCGGTTCGCAGTGCATCGTAGACATCATTGCGCTTATTCTTGAAGTAAGCCATGAGTAGCTCCCGTACCGTTAATGAGATATCTAGCTTTTTGTCTGTTCCGGCTTCACTCCAGATAGCCCTTCCATGCTGACGATAGACAGCCATCGGGCGATTGATGTAATGTATGTCCCCATACTGCGCATTCAGCAAATGTAAGGCATAGTCGTAGGTACTGACCTTGGCAAACCAATCCGGAAAATCTCCAAACAGTCCCCTGCGGAACACGGCGGAAACATTGGAAATATAGTTGCTTCGCGCCAAATCCATAATGTTTGTGTCTATTTTTTGCTTGCCGTTGCTGAGGCTTTTAGTCCCGTTATTCTGGAAATAATTGATTACCCGGTGAAAACAGGTGGAATAACCGGAATGAGTATCAAGAAAATCCACTTGCGTTTGCAATTTGTATTTATCCGTCCAGAAATCATCTCCTTCACAGATTGCAACGTATTCTCCCCGGCAATGGGCATAAGTCTGCAAGAAGTTTTGTATCAACCCAAGATTTTGCTCCCGGTTTAATAATACAATCTGCCCGGGGTAGTTGTCATACCAGGCCCTACAGATCCCCCCTGTCTCATCAGTACTGGCATCATTGCCGATAACAAGCTCGAACTTAAAATTCGTCTTTTGAAGCATGACACTACGTATCGCTTCATGAATATATAGTTCCTGATTGTAAGTCAGCATTAGTACGCTGACTTTTACGCGATTATCGTCTTTCATATTCCTATTCCTTATAAAAGCAGAGAAACTCACATTTGCTTTTCGAGGATAAAGGTACTGATTTTACGCTTTCATTGAAATCATTCGGAGGATTTCTTCTTTTTCGGGTGTATTGAATGAACAAGGATAACTAGGCATTCCTTTAACGATGTTCAATCCTTTCTGATTATATCTTTTGTCTGCGAGTCTGTTTAGCCAAAAAAGATATTTATTACGGCGGAAGAATTCTTTGACTTTACGCTTGCGGGTTATCGTGGATGTCTCTTTGGGCATTGTGCTAATGGAACGAATAAAAGAGAGCTCATCGCTTGTTGAAAATGTCGGGTCTGTGTACTCGAAATGCTTGCCCTTTTTGCCATACAGGTCTGAACTTTTGGGCAAAAGGGTCTGATCTTCTTTCTCTTTAAGCAGCTCCGCTAAGGAATAAAGAAAACCTTCGTATTCTTCCTTGTATTCTGGTGCGGACTTCACAATATAGACCGGCGTAGTGGTGCTCGTGGCTGATCCTTCAATAAATTCGCGTGCACTATAGAAGTAAGGTAAAGTAATGTATTTGCCCAGTATAAGAGCAGCATGGTTAAAATATTCTTCTGCAAGGAAAAGATTTTCGAACCTGAGTTCTCCTTCAGCGTTAAAGCACTTTTCGTACATCTTTTTGAAAGCGTCGGCACGTATCACGGCATAAAGAAGTGAAGCATACATATCTTTCTCTTGTAACAATC
Organism: uncultured Bacteroides sp.; assembly: GCA_963677095.1. Taxonomy (GTDB): domain Bacteria; phylum Bacteroidota; class Bacteroidia; order Bacteroidales; family Bacteroidaceae; genus Bacteroides. Next base: position 498,366 of record OY781875.1, read on the forward strand.
TCTCTCGCGGAGTGTCGGCTGTCACCTGCTTATCGAAGTAGCGGATATACCGTGGATAGAACACAACTTTCTTTTTTCGGGGTGTGAAAGTCAGGTAGTGTCCTTGTGCCGTAGAATAATCCGGATGAGTGTCCAGAAAGTCTGCCATGCGGGCTATGGCTTCAGGTACCGTGAAATCGTCATCGGCGCAATAGAGTACATAAGGTGTGTTTATCAACGGGAGTATCTCTTTAATTTTTAGCAGGAAATGTTGCCGTGGGCAATAACGGTATACAATGTCGGGATATTCTGCAAGATCGGCAAACGGAAGTTCCGAAGAGTCGGGAACAAGAATCCGTATGTCCGTCCGGCTGTAATAATCCAATAATCTGCGTAAACGGTCGGGGCGGTTGTGCGCAGGAATGATAACGGTCACATGCTCTAAGGTCATCGCGGTATGTGTATCTTTTAATGTTCAATTCGTTGTTCTTGTCAAGGGTTAGCTCTTTATAAAGATTATCTTTGTGCTTTTCAAGGATTATTCTTTATACCTCTGAGGGTCGCCCTTCTGCTTGTCGCTGTTTTCACGCGTTATTAAAATTATCCTCATTATCTGCCTAAGGCAACTCCTCTATTTTATTAAGGATTACTCTTTATAATTGTCTAAGCTTACTTTTGTACTGATTAAATTGTCTTTCAGTCTGCTCAAACTTACTCTCATACTTATTAAATAATACCTTTCATGTCTGCTTGAAGCTGCTCTTACGCCAATTGATGATTGTCTTTCAGCCTGCCTGAAGCTGCTCTTACGCTTATCAGGGGTTTCTTTCTTATCTGTTTGAGACAATCTTGTGTATATTAAAGCTTACCTTTCGTACTTGTCAAGGCTTGTCCTTGCCGTGGTATTTATAATATACGTTTCTTCTTAAAAAGATACTGGATGCTTTCTCTGAATACTGTCGATTTCAACTTCCACATGAGAAGAATATATAGAGAAGCAGCCAACACTATTTTTAAAATCAATGATAAATAGATATTCTCCACATAACTTGCTACTGCATCAGTTGCAATCATGATGGTAACTGACAGGATGAGATAAGGAGCAATGTCCTTTAGCGTAGCAAACCATGAAAGACCGATATGCTTGTGAGCAAAGTAATGCCAGATAGCCAGCCACAGAATATTGGCTATAGTATAAACCACGAGCATGATGTGTAGCCCGTAAGGATAACTGAAATATACGCATAGCAGTTGGAAAACACCCAATCCAATAGTATTCCACATGTAAATATGAGGACGCCCAATGCTGTTAGTCAGATTGGAATAGAGGGTGGAAATTGGCATAAATGCTCCCCACACACATAGAATCTGCATCACAGGAACACAAGGCAACCATTTGTCGGTGATGGTAATGACAATCATTTCACGGGCAACAATAGCCAGTCCGAACATTGCAGGAAAGCTGACAAAAGCGGTGAAGCGCATCAGTTTGCGGAAGATATTCTGGAGACGCTGCATATCGTCGGTAGCTTCCCTGAATACCGGTTGCCCTACACTGTTGATCATTCCGAAGATTGTGGAATACCCCATTGTTGTCCATTTACTGCCTTGAGTATAATAGCCGACTTGTGGAATGGTGTAAAAGCGTCCTAATAGTACAGAGAAAATATTGTTGTTGATATGTGTGAACATTGAGGTGAAGAGCAGCTTGATGCTAAATGGAAGCAATTCGCGCAGAGGTTGCAGACTGAATGAGAATGTAGGTCGCCAAGGTGATATAATCCAGAGTAATAAGGTGTTCACACTGACATACAAGATGGTCTGCAAGGCAATGCCCCAATAGCCCCAACCGTTGTATGCACAAATCACGCTTATAATGCCCGAAACCAGAATCGCGACAATTTGTATCTGGCTCCGTTCCTTTACCATCAGGTTACGGAAGAAATAAGCCGTAGGAGCAGTGCCAAAGCTACCGATCAGGAAACTGAGAAACTGGAACCTGGCCAATGGCGTCAGTTCCGGTTTATGATAAAACTCTGCGATATACGGTGCGCAAGCAAAGAGTAGTAGATAAAGCGCTGCACCGATAGTGATGTTAAACCAAAATACGGAATTATAATCTTCGTGCTTGATTTCTTTCTTATTGACAATGGCAAGGATAAATCCACTTTCAACGAAAATACCGGCCATGGCGGAAAAGATAGTCAATACCCCCACCATACCATAATCCGAAGCATCCAGCAACCGACCGAGGAATATTCCGATAACAAGATTCAGTAGCTGGAATACTGTATTTCCAACTCCTCCCCAGAATAACCCTTTTGCCGTTTTTTCCTTCAATGATGATTCACCCATTGCTTGCTTTATGATTAAAATATCATTTAATAGCTCTTAAGTATTAAGAAGTATATGTTTTATTATTAGCTTGTTATACTGTTGCCCTCGGATAAATCTCGGATAAATCTCGGATAAATCTCGGATAAATCTATAGTTCCTTTAGTCTCCAATTTGATATACTTCCTTGTCTTTGATTAATAATTCTGTTGAGTGACCGTAACTTGGCTAAAAGGTTTTTAATCTTAATGAGCTTTTGGCTTTCGCTTAATATATCAGGTAACTTCACCCAAAGCAACCTGGTAATTTCCTCTCTTGTAAGTACTTTATGTTCCGCCAACGCTTTCAGTATTAAGTCGCAATAATAATCGTCTTCAAAACCTTATTCAGTATCTTTCCGATAATGATAACTTGTATTCTGTTCGTTTCAATAATATAATCGGGTAATGGAAACAGGCGTTGACGTTGAAAATTAAACATTTTCCGTATCCCGCTTCCTATTGTATCTACCATTTGGAGTTCTACCATTGCCCGGACTAGAAAAGGATTTCGGTATACTTCCTCCGGTGCATTATTTTTAAGGACGTTACTGATAGACTGAGGTATAAATTCTCCCTTATTGGTAAAAACAAGTTTATCTTCATACTCCACTACGTTGATTTGTCCTCCTAACGTATAATCCTGGTGTGCTACTGCATTGTTTATGGCTTCGCGAATGACGTATGGTTCATAAGTATCCACTTCTTCGGGGAATAGCGTGCGGAACTCAGGGTTGATATATCGATATTTCAAATTACGTATCTTCTGGTAGATCTCTTCAATGGAGATGATAAACGGACAACTTTTAATTTCATAATCCCGTTCTGTCCCTTGTGAGTCTTTAAGTATCCAGCGTATCTTGGCTACTGCCGGTGAAATGAACACTTCGCTTTCTTCTTTCCCTAAAAGGATAATAGCGGTATTCGTGATTTTCCCTTTAATAGTAAGCTTTGCCTTGTTCAAGAAAGTAATGGTATCCCATTCTGCTATTTCTATTGCATTCTTCTTATTTTTGGCGATGTAGAGAGAGCGTGCTGTTGCAATAGCTCTCTTGTCCAGATCATCAATGGTTGCATTGGGAACAACTTGTGCACTCCAATCGGTCTGTACGCTTTCGTTACGGATAATTTCAAGCTCATGTAGACTTAGTGCAACCAATGACTCGCCATCGCGACCATAGAAATGGCCTTTATAAGAAGTCGGTATCCCCTTAGGGGCGGCCGGGATCTGAAACATGATGACTCGTTTTCCTTTATATATGACCTCATATATCTCTGTGAAGGTGATGCCGCAGTTCGTTCCTTCAGCTATCTCTCTTTTTAAAGCATCAAGCGAAGGGCGTGTCGGTTTATAAGAACTGCCTAATACTGCATGAGTCTTATCATGAATGCCGAATACCAACCAAGCATATTCTTCTTGCCCAAGGTTGGCTTCATTACTGAGAGCGGAAAAATATTCTCCTATTTTTTGTGTATCAAATCCGTTTTGGGCTTTCTTGAATTCTACGACTTCATTCTCGCCCGGTAATTTGATAAACGTCTCTAGTAATAATATGAGTTCCTGAGTTGTCATCCGGCATCTTGCTAATCATCCTTATTTCACCTCACTGCCCGGTTTTACCTCTTTCATTGTGGTAACAACAGATAGTGAGCCGTCAACGTTTTCAGCTGATAATATCATACCTTCGCTCACAATACCTTTCAGCTTGCGTGGGGCAAGATTAGCTACGAAGCAAACTTGTTTTCCGACTAACTCTTCCGGTTTGTAATGCTGTGCAATGCCACTTACAATGGTACGGTTCTCCAAGCCGTCGGCAATCTTGAATTGCAACAATTTATCCGCTTTGGGAACCTTCTGACATTCCAATATTGTACCCACGCGAATATCCAGTTTCATGAAGTCGTCAAACTCAATATTCGGACGAATAGGATTTGCTTTATAATTGGCTTCTTCGTTGGCTTTTTTGGTATCCAACAACTTTTGTACCTGAGCTTCAATGACGCTGTCTTCTATCTTTTCGAAGAGTAATTCAGGCTCAGCCAACTGATGTCCGGCAGGCAATAAATCGGTATGTCCGAGGTTTGCCCAATCAAAACTATCCATATTCAGCATTTTCCGGAGTCTTTCGCTACTGAACGGCAGGAACGGATCAAAAGCAATCGCTAGATTAGCAACCAATTGTAAGGCTATATTCAAAATGGTACCTACACGTGGCATATCTGTCTTGGCCAGCTTCCAAGGTTCGGTATCCGCCAGATACTTGTTTCCGATACGTGCCAGATTCATGGCTTCCTTCTGTGCATCGCGGAACTTGAATGCATCAAGTAACTTTTCCACTTCTGTTTTTACATCGGAAAACTCTTTTAATGTCTCACGATCATAGTCGGTAAGCTCTCCGGCAGCAGGAACGGCGCAGTCGAAGTATTTCTTAGTCAGCTGCAAGGCGCGGTTCACAAAGTTACCGTATACAGCAACCAACTCATTGTTATTACGAGCCTGAAAATCTTTCCAGGTAAAGTCATTATCTTTAGTCTCGGGAGCATTGGCAGTCAACACATAACGCAATACGTCCTGCTTGCCCGGGAAGTCAGCCAGATATTCGTGTAACCATACTGCCCAGTTGCGTGAAGTGGAAATTTTGTCCCCTTCCAGATTCAGGAATTCATTAGCCGGGACGTTATCCGGAAGAATAAAGCTGCCTTCCGCTTTCAGCATGGCAGGGAATACGATGCAATGGAACACAATATTGTCTTTTCCGATGAAGTGAACCAAACGCGTTTCAGGGTCTTTCCACCACTTTTCCCAGCTATCCGGAAGCAACTCTTTTGTATTGCTGATATAGCCTATCGGGGCATCAAACCAAACGTAGAGTACTTTGCCTTCAGCGTTTTCCACCGGGACGGGGATACCCCAATCCAAATCACGGCTTACTGCACGGGGTTGCAATCCCATATCGAGCCAACTTTTGCATTGTCCGTATACGTTAGGACGCCATTCCTTGTGATCTTCCAATATCCATTGGCGCAACCAAGCTTCATGCTTGTCGAGGGGGAGATACCAATGCGTCGTTTCACGCATCACCGGCTTGCTTCCACTGATAGCACTTTTAGGGTTGATCAGTTCGGTGGGGCTGAGCGAAGTCCCACATTTTTCACATTGATCACCATAGGCACCTTCCGAATGACAATGTGGACATTCACCTGTAATATAGCGGTCGGCAAGGAAAGTCTTTGCTTCCTCGTCGTAATATTGCATGGATGTTTTTTCAATAAACTCTCCTTTGTCATGAAGTGTCTTGAAGAAATCCGAAGCGGTTTCGTGATGTATCTTCGATGTGGTGCGGCTGTAAATGTCAAACGATATACCGAATTCTTCGAATGATTTTTTGATGAGAGAATGGTAACGATCTACGATGTCTTGAGGAGTAACACCTTCTTTGCGCGCACGGATGGTAATAGGGACACCATGCTCATCCGATCCTCCGATAAAGATAACATCCTCTTTTTTCAACCTCAAATAGCGGACGTAAATGTCGGCCGGAACATAAACTCCAGCCAGATGTCCGATGTGCACCGGACCGTTGGCATAAGGAAGTGCTGACGTAACGGTAGTACGTTTGAATTTCTTTTCCATCATCTCTATATGTATGTCTTTTGTTATGAACGCATTTTGAATGCGCAAAGATAGTGGTTTTCGCACAGAATGTGTTAAATGTCTGCGGGAAATTGTGTAGACGACGGGTTATTATCTACATCACCAATCGATGTAAATCCGTGTAATCTTATGGCGAAAGAAACGTCTGCCTACAAGCCGGCGAGGCTATCTAATATCTCTTTCAGAAAACGATTGTTGGAGGCAATATACTTTTCACCGTCGATTATTTGTGCTGTTGTTTGCACATATTCGCTTCTTGTAGCGAGATCACCTGCGCAGTTAGCAAGCATTCCTCTCATCGAAGCTGCGGTAGTTTCAAGATGGAATTGAAACGCGATAGTCGTATCATTAAAAATGAAAGCCTGGTTTCGGCATGCAAAGCTTGATGCTATTCTTACCGCACCTTGGGGAATGTCGAACATATCCTGATGCCAATGGAATACAGTTGAGGGGAAGTTTGTGATGGTCATGAAAGCCTTTGCTGTTTTGGCCTCTTCGGTAAATAAAACGGGATGCCAGCCTATTTCCTTTTGCTCTCCGCAATTGACTTTGGCTCCCAACACATGTGCAATCAGCTGTCCACCCAAACAAAATCCCAGTACCACCTTTCCACTGTCAATAGCTTGTTTGATAAACCTTTTTTCTGCCGCAAGCCATGGATATTTTTCATCCTGATAGATGTCCATCGGACCTCCCATCACGATAAGCCAGTCTATATCCTCTATTCGGGGAAGGCATTCCCCATCATAAAAACGTGTGCTCGATAGCTGATGCCCATTACTATCGGCCCATTCCTCCATATACCCTATTCCCTCGAAAGGTACATGCTGAAAATAGTGGATTCTCAATTGTGTCATTACTTTCCAATTAAATCGTGTGATTTAGAGAACATGTGCAAAAATAGTGTTTTTTGCACATGTTCTTCAACTGATTTGAATCTTATTTGATGTTCATGGAAATGTGACCGGAATAAGGATCGCTGTTTGCTTTATCTGCCACTTTTTTTACATACGCTGCCTCTCTTCTTCGGACGCTGAGCTTCCTTTATATTTACTCCTCGAAGCATTGAATTTATACCTCACGGATAGTTGGAATGAACGAGTGTCGAGATCTTTATTGATGAATGAAGTGACGGGATACACATCCATCCGGTATTTCTGTCGGTAGGAACCTGTGAGATCCGTCCCTCTCAAATTGAGTATAAGTCTGCCGTCCATGAATGTTTTGGTTATCCGCATATCTATCCTGAAGTTGTCATACATATAGTTCAGGGTGGAATGTCCCTTTGAGTTTCCTTGAAAGTCGATCATTAGGTTAAATCCAGCCGGCAGGTGAAAGGTGTTTTGCAAGCTGTAATCTAAATAGGGCTTTTTGTAGTTTTGTTTTTCAACTCTCTCATAGCTGAGATAATCTTTTGATACTCCTATGCCCGCTACCGGTTCCCATAATCCGATGTGCGGAGAGTAATAGATGAATGTTGATAAATTACTTGCATTCTTCAGGTTTTCGGGGCGGAACATAATAATATCTTTATCCCTATATTGTGCCGGCAGGAATAATATCAGATTATCATAATGCTTATATGATGCCATTAACTTTATCTTACCCCACAGCAATGAATAAGTGAGGTCGTCTGTTCTTGTGGGTTTTAAGTAGGGATTCCCAGCCTCATAAGTATATGGATTATCATATTGAACGCTGTTCCTGAGTTGATAATAACCGGGGCGTTGAATCGTTGAGCGATATCCTAACATCATTTGTAGTTTTTCATCGCGATAGCTCACGGAAGCATTGGGAAAGAAGTCCTTGTAGGTACGGCTTTGTTCCTCCATTTTCTTTCCGTCTTCAAAGTAATCGAACCCTGTATTTTCAAAGCGTACGCCTGCTCCCAATGTCCACTTGCCAATACTCTTGGAATAATTTGCATAAGCAGCAAACATCCGCTGTTTAGACAGGTTTGTATTTGATCTCAGGTCTTCGGCACCTTCGTTATTTACCACAATATAGTTTTGTTCATTGTTCGTACGACTAAGTTCCGTTCCGTATTTAAGCTCGCCTTTCCACAATGGAGTGATGAGTGTGAGTTTACCGGCATAAAGATGATAATTCTGTAAGGATCGAGTATCGACCTTTTCATCGGTTTGTCTTCCAGACCATGAATTCTGAAAGGTCTTATCGCTTCCCTTGGCATAGTCAAAGTCGAGCTGGGCTTTAAGCCAGCTGGCTATATCACCCACGTAATAGGTGTTTAGCAAATGAGAACTTCTATCAATATCCACCAAGGCTGTTGTTGGGAAATCTTCTGAAAGCACATTGTCTGCAAATATTTTACTTTGCATATTCATGTCTACTTTTGCATAAGGAGTGTTGTCATAAGTGTATTTTGCTCCTGCGGAGTGGTGCTCATTGAACTCATAATTAAATCCGGTCTCAATATAATGCTCTCTACGATGACTTTTTTCAGTATCTGTACTCTCCATTGTGGTAGTCTGTCGGCTACTTTTTAGACTCTGTTCTAAGTTCATTTTTGTTTTCCGCTGATCTTCGGTATATCCGTAATAAGCAAATACATCGAGCTTATTTTTGCGATAGTTTAGGTCGATGCTTCCATCTTCGGACAATCGTCTGGCAACTTTTATCCTTCCGTAGGCTTCTCCACCTATCCCTTCGCCCGGAGGACGGATGGCTTCGATGCGAATTACAGCACTGACTGTAGCATCATATTCTGGCCCCGGATTGGTAATTACAGTTATCTTTTTAATATTTCCCGACGATAGCCTGTCCAGCTCACTATCATTTCTGACTAGACGATTATTAATATAGATGAGCGGTTTACCCTTCCCGAGCACGGTAAAAGCGTCCCCTTCTTTCACCACAAAAGGCAATTTCTCTAGTACTTCACTAGCCGTGCCTATATTTTTCAACGGGCTGTTTGCTACGTCGGCTGATATTCCTCCATTCTCCATCTTGAAGCGATTCCTTGTTCCTTTTACAACGACAGCCTCCAACATTTGATCTGCTTCCGACATCACAATGGTTCCCGCATCGTTGGATGTTATCTTCTTAAAACTATTACTGTAACCCAGATAGGATGTCTTAAGAATAAGCGGAGTGGAGTATGGTTTACTCAACTTAACAGAGAATCTTCCGGTTTCATCCGATGTTACTCCACTTACAAATGTAGAGTCGGTCTCTGTCAGTAGTACCACATTTACAAACTCTAGCGGGCTTCCGTTGGCTTCCTGGACTTTTCCCGTTACATTCGTGATCTGCGCAGCCGAAGGCAATGCGAAAAATAAAATTAAGAAGAATGTAAGTTGCTTCATTATGTTACAATATTTATATTTGCTATTTAGTCAGCCCCCTGATTTGTTTCAATGACAACTGTCTAAAGGTCACAACTGCAAATTGGGCAAGGGTTGCACCATCCAGGTTCAGCCTCGCTCTGATCTATTGGAGCTGCAAATTCTGATCTTTCCTCTAGTTCTTCAATGGAAAGTCCTTTTAATAACTCTTCTTTCTTTTCCATATCCACATGTGAAATTTAGAATTAATAATATGATACCCTTTATATTTCGGCATGTATCAGATTCCTTATGGTTTGTTTTCAGGGACAAATTATCTAAAACCCAATGGTTTTACTTGATACTTTTAATAAGTTTAATTGCTTGTTCGAGCTCTTCTCCTACCTTCGTTTCAATGTCGGGCTCAACGCCTTTTTTATCCACTCTATACCCTTTAAAGGAGATGAAATCGTTGACAGGAACTATCAGTGAAATATCATTGTCAAGCTTAAATCTTTTGGCACTCAATAGGCCACCGGCTGTCTTTTGCCCTACTATTGTGGCTAAATGATATTCTTTGGCACCAATGGTTAATGCTTCTGCAGAACTTCCGGTCTTTCGATTTACGAGAAAATATACCTTCCCTTTATATGGAGTGTCAATGCCCTTGGCTTGGATATAAAAACCGTATGGAGATTCTTTCTGAATGCTATCCCCGTCTATTAGGCTGAATTTATCAAGGTCATTTTTATTTGGTAATCGTTTATATTCCTCGTACCACTGTCTATTGGGAAAGAGACCGCTGATAAAGTTCTTATCGGTCAAGAAGTTTGCGACAGTCGATGTGGGAGTAAAATTGCCGCCTGGATTACCACGCAGGTCGATTATCAAGTTTTTATATTCTTTTTGCTGAATTGTGTCCAGTAATGCTTTTATTCTCTCACTTCCCTTAAGAAAGCTTCCGATTTTGAGCAGAGCGGTGTTGTCATTTATTTCTTTTAAAGAAATATCATCTTGCGCCGTTAATGACGGAGCATTGCTGACGAGGTAATAATGGGAAAAATCGAATCCCCTTACTAATGCATAATGGCCTACCTGGAACTCTAAGTCATCTGAAATTCCAGGTGCCGCTTCTTTCATCTTCTTTTTGAAACTTTCCCATTTCTTTGTTTGAAGAATCCTCGGATCGAAAATATAGTCTTCAGTCAATTTGATCACCTCATCAACCAATTTGCCGTAATCCTTTTTTACGTAATTTGTAACTTTAGCGCCTTTGAAGCTTCTATATATTTTATCACTTTTGTCATACAGCGAATAAAATATTGAATCACCGTTGATCTTGCCGATGACCTTGTAGGAAGAGAATAAATAACTGTATGTTCCTTCAAAGTCATAACCGGTCATAGTACCGTGAAATCTAATGATTTCCGGGTATTCTAACGAGCTTACGGCTTTGATCATTTTATATTGAAGTTTGGAAGTATAGTCCCAAATAGCTTTCTCTCTGGTGAAACCGTTTATTACATTTCCATCAGTTTTCACCTGAAGGATGAAATTGAATCCTTCAGGATCTTTAATGAAATAGCTGGATTGGGAATGGGTATTCAGAGGGTTTATTGCTATCAATAATAGAAAAGCAAAAGCACATCTTTTCCAAATACCACTTTCTTTGTCATGAATTACAATCTTTTTCATTATTTTTAATTTAAAATTTGAGTTCTGTTACAAGTCTAACAAACGTTAATCCTAAGAAAAATGGCCTAAGAAACTTATTTTTTGGTTATCAGTCATGTTAAGTCCGGAGTTTATAATAAAGCATTATGTAAGTAACTATTCGCAATCGTAATATATTCGCCATTCCTTTATGTTCTTTTATAGGTCCGAAAACCCATTGTAGCCTTTCAACAAGAAATGGATTAAGGCACAAAATCATGTTAGCTCGGATATTCTTTTTTACGCCACCAATAGGGTATTGGCCGCGGTTGGAGAATGACTGTTTTTTGATTACTCTCATATTTCTGCTTAATTTTGATTAATTACTTATTAGTATGATTATTGCACTTTTATTATATAAAAATAGCCATATAATGATTTGTTCTCGTAGCTTAATTCAAGCAGATATTCTCCGCTTTCCACATTGTTTAGTACGAAAGAATAAGGCTGGTTGTAGGACACACTGATGACGTTTGAGTAAATGGTACTGCCGAATAAATCCTTTACGGTGACTTGTAAGTTGGTCAGTAGGTAGTCGGCGTAATAGATACTTACGGCATTACCGTCATGAGTCGCGGTGGGGTTAACAGATAGAGATCGGGTGTCAATATGTCCTTTTTTTTCTAATTCTATGTTCACTTCTTCCCCGAGAGCATTGATACAAAATAGTGTGAATAAGAATCCAAGTAATAGTTGTTTCATGGCTACAATATTTAAAGAATTATTGTTATGCCTGCAAACTTAGGATACTTATTTGGTTTATTTACTATGTTTTTGTGCGGTTTTTGTGCGGAAAAGTGTTAGGTTGTTTTGTTTTTGTGCGGTTAACATTAAAATGAGGTAATAAAGGCGTCCCAGTCCTCCGGTTTGCCTTTGAGCCCATTCGTTTTTTCGTACATCGATTTACGTGCCGAAGTGATGGCCGATTTAGAGTGCATGGTTAGGTTGGCAATTGCTGTGATTGAAAATCCGGCTTTCAGTAATAGGCATATCTTCATTTCTATAGGGCTGAAATGACGAAGTGCATAGAGGCGGGAAGTAAAATTGTCGTACGTATTATCTATCGCAGAGGTTAGATCCCTCCAGTCTTCCTCTGTCATTTTGCTTTTTTCAGCGTTTACTTTTTGGCAGATTCGTGTATAGATGCTGGAATCGCGAAACAATTTCTCCGCAACTTCTTGAGCTTTCTGACCGATTTTCGTCCGGGCAATATCCTGTTCATATAAATCTTTTTGAAGTTGTATTAATTGCAATTGGGAGTTTTCTCCTTTCTTTTCTTTTTCCAGCTGTGCTTCAAGCTCCTCTATTCGTTTTTTATTTTCTTCGATGAATTGGATACTTTTCTTATATTGTTCTTCTTTTATTTGCTCTAGTTTCTGTAATTGTGCCTGCAATCTGTCTTTTCTACGCTTGCTGTATTGCATATAGATCGCTATAAGGGCTATGAAGACAATGAATGCCAGTAGCGTGTATGTAATGAGAAGTTTTTGTTCTGTATTCTCAGTTTTCAGCTTGTCGTTTTCCTTTTCACGAAACTGATAATTGTAAAGTGACTGCATTTTGCGTATGCTTTCGGTATTGGTTATTTTCCGTATGGAGTCGGTGCATGCGGTGTACTGCTGTATCTGCTCTATTGCAGTTTGGCAATCGCTCTGTTTTTCGGCGATTTGCGCCAGTGTCCAATGGGCGGACTGTTTGGCATAAATAGTTCCACAATCTAATACGCGATGGGCGTAATATGTAGCAGAGTCCATTTTCCCATTTTTGTAATAAAAATCGGCAGATACGGAATAAATGGCACTTTGATTTGCCCTTTCTATATTATTAAAAGAGGATTGCAACGCCTTTCTTGCTTCATCATATTTTTTGAGTTGAACGTATAAACTTGCTAACTCGCATTGTACGGCATTCATGTATCGCTGATTATCAAGTCTTTTTGCCAATGCGTAAGCGGCTTTATAATAAAATAAAGAACTGTCTGCCTTATTAAGTCCGGTATAGTTCCAACCTATATCCCGCAGGTTGAATACAAGTCCTGCACTGTCTCTAGCCAGAACATTATACTGATAGGCTTTTCGGTATGCTGTGAGTGCATTGTCATAAATATCCTGGAGCAACGAAAGTTCCCCTATCTGACTGTATATCCGGCTGATCACCCTGTAGTCCGTACTACCTTTGGAGACGTCGGTGGCTTTCTGGAAATAAGCCAATGCTTGTGGGGCATCGCTGAGGTCGCTGTACACCCGTCCGGCATAGTAGTAGGCTTCCATCAGGTGGTCTTTGCTGTTTTTTTCTTCGTAGTACTGCACGATGGGGAGTATGGCGCTGTCCGAAGTATGGGTGATATAGGCCTTGTCATTTGCCTTTATTTGTAGGAGTCTGTAATACATTTGTGTGGATTCCGGTTCGTGACTCATTTGCCCTTTTAGATTCTTGAGTAAAGTTATGGCACTATCCGGATTGACATAACTGAGGCTGTCTGCTGTAGCTAGAATACGTGGGCAAGGGCGATCTTTACAGGCGCAAAGGCTGAACAAAAATAGGAATAATGCTATATTGACAAGTTGTTTCATACCGTATTGAATTGGTTTTGTCACAACAAATATACTTATTTTTTAAAAAGAATTATCTTGTCCCTTATATTGTGTATAAAAAAGTTTTCCTGAAAGGCTGTGATTTTAAAACTTTCGACTATTACTGCTTTTGTGAGATCAAGCAAGATAGCATGCTTAATTCTGTAATGAAGATTAAGAGCATAACTTTGCTTAAACTTGTTTTATACGGGGGTGAAGATGTTTTGAATCGATGTTGTTTAGAAAAAGACCATAAATCCTGTTTTTATGTTGAGATGGCTTTCTAAATAATAGCTTTGTGGCAAATATCCTTGGGTTTTGTAATCGTATCCGACGAATAGAGACAACTTGTTTTTGCGTGTATATTTCTCGGGTATGCATTGGTCTTCAAGCATTTGTTCAACATGGAGACCGGATTTAAACTTAGTGTCTTTAAACTGAAGATTAGCAGGCTGCTGCCAAAGGTCTAATGATGAGGTAAGATTAGTGTTATGCATCACTCTTACGTCATAAAGTTTGTAGCCGATTCCGAAACCTGTTTTCCGGTGTGTCCTGTACTGTCTTAGAAATAGACCATGCAATTGCTTCTGCTTAGTTGTCAGCCAAAAGTTCTGTTGGAATACTTCGCCGAATGGAGCGCGTAGATAATTCAGGCTAAACGTAAATGCATTATTCTTGTCTATACGAATCTTGCTAATGCCGATTAGTTGTGAAGAGATCAGGTTCATCCACGAGAGGAAAGCCGAACGCTTCAGGTATTTTCGTTCTTCTCGAGTTAAATCTTCTTTCTGTATATGCCGCAGATAGTCGGTTTCGGGTTCATAGAGGTATTTTACCCAACTGCGATTGCGGTCTGTCAGTAACGGCTGTTTCTCTATTGATGCATTTTTACGCTTTACATTGTTGCTCCACGGATTATATATCAATGAAAATTTCTGTGCCAATAGCTCATAAGAGTATAAAAAGATAAAGTCTATTTTATTGTTTTTGTTTGATAAGTCTACTTTCGCAAGTTCTTCTTCCAATGCCATGCTTTTTGCAAAATGCCCGTCCGCACGAAGCGTATGCAGGCGCATAAAATCGCCGTAATGTGCCGTCTTGTAATTGTGCATTGCATCATCGCTTAAGTTATAAAGATACGATTGCCCTAACGTACTTCCCAAGAGATTCATCTTAGGTCTTACCCCATTAATAGCGAGTAATTGCTTTTCGGAAAAAACTTCTTCTACGATATTTGAGAGACTATAGTATGCGCATGATACCAATAATCCCCATAAACGGGAGTGAATATTCTTCTGTAATAAATGATATGCAAGTAGATGAACGGAAACGCTGTTTTGATTCAACGAAGAGAAGTCTTTATCAAGATCCGAAGATGCTATCAATTTTAATTGAGGCAGATACAGGCGTTTAGTCTGATCAAGCGGTAAGCAGTCCTGTCCATGACTTGCTGAACTTTTTATCTTCGAATTACGTGTTGTTAAGGCTTGTAATATTTTTCGGTCGGGCAACAATGCTTCGTGTGTTTGCCAAAAAGCAGTGTCGTTGCTTTGCGTTGTATAACTTTCCAATATGTCGTCGGTACTCACGGGTATGCCTTCAATACTGTCTTTAGCAAACGAATGAATGATGGCTGTAGTTACTATATCCGCTTCGGCAGGGATAATATGCTTAACCGGAAAAGTATGTTTATTCAAATGCAGGGAGTGTCCATTCATCAGATAGTATTTGCCGTCAATTTTCAGGTATTGCGCTTCTTTTTGATCACCATTCTCTTTATTCATTTCAAAACGGACAAAAGCCAGATCCTCCACATCAATATAGATTTTACTCTCCGGGGCTTCTCCTGATTTTGGTGAAATGGAGATTACAAACGTAGGCCTCTCGTTTATGCTTGTACCCGGCAGATAAGTGGCCTCTTGTTTTCGAAAGAATCCGGAATCAAACCATTTGGAAACATCTTTTACGATATCAAAGGTTCCAATCCCTTTTAGAAAAAAAGGTTTGCTTGTCAGTTTAAAGTTTCTATTCTTGAATAGAAAATATTTGTCTCCAAAGGACGGACGGTAAGACTTAATGACGTTGAATGCTGTTTCTTCAAAATAAAGCAGGGTATCTTTTTCACTTATTTTTCCACGGTAACAGACCTTGGATAGAAAAGGTTCCTGTTCATAGTTCTCTGGTATTTTGACTATTGCACTTTTTATTAATTCAGCTGCCGTCTTATTTGTGACAATCACTTCGGATAACTCAACAGGTGCTTGTTTTATTTGAATTTTCAACTCATTTGTATTCCGGCTGATAGCAGTAATGTATGAATGGTATCCTATGAATGAAGCAATTAAAGTATCTTTTGGCAGTAAAGAGTTAATGGCAAACTTCCCTTCGCTGTTAGTTATCGCTCCGGTTTTAGACTTTACGAGGTGGATATTTACATAAGTTAGAGGTTTGTTCTTCTCATCTACCACCTTTCCATATATTGTCCTTGCTTCTTGCGAAAACAAACAAGAACAATGAAATATTATCAAATATATAGCTAATAAATTCTTAATAGCTGAAACTGATTTTATCGCCATGTTGTTCATCTACTTTTAGGTCTCTTCAATCGTTGATCTTTATAAGTTATGTCTTTACAATATTCGGCTTTTCATAGATTAATTTTAATTATTATTGCGTTTACTTTATCTTTTGTATATAATATAATCTTTTTGGGAGCGTATATAGAAGTACATAGAAAAACTCTAATGATGAATGTGTAAAATTCACTCATGTTTATAATTGTATCTTGTTTATTTTCAACTTGTTTGTGTTTAGGCTTTTCAGTGAGCCCTAAACATTAGCACAGTGTAAAGTTACTATTTTATCATAGGAAGCGTAAGTGTAAATGTAATAACATTATACATGATATGTACACCAATACAGTAAACGATACCACACTGAACACGGATTTTATTCAAGAAGAAAGCAAGTACTCCAAGTGGCAGAATCTGTATGAAAGCAAAGATAAAATTGTTCCAATGAAGATTGGTGAAATTAGTTATATGTAACAGGGCAAAAGCCACTGCGCTGATGTAGCCGGCTATCAATTGTGCTTTAGGACTGTATTCTTTCCGCGTATAATAGAGAATTATACTAATCCATCCAAGGTTTGAGAGGATAATGTTACAAAAAGACATCTCCGCTCTGAATAATCCGAAAATGAGTTTAAATAGCATTCCTAGTATGAAGCTTCTTAATAAGATTTTTCGCTCTAGCGTAATCGGGTATCTGAATAAGATTTCCTCGATGCACGGGCCGATCAGGCAGATCATTAGAAAACCGAGAAGCATGCCATGCTTTTGTACAATACTTGACGGATCATTGATTGGAAGTGAAATAAACAGTTTCCCGACCCACAGTATGGCAGTGATAGGGGCGGTTATAATAGCAATAAACAGGAATGCCCATAAAGCATATTTAGCGGTTATTTTGAATTTAGTACGCATGAACCTAAAATTTAAGGCTCAATGAAGAATTAATATTGTCTTCATTGAGCCTTATGAATTAAAATGCTCCAAGGCCTCTCATCGTTAAGATTCCCATAATAACTTTTCCTACAGCTTTTCCTACAGCTTGCCCAAAGCTATATCCGGCTGAATCAAATTGTTGATTAGTACCTCCGAATATATTCATTTGTTCTGTAATTGATAATATTTCCATAATTTTTCAAATAAAATTAAGCAAACATTGAACTAAGTACACCTTTAAAAAAACCTATAAGTGCACTATTCCCAAATCCATCTCTGTTATGAACATAGTCACTTAAAGAGCCTTGAGGACCTGCCATGTTCCCTCCATTGACATCTTTCATTTCCTGAACGGAAAATTCTTGTAATTCTACATTCTTCATAATACAATTTGTTTAGAAGTTATACAATAATTTATTTATCTCTGTAAATTGAACCGGTTTCTCTTTACTCGAACAAAGATAAAAGGCTTCGGTGCAATAAAATTGCATTGTATTATCTTTTTCTCCTCCAAATATACTTTTTTGTTCATAATTATCCAAGGAAGAGACTTTTATTATTATTTCTAAATGGAACGGCTTTTCATAGTAATATGTTTGATGAATACGATCATAACCTATCTTTGCTCCCATATCCTTGAGTTCATCTAATGTGTAATGCAATTGGCGTAGACAGAGATGAAAATGTCGAGCTAGATCCTGTGGAGAGCCCGTATGCTCAAGGTTAATTAAACAATTTAATTCTTTAATTCTATTTATATGTTCAAGTAATGACATGGTTATATTTCATTATTTTGTGCATTCCAAAGTTTGGCATATGGACCGTTTTTGTTACATAGCTCTTTGTGTGTTCCTATCTCTACAACTCTTCCTTGTTCCAATACAACAATGTTATTCGCACTTTTCACTGTGCTTAAGCGATGTGCAATTATAATAATCGTTTTCCCGGCAGAGGACAATTTATTGAGCACTTGTTTAACATATTGTTCCGATATTGAATCGAGTGATGATGTGGCTTCATCGAAGATTAGGATATCCGGTTTCTTGTAGATTGCTCTTGCGATGGCGATGCGTTGTCGTTCTCCTCCTGACAACGATACTCCATGTTCACCTACAGGGGTCATATATCCTTTAGGCAGATTTTCTATAAAGTCTTTCAATCCTAATTCTCGCATGATATCCGTAATCTGTTTCATGTCCGGTTGGAAATCTCCGACTGCAATATTTTCAGCGATACTTCCGTCAAATAATTCAATTTGTTGTGGAACAACTCCTACCTTTTTGCGTAGACTTTCATTGGTTATTTGTGCTATATTATAATCACCTATATATATCTGACCTGATTGTATGGGGTATATATGTTGTAACAATGAAATTAATGTTGTCTTGCCGGAACCACTTTCACCGACAATAGCCGTAGTTACTCCTTTGGGAATGGTTAAAACCAGTGATTCAAATACCTGTTTGCGAGAACCGTATCGGAAACTTACATCTTTAAAAGTGATGTCGCTGATCATGTTGGATTCTAATGTAATCTTTTGCTCATTTTCATTTTGTTCCAACTCTAAATCCATTATTTGAAAAAGGCGGTCTGCCGCAATAGTTGCATCTTGAATTGCTTGATTGGCGGTAATTAGCGATCCGATGGGAGAAAGTATATAGCCAATCAGAGAGTAAAACATCATTAATGTCCCTGGTGTAAGTTCTTGATTGATAACTAACGTACTTCCATACCAAAGTACCGCTATGATGATACCTGTTGAAAGGAATTGGATACCACCTTGTGTCAAGATTGCTCCATAGAGGCTATGATAGCTGTTCCGCAAAAGTTGAACGAAACGTGACTCGGTTTTCAGGTTAGCATACTCCTCGATCCCGAAGCGTTTGATGGTTGAGATAGAGTTAAGGGATTCGACCAATTGGGACTCCAATTCTGCCGCACTCTCCATAATTTTACGTTGATATTTACAGTTAAGCTTATTGAATACCCAATATATGAAGAAGAAAAATGGAGCAGATATGAGAGTAACAATCGCTAATTTCCATGAATAAATGAACATCAGGCATGTTGTGAAGAAAAGGATGAGAGTGTTGACTATTAAATCCAATGACACATTATTAATAAAAGTTCTTATTTTTACTGCATCATTCACACGGGAAATAATTTCTCCCACTCTCATCGTGTCAAAGAACTGTTGCGGTAAATGAAGTAGATGTTTATAGTATCCCAAAATCAATGCAGCATCAATCTTTTGTCCGGTTTTCAAGGCCAATATACTTTTCATAGATCCTATAAAGGTGCGGAAGCATAAGATAAAGAGCATAATGATTCCCATGAGATGTAAGAGGTTCAAATTCTTGTCGACCAAAACATAGTCTGTTATTTTTCCTATATATATTGAAGTAGATAAACCAAGAACGCTGAAAATTAATGCTCCGAATATAGCTTGAAACATTATGCTTTTATGGGGAGCTAATAAATAAAGAAACTTTTTACTAATGCTCTGCTTCATGTTTCTGGGTCTGAATGTGATGTCTGGTTCCATAATCACCAAAACCCCTGTCCATGTTTTTTCAAACTCATCATGTGCTTTTTGATGCATTTGTCCGTCTCCCGGATCCATATAGATAACGTTCTTGTTTGTTATCTGATAGACCGTAACATAATGCTCGAGTACTCCTTTAATGACAATATGGGCTATAGTAGGCTTTGGTACTATTTTTAAAGCCTCAAGATTTGCTCTTACACCTTTGGCTGAGAAACCGAGTTTAGTTGCAGCTTCTACTAGCCCAAGCAAATTAGTCCCTTTTTTATCAGTAGATGCATATTGCCTGATTCGCGATACAGGATATCGCAGACCATAATAAGCACTGATAGATGCTAAGCAGGCTGCCCCACAGTCTGTAATGTCGTGTTGTTTTATCTTTATTTCTCTTTCAGACATGACACTAAATGTTTGTTTCTGATTTATATTGTCTTGGGTTTATCCAATTATCCATCTTTTGATATAGCAATTCGAATAATGATCTTCTCGTAATCATAAAGTGTACATTTGCCGACATGCCTTTCTTTAGCCGCCCTTTCCGTCCGTTTTTAAGTTGAACGTATTCTTTATTCATACTACATTTTACTTTATAGTAGGAGTTACCTTGACTATCGATCAGAAAGTCAGAGGAAATACCAGTGACTTTTCCTGCTATGCTTCCCCATTCATTATAGTTGAAAGATTCAATCTGGATTTGGACAGACATTCCCATTTCTATATATCCTATATTTTTAGGTTCAACGTAAGTTTCAATATATATTGAGGAGTCTGGGCTAATTACTGCTATTGTTTGCCCGGACTGGAGGCTACTACCTTTGTATATTCCTGAAAATTGGTCAATTGTGCCGTTAATGGGACTTCTGACATTGTATAAGTCTTTTAATTTTATTGTTTCTTTCAATGTTCCTGACATCTCATTTAGGGAATTCCGGTAGGTATCCAGGTCGGTTTGCCATGTACTAAGTTGATTTTCTTTATAAGTTTCAAGCGTATTCTTATCATTTTCATATTCATAGTGATACTTCAAATATTCTTCTTCAGAGATGAGTTGTTTGTCGAATAATTTTTTATTACGATAATATTCTCTTTTAGTATGTTCTACGTTTGTATTTAATTCATCTAAACGTTTTGTATAATAGATATACTCTTGGCTTGTTACTGGCGAGCGAAAGATCTTTGGCTTTTCTCCTTTTATTAAAAAGACTAGATCTGCGATTTGGGTTTGTAAGTCTTTAACTTTCTCGGACTGATAATTAATTTTATAATCGAAGGTATTAGTTCTGAGTCGTAAGATAAGATCTCCTTTTTTAATTTTGGCTCCTTCATGTGTGTAGACTGTATCTACCAGTTCTGTTACAGATGATGTAATTTCGCTCTTTTCACTTATGGGTCGTATTGTTCCTCTGGCTTGAACGGAAATATCAATATAGATAAGTGGAAGTGCTATGATTGCAACTGTAATGGCGAGCAGTACTACCCAATAGATCATTTGAGATTTTGTTGTGTGATGATAGATATAGGTTTCGATACTATTGTTTATCCATTCTTTGGGAAGTATCATTATCGCAATTATTATGTTGTTTTTAGTATAGTGAGAAGTATCCGTATAGTAATTTGTTTTCGTAGCTTAATTCAAGCATATATTCTCCGCTTTCCACATTGTCTAGTACGAAAGAATAAGGCTGGCTGTAAGAAACACTGATGACGTTTGAGTAAATGGTATTGCCGGATAAGTCCTTTACAGTGACCTGTAAGTTGGTCAGCAGATAGTCCTTGTAGTAGATATACAAGGCGTTGCCGTCATGAGCAGCGGTGGGGGAAATAGATAAGGAACGGGTTCCTATCCATTCTTTTTTCTCTAATTCAATGTTTACTTCCTCTCCTAAAGCATTGACACAAACTAATGCTAATAGGCATCCTAATAAGAATGGTTTCATAATCGTACTTATTTTTAGTAATTGTTATGTTTACAAACTTAGGATACTTATTTGGTTTATTTACTATGTTTTTGTACGGTTTTTGTGCGGAAATGGGTTAAGTTGTTTAGTTTTTGTGCGGTTAACATTAAAATGAGGCAATAAAGACGTCCCAATCCTCCGGTTTACCTTTGGTTCCGTTTATTTTTTCATACATGGATCGCCGTGCGGAAGTGATGGCGGATTTAGAGTGCATAGTTAGGTTGGCAACAGCTGTAATTGAGAATCCGGCCTTCAGTAAAAGACAGATCTTCATTTCAATAGAACTGAAATGGCGAAGTGCATAGAGGCGTGAAGTAAAATTGTCGTAGGTAGTATCTATCGCGGAGGTTAGTTCCCTCCAGTCTTCCTCTGTCATTTTGCTGTCTTCGGCGTTCGCCTTTTGGCGAATGCGTGCATAGATGTTGGATTCGTAGAAAAGTTTCTCGGCAACTTCTTGTGCCTTCCGGTCGGTTTTCACTCGGGTAATGCTCTGCTCATATAACTCTTTCTGAAGCCGTAATAGTTGCAATTGGGGACTACCTCCTTTCTTCTCTTTTTCCAGTTGTGTTTCAAGCTCTTCTATCCGTTTTTTATTTTCTTCGATGAAAAAGATACTTTTCTTATACTGTTCATCTTTTATTTGCTCCAGTTTCTGTAATTGTGCCTGTAATCTATCCTTTCTACGCTTGTTGTATTGCATATAGATCGTATAGTAGCTATGAGGGCAATAAATGCCAGCAGGGCGTATGCAATGAAAACTTTCTGTTGTCCGTTCTCTGCCTTCAACCTGTTGTTTTCTCTTTCACGAAGCTGATAATTGTAGAGTGACTGCATCCTGCGGATGCTTTCGGTATTGGTTATCTTCCGTATGGAGTCGGTGCATTCCGTGTATTGCTTTATCTGTTCTATTGCTGTTTGAGAATCTCCTTGTTTCTCGGCAATTTGCGCTAGAGTCCAATGAGCGGACTGTTTGGCATAAATAGTGCCGTTTTCTTTAATAATACGACTTGAATAATAGGAGGCAGAGTCCAAGGCACCGATTTGATAATAGAATCTGGATGTAGTCGCAAAAAATGCACTTTGATTCACTTTTCCTACCTTACTAAGAGGAGTCAGCAGTGCTTTTCGAGCTTCGTCATATCTTTTGAGTTGGATGTAAAGATCTGCTAATTCACCTTCTACGATATTCATCTGCCGCTTATTATTGATCTTCTTAGCCAATGCGTAAGCGGCTTTATAATAATATAAAGAACTGTCTGCCTTGTTAAGCCCGGTATAGTTCCATCCTATATCCCGCAGATTGAATACAAGCCCTGTGCTGTCTTTTGCTAAAACATTATATTGAAGCTTTTCGGTATGCAGTGAGTGCATCATCATAAATGTCCTGAAGCAATGACAGTTCCCCTATCTGGCTGTATATCCGGCTGATTACTCTGTAGTCCGTGCTACCTTTGGAGGCATCAGCGGCTTTTTGGAAATAAGCTAATGCTTGTGGAGCATCGCTAAGGTCGCTGTATACCCGTCCGGCATAGTAGTAGGCTTCCATCAGGTGGTCTTTGCTGTTTTTTTCTTCGTAGTACTGCACGATGGGGAGTATGAGGCTGTCCGAGGTATGGGTGATGTAGGCTTTATCGTTTGCTTTTATTTTTAGTAGGCGATAGTACATTTGTGTAGCTTCCGGTTCATTACTCATCTGCTTTTTCAAATTCTTGAGTAAAGTTATGGCACTATCAGGTTTGACATAAGTAAGACTGTCTACTATCGCTAGAATAGGTGGGCAAGGTCGATCTTTACAGGCGCAAAGGCTGAACAGAAAGAGGAATAATGCGATATTGACAAGTTGTTTCATACCATATTGAATTAGTTTTGTCACGACAAATATACTTATATTTTGATATAAACAATGCTTTTATCTTTTTTGTGTATAAAAAAATATTTTCTATTTATGTGTATTTTGATAAATCAATTTATTATTGTGAAGATGTGCTTTTAATATATTGATATGACACTACGGCTGTAGTATAAATTAGGAAGAGCCTTTTCTTAAATGAACGGTAGCTTATTTCAATGTTGTTCCTATAAGCGGTTACAGCCATTCCCATTAGGGGGTACGGCCGTTCCCATTAGGAGAAACAGTTGTTCCCTATAAAGGAAACGACCCAAGAGTCTTAGAGTTGTTCGCGTAACTGAATAATTGGGATATTGAACGAAATAAAGGTGGAAAAAATGGGGAAAATAATCAGTATAAGCGAAAATATAGGCTATTTTTTAGATAAAAATAATGCCATGAATTTTTACTTGCACTTTGTCTTTCTGTTTATATGTTCTTGTCAATCAATATATAAACAGTGCTATTTGCTATTAAAAACCGGGTGCAATTAAATTTAATTGCACCCGGCTGTTTCGCTTAATTGCACCCTTTTATTTCATTATGTATCAATTGCTTAAGTCGGTTAGTGCAATTGGTGCAATTAAAATACGCAAAAAAACTCCGGGAGAGTTTCTGATTTTCTGAGTAATAGATAAATTAGTTTTTTTAAATCACCCTTTTATCATAGTAAGTAGCATCTTGAACGAATGTACAGCATGCAAAGCATGGGTGATGTTAGCCGGCATGATAATGCTTTCACCGGCTTTTACCATGTTGTCTTTACCACCTATCGTGATGCGGGCTTCTCCTTCGAGTACCTGAACCATAGCATCAAATGGAGCGGTATGTTCGCTAAGCCCCTGTCCTTCATCGAATGAGAACAGGGTGATGTTGCCGGATTGATTCTTGAGTACCTGTTTGCTAATAACGCCTCCGGATGAATATTCTATCATCTCTTTCAAATTGAGGGCTGTCCCTTTACCAAATGTTTCTTGCATAATATTGGGTTGTTTTAGATGAATACTTGTATACTAGAACGTTATATTGGCAAAACATGTTTACGCTTAATCAATTAATCTCTCAATATTCGTCACTCAGAGAAACGATCTTCAGTTGTTTCTCCAAGTTGCCCTGTGGGAGTGAGGTGCGGATTTTTACCTTTACCGAACCGCCCGGCAGAATATCGAAATAGTTATCGCTGAAAGTACAGTTGGCATCTCCTGTGGCGATAAAAACGGCACGTGCAAAATAGTCGCTGCTGAGAGTGAGTTCGTAGCCTCCTTCCGTGGGTTGTATTTTTTTGCTGATAATTGCCTTAGGATAGTTCACATCTTTCTGCTTGACGAGGAAATAGTTGTTAGCATATGTTGACTGTCCTTTGTCTGCTGTGAATTGGGCGTGGACGAAGACCTCATTCTCCGAGATACCTTTTAAAGATTCTGCCAGGTTGATGCTCAGGTATTTTCCACTGGCATTTGGGGCGATTTTTACATTTTTGTGGAAAGAGGCGATTGTCTTGCCGTTTAGTTGGCTGATGGTCACTTCGAGCGTGCCATTACATGCAGAAAGACGATCGGATATAATATATATGCCCAATTGACCGTTATCTCCTTTAATTGGCGATACCAGCAGATCGCGATAGGCTTGGCGGGCAAAGTAATGCTGTGCTTTCCAACGTCCGTAATAATCGCGACTCGCCCATGATGCTACCGGCCAGCAATCGTTGTGTTGCCAGAATAGGGTTCCCATGCAGTAAGGTTTATCGCGGCGGTGTGCTTCGATGGCTGTCTTGATAGCGTCACCTTGTAGTACGTGATTCATATAGAGGAATGCTTCGAAGTTTTTCGGCTTGCGGTATTCATTCAGCAAATAAGTTTCAATGAGACCGTTGGCATGCATACCACCACGTTGGTGAGCCATCATAACCTCCGAATAGATGTCCCAATCTTCAGGATTAGGTGCATAGCGTTTCACGGACTCGAATTCGGGGAACGATTGGAAGCCATATTCGCTGAAAAATCGGCTACGCTCTTTATTATAATCGGCAATGGGTACCTTACCATGCCATACACTCCAATAATGGCGGTCGCCATTGCGGTCGTCGCTACCTTTATCGGCGCTGGCAAATGGAGAAGAAGGCCAGTAGAAGCCTTCGGGATCATATTGCTTAATGACCTCGGGAAGAGTGACGTAGTATTGGTCGGTATACTGCTTCCATATTTTTTTTGCATACTCGGGATTCTGTGCTTCATATTTCTTTTTCCATCCCCAGCCGAACCAGCCGTCATTACATTCGTTATTGCCGCACCATAAGGCGATGCAGGGATGATTACGGAGACGTTTTACATTGTCGATTGCTTCCTGCCGGATGTTTTCGAGGAATTCACCTTCGGCCGGGTACAAGCTGCATGCAAACATAAAGTCTTGCCAGACGAGTATGCCATAGCGGTCACAAAGGTCATAAAACAAATCATTCTCATAGATACCACCTCCCCAAACACGCAGCATGTTCATATTGGCATTTGCGGCATCGAGGATTGTTTTTTCATATTGTGCGGGTGTGACACGTGGCAGGAAATTGTCTTGTGGTATGTAGTTGGCTCCTTTGGCAAATACAGGCACACCGTTTAGCTCAACGTAGAAGGTGTGTCCATCTTGATCGGGCTTGTGAATGATTTTTAATGATCTTAGCCCGGCTTTGGTTGTTTCACTGTCGACTGTTTCGTTGTGGAGTGCCAATTCGGTACGAAAGGTGTAGAGGTGAGCTTCTCCCAGTCCATTACTCCACCAAAGTTGTGGATTCTTGATGATGAAAGGTACGGAAACAGTGCTCACCCCTTTCTTTAGTGCAACAACCGTATAGCCCAATTGCTTTCCGGTGCTCTCATCGGCGACAGTTACTTTGGCTTGATTAATATCTTTGTCAGAGTAGACTTCCACATTATTCGTAATGACAGCTTGCTTCTTGTCTACTTTCTGCTGATGAACGAACACATTCGAAATGCGTGCATCATCCCATGCTTCAATGTAGACGGGGCGCCAAATGCCCGAAGTAACAAGACGTGGCCCCCAATCCCATCCGTAATGATAGCCTGCCTTACGTGCAAAGATGCTGACTTTTTTATCGAATACTCCACCATTCTCCGATTGATCGTTACCCGCTTCATATTGATAAGGCAGTGCATCCCATTTGGGAATATCCATTTTGATGGGAGAATGAAAATAAACTTTGAGTGAGTTATCTCCCTCCTTCAACTCCGATTTGAGTTCTATTCTCCATTCGCGAAACATATTGTTCGCGGTCAAGATCTTCTTATCGTTAAGATAGACATCCGCATACGTATCAAGCCCTTTGAAGATAAGGTCGATATTCCCTTTTTTCTGCATGGTTGGGGTCAGGTTAAAGGTCGTTTCGTAAACCCAGTCTTCTTTATCCACCCATTGTACTCCTCGTTCGTTGAGGCGGAAGAAGGGATCTTCGATGATTTTATTAGCCATCAAATCGGTGTGTACAACTCCCGGTACGGTAGCCGGATACCAATTACTAAGGCGTGCTTGCCTGAACTTCCATCCTTCGTGAAGCTCTTTTCGGAGTGGGGTTGCCATAAGTGTAATACAGCTTAAGAGTAATGAGATGAATACAAAAGTTAGTCTCGGATTTGGTAATGATTTTCTCATAACATGAAGATTTCAATTTAACTCTTTGGTATACAAGAATATGATTTATGTAAGAAACGTAATTTGATGATAAAAGTAAGGAAAAGTTTTGAGTTGAGTTGGTGTTATTTTGTTCATTATCGATATTTTTATGAATTTTCATCCGTGTATGTGAACTTATGACTTACATTTGTGTATATTATCTGGATATCTAAACAAAAAGAAACTAAATATGATAACGAGCCAACTACTCCATCCTGCCAGTATTGTCATTGTAGGTGCATCGAATAACATACATAAACCCGGTGGAGCTATTCTCCGTAATCTGATAGCCGGAGGGTATACCGGCGAACTTCGCGCAGTCAATCCCAAAGAAGATATTATCCAAGGCGTGAAAGCTTATCCGGATGTGGCAGCTATTCCCGATACCGATCTGGCGATCCTTGCTATTCCCGCGTCACTTTGCCCTGATGTGGTAGAAGTATTGGCGAACAAAAAGCAAGTAAAAGCTTTTATCATACTTTCTGCGGGATTTGGAGAAGAAACCCACGAAGGTGCATTGCTCGAAGATCGTATATTAGAGACGGTGAACCGTCACGGGGCTGCTTTGATTGGTCCCAATTGTATCGGTTTGATGAATACCTGGCACCACAGTGTGTTTAGCCAGCCCATACCGGAGCTAAACAGTAAAGGAGTTGATTTGATATCCAGTTCGGGAGCTACCGCAGTATTTATTCTGGAGAGTGCTGTAACGAAAGGGCTCCAATTCAATTCGGTCTGGTCGGTGGGCAATGCCAAGCAAATCGGTGTGGAAGATGTGTTGGAATATATGGACAATAACTTTCACATGGATAAGGACTCCAGAATAAAGCTGCTTTATATTGAGAATATAGCGGATCCCGACCGCCTATTGTTTCATGCTTCGTCGCTGATAAGGAAAGGTTGCCGGATAGCAGCCATTAAAGCGGGGAGTAGTGAGAGCGGTAGTCGTGCGGCTTCTTCGCATACCGGTGCTATTGCTACTTCCGATTCTGCCGTAGAGGCTTTATTCCGTAAAGCGGGTATTGTGCGGTGTTATTCACGGGAAGAGCTGACTACAGCGGGTTGTATCTTTAAGCTTCCGGAGCTGAAAGGACGGAATTTTGCGATTGTCACTCATGCCGGAGGGCCGGGAGTGATGCTGACCGATGCCCTTTGTAAAGGAGGACTTAATGTTCCAAGGCTTGAGGGAGCGGTAGCGGAAGAACTGAAGGGTAAACTCTTTCCCGGTGCATCTGTGGGAAATCCAATAGATGTATTAGCCACCGGTACCCCGGAACATCTTCGTCTCTGTTTGGATTATTGTGAGGAGAAGCTTGAGAATATTGATGCGGTAATGGCTATCTTCGGTACGCCGGGGCTGGTGACGATGTTCGAGATGTATGATGTGCTCCACGAGAAAATGCAGACTTGCCGGAAACCGATATTTCCCATTCTGCCTTCCGTTAATACGGCGGGTGCCGAAGTGGCGGCTTTTCTTGCCAAGGGGCATGTGAACTTTTCCGATGAAGTGACGTTGGGAACGATGTTATCGCGTATTGTCAATACACCGAAGCCTGCGGCAAACGAAATTGAACTGTTCGGGGTGGATGTGCCGCGTATTCGCCGCATTATTGATTCAATTCCCGAGAGCGGTTATATTGAACCTCATTATGTACAAGCTTTACTTCGTTCGGCGGGTATTCCGGTAGTGGAGGAATTTGTTTCCAGCAATAAGGAGGAAGTGCTTTCTTTTGCCCGTCGAATTGGTTTCCCTGTGGTTGCAAAAGTTGTAGGACCGGTTCATAAATCAGATGTTGGTGGTGTGGCGCTCAATATCAAGAGTGCCCAGCATTTGGCGTTGGAATTTGATCGGATGATACAGATTCCGGATGTAACGGGAGTATTGGTTCAGCCGATGCTGAAAGGAACGGAACTTTTTATTGGTGCCAAATATGAAGAGAAATTCGGTCATGTGGTACTTTGTGGATTGGGGGGCATCTTTGTAGAAGTGCTGAAAGATGTTTCTTCCGGTTTGGCGCCGCTGTCGTATGAGGAAGCTTACTCCATGATTCACTCGTTGCGGGCCTATAAGATTATTAAAGGTACGCGTGGACAGGAAGGAGTAAATGAAGATAAGTTTGCAGAGATCATTGTCCGTCTTTCCACTTTACTCCGTTTTGCCACCGAAATAAAAGAGATGGATATTAATCCGCTATTGGCGACAAAAGCGGATATTATTGCCGTAGATGCACGTGTTAGAATTGAGAAGAATTAATTTTATCCGGCCCAGTCTTCACGGTCAAGGTTACGATAACCGATTGCTTCGGCTAAATGGGGCGATTGTATCTGTTCGCAGCCTTCAAGGTCGGCAATGGTGCGTGAAACTTTTAGAATGCGATCGTAAGCACGGGCCGAGAGATTAAGGCGTTGCATTGCATTCTTCAATAGCATTAATCCTTTCTCGTCAGGACGGGCATAAAGAGCAAGAAGCTTGCTGTTCATTTGGGCATTGCAGTATGTTCCCGGATATTCCGAATAACGTTTTTCCTGGACTTGGCGGGCATAGACCACCCGTTGGCGGATTTCCGAACTCGGTTCACTGGTGCGATTATCCGACATTTTTTCAAAAGGAACCGGGATCACTTCTATTTGAAGGTCTATACGGTCGAGCAAAGGCCCCGAGATGCGATTTAGGTATTTCTGCACCTGTCCGGGGCTGCAAACACACGCTTTGGTCGGGTGGTTATAATAGCCACAAGGGCAGGGATTCATGGAAGCTACGAGCATAAAGCTTGCCGGATACTCCACATTTCCTTTGATGCGTGAGATGGTGATTTTTCGATCTTCCAAAGGTTGGCGGAGTACTTCGAGAACATTTCGGTTGAATTCCGGTAGTTCATCAAGAAATAAGACTCCATTATGTGCCAGACTTATTTCACCGGGTTGCGGATAGCTTCCTCCTCCTGTCATCGCTACATTGGAAATAGTATGATGTGGATCGCGGAAAGGACGCTTACTGATTAGCCCGGTTTCCTCCTGTAGTTTGCCGGCAACGGAATGTATTTTAGTGGTTTCGAGACTTTCACCTAGGGAGAGAGGAGGAAGAATAGACGGAAGCCGTTTGGCTAGCATAGACTTACCACTGCCCGGTGCTCCGATGAGCAGAATATTGTGCCCTCCTGCGGCAGCTACCTCCAATGCTCGCTTTACATTTTCCTGCCCCTTCACATCGGCGAAATCAAGGTCGAAGTGACTTTGTTGGGCATAAAACTCCTCACGAGTGTCGACACGGGTTGGAATTAATTTTTTTATTCCGTTGAAGAACTCCACCACTTCTTTGATATTGCTTACTCCATAAATTGACAGGTTATTGACAACTGCGGCTTCCTTTGCATTTTGTTTCGGGACAATAAGTCCTTCGAATCCAAGTTCACGTGCCCTAATAGCAATTGGAAGAGCGCCTTTGATTGGCTGAAGACCGCCGTCCAGACTCAGTTCCCCCATCATGAGATAATTCTCCAGTTTGTCAGAATGAACGACTTCGCCGGCAGCCAACATGCCGATTGCAAGCGGAAGATCGTATGACGACCCTTCTTTACGGATATCTGCCGGTGCCATGTTAATGACAATATTGCTGGTAGGCATCCTATAGCCATTGACCTGTAATGCGGAGATAATGCGTTGATGGCTTTCTTTTACTGCCGAGTCGGGTAATCCGACCATGTAGAACATACAGCCTCTTGAGCTGTTTACTTCAATGGTAATGAGAGTAGCATCAATACCTTGTACAGCCGCTCCGAAAACTTTTATTAGCACTGCTTTTTTAATTTAAATTTTGAAAAAAGTGCAGCGGCTTGTATTGTGCAAGGGGCTGTTTCTTGTATTAGTGTTTTATATTTTTATTTGCTGATAATTTATTTGTTCCTTGAACTGTCTTTTTAGTTTGCCCTGCCATCTTTTGCAGAATGGTATTTAGGTCTAAGTTTTTTCCTTCTATTCTTCCTGAAGGGCCGACAAGTATATTATATGGCAGGGAGTGGACTGCAAGCTGCTTGACGATTTCTCCGTTCCAGCTTGTAAAATCACAGACTTGTTCCCATCTCAGGGTATCTTCTTTGATGGCCTCTTTCCATTCATTTTTGTCCGTATCGAGGGAGATGCCCAACAATGCGAAACTTTTGTTGTTTTGCTCTTTCTTGTAAAGACTCCGATAGATGCTGTTTGCTTTTCTACTATCAGCATCCCATGATGCCCAGAAGTGAATCAGCAGGTATTGATGGCTGAAATTGGAGAGGTTGATCTCTTTTCCTGTAAGGTTGCGCAGATGGAA
The DNA here is from genome assembly GCA_963677095.1 of uncultured Bacteroides sp. Classification (GTDB taxonomy): domain Bacteria; phylum Bacteroidota; class Bacteroidia; order Bacteroidales; family Bacteroidaceae; genus Bacteroides. The sequence goes on from OY781875.1 coordinate 529,829, forward strand.
ATAAGGTAAAACACCTCCCATAGAGGTCTTTTCAATATCGTGTATCCCATTTAGTAGATTTTCTATATAAGGACGATCTTTTAAATCTCCTGTCATTTGCTCTATTAAACTCTTGACTCTTCCAAAATCCGGTTGAGGAATCTGTACGAAGTAACGGTCGAGTAAATATATACTTGCTAACGAGCCCGGATGATTTTTTATAAAAGATTCAGCTTTCTCTTGAAAGACTTTTTGAGAAGGCTTTGTGTCTTTGAATTCTTCATTAAACGTTGTCAAATCTTCATTAAATGTATTTCCGCTGATATGCAAAGACGGGAGTGCATCACTTGAACCTTGGATTTTGATTTTATCTCCCTTATCCAGATAGACCGGATACTCTGTTCCATCTCTGAAAAGTAATAAAGCCTCAACTAATGTATCGACGGTAAGTTTTGCTGAGAACTTACCTTTTTTGACAATAATGGTGTCAGTGTGGTCGTAGAGCTTATCCGCTCCATATAGATAAAGGGTATCATTACCCAACCCCTTGATTTCACCTTCCAGAGTAGTGCTCCCAGTCTTTCTACTTCCACAGGCAGCGAAGACAAGCAGTAAAAAACAGATTAAATAACTTTTTTTCATTCTTCAATACTTTGTGCGAAAGTACTTCTTTTGTTGATAATATAAAAAGAAATGCCTGACATTTTGGTGTCAGGCATTTCTCAATAGGGGTTATATTATATCACTTTCTTAATGAAGGATACCCATAAAATCGGTATTGGTAAAGTATTTAGCAAATTCCAAATCGGAAGCTGCTTTCTTTGCTAATGAAGAATCTTTTGCAATTGCATTTTTCAAGCTGCTTACAACCATAGAAGAGTTGTTGGTTCTTGCACCCAATACAGCCATCAGGTAATCTGTGTATGCATCAGGTTTCTGTACATTAGCTAAGGTACTTTTAGCCTTATTATAGTCTTTAGCTAGAATCTGAGCTAATGCTGCACTATTTGTTTTAGTATCGCCGAAAGCATTTACTGCTTTTTCGTATTGACCTTGAGCGACGTAAAGGTTTCCAAGTGCTTCATTCAGCTCTTTTGTGCCTGATGCTTTGCTTAAATAAGACTCTGCAGCTGTTTTGTTACCCTTTGCTAAAGATACCAGACCTAAGTTCATATTTGCTTCAGGAGCATCTTTAACTGAAAGTGCTTTCTTTAAATAGCTTTCAGCTTTGTCTAGATTACCAGCTTGGAAAGCTAATTTTCCTAAATTGTTGTATGCACGGTAGTCGTTAGGATAGATCTGGGTAGCTTTAGTGTAGATATCTTCTTTCTTAGCTGCGTCGTTTGTTAATGTAGCAGCGTACAGCAATTCTTCAATATTCAATTGTTTTGCATCGGAACCCGCTAAATTAGAAATTTCTTCATCGGATTTGCCAATAATGTCATAATTCAATGTCAGACGAGAACGACGCAATTGAGGTAAGACGTCTTCTGCAAGATTTTTATAGACAGAAGAAATGTTTTTGATTTCAGTTTCTCTTCTTTCAGGATCAGAATACATTGATAATACACGTAGAATTAATTCCTTATCCTGGATATTTGATTTGGAAACCAATTCCTGGAATCCTTCCCAATCCTGAGCCGTATACTTAGTATCGACAGCAGCATCTATTTTAGATTTTTTTAGATTTTTATCGATCAACTTAGCTGTGTTGCCTTCACGATTTTCAGCCAACTTAGTGTTCAGTTTTACACCACCATCAGGAGATGCATAAGCAGAGATTTCTACGTTGCTGATCTTTTTGTTAGCCGCATCATTAACAGCTTTTGCTTCTTCATTGAAATCATTTGCTTTCTTTAATTCACTTGCGCGAATATTTGCCTGTTGGATCAAGAACATGATGTTAGAATCATGTTTTTCCTTGATAATGCGTTGGAAAGCATCATCTCCGTTAGCCGGGTTGGCACTCCCTAAAGTCTGACCAATAAGTTCGGAAGTGGAAATCACACCGTCTGCAACTTTAACAGAAGGTATAGTAATTGTTTTGTTACCGATGGTCGCTTTAAACTCCAGATATAATTCCGATTTAGCCATTTCAGGAACATAGTCGAAAGAAGTTCTCAAAGTGTAATTACCACCCATCTTATAAGAGATAGCCTGATTATTTCCTTCAACTTTTTCACCTTGGAATACTGCTGGCTGACCTTTGGCTTCACCGCCATTCCATTTAAGTACCGGAGTAACTTCTATTACTGCCTTCTTGTTGAAATACTTTTCAGGAAATTTTCCGTTGATTGTAGCAGGCACTTTACCACCTACAGCTTCCAATACTTGGGGAGTCACCGTAAAATAGTCGGATGACAACTGTCCCATTTTGCTGCTACAAGATGAAAGAGCAACAATTAATGCCATTAAAAGAGGCAAATACAGTTTCTTAGTCATTTTAGGTATAAATTAGATGTTTGTAATATAAAATTATCTATTCTTCTTATGCTTTTTCCTTTAAAACAAATGAAAACATCACAAAGTTATCAAAACTACTATCAAAACAGTGGCCTTAATGCTAATTTTATCATAATTTAATGAAATGCTTTTTCTTCTCTATATTTGATATTGCGGGGATGATGCTCTATGATTTCGCTTCGTAATAAATTGCGATCAAGATGTGTATAGATCTCTGTTGTAGCAATTGACTCATGACCAAGCATGCATTGGATTGCTCTTAAATTGGCCCCTCCTTCCAAAAGATGAGTGGCAAAAGAGTGGCGAAAAGTATGCGGGCTTATGTTTTTAGTAATTCCGGCTTTCCGGGCAAGTTCTTTGATGAGATGGAAGATCATTATTCTTGAAATACCATTGCCCCATCGTGCCAGAAAAACGTAGTCTTCAAACCCTTTTTTTATTTTGCCTAGATTTCTGTCTGGTAACCAGTATTCGATTTCTTTAATGGCACGGGGAGAAATAGGAACTAGTCTTTGTTTACTGCCTTTACCCTCTACTTTTATAAAGCCTTCATTAAAATAAAGGTCGGAAAGCTTTAAATTGCAAAGTTCCGATACACGTAACCCGCAACTGTAAAGTGTTTCCAATATCGCACGGTTTCTTTGCCCTTCTTTCTTACTCATGTCCACCGATGCTATAATGGAGTCTATTTCATTAACGGTCAGGACTTCTGGTATTTTGAATCCTATTTTCGGAGCATCAAGTAATTCGCTTGGATCATCCTCCCGATAATCTGCGAGGACCATGAAATGAAAAAATGATTTTATTCCTGAAATGATCCGGGCTTGTGAACGCGGATGAATTCCAATATCGTGAAGACCTGCCGCAAACTGTTGTAATTTGTCTAATTTTACTTCCGTTGAGTTAACATTTTCCAGTTTAAGGAAGCTAATTAACTTATTCACATCTGTTAGATACGCATCCAGGGTATTAACCGAAAATCCTTTTTCCAGTTTAAGGTACTGTTGATACTTTCTGATAATCAGAGCCTCTTTTTCCTTATTTCGGGTTTCTTCATCTAATTTCATTTCTTTTTTCTACCTTTGCTGCTTCAAAACGTTCTCTGAAGGCAAAGGTATAATTTTTTATGTTATGAGGATACAAATTATTAATGGCCCGAATATAAATTTATTGGGGAAACGCGAACCTTCCATTTACGGAAGTGTTACTTTTGAAGAGTTTCTCTCCAATTTGCGTAATAAATATGCTGATTTGCAGATAGATTACTATCAATCGAATGTAGAGGGGGAATTGATAAATGTCATTCAGCAGGTCGGCTTTAATGTTGATGGAATTATCTTGAATGCAGGTGCATATACCCATACGTCTATTGCTTTACAGGATGCCATCCGTTCTGTGTCTTCTCCGGTAATAGAGGTACATATATCAAATGTACATGCAAGAGAATCTTTTCGACATGTTTCTATGATAGCTTCCGCTTGCAAAGGAGTGATTTGCGGCTTTGGACTTAATTCATATCGATTGGCTTTGGAAGCTTTGTTGGATATAAAATCTGTTTAAATATATAATCAAGACTGAATATTATGTTGTTGAAACAAACAAAAATAGTTGCAACGATTTCTGATAAACGTTGTGATGTTGATTTCATTAAACAATTGTTTGAAGGCGGGATGAATGTTGTTCGTATGAATACGGCACATGCCACGCAGGAAGGGTTTGAAACACTGATTGGAAACGTACGTACGGTATCTAACAGGATCGGTATTTTGATGGACACGAAAGGACCTGAGGTGAGAACGACAATCTGTAATGATCCCATTTCTTTTAAGATGGGAGATCGTGTGAAAATTGTAGGAAACCCTGATTTGGAAACAACTCGTGAATGTATTTGCGTATCATTTCCTCATTTTGTTTCTGATGTAAGTTTGGGTGTCCACATTCTTTTTGACGACGGTGATCTGGAAATGATTGTTGTTGAAAAAACTGATGATGCATTGGTTTGTGTCATTCAGAACGATGCGACTTTGGGGAGTCGTAAAAGTGTAAATGTGCCGGGTGTACGTATAAATTTGCCATCTTTAACCGAAAAGGACCGCAATAATATACTTTATGCCATAAAAAAAGATATTGATTTTATAGCTCATTCGTTTGTTCGTAATAAGCAGGATGTACTTGATATCAAAGAGATATTGGATGCTCATAATAGTGACATCCAGATTATTGCCAAGATAGAGAATCAGGAAGGAGTCGATAATATTGATGAGATACTTGAAGTTGCCGACGGCGTTATGGTGGCTAGGGGAGATTTGGGGATTGAAGTCCCTCAGGAACGAATTCCGGGCATTCAACGTTTATTGATTCGTAAATGCATTCTTGCTAAAAAGCCCGTTATTGTTGCTACGCAAATGCTCCACACAATGATCACTAACCCACGTCCAACAAGAGCGGAAGTTACTGATATTGCAAATGCCATTTATTATAGAACCGATGCTTTGATGCTTAGCGGTGAAACAGCATATGGTAAATATCCTGTAGAAGCTGTGAAAACAATGACAAAAATCGCGTCTCAGGCGGAAAAAGATAAAATGGGTGAAGAAGATATCAGAATACCTTTGGATGAGAACAGTAATGATGTGACCGCTTTCTTAGCAAAACAAGCAGTAAAAGCAACTTCCAAGCTTAAAATAAGAGCAATTATTACAGACAGTTTCAGTGGACGTACTGCACGCAATTTAGCGGCATTCCGTGGTAAATATCCTGTTCTTGCAATTTGCTATAAGGAGAAAACTATGCGACATTTAGCGTTGTCTTATGGTGTTGAATCCATTTATATGCCTGAGTTGTCCAACGGGCAAGAGTATTACTTTGCCGCTCTTCGCCGGTTATTGAAAGAAGGTCGTCTAAGCCCGAGCGATATGGTAGGCTATTTGAGCAGTGGTAAAGCCGGTACTCAAACATCGTTCCTTGAAATTAATGTGGTAGAAGACGCTCTGAAATATGCAGAGGAGAGTGTCCTTCCTAATAAAAATCGCTATCTTTGATTTAGGAATGCCGAACGATAAGATGGAGCTCGAAGAGTATATTTTGCAGCATATTGATGGGGAAGGTGAATATCTGAATGCTTTATTCAGGGATACCCATCTTAAGCTTCTTTATCCTCGTATGGCTTCTGGACATCTTCAAGGACGCATCTTGAAGATGTTAGTCAGGATGATATCTCCTAAAAAGATTCTTGAAATAGGGACTTATAGTGGATACTCTGCTTTATGTATGGCTGAAGGTCTTCGAGAAGATGGCGTGATCTATACATTTGAAATAAATGATGAACAAGAGGATTTTACACGTCACTGGTTTGAAAAATCTGCTTATGCCGATAAAATTAAATTTTATATTGGTGATGCTCTGGAAAAGGTTCCCTTACTTGGGCTAAAGTTTGATATGGTTTTTATAGATGGCGATAAACGTCATTATATTGAATATTATGATATGGTTCTGCCTAATCTTTCGGAAGGTGGGTTTATATTAGTAGATAATACTTTGTGGGATGGGCATGTATTAGAGGAATATACTCCTCCGAGAGATGTGCAAACTGCCAGCATCAAGGCTTTTAATGATTATGTGAGCCGGGATGTTCGGGTTGAAAAAGTAATTCTGCCTTTACGTGATGGGTTGACTCTTATATATAAGAAAAAAGAAGAAAGAGACATTGTTTAGTGTATCTTGATAATTATAAAGAATAGATTATGTATGGAAACGACCAGACAAAATAAAATTGCCCGCTTACTCCAAAAAGAGTTGAGTGATATTTTTTTGCTTCAAGCTAAATCAATGCCGGGTGTGTTGGTTTCGGTTAGTGCGGTTCGTATTAGTACCGACCTGAGTGTGGCTCGTGCCTATTTAAGTATTTTCCCTTCGGATAAAAGTGAAGAATTGATAAAGAATATCAATGCTGGGATGAAGTCCATCAGGTATGAACTGGGTACTAGGGTACGCCATCAGTTGCGTATAATTCCAGAATTGAAATTCTTTATTGATGACTCATTGGATTATCTTGAAAAAATTGATGCCTTGTTGAAGTGAATTTTCCTTTTTATATAGCCCGGAGATACCTTTTCTCTCCTAAGAAGCATAATGCGATAAATGTCATATCGGCTGTTTCGGTATGTGGAGTTGCTTTAGCCACAATGGCATTGGTTTGTACTTTATCTGTTTTTAATGGCTTCCAGGAAATGATTGCTGGATTTTTTACTTCATTCGATCCTGAATTAAAAATCATTATACATGAAGGAAAGGTTTTCGACCCCAATGAATCGCGTGTGCAACAGGTTCACGCTCTGAAAGAGATTGCAGTGTGGACTGCAACTTTGGAAGATAATGCAATGGTTCAATATAAGGATCGGCAAGCAATGGCTGTGATTAAAGGAGTTGATGACAGCTTTGAGCAACTCACGTCTATAGATAGTTTGTTGTATGGTACTGGTAAGTTTGTTCTCAAAGACTCCATTGTTGATTATGGCTTTATGGGGGTGGAACTGGTTTCGGAATTAGGGACGGGAATACAATTTGTAGATCCTTTATTAGTTTATGCTCCTAAAAGAAATGTCCGGGTGAATATTGCAAATCCTTCGGCATCTTTTAATCAGGAATTTTTGTATTCGCCTGGAGCAGTGTTTAGTGTGAAACAGCAAAAGTATGACTCCCGGTATATATTGACTTCTATGAGCTTTGCGCGTAGGTTATTCAATTATGATACTGAAGTTTCTGCTATTGAGTTAAAACTGAAGCCAGGTGCTGATATAGCAACAGTGCAAAAAAAAATTGCCCGGATATTGGGGGATCGTTTTATTGTTCAGAATCGATATGAGCAACAAGCCGATGTCTTTCGAATCATGGAAATCGAAAAATTGATATCGTATTTATTTTTAACATTTATACTTGCTATCGCTTGTTTCAATGTAATTGGCTCTCTCTCTATGCTGATTCTGGATAAACGTGAGGATGTGGACACTTTACGAAATCTTGGCGCTAGTGATCACCTTATTGGACGTGTCTTTTTGTTTGAAGGTCGTTTGATTTCCCTTACGGGAGCTGTTGTTGGTATTATTTTAGGTTTATTATTATGCTTCCTTCAACAACATTTTGGAATAATTTCATTGGGTGGAGGCAAAGGTGATTTTGTTGTTGATGCATATCCGGTAAGCGTTCATGTCACCGATATATTTTTGATATTTATTACAGTATTGATTGTCGGATTTTTATCGGTTTGGTATCCGGTTCGCTATTTTACTCATCGCTTATTGCGAAAGAATGAATAAAGTCTTTATTTACTTTTGGCTTTAAATAGAAAAAGATATATTTGTTCCGTATAACTATAAATAAACCATTTATGATAGTAGGCCTTCTAATCAGTATGTTACTGTTAACTGCTTTACTGCTGGGATATGTATCTGAACTGAAGAAAAGAGGAAAGTTATTGCGTCGAATAATGGTTGCGGAAAATGCTTCGAATAATACAAAAAAAATATTTGAGGCTATATTACAGAATATACATGCCTTCGTCTTATATATCAATAGGGATTTTCAGGTTTTTTTTACAAACTATTACGCTATTACTGGGGCTACCCGACCTGATACTATAGTCCGCGTAGGGGACTTGTTAAGGTGTAAAAATGCACTGTCCTTTGCAGGAGGGTGTGGTACTGGTGAGCTTTGTAGGAAATGTTCCATTCGGAAAAAAATACAGGAAACATTTGAAACTAAGCAGAATTTTACAGATTTGGAGGCTTTTGTGAACGTAAAAGATGCCGAAGAAAATATTTCAGGGTGTTATGTCTATATTTCAGGTGAGTACTTGCAAAATGAAGGAAAAGACTTTATGGTGGTGACGGTTCATGATATTACGCGTTTAAAAGCTATAGAGGAAGAATTACAGAAGGCTCGCGAAAAGGCGGAGAATGCTGATCGGTTCAAATCGGAATTTCTTGCTAACATGAGTCATGAAATACGTACCCCGTTAAATGCTATCGTAGGTTTTTCAGAATTATTGGCTGCTACCGATACAAAAGAGGATCAAGAAGAATATTTGGAGATTATTCGTTCTAATAATAATCTGTTGCAACAACTAATTGCTGATATTCTGGATATTTCAAAAATAGAAGCAGGTACTCTGGACTTTGTTTATTCCGAAGTGGATGTTAATCAGGTTATTTCTGATTTGGGACAGTATTTCCAAATGAAGACTGAAGAGAGAAAAAAACGACTTGATATTCTGGTGGAAATACCTCAGACACATAATTATTTGTATACGGACGGGAACCGTTTAATGCAGGTGCTTTCTAATTTTATGACGAATGCATTGAAATTTACAGAAAAAGGATGCATAATTATTGGATATAAAGTTTGCAATGATAATCTTTATTTTTATGTGAAAGATACGGGTAAAGGGATTGCTGCTGATAAACTAAACTTGATTTTTAAGCGTTTTGTCAGATTGGATGTCCAAAAAGTTGGAGCCGGTTTGGGACTTGCCATTTGTGAAGTGATTGTTCACCACTTAGGTGGGGAAATTGGTGCGGATTCAATAGAAGGAGAAGGCTCGACTTTCTGGTTTACAATTCCTGTAAAACAGAAAGCTTAGTTATGAAAATAAAATAGATTGTTTAAACATAGATTGGTTATTTATATGGATGAAAAAAACAAGGACCATTATCATGTTGGTCTTACAGACAGTGAAGTGATAGATAGACGGAGAGACTTTGGTTGGAATTTATTGACTCCTCCTAAACGTCTTTCGTTATGGAAATTGTATTTCGAAAAATTTCAAGATCCGGTTGTACGGGTATTACTTGTTGCTGCTCTTTTCTCTTTAGGCATTTCTATTGTCGAGAATGAGTATGCTGAAACGATTGGTATAATAGCAGCTATTTTATTGGCGACCGGAATAGGTTTTTTCTTTGAATATGATGCCAATAAGAAATTTGATTTGCTGAATACCGTTAATGAAGAGACGTCTGTTAAAGTCATACGTAATGGACGGGTACAGGAAATTCCGCGCAAAGAAGTTGTCGTTGACGATCTTATTATTCTGGAAACAGGTGAGGAGGTTCCGGCTGATGGAGAACTGGTTGAAGCCGTATCTTTACAAGTCAATGAATCAAATCTGACTGGTGAGCCGATTGTCAATAAAACAATTCGAAAGGAAGATTTTGATGATGAGGCAACATATGCCTCTAATCATGTCATGCGTGGAACGACAGTGATGGATGGACATGGTACGATGCGAGTGCTTAATATTGGAGATTCAACTGAAATAGGTAAAGTAGCAAAACAAAGCACAGAGCAAAGTGGTGAACCTACTCCTTTAAATATACAGTTAACCAAATTGGCTAATCTTATTGGTAAGGTAGGCTTTTCCGTGGCTGGAGTTGCATTTGTTGTATTCTTTGTGAAAGATGTCTTATTGGTTTATGATTTTGCTTCATTTTCTACTCTGAAAGATTGGCTACCAGCATTGGAGGCTACTTTACGCTATTTTATGATGGCTGTAACGTTGATTGTTGTTGCTGTGCCTGAGGGGTTGCCGATGAGTGTGACCTTAAGTCTTGCTCTGAATATGAGGCGCATGCTGGCTACTAATAATCTCGTGAGAAAAATGCACGCTTGTGAGACAATGGGTGCTATCACTGTTATTTGTACAGATAAGACGGGTACGTTGACTCAAAACTTAATGCAAGTTCATGAATCCAATTTTTACGGATTACCTAATGGATCGGATCTGAAAGAAGATCAACTTAGTAAATTGATTCAGGAAGGTATTAGTGTAAACTCAACTGCTTTTCTTGAAGAAACGGGAGGGAATGAGAAACCTAAGGGTGTTGGTAACCCTACTGAAGTTGCCTTGTTACTCTGGCTTGACCGTCAAGGGCGAAACTATTTGTGGCTGAGAGAACAGTCGCCTGTGATTGATCAATTAACCTTTTCCACAGAAAGAAAGTTTATGGCGACTTTAGTAAAGTCTTCTTTTATAGGTAAAAAAGTGTTGTATGTAAAAGGAGCTCCTGAGATTGTATTGGGTAAATGCAAGCATGTCATTCTCGCTGATAGAGAAGTTGAATCTTCTGAATATCGTGCAGAGGTGGAAAAGCAACTGTTGGCTTATCAGAATATGGCAATGCGTACTCTTGGATTTGCATATATGATTGTTGATGAAGAAGATACGAATGATTGTGCAGATTTGATAGCAAAAGGAGATCTTGCCTTCCTGGGGATTGTAGCTATAAGTGATCCTGTTCGGCTGGATGTTCCGGCAGCTGTTGCTAAGTGCGAATCGGCTGGTATTCAGATTAAGATTGTAACCGGCGATACTCCGGGAACGGCAACCGAGATTGCACGTCAAATCGGATTATGGAAAGCGGAGGATACGGAGTGGAATCGGATTACCGGTACCGCATTTGCCGCATTATCAGATGAGGAAGCTTTGGATAGAGTGATGGACTTGAAGATAATGTCCAGAGCAAGGCCTACAGACAAACAAAGATTGGTACAATTATTGCAGCAGAAGGGCGCAGTGGTTGCTGTGACCGGGGATGGGACGAATGATGCTCCTGCATTGAATCATGCCCAAGTTGGCCTTTCTATGGGTACAGGAACTTCTGTGGCTAAAGAGGCCAGCGATATCACTCTATTGGATGATTCGTTTAATAGTATTGGCACGGCAGTAATGTGGGGAAGATCATTATATAAAAACATACAGCGTTTCATTGTATTTCAGTTGACGATTAATTTTGTTGCACTTTTTATTGTTTTAGTAGGTTCTTTCATTGGCACGGAATTACCATTAACTGTTACTCAGATGTTGTGGGTAAACTTGATTATGGATACTTTTGCGGCTTTGGCTTTGGCGTCCATTCCACCGAGCGAATCTGTTATGAATGAGAAACCGCGGAAAAGTAATGATTTCATTATAACTAAAGCAATGCAAAGATATATATATGCCGTTGGGATGACGTTTTTGATTGTGTTGATGGGAATGCTTCTTTATTTTGATCATATAGAGGGGGGGATGACTGTACATCGCTTGACTATTTTCTTTACTTCCTTTGTTATGCTTCAATTTTGGAACCTTTTTAATGCTAGAGTATTTGGTACTGATGATTCCGCTTTTAAAGGTATTTCCAAATCTTATGGTATGGAAGTTATTGTATTAGCCATATTGATAGGACAGATTCTTATTGTTCAGTTCGGAGGAGCGGTTTTCCGTACAGAACCTTTAGATTTTTATACTTGGGCAATTATTTTGGCCTCTACTTCTTTGGTTTTGTGGGTGGGAGAAGGAATACGTCTAATCCGTCGTTTAGTTAAGAAGTAATTTATGGATAAAATAAAAAATCTTATAATTGATTTTGGTGGGGTGTTAATTGATCTAGACCGCCAACAATGCATTGATAATTTTGCTAAGCTGAGTCTGCACGCGATAAAAGCGATGCTTGATGTCTATCATCAACACGGTTTTTTTCTTCAATATGAAAAGGGGCTGATAACGAGTGCTGATTTTCGAAATGAGATGAAAAAAAGTACAGATTCGGAAATTTCAGATGAGGACATAGATGCTGCTTGGAACAGCTTTTTAGTAGGTATCCCCACTTATAAGCTGGATTTGCTATTGCAATTACGTAAAAATTATAATATATATTTGTTGAGCAATACGAACGCTATACATTGGAAATGGGCTTGTGAAAATGCCTTTTCATATAACGGGCATAATCCAAATGATTTTTTTGATCGGATATATTTGTCCTTTGAGCTAAAGATGGCAAAGCCAGACTTGAATATATTCCAATATGTTTTGAATGATACAGGGATTAATTCTAAGCAAACAATCTTTATTGATGATTCTGCAGAGAATTGTCGCACGGCAAATACACTTGGAATTTCGACTTATGCTCCCTTAGCAGGCGAAGATTGGAGTCACTTATTTGATAATGGATTTTTGAATGGTAAGATAAATGCAAGTACTTCGATTTAAACATGATGAGCTTCCCCACGCGTGTGTAGCTACTATTGGCTTCTTTGATGGAATACATCTTGGACATCGTTATCTTATTAAACAGGTTTGTGAAATTGCTGACGAGCGGGGATACCGGTCTTCTGTTGTTACTTTTCCTGTGCATCCTCGCCAAATTGTTCGACATAAGCCGGATTTTAAACTGTTGACGACTTGGGAGGAAAAGTTATCCATATTGTCTGGAACCGGTTTAGATTATTGCATTGCTTTGGATTTTACAAAGGAACTTGCTTCGTTATCTGCAAAGGATTTTATGTTATTTCTTCGGGATAGCTTTAATGTAAGAGTTTTGTTAGTTGGTTATGATCATCGATTTGGACATAACCGGAGTGAAGGCTTTGCTGATTATGTGAAATATGGGGAGGAATTAAATATGGAGGTTTTGCTTAGTCAGGTTTATAAAGCAGAAAAAAATATTGTGATCAGTTCTTCTCTTATTCGTGGTTACTTATTGTCCGGAAAAGTTTCTGATGCGGCAAATCTACTTGGGTATAACTACTTTTTGGAAGGTATAGTCGTTAGTGGACATCAGTTGGGACGGCAGATCGGATTCCCCACTGCCAATTTACGAGTGAATAGTCCGGATAAGGTCATACCAGGCGATGGGGTATATGCCGTTTGGGTTACAGTAGTAGAGAAAACCTATGCCGGAATGCTTAGTATCGGGGTTCGTCCTACAGTCAATAATGGTACTGATCGTACTATTGAGGCACATCTCTTTAATTTTAATTCAGATATCTATGGCAAAATAATCCGTATTTCTTTTGTTAGCTATATTCGTCCTGAAGAAAAGTTTGGAACGCTGAATGAATTAGTCGCTCAACTTCACAAAGATGCCGAAGTGGCAACTCATATACTTGAATCGGCTACATTGATGTGATTCGTAAAAAAGATTATTATCTACGGCAATGCCGTGATTGAATATTATCCAGTATATTTGCCTTTACATTATTGATGAAAATATGACAATAACAATTAAGAAGGTCTCTACAAAAAGAGATTTGAAAAAATTTATCCGTTTTAATTATCGCTTATATAAAAGCAGTGCTTATTCTGTGCCAGATCTTTATGATGATATGCTCAATACATTCAATAAGGCAAAAAATGCAGCTTTCGAGTTTTGTGAAGCAGAGTACTTTTTGGCTTATAAGGGAGAAGAGATCGTTGGTCGGGTTGCTGCAATTATTAATCATAAAGCAAACCAAACATGGAATAAAAAGGAAGTTCGTTTTGGTTGGATTGATTTTATTGATGATCTCGAAGTCTCGGAAACTTTAATTCAAACGGTTGAAAAATGGGGGAAAGAAAGAGGTATGACTCATATACAAGGCCCTTTGGGTTTTACGGATTTTGATGCGGAGGGTATGTTGATAGACGGATTTGAGCAGCTTAGTACTATGGCAACTACTTATAATTACCCTTATTATCCTATTCATATGGAACGTATGGGATTTGTAAAGGATGCTGATTGGTTGGAATTTAAGATTTACATACCGGAAGCTATTCCAGAGAAACACCAGCGAATTGCAGATCTGGTACAACGGAAATATAACTTAAAAATTAAAAAATATTCTTCTTCAAAGAAAATAGCAAAAGATTATGGTCAGGCTATATTTGAGCTTATGAATGAGGCATATAGCCCGTTATATGGCTACTCTGCACTCTCCCAACGGCAGATTGATCAGTATGTTAAGATGTATCTGCCTATTGTTGATTTGCGTATGGTTACACTTATCACGGACGCTGAAGATAAATTGGTTGGTGTAGGCATTTCAATGCCTTCATTGTCTGTGGCTTTGCAGAAAGCGCATGGAAGATTGTTGCCCTTGGGTTGGTACTATTTACTTAAAGCTCTTTTCATGAAGAGGCGCTCTAAAATACTTGATTTGTTGCTTGTTGCCGTGAAGCCTGAATATCAGAATAAAGGTGTTAATGCATTGTTATTTTCCGATTTGATACCTGTTTATCAAAAATTAGGATTTATATTTGCGGAAAGCAATCCGGAATTGGAACAAAATGGCAAAGTTCAAGCGCAGTGGGAATATTTTAAAACGGAGCAACATAAACGTCGGAGAGCTTTTATTAAAGAGATAAAATAGACTTTTCTGTTAAATTTATCTTTAGGGTTAATCTTCTTTATAAATAAAAAGTCTTAAGATGGAAGATATCAATGAGCTTACACTTGAAAGCAGTGTAGAATATACAGAAGAAAATATTCGTCATTTAGATGATATGGAACATATTCGTGTCCGTTCGGGCATGTATATTGGACGTCTTGGTGATGGTGCGCAGGGTGACGATGGAATCTATGTACTGTTGAAAGAGGTAATGGATAATAGCATCGATGAATTCAAAATGGGTGCTGGAAAGCGGATTGAAATTACGGTAGAAGAGAACCTTCGGGTGAAGGTTCGGGATTATGGGAGAGGAATTCCTCAAGGAAAGCTAATAGAAGCCGTTAGCAAATTAAATACCGGTGGTAAATATGATAGTAAGGCTTTTAAAAAGAGTGTCGGCTTGAATGGGGTTGGTATTAAAGCTGTTAATGCCCTTAGCCGTTTGTTTGAGGTGCGTAGCTTCCGTGACGGAAAAGTTCGTACAGTCATTTTTGAGAAAGGAATATTGAAAAGCGATATAACGGAGGATTCGGATGAGGAAACCGGCACATACATTTTTTTCGAACCGGATAATTCGTTATTTTTAAATTATTCGTTTCAAAATGCTTTTGTAGAGACTTTATTGCGTAATTATACTTATTTGAATACAGGGCTTTCTATTATCTATAATGGGCAGCGTATTATTTCTCGACATGGGTTGGAAGACCTTTTGAATGATAACATGACTGCTCAAGGTCTATACGATATTATTCATTTGAAAGGCGAAGATATTGAAATTGCTTTTACCCATACTAATCAATATGGAGAGGAGTATTACTCATTTGTTAACGGGCAACATACAACTCAAGGAGGAACTCACCAAAGTGCCTTAAAAGAGCATTTGGCTCGTACCATTAAGGAGTTTTATAATAAGAATCAGGATTATGCCGATATCCGTAATGGAATTGTTGCCGCTATTGCAATTAATGTGGAAGAACCTCAATTTGAAGGTCAGACTAAAACAAAGCTAGGCTCTCCTTCCATGTCTCCGGGTGGAGTTAGCGTGAATAAATATGTTGGCGACTTTATTAAAACGGAGGTGGATAATTATCTGCATAAGAATCCACTCGTAGCAGATGTTATGTTGCAGAAGATTCAAGATTCTGAAAAGGAACGGAAGGCTATTGCAGGTGTGACAAAATTGGCTCGCGAACGGGCTAAAAAGGCTAATTTACATAATAAGAAATTACGTGATTGCCGTTTCCATTTAAATGATGCGAAAGGGAAAGATCAAGAAATAGAATCATGCATCTTCATAACAGAGGGTGATTCTGCTAGCGGTTCTATAACAAAAAGCCGGGATGTGAATACTCAGGCAGTTTTTAGTTTACGTGGTAAGCCTTTGAACTCTTTTGGATTGACAAAAAAAATTGTTTATGAGAATGAAGAGTTTAATTTATTGCAAGCTGCGTTGAATATTGAAGAAGGTATTGAAGCTTTACGATATAATAAAGTAATTGTGGCAACAGATGCCGATGTGGACGGTATGCATATCCGGTTACTGCTTATTACTTTTTTCCTTCAGTTCTTTCCCGATTTAATTAAAAAAGGACATGTCTATATTCTTCAGACTCCTCTTTTCCGGGTTCGAAACAAGAAAAAAACGACTTATTGTTATACAGAGGAAGAGAGAGTGAAGGCTATAGATGAGCTTGGACCAAACCCGGAAATCACAAGGTTTAAAGGATTGGGAGAAATATCTCCGGATGAGTTTAAACATTTTATAGGTAAAGATATGCGCTTGGAACAGGTTTCATTGCGCAAAACCGATTTGGTAAAGGAGCTTTTGGAATTTTATATGGGAAAGAATACAATGGAACGTCAGAATTTCATTATTAATAATCTGGTAATTGAAGAGGATATTGCATCATGAGAAGGGCTATTTTTCCCGGGACATTTGATCCGTTTACTATTGGGCATTACTCCATTGTAACTCGGTCATTGAGTTTTATGGATGAAATTATTATAGGGATAGGGGTTAATGAGAATAAAAACACTTATTTTCCTATTGACAAGCGTGTGGAAATGATACGTGATTTTTATCAAAAAGAGAAACGGGTCAGTGTGGCTTCCTATGATTGCTTAACTATAGATTTTGCGGGTAAGGTTGGTGCTGGATTTATTATTCGTGGCATTCGTACTGTGAAAGATTTTGAGTATGAAGAAACGATTGCTGATGTTAATCGTAAACTCGCCGGAGTTGAGACTATTTTGCTTTTCACGGAACCTGAATTGACTTGCATAAGTTCTTCTATTGTACGTGAACTTTTGCAATATGGGAAAGATGTTAGCCGGTTTTTGCCTGAGGGCATGAAAATATAAACATTCCTCTTTTGGATTAAATATCTAGGAAGCTAAAAAATATTTTGATGAAAAAGATAGTTGTATTTATCGTATACATTTGTGCTTTTACTTATTTGGTGGAGGCCCAGAATATAAATAATTTACCGGCGCGTAAACTTCAAATGGCGGAATTTGCTATTACTAATCTCTATGTGGATACGGTTGACGAAAGCAAATTGGTGGAAGCTGCCATTATTAAAATGCTCTCTCAATTGGACCCTCATTCTACGTATAGTGATGCTGAAGAAGTTAAGAAGATGAATGAACCTCTGCAGGGAAACTTTGAAGGTATTGGGGTGCAGTTTCAGATGATGGAAGATACCCTTCTAGTTGTGCAGCCTGTTAGTAATGGTCCTTCCGAGAAAGTTGGTATTTTAGCCGGTGATAGAATAATAGCTGTAAATGATACTGCAATTGCCGGAGTGAAAATGTCAACGGAAGATATAATGGGGCGTTTACGTGGTCCTAAAGGTTCTGAAGTAAAGCTGACTATTGTTCGAAGAGGGGTAAACGGTATTTTATTTTTTACAGTAAAGCGCGATAAAATTCCAATTTATAGTTTAGATGCTTCATACATGATTCAGCCACGAGTTGGATATATTCGAATTAATCGTTTTGCTGCTACTACAGGTGAGGAATTTGTAAAAGCACTTAAGGATTTGCAAAAGGAGGGTATGAAAGACCTCATCCTTGATTTACAAGGTAATGGAGGTGGATATCTGAATGCTGCAATTGATCTTGCGGATGAATTTTTAGGACAAAAGGAATTGATCGTCTATACTCAGGGAAGAGCATCACATCGTAGTAATTTTTATGCCAAAGGTGGGGGTAATTTTAAGACCGGAAGGCTTATCGTATTGGTTGATGAATACTCTGCTTCCGCAAGTGAGATTGTAACGGGTGCTATTCAAGATTGGGATAGAGGTCTTGTCATAGGTCGGCGTACTTTTGGCAAAGGGTTGGTACAACGCCCAATAGACTTACCTGATGGTTCTATGATACGACTAACCATTGCTCGCTATTACACTCCTTCCGGACGTTGTATTCAGAAACCTTATGATAGTACTGTCGATATGTCTTTAGTCAGGAAGAGTTCTAATGTAAAAGATGATGAAGATGGAATTAGTAATGGCAAAGGTGAAATTAACAAAGTAAAATATAATCAAGATCTGATTGACCGGTTTAACCGTGGTGAGATGATGCATGCTGATAGTATTCATTTTGCCGACTCCTTAAAGTGTTATACGAAGAAATTGAATCGTGTAGTTTATGGTGGGGGCGGTATTATGCCTGATTACTTTGTACCAATTGATACAACTCAATATACTGATTATCATAGAAATTTGGTAGCCAAGGGAATTATTATTAAAACGACGATGAAGTATATTGAAAGCCATCGTAAGGAATTGCAACAAAAATATATTAAGTTTGATGCATTTAATTCTAAGTTTCAGATAGGAGATGAGGTGCTTAATGATATGAAATCTGCCGCTGATAAAGAAAATATCATTTTTGATAAGAAGCAATATGAACTTTCCCTGCCGTTAATAAAAATGCAGTTAAAAGCTTTGATTGCTCGTGACTTGTGGAATATGAATGAGTATTTTGAAATTATGAATGAAGCTAATAATAGTGTGATTCGAGCCTTGGAAGTTCTGAACTCCGGACAGTATCAGAAGTTGTTGAAATGAGGTCTCATAAATATAGATTATTATGAATATTCTTATTTCAGTTCTCTTATTTATTCTCCTTATCTGCATAAGTTATAAAATGTGGATTGACTTTACTAAAGAGCGCAAGATTAATGCTTGGAGGGCTATTTGTTTTATTGTGATTTTAGTATATCTTATTATTTTCAATTTACCATTTAGTTGAGTAATAATTCCATATTATAGTTTTGCTTCTAATAATATGGAAAGGATTTAATTTCCTAATAATATTTTATTAAGCCAACGGTTAATATAGATATTTGCAACTGTACACCCGACTCCGATCGCTGCGCCGGCTATGACGTCAGTAGGGTAGTGAACTCCCTCGTTTATTCGCGATATCCCTACGGAACATGCCCACAGCGCAGACGGTGCAATAATGTACCATTTGGGGTATTTTATGCTAAGAGAAGTGGCCAGAGCAAAAGCTGTTGCAGTGTGGCTTGAAGGAAAGGAAGGACTATTTTCTCTGCTGTAAGGATGAACTCTGCCTGGATAACGATCATAGGGACGTTCGCGATTGATTAGATGTTTTAATCCATATGTTACTGCAAAAGTCCCGGCGACACTTGTTCCAACATATACAGCATTTCTCATCAGCAGATCATCGCTATTTATCCATGCTACTGCTACCATTGAGAGCGGAATACCAAGTGCAATATATGGTTCGGTTCGTGAAATGCTCCTATTATATTCACGAATGGTTTTGCTATTCCAACTATTTATTCGATGCAAAGTATTAATGTCCCAATTTTGAGAATGTACATTTGATACAATAAATGATATAAATATTACAAGTATCACCTCTCTTTTCATAACTTTCTATGCCTTGCTATTCCACAAAGATAATTTAATTTCTTTGAGTGTACGAGAAAAAAAAATATCTTTGTTCTCTCTTTAATTTAGTTCATCATTATATTTAAGGCGAAATATGCAATGTGCCCGACGAATAGATTGTACTTCTTGCTCTCAAAAGAATGAAGGAATTTGGTGTTACCATCAGTATCCCAAAGGACGACATTTTGCTGCAGAAAAGAATACCCAGAATTGCATAATTTTCTTGCTGAAAGGTGCATTATTGGTGAATAGCGAAGAATATCCGGGTACCACTCTATTGGAAAAGCAGTTCATTTTGCAGGCTATTGGTTCAAAAATTGAATTATTAGCACTTACTGATGTGGAATATATTCAATTTTGGTTTACTGAGCTTCCACTAATTTGTGATCTAAGTTACAAGGAGGTGTTGGAAAATTCGGAAATGCCTTTGGTTTATACACCTTTGACTCTTATTCCAAAGCTCGGAAATGTTTTGTCCGATGTGATTGATCACTTTAAAGAACAGTCTACAGTATGTGATAGATATCTTCATTTGAAAGCACAAGAGATGGTGTATATTCTCACTTGCTACTATCCACTGCCGCAGATAAGCCGTTTTTTTTATCCAATAAGTACCTATACCGAAAGTTTTCATTATTTTGTTATGCAGAACTATGATAAAGTGAAAAACGTGGAAGAATTTGCTCATCTTGGAGGATACACTACTACAACTTTTCGACGCTTATTTAAAAATTTATATGGAATTCCGGTATATGAATGGATTTTAGATAAAAAACGTGAGGGAGTTTTAAATGATTTGCAATTTACCACTATGCGTATATCCGCAATAAGTTCCCGCTATGGTTTCGACTCCTTATCACATTTTGCTCATTTTTGTAAAGATTCATTCGGTGATACACCACGTGCATTAAGAAAAAGGGCAGCGGGTGGTGAAAAGCTTACTGTTATAAAAAATGTTGCGACAGACAGAAATAAGAACAATAGTGATTCTGATAGTACTGACGAATAATTCTTTTTTAACTGTAAAAACAACTCCACTGTTCATTACGGAATTATTTCTTTAATTCCTTGCTAAATCAAGCTATTTCTTCTATTTTTGCCGGATAATAATACTATAAACACTCCGTACGTAATTTTTGTAACTATTAAATAATTAAAATTCAATCATTTATGTGGTTAAGTAATTCATCTGTAGGAAGGAAAGTGGTGATGAGTATTACCGGTGTCGCCCTTGTCCTATTTCTAACGTTTCACATGGCGATGAATCTTGTTGCACTGGTGTCAGAAGAAGGGTACAACTTGGTTTGTGAGTTTTTGGGAGCGAATTGGTATGCATTGGTGGCAACGGCTGGTTTGGCAGCTTTATTTGTGATCCATATTGTATATGCTTTTTGGCTGACTATGCAAAATCGTAAAGCGCGTGGAACCGAACGCTATGCAGTTGTTGAAAAGCCTAAAACTGTAGAGTGGGCTTCACAAAACATGCTGGTTTTAGGTATTATTGTTTTTGTGGGTTTAGGTTTGCACCTTGTGAATTTTTGGGCTAAAATGCAATTACCGGAGATTATGTATAAATTAGGTGACGTCACGGCAGATACGACTTATGCAGCAGATGGTGTTTATCATATTAAGAATACATTTTCTAATCCTGTATTTGTTGCATTATATCTTGTTTGGCTTGCAGCTCTTTGGTTTCATTTAACTCACGGTTTCTGGAGTGCAATGCAGACTATTGGCTGGAATAATAAAGTTTGGATTAACCGTTGGAAATGTATCTCTAATATTTATTCTACAATTATTGTTGTATGTTTTGCATTGGTTGTTATCGCCTTTTTTATTAAATCATTATTGTGTAGCGGTGCTTGCTAATACATAATATTAAGGAGAATAACCTATTTGCTATACAAATTTTGTTGATTACAACAATCGCCAATAAAACTAAAAATAAATTATTATGACTAATATAGATTCAAAAATACCGGAAGGACCGGTGGCTGAGAAATGGACTAACTATAAAGCTCATCAGAAATTAGTAAACCCTGCCAACAAGCGTCGTTTGGATATTATTGTAGTTGGTACAGGTTTGGCTGGTGCTTCTGCCGCGGCTTCTCTTGGAGAAATGGGTTTTAGAGTACTTAACTTCTGTATTCAGGATTCACCCCGCCGTGCACACTCCATTGCAGCACAAGGTGGTATTAACGCTGCCAAAAATTATCAAAATGATGGTGACTCTGTTTACCGTCTTTTTTACGATACAGTAAAAGGAGGTGATTATCGTGCGCGTGAAGCAAATGTTTATCGCCTTGCTGAAGTTTCCAATAGTATTATAGACCAATGTGTAGCTCAAGGTGTTCCTTTCGCTCGTGAATATGGTGGAACTTTAGATAACCGATCTTTCGGTGGAGCACAGGTTTCCCGTACATTCTACGCAAAAGGCCAGACCGGGCAACAGTTGCTGTTGGGAGCATATTCAGCTCTAAGCCGTCAAGTTAATGCAGGAACGGTTAAGTTATACACTCGTTATGAGATGGAAGATGTTGTTCTTATTGACGGGCGTGCTCGCGGTATTATCGCTAAGGACTTAGTGACAGGTAAATTGGAGCGTTTTGCTGCCCATGCTGTGGTTATAGCTACAGGTGGTTACGGTAATACTTATTTCCTCTCTACCAATGCTATGGCCTGTAACTGTTCTGCTGCAATGGCATGCTACCGTAAGGGTGCGTGGTTTGCGAATCCTGCTTATGTGCAGATTCATCCGACTTGTATCCCCGTTCATGGTGATAAGCAATCTAAGTTGACCTTAATGTCCGAGTCACTCCGGAATGACGGTCGTATTTGGGTACCCCAAAAGTTGGAAGATGCTAAGAAGTTGCAGGCTGGTCAAATCCAAGGAAGAGATATTCCGGAAGAAGATCGTGATTATTATCTGGAACGCCGCTATCCTGCATTTGGTAATCTTGTACCCCGTGATGTTGCCAGCCGTGCAGCAAAAGAACGTTGTGACAAAGGTTTTGGAGTAAACAATACAGGTCTTGCTGTGTTCCTCGATTTCAGTGAAGCTATCAATCGTTTAGGAAAAGATGTTGTGGCTCAACGTTATGGAAATTTGTTCGATATGTACGAAGAAATCACAGATGTAAGCCCCTATGATAATCCGATGATGATTTATCCTGCTATTCACTATACAATGGGAGGCATTTGGGTTGATTACGAATTGATGACTTCCATAAAAGGCCTGTTCGCAATAGGTGAATGTAACTTCTCTGATCATGGAGCTAATCGTCTTGGCGCGTCTGCTTTGATGCAAGGCTTGGCTGATGGGTATTTTGTACTTCCATACACTATTCAAAACTATTTGGCTGATCAAATTACAGTGCCTCGTTTCTCTACCGATCTTCCTGAATTTGTGGAAGCAGAAAATGCCATCCAAAGCAAGATAGATAAGTTGATGAATATTAAAGGTAAGGAATCTGTTGATTCTATCCACAAGAAACTCGGTCATGCGATGTGGGAGTATGTTGGGATGGGACGTACCGAAGCTGGTTTGAAAGAAGGATTGGCTAAGATGAAAGAAATTCGCAAGGAGTTTGAAACGAATTTATTTATACCTGGTGATAAAGAGGGTATGAATGTAGAACTTGATAAAGCCATTCGTCTTTATGATTTTATCATTATGGGTGAATTGATCGCTTATGATGCTCTTAATCGTAATGAGAGCTGTGGTGGTCACTTCCGTGAGGAATATCAGACAGAAGAAGGTGAAGCTAAACGTGACGACGAAAACTTCTTCTATGTGGCTTGTTGGGAATATCAAGGATCTGATGAAAAAGCTCCGGTATTGTTGAAAGAGCCACTGGTTTATGAGGCTATTAAAGTACAGACTCGTAACTATAAGAGCTAATCGGGAAGTTAAACATTAAAAGAATTAAAAGACAATGGATAAAAATATAAGTTTCACGCTTAAAGTATGGCGTCAGAAAGGGCCGAAAGCTAAAGGCGCTTTTGAAACATACCAAATGAAAGATATTCCCGGCGATACTTCATTTCTTGAGATGCTGGATATTCTTAATGAGCAGTTGATCAGTGAAGGTAAAGAACCGGTGGTTTTTGATCATGATTGCCGTGAAGGTATCTGTGGAATGTGTTCCCTTTATATTAACGGGCACCCTCATGGACCTGCTACAGGAGCAACTACGTGCCAGATATACATGCGTCGTTTTGAGGATGGGGATACTATTACTGTAGAGCCATGGCGTTCTGCCGGTTTTCCGGTTATTAAGGATCTGATGGTAGACCGTACTGCTTTTGATAAGATTATGCAAGCCGGTGGATACGTCAGCGTACGTACCGGTGCACCTCAAGACGCAAATGCTATTCTTATCCCGAAACCAATTGCAGATGAAGCTATGGATGCGGCATCCTGTATTGGTTGTGGCGCTTGTGTTGCTGCTTGTAAGAATGGTTCTGCAATGTTATTTGTTTCAGCTAAAGTTAGCCAGTTGAATTTGTTGCCACAAGGAAAGCCTGAAGCCTTACGCCGTGCAAAAGCAATGCTGAGCAAGATGGATGAGTTGGGCTTTGGTGGTTGTACTAATACACGTGCTTGTGAAGCTGAATGCCCTAAGAATATTTCTATTAGCAATATTGCACGTTTAAATCGTGACTTTATTATAGCTAAATTGAAAGATTGATCTATAATTTGTTTTTTTGATTAATATCATGATGGGGCTATTCTAATAATGGGATAGCCCTGTCTTTTTTAAAATATCTTTTTGTACAGAAGATACTTATTTAACTTTCAAAAAGATATTTGTGCGCGGGAACGATAAAAATATGTAAAATAAGAATAAATTAAATATAATCTTGATGTTTTTTTTGGATGTCTTTGATAAGACTTTTACATTTGTAATGTGATTTTTTTCATAGTATTAGATTTAAGGTTAACAAAGGTTGGAGTACAGCGGTACTCCTTTTTTTATTTAAGAGATGTTGAGCTTGCCTGTCAGCAAGTGGCAATTGCAAAGCCAGAGATTCCAAAATAATAATTTATTTGAGGCTTTGTCGATGAATATGTTCTTTTTGTAGATTTCTTTTGTAAGGTTCTTCTGTTCTTCTTATTTTTGCGTAAGAAAAAGCAAGCATTATGAGTATCCTAAGAAAAATATATTTGTTACTAGTTTGTACACTTATTCATTTAATATCTGTACAGGCTCAGAATCCGGAAAGAAAGCAATTACCTCATGAAGTTCCTTCTCCGGAAAGAGTTGCGACGAAAATCACAGATGAGATGAATAAGGAATTGCTACTCACGGAAAAGCAATATGATAAGTTATATAAGTTGAACTTGAAGGAACAGAAGTTGTTTTTTGCCAATGCTTCCAATAATACTTCAGGGCTGGGAATGGATAGACATTCACCGATGGGAGAACGTTCTGGTTTCAAAGACGATCGTGAACATTCCCAAGATAACGATAACGGTGGGATGGAGCCTGGGATGAGGAAGAATCATTTTCCTGCAAATGGAAATTTTAATAATCTCCACTCCCTGAATCAAGATAATGCTGAAAAACTAAAAAAAGCAGCAGAAACGAAGGAGAAGAAAATAAAGAAGATTCTGACGGAGGAACAATATGTAAAGTGGCAGGAATTTCAAAAGACAAAGCATCCTTCCAAACCCGAGCATGTTTTCTTAAATACAAGTGATATTAAATAAATCATATACACACTAGAGACTCTCTCTAAATAGCGTTTTTTCATGTATTATTGACTGTTGCCGTCCCACCCCCGTGAGGGGAGGGGGCGGTTTTTTGTGTATGCTCGGCATGAGCATTGTCTAACGGTTGCAAGTCCCGGACACGCCCTGATAGTAGGAAGTGTTTAGCTAATGTCAAGGGTGTCTGCCGTGAGATGGAATCTGAAGGAAGACTGCGGCAAACATCTGACCTTACGTACAGGAACCGGATATAAGGCTAAAGGATGTGGGTAAGTCTGTATAACAAGACAAAGCCCAGTAACTATCCGGAAACATCCAAAGTCAATCCGGCAGGTATAAGAGGGAAACGGAAGAATTGATTTCTTGCTTGATATTCCATAAAGGCGAATTGACACAGTTTTTGCTGGACGGTAATTACCGTCCGAACCCTGTCCGTCGGGTTGAAGTCCCGAGGATAGAGGGAAGAAACGCCAGCTGGGTACTCCTACCATAGTCAACCGCTTCATTCAATAATCTATAAGTCAGGTGCTTACTCCGCTTTACGAATGCTAGTTCAATGACAACAGTTTTAGCTTCCGTCCAAAATGTAGCACTTATAAGGCCTTACAACGTGCCCGGTCTTATATCAGTGAGGGTAATAAATATTGTGCCCATAGTGTATGCTTTAAAGGCTACCTCAAAGTGAAAGTTAACCTGAAAGAACTGACAAGCAGGAGTATTAATAATTTTTATCTTCTCGCAAAAGGGCCTTCTTCTTTGTCCGGAGCAAAAAGGACGATAGAAAATACGAGTTTTATTTAAGTGGTATAATCTATCGTTTGAAAGTAGGCTTTCCAGTTTTATAATTTCATTACTAGGAAAGAACTTATATCTTTGTATGATCTAATTTATATGAAAATACTTATGAAACGATGTCTTCTTTTTTGTGTTTTTTTATTATTAATGGCAATATCAGTTATAGCTCGTCCTATATTGGATTCTTTATTGACACAATTGGATGATGCAATTGCTAACCGTTCTGTGTATGAAAGAGCAAAGATAAAGCGCATAGACATGATAAAGGATAGACTTCATGTTGTTGATCTTTCTGCGACGAAGCGTTATCAAATTAATAATATTTTATTTCATGAATATGAATCATATATATGCGATTCCGCGAGGCGTTATGTTGATGCTAATATTAGGATTGCTTCTCTATTGGGACGTCCTGAATGGGTTACTGAAGCCGTATTGAAAAAAGCCCATATCTTAGCTACTTCCGGTTTATATGTTGAGGCAATGAAGCTTTTGGAATCAATAGATAAGGGACATTTGGAGAAAAAGGCATTGGTTGATTATTATATTGCATTTGAAAACCTTTATCTCTATCAGGCGGAGTATGCTCAGGGAGATGAATACATGCAGACTTACCTTAAGAGGATGAATCAGTATCGAGATTCTGTCCTGTCTGTTGTTCCAGATAAATCTTATCAGTACATTATCACAAAAGTTCCCGCGTTAGTCGAACAACAACAATTGAATGAAGCAGAGCATCTGCTCTTGTCTTATTTACCTCAGGTCTCTACCGATACCCGTAATTATGCCGTGTTGACTTCGATTCTAGCCTTTGTTTATGAGTGTAGCGGACGTACAGAGGCCAGGAAGGAATACTTGATAAAGAGTGCTATCTCCGACGTTAAGGCTGTAGTGAAAGAGAATAACTCCCTAAGGGCATTGTCCGAGCTTTTATATCAGGAAGGGCAAATAGAACGTGCAGATCATTATGTAAAGGTTAGTATGGAAGATGCCAATGTCTATAATGCCAGGCTTCGTAACGTGCAGGCTTCGAAAATGCTGCCTATTATCGATAAGGTATACCAATCCGAGAAAGAACACCAGCAACAAGTACTGCGCTGGATGTTAGGCATTATCAGTATATTATCTTTTTTCCTTTTACTGGCTATTGTATATGTCATTATGCAAATGAAGAAGCTGGCACGCGCTAATGAAAAGCAGCGGCAGACTAATCATTCGTTGACAGAGGCAAATTGTATAAAGGAGGAATATATCGGGCGTTTTTTAAGTCTTTGTTCTGCATATATTGATAAATTGGAGGTGTATCGGCGTATGTTGAATAAGAAAGCTTCTTCAGGCAAGACTGAAGAACTTTTCCGGACATTGAAATCGACGCAGTTTGTAGATGATGAATTGAAGGAGTTTTATCATAGCTTTGACACCTCGTTTCTTAATATCTTCCCTGACTTTGTAGAGAGTTTCAATTCCTTATTACCCGAGAAAGAACAAATCCATCCTAAGCAGGGAGAGAAACTGACTACGGAACTGCGTATATTCGCTCTTATCCGTTTGGGCATTACCGATAGTTCTAAGATTGCAGATTTTCTTCGTTACTCAATAACCACCATTTATACCTATCGCTCCAAGCTTCGTAATAAATCTCTTTATAAAGATAGCTTTGAAGAAAGAGTGATGAAAATAGCTTCTTTTGATAACGCAGGTTCAGGCCATCAAATCCGTTAATTCACTCTTAGTTTCACCTTCAGGAATTACGTGGAGTTCTGCCTTAATTGTATCTGATAATTAAAAAAGAGACTCTTTTACTCTAATATCCACTCTATGGCATTTAGTTTTTTGATTTTTTATATTTATCTATTGTATTAAAAATCAGAATGTTGCCTCTTTAGACGTTTAGATTTTATCTAGTTGCTATCTTTTTTTGAAAGTCTTTCACTGATATTTGCAAATGCGCTTCAGTGTGAGAAGCGATAAAACGAAAGTTAACGTAAAAATCTGAAATTATGAAAGTCTCAAAAAAGAAGCAACGTTTCTACAAACAATTCCTTTTGTTGATAGGGCTATTCTTCTCCATTTGTGTATCTGCACAAGTATCTACTATTCATGGAAAGGTAGTAGATTCTTCCGGGGAGCCTGTTATCGGTGCTAATATTCTTCTAAAAGGAACTTCAAACGGCACAATCACAGATATGAATGGCATATTTAGATTGTCGGGAGTATCTCGCGGAGATGTATTGGTCGTTACATTTATGGGTTATAAGACGGTGGAGCTTCCTTGCGCCGGGAAAACCAACTTTAATATTGTCATGCAGGATGATACGCAGACGCTGGGTGAGGTTGTCGTCATAGGCTATGGGCAAGTACGTAAAAGTGACGCTACCGGATCTTTAACTTCTGTAAAAGCAGATCCTTCTGTCAGAGGATTGGCTCCTAATGCACAGGATATGCTCATTGGTAAGATAGCCGGTGTTAATATTACAACAGGAGGTGGATCTCCATCTTCCGGTGCAACGATTCGTATTCGTGGAGGTTCTTCTCTTTCTGCTAGCAATGACCCTTTGCTGATTGTCGATGGTGTTCCGTTGGATAATACAGGTATAGGGGGAGTTGGGAATTTACTTAGCACGGTGAATCCCACGGATATTGAAACTTTCACTGTATTGAAGGATGCTTCCGCTACAGCTATATATGGATCTCGCGCTTCCAATGGTGTCATTATGATTACTACCAAAAAAGGTGCTAAGGGCAAACCCCATGTCACTTATGATGGAAATGTATCAGTCGGGATGCGGGTAAATCAAGTGGATGTACTTAGTGGAGATCAGTTCCGTAATTTTGTGACGGAAACATTTAAGGGATTAACCAATGAAGCTGAGGTCGTAGGGAAGCTAGGTAAAGAGAATACCGACTGGCAAGATGCGATTTTTAAAACGGCTGTCAGCACTGAACACAATGTCAGTGTTTACGGAGCTGTAAAGGATGTTGTTCCTTTCCGTGCTTCTGCAGGTTATATTAATCTGAACGGTATCTTGAAAACTTCAAATATGGAGCGTTACACGGGGAGCCTTTCTCTAACTCCTTCTTTGTTCGACGATCATCTTAAACTGAATTTGAATGGCAAGGGTATGTATATTAAAAATCGCTTTGCCAATCAATCGGCTATAGGTTCCGCCGTAGCCATGGATCCTACTCAACCGGTCTATGATCCTAACAGTATATTCGGAGGATATTATACTTGGACGGGAGCCGATGGCAATATTCTGAATGTGGCAACTAAAAACCCTCTTTCATTACTCGAAATGACGAACGATCATTCCGATGTCTTTAATTTCGTAGGGAGTGCGCAGATGGATTATAAAGTTCATTTTTTACCCGATTTACGCTTGACATTAAATCTTGGCTTGGATTATTCTAAAAGTACCGGGCATAAGTATATCTCGGAGTTTGCACCTTCCGATTATTTGAATGGAGGATATGATGGGAACTGGGATCAGAGAAGACGCAACAGTCTACTCGACTTTTATGCGCAATATTCTAAAGACTTCTCTTTCCTCAAAAGCCATTTTGATGTGATGGGTGGTTATTCCTGGCAACATTATTGGAGAGATGGAAGCAACCATGATTATAGAATTTCCAAGTTGGATGCAAATGGAAATCCTGAGGTAGTGAGCATTAGCAGCTATGAGACAGAAAACTATCTTGTTTCTTTCTTCGGTCGTTTAAATTATAGCGTTCTCGATAAATATCTTCTGACTTTTACTATACGTGATGACGGTTCTTCACGTTTCCATAAAGATAATCGTTGGGGAATATTCCCTTCGGTGGCTCTGGCATGGCGGGTTATAAATGAAGGATTCCTTAAAGACCAGGATGTCTTAAGTGACTTGAAACTTCGCTTAGGATGGGGTATGACAGGCCAGCAAGATATTAACCAGGGTGATTATCCTTATATGGGGCGTTATGAACAAGCTGTTGGAACTCAAGCCAATTATATCGGCGGGTATGTAAACGGTACTCCGACATGGATTCCTGTCATTCGTCCGACATCATTCAATCCCGATCTGAAGTGGGAGTCGACGACTACCTATAATGTCGGTATGGATTATGGTTTCTTAAAGAATCGCATTAATGGTTCGTTCGACTTCTACTATCGTAAGACCAAAGATCTTATTAATGCCGAAACGAAGGTTGCAGCTGGAACTAACTTTAGTGAATATGTCGTTGCCAATATCGGCTCTTTGAAGAATGTCGGTACAGAATTCTCGATTAATACCATTCCATTTACAAACAAAGATTGGCAATGGGAGTTGGGGGCCAATGTCGCTTACAACAAAAATGAGATTACCGAGTTAAGCTATGGTGATAATAAGAGTGCGATCCGACGTTATGGCACTACCGGGGGTGACGGAGGATTTCAGTTGCTCGCCCATACTGTCGGTAACCCTGCCGGGATGTACTATGTGTATGAACAGATCTATGACACCAACGGAAAGCCTATTGAAGGGATGTATAAAGACCGCAACAGTGACGGACAGATCAATGAGAAAGATCTTTATCTATATCATAAACCTGCTCCCGACTGGACGTTCGGCTTGAATACAAAATTAACCTGGCGTGCGTGGGATCTTTCTGTTGCCGGACATGGTAGCATTGGTAACTATAACTTCAACGCCATAGCGGCAAATAATGCAGAGCTTGCTCCTGCCCGTGTATATGCCAACGAATTCTTGTCTAACCGTGTACAAAGTGCTTTTGATACTAATTTTCAGACAAAGAAAGTGCTTTCCGATTACTATGTACAAAATGCATCTTTCTTCCGTATCGATAATATTACGCTAGGATGGTCTTTCGATCGCATTGCCCGTAGCCATATTAAGGGAAGAATTTACGGAACCGTTCAAAATCCTATTGTCTTTACCGCATACAAGGGACTTGATCCGGAAGTAGCGGGCGGTGTGGATAATGACTTTTATCCAAGGCCTTTGACGCTGATGCTTGGTCTAAACTTAAACTTCTAATTCAAAATAAAGATAGCATGAAAAATATATATAAAACTTTCTATACTCTGGTATGTGGAGTATTATTGGTCTCTTCTTGCATAAACGACCTCGATACAGTGCCTCTTGCTGATAATGTACTATTACCGGAAGCTGCATGGAGTGATACTCAAACTTACTCCAGCTTCTTAGCCAAGATTTATGCGGGCTTTTCAATCAGTGGTAATGAAGGGCCTTCGGGTATGCCCGATATTGTGGGAAGCGATCAGGGTGAAGCGACATTCTTGCGTGCGTATTGGAACTTACAGGAGCTTCCTACCGATGAGGCTGCCATTGCATGGAGTGATGATGGATTGAATGGCTTACAGTTTGATCAATGGACTTCCAGCAATCGTTTTTGCGAACTGAACTATAACCGTATGTTACTCAATATTGCATATTGTAATGAATATCTTCGTCAGACTGCTCCTGAGAAACTGGCTTCACGTGGAGTGGACGATGCATTAAAGACCCAAGTGGAGACTTACCGGTATGAGGTGCGTGCTTTGCGTGCATTAAATTACTATTTCTTGCTGGATCTTTATGCAAACGTACCTTATATCACGGAGGGTGATGGTGTAGGTTCTTATCTCCCGGAACAAAAAGGCAGAGACTTCCTCTTTCCATGGATTGAAAGTGAGCTAAAAGCCTGTGAGGGACATTTGCCTGCAAAATCAATGGCTAATTACGGTAGGGTGAATGATCCTACGGTATGGATGATTCTTTCGAAGCTTTATCTTAATTCGGAAGTCTACATCAATGAGAAACATTATACAGAAGCGCTGACTTATCTGAATAAAGTGTTGGGTGCAGGCTATGTACTCGATCCGACTTATAAGAATATGTTTGGTGCCGATAATCATTTGTCGACCGAGATCATCTTCCCTATTGTATTTGATGGAAAGTCGGCTACATCTTATGGTGGCACAACTTATCTGATGGCTGCTGCCTACGGTTCGGATATGGACCCGGGTAAAAACTTCGGTTTGGCACAATCATGGTCGGGTGTCCGTTCAACGCAAGCTCTTACCACTTTGTTTGGCGATAACGACAAACGTGCGCTTTTCTGGAAAGAGAAACGGACTCAGGATGTGACTCAATGGAGTGATTATAATACAGGTTGGGCCGTTATCAAATATACAAATCTGAAGAGTGACGGCACTCCCGGATCGGACAATGTATTTCCTGACACAGATTTCCCGATGTATCGTTTGGCAGATGCTTACTTAATGTATGCTGAGGCTGTGTTAAGAGGGGGAACTGGGGGCGACAAGACTCTTGCACTGGGCTATGTCAACGACTTGCGCAGACGCGCCGGGGCTAGTGTGATCGGTGATTCTGACCTGACATTGGATTTCTTGCTCAATGAACGGGCTCGTGAACTTTATTGGGAAGGTCATCGCCGGACTGATTTGATCCGCTTCGGCAAGTTTACTAAGAACTACGCGTGGCCATGGAAGAACGGAGTATATGCAGGCACAGCCAATATTGATGATAAGTATAAACTCTATCCGATACCGGCTGCTGAGCTTGTTGCTAATCCTAATATTAAGCAAAATACGGGATTTTGATTCTGGAGATCATCCAAGGGATAATTTAATGATTATCCCGACTTATTAATTATGAACTTTTTTAATCGTTTATATATGAAAAAGTACTTATTCCTTAGTGTTATTCTTGTTCTTCTCTTTGGCTCTTGTGCCGAAAGAGATAAGGAACCTATTCTGACCAAAGTCAATCCCAGTACTCTAAATAGCTTACCGTTTGAGTCGGCTTCGCTTAGCCAACCGGCGGAGGGAGCTAGTCCGTTGTTATGTACGGTAACCTGGAGTGCAACTCAGTTCTTTCTCGACGGTCAGGAAGAATCATCGTCTGTCGGTCCGATATCATATACTCTTGAATTGGCAAAGGCGGGAACGGATTTCAGTAATCCTCAATCACTTGCCGTAACCTCGTCTCTGCATGCCGATATACTGACAAAAACTATCAACGATTTGCTGACTAAAACCTTGAATGTTCAGCCTGGTGAAACGTTTGATGCGGAGTTGAGACTGACTGCGACTTACGGAGAGGGGTTGCCTAAAACCGTAGCGTCGTCCAACCTCCTAAAGTTGACCCTTACACCTTATGAAGAGGTGGTTGAAAACCAGCTGAAAGCTGTCTATATCTGTGGTGATATGAATGGATGGAATAATTCGAACACGGACTTTATCATGTTTCGTGATGATAGCGATCCGTCTAATCCGGTATATACTTATACGGGACGTATAGCTGCCAACTGTTACTTTAAGTTTTGCCCAGAGGAAGCACTTGGTTCTTATAAGATGTATTGCGACAAGGGTGACGGGCAGATGTCTTACGAGGAAAATGCAGGCGGCGCTTTCTACAATGCGACGGAAGGCTATAAGACCATAACCATCAATGCCAAGGATATGACCTATACCATCACTGATTTCGACATGACAAATGCCAAGACATGGAATATGGTGAACTTTGTAGGTGATTTCTGTGGCTGGGGGGCGAATAATGCTGATCCTGCCATGACTCCAAGTAGTTATGACCCACATATCTGGAGCCTGACGGTTAATATTGACAACCCGGGTTATGGAGTGAAGTTCCGCGTAAATCATAGCTGGGACAACAGATGGTGCCCGAAAGTTCCTTCAAATATACCTTATGGAGTAGCCGAATATAATCCTACAAGTCAGGATAATAATATCAGCATACAGGATTCGGGTGAATATAGTGTGAAGTTTAACGACCTTACAGGTCATTATATAGTAATGTTGAAGAAATGAAGTGCAAATTAATTGCTTTGTTGGCGGGAATTGCTTTGATTGGTTGCGGGGGACATTCCGGTGCTGCCGGGCCTGATGAACCTCTACCGGTAGTCCCTACAGAATTGGTTAGTCCTAATAATAGAGTGATATATGAAGTGAATGTCCGCAGCTATTCGGCTGCGGGCACATTCGCCGCCGTTAAAAACGATTTGCCCCGGTTGAAAGAGCTGGGTGTTGATATCCTGTGGCTAATGCCTATTCATCCTGTAGGGCAGCAGAATCATAACGGAACTTTGGGAAGCCCATATTCCGTCAGAGATTATAAGGCGGTGAATCCTGCTTATGGTACATTGACTGATTTGAAGGAACTTGTGCAGGCTGCTCATGACAAGAAGATGGAGGTTTGGCTAGACTGGGTGGGTAATCACACTTCGTGGGATAATGCATGGGTTACCGAACATCCCGATTATTATGCCGAAAAAGATGGAGTGCGCCCATACTCGCCTGAAGGGTGGAATGACGTAATACAGCTCGATTATAACAACGCCAATATGCGTGCTGCTATGATCGACGCGATGAGCTTTTGGGTTAAGGAAGCCAATATTGACGGATTTCGCTGTGATGCGGCCAGTTATATTCCTCTTTCTTTTTGGCGTGAAGCGCGTGCGGCAATTAATCCGGTTAAGAATATTACTTGGCTTGCCGAAGGCGATAAGCCCGAGTATATGGATGTCTTTGATTACGATTATGCATGGGATTTCAACAATCGTTTGAATACTTTCGGCACGGATCGCAATGTACAAGCTCTATCGGATGCGTGTAAGTCTCTCTTCAATAATACCGGTTATTCGACTAAAGGGCGTATGGTGTTTCTTACCAACCATGATTTGAATGCATATAGCGGTACGGAGTTTACTCGCTACGGTACGGCTACTCTGCCGTTGACCGTATTGGAATTTACCATATATGATATGCCACTGATCTATAACGGGCAAGAGGTTGGAATGAATAAAACGATAGGCTTGTTTGACAATGATAAGGTGGCATGGACACCCGTTAATCAGACCATGAGCACTCTCATCAAAAAGATGATTGCATTGAAACGCTCTTCTCCGGCTCTTGAGAGCGGTAGTGGTAGGGGGACATTGAATGTACTTGGAGTAAACAATTCTAATGTACTGGCTTATTCGCGAAAGAAAGGAAACAGTGAAGTGGTTGTGTTGTTGAATTTTGGTTCTTCTCCTCTTGCGGTACGACTCAGCGGAAATTTGCCAACCGGAGAATTTACCGATTATTTGAAGGGTGGAAAGTTGACTTTCTCGACCGATGTAATGATATCATTGCCTGCAAATGGCTATGCCGTATATACGAAATAGTTTTCGGTTAGTTGTGATTAGTGGATGTTTTCAATAGTAAAAAAAAATAAGATTATTCTCATGTTTATATCGTGATGATTCGGGGCATAAGCATAGTTCATTTCCTGACTGAGCCTATCTCTTACTAGGACTGATTGTATCATCAATGCCATTGATGATAGGAATCATCCGTATTGATTCTATATTCAGTAATGGGATGAATAGGGTACACTCTACGACTCTGTTGGTATAGACATCCGATCATTGCATAATATTATAGGGGTAATCACTAAAAACGAAAGAGTAAAAGAAAAAAGATGATTAAAGTAAGCGTTAAGAAGAGTGTGATTTGGCTCTGTTTGCTGCTGTTTGTTTCCTTGAAACTTGCTGCGCAACAACAGGGTTTGCAAACCTCTAAGGAATTATTTTCACCTGATAAGGTGTTGAATTTAAGCGTACAACTAAATGATGGTTCGCTTTATTATAATTTGAAGTATAAGGGTAAGATTGTTATAGGGCTTAGTCGGTTGGGCTTAAAGGCGGATGAGGCTTCATTGACCGGAAACTTTGAGGTGGTAGATGCACAGTATAGCTCGCATGATGATACTTGGCACCCGGTGTGGGGCGAGTATGCCACAGTCCGCGATCATTATAATGAACTGCTGGTTGCTTTGCGCCAGTCGGGTAGCGGGCATTCCCTCAATATTCGTTTCCGACTGTATAATGACGGACTTGGATTCCGCTACGAATTGCCTGTGCAGAATTCGTTGAACTATCTGACGATAAATGATGAGTTGACGGAATTTGCTCTTACGGGTGACCATAAAGCTTTCTGTATTCCGGGAGATTACGATACAAATGAATTTGCGTATACCACGGCACCACTTTCCATGATTGCCTCGGATATGGAGAAAAAGATAAGCAAGAAGCCTTATGAGACTAAAGCCGAAGGGGGATTGACCGTACAAACCCCGTTGATGATGAAAACCTCAGATGGTATCTACCTGAATATTCATGAAGCGGCTTTGGTTAATTTTGGTACCATGCTGTTGAATGTGGACGATCGGAAGTTTATGCTTTCGGCACATCTTACTCCCGATAAGCTGGGTAAGAAAGGATATTTGCAATTGCCTTTTAATTCACCCTGGCGTACGGTCATTGTAAGCGATGATGCAAGGAATATCCTGGCTTCACAACTCATTTTAAACTTGAATGACCCGTGTACTTACACCGATACATCATGGATTAAGCCAATGAAGTTTGTCGGAGTATGGTGGGAGATGTTTACCGGAGGAGGGAAAACCTGGGCATATAGTGATAACTATAAGGCGAAGCCCGGAGTGACCGATTATACGCAACTGAAACCGAACGGCCGACATGCCGCCAATACCGCTCATGTAAAAGAGTATATTGATTTTGCAGCCGAGAATGGTATACAAGGTGTACTGGTTGAGGGTTGGAATGAAGGCTGGGAAGATTGGGCTTCTTATCGCAAAGATCGGCAGTTTCTTTTTAATAAACCTTATCCTGATTTTGATGTAGAAGGACTTCAACGCTATGCTGCGTCCAAAGGCGTACAAATCATTATGCATCATGAGACGTCTGCTAATGCCGCTGATTATGAAAGACAGTTGGATGAAGCCTTCTCATACATGCAAGATCATGGTTATCATGCCGTCAAGACAGGCTATGTAGGATATATCATACCTCGAAGCGAATATCATTCCTCTCAATGGATGGTGAATCATTATATTCATGTGGCCCGTCGTGCCGCTGATTTTAAAATTATGGTCGACAGTCATGAAGCTGTCCGTCCCACAGGCTTATGCCGTACTTATCCCAATTGGTTGGCACAAGAGTCGGCAAGAGGTGGAGAGTTTGAATCGATGGGGGGAAATGATCCCGATCATACCTGTATTCTGCCGTTTACCCGTCTGAAGGGTGGACCAATGGACTATACACCGGGTATTTTCCAGACTCGCCTGGATTATTATAAAGGGGATAAACCGAATGAAAGGGTTCATACTACGCTCGTCAAGCAATTGGCTCTTTATGTGACGATGCCTTCTCCCATTCAAATGGCAGCTGATCTTCCTTCTAACTACAAACGTTTTCCCGATGCCTTTCAGTTTATCAAGGATGTGGCAGTAGACTGGGCAGACAGTTGGTACTTAGAGGCTGAGCCGGGTGATTATATCACGGTAGCCCGTCAGGCAAAAGGAAAACAAGAATGGTTTATCGGTGGAATAACCGATGAGAATGCGCGTACGGCTACTATACCGCTATCTTTCTTACCCCCTGCCGGTAAATATGTGGCAACCATTTACGCCGATGGGAAAGATGCTGATTGGGATACTCATCCTCAGAGCTATACCGTAAGAAAAATGATTGTCACTTCAAAAAATATAATGAAACCTTACCTGGCTCCCGGTGGAGGAGTTGCTATTAGTCTGCGTGAAGCTCCCGAGCAGGATTTGAGGAATCTAAAGAGACTTAAATGAGGCGATGTAATAATCGGGTAAGTGGAACTTGTTTCCTGCATTTAAGAATTAAAGTTAACAAAAGGAAGGCACGGACCGTGAGGTTCGTGCCTTTATCAGTTCGCCCAGCATGGGTATATTCTAATGGGTGCAAGTCCCTCACACGCCCTGATAGTGGGAAGTGTTTAGTCAAGACCAAGGGTGTCCACCGTGAGATGGAATCTGAAGGAAGGTTGCGGCAAACATCTGGCCTGACGTACAGAAACCGGATATAAGGCTAAAGGATGTGGGTAAGTCTGCTGAACAAGACAAAGCCCGATAACTATCCTGAAACATCCAAAGTAAATCCGGCAGGTATAAGATGGAAAGAATGTATTCTTAACTGGGGAGGTCTCACAGACGTGCAGATGTTTTTTTTTTCAGAAGCATGGAGTAAAGCTTGCTGTGAGAAGTCAGCAGACGACATAGTACCCGAAAAAAACAAAAAACAAAAAAAAAACAAAAAAAAACAGACAGTCGGGGAAGGTCTGAACTTTATTTAAGCGAGTAGTCAATGAATGTTACCTAATAAAGGAACGAATGCATAAAATATCAACATCGAGTGATAACTGCCGGCAAAAGGATAGGACGGAATCGGAAAGCTATGCCGGAGTGCAGACCTTTATTGGGATAACTGAAAACCACCTCGTGGAAGTGCAATTTACCAAAGATGATTTATTGGAACGTATTGTGTCACCTGCAAACATGAACCGTGCTTACAAGCAGGTTTTGTCCCACGGTGGCAGTGGAGGTGTCGATAAGATGGAAACGGAAGATTTACTTCCTTACCTGGGATTCCATAAAGCCGAACTGATAAACTCTTTGTTGGACGGTAGCTATCGTCCCAATCCCGTCCGCCGGGTTGAAATCCCCAAGGATGGAGTTAAGAAACGTCAATTAGGTATTCCTACCGTTGTTGACCGTCTTATTCAACAATCCATCAGTCAGGTGCTTAGTCCGCTATACGAACGCCAGTTCAGTGACAACAGCTTTGGCTTCCGCCCTAAACGCAGTGCCCACCAAGCCTTGCGGCGCGCCCAATCTCACATCAATAGTGGTCATAAATACTGTGTTGACCTGGACCTGGAAAAGTTCTTCGATACAGTCAACCACAGCAAGCTGATAGAGGTTCTGTCGCGTACCGTGAAGGATGGTCGTGTTATCTCCCTCATCCATAAATACCTTCTTTCGGGGGTAATGGCAGGCAGTCACTACGAAAGTCGGGTCCAGGGTACTGTCCAAGGTGGACCATTGAGTCCTCTGCTGAGCAATGTCATGCTCCACGAATTGGATACAGAGTTGGAATCCCGTGGGCACAAGTTTGTGCGCTATGCGGATGACTGTATGATTTTCTGTAGGAGCAAACGTTCTGCCTTACGTGTTAAGGAGAGTATAACTACTTTTATTGAGAAACGGCTTTTACTAAAAGTGAATCTTGATAAAACCAGCGTTGGTTATGTTCGAGGAATGAAGTTTTTGGGTTACTCATTTTATGTACATAAAGGTGAGTGTCGTTTATCCGTACATCCTAAAAGTTATCTTAAGCTGAAAACTCGTTTGAAAGAGTTGACCGGAAGAAGCAATGGTATGGGATATGATAAACGCAAATCAGAACTCCATCGGTTTATGCGTGGGTGGATAGAGTACTTTCAGTTAGCGGATATGCAGAGCTACTTGAAACGTATAGACGAATGGCTTCGCCGTAGGATACGCATGAGTATTTGGAAATGTTGGAAGAAGATTAAGACGAAGTTTGTGAATTTACAGAAGTGTGGCATCAGTAGATTTTATGCCTGGCAACACGCTAATACTCGATTGGGATATTGGAGTATAGCCGGGAGCAGAATACTGACTTCCGCTCTGAATAATGACAAATTGAAACAAGCAGGCTATCCTACTTTGATGGGGTATTACAGCAAATTGCATCGTAAGTAAAGAACCGCCGTATGCCGAACGGCACGTACGGTGGTGTGAGAGGTCGGAAAACGAAAGTAGGAAGAAAACTACTTCGTTTTCCTCCTACTCGATTACTAAATGTTCAACTTGTTTTCTAGTATTCCATAGCGGCTTATTGAGCCGATTTGCGTCTTTTCTTTTGTTCGGCAAAGATAATGCCGGCTATTCCCAAGACGATAAGAACCTGTCCCGCATAAGCAATGCCTTCGGTAACATGTAAGCTCTTCGGATCAAAACTCATGTCAATGGTGTGCTTTCCTGCAGGAACATACATTGCCCGGAGAATATAGTTTGCACGGGCTATGTCTGCCGGTTTTCCGTCAATTGTAGCCGTCCATCCATGTGGATAGTAAATTTCCGAGAATACCGCAACGCCGTCTTTAGCGTTATTTGTTTCATAAGTCAGATGATTCGGCTGATAACTTTTCAGGCTAATGCTGGAAAGCGTGTCTTTGAATGCCGTTGTTGCATTGTTTAAGCTAGCTTTGAACTTCTGATCTACCACAGCGGTTTTCGTCGGCATAATCTCTTTCAGCGCATCAATCTCTTTATTCGCATTGTCTACATACTCCACATTATTTACGAACCAGGCATTGCCATAGGCATAGGGGTTCATGATAGGAGCAGTCTGTCCTTGTGCTCCTGTAGGGAATATAAAGTATTTGGTATTGAGCATATTGATTATGCGGAACTTCGAAGCATCTACGCTATCCATTCTGCCATTTACCGCTGCAATAGACTGATAAGCCGTTTGCATTTCCGGCGCGATGTGATGTTCAATCATCTCTTGATAACGGCGTAATTTAGCAGCGTGGTAACCTCCCACGCTTTTATGCCAGTAAGAGGTATTGTTCTCATTAAAGGTGTTCGATGCAAAGTTCAATACACGATAGTCCTGACTCTTATCCTGAAGAATCAAATCATCGGTCTGGCTCTTTTTAAAAGTATCTACTTGTGCAGAACGCGACACAAATTGTCCGTCATTAAGGTAGCGTTTGTTCACACCCCACATGTCTACAATACAGAGGATTGCTATTCCACCAAGAGTAAGTGATTTAGCCAGCTTTCCGCGTGTATATAGCAAGAGAAGGGCGCAACCGATGCCAATAATGAAGAAACTGCGTAATGCATCGGATGCTACCAAAGAAGAACGTACTTCTTTTAAATTGCCCAGTATTCCCGCTAGCTCGCTAGCCGGTATCATTTGCTGGTTGACGGCATTTTGCAACATTTGCACTTCTTGAGCAGGGACATAGGTAATTCCAATACTATCGGGGAATATGGCTACAAGTAATGCCACACCTGCAGTCAGTGCCACGCTCAGACCAATAGGTTTCTTCTCTGTTTTCAGTATTCCCGGTTCGTCGAGTAGCCGCTTCAATGCAAAAATGGCGAGTAGAGGAATGGTGAATTCGGCTATAACCAATATGGATGATACTGCTCTGAACTTATTGTACATCGGGATGTAATCAATAAAGAAGTCGGTTAACGGCATAAAGTTTTTACCCCACGCCAATACAATGGAGAAGAATGTCGCACCGAAGAGAGCCCATTTTAAAGGTCCCTTTACTATAAAGCAACCTAGAATGAAAAGGAACAGTACGAAAGCTCCGACATATACAGGGCCGGATGTCATAGGTTGATCACCAAAATATTGAGGAAGTTGCTGGTAAAGAGCCGCGTAATTCGGGTCAGCCTTGTCCATAGCGGTCTTGTTTTGAGCAATGGGCACCGTCGCTCCTCCTTTAAAATTAGGTATCAACAATGTGAGAGTTTCGTCTACACCGTAGCTCCATTGAGTGATGTAATCACGATCCAATCCACTGCTGGTCTGCTTGGCTGCATCTCCAGTCTGTACAAGTTCGCTTTTGCCTCGCATAGTCTCTTTGCTGTACTGATAAGTATGATAGAGATTGGAGAGATTTATTGCCACTCCGACAAGTCCCGCGACGAACAATACGCCGGTAGCTTTAACGAAATGTGGCATGCGTTTGTTTCTCCAAGCATCTTCCAAATATGCACCTACCACAAATAAGATTACAAACAGGAAGTAATAACTCATTTGCACGTGGTTGGATAGTATCTGTAAAGCGACAAAGATGGCTGTAACAATACCTCCCATGAGGTATTTACCTTTATAGGCGAGGACAATACCCGCAATTGTCGGTGGAATATAGGCGAGGGTAATGAACTTCCAAATATGCCCTGCCGAGATCAGTATAAAGAAATAAGATGAAAAAGCCCACATTACACCTCCCAGACCGGATAGCCATGGTGATACTCCGAAGGCCCGGAGTAAGATGTAGAATCCCAACATTAAGATGAAAGTCAGATTAATATATCCCGGTAGGAATAATTGATAAGCTTTCTGTATCCATCTTAGTGGGGTCGTAGATTCATAACTTGGAGATATTTGGTATGTCGGCATACCTCCGAATAAAGAGTTTGTCCAACGGGTATAATTACCTGTTTCTTCGTGATATTTTGCAGCTTCTTGTCCCGCTCCGGCACCTGCTGCAGTGTCATGCTGGAAAAGAATTCTATTTTCAATGTCGGCCGGAAAGAAATAGGCAAAAGAAAGCACTGCAAAAGTCAGAATGACTAATAAGTCGGGGAGGAGCTTTTTCATAAAATGGGATTTTATGAAATTGAGAATTGAGAATTGAGAATTGAGAATTATTAGATGCGAAAAGCATCGCTAACTTTCAATTTTCAATTCTCCACTTTCAATTTCGTTATTTAATAACGATAATGTTCAGCTTTATAGGGACCATCTACACTAACACCGATGTATGCAGCTTGTGCGGGAGTCAACTGAGTCAATTTCACGCCAATCTTTTCGAGGTGCAGACGAGCGACTTCTTCGTCAAGATGTTTAGGCAGGCGGTAAACGTCTGTTTCATATTTCTTGTTGAAAAGCTCAATCTGTGCCAATGTCTGGTTGGTGAATGAGTTACTCATCACGAAAGACGGGTGTCCGGTAGCACAGCCCAGGTTCACTAAGCGTCCGTCGGCTAATAAGATAATGCTATGTCCATCCGGGAAATAATAACGATCTACCTGAGGTTTGATGTTTACACACTTGATACCATTGTAATGTTTGAGTGCATCCACTTGAATTTCATTGTCGAAATGACCGATGTTACATACAATAGCCTGGTCTTTCATTTTCTCCATGTGGTCAATGCGGATAATATCAATATTTCCGGTAGTCGTCACGAATATGTTACCTTGGCTGCAAGCATCCTCCATAGTGACCACTTCAAAACCTTCCATAGCTGCTTGTAAAGCACAGATCGGATCGACTTCAGTAACTAATACGCGTGCACCATAAGAACGCATTGAGTGCGAGCAACCCTTACCTACGTCGCCATAACCGCAGACTACAACAACTTTTCCGGCGATCATTACGTCGGTGGCACGTTTAATACCATCGGCAAGTGATTCACGGCAACCGTAGAGGTTATCAAATTTAGATTTGGTTACGGAGTCGTTTACGTTGAATGCCGGGAATAACAATTTACCTTCTTCTTGCATCTGGTAAAGGCGGTGAACGCCGGTAGTCGTTTCTTCGGAAACACCGCGAACTTCGGGAGCAACACGGTGCCAGCGATTATTGTCTTCCGTCAGGACTTTCTTCAAGATGGCATTCAACTCTATTTCATCTTCGGCATGTACTTCCTTATCCAATATTTCGGGTGTGCTCTCGGCTTCATAGCCAACGTGGATCATCATAGTAGCGTCACCTCCGTCATCAACAATTACCGTGGGGCCTTTGCCTCCGGCAAAGCTTAAAGCCTGGAGTGTACACCACCAGTATTCGGCAAGAGTCTCACCTTTCCATGCAAAAACAGGTACACCACTTGCTGCTATTGCAGCGGCTGCATGATCTTGAGTGGAATATATATTGCAAGAGCACCAACGGACTTCAGCACCCAACGCAACGAGGGTTTCTATAAGTACCGCTGTCTGTATGGTCATGTGAAGTGAACCCATAATGCGGGCACCTTTTAAAGGTTTTGTTTCTCCATACTTTTCGCGAAGAGCCATAAGGCCGGGCATTTCTTGTTCTGCCAGATCGATTTCCTTGCGACCGAAGTCGGCAAGAGTAATGTCTGCCACTTTATAGGGCAGTGTAGAGAATAATTCTTCAGACATATCTATCAATGATTTATAGTAAAGTAGCGCAAAGATAAAACATTCTGATTAGTAGGACAAAAGCTGAAGCTTTTTTTAAGGCTTTCCGAGCCTCTTACCCAACTCCTTCTCCGCAGAGGAGAGGAGAGGGAAATACTTTCGATCAAGAGATGCTTCGCTCTGCATAACTGTTTTATTAACACAGTCACAGTCTTTCTCCCCTCGCTAAGGGGGAGGCATCATGAAAGAGGCTTTTATATCACTTCTATGCCTTGCTCTTCGCAAAGCTTCAATCCCAACTCTTTCAATTTGAATTTCTGTATCTTACCGCTTCCTGTCATAGGGAATTCTTTCACAAAAAAGATGTATTTAGGTACCTTATAACGTGCTATCTGACCGTTGCAGAAGTCGCTTACGTCCGATTCGTGCATCTTTGCTCCTTCTTTAAGAATGATGAATGCACCCACCGATTCACCATATTTATCCGAAGGAATACCTGCTACTTGTACATCTTTAATGCCTTCCATCCTGTAGAGAAACTCTTCGATTTCACGCGGATAAATGTTCTCGCCTCCACGTATGATCATGTCTTTGATGCGTCCGGTGATTCGATAGTTTCCGTTTTCATCCTTTATACCGAGGTCACCAGAGTGGAGATATCCGTTGGCATCAATTGCTTCGGCTGTTGCTTCGGGATTCTTATAATATCCCTTCATGTTGTTATAGCCTTTATTGCACATTTCTCCCTGAACACCTACAGGGCATTCCTGTCCGGTTTCGGGATCAATAACTTTCACCTCGGTAAACTCGAAATCACGGCCCACGGTATTGCAACGAACATCAAAAGAATCGTCAATGCGAGTGGCTGTCATTCCAGGTGAAGTTTCCGTCAGCCCGTACACGCTGGTTACTTTCATAAACATCTTCTCCTGTACTTGCTTCATAAGCTCTACCGGACAGAGT
Source organism: uncultured Bacteroides sp. (assembly GCA_963677095.1). Taxonomy (GTDB): domain Bacteria; phylum Bacteroidota; class Bacteroidia; order Bacteroidales; family Bacteroidaceae; genus Bacteroides. The sequence goes on from OY781875.1 coordinate 574,630, forward strand.
GAACCTGCCATAATGCCGGTGCGCAGACTGGACATATCGAACATGTCGAACATGGGATGGTGTAACTCGGCTATGAACATAGTGGGAACTCCATATACAGCTGTACAACGTTCTTTATGTATCGATGCCAATACTATCAGCGGGTTGAAACGCTCTACCATGACTTGTGTACATCCGTGTGTCAGGCAGTTCATGGTGGCTAATACCACCCCGAAGCAGTGGAATAACGGCACACAACAACATAGCTTGTCTTCTGCTGTAAATTTCATGTGTTCACCTGTGAGATAACCGTTATTGGCAATGTTATAATGTGTTAGCATCACACCTTTAGGAAAACCGGTTGTACCCGAAGTATATTGCATGTTCACTACGTCGTGGCAATTGGTTTGGCTTTTCAACTTCTCCAGTCGTTTATCATCCACATTATTTCCCAATAACATGATTTCGGGAGTACTGTACATGCCGCGATGTTTTTCCTGACCGATATAGATCACGTTTCTCATGTGTGGGAAACGTTTGCTACGTAAATGCCCGCGTTCGCATGTTTTCAGTTCGGGCAGCATCTTGTAAGTCATCTGTACGAAATCGCTGTCCTTCTCGCCATTGATAATGCATAACGTGTGCATATCCGAGTTTCCGCAAAGGTATTCTACTTCAGCTTGCTTATAATTGGTGTTGACCGTGACATAAATAGCTCCTATTTTAGCGCATGCATATAAGAGTGTAAGCCAATCGGGAACGTTTGTAGCCCAGATGCCTACATGCGTACCTTTGCTTACACCGATGGCAATCAGACCTTTGGCCATTTCATCCACCCTCCGGTTAAACTGACTCCAGGTGAATCGTAAGTCGCGATCGGCATATACAATATATTCTTTATCGGGCGTAGTCTCGGCCCAATGTTCGAGCCATTGCCCAAGTGTTCTGTCGTATAATTGCATGGTTAATGGTGATGCATTTAGTGTGACTTAGATTGGCGTATAGATTACCGCCAGTATTTTAGCAGCTTGTCCCTCGTAGGCATGTACGTGGTGGGGGACAATTGAGTCGTAATAGATACTGTCACCTTCTTCGAGTAAATAAGTGTGTTTGCCGTAACTTATCTCCATGGTACCTTCCATCACCATGATGAACTCTTCTCCTTCATGTGAAGATAATACAAAGTCACTGTCACCGGTAGCAGCTACGTCAATAATGAAAGGCTCCATGTGGCGGTCGGCTTTTGATTTGCACAAGGAATGGTAAGCCATGTGCTTGCGGGATTGTATGGCATTATTTGAAAAACTGATGGTGTCTGTTGCCTCCATTTTGCGACAGATTACCGGACCGCTTTCATCCTGATCGTCGAGAAATGTTCCAAGGCGTACACCCAGCACACGGGCTATTTTAATGAGTGGAGCCAATGATGGCAAATCAATATTATTTTCAATGCGTTCTATTTGTTCAACTGCTAAACCCGAACGTTCGGATAATTGCTCAATACTAATTGATTGGCCTTCGCGGAGTGATTTAATTTTTTCACCTACAATCTTGTTTGTATCCATAGTTGTTATTTTTCGATCGACAAAAGTAAGAAATTATATTGTCAGGTGGCAAAAATAAGAAAATCTTTAAGTAGAGGCAATGAATATGAATGAAAAGTTGCTTAAATGGCTCTGCAATTGCTCTATTATTTTTCTATTCCGCACGGAAAGAGAGAACAACGATTTATACAGGTATTTATGGTATTAATCACACTTTTTTAATTAAAATATATTATAATCGGGATTAAAGGATATGGAAAAAGAATTTATCTTTGTGTATCTAAATTAAATAGATACATGGTAACGCACAAACAGGCTATTATCTTATTAGTATTCCTTTTCATCCTCACTATGGGGATGCTTGCTTATTTTGTACATACCGATGGAGTAGAGAATCAAATAGAGAATAAACCGAAAGCCGTAGAAGCATTGAAAACTGCTGCGGAGCTGTGGGTAAACCGGGAAGTTGACGAAATGCATATCCCGTACTCAAGCACAGGGGGAAAGGAAGATAAAAAGAAGACCCGGCGTTCAGTACGGACGGCAAAAGATACTATTGTTGTGACCATTGATTCTTTAAAAGAGCACATGCGCTTATCTCTTTCTGGAGAGATGGGTCCGAAGGTAATTATCTTGTATTTATTGGACGACTTTTCTTTGGAGACTTGTTATTCATATTGGTTGGATAATATGGAGAATCTGAAGGGTTATCGTTGTGCGCTGCAAGCCGATGTAAATGGTTTTGAGCATGAGGATAAGCCCAGGCATTTCATCGGAGGAGACTCCACATTGTGTGTACCGGCCAATCTATTAGGCACCTATTATCTGGATGACTTGTATGTCATAGAAGTTAAGGCTTACCTTCAGCCTCCCGCAGCATGGAAGTCTGCCGAGTGGAGCAGCCCGGAGATTTTAACCACACTTATTATTGGGGTACTGATGGGGATAGGGCTTATTCTATATATTACATATACCTATAGAAAGAAGCCGGATTCACGACCTAAAATTCTTCAGGAAAAATACATCTATCAATTATCCGGGGATACTTACCGGATTGGGGATATTGAGTACAACGACAAAACCGGCTTAATTACTTGCGGAGATAAGTCTTCTTTCTGTCCACCCCAACCTCACAGACTACTCTCCGCTTTTCTTTTTGCTCCGGAGCATTTCCTTTCCAACAAAGAGATTGCCGAAATATGCGGATGGGCTTTAGACGATACCGGCATTGATACTCGTAGAAGATCGACCATAAAATCACTACGTAAACAACTCTTTACGGAAGAAACCGGCATCCGTATTGATGCGGTAAAAGGAAAGAACGGTTATCAGTTATTCGTCATTGAAATAGAGTAATTCACCAATTTTAGGCATTATTATAAGGCGTGATTTTTTTTTCACGCCTTTCTCACGCTTTTTTCACGTATACAAATCATTGCTATAACAGTTGTTTTTTTACATTCGCTTCATCTTGAATGTAAAAAAGGAACAAGTTATGAAAAACAAAATGAAATTTGCGTTTATCGTGGTTATAGCGGTCTTAGTTATTGCTGCGTGGAGTATGGTAAATAATCGCCCCGCGAGCATCAATTCATTATTATTGGATAATATAGAAGCGTTAGCGGATGGAGAATCAGTCAATGGACATTGTGTGGGTGTCGGTTCTGTTGATTGCCCTTACAATGGGAATAAAGTTCTCATGGTCTATGAAAATTAATTCCGTAAAGTTCTTTGGTATTTGTATTATAATTTGCCTTTGGCTCTTTTCTTGTGCTTCTCAACCCATAAAGGGAACATATACAGATTTTCCGATAACTCGGGAACTGAAAGCAAAGACTGTACTGCTGGATACCGCCCTTTTTCGCTATCCGTTCCGGATAAAGATACAGGGAGCTAAGGTGGCGGTTATGGACTTGCACGGGACGGATCATTTCATTCATCTGTTCTATTATCCCGGGTTCCGGTATATTGCTTCTTGCGGCAAAAGGGGAGAGTCGCCAAGAGAGATGCTTTCTGCCGAAAATATCCATTGGCAAGGCAATTCGTTATGGGCGCTGGATGCCAATAATTCAAAATTAGCTAGGTTTGGATTTGCTTTATCCGGTGACTCACTGCTTCGTGAGGAAACGGTGAAACTGGATAAAGATTTTCTTCGTTGTCTGGACTTTACACTATATAATGATTCCTCTTTCGTAATACCCGATTATTCTGGTGAACGCCGGCTTTGCTTTGCCAGTCACTTGGGTAAGCTATTACGTAAAATGGGTATCATACCCTCTTCTGATGAGGCAGCGATGGAGCATGCGCGTCCTGCATTGGCGCAGGCATGGCGCAGCTTCATCGATTATAATCCCCGTAACGGTGTGCTGGCCGCTGTCACCCAATTGGGCGAGGTATTGGAAATATATAACCTGAAAGACAGTACGCATATTGTACGTACAGGCCCACACGGAGAACCGGAATTCAAAATTTCCGAGGGCTACGGCATACCTGTCGGCATTATGGGATTCAGCGATGTACAGGTGACAGATCGAGCTATCTATACCGTTTTTCACGGGAGGAGCTTCAAAGAAATAGCCCGGCAGTCTCTGGACAAACCGATAGATGGAGGAAAATACATCTATGTATTCAGTCTGAAGGGAGAGCCGTTGAAGCGATATGTTTTAGACCGCTATATCTACGGTATCTATGTAGATGAGGGCAGGGGCATCATTACGGCTACGGATGTGAACAGTGATGAACCGATAGTAGAGTTTCGTATGATATGAATTGATTTTTGAAACGTAATATAAAAGAAGGAACGGACAGTGAACGTTTGGTTTGAGCCCCGACGAGCTGCCCGTTCCATAACCCGCTAACAAAGGAGGTCGTGGCAAAGATAAGAAGAATACCCGAAGAAGCAATACAATTGCTTGTCCGTTGAAAGGATAGATACGGAATAACAACTATTTTAATACTTAAAAAAATCAAAAATGAAAAAGATTATAGTAGTTTTTTTTGTAGCTGTAGTTGCTGCATTTGCGGGGTACGGCATACATTTATTTCAGCCTAGTACAAAGCTTTCCGATTTAGTATTGGCTAATGTGGAGGCTTTGGCTTTAGATGAGACCTTACCGCCAGTTACAATTACATGCGGACAAAATGGAGGTACTTGTTGGACTATATCAGGAGACTGTTATGTTAGTTGGTTTATTCGTTATGATGACTGTGCATTTTGTGGTTATACAGCTTACTCATGCGTTTCTCCATGTTCCTAATAAATGATAGATTAAGATTGTATTGAAAGTTCTTTTTATCATTTCTATGCAATTTGCTCTAATGGAATAAGGTAAAAGAATATTTTTGGTACAATCTTATTAAAATATGATTTTATGAATAGAATAATTACTATTGCATTCATGCTATTGCTGAGTGCATGTTCATCGAATAAGTCTAAAGTGACTGATGATGTTAAGGAAATTCCTGTCGATGTGCATAATATATCTCATAATGCTTCATCATTTATAGAAAAGATTGAGATCGTTCCTTTAGAGACTAATGACTCTTCTTTAGTAAATATGTATAAGAAAGTTATGTATGATAGAGATATGGATGTATATGCTATATATGGCAAAGATCAGATTATACACACTTTTTCAGGTGATGGTACCTTTATTGCTAATTCAAGAAAAGTGAAAGGAGACGGTCCGAAGGAATACGATATGGCGGTGGATATGAAATTTAATCCTTATTTAAAAGGGATAGATTTATTAAATCCCTATGGAAAGATATATACTTATAGTCTTACATTTGACTTCATTTCTAAAAAGGAGATAAAGCCGGAGTTTTTTTTTGATGCTTTAATGGCTTTAGATTCTGATAATTATGTTTTTACAACTCCCGCTATCTGGACCAATCAAGAAGTAACTTTTGCCAATTTCAAAGCAAAGCAGCAAAATATAGCAAAATATAGTGGAATGATTTCTTCTGGGAATACGATGGATAAGGAGTGTTTTTATAAAAATGGGAAAAAGTATTATTTTATTCCCAAAGGGATTAATTATTATTTTTATGAGATAGATGGGGAAAAAAAGAAACTTGTTCCAATTATTTATCTTGATTTTGGTAATTCAGAAATATCCGAAAAAGAATTGCCGGGATGTGCAACCGGAGACAGAATTAAAATCGAGGGAAGTAAAGTTGCTCATAAGAGAGATGACTTTATGAAGGGTATGCAAGAAAGAAGCCAATATTTGAGAAAGTCAAATTATATTACTCCGCTAATAAAATTTTTTAATGATGATTTTGTCTATGTTTATTTTTCTAAAGGTCCAAGCGGATATGGCGGACACTATATTTACAATAGGAAGAGAGAAAAGGGGTTCTTGTTGAATGATGGAAAACCCTTTGTTATGCAACCCTGTTTTGGTATTGTCGATAACATATTGATGGCTGTTTGTGATGCTTATTATGCATCGAGGCTTGTAGATACAAATTTAATGTCATTGGATGAAGTAGAAAAAATGAAAAATCTGAAAGAAGAAGATAATCCCGTTATTTTGAAATACTATTTGCGTCAATGAAAAAAATAGTTTATATTTTCGTGATATTCTTATTCTTATCATGTAAGAATTCTGGAAATGACATTCTACGTACCGTTTCATATTGGCAAAATCGTGAGATCATTTTTCCAGAAGATACATCTTTTATTAGTTATAGTAGAAAATGGGGAGAACGGACAATGCATTTGCAAAGAGGGAAGTATACTGTTTTGTGTTATGTTGATTCAATGGGGTGTATGAGTTGTAAGTTGCAGTTACCTGAATGGAGAGAATTCATATATGTAGTAGATTCTATATCGAAGGGAACTGTTTCTTTTGTCTTTGTTTTTCAATCAAAAGCAGGAAACGATTTAATTCATTTTTTGAAAAGAACGGAATTTGACTATCCTTTGTTCATTGATGTGAATAATAGCTTTGACCAACTAAATAAGTTTCCTTCTGATATTCAATTACAAACCTTTTTGTTAGATAGTAATAATAGGGTTGTTGCAATTGGAAATCCTATATATAATCCTAAGATAAAGGAGTTGTATTTAAATATTATTCAAGGTAAGAAAGTTATTAAGAGTGGAAATAAAGTTATCCAAACGGAGGTGAACGTTGACAGGAACTCTATTTTTTTAGATAGTTTTGATTGGGAGATCAAGCAGAAGGTCGTTTTTCAGTTGAAAAACATAGGAAATACACCATTAGTCATTAATGATGTGATTACTTCATGCGGCTGTACTTCTGTGGAATACACGAAAGAGCCTGTTCGTCCGGGTAAGTCAGTCGTTTTAAATATTATCTACAAGGCCGAACATCCTGAGCATTTCGATAAAACCATAACTGTATATTGTAATGCTTCTTCATCTCCCATACGATTGAAAATTAGTGGGAATGCACAATAGTTCGCATTTGTAATTTATTTAAAAAAGACTGCGGAAAAGACTTGAAAAAATAAACTTCAAAGAAATAGCTTAACAGCCTCTGGATAAGCCTCTGGATGGAGGAAAAATATCTACGTGTTCAGCCTAAAGAGAGAGCCATTAAAGCGATATATTTTAGACCGCTATATCTACGGTATCTATGTAGATGAGGGTAGAGGCATCATCACGGCTACCGGTGTGAATAGCGATGAACCGATCGTGGAATTTCGTATGAATTGATTTTAAAACGTAATATAAAAAAGGAACGGACAGTGAACGTTTGGTTTGAGCTCCGACGAGCTGTCCGCTCCATAACCCGCTAAAAAGGAGGTCGAGGCAAAGATAAGAAGAATACTTGAAGAGGCAATACGGTTGCCTATCCGTTGAAAGGATAAATACGGAAACCCTAGATTTAAATAAATTCGCAATACCTAAAAATAATCAAAAGTGAAAAAGATTATAGTAGTGTTTTTTGTTGCTGTAGTTGCTGCATTTGCGGGGTACGGCATACATTTATTTCAGCCTAGTACAAAGCTTTCCGATTTAGTATTGGCTAATGTGGAGGCTTTGGCTTTAGATGAGACTTTACCGCCAGTTACAATTACATGCGGACAAAATGAAGGTGCTTGTTGGATGCGAGAAAACCTATGCATGATTGGCGAATATACAGGATACTCTTGTGCATTTTCAGGAGATCCGATGTTTAATTGTTCTTCACCTTGCAAGTAGTACTTTCAAACTGAGGGGTGTCAAAAGTTCTATTTTAAAGTTTTGCCCCTTTTACTGTGTTTTGACAAGGGTAAATTAAGGGATTTAGACTTTTGATACGCCCTCATATAAGTTAACAAATACAATATTGCCATGAAAAAAATATACATATTTCTTGTTGTTTGTCTGGCTTCTTGCACCCCTAAGGAGAAAGTCGAAATTAATATCAAAACAATCTCTGTTGAAAATGCGATCAGTAACAACCTTGATTTTTTAGATCGCATTGAAATTATTCCCTTAGAAACGACAGATCGTTCTTTGGTAAAGACACCGAAAATTTTTAAATATATACCCGGAATGAATGCATTTCTTTTAATGGATAGTCAACAATACGTTTTTCTGTTTAAAGGTGATGGAAAGTATATCAGTAATTCTTCTTATTGCAGAGGAAACGGACCGAAAGAGTACTCAATAGGCGCGGACGCCATATATAATCCATACTCCAAGTGTATTGAGATTTATAATCCAATGGGAACCGGATCAATACTCAGTTATGATGTCTATTTTAATTGGCTAAATACTCGCAACCTAAAACAGGAGTCAGGATTTGTTGCACGAAGCTTTGAGGCATTGTGCCCCAATGAATATGCCTTATGTCCGATACGCTTTGAAGAAAATAATTCATTCATAAGAATAGACAGTTTTATAGACAACAATGAACATAAACAGTTCGATATAAAATGCGAAGACTCGAATTATGTCTCAGCATTAAGTATGATGCAAAATATATTCTCAATCACAGATTCCGCTATCTATTATACACCAGATTATATGGATTACCATTTCTATACTTATAATTTAGAAAAGAAAGATATTTCGGCTATTTATAAATTGGATTTCGGAGCTTACAATATATTAAAAGAATATTTGGATAAACAGTATGGAAAAGCTGTAAAAGGATTGCAAGAAGACAAGCAAAGAAACGTGGAAATCATAAATAAAAAAAGAGATTATTTATTGTCCTCTAATTATCCGTTGCCCATTATTAGATTAATCTCAGACCGATATATTTATGTCCATTACATTATCAACAAGAAGCCGTATCATCTGATTTATAACCGTAAGAGTGAAAAATTATTTCGAATGACTCCTGATGCAGACTTGAACATGTATAGATGTTTCTTTCTTAGTGACAATGTTCTATATACTATTTTATATCCGTATGAACTGAATAAATATATAAATGAATCCAGTAGAAGATTCATATCACCCGATGTGTTGGATAGAATCAAAAATATAAAGGAAGAAGATAATCCTGTTGTTGTAAAATACATACTTAAGAAGTAATGAAATATAATTGTATAAAAGTATTGTTGTTATGCCTATTTATAGAGGGCTGTATGAATAATAATAAGGAGGTCATCACTTTTGTCAAAGAATGGAGTGGTAAAGAATTTCTCTTTCCTGAGAATAGTAGAAATGCATTAGGAGAGAGGTTTGAATATCTCGTAAATGATAAAGAATATGGATATGGAAAATATACAATAATTTCCTATATTGATTCAATTGGCTGTACAAGTTGCAAATTGAATTTACCCGGATGGGAGAAAATGATATCCGTGGTTGACTCTGTATCTAATAATACGATTCCGTTCTTGTTTATATTTAACCCTCGTGATAAAAACGAACTGCTGAAGTTATTAAAACGGCTACATTTTCCAGCCCCAACATACATTGACGAAAATGATTCATTTAATAGATTGAATCATTTCCCTAAAGAAATGGAATATCAAACTTTTCTCATTGACAGAGGCAAGAAAATTGTAGCTATAGGAAATCCTGTTTTAAATCCTAAAGTTAAAGAGTTCTATCTTAAAATTATTTCAGGGGAGGCTCTGAAAAAGAAGCTGAAGACGGAACGGAAGACTTTGGTAACTGTTGATAAGCAACTGACTTCATTTGGAGATTTTGATTGGAAGAACAAACAAAAAGCTGTTTTTCAGCTGAAAAATACAGGGAAGACAACGTTAGTTATTAATGACGTGGTTACTTCCTGTGGCTGTACTTCTGTGAAATATGCAAAAGAGCCTGTTCGTCCGGGAAAGACGATAGCTTTAAATGTCGTCTATCAGGCGGAACATCCGGAACATTTTGATAAGACCGTAACAGTATATTGTAATGCATCTTCTTCCCCCATTCGCTTGAAGATAAGTGGCAATGCGCAGTGAACGAAACTAATCCATTTGTACAATGAAACATATATATTGTTATTTTATATTGATATTTTTATTCTCCTGCACCTCGGGCAATAAAGAAAAAAAACTTCAAGACCTAAGTCAGAATCCAATAGAACTTAAGGCTTCACTCCTTCAATGTGATTCAACAATTTGGTCGACCCGTATTGTTGAATCTATAGATGATAAAATCATAACTTTAGGATATTCGTCAGATAAGATTTTTCAGGTCTATCAATTAGATAAAAATAATCTGAAATCAATAGGTTCATTCGGGAAAAAAGGCAATGGTCCCAAGGAATTCCCTGTTGCGGCAGATTGTTATTATGATAGTCACAATAAGGCGTTGTCTATTTTTTCAAGAAGTGCTAATATCATTAAATGCTATAAGGTTGATCTTTCCTCTATTGAAAACCTGTATCATTCTGAGATATGGAAAACTATTGATATAAAGTGCGCAGAGCGAGACGGATATCTTTGGAAAAAAATAGTTCCACTATCAGATAGTTTATATATTGCAGCTGGAGGTCATTTTGAAGGAAATAACTTGCTGTCAATGCTGGATATAAAAACAAATAGAATTGATAAGATTAATATTCAATATCCTGATGATAAGAATGATTCTCCTCTCTTGATAAAACGATCCGTCTACATGGAAGGGGCGCTATTGAGGAGATCCAATAGCAACCAGTTTTTATACTGCTGTTCAAATTGGGGTAATTACGCAGAAATTATAACTATGGATAATCTGAATAGACCTATTCGCCGCCAAATAATAACAAAAGATTACCCGCTCTACACAACTGCTCCAGATGGCTTGAATGGAAAGTCATTGGATAATACTTTGATGGGAATAACCGCGTCAGTAACGGAGCAATGTATATACCTTTTGCCTAATTTCCTAACCAAAAAAGAATTTTTGGATAAAGCTGTAAAGCGCGATTATCCATCGGGTTATTGTAATATTTTATATCAATTTAATTGGGATGGTGATTTTATTCGTTCATACAAATTAGACAAACCTATTAGAAATTTTATTGTCAATTCTTCGAATAAATATATTATCGGCAGTAGTATTGATTTAAATAATGGTGAAGATGTTTTTGCTAAATTTAACATTAAACGATGAATTGCTTTCTTTTTGATACGAAATTGAAAGAAAAAGAAAATCTATCATCACAATTAAAGGTGCATATTTTATCGAAATCAAAATAAGTGAATAATTTTCTGGCATTGCCAGTAAGTAATAAAAATATGAGATATTTATGAAACAATTATTTTGTTTGTTACTGCTATTTATTTTCATTTCTTCTTGTAAGGATATAGAAAAGAGACAAATTTCATCTCTGATACAAGAATGGGAAGGGAAAGAAATTGTATTTCCTGTCAATCCGGTTTTTATTAATCAAGATGGTGATACTGTAATTTTTAACTATTCTAATTCGAAATACAGAATATTATTATATATTGATTCTATAGGATGTACAAGTTGCAAACTTCGATTACCCCAATGGAAAGAATTTATACAAGAGCTGAATTCTTTCAAAAGGAATGAGGTCGCTTTTATATTTTATTCTCATCAAAAAAATAAAAAAGAGTTGAGTTATATTGTGAAAAGAGATGACTTTATTTATCCGATTTGTATTGATCAACAAAGCGAGTTTTACCGATTGAATAAAATTCCGAATAATTCTTCTTTTCAAACTTTTCTGTTAGATAATAAGAATAGAGTAATGGCTATAGGTAACCCTATCCATAATCCAAAAATAAGAGATTTGTATATACAAATTATCCAAGGAGATAAAGGTCATAATAATAAAAAAAATGCACGGACGGAGGTAAATATAGACAAGCAAATTATTTCACTTGGAGATTTTGACTGGGAGGTCAAGCAGAAGATTGTTTTTCAGTTGAGAAGTATGGGAAATACGCCATTAGTTATTAATGATGTGATTACATCATGCGGTTGTACTTCTGTAGAATACACGAAAGAGCCTGTTCGTCCGAGAAAATCAATTGCTTTAAATATTACTTATCAAGCAGAACATCCGGAGCATTTTGATAAAACGATAACTGTATATTGTAATGCTTCTTCGTCTCCCATACAGTTAAAAATTAGTGGAAATGCACAATAGTTTGCATTTGTAATTTATTGAAAAAGAAACCATGGAAAAGAATTGAAAAAATAAGTTTATGGCTCGTATATTGTTAGCATTATCTGTATTTCTTTTTATTTCATGTAAAGGGAGAGATGACGTTCAAAAATTTGATAAGTCATTCTTGAAAACTCAACGTTTGACATCTACGGAATGTTTAGACTCCGACTATATATGGGGGCGCCCGTGGTTAATTTGTTATTCTGACTCTTCCGTTATCGCCTATGATGATATCGGTGACAGTATTTTTACTTTATTGAATTTGAGAAACAATTCTGTTATTCGTTTCGGTCTGAAAGGAGAAGGAGTAAATGAGTTTCTTCAGCCCTTTTCGTTCCATAATATAGCTTCTGATTCTTTGATAGGGGTATATGATATGTATAAACGTGTATTGGTTGGACTGAACCTCCGTCAGGTGAAGAGAGGCACTATGGAATTTCCAGTGGTGATGAAAGATACTTTGAATAGTATAGATATTTGTCCAACTAAATTTGATACGTACGTGGGATTGGGATTTTATGAGCATAATATGTTAAGTCTCAACGGTAAGAATATTGGTCGGAAGTTCTTTTTTGAGTATCCGTATAATGACGAGCAAGAGAGACATATAAGTAACAGACTGAGGGGGATGGCATATCAAGGTGCATTTCGTTCCAATCGTTCATTGGATAAAATGTTGTTTGCAGTCCGTACAGCTCCCATCTTTTTCTTGTATTCTGTTAATAACGGCGAGATAACGGAGACTTATAAGTGGGTAGCAGGGTATCCCGTTTATAAAGCGGAAGAAAATAAATCAGGAAGATCCGCTCCGATGAGTGCAAAGAATAAAATGGCCTTCATTGATGCTTACGCTACCGATAAATATGTCTATTTACTATATTCGGGAAAAAGTTATGACGAGGCTGGAATAAAGTGTTTTAATGGTAGTGTGATTTACCAGCTAACTTGGTTCGGAGAACCTGTCTGTAAATATGAGTTGGACGTGCCTATTACGATTTTTTGCGTTTCCGATTCTGATAGTATGATTTATGCTTTTGCCGTTAAAGAAGAGGCCACATTAGTGAAAATGTCGCTTAAGAATTAATTTCTGTTTTTCTTTCATACATTTAAGATTAAGTAAAAGTGTAATAATGAGAATCAATTCGCAGAAATATAAAAAGTTACGTAGAATGATAGTTAACGCTCTATTCTACTTCTGCATGATTGTCGTTGTTCTCATTGTTGTACAAGTGTTTTGTTTGACTTCCTTCAAGATTCCCACGGATTCTATGGAACCTGCTTTGTTTCCTGGAGATTATATTGTTGTAGATAAACTTACAAAAGGTGCCCGGTTGTTTGATTTAGCAGGTGCTTTGAGAAAAGAAGACGTTCGGATTTATCGTTCACCGGGAATGGGGAAGCTGAAGCGTAACGATGTGCTTGTTTTTAATTTCCCATACCAGCCTTATCATTGGGATAGTATAACGTTTGATGTGATGAAATATTACGTGAAACGTTGTATCGCGCTACCTGGAGATACGATAGAGATAAGAAAAGGGTATTTCCGAATAAGAGGCTATCGGGGGGTATTGGGTAATCAAGCGGCGCAAAGGCAAATCGCCCTCTTGCCGGACAGCGGAGTACCGGGTATGGTGATGCGTACTTATCCGTGGAATGAGAAACTGGGATGGACGGTCAAGGAGTTCGGGCCCTTGGCTGTTCCCGTCCGTGGGCAAGTGATAAAAATGGATAGCACAGCATGGGTACTTTACCGGCAGTTGATAGGATGGGAGCAAAAATGCAGGTTGAAAATTGATTCGATAGGGAATGTTTTTTTGAGGGACAGTATAATAACTTCTTACCGGTTTCGTGAAAACTATTATTTTGTTTCGGGAGATAAGGCAATTAACTCGCAGGATTCCCGGTATTGGGGATTGCTGCCGGAACCTTTTATCGTGGGAAAAGCAGTGCTAATTTGGAAGTCAAAAGACTTGTATTCCAGACGGATACGTTGGGAACGAATATTTAAAAAAGTGAAATGAATAGGGCGTATAAATATGGTATGGAGTGTGGGATAGCATTCGTATTAATGTTGTTTGCATGCCGGCGCGAAACGGCATTGGAACAAGCATTAACTTTGTCCGGTAAGAATAGAGGTGAATTGGAAAAAGTTCTGGATCATTTTCGTGGGGATAGCTTGAAATATAAGGCTGCCTGTTTCCTTATTGAAAATATGCCGGGGGCTTTCGGGATTGATAGCTCTGTGATAGATGCTTGTGCTCCGTTTTATGAGGAATATGATTTGTTGTCTCATACCTTTGATTATGATTCTGTTTCGCATCCTTATACTTATAGCCGGGGTGTGGAATGGGGGGAGAAAGTGGATAGTCTATGGGATGCATTCAGCAGTAAGAATTTTGGGGTTATAAACAAAAAATGGTGGATGGATATCGAGCATATCCCGGCATCCCGGTTAATTACGGAGATAGACCAGTCTTTCTGTGCATGGAGGGAAAACGTATATACCCGTAATTGTTCGTTTGATGATTTCTGCGAGTACATCTTGCCTTATCGTCGTATAAACGGACTGGTGATAGACAGTGCCCGGCAGGTATTTTATGCCCGGCATCATGGTCATTTCTTTGACAAGCCGGGAAAGAATATGATTGATGAAGCGGATTCATTACTCTATTTTTATAGAGATTGGGGACATTCCAGATTTTATGGTACAAAGATTCCCTTGTGGAACGCCGCTACTTTTGAAAAGTTGCGGCATGGGCTTTGTGAGCACCGGTGCTGGTATAATTCCCTCTTGTTTTCTTCGTTAGGGATGGAAGTGGCCATTGACTTTATACCGGCATGGGGTAACCGTAATAATTCACATACCTGGAATGTACTGATAAAGGACGGCAAATCGTATGCGTTCGAGGCTTTCTGGGATGAGGATCGTTGGAAATATAAACGCATTTACAATAACATATCCTATGATGAAGGATGGGGGTGCTTCCGTCTGGCAAAGGTTTATCGCCGTACTTACCGGCGTTATGTGGAAGGCCCTTTGGCTAATAAAGACGTTCATCCTGAAGATATTCCCGAGCTATTTAAAAATGTAAGGAAGAAAGATGTTTCCCAGGAGTATTTTAAAACAGCTGACGTTGTTGTTCCTCTCCGTAAAATTCCTGCGGGGACGAAATATGCTTATCTGTGTGTATTAAACTATAATGAATGGCAACCGGTGCAATGGGGAAAAATAAAAGGCGGTAGCGCTATATTTAAAGGGATGGGTAAAGGCATTGCATATTTACCCATGTATTGCATAAACGGGGTGATGCAAATAGCATCCGATCCTTTTATACTAAAATCCGACGGAAGAATGAGGGCTTTGAAACCGGGTATAGAAAAACAGAAAATTGTGGTCAACCATTTCTCCGGGGCATTATTTTATGCAGATAACAAGAATAATAATAAGAATATTACGGGTTCTGTATTATTGGGAGGAAAGTATGTTGGAAAATTCAAGGATACTTTATGCGTTTTTCCTAAAAATATCTGGATCAACAGCCAATATTTGAAAGTCCTGCCTCATGATTCTATTCGTTATATCCGTATGAAATTACCGAATAAAAATGCTGCAATCGGTGATTTGAAGTTCTATAAAAAGGATGGAAATAGTGAAAAACGATTGAAAAATGTATGCTTCATAAAAGAATTTCTTTTATCTCAAAAAGGGGAAAGTGCTCTCAATATGTTGGATTCTTACTCTTCTACCGGTTATAAGGCTTTAATTCGTGAGGGATATATGGATTTTGATTTGGGAGAGTATTGTTTATTATCTCGGATCAGCTTTTGTCCTTATTTGGAATGGGGATTTGTGGAGAGTGTCTCATACGAACTTTGCTATTGGCAGAATGGATGGCATTCATTAGGTAAAGTCATGGGAGGGAAACTAATTTGTTTTGACAATGTTCCTCAAAATGCACTACTGTTGATAAAACCTGGCAATAATTCGGCATCAAGGCCATTTATTTATGAAGGGGGGGAGATGCATTGGTATTAAACTAACTATTGCTTAAGAGTTCAGCATAACACACTATTTGCGTGAGAAAGATTTCACGTCCTTCTCACGGTTATTTCACGACAGAAAAAGGTCATATTCCCTGCAAATCTTTTAGATTTGCTTCAAGATATAAAGAAAAGGAGCGAATAGTGAACGTTTGATTTGAGCACAGACAAACAAGTCCGCTCCATAATCCGCTAAAAAGGAGGTCGAGGCAAAGATAAGAAGATTATTTAAAGAGACAATACGGTTGCCTATCCGTTGAAAGGATAAATACGGGAATCAGAGATTTAAATTGATATGTTATACTTAAAATAAATCAAAAATGAAAAAAGTAATAATGATTACTCTTATTGCTGCATTTGCAGCATTTGCTGGGTACAACATTTATTCTGGACAAAAAAATGATACCTTATCTGATCTAGCATTGAATAATATAGAAGCTTTAGCTAACGATGAAAGTGGTGGAGGAACAGTTACTTGTTATAGTTCAAGTAGATCTAAATCAGGAGCGACTTATTATGACTGTGGTAATTGCTCAAAGCAATATAATTCAAAAGGGGTAGGTGCTTCGTCTACTTGCCATACATAATCTGATTCAAGTGCCTTAAAAGCGGTATTGTAATTATCTTTATCACTCTTAATGCACATCTTGAGCCAATGGAGGTTTGTTATGAAGAGAAATCTATATTTTATAATTTTGTGTCTCTTATTAAATGCTTGTCAAGATAATCCTAATTTATTCCGTGGAGCAATAAAGTATGCAAATTGGGAGAAAAAGGAATATAAGTTACATGGTAATATATTTCTTAAGATAGATAGTATAGGAACATTTCAAATAGACTTTTTCTCAAAATACGTATTAGTAACCCAGTATAAATCTCCCTATTTCCTGACATTGTATAGGAAAAGTAATTATGAAAAAAAAGGGAATTATTTTATTCGCGGTAATGGCCCGGATGAGTTCTTGGGATTTTCTATTTTAAATCAAAAGCAAGACTCCTTGCTCTTACTGCAAGACTATTATCGGAAACAAATTGTAGTTGTAGATTTTATAGATAGCGGGGAGAAATTCGAAGATAAAATAAGACGAAAGATTGATTATTCTAATATTGTTGAACCTTTACAGGCATTTTATTATAATGACTCTTTACTATTAATAAAATCGCTGGATGCTTCAGAAGGAATTTTATATAATTATTATGATTATCACCACAAAAAAGTGACTGAGAAGTTTTCTATGTACAATGCAGTGTTAGGCCAACAAGATCTAAATAATATGATGAGTCTTGCAGATGCAATAAAACCGGATAAAACGAAATTAGTTAGTCTAACAGGTATCTATAATCAAATAGATATATTTGATTTGAAAAATCCATCAAATAGTTTTTCCGTATATTCCAATAGAAGAAATGTGACATTGGAGCAGACTAGAAATTATCCAGATGAATTATATGATTATTATATTTCTTTACCGAGATGCAATAATAAATGCATATATGTTTTGTCTCAAGACAAGCAGAATGAAAAGAAAGAATTTCATGTTATAGATTGGAATGGGAATGCTTTGTATAAATTACATATAGACGAACCTTTAAGAGATTTTAATATTGATTGGTATGAAGGAGTACTTTACGGCATAACAGATGATGATATTGTGTATGTGTATAACATAAAAAGATTTATAATGTAATATACTATATATGATCAAATACTGGAAATGGACTGACATTATCAGTACTGCTCATTGCTATATAAAATTTATATTTGATATTGTGCCTAATTTATTTGATGTTGATGAACAGGCTAAAGTTATATATGGATATAATGGTAATGCGGAAGATTATTTTCTGAGATATTCTTTTTGAAGAGTTCTGTATTTTTCTAAAAAAAGAAATGAGGTGACCGCAAAGAGAAGAGTGAATTATTCATTGAATCCCATAGAGGATTAAAGCTATTGAAAGGATGAAAATAGCTCAATGTGTTTTCTAATTTTTTATTTTATATGTTTTTGAAAATATGAATAAGAAATTTTTTGGTGGAATTACAATATTGGCAATTACCACTGTAATTATGATGAACTTAAATCTGAACGCAAAGCACAACTATTTATTAGACATTTCTTTGGCAAATGTAGAAGCGGAAGCAAGTTGTGAAATTACAAAGGGTGATAAAGTTGTGCTGAAATGTTCCGGTCCAGGTACTTGTTCTACTAAGTATTTGGGATATACATTGACTTGTGATGGGACTAAAAACTAATCGGTAATGGATGGTGTCAAAAGTCGTTTTAACTTTTATGGTTACTTTTGACACTTCCTTTGCTTTCTAAAAAGGCATTTACTATGTCGAAACAAATAATAAGAGTTATAATAATCGTTAGCTGTATGTTGTGTGCCAGTTGCACACGCAATAAAAGTATAGATATTTTTTTCTTAGACAAAAGAGTCAAATTGGATGCAAAAGTATTGAGTGTAGATACTATCGGATTTTTTGAAGATTTAATTTACGCCAAGAATTTTTGGGTGTATCAGGATAGTATTTTAATTGTCGAGAATCGTAAATATGCTGATGTCTGTTTTTTAGAGTTATATAATTTGAAACATAATAATATATTAAAACGAATGTTTCGGTTGGGAAATGGGCCTAATGAATTACTAAGCGCTAACTTTTATTTGAATAAGAATATATTAACGGTAATTGACGTCATAAAAGATCAAGCCGTTTTTGTGAATATTGATTCGGTTCTGCAAAGTCCATCCTATAGAGCAGCACCAATGCGATATTTTCCACATTCACCCGTAGCGGTTCAATATAAAAGAAATCAATTATTGGTAGAGAATCCTTATTGTTTTAAAGATGAAAAATTAGGAATTGATTATAAGGAACCTCGATTTATAGTATATGATAAGAATAGTATATATATTGATAAAAATAATTATGAATACTATACATGGAATGTTACTACATCTGGGCAACTTATAACAAATTATCAGAAAAATCGGATTGTCTATGGAGGATTGCATTTACCTATAATTGAAATATATGATACTGATTTAAAACTATTAAAAAAGATCCAGGGACCTGATAATCTATTACCAGATTATAGAATCACCGGTGGTGAAGATGAATCTAACGAGATATTATTTAAGAAAGATTATATACCTTATAGTTATCTCAGTTTTTGTGCAAGTAATGATTTTTTCTATTTAGTTTATATGGGTGATTATTATCTTGTAGAGAAGAAGGAGATAGAAGATTATCCATTATGGATATTTCAATTTGATTGGAATGGTAATTTCATAGATAGTTATTTGATTGGCCGTTATGTCTCAAATATATCTTTAAGTGCAGACGGGAAAAGTTTCTATGCAACTGTTTTAGATGATGAAAAAACACCATTTTTAATAAAGCTCTCTATAAAATGAAATATATTATTTGTTTAATAATAACACTTTTTCTTACTTCTTGTAATTCAAATAAGAAAGAGGAGTATGATGAGAAACGAGCTCTTTTTATAAAAGAATTTGTTACGCAAGTTAATGCGCTACATCCGTTTGAGTATGATAAAATGGTATTTCATATGGATAAATTGATTAATGAATTGCGAATTGGTGATGAATCGTTTACGGGATTAGCGTATGTGATAAATTCAGAGTGTTCTGTTTGTATAGGTGAGTTCTTGGATTTTATGTCTCATCTAGAAAAAATCACAGAAAGATTACCCTTAATAGCGATAGTAGAGCCTGGGACTAAAGAAACTTTGAAATATTATATAAAACAAACCGGATTGGAAACCATTAATTTAATTTTTCGTGAAAATATTGTTAATAGATATATTGAAGGTACTTTAGAGAAACAAAATGGAATGATTTTCTATATATATAAAGACAAGGTCATAAATAGTTTTGTGTATGAGTCTTTGCTTCGTGCTGTTTCTTAGTTTTTCATCAACAATATTTTTAAATATTAACGGATAAACAGGATAGAATTTTGACTCGTAATTTTTTATATAATGTGTAGGAACCTGATTAAAATATTATTGTTTGCAGCCGTATGTGCTTTGCTTAGCTTGGTGTGTGCAGTGAATCCCGAACTGCCTGCGGGAGAGACTTTCGGGCAGTGGGTGTGGTTTGGTAAAGCGGTTCCGATGGCGGCAGGATGCGTAGTGCTCGCTTCTTTGATTGCCCCGAAAAAGAATCGATCATGGAAAAGTCTTTTTATCTTTCCCGATTTTCCCAGAATGGTAGGATGGGCACTGATGTTCTGGGGTGCGGTGGAAGCGGTGTGGGGGTTGCGTCAATTGTACGGGTTTGCAGCTTCGGGGCATTCGAGGTATGCTTTGACGGGGTCGTTCTTCAATCCCGGGCCTTATGCAGGATATCTGGCAATGGTGCTACCGCTGTCATTGTATTACTATACTTACTTTCAATGGGAATGGAAGTTTCTGGATTGGCATCATAGAGCGGATAAGATTCTGGGTGTGGTAAGCGGTATATTAATTCTTGGTGTACTTCCGGCTACTATGAGTCGTTCGGCGTGGATAGCTGCCTTTTTGTCCTGTGGCTGGGTGATTTACATACTTCGGGACAAAGGGTATAAGCGTAATATACTGTGGAGAAGATATAAGAAAAAATACATAAAGTGTGCCGTGGGTATTTCCGCCTTTGCTCTATTAATAGGTGGGATTACGATGTTTCAGATGAAATCGGATTCGGCTTTAGGGAGGCTTTTCCTGTGGAAAATGACTTGCCACGCCATAGCACAGCATCCGATAGCAGGCTCCTTCGCTCCTGCCGTAGCATACAGTAAAGCTCAGGAAGCCTACTTTGCCAAGGGTGATTATGCCGTTTGGGAAGAGCGGGTTGCCGGTAGTCCGGAATATCCCTTTAATGAGTATTTGGGTGTGGTTATGGAGGGAGGCCTTATCCTGTTGATACTTATCCTGATTGTCGTCGGTATTTCTATTTGGTGCGCGGTGAAGAATGGCGAATATGGGGTATGCGGTGCGCTTATTTCTCTGATGGTCTTTGCCTTTTCTTCTTATCCATTCCAGTTCCCGGCATTTATTGTTGCCTTGCTTTGCTTGCTTATAGCTTGTTCGGAATTAGGGCGGTTTACAGGAAAAAGCATTATTGTCGGATTGGCTTTGGGTATGCTTATCTTTGGTGCAAATGGGCAGATGGAGGAGCGTATGGAAAAATACAAGGAATGGACTCATGCCAAAATGCTCTATCAGACCGGGGCATACGAAGCAGCCGCGGAAAAATACAAGGAAATACGATTTACTTTTAAAGAAAAAGCACCGTTATTGTTTGAATATGGGCATTGTCTGCATAAGTTGGGTCGTTATGAAGACTCCAATAGAAGATTGGAAGATGCAGAGAGACTCAGTACTGACCCGATGATTCTGAATGTGATGGGTAAGAATTATCAGGCATTGGGAGACTATAAGGAAGCGGAAAAGTGCTTCATTCGTTCTATTCATCGGTTGCCCGGACGAATTTATCCGTATTATCTTTTGGCAAAGCTTTATGCCGAGCCGAAATATTGGCATCCTGAGAAATTTGAGGAAATGAGACGTGTAGTATTGACAAAAGATCCTAAAGTAGAGTCTACTGCCATACGGGAGATGAGGGAGGAATTGAAAAAGTTATCTAAACAAAATACCAAATAATGAAAACACGGAACTATCGGCATTGGCTTTGTCTGGCGGTGTTTGTGCTGGCGGCTTGCTCGGGCGCTAAAAAAGAGGCGGATACAGAGGGTGTGGCTACCGCACTGCCAGATGAGAAGAATGAAGTGACGGTTATAACACTGAAACGGCAGGTGTTCAACCATGAACTGGTAAGTAATGGGAAAGTGACTGCCGGGGGAATGGCAGACTTAAAATTTGAAACGTCGGGTATCGTGGCGCATATTTATGTGAAGAATGGCGACCGGGTGCGCAAAGGACAGAAGCTGGCGGAGTTGGACAAGTTTCGGTTGAGGAATAGTCTGGCACAAGCCAAGGTGGCTTTGGAGAAAGCGAAGCTGGAATTGCAGGATGTACTGATAGGACAGGGCTATGCTGCGGATAACTCGTCGCAAGTTCCGGCGGATGTGATGCAACTGGCCCGGGTGAAGAGCGGATACGACCAGGCGCAGTCACAATATGAACTGGCTAAGTACGAAGAAGAACATGCCACACTGACTGCTCCTTTTGACGGGCTGGTGGCTAATTTGTTTTCCAAGCCTTACAATGCCGCCAATACGTCTGACGTGTTTTGTACCGTGATAGGAGCACAGGGAATGGAAGTGGATTTCACCGTACTTGAGAGTGAATTGCCGCTTGTTAAAACAGGGGATAAGGTGACGGTTATTCCTTATGCCGATTCTTCCATCCGGCGTGAAGGGCATGTTTCGCAAATCAACCCGTTGGTAAATGATAAAGGAATGGTACAGGTCAGGGCGGCAATTAACGGTCAGAGCGGATTGTTTGACGGCATGAACGTACGTGTAAGTGTACGCCGCTCGCTGGGAAGTAAGTTGGTAATACCTAAAAGCGCTGTGGTATTGCGATCGGGCAAGCAGGTGGTTTTTACTCTGGAGAAGGGTAAGGCACGGTGGAACTATGTACACACGGTATTGGAGAATGCCGACAGTTATACGCTGAGTGAAGACGGTGTGAATGGAGAAACACTGAAAGAAGGAGATGTGGTGATTACTACAGGCAATGTGAATCTGGCGCACGAAGCGCCCGTAAAGGTCATTAAAAAGCAATAACCGTGATAAAGTTTCTGATAGAACGGCCCATAGCCGTGGTCATGGCATTTACCGCCTGCTTCATCCTGGGGGTGGTAACGTACTTTGCATTGCCGGTGTCATTGCTGCCGGACATTGCCATCCCGGAAATTACCGTACAGGTTTCGGAGCAGAATACTTCGGCGCGCGAACTGGAAAATACTGTGGTGAAACCCCTGCGGCAACAACTCATACAGGTGGCACGACTCAAGGGAATGGACAGTGAAACGAGCGACGGCTCGGGCATCATCCGATTGAGCTTTGATTATGGTACAGATATCGACCTGGCGTTTATCGAAGTGAATGAGAAGATTGATGCCGCCATGAATTATCTGCCCAAGGAGACAGAACGTCCCAAAGTGGTGAAAGCCAGTGCAACGGACATTCCGGTATTTTACCTGAACCTGACTTTGAAAGGGGACAGTGCTTATGCCGACACGGATGAAGAGAAGTTTCTACATCTCTGTGAATTTGCCGAAGGGGTGATTAAACGGCGTATCGAGCAGTTGCCTGAAGTGGCTATGGTGGATGTTACCGGACTGGTGGAGCGTCAATTGCAGATTGTGCCGGACAAGGACAAGATGGCAGTATTGGGGCTTTCTATCGAAGATTTGGAGAATGCCGTGAACAAGAATAATGTGGAGCCGGGCAGTATGACCGTTCGCGACGGCTACTACGAATATAATATCAAGTTTTCCACTTTGTTGCGTACAGCGGATGATGTGAAAAATATTCTGATGAACAAGTCGGGCCGGATTATCCGCCTGGGAGATTTTTGCCGGGTGGAAGTGGTGCCCGTGAAAGAAAAAGGCATATCAATGAGCAACGGAAAACAGGCGGTGACACTGGCGGTTATCAAACAGGCGGATGAGAATATGGATGATATGAAACAGGCGGTGAACCGTACGATGGAACACTTCCGGCAGACGTATCCCGATATTGATTTCGGCGTGAGCCGTAATCAGACCGAGTTGCTGGATTATACCATCTCCAACCTGCAACAGAACCTTACGCTGGGCTTCCTGCTGATTTGCATTGTGGCCGTTCTGTTCTTGGGTGATGTGAAGTCGCCTTTCATCATCGGACTGAGCATGCTGGTGGCTATCGTGGTTTGCTTCGTTTTCTTTTACCTGTTCAAGATGTCGCTCAATATCATTTCGCTGGCCGGACTAATTATGGCGCTTGGAATGATGATTGACAATTCCATTATTGTGACGGAAAATATCTCACAATACCGGGAACGGGGGTATTCGCTGAAACGGGCGTGCGCGGCGGGGACGAACGAGGTAATTGCACCCATGTTGAGTTCTTCACTGACCTCTATAGCCGTGTTTGTTCCGTTGATCTTTATGAGCGGTATAGCGGGGGCCATCTTTTACGATCAGGCTTTTGCCGTGACCGCAGGGCAGATTACCTCTTATTTTACGGGTATCATATTGCTGCCTGTGCTTTATTATCTGGTCTATCGTTCGGGTGTACGCAAGCGGTCATGGTTTACGCGCGTGCGCATCAACAATCCTATAAAAGGACATACCCTTGATCGTTTCTATGATGCAGGGGTGGACTGGGTGTTTGCCCATAAGACGCTGAGTACATTGCTTTGTCTGGCTTCCTTGCCGCTGTGCGTGCTCATGTTTTATTTCATCGGTAAGGAGCGTATGCCGGCAATAGATCGGAACGAACTGGTGGTACGGGTGGAATGGAATGAGAATATCCATGTGGATGAGAATCGTAACCGGGTGAATGCGCTGTTTGCCGGAATAAAGGAGGATGTGACGGAACAAGCGGCTGCCGTAGGGGAACAGGATTATCTGCTGAACCGTGAACAGTCTCTCTCGGTCACCGAGGCGGGACTTTACCTCAAGACCAAAGAACCTTCGGAAATAGCTCCTTTGCAGGCAAAAGTCTACCGGCTGCTGAAAGAACAGTACCCGTTGGCGGTGGTGTCTTTTTCACCTCCGGAGACTGTATTCGAGAAGTTGTTCGTGACAGGCGAAGCGGATATCGTGGCGGAACTCTATGCCCGTAACAAGGAAAAGGCTCCTGAACCCAACGAGTTGCGCACACTGGAACGGCAATTTACCGAGCGGACAGGGTATGCGCCTACAGGTATTGCCTTTGAAGATCAGATGAACATCAGCATTAATCAGGAAAAGTTATTGCTCTACAATATCTCTTATGACGAGCTGTACCGGGTATTGAAGAGTGCGTTCAGGGAGAACAGCGTGGGGACGTTGCATTCTTTCCAGCAATATTTATCCATTGGCATTGCAGGTGAGGAACAGACGGTGAACACCATTCTACAGGAGACGCTTGTACGTACACAGGCGGATGCCAAAGGCAAAGTGGAATATGTGCCGCTACGCGAGCTGGTCACCGTCACCCCTTCGGAAGACTTGAAGAGCATTACGGCGGGAAGGAACGGTGAATACATTCCCTTCCGTTTTTATGAGGTAAAGAATGCCGTTCCGCTGATGGAAAAGGTCAGGGAGACGGCGGACGCTACCGGCAAATGGGATACGTTCTTCTCGGGAAGTTTCTTCTCTAACCGGCAGATGCTGAATGAGTTGTCCGTTATCCTGCTGATTTCCATCCTGTTGATGTATTTCATTTTGGCAGCGCAGTTCGAGAGCTTCGTACAGCCTCTCATTGTGTTATTGGAGATACCGGTGGATGTGGCCTTTGCTCTTGTGCTGTTGTGGGTATGCGGACATACGTTGAATCTGATGTCGGCTATCGGATTGGTGGCGGTGAGCGGTATTGTCATCAATGACTCCATCTTGAAGCTGGATGCCATTAACGAATTACGGAAAGAAGGTTTCCCGTTGATGGAGGCTATCCACGAAGCGGGAAGGAGAAGGCTCCGCCCTATTGTGATGACTTCGCTCACCACTGTTCTGGGTATGGTGCCGTTGCTCTTTTCTTTTGATATGGGGTCGGAACTGCAAAAACCGCTTTCCATTGCCATGATTGGCGCCATGTTTATCGGCACTGTGGTGAGCTTGTTTTTCGTTCCGTTGGTATATTGGTTCGTTTATCGGAAACAAAAGGTTAGGCTGCCCGAAGACGACAAGCCTTCTTATAATAAAGAGACAGTATGATTAGTTATATCACATCAGTTATCTTTGCCCCGAATGCTTATGTTCTATATAATGAACATTGATATATTGTTCATAGAATCCTATAATAGGATTCCCTAAACAAGTCCGGCCTGTGTACAGCACAAGCGATATGCGTGCCGGGTACAGATTACGAAGAAGATGTGAATAACGGTATAAAAGAGATATGACAATGAAAAGATTTGGCTTCGTGCTCTTTCTGGCATTCTGCTGCACGGTAACACTCCCCGCCCAGAAAGTGATTAAACTCGATTTGCAGCATACCATTGCGATAGCAAATGACAGCTCGCTGGAAACATTCCGGACAAAGAACATGTATTTGTCCGGTTATTGGGAATACCGTACTTTTAAAGCCAACCGGTTGCCCAGTTTGACGCTTAATCTGGTGCCGGCACAGTACAACCGTGATATTACCAAACGTTATGACTCTTCATCCGACCTGGATGTTTACCGTAGCCAGCAGTCTTTCTATGCTTACGGTAACCTGGCTCTGGAGCAGAATTTCGACCTGACGGGTGGTACGTTTTACCTGAATACGAATTTGAGTTATCTGCGCAGTTTCGGTGAAAGCAATTATACGCAATTCACCAGTGTCCCCGTACAGTTGGGCTATTCGCAGAGCCTGCTGGGATACAATGCTTTCCGCTGGGAACGGAAGATAGAACCGCTGAAATACGAAAAAGTGAAAAAGGAGTATATCTATAATTCGGAACAAGTATCGGAAACGGCAACCACCTATTTTTTCGAATTGGCTATGGCACAGGCGGAATATGATTTGGCAAAAGAGAATGTAACCTCTTCCGACACGCTTTATCGCATCGGTATGGAGCGCTTGAAGATTGCCTCCATCAGCCGTGCCGATTTGCTAACCTTGAAATTGGATGTGGTGAACGCCCGCAATTCTTTGCAGAATGCGGTAAGCGCCCTGAAACGTGCCATGTTCTCACTGGCTTCTTTCCTCAACATGGATAAAAATACGGAAATCCGGTTGGAACTTCCGGGACATCCGGGTGAACTGAATATTCCGGTTGATGCAGCTCTTGCCGCTGCACGCTCCAACAATCCGGATTTTCTGGAGCTGCGGCAAAATGTATTGGAAGCGGAACAAACGGTGGATAAGACTAAAAAAGAATCCCGTTTCAATGCCAGCATTAATGCTAGTGTTGGCTTGAATCAAGTTTCGGAGAAGTTCAATCAGGCTTATAAGCGGCCCATGCAGCAGGAAATGGTTTCGTTGAGCGTATCCATCCCTTTGGTAGACTGGGGCGTGCGGAAAGGGAAATACAATATGGCACGTAACAACCTCAATGTGGTGAAGACTTCCGCTCGGCAGACTGAAATCAGCATCGAAGAGGAAGTGATAATGACCGTGAATGACTTTAACGTGCAACAGGCGCTTGTGAAGAGCGCTGAAGAGGCACTCGATCTTTCCATACTGGCTTATAATGAAACACGTCAGCGCTTTATCATCGGCAAAGCGGATATCAGTAGCCTTACGCTGTCGCTCAACCGTCAGCAGGAAGCGCAACGCAATTATATTTCGGCATTGAAGAATTATTGGCTGAACTATTACAAGATCCGCCGGCTGACCTTACACGACTTTGCCACAGGGTTTGCCTTGTCAGACAAATTTGATTATGAGCAGTGATCACTTTCAATTCTCAACTCTCAACTTTCAATTAAAATGAAGCGCTTCTCCTCTTTTACCATCATCATATCCTTTATCTGCCTGGCATTGGTGGGAATAGCCCTGGTGCCGCAGCTTCCCGTGAAACTGAATCCTTCGCGCACCTTGCCGGGGTTCACCGTAAGCTTCAGTATGTCGGGTGCTTCATCGCGGGTTGTGGAGATGGAGGCGACTTCCAAGTTGGAATCCATGCTGGCACGTATCAGAGGGGTGAAGAAACTGAACTCTACTTCGGGCAACGGTTTCGGAAGCATTACGGTGGAGCTGGACAAGCATGCCGATGTGGATGCCGTCCGTTTTGAAGCTTCAACCATTATCCGGCAGACCTGGCCCCAATTGCCTTCGGGAGTGAGCTATCCGTATATTCAGATGAAATCACCGGATGAGGATGCTTCCCGCCCTTTCCTTTCGTTCACGCTCAACGCACCTTCTTCTCCCGCCTTGATACAGCAATATGCCGAGGAACATATCAAGCCCCGGCTGGCGGCATTGCAAGGAGTGTATAAAGTGGAACTGAGCGGAGCCACCCCTATGGAGTGGAGGTTGGAGTACGACAGCGAACAGCTACGCCGGCTGGGCATTAACCTTGCCCAAATCGGCCGGGCCATACAACTTCACTATGCCAAGGAGTTTCTGGGTACGCACAATATGGAGACATCGCACGGCAAGGAATGGGTGCGTTTGGCGCTGATGCCCTGCGGCAAGAAAGGAAGTTTCGATGCCACTACCATTACAGTGGCTGCGGGCAATGGGAAAATGATACGGTTGGACGAGCTGGTGCGAGTGTCGCATATAGAGGAAGAGCCTCAGAGTTACTATCGCATCAACGGGCTGAATTCTATCTACCTTTCGGTCACTGCGGAGGAAACAGCTAATCAGTTGCAACTGAGTGATGCTGTAATGAAAGAGATGACCATGCTGCGTACCTCCCTGCCGGCAGGGTATGAAGTACACACCAGTTACAATGCTACGGACTACATTCACGAAGAACTGGACAAGATTTATATACGTACGGGACTTACCATACTTATTCTGCTGGCGTTTGTATGGCTGATTACACGCAGTCTGAAAAACCTCTTTCTTATTGTCTGTAGTCTGACGGTGAATATTGCCGTGGCAGTCATCTTTTATTATCTGTTCGGGCTTGAGATACAGCTTTTTTCGCTGGCAGGAATCACCGTATCCTTAAACTTGGTGATAGACAGTACCATTGTAATGACCGACCACATTCTGCACCGGCGCAATCTGAGGGCATTCATGTCTGTACTTGCAGCTACACTGACCACGATAGGTTCGCTGGTTATCATCTTCTTTCTGGATGAAAAGATACGCCTCAACTTGCAAGACTTTGCAGCCGTGGTCATTGTCAACTTGGGAGTATCTCTGGTTGTTTCGCTGTTCTTCGTGCCCGCCATGATTGACAAACTGAAATTGAAAAAGAAAGACCCGGCGAAATCATGCAAGAAGTTCCGGCTTTATAAAAAGGCTTCTGTTACGGGCTCTGTAGTGAAAGGGAATATTTTCTTTAGAGCGTTTGGGGACATCCTTCTGTTGAAGCGCCGGATACGGATGAAGCGGATGACCGTCTACTTCACCCGGGGCTATGAAGCGATGATCCGCTTTATTATACGTTGGCGTGTGGTAGCCTGCCTGCTGCTGGTGTTGGGCTTTGGACTGCCCGTCTTCCTACTTCCCGAAAAGATGGAAAGTGAGGGACGTTGGGCGGAATGGTACAATGCCACGCTGGGTTCTTCCATCTATAAAGAAAACGTGAAGCCGGTAGTGGACAAAGCGTTGGGGGGGAGTTTGCGCCTGTTTATCCAGAAGGTGTATGACGGCAGTTACTTCAACCGCAACGAAGAGGTGGTGCTGTCTGCCAATGCTAATTTGCCCAACGGGAGTACGCTGGAACAGATGAATGTGCTGATGAAACGCATGGAAACTTACTTAAGCCAATTCAAGGAAATCAAGCAGTTTCAGACTTCCGTCTACAGTGCCCGCCGTGCGGATATCCGTATCTATTTCAAGAAGGAGTACCAACACAGCGGATTTCCCTACACGCTGAAAGCAAATATGGTGAGTGAGGCGTTGCAGTTGGGTGGCGGAAGTTGGAGCGTATATGGCCTGCAGGATCAGGGATTTAGCAACGACGTGCGTGAGAATGCAGGATCTTACCGCATTAAGATGTACGGTTATAATTACGATGAATTGTACGCCTGGGCAGAGAAACTGAAAGCAAAACTATTGGGTCACAGACGTATTAAGGAGGTACTCATCAATTCGGAATTCTCGTGGTGGAAAGACGATTATCAAGAGTTTTACTTCAATCTGGATAGGAAACGTATGGCGCAGGAAGATATTGACGCTCGCCGCCTGTTTGCCGTCGTACAGCCCATATTCGGTAAGGATATGACCGTGGGCACGGTGCTTACGGAAGATGGGACGGAAAAAATAAAGCTCTCGTCGCGGCAATCGCAGCAATATGACGTGTGGGCAATGCAATTTTTCCCGTACGGCGATGACGGGAGCAATGAAGGAAAACATTACAAACTCTCCGAATTGGCAACGGTGGAAAAAGGGCTGATGCCGCAGGAGATAGCAAAAGAGAACCAACAGTACCGCCTCTGTTTGCAATACGAATACATCGGCTCCGGAGAGCAGGGAAATAAGATACAGGAACGTGACCTGAAAGAGTTCTGTGCCACGCTACCCATGGGATATACGGCGGAATCGGAAAATCAGTCGTGGGGATGGGGCAAGAAAGACAATAGCCAGTACCTGCTTCTGTTGGTGGTGATTGCCATAATCTTTCTTATGTCAAGCATCCTGTTCAATTCGTTGAGGCAGCCTTTGGCTATCATTTTCATCATTCCCGTCTCCTACATCGGAGTATTCCTGACGTTCTACTGGTTCCACCTGAATTTCGACCAGGGAGGCTTTGCTTCCTTCATCCTGCTCTGCGGCATTACGGTCAACGCCAGTATCTACATCTTGAATGAGTACAATAGCATCCGTCGCCGTTTTCCCCGTCTTTCACCTCTACACGCTTATACCAAAGCTTGGAACGGGAAGATCGTACCCATATTCCTGACCATTGTTTCCACCATTCTGGGCTTTGTCCCGTTCATGATAGGAATAGACAAGGAAGCTTTTTGGTTTCCGTTGGCGGCGGGCACTATCGGCGGACTGCTGATGTCCTTTATCGGTATTTTCTTTTATCTTCCTATATTCTGTCTGAAAAGACGATGGATAAGGAAGGACACAGCTTTGAAATGTATGCAATCTTAGTATGAAATACTTTGCCTTACCCGTTGACGGAATTGAAAAAACAGATTGTTAGTTTGCAGATTGATAACTTCATTGTGAAGTTCACCTAACTCACGTTAAATATATCGGCTTCATCTTCTTTCATTTCATTCTAACTAATTATTTTTCAATGCTTTATGGTGAAGAGAAAGACGTAAAATGGGTATTCATCCTCTTTCACTCTTTTCACCTTCACCTCTTGCGCCGGACAGGATCTTCATGCCTGTCGAATACGATAGGGATGCCTTTCTTTTGTGATAATAATCGTTTTGTATAAGTAGCCGAACTTGGTCGGCCGATTGGACGACTCCAGTCGGCGATATAGACGACATTCGTCGTCTGATCGGACAACGGGAGTCGGCTACTATTAAGCCAATATCACTCGCCGTCTACATACCAAGTTGGCTAATGTCCGTTCTGAAGAAGGTGAAGGACGCCGGAACCTGATCTTCCCTTTTAGTATTCATCGCAACATTCTGATATACAACTATTTGTAAAGTTGTGAAGGAGTTGAAGTGTAGTTATTATCTTTTCTGAGAGATTTCATCGAACTTACGTTAAATCAACATCGTATCACATGCCTTTATAATCGTTGTAAGTCTTCTTCGGAAACATGTGTCCCTTTATACTTTTTCGTTTACTACGATTCCATCAAGGTTTTCTTTTCACAACTTGCCATGCAGTAAAATCATAGTTCCTGCATTTAAATAAATAAACATATAACTTCTAATAATCATGAAATTACGAAACTTATCAAAAGGATTGTTCCTGACTTTAATTACAATAACCTTTGCAGCATGTAGCGACGATGAAAAAGAACCTTATTATTTGAATCTTGGAATAGACAAGTGTGAAATTCCTGTCGGGAAGAATTCATACATATCCATTCTCAGCGGAAATGGAGATTATACCGTAAAAGTGGGGGATGATGAAATAGTGGAAGCCGTGGCAGACTTTTCAGCTTATCCCAATATGCCTTTCGGAGTGATCAGGATAAATGCAAAACAGCAAGGGGAAACCACTGTAAGCATCACGGATAATGTGACACAGGTCACTCAGACCTTGAAGGTTAAGGTAACCGTTGATTATGTCGGCTTCAGAATTACCGAAAGCGATCATAAAGCATTATCTAAAGAACGTTGGGCTTATCTCATCGATAATGACCGGAAAGATGTATATTTCTTTGAGAAAGAAAATAAGGGTATCCGTACACTCTTAGCACAGGGAAGTTATAAGTTTACCGTGGAAAACAGCATTCCCTATCTGACTCTTTATTACTCAGAGAGCAACGGACAATTCACCGAGGCTACAATAGCACCTGTAGCTCATAAATTTAATATTAAAGATAACAAAACAATAACCTTCAACTTCTTGAAATATATGTTGCAGATAGATTGGGATGCAATGAACGGGAAAGATCAGACTCAGGATACCCGGACATCGGTAATAGAACCTATTTATATGAAGATGAAAGCGGAAGATACAGGGCAAGAGATTACTGTCTTATATGAATATACTCATATCCCCGAGGGAATATTACAAGAATAAGAGTCCCTTTTAGGGTGTAAAGTGTTTCATCCGCATTTTCCTTACTTGGTTATAACATTTGGCAGATATCTGATTTCTTTAACCACTTTCCGGTAATATAAAAAGGAGAGAGGGAACTTCCTATAAGGAACTTCCCTCTCCAATACTTTTGCTACAAGTAACGAATTACTTACGCAGACCAAGTTCTTTAATGATAGCACGATATCTTTCGATGTCGCGATCTTTCAGGTAGTTGAGCAAACGACGACGTTTACCTACCAACATGGTTAAAGATCTTTCAGTTGTATAATCTTTTCTGTTGAGCTTCATGTGCTCAGTCAGGTGGGTAATACGGTAGGAAAACAAAGCTATCTGAGACTCAGATGATCCAGTATCAGTGTTAGACTTTCCGTGTTTACCGAAGATTTCTTGCTTTCTAGCAGCGTCTAAATACATAACTTTAAATAATTGAATATATAATATATGTTACGAGCGTGCAAAGATAGACATAATCTTTCTATATAGCAATGATTCTTAATGTTTTTTCCGCTCTGCTCTGATATCTAATCCAAAATTCGTACCTTTGCGCTCAAATAATAGGTATTGTATGCAAAATATTAGAAACATTGCAATTATAGCACACGTTGACCATGGTAAAACGACTTTGGTCGATAAGATGCTTTTGGCTGGGAATTTGTTCCGCAGTAACCAAAATACCGGCGAATTGATGCTGGATAATAATGATTTGGAACGCGAACGGGGAATAACTATTCTTTCGAAAAACGTCTCTATAAATTATAAAGGAACTAAGATCAATATAATTGATACTCCGGGGCATAGTGATTTTGGCGGTGAAGTGGAGCGTGTCCTTAACATGGCGGACGGCTGCCTGCTATTAGTGGATGCTTTTGAAGGTCCTATGCCTCAAACACGCTTTGTCTTGCAGAAAGCTTTACAGATCGGGTTGAAGCCGATTGTAGTGGTGAACAAGGTGGATAAGCCTAATTGCCGTCCCGAAGAAGTTTATGAAATGGTATTCGACTTAATGTTCAGCTTGAATGCAACCGAAGATCAACTGGATTTTCCTGTGATTTACGGTTCGGCTAAAAATGGTTGGATGAGTACCGATTGGAAGCAGCCCACAGATAGTATAATTTCTTTATTGGATTGTATTATCGAGAATATTCCGGCTCCGCAACAGCTTGATGGAACACCACAGATGTTAGTCACTTCATTGGACTATTCTTCATATACCGGCCGTATTGCAGTGGGACGTGTGCATCGTGGTACTTTGAAAGAAGGCATGAATGTATCGTTGGTAAAACGTAACGGAGATGTCATCAAGAGTAAGATAAAGGAATTACATACCTTTGAGGGCTTGGGAAGAGCTAAGGCACAAGAAGTTTCTTCGGGAGATATTTGTGCGCTGGTTGGCATTGATGGTTTTGAAATTGGTGATACGGTCTGTGATTACGAGAATCCGGAGGCTTTACCGCCGATTGCTATTGATGAGCCTACCATGAGCATGCTCTTTGCCATCAATGATTCGCCCTTCTTTGGTCGTGACGGTAAATTTGTTACGTCGCGCCATATTCATGATCGATTAATGAAAGAGCTGGATAAAAACCTGGCGCTTCGGGTTCGTAAAAGTGAAGAAGATGGGAAATGGATCGTTTCCGGTCGTGGTGTACTCCACCTCTCCGTGTTGATTGAGACCATGCGTCGCGAAGGTTATGAGCTACAGGTTGGGCAACCTCAGGTAATCTTTAAAGAGATTGACGGTGTGAAATGTGAGCCTGTAGAGGAATTGACCGTAAATGTTCCTGAAGAATATGCCAGTAAGATTATTGATATGGTGACAAGGCGTAAAGGTGAAATGACGAAGATGGAAACGGCCGGTGAGCGGGTTAATCTCGAATTTGACATGCCTTCGCGCGGTATTATTGGCTTGCGTACCAATGTGCTGACGGCATCTGCCGGTGAGGCTATAATGGCACATCGCTTTAAAGAGTACCAATCTTATAAAGGTGAAATTGAACGCCGTACTAATGGTTCAATGATTGCTATGGAAACAGGTACCGCTTTTGCTTATGCTATCGATAAATTGCAAGACAGAGGTCGTTTCTTTATTTTCCCCCAAGATGACGTATACGCAGGTCAGGTGGTAGGTGAGCACTCTCATGATAATGATTTGGTGGTTAATGTGACGAAATCGAAAAAACTGACTAATATGCGTGCTTCCGGATCGGATGATAAGGTTCGCTTGATTCCTCCTGTCCAATTCTCTTTGGAAGAGGCTTTGGAGTATATTAAGGAAGATGAATATGTTGAAGTTACTCCCAAAGCGATGCGTATGCGTAAAGTGATTTTGGATGAGAACGAACGTAAACGTGCAAATAAGCAATAACGGTTCTTTTGATATTGAGAATCAAATAATAAAAAGGATTGTCTCGAAGACTCCTGGAATAAAAATAGCCCTCGCTACAGTATTGTAGGGAGGGCTATTCCTTTTGTGTATTCTTTTCTGTTTCAGGCGTTTCTTGTGTTCTCCTCATCTTATTTGCCAACGAGTCTTTGAGCTGTATTAACTCGCAAAGACGTTTCTAAAATTTCTATTTTTCAAGGAATATGGCTTTCGATGTATCGCGTGGTTTGGCTTCCGGTGATTCGTCGGGATAACCTACAGATATGGCTAAAAGGAGTTCATAGTCGTCACTGAATCCAAGTTTTGATAGATAAGGTCTAGCATCGGAATTACTCTTTATAAATCCGATAGGGCCACCTAAACAGCAAGTTCCCAGGCCTAATGATTGCGCCGCCAATATCATGTTTTCGCCCAATAACCCGCAATCTAATTGTCCGGATCCATTTTTAGGTGAGGCTATGAAAATGACTGCCGGAGCATTATGGAACATGTTTTTAAAACCACTATCCTCTGCTACTTTAGGATTGGCTTTTTTATAAGCTTCAGTGATTCCGTTTATGTAATCCTGACTGGTTACTACCCGTACTTCCCACGGTTGATTATTCATTGCACTCGGGGCATTGATACCACATTGTACAATTTTCTCCAGTTTTTCACGTTCCACCGGTTGTGGTTTGTACTTACGTACGCTACGGCGTGCCATGATAGTCTCTATTACTACATTCTCTTTGGTGCCTCCGGTAGCTGTGCTTTCACCTTTTTTTTCAGCTTGTGCTCCGCATCCGCAAAATAAAAGCAGACCGGTACCTAATAACATTAAATTGATACTTTTCATTGTTGAACTCATATATGGTTTTTGCAAATCTAATAAAACAATCGGATTATCAGTCGATTATATTTCTTAAAAACCATAAATCCGGATTGTTTTAAGATAACTTTTCGCTATAATGTTCGATGATATAATAAAAAAGGCGGTCTGTGAGGACCGCCTTTTTTATTATATAGTCTATATTCTTAGAGTTTAGGACCGGCAGCAACTAATGCTTTACCTGCTTTGTGACCTTCGAACTTAGCAAAGTTCTTGATGAAGCGTGCAGCCAAATCTTTAGCTTTTTCTTCCCATTTGCAAGCACATTCGTAAGTATCGCGAGGATCAAGGATCTTAGGATCAACACCCGGCAATTCTGTAGGAACTACGAAATCAAAGTAAGGAATAACCTTTGTTGGAGCCTTGTCAATAGAACCGTCGAGAATAGCGTCGATAATACCACGAGTATCTTTGATGGAGATACGTTTGCCGCTACCGTTCCAACCTGTGTTAACCAAATATGCTTTAGCACCGGATTTATCCATTTTCTTAACCAATTCTTCACCGTATTTAGTTGGGTGTAAACTCAAGAAAGCTGCACCGAAGCAAGCAGAGAATGTTGGAGTCGGTTCAGTAATACCACGTTCTGTTCCCGCTAATTTAGCTGTGAAACCAGACAAGAAGTAGTATTGAGTTTGTTGCGGATTCAAGATAGAAACTGGAGGCAATACACCGAATGCATCAGCAGACAAGAAGATAACTTGTTTTGCAGCAGGGCCTTTAGAGATAGGCTTAAC
This sequence comes from uncultured Bacteroides sp., assembly GCA_963677095.1. Lineage (GTDB taxonomy): Bacteria > Bacteroidota > Bacteroidia > Bacteroidales > Bacteroidaceae > Bacteroides. The sequence goes on from OY781875.1 coordinate 611,185, forward strand.
GATGTTTTCAATGTGATAAATAGGATATGAAACACGAGTGTTTTCTGTTACGCTCTTATCGGCGAAATCAATCTTACCGTTAGCATCAACAGTTACGTTTTCCAAGAGGGCGTCACGTCTGATGGCTTTGTAGATATCCGGTTCACTCTCTTTATCCAAATTAATAACTTTGGCGTAGCAACCACCTTCGAAGTTGAATACTCCTTCGTCATCCCATCCATGTTCGTCATCACCAATCAACAGACGTTTCGGATCGGTAGACAAAGTTGTTTTACCTGTACCGGACAAACCGAAGAAAATAGCTGTGCCCTTGCCTTCTTTGTCTGTATTAGCAGAACAGTGCATAGAAGCCATACCTTTCAAAGGCAATAAGTAGTTCATATAAGAGAACATACCTTTCTTCATTTCACCGCCGTACCAAGTGTTCAGAATAACCTGAATCTTTTCAGTCAAGTTGAATACAACAGCAGTTTCAGAATTTAAGCCAAGTTCCTTATAGTTCTCAACTTTTGCTTTAGATGCATTCATGATTACAAAATCCGGTTCACCGAAATCTGCTAATTCTTCAGCAGTAGGACGGATGAACATGTTTGTAACGAAGTGAGCTTGCCATGCAACTTCCATAATGAAACGAAGTTTCAAACGAGTATTAGGATTAGCACCACAGAAAGCATCAACAACAAACAATTTCTTGTTAGAAAGTTCTTTAGTCGCTAATTCTTTAACTGCACTCCAACATTTTGCATCAACCGGTTTGTTATCGTTTTTGTATTCTTCAGAAGTCCACCATACCGTATCTTTGCTGGTTTCATCCATTACAAAGAACTTATCTTTAGGTGAACGGCCTGTATATACACCAGTCATGACGTTTACAGCACCTAATTCTGTTACCTGACCTTTTTCGTAACCTACCAACCCTGGTTTGGTTTCTTCTGCAAAAAGTACATCGTAAGACGGATTGTACAAAACTTCAGTCGCACCCGTAATACCATACTTGCTTAAATCTAAATTTGCCATTTCTCTTAATGATTTAAAATTTGGTTTATAAAGTCTCTATGATTCTCTTTTTACCTATAATCTAATTTATTATGAAAGTCGACCCAAGGAACTTCTGTTGTTTTATTTATTTCTTCCTTGTTTTTCGCCTACAAAAGTAATACTTTCTTTGGAAACGAGCGTTTAATTAGAGAAATTTTTCTTTAATGAGAACTCTTTTATAACTAGATAACAATATCTGTAATCTGAATGTTGCAGGTTGGCTTGAAAATAGATTATCTTTGCGAATAAAAAAGAAAAATAGCGCTATGAAGATTATTAATTTTGCGGAATCCAACTCTGTTTTAAATCAATATATTGCTGAAATTCGTAATGTTGAGATGCAGAAGGATAGACTTCGCTTTCGCAGGAACATTGAACGTATCGGGGAAGTTATGGCATATGAATTGAGCAAGAATCTGATTTATTCTCCGAAGAGTATTCAAACTCCATTGGGGATTGCCTCTGTATTAACCCCTGACAATCCTTTAGTCATAAGTACTATCTTACGGGCAGGGCTCCCTTTTCATCAAGGCTTCTTAAACTATTTTGATTATGCTGAAAATGCATTTGTATCCGCATATCGTAAATATAAGGATACTCTGAAATTCGATATTCATATTGAATACATTGCTTCTCCGCGTATCGATGATAAAACATTGATTATTACAGATCCGATGTTGGCTACCGGAAGCAGTATGGAACTTAGTTATCAGGCTATGTTAACTAAAGGTCACCCGGCTGAGATTCATGTTGCTTCTATCATTGCCAGCCGTCAGGCAGTTGAACATATTGCCGAGACCTTTCCTGAAGATAAAACCACTGTATGGTGTGCTGCTATTGATCCGGAAATTAATGAGCATTCTTATATTGTTCCGGGATTGGGAGATGCTGGCGATTTGGCGTTTGGAGAGAAGGAATAGTTGCTTTTCTCCAAAATTTTGTGGATTATATTTTTAAAATAAAAAGAGATGTTGTTTCTAAATTAAAGAACAGCATCTCTTCTTTATGGATGTGATTAGAATCTTCTTATTCTACTACCCAAGTATCATTGGTCATCAGAAGTTCATGAAAATTGTGGTATTTCTTCTTTGTAGATACTTCTGCAAGCTGTTCTAAAAGTGCGTTTTCATAGGTTGGAGCATCTACATCCCGTATGACCCCCAAAGCTATTGGAAAGTCAGGACCATCCATTAACGCAAGTTTCAGTTGGAGCGTATTATCAGTGCAATGTGCATCATGGATAAGGATATCGTTTTCCGTAATGCCGTTTTCGCCTGGTTTCACAACTTTCAGACCGAAACCTTCCTGCATTAATCCATACTCTTTATTTTCACCAAATAGCATGGGCTTTCCTTGCTCAAGATAAATTGCATTTTTGCTGCGGCTTTCTTTGTTATATACCGAATTGTGTGTTTTATCATTAAAAATCACGCAATCCTGAAGAATCTCGCAAACAGTGGTGCCCTTATGTGCCGATGCTGCTTTCACCACTTCAACAATTCCGGTGCTATCTGTTGCCACAGCGCGTGCAAAGAAATGCCCTCTTGCACCAAAGCAAAGTTCAGCCGGGTGGAAAGGATCCTCAACCGTTCCATATGGCGATGATTTACTTACAAAACCGCGTGGGGAGGTTGGAGAGTATTGTCCTTTGGTCAAACCATAAATACGGTTGTTTAATAGGATTATGTTAATGTCGATATTACGGCGGACGGCGTGAATGAAATGATTACCTCCAATTGCCAAACCATCTCCATCGCCGGATATTTGCCAGATAGACAAATTCGGGTTAACAACTTTACAGCCGGTTGCAATGGCAGCTGCCCGGCCGTGTATAGTTTGCATAGCGTATGTATTCATGTAATAGGGCAAACGACTGGAACAACCGATACCCGATATTACTGCCGTCTCCCAAGGAGATACGCCTATTTCTGCTAAAGCTTTATGCAGTGAAGCCAGGAAGAAATGGTCACCGCAACCGGGACACCAGCGAGGTTGTCCTTTTTTGAAATCTTTTGCTGTATATTCGTTCATTGCTTTCTTTTTTGAAGGGGTTATTATTTGTTTAATATTTCAGTGAAGGCAGTTACCAGTTCACTGACTACGAATGGTTGCCCCTTGACTTCATTATATTGATACGGAACGAAGTTGTCAACTTTCATACGCAGATAGCCTGCGAATTGTCCCATATTCTGTTCGGCTACAACGACTTTCTTGTATCTTTTCAAAACTTCCACTGTGTTTTCCGGTAATGGGTTTATGTATGAAAAATGCGCTAAAGCGACCTTTTTCCCGTTTTTATTTAGCTCTTCCATTGCTGAATAGAGATGTCCATAAGTTCCCCCGAATCCGACAATCAAAAGGTCTGCCTCTTTTTCATTTCCTTGTATATCAACATCGGGTACCGGAATTTTAGCAACCTTCTCTGCACGTAAATGGCACATCAGATTATGATTTTCAGGATCTGTTGAGATGGCACCTGTGGTATTGTCTTTTTCCAATCCGCCTAAAATATGGCTATAGCCTTCTTGTCCGGGTATTGCCCAGTACCGTACTTGGTTTTCCGGGTTGCGTTTGTAGGGTGTATAATTATCCTTCATTTCCGGGGTTGCATACTGCGGATGGATATCAGGGTATTGTTCTAAATTAGGGAGTTTCCATGCGGCGGAACCGTTAGCGACAAAAGCGTCTGTTAATAAAACAACAGGTGTCATGTGTTCAAGCGCTATTTTACATGCGGCGTATGCCGAATCGAAACAGTTTGTTGGGGAAGTGGCGGCGATAACAGGCATAGGGCTTTCTCCATTCCTTCCGAATAGTACTTGCAGTAGATCTGTCTGTTCTGATTTGGTAGGTAATCCGGTTGAAGGACCACCGCGTTGCACATCCAAAACAACAAGAGGGAGTTCTGTGATCACTGCCAGATTCATAGCTTCTGATTTTAGGCAAATACCTGGCCCTGAGGTTGAGGTAACGGCCAAAGCTCCCGCAAAGGAAGCGCCGATTGAAGTAGCACAACCTGAAATTTCGTCTTCACATTGTACGGTAATTACTCCCAAAGATTTGTGCTTTGAAAGCTCGTGTAAAACATCGGTCGCAGGAGTGATGGGATAGGAGCCTAAGAATAGATGTAAGCCGGCTTTTTCCGCTGCTGCAATAAAACCGTATGCTGTGGCTTTATTACCTGTAATGTCCATGTAAGTCCCAGGAACCTTTGATTTGCTTTCAATTTTATAGGTATGGGCTACAGATGCATGTGTGTTATGTCCATAGTCATATCCCGCACGAATAACTCTGATATTCGCTTCGGCAACCTCTGGCTTCTTGGCAAACTTTTCTCTTAGAAAATCTTCTGCAATCTTTATATCACGATTGAATAACCAGCAAACCAGGCCTTCAACAAACATGTTGCGGCATTTTAGCATTGTCTTGTTGTCCATGCCAGTATCTGCCAAACAGTCTTTAACCATTTGTGAAATAGGTGCGGCAATAACATCTTGCTTAATACCCATTTCTTCAATAGGATTGTCTGTCCTAAATGCAGCCTTTTGTAAATCAGAAGCTTGGAAACTATCAGTATCAATGATAATACATGCAGTTGACTTGGCATATTTATACTGAGTTCTTAATGCAGCTGCATTCATTGCTACTAATACATCACATTTATCACCTGGCGTAAATACTTTGTTTGCTCCGATGTGTACTTGAAAACCGGATACACCTGTAAGAGAGCCTTGCGGAGCACGAATATCCGCAGGGAAATCGGGAAATGTACTGATGTCATTACCTACCGTAGCCGATACTGTTGAAAAGATGTTGCCAGCCAGTTGCATTCCATCACCGGAATCTCCGGAAAATCGAATTACTACTTGCTCCAATTCTTTGACCGTCATGTCGTTTGCCATAATTTCGTATGATTAATTTCGCGATTATTACGCGTTTAGAATGTTCGTCGGCAAATTTCGCAAAGTTAATCGGATTAGCAAAGCTTTTTTTTCGGAAAATAAGTATAATGCATTATCTTTGCACCCTCTATTTGGGGATGGCCTTGTAGTTCAACGGATAGAATAGAAGTTTCCTAAACTTTAGATAGGGGTTCGATTCCCCTCGAGGCTACTCTAAACTTCACGAATTTCTCTCCCCTTATTTCTTTGCAACGAACTTTCTGATAACTTTTCTTCGTTTCATTCCGGACCTTTTTTATACTTTATATTGTAAAAAAAGAAGAGGCCCTCTCTTTGAGAAGACCTCTTCCTTACTATTTTTCTGTTGTACTTGTTAAGCTTCAGCTGCTATTGTTGCTGTAGCTGTAGTCGTTTTATTCTTTTTGTGCGGTTCATGTTTCAAAGTTATAAATGCAATTGGAGCTGCAACAAACAATGAAGACAATGTACCGATTACTACACCAAGTATCATTGCAAAGGTGAAACTTCTGATGGATTCACCTCCTAAAATAAAGATGCACAATAGCACGATTAACGTACACAAAGATGTATTGATTGTACGGGCTAGAGTCGTGTTTAGAGAATCATCAAACAGTTGCATCTTATTTCTGTTAGGATATAATCGAAGGAATTCCCGTACACGATCGAAGATTACCACCTTGTCATTAACTGAGTAACCTATGGCGGTAAGCACAGCTCCAATGAATGTCTGGTCAATTTCCATTGAGAACGGCACAATTCCCCACAATAAAGAATATGCTCCCAATATCATGATGGTATCACTCACAAGCGCGACAACCGTTCCGACACTGTATGCTATGTTTCGTGAACGTAGCAAGATGTATAAACCGATTGCTATTACGGCAAAGATGACGGACCAGGTCGCGGAGACTTTGATATCATCAGCCACACTTGGACCTACTTTCTGCGAACTGATAATATTACCACCTTTATGGTTTTCACGATCGATAAACGACTGTAATGTCGCATCTTTCGAAAGTAGCGGCTTTAATGTCTCATGCAAGAATTCTTCAATTTCATAATCTACATTGCTTCCATTCTCATGAATGCGATAGTTTGTACTGATACGTAATGTTTTATGATCCGTACCTATAGCTATTACACTGACGTTGGCATCGCCAAATTTATGCGAAATCAAATCTCTTACCTCTTCCGGTTCAACAGCTTTCTCAAACTGTATCTTGTAATTTCGTCCTCCTGTGAAGTCAATACTTTGACTTAAACCTCGGATAAATAGGGATGCGATACATGCGATAACAATTATTCCTGTTATAGAAAGCCATTTTTTATTACCTTCCATGAACTTGAAGTTCACATTTGCCAATAGGTTTTTAGCCAATTTGGAAGTGAAAGTCAAATCCAGAAGTTTGTCTTTACTCATGTAGTGATCATAGAAAAGACGAGTCATGAATACAGAGGTAAAGAAGGACATCAAAATACCAACAACCAATGTAGTCGCAAAGCCTCTAATCGGGCCAGTTCCGAAGTTAAATAGAATTAAACCGGTAATGATTGATGCAAAGTGAGAGTCGAAGATTGCCGGGAAGGCATGTTTATAACCATCAGCAAGTGCTTGGCGTGTTCCTTTGCCTGCCACAGTCTCTTCTTTGGCTCGTTCATAAATTAACACGTTGGCGTCCACCGCTATACCTAAAGACAGTACCATACCCGCAATACCGGACATTGTCAAGGCCGCTTGGAATGATGACAGTATACCAAGGGTGAAGAAAAAGTTTAGAATCAATGCACCGTTGGCAACCATACCACAGGTGAAGCCGTATACCACACACATGAAAGTCATCAACATAACCAATGCCACGACGAAGGAGAAGATACCTGCATTTATGGATGCCTGTCCAAGGGACGGGCCGACGATATCTTCCTGGACGATACGGGCAGGTGCCGGCATTTTACCGGATTTCAAAACATTCGCCAAGTCTTTAGCTTGCTCGGGGGTGAAGTGACCACTGATTTGCGAATTACCGCCGGTGATTTCGCTATTTACATTCGGGGCAGAATACACATATCCGTCCAATACGATAGCGATGCTCTTACCGATATTTTGTTTGGTTAGCTGGGCCCAACGACGGGAACCGTCAGCATTCATAGACATACTTACATCCGGTTTGTTGTATTGGTCAAAACCGTCTTTAGCATCAGTAATAACATCTCCTTCAAGAGGAGCACGTCCATTACGTTCCGTTACTCTAATTGCATAAAGTTCAAATGTTTGTCCTTTAGGATCACCTTCGAATGCAGAAACGCCCCATTTCAAACGTAAATCTTTAGGCAAGACATCTTGCATTTCTTTCATCGAAAGATATTTGTTTATAGCAGCTGTGTCTCTATGGTTGGCATATCCAACAACCGGACTTTGTCCATTAGGAGACAGTTGCATAACAGATAGTAACGGATGATCTTTTTTCTGCTGTTCTACACTGGCAGGTTGCTGTTTCTTCTCTCCTTTCAGTAAGGCGGCAATACTATCGGTTGCAGATGATTGGGCAACCATCTTATTTGCAACACTATCAACTGCGGTACTGTCGGTTGAAGCATTACCCCCAGCCAAAACACTTTTTAATTTTAAATCGGCAGACTGCAAGAATGGTACAATATCTTTTGCCGTATATGTTTCCCAGAATTCAAGATTTGCAGATCCTTGTAACAGCTTTCTTACGCGTTCGGGCTCTTTAATACCAGGTAATTCAACCATGATACGTCCCATTTTATCTTGAAGGCTTTGGATATTGGGCTGTACAACACCAAAGCGGTCAATACGTGTACGCAGTACATTGTAAGAGTTGTCTACTGCTGATTTAACCTCTTCACGCAATACTTTTTCAACTTCAGAGTCAGAAGATTTTTGGTTAACCTTATCTTTCAATTGTTGTGTTGCGAAAATTTCAGCAAGGTGATTACCCGGAGCCAGTTTGCGGTATTCCCTTGTAAATAAGGTTATTACATCTTCTTGGCTGGTAATAGCTTGTTTTGAAGCAATATCAAGTGCTTTATTAAATGTCACATCTTGGCTATTACCGGATAACGCTTTAATGACATCCGGAACGGAAACTTCAAGAATAACGTTCATACCACCTTTCAAGTCCAGACCAAGGCTAATCTCCATTTCGCGACAGTTCTTCAGCGTATAGTTCCACAACCAGACTTTCTCATTCGACAAGGAGTCCAGGTATTCTTGTTCTAGCTTTGAGTCTCCTTTTGCATATTCTTTCGCCTTATTCATGTAATGGCGGGTCACAAAAGAAAAAGAGAGATAGAACACGCATACCAATGTGAGCAATATCGCAAAAACTTTTACAAATCCTTTGTTTTGCATGTTACTTCTAAATTATTTATGATTGTTTTTTAATTTTGATTTTAGTTATACAAGGCTGCAAATATAGTTTTTTTTTCACATTCAGAAGTAAAAGGTACTCAAATATTTGTAGCTTATAGAGATTTGTGTTTTATAGTTGTTCGCGTTTTCTATTTTTGTCCGTTCTATATTTAGCGGAATTGGTTTTTATTCTTTCTTTAGGTAGCACCAAATGGGATAATGATCCGATTCTTTTATAGAATGATCAACAGTACAGTTATATGATTTAAAGTTTTTGCTTGCCAGTATATTATCTATTCGGAAATAGAACATATTTTGATTGTATGAGATACCTAAGCCATGTCCTGAATCGGTGAAAGTGTCATTCAGGTATTGAGCAATAATGCGATGCGTATAGGAGATAGGAGTGTCGTTGAAGTCACCGCAAACCAGAATATAAGAGTGCTTCGGCTGCTTGATTTCTTTTGCGACGCTGTCTGCTTGAGGGGCACGGATTGCTGAGGCTTCTGCAAGTTTCTTTATTAGCATTCGAGCTCCAGTCTTGACCTTTTCCGTTTCAGGAGACTTTATTATATTTTCGTATATCACCTTATCTTCTTTGGTCAATTTGTTCGATTCGAGATGATTGTTTATGAGCATTATCGTGTCTTTTCCCATTTTTAGTTCATATACGACAGAACCATTGTATTCGCTTTTATATTCTATCAATCGCGAAGAAAGAATGGGATATTTTGAATAGCAGGCTATACGATTGGTGTGTCCTTTACCGCTTCCTACGATTTGAATTTGCTTATATGGATAAGCTTTTAAGGCTTTCTCAACGTCCTCCTGAGATATATGGCGTTTGCTTTTTACAGTGGCATATTCCTGAAGACATAAGATATCTGCATTACTGTTTTTTAGGTAATTAAGTATGGGATTTCCATCTTTTTCTTTTACGGTGTTGTTGAATCCCATAATATTGTAAGATAATATTTTAAAATAATTATGAGATGGGTTTTCCGCCTGAAAATTTAAAGGAAGATAAGTACGGATCTGGGAATAGCAAAATAAGAATGCAAGTAAGGATAATAATGCATATTTATAACGCTGAACAATGAGCCAAAAGCATAAAAAAAGCCCATTAATTAATATGAAAATTGGGAAAACTAGTCCAAAACATGAAGCTATAGGGTGAGTAACCGGTTGCAGATAGGGACTATAAGCGCTTAAGAGGAGTAAGACCGCGAATAAAGCGTTGATTATCATGATGATAGACGCTGCAAAATTACGGAGATGTCTTATGCCCCCTTTTTTACCGTTTGCTTGCATCGAATAAACTTTTCTTTTCTTCTGTCGTTAGACTTTCGTATCCTGATTTTTTTAATTTATCTAAGATACGGTCTATTTCTTCCGATTGCTGTTTTCTATTGGCATTATATTCGTAATCCTTTTCCTTTCCTGAGCTATAGTGTACTTTCATTTTTACCTTGTGAGGTTTTTTGCTGAAAATTGATAGAACGAAATCCAGAGGTTTGTTGATCCAGGCTGTAATATCCCATCCTTTACTTAGGCTGGCGGCGAACCATAAGCCGGATAGTGCACCGCCGATATGAGCAATATGTCCTCCTGCATTCTCCGAAGTAATAAATAATAAATCTGTAATAATGACTATTATAGCGAGGTATTTTAGTCTTATTGTACCTAGAAGGAACAGTTTTATGGGATAGTTGGGCTCACGATATGCTGCAGCTGTTACAATAGCAAGTACGGAAGCTGACGCTCCTAACATAAAGGAATAGTTGATGACCGGGGCGAAATAAGGAAAAATGTTATATGACACAATGTATAAAACCCCTCCACAGATTCCTCCCAGGATATATACTCCTCTTAAGTGTTTCGCTGAAAAGAATAGCAGGAAAAGCGATCCAAACCAATATAACCATAGCATATTGAAGAGAATATGTATTATACCGGCATGCAAAAACATGTAAGTTATCAAGGACCACGGTTGCAAAATAAAGCGGTTTACGGAGGCCGGTAGTTCTATCCATTGAAACAAACCTTCGTTTGTGCGATTGAATAGTTGCAATAATACCCTTATTAAAGTGGTAATAATGAAACATCCGGCATTTATATAAATGAGCTGGATATAGATATTGCCCTTTTGGAAGGTATTCTTAAGATCAGTTATAATAGTGCCCATTATTACCTCTGTTTTTTTTTCTCCAATACATGATTAGTATGAAACCAAAAATCATACCGCCTAAATGTGCAAAATGTGCCACGTTATCCCCCGAATTATTAGCCAGGCCTGAGTATAACTCGATTAAGGCATATCCGATGACGAAATATTTAGCCTTTATAGGGAGCGGAAGCGGAAAAATGAATAATTGTTGATTGGGAAATAACATACCAAAGCCTAATAGAATTGCATAAACTGCCCCCGAGGCTCCTACAGTGGTCATCATATTAAGGTATTCTTGCATGGGTATGACAGAATATCCTGTATTGACATTATCATAAGCGGAAAGAACAGTTTCGTATTGGATGAATTGGACTACTTCCTGAATGAGGCCTGCGCCAATACCACATACCAGATAGTAAAACAGAAATTTTTTTGCCCCCCACACCTGCTCAAGTATACGGCCAAACATCCAGACTGCAAACATGTTAAAGAAAAGGTGTGTGAATCCTCCGTGCATGAACATATAAGTCACCAACTGGATAATGTTGAAATCACTGGCAAGAAAAAAATGTAACCCTAGATAACGTGTCAGGTCAATTCCGTAGGTTTGTGCAACAAGCGTTGCGAGAAAGGCCAGCACATTAATAATTAGCAGATTTTTAGTGATTGTTGGTATGGCATTCATAATTTTATTATTGTCAATGTGGTGCAAAAGTACGAATAAATTCTGTTCTACAACAGAAATCCCGTTGGCTATTCTGCTTTTTTTGGAGTTAAAATTCTTTTTTTTAGGTTTTTATTTGATATTCAGAAATATTAGTCTACATTTGTAGGTGTTAGAATTTATTGTTTGAATATGATCTTTTGTGTAACATATTAATTAATTAGAGTATTATGAATAAATCAGAACTTATTGATGCAATTGCAGAAGAAGCCGGTTTAAGAAAATCGGATTCTAAGAAAGCATTGGATGCATTTATTGCATCGGTTACAAAAGCTTTACAGTCAGGCGAGAAAGTTTCATTGGTGGGATTTGGCACATTTTCTGTTGCCATAAAGGCAGAACGTAATGGGATAAATCCTTCAACTAAACAAAGTATTACAATCCCAGAAAAAAAAGTTGCTAAATTTAAACCCGGTTCAGAGTTGGTTGATGCAATAAAATAATAAGGAATTAATATAAAAAAAAGGAGACGTTTTGCGCCTCCTTTTTTTTATGCTTTTATTTGTCGAAATATTGTATCTTTGCAACCTGAAAATACTTATAAGTCATGAATATTGAAGAGAAACTTGAGAAATCCGTTATTGCGGGGTTGATAGCATTGTATGGGCAAGAGACAGTTGCTTCGCAGGTGCAATTGCAAAAAACGAAAAAGGAATTTCAAGGTCATTTAACTTTAGTTGTGTTTCCCTTGCTTCGTCTCTCGAAAAAAAGTCCGGAACAAACAGCACAAGAGATTGGTGAATATCTCAAAGAGAATGAGCCATTGATTGCTTCATTTAATGTAATAAAGGGCTTCCTTAACTTAACTATTGCTTCAAATGCATGGGTGGAGTTGCTCGACATTATTCATGTTGATCAAAATTATGGTATTGCTCCCGTTACGGAGAAATCTCCTTTAGTTATGATTGAATATTCTTCGCCTAATACAAATAAACCTCTCCATCTGGGGCATGTCCGTAATAACTTACTTGGTCATGCTTTAGCTGGCATTATGATAGCTAATGGGAATAAAGTGGTGAAAACGAATATTGTTAATGATCGGGGAATTCATATCTGTAAGTCAATGTTGGCTTGGTTGAAATATGGCAATGGAGAAACTCCTGAATCATCCGGTAAGAAAGGTGATCATCTGGTTGGTGATTATTATGTTGCGTTTGACAAACATTATAAAGCGGAAATTTCTGATTTAATGGGGAAGGGGATGAGTAAAGAAGAGGCTGAAGCAAAAGCACCCTTGATGAACGAAGCTAGAGAAATGCTTGTGAAGTGGGAGGCCGGCGATCCTGATGTTCGCGCTCTTTGGGCTAAAATGAATAGCTGGGTATATGCAGGTTTCGATGAAACATACCGTAAAATGGGAGTTGGTTTTGATAAGATATATTATGAATCGGACACCTATCTTGAAGGTAAAGAGAAAGTTTTGGAAGGTTTGGAAAAAGGCTTATTTTATAGGAAAGATGATGGTTCCGTATGGGCCGATTTAACACGCGAGGGACTTGATCATAAGCTGTTGCTTCGTGCCGATGGAACATCGGTTTATATGACGCAAGATATAGGTACTGCAAAACTGCGTTTTGATGATTATCCTATTGATAAGATGATTTATGTTGTTGGCAACGAACAGAATTATCACTTTCAAGTACTTTCTATTTTGCTTGATAAACTGGGATTTGAATGGGGGAAAAACCTTGTGCACTTCTCTTACGGGATGGTGGAACTTCCGGAAGGTAAAATGAAAAGTCGTGAAGGTACGGTTGTTGATGCTGACGATTTGATAGAGGAAATGGTTAGCACTGCTAAAGAAACATCCAGAGAATTAGGTAAGTTGGATGGATTGACCGTTGCTGAAGCCGATGATATTGCACGTATCGTCGGATTGGGCGCTTTGAAATATTTCATTCTCAAGGTAGATGCACGGAAAAACATGACTTTCAACCCGAAAGAATCTATTGATTTCAATGGGAATACAGGGCCGTTTATTCAATACACTTACGCTCGTATATGCTCTGTGTTGCGGAAGGCTGCAGAGGCCGGAATCACAATCCCATCCTTGCTTGCTGGTACATCTATTGAGCTGACCGAGAAAGAAGAAGGGTTAATACAGTTACTGGCAGATTTTCCTGCTGTAGTAAAACAGGCTGGAGAGGATTATAGCCCCTCGGTTATAGCCAATTATGCATATGACCTTGTAAAAGAATACAATCAGTTTTATCATGATTTTAGCATTTTGCGCGAAGAAAATAAAAATTTGAAAATATTTCGTTTAGTGCTTTCGGATTGTGTTGCTAAGGTCATCCGTCTGAGCATGGGGCTCTTGGGAATCGAAGTTCCCGACAGAATGTAAGTGATTCTAAATACAAGTGAAAATAAGAAAGGGAAGTAGTTGAAAAACTCTTCCCTTTTTTATCGATATATTTTCGTTAGATATTTTCCAATATAGAAAACTTTCATTGAGCTTCTTTTTTTGAACGACGGGTAGTGCGTTTGGGCTTCGATTTTCCGCCTTCTTTTTCATTTTGTAGTTTCACAATTTCAAGACAGCTCTCCAAACTCAAATCTTGTGGTATGATATCTTTAGGAATTTTGTAATTGCTCCCCTTATAACTGATATATGGGCCATATCTACCATTCATAATTTGCAATTCCGGTTCTTCTTCAAATTTCTTGATATGTTTTTTTGCGTCGGCCTCTGCTTTTGCTTTAATAAATTCAATGGCCTCTTCCAATTCGATATCCATGGGATCCTCTGTTTTGGGAAGTGAAGTATAGGAACTGTTATAATAAATATAGGGTCCGAAACGTCCAATATTGACACTTACGGTTTTACCCGTATATTCACCTAATGTACGAGGAAGTTTGAACATTTCCATTGCTTCTTCCAATGTAACAGTTTCAATGGACATACCTTTTTTCAAAGGAGCAAATCGGGGTTTCTCTTCATCATCAGCAGTACCGATTTGTACAACAGGCCCGAAACGACCGATTTTGACTGAGACCTGTTTCCCGCTTGCCGGATCATTTCCCAAAATTCGTTCTCCTGTTTTATGAGCACTTTTCGCAGCTAGAGTGGTTTCGACCAAAGGATGGAATTTTTTATAAAATGTTTTAAGTATAGTGGTCCATAGGGCTTCACCTTCTGCTATTTCATCGAATTGTTTTTCCACTTTGGCCGTGAAATTATAATCCATAATACTTGGAAAGTATTCCGTAAGGAAATCGGTTACAACCGTTCCCGTATCTGTTGGCAATAATTTTCCTTTCTCGGCCCCTGTCGTCTCGGAAAGCATTGCATCGGTTAGTTTATTCTCTTTTAGCTTAAGCACATTGTATGAACGCTCTACTCCTTCCTTATCCCCTTTTTCAACATATTCACGTTGTTGGATTGTAGAGATAGTAGGTGCGTAAGTAGACGGACGTCCGATTCCCAATTCTTCGAGCTTCCTTACCAAACTTGCTTCTGTGTAACGCGGTGGATGTTGGGTAAAACGTTCCGTAGCTGTAATTGTTTGATATTCTAAAACTTCTCCTTTCTTTAACGGTGGAAGTAGGTCTCCTTCATCTTCTTGTTCTGTATCTTCATCGTAAGATTCACGATATACACGCAAAAAGCCATCAAACTTAATTACTTCTCCGATAGCTGTAAAAGTCTCATCAGTATTACTAATGCTGATGGTAACTGCTGTTTTCTCAAGTTCGGCATCCGCCATCTGTGAAGCGATGGTCCGTTTCCAGACTAGGTCGTATAATTTCTTTTCTTGGGCACTTCCTTCTATTTTCGGATTTTCCATGTATGTGGGGCGGATCGCTTCATGGGCTTCCTGAGCTCCTTTGGTTTTTGTATTGAAATGCCTTGGATGAACATATTTTTCACCCATCATTTGCGCAATAGCTTCCTTACTGCCATTAATGGCATATTCGGATAAGTTTACGGAATCGGTACGCATGTAGGTGATACGTCCGGATTCATATAGCTTTTGGGCAATCATCATGGTTTGCGCTACAGTAAAACCGAGTTTTCTAGCTGCTTCCTGTTGCAATGTTGAAGTTGTAAAAGGTGCGGCAGGACTTTTCTTTACCGGCCGGGTAGTAATATCTTCTATTGTGAATACTGCCGATTGACATTTACCGAGTAATTTTTCTGCTTCTTCTTTTGATTTTAGACGGTGTGCAAGCTCCGCTTTCATCTCTACGGTTTTTCCGTCAGATCCCGATACTATAAATATGGCTGTTACTCGGTAGGAAGCCTCCGACTTGAATGCATGAATTTCTCGCTCCCGTTCCACGATTAAACGAACGGCAACTGATTGTACACGACCTGCCGACAGGGCTGGTTTCACCTTTTTCCATAACACGGGCGATAACTCGAAACCTACAATACGGTCTAATATACGACGGGCTTGTTGGGCGTTTACAAGGTTGACGTCTATCTCGCGTGGCTGTTCAATGGCTTTTAATATTGCCGTTTTTGTAATTTCATGGAAAACAATGCGCTTGGTGTGTTCCGGATGAAGATTTAACACTTCATATAAATGCCAAGCTATAGCTTCTCCTTCACGGTCTTCATCAGATGCTAGCCAGACAGTCTCTGCTTTTGCCGCTTCCGTCTTTAACGTTTGTACGAGCTTTTCCTTATCTTGAGGAATCTCGTAATCGGGCTCAAAATTATTTTCGACGTTAATACTGAATTCTTTCTTTTTCAAATCACGTATGTGACCATAACTGGAAAGGACTTTGAAATCACTTCCCAGAAATTTTTCAATTGTTTTCGCTTTTGCAGGTGACTCAACTATGACAAGGTTCTTAGGCATAATTTTCTGTTTTTTAGTAGTTCTTGCTACTTATTTTGCCCGCAAAAGTAGAAAAAAACAATTGTTTCCACCTTATATTATATGTAGAATATATTTTTTTTAGTAAAAAAGATGAGTTTTCTTTAGCTTAAGGGGTGGCTGTTTGTTTTTATTAAGTCTAAAAATAATCTCAGTCCTTTGCGGATGGAAGTCAGACCGAAATCTTCCGGATGAATCTGCTCCAAAGGTACAAACCATAGATCTGCTGCATCATCCATAGCTTTAAAATGTAAAGTATCTGTTACATTACAGCGAAAAAACATATCCAATGTGTGTACGGTAAATCCTGAATATACATAAAGGTTGGGGAGAGAAAAAAGATATTGTGTAGATATCACTTCCATTCCGGTTTCTTCGCGAACTTCCCTTATAACGCCATTTTCTCCGGTTTCATCCAGGTCAATAAAACCTCCGGGCAGATCTAGCGTGCCTTTGGCCGGCTGTTTAGCTCTGCGACACACCAGCAGTTCGCTACGATTGTTGAGGATAAATGCAACGGTTGCAGATGACGGATTGAAATAGTAAACAAATCCACAATCGGCACATCGTTTTGATTTCTCGTTGTTGATCTGGAAATGCGCCGATCCGCATTCCGGGCAATATTTGAATTTAGAAAGTGGATGCTCCATGCGATATTTATTATTTTTGATAGAGAACAAAGATAAGAAAAAACATTTTTTCAATGTCTTTTTGTTTACTTCTATATATTATTAGTATTTTTGATGTACTAATTTTAAACAGCTACAGAAGTTATTCTGCTTTTCATGATGACATGTAATGAAAGATTTTGCAGCAATTGATTTTGAAACAGCTAACGAGCAACGCTCAAGCATATGCAGCGTAGGGGTGGTGGTTGTTCGGTGTGGAGAAGTCCTGGATATGTATTACAGTTTGATCCGTCCGGAACCGGAATATTATTCTTATTGGAATACGAAGGTACATGGATTGACATTTGAAGATACTGTCCGCTCTCCTATATTCCCTACAGTTTGGAGTGAAATAGCCCCACGGATACAAGGTTTGCCTTTGGTAGCTCATAATAAGGGTTTTGATGAAAGTTGCTTGAAGGCTGTTTTTCGGACTTATTGCCTTGATTATCCTGATTACGATTTTTATTGTACGTTACAAACCGCCAGAAGAAAATTGAAAGGACTACCCAATTATCAATTGCATACTGTAGCTGCATGTTGCGGCTATCATCTTGAAAATCATCATCATGCCCTGGCAGATGCTGAAGCTTGTGCTTGGATAGCTAAAATTATTATTTGATTATTCAATGAAAAATATAGAAAAATTGGAATCTCTCACTGATGAGGTTCGCAATATTGCAGTAAATGCCGGGCTCTTTTTAAAAGAGGAAAGAAAGACATTTCATCGTGAGAGCGTGGAAGAAAAGCATGCCCATGATTATGTGTCTTATGTAGATAAAGAATCAGAGCGAAAAATTGTTGCAGCTTTATCGGCTTTGTTACCGGAGGCCGGATTTATTGCTGAAGAAGGTTCTGCTACTTATAATAATGAACCTTACTGCTGGGTTGTCGATCCGCTCGACGGGACTACAAATTATATCCATGATAATGCTCCCTATTGTGTGAGTATTGCACTAAGGACAAAAACGGAACTGTTAATTGGTGTCGTTTATGATCCTTGTCGCAATGAATGTTTTTATGCTTGGAAAGGGGGTGGAGCTTATGTGGATGGTCATAAGATGCATGTCTCCGATGTCCGTAAACTGGAAGATGCGTTTATTGTCGCTGAATTGCCTTATAATGCCCGGCAATATGGGAAAACCGGTGAATATTTAATTCACCAATTATATGGCAAAGTCGGTGGTATTCGTATGACAGGTTCTGCTGCTTTGGCTATTTGCTATGTTGCTGCCGGTAGATTTGATGTCTGGGCGGAAGCCTTTATAGGTATGTGGGATTATGCTGCTGCTACTCTAATGGTGCTTGAAGCTGGTGGGCGGGTAACAGATTTCTATGGGAACGACACGTTTATTGACGGACATCATATTATTGCTTCAAACGGACATTTACATTTTCTACTGCAAGATCTGATTACTAAAGTACCACCATTGGATATGTAACATGAGTCTTTATGGAAAACACACTGAAAATTTGGTTTTATTCTTTTGTTCATTTGTTCTTTCCACGTTGTTGCGTGGTTTGTGGTACACCGCTTGTTGAAGGCGAAGAAATGCTGTGTACCTGTTGCAATATTGATTTGCCTCGTACGGGTTATCATCTGCAAGAGAACAATCCGGTGGAGCGCATGTTTTGGGGAAAATTTCCATTGGTGCGAGCCACATCCTATTTTTTTTACCGGAAGGGAAGTGATTTTCGGAGAATTCTTCATGAACTGAAATATGGAGGGAAAAAAAATATCGGCACAATAATGGGACGATTCATTGCTACAGAACTAGCAGAGTCTCTTTTTCTTAAAGACGTTGATATTATAGTTCCGGTCCCTTTGCATCCTCGCAAGCAAAAGGTTCGCGGGTATAACCAGACCGAGTATATAGCCCGTGGTGTATCGGAAGTTTCAGGTATTCCTTTAGATGCTTCTTCAGTTGTTCGCGTAAAATTTACTGAAACTCAAACACATAAATCTCTCTATGAGCGTTCGGAGAATGTGGATGGAGTTTTCAGGGTCTTCCATCCTGAGCACTTTACCGGGAAGCATATATTAATAGTGGACGATGTTTTGACTACCGGTGCCACCACTACTGCCTGTGCAGATGCTTTTCGTGGAATTCAAGGGATACAAATCAGTGTGTTGACTCTGGCTGTTGCAGAATAGGTTCTTTGTCTGATTATTTGCTAAAAACGTATCTTAGTCTTTGAATATAAATATATTAATGTCAATGGTTCTATAAGAAGCAATTGACAGTTTGATATCTTCTTAATGGCCTGAAAAAAATTATCAGGTCTTCGGCAAATAACTCAGGAGCTTCCATAGCTGTAAAGTGTCCTCCACGCACCATTTCTGTCCAGTGAACAATGTTGAAATTCTTTTTAACCCAAGCTTGTGGGGGAGTTAAAATGTCTTTCGGAAAAATAGCTATTCCGGTAGGAACGTCTATTTTGCCTAGAGGAGGTAAGCTATGACTGTTTTCATAATAATATTGAATAGAAGAACTTAGAGTGTTTGTAAGCCAATAAATCATCACTTGTGTGATAATTTCGTCTTTACTGTAAACGTTTTCTATATTCCCTCTACAATCACTCCAAGCATACAACTTTTCAATGATCCAGGCGGCAACGGCAATTGGTGAATCCGATAGTCCAAAAGATAATGTATGAGGCTTTGTTGATTGAATGGACATGTATGCTCCTTCTTTAGCTATCCAGCTCCTTGCATTACTACCATATGATTTTTCTACATCCGAAAGCTTTTCGTCTGTTGGTTGCAGTAAATCCCGAATAATTCCGGTATCAGTCAAATGTATTCCGATGAGCCGTTCGGGGTATTTTGCAGCCAGATATCTTGTTATTCCCGAGCCAATGTCACCGCCGGCAGCAGCAAATTTTAAATAGCCTAACTCTTCAGTCATCAGTTTTGCCCACAAATCTGCCACATAAGCATTATTAACCCCTTCTTTATTAGCGGCTGATGAAAAACCGAATCCAGGAAGAGATGGTATAACGACATTAAACGCGTCTTCAGCTTTGCCACCATACTTCTCCGGATTACTCAAAAACGGAATTATTTTTGTATATCGAAGAAAACTGTCTGGCCATCCATGGGTCAGGATTAGCGGAATTGCATTGGGGTTCTTGGATTGGATATGAAAGAAATGAATATTGATACCATCAATTGCACAGGTGCATTGATTGTACTGATTTAATGCAGCTTCTTGTTTTCGCCATTCATAATGATTGTTCCAATAACTAATAAGAGACTGTAAATAGTCTTTGGGAACGCCACGGTCCCAACCTACATTTGCAATTTGTTGTGGCCATCTGATATTATTCAGCCTGATTTTTAAATCTTCTAATGCTTCATCAGAGATATTTATTTGAAATTTCTCAATAGGCATATCTTTTCGTTTGAGGATTATGAGATACAAATATAAAGAAAATATTTGTCCGGTGAAATGATGGGGATTGCATAGTTTTCCGATTTTCAGATCGGAATGGTCCGCTTTCTCCTGAATGCCTTGCCTTCCATCAATGGATATTCTGTAAAAATAGAAAAAGCCAGCAATTGCTGACTTTTTGCTCTTCCTCTTGGACTTGAACCAAGGACCCTCTGATTAACAGTCAGATGCTCTAACCGACTGAGCTAAGGAAGAATTTTACATTTGGCTTGCTCTTCCTCTTGGACTTGAACCAAGGACCCTCTGATTAACAGTCAGATGCTCTAACCGACTGAGCTAAGGAAGAGTGTTGTTTTTTCTCAAATGCGCTGCAAAAGTAATAGGATATTTTGAAATATGCAATATCTTTGCAAAAAAATAATGGAATGGATAAGATTATAGGAATGGGGAATGCCCTTGTTGACGTGCTTGCAACACTTGATGATGATAGAATTTTGATAGAAATGGATTTACCGAAAGGCAGCATGACCCTCATTGATGAAAATAAATTAGAAAAAATAAATAGTTGTTTCAGTCAGATGAAAACACATCTGGCAACGGGAGGTTCTGCTGGAAATGCTATTCGCGGAATGGCTTGTCTCGGTGCGGGAACCGGATTCATTGGTAAGGTAAGTAATGATTCTTATGGTGATTTCTATAGAAAAAGTTTGCTAGAACGGGGCACTCAGGCTAATCTTCTTGTTTCTTCAGATAAGCCGTCTGGAGTTGCTTCTACGTTCATCTCTCCTGACGGTGAGCGCACTTTTGGGACCTACTTGGGAGCAGCAGCCACATTGAAGGCGGCAGATCTCACCCTTGAGATGTTTAAAGGCTATACTTATTTATTCATAGAAGGTTATCTGGTACAAGATCATGAAATGATTCTTCGTGCCATAGAACTGGCAAAAGAAGCAGGCTTACAGATTTGCCTTGATTTAGCCAGTTATAATATCGTGGAGCAGGACCATGAATTCTTCTCTTTACTGATTAATAAATATGTCGATGTTGTTTTTGCGAACGAAGAAGAAGCTAAATCCTTTACAGGTAAGGAGCCTGAGGCTGCTTTAGACGTAATTTCTGATATGTGTAGCATCGCTATTGTGAAAATCGGAGCAAGAGGCTCGCTAATCGGTAAAGGGACGGAAAAGGTTAAGGTAGACGCAGTCCCGGTAGAAAGAGTTTTAGATACTACCGGTGCCGGTGATTATTTTGCAGCCGGATTCTTGTATGGACTAACTTGCGGCTATTCATTGGAAAAATGCGGAAATATAGGCTCTGTTTTGTCTGGTAACATCGTGCAGGTGATAGGTGCCGAATTGCCTAAAGAACAATGGGACAATGTAAGATTGAAGATAAATGAATTATAATTATCGGGTATGAAAAGATTTCTTAATTTGCGTTGGGGTGCTGCATTGGTCGTTTTAACCGTTGCTGTTATCTTTTTAAGTTTTAAAATCGGTGATAGCCGCAGTTTTCAAATTGCCAAAAACTTGGATGTATTCAATTCCATCGTTAAAGAATTGGATATGTTTTACGTGGATACTATTGATCCGAACAAAGCTGTTCGTGAAGGGATTGATGCTATGTTGTATTCACTTGATCCTTATACGCAATATTTCCCCGAAGAAGATCAAAGCGAACTGGAACAAATGCTTAAGGGGTCTTATGGAGGAATAGGCTCTGTCATTGCTTACAATACCAAGCTGAAACGTTCGGTGATTGGAGAGCCTTATGAAAATATGCCTGCGGCAGAAGCGGGATTGAAAGCCGGAGATATCTTGTTGGAAGTGGACGGAAAAGATCTGACCGGGAAAACAAATGAAGAGGTGAGTGAAATGCTCCGGGGACAGGCAGGAACCCGTTTCAAATTGAAAGTGGAACGTCCGGGATCGTCTAAACCCTTGGAATTTAATCTTGTACGTAGGTCTATACAGCTTCCATTTATTCCATATTATGGGGTATTAGATAACCATGTGGGATATATCAGTCTGAGTACTTTCTCCGGAAATCCTTCGAAAGACTTTAAACAGGACTTTCTTGATTTGAAAAAGAAAGGGATTACTTCACTGGTTATAGACTTACGTAATAATACCGGTGGATTGCTTGATGAGGCTGTTGAAATAGCTAATTACTTTTTACCGCGTGGCAAAACGATTGTAACCACGAAAGGGCGCTTGAAACAAGCAAGTAACGTTTATAAAACATTACGTGAGCCATTGGATACAAATATTCCTCTTGTCGTACTCGTCAATAGTAGCACGGCATCTGCTTCCGAGATTTTAGCGGGTGCATTGCAAGATCTGGATCGTGCAGTTATTATAGGAACAAGGACTTTTGGTAAGGGATTGGTGCAGGTACCCCGTTCATTGCCCTATGGTGGCACCATGAAGATAACGACGTCTAAATACTATATTCCCAGTGGGCGTTGTGTACAAGCCATTGACTATAAACACCGCAATGAAGATGGTAGTGTAGGGCGTATTCCGGATAGTCTGACCACCGTATTTCATACAGCGATAGGACGTGAGGTTCGCGATGGAGGTGGAGTGACACCGGATATAGCCGTTGATCATCCGAAACTGCCAAATATTTTATATTATCTGATCAATGATAATTTAATTTTTGATTATGCTACGCAATATTGCCTCAAACATCCGCGTATTGCTGTGCCTGAAGACTTTAAAGTGACGGATACCGATTATTCCGATTTTAAAGTATTGGTAAGAAAGTCTGACTTTAAGTATGATCAGCAAAGTGAGAAAATATTCAAAACACTAAAAGAAGCTGCAGAGTTTGAGGGCTATATGCAAGATGCTTCCGATGAGTTTAAAGCTCTTGAGAAGAAATTGACCCATAATTTAGACCGTGATCTGAACTATTTTTCAAAGGATATTAAGAATATGATTGCTTTGGAAATTGTGAAACGTTATTATTATCAGCGTGGAGGAATTATAGAGCAATTGAAGGATGATGATGATTTAAATGAGGCGCTGAAAGTTTTGGGCAATCATGCTAAATACAAGTCTATGTTGAGTGCTCCGATACAGAAAAATGCTTCTGATAAGAAGATTTCGAAGGTAAATGCGGGAACTCCGATTTGTTCGAAAGGTTCCGGAATGAATGTTCAGCCTTCTGCTTTCCAGCCGTCAGTGTTGTGTCTGGTGTAATCTGGAATATTGTGAGGTGAAAAAAGTTTTTTAGTTCAGTTGTGTGCGAGTGATATATACTATACATAAAAATAGCCCGAAGCAATAAATCTTAAAGCTCCGGGCTATTTTTTATAACGTCACAGGTGAAAATCATTCCTCAGTATAATCTCCATTTGCTTTGATTAGTTTAATTAAACGTTCCACTGCTTCTTCTTCAGGAATATTTTTTTCTATACATTCTTTCTTTTTATAGAGACTGATTTTACCACGGCCTGCGCCTACATAACCATAATCAGCATCAGCCATTTCACCGGGACCATTTACAATACATCCCATAATTCCGATTTTCAATCCTTTTAAGTGAGATGTGGCAGCTTTGATTCGAGCAATTGTTTGTTCTAAATTATAGAGGGTGCGTCCACAACCCGGGCAAGATATGTATTCGGTTTTACTGGTTCTTATCCGCCCGGCTTGTAAAATGGCAAAGGCGGTACTATCTACGACAGCATGACTTAAATCGCCCTGATTGAATAGGAAAATGCCATCGCATAGACCATCAAAAATCAATGCTCCCATATCCGCAGCAGCTTTTATTTGTAAATCCTCCGCTTCATTCTCTCCATAATGCTGGAAGAATATGACAGGGTTTTTTAACCCCTCACTCATCAGTTGATGCACGAGGGCACGATGTTCCCCTAATCGATTGGGATGATTACTTTGAGATATAATTACCACTTCCGGATGATACTTCAGGCATGATAGTACTTCATCGGTTTGTGCCATATAAGTCATAAATAGAAACTTTAAATCAGCGGAGCAATTTCCCATTAAAGGAAGTTGTTCATAATTAAATGCCGGATATGTCCCTTCCTTTCCTTTCCATACATCTGCATCAAGGATATATTCAACTCCGGCTTCTTTCACTTCCGGAAGAGACCTTCCTGCATAAATGTAATCAGGAGTAAATTGTGGGTACACTTCTGTTTTTCCATCCATACGTTCTGCGATCACTACGGGCAGATTATCTCCTCCTATATTATGGATAGCGTTCGTTTCACGGCGGGATGGTGATAGATAGTTAAATCCGGGAACTTCAATACCCGGTATATATGGATGATTTTGATGAAGCATAATATAGTCTACCAACTTGCGGGCTACAGGTATTTCCGCTTCCGGTGCCTCGCTCAAAGAAACGCGGATTGTGTCTCCCAATCCGTCTGCGAGTAAGGCCCCTATGCCAAGTGCCGATTTTATACGTCCATCTTCTCCGTTTCCGGCTTCAGTAACACCGAGGTGAAGCGGAAAAGCCATTCCTTCTTTTTCCATGATAGAGGCAAGCAAGCGAACAGTTTTCACCATTACTACAGTATTGGATGCTTTTATGGATATCACCACATCGCTGAAATTTTCAGCTACACAAATGCGGAGAAATTCCATACACGATTCTACCATACCTTCTGGAGTATCACCATAGCGGGACATGATACGGTCGGATAATGAACCATGATTAACCCCAATACGTATGGCAGTATGATTCTCTTTACAAATATTTAAGAAAGGAACGAAGCGGGCACGTATCTTTTGGAGTTCTTGTTTATACTCTTCGTCCGTATACTCCAAATGTTTGAATGTACGCGGAGCGTCTACATAATTTCCGGGATTGATGCGAACCTTTTCTGCATATTGAGCTGCAATATCTGCAACTTTTGCAGTGAAATGAACATCTGCCACTAGCGGAACCATATAACCGTCCGTCCGTAAACTTATGTTGATTTCTTTAAAATTTTCAGCTTCTTTAATGCCTTGAGTTGTTAAGCGTACATAATCGCCACCTGCATCCACAATTCGTTTGATTTGAGCTACACTACCTTCTGTATCCAATGTGGATGTGTTCGTCATACTTTGTATGCGGATAGGGTTCGATCCTCCTAATAGAACAGCTCCTATATTGACTTCTGATGTTTCCCGACGGGAATAATTGAATAGATCCACGTAGTTTAATAATTAATGATTAGTGATTAGTGTTTTTTCCAATAAGCGTTGATTGCTCGAAATACCGCTTATTGTCTATCACTAACCACTAATCATTGTATTTAGTTCGTTTTGTATTCGTATTTAACTTCTTTGAGCTCTTCGTTTGCTTTTACGATTTTCTTCTTTAAACCTTCCTTGTAGGCTGCAAAAGTAGTAGCCAAATCTTCATCACTCAAAGCTAATATTTGCACTGCAAGAATTGCTGCATTCATTGCGCCATTGATGGCAACTGTTGCTACGGGGATACCGGGAGGCATCTGAATTATAGAATAAAGCGCGTCTACTCCGTCTAATGTCGAACCTTTTACGGGTACTCCGATGACAGGCAATGTTGTATTGGCTGCAATTACTCCAGGAAGGGCGGCAGCCATGCCTGCTGCGGCTATAATTACTTTTACCCCTCTTTTGCTTGCATGCTTTGCAAAATCTTCAACGGCCTCTGGAGTGCGGTGGGCTGAAAGTGCATTCATTTCAAAAGGTACATGTAAATCGTTTAGCAGTTGTGCGGCCTTTTCGAGAACCGGAAGGTCGGAGGTACTGCCCATGATAATACTTACTGATGGAGTCATTTTACTTATATGGTTAAATCATTATTCATAAAAGCAACATTTTCAAACAAGCGAAAATGTTGCCTTCTTTATTTCACCTATAAACCGAAAAAGAATTGTTTTATTCTATTTCAATTTTCATCAAGCCTAACCGTTGACGAGTGCTTTGTAAGCCTCCGCATCAAGTAGCGAAGCAAAGTTGGCTTTTGAATCCGGTTTTATTTTAATCAGCCATCCCTCACCATAAGGATCTTTATTTACCAGTTCAGGTTGATCGGCCAATGCTTCATTTTGCTCCAGAACTTCTCCTCCCACAGGTAGGAAAAGATCGGAGATTGTTTTTACCACTTCTATGGTACCAAATACTTCGCCTGCGGCAAGGGTTTCGCCTACGGTTTGTATGTCTACGAAGACAATGTCTCCCAATTGGTCTTGCGCATAGTCGGTTATTCCAATATAAGCTACTTCACCTTCCAAGCGTATCCACTCGTGTTCACTGGTGTACTTTACATTTTCTGGACAATTCATAATCGTTAGTTTTTTTGGGTTATACGAATATTATTTTATCTTGCTAAAAAAGAAATATGCGAAAGAGAATATTGCTTAACGGATGTAATACTAACAATGAGCAGATGAGGCCTACCAGAAAGCCGGTTAAGACTTCACCTAACGTGTGATGCTGTAAGATGATTCGGGCCGTTCCCAGTACTCCGGCTATGAGTACGAACAAGCAAAGCCAACCAACCGGATTGTATCCGAAGAGTGCACTGAATGAAATTAATCCACCAATAATGGCTCCCATTCCCGCCATATGTTCGCTAAGCTTCCACTTTAAATTAACAATTATACAAATTACCATCATTAACAAGGCTGCCAGTATAATTCCGGTCATATACCAAGGTATATTGAGGCGGTGCATCATGAACAAGCAGAGTATATATGACAGAATGGTCAGAAAGAATGGTATAAATCGTCTTTTCCGTTCAACTAAATCGTTAGGAGTAAACCCGTTTATTTTACGAAAAATGAATATGGTGATCGTAGGCATAAGTATTGTAAAGCAATAGACTACTCCCAGCACGATTAGTTTGTATGCCAAAGGCATGATATGCAAATAAGAAAACAGAAACAAAATCAGAAAAGCCAGAAAGGGAATAGAGAATGGTGTAAATATTGCCGAAATAATCTGTGCAATCCTTATTAAAGTTCTGTCAGCTATAATATGTTGATCTGGAGCCATTGTTATTAAATTTATTTTCTTAACCGGGCTACCGGTATATTCATTTGTTGTCTATATTTGGCCACGGTACGTCTGGCTATCGGATATCCTTTTTCTTTCAGGATCTCTGTTAGCTCATCATCCGTATATGGTTTCTTTTTATCTTCACTGTCAATACATTCTTTCAGTATTTTCCTGATTTCACGTACGGACATCTCTTCCCCATCTTCATTAGTATATCCATCGCTGAAGAAAAACTTTAATGGATAAATGCCGTAATTGGTTTGAGCATATTTGCTATTGCTTACGCGGGAGATTGTAGAGATATCGAGTCCGGTACGTTCCGCAACGTCTTTAAGTATCATGGGGCGTAATAAAGACTCATCTCCTTCAAGAAAAAATGGACGTTGGATATTTATAATGGCTTGCATTGTGGTCATTAATGTATTTTGCCTTTGTTTAACGGCGTCAATAAATCCTTGGGCCGAATCCATTTTTTGTTTGAGGAACATCATCGCTTCTTTTGACTCTTTAGATTGGTTTGCTTTATTTTTTGTATGTTCCTCTACCATCTCCGTAAAATCTCTGCTCATACGGAGTTCCGGCACATTCCTATTATTTAGTGCCAAATTGATGGTTCCGTCATCATAAGTGTCCACAATAAAGTCTGGTACTATCTGCTGTAAGTTCCTCCCTATAACTTCTCCGAGTGAAGCTCCGGGACGTGGATTCAATTTCGTAATTTCTGTAATGGTTTGCTGGAAGTCTTCTTCATTCAACCCCAATTTTTGCATTATTTTATCCCAATGTTTACGAGTGAATTCGTCATAATAATCTTTGATAATACGTTCTTCAATACCCAGGAGATCATGATTTTTTTCTTGTTCCGCTTTTCTGCGAATTTGATTTAGCAGGCACTCTTGTAAGTTTCGTGCTCCTAATCCGGGAGGGTCGAAATCCTGAATGATTTTCAGAACTTCTTCCAACTCTTGAGTGCTGGCTTCTATGCCAGCATATATGGCAAGTTCATCGCTAATATTCTCCAAAGATTTTCGTAGAAGTCCATCGTCATCCAGAGATCCGATAAGATATTCGGCAAGTTCACTTTGATGTTCAGTTAAATTACGTTCACGAAGCTGCTCTTTTAGAGTCTCGTAAAATGAAGTCGCTTCTGAAAAAGGAATTTCTTCCGGTTGCTCACCTTTACTGCGATTGTTTTCTTGTAATTTATAGTCCGGAATATCATCTTCTGTAAGGTAATCACCCAGTGAATCGTAATCACTGCTTTCATTTTCAGATTTTGGATCATCAGAATCAGGATTGTCAGCGTATTCTTCATTTCCCATATCTTCAGGTCCTTCTTCTAAAGCCGGATTTTCAAGAAGTTCGGCACGTATACGGTCCTCCAACTCAACAGCCGGTAGTTCAAGCAATTTCACTACCAGAATTTGTTGAGGTGATAGTGTCTGTATTTGTTGCTGAGCTTGAGTTTGTACTTGTCTGGAGCCTTGTGCCATAGTTTGTTTTCTATACTTTACTCGCTACAAAAATAGTGAATAGTTCCCGAACGAGAAAAGTTCTATTATGATATTTAACAGGAAAGCGGGGTAATGGTTGGCAATTTGTTTTTATATTTGCAAATATCAATAAAAAAGTGAAACATCATGTTTAGTAAGGAAACGTATATACAGCGCAGGACTGTGCTAAAGAAAAATGTGGGCTCCGGGATATTATTGTTTATGGGCAACGATGAGGCCGGACTGAACTATGAAGATAATGTGTTCCGGTTCCGGCAGGATTCTTCTTTTCTGTATTATTTTGGCTTATCTTTTTCCGGACTCTCGGCTATAATTGATATTGATGAAGATAAAGAGATTATCTTTGGAGATGAATTGACTATTGATCATATAGTCTGGATGGGAACTCAACCTACGCTTAAGGAGAAAAGTGAACGGGTGGGAATTATGGAAATACGTCCTTGTTCCGAAATTTTTTCATATCTGCAAAAAGCTTTGGCTAAAGAACGTAAAGTGCATTACCTTCCACCTTATCGTGCCGAGCATAAGTTAAAATTGATGGACTGGCTTGGAATAGAACCTCGTAGGCAGGAAGGTTCGGTACCTTTTATCCGTGCTATTGTGAGTCAACGCAGCCACAAAACAGCTGAGGAAATTGTTGAAATAGAGAAAGCCTGTGATGTTACTGCAGACATGCATATTATGGCGATGAAAGTTCTTCGTCCGGGCATGCGCGAGTGCGAAGTTGTTTCGGCTATGGAAAGCGTGGTGGCTACCGCCGGCTATGAACTTTCATTTGCTACAATAGCCACTATAAATGGGCAGACCTTACACAATCATTATCATGGCAATCTTGTTAAACCGGGCGATCTCTTTCTGATAGATGCAGGTGCAGAGACCGAAATGGGATATGCCGGTGATATGTCTTCTACTATTCCTGCTGATAAGAAATTCACTCTCAAGCAACGCGCTGTTTATGAAATACAAAATGCGATGCATTTAGAATCGGTCAAAGCACTCCGTCCGGGTGTTCCTTACATGGATGTTTATGAATTATCTGCCCAAGTAATGGTAGAAGGAATGAAAGAACTTGGCTTGATGAAAGGCAATGCTAATGACGCTGTGCGTGAAGGGGCTCATGCCTTGTTTTATCCTCACGGTTTGGGACACATGATGGGACTTGACGTGCATGATATGGAAAATCTGGGCGAGACTTGGGTAGGCTACAACGGACAACCTAAGAGCACCCAGTTCGGACGCAAGTCACAACGTCTGGCTATTCCTTTGGAGCCGGGTTTTGTACACACCGTTGAGCCGGGTATTTATTTCATCCCCGAACTGATTGACCTGTGGAAAGGCGAAAAGAAGTTCACCGATTTCATCAATTACGATAAGGTGGAAGAATACCGTCATTTCGGTGGTATCCGCAATGAAGAAGATTACCTCATTACCGAAAAAGGTTCCCGCCGTCTGGGTAAGAAAATTCCTTTAACACCCGATGAAGTGGAGACGTTGAGATAAAAACAACAAAACAGTGAAGAGACTTCGAATTTCAAGTCTCTTCACTGTTTTATCCAAATCTATTTATTAGGCCTTTTCCACTTTTTAGGCGGAAGAAGTTGAAGACTTCTTCTTCCGATTTTAGTAAAAAAGGAATCCGGTCTGGTTCCTCTCTATTATCTCTTGCGGCACTTTCTGCCTTCATTCACCACAAGTACTTGATATTCGGGAAATTGGGAGTGGGTGAAGGGACGTTGTTCACATTACAGTTACCTGAATATCACTGTTTTCACTCCTTTAGTGTTGAAATATACTTTTGATTGGGAATTGTTGGCTTTTCGATAATAACAGGGTGCAGTAAGTTTAGCAAGAGCAATTAATGAAATACTGTATTATTTTTTCGCTATATGTTTTGGAAATGGGAATATCAGGTACTTTATCTACTCCCAATTCCATATAGATGCCATCTTTTCGGCGTTGTATAACCTTCACTTGATCGAAATTAACCATATAGGAACGGTGGCAACGTTGCACGTTGGTGTCGGTCAAACTTTCTTCAATCGTTTTCAATGAGTTGCGGAGCATGAACTTGGTCAAAACACCTTTATTGAGATACCAGATGAGGACATAATTGTCTGCAGACTCAATATAGAGGAGATTTTCTCTTTTTACAGATAAGCGAAGTTCGTTCTTCTCATCATAAAACGAATATGCATTTTGTTGGGCTGCAGCTTCTGCACGGTCTTCCGCTAATAGTCTTAACTGCCGTTCTTTCTCACGATAGGAGAAGTAAAGATGTAGTGCAGCATAAGGTAAAAGGAGAACCAGGCTGGTATTAATCACTGACTCTTTAAATGCAGCTTGATATTCACGCTTTGGATTGAGAATTACAGTATAAACGGCATAGAATATCGCCATGAAAAAGATTTCTAATACAATCCAGATAAAATAAGCTGTATAAGCTATGGGATGCTTCTTACCGTAATAGTACATGATAATGCGACTGATAACTACCACCAATACGCCTGTTAGAATAATGAGACTTGAAAAGAGGAAAAACTTGAACTCGGATACATTATACCAACTTTCCGAACTGAAAGGCTTGTACAAGTTGATAAAAACCAATGCAAAAGCAGCAGTCAGCAATATCAATCGGATGATATTATCTTTGGTATAGATATAGGCCGGTATGTTGTTTGATCTTGTTTCCATGAATCATTTTGTTTCCAATTACAAAAGTAGGGAAAATCTCGTTTGTTTCTACCCCGGATAACAGTTTTCTGCCCCTTATTGAGGCTTTTTGTCCCTGTTTTGACTCCATAAACCCATTTTTTTGCAAAATAGGACAAAGTATTGTTTGTTTGCATCGTAAAACAGAAGCAAGAATGGAAGTATCAACTCGTACACATTATTTAAACCAGTTGTTCTCTTATGAACGAAAAACGGAAATAGCAGATAGTAAACTGGAAATTATCCCGTTCTGCTTTACTCAGACAATTGGAGCGGGTGAAATAGAGAGCTTCCAAAAAGGATTGTCTGAGACTGACTTTTGTCCGGTATCGGATAATCATATTTTAGAGAATAAATCTTTTACTTATATGGTTTTCAACCCACAGGGGAGGAAAAAATCCGATCAGGCTATTATCTTATTACATGGATTGAATGAACGTACTTGGGAAAAGTATCTTACTTGGGCCGAATATTTAGTGACGACAACCGGAAAACCTGTTATTCTTTTTCCGATAGCCTTTCATATGAACCGTGGTCCACGCTCGTGGAGTGACCCACGGGTGGCTTCATCGTGGGTGACACAAAGAAAGCAGGAAGTTGTTGATTTGTGCAATTCTACGTTTGCCAATGTGGCCTTGAGTTGTCGTATATCGAAGAATCCATTACGATTTTATGCTTCCGGAAGAGAATCGGCATACAATCTTTGGCAATTAGTACAAGATATCAAAAGTGGGAGACATCCTTTGTTTAAGGAAGATACAAGTGTTAATTTGTTTGCTTATTCTATAGGGGCCTTTTTATCACAAGTTCTATTGCTTGCCAATCCAGATGGCTTATTTACCGATTCCCGACTTTTTATGTTTTGCGGTGGATCGATATTTAGTGAAATGGATGGGAGAGCGCGTGATATTATGGATAAGGAAGCATTTGACCGGATGGAACATTACTTCACGCATAGCTTTATAGAAAGGACTTCTATACCGGAAACATTTAAAAACGATTTTTTGGAGCATGCTTTTAAGGCGATGATTCGTCCTGATATCTTGAAAGTATTTCGGGAGGATTTTTTTGAAAAGGCCTCTGGGCGTATTCGAGCTGTTTCGTTAAAGCAAGATACCGTGATTCCTACGACCGGTATTTTTTCTGCATTAGGTGAAGCATCCCATAAGATTCTTAAAGAAATGGATTTTCCTTTTTTCTATTCCCATCAGGTTCCTTTTCCCATACGTGGGAAGGTCGATCCGATAGAAGTGAATCATGCTTTTACTTCTGTCTTCAGTCAGGCAGCCTCGTTTCTGTAAACGTGTAGATAGATAGCCAGGCTTTGCATTCCATCGGTTTTATCAACTAAACTTATGCGTGTAGCTCTAGTATAAACCGACTTCCTTTAGTATAGACCGTATCCAATGTTAATGATCCATTCAGTTTTGCTGCAATTAATGCACAAATGGGTAATCCCAAACCGTCGCCATAGGTAAGGTCCCGTACTTCTGTGAATGGTTTGAAAAGATTCTCTTGTGCTTCTACCGGGATACCACAGCCAGTGTCGGTCACGACAAATTGATGAGTATGGGCTCCGCGTTTTTTGAAATCAAGCCAGATTTTACCACCTTCGGGGGTATGTTCGGCAGCATTGTTTAAAAGATGAAGAAGAATACGCTCTAATTGCCCCGGGTTAGTTCTTACGCTAAGTTTGGGCGCATTAACAAGGAGTGAGACATCCGGTTTCAGGCTATCTTTTATTTTGCCCATTACGTTTTCGCAGAAATTACTGATATTGATCTCTTGCGTTTCATAAAGATCAGACAGTGAGATTTCTAGCTCGGAAAGTTCCTGAATGTGTTCTGCAAATGCGTGTAATGCTTTCACACCAGGTTGTGTGGAATCCAGTGTATCAAGAGTGGGTTCCATCTGCGCGGATATATTTTGAATGAACTTTGTTTTTAACTCATTGTGTTCGTTGGCAATATTGATAGCTTTACTTTGTTTGCGGGTGAGGAGGATGTATCGAATTAAGACCATACCCCCTAATATTAATGCAACAGCTAAAATGGCAATTACAACACACAATCCGACAATGATATAATGCTTCATGGAGAGTGAATGATCTTTCTCTTCTATTGTCTGCTGGCTTTCGTCATATTTCTTCTTAAGAACACTCAATTCGTCTTTTGCTGTAAATGCTTTGGCAGAATCAGTCCATTTGATATATTCGTCATAGGTTCGCGCTACAAGTCCGGCATTGTCGGCTTTACGGGCGATAGATATTAAATGCTTGTAGCATTCGCTTACTTTGTCGTAGCTCTTTTGCTTTTTATACTTTTCAATCAGTTTTTTGAAACTGGTATCCCCTTGGGTATACATTCCGAAAGTGTAGTAATAGTTTGCCTGCATATAAAGTAGGTCCTCGTTCACAGAGTCGTTTCGCGCTGTTCCTGCTAATACTTCGAGTTTGCTTAGATATTCTTTGGCCTGAGCATTCCGCTTTAAAGCCATATACATCTGCATCCGCTCTTTGTTGACAAAGTAGTGTAGCGCAGGCAGAAAATTTCCCGATTTTTGTTCAGCAGCGGCAATCATTTGCTCCATATCGCGGCAAAGATCGAAAGCTTCTTTGTAATAATTTCCATGATGATACAGCGTCGCAGCTTGTACACCGCAATCTATTGCTTTTGCGTAATTCTCTTGTCCGGCAAAAGCACTATAGGCCTGAAGAAAAAGAGAGCGGGATTTGGCATAGTCTTTTTGATCCAAACTGGTTTGTGCCTGATGCATGAGATCTTCCCCATGGTCGGCATTTTGTGCAAAAAGAGGTGTGCATAGGCATAGTATAAAAGCAAAAGTGAGAACAACCTGTTTCATGAGAATTATTGTTTATGGATCTTTATACAAAAGTAAAAAGAATCTTTCAGTATTTGAAGCTACTTCCACCTAAAAATTCCCGTAATAATGAAGTAAATGGAATTTCTTTGTCTTGTACGGGAGTAAAGTATTTGATAAATTTTAAAAGGCGATACGCTTCGGCGTACTCTGGGCAATTCCTTGGTACGCTATTTAATATAGGTTCCGCATGAGATCGTAGTACTGCGAACTCAAATAATAATGCTGAATTGAACATGACATCAGCATTTTCCTGAAATGGAAATATCCATTTATCTTCGCCGGCACGTACGCTAAGCCATCGTGAGATGGTTTCCTGAGCCGAATATCCCCGATAGTTATAATCACGAATGATGCGACGTAACAAACGGTTATCTGTTGTAGGAATCCAGTTGTGGTTGTCCAAGGAAATCGTTGTTAATGCAGATACATAGATTTTATATTTGCTGTCGTCGGGTATCTGTGGGGTTAGTTCCGGATTCAATCCATGAATACCCTCCATAATCAGAATCATATGATCATCAATACGTATCTTGTCTCCACGATATTCTTTTTTACCCGTAGCAAAATTGAAGCGCGGCAATTCCACCTCTTCCCCACGGAGCAAAGCTTGTAAATGGTCGTTGAAAAGATTGAGATCAAGTGCGTGAAGTGATTCGTAATCATAGTTCCCATTTTCATCTTTGGGTGTTTGTTCCCTTTCTACAAAATAATTATCCAGCGAAATGGGATAGGGGTGTAGTCCATTAGTCATTAATTGTACAGAGAGGCGTTTACTGAATGTAGTCTTGCCTGATGAAGAGGGACCTGAAATAAGAACAAGTTTAACCCTGTTCCCATTTTTCCCTCTGTTGTATATATCATCGGCTATTTGGGCAATTTTTTTCTCTTGCAGTGCTTCCGCTACATTGATAAGATCGGTTGCATAACCTTTCTGACACGCAAGGTTAAAATCACCGACATTGTTTAATCCCATTATATGATTCCAGCGCAAATGTTCTTTAAATACATCGAGCATCTTTTCTTGCTTTAGAACATCTTCCAATACATTGGGATTATCTTTGCTTGGAATGCGCAGAAGTAAGCCGTTATAGTATTTCACAATATCAAAAAGTTTGATAAAGCCCGTACTTGGAAGCAGACTACCATAGTAATAGTCTATCGTATCTCCTAAAGTATAATAATAGGTGTAGATAGAGCCGGATGTTTCCAGTAACTTTACTTTATCATCCATTCCTCGCTCGCCGAAAATTTCTACAGCATCTGCTGTATGGCATTCGGTCCGTCGGAAAAAAATGTTTTCATCTATAATTTCTTGCATTCGGTTTTTTATGTCAGATACATCCTCTATTGTTAAGGGGCGACCGATTTCCAAATTACAGAAATATCCTTTTGAAACCGGATGCTGTACGTATAGTTTGCCTTTTGGAAAGAGCTCACTAGTGGCTTTATATAATACAAAACAAAGGCTACGCACATAGGTTCGCATCCCGGAAGAATCACGTATATCAAGGAATTCTATATCTTTATTGTTGTATACACGGAAGTTTAATCCTTCAGAGCGATTGTTGACTTTTGCACTGACTACCTGATAAGGAAAGTCAAGCTTGAAACCACGGAAGATTTCAAGTATAGAGCTTCCTATGGGAAAATCTTTGTAAGTGTTGTTGTTCTTACAAAGGACCTGAATCATATCTCTCATTCTGCCTTTTATTTAAGTATTTAGTACGTTAAATATAAGACTTCATTGCAGATGTGGCAAAGGAACAAGCGATTTATTGAAAAGTAGGTAAACTTTTTATCATTTTTTATATTTTCACTTCAACCTTTTCTTTAGGATATCTAATCCTCATATGGTTCGAAATCTTCTTTACCTACTCCGCACAGTGGACAAACCCAATCATCTGGTATGTCTTCAAAAGGTGTTCCCGGTTCAATGCCACTTTCAGGATCTCCCGTTACAGGGTCATAGACGTATTCACATCCGGTACAGATGTATTTTTTCATAAATGATCAAATTAGTTAGTAAATGTCAATGAAACAAGGTTTTTGAGTAATTTGTTCAGTGTATCTATTTTTTGTTCTAATATGGAGATTATTCCTATTGTAATCCATTTATCTTGCTTTTTATACTTTATATATTGAAAAACGAATTGTTTTTATTGTTTTGCGATAAATATTTTCTGTTTTTCTTTGTTTATATATAAAAACTCTCTTTATTTGCATATCGAAAAACAATAAATAGTTATTAGATTGCAAAACAAAAAGGTTGAAGATTATGAAAAAAGCATTTATGAGTATTACTCTTTTAGTCATCTCTCTTTCAGTGTTGGTGACAATAATTTGCGGCACTGTAATTGCTGCATAATACAGGAAATAGGAAAAACCGTATCTTTGCATGGTGTTTAACTCAAACTTATGAAAACTGCAATTAAATTAGTGCTTGTATATTTCGGAATGCAAATTTTAGCAACATTTGCCGTTCTCCCGTTTACTTTTATTTATGCGTATATACAATACGGTAATGTAAGTCAGGCAACTACTCTCTCTCTGGCTCCATCAATGCTTGTAGCTTTTTTATTCATGGCTATTTATTTGTGGAAAGGAGGATCTTTGGTAAACGACGGGAAGAAATTTGCTATTCGTTCTATTCCTTTCTTATGTTATAGTATTGTGGCAGGGGTATCTTGTATATTTATCATTGACTTTGTGATGTCTCTTCTTTCTTTTTTACCCGATTGGATGAAAGATACGTTTAACTTATTACAGTCCGGTTGGTTGGGTATTCTTTGTGTAGCTCTGTTGGGACCTATTCTTGAAGAATTATTATTTCGGGGAGCTATCACAAGAGTTTTGTTGCAAAAGTACAGTCCGGCAAAGGCGATTTTATTATCCGGGCTAATTTTTGGTATTTTTCACTTGAATCCTGTACAAGTAGTTGGAGGAATTCTTTTCGGTTTTCTATTTGCATGGATTTATTATAAATCGGGTAGCTTGATTCCCGGCATATTGATTCACATTATAAATAATAGCCTCTCTGTATATATGAGTGTGCATTATCCAAATGTGGACTATACTTCCCAGGTCGTTGGGGAGCCTGCTTATTTAATTTGTGTAATTATCTCAGTTGCATTTCTTCTGTTTTCTTTGAGAATGATGAATTCATGTAAAAACATAATCTAACATCCCAAATATGAAAAAGAAACTGAATATACTTTGCTTTATTGTTATGCTTGTTTTGAGCTATTCTGTTATTGAAGCGGTTTATTATATGGGCATAGGTTTTAAATCGGGGGTTGAACTTGGGTTGAGTGCAAAAATGAACATGCAAAGGAAGCAGGAATTAATGCATTTGGAGAATATTAATTTATTACCTCGCGATTTATCAAATAACTTTCTTACCGACTCTATTTATAATGCAAAGACAGGAAAGTATATTCCTGCTACTTACGGACAATTGACAGTGAGCGTCGATACTCAACCTTCTATTGTATTAAGGATTCTATCAGTCATAGCCAGTCTTACTGATTTTGTAACAACGATATGGGCAATTATTCTTTTTATTCGTATTGTAGTATCCATTAATAAATCGGAGATTTTTAATTGGAAGAATGTACGTAGAATACGTTGTTTGGGAATATTGCTTATCATTAGTTTCGCTTGTACATTTCTAACAGCGTTTTTAACTGTTTACAATGTCGAAAAAGTCTTCTCTTCCCTGCATTATTCATTATGTTTGACGGATATGGTGAAAATAACGTCGCTTGTTTTGGGCTTAACTGCTTTGATTGTTGCAGAAGTATTTGCTATTGGCTTGAAAATGAAGGAGGAACAGGATCTGACCATATAACCGAACTTTGAACAAGTGAATTATGATTATAGTAAACCTTGATATAATGATGGCCCGGAGGAAGATCTCTCTCGGGGAATTGGCCGAAAAAGTGGATATCACGCCTGCTAATCTATCTATACTTAAGACCGGAAAAGCGAAAGCGATTCGCTTTTCCACCTTAGAAGCTATTTGCAAGGTGTTGGACTGCCAACCCGGTGATATTCTAGAATATAAAGACGACGAAGAATGAAATACTTTTTTCTGTGGTAACATTTTCAAAATTGGAATTTGAAAAAGGGCTTTTAGGCTCACGATGAGCTGATAAAGTTAATACTGATCTTTTTTAAGTTCCCAACTAAAAAGAGTATAGAACACTCCTTTTTGTAAAGCACAGGAATATGCAGCAATACCTCTCAATAGAGGTTGGCCACGAAACTTATTCCAGTGCATTTGTCAAATAGAACTTTCTTGATAAAAATCACCCTTCCCATCGTTAATGCTTTCAATAATAGCTCCTTTTCTGAGGAATTCTCATTGGCAAATATAACGGCAGGAAGCTTTGGTAAATCTTATAATTGTGCGGTGTGAATCCGCTGATTTTATGGTAGTAATATCCTAAGAGGCTGGATATTACTACTTGATTTTTGAAGTGATGAATGTAAGAGAAAGATTATTGAAAACTTTTGGTTTTAAATGCCAATGCATACATCCGTATTTGCTTTACCATGGCTAATAGGCCATTGCTACGCGTAGGAGATAAATGTTCTTTTAACCCAATTTTATCAATAAAATAAAGATCTGCATTGAGAATCTCATCGGGTGTATGCCCTGATAAGACTTTTATTAATAGTGCTATGATTCCTTTTACAATTAAGGCGTCACTCTCTGCTTGAAAGACAATTTTCCCGTTTTCTTCATCTGCTTGTAGCCAAACACGGCTCTGGCAACCCTCAATCAGATTTTGTTCGGTTTTATATTTTTCATCAAGTGTTTCTTGTTCGTTCCCAAGATCAATGAGTAATTGATACCTGTCCATCCAGTCATCAAAATCACTGAACTCGGCAATTACTTCGTCTTGTGCTTCGTTAATGCTCATTATTTTATATTTATTTTTCGTTATATATTACTTGTAGTAAAGTTTGCCCTACGGCACCTAATGTTGCTCTGTCAATACTTTCCATATCATCCTTTATGGTATGCCAATTCTTATAGAATTCACCGTTTGCTTCGGTATGTATAATGTCGATGGTCGGGATATGGGCAAACTCGTTGATAAACGTATGGTCGTCTGTTATTCTGGCTCCTTCTTCTTTTATGAAATAACGACCATAGTCAAGACTTGCGGCGGCATCCCATACTTTCTGATTTATGCTAGGCGCTTTTTCCTGTGAATAGGCTTCATAGCGGAAAGTGGCATTTTTCGCTCCTACCATGTCCAGTAAAATACCAAATCGTGCGTTGTAACCTTCTACATGTGGATTTCGTGCCCAATATTGAGCACCCAATGCCCATGACTCATCGGATCCATGATCACCATAATCTTCGGCATCAAGGAAAATCAGATCTATTCCCAATTCCGGTTGTTGCTTCTGTATCTGACGGGCTATTTCTAACATCACCCCTACACCACTGGCGCCATCATTTGCTCCCAAAATCGGCATTTTATGGTTCTTTTTATCAGGATCAGCATCCGCCCACGGACGGCTATCCCAATGAGAAAAAAGAACCATACGCTTTTTGTTCTCCGGCTTATATGAGCCTATGATATTTCTTGCTTTTAAGAGTGTTCCGTTGGAGGCAGACAAATCTGTGTACTGATTGGTTACTGTCGCACCCAGTTCAGCGAGCATTGTCGCCAGGTAGTTTCCACATGCTATATGAGCAGGGGTATTGGGTACGCGAGGTCCGAAATCAACTTGTGCTTTAACATACTTGTATGCGCTATCTGCGTTGAATTTGGGGACATTAACAGTCGACTTAGCACTATTCTCAGTATTTTCATTGGAGGTTTTAGCTTTGTTGCCACATGATACAATTGCAAGCAACAGACATACTAAAAAGATAAGACTATATTTCCGTTTCATTCTTTATCTGTATTAAAGTTAAGTTTTACATTCCTGCTTTCCACTTCTAATGTAACTTCGGCGCCTTCCATAAGCGGTACATTCATCGTAACATGGCCTACGGGAAAATTGAAGCAGATCGGGTAATCGTACTCTTTTACAAGATCCGCCAGTGCTCCGTATAAGTCCTTACCTAGCGATTTGTCCTCCTCATATTCGGTAAACTGTCCTATGATAAGTCCCGAAAGCTTGTCCAATATACCTCCTAATTTAAGATTGTACATCATGCGTTCTACTGCATGCGGACGTTCACCCACATCTTCTATAAAGAGGATTGTACCTTCCGCAGGAATATCATAAGGGGTACCTCTCAATCCGTAAAAGACAGATAAATTTCCTCCCCGTAGAATGCCTTTCCCTTTTCCTTTATGGTTTAATTTGTGGGATGGACAACCATAACCAAACCCATTTTTTTCTATTTTCAATGCTTCCGCTGTATCCGTTGTAGTGTGGCCCAAAAGGATATCTTTTAGCGCTAACGAACTGAAATCGTCTTCTGGTTCTACCGTTAAATGGCGTGCCATCGGGGCATGGAGTGAGG
This sequence comes from uncultured Bacteroides sp., assembly GCA_963677095.1. Classification (GTDB taxonomy): domain Bacteria; phylum Bacteroidota; class Bacteroidia; order Bacteroidales; family Bacteroidaceae; genus Bacteroides. Next base: position 651,911 of record OY781875.1, read on the forward strand.
CGAAACCGTTCTGTTGAAATACATTATGAAGTGCTGTAATATCACTGAATCCGATTAACCACTTTGGGTATTTACGAAAGCGTGTGAAATCCATTTTTCCCACTAAATGGACAGCTCCGTATCCTCCGCGACTACATAAAATAGCTTTAGCATTCTCATCATCCAATGCGGCTTGTAAATCGTCAAGTCGTTGCAAAATGCTACCGGCATATGTACTGTGTGAGCTTTCGGCATGTTTGCTGACTTCAATTTTCAATCCCCATGATTGAAGGCGTCTTTTTGCACCTTTAATGAATGATTTGTCAATCTTACTTGATGGAGAGAGAATAATGATTCGATCTCCTTTTTGCAAATATGGCGGAATAATCAAACTATTCATATTCATTAATCATTTTAAATAGTGAGGTCATCTCAAAATGAGGTGGACATTAATCTTTATATGTGTAAAAACAATATAAACAAAAGAATATTGTCTTAATGTGTTTGCAAATGTAGCAAAAATAATAGGTAATGCATGTCATGAACTTACAAAAGACAATTTAAAATGTTATTCATATAAAAGTCTCTAAGTTTATATTATTAAAAAAATACGTTTTTGACATTTTGATATTTTATGTCACGTTTTATAGTATAATTAAGTATGATTTATGGATAAATTTTTATATATTTGTGAAAATTATAACATTATGGAACCTATTCGGAGCTTTGAACAGTTAACTTCCCATTTGAAGTCTTTAAATAAAAAACCGCGTATTGCTGTGGTATGTGCAAAAGATGCCAATACGGAATATGCTATTTCCCGTGCATTGGATGAAGGAATTGCTGAATTCCTGATGATTGGAGATTCTGCAGACTTGGGAAATTTCCCTTCACTCCGAAAATACCCTCATTCTGTGCACGTCTTGCATATTGATGATCCCGATGAGGCTGCTCGTGAAGCTGTAAGAATGGTTAGGGAAGGTGAAGCCGATATATTGATGAAAGGCATTATTAGTACTGATAATTTGTTACATGCTATTCTTGATAAAGAAACGGGCTTATTACCTAAGGGTCAGATCTTGACCCATTTAGCTGTAATGCAGATCCCTACATATAATAAATTATTATTTTTTTCAGACGCTGCGGTTATTCCCCGCCCTACGTTACAGCAACGCATTGAAATGATATGGTATGCTATTCGCGTATGCCGTCAATTTGGGATCGAACAGCCTCGTATTGCTTTAATTCATTGTACGGAAAAGGTTAGTGCAAAGTTTCCCCATTCTTTGGATTATGTTAATATCGTAGAGTTGGCAGAGGCGGGCGAATTCGGAGATGTCATTATAGACGGTCCTTTGGATGTTCGTACAGCTTGCGAGCAGGCGAGCGGTGAAATCAAAGGAATTGTTTCCCCTATTAATGGTCAGGCGGATGTACTTATCTTTCCTAATATTGAATCTGGAAATGCATTTTATAAATCGGTGTCTCTTTTTGCAAGGGCAGATATGGCGGGGATATTACAGGGACCTACTCATCCCGTAGTATTACCTTCGAGGAGTGATTCAGGTTTATCTAAATATTATAGTATGGCAATGGCTTGTTTAACGTGTAACGAATGTATATGAGAATACTGGTAATTAATCCGGGATCTACTTCAACGAAGATCGCTGTTTATATAGATGAGCTCGCTTATTTTGTCAGGAATATACCTCATTCGGTAGAAGAGCTTGCCCGTTTTTCCGAAGTGATGGATCAATTTGACTTTCGCAAAAAATTGGTGTTAAGAGAGTTGGAAAGACAAAACATTCCATTTGAGTTTGATGTAGTGATTGGTCGCGGGGGGCTTTTGAAGCCTCTTCCGGGAGGCGTATATGAAGTCAATGAAGCTATGATTCATGATACAAAATATGCTATGCGTTCCCATGCATGCAATTTAGGTTGCCTCATTGCGTCTGATCTTGCCTCGTTACTTCCAGATTGTCGTGCCTTAATTGCTGATCCCGGAGTAGTGGATGAATTGGAAGATATTGCTCGCATTACCGGTTCGCCGTTGATGCCCCGTATTACCATTTGGCATGCATTGAATCAACGTGCTGTTGCCCGGCGCTACGCCGCTGAACAGTCTATCGCTCATCCCAAGCATCCTGTTCGTTATGAAGATCTTAATTTGATCATTTGCCATTTAGGAGGAGGGATTTCTGTCGGTGCTCATTATCACGGTCGTGCTATTGATGTGAATAATACATTGGACGGAGAAGGACCGTTTTCCCCTGAACGTGCAGGAACGCTTCCTGCAGGCCAGCTTATCGATCTTTGTTATTCGGGGGAATATACTAGAGACGAATTGAAGAAGAGAATATCCGGACATGCAGGTTTGGCTGCACATTTAGGAACTACAGATGTTCCAAAGGTGATTGCTGCGATTGAATCCGGTGATAAAAAGGCAAAATTAGTACTTGATGCAATGATTTATCAAATAGCTAAAAGTGTTGGTTCTGCAGCTGTTGTATTATATGGCAAGGTCGATGCCATCTTATTGACGGGAGGTATTGCCTACTCGGATTATGTTATATCCGATCTGAGAGAGCGTATTTCTTTTCTCGGTCCGGTATATGTTTATCCTGGAGAAAATGAGATGGAAGCATTGGCTATGAATGCTCTTGGGGTGCTTCGTGGTGAGATTAAGTGGAAAGTTTATCAATAGAAAGCAGTTCCTCTGTTTGAAGCTTTGATCGTATGCTTTCAAAAATACGAACTACATACTTCCAAGATAAATATTTACCGTTTTGAATGCTATTTACTGTGTGAAAAACCTTTATTTATTCATATTATGAATCTAAAGAGTTTCTAAAGTGAAGAATCACCCTTCCCATAATTAGTTTTAAGGAGGGTGATTCTATAAAAAAGAGACTTCTTTGAGTGATCGAATTAGAATTTATTTTGTCCTGTGTCCCACCACAAACGGGTGCCACCATTATCATTTCCACCCAATAACTGTTTCAAAGAGCTGGTTGTTGCATCATCAAGATCTGTTGGGAATGTAACGCGGCGTATCATAATGTCCGTATTAATTGCCCCATCGCTTAAGTTAACTGCCACTTTAAACAGTTTCGGATAACCCGTGCGGCGTTGTTCCGCCCAAGCTTCACATCCATCGGGATAAAGAGCCAGCCATTTTTGTGTGATAATACGTTCCAGCTTTTGCTCTTTAGTGGTGCTTTCAGACCATTTCGGGGTAATAGATGTCATAGCGGCTACGTCGAATTTCTTATCGAAAGCATCTTTATAATTTGCAGGAATGGCCTCACTGGTCAAATAACTTCCGGCATCTCCGGCACCCCATTGAGTGAAAGATGTTGATATGCCTTTTTGATAATATTCAGCTTCTTTCCCTGCATCAACATAGCCTCTTAACGCTGCCTCAGCACGGAGGAACCACACCTCGGCAGCACTCATGATGATGATGTCACTGGCAGTGGTGATGGTGGTACGTGAGTGGTTCATATACCGGTTGTCCTTATCCAAGGCTGTGCCTTGACGGATACCTTTATATGTCTTTGCTATTGGGAAAAGTTCGGCAATCTCTCCATCTGCTCCTGAATTGCCGGTAGCTTTTGCAAAGTATTTCTCTTCACGCGGATCGTTATAACCGTTTAGAAAAGATTCCATGCTGGCATTCATATATACTTCCTGCCAGGCACTTACCCCTCCAAGCGGATTGCGCACACCGTATTCGCCTACCGTTTCGCCGGCAACTTCCAATACACCTCCATTTGCGGGGTCTAAGGCAGCTTGGGCTTGGGTCTTAGCCAAATCAGTATCTACATTGGACACCCGCATAGCAAGACGTAAGCGCAGAGAGTTTGCAAATTTCAACCATTGTGCATACGTCCGTTTACCTTCAGGCATCATGATGTCGGCTTTCTGAAATGTTTCAGGACCATTATTTGTAATATAGGCATTCAACACCTGGATTGCATCACCTAAATCATTGAAGAAATCGGTATAGATATCCTTTTGAGATTCAGGGGCAGGATTGGTAGCTCCGAAATTCTTGTAAATGATAGGACCATAATAATCACTTACCCGGTGCATCATGGCAACTTTCATTATTTTAGTAAGTGCATAGAATGCCGGATACTCCTCTTTGCTACACAATGTCTCAGCGCTCGCAACAGAAGGCATCCCTTGTGCATAAGTATAACTCCACTGAGCTCCCACCCAACCTGAATTCAGTTTATAGGATGAGTTTTGTGAATTGAAACCACCATTCATATCATGAAAATATCCTCCGAACATGTCGGCAACCAGATTCTCCATAATCTGGAATTGCCAATCGGTTCCATCTACTCCGGTTTGATATACAATGGCAGTCTGGATTGTCTTAAACGGGAGCAGTTGCTTTTGGAAATCATATTCTTGCAGATCGTCGGTATATGCTCCGGCAGTACTATTGTATTTTTCGAAATTATCTGTGCAAGATGAAAATGCAATCAGTCCGCTAAACAGGAAAGCGGTTATATAATTATATCTTTTCATATCTCATTGAGTTTAGAAAGTAAATTTAATATTGAATCCGATGTTTCTGGTAGTTGGCATGCCAAATATGTCAACTCCCTGATTATTGTTGCCTACCGAGAGAATGGCATCCGGATCAAACGGCGCATCTTTATAAAAGAAGAAGAGGTTGCGTGCGATCAAAGAAATATCTATTCCTTTGAATATATTGCTCTTCTGAAGTAAAGATTGCGGGAAAGAATATCCCAATGACAGTTCACGTAAGCGGATATTTGTCCGGTCATAACGATAGTAATTGGTGCATCCGTCACCGCGGTTAGCTACTGCGGTATAGAAACCTTCCACGTCTGTAAACTTCTGCCCTTCCACTTCTACGTATCCTTTGTCTCTGGCTTCACCACTAGCTTTGCTTACTCCTCTCAGGTCTAGCGCGCTTTGCGTTAATGAAACGACATCACCACCCACGGCTGCATCAATGAGGAAGTATAAACTGAATCCTTTATAAGTAAATGTATTGCTCCAACCAAGCAGACAGTCAGGGTTGGCATTTCCAATCAAGGTATTATTACCTGTGTCTACCTTCGGGGCACCTGTGTCAGTAATGATTATTTTCCCGTTTTCGTCTCTGCTAAAGTCGTTTCCATAGATATCTCCCAAAGATCCGCCCTCTTTTACACGCATGCGATAGGGCATACTTACGCCGGTTCCATAGTCGAATGCCGGGTGATCTCCCAAAGAGATGACTTCGTTTTTATTGGTAGAGAAGTTTATATTTGTCTTCCAACGGAAATCTGCTGTCATAACAGGAGTTACTCCCACTGTTAATTCCACTCCGTAATTGCGTATTTTACCGGCATTAATGTATCTGTAAGGATGGTTTCCCGTAGGAGTGTTGATATAGAGCAACTGATTTCTTGTATCGGTACGGTAGTAAGTGAAATCAAGGTCTGCACGGTTATTGAAGAATTTCCATTCTGTTCCGGCTTCCCATGATGTACTGATTTCCGGTTTTAAGTCATCATCAAAGTCATATTGGATTTGTCTGACTATGCCTCCGGCCGTAATGATGGGTGAAGGAGAGGTGATGCCGATAGGTAAATCGTTTCCTACCTGTGCCCATGATGCGCGGACTTTACCGAAATTGATCCAGGAAGGTAATTTTAAAGTCTGGTTGATAATCCAAGAGAGACCTACCGAGGGATAGAAGAACCCGGAGTTTTTACTACTGGTATTTGCCAAGGTGGATGACCAATCGTTTCGGGCGGTCAGATCCAGGTATACACTTTCTTTCCAACCTAACTGTGCCGTTGCGAATACCGATTGTACATTTCTTCTGGCATCACGTGTTTCGTCGACGTAAGCGGTGCCGTCGTTAAGAATCATGTTGGCTACTGTGAATACATTGGCATAATATAGTCCGGCTTTTCCGGAATCCAATTTTAGCATGTTGGTTTTAGTCATGTTACTGCTCGTACCTGCTGCCGCATTCAGGCTCCAATTATTCCAAGTCTTGTTGAACATGGCCATAACATCACCATACATCATGAACTCCTGATCATTCATATCTACGTAACGTCCGTTCTCATGACAAAGATTCTCGGCAGTACCGGCATAAAATTTCTGCTGATATTTGTCGTTGATAAAATCAATATTGCCACGTGCCTGTATGCTGAACCAATCGTTTATTTTGAAGTTGGCGCTTAATGAAGCAATGCCGCGGTATCGTTTGTCCTTGCTTGTAATACGGTTTACAATCCAGTAGGGATTCTGTTCGAAGTCGAGAGTTGAGGTATACCAGTTTTGAAGAGGCATATTTCGCGATGCATCAAACACTTCATAGTTTTTACGATATTCCGACATGTCTTTTCCGCGTGGGAATGTATATAGCCCGACAAGCGGATTCATATAATAACCGCCTGAAGTGGGACGGTTGTTGATGGTTTGCGAAATCAAGTTGATATTGCCATCCAGCGTCAATCTATCATTGAATAAGCTTGCAGTCTCACGTAGGGTAAGGTTGTGCTTGTATAATTTGTTTACACTGATAATTCCTTTAGCAGTCGTATTGGAATAAGAAAAGTAGGTCTGTGTTTTCTCTTTCCCGGCTTGCACTGTTACGCTATTGATTGCAGTTACTCCATTACTGAAAAAGTCGTCTGAGTTTTTGAAATCTTTCATGTCGGTTTGCTTATCACCCCAACTGGTAGTACCGTTTACTCCGTAATTATTTTGGAATTCAGGCAGGGATATGACATGATCTATCGTTAGATTGGAGGAAAAAGTGACGCGTTGCATTCCTGTTTTCCCTTTTTTAGTTGTGATTAAAATTACCCCGTTGGCCGCCTGCGAACCATAAAGTGCAGCGGCAGAGGCTCCCTTTAAAATACTCATGCTTTCAATATCATCGGGATTCAAATTGGATATTCCATCGCCGGAATCACGGTTGCCTGCGTCATTGTCACCCCCCATAACACTGAAGGATTGTTCGGTGGTGTTGTTTAACATCGGGACACCGTCTATAACATATAGGGGTTGGTTATTTCCGTTTTCGTTAGCTGAGCGAATGCCACGGATTGAAACTTTGGCAGAGCCACCCAATCCGGAAGAATTTCTAGTGATTGATACACCTGCTGTTTTACCCGCTAATGCATTAATCATGTTAGGATCCTTAGCTCTCGTAAGCTCATCACCCTCCACTTGTTGGGTGGAATAGGTTAATGAGGCGGCTTTTTTCTTAATACCCATTGCCGTGACGACCACTGTTTCCAATATTTGGGACTCTTCTTGCATTTGCACTTTGACTGTTCTTTGCCCGTTGATTTGTACAGACATCTTTTCGTATCCAATATATGTGATTACTAGTGTCGTATTGGGGGGAACATTCAAGGTGAATTCTCCATTCATGTTAGTTATTATGCCATTAGAAGTGCCTTTTTCTACTACATTGGCGCCAATAATGGGCTCGCCGGTTTTGTCGGTAATAATCCCCTTTACCGTAATATTTTTGTCTTGTTCGGGGGCATTTTCGTTATGCTTGGTTAAGACAATATTTTTGCCTTCCATGACATAGCGGATATTTGTCCCTTCAAACACTTCATTAAGAACATCCGACACCGGTTGATTTTTTACATCAATATTTACCGCCCGGTGTACATCTACATTGTTTTTGTTATAAACGAAAAGGTAATCTGTTTGAGATTCGATTTGGGCTAGGATTTCGCTGACGTTCAGCACAGAACGAGGAATACTTACTCTGGCGCTTTGTGAATAACCCGTGTGGCTATACGCCTGGAATGTTACAAACAGGAGAAGGAAAATTGAGAGCTTCATAGTTCGTAATATTTGTTTAAATAATAAACTTTTTGGGTAAAATTGCCCCATCAAAGAGTTTTTTCTCATATCTTTGTAAAGTGTTAAGTTAATAAATTGATTAAGGTCGATTTTTGACTGTTTCGGATCGGAAAGTATGGGGGTACTTTCCGATCTTTTTTTATTGGCTCTGTTTTATTTGTCTTTCTTTCTTCATAGGCTTTTTTTAGTTAGATAATAATTTGATTAATAAATTGTTATAGAATCTTTTTCTGCATTTGTTTTAAAGCGGAACGGATGTTCTTTAGATATTGCCCGTAGAATATGTTCTATGCCATCTTGTTCCCGAAATTTTCCGGTGCATCCACTATAATGTAATAACTGTGGATTATTAATCGTTATTTTCACATTATAATATTTCTCCAGCTTGGACATAATATTGCTAAAAGGCACGTCATCAAAACAATATAACCCCTCTTTCCAACGCAAATATTCATGAGAAGACAGAACCATTTTCTCACATTTCCCTTTATAGTTGGAAAAAAAATCATTTTTTTGTAATCGGGTAATAATATTATTTCCATCCAATGAATAAATATCAACGACACCTTCAATCAGGGTTGCTTCAAATTCGCTGCTACCTTTATAAGCACAAATATTGAAACAAGTTCCTACAACTTTTACCGTATTCAATTCTGTGTGTACGTAGAAAGGAATTTTTTTATTCTTTGCAACCTCAAAATAGGCCTCACCGTCCAATTGGACATTTCGCTCATTACGACCGAAATTGGCAGCATAAATCATCGTTGATTGAGAATTGAGCCAAACTTTTGTTCCATCTGCAAGAGTAATTTGGGCTCGTTGGCCGGCCGGGACAGTAACCGTTTGCATTTGTGCTACTTTATTATATTGGTAATCCTTGAAGACAAAATAGCTTAGAAAGGCTAAAATAAATATTGCTGCACTGCGCATTCCCCATTTGAAAAGCCGGCTTGAAAAAAGATTTTTCTTTTTCATTGCCGGTTTACTGGAGAATAAGGCTATGTCAAACAACATCCTCTCTTTGAGAAAGAGATTCCGATTTTCATCTGTTTCTTCTACCCAGTCAAGAATGCATTTTTCCTCTTCTGTTGAGGCTATTCCTTGAAAATATCTGTATAGTAATTCTTTATCCATAAAAGCTTCATTTTTTTAAGAGCCGATTAATTTCTCCTAAAAGGATATTTTCTTTCTGGTCTCTATATATACTACAAGCTAGCGAGTAGTAACCCTAGCGTAAAGAGAAGTTTTTTTAGTATTTCTTTAAAAAAATAAGATTATCTGTATGCATTCCTATCAGTGTCCTCTGGCAAGAGCCTATCTCATCCCCGGATTAATGATGTCTCATTCCCGGACTCAGGCTAGTTTTCTCTAGGACTGATTGCCGATGATTCCTATCATCATTGGCGTTGATGATATCCTAATCCCGAAAGTGAGTATGGAACATCCTACGGCTCATCCCGATACATATCCTACAGCGTTGCAGGACTATATGCGGATAACCGTCAATAATGAAATGAAAAGATGCTTTTTGCTTAGAATAGGATTGATATTAGGTAATCTTTGAGCTCCAAACGAAGGATACGGAGAGCTTTGGTGATATGAAATTCCACCGTTTTGAGTGAGATGTTTAATTGTGCTGCTATTTTTTTGTTCGGAAGATTGTTGTAACGGCTTAATATGAAGATTTCACGACTTTGTTCCGGCATTTTCTTCAGAGCTTTGCGTACAATGTGCTGTATTTCCGTGCTGAAAATTTTTTCCGGTTCACAGTCTTTGAGTGTCGCTATGCGGAAATTTAATTCTCTTTGCCGGTGTGCGTTTAAATCTTCTTCAATACGCATTCGTGTTTGCATATGTTCAAGATAATTAAGCGCTTTATTTTTGATAATTGTGAGTAAAAGTGCATGCAAGCTTCTCTCTTCGTTCCACTGTTTACGATATTCCCATAGAGAAATTATAGACTCCATCAAAATGTCTTCAGCTTCGCTCCAGTCACGAATATAAGAATAGGTGAAAGCGAGAAAAGTTTCTTTATTCTCTTGGAAGAATTGGGAGAATTGATTCAATACGTAGACATCGGTTTGTTCAGGCATTCTAAATTCTCTTTTTAAGAATTGTTTGTTGCAAAATAATGCAATATTTTCGTAATAAACAAAAATGAGATACTATTATTCTTGTTCTTGTTTGTTTTGCTTACAAAAAGAAAAACTAATTAATGAGGAAAACGATCTCTGATTTAAGTATATTATTAAATAATAACAATGTTTTTTTGAGCAGCTGAAATTACCCGTTTGATTAGTATATGTTGAATTCTCTATGTGAAATTTTTCCTTTTTAATAAAATAATTGAAAAAGCCCTGCAGAATAATTATTCTGCAGGGCTACTATATATAAGAAAAATTTTATTAATTTTTCTCCGGTTTTGGAAGCAAAACTTTACGTGAAAGTTTAAATTTACCGGTTTTAGGATCAATGTCGAGTAATTTGACTTCAATCTCATCACCTTCTTTTATGCCCGCTTCTTCTACGGTTTCCAAACGTTTCCAGTCAATTTCGGAAATATGAAGTAACCCATCTTTACCTGGGAGGAACTCTATAAAAGCACCGTAAGGCATAATAGAACGGACTTTTCCTTTGTACACTTCGCCTATTTCAGGGACAGAAACAATGCCTTTGATCATGCGAAGAGCATCATCGATCGATTTTTTGTTTGTACCGGCAATTTCAATTCTGCCGGCATTGTCTACTTCTTCAATAGTAATAGTAGCTCCAGTCTCTTCTTGCATACCTTGGATGATCTTTCCGCCTGGGCCGATTACAGCTCCGATGAATTCTTTCGGAATGGTGATTGTTTCAATGCGTGGAGCGTGAGGTTTCAAGTCTTCACGAGGCTCCTGAATTGTTTCCAGAATTTTGCCAAGGATATGTAAGCGTCCTTCTTTTGCTTGATTCAGAGCACGTTCAAGAATTTCGAAAGAGAGGCCGTCCACTTTAATATCCATTTGAGTGGCAGTGATGCCGTCTTTAGTCCCGGTTACTTTGAAATCCATATCTCCCAGATGATCTTCATCACCTAAAATGTCGGACAATACCGCATACTTATCTTCTCCGGGATTTTTGATTAGTCCCATAGCAATACCGGAGACCGGTTTTCTGATTTTCACACCGGCATCCATCAATGCTAATGTGCCCGCACATACGGTGGCCATTGAAGAAGACCCGTTTGATTCAAGAATGTCGGACACGACACGTACCACATAAGGATAATTAGTCGGAATCATGCGTTTCAAGGCACGCCATGCCAAATGTCCGTGTCCAATTTCGCGACGTCCTACTCCGCGTTGAGCTTTAGCTTCACCGGTAGAGAAAGGAGGGAAATTATAGTGTAATAAAAAACGTTCCTTACCATGTACTAAGACGTCATCAATAGTTTTTTCATCCAGTTTTGTTCCAAGTGTTACACTGGAAAGTGATTGAGTTTCGCCGCGGGTAAAGATTGAAGAACCGTGAGGTCCGGGTAGATAGCCTACTTCACTCCAGATCGGACGGATCTCATTTGTTTTACGCCCGTCTAGGCGTTTGCCTTCGTCGAGGATACAGCGGCGCATAGCCTCTTTTTCCACATCGTGATAGTAACGATCAATCAAAGGAGCTTTATCTTCCAGTTCTTCTTCGCTGAATTGAGTTTTGAACTCTTCACAAATAGCCTTAAACGCATCTTCGCGTTCGTGTTTGTTTCTATTGCCCGAAGCTGCAATAGCATATGCCTTTTCGTAGCAAGCATCATGAGTCGCTTTACGCAGATCATCATCGTTTATTTCGTGGCAATATTCGCGTTTGACTGTCGAACCGACTTCTTCGGCAAGTTCCATTTGTGCCTTGCACTGTATCTTGATTGCTTCGTGAGCCGCTTTCATTGCGTTCAGCAGGTCAGCTTCGGAAACTTCATCCATTTCACCTTCAACCATCATGATGTTTTCATAAGTAGCACCTACCATGATGTCCATATCAGCTTTTTCAAGTTGTTCAAAAGTCGGGTTTATAATGAATTGTCCGTTTATACGCGCTACACGTACTTCGGAAATAGGTCCGTTAAAAGGGATGTCGGAAACAGCGAGAGCAGCTGAAGCTGCAAGTCCGGCCAATGAATCAGGCATATCAACGCCATCAGCAGAAAATAATATGATATTTACATAAACTTCGGCATGATAGTTGTCGGGGAAAAGAGGACGGAGAACCCGATCTACCAATCGGCAAGTAAGTATTTCATAGTCTGAAGCGCGTCCTTCACGTTTTGTGAAGCCGCCGGGAAAACGTCCAAAGGCGGAAAATTTTTCTTTATACTCTACCTGTAATGGCATGAAATCTGTACCGGGAACTGCGTCCTTGGCGGCACAAACAGTAGCTAAAAGCATGGTGTTGCCCATGCGTAGCATTACAGAACCATCTGCCTGTTTTGCCAGCTTTCCCGTTTCGAGCGTGATGGTTCTGCCATCAGGAAGCTCGATCGTCTTAACAATTGGGTTAATCATAAAAATTGTTTTATCTATATTTTCTATCAAAATTGCCGCAAAGATACATAAAATTATTCATGTAATGTTGTGAAAATGAGATAAAAAGTTTATATCCCTTGCTCTTTTGGCAGCTAAACAATTAAGAAGAGTTGAAAAATGCTTTGACTAAACTTGAAAAGAGCTATATTTGCACGTTCTTTATTTTTAGATAAATAATATGAAAAAGATTTGTTATATTGCATTGGCTGCTTTGGTTTTAAGCGCTTGTAATTCCGAACCGAAATTCAAGGTGGAAGGCCAAATTTCTGGTGCTGATGGAAAAATGTTATATTTGGAAGCTTCCGCTTTGGAAGGCATTGTCCCTTTGGATTCTGTTAAATTGAAAGGTGACGGTTCTTTCAGTTTCAAGCAATTGCGTCCGGAGTCTCCTGAATTTTACCGTTTACGGGTAGATGATAAAGTCATAAATTTTTCTGTTGATTCTATTGAAACGATTGGAGTGAAAGCATCTTATGCAGATTTTGTAACAGCTTACTCTATAACTGGTTCTCCCAATTGTTCTAAAATTAAAGAACTTTCTTTGAAGCAGTTGCAATTGCAAGAACGTGTGAATGCATTAGATAAATCCGTGCAAGCACAGCAAATCGGTGCAGATCTTTTTGAAGACAGTCTGGCTTCGCTTCTAAAGAAATACAAGGATGATGTAAAGATCCATTATATCTTTTCAGCTCCGAACACTGCCGCTGCATACTTCGCTTTATTTCAAAAGTTGAATGGCTATCTCATTTTTGATCCGTTGAATAGTAAAGATGATATTAAGTGTTTTGCTGCAGTTGCTACCAGCCTTAATAATTTTTATCCGCATGCAGATCGCTCCAGGAACTTATACAACATTGTGATAAGAGGCATGAAGAATACCCGTACTCCTCAGCAGAAAGTAATTCAGCTTCCACAAAAAGCTGTAACAGAGACTGGTATAATAGATATCAACCTTCGTGATATGAAAGGGAATGTACGTAAGCTGAGTGATTTGAAAGGAAAAGTCGTATTGCTCGATTTTATAATTTATCAGACTGCAGTATCCAGTTCGCACAATTTCAAGTTGCGTGATCTGTATAAAAAATATGCAGCTCAGGGGCTTGAAATTTATCAAGTGTCCCTTGATGCCGATGAACATTTCTGGAAAACGTCTACAGATAATCTTCCCTGGATTTGCGTTCGTGATGCCAATGGAATTTATTCGTCGATTGCGGCTACTTATAATGTGAAAAGTGTTCCTTCTGTCTTTTTAATTAACCGGAATAGTGAACTTAGCGCTCGCACCGAAACGATTAAGGACTTGGATGCGGCGGTTAAAGCTCTGCTTTAAGTGGTTATAGAGATTTTTTTTACTTAAATATGTTACAAAGCAGCTATTTTAACTTGACACGAATCAACTAAAAGATTATCTTTGCAAAAGAAAATACGGAGGGGTTCCAGCATGCTGACCATGTTGGAATTCTTTTTTGTTATGGTATAATAAAATATTAGGAGGAAAACAGTATGGCTTATATGTCAGAAGAAGGCTATAAGAAATTATTAGCTGAACTGAAAGAGTTGGAGACGGTGGAACGTCCCAAAATTTCGGCTGCCATTGCCGAAGCGCGTGATAAGGGTGATTTGTCCGAAAATGCTGAGTATGATGCGGCAAAAGAGGCTCAGGGTATGCTTGAGATGAAAATCAATAAACTTAAAGCAATCATTGCGGATGCTAAGATTATTGATGAATCCAAACTAAAAACCGATTCTGTTCAGATACTCAATAAAGTGGAGTTGAAGAATGTAAAGAGCGGGATGAAAATGTCTTATACAATTGTTTCGGAAAGTGAAGCAAACCTGAAAGAAGGCAAAATTTCAGTAACAACTCCCATTGCCCAAGGTCTGCTAGGCAAGAAAGTGGGAGATGTAGCCGAAATCAAAGTGCCGCAAGGTGTTATAAACCTTGAAGTATTGAGTATATCTTTTTAAAACTAAGGCAGGTCCGCGTTACGGGCTTGCCTTTATTTATATTTGAGTTATGGCGACAATATTTAGTAGAATCATTGCAGGAGAAATTCCTTGCTACAAAGTAGCAGAGAATGATAAGTTCTTTGCTTTTCTGGATATTAATCCCTTGGTAAAGGGGCATACTCTCGTTGTTCCCAAGCAGGAAGTGGATTACATTTTCGATTTAAGTGACGATGATCTGGCAGCGATGCATGTTTTTGCCAAAAAAGTGGCTCGTGCCATAACGAAAGTATTCCCTTGTAAGAAAGTAGGAGAGGCTGTAATAGGTCTAGAGGTTCCTCACGCCCACATTCATCTTATCCCTATCCAGAAAGAGTCGGATATGTTGTTTTCAAATTCGAAGCTTAAACTTTCCGATGATGAATTTAAAACAATAGCTTCTGCTATACACAATGCCTGGCTTGCAAAATGAGTCGGTAGAAACACTTTTAGATAGAATCCTCCATTAAAAAAAGCGGGAACAGGTATTATCCGGTTTCCGCTTTTTCTTTTCCTTAAACGTCTCCTCTATTTATCACGAGACCAGAATATAGATTTAAATATATTCTTCACCCATTTTTATCTGTGCATCATTTACATATTTACGAATGGAATGCTCCTCATCCTTTTTGCAAATTAGCAGAACATTGTCCGACTCGGCAACAAGATATCCGTCGAGACCCTCTATGACAGCAAGTTTGTTTTCAGGAAGAGCCACTATATTATTATTGCTATTGTATAACAAAGACTGGCATTTCAAAGAAACATTGCCATCGTCATCTTTGGCAGAAAGATCATAAAGGGACCCCCACGTACCAAGATCGGACCAACCGAAATCACCTAGTGAAACATAGACATTATCGGCCTTTTCCATAATTCCGAAGTCTATCGATACATTGGGACATGCGGGAAAGTTCTCATCGATAAAAGCCTTTTCTTTGTGGGTGCCGTATAATTCTTTCCCTTGTTCCAATTTCGAAGAAAGTTCCGGCAACAATGTTGTGACTGATTTTAGAATAGTATTCACATTCCACATAAAGAGACCCGAGTTCCAGTAAAACTCACCGCTTTCCACAAAGATTTTGGCCAATTCCAGCTCCGGTTTCTCCGTGAATGTTTTCACTTTGTAGAAATTGTATTCTGCGGGCTCGTCTATCTGTATATATCCATATCCTGTTTCCGGACGATTGGGCTTAATACCTAAAGTTAACAGTCTCTCCGATTGAGATACATATTCCAACCCTTTTTCTATAGAATTCAAGAATTCGCTTTCTTTTAAAATGAGATGATCCGAAGGTGCAACAACGATATTTGCATTAGGATTTAAAGCGCGGATATGATATGCGGCCCAAGCGATACATGGTGCTGTATTTCTTCGCATAGGCTCCAATAAGATTTGGTCTGGAGCCAATTCCGGTAGTTGTTCTTTTACGAGATCGGCATACAGATCGTTTGTGACGACAAGAATATTCTCAGCCGGAATGAGCTTGTTAAAGCGGTCGAAAGTCTGTTGTAGAAGAGATCGTCCTGTTCCAAAGAAATCCAAGAACTGTTTGGGAAGTGTTTTTCGGCTGAAAGGCCAAAAGCGACTGCCGATTCCCCCTCCCATAATAACACAGAAATTGTCCTTATTTGTTCCCATATTATATTTGTTGAAGTTTTCTGCTAAGGTACTGTATATTTTATTAATAAATGAATTCTTCTAACAGCTTTTCTTTCTTCTTTCCTTTTTTTATGGGAAATCCTTGTCCTTTTGAAAAAAAAACGTATCTTTGCACCGCATTAAAAAACAGAGCGAATGCCCAGATGGCGGAATCGGTAGACGCGCTGGTCTCAAACACCAGTGGATTCACTTCCATCCCGGTTCGACCCCGGGTCTGGGTACTTAAAAGAGCCTGATTGATTTTCAATCAGGCTCTTTTTGATTTTTCATGATTACGAATGGAAATTGTAGTCGATTAGTTAAACATCTCTCTGAATTCCATTGGGCTTTGGCTGGTCTTGTTTTTAAAGAGCTTGCTAAATGATTGTGGATGTTCAAAGCCAAGTTCATAAGCAATTTCGCTAACAGATAGATCAGTTGTGGAGAGTTTTTCTTTTGCTTTTTCAATCAATTTTTCATGAATATGCTGTTGCGCACTCTGTCCGGTGAGGACTTTCAATAGCGTGGTGAGATATTTAGGAGAAGTATTTAAAGTTTCCGCCAGATGTTGCACTGAGGGTAACCCAGTATCAATTAAGTCTTTTCTTTTAAAGTAATTAGCCAGAGCATTTTCAAAACGATCAAGAGTTTCGTGGCAACTGATTTTACGTGTGATGAACTGACGTTGATAGAATCTTTCGGAGTAATTGAGTAAGGTTTCTATTTGCGAAATAATGATGTTCTGACTAAATTTATCAATATTTGATAGGTATTCCTGACTGATATTGCGAACAATATTATTGATAATTTCTTCTTCTTTTTCCGATAGGAACAATGCTTCATTTACCGAATAATCAAAAAATTCATATTTATTGATGTTTTTAGCTAAAGCTGTGTTCCAAATAAAATCCGGATGGATCAGCATAATCCATCCGGAACGTTCTTGTGATGTCGGTTCATCCTCTGTCAGAACTCTTAAGACTTGATTCGGAGCTAGAAAGTACAATATGCCATTGTCGAAATCGTACCGTTGTTGACCATATAGCATTTTGCTGACTCCTCGTTTTAATGAAATTGTGTAATAATCGAATACAAAACTTCCAGGTACAGGTTTCAACTTACCGTAATCCACTACGCTGATTAATGGATGTTCGGGTTGTGGGAGCCCGTGCAATCTGTGAAATTCACTTATCGATTTAATCCTGACAGGTTTAGTATAGGCCATGATCTATTTCAGACTAACGAATGTAAGTAAAATATTATAGTGATTGTCCACCTGACACCTCAATACGTTGACCATTTATCCAACCGGCATCCTCGGTGCAGAGAAAAGCCACTACCTTCCCAATATCGTCGGGTAAGCCAACACGTCCTAATGCCGTGCGACCGGCTACCATATCGTTATATTCTTTGATGTCTCTGACCCTTCCACCTCCAAAATCGGTTTCGATAGCACCCGGTGCAATGGCATTCACTCTGATTCTTCTTTCACCTAATTCGTTTGCCAAATAGCGGGAGTAGATTTCCACGGCACCTTTTATGGAGCCATAGACTGATGATCCGGGAAGAGTCATGCGAGTGAGACCGGAGGAAATATTTACGATACCTCCTCCATTATTGATATAAGGCAAAACTTTCTGTGTGAGGAAAAATACACCTTTATAATGGATATTAAAAATCTGATCAACCTGTTCTTCGGTAGTTTCAGTTACTAACGCATATAAAGCTGTTCCAGCATTATTGATAAGAAAATCAAATTTAGGGCTTCCGTTTTTCTCCTCTAAATACCGGGTTACCTTATTCACAAAAGCATCAAATTCTTTTGTATTACTTGTATCCAGTTGGAAAGCTATCGCTTTTTGCCCAAGCGAGTGGATTTCATCAACGACTTCGTAGGCCGCCTCTCTGTTAGAATTGTAGGTCAACAGTACATCAATGCCTTTTTTAGCCAATGCTAGCGACATGTTCTTCCCCAGTCCGCGGCTACCGCCGGTGACTAATGCTATTTTTCTTTTTGTATTCATTTCTTTCTCTTATTTTTTAATTGTACTTATTATGAGACAAAAACTATTGTTGGTGAAACAGAATAGAAAACTCTTTTGCAAAATCAACTAATTTTACATTTCCCAAGATTGGGCGGTTTTTGTAATAATCATTATATAACAAACCATTACCCTGACTTGTTTGCATCTCTACGAATCCATTGGCTATTTGTGGATTAAAGCCTATTTCCAGCCAATTTTTCAATAATTGCTTATTGGAGATTACTTTCCATTTTAGATCCGGTATGCCAATTGCTTCTCCCAAAATTCTGGCAATTTCATTCGGTGATATTTCATCGCTGGCAACGTAGTGAACTGTCCGTCCTTCGAAAGGTTTGTCCATTTCTTCTGCTATAAAAGAGGCTATATCCAGAGGCGAAACCCAAGGCTCTTTCCTATCTCCACCATAATTAGAGATAATAGCTCCCTGTGTTTTTATCGTGTCGATGAATGAGGATAAATTGGTATAGAAGCCTACAGGGCGAATAAATTTGATAGAGATTTCATTAGATAATTGTTTTAATATGGTTTCGGCTATATGGTGAAAAAGTAAAAGACCGTTATCTTTTTCCATGTCAGCTCCGATGCTGCTTAAGTGGATAATCTTTTTTACCCCTGCTTCTTCTATAGCCTTTTTATAGTTTAGTCCAATCTGTTCTATAGCAGTGAAGAAGTCAATTTCCTTATTAAAAAAGCTTCCTGCTGCATCCAGCGTTTCCATTAGGTAGACAATGTCTGCTCCTTTAAAAGTTTCCGACAAGAAATTCAGGTCAAACATACTGCCAATTGCAGCTTTGGCACCCAATAACTGAATTTCACTTACTCTTTGCGCCTTGCTGCTGATGACAGTGACATCATGATTCCCATCTATTAGCTTTTTTACAAGCGGTTTCCCGATTTGGCTTATTGAGCCGGTTAATACAATATTCATAGTCTCAAAATTTTTAATGCAAAGTTATGCATCACCAAAAATCGGGACGTAGCCAAATGTTTGTTATTTGTAGTCGAAAAGGAATTAATACTTTTTGATCACATTTTGTTGATTTAGTCCAAAATTAGTTCATAGTCAATAACATCCAGCCATTTTCCAAATTTCTGTCCGACTTCTTCAAAACGTGAAACCTGCTTAAAGCCAAGCTTCAGATGCATTCGGTCACTAGCCTTGTTACCTTCTGTTACGCATGCAATCAGAGCATGTATACCCTGCTTGCGACAGTTCTCTATGAGTTCATGCATTAATTGGGCTCCATAACCTTTTCCCTTATATTTATTCGAAAGGTAAATCGTTGTTTCAAATGTGTTTTTGTAAGCCGTTTTTTCTTTCCATGCATGTGCATAGCAATACCCTGCTATTTCTCCATTTTCTTCATAAACGAAATAAGGGCCCTTTGCCGCAAACAGCTGGATGCGTGAGAGCATCTCATCTATCTCCAACGGTTCTGTTTCAAATGTTATAGTGCTGTCAAGGATATACTTGTTATAGATATCAGTTATTTCTTTTGCATCACTCAGTTCTACTTTTCTAATCATAATAACCTTTTGTTCAGTTAATTTGCGTTTTCTTATTATAGTGTTATTCTTTGTGGATAAATATAATCTGTTTCACATTTATAGCTTTCTGAGAAGCAAATATAATAAATATTATTTCTAGCATTTACTTATTAAGCATTTTCCTAATTATTGATTTTGCAAAATAAAATCATAAGAAGAAGGCTTTAGAATCTCTCTCTGAGAAGCATGGTAACAAATAGTACCATAATAAGTAACATTCGTGAGTTCGTGAAAACTATTTGGACTATATCTACTAACAAAACTTCATATGATCTCTGCAGTACATCATCTATATTTGTAATAGGCTTTTTTCACTCGAAGGGCCTAATCAAATCTTTGATATTAACCATTAAACGATGTACAATGAGAAAAACATTCTTTGAAAAGCGCATAAATCCGTGTTTATGCCGCATTGCATTGGTAATGCTACTACTATTACCTGCAATTAGTAGCCTCTGGGCTAACCCTTCTCAAAACAAAACTATCACAGGAATTGTGACATCCGGTACAGACAATGGACCATTGATCGGTGTCAGTATTCAGGTGAAAGAGACTAGTGTTGGTGGTGGCATTACCGGCATGGACGGTAAGTATTCCATTAGCGCCCAACAGGGACAGACACTCATCTTTTCTTATATCGGCTATAAGACCCAAGAGATTAAGATAGGATCTTCTTCAGTGATCAACGTTGCTTTGAAAGAAGATGCTGAAATGTTGGACGAAGTGGTTGTAGTAGGTTATGGTGTCCAGAAGAAAAAATTGGTAACCGGTGCTACGGTTCAGGTGAAAGGTGATAACATCGCCAAACTGAACACTAATAATCCCTTGCAAGCTATGCAAGGACAAACACCGGGTGTCAACATCGCTTCTACTTCCGGTCAGCCGGGTGCTGACATGAAGGTGACGATTCGTGGTTTGGGTACAGTAGGCAATTCTGCTCCTCTTTATTTAATTGATGGTGTGGGCGGTGATATTGCAACATTAAATCCTGCCGATATCGAAAGTATCGACGTATTGAAAGATGCTGCTTCTGCCGCTATCTACGGTGCACAGGCTGCTAATGGTGTAGTGCTGATTACTACCAAATCAGGTAAGGAAGGCAAGGCTGTAGTTTCGCTTGATGCGTATTATGGTATTCAGAATGTAGCCCGTAAGGCAAATATGCTGAATGCAGAGCAATATATGACAATTATGGACGAACAGTCATTGAACAGTGGTAATGGTGTTTACGACTGGAGCAGTTTCAAATCTATCCATGATGCCAATGGTAATGTGTATAATACGGATTGGATTGATACCATGTTTAAGGATAATGCAAAGACACAGAGCTATACATTAGGTATTACAGGTGGTTCGGCCACTTCCACCTATGCGCTTTCTTTGGGATATATGCAGCAGGAGGGTATTGTTGGCGGTGCCGATGTATCTAATTATGAGCGTTACAATTTCCGTATAAATTCCGATCATCAAGTTATCAAGAACCTTTTGAAGGTGGGTGAGCAAGTCAGTTTTGTATATAAGAAGAATAATGGTGTGGCTGTTGGTGATCTATATGGCAATACACTGCGCGGTGCATTTGCCACTTCCCCATTAAGTCCAGTATATAGTGATAATAATCTGTATGATAACCCTTATAATGATACTAGCAATAGCGATTGGCACAATTTTGACGGCAATCCTTATGGCTCCATGATGATAAATACCAACAATGAAAATAAGGTAGCCACTTTTACTGGCAATATATATGCTGAGTTGACTCCAATTAAAAACTTGAAAATCCGTACAGTGTTTGGGGCTACCTATGGTTCCAGTGAATACCGCAGTTACACTCCTCTCTATCAATTTGATATTTATACAAAAAATACGGAGAATACCAAAGTAAACCAGAACATGAATCATGGCTTGACATTGGTATGGACGAATACTGCACAGTATGATTGGAATTTGGGTGAGCATGCTTTTAATGCTTTAGTGGGTATGGAATCTAGCCGTTACGAGGGTACTTATGTGGGTGCTAAAAGCGGTATCTTGAAAGAAGGTTTTAATGATTGGGATCATGCTTATGTAAATAATGGTTCAGCCACCACTACCGAGCAAGGTTTGGGTGCAGAAGGCAAACCGAATGACGAAAGCCGTACCGTTTCCTACTTTGCCCGTTTAGGGTGGAACTGGAGAGAAACTTATATGATTAACGCTACTGTGCGTGCTGATGGATCTTCCAGATTTGCTAGTGGTCATCGTTTCGGTTACTTTCCTTCCGTATCGGCTGGTTGGACTCTAACAAACGAGGCATTCATGGAAAGTACCCAAGATTGGCTTGATTTCTTGAAACTTCGTGTCAGTTGGGGACAAGTAGGTAATCAGAATATAGACAACTACCAATATACAGCTCCAATCAAGAGTTCTACTACCAATTATTTGTTTGGTACAGGTCTTGGTTCTGCCAATCATGTTTGGGGAGCTTATCCCAGTCGTTTGGCTAACGAGGATGTGAAATGGGAAACTTCCGAACAGTATAATGTTGGTATTGACGCCCGTTTCCTTAGTGGACGCTTGGGCCTAAATGCAGATTTCTATGTGAAGACTACGAAAGACTGGTTGGTGCAGCCTCCTATCCTTGCCACTGCTGGTACAGGTGCTCCTTATATCAATGGTGGTGATGTGAAAAATACCGGTGTTGAACTAGCTTTGAACTGGAATGACGGAATAGGAAAGGATCTCCATTACAACATTGGCGTGAACGGCACTTATAATAAGAATAAGGTGGGAAATATACCTACCGAAGATGGTATCATCCATGGTAATACCAACCAACTTTATGATAACTCTCCCGAGTTCTATCGTGCTTCCAATGGACATGCTATAGGTTACTTTTGGGGCTATAAGACAGCTGGTATCTTCCAGAACCAGCAAGAAATAACAGACTGGATTTCTGCCGGTAATGGTGTGTTGCAAAGCAGCGTGCAGCCAGGTGACGTGAAGTATATTGATGTGGACCACAATGGTGTGATTGATGATAGTGATAAGATTGACTTGGGCAGCGGCATGCCGGACTTCACTTACGGCTTCAATCTTGGTTTTGATTATAAAGGTTTTGACTTCTCATTGAATGCCAATGGCTCTGTAGGCAATAAGATTGTACAAAGCTACCGCAACCACACGAATAAGAAATCCAATTATACCACTACTATTTTGGGACGATGGACTGGTGAGGGTACTAGCAACCATATACCGCGCGTAACAGAGACTAATGTCAACTGGCAGTTCTCTGATCTTTATATCCATGACGGTGATTTCTTGCGTATCAGTGCCATTACCTTAGGCTATGATTTGGCTCGCTTGTGGAAGAGCAAAGCAATATCTCAATGCCGTGCCTATGTACAGGTGCAGAATGCATTTACTTTCACCAGATACGATGGTATGGACCCGGAAATTGGTTACGGTCCTATGGACAGTAATAGTAGGAGTTGGGTAACAGGTATTGACTACGGTTACTATCCACGTCCGCGTACCGTGCTTTTCGGTGTTAATCTTAAGTTTTAATTGAAAAGAGTATTAGGGCTCATAAACTAAAAAACAAGAAAGAAATGATGAAATTCAAATTAAATATTCTGGCTTTAGGATTGTTCAGCCTCGGGTTGGCATCTTGCACAGACGGCTTCTTGAATGTAGAATCGAAGACGGAATCTTCTACAGGAAACTATTACAAGACGGAAAGTGATGCTTATCGTGCTTTGGTAGGCTGTTACGATGGTTGGCAATGCACTACTTCCAGTGAGGGAGTAGGTTTCTATCTGGCTTCCGAAATGATGGCGGACGAATGTTTTGGTGCTACAGGTGTTGCTGACGGACGCAACTATCAGGTGATAGACCGTTTTGACCAAGCGCAGTCTTCGTCAGATTTGAACCTTTATGAAACAGATTGGAAGAACTATTATGCAGCTGTTTACCGTTGCAATGAACTGATTTCTCGTGTCGATGGTATAAGTTGGACAAGCGAAGCCACAAAAGGTACCTACATTGGTGAGGCACGTGCTATCCGTGCACTTTGTTATTTCGATATGGTTCGTTTGTGGGAAAATATCCCTTTGCTGGAATCACCTACTACTGACAATGTCTCGCAGGCTAATCCTGATGATGTATATCAACTTATCATCAGCGATTTGAAGTATGCTGTAGATAATATTCCTGCTAGTGCCTACCCCAAAGCACAAGCAGCATCAAACGACGGACACATTACAAGATATGCTGCTGAAGCCCTTTTAGCTCGTGTCTATCTATTCTATTCTGGTTATTATGGTAAAGAACCTACCAACCTTACCAAAGCAGAAGTCCTGACTGGATTGGAAGATGTGATTGCTTCTAAAGAATTCAGTTTAGTGGAAGATTTCAAGAACTTGTGGCCGGCTGCTTCTGTTACCTGGACAGCCAATGCTGATGGTAGCTATTCCAAGACTGATACTTATGCAGGACGTGGTAATTCGGAGACGGTTTTGGCTCAGAAATTCAATTATACATCCGATTACAACGGCAATGCTGATGGTAACCGTTGGCAAGTAATGATTGCTTCTCGTAACCTGATTTCCGTACCCTATGGACAAGGTTGGGGGGCCTGCTCAGTTAATCCGAAGTTAGTGAACAGCTATCAGTCCGGTGATGCTCGCAGAACAGCTTCCATCATTAATTATACGGGTGAAGGAATTGCGAGCCGTGATAAATTCTCATTACTCTACAATGACCAGCGCGAATATACTGGTTATGCTATAAAGAAATATGCCCCACTCGCCATTTGGCAGCAAGCCGATGACGGTACCTGGAGCGAAATAAATGAAGTGATGGGTAAAGAAATTGGTGGCGGCGAGTACCAATTGACTCCTTATCAGGATTTTATTGTAATCCGTTATTCTGATGTACTGCTAATGGCAGCAGAACTTGGTAGCTCCAATGCTCAGAGCTATTTAGATACAGTTCGTGATCGTGCTTTCGATGGTGATACCAGTAAGCGCATGACGGCAACGAAGGAGAATATTTTGAAGGAACGTATGTATGAGTTTGCTTTTGAAGGTCTGCGTTACTGGGACTTGCTCCGCCAAGGTGTGAATGTGGCTGCTACTGAAATTGCTGAAACTCGTACTTTGCTTAGTGGTGGCATTGAAGATATCGTGACTATCCAAAGCGGCAAAATAACCGCAACAAGAGGATTCTGTCAGATACCTTATAACCAGATAAATCTTTCAAATGGTGTGCTGAAACAGAATGCCGGTTGGTAAACAGATGTGTAACAAATAAAAAATCTAAGATATGAAATTAAGCTATTATATCTACTCGCTTATAGCAAGCGTACTGCTGATATTCGGTGCCTGCTCACCCGATGAATATGATTTGGGTGGAAAGGGATTGACAGCTGATGATCTTGTTGAAGGTCTTGCCTATACCATTACCCATGACTCGGAGAATCCGAACATTGTTTATTTGGAAAGTAAACTGGGAAATAACTATACAGCTTTGTGGGAACACCCACAAGGGCGTAGTCAGGAAAATAAGGTAACGTTGAAAATACCGTTTGAAGGTACTTATACTGTGACATTCGGCGTGGAGACACGTGGTGGTGTGATTTATGGTGAACCAACTACCTTTACAGTGAAGGATTTCTGTGCAGAGTTTGTAACCGATGAATTGTGGACTATGTTGACTGGTGGTGTAGGCGAGTCCAAGACATGGATTTATGACAATGGTTCTTATGGTTTCCTGGGTGGCGCGCTTTCCTATGGCGACCCGGCTGCCAATGCTAACTTCGGATGGAATTCTTTTACCGAAAATTGGACTCCGGGTATGGATCATTTTTCTGATGCTAACTTATTGGAAAGTACAATGACATTCGATCTCATAGGCGCTGCCAACTACAGCTATTACAACGGAACGGACGGTACTACACAGAAAGGCTTGTTCAGCATGAATACCGCTGAACATACATTGAATCTGACCAATGCCGATCTGATGCACCCTTCTTCTTGGACTGAGCGTAAAGCCGACTGGCGTCAAGACTTCAAGATTATTGAACTGGACGAGAATCATTTGCGATTAGGCTATAAGCGTCTTTCCGGCAGTTGGGGGGGCGAATGGTTGGAAGTGTTTAATTATGTTTCCAAAGAATATGCCGACAATTATGAAGCTCCCGAAGTGGATGTTTATCCTACTTTGGAAAATGGTTGGAGAGATTATGTAGAACCGAAGACAAACAAAGTCATCACTTATAAGCTGTCGGGTGATACCCCGTATGACTGGTGTAATTTGGATGGTACGTTGAAAGGCATAACAAGTGCGGCTGCTTCCGGCATCGAAGATCTGACTTTGCTTATCAATAGTGGAACGAGTGAATATACTTTTACTGCTCCTGATGGCACTGAATATGCAGGTAAATACTCTTTAAGCAATGACGGTATCTATACATTCACTGGAACTGTACCTGTTGTAGTACTGTCATCGGACGGAAGAGCTGTGTTCCAGGCAAGCACAGACAATACTCTGCGTATCATGCAGTATGAACTTAGTGACTATACAGGAGGATTGACTGATCTTTGGTTGGGAAGCAAGGAAGTGGATGATCAAGGAAAACTATATCAGTACATGGGCTATCATTTCGTAGCTCAAACAGGAAGTTCGACAGAGAAATTTGCGGCAAGTCTGAGTTTCTTTGATACAGGTTGGGTCTTTATTAACAGTGCCAATGTTTATATCTCCGGTGACGGTGACTATACAGCATCTGTAGAAGGTGCAAGCAGTGCTCCTTACGGTATGTATCTGGACATTATGAAGATTCTGAAGAAATATCCGAATATGGATGTAGCCATCAAGGATATCAAAGTGGATGGTAAAAGTATCAGTTTTGACGACACGGCGATTGACCGTGGCGTGGGTGATGCAGAGACTACGGCACGCCGTTACATCCTTAACCCGTGGGGTGCAACAGCTGGTGATGCTTCTAAGTATGCGTTTACTTCGAGCATCGCTGTAACAATCAGTGTAAAGATGGATAACGGTACTCCGTTTATTAAATAGACGGAGGAGTAAGTGAATGCTTTCTGCTTTGATATTTATTATTAAAAAGACAAGAATATGAAACTAAGATATTTATCAGGTATTCTGTTACTGGCTACAGGTTTGTTCGTTGCATCTTGCGATGATGAAGACGAATACTCAGTCAGAACAGGTGAGATTATTTCAGAAATTAGAACCGGGGATGCCAGTGTGACTGCTACCTCTGCCGAAGTTCGAGGAACGGTGAAAGACCTTGGACTGGTATCTTCCACTTCTTACCAGGTAGGTGTATATTACGGCACTACTGCCGATCCCACTACTTCAGGGATGAAGAAAATCGGTGTGGTGGACGAAAATGGCAATGTAGTGACCAGCCTTACAGGACTGACTACAGGCACTACTTATTATTACGCCACTTACGTCACTCTTCAGAACAAGGTAACTAAGTTCGGTGAGATCAAGTCTTTTGTGGCAACTGCTGCTAAAGTCTCTACAAAGAATGCTGTAGACATTACAGGTTGCAAAGCCACTTTTGCTGCTGACATCACGGGTACGGAAGGTCTTGATTCCCCCGAGACTGGTGTAAAACTAGCACTTACTGCCGAAAAAGTTACTTCCGGCAAAAGTGTTGCACTCTCTACTGTTGGTGGATTACTTCCTGGTATTACCTACTATTATGCTGCTTTTGTAAAGGTGGGTGATGGCTATGTATATGGTGATATCAAGAATTTTACTACCGCCGTGCAACAGATGGAATATGTGGATATGGGGCTGAGTGTTTTGTGGGCTAAGTACAATATCGGTGCCGAGGCCGAAACTGAGGCTGGAGCGCTCTTCGGTTACGGTGACCCTACAGGCATGTT
Organism: uncultured Bacteroides sp.; assembly: GCA_963677095.1. GTDB lineage: Bacteria > Bacteroidota > Bacteroidia > Bacteroidales > Bacteroidaceae > Bacteroides. Next base: position 679,434 of record OY781875.1, read on the forward strand.
GTTCGATTCAAGTGCCGATGCTTATCCTGTTACTGATATTGCAGGTACAGCCAATGATATTATTTACGGTCTTAGTCTGGACGCTGATTCTCCGATGAAAAGCCAGATGCCTACCACTAGCCAAATTGCGGAACTTATCAAGAATACTACTCAGGAAAGAGTCACGATGGATGGTGTCGAAGGTATGCGTTTCACGGCAAAGAATGGTAACAGCATCTTCCTGCCTGTTACCGGTTATCGTAAAGGCGAGGAAGCGATTGCCGATGCCAAGGGTTACTATTGGAGTGGTAACATAAGTTCTGTCAATACTGCCTATTCCAATACGTTGACTTTTGATGCTTCTGCTGCAAAGTCCGGTTTCACTCAACGGCAGCTTGGATTGGCGGTGCGTTCGGTTCGCGCATATGCAGTGGTGAATCCTGAGAGCGGTAAGCTGGTCTTTGGAGACATTGAAAACAATGGTCGTTTACGCATTGAAATTTATAATGAATATGGTGCTTCGAAGGCTAATCCATGTATTGACCCTGCTACAATAAAGTTTTCCAAGAATATGGTGGTTACGTTCAAGCTTACAGGTATTGCCAATAACTTGAAAGACGGTGCAGCCGGTTCTTACATTGCCGGTTTGGAATATTCCGATCCGACTTGGAATGTAGGGTATTGGTCGGAACTTACAGGAGTAGGAAAATACGAGGCTCTCGTCTCCGGTGACGGTACTTATACAGTTTGGATGGAAACGACTGCTACTGCTAACGGTGCTGTGGTATTCTGTGTTGACATAGCCAATCTTTGGAATGATATTAAGGATACGTCTAAGGTAGGCGTTGAGGTTAGCTCTATTAAGTTGGATGCTGATGTAGAACAATCGGTTAATGCCTCTATAGTAAACTTTAGTAATAAGGACGGTAACGGTACGGACGGTCGGATTGAAATCTACAATGAATATGGTACAGGTGGTACATCTGCAAATGGTTATTACAATACAAGCTTGAAATTCAACAGTATGATGTATGTGGACTTTACCATTTCTGGTATAGATGGCAATCTGAAGGACGATGCTTCAAAGAGTTATAAGGCGGAACTTAGTTACGCTGATGCCGATTGGGATCCGAGTTATTGGGGTGGTGCTGCTTATGGCGCTGCTGCAATTACTGGTGATGGTACTTATCAGGTCTACGCTGTTCTCAATGGCGATTGTGTGGGTGCTGTGGTATGGACTATCGAAGTCTACAATCTTTGGAAAGAACTTGTAGATACTTCTAAAGTAAGTGTGAAGGTTAATAAAGTGATTACTCCTGGTAAAAATTGATATTAATCGGAATTGTAATAGAGAAACTGAACATACACTCTTTTTGGCTTTTTCGGTTTTCCCCTTCCTTAAAAATATCGGTTTTTTGTCCGGTAGACGGTTGGTCGGCACTGATTAGATAGTTAGTTCTGCCTCATTACATAGTTCGTTTTACTCGAAAACACTATATGTTTTGCCCTAAAACATATAGTGTTTTGTTTTTCTACCATCGTTGCACAAAAAAAGGAAGAAACTTTCGCTTCTCCCTTCCGTTGTCTATTACCCGAATCTAAATCAGGATTACATTCACAAAAATAATGCATTTGTACCTCAAAGTTAAGTTTTCCAGCGTTTATTCTTAACCGCTGCCGGGGTTATATGAATTGAAAACAATTATTCCCCTTGATAATCAAAGTAGTCAAAATCTGCATAGGCTTTTGATGCATCAGAACCGGAAACTGCGTATAATCCCAGCATAATGCCAGTAAAACCACCACCTGTTTCAGTACTGATATACCGCGTATTCATTTTGCCCAATTCTTTGAAGTTTTTTCCATCCGTGGCATATTCAAAGGAATAAATATCGTTATTCCCTTTCACACGAAGTTGTACTTTCTTTTGCGGCAGAACAATTTCTTTTTCTATATGGGTTAGTTTTCCCAACTGATAACGTAATACTACCGCTTGCTTTCCTCCTCCTCCTTGTTTAACGAAGAGGTCATAGTGGGAGGGCTCGAACATATAAACTGTTAAGCCGGATTCATCCGCTTCCAAAGCTTTTTGTAGCTCTATGGAAGTCGTGGCGGTAAAATTGATATGCTCTTGGCGGCGTCCAACGAAGGTGGGACTGTCCGTATCCTTGTTCAGGCTGACGGGCGTGGCTTTCAGCCGTAGTTTACCGGAGGTGAAAGCATAGCTCTCCGGGTGGTGGTTTCTGATATAAACCCATTCAAAACCGAGTCTTCCGTCTTTGAAATCAGTGCGTATAGGTCTTTTACTAAAAGGTTGCTGCGGAAGAGTAGGTACGTTCATCTGCAAGGCTATGGTTCCGTCTCCGTTCACTACCGGCCAGGCATTCTCGTCCCAGCGCACCGGGGCAAGGAATGTTTCACGTCCTAACAAATGATGAGTGCCGCTTTGTGGACGGAAAGCAAGGCATACCATCCACCACGAACCGTCGGGGGCTTGCACAATATCCGCATGGCCGGTTCCCTGAATAGGATTGTTTTGCGCGTTCTTGTTGATATGAGTAAGGATGGGATTGGAAGGATTGCTTTCATATGGACCATCCATGTTACGGCTGCGGGCAATCGTTACTTTATGCCCGTATTCTGTGCCACCTTCTGAAATCAGCAGATAGTACCAGCCGTCTTTTTTATAAATATGTGGTCCTTCCGGGTGGCGTCCGCCCGTTCCATCCCAGATGCGTTTGGATTCACTCAGTTGCTCTCCGGTTATCGGATTGATTTCACTTAGCCATATACCTACGTCCGGGTTACTGACGAGATAACATTTTTCATTTTCAAAGTAGAGGGATGGGTCGATACCCCCCTGCTTGATCCACACTGGCTCCGACCATTCGCCACGCGGATCAGTGGTGTGGACTATGAAATTGCCTTTATCTGATACATTCGTGGTAATCATATAATAAGCACCCTTGTTGTAACGGATAGTAGGTGCATAAATGCCTGCCCATGCACTGGCATTGTGTAGCAGTAATTGTGAAGGACGTGTCAGGCAGTGCCCTATCTGCTCCCAGTGGATGAGATCCCTGCTATGAAACAGCGGAACACCTGGAAAGTATTGGAGACTGCTATTTACCAAATAGAAATCATCGCCTACACGGCACACGCTTGGGTCAGGATGGAAACCGGGGATCACCGGGTTCTGATAATTCTGTTGATTTTGTGAAAAGCAGGATAAGCTGAAAGCCAATCCTAAGATTAACATTATCTTTCTCATAAGTACATTGTATTTTTAATAGTTTATTAGATGCTTATTGTTAGAGACTTAGTGATGGTATATACAAAAATAGGGCATTCTGTTTTACGATACAAGCGGGATTTGTCCGATGTCATTCAATGATTACTTTTTAGTCCTGTTTGGTAACAAATCATACCGTTCCATACAACATATGACTAAGATTACTCTCTTTTTTTTCGTACTTTTGATATTGTGGATTTAATCCTTATTTTTAATATACAGAATCAATATGAAGAATACTATTAAAAAACAATTCCAGACTTTTCTGGTGCTGGTAATGCCATTCCTTTTTTCTTTCGCTGCTGCATGTTCCAGTGGTGAAGATACCGTAACTCCGGAAGTCACAATCCCTGAGAATATTTTGACGAATGGGATGACCTTTTCTAATACCGGAGGATCAAATGCGTTGAATATCAAATCTAATGTAGCAGTGGAGGTGATCAGTAGTGCAACTGACTGGTGTAAGGTGATTACCGGGACTTCTACTTCAAGTACAATCTTTAAATATACAATTACTGTTGAAGCCAATGCGGAGACTAATGACCGTGAAGCTGTGATAACGGTAAAAGCCGGAGGCAGTGAAGCCGGTAAATTCACCGTCAGGCAAACGGCTACCGATGGACTGATTGTGGATCCCGGATCTAAATCTTCTGAGATTTCTGCTACGGCAGGTAATGTCTCCGTGAAGCTAACGACGAACGGCACTCCGACTGTTACCATTAACGACGGCTGGATCACTGAGAAAAGCGGTACGCGTGCTGCCATGGCAGACAAAACATATATTTTTGATGTAGCGACCAATTATAGTATTGGTAAGCGTACCGGTACAATCACTTTCACGCTTGGTGAACTAACAGAAACGGTAACCGTGGTGCAGCAAGGATATGAACATTCCAATGTCGGTATGGGCAGTGATGCCAAGGCACTTGCCGCGATGATGTATGCCGGTATTAATATCGGCAATACGATGGAGGTGCCCGGTGGTGAAACAGGCTGGGGAAATCCCAGGGTAAGTAAAGCCTATATTGATGGGTTGAAAGCAATGGGATTCAATGCGGTACGCATACCTTGTGCGTGGGATTCGCATATTATTAACAAGACGACAAATGAAATAGATTCCGCATGGCTCAATCGCGTAAGTGAAGTAGTAGGCTATTGCCGGGCGAATAATATGTATGCCATTGTCAATATTCATTGGGATGGTGGTTGGCTCGAAGAGAGTGTGATCAACGGCTATAACAGTGAGGTGGATGCCAAACAAAAAGCTTTGTGGACTCAGATTGCAACCAAACTCAACACCTACGATGAATATCTGCTCTTTGCCGGTTGTAACGAGCCGGGGCAACAGGCACAAGATAAAGTAGACGCGTCAGCTATTGAAGCCATTATTGCATACGAACAGACCTTTATTAATGCAGTGCGTGCTACAGGGGGGAACAATGCCACTCGCTGTTTGATAGTTCAGGGACCTTATACCAATATAGATAGAACGGTTGTAGACTATACTGTGCCGACTGACAAAGTATCCAATCGTCTGATGGTGGAAGTACATTTCTATGATCCCTATCAATTTAGCTTGATGGAAGAAGATGCTGACTGGGGTAAGGTATTTTGGTATTGGGGGGCAGCTAACCATGTCAGTGGTTCAGACCGTAATGCTACGTGGGGTGAGGAAAGTTATGTGAAAGAACAGTTCCGGAAGATGCAAGCCAACTATGTTGATAAAGGAATTCCTGTGATACTTGGTGAATACAGTGTGATGAGACGCACCATAGATGGAAATCAAGAAGCTCATGATAAGTCACGTAGTTATTGGAATGAAGTCGTGACCTGTGAGGCAAAGAATCACGGTATTGTTCCTTTCCACTGGGAAACAGGATCGGAAGTGAATCGTAATACAGGTGCTGTGACAGATAACTACATCATTGACGGTATCATGAAAGGAGCCGGAGAAGGGAAGTACCCCTTTTAGATAGTGGCATAAAATAATGATAATATAGTTTTCATAAGTTTACATAAATGGTTTTTGAGGGGAAAGATTGTGTTAAAGGTCTGATTTTTATTAGTTTATGGGGAGGATATCTGTGGTGGATATACTCCCCTTTTCAGTTCGCCCAGCATGGGTATATTCTAATGGGTGCAAGTCCCTCACACGCCCTGATAGTGGGAAGTGTTTAGCCAAGACCAAGGGTGTCCACCGTGAGATGGAATCTGAAGGAAGGTTGCGGCAAACATCTGGCCTGACGTACAGAAACCGGATATAAGGCTAAAGGATGTGGGTAAGTCTGCTGAACAAGACAAAGCCCGATAACTATCCTGAAACATCCAAAGTAAATCCGGCAGGTATAAGATGGAAAGAATGTATTCTTAACTGGGGAGGTCTCACAGACGTGCAGATGTTTTTTTTTTTCAGAAGCATGGAGTAAAGCTTGCTGTGAGAAGTCAGCAGACGACATAGTACCCGAAAAAAAACAAAAAACAAAAAAAAACAAAAAAAAACAGACAGTCGGGGAAGGTCTGAACTTTATTTAAGCGAGTAGTCAATGAATGTTACCTAATAAAGGAACGAATGCAGAAAATATCAACATCGAGTGATAACTGCCGGCAAAAGGATAGGACGGAATCGGAAAGCTATGCCGGAGTGCAGACCTTTATTGGGATAACTGAAAACCACCTCGTGGAAGTGCAATTTACCAAAGATGATTTATTGGAACGTATTGTGTCACCTGCAAACATGAACCGTGCTTACAAGCAGGTCGTGTCCAACGGTGGCAGTGGAGGTGTCGATAAGATGGAAACGGAAGATTTACTTCCTTACCTGGGATTCCATAAAGCCGAACTGATAAACTCTTTGTTGGACGGTAGCTATCGTCCCAATCCCGTCCGCCGGGTTGAAATCCCCAAGGATGGAGTTAAGAAACGTCAATTAGGTATTCCTACCGTTGTTGACCGTCTTATTCAACAATCCATCAGTCAGGTGCTTAGTCCGCTATACGAACGCCAGTTCAGTGACAACAGCTTTGGCTTCCGCCCTAAACGCAGTGCCCACCAAGCCTTGCGGCGCGCCCAATCTCACATCAATAGTGGTCATAAATACTGTGTTGACCTGGACCTGGAAAAGTTCTTCGATACAGTCAACCACAGCAAGCTGATAGAGGTTCTGTCGCGTACCGTGAAGGATGGTCGTGTTATCTCCCTCATCCATAAATACCTTCTTTCGGGGGTAATGGCAGGCAGTCACTACGAAAGTCGGGTCCAGGGTACTGTCCAAGGTGGACCATTGAGTCCTCTGCTGAGCAATGTCATGCTCCACGAATTGGATACAGAGTTGGAATCCCGTGGGCACAAGTTTGTGCGCTATGCGGATGACTGTATGATTTTCTGTAGGAGCAAACGTTCTGCCTTACGTGTTAAGGAGAGTATAACTACTTTTATTGAGAAACGGCTTTTACTAAAAGTGAATCTTGATAAAACCAGCGTTGGTTATGTTCGAGGAATGAAGTTTTTGGGTTACTCATTTTATGTACATAAAGGTGAGTGTCGTTTATCCGTACATCCTAAAAGTTATCTTAAGCTGAAAACTCGTTTGAAAGAGTTGACCGGAAGAAGCAATGGTATGGGATATGATAAACGCAAATCAGAACTCCATCGGTTTATGCGTGGGTGGATAGAGTACTTTCAGTTAGCGGATATGCAGAGCTACTTGAAACGTATAGACGAATGGCTTCGCCGTAGGATACGCATGAGTATTTGGAAATGTTGGAAGAAGATTAAGACGAAGTTTGTGAATTTACAGAAGTGTGGCATCAGTAGATTTTATGCCTGGCAACACGCTAATACTCGATTGGGATATTGGAGTATAGCCGGGAGCAGAATACTGACTTCCGCTCTGAATAATGACAAACTGAAACAAGCAGGCTATCCTACTTTGATGGGGTATTACAGCAAATTGCATCGTAAGTAAAGAACCGCCGTATGCCGAACGGCACGTACGGTGGTGTGAGAGGTCGGAAAACGAAAGTAGGAAGAAAACTACTTCGTTTTCCTCCTACTCGATTAAAGATGAAACAAATAAGGGGTATAAAATGATAAAAAAAGCCCTGACTTCTCTTGCTTTTTTGTCAGCTTTTTACTTCATTCGCAGTCAGATCAAATATCCCTTATTTCTAATAAAATGAAAAAGCTACTACTTTTTTTATTATTATGTACGTGGACGGTTTGTTTCTCTGCAACCACACACGAATACATGTTTAAACATTTGGAAGTAAAGGATGGACTTTCAAATAATCAGGTAAATGCTATTTATAAGGACTCGCATGGGTTTATGTGGTTCGGTACGGCGTCTGGTTTAAACCGTTATGACGGCTATGATATTAAGATATATCGTAGTCAAAAGGACGATACCAGATCTTTGCCCGATAATTATGTTGAAGAGATACAGGAGGATAATTCTGGTAACTTGTGGATTCGTACGGGTGCAGGATATGCCATTTACAACGTTGCAGCCGACGCTTTTGACCGCAATGTCGAAGCATGGATGCGGAATATCGGAATATTCGGTATTCCTGTTATAGTGTATATAGACAGGGATAAAATATATTGGATATATGTATCCGGTAAGGGTGTCTATCGTTACAATGGGGTTAAAAAGTCTGCCGATATAGCCAAGATTCCTTCGAAAGCCTTATCCGGAAGGAATATCACAGATATAACGGAATGTGGCGAAGGAATTCTTCTGGCCTATAATGACGGGACATTAGCTTGTCTGGACAAAGAGAAGCTGAGTATGAAATGGATAAATAAGGATATCGTTTCCGAATTAGGTAAAGTGGAGAATAATACTTTTTCACTGTTTGTTGACCGTAATGACAGAGTGTGGATATATAGTGTGGTTGGTTTATGGGTTTATAAGTTGTCGGGAAAGCAGTGGACAGTCCGTTCTCCGAGAAACGATACTTACAATATAGTGCGGGCATTGGCACAGGATAAATATGGACATATATGGGTCGGTCGTGACCAAGACGGCATAGAGGTAACAGATAAGGGGGGAGGATATATCCATTTGGCTAATGACCCTAATAACGAACGTACTCTATCCAATAATACCATTACTGTTCTTTATGAAGATGTTGTGGGAACTATGTGGGTTGGAACCTATAAAAAAGGGATCTCTTACTATAATGAAAGTGCTTTTAAATTTGCTATTGCCGATGTTGGTGATATCAACTGTGTAGAAGATGGAAAGAATAATATTGTTTGGCTAGGTACAAATGGTAGTGGCTTGATCCGTTGGAATACGGTTACCGACGAACGGAAAGTATATTCGCATACCACAGATATCAATTCCATATCGAGTGATGTGATTGTCTCTCTTCTCCAAGCGAGTAATGGAAAGCTGTGGGTAGGCACTTATTGGGGGGGACTAAACTGTTTTGATGGAAATCACTTTGTACATTACCGCAACAGTGGACACAAAAACACCCCGTCTGTTTACGACAATATATGGGCTTTGGCGGAAGATAGGGATAAAAATATCTGGATAGGTACGTTGGGTGGGGGAGTGCAGTGCTTGAATCCAAAGACGGGTGTCTTTACCACATATTCCACAGCTAATTCGAATTTAGTTTCTGACATAATTGCTTCTCTTTGTCTCGGGCGTAATAATACATTGATTATTGGTACGTCGTCCGGGATGGCTATCATGGATTTAGATACTAGGAAGATAACTAATTTTGCAGGTACCCGTTCAGGAAAAGCACATTTTTCCAATCAGACTTTCGCCCAAGTGTATGAAGACAGTCGTGGTCTGATTTGGGCGGCAACCCGTGAAGGCCTGAACGTATATGACCCAAGGCTGGATGAGCTTTACGAAGTACTTATCAAACCGGATTTCTCCAAATTATATTTTCTGGGTATTGCCGAAGATGAAAGAAAAAATATTTGGGTAAGTACAGGTGGAGAATTGATAAATATCGTTTTGTTGGATGAGAGTAAGACCGGAAAATTTGCTTTTCGTTGCTATGCCTATGATGACAAGGATGGTTTACAAAGTTGTGATTTTAACCAGCGTTCCCTTAAACGTCTGCATACAGGAGAAATCGTTGTCGGAGGATTGTATGGGCTGAACCGTTTCAGACCTGACAATATAAAATACAATACTGCTTTGCCGAAAGTTATGTTTACCGGCTTCCAGCTATTTAACGAGGAGGTAAAAGTGGGCAAGGAGTACGAAGGGCACGTAATCCTGAAGGAAAATTTGAATAATACGAAAGAAGTCGTATTAAACTATAAGCAGAACGTTTTTACGGTACTATTTGCTTCGGATAACTATGTGCTGCCGGAGAAGACGCGTTATTCTTATAAACTGGAGGGATTTAATGAAGATTGGCTGACAAGCATGTCTGATATGCACCGCGTCACTTATACGAATCTGGCGCCGGGTACTTATCTCCTAAAAGTGAAAGCTACGAATAGCGACGGATATGTAGGGACGGAAGAGGCCACTTTGAAGATTGTAATCCTGCCCCCTTTTTGGATGACTCCGTGGGCTTATACCTGTTATATCCTCTTGTTAATTGGCGGTTTATTTCTTGCTCTTTATGCGATACAACGCAGAGAACGTAATCGATTTAAAATACGTCAAATGGAACAGGATACAAAGAAGAATGAGGAAGTTAATCAAATGAAGTTTCGTTTCTTCACTAATGTCAGCCATGAACTGAGAACGCCGTTGACTCTTATAATATCTCCTCTGGAAAGCATGATAAAAGATGCAAAAGATACCGCTGTTCTGGATCAATTAAAAATGATGCACCGCAATGCTGTTAAGCTTCTGAATCTGGTGAACCAACTGTTGGATTTTCGAAAAAATGAGGTGGCCGGTCTACATCTTGATCTTTCTGAAGGTGAGATGGTATCGTATGTACGAAATATCTGTAATTCTTTTCTTGAATTATCCGAGAAGCGTAATGTACATCTGACTTTCTTTTCTGCGGTTGATGCTTTGAATATGTCATTTGATGAAGATAAAGTTGCTAAGATTATTATGAATCTCTTATCCAATGCCTTCAAATTTACTCCCGATGGCGGTCGAGTCGATGTCTCTTTGGAAGTAATAAAAGACAATCCGGAAACATTAGAAATAAAAGTTTCCGATACGGGAATAGGTATAAGTGATGAAGAAAAAGAACATATCTTCGAACGATTTTATCAGGCTGAAAGAAAAGGAGTTCTTAATCCCTCAACAGGTAGTGGTATTGGGCTGAGCTTGGTGCGTGATTATGTCACCTTGCATGGGGGAGTTGTACGTGTTTTCGATAATGCCGGATCCGGTAGTGTTTTTGTAGTTCATATTCCGGTGAAGCATTCGGAGGTCAACGTTGCGACACCTCTTTCGGAAGAAGCGGTGAAAGAAGATGCGGTTGCGTTGTCGGCAAGAATTCTTGGAAATGAGTCTGAGATAGCGGAAGTAAATGAAGATGGGCAGAGAGATAATCCCAAAACAGATACGGTTCAAAATGTGCAGCGCAATGAAAAGTCCAATAAACCATTGGCATTGATTGTAGACGATAATGCTGATTTTGTCGCATTTATGACCCATGCTCTCAGCTTGTATTTCCGTGTGCAGTCAGCTTCAAACGGGCGTGAAGCGTGGCAAATCATTCCTGAATTGATGCCCGATATTATTATTAGTGACGTCATGATGCCGGAGATGGATGGCAATGAATTGTGTCGTTGGGTGAAAGCCGATAAGCGTACGAGTGGTATTCCATTGGTTTTGCTCACTGCAAAGCAATCGGTTGAAAATAAGGTCGAAGGGTTGACTATCGGTGCCGATGATTATGTGACAAAGCCATTCAATATGGAAGTTCTGATTCTACGTTTGCGTAAATTGATAGACTTGAGCAGTAAGAATAAGCAAAGAGGGCGTATTGATCCCGAGCCAAGTGAGATTGTAATTACTTCGTTAGACGAGAAGCTCATTGAAAATGCCATTAAATATGTGGAAGTGAATATTTCCCGCCCGGAATTATCTGTTGAGGAGTTAAGCCATGAGTTGGGGATGAGTCGGGTACATTTATATAAGAAACTTTTACAAATAACAGGAAAAACACCAATTGAGTTTATTCGGATCATTCGCTTAAAAAGGGCAGCGCAACTCTTACGCGAAAGTCAGCGTAATGTCTCTGAGATCGCATATCAAGTAGGCTTCAATAATCCCAAATATTTCAGTAAATATTTTAAGGAGGAATTTGGGCTCTTGCCTTCTATTTATCAGGAGCAAGAAGGCAAATAACAAAAAGTACCCTATACAGAAACATTCGGTGCGGTCATTTCATCAAATAGCCCCATTCTGATCAACATGGAGAATTTAGACTTTCCATGTTTTTTTTTACTTTTACTTTTGTGAAAATACTTAAAATATTACCATAATGAGATTGAAAAGCACTTTAGTATTCGTCCTTGCCGGGTCGATGGCAATAGGATGTTCCGGACGTAATTATGAGAAAACAGCCAGAGGAGTTATTATTACTCTTAAACAGCAAAACCCGACTGATGTCCGCAAGGTGAGACTAGAAGTGATGGGTGAAAAACTTATACATGTATCGGCAACTCCGGAGTCCGGATTTTCAACTAATTCCAGTTTAATCGTTGTTCCTCAAAATACGCCTACCACTTTTTCTCTCGAAGAAAAGGGGGATACTGTCGTTTTGAAAACAGCAAAGCTAGAAGCTAGGGTCTCTACTGTTACAGGAGAGGTTGTTTTTGCTGATTCTACAGGTCGCCTGATCTTGTCCGAAGATAAAGGAGGACGAAGTTTCCAGCCCATAGCGGTGGATAATACCAAAGGCTACTCCGTGAGACAAATATTCCAATCTCCAAATGATGAGGCTTTCTATGGGCTGGGACAACATCAAGCCGACGAGTTTAACTACAAAGGGAAGAATGAAGAGCTTTTTCAATATAATACTAAGGTATCTGTACCTTTTATTGTCTCCAATAAGAACTATGGTATTTTATGGGATAGCTATTCTTTGTGCCGGTTCGGTGATCAAAGAGGTTATTCCCAATTACAACATGTTTTCAAACTGTATGATAAAGAGGGTAAGGCCGGCGGATTGACCGGTACATATATCCCCGGTGATAAATCAAATAAAGTAATTGTCCGCAATGAAGACTCATTGTATTTTGAGGATTTGAATACAATAAAGAACTTACCTGCAGGTTTTAAACTTGGAGGATCTAAGGTTACTTACGAAGGAGAGATAGAACCATCCGAAACCGGAAATTTCAAACTGATTCTTTATTATGCCGGTTATACTAAAGTGTATATTGATAATCAATTGATTGTCCCCGAGCGTTGGCGTACGGCATGGAATCCCAATAGCTACAAGTTTTCGCTGAACTTAAAAGCCGGTAAGCGCGTTGCGTTAAAGGTGGAATGGCTGCCTGATGGGGATGCCTCTTATTGTGGCTTACGAGTATTATCACCTGTTCCGCAGGAGGAGCAAAACAAGCAAGCTTGGTGGAGCGAGATGAACGACGAACTGAATTACTACTTTGTATATGGTAATGATATGGATGATGTCATTCGGGGATACCGTACGCTGACCGGTAAATCACAGATCATGCCCAAATGGGCGATGGGATTTTGGCAAAGTCGTGAACGTTATAAAACGCAGGATGAGTTGCTGGCTACCTTAAAAGAGTTTCGTAAACGTCATATTCCTATTGATAACATAATACTCGATTGGCGCTATTGGACCGATGATTCTTGGGGAACTCATGAATTCGATAAATCACGCTTTCCCAATCCGAAAGCCATGCTCGACTCTATTCATGCCATGAATGCAAAAATGATGATATCCGTTTGGCCGAAATTCTATTATACCACGGAGCATTATAAAGAATTCGATCGCAAAGGCTGGATGTATCGCCAAGCGGTGAAAGACAGTATTCGTGATTGGGTGGGCAAAGGTTATATAGGCTCTTTCTATGATGCTTACTCGGCGGATGCCCGCAAATTATTTTGGAAGCAGATCAATGAAAAATTATATAGTCTGGGCATTGATGCTTGGTGGATGGATGCTAGTGAACCTGATATTCAGAGCTGTTCGGACATCAATTATCGTAAAAAACTTTGTGGCCCTACTGCACTAGGCTCTTCAACCCAGTATTTCAATGCTTATGCCTTGATGAATGCCGATGCCATATACAATGGGCAGCGCGGGGTGGATAATAATAAGCGGGTATTTCTCCTTACCCGTTCGGGATATGCCGGATTGCAACGTTATTCCACTGCAACTTGGAGTGGAGATATCGGAACCCGTTGGGAGGATATGAAATCACAGATCTCTGCAGGCCTGAATTTTGCTGTTAGTGGCATACCTTACTGGACAATGGATATTGGAGGTTTTTGTGTGGAGAAGCGTTACGAGAAAGGGCAATTCGAATTCGATAGAACAGGGCGCGAAAATGCCGATTATAAAGAGTGGAGAGAGTTGAATACCCGTTGGTATCAGTTCGGTGCGTTTTGCCCCTTATTCCGCTCACATGGACAATTCCCATATCGTGAAGTTTGGAACATAGCTCCCGAAGGACATCCGGCCTATAATACCATTTTATATTATACAAAATTGCGTTATAACTTGATGCCTTATATCTACTCCTTGGCCGGTATGACCTATTTCAATGATTATACCATCATGAGACCATTGGTAATGGATTTCACTGCGGATACGCGTGTCAACAATATCGGGGATGAATATATGTTTGGTCCGGCATTACTTGTAGCACCTGTCTACGACTATGGTGCACGTCAGCGGCAAGTCTATTTCCCTGCCGGATCGGGTTGGTACGATTTCTACACCGGCAACTATCTTTCGGGAGGGCAGAAGCTGATGGTGGCTGCTCCTTACGAGCATATTCCGTTGTTTATACGTGAGGGAGCCATAATACCTTATGGACCTGATATGGAATATAGCAATCAGAAACAACCTTCGGAAATCACCTTGTATGTCTATGCCGGAAAAGACGGCAAGTTTACGCTCTACGAGGATGAAGGCGTGAATTATAATTATGAAAAAGGACAGTATGCACAAATATCGTTCAGTTATGATAATAAGAAACGTCAGCTGACAATAGGCAACCGTAACGGTGACTTTCCGGGTATGCTAAAAAAACGTACATTCAATATAGTATTTGCTACTAAGGATAAACCACAACCTTTTGATTTGAAAGCTAAAGGGATATTGGTAAAATATGACGGTAAACAACAAACCGTGAAATTATGAGGCTTTATCTGGTTCTGTTGCAATTCGGTCTGTTGTTGGGTTTCCTTGGAAGCTCTTCGGCCAAAGCCGACACACTCCGTCGGACAAATTTTAATTCCGATTGGCTCTTTTGTTTAGGTGACGACTCAGCCGCCGCACGTTATGATTATGACGATACGGGTTGGAGAAGACTGAACCTTCCACACGATTGGGCTATTGAAGGAGAGTTCAGTAAAGATAATCCTTCCGGTACGGGTGGAGGCGCCTTACCTGGAGGCATAGCATGGTACCGTAAGTCATTTGTCGTTAAAGAGAGTGATAAAGGAAAACGATTGAATATTGATTTTGATGGAGTTTATATGAATTCTTCCGTATATATTAACGGACATTTGCTGGGAACCCGTCCTTATGGATATATTTCGTTTGGTTATGACCTTACTCCTTATGTGAAATGGGGCAAGAAGAATGTGATTGCCGTAAGGGTCGATAATGCGGAACAACCAAATTCACGTTGGTATTCGGGTTGTGGAATCTATCGGAACGTTTGGCTGACAAAGCTCAATCCCGTTCATATAGCACGCTGGGGCACTTATGTTACAGCCAGTGAGGTAACAAAGAATAGTGCCTGCCTGAATATCCGTACGAAGGTACTGAATGAGAGTGAGGTGAATGCCCCTGTGAGATTAACTTCCGAATTGATCAATGCCGATGGGGTGGTGATAGCCAATCATTCCACTTCGCAGCATATAGCTAAAGGGGAAGAAGTGGAAGTAAGTCAGCAATTTGTGGTCAAGAATCCTCAACTGTGGAGTGTAG
The DNA here is from genome assembly GCA_963677095.1 of uncultured Bacteroides sp. GTDB lineage: Bacteria > Bacteroidota > Bacteroidia > Bacteroidales > Bacteroidaceae > Bacteroides. The sequence goes on from OY781875.1 coordinate 694,794, forward strand.
ATCATCCTTATTTATACACCATCCGCACAAAGGTCATAAAGGGAGGAGTTGTCGTCGATAACTATGATACACCTACCGGCATTCGTTCCTTTCGTTTTGACGCCCGTAAAGGCTTTATTCTGAATGAGGAATCTCTGAAAATAAATGGCGTATGCATGCATCACGACCTTGGCTGTCTGGGGGCTGCCGTCAACACTCGCGCTATAGAGCGCCAACTGCAACTACTTAAGGAGATGGGATGTAACGGCATTCGTTGTTCACACAATCCTCCCGCGCCCGAACTGCTTGACCTTTGCGACCGTATGGGATTTATTGTGATGGATGAAGCTTTCGATATGTGGCGTAAAAAGAAGACTTCCCATGATTATTCCCGTTATTTCGACCGCTGGTATGAACGTGATTTAACCGATTTGGTTGTTCGAGATCGTAATCATCCCAGCATCTTTATGTGGAGCATTGGAAATGAAGTGTTAGAGCAGTGGACGGATGTTCGTGCGGATACCTTGAGCTTGGAGGAGGCTAACCTGATTTTAAATTTTGGGCATAGTGCCGACAAGTTGGCAAAGGAAGGGGAAATGAGTGTGAATTCGTTATTGTGCGGTAAACTGGCAGATATGGTGAAAAGCCTTGATCCCGGTCGTCCTGTGACCGCAGGTTGTAACGAGCCCAACCCCGATAACCATTTGTTCCGCTCGGGAGCATTGGATATAATCGGTTTTAATTATCATGATGCGTGGTTTGCCGGCGTTCCCGATAAATTTCCCGGAAAACCTTTTCTGATCACCGAAAGTGTCTCTGCATTGATGACTCGCGGTTACTACCGCATGCCAAGCGACTCCATGTATATTTGGCCCGAAAGTTGGGATAAACCTTTTTATGAGAGTAGCTTCTCCTGCTCTTCGTATGATAACTGTCATGTACCATGGGGAAGCACTCATGAGCAGTTGCTCCGGCAGGTGAAGAATACTGATTTTATAAGCGGGCAATATATCTGGACAGGGTTCGACTATCTGGGTGAACCGACGCCTTATGGATGGCCGGCACGCAGTTCTTATTTCGGAATCATCGATTTGGCAGGCTTTCCTAAAGATATTTATTACCTCTACCAATCGCAATGGACGAATAAGGATGTCCTACATCTTTTCCCTCATTGGAATTGGACGCCGGGGCAGGAAATTGATATGTGGGCTTATTACAATCATGCAGATGAAGTGGAGTTGTTTATCAACGGAAAATCCCAAGGGGTGCGCCGGAAAGGAAAAGATGATTTCCACGTGATGTGGCGTGTAAAGTTTGAGCCGGGAGTAGTGAGCGTGGTGTCGCGTAAAGCGGGTAAAACTGTACTTAAACGCGAAATTCATACGGCTGGTATACCTGCCCGTATTCGGTTGAAGGCAGATCGGAAATCTATTTTTGCAGATGGTAAGGATCTTTCGTTTGTGACCGTTGAAATATTGGATAAAGACGGTTATCTTTGTCCCGAAGCTGAGAATTTGATTTCTTTTGATGTTCAAGGTGCTGGATTTATCGCGGGAGTGGATAACGGTAATCCGATTTCTTTGGAAAAGTTTAAAGCAAATCATCGTAAAGCATTTTATGGTAAATGCCTGGTGGTGATACAGAATACCGGGAAACCCGGAAATGTCAGACTCTCAGCTCGATCGGAGGGATTGAAAGCCGATGAAATTATAATCAAGGTCAATTACCATAATAAATAATATTATATAACCTGAATGAAAATATAATGAAGAAACATTTGCTAGCTTGTCTACTTGGAATGTGCACTGCTGGAATGCTGATGGCGCAGACCCCTGTTTATTTAGACGATAACCAGCCTGTTGAGGCACGAGTGAAAGACGCTTTGGGGCGTATGACTTTGGAAGAAAAGGTAGCTCTCTGCCATGCCCAAAGTAAATTCAGTAGTCCGGGGGTACCACGCTTGGGCATTCCCGAACTTTGGATGAGTGACGGTCCTCATGGGGTGCGTGCTGAAATTAATTGGAATGATTGGGGTTATGCCGGATGGACGAACGACAGTGTTACTGCATTTCCTGCACTGACCTGCCTGGCAGCTACCTGGAATCTCGATATGTCCGCTGCTTATGGTAAGGTGATTGGTGAGGAGGCCCGTTACCGGGGAAAAGATGTGCTTTTAGGTCCCGGGGTGAATATCTACCGTACCCCACTCAATGGGCGTAACTTTGAATATATGGGTGAAGACCCTTATTTGGCGAGCATAATGTGTGTGCCTTATATTCGTGAAGTCCAGAAGAACGGAGTGGCGACTTGTGTGAAACACTATGCCTTGAATAATCAGGAATTATGGCGTGGACATATTGATGTGGAATTGAGCGACCGTGCCTTGCACGAAATCTATCTTCCGGCTTTTAAAGCTGCCGTGCAAAAAGGAGGGTCGTGGACTATAATGGGGTCGTACAACAAAATACGCGGACAACATGCCTGTCATAATGAGCTTACCCTGAATAAGATTCTGAAAGGAGACTGGGGCTTCGATGGAGTGGTGATTACCGACTGGGGTGGCTGTCATGATACTTATGAAGCTGCCATGAACGGACTTGATATTGAAATGGGTTCGTATACCAATGGACTGACTTCCGAAAGCAAATTCACTTACGATGATTATTATCTTGCAAAGCCTTATCTGGCAATGTTGAAGTCGGGAAAGGTTCCGATGAGTACGGTTGATGATAAAGCATCCCGCATTCTGCGACTTATTTTCCGTACATCGATGAACCGGCATAAACCGTTCGGCACATTGACTACCGACGATCATTATCAGGCTGCACGCACTATTGGAGATGAAGGAATTGTCCTATTGAAGAATGCATCTCCTGCAGCTGCCAAGAAAAGTGCACCTCTTCTCCCCATTGCCGGCGATAAGTACAAAAACATTCTTGTAGTAGGTGATAATGCTATCCGTATGCTTAATGAAGGTGGAGGATCATCCGACTTGAAGGTTAAGGATATGATATCACCTTTAGAAGGCTTGCGCGAAGTTTATGGTGATAAAATATCATATACCCGTGGATATGCTGCAGGGCGACCCATGTACGGTCGGGCTGAAGAGGTACCTCAGAGCGTGAGCGACTCTCTTCGTATCGCTGCAGTGAGGATGGCTAAAGATGCAGATCTTGTTATATTGGTAGGTGGCTTGAATAAAAATAATTTTCAGGACTGTGAAGGTGTTGATCGTTTAAGTTATGCTTTGCCTTTCGGACAAAACGAACTGATTGAGTCTTTGCTGGGAGTGAATAAGAACCTGGTTTTGGTTCTGCTCACCGGTAATGCGGTAGAAATGCCTTGGGTTAAACAAGTCCCTGCTATTGTACAAGGTTGGTATCTTGGTTCGATGGGAGGAAGATCATTAGCGGATATTCTTAGTGGAAAGGTCAATCCAAGTGGTAAATTACCTTTTTCTTTCCCTGTGAAACTGACCGATTGCGGTGCGCATTCCTTTGATAAACTCTGCTATCCGGGCGACAGCATTAAAGAAGTGTATAAAGATGATATCTTAGTCGGCTATCGGTGGTACGATACAAAAAAGATTCCGGCGCTATTCTCCTTTGGACATGGGCTGAGTTATACAACCTTTGCTTACGGTAAGCTGCAACTTTCGAGTAAAGTGATTACTCAGGATGGAAAACTTACAGTCTCCATCCCGGTAAAGAATACGGGGCGTGTTTCAGGTAAGGAAGTCGTACAAGTTTATCTCGGTGATGAAAAATGCAGTGTACTTCGTCCGCTCAAGGAGTTGAAAGCATTCCAAAAACTGAAATTAGCTCCGGGTGAAGAAAAACTGGTGAACTTTTCTATTTCGGTAGACGACTTAAGGTTCTATGATGAAGCGAAGCAGGATTGGAAAGCCGAACCTGGCAAATTTAAAGTCTATATCGGTTCTTCATCTACAGATATTCGTCAGACGACTGAATTTGAATTGCAATAAAAGGGAATTCATAGTAATCATAACATTGATTATTATGGTGATGTCTATTATTCAATAATCACAGGAATATTTGAGAGAAACGGGCTTGCATCAATCTACTGCTAGTGAGTCAGTCAAATTATGTATATTTGACATGAACTAAAACGCATGGTTTTTTAGTAAGTCTCCAAAGTATTAAGTTTGATAATTTTAAAAATTAGATAAATGATGAGGCTAGCCCGTTTCTTTATTTTAGCTTTTAGCGGATTACTATCTTTTACACTCCCGTCCGCTGCACAGTCTTTTTCCCTTGAAGGATGCAATGATCAGCTTTATTATACTTTGCCTGGGAGCCTTTGGGAAGAAACTTTACCATTGGGTAACGGACGACTGGGTATTATGCCCGATGGAGGGATTGATAAAGAACATATTGTTTTGAATGAGATCTCGTTATGGAGTGGTATGGAGACTGATTACGGGAATCCTGATGCTGCAGGAAGTCTTCCGGCAATCCGGCAACTGCTCTTTGAAGGAAAGAATCGCGAAGCACAAGAACTCATGTATAAGAGTTTTGTGCCGCGAAAACCAGAGTTTGGAGGAACGTACGGAAATTATCAATTACTAGCCAATCTGGATATGGATTATTCTTACCCGACTATGCATAATGGCAAACGCACTATTGAAGATGTCGAAAATTACCGACGTTGGCTCGATTTTCGTCGTGCAATAGCTTATACATCTTTCCGAAAAGATGGGGTGAACTTCCGGCGTGAATATTTCACTTCGCGGGATAAAGATGTTATCGTGATTCATCTGCTGGCTGATCGTAGTCAGGCGCTTAATTTTTCGGCTCGTATCAGTCGCCTCGAACGAGGTACTGTCTCATTGAAAGATAACACCTTGTTTCTTGATGGAGCATTGGATAGCGGAAAGCCCGGACAGGACGGGATGAATTACCGTATTGCCCTACGAATGATAACGCTGGGAGGTAAACAGCAAATCTCTATAGCCAATGGAATGAGCCTGAAAAATGGTAGGGAAGCTTGGATCATTCTTTCTGCCACCACTTCGTATAAAGCTAGCGGTACTACTTTCCCGGGAGAGCGTTATGCAGTTGTTTGTGACAGTCTCCTCAATGCTGTGCTTCCACATAAAAGCTCCGATAAAGCGGGTATACTTGCCCAAATGAAGCTTTATAAACAAAACCATTCCGCCTTGTGCCGTTCGCTTTATGAACGTGTGTCACTGACTTTACCCGCAACTGCTGCGGATAGTCTGCCCACGGATCAGCGTCTTACACATTTCGCTACCCAAGACTCTCCGTCCATGGCAGCGTTATATTACAATTATGGACGATATCTACTGATTAGTAGCACTCGTCCCGGTAGTCTTCCACCCAATCTGCAAGGACTTTGGGCAAATGGGATACAAACGCCGTGGAATGGCGATTATCACACGAATATCAATATCCAAATGAATCATTGGCCTCTGGAACAGTCCGGTCTCACAGAACTATATCAACCTTTGATTTCGTTTGTAGAGCGTTTGGTGCCATCCGGCGAGGAGACCTCCCGTACATTTTATGGAAAGGACGCCAAAGGATGGGTACAGCACATGATGACCAATGTATGGAACTATACGGCCCCGGGAGAACATCCTTCATGGGGAGCCACAAACACCGGAGGCGCATGGCTTTGCGCTCACCTTTGGGAGCATTATCAATATACTCGTGATGTTGCTTATCTGAGGCAAATCTATCCCGTATTGAAAGGAGCTTCGGAATTCTTCCATTCCACAATGGTGCGTGAACCTAAGCACGGTTGGTTGGTGACTGCTCCTTCTTCTTCTCCCGAAAATGCCTTTTATCTGAATGGAGATTTCATTCCTGTAAGTATCTGTATGGGGCCGACAATGGATATTGAACTGATAACCGAGCTATACACCAATGTAATGGAAGCCGCCAGCATTTTAGGTTGCGATGCCAGTTACTCCGACTCATTGAAAGAAGCTCTTAAAAGTTTTCCTCCGCTACAAATAAGTGAGAAAGGATACTTGCAAGAGTGGCTTGAAGATTATAGAGAAGAAGATATACACCATCGGCATGTCTCCCATTTATACGGTTTACATCCGGGCAATCAGATATCTCCTGAAAAAACGCCTGCTTTGTCAGAAGCATGTAAGGTGACATTAAATCGTCGCGGAGACGAGGGTACCGGATGGAGTCGCGCCTGGAAAATCAACTTTTGGGCACGTTTAGGTGACGGCAACCGTGCGTGGAAGCTTTTTAGAAGCATCCTCCACCCGGCTATTAATCCGCTGGCCAAGCAACACGGAAGTGGAACATTCCCCAATTTATTCTGTGCCCATCCACCTTTTCAGATTGATGGTAATTATGGTGGCGCGGCAGGAGTGGGCGAAATGCTGTTGCAAAGTCATGAAGGTTTTATTCATTTGCTTCCTGCTCTACCCACAAATTGGGATTCCGGAAGTTTTAGGGGGATGCATGTCCGCGGAGGAGCAACGGTAGATTGCGAGTGGAAAAACGGAAAAGCGGTAAAAGCCGTTATCACTGCTTTAATACCGGGAGATTTTCGTCTGATGTTACCTGCAGGAGTTGTTGAGGCTAAAATGCTGATTGAGGGTCGGACTTCGGTTATCAAAGATAAAGTCATCTCCTTCTCGCTGAAGCAAAAAGGAGATTCGGTTATCTTTAATTTTTTATAGCTAATTCAAGTCTATAAATTCATACCACCTGATATTTCTATGCGCTGTCCGTTTAGCCACGCAGCTTCTTTTGTGCATAGAAAGGCAACTACCCCCCCAATATCATCGGGCACACCTATACGTCCAAAAGGGGTCATTGCTTTTAGTTTGGCATTATATTCGGCATCATCTCTGATGACACCGTCTGCAAAATCTGTTGCGATGGGTCCCGGGGCTATGGAATTTACTCTTATACCCCTTATGGATAATTCTTTTGCTTCGTATCGGGTTAAAGCTTCTATGGCACTCTTCATGGAAGCATATGCCGAATAGCCCGGTACTGAGGCTTGCGCCAATCGGCTTGATATATTTATAATTCCTCCGTTGTCATTTAAATACTGGAGAGCTTTTTGCGTGAAAAAATAAACGCCTTTGAATAATGTATTCATTAACAAGTCAAATTGCTCTTCGGTTGTATCACAAAATGGAGTGCTAAGGCCTATACCCGCATTGTTTATTAAATAGTTAAAATGATCCGTATGGAACTCGTCCAGTAAAATCTGTCTTAATTGACAGAAGAAAGAATTGAAGCTATCTAATCGCTCTTGAGAAAGCTTTATTGCAATAGCCTTTCCTCCAATATGCTCTATCTCTTCTACCACCTTTTCTGCTTCCATTATTTCTTTACGGTAGGTTATAATGATATCAAATCCTTTCTCGGCAAGCTTTATAGCTATATTCTTCCCTATCCCACGGCTGCCACCCGTAATTAATGCAATGTCTCTCTTTGTTTTCATTTTTGTTTATTTTACTGATGAATCTTTTTATAATTGCTCAAACTTAAATATACCTCTTGACATCTATTGCATTATACTTGCAGCTGGTCATACATCGTAAGCATCCGGTGCAATTATTGGAGTCTCCTACCTTGATCTTCACCAATCGTAGATAGTTATACTTTAATACATTTTGTCCGCATGCCATTATGCAGCGACCGCAACCGGTGCACTTAGTGTAATCTATGCGGATAACAACATCTCTTTTATAGGCTGATTCCTCCTTTTGGTGAGCTGCAAGCTCGTTGTACATATACTGAAGTGAGACGACACTTCTTTTGAAGTTCGCTTCGAAGCTCTTTGAGTTTAATCGATTTTGTTCACTCAAAAGATTGAGAACTTGTCCTATTAATACTTTTATTTCCGATAGAGATATTTTTTCTTCCATACTACTGTTTTTTATGTTTTCAATACCTGGAATGGTATATGGCTTTTCGCCTGCATTTGTCCACGCATTGGTCGCAATATATGCATCCTTCCGGATTAACTATTACTGCACACTTATGGCATTTTGATCCGCTATCTTGTTGCATACTATTATTTACTGCCTGTTTTAGGCAAAACACCTCTCCTGGACATCGATCTACACATTTTCCACATCCACTACATTTGGACTCATCTATTTGTAACGTAAATTTTCTTTCAGCAAAATAATAGCGCTCTGGTTGAGGAGTGTAACAAATGTTGTGCTGAATTCCATGGTGATTGTTCTTAAACATTCTATTTATGGTCGTAAGTATACTTTTCATATATCGTTTGTTTTTTAAATTAATATCTGTTTGTCATATAACCGGTTGACGCTGCAAAATTAGATGGTAATTGCATAGATGTTCAATTGTATATTTGCATTTTTACTTTGTATATTTGCATGCTTAAAATAAGTGATATGAAGAAGAAGGTAATAACGCGTGAAATAGCTTATGAAGCGAATTCTGCTTTAAGGTATTTGGAAGAAGAAAGGCTGAATGATGCATCTTTGGATTATAATAATCAGCAACATAAGCATGAAGATTACCAAATTCTTATCATTACCAAAGGAGAGAGTCGAGGTTTTATCGGAGAAACGCTCAGGCAATATGCGTGTGGAGATATTATAGTAATAGGCAGGAATGTGCCGCATTATTATATGTTTGGCGGAAGCAAAGAAATGTCCAGTGCTGAATCTTGCGAGATTGAGATATTGCATTTTAAGCATGAGCTTTTTCCTGTAAAAATGGAGGAAGTTTCCGAGTTTCATTTTATCTATTCTTTGCTTATAAGAAGCCAGAACGGAATAGTCTTTCGTAATAATGTCCTTTTTAAAAAGATTCGGATGATGTTTAATAAGATAGATGACATCAATGGTATTGCAAAGCTAAATGAGCTATATCTTATATTGGATACTTTGGGTAAGAATAAACATTATGACTTGATCTCCTCCGAAGCTTATGATCCCGATAATACATTAATGCCCAGCGGCAGTACACTTCATAAAGTATATAATTATTTATATAAGAAGTTCCGTGACGAAATTACTCTGGGCGAGATTGCAAAATATGCACATCAGAACCCAACAGCATTGTGCAGGACATTCAAGAGAGAAACCGGAAAGACCATTTTCCAGTTTCTTAATAAAATAAGAGTGGAGAATGCTTGCAAGCTATTGTTGGAGACTGATATGAGTATTTCACAAGTGGCTTATGAGTCAGGATTTACAAATCTACCTCACTTCAATAACCAATTTCGTGCTCTTATTGGTAGAACTCCGACTGAATATCGATCATAAGTCTCTTTAATATACCATTCTGTATAGAAATATGAAATATTCATTGAGTATTAGAACCGTTTAGTTTTCTTTCGACAATTTATCTAAGCAAGCTTCAAACTCTTTTCTATCCTTATCTTCAGTTATGGTTCCCATCCATTTCCGAATGATTCTTCCGTCTTTATTGATGAGGATATAAGTAGGATAACAAGAGATATTATACTTTTTAGTGAGAGACATTGTACTACTTTGCTCCGCTCCATCCCAAATGTGATACCAGTCTGCTGTACCGTTCTTTTCAATACCTTTCTTCCAGTCTTTTTCTGAATGATCTTTTGAGATTGCAATCGCAATCAGACCTTTGCTCTTATATTTGTTGTAACACGATTTAATATAAGGGACATTGGATACACATGGGCCGCACCACGAAGCTCCAAAATCGAGAAGAACATAGTTTTTCTTTTGAAAATCAGATAGATGAATTGCTACATTCTTTTTATTCATTAGCTCAAAGTCAGGAGCCTTCTCACCCATTTCCGATTCTTTTTTATGTTCAATCATTTGAGCAACAAGCTTGGCGGTAGGCACTTCTTTTTGCTCTGGCGTATATGCTTCATAAAGGCTTTGAGCTTCTTGAAGAGAGAGCCAACTTGGTGAGAAAAAAGATAGATATTTAAGGATCATAAAAGATCTCGGATTAACTTTTGCAAAATCGACAAATGTGCGTTGACGTTGCAAGTTAAGAGAATCCAGTGTTTGAAGTAGGATTGATCTTTCATGGGAAAGTGAATCCAGCGCTTCAATTTTATTTTTTAGAATATTAGCGGGATTACTTAGACGTTTAAATTCATAATTAATGAACCGGTCTTCATTATCTGTTAGAGAACCTGTTAAAGAATATTTCTCCAGGTTATGAGGGGAGAAGTGTATTTTCATAGGTGCTGCTTCAAGAAATAACGGGAGCTCAGCATCGTTAATGTGCAAACTTCCACTGACAGGTTCATTTATGGTTCCTTGAAAATGAAATGTTCCATTAACGATAGCTGTAGTGTCCGAATGTACATCAAACTTGTCGTTTGCGATATAGTGGTAGGATAGTATTATTGTTCCACTCTCAATACTATCAACTTTTCCATCCAACTGAAAATCTCCGACCCAATTCTGCGCAAATGATACTGTAGAATACATTATCATGCAAATAGCGTAAAGTTTTTTAAAGTTTCTCATACCTGTTCCTGTTTTTAAAATATCAAATAGTGATAATTCCCCAGAGCTTATTTTACAAATCTTAATCAGCATTTATTTGTTTAGCTTTACGCTTTTTTATCAAGCCTTTCTAAGCATATTATTAATTAAGTCTTTACCTTTATTTTTGAAGTATCAAAATATAAAGTGTGTCTGGAATCAATCATAAATATATCATAACAATTGAAGTACGCTCATTTATATGGAATTGTTCGCAATATATAAAAAATATTTTAAATTACAAGTAGCTGTGAGAGGAAATTATTTGTAGAGAATGTTGATATATTTGGTAATGTAGATGAAGTGTTTTTATTTTGGGAGCAAGCCAAAACGGTAAGCAAAGCTCTGCTGAATTTTACTAGATTGATCATGACTATTCTGTACTTGCGTCAAAAACATTAAAACAAAATGGAGTAAAGTCTGTTTTCTTGGTAACAGTTGCCGGCGCAAATGGCTCTTCGAAAATTAAGCATATAAGAATGGAAGAGGAAGTGGAAAGACAAACGATTATTTGAAAAAATAGGCATGAAAGTTTGGGAACTGATACATCCGATTTTATAGGTAAACAGGTTGATTACAACGAAACTGATGGTAAAGATATTGCAAAAGTAATGGTTAATGCAACCTCAAATTAATCTGAAGAAGATCAAAATTTATAACTGGTTTGAAATGAATCAGCTCATTAAAGAGTAGCATGCGATCTTTGATTTTCATATAAAAATATTGCATTCAGCTATAACCATTATACACAATAGCAGTATATTTGCATAAACCTCACAAATAATAAATAGAGATGTTAGAGCAGACTTTAGATATTAAATATATTGAGCAATTACGCAATATTTCCGATTTAATTCCGGTCACAAGAGATTATTTTGAGGACTGGAATATTAAAGTATTCAATCGGGAACAATATACATGTAAAAATTACCTGTCTCCTAATCGTCGCGATTTCTATAAGATTCTATTTATCACAAAAGGAATCGGTTTATTTAGTTTGGGGACCCGAACTTATCGGATAGAGAAGCCGATAATTTTATTCATTCACCCAAATGAAATTATATCCTGGAAGAACCTTTCAGACCAATCAGCAGGGTACTACACGCTTTTCAAAAAGAGATATATTGATGCTCAACCTATTTTAAGATCCGTCATCGATAAATACCAAATGTTTACGAATACGGCTAAAAGTGTGATTTGCCTGCAGGAAAGCAGTGTAAACACTATTAATAGGCTGTTTCAACAAATGCAGGATGAAAATGCAAAAAGTGGAGCGTTAGCAGAGGATGCCCTGATGGCTTATATACAACTGATTATAATTGAAAGCATTAAAAGTGCTGATTTTTTAACTCCTGATGCTGTAAACGACGAGTTTCGGCATATCCATGATTTCTTTCAATTATTGGAAAGCAAAACAGCAGGCATTAATTATAATAATCCGGTTAGAATGAAAACCGTAAAAGAGTTTGCAGACAATATGTCTCTGCATCCCAACCATCTGAATGTTTTATTGAAAAAGTATACCGGACAGAATGTAAGTACTCACATTAAGAATCGTTTGTTGGAAGAAAGCAAAGCATTACTCTTGCAAACCGATTGGACACTACAGGAAATAGGTTATTGCATAGGTTTTGCCGATCAACCTAATTTCAGCTATTTTTTCAAAAAAAATACAGGTATTACACCTGATGAATTTAGGCGAAGCTCTTAATTGATAATTAAAATTAGTTTATTATGGAATATATCAGATTTGGAAATACAGGAATGAAAGTTTCCCGCTTATGTTTAGGTACGATGACTTACGGAATGCCTACAGAACGTTGGCCATGGGCATTGAATGAAAAAGAAAGCCGTCCGTTTATCAAAAAAGCATTGGATCTTGGTATCAACTTTTTCGATACAGCTGACGTCTATTCGTTAGGAGTAAGTGAGGAGGTTGTTGGAAGAGCTTTGAAAGATTTTGCAAAAAGAAATGAAATTGTTTTGGCTACTAAGGTATTCAATCCTATGGGACCAGGTCCCAACGATCAAGGTTTATCCCGCAAGCATATCATGAGTGCTATTGATGCCAGCTTAAAGCGGTTGGGTACCGATTACGTCGATCTCTATCAAATTCATCGCTGGGATTACGAAACGCCAATCGAAGAAACCATGGAAGCACTGCACGATGTTGTAAAAGCTGGTAAAGTACGATATATTGGTGCATCGTCAATGTTCAGTTGGCAATTTGCAAAAGCACAATATACAGCAGAACTAAACGGATGGACAAAATTCTCGTCAATGCAACCGCATTATAATCTTATTTATAGAGAAGAAGAACGGGAGATGATTCCATTTTGCATTGACCAGAAAGTAGCAATTATACCATGGTCACCATTAGCAAGGGGATTGCTCACTGGCAAACGGAGCAAAGAACGTAATGAAACGCAAAGAGCACAAACGGATAATTTCGGAAAATCATTATATGCTCAGAATTCTGATTTCGATATTGTCAACCGATTGGCTGAGGTTGCCAAAAAGAAAGACTTTCCGGATGCCCAAGTAGCATTAGCATGGATGCTTTCAAAACCTTACATCACGGCACCTATCGTAGGTGCAAGTAAACCGGGGCATCTCGAAGATGCAGTTGCTGCTTTATCTGTCCGTCTGACGGATGAAGATATAAAACAATTGGAAGAATTATACCAACCTCATCCCGTGCTGGGATTTCATTAAATATTAAAAATCCTCTTTGCCTATAGACAAAGAGGATTTTTTAGCTTTGTAGAAAATTATATAGGTTTTGCCGATCAACCTAATTCCAGTCAATTCTTTAAAAGAATATTAAGATAACATCGAATGAATTCAGACGAAGTTATGAGTCGTAAATAATTTGCATATCATTATTGTGTTGACACCACAAAAAATGCATGTGGTAGTCTGAATTTTATCGATGAAAATTACTTCTATATTGTGACGGATTTATTTCAAATGTTTTAAAAAATCATCGTCTCATATTTTCGGATGATTTCAATCCGCACATTACCGCAATTTCATCAATGTTTAAATATGTTTCTTCTAAAAAACGGCTTGCAGTTTCGATTCTCAGTTTTTCAATATATTTTGCTGGAGTAATTTTTAGCTCACGAGCAAAAGTACGAGCAAAATTACGTGGACTCATTAAGCTTTCTTCCGCCAGTCTTTCAACGGTTAGTTCCTCTGCTAAATGATCGGAGATCCAGTCTTTAATTTTTTCAATAGGTTGATAGTTTATATTTTGATATTTAAGTGTCGTGCTATATTGAGACTGATTACCCGGACGCTTTAAAAAGAGTACCATTTCTTTTGCTATTTCTATAGCGAAAGATTTTCTAGGTCTTCTTCAACCAAAGCTAATGCTAAATCCATACCTGAAGTAACACCTGCCGAAGTGTAAACATTTCCATCCTTCACAAAAATCGGATTCATATCAACTTTAATCTGTTGGTACATTTCTGACAATTTTGTACAGAACTTCCAATGAGTTGTGGCACTTTTTCTATTTAAAACACCGGCTTCAGCCAAAATAAAAGCCCCAGAGCAAACCGAGCAAATGTGGGCAGGGTTTGGCAATTTTATTTTCATGCAATAGCAGATATACCTGAAATGCTTGTTGTTGGGAAAGAAAAAGAGTACATAAACTGGTACTTCACAAACAAATCATTTATTAAAACAGCCATCAATAAAAAGAATTTAATCCAATACTACAAAGCTTATAAAGGTAAACAAAAGCTAGCTAATGGGTTTAATTATTACAGGGCTTTCCCAGGGAGTACACGACAGAATAAAGAGAGTATACATCGACTCAATATTCCAATCTTTGCTATCGGTGGACACTATGCGGTAGGAGCAAATGTTGACAGTGCTTTCAAAAACATTTCAAATCCGACAATCAAAGTCGTTAAAAACTTTGGTCACTATATACCCGAGGAACAACCCCAAGAACTTATTGTATTATTAAAAACAATCACCAGTATCCATTGAAAGAGACATTAGCATTGAGAATCATATAAAATTAGTTGATTTTAATACAGACTTTTTTTCAAATCTCAGCTACGTTTGCATATAAATAGTATTGTATTATAGATTACTTATAAAAGAATAATCTTCCACTAAATGAGATTTCAAATACACATAAATTATTTGGTGGTGGTGGAGTAGAAGGTTACTCCGACTATTCTTTCTATACGAGATCATAGCTGTCTCATCCTCCAAAAAAAACGAACAGATAATTTCTTAACTTATTGTTCATAGCTATTTTACTCCCACGGATTTAGACCGCAGACAAGATTAATTCTGCGAAAATCTGTGGGAGCTTTTATTTGTTAAATTATAGAATCGGGGCATTCATCCGTTTTTAAAGTAGATTTCATATCTTTTTGAAAATAGTGTCTTACATATATCTTTGAAATTCATATAAAGCAATTTGATTAGAGTATAAATTAACTTTTCTTCTTTGCCTAATTTTGTTTCATTATTAATGAGAAATAAAAAAGAGAATGAAAGTATGGTTTATTACCGGAGCTTCAAGAGGTTTCGGTTTGGAAATTACAAAAGCCGTTTTGGCAAGTGAGGATAAAGTGGTTGCTGCTGTTCGGAATCCCAATGGTTTTACATTACAAACTGAAAAAGCTGAAAACTTGTTTGTAGTAGCCCTTGATGTGACAAACGAAGAACAGGTAAAGAACGCTGTATCACAAGCAATTGATCATTTTGGGTCAATTGATGTGTTAGTCAATAATGCTGGTTATGGATTATTAAGTGCGGTGGAAGAAGCATCAGCCGAAGAAGTGAAAAGAAACTATGACACCAATGTATTCGGGCTATTGAATGTTATCCGGGCTGTGCTGCCCTTCATGCGCAAGCGATGTAGCGGTCACATTATCAATATCTCGTCGGTTGGAGGATTGACAGGTTCTATTGGTTGGGGATTATATAGCTCAACAAAATTTGCTGTTGAAGGAATAACCGAAGCTCTTGCTATGGAACTGGCTCCACTAGGCATAAAAGCTACGGTCGTGGAACCTGGTTACTTCCGCACTAATTTTCTGGATGCATCTTCTCTAAGCCGAACTCCTAATATCATTGAAGATTATGCGGAAACGGTTGGTAAAATGCGTGCATTCGCCACACAGGTAAACAAGAAGCAACCTGGCAATCCGGTGAAATTAGCCGAAGCTTTTGTGAAACTAGCTGCGGCAGAAAATCCACCTTTACATTTGCCATTAGGTAAAGATACATTGGAACGTTACAGGTATAAAACTTCTGAGTTTGAAAAAGACATTGATAATTGGTATGATGTAATTGCCGGTACCGATCACGATGATGTTGGAAAATAATTCATATTTACTATACCCGTGAGACAATGACATATAGAAAGTCGATTTTGCTAATGGTGCTGGCCAGTTTATCCTGGTCGGCCTCATTTATTACCATTGGGTTGGCATTGCAATCTATCAATGCATCAACCATGATTCTGTTTCGATGGTTGTTGGCAGTTTTGGTACTGATTCCTATTGCAGCCTTGGGTGAAGGCTTAAAATTACCTACTAAACAAAACATTCTACCTCTCATCGGTATGGGCTTGTTTAATGTTGTAATAATGAACCTGTTGATGTTTGAAGCATACAAAACCACTACGCCGGCCAATGTGGCTTTCATTTCAGCATTGAATCCGGTATTAATAGCAGTATGGGCATTTCTTCTTTTAAAAGAACAATTGACTGTCACCAAAATCATTGGTGGAATACTGGCATTTGCTGGTGTTGTTATTGTAATTTTCAAAGGAGACATTGAAGCATTGCTCTCCATGCAATATAGAATTGGTGATTTTTGGATGCTTATTGCCGTTGCTTCCCATGGTTTATATACAATTTGTGCCCGGATTGCTTCCAAAACAATCGGACCAATCAATTCAGTAATCTATGCAGGTATTTTCGGCATCTTATTATATCTTCCATTTAGCTATAGTAAAATTGCAATGCCGGATTGGAGTGGCAGCTTGATATTTTATGTATTTATAACCGGAGTTGTTGGCACAGGAATAGCACAGTGGTTGTTTGTTACAAGCGTAAAACACATTGGGGCAACAGCTTCGGGAGTTATTATCAATTTTAATCCTGTTTTTACGGTCTTATTATCTTGGATATTTCTTCACCAAATGCCAGTACTGTCACAATTGGTAGGTTGGATTATTATTATGGGTGGAATAATTTTGTTTTATAGAAAATCATCTAAGGTATGATCTATTTGATTATTATAGTATAAATAATGTCAAATTATTTACACTATCCATCGTAATAAAACCAAAGGGACTTGGGGGGGGGTATTTTATTCTCTCTAAATATTTGCCTATGATTTTATCATTATTCCCTTTGAAGTTGAAAATCATTGCAGGTTATGGTAGTTCGTTGGGGATACAAGAGTTTGTGTGGTAATATATAAAGTTACCTTAAATTGCATGCTTACTGTTTTTATCTGTTTATATTATATGTATTGTTTCGTATAAATATATAATAAAATTTTATTGGATGCTGTTTCTTATAAAATATTATTATTGCTAATATATTGAGCGTTTCTTTTGATTTTTTTATTTTTTAGCGAGAGATGTCTCACTTAGATATTTTATCACTGCTTCTAATTGGGACTCTTTATTCTCAATGTATATTATCCGGTTTTATACCTATACCATGATTGTTGTAGCAGATATATACCACCATATCTTACCTACAGTTGTGACTCATATTACTGACATTTGTGACTTATACGAACTACATATGTGGATAATATGAAGTACAACTGTAAGTAATGTATATAGATTAAGACTTGAAGTATTATAAACGATGGATAAACATTAAGAGAATGTATTGGTAACAAGCAGACGTTTAAGAACGATGATGGATGAAGAGAGTGCAAGGGAATGTGAAGGAAAGGGGAACGAATGAGAAATAACATTACGATGGGCGATAGGATTCGGGGTGAAAGACTTAAATAATTCAACTAAAATTGGGGTGATACAGGCGGTGCAATTAAATTTAATTGCACCCTGCTGTTTCGCTCAATTGCACCCGCGTAACGTGCATTATATCAATTGTTTAAGTCGATTAGTGCAATTGGTGCAATTAAAATACGCAAAAAACTCTGGGAGAGAGAATCTAAGTTCAATTTATAAATGCGATGTCAATGTGAAGAGATTTGGTTATCTTTGCGGGCTATTTAATCTGTAGATGCTATGAATTGTATCGCGCTTGCTTTGAAACGACCCTTCGTCTGGTTGTTCCGTTTCCGCCATCGTTGCGGATATGGGGTGCATTCTCCTTTTGCTTTTAACCTGATTACTCGGGTGATTTATGAGGAATATCCTTATTATTCTTACGAAGAACTTATTGAAAAGCAGAAGGAATTGGCATTACAAGAAAATAGATATTGGAGTTCAGAATCTAAAAAAGTAAAACGCTTGTTATTCCGGTTGGTGAATTATGCCCAACCATCTATAATCATTGATGCCGGCACTGTTTCGGCTTCTTCGCTTTACCTGAAAGCAGCGAAACCGTCTGCTGACTATACCGCGGCGTCGGAACTTTCCGAACTGTTTCTTGAGAAAGGGACTTCCGTCGATTTCCTTTATTTGCATGATTATCGCCATCCGGATTTTGTAGAAGACGTTTTCAATGTTTGTTCCTCACGCGCCAATACTAAATCAATGTTTGTAGTGGAGGGTATTCATTATTCAAGGAGAATGAGGAAGCTTTGGAAGCGTATGTGTCAAGATGAGCGAACTGGTATTTCGTTCGACTTATATGATCTTGGAATTTTGTTTTTTGATAAAACTAAAATAAAACAAGCCTATATTGTCAACTTCTGACCTGTTTTTTGTGTTTCTGTTCTGTATTCGGTATTAATAGACTAATTTTAATCAAAAACACATGGTTATGAGAAAGAGCCTTGTATATACAAAAACGGGAGATAAAGGTACTACCTCATTGGTGGGGGGTACGAGAGTTCCCAAAACGCATGTCCGGCTTGAAGCTTACGGCACTGTGGATGAGCTTAATTCCAATTTGGGATTGTTACTGACTTATCTTCCCGAGGGTGAAGAGCACAACTTCGTGCAAGAAGTACAGCACCGCCTGTTTCGTGTAGGTTCTTATCTGGCCACTGATCGCGAAAAAATGGAACCCCGACCCGCAAGTATCCTTTCGATGGATGATGTGGAATGTATGGAAAAAGAAATTGACCGTATGGAAAATGAACTCGAACCTTTACGGGCTTTTATTCTTCCCGGTGGAAGCCGTGGAGCCGCCGTTGCTCATATCTGCCGAACGGTTTGCCGACGGGCGGAACGTCGGATTCTTGTCTTGGGAGAGCAAGTTGAAATAGCCTCAGAATTATTAGCTTATGTCAATCGTTTGTCAGACTATTTATTTGTCCTGTCGAGAAAAATTAACCATGATGAGAAAAAAGATGAAATATTTTGGAATAATAGTTGCAAGTGAAGTTTTTTGTTATACTTTTGCCGAAAAATTAGAAAGTTGTATTTAATTATTCACAATTTTAATACTTGATTTACTATGTATTGGACATTGGAATTGGCTTCTAAACTTGAAGATGCTCCTTGGCCGGCGACTAAGGATGAACTTATTGATTATGCCATGCGTTCGGGTGCTCCGCTTGAAGTGATTGAAAATTTACAGGAAATGGAAGATGAAGGCGAGATTTATGAAAGTATCGAAGATATTTGGCCCGATTATCCCAGCAAAGAGGATTTCTTCTTCAACGAGGAGGAGTATTGATACGCTTTTTAGGCCTGTCGTTGCAGCGGCCGGTTATAATTTATAAAGAGGTAATCTGAAGACCTGCATGCTAAGGGTTGGAAGATTGCCTCTTCTTTTTTGGCCTTTATGACTTAAGAATGAAAATAGAATGTCTGACTTTTTGCCTGAAATAAAAAAAACTGTCCTGCCCAAGGAGGAAAGAGCAAGCGTGCGTGAGCTGTTGAAAGGTGTTTATGGCTATGAACAGTTTCGCGAACTGGAAGTGTATGCTGATCTTTTTAAAGGAAAAGAAACTGTCCGGATCTCTCAAGGGCAGTTGATAGAGAGCGTTATCCAATCGGCCGAATCGGCAAAGGAGTCGGGTGCGGATTATGACAACATTTTGTTGACGGCTCCCACCGGAGCGGGAAAATCATTACTTTTCCAATTGCCTGCCATTTATTTGGGGCGTGAGTATGGTTTGCTGACTCTTGTCGTTTCTCCCTTGAAGGCTTTAATTCTCGATCAGGTGGAGAGCTTGCAGGATATAGGGTATGAACGGGTGGCTTATGCTTCGTCCGACTTGTCTCCGGAACAAAAACAGGAGGTTTACAGACGGGTGCGTGACGGGGAAGTCGATTTGTTCTATTTATCTCCCGAATTGTTGTTATCCTACGATGTGAAACGTTTCATCGGAGAACGTCGTTTGGGGCTGGTTGTTGTGGATGAAGCTCATACTGTGACTACATGGGGTAAGGAATTCCGGGTGGATTATTGGTTTCTGGGTAGATATCTTAACAATATTAAAGGCAGTTTGGGGTATTCATTTCCGGTTTTTGCACTGACGGCTACGGCAATATGGCACCCAAAAGGTAGCGACGATATGGTTTTTGAAACGATCCGCTCTTTGCAGATGGATCCTTGCGTGCTTCATGTCGGTATTGTGAAGCGGAATAATATAGGCTTTGGTATTTGTCCGCTTCAATTGGAGGAAGAGGAGACTTATGATAAGGCCAAGCAGCGTGTGATCGCTGCACGGGTGGAAGATTTTTTGCAGGGGCATAAGGCGATTTTGTATTATCCGTTTGCCGGTGGAATTGATATGAAGCTGAAGACGTGGGTGAAGTCGGCCGACTGGCATTGGGTTTCGTCTTACTATGGTAAGAAGGATAAGGCGGCAAAGGCGGCTATCATAAGCGAGTTTGCCGAAGGTACCAAAAAGATGATTGTAGCTACCAAAGCTTTTGGTATGGGAGTGGATATCAGTGATATTGACCGTATCTACCATGTGGCTCCTCCAAGTACATTTGTCGATTATATTCAGGAGATTGGTCGTGCTGCCCGTGATATCGGTATTCATGGTGTTGCTTTGACCGATTTTCACGAGCGTGATTTCTATTATATGAAGCGTCTGCACATGGTGGGTAGTATTGCTCAGGAACAGCTGGCTCTCATTCTGAAGAAGTTGATGGAGGTTTATCGGATGAAGGGAGAGAAGAGGGAAATGCTGATTTCATTATCCGATTTTGAGTTTGTGGTGAAGCTTCCCCGGTTGAAAAATAAACTGGAATATGAGGCGGAGTTGGGGCAATTGATCAAGACGGCATTACTGTGGCTGGAAGATGATCTCAACAGACGGTTTGCTTGTAATATGTTATCGGTATCTCCGCAAAATCTTTTGAATGAGGGATATATTCAGGATAAGACCGGCGATCTGTTTGTGAAACAATATGCTTCCTACCTGACTAAGGTGGAGGGTACGGATGATGTTTATCTGGCTTCTTTGGATAGGCTTTGGGAGGAATGTTTCCCGGAATTGGGTTACAGGGAATTTAAGCAAAAACTTTCTAAAGGTACTCTGACGGAAGGTGCCAAGGCGGTGTCGGTGGGTAAACACGAGGTGTTGTTGAAAGAGGATGTCGCAGTCATCCGGCAACGAATGGATGACCTATTCGGTAGCTTGAAAACATTATTCTTTGATAAACTCCGTAAATCGAAAGGACGTTTTGATGAAGAAGAATTGCGTTCGGTTTTTGCGGAACATGGCATGGATGTGCCTTCTGCCAAGCGTTTTATTGGTGCGTTGCTGGAATCCCGTACCGAAGAAGGGCGGAGTGTGAGCTACATCAGCAGCGTGAAGAAAAAAGAGGAGAACAGTTTATCTTTTACCGTTATCAAAGGTTTTGACTTGTTGCTTTCGCGATATCAGAAATTGTTTACCCAACGGATTTTGGGTAATAAAGGAGAACGTTTGCTTTTCTATTGTACTCCTTTCTCCGATCTGAACATGCTGCTTAATCTACTTTCTATGTTGAACAGTCTCTCTTTCAGTGTGGAAGGAGGAGGGACTCCTTGTGTACAAGTGTGTATCGACAATCCCGAGCGCTTACAGCAGGTGGTGGATTCCGGTGAGTACCGCAATCTGATTCTGGATGAAAATGAACGGATCTTTCAGGAGCAGATTGAATTGTTTACTTTGTTTTTTGGAACGAAGATGGATGATGAGCAGCGCTGGAACTTTGTAGAGGACTATTTTACCGGTATGGGAGTGCTAGAGCTGAAGAGCAAGTATGTACTTTAGAATCATTTAACCGATGGCAATAAGAATATTATTGCATAATTTAGGAATTAATCCTATTTTTGTGTTGAACTAATTGCTCTAATAAAGGTTATTACTTTTGATGAGTTTTGATTGATAATACTAAATTAAAAAAGGATTCTTATGAAAAAGTTTATGGTATGTGCAGCTTTTGCTCTGGCAATGGTTGCTTTCGGCACGGTAAATGCACAGAATGCTACTAAAGATTCAAAAGCTAAGACAGAACAGTGCAGCAAAAAATCCGGTGACAAGAAATGCTGTGACAAGAGCAAAGCCGGCGACAAGAAATGTTGTGACAAGAAAGCTGATGCCAAAAAAGGAGATGTAAAGGCTACTCCTAAAAAAACTGCCGATAAGAAGTAAGCGGTAAGATTAATATGATTTTTTAAAAAGAGGAATGCTGATGTATTTCTCTTTTTTATTATTTGGCTGCATATCGGGTTTACCCGGATACTTTTTGTTTTTGAAAGAAACTGGTTTTAATTTTTATATCATTTGAGTAATGAGCTATTGTACTTATATTCCCAATATGACAGAACCGAGTCGGAGTCTGCACAAAAATTATCACGACTTTCATTATGGTTTTCCAATACACGATGACAATGAGTTGTTTGGGCGTTTGATTCTCGAAATTAATCAGGCCGGATTGAGTTGGGAGACTATTCTTAAAAAAGAAGATGGTTTCCGTAAAGCTTATGATAATTTCAATGTCGAAAAGATTGCCGATTATACGGGAGAGGATCGGGAACGGCTACTGAATGATGCAGGAATCATACGCAATAAACTTAAAGTGAATGCTGCTATTGAGAATGCCCAAATCATTCTTCGGTTACAAAAGGAATGCGGCAGCTTTGAAAAGTGGTTGGAATGCCATCATCCTAAAACGAAGGAAGAATGGATGAAATTATTTAAAAATACATTTAAGTTTACGGGAGGGGAAATCGTCAACGAATTCCTGATGAGTATCGGTTATCTGAAAGGGGCGCACGATGAAGATTGTCCTGTTCATCAGGAAATCGTAAAACAAAATCCCATGTGGATGAAAAAATAAGTGGAGAGCTTCAATATCCCGATTTACGCGGATATGTCAGGGAAGAACTAGGAATAGAAAAGCCTGCAAATTATTAATTTTACAGGCTTCTGTTCGATCTTAATGATTTTGGCGGAAAGACAGGTCGGTGAACCTCGTCTCCATATACCTAAAAGTCAATACTTTATTTCTCCAAACTTATCACTGGTAACGAATTAGGCACAACTTTTTTAACCTAATTTGTCCGTCTTTGACCTATGCTCTTCTGCATATATCTTGAGTTCAAAGATACAATATCTTCTTGAAACACTAAACCATTTGGAAATTAATTTATTAACGTCAGTGCAAGGTGCAAGGCTATCTATATATAGATACTTGCACCTTGCACGACTTATTCAGCAACAGATATAAGATTAGAGATTTAATTTATAATTACGTATAAACTAATCTTTGATTTGGGTATGTGAATCCGATTTTCAGCTACTTACGTAAAATATATACGAAATATCTTTGCTGTGTAATAATTAAAAATCAAAAAAATGAACAATAAAAAGGTATGGTTTGTAACCGGAGCATCAAAAGGACTGGGATTGTCATTAGTGAAAGAATTATTGGCTCAAAATTATGCTGTAGCCGCCACCTCTAGGACTATTCAATCCTTAAAAGAACAAGTTGGGGATAAAGTCAATTTTCTTCCATTGGAAGTAAACTTAGTGGATGAAGAGAGTGTTAAAAGTACTGTAAGTGAAACAATTGATCATTTTGGTCGAATTGATGTAGTCGTCAATAATGCAGGATATGCTCAATTGGGAACTATTGAAGAATTAACTGATCAAGAAACTCGCAAAAACTTTGATATCAATGTTTTCGGATCGTTAAATGTTATCAGAAATGTTATGCCATTTATGCGTATGAAAAAATCAGGGCACATTATCAATATTTCTTCCATTGCAGGATTTACAGGTGCATATTCTGGTGTCGGAATCTATTGTGCTACCAAATTTGCCGTTGCCGGATTTACTGAAGCGTTATCTGCAGAAGCTAAAGAATTTGACATTTCGGTAACTGTGGTTTATCCCAGTGTATTTCGCACTAATTTTTGGGAACAAAGCTCAGTTGGTTTGCCTGAAAATCCAATTGCTGAATATACTGAAGGAAGAAAAATTGAATCTTTTCACATCAATGAACTAAACGGGAATCAGCAGGGAAATCCTGAAAAAGCAGCAGTAGCTTTTATTAAAATAACAGAAACAGCTAATCCTCCTTTACACCTTTTCTTGGGTAGTGATGCTTTCAAACAAGCTCAAGACAAAATTGAAGTAGTAAAAAAGGCATTGAATGACAATGAAAGTCTTAGTAGATCAACAGATTTTCAACTATAAAAAAAGCCGTATTATCTATCGGTAATAGGTAGTACGGTTTTTTATACTTTTACAAGTAATATGGACAACAAGAAAATACATATTTGTAACACTATTACTGAGTTTCACAAAATGTGTAATCTCCCGAAACCCGAACATCCTTTAATTAGTCTGGTTGATTACGGGTTAGTAGAATATCAGACAGATGGAAATGAAATTAGTTGGATACAACATTTTTATTCCGTTGGTTTAAAGCGCGATATTCAAGGGAAATTCAGGTATGGACAACTGCCATACGACTTTGATGAAGGTGTGATTGCATTCGTAGCTCCGGGACAGTTAATAAATATTATTGTCGAAGAATCTGAAATAAAACCATCTGGATGGGTTCTATTGATCCATCCGGATTTTTTATGGAATACATCTTTGGCAAAGAACATCAAAAAATATGATTTTTTTGGTTATAAAGTCAATGAAGCATTATTCGTTTCAGAAAAAGAAGAAAATATTCTTTCCGACCTGATACAAAATATCCGTCGTGAATATCATTCCAATATTGATAACTTCACTCAGAGTATTATTATTTCTCAAATAGAGCTATTACTCAACTATTTTGAACGATTTTACCGCAGACAATTTATCACTCGAAAAAAAGGTAATCACCAAATTCTGGAAAAACTGGAAAGAATCATGGATGAATATTTCTCCGAAACTTTGGTGAATAAAGGATTACCTACCGCTCATCATTTAGCAGAGAAGTAGAATATTTCTCTCAATTACTTAGGGAGCTTACTCAAATCATTAATTGGTATGACGACTCAACAACACATTCATGAGAAGTTGATTATACAAGCTAAAGGGAAGCTTTCCACTTCAGCACTTTCGGTTAGTGAGATTGCATATGAATTAGGTTTCGAACAACCAAAATCTTTCAGCAGATTATTCAAGTCAAAAACCCAACAATCACCACTTGAGTTTAGAGCAAGTTTTAACTGAACTAACCCTATATTACCCCCGACCCCCATTATTTGATATTTCCTTTTTGACTACAACAAATACCAATTCGGCTACATACCAGAAAGTGACAATTAATACATTTGCAATTAAATATAAACAAGAAAAAATATGCAAGATATTAAAGGAAAAGTAGTTGCTATTACAGGGGCAAGTTCAGGTATTGGTAAATCCATAGCAATAAAATTGGCAATGAATGGTGTCAATGTTGTTTTAGGAGCAAGAAATGACGGACAATTAGAAAACGTTGTTGAAGAAATTAAAAATAATGGTGGTAAAGCAGTATTTTTAAAGATAGATGTAACCAATAAAGACGATTTATTACAGTTGGTAAATACCGCCGTTGAACAATTCGGTAAGCTGGATGTTATCGTAAACAATGCTGGTGTTGCTCGTATCAGTCGAATAGATGAATTGGATATTAACAGTTGGGACGAAATGGTTGACACTAATATAAAAGGTGTTTTATATGGAATGGCGGCTGCAATTCCCGTTTTTAAGAAACAACAGTCAGGTCATATTGTTAATATCATTTCAACATCGGGAATAAAAATTATGCCGACACAAGGTGTTTATGCAGGAACGAAAAATGCTGTCCGTACTATTGCAGAAGCATTTCGGCAAGAATCCGACGGAGACATAAGAATTACAGGTATATCGCCTGGATATATAAAAACAGATTTTTCGGTCAAAGGCGTAAAGACTGATGAGATGAAAGTAGCAACTTCAAAGGCAGTGGAGCAATTAGCTATAAGTCCCGAAGTGATTGCAGATGCAGTAATTTATGCAATAAGTCAGCCAAAAGATGTTGAAGTTGGCGATATAGTTATTCGTCCGTCAAAGCAAAATTAAGTACATTAGAACTCTAAAAATGCAACAACAATCAAACATAAATCATATTAAAAGCATTTCTCAATTAGTACGTAATTTGGGACTTCCAGCACCATTACACCCATTGATTGCACTAGTAGATTACAAGGACGTTTCAGTAGAAACACTTGAAAAAGGACAAAAAATCTGCATTGATTTTTACAAAATTTCATTCAAAGATAAATTCAACGGACGAACAAAATACGGACAAGGATATTATGATTTTGAAGAAGGCGGGTTAGCTTTTTTAAAACCTAAGCAAATTGTTTTTTCACCTGAGGATATAGAAAACTATCAAGGATATGCTTTATACTTCGATCCTGATTTTATCCGGAATTATCCATTAGGAAGCACCATTAATAATTACGGATTCTTCTCTTACGATGTATCTGAAGCATTATTTTTATCGGCACCAGAAAAAGGAATAATCCATAATTTGTTTATTGAAATAGCAAACGAGCTGAAAAACAAAATTGATAAATTTAGCCAAGATGTGTTGGTTTCGCAAATAGACTTATTACTGAATTATAGTAATCGTTTTTACAATCGCCAATTCATCACAAGAAAAGCTGTCAATCACGAAATCATGACTTCATTGGATGAATTACTGAATAACTATTTTGATGAAAAGGTTAGTTTTAAAGACGGCTTGCCGTCTGTTAAATATATCAGTACACAATTAAAACTATCGCAACGTTATTTAAGTGATATGTTGCATTCACTTACAGGATTGAACACACAGCAATATATCCAGAACGTAATTATAGAAAAAGCAAAAGAAAGATTATCTTCAACAGATTTATCAGTCGGTGAAATTGCCTATGAATTGGGCTTTGAGCATTCACAGTCGTTCAGTAAGCTATTCAAAGCAAAAACGAAACAAAGTCCGTTGGAATTTAGGGCAGGGTTTAATTAAACTAAGAATAGTATATCTTTTATCTTATTGATTCTTTATAATAGCTCGGTGTTTTATTGGTTAGTAATCTGAATTGTTTATTGAAGTGAAGCAAATTGGTAAAGCCCGATTCATAAGCTATTTGCGAAATACTCATATCGGTTTCTATTAATAGTTTGCAGGCATTTTCAACTCGTATTTTATTTAGAAATTGAAAAATTGTTTTACCTGTATCTCGTTTGAATGTCCGGCATAATGCAGTCGGATTTTGATGGGCTTACTTTGATAACTCAACCAGGGTTATATCCCGGCGAAAATTTGCGTACAGGTATTTATAGGTGCGTTGTAAAGAACTTATATTAGTTGTTACCGTATTTTCCGAATTATATAACTCATTTGAAATTATATTATAATCAGTAAAACTTTCTGATTTTGTTAAAGAGTTTGCTGAGGCATATCATAAAAATTAATCGTTATTTATAAACTCATTTATTAAAAAAATGAAAACAGTTTGATTACAGGAGCCAACAGGGGGATTGGTTTTGAAACGGCAAAACAAATGGCCCCATTGGGATATTTTGTGTATCTGGGAAGCAGAGACAAAGAAAAAGGTGAAAAAGCAGTTGCTGCTTTACACAGCATGGGTTTTGATAATATTGAGCCTTTGCAAATAGACATCTCCGACAGCGTTTCTATACAAAATGCAAAAGTAGAAATGGAGAGGAAAATAAAAGTTCTGGACGTGCTTATCAATAATGCAGGAATCCTTGGAGATATGCCACAGGAACCTCTGGAAAGATTGAAGGAATAGAATTTTATTTCTATTCCTTCTGTTTTTTAAATGCTTAGCCCTCTGTGGTGGAAGGACTAAAAGGATAAATTTCATAGTTTTTCGGCTTTTGTTGTACAATTGTTAGACTAAAAAACGATGTGCAACATGAAAGCAACTCTCAAAATTCTTCTCCGTAATAACTATGTTACAAAAGAAGGTAAACACCAAGTTTGTCTTCGTTATACAGCCTACAGGCAATGTACATTCATAGGACTGAATATTTCTGTTTTACCTCAATATTGGAGTGAAAAGAGATCTGCTGTATTATCTGGTGATCGACGCTTCCTGTTCTATAACGAGCTTATTAAAAAGATGTACCATAAAGCGGATGGCATCATAATAGAGAATTACTTAAAGCCTCTCCATGTCGGTGAATTTATAAGTAGACTAAAAGACCAAAACTATGGGA
Source organism: uncultured Bacteroides sp. (assembly GCA_963677095.1). Taxonomy (GTDB): domain Bacteria; phylum Bacteroidota; class Bacteroidia; order Bacteroidales; family Bacteroidaceae; genus Bacteroides. The sequence goes on from OY781875.1 coordinate 723,046, forward strand.
ACACAGATTTTTATGTTTTTATTGAAAAAGAGATAGAGCTGTTAAAGGCTTCCCGTGCATCAGGAACAATATCTAATTACTACAAACTTATCAATACCATGAAAGAATGGAAACCTACCCTTTCTTTTAATGAAATTACCTTGGAGTACATTCAACTTTACCATAACTACGAAATAGAGGTAGGTAATCAACTATCCACAATCTATAAAAAACATGCAAATTTTAAATTTCTCATTGGCTTGGCTATTGATAAAGAAATGATAGCTAAAAATCCGTATGAGAGATTTGAGATAAAGAAGAGTATCAAAGCTCAAAACAATGATGTATTAACAGAAGACGAGCTAAAAATACTTCAAAAGGCATATAACGAAAATAAATATAAAGATGGTAAAAAAGAAGTTTTACGGGAATTTCTCTTTAGCTGCTATACCTCTCTGTCCTTTGCCGAATTTTCAGAAGTAACTTATTCTGATTTAAGAATAATTGAGCTCAAATCGAAACAAGCTTGTCTTTTATTATGCAATGAAAGAGTGAAAACCAATATACAATATAAAATACCAATTGTTTCTCCTGTCGTTTCTAATTTGCTAAAGGGTGAAAAAGATTTTGAAGAAAGCTTTGAAAAAATCTTTCAGCCTCTGACTAACCAACCCACTAACCGCTATCTGAAAGAAATAATGGAAGACCTTAAAATTAATAAAACAATGACATTCCACCGAGCCAGACACTCATTCCGAACTCTTGCAGCGAAAAAAGGTATCCGGGATGGTATAGCCGAACGCATAATGGGACATGCTGAAGGAAACGACATTAAAGATATTTATACCCATCTTCATGATGAAGATATCGTACAAGAGATGTTGAATAAATGGGTGGTGAACTATAGAATCGAAAAAGGAAAATAATTCTTATATTCATTCCCCTTTTAGGATTTCGGGGTGAAGCGACTTGTTGTTCATTTCTACCGAAGAACAGCTTTTACTGTCTTGCCAATCCAAATCCGCAGCAGTGTAGGACTTTTGGGGTTGAATTTCGGACAAATTCGCCGCCAACCACTGTGGCAAGCATGCGTGCCTGTTTTGTCGTATTTCCGCTTGTAGAAAAATAGGCCATTAATGTTTTACTCATCTTATTTTCTTCCGTCTTTTGATTTGTATTTTGTGAGTTGTAAGTATTTGAACTTATTGTTAAACTGATTGTCACAAGGGCTATTTTTTTTCATCCCTGTTTTTATATTAACTGTTGATAAGTTCAGCAACTTTATTGGCGTGTAAAATTGCCTTTTCTTTCATAGTCGACAGTGTACTCGCATCATTTCGATTTTGATAAGATACGCCACCTGTGTAAACAAATCCTGCAAATTCCATTTGCGTCAAAGTATAGGTTGCCTTAATCGCAGGAAGAAACTCCTCTATTTCGTACCCCATAATTGAATTTCTATGGTAAAGTTCTTCTGGCGCACCTGTAGTGAATGAGGCTATCAATCTTTTGCCTCTCAACTTATCCCCTGTTGAGCCGTGAGAAAAGCCATGTTGAAAACTCTGTTCCATCCACCGCTCCATAATAGAAGGGATATGATACCAAAATACAGGAAATTGCAGAATAATAATATCTGCATTAATCAGCTTTTGCTGTTCAGCCAAAATATCAATTTGATAATCAGGATACAATTTATCAAGATAATCTATTTCTGCAGCAGGGAATATTTTTTTTAATTCATCCAAAATTGTTTTATTTACCACTGAATTGTTGAGGTCTGTATGACCGGATACAATAAGTATACTTTTCATTTTAATATCTGTTTTTGTTTTATTGATTCACTTTGTTATATACTTCGTCTGAAACCGGATCAAAACCATTCGATTTCTCCCTGATTGATAGCTGAATGCACAAAAATATATGAATAAACTATCGTCAACCAATCTTTTAACAGAAAAGATTTAGGCTTATTTCACTTTTTTCCCAAATGATAAATGCTTACTATATACAAATCTTTTAGACTTAAGCCAAATTCAAGTTATAGTCTACGATTGTGGACACAGGAAATCATATTAATTCCCGTTTTCGGTTGATTCTCGCAACCGTATTTCTGCATCTAACACCACTGTTCGATTGGGTGCGTCAGGATCCTTAATCTTTTCTAATATCAGTTCTGCAGCAGTTTGTCCCATTATTTCAAGAGGTTGCTCAACAGTTGTCAACCTCGGATATACGACTGTTGATAGTACTGTTCCCGAAAAGCCAGCCACAGCAACGTCTTCAGGAATTTTTACAGACTGCTCTCGGAGATAGTTCATCGCACCAATAGCTAATGTGTCTGTAAAAGCAAATATTGCATCGAAAGACAATTTGCTTTTCAACAATTTTTCAGCTGCTCGCTTACCATCATCAATTGCCATTCCTGTTTTTATAACCAGATTTTTATCGTAGGCAATATTAAATTTCTGCAAAGCGTCCTGATACCCCTTGTAACGTTCATGTGAATTAAGAATATAATCCGGTGCATGTAAATGTACAATACGTTTCCGTCCGCTACGAACAAGATGTTCGACCATAAAAAAAGATTTAGTATAATCATTTATTACAACCTTTGAGGCTTCTGAGTCGTCAGGGATACGGTCGTAAAACACAATTGGAAGCCCATCAGCTTGCAATTGCCTATATTTTTCAGCATTCGCCGAATAATGGCAAAGGCATATGATCAGACCATCCACCATAAAACGTTCCATAGTCTGCAGATTTTCTAATTCCGTTTCGGAATTTTCGTTGGATTGCGCAATGATGACTTTTAGACCTTTGGGATATAGTGTTCTCTGAATGCCTTCGATAACTTGAGCCGCAAAAGGTGTAAACATCTCCGGTACAATAACACCCACCGTATTAGTCCTCCCGTATTTCAGGTTTGTAGCCACAGGATTGGGTTTATAGCCGAGTTTTATTGCGGCATCCAATACTTTGTCCTTTGTTTCCTTACGGATGTTCTTATCATCCGTTAGTGCACGGGAGACGGTCGAAACAGAAAGGGCAAGATACTTCGCTATGTCTTTTATTGTTACATGTTTCATACCTGTTTTGCTAGATATTTAAAAAAAACAAATTTACATAAAATTTCAGATGATGGTGTATGGATTATATGGAATGTTGAGAATATTTAGCATATTCTCCATTTTTGCAAACGTTTGCAGATTTTGGGAACGTTCCCGCAAACGTTCCCAAACACAAACTCATATAGCATTGATTATATATTCTTTATGTAATTGTAATATTGTAATGTTATATCTTTAATAAAAAATGCCATGAAAGGATTAAATGCTTTACCTACCATATAAAATGTCACTTGACGACTCTAATAGAGTTTTACTATTTATCAGATATCAGAGAATCTTAATTATTAAATACCATGGATATAAGAACAAAAATAACAGGCATACAACATGTTGGAATACCGACAAATGATATCCAGCAGACAATTCTCTTCTATGAAGGGATTGGATTCGAGAAGGTTTGGCAAACGATTAATAAACAGACCAATGAAAAGGTAATGTTTCTACAGTTAGGAAATCTGATTATGGAAATTTATGAAAGCAATCAAACTGTAATGAGCCGCGGAGCGATAGACCATATTGCTTTGGATGTTACAGATATTGACTCCGTATTTGAATTTTTCAAAGAAAAAGGCCATAGGTTACTGAATGAGGAAATCCAATATCTTCCATTCTGGGAACATGGGATAAAATTTTTCACTCTTAGTGGTCCAAATGAAGAGAAAATAGAGTTTTGTGAGAGGCTAAAATAATTAGAAAGATTTTGCAAACAATATAATTGTATAATTATGATTATTAACCATTTAGGGCTTTGCGATGCTACGCCTGATTTTCTTCCGGGATTAGTAGGTTCATTTGCAAAGCCTGCAGCTGAAAATCCGACTGTTGCCATTATGGAAGCTGCATTCAGACACCATGGTTTAAATTACCGTTATATGAATTGTGAGGTAAGTTCCGAGAATCTGGAGGCCGCTGTAAATGGCGCAAAAGCAATGGGATGGAGAGGCTTCAACTGCTCTATTCCAAATAAAATTAACGTAACAAAATACCTGGATGAACTTGGAGAGTCGGCAAAAATCATCGGAGCTGTCAATACTGTTGTCATTAACAAAGACCTGAAAACAATAGGAGAAAATACTGACGGGAAAGGATTTGTGAAGGCTGTTGCAGAAGTAATGCAGATCAAAGGTACAAAAATGGTGATCTTCGGTGCTGGTGGAGCCTCTCGCTCCATCTGCGTAGAAATGGCTTTGGCAGGTGTGGCTGACATTACGGTAGTAAATACTGACAAGAATAGAGGACAGGAACTAGTTGATTTATTGAATTATAGGACACCGACCAACGCCTCATTCGTTTTATGGGATCATCTGTTTGCTGTATCTCCTTATACGGATATTGTGATTAATGCCACACCTATTGGACTCTATCCGAATATTGAACAACGCTTAAATATGGATGCAAATACATTGTTGCCTCACATGACAATCGCGGATTGCATCCCTAATCCCGCCTATACTTATTTTATAAAAGATGCACTTAACCGTGGTTGCCAACATGTACTGCCTGGAATGAATATGCTGGTCAATCAGGCGGTAATTGCCATAAAATATTGGACAGGGATAGATGTAGATGCTGAAATAATGAATAATAAATTAAAACAAGTCCTCGGATTATAATAACCATAAATATTAAAAATAATTACCATGAACAGTAAAAACAAAAAAAGAAACTCGAAAGGAATTGTAGTCGGTATTGGTGAAGCTTTGTGGGACATTCTTCCCAATGGTAAATTTGCAGGTGGAGCACCTGCAAATTTCACCTACCATGTTTCCCAATTCGGATATAAAGGAATTGTTGTCAGTGCCATTGGCAACGATAAATTAGGAAATGAAATAGTAGAAGATTTCGAAACCAAAGGATTGGACTTCAATCTTGAAAAAGTGCCGTATCCAACCGGTGTTGTACAGGTTAATGTGGATGCCGAAGGTGTTCCGAGTTATGATATAAAAGAAAATGTAGCCTGGGATAATATTCCCTTTACAACAAAACTTGAAAAACTGGCCAAGCAGGTAAAAGCTGTTTGTTTTGGTTCGTTAGCACAGCGGAACATAGTATCTCGCGAGACAATTAACAAGTTTCTTGATGCAATACCCGAAGAAAAAGGAAGATACAAGATATTCGACATTAATCTAAGACAGGGATTCTATAACAAGGATATCTTAGAAACGGCTTTCAACAAGTGCAATATCTTAAAAATTAACGATGAGGAATTGGTCGCAGTCAGCAGGCTATTTAATTTTCCAGGTATTGATTTGCAAGATAAATGCTGGCTACTGTTAGCCAAATATAATCTGAAAATGCTCATTCTTACTTGTGGGATAAATGGAAGTTACGTTTTCACCCCAGGTTACGTATCATTTGTTGAAACGCCAAAAGTAGCAGTCAACGATACGGTAGGTGCAGGTGATTCATTTACTGCAGCTTTCATTTCAGCAATTCTAAATGGAAAAAGTGTTACCGAAGCACACATGTTGGCTGTTGATGTATCTGCTTTTGTTTGTACCCGCAATGGAGCGATGCCGGAACTTCCGGATTCATTTACCCGAAAACCGCAATTGTCTACAACGAAAAAAAACAAACCACAAATCATTCCGTTTCATTATGATCGTGAGAAAGTAAAAGCTGGGATCGTTCATATAGGTGTAGGTAATTTTCATCGTGCGCATGAAGCATTTCTTACGGATAAACTATTGACTGATGCCACACAAAGTGAGTGGGGTATTTGCGGGATAATGTTGTTACCCGGCGATGAACATTTGTATCGTTCACTAAAAAAACAAGATAATATCTACACTCTAACCGTTTGTGGTCGTAATGATAAAGACGAAGTTCATCGTATTGGCTCTCTGGTGGAGCTCATCTGGGGGATAGAGAATCCGCAAGCCGTGTTTGAAAAGATTGCTTCTTCGACAACCAAAATTATCTCACTCACCATTACCGAAGGTGGGTACAATATGGACAAGCATTCTGGAAAATTTATCCTTGACAACCAAAATGTGGTTTACGATTTGATTAACCCCCATACCCCAAAAACAGTTTTCGGTTTTATTGCAGAAGGATTGCGCAAGCGTCGGGAATCAGGGAATGGCGCGATTACCATTCTTTCGTGCGACAACTTACAACACAATGGAGATACGGCAAAGCGCATGTTTTCTGCATTTATTGCAGCACAGGATGCAGCACTTGCCGAATGGGTTTCTCAAAACGTAACATTTCCCAACAGCATGGTTGACCGTATTACACCAGCTACAACACCCTCAGATATCGAACGCCTAAACTTTAAAAACGGCACGGATGACCAAGCTCCGGTTTACTGTGAAGATTTCATACAGTGGGTTATTGAAGATCGGTTCATTGCCGGACGTCCCGCATGGGAGCAGGTCGGCGTGGAATTTACAGATAATGTAAAGGCCTACGAAAACATGAAACTCAGCCTGCTTAACGCCTCGCATACAATGCTTTCTTATCCCGCTTTCCTCAGCGGTTACCGTAAAGTGGACGATGCCATGCGAGATCTGCGTTTTGTCAGTTACTTACGTACATTCATGGACAAAGACATTACGCCTTATGTTCCGGTGCCGGGAAATACAGATCTGGAATTATACAAACAGACACTTCTTGAACGTTTTGGCAACCGTTCCGTGAGTGACCAACTGAGCCGTCTGTGTGCCGACGGAGTATCTAAAATTCCCGTTTATGTAATGCCCAACCTGCAAAAAATGGTTCGTGACGATGCAGACTTGAGCCATGTGGCATTTCTGTTCGCCGCTTACCGCCATTATTTGAAGTATAAGGTTGATGACAAAGGGGAATCATATGAAATCTATGAGCCTTGGCTTACCGTTGAAGATCTGGATTTAATATCAAGTGATAACACTGTTGATTTTTTGGACTTATCACCTTTTGCGAGTACTGCTCTAAGAGTAAATGATCAATTTGTTGACCTATTCCTATTGTTTGCCTACAGTATCAGAGAAAAAGGTGTCCTGTCGCTAATGGAGTCTATTTCGAACTATGAATTTACCAAAACAAAAACCTTAAAAATATCGGAAAGCAGATGAAACAGCCATTATTTAAAAGGATATTACCTTATGCTGTTGTTACATTCATCTACTTCATTGTAGGTTTTTTGACGACAGTGAACGAACAATTACAAGCTCCTCTGAAATTCACTTTTTTGGCAGAAGCTGGAAGTTATAAGAATACCCTGACAACACTGATTTCGTTTTTCTTTTTTCTGGCTTACCTTATAAACAGTAGATTAGGTAGTAGATGGGTTAACAATTTCGGTTACAAGAAAACCATCATTAGAGGTCTCATAATAATTGTTGCCGGATTATCGATGTATCTGTGTTCAACTATAATAGGGGCTAATTTTCCTCAATTAAATTTTTGTATCGGAGACTCTGTGATTCCTTACAGTTTTCTTCTCTTTCTTTTAGGCTCTTATCTGATGGGAACCTCTGCGGCTGTCATTCAGGTCGTCGTTAACCCGTATGTCGCCTCTTACGACCTGCCAGGTACACAGCCTGTACAACGCTTGAATATAACGACGGGCATAAATTCCATCGGCACGACATCAGCTCCTTTTTTTGTTACTGTTGTCATGTTCAGTGGCGTTTCTATTGAAAACATACAAATTAAACAGTTGATAACGCCATTCTGTATCCTGATCCTGTGTATCCTCACCGTCATTTTACTGACACGTAAACTTAATATCCCTGATATAGCCAATACAAGAACTGCTTCGGGAGAGAAACTAACGAGAAGTATCTGGTCTTTCCGGCATTTTGCATTCGGGGTTATGGCTATTTTCTTTTATGTGGGTACAGAAGTGTCTATTGGTGCCAATATCAACTTGTATGCATTCGAGCTTATGGATTCAGGCAACCCTGTATCGTTTTTTGGAAAAACAGATATCATAATTGGGGGGATTGATTTGGGAATACATGCATTGTTGTCTACACTGTATTGGGGTGGTTTCCTTGTGGGACGCGGCATTTCGAGTTTTTTTAGTAAAATTACGGCAAGAACACAATTGGTATTCACATCCGTATTAGCGGCCTTGTTTGCGATAATAGCTATCACAACTCAGAATATCTGGTTTTTGGTTGCCATTGGACTTTTACATTCCTCAATGTGGAGTTGCATATTTTCCCTTGCCATAAAAGACCTCAAAAAATACACTTCTAAAGCATCCGGCGTTTTTGTATCCGCTGTATTTGGCGGCGCAGTCTTTACGCTTTTACAAGGTGGATTGGCTGATATTCTCGGTTCGTGGCGATGGACATGGATAATTAACATTGCTTGTGAGTTAATAATCCTGTATTATGCACTTTTGGGGTATCGTATAAGAGAAAAAGATGTAATCGATTAAAAAAATCACGAAAACAGGATGAGATCAAGATTCAGATATATATTCCTTGTGTTTTTTGTGCTTGCAGGCAACGCTGAACGACTATACAGTCAGGAAATAAGTGACGAAGAAGGACTCGAGAATAAGCAAAATTTTTCGATAAAAAATAATCTGCATTCTTCTTTACAAATCCGCAATAATCATTTATGGAGAGGCATCGAAGTAGCTTCCGGACTGGTGTATACAGGAAATATCCAATTAGACTATAAAAACATTTACCTCGGTCTCTGGGGTGGTGGAAATACGAACGGTTCATATAAAGAATTTAATAATTATATAGGATATAAGAATAGAAATTTAATTGTAGAGCTGTGGGACATCTATAATTTTTCCCCGGAAGCCAGTTACAACAACAAGGAATTTTTCAATTATTCAGGAAAAGAAACCGGCCGTTTTTGGGATTTTAGGTTGTATTATTCTTTACCCGATAAATTTCCGTTGACATTAAGTTGGAACACAGTCGTTTTTGGAAGAGACAGGAATACGGACAACACTGAAAACAAATATTCATGCTTTGTATCAGGGGAGTACCCACTTTACACTATGAATGACTTGATAATAAAAGGAAGAATCGGTTACAGTTTTGCGATGAACAGTGCAGGAGAAGAAAGCAATTTTTTCGCAAAAAAAGTTGGCTTAAATGAAATAAGTCTCCTATTTTCAAAAGAAATAGGAATCGGGAACTTCTGTTTTCCAATAGGGATATGGGGGATGTGGAATCCGGTAAATAACAATGCATTTATACAATTTTCAGCACAAGTCTATTCGTTTTAACAAATATAAGAATAGATGGATTTATTTCAGTTAAAGCAGACTAAATGTTATGGAAATATTCCAATTCATAATGTGCCCATGAGTTACCACAGACTTGTGAAGTCGGTGGTAACTCATATCTTGAGTGTGATGATGGTGCAACTGGTAAATTCTTTAACGATGAGGGCGAAGTCAGATGGTAAATTTTAAGGCTAAGATCATGGAAAGGTATTACTCATTTTTTCAAATACCTTTTCTGTATCGGCCTTATGCCACAATAAACAGGAGAACTTTAAAACCGGACAGGTGTGGAATTTTGTATGAAAATCATATTCAAAACAAGCCGATATCAGGAGAAGTAAATCCGGAGAATTTTGCTAAAGACTTTTCAATTACCCCTAACAAAATCAATTAACAATATGATTCTGCCAACAGAAAAAAATTTAGAATACATTGTATCTTTATATACTGGGGAGATACTAAACAGAACAAAATACACCAGTGAATCAGAGCTGACAGAGGAAGGAGAAGTTATTGATACTGATGTCGCCCGGTTATTTAAAATCTTACTCATGATCAAACGTCCGAATAAAATTCTTTAAATCGGGACAAGCGTTGGATATTCTACTGTGATTATGGCGCAAATTGCCCAAACTTACGGCGGACAGATTACAACTATTGATTTAGATCCCGTATCTGTCATGGGTTGATTGCAAAGAAAGATTTTAATGAGAGACCATTTAAAATGGGATGTGAATTGACAAAACTAGGAAAATCTCTTGTTCTTGTGATAAAATCTACTACCAGATGGGGCGAAGAACACAGGATGGAACCTGGAAAGAATTTGGTGTAGGATACGGAAAAGTATATGAAAAGAAGAAAGTCATCAAAGAAGGTTCTGAAACCATCTGGAATTATGCAGTGAAACTAATTAATGAAAGCGTAGAAAAAGGAATTTTAAAGAAAGGCTAAATAAATACACTGGACCAAAATTCCTAATAATTGACCTGATTCACAAAATACTTCTACTTTTTGTAGTGCAATTTTGCATTGTCAATAGTGACAATATAATTTCAAATAATACATAAATGAAACGTACCGCAAAAGCACATTGGGCAGGAACCGTAAAAGAAGGCAAAGGAACATTGACCACTCAAAGTGAAATTTTAAACAAAACCAACTACAGTTTTAGAACCCGATTTGTTGACGATGAAAAGGGAACCAATCCTGAAGAATTGTTGGCAGCAGCACATGCGGGTTGTTTTACCATGGCTGTTAGTTATGCATTGACTGGAAAGGGATTGACCCCAATTTCATTGGACACTGAAGCAGCTGTATCAATGGTTGGTGCAGGTATCACCGGAATCCAACTTTCCATAGTTGGAGATGTACCAGGCATCGATGCAGCAGAATTTGAAGCTATCACAAAAGAGGCGGAGCAGAACTGTTTAATTTCTAAAGTATTGAATTTACCTATCAGTTCAGAGGCTCATCTTGTTTCATAATAACTAAACGCTATAAATAGGTTTTATTTAATGTATTACAATGCCTCATCCAGCATTTTTGCTTAAATTTGGTTTAGTGTTGGATGAGCATTGTGTATTCAATCTTACAGTTACGCCAAGTCATCGTATTTGTTGTCAATTTTAAGCAGCCCAACAGAAAACGATGACTTAACCACAGTTAAACAATTAAAAAGGTCTCATTACAAATGATTACAGAGTATAAAAAATTTGATTTATTTGGAAAAACAGTCATTCAAAAGGTGGATTTAAAACCTCCTTTTGAGTATGCTTTCCCTGTTGCAGAACAGGCTTGTTTCTTATATATGTTAAAAGGCGAAATGGAGTATCAATCAGACGACGATCATTTGAAAATACCTACCCATCATTCCTTATTGTTAAACTGCATCAATTCTGGGAAACAGATACAGGACACCAATTCCAATAACGATCGCGAAATTGTAATTGTAACATTCCATCCGGATATATTGAAAAAAGTTTACGATAAAGAAATTCCTTTTATCTTTCAGCCCAATAATCAGGTAACCAATCAATCTAGAGGAGCAATCAATAATGATTTTTTGATTCAAAAATATATTGAAGGGCTTCTCTTTTACTTTGAAAATCCATCTTTGGTGAATGATGAAATTTTGGTTTTAAAACTAAAGGAAATCATCCTTTTATTATCACAGACACAAGATGCTGAAATTATACAAGTCATATTATCCCAGCTATTTTCACCAACTAAATATACATTCAAACAAGTTATAGAAGCTAATATTTTTTCACAAATCGGCATTGAGGATCTGGCACAAAAAACCAATCTGAGTACATCATCATTTAAAAGAGAATTTAAAAAACTATATAACGATTCTCCTGCCAATTATATCAAAACCAAAAGATTAGAAAGAGCTACAGAATTACTTTTAGTCTCCGATGAGCGAATTACGGACATTGCTTTTGATTGTGGGTTCAACGACTTGGCTAATTTTACCAAAAGCTTTCATGATAAATTTGGAGTTACACCTACAAATTATCGAATTACCCAAATTTCTAAATAGATAAATAAATAATGCCTTTCCGAACTTCGATAGATGAGTATGACCGAAGTAGTGACATGTAAAAGATAACTGCAATCTTATGTTTCTACTTTATTGGTCAGCATTTTTTTTCTGAAAATTTCAGCCCAATTTTTCATTTGTTTGAGTATTGGTTTTAAAGTTAGACCGTCTTCAGTTAAACTATACTCAACGGTACGCACTTTTCCCTGTTCCTATATGGGCATTATAATTCACAAACCCTATTTCTCTTTTAAGCAGCGTATTTACGATATCAATATTGACGTACAACTTAAAAAAAATAATAAAACGTACAGCAAAAATAAATTGGTTAGTTAATATTAAAGAAAACAAAGGAGAATAATGAAGGATTTGAATACAACGTACAGAGGCGTGGTTTACCCATGGCATTGTGACCATATGAGACACATGAATATTATATGGTATGTCGGTAAATTTGACGAAGCTACTTGGAATTTGTTATCGCTTTTCGGTCTTGATACAAAATATTTGAAGTGAGAAAATAAGGGGACGGTAGCGGCGGAACAGCGTACTTTTTATAAGAAAGAATATTGGCAGGCATGACTGTTTACATTAAATCAGGTATTATAGAAGTGGATGATAAATCAATAAAGTTCTTTCATGAAATGCGAAGTAGTGAAACGGATGACATAGTATCAATTACGTTTTTACAGATATTTACATTGATTCCAAAGAGAGAAAACCTTGTGCTGAAAAGAGCTATTGAACTTATCACAATAGAAATACCCAAACCCTGATAATTTTTTTTTTGGGCTGAACCAAAATACCAAATAACTGAACTAATCTACAAAATACTTGTCTTTTTTATACTTCAACTTTGCATTGTCAATAGTGACTTAACAAATAATTTTATTAGACAATGAAGAGTTTAAAATTAACAATGGCAGCAAGCTTATTTGCCATTATGTTTTCAGTAAATGCTTTTGCTCAAAGTTCAGCAAAAATTATAGCAGTAGTCAACGAAGCCAATTGGTGCAGTGTCTGCAAAGCAAATGGAGAAAGAGCTATGGCCGCTTTCAAAGAAAATAATAAAGATGGTGCCTATCAATTTGTGATCAATGACCTTTCCAATGCAGAAACAGCAAAAAAATCTGCGGTAGAAATTAACAAATTAGGCCTTACACAATTAATGGAGCCTTATAAAGCAACTGGTATAGTGTGTTTGTTTGATGCCAAAACCAAAAAGCCCATCAATCAATTGCTCATGTCACTTTCCAATGAAGATATTGCGAAGGCAATGGCGTTCTTAAAAAAGGACAAATAAAAACATCTACAATTACTATGTTGGCAGTTCTGACTTAAATTGTTGGGCTGCCTTCTTTTAACTTAATAATAAATCAGAAAATGTCTAAAGAGAAAAGAATATTTCTTTTTTCAATACTCCTTGTATGTTTTTCAGTATTCAAAAGCTTTGCACAAATACAAGAAAATCCGGTACAATGGAAAACGACTATTGAAAAAGGGAAAGGTGATGAGTTATTAGTCCATCTAAAAGCAACGATAAAAGATGGGTGGCATATCAATAGCCAATTCAATGCCATACAAGAAGGGCCCTTACCTACCGTTTTTGAGTTTGAAAAATCAGATCAATACACACTTGTAGGAAAAGTGGAAGAGCCAAAACCCCTCAGCCGAATCGAGGAAACTTATGAAAATAAGACATTGTATTACTTTGAAAAAGAAGCCACATTTGTCCAAAAAGTAATTCCAAAAGCTAACGACAGCATTTCGATTAATGGCAATGTAACGTATATGTCGTGCAGCGGTACGATGTGCCTTCCGCCGGAAACCGAAGCGATAACATTGAAATATAAACCTCAAAATTTGACAACAGTAAATAACACATCATCAACACAACCAATAAAAGAAACCAATGCAGGGTGGACTTTCTTAGGCGGATTACTGGGAGGATTTTTAGCCTTGCTTACGCCGTGCGTATTTTCAATGATACCGCTTACCGTAAGCTATTTCACTAAAAACGGTGGTGTTAAAAAAGCTATTTTGTATGCTGGATCCATTGTTGTTATTTACGTTACCCTTGGACTCACTATTACGCTAACATTAGGCCCTGATGCGCTCAATGCATTGGCAAGCAATGGTATTGTCAATCTTATTTTCTTTTTGATATTCGTAGTATTTGCACTGTCATTTTTAGGAGCATTTGAAATAACCCTGCCCAACAGCTGGCTTAATAAATCGGATAAAATGGCGGATAAAGGTGGTTTAATCGGAATATTCTTTATGGCCTTTACGTTGGCACTAGTTTCATTTTCCTGTACAGGTCCTATTATTGGAAGTTTGTTGGTAGAAGCGGCTATTAACGGAAGCATTGTGGGACCGGCTATCGGAATGTTCGGTTTTGCACTTGCATTATCTATTCCGTTTATGCTTTTTGCTGCTTTCCCGAGTATGCTCAAAAAAATGCCTAAATCCGGAAGTTGGTTGGGTAAAGTGAAAGTGATATTAGGTTTTTTGGAATTAGCCTTAGCGTTAAAGTTCTTGTCTACATTTGATTTGGTCTACCAGTTTGGATTCTTGAAACGAGAGCTTTTTATTGCAATTTGGATTGTGATTTTTTCTTTGTTTGGTTTCTATATGTTGGGTAAAATAAAATTTGACGAATATGAAAATAAATCAAAGGTATCGATAAGCGGACTCATATCTTCCATTTTAATATTCAGTTTTGTTGTGTACCTGGTTCCGGGATTGTGGGGAGCTCCTTTAAAAATAGTCAGCGGATTTTTGCCGCCTTCATTTTATAAAGAATGGAATCAGGATAAAACGATAGCCGGTACAGGTTCTGATAATACGGTAGTTGAAAAACACAGCCAGTCCTGCCCGCAAAATCTGAATTGTTTTCATGACTACGAGGAAGGCTTAGCTTACGCCAAAGAAGTAAATAAACCTGTTTTACTCGATTTCACAGGTTGGAGCTGTGTTAATTGCAGGAAGATGGAAGATAATGTTTGGAGTGATGCCAATGTTTGGGACAAGTTAAATAATAACTATGTATTAATTTCCCTCTATGTGGATGATACAACGCCCCTGCCACAAAATGAACAATATATTTCCACAACAACGGGAAAGAAGATAAAGACTGTGGGTAATAAATGGAGTGATTTCCAGACTACGAAATTCAAAACCAACTCACAACCTTATTATGTGACGGTAGACACAGACGGTAATATGCTCAACAAACCTGTGGCATACGAACCTAATGCCGAAAAGTATGCTGCTTTTTTACAAAAAGGAATGGATAAATTCATTTTGTTTTGAACCAAATCACCAAATAATTGGACTGATTCACAAAAACTTTTGCTTTTGTGTTACGCAACTTTGATGTATCAATTTTGATGTACGATTCAAAAATTTAAAAAATGAAAAGATTGCGTTTAAGCTATATATCCTTTGGCTTTTTGTTGGTTGGCATGTTCCTCTCGTGGAATGTGAAAGCACAGCAAAAATCTTCCGCAAAAACGGAAATCATATTTAACAACAAGGATTTTAAAGAAGTTCAGGTAGCAGCAAAAGCAAGCCATAAAAAATATTTGTCGACGCTTATGCTACCTGGTACGTACCGTGTAAGGAGCTTCAAAAGACGACGTTCAAAGATGCGAAGGCCGCAACTTATTTCAACAAAAGCTTCATCAATATCAGTGTCAATGTTGAAAAAGGTGATGGGGTTGATCTTGCAAAAAAATGGCAGATAGAAGGTTTGCCCACGCTACTTATTCTTGACGAAAATGGTAAAAAAATAGCCAGTCATGTTGGGTTTGTGGACGGTAGTGGGCTGCTTGAGTTTGCCAAAGAAGTGACCGGTAAATAATTAAAAGAAACTCAGGCAAGATGAAGAAGAATTAACATGTCTAAAATCGAAGAAAATGAAAAATCAAATAATTTTATTTTATATCCTGCTGTTCTGTTCGTTTTCATGTTTTGCCGCAAATACATTTAAAGGAAATACGGCAAATATTCATGAAAAAGAAGTAAGCCAGAAAACCAACACAGTAACATTTGCCTCTGGTTGTTTCTGGTGTATCGAAGCTAAGTTTTCGCAACTAAACGGAGTGCTGAAGGTTACTTCAGGTTATACCGGCGGTCATGTAGCCAATCCGAGTTATGAACAAGTATGTACTGGAACTACTGGACATGCCGAAGCATGTATGATTACATATGATCCTGATGTAATTTCTTTCAACGAATTATTAGAGGCGTTTTTTTCATCCCACGATCCCACCCAATTAAATCGTCAGGGCAATGATATTGGCACACAATACCGTTCTGCTATTTTCTACCACAACGACGACCAACGGCAAAAAGTGGAATATTACTTGAATCAATTAACAGAACAGCATATTTATAGCAAACCTATTGTAACCGAAATAAAGCCTTTTACGAAGTTTTATGAAGCCGAAAGCTATCATCAGGAATATTATGAAAAAAATCCTAACCAAAGTTATTGCCGGTATGTGATACAGCCACAACTGGAAAAATTTAAAAAGATATTTAAAGACAAACTCAAAAAATAATTCAATCACAATGAAGAAAATCATTTTTAGTTATATACTCACGGTAATAACGATGGTAAGCAGCTATGCTCAAAATCAGAAATCAGATAAAGGCCATGAGAATAATTCTTACTATTCGACCACGGACACCACAAAGTTGAACGTATCCAATGCCGAATGGAAAAAAATCTTACATAAAGACCTTTATCTGGTAGCTCGGGAGAAGCACACAGAGAGGGCATTTTCCGGGAAATACTGGAAAAGCGATACCAAAGGTCGATACTATTGCGCTGCGTGTGGCAATCTGCTTTTCGAATCGGATGCCAAGTTTGCCAGCAGTTGTGGCTGGCCGAGTTTCTATGAGCCTATTAGAAAAAACAGTGTTAGATACGAAGAAGATCATTCGCATGGAATGACCCGTACAGAAGTACTTTGTGGTCGCTGTGATGCTCATCTCGGTCACATTTTTGATGATGGTCCGCCTCCTACTCACAAAAGGTTTTGCATGAACTCTATCAGTCTTGATTTTGAACCTTACGAATAGATTTTCAAATCCATCGTAAGAAAATTTAAACAGCTATACATTTATAAATATAAAGAAAATGAAATTACAAACCCTCTTGGTAGGTTTAATCTTGTGGTCATGCAGCGTACATGCCCAGAATATGGTTAGTATGTCCTCTATACATCCTGACGCAGATACTATTAGTGCCAGTAAAAAAGAACTTGCCATTCGTTATCCGGATTTAAGGCAGTTTAATATCACAGTCGATGGTTTTGGTTATAGTGATTTTGATGCAAAACTGAATGATAATAATTTTGCGAGCGGAAAAATAAAAACCGAACGCATCAGCACTTTCTTTAACTCACCTGCTATCAAATGGAAGGGTAATTCCCTGTCGGCGAGTGTATATTATACTTACACATCCATCGAACTGAAGAACATTGCTAATGAATTTCACGATACAAAATTGGAGTCGTTAACGACCAATAAAAGCACGTTCGATTTGGCACTGAATTATTCCCGGTCAGATAAGATATTCAATCATCCGATCATTTATTCGTTGATAGCGAGGGGCATTTCTGATGGATTCAATAGTATCCGACGTTTTAATTTGAACGGAAGTTTTAACATACCTATTAAGAGAACGAAAAATACCTCCTTTTTTGTAGGACTGTTAGTGTTGATTGATCCTTCTTCTCCAATACCTGTTGAACCCATTGTAAACTATTATCATAAATTCACATCATCAGGACTTGAATTGATAGTGGATCTTCCCAATGGAGTACATTTGAAAAAACAACTAGGGGAAAAAACCTGGTTTACAATAGGCTCTAATCAACATTCTTATACTACTTTTTATGACCATCATAATACTTTCTTAGATGGAAAAGTTAGCTACAATACCATTGAGCTCAAAAGCGGTGCAGCATTTGAATATCTATTTGCAAAAAACATTATGCTGAGTATTGGTGGTGGATTTAATAACTATCTATCCGCTAAGGTTTTTAAAGATGGAGAAAATTATAGTAATACCTCTCTAAAAAGTGAGAATAAAGGTGTTCCCTATATAAATATTGGTTTGTCATTGTTGACATTCTAAGTCTGGATTAATATGAAATTTTATTACTCAGCAAATTTTTCTTTTGGGAATTTAAAATTTGGCTTACATCGGTCAAACTTTTCTATCTTAGCAGTTGGCAATTAGGAGATACTTTATAATGAAAATATTTATAATTTGGTTTTAATCGTTAATTATCGATTTGATAAATTTATTTATGCCAATGAAGAAGAAAAGTCTTGAATTATTTTACCAGCATAAATTTGATGAAATGCCATCGCTGCCACCGATTGGCGCAGGGGATTTCAATGTATTTCGTTTGGAACACACTATGTCCGGTAATGTCCATACTCCCTATACCCGTTATGATTTTTTTAAGATTATGCTGATACGGGGGAAACATCGCTGCCATTATGCAGACAAAAGCATAACCATCAACGGGAGTACACTTCTTTTTTTCAATTCCTCTGTTCCTTATCGGTTTGAGCGTTTGGAAGAAAATTCTACAGGATTTTTTTGCGTTTTTAAAGAATCATTTATTGCAGAAAGCCAAAGAAATGGAATTCATGATTTATCTGTTTTTGCTCCAGGCGGGAAACCAGTGTACAGTTTATCCGAAAAGCAAGAAATCGAAGTAATCTCCTTATTTGAGAAAATGCTTGAAGAAAATATTTCCGATTATCGCTTTAAATACGATTTGTTACGCAATTACGCATCCGAACTCATCCATTTGGCTATGAAGATGGAGCCGAACGAACAATTATATCATCATCAGGATGCTAATGCAAGAATTACTTCCATTTTTACCGATTTACTAGAGCGGCAGTTCCCAATTGAATCGCCGGAAAGATGTATAAAAATGCGCTCTGCAAAGGATTTTGCGGAAAAGCTCGGGCTACATGTGAACCATCTAAATCGTGCTGTTCGGTTAACAACGGGAAAAACGACGACAGCACATATTACCGAGCACATGGTAGCCGAAGCTACTGCATTATTGAAACATACAGATTGGAATATTTCCGAGATTAGTTATACTCTAGGCTTTGCAGAACCATCACATTTCACTTACTTTTTTAAGAAATATACCAAGGTTACACCGACTTCAATTCGACGTGTTTGAATCTCGATAGTATCTATTTGAATCTCATAAATAGATAGACCTTTACCTGTTATATCTTTGTCATAAAAAAATAAGCTATATGGAAAATAAGAAGGTCTGGTTTATTACAGGTGCATCAAAAGGTTTTGGACTGGCTTTGTCCAAACAATTATTAGCAGCAGGTCACCAAGTTGCGGCAACTTCTCGCAATACTAAGAGTCTAATTGATGCAGTAGAATTTAGTGGAGATGCATTTTTACCGTTAAATACAGCTTTGGGAAGTGATGATAGTGTTGCTGTAGCAATACAGCAGGCTTTTCAGAGATTTGGACGGATAGATGTGGTCGTAAATAATGCGGGTTATGGAATTGGTGGTACCATAGAAGAGTTGACTGACAAAGAGATCCGTGATAGCTTTGACATCAATGTATTTGGTACTATAAATGTTATTCGCCATGTATTACCAATCATGCGTAAACAGGGTATGGGGCATATTATCAATATTTCTTCTATTGCTGGTATAACTCCGACCTCAGGTTGGTCCGTTTATGGGGCAGCAAAGCATGCGGTAATAGGTCTTACTGAAGTGTTGGCAGATGATGTTAAACCGTTAGGTATTAAAGTAACATTAATCGCCCCAGGGTCATTCCGAACAAACTTTAACAATCCTGATTCTCTTGTTTTATCTGAAAATAAAATCGATGCCTATACTAGTATTCGTAATTCGTTAGTACGCTTTATGGGGATGAGTGGTAGTCAGGTTGGCGATCCCGAAAAAGCCGCAGAGATAATGATCAAACTTGCTGAAATGCCAGAACCACCTCTACATCTTCTTTTAGGTAGTGATGCCTATATACGTGCAATCAATAAATTGGAATTGCTAACAACGAGCTATAAACAATGGGAAATATTAACAAAATCAACCGATTATTAATTAAAAGAAACTATGAATATATCTAATAATAAGATTTTAATTACTGGCGGAGCAAGCGGTATTGGTTTCGGATTTATGGAACGATTTATCGAAGAAAATAATACAGTAATTGTATGCGGAAGACGCCAAGATGCACTTGATAAAGTGTCTCAAAGGTTTCCTGGCGTAATTACCCGTCAATGCGACCTAGAGGTTGAAGAGGACAGAGTTGCTCTGTTTGATTGGATATCCCAAGAACACCGTGATCTAAATGTTTTGATCAATAACGCAGGCATCCAAAACTGGATGAAAGTTACTGACGAAAATTTCTTCAAGAGAGCGAAACAGGAAGTCTCCATTAACATTCTTGCCCCACTTCATCTGACCAGCTTTTTCATACAACTTCCGTCACTGACAACCATCATCAATGTAACATCAGGACTGGCATATGTCCCACTAACCAAAGTACCGGTATACAGTGCAACTAAGGCATTCTTTCGCTCATTCACTTTATCTTTGAGGCATCAGTTGCAGAATACAGATATTGAAATAATTGAAATCATTCCACCAAAACTGAATACTGATCTTGGAGGAAAAGGTCTGCACGATGATGCTCCACCAGTAAATGGATTTCTTGATTCTATATTTAGACAATTAAAAAACGGTAATACTGAACTAGCTTATGCGTTCAGTGAAGAACAAACAAAGGTGAATAATGCCACAATACAAGATCATTTTAAGAAATTGAATCAGGATACCTAACGGTACGCAAACTTATATCGAAACTCAGATTATTTATTTTCTCCCATTATTCTATATTCTTTTAACTATGATGAAGATGTTTTGATACTGTTTTAAATAATATTCATTATTACCATTAATTTATCTTCATTTGAATATTGGAAAACACTCAAATATTAATAAATAATGGATAATGATATACAGAATAAAAGAAATATCAGAAGAACTAGCATCCATCATTCAGGAAAGAGAATTAGGGATTGACAATTTCATAAAAGATATACCTGAGATTATTTTGATTATAGAAAACGGTTTTAATCAACTTAAACAAATAGTTATTCAACATGAATTTCCCTCTTCATTTGAAGAGATCTGTTTTTTCAAAGAAATTAAACCTAAGCTATTCAGTAAGTTAATTTATTTCCGCAAAATATACCAATTAGAGTTAAATCGTCCTGTTTCAAATTATGAAACAGTAAAAACCTATTTAGAAAAAGAACATGAGCAGATCAATCTGTATTGCAGTAAGAATGCTGAATTTATCCAATATTATCGCTCCGGCAAAACAACTTTAGACGAATATTATTTCTTAAGAGGAAAACGAGAAATAGAGCTGAATCTTGAAAGTTTTTATTTTGAGCGTGATCCAAAATTCTCTACAAATTTTGATTTTAAAGTAGCAAAACTATTGGCAAACGATATGTTAGCTGCTCATCTCAATTATCAACTGTCCAAATTAAAATATCAGGAAGAAAATAATTCTTATCATATAGATGAAATCCTACCTGTTGCAATATGGAGTGATAAAAAAACTGCTTTAGGTGAAATTATTTATGGAATATATGAGGAGAAGAGTGTTAATGCCGGAAATATAGAAATAAAAGCTTTAGCAACTGCATTTGGTAGAATATTTAATGTCGATTTAAGTGATATCTATCATATATTCTTAGAAATCAGAAGTCGTAAAACCAATAGAACAGAATACCTAAACCGTTTGGTTAAAGCTTTGAATAGAAAAATGGATGAAGCGGACAGTAAGTAACCCAACTTAATATATTATCTTTGCATGTGTAAAATAGAGAAAATGAGAAGTATATCAGATACTTCGTAAATATATAACATAACGTTCACTGAACGTCTCATCACGAAAACTGGCACTTTTCATATCAAGCGAGACAACAGATGCAATGTTCATGCTATACAATTGTATAGCGTGGACTCGCCTGTTTCGCTTGTGGGTATGCCAGTACCTCGTGATGAAGCTTGTGGGTTCCACGCTTCTTTTTTGTATCTTGCAGAACATTTGTCAATCATGAAAAAAATTAAATTATATATAGCAGTTTCCATTGATGGATATATCGCTCAAAGTGATGGCGATCTGGACTGGTTAATGAAATATCCAGTCAACACTGACACAAATTACGGATACGATGATTTCTTTGAATCCATTGATACGGTTATCATGGGTGGACGGACATACCGGGACATTCTCAACATGGACTTTGCTTGGCCTTACAAGGATAAGACCACATATATCATCACCCGTAATCCTTTGATTTCAAAAGGTGATATTTATTTTGTTTCCGAAAATGTTATTGAAACCGTATCAGCATTACAAAACAAGAAAGGAAAGGATATTTGGCTGGTGGGAGGCGGAAAAATGATTTCTTTATTTTTGAGCCATGAACTCATTGATGAAATGATTATTACTACTATTCCTGTTATTTTAGGAAATGGCATTCCGCTTTTTCCGGGCATATCAAAAGATTCCGAATGGGAAACCATCGCAAGCCATAAGTATGAAAACGGAGTAACACAGATTCATTATAAGATAAAAAGATAGAACTATCAAAATATTCGCTTTCAAGTCAAATCCCAAGTTCACCCAACTTGGGATTTTGTCGTTTTATAAGACTTTTATTGCGGATTTTTAGTCGCTTATAATTTCATCACATTGTCCAAAGCTCTCTAAAACACTTTTTCATTCTGTATTTCACGAACTTGAGTCGATTTTCAAGAAAAATCATACCCAAGTTGGGTAAACTTGTGAAATCATTATTTTATTACTTCCGAACTTTGCAGCGAATCAATAATTTACATTATGGATGTTATAACGATAGAATCAAAAGCATTTAAGGAATTGGAAGCAAAGATAAATGCGATTGCCGGCTATGTACTCAATAAGCAGGAAGAGGAAAACATTAATGAAGATGAAATATGGGTGGATAGTTATGAGGTTTGCACTTTCCTGAAAATCAGCGAAAAGACACTACAACGGTTACGTGTAGCCGGAACGATAGCCTATTCCAATATTCGGGGACGATATTTTTATAAAATCGGCGAGATAAAACGAATGCTGGAAGAAAGGCTGATTAAAAGTAATTCGGAATGTCTAAATGACTTGGTAACAAATCACAAGCTATATGTTAAGGAAAGAAGAAATCTTAGAAAAAACAAGTAACGGGTTGAATGTCTTCAAGCATTATATCACTTGTCAATGGCGTGTCGGGCGTAATTTCTTTAATCCTTTATATGAAGACAAAAAGGCATCATGTAATATTTATTTCGACCGGAAAAACGGAGTATATAAACTGAAAGATTTCGGAAATGATGAGTACAGCGGGGATTGTTTCTTCTTTGTCGGTAAACTGAAAGGATTAAACTGCAATAATACCAATGATTTTGTAGAAATCCTGAAAACCATAAATCGTGATTTATCGCTGGGATTATCGGAAGATACGGAAATACCAATCCAATCAACCCCGAAGCCAACTATACCCATCATTCCCGAAAAGAAATCCAGACCATACGATTTTCAAGAACAAAGATTCACCCGAAATGAATTAGAGTATTGGGGAAAATATGAGATAAACCCGGAACTGTTGAACCAATATAAAGTTTGTTCTGTTCGGGAGTTCAAAAGCGAAAATTCCGATGGTAAACCGTACTCCATTGCTTCTTCTTCGGCAGAACCGATATTTGGCTATAAATCTAAACGCTATATAAAACTATACCGTCCGTCTTCCAAAATACGATTCATGTATGGCGGAGATATCGGCGATAATTATTGCTTCGGGCTTGAACAATTACCCGCCAAAGGCGATACTATCTTTATTACCGGCGGAGAAAAGGATGTCCTTTCTCTGGCAGCTAAGGGTTTCCATGCAATCTGTTTTAACAGTGAAACCGTAAACATTCCGGCAACAATCATTCACAAGCTTTCTTTTCGTTTCAAACACATTATCCTGCTTTATGATATGGATAAAACAGGACTTGATAGTTCCGTAAAACATGAAAAACAGCTAACTGAATACAGCGTAAAACGTCTTTTGCTTCCACTTTCAGGAACAAAAGAAGAGAAAGATATATCCGATTATTTCAGGTTGGGAAACAACCGTGAATCGTTTTTGAAACTGTTTCTTGATTTTTTAGATACTTTATACAGCGATACTATGACTATGCTGAAATCATGCGAAATAGATTTTAATAACCCTCCGACAAAAGCACAGGAAATCATATCTGCGGGAGATGTGCCATTGGGTACACAGGGTAATATCCTCTGTATTACCGGTGGTGAAGGTACAGGAAAAAGCAACTATGTTGCTGCATTGGTTGCCGGATCAATCCGACCTGCAACCATTCAGATTGATACATTGGGAATCAATGTACATGAGAATACCAAACATAAAGCCATTTTACTGTATGATACGGAACAATCGGAAGTCCAGCTATTCAAAAATGTTTCCAACCTGCTAAAACGGGCAAAACAATCTGAAAAACCGGAAGAACTGAAGGCTTTCTGTTTAACCGGAATGTCCCGCAAAGAACGGTTACAAGCTATTGTTCAGAGTATGGATAAGTTTCATTACCAGTACGGCGGTATCCGGTTGGTTATAATTGACGGTATTGCAGATTTGGTACATTCTGCCAATGATGAAGCTGAAAGTCTTCGTGTAGTGGATGAATTATACCGATTGGCGGGAATTTATCAGACCTGTATAATTTGCGTTCTCCATTATGTCCCGAACGGCTTAAAGCTTCGTGGACACTTGGGGTCGGAACTTCAACGTAAGGCTGCTGCTATACTTTCTATTGAATTGGATAACGACCCGACTGTATCGGTAGTGAAAGCACTGAAAGTTAGGGAAGGCAGTCCGTTGGATGTTCCATTAATGCTTTTTGCATGGGATAAAGAAGCTGGGATGCACCTGTACCGGGGAGAAAAGCCCCGTGAAGAAAAAGAAAAACGGAAAGAAAAGGAACTGGTAAGCGTTGCTCGTGAAGTTTTCGACCAGCAACCATTTATCACATATATAGATTTGTGCGAACAGATACAGCAGATTATGGATGTAAAGGAACGTACGGCGAAAAGTTATATCCGCTTTATGCGGGAGAAGGAAATTATCATCAAAGACCCTTCCAATCAGAGTTATTTCATCAAAGGTCATTGTTAATCGGTTAATTGTCATGAGTATAGATAGAGAAACATTCATCGCCTGGATGGAACGTATAATGGACAGGTTCGAAATAACGGATAAGAAAATAGACCGGTTAACAACCCAACGTAATTGCTTGGATGGCGAACAGCTTTTAGATAATCAGGACTTGATGTTTTTACTGAAGGTCAGCCCCCGCACATTGCAACGTTACCGGACAAAAGGTATCTTGCCCTACATAAAGCTGGATGATGGTAGGTGCTATTATAAAGCTACGGATGTACATAAGTTGATTAGGGAAAAATTTTAAAGATTTACATTAACCAATCTTTGGGAATTTCAAGTATATCACCTATATCATCACCTGTATTGTCAACAATTTTCCCTTCATTTATATAGTTGAATTTTAGTCCTATTTTATTGAAATCCATTTTGTTTTCAGAAAAGGGATGTTCATAGAACCAATAATTAGCAACAGGAACATTATGAGGATATATTTTAGATACGAAAACACCTGTAAGGTTTTTAAGTCGGGCACCTTTCTTATCTAAGAACACACCATCCAGTTGCCGTATCCATTTTTCATCTCTGTTTTCCGGGTTTGTAGACCATGACCATGCTAAAGAACCCCATATAGCATTATCAACATCCAATTTACCAGATGTTTTTATATCCAATGAGTTCATACAAACGATAAATGGCTTATCTAATTTTCCATATCTTTTTGCTTTTTTTTCAATAGAATCCTTGAGAGATTCTTCACCACCACCCCAAAAAGTTTCTATGGGATACATTCCTATCGGGCGTTTATTTTCTTTTCGAGCAGAAGGTATTACTGGAATAGGTTTTACAATGATGTGAATATCCCCATTATTATATTCTATGGCTGGTAACTTTTCGAAGCCATTTTTATTTACTTCTTCACTCAATATATCGGGGTTGATTTTCTTTAATTCTTGTTCAATATATGTGATTATTCCTTTTGTACTCGGTTGTTTATTAGTCAGAATATTAAAGTATTCAATTTGCAATAGGAAATCAGTAGAATTTAATTTATTTAGATTATCGTAAAATTCATTTATTTTTCGTTCAAAAGCTTCCTGCTCCATTGTTTTGTTCTTAACGACCTTTGCTTCAACATATAATTCCAAATTATCTTTATATATTAGGAAATCAGGTTTTTTCGGTGAAGAAGGCAAATCAGGGTGAATGGTAATATTATAACCTAATTTGCGAAATAGTTCATACAAAAACAATTCATAAAATGCTGAATCAAAATCTTTCTTGAATCTATTCTTCAGTTCTTTTTTTTCTTCTTTAGGGTAATTGCAAAACCAACTTTCTAAAGTATCTCTTACTTTTGATATATCAGGTCTTGCGCTGATATTATAATAGTCGTATGTGTTTTCATTATGCTTTGCAGCTTCTAAATATATTCTCTTAATGGAATCGAATAAATTATCCATATACTTTGTAAATTAATACTTTGTACAAAAGTACATATAGAAAATAATAATGAACAGTTTTTTGAGAAAGAATTATGAAGTTAATAAATCAACTATTCTTTTTTATAATATTCTCAATTGAATAATTCATATCCTCTTACTTTAATAAAAGCACCCGGCGTCCCCACCGGGTGCTAACCACAAAAATTCTCAATTACGATAGCATTAAATCTATTCATAATGGAACTTTCTGTGGCAAAGATACGAATTATTATATTTTGTGTCTCCTTGATTTCTTTGGAGTTTCTGACTGCTTATTTTCTTTGGCTTCATTTTTTTCCTGCTTCTCTACCTGTTTTTCGGTAAGCTGGGTCTGGCCTTTTTTCAAAGGTTCATCCATCTTTTTGGTCGCTTCATTGGTTTTGCCTTCGGAATTGACGGCCACCTGTGTTTTGTGTTCGTTAGCAGGAGTTATTTCTTTAGCTTTCTCCTTTGCTTTATCGGGATTGAATTTGTAGAAATCCAGCTTCCCTTTTTCATGATTAACCTTTACATAAGCATTGTATTCCTGACCTTCTTTATCTTTCAGCCCTTTTACATAGATGGTTTTATCCGTTCGCAAATCCGCCTGCTGTTTGTCGGATAATTCCACTCCTGCAAGGGATTTGGGAATACGCACCCCTTCGGGCTGCTGGTCGTTTTTTTGCTGTTCTCCTTGTTGCTGGGTTTGCTTTTGTTCTTTTTCGGGAAAGATAAATTCAAGGCTGCGTTTCTCCGCATTGACCTGAACGAAGGCGGAAAACGGTTTGTCTTTGGCGGAAATCATATTTTCCAACCACACGGCTTTGCCTTCCATGAGGGCAGCTTTATGTTTATCATCCAGCTTTATGCCTTTTACTTCATCGGGAAGTTTTAGGAACGAAGCCTTCATGGATACCAGTTCGTTGGTCTGTTTGTCGATACTGATAAAAGAAGGTACAAGTTCACCTGTACGGTAGTTTTTTATATTGACAACCCTCCCCATATTTCCGGTTTCCCGGAGATTTTTTTTGTCTTCATCGGTAAACTGGTGTCCGAAAAATGGACGGTCAAATTCTGGTTGTTTACGGATACCATGAATAGCCAATACCACATTTCCTTCACTGTCCGGACGGAACGAAAGGCGGGCATCCGTTTTCATTACTATTGACCCGAAGTTGGCTTCAATCGGGAAGGTAGAAGGCGACTTATATCCACGTAGCATAGGTTCTAAAGCCTTTGACTTTTCAAGCTGCTCTTTGGTAATACCCAGATTTTTCAAGTCGTCCCAGTTGATTTTGTTAGGGTCGATGAAATACTTATTTGTATCGGCTGGCTTTTGTTCCTGAACAGTAGCTTCTTTCGGGCTTTCCGGTTTCAGGTCTTTAGGTTCGATACGGATTTTATCAAGCATTTCATCGGCAGCAGGTGTCGGGTTCTTGATATTCTCTCGAATGATTTTGACAGTCTTTTCGGTGTCTTCGGGTGCAACTTTGAAGAAACTGAAGCGTGTCGGGTCTTTAAGCTGGTTAAAGAAATTTTTGAGAAAGTTTTCAAGGGCGTTACCTTGCTTATCTACTTTCAGGAAGTCATTATTATGTTCCTGCTTCGGCGGAACGGTTTGGAGTTCCCCGTTTTCATCAATACCTTTTACAGCACTGATTGTTTTCTTCTCCTTATCAAATACAAGTAAAATGTCCATCATCTGTTCGTCAGAATCGGACCTGTTGTTTGAATTTACATCCATAACTTTTGATTTTTAAATAAGTAAATATTTGATTGTCAAATCAAAGGTATGGGATATAAAAAAGCTACCACCTTGTTTTTAAGAAGGTGGCAGCAGATGTCTTGGGATGGCGTTAGATGACTACTTGATATAATATTGTATTCTCAGCCTATGTACTATAAAAACAGGATTGCCATATAAATATAACAATCCTATTCTCTATTTTGAGTAATCTTATTTTTCTTTAGTTACTCCCTTGAATGGTTTACCATCAGATTTTACGTCCATAAACCTGCCTGTATCTGAATCACGTTTTACCCATGTTTCAGTTTTAGAATTATAGGTTTGTGTGCGACTTCTGACTGCACCATGACGGCGATTATCACCTGATTTACCATTTGTAGCCATATTAAAATCATTTTAAAGTTTATCACTAAGCATAATTATATCTCTTCCAAGGAATCCTTGAGGGATTAACTTTCGCAAGAAACCTAACAATGTCAGGTCTTCCTTGATAAGCTGGTACTCCTCGTGAATTTTGCGCCATTAATATAATGGGCACTCCGGGAAAAACAGGACTAAAACTACGCCTTGCATTATCACACTCTATCGAACTATTAAGCACATGAGGTTTAACAATTACGATTGCAAAGGTTACCCCTTGCTCTTTAAGTAAAACTCCATCAAATTGCATTTCAATTTAATTTAGATTAAAAACTAACGTCCTATACTTCACGGCTTAAGGACTGAT
This sequence comes from uncultured Bacteroides sp., assembly GCA_963677095.1. Classification (GTDB taxonomy): domain Bacteria; phylum Bacteroidota; class Bacteroidia; order Bacteroidales; family Bacteroidaceae; genus Bacteroides. Next base: position 752,120 of record OY781875.1, read on the forward strand.
AACCGGTAGGATGAGATTTACTGAAATAGAGTGAAATGCTTGAAAAGTCAAAATAAACTTTTACCTTTGCATCCTGTTGGATAAATTTCAATAAGAATGGAATGCCAAAGGGTTACCAGCCCCGTTAAACTCCTACAGTTTTAATACATTCCAAATAAATGCCTTAGAAGTGACCGCTTCCGAGGCATTGTTTTTTGCTTTCATTGGTAGATTATTATCCGTTTAATCTGATTCGTACTTCTTCTTTTATTTTCACATTGCTATGGATAAAGTTGAAATTATCAAGCAATTGAGTTACTTCATTGTATATATTCCCTTTCTTCTTCGTGTCTTTAATCGTGATTATTAAGCAAAAATCTTGAGTAGGCGTCCTATCTTCCAATTCGCATTTTTCCTCAATAAAATGACGATATAATCCTTCAACTTTCAAATACCAATTCTTTGGAGCTTTCAAAAACTTCTCTTTGTTTCCTTCTGTAAACTCATCAAAATTCACACTCCACTTCTTCACGGGTTGAAACTTATCTCCATATGTGACCAACATCCTTTCTGTAGCAAATGCCATTTCCGTATCTTTTTTAGCTTTTGCGCTATAATTGGTCATTGCAAGTACGTTCTGCCGCCCCCCTGCTCCTATAGGATTTTTAATTAGCGGATTAGACATATCCCTTGCTACCTTTTCATCATAAGAGCCTATCATGACATCAATATTCGATTGACAATATTCTGCACCCTGAGAAACTTCCAGAATAGGAGATGTAACCAAAGTAACGGTCATTTCACCATAAAAATAACCTTCGTCATCAATCATGCTTTGCGGGAATGGAAAATCCAGTATGTCGATAAAATGTCCTTTCTCCAATGTATCCTGAAGTATCAATGTGATTTCATTAGGCTCATTAAAAAGTATATCTTTTATGTTTGAAGGAAGCCCAAAACCTGCTTGTTTTATTTTTTCGGCAATTGATATTTTCATTTCTTCCGGGTACTTTGCAGAATGTACAATTAAAGCTTTAAGTAAAATTGGATTAAATGATTCATTTAGCATGGCATCAAGTCCTGAGGTTATTGCAGCAATGCGTGGCGTAGAAAAACTTGTCCCTACATTACAGGCTGTTTTTCCATTCAGGGAAAATGATTTTACAGGGTTAATTACAATATTATTTGAAGCATCAAGACCCACATTACCCCCAAAATGGACAACATCAGGTTTGATTAAATGAGAAGGACCTCTACCAATTCTTGAAAATGGAGATGGGGTATTCTTGTCTGCAATATCCGTATCATTTTTATCGTGCGCTAAAGAACCCACAACAATGCCTCTAACAGTATCAGCGGATTTCGCAATCCGACTTACAGGAGCATTTAATTTGAAGTTGTCGCAGTTTCCTGCAGATTTACATATTAAAACATTATTCTGTTCTTGTATTTCATCCAAAGCCTTTGCAAAATCCGAAAACTCATACAGGTCAGCTTCCCGGCTTGTTCCTAAAGATAAATTCCAAATCTTAACATCATTACTACGACTAATCGCATCCCATATTTGCTGAATAAGTTCGTCTTCTGTAATTTGCTGTTTCTTTGTGTTTGGCATTACTATTGCTTCCAGTAATTTGCATCCCTCAAACCCAGTGTATTCTTTGCCTTCTAATTCATCTCCGTAAAGCAATACACCTGCGACAAATGTCCCATGACTTTTATCTATATCATCATCGGGATAATATGTGATTTTTTCGTCATGTATCCATGGTTGTAAATGGGGTATATTTGCTATTCCTGTATCTAAAACTCCAACAATAGGATAATTAACTCCTGCTTTAGGATGTTTTATAGGAATAGTTGATTCTTCGGTTAGTTCATCCAGCGTAATATCATAGGTTGGCATCTCTGTAATTAATTGTATTCCATCGAAGTTTTCTAATTCATCAAATGCATCGGACGTAATTCCATTAATTCTATATATGTTCAATTCACCAGAATATGGAACACTCTTGAAGTCTAACTGAAATTTCTTACAGCACCTTTCAAACTCTTTAATAAGCACAGCATTTAAAGAATTATCACCATAATTGAATAGCTTTACTTTCAAAACTATATCTTTATTTGGCTCAACATTCACTTGTGGTTTAAATTCCTCAATGTTTGTTATAGCGCAGATACCATAAATTGTTGATTTACTTGGATATTTATTGTCGGCACTAGAAACCTTATCAATTATTTTTCGCAAATCATCTTGATTGTCAATCTTTATCAAGACTTCGTCTTCGCCACTAACTCCAATAGTGTTTAGTTTACCCACATTAAATAAGCTACCAATCTCCCTACGATATGTTTTAGCTAAAGCATCCGAATTTACCTTGAGTTTGACCACAGAGGGAATGTAGTTATTTCGCTTCACTTTTTCGGCAAGTGATTGAGAAATATCTCCTAGTACATTACGAATATAGAGGGACTTTTCACCTACAGTTTTCTCGTCTAACCATTTTGGAGGTTTCCCGCTACCACCACCTTCTGTATCCTGCTCATCTCTTTTTCTTTTTTCAAAGAATTTTATTGGAAGATTTTTTTCTGCCATAATTATGATTGTTTATTTAAATAATTTCTTATTTGCCTTAATGAGACATTCATTCTTTCAGCGATTACACTTTGAGCTACACCATTTTCATTAAGGTATTCCACCAATTTTTCAATAGTCAGATTGCTACCGTGATTATTAAACTCAAATAACTCAATTAGCACATCTTCATATTGTAGTGTATTTCTGTCATTAATAACAGTTTGAGCTTTTGCATTATTTATAATCGTTCTTATGTCGGACGGTGATTTTTCCACAAACAATTTAGCTAATTTGTCAAGTCTTTTATCATCTGTATTAAACTCTGTGTCAAAGTCATTCGTGAAAGTTTTTATTAACTTAACGATTTCATCTTCTTGCGGCAACCCTATTCCAATAACAGTATTGAATCTTCTCCAAATAGCTTTATCTAATAGCTCGGGATGATTTGTAGCTGCAATAAGAATATTTTGTTTTGCAAAAGAATCAATATTCTGCAATAGGCTATTAATTACTCTTTTTAACTCTCCTAATTCATATTGGTCATCTCTTGCTTTTGCAATAGCATCAAACTCATCCAAAAAGAGAATGCAGGGCTTATTGTCTGCAAAATCAAATATTTTTCTTATATTCTTAGCCGTATTTCCAAGTAAAGACGATACTATTGCATCAAATCGAGCAACAACTAAAGGCAATCCTGTTTGTTCGGATATATATTTTGCAATTGTCGTCTTACCACAGCCCGGATTGCCATATAGTAATAAGGAATTAGGCATCTCCACACCTTTTTGCAGTAATTGATTTTGATGTCTAACTATATTTATAAAATCAGCAATCTTATTGTCAATCAGTTTAGGAAGAACAATAGGAATATCATCATCTATAGAAGGAACATCTACATCAACGATACTCAATCGACTTTCGTGGTCTACTGGGGTTGTAAGCAACTCATCCATAGTAACTGTTGTTGCTTTTTTACTATCTATTGCTTTTAATATCATTTTGGACATTCGATTGTCACCGTCTTTATCCAACTTATCCGCAAGCAGCTTGGCATAATTATACACCTTTTTAGTGTCTTTGGATAGTCCACCTTCGATTATTCTTAATATTTCAGTATACATGGAAGTCATTTTTTTAATTCTTTTGTGCAAAGATACATTTAGTTTTGGAATAAAACAAGGAATATCGGAATATTTTTATCAATATTCGTATTTTTATTTTCGCAATTCGTAATTTTATAGCACGTATTTGAATAAAGTTATTATAAAGCGTTATATAATAGCATATAGCGATTTGCTTTAATTTAAGCCAACTAAATATTCCTTATTCTTCCTCTTTCACTAAATGCTGTAACTCTGGGTCAGCCTTGATGCGTTCTATTTCATTGATAACAATTTGTTTTACATCCCGCTTTATCCGGTCATAATTGAGTTGGATTTGTTCTTTCATCAGGTCGTTACCATCTGCATCCCGGAAGTCGATAATCTCCGGTATCTTTAAGTAGCGGGCAGTTTCACGCTTTACTTTCTCGTTGTCCACTACGATTTCAGCATGGAAAATCTTCTGGTCTATCCGTTCATCGAAATTATCACTGACCGCACCTACAAACATCCCCTGCGTAAGATTGGATATTTTGCTGGCAGGTATCAGGCTGTCCATTTGCGTACTTATTGAAGTCGATTTGTCCTGACGGTTGATTGTCATAGACTGGCGTTTCTGCAATACCTTCCCGAAACGGTCTGACAATGTTTTCGCCGTTTCGCCAACCACCTGACCGGAAAAGATATTCCCGACCGTGTTTTGTATCACTTTGCTTTCCTTGTCGCCGTAATCCCTTGTAAGCTGGCTATAATCCTGAAAACCCAAACAGACCGCTACTTTATTGGAACGGGCGGTAGCTATCAGGTTATCCAGTCCCCGAAAGTAAATGGTTGGTAACTCGTCAATGATAACCGAGCTTTTAAGCTGTCCCTTCTTATTAATCAACTTCACAATACGGCTGTTGTACAATCCTAGTGCCGCCGAATAGATGTTCTGACGGTCGGGATTATTACCCACTACCAACACTTTGGGTTCTTGCGGATTATTAATGTCCAGCGTAAAATCATCACCCGTCATTACCCAGTACAATGCGGGACTTATCATCCTCGATAACGGAATTTTTGCCGAAGCGATTTGCCCTTGTAGCTGGTCTTGGGCTTGCGATTCCCACGCATCCATAAAGGGGCTTAAATAATTTTCCAGTTCAGCATACGAAGTTAAAATCGGGAATATATCCGAATATTTCCGATTCAGAAACTCGATAGCGTGCGGGAAGGTGCAATACTGCCCGTCCTTATATATTTTGAGAAACCAAATGATTGCAGTCAGCAGAATGATGGGAGATTCCACAAAGAAATCACCCTGTTTCTGTATCCAGTTACGGTTCAAATTCAGCATTATGGTGTATGCAGATTCATAAGCATCCGATATATCCGTCATAAATGTCGGATTGATTGGATTACACCGGTGGCTTTTACGCGGGTTATCAAAGTTGATTACATAGAATGTAGGCTTTACCTTGTAGGCATCCGAATGATTCATCAGGTGATTGTATGCAATTTCGGATAAATCCGGGAACTTATAATCATAACAATAGAGGGCAAAACCTTTCTCAATCTGCTGTTTGATGTAGTTATTCACCACTGCATAGGACTTACCGCTACCCGGAGTTCCCAATACGATAGTGGCACGGAACGGGTTCACTACGTTTATCCATCCGTTATGCTGTTTCTTTTTATACCAAAAATGAGTGGGCAGATTCACCGAATATTCATTCTCCATCAGGCGAGTTTCCTGCATAAACGATTCGTTTTCCAAATTGAAAACATCGTCCATTAGGTTGTTTTTGAGTAAGCGGGACATCCAGACACCAGCGACCAGCAAACACAAATACCCGCCAGCCATTGAAAGTATATAAAAGGTAGCATTTGTCGAAAGCGATAAAGGTAAATAGAGCATCCACCAGTTCAGAAAAAACAGAATAAATCCCGCTATCAGGAAAGCGATAATCTTTCCCCATGATATCTTTTCATCCCTTACGCCCTTTGTCCCCAGACAGGACAGGGCAAGAAATACCACTGCAAAGACTTTCGTTATCAGGATATGGCTGAATAGCCCTGCGGTTCGCTGGAAATTTAGCAGGATTTTATCGACTATACCGATATTAATGCCCCAGTTTACAAACGACTGGTAGCAATACCAGTAAATATGGATTACCACGAATAAAATACTGATTGCCCGCATAAAGTCCATGACTTTGGCAAGACCTCTTAAATCATCTTCATTTTGCATAATTGATTATCTTTTTAGATTGTTATTACATCTGCCGTCCATAACGGCGTTTTCTCTTTTTCCTGGGAGTTGGCGGGGTTTTATCATTCCCTGCCGATGAATCACTGCCACCGGGCAGGATACTGAAAATGCTTCCGATTGTGGATTCCTCGTTTTCGGATTGCCGTTCTGACGGCACGAACGGTTCTACCAAAGGTGTGAACGGTTCTTTTGGAACATCCTGTTTTGTGTATCCCTCGCTTGCTTGGGATTCTCTAAACAGGTCATTAAATACATTAGCTGAAAATTCCTTACCTAAACGGGAGCCATTCAGGACAGCTTTGTTTTCATGGTCGATAAAAGTTGCACCGTATATCCGTCCTTCCATGTTCTGCCGGAACACAACTTCAATCCCTTTATCTTTAAGGTTCTTTTCAAACTGCTTTCGTGAGCCGGAAGCATTCAATGCTTCTTTTACCCGACCTTTGATATTGTTTTTCAGCTTACTGTCTTTCCACTTTTCGGCTGTCCGTTCCATTCTTTGATTCAGGGCATCCGTCCCGACCGACTTACCCAGCCGGGAAGACTTGATGGGATTACCCAGCTTTTCACCTTTATCATTGGTGGCGGAATAGACAATACCGTTATAAGGCTTGCCCTGGATTTCGCCCTTTACTTCTTCTACGTGTACATTATATAATGACAATAAAGTTTTAAGTTCCCCAAAGCTTTGGAACTGATAGGTATTCACCAGCCCTTTTACCGTATTTGAGATTTGCCGTTTCACATTGCCCATAGCATAATCGACTTTTTCGAACCGGTATTGTTCCTGCTGCTGTTTCTTTTCGGCTGGATGCAGACCATATTTCGCTTCCAGTTCCCGTGTGATGTCCTTGCTCCGGCGGTGTTCAAACTTATCGTTTATCTTCCTGCCGTTCTCATCCACTCGCAGGGATACAATGTGCAGGTGGTGGCGGTCGATGTCTTCATGTTTGTAAATCATGTAGGGCTGATTGCCATACCCCAGTTTTTCCATATATTCCTGTGCAATCTCCGATAGCTGTTCATCCGAAAGCTTATCGTCCGGATGCGGGTTCAGGGATATATGGACAACCGGTTTTTCGGTTTTGATATCTTGGGGTAGCTGCATTTCAAAACTTTCCATGCACCGCCGGATATTGAAGTTTCCGTCCTCGCTTTCAAACATCCGGTTACTGAAAAGTACCTTCCCCTGTTCTTCATCGACCTTGTTCTGATTGTATGCCAGCGCACCGAAAAGCGAACTTCCCACATTTATTTTTGCAACCATCGCTGTTCAAAATCTTTTGTCAAATCAATTATCTTGCGATTTAGTTCGACCAATTCCAATGTTGCTTTTTCCAGTTTATAGAGAAAAGCAAGGGCTTTCTTTTCCGTAAAATTGCTGTTCAGAGCCTTCACAATCTGATTATAATTCACGCCTATTGCCCGGAATTGTGCGTAGAAATTTGTCAGGCGTGTGTAATAATCGACTGCTGCTTTGTCGATTTTTACCACCTTAAACGGTTCGCTAAATATTCGTTTAGTGATAAAATGTGCTTTTGTCCGCATACCAGACTGTTCAAAGAGAGCCAAAAAACGGGCGTGGTCGGTTGCATTGAAACTGACCGAATACCGGAATACTGCCGGGTCGGATTTTGGTTTTCGTCCTTTGCCGAATGATTTCGGCATATTCGATTTTTCCTTTTCCATACGATTAATTTTTTATAGGGTTTACGACTTCGGAGTACACCCATCCCAGCTTGTCCGGGCAAGGGTTCAGAGCTGCTGAAAGAATTTCAAGCTGCGCTGAACACACCTTGCTATTTGCTTAGTGCAAATAAAATCCGTCTGGGGACGGATTAGCGGTTAGCCATAAGATAAATGAATGCCGGAAATCTGCTCAACCGGATGTCTTTTTCCGTTCAAACAGGATTCATATACAAAGTAACAGGGATTAATTATGTTGTGCCATAGCATATTATAAGACAAACAAAGCCATCAAAAGCCATCGGAAGCCACTTTCAAAAACGGACGGTTTTTATCCATTTATTTGCCTTCGGAATCGGGATTGAAACAGATAAGTAAAGCGGTAAATACCGATAGAAATATGGATGTGAATAAAGCGATATGGAAAGATAGTTTTACTGATTTCAGGAAACCAAGAAATACTGAAATCAATATTTCAAGCAATCAATAAAACAATATGTCAGGAAGTCAATACTTCCTTATTGCCATACAAGAATACATACGGATTGAAAGAAATAGGTACTGCAATAATGCAGTATAATAAATAATGAAGTAAAACAATAAAGAATTAAAGAAATGAAGAAAGAAACATTATTCGTTGCCTTCTCCACTCAAAAGGGCGGTGTCGGCAAAACCACTTTCACGGTACTGGTGGCAAGCTACCTGTACTATCTGAAAGGTTACAATGTAGCGGTTGTGGATTGCGACTATCCGCAACACAGCATTAGTGCCATGCGTAAACGGGACGGCGAACAGGTAAACAGCGATACCGCTTACAAGCTGCTTGCCTTTAACCAGTTCAAAGCACTGGGAAAGAAAGCCTATCCGATTTTGTGCAGTACTCCCGAGGCTGCTATCACCACTGCCGAAGAGTTCCTGAAAACAGAGCCGATGGAAATGGATGTGGTCTTTTTCGACTTGCCGGGAACGGTGAACAGCGAAGGCATTATCAGTTCACTGGCTTCAATGGATTACATCTTTACACCGATTACTGCCGACCGTGTGGTACTGGAAAGCAGCCTTTCGTTCGCTATGACGGTAAACAAACTGCTGGTTCTGAATGAATCCTACCGGATACAAGGCTTGCACCTGTTTTGGAATCAGGTCGATGGCAGGGAGAAAACCGACCTGTACGGAATTTATGAAAAGACGATTACCGAACTGGGTTTACCTCTTATGAAGACTTTTATCCCTGATACCAAACGCTATAAAAAAGAACTCTCTTCTGAAAAGACTTCGGTCTTCCGTTCCACGCTGTTCCCTGCGGATAAGCGTATGATAAAAGGTAGTAACCTTGAAGAGTTGGCAGCAGAAATCGGATACATTATAAAACTATACTAATATGGCTAAACAGGAAAAAATACAGGTGGACGAAGATTTTATGAAGGCAATCATTTCACAGGGCTTGCCCGTGAAACAGGAATTTTCACTCAAACCAGTAAACAAAGAACCGGAACTATCGGCACGGCAACCGGAAGAAGAGAAAGAAACAGTACAAGTGGAATCGAAGCCGGTTAGGGAAACTTTCCGCCGGAAGAAAAGCAGTTCTGCGGATTACCGGGAAACCTACTTTCAGAAAATGGAGCTTCCAGACCGGCAGCCTATCTATGTAAGCCGTTCCACCCATGAAAAACTGATGAAAATAGTAATGGTTATCGGTGAGCGTAAATCGACTGTAAGTAGCTACGTGGAAACCATTATCCTACACCACTTCGACCAGTATCAGGATGAAATCAACGAACTGTATAAGAAAACTTTTGAAAGCCCGATATGATACTGAAACTGATTATAGCAGGAGTTATCCTTTATTATCTCGTTTTGTTTTGGCAGTTCAGAAAAGGAAAGAAAACCGTTCTGTTCCGAAAACCAGAAAACAGAAAGAATAGCGAGGCAATCATAGGGAAAACCACCTTTCAGTTAAGACAAGTAACGCCATCCGAAGCCACTGAAAGACAATCCTATAAAGGCATTGATAATGCTTCTATATTTGCTCCGTCGGATACAGAAGATACCCCGGAGCCGATGGATGTGGAATTTGAAATGGAGTACGAAAATGATGCAACGGAAGAGGATTTGGAAGCGGAAGATATTGCCCTAATCATAGGTGAAGAAAGGCAGTCTGGACGGGGTATCTCCTTTGAAGAAATGGCACAGGCGGTACAGATTGTCCGAGAACAGGAAGCCCCGGAAGAAGAGGAACGGAAAGCCCTGCAAACACTGTCGGTTATGCAACAAACCAGCCTGTACGATACAATGATGGAACAGATAAACGGGGGCATGGTACGGGTGGCGGAAATGCTGGGTAAATACGATGCTGTGTTTATCGCCCCTCCAAACGAAACCAGCCCCGAAGATTTACAGGAGTTCGATATGAACGACTATATGTAGAACATAAAAAAACAAATCAGTATGAAAGAAAAAGAGTATGGTTAACTGGGGTTAACCTTCCAAAAACAGGTCGGAAGACCAACCACAAAAATTCTCAATTATTAATCCCGCCGGAATAGCGGACTATCCACCCGCTTCCCGGCAACATAAAATCGAATTTATAATGAAAAAGAAAATATTTCTTTCCGCAGCTATCGCCTTGGCTGCAACTTCGGTGTTTGCACAGGGTAACGGCATTGGCGGAATTACCGAAGCTACCAATATGGTAACCAGTTATTTCGACCCGGCGACAAAATTGATATATGCTATTGGTGCTGTGGTAGGCTTAGTGGGTGGCGTAAAGGTCTATAACAAGTTCAGTTCAGGAGACCCGGATACGGGAAAGACTGCTGCAAGTTGGTTCGGGGCTTGTATTTTCCTTATTGTGGCAGCCACCATCCTCCGTTCATTTTTCCTATAATCGTAAGGGTTATGGCAGATTATTCAATTAACAGGGGGATAGGTCGCCCGGTTGAGTTTAAGGGACTTCGCAGCCAATACCTTTTCATCTTCGCCGGAGGGTTGCTTGCCGTCTTCATAATTTTTGTAGTGATGTACATGATAGGCATTAACCAGTGGACGTGTATTGCCTTCGGGGTTATTTCTGCTTCGGTTCTTGTCTATCTCACCTTTATGCTGAATGACAAATACGGCACTTACGGACTTATGAAAGTTTCCGCCCGCCGAAACCATCCCCGGTACATCATCAACCGCAAAACAATTCCCCGATTATTCACCTACAAACGAAAAAAGAACGCTATATGAGAAATGTACTAAAAGCAGCAACACTGGAAAGTAAATTTCCTCTGTTGGCAGCCGAACACGATTGTATCATCAGTAAGGATGCCGATATAACGGTGGCGTTCCGGGTTACACTGCCCGAACTATTTACTGTTACCGGAATAGAATACGAAGCGATACATTCTGCCTGGCACAAAGCCATCAAAGTATTGCCTGATTACAGTATCGTCCACAAACAGGACTGGTTTATCAAAGAAAACTATACTCCTGACGTACAAAAGGACGATTTAAGTTTTCTGTCCCGCAGTTTTGAACGGCATTTCAATGAAAGACCGTTCCTGAACCATACCTGCTATCTGTTCCTGACGAAAACCACGAAGGAAAGAAGCCGGACACAAAGTAACTTTTCAACGCTTTGCAGGGGCTTTATCGTTCCAAAAGATATTCAGGATAAAGAAGCGGTACAGAAATTCATGGAAGCTGTGGGGCAGTTTGAACGGATTGTAAACGATTCCGGATTCATTACCATTACCCGCCTGACCTCTGACGAGATTACCGGAACGCCGGAAAAAGCGGGTATCATCGAAAAATACTTTTCCCTGTCGCAAAGTGATACGACCACTTTACTGGATATGCAACTAAATCCCGAAGATATGCGTATAGGCGATAATATCCTGTGTTTACATACCCTTTCGGATGTGGAAGATTTGCCGGGAAAGATTGCAACGGATTCCCGTTACGAAAAGCTGTCCACCGACCGGAGCGACTGCCGTTTGTCGTTCGCTTCGCCTGTGGGCGTACTGCTCTCCTGTAACCATATCTATAACCAGTACATCTTTTTAGACGACCATGCGGAGAACCTGAAACGGTTTGAAAAGCAAGCCCGCAATATGCACTCGCTGTCAAGATACAGCCGTTCCAATCAAGTGAATAAAGAATGGATTGAAGAGTACCTGAACGAAGCCCATAGTCAGGGTTTGACCTCTGTTCGTTGCCATTGCAACGTAATGGCGTGGTCGGATGATAAGGAAGAATTGAAACATATCAAAAACGATGTGGGAAGCCAGCTCGCTCTTATGGAATGCAAGCCACGCCACAATACAGTGGATACCCCAACCCTTTACTGGGCGGGTATTCCGGGTAATGAAGGCGACTTTCCTTCGGAAGAATCTTTCTTTACCTTTATCGAACAGGCTTTATGCTTCTTCACGGAAGAAACCAATTACCGGTCTTCGCCTTCGCCATTCGGAATTAAGATGGTGGACAGGCTGACGGGAAAACCGCTTCATGTGGATATTTCCGACCTGCCCATGAAAAAAGGAATTATTACCAACCGTAATAAATTTATTCTTGGGCCTTCGGGTTCGGGAAAATCCTTTTTTACCAATCATCTCGTCAGACAGTATTACGAACAGGGTAGTCACATTGTGTTAGTGGATACCGGAAACAGCTATCTGGGGCTATGTGAAATGATAAACCGCAAAACACATGGTACGGACGGCGTTTATTTTACCTATACCGAACAGAATCCTATCGCTTTCAACCCTTTTTATACCGAAGATAATTTCTTCGATATAGAAAAACGGGAATCCATTAAAACCCTTATTCTAACCTTGTGGAAACGGGACAACGAACCGCCTACACGTGCGGAAGAAGTAGCCCTTTCCAATGCGGTAAGCCTGTACATTGAAAAGCTGAAAGACGGTATCCACCCATCCTTCAATACATTTTACGAGTTTGTAAGCGGTGAATATAAAGAGGTACTGGAAGCCAAACAAGTCAGAGAAAAGGATTTTGATGTGGCAAACTTCCTGAATGTGCTGGAACCCTACTACAAAGGCGGGGAATACGACTACCTGCTGAACTCCGACAAACAGCTTGATTTACTTTCCAAACGCTTCATTGTCTTTGAATTGGACAATATCAAAGACCATAAAATCCTGTTTCCCATTGTTACCATCATCATTATGGAAGTTTTTATTTCAAAAATGCGTAGATTAAAGGGTATCAGGAAGTTAATTTTAATTGAAGAAGCATGGAAAGCCATCGCAAAAGAAGGGATGGCGGAGTATATCAAGTACCTTTTTAAGACTGTCCGTAAGTTTTTCGGGGAAGCGATTGTGGTTACCCAAGAGGTCGAAGATATTATTTCTTCTCCGATTGTGAAGGAATCCATCATTAATAACAGCGATTGTAAAATCCTGTTAGACCAACGGAAGTACATGAATAAATTCGATAGTATTCAGGCACTTTTAGGACTGACGGAAAAAGAGAAATCGCAGGTACTTTCCATTAATATGGCGAACCATCCGGGTCGAAAGTACAAGGAAGTGTGGATAGGATTGGGCGGAGTACAATCCGCCGTATATGCTACGGAAGTAAGTCTGGAAGAGTATTATACCTACACAACGGAAGAAAGCGAAAAGCTTGAACTTTTCCGGCTTGCCGAAAAACTGGACGGCAACCTTGAACTTGCCGTTAAACAGCTTGCCGAAAGCAAGCGCAATTCAAATTAATTATCAATCAATTTAAAAAATAGAATATGAAAACAAAAATAATAGTGTTAGTCGTGGCACTCTGCCTGTTTACAAGTAATGCCAACGCACAATGGGCGGTAATCGACCCGACAAATCTGGCACAGGGTATTGTAAATACAGCCAAAGAAATCGCACAGACTTCCAAAACTGTCAGCAACACGTTGGATACCTTCAAAGAGACAAAGAAATTGTACGACCAAGGCAAAGAATATTATGATGCTCTGAAATCGGTAAATAATCTGGTAAAGGATGCCCGTAAGGTGCAGAAAACCGTGCTTCTGCTCGGAGAAATTACGGATATATATGTCAGCAACTTTCAGATAATGTTATCGGATAAGAACTTCCGTCCGGAAGAACTTAACGCTATTGCTTTTGGATATGCCAAACTGCTGGATGAAAGCTCAGACGTGCTTACGGAACTTAAAAATGTAGTGAATATAAACGGGCTTTCCATGACCGATGCCGAACGGATGGAACGAATAGACAAGGCGTATAATGCCGTATTGAACTACCGGAATCTCGTTTCCTACTACACCCGTAAGAACATATCCGTTTCTTACCTGCGGGCAAAGAAAATCAACGATACAGACCGTGTGATGGCTCTGTATGGAACCACTAACGACAGATACTGGTAATTATGACCTTGTTAGCTGTTGATTTTGACAACCTGCATCAGATTCTCCGCAATTTATATGTGGAAATGATGCCTTTATGTAGCAATATGACAGGCGTAGCCAAAGGAGTTGCGGGGTTGGGAGCATTATTCTATGTGTCGGCAAAGGTATGGCAAGCCTTATCAAGAGCCGAACCGATAGACGTGTACCCGCTTCTGCGTCCCTTTACCATCGGTCTGTGTATTATGTTTTTCCCAACCCTTGTACTCGGAACAATAAACAGCGTGATGTCGCCTGTCGTAAAAGGGACGAATAATATGCTGGAAAGCCAAACTTTTGATATGAACGAATACCGGATACAAAAAGACCGATTGGAATATGAAGCCATGCTCCGGAATCCCGAAACAGCATTTCTTGTTTCCGATGAAGAGTTCGACAAGCAACTGGACGAACTGGGATGGTCGCCTTCGGATTTGGTTACGATGATGGGTATGTACGTCGAAAGAGCCACTTATAATACCAAAAAGGCTGTCCGTGACTGGTTCCGGGAATTATTGGAAATACTCTTTCAGGCTGCTGCTCTTGTTATTGATACGATACGGACTTTCTTTTTGATTGTACTTGCCATACTTGGCCCGATTGCTTTTGCCATATCGGTCTATGATGGTTTTCAATCAACTCTTACCCAGTGGTTAACACGCTATATAAGCGTGTATCTATGGCTTCCCGTATCGGATTTGTTCAGTTCCATACTTGCCCGGATTCAGGTCTTGATGCTCAAACAGGACATCGAAGCCCTTTCCGACCCGAATTTTATTCCAGACAGTTCAAATACGGTTTACATCATCTTTATGATTATCGGGATTGTAGGATACTTCACTATTCCGACCGTTGCCAACTGGATTATTCAGGCTGGCGGATTAGGTGGTATGAACCGGAATCTGAATAAGACTGCCGGGATGGGTGGTAACCTTGCCGGTGCGGGAGCCGGTGCAGTTACCGGAAATATTGCCGGAAAACTAATCAAAAAATAAGACACACGGTGTCCTTTATTAATTCAAAAACAAGCAAATGGAATTTAAGTCATTAAAAAATATCGAAACGAGCTTCAAACAGATACGCCTGTTCGGGATAGTCTTTGTTTGTGTATGCGCCGGGATTGTGGGTTATGCCCTTTGGAACTCGTACAGTTTCGCGGAGAAACAGCGTGAAAAGATTTATGTCCTTGATGGGGGTAAATCCCTTATGCTGGCACTTTCGCAGGATTTGTCGCAGAACCGCCCGGTAGAAGCAAGAGAACACGTTAAGCGTTTCCATGAACTCTTCTTTACCCTTTCGCCGGATAAGAACGCCATTGAATCGAACATACAACGTTCACTTTTTCTGGCGGATAAAAGTGCTTTCAACTACTATAAGGACTTATCCGAAAAGGGATATTATAACCGTATCATTTCCGGGAATATCAACCAATCGGTACAAGTGGATAGTGTGATTTGCAACTTCGACCGGTATCCTTATCAGGTGGCAACCTATGCCCGGCAAATGATTATAAGGGAAAGCAGCGTTACCGAACGAAGCCTTATTACCCGTTGCCGGTTGCTGAACTCCGTAAGGAGTGATAACAACCCGCATGGCTTTACCATTGAAGCTTTTGAAATTACCGAAAATAAGGATTTACAGGTATTAAAACGATAGAACTATGGTGAAGAAATCATTAACAAACCTACGGGACTGGCTGGATGACAAGTTGCGATACGCTTGCGGAAGCCTGTCGAAAGATGCCCGGATTATCATTATCATAACTTTTATTCTCGGTGGTAGTATCCTCTCGATTTACTGGACGGTTTCTTCCATCTATAATATAGGAAAGAAGAGTGCGGAAAAAGAATTTATGGAAATGAAGCACATTGAACGCATGGAACTCCAACGTAAAGACAGTATTAATCATCAATTACACGAATATGGAACAGAATCAGAATTTGAATAAACAGGAAGAAAAAGAAAAGAGACAGCTTTCCCCGCAGGAACTACAAAAGCGGAAGAAACTTATCATCTTTCCATTAATGGGACTTGCCTTTATCGGCTGTATATGGCTGATATTCGCACCTTCATCCGATAATAAAGTGAAACCGGATGAAATAGGCGGTTTCAATGCGGATATACCACAACCGAAAGAGGATGGTATTATCGGGGATAAAAAGACAGCCTACGAACAGGAACAAATGCGTTCCAAACAGGAAGAACGGATGCGGTCATTACAGGACTTCGGCTTTATATTGGGTGAAGAGAATAATCCCGAAGATAATTTAAGCCTGACCACCGACCTGACGGAAGAGCAACCGGCGACATCCAGCCGGAATTATTACGGTGGTTCTTCATCCCGCAGCAGTTCTTACGTCCAGTCTTCAGCGTATACCTATCAGGATATAAACCGCCGGTTGGAAAACTTTCATGAAATACCTGAAGAAGATAAAGAAAAAGAGGAGTTGGCAAAAAAAATCGAAGAGTTGGAAGCCCGGTTGTACGAACGAGAAAATACCCAAAGTACGGCAGACGAGCAACTGGCACTACTTGAAAAATCCTATGAACTTGCAGCCAAATATATGAATGGCGGGCAGGAACAATCAGTAAAGCAAGTTACGCCAACTGCATCCATACAGGGAAAGGTTCAGGCTTTACCCGTAAAAGCAGTAACCGAACAAACCGTTTCGGGATTGCAAGTGCCTATGAGTGATGCGGAGTTTATCGCAGCATACAGCCAGCCCCGGAACTATGGCTTCAATACGGCGGTCGGAACTGGTTCTTTGATGGGAAAGAATACGATTCTTGCCTGTATCCATGAAGACCAGTCGGTGATGGACGGGCAGAATGTCCGGCTTCGCCTGTTAGAGCCATTACAAGCGGGTCATATTCGGATGCCTAAAAACAGCCTTCTGTCAGGAACGGCACGGGTTCAGGGTGAACGTATGGATATTAATATCTCTTCATTGGAATATGAAGGTAATATCATTCCGGTTGAACTGGTCGTGTATGATTCGGACGGGCAAAAAGGTCTATCCGTCCCGTCTTCATTGGAAATGCAAGCCCTAAACGAAGGTATGGCAAATATCGGGGCTGGGCTTGGCTCAAGTTTTACGGTCAATCAGAATGCGGGAGCTGCCATTGTTTCTGATTTGACAAGGGGCGTACTGCAAGGCGGTTCACAATATCTTTCAAAGAAGTTTCGAACGGTAAAGGTAAATCTCAAGGCGAACTATCAAGTGATGCTATATACAAAGCAATAACAAAAGGGTCTGCGACTCACCACAAAAATTCTCAATTATTAATCAGCCGGGAAGCGGTCTATCCACCCGCCAACGGCCACTAAAAAATCAATTCGTAATGAAAAAGTTAATTATCATGTTCGCACTGGTTATTGGTGCGGTAACGGTCAAAGCACAAAGCAACGACTTATTTCAGGGTATCACCCAAAAGTTTCCTTACGGGCAGATGGTTACACCTTACGGTGTTCAGGTAACATTTGCCAAAACGGTACACATCATTTTCCCGTCCACCGTCAAATATGTGGATTTAGGGTCTAACCACATCATTGCCGGGAAAGCGGACGGGGCGGAAAATGTTATCCGTGTGAAGGCTGCTACCGAAGGGTTTCCGGGTGAAACCAACTTTTCGGTTATCTGTGAAGACGGTAGCTTTTATTCTTTTAATGCCAAATACGCCAATGAGCCGGAAATGCTGAACATCGAAATGAAGGATTTCCTTGAGAATGATATTACCGATTATTCCCATACCCGAATGAACATTTACTTCCGTGAGCTAGGTAACGAATCGCCGTTACTGGTGAAGTTGATTATGCAGTCCATCTACAAGAATAACGACCGGGAGATACGCCACTTGGGATGCAAGCGTTTCGGGATACAGTTCTTAATCAAGGGAATCTATGTGCATAACGGGATGTTCTACTTTCATACACAGGTGAAAAACTCTTCCAATGTCCCGTTTGATACGGACTTCATCAAATTTAAGGTTGTCGATAAGAAGGTGGCAAAGCGTACCGCCATTCAGGAATCGGTACTTTATCCTGTCCGCAGTTTTAACGAAGTGATTACCATAGGCGGGAAATCGACTGTCCGCACTATCTATACCTTACCAAAGTTCACCATCCCGGACGATAAAATACTGGTGGTAGAACTGGTCGAAAAGAACGGTGGCCGTCACCAAAATATCCGTATCGAAAGTTCGGATATTGTGAATGCCAGAGTGATTAACGAACTTAAAATCAAATAAGATGAAAATTTCGAGTAAGAGAGAGCAGAAGCAAAACTTGTTTTGTATTCTGCCGAACGGGAGAAATTTATGTAAAAAGTTAATCTGTATTATAGCAGTGTTGTGTTTGTGCCAGATTTTTAACCTGGCACACGCACAACGTTACCTGCCCGGACAAAAGGGAATCCAGCTTACAGGCGGGATGGTGGACGGCTTTAAGAAGCCCGGTAAACCGGAATCGGCGTATTATTTTGGTGCTGCACTTGCCACCTATACCAAAAACGGAAACCGTTGGGTGGTCGGTGCGGAATACTTTAATAAGGAGTATGAATATAAGAATGTAACCGTGCCTGTAAGCCAGTTCACAGGTGAAGGCGGGTATTATATCAAACTGCTTTCCGACCGCCGGAAAACATTCTTCCTTTCGTTTGGCTTATCGGCTCTTGCCGGATACGAAACGAGCAACTGGGGAGATAAGGAACTATACGATGGCTCTACACTTACAAACAAAGATGTCTTTGTTTATGGTGGGGCTGCTACGCTGGAACTGGAAACTTACCTGATGGATAAAATAGTTTTCATAATCAATGCCCGGGAACGTGGGTTGTTCGGTTCTTCCGTCGGAAAGTTCCATACACAGTTCGGGGTCGGTATTAAATTCATTATAAATTAAACGGTATGAAAAAGATAGCAACAAATATAATTATGGGGGTGTACTTGCTGGCAGCAATGCTGCTGGTGTTTTCTTGTAATGATGAACTGGATATTCAGCATGTTTATCCGTTTAAGGTTACGACCATGCCCGTTCAAAAGAACATCAAAGTAGATGAAACGGCTGAAATTCGTTTTCAACTCCACAGGGAAGGACAGTATGAAGAAACGAAATATTTCATCAGGTATTTTCAGCCGGATGGCAAAGGAACGCTTCGGATGGCGGACGGAACGGTTTTTCTTCCGAACGATTTATACCCGCTTCCGGGTGAAACGTTCCGGTTGTACTATACTTCCAATTCTACTGACCAGCAAAAGATTGACGTGTATATCGAAGATAGCTTCGGGCAGGTGGAACAGCTAACGTTCAGTTTTAATAATGAGAATGACAAAGAGGTTGATGAATAGGCGACTTTATGCAACTTATTGGAAACCATCTGACAAGTCACTTTGTCAGGTGGTTTTTTATGGGTACTTTTGCAGGAAATAATATCTTCTACAAGAGCAGGAATCGTAAAAATACGAATTATGAATATAAGTGAAATAGACAGGGGATTAGCAACTCTAATTGCTGCTTGTATTGCAGCGATTATTTCGATAATGACATTTTTTCTAACTCTTTTTTTTAATCGCAAAACAGAAATTAGAGAGGCTAGAAGGAAAACGCTTGAGAGTTTTATTTTTGATATTTCAGATTCTGTACATCAGCTAATTGCTATCAGTAATATTCTCTTAAAGAATAGGACGACAACAAGCAGAGATAATTGGAGTGAAAAAGCAGAGAAGGCAAAAGAGAAGCTAAAATCACTTAGGCCTAAAATAAGATATGCTTTATGGGGGCTAGATAAACCAATTAAAGTTCTTACACGCTTACCTGATTATACACAATATACACTGGAATCCTCTATAATATCAAAAAAAGTGGTTTTAAGAGGTAGCAAGTTAGGTGATTATTTAGATAACTGTATTAGGAAATGCTATTTAAATGGTCGTTCTCCTAGATTTTATGAAAGATGGTATCTAAAATACCTTTCTTGGAAGTTTGAAAAAATAAGAAATGATTATAAACGTGAAAGAGATAAAAATCTTGGCAAAATAACAAAATAACAAATTATGTCTGAAAAATCACTTTCAAAAGTTGTCTCTTGTGGACATTGTAATAATATATCTCCAATGGTTATCATTGGGAATGTTAATCAAGAGCATGAATATGAAGATTCCGAATATGGTCGCATGTGCGACAGTGGTACCATATATAGTGTCCTTGAATGTCCTGCTTGTAGTAAAATAAATATAGTCAATTATTTTTGGCATGATAATATGGAATCAGAAGATGAAGTTGATTATGAATTTCTATATCCTATTAGCGATAAATATCCTCTGGGTTTACCTGACAGTATTTTAAGTACATATAAAGCAGCAGAAAAAGTAAAATCAATAGACGTAAATGCTTATGCCATATTAATGCGAAGAATGTTAGAACTAGTCTGTATTGACAGAAATGCAAAACAAGGAACATTAGCTTTAATGCTTAAGGATTTAGCAGATAAAAATGAAATTCCCCAAAAACTAGTAAATGTAGCGAAAGGATTAAAAGATTTTGGTAACATTGGTGCTCACGCTGGTATTGGAGAATTGAGTGAAAAAGAAATTCCTATCCTGAATGCGCTATCAAAAGCTATATTAGAATATATTTATAGTGCCCCATATTTGGCTACATTAGCAGAAAAACAATTAGAAAGAGTAAAAAAGAAAAAGTGACTTAATGATAGCAGGTCGTCAATATTTAACAACTCCAAGTAATCCTTTTCCGATTAAATTGGCAGAAATAACTCTCAAAAAGTATTCTGATTTATTATCAGATTCGGCGAAAGTTTATGAATTTATCTACTATGAACGTCGAATCAAGGAGATTAAAATGAATGTTGATGCTTTTTTTGATGCCAAAAGACATTACACGAACCTATATGAAAGAAGTTTCATAGAAACAATTAATTATGATTACAAAGAAGAAGCTTATATAGAATTTAATCGATGTTTAATCAATTTCATATCTTCTTTTAAATCTTTCGTAGAACATTGTGAAAATAGGATAAAGAATATCTTTGGGAGTACATCGGAAGAAGTGCTTGAATTCAAATCTTATCTTTCAAATCTATTTGACAACAACTTTTCATACCGTTTTTTTATAAAGCTAAGAGATTATGCTATTCACGTGGGATATCCTATAGAGAATGTTTCATTTAGTAAATACACATTTAACCCTGCCGGTACAGACTGTTGGTATGAAGTGCAAACATTTGGGTCTAAAGACAAATTATCATCATCAAATACATTTAATTCAATAATTAGAGGAGAAATAGCCAGCCAAGAAGAGCCTTTTGATATTTCTCTTTTTATTTTTGACGTGTATAATTTGACATTAAGTGTATTTAGAAAATTTTTATCTGTAGCATCTCGTGAATTTATTGAACCTGCAAATAGACTTATTGCTTTGTCTGAGATACATAATCAAGAAGATTTGAGTGTAACAATATCAAAGATTGAGAATGGAAGAATAGATTTTCATTCTAAACTATTGTCGATTGCGTTAGCAAAAAAGATTATAGCTAATTGTTAAGTTCCTATATTTGGCTTTTTGCTACTTTTCCCCCGCATCAGCTCATGGAAAAAGTAGCGGGCGGGAGTTCCGCCCGTATATTTATTATTTTTTAGAAAACCATTCATCCAGCCGTTCCCGGCATTCTTCCAGTGTTTTCGCTACCGTAGAAAACAGTTCGCCATCCGTATGGCGATAATCATACTGAAAATATTCCGTTCCCCTGAACGCTCCCGCAATAAACGTTACATATTTTTCCTGTCCCGGCTCTTCGGTCGCGGATACTCCGTTTTTATTTAGTGATTTCATAAAGCTACTATATTAACAATGTGAATAATAAAGCAATAATAAGTAAGGCGGTCAAGAGGATAAAGAAAACCGATAGGAATAACCGTAACAAAAAGCGGATAACAAAAAATGCAACCATCAGGAACAACCATATACCCGCTGATGTGTACAAAAAATAAACTCCTGAAGCTACCAGTACCACCCGGAACAATGACCTGAATAAAGCGCCTATTTTCATTGTATTGTGTTTTGTGGGCGGGTTTCCCCGCCTGGTGAATAATCAGGAAGCCCGGAAAACAAAACCATCCTCAAACCAGTAATCACCGATAAACAGGTCACGGGCAAACTTTTCGTAATCGAAGTATGTTTTTGCGAACTCCGGCAGTTCGTAGCACTCTTCTACAATATCATAGGCGTAATCTTCTTCATCCTTATATTTGCCTTGAAAATCATCCCTGAATGATGAAATAAGGTCGTTTGCATCTTCGGTTGAAAGGTTGTGTGAACCGTGATTACACCACACTAAAAACGCTTCTTGCTCGTCTTCACTTAAATCATCCATTGCATCCCGGATGTCGAAAAAGTTGTCAGATAACCAGCTTTCGCCTATTAATTCATCGGGTATATTTTCCCAGTCCTGAAACATATATTCCGGGTCTTCTTCGTCTGCGTGGAGTTCCGCACAGGCTTCGTAAAACTCGTCTTTGTCCGAAAAGTCGGAAAGGTCAAACCACTTGCCCTCGATTGAGCCATCGTTGTACTTTGCGTATGTACCTACATAAATTCGTGCTTCGCTTAATGTTGTTGCTTCCATAACTTTTGATTTTTTAGATTTATGCGGATTCTTGAGGTGAGGGAGTTGAGTTTCATAACCTTTTTTTCCTGCTTCTCGTAAATTCGACTTTTTTTATATGCGTCTTTCCGTCGGGTCGGTCGTTTTCGTTTCATATATGCAGGAAAGTGTAGGCTTTAGTCTTTGCAAGTTTTTGTGGAAAAATACTCTCTGTGCAAAGCACAGCAGGAAGATTTTTTCATCAAACCCTTTAGGGCTTGAACTTTCAAAGAGGTTAAGAAGCTGTAAATACTTTTGCATATAGAAATGGAAATGAATAACCGCCCCGATGGACGACTGCCTATGGGAGTGGTTTACGGTAAGAGAAGCAGGAAGAAAAAGCATTAATTTAAAGATTTCGACAAAATAAAGGGCTATAAAAGCCCTTCATTAGCAAAACTATAATGACTTTCTTCCGTCATTATTATGTGGTCTAAAAGTGAAATATCCAATAAACGACAGGCATCTTTTAATTTTCTGGTTAAGTCAATATCCTGTTGGCTTGGATTCAAGACAGATGACGGATGATTATGCGAGAAAATAATCGCTGAAGCATGTACTTTCAAGGCTGTTTGAAGGATGATTTTAATATCCACCATTGTACTGGCAATGCCACATTTAGAAATATTTGATATACCTAATACTCTGTTTGAATGGTTCATATAAATAACATAAGCTTCCTCATGATGTTGCATGCAATCCTGAAATGCTTCCTTGAATATCTTTGCTAAATCTTCGGAGCATTTAATTTGGAAGCGTTCAGACGTTTTTACATTGTCTTTATAAGACACAGTGATTTCCGGAATAGAAAAATAATCGATTTTCATAACGATAAATTTTTGAAGTGAAACAATAATTTTTTGCTTTCACTCCACAGGAAATACGGACACTTTATGCAAGGTTTTCGATAAGAATACTACCCGAAGGCGTGGAGATTGTTATCAGAAACACGAAGTGCCCGACCTTGCTATTTGTGGACGATTTCCTGTAACTTTGCCGGAAAATTAGTGGAGAAATGACTATATTTTTAAGTGAACAAAGAAGGCGGACATTTAACCGTCCGCCCTATAAAATTTATTGGATGAAAATTATTCTTTCGGCTTCTTCTTAACGGTATGTTTTACCTTTAAAACAGAAAGGTTAAATTCAATTGTAGTTTCTGTTCCTACTGTCTGAAAATCATCACTCAATATATCAGAAATCAATTCCCCGCTTTTCTGCATCATAGATTTTTGCTGTGCTTTATCGGACTGTTCCGATAACAGGGAGATAGTTCGAGACAACTCCCTGACCTTGGCAAAAGTTTCAATGATAGCAATGGTCGTTTCTGTTGCTTTGGGTGATTTCAGGATAGTCGCCAACATGTATAAACCACGCTCACTGAATGCCTTTGGTGAGTATTTGAAGTGTTCACCACGCCCCAAATTCTTTAAGGTCGAAATTTTCGACCTTAAAGAATTTGTTTCATCCATAGACAAATACAGGATATATCCTTCGGGGAATTTGTCAGGGTTGTTCTTTACCGCTTCATTGATACGCTTGGTTTCTACGCCGTACAATTCTGCAACATCACTATCGAGAATAACTTTTTGTTCTCGTATAGTGAGAATTTTGTTTTCAATCAGTCGCTGTTCCATATTCTTTTGTTTTTTAATGATTTATACTAAAAATCGTTACCGTTTTCGTTACCTATTTGTTACCATCGGCAAATAGGTAACTATTGAGCTACTTTTTTGTAGATTTTTTCAATACCTGCGAATTGTCCGGAAAGCCCTTTCATATCATCACTAATCTTGTTATTCGTGATGCGGGCGTAGATTTGGGTAGTTTCAATGTTAGTATGTCCCAGCATTTTTGAAACGGTTTCGATAGGAACGCCCTTACCTAATGTGGTTGTGGTCGCAAAAGTGTGGCGTGCCAGATGAAATGTGAGATTCTTTTTAATTCCGGCCAGGTCGGCAATCTCCTTCAAGTAAGAATTTAGCTTTTGGTTGCTGATAACAGGAAGAATTTTATCATGAGGTAACTGGTCTTTATATTTATCCAAAACCATTTTCGGAATGTCCAGCAACGGAACATTAACATTCGTTCCGGTCTTCACCCGTTTGGTCATAATCCAAAGATTGCCATCAAACGATTTGCGTATATGCTCTTTTCTAAGTCCTGCTACATCTATGTATGCCAAACCGCAAAAACAGGAAAAGATAAATAAATCACGAACGTGTTCCAGTCTTTCGGAAACAAGGTCAAGTTCAAGGATTTTTTTGATTTCATCTTCTGTAAGGTAGCCCCGGTCAACTCTTTGTAAGCGGATTTTGTAATTTGCAAAAGGGTCGCCCAAAATCAGACCGTTATTGCGGGCAATCAAAATTATGCGTTTGAAGAACTGCATAAACTTGGCTGTGGTATTAGCGTTGCATTTACCAATAGTTTTCAGATACACTTCAAAATCAGTAATAAACATCAGGTTTATTTCTTTCAAAGCAATATCTGATAGCTTGTACTTATATTCTATGAAGTTCACAAGATGCTTACGGGTTACTTCATACTTTTGATAAGTAGATGCAGATTTAGATATACCGATAAGTTGCTTAACATCGTTGTTATGCTTCTCAAATAAGTTCAATAGCGTTTCGTGGTATTCGGTATGACCTAAAAATTCATTCTTAATTTTCTCGGCAGTAACATAGTTATCACGCCGTTGCAGTTCATGGTAGATTTGATGTAATGATGCCTTAATGTCTTCCAGCAACTTATTGAGTTGTGCACAAGACTTCCCGGTCGCTTTGCCTGCTTTTACACTCCAATTATCGGGATGGATGCTTTGTTTTGTACTAAACTGGCAAATTTTTCCATCAATGGTAATTCTTGCCATAATTGTTACCTCTCCATTACGTTTTTCCGACCCTTTTTTCAGGTAGAAAAGGACTTTGAATGTACTCTTCATAATCTCACTTTTTAATGTTACAAAATTACTTTTAATGTATTAATTGTGAGATATATACAGACTGTACAAATTTGGACAGCGAGAGGTCAAATTCGGACAAATCGTTACCTATTTTGTCCGGAACGGAATCGGTAACGATTTAGGCACAAAACTGTGTCTTTTTGGGGCTTTTTCGTGTCCTTTATGACGGACATATCAGAAACAAAAAAACCTACAAGCTATTGACTTGTAGGCTTTTGTCCTGTTGTTGTCTGGTTTTGTCCAGACCTTCCAGCGGAGAGACAGGGATTCGAACCCTGGGAACAGTTACCCGTTCACCGCATTTCGAGTGCGGCCCGATCGACCACTCCGGCATCTTTCCTTACTATGGGGAAAAGCATAGGTTGTCGTAGTACCATATACCGCTGCAAAGGTAGTATCTTTTGTGGTTTTCTTGAATTTTTCCACTCTTTTTTTGTTTGTTTTAGTGAATGAACTCGTATCCTCTTTCCAAGTTGTCGCGGGATTTGCTATTACACGTTCCGCTAAACAAAAAAGAAAACTACTTGTTCTTTAATTATGTATAAAACTCATATATTTGTCTCAGAAATAAAACAAAAGACTTATGAAAAAAATTATTAGTGTATTCCTGATAAGCGCATGTAGCTTTGTAATGGCTATACCTGTTCAGGCGCAATTAATTAAGTGGGGAGTAAAAGGCGGTGTAAACTTGTCCAAGATAGATATTGACGGTGGATATACCGGGAATAAGGACAATAATACCGGTTTTTTTATTGGTCCGATGGCAGAGTTGACTATTCCTATCATTGGTTTGGGGGTTGACGGAGCTTTGTTGTTTTCGCAGAGAAAAGTTGAAGTGAATGATAATGACATAAAACAGACCGGACTGGAAATTCCTGTCAACTTGAAGTATACGATTGGGATGGGAAGTACTTTCGGAATCTATTTTGCTGCCGGTCCCGATTTCTTCTTTGATTTTACAGGAGATAAGGCTCTTTCTGAGTTTGATGTTACTAAGAAGAAAGCGCAGGTAGGATTGAACCTGGGTGCTGGCCTTAAATTGTTGAGGCATCTGCAAGTTGGAGTCAACTATCAGATTCCTATGGGTGATAGCTTTACCATTAACGATGAATTAGGTAAAGGCAAAACAAAGACATGGCAGGTATCTGCTGCATACATCTTCTAGGTTGATCTATTGTTTGTAAAAGTATAGAATAAGTAGTGGAGTTAATCTCTACTAACAAATATTATGGGTTGGCGGATTGCTCTATTTTAAGCAATCCGCTTCTTTATTACAAGAAGGTGATCTTGTTTTGAAGTATTTCATGTTTTTCGAAAACTTCCGAAGGTGAGGTTTGCATACTTCTTCTTATCTTTGCCTGGCGTATGGAAAAATTTGTAGATGTCATATTACCTTTACCCTTGCCCAGGTGTTTTACTTATTCTTTGCCACAAGAATGGGAAAATATCTTATGTATAGGGTGTCGGGTGGTCGTTCCATTCGGACGAAAGAAATATTATACAGGAATCATAAGTCGTATTCATCAATCTGCGCCTGAAGGTTATGAAGTAAAGGCAGTAGTTTCTGTATTGGATAATACTCCTATCTTATTTGAGCAGCAGTTTCGTTTTTGGGATTGGTTGTCCAACTATTATCTTTGTACTCTTGGGGATGTGTATAAGGCGGCATTGCCTTCGGGGCTGAAACTTGAGAGTGAAACAGTGGTGGAGTATAACCCTGATTTTGAATCTGAAAGGTCTCTGTCGGAAAAAGAACAAGCCGTGCTTTGTTTGCTTTCGAATGATCCGGAGCAAACCGTAACCAGACTGGAGAAGGATAGTGGCATAAAGAATATTTTACCTGTTATAAAGTCTTTGCTTGATAAAGAAGCTCTTTTTGTGAAAGAAGAATTGCGCCGTACTTATAAGCCAAAGACTGAGACTCGTGTGCGATTGGTCGATGGAATGAAAGATGAACGGCGATTGAGGATATTATTCGATGAATTGTCCCGTGCTCCCAAGCAGTTGGATTTATTAATGAAATATATCGAACTGTCCGGTAGTATATTGGATGGCGACAGTCTGACTCCTTACCCCAGAGAAGTGACCAAGAAGGATTTGTTGCAACGTTCCGGCGCTTCTCCGGCGGCATTTAATGCTTTGCAGGAAAAACATATTTTTGAAATTTATTTGCGTGACGTAGCCCGTCTACAGAATAGCAGTATGCCTCTGTCTCCGGTAAATCCGCTTAATGAGCATCAGCATCGCGCCTACGATGAGATTACATCGTGTTTTAAGTCCAAAAATGTTTGCTTACTATATGGAGTAACCGCAAGTGGCAAGACTGAAGTCTATATTCATCTGATAGAAGATATGATTCGTCAGGGGAAGCAGGTCTTGTACCTTTTACCTGAGATTGCATTAACCACTCAGATAACCGACCGTTTGCAGCGGGTGTTTGGAGACCGTTTGGGTATTTATCATTCTAAATTCCCGGATACCGAAAGGGTTGAGATTTGGCAAAAGCAACTGACGGATAAGCCTTATGATATAATTTTGGGAGTTCGTTCTTCTGTATTTTTGCCTTTTAGCAAACTTGGTCTTGTCATTGTGGATGAAGAGCATGAAAATACTTATAAGCAACAAGATCCGGCGCCACGTTATCATGCCCGTAATGCCGCTATTATGCTGGCTTCCATGTATG
The DNA here is from genome assembly GCA_963677095.1 of uncultured Bacteroides sp. Classification (GTDB taxonomy): domain Bacteria; phylum Bacteroidota; class Bacteroidia; order Bacteroidales; family Bacteroidaceae; genus Bacteroides. The sequence continues at coordinate 780,422 of OY781875.1, forward strand.
GAGCTAAAACACTGCTCGGTACCGCCACTCCTTCCATCGAATCATGGCACAATGCGTCTTCCGGTAAATATGGTTTAGTGATGTTGCAGGAACGGTATAAGGAAATCCAGCTTCCGGAAATTATTCCGGTGGATATTAAGGAATTACATCATAAGAAGCGGATGAATGGACCGTTTTCTCCATTATTGCTTGAGTATGTGCGTGAAGCTTTGGAACAGCATCAGCAGGTAATTTTGTTTCAGAATCGCCGTGGGTTTGCTCCTATGATAGAATGCCGCACATGCGGATGGACGCCTAAATGCCAGAACTGTGACGTGAGTTTGACCTATCATAAAGAATTGAATTTGCTGACTTGTCATTATTGCGGCTATACCACTCAGCTGCCTCGTATATGTCCGGCTTGTGAAGGTACTGATTTGCGGAATAGGGGGTTTGGAACCGAGAAAATAGAGGATGACATAAAAGCTATTTTTCCTGAGGCGACTGTCGCTCGTATGGATTTGGACACTACCCGTACTCGTACTGCTTATGGACGCATTATTTCTGATTTTGAACAGGGGAAAACAAACATCCTGATCGGAACACAGATGGTGTCAAAGGGTCTTGATTTTGATCATGTTAGCGTAGTTGGCATTCTTGATTCCGATGCAATGATGAATTATCCCGATTTCCGGGCTTATGAGCGGGCCTTTCAGTTAATGGCTCAGGTTTCCGGGCGTGCAGGACGGAAGAATAAGAGGGGACGTGTGGTATTGCAGACGAGAAATATTACTCATCCTATTATAGCTGAAGTGATCCATAATGATTTTGAACGTATGGTATCCGATCAGTTGGCTGAGCGGCAAATGTTTCATTATCCCCCTTATTACAGGTTGATTTATGTCTATCTGAAAAACCGTAATGAACAACTGTTGGATATTATGGCGCAAGCTATGGGAACGAAGTTGCGGGCTGTTTTCGGCCATCGGGTTTTGGGACCGGATAAGCCTCCCGTAGCTCGCATACAGACCTTGTTTATTCGCAAAATCATGCTAAAAATAGAATATAACGCTCCTATGAGTAGGATCAGAGAATTGCTCCTCCGTGTGCAAAAAGAAATGCAGGAGAGTGATCATTTCAAGTCTTTAATTGTCTACTATGACGTAGATCCAATGTAGTTCTTACTTTTATAGATAATAAAATGGAATATTCAAATAATTCAATCAGAAGACAGAATAGTCTTTTAGATCAGGTAAATGCCATACATTTATTAAAAAATGGGGAGTATGGGGTCTTATCGATTCAGATTCCCGATGAGGGCGCCTATGGTGTGCCTTTGAATTATGTATGGGATGGTGATTCATCAATATATATTCATTGTGCTCCTGTGGGGCGTAAACTGACTGGCATTAAGGCTTGCCCGGAGGTTTCTTTTTGTGTTGTCGGCACTGTACAGGTTATGCCGGAAGAATTCACCACGAGTTACGAGAGTATTATTCTGCAATGTAAAGCTGTATTGGAACTTTCTCTTGAAGAGAAAATGAAAGCGATGGGGCTTATGGTGGAGAAATATTCTCCGGAGTATAAGGATACCGGTGTGGCTTATGCTGAAAAAGCTCTTTCCAGAATGGAGGTTATCCGTTTGGGAGTTCAGTATTGGAGTGGTAAATGCAAAAAAATGATGATATGAATAAGCCTCGTAAGATTTTATTTGTCTGTCTTGGCAATATCTGTCGTTCTTCTTCGGCGGAAGGAGTGATGAAGTTGCTCTTAGAGAAAGAGGGTATTGATGATGAATTTGTAATTGACTCGGCAGGAATTCTTTCTTATCACGAAGGGGAATTGCCGGATGCCAGAATGCGTATGCATGCTGCCCGTCGGGGGTATAATCTTACACACCGTTCCCGTTCCGTTAAAACTGAAGATTTTTATCTCTTTGACTTGATTGTAGGAATGGACGATCGAAATATTGATGATCTTAAAGATCGCGCACCTTCACCTGAAGAATGCAATAAAATCAGACGTATGACCGATTTCTGTATTCGGATGTCACATTCTGATCATGTCCCTGATCCTTATTATGGAGGTGCCGAAGGTTTCGAATATGTGCTCGACTTATTAGAAGACGCCTGTGGAGGACTTTTGAAACAAATACGATAGTTCTCTGAAACTATTTTCTTGATTTTGCTTAATGGAAAGAATCTTGGTAGAAGCGTTTTTCATGATCCAAGCTGCAGGTTGCATCAATACCGGCTTCTTGTAGTTTAATTGCTATTTCATCCAAATCTTTACGGGATACTCTACCTATATAGTAGAGATGATAATTATAGTCTTTGTCGAGAAGCTCCATGATATGAGTGAAATTTTGCTCACGCGCAAAGTCAAAATTTACTTTAGTGATGTTTTCGTATGGATGACTGATGACCCGTCCTACGCTGAAGATTGTGAGTCCCTTATCTGAAATGGAAAGATAGCAGAACCGGGTGAGTAGCATATAAAGAAAATAGAGACTGGCGCTAAATGATAGAAGCCCCGGCATAAATCTCCATTCTGACCCTAATGTAAGAGACCAAAATGAAAGTATCGTAAAGGTCAGGAACAGAACGAAGAAATAGAACATATACAAAGATGCTCGTTTATAGGTTTTTTCCGGGATACTCTCCGTTGTCCGCTTACCGGGATGATAATTATTAAAAGAAATTCCACATGTTAATAAATAACGGATTATACGCTCCGGATGTTGGGATTGTTTTAGGCAAAAGGCCTTTTCATGGTTCCCTTTAAGGTATAAAGTCAGGATTCCGGCTCCATATTTAACTTTGCTTCCTATGTGGCTTTTATATCTAGCCGGTTGGTATGATTTCATGAAACAGAATCCCGTAATGTCATGAAGTTTTATACTTTGGCTTTGCAGAAAGGTTTCGGTATGTCTTTGGTCTTGAATGTTTTTCATAGTCTTAGTCTTATCTTTTTAATTCCGGATAACTGATCCGGGTATGATATATGGTTTTTAGTTTTTCCTTGAATACGCTTTTAATGACCGTGATGTCTTTAAATGTGATAGGGCATTCTTTGAAGAAGCCTTCTTCCATTTGTGAATCGATGATCTTGTCGACAATGTTATTGATGCTTTCTTCGGTAAACTCCGATAGACTTCTTGAGGTGGCTTCTACTGCATCTGCCATCATTAATATGGCTGTTTCACGAGTGAAGGGGTTGGGACCCGGGTAGGTAAAAAGTCTTTCGTCCGGTTCTTCACCCGGATGCTCGTTTTTCCATGATATATAGAAATACTTTGTTTTACCCCGTCCATGATGTGTACTGATAAAATCTTTGATGACTTTAGGTAGATTGTTTTTCTCTGCCATTTTCAGTCCTTCGGTTATGTGGCTTATAATAATCTGTGCGCTTTGTTCGTAGCTGAGATTCTTGTGAGGATTTACTCCACCTATCTGATTTTCGGTAAAGAAAATGGGGTCAACCATTTTACCGATATCATGATAAAGTGCTCCGGTACGTACTAATTGGCTCTTGGCGCCGATACGGTTTGCTGCTTCAGCTGCAAGGTTGGCCACTTGTAAAGAATGTTGAAAGGTACCTGGCACGGTTTCGGATAAACGTCGCAACAATGGGTTGTTTATATTGGAGAGTTCGACAAGTGTAACATTGGAGGTGAAACCAAAAGTTTTTTCCAGTAAGAAAAGCAAAGGGTAGGCAAATAATAAGAGCACTCCGTTGATGATGAAATAAATATACATACTCGCATTCAGCTGGGAAAGATTATTTTCCGTTATAAGTTCGAACGAGAAATATACTGCTGCGTAGGTCAGTATGATAAGAATTGCGGTGCGAATTAATTGGGACCGTTGTGACAACTCTCGTAAACTGAAAATAGCGACTAATCCCGTTGATAATTGTAATAATATAAATTCATGAGGGAACCGAAGGCTTACGGAACAAATAAGTATTGTAATGACATGGGTCATAAAAGCTGTTCGTGAGTCCAGAAACACGCGTATGATGAGAGGAAGCATTGCATACGGAATGATATATACACTGAAAAGATGATTGCCTACCATTAAGGATGTGACGACGCAATACACCATGATTAAGGCAAATAGTAATGAGAGACTTCCTTTATTTGCATAATAATCTTTGCGGAAAAGATCAAGATAGAGCATGAAGAACAGCATGAATATCGCAATGAAAAGGATTTGGCCTAATAAAACCAACCTTTTCTGTCCGATAATGGACTCATTGCTCTGAAGGGATTCTTTTTTAAGGCTTTTCAGTATGTTGTATGTTTCCTGATTGACAATCTCACCGCGATCTATGATTTTTTGTCCGCTCAGTACCATGCCGTTAGCCCAAGAGTAATTATCAAATGCTTCTTTCTTGGCAGTCTCCGTACGTTGCTTATCGAAAATTAAGTTGGGGATCAGATACTCGTTTAAAGAACAATATCGGAGTATTTCCGGAGAGTAATGAATTGTATCTGCTGTCAATATATAGGTATAGGCCTTTTTGGTGGAAAAAAGCTGGGAGACTTCTTTGGGATTTGCAAGTTTGTTCTCGACGATAACAATGGAATTAGTGCTATCCTGCTTTAACTTGCCGGCCTCTTCGGTAGATATTATCCCTGTCTGGTATACCTTGTATAAAGTTTTCTCGAGGTAGTGCAGATAGTTTGGTGATGGCAGGACTTTTTTTAAATGATCTTGATAGTCGGCTCTTAATTTGGCGATGGCTACTTTTACCGCATTTGTATCTAGTTGATAGAAAGGTTGAAAGGTTGAAAGTATGCTGTCTTGTTCATGCTTTACAATCGATTCATCTTTATATATTGGAAAATCGAAAGTTGCAATAAGTTGCCCGTATTTCCACGGTTTATTAATGTCAAATTGATAGTTGAAGTTGTTATCACGGGGTAGAAAATAGGCAATAACCGTTACAGTACACACGAAGATCAGTGCTTTGTATGTTAAATCTCTATACGAAAACGGTTTGTTGGTCCTGATATTGTTCATGTCCGTTGATTTTTTTGCGAAAAGTACGAAAAAAAACACTTGTATGGAAAAAAAGGTTTAATTTTGCCGACTGATTGCCTTAAAATTAAGTAATGCAAAGTATGACAAATAGAAGAGTTAGAGTTCGTTTTGCTCCAAGTCCCACAGGAGCGTTGCATATTGGAGGTGTGCGTACAGCATTATACAATTATCTTTTTGCTCGTCAAAATGGCGGAGATTTCCTTCTCCGTATTGAAGATACCGATTCAAACAGATTTGTTCCCGGCGCAGAGGAATATATACTGGAATCATTTAAATGGTTAGGTCTGTCGTTTGATGAAGGAGTTGGGGTTGGCGGTGAAAATGGCCCGTACAGACAGTCGGAAAGACGTGAAATCTATAAGAAATATGTGAAGATTCTGTTGGATTCCGGTAAGGCATATATAGCATTTGATACTCCTGAGGAATTGGAGAAAAAGCGTTCTGAAATTGCTAATTTTCAGTATGACGCTTCTACGCGCATGCAGATGCGTAATTCCTTAACTCTTTCTAAAGAGGAAGTTGGTGCTTTGATTGCCCGTGGTGAAACGTATGTTGTGCGTTTTAAGATTGAATCGGGTGAAGAGATACACGTGAATGATCTTATCCGCGGTGAAGTTGTGATTAATTCGTCCATATTGGATGATAAGGTTCTCTATAAATCAGCAGATGAATTGCCTACTTATCATTTGGCAAATATTGTTGATGACCATTTGATGAAGATATCCCATGTCATCAGAGGTGAAGAGTGGTTACCTTCTGCTCCTTTGCATGTACTTTTATATCGTGCTTTTGGGTGGGAAGATACCATGCCTGCTTTTGCCCATCTTCCTTTGTTGCTAAAACCGGAAGGAAATGGGAAATTGAGTAAGCGTGATGGTGATCGCCTTGGTTTTCCTGTATTTCCGTTGGAATGGCATGACCCGAAATCAGGGGAGATTTCTTCCGGTTATCGTGAATCCGGATATCTGTCTGAAGCTGTGGTGAATTTTCTGGCTTTATTGGGCTGGAACCCGGGCAATGATCAGGAGATAATGTCCCTGGAAGAACTTACGAAGCTTTTCAGTTTGGAGCATTGTAGTAAGTCCGGCGCAAAATTTGATTATAAGAAAGTAATCTGGTTTAATCACGAATATATTTTGATGAAACCGGATAAAGAGATTGCCAAATTTTTTGTTCCTGTATTGAAGCAGCATGGAGTGGACGTCCCATTCGATAAAGTTGTGACAGTGGTGGGAATGATGAAAAACAGAGTTAGTTTTGTGCATGAATTATGGGATGCTGCAGGCTTTTTCTTTGTGGCACCTTCAACTTACGATGAAAAAACTGTGCAAAAACGCTGGAAGGAAGATTCGGCTAAATGCATGACGGAGTTAATGCAGCTTTTGGCTGGAATTGATGACTTTAGCATTGAAAATCAAGAAAAGATTGTTATGGAATGGATTGCTTCAAAAGGTTATCATACCGGCAATATTATGAATGCTTTTCGCCTGACATTGGTAGGAGAAGGTAAAGGTCCCCACATGTTTGATATCTCTTGGGCTTTGGGCAAAGAAGAAACTTTATCCCGAATGCAACGGGCAATAGAAATACTGAAATAACTCCGGAAAGTATGTTGTTATATGACTTGGCAATAGGCTTTTATGACCTTCTAGTTCATCTGGCTGCTCCTTTCAGTCGTAAGCCACGTAAAATGATGAAAGGGCATTGGGTTGTATACGAGCTTTTACGTCAGCAGTTGGAGAAAGATGTGCGGTATATTTGGTTCCATGCTGCATCTTTAGGGGAATTTGAACAGGGACGTCCTCTTATTGAAAGAATTCGGGCTGAGCATCCTGGATATGGAATTTTGTTGACTTTCTTTTCACCATCAGGCTATGAGGTTCGTAAAAACTATCGTGGGGCTGATGTTGTGTGTTACTTACCTTTTGATAAGCCGAGAAATGTGAAGAAATTCCTGGATATAGCTAATCCTTGCATGGCGTTTTTTATTAAATATGAGTTCTGGAAGAACTATTTGGATGAACTGCATAGACGCCAGGTTCCGGTGTATAGTATCTCGTCCATTTTTCGTAGAGGACAGATTTTTTTTAAGTGGTATGGAGGTACATATCGTAATGTACTGCGCGACTTTGATCATTTATTTGTTCAGAATGAGCGCTCTAAGCGTTATCTGGCAAAAATAGGAATCAGTAAAGTTACTGTGGTTGGAGATACCAGATTTGACCGGGTTCTGCAGATCAGGGAGGAAGCGAAAGAACTGTCATTGGTGGAAATGTTTAAAAATGATTCCTTCGTTTTTGTTGCCGGTAGTTCATGGCAACCCGATGAGGATCTTTTTATTGAGTATTTCAATAACCATCCCGAGTTGAAGTTGATTATAGCACCTCATGTGATTGATGAGAATCATTTGGTGGAGATTATTCGAAAATTAAAACGTCCGTATGTTCGTTATACCAGAGCGGATGAAAAGAATATACGTAAAGCTGATTGTCTGATTATCGATTGTTTTGGCTTGCTTTCTTCGATTTATCGTTATGGAGAAATTGCTTATATCGGAGGAGGATTCGGTGTAGGTATCCATAATACATTGGAAGCTGCGGTATATGGGATACCTGTCGTTTTTGGGCCTAAATATCAGAAATTCATGGAAGCGACGCAACTGATAGAAGCTAATGGGGCTTTTTCGATTACTAATTATGAAGAGTTGAAAACATTGTTGGATCGTATGTTGTTTGATGAAGTGTTCTTGCGTGAAACCGGTACTAATGCAGGATATTACGTGACTAGTAATGCAGGAGCAACGGACAGAATCATGGATAAGATCACTTTTTAAACTCTGCCCGTTAGCTTTGGTCAGTATTTTCAAATCGAATTTATTTATACCAACTGGAATACATCAAGTAATTATGCGCTATTTTTTGATTCAATTCTTTTGCTTGTTGCGGGTCTACTTTCTTTATAAATTTAGCAGGAACTCCTCCCCAGATGCTTCCGGGTTCAATGACTATGTTACTCAACACCAATGAGCCTGCGGCGACAATTGCGCCTTCACCGATGACGGCATGGTCAAGGATTGTTGCTCCCATTCCTATCAGGGCATAATCTTTTATCGTAGCACCGTGTATGGTTACATTATGCCCAATGGAAACATAATTTCCTATTTCGATTGTTGACTTTTCATATAAAGTGTGTAGAACACTTCCGTCTTGAATATTAACACCATTTCCAATTCTTATGGAGTTTACATCGCCACGTAATACGGTGTTGAACCATACACTACAATCATCTCCCATTACAGTGTCCCCTATAATGGTTGCATTGTCTGCTAGAAAACAATTCTTTCCTATTTCTGGAGTAAACCCTCTTACTGATTTTATTAATGCCATTTTTTTAATTATAGGTTACTTGTTACATTTTTTAGCCACTCTCGTTCGTCTTCATCTAATGCCGGAGCTAACTTCTCGTATACATCTTGATGATAATTGTTTAGCCATTCAATTTCTTCGCTAGTGAGCATCTCTTTTATAATTCCTCTCTTGCAAATCGGGCAAAGAGTTAAGGTTTCAAATTTCAAATATTCCCCAAACATACCTTTGCCGGCGGGAACTACCAACGTGAGGTTTTCAATGCGTATACCATGCTTCCCTGATTTGTAAACTCCCGGTTCATTTGAGGTCACCATTCCAGCCTGCAAAGGAATTGGGTTTTCATTCATACGAATACTTTGAGGTCCTTCGTGAACATTCAAAAAATGTCCCACTCCATGGCCTGTGCCATGCAGATAATTCATTTCTTTTTTCCATATTGGCATACGGGCCAGTACATCTAGTTGTGTTCCTCGGGTTCCGGTCGGGAAAACAGCCATTGCCAATGCAATATGCCCTTTTAATATTAGTGTATAATCAGTTTTTTCTTCTTCAGTTAAATCTCCCAATGCGATAGTGCGGGTTATGTCCGTTGTTCCATCGAGGTATTGGGCACCGGAGTCGAGAAGTAAGAAACCTTCCGGTTGTAAGGATATATCTGTTTCCGGGGTAGCTTCATAGTGTACGATTGCAGCATGCTCCTTATACCCGGCTATCGTATCAAAGCTATCTCCAACAAAGAGATTTTGTTGTGTTCTAAAAGAATGAAGTTTTTTCTCAATGGTTATTTCAGTCTCATTTCCCAATGGAACTGCATTTTCGAGCCATTTAAGAAATTTGACTAACGCAAGGCCGTCTCGTAGCATCGCTGAATGTATGCCATAGATTTCCTGCTCGTTTCTGATAGCTTTTAATAAAGCAATTGGAGAGGGAGTATATTGTATCTGACATAAAGGGCTTATGTATGAAGCGACAGAGTAGTTCGTCTTGGCGGGGTCAATTGATATTTTCTTTGCGTTTATGTGACGAAGGAAATTTTCTATATCTTGATAGTCATGAAGAAGTACTCCGGTATCTTTGAAGTATTCCTTCAACTCTATTGACACTTTTACCGGGTTGATAAACAAATGAATGTTATCTTTTTCTATAATGAGGTAACAGATTACGACCGGGTTGCAGTGAATGTCGCAACCTCTTATATTCAAAACCCATGCTATTTCATCCAAGGCGCTGATCAATGTAGCGTCATAATTTTCTTGGTTAATCCAGCTCTGAATTATTTTAATCTTATCCGAACTGCTTTTTCCGGCATACTTTATGTCATAGAGAAATGCCTTTGTTTCTGGAATGGCAGGCCTGTCTTTCCATAACTCATTTATTGGATCAGAGATATTTTTTACATTTATATTTTTGAAGTCAAGCTCCTTTTTTAATTCGTTGACTTGGTTGATTGAGAAAAGTTTTCCATCAATACCTACATAATCTCCTTTATCAAGGGTATTACTCAAGAAAGTTGGAATTGTGAGAGTTTCCGGTAACATCTCCTTATAAAGTTTGATATTGGTACCTTTTAATTGCTGCTCTGCCTGAAGGAAATACCTGGAGTCTGTCCATAAACCCGCTTCATGCAATGTGATAACAACTATACCGGCTGATCCGGTGAATCCGGAGACCCATTCTCTGATTTTCCAATGAGGGGCCAGATATTCGCTTAAATGAGGGTCTGCACTCGATATGATGATGGCTTGTAGGTCTTTTCTTTTTAACCATGCTTGCAGAGCCTGAATCCGGCTATTTATTGTTTTAGTCATTTAAAAATGATATTATATTTGTTTCATCAAAGATAATCACTTTTCGTTAATATTTTCTTGGAAAGGTTACTTAATTGCTTCTTTACAGAAGAAAAGCAATGTCCACTGAACCATATATTTATTGTTTTTTCGATGAAAGTTTTGTGAATAAAGAAAGTATGTGTAATTTTGCCGCTCGAATTTGATATAATTTTCATAACTATTAATATTTTAATAAAAAAAGTATGATTGTAGTACCCGTAAAAGAAGGCGAAAACATTGAGAAAGCGCTGAAGAAATTTAAAAGAAAATTTGAAAAAACAGGCATTGTCAAAGAGTTGAGAAGTAGACAACAATTTGATAAACCTTCTGTTGTTAACAGACTTAAGAAGGAACGCGCAGTTTATGTTCAGAAACTTCAGCAAGTAGAAGATTAATAATTCGTAATTCCTTTGATTTAATTGGATTCTTTTCATATATTCGTTGCATGATTTATTGTATGACGATATGTGGACAGTAAGCTCTTTTCTCGATAACCTTCAATATGAACGTAACTATTCTGAAGAGACGATTAAGGCTTATCATGATGATATATGCCAGTTCGAAAGTTTTGTTCTTGCGGAATTTGGTTCTATTGAACTTTCAAACGTAACCCCTGAAATTGTTCGCGAGTGGATTGTGTCCTTAATGGATAGGGGCTATACTTCTACGTCTATTAACCGGAAGTTAAGCGCGTTACGTTCATTCTATAAACACCTTTTGCGTTTTGGTGTGGTTTCTGTCGACCCATTGCGTAAAATAGCGGGACCTAAAAACAAAAAGAAACTGCCGGTGTTTTTAAAAGAAAGCGATATGAATAAGTTGCTGGATGAAACGTCTTTTGAGGAAGGTTTTAGAGGATGTCGCGATCGCTTGATTATCGGAATGTTTTATGTTACGGGAATTCGTCTTTCTGAATTGATAGGGCTGGATAATAAAGATGTTGATCTACAATCTTCTCTTATTAAGGTTTTGGGTAAACGCCAAAAAGAAAGATTAATTCCTTTTGATGAAGAACTGAAAATGATGATAACAGGTTATTTAGACGATAGAAGAAATGCTGTAACGTGTCTGTCTGATGCGTTTTTTGTTCGGGAAAACGGAGAGCGCTTGTCTCGCAGTATTGTGGAAAATCTTGTGAAACGAAATCTATCGAAAGTGGTGACGTTGAAGAAACGATCTCCTCATGTCTTAAGGCATACTTTTGCAACAACGATGCTGAATCACGATGCAGAGCTTGCTGCTATTAAGGAGCTTCTCGGACATGAGAGTTTAACGACAACGGAAGTGTATACGCATACTACTTTCGAAGAACTTAAAAAAGTTTATAATCAGGCTCACCCCAGAGCTTAAAAACGGAGGTAATTATGGAAGTAAGAATTCAGTCAATTCACTTTGATGCATCAGAGCAGTTACATTCTTTTATTCAAAAGAAAGTTGCAAAATTGGAGAAATATTACGATGATATAAAGAAAGTCGAGGTGTCATTAAAAGTTGTTAAGCCTGAAACCGCTGCTAATAAAGAAGCGGGTGTTGTAGTTGCAATCCCCAATGGTGAGCTTTATGCAAGCAAGATATGCGATACGTTTGAAGAAGCTGTTGATTTGAGCGTGGAGGCTCTCGAAAAACAGCTGGTTAAATATAAGGAGAAACAACGTAATAAATAAATCTGCTAAAATTTTGTGGGGAAAAAATAAATCTCTAAATTTGCAGCCGTTTCGCTCGCGTGGAACCTAACGGTTGCATCTTTTTGAGTTTGCCTCTTTAGCTCAGTTGGCCAGAGCACGTGATTTGTAATCTCGGGGTCGTTGGTTCGAATCCGACAAGAGGCTCAAAAAGAGAGGGAAAAGAGCCTTGTAATAAAGGGGCAAATACCAGAGTGGCCAAATGGGGCAGACTGTAAATCTGCTGGCTTACGCCTTCGGTGGTTCGAATCCATCTTTGCCCACTTCTCTTTTCTCTTGCTGTTATAGCTCAGCGGTAGAGCACTTCCTTGGTAAGGAAGAGGTCCCGGGTTCAAATCCCGGTAACAGCTCATAAAATGAAAAGCTGATTATTAATCAAATAAATAACAAGTAAAGCTATGGCTAAAGAGAAATTTGCACGTACCAAACCGCACGTAAATATTGGTACAATTGGTCACGTAGACCACGGTAAAACCACGTTGACTGCTGCTATCACTGCTGTGTTGGCAAAAAAAGGTCTTTCGGAAGTTAAATCATTCGATCAGATTGATAATGCTCCTGAAGAAAAAGAAAGAGGTATTACAATTAATACTTCTCACGTAGAATATGAAACGGCAAACCGCCACTATGCTCATGTTGACTGCCCGGGACATGCTGACTATGTAAAGAACATGGTTACTGGTGCTGCTCAGATGGATGGTGCGATTATTGTAGTTGCTGCTACTGATGGTCCTATGCCTCAAACTCGTGAACACATTTTGCTGGCTCGTCAGGTGAACGTTCCAAAATTGGTTGTGTTCATGAATAAGTGCGATATGGTTGATGATGAGGAAATGTTGGAACTCGTTGAAATGGAAATGCGTGAATTGCTTTCTGCGTATGAGTTTGACGGTGATAACACTCCTATTATCCGCGGATCTGCTTTAGGTGCTTTGAATGGCGTTGAAAAATGGGAAGATAAAGTTATGGAATTGATGGATGCTGTTGATACATGGATTCCATTGCCTCCTCGTGATATTGATAAACCATTCTTGATGCCTGTTGAAGATGTATTCTCAATTACTGGTCGTGGTACAGTTGCTACTGGTCGTATCGAAGCAGGTATCGTGAAAGTTGGTGATGAAATCGAAATCTTAGGTTTGGGTGAAGATAAGAAATCAGTTGTAACTGGTGTTGAAATGTTCCGCAAATTGTTGGATGAAGGTGAAGCTGGTGATAACGTTGGTTTGTTGCTTCGTGGTGTAGATAAAAATGAAATTAGACGTGGTATGGTTCTTTGTAAACCAGGTCAAATTAAACCACACTCTAAATTCAGAGCTTCTATTTATGTTTTGAAGAAAGAGGAAGGTGGACGCCATACTCCTTTCCACAATAAATATCGTCCTCAATTCTACTTGCGTACTATGGACTGTACAGGTGAGATCTCTCTTCCTGAAGGAACGGAAATGGTAATGCCTGGAGATAATGTTGAAATCAATGTTGAATTGATCTACCCTGTAGCATTGAATGTTGGTTTGCGTTTTGCAATCCGCGAGGGTGGACGTACAGTAGGTTCTGGTCAGATTACAGAAATCCTTGACTAAAAAAATAATTTAATCAGTTCTTGTAAGAAATTGCGGGGACTGATTGTTTTCTACGGAAGTAGCTCAGTTGGTAGAGCACCGGTCTCCAAAACCGGGTGTCGGGAGTTCGAGCCTCTCCTTCCGTGCTAATATTGTTAAGATGAAGAAGATAGTAACTTATATTAAAGAAACTTACGACGAGCTTGTCCATAAAGTATCGTGGCCTACTTATTCTGAACTCTCTAACAGTGCAGTGGTTGTTTTATATGCTTCCCTACTTATTGCACTGGTGGTGTTTGCGATGGACTTCTGTTTCCAGAATCTAATGGAAAATATCATTTATCCACATTAAAACGAGGAAAATAAATGTCTGAGATTGAAAAGAAATGGTACGTTCTGCGTGCTATTAGTGGTAAAGAGGCTAAGGTTAAAGAATATCTTGAAGTTGACATTAAAAATAGCGACCTTGGTGATTATGTTTCTCAGGTATTGATTCCTACTGAAAAAGTGTACCAGGTTCGCAATGGTAAGAAAGTTGTGAAAGAAAGAAGTTATCTTCCTGGTTACGTTTTAGTTGAGGCTGCTTTGGTTGGCGAAGTTGCTCATCACCTAAGAAATACTCCGAATGTGATAGGTTTTTTAGGTGGTTCTGACAAGCCTGTTCCTTTGCGACAGTCTGAAGTTAATCGTATACTTGGTACGGTAGATGAGCTTCAAGATGCAGCTGAAGAATTGAATATACCTTATGTAATGGGTGAGACCGTAAAAGTAATTTTCGGTCCATTCAGTGGATTTAGTGGCATTATTGAAGAAGTTAATACCGAAAAGAAAAAGTTGAAGGTCATGGTTAAGATATTCGGGCGGAAAACTCCGCTTGAGTTAGGCTTTATGCAAGTAGAGAAAGAATAATGCAGATGTTACGTTGCACTGTTCTTTATTAGTATTTATATATAAAATAATAAAAAAATGGCTAAAGAAGTTGCTGGACTAATCAAATTACAGATTAAAGGAGGCGCTGCAAATCCATCTCCCCCCGTAGGCCCTGCATTGGGTTCTAAGGGTATTAATATTATGGAGTTTTGCAAGCAATTCAATGCCAGAACCCAAGACAAGGCAGGTAAAATTTTACCTGTGGTTATTACTTATTATGCAGATAAATCATTTGATTTTGTAATTAAAACACCTCCCGTTGCAATTCAATTACTTGAAATAGCAAAAATTAAAGGAGGTTCAGCTGAACCTAATCGTAAGAAAATTGCTGAGATTTCTTGGGAACAAGTTCGTACGATTGCTCAGGACAAGTTGGTTGATTTAAATTGCTTTACTGTAGAAGCTGCCATGAAAATGGTTGCTGGTACAGCTAGAAGTATGGGTATTACTGTAAAAGGGGAGTTCCCGGTTAATAATTAATAAACTTCAATTAGGATGGGTAAACTGACAAAAAAGCAAAAGTTGGCTGCTGAAAAAATTGAAGCAGGGAAAGCATACTCACTGAAAGAAGCTTCATCTTTAGTAAAGGAAGTTACTTTTACTAAATTTGATGCTTCCGTTGATATTGACGTACGTTTGGGTATTGACCCACGTAAGGCGAATCAGATGGTTAGAGGTGTTGTTTCACTTCCTCACGGTACTGGCAAAGTTACACGAGTATTAGTGCTTTGTACACCGGATGCAGAAGTAGCTGCAAAAGAAGCAGGAGCTGACTATGTAGGTCTTGATGAGTATATTGAGAAAATTAAAGGTGGGTGGACTGATATTGATGTAATCATTACTATGCCATCTATCATGGGTAAGATTGGTGCGCTTGGTCGTGTGCTTGGCCCTCGTGGCTTAATGCCTAATCCCAAGAGTGGCACTGTAACTATGGATGTTGCTAAAGCTGTTAGTGAAGTAAAACAAGGCAAAATCGACTTTAAAGTAGATAAAAGTGGAATTGTTCATACTTCTATTGGTAAAGCGTCATTTACTGCTGATCAAATTCGTGATAATGCAAAGGAATTTGTCTCAACATTAAATAAGCTCAAACCAACGGCAGCTAAAGGTACATATATTAAAAGTATTTATCTTTCTAGTACAATGAGTGCGGGTATCAAAATTGATCCGAAATCAGTGGAAGAAATCTAATAATAAAGAGGTATAATGAGAAAGGAAGATAAAAGTACGATTATTGAGAAAATTGCTACTACTGTTCAGGAGTATAGCCATTTCTATCTAGTGGATACTACTGCGATGGGTGCTGCTGCTACAAGTGCGTTAAGAAGAGAGTGCTATAAAGCTGACATTAAATTGGTGGTTGTAAAAAACACTTTGTTACATAAGGCACTGGAAAGCTTGGATGTGGATTATTCTCCTATCTATTCTTGTCTGAAAGGTACGACTGCGGTTCTGTTTTGTAATACTGCAAATGTTCCAGCCAAACTTTTGAAAGATAAGTCTAAAGATGGTATTCCTGGATTAAAAGGTGCATATGCTGAGGAAAGTTTCTATATTGGTGCAGATCAGTTAGATGCTCTTATCAGTATCAAGAGTAAAAATGAAGTTATTGCGGAAATCATTGCATTGTTGCAATCTCCCGCTAAAAATGTCGTTTCTGCTCTCCAATCTGGTGGAAACACCATTCACGGAGTTCTTAAGTCACTTGCTGAAAGAACTGAATAAAAACAATAATAAATTAGTAATTAAACAATTTAAATCATACAAAAATGGCAGATTTGAAAGCTTTTGCAGAACAATTAGTTAACTTGACAGTAAAAGAAGTTAATGAACTTGCGACTATCCTCAAAGAAGAATATGGTATTGAACCTGCTGCTGCAGCTGTTGCTGTTGCTGCTGGTCCTGCAGCCGCTGGTCCTGCAGCCGTTGAAGAAAAAACTTCTTTTGATGTAGTGTTGAAGAGTGCCGGTACAGCTAAACTTCAAGTTGTTAAAGCTGTGAAGGAAGCATGTGGTCTTGGCTTGAAAGAAGCTAAGGACTTGGTTGATGGCGCTCCTAGCGTAGTTAAAGAAGGTTTAGCTAAAGATGAAGCAGAATCATTGAAGAAAACATTGGAAGAAGCTGGAGCTGAAGTTGAACTTAAATAACATTAGCCTGTAAATCAGGTATTTCGGTTAAGAACCCTTTCTAATGAGGGTTCTTAACCTTTTTGTGTATATATTTATTATTAAGTTCTTCAAACCCATAAACAGATGTCTTCAAATACTGTAAATCAAAGAATTAATTTCGCTTCAACTAAAAATCCGTTAGAATATCCGGATTTTCTGGAAGTACAATTGAAGTCATTCAAAGACTTTTTGCAACTAGATACGCCGCCTGAAAAACGTAGAAACGAAGGGTTGTATAAAGTTTTTGCAGAAAATTTTCCTATAGCTGATACAAGAAATAATTTTGTTCTTGAGTTCTTAGACTATTATATTGATCCACCGCGTTATACTATTGATGAGTGTATAGAGCGAGGGCTCACTTATAGTGTACCTTTAAAAGCAAAATTAAAATTATATTGTACAGACCCTGATCATGAAGATTTTGACACTGTAGTTCAGGACGTATTCTTAGGTCCTATTCCATATATGACCGACAAGGCTACTTTTGTAATTAATGGTGCTGAACGTGTTGTTGTCTCTCAGCTACATCGTTCTCCCGGTGTCTTTTTTGGCCAAAGTGTTCATGCAAATGGGACAAAATTATATTCAGCCCGTATTATTCCTTTTAAAGGTTCTTGGATAGAGTTCGCTACAGATATCAATAATGTGATGTATGCATATATTGATCGTAAAAAGAAATTACCTGTTACGACTTTATTGCGTGCAATTGGATTTGAGAATGATAAGGATATACTCGAAATCTTTAATTTGGCTGAAGACGTAAAAGTTAATAAGTCAAATCTGAAAAAAATTGTCGGACGGAAGTTAGCAGCTCGTGTATTGAAGACATGGATTGAAGATTTTGTGGATGAAGATACTGGCGAGGTCGTTTCTATAGAACGAAACGAAGTTGTAATTGATCGCGAAACGATCATTGAACCGGAACATGTTGATGTAATATTGGAATCCGGTGTCCAGAACATACTTATACATAAGGAAGAACAGAATCAATCTGATTATTCAATAATATATAATACTCTTCAGAAAGACCCGAGTAATTCTGAAAAAGAGGCTGTTTTATACATATATAGACAGCTAAGAAATGCTGATCCCGCAGATGATGCCAGTGCTAGAGAGGTTATAAACAACTTGTTTTTCTCTGAGAAACGTTATGACTTAGGTGATGTTGGGCGTTACAGAATCAATAAAAAATTGAATCTGACAACTGATATTGGCGTGAGGGTTCTAACAAAAGAGGATATAATTGAAATCATTAAGTATTTAATAGAATTGATTAATTCTAAGGCAGATGTTGATGATATTGACCACTTGAGCAACCGTAGAGTGCGTACTGTTGGTGAACAATTATCCAATCAATTTGCTATAGGCTTGGCTCGTATGTCACGTACTATCCGTGAACGGATGAATGTACGCGATAATGAAGTCTTTACTCCTATTGATTTGATTAATGCTAAAACGATTTCTTCTGTAATCAACTCTTTCTTTGGAACAAATGCATTGTCTCAATTTATGGATCAAACAAACCCTCTAGCGGAAATAACACATAAGAGACGTATGTCTGCACTTGGGCCTGGTGGTTTGTCTCGTGAACGTGCTGGTTTTGAAGTTCGAGATGTACACTATACGCATTATGGTCGTCTTTGCCCTATTGAAACTCCTGAAGGTCCAAATATCGGTTTGATTTCTTCTTTATGCGTATTTGCCAAAATAAATGATTTAGGGTTTATTGAAACTCCATATCGTAAGGTTGCGGACGGGAAAGTTGATATTTCGGATAATGGCTTAGTTTATTTAACAGCGGAAGAGGAAGAAGGTAAAATCATTGCTCAGGGTAATGCTCCTTTAAATGATGAAGGCGGTTTTGTTCGCGATAGAGTGAAAGCACGTCAGGATGCTGATTATCCAGTTGTTTCTCCGGATGAAGTTGAATTAATGGATGTGTCTCCTCAACAGATTGCTTCCATAGCTGCTTCTTTGATACCTTTTTTGGAGCATGATGATGCTAACCGTGCATTGATGGGGTCTAACATGATGCGCCAAGCTGTACCTTTATTGAAGAGTGAGGCTCCTATCGTTGGAACAGGCATTGAACACCAACTTGTGCGTGACTCCCGGACTCAAATAACAGCTGAAGGTGAAGGTGTGATTGATTTCGTTGATGCTATGACAATACGGATTTTGTATGACCGTACGAAAGATGAGGACTTTGTAAGCTTTGAGTCTGCTTTGAAGGAATACCATATTCCGAAGTGGAGGCGTACAAATCAAAATATGACAATTGATCTTCGTCCGATTTGCGAGAAAGGACAGCGAGTGACCAAAGGGCAAATTCTTACTGAAGGATATTCTACTGAAAAAGGGGAATTGGCTTTAGGTAAGAACCTGCTTGTAGCGTATATGCCTTGGAAAGGGTATAACTACGAGGATGCAATTGTTCTGAATGAACGTGTTGTTCGTGAAGATCTTCTTACTTCTGTTCATGTTGAAGAATACTCTTTGGAGGTGCGTGAAACCAAGCGGGGGATGGAGGAATTGACTTCTGATATTCCTAATGTGAGTGAAGAGGCGACTAAAGATTTGGATGAGAATGGTATCGTTCGTGTAGGAGCTCGCATACAACCAGGAGATATTTTGATTGGTAAAATTACTCCTAAGGGCGAGTCGGATCCTTCTCCTGAAGAAAAACTGCTTCGTGCTATATTTGGGGACAAAGCTGGAGATGTAAAAGACGCATCCTTGAAAGCTTCACCATCTTTAAAAGGCGTTATAATTGACAAAAGATTATTTTCTCGTGTAATAAAAAGTAGAAGTTCTAAGTTGGCGGATAAGGCTTTGTTACCTAAAATCGATGATGAGTTTGAAGCTAAAGTCGCTGATTTAAAATCAATTTTGATCAAGAAACTGTTGACTTTGACAGATAATTATGTCTCTGAAGGAGTAAAAGATTATATGGGGGCAGAAGTTATAGCTAAGGGGGCTAAATTCTATGCTTCTGATTTTAGCGATTTGGACTTCACTTCTATTCAATTAAGCAATTGGACGAATGACGAGCATGCTAATGGATTGATTCGTGACTTGATCATGAACTATATCAAGAAGTACAAAGAGCTTGATGCTGAATTGAAACGCAAAAAGTTTGCAATTACGATTGGTGACGAACTTCCTGCCGGCATTATTCAGATGGCTAAGGTCTATATTGCAAAGAAAAGAAAAATTGGTGTCGGTGATAAGATGGCTGGGCGTCATGGTAATAAAGGTATTGTTTCGCGTGTTGTTCGTCAGGAAGATATGCCTTTCCTTGCTGACGGCACTCCTGTCGACATTGTTCTGAATCCTCTTGGTGTGCCTTCTCGTATGAATATTGGTCAGATTTTTGAGGCTGTTTTAGGTAGTGCCGGAAAGAAATTAGGTGTAAAATTTGCTACTCCTATATTTGATGGTGCTAATTTGGACGATCTTAATGAATGGACTGATAAAGCAGGACTTCCACGTTACGGAAAAACAAGATTATACGATGGAGGAACAGGAGAGCCTTTCGATCAACAAGCAACAGTGGGTGTTACCTATATGTTGAAGCTTGGACACATGGTTGAAGACAAAATGCATGCACGTTCCATTGGTCCATACTCTTTAATTACTCAGCAACCATTGGGTGGTAAAGCTCAGTTTGGCGGTCAACGTTTTGGAGAAATGGAGGTTTGGGCATTGGAAGCATTTGGTGCAGCTCATATCTTGCAAGAGATTTTGACTATTAAATCGGATGATGTAATGGGACGTTCAAAAGCTTATGAAGCAATAGTTAAGGGAGAGCCTATGCCGCAACCTGGTATACCAGAGTCTCTTAACGTTTTGCTGCATGAATTGAGAGGATTAGGACTCAGCATCAATTTGGAATAACATAAAAATGTCAATTACCATTTATATATAAAAGTATGGCTTTTAGAAAAGAAAACAAGATAAAGAGTAACTTCTCGAAAATCTCTATTGGCTTGGCTTCTCCGGAGGAAATTTTGGAGAATTCAAGTGGTGAAGTTTTAAAGCCTGAAACTATCAACTATCGTACCTACAAACCGGAACGGGATGGCTTATTTTGTGAACGTATTTTTGGTCCAATCAAGGATTATGAATGTCATTGTGGAAAATATAAGCGTATTCGCTATAAAGGTATTGTTTGTGATCGTTGTGGAGTAGAAGTAACAGAAAAAAAAGTCAGACGTGAACGCATGGGACATATTCAGTTGGTAGTTCCTGTTGCCCATATTTGGTATTTCCGTTCTCTCCCTAATAAAATAGGTTATTTGTTAGGATTGCCAACGAAGAAGCTGGACTCTATTATTTATTACGAACGCTATGTTGTAATTCAGTCCGGGGTCTTGTCTGGGGAAGTGGCGGAATACGATTTACTCTCTGAAGAAGAATATTTGGACTATTTGGATAAACTTCCGAAGGATAATCAATTTCTGGAGGATTCCGACCCGAATAAGTTTATAGCTAAAATGGGAGCTGAGGCAATATATGACATGTTGTCCCGTTTAGATTTGGATGCTTTATCTTATGAACTTCGTCATAGAGCAAGTAGTGATGCTTCTCAACAACGTAAAAGTGAAGCTTTAAAACGTTTGCAGGTTGTTGAATCTTTCCGGGCTTCTCGTGGTCGTAATAAACCGGAATGGATGGTCGTTCGTATTGTTCCGGTAATTCCTCCTGAACTACGTCCTTTGGTTCCGTTGGATGGAGGACGTTTTGCCACTTCGGATTTGAATGATCTTTACCGTCGTGTGATTATTCGCAATAACCGTTTGAAAAGGCTGATTGAAATTAAAGCACCTGAAGTGATTTTGCGTAATGAGAAGCGTATGCTTCAAGAGGCTGTTGATTCACTATTTGATAATTCACGTAAATCTAGTGCAGTTAAGACAGATGCAAACCGTCCGCTTAAGTCTCTTTCTGATAGCTTAAAAGGAAAACAAGGACGGTTCCGCCAAAATCTTTTGGGTAAACGTGTTGACTATTCTGCACGTTCGGTTATCGTTGTCGGTCCCGAATTGAGGATGGGTGAATGCGGCATACCTAAATTGATGGCAGCAGAACTTTATAAGCCATTTATAATTCGCAAATTGATAGAACGCGGTATTGTAAAAACGGTAAAGAGTGCGAAAAAAATTGTTGATCGGAAAGATCCTGTTATATGGGATATTTTGGAGCATGTAATGAAAGGACATCCGGTCTTGTTGAATCGTGCACCTACATTGCATCGTCTAGGTATTCAGGCTTTCCAGCCTAAAATGATTGAAGGCAAAGCCATTCAATTGCATCCATTAGCTTGTACAGCTTTTAATGCAGACTTTGATGGTGACCAGATGGCTGTTCATTTGCCTTTAAGTAATGAGGCTATTCTTGAAGCGCAAATGTTAATGCTTCAATCTCATAATATTTTGAATCCTGCAAATGGTGCTCCTATTACAGTACCTTCTCAGGATATGGTGCTTGGATTATATTATATTACCAAATTGCGCAAGGGAGCTAAAGGTGAAGGTTTGACATTCTATGGACCGGAAGAAGCTTTGATTGCATACAATGAAAGTAAGGTTGATATTCATGCTCCGATTAGCGTTATTGTGAAAGATGTTGATGAAAATGGAAATGTCGTAGAGAAGATGATGCATGACACTTCTGTTGGACGTGTTATTGTAAATGAAATAGTTCCTCCTGAAGCGGGATATATAAATACTATTATTTCAAAGAAATCACTTCGCGATATTATTAGTAATGTAATTAAAGTGTGTGGTGTTGCGAAAGCTGCTGATTTCTTGGATGGTATAAAGAATTTAGGTTATCAAATGGCTTTTAAGGGTGGATTGTCTTTCAACTTGGGTGATATCATTATTCCTGATGAAAAAGAGCCTTTAGTACAAAGAGGTTATGAAGAAGTGGAGCAAGTTATTAATAACTATAACATGGGTTTCATCACAAACAATGAACGCTATAATCAGGTTATTGACATCTGGACACATGTAAACTCTGAATTGTCGAATATCTTGATGAAAACGATTTCTAGTGATGACCAAGGATTTAATTCCGTATATATGATGCTTGATTCTGGAGCTCGTGGTTCTAAGGAACAGATCCGTCAGTTATCGGGTATGCGCGGCTTAATGGCGAAGCCTCAGAAGGCGGGTGCTGAAGGTGGGCAGATTATTGAGAATCCGATTCTTTCGAATTTTAAAGAAGGGCTTTCGGTTCTTGAGTACTTTATTTCTACCCACGGTGCTCGTAAAGGTTTGGCTGATACTGCATTGAAAACAGCTGATGCGGGGTATTTAACTCGTCGTTTGGTTGATGTGTCTCATGATGTGATTATTAACGAAGAGGATTGCGGAACGTTGCGTGGTTTGGTTTGCACCGATTTGAAAAATAATGACGAGATCATAGCGACGCTGTATGAACGTATTTTAGGTCGTGTCTCCGTACATGATATAGTTCATCCTAATACAGGAGAGTTACTTGTAGCTGGTGGAGAAGAAATTACTGAAGAAATAGCGAAAAAAATTCAAGATTCTCCTATTGAGAGTGTTGAGATCCGTTCTGTGCTGACTTGTGAATCTAAAAAGGGTGTTTGTGCAAAATGTTATGGCCGTAATTTAGCGACAAGTCGTATGGTCCAGAAAGGTGAGGCTGTTGGTGTTATTGCTGCACAGTCCATTGGTGAACCTGGTACACAGTTGACCCTTAGAACCTTCCATGCTGGTGGTACTGCTGCCAATATTGCAGCTAACGCTAGTATTGTGGCTAAAAATCCGGCTCGACTTGAGTTTGAAGAGCTTCGTACCGTAAGTGTTGTTGATGAAGCTGGTGAACCTGCGAAAGTTGTAGTAGGACGTCTTGCTGAAGTTAGATTTGTTGATGTAAATACTGGCATTGTACTTTCGACGCATAACGTTCCTTACGGTTCAACTTTGTATGCGTCTGATGGTGAGGTGGTTGAAAAAGGAAAATTAATAGCTCGTTGGGATCCGTTTAATGCTGTTATTATAACGGAAGCTGCCGGAAAAATTGAATTTGAAGGAGTACTGGAGAATATTACTTATAAGGTTGAATCAGATGAGTCCACGGGATTACGTGAGATTATTATTATTGAGTCAAAGGATAAGACCAAGGTCCCTACAGCTCATATTATGACAGAAAATGGCGAATTGATTCGCACTTATAATTTTCCTGTTGGTGGTCATGTTGTCGTTGAAAATGGGCAAACAGTGAAGGCTGGAGAAGTTATTGTGAAAATTCCTCGTGCTGTAGGTAAAGCTGGTGATATCACGGGTGGTCTTCCACGTGTCACCGAATTGTTTGAAGCTCGTAATCCTTCTAATCCGGCTGTTGTTTCAGAAATTGACGGTGAAGTTACGATGGGTAAAGTAAAACGAGGTAATCGTGAAATCATAGTGACGTCGAAAGGTGGAGAAGTTAAAAAATATCTAGTTCCTCTGTCTAAACAGATTCTGGTTCAGGAAAATGATTATGTTCGTGCAGGTACCCCTCTTTCTGATGGTGCTACCACTCCTGCTGATATTTTGGCTATCAAGGGGCCTACAGCTGTGCAAGAATATATCGTCAATGAAGTTCAGGATGTGTATCGTTTGCAGGGAGTGAAAATTAATGATAAGCACTTTGAGATTATTGTTCGGCAAATGATGCGGAAGGTTGAAATAGATGAACCGGGTGATACCAGATTCCTTGAACAGCAAGTTGTTGACAAACTTGATTTTATGGAAGAAAATGATCGTATATGGGGTAAGAAGGTTGTTCTTGATGCTGGTGATTCCCAGAATATGCAGCCTGGGCAGATTGTTACGGCTCGTAAATTGCGTGATGAGAATAGTATGTTAAAGCGCCGTGATTTGAAGGTGGTTGAGGTTAGAGATGCGGTTCCGGCTACTTCTACTCAAATACTTCAAGGTATCACGCGAGCAGCTTTGCAAACTTCTAGCTTCATGTCTGCTGCTTCATTCCAAGAGACAACTAAAGTTCTTAATGAGGCAGCCATAAATGGTAAGATTGATAAATTGGAAGGTATGAAGGAAAATGTCATTTGTGGGCATTTAATTCCTGCTGGTACAGGACAACGTGAATTTGAAAAAATTATCGTCGGCTCTAAAGAGGAATATGATCGTATTCTCGCAAATAAGAAAACGGTTCTTGATTACAGTTCAATGGACGTTGAAGAGTAAACGTTTCTGTTTATTATATTTATTGGGGTGCACTTTTGAAGTGCACCCCTTTATATTAATTATAGCATAGTTTGTAGGAAATATAGAATTTAATCTTAAAAAGTAGAATGATGGAAAAACATGAGATGGAAAATCAGTTACAAATTGAATTGAATGATGATATAGCTCAGGGCATATATGCTAATTTGGCTGTTATAACTCATTCTAGCTCAGAATTTATTGTTGATTTTATTAGGATAATGCCTGGCTTACCAAAAGCTGGAGTAAAGTCTCGGATTGTATTGGCTCCCGAGCATGCAAAAAGATTATTGCGGGCTTTAGAAGATAATGTCAATAAATATGAACGCTCATTCGGGATGATACAATTGCATGATGAGCAATTAGTGCAGCCGATAAGCAATATAAAAGGAGAAGCATAAAAAAAAGATTGTAGTGTGTTGATTATTCGAAACTTATTCGTATCTTTGCAGCCCAAAATATGTTGTTTCGAAATTAAATAATAATAATATATATAATTAAAAACATTAAAAAATGCCTACAATTCAGCAATTAGTAAGAAAGGGGCGTGAGGTCTTAGTAGATAAAAGCAAATCACCGGCCTTGGATTCTTGTCCCCAAAGACGTGGCGTTTGCGTGAGAGTGTATACAACCACTCCGAAAAAACCGAATTCGGCAATGCGTAAAGTTGCACGTGTTCGTTTGACTAACGGGAAAGAGGTTAACTCTTATATTCCGGGAGAAGGGCATAACCTTCAGGAACACTCAATCGTTTTGGTTCGTGGTGGTCGTGTTAAGGACCTTCCGGGTGTTCGTTATCATATTGTTCGTGGAACATTGGATACAGCTGGTGTTGCCGGACGTACTCAACGTCGTTCGAAATATGGAGCTAAACGTCCGAAACCAGGTCAACAAGCTGCTCCTGCTAAGAAAAAATAATATTCAAATAATTCGTTTTGGTTTTATTGGATGTCAAGGTTGAGTAAATTTTCTAGTGAGATAATTGAAGATATCGAGAGATAAATACAACCAAGGAACAAAACATAACATTTAAAGAAAATGAGAAAAGCAAAGCCTAAAAAACGTGTGATCTTACCGGATCCGGTTTTTAATGATCAAAAGGTTTCTAAGTTTGTAAACCACTTGATGTATGATGGAAAGAAAAATACATCATATGAGATTTTTTATGCAGCTTTAGAAACTGTAAAAACGAAACTTCCTAATGAGGAAAAATCCGCTCTGGAAATTTGGAAAAAGGCTTTAGAAAATATTACTCCACAGGTTGAGGTAAAATCTCGCCGTGTTGGAGGTGCTACTTTCCAGGTACCAACAGAAATTCGTCCTGATAGAAAAGAGTCTGTTTCAATGAAAAATTTAATAACGTTTGCTCGTAAGCGTGGTGGAAAATCTATGGCTGATAAACTAGCAGCTGAAATTATGGATGCTTATAATGAACAGGGAGGAGCTTTTAAGCGTAAAGAAGATATGCATAGAATGGCAGAAGCTAACCGTGCCTTTGCTCATTTTAGATTCTAATGCTATTAAAAACAATTTATTTAGAAACTAAAGTAAGGATTTAAAAATGGCAAAGCAAGATTTACATTTGACGCGTAATATTGGTATCATGGCTCATATTGATGCTGGAAAGACGACAACATCTGAACGTATATTGTTCTATACCGGTTTGACTCACAAAATTGGTGAGGTTCATGACGGTGCAGCTACGATGGATTGGATGGAGCAGGAGCAGGAGCGTGGAATCACTATTACTTCCGCTGCAACTACTACTCGTTGGAAATATGCCGGTGATACATATAAGATTAATTTGATTGATACTCCGGGACATGTTGACTTTACAGCCGAAGTAGAGCGCTCTCTGCGTGTTCTTGATGGAGCTGTAGCTACTTATTGTGCTGTTGGTGGAGTTGAACCTCAATCAGAAACTGTATGGCGCCAAGCTGATAAATACAATGTGCCTCGTATTGGTTATGTGAATAAAATGGATCGTTCTGGAGCAGACTTCTTTGAAGTTGTTCGTCAGATGAGAGATGTACTAGGAGCAAATCCTTGTCCAATAGTTATTCCTATTGGTTCTGAAGAATCTTTCAAAGGAGTGGTTGATCTTATTAAGATGAAGGCCATTTTGTGGCACGATGAAACGATGGGTGCTGATTATGATATTGAAGAAATACCATCTAATTTGCAGCAAGAGGCAGATGAATGGAGAGCTAAAATGCTCGAAACTGTAGCTGAATTTGATGATACTTTAATGGAAAAATTCTTTGATGATCCTTCTACTATCACTGAGGAAGAAATTTTGCGTGCATTGCGTGCTGGTACTTTGAAAATGGAAATTGTTCCGATGTTGTGTGGTTCTTCTTTTAAAAATAAAGGGGTTCAAACTTTGTTGGATTATGTATGTGCCTTTTTGCCATCTCCACTGGATACACCTAATATTATAGGTAAAAATCCAGATACTGGTGCTGAAGAAGACCGCAAACCGGATGAAGATGAAAAAACATCTGCGCTGGCTTTTAAAATTGCAACTGATCCTTATGTTGGGCGTTTGACATTCTTCCGGGTTTATTCTGGAAAAATAGAAGCTGGATCGTATATTTATAATACTCGCTCAGGAAAAAAGGAACGCGTTTCACGCCTTTTCCAGATGCATTCAAATAAACAGAATCCTGTGGATTTGATTTCGGCAGGAGATATAGGTGCTGGTGTGGGTTTTAAAGATATTCGTACAGGTGATACTCTGTGTAATGAAGAAGCTCCTATTATCTTAGAGTCTATGGACTTCCCGGAACCAGTGATTGGTATTGCTATTGAGCCGAAAACACAGAAAGATATGGATAAATTGTCAAATGGTTTGGCTAAATTAGCAGAAGAAGATCCAACCTTTACTGTGAAAACTGATGAACAAACTGGTCAGACTGTGATTTCCGGAATGGGAGAGCTCCACTTGGATATTATTATAGATCGATTGAGAAGAGAATTTAAGGTTGAATGTAATCAAGGTCGCCCTCAAGTTAATTATAAGGAGGCTATTACTAAGACAGTCAATTTACGTGAAGTATATAAGAAACAATCTGGCGGTCGTGGTAAATTTGCTGATATTATTGTTAATGTTGGGCCTATTGATGAGGACTTCAGAGACGGTGGATTGCAATTTATTAATGCAGTAACAGGTGGTAATATTCCTAAGGAGTTTATACCTTCAGTTCAAAAGGGCTTTCAGTCGGCGATGAAGAATGGCGTTTTAGCAGGATTCCCGATGGATTCATTGAAAGTTACTTTGCTTGATGGCTCGTTCCACCCCGTTGATTCAGATCAGCTTTCTTTTGAAATATGTGCTATTCAAGCTTATAAGAATGCTTGTGCTAAGGCTGGTCCCGTTTTGATGGAACCTATTATGAAATTGGAAGTGGTAACACCGGAAGAAAATATGGGTGACGTTATTGGGGATTTAAATAAGCGTAGAGGGCAGGTTGAAGGCTTAGAATCAAGCCGTTCTGGCGCCAGAATTGTTAAAGCAATGGTTCCATTGGCAGAGATGTTTGGTTATGTAACTACTTTGCGTACAATAACCTCAGGTCGTGCAACTTCTTCAATGAGCTATTCTCATCATGCGCAAGTATCTTCTTCAATAGCAAAACCTGTTTTGGAAGAAGTTAAAGGGCGTGTAGATCTTCTTTAAGGAAATCTCGACGTAGGCTAGCGAATGACTCTTAGCCTACGTTATTATATTTATAAATTTAATAATTATACAAATGAGTCAGAAAATTAGAATTAAGCTGAAATCTTATGACCATAATTTGGTTGATAAGTCTGCTGAAAAGATTGTAAGAACCGTAAAGGCCACAGGTGCTATTGTTAGCGGTCCAATTCCACTTCCAACGCATAAGCGTATATTTACGGTGAATCGTTCTACGTTTGTAAATAAGAAGTCTCGTGAGCAATTTGAGCTCTCTTCTTATAAGCGTTTGATTGACATTTATAGTTCAACTGCTAAAACGGTAGACGCGTTAATGAAACTCGAATTACCTAGTGGAGTAGAAGTTGAAATTAAAGTTTAGTATTAAAAAATAAGTGAAATGCCAGGATTATTAGGAAAAAAAATCGGAATGACATCCGTTTTCAGTGCCGAGGGTAAAAATGTACCATGCACTGTTATCGAAGCAGGTCCTTGTGTTGTTACTCAGGTTAAAACTCTTGAAGTTGACGGTTATGAGGCTGTTCAATTAGGCTTCCAGGATAAGAAGGAGAAGCATACGACTAAGCCTTTGCTTGGTCACTTTAAGAAAGCTGGAGTGGCACCCAAGAAACACTTGGCTGAGTTCAAAGGATTTAGCGGTGAGCTGAATTTGGGTGATACTGTTTCAGTAGAGCTTTTTAATGAAGTTGCGTTTGTTGATGTTATTGGTACATCGAAAGGTAAAGGTTTTCAAGGTGTTGTCAAAAGACATGGTTTTGGTGGTGTAGGGCAATCTACTCACGGACAGCATAATCGTGCTAGAAAACCTGGTTCTATTGGTGCTTGCTCTTACCCAGCAAAAGTTTTTAAAGGTATGCGAATGGGTGGACAACTTGGAGGTGATAGAGTAACTGTACAAAACTTACAGGTATTAAAAGTGATTCCTGATCATAATCTTTTGTTAATAAAAGGTTCTGTTCCGGGTTGTAAAGGTTCAATCGTAATAATTGAGAAATAATGGAAGTTAACGTATATAATATTAAAGGTGAAGATACTGGAAGAAAGGTTACGTTAAATGAATCTATCTTCGGGATTGAACCTAATGATCATGCTATTTATCTGGATGTAAAGCAGTTTATGGGCAATCAACGCCAAGGAACTCATAAATCGAAAGAAAGAAGTGAGATAAGTGGTTCTACACGTAAGATTGGTCGTCAGAAAGGTGGTGGTGGTGCACGTCGTGGTGATTTGAATTCTCCCCTCCTTGTTGGTGGTGGTCGAGCTTTTGGTCCCAAACCGAGAGATTATTATTTTAAGTTGAATAAAAAAGTAAAAGCATTAGCACGCAAATCTGCTTTAGCATATAAAGCTCAAAAGCAAGCAATCGTAGTTGTTGAAGATTTTACTTTTGATATTCCTAGAACAAAAGACTTTCTTGCAACAGCAAAAAATCTTAAGGTTTCTGATAAAAAGCTCCTTATGATTTTCCCAGAAGCAAATAAAAATGTATATTTGTCAGCTCGTAATGTAAAAAAAGCTAGTGTACAGACTGTTTCTGGGTTAAATACTTATAGAGTTTTGGATGCAGAGGTCGTTGTTGTTACTGAAAATGCTCTGTCGGCTATTGATAAAATCTTAAGTTAAAAAGGAGGCTTATATAATGAGTATTATTATTAAACCGTTGGTTACAGAGAAAATGACTGCAATTACAGATAAAGCCGGAAACCGTTTTGGCTTTATTGTGCGTCCTGAGGCTAACAAACTGGAAATTAAGAATGAGATAGAAGCTTTATATAATGTTACAGTTGTAGCTGTTAACACAATAAAGTTTGCGGGTAAAAATAAAAGTCGCTATACTAGAGCTGGTATCATTAAAGGCCGTACTAATGCTTATAAAAAAGCGATTGTTACATTGAAGGACGGAGATACTATTGATTTTTATAGCAATATTTAATTAAAGATGGCAGTACGTAAATTTAAGCCCACAACACCGGGGCAAAGACATAAAATTATTGGTACTTTTGATGAAATCACTGCTCGAGTACCAGAGAAGTCTCTTGTATATGGTAAAAAATCTTCAGGAGGTCGAAATAGTGAAGGTAAAATGACTATGCGTTATATAGGCGGTGGTCATAAGAAAATTATTAGAATTATCGATTTCAAGAGAAATAAAGACGGTGTACCTGCAGTTGTTAAAACAATAGAGTATGACCCTAATCGTTCGGCTCGTATTGCTTTACTGTTTTATGCAGATGGTGAAAAAAGATATATAATAGCTCCCAATGGGTTGCAAATAGGTGCGACTTTAATGTCTGGTGAAAGTGCAGCTCCGGAAATAGGTAATACTCTTCCTCTTCAAAATATTCCGGTAGGTACTGTGATTCATAATATAGAACTACGCCCAGGACAAGGTGCGGCCTTAGTTCGCTCGGCTGGTAATTTCGCACAGTTAACCTCTAGAGAAGGGAAGTATTGTGTTATTAAGTTGCCTTCTGGTGAGGTTCGGCAGATTTTGTGCACTTGTAAGGCTACTATAGGAAGTGTTGGTAATTCAGATCATGGATTGGAAAGTTCAGGTAAGGCTGGACGCTCTCGTTGGTTAGGACGTCGTCCTCGTAATCGTGGTGTTGTAATGAACCCGGTTGATCATCCTATGGGTGGTGGAGAAGGACGTGCTTCTGGAGGACACCCAAGGTCTCGTAAGGGCTTGTATGCTAAGGGACTTAAGACTAGGGCTCCGAAAAAACAATCGTCTAAGTATATTATTGAGAGAAGAAAGAAATAATCTGATTAATTGATTTAAATTATGAGTCGTTCATTAAAAAAAGGTCCATATATTAATATTAAACTTGAAAGTAAGGTTCTTGCTATGAATGAATCTGGTAAGAAAATTGTTGTTAAGACATGGGCTAGAGCTTCAATGATTTCTCCCGATTTCGTGGGGCATACTATTGCAGTTCATAACGGAAACAAATTTATACCTGTGTATATTACCGAAAACATGGTTGGTCACAAGCTGGGCGAATTTGCTCCAACTCGTACCTTTAGAGGTCATGCCGGTAATAAGAAAAAATAGCAGGATTTAATATTTGAAATAAAATTGTAATAAATAAATGGGAGCAAGAAAAAAAATATCGGCAGAAAATAGAAAAGAAGCCCTTAAAACCTTGTATTTTGCTAAGTTGCAAAATGTTCCTACTTCTCCTCGTAAAATGCGTTTAGTGGCTGACATGATACGTGGCATGGAGGTAAACAGAGCACTTGGCGTTTTGAAGTTTTCTTCAAAAGAAGCTGCTGGCAGAGTTGAGAAGTTACTTCGTTCTGCTATTGCAAATTGGGAACAGAAGAATGAGCGTAAAGCTGAAAGTGGTGAATTGTTCATAACTAAGATTTTTGTTGATGGCGGAGTTACTTTGAAAAGAATGAGACCAGCTCCGCAGGGTAGAGGTTATAGAATACGTAAGCGTTCCAATCATGTGACTCTGTTCGTTGATTCTAAAAGTAGTAATGAAGATCAAAATTAAGGTAAATGGGACAAAAAGTTAATCCAATAAGCAACCGTTTGGGAATCATTCGAGGATGGGATTCTAATTGGTATGGTGGCAATAATTACGGCGATTCTTTGCTAGAAGATAGTAAAATTCGTAAGTATCTTAATGCGCGACTTGCAAAAGCAAGTGTTTCGCGAATCGTCATTGAACGTACGCTCAAGTTGGTTACAATTACTGTATGCACAGCTCGTCCAGGTATTATAATTGGTAAAGGTGGGCAAGAAGTTGATAAACTGAAAGAAGAGCTAAAGAAGATAACGGACAAGGATATTCAAATTAATATATTTGAAGTTAAAAGACCGGAATTGGACGCTGTTATTGTTGCTAATAATATAGCCCGTCAAGTTGAAGGTAAAATCGCTTATCGCCGTGCTATCAAAATGGCAATTGCTAATACTATGCGTATGGGTGCGGAAGGTATTAAAATTCAAATTTCTGGCCGTTTGAATGGCGCTGAGATGGCTCGTTCTGAAATGTATAAAGAAGGAAGAACTCCGTTGCATACTTTTAGAGCTGATATCGATTATTGTCATGCAGAAGCATTGACTAAAGTTGGTCTTCTCGGTATTAAAGTTTGGATTTGTAGAGGTGAGATTTATGGTAAGAAAGATTTGGCTCCAAACTTTACTCAGAGCAAAGAGGCTTCCCGTGGTGCAAATAATGGAAGTGGAAACGCTGGGAAGAACTTCAAAAGAAAGAAAAATAATCGCTAAACGAATTTGATTTTTAGGAATTATGTTACAACCGAAAAAAACAAAATTCAGAAGACAACAAAAAGGCCGTTCTAAAGGAAATGCCCAAAGGGGTAACCAGTTGGCTTTCGGCTCTTTTGGAATTAAAGCCTTGGAAACTAAATGGATCACAGGCCGTCAGATTGAAGCTGCTCGTATTGCAGTGACAAGATATATGCAACGTCAGGGACAAATTTGGATTCGCATTTTCCCGGATAAGCCAATTACGAGAAAACCTGCAGATGTGCGTATGGGTAAAGGTAAAGGTAGCCCTGAGGGCTTTGTTGCCCCCGTCACGCCTGGGAGAATAATTATTGAAGCGGAAGGAGTTTCGTATGAGATTGCAAAAGAAGCATTGCGCTTGGCAGCCCAGAAGCTCCCTATTACAACGAAGTTTGTTGTTAGACGTGATTATGATATTCAAAATCAAAATGCGTAGTGGGTATGAAAATAGCAGAAATTAAAGAAATGCCAACTAATGATTTGTTGGAACGGGTTAATGCAGAAGTGCTAGCTTATAATCAGTTGGTTTTAAACCACTCTATTTCTCCTTTGGATAATCCTGTTCAAATCAAGAATCTACGCAGAACTATAGCGCGTATGAAGTCAGAATTACGCCAGAGAGAACTTAATACTAAATAATAAGTTTGATGGAAGCAAGAAATTTAAGAAAGGAAAGAATGGGTGTAGTGTTGAGTAACAGAATGGATAAAACTATTACTGTTGCAGCTAAATTTAAGGAGAAACATCCAATATATGGGAAATTCGTTAGTAAGACGAAAAAATATTATGCTCATGATGAAAAGAATGAATGTAATGTAGGTGATACAGTACATATTATGGAGACTCGTCCTTTGAGCAAAACTAAGAGATGGAGATTGGTGGAAATAATTGAAAGAGCTAAGTAATTATGATACAAGCAGAATCCAGACTAACAGTATGCGATAACAGTGGGGCTAAAGAAGCTCTTTGTATCCGTGTTCTAGGAGGGACGGGGCGTCGTTATGCGTCGGTTGGAGACGTTATAGTTGTTTCCATTAAGAGTGTAATCCCTTCGAGTGATATTAAAAAAGGTGCAGTGTCTAAAGCTTTGATCGTACGCACAAAAAAAGAAATTCGTCGTGCTGACGGTTCATATATACGTTTTGATGATAACGCATGTGTTTTATTGAATAATGCTGGTGAAATCAGAGGTAGTCGTATATTTGGTCCTGTAGCGAGAGAACTTCGTGCTACAAATATGAAAGTGGTATCATTGGCGCCAGAAGTACTTTAATTTTGTAAAAGATTTGAGTAATGAGTAAACTACATATTAAAAAAGGCGACACCGTTTATGTTAATGCCGGGGAAGATAAAGGTAAAACCGGTCGTGTGTTGAAAGTCCTTGTTAAAAAGGAACGTGCCATTGTTGAAGGTGTCAATATGGTATCTAAAAGTACTAAACCAAGTGCTAAGAACCCTCAGGGAGGCATTGTGAAGCAAGAAGCTTCAATACACCTTTCTAATTTGAATCCGATTGATCCAAAGTCGGGACAGGCAACGCGTGTTGGAAGAAAATTGAGTCCTGATGGAAGGACTTTAGTGCGTTATTCTAAAAAGTCAGGAGAGGAGATTAAGTGATGAGTAATACTGCAAATTTAAAGAAAGAATATACAGAGCGCATAGCGCCTGCATTAAAAGCACAGTTCCAATATTCTTCTACAATGCAAATCCCTGTGCTTAAAAAAATTGTTATTAACCAAGGCTTGGGTATGGCCGTGGCTGATAAGAAAATTATAGAAGTTGCAATAAATGAGATAACTGCAATTACAGGCCAGAAAGCTGTAGCGACAGTTTCTCGTAAAGACATTGCAAACTTTAAGCTACGTAAGAAAATGCCTATAGGCGTTATGGTTACATTACGTCGTGAGAGAATGTACGAATTTTTAGAAAAATTAGTTCGTGTAGCTCTTCCTCGTATTCGTGACTTTAAAGGGATTGAAAGTAAATTTGATGGTAAGGGAAATTATACTTTAGGTATTCAGGAACAAATTATATTTCCTGAAATAAATATTGATAGTATAACTAAAATTTTAGGTATGAATATTACTTTTGTGACTTCTGCTACAACAGATGAGGAAGGATATGCATTATTGAAAGAATTTGGTTTACCTTTTAAGAACGCAAAAAAAGATTGATAATTATGGCAAAGGAATCAATGAAAGCACGTGAAGTTAGGCGTGCTAAATTAGTAGCCAAATATGCAGAAAAAAGAGCTCAACTGAAGAAAAATGGTGATTATGAGGGATTACAAGCTTTACCTAAAAATGCTTCTCCTGTTCGTTTGCATAATCGCTGTAAGTTGACTGGACGTCCAAAAGGGTATATTCGTCAATTTGGAATATCGAGAATTCAGTTTCGCGAGATGGCATCAAATGGCCTTATTCCAGGTGTAAAAAAAGCAAGTTGGTAATTTTTTAAATATTGTCAGGGGAGACCTGATTAATTTAATTTTTATTATATGACTGATCCAATAGCAGATTATTTAACGAGGTTGCGGAATGCTATCCAAGCGAAACATCGTGTCGTGGAAGTTCCTGCCTCAAATTTGAAAAAAGAAATCACTAAGATTCTTTTTGAAAAAGGCTACATTCTAAATTATAAGTTTGTAGAAGATGGTCCTCAAGGCACTATAAAGGTTGCTTTGAAATATGATCCTGTTAACAAAGTAAACGCAATTAAAAAACTGGAAAGAATCTCTTCTCCGGGTTTGCGTAAATATACGGGTTATAAGGACATGCCGAGAGTAATAAATGGATTAGGTATTGCAATAATATCTACTTCTAAGGGTGTAATGACTAACAAAGAAGCTGCTGATTTGAAAATTGGTGGTGAAGTGTTGTGTTATGTTTATTAATAGGAGGAATAGAGCATGTCAAGAATAGGAAAATTACCCATTAATATTCCTTCTGGAGTATCTGTTACTTTAAATGAAAGTATCGTTACTGTAAAAGGACCTAAAGGTGAACTTAGCCAATATGTAAATCCTGCAATTAGTGTTGTTGTCGAAGATGGACATGTACTTTTGAGTGAAAATGAAAGTGCAATGCTGGACGATCCGAAGCAGAAGCATGCATTTCATGGATTGTATCGCTCATTGGTTCATAATATGGTCGTAGGTGTTTCTGAAGGATATAAGAAAGAATTGGAACTTGTTGGTGTTGGCTATCGCGTTTCTAATCAAGGAAATGTTATTGAATTAGCATTGGGCTATACTCATAATATTTTCATACAGTTGCCTCAAGAAGTTAAGGTTGAAACAAAATCTGAAAGGAATAAGAATCCACTTATTATTTTGGAATCTTGTGACAAACAGTTATTAGGGCAAGTTTGCTCTAAAATACGCTCTTTCCGGAAACCTGAACCATACAAAGGTAAGGGTGTTAAATTTGTTGGTGAAGAAATACGCAGAAAGTCTGGTAAATCAGCTGGAGCGAAGTAATTTACTTTAAAATAAGGTTATTATGACAACAAAAATAGAAAGGCGAGTTAAGATCAAATATAGAGTTCGTAACAAAATGTCAGGTACTACTGAACGGCCTCGTATGAGCGTATTTAGGAGTAATAAGCAGATTTACGTACAAATTATCGATGACTTGAATGGCAAAACTTTGGCTGCGGCATCTTCATTAGGATTTGATAAAATGCCTAAGAAAGAGCAGGCTGAGAGAGTTGGAGAATTAATTGCTAAAAAAGCTCAGGAAGCAGGTATTACTACCGTCGTTTTTGACCGTAATGGTTATTTGTATCATGGGCGAGTTAAAGAAGTAGCTGATGCTGCTCGTAACGGTGGACTTAAATTTTGATCATTATGGCAGGAATTAATAATAAAGTAAAGATCTCAAACGATATAGAACTTAAGGATAGATTAGTTGCTATTAATCGTGTTACTAAGGTAACCAAAGGTGGAAGAACATTTAGCTTTTCTGCTATTGTAGTAGTGGGTAACGAGGAAGGTATTATTGGTTGGGGTCTTGGAAAAGCTGGCGAAGTTACAGCTGCAATTGCTAAAGGCGTAGAGGCTGCGAAGAAAAACTTAACAAAGGTACCTGTTTTGAAGGGAACTGTTCCTCATGAACAATCAGCTAAGTTTGGCGGTGCTGAAGTATACATAAAGCCTGCTTCTCATGGTACTGGAGTAGTTGCAGGTGGTGCTATGCGTGCCGTTTTGGAGAGCGTTGGGGTTACAGATGTTTTGGCTAAGTCGAAAGGCTCTTCCAATCCACATAATTTGGTAAAAGCTACGATATTGGCTTTGAGTGAAATGCGTGATGCTCGAACTATAGCTCAGAATCGCGGTATAAGCATTGAAAAAGTTTTTAGAGGATAAGGAGGGTATATAATGTCAACTATAAAAATTAAGCAAATTAAAAGTAGAATTGGTGCTCCAGCTTCTCATAAAAGAACACTTGATGCATTGGGATTACATAAATTGAATCATGTGGTTGAACATGAGTGTACTCCTTCAATTCTTGGAATGGTAGATAAAGTTAAACACTTGGTTGCCATTGTTAAATAGTTATTTGTTGAATGTAAAAGAATCACAATATGAACTTAAGTAATTTAAAGCCTGCTGAAGGATCTATTAAAACGAGAAAGAGAATAGGTCGAGGTCCTGGATCTGGCCTAGGTGGTACCTCTACTAGAGGTCACAAGGGGGCAAAATCGAGGTCTGGTTATTCTAAGAAGATTGGTTTTGAAGGTGGGCAGATGCCTCTTCAGCGTCGTGTTCCTAAATTTGGATTTAAGAATATCAATCGCGTAGAATACAAGGCTATTAATCTTGATAGTATTCAGAAGCTTGCTTCTGAAAAGAACTTGAAAGCAGTTAGGATAGATGATTTTGTTGCTGCGGGATTTATATCTTCAAATCAGAAGGTAAAAATATTAGGAAAAGGGGCTTTGACTTTAAAACTGGATGTGCAAGCACATGCTTTTTCTAAGACGGCTATTACTGGGATTGAAGCTGCTGGTGGAAATGTAGTAAAACTCTAGTTCGATGAGAAAAGCTATTGAAACATTAAAGAATATATGGCGAATTGAGGATCTAAGACAACGGATCCTCATTACCATATTGTTTGTTGCAATTTATCGTTTTGGTTCTTATGTCGTTTTGCCTGGAATTAGTCCATCTATGTTAACACAATTGCATAAGCAAACGAGTGAAGGTCTTCTGGCTCTGTTAAATATGTTCTCAGGTGGTGCCTTTTCCAATGCTTCTATTTTTGCATTGGGGATAATGCCTTATATTTCAGCTTCCATTGTTATTCAGTTGTTAGGTATTGCGGTTCCTTATTTTCAGAAAATGCAGCGTGAGGGTGAAAGTGGCAGAAGAAAGATGAATCAATATACACGTTATTTGACTATTTTAATTTTATTGGTTCAAGCTCCTTCTTATTTGCTTAATCTGAAAATGCAGGCTGGACCTTCTTTAAATGCTTCTTTAGATTGGACTTTGTTCATGATAACCTCTACTATAATTCTAGCTGCGGGTAGTATGTTTGTTTTATGGCTTGGTGAAAGAATTACAGATAAAGGAATTGGAAATGGCATTTCATTTATTATTTTGATCGGTATAATTGCTCGTTTACCACAATCTTTTTCTCAGGAGTTGATTTCTAGAATGACAGAAAAAACGGGTGGTTTGGTTATGTTTTTGATTGAAATAGTGGTTCTATTGATTGTAATTGCTGGGGCTATTTTGCTGGTACAAGGTACACGTAAAATTCCTGTTCAGTATGCTAAAAGAATTGTTGGTAATAAGCAATATGGTGGAGCGAGGCAATATATACCTTTGAAGGTAAATGCTGCTGGGGTGATGCCTATAATATTCGCTCAAGCAATTATGTTTATACCTATTACTTTTATGGGGTTTTCTACTAAGAATCATGCAAGTTCTTTCTTACATGCTTTTACTGATCATACAAGTTTTTGGTATAATTTTGTTTTTGCAGTTCTAATAATTCTATTTACTTATTTTTATACCGCAATAACGATTAATCCTACTCAGATGGCTGAAGACATGAAAAGGAATAACGGCTTTATACCTGGTATAAAACCTGGGAAAAGGACTGCTGAATATATAGATGATATAATGTCTCGTATTACGCTACCAGGCTCTTTCTTTTTAGCTCTTGTTGCTATAATGCCTGCATTTGCTGGTATATTTGGTGTTAAAACTGCTTTTGCTCAATTTTTTGGAGGTACTTCTTTGCTGATTTTAGTGGGTGTTGTTCTTGATACACTTCAGCAGGTTGAAAGCCATTTGTTGATGAGACACTATGATGGATTATTAAAATCTGGTCGTATTAAAGGCCGCAGTGGTGTGGGTGCATATTAATCTTTTATAAAGATGATATTTCTTAAGACTGAAGATGAAATAGAACTATTAAGAGGAAGCAATCTGATTGTTGCTAGGACTTTGGGAGAAATTGCGAAGGCTATTACTCCTGGTGTGACAACAAAGATGCTTGATAAAATTGCGGAGGAGTTTATTAGAGATAATGGGGCAATCCCTACTTTTAAAGGTTTTCCCAATCAATATGGTTCTCCGTTTCCTGCATCTATTTGTACTTCTATTAATGAAGAGGTTGTGCATGGCATTCCTGGTGATGTTATACTTAAAGAAGGTGATATTGTATCTGTTGATTGTGGAGCTTTTAAAGATGGTTTTTGTGGTGATTCTGCTTATACCTTTTGCGTAGGAGAAGTTAGCAAAGATATTCTTGAGCTGTTGACAATAACTAAAGAGGCATTATACCGTGGTATAGAAGTTGCTGTTCCAGGAAAAAGATTAGGTGATATTGGGTTTGTCATACAACAATATTGCGAGTCTCATTCATATGGCGTTGTTCGTGAATTTGTTGGACATGGAATTGGAAGAGAGATGCATGAAGATCCTCAAGTTCCCAATTACGGAAAGTGCGGTTATGGTACTGTTATAAAAAAAGGACTTTGCATTGCTATAGAGCCGATGATTACCTTGGGTTTACACCAGATATTAATGGAACAGGATGGTTGGACTGTACGGACAAGAGACAGGAAGTTTGCCGCACATTTTGAGCACACAATTGCTGTTGGTGATAGTGCTGCAGATATATTGTCTTCGTTTGAGTTCATTGAGAAAGTTTTAGGAGATAAAGCAATTTAAATATATATGGCTAAGCAATCCGCAATAGAGCAAGATGGGGTTATTGTAGAAGCATTGTCAAATGCAATGTTTCGTGTTGAATTAGAAAATGGGCATGAAATCACGGCTCATATATCTGGTAAGATGAGAATGCATTATATAAAAATATTGCCAGGTGATAAAGTGCGTGTTGAAATGTCTCCTTACGATTTATCGAAAGGAAGAATTGTTTTTAGATATAAATAATGAAATATAGATATGAAAGTAAGAGCATCATTAAAAAAACGTACACCAGAATGTAAAATCGTAAGACGTAATGGTCGTTTGTATGTAATTAACAAGAAAAATCCTAAGTATAAACAACGTCAAGGATAATATTATTATTTTTGCAAAAAAATAACTTTATATATGGCTATAAGAATAGTTGGTGTAGATTTACCTCAGAATAAAAGAGGAGAAATAGCTCTGACCTATATCTATGGAATAGGTCGTAGTAGCTCAGCTAAAATATTGGATAAAGCTGGGATTGATAAAGATTTGAAAGTAAAGGATTGGTCTGATGATCAAGCTGCTAAGATTCGTGAAATTATTGGTGCTGAATTTAAAGTAGAAGGTGATCTTCGCTCAGAAATTCAATTGAACATTAAACGTTTGATGGATATAGGTTGCTATCGTGGTGTACGTCACCGAATTGGCTTACCGGTTCGTGGTCAAAGTACTAAAAATAATGCTCGTACACGAAAAGGAAGAAAGAAAACCGTTGCTAATAAGAAAAAAGCTACTAAATAATAATTGTTGTTATGGCGAAAAAAACAGTTGCAGCAAAGAAGAGAAATGTAAAAGTAGATGCTAATGGGCAGTTACATGTTCATTCATCTTTTAATAATATTATTGTTTCTCTTGCAAATAGTGAAGGACAGATTATTTCCTGGTCTTCTGCAGGAAAAATGGGATTTAAAGGGTCAAAGAAAAATACTCCATATGCGGCCCAAATGGCTGCTCAGGATTGTGCAAAGATAGCATATGACCTTGGTTTAAGAAAGGTTAAAGCATATGTAAAAGGTCCTGGTAATGGACGTGAGTCTGCTATCAGAACTATACATGGTGCAGGTATTGAAGTTACTGAAATTATTGATGTAACTCCGTTACCTCATAATGGATGTCGTCCTCCAAAAAGACGTAGAGTTTAATTTTTTTAAATTATATAAAACTTGTTTTTGTTTTTGATTACACAATCTTCTTTTTTGTGATCGCGGCTTGCAACAAAATAAGTTTTTTAAGTAAACAATTTTAATATATAAAAAAATGGCTAGATATACTGGACCAAAATCAAGAATAGCCCGCAAATTTGGTGAAGCTGTCTTTGGAGCAGATAAAGTTTTGTCGAAAAAAAACTATCCTCCGGGTCAACATGGTAATTCCAGAAAGAGAAAAACTTCTGAATATGGTGTTCAGCTTCGCGAGAAGCAGAAAGCAAAGTATACTTATGGAGTATTAGAAAAGCAATTTCGTAACTTATTCGAGAAAGCTGCGGCTTCAAAAGGTATTACAGGTGAAGTTCTTTTGCAATTACTCGAAGGAAGACTTGATAATATCGTTTATCGTTTAGGCATTGCATCTACGCGTGCTGCTGCACGTCAATTGGTGGGTCATAAGCACATTACTGTTGATGGTGAGGTTGTAAACATACCTTCTTATGCTGTGAAGCCGGGGCAAGTTGTTGGAGTACGTGAAAGATCCAAATCATTGGAAGTAATTGTTGGGGCATTAGCAGGTGTTAATCACAGTAAATATCCTTGGTTAGAATGGGATGAAAGTTTGAAAATT
Source organism: uncultured Bacteroides sp. (assembly GCA_963677095.1). GTDB lineage: Bacteria > Bacteroidota > Bacteroidia > Bacteroidales > Bacteroidaceae > Bacteroides. Next base: position 822,187 of record OY781875.1, read on the forward strand.
GGTAAATTGTTGCATGTGCCTGAAAGAGCTGACATACCAGAAAACATTAAAGAGCATTTGATCGTAGAATTATATTCTAAATAATAATTAATTTCATGGCGATATTAGCATTTCAAAAACCTGATAAAGTATTAATGTTAGAAGCGGACTCAAAATTCGGTAAATTTGAATTTCGTCCGTTGGAGCCAGGCTTCGGTATTACTGTTGGTAATGCGTTACGCCGCATTCTTCTTTCTTCTTTGGAAGGCTTTGCTATTACTACTATTAAAATAGAAGGGGTAGAGCATGAGTTTTCTAGCGTTCCTGGAGTAAAAGAAGATGTTACTAACATTATCTTGAATCTGAAACAGGTAAGATTCAAGCAAGTAGTTGAAGAATTTGAGAATGAGAAAGTAAGTATTACTATCGAGAATTCAAGTGAATTTAAAGCAGGTGATATAGGTAAATATTTAACTGGATTTGAAGTGTTAAATCCTGAATTAGTTATTTGTCATTTAGATCCTAAGGCAACTATGCAAATTGATATTACAATTAATAAGGGCCGTGGATATATTCCTGCAGATGAAAACCGTGAATTTTGTACGGATGTTAATGTAATACCAATTGATTCTATTTACACTCCTATCCGTAATGTAAAGTATCAAATTGAGCCTTTTCGTGTTGAACAGAAAACGGATTATGATAAATTGGTGCTTGAAATTACAACAGATGGTTCCATACATCCAAAAGATGCGCTGAAAGAGGCTGCAAAAATTCTTATTTATCATTTTATGTTATTTTCTGATGAGAAAATAACATTAGAGACTAATGATGTAGATGGTAATGAAGAATTTGATGAGGAAGTTTTACATATGCGTCAGTTATTAAAAACCAAACTTGTTGATATGGATTTATCAGTACGTGCTCTCAATTGTTTGAAAGCTGCTGATGTAGAAACATTAGGAGACTTGGTTCAGTTTAATAAGACTGATCTATTGAAATTCCGAAATTTTGGAAAGAAATCGCTTACTGAGCTTGATGATTTGCTGGAAAGTCTGAATCTATCGTTTGGAACCGATATTTCTAAGTATAAATTAGATAAAGAATAAACAATGAGACATAATAAAAAATTTAATCATTTAGGTCGTACTGCTTCTCATAGAAATGCAATGTTATCTAATATGGCATGCTCTTTGATAAAGCACAAAAGAATCACTACGACTGTTGCAAAAGCTAAAGCATTGAAGAAGTTTGTTGAGCCGTTAATTACCAAATCCAAAAACGATACAACAAATTCACGTCGTGTGGTTTTTAGTAATTTGCAAGATAAGTATGCTGTCACTGAATTGTTTAAAGAGATTTCAGTGAAAATTGCTGATCGTCCAGGTGGGTACACTCGCATTATTAAAACAGGGAATCGTTTGGGTGATAATGCCGAAATGTGCTTTATAGAACTCGTCGATTATAACGAGAATATGGCGAAAGAAAAAGTAACTAAGAAAACTACTCGTACTCGTCGCTCTAAGAAGAGTGTAACTGAGAGTGAGGGGGGCCTAGAAGATTCTACTACTAAAGAAGAAGCTGCATTAACAGGAGAATTTGTTGAGGAAGCTACTTCTGCTGATGAGAAATTAGAAAAATAATATTTTCTATTTACTTAAAATATAGTGAAGAGGGGTGTCCCAAAAGGCTGCCTTCTTTTTTATTCTGCCCATTTATTAGGGATATTCCTGAAACAAGAAATTAAAGGCAATTAATTCATTTCGAGTTAGTTGCCTTTTTTGTAGTATGCTAGGCATGAGTATTGTCTAACGGGTGCAAGTCCCGAGTGAGCCCTAATAGCGGGAATCACATAGCCCAGGGCAAGGGTGTCCGTAGCGATTCGGAATCTGAAAGAAGCTGGCGGCAAACATCTGGTCTAACGAACAGAAATTTCATAAAAGGCATTTGACCGTGGATTAGATTGCTACTCAAATCAAAGTCCCATAGCTATTTGGAACGGTTGGTGTAAATGAAGTAGGTATAAGATGGAAAGACAATGCCCTTATCCGAGGAGGTCTCACGGACGCAGTGAATAGTTGCTTTTACGAAAACTGCGGAGTAAAGCTTGCAGTGAGAAGTCAGCAGACGTCATAGTAGTGGAGAGTTCGATAAGCTCCATGAAGGACTGAACCTAATAATTAAACGATAGTAATTGTAACATACCAAATGAAAGAACGAATGCAGAAAACATCAGCTCAAGCTAATGATGTAATCGGTAACTTTGTTTCCTCAAAAAACAGCAAAGTTACGAAATGCAGGCTACGCCAATATGATGGATGTATATCTCGAATGGTGCCCAAAATAGGAACCGCCGTATGCCGAACGGCACGTACGGTGGTGGTGTGCTGCGAGAGCCTAAAGCTCGTAACTGGTTTAAAGATGGGGGTTGGCCCTCCGTTATCGATAAGCAGGTTTTGGTAACAAACCGGCAAGTGTTGCTTCCAGTCGAAAGACTGAGGTGATGAACGACTTGTTAAAAGGCAATATAAAAAATGTCAGTTAAGCAAATAGGAGATGAACTTAAGTGAACCTCTGAAGAAGCATCGAAAGTGCGTTAGTCTACATCAGAACCAAACTTTCACCACGAGTTTGGGATAAGAATGGGGGATGCCTGTATAACTGCCCATTTGATGTACGGTGTTAAGGAGGCATGACCTATTTGCAGGCTTTAAATCGGAACGCAGGAACTTTCTTCGGAATGGTAACGGACAATACACAAGTGAAAGAAACACGAGGTAGAAATACGGAAGTCCGAAGCAGGGACGGATGTTATTGTATATTAAGCGTTGGCTTGTAGTTCCTTATGAAACCAAGGATGGAAAAGTGACAGAAAGAACTAGTGGTGTTCCGCAGGTTTCCGTTATCGGTCCGATTTTGGCAAATCTATTTCTTCACTATTGTTTTGCCAAATGGATGCAGATATATTATCCTCACATTCCATTTGAGATATGCTGATGATACAGTCTTCCACTGTCGCAGCCAGAAAGAAGCTGACGATTTACGGGAAGCCTTGAATGTCCGCTTCTCTGTTTGTAAGTTACAACTCCATTCGGAGAAGACAAAGATTGTATACTGTAAAGACAACAGACGTCTGCTTAATTATTCGCATGTTTCTTTTGACTTTCTTGGTGACACGTTTTGTCCTGGTAAGACGATGAATCGTGTTCAACAGAAAGCGTTTACTCGTTTTCTACCTGAGATAAGTCAGAAAGCAAAGAAACGAATGAAGGATACCATGCTTAGCTGGAAGTTAAAATCCAAATCTCATACTCCACTGGATCTAATAGGCCAAGAAGTAAATCCCTTCTTGCGCGGTTGGATGAACTATTATGGTAAGTTTAGCCTGTATTCCATGAAGCATATTATGGAGGATTTTAACTTTATGCTGTCCCGTTGGGCAAAAGCCAAGTATAAGCGTTTCAAGAAGAAATCTATCTATGTTGCTTATAAATGTCTTGGTCAAATATCTGTCCGGGAATCAATGTTTTATCACTGGCGGAAAGAAGTATATCCCAAAAGCGGGCAGTGCTTGAGAGTTTGAATAAGAAGAGCCGTGTGAGGTGAGAACTTCACGCACGGTTCTGTGAGACTGTGCCACGAGAAGCATGAGCTAAATGCTTCGCAACTATGTAGGAGATGAGGGTAGGTCCCTCGCAATCAACTTGCAGGAGTGGGTTGCAAACCCGTATATGCTGCTCTTTCCCCATGGTTAGGGTAGTGAACGATATATGAAAAGGCAATGTATAAATTGTCAGGTAGCTTAACAGGAGATGACCGCAAGGGAACCATTGACGAAGCATCGAAAGTAACCGTATATGATGTCAAAACCAAGAGTTTCTCACACTTTTGGGATAAGTAACGAGATTACCTGTTTATTGTCGTTACGGCATCCGGTGTACAGATGGCATGACCTGTTAAGAGGCTCTTATTTGGAACGTGGGAACCTGCTATGGGCTGCTAACGGAAAATTCCAAGGGGCAGAACCTTCAAGGAAGAAAGTACGGATGCTTATAGTAGGGGCGGACTGACTCGTAGTAGTGTAGAAGTGTCTGTAATGGGTATGGAGCGAAGGGGTCAGCTTATTTAGCGTAAAAGTTAGTACAACTGATAAACAATTAGGAAGATGCAAAGCGACAACGCAAAACCAATATCAATATCGAAGCAATTGGTTTATGATGCATTTCTGCGTGTGAAAACAAACCGTGGGAATGCAGGCATTGATAAAGTCACTCTTGAAGATTACGAAAAGAATCTGAGAGGTAACCTTTATCAACTATGGAACCGTATGAGTTCCGGCAGTTACTTTCCTCCATCGGTAAAGCCGGTTGAAATACCGAAGAGTACCGGTGGTAAACGTCCATTGGGTATACCGACGGTATCTGATCGTGTAGCTCAAATGGCTATAGTAATGCTGATAACTCCCTCTATCGAACCTTATTTTCATGAGGATTCTTATGCTTACCGTCCCCATCGCTCGGCGCATGATGCTGTTGGCAAAGCTCGTGAGCGTTGTTGGAAATATGCGTGGGTTCTGGATATGGACATCAGTAAATTCTTCGACAGCATAGACCATAAACTACTTCTGAAAGCCTTGAAACGGCATGCGCACGAAAAATGGGTATTGATGTATATAGAACGTTGGCTGAAAGTTCCTTATGAGAAAGCAGATGGAAGTCAAGTTGACAGGGCTCTCGGGGTACCCCAAGGCAGTGTCATAGGTCCGGTTCTTGCGAATCTGTTTCTTCATTATACCTTTGACAAGTGGATGGAAAAGAACTTTCCCCGTGTCCCATTTGAGAGATATGCTGATGATACGATTTGTCACTGTCATAGTCTTAAACAAGCTAAGTATATGCAAGCAATGATTCAACAACGGTTTGAGTCCTGTAGGTTGCGGCTCAATGAAGAGAAAACGAAAATCGTCTATTGCAAAAGTAGCCGTCAAAAAGAGTGCTATCCTAATGTGACTTTTGATTTTCTTGGATTTACGTTTCAACCCCGGGAATCGGTAGATAAGTATGTCAACCGTTTTACGGGTTTCCTGCCGGCTATCAGCCAAAAATCAATGAAGCGAATCAATGAGACGATACGCAGTTGGCACCTGAATAGGCACTCAAATCTCACATTGGAACACCTTGCGTCTGATATAAATCCTATCGTACGAGGTTGGATGACTTATTATGGTAAGTTTTATCCTACCCGTTTGAAATGGTTTATGCAGACGTTGAACGGACGTTTAGCCCGTTGGATAATGTGTAAGTTCGAGCGTTATAGACATCGTTTCTATCCTGCTCAAGAATGGCTTGCCCGTGTTGCAGAGAAGGATGGGCTTATCTTTTACCATTGGAAATGTGGCGTTCTGCCAAGATTTACCAATAAAGAAAAGGTGAGTTCCCAATTGATAATGGTTAAATAAGTAAAGCCGTGTGAAACGAGAGCTTCACGCACGGTTTATTGAGAAGCTCGGGGTGAAACTCCCTTTGCTTACTCGGCGGTTTAAGGTGAAATTCCTTTTACCTACTCGACTGAGAGGTCGGTTAATATGAAAGTAGGAGATAAATACCTATGATTAGTATTTACCTCCTACTCGATTCTTTAAGGATTCCCCTTAAAAAGAGGCTTGAGCACCAAAACGGGGGAAAACTTATCAAAACAGTAATGGCAAAGATACAGAAAATCTGCGCAATTCAACCTACCTTAGGTTTTACCGAATTCGATATTCTAGAAAAATATCGCAAGAGTTTTGAATGCAGCGAACCGGGTCAGCTTCACTCCGTTTTTCCTTTTAAGGAATTGGCTCGTGCAATGGGTCTGAAAGAACGATCCTTGGGACGTAAGAGCTACTTTTCCGCTGAAGGTAAAATACCCTGATGATTCTTAAGTCCTATACGAATTTTTCAGATAAAGATCTGATTGAGCACTTGAACGGTATCTTCATTATCAGATATTCTGTGGCCTTCAGATTGACCCTCTTCATGGATTAACCAACTACAAAATAGTCAGTGCCATCCGTCAGGAACTTGCAGAGTGTTTGGATATAGAATCTCTCCAGGAAATCCTTGCCGCTTGCTGGAAGCCCTATCTTGGGAATCTGCATGTATGTATGACCGATGCCACCTGTTATGAAAGTCACATGCGTTTTCCCACTGATGTAAAATTGTTGTGGGAAAGCGTAGAGTGGTTACCTTTTCCAAGCCTCATAATCTAAATCTATTCCATGCCGAATTTGTTTGATTTGTCCGAATACGGTTTCCGGCTCTATGCACCGCTTAAACCCCTTCATCTGAGAGTAAGCGTTCTCGTGCCTTTCTTTTATATTCATTCAATTTATGGTTTTATTAGTGTCCACTAAAAAATCGGAATAGTTCTTTGAAATGATTGATATTTAATTTGTTACGAGTGATTTTAATGTGCAACGATTCGAATTTATCTTTGCGTTCATAATCAGACCGTTATACATAAAGACAAATATGTTTTTGCCCAATTAGTTGAATTCCTCGATTGTTTTAAGTTTCGCCGTATTGTTGCTAAGTATCAAGGAGACAAGTATATAAAATCTTTCTCTTGTTGGAATCAATTGCTTGTAATGATGTTCGGGCGACTCGCCAAAAGTGAGAGTTTACGCGACCTAATCGTTGCGCTCGAAGCACATTGGCGGAAGCTGTACCACTTAGGTATGGGCAAGTCCGTAACCCGAAGCAATCTTGCCAAGGCAAACGAGGGGCGCGATTACAGAATCTTTGAAGATTTTGCCTATCATCTGGTTGAAGAAGCACGCTTCAAAAGTACCGAAAAGATATTCGGATTTGATGGTCACATATATGCTTTTGATTCCACAACGATAGACCTTTGTCTTGAAGTGTTTGAATGGGCAAATTCCGTAAACATAAAGTTGGCATCAAGGTACATACACTCTATGATATTGAAGCACAGGTTCCTGCATTCTTCCATATTACTACGGCATCGGCCAACGATATGAAGATTATGCCCGAGATTCCATATGAGAAAGGTGCATACTACATTTTTGACCGTGGTTATAACGACTTTGCCAACCTCTTCAAGATTGAACAGATAGAAGCGACTTTCGTAATACGTGCCAAGAAGAATGTAAAGTTCAAGCAAATCTCTTGGAAACGGAGACTTCCGGAGAATGTTTTATCCGGCTCAACCATAGAGTTTGTCGTATATAAAAGTTTTAAAGATTATCCGATTCCGCTCAGAAGAGTGGTTTATTACGATGAAGAGCAGAATCGTGAGTTTGTATTCTTGACCAACAACTTTGAACTTCCAGCACTTGTCATTACAGAGCTATATTGCAACCGATGGAGCGTGGAACTATTTTAAAATGGCTCAAGCAACACCTTAAAATCAAAAAGCTTTGGGGCATAAGCGAGAATGCCGTAAGAATACAAATCTATTGTGCCATAATCATAAAGTACAGTATGAAACTTGAACGCTCCGTTTATGAAATTCTACAAATCGCAGGCGTCTCTCTTACCGACAAGATGCACCTAAAAGACCTATTCGACAAATCAAATATCAATAATGTCAATGAACGATTCGGATCAAGTGAACCAAGTTTATTTAATCTTTAATCGTCCACAATTTTTAGTGGGCAGTAGTGTGTCTCGTCCTAATATAGCGTTACATAAAAAAAGTAATGTTATGTAAGATTTTAATATTCAGTACGTCAAAGGTACTCAGAAGGATTACAGTATGTCCTTCAAATTATCAGTGGTTTCGGAAATTGATCGTGGAGAAGTCTCGGTAACAGGAGCACAAAAGAAATATGGTATCCAAGGAAATACGACAGTTGTTCGTTGGCTCAGAAAATATGGTACCTTTGACTGGGAAAATCAAACACCCAGTAATATGCCAAAGAGTAAGGATCAAAAGATTCTAGAACTTGAGCAGAAAATCAAGTTATTAGAAAAACAAAAAGTTTTTTTGGAGAAGCAGGTTGAAAATTCGGATAAAAAAGCGGTCTTCTTTGATATGATGATAGATATGGCTGAAAAAGAGTTTAATATCCCCATCCGAAAAAACTCCTTACCCGAACAATCGACCGATTCACACAAGAATACAAAGTAAGCAAAGCTTCCACCTGTGGATTGCTCGGGGTAAGTAGACAGGTTTATTATCGCTCTGTTTGGTCAAAACAAAAGAGTCAAACAAGAGCAGAAAAAGTGGTGAAGATGGTAGCTTCTATTCGTGGTGACATGCCACGGATTGGATTTAGGAAGTTGTATCATATTCTTTACCCTTCATTAAGCCAATTAGGTGTTGGGCGAGATAAGTTCTTGGCTATTTTAAGAGCTAATCATCTGCTTATTCGACCCCAAAGGAACTATCGGACAACTACCAATTCCCATCATCGTTTCAGAAAGCACAAGAATCTTATAGAAGGTATGGTGTTTAAGCATCCTGAACAGGTTTGGGTATCCGATATAACCTATATTGGAGGTAGAGATAGAAACTGTTATCTGGCTTTGGTTACAGACGCTTATTCAAAAAAGATAATGGGGTACGATATCTCTGACTCTTTGGCAACGCAAGGCTCATTAAGAGCCTTAGATATGGCCGTAAAGCAACGAAAATACAAGGGTAATCTGATTCATCATTCCGACAGGGGATTACAATATTGTAGCGATGATTATCAAAAAAACTTGAAAAAGAAAAAGATAATCCCTTCTATGACTGAAAGCTATGATCCTTACGCTAATGCGATTGCCGAAAGGGTCAATGGTATTTTAAAGCAAGAATTCTTACTCGAGGATTATCGAGTAGATATAGATACGATGAAACTCATTGTAAAAGATGCTGTGCGTATTTATAATACCAAAAGACCGCATTGGTCTTGCTATATGAAAACTCCTGAGCAGATGCACGCTCAGAAAGGAATCGAGATACGAACTTATAAAAATATAGATAGTTGTCGGGCTAGCCCGACAACTATCTAACAAATATTAGTATTTTTGTCCAATAAAACTGTAACGCTTATTTAGGACTAGTCAATAAACAATACCAAAAGGGGCTATCTTACTTTTGGACAGCCCTTTCTTTTTATGTGGTATAGTCATAACGAAAAAGGAACTTTCGCATTTTGGCGAGTCATTATTAGATATGAATTAGTGTCCGGAGGAATTTCTGGAACGATTAATTAAATACTTATATATTAATGATATATATCGAATTTAAGATTTTCCGATTTGATTCTATAGCTTTGCATCAGCTCATAATGCAAACTATATGCAGCACCATGAATCAAGGAAAAACTGTATTCGCATAACTTATGTCTTTTATTCCAGAGTATGAATTCAAGAAATGTGTTCGCAGATACAAAGGAAATTTTCATTCTATAAAGTTCACATGCTGTGATCAATTTATGGTTATGAGCTTCGCCCACTATACCTACCGTTCCGGACTCAGAGACATTGAAGCTACTTTGACAGCATTCTCTTCCAAATTGTATCATGCAGGACTGAAGCTGGCATTGAAGTCCACACTTGCAGAAATCAATGAAAAGAAAGACTGGAGAATTTGTCAGGATTTTGCGCAGATTCTCATAGCAGAAGCTAAACAATTGTACGCCAAAGAATACTTTCGACTTAATCTTGACAGTGTGGTTTATGCTTTTGACAGCAGTACTATCGAATTGTGTTTTCAGCTTTGTCCATGGGCTCATTCCATCAAGATAGAGGAGCTTAAAATACATACTTTGCTTGATTTGAGAGGTTCTATACCCATATTTATTTATCTTACAGATGGTAGAGTTCATGATTTTCAGGCAATGAACGTAATACCGATTGAAACAGGAGTTTACTACCTGATGGATAAGGGATATGTGGATTTTGGCCGATTGTACAAACTGTTCCAACAACAAAACTCATTCTTTGTAACCAGAGCCAAAGACAACATGGTCTATGAAATCAAGGAAGAACGGGAAGTCGATACTCAGATCGGACTTATCAACGATCATTCCATCATACTTAATGGATACAAACCTTCGAAGATTTATCCGGATATGATAAGGATAGTAGTCTGTGAAGATTTTGAGAAAGGAACCGTATATAGGTTTTTGTCGAATGATTTCTTTCTTCCGGCAATAACTATCGATGAACCCTATCGTCAAAGATGGGTGATAGAATTGTTTTTCAAGTGGATTAAACAACACCTGCATATTAAGAGTCTGTTTAAATTTTATTGATTAAAAGTTTTATAGCTTCAATTTTCACCATTTCCTCTGCCGAATCAAAGGTTAGTTCATAGTTTCGGCAGAGCCTCCTGTCATTCTCCATCCATGAAAAAGTTCTTTCTATTACCCATCGCTTTTGTACCGGTCTGAATCCCTGCTTGTCGTAGCCACTAATGACAACCTTTAATACATATCCAAATACATCCTGAGTTTGTCGGGCTAGCTCTCCTCTGTAACCTCTATCGGCTATAATAACTTTTTAATGAAGAACATGAATCTTTAAGTATCCGTATCAGTAGAAAAGCAGCTTTGCTATCATGAATATGAGCTACTGTAACCATGACTGCAATCAGAAAGCCATTCTTATCCACTATCACATGGCGCTTGATTCCTTTTACTTTTTTATTGCCATCAAAGCTCTTTAGGAAGCGATTATTGCCCCAGTGCACACTCGACTGTCCATCAAGCCTAAACTGGTAGAGGCCTTTTGATCGCGTTTTACTCTAACCTTTTCACGTAAATGCTCTAATAACAGATCAAACTCCTGCAAGCAGGACCATTTACGAAAGTAGTAATAAACCAACTGCCAGTTAGGATATTCTTTAGGTAACATACGCCATTGACATCCGGTCTTTGCCACATAAAAAATGGCATTCCAAATCTCTCTTAAGTTATGTTTTCGCTTACGGGCTTGTATGAATAAAATTTTATCCATATATTGTCATTGGGTTTCTTTCAAATCTGTTGGATACATTTCTTTTAGGTTTGGGCACTTCAAAGAAAGTAACTAGCCAGAGGAGAAAGAAGCTCTTTTAGTTTTTTATTTCAACCATTTTTAAACAGGCTCTAAGACATTCTTTGGTACATCTCAAAATGCTGTGTACACACAAATATGGATTGCCATTTGTGATTACTTGTTGCTCATTATCGCCAAAAAGGAGTTCTATCTTGAACAAAGTCTTTACATTATATTTAATGCTATAGGGCTTGTTCTCTTTGAGAAAATACCCCTAATCTTGAACGTATTAAAAAATTAAACATTAATCTGGACAATGATACACAATTATCTATCTGGTAAAATTTCTCCGGACACTAGTGATAAATTATTATTTCTTGTAATTACGATGTCGATATATTTGAATATATATTAAAAAAACGTTATTGAAGCCTTTGTGTTGATGAGATATGCTATATTTGCGGCGTTGCTTTGAACCTAGTTATCAAACCTGTTTTTAATATAAACTATATATTTGTAATATACGATTATAATAGATCATTTGTTGTTATGATGTACGCTCAAAATATGGATAAAACTATTTTTTCGTCCCATTATCCAGATATTGCTTTTAAGAACGATATCCTAAATAATATAGTAGGTGGAGGTTTTCTCTTTCTAGGTATTTTACTTTTTATATTGACTTTTGAAATGCATCCACTTACCGCATTGAAATTTTTTATGTTATTTGTATGTGGAGCTATTTTTGTTCTTTGGGGCATTTATCAATTAATATGGCGATCCAAAAAAATGATATATAGGCCTACAGGTAGCATTATAAAAGATTATTCTTTATTTTTTGATAATAAGTACTTGAATGCTCTCATAAATATGTTTGAGAAAGAAGCTTGGGAGAAAGGGCTTATCCTCGAGGCTTGTTCAACAGGGCAATTGCGATTAGATTTTCTTATCTCTCTTGATAAAGAGTTTCTAGCTATGCAATTATTTCGTTATGTCGGCAGTTTATATATACCTATTACATCTATGTGTTATTTCGTAGGAGATGACGCATCTGAAATATTTGGATCTTTGCTAGCCCCCCATATCTCTTTAAAATAATTGTCGTTAATTTGTTTGAAACCTCTTCCCTTTTTATATAAATGTCTTCCCTCTTTTTCTGCATTCCCAATATGGTTGATTTTATATTTTTTCTATAAATATCTATAAACTAGAAAATAAATTGAGTTCATTAAGAATTTATGAAGGTGTGGAGAGCTTTTTCTTTTTAATGCTGTTTATGCTATTTGCTTTCTAATACTATTTTTATCAGGGTAGCTACTCAATAAAGTCAACATCTGAAAAGAGCATAGCTTCATGTCATAAAAGAAGAAATATATTTTCTATAAGAAATAGTAGCCCAATAAGTTTCTTGTCTTAATTGCTGTTTATCATATTTATATATTATCTGATAATAGCTTGCTGTAATGAGTATAAAAAAAATTGCAGCATATGTTCCCGATATGCGTAGTAAGAAAATCAGCTTTACAAAGTAGAGAAAACAGTATTTATCGCAATGGTTTCGGTACTTTGTGGTGCGGAAGTATGGAGCGAGATAGACTGTTTGGCAAAATCAACGAAGAGTATTCCCGATGTTTAACCGTTGCTTTTCCATGCTTGATATTTCCTGATTTGAGGAAGCATTCCGTCTCTGGGTCGATGAAATCTGCCATTGGATTTTCGGTGTGGTTTCACGATAAAGTCGTATGTAAGAATCCTAAGTTGCAGGAGATGATGGGATGAAGGACTATATATGGTTAGTGCTTGGACCATGCGTAATGGAGAATGTTCTGGGTTAACGTAAAGTTGTGTATGGCAAGTCGAATGAGATAACCGCTATTTCCGAATTAACAAAAAAACTATGATCTGGAACAATGCATTGTAACCATTGACGTTGCCGATTTTTCAGAAAGTAATATCGGAAACTATTATTAATGCAAAAGCAAATTATATTCTTTGCGTGAAAGACAGCCAGAAAAATCTGAAAGACGAAATTTATGCTTTCTTTCGGAAGGGAACAGATATTATCTTCCGTATAAACAAAGTTGTTTCAGCAGGATGAAGTTCACAGGAGAGCGGAATATCATGAATGTGCCTGTGATGCGGCTTTCGATCCCGATTGGAAAGGATAAAAGCTATTGCTAAAATAATATGCATAAGATAAGTGGTAGGTAGTGGGGAAACCATCACAGAAATCAGATGCTATATTTCCTCTCTGCTTCAAGATTCTAAATTGATACTGGAGTGTGTCAGGCCACACTGGCAAATTAAAATCATCTGCATTGGCAGTTGGATGTTTCTTTTAGAGAGGGCTATACCCGAAAAACGGATAATGTGGTTGTAGATTTTTCGACTATGCGTAAAATTATCCCCATGTTATTGAAGCAAAGTGAAATCAAACTGGGACTGACAGGAAAAAGGGACTTTTGTGGATGGAATGAAAAATACAGGGATGAAATTCTTGGTCTCCAAAATATTCTTGAATACCAGCATGAATAATCAGAAGGCATGCCGATTTTATTGAGTGGTTACTCTGTATTTTTATGAACTTTTTGATATATCTATGATCTATTTATCGTCTATTCGAGTCTCTTGAAATTAATTCTATTCTTTGAATCTATATAGATTTATTCTTGGTGCTAAACCTGCAGTTTTTAGGTTTTTTGTTTAAAAGCTTGTTATATATTAAGAAATGATGTAACTTTCGCACAAATAACGGAGATACTATAGGAGGTTTTAATATGAAAAGATGTTGGTTATTTGGTATATTGGCTATCTTTTTTGATGTCTATGCTACTTCACAACAGGTTGCCTTTTCGAGTCTAAAAAATTTAGTTATTGGACGCGGTGATACATTAACTATACTAAAAGTTGAAAAAAGATCTAAAAATCAGATATACTTGACTGGAGGCGGGGATTATCGTATTATTGCAGAAAATAATTCTGGGCTTTGTCGTTATTTAAAATCTCGCTGTTATGCGGTTAAATTGGATACTATGTTGTATGTTAATTGTAAAAAAGTGAGATATAAACGCTTTCGTTTTGGTAGTTGGTTTGCACCTGCTATGTGTGTGAAAAACAAGATTTATTTCTGTGCTCAACCTGTAGGAGCAGTGGCTGCTAGTAGGGCCACCCCTACTGATGCTACGAAACTTGGTGGCGACGTCGGTATTGCGATCGCATCATCTGGGTTAGTCTATGCGCGTGTTTTTTACGAGATAGATCCTTCTACGGGAAAAGTGGATTTCGTTGGTAAAGACAAAATGATGCAGTTGTTAGACGGAAATACAGAATTGCAAGATGCTTTTTCAAAAGAGAATGGTGAAACAGCTGGTATAATCGGAAAATACCTTCGTAGATTAGAGAAATAATTCGTTCCTATTTTGTATTAACGTTAATCATGTATATGTATTTATAGGTTAAGGTAGGCGGTTAAAGTTTGCTATTTATCTTTGCTCCGGCATTAAGATAGCAATGAGTAGGAATATAAAGTGTTAATTTTTAGATGAATAGAGGTATACGAAAGAGAGATTCGCATGGGAGTACTTCTCTACGTAAGAATTTGAGAGAACGTATTGTTGATGTCGCTTTTCATGCTTTTGTTTCGCAGGGTATAAAAAGCGTAACAATGGATGAAATTGCCGCTATGCTTGGAATTTCAAAGCGTACTCTATACGAAGTATTTGCTGATAAGGAAACGCTATTAGTAGATTGCATTTTGAAATTTAAGAAAGATGCTGATACTTATGCTAAAAGTGTTTATGATGAGTCACCTGATGTTCTTGAGGTTCTGTTGAAATGCTATTTATATAGTATTGAAAAACTTCATCGTACGAATAAAAAATTCTTTGAAGATCTTAAGAAGTATCCTAAGGCTCATGAAGTATTGAGGAAACACCAGCATCAAGATAATGAAAATGCTGTTTCCTTTTTCACTAAAGGTGTGGAGCAAGGACTTTTTCGTAGTGATGTAAACTTTGCCATTGTTAATTTATTGACTCATGAACAATTTAATATGCTAATGAATAGTGAGGTATTCAAAGCCTATTCCTTTTTAGAAGTATATGAATCTATTATGTTTACTTATATTCGTGGGATTTCTACACAAAAGGGTATTCGAAGGCTTGATGATTTTATACTGGAATATCGTCATCTTATGCACATAGAAAGATAATAGATCCTGATTGCTTTGTCCACAATTTAAAAAACTGGCTAAAAAAGCTAGACTGTCTTTGTTTTCAATGTAAATGGGCTTTATTAAAGCTTACTTTTCTCATTGCAGTGTATCGCTATGCAGCGGAAATCTGTATTTTCTGTTATATTAATCGGTAGACTATACTGCATTGAGTTGGCAGTTGGTGCCGTACCATCTAAAGTATAAAAAATAGGAGCATTATCAGCCGTTCTCAAGTTAATTGTAACTGCTTTGTGTTGAATATCAGGTTTATATTCTGCTTCAATATTAAATATATGTTTACACAGTTTAGGCCATCTTTCTCATAGAATGTTATTAAATTGACTAAGTATTTTGCCAAATCTTGATAATTCTTTATCTTGGGTTGTGTCCATTGCACTTCTGCCAATGCAGCTATTCGTGGTAGTAGCATATATTCTACTTGTTGAGTGGGCGAAATATATTCATTCCATACATTTGCTCGCACTCCGATTATATGTTTTCTCTTATTTTCAGTCAATAGGGCGGGCACAGGTTCCATGTTATATACTTCTTTTGCAGGTAGATACCGCCATAGCCAGTGGCTCATCTTTAGTATCTGCTGTTTGATAATAGTCGAAATAAGTATAAGTATTTGGGATCATGATGACATCATGTCCCAGTCGGGCAGCTCTAATGCCACCGTCTATACCTCGCCATGACATAATAGTTGCATTTGAGCAACATCTCCTTCCAGAATTTCATCCCAACCTATAATCGCCCTTCCTTTACTGTTGATACTTTTCTATTCTAGTCATACAATAGCTTTGTAATCGGTCTTCTGCCGTATGATGTGCATCTGCTTTCAATCCCTCAGCTTTAATCCGAGCTTGGCATTTAGGGTATTCTGCCAGCGTGTACGGGGGGCATCTCCTCCTATATGGATATATTAGGATGGGAAAATAGGAATAATTTCTGACATTATATCTTCAAGAAACTGCATGGACTTCTCGTTGCCGATGCAAAGTACATCGTCGAATACACTCCAATGTGGTGAAACTTCATAGGGGTCTTCTGTACATCCTAACTCGGGATATGCAGCTAAGGAGGCAAGCACGTGCCCCGGTAAATCTCTTTCCGGAATTACTGTAATGTAACGCTCTTGAGCATATTTGACGATTTCTTTGGCCTGTTCCTATATATAAAAACCGCGGTGAGGAGTATTATCATATTCCTGAGTATTTCTACCAATTACAGTATATTTACGACGAGAAGCAATTTTAGTAAGTCCGGGATACTTTTTTATTTCAATGCGCCATCCATGGTCTTCCGTTAGATGCCAATGGAAAGTATTCATATTATGTAGTACTAATAGATCAATGTTATTCTTTAATGAATTCGATTGGGAAGAATCCCACATCAAGATGCATTCCACGATATCTAAAACGTGGTTGACCTTTTTATAATAGATACAGCTAGGGAAATTGTTTCTCCTATTGCTTTAGCGGGGATTGCTTTACGTAAAGTTTGTATACCGTAAAAGACTCCATTTTCAGTTTTCCATCAATCTGAATATTTTCAGAAGACACCTCTAGTATATATCCTTCGTATGTGTTGATGTCTTCGTTCAGGCCAATAGTAATAGTGTTTTTGTTTTTTTTGTACATTTATAGGTTGTGTTTTTAGCTTATATCCAGTTGATTGTTCAATGTATTCTGCAAGAAACTCTGCATTACATTTCAATAGAATTTTGTGTTTTGAATATACAATAACTGTATGCTTGTCGAGAGTAAAAGGTTCACTTTTAATCAGATTCACTTCTTGGGGAGAGGAATCACTCGATAATCGACTTTAACTTTGACATTGCATACAGAACATGCTAAGCAAATTGCACTTGTTAAAAGTGCTTGGCTAAGTTTTCGGTCATAAAATTGATTAATTTGTTGATTGTTTTCTGTTTTCTAATTGATTGTTTTTGATTAAGATAATTTCTATTTCGCCAATATTAGCATCTTTCAATATAACTGTTTTATTCTGATCTAATAGATATAAAGTTGGTATTACTTTTAAATCATATAGATTCTTTTCTCTGATAGTAAGTCTTTTATCATAACCGCATATCCACTCTTTTGGATAAATTGAAAGATGATTTTTCCATTCATTAATATCTTGGTCCGGATAAATTGAAAGAATTTTAAGTCTCTTCATTCTAACTTCTTGATTAATGGAGGGTGATTTTTTAAAAGTTTCAAGGATTTCTTCGCAGGCATGACATCCAGGGTTATTGATAAATAATATTGTATATTTTGATTTAATGCCATAAAGAGTTTTGTCTCTACCCGAAGCTAAATTATAGCTGAAATTGGTGGCTTTTTTACCTACTCTGTTTTTCTCAGCCATTCTTCGTCGTTCTTGTTGTCTGATTTTTTCGGCATTATTTAAAATCGTTGATTTTAACATAACATCTAGAACTGAAATATATAATTCCTCATTTCGCATTGGAGAATTTGGATCATATAGATATTTATCTGCCATTTTTATGAAGTAATTATATACATTTTTATTTATTTCTGCTTTTTTGTATAAATATGTTATAGATCTTTTAGCAGTAGAAGAAGGTGTGATTTTGAGAAAATCAATGTAATCTACCCATGCTTGCTCTCCAACTTCTGGATGATGAAAATAGTTAGTATCCGCAAAATTAAAGAGATCCCAGTAATGTTCTGACAAATAGTAACCACGTGCTTCAGGAGTTTGAAGCGCAGGTGGTATCGCTGGTAATCTGAATGCTTTTATGGTATCTTCAGCTACTTTGCTCTGTTTGTTGTTTGCGCTATGATTATTACATGAAACGCTTGATATTATTAAGAGAATGAAAAAAATGAAATATGATTTCATTATATTTATATACGTTTATTATTGCGGTAAAGATAATAATAGTATTTATTTTGATAATCCGTTTTTAAGTTAGTGCATTTTTCTTTTTCAGCCTTTCCTATTTGTGGTATTTTTAGATCCTGCTTTTTTCTGTTTTTGATAGTGTAAGTTTCTGTTTTTGTGTAGTATTTTGTGGATTTTTCTGTCTTCTTCCAGTCATTATTTTGTTTTTCCTTTCTCATATTCGATTTTCTTCCTCTTCTTTATTTAGACAAGCTATCTCTTTCAATAGATCTTTGCTTCTCCAATATATATAAAGTAGTTGTATTGGCCCTGCATTGGATTAGTTTTGTATCTGATATGGATAAGTCCTGTTTAAAAACCCCATCCCCTCTTTCCTTTTTTCCCTTCGCCAATGGTGTCTTTCCTTCCCGTACCTTTTCCCTGCCCCTTGTTTACAGCCAGTCCTTGTTGCTTATGATATATAATAATGTTTGCATGTTTCGACCAGTTTTTCATCTTCAAAAAAAAAGTTTCCCCGGATTTGTTTCATAATTAGTGTTTTAGGATTGTTTTAGAAGTTTTCTTTTAAAAAAAAGCACGTATAGTTTGGATAGTATCTTAAAAGGTTCTACTTTTGCACCCGCTTTCCAGGAGTTGGGAAGCTGATAGCTTGACATTTTGATAGCGGAGTAAACACGGCCCTTCTTTTGGTGGTGCCCGGTTCTTTTAAGTTCCGGTTGTTGTATGCTTCCTGTTTTTTTCAAAAAAAAAGTTTGGAAAAGATTTGGAAGTAGAGTGATAAAGTATTTACCTTTGCATCCGCTTTCTGAAAAAAAGGAAGCTTTACAAGCAGCGATCTTTGATAGAATTACATAAACAATACAAGTAGTACAAGAGCGGAAATATTACTGTTGAAGTATTATTTCCGGGTAAAAAAAGAACCGTCATTTAACGATGAGACTTTTATTAAATCGGAAATCCTGAACAGAGCAATAGAGTAATATTGATTGGATTGGTTGTAAGATCATCCGTTTGATATATTCAAAAATACTTTTACAATGAAGAGTTTGATCCTGGCTCAGGATGAACGCTAGCTACAGGCTTAACACATGCAAGTCGAGGGGTAGCAGGGTAGCAATACCGCTGACGACCGGCGCACGGGTGAGTAACACGTATCCAACCTTCCGTTTACTCGGGGATAGGCTTTCGAAAGAAAGATTAATACCCGATGGTATATACCGATCTCCTGATCTTTATATTAAAGAAATTCGGTAAACGATGGGGATGCGTTCCATTAGGCAGTTGGCGGGGTAACGGCCCACCAAACCTACGATGGATAGGGGTTCTGAGAGGAAGGTCCCCCACATTGGAACTGAGACACGGTCCAAACTCCTACGGGAGGCAGCAGTGAGGAATATTGGTCAATGGGCGTAGGCCTGAACCAGCCAAGTAGCGTGAAGGATGACTGCCCTATGGGTTGTAAACTTCTTTTATAAGGGAATAAAGTGGAGTATGTATACTCTTTTGTATGTACCTTATGAATAAGGATCGGCTAACTCCGTGCCAGCAGCCGCGGTAATACGGAGGATCCGAGCGTTATCCGGATTTATTGGGTTTAAAGGGAGCGTAGGCGGATGTTTAAGTCAGTTGTGAAAGTTTAAGGCTCAACCTTGAAATTGCAGTTGATACTGGACGTCTTGAGTGCATTAAATGTGGGCGGAATTCGTGGTGTAGCGGTGAAATGCTTAGATATCACGAAGAACTCCGATTGCGAAGGCAGCTCACAGGGATGTAACTGACGCTGATGCTCGAAAGTGTGGGTATCAAACAGGATTAGATACCCTGGTAGTCCACACAGTAAACGATGAACACTCGCTGTTTGCGATACACAGTAAGCGGCCAAGCGAAAGCGTTAAGTGTTCCACCTGGGGAGTACGCCGGCAACGGTGAAACTCAAAGGAATTGACGGGGGCCCGCACAAGCGGAGGAACATGTGGTTTAATTCGATGATACGCGAGGAACCTTACCCGGGCTTGAATTGCTAATGAATATATATGAAATTATATAGCCGTAAGGCATTAGTGAAGGTGCTGCATGGTTGTCGTCAGCTCGTGCCGTGAGGTGTCGGCTTAAGTGCCATAACGAGCGCAACCCTTATTTCCAGTTACCATCGGGCAATGCCGGGGACTCTGGAGAGACTGCCGTCGTAAGATGTGAGGAAGGTGGGGATGACGTCAAATCAGCACGGCCCTTACGTCCGGGGCTACACACGTGTTACAATGGGTGGTACAGAAGGCAGCTACACGGCAACGTGATGCTAATCCCAAAAACCACTCTCAGTTCGGATTGGAGTCTGCAACCCGACTCCATGAAGCTGGATTCGCTAGTAATCGCGCATCAGCCACGGCGCGGTGAATACGTTCCCGGGCCTTGTACACACCGCCCGTCAAGCCATGAAAGCCGGGGGTACCTGAAGTGCGTAACCGCAAGGAGCGCCCTAGGGTAAAACCGGTAATTGGGGCTAAGTCGTAACAAGGTAGCCGTACCGGAAGGTGCGGCTGGAACACCTCCTTTCTGGAGTGATTTTCGACAAGATAAGAGTCGGTTTTTATTTTATTGTGTCCATTCCCAGGAATGGCTTTCTTGTACTGCTGGTAGTTGTTTATTAAAAGATATTGCCTTTAAGTAGGAAATAAAAAAAAGAGAAGAAGAAAAGCCGGGCCGAAGGGTCGGGGTTTGACTGACAGTCCTATAGCTCAGTTGGTTAGAGCGCTACACTGATAATGTAGAGGTCGGCAGTTCAACTCTGCCTGGGACTACTCCGCATAAGGGGGATTAGCTCAGCTGGCTAGAGCACCTGCTTTGCACGCAGGGGGTCAACGGTTCGAATCCGTTATTCTCCACTAGAGTCTTCAAGGAATTGAAGCCAATACGATCTTTGACATGATGTAACCAAAAAGCAAAAATAAGTTGAAAGTATATATGCAGCCTTCTGTGATTAAGGCTTCATAAACGGTAAAAAAGTAAATAAGGGCGCATGGCGGATGCCTTGGCTCTCGGAGGCGATGAAGGACGTGATAAGCTGCGATAAGCTGCGGGTAGGTGCAAATAACCATTGATCCGTAGATTTCCGAATGGGACAACCCGTTATCTTGAAGGGATAACATCTACTTGATGTAGAGGCTAACGCAGGGAACTGAAACATCTTAGTACCTGCAGGAAAAGAAAATAAGAATGATTCCCCTAGTAGTGGCGAGCGAACGGGGAAGAGCCCAAACCTACGTTGTTTAGGCATCGTGGGTGTTGTAGGACCACGTTTTGGGACGATTGATCGTGAGTGGAATGTTCTGGAAAGTACAGTCATAGATGGTGATAACCCAGTACACGAAGCGATCTGAACCCTAGTGGTATCCTGAGTAGCGCGGGACACGAGAAATCTTGCGTGAATCTGCCGGGACCATCCGGTAAGGCTAAATACTCCCGAGAGACCGATAGTGAACCAGTACTGTGAAGGAAAGGTGAAAAGCACTTCGAATAGAAGAGTGAAATAGTTCCTGAAACCATGCGCCTACAAGCGGTCGGAGCAGCCTTGTGCTGTGACGGCGTGCCTTTTGCATAATGAACCTACGAGTTGCTTTTTCCGGCCAGGTTAAGGAAATAGATTTCCGTAGCCGAAGCGAAAGCGAGTCTTAACAGGGCGTATAGTCGGAAGGAGCAGACGCGAAACCAAGTGATCTACCCTTGGCCAGGTTGAAGGATGGGTAACACCATCTGGAGGACCGCACCAATAAGCGTTGAAAAGCTTCTGGATGAGCTGAGGGTGGGGGTGAAAGGCTAATCAAACTTGGAGATAGCTCGTACTCCCCGAAATGCATTTAGGTGCAGCCTTGATTTATACTGATGTGAGGTAGAGCGACTGATAAGATGCGAGGGCTTCACCGCCTATCAAGTCTTGACAAACTCCGAATGCGCATCAGTTCTATATCAGGAGTGAGGGCATGGGTGCTAAGGTCCATGTCCTAAAGGAGAAGAATCCGGACCATCAGCTAAGGTCCCGAAATAACCGCTCAGTTGAACTAACGAAGTCAGATTGCAAAGACAGCTAGGATGTTGGCTTGGAAGCAGCCATTCATTTAAAGAGTGCGTAACAGCTCACTAGTCGAGGAGTTTGGCGTGGATAATAATCGGGCATAAGCGGTTTACCGAAGCTATGGGATATGTACATATCGGTAGGGGAGCATTCCACTCTGCGTAGAATGGGAAGCGTGAGCTTCCCTGGAGCGTGTGGAAACGCAAATGTAGGTATAAGTAACGATAAAGGAGGTGAGAAACCTCCTCGCCGAAAGACTAAGGTTTCCTGATCAACGCTAATCGGATCAGGGTAAGTCGGGTCCTAAGGTTCAGCCGAACGGCGAAACCGATGGCCGAACAGGTTAATATTCCTGTACTAGCTTAAAGAGTGATGTGGGGACGGAGTTGTGACAGTGCCGCGGACTGACGGAATAGTCCGTTGAAGGGTGTAGATGTTGACGGGTGCAGGCAAATCCGCACTTGGAGTCGAACCTGATAGTATGCTGCGTCCGCAAGGACAAGGCAATAGTGCACGTAACCATACTTCCAAGAAAATCCGCTAAACAAATCTTTAAGGTACCCGTACCGTAAACGGACACACGTAGTCGGGATGAATATTCTAAGGCGCTTGAGTGAATCACGGTTAAGGAACTAGGCAAATTGACCCTGTAACTTCGGAATAAAGGGTCCTCAATGTAAGTTGAGGCGCAGAGAATAGGTCCAGGCAACTGTTTAACAAAAACACAGGGCTGTGCAAAATCGCAAGATGAAGTATACAGCCTGACACCTGCCCGGTGCTGGAAGGTTAAGAGGAGATGTCATCGCAAGAGAAGCATTGAATTGAAGCCCCAGTAAACGGCGGCCGTAACTATAACGGTCCTAAGGTAGCGAAATTCCTTGTCGGGTAAGTTCCGACCTGCACGAATGGTGTAATGATCTGGACGCTGTCTCAACCGTGAGCTCAGTGAAATTGTAGTATCGGTGAAGATGCCGATTACCCGCGATGGGACGAAAAGACCCCGTGAACCTTTACTATAGCTTAACATTGAATTTGGGCAATTGATGTGTAGGATAGGCCGGAGGCATTGAAGCAGGGACGCCAGTCTTTGTGGAGCCGCTGTTGAAATACGGCCCTTTGATTGTTTGAGTTCTAACACGATGATTCGTGGACACTGTTTGGTGGGTAGTTTGACTGGGGTGGTCGCCTCCAAAAGCGTAACGGAGGCTTCTCAAGGTGCCCTCAGGACGATTGGTAACCGTCCGCAGAGTGTAATGGCATAAGGGCGCTTGACTGGGAGACTTACAAGTCGATCAGGTAGGAAACTAGAGCATAGTGATCCGGTGTTTCCGTATGGAAGGGACATCGCTCAAAGGATAAAAGGTACTCCGGGGATAACAGGCTGATCCCTCCCAAGAGCTCATATCGACGGAGGGGTTTGGCACCTCGATGTCGGCTCGTCACATCCTGGGGCTGGAGAAGGTCCCAAGGGTTGGGCTGTTCGCCCATTAAAGTGGCACGCGAGCTGGGTTCAGAACGTCGTGAGACAGTTCGGTCTCTATCTATCGTGGGCGTTTGAAATTTGCGTGGCTCTGACACTAGTACGAGAGGACCGTGTTGGACTGACCTCTGGTTTACCGGTTGTGCCGCCAGGTGCATTGCCGGGTATCTAAGTCGGGATTGGATAAGTGCTGAAAGCATCTAAGTACGAAGCCAGCCACAAGATTAGATTTCTTAGGGTCGTCACAGACGATGACGTTGATAGGATGCAGGTGTACAGGTGGTGACACCACAGCCGAGCATTACTAATTGCCCGTTCACTTTTTTTCCGAAGTCTTTCTTCGGGCTGGTATATCCGTTCAACTTATCTGAATACTGCAATAGGTATTCAGAATTTTTGCTTCACTAATTGCATCATGTCTTCCTTATTCAGGTGACTATAGCACAAGGGTTCCACCTCTTCCCATTCCGCACAGAGAAGTTAAGCCTTGTCACGCCGATGGTACTGCGTAACAGTGGGAGAGTAGGTAGTCGCCACTTTTAGTAGAGAGGTTCTGTCCGCAAGGAGAGAGCCTCTCTCTTTCTTTTATGCCCCTGGCTCCGTTCCCCCGGTATACCCTTTTGGGGGACCCGTTCATCCGGGACACACAAAAACCGGAGGCTGGAAATCGGGAGCGAACGCCCCCACAGCCATAGCTCAAACAGCACCACAAACAAGAAAGGTATACGTTTGAAAAGATTAAGACCGATCATCTGTCATAAAGTGTTCAAACAATTTAAAATACTGCCTTTTTATTCTACGATATTATATCTACATGCTTAAAAGAACTTAAAACAGATAAATCATTTTTCTTATGTTTAAGCATATCTACAAAATCTTCGTATCTTTACTGCCGAATAAACGCTTTTTATTAACGTAAATGTTGAGCGCTTTTGATTCATAAGGAATGTATCTTTTATAAGAATGAGATTCTCTTTTATTTTATATAAGTCAGAATAAATACTAATAATTATATTAATTTTAACAACAAATCAAATCAAAAAAAAGTATTATTATGAAAACTACTCATCAGAAAAATGTCTCTTTTACAGGAATTAAATCTGCAGGTTTGGTTATTATTGGCTGTCTTATTGTAGCAATTTGTATTTTTCATTTTGTGTTTGGAAATCCAGCTAATTTTATGAATAATGACCCTAATAATCATCCTCTTCCTGGTAATTTGTTAGGTACTATCTATAAAGGAGGTATTATTGTTCCTATAATCCAGACTCTTTTACTTACTGTAATTGCATTGAGTATTGAACGTTATTTCGCAATTCGTTCTGCTTTTGGTAAAGGTGCTTTAGTTAAGTTTGTAAAAGGCATTAAGGAAGCTTTATCAGCAGGTGATATGCAGAAAGCAAAAGAACTTTGTGATAAGCAGCGTGGATCTGTAGCTAACGTAGTTAATTCTACGCTTGTTAAGTATGCAGAAGTAGAAAAAGATGAAACCCTCTCTAAAGATCAAAAGATTTTAGCTATTCAAAAGGAATTGGAGGAAGCTACAGCTCTTGAATTACCTATGATGCAACAGAATTTGCCTATTATTGCTACTATTACGACTCTTGGTACATTGATGGGTCTTCTAGGTACTGTAATTGGTATGATCCGTTCTTTTGCAGCTTTGGGTGCCGGTGGTGGAACAGATTCTGTAGCATTGTCTACTGGTATTTCTGAAGCATTGGTAAATACAGCTTTCGGTATTTTAACTGGTGCACTTGCTGTTATTTCTTATAACTACTACACCAATAAAATTGACAAGTTGACATATAGTCTTGATGAGGTTGGTTTCTCCATCGTACAGACTTTTGCAGCTACTCATAAATAATGTCGTGAGCCCTTTAAATTTTATGTGATATGGGTAGAGCGAAAATAAGTAAAAAAAGCACGTTCATAGATATGACGGCAATGAGTGATGTGACTGTACTTTTGCTGACTTTCTTCATGTTGACTTCAACATTTGTAAAGAAAGAGCCGGTACAAGTTACTACTCCTGCTTCTGTTTCTGAAATTAAGATCCCTGATACTGATATTCTGCAGATCTTAGTTGATACGAAAGGGAAAATATTTATGAGCTTGGATAAACAGCCCGATATGCGTGCTGTCTTGGAAGGTATGGGAGAAGAATATGGTGTCTCTTTTACTCCTGAAGAAATTAAGAAATTTTCTACAATGGCAACATTTGGAGTTCCAATGAAAAATATGAAGAAGTTTCTTGATATGCCGCAGGAGCAGCAGGATGCTGTGTTGAAAGATCAGGGTATACCATGTGATAGCTTAGATAATCAGTTTAAATCATGGATACGTACAGCAAAAGTGGCCAATCCAGCTTTGCGTATTGCTATAAAGGCGGATCAACAAACTCCCTATTCGGTGATAAAGAAGGTTATGGCTTCTCTTCAGGATCTTAGAGAAAACAGATATAATCTGATAACTTCTTTGAAAACAACTTCTGAAGATAAATAATAAGGATAATATGAGTGCTGAAATACAAGAAAGCGGTAATAAAAAAGGCAGTAAGACTAAGCAGAAGAAAATGACTGTTAGGGTAGACTTTACTCCAATGGTTGACATGAACATGCTTCTAATTACTTTCTTTATGCTTTGTACATCATTGAGTAAACCTCAAACGATGGAGATTAGCATGCCGAGTAATGATAAAAACATAACGGAAGATCAACAAACGAAAATTAAAGCTTCGCAGGCTATTACTTTATTATTGGATGGGAAGGATAAAATCTTCTATTATGATGGCGTGCCTGATTATAAAGACTATTCTTCTTTAAAAGAAATAAGCTATTCTCCTGATGGTTTGCGCGCTATGTTATTGGGACGAAATCAGGCAGCTACTGCGAAAGTAAAAGATCTAAAGCAGAAAAAGCTTAATATGGAAATCTCAGAAGCTGAATATACGGATAAAATTTCTGAAATTAAAAACGGAAAGGATACTCCTGTTGTGATTATTAAAGCTAATGATAATGCTACATATAAGAATCTGATTGATGCTTTGGATGAGATGCAGATATGTAATATAGGTAAATATGTGATAACGGAGATTACGTCAGGCGATAAATACTTATTGAAGAATTTTGAAACTAATGGTTCGTTATCAAATGATATTGCCAATTAATGTGTAACACCTAAAATATATATAAAATGGCAAAAATAGATTTGACATCTCTGGAATGGTGTGACCTCATATTCAAGGGCAAAAATAAAGCTTATGGTGCATATAAAATGCGAGAAAATTCGCCAAAGCGACATAATCTTGCAATGTTTTTGGTTATTGCAATAGCAATAGTTGGTTTTAGTATTCCTGCTATAATAAAGTTAGCTACTCCAAAAGAAAAGGAAGTAATGACTGAGGTTACTGCTCTTTCAAAATTGGATGAGCCGGAAGTTAAGCAGGAACAGAAAAAGATTCAACCTGATACGCCTCCCCCTCCTCCTTTGAAGAGTTCTATTAAGTTTACTGCGCCTGTAATTAAAAAGGATTCTGAAGTACGTGATGAAGACGAAATTAAGAGCCAAGAAGAACTTACTCAGACTAAGGTTACCATTTCTATTGCAGACGTAAAGGGTAATGATGAAGAACATGGCAAGGATATTGCGGATTTAAAACAGGTTGTTACACAGGCTCCTGTTAAGGAAGAAGAGCAAGTCTTTGATATGGTTGAACAACCGCCAACTTTTCCTGGTGGGCAGAGTGAATTAATGCAATTCATTTCTAAGAATTTGAAGTATCCAACTATCGCTGCCGAAAATGGAGTTCAGGGACGTGTTGTCTGTCAATTTGTTGTAGGTTCTGACGGTAGAGTTCGTGATGTAAAAGTCTTGAAAACACTGGATCCTTATTGTGATAAGGAAGCTATCCGTGTAATTCAGTCTATGCCTCGTTGGATTCCTGGTAAACAGAATGGTAAATCTGTTTCTGTGAAATACACAGTTCCTATTATATTTAGATTACAGTAATTTATCAAACGATGAAGCATTATTGGTTGTTGCTATTTATTCTTTCGTTGTTTTGCTTGACTTCTTGCCAAAATAAACCGAAGGATGGGAGAACAGATACATATTCTTCTGGAGTTATTACAATAGCTGCAGATGAAAGTTTTGAACCAATAGTACAGGAAGAGATCGACGTTTTTGAAGGTCTCTATCCTTCGGCCAGTATTATTCCTCGTTATGTTAATGAAGTAGAAGCTGTAAACCTTCTTCTGTGTGACAGTCTGCGGTTAGCTATCACTAGCCGCAGGCTGACGCAAGCTGAAATGGCTTCTTTTCACAGTCGAAAGTTTTTTCCTGAGGAAATAAAATTAGCGACAGACGGTTTGGCTTTGATTGTTAATAAAAACAATCCTGATACGTTAATTAGTGTAAGTGCTATAGAGAAGATTTTAACAGGTAAGGTTTCTAAATGGAAAGAAATCTTTCCTTCTTCAAAGTTGCATAATATTAGTTTGGTATTTGACAACAAGAACTCTAGTACAGTTCGTTTTGCAGTTGATTCAATTTGTAAAGGTAAATCTCTCTCTAATAATGTAAAAGCTCTGAAGACAAATCCGGAAGTTATTAATTATGTGGCCCATAATTCTGAGGCAATTGGTGTAATAGGGGTAAATTGGTTGAGCGATAAGAATGATTCAACAGGGCTTTCTTTTACGAAGGAAGTACAGGTTATGTCGGTTAGTGTTTCCAATAATCCTACTCCAGATAATAGTTATAAGCCTTATCAGGCTTACTTATTTTATGGAAATTATCCTTTAGCAAGGAGTATATATGTTTTGCTGAATGATCCTCGAAATGCACTTCCTTGGGGATTCTCCTCTTTTTTAGCTTCAGATAGAGGGCAGCGTATTATTTTAAAATCAGGGTTGGTTCCAGCAACACAGCCTATACGTGTGGTACATGTCAAAGATGAGTGATTAATAAAAAGTAAGATTATGATGAAAAGAAACTTATTCTTTTTAATAAGTGCGCTGCTTATAAGCGGTATGATTCAGGCTCAACAACTTGAAGATTGGAAGTCGAGTTTGGATAAGATAAAAACTTTGATTCAAAGTAATTCAGTTCAAGCAGATGGAGAAGTTGGAGAATTGTTAAAGGGAAAAAATAAGAAGAATGTTGATTTATTGACTGCTGTATCATACGCATATTTAAATGCTGGTAAGTTGGCTGATGCTCAGAAATATCTTGATTTAGCAAAGAAAGCGGATAAAAAAAATCCTGCTGTCTCTGTTTTAGAGGGAGACATTGCATTAGTACAAAAAGATGCAGGTCGGGCATGTCAATTGTATGAACAAGCTATTTATTTTGATCCTAATTATAAGGAAGCTTATTTAAAGTATGCGCAAGTATATAAAGCTGCTAATCCGACTTTAGCGATTGATAAGTTGGAACAATTGAAGACAATTGATCCTAATTCGTTAGAGGCTGATAAGGCCTTGGCTGATATCTATTATTCAACTAATAAGTTTTCAAAAGCGTGTGAGATGTATGCTAATTTTATAAATACTTCACAAGCTACTGATGATGATCGTTTGAAATATGCTTTTGCTTTATTTATGAGCCATCAATTTGATAAATCTTTGGAAGTTGTGCAAAGTGGATTAAAGAACAATCCTCGTCGTGCGGCGTTCAATCGTCTTGCAATGTATAATTATACCGATTTAAAGCGTTATGAAGAGGCGGAAAAGGCTGCAGATGCATTCTTTAAGCAATCTGATAATGCGGATTATTCAGCACTAGATTATCAATATCATGGATTTGTGTTGATGGGACTTAAGAAGTATGATATTGCAGTTGATGCCTTTAAAAAGGCTATTGATAAAGATTCTACTCTAACTTCTTTATGGCAGCAAATTTCGGATGCATATGAAAACTTAGGTAAATATTCAGAGGCTATAGATGCATATAAAGCATATTATAATTCGCTAAAAACAGAAGATCAAACCCCAGATTTATTGTTCCAATTAGGTCGTATGTATTATAGCGAAGCTACCGCTGACACATTGAATATAGCACAAGGTGATAAAGATACAGCTCTGCATTTGGCTGATTCTATATTTGCTCAAGTTACGGTGAAAGCTCCTGAAAGTTATCTTGGTAATCTATGGCGTGCACGAACAAACTCTATTTTAGATCCAGAAACCGTCAAAGGGTTAGCAAAACCGTATTATGAAGCAGCTCTTTCTACTATATTGGCTGCAAATAATCCTAAATATAATTCATTGTTGATTGAATGCTATAGTTATTTAGGATATTACTATATTGTTGCAAATGAAGTTAGTAAGTCAAAAGAATATTGGAATAAAATTTTGGGATTGGACCCTAATAATGCTACCGCAAAAAAAGCTTTAGGAGAAATAAAATAAACGAGTTTCATTTTTTAATAGAAGGCTAGCTTTTTGGAGCTAGCCTTCTTTTTTCTATGTTTAAAAAAAATCTGATTCGCATAGGCATATGTGTTTTTGCTTGTCTCTAGAAGCCCTTGCTTTTTGATTCGTGTAATAGCTCTGAATATAATAGATCAATCCTAGACTCTGTTATTAATTTGATTAAAAGTCTATCTTTGTATTCTTTAGATAAATTATATGGAAGCATTAGATATTCTCAATACTTTTTTGGCAAGTTGGCTCTTGAAAAGTTCCTTCGGATATGACAGTCTAAGCTTATCATAGCTTTTGATTTTACAGAAATGCTACAAATCTTTAGAGGAAATTGCCGGAACAGTATTTGTGCTCTAATTCGTTGGCTTTTAGTCCATTTATCAGGTGATTTAAAGAGTAAATATCTACTTCTAACCAATAATTGCAGTGTATCCCCATTTTCAAAAGTCTCCGGTTCATACTTTTCTCCCTCGGCTTTAGCCTCTTTTACCGCCTTGTTTTCATCCTTGATTACTTGCCAACGGTAAGTGATTCTCGACTCCTGTACCGCTTCATACACAAGCTTTTCATGACCAGTCTATAACCTGCATAGCCCGGTGAAAGCAATGCTTAGCTATTTTCTGCGTACTTCCTGCCATATCTCTAAAGTAATTTACTTTACCATGTTACGGGTTTGTGATTTAATCGTTTTCAATACGGCTATAATATTTTCCGCTTTTGTGCCTTTAATGACTGCTATGATGGAACCTTTCCTGCCTCGTTTATCCCTGTTGATGACAATGGTATAAAGTTCTCCTCTTGTTAATGCCGTTACATCAATATATAAGCGATAGCCCATATTCTTGGGATAAAGAATGTGATTTTCAGCATGTTCTTTTTGATCCCACCGGTGATAATCACTCAGATAATTTTATATTGGCATTGAAGTTGTTTACCGTCTAGACAATAGTGCTGGGCAACACACTAGCAACTAACGGCATGCTCATCTAAGTAACTCTTTTAAAAAAACGCCGAATTCGGCTGTTGTGCGAGTACCGGGGGCAACTAGATTCCAATCACGAATGTAGGTTCGACCCGCAGAAAGTTCTTCCCAACGATGACGTTTTATATGTGAATAAATGGCTTTTCCACGAATGGGAAAGTCCTGAACTTTAATCTCGGGAAAGCAACCTTTGGAATGCAGAGATAAATGGATGTGCTCCTCAGGAATAACAGACTTTTCTTCCAGATAAAAGATATAACATGTGTCTTGAGATACACTACGAACTAAATCAAAGTAATCAAGAATACCAGATGGTAGAAATAAGCATAAAGCATCAAGGGGATTGAAAGGAATTTCGGATTTTGTTCTCATAATGCAAAGGTAGGCGTATTAACTTAATCTCCCAAAAATTAAAACTGAGCCAAGATATATGGACACATTTTGTCCGACCTCTTAAAAAGAATTGAGGATAAATGACTGATATAAAGTCTTTTATCCTCAATTTAGTTGCGGAGGCCTGACTCGAACAGACGACCTTTGGGTTATGAGCCCAACGAGCTACCAACTGCTCCACTCCGCGATATTTTTCGACTGCAAAGGTAGTGCTTTTCATTACAATAACAAATAAAAAGATACTTATTTTGCTTAATATGTGTGTGTTAATTCATAATATATTGATTCATAATGGTATATGTTTCCATTTTTTTTTTTTCTGGTAGAAGTATCACTTATAAAATAATGTTTTTTCTTGTGGAATACATGGGAAAATCTTACTTTTGCTCAAATAAATTAGCATTGTGCAATTAATTCATGGCAGTTTCAAAAACAAAAGCTAAGTTGGTAGATGTTGCCCGTCAGCTTTTTGCTAAGATGGGGGTCGAGAATACGACAATGAATGATATCGCTCTTGCTTCGAAAAAAGGTAGACGAACTTTGTATACCTATTTTAAGAGTAAGGAAGATATATACATAGCTGTTGTGGAGTCGGAGCTGGATATACTCTCTGAAACGATGAAACGTGTGGTAGAAAAGAATATATCACCTGATCAAAAAATAATAGAAATGATCTATACACGTTTGGATGCAGTTAAAGAAGCTGTATTTAGAAATGGGACGCTACGAGCTAATTTTTTTAGAGATATATGGAGGGTAGAAAAAGTTCGTAAACGCTTTGATGCAAAAGAAATATTGTTCTTTAAAGCGGTTCTTCGTGAAGGAATGGAAAAAGGTGTCTTTCATATAGACGACATAGACATGACTGCTGAACTGTTGCATTATTGTGTTAAAGGCATTGAGGTGCCCTACATACGTGGACATATAGGCGCAAATCTTGATGATAATACGCGAGATAAATATGTAGTTAATATAGTGTTCGGCGCATTACATAGAATAGAGAATAATATCAATCAATAATAAATTTTTATGGGATTATTAAGTGGAAAGACTGCGGTAGTTACAGGTGCTGCGCGTGGTATTGGTAAAGCAATTGCTTTGAAGTTTGCTTTTGAAGGAGCAAATATTGCATTTACAGATTTGGTTATAGATGAAAATGCAAAAAATACAGAAAAAGAGATAGAAGCTTTGGGTGTAAAGGCGAAGGGATATGCATCGAATGCTGCAAATTTTGAAGATACAGCAAAGGTTGTGGAAGATATTCACAAAGACTTTGGGCGTATCGATATTTTAGTTAACAATGCCGGTATCACCCGTGATGGCTTAATGATGCGTATGAGTGAGCAGCAATGGGATATGGTTATTAACGTGAATTTGAAATCTGCTTTTAATTTCGTTCATGCTTGTACCCCGATTATGATGCGTCAAAAAGCGGGCTGTATTATCAATATGGCTTCTGTTGTAGGGGTTCATGGTAATGCGGGACAAGCTAACTACGCTGCGTCCAAGGCTGGAATGATAGCATTAGCGAAATCAATTGCTCAAGAATTAGGCTCACGTGGAATTCGTGCAAATGCCATTGCGCCAGGGTTTATCATGACAGATATGACCGCTGCTCTTTCTGAGGAAGTAAAGGCTGAATGGGCTAAAAAGATACCTTTGCGTCGTGGAGGTAGCCCGGAAGATATTGCTGATGTTGCAACGTTTTTAGCTTCAGACTTGTCTTCATACGTTTCAGGACAAGTTATTCAGGTAGATGGTGGTATGAATATGTAATTTATGACTGTCGTATACGAAGACAACCATATTATTATAGTTAATAAGACCGCTTCCGAGATTGTTCAGGGAGATAAGACCGGTGACATTCCTTTATCAGAGATTGTTAAGCAGTATCTGAAAGAGAAATATAATAAACCCGGTAATGTCTTTATTGGTGTCGCACACCGACTGGATCGTCCTGTAAGCGGCCTTGTTGTATTTGCCAAAACAAGTAAAGCATTACCCCGCTTGAATGAGATGTTTAAAAATGGTGAGGTCAAGAAAACATATTGGGCTATTGTTAAAGCCCCTCCTAAAGAAATGGAAGGAGAATTAATCAATTATTTGGTACGCAATGAAAAGCAGAATAAATCTTATGCTTATGATCAAGAAATACCCAATAGTAAAAAAGCGATTTTGCATTATCGCCTAATAGGAAAGTCGGATAATTATTA
The DNA here is from genome assembly GCA_963677095.1 of uncultured Bacteroides sp. Classification (GTDB taxonomy): domain Bacteria; phylum Bacteroidota; class Bacteroidia; order Bacteroidales; family Bacteroidaceae; genus Bacteroides. Next base: position 855,794 of record OY781875.1, read on the forward strand.
TTTATTGGAGGTTGATCTTAAAACAGGAAGACACCATCAAATCAGGTGCCAATTGGCGAAAATGGGCTGCCCTATTAAAGGAGATCTGAAATATGGTTTTCCTCGTTCCAATTCCGATGGTAGTATTTGCTTGCATGCCCGATATGTGCGCTTCATACATCCGATATCTAAGGAACAAATTGAAGTTGTGGCCTCTGTTCCCGAAGGAAATCTTTGGCAAGGGTTTCAAATGATATGATTTATTTATAAATAGAACAATAAAAGCCGTTCCCAAGAATAGACAAGGTGGGAACGGCTTTTATTGTTAGTGTGCTTACTCTTATTCAGCAGGCTGCGTAGTCTTTTCCATAGCGGGAGAATCTTTCGCAGGGGATTCACTAGCCGGTTGGTCCTTCTTCGGCTCCTCTGACTTTGATTTTTCCGTATTGGAATCTTCTTTTGCAGGTTTATTTGCTGTAGAGTCCTTTGTCTGCTCCGTTACCGGTTTTTCTTTCTTTACCGGATCCTGAGCGTTTGCCAGAAATACATTTCCACTGACAAACATCATCAATGCTGCTGTTAGAAATACTTTTTTCATAATCATTTGCTTTTAAATTAATTAGACTTATATATAGAATTTAGTTTGAGTGCTTCGAGCTTATTATATCTAATCTTATTCAAAAGTCGTGCCAGAAGATACATTGTTATCTTAATCTGCTCATATGTAATATTTTAGTGCGTTATTGAGTAACGTTTATATGAGAGTAATGATGTGGAAGTGTGGAGCTTGTTGTGGATTTATTCTACACAATTCCTCATAGGTTTTAAAAGAAGATAGGATTGGATGGAATTTATGTCGGAAGTTTGGATACTTATAACTCGATCTGGTATAATTTCAGCTTATTGTAGAGCGTTTTGCGGTCAATGCCAAGTAACTTTGCCGCCTGACTTTTATTATTGCCGGTTTGCTGTAATGCTTCGAGTATCTGATTCTTTTCTGTTTCTTCATTTCTCAGAAACATATCGGAACTGTCTGCCGTATTAGTCGTTTGAATTTCCGATAACTCATTTAAAGTGATGAATTTATTTGTAGCCAGCAATGTTGCCCGACGAATTATATTTTTCATTTGCCTTAGATTGCCGGGCCATGCGTATTGCAACAATGCATTTGATGCAGGAACATCAAAGCCTACTACTTGCTTATTCAGCTCGAGATTCGCTTGGTCAAGGAAAAAATTAGCAAACAGAAGAATATCATCACGTCGTTCTTTTAGTGAGGGCATGTGCAAGGTAAATTCATTTATTCGATGATACAGATCCTCACGAAAGTTTCCTTTCTCAATTGCTTGCTCCAAATTCTCGTTTGTTGCAGAAACCAGACGAATGTCTACGCTTATTTCATGATTGGACCCAATGGGGCGGACTTTTCGTTCTTGTAAGGCCCGGAGTAATTGAATTTGTACCTCGTAGCTAAGGTTCCCTATCTCATCCAAAAAAACAGTACCCCCGTCGGCGGCCACCAATGCTCCGGTTTTATCCATTAATGCTCCGGTAAAGGAACCCTTTATATGCCCGAAGAATTCCGATGCAGCCAAATCTTTTGGGACAGCTCCACAGTCTATGGCAATAAATGGCTTTTTTGATCGCTTGCTGAGTTGATGAATGCGATGCGCTATATATTCTTTCCCCGTACCGCTGGCTCCATTGATAAGTACCGACATATTGGTTGGTGCAACCAACTTGACGTAATTATACAGTTGCTTTGCAGTATCGCTTTCTCCTTCCAAATATCCGGAAATTGGAGTAGTATTATTTATTTTTCTAGCAAATATTTCTCCCTTTTCCGAATAGATGGTTTGTTGGGGTGGAACAGATGGTTTATTAGGATCTGATAGATGGTCTGTTGAGCTCGGATAGATGGTCTGTTTTACTCTTACTGACGATTGGTTTAACCCTTCATTTATTTTTTTTAAAAGTTCATCGGGATTCACGGGCTTGGCAACATAATCGCAAGCACCAAGTTTCATGGCTTGTACTGCTGATTGAATATCGGCATAACTCGTCATCATAATTAGTGGAATCTTAAGATTCTTTGCTCCTAACCATTTCAGGAGATCAATGCCATCTTTGTCGGGGAGGCGAAGATCAGATAGTATCAAATCAATCTGTTCTGTTTCCAATGTCTTCTGCGCAAGCGCAATACTGCTTGCTGAAGCCACTGTAAATCCTTTCTTCCCCAGCCATGTTTTCAGCATCATGCCATACGTAATATCATCTTCCACAATCAATATAGATACCATAAGCAATCCGTTTTCCTCTATTTTTAAAACAAAGGTAAACTGTTTTGTCTGAAAATCGTATATTTGCAAACTTAATTTAACTTGGTTCCGGGAGGTCTTTTATAGGAGCTTTCTCTCCAATCTTATACCGTTAAAGAACTTTATCTATTTGGTAGATAGTCATAGAAAGGGTATGATTATGAAAATAATAAGTATGAAGAAGGACATTATTGTATTATTAACTATACTGGTTTGCTGCATTACAGCCTGCAAATCCGGGCAAAAGAAAAATAGAAATATGGGGAAAGAAACTATGTTTAAGATAGAAACTACGCTTGGAGATATTGTCGTTAAATTATACGATGATACGCCGAAGCACCGTGATAATTTCATCAAACTGGTAGAGAAAAGAGTTTATGAAGGGACATTATTCCACCGTGTGATTAAAGATTTCATGATTCAAGCCGGCGATCCACAGTCCAAAGACGCTCCTAAGGGTAAAAGTCTTGGGTCTGGTGATGTGGGTTATACCATTCCTGCAGAGTTTGTATATCCTAAGCACTTCCATAAAAAAGGAGTCTTGGCTGCTGCACGCCAGGGAGATAATGTCAATCCGAAAAAAGAATCATCAGGGTGTCAATTTTATATTGTGACCGGTAAAGTATTTAGCGATTCCACGTTATTGAACATGGAGCAGCAAATTAATGAAAACAGACTTTCTAATGTTTTTAATGCTTTGGCTCAGAAGCACATGAAACAAATCTATAAGATGAGAAAGGAGAATGATGAAGACGGTTTGATGGATTTGCAGGAAAAATTGATAGAACAGGCAAAAGCTGAAGTGGCAAAACAACCGGAATTCCATTTTACCCCTGAGCAGATAAAAGCATATACCACTGTCGGTGGTGCTCCGCATCTTGATGGAGAATACACTGTTTTTGGAGAGATTGTTGAAGGAATGGATGTGATCGATAAAATTCAGCAAGTGAAGACCGATCGGAATGACCGTCCCGAAACAGATGTAAAAATCATAAAAATAGTACCGCTTGAAGATTAATAAACTGACTTTATCAAACGGTTTGCGGCTGGTGCATCATCAAGATCTCAGCACTCAAATGGTTGCATTAAATATACTGTATGACGTGGGAGCTCGTGATGAGCACCCCGAGCATACGGGTTTTGCTCATCTGTTTGAGCATTTAATGTTTGGAGGCTCTGTTCATATACCCGATTATGATACGCCTTTACAGCAATCGGGCGGGGAGAATAATGCTTGGACAAACAATGATATTACAAATTATTACCTCACCATACCCTGTTCTAATGTCGAAGTCGGCTTCTGGCTCGAATCAGATAGAATGCAGGAATTGGCCTTTAGCGAACGTAGCCTCGAAGTGCAACGAGGTGTCGTTATGGAAGAATTTAAGCAGCGCTGTCTGAATCAGCCTTATGGGGATGTAGGGCATTTGATCCGCGCTTTGGCATATCAGGCTCATCCTTATCGCTGGCCGACTATAGGGCTCGATTTATCGCACATTGCAAATGCTAAGCTCGAAGATGTAAAAGACTTCTTCTTTCATTTCTATGCACCGAATAACGCAGTGCTTGCTGTGACGGGTAACATCGATTGGGAGGAAACTGTTCGACTTGCGCAAAAATGGTTCGATCCCATTTCTGCGCGGGAAATTGTACCTAGAAATCTTAGTCAGGAGCCGGTTCAGCAGGTAGAACACCAGCAGGTGGTAGAACGAAATGTTCCCATCGACGCCTTGTTTATGGCTTATCACATGTGCGACAGGAATTCTGCCGATTATTATGCATTCGATATACTCTCGGACATACTCAGCAATGGGCGTTCGAGTCGTTTAAATCGGCGATTGGTTCAGGAAAGGCAGTTATTTTCCAGTATCGACGCTTACATATCCGGATCGCGTGATGCCGGATTGTTCCATATCAGCGGTAAATTGGCATCCGGAGTTTCTTTAGAGCTGGCTGAAGCTGCCGTTAGCAAGGAATTTGAACAGTTGAAGAATGAGCTTATTGATCAGTCGGAGTTGGAAAAAGTAAAGAACAAATTTGAATCATCCCAGATATTCGGCAATATCAACTATTTAAATGTGGCGACCAATCTTGCTTGGTTTGAGTTGACAGGAAAGGCCGAAGATATTGATTGTGAAGTGGCTGGATACCGGGCGGTGTCATCGGAGCAATTGAGAGATGTGGCTCAACGTTCTTTCTCTGATAACAATCGTTCCGTTTTGTATTATAAAAGCAAATAATAGCTCTTATCGCAATAAACTAAACTTCCATGACACTATTTGCAGGAAAAGCCAACAGCCATTATAAGGCATTAATTTCACTTGGCATCCCAATTATAATCGGGCAGCTGGGAGTAATTATGCTTGGTTTTGCCGATACCTTTATGGTGGGACATCACAGCACGGAAGAACTTGCGGCGGCATCGTTTGTCAATAATATTTTCACCCTATGTATTATCTTCTGTACAGGTTTCTCTTATGGCTTAACTCCTGTTGTCGGCGAACTTTATGGTAATTTACGCTTCAAAGAAGCCGGGCAGGCTCTCCGGTGCAGTTTAGTTGCCAATGTGTTGGTGGCGTTGCTTCTGACAGTTATCATGAGTATCCTGTATTTCTTTCTCGATTGTCTGGGACAACCCAAAGAATTGATGCCTTTCATTAAGCCTTACTATCTCGTGACGCTGTTTTCTCTGATCTTCGTGATGATATTCAATGCCTTCAAGCAGTTTACGGATGGTATAACCGATACAAAAGCCGGCATGTGGATATTGCTTGGCGGCAATCTGCTGAATATTATAGGCAACTTTATCCTGATTTATGGAGAGTTCGGTTTTCCCGAATTGGGATTGTTGGGTGCGGGTATCAGTACACTCGTTTCCCGTATAATCATGGTAATTGTGTTTGGCTATATTGTGCTTTACAGTCCACGCTATATACGTTATAGAAATGGTTTTTCCCATTTGCCATGGTCTCGGACAATATTCAAAAGACTCAATGCCCTCGGTTGGCCGATAGCCTTTCAGATGGGTATGGAGACAGCTTCATTCAATTTCAGTACCATTATGGTAGGGTGGCTTGGAGTAACGGCACTTGCATCGCACCAGATTATGCTGACTATTTCTCAATTCACCTTTATGATGTTCTATGGTATGGGAGCTGCTGTAGCTGTGCGCGTGAGCAATTTTAGGGGTCAAAATGATATGGAGAATGTGCGCCGTTCGGCGAGTGCCGGTTTTCATTTGATCTTGATGATGGCGGTGATTTTGCTCAGTATAGTTTTCCTTGTACGTTACCAGATTGGAGGATGGTTTACCAATGATAGCAACGTTTCTGTAGTGGTTTCTTCCTTGTTTTTACCTTTCCTCATCTATCAATTTGGAGACGGCCTGCAAATTAATTTTGCAAACGCGTTGCGTGGCATTGAAGATGTGAAAGCGATGATGATTATGGCATTCATTGCGTATTTTTTGATATCTTTGCCTATAGGCTATTTCTGTGGCTTTGTACTGAACTGGGGCATTGTAGGTGTTTGGATGACATTCCCCTTTGGATTGACCAGCGCAGGTATCATGTTTTGGTTGAGATTCCGTTATAAGACGAGGTCGCGGCAGCCTGTTTAAGCATACATAAAATCTTGGTTCATTGAATGGTAAAGGATTGAATAATATTACAAAAGGTAAAATAGCTGTCGGCTATGCTTTGTTGTTGGCAGTTTTACTGTTTTCCCTTTTCTTTGTGTACAGAGAAATGGGGCATCTGCTCTCGTCCGAAAAGAGTGATTTTTTAAAGACGGACAGTCTGATTATTCTTCTCCAAAAGAAAGATTCCAATACGGTTAGTCTTTTGCGTTCACTTAGTGAAGCACATGAAGGGCTTATTCCGACCCGTGAAGTAGAGCAGATTCTTGCACAGGAAGATAGTACAATACTCCGGCAGAGAGTGCAACGCAAAGTGACATCCCGCCGCGATACCATTCTCACTAAGCAAAAAAAGAAAGGCTTTTTCCGGCGATTGGGTGAAGTATTTGTACCGCCTAAAAAGGATACGGCTATTCATGTAAAGACATCATTGGAATTTGCGACCGATACATTACTGGATCCTTATAATCCGGTTGATTCTTTGCACGAGAAGCTTCGAGGGGTTACCAATAAGAAAAAGAACGTAGGATTGGCGGCTCGACATCGGAGGGAAGTCTTGCAACGTTTTAATGAAACTTTAACGATTCGCATTGACAGTCTGCTCAGGCAGTACGAACAGAATGCATTGTACAAAGCTCATTCGGAAGCGGAGCTACGGCAATCGGTTCGCCAACGATCCACCCTCATTGTGGGATGTTTTGCAATTGGTGGCATATTTCTTTCCGGTATATTTTTGATTTTAATATGGCACGATATCACTCGGAGCAATCAGTATCGTCGTGAGCTGGAAGAAGCTAATCGGAAAGCCGAGGAGCTGTTGGCAGCTCGTGAACGATTAATGCTTGCCATTACGCACGATTTTAAAGCACCCTTAGGTTCTATCATGGGGTATGCAGAACTCCTTTCCCGACTAACGATTGATGAACGGCAACGCTTCTATTTGAATAATATGAAAATCTCGTCGGAACACTTACTTAAGCTGGTTTCCGATTTACTTGAATTCCATCGACTGGATCTGCACAAAGTCGAAATACAACATGTACCTTTCCATCCTTCCCATTTATTGGAAGAAGTCAAGACCAGTTTCGAACCTTTGGCTATAGCCAAAGGATTGTATCTACATAATGAAATAACTCCGGAGTTAGATCACTTATTTGTCAGTGATCCCCTTCGTTTGCGACAGATTATAACTAATTTACTCTCCAATGCCATAAAGTTTACCGGGAGGGGAGGAATTACTTTGCAAGCTTCTTATGTTGATGGGGGTAATTCTTTTTTCCCTGGCAGTTATTTGAAGATCGTTATCTCCGATACAGGAAAAGGAATGCTTCCGCAAGATCGTGAGCGCATCTTTCATGAGTTTACTCGTCTTCCCGGTGCACAAGGAGAAGAAGGCTTCGGATTAGGTTTGTCAATTGTACGCATGTTAGTCCGCCTGATGAAAGGTAAAATCGAAGTCGAGAGCGAATTAGGATTGGGCAGTAGTTTTATAATCTATATTCCGGTATTTCGTGCTCTTTCCGGTGCGGATGCTCCCGACGATTCTTCCCCCGAAAGTCATGATAACATCGGAGAATCTTTTCAGAATGATCTTAATTCTCCACTTCGGAGTTTACCCGCGAAAGTACTCCTCGTTGATGACGATAGAATACAACTGGAATTAACCTCTGCAATGTTGGCTCAACAAAAGATAAATGCCGTTTGCTGCATAGAGCCGAATCAGGTATGGGATGCCTTGCAAACGGAAGAATTTGATATTCTTTTAACCGATATCCAGATGCCTGCAATTAATGGATTCGACTTATTGAGACTATTACGAACTTCTGATATACCGCAGGCACGATCTATACCGGTTGTTGCGGTCTCGGCAAGAATGGACATGGATCTTCCTCAATTATTGGAAGCAGGCTTTGCAGGTTGCTTGCATAAACCTTTTACCGTAGACGAGCTGGTACGTCTGGTTACAACCATTGAGCAACGGGGCACACAAACTTTTGAATCTTCTAAACCTCCAGTATTTGGCGAGATTGACTTGCCGGGAGTTTTAGACTTTTCCGCTTTGACAGCTTTTGGAGGAGATGACCAGGAAGCGATAGCATCTATTCTGGAAAGTTTTGTTAGTGAAACGCGTATCAATGCAAACCGCTTACGAAAGGCTTTGGAAATCCGTGAAGTTGATCAAATAGCAAGTATGGCCCATAAAATGCTTCCATTGTTTACTCTACTCAAAGCAGCGGCGCTTGTTCGTCTTTTAATAGATATGGAGGCTTATAGAAACCAACCTTTTTCTACGGAGATTGAAACGAAAGGATATGCTTCGTTGGAGATTATTAATACCATTCTGGTTCAGGGCGAGAAACTTCTTAACAATAAATAAGCCTCACAAGGAAGCTTTTCATTTTACGGTACCTTCAAACAAAGAAATAGAAAAAAATGTTTAGCTTTGTAAAGCTGTTTTTGATTATTTATCAATATTTTCATGAGAAAGAAATGGTTGAAAAGGATAGCTTGGGTAGTATTTTCTCCCATATTGCTGTTTTTTATTTTGATGATTTTACTCTATATTCCTCCCGTACAAGATTTTTTAAGGAAGGAAGGAACAGAGTATGCATCAAAGGAAACCGGCTATGATATCTCTGTCGATCGGATTGATCTGCGTTTCCCTTTAAATTTATTGCTGAGAAAAGTTCAGGTTGCTCGTAGCTACAGCAAGTATCCTTCAAAAGCCTTGAAGACTGACACATTGATGTCTTTTTCCAGTTTGAATGTACGTGTTCAGGTCTTACCCCTTTTTGCAGGTAAAGTCGAAATTGATGAAATTACTTTGAGGAGTGTTTCGATAAATTCTGCTGATTTAATTAAAGGCATGTATGTCAGGGGTGTATTGGGGAAGCTTTCTCTGGAAAGTCATGGCATCAATCTCGGCAAAAAAGAAGCCCTTGTCGATAAGGTGGAGTTAAGTGATACCCATGTAATGCTAGCTTTGGTCGATACCACAAAAGTTCCCGAAGATACAACTAAGACAGCGTTGAATTGGCGTATTTTGTTGCAGCGGCTACATTTTAAAAATGTATCGGTTGATTTACGTCAGCCATTGGACTCAACCCGTTTAGCTACACGTATTGCGGATGCCCAAGTTAATGGAGGTGTAATAGACTTTAAACATGCGTTTTATGGCTTTAAAAAGTTTCAGGTGCGCAATGGCTACTTAAATTATGACGTTGGGAGAAAACCGCCTTCTACAGGCTTTGATGCATCTCATATTGCATTGCGGGATATAACGCTTGAAGTTGATTCCGCCATTATGCATAAGCAAAATATAAGTGCTGTTGTTCGGCAGCTCTCGATGAATGAGCGTTCCGGTTTAAATATTACTTCGTTGACAGGTCGTTGTTTTCTTGACTCTTCTTTAATTCGGGTGCCCAACTTGTGTCTATTAACTCCTCATTCTGAGTTGAGGTTGTCTTTACGTACATATAGAAAAATGCTTGATGCGCCTTCTATGGGGCGTTTGAGTGTGCGCTTAGATGGGCGTATTGGTAAACAGGATGCACTTCTTCTGCTAGGTAATCTGCCTGACGAATTCAAACGAGCATATCCATTCCGTCCTTTAACCATTCATGCGGGGGTGGAGGGTAATCTTGAAAAGTTGAATATATCCCGCTTAATGGTTGATTTGCCAAGCGCTTTTTCCGTTTCGGGTAAAGGGCAATTTAGTAATTTGACCGATAGTCTAAAGCGAAAGGGGCACGTCGATCTGAATATGAGCATGCGAAATCTTCAATTTTTGGTTGGATTGGCGGGGCTCAAACCAGGTGGAAATGTGGCTGTCCCCGACAGTATGAACCTGAAAATCGACATTGGCGTGGAAGGCTTACGCTATAATGCAGACGTGGCTCTGAAAGAAAAAGGAGGATCAGTTAAAATGGTGGCTTCTTGTAATGCGGCCAGTCAGGATTATCAGGCGAAAGTTTTTATAGATGCATTGCAGTTACATCACTTTTTGCCGAAAGACTCCTTGTATGAACTCAGTGCTGAACTTACAGCAAAGGGAACCGGTTTTAATCCGTTGGCAAAGAGGTCTTATGCTGAAGCCCGGCTGTCTCTTAAATATCTTCAGTACGGACATTGGCATATCTCAAATGTAGATATTAATGCTTTGGTCAAAAACGCTTATCTCAAAGCTAACCTGATGAGTAATAATACGCTGCTCAAGATGGAGGGGAATTGCGGCTTATCTTTGAGAAGTCGTTATGTGGATGGAAATGTACAAATGGCTGTTGAACAATTGGATATCTACAAGTTGGGCTTTGCCTCTCAACCGTTGAAGCATCCTTTTGCCTTTAATCTTGAGGGCCAGGCACATCGTGATTCGATAAGCGTTGGGGCCACTGCCGGAGATTTGAATTTGGATTTTCGCTCACGCAACAATTTTGAGACGCTTTTAAAACAGACAAACAAGCTTGCTATTGTATTATCAAAACAGATAAAAGCGAGATATCTCGATCATGCGGCTATCCGAAAGGTTTTGCCCACCGCGGGGATACAACTGCGTATGGGCAAAGACAATCCGGTAAGCGATTTTTTGGCAACGAAGAATATCCATTTCAATGATTTCCTTCTACGTTTTGGAATGACTCCTCGGCTTGGTATTAATGGTCGTACCGCAATACATGGCTTACTTGTGGATTCTTTGCAATTGGATACAATCTACTTTACTGTCAGGCAAGATACTAGTCGTATGAATTTGCAAGGAGGCATAATAAACGGACCTAAAAATCCTCAATATGTTTTTCGCAGTACATTGACGGGTGAGATTCGTAATAATGATGCTGATTTGAGCCTGAATTTCTTGGATTCCAAAGGAGATGTCGGACTACAGCTGGGAGTAAATGCACGTCCTGTTCTGGGCGGGAAAAATAATAAGGCTGATGGAATTCTTTTCCGGCTTACTCCTGATGAACCTATCATAGCTTTTAGAAAGTTCCATTTTATAGACAATAATAATTGGATTTATCTCCATAAGAATATGCGGGTTTATGCCAGTGTGGATATGATGGACAAGGATAATGTGGGCTTTAGGATGCACTCTGTCAAAGAAGACTCGGTCTCTTTACAAAATATGGATGTTGAATTGCGACGTATACGATTGGATGAGGTGAGTCGCATATTGCCTTACTTCCCCGATCTGTCCGGACGTTTGTCTGCTGAGGCTCATTATATTCAGACTGCGACTTCCCTGCAAATCTCTACTGAAGCTAATGTTGAGCAACTTACTTACGGAGGGCAACATGTCGGAAACATAGGGATGGGTGTGACTTGGCTTCCGGGGGAGTCGGGAACACACTATCTTAACTCTTATTTCACTTGTGAAGGCAAAGAAGTGATGACGGCCGAAGGTACACTGAAACGTCGGGGTGCGAACGACTCAATCCGGGTGGAAAGCCATTTTGACCATTTTCCCATATCGTTGGCCAATCCGTTTATTCCGGAGCGCGTTGTTTCATTTAACGGAGACGTAGACGGTGGAGTCAATATCTCCGGGACATTGGAGAAAACGGACATTGATGGCGAACTTAAATTGGATAGCGTTACGCTCTATGCCCGTCAAGCCGGTGCCCGTTATCATTTTGATGACCGTCCTGTTTACATTAAGAACAATCAGTTGTTATTTGACAAGTTTGCTATTTACACCACCTCTAAAAATCCATTTACAATTGACGGGAATATAGATTTCAGAAATTTCCGGAAGCCGATTGCGCGTCTTGACTTACTTGCCCGGAAATATACGTTGCTTGATGCTCCCCGAACCAGGGAGAGCTTGATTTACGGTAAGGTATATGTTGATATGAGAGGTACCGTCCGCGGTCCGTTAGATGCTTTGGTTATGCGAGGGAGTATGAATCTTTTGGGAAATACGGATGTCACCTATGTTATGGCTGATTCGCCTCTGACAGTTGAAGATCGTCTGGAAGGCCTTGTGACTTTCACTTCTTTTCAGGATACTACGTTAGTAAAGACCGAGCCCGCATCCATCGGCTTTGGTGGTATGGATATGCTCATGTCTGTACACATTGATAATGCAGTACGTCTGAGAGCCGATTTAAGTTATGATCGTAGCAAGTTTGTTGAATTGGAAGGAGGCGGTGATTTGTCTTTGCATTATACGCCGCAGGGTGATATCAATCTGACGGGAAGGTATATCCTTTCGGGTGGAACAATGAAGTATTCGCTTCCGGTTATTCCTTTAAAAGAATTTAGTCTGGTGAATGGTAGTTATGTAGACTGGTCCGGAAATATAATGAACCCATCTTTATACCTTACAGCGACGGAGAAGGTGCGAGCTTCGGTAGCCGATGGAGATAATGGCGGTTCCCGTATGGTTAATTTCGATGTATCTGTTAGCATTCGGAATCGTTTGGAAAAACCGGATCTTATATTTGATCTTAGCGCTCCCGACGATCCTACGGTCGAAAATGAATTAGTAGCTATGGGTACGGAAGAACGTAGCAGGCAGGCAATCGCAATGTTAGTGACCGGTGTTTATCTTAATAATGCGGGCAAGAGTAACATGAATATGGGAAATGCTCTCAACAGTGTTCTTCAAGGGCAAATTAATGCATTGGCTGGTGCAGCTTTCGGCAACTTGTCGGTAGGTATTGAAAATCATAACGACTCGCAGTCCGGAAATAGTGGAGGCACAGACTATAGTTTTCGCTATTCTCAGCGTTTCTTTAACGATCGGGTACAAATAGTAATAGGCGGTAAAGTTTCTACCGGTTCCAATGCTACGAATGACACAGAATCTTTTATCGATAATATTTCGTTGGAATACCGTTTGGATAGATCTGGGACACGTTATATACGGGTTTTTCATAATAAGAATTATGAAAGTGTTTTAGATGGGGAAATTACTGAAACCGGAGTTGGAGTTGTTTTTCGTAAGCGAATGGATCATTTAGGTGAACTGTTCATTTTTAAAAGAAGAAATAAACAAGTCGAGGATAAGAAATGAGATATTCAATAGCTATTTTAATCGGGCTTATTTTCCTGTTTGGTGCTTGTTCTACAACAAAGAATTTACCTGAAGGTGAAATTCTTTATACCGGACAGAAGAAAATGATTATAGAAAATCCTTCATCAACTCAGGTTGGAGTTAATGCGATGGAGGAAGTGGAAGCGGCTTTGGCTAAAGCGCCTAATAATTCCTTCCTTGGAAGCTCCGTATATCGAACTCCTTTTCCTATCGGATTATGGTTATATAATGGATTTTTGAAAAGTGGAGGTGGGTTTGGAAAATGGATTTTTAATCATTTTGCAGCAGATCCTGTATTTATTTCTACCGTTAATCCGGGAATTCGTACAAAGGTGGCTACAAATATTCTACATGAATATGGCTATTTTAACGGGACGGTAAGTTCTAAAATGTTTGTTGATCCTGCGGATAGCCTGAAAGCTAAAATACAGTATACTGTAGATATGAAGAATCCTTATTTTATTGATACATTATATTATTATGGCTTCGAAAAAAAGACAATTGATATCATTAAAATGGGGAATCGTAGCTCTGCCCTCAAGCCTGGTAAGCAATTCAATGCGATTGACCTTGATACAGAACGTACAAGAGTCAGTACTTTATTGCGGAATATGGGATATTATTATTTCCGGTCCGATTATCTGACTTATCAAGCAGATACGATCCTTGTTCCAAACGGACATGTCAGCTTACGTATGATTCCTGTTCCGGGAATGCCGGCAGGTGCACAACGACCATATTATTTGGGCAATACCTCATTTTACCTTAGAGGAGCACAGGGACAAACCCCGAATGATAGTTTGCTTTATAAGAATTTGTGGATATATTATTACGACAAATTGAAACTTCGCCCCAACATGCTCTATCGCTGGTTGCATTATCAAGGATATCGCAGGAAGCGTCAGGATTTGGAGAATGTAACCAGCCGAAAGCGTCCCGAAGGATTATTCAGCCAATACAGGCAAAGTAGAATACAGGAGCGTTTGGCTAATCTAGGTATTTTAGGTTATATGGAAATGCAATATATTCCCAGAGATACAGCTTTGATTTCCGATACTTTAGATGTAAATATTCTGGCATCGCTGAATAAACCTTATGATGCGGAACTTGACTTTAATGTTACGATGAAAAGTAATAACCAGACCGGGCCTGGAGCTGCATTTACAGTTACTAAAAATAATGTATTTGGTGGAGGAGAAACGTGGAATGTGAAATTGACCGGATCTTACGAATGGCAGACAGGTAAAAACCGAAGCTCTATGATGGATAGTTATGAGATGGGTTTATCTTCATCGCTGACTTTTCCGAGAGTCGTTTTTCCTAAATTAGGAAGTCGTGAATATGATTTTCCAGCTACTACAACTTTTCGTCTTTATACAGATCAGTTGAACCGGTCAAAATACTACAAGTTGCTCGCTTTTGGCGGTAATGTAACTTATGATTTTCAACCGCGTCCCACTATCAAGCATAGTATTACCCCTTTCCGATTAACATTCAATACATTAAGTAATCGGACTGTTGCTTTCGATTCACTCCAGAGCGCTAATCCTGCGCTTTATACCAGTCTCCGGAATCAATTTATTCCGGCATTTGAATACTCCTATACTTTTGATAATGGTAGTTTGCGTAATGTACACCATCCCGTTTGGTGGCAAACGACTCTGACCTCCGCCGGTAATGTGACTTCCTGTATTTATCGTTTATTAGGAGAACCTTTCGATAAAAAGGGAAAAGAACTTTTAGGAGTACCTTTCGCACAGTTTTTAAAAGTTAATTCCGAATTACGCTACCATTTTAAGATAGATCGAAACCAAATGATAGCCTCACGAATTGCGGTTGGTGCAATTTGGTCGTATGGAAATGCAACAGTTGCTCCATATACAGAACAGTTTTATGCCGGAGGGGCTAATAGTGTACGTGCTTTTATGTCACGCACAATTGGACCGGGCGGCTATCATCCTGGCAAAGACGATAAATATGCTTTTATCAATCAAGTTGGAGATATTCGTCTGGATGCCAATCTTGAATACCGCTTCCGCCTTATTGGAGATTTGCACGGAGCTGTATTTCTCGATGCCGGTAATGTTTGGTTAATGAGAGATGATCTTGAGGAGGGAAATGAACGTAAAGAAGGACGATTCCGGTTAAAGGATTTTCCCAGTCAGATTGCTTTGGGTACAGGGACCGGTTTGCGTTATGATATGGGTTTTCTCGTATTCAGGATAGATTGTGGTATTGGCTTACATGCGCCCTATGATACCGGAAAATCCGGTTATTATAATATTCCCAGCTTTAAAGATGGATTAGCTTTTCATTTCGCCATTGGTTATCCATTCTGATCGGAATATTACAATATCTACTAAGAAAATGTTTTTTCATTTTTATCCCTCCGTATGAAGCTTTCAGAAATTATGATGTATCTTTGCAATCACTAAACGGTAACACTAACCTTTATTATAAACTACATAATCATGGAACCTACTTTATTTGTATTGGCTGCTGGAATGGGTAGCCGTTATGGGGGATTAAAACAACTTGATGGTCTGGGACCGAATGGCGAAACAATTATGGACTATTCAATCTTTGATGCTATTCGCGGGGGATTTGGTAAAGTCGTTTTTGTAATACGTAAAGATTTTGAACAAGATTTTCGCGACAAAATTCTGAGTAAATATGAGAATCATATTCCGGTGGAATTGGTGTTCCAAGCATTGGATAACCTTCCGGCTGGATTCACTTGTCCTGAAGAACGCGTTAAACCGTGGGGAACAAACCACGCTGTACTTATGGGTAAAGATGTGATTAATGAACCTTTTGCGGTGATCAATGCTGATGATTTTTATGGACGTGACAGCTTTGCCGTTTTGGGAGAAGCTCTTTCCGAAATGACTGGAAAGAAGAATGACTACTGCATGGTAGGATATCGTGTAGGTAATACATTATCTGAAAGTGGATCGGTGGCACGCGGCGTTTGCGAAACAAACCCTGAAGGCTACTTGACAACAGTTGTCGAACGTACAGCTATTGAACGCATTGATGGTAAAGTTTCTTTTAAAGATGAAAACGGTGTAATGCAAACTATTGGTGACAATACTCCTGTGTCAATGAACATGTGGGGCTTTACTCCTGATTACTTTGCTTATTCCGAGGAGTACTTTAAGGAATTCCTGAGCGAAAATAAGGATAATTTGAAAGCTGAGTATTTTATCCCTTTGATGGTGAATAAGTTAATTAATGAAGGTACTGCTCGCGTAAAAGTCCTTGATACGACAAGCAAATGGTTCGGTGTGACGTATGCTGAAGATCGTCAAGGTGTTGTTGACAAGATTCAGAGTCTTGTGGATGCAGGGGAATACCCGGCAAAACTGTTTTGATTGTTTATGTTGAAAATTAGATAAAAAAGTTGAGGCTGTTTTCCGAAAAGGAAACAGCCTCAATTATATAAATGCGGTTTTACTCTTATTTTAAGTCCTTAAGTTCCCACCCTAATGCGCTTGCACCTAGTACGGCTGCATCAGAGTCTTTCAATTCAGACATTAGTAATTTTGCTTTGCCTTTGAATATGGTAAGTATATTCTTGTCAATCGCTTTTTGAATAGGATTGAAAATATATTCTCCCGATTTAGCCAAACCACCAAATAATATAATTGCTTCAGGGCTTGAGAATGCAATAAAGTCGGCAATTGCTTCACCCAAGATGGTACCTGTATATTCAAATATGTCTTTAGCCAATTGGTCCCCCTGCACCGCTGCGTCATATACATCTTTACTTGTTATATTCTCAGCCGTAATGGAGCGCAGAAGGCTGGCATCTGTTCTTGCAGTAAGGAACTCCCTTGCAGTACGGGCTACTCCTGTTGCAGAACAGTAAGTCTCCAGACAACCATGGCGCCCACATCCGCAGAGACGTCCGTTGTCACGGCGTATGATGGTATGTCCCAGTTCGCCTGCGAATCCATCATGTCCGTACACCATTTGGCCATTGATAACGATTCCGCTACCTACTCCGGTTCCTAATGTGATCATGATAAAATCTTTCATCCCGCGAGCGGCACCATAAGTCATTTCTCCAATTGCTGCAGCGTTGGCATCATTAGTCAGTGCGGTAGGGATACTCAAACGTTCTTCAAACATGGCAGCCAGGGGTATAATACCTTTCCATGGTAAATTTGGAGCAAACTCGATAGTTCCGCTATAGTAATTCCCGTTGGGAGCGCCAATTCCAATGCCTTTTATTTTTTCGACTCCTCCATTAGCGATGATGAGTAGAAGTAGGTTTTTACAAACTTCATCTACATAATCATCTACCTTTTCGTAAGATCCGGTTTTTATAGAGCTACTTGCAATGATTGTTCCTCTTGCGTCTACAATACCGAAGACGGTGTTTGTTCCGCCTATATCAATGCCCACTACATAGGGCCTCTCCATGTTTGAATTCATGATACTACAGTTGTTTTTAAAGGGTTAGTTCATTTATTTATGGATACAAATTACACAAAGAAAAATGATACCGCAAAATCTTTTTTGAAAAAATTCATCCCTTTTGCAACTTTTCGTAACCTCTGTGCGTCTAATAATGAAAATAGATCGTTATTTATTAAAAAAGGCTAGAAACGTGATACATTTGAAGGACATTAATAAGACCTATAACAACGGAGCACCAATGCATGTGCTCAAAGGCATTGATCTCGATATAAATAAAGGTGAATTTGTTTCCATAATGGGCGCTTCGGGGTCTGGTAAATCAACTTTGCTCAATATCCTGGGGATCTTGGATAATTACGATACGGGTGAGTATTATTTGAACGGTACACTTATAAAGAATTTGAGTGAGACTAAAGCTGCGGAATATCGAAATCGTATGATTGGGTTCATTTTCCAATCTTTCAATCTTATCTCATTTAAAAATGCGGTGGAGAATGTGGCTCTGCCTCTTTTTTATCAAGGTATAAGCCGGCGCAAGCGGAATGCGATTGCATTGGAGTATCTTGATCGTTTAGGTCTGAAGGACTGGGCGAATCATCTGCCCAATGAGATGTCCGGTGGGCAAAAGCAACGGGTTGCAATAGCCCGAGCCTTGATTACCCAGCCTCAGATTATTTTGGCAGACGAACCGACAGGCGCTTTGGATAGCAAGACTTCTGTTGAGGTAATGCAAATTTTAAAAGATTTGCATAGAACTGGTATGACAATTGTTGTAGTAACCCATGAAAGCGGTGTGGCCAATCAAACGGACAAAATTATCCATATAAAAGACGGTATCATAGGTAGTATAGAAGAAAATAAAGATCATGATTCTTCTCCTTTTGGGCAAAATGGCTTTATGAAATAACATGTGCGAATACGCTATTATATTACACTTAATTATTACAACGTATGCTTGACCTTTGGCAAGAAATATATGGTACAATCAAAAGAAATAAACTCCGCACTTTCCTTACGGGATTTGCTGTGGCTTGGGGTATTTTCATGCTGATTGTGCTTCTTGGAGCCGGAAACGGACTTATTCATGCTTTTGAGAAGTCGTCTTCGGAGCGAGCTTTAAACTCTATTCGTATTTTCCCGGGTTGGACTACTAAATCTTATGACGGACTTAAAGAAGGACGCCGGATTCAATTGGAAAATAAGGACCTTGTGTCTACTGAACATAGTTTTGCTGATAATGTGATCAGTGCTGGGGCAACAGTTGAACAAAGTGATGTAAATGTCAGTTTCGGGCAAGAGTATGTCAGTATCTCTTTACTCGGAGTATTCCCTAACTATACAGAGGTAGAAACAGTGAAAACTGCAACAGGACGTTTTATCAATCACATAGATTTGCAAGAGCGAAGGAAAGTTATAGTTCTCCATAAGAAAACTGCAGAAATCCTTTTTGGCAAGACACACACAGAACCTATCGGACAGTTTGTAAACGCCGGGGGAGTTGCTTATCAGGTTGTCGGTACCTATAATGATCAGGGGGACCGCGAAGCGAATGAGGCCTATATACCTTTCTCTACTCTACAAACAATATATGATAAAGGGATACAGCTGAATAATATTATATTTACCACTAAGGGGTTGAATTCCATTGCACAGAACGACACATTTGAAGTGAATTATCGCAAAGTGATTGGAGCCAATCATCGTTTCGATCCGAAAGATGACAGTGCGATCTGGATTTGGAACCGCTTATCCAACTATATGCAGACTCAGAAAGCAATGGGTATACTTCGTACGGCAATATGGGTGATCGGTATTTTTACATTACTGAGTGGTATTGTCGGTGTATCGAATATTATGTTGATAACCGTTAAGGAAAGAACACGCGAATTCGGCATAAGGAAAGCTCTTGGAGCCAAACCCTTTTCAATCCTGCGATTGGTTATTATAGAGAGTATCGTGATCACAACATTGTTTGGCTATATTGGCATGGTGGCGGGTATTGCTGCGACGGAATGGATGAATGTGGCCTTTGGTAATCAGACAATGGATGCCGGTATATTCCAGCAAACCATGTTTTCCGATCCTACCGTCGATATGGGAGTTGCCATTCAGGCGACATTGACCTTGATTATTGCCGGTACACTTGCCGGTTTCTTCCCTGCAAAAAAAGCTGTGAGTATACGTCCTATTGAGGCTTTACGGGCAGAGTAGTTAAATGATGAATTATTCAATGATAAGAGTATGAGAATAGATATTGATTCTTGCGAGGAAATCCTCATCACGATAACAAGAAATAAGACTCGGAGCTTATTGACCGCTTTCGGAGTATTCTGGGGAATATTCATGTTAGTGGCGCTTATTGGAGGAGGACAAGGAATGCAAGAGCAGATGAAGAAGCAATTCGAGGGATTTGCCACGAATTCGGGTTTTGTCGCAGCGGAGAAAACGGGTGAGGCTTATAAAGGCTTCCGTAAGGGGCGTGCATGGGATCTGGAGCTTGAAGACATTGAACGCTTAAGACGTGGAGTTCGTGAATTGGAACATGTCACTCCTTCCATCGCAAATTGGGGATCGACGGCAGTCTATGAAGATAAAAAATATAGTTGCACAGTTAAAGGGTTGTTTCCCGATTATGAATACATAGAACATCAGAACATCTCGTTAGGACGTTTTCTTAATGATGTGGATATTAGTGAGGCACGGAAAGTCTGTGTGATTGGTAAACGTGTCTATGAGAGTCTTTTCAAACCGGGTGAAGATCCTTGTGGCAAGTTTGTAAAAGTCAATGGGGTCTATTTCCAAGTTGTCGGACTATGTATTTCCGAAGGGAACATCAACATACAGGGGCGAGCTTCCGAGGCGGTGACAATACCTTTTACAACGATGCAACAAGCCTATAATATCGGAAATAAAATTCATGTAGCTTGTTTTACGGTGAAGCCTGGTATAAAAGTTACCGATTTGCAAGATAAGATAGAGGGGGTAATCAAGAAAGCTCACTATATTGCACCAAACGATAAACAAGCGGTCATGTTTTTAAATGCCGAAGCGATGTTCTCTATGGTAGACAATCTAATGGCCGGTACAAGGATTCTAATTTGGATGGTTGGACTTGGAACTTTATTTGCCGGAGCTATCGGGGTTTCTAACATTATGATGGTGACCGTACGCGAACGTACTACTGAAATAGGAATCCGCCGGGCTATCGGAGCCCGTCCCCGGGATATATTGCAACAGATTTTATCGGAAAGCTTGGTTTTGACAGCAATAGCCGGCATGGCGGGAATTTCATTTGCAGTATTAATTCTTCAAGTTTTGGAGGCTGCGGTAAACAACCCCGGAGAGACAACAATACATTATCAAGTCTCTTTCGGCCTGGCTTTGGGTACTTGCTTCTTGCTTATCCTTTTGGGTGTATTGGCCGGATTAGCTCCGGCATATCGTGCAATGGCTATTAAACCGATTGATGCAATACGGGATGAATGATGCCTATACTTTGAGTTATAGTTTTTTGATCAGGACATTTTTATAAAGAAATTTAGAAAATAATATATTATCGATATGAAAAAGTATTTCAAGATTGCATTGTTGGTGGTCGTTGCCGCCGTTTTTATCGGAACCTTTGTGTTTTTGTATAAAAAATCGCAACCAAAAGTAACTGTGTATGAGGTTGTAACGCCTGAAATTATAGATCTGGCAAAAACAACAATTGTCACAGGAAAGGTAGAGCCTAGAGATGAAATTCTGATTAAGCCCCAAATATCGGGTATCATTGATGAAGTTTATAAAGAGGCGGGACAAAGTATCCGTAAAGGTGAAGTGATTGCTAAGGTTAAAGTCATTCCTGAATTGGGAAGTTTGAACTCAGCCGAGAGCCGTATCAGACTGGCACAAATTAATGCTAAGCAAGCTGACATAAATTTCTCGCGTGTGAAGAAATTGTTTGATGATAAACTTGTCAGTCGGGAGGAATATGAAAAAAATGAAGTTTCCGCAAAGCAGGCTAGAGAAGAGCTTACCACTGCTAAAGATAATCTGGAGATTATAAAAGAAGGTATTACGAAAAACAGTGCTTCTTTCTCAAGTACTCTTATTCGTTCTACTATTGACGGACTTATACTCGATGTTCCGGTAAAGACTGGAAACTCTGTGATTATGAGTAATACATTTAATGATGGAACTACTATTGCGACTGTTGCTAATATGAACGATCTCATCTTTAGAGGGAAAATCGATGAAACGGAAGTTGGACGTATCCGCGAAGGTATGCCGGTGAAATTGACAATCGGAGCTTTGCAGAATCTTTCATTTGAAGCCAACCTGGAATATATTTCTCCTAAAGGGGTTGAAGAAAATGGAGCGAACCAGTTTGAAATTAAAGCTGCTATAAAAATTCCTAGTACGGTTAAGATTCGCTCCGGCTATTCTGCCAATGCTGAAATTGTATTGGATAATGTTAAGAAAGCGCTTACCGTACCTGAGAGTACGGTAGAATTTAAAGGCGACAGTACTTTTGTATATGTGCTTAAGAATGGCAATCCGGTACAAACATTTGAGCGTAAGCAAGTTACTGTCGGCATGAGTGATGGTATTAAAATTGCTATAAAGAAAGGCCTGACTGCAAAAGATAAGATACGTGGAGCGGAAAAGAAAGATAAATAATCGTTGCTGCTTTATGAAAAGAAAAAATATGAAAAGAAATATATTACTCTTCGCCCTGGCTGTTTGTTGCTTTTCTGCGCAAGCTCAGGAAGTATGGACTCTACGCCGTTGCATAGACTATGCTATCGAGCACAACATTGATATTAGAAAGAGTGCAAATCTCGCCGAGCAGAGTGCTGTAGATGTAAATACCGCAAAGTGGGCGCGTTTGCCGAATTTAAGTGGCGGTGCAGGACAAAATTGGTATTGGGGACGTGCTCAGGTTCCAATGAAAAACGAGAATGGAACAGAATATACCGGTTATGTAGATACGAACAGTAGTTCTACCAGCGTGCAACTGAATACCAGTGTCCCTTTATTCACTGGTTTTGAAATTCCCCATCAATATGCTTTGGCTAAGCTGAATTTGCAAGCTGCATTGGCTGATCTGGAAAAAGCAAAAGATGATGTTGCTGTTAATATCGCTTCATCTTATCTGCAAGTATTGTATAATAAAGAGTTACTTCAAGTCGCTCTTGGACAAGTGATGTTGAGTAAGGAGCAATGTGCCAGGATTATTCGAATGGAAGAGATGGGCAAAGCAGCTCAGGCAGAAGTGGCCGAAGCTAAGTCACGAGTAGCTCAAGATGAGATGAGTGCGGTACAGGCTGATAATAATTACCGTTTGGCTTTACTCGATTTAAGTCAGCTTATTGAGCTGCCCTCGCCGGAAGGTTTTACTCTTTCTTCTCCCGAGACGGATATTAAGCTTAACCCGCTTAGTCCTCCGGATGAAATTTATCAATATGCGGTAGGGAATAAAGCAGTTATTCAAGCGGCTCAATATCGTTTGGATGGAAGTAAGCATAGCATAAATATTGCTCAAAGTGCACTTTATCCCCAACTGACGCTTAACGGAAGTCTTGGTAGCAGTTATCAATCTACCCTGACTGATAATTTTAATACTCAGATGAAAAACAATTTTAATAAATATATCGGTCTGAGTTTGAATGTTCCAATTTTTAATCGCTGGTCTACCCGTAACCGCATTCGTACGGCCAGGTTGCAGCAGGAAAATTATTCGTTGCAGCTGGATAATGTAAAAAAGGGATTGTATAAGGAAATACAACAAGCATGGTATAATGCTGTAGCTGCTGATAGCAAATACACTAGTAGTGTTGCAGCTTCTAATGCCAGCGAGGAATCCTTCAGATTGATGAGTCAGAAATATGAGAATGGAAAAGCTACAGCTGTGGAATATAACGAGGCTAAACAGAACTTACTCAAGGCTCAGTCGGGCGAATTACAAGCTAAATATGAGTATCTGTTCCGCACTAAACTTCTAGACTTTTACAAAGGGATCCCTTTGGAATAATATTGAGTGGTTTTCTATTTATAAATCCTCTTTTGGCACATTGCTGGAAGGGGATTTTTTTTACCCGTTATTATTCCTTACCTTTGCCGCGAATAACCGAGTATGGGAAAATAAATTAGCATGAAAACGGTTAAGCATAAAATTCTGTTGGGAACTCTTTATGGTACTGTTTGTCTCTTCATAATACTGACAACTCTTTTTTTTAGTCGAAATGCAATCTTGCATTATTTCGCAGATCGGCGTATATCCCGTTTAGAAAAAGATTATGGATTAAAGATTCATTATGCCAGTCTCAATCTTGGCGGATTGAACACCGTTTCCTTGAATGATTTCACGGTTGTTCCGCAACAAAGGGATACTTTGCTTACCCTACAATCGTTGAAGGTTCGTCTTGGTTTATGGAACCTGCTTCGGGGAAAACCGGATGTACGTGATGTACACCTAGACGGGTTGGATATTAGGCTTATTAAGAAAGATTCAATTGCCAATTACGATTTTTTATTCCGTTCTTCGGAAAAAAAGGAAAACCAGGATGATGAGAAATTAGATTATAGGCAACGTTCACAAGCCTTGCTCGATTTATTGTTTGGTTTACTTCCACGAAATGGTGAATTGACCAAACTGCATATCGTAGAACGAAAAGATGATAAGTCTGTCGCTTTTTCTGTGCCCGAATTCAGTATATCCAACAATCATTTTCAAGCGGAAGTTTCCATACAGGAAGATTCTGTTACTCAAAAATGGCGGACAGAAGGTGAGTTGAACCCACCGGAACGTCGGTTGTATGCAAAATTATACACTTTCCATCACGAGCAAATTACTTTACCATACGTTACCCGCCGTTTTGGTGCGGATGTTAAGTTTAGTAGCCTAAATTTCAGCTTGATACAAGAGAATGATCGTCATGGTGCTGTGTGTATCAGTGGTACTGCCGAGATCAACGGCTTAAATATATATCATAAACGACTGTCTCCCGAAGTGATTAACCTTAATCGCGGGCAATTGGATTATAATGTGAATATCTTTCCCCATACATTGGAGTTGGACAGTGCCAGTGTGGTGCGTTTTAATACACTGGCATTTCATCCATATATCCATGCGGAACGACTTGAAAAGAATTTTCATGAACGTTATTGGCACTTTAGTATGTCTGTCCGTAAACCTTGGTTTCCTGCTCAGGAGCTATTCAGCTCTTTACCTGCCGGGCTCTTTGAAAACCTGCAAGGTATGCGCACGACCGGGCAATTGGCTTATAATTTCCTTTTTGATGTTGATTTCTCACAACTGGATAAGCTGAAACTTGAATCGGAGCTTAAGTCGAAAAACTTTAGGATTGTAAGCTATGGCAAAACAAATCTAAATAAAATGTCCGGGGAGTTTCTGTACACGGCTTATGAAGATGGGCGACCGGTACGTACATTCCCGATAGGGCCTTCCTGGGATCATTATACACCATTGGATAGCATTTCTCCTCTACTCCGTATGTCTGTGATGCAGAGTGAAGACGGAGCTTTCTTCTATCATCGCGGATTCTTGCCCGATGCTTTGCGTGAGGCTCTTATCTATGACCTTAGGGTGCGTCGATTTGCCCGTGGTGGTAGTACTATTTCCATGCAGCTGGTAAAGAATGTATTCTTGAACCGGAATAAGAATATTGCCCGTAAGCTTGAGGAAGCCTTGATTGTGTGGCTCATAGAAAATGGTCGGCTGACTTCTAAAGAACGGATGTATGAAGTATATCTGAATATAGCCGAATGGGGACCATTAATTTATGGTGTCCGTGAAGCTGCGGAATTTTATTTTAATAAGCGTCCTTCGCAGCTGACGGCTGAAGAATCTATTTTCTTGGCTTCTATCGTTCCGAAACCTAAGCATTTCAGAAGCTCTTTCACTGCCACGGGACAGTTGAAAGAAAATCAGGCAGGTTATTATCGTCTGATTACGAGACGACTCGTAAAAAAAGGTTTGCTTACAGAAGAGGAAGGAGAGGCTGTACTCCCTGTCATTGAGTTGAATGGTCCCGTAAGAAAATACTTTTTGACCGACTCAATAACGACTGGTTTTGAGGAACCAGCCGGCAATTAAGCCTGACTTTAATTGTTAAACATGTTTCTGGTGTGTACCAAATCAGGAAGTATAAATCATAAAGTGTGAACCATTTCCAGGCATAGTCACACACAAGAAACCCGCATAGTCAAGTAATCCCATTCCCATAAGGGGGAATCTTAGTTCCCATTATTAGTTACAACAGTATCTATATAGAGGAACTATGATTTCCTACGTTAGAAACTGTTGTTTCTTGATCTTGGGAACAATCATTGCTTGCCTTTGTAAAGAGGAAGGCTAGGATGGCGGTAAGGATAAGGCAGCTTTGTAGAATGAGGCATAATGGAACCCTATCTTCTCTCTTTTCGCAGAGTTTGGGGAACAAATAGTGTAAAAACACATCGTTTTCAACCATAATTTAGGCATCCATTTTTCTTCCTAAACCCACGTATTTTTGGTTTATCTGTTTGATTGCCAATGTGCTATGCGCATTAATCACAGGGTGCAATTAACTTTAATTGCACCCTGCTGTTTCGCTTAATTGCACCCGTGTATTGCGCTTTATATCAGCTGATTAAATAGGTTGGTGCAACCAGTGCAATTAAAATACGCAAAAAAACTCTAGGTAGAGAAGGCGTGAGGAAGTGTTCTATTTGCTATATTTGTCCCAATTTAAGGTATAATTGAAAAGAAAATGAAGAAGAATTTACAGAGAAATCTTTTCGGAACGCTTTTATTGACACTCTTTCTGTTTACTTCCTGCCATTCGGCGTACAAAGTGACAAAGACTGAAGGCACAATGGTTTCGATCGATTCAACTTGGGATGCAAAACCTGTTGCAGAGGCGGTAGCTATGGTTACTCCCTATAAAGCTAAAATAGATAGCGTGATGTATCGTGTGGTTGGTACAGCCGAAATGACAATGGACCGGGGACTTCCGGAAAGCTTGTTATCCAATCTGGTTGCTGAATTATTGAGGCAGTCTGCTACTCAGGTATTGGGAAAACCAGCTGATATGGGGCTTGTGAACATAGGCGGTCTACGCAATGTTCTGACAGAGGGTCCTATCACTACCGGCAATGTATTCGAAATACTTCCCTTCGAGAACTCGTTGTGTGTGCTGACTATTTCCGGAGCCAATCTTAAGCACTTGTTTGAAAATATTGCAGCACAACATGGGCAAGGTGTCAGTGGTATTCGCTTGTTTATTACAAAAAATGGGCAGTTAGCTGAGTGTACTGTAGGCGGCGAGCCTTTGGATGAGCAAAAACATTACACTGTTGCAACTATCGACTATGTGGCGGATGGGAATGATGGTATGCCTGCTCTTTTACAGGCTGAGAAGCGTGTTTGCCCTCAAGGCGCCACACTGCGCAATATATTTATGAATTATGTGGAAAGCCAGACTGCTGCCGGTAAGAAAATAACTTCTAGTTTGGATGGCAGAATAACAGTACAAAATTAAGAATAAGATGAAACGGAAATATATACTATTAGCGTTGTTGTTTCTGCCGGTAAGTTTTCTGGGAGCACAGCAAACCAAACATTTGGAAATTCTTCAAACAAGTGATACGCACAGTCGTATCGAACCTATCCCGGTAACTTCTGCCGATCGTAGTGCCGGTATGGGAGGTGTAGCTCGCCGCGCTGCATTTATAAAGCAAGAGCGCATACAGAACCCTGATTTATTGGTTTTTGATTGCGGGGATATTTCTCAAGGTACTCCTTACTACAATCTTTTTAAAGGAGAACTTGAGGTGAAAATGATGAATTTGATGGGTTATGATGCAATGGCTATCGGCAATCATGAATTTGATTCAGGCCTCGATAACATGGCACGTCTGTTTCGCATGGCGAACTTTCCGGTGCTTTGTGCCAATTATGGTGTAAAAGGGACGGTGCTTGAAGGACTTGTAAAACCCTATGTGATATTGAAACGTGACGGATTGAAAATCGGAGTATTCGGATTATCACCTAAATTGGAAGGCTTGGTACAAGCTGATAAATGTGAAGGGGTGGTCTATAATGATCCGATACCCGTGGCACAGAAGATGGCTGATTTGCTGAAAGAGAAAGAACATTGTGATATGGTGATTTGTCTCTCTCATCTTGGTATAACAAGCCAATATCCCAATGAGCCTTGTGATGAGGAACTGGTTCGAAAGACCAATCATATTGATGTGATTCTTGGCGGGCATTCCCACACGTTTATGAACAAGCCGGCTTATTATCTCAATAAGGACGGAGTAACGGTAGCCGTATCCCATACAGGTAAAAATGGGATATATGTTGGTAAGCTCGATTTGACGCTTACAAAAAAATAACACGATAGACAAATGTGCCAGGGAGCTTGACATTTACTTTTTGCTATGCAGGAACGTATTTGCTTCTTGTGAATTAAAATCGGATTTTATTAAAAGAAATAGGTCATGAGTAAACGAATCGTTCTAGCTGTTTTATTTTTCTTGTTATTAGAAGGAAATGCACTTCTTAAAGCGCAAGCATATCCTCCTTACTTACCTTTATCCCAAGATGATCGTTGCAGGGAGTGGGTTGATTCCGTTTTTTCGCATTTAAGCTTGCATGAAAAAGTGGGGCAGCTGATTGTTACCACTTTTCCTGCCAAGGCGGATAAACAGACCAAAAAACAAATTAAAGCTCTGGTAAAAAAGTACAATATTGGCGGACTACTTTTCTCGGAGGGGGTGGCTGAGGAACAAGCTATCCTTACCAATATAGCGCAGAAACATTCGGAAGTCCCTATTCTTGTCACCTTCGACGGAGAATGGGGACTTTCCATGAGATTGGCGGGCATGCCGGATTTTCCACGGAATGCAGCGTTGGGATGTATTGAGGATAACGAATTGATCACAGCCTATGGGCGTGAGGTAGCTCGTGAGTTCAAAGAGTTGGGAGTACAGGTTAATTTTGCACCTGATGCCGATGTAAATACCAATCCACATAATCCGGTAATTCATTTTCGTTCGTTTGGCGAAGATCCCCAAAAAGTATCCGAGAAAGTTATTGCCTATGCTCACGGGCTTGAAAGTGGAGGCATACTTTCCGTTTGTAAACACTTCCCGGGTCATGGAGATACCAGCGTTGACTCTCATAAAGCATTGCCGACTCTTTACTATAATAGGGAGCGGCTCGATAGTGTTGAATTATATCCTTTTAGGGAAATGGTTCGTGCTGGATTGGGTGGTGTAATGGTGGGACATTTGCAGGTCCCCGCATTAGAGCCTGATGGAATTGCATCCTCCTTGTCTCGTAAAATAGTAACCGGACTTTTAAAAGAGGAATTGGGATTTAAAGGTTTGGTATTTTCCGATGCACTTGATATGAAAGGAGTATCTTCCGTACCTCAAGTCACAACCAAAGCATTACTGGCGGGTAATGATATGGTTTTGGTGCAATACAATACCGAAAATGCATTTAAGGAAGTTCTTGATGCTGTAAAAAGTGGAATTTTACCGGAAGCCGAAGTTGATGCTAAATGTCGTAAAATTCTGACTTATAAATATATGTTGGGACTTCGGACTCAACATCCCGAATTGCGTGTTAGCGGGATGAGTTTCCGCATTAATACTCCTGAGGCACAAGCACTGGCTGCCCGGCTTCGTCGTGCCGCTGTCACGGTACTCGGAAATCATTTTGGAATTCTTCCGCTTCTTCCCGTGGGCGATTCTCCCATTGCTGTATTAAGTGTGGGCGACGGTAAGGATACTATTTTTGTAAAAGAAGTGAATAAGCTCTGCCCGGTTAAAGTGGATCGCTTCCGCTTAACCTCTGATCAATCAGAGATTGCACGTCAGGAATTGAAGCAGACGTTGAGTGGATATCGCCGCGTAATCATCAGTATTTCCTGTAAAGACACAGATGCTGCTGCTTATTCAGATTTCCTTAGTAGCTTGAATGGATCAGTCCCATTTGTTTATGCCTTCTTTACTTCCTACCGGGGGATGCAAATGATTGAACTGGCACTTGCAAAAGCCAGTGCAGTCATTCTGGGACATTCTTCGCAACCCGATGTACAACAAGTTGTGGCAAGCGTATTGTTTGGAAAGGATTCTGTACAAGGAAAATTGTCTATGAGTATTGGAAGCTTGTATCGTTCGGGAGAAGGATTTGTTATGACGCCCGGTATGACCTCGGGGAAAGCTATTCCTGAAGATTACGGGATGAGTTCCAATGTACTATACCGTATTGAGACCCTTGCTTCTGGGGGAATAAAATCCGGAGCCTATCCGGGGTGTCAGATATTGGTGGTGAAAGATGGAAAGACCGTTTACGACAAATGTTTTGGGACTCATTCCTATCAAGATACTACTGCTGTACGTCCTGCCGACATGTTCGATCTTTCCTCGCTTACCCAAACCACTGCGACTTTGCTTGCTGTAATGAAGTTGTATGATGAAGGCAAACTCAAACTGACGGATAAAGCTTCCAAGTATGTATCGTTCATGCGTGGAGGGCGAAAAAAAAATATTACTATAAAGGATTTGCTGTTTCATGAGTCCGGACTTCCGCCATATATTCGTTTCTATCTCAATGCTATTGATCCGAATTCCGTACATGGCCCTTATGCGCAGAGTTGGAAAGATCAATGGCATCAGACTCAAGTGAGTGAGCATAGCTACTTCTGTTCGGATTTTAAATTTAAGAAAGGTATGGTTTCCAATCAAGAGAGTACTATTTACTCCCTGCATGTAGCAGATAGCATATGGCTAAATAAGAACTTTAAAAATACAATATTACAAAGTATTGCAAAGTGTGAGCTTGATGACAAACGTTATGTGTATAGTTGTGTTGGTTTTATCACGTTACAACAGGTGGTTGAAGCTATTACGAAAAAGTCTCTTGATGCTTATCTTGAAGAGGAGTTTTATCGCCCTATGGGATTGAAACACACAATGTTCCTACCTTTGCGTAAGTATGGTAAAGATCAGATAATGCCTACTGCTTTCAATGATTTTCTCCGTCGTCAGGATTTATGTGGTTATGTACACGATGAGGCTGCTGCTTGTTTGGGAGGTGTATCGGGCAATGCAGGGCTGTTTTCTACAGCCGAAGAGGTTGGGAAGATTCATCAAATGCTTTTGAATGGTGGAGAACTTGATGGCAGACGCTATTTGAGTGAAGAGACATGCCGCTTGTTTACCACTGAGAAATCTGCGATAAGCTATGTGGGTATGGGTTTTGATAAACCTAATTTAGATGACTTGAAAAACAGCTCCTGTGCCATCTCGGCAAATGCTTCGGTGTACGGACAAACTGGATCGATCGGTACCTGTGCTTGGGTGGACCCTCAAAATAAAACGGTTTACGTGTTTTTAAGTAACCGGATTTGTCCGGATGTCTGGAATTCTAAAATTACAGATCTTAATATTCGCTCGAATATACAAGAAATGATTTACAAGAGTTTGAAGTAATATTTCTGTTTTTTTTCCAAATATGGGAAGATATTATAGAGACAGATTTATATTAAGTGAATATTATTTATATATTTGCTGAACCCTTGTCAATTTTAACTGTTATGGGATAAGCAAAGGACTTATCAATAGTCTTAGCTATCTGATGAAAGGGTGAGAGAATGAAAAGACTGCTTGTATTCATAATCATATTATTGACCGGATGTACTCGTTTTGCTATAGAAGCTAAACGACTGCCATCCCCTCCTCCTCCTATTCCTCCTATAGAACCGTTTATGCTTCAACGGGCCGAGAAGGATGAAAGGTGTACGCAGTGGGTGGATTCTGTGTTCAATAAAATGAGTCTGAAAGAACGTATCGGACAGTTACTTATTTATACTATATCTCCGCAAAAAACAAAGAAAAATCGCGAGCTATTGCGTAAAGTCGTTGAGGACTATAAAGTTGGCGGCTTACTTTTTTCCGGTGGTATGATGTTGAATCAGGCTATGCTGACCAATGAAGCACAGAGGATGGCTAATGTGCCTTTGATGGTAACCTTTGATGGCGAATGGGGCTTGTCTATGCGCTTGCGTGGTACTCCGGTATTTCCAAAGAATATGGTATTGGGATGTATTCAGGATGATAAGTTGATTTATGAATATGGGCGTGAAATGGCTCGCCAATGCCGGGAATTGGGGATTAGGGTGAATTTTGCTCCTGTGGCTGATGTGAATATAAATCCTCGGAATCCGGTGATTAATACCCGCTCATTCGGCGAAAGTCCGGTGAATGTGGCAAATAAGGTCATTGCTTATGCCAGAGGGTTAGAAGATGGTGGAGTGCTATCTGTATGCAAACATTTTCCAGGACATGGTGATACTGATGTCGATTCGCATAAAGCCTTACCCACATTGCCTTTTACCCGTGAGCGTCTGGACAGTATAGAGCTTTACCCTTTTAAAAAAGCAATTAAGGCGGGATTGGATGGTATAATGGTTGGTCATCTTGAAGTTCCTATCTTTGAAGAGCATGTGGGACTTCCTTCTTCTCTTTCCCGTAATGTAGTCTATGATTTACTAAGTCGGGAACTCCATTTTAAAGGTTTGATTTTTACAGATGCACTTTCCATGAAAGGAGTGTCCAATAACGGGATGGTTTGTTTGAAGGCACTTAAGGCCGGGAATGACATGCTTTTGGTACCGGACAGGCTCAAGGAAGAAGTCCAATCTGTTGTGGATGCCATTAAAAATGGAGAAATGGAAGAAGAAGAGATAAACCGGAAATGTCGCAAGGTCTTAACTTATAAGTATGTACTGGGACTCCGGAAAAGACCTCAGATTCGTATGTCCGGTTTGGGTACCAGAATCAATACGCCTCACACTAAAAACTTAATTCGCCGTTTAAACTTGGCGGCAGTTACCATTCTTGGAAATCAACAGGAGGTTCTCCCTTTGAGTACTGACGTGAAAGAAGTGGCAATACTCAATGTTGGGGATGCAAAGGTCATTAAGCCTCTTTTTAAAGCACTTTCCAAATATACCCATCCGGTTGAATTCCAGTTGGGTAAGTCTCTTTCTGAAGCAGATCGTAAACACATTAAGGATACTTTATCGCATTATAAGCGAATTTTAGTCTGTGTTACCGATCATCGCCTTGCTCCTTATCAAACTTTCTTTGCCGATTTTGCTCCTGAAGTCCCGGTCGTTTATGTTTTTTTTATTCCCGGAAAGCAGATTCTACAGATACATCGTGGAGTTTCCGCAGCCGATGCTGTAGTGCTTGCCCACTCTCCGGGGGAGGATGTTCAGAAGCATGTAGCTAAAGTGTTGTATGCGGAAGCGACGGCAGACGGGCGATTATCTGCAAGTATAGGCGGACTTTTTGCAACGGGTGATGGGGTGACTTTATCGCCTGAGACGCCTCATCGTTTTATTCCTGAGGAATATGGCATGAATTCGCGCTTACTAACTCGTATCGACACTATTGCTACCGAAGGTATTCGTAAGGGAGCATATCCGGGATGTCAGATTGTGATCCTTAAAAATGGAAAAGAGTTGTATAATAAATCATTCGGTACACATACTTGGGCAAAAGGTTCCGTGGCAGCTTCTGCCGGAGCATCAACTTTAATGCTTGATGTTCCTGTTCCTGTAAAGAAGGATGATGTTTATGATCTGGCATCGTTAACAAAGACCACGGCGACATTATTTGCAGTGATGAAGCTTTATGATAAAGGTTTATTGAATCTCACCGATCGTGCTTCAGACTATCTTCCTTTCCTGAAAAGTACCGATAAAAAGAATATTACGGTCAGAGAACTATTATTGCATGAATCGGGGTTACCTTCCACTTTATTGTTTTATCAGGATGCTATTGATAAGAAGAGTTATAAGGGTTCGTTATTTAAAGCCAAACGTGATAAATTATACTCTGTGCGTGTGGGCACCGAGGTGTGGGCAAATCCAAACTTCCGTTTCCGTAAGGGTCTGACTTCAAACATTCGCATGGCAGGATACAGTATGCAGGTATGTGATAGCCTTTGGTTGAATGACTCATTTAAGAAAGAGTATCTGAAGAAAATAGCCAATGCTCCTTTAAAAGATAAACGTTACCGCTATAGCGATATCAATTTTATACTGTTACAACAGATTGTTGAGCAACGCACCGGAATGTCGCTGAATAAATTCTTAGAGAGAGAATTTTATGTGCCTATGGGGCTTTCGAGAACCGGATACTTGCCGTTGTCCCACCAATATGGTTCATTTAAGAAAGGATTGAAATCGGAAATAATACCTTCGAATATTGATTTGTTCTTGAGAAAAGAACTTCTGCAAGGCTTTGTACATGATGAGGCTGCAGCTTTTCAAGGAGGTGTTTCGGGTAATGCCGGTCTATTTTCTAATGCTACTGAAGTAGCGTCTATCTATCAGATGTTGCTGAATAATGGCGAATGGAAAGGGAAGCGATATCTGGGCGAGGCGACATGTCGCATGTTTACGACTACAGTATCCAACATCAGTCGTCGTGGTCTTGGTTTTGACAAGCCTGATACGCGGCATCCTGAAAATAGCCCGTGCTGTATTTCTGCTTCCGCTTCGGTTTATGGTCATACCGGTTTTACAGGAACTTGCGCCTGGGTTGATCCGGTAAACGGTTTGGTATATGTATTCTTGAGCAACCGCATCTATCCGGATGTCTGGAACACAAAGCTACAGAAGTTGAAAATAAGAGAGCGAATCCAAGAGACCATGTATCAGGCGTTATTATCCAGTGAAACAAGGAGATAGAATATTGTTACTCGTTTAAAATCTGTTCTATTCTTTGTATCTCTTTTGCGGTAAATGCCGTATTCTCAGTAGCTTTCAGGTTGTCTGCCAATTGGCTGACAGAGCTGGCTCCTATAATTACGGATGTAACCATATCGTCTTTTAAAATCCAGGCTAATGACATCTCTGCTAATGTTTGGCCTCGTTTGGTGGCAAGATCATTCAATGCCTTTATCTTCCCCAGAAGGTTATCCGTTAGTGTTTCCTTTTTCAAAAACTGCCCTTGAGCCATACGGGAATCTTCGGGGATTCCCTTTAAATAACGATTGGTAAGGAGTCCTTGTGCCAGCGGAGAGAAAGCAATAAATCCCGTTCCATTTGCTTTGGCTTGCCGGAGGATACCTTCGCTTTCCGGTTCCCGATTGAGAAGATTATATCTACCTTGATAAAGGAGGCAATGGACATCGCGCTCTTTTAGATAGTTATATGCGAAAGCTGCGGCTTCTTCGGGATATTTAGATATTCCCACATATAGGGCTTTTCCCTGGCGCACAATATCTACCAATGTCTGTAGAGTCTCTTCCAGAGGGGTTTCCGGATCATAACGATGGGAATAGAATATATCTACATATTCTAGGTTCATCCGTTTTAAGCTTTGATTGAGGCTGTTCATGAGATATTTTCTTGATCCCCATTCTCCATAAGGACCGGGCCACATTTCGTGACCGGCTTTAGTCGAAATGAATAACTCATCACGATAAGGCATGAATGATTTTTTCATGATCATTCCGAAGGTTTCTTCTGCGGAACCGTAAGACGGACCATAATTATTTGCCAGGTCAAAGTGTGTGATGCCTTGATCGAATGCATAATGAGCCATAGCTTGTGAGTTGGCAAATGGATTTACATCACCAAAATTATGCCATAGACCAAGGGAAATTTCGGGCAATAGAATGCCGCTTTTCCCGCAACGACGATACTTCATTTTATCATACCGTCCTTTGTCGGGGGAGTAGATAGGTTCTATCATAGCTTTAATGAATTATAATGTATTATACAAATATAATATATTAATCAGCTAAATTGAAAATTATTAATGGACTGTTTTTTTATATTTTGTTAGGTCGACTGGTATTGTCATTCCTGCATATTGCCAGGTAGGTAGTGCCAACTCAATCGATAAATCATTATATTCAATTTTTATATCATGTAATCTCCTGCTTGGATCTGAAACAAATAATTTCTCATTCTTTATTATTAGCATACACGGTTGACTTGCTTTAATAACCTTCTGCTCCGTTAGTAATATCTTTCCTGCCTGATAAAATGTTATGTACACAATTGTATGATTCGCATTTTCCACAGCTTGTACTTCTGGGTTATTGGCGATGATGTGAAAAAAAGGTTTACTTAAGTACTGATTCATTTGTTTTTCATTTGTTCCAGGTATTATAGCATAAGCATATTGGCCTTGAGACGGATTGACCCCATGCATTATCTCTATGGAAAACATATTTAAAGCAATTTCTTCCTTGGGATATGATGTACTTATAACGCAGTTACTCCATTTCCCTGTTTCCATTTTATTTGAAACTCGAATGTTTTTATTATCAATAAATAGATATCCATTATGATTATGTAATATCCAATCTATATTATTTGCCTTATAGGAACCATTAGCTAGTGTAATAGGGGAATCTGTCGATTTTGCTATAACATTTCCCTGCATTTGGCATTGTTCTACTGTAGTGATGACTGTATCATTGGAATTCGAAGATATATTATTACCTAGGCAGACATAGCCTTCATCAAAGAAAAACCACGATTTTTTTGCTTTTAAGTCGTAATGTGGACTTATAAAATCGAAAGAGACGGCACCATACATGTTATCTGTTACCGCTCCTACGAAAATAGATTTGCCTTCTTTTTGGACTTCTGTTGCAGGAGGCATACTATCAAGTAACAAAGTTGTAGTCCCGGGTATTTTTCTAAAGTCGTATATCGGCGGTGTTGAAGTGTATTCATCACCTGTTACAGATAAATGGCAGGCGCCATCGCCTCTGAAATGATTTTTGATTCCTTCTCCATTATGCGGATACTCCATATTCATATTGCGAATAGAATGCATTCTGACGGCTGATGTGTAGTTGGGCCGTTGAAATATAAAGTACTCGGAGCACCAGAAAAATTTTGCAAAAGAACGGGATGTGTAATCTTTATTCTGTTGGCATAAAAGTGTCTGTTTCAATTCTTTTTCTCTATATCCATTGGCAATACTTAGCAACCTTTGTGCAATATCTGGGGAAATGAACTGTGCATTTATTCTACAAATATCTCGGTTGAACGCACTCGGTTCTATTTGTTTCCTATTTATAAGATGTTTGCAAACTCCATCAAGGTAATAATCGATGACGAATTGTGTATGAGACGTACTGAATTGAAAAGATGTCTTTTTTAAAATCTCAGCCCAATACGAATAATATTCAGGTAATTCCAATCCGTACGTTAAAGTTGAATTGACTCTATCGCCCCGGTGGTGGAAACTGTAATCACGCTGTACTCCTCTTCCTGCCGGACGTTGTCGATTCCGAACATCAAGTCCTCCGGATGCGTCATACATAATTTCTTCCATCGGAGCAAATCCAGCTTCATCTTCTATAATATTAAGGACTTTGGCAAGCCCTTTTATATCGCGTTTATACAGCATTGCTTTTGCCTCATTGCTTGCTACTTGTATGCGGTCTCCCCCGGGGCGTGCAGGGTAATCGTCTGCATTGATGATATTGATTGTTTCAATTATTTGATTTTGCAAATTACTATTTAGATCTTTATCTAAAATGTATCCTATAGCTAGCATTTGTCTGGGAGTACCTATTTTATTATAAAACCAGTTCTGACAGACAAAATGATGAGAAAACCAAAAAAGCAGTCCTTGTTCTATGTGCTTAAACAAATCTGCACTTAGGTGGAATTCTCCAGGCTGTTTATATGCTAAAGACATACATATTAATCGATCTAAATGTGTACGGTGTTGCCATGCGGTTCTGGTTGTATCTATATAGTCAATATCTTTCCATGAACCATCCGTCTGTTGCGTTTTTAATAGTTGATCAATATTGCAGTTATTTATTTGCTTGGTGTATTCGACTTTTATTTTTTCTCTAATCTTCTCGGTTTCTTGGTTTAAAGAAGCCATACTGTTCAGAGTCATTAAGTTGCATATAATAAAAAGCGTCCATTTCATATTTAAATACATAATGATTTGATTTTGTTATTTGTTGAATGTTGTATATTGGAATTTGGAGACAATCTCCAATTGAACTTTATCCTTTTTATAATTTTCATCGGGATGAATGGACAAGATGTAGTTATTCCATTGGGCTCCTGCCGCCCAATATGTACCGTTTATTTTCTCTTTATTGATATATGAAAGAAAGTTTTCCAAACATTCGAGCCATCGCTCGTCATTTCCAGGAATTCCATATTCCCCCATAAATCCTCGTAATTTATTTTTCTTCAACCATTCAACGAAAGGGCGAACACGATCTATCCCTATATTGGGATATGCTTTTTCTTCATCGTATGAATGTCTGTATATTCCTGACCCATCTTTATCAAAATAGCAGTGTGCCTCGAATATTAGATTATGGCTTGGATCAATCAGGTTTTTTAGATCATCACTGACTTCTTGCCATTGCATGGCTGAACTCCAGTGATTCCCTCCTACAACTATAGTCGTTTTTGAATCTGCTTTTCTTATTTCAGTAATTGTTTTCTGTGCGATAGTAAACCAGGGAACGGAGTCTAACATATTGTGTGGTTCGTTCATGAGTCCATACCCATAAAGCCCTTTATTTCCTTTTAGCTCTTTGGCTATTAATTTCCAAACATAAGCGAAATGCTCAATGGTGACACTGTCACCTATAATTCGGTCTTTTCCATTATCTTTACGCCGTCCATAATTGTGCATATCAAGCAATATTTGCATGTTCCGTTTGCGGGCTTCCGCGAGTAAATATTTTATGTAACTCATTTCTTTGTGATTTAACTCGCCATAAAGTTGATGTTGAATTCGTTCCCATTTAAATGGAAGTCGTATTAGTGTCATACCTTTGGATTTCCAATAGTCTAGTTCCTCTATTGTGGGATAATGATAGTCTTTTCCAAAGGTGCCTACTCCTTCCATCTTTTTATGGAAGAATTCCGCACCTGCGAGATTAACTCCAAATGGTTCCCCTTGTTCTCTTAGGTTTCCTGTGAAGGAAAATAAAGGAGCACAGAAAACCAAGATGAGAAATATTGTTGTATATGTGTTTCTTTTCATTATTTGTTTCTTTATTTTAATAAGGTGTCTTTAATAAATTATTTATCTGTTGGGTCAAATCCACTAAGTGAAATCGGCATTAGTGTTGGGAATGACCATGCAAAATGATGCAGAGGGTAGATGTGTGGACGAGTCTTTTCTAGATATTGAATATAAGATGTATCATTATAAATGCCGGACATTGCTTCCAATAGATTGTCAGGCCATGTGGTATGTGTTCCTGTATTAGGTTTTTTATACCATTTCCATTCCGATGGATGCTGTTGGTAATAGAACAAATAATCCAAAGCCTTTTTTATGGAGGTACCATTGTGTTCCCAGACAAATAGATTTTCACCGGTTAAATTATAAATTAGCCAACAGGCTGCTGTCAATGGAGCCAAAGAAAAATAGGTATACCATATTCCGTTATTGCCTCGAACTACTTCTTCAGGCATATATCCGTCTTCCGCTATTTTAACAAATAAATCGGACTTAATTAGATCGATATTCTGATTAATTTCTTTCTTTTCTTCTAAAAAAGATGAGGCTAACAAAGATCCGAATCTTCCCCAATCTGCCCAGTTATTCTTATGCACTCTTATTTCGTTTGTAGCCTTCTGGTAAACATATGAAACCCATGTTTTGAAATTTGCTTTTTGCAGGTTGTTCCATAAGGGACTTTCTGCCATAAGTTCAGCAGCTATCAGTAATCCGGATCCTGAATAAGTCATAACCAAGACACCGTCATGCTCGGAATACTTTTTATTGATGGAAGCCCATGCATTTAAGAAATAACATGCTTTCTCTCCGTATTTTTTCGTTCCGGATAATTGATAGGCTAAGGCAGAACAATAAGCAGCAAAGGCATCTTGTTGTAGGGCAAGTGAATTTTTGCGATGTTGTTGTGGATTGTCATAAAAACCTGGTATCGCAAAATCTGTTAATGCATGATGGGAACTCTGTAAAATAGAATCTGCATAATGTATAAGTTGCTTGTATGCACTATAATAGGGCTCTTGTTGTTCTGTGATTTTCTTTTTTACATATAAAATTTGAGATATAGGGTGCATGCTGTGCCCAGCATATGAGTTAAGGGCAAAGCTTGTGAGGGAAAAAAACAATATGAATGCTACTATAATCTTTTTCATCTTAAAATTAGAACTATTGTTTGTAGAGTAAAGATCGGCTGCCTGGATTTATCTAGGCAGCCGATTGCAAAAATACAATCTGTTTTACCTATTTAATTATTTAATAACCTGGATTTTGAACTAATTGCTGATTTAGACCTATTTGAGTTTGAGGAATAGGCATTAGATCTTTACCTGTAGGAATTGTAATGCCATACTTTTCTTTTATATATTCTGCATGCTTTCCTGTTCTTCTAAGCAAAAACCATAGAGATGTTTCACCTGTAAATTCATGGCGATATTCATCCATTATTAGTTTTAGAACATCTGTTGCCGGAGGATTGGGAACGGTTACATTGGGATCTGTCAGTTTTCCGAATGCACGGTCCCTTATTTTTTGTACAATAGCCATAGCTCCATTATTATCTCCCAGTCTGTACAAGCATTCTGCTTTACTTAGTAAGACTTGCGCATAACGCATCATCATGATATTATCCGGACTCATAAACCAACCTGCTCCTTTTGTTCCGCATACTTGTGGATTGCGCCAAAACTTTACACCA
Organism: uncultured Bacteroides sp.; assembly: GCA_963677095.1. Taxonomy (GTDB): domain Bacteria; phylum Bacteroidota; class Bacteroidia; order Bacteroidales; family Bacteroidaceae; genus Bacteroides. The sequence continues at coordinate 895,927 of OY781875.1, forward strand.
TAATAACCTGAACGAGTTCCGTCCAGCCATGGTTTTTCTATCGTTCCACAAGTATTCAGTACATTTCCGTTTTCATCTTGATAATATGATGCTGGAATGTTCCCATTACCTTTTGCTGCAAAACTTTGTAATTTGGGATAATCCCGGATATTGATTAAAGGAGAGGGATGTTCATCACCTGGTCCTATGACGGTTGCGTGCTTACGCTGATCGCCTTGTTCAAAAGAATCATACATTTTTTTGTCTGCATAGGCGTATGCAAAACCTGATATTGCTACAGGCATGCCAAATGAGCTAATCCATTGGTTATTGACTCCAAATGCTCCCCAGTTCATTGAACCATATTCTGTAAATTGAATCTCGAAAATAGATTCTTTTCCATTACGGTTAGCAATTTCATGAACATTCAGAAAGTTCTCTTCTAATTGGCATTTGCTATCTAATTGATCGAAGATATTTACAGCATCTTGATATTTCTTAAGCCACATTAACGCATCACCTTCGTAAGCCAATGCTGCTTCTTTAGTTGCACGTCCTCGGTCCGTCTCTGCTTGATCGGCTTTCCATGAAAGAAGCTCTAACGCTGTTTTCATGTCGGAGACCACTGATGTGAAAACTTCATCCTGACTATTACGGGGGTGTAACCCTTCATCCGTTACAGTCTTCAGCTCTAACGGAACACCACCAAAGTCGACTGCCAAGTAGTAATAGAAGACTCCTCTTAAAAAGTAGCATTCACCGATTAGTTGGTTACCCTCTTGTTCTGTCAAAACTCCGTTTTCTTTCATTTTCTGAAGTATTGGAATGGCTGCATTGGCTCTTGATATGCCAAGATAGTTCCCGACCCAGAATGTGTTTAATGCTGCAAAATCAGTTGGGACTTCATAAGTGTTCCAGAAAGTGTCTGAACCGTCATTGTGAAAGTCTTGTGTGGGGAAATTAGCCGTAAACCAAATTCCTTTTAACATGTATTCCACATTGTAGTGAAAAGTGGAATAAACTCCCGTAACTAAAGAATATCCATCTTCCGCTTTTAAGAAAAGAGAATTCTCATTGATACTTGAAGTATCGCTCTGATCCAGAAAGCTCTCACAGCTGGAACAGAATATTAGGGCTAATGCCAATAAGCATGAGTTGATTTTATCTGTTATTTTCATTGTATTTTAATTTATAAAATTAAGCTGATTTGTCATTTAGAATTCTAGATTAAGTCCAAAAGAAAGATATTTGGAGTATGGATAGATTCCTGTATCTATTCCTGAAGCCGTTACTCCTCCATTCCCAGATGAACTTCCTGCACTTTGACCTATTTCAGGGTCCATACCGGAGTATCCTGTTATAGTGAATAAATTTTGTATGCTGGCAAAAAGTCTTAATTTTGATATATTAGCTTTTTTCATAAGACTTGCAGGCAAGGTATATCCAATTTCGATATTTTTTAATCTTAGGTATGATCCATCTTCTACAAAAGCATCAGATACGCGACTGTTGCCACTAACATCTGACCATACAGCACGAGGATATTTATCGGTCGGATTGTTTTCTGTCCAGCGATTATAATAAAAATCTTTGCTTACATTTTCCAATCCAATGCTTCCTTCACCACCCATACTTATCAGGTTGCGTTTTACAAAATTTAAAATCTTATTGCCTACTGAATAATTAAAGAATAGATTAAAATCGAAGTTTTTATATTCACCGGATAGATTAATTCCCCCGTAAAATTTCGGTAGCGGACTTCCTATAGATACGCGGTCATCATCAGTAATGATGCCGTCTCCGTTTTTATCTACGAATTTACGATCACCAGGTGCTGTGCCAGAGGCGATATACCAGATATTATTATTGTTATTCACTTTGCGGGCATTTGCATTTAATGCATCAATTTCAGCTTGACTTTGGATAATTCCATCAGTTTGGAAACCATAAAACTCACCTATAGAACCACCAACTTTAGACATACTGAATATAGCCCATGAAGTATTACCTGTCGTTGGAAAGTCTAATGATTGTAAATTTGCTACTGCATTTTTTCCTGGTGACAGCTCTTCTATCTTATTTTTTATCGTGGTCAGATTTGCATTAATACCATACTTAAAATTCTTTATATTGTTGCGATAATCAATATTAAATTCTAATCCGTAATTTTTGACACTCCCAACATTGCGTGTGGCACTTGTATAACCGGTTTGTGCAGGCATTTGTATATTGAGTAAGAAGTCGCTCGATTTCTTTATGTAATAATCTGTTGTAATGGATAATTTATTATCGAATAATCCTAAATCGATACCTATGTCTGTTTGTTTGGATGTTTCCCATTTTAAGTTTGAATTAGGTAAATAAGATTGCACCATACCGTCGATATAAGTTTTGTTCTGTCCGAATACATATCCATAGTTGCTGGTACGTTTTCCTGTAGTGTATGATGATTGATATTGAAATAATCCGATATTTTGATTTCCCGCTTCACCATAACTTACTCTTAGTTTTAAGTTACTGATAAAGTCAATATCCTTGAGAAATGATTCTTCTTTCGCACGCCATGCCGCTGATAAAGAAGGAAATATCCCCCATCTGTTGCCGCGCATAAAACGTGATGAGCCATCGCGACGTACAGTTCCTGTTAATATGTAGCGTTCTGCAAACTTATATGTAAAACGTGCAAATTGTGAGGCAAGTGACCATGTTTGCTGGTAACCGGTAATGTCACGCATTGTTTTTAATGATCCTAAATTTCTGAGTCCGTCGCTGCTTAGGCCTTCACCATAGGCGCTTATGTTGCGTGCAGTATTTTCTTGTATAGATATTCCTCCAAGTATATCAATATTATGCGCTCCGAATGTATTTGAATAGTTAACTGTGTTTTCCCATAGATATTCAAAACTGTTCGTTGCATATTGTTGATAAGTAGCCAGACGTGTTGTAGGTACCCTGTCATCATATGGGTTAAAATCATATCCGGATGATGCTCCGTAATTAATTCCAAAATTTGTTTTGAATGTTAATCCTTTAATTGGTCTGACTTCTAACGATGTATTGGCAATTAAATTGTGAGAAATATTTTTTTGATCATTCAGTTTGGAACGGGCATATATATTTTCATTATCTCTTACTGCATTTGCATTTTTATCATAGTATCCAAACACACCGTCTGCATTTTCGACTTCGTCTGTAATAGGATTTCCAGTCATTGTCGGAATTAATTTTGCTAACCTTCCTACGCCTCCTTGTCCAGAGCCAAATACTGTTTTATTATCCGTATATGTGTATCTTAGGTTTGTGGATGATTTTAACCATTTCAAGGGTTTGTAATCTTGCGTTAATGCAATATTATATCGTTTGTAATCGGAAAATTGAACAACTCCTTTTTGATCTATTATACCTAACGATACAGAGGTTTGGACTTTTTCGGAACCTCCTCTTAAACTCAAATTGTAATTTTGTTTAAGTCCTGAACGATACATAAGATCCTGCCAGTCAATGGATCGTAATGATGAAGGATTGGACCATGCATCTAATACCGGAGAATTTTCTTTTTCTCCTATTTCTGTAGCTAGAGTTGCAAATTCTTGGGCATTTAGAACATCAAAAGTAGTTGGCTTGAATTGCACAGATGCGGTTGCATCAACAGATAATTGCATCTTTTCAGCGTTTCCTCTTTTCGTAGTGATAATTACTACTCCGTTTGCAGCTCTATTTCCATAAATAGCTGCCGCTGAGGCATCTTTAAGAACATCTATACTCTGAATATCACTTGGATTTAGATTGGATATACTTGCACCCGGATATCCATCTATAACGTACAAGGGAGAGTTATCTCCAAAAGAGCCTACTCCACGGATAAGTATTTGTACTCCCGCACCCGGTGTCCCGTCATTATTCGTGACCTGTACACCTGACATTCGACCTTGTAAAGCTTGTCCGACATTAACGACGGGAACTTTTTTTATTTGTTCGGCATTGATAGAACTGATAGCTCCGGTAACATCTCCTCGTTTAGCTGTTCCGTATCCTACAACTACAACTTGGTCTAGCGCAACAGATTCTTCTTGTAAAATGACATTGATAGTATTACTTGATTCTATTTTTATTTCCTGTTTTTTATATCCTATATATGAGAATATTAATATTCCATTATTGGCATTTGCTTTTATGGAATAGTTCCCTTCAAAGTCTGTTATACTTCCTTGAGTGGTGCCTTTAATATTAACGGCTACTCCAATTAGTGGTTCATTTGATTTATCAACGACTTTTCCTTTTATTGTACGTGTTTGTGCATATATTGTAGAAGTGCAGATAAAGAGGAAAATGGTGAATAAAAATCTTATCCTTGTTTTGTTAATTACTTTTTTCATGTGATACTTTAGTATTAGAAATTCCAAACAAACCATAAAAACCAAAATAATAATTTTATGGTTGTTTATACTATAATTATAAAATCCTTATCTTTGAGCATAATAATGTCTTGCAAAATCCTTTAGTAAGCATTCGTTATGCCGAGAGTATGAGGAGGTCGGATACCTCATACTCTCATTCTGTTTTTTTATCTTTCTTTTCTCTATTGGTCATGTACCTCCTTTCTTTTTTAGAAAAACTTCTGTTATTTAGTCTGTTGAAATAAAATCTTTTGGCAATTTTCCGAAATGTTCATAGAAACATTTGGAGAAGTACGAAGGAGTATTAAATCCTACAAGATAGCAGACCTCATTTATTTTATATTTTCCTGTAGCCAATAGTTGTGCACTTCTATTCAATCGAATGAGTTTGATATAATCGTTGGGAGTTAACCCAATTATGTTTTTTATCTTTTTGTGTAGATTAGAACGGCTCATAAAGAACATATCCGAAAGATTATCTATTGAGAAGCTTTCATTTGTTAAGTTTTCCAATAGGATATTATTCAGTCGTTCTATAAAATTTGCATTTATACTATCTTCTATGCCTTTCTGTTTGTAGTATTCTAAAGGGGATTGGATAAAATTTTTGCGGACTCTATCCCGATTATCGATAACACTATTGATTTGTGCCCGTAACTGTTCACTGGAGAAAGGCTTTTCCATATATATGTCAGCACCACTATTCAATCCCTCTATTTTGGTTGCTGTGTCGGTTTTAGCGGATAGTAGAATAAATGGCAAATGAGAATATGCGGGATTTGATTTTATCGTTTTGCAGAGTTCCAATCCATCCATCACTGGCATCAATATATCTGATATAATAATGTCCACATTCTCTGTCTCAACCAATTTTAAGGCTTCTAATCCATTTTGGGCTTCGTAAACTTCCAGATAATCACATAAATATTTGCTGAGGAAATTTCTTAGTTCCATATTGTCTTCTACAAGAATAACTTTAAGTTTATTTTCTGATTCAGAACAGATAGGCTGTATGGCAATATCTTCTTTCTTTTCTTCAATAGGATTTATTTCCGCTATATCTTCTGGTATGTCAAGAGGAAACTCCAATGTAAATCTTGTATTTTTTCCTGATTCAGATGATACTGTTATATTTCCCTTATGCTTGTTTGCCAGAGACTTGGATAAAGATAATCCTAATCCCGTACCTGTCTTCTGTGCACTATTCCCTATTTGAAAGAATGGTTCGAATATTTTATTTAGATACTCTTCTGGTATTCCTATTCCATCATTATATATATTTATATATAGAGTATTATTATTGGTGTTTACTTGAACAATAATTTCACTTTTGGCATATTTTGCAGCATTTGACAGTATATTGCTGACAATCTTTTCTATTGCTTCAGAATCCACATTGCAAATAATAGCCTCATTAGGTATATGTAATGTCAATGCGATATTTTTTAATTTTGTATATTGGGAATATCGTTCACAGATATTACGGATTAGTTCGGATACATTTTGTTTTCGGAAACTCAATCGAAACATATCTTCTTCTATTTTTCTAAAATCTAGTAGTTGATTGACTAATTTTAATAAACGATCTGAATTTCTTTTGATGATTTCCAAATTATCTTTTGTCTGGAGATTGCCGTCTCCTGATGCTATAATATTCTCTAATGGCGCAACAATAAGCGATAAAGGAGTTCGTACTTCATGAGCTATACTCGTAAAAAAATTGATCTTAGTTTCGTAAATTTCTTTTTCTTTAGCTACTTTATATTTGTATATTTTCTCTTGGTTATTACGTTCTAAGCGTTTATTGTATCTACGTATAATCCAATAAAGTAAAGTTATAATGCAAATGCTGTAAAGCATTATCATTAGATTTGATAATAGGAACGGGCGCTTTACTACGATCGTAATTGTGATAGGCGCTTCACACCATATTCCATGACTATTACTCCCTTTTAGGCAAAAAGTGTATTTACCTGGAGGAATATTCATATATGTTGCTCTATGATTGGTCCCAGTTATATAATTCCAATCAGTGTCTAATCCTTTTAATTTGTATGCAAATTTATTTTGCAGTGAGGAGAGATAGCTTAAGCAAACAAAGTCAAAACTGAAAGTGGATTGGTTGTATTGTAAAGTGATTGTTCGAGCCGAATTTATATCTACTTTTAAAGGGCTTCCACTTTCTGCTGGTATTACTTCTTTCCCAAATATCTGAAATCCGGTTATGTGTATTGATGGTTTGTATGAATTGTTTTTTATTTCTTTGGGATTAAAAGATATAAATCCATTTGTGCCGCCGAAATAGAGTAGGTTATTGTTTCCTTTAAAAGCGCAATTTAAATTATATCGTAGTTTAATTAAATCTTCGATATATTTGAAAGTTTGTATTTTGAATGTTATAGGGTTGATTTGTGCTAAGCCACTACCTGTACTAACCCATATATTCCCTTCGGTATCTTCTAAGATGGAATAGATTATATTAGAAGGTAGCCCGTTCTTTTCACTAAATTTATGTTCGATTTTTTTTGTTTTTATATTAAATATGCCCAAACCTTCTCCTTCTGTTCCCACCCACATGCGATACTTGGAATCTTGATAGATACAATTAACATTATTACTCATCAGTGAGGTAGTGTCATCTTGGTGATGGGTATAAAATTCCCATTTATTATATGCAGATAGATGAATTAACCCATGCATGTGAGCTGCAAACCAGATAGATCCGTTGTAATCTTCAATTATGGTTTTGACAGGAATGCCGTTTAAACGGTTAAATCGATTTATCTTTTGCTCGTTGGGTCCCAAATAATTAACGCCTTCCGGCGTCCCGAAAAGAATCATTCCCTTTGATGTCTTAAATATGGTATTTACAATATTTGAAATAAGTTGATTCGGATTGTTTGTTTTGTTAGTGTAAGTTTTAACTAATTTATTATTCTGAATATTGATCACATTTACTCCTTTTCCATATATGCTAATCCATAGGTCATTATTGTCTATCATCAATGCTTGTATGTCATGATAGTCGGTAAACTTGGATGTTATATCAAAGGAAGAATTTATTGGATTGAAGAGAGAAAGACCTTCGTTTTTTGTTCCCACCCATATTTTGTTTGATATTCCTTCTGCAAAATAGCTGACAATGCTTTTTTCTATTCCTTTTCTTATGCTTGGATAATATGAAAAATTGTTTATGTAGGGTGAATAATAATTTACCCCTCCGAAATACGTACCAATCCATAATCCTCCTTCTTTGTCCCGAGCGATTGAAAAGATGCTCTTATCTGTGATATTGTCAAAGCTTGAACCTTCATCCATAAAGGAAACAGTCTCTTGAGAACGATCCACTTTCAGGAGTCCGGCGTCAGAGCTCATCACTAGCGTATTATTGTTATATTTTGTTATGGCTTTTATGTTTAGAACCTTACGATATGGTGCTGTGACATTTGTGTTTTTTCCTGTTCGGAAATTATAACGATATAATCCACTGACGGAAGTCCCGATCCAAATATTATTATCAGCGTCACAATACAGACTATATATGGTTTGATCTGTGATATTGATCTTTCTGGAATTCTTTATTGACGTGAATTTGTTCTCTTTGGGATCTAATCTTAGTAATCCTGCACCATCTGTACCTATCCATATTGTTCCATTATAGTCTTGTGTCATGCACCATATATAGTTGGAAAGTAAATCCTTATCTTTTCCTTTATTAGTGTAGTGTTTTTTTATCTTTAAATCTGGGCCTAAAACAAAAATGCCTTGTCCATAACATCCTAGCCAGATATTTCCCTCTATATCTTCCATTATATAATTAATACTGGTGTCATCTTCTTTAGACGATTGCTGATTTAGGGAAATGTGAGTGAAGGTTTCATTGGTGCGGTTGAATAGGTATAGGCCTTGTTTTGTTCCAACAAAAAAACGTTCTTTTGAATCTTCTTTTAGACAATGGATAAAGCTGTTGCCGATTGACAGCGGGTTATCTTGTTGTTTTTTATATGTTTTGAAAGTAATTCCATCAAATCTATTTAATCCGTCTACTGTACCAAACCAAAGAAATCCTTGTTTGTCTTGCATGACGGCCCATACGCAGTTGTGGGATAGCCCATCCTCCACTTGGTAACTTCTAAAGAGTGAAGCCCAAATCGGCTGCAATATAATACAGAAAAATAATATTATTGTCAACCGTTTCATAGTATTGATTTTTTTTGTGCTCAAAAATACTTTTATTTTTATTTCTCGTATACAAGCATATTGTATTTAGCTACAAAAATATTGTAAAACTCCTCTTAAAATTGGATTGTGATATGTTTTAAAAGAAGTTTTGTATACTTCTGAATAGAGTAAGTACTATTTTTGTATCTATGAAAGTAATTAGTAAATTACCTTAATATAAAAATGTATCATGAAACGCTTTTTATTTTTTTTATGCTCTTGTTTTATTAGCTATGCTTATGCGTCTGGGCAAACATTGGCTGATAAAGTGGATATGTGGATGGGGACATATAGCTTGGGGCACTGCGTAATTGGCCCTCAATTGCCGCATGGCTCTGTCAACCCTTCACCTCAAACGGCAAATGGAGGACATGCAGGTTATGTCTCGGATCAGCCAATAAGAGGATTTGGGCAATTGCATGTTTCGGGGACAGGTTGGGGGCGCTACGGACAGATTTTTCTTTCTCCTCAAATTGGATTTGATGCTCGGGAAATAGGACATGACTCTCCAAAACAGGATGAAATAGCGACACCTTATTACTATAGTGTGAGACTAACAAAATACAATATAAGAACGGAACTAGCTCCAACCTATCATTGTGCGGCTTATCGGTTTACTTTCCCAAAATCATCAGATAGCAATATTTTGCTTGACATTGCGCATAATATTCCTCAGCATATAGTTCCGGAAGTGAAGGGTAAATTTCATGGAGGAGAAATAAAATATCAGGCAAAGCTGAATTTATTAACCGGATGGGGGAAATATAGTGGAGGTTTTGGTAGTGGTGTGCCTTATAAAGTTTATTTTGCGATAGCTATTGACTCTTCTTATATAAAGAAAATCTATATTAAAGATAAAGGTAGTAATGTATTATACGCCCAGATTAAATTGAAGAATAATGTCGATATTCTTTATTTGAATGTTGGAATCTCATTGAAGAGCATTGACGTTGCACGTCATTATCTATCTGATGAGGTTACTGATAAGGGTTTTGATAATTTAAAAGAAAATGCTAAGTTAATCTGGAATAATACTCTCGGTTCCATAAAAATTGATTGTAATGGAGAGGAGGAGCGATTATTTTATACCGCTTTATATCATAGTTTCCTAATGCCACGTGATCGTACCGGTGATAATCCTCACTGGAATAGTGCGCAGCCACATTTGGATGATCATTATTGTATTTGGGATACTTGGCGCACCAAATATCCGCTTATGGTGTTATTGCGTGAGAACTTTGTCGTAGAAACAATCAATTCCTTCTTAGATCGTTTTAAACATAATGGAATGTGCAATCCGACTTATACAAGTTCTTTGGAATGGGATTTGAAGCAAGGTGGTGATGATGTTGATAACGTAATAGCAGATGCTATGGTGAAAGGTTTAAAAGGTTTTGATTATGGCAAAGCTTATGAGCTGATAAAATGGCATGCTCTGTATGAGCGTAGCAAAAACTATTGTCGGTTGGGCTGGGAATCGGAAGTTGGAGATAAAATGTCATGTAGTGCGGAGATGGAGTATGCTTATAATGATTTTTGTGCTTCTGAAATAGCTAAGATAATGAGTGATACTTGTATGCAGCATAAGTTATACCAACGCTCATGCAAATGGGAAAATTTGTTTAATGCTCAATTGAATAGCTTTGGATATAAAGGTTTTATTGCTCCAAGAAAGAAGGATGGGCTATGGCTGACTATTGACCCTGCAAAGACGTATGGTTCATGGGTTGAGTATTTTTATGAAGGTAATTCTTGGACATATTCCTTATTCGTTCCACATCAATTTGATAGATTGATAAATCTTTGTGGAGGAAAAGACAATATGATACAGAGGCTTGTTTACGGGTTTGATAACAATTTGATAAGCCTGAATAATGAGCCGGGATTTTTATCTCCGTTTATCTTTATATATTGTGGCAGACCGGATTTATGTGCTTATTATATATCTAAAATACGCGAACAAAACTTTTCTTTAAAGAATGGCTACGTAGATAATGAAGACAGTGGAGCTATGGGCTCTTGGTATGTCTTTACTTCTATCGGACTGTTTCCTAATGCAGGACAAGATATTTATTATTTATTTCCTCCCGTTTTCTCTAATATTGAATTGACGATGGAGAACGGAAAGAAAATTATTATTCAAACAAAACGGAATGCTCCTAATGCTAAGTATATAAAATCCATTTTAGTTAATGGAAAGGTGATAACCAGAGGGTGGATTCATCATTATGAAATAGCTGCAGGAGCCACTATAATTTTCAATCTGACAGATAAGAGGATTTAGTATCCGACTGACTTTTATGAGATAATGTTGTGAAGCGTATTCTTTTTTTATCGGGTCGGAGTGAAAAGGAATATAGCTGTAAAGATATCTCTATATATAACAATTAAAATAGAAATTATGAAATTATATCTGAGTTTGTTGCTGTTTAGCATCAATTTCGGGTTGGAGACTAGTATGCTTGCCAATACGATAGAATCAGAGTTTGTAAATAAGCAGTTGAAGTATTGTGATATGCAGATTAGGAAAACGCTGACGGATATTCCTCTGGACTCTTGCTTAATGCCAAGAAGTATAGGTCCGAATCAAAAATGTTGGAGCACAGTTGATATTAATGATTGGACCAGTGGCTTTTGGCCGGGTATATTATGGTATGATTATGAAGTGAGTCGTGATGAGTCGATTAAGGCTAAGGCTATGAAGTACACAGGGTGTCTTCTCCCTTTACTTTCTTCTGAACATAAAAATGATCATGATATAGGTTTTCAAATCTTCTGTAGTTTTGGAAATGCTTATCGGTTGACGAAAAATGAAGCTTATAGGAAGGTTGTTTTAACTGGTGCCAAAAAATTAGCTAGCCTTTATAACCCTAAAGTCGGCACTATTTTATCATGGCCTTGGATAAAGGACATGGGGTGGCCGCATAATACAATTATGGATAATATGATGAATCTGGAAATTTTATTCTGGGCAGCAAAAAATGGCGGACCACATGATTTGTACGATATTGCAGTGAGCCATGCTAGGGTAACCATGAAAAATTCCTTTCGTAGAGATGGAGGAAATTATCACGTGGCTGTTTATGACACGATTGATGGGCATTTCATAAAAGGAGTTACTAATCAGGGTTATAGTGATAGTAGCTTATGGGCACGCGGTCAGGCATGGGCTATATATGGCTATACTATGGTGTATAGAGAAACTGGTGATAAAGCCTTTTTGCGGTTTGCAGAGAAAGTTACTGATCTGTTCCTACAACGTTTGCCTGAGGATTGTATTCCATATTGGGATTTTGATGCTCCCAATCTTTTGAAACAACCTAAAGATGCTTCGGCAGCAGCCATTACTGCGGCTGCATTACTGGAATTGTCAACATTGGAAGATAATGCCGGACTTGCCAGTAAATATTTTAAGGCATCAGTTCGTATGCTCAGGGAGCTTTCTTCCAAAAGATATAGAGATAAAGAAATACCTGCATTTATTTTACATAGTACAGGTAATTATCCGGCAAATTATGAGATTGATGCATCTATTAATTATGCTGATTATTATTATATGCAAGCACTATTGAGGTATAGAAATATGCTAAGAACGGGTGAATGACGTTACTTTTGTCAATTATGATAGAGCCAACTCCCAGGGAAGATAACAAATTATACTATAGTTGGTTAAAATAATGTTATCGTATATTGGGTTATCCTATTATATTTGTATCGAATAAAAATTAAAGTACCATGAAAAAGACTTTTCTTGCAGTCGCTTTAGCTGCTCTTTCCATTATTCCCATATCCGCTCAAAAATTTGAAGGTTTGGCTAAAACTCCTCCTATGGGGTGGAATAGTTGGAATAAGTTTGCCTGTAATATTGATGAAAATTTAATTAAAGGCATTGCAGACGCAATGGTCGAAACAGGATTGCGTGATGCCGGATATGTTTATCTTAATCTGGATGACTGTTGGCATGGTCAGCGTGATAGTTTGGGATTTATACAGGCGGATCCCGTAAAATTTCCTTCAGGCATCAAGGCTCTGGCTGATTATGTACATTCCAAAGGTTTAAAAATAGGTATCTATTCCGATGCGGGACGGCAGACTTGCGGAGGGCGTCCGGGAAGTCTTGGGCATGAATACCAGGATGCCATGCAATATGCCAAATGGGGAATTGATTATCTGAAATATGATTGGTGCAATACGGAGAATGTGAATCCGATGGGTGCTTATAATTTGATGAGAGACGCTTTACGTGCTGCCGGTCGGCCGATCCTTTTTAGTATGTGTGAGTGGGGGCAGAGTAAGCCATGGGAATGGGCTGCGGAAACCGGTCACATGTGGCGGACTACGGGAGATATCTTTAATTGCTTTGATTGTGTGGATCAGCATCCGGGATGGGCTTCGTATGGAGTAATGCAAATTCTGGATATGCAGAATGGGTTGCGTAAGTATGCCGGTCCGGGGCATTGGAATGATCCTGATATGCTGGAGGTGGGAAACGGACAGTCGGTTAATGAAGATCGTGCCCATTTCTCCATGTGGTGCATGCTTGCAGCTCCTCTTATTTTAGGTAATGATATACGTAGCATGTCGCAGGATACGAAAGATATTCTAATGAATCGCGAGTTGATTGCTATTAATCAGGATAGCTTGGGAGTTCAGGGATTGAAATTTGCTGCGAAAGATGGATTGGAATTTTGGTTTAAACCCTTGGTTAATGATGATTGGGCTTTCTGTATTCTGAACCGGACGACTGAGGCTAAACAATATACAATTGATTGGCAGGCTTTTAATTTATATGATGAAGTTGCAAAGCGTTTCACGGATTTTGATTCGAAGGCTTATACGATCAGAAATCTGTGGACTAAAAAAGCTGAAGGAAATACGAGTAAGATAAAGAGTGTGACGATCCCCGGACATGATGTTGCGCTTTACCGTCTCAGTGTTATCCCAAAGAAGAAATGACCTAATAAATATACTAATGAAAAAAATAATTTTAATTATGGCAATCGGAGCTTGTTTGTGCTCCTTCGAAGGAAATAAGAAGGAAGTCTATAAAGACGCTTCCGCTCCCGTAAAAGACCGGGTGGAGGATTTGTTGAAGCGAATGACACTGGAAGAAAAAGTGGGACAGATGAATCAGTTTGTCGGTATTGAACATATCAAGACAAACAGTGCCGTAATGACTGCTGATGAGTTGAAGAATAATACCGCAAATGCATTTTATCCCGGTTTTACTTATAAAGATGTGGAAAAGTGGACGGAGCAGGGTGTGATTGGCTCATTTTTGCACGTGCTGACTCTTAAAGAAGCGAATTATTTGCAATCGCTCGCAATGAAAAGCCGACTTCAAATACCGATTCTATTCGGGATAGATGCTATCCACGGTAATGCCAATGCACCTGATAATACGGTTTATCCCACTAATATAAATCTGGCTTGTTCTTTCGATACCTTGATGGCCTATAAGATAGCCCGGCAGACGGCCAAGGAAATGCGTGCCATGAATATGCATTGGACGTTTAATCCGAATGTGGAAGTCGCCCGTGATGCACGCTGGGGAAGAGTAGGCGAAACGTATGGAGAGGATCCTTATTTAGTTTCTTTGATGGGTGTTCAGTCGGTTAAAGGTTATCAGGGCAATCTCAATAGTGACACGGATGTATTGGCTTGCATTAAGCATTTTGTAGGAGGTAGTGAGCCTATTAATGGAACGAATGGTTCGCCAGCCGATTTATCGGAACGTACATTGCGTGAAGTTTTTTTTCCTCCTTTCGAAGCTGGAGTGAAAGCGGGTGCCATGTCATTGATGACTGCTCACAATGAATTGAACGGTATTCCTTGTCACAGCAATGAATGGCTGATGGAAGATGTCCTACGTGGAGAGTGGAAGTTCCCCGGCTTTGTAGTAAGCGACTGGATGGACATTGAGCATATTCACGATCTTCATGCTACTGCAGAGAATATTAAAGAAGCTTTTTACCAATCTATTATGGCAGGTATGGATATGCACATGCATGGTATTCACTGGAATGAAATGGTGGTGGAATTGGTAAAGGAAGGGCGTATACCCGAATCTCGTATTGACGAGTCTGTTCGTCGTATTCTGGATATCAAATTCCGTTTGGGCTTGTTTGAACATCCTTACGCCGATGAAAGCAAAACAATGAAGGTACGTCTTTCTGCCGAACATCGTCAGACTGCTCTTGATGCTGCCCGTAATGGAATTGTACTGCTAAAGAATGAGGGAGTGTTACCGCTGGATGTTTCTAAATATAAGCGGGTATTGGTGACCGGAATCAATGCCGACGATCAGAACATTCTGGGTGACTGGAGTGCACCCGAAAAGCCGGAGAATGTAACGACGATTCTTGAAGGTTTGAAAATGATTGCGCCGAATACCCAATTTGATTTTGTTGATCAGGGTTGGGATCCGCGTAACATGAATCCTGCGAAAGTGGCTGAAGCGGCAGACCGTGCCAAATCTGCCGATCTGAATATTGTGGTGGCGGGAGAATATATGATGCGTTTTCGTTGGACGGATCGAACGGATGGAGAGGATACCGACCGTTCGGATATCGACCTTGTAGGTTTACAGAGCGAATTGATTGAAAAAGTAGCTGCTTCCGGCAAACCGACCATATTGATTCTGGTAAACGGACGTCCGCTTGGGGTGCAGTGGGCAGCGGAACATCTTCCGGCTATTGTCGAGGCTTGGTCGCCGGGTATGTATGGTGGACAAGCTGTAGCCGAAATTCTTTACGGGAAAGTGAATCCTTCGGCAAAGCTCGCTATCACTATTCCGCATAATGTGGGACAACTCCAAATGATCTACAATCATAAATCGTCGCAATATTTTCATCCTTATGCTGCGGGGAAACCGAGTACTCCGCTTTATCCGTTTGGCTATGGTTTGTCATACACTACTTATAATTATGGTGACTTAAAGCTTGACCGGAAAGAAGTCGGAAAAGAGGAGAATGTCGGCGTCAGTGTAAGAGTGACGAATACCGGTACCCGGGATGGTGTGGAAATTGTTCAGCTCTACATCCGCGATAAATATAGCAGTGTTACCCGCCCTGTGAAAGAGTTGAAAGACTTTGCCCGTGTGGCTTTGAAGGCAGGTGAGAGTAAGATCGTCAACTTTATCGTCACTCCGGACAAACTAGCTTTTTATGATAAGAAAATGCAAAAGATTGTGGAACCGGGTGAGTTTAAGGTTATGGTGGGTTCTTCTTCAGATGATAAAGATTTGCTAAAAGACGAGTTTGTTGTGAAGTAATAATTTTCAGGACAGACGTTTTTTCTGTTTCTATATGAATAGAAGGAGAAGGGGGCGCATTATGGCATTTTCTTTTATAAAGCTTTAATAACTATAGATTGCTGTGATTAAGAATTCTATACTGATTTTATCAATGTGATACTTAATGTTTATCTTTTATTCCCTGTAATTGTATGAGACGAGCTGTATTCTTTCTACTAATGACTTGTTTGTCTGTTTGGACTTTCAGCCAATCTATTCGTGAACGTATCCTGCTGGATGATGATTGGCGGTTTGCTTTCGGGAATGCCTCTAATCCTGTTAAAGATTTTGGTTGTGGTACGGAATACTTTAATTATCTTACTAAAGCTGCTTCTATTCATAATGTAGGACCTTATTCTCTGAAATTCGATGCTTCGGGATGGAAGAATGTCAATTTGCCTCATGACTGGGTTGTTGATTTACCTTACGACTCTTTGGCTAGCCATAGTCACGGCTACAAAACAGTCGGCTATCAATATCCTGAAACAAGTATCGGCTGGTATCGCAAAACTTTCATTATACCTTCGGAAGACTTGGGTAAACATCTCTTTCTGCAGTTTGACGGTATCTTTCGAGATGCACGTATTTGGGTGAACGGATTTTATCTCGGTCATGAACCGAGCGGCTATGCTACGCAAGTCTATGACATAACGGATTATTTGAATTATGGTGGGGAAAATCTGATAACCGTTCGTGCCGATGCTACCCTTGAGGAAGGCTGGTTCTATGAAGGAGCGGGCATATATCGACACGTCTGGTTGAATAAGACAGCACCGCTACATGTCGCTCCATTTGGTGCTTTTGTGCACAGTTCTCTCGATGAATCGTTTGAGAAAGCCGTCCTGACTGTAGAAACAACAGTTGAAAACTCCGGTTTGATACCGGTTGACTATCATTTGAAACAAGTCTTAAAAGATTCCGTTGGCGCTGAAGTCGCTTATTGCATGGTGGAAGGAAGATCTTTATTACCGAAGGAACAACACCTCAATTCCGTTAAAATGGAAGTACGACATCCCAAGCTTTGGAGCATTGATGCTCCTTATCTATATACGTTGTCCACGGAAGTTTATCAGGGTGATCGGCTGGTAGATTCCTATACAACAATTACCGGCATCCGGCAAATTGATTTTGATGCGGATCGTGGCTTCTTATTGAATGGAAAACCTCTCAAAATAAAAGGAATGAATATGCATCAGGATCATCCCGGAGTGGGCTCCGGTATTCCGGATGCTTTACAGGTCTATCGGCTCCGGCAACTTAAGACTATAGGATGCAATGCGTATCGTTCGTCTCATAACCCGATGACTCCCGAAATGCTTGATGCGTGTGACCGTGAAGGTATATTGGTTATTGAAGAAAACCGTTTGATGGGCATTAATGCGGAGCATGTCAACCTATTGGAGCGAATGATAAAGCGTGATCGCAACCATCCTTGTATCATTCTTTGGAGTGTCGGTAATGAAGAGTGGGGAATTGAAGGTAAGGAGACAGGGCTCCGTATAGCCGCCACGATGAGAGAATATTGTCACCGTATTGATTCCACACGCCCTATGACGGCTGCATTAAGCGGAGGAAACCTGTTGTTGAAGCCGCTGGATGTGATAGGATATAATTATATCTTTCAGAATCCGATAGAATATTATCACAAGCAATATCCTAATTGGAAAGCATTGGGTTCTGAGGAAACTTCGGGTACGGGGACTCGTGGTATTTATTATGATGAATTCTCAAACGGCCATATGGCCGCATTCAATCGTTCTCCTTATGGTCCGGATAGTGTACTTAATGTGATTGAGCGTGGTTGGAAGTTCTATGATGAACGTCCTTATCTTGGAGGAATTTTTTATTGGACTGGATTTGATTATCGGGGTGAACCTAATCCTTTGAAGTACCCCGCTACAGGCTCTCAGTATGGAATATTTGATTATTGCGGATTTCCTAAGGATGAGGCTTTTTATCTGAAATCGTGGTGGATGAATAAACCGGTACTACACTTGTTCCCGCATTGGAATCTTCAAGGGCGTGAAGGAAAAACCGTTAATGTTTGGGCGTATAGTAATTGCGACGAGGTGGAGCTCTTTATAAATGGTAAGAGTATGGGACGTAAACAGATGATGAAGAATGGTTTTCTTTCGTGGAATGTCGTATATCATCCGGGTACACTTAAGGCTATCGGGTATAAAAACGGTAAAAAGCTATTGACAGAGAAGGTTGAGACTACCGGTGAGCCAGTTCGTATTGCCTTGACTGCCGACCGTAATCGGATAAAATCGGATAATAGAGATGTATCGGTATTGCGTGTAGAGCTTTTAGATAAGAAAGGCTGGATAGTTCCTACAGCCTGCAATGAGCTGGATTTGACTGTTGAAGGCGCTGTGCATATTCTGGGAGTGGGTAATGGTGATCCTGCATATCGGGTTGCAGAACGACCCTTGGAGCTCGGAGCACAAGCCTTTAAAGTGAGTGCGTTTAATGGGTTGGCACAAGTTCTTTTACAAAGTAGCGGAGAACCTGGTATTGCTAAATTGACTGTAAAATCTCACGGTTTACAGTCGGCCATTTATGAACTAAAACTGGAAGATGAAGTTGTGCCTTAACTTTATTTTTATCTTTCATCTGCTCTAATTAGCTTTTTGGGGCTATATTATTTTACAAAAGAAACAATTTTTATCCCTAAAAGAAACAAATAATACCCATGAGTGAGAAAAATGAATGAGTATCTTTGCTTAATGATACTTTTTTAACCGATACACCATGGAAACTTCAAACTACATTATGAGGGAGATTACTCCCTTATCGGATCGTGATTGTTTTTACATTGCTGATCGAAGAAAAACAGAATTCACCTATCCTATTCACTGTCACGCCGAATATGAGCTGAACTTTGCAGAGCATGCATCCGGTGTCCGTCGTGTTGTAGGCGATTCTTCGGAGATTATAGGCGATTATGATTTAGTGCTGATTACAGGGAAAGACTTGGAACATGTGTGGGAGCAGCATGAGTGCAGTTCGAAAGATATTCGTGAGATAACCATTCAATTTTCTTCCGACCTCTTTTTAAAGAATTTTATTTCGAAAAATCAGTTTGACAGTATACGGCGGATGCTTGAACGGGCGCAATGTGGGTTAAGTTTCCCTATGCAGGCTATCATGAGAGTTTATAATTGGTTGGATAAGCTTGCTTCGGAAGAACAAGGCTTTTATGCAGTCGTACATTTCTTGTGTATTTTGTATGAACTTTCATTGTATGACGATGCAAAAGTTCTTGCCAGTTCCTCTTTTGCTAAAATCGAGACCTTTTCAGAGAGCCGGCGTGTACAGAAAGTTCAGAAATTCATTGCTGATCATTATCAGGAGGAAATCCGCTTGTCTACTTTAGCCGATATGGTGGGTATGACACCCGTCTCTTTCAGCCGTTTCTTCCGTCTTCGTACAGGAAAAACGCTTTCCGACTATATCTTAGATATCCGTCTGGGCTTTGCCAGTCGCATGTTGGTGGACTCTACCAAGACTATCGCAGAAATCTGTTATGATTCCGGTTTCAATAATCTTTCCAATTTCAATCGAATGTTTAAACGCCAAAAAAGCTGTTCACCGAAAGAGTTTAGAGAAAATTATAGAAAGAAGAAGATTGTGATATGATAAAAAAGCATCATTCTTTTCATATATGATTTTTTATTTTTGCTCACAATAATAATTATTGAATTCTTCTATGAAAAAGTTTTGGCTTTTTGGAGTGTACCTATGTGTTACACTTTCTGCAATTGCACAGATACGTGGAAATGAAATTCGTGTATTAGTCTCTCCCGATCATTTGGATTGGAAATACAATGTGAATGAAAAATGTACTTTTTCCATTCAGGTACTGAAAGCGCAAAACCCTCTTCCCAATGTAACAGTGGATTATGAACTGGGACCTGAGATGTATCCGGTTGATACAAAGAAAGGTGTGGTGTTGAGAGATGGGAAATTAATATTGAAAGGTATGATGAAGGTACCTGGCTTTCTGCGTTGTAAAGTGATGGCCCATGTGGGTGACCGGACTTACCAGGGTTTGGCTACAGCAGCTTATTCTCCCGAGCAATTGCAACCCGTTTCGGAATTCCCTTCGGATTTTTCTGATTTTTGGGCTAAAGAAATTGCTGAAGCGCGCAAGACGCCTTTGCAGCCTTTGATGACTTTACTTCCGGAGCGTTGTACTGAAACGATTAATGTTTATCAGGTTAGTTTTCAGGTAGATCGTCCGGGATCCCGTTTCTATGGTATTTTATGCTTGCCTAAGAAAGAAGGACAATATCCGGCTTTACTTCGAGTTCCCGGAGCGGGAGTCCGTCCTTATTCGGGCGATACTTATACCGCCTCTCAAGGGGCTATAACCTTGGAAGTTGGTATTCACGGAATACCTGTGACTTTAGAGCAGTCTGTTTATGACGCATTGGCAAATGGTGCCTTAAATGGTTACTGGACCTATTGCAGAAACGATTTGAAGTCATTCTATTATCATCGGGTAATACTTGGAGTACTCCGCGCGGTAGACTTTATTGATAATCTTCCGCAATACAACAAAAAGGCGTTGGCAGTAGCAGGCTCTAGCCAAGGGGGAGCTCTTTCGGTTATTACAGCAGCGCTTGATTCCCGGATTACTTGTTTTGCAGCTGTGCATCCGGCTCTGTGTGATCACGAGGCTTCTCTTAAGAAGCGTGCGTGCGGATGGCCTCATTACTTTTATTATTATGGTGCACCTGATGCCAGAGAACTTAAAGTTATTCGCTATTATGACACCGTAAACTTTGCCCGTTGCCTAAAAGTACCCGGATGGTTTAGCTGGGGGTATAACGATGAAGTTTGTCCCCCCACTTCAATGTATACTGCTTATAATGTTATTACTTCTTCTAAAGAATTACATCCTTATCTTGAAACTGGTCATTATTGGTATCAGGAACAATGGGATGAATGGGAAAATTGGTTACTCCGGATGCTGGCTATAAAATGATGTAAAAACGTTGATATACATTTATATAAGTCATTATTCTGATAAAATAGTATCGCTATTGACGGTTTTAATCCTATACATTTGCGTTGTTATAAAATAATCTATTACAATGAAACACCTCTTTTGTGCTCTGGTTTTCTTATTCAATATATATGCTTATGCAGCTGGACCGCTTACGTCTTCGTTTATTCATGTAGATAAAAACGGGCAGTTTATTCGCAATGGAAGGCCATATTACTTCGTCGGTACAAATTTTTGGTATGGAGCTATTCTTGGGTCTGAAGGAGAAGGAGGGAATCGCGACCGCTTACCTAAAGAGCTTGACTTTCTTAAGAGTATTGGTATTGACAATCTTCGTGTTCTTGTGGGGGCTGATGGAGAGAATGGAATTAAAACGCGCGTTGAACCTTCTTTGCAAGTTGCTCCCGGAGTATATAATGATACCATTTTGGCTGGTCTGGATTATTTTATGAATGAATTGCATAAGCGGAAGATGACCGCCGTGCTTTATTTGAATAACTCTTGGGAGTGGAGTGGAGGATATTCCGTCTATTTACAGTGGGCAGGGTATGGCAAAGCAGTGGTACCTGCTGTCGATGGTTGGCCTGCTTATATGAATTATGTGAAACAATTTATACCATCAGATAGCGCGAAGGTTTTGTTTGCCAATCATGTCCGGAATATTATTGCAAGAACGAATAGGTATAATAAGATAAAATATGTGGATGACCCTACAATTATGTCTTGGCAAATTGGGAATGAACCTCGCGCCTTTTCAGAAGAGAATAAACTCCCTTTTGCCCGCTGGATGTCTGACGTTGCAGCATTGATCAAATCTTTAGATCCGAATCATATGGTTTCCTCAGGAAGTGAAGGTTCATGGGGATGTGAGGGTGATATTAAGCTTTTTGAAAAAGTACATGCCGATTCCAATATTGATTATTTAAATATTCATATATGGCCATACAATTGGGGGTGGGTAAAATCGGATAGTTTGAAAGAACTTCTTCCAAAAGCCATAGAAAACACACAAAAATATATTGATGAGCATTTGTTGATTGCCCGGAAATATAAGAAGCCTGTTGTGCTTGAAGAATTCGGCTTCCCGCGGGATGGTTTTAAATTTTCAAAGAAAGCATCTACGACTTGTCGTGACGAGTATTATCGTTTTGTCTTTAATCTTATTCGACAACAAAAATCTACTAATGGCTTCTTGGTCGGGTGTAATTTTTGGGGTTGGGGTGGTTTTGCAAACCAAAATCCGACTCACGTGTACTGGCAGAATGGGGATGATTATACCGGAGATCCTGCTCAGGAAGAACAAGGCTTGAATTCTGTTTTTGCGACCGACGCTACTATTGGAATAATAAGAGATGAAAATAAGAAACTGAAATAAGAAGAATGTGATGTTATGAAGGTGCGAAAGGTTTTTATTTGCTTATTTATTATAATGCTAGGTTGTGCCGTTTCTGCATCGGATAGAGTAGTACAGAAGAATCAGGGATCGGTAGAGACCAGTATGCGTTTGACTGTAGACGGTATCTTTTTAGTGAATAATCAAGGCGATAGAATCGTTTTGAAAGGTGTCAGTTACGGTTGGCATAATTGGTGTCCCCGTTTTTATAATACTTTTTCAGTTGATTATTTAGCTAAATTCTGGAATTGTTCGATCGTTCGTGCTGCTATCGGTGTAGAGCCGGATGGGGCGTATATTCAAGATCCGAAGAAAGGGCTCTCTTGTGCTCAGACCATCGCGGATGCCGCTATTGAAAACGGAATATATGTGATTGTTGACTGGCATAGTCACAATATTCGTTTGAAAGAGGCGAAAGAGTTTTTCCGAAAAATGGCAATCCGTTATAGAGGGATCCCAAATGTTATTTACGAAATTTATAATGAGCCGGTAGAGGACAGATGGAAAATAGTGAAGAGTTATTCCGAAGAGATTATCAAGACTATTCGTTCGATAGAGCCGGATGCGCTTATTCTAGTGGGTTCTCCACATTGGGATCAGGATATACATTTAGTAGCAGATGATCCGATAACTGGATATAAAAATATTATGTACACTTTGCATTTCTATGCCAATACCCATGGACAAAATTTGCGCGATCGTGCTGATTATGCGTTAAGCAAGGGATTGCCTTTATTCGTCTCTGAATGTGCTGGTATGGAAGCTTCTGGTAAGGGTGCTATTAACAGGTCAGAATGGAATAAATGGCAAATTTGGATGCAGCAGCATTTAATTAGCTGGGTGGCTTGGTCGATTACCGACAAAAATGAAACTTGTTCTATGATTCTATCCTCCGCTTCTTCCGAGGGTAATTGGGATGATGATAGCTTAAAAGAATGGGGAATGATTGTTCGTGAAGAGCTATGTAAATAATAGAATACGAGTGATCGATTGTAAAGTATGCTGATAAATGAAAATTTGATGCTGTGATTTTGTTTATAGTATTAGTTCTAGATAAAATAGTATTTATTTGTCTATATTAATGTGTTTATTTTTACAATAATTGAATTGTCTGATAGTTTTAAATCTAATATTTACAGTATGAAGAACTTTATGTTGTTTCTGATGACACTATTTGTGAGTTGTCATGTGGTGGCCCAACAAGACTTTGTTACTGGTACGGTAACGGACAGTAAGGATAGTTCTCCCATGATTGGTGCTAGCGTCTTAGTGAAAGGTACTGGTACCGGTGCCATTACAGATCTTGACGGACATTTTAGAGTTAATCTCCCTACGGGCAAAAATGTGCTTGTTTTTTCAAGTGTTGGCTACGAAACGCAGGAGATTACATTATCTAAAGGGCAAAAAATAGTAAACGTGTCTTTAAAAGAAGATACTAAACTATTAGATGAAGTTGTAGTAATTGGCTACGGTACGATGAGGAAAAGCGATCTTTCGGGTGCTTCCGTTTCAATGTCGGAGGACAAAATTAAAGGTTCGGTCATTACCAGCCTCGACCAATCTTTGCAGGGACGTGCAGCCGGTGTCACGGCTGTCACCACTTCGGGTGCTCCGGGTTCTTCCTCCTCTATCCGTGTGCGCGGACAGGCCACCATTAATGCAGGTGCAGAACCTTTGTACGTCATTGACGGTGTTATTATACAGGGTGGCGGTAACAGTGGCGCCGACTTCGGTCTGGGTGATGCGCTAGGTAATGGTAAAATTTCCACCATTTCTCCGTTGTCCACGATCAACCCGCAAGACATCGTCAGTATGGAGATTTTGAAAGATGCTTCAGCTACAGCTATCTATGGTGCGCAGGGCGCTAACGGTGTTGTATTAATCACCACCAAACGTGGTAAAGCTGGCGAGGCTAAATTCACCTATGACGGTATGTTTGCTGTTCAGCGCCAAACGAAGCGTCTGGATATGTTGAATCTTCGTGAGTATGCCGAGTACTATAATGATATGGTATCTAACGGCTTCGCGGACGAAAATGCTTACTATTCCGATCCTTCTCTGTTAGGCGTAGGTACCAACTGGCAAGATGCCATCTTTCAGACTGCTTTGCAAAACCAGCATCAGATTGCTGCACAAGGGGGAACTGAGAAAGTGCAATATTATGTATCGGCCTCTTACATGGACCAGGATGGTACTATTATCGGCTCTAATTTCAATCGTTATTCATTCCGTGTTAATCTGGATGCCCAACTGAAGAAGTGGCTGAAGATTGGATTGAGTGCTACCTATTCGTCTACCAACGATGACCTTAAACTAGCGGACAGTGATCAAGGTTTGATTAACTATTCTTTGACAACACTGCCCGACATACCTATTTATAATATAGACGGTAGTTATGCAACGATTGTTCGTGAGGGTTATACGAATCCGAATCCGGTAGCGTTGGCCATGATGGACGAGATTTTGCTAAAACGCCAGAAACTGACCGGTAACGTATTCTTCGATGTAACTCCGATCAAGAATTTGGTATGGCATGCCGAATTGGGCTATGATATCAGTTCTTCAAAAGGTGACCGCTACAAACCGATGGTGGACTTGGGCGGTTGGACACGTACGGGAAATGAAAGTAATATACAGAAGAATAGCAGCACATTTTGGCAGTTAAAAAATTATGTGACATACAACGGTAAGATAGATAGGCATAATTTTACTGCTATGGTAGGACAAGAATGTTGGGAGTCTCGTTATGATTACACCCGTATTGCTAATAGTATGCTTCCTTCGGATGAAGTGCACAATCCAGCACTAGGTTCCGGTACGCCTACCATATCAGCCGGTTTTGGAAGTTCATCTATGGCCTCCTTCTTTACTCGTTTAACTTATAATTACGATGACCGTTATCTAGCTACTTATACCTATCGTTACGATGGTTCTTCCAATTTCGGACCGGATAATCGCTGGGCGGGTTTCCATTCGGCAGCCGTCTCATGGCGATTTACCAATGAACAGTTTTTCAAGCCGTTGCAAACGATAATTAGCAATGGTAAATTGCGCTTCGGTTGGGGACAGACCGGTAATTCCAATATCGGTGCGTATGCTTGGGGGTCTTCCATCAGTCGCATGCCTTCTGCATTGGGTATGGGGTATCGTCCGGCCAATATAGCCAACACTGCTATTAAATGGGAGTCGCAGGAACAATGGAATGTCGGTCTGGATTTGAACTTTCTGAACGATCGCCTCAACCTGATTGTCGATTTGTATAAGAAAACCTCCAATGATATGCTAATGGATTTGCAATTACCATCTTACATGGGTACGCAAGGGAACGGCTCTTCTGCTTTGGCTGCTCCGAAGGGTAATTATGGCAGTATTGAAAATAAAGGTCTTGAGATTACGTTGAATGCTCATCCGCTATTGGGTAAATTTGAGTGGAATTCCGAATTTCAGATTTCTTTTAACAAAAACGAACTGAAATCTTTGTCCGGAACTTCCAACGCACAGATTGTGGGCTATGGTCAATGGAGCGACGTTATCAGTGTATCCGAAGTGGGCAAATCACTTTATAATTTCTATGGTTACGTGACAGACGGAGTTTATAAAGACCTGAAAGACTTGCAAACGTCTCCGAAGCCTGCTAAGTATCCAACTGACGGTGTCTTTAATCGTACAAATACAGTTTGGGTAGGTGATATCAAATATAAAGATTTGAGTGGCCCCAATGGTGTTCCTGATGGTGTTATTGATGAGTATGACCGTACTAATATTGGTTCTCCGATGCCTAAATTTACTTTTGGATGGACTAATACTTTCTCCTATAAAAACTTCGATTTCTCCTTTTTCATTAACGGTTCTTATGGTAATAAAGTGATGAATTATATGAGTATTAATTTATCCAACATGAAGTCTGCTTGGACCAATCAGCTGTCTTCTGTCAAGAACCATGCGCTGCTTGTTCCTATTGATGCAGACAAAGCTGCGGCAGCAGGTACCAACTGGTATGACGACATCACTAATGTGACCGTTGCCAATTCCGGAACAAGTATTCCGCGTATTACCACTGGTGACCCGAACGATAACGACCGTATTAGTGACCGCTATGTAGAAAATGGTTCATACATCCGTTTGAAGAACATTACATTGGGTTACACATTTCCCAAGAAGATGATAAAGAAATTCGGTCTTGAAAATGTACGTGTTTATACTAATATTCAGAACTTACTGACTATCACCGGTTACGATGGTTACGATCCTGAAATTGGTGCCAGTACGGCCGATTCGAAAGGATACACTTATGGAGTGGATAATGGTCGTTATCCGTCACCTACGGTTTATTCATTTGGCTTGAATGTTTCATTCTAACATCTAAACTTTGAAGATTATGAAAATTAAGAATATAAAATATTGGGCGTTTACAACTGTGTTGGCCATGGGTGTTACGTCTTGTGGAGATTTTCTGGATCGTCCGACGGAAGATAGCTATAATGTGGATAACTTCTATCAGAACGACGATCAGTGTATTCAGGGCGTTAACTATTTGTATAATTCTCCTTGGTATGATTTCCAACGAGGCTTTATTAAAGTGGGCGAAGTGCTTTCCGGCAACTACTATTGGGGTAGCAGTCCTTATCTGGATTTCAGCTTGAACGGCACAGATACTGATTTGATCAATATGTCTTACTCACTGTGGGCTGCCAATGGACACGCTAATACGGTTTATACCAACCTGAAATCGGCTAAGGCATCCGAGACGGTAAAGAATCAGTGCATGGGCGAGTGCTTAGCTTGGAAAGCAATGGCATATTTTTTTCTGGTGCGCACCTTTGGAGATGTACCCATTATTCATGACAATAATGCTGATTTGACTTCTGGCACTTATAATGAAAAGTATAAAGTGCAACGTGCGGATGTATACGAATATATTGTGATGACGTTAGAGAAAGCTATTGAGTTACTACCTGCAGCTACCAAGTTTGATGGACGTATTGACAAGTATGCTGCCGAAGCTTTATTGGCAAAAGTTTATCTGACTAAAGCCGGTGTCAGCGGAACGCTAAGTGCTGACGATTTAGCGAAAGCAGCCGAGCTGGCAAAAGATGTGATTGACCATTCTGGGCGTCATTTACTGCCAAACTATTCTGATGTGTTCCGTCTTGCAAACAATACGAATGAAGAGTGCTTGATATCTTGGCTTTGGTATCCTACCCGTGATCCATGGACAGCCCAAAATACATTGCAGAGTGACCTTGCCATAGTTGGTTTTGATGAATTTGGCGATTGTTGGGGTGGTTATGCCGGAATGTCGGTTGATTTGCAAGATGCCTTTGGTGTTAGTGCTTTGGGTGATCCTACTAACCGCATTGATAACGATACTCGTCGTAAGGCTACCATGATGATGGCTGGTGACAAATACGACTATTTTTGGACAGACAAGGGGGGATTCGACTATTTAAAATTTATCTATGATTCTGAAAATTATGGAAAAGGTGGTCCCGGTGTACTGCAGTCTGCCACAGGAACTAATACTGTGAAAAACCTGTATGGTGATGCGTATGACCATCTGACTGCTTTGGGACTCTCTGCCGGAAACATGGTTAACGGACTTGCTACCCACCTTTTGCGCCTCTCTGATGTCTATCTGATCTATGCCGAAGCAAAGATGGGTACTGCTACTTCTACTACGGATGCAAGTGCCATTGATGCTTACTATACAGTGCGTAGCCGCGCCATTCCGGGTATATCCCGCCCTACTTCCATCACATGGGATGATGTATGGAAAGAGCGTCGTTTGGAGTTGGCCATGGAGGGTGACCGTTGGTACGACTATGTACGTTTGTCCTATTACAATCCGCAGAAAGCCATTAATGAACTGAAGAGCCAGCGCCGCAATGAATATTACGGTCTGAACACTCCTTATGAAAATTATTATAAGACAGGCAAATGGTCTTATGATGCTTCGGAAGTGAGATATAATACAGATACTCCGGCTCCTAATGTGACGACGAGTAGCTTTACTCTGCCGTTTCCTACGGAAGACGTGGTATTCAACCCGAACTTGATGAAAGACCCTATTCATGTGGATGTACGTAAAGAATTTAGTTATTAATTTTAATACTAGAGAAAATGAAGCCTAATAATAAATATATGCAGTGGTTCTATGTGGCAGTAATTGTCGTGGCAGGTTTTTCGCTGATGGCTTGTGAAGATGAACCGGATAAATATGAAGTGGCAGGAGGTTTGCCTACGGTGAAGTATGTCCGCATACCTTCTCCTGCGGCAGCCGATTCACTGTTGACCGGTGCTTACATGGATAATACAATCTGTTTGGTAGGTGACAATTTGCGCAGTATCTACGAGCTGTATTTCAATGATCAAAAAGCTGTCCTGAACACCAGCTATATGACTGATCATACGGTCTTGGTAGATGTGCCGGGCAATATACCTACGGATGTGACGAATAAAATTTATATGGTGACGAAGAGCAAAGATACCATCTCTTATGATTTTAAGGTACTGGTTCCCAGTCCTCAAGTCAACTCCATGTCTTGCGAGTTTGCAAAGCCGGGTGACGAAGTGACTATCTATGGCGACTACCTGATTGATGATCCGAATGCACCGTTGAGCATTACAATGGCGGGTAATGTGGCGGTTACCAAGATTACCAGCATTACGAAGACCACTGTCAGCTTCATTCTACCTGAAGGCGCTGCTGAGGGATATATCAATGTGAAGTCCATCTATGGTACCGGACGTTCCAAGTTTCAGTATTACGATACACGTAATATTTTGTTTGATTGGGATGGTTCACATGGTGGTATGAAGATTGGTCACGGATGGCGTAACGGTGTAGTGAAAGATGACGATCTGGGTATAGACGGTGCCTATCTCTACTTTGGTGGAGTTAGTATGTCAGGCGAGAGTGGCGCAACTTGGGCTGAAGATAACTATAGCTTTGATTATTGGCCGGACCCGACCAAAGGTTATCCAGAGCTTTCTTCTATTTCATCGTTTGCTTCACTGATCGATAAATATGGAATTAGCGGTTTACAGTTGAAATTTGAAGTTCTTGTGCCTTCCGCCAGTCCCTGGATGTCTTCGGCTTTGCAGATGATATTCTCATCCAATGAAACTGTTACAAATGCTACAGCCAATAATAGTTATTTTAGTTCTACCACTGTACCGCGTGGTCTGTGGATTCCGTGGAAAAACACTGGCTCATACGATACTGCCGATAAATGGGTGACAGTATCTTTCAATCTTTCAGACTTCAACAAGACGCATGAAGGTGCTGCTAGTGGAACTTCTTTCACAAAGAACGATTTGACGGGCTTAGTTTTCTTTGTATGGGCCGGTGGTGTAGCCGGGACTGATTGCGATCCGGTGATCTGCATCGACAATATCCGTGTGGTACCTATTGAATAACCTTCTAATAATGAAAAAAAATATGAACAGAACATATAAATTCTCGGCACTCTGGATGATGTGCCTGACACTCTTCAACTGCCTGTCGTTCACGGCATGCGATAATGGAGAATACTTGGATACCAACCAATATAAAGGAGGAATCAGTCTGAATGTGTTCGGTCCTAGTCCTGTGGCACGTGGCGGTGAACTCCGTTTTTTAGGAAGCGGTATGGATAAAGTGACGGCGGTAGTTATCCCCGGATGTGATGATATAACGGATATTAAAGTAATTAGTAGTGCGGAAATCCGTGTTACTGTGCCCCAAACGGCAGAACCAGGATATGTGGTATTGAAAACAGCAGTCGGCAATATTACGACTAAGACGAAATTAACGTTTACAGAACCAATTTCACTTGAAGAGTTCACACCGAAAGAAATCAAACCAGGTGCTGAACTGACTATCACCGGTAACTACTTGAATTTGATTAACGAAATCATCTTTACGGATAATGTAAGTGTAAAAAGTAATGATTTTACGCAGCATGAGCGCAAGGTGATTAAACTTATTGTTCCTCAAGAAGCGCAAACCGGTAAGATTATTATCTCAGACGGCGCAGAATTGCCGAACTGGATCTACTCGGACGAAGAATTGAAAGTCACTCTCCCTTCCGTAGATAAAACACTTGATTTGACAAATAAAAAGCCGGGCGAAACGGTGACTGTTACCGGTAAGGATCTGGATTTGGTGAAGAAAGTCTTGATGCCGAACAATGATGCAGTGGAATTTAAGGTGACGGATGAGGTTGGTGACGGAAAAGAATATAAGCTGACTTTCACCCTTCCTGACAATACCTCGGATGGTGCAATCGTGATGGTTCCGGCTTCCGGTGTAAAAGTTGCTATTGCCAATATCGGTATGGCGCTTCCGACAAATGTCGTTGCAACTCCGGTTACTGGACTTCGTGCCGGTGATATTATCAGTTTGAAAGGCTTAAATATGGAGTTAGTGAGTGCTGTTGTTTTCCCTGGTGTAACCGAAGCAGTACAGCCAAATTCGAAAAGTGCAACCGAGGTGAAAGTGACAATGCCTGCTATGGCTACTAGTGGAAATTTGCAATTGAATACCAATAGTGGAAAATCAGTAAATGTAGCTCTTGAGACGGCAAAGCCGATAAATCTTTCTTATAGCTCTAACTCTGTTCCTGCTGGAGAAGCTCTAACGATAAACGGCTCGAATTTGGATGTGGTTTCATCTATCCTTTTTGGTGGAAATGTGGAAGTATCCGTATCGCCGAAAAATGCCTCTACATTGACGGTAAATGTTCCCACAACAGCAGAAACGGGTAAGTTGACATTGAAAATGGCTAACGGAGAATTTGTTGAAGCTTCTTCTTTGACTGTTGAAAAGCCGATATGTGCTTATATACCTTCTTTGCCGGAGAAATTGATTAGTGGAAAGGTCGTAGTGCTTAATATACAGAATGGTGATAAGTTGACAAGTGTATTACTGAATGGCGTTGCGACTCAGTTTATTAATGACATTGATAAAGGTACCCTTACCTTGAATCCGCCTTCCACTCTTAATGGGACTTACACATTAAAGTTAATTTCTACGAATGGAGAGATTTCTTATAATGTGCTTGTTGTTCCTAATGAAAGCATTATTTGGGAAGGACATTTGACGATTACTTGGGGAGAAGGAGGTCGTGTCATGATACCGGCCGAATCTTTCTTAAAAGTTAGTGCCAGTACAACGATGAGAATCTATTTTGATCAAATTGTCGAAGTTTGGGGGCAGGCTCAGTTTAATTATGGTGACTGGAGTGGAATTACGTTTTCACTGTTCAACCAAACATTGATACCAACCAATGATGATATTTACGGGTGGACATTTGCCAGTCGTGTTTTGGATTTGACGTTGACACAGGATATTCTTAACAATATTCAGGCTAAGAAGGACGCGTCCGGCAACGGTATTATAATTCAGGGTGATAAATTGATATTCAATAAAGTAACCATCGTCAATAAATAATTGTGAGTTTATTAATTTAATGCTTAGAAATGATGAAGGAACTAAATATGAAGTGGATGATCACTATGGCAGCAGCATTTATGCTTGCTGCCTGTGATACGGATGTTAACCATAACATCCCTGCTGTAGATGCTCCCGTATTAGTCTCTACCACGCCTGCGAGTGACGGCACTGTGAAAGTTGGTATGAATACGATCGAAATTACTTATGATAAGAATGTGTTTTTCGCTGCTGAAGACCTGTCCAAAATCACGCTGACCGGAGGAACATTGATAAGTGCAGATGTATATGGCTCCAGTAAAGTGTTGGTTATTAAAGCAAATTTACCCGAACGGGGAACGACATATACACTTTCCATACCGGCGGGAGTGGTGCTTGGCCCAAACCAAATGCCGGCACCGGCCGTAACGATCAGCTTCAGCACCGTAGCACTGAATAAGTCGTTGGTCAACACCTCTGCCACTTCGCAAGCCCAGAAGGTATATGCTTATTTGCTGGAGAACTTTGAGAAGAAATCTATTTCAGCTATGATGGCGAATGTGGCATGGAATACAGAGGAGGCAGAGAAAGTGTTTAAGGCGACTGGTAAATATCCTGCCATAAACTGCTTTGACTATGTGCATTTGCCCTATTCCGGTGAGAACTGGATTGACTACGGTGATATCAGCCCTGTGAAAAACTGGTGGGAGGCCGGCGGTTTAGTTGCTGCCATGTGGCACTGGAATGTTCCGGTGAAAGAGGTTAAATCTTATTCTACCGAGGTATGGAAAGGGGACCAAATAATGCCTGCGGATTGGAGTGGTTATGTGCAGATGACGGACGATGCCGCTAAAGCTATTTTTGCCGAAGCTCAGGTGGGCGATAAGATAAAAGTTACGGTGAAGGATGTGGCATCCGGTGCTCAGGGCTCTTTTAAGAACGGTGGCTGGACGGAAATTGCTTCCGGCACAGATTACTTTGATATCAGCGGCGATTATGAACTGACCATCACGGAAGATATTCTTGCCTCCCTGAAATCCGGTGGCTTGATTATCAGCGGTCATGACTATACTGCCACCGGTGTTTATCTTACTGGTGGAAGTGCCGCAAGTGCATATGCCTTTTATAAAGATGATACCGACTTTGATGCCACTAATGCGCTTACTGAGGGAACTTGGGAGAATGCAGTGTTTACAGCAGACTTGGCAAAGGTTGCTGGTTATCTGAAACTTTTGCAGAATGCTAACATTCCTGTGCTCTGGCGTCCGTTCCATGAGGCAGCCGGCGGTTGGTTCTGGTGGGGTAAAGATGCGGCCAGCTTCAAACAGTTGTGGGTGGCCATGTTCAACTACTTCAAATCACAAGGTTTGAACAACTTGATTTGGGTATGGACTAGCCAGACCAACGATGATGACTGGTATCCGGGGGATGCTTATGTGGATATTGTCAGCTGTGATATCTATGAAAAAGGCACAACAGATTGTGTTGCTGAGTACACGAAGCTTACTCAGGCTTATCCTGATAAGATTATCGCTTTGAGTGAATGTGGTTCAGTAAGTAATATGTCCGAGCAATGGAGTGCCGGGGCATACTGGTCATGGTTTATGCCATGGTATGGAAATACTGGTACAGGACAACCTCATGCTGATGAACTTTGGTGGAAGAATGCAATGGGGCAGAGTTCTGTTATCACTCGTGATCAACTTCCTTCAATGAAATAGCAAAAGTAATGCTGCTATAGAATAATGTGAATAATTTCATGTTTGAAGGTAATACTTAGATAATAAATACTGTTTTTTAATCATTGTTTTCCTGGGTATCTGTTATGTTTAGAGGAAGAGGTACCCAGGTGTGTCAGTGGAAAGAGGTTTATAGAGCTTATACGATGCATTATATATTGTAAAGGGATAAAATCATATTATAGTCTCTTAAATAAGTGGATTACTTTTGTAGAGGAATAGCAATAATTTGTATTATGAGGAACAGAAAAATGCATATACTGAACTATGGAACAAGTCTATTGCTTGTTAGTGTTTTAACTGCTTGTGGATCAGCTAGGAAAGAATTGAATGCTCGTGTGAATCTCTTGGGGCGTACTTCCGAAACGGAAAGGCTATTATCCAATTTAAAGGAACTTCCTTCGAAAGGCGTAATGTTCGGGCACCATGATGATACGGTATACGGTATCGGTTGGGAAGGTGAAGAAGGGCGGTCTGATGTTAAAAGTGTATGCGGTGATTATCCTGCGGTCATTAGCTTTGACCTTGGTAATTTGGAATTAGGAGATACCGCCAATTTAGATAAAGTCCCTTTCAGTCGAATCAAGAAAGAAATTCTGAATCAATATCGTCGCAGAGGGATGGTTTCTTTAAGCTGGCATTTACGCAATCCTTTGACAGGTGGCGATGCCTGGGATGTTAAAGATACCACAGTGGTTAAATCAATCCTGCCGGGAGGAGTAAATCATACTAAATTTTTAGGATGGCTGTCAAAAGTGGCTTCTTTTATCAATTCTCTCCAAACACCATCCGGGGTAAAAGTTCCTGTGCTCTTCCGCCCTTGGCATGAACATACGGGCAGTTGGTTTTGGTGGGGAGAAAAGTTATGCACTGCTTCCGACTATAAACAATTATGGCGAATGACGGTAGAGACTCTTCGGACAAAAGGGGTGGACAATGCTCTTTATGCTTACTCCACAGGAGACTGCCAGACTACTACACAATATTTAGAACGTTATCCGGGGGACGATGTTATTGATGTCTTAGGCTTTGATACTTATCAGTTTGATCGTGACCAATATTTGTCCACCATGGCAAAATCACTTGCCGTATTGGATAGTGTGGGAAAGGCTCATCATAAAGTCATAGCTGTTACCGAAACCGGAAATGAGGGAATAAAAGATCCGAAGTGGTGGACTGAAACACTGTTACCGGCTATCGGAAATTATCCAATATCCTACGTGCTGGTGTGGCGAAATGCTCGTGAACGAGTCACTCATTTCTACGCTCCTTATCCGGGACAAGTATCTGCAGACGATTTTGTGACCTTCTATAAAAATCCGCGAACCCTATTTGCTTCTGACGTGGATTTGTATAAATAACAATGATAGAATTATTATATGGGAACTTTTAAAGATGAAGTTTTGGCTTTGTTCCAAGGCTATGAGAAGTTAGTTGCTCTAAAAAATGAGCCGTTATTAGAGAATAACGGTGTTTTTACGCGATATAAAAATCCGGTACTGACTGCGGCTCATACTCCGGTATTTTGGCGTTACGATTTGAATAAAAAGACAAATCCTCATTTGATGGAACGTATTGGGATGAATGCGACCATGAACTCCGGTGCGATGAAATGGAATGGTAAATACTTGTTAGTGGTCAGGGTCGAGGGTGTCGATCGCAAATCCTTTTTTGCAATAGCTGAAAGTCCCAACGGAGTTGATAACTTTCGCTTCTGGGACTATCCTGTTACAATGCCTGAGGATGTGATTCCGGCAACCAATATATATGATATGCGTTTGACTGCGCATGAAGACGGGTGGATCTATGGTGTCTTCTGTGCAGAACGTCACGATAATACGGCTCCTGCGGGTGACCTGTCTTCTGCTACGGCTACAGCTGCCATTGCCCGAACGAAAGATTTGAAAAATTGGGAACGTTTACCCGATTTGAAGACAAAGAGCCAGCAGCGTAATGTCGTGCTTCATCCCGAATTTATAGAAGGAAAATATGCCCTTTATACCCGTCCGCAAGATGGTTTTATAGATGCCGGTAGCGGTGGGGGTATAGGTTGGGCACTGGTTGCAGATATGACTCATGCAGAAGTGGTGGAAGAGAAGATTATAGATTCACGTTTTTACCATACCATCAAAGAGGTGAAGAACGGTGAGGGACCACATCCTATTAAAACGCCAAAGGGCTGGTTACATCTTGCTCACGGAGTACGGACTTGTGCTGCCGGTTTACGTTACGTATTATATATGTATATGACTTCATTGGACGATCCGACCAAGGTTATTGCGTCGCCCGGCGGATATTTTATGGCACCTGAAGGTGAAGAACGTATTGGCGATGTAAGTAATGTCTTATTCTCCAACGGATGGATAGCCGATGAGGATGGTAAAGTTTTTATTTATTATGCTTCTTCCGATACCCGTATGCATGTGGCAACTTCTACTGTAGATAAGTTGGTGGATTATTGTATGAATACTCCGGCTGACGGTTTAAAGAGTTCGGCTTCGGTGGAAACATTGAAAAAAATGATCAGTCATAACTTGAATCTGATGAGTAAACTGTAAATTTGATACTCTGCAAAGCGAATAACCATGATAAAACTCAAAGAAAAAATAGGCTATGGTTTTGGAGATATGGCTTCTTCCATGTTCTGGAAACTGTTTGGCTCCTATTTAATGATTTTCTATACGGATGTTTTTGGACTTCCCGCTGCTGTGGTGGGTACCATGTTTCTGATTACCCGTGTCTGGGATTCTGCTTTTGATCCTATTGTGGGAGTTGTTGCAGATCGTACTCATTCCCGTTGGGGAAAGTTCCGCCCTTATCTTTTAATACTGGCTATTCCTTTTGCAGTGATAGGAATACTCACTTTTACCACGCCCAATCTTACAGATACCGGGAAAGTTATCTATGCCTATATTACCTATTCATTAATGATGATGGTATATTCGGCTATAAATGTTCCTTATGCTTCATTGCTGGGCGTGATGAGCGCCGATCCGAAAGAGCGTAATACGTTGTCGACTTATCGCATGACCTTTGCTTATATCGGCAGTTTTATCGCTTTACTGCTTTTTATGCCGATGGTGAACTTATTTAGTGTGGGACACAATGAGACTTATGGTTGGACAATGAGTGTCGTCGTGATTGCCATAATGTGTGCAGTTTTATTCTATGGCTGCTTTGCATGGACCAAGGAACGTGTAGCACCAATGAACAAGCAGCAAAGTCCATTAAAAGAAGACTTGAAGGATTTGCTTCGTAATCGCCCTTGGTGGATTTTATTAGGTGCAGGAGTGGCTGCATTGGTCTTTAATTCTATACGAGACGGTGCTACGGTTTACTATTTCAAATATTTTATTGTCGAAGAAAGCTATGCTACCATATCACTTTTTGGAGTCTCTTTTGTGTTGAGCGGGCTATATCTGGCTACCGGACAGATTGCTAATATAATAGGTGTTGTACTGGCTGCTCCCGTGAGTAACCGTATTGGGAAGAAAGCGACTTATATGGGTGCAATGGTGATGGCTACCGTACTTTCGGTGATTTTTTATTGGTTTGGTAAAGGTGATTTGGTCTTAATATTTACGTTTCAGATTTTAATCAGTATTTGTGCCGGAAGCATATTCCCCTTATTATGGTCGATGTATGCCGACTGCGCGGACTATTCGGAATTGAAAACAGGTAACCGGGCTACGGGGTTGGTGTTTTCCTCCTCATCCATGAGTCAGAAATTCGGGTGGGCCATTGGTAGTGCACTGACGGGTTGGCTGTTGGCTTACTTCGGTTTTAAGGCCAATGCAGTGCAGAGTGCCGAGGCTATTCACGGTATAAAAATGTTTTTAAGTTTCCTGCCTGCTGTCGGTACGGTGCTCAGTGTGCTGTTTATAAGTATGTACCCCTTGTCCGAGAGTAAAATGAAAGAGATTACTTCTGAACTGAATATGAAAAGAAGCAAGAGTACGAATGGTGATTGATGGGAGAGGATTGGTTGCATATTGTTTTATGGCCAACCGTGATGTGAGTAATAAATAGCCCGGGAATGGGATAGGAATCCTATAATATGATTCCCTATTCACCCCAGACCTGTAACCCCATCATTTGTAGCAGTAAGATAGATAGCCGCTAGGTCAATGTTCCGTAGATTGTTTATCGATTTATAGTGATAATAAAATAAGGTGAAAATGGATATAGTAGTGTTGAAAGAAGAAGTGAGGGAAGAACTTGAGAAAAATATTCTTCCTTATTGGATAAATAAAATGCAAGATGAGGTAAACGGTGGCTTTTACGGACGTATCACCGGAGAAGAAATGTTGATGCCTGTTGCGGAAAAAGGTGCTATTCTGAATGCACGTATTCTATGGACTTTCTCGGCTGCATACCGGTTACTTCGTAAAGAGGAATAC
Source organism: uncultured Bacteroides sp. (assembly GCA_963677095.1). Lineage (GTDB taxonomy): Bacteria > Bacteroidota > Bacteroidia > Bacteroidales > Bacteroidaceae > Bacteroides. The sequence goes on from OY781875.1 coordinate 933,776, forward strand.
CTGGCAATGGCAACTCGTGCAAAACGTTATCTTATTGATCATTTCTACGACAAAGAGTTTGGAGGAATCTATTGGTCACTCGACTATAAGGGAAATCCGCTTGATACAAAAAAGCAAATTTATGCCATTGGTTTTGCCATTTATGGATTGAGTGAATATCACCGGGCTACAGGAGATGCAGAGGCGTTGACTTATGCCATTCATCTGTTTGAAAGCATAGAACAGCATAGCTTTGATCCTCTGGATAACGGGTATTGTGAGGCTTTGACTCGTGAATGGGGAGAGATTGCAGACATGAGGCTGAGTGAGAAAGACGAAAATGAGCGTAAGACAATGAATACTCATCTGCATATTTTGGAACCATACGCCAATCTTTATCGAGTTTGGAAAGATGATCGTTTAAAGCATCAGCTCCACAATTTGGTAGAGATTTTTATAGATAAAATATGGGATCCGAATACCGGGCATTTGAATCTATTCTTTGATGACAACTGGAATAATAAGTATCATATCATTTCTTATGGTCACGATATAGAGGCTTCCTGGCTCATTCATGAAGCGGCGTTATTGCTGAAAGACCAAAAGTTGTTGGCTAAGGTAGAACCGGTGGTAAAGCAAATAGCTGTTGCAGCCGATGAAGGATTGATGTCGGATGGAAGCATGATCTATGAGTTTTTTGCAGATAAGCCTTCAACAGATACCGATCGGCACTGGTGGGTACAAGCCGAAAATGTGGTGGGACACATTAATCTTTATCAATATTTTCGTGATGAAAACGCTTACAAGAAAGCCTTAAACGGCTGGAATTTCATTAAACGGTATTTGGTTGATGAGGCCAATGGAGAGTGGTGGTGGAGTATTTCGGTCGACGGTAAGGTGAATCGGGTCGACGATAAAGCCGGATTCTGGAAATGTCCTTATCATAACGGCCGTATGTGTATGGAGATTATCGAACGTAATTTCTCCGAATAATTTTATCAATCAATAATTTTATTGTTTTTTTGTTGTGGCTATAAACTCAAAAAGATGAAAAAAATAACTCTATTCCTTCTTTCTCTAATTATCTGCTTCGCATTGAATGCCCAATCTTTGTATACAGACTTCAGTCAATTAAATTTTGGTTGCGACGGCAATAGCATTACAGCCGGAGCGCAGTGGTCGAAATCTGTTGTCGATCTGTTGGACTTTGCAACCCATCATAATGTTGCGGTAGGTTCGGCGACTTGGGCTTGTCATTCCGATACACAGGAATATGACTCCGTCTCTTTTGCCGGAATATCCAACGGGTGGCAACCAACTGAAGATAAGCATGAGTTGCAGATGAGACACAATAATGTTTCTAAGGTACACATACAAAAATTTATCTCCGAAGTGGAAAGCGGTCAGTATCCCGCCCCCGATGTATTTGTTTTTTCAATGGGAACGAATGATACCAATCTAGGCTCAGCCGAAGAGGCTTTAAAGGGTAAGACTCTCGAAGGAATAGACCTTACAACAATGGCGGGTGGAGCACGATGGGCTATACAGACTATCATAGAGCATTATCCCAAATGCAGGGTATTTGTCTGCACACCTATCCAAACGGGAAATGTAGTGCATAATGAGCGAAATCTTAAAATGATTCAGATTCTTCGCAAGATTGCCGGAGCTTTCTCGGTTCAAGTGATTGATTGCTACTCAAATTGCGGTATTTCCGAGAAGTTTGAACAGCCGTCCGGGCGTGGGCAATATCTGCGTGACGGATTGCATCCGGATAAAGAGGGACAAATATTGATGGGACGGTATATCGCCAAGGAAATACGGAATAACTTCTATTAAATACTGATCATATAGGCTTCGAGATAACCCTTGATAATATGATTTGCTGTCTCTGGCTCGAAGTTTTGTACTATATTTCTAGCTTCTACATATATACTTTATAATGTGATTTGGTAGCCCAATTAGAGCCTTTTGATCTTCTTCTTCAATACCTTAGAACGGTAAATGAAGATTGTCCGATACCTTTTTTCGGAACACATGGTCTGTTGGCTCTCAACACATCATCTGTTAAGGTTCAATAGACCATCAGTTGAGCGTCAACACATGGTCTGTTTTTATACCAAGTGATAGTCTGTTTTCAGTGTCTTTTTTATTGGAGATAATCCCGACTTTTTTATTTCTCCTTTACAAAAGTGTGCAGGATGCTCAAAGAGTTCTGTAGAAAGTCCTATATTTGCAGTTTCCGTATAGCTCAATTTTGGTAAGTTTGTTATGAGTAAAATTCTTATTGTAGACGACGAAATACAGATTCGTACACTTTTAAGTCGTATGATGCAACTGGAAGGTTATGAAGTTTGTCACGCAGCAGACTACCAGTCGGCTGTCCGGCAGTTGGAACTTTTGCAGCCCGACGTGGTACTATGTGATGTCTTTTTGCCAGATGGCAATGGAGTTGACCTCGTACTGACAATTAAGAAGATGGCTCCCAATGTGGAGGTGATTCTGCTGACTGCCCATGGTAACATTCCCGATGGCGTACAAGCCATTAAGAATGGAGCTTTTGATTATATTACAAAGGGTGATGATAATAATAAGATTATTCCTTTAATAAGTCGCGCGGTAGAGAAAGCCCACTTGAACTCCCGTATTGATAAACTCGAAAAGAAGCTTGGGCATGTCTATTCATTCAATTCAATCATAGGTGAATCTAAACTGTTGATAGATTCCGTTTCGCTTGCGCAAAAAGTAGCGGTGACGGATGTACCTGTTCTTTTGACCGGAGAAACAGGCACTGGCAAAGAGGTCTTTGCTCAGGCTATCCATTATGGCAGTAAGCGCGCTAAGCAATCTTTTGTAGCAGTGAACTGCTCTTCGTTTAGCAAAGAATTGCTGGAGAGTGAGATGTTCGGTCATAAAGCCGGATCGTTTACCGGAGCATTGAAGGATAAAAAAGGCTTGTTCGAAGAAGCAAACAATGGGACGATATTTCTTGATGAGATCGGTGAGATGGCTTTTGAACTGCAAGCCAAACTACTGCGTATTCTTGAAACAGGTGAGTACATTAAGATAGGCGATACCAAAACCACGAGGGTTAATGTGCGCATCATAGCGGCCACAAACCGTAACTTACCCGAAGAAATTGCTGCAAATCATTTCCGGGAAGACTTGTTTTATAGACTTTCCGTATTCCAAATCCATTTACCGGCTCTTCGGGAGCGTGTAGGTGATATTCGTCTATTGGCAGAAGCATTCATCGATAATTTTGCACCACAGTTATCACGTGAGATAAGCACGATTGATGCCGGATACCTTGAAGCTTTGGAGAAGCAATCCTGGAAAGGAAATATCCGCGAACTTCGGAATGTAATAGAACGCAGCCTCATTGTTTGCGAAGGGAAACGTTTAGGAGTGGAGGATCTCCCGATCGAACTTCAGGATACTCATTACGAAAGTTCGGAAGATGGATCACCTTGCAGTTTCGAACTTTCGGCTATGGAACGCCGTCATATTACTCGTGTGTTGGAGTACACTAAAGGGAATAAGACAGAAGCGGCCCGATTGCTAAAGATTGGTTTGACTACCTTATACCGCAAAATAGAAGAGTATAGAATTTAAGTAATATAAAAATGAGAACCTATCCCTTTTTCTTTTTACCTAAGTGTTGAATGAAGACTCTAAAGATATTCGGAGAGGAGAGGAAATGTTTTGATATGTTGAAAGTTTTGTTGGCATAGGGTTGAATGGAGTTGTACGTCAAACGTTGAATTACAAACAATTGTTTTTCTGGATATGCTTTGAATAAATGGAGTAGTGAGAGAGAAGTCTGTTTCATATCTATTCTTTTATCCTTTTTTATATGTATAAAATCAGGAGCTAAAAGTATAGTATTATCTATATTTTTTTCTTGAAGATATGTTCCTGTTAAAATACACGTAAGTACTTCTCCCTGTTCCATGATCTCGCTTTTATTAACCTTTAGAGAGGGCTTCCGGCAATATTCCCAAATTCTCTGAAAACAGTTTATAATGTGTCTGATTGCTTTTTGTCTTATTACCTCATCTGATAACAGTTGATTGACTAAATCCAAGCACTGGAATTGCAGCTTTGTTATTCTATTATGGGCTCCTTCTATGTCGGAAGCGTAGAGTTTATTTGTGATTTCGGACAACTGGACTCTGATATTTTCCGTTGCTGACATGATAATAACCTTTGGCTCATTCTTATGAATGAATTCTGCTACATGCTGCATTCCTTCAGCTGATGTGGTTGTATTTCCATCAAATTTATAAATTCTCATCTCTTTTTTGTTTTAGTGAAATTTCTAATTAATCTTTTTGTTTTTTCTCTTTCATTTTAGAGTGATTTTATCAAAATGAAAGGGTGAGTGTATCTAAAACTTATTTTCTATATGCTGATATCTCTTTGTATATCTGCAATTAAGCGGTGATAGATAGATTGTATCCCTTTCTTTCTCTATTTGTAAAAGTTCAATAAGTATGCCAACGCTTTTCTTAGAAAAGTCTAATTTGATTTTAGATAAAAACAATCGACTAAAGATATTTTGAACTTCAGACCAATTTTGTCTTTTTCTGAAAAAGAGGGTATATAAAAGACAATACTGATATTGAATTATGATGTTGGGTGATTATTATCTATCAGAGATATTTATAGTAGGGCACTTTCATTAGGCGTTTTTCCCATCTATCAGTTTTCTAGAAAGATTTGCTTATAGGTTATATTTTTAAATTATCAGATATGAAACATCACTATATTGCCTTGTATTATACGTATAAAGTGGATCGGTTTATCTATACGAATTAGATAACTAATCTTCTATTTTAAGATTGAAGAGGTATGTATTTGAGTCAGGTATGTTCACTTCGTTGTTTGCAAAGACTATGCCTTTAGTCACTCTTTTATAATCTTTTTATTTTCAAAACAGATGATATCTTTTCATTTTGAAACGGTTTTCGTCGTATGCTTATTGGACTATGAATACTATATATTGCTGTTTATTAGGTCATTATTTAAAAAGCATCTTTTTTGGCACAGCATTGGATGTGTATATTACAACAAAAATAGTGTGTAAGAATAAAAAAGTAAAAATTATGGGAATAACAGTATCGTTTATTTTTTGCTTGTTAAGCGGACTGGCTGCTTTCTGGCTGTTTTGGAAATGTGTGGAATGGTTTGATCAGATTTAGAGGAAAAAATCATTTTGATTATGTATGCCATATTATTCATATTATGTCTTGTAATCTTTGATTATTTAATGTATGTATTAATTGATTTATTTTGGAAAGGAATGAATAAACTAAAAAAACATTTAAAGTAGGGAGAATTTTATTATGTATACAGTACTGTTTGTATTAAGTGTTGCAATCTTCGGGTATCTGATGTATGTACTCATCAAACCTGAAAAATTCTAATGTTAAAATTAAAGTATAGAATATGAATACAGAAATTTTAGGTGTGGCTTTGCAGATTATTTTGATGGTGGTGTTGGCTTATCCCCTTGGAAAGTATATAGCAAAGGTGTATAGAGGTGAAAAGACCTGGTCGGATTTTATGGCTCCGATAGAAAGGCTGATTTATAAGATCTGTGGGATAAACCCTAAGGAAGAGATGAATTGGAAGCAGTTCTTGAAGTCGTTATTGATTTTGAATGCTTTCTGGTTGGTATGGGGAATGCTCTTGCTGGTTTTACAAGGTCGGTTGCCGCTAAATCCCGATGGAAATGGAGCACAAACGCCAGATCAGGCATTCAATACAGCCATCAGTTTTATGGTGAATTGTGACTTACAGCATTATAGCGGTGAGAGTGGACTGACTTATTTTACACAGTTATTTGTCGTCATGCTTTTTCAATTTGTTGCGGCTGCCACAGGTATGGCTGCAATGGCGGCTATTATGAAATCAATAGCTGCAAAGACCACAAGAACAATAGGTAATTTCTGGAACTTTCTTGTGTTAAGTTGCACTCGTATTTTACTTCCATTATCTTTAATTGTCGGTTTTATCCTGGTTTTACAGGGTACTCCGATGGGATTTGACGGAAAAATGAAAGTCACAACCCTTGAAGGACAGGAACAAACAATATCTCAGGGACCTGCTGCGGCTATTATAGCGATAAAACAATTAGGAACGAATGGCGGAGGCTATTTTGGGGCTAATTCGGCGCACCCTTTAGAAAATCCCACTTATCTGACTAATATCGTGGAATGTTGGGCTATTCTGCTTATTCCTATGGCGATGATATTTGCTTTCGGATTCTATACCAATAGAAAAAAGTTAGCCAATTCTATATTCGGGGTGATGTTTTTCGCTTTTATTGTGGGAGTCGGTATTAATGTGTATCAGGAAATGAAAGGAAATCCTCGTATTGATGCCATGGGAATTGCTCAGAATGGTGGTGCAATGGAAGGAAAGGAGGTGCGCTTAGGAGCTGGAGCAACCGCTTTGTGGAGTGTAGCTACAACATGTACTTCCAATGGTTCGGTGAATGGTATGCATGATTCGTTGATGCCGTTGTCCGGTTTGGTATCCATGCTTAATATGCAGACCAATACTTGGTTTGGTGGTGTTGGTGTGGGATGGCTGAACTATTATACATTCATTATTATTGCTGTGTTTATCAGTGGATTAATGGTGGGGCGTACTCCGGAATTTTTGGGCAAAAAAATTGAAGCTCGTGAAATGAAGATTGCCACGATTGTGGCTCTGCTTCATCCGTTTATCATTCTGGTGGGTACAGCTTTATCCTGCTATCTGTTTGTCCATCATGCCGGATTCGTGACAGGTGAAGGTGGATGGCTGGCTAATCCGAGCTTTCATGGTTTGAGTGAACAATTTTACGAGTTTACCTCTTCAGCAGCCAATAATGGCTCCGGTTATGAAGGATTGGGTGACAACACATATTTCTGGAATTATGCTTGTGGATGGGTGCTTATTTTAGGGCGTTACATTCCTATTATAGGTCAAGTTGCCATTGCCGGTTTATTGGCTCAGAAGAAATTTATTCCGGAGAGTGCGGGTACATTAAAGACGGATACGCTCACTTTCGGAGTAATGACTTTTGCCGTCATCTTGATCATTGCAGCTCTGGCATTTTTCCCGGCACATGCCTTGAGTACAATTGCCGAGCATTTTACACTGTAAAAATTTAAAATTATGAAGAATAATAAAACAGCTTCTTTATTTCCAAAGGAGCAAATTATAGAAAGTCTGAGACAATCATTTGTGAAGTTGGATCCACGGACGATGATTAAGAATCCTATTATATTTACAGTTGAGATAGCGACAGTGATTATGTTTATTGTGGCCATTCTATCCTTATCAACTGATAAATATGGTAGCTTCGGGTATAATTTTTTGGTATTTTTTGTCTTATTCGTAACTTTAATATTTGCCAATTTTGCAGAAGCCATAGCTGAGGCACGTGGTAAGGCACAGGCCGATAGTCTGCGGAAGACCCGTGAGGAGACACCTGCCAAAATATGGGTGGAGGGAGTGCTACATGATATCAGTAGTGCTCGTCTGAAGAAAGGAGATATCTTTGTTTGCGAGTCTGGAGATACTATTCCGGCAGATGGTGAGATCATTGAAGGCTTGGCTTCCATTGATGAAAGTGCCATCACGGGTGAATCTGCTCCTGTAATCCGGGAAGCCGGTGGTGACAAGAGCTCTGTAACCGGTGGCACCAAGGTTCTGTCCGATAAGATAAAGGTGGAAGTAACTCAGCAGCAGGGAGAGAGCTTCCTCGATAAAATGATTGCTTTAGTCGAAGGGGCAACCCGGCAGAAAACGCCGAACGAGATAGCCCTTACTATTTTGCTGGCCGGTTTTACATTGGTATTTGTTATTGTCTGCATCACATTAATACCTTTGGCCGATTATACGAATATTGACCATCCGGGAACCTACATTTCGATAGCTGCCATTATTTCTCTGTTTGTTTGTCTGATACCGACTACAATCGGTGGTTTGCTTTCTGCAATAGGCATTGCAGGTATGGATCGTGCGCTACGTGCCAATGTGATCACAAAGTCGGGGAAGGCGGTTGAAACAGCCGGCGACATTGATACTTTGTTGCTTGATAAGACCGGTACTATCACTATCGGTAATCGTAAAGCTACAAAATTCCATACCGCTCCGGGCATGGAAGAGTCAGAGTTTATTGAGTCCTGTCTGCTCTCTTCTTTGTCCGATGAAACTCCTGAAGGTAAATCTGTTGTAGAATTGGGTCGCGGATTGGGACTCCGCATGCGCAATCTCAACACTGCCGGCGCCCGGATGATAAAGTTTTCGGCAGAAACTAAGTGTTCCGGAGTGGATATGGCCGACGGGACACAGATACGTAAAGGTGCATTCGATGCCATACGCAAGATTGTGGAGGCTGCCGGCAATAGTTTCCCGCCAGAAGTAGAAGCCATCATAGCTGCAATATCCAGTAATGGGGGTACTCCGCTGGTGGTGTGCATTAATCGGAAAGTGGGTGGAGTTATTGAGTTACAAGACATCATCAAGCCGGGTATTCAGGAACGTTTTGAGCGCTTGCGTAAAATGGGGGTGAAAACAGTTATGGTTACCGGTGATAATCCACTGACGGCAAAATATATTGCAGAGAAAGCCGGCGTGGATGACTTTATTGCTGAAGCCAAGCCGGAAGATAAGATGGAGTACATAAAGCGGGAGCAACAATCGGGTAAATTGGTTGCCATGATGGGAGACGGAACGAATGATGCTCCGGCCTTGGCTCAGGCTAATGTAGGTGTAGCTATGAACAGCGGCACACAGGCGGCAAAGGAGGCGGGAAATATGGTTGACTTGGATAATGACCCCACCAAACTGATTGAAATAGTGGAGATTGGTAAGCAGTTATTGATGACACGAGGCACATTGACAACATTTTCCATCGCTAATGATGTGGCCAAATATTTTGCTATTATTCCGGCTCTCTTTATGGTAGTTATCCCAGAGTTAGGTGCCCTGAATATTATGGGTTTACATAGTCCTGAGAGTGCGATCCTTTCAGCTATTATCTTTAATGCTATTATTATCCCGTTGCTGATACCGTTGGCTTTGCGTGGAGTGCAGTATAAGCCCATTGGTGCTTCCGCTCTGTTGCGACGTAACTTATTCATCTATGGATTGGGAGGAGTCATAGTACCTTTTGTTGGAATTAAGTTAATTGATTTGATTGTTGGTTTATTCTTTTAATTGGAAAATAGATATGAAAACTTTATTGAAATCTCTTAAAATAACGCTTGTCTTTTGCGTTTTCTTTTCGGTGTTTTATATTCTTGTCCTATGGTTGTTTGCCAAGGTGGTAGGTCCTAATCAGGGTAATGCCGAGGTAATCACCACGAATGGTAAAGTTGTTGGAGCTGCCAACGTGGGGCAAAATTTTACTAAGGATATTTATTTTTGGGGACGTCCTTCCAAGGCAGGTGATGGTTATAATGCTTCCAGTTCGTCCGGTAGTAACAAAGGACCGACTAATCCTGCATATCTGGCAGAAGTAGAAGCTCGCATTGATACTATTCTGGTACATCATCCTTATCTCAAACGCAAGGACATTCCTGCTGTGATGGTGACAGCTAGTGGTTCAGGTCTTGATCCTGATATAACTCCCGCATCTGCTTATATACAGATAAAACGCGTGGCCTGGGCACGTGGAATAAGTGAAGCGGAAGTAAAAAGACTTGTAGATATGACCGTGCAAAAGCCTTTACTTGGTCTTTTCGGAACGGAAAGAGTCAATGTGTTGGAATTGAATGTTGCTTTAGATAAACTTAAATAAGAGAATTTACACTCAATATAAATTGTTTAGTGATGAAAAAAAAAATAATTCTTTTGGGAATGATGTTGGGTTCAGTTGGAATGGAAGCTCAGGAAAACGATAAAAATCCATTAACCTTTAGTGGCTATACCGAGGTATATTACCAGTATGATTTTAATAATCCTCAGAACAACAATAGACCCGGTTTTGTATATAGTCACAATCGTAATAATGAAGTTAATTTGAATCTGGGTTTCATCAAGGCCAACTTCAACGCTGAGAGAGTGAGAGCCAATCTGGCAATTGGCACCGGAACTTACATGAACGCTAATTATGCTGCGGAGTCAGGTGTGTTGAAGAATATTTATGAGGCCAATGTCGGCGTCAGATTATCGAAGAGTAATAATCTGTGGTTGGATGCGGGGATCATGCCTTCTCATATAGGGTTTGAAAGTGCTATTGGAAAGGACTGTTGGACGCTGACACGTAGTATGGCTTCAGAAAACTCTCCTTACTTTGAGACAGGAGCTAAAATATCTTATACCACTTCCGATGGCAAATGGTTCATAAGTGGACTGGTGCTGAACGGGTGGCAACACATACAAAAAATAGATGGAAACAGTACGCTCTCTTTCGGACATCAGCTCACTTATAAACCGAATGAAAAAATAGCGTTGAATAGTAGCTCATTCATAGGCAATGATAAGGCTGATGATTCTCGTCGGATGCGTTATTTTCATAATTTCTATGGAATATATCAAGTGAATAAGGAGTTTGGTATTGCTGCGGGTTTTGATGTGGGAGCCGAGCAGAAAGAAAAAGGTAGTAGTACCTATAATATATGGTATACCCCTACGTTGATACTTAGATATTCCCCTTCGGAGAGATTAAGTATAGCCGCAAGAGGAGAATATTATCAGGATAAAAACGGGGTGATTATTTCCACTGGTACACCTGATGGCTTTAAAATCTTCGGGTATTCGATCAACACAGATTATTATATACTTTCCAATGTGGTGTGGCGTACGGAATTGCGTACTTTTCGTAGTAAGGATGCTATTTTTACAGATAGAGACAGTGCTTTGAAAAAGAACAGTTTCTTAGCTATCACTTCTCTTGCTATAAGTTTTTAATAAACGTTTATGATGAAGATTTTTTTATTTTATTTTACAAAGAATCTTTACTGTATACTTATCAGAATTTTGTAGGTATATTACTGCTGATTATGAAAAAAGGATGGCTGAGTGGGATACACTTTGGATAAATAAGGAATAATTTCGCATTATTTATTATTTTATTATGATATTCATGTTTTTTTGTATATTTCAAAAAAAATAAGAAAACGGTAGAGGTACTGTAATATTTCATATTTTATGAATGGAGAAAACAATGTGCAACATTTCCTTGACCTGATAAAGAAATCTCGTCGCGGTAAATTTAAAATTTATATCGGTATGATTGCCGGAGTAGGTAAATCATACCGAATGCTACAAGAGGCTCATGACTTATTGGATAGTGAAATTGATATCCAGATCGGTTATATCGAGACGCATGGGCGTGTCGGCACGGAGGCGCTGTTAAGTGGCATACCAATCATACCGCGAAGAAAAATTTTCTATAAAGGAAAAGAGCTTGAAGAAATGGATTTGGATGCCATTATCCGGATACGTCCTGAAATTGTGATTGTCGATGAACTCGCTCATACTAATGTAGAAGGAAGCCGAAATGAAAAACGCTGGCAGGATGTTATGGAATTATTGGATGAAGGCATTAATGTTATTTCGGCCGTTAACATCCAGCATATTGAGAGTTTGAATGAGGATGTACAGGGCATATCGGGTATAGAGGTTCGAGAACGTATTCCTGATAGTGTGCTCCAAGAGGCTGATGAGGTGGTAAATATAGATCTGACTGCCGAAGAGTTGATAACCAGATTGAAAGCCGGAAAAATTTATAAGCCTGAAAAGGTGAATGGGGCACTGAATAATTTTTTTAAAACGGAAAATATTCTTCAATTGCGTGAATTAGCCTTAAAGGAAGTTGCTTTGCGGGTGGAGAAACAAGTCGAAAATGAGGTGATTACAAATGCCGGGGTCCGGCATGAGAAGTTTATGGCTTGTATCAGTAGTCATGAAAAGACACCGCGCCGGATTATAAGAAAGGCGGCAAGATTGGCTACACGTTATAGTACTTCTTTTATCGCATTTTATGTCCAAACTCCTCGTGAGAGCCTCGATCGTATCGGACTGGCCCGCCAACGATATTTATTAAATCATTTTAAGCTGGTTACGGAATTGGGAGGTGAGGTCATGCAAGTGCAATCCAGAGATATATTGGGAAGTATTGTATCGGCTTGTAAAGAACGGCAGATTACCACGGTCTGTATGGGTAGTCTCTCCTTTCATTTACCTGGTGCTTTACTCTTGATTTTGAAATATCGAAAGTTTATGAACGATTTGTCTCAAGCAAATGTAGATTTGATTATACTTGCTTGAATTTTAGATTGGAGGCAAATATGAATATTAAAACAAAATTGATTCTCGGTATAGGACTGCTGGCCGGAATGATTATTTTACTGGTAGCTCTCTCTGTGGTAAATTTACAGATATTGACGGCTACAGAGCCGGATAGTCCTGCTGCTATGCCGGGTCTTGATCGAGCTTTACTTTGGATCTCCATAACGGGAGTTATTAGTATTTTGATAAGTATATTTCTTTTAATATGGCTTCCCCACACTATAGAAAAGCCGATAAAGGAATTGACAAATGGTATTATGGAAATAGCCAACCATAATTATGAGAAACGGCTGAATATGCAGCGTAGGGCGGAATTTCGTGAAGTAGCCGATAATTTTAACCGTATGGCGGAACGGCTTAAAAAATACCGCGAAAGTACGTTGACGGATATTTTGTCCGGTAAGAAGTTTATTGAAGCTATAGTGAACAGCATCCATGAACCGATTATTGGTCTGAACCATGATCGAGAGATCCTTTTTATTAATAAAGAAGCTTTGAATGTGTTGAATTTGAAAAGAGAAGATGTTATTCACCGATCGGCTGAAGAACTTTCGTTGAAGAATGATCTGCTGAGGCGTTTGATTCGGGAACTGGTATCGTCGGGGGGCAAGAATGAGCCCTTAAAAATATATGCCGATAATAAGGAGAGCTATTTCCAGGCTTCTTATGTTCCGATTGTAAGTACGGATATTACTCCTGACGAACCTCGCGCTTTGGGTGATTTGATTTTGTTACAAAATATTACAGAGTTTAAAGAGCTTGATAGTGCAAAAACAACATTTATCTCAACGATTTCACATGAATTGAAAACGCCTATTTCCGCAATATTAATGAGCCTGCAATTGCTTGAGGATAATCGTATAGGAATACTTAATGAAGAACAAGAGCAACTTTCCAAAAGTATAAAAGAAAGTGCGGATCGTTTGTTGGGTATTACCAGTGAATTGCTGAATATGACGCAGGTAGAGGCTGGAAAGCTGCATCTGATTCCCAAAATAACGAAGCCTATTGAGCTTATAGAGTATGCGATAAAGGCTAATCAGGTACAAGCTGATAAGTTTGGTATACAGATTGAAGTGGAGTATCCTGAAGAAAAAATACCGAAGTTGTTTGTTGACAGTGAGAAGATAGCTTGGGTCTTAACTAATCTTTTGAGTAATGCAATTCGTTATTCAAAAGAAAACGGAAGAGTGGTTATTGGCGCTAAACAAGATGAAGAGTATATAGAGCTTTATGTTCAGGATTTTGGCAAAGGAATTGATCCACGCTATCATCAGAGTATTTTCGATCGCTATTTCCGGGTTCCCGGGACAAAAGTACAGGGTAGCGGATTAGGGCTTTCCATTTCAAAAGATTTTATAGAGGCACATGGGGGTACATTGTCTGTAGAGAGTGAACTGGGTAAGGGAAGTCGATTTGTTCTCCGTTTAAAGGCTTGAGAGGGGTATAAAAGAAAAAAGACCACCAAGAGTGGAAGCCTCCCAACAGTCGTATTTTTATTGGTAGCGGGACCCGGGATTGAACCGGGGACCTCATGATTATGAATCATGCGCTCTAACCAGCTGAGCTATCCCGCCATCATTTCTTAATTGCGGGTGCAAAGATAAATCATTTCTTTGAAGTACCAAAATTTTAGTTTCTTTTTTCTATTTGAGCATTTACCGATGTGATTTCTTAGTTACGATAAATGGGCATCCCAACCCCATCTTTACAAGCTGTTTAGCCTTTATGTTAGCTCCTCTAAAGAAATTCTGCGAAATATATCTTGTTATTAGAAAAAAGTATCTATCTTGGCGACGCAATAAACAAGCATAATCAATTATGGAACGACAAAGAATTCATCGGGAATACCTTCTCAATGCCACTTCTAAGAGTATTATATGGTCAGCTATAAGTACTCCTACAGGCTTGGAAGGTTGGTTTGCTGACAAAGTGGAGTCGGATGATAAAATTGTTTCTTTTTATTGGGGAAAAACCGAAAGGCGTGATGCTGAAATTATTGCTGTACGGATGTTTTCTTTTATCCGCTTTCGTTGGCTGGATGATAAGAATGAAAGGGAATATTTTGAACTCAAAATGACCAACAATGAGTTAACAAATGATTTTGTATTGGAAGTTACCGATTTTACCGATAAAGACGAAGCTAGTGATATGTGTGAATTGTGGGATTCCCAGGTGGATACTCTGCGAAGAACTTGTGGTTTTTAGTTAACTTTCGATTAAAAATTTCTTGTGCATTCTTTTTTGTGCTAATTTTGTGTCCTCATAGTATGGTACAATAAAATGCTGCGCATAAAAAAGTTAGATATATTTATCCTAAAAAGCTTTTGCTTACTGTTTTTAGGGACATTTTTCATTTGTCTGTTCATCTTCATGATGCAGTTTCTATGGAGGTATGTGGACGAAATGGTCGGCAAAGGATTGGAACTGCATGTTCTTGCCCAGTTCTTCTTTTATTCAGCTTTAACTCTGGTGCCGGCATCTTTGCCTTTGGCTGTGCTACTCGCCGCTTTAATTACTTTTGGAAATTTTGGTGAACGGTTTGAGCTGCTTGCAATGAAGGCGGCAGGCATCTCTTTACTAAAAGTGATGCGACCGTTGATTGTTTTTACAATTTTTATTTGTGCCGTTTCTTTTTATTTCCAAAATGTTATAGGGCCTCAGGCTCAGACTAAATTGTGGACTTTATTAATCTCTATGAAACAGAAATCTCCGGAATTGGATATTCCCGAAGGTGTGTTTTATAGTGAGATAGAAGGATATAATCTTTATGTAAAGCACAAAAACAGAGATACCGGAGTACTCTACGATGTACTTATTTATAATTTTGATAAAGGTTTTGAAAATGCTCAAATTATAAAAGCCGATTCTGGAAAACTTGAGATGACTGCTGATAAAAAACATTTGTATCTTCATTTATTTAGTGGCGAATTGTTTGAAAATCTGGCGTCACAGAATATGACTCAGGCGAATGTGCCATACCGGCGCGAAGCTTTCAGTGAAAAGCATGCCATTATTGAATTTAATTCCGATTTTAGTATGGTAGATGCGGGGATAATGAGTTCACAGTCTAATGGAAAGGATATGAAAATGCTACAGACGGCGATTGATTCGATGAAATTATTGACTGACAGTATAGGACATGCTTATTATCAGCAGGCGATGAGTGGCCCTTATCTTGTAACTTCCGGATTGACTAAAATGGATACGCTACGTATAAAACGTGCCCGTGGCGAAGCTTATAATCTGGATAGTCTTTTTAAAGCTTCTACATTGCTTCAAAAGCAAAAGATTATTGCTTCAGCCTTAAATCGAGCTGAGAGTACAGGAAGTGATTGGAATTTTAAAAGTTTTAATATCACACAAACAGAAAATAACCTTCGTCGGCATATGACGGCTTGGCATGAAAAATTGACTCTTTCACTGGCTTGTCTGATTTTCTTTTTCATTGGTGCACCATTGGGCGGCATCATCCGTAAGGGTGGTATCGGAATGCCGGTCGTTATCTCCGTACTTATATTCATCATTTATTATATTATTAATAATACAGGGTATAAGATGGCTCGGGATGGAAAATGGATTGTATGGATGGGGATGTGGACCAGTACTGCTATCCTTGCTCCGTTGGGCGCTTTTCTCACCTATAAGTCGAATAATGATTCGGTTGTATTGAATGCGGACGCATATATTGACTGGTTTAAGAAGATAGCTGGCATACGTAGTGTGAGACATCTCTTCCGAAAGGAGGTGACAATTGTGGATCCTGATTACGATCGTCTTCCAGGTGATCTGGAAGCATTAAACATAGAGTGTCGTTCTTATGCGGGTAAGAGAAAGCTAATTCATGCCCCGAATTATTTTAAAATGTGGATGGGAACCAATATGCGTGATGAAAAGATGGTAGAAATTAACGAGCGTATGGAGGAACTCATCGAGGAAATGTCTAACGCCAAATTTACTTCTTTATTAGTATTATTGAACAATTATCCTATTATTCCCGTTCACGCTCATGTGCGTCCTTTCCGGAATTATTGGCTGAATCTATTTTGTGGGGTAATGCTGCCCGTTGGACTGTTCTTTTATTTCCGTATTTGGGCATTCCGCTTACGCTTGAGTAAGGATCTGGATCGGATTATTAAGACTAATGAAGATGTTATAAATTTGATAAAAACCAATTTGAAAAATAGTATAGAGAATGGAAAAAGTTAAATTAAACACAATAGAAGAAGCTATCGAAGATTTTAAAGTAGGAGAATTTGTTATTGTTGTTGATGATGAAGATCGCGAGAATGAAGGTGATCTTATTATTGCTGCAGAGAAAGTGACCCCTGAAAAGGTGAATTTCATGTTAAAACATGCTAGAGGAGTGCTTTGTGCACCCGTAACAATATCGCGCTGCAAAGAATTGGATTTGCCCCATCAGGTTTTGGATAATACTTCTGTTTTAGGTACTCCTTTCACTGTGACTATTGATAAGCTTGAAGGTTGTTCTACAGGTGTTTCTGCTGCCGATCGGGCTGCAACTATAAATGCATTGGCCGATCCCGCTTCTACACCTGACACATTTGGTCGTCCCGGACATATTAATCCTTTGTATGCTCAAGAAAAAGGGGTTCTTCGCCGTGCCGGTCATACAGAAGCGGCTATAGATATGGCTCGTTTGGCCGGTTTATATCCGGCTGCTGCTCTCATGGAAATTATGAGTGGGGATGGGACGATGGCTCGTTTGCCGGAATTGCGCAAAATGGCAGATGACTATAATTTGAAACTTATCTCTATTCGTGATTTGATCGCATATCGTTTAAGACGGGAATCTATTGTAGAGAAAGGTGTGGAAGTGAGTATGCCTACTGAATATGGATCTTTCCATATGATCCCTTTCAAACAAAAATCTAATGGCTTGGAACATGTTGCTTTAATAAAAGGCGATTGGGCATCCGATGAACCGATATTGGTCCGTGTCCATTCTTCTTGTGTGACAGGTGATATCTTTGGTTCCAAGCGTTGCGATTGTGGTGAGCAGTTACATAAAGCCATGGAGATGATTGAGAAAGCAGGGAAAGGGGTTATTGTATACTTAAATCAGGAAGGGCGTGGCATTGGACTGATGGAAAAAATAAAAGCCTATAAGTTGCAGGAAGATGGTATGGATACTGTTGATGCTAATCTTGTTCTGGGGCATTTGGCCGATGAACGTGATTACGGCGTTGGAGCTCAGATCTTGCGTGAATTGGGAGTGCACAAAATGAACTTAATGACTAATAATCCCGTAAAGCGTGTGGGATTGGAGGCTTATGGTTTGGAAATCAACGAAATTGTATCCATTGAAACGACTCCGAATCCATTTAATGAGCGGTATTTGCATACTAAAAAGGAACGAATGGGGCATATGCTTCATTTTAATAAGTAAGCTGTCTTTTTGTTTCTCTGAATCGAAGATTTTTGCTTAATTTGCAATCGGTTTTATGCTATAATATAAAAATAGATAGAAAAATGAATCAATTATCTGACCGTTTGAACAGTTTATCGCCTTCGGCGACATTGGCAATGTCTCAAAAGAGTGCCGAGCTCAAAGCTCAAGGCATTGATGTGATTAATCTTAGTGTGGGAGAACCGGACTTTAATACTCCCGATCACATAAAAGTGGCAGCCAAAAAAGCTATTGATGAGAATTATTCCCGTTATTCCCCTGTAGCGGGATACCTTCCTTTGAGGAATGCAATAGTAGAAAAACTTAGAAAAGAGAACGGTCTGGAATATACAGCGGCTCAGATATCTTGTGCGAATGGTGCTAAACAGTCCGTGTGTAATACTATCTTAGTTCTGGTTAACCCGGGTGATGAGGTTATTATTCCTGCTCCTTATTGGGTAAGCTATCCTGAGATGGTTAAGCTCGCTGAAGGTACTCCGGTAATTGTTTCTGCTAGCATAGAACAAGATTTTAAGATTACTCCGGCGCAATTGGAGGCGGCCATTACACCTAAAACGAAGGCTCTGATTCTTTGCTCTCCTTCTAATCCAACCGGGTCTGTATATACCAAGAGTGAATTGAAAGGACTGGCTGAGGTCCTTGCAAGACATCCACAGGTAATTGTGATAGCTGATGAAATATATGAGCATATCAATTATATAGGTAAACATGAGAGTATTGCTCAGTTCCCTGAAATGAAAGCGCGTACGGTTATTGTTAATGGAGTTTCGAAGGCTTATGCAATGACTGGTTGGCGAATCGGCTTTATTGCTGCTCCCGAATGGATTGTTAAGGCATGTAATAAACTTCAGGGACAATATACTTCAGGTCCTTGTTCTGTGTCGCAAAAAGCTGCTGAAGCGGCATATACCGGTACACAACAGCCTGTTGAGGAAATGCGTAAAGCTTTTGAACGCCGGCGCGACTTAATCGTGCAGCTTGCTAAAGAAGTTCCCGGATTTGAAGTGAATGTTCCTCAGGGCGCTTTCTATTTATTTCCGAAATGCAGCTCGTTCTTTGGGAAATCAGTTGGTGATTTGAAAATTGAAAATTCGGATGATTTAGCACTTTATTTATTGGATGAGGCTCACGTAGCATGTGTCGGAGGTACTTCTTTTGGCGCTCCTGAATGCATTCGTATGAGTTATGCTACCAATGATGAAAATATAGTAGAAGCAATTCACCGTATTAAAGCTGCATTGGCTAAATTAAAATAGTTTTTTTGCGCAAATCGATATATGAAAATCACTTTTCCTGTTTATAGGGAAGGTGGTTTTTTATTTAATGTAAAGCAAACTTTGAATATCCCTAAAAAGAATAAGGCTGTTTCCTAGGAAGGAAAACAGCCTTATTCTTTTCTTCTTGTGATGTTATTATTCAGCGGGATGAATAGCCTCAGACGGGCAAACATCAGCGCATGTGCCACATTCAGTGCAAGCATCAGGATCGATAGAATAGATATCGCCTTCAGAGATTGCTCCTACCGGACATTCATCAATACATGTGCCACAAGCAACACAATTGTCATTAATTACGTAAGCCATTTTCTTGATATTTTAAAATTAGTACTAATTACATCGGCAAAAATAATAGTTTTCTTTCTTATTTGTCACCAATGGAGAGTTAAAACGCCTAATTTGTATTTCTTCTAAATAAATTAATAGAACTCCAATCCAAATTCGTCTTTCAATAATAATAAAGCATTATTTTTTTCTGCCATCATTTGAAACTTTTCGGCACGGTTAACAGGCCTTGAGTTTTCTTCTGCAGCACTGACTCTTACTGTGAGCATTACCTTCCTGTTTTTCAAATGTCGTCTTAAATATCCTTGCAGCTCGGGTGTTAAGTCGATGAATTCTTTAGCAGAAATATTATTATCCACTACAATTTCGATCATTGTGCTATTGACAAGCCTTGGGCGGATCATTCTCATACGTTTCGCCAGGGCTATCTGCTCCTGAGGTAATTCCTGAGTATATGACAACCAATAGTGATTAACATCTTTCTCATTAAAGATAAAATCTTCTGTTATCTCGATAGTTGACTGAACGTTTGTAGAGATTTCCTCTTTTTCTGTTTTTGTATGCTTGATAGATAATCCCAGCTTTTTTATCACCGGAATATTTTTTCTTTCCTCTTGTGTCCGTAGAGAACTTGGCATGCTTCTTTCATTGGCTGGTGAAGTAGCCATACTTTCAGATTGCGAAGAGATTTTTTCACTGACTGTTTTATTACTTCTCTCTTCCTCTTTCAGTGTTGTCTGAAGTGTTATGGCTGGAGCTTGAGCATTTGTAGATACAGCATGTGATGTTTGAGGTTGCTTTCCGGCAGTTGCTTTGGTCGATATGGGTTTTATTACTTGTTTAGGGCTACGCCCACTATTGTCTGCATCTTCATCATCATTCAACTGGGCCAGTTGAATTAATGTCAATTCAACTAATAATCTTTTATTTTTACTGATACGATAGTTCAATTCACAATCATTACAGAGTTTCATCGCCCGATACAGAAAAGTTGTTGGACATTTGCAGGCCTGCTCTTTGTATCGTTCACGGATGCTAGCACCAACTTCTAGCAAGGAGAGCGTTGCTGAATCTTTGCTGACCAACAGATCGCGGAAATGAGATGATAATCCGGTAATGAAAGGCCCTGCATCAAATCCCTTATTTAATATGTCATTCAGCAATAGTAAGGGTTCGCTTACTTTATGCTCAAGAAAATGATCAGTTAACCGGAAATAGTATTCATAATCGAGAACATTAAGATTTTCAATAACACTGTTATAGGTAACATCTCCTCCGGTGAAGCTGACTACTTGATCGAAAATAGATAGAGCATCGCGCATGCCTCCATCTGCCTTAAGGGCAATGACATTTAAAGCTTCCGGTTCTGCTGGAATACCTTCTTTCGATGCAACATAGGCTAAATGCTTTACGGTGTCCTCTACGCTGATTCTGCTAAAGTCGTAGATTTGGCAACGGGATAGGATTGTAGGTATAATCTTATGTTTTTCTGTCGTAGCCAGAATGAAAATCGCATGACGGGGAGGTTCTTCAAGTGTTTTTAAGAATGCATTGAATGCGGAAGCCGAAAGCATGTGTACCTCGTCGATGATGTAAACTTTATATTTTCCTATTTGAGGGGGAATACGTACTTGTTCAACCAGTTGTCGAATATCATCTACAGAATTATTGGACGCCGCATCTAGTTCATGGATGTTGTAAGAGCGTTGCTCATTAAAAGCTATGCAAGATTCACATTGATCACAAGCCTCACCTTCCGGAGTAGGACTCATGCAATTAATGGTCTTGGCAAATATGCGGGCGCATGTTGTTTTTCCCACTCCTCGCGGACCGCAAAAAAGATAGGCATGTGCTAATTTGCCAGAAGCAATCGCATTTTTCAATGTGGTAGTCAGAGCATGTTGCCCCACTACTGATTCGAAACTTGCTGGACGATATTTCCGTGCCGAAACGATGTAATTTTCCATGAGGTGGAGAGATTCTTCTTTTTACTGTTTGTGCAAATGTACATAAAAAAAGAATATTTTTCAGTTATTCGTCTTATCTTTGTGGACGATGAATTCTTAATTTCTTATTTCACTTATGGATAAGTTAGCAACACTTTGGGTATTTGTCTGCAAGCATAAATATTTGATTACGCTTCTGATATTTGTGGTGGTAGTGGGTTTTCTTGATGAAAACAGTATTATGCGCCGTTTGGGTTATGCTAGAGAAATAAACAATTTAAATGGTGAAATAGAAAAATACCGTAAAGACTATGAAGATAACACCAGACAGCTTAATGAATTGGCAGTTGACTCCGGTGCTATTGAAAAGATAGCCCGTGAAAGGTATTTAATGAAGAAGCCTAACGAAGATATTTACGTATTTGATAACGACACGCAAGAATGAAACAATTTATCCCCGCTTTGCTTTTTGTTGGCGCCGTCTTGGTATTGGTGGGTGCCGCAGTCTATATTACAGGTTGGATTTATTCTCCTTACATGTATATTGTAGGTGCATGTATGGTGGCATTGGCACAAATCAGCAGTCCATCGCCGGTCAAAACATTTGCGGTAAAGCGATTGTGGCGGCAACAAATTATAGGTGCATTACTCCTTATTGTAGCGGGGGCCTTTATGTTTACCACTCACGGGAACGAATGGATTGCCTGTCTGACCATTGCCGCCGTAATAGAACTCTATACCTCCTTTCGCATTCCGCAGGAAGAGAAAAAGGAGCAATCTTAAAAATCACTATAAATAGGACATAAAGCAGGATAAATTATTGGGAAATTTGAACTTTGTATACCTTTGCAGGCGATTTCACAAAGTAAAACCAAGAAATTGCAATGATGATGAATACTAAAGTTGAGCAGCCTGCCGTTAAGATTACTTTTTCCATTCTGATAATTCTAAGCCTTTCGCACCTTTTGAATGATTTATTGCAATCGGTCATATCGGCTGCATACCCTCTTTTCAAAGATGATTTGTCACTTAGTTTCGCTCAAATAGGTTTAATAACTCTAGTTTACCAACTCTCGGCTTCAGTGTTTCAACCTCTTACGGGAATGGTATTCGATAAGCACCCTGTTTCTTGGTCGCTTCCTCTTGGGATGACTTTTACCATGATTGGTTTGTTAAATTTGGCGTATGCGTCAAATCTTCACTGGATCTTACTTTCGGTATCCTTAGTCGGAGTAGGATCGTCCATTTTGCATCCTGAAGCATCCCGTATTACATTTTTAGCATCTGGCGGTAAGAGAGGGCTGGCTCAATCTTTGTTTCAGGTTGGAGGGAATTTGGGAGGCTCTTTGGGGCCTTTAATGGTTGCTTTATTAGTTGCTCCTTATGGTCGTCATCATATCGTTGTCTTTGCAGTTTTAGCGTTGATAGCCATAGGGGTGATGTTCCCTATTTGCAAATGGTATAAAGCTTATCTAGTGAGACTAAAAAGTCGGAAAACTTTTGTAAAAAGAGATGTTCAATTGCCACTTTCCAAAGGCAAAACGATATTCTCAATAAGTATATTACTTGTTCTTATTTTTTCGAAGTATATTTATATGGCAAGCCTGACCAGCTATTATACCTTTTATTTAATTCACAAGTTCGGAGTAAGCGTACAGCAATCTCAGCTTTATTTATTTATCTTTTTAGTAGCTACAGCCATTGGAACTTTAATCGGAGGCCCGGTAGGCGACCGTGTTGGGCGCAAATATGTTATATGGGCATCTATTGTTGGAGCTGCTCCATTTAGCTTGCTTATGCCTCATGCTACACTCGCCTGGACTATTGTGCTTAGCTTTTGTGTGGGTCTTATGCTTTCGTCAGCTTTTCCTGCTATTTTACTGTATGCCCAAGAGCTTCTTCCTACGAAACTGGGTTTGGTTTCCGGGCTTTTCTTTGGCTTTGCGTTTGGGGTTGCAGGTATTGCTTCTGCTGTTTTAGGTAATATGGCTGATCATTTTGGCATCGAAGCCGTGTATAATGTTTGTGCGTACATGCCTTTACTGGGATTGGTCACCTATTTTCTGCCCAACTTGAAAAAGTATTCGTCATTACCCGGGTAAGAAAGTATACCCCGGTTCATTAATGGACAACAATGCGTTATTTTAAGACCTGTTCCTTTCCGAAAAAGAATCGGGATAGCTTTAGTTCGTCAAGATGTTCTCTGATCGGAAGTATAAATGCCATTACGGTATAGCTGGCTTCCATAAAAGCATAGGGAATAAGAACCCACAATATTCCATGAAAGAACTGCTTTGCGTCTTTATTTATATTGACCAGATATCCGGATAAGATTAAAAAGGCAGGCATGTGAAATGTATAAACAAATTGCTTAAGCAATGGATGTTTATCGCCGAAGTATGCCAAATGGAACATTACCATTAGTGCGATAAAGATACATTTCAAAAAGTCCAATTCGGGTATTTTTTTTCATGTATATATTTTAAGGTGATGTGAATTATCAACTGCTCTTTTATTTCGTAATAGATAAAATTCTTTTAAGCAGCGTCTTATCCGATAAAATAACAGATACTTTCCCTTTCATTCCGTTTTGTATAATGGTGCTTTCCTGTAATGCAACGGTGAACGTAAAGTAATTTTCTCCTTTGATGGTAATTACCTCCCGTGAAATATTGCTGATCACTCCATGTTGATATCCGTACTCTCTGGCAGTGTAGCCTTCCGGTTCTATTTCAGCTTTCATTCCGGGTTTTATCTGTGTAATACGCGAGTAGGGGAGCCTTCCTTTGGCATATACGTTTGCGCTATCAATTTTGGTAATTACAACTTGCCCTTCAAGCGTTTCGGGATAAAGAATAAATGCGGCGGCAGCCAGCAACAAAACTACTATAAGCGCAATGATACCGATTCCGCTTCGTATGAGCACTGGCGGTATTTTTCCAATGATCTTCCGTACATTCTCACTTCTAAGCTCAATATTCTCCATAGTGCCCTTTCATTTTAACTGCCTAATTCCAATTGGTTCTTTACCAAGTTATAATAAGCTCCTTTGGAATCTATCAATTCGGCATGACATCCTGTTTCTACAATTTTCCCTTTCTCTATCACTACGATTTGGTCTGCATTCCTTACGGTACTCAACCGGTGTGCTACGATAACCACCGTTTTCCCCTTGTAGAACTCCGTCAGGTTTTCCACTATGGCACGCTCGTTATTGGCATCCAACGCATTCGTCGCTTCATCCAGAAAGATATATTGCGGATTTTTATATACCGCCCGCGCTATTAGTATCCTTTGCTTCTGTCCCTGGCTCAGTCCCACCCCGTCCTGTCCGATAAGCGTATTGTACTTTAAAGGCAACCGTATGATATATTCATCTATATTTGCTATCCGTGCCGCCATAGCTAACTTTTCCTTATCGATTTCCCCGTCATCCACCGCGATGTTGCGGGCGATGGATTCGGAGAAGATCACCCCGTCCTGCATCACTACTCCGCATTGCCTGCGCCACCATTTCATATTGTATTCATCCAACGGGGTCCGACCGATGCTGATTTCACCGCCTAATACATGATAATATCCCAACAGCAACTTGATGATTGTCGTTTTTCCACTTCCGCTGGTCCCTACAATGGCAGTCACTTTCCCTTCGGGAATTACGAAGTCCACCTTGTCCAGAATTTTATGCAGACTATGCGGGTCATATTTGAAATCCACCTGTTTGAGGTGAAGGCTTTTGTCTGCATCTTTAAATTGTACCAAAGCATCCGGATCACTCTCTTCGTTTTCCATTTCGTGTATTTCGTTGATACGCTCCAGACTGATTTTGACGTCTTGCAGTGAGTAGATGAAACTCATCAACTGGTCGATGGGCGTGTTCAATTGCCCGATAATGTATTGCACCGCCAGCATCATCCCCAGGGTCATGCTTCCATTAATGACGGCAGTGGCAGCCAGTACCGTGATCACAATATTTTTTATTTCGTTGATGAAAAGACTTCCCGCCTCCTGTGTTTGTTGAAGCTTCAGGCTTTTCATGTTGGTTTCAAAAAGATCGGCTTGTACGTCCTCCCACTCCCACCGGCGGCGCTGTTCGCAGTCTTGCAGCTTTATCTCTTGCATAGCGGTGATAAACTGATAAGTTTTGTTGTTGTTCTTAGCCTGATTCTCAAAGTAAAGGTAGTCAATCTGTTTCCGCCTTTTGAGGAACAGGGCAATCCACAGGGCGTAGCAGATACTCCCTATCAGGAATATACCGAATATGGGCAGACTGTACCATAACAGAACAATACCGAAGACGATAAAGCTCAAAAAAGAAAACATCACGCTTAATGTCTGTGTGGTTAGGAATTTCTCCACACGGCTGTGATCGTTCATTCGCTGCATCAAATCCCCCAGCAGTTTGGTATCGAAGAAAGACATGGGGAGTTTCAATAATTTGATGAAGAAATCCGAAACAAGCGAAATGTTGATGCGCATACTGATGTGCAGTAATATCCACCGCCTTATGAAATCCACGGATGTCCGGCTAACGGTAAGCATCAACTGTCCGATAAGAATCAAATAAATGAAGCCGATATTCTGATGGGTAATACCCACATCTACAATTGCCTGTGTCAGGAAAGGGAAGATGAGTTGTAGCAGACTGCCGATGAGTAATCCCAGCGCTATTTGTCCGAAATAGCGGCGGTACTGTTTGATGTAACCGAACAGGAAACCGAAGGAGCGTTTTTCTCTTTTAGAGTCCCCTTCTTTATCAT
The DNA here is from genome assembly GCA_963677095.1 of uncultured Bacteroides sp. Classification (GTDB taxonomy): domain Bacteria; phylum Bacteroidota; class Bacteroidia; order Bacteroidales; family Bacteroidaceae; genus Bacteroides. The sequence continues at coordinate 959,751 of OY781875.1, forward strand.
AGAAGGCGGGAGTCGGTTGAAGAAACATGGCAATGCCTTTTTCTTCATTTTTTGAAACGTTATTAATCCAGTGCTGAATAATTTCTGTCTCTGAATAGGTAATTAAACCTTTACCCGGATCCGCGATATAATATCTGCCCTTCCTTTTATGGATAATCCTGTAAATAACAACAAAATGGTTTTGATTCCAAAACAATATACCGGGTAATGTTGCTATCCGCAACTGTTCTACGGTGATTTTTCCATATATGGGATGTAATCCCAAATTATTAGCTGCCTCACAAATAGATAAAAGTGATACCCCTTCGTTAGTGGCAAAGCAATATTTGGAGAGAGTATCTAAAGAAAATTCTCTCCCAAAGTACTTACATATCATTTGGAGACATGCAAGTCCGCACTGCATGGAGTCATGTTGTTTGAAGAACGGAAACTTTTTCATTCATGAGACTAATCGGTTCCAAAACGGGATGTATCTATACTTTTCTTTTGTTTGTTTTTATAATCGTTGAATTTATAAGTGAAAGCAAGAGAGAAACTCCTCCGGTAGAAATTTGTATTTATATCTTGGTATTGTTTGCCATAGCGTACTTTTATAGTAGGCATCATTGATTCAAAAATATCATCGCATTGGAAGCTTAAAATGGCTTTCTTTCCGGCAAATGCCCATTTGATCCCTGCATTTACCGCCCAATTATCACTTAAATTCCAAATACCTTGTATCGTCGGAGTTCTGTAGAATGCCATTGCGTTGATTGTGACGTTAGGCTTTTGTGATACAACAATTGTATTGTTCGCCATCAATGAACCTGTCCATTTATTTCTGTCATAGGAGATATCGAACCATTCATTGTTTTTGTAACGTTCGTTATATGCACTTGCGATAATGTTCGAACTGAATACCTTGCTTACCTTTACAGGAATGATAAGAGAGGTATTGAAAGCTGTTGTGTAATCAATATTGAAGGTCTTATGTATAAGTTGCAGTTTTTCTGTCGATTGATAACTTTGCGAGATAAAAAAGTCATTGACTTTATAATAAGAAACTTGGAGCATATATTTATTATTGAGCACATAAAGTAGGTTTATATACGATGTCTTGGCCGGTCTTAGTGTCGGATTGCCGTAAGAAACGGAGTATTCATCATTATAAGATACATAATCTTGTCTTTGCCAATAAGAGGGATATCTCCTGACTGTATTATAGGAAAGCTGCAGAATATGTTTGGATGCCGGTACATAAGTTATGGTCGTATTTGGCAGGAGCGCATTCTTTTTATAGTCATTGATTTTGTACAACTCCCCTGTGAGTGAAAAGTCAATGCTTAATTTCTTCTTGAAAAAGGACTTTTTTGCCCCTATATACAAGTTTGCGGTTGTTTCTTCTGTTGTGGATGTCTGGTTATAACTATCTTTTCCGTTGTTCTGTTCATCGTCATAAATTTGCGTATTCTTATTCTTAGTGTATTTGTAGTTCGCTCCATAGCTTAAATTCCAATTGTGGGAAAGATGATGTGCCATGTCTGCAAAGAAGGCCGTTTGATTGATTTGCTGTTCCCGGTTATAAATGAAAGCTGTCTCGTTGTCCTGTTCCTCCTTTATGTATTGCATATTTTGTTTCATCTCGTTGTTGTAGTATGTATACTCGGAACCGATACTGAGACCAAATGGCGCATCATAAGTCAGCCGGACGTCATGCAGGTTGTTGTTTCCTTCATCGTTGGAAAGAGCATCGGCAAACATGTTGTTTAGGCTGGATGTATGTTCGTTTGTCTTGGGAGTTAACTGTCCGTTGTAAGTAAGGCTCAAACTGCTTTTTTCCGTTAGATTGTAACTGATGTTAGAGTAAATGTTATGACTTTGATTTTTTGTCTTTTCATTGCTGCTTGATTCGATGTTGTATATCTCTTCATCTACTGTATGTCTTGAGTAAGTAGTCGAACGGCTCACCGAACTGTTGTTTTTATAACTATACAGAAGGTCGAATGATGCTTTCTTGTTTGAGATGAACAGACTTCCGTTGCCGGTATAGCTGTTGTCGTGGGTATTATTCCATATTCCCTGTATCTGACCTTGAAGATTATATTGATCGCTTTTTTTCAGGATGACGTTGATTGCCACTCCCTTTACATGCCATTGAGGGGGCGGATTATATACAATTTCTGCTTTTTCCACACGTTCCGCCGGTAAGGATTTCAGGTAATCATTCAGTTGGGAAACGGACATATTCGAAGTTTTTCCATTTATAATGATATTGGTTTCACCAGCGGCTCCGTTCAGTGTAAGCGCGTTTCCGTCGCTTCTGATGCTTGGCAGCTCTTTGAGTAGGTCATAGGCATTATCAATGATTCTGTTTTTCATAAGGGGAACGAGATCATAGGTCAGCCTGCTGTCTTCCACTTTTAATAGCGGGCGTTCGGCTGTTACGACAATTCCTTTTAACTCGTTTATGGCATCTTTCAACATAATAGTACCGAGCTCGTTTGAAGAAGGCTCAATGGAATAGGGTTCGTATGCGATATGCTGGAATAAGATTCGGTAAGGTTTATTGGGATATTTCAGACGGAAGTAACCCTCGCTGTCTGTCGTCGTTGCATTAATAAATGTGGAATCTAAGTTTTGCATGATGACGCCCACTCCGATAAGCGGAATAGAGTCACTGCCGATTACTTTTCCGACAACAGTCGTTCTGTTTTCTTGTGCTTGTAGTACTGTTACCACAAGAATAACCGCAAAAAAAAGTGTGATTCTTTTTATGTGGCATTGCAGTACGTCAATAATTGTTTTCATTGTAGTATTTGTTTTTGAATAAAAATACTTTTTTATATTTTCTGTTCATTTACCATATCATCATTCATATAGCATATCTGCCGAAGCAAGCGGAGCATAGCAACATTCGGGATCGGGAAAATCCCAATTTTCTTCTCCATATGCTTTAATTACCCTTACCCAACATCTTCGATGATTCTCTGTGCAAAAGTCAAACGTTTTACAAGATTGGCATATACTGTTTTTACTATAAAAATCCTTTTTGAGATGAAATAAAGATTGGGCTTTTTCAGACTGCCATATACTCTCTAGACTTTGCTTTTTTAAGTCCCCTATAATAAATTGTGGATGCCAGTATAATTGTTCACAGATGGTGACTTTCCCATCAGGAAGGAGGAAACATTTATTTTGCAAAACTCCGCAAGTGCCTCCTTCAAAAAAGGTGTCCGAACATTTTCCTTGTTGAAATTTACTGTGAAGTGTTGCGTCACTTATATAAATCTCATATGGAGAGTTGGGAATAATATTCTTTTTAATAAAATTACATAAATCAACTAACTCAAGTCTACCTGACTTAATTTCAGCAAAAGAATCCGGAAAATAGATTGATTTCTCAGGAACTCTAATTTCCCAGTGCACAAGTTTCTTAATTGTTTTAAAATATTCATACATGGACAAGATATCCTCTTTAGTTGAGTTATATTTTGTCAGAACCGTATCTATGTATATCTTAAATCTATATTCTTGCAGGAGTCCAATACCCTCTTTTATTTTTTCAACGTAGTGAGATGGGCAGTCAATCATCTTTTTTAATTCAGTCTCATTTAAGGAATCAAGAGAAACTTGTACTACATTTCTGTATCCTGTTTGCCATAATGCATGGACGATTAGGTGAGTGATTGGAATTTTGGTAGATATATAGCTTGGCGTTAGATCGTTTTTCACTAACTTCTCTAGAATAACATTCCAGTCTTTTTTACAAAAGACCTCTCCACCTATAATATCTATATAGGACATTTTGAGCTTTTTAGCATTATCAATAATCTCAAGGATCTGTTTTGTAGTCAGTTCGTCATATTTTGTTTTTTTATCAGCATAGCAATACTTGCATTTTGTAACACATTTGTTTGTGAGCATAAACAGCATCGATTGTGGTGCTTTGTGCATACGGTCAGGAGTTAAGTTTATTTTTTTACAATTAAACTCTTGCTCGTCAAAATTATAAGATATTTTACTCCCCATCAATCGGGATGTGTCAATCAACACATTTTTAGGAAAGCGTATTTTTTGTGATTTGAATTCGGTATAGAAAGAATGTTCATTATTTATATAAGGAGATATAATATTCAGAACTTGTGGAAATGGCATTTTAAAATGTTCGCTAAGCAGTTCTATGTTTTTCTGTAATGTCCTTTCCTCTGTAAATAGCGTTAATATCATTGCCTGCATTGGATGTATATATCCAATCCATTCTATCGAGCTATATTCAGAAACATTTTTAGAAGAATACATGACAATTCTATCAATGTCATTCTTGAAATGATACTCGGGATTTAGATATATTATTTTACTTAAGTCCATTTGAATTTTAAATTAAAGTTGGAAGAATAGAAATATGCCAAAAGATATATATCTTTTGGCATACCTTTTTGAGAAAGGAGAATTATTATATTATACTTCTCCAATTACAGTCTATTGATTCGGTTGAGTAGGGGAAGTGACGCCAGAATTTCCACCGCTGCAGGTCACTGCTGATGCACTTCCTGAACAAACGATATCTTTATCATCTGCATTAGCTCCTCCTTTGACTTCCATAAGTTCTTCTAAACTCATAGTTTCAGGAATTTCACTTAAATTTTTCATGATTGAATGAATTTTAATTACGCCTACTCTATAAGCTTTTCGGCTTCTGCTCCTATGTTTCGAAAAATAGATTTTGTATATAATCATATAGAGAAATACCCATATAAGAGTTTTGTTCCATATACTAATTCTATTTTATATTCCCCGCTTTCTACATTATTTAAAGTAAAGGAGTAGGGTTGATTATAGGATACACTGACGGTATTTGAATAAACAACTTCGCCCGATAAGTCTTTCACTATAACTTGCAGGTTTTCCAACAGATAATCCGAATAATAGATGTGCACAATGTTATCGTCATGAGTAGCAGTCAGTTCCGACGACAAAGAACGGATTTCAATTTTATCTTCTTTTATTAGCTTAATGTCTATTTCTTCCGCGTAGGAAGAAGCCATTGCAAAACATAAGGCAATACAACCGATTAGCAAACGTTTCATAGTTTTTTATTTGCTAAATTAGAAGATAATGCGCTATGATATGCTATAAATAAGTACGCATTTTGTACTCTTTTTCTGAAGTTGTGCGGTTTTCTGTTAAAAACCACGTATCAAGTCGTCTAAAGCTTCGGGCGTACCGGATTCACCATGAATTTTCTCATAAAGCCTTTTGCGCGCTGAAGTAACTCCTTGTTTGGAAAGAGATACCAGACGGGCAATGCCGGTAGGGGGAACGGCTATTTTAATCAGCAGGCAGATGCGTTCTTCCGTTTGACTGGCTGGATACAGGGCATTAAGACGTTTGGTGAAATTATTATAGGTATTATCTACGGCTTCCTGTAGTGCATGCCATTCATTCTCTGTTATTTTTATGGCGGTGTCATGGGCAGCTTTACGAAAGAGGGTGTAGATCTCGGATTGTTTCAGTTTCATCGTCGAAAGTTCTTCTTCCTTGCGCCGGGTTGCGATTCGGGCGTTTGTCTGCTCTATTTGTTCTTTCCAGACAAGCAACAGGTCGTGTTGCAGCTTGTCCTTTTCGGCTTTTGATGCCTGCAAAGCCTTCTCCAATGTTCTGATCTTCTTCTTGTTTTCTTCGATAAATTGGTTACTCCTTTGATATTGCTCTTCTCTCAGCCTTTCCAGCTTATCCAATTGTATTTTCCATTGCAGTTTTTTATGTTTGTTGTACAGAATATAAATGGTGATGCCAGCTGCCAGAAATATAAATGCGATAAAAATGTAAGCAATCGACTGCTTCACTCGGGCATTTTCATCTTTTAGCCTGTTGTTTTCCTTCTCCCGCAATTGGTAGTTGTAGAGCGATTGCATTCTGCGGATGGTTTCAGTATTGGTAATCTTTCGTATGGAGTCGGCGCAGGCATTGTATTGCCGCAGCTGTTCAAGGGCTGTCCCGCAGTCTCCCTGCTTTTGGGCGATTTCCGACAGCCCCCAATGTGCGGCTTGTTTGGCGTAAATGGTACCGACATCTAACAACCGTTTGTAATAATAAGAAGCGGAATCGATCTTCCCCGATTGATAACACAACTTGGCGGAAATGGAATATACGCTGCTGACATATCCCCTTTGGAGTGCTTTCGATGTGAATTGCAATGCCTCTTTGGCTTTATGGTATTCGTGTAACTGGATGTACAAGCTTGCCAGTCCGTATTGCGTGACATCCATCAGGTGTTTGTTCTTCACCCGTACGGCTTGTCCGTAGGCACGTTTATAGTAATATAAAGCACTGTCCGCTTTGTTAAGGGCCGTGAAAGCATCCCCTATATCGCGTAGATTGTACACTATCCGAACGCTGTCTTTAGCCAACAGGTTATAATCGTAAGCTTTCCGGAAGGCATCCATTGCAGCCTCATAAACATTCTGAAAGAGATAAAGCGTCCCTACCCCGCTACATATCAGGCTGGTTGCTTTGTAGTCCGTACTGCCACCGCTTGCATCGAGGGCTTTCTCGAAATAAGCCAAAGCCTGCGGGGAGTCTCCCGCATCGCGGTAGATGCGTCCCGTATAATAGTAGGCTTCCGGCAGGTGCTTCCTGTCCTTTTTCTTTTCGTAATAGTGCAGGGCTATCTGCATCAGCTTGTCAGTAGTATGGGGGATGTATGCCTTGTCTTTGGCTTTCGTATAGAGCAGGTAGTAATACATCCGGGTACTCTTTGGTTCGGTGTAAATGCCTTTGCCTATTTGTTTGAGTAGTGTGAACGCGCTGTCAGGATATTCAGCTACGATGGAATCGGCCCGCTGCATAAGGCGGGGATACGGTTTGTCTCCACAAGAACAGAGGCAGAACAATAGAATTGCAGGAAAAAATGTAGTTACAATCCTGTTCATTTTTATCTGTTATATAAACTCTGACACAAAAATATATATATCTTTCGTGTTATTTAAATGATGGTTGAAATATTTAATGGTGCCAAGAGTTTTTTTCTAATTCCTTAATATCAAAGCTATGTCAAGGTCATGCCTCCGCCATATCTTCTTCATATCTTCCCCATAGCTTTTCCGTACTTGCTCCGTAGTTTTTCCGTAAAAAGTACCTGTTTTACGGGAAAATCCCGGTTAAAGTACGGAGCAAGTCCGGTTTTGGTAATGCGTGGGGTTTAGTGAGAGTCCTTGTTGCTTATGATATATAATAATGTTTGCATGTTTCGACCAGTTTTTCATCTTCAAAAAAAAAGTTTCCCCGGATTTGTTTCATAATTAGTGTTTTAGGATTGTTTTAGAAGTTTTCTTTTAAAAAAAAGCACGTATAGTTTGGATAGTATCTTAAAAGGTTCTACTTTTGCACCCGCTTTCCAGGAGTTGGGAAGCTGATAGCTTGACATTTTGATAGCGGAGTAAACACGGCCCTTCTTTTGGTGGTGCCCGGTTCTTTTAAGTTCCGGTTGTTGTATGCTTCCTGTTTTTTTCAAAAAAAAAGTTTGGAAAAGATTTGGAAGTAGAGTGATAAAGTATTTACCTTTGCATCCGCTTTCTGAAAAAAAGGAAGCTTTACAAGCAGCGATCTTTGATAGAATTACATAAACAATACAAGTAGTACAAGAGCGGAAATATTACTGTTGAAGTATTATTTCCGGGTAAAAAAAGAACCGTCATTTAACGATGAGACTTTTATTAAATCGGAAATCCTGAACAGAGCAATAGAGTAATATTGATTGGATTGGTTGTAAGATCATCCGTTTGATATATTCAAAAATACTTTTACAATGAAGAGTTTGATCCTGGCTCAGGATGAACGCTAGCTACAGGCTTAACACATGCAAGTCGAGGGGTAGCAGGGTAGCAATACCGCTGACGACCGGCGCACGGGTGAGTAACACGTATCCAACCTTCCGTTTACTCGGGGATAGGCTTTCGAAAGAAAGATTAATACCCGATGGTATATACCGATCTCCTGATCTTTATATTAAAGAAATTCGGTAAACGATGGGGATGCGTTCCATTAGGCAGTTGGCGGGGTAACGGCCCACCAAACCTACGATGGATAGGGGTTCTGAGAGGAAGGTCCCCCACATTGGAACTGAGACACGGTCCAAACTCCTACGGGAGGCAGCAGTGAGGAATATTGGTCAATGGGCGTAGGCCTGAACCAGCCAAGTAGCGTGAAGGATGACTGCCCTATGGGTTGTAAACTTCTTTTATAAGGGAATAAAGTGGAGTATGTATACTCTTTTGTATGTACCTTATGAATAAGGATCGGCTAACTCCGTGCCAGCAGCCGCGGTAATACGGAGGATCCGAGCGTTATCCGGATTTATTGGGTTTAAAGGGAGCGTAGGCGGATGTTTAAGTCAGTTGTGAAAGTTTAAGGCTCAACCTTGAAATTGCAGTTGATACTGGACGTCTTGAGTGCATTAAATGTGGGCGGAATTCGTGGTGTAGCGGTGAAATGCTTAGATATCACGAAGAACTCCGATTGCGAAGGCAGCTCACAGGGATGTAACTGACGCTGATGCTCGAAAGTGTGGGTATCAAACAGGATTAGATACCCTGGTAGTCCACACAGTAAACGATGAACACTCGCTGTTTGCGATACACAGTAAGCGGCCAAGCGAAAGCGTTAAGTGTTCCACCTGGGGAGTACGCCGGCAACGGTGAAACTCAAAGGAATTGACGGGGGCCCGCACAAGCGGAGGAACATGTGGTTTAATTCGATGATACGCGAGGAACCTTACCCGGGCTTGAATTGCTAATGAATATATATGAAATTATATAGCCGTAAGGCATTAGTGAAGGTGCTGCATGGTTGTCGTCAGCTCGTGCCGTGAGGTGTCGGCTTAAGTGCCATAACGAGCGCAACCCTTATTTCCAGTTACCATCGGGCAATGCCGGGGACTCTGGAGAGACTGCCGTCGTAAGATGTGAGGAAGGTGGGGATGACGTCAAATCAGCACGGCCCTTACGTCCGGGGCTACACACGTGTTACAATGGGTGGTACAGAAGGCAGCTACACGGCAACGTGATGCTAATCCCAAAAACCACTCTCAGTTCGGATTGGAGTCTGCAACCCGACTCCATGAAGCTGGATTCGCTAGTAATCGCGCATCAGCCACGGCGCGGTGAATACGTTCCCGGGCCTTGTACACACCGCCCGTCAAGCCATGAAAGCCGGGGGTACCTGAAGTGCGTAACCGCAAGGAGCGCCCTAGGGTAAAACCGGTAATTGGGGCTAAGTCGTAACAAGGTAGCCGTACCGGAAGGTGCGGCTGGAACACCTCCTTTCTGGAGTGATTTTCGACAAGATAAGAGTCGGTTTTTATTTTATTGTGTCCATTCCCAGGAATGGCTTTCTTGTACTGCTGGTAGTTGTTTATTAAAAGATATTGCCTTTAAGTAGGAAATAAAAAAAAGAGAAGAAGAAAAGCCGGGCCGAAGGGTCGGGGTTTGACTGACAGTCCTATAGCTCAGTTGGTTAGAGCGCTACACTGATAATGTAGAGGTCGGCAGTTCAACTCTGCCTGGGACTACTCCGCATAAGGGGGATTAGCTCAGCTGGCTAGAGCACCTGCTTTGCACGCAGGGGGTCAACGGTTCGAATCCGTTATTCTCCACTAGAGTCTTCAAGGAATTGAAGCCAATACGATCTTTGACATGATGTAACCAAAAAGCAAAAATAAGTTGAAAGTATATATGCAGCCTTCTGTGATTAAGGCTTCATAAACGGTAAAAAAGTAAATAAGGGCGCATGGCGGATGCCTTGGCTCTCGGAGGCGATGAAGGACGTGATAAGCTGCGATAAGCTGCGGGTAGGTGCAAATAACCATTGATCCGTAGATTTCCGAATGGGACAACCCGTTATCTTGAAGGGATAACATCTACTTGATGTAGAGGCTAACGCAGGGAACTGAAACATCTTAGTACCTGCAGGAAAAGAAAATAAGAATGATTCCCCTAGTAGTGGCGAGCGAACGGGGAAGAGCCCAAACCTACGTTGTTTAGGCATCGTGGGTGTTGTAGGACCACGTTTTGGGACGATTGATCGTGAGTGGAATGTTCTGGAAAGTACAGTCATAGATGGTGATAACCCAGTACACGAAGCGATCTGAACCCTAGTGGTATCCTGAGTAGCGCGGGACACGAGAAATCTTGCGTGAATCTGCCGGGACCATCCGGTAAGGCTAAATACTCCCGAGAGACCGATAGTGAACCAGTACTGTGAAGGAAAGGTGAAAAGCACTTCGAATAGAAGAGTGAAATAGTTCCTGAAACCATGCGCCTACAAGCGGTCGGAGCAGCCTTGTGCTGTGACGGCGTGCCTTTTGCATAATGAACCTACGAGTTGCTTTTTCCGGCCAGGTTAAGGAAATAGATTTCCGTAGCCGAAGCGAAAGCGAGTCTTAACAGGGCGTATAGTCGGAAGGAGCAGACGCGAAACCAAGTGATCTACCCTTGGCCAGGTTGAAGGATGGGTAACACCATCTGGAGGACCGCACCAATAAGCGTTGAAAAGCTTCTGGATGAGCTGAGGGTGGGGGTGAAAGGCTAATCAAACTTGGAGATAGCTCGTACTCCCCGAAATGCATTTAGGTGCAGCCTTGATTTATACTGATGTGAGGTAGAGCGACTGATAAGATGCGAGGGCTTCACCGCCTATCAAGTCTTGACAAACTCCGAATGCGCATCAGTTCTATATCAGGAGTGAGGGCATGGGTGCTAAGGTCCATGTCCTAAAGGAGAAGAATCCGGACCATCAGCTAAGGTCCCGAAATAACCGCTCAGTTGAACTAACGAAGTCAGATTGCAAAGACAGCTAGGATGTTGGCTTGGAAGCAGCCATTCATTTAAAGAGTGCGTAACAGCTCACTAGTCGAGGAGTTTGGCGTGGATAATAATCGGGCATAAGCGGTTTACCGAAGCTATGGGATATGTACATATCGGTAGGGGAGCATTCCACTCTGCGTAGAATGGGAAGCGTGAGCTTCCCTGGAGCGTGTGGAAACGCAAATGTAGGTATAAGTAACGATAAAGGAGGTGAGAAACCTCCTCGCCGAAAGACTAAGGTTTCCTGATCAACGCTAATCGGATCAGGGTAAGTCGGGTCCTAAGGTTCAGCCGAACGGCGAAACCGATGGCCGAACAGGTTAATATTCCTGTACTAGCTTAAAGAGTGATGTGGGGACGGAGTTGTGACAGTGCCGCGGACTGACGGAATAGTCCGTTGAAGGGTGTAGATGTTGACGGGTGCAGGCAAATCCGCACTTGGAGTCGAACCTGATAGTATGCTGCGTCCGCAAGGACAAGGCAATAGTGCACGTAACCATACTTCCAAGAAAATCCGCTAAACAAATCTTTAAGGTACCCGTACCGTAAACGGACACACGTAGTCGGGATGAATATTCTAAGGCGCTTGAGTGAATCACGGTTAAGGAACTAGGCAAATTGACCCTGTAACTTCGGAATAAAGGGTCCTCAATGTAAGTTGAGGCGCAGAGAATAGGTCCAGGCAACTGTTTAACAAAAACACAGGGCTGTGCAAAATCGCAAGATGAAGTATACAGCCTGACACCTGCCCGGTGCTGGAAGGTTAAGAGGAGATGTCATCGCAAGAGAAGCATTGAATTGAAGCCCCAGTAAACGGCGGCCGTAACTATAACGGTCCTAAGGTAGCGAAATTCCTTGTCGGGTAAGTTCCGACCTGCACGAATGGTGTAATGATCTGGACGCTGTCTCAACCGTGAGCTCAGTGAAATTGTAGTATCGGTGAAGATGCCGATTACCCGCGATGGGACGAAAAGACCCCGTGAACCTTTACTATAGCTTAACATTGAATTTGGGCAATTGATGTGTAGGATAGGCCGGAGGCATTGAAGCAGGGACGCCAGTCTTTGTGGAGCCGCTGTTGAAATACGGCCCTTTGATTGTTTGAGTTCTAACACGATGATTCGTGGACACTGTTTGGTGGGTAGTTTGACTGGGGTGGTCGCCTCCAAAAGCGTAACGGAGGCTTCTCAAGGTGCCCTCAGGACGATTGGTAACCGTCCGCAGAGTGTAATGGCATAAGGGCGCTTGACTGGGAGACTTACAAGTCGATCAGGTAGGAAACTAGAGCATAGTGATCCGGTGTTTCCGTATGGAAGGGACATCGCTCAAAGGATAAAAGGTACTCCGGGGATAACAGGCTGATCCCTCCCAAGAGCTCATATCGACGGAGGGGTTTGGCACCTCGATGTCGGCTCGTCACATCCTGGGGCTGGAGAAGGTCCCAAGGGTTGGGCTGTTCGCCCATTAAAGTGGCACGCGAGCTGGGTTCAGAACGTCGTGAGACAGTTCGGTCTCTATCTATCGTGGGCGTTTGAAATTTGCGTGGCTCTGACACTAGTACGAGAGGACCGTGTTGGACTGACCTCTGGTTTACCGGTTGTGCCGCCAGGTGCATTGCCGGGTATCTAAGTCGGGATTGGATAAGTGCTGAAAGCATCTAAGTACGAAGCCAGCCACAAGATTAGATTTCTTAGGGTCGTCACAGACGATGACGTTGATAGGATGCAGGTGTACAGGTGGTGACACCACAGCCGAGCATTACTAATTGCCCGTTCACTTTTTTTCCGAAGTCTTTCTTCGGGCTGGTATATCCGTTCAACTTATCTGAATACTGCAATAGGTATTCAGAATTTTTGCTTCACTAATTGCATCATGTCTTCCTTATTCAGGTGACTATAGCACAAGGGTTCCACCTCTTCCCATTCCGCACAGAGAAGTTAAGCCTTGTCACGCCGATGGTACTGCGTAACAGTGGGAGAGTAGGTAGTCGCCACTTTTAGTAGAGAGGTTCTGTCCGCAAGGAGAGAGCCTCTCTCTTTCTTTTATGCCCCTGGCTCCGTTCCCCCGGTATACCCTTTTGGGGGACCCGTTCATCCGGGACACACAAAAACCGGAGGCTGGAAATCGGGAGCGAACGCCCCCACAGCCATAGCTCAAACAGCACCACAAACAAGAAAGGTATACGTTTGAAAAGATTAAGACCGATCATCTGTCATAAAGTGTTCAAACAATTTATATCTACATTCTCCTGACTTTGACACTTTTATTTCAGTGAATTTATAACAATCAAATACACAGTGTTTTATGAATTTTGGGTCACCGAAATGGGTGACGCAGGCAAAAAAAAGAGTATTTTTGTGGTATGTTTGTACGCAAAAAGAAAAATCGGTCAGGCACCACAAGTGTAGTTGTGGTAGATAAAAGCGGAAAACACTTTCGTGAGTTAAAAGCCATTGGTGTCAGCGATAATGAAAAAGAGATAGAAGAACTGTATCAGCAAGGCAAGAAATGGCTTGATACTTATCTTGGCAATCGCGATATGTTTTCAGAACATACACGCGAAGAGGAAGAAAAGCAAGTAACCGAGCGTTTATTGGGCAATATAGAGAATATACTGCTCAATGGGACTCAACTTATACTAAACCAAGTGTTTCAATTGGTTGGTTTTGACAAAATTGACGATGAGATATTGAAACATTTGGTAGTATCGCGCATTTGTCAGCCGCGCAGCAAGGTTGCAACAGTTGATTATTTGAAGTCGTATTTTGACGAAGATGTGGAGTTGCACAAAATATATCGCTATTTGGATAAATTACATGACACGCAAAAAGATACAGTCCAGCAAATCAGCGTAGCACATACGCGGAAGATTTTGGGAGGCAAAATCGGACTTGTCTTTTACGATGTAACCACCCTTTATTTTGAAACTGATTTGAGTGATGACTTACGCAAAACGGGATTTTCAAAAGATGGGAAACATTCTCAACCACAGATAGTTCTTGGCTTATTGGTCAGTTCAGGCGGCTATCCTTTAGCCTACTCCATTCACGAGGGCAACAAATATGAAGGACATACGATGTTGCCTGTTGTGGAGGACTTTGTGAAACGATTTGAATTGAAAGATTTTGTAGTAGTTGCCGATTCGGGACTGATGAACAATGATAATATCGAACTTTTGGAACAGAAAAGCTACCAATATATCATTGGCGCAAGAATCAAAAATGAAAATAAGTCGGTTACCCAATGGATTTTGTCGCAGGAAAAAGGCGATGGTAAATTTTATGAATGTCAAAAAACAGCTACTTCTCGCCTGATTGTCGGTTATTCTGAAAACAGAGCAAAGAAAGACCTTTATAATCGCGAAAAGGGCATAAAACGGCTTGAAAAAGAATACAAGAGCGGTTCAATAACAAAGGACAAGGTTAATAAGCGCGGCTACAACAAATTTTTAGAAATAAGCGACAATATAAAAGCAAGCATAAATTACGATAAAATCAGAGAAGACGAGCGTTGGGACGGCTTGAAGGGCTACATTACCAATACAACTTTGACGGCAAAAACAGTTTATGAAGAATACAGTGAACTATGGCAGGTGGAACGGGCATTCCGCATAACCAAAGGCACTTTGGAATTGCGACCGATGTTCCATTTTACCAAAAAACGCATTGAGGCGCATGTTTGTATTTGCTTTGTAGCCTACAAAGTGTATAAAGAACTTGAACGTATTCTTAAAACGGGTGGGATAAATCTGAGTGTAGATAAAGTTTTGGATATTGCAAAAACGATAACAACATTGAAAATCAAATTGCCAATCAGCAATGAAACGATGACTAAGACGATGTTGCTAACCACAAGGCACAAATCTATTGCCAAACTTTTTGACGAATTTTTTTGGAAATCCCTTTAGGGTGACGCATTGTCAAAGTCAGGAAAGGTATACGTTTGAAAAGATTAAGACCGATCATCTGTCATAAAGTGTTCAAACAATTTATATCTACATGCTCTGGAATGTTTCCAGGGTGGTATAATTCCTTTGTTTTAGTACGGATAGGGTTATTCTTAGCTCCTTTTTTGTTTGTATTTGAATAAGCTAAAGTCTTTTTTTCTGGATAATATAAGGCTTTTGATCTTAAAAAATGAATAATTCATTGTTAATTTCTGAATTATGAGGATAATTATTTGTATCTTTGTGCCCCGAATAAATTATAACAAGCTGTGGGACGGTTTGATAAATATAAAATAGACTTGAAAGGAATGAGTACGGATTCATGTAAGTATGAATTTGTGCTTGATAATCAATTTTTTGCTATTATTGATAGCCCTGAAGTTCAAAAGGGGAAAGTGAATGTTGAATTAATTGTAAAAAGAACATCGCGCGCTTTTGAGCTTAATTTTAATACGGAAGGGTTGGTCTGGATACCATGTGATCGTTGTTTGGATGATATGGAGCAGCCAGTCTCTTCTATAGATAAATTGGTCGTTAAGTTTGGTCATGAATATGCTGAAGAGGGCGATAATTTGATTGTCATTCCTGAAGAAGAAGGTGAAATTAATGTGGCATGGTTCATGTATGAATTTGTTACGTTAGCAATTCCGATGAAACATGTACATCCGGTTGGAAAGTGTAATAAGACAATGAGTGGGAAGCTAAGTAAGCATATGCGGACAGCTTCTGCTGAAGAAGAGGAAGATGTGTTTGTTTCTGAAGATGAGGAATTCTCAAATGAAGCAGCTGATAAAGGTGATTCTCAAGTTGATCCCCGGTGGAGTGAATTAAAAAAAATATTAGATAACAATTAAAGATTAAGAAAAATGGCACATCCTAAAAGAAGACAGTCTAAAACAAGGACTGCAAAGAGAAGAACTCATGATAAAGCAGTAGCTCCTACATTGGCTATTTGCCCAAACTGTGGTGAATGGCATGTGTATCATACCGTTTGTGGAGCATGCGGATATTACAGAGGAAAGCTTGCTATAGAAAAAGAAGCAGCTGTTTAAATGTGCGGGCTTATATGATTTTATTGCTTGAATATCGGTTGTCTGAGGGGAATCTGTAGATAGAGGACTTTTTAGACTTCCGTGTTTGGGTATTATCTAGCATAGAATTAATGGAAAAAATAAATGCAGTAATAACAGGAGTTGGTGGATATGTACCTGATTATGTTTTGACAAATGATGAATTGTCGAGAATGGTAGATACCAATGACGAATGGATAATGACCCGCATCGGGGTAAAAGAAAGACATATTTTGAATGAAGAGGGCTTAGGAACCTCTTACATGGCTCGCAAGGCGGCGAAGCAACTCATGCAACGGACTGGAGCTAATCCGGAGGATGTTGAATTAGTGATAGTTGCGACTAGTACTCCTGATTATCATTTCCCATCTACGGCTTCTATCCTATGTGATAAACTGGGATTGAAGAATGCTTTTGCTTTTGATCTACAAGCTGCATGTTCTGGTTTTCTCTATTTATTGGAAACCGCTGCTAACTTTATACGTTCTGGAAGATATAAAAAGATTATTATAGTTGGTGCAGACAAAATGTCTTCTATGGTAGATTATACAGATCGTTCAACCTGCCCTATCTTTGGTGATGGCGCTGCTGCATTTATGATGGAGCCGACAACTGAAGAAGTAGGAGTAATGGATGCATTATTGAGAACTGATGGCAAAGGATTGCCCTTCTTGCATATGAAAGCCGGTGGATCTGTATGCCCTTCTTCTTATTTCACAGTGGATAACCACATGCACTATATCTATCAAGAGGGGCGAACTGTTTTCAAATATGCAGTTTCAAACATGTCAGATGCCTGTGCAGCTATTGCCGAACGGAACCACTTGAATAAGGATAATATAGATTGGGTTATTCCACATCAGGCTAATTTACGTATTATTGATGCGGTTGCTCATCGTTTAGAACTTCCTCATGAGAAGATGATGATTAATATTGAACGGTACGGCAATACAAGTGCCGGTACTCTTCCTCTTTGCATTTGGGATTTTGAAGATAAGCTTAAAAAGGGCGATAATCTTATTTTTACGGCTTTTGGTGCTGGATTTACGTGGGGAGCTGTATATGTGAAGTGGGGATATGATGGCAAGAAACAATAAAGTGGAAGCTATATAATCGCTATACTAGAAACGCATCCTATTTCGATTTGATGCGTTTTTTTGTCTCATTGAAAATAGGAAGGAGTAAATATGCATAAAGCTGGGTTTGTAAATATTGTAGGTAATCCAAATGTGGGAAAATCTACGTTAATGAATGCATTGGTGGGGGAACGTGTGTCAATAGCTACGTTTAAAGCACAAACGACCCGTCATCGTATTATGGGTATATATAATACGGAGGACCTGCAAATTGTCTTTTCTGATACCCCTGGAGTTTTAAAACCTGCTTATAAATTGCAGGAATCAATGCTGAATTTTTCTACTTCAGCTCTAAGTGATGCTGATATTTTACTATATGTGACAGATGTCATTGAAACTTCTGATAAGCATAATGATTTTATAGAAAAAGTTGCCCGGATGGATATCCCTTTGTTGTTGCTTATTAATAAGATTGATTTGACTGATCAGGAAAAACTTGTGACCTTAGTCGATTCTTGGAAAGAAATACTACCGAAAGCAGAAATAATACCAATTTCTGCTATCACAAAGTTCAATGTAGAGTACATAATGAGGCGGATAAAGGATTTATTGCCTGATTCTCCTCCATATTTTGAGAAGGATCAATGGACGGACAAACCGGCTCGCTTTTTTGCTACTGAGATAATACGTGAAAAAATATTACTCTATTATGATAAAGAAATTCCTTATGCTGTAGAAATAGTAATAGAGCAATTTAAGGAAAGTGATAAACTAATTCATATAAATGCGGTTATTTATGTGGAGCGTGAATCGCAAAAGGGCATTATAATAGGTAAGCAAGGCAAAGCCTTGAAAAAAGTATCTTCTGAGGCCAGACGTGATTTGGAACATTTTTTTGGGAAAAGCATTTTTCTGGAAACTTTCGTAAAAGTAGATAAAGATTGGCGGAACTCTGATAAAGAATTGCGCCAATTTGGCTACCAATTGGATTAATAGTATTTATGCGGCTGAGATAGTCGTTAATAATTAGATAGATATATGGGAAACTTAGTTGCTATAGTGGGGCGCCCTAATGTTGGCAAGTCCACTTTGTTTAATCGTCTGACAAAAACCCGCCAAGCCATTGTAAATGAAGAGGCAGGGACAACTCGTGACCGTCAGTATGGAAAGAGTGAATGGCTTGGAAAAGAATTCTCAGTAGTAGATACTGGAGGGTGGGTTGTAAATTCCGATGATGTTTTTGAAGAAGAAATCCGCAAGCAAGTTTTGGTGGCTGTGGATGAAGCCGATGTTATCTTGTTTGTAGTTGATGTTATGAATGGGGTAACAGACTTGGACATGGAAGTGGCTGCTATTTTGCGCCGCTCAAAGAAGCCTGTTCTTTTGATTGCTAATAAAACCGATAATAACGAGTTACAATATAATGCGCCTGAATTCTATACTTTAGGTTTGGGAGATCCTTACTGCGTTTCGGCAATAAGCGGTTCGGGAACAGGGGATATGATGGATATTATTGTTGATAAATTCAGAAAGGAATCTGAGGAGTTATTAGATGAAGATATACCTCGCTTTGCAGTTGTAGGACGTCCTAATGCAGGGAAATCTTCTATAGTGAATGCTTTTATTGGGGAGGATCGTAATATTGTGACAGAAATTGCGGGTACTACTCGTGATTCTATTTATACCCGATATAATAAATTCGGTTTTGATTTTTATTTGGTTGATACGGCTGGTATAAGGAAAAAAAGCAAGGTTAATGAAGATCTTGAATATTATTCAGTTATCCGCTCTATTCGCTCCATAGAAGCTTCTGATGTCTGTATCCTTATGCTTGATGCTACGCGTGGAATTGAAAGCCAGGATTTGAATATTTTTTCTTTGATTCAGAAGAACTCTAAAGGATTGGTTGCAGTTGTGAATAAATGGGATTTAGTGGAGGATAAGACAGTAAAAGTGATGAAAACATTTGAGGATGCTATACGTTCTCGGTTTGCCCCTTTTGTTGATTTTCCTATAATTTTTGTATCTGCGCTTACAAAACAACGTATTTTGAAGGTTTTAGAAGAAGCGCGGAGTGTATACGAGAATAGGATGACTCGTATTCCAACAGCTCGCTTAAATGAAGAAATGTTGCCGTTGATTGAAGCATATCCCCCTCCTTCCATGAAAGGGAAGTATATTAAAATTAAGTATATTACTCAATTGCCCAATACCCAGGTCCCCTCTTTTGTTTATTTTGCTAATCTTCCACAATATGTGAAAGAACCGTATCGGCGTTTTTTAGAAAACAAGATGAGAGAGAAGTGGAATTTAACGGGTACTCCGATTAATATTTATATCCGCCAGAAATAGTTCGGGAATATTTTTGAATATGTGGTCGCTCTCTGATGGATTTCAATTGAGAGCGATCATGTTTTTTTGCGGGGTAGTTCTGTTGAGAAAATCCAGAGTAAAGGAAAAGAAAAGATCATTTACCCCTCGATGTTGCGAACTTCAGCTTCTTTTACTTTTCGGAATAAATCGGAAGCGAATATGAAATCGTTTAATTTCTTATTGCTTGATGTGAATATATCATCTTTACTTCCTTCCCATTCCTTATGCCCTTCATAAATATAAATAATTTTTTCTCCTATTCCCATTACTGAATTCATGTCATGAGTATTGATGAGAGTAGTCATATTATATTCTGTTGTTATATCATGTATTAACTCGTCAATAACTAAAGATGTTTTCGGATCCAGACCTGAATTGGGCTCATCACAAAATAGATATTGAGGATTTAGCGCAATGGCTCGTGCAATGGCAACTCGCTTTTGCATACCCCCGCTAATCTCCCCGGGATATTTATTTTTTGCTTCTGTCAGATTTACCCGATCAAGACAAAACATAGCCCGGCGGGTACGGTCGCGAAGTATGTCACGACTAAACATATTTAATGGAAACATTACGTTTTCGAGTACTGTCATCGAATCGAAAAGGGCTGCATTCTGGAAAATCATACCCATCTCTCTGCGTAAGGCTTTCCTTTCTTTCTTACTCATGATAAGAAAATTTCGGTTGTCATACAGCAATTCACCCTTTTCTGGAATTAATAGCCCGACAATGCACTTCATCAAAACTGTTTTTCCGGAACCACTTTGCCCTATAATGAGATTTGTTTTTCCATTTTCAAAAACAGCGTTAATGTCTTTTAAGACATCTTTTTTTTCAAACGATTTCCAAAGTCCTTTTAGTTCTATCATCCCATTAAAAGTTTAGTTAATACCAAGTCGGCAAATAAGATAAGTACGCTACTAGTAACAACAGAATCTGTTGAAGCTTTACCTACCTCAATAGAACCACCTTCAACGGTGTAGCCGAAGAATGCAGAAACACTGGCAATAATGAATGCAAAGAAAAAGGACTTTATAATTCCAGACCAAATAAACCATTCTACGAACATATATTGTAATCCGTATTCCAAATCTACTGCAGACATGATTCCTAAAAACCAACAGGAACAAAATGCACCTATAATGCCCGCAAATATACTGAATGTTACCAAAACAGGTATAGCTGTTACCATTGCCGCTATTTTAGGCAGTATCAGATAATTGGCTGAATTGATTCCCATTATCTCAAGTGCATCAATCTGTTGCGTGACACGCATAGTTCCTATTTCTGAAGCGATATTCGAACCCACTTTTCCTGCTAATATTAAGCACATAATAGCAGAAGAGAATTCCAGTAACATAATCTCACGGGTCACATATCCTACTGTCCATCGTGGCATGAAGGGGCTCTCAATATTCAATTTTATTTGTATAGTAATAACCGCACCAATAAAAAAGGAAATTAGCAGAACAATGCCAATGGAGTTTACTCCTAATTTCTCCATCTCATTGATAAATTGCTTGAAAGACATTCGTAATCGCTCTGGCCGTCCGAATGTACGTCCCATGAGCATGATATATCTTCCTACGGTTCTTATTGCTTTTATCATGATTAATAGCTAATTTGTGTGCAAATATAGACCATTTTGGCTGATTATTGCTACATTTGCGGTAAAATAGCGTTAGAAATGGAAGAAACTCGAATGGTACTTCGGACTGAAAACTTGGTTAAGAAGTATGGGAAGCGTACAGTTGTCAGTCATGTTTCGATTGATGTTAAGCAAGGCGAAATTGTTGGTTTACTAGGCCCGAATGGTGCCGGAAAAACGACTTCTTTTTATATGACGGTTGGTCTGATAACGCCGAATGAAGGACATATCTTTTTGAATGATCTTGATATTACTAATTATCCTGTGTACAAGCGTGCTCAGAATGGGATTGGCTATCTTGCGCAAGAGGCATCTGTTTTTCGCCAAATGAGCGTGGAAGATAATATCATATCTGTATTGGAAATGACTAATGAACCGGTGGAATATCAAAAGAATAAACTGGAAAGTCTGATCGCGGAATTTCGTTTGCAAAAAGTCCGTAAAAACAAAGGAAACCAATTGTCGGGTGGTGAGCGTCGGCGTACAGAGATTGCCCGCTGTCTAGCTATTGATCCTAAATTTATTATGCTTGATGAGCCATTTGCGGGTGTTGATCCTATTGCTGTAGAAGATATTCAGCAAATTGTGTGGAAATTGAAAGATAAAAATATTGGGATTCTAATTACGGATCATAATGTGCAGGAGACTTTAAGCATTACAGATCGTGCTTACTTGCTTTTTGAGGGTAAAATTTTATTTCGGGGTACTCCTGAAGAACTTGCTGAAAATAAGATTGTGAGAGAGAAATATTTAAGTAATAGCTTTGTTTTGAGGAGGAAGGATTTCCAGTTAAAATAAATATTCGAGATATTTATCTAAATGATAAATAATAATGAGCTATAATAAAAAACGAAGCGTTAGTTTTATTCTATACGCTTCGTTTTTTATATACAGTAATTATATGTTAGTATTTTGGAGGTCTTGCTTCTTTAACCACCATATTACGTCCAAAATATTCGGCACCATCCAATTCTGCAATAGCTTTTGCTGCTGCCTGATCTTCCATTTCTACAAATGCGATCCCTCTGAAACGACCGGTCTCACGGTCTTTAATAAATTTAATAGAAGAAACTGCTCCGTAATCTTCCATGACCTTTTGAAGGTCAGCTTCCTTAACGCGGTAATTAAGGTTTCCAACGTAAATGTTCATGATGAAAATAATAAAAAATTAAATAAAATGAATAAAAACTCTCTTGGATGACAACTAATAATAAAAGGATTACGATGACAGAGAGTTTACAAAAACGTTTATTAAAACGGGAGTAAAAACCATGCAATGGAAATCGAGAAACTAATGTGTTGTCATTCCGCGACAAAGAAAAGAATTAAATTCGAATTTTTCATCTTTTTCTGTTTTTTTTTTCATAACTAGAGAAAGATTGTTATAAAAAAATAAAGTTTCGGGTTTTTTTGATATTTGAAAGATTAACGCTAATTTTGCACGCTCGTTTGAGAAAGATAATATAAATCAAATAAATAGGTGTCAAAATGAACGTTTCATTTCAAAACATTGACAAAGTAAGTGCTTTACTTACTGTGAAGCTTGAGAAGGCAGACTATCAAGAAAAAGTTGATAAATCGTTAAAAGATCTTCGCCAAAAAGCTCAGATTCCTGGTTTTCGTAAGGGAATGGTTCCAGCGAGCCTGGTGAAGAAAATGTATGGAAAATCAGTTATTGCCGACGAAGTAAATAAGCTGTTATCCGATGCTGTATATAAATATATTCAGGACAATAAAGTTAACATTCTTGGAGAACCTCTTCCAAACGAAGAAAAACAGCCGGAAATAGATTTTGATTCTATGGAAGATTTTGAATTCTTGTTTGATATCGCTTTGGCACCGGATTTTAAAGTGGAGGTAGATGTTAAGGATAAGATAGATTACTATGCAATAGAAGTTACGGATGAGATGATTGATAATCAAATTAAAACATACACTCAGCGTAATGGAAAGTATGAGACGGTAGAAACTTATCAGGATAATGATATGCTGAAAGGTCTTTTAGCCGAGTTGAATGATGATGGTACCACGAAGGAGAATGGCATTCAGGTTGAAGGGGCAGTAATGATGCCTGCTTATATGAAAGGTGAAGATCAGAAGCTTCTTTTTTCAAACGTGAAAGCAGATGATGTGATTACTTTTAACCCATTTAAAGCTTGGGATGGTAGTGTTACTGAATTGGCTTCTCTTTTGAAAATAGATAAGGAAGCAGCTGCTGAGGTTAAATCGGATTTCAGTTTCCAAATACAGGAAATTACCCGTTTTGTTGCAGGAGATCTTAATCAAGAGATCTTTGATCAAGTCTTTGGTAAAGATGTTGTTAATACAGAAGACGATTTCCGTGCAAAAGTAAAAGATTTGATTGCTGCTCAATATGTAGCTGATAGTGATTACAAATTCTTAATAGATGTTCGCCAATTGTTGATGGCGAAAATCGGCAAGTTGGAATTTTCGGATAATCTGTTGAAGCGTATTATGCGTCTGAATAATACCGATAAAGATGAAGCGTTTGTCGAGGAAAATTATGATAAGAGTATTGAAGAACTTACATGGCATCTGATTAAAGAGCAGCTAATAAAAGCTAATGAGATTAAAGTAGAACAAGATGATATTCTGAATATGGCGAAAGAAGCGACTCGTGCCCAGTTCGCTCAATATGGAATGTTAAATATTCCAGAGGATATTCTTGATAACTATTCAAAAGAAATGCTGAAAAAGAAAGAGAGTGTTGAAGGTTTGGTGAATCGTGCGATTGAAACAAAATTAGCCTTTGCTTTGAAAAATCAGGTGACGTTGGATAGTAAGACTGTTTCTATTCAGGAGTTTAATAAAATGTTTGAATAAACTTTTTATTTGATAAAAGTTTAATATTGTAAAGAAACACAGAGTTTATGGGATATAACTCTGTGTTTTTTTGTGTCTCTGTGTTCTTTTTCGTTTATTTGCATCTCATTTATATCAAAATTAAAATAGAAAACGTTATGGATGATTTTAGAAAATATGCAACCAAACATTTGGGAATAAATGGTTTGGTATTGGATGACGTTATCAAATCTCAAGCTGGGTATTTGAATCCTTATATTCTAGAGGAACGTCAGCTTAATGTTACTCAGCTTGATGTTTTCTCCCGCTTGATGATGGATCGCATCATTTTTCTTGGGACTCAAATTGATGATTACACCGCTAATACTCTGCAAGCACAGTTACTTTATCTTGATTCGGTAGATTCAGGTAAAGACATCTCTATTTATATCAATTCTCCTGGCGGATCAGTCCATGCCGGGCTTGGTATTTATGATACCATGCAGTTCATTTCGAGTGATGTTGCAACCATTTGTACCGGTATGGCGGCAAGCATGGCTGCAGTGTTATTGGTTGCAGGAGCAGAAAAGAAACGTTCTGCTTTGACTCATTCTCGTGTAATGATTCATCAGCCGATGGGTGGTGCTCAGGGACAAGCTTCGGACATCGAAATTACTGCCCGCGAAATCCAAAAATTGAAGAAAGAACTGTATACAATTATTGCGGACCATTCTCATACTGATTTTGATAAGGTTTGGGCTGATTCAGATCGGGATTATTGGATGACAGCCCAAGAAGCTAAAGATTATGGTATGGTTGATGAAGTGTTGATTAAAAAGTAGGTATGGCTGAAACAAAACGAACTAAAAATAGATGTAGCTTTTGCGGACGTTCTGAGGATGAAGTCGGATTCTTGATTACAGGTTTGAATGGCTTCATTTGCGATAGTTGTGTTACCCAGGCCTATGAAATAACTCAGGAAGCCATGGGAAATACGAAGGAAGGTACCTCGAAGAAGTTGAATTTAAGTGATTTGCCTAAACCTAGAGAGATGAAAGCTTTTCTTGATGAGTATGTTATTGGGCAGGATGATGCTAAGCGTTTTCTTTCGGTATCCGTGTATAATCATTATAAACGTTTACTTCAAAAAGATGCCGGCGATGATGTTGAAATAGAAAAATCTAATATCATCATGGTCGGTAGTACCGGGACCGGAAAAACGCTGCTCGCTAGAACTATAGCTAAACTATTGAATGTCCCATTTACCATTGTAGATGCTACGGTTTTGACGGAAGCGGGTTATGTAGGTGAAGATATTGAAAGTATTCTTACGCGTTTGTTACAAGTTGCCGATTATAATGTTCCTGAAGCCGAACGGGGTATTGTCTTTATTGATGAAATAGACAAGATTGCTCGTAAAGGTGATAACCCCTCTATAACCCGAGATGTCAGCGGTGAAGGTGTTCAACAAGGATTATTGAAATTACTGGAAGGCTCGATCGTCAATGTTCCACCTCAAGGAGGGAGAAAGCACCCGGATCAGAAAATGATTCCAGTGAATACAAAGAACGTTTTATTTATTTGTGGAGGGGCTTTTGATGGAATCGAAAAGAAAATAGCCCAACGTTTGAATGCTCATGTGGTTGGATATAGTGCGGTAAAACATACAGCAAATATTGATAAGAATAATCTGATGCAGTATATTGCTCCTCAGGATTTGAAGGCATTTGGACTGATTCCTGAGATTATAGGACGTCTGCCTGTGCTTACCTATCTTAATCCGTTGGATCGTGCCGCTTTGCGTGCTATTCTTACGGAGCCTAGGAATTCTATAATTAAGCAGTACGTAAAACTCTTTGATATGGATGGTGTCCAGCTGACTTTTGAGGATCCTGTATTTGAATATATTGTGGATAAAGCGATAGAATTTAAGTTGGGAGCTCGTGGACTACGTTCCATTGTAGAAACAATCATGATTGATTCTATGTTTGAAATCCCATCTGAACGGCGGGATAGTTTTGTTGTCACTTTGGATTATGCTCAGCACCAAATTGCTAAAGCAAATCCCGGTCGACTTCAATCTGTTTGAAATGAAGGGATGAATAATTAATAATGGTCATTTTTTTATTTTTGATAAAAAAATGTAGATGGATTATGCTTGAATATTAAGAAGTTGTTTATAACTTTGTTTGAGTTCTTATTGGAATGATATGACTATGAGGGACGTCTTCAATAAACAACCTAATGATTTATGGCAGGGAAGAAGATAATTTTAACAGAAAAACTGAAAAAGTATTTCGGATTTGATACATTCAAAGGAAATCAGGAAGCAATCATAAAGAATTTATTGGCTGGGAACGACACTTTTGTATTAATGCCTACGGGAGGCGGAAAATCTTTGTGTTATCAGTTACCATCCTTAATAATGGATGGAACAGCTATTGTGATTTCTCCTTTGATTGCTTTAATGAAGAATCAAGTTGACGCAATGCGTAATTTTAGTGAAGAAGATGGTATTGCCCATTTTATAAATTCTTCATTAAATAAAGGTGCAATCGATCAGGTAAAAGCTGATATTACCAGTGGTCGCACGAAGCTTCTTTATGTGGCACCCGAGTCATTAACGAAAGATGAAAATGTTGAATTTCTGAGAACAGTTAAAATTTCTTTCTATGCAGTAGATGAAGCTCATTGCATCTCCGAATGGGGGCATGACTTTCGTCCTGAGTATCGTCGCATCCGTCCCATTATTAATGAGATTGGCAAAGCACCATTAATCGCACTTACGGCAACAGCTACTCCAAAAGTTCAACATGATATACAGAAAAATTTGGGGATGGTTGATGCTCAGGTGTTTAAATCGTCATTTAATCGTCCTAATCTTTATTATGAAGTCCGCCCTAAAACGGTTAACGTAGATAAGGATATTATCAAGTTTATCAAGAATAATCCCGAGAAGTCGGGTATCATTTATTGTCTTAGTCGCAAGAAAGTGGAAGAGTTGGCTGAAGTATTACAAGCTAATGGCATTAATGCTCGTGCATATCATGCTGGTATGGATTCTTCGACCCGCACACTGAATCAAGACGATTTTCTAATGGAAAAAATTGATGTGATTGTGGCTACGATAGCATTTGGGATGGGGATTGATAAACCGGATGTACGCTATGTGATTCATTATGATATCCCGAAGAGTTTGGAAGGATATTATCAGGAAACGGGACGTGCCGGACGGGATGGTGGTGAAGGTCAATGCATAACTTTTTATACGAATAAAGATTTGCAGAAACTGGAAAAGTTTATGCAAGGCAAACCAGTGGCAGAACAAGAAATAGGTAAACAGCTACTATTGGAAACTGCTGCGTATGCCGAATCTTCTGTATGTCGTCGGAAGGCATTATTGCATTATTTCGGCGAGGAGTATACAGAAGAAAATTGTGGAAATTGTGACAACTGTTTAAATCCGAAAAAACAAGTGGAAGCTCAAGAATTATTGTGTACCGTAATAGAAGCAATTATTGCGGTTAAAGAAAATTTTAAAGCAGATTATATTATAGATATTATACAAGGACGTGAGACATCTGAAGTTCAAGCCCATTTACATGAAGATCTCGAAGTTTTCGGATCGGGTATGGGTGAAGAGGATAAGACATGGAATGCTGTGATTCGCCAAGCTTTGATTGCCGGATATCTGAATAAAGATGTCGAAAATTATGGTTTGTTGAAGGTTACTGAAGCTGGCAAAAAGTTTCTGAAAAGTCCTAAATCATTCAAAATTACCGAAGATAATGATTTTGAAGAAGTGGAAGAGGAAGCGCCTGCAAGGGGAGGTGGGGCATGTGCTGTCGACCCGGCTTTGTATTCTATGCTAAAAGATCTTAGAAAGAAGCTTTCTAAGAAGTTAGAGGTACCTCCTTATGTAATATTTCAAGACCCTTCACTTGAAGCAATGGCTACTATTTATCCGGTGACATTAGATGAATTGCAGAATATTCCGGGAGTTGGAGCTGGTAAAGCAAAGCGATATGGCGAAGAATTCTGTATCTTAATTAAGCGTCATTGTGAAGAAAATGAAATAGAACGTCCAGAAGACTTACGTGTTCGTACTGTAGCTAATAAGTCCAAGTTGAAGGTTTCAATTATCCAAGCAATTGACCGTAAAGTCGCTTTGGATGATATTGCAATGTCAAAAGGAATTGAGTTTAACGAGTTGTTGGACGAAATAGAAGCCATCGTTTATTCAGGCACAAAGCTTAATATCGATTATTTCCTTGATGAAATTATGGATGAAGATCATTTGCTTGATATTTATGATTATTTTAAAGAGTCTACTACGGATAAAATAGATGATGCTCTTGAAGAGCTGGGAGATGATTTTACAGAGGAAGAAGTCCGTTTGGTACGTATAAAATTCATATCGGAAATGGCTAATTGATATGATGCGTTGATATAAAAAAGAAAAAAATGTTGCGTGTAGATATATGGAATGGAATAAAAACCGTATATTTGCGCGCAATAAATTTTAAACGCATAGCCCTATGTCATTTATTGCTGATAAAATTGTGATGGATGGATTGACTTACGATGATGTTTTGTTGATCCCAGCCTATTCAGAAGTATTACCGCGCACAGTCGAGTTGTCGACAAAATTTTCCAAACATATTGAGTTGAAAATCCCTTTTGTAACTGCCGCAATGGATACCGTTACCGAAGCTAAAATGGCTATTGCCATTGCCCGTGAAGGCGGTATTGGAGTTATTCATAAAAATATGTCTATAGAAGAGCAAGCACGTCAGGTTGCTATTGTAAAGCGTGCAGAGAATGGTATGATCTATGATCCTGTTACTATTAAGCGAGGCTCTACGGTTGGAGATGCTTTGGATTTAATGGCGGAATATAAGATTGGAGGTATACCTGTTGTAGATGATGACAAATATTTGGTAGGAATTGTAACCAATCGTGATCTTCGCTTTGAGAAAGATATCAATAAACGTATTGATGAAGTGATGACGAAAGAAAATATAATCACGACCAATCAAACTACAGATATGGAAGCTGTATCCGAGATTTTGCAGAAGTATAAGATTGAAAAGCTTCCTGTAGTTGATAAAGATGGAAAATTAGTCGGCTTGATCACCTATAAAGATATTACTAAGGCTAAAGATAAACCGATGGCATGTAAAGATGCTAAGGGGCGTTTACGTGTGGCTGCCGGAGTTGGAGTGACTGTTGATACCTTGGATCGGATGCAGGCTTTGGTTGACGCCGGTGCGGATGCAATTGTGATTGATACGGCTCACGGGCATTCAAAATCTGTAATAGATAAACTTAAAGAGGCTAAATTACGTTTCCCTAATATTGATATTGTCGTAGGGAACATTGCTACGGGTGAGGCTGCAAAAGCCTTGGCTGAGGCAGGTGCAGATGCCGTAAAAGTTGGTATCGGACCGGGATCTATTTGTACGACGCGAGTTGTTGCCGGAGTTGGAGTCCCTCAATTATCTGCGGTATATGAGGTTGCAAAAGCTTTACAAGGAACAGGTGTTCCCCTCATTGCTGATGGTGGACTACGTTATTCGGGAGATGTTGTTAAGGCTTTGGCTGCCGGTGGCTATAGTGTTATGATTGGTTCATTAGTAGCCGGAACAGAGGAATCTCCCGGGGATACAATCATATTCAACGGGCGTAAATTCAAATCATATCGAGGTATGGGATCGTTGGAAGCAATGGAGAACGGATCTAAGGATCGTTATTTCCAAAGTGGTACAAGTGATGTGAAGAAATTGGTTCCGGAAGGTATTGCGGCACGTGTACCATATAAAGGCACTTTATATGAGGTGATTTATCAATTGGTCGGTGGTTTACGCGCCGGAATGGGATATTGTGGTGCAGCGAATATTGATCAGTTGCATGAAGCAAAGTTTACACGAATAACCAATGCCGGTGTTCTTGAGAGTCATCCTCATGATGTTTCTATTACAAGTGAAGCACCAAACTATAGTCGTCCGGAATAAAGGATAGAAAATATGATAAATAAAAAATGTCCGGGAACTATTATTACTTTTCGGACATTTTTTATTTTCACAGTTGTGTTAATCTTGTTTGGGTGTTATTATTTATGTTACATTTTGCTGCTGATATGAAAATTAAGATTAGGAATATATTTTTGTTTTTTATCTTTTTATTGATAGCTAATTTGAATCTGTTTGCCGACCAAGATCCTGTTTTAATACGGATAAACGGAACGGAAATTCTGCGTTCAGAATTTGAATACCAGTATAATAAAATGCAATGTTTACCTGGAGCTGAGAAGAAATCTTTGAATGAGTCTTTAAGCTTATTTATTGATTTTAAGTTGAAGGCTTTAGCGGCAGAGGAAGCTGGAGTTGATACCACGAAAGCTTTTCATGAAGAATTAGAAGGATACCGCCGGCAAATATCAAAATCATATTTGACTGATGAGGTATCTTCTGAAGATATTATTCGTAAGATATATGATAAAATGAAAATGAATTATCGGGCTGGTCAAGTCTTGGTTTCTCATATTTTTAAGCGTTTGCCTCAGAATATTTCCAGTTATACCCTGCAGGAGAAAGAACGGGAAATGGATTCTGTTTATACTTCACTGAAAAGCGGAAAGACTGACTTTAATACCTCTGTGAGAACTTTTTCGGATGAAAAGAATACGTTTTGGGTTAGTTGGCTCCAAATGCCTGCCGAATTTGAAGATATTGTATTTGATTTGAATCCTGGTGAATTCTCTGCACCTTTTTTCACTCCTCAGGGAATTCATATTGTCAAAGTTATTGAAAGAAAACCAGTACCTCCCTTTGAAGAAGTTAAGAAAGAAATAGCTTTCCGTTTATTGCAGCGGAGTTCAGTAGATCAAGGTTCGGGTTCAATGATTGATTTGCTAAAGCAACAATACAATTATGTTTTAAATAGAGATGGCTTCGACGAGTTGTTAGTAAAAGGGGGGACAGATAAAACTCTTTTCACACTAGCGGGGAAGGAGTATACAGGAAAAGCGTTTGCGCGTTTTGCCGCTGCATTCCTGGGAGGATTGCGTTATCAATTTGACAGCTATGTTGCTAAGTCGGTGCTGGATTGCGAAAACAGTCGCTTAGATATGAAATATCCGGAACTTCGATTGTTGTTGCAAGAATATCGTGATGGAATGTTAGTAAATGAAATCTCTAATCGTAAAGTATGGGATATAGCTTTCAATGAAAAAGAATTATCCGGGTATTTTAAGGATCATCGTTCGAATTATGATTGGGATACTCCCTGCTATCGTGGAATTGTTTTAAATTGTGCGACTAAAAAAATACGTAGAAAAGCTCGTAAAATACTGAAGTCATTGCCGGAATCTGAGTGGCAAAATGCTTTACGTTTAATGGTTAATGATTCGCAAAAGCAGGTACACTTCGAACAAGGTCTTTTTAGACCCGGAGATAATTGTTATGTTGATGATCAAATTTTTAAAAAAGGGAAAGCAACTCCTCTTCCATCTTTTCCTTATACGGCTTTTGGGGGTGAAAAAATTAAGGGGCCTCAGAACTATTTGGATGTTTGGGATAAGCTGGTTCCCGATTACCAAAGGGAACTTGAATCCCGTTGGGTATCTCAATTGCGAGCAAGTAGTAAGGTTGAAATTAACCAAGAGGTTTTAAAAACCGTTAATAATCACAGAGAAACCAATTAAACCGTTATCTTCGTACTTTGAATTAATTTGATAACTTTTGGTAATGCGAACATTCTTTCTGGGGTTATTATCTATTCTTTTGTGCGCTTCCTGTCGGGAGCAAAAGGATTCAAAAGAGAAAACGCCTCTGGTAGAAGTCAACGGCAATTTCCTTTACCGTGAAGATTTACTAGCGGTCCTTCCTTCCAATATGTCGAGAGAAGATAGTCTGTCTTTTACTTCGGAATATGTTCGTAATTGGGTTAAGGATATGTTGCTGTTTGAAAAAGCTAAAAGTAATATTCGTGATAATGATGAGATCGAGAAAATGGTTGAAAATTATCGCAAAGTGCTTATAATGCATGCCTATCAGCAAGAATTGATTCATCAGAAATTTTTCCGTGAGATATCGGACAAAGATGTGATGGATTACTATCAAGCACATAAAGAGTTGTTTAAATTGGAGATTCCAAGTGTGAAAGGCTTGTTTATTAAATTACCTTTGACCGCTCCACAAGTAGCTAATGTTCGTCGCTGGTATAGGATGACTGCTCATGATGCAGTGGAACATTTGGAAAAATATAGTTTGCAGAATGCTGTAAAGTATCAATATTTCTATGACAGATGGATACCAGTGTCGGAGATCTCGGATTTGCTACCGTTGGAAGGGAATAATATTGGTGAGTATCTCGATAAGAATAGGCATATTGAAGTTAAAGATGAAGATTTTTATTATTTCTTGAATATTATTGCCTATCGGGCAGCGGGAGATGAAGAACCTTATGAATCGGCATATTCCAAAGCAAAAGATTTGCTGTTAAACCAGAAAGAAGCTGGTTTTATCAAGCAAGTAAAAGAAGAATTATACCAGAATGCGATAAAACGAAAAGATATAAAATATAATTAGTACAGATACCAAAGAATGAAACAGTTTATGAACTTTAAGTTTGTTGTTTTATGCGCCTTGGCGCTGTTAACAGGCTCATCCGTCTATGGACAGGATAATGTAATTGACGAAGTAGTCTGGGTAGTAGGCGATGAGGCTATATTGAAATCCGAAGTGGAAGAGGCACGCTTAAGTGCACTGTACGAAGGACGTAAATTTGATCGTGATCCATATTGTGTTATACCGGAAGAAATAGCCGTACAGAAATTATTTCTTCATCAAGCAGCGCTCGATAGTATTACCGTGTCGGAGAATGAAGTTATTCAACGCGTTGATTACATGACAAATATGTATATTTCCAATATCGGTTCAAGGGAAAAGATGGAAGAATATTTTAATAAAACATCCAGCCAGATTCGTGAAACCTTACGTGATAATGCCCGTGAAGGTTTAACGGTGCAGAAGATGCAACAAAAGCTGGTTGGTGACATTAAAATAACACCTGCGGAAGTGCGTCGATATTTCCAAAATTTGCCTTCTGATAGTATTCCTTATATTCCCACTCAGGTAGAGGTACAAATTATTACCCAACAGCCTAAGATTCCGTTAGAAGAAATAGAAGATGTGAAACGTCGTTTACGCGATTACACGGATCAGGTTAATTCAGGGAAGACTCCTTTTTCTGTTTTAGCTCGTCTTTATTCTGAGGATAAAGGTTCTGCTGTAAATGGTGGTGAAATGCCTTTTTATGGACGTGGCCAGTTAGATCCGGCTTTTGCTAATGTGGCTTTCAACTTGCAAGATCCGACCAAAGTATCCAAAATTGTAGAATCAGAATTTGGCTTTCATATCATTCAGCTGATAGAAAAACGTGGGGACCGAATCAAAGTGCGTCATATATTACTAAAACCCAGTATCCCTGATACGGCATTAAAGAGTTCGGAATCTAGGCTGGATTCTATTGCAAATGATATACGCAATAACAAGTTTACCTTTGAGGATGGAGCATCTATGTTGTCTCAAGATAAGGATACCCGTAATAATCACGGTTTATTACCTAATCCCAATGATAATACTTCAAAATTTGAGATGCAGGATCTTCCTCCTGAGATTGCTAAAGTCGTAGATAAGATGAAGGTTGGTGAGATATCTGATGCTTTTACTATGATTCCACAGAAAACCGGAAAAGAGGAATGTGTTATTGTAAAGTTAAAGAGTCGTATTGAGGGGCATAAAGCTGCTATAACTGAAGATTATCAGAGTTTGAAAAATATTGTGATGGAGAAACGTCGTGAAGAGATTCTTGATAAGTGGATCAGGGAGAAACAAAAGCACACATACGTTCGTATTGATGATAAATGGAAAAACTGTACTTTCAAATATCCGGGTTGGATTAAAGATTGATAGGTCAGAATGATATAAGTTTTTATGTATAAGAATAAAATATTTACTCATGTATTGGGCAGGCATAGATTCCTTCTTGTAGGTACTCTATGCCTGCTTGGCGTTTGCCTGTTGGGTAATGCTCAGAATAAGAAAAGGCACCCGGAGAAAAAAAGAACAAGAGTCGATTTGCTATACGCGGACGAAGCACATGCCGATAAGCTATTGCGACCAGGCATACAAATACTTACGGGGTCGGTTAAACTCCGTCACGAGCATATGTATATGTATTGTGATAGTGCCCTTATTTATGAAAATATAAACTCAGTAGAGGCCTTTGACAATGTCAGAATGGAGCAAGGCGATACATTGTTTATTTATGGTGATTATTTGTATTATGACGGCATTAACCAGTTGGCCATGCTGCGTGGAAATGTTCGAATGATTAACCGTAAGACCGTTTTGACTACTGATAGTCTGAATTATGATCGCTTGTATAATCTGGGTTATTATTTTGAAGGCG
Source organism: uncultured Bacteroides sp. (assembly GCA_963677095.1). Lineage (GTDB taxonomy): Bacteria > Bacteroidota > Bacteroidia > Bacteroidales > Bacteroidaceae > Bacteroides. Next base: position 993,983 of record OY781875.1, read on the forward strand.
GAACATTGACGGATCAGGATAATGTGCTTACTTCTGAATGGGGTGAATACAGTCCGGCAACCAAAGTAGCCGTATTCAATCATGACGTGAAGTTGGTCAATCCTAAATTTACTTTAACTTCCGATACTTTGAAATATAGCACATTGACTAAAGATGCAACAATCCTGGGCCCATCAAATATAGTAAGTGACAAGAATCATATTTACTCTGATAGGGGGGTATATAACACCAATACGGAACAGGCTCAACTTCTGAATCGTTCTATACTTACCAACGAGGGGAAAAAGCTGACTGGGGACAGTTTATACTATGATCGTAAGTTAGGCTATGGTGAAGCTTTTGATAATGTAGTAATGACAGATACAGTCAATAAAAATATTCTAACCGGTGATTATTGTTATTATAATGAATTAACCGGAAGTGCTTTTGCTACTAAAAAAGCTTTAGCTGTTGATTATTCTCAGGGTGATAGTCTTTATATGCATGCCGATACATTGAGAATGGCTACATTCAACATTAATACTGACTCGATGTTTCGTGAAATGAGGGCGTATCATAAAGTACGTATGTATCGTAAAGATATCCAAGGTGTATGCGATTCTTTATTATACAGCACTAAGGATTCCTGTATGACAATGTATAATAATCCTATCTTATGGCATGAGAAACAGCAGCTACTTGGCGAGCAGATTAAAGCGTATATGAATGATAGTACTATTGATTGGGCACATATCATCAATCAGGCATTGGCTGTGGAACAAAAGGACTCCATCCATTATAATCAAGTGGCAGGTAAAGAAATGAAAGCTTTCTTTGTCAAGGGAGAAATGCGGCAAGTTGATGTGAATGGCAATGTATTGATAAACTTCTATCCCGAAGAGAAAGACAGTGCGATGATTGGACTGAATAATGCAGAGGGTAGTTTTCTGAGAATGTTTTTGAAAGATCGAAAGATGGAACGTGCTACCATGATTGGTAAGTCTAATGGAGTCTTATATCCTATGACTCAAATACCTGCGGATAAATTACGATTGCCTTCTTTTGCCTGGTTCGATTATATTCGCCCTCGGGATAAAAACGATCTTTTTGAATGGCGTGGAAAGAAAGCGGGAGAAACCCTAAAGAATTCGGATCGCCAACCTCCTGTATCACCTAGAGACTTGCATATTAAGAGAGCAGGTAAATAAGACATGGAATACAGATCCCGATAAGCCTTATAATAGACAGATTTTCATCTTTTGAAAAAAATCAGTAGATTTGGTATTCCTTAACCTAAACAATGATTTTTAAATATGAGCGATATTATCCATTTATTACCTGACTCGGTAGCGAATCAGATTGCTGCCGGTGAAGTTATCCAGCGTCCGGCGTCAGTAGTGAAAGAATTAGTGGAAAACGCGATTGATGCAGGGGCCGGAGAAGTACATGTTTTAATAACTGATGCAGGTAAGACCTGCATACAAATTATAGATAATGGGAAAGGAATGTCTGAAACAGATGCCCGCCTTTCTTTTGAACGTCATGCTACATCCAAGATACGCGAGGCTTCCGATTTATTTGTTTTGCGTACAATGGGCTTTCGGGGTGAAGCACTTGCCTCAATTGCTGCTGTAGCCGAAGTAGAGCTTAAGACCAGATTAGCAGATGAAGAGTTGGGTACGCACATAGTCATTGCCGGTTCCAAATTGGAGAGCCAGGAAGTGGTATCTTGTCCCAAGGGAAGCAACTTCTCTATTAAGAACCTCTTTTTCAATATACCTGCCCGTCGTAAGTTTTTAAAAGCGAATTCTACCGAACTAAGCAATATATTAGCGGAATTTGAACGCGTTGTGCTGGTACATCCTGACGTCTCTTTCTTTTTGTATAGTAATGATACGGAGTTATTCAATCTCCCTGTAACATCACTCCGGCAACGCATTCTTTCTGTCTTTGGGAAAAAAATGAATCAGCAACTGTTGTCGGTGGATGTTGATACCACCATGGTCAAAATCTCCGGTTATGTTGCCAAACCGGATACTGCACGTAAAAAAGGAGCTCATCAGTATTTCTTTGTTAATGGACGTTATATGAGGCATCCGTATTTTCATAAAGCTGTTATGGATGCTTATGAACACTTGATACCTGTAGGGGATCAGGTCTCTTATTTCATCTATTTCGATGTTGATCCGGCAAATATTGATGTCAATATTCATCCGACAAAAACAGAGATTAAGTTTGAAAATGAGCAACCTATTTGGCAGATTTTGTCAGCAGCGGTAAAAGAAGCGCTTGGAAAGTTTAATGCTGTTCCGTCCATTGATTTTGATACCGAAGGCATGCCTGATATACCGGCTTTTAATCAACAACGGTCTATTGAACCACCTAAGGTGCATTACGATACAAACTTTAATCCGTTTAAGACTCCTTCTTCATCTTATGGAGGTGAAGGCTATTCCAGGCAGAAAGTTGATTGGGAAGGTCTCTATGATGGATTGGAAAAAGCCACTAAGATGGGAATTCCACTGCCACCGGATGATACCTCTGATGAAAAAGAGACGGATTTTGACTTGGAAGATGGGAACAGATCAACTTCAATACAAGCGGATAATCATCTTTATCCTGTAAAAGAAGGAGTGGAGAAAGGAACACAACATCTTCAGTTTAAAGGCCGGTTCATTCTTACGTCCGTTAAATCGGGGCTAATGCTTATAGATCAACATCGCGCTCATGTAAGGGTGCTGTTTGAACGATATATGACACAGATTCATCAGAAGCAAGGAATGGCTCAAGGGGTCCTTTTCCCTGAAATTGTTCACTTCCCGGCTTCTGAAGCTACAGTATTGGAGGATATCATGGACGATTTTTCTGCTGTAGGCTTTGAGTTAACTCCACTTGGTGGCGGAAGTTACGCTATTAATGGTATTCCTTCCGGTATAGAAGGGTTGAACCCGGTGGAACTTGTGCGGAGTATGGTACACACAGCCATAGAAAAAGGGAGCGATGTAAAAGAAGAGATACGGACTATTCTTGCATTAACCTTAGCTAAAGCTGCTGCTATTGTTTATGGGCAAGTACTGAGTAGCGAAGAAATGTCCAATCTTGTAGATAGCCTATTTGCATGTCCCACTCCAAACTATACCCCGGATGGTAAGACAATACTTGCAACAATAAAAGAGAATGATCTTGAAAAATTGTTTTCCCGATAGTAGGGTTTGGAGTTATTGTTAGCTTAAATGTATTCTTCTTTAGTTGATGGAATCACTTATGGGGCTGTCCCCTCAAAAAACTTGATTTTAATAAAAACACCCTTGCTATAGTATACTGAAGTGCCCCCAAAAGTTTTATTTCTAACTTTTGGGGGCAACTTCAGTACATTGTATGTTATCGGAAAGCAAGTGTTATTACAAAGCATTGCTCCAAATGATATCTGTTTATTCTTTCGTACTGAATCTTTTTATCTGTTCTGCTATTAAATCCGTATCATCGAAATAGTTTATTTTCATAGCTTTACGGACCTCATCCAAAGTCGTAGCGGCAGCTTCACGTGCTGTTTCACATCCTTTTTTCAGCATGTCATATATAGCTGGAATATCCTTCTCGAATTCCTTACGACGGTTGCGAATCGGCTCTAGCTCTTCCTGTATAATGGCATTGAGGAATTTCTTCACTTTTACATCGCCTAATCCGCCTCGTTGGTAATGAGCTTTGAGTTCATCCAGGTTGGGATAGTCTGGTAGATAGAGTCCGAAATGCTCAGGACGGCAGAATGCATCCAAATATGTAAATACAGGATTGCCTTCCACTTTACCCGGATCTTGAACCCGTAAATGATCAGGGTCAGTATACATACCGCGGATCTTCTTTTCCACTTCTTCCGCACTATCCGATAGGTAGATGCAGTTCCCGAGTGATTTGCTCATTTTAGCCTTCCCATCGGTACCTGGCAAACGCAGACATGCTGCATTATCCGGCAATAGAATCTCTGGTTCCACTAAAGTCTCGCCATAAATATAATTGAAACGACGAACAATTTCACGTGCCTGTTCAATCATTGGTTCTTGATCTTCACCTACCGGAACGGTTGTTGCTTTAAAAGCTGTTATATCTGCGGCCTGACTGATGGGATAAGTAAAGAACCCTACCGGAATGCTTGTCTCGAAATTGCGCATTTGTATTTCTGTTTTTACGGTAGGATTTCGTTGTAAGCGCGAGACGGTAACCAAATCCATATAGTAAAAGCTTAGCTCGCAAAGTTCCGGGATCTGAGATTGAATAAAAATGGTAGATTTACTTGGGTCTATTCCGCAAGCCAAATAATCGAGTGCGACTTCAATCACGTTTTGGCGTACTTTTTCCGGATTCTCCATATTATCTGTCAACGCCTGTGCATCGGCTATAAAGATGAAAATTTTGGAGTATAATTCTGAATTTTGCAGCTCCACTCTCCGGCGTAGTGATCCTACGTAGTGTCCTATATGCAGACGTCCGGTTGGACGGTCCCCCGTTAATATTATTTTTTCTTTTCCCATGCTATAAAAAACTTGTGTTTACAAAAGTAGCGCAAAGATACCGATTTATTTTTAATGGTAGAGCATTGGTATGCGTCCTTTTAGGGCGATTCCGTAAAGAAGATAGATTGCTCGGGCGCTCCATGTCAGATTTTGTAAGGCGTAAAATAGATGTCATAAGTTTGTTATCTTTCTGAATTTTAGGTCGTTTACTTTTGATACGTTTTTAAACAGACGATTTATGAAAAGCAAACTGGTTGTTTTTTCTTTGTTGGTACTCTTCACTTTATCATGTGTGGCACGGTCTATCTCCGGTCTGAAAATTGCCGTTATTTCCGATATTCATATTATGGCACCCGAATTGCTCCAGCAAGAGGGAAAGGCTTTTCACGATTATGTGATTCATGACCGTAAAATGTTGAAAGAGAGCCCTGCTCTACTTGGTGCATGTATCGACAAATTGCTTGCGGAACACCCTGATGTAGTATTGGTAACGGGTGATTTGACAAAAGACGGTGAAAAGCTGTCACATGAATATGTATCATCCAAGCTACTTAGACCTTTGAAACGTGCGGGAATAAAAGTCTTCGTCATTCCGGGTAACCACGATGTCAATAATCCTCATGCGGCCGTTTTCAGGAGAGATACTCTTACACGGACTTCAACTGTCACTTCTGATGAGTTTGCACGTTATTATCATGATTATGGTTACGGTCAAGCTATACAGCGTGATCCCTATTCATTGAGCTATGTGGTACAGCTCACTGATTCTACCTACCTACTGGCCATTGATGCCTGCAAGTACGAAGAAAATGACTTTGACCGTAATAGCTGTGTGACAGGAGGTCGTATTAAGCCGGAAACAATGAATTTTATTCGTCAACAAGTGGCCTATGCCAAGCATAATGGATATCACATCCTTACCATGATGCATCACGGACTTGTTCGTCACTGGAAATGGCAGGATAAGGTCATGAAAGATTATCTGATAGACGACTGGAAAAAGACGGCGGAGGTATTTGTCAAACTTGGGTTGAATATTGTCTTTACAGGTCATTTTCATGCTCAGGATATATCTGTATTTGGGAAAAAGGGGAAGCAAGTGTATGATATAGAGACAGGCTCTACTGTGAGTTACCCCATGCCTTACCGGTTGGTGTATTTTATAGGCAAGGAAATGGAGATTACCACCGGATATGTGGAACAGATTCCCGGTCGTAGCGCGGATGAGCTGGAACAACGTGCCCGTGAGTATGCTGTGTCTGGTATTTCTACAGTTGTGAAAGATATGCTTCCGCATAAAATTCCCGATGAGGTAGTCCAACAGGCAGGCGCTGCTTTGAGCGAAGCCTATCTTGCGCATCTTAAAGGCGATGAACAGATGCCGTCCACTTATTTTCCTATACTGAAAAATGCTTGTAAGAGGCTGCGCCCTTACTCTTGGAAATACGCCTTTGTCCTTAATAAGTTGGGGCGCTACTTGTTTACGGACTTATATCCGGCGGATAATAATCTGACTATTCATACCAATTATGCATATTGATAGAATAAAATAAATCACAAGGAATTATGTTAAAGAATAATGTGCTTAGCCTGCTTATAGTAGGAACGATGGCTTCATCAATGGTGACTCCTTTAGTGGGTGCGAATCACAAGTCGCTTCTGGCTTCAGAAATTACGGACGAAGTAACTCTTGTGGTAAAAGGGAAGGTTACGAATGAAAAAAGAGAACCGCTTCCCGGAGTAAATGTGGTAGTTAGAGGTTATAGTAAAGGAACTATTACGGATGAAAACGGAAACTTTACACTTCGTTCTCCAGAAAAAGGACGCCTTCTTTTTTCTTATGTAGGGTATTACTCAGCGGAACGGGCTATTAGTAGTAATACACTCACTGTGGTCTTGGTGGAAGATGCCAAAACCTTGGGTGAGGTTGTGGTTACCACACAGAAACGTTCGCAGAGTAACATTGAAGTTCCTGCCGCTGTAAGTGCGATGACTGGTAGCAGCTTAAAGAAATTGAACTTAAGGCAGTTTGATGATGTTGCTCCGTTTATTCCGGGAGTTCAGATACAAATACAAAGTCCCAATAATCCAGGATATGTTATCCGCGGGGTGACTTCCGATGATGGTGCTTCTTATTCGCAACCCCGTGTCTCCCTCTTTCAGGATGGAGTATCTATTTCACGTTCACGGGCATCGGTTGTAGAACTTTATGATATGGAACGCGTGGAAGTAGTTAAAGGCCCTCAAGGCACTCTCTTCGGCAGAGGCGCTGAAATCGGAGCAATTCATGTGATACGTAATAGACCGGTGGATTATCTTACCGGTGAGCTTACCATGGGTTATGGCAGTTATAATCAGAAACTGGCAAATGGATATCTTAATACTCCTTTTACCAATAATAAGCTCGCCAATCGTTTTGCTTTTTCTTACGACCAGCGTGATGGTTTCATCAAGAATCTGGCAGGTGGACGGCTTAACGGTAAGAATGCTTTAGCTTTCCGTAACTCAACCCGTTTGCGGGCAAATGATAAAACAGTCTATGACCTTGTGCTGGATTATCAGTATGACAATTATCCCGGAACATCTTTTAAAAGCGATAAATCGGTATATTATTCCGATGCAGATCCCAATGCACCGGCCAATCTGGAGGAGGGCAAAGATTTGTATATCAAACGTCATGTAGGTGGAGCGACTTTTCTTGCCGATCATCGTTTCAATGATGAGTGGAAACTTTCGTCCATTACCGGATTCCGAGCTTTCAAATCCGATGAGTCTTTTGATGCCGACGGGACTTTTGCCCCTTTGCTCTGGTGCGAAGAGAAAGAAAAAGGAACTCAATTCAGTCAGGAATTCCGTTTTAATTACGATAATAAAAACTGGTTCTCCGGATTTGCCGGAGCTAGTTATTTTTTCGAACATTCTTCACAGGAGGTGATTGCACGCACTAATCTGCAAAACCTCTACCCTGCATACATAAAGAGTAATGTGCAATCCCAGTTCCAAACATTGGCGGATGCTCTTCCTGCACTTTTTCCGGAAGCTTACCGTCCCGTAATTCAGCAGGCTGTCAATCAGTTGATGCAGAAATGGTTTGCAGATACGCCTTTGGTAGATGCAAACGGTAAACCGGCTTCGACGGCTGCCACTCCCGATTTTTATAATGATGTGAAGAATGTTTTTGCACTTGTCGGCATGAATCTGGATCAAGTGTTAGGAGGCATGGGTGAACAGGGGCAAACTATTTTGGCTACATTAAAAGGACTGTCCAGTCAGGCTTTAAATGAGAATTATACTGAAAGTGGAACGAATTATGGTACGAATCAAGCTGCTGAACTGTTTATGGATGGGACTTTCAAGCTCTTAAAAAAACTCTCACTAACCGTAGGATTGCGCGGTACATACGAACATCAATATTCGGCTTATTCTTCTACTACCGTACCGGGTGTATTGGGACAGGCGGTTCTTTATCATCCTACTGATAATGGGGCAAAAGTCTCGGCTTCCGATGATTATTTCTCTTGGGTGGGACGAGTGGCTTTAAATTACATGCTGAAACGCAATAATTTCTATATAAGTGTGTCAAGAGGAAGACGTCCTGGAGTCATTTATTACAATAACGATCCCGAAGACCTTTCCACATTGAAGCCCGAAATTATTTACAGCTATGAAGTCGGTATAAAAGGTGTTTTGCAGAATGGACAACTTAATTACGATGTTTGTACCTATTATTACGATTGGAGTCATTTTCAGACCAGCCGCTTCGACCAGCAAAAAAGTAAATATATCGCTGATGATGCTGGTAAGGCACATACTTTCGGTATTGAAGCCGGTTTGCGCTATGCACCATGCCGCTATTTCAATATTTTCGGGAATTATTCCTTTATTGACGGTAAATTCAATAACATTGATGAGAATGGACAGCCCCAGGAATACGCCGGAAATCGTTTTCGTCTGACTCCTAAAAATAGCTATGCTTTGGGTATGGACGTTAACATTCCGACAAGCCACACCTCAGAAATTTATTTCCGTCCGACCTATTCCTATAAATCCCAGGTTTTCTTTGAAGATAGCAATGAGCCCGAATTAGTGCAAAAGGGATATGGTTTAACAAACTTTACAGCCGGTCTCCGCTTTCATCCTAAACGTACCTATTACGAAGTTGGACTGTTTGGCAAGAACGTTTTTGACACAAAGTACATTGTAGATGCCGGTAATAGCGGACGTCAGATTGGTTATCCCACTTATGTAGGCGGAAGCCGTTCGGTGGTAGGGGTACAGTTTCGTATTGGATTCTAAATGTAAAGTATTGATATACAGATCTCGGTACTTTCGTGTTTAGATTATTTGGAAAAATGTTCGCGATTTTTTTGGTGAAATCAAAATTAGATGTACCTTTGCAACGCTTTTGAAACGAAAGTGCACGGGCGTTTAGCTCAGCTGGTTCAGAGCATCTGCCTTACAAGCAGAGGGTCGGCGGTTCGAATCCGTCAACGCCCACGTTTAAGAGTAAATCCGGGCACTTTCAATCAAAATTATAATCGGGCGTTTAGCTCAGCTGGTTCAGAGCATCTGCCTTACAAGCAGAGGGTCGGCGGTTCGAATCCGTCAACGCCCACAAAATGGCAAAAAGGTCAAAAATCACAAAATGCCAATTAAAGATATAAAGTCTGTTAGTCAGTAGATTAACAGACTTTTTTTATTCTACCCTCGGACAATAAAAGTCAGTTTAAGACAGTGGTCGAGTGAGTAAAACGTGAGTAAACACATCTCTCGAATTTTACTCACGATTAAGTAATTTAATCGCTGGTAATAAAAGACTTACGATGATCTAACTTGGCGTTTTTAAGAGCTTTATTCTTTAAGTGATACTGAATAATTTTGTCAAATCATTTAAAAGAATGATTTATGAAAAGTACGTATCGAATCCTTTTTTTAATCAGAAAGGGAGACTTAAACAAAGATGGACTGGCCAATATCATGGTTAGAATTACTATTAGCAGAGAAACCGCAGAGTTTAGTTCCAAGATGTTTGTTGATCCTGAAATGTGGAGTCCGTTAGGCAAAGCTATAGGAAAAACAAAAGAGGCAAAAAAGGTCAATGACGCTTTAGATCAAATCAAAATCGCTTTGGATAATCAGTACAAAGCAATTTTGGAAAAAGACGGTTATGTTACCCCTGACAAACTTCGTAACACCTATCTCGGCAAAGAGATTCGCAAAACAACAGTATTATCTTTATATGATATTAAGGTAGAACAGAAGCGAAATCTTGTCGGAAAGACAATTCGGGATACTACCCTTTCCAAATATCTCGCAACCAGAAAACGTATTGATGATTTTATGGTATATAAGTACAAGAAAGAAGATATGCCGATTCGGGATGTGGATTTTCAGTTTGTAACGGACTATGAGATTTATCTGAAATCTGTTTGTAAGTGTGGGCATAATTCTACCGTTAAACATTTACGCTATCTGAAACAGATTATTACCAATGCACTTAAGAATCGATATATTACTGTTGTCCCTTTCGATGATTATACATTAGGATATAAACCAGTAAAGAAAGAATTTTTGATTGAGCCTGAAATCAAAAAGCTGATGAACAAGAAGTTTGATGTACCACGACTGGAAGAAGTTCGAGATGTATTTTTATTTCAGATATTTACTGGATTAGCCTATATAGATGCTGCCAACCTTACAGAAGAAAATATTATCGAAGACGGTTTTGGACAGAAGTGGATACAGTTGACACGGCAAAAGTCTTCTGTTCAGGCAAATATTCCTTTGTTAGATGTGGCTTTGTCTATTCTAAAAAAGTATGAGGGATTAGAGAATGGAAAATAGTTACCTATCCACACGAATCAAAAAATGAACGAATATTTGAAAGAAATCGCAGCTTTATGCGGTATAAATAAGCGACTTACAACACACACAGCAAGGTATGGCGATTTGTCTTTTCGGCTAATAACAAGCAAGTTGCGAGAGCGTTTTTCTTAATAGGTAACGGTTTAGAAACGAGCGAAATACGCTTTTTTACCTCACTTTGCTTTTTACATAAATACAAAGAACGACTTTCGAATACAAAGATATAAAAGATTTTTAGGTATCAAAAACAAAGATTCATTGTTTTAATAATGAGAGACTCATTTTTATAAGCAGGTCTATTTTAGCTTTTAACTCTTTAATATCATCAGAATTTTGCTTGAATCCGGGTATAGCCCCTGCAAACACGCAAGCTATCTCTTGCGGAGTAACGTTCGGGTTAAGCTGACTGACAGGAAACTGTAATAAAGCGTCGAGAATATCGCTCTCGAACATCTTACTGCTATCGCGGAGGCTCTCTTTAACAAAAGGAAAGGAACTCTGATATAGTTCTTTTGCTTCTTCAGATTGATTCAGTAATTCGTATGTGCGAAAAACCCAGATATCGAAAACCTTCAGCAATTTATCCATAGGCTTGCTTAATTCCTGTGATTCCTCTTTAACTGTATTTGATAATTCTGCTGTCAGATATTTTACAACATCATTGAAAATTTCTTCTTTTCCGGCAAAAAGGAGATACAGTGCAGGTCTTGATATTCCCGCTGCTTTAGCAAGATCGTTCATGGTTGTTTTAACATAGCCATATTTCAGGAACACATCTTTTGCCGCTTTAATTACCCTTGTTTTTTTCTCGTCCATAAATATTTCCACTTTTATTTTGCAATCAAAGACAAATATACTATTTTTGTCAGAGATATAAAAATGAATCACGAAAAATATTAAGATAAAGATTATGGGAAAGTGGAATTTTAATAGTATCCCTGACCAACAGGGGCGCGTTGTTCTTGTAACGGGAGCAAACTCTGGTATCGGGTATCAGACATCTATTGCATTGGCGAAAAAAAGTGCAGAAGTGATAATGGCTTGTCGTGATTTTGATAAAGCACAACAAGCAGTCGATACAATGAAGAAGGAATTTCCTGCGGCAAAACTTTTCCTTGTCAAACTCGACTTGTCTGATCTTGATTCAGTTTCTCAATGTGCGGAAATAGTAAAAGATAAATATGACAAACTGGATTTACTTATAAATAATGCCGGAGTTATGGTTCCGCCTCTTACACGCACAAAGCAGGGATTTGAGCTTCAATTCGGAACGAACCATTTAGGCCATTTTGCCTTGGCTGGAAAACTTTACCTCTTATCCTGAATACAAAGGGTTCCCGGATTGTTTCTGTTTCAAGTATGGCCGCAAGCATTAACAGGATTGATCTGGACGATCCTAACTATAATAATAGACAGTATAGAAAATGGTTTGCTTATGGACAAAGCAAACTTGCCGAACTTATGTTTATCGAAGAATTAGCCAAACGACTTGGCGATAAAGGCTACGGAACAATAGCGACAGCAGCACATCTGGGTGGTTCTCCCACTAATTTGCAGCGGATTACCGGATTTTTTATGAAGAGGATATTGAACTCCACTGATTTCGCACTCGCCGGCAGAGGCAGCTCTGTCAACTCTCCGGGCGGCTTGTGATCCGTCAGCACCTAACGGTTCATATTGGGGGCCGTCTAATTTCCTTAAAATGACAGGTGTACCCGAACAAGCAAAAATACCGTCTAAGGCATTGAATGTCGAATTGTGTAGGAAATTGTGGGAAACTAGTGAAAAACTAACGAATGTTTCATTTAATCTATAAAAATATGACACCAATCAATTTAGAGCGAGTTATCGCAAAGCAAGAAATTCAAGAACTTTGTTATCGTTATGCACGTGGAGCAGACAGACTGGATGCGGACAGTTGGGCATCTGCATTTTGGAACGACGGCGTTTTCGTAGGAAGTGAATTGCCTATTACTGATTATGCCAATCAACTGGTAATGGTTATGGGAAGTCTGTTTGAACTAACCCATCACCTTAATGGAAATGTCCTGATCAACTTCGTTGACGACGATCACGCTACTACTGAAGTCTATTTCCGGGCGTTTCATCTTACCAAAGCCGGTTTAACATCCGACCAACTTCGTTTTATCATCGGAGAACGGCGTTTAGCCGAGCTTTCGCATAAAGATGGTGATGTTTATGAAGTAGTCGTTGGCGGTCGTTATCTCGATCAGGTTGAGTGCCGCGAAGGTGTTTGGAAAATAAAGAGCCGTCGTCTGATTTTCGATTATACAACCGTGCAACACAACACAACTCTTCTTCCTGATGAGGGAATGTCCGCTTCGAGTGCCGGCAAAATGACACGTGATCGCACTGATCCTTCTTATGACCGGTGAGTATGAAACAAAGTAAAAAAAGGAAACGATTACGGGGTATGTGGATAACAATAACAATTATTGCACTCATTGCGATATTGGTTCTTATATTTTTGAATCAACCGCAATTTGGTCGTACTCCTAAAGGAGAAAGATTGGAGAGAATTAAAAACTCCGGTAATTATCGTGAGGGAGCTTTTCATAATATACACGAAACCAAACAAGTCACCTCCGACAAAGGTTTTTGGGGTACGATGTACGAATATCTGTTCGTAAAGAAAGAACGGCTGCATCCTGAAACTGAATTGCCCTCTGTTAAAACAGATTTATGGGATTTAAACAGGGATGAAGATATACTTGTTTGGTTCGGACATTCATCTTACCTGATACAAATAGACGGAAAACGCATACTGGTTGATCCTGTCCTTAGCGGAGCGGCTTCTCCCGTTTCCTTTTTCAATAAACCGTTCAAAGGTACGGATATATATAAACCCGAAGATATTCCCGAAATAGATTATCTCATTATCTCGCATGACCATTGGGATCATTTGGATTATAAAACTGTAATAGGACTGAAAGACCGCATAGGTAAAGTCATATGCGGCATAGGGGTTGGAGAGCATTTTGAGTATTGGGGTTTTGATAAAAAAAATATTCTTGAATTGAACTGGAACGAGAGTGCGGATTTTAATAATGGTTTTATGGTATATTGCCTACCTACCCGTCATTTTTCGGGACGGGGCATATCACTCAATAAATCGCTATGGGCTTCATTTCTTATAGAAACTCCATCGCAGAATATATATATAGGAGGAGACGGTGGATACGATACCCATTTTAAAAAAATCTCCAATCGATTTAACAAAATAGATATTGCTATATTGGAAAATGGACAATATAACGAAGATTGGAAATACATACACTTATTACCTGAACAAATTGTGCAGACATTCAAAGACTTGAATGCAAAGAAACTGTTCACAGTACATCATTCAAAGTTTGCTTTAGGCTACCATCCCTGGGATGAACCTCTTAAAAATATATCTTCTTTTGCCGAGAAAGATTCTATTAATCTGATCTTACCTATGATTGGGGAAAGGGTAAATCTGAATGACACCACTTATACCGTAAAGAAATGGTGGGAAGGAATTAATTAACAATAATAAAAATCAGAAGAAAAATGAAACATATAGCAGTAATTGGAGGAACAGGCTCAACAGGAAAAGAAGTCGCTCGTCAGGCAATCACCAGAGGCTACAAAGTAACTGTCGTGGCACGAAACCAAAATGGAATTGCAGACCTGGGTGAGAATGTGAAGTTTGCAGAGGGAGATGTTACTAAAGCCGAAAGCCTTGTGAGGGCTTTAGCTGATGTTGATGTAGTGATTAGTTGTTTTGGGCCTACTAATCACAAAAAGGTAGGCAATTTAATGTCTTCCGGAACTATCAATATTGTGAATGCCTGCCAAACGTTAGGAATAAGGCAATTGATTTTTATGAGTGGATTTGTGCAGTCAGATGGCAAAGAATTTTCTTTTGTGAACAAACTGATACTTAAATTTCTACATTCCTATTATCATGTATCTTACAAAGACAAAACAGTTGCAGAAGCAGCCATTCAGGAAAGTATATTGGATTGGGTTATTGCCAGAGCCTCGGCTTTAATGCAGAGTAAACCTACGGGACTATATAAAGCCGGAATTAAAGTCAGAATTTCACCTTTTGCTCCATTGTCATATTCAGACTGCGCATTGTGTTTACTGGATGCTATTGAAGAAAAACAATGGACAAGACATATTATCAATGTAGGTAAAAAATAGCTTTTGAATAAGAGCCTTATTCAGTCTCATCGGTATGTGCCTTGTTATTTTGAGGGAGCAGTCGCTTTTCTTCCCGTTCTTGTTTCAGCTCTTCGGAAAGTTGAACGATGGCTTTCTTCTTATTCTTAAAAAACGGTTTCATTATATTCATTTCCGCATTAAGAGCCGTCTTCTTTTCCGAATCGTCCAAACTATATTCAATACCCCATATTGCAATCTCCACCAATATAGGAATCAAACTTATTCCTTTATCCGTCAGCCAATATCCTACTCTGGATTTTCTGGGAATATTCAGCTTTTCAATAAACCCATTCGATTCCATCGTTTTCAGTCGGTCTGTCAGAATATTAGTTGCAATTCCTTCTTCCGATTGCATGAACTCCCGAAAAGTATTCTTACGGGCAAAAACCATTTCGCAGATTATTATTAATGTCCATTTATCCCCTATAGATTGGATAAGTTGGAAAGCGATAGGGCTGGTAGATATATCTATCTGACATTTCATGTTTTTAATATTTTACTTGCCTGATGCAAGTGCAAATATAATAATAACCTTATATAATCCAAATAATTTCTTAAATAGTAATCTCCTTAAAAAATAAAAATGCTATTATTTATACTTGCTATTTGAAAGTAATACAGTATGTTTGCAGTTTCTTATTGCAATTGCAACAATAATATAATACTGATTAGATGAAAAGCAGAATTCCTTTATGCATTATTTTCGAAATAATAAATAATCCCTAAATATCAGAGCCAGTTTAAAAATGGTTGAAATAAAAAATTAAAAGAGTTTCTTTCTCTTCTGAATAGTCATTTTCTTTGAAGTGACCAAACCTAAAAGAAATGTACCCAACAGATTTGAAAGAAACCCAGTGGCAATATATGGAGAAAATTTTGCTCATGCAAGCACGTAAGCGAAAACATAATTTGAAAGAGATCTGGAATGCCATTTTTTATGTAGTAAAGACGGGATGTCAATGGCGTATGTTGCCTGCCGATTATCCTAACTGGCAATTGGTTTATTACTATTTCCGTAAATGGTCTTCTCTGCAGGAATTTGATACCATGTTAGGTCATTTGCGTGAAAAGGTCAGATTAAAGCGAGGTCAAAATGCCTCTGCCAGTTTAGGTTTGCTTGACAGTCAAAGTGTACGCTGAGGTAATAATCGCTCTCTAAAAAGCTACGACGGTAATAAGAAGATAAAAGGAATCAAGCGGCATGTGGTGGTAGATAAAAATGGATTCTTAATTGCAGTCATGGTTACAGTAGCACATGTTCACGACAGCAAAGCAGCTTATCTACTCATGCGAGTGCTTAAGGAGTTATGCTCTTCAGTAAAAGTCATTATTGCCGATGGAGGATATAGAGGAGAGATAGCTCAGCAAATCCGAGATACATTTGGATATGTACTCAAGGTTGTCATTAGCGGTTATGATAAACTGGGATTCAGACCCATACAAAAGCGTTGGGTAGTAGAACGAACCTTTGCATGGTTGGAGAATGATAGAAGATTATGTCGAAATTATGAACTCACATTTGATTCGGCCGAGGAAATGGTCAAAATTGCAGCTATAAAATTATTAATCAATAAAATTTAAACAGGCTCTTATAATCAGGAAAAAGATTATTTTGTCTGTCCGATGGGGCAACAAATGAAGTTGATTTACACGACCACCCGTAAGAGTCTGAGTGGTTTTGTATCAGAGATTAGTGTTTACAGAGCTGAACGTTGTCAGGGTTGTCGACTCAGAAGGCTATGTCATCAATCAGAAAAAGACAGGCAGATACAGGTTAACCACAAGCTAAGGGAGTATAAGCGCAAAGCACGTGAGAGGCTGACTTCCGAAGAGGGGCTACGGATGCGAAAGCGACGTCCTATTGAACCCGAAGCCGTTTTCGGTCAAATCAAATACAATAAAGCTTACAACCGGTTCCGCCATCAATCAAAAGAGAAAGTGGCGATGGATTTTGCGATCTTTGCTATCGCTTTTAACCTACTCAAACTGCATCGTAAACGACAAAAGTCGCTTTTTGATCAAAAAAAGACGACAGCAAATGCTCAAACTATGCTTTTTATCATTTATCAACAAGCTAAAATCAGGAAAAATTAAGCATTACTCAACAAAAACAGCAAAGACAAGCTGCATAACATAATAAGAAGAGAATGTCCTTGTGAGACACCCTCTTTTTTATTCGCCTGCCTCATTATTAATTTATTCAAGCGCGTTTTCAGTATGATCCGATAAAAATAGCAAATATAGCCAACTGTTTTTTAAACTTTGCCAAACACAAACCCCAAATTATCGAAATATAACCTAAAATTTATGACATCTTATTCGTTCTGATTATGATGCATAATATTTTTCATGATTCTCTTTGCGATGAAAAGCAAGGGGAGTTCAAACGGAAAGATATGCCGTTATAATGTAACAACTGTTTGTTTACAAAATTATCTTGTCGGCAATAAATATAATATAGATAACGGAAGAAGAAACATCCCTGACAACCTTGAATGATTTGGCATCCATACCTTCTTTTTCCATGATTTTTTTCAAGGTGTCAATGGCCTGTTTTGATTTATATTTGACCGTTCTCTCGTTTATTTTCAATATTTCCGCAGTTTCCTTTATGGTATAGCCATCCCGGTGAAGCATCATAAAAATCTCTCCCATCTTATCTGGAAAGCCTTTTAAGATTTCATTAATGATAGATTCAAATTCTTTGATTTCATATTCTTCCGATACATGTGTATAGGACAATTCATTTTCTAATTTTTCAAAAGATACCCTGTCTGTATCTGATAAGGCTTTGACATAGGACGATTTTAAGAAATCAAGCATTCGATAGGTAAAATGATGAAGCAAAAACTTATTGGCTGAATCGTTAGTGTCTGTCTTAATGATTTCCGGTTTCATCCAAATCGCTATCCAAAAATTTTGAGTGATTTCATCTGTTAGTTCCAAATCATATGTTCTTCGGAATGCCCATTCGTACAATAAGCGATAATATTTATTGTAAAATGAGTTAAAAGCAGCTTCGTCCTTTTGGGATATTGCTTCTATTAATTCTTTATCAGACATAGCCATAGCTTCATTGTCTATCATTTGAATTCTAATTTATGCAAAGATAGATCAATCATGTTACAGCGTGGTTAAAAACGAAATATTCACTGTTAAACAAATCTAAAGGAAATTTTTCCTAAAAAAATAATTATTTTTATGAATATAATATGCTTATATTCAATCATATACGCTATATGTAACGTGTTTGATATAAAAATGAAACGTTTTCGTTGCCCCAAAATAGAAGAACAAAATCGTTTATTTATTCAGAAGGGAAATATAACTCCCTGAAAAATATTTTTTATGAAGATGGAACAAGAGCAATACTGGAGAAAAGTTATTCGGACAATAAATTTATTCAAACGCTATTTTGCAGATGAACTGAATAGTCGGGAAAAAGAGATAATAGAGAGTTGGGAGTTAGATAAGGATAGGATTCCGTCCAGAAATACTCCTATTAGCCCTAAGGTTATAGAAAAACATGGGCTGATGGTTAAGAAAAGAGTCTTTAATCAGTTGAGTATACAGAATCCGAAAGAGAAGTCCTACATTAGAAGAAAACTTTTCACTACTCCTTATCTGATAAAATACGCTTCAGTCGCGGCAATAGTATCAATAGCAATAGGTACTTCATATTTCATGCTCAACTCCGATTCTTCATTTAGAGATAGGCAGGTATCAGTGGAGAATGCAAAACAACTATTCGTGCGAACCACTGATTCGGAAACAAAAGAAATAAAACTACCTGACGGGACTATGATTCATGTAAATAATAACTCTAAGATTGAGTATATACAGAAAGAGTTCAATAAGTATAAGCGGGAAATATGGCTTGAAGGAGAGGCTTATTTTGATGTGACTAAAAATCCGGATAAACCTTTCATTGTCCACAGTAAAGACATCCGGACGACGGTACATGGTACCAGTTTCAACATAAAAGCGTATAACGACATCGCTGAGGTAAGTGTAACGGTACGGACAGGAAAGGTAGAAGTTAGCTCAAATCAATTGATAATAGGCATGTTGACTCCCAATAAACAATTGGTGTATAAGGAAATGAGTAGAACGCATACAATTTCTGATAGAGATTGGGAAGACGCAGCAGCATGGATGGAGAAGCGGCTCGTATTACGCGATGCAAATGTAAGTGAACTAAAAATACGGTTGAAGCAAATATATGGTATGGAAATAATTGTGGCAAATGATGTCCTAGCCAGCAGTGTCTTAAATGCATCGTATCCTAAAGAGACTAAAATCAATAGTGTGTTAAAAGGCATTAGTGAAATATATAATATCAAATATTCTATTGATGAAAAGAATAAAGTCGTCCGGATTTATCAATAATTGCAATATGATAAAGAAAGAGGAAAGTAAGGCAGTTTAAAACCACACAGTTTAGCTTGATTTTTTTAAATTCATATCCTTCCGCAAAGGAGGGCAGTGAGACTTTTGTCCTTTTGAAATCTGAATATATAAATATAAATAATTGATAAACAATAAATTAAACAAAAATAGATTGTCAAATGAAAAAAGATCGAAAAATTATGTATCCGAGATGTACTTTTCTCTTGTTGGGCATATTTGTTTTCTCAATGATACTGCAAGCTCAATCGGTGAGTATCCAATATCCTGAAGAATCGATGAGATCACGTGTGGAGCGTATTATAAAAGTCAGTCATAAAAATATTGTTTATGACAGTAAGCTTTTAGAGCAAATAAAGGCTTCAACATTAAAATCGACAGTAACAGATGCAGAACTCCTATTATCGTTAAGTCTTAAGTCCACTGGTTTAGTCTCCAAAAAAATGGAGGATGGTTCTTATATTATTAAAAAAGAGGAGGAAAAGGAACCGAATATCCCTTCTAAAGAGAAAGGTAGGGGATCTCTTTCAGGTACGGTTGTGGATGAAAAAGGAGAGCCTATAGCCGGGGTATCAGTTATTGTTTCCGGAACAATTATCGGAGCTATTACTGATATTGATGGAAATTATAAACTGGATAATATTCCCACAGGCATAGCTCCTGTTCAGATCAGTTGTATGTCTTATGAAACCTTGTTGGTAAATGATGTAAAGATTGTAGCACGGAAAACAACTCCTTTGAATGTTGTATTAAAAGAGAATGTCAGTCAGTTAAATGAAGTAGTGGTTACTTCGGAATACCGTAAATCTTCCGTTGTCGGGCTGTTGTCAAGGCAAAAAATAAATCCTGGAGTGACTAGCGGCATCAGTGCAGATATGATTGCCCGTACTCCTGACAAAAATGTGGGAGAAGCTCTTAAGCGGATTAGCGGTATCACCACTACCGATAATCGATATATTGTAGTACGTGGCTTAGGGGAACGATATAACGGCAATATGCTTAATGGGCAGCTAATGCCAAGTACGGAACTGAACCGTAAAAACTTTAACTTTGATATACTGCCTTCAACGATTGTAGATAATATCACGGTGGTAAAAACGCTTACTCCCGACCGTAGCGCCGAGTTCGGAGGTGGGCTGGTAGATGTGGCAACAAAAGATATTCCTACTGAAGATTTTTTGCAAGTAAGCATAGGTACCAGCGCTAACGATAAAACTACAGGCAAGGCATTCCGTGCTTTGCAATTGGATAACAAGTCCTATTGGGGTCAAGTTCCCGATAATCGAAAGTTGCTTGGCTCTCTCAATTGGAATACTCCGCAGCAGGCGTTTGACGTTTATGATAAAGCGGGAAACAAGGCTTCGCTTTTCTCTAATAATTGGGCACTTTACAAGTGGACGGCATTACCTTCTTATAATGCCCAGTTATCATCCGGTAAAGTCTTGAAAGTGGCTACGGATGGCCAATTAGGGTTTTTAGCCGCGGCAAGTTACCGCCATACGTTGCAGACTTCCGGCTTCCGTACAAGTAAAGATGCTTGGAGTACTCCTGTTTCCGAAGAAAATAAACTGATTGGGAGTGCCGGCACTTCATATACATTCAGCACTACAGTGTCTGCTTTAGCTAGTGTAGGGTATAGAAATCGAAATACGAACCTTAACCTGCAAGAACTTTATGTTGCCTCTTACAATCAACAGTTGGCTATTGTAGATAATGGATACAATGCATATGGGAATTGGGGCTACAATGATAACACTACCCAAACCACTTTGTGGCAAACCCAACTGAAAGGGGAACGTGTGTTAACTGGCAATATCAAATTGAATGGAATGCTCAGTTATGTGTATATGGACAGGCAAAGACCTGATAACCATTTTATCATTGGAGATGCTATGATAAATCCTGATGACGATAGCCAAGTTAATATCAGTTCTGCCTCTTCAGCCATCTCTGGAGGCGTACTTCGTAATTGGACTCGAGCCAAGGAAAAGAACCTTACTTGGGATGCCAATATTTTTATTCCTTTCACACTATCCAATAATAGACAAAATCTGAAAATCGGTTACGGCGGATGGTATAAGGATCGGATGATGTATGTAATTAATGCGTTCAATTCCGTTAATACTTCTTTGACAAACGCATATTTTATTCCGTTAAATGAATATTTTACCCCGGAATATGGAGTAAACGTCGAATTAAGCCGCCGTTTCAATGATGGATACCACCGCTCTGCTCCACTCCATGCTCCTTATGTGATGTTTGATAACCGACTATCCAATAAGTTTCGTCTGGTATGGGGCGTGCGTGCAGAATACTATAATGTTGGTAAATTAAACAACGATACTACCAGTTATTATGGAAGTGTAGGCAAAAAATGGAATGTGTTCCCTTCTGCCAATCTGACTTACAACTTGATTCAACAGATGAATTTGCGTCTGGCTTATGCTCGTTCGGTGGTACGTCCTGATTTACGCGAACTTGCCCGTTTTGACGAATATGACTGGGAATTGGGAGGAATATACAGTGCACGAGCTTTACGCTATACATTTATAGATAATTTTGATTTTCGTTACGAATGGTACCCTTCCGCCGGAGAAATAATTTCTTTATCGGCATTCTACAAACATATAGATTACCCGATGGAAGTGTATAAAGATGCCACTAACAGAGAATTTCATTTGTCAAACTCGCGCGAAGCTATTAATTATGGTATTGAATTGGAACTTCGTAAAAACTTTGCTTTCACAGGTCTACCAATACTTAAAGATATGAGTGCCAGTGGCAACCTTACCCTAATTGATGGTAAAGTAAAACCTATGTATATCGGGTTTGTTGATGGAGAATACGGGACTTATGTCTACGATTGGGTGAACCGGTTACAACAGGGAGCAAGTCCCTACGCCTATAATATAGGCCTTTATTATGACAGTAATCTCCTGTCGGTAAGTCTGCTGTATAATGCAACCGGCAGACGCTGTAGCTTGATGGTAGGCCTTGATTCCGAATCTTTTGCACCGGCAGATTGGTATGAACAACCGGGTAACTCACTCGACGCACAAATTGCGCTAAAATTATTACGGAGCAAACAACTTGAAATAAAATTTAGCGCATCTAACTTACTCAACAGCTATTCTATCATGTATCAGTCGGAAAAGAGTGAAAAGTATGACGAAAACAAACATTGGCTAATTTACCGTAGTGATAGTGGCAGAACCGGTTCGTTGACGGTATCTTACAAATTCTAAATAACTATTAACCCAACGTGACAGATGTTAAGCACTTGTCAGATATGATAACCTAAAAATAATTATAAAAATGAAACAGATAATTCTTATAACCGCACTTTGCTTTTTTCTTGTAAGTTTTGTTTTTATTTCTTGTGAGCAAGGAGAATTGGCTGATGTACAAGATTATGGTACATTCAAAATAACCAACTCGGCTCTTTCTAATACCGATGCACTTCTCAAAATTGTGTATGACGGAGTGGTATTGACGGATAGCTTAAAACCGGGTCAGGCTCTCGAAAAAGCGACAAAGCAGACCCATCAGTTTAAAGTGGGGCAGGGTTTGCTGCAAATCTATAAAGGTGAAAAATTGATTGCGGATACAACAATTACAATTATAAAAAATAGCCAGATTGCATTGGATGCCGTTTATAGTGATAATTTAGGACTCTATGGCTTTTTTGATAAAAGAATATTTGAGGTCCCTGACGGACAAGTGAGGATACAAGTTCAACTTGAGAGTAAGAATGGGACTCCTTTGCCTGATATTAGATTGATTTTCGGAATATTGGATATGGGTACACTCGATATTTCAGCGATTCTAGATGAACAAATTATTGTAAGCGGAAAAACAGTAAGTTCTCCTTTGACTACCAGTGTGCGCGACGAAACCGGAGCATATATTCAGCCATATACATGGGCTTTTAAACTTGTGAATAATACGACAGGAAATCCTTTACTTTGTTATGGCTTTTTGCCAATTGCCTCGACATGGTGTGATGGAGAATTTCTTTATGATTACTACACCCATACAAGCGGTTCTTATTTGATGATTAAGATTGTGATAGATACCGACAATGGTTCCTATGATTATGTTTCAGAAGAGAAGATAAATTAATGATTAGTTTAAATATTAATGTTTAATTTATTGTGAGAAAGTTTACAAAATAAGAAATTTTATTGTGTAATATTTTGAAATAAAAAATAAATGATTAGCAATATTTAAAACTTTGTTCGTAATAAAAAGCCATTACCTAATTAAATCTAAAGAGGAAAGGGCTTTTTATTTCATCATCAATATTTTTTGCTTATAGGAATAATCATGGAAGCATATAACCTGTGTTTTCCCTGTCTGCTTTATTCCATAGTGAATGCTTATGTATTGGAAACGGATGATCCGAATTTATGGAATAAGCCGCAGAGAAGGGAAAAGCTAATCTGACCAATGAATTTATAATGAAGGGAATTGACGAAAAAAAACACAAGCATTTGATGCAATGCCTGGAGGAACTTTGTGCCTCCAGCAATGATTCCGAAGGAAACAAAGTAATAGAAGAAGAAATTGCTGCTCTATCCCAGTCTTATGATTGGTACAATATCCTGTTGGGTGAGATACAAGTGGAGTCAGAGCTTTATCATTTTCGCTATGCGGAAATTCAACGCCGGATATACAAAGAACTCAGACGGGTGAGGAATGCACGAAAAAGACATAATAAAGACCAAACGAATATCTTTTTGGGGAGCTTGTCCGAAATTCCTTAGATAATATTTAATACGTTGCATATCTGATGATTGATGTAAACGAAATATTAATGAAAGTAGCCAAATATAATGGCAAAGATCGTATATATCTTCTCGAAAACGATGATGTGACTATTGTTTTTTATTTGATTTTCTTAACTTTGCAAAATGGAAGATCAAGATTCAAAAGTGGATTGGATAGAAAATTCAGAGCCAATTTTAAAAAGTGTAGGCTTTAATGTTTATAAAGTCGAAAATACTTCTGCTAAGGCTAAGATATATAGTAGAAAGGATTTTTATAAAATATGTTTGGTGTCCGGTGAAAGCGTTATAGAATACGCAGATAAGAGCATGAGAGCAAAAGGAACTATTTTGTTTTTTGGTACTCCACATATTCCTTATTCATGGGAAACAATTTGTAGAGAAAAGGAAAATTATGCGTGTTTATTTACCGAAGAGTTTTTAAAAACCAATAACAATTCCGAAAGCTTACAACAATCCCCATTGTTCAAAATTGGGGGAACTCCTATTTTTGCATTGGATGATGGACAGGCTGCTTATATCGGTGGCGTTTTTAAAAGAATGCTTGCTGAATACAATACTGAATATGTTTTTAAAAATGACCTGATACGTAATTATATCAATTTAATAATCCATGAAGCATTGAAATTACAACCTAATAGTAATTTTATTAAACATAAAGATGCATCAGAAAGGGTTTTTTCTTTATTTCTTGAGTTGCTTGAACGTCAGTTTCCTATAGAAAACCCCAATATTCCGCTGCGCTTAAAGGCGCCAAAAGATTATGCGGCAAGTCTTTCTATTCATATAAATTATCTTAATCGCTCTGTAAAAAATATTACAGGTAAATCAACGAGTACCCATATTTCTGAAAGGATAATAACGGAAGCAAAGGCATTGTTAAAACACACAGATTGGAGTATTGCACAGATTGCTTACACGTTGGGTTTTGAATACCCTACCTATTTCAACAATTTCTTTAAGAAATTAACCAAAACAAATCCGTCATCATATAGAAACCAGCGGATTTGACTGTTCATGGTGAATCGTTTTTCCTTCATTGGCTTTCATTTTCATTAAAAAATTTGATTTCCTTAATCTTTCGTTTGATTATCGTTAACAGGAAATCAGTTAGTGATGCTACTTTTGTATTGAAAATTTAATATAATTCAAAAGTTATGATTCAAACAAAAGGTTATGCAGTTCAAAGCCCCAACTCAGATTTAGCCCCTTGGGAATTTGAGCGTAGGGAGGTGGGGCCTCATGATGTTCAATTTGATATTCTGTACTGTGGTGTGTGCCATAGTGATTTGCATCAAATCAGAAATGAGTGGTTTGATGGTATCTTTCCAATGGTTCCGGGACATGAAATTGTTGGTAGAGTGATTAAGATAGGAGGACACGTTACCAAATTTAAAATAGGTGATCTTGCAGGTACAGGCTGTATGGTGGATTCTTGTAGGGAATGTGAGAATTGTAAGCAGGATTTGGAACAGTATTGTGAAAATGGCAATATCCAAACGTATAACAGTGTTAATAAGTATACTGATGGTTTGCCCACTTATGGAGGATACTCAAAAACAATTGTTGTGAATGAAGATTTTGTATTACATATTTCGGAAAAACTAGATTTAGCAAGTACCGCTCCGTTATTGTGTGCAGGCATTACAACGTATTCACCATTACGCCACTGGAATGTAGGTAAAGGACATAAGTTAGCAGTTCTCGGCTTAGGAGGCTTAGGGCATATGGCAGTAAAATTCGGTGTTGCTTTCGGAGCAGATGTCACGGTACTTAGTACATCGTCTGGGAAAGAAGCTGATGCAAAAAAACTCGGAGCTCATCATTTTGTTGTTACTTCAGATCCTGACCAGGTAAAAGACGTTACCGGAACATTTGATTTTATTCTTGATACGGTAAGCGCGTCCCACGATTTTGCATTCTATCTTTCTCTTTTGAAGACGAATGGTGTTCATATCTGTGTAGGTCTGCCTACAGTACCAACGGCATTTCCTCCTTTCTCAATTGTTGATGGAAGAAAAAGTGTAGCGGGCTCCAGTATTGGAGGCATAAAGGAAACTCAGGAAATGCTTAATTTTTGTGCAGAGCATAATATCGTATCAGATATTGAACTTATTGATATTAAAGATATTAATAAAGCATATGAAAGAATGGTAAAAGGAGACGTTCGTTATCGTTTTGTGATTGATATAGCTACTTTATAAAGGGTAGTTAATGCATTAAGCTATTTATGCCGATTAGTGTTATTCCTTTTTATAGATATAATCATATGTTGTATTTAGTTAATTATTTAAAAATAAGATATGGATAATTCAAATTTAGAAATAAGCCGAAATAGAGTTTGGTTTATCACAGGTTGCTCAACTGGATTTGGGCGGGAGCTTGCAAAACAACTTCTAAAAAAAGGTTATAAAGTTGTAGTTACAGCTCGGAATATTGATAAAATACAGGACTTGGTACAGGGTTATGAAGAAAACTCATTGGTATTGCCATTGGATGTAAATGATAGCATACAAGTGAGAAGCGCCGTTGCCAAAGCTGAAGAATATTTCGGAGACATTGCTGTTTTGGTAAATAACGCTGGCTATGGTTACTTCAGCAGCCTTGAAGAAGGAGAAGATGATAAAATCCGAGCTCAATTTGAAACAAATGTGTTTGGCTTAATAAAAGTAACCCAAGCTGTATTACCTAATATGCGTAAACAGAAATTTGGTTATATTATTAATATCTCCTCCATTGGAGGTCTTCGCTCATTCCCGATGACTGGTTATTATCATGCAACTAAATATGCAGTAGAAGGCTTTTCGGAAACACTTTCTTTAGAAGTTGCACCATTGGGTATTAAGGTAATGATCGTGGAACCAAGCGGTTTTCGTACGGATTGGGCAGGACGTTCGGTAATTAGTACCCCCTTACAGATTCCTGATTATGAATCAACGGTTGGGACTCGTATGAAGATGACTGCTGAAGTAAATGGAAAACAAAACGGTGATCCTGTACGAGGAGTTGATGCAATAATAAAGGCAATTGAGTCGGGGAATCCCCCTCTCCGTCTGTTACTTGGAAAAGATGCTTATAATTTAGCAATGGGAAAAATTGATTTGTTGAAGACCGATTTTGAAATTTGGAAAGAGCTTACCATAGGTGCGGATTTTCCAGATAAAGAAGCAACGTAAATTGTAACGCGAAATATTCAATGGAGATAGGGTAATCCGAAGAATAAGATACGTGAATATTATGATGACTCCCCTTTTTTATATCAAAATCCAAACCTATCCTCTTGGAGAGTAATAAATAATAAGTACTCCTATTATAGCTATCAGTGCGCCGATTATGTCATACTTAGTCGGCGTATATTTATCAAATGCACATGCCCATACCAGAGATAAAGCTATAAAGAAACCGCCGTATGTCGCATATACTTTTGCAAAGTTTGCGGTTTGCAAGGTAGCCACGAGACCATATAGTATGAGTATTCCGCCTCCCAATATGCCATACCATAGCGGACGTCCTCCCTTTACCGATAGCCAGACAAGATATCCACCACCTATTTCACAGATACCGGCTAAAATAAAGATAAGAATGGTTTTTATGATTAGCATAAGCATTATCTTCTTAGAACGGTTGCAAATGTAACAATATTAAGAAGATAATGAAATGAATAACTTAACGTTCAGTATAGAAACTATTGTCGGAACAGATTAAAGAGAAAATGAAAACACAGCGCAAAACAATAAATAATGTAAGAGGAAAGGTTGGGAAAGAAACTTCAGTTTGAATAAAATCTTTTGTGTAATAGAGAGTTTGATGATATGCTGACATATTACATATAGAGAGAATAATTGCTTAGTAATAAAACATCCCATTAATTTTATTTATTATTGAAAAAGTAACTGACAGATTGTTGTTGTCAGTAAATTCTTTTATTTTTGCACATAAAGCGACAATTAATAGAATCGCAAGAATTAAAAGATAGAGTAACAGATTTAATAAATAAATTATCTCAAAGCCGACTTAGCTGATAGTATGGACAATAAATCAGGTATGGAATTAATTAATAAAGAAATGAAAACAGAAAGTAAAGATGGTACGGTGAATAAACCGATTATTGTACGTCAGATTGATTGTTTTGAAAGGCAAAACGATGTTTGGAAAATAATTCATGAGCTTTCTTCTATACCTACTTCGAAAGGATGGGATGGGATATTTACGATAAAATAAGATTGCAAATGAGTTATTGTACCTATATAAACACCATCCAGCTAGAGGAGAAACGGCTCCTGCATAAGAATTATCATGATAATTCTTATGGGTTCCCAATGCATGATGATAATGAATTATTCGGTCGGCTGATATTGGAAATTAATCAGGCCGGATTGAGTTGGGAAACTATATTGAAAAAGGAGACGGTGTTCCGCAGAGCCTATGATAATTTCGAAATTGCAAAAATAGCTGCCTATACCGAAAGAGATAAAGAACGATTGTTGAATGATTCACAAATTATCAGAAACCGGTTGAAAATAAATGCGGCAATTGAAAATGCGAAAGCCATTCTCAACTTGCAGAAGGAATATGGTTCTTTTGAAAAATGGCTTGAAACCAATCACCCCAGGACAAAGGAAGAATGGGTAAAACTCTTTAAACGGACATTTCGGTTCACCGGAGGTGAAATTGTCGGTGAGTTTTTAATGAGTATTGGGTATTTGGCGGGAGCTCATGATGAGGATTGTCCTGTATTTAAGAAAATTCTCATGCAAGGCCCTATGTGGGGTGTAGAAGTGAAAATTAAATGACAAATGATGATTTCATCCCATTAACGGCATTAGACCATTATTATGACAAGCAGGATCGCTATACGAGAGAATGCCTGCTTGCCCTAAAAGCAATAATAATGTCTGTTAGTTATAAAATAGTTCCTGTAAGGAAGTATCAAATTCCATTTTTCTGTTATGATAATTTCAATGTCGCATTTCTATGGGTACGCCGAAAGAGAATAATCGTTGGCTTTGTTGAAGATAAGAAAGTTCTCCCTAAACATCAAACGAATAGGAGTAGAGATCAAGTGGTTACAATGGAAATCAATCCTATGGAAGATATACCTGTTGACACAATCAGAAATAATATAGAGAAACTGGTAGAAAGATATAGCTCTTTGGGGGCTTCCACGAACAAAAAATAGTCAGGTCTATAAATTTTTATAAGTGTACTTGTAACTTGATCTATTGCGTTTTCAGGGCTTTTTTCTACATTTGCATTAATAATGTAAATATTTTGAAAGCAAATATTTTTACAGAAGATTCTGCTTATTATCAGTATAACTAATGTAGGGATATTCAGTAAATGTCTCAAATTTATAGTAAACAGAGAGTGATGTGAAACATTTGGGAGTGTAATTTAAACTCTGTCTGGTTTATATTCTAGGAAAATCAATACAAATATAATTTTTCTTTTTGGACAGAGTTCAAATTATGGCTTCCTTAAATATGTTCGTATTCCAATAGTGAAAGTTTCTGATAGAGCCATTATCAAAGCGAGGCAACAATTTGTAGATATGGGAAAAAGGACAATTGGAGGAGATGAAACGGATATTTAATCCTGCAATCTCAGATACGGCTATTAACGGAGTTCATGCATTTGTGGTTACTCCACCAGAACGTCAAGCCCGAAAACGGGAGATCGGTGCGGATATAGTAGGCCATATCCTGCTTCCGGTGCTCTCATATTCGAATAATAATGTATATGTATAAATGAACGAAAATGTATTACAAAGGTCGTCGCTGAAACAAGCCTTATATAAGGTTTCTGTATCAATCTCCATATTCATAAGTATTTTATGGTATGGAACCATTACCATCATACAGCTCAACTCCTTCGAAGCGATTCCCGCCCATCTATTTAAGTCGAACCTCTTGTCTTCGGCAATAATAGCAACTGTTATTTTTCTGATTTGTACATCTCAGATTATAATTTTCAATTTAGGAAGTGCGAATGCAAAGATACAGCGAAAGCGTTTCGGCTTTATTTTCCTTTTGTCGGTATTCTTTTGTGTAACTGGCGTATTTACATTATCCCTATTTGACGCTAGTAATTGGCTTTCCAGGCAAATTATACATATATATACATCCCGGTTTGTAATAGGTACACTGATATTGTTCGGGACGCTATTGTTTATCAATGCCATGACATCATCCATTTTACGAAATATCACGGAAAGGGCGAAACGAGAACAGTTGGAATACGAAAATGCGCTATTGAAAGCTAAAAACATAGAAACAACTTACCTCCAGCTAAGACAGCAGGTTAACCCACATTTCCTGTTCAACGCCTTAAATACCTTGAAGACTCTGATAAAGAGGCAGCCTGATAAAGCTGAAATGTATTTAGTAAAACTATCAGGATTTTTGCGAAAATCCATTCAAACGGATATCGAACCTATTATAACCATCAATGAGGAACTGGTATTTTGTTCGGACTATGTGGAACTTCAAAAGACACGTTTCGGCGAAGCAATCCATTTGACGATAAATATCCCCGAAAATATGCAACAAGGGTGTGTCCCCGTATTTTCTATACAGCAATTGCTCGAAAATGCCATAAAGCATAATGCGCTTACGATAGAAGCACCTCTAAAAGTTCAAATAAGATATGAGAATCAATGGATTATTGTAAGTAATAATACACAGAAGAAAATGGCTGTCGGAAAAACGACAGGAAGCGGTTTAGCCAACTTATCCGAACGCTATCGATTGCTTTCGGGTGATGAAGTCATTATTAAGTCGGACGAACACCACTTTTCCGTCAGCATAAAAGTATTAAATAATGAAGATTATAATCATAGAAGATGAGCAGTTGATGGCAGACGATTTGGGCGATAGCATTATTAAATTGGTGCCTGAAGTTCAAATTGTAGCTAAACTCGGTTCCGTCAAAGAAGCCGTAAAGTGGTTTGAAAAGAACGCACAGCCTGATATGATTTTCAGTGATATCCAATTGGGCGACGGTCTTTCGTTCGAGATATTTAGGTGGTTATCTATGACTGCTCCCATTGTTTTTTGCACGGCTTATGACGAATATACTCTAAGTGCTTTTAAGACTAACGGCATAGACTACATACTAAAACCTTTTGGAGAAGAAGAGTTGTTGAAGGCTTTTGAGAAGTACAGAAATCTCGAAAAGGGATTCGCTCATAGCACTTCAATCTCTATGGAGCGTGTATTACAACTCTTCAACAATAGGAATTCTCATGCCAAGGCATCCGTATTGGTCTATCAAAGAGACAAAATACTCCCTATACAAACGGAAAATATTGCGCTATTCTATGTTGAAAATGAAATCATGCATCTGATTACTTTCGACGGGCTGACCTATACAGTCAATAAGACGCTCGAAGAATTGGAGAATATGATAATTCCCCACTTCTACAGAGCAAACCGGCAATATCTTGTCAACCGAAAAGCGATAAAGGAAGTATCCCAATATTTTGCCCGGAAACTGTCGGTTACGCTCACCATTCCTTTCAAAGACAAAATCCTCGTTAATAAAACGAAAGCAACCGACTTCTTAAACTGGCTTTCAAACAATTAGAAAACGACCCTGATTTTCACCCTTCATTTTGTCCGGTTCAGCCATTAAGTGCTTTACCCTGTTTCATTATCACTGTAGTTTTGCAATGAAATCAGACAGTTACGAATATAAAAATAAAGGAGATGAAAAATTACATCATTATTACAGTAATCGTCGTAAATATTGTTGCTATAGGGGTATATTATTACATGAGCAATAAAGTTTATGAAACGACGGACAACGCCCTGATAGAGGGCAACATAGAGTCGGTAAAATCAGGAGTAAGCGGCTACGTTCAGGAAATTCGGTTTAATGATAATCAAACGATTCAAAAAGGGGACACGTTGATTGTTTTGGACACGATTGCATTGACAGCCAAGTTAAAACAGGCCGAAGCCGCTTTAGAGCAGGCAAAAGCTAATAAGGAGATATCCAAACTGAAGTTTCATTCTAATTTGCAACAAATAAATAAATATGAAAACGACATCCTCGCTAGGGAACAAAACATTGTTGTTTCCAGAGCCAATCTGGAAAAGGCACAGAAAAATTATAACCGTATAAAGGAGCTGCTGAACCAGAAAGGTACAACACAACAGAATTTTGAAGACGCTACAAATCAATTGGAAATATGCAAAGCCAATTATGAACAGACGTTGGAAGAGCAAAAAAGCCTTCATTCTACATTAGAGGCTGAGAAGACAAATACGGAATCGGGTAATTCGGAGATTTCGGCTAACGCTGCGCTTATAAAGCAGAAAGAAGCCGAACTGGAATTGGCACAACAAGAGCTCAAACATGCGTTCATCATTGCCCCGTTCAATGGTATTGCCACTAAACGCGCCGTACAATACGGACAATACATTTCCACCGGGCAGACACTCCTAGCCCTGGTTGATAACCGTAATTTTTGGGTGGTCGCTAATTTCAAGGAAACACAGCTTGCCAAAATGAAGACAGGGCAGCGTGTAAAAATATCTATTGATGCAATACCCACCCTAAAGTTAGAGGGAGCCGTGGAATCATTTGCCGGAGCAACAGGTGCCAAGTTCTCCTTACTTCCTCCGGACAATGCCACAGGCAATTTCACAAAGATCGTACAACGTATTCCCGTCAGAATAAAAATAAATGACGTGCCTTCCACTGAAAAGGAGAAGCTATTTCCCGGACTAAGCGTTTCAGTGCGCATCAATACCGATCAACAGTGATGGAAGCAGTAATTCAACAAAAGATTCAAACTTCCTCCTTCGGGAAATGGATTTTGGTTGGTACAGTTCTGACCTGCGCCATCATGGAGCTGATTGATTCCACGGCGGTGAGCGTGGCGCGTGCAGATATGATGGGTAGTCTTGGAGCAACCTCAGTAGAGATAGCTTGGGTCGTTACAGCCTACGCATTGGGGAATGTAATAACAGTGCCGCTTTCAGCTATGTTATCGGATCGATTCGGGCGAAAATTATATTTCACCACCTCCGTTCTTCTTTTCACTATTGCCTCCCTGATGTGCGGATTATCAATCGGCTTATGGATAATAACCAGCTGGCGTTTCATTCAAGGACTTGCCGGTGGGGCATTGCTTTCCACTGCACAGAGCATCATCGGAGATGCATTTCCTCCGAAAGAGATCGCCACTGCCACAGCTATTTTCGGGATGGGAATGATGGTTGGCCCTGCAATAGGACCCGTTGTAGGAGGATATATCACTGACAACATTTCTTGGCACTGGATTTTTTTCATCAATGTCCCGATAGGCATTGCAGGTGCTATACTCTGTTGGAAATACGTTCCTGATCTGGTCATTGAGAAAAAAGATCAAAAGCTCGACTGGATAGGTATTGTATTCATGATTATCGGACTCTGTTCTTTGCAGTATTTCCTTGAAGAAGGCATGCAGAAAAATTGGTTCGACAGTACGGAAATTACGATCTGTTTCTTTGCATCCGTCTTAGGAATTGCGGCTTTCATCTGGCGGGAGTTGGGCATTGACTATCCGGCTGTCAAAATAAAACTTTATAAAAACAGGAATCTGGCCATCGGACATTTCATGAATTTAATTTTAGGGATGCTTTTGATAGGACTAAGTTTTATTTTTCCTCTCTTCGTGCAGATAACGCTTGGTTGGACAGCTACCCATCAAGGTCTGTTCCTCATTTTTCCGGCTTTGGCAAGTATCGTGGCAATGATGTTTGTCAGCAAAGTTGTTTTGAAGAAAATAAGTTACCGTATGTCAGCCATAATGGGAATCATTCTATTTGCCGTATTTCTCATAATGTTATCATCTTCTTCTCCCGACTCAAGTGAAAAAACTTTCTTATGGCCCTTCATCATCAATTCTTTTGGAAAAGCCATGCTGACCGTTCCACTAATGTCTATGGCTCTGATGGGACTGCGCGGTCAGGATTTAGCCCAAGCCACAGGATTGTCCAACATCATGAGGCAGTTAGGCGCAGCTATCGGCATCGCATTGCTTAATATTTACATAGAGCATCAAAACGCCTTTGTAAGAAACGATATGATTACACATATCAGCGAGTACAATAGCATTTCCGCTGACCGGATAACAAGTTACAGAAGCATGTTTGAATCTATGGGGTATTCTCCCGAAGATGCCCTCTCAGTAGCCTATCGGCTTATAGAAAAAAGTATTAATACTCAAATGCAATTGGTCAGTTATGACAATGTGTATATGGTTTTGGGCATAATAATGCTACTATGCATTCCCTTGATTCTATTAATCAAGTCACCTCAAAGAAAAACAGATTCGCTTTAAACTGAAAATAAATAATTGAATAATGAAAAAGATAATTTACTCCGTGGTATTGCTGTTTTCTATTGCAGCTTCAGCACAAGAAAAAGATATTCTCTCCATTTCTGTAAAGGATGCAGTCAGGATAGGTCTGGATAATAGAAACGACTTAAAAGCTGATAAATACAATGCGTTTATTGCGGAACGAGAACTGGGCCAAACAAAGAAAAACCTTTTGCCGGATATTTTCATAAACAATGATATTATTTACAACAACAATTTGCAACCCACTTTCGTTCCTGCCGGCCTTTTGGGTAATGATAAACCCGAAAAGGTTACGCTTGGAGCTAAAAACAATACTTCTATAAATATCAATTTTGATTATACTCTTTATAAGCCGGGCAATTATACAAATATCAAAATAGCCCGAAATAGATTGCAGTGGTCAAATGAAAAAAACAGGCAAGCCAAATTAGGTATTAAGGAGGATATAATAAAGGCATACTATGAGATGATACTGAAAAAAAATCAATATCAGCTTATCCGCGAAGAAGAAGCCCGCTACCTCTCCTACTATAACCTAATCAAAGCAAAGTATGACCACGGAGTAGTGATAGAGAATGAGCTGATGCAAGCGAAAGTGGATTATTTCAATGCGGAGATCAGTACAAAAAAGAGCGAACAAGACTATAATCTGAGCTGTTCAAACCTGAAATATAAAATAAATTTGCCAGACAATATTCCGATACTGTATACGGATTCTATTGAGACATTAAACAGTGAATCTTCACTATTGATGACCAATATTGATGCTTCGGAGAAAACAGAACTTAAGCAACTTGAACTTGATAAGGAGAATCATTTACTTCAATTGAGGAAAACAAAGGAGAACAACCTGCCTTCCATCTCTTTAACGGCATATTGTTCAAAAGATTTTCAATCGAACAAGTTTAATTATTCCAATAATGCCAATTGGTACCCAACAAGCTATGTCGGAATTAAAATATCCCTGCCCATTTCGCAGATTATCAAAAACAAAGAAATGGTCAGGCAAGAGCGCCTAAAAAAAATGCAAACGGAGGAAAATATCAAACAGTGTCGGCTGGACATTGATCATGAGTTGGAAACCTCTTTGACTGAGGTCAATAATGCGTTGTTGAACATGGAAAAGACAAAAGCAAATTACCTATTGGCAGAAGAGATTTTCAATACTCAGAAAAAACAATACGCGCTGGGAGATTTTCAATACATAGACCTGTTAAGCTCCGAAAAGTCTATTAATACGGCCAAGCAAAACTACATCTCTGCCATTTATGATTTCTTGATTGCTAAATTAAAATATGAAAAGGTTATTGAAGAATTGTAAGTTTCTCTAAAGCTAACGACACTAGATTTCGTTTGAAAATTGAAAATATTCTAATGGAATTCATCTACTAATAGATATAATATTCATTGTTCTAGCATGAAGAATACAAAAAATGAAATAATTTATATTGCAGATCAGTTAATTAGGACTAAGGGTTATAATACTTTTTAAGGGTTCGTACCGAAATCCTGAGGGCTTGAAAACTTACGCATCTTTTTTAGATAACCTGAATAAGAAGAGAGGTCTGTCAGATAAAAAAATCATTCAAAGCAACTTGGTTCCTAAAAAAAATCATTCAAATAAAATATTGTGTATATTTGCGATATGGTAAAAACATTAAAATCGGATTTGGTGTTGTAAACAATCTGTGTTTTCGGTACAGATTGTCCTTTTGTTTACTTTCGAATAACTCTTTTCGAGAGTAGTTCCTTATTATTATAATCATAATTTTAAATCTGCATACGATAGCGGAAGCATCGTTGTGCTTTCATGTGTATGTCATATAACAATAATGAAATGAGTAACGAAAATAAAACAATTCACGATTTCGATTTTAATTTAATCTGCGAATTCTTTTCCAGCATGGAACGACAGGGACCTGGTAGTCCCAGTGTGACCCTTAAAGCGCTTAGCTTTGTTGATAATCTGACGAAGCAATCCCGCATCGCTGACATCGGTTGCGGTACAGGAGGACAGACAATGACACTTGCCAAACATGTCCAAGGGAAGATCACTGCACTTGATTTATTTCCCGATTTTATCAATATCTTCAATTGGAAAGTAAAGCAGTCGGATTTGCAGGACAGGGTAAAAGGCATTGTCGGTTCAATGGATAACCTTCCTTTTCAAACAGAAGAATTAGATCTTATTTGGTCGGAAGGAGCTATCTATAATATAGGTTTTGAGAGGGGACTGAATGAGTGGCGTAGGTATTTAAAAACAGGGGGCTATATCGCAGTTTCCGAAAGCTCGTGGTTTACCGACAAACGTCCTAAAGAAATCAATGATTTTTGGATGAATGCATATTCCGAAATTGATACGATTCCCAATCAACTAATCAAGATATACAAAGCGGGGTATTTACCTGTCGCTACATTCATTTTGCCGGAAACTTGTTGGACAGAGCATTACTTTGCTCCGAAAGCTGTAGCCGAAGAAATATTCCTCAAGAAATATTCAGGAAATAAAACCGCCGAGGAGCTTGTGACTTCTCAACATGATGAAGCTGAATTGTACCGTAAGTATAAGGAATTCTATGGTTATACATTTTTCATTGCAAAAAAGGTAAGGCTATGATTAATTTGGATATGTATGGTTGATAAAGCGTTTATTATACAAAGCCTTGATGTAACTTCAGTGTCCGTAAGGTTGAGTGTTTCATGATTCCGATCTTGGAAGGAAATATCCTCTAATCTTTATTTTAAGAGTGCAGATATTCTTTTAAAGAGTATCTGCACTACTTTTTACAACTAGAATATTCAATGAATCTCACCTTATAAAGTGAGTCATTACTTTGTTTTCTTGAGCAGGTGGGGTGACAATACCTTGAGAAGCTTCCCGCATCTTCATTTGCCATGCCATATTATCTGCCATTACTTGAAGGGTTTGTATCCCTTCCGCATCTTCAAGAACTTCTCCGGCAGTCCGTCCGTGAATCACCGACCAATAATTTCCCGTTGCAATTTGCATTTCGGAGTATGTCAGGTAGTGGTTTAGGCAGTCAAGAGTGGAAGATCCTCCGGTACGGCGTACGCATACTAATGCTGCTCCGGTTTTATGTCTGAAAAAGTTTCCATTGCTCATAGACACATAAAATAGACGGTCCAAAAAGCTTTTCATTGTCCCCGCTACACCCGAAAAGAATACCGGAGAGCCTAATATTATTCCATCGGCATCGTGGAGGATGGGGATGTATTGGTTTAAATCGTCATTTTTAATGGCACAGGTTCCGTCTTGGTGCTTACGGCACATTCCACAAGCTATACAGCCGTGTATCGCTTTATTCCCGATGTGTATGATCTCAAAATCAATTCCGTTTTCTTTTAGGCGATCTCCTACGGTTTGAAGTGCATGCCAAGTGTTACCGGCCTTATGGGGGCTTCCATTAATTGCTATTACTTTCATGTTAATAAATATTTAATCAGACATTACTTATTATAATTCAAAGACTTCTATTTTTTTCTTTCCTAAGCAAGGACAATATAATTATTGAAAAACAAAACATCTGGAACATTACAAAATTCCATCCTCCCCATTCCCATAACATAATTCCAATGAACGTACCCAATGCACCTCCTGTAAAAAAGAGGGTCATGTAGATTGTGTTGATCCGACTGTGTAGAGACTCGTCAAATTTATACAATAGGGCGGTATTGGTGACTTGCAGTGACTGTGCACCTACATCCAATAGGAACGTCCCGAGTATGATTGCTGCTATCGAGTTTTGGAAAAGGAACATAATTGTGATGGCAGTGATTGTGAGAGTAATTGCCATGAGCCGTACTTTAGTTGCTCCCTTCTGGTCGGCTGTTTTTCCCATATAGGGTGCAATTAATGCACCGGCTATTGCCACAATCCCCAACAAACCGATTTTACTACTGGAGTACTTGAAAGGATCACTGCTTAAATGGAAAGTCAGCGTTGTCCAAAAAGAGCAAAATAATCCGAATTGAAGCATGCCTACGTATGACAAATGTCTTAAGAATTTCAGCTTTCTGAATTGGGAAATAGCAGAATCCAGTAATTGAGGATAGTTTCCACTGAATGAACTTTTAGAGTCGGGGAGATAAATGAATAATAATAAAGTCGAAATCCCCACAGCGGCGGCTGAGATCAGATATACATACCGCCATCCAAACAAATCGGCAATTGCTCCGCTGAAAACGCGCGCTGAAAGTATCCCGATCAATACGCCGGTGAAGATTGTCCCCACATTCTTACCTCTATTTATTGTGCTCATCCCCGCGGTCATTGGCATAATGACTTGTACGGATACGGAGAAGAGACTGATGAAAATGCTCAATAGCCAGACTTGTGCAATACTAGTGGTGAAAAAAATAAAAGTTAGCGCAATGAATAAGAGAGCTTGCAAACCAATGATCAATGATTTCTTGTTGAACTTGTCACCTAACGGCGTTATAAAGAAAAGTCCCAGTCCGTATCCTATTTGCGATAGCATGGAAATGAGGCCGGCTTGTGATTCGGTGGTTTTAAAATCTGATGCGATATCCATTAAGATGGGTTGGTTATAGTAGATATTTGCAACGGATATTCCGGCAGATATGCTCATGAGGATAATTAGTGATGTAGGGATACCTTTTTGGGCGTCTTCCGGCGAAAGTTTATGCTTATTTATTCGTATCATTTTATGAGATGTAATGCTTGTTTTTTGTAAAATGCTATAGTATGAGCTCCTTGTTATTTTGTTCCTGATAAGTTGAAATGTCTAGTTTGTTTAGGTTATCCCGAATACCCTGATTCTGTTTCGGTGAATGCTTTGAGCCTCATAATATAATCCACAATGCAAAAGTATAAAAAATATCATTCTGGCAATAGATTATGATAGGTACTTAACATGAACGCACCTTTGTTGTTCGCATTACAACAAAGGTGCGTTTATGTTTATTCTGCTTTTCGAAAAGCTTTAGCGTTGATTTCCGGCTTTTCGGCAGCAACAAAGATATCTGCTTATTTCAGCACATGCATTCCTTCCAAAGCCATTTTTAGTAAGAGCAATGCAAAGATAACCCACATTGTAGTGGATATATGTTTGAACTTACCCACCAAAGCTTTGATAATAACAAAAGATAGCATACCGAATACTATACCGTTTGCAATGCTGAAGGTGAAAGGCATCATTGTGATGGTGAGGAACGCCGGTAGCGCTTCACTCATATCATCAAAGCTGATGTTGACAACAGAAGAGATCATAAATAATCCAACGATGATCAATGCGGGTGAAGTTGCAGCTGCAGGAACCATTAGGAATAATGGTGCGAGGAAAAGCGCCAAAGCAAACATCACTGCGGTAGATACGGCTGTTAGTCCCGTGCGCCCTCCAGCTGCTACTCCCGATGCACTTTCAACATAAGAGGTTACGGTACTTGTTCCTATGATTGCTCCGAATGTTGTACCCAAAGCATCAGCCAAAAGGGCTTTCTTGATTTGAGGGAAGTTTCCGTCTTTATCAATCAGACCGGCTTTGCTAGCTACCCCCAACAAGGTACCTATGGTATCGAATAGATTCACGAATAGAAATGTGAATACGACTATAACCATATCGAGTGAGAATATTTTATCGAAACTGAATTGCATGAATATAGGAGAGATATCGGGGGGTAATGAGAAAATACCATCTTGAGGTAGATGAACCAACCCGAAGCATGCGGCACATACCGTTGCAACGGCAATACCGATAAAAAAGGAACCATATACATTTTTTATATACAGTACGGCGGTGACCATAAGCCCAATCAAGGTAACCCATACATTTGGGTCGGCTACGTCGCCTAAAGAAACAATTGTGTTTTGGTTTGCAACGACCAGCCCTGCATTTCGCATACCGATCAGAGTAATGAATAAGCCGATTCCTACTGGAATAGCTTCTTTAATAGTCTGCGGAATGGTTTTGACAATGAGTTCACGTACATTGAACAGGGTCAGAATAATGAAGATAATTCCCTCGATGAAGACAGCAGTTAAAGCCATTTGCCAGGAATAACCTAACCCCAGTACTACTGAAAAAGCAAAAAAACTATTTAACCCCATGCCTGGAGCCTGAGCAATGGGAAGATTAGGGATAAAAGCCATAAATAGAGTTCCCAATATGGTGGCAACAGCTGTGGCAGTAAAGAGAGCAGCCTTATCCATTCCTGTCTCTCCAAGTATATTCGGGTTTACTACCAACACGTATGACATGGTTAAAAAGGTAATGATTCCGGCTATGACTTCGGTCCGGACTGTTGTGCGATTCTCTTTGAGCTTGAATAATTTATCTAACATAATTGCTTTATTATTGTGATTTTACTTAAAGTCTTTAGTTTAAAAATTCCATTTAATAGCCAATGTTGGTATGGCGAAGAAGCGGTTTTGCTCTTGAGCTTTTACGAAATTATAGCTAAGTTC
This sequence comes from uncultured Bacteroides sp., assembly GCA_963677095.1. Lineage (GTDB taxonomy): Bacteria > Bacteroidota > Bacteroidia > Bacteroidales > Bacteroidaceae > Bacteroides. The sequence continues at coordinate 1,034,543 of OY781875.1, forward strand.
CGTTTCACTTCCTACACTGAAGTTAGGTGTTACATTGTACCAGATCTGAGGTTCACCCAACAAAACAGCCTTTTTCCCGGATTTGCCGGAGTCGCCTGTGCGATCTTTATTTTCGCTCCACAAGTCGACGAAGCCGGATAGTGAAAGTTTATTGTTTGCTAAGTTTGCCGTCCATGTTACCGTCCATTGTATATCATGGCTTTTCTTCTTAAATGCATTCAATTTATATGCAAGGTAAGTTCCCATGTAGAATTGCCCCAATTGGAATGGATAGGAAAATCCTGCAAGATATGCATTCTCTATGGGGAAGCCGAATTCTGTGTCACGTGCAAGACCTAATCCACCGTTATACTCAATATGGGGCATTAAAGGAAAGCCTTTAATCTTAAAATCTCTGGCGATTTCCGTATAGACCAAGCCGAGATTACGATCATTGTAACTGAAGTCAAAATCGGCAAACATAAATGTAGAACCCCATTTATCAGGTTTGTACATTTCAAACGTAGCAGTCATGAAGTTGACCGGTGCAGCATCGTTGCCATATAAACTATGGCGTGGGTCGAAATGTAATTGTAAGTTTTGTGCTGTCGCGCTAATTCCGCCTATCGTAAGAAATAGGCACGAAATGATAAAGTTTTTGTTGTTCATAGCGTGTATTAATAAAAGCAAAATATTAAAAATAAGGCGCAAAGGTAGTAAAAAAGATATTTAGTACGATGCCACATAAACGATATAATTCTGATTGACTCAAATCTAAAATCACTATTTATAGGTATTTACCTCTTTCAATATGCCTGTTTATGGTGATTGTACGTGCTTCGGACCCTTTCTATCTTTGCATAATATTTAATATTGTATATTTAAAGAAAGATAAATGAAGGAAAATTTAAGTTTGGTGAAACGGCTTTTTTCTCTACTGTTTTTATTGGTAAGCATGACTTATGGTTATGCACAAAACGGAAAACTTATAGGTAAAGTGGTTTCATTAGCAGATGAAACAAGTGTTGAGACTGCTGCGGTGAGTGTTAAAGGGACCACTTTTGGGGTATATACTGATGAGAATGGCGATTTTTCATTGGCAATAAAACCGGGTAATTATACGTTGAGAGTCTCCTATTTAGGAGGCAAGGCTTTGGAACATGATGTAAAAGTTCTGGCAGGTAAGACTACGGATGTAGGTACTGTCAGGATTGATGTCTCTGCTCAGATGTTGGATGAGATTGTGGTAAACGGTATGATACGCAAGTTTGCAGAGAAAAAATCAAATTATGTGGCACGTATGCCGATTAAGAACTTGGAAAATCCCCAAGTTTATACGGTGGTTCCCAAGGAATTGTTAAGTGAACAGATTGCGGTTGATTTCCGTAATGTTCTGACTTCTTCTCCCGGGGTTTCTGCTGCTACTCTTGGTGTAGGGTCAGGCGGTACAGGTTTGGGCATGCGTTTGCGAGGATTTGCCGGAGCAAACGGTGCAGGGTCTATTCGTAATGGCATGGCGACGAATTTTGTCTCGCTTTCCGATCCTGCTAATTTGGAAAGTGTGGAAGTGATCAAGGGGCCTTCCGCAACGTTGTTTGGTTCCACTTTGATATCTTATGGAGGCTTAATTAACCGTGTTACCAAGAGGGCTTTTGACGGTACAGGAGGAGAGGTTAGTCTGACCGGTGGTGCTTGGGGACTTGGACGTATTTCGGCCGATTACAATACTCCGCTTGATTCGAAGGGCAAAGCCTTGTTCAGAATAAATACGGCTCTTCATAAAGAAAACAGTTTTCAGGATTATGGCATCAACAAGACTTTTATGGTTAGCCCAACTTTGACTTTCAAAGCTAATGATAGGTTAACTCTGACTATTGAAGCTGAGTATTTCAAATCCAACCGTACAACTTCTTATATCAATTTATCAAACAAGTTAAAATCATTGGGTGTGAATAGTGTCAATGACTTGGGCCTTGACTGGAACAAATCTTTTGCATCCAACGATGTCACTAGCAAAGCCGAAGTTTTAAACTTGTTTGGAGAGGTGGCTTACAAGATATCCGATAAATGGACTTCACATACTTTGTTTTCGCATTCCCGTTCAGATAATGATGCCAACTATTTATTCCTCGATGTGGCTTCTAAAGATAGTTTGGCAAGAAGACTGATGCATATTCCCAGTATCTTTACCACTCAGCAGGTACAGCAGAATTTTAATGGCGATTTCATGATCGGGCCTTTCCGTAACCGGGTACTTTTGGGCTTGGATTATACCAAATTGACTACCGTCGATACGCGTCTTACCATCAATACGTATGATAAAAAAATAAATAGTACTACCGGGAATATCGCTATTCAAGGTGCTGCATTTCCTATTTATCTTGATAAATACAATGATTTAATGGCTAATCCGGATAGAGCAGTGGCGACCCGCCGTTTTACCCGTACGTATAGTGCTTATGTTTCGGATGTTATCAATATCACAAACCGCTTGGATGTGATGGCTTCCCTTCGTTTTGATCGTTTCGATGATGTACAGAATAATTATATGCAGTCTGCATGGTCTCCAAAGTTAGGTGTGGTTTACCAAATTATAAAGAATCAAGTTTCCTTATTTGGTAATTATATGAATGGCTTTGCTAATAAGGGGCCGGCTGCTGCAAACTCCGATGGTGTAATAAAACCCTTTAAACCCGAGCATGCTTTCCAATATGAGGGCGGTGTGAAACTGGAACTTCTAGGTGGAAAATTAAACAGCACGATAAGTGTGTATCACATAAAAGTTGATGACCGTATCCGTACGGAAACAGCTCCTGCCGGTTCGGCTGTGGCATCTTATTCGGTACAAGACGGTTCTCAAAAAAGCAAAGGATTTGAGATGGATGTCATCGCTAATCCTCTTCCGGGAATGCACATTATTTTGGGGTATGGCTATAATGATAATAAATTTTATAAAGGCAGTGCCGATGGACTGAGAGATGTGGGAACCCCGAGACATTTGGCTAATTTTTGGATCGGTCATAAGCTGACTTCCGGAAGTCTCAAGGGCTTTGGACTGGGATTGGGTGGTAATTTTGCCAGCAGCAGTTTTGTTGATTCCTCTAATAACTATAAGGTTACAGGATATGGAAAACTCGATGCCACCGTATTTTATGAATATGACAAATTCAGAATAGGCGCCAAGGTTAATAACCTGACCGATAAGCATTATATTTTGGGAGATTATTATGCCGAGCTTCAAGCTCCAAGGCAATTTCTTGCTAATGTGACCTACCGTTTCTAACTAATAATTATGTTTATAAAGTGATTATGGCTTCCAACTTGAAGAATAAAAATCGATCCAGATTATTAATGAAATGGTTGCATCTGTGGCCGGGTATTATTTCAGCATTAATTCTGATTTTCGTTTGTATTACGGGGACGATCTTTGTTTATAGTGATGAAATTATAGACTGGTCTGCCGGAGACGCCCGTTATGTAAAACAGGTTTTGCCAAGCCGTATGCCTGCCGAGAAGTTGATGGAGATATTGAGAGAGAATTATCCTGACCGCAAATCTCCGGCTTATATGGTTGCATACCGCGATCCCCGACGTAGCGTACGCTTCAATACTTATAATAAGGAGATTGGTTTGCGTATGGTATATATGAATCCGTATACCGGAGAAATATTGAAAGATGACGGTACGGTTTACTTTTTCTATACGATAGCCCATCTCCATAATTCACTCTTGTTGGGTAAACCGGGTCAATGGATTATAGATATTGCTACGCTGATATTCCTGATAGAACTGATTACGGGCATTTATCTGTGGTGGCCCCGGCGATGGAATAGGTCCGCACGTAAAGGAGCGTTTACCGTGAAATGGCGTGCACCTTTCAAACGGATGAATTATGATTTTCATAAAGTGTTCGGAGTCTATGCGTTCTTGTTTATATTGATATTACTGGTTACCGGTCTGCTTATCGCTTTCGAACCTTTGGGAAATGCCACGATGCGTTTATTCGGTGGAATTGATCCCCACCATTGGAAATCCGAAAGAGTATTTTCCGATGAAGATAAAGCTAATTCGGTATTCCATATTAATGATGCTGTAGACGCTGCATTCCGTATGTACCCCGACAAGAAAGAAGCACAGGTCGCTACATACAGACTGGATGCCCCTTATTATAATGTGAGGGTATCCAATCGTATCGGATTAAAGAGTGCGGAAAATCCGGAGGATATGTTTTTTGATCGTGTCACAGGTAAAGTGGCTATTGACGTTCCGCAGTCCGTTATTAATGGAAATAAAGTGGAAAATGCAATCTGGGTGCTCCATACGGGGAATTGGATGGGGCCAGTGGGTAAGTTGCTGACTTTCTTAGCCGGATTAATTGGGGCTACACTGCCTGTTACCGGATTCTTGATCTGGTGGAATAAGCGTAGATAATGTGAAGCTTTAATAAAATAAATCCGCCTTGCTACGTTATGAGCAAGGCGGATTTTTCGGTTCGCCCAGCATGGGTATATTCTAATGGGTGCAAGTCCCTCACACGCCCTGATAGTGGGAAGTGTTTAGCCAAGACCAAGGGTGTCCACCGTGAGATGGAATCTGAAGGAAGGTTGCGGCAAACATCTGGCCTGACGTACAGAAACCGGATATAAGGCTAAAGGATGTGGGTAAGTCTGCTGAACAAGACAAAGCCCGATAACTATCCTGAAACATCCAAAGTAAATCCGGCAGGTATAAGATGGAAAGAATGTATTCTTAACTGGGGAGGTCTCACAGACGTGCAGATGTTTTTTTTTCAGAAGCATGGAGTAAAGCTTGCTGTGAGAAGTCAGCAGACGACATAGTACCCGAAACACACACACACACACAGACAGTCGGGGAAGGTCTGAACTTTATTTAAGCGAGTAGTCAATGAATGTTACCTAATAAAGGAACGAATGCATAAAATATCAACATCGAGTGATAACTGCCGGCAAAAGGATAGGACGGAATCCGAAAGCTATGCCGGAGTGCAGACCTTTATTGGGATAACTGAAAACCACCTCGTGGAAGTGCAATTTACCAAAGATGATTTATTGGAACGTATTGTGTCACCTGCAAACATGAACCGTGCTTACAAGCAGGTTTTGTCCAACGGTGGCAGTGGAGGTGTCGATAAGATGGAAACGGAAGATTTACTTCCTTACCTGGGATTCCATAAAGCCGAACTGATAAACTCTTTGTTGGACGGTAGCTATCGTCCCAATCCCGTCCGCCGGGTTGAAATCCCCAAGGATGGAGGAAAGAAACGTCAATTAGGTATTCCTACCGTTGTTGACCGTCTTATTCAACAATCCATCAGTCAGGTGCTTAGTCCGCTATACGAACGCCAGTTCAGTGACAACAGCTTTGGCTTCCGCCCTAAACGCAGTGCCCACCAAGCCTTGCGGCGCGCCCAATCTCACATCAATAGTGGTCATAAATACTGTGTTGACCTGGACCTGGAAAAGTTCTTCGATACAGTCAACCACAGCAAGCTGATAGAGGTTCTGTCGCGTACCGTGAAGGATGGTCGTGTTATCTCCCTCCATCCATAAATACCTTCTTTCGGGGGTAATGGCAGGCAGTCACTACGAAAGTCGGGTCCAGGGTACTGTCCAAGGTGGACCATTGAGTCCTCTGCTGAGCAATGTCATGCTCCACGAATTGGATACAGAGTTGGAATCCCGTGGGCACAAGTTTGTGCGCTATGCGGATGACTGTATGATTTTCTTTAGGAGCAAACGTTCTGCCTTACGTGTTAAGGAGAGTATAACTACTTTTATTGAGAAACGTCTTTTACTAAAAGTGAATCTTGATAAAACCAGCGTTGGTTATGTTCGAGGAATGAAGTTTTTGGGTTACTCATTTTATGTACATAAAGGTGAGTGTCGTTTATCCGTACATCCTAAAAGTTATCTTAAGCTGAAAACTCGTTTGAAAGAGTTGACCGGAAGAAGCAATGGTATGGGATATGATAAACGCAAATCAGAACTCCATTGGTTTATGCGTGGGTGGATAGAGTACTTTCAGTTAGCGGATATGCAGAGCTACTTGAAACGTATAGACGAATGGCTTCGCCGTAGGATACGCATGAGTATTTGGAAATGTTGGAAGAAGATTAAGACGAAGTTTGTGAATTTACAGAAGTGTGGCATCAGTAGATTTTATGCCTGGCAACACGCTAATACTCGATTGGGATATTGGAGTATAGCCGGGAGCAGAATACTGACTTCCGCTCTGAATAATGACAAACTGAAACAAGCAGGCTATCCTACTTTGATGGGGTATTACAGCAAATTGCATCGTAAGTAAAGAACCGCCGTATGCCGAACGGCACGTACGGTGGTGTGAGAGGTCGGAAAACGAAAGTAGGAAGAAAACTACTTCGTTTTCCTCCTACTCGATTGATCTGACTTTTGTAAAAACCTGTATGTTTATTTCTTGTTTGTTAGAACGATGTTAATCTGTTGAACGTTCTTTTTGCTTGTGTCACAATAGCTTGATCTTTTTCGTTGGCGATAAGCTTTTTGCATGTGGTTGCAATCTCGTCCTTTTTCCATGAATGAGTGTACCAACTAAGCGCTTCAATTGTTGCTACGCGTAGTTCTGCATCGCGACTGCTATCTCCGGCAAAGGAACAAAGTTCGGGAATGATGTTATGGATCGGGTTATTCCGGTAGGATCTGATAATAAACATCTTTTCCTTTTTTGAGGTAGTGGTGTCCATTAGTGCTTTTATATCTTGCTCGTTGCTCAGTTTTTGTTTAGTCAGTTTGTTTAAAAGAGAGCTTACATAACCGTCTTTATTGATCCAGTGATTGGATTCGGTTGCCTGCCTTTCCACTTCGTTGCTTAATTTTTGTTGATCCATTAGTTTGGAACCGTCCATCGCTTTATAAAGCACTCTGCGTGAGGTGCGGTCATTCATTATACTTCTGACTAAAGCCGGAATCAGTTCATCCGTTCCTCTTTCGGTAATGTATTCTACAGCAAAACGACGTACAAGTTCGTAACTGTCGTCCACTGCCAATTTTAAGACATCGGTAAGTTCGGGAGCATTGAGTAGAAAAAGCAACCGCATGGCTTCCATTCTCTCTACACCAAATGCCGAGTTGGTATAAATCTTCTTCAATTTTCCGGGTAAGGATGCCTCTCTATTTTCGTAAAGCTTACGTAATGCCATGCAACGGACATCTACTGAAGGGTGTTGGAGTAGCTTTTCCCAAAACTTATTATCTTTTCCGTATACAGCTATCGCTTCATTAATATTCAGAGTCGGATCGCCGGTATTCTTGAAGTGGTATGTAGGGTCTCCTATCAGATGTGTCTCGAGGAACTGAACCTGTTTATGCCATTCTCCGATGCGGATACCATAACTCAGCAGACCAATATATTCGTCCGGCCATTTGTCCTGAATGGTATTTACGGTATTGCCTTGGGCTACAATTGTTTTCCCGTCCGAAAAAATATATTCTCCGGCAATATAGTCATCTTCATAAAACGAGCCGTTAAAGCAGGCATCAAACATTATAAAGCGTGCATTGGGGTTAATATGCTGCAAATCTTCCAGATGTACGTCCAGAGAAGCATCAGTCAACGAGTCTTTCTTGACTAGGGCAGGATCGAATGCATCTGTAAGCCATTCGCGTGGTACGCCATAAGATTTAATGTAGTATTGAACGGTCTCTTCAATATCTTTCTTCCTCCTTTTGGCGTCTCTTACTTTGCCACGTAAGAATTGGCGCAGATTATCTATGGAAGTGTTCGGATCGCTTCCTTCCTTATAGCCGTTCAAGTATTGTGTGTCACTTTCTCCGTGATGATGAAACAGTACGATATCCAAGTCATCACGTTGCACTTCGCTCAAATAATAATCTTTTGCCGGCCATTGAGAGTCAAAGTCGGCAAAGCGTACGGTGTTTCCCGGTTTGAAAAGATCGGGAAACTGTTCACGGAGGGCGAGTTGTTCTCCGCTCCATGCCTCCCTTGCCTCCGAATTATAACCATGTCCACGCATCATGGTGAGACTGTTGACCGGATTCTCTTCCTTATGTGCTTTCACTACTTTATCCAGGTATTTGGCCAGCAAAACGTATTTGTCTGTTCCGGGTTTTACCACCGGTTTTATACGGGCGCTATAGATATCCGAACGGATAGACTGGGCAGATTCCGTAGAAAGAGAGAAGTAGAAATACAGTGGTTTCTGTTCATCCCGTTTCAGAAAGTCGAATTTCAAGTCGAAATCATCGTAATATCTGTCTGAAGGAATACTGGAACGTTTCCAATCTATCCGTTGATCCATTTTAAAGGCTGAGCTCAGGAACTGGGCATCTCTGACCATGGGAATAGGAATGTCTCCTATGAATACAGCTCCTTCGAGGGGACTTTTTTTCTGGCGGTATAATTCTTCCAATAGAGTACGGACTTCTTGTGCCGATTGCCAGTCATCCGACAGGATATAAGTCCCAAGTCCGTCTTTCTCGACTGTTTTCCGGTATGAGTCTACCGACGCTTTCGTTTTTTCATAACTTTTGGAGTCAATAACAATGGCGAAAGAGGTTTTCGACTGAATGCCCGGTTTGATAATCTGCGGTGCTGCCCAAGTGTAAGTCGCTTGCAACAGTGCCCATATAAGTACTAACTTTTTCATTTTTTTATATTGCAAAGTTTGATATTAAGTGTCTAAAATTGGTATCCTATGCTGAAGTGTAACAAAGACCGATGATTGTAATCAAAATTGTAGGCTTTGTCGTAAGTAAAGCTGCCTTTTATAAAAAGATTACTTTTATATTCTTCGCTTAATTGCTGCGAATAGGTCGCCGACAAGTTGAAGCGGGCATAATCGGCGCGCGAATAATTGAACTCGTTCTGCATTAAGTCCGACACCGTGAGGTATTCCGGATGTTGTCCGCCATATTCGTATATGCCACTCATGCTATTATTATAAGTCGTTGAGGCTGCAATCAGTAATCTTTTCATTTGTTTATCGGATAATGCAATGTTTACTTTGCCATTTACTCCGTATTCAAGTCTTTCCGATTCCATGCGAGACTCGGGCAGGAGGTACTTGTCCTTCTGTTTGGTGTAATTCAGTACGGCTCCAAGCTTCCAGCTATATTCGTCTCCTCTGTTTTTTACCAGCTCGTATTGGGCAGAAACCATTTGAGTTTTATATTTGGAACGTACGCCTTTATACTGAATGAGCCAACCGGTGTTCGCACTGCTGCTGTTCCAAGTCGTGAGATATTCTATTCCGCTGATTCTGCGGTCATGGTATCCCAATGATACATAAGAAGAATAAGCTTTTTGGGGATTGGTAACGAGACGAAGATTTGTGGTGAATACCCCGTCTCTTGTTGTGCCGTCATTCTTGGGGCTTGTAGAATTCTCTTTCAAGTCTTCCACTTTCATGGAATAATTGGCATCCCACAATAGCTTAGTTGTTCCTAAATAGCTGTATTGTAATCCGCTGCCTATGGTATTGGCATTATATTCACTGAATCTTCCGGAACCTATCTTTTCTACGCTTTTCCCTAATCCATATAGCAAATAATAGGTTTGGTCAACATAGTTGTTGGCGGTCTCCATATCCGACTGTTCCTTGTAATTGCTGTATTGCAAGTTGAGACCTATATGATGTTTAGAGTTTATTGAGAATACAACGCCCGGTTTTACATTAATGGAATATTGTTGGTTTTCAGAGCGGGGGTCTCTTTGCTTCGCTCCCGATGCCGTCTGATATTGCAGATCCAGTCCGAATGAAACGAAATTCCATAGCGGCTTGGTTGCCCCTTTCATTTGCAGGGTATAATACTGATTGTTCCAGTCGCTTTGTAACGTATCCGCCGTATAGTAAGGCATTCCCCGATACGGATCAATTAGTGAAGCATTAAAGCCGGCTTCGTCGATGCTTTTTCTGGAGTATTTGAAACTGCCCCAAAGATAAACGGATTGTAAGAATGTACTCCCTTCCGCATCGAACGAAATATTCTCCACGTCTTTTCCCTGTTGCGGTTTTTTGAAATTCCCATTTTGAGTATCGTATCCTAATGCAACCTTAGTAAAAGATATGGGACTATCCAGTTGAAGTCCGGCGGCATTGTTGGTATACATCCACAAATATCCGGCTTTTTGCATTTCCAATGCAGCCGGAGTATTCTGCCCGGCTTCTTTTCCTTTTTGGGCTGTTGCTATTGTCGGGATGATCCATAGAACGGCCAATGCAAGAATATTATTTATATATTTCATAGTTTTCTACTTAGTATCTTATTATTTCTTTAACGTTGGATTCCATGAAGGTATCTTTGTATTATAGCGTCTCAGCTGCGGAGTGAGTCCACGTTCAAAATCGTTTGTACTGTTGTTGGTATCTAGGAAGACCGGATTGCCATCGGCACGGTATTCTACCAGTTTGCGTGCCACGCTGAGTCCGATGTAGGTCTGGCCTACGTAAGTAATCCCCTGATCCAGTCTGCCCGGAATACGTTTCGCGGTAATCATACTTTCGTTCTGAACGGCTTCTACAGCATCCAATACATATTTGACCGGAATCTTGGCATACAGGGTGGAATACTGACTGGAAAGATCGACTGTACTTAGCGACTTATCATTTACCGGGTCATACGCTACTCCGTCCGGAACTTTAAAAATAACGTATGCCCCACCGAATACGGAAGTAAGATATTGCAAAAGCGAATTCGTTGCCTGTCCGTTGCGGAATATGAACTTCATATCAGTAACAGGCTGGTCGGGGAAGCTGGCGTTATTGCAGTTAAATTCAAACTCGGATGAAGAACAATCTACCGGACTATTCGGATTATAAACGGTTAATTTATGATTGGCGCCAAACTGGGATACAACACAAGATTCACCGGGCTTTAAGGGATAGTCGGTTCCATTACCGGGAAACTGCCAGATGTCGATGGCATAAACGTAATTATCTCCATCCTCTTCCGGCCAAGTCGGTAACTTTGCAGTCGCTGTGGTCGGGTCCAGGTCAGCAAAGTAAATCTTATCCAGATAAATCGTGCTCTCTGTATTATTGTATAACTCGTAGAACTGGTCGCGAAAGTAGCTGGTACCCTTGGCTGTCTTCGAACCGCAATAATATATTTCTTTAAAAATAAGTTTCCCAGCTACCATTGCCTGCACGGGAATTTTTAAGGTCTCGTTTTCGTTTACCACCGGATAGTTTACCACACTGCCGTTCAGATAGTAAGTGGCATCTCCTTCGACTTCCGTTTTTCCGGTAATATTGATATTATACAATCCGGGGATTACTCCGGGGATCGTTACAGTGCCATCGCTTCCCACCGTACCGGTAAGAGTCAGATTTTCAGTGTAATTCTGTAATGTCACATTCAATTCGTCGGGTGCCGGCAGACCTTCAATATCCATACTGGCTTCTATATGTACGGTCATCGGCTTTATATCTTTGGCATCAAAAGCGTCACTGAATTGTCCGCTGCATCCTCCGAACAAGAGAGAAAGGATAAATATTCCTGTCAGTCGGATTATTATAATATGATTCATATTCATTTGTTCTTATTTTAATGTGATCAATAATTCCGCTCCGAAAAACAGGTCCTCATTGCGTCTTAAATAGGTTCCCGGGGCACGTTTGTATTCATAAAGAGGATGAGAAGAGAACATATTGTTGGCAAAGAAAGACAAGCGCATGTTCTCACCAATCTCTTTGCTGATGTTGATGTTCATGCTGAGCAACGGAGGCATACTCTCTTTGATGTAATATTTCGTTTCCACTTGTCTCATCATACTTGCAAACTCCGCTTTGTTTTTATCGGCCGGATTGAAATCGTAAACTTGTCCGTCATTTTTATTGATGTATTTCACCGGAATGGAGTCGTTTCCGAATTTGTACCAGTCGGCATCTTTCCAGATAACCTGAGTAGTCAATGTTACAGCCATTCTCAGGCGGGGGATGTTGTGCGTCACTCTTAATGAGGTACTGATACGTTCTTCGTTTCTCTTCTTCATTCCTTTTTCATAAATACCGATGTGTGGCGCTTGTGCAGGGTCGGTCACACTTGCCGAATAGTAAGTATAACCGTTATTATAGGTTTGGCTCTTCATCCATGCTCCGGTTAGTGAGAATGTGGTACGGATAGGATCTATACGTCCGGAATTAAAGTCGAACTCTATACCATCCGTGTTCAGGGTCAGGTTGTTGGTCACGGAAGAATATTCCGACAATACCGGATACTGCCTATCGGCTATTAGTGCCGGAAAGCTGATCCCGTCGGCAGGTAAAACACCTGTTTTATAGGTCTGGTAAGTGACCGGAACATAAACATCGTTCATGTAATAACCGTTGTTCATACGCTCTCTGAATGCGGTCACCGATAAGCGCGCTTTCTTTCCAAATAAAAGGTCTACGCCAATCTCTGCTTTCTTATTCGTGGCAATTTTCAGATCGTTGTTTTTGGTGTCAAAAGCACGGGTGGTCGTCACGATCATTCTTTGTGCTTCGGGAATGCTGGTGTCTGCTATCGTATTAATGTTAATATATTCGAAGTATGCTTTTTCGGGATGTAAATACATTACAGTCGGAGACTTTGCTGTGACACCGTATCCACCACGTAAGATGAGTAACGATGGTATGATGTCAAAAGCCAGATTGGCACGCGGAGTGACAATGTCGCGGAATCCCAGTATGTTATCGTAGCGCACCCCGGCTTGTAACCTCAATTCGTGTCTCCCGAAAGCATACGAGAAATTCTCCTCGGCAAAGGCGCTTAATTGATTCACAAACGGGATATCTTTGTAGGAACGTGGTCTTGATGTGGAATTATTTACAGAGATATTTCGATAAGGGGGAGTTGCAGGATCGAAGGTCTTACCTTTCCCCACATTACCGTCGCTCTTGAAATTACCTCCCACTGTAATTCTGTTTTCCAGATGGTCAGTCTCCTTTACTATATTTGCCAAAATCTGAGCAAATGTATTTATTTCTTTACCGTCTATATCGTACTTCGTCAGATAATCGGCCGGTAGATAATTGGCGTATAAACCTTCTTCTCCCACAGGGATATTGGTTATTTTATTTCCCTGTGTATCGTATACGTCTATTCCCGGTTTGTTGCTTAGTATGGCGCCATCCGTGGTGGTCATAGAGTACTGGTAATTGGCATTTCCCACTAATGTCTCGTAATGACTCTGTTTGGAGGTGTAATTGCCGGAGAGGGTATAACGTATGTTTTTCAGCCATCCCAAGTTCATACTCAGATATCCGTTTGTATTTAGTCTGATGCCGACTTCCTTTCCACGGCTGGCTATTTGTAGAGTTTCGTCATCCGGATTTTTTTTTCTCCTGTTTTCCCCTAAGCTAAACTCGAGGGAGGTGTTGCTATGCAGTTGGTTGTTGAAGAAAGAATTGGAATATAATGCCTGGGCCGTAGCGCGTTGGTAATAAGCGTAAGATTCTGTCGGCTTTAATGTGTTACGGGCATAGTCAGCGCCAATGTTCAGATTCCCTTTGTTGCGCCCTAATGCATATCCTTTGTTCACGGAAGTCTGAATAATATTGGGATTCGTTTTGAAACTAACCTTATAAGGTTCCCGTCCGGCTTTGGAATGGATAATAACAGCTCCGGAAGTTAAATCGCCATACTGTACGGAAGGTATTCCTCGGATAACTTCCACCGACTCTACATTATCCATGGATATGGAACGCAAATCCACACCGCCTGCCGGAGAGCTTAAACCACCTATACTGGCAGTTCCCCCGTTAAGCGACGGGTTGAGAACTTGCAAGTTGGCATTGTTTGAAAGAGGAGCACCATCTTTAATAATGACCGAGCCAAGGCCGTTCATCTTTTCGGCTTCAGTAGATAGCGATCGGATGTTGACTTGTGAGGCATAATTCAAATCTTGATTCCGGGTTACTCCGCCCGGCAGCAATTGTAAAACATCATTCAGACTGGTGGCCTGCAAGTGATCCATAGCTGTGCGGGCAATGGTGGACGAAGTAGCTTGTCCCGCTTTATTGCCGGTGGCGGTTACAATAACTTCCTTCAGGGCAAAGTTGTTTTCCTTCATATAGAACTTGACATGATCCATGTTTTTGTAGACGACAATAGTCGTGTCTATTGTGACCATGCCGAGTGAACTGACAATGATGTTTATCACTCCATCAGGCAAATCCTTAAACTCGAACTTTCCGTTTTCGTCGGACATTGTTCCCGTTGAAAACTGGGGTAACAAAATATTGACGTACGATAATGGCGCCCATCCTTTCTGATTGACATATACATTTCCGGATAAGGTATATCTGCCTTTCTGCCTTCTGGAGATAATCACCGTGTTTTGCTCTATGTTATAAGTAAAACCGGTTTTTTCGAAAACCTTTTTCAAGACACTTTCAACAGACTCGTTCTTTACTTTGAGGGTGATGGGTTTTAATGAAGCGGTCTGCTCCATATTGTAGACAAAGCTCAACCCCGTCTGCTGTCTTAAGGCATCAAAGAATTCTTTGATGCCGGCATCTTTTAATTCCAGCGTCACTTTTTTGTCAACATCGGTCGGCGTAGCGCACGCTAATGCCGGCAATAAGTAAAACGCCATTACTAGAAGAAGTGTAATCATACTTTTCCGACGATTCTTTTTTCCCATATTGTGTTAAGTATTAATTAAACGATGATATTGTTACCTTTTTTTCTCGTATAGAGATCCGTAAATTCGTGGTTTGTGCTATGGCTTGGAGTATCGGACTAATGGTTCCGTATCTGTTCATATCGCCTGTAAAATGGAGGCTCTTCAATGATTCCTGTTCGAAAGCTATATTTACTCCATACCAATGCTTCAGTGTCTGCATGATATCTTCAAGCGTCGCATTATTGAAAATGAACCGTCCGTAATTCCAACCGACATAGGCTGCCGGATCAATATCACGAACTTCTATCCCTCTATTATCCTTTTGAAGGTTTCCGACTTGTCCCGGTTTCAAGAACGTTTCTCCGTTTTTACTTGTCGAAGAGAGGCTGATCTTTCCCCGTACCAGGACAACTTCCGTCCGTCCGGGGGTGAAGGTATTTACGTTGAACTCCGTCCCATATTGTTTGATACTTCCTTCCTCGGTGACCACATAGAAAGGACGGCTGTCTTTAGCTATTTTGAAATAAGCTTCTCCTTTTAAATATACCGTCCGCTCGTGAGTGCCGAATTTAACGGGGTAACGTAGCTCCGTGTTATAATTGAGATGTATGACCGTGCCATCTTCCAGTTTAATCCAGAATTCATTTCCTCCTTCCGTCGCCAAGGTATTTTTGTCATTATTCGCACCTTCTCTATCTCCTTGCTGTTTTCCTTCTTGCTCACTCTCTGATGCCGTTTCTCTGCAAGGCGTGGCCGGAGGATAGATTAATGTCCCCTTGCGAGGTACTGCAATCGTGGTTCCATTCACATTGATAGGACTTGTAGAACTACCGGTCAGTACTTTTTTCTTATTCCCGCGTAGCGTCAATGTGGCTTGGGGAACACCCGGCAAGATGGCTTCTGCTATTTCCCGTTTCTCCACTTTTTCATTGTCGTGCGAAAAATACCACATTCCCCATGCAATGAGAATGGGCAACAGAAGTGTGGCCGCATAGCGTAATACGATTGTTCGCGAGCGGTGGACTTGTCTTTTTTTGAAACGAAGCCAGGCCCCATTGGAATCTATTTTTGCATAAGTTTTATATCTTACGGAAAGCTCATTGGCTGAACTCAGCTTTTGTAATAGAGCTTTGTTGTCATCCGATAAATTGATCCATTTGCCTAATATCTCCTGTTCTTCGTCTGTGATATTTCCTATAAAGTGTTTGGCTAGTAGCTGTTCTATATCTTGGTAGGGGTACATAGTTGAGTTCGCTTTCTTTTTTATGCTACAAAGACAATTATAGTATCAAAAAGAGGTACATGAAAAGAAATAAAAATGAAAAATGATATGAAAAAAGCTTTTTAATAATTCATCATGTTGATGAAGCTTGTTAAGAAGAATAACGATCCCATTTGTTTTTTTAGGAATTGTACGGCTCTCTTTTTCTGTGTTTTAACCGTTTCAATGCTCAACCCGAGGGCTTGTGCTATTTCTTCGTTTTTCTTTCCTTCCATGTGAAGAATAAAAATTTCACGGCATCTCGGAGGGAGTTGGTCTATACTTCTGAAAAGTAGGCGGTACACTTCCTCTTCATTTGTATCTTCTTCGGTTATCTCCTTATAAGTATCCAGCATATATTGGATATAGCCGGTTTCTACATTCTGATGTTTTAAATAGTTCAGAGCTGCATTTCTTGTGGAATTATACAGATAAGTCTTTAGGGATTGCAATGAGATGAATGAGATTTTCTTTTCCCAGATTGTTGTGAAAAGTTCCTGTACAATGTCTTCTGCTGTTTCTGTTGTAGCCAAAAAATTAGCAGCATAGATTACCAAAGCCTTATAATACTCATTATAAAGTTCATGGTAAGCAGCGGGGGACTGACTATTTATTTTCTCCAAAAAAACATCATCATTGATATCCATTCTTTTGGTTTTAGCGACAAATATATGCATTTCTTGCTTTTTTTGCTTTTATTGGCATAGTATAAAGTGTGTTTGGTTACGAATAGTAAGAACACTTTATTCGGGCTTTTTTTATATTGCAAAGTAACGCTTTACTTTTTTTATGGGAAATACCTACTTCATGGTAATTTTAAGCAGGGATTGTCGCCAGGATGAAGAACGAATGGGAATATGGTGGTGGGAAAACTAGTTGATGCTCAGTCCTGAGAGCCTTTTATGCTACATTCGGGACAAAGTCCTTTTAATACATAATTAATGCTATCCAGTGAAAAACCTTCCGGCAAGTTGACAACAGGCGCAGGAATGCTCCTGAAGCAGAATGTTCTGTGACATTTCTCGCAATAAAAGTGTGCATGCAGGTCTTCTACATCGCAATTGCAATTGTTGCTGCAAACAGCATACTTTAGCGAACCTGTTCCGTCATCTATACTATGCACCAAATAATGGGAAAGAAATAATGTGATGGTGCGGAAGATAGTTGATTTGTCTACGGTGTCGAGTCTTGTTTCCAAATCGAGTAAAGAAACGGCCTGCTTGGCCTCGAGCATCGTTCTCAGAATCAATAAACGTATAGCTGTGGGTTTTATATTTCTTTTGGAGAACATCTCCATACATTTCTGGTTTTCCATTCTCGTTTTCTTTTAAAATAATTTTTGAGAAATCTATTCTTCAGACTAAATCTTTTGTATTCTCATTGCATTCAGTACGGCAATCAGTGTAACACCTACATCTGCAAAAACGGCCTCCCATATAGTGGCTACGCCAAATGTTCCAAGTAGCATGACTAGCAGTTTGACACCGAAGATCAAAACAATATTTTGCCAGATAATCCGGCGCGTATACCTGCCTATTTCGATCGCAAGAGCTACTTTGGAGGGATGGTCGGTTTGTATGACGACGTCTGCCGTTTCAATAGCAGCGTCACTACCCAAACCGCCCATGGCAATACCTACGTTACTCAATGCCAATACCGGAGCATCATTAATACCGTCGCCGACAAAAGCCACTTGTTTTCCTCCTTCACGGCGCAATTGTTCAATATGCTTCACTTTTCCGTCAGGGAGTAAATCTCCGTACGCTTCCGTTATTTTCAGCTTCTCTGCAAAGTTAGTGACAATGCTTTGTTTATCTCCGGATAATATCTGAATATTACTGATATTTAAGGCTTTTAGTTGCTGGATGGCGATGATGGCATCATCTTTTAGGGTGTCGGATAAGAGGAGATAGCCGGCATATTTGTTGTCAATGGAGCATACCGTTACTGTGTCGGTAACCGTCAGTAATTCTTCCGGAAAATCTATTCGATGTTTGGAAAGTAATTTGGTGTTTCCTGTCAATATTTGCTTGCCGTCTGATATCGCTTTCAGTCCGTAGCCGGAAATTTCTTCCACCTCGTCCACCGGATGAAGTTCTATCTGTTGGTTGTAGGCATAGCGGACAATGGCTTTGGCTATGGGGTGGGTACTGTTTTGTTCTATTGAGGCGGCTATACCGATTAACTCATCGGCGTTAAATCCTGCCGCAGGATGGCAAGCCTGAACTTCGAAAGAGCCTTTGGTTAAGGTTCCTGTTTTATCGAATACCACAGTATCAATGCGCGTGATGGCTTCAAGATAATTACCTCCTTTGAATAAAATTCCTTTCCGTGAAGCCGCACCTATTCCGGCAAAATAGCCTAAGGGGATACTAATGACCAACGCACAAGGACATGAAATGATGAGAAAGATCAATCCTTTGTATAGCCACCGGTCAAAAGCGTAAGTGAACTCCGTATTTACGAGGGAGTAAATAAACGGGAACAACACAACCGATAAGGCCAGACCGATCACAATCGGTGTAT
This sequence comes from uncultured Bacteroides sp., assembly GCA_963677095.1. GTDB lineage: Bacteria > Bacteroidota > Bacteroidia > Bacteroidales > Bacteroidaceae > Bacteroides. The sequence goes on from OY781875.1 coordinate 1,052,937, forward strand.
AAATACGAGCAAACTTGCGGATGAACAATTCGGCAGGCGCTTTGCGTTCTGAAGCACTCTGCACCAATTCCAGTATCCGCGCCAATGCACTGTTATTAAAAAGTTTGGTTACCTGTATTTGTATGACTTTATCTATCGTTATCATGCCTGCAAGTACTTCTTCACCTTTACGGATATTACGTGGTACGCTTTCACCGGTCAGCGCAGCGGTATTAAAAGCCGCAGTTTCGTTGGACAGAATTCCATCCAATGGCACACGTTCGCCCGTTTTAACTTCAATAAATTCACCGATCCGTACCTTGGAAGGAGCCTTCACAAGGCGGTTAATTCCCCGTACCACAACCGCAGTTTCGGGTCTGATGTCCAGTAAAGCCTTGATACTGCGCTTTGCTCCCCTGACAGCTTTGTTCTGAAATATTTCGCCTATGGCGTAAAACAGCATTACGGCTACAGCTTCCGGATATTCCCCTATATAAAAGGCTCCGAATGTGGCAACAGACATAAGGGTAAATTCGCTGAAATAGTCTTTCTGTGTGATAGTTTCCCATGCCTCTTTCATAATCGGTAGACCGACTGGCAGATAGGCTATAATATACCACAGCAATTGTATGATAGTGCTACGGAAGAATGCAACATCCAGCACATGAAGCGCAATTCCAGTAAAGAGTATAATTGCAGACAATGCAATTTTCCAGTATTCTTTTATTATATCAATTTTTGAACCTCTGTCTGAACAATCCGGATCAGGTCTTTTTATCTCGGGGCTTTCGTCTGCACAGCATTTGCAACAACAATTCTGACTCATATATTTATTCCTTTTTGATGCAAAGGTACGGATAGGTGCTTGCAATCTGGTTGCAAAATGCAAGGGGCGTGACTGAAAATCCGTCAATGGAAATGATTTCTGCACTGAACTTCCTTCACCGCTTTCCAAATGGCTGTATAGCAGAATGTTGTGGTGAATACTAAAAGGAAAGATCAGGCTTCAACGGGCTTCACCTCCTTCACCGGACAGATGCTATCCGGTTTTACGACGAATTTATCTGATTGTGTTTATGATCAATTCAAGAGAAGCATTAGCATTAGGAAGAAACATATCAACGTCATCAGGAAAGTATATGTTTTTATTAAACAAGCACTCTTAATGGGCATTTAACGTAGTCTCGAGCAGTGGCCGACCGGGGTTGTCTTGTCAGCCGACCAGAGTTGTCTTATCAGCCGACCGGGGTTGTCTTGTCAGCCGACTGGAGTTGTCTTATCAGCCGACTGGAGTTGTCTTATCAGCCGACTGAATTCGGCTATTATTTAAGAGCGGCTGTCTTTTGCTAAAAGAGGGGTCGGTAAATAGATGTTGTAGGTAGGTTATTCACTCTCTTGCATTGTATGTCGTTCTATGCCTTTAGTTCCTGTCCGGTGAAAAAGGTGAAGGAGTGAAAGGGGATGAATGCCCTCTTTTACCCCTTTATATTCACCGTAATATGTTGAAATTTAATGGATTAATGTATGGTGAAGGGCGGTAAAAGGGGGATGCTAAGCATTAGCTGAAATGCCGCTGCGCCTATATCTGCACTACTGGCTATATAGTCCGCTACTTTGTCTTCTTCCATTTTTGCGCTTACAGCTTCGTCCGTCACACAAAATGTGCCACCGAATTCACAGCATTCATCGGATTGGTAGCCATTGTTTACGTCGTTCCTTAACTTCCTTTTGTAACTTTCTCACTATTTTTATATCTTAATTCCTCAGAAAACATTAACTTTGCAGCCTGATAATTACCAAAATACGACAACAAATGGAACTTGATATACTTACTGCAATTTCTCCGATTGACGGCCGATATAGAAGTAAAACCGAACCCTTAGCTGCTTATTTCTCAGAATATGCTTTGATGAAATATCGTGTACAGGTTGAAGTGGAATACTTTATCGCATTGTGTGAGATACCCTTACCTCAGCTTAAGGATATACCAGTCTCTGTTTTTGATAAGTTGAGAACTATTTATGGCACATTTTCTGAGCAGGATGCACAGCGCATTAAGGATATTGAGAGCGTGACGAATCATGATGTAAAAGCCGTTGAGTATTTTCTTAAGGAAAAATTTGATGGATTAGGCGGACTTGATGCATATAAGGAATTTATTCATTTCGGTTTGACATCTCAGGATATTAATAATACTTCTGTTCCTCTTTCTATCAAAGAAGCCTTAGTACAGGTTTATTACCCTGCAATTGAAGAATTGCTTGAGCAATTACGCTCTTATGCGGTAGAGTGGTCTGCTATTCCTATGCTTGCCAGAACACATGGTCAGCCTGCTTCACCCACTCGCTTGGGAAAGGAACTTATGGTATTTGTATATCGTTTGGAAAGACAACTGGCTATATTGAAGTCATCTTCGGTAACTGCCAAGTTTGGTGGAGCTACCGGCAATTATAATGCCCATCATGTGGCTTATCCGGAAATTGATTGGAAAGCTTTTGGAAATAAATTTGTTGCGGATAAACTTGGACTGGAGCGTGAGGAATACACAACACAGATATCCAATTATGATAATTTATCGGCTGTTTTTGATGCCATGAAACGCATAAATACCATTATGATTGATATGAATCGCGATTTCTGGCAATATATATCTATGGAATATTTTAAGCAAAAGATAAAAGCCGGGGAAGTCGGATCCAGTGCTATGCCTCACAAGGTTAATCCAATTGACTTTGAGAACGCCGAAGGAAACTTAGGCTTGGCAAATGTTATATTTGAGCATCTGTCTGCAAAACTGCCTGTATCCAGACTCCAAAGAGACTTAACAGACTCTACAGTATTGCGTAATGTCGGTGTGCCATTTGGTCACACTCTTATTGCAATTCAAAGTTCGCTGAAGGGATTACGTAAGTTATTATTGAATGAAACGGCAATATGTCGTGATTTGGATAATTGCTGGAGTGTGGTGGCTGAGGCTATTCAGACAATATTACGCCGTGAGGCTTATCCTCATCCTTACGAGGCTTTAAAGGCTTTGACTCGTACGAATCAGGCTATCACAGAAACATCTATTAAAGATTTTATAGAGGGACTGAATGTGAGTGAGGAGCTTAAGAATGAATTACGCCGGATTACTCCCCATTCTTATACCGGGGTTTAATGGTAAAAAGAGCTTTTTAAATTGGAAAGCTAACAATTAAGTTAGTTTTTTGTTGATTTATAACAGGTATCAGTGAAAATAATAATAAAGATGACCGTGAGGTCATTACGTTTAATTTTATTCGAATAAAGAAAATGACTACAGACAATGACAATTGGCGTGAGACTTCTTCCGGTGAGGAGAATTCAGGCAACAGATTTAATCGGGAAAACAATGATGAACGTCCCTCTCGTCCGCGCTTTAGTAACGACAATGGTGAACGTCCGCAACGATCTTTCAATAATGATCGCCCTTATCGTCCGCGGTTTAATCCGAATGGACCTCAAAATGATCGTCCGCAACGGCCTTATGGGGATCGCCCGCAACGTCCGCGATTTAATTCGGATTCAGAAGGTGGTGATCGTCCACAGCGGTCTTATAGCACCGATAGGCCTTCCCGTCCAAGGTATAATAATCCGGATGGTGATTATCAGCAACGCTCTTATGGCGACCGTCCTTCATACGGCGATCGTCCCCAACGTCCGCGTTATAATAATAATGGTGACCGTCCTCAGCGCCCAAGGTATAATAATGGTGGCGAAGGAAATTTCCAGCCCCGCTCATATAATAACAATGGCGGTGAAAGAAGTGGCTATCAACCCCGTTCCTATGGCGACCGTCCTTCCTATGGTGATCGTCCTCAACGTCCGCGTTTTAACTCGAACGCAGGAGGAAGATCGAGCTATGATCGTCCACAACGTCGTACAGGCGATTATGATCCGAATGCAAAATATAGCCGAAAGAAACAAATAGAATATAGAGAGCAGTTTATTGATCCCAACGAGCCAATTCGCTTGAATAAGTTCTTAGCAAACGCGGGTGTATGTTCACGTCGTGAAGCGGATGAATTTATTACAGCTGGAGTGATTTCGGTTAATGGTAGTGTTGTTACGGAATTGGGTACTAAAATTAAACGTGGTGATGAAGTAAAATTTCACGATCAATTGGTTAGTATCGAACGTAAAATCTATATATTGTTGAATAAACCTAAAAATACGGTAACTACTGCTGAGGATCCGCAGGAGCGCCGTACTGTCATGGATCTTGTAAAAGGTGCTTGTGATGAACGTATTTATCCGGTAGGGCGTCTTGATCGTAACACAACTGGAGTTTTATTATTGACTAATGATGGCGATTTGGCTTCTAAATTGACTCATCCTAAATATTTGAAAAAGAAAATTTACCAGGTATTCTTGGATAAGAGTTTGACGAAAGCCGATATGGAACAAATTGCGACTGGTATTCAGTTGGATGACGGGGAAATTCATGCTGACGCTATCAGTTATACGTCGGAGGATAGTTATAATGAAGTAGGTATCGAAATTCATTCCGGTAAAAACCGTGTCGTACGTCGTATTTTTGAAGCCCTTGGTTATAAGGTAATTAAATTGGATCGTGTGTTTTTTGCGGGTTTGACAAAGAAAGGGTTGCGACGTGGAGAATGGCGTTTCCTGACAGAGCAGGAAGTCAACTACTTGCGTATGGGCTCTTTTGAGTAATTGGTATGTAAGATTTAAATGTAAATGTATGGAAAAAATTAGTAGAACGAAGATTGCTGATCTGTTGAAACGAGAAGATTTCGGTGCAGCGGTTAATGTAAAAGGATGGGTACGTACCCGCAGAGGTAGTAAACAAGTAAACTTTATTGCACTGAATGACGGTTCTACAATAAATAATGTTCAGGTTGTCGTGGATTTGGCGAACTTCAGTGAGGACTTACTGAAAGATGTTACGACTGGTGCTTGTGTGAGCATCAACGGGGTCTTGACGGAATCGGTTGGTTCCGGACAAAAGGCTGAAATTCAGGCCGGTGAGATAGAGCTGTTGGGTGCTTGCGATAATACTTATCCGCTGCAGAAAAAGGGGCATACTTTGGAGTTCCTACGTGAAATTGCCCATCTTCGTCCCCGTACCAATACTTTTGGAGCGGTGTTCCGTATTCGACATAATATGGCGATGGCCATTCATACTTATTTTCACCAAAAAGGTTTCTTCTATTTCCATACGCCAATTATTACGGCTTCGGATTGTGAAGGAGCCGGACAAATGTTTCAAGTCACCACAAAGAATCTGTACGATCTGAAGAAAGATGAAGACGGATCTATTATATATGATGATGATTTCTTTGGAAAACAAGCCAGTCTGACTGTATCCGGACAGCTTGAAGGTGAATTGGCTGCTACGGCTTTGGGGGCTATTTATACTTTTGGTCCGACATTCCGTGCCGAAAATTCTAATACTCCTCGTCATTTAGCTGAATTCTGGATGATTGAACCCGAGGTTGCTTTCAACGATATCATCGACAATATGGATTTGGCAGAAGACTTTATTAAATATTGTGTACGTTGGGCATTGGAGAATTGTGTTGATGATGTTAAGTTCTTGAATGACATGTTTGATAAAGGTCTGGTTGAACGTCTCCAAAGTGTACTGAAAGAATCCTTTGTGCGTTTACCTTATACAGAAGGGATTAATATTTTGGAAGCTGCCGTTGCGAATGGGCGTAAGTTTGAATTCCCCGTATACTGGGGCGTCGATTTGGCCTCTGAACATGAACGCTATTTGGTTGAGGAACATTTTAAACGTCCGGTAATTCTCACTGATTATCCTAAGGAGATTAAAGCGTTTTATATGAAACAGAATGAAGATGGCAAGACTGTACGTGCTATGGATGTTTTGTTTCCGAAAATCGGTGAAATTATTGGTGGTTCGGAACGCGAAGCCGATTATGACAAATTGGCTAAGCGCATAGATGAATTGCATATACCAACGAAAGATATGTGGTGGTATATGGATACACGTAAATTTGGGACATGTCCTCATTCGGGTTTTGGATTGGGATTTGAGCGTTTATTGTTGTTTGTTACGGGTATGGCAAATATTCGTGATGTGATACCTTTTCCACGTACCCCACGTAATGCGGATTTTTAACGTCTGACATAGTTTTGGATATCTATAGTAGATGCCTACATCGGTTCGTTAAATGATGTAGGCATTTTTTTGTCTATCTTATTTCCTATGATTTGATAGTTTCTTCTTTGCTCTCTCTTTTTAGGGAGGGTTGAGGTGAAGTTTAGAACTTATATCCTTTTTGAGGGTAACATCCTGATACTCTAAAAAAAGGAGGAAAACTTTTGTGCATTCTGGGAAATTCCGTACCTTTGCAAGCCGATTATTATCTCATAAGGATAAGCATTTAATTCATAGCGATTTACTTCATCTTTGTCCGGGATGATCGATTCGCGGTGAAGATATTTTTAGTAGTAACAATTAAAAAAACAAATTAAGAGTGGATACTTTAAGTTACAAGACCATTTCTGCAAACAAAGAAACTGCAACCAAAGAATGGGTTGTTGTTGACGCTACAGACCAAATATTGGGACGTCTGGGCGCAAAAGTTGCGAAACTGTTGAGAGGGAAGTATAAACCAAACTTTACCCCTCATGTGGATTGCGGTGATAACGTAATCATTATTAATGCCGATAAAGTTAAATTGACTGGAAATAAATGGGATGACAGAGTTTATTTGTCATATACAGGTTATCCGGGTGGTCAGAGAGAAATGACTCCTGCTCGTTTGAAAGCAAAAACGAATGGCGAAGATAAATTACTGAGAAAGGTGGTAAAAGGTATGCTGCCTAAAAATAAATTAGGTGATAAATTACTTGGCAATATGTATGTTTATGCCGGTACTGAACACAAGCACCAGGCTCAGAGTCCCAAATCAATTGATATAAACTTACTTAAATAAGAAATAATGGAAGTAGTAAATGCATTAGGCAGGCGTAAAAGTGCAATTGCACGCATTTTCGTAACCGAAGGTACAGGAAAGATTACTATTAACAAGAGAGACCTTGCAAAGTACTTTCCATCAACTATTCTTCAATATGTCGTTAAACAGCCTCTGAATAAATTGGATGCAGCTGAAAAATATGACATTAAAGTTAATCTTTGTGGCGGCGGTTTTACCGGTCAGTCTCAGGCGTTGCGTTTAGCTATCGCACGTGCATTAGTTAAGATTAATGCTGAAGATAAAGCTGCTCTGCGTGCTGAAGGCTTCATGACTCGTGATCCTCGTTCTGTTGAACGTAAGAAACCGGGACGTCCGAAAGCACGTAGAAGATTCCAGTTCAGTAAACGTTAAGAGTTGGTGTACTGTTGGGGCGGACAAGTTGCTTAATTCTCAACGTCTAATTCTCAACTCTCAGCTAGAAAGCGTTTAGTATCTAAACTTCCGGGACTCTGAATAAAGGCTACCCGGCGGTTGGTTAGAAAAGCAAAAAAGAAAGTAAACGATTTAAAGAAAAAAACAATGTCAAGAACAAATTTTGATACATTATTGGAAGCCGGTTGCCACTTTGGTCACCTTAAAAGAAAGTGGAATCCCGCAATGGCTCCCTATATTTTCATGGAACGCAACGGTATTCATATCATTGATCTCCACAAGACTGTTGCAAAAGTAGATGAAGCTGCTGAAGCTTTGAAACAAATCGCTAAATCAGGAAAGAAAATCCTGTTTGTTGCTACTAAAAAACAAGCGAAACAAGTAGTTGCTGAAAAGGCTTCTGCTGTAAATATGCCTTATGTAATCGAGCGTTGGCCTGGTGGTATGTTGACAAATTTCCCTACTATCCGTAAGGCCGTTAAAAAAATGGCGACTATCGATAAACTGACGAATGATGGTACGTATTCCAATCTTTCTAAAAGAGAGGTTTTACAAATCTCACGTCAGCGTGCCAAATTGGATAAGACTTTGGGTTCTATCGCAGATTTGACCCGTCTTCCATCTGCATTGTTTATTGTAGATGTTATGAAAGAAAACATTGCAGTCCGCGAAGCTAACCGTTTAGGTATTCCTGTATTCGGTATTGTTGATACGAATTCAGATCCTTCTGATATTGATTTCGTTATCCCTGCAAATGATGATGCTACAAAATCTGTAGAAGTGGTTTTAGATGCATGTTGTGTGGCAATTCAGGAAGGTTTGGAAGAAAGAAAGGCTGAAAAGGTTGATGCTGAAGCAGCGGGTGAAGCTCCTGCAAATAAAGGTAAGAAGAAATCTGCAAAAGCAAGGCTTGATAAGTCTGATGAGGAAGCTATTAATGCAGCAAAGGTTGCAGCTTTCATTAAAGAAGACGAAGAGGCTTAATTTAGTTATAACGATTAATATAGAAAGGACAATATGGCTGTAACAATGGCTGAGATTACCAAGCTTCGCAAAATGACCGGGGCTGGTATGATGGATTGCAAGAATGCATTGACTGAAGCACAAGGTGATTTTGATCAGGCAATTAAGATCATTCGTGAAAAAGGACAGGCTGTAGCTGCTAAACGTTCTGATCGCGACGCTTCTGAAGGATGTGTGTTGGTGAAATCTGTTGATGGTTTTGGAGCAATGATTGCTTTGAAATGTGAAACAGACTTTGTCGCTCAGAATGCTGATTTTATAAAGCTTACTCAAGATATATTGGATGCTGCTGTTGCAAACAAATGCAAAACTTTGGACGAAGTAAATGCATTGCCGTTGGGTGATGTTACAGTAGCGCAAGCTGTAACTGACCGGAGTGGTATTACTGGTGAAAAGATGGAGTTGGATGGTTATTTGACAGTAGAAGGTCCTGCAATTGAAACTTATAATCACCAGAACAAGAACTTCCTTTGTACGCTTGTAGTACTCAATAAGTCTAATGAAGCTGTTGCTCATAGTATCGCAATGCAGATTGCCGCCATGAATCCTGTTGCGATTGATGAAGCCGGTGTGCCTGAGTCTGTGAAAGAAACTGAAATGCAGGTTGCTATTGATAAAACGAAGAAAGAGCAAGTTGATAAGGCTGTCGAAGCTGCTTTAAAGAAGGCTGGCTTTAATCTTTATATTGCCGAAAACGAGGAGCATCTTAACGAAGGTATCATGAAAGGTAGTATAACAGAGGCCCAGGCTGAAGAAATTCGCCAGTTGAAGTTAACTGTAGCTGCTGAGAAATCGGCTAACTTGCCTGCACAGATGATTGAGAATATTGCAAAAGGTCGTCTTGCTAAATTCTACAAAGAGTCTTGCTTGCTGAATCAGGAAGATATCATGGATGGAAAGAAAACTGTGAAAGAAGTGATGAAAGAGGCTGATCCGGAATTGCAAATTCTAGATTTCAAGCGTTTCACTTTGCACGCTGAATAAACTTCTATTCTAGTTAGAAATATAAAAAACGGTCGTCAGGGAATATCCTTGGCGACCGTTTTTTGAGTTATAAGTTATGTTCCAGATGGGATAACATGTAAACAGACTCTCGTTTTCCACAAGTGAATCATCCTACCGGTTTAGTGCGTGTATATCCTTCTTTTTTTAGAAGTTCCAATATCTTTTGCTTGAAATCTCCCTGTACAATGACTTCTCCGTCTTTAGCGCTTCCGCCTACACCACATTTAGACTTCAGTAATTTACCTAATTCTTTTAAATCATTTTCAGGCCCGACGAAACCGGTGATGAGTGTAACGACTTTTCCACCTCGGTTTTTACGATCCAATTGGACACGCAGATTTTGCTTGGAGGGCTCCAAGGTGGATTGCTCTTCCTCATTATCCTTTTCGTAATTATAATCCGGATTGGTAGAATAGACAATATTCAACCGCTCTTTCCAATCATTATTCTTCATGTTCGTACTGTTTTGTAAGCTCAAAAGTACTATTTTGTGTGGAACTTTGCAATCTTTTGAGGTTTTAGTCGCCTAATGGGAAGATGCTATTTAACTTCAATAGTAAAAACATGAAAAAACTTATTTGTTTACTCCCTTTGAGTCTTGCTACCTTACTTTTTTTGCACAGAATTTTAAAAGGATGATTACAGACAATAGCGGAAATCCGATTCCCTATGACACCGGTGGTTGCGGCGGACAATGCAGTACGGTTCAAGACATATAATGTGCCTCTGCGTTATCCATAAGTAACGCTTTTGTGGAAATTATGTTAACTTTCTTCGAGATGAATGTTTCTTTCTCGGAAAAAAGTGTATTTTTGTCAATCCGTAATCCAAAGAAAAGAAAGAAATGACCACGAACGAGGCAATTCGAGATAAAGATAGCATGAAAGTGCCGGAGCCTACCTTGCGCAGGTTGCCGTGGTATTTATCGAATGTCAAGTTGCTCAAACAGAGGGGCGAACGATATGTCTCTTCTACTCAAATATCCAAAGAAATAAACATAGATGCTTCTCAAATAGCAAAAGACCTTTCTTATGTTAATATATCCGGGCGTACACGAGTCGGATATGAAGTGGATACTTTAATAGCAGTTCTGGAAGATTTTCTTGGGTTTACCAATGTTCATAATGCTTTTTTGTTTGGTGTTGGTAGTTTGGGAGGGGCATTATTGCGTGATTCGGGACTAACTCATTTTGGTCTGAAGATTGTTGCGGCCTTTGATGTCAATCCGGATTTACTAGGTCATTCGTTAAATGGGATTCCTATTTTTCACTCTGATGACTTTGAACAAAAAATGTTGCAATATAATGTAAATATTGGAGTCCTGACAGTTCCTATAGAGATAGCACAAAGTATAACAAATAAGATGGTCGCAGGTGGAATCAAAGCAGTATGGAATTTTACTCCTTTTCGCATTCGCGTTCCTGAAAATATAGTTGTTCAAAACACTTCCTTATATGCTCATTTGGCACTGATGTTCAATAGACTGAACTTTAACGAGATCAAATAATGAAAATCATAGCGGTAGGTATGAATTATGCTCAACATAATCAAGAGATGGGGCATGATAATGATGATATTGTAGAACCAATCATTTTTATGAAGCCTGATTCGGCTATTCTTAAAGATGGAAAGCCGTTTTTTGTACCTGATTTTTCAGATGAAGTTCATTATGAAACCGAGTTAGTGGTGCGTATTTGCCGCTTAGGAAAAAATATTGCTCCGCGTTTTGCCCGTCGATATTATGATGCGGTTACGGTTGGTATCGACTTTACCGCACGTGACATGCAACGAAAATTTCGTGAAAAAGGACATCCTTGGGAGCTTAGCAAAAGCTTTGATAATTCCGCTGCTATTGGGACTTTTATGCTTTTGGAACAGGTTGGGGGTGATGTTAATAATTTGAATTTCCATTTATCGATTGACAATAAGGACGTTCAGCATGGCTTTACCGGAAATATGATCTTTAAAGTGGATGATATCATCTCATTTGTGAGTCGTTATATGACTTTGAAAATAGGGGATTTACTTTTTACCGGAACTCCTGCCGGTGTCGGTCCGGTTATTATCGGTCAGCATTTCGAAGGCTATTTAAATGAGCAAAAGTTGCTTGATTTTAATATTCGATGAATTTCTTTATTCTTTCATATTACACTTTTCTTAGAACGTACTTGATCTGACTTTGATTTGAAGAATTTATTGCAGACTCGTCTTTTTTCTGTACTTTCGTAAATATAATCACAGAGGAGAAGAAACAGATGAAGATACGTGTAGGCTTTGGTTTTGATGTACACCGCTTAGTCGAAGGAAGAGAGTTATGGCTTGGTGGAATACGGCTCGAGCATGAAAAAGGTTTGTTGGGACATTCTGACGCGGATGTTCTTGTACATGCTATTTGCGACGCGCTGCTAGGTGCAGCCAATATGCGTGATATCGGTTATCATTTCCCGGATAATTCCGATAATTTTAAAGATATCGATAGCAAGATATTACTCCGGAAAACAGTCGAATTGATAGCTCAGAAGGGTTATTCCATAAGTAATATAGATGCAACCGTTTGTGCTGAACGGCCTAAGCTTAAAATGTTTATTCCGGATATGCAGCGAACTCTTGCCGAAGTAATGAAAGTGACGGAAGAAGAAATATCTATAAAAGCGACTACTACTGAAAAATTAGGTTTTACCGGTCGGGAAGAAGGTATCTCCGCTTATGCAACAGTGTTGATTATAAGAGATTAGTAGTGTTCTTTTTGTTCTCTTTTTTGCTAAACCGCATGAAATGTGAATCTAATCAATTTGAATATGAAGAAATTTTTAGTTGTTTTTCTTGCTTTATTTGCAGGATTGCTCTGTCAGGCTCAGAATTTATTGAAGTTTAATAAAAATGGTGAATTTAAAATAGTCCAGTTTACAGATGTGCATTTCAAATATGGTAATCCGGCATCTGATATTGCTTTAAAACGGATTAATGAGGTTCTGGAAACAGAGCGACCTGATTTGGTTGTTTTGACTGGAGATATTGTGTATGCTGCGCCTGCAGATACTGCCATGCGGACCGTACTTTCATGTGTTTCATCGCATAAGATCCCTTTTGTCGTTACTTTTGGAAACCATGATAACGAGCAAGGAAAAACCCGCGCGGAACTGTATGATGTTATCCGCTCAATGCCCTATAATATCCAGCCGGATAGAGGTAACGTAGAGTCTCCCGATTATATTCTTCCTGTGGAATCATTTGATGGGAAAAAAGATGCAGCTTTGCTTTATTGTCTTGATTCTCATTCTTATTCTAAATTACCGGATGTAAAGGGGTATGATTGGTTGACTTTTGATCAAGTAAACTGGTATCGGTATCAAAGTGCCTGGTATAAAGAAAAAAATGGAGGAAAAGTATTGCCTGCATTAGCCTTTTTCCATATTCCTTTGCCTGAGTATAATGAAGCCGCTTCGGATGAGAATGCCATATTGTTTGGAACCCGCATGGAGAAAGCTTGTGCTCCCTCCTTGAACTCCGGAATGTTTACTGCGATGAAAGAATCCGGAGATGTAATGGCTACTTTTGTGGGGCATGACCACGATAATGATTATTCTGTAATGTGGAAAGGTATTCTATTGGCTTATGGGCGTTTTACGGGAGGAAATACGGAATACAATCATCTGTCAAATGGAGCTCGTGTAATTGTGTTGAAAGAAGGAGAACGTTCTTTTGTTACATGGATTCGTCAGAAAAATGGAGAAATAGTAAATAAGAGTATTTACCCGGATAGTTATGTAAAGGATGACTGGGCCAAGCGTCCCTTGGTGTCTGAATAATTAGCTGTGGTTTTATGATCTGAGGATCTTTTATTATATTTTATGAAATGCGGAGCAAACAGTAATTGCTTATTCCGCGTTTTTCCTATTCTAAGGATAATGATATTAAAGGTATTAGATATTATGCATTGGAAATCGATTTTGTTGTATAGCCTGGGTTTACTTTTGTTTTTGTTTGGGAATTCGGAATTATGGGAAAAGCTTAGAGCGGAAAGTCTAACAAAAAAGCAATTGCAAGATTCTTTGCGTGCAAATAAAGATGCTGCGTTGAAGTTTGATGTACAAAAAGTATTGTTTGATTCAACTTCAGGAAAATTAGTAAATCAGACTCCTTCTTTTCGAACTGTTCATTTAAAAGATGAGAAGAAGACCGTTCCTGAGAAGAAAACCGTTCATAAGAAAAAAACTAAGGTACATGTAGAGACTAATCATCAACCCGAAAATGCCTCAGATACCCACTAAATATTATCATGTTGGTGTTCGGAATATTTTTCATTGCCAGGTAAGAATCAAAATTCCGGTTTCCTTTAGTTTGAACTTTTTGGAGGAATGCTTTGAACTACTGTCGGATATTGACCAAAGATACAATTCATATCAAAAGGACTCGTATTTTAACCGGATTAATAGGAATGCAGGAGATTATGTGGATGTTGATGAAACAACGGTTTGGTTAATAAATCAGCTTATTGCTATTTCTCATTCCGTTAGAGGTAATTATGATATTAGTATTATGCCTTTGTTGCGACTTTGGGGCTTTTATAGCAAGAAAGTGGAACATGTACCTCTAAGAGGAGATTTGGATCACACGTTGAGTAAGGTTGATTATTCCCGTATTGAAGTGAGGGAGAATCGAGTAAAGATAGAAGAAGGTCAAGAATTGATTACCGGTTCTTTTATAAAGGCTTATGCTGTTGACTGTTTGATTGATTTTTTGTATAAGCGTGGTATTAACGATGCAATTGTAAATGCAGGTGGAAGTACGATATGCGGTGTTAATTCGTCGGATAATCCAATTTGGAATATAAATATTCCAGATCCTTTACGATATGGTGAAGTCTATAAGACCGTGACTATACAAAATGGCTGTTTTAGTTTGTCCGGACAAGCGAACAACTATATACAGATAGGAGATCAGCGCTATAGTCATATACTAAATGCCCGAACGGGTATGCCTGCGCGTACATTGCAAGTAGGTCTTTTTACGAAAGAAGCGTTTTGGGGGGATGCCTTTTCTACGGCTTTAATGGCTTCGCCGGCTGAAGATGTTTTATCATTTGCTCAAAACTTGAAATCGCTATATCCTTTTACCGGTTATTTAATAGATGAATCGCTACAATATTATACACTATGAAGTTATTGATCCCTTCCGGGAAAAAAGAAAATAAGAGACAACAGATTATTCGTCTGGATCCTGTTGAGAAATACAGACTTCCACTTACGGCTTTTGGAGGTACATTGATGCAACCTGTTGTAAAGCAGGGGGATTATGTTCGGAAGAATCAGCTTATAGCCGTCTCTCATTCACCTTTCTATAATTCTATCCATTCTCCTGTATCCGGTTGGGTCGTTCCTGATCCGGATTGGGATGATCTATATTTATCAATAAAGAATGATTTTTTGGAAGTAGAAGAAGACAGACCCTACCTTAATCCTGATAATTTATCCGGGGAAGATTTGCTACAATTGGTAAAAGAGTCTGGAATTGTAGGTTGTGGCGGCGCCCAGTTCCCTACTCATGTTAAATATTCTTTTAGTGGGGAACAACGAATTGATTATTTTATAGTTAATGGAACAGAATGCGAGCCTTATTTGACTGCTGATTATGCTTTAATGAGTGAATGTGCCGAGCTGATTTTGAAGGGAATAGCTTGTGTACAGAGAATTATTAATGCGAAAGAGATTGTGATTACTCTGGAACGACAAAATAGAGAACTTCAGAGAAACTTTGAAAGGTCTTCTTTGTTTGCTTCTATGCCGATCCGAATCAAACTACTTCCAGATGATTATCCTCAAGGAGGCGAACTTCAACTTATAAAATCGGTTACAGGGATAGAACTTAGAAAAGGGACTTTACCTTCTTCAAGGGGAATTGTTGTGAACAATGTTGCTACGATCTGGGAAGTATATAGGGCTGTTTATCAGAGGCAGGCGTTTATAGAAAGAATCGTGTCTTTATCTGCTAAGGAGGATGGGCTTGGAGGAAACTATCTGGTCAGAATAGGAACTCCGGTTCAAGCAATGCTGAATCAATTATTACCCGGGTATGATAATAAAAATGCTACACTTGTCGTAATGGGTGGCCCGATGATGGGTAAAGCCGTTGATCCTCTATTGGTAAGTATTGATAAAGGTACGGGTGGTCTTATGCTGTTATCATCAGTCAGTCAAAAGACAGAAAACTGTATCGGATGCGGGTATTGTGTGGAAGTTTGCCCACAAAGACTGATGCCCTTGGAGTTTATTCGTTCCATTACCGATTCTGACGTTCAACATTTAAGAAAATATCATGTTAACGAGTGTATTGAATGCGCTGCTTGCGAATATGTTTGTCCAAGTGACATACCTTTGATAAATCATATCCGTCAAGGAAAGCAATTGTTGAGTACATTGAAAAAAGAGCAAAGCTATGACTAACCCGTATATAAAATCAGATACATCGGTAAGAGGAATTATGATGGATGTGATCCTTTCCTTGTTCCCTTTAATTGTCGTGGCCTATCTGGCTTACGGCTGGACGGCCTTAGCTGTAATAGGTGCATCCGTTGCTTTTGCTTTATCGGCGGAATTTCTATTTTCCTGGATCTTATTGGGAAGAAAAAACACACTCTTTGATGGTTCCGGAATTATTACCGGATTGCTTTTGGCTTTTATTCTTTCGCCAAATACGCCATTGTATGTAGTGGCATTCGGTGCTGTATCGGCAGTTATTTTTGGGAAAATTCTATGGGGTGGCATTGGCAAGAATCGATTTAATCCGGCTTTGGTTGGAAGGGAATTTATGGCCGTTTTCTTTCCTGCTATAATGAATGGGGCTGCTCTTTGGGCAAAGAAGGCTTCTGTGAATATTCCCGGGTTACAGGATTTCAGTTTTTTTGCAAGTGATGTGGTTAATGCCTTTTCTGATAGTCTTATTTATAAAACAAGTGGAGCTCTGGGAGAATATTCCATATTGGCAATAGCATTGAGTGGTTTTTATCTTTTAGTGAGAAATAGGATTTCGTGGCATATTCCTTTTTCACTTCTATTATCTTTTGCTTTAGGTGTATGGCTTTTGCAAGGCGAAATGCCAATGAAGTATTCTACGGCAGGAGTATTATTCGCTGCTGTTTTTATGGCTACTGATATGCCTACTAGTCCGGTGAATCAGTATGGAAAACTTTTTTATGGAACTATGATTGGTATAGTAAGTTTGATATTGATAAAAACCGGAGTGAGATATGAATATATGTCATATTCAATTTTGATATTAAATGGTTTTACAGGGTATATCAACAAACTATTTCAACCTAGGGTCTGGGGCATTAAGATTGATTGGAAATTATGGATTGAAAATGTGTTCTTTTTGACCTTGGCGGTATTAATAGTTGCATTTGCCGTATCTGCATTATACAGTTACCATCTCATTTCCTACTTGATCTATACTTTTATTATTTATTTGGTATTAAAATTTATCTATTCCTATCGTAGACAACTTACGAAATCCACCTAATGATTGTAGTTATGAAAAAAAAGACTTGTATTTTGAGTTTGTGTTGTATCGGTTTAATTCTATTCTCCGGTTGCAAACAGACACCTGAACCTGTGTATTATAATGGAACACAGAAAGAAGCTATATTGGACAATATATTGAGTAGACGTTCTATTCGTAAATATAAAGAGAAACAAGTCAGCAAATCGGAGATCGACACAATTATGAAATGCGCTATATTCGCCCCGAGTGCTTTGAATAAGCAACCTTGGGAGATCAGGGTTATTCAGAATCCCCGGTTGTTGACAGATATGAATAAGCGCTTTTTAAAATTTGCGGAAGGAAAGACACTACAAGGAAGTGCAGCTAAATATAAAGAACCGGGATTTAGTATTTTCCATCACGCACCTACCGTCATTGTTATTGCAAGGGATAAATCCAGCGGCATATCTTATTTGGATTGTGGTATTTTACTTCAAAACATATTGCTGAGCGCTCATGCAATAGGTTTGGGAACCTGTCCGCTAGGTACATTGGTGAGTGTTCTTAATTTGCCCGAAAATCAGGATATCTTGAGAGCAATAAATATTCCGGAAGATTACGAGGTTGCCATTAACGTTGCCTTAGGTTATCCCGATGAGCAACCGGCTGCTCCTCAAAGATACCCTGAAAAAGTCAAAATCATACAGTAAGGTATCATACAATAGGATTCTGACTTTTCGGTTTTTAAAGATTAATGAAGCTTGCTTAAAATCTGATCATTAGCTCCATTACAATTTTGTCTTGCTCCGATTCTTTGGCTATACTATTTTTTGCATAGAAATATTTCTCAAAATTTAGCCGCAAGTCCGTTCGGAACGCTTTACTTAGGCTACAAGTAAGCCCCCCGGTTACCCGATGCCTTTTATAATCATCAATTTTTAATAATCCTGTAGTTGTATCCGGAGTACCACTACTGTGATTTGTCATCATATCGTATCGTACAAGAAAAGATATTTTTTGGAAAACTTCTTTTAGCGGCAAATCGTAATTGATGAAGCTGTTTACCGAATGTACTCCGGCAAATGCATCATCCGAATATTGTTTATAAAGATATTCCCCTTCAATGTGGAACCGTCCGAATTCATAATACGTTCCGATGTCGTATGAATTCATCCTTACCGTTTGCGGTTTTATGCTTTGTACACTTAAGGTCACATTCAAACCTTTTCCAGGAAAGAGCTGGGCTTTTCCCGAAAAGTTCACTTCCTTATGCCATTCTTTCTGATCGGTCAGACCTGAACCATTGAATAATCCTCCTTCCAAAATAATGGGCATTGCTCCGTGAACATCATAGCCAAGAGTCATCCCTACATCACGTACATTACCGACTTGTTTAGCTATGAAAGAACGGTTTGCAAAATATTGCTGATGTGGTGAGCGATGCGCGTCAATCGTGAATGGGACACGCATCTGTCCCGCAGTAACCGTAAAATCTTTGAGAGGATAAAGGCGGGTATATGCGTCAAGCATTTTGATCTGACCTTCATCCGATAAATCAATTTCAGCTTTGTAGGCTACGGAAGGGAGAATATTACCCGTAATGCTCAGACGAGCATTACGGACTTCAAAACGACCTGCGTTCATTTGAGTCTGATACTCGTACTTACTGCGGATCGTACCATGTATTTCCGGTAAATAGTCTTGTATCTCCAACTGTTGTTTGTCCACTTTCTTCCCATCTTCATTGCCATAGTGGTTCTGGGCTGAAGCTATACCAAAAAGAGAGATTCCCCAGAGGGCAAGCATGATTTTTTTCATATAGTATAAATGTAATATCTATTTCATTTGCAAAGATGCGGAGATTTGTGTTATAAAATGATTTCATATATATTTCAATTCTATTACATTGTGTGTTTTTCTATTGCCACTCTCATTTGATTTTTAGATTCATCTGCCTAAAGTCTTCATATCCATATATTGCTATTTTTTTTAATAGTATTTCATTCTAACTCTCTAACTGCATTTATATTTGACAGCGATTTTATTTTTACCTAATCCTTGTAGTGGAACATTTTTCTATATCTTTGCTTTCCAAATAGATCTGATGAAAAATACAGAGGGGAAGATTATTCATCGGTTTGTAAAAATGTGTGGTGATTACAATCTCACTTATATGTTTTTAATGGCAAAGACGTATTATTGTTTTAATTTCGAAAAATATAATAAGTACATTGTGAGAAAGTTTTTTATTCTATTAGCTTGCTCTCTATTAGTAGGAGGAGTATCAGCCCAACAAGATACACTAAAGTATCGAATCAACTTAAAAGATAAGGCGGCAACGACTTATTCATTGAATCATCCGGAAGCCTTTTTGTCGCAAAAAGCTATTGAACGTAGACAGAAGGAACATTTGTCTATCGATTCAACGGATTTGCCTGTATGTCGTGAGTATGTCGATGAGATTCGTAAACAGGGGGTAAATGTTGTTGTTACCGGTAAGTGGAATAATTTTGTAACGGTTTCTTGTAATAATACAAAACTTATTAATCGTATTGCTGCCCTTCCTTTTGTACGTTCCACTGAAAAAGTATGGACTTCTCCTGGAAAAAACAAGCTTTCAATGGCTACTACCCGTGATTCATTAATAAATCATCCGGTTGTTCATCCTGATAGTATATATGGTACGGCTATTAATCAAATTCACTTGAGCAATGGAGACAAATTGCATGATGCAGGTTTCAGAGGTAAGGGAATGACTATAGCAATTATTGATGCGGGATTCCATAATGTTGACAGAATCGTGGCAATGGATAATATCCGTATTCTCGGAACAAAAGATTTTGTAAATTCAAAAGCAGATATTTATGCCGAAAGCAGCCATGGAATGAGTGTACTATCATGCATTGGGATGAATAAACCTGATATTATGACGGGAACGGCACCGGACGCTTCTTTTTGGCTGTTGCGCAGTGAAGATGAGTATTCGGAAAATTTAGTTGAACAGGACTATTGGGCTGCTGCCGTGGAGTTTGCTGATAGCGTGGGGGTTGATGTTATTAATACCTCATTAGGGTACTATACTTTTGACGATAAGTCTAAAAATTATGAATACCGTAATCTCGACGGACAGTATGCTTTGATGTCCCGCCAAGCTTCTCATATTGCTGACAAAGGCATGATATTAGTTTGTAGTGCTGGAAATGCAGGCATAGGAAGTTGGAAAAAGATAACTCCTCCAGGCGATGCCAAAAATGTATTAACGGTAGGAGCTGTTGACAAGAAAGCTGTATTAGCACCGTTTTCCTCTATCGGAAATACGGCGGATAACAGGATTAAGCCTGATGTAATGGCTGTGGGGTTGGGTGCTGATGTGATACGTACCAATGGAAATCAGGGAAGAGCAAACGGAACATCCTTTTCGGCACCGATCATGTGTGGTATGGTCACCTGCTTGTGGCAAGCATGTCCTACATTGACCGCTAAAGAGGTGATTGAACTTGTTCGTAAATCGGGGGATCGCATCTCTTTCCCTGATAATATTTATGGTTATGGAGTACCTGATATGTGGAAGGCTTATGAAACCTATCAGCAGCAAACTTCCGGAAATGTTTCGCATGTAAATAATCAGGCACTTATACATAAATGATAATGGATGCTCTTTCACTCTATGATCTCAATACTCTTGTAAAGCGCGGTTTGGAACAATGCTTTCCAGAAGTTTACTGGGTGGAAGCTGAGTTGAGCGATGTACGAACCAATAGTTCAGGTCACTGTTATGTTGAGTTTGTGCAAAAAGATTTGCGCACTAACAATTTAATAGCTAAAGCCAAGGGGACTATTTGGGCAAATGTATTTCGCCTGCTTAAGCCTTATTTTGAGGAGACTACGGGACAAACTTTTGTCGCAGGAATAAAGGTTCTTGTTCAAGTTATGGTCAGCTTCCATGAGTTGTATGGCTATTCCCTCGTTGTGCAGGATATTAATCCGTCTTATACTTTAGGTGATATGGCGCGTAAGCGTCGGGAGATTTTGAAACAATTGGAAGCTGATGGAGTGATCAATTTGAATAAAGAACTGGATATGCCTGTCTTGCCCCAACGTATCGCAGTTGTATCTTCCTCCACTGCTGCCGGCTATGGTGATTTTTCCGATCAATTGCTTCATAATCCGAAGGGCTTTTATTTTCAGATTGAGCTTTTTCCTGCTTTAATGCAAGGTGATCGCGTAGAAAATTCAATATTAGGGGCACTTGAGCGGATACTTGATAGAATAGCTGATTTTGATGTGGTCGTAATTATCCGTGGTGGTGGAGCTACTTCTGATCTATCCGGCTTTGATACTTATTTGCTTGCTGCGGCTTGTGCACAATTCCCTTTACCGATCATTACCGGGATTGGGCACGAACGGGATGATACTGTACTTGATTCTGTCGCTCATGTTAGAGTAAAAACTCCGACTGCCGCAGCTGAATATTTGATTCATTGTGTGCAAGAAGCCGCTGACAAATTAGATTTGCTGACAGGAAGTCTATATGATAGATCATTATCACGATTGGGAGCAGAAAATCAGAGATTACAATTTCTCAGAAGTCGCATACCGGCTCTTGTTATAAATAGGATATCCCAGTCAAAGTTGGACTTATTGACAATCCGCAGAGATATTTCTCAAAGTATTGCTCTTTCTTTTGCGAAGCGCCGGCATCATTTGGAACTGTTGTCCCAACGATTGGTAGATGTTTCCCCTCAAAAACAACTAGCCCGTGGTTACAGTATTACTTTAAAGGATGGTAAAGTGGTGAAAGACATTACTGATTTGAAAGCGGGAGATCGGATAACTACCCATCTCATGCACGGAAAGTTTGCATCGAGAGTAGAGAATATGGAAAAATAAAATAATAAATAACATGGTGGCGAAAAAGAAAGAAACTTATTCTCAAGCTATAGCTAGATTGGAACAGATTGTTCGTCAAATAGATAATAATGAATTGGAAATAGATGAACTTGCCGATAAAATAAGGGAGGCAAATGAGATTATTAGCTTTTGCAATGATAAATTGACTAAAGCAGATAAGGAAATAAAAAAAACACTCTCTGAAAAACAAGAAAGTGAAGAATAAAAACTAATTTTGTTGCTAATTGTAATAAAAAAAGACGCTTTTAGAAAAAAGGCTAATTAATATATCAAAAATATGAAAGGAATAGATTGGGCTAATTTGTCGTTCGGATATATGAAGACAGATTACAATGTGAGAATTTATTATCGTGATGAACATTGGGGTGAATTGGAATTGTGTAGTGAAGAGACCATACCGATGCACATGGCTGCAACAGCTTTGCATTATGGACAAGAGGCCTTTGAAGGTCTTAAGGCTTTTCGCGGTAAGGATGGTAAAGTACGTATTTTCCGTTTGGAGGAAAATGCAGCCCGTTTGCAATCCACTAGTAGAGGCATTCTTATGCCGGAACTTCCGACGGAACGTTTTAAAGAAGCCGTTTTGAAAGCTGTTAAATTGAATGAACGCTTTATTCCGCCTTATGAATCCGGTGCTTCTTTATACATTCGTCCGTTACTTATAGGTATTAGTGCTCAAGTTGGTGTGCATCCGGCTTCAGAATATTTATTCTTAGTTTTTGTTACTCCTGTAGGCCCTTATTTCAAAGGAGGCTTTGCCACAAATCCTTATGTGATTATTCGGGAATTTGATCGTTCCGCACCTTTGGGTACAGGGATGTATAAAGTCGGAGGTAATTATGCAGCCAGTCTTCGTGCAAATAAGAAAGCGCATGACTTGGGGTATTCCAGTGAGTTTTATCTCGATGCAAAAGAAAAGAAATATATTGATGAATGTGGTGCTGCAAACTTCTTTGGTATACGTGATAATACCTATATAACGCCGAAATCCACTTCAATATTACCTTCTATTACTAATAAAAGTTTGATGCAACTTGCCAAAGATATGGGGCTGAAAGTTGAATGTCGTCCGGTACCCGAAGAGGAGCTGAATTTGTTTGAAGAGGCGGGTGCATGCGGTACGGCGGCTGTTATCAGCCCGATTGAACGTATTGATGATGTAGAAACCGGCAAATCTTATGTGATAGCTAAAGATGGTAAGCCGGGACCTGTTTCTACAAAATTGTACAATAAACTGCGTGGCATTCAGTCTGGTGATGAACAGGATGTTCACGGATGGGTAACCATATTAGAGTAATTTAAATAAAAAACTTATGAAACGGAACTCGGAACTTCGTACTCAAGCTTATGACGCTTTGGAAGGCAATTGGCTAAAGGCTGCTTTTGTCACCCTTTTATTTTTTCTGTTAGAGGGTGGTACTCAGTTTGGAGGAGATTATATCAATCTGAGTTTTAGCATTGTAGGAATACTATTGCTTCCAATCTTTTATGGATATAGCATTACTTTTTTAGCTTTGATCAGACGGGAAGATCTTGAGATAGGTCGCCTGTTTGATGGTTTTAGAGATTATGGACGTATATTGGGAACGGTTTTGCTTATGGGTATATATGTCGTATTGTGGACTTTATTATTCATTATTCCCGGAATCGTCAAGGCGTATTCGTATGCAATGACTAATTATATTTTGAAGGACGAACCTCAGTTACGTTTTAATAGCGCTATTGAAAAGAGCATGGAAATGATGCGTGGATATAAGATGAAACTATTTTTAATGGATTTGAGTTTTATAGGGTGGGGTTTATTATGCCTACTTACTCTGGGAATAGGCTTTCTTTTCTTGGTTCCGTATATACAGTCTTCACATGCTGCTTTTTATGAGTACATAAAAGAGGAATACGTAAAAGATCAGGTTGTTGAATTTTAAAGTGTTGCATGAGTAAAGGAAAACTTGCGAAATTTGCCGATATGGCAAACTATCCACATGTTTTTGAGTATCCTTATTCGGCTGTGGAGAAGATTCCTTTCGAGATGAAAGGTAAATGGAATAAAGATTTTTTCAAAAATAATCATCCGATTGTATTGGAATTGGGATGTGGGCGTGGTGAATACACAGTGGGATTGGGGCAGATGTTTCCTGATAAGAATTTCATAGGAGTCGATATTAAGGGCGCGAGAATGTGGTCTGGTGCTACAGAGGCTTTGCAGGCTGATATGAGTAATGTCGCTTTTCTACGTACCAATATTGAGATCATAGATCGATTCTTTGCAGAAAATGAGGTTAGCGAGATATGGCTAACCTTTTCCGATCCACAGATGAAGAAAGTAACAAAGCGTCTGACGTCTACTTCTTTTATGGAGAGATATCGGAAGTTCTTAATGCCCGATGGTATTGTTCATCTCAAAACGGACAGTAATTTTATGTTTACTTACACTCGCAATATGATTGAAGAAAATAAACTGCCTGTAGAAGTGATGACTGAAGATTTGTATCATTCCGGACTTGCCGATGATATTTTAAATATTCGTACTTATTATGAACAACAATGGTTAGATCGTGGTTTGAATATAAAATATATCAAATTCCGTCTGCCTCATGAAGGTGTATTGCGTGAACCTGATGTTGAAATAGAGTTGGATGAATATCGCAGTTACAACCGCAGTAAGCGTAGCGGACTGCAAAAAAGTAAGTAAAATGACTATCTATCCAAAAATGATTTTAGATGCGCTGGTTACAGTGCGTTATCCGGGTACCGGCAAGAATCTGGTTGAATCCGGAATGGTAGCGGATAATATCCGTATTGATGGAAAAAAAGTATCTTTTTCTTTGATATTTGATAAGGCGACCGATCCTTTTATAAAGTCGGTTGTGAAAGCTTCCGAAACGGCAATTCTTACTTATGTGGGTAAGGATGTTGATATAGTAGGCAATATTAGTATTGAAAGTAAGCAAGCCTCCCGCCCTGAAGTTGGAAAGTTATTGCCTCAAGTGAAGAACGTGATTGGTGTTTCTTCCGGAAAAGGTGGAGTGGGCAAATCTACCGTGGCAGCCAATCTGGCTGTTTCTTTGGCTAAGCTGGGGTATAAAGTTGGTTTATTGGACGCTGACATCTTTGGCCCTTCCGTTCCAAAAATGTTTCAAGTGGAAGATGCCCGTCCTTTTGCTCAGGAAGTGGATGGACGTGAGCTAATAGTTCCTATCGAGAAATATGGTATTAAATTACTATCGATTGGTTTTTTTGTTGATCCCGACCAAGCCACTTTGTGGCGTGGCGGTATGGCTAGCAATGCATTGAAGCAACTTATAGCCGATGCAAATTGGGGCGATCTTGATTATTTTGTAATTGATATGCCTCCGGGAACCAGCGATATTCATCTGACTATTGTTCAAACATTGGCTATTACCGGTATTGTGGTGGTAAGTACCCCGCAAGCTGTAGCGCTGGCCGATGCACGTAAAGGAATCAATATGTTTACTAATGATAAGGTTAATGTGCCTATCCTGGGATTAGTAGAAAATATGGCATGGTTTACTCCGGCTGAATTGCCTGAAAACAAATACTACATTTTTGGTAAAGAAGGTGCGAAAGAACTTGCTGAAGAAATGAATGTTCCTTTGCTTGGACAAATCCCCTTGGTACAGAGTATTTGTGAAAGTGGCGATAAGGGAACTCCCGTTGCTTTAAATGAAGACTCAATCACAGGACGTGCATTCTTGCAGCTGGCTGCCGCTATGGTGCGTCAGGTCGATCGTCGCAATGCGGAGATGGTCCCGACAAAGATTGTTGAAATCCATACCGGCAATCCTCATAATAAGCATTAAACTTCTTAATCAATAAAAGTAAGGAATTGCTCTAAAAGTCTTGAATTCATTACCATCCTCATTGCGCTTTGTTTTAGCGAGGTGGTTTTTGTTTCAGAAGCTTTTGGAGCAATTCTTTTTTATTTTCAGGACAAAATTAATTCGTCAACTTTGCCTCTGCTAGGGTGTCTGCGTTTTTTTAATGCCCGGATTGCGACGTTTAGTGCGGTATCTCCCGTTTTCGTCTCACAACAGAAGTTTCTGTTGAAGGAATGGTTACTGCAAATAGACGAAACACTTTTCCGAAATGAGAAAGCACTAAATATGTCGACTCGGAATTATAAAAAAAATAGCCGTTATTTTATTGTGACAAATATGTTGTGGAAAAGAACTCCCTGAAATTAGCTTTCTTGGGTAAGGTAAGTTCAGTCGTGGCTTGAACCTAATTCAGTCGTAACCTGAATGGCATTCATTCGTATACTTAACCTAATTCAGTCGTAACCTGATTATACCCCCTCTCAAGAACCACTCTGAGTGGGGTGGAGGACGGTGAGTTCACTTCTTTGAAAAGTTGAAAATTCTATTTTGAAATGATTTTACATACTATTACCCGGTAAAGAAAATCAGAATATAAAAAAGGGCTGTTTCTTACTTTACAGGATCCAGCCCTTTGATTTTACTTTGTAGTTATCACGCTTTAAAATTAAAGCGATGAACAGTCATCTTAAATTTTGTCGAGCAGTAATACGTTTATGCTTGAAAGGTGATCGTGAAGTTTATTGCAATCTGAATATAATAGGTATGGTATATTTTACCGCTACTGCTTCGCCGTCCTGTTTGCCGGGTTCCCACTTAGGCATGCTGCCAACCACCCGTATCGCCTCCGCATCGAGCAAAGGAGAGTCTGTACTTTTTATGATTTGTGGTGAAACTACATTACCTTTCTCATCAATTACCATTTGAATAATAGCTCTTCCTTCTTTTTTCTCTTTAGCGGCTTCTGTAGGATATCTTAAGCTTTTACTAATATATTCCATTAGTCCATTTATCCCACCTGGAAACTTCGGCATATCTTTTACAAGGCCATAGATCTTTACAGGTGTTTGCTCTCCCTTAGGGGCATATCCTACCACTACTGTTTCCTCTATTTTCGATACCGGTTCGCCGATTTTTTTTACTTGCTTGTCTCCGGTTAAACGATAAATAATAGGTATGGTATATTTTACGGAGACCGCTTTACCTTCCTGCATGCCCGGTTTCCAGATCGGCATGGCATTAATTACACGCAAAGCCTCTGCATCCAAATCCGGATCAAGCCCTTTTAGTATACGTACATTAGAAGCGCTACCGTCAGAGTTGATGACAAATTGAGCGATAACCCTGCCTTCAATACGTTTTTCTGCTGCCGAAGCCGGATATTTAAGATTCGTGGATATATATTTCATTAAAGCATCTTGACCACCGGGGAATGAAGGAGGCTGTTCTACCATATCGTAAATCTTATTTCCATTTTTATCTTTGAGTGCTTGAGGGGGCATATCCTTTCTCTGTTGAGGAGACTGTAATTCATTGATGACCGCTGTTGGACTTTTATCCAAAGTTGTATTTGATTCATCTGCAACGACAGAGTTTATTGCAGCTTTCGCTATTTTGCTCGTAGTGCGAGCAACCGTTTCAATATTGCTGATTATCAGTAATAAGGCAGCGAGGGGAAGAAACATTAGATATTTGGTTCTTCCTATCTGTTTTGTTCTTTTTTTATTCATCATTTTAATGCGTTTTTTTAATGGTAATACATTGAAATTATTATAAATTGTTGCTGCAGCCTTATTTTGATGTGACAATCCTAGCAGGTGGTATTGGTAAGATTTTGAGTCGTGTCCGCTTTCCAATACCTTATTGTCTGCTAAATATTCCAAATTGGAGCGTATTTCTCTTTTTAATAGCCAGATAAACGGGTTGAACCAGCAAATAATACATGCTATTTCAGAGATCAATACATCTATAGAATGCCATTGGTTGGCATGCGTTTGTTCGTGAGTCAATATTTCATTCAATTCTTCTTCACTATGAGATTCCGGATTGAGAAATATCCATTTGAAGAAAGAAAAAGGACCTCCCGAGTGTGGTAACACGTTAATGATGACATTTCCTAATTGCTTTTTCTTACAGAAAATAGCTAGGCGTAAAATTCCACCGAATTGAATCAAGAATCGGAAGAATAAAAGTAATGCAACTCCCAGATATAAATAGCCTGCATACTCCATAATTATATTCTTCAATATTGCAAAATTATCAACCTTCGCGGTGTATTCAAATTCAGGCAAGACAACGCCTGCATAGATGTCTGCCATTGTAGTCATAGGCTTTTGCTCCTTTATCCAATCTTGTATGTTTAAAAGAGGGTAGAGGGCAGATATGCCCAGAAAACACATTAATACAATTCTTCGCCAGGCAAAAAAAGTGTCTTTGTAGAAAAAGAGCCGGTAGAAAGCATAAAATAATGCAATGGCTATATTGACTTTTAGGAAGTAGGCTAGCATGATTTATATAAGTGATAAAAGGTTATTAATGGAGAATTATCAGCTATGATTTGTTTTCACTCCCTTTCTCTATCATATCGATGATGTCTTTCAAGTCGTGTGTTGACAACTTTTGTTCTTTAGCAAAGAAAGACACCATTTCTTTATAAGAATTTTCAAAATAGTTACGCACGAAACCGCTCATAAAACTTTGCTTATATTCGCTTTCGTGAATAACCGGAACATATTGGTATGTATTTCCTATCCGTACGGCGGCTACATATTTCTTTCGTTCCAAGTTTTTTACAATAGATGCTACCGTGGTATAAGGAGGTTTCGGCTCTGAATATTTGGAAACAATATCTCTGATAAAGCAGTTACCTAACTCCCAAATATAAAGCATCACTTCTTCTTCTTGTATTGTTAATTTTTCCATGACTAAATGTTTTAGTTTGATTGCAATACAAATCTACGAATAAATCGTAATAATCGTTCCGATAGATAGTTAAATGTTCTAAAAATAATTGATAAGCGAGTATTCCTACTTGATATTCGAGTTTTTTCCATCTTTAGTAAGATTGGAAAAAAGTAGTTGTTACTTTGTAAAAGTATGAAATTAATGTTTCCAGAAATGAGCTATTCTGTTTCAGGTAAATGCATAATCTGTTCAGTCCCAACAGACGGTTTGTTTAAGAGCAAAAATAGATGCTTGGAGAAGTTTAGGGCAAATTGGATGGCTCTGTCTCTTTAGTCAGTTTATCTTTATACATCTTATACTTCTCGATGACATGCTTCCGGCTTTGTAGGATTTGCCAGCGGTATACGAGGCAAGTGGTAATGAAGTACACACCTGTTTGTATCCACAATGCCTGATATTCAAATGTCACCTCATCAAGAGTGGCTCCCATGCTGTTAATGCGTACAAATCCATTAATCCCGAAAGTAGAAGGGAAAATATATGAGAAATATTTCCAAAAACCCGGCATTGCGGCTCCCGGCCATGATATTCCGGAAAGGAATAATAGCGGGACGGAGGTAAATACGAATAAAAGCATGCATGTTTCACGGTTGCGTATAGCAATGGAAGCTGTCATGGCAAAGAATATACACGCTGAAAGGTAGGGTAAGACGAATAAAGCTAATATGCCCTGAGAGCTTATCTGTGGTAGTTTGAAAAGGTGGGGCACTACACATAGAATGTAAGTTGCCATGAGAGAATACACCATGAAGTAGCTTAACCCTTTACCCATGACAATGCGGAGCATTCCATTATAATGGCGGTTGATAGGGACCAGATCTCTGAATTGGTTGTGTTCACGGGCTGTACCGGCCGAAAGTCCAATGCCGAGTAGCAAGGTTTGTTGAATGATTAATATTAAAACGGCTGGAATCAGGAACGCAGCAAATCCATTTTGCGGGTTGAACATGGCTATATTTTCATATTTGATGGGATATGCGGTTATCTCATCCTGACGGTCTGTCGTGTTTCCGCTACGTTGTACTTTGATGTCTGCGTTCATTGCGAGTGATACATCGGTATTGGCAGTTAATAAGGCTCTGTAATAGAGCAAGCTGCCCATGTCACAAAATAAGCTTACCTGAGTCTGTTTACCTCGCGCAATGTTGTCGCTAAAATCAGCGGGAATATAGATGATGCCATAGGCTTCACGCTCTTTCATCATTAAGCGGGCTTCTTCCATGTCGTTGCAGTAGGCTACAATACGGACTTCCGAACTTGCATCCACTTTACGTAGATATTCACGGCTAAGTGAGCTATGTGAATTATCAACTACGGCTGCCGGTACTTCGTGTATAGTCTCATTGGTGTATATGAATGCATAGATCAACGGATACATCAAAGGGACGAAGATGAAGAAAATAAGTACGCCCTGATCGCGGAAGGTCGTGCTGAACTCCTTTTTCCAGATATAAAACATATCTTGGAATCCTTCTACAACGATCTCTTTAAAGCTTTGCTGTTTCATCAGGGTATGTATTTATAATAGATTAAAGCTCCTTTGAGCCGGTGAATAATGAAAAACGGTAATACCATAAAAATGAGTAAACCGACGTAGTTGGGCCAGGAGTAAATCATGGGATATCCGTTCAAGGCCTGGTCTACATAAATTAGAAAATAGTGACGTAGTGGAAATAATACGGATAATCCCTGTAATAATGGGTGCATAGCCATCATGGGAAATGATAGGCCGCACATGGAAAATGACAATACACCCCATAGAGATGCAAAACTTAATCCCAGTCTTAATGTAGGCAAGGTTCCAATCATGACTATTCCTACACCTTGCGATGCCAATACCAGGCATAGTGTAGCCAATAACATCGGAAATATACCGCTGTTGCAGGGAAAGTGTAGAAAGCCGTACAGGTATGCATTGTAAAAAGCCCCCATGATAAAAAACACCAAGGTATGCGGCAAAAGTTTTCCGGCGAGTGAGACGTATATGGAATTATTCCCCATGCGTAGCCATTCACGTGCTGTACGATCTTTTATTTCCACTCCGATGGAGTAAACGGTAATCATAAAGATTAAAAGCATCAATACGCCCGGGACAAAAGTATTGTTCAGGTATACCGAATAGTTCAGCCATGGATTGTTGAGTGCACGAGTATCAATTACAATTGGTTGCAGATAAGCCATAGCTTGATCTTCGGTAGCTCCCTTAGCATATAAAACACTTCTTGTTGCCGCTCCGGCGGCCAGTTCACTCATCATCTTCATGTCTTTGAAGAGCAATGAGCCGGCTATCAAAAAAGTATTGTTGGTATAGAATGATAAAGTGGGTTGCCGTTGAGCTTGAGCTTTAGCGGATAACCCTTTCGGGATGTAGTAGAAGCCGTAAATTTCTTTCCGCTGCATTGCTGCACGGGCTTCGTTAGTAGTCGGGTAGTGTGCTACGATTGCTGTTTGCTGGAATGCATCCAGATTACGTACCAGTTGCCGGGAGGTAGACGACATGTCCTGATCGACTACGCCTATCGGTAAGTTTTCGGGTAAACCGGATCCCATTAAAGTGGTGAAAAAGATATAGCAAAAGAGTGGTGCTATAACCATACAGAACAAATATAGTGGACGTGAAACCATGCGTCGACATTCCCGTTTCACGACGTTCCATAGTGCGATGTATTCTCCTTCTTTCACTTTCAGTTCGGTTTATTTAGGTTTACACAATCGTTAAATTTTACTTCTTTTCCAGAATAACAGACATTCCAGGACGTAATCCATCTACTTTGTGTATAGGAAGTGCTTTTATCTCGAAAGTCTTCAAGTCATATTGACCTTCCGGTTTTGTAGCTTTCCACGCGGCATATGTACCCAGATCTTTCATGTAATATACTTTCAGCTTAATCTTTTTATCGAGAGCGGGTATATAAGCTTCGAACTCGGTACCCATATTGATACCTTTTAATAAATCCTCACGGATATTGAAGGTTACCCACATGTCACTGAGTACCGATACATTCATGATGGGAGCACCCGTGCCAACCAATTCTCCGACTTTGGGGAATATCTCGGATACTTCCCCGGGCATTTGAGCTATCAAATAAGTCTCTTTGATATAGGATTCCACTTCCGATACAGCGCCTTTGGCACGTTCCACTAAGGCAGCCGTAGTGGCTTTATCTTCTCTTTCCGCCCCGTTTCTAGCCATGTCATATTGTGCTTTTGCTGCTCTCTCGGTAGCAACAGCAGCGTCACGTTGAGCGGTGGCCTCATCCAATTTCTGCGCAGTCATCACTCCTTGATCGGTTAGGTTCTTCACACGTTTATAAGATTTCTCCGCAACTTCCACTCCGGCTTTAGCCTTCTGCCACATTTCGTAGGCCGTCCGAATTTGTTCCTGTCGAGCTCCTTTTATAGCCTTTTCATTTTGAGCCTGAGCTGCAGTACGGGCAGCTTCAGCTTGTTCCAGTTTGGCAGTGACTTCGGGAGCTTCTAATATAGCCAAGGTATCACCGGTCTGTACCGTATCCCCTTCTTTTACCCGGAACTCCAAAATTCGTCCAGGCACTTTGCTAGACACTCTGTATTCGGTTACATCCGCTTGCCCCTGAACAAATTCAGGACCTTTACGCAACATAAAGAAGCCTACTATGGCAACCAGAGCAATTATACCCGTCAGCGTTAAAAACGCCAGAAGCATGTTACTGTTTTGAGATTTGGTATCCATTTTTGTATTGCAATTATTTACGAAGTTGTGAAAAGACGTTATTGAGATATCTCTTTTATGAATTTATTTGTTCAGCGTGCCTAGTGCCTTTTGTAAATATACCTCTGTTAGTTTGACATCAATTTGAGCATCTATCTTATCCGATTCTGCAGAAAGCCATGCTGTATGGGCTTCAAGAACATTACTTGCCGGAATTACACCTTCTTCGAAACCAAGGTTAGCATAACGAAGATTCTCATCGGCTTTTTCCAGATTTTTTTCCGCCATAGTGAGTTTCTTTGCTGCTTCATTCACTTTAAACACCGATTGATTCACTTGAAGTTCTATCTTCTCTTTAGCATCATCCAATTGATATTGAGCAATGCGAGCTTCGGATTTGGCAGCTTTTACTTTGTAGGAACCTTCTCCCCAGTGCCAAATAGGGACTTGCACAGCTATTCCTATATTCCACATTCCTTTAAATTTCTTTTCAAATCCGTTGTATAAAGATGGGTTGGTCACCATGTAGTTGCCTATAAATGCTACAGATGGTAAGTATTCCGATCGGGTAACATTAATCTTTTCTTTATAAATTTGATTGGCTAATTCCAAACTGTGAACTTCCGGACGGATAGCATATACCGTATTTATATCAATTCCATTTGTCGCTACAGGAGTTGTCGAAAGGTTTGTGTTCTCTTCGTCTTTTAGTTTGATAGGAGCGGATATATCCAGTCCGCACAATTGGCATAGCAACATTTTTGTAAGGCTCAATCCGTCTTCCACTTTAGTTAGTGTCATTTCAGCTTCATTTACCTTAACTTTTACCGACAATACATCCGCTTTAGTTACCACGCCTTCCTTCATCATTTTCTCGATGTCACTCTCCAGCTTTTGTAATAAAGTGAGATAGCCTTCCGCTAGTTTTTTCTTGTTAGCTAATGATACCACTTGCCAGTAAGTTTGGTCGGTACTTAAAATGACATCCTGTAATCCGGAGCTATGTTGTTGTCGTGCCAGCTCTTCAGCATATTTGGTGATTTTGTTGTAAGCACGGATTTTGCCTCCCATATATACAGGTTGGGTCAGAGTGATAGTTCCGGCGTATAAGTTGCGTGTGTCAGTTCGAAATGCGTCGACGATGGATTGGCCCACACCATTAAGCGGAGTAGCAATATCAGTCTGTCCCAAGGCTTGGATCAAAGCCATGAATTGTGGGTTTTGCGTTAGCTCGGGGTGCTGAGTCAATAAGCCTTGTATACCGCTTTGCATGGCTCCGCTAAGCTGAGTGCCCATTGATCCCAATGCATTTTTCTGCTCATTGTTAAGTATAGAGAGCTCTTTCTGGCTTCTCATATATCCCCCACTTGCAGAAATGTTCGGTAAATAATTGGTAAAAGCGGCTTTATTCTGATAATGGGCAGCTTTTATCTTTTCCTGACTTATCAGTAAATCCTTGTTATTTGTGATAGCTAGTGTTCGACAACTATCCAAGTCTAAAACCCTTTGCGCACCAATAGAGAAGGTTTGATATATAAACCATATGAAACATAAGAACTTCCTCATTTTATCCGGTCTTTATTAGGTTGATAAAACAGTCCGTTAAATCAGCAACAATAATTGCATAGACAACTTCGCAAAGTTATGAGCTTTTATTGTTACAGCAAAATCTATTAAAGATTTTTAGTTCAAGGAAAAACTTTGTGATCCGATGAGGGTTTCGTTTGCAAAGATATCTACTCTATAAGAGCCTGCATATAAAAATTCATCTACATCCCAGTAAACGGTTACGCCTTGTTCTTCTCCGTTATATTCTATATATTTCTTGATAGAGTATGTCAATTGCTTATTTTCGTAACTAAATGTATTACCTTCGCCTTTAGTCAGTACGCTGTTATCCGGTTTTGTAATACGGATGTATAAGGTACGTTCTCCGGTTTCTGCGGTTATATTCTTGACAACCGTGAATCCAATCTTGAATTTAATGACATCCTTTACTTTTTTAGCTACTTTCCCTTTTTTGTTCAGAGCTTGCACATATACATTGGTAGCATCCAACTGGGCAGCAAGGGATACCTTTTTATTTAAAGTTTTCTTTTCTTCGGAAAGATTGTTAATTTGACGGGAAGCATCGTTGTATTTTTGGGTTACTTCGGCTATAACCTCTTTTTGGTGTGCAGTAAGTTTGTTTAAAGAGTCTATTTGGTTGATATAGCCTATCATGACTTTGCGTAATGTAGCAAGTTCTTTCTTCAACCGGCGTATTTCGGTTGCATTAGTGCTTTTCACCGTGCGCAATTCTTCAAGCAAACGTTGTGTTTTTACTTGTTCCTGTTCTAATAAATTTGATAAAGAGTCGTTGGATACGGTCATGCGGAGTTCGTCATATTGTT
The DNA here is from genome assembly GCA_963677095.1 of uncultured Bacteroides sp. Taxonomy (GTDB): domain Bacteria; phylum Bacteroidota; class Bacteroidia; order Bacteroidales; family Bacteroidaceae; genus Bacteroides. Next base: position 1,087,582 of record OY781875.1, read on the forward strand.
TGGAAAAGTTGGTATATTGGTTCTCCAAGTCTTCCTTATCGAGTTGAAATTCTTGTTCCAACTCTTTGTTGGCTTTTTTTTCGGATAGTAATAATAGGGTAACTCCCACTAATGCGGCTAATAAAACTACAATGCTGATTGCGATTAAAATTTTATTTTTACTTTTCGTCATATCTTTATAATATTAATAAAGGTCATAAGTCTATTCCGCCGCAAAAATAATCATAAATAGCTAATGGTTGACTATGAATTGATACTAAATAATCATTTAACTAAATTTATTACGGAAAAATTTCTTTAATAGTTTCGGTCGTTGTATTTTTGCTGCAACTTTATAACACAATAATTAAAAACTTATAGATTATGTCAAAAGTAACCGTGGTAGGTGCAGGTAACGTAGGAGCTACATGCGCTAACGTATTGGCTTTTAATGAAGTAGCCGATGAGGTGGTAATGCTGGACGTTAAAGAGGGCGTTTCAGAGGGTAAAGCAATGGATATGATGCAGACAGCACAATTGTTAGGCTTTGATACAACTGTAGTAGGTTGTACTAACGATTATGAAAAAACAGCTAACTCTGATGTTGTTGTAATTACTTCCGGTATTCCTCGTAAACCGGGTATGACTCGTGAAGAATTGATTGGTGTGAACGCAGGTATTGTTAAGTCTGTTGCTCAGAATGTATTGAAATATTCTCCTAATGCAATTATTGTGGTTATTTCCAACCCGATGGATACCATGACTTATTTGGCATTTAAATCTTTAGGTTTGCCAAAGAACCGCATTATTGGTATGGGTGGTGCTTTGGATAGCTCACGTTTCAAATACTTCTTATCTCAGGCTTTAGGTTGCAATGCAAATGAAGTTGAAGGTATAGTAATCGGTGGTCACGGCGATACAACAATGATCCCTTTGGCTCGCTTAGCCACTTACAAAGGTCAACCTGTAAGTTCTTTATTGAGTGCAGAAAAATTGGATGAAATCGTTTCTTCTACAATGGTAGGCGGAGCTACTTTAACTAAGTTACTCGGTACTTCTGCCTGGTATGCACCGGGTGCTGCAGGAGCTTATGTTGTTGAGTCTATTATCCACAATCAAAAGAAACTGGTTCCTTGTTCTGTATATTTGGAAGGAGAATATGGAGAATCTGATATTTGCATCGGCGTTCCTGTTGTTTTGGGTAAGAACGGCATTGAAAAGATCGTTGAGGTGGAATTGACTGCTGATGAAAAAGCTAAATTTGCAGACAGCGCAAAAGCTGTTCACGCTACAAACGCTGCTTTGAAAGAAGTTGGTGCTCTCTAATCAAAGTATAGATAAGCTATATTGTAAAGGTTGCCTCATTCGAGGCAACCTTTGTTTTTATATAATTGTTGAAAGTGTTTCTTTAGGAGGAAATTGTCATTCCATAGTATTGATACTTAAGTTTCAATACTTGAAAGCCATTATAAGAAGTAATATTAGGAATATTGTTAAAGTTGAGGCTCTCATTTACAAGCAATAATTGCAGTTATCTGATGTCAGCACCCCACATAAGCTTGTTCCGAAGTGTTTCAAAGAAAGGGTGGTTATGTCGTTTCACTACCTTTATAGTGTAATCCGCACGAGATATTGTAAGGCGTGTACCTTCCTGGCACGATTCATTCCGTCCATCTATTGCTACAAGAAAATTATGACTGCGACTTTCAACCTCTAACGAAATTTCCCAATCATCACAGATTACAATTGGTCGTACATTTAGGCTGTGAGGAGCTACGGGGGTGATTGCAATTGTTTTACTGTGCGGCACCATAATAGGTCCCCCGACGCTGAGAGAATATGCCGTGGAGCCGGTAGGGGTGGCTATTACCAAACCGTCAGCTTGATAAGTCGTGAGATGTGCGCCATTAATTGCGGTGCGGATACTAATCATTGATGAACTGTCTCGCTTTAATACAGCAATTTCATTGAGGGCATACGGAGGATCTGCAAAAGTCTCATTTTTGCATTTCAATTGCAGTATGCTTCGTTCTTCCACTGTATATTGATTCCTGTAGATTTCCTCAAAAATAATTTCTATTTCTTTAGGAGAAATGTCTGCAAGGAATCCCAATCGTCCCGTATTAATGCCCAATATCGGGATGTTTTTCCTTCCTACCCGGTTGGCTGCTTTCAAGAAAGTGCCATCACCTCCTATGCTGATCACCATATCAGCTTCAAAATCGTCACCATCGAATAATTCTGCATCGAAAGTATTAAGTTGGAGGTCGGAAATCAAGAAATTATAAAATTCGCGGCAGATACAAATCTTCGCTCCATATTGTTGAAGTACCTGAAGAAGTGTTTGCACATAAGTCGATTTTTTTGCTTGAAATGTATTTCCGAATAGGGCAAATCTCATTATTTAATCAATTATTGTTGGAACGCAAATATGGCATTTTTTTCTAAGATTAATGTTAGTTTATAGCTATTATTTGTACTTTTGTCCAAAACTATAGATTGAGTTATGACTAAATTGAGCGTTAATATCAATAAGGTTGCTACGTTACGCAATGCTCGTGGTGGAAATGTGCCTGATGTGGTGAAAGTGGCATTGGATTGTGAAGCCTTTGGCGCTGATGGCATTACGGTGCATCCCCGTCCGGATGAAAGACATATTCGGAAAAGCGATGTATTTAACTTACGACCGTTACTACGTACCGAATTTAATATTGAAGGATATCCTTCTGCAGATTTCATTGATTTGGTGTTAAAGGTGAAACCTCATCAGGTAACTCTGGTACCTGATACTCCTGCACAGCTGACTTCAAATGCAGGGTGGGACACAAAACAAAATTTTGATTTTCTCAATGAAGTTTTGGATGAGTTTAATAATGCCGGTATTCGAACGTCTGTTTTCGTTTCGGCGGATGATGAAATGATTGAATATGCAGCGAAGGCAGGTGCCGATAGGGTGGAACTCTATACCGAACCTTATGCGGTAGCCTATTCAAAAGATAGAGAGGCTGCGGTTGCCCCTTTTGTAGAAGCGGCAAAAGTAGCCCGCCGTTTGGGGTTGGGATTAAACGCAGGCCATGATCTAAATCTTACCAACTTAAATTTTTTATATAAAAATATACCTTGGCTGGATGAAGTTTCTATTGGGCACTCACTTATCAGTGATGCACTATATCTGGGTTTAGAACATACGATTCAGGAATATAAGAACTGTCTTCGCTAGGGTAAGGTTGAGAAGTAGGAATATCTGGATGAATTATTTTCTTGTATATAATAATAAGGAAGGAGCAATAATTTATGGGAACTGTTTATGTGTTTTTAGCTGACGGGTTTGAAGAAGTCGAGGCATTTACTGCAGTTGATGTGATGAGACGTGCAGGCTTAAAGGTTCAAGTCATATCTGTGACTCCTAATGAAATAGTAAGAGGAAGTCATGATATATCAGTACTTTGCGATAGAAATATTGATAATTGTGATTTTTTTGATGCAGAGCTGTTGTTATTACCTGGCGGAATGCCTGGAGCGGCTGCATTAGGAGAGTGTAAAGAGTTAGGTAGATTATTACTGAACTTCAATGAACATAAAAAGCCGATTGCTGCAATATGTGCGGCTCCTATGGTGCTTGGTAAATTAGGACTCCTGAAAGGGCGTAAAGCGACTTGCTATCCGGGTTTTGAAGATTATCTTGAAGGAGCCCGATATACCGCTGCTTTGGTGGAAAAAGATGGTAATATTATTACCGGTAAAGGACCAGGTGCCGCCTTTGCTTTTGCCTTTACTGTAGTGGAATCACTTCTAGGGCAAGAAGTTGTAGCAGAAGTGAAGCACAAAATGTGTATCGTTGATTAAAAATGGTGCAGTACGCGTTGGTTGTAGCCGGGGGTAAAGGTCTTCGTATGAATAATGAACTTCCTAAACAGTTTATTGCTCTGAACGGAAGGCCTATATTGATGTATACTCTTGAGGTTTTTTATGCTTATAATCCCGATATACGTATAATTCTGGTACTTCCTTGTGAGCAGCAGTTATATTGGTCCCAATTGTGTAAAGATTTACATTTCTCGTTACCCCATATTGTTGCGGACGGAGGCGAGACGCGTTTTCATTCTGTCAGGAACGGATTATCGATGATTCAAGAGCCAGGTTTAGTGGCTGTTCATGATGGCGTTCGTCCGTTTGTCTCGCGCGAAGTTATAGCCTATTGCTATGAAATGGCATTGGAAAAACGGGCCGTGATTCCGGTCTTGGATACCATTGATACTCTTCGCCATATAGCGGAGGGGGGAAGTGTTACAGTGAATCGGGACCAATATAAAACAGTGCAGACTCCACAGGTTTTTGATTCGGAACTGCTAAAGGAAGCCTATTGTCAAGAATATAATACTTCATTTACAGACGACGCTTCTGTTGTTGAGGCATTGGGCATACCGGTATTTCTGGTCCCGGGAAACCGTGAAAATATAAAAATAACTACTCCTTTCGATTTAAAAGTGGCAGCTTCACTATTAAAATAATATGTTCGATTTTACAGATCGCGATATTAAATATCTGACGGGTGTTGGGCCCCAGCGCGCATCGGTACTCAATAAGGAACTTGGAATCTATTCCTTACATGACTTGTTATATTATTTTCCCTATAAATATGTAGACCGGAGTCGTATTTACCTGATTCGGGAAATAGACGGAACCATGCCGTATATTCAGTTGAAAGGGGAAGTATTAGGATTTGAAACGATTGGTGAGGGACGGCAAAGACGTTTGATTGCACATTTTACTGATGGAACGGGAATTGTTGATTTGGTATGGTTTCAAGGAATTAAGTACATTGCCTCAAAATATAAATTACATCAGGAGTATATTGTATTTGGTAAACCGACTTCATTTAATGGGAGAATAAATATCGCTCATCCCGATATAGATAACGCTGCTGATTTGAAAGTCTCATCAATGGGGATGCAGCCTTATTATAATACAACCGACAAAATGAAGCGTAGTAACCTTAATTCACGCGCTATCGAGAGGATGATGAGTGCTGTAGTTGAACAGCTCCCTATACCTCTTCCGGAAACATTGGCATCCGGTATATTAACGAAATACCATTTGATACCTTTGACTGATGCTTTAGTTAACATTCATTTTCCTGCTAATTCCGATCTACTTCGTAAAGCTCAGTATCGACTGAAATTCGAGGAGCTTTTTTATATTCAATTGAATATATTACGCTATGCCAAGGACAGGCAGCGGAAATACCGTGGGCATGTTTTTGATAAAGTGGGTGATGTGTTCAATTCTTTTTATTCACGGAATCTTCCTTTTGAATTGACCGGTGCGCAGAAAAGAGTGTTGAAAGAGATACGTCGCGATCTTGGCGGTGGACGGCAAATGAATCGTTTGTTGCAGGGCGATGTGGGAAGTGGCAAAACGTTGGTAGCATTAATGACAATGTTGATTGCGTTGGATAATAGTTATCAGGCATGTTTGATGGCTCCTACGGAGATATTGGCGAATCAGCACTTTGAGACAATAAAAGAGTTACTTTATGGAATGAATATCCGGGTGGAGTTATTAACAGGTTCTGTAAAAGGAAAGAAACGCGAACAGATTTTATCCGGCTTGTTGACAGGTGATGTGAATATTCTGGTAGGAACTCATGCCGTAATTGAAGATACGGTCAACTTCTCTTCATTGGGTTTGGTTATCATAGACGAGCAACATCGTTTTGGAGTAGCTCAGAGGGCCCGTTTATGGACAAAAAACACGCAACCGCCTCATGTGCTGGTAATGACGGCAACTCCTATACCCCGTACATTGGCAATGACTTTGTATGGAGATTTGGATGTCTCCGTCATTGATGAATTACCGCCGGGTCGTAAACCTATTACAACGATGCATCAATATGATGGCTATCGGAAGAGTCTGTATGCTTCCATACATAAACAACTTGCTGAAGGCCGGCAGATATATATTGTTTATCCTTTGATAAAAGAAAGTGAAAAAATAGACCTGAAGAATCTTGAAGAGGGGTATATGCATGTTTGTGAGGAATTTCCCGAATGTAAGGTTTGTAAAGTGCATGGTAAGATGAAACATCAGGAAAAAGATAAACAAATGCATCTCTTTGTGACTGGAGAGGCACAAATTATGGTGGCCACTACTGTTATTGAAGTGGGAGTGAATGTTCCAAATGCTTCGGTAATGGTTATCGAAAATGCAGAGCGTTTTGGGTTGTCGCAACTCCACCAATTGCGTGGTCGTGTAGGACGAGGGGCGGAGCAATCTTATTGTATCTTGGTGACAGGCTTTAAGTTGGCAGAAGAAACCAGAAAGAGATTGGATATCATGGTACGTACAAATGATGGTTTCGAAATAGCTGAAGCTGATCTAAGGTTACGAGGTCCAGGCGACTTGGAAGGAACCCAGCAGAGTGGCGTTGCTTTCGACCTGAAAATAGCAGATATAGCTCGTGACGGGCAACTTTTGCAGTTTGTACGTGAGATTGCTCAGGAAATAGTGGATACCGATCCGACTGGAATTCGCTCTGAAAATGAAATACTTTGGAAGCAGTTAAAAGCATTGAGAAAAACTAACGTTAACTGGGCTTCCATTAGCTGAAATTCGGTTAAATATGCACTTTATTTACAATCTTGTGTTGTAAAACATGTTTTTGTCTATTTCCCCAATTCATAGGGAGTTACAGATAAAAAGGAACTTCTTCATTTTATAATCTACGAAAAAATAGTTAAGAAAAGGCTTTGACTTTCAACTAGAAATATTACCTTTGGGAGATTTTAAAAATAAACGGAGGTATTCGATAATGAATTGGAGGTGTTAATCCAGATAAAATATCGCAACGAATATCGCAAAACGAAAGACGAAACGAATGAATTTCAATCACATTAAAATGGTTTTTATAGCTGCAACGGCAATGATTAGCTTGAATGCGTTCTCGCAAGATCTGATTGCTCGTCAGGCTCCTATTGATAGAAAACTAAAAAGTGTAGATTCACTGGCTTTACAAAGACAAATACGTATAGAACAATCAGCTTATGCCGGTTTAAGCGTTTATCCAAATTGGAGCAATGAACATGTTCAAGCCTATGGAAATGCTATTGTTCCGGATTCTTACCGTTTTGACCTTACGGGTTTTCACATGCCTACTAATAATACTCAAATTACAAGTGTTTTCGGTTATCGGTCCAGATGGCGTCGTATGCATTATGGTTTGGATGTGAAAGTGTATGTAGGTGATACTATCCGTGCCGCTTTTGACGGTAGAGTACGTATTGTTAAAGATCAAGGGCGTCGCGGTTATGGAAAGTATGTTGTTATCCGTCATGATAATGGTTTGGAGACTGTATACGGGCACTTATCAAAACAACTTGTAGATGAAAATGAAAATGTAAAAGCCGGAGAGCCGATTGCTTTAGGCGGTAATACCGGAAGATCTACAGGCTCCCATCTCCACTTTGAAACCCGTTTCCTTGGAATACCACTTGATCCGGCTTTGATGTTCGATTTTACCAGACAAGATGTTGTTGCAGACTCTTATACTTTCCAAAAGAGAGGGGAATCTAATACTACAGTGCGTAATTTGGCTCAAGGTAGAGGTATGTTCTATAAGGTTAAGAGAGGAGATACGTTGTCAAGAATTGCTTCAAAACAAGGAATGTCTGTTGATCAACTTTGCAAGTTAAATAGAATAAGTAAAAGAACGAGCTTACGTCCCGGACAAATTCTTCGTTGTTCGTAAGATCGGTTTATACGATATGAAGGAGGGTACTTTAATATAATTTAGAGTGCCCTCTTTTCTTTTTCTTTTTATTATTTATACCTTTGTATCCTATTTTTTAAGGAAATGAAAGATACCAGACAGCAATTTGAGCATGTCATAGCTATTTGTCGTGATTTGTTCTCTAAAAAACTTCATGACTACGGTCCGGCATGGCGTATCTTACGCCCGGCTTCTGTGACTGATCAAATCTTTATTAAGGCAAATCGCATAAGAAGCATTGAAACCAAAGGAGTTGCATTGGTGGATGAGGGTATTCGTTCTGAACTGATAGCTATTGTAAATTATGGGATAGTTGGGCTTATACAGTTAGAACTGGGTTATGCCGATTCAATTGATATTGCTAATGATAAAGCCATGGAACTGTATGACAAATATGCCGAATTATCGTTAAATTTGATGCTTGCTAAAAATCATGACTATGATGAAGCTTGGCGTGGAATGCGTAGTGCATCTTATACTGACTTGATTTTAATGAAGATTTGTCGAACAAAGCAAATTGAAAGTTTAGACGGTAATACATTAGTGTCCGAGGGAATAGACGCCAATTATATGGATATGATAAATTATTCCGTATTTGGTTTGATTAAGATTGAATTTGGTGAATAATAAAAAACATATCGTTTGGAAGGGTTGGATAAATTTTTGCCGCTTTGTTTTGGCTGCATTATTTATCTTCTCTGGTTTTGTCAAAGCTATCGATCCGTTAGGCTTTTTTTATAAGATTCAGGATTATCTGACCGCGTTTGGCATAATCAACCTTTTTCCTCATTATTTCCCATTCTTGTTTGCTATCATATTGTCTGCTATTGAATTTTCCATTGGAATTTTCTTACTTTTTGGAGTACGCAGGCATTTTGCAGCAGGAACAGCCTTGCTCTTGATGATTGTTATGACTCCCCTTACTCTCTATCTGGCAATAGCTAATCCGGTGTCGGATTGTGGTTGTTTTGGAGATGCGTGGGTGCTGAGTAATTGGGATACATTTTATAAGAACGTAATTTTACTCATTGCGGCCATATCTGTATTTGCCGGCAAGGATTGTATTATACGATTTGTGACTCAGAAGGTTGAATGGATGGTTTCGGTCTATACTTTTTTATTTATATTTATTTTATCCTTCTATTGCTTGCGTAATTTACCCATACTTGATTTCCGTCCCTATAAAATAGGGAATAACATTAAAAAAGAAATGGAAATTCCTCCCGGTGCTAAGCCGAGTGTATTTGAAAATCGTTTTATATTGGAAAAAGGAGGAAAGCGGCAGGAATTTACTTTAGAGAATTATCCGGATAGTACTTGGAAATTCATAGAGACCAAGACGATTATGAAGGAAAAAGGATATGAACCGCCTATCCATGATTTTTCAATAGTTGATATAGCGACCGGTCAGGATTTGACCGATAGTATTTTGAACCATAAAGGATATATTTTCCTGTTGATTGTTCATCAGTTGGAAAATGCGGGTGATAGTAATATTGATTTGATCAATGAAGTGTACGATTACAGTGAAGAGCACGGATATGGTTTTTATGCTTTGACTTCTTCATCTGCAAAGCAGATTGAACAATGGCGTGATAGAACCGGGGCTGAATATCCGTTTTGCCAGATGGATGATATTACACTGAAAACAATAATTCGTTCTAATCCGGGCTTGGTGCTTCTGAAAGGTGGAACGATTTTGAATAAATGGAGTGACAGCCAATTACCGGATGAGTATGTGTTGACGGACAGCCTTGATAAATTGCCAATAGGGCATCAAAAGGAAGTGAGTGACAGGCACACGATAGGCTACGTTTGTTTATGGTTCTTTATCCCTTTAATTCTAGTTGTGATTCTTGATATCTCAATTATAAAGCGAAGGAGTAGGAAGGCTATCATAGATCAGAGTATAGACCAAAGTCATAACAGCGTATCTCAATGAAAATAGTTTGTAATAGAAGCATCGCTAGTCTTGAAATCAGGATTTTGAGTAGATTTAAGAATATAATATATTAACCCTTTATTAAATTAAGAACAAAATGAGAAAAAACATTGTTGCAGGAAACTGGAAGATGAACAAAACCCTTCAGGAGGGAATTGCTCTCGCAAAAGAATTAAATGAGGCTTTGGCTAATGAAGAGCAAAATTGCGATGTGATCATTTGTACACCTTTCATTCATCTTGCTTCTGTTACTCCGTTGGTGAATCCGGCTAAAATAGGCGTTGGTGCTGAAAATTGCGCTGATAAAGAATCGGGTGCATATACCGGTGAAGTTTCAGCTGCGATGGTTGCATCTACTGGTGCAAAGTATGTAATTCTTGGTCACTCAGAACGTCGTGCATACTATCATGAGACTGTAGAGATTCTCGAAGAAAAAGTTAAATTAGCTTTGGCTCATGGCCTTACTCCTATCTTTTGTATTGGAGAGGTTTTGGAAGAGCGCGAAGCTAATAAGCAGAATGAAGTTGTTGCAACTCAGCTAGCTTCTGTTTTCTCTCTCTCAGAAGAAGACTTTTCAAAAGTTATTTTAGCTTATGAACCGGTATGGGCTATTGGTACTGGTAAAACCGCTTCTCCTGCTCAGGCTCAGGAAATACATGCTTTTATTCGCTCTAAAGTTGCTGAGAAATACGGTAAAAAAGTCGCTGATGATTGTTCTATTCTTTACGGTGGAAGCTGCAAGCCTTCTAATGCAAAAGAATTATTTGAAAATCCGGATGTAGATGGTGGCTTGATTGGTGGCGCAGCTTTGAATGTGGCCGACTTTAAAGGTATTATTGACGCCTTTAATTAATCAATGAAAGATCGGTGAAAAGAGATTGCAGATAAAATAGCAATGCCATTTTTATTGTATGATCATAATTGAAATATGGTCCTCAATGCAGAAATCTCTTTTCTTCGATCTATATTTAAGCTGTTCTTTGTTTAATGTTTAATTGTATGAAGAAATTAGGTTTACTTTTCGTTTCGTGTTTTGCGTTTACTGCACTTTCATTAGCGCAGAGTAATATCATCAAAAGTTTGGAACGTGATGTACCCGGGCAAGGCAAAGTCGTAATTCACCAGGATGATCGTATAGAATCGTTGGTTGGGGCGGAATACACTCCAGCTACGTCTGATGAAAAGAAAGTAATCAAAGCTGCAGGTTATCGTATACAAGTATATGCGGGAAATAATACCCGACAAGCGAAGAATGAAGCTTATGGAGTAGGATCGAGAATTAAAGAATATTTTCCTGATCTTTCCGTTTATACCTCTTTCAATCCTCCCCGTTGGTTATGCCGTGTAGGTGATTTCCGGAGTATAGAAGAAGCTGATGCCATGATGCGTCAATTGCGTTCAACGGGAGTGTTTAAGGAAGTTTCTATTGTGAAAGAGCAAGTAAACATTTCATTATAAAGACTCATCATGTTGAAAAAGGAAGAGATTATATCTCCTGCATTGGCAGAATTGCAAGAGCATTATAAGCGCATTATTACCTTATTGGGTGAAGATGCTGATCGTGAAGGCTTGCTAAAGACTCCGGAACGGGTGGCAAAAGCAATGATATCTTTGACTAAAGGCTATTGTCAGGATCCTCATGCTGTGCTTCGATCTGCCAAATTTAAAGAAGCTTATAGCCAGATGGTGATCGTGAGAGATATAGATTTCTTTTCACTCTGTGAACATCACATGTTACCATTTTATGGTAAAGCGCATGTTGCTTATATACCGAACGGTTATATCACAGGCTTGAGCAAAATAGCTCGTGTGGTTGATATCTTTTCTCATCGCTTGCAGGTACAAGAACGTATGACACTCCAAATTAAGGAATGTATTCAAGAAACATTGAACCCCCTTGGGGTGATGGTGGTGATTGAAGCAAAGCATATGTGTATGCAAATGCGTGGAGTTGAGAAACAAAACGCTATAACGACAACTTCCGATTTTACGGGAGCTTTTAATCAAGCTAAGACTCGTGAAGAGTTTATGAATCTCATCCGTCATAATTCTCCGATCTAAACTTCGATAGGACCAGTCTATGCTAAACATTCTTTAGCCAGGCAGTGTCCGAAATGTATTTGCAGAAAAGATAGTTTCCTCCTTTAGTATTAATGAAGAAACAAATACCTTGTTAGGGAAGGACAACCCGGTCTCCTAATCGCTTGGCCATTTCACTTTGTATGCTACGCATTTCATTGTATCGTTGCATCAATGCATTGCATTTTTCATTATCATTGGCTATGCCGGGATCTTGAAGTGCAAGCATCATGTGTTTTAACTCTTCACTGACGATTGCATATTTAAAATTGACCATTAGCATCGGAACCAATTCGTAGAGTCGCTCTTCATCGCTCACCAGTTTTTGAGTTTTAGAATGATACTTGCTTAAGTGATACCTGTTGCTAATCAATTCAGCGCATAGTTTGCTGATTGCAGGATTCGGATGACTAAGAAAATATCTTTCAGCAGTAAATCCGTCTTGATTCAGATGGATGGAGGCTTCCGATAAGATTTGTCGGTGGAGTGGGTTGTGGAAGGCTAAGTCATCTTCTTGTAAATCGTTCACAATATATTCTGTTACTGTAATAGGAATTTCCTTTCCCTCTTCATCATGCGTGATACACATAATTTTCTCACCGTAACGTATTACCATTTGAAGAATGAGTCGCTCATATTTATAGAATTCCTGGCCTTCTTTTCCTTCCTGAGGAATAAAAGAAGAATAGGCTTCTTCGGCCAACTGTTCCGGACTATCGCTGGAGATAAGACCTTCCGGTGGTGCTGAACTGTTAACAGATGAGCCTTGATCATTGTATCTGATCTGATTCTTCTCTCTATCATCTCGTTCGGCTTGTTTGACTGCTTGCTTTTCACGTAACTTCGCAACTTCCGAAACCAGTAGCTTTTCTTCCACTCGCAATGTAGATCCACATTCTTTGATGTACACATCACGAACGATAGCTTCCGGTATAACTGAAATACTCCGGACGATATCCGCTATTAGTTCAGCACGTTTAATCGGATCCTTCCCGGCTTCTTCCAATAAGAGATTGGTCTTGAAGCGAATGAAGTCAGCCTCATGTTCCTGAATGAAAGCCTGAAATTCCGTTGCATTATGCTTACGGGCGAAAGAGTCGGGGTCATCCCCATCGGGAATGAGGCATACTTTTACATTCATACCTTCTTCGAGAAGCATATCTATACCTCTTATGGAAGCTTTGATGCCCGCCATATCCCCATCGTAGAGAACGGTGATATTGTTGGTGAAACGGTGGATTAGCCGGATTTGCCCCGGAGTAAGTGAGGTCCCCGACGAGGCAACCACATTCTCAATGCCCGATTGATGCATGGAGATTACATCCGTGTAGCCTTCCACAAGGAAACAGCGGTCTTGCTTTACGATAGATTGTTTGGCAAAGAAGATGCCGTAAAGTTCATTGCTTTTATGGTAAATCTCAGACTCGGGAGAGTTGACATATTTCATGTTTACTTTCTTGGTCTGTGCGCTGAGCACACGTCCACCGAAAGCGACTACTTTTCCCGACAATGTATGTACCGGAAACATCACACGTCCCCAGAATCGATCGTATACTCTTCCGTCTTCCGATTCCAGACATAATCCCGTTTTTACAAGGAACTCTTTCTTATATCCTTTTTTTAAAGCCTCTTTAGCGAAAGCATCTCTTGTTTCCATGGAATAACCCAATTGAAACTTTTCGATAATATCATCGCGGAAACCTCGTTGACGGAAGTAACTCATACCAATATTTCTTCCTTCCGGGTTATTTTTCAGTATTTCTTGAAAATAATCACGGGCGAAGTTATTCACAATGAACATGCTTTCACGAGTACTTTGCGCAGCTTTCTCTTCATTGGTAAGTTCCCTTTCCTTAATTTCAATGCCATATTTTTTAGCAAGGTATTTCAGCGCTTCATAGTAGGACATTTGTTCATGTTCCATAATAAAATGCACTACATTACCACCTTTGCCACAGCTAAAGCACTTGCATAATCCTTTGGCAGGAGATACGCTGAACGAAGGAGTCTTTTCATTGTGAAAAGGGCATAAGCCGACATAATTTACTCCTCGTTTTCTGAGAGTAACGAACTCGGAGACCACATCAACAATTTGTGCCGCATCCAAAATTCTGTCTATAGTTGCCTGATCTATCATTGTCTTTATTTGCAAATACAAAGTTACTACAAAATAAGCCCTTGCCAAATATTTCTTTGCAAGGGGCCGATTTATTTTTTCTTGTAACTGTGATACCTATACATTCCTATAGCGGTTATTCGGTTAACGTCTGTTCACCTCTTCACATCCTCCTAAATCCATTTATCTTAAGGTGTTATGATGAAGGAAGAGCGGTAAATGGGAGGGCTCACGACCTTCATCCTTTTCACCGGGTCGGGCTTACCTCATTCCTCGACACTCCGTAGTAGCCCGGCGCAGGCATGTACATGGGTTGGTTGGGCAGGCCTACATTCACCAGTTTGCCTTCCTGCCGCAGGCGTACCAGATGGGTCTTGGCCGTGGTGCGGGCCAGACCGCAAAGTCCCTGAAAATCGCGGCGGTTAATCATGCGATGTTCTGCAAAGTATTCTTTCAGACGGATGTCAATCTCCACTTCCGAAATCTTTTCCGAATGGTTGGAATATTTGGTCTGGTTGGTGTGGATACCGGTAAAATTGCCTTTCAGTATGGCGTCGGGGCGGAAACGGACGGTTTTTAACGTCAGTTTTGTACTTTTGTGGGGTGTACTGCGCGTCACCTTTTCCGTGGCTGCCAGCGTAGGGTAGAAGTAGCCGATGCCATCTATATGTACCGCCCGACCTTCACGCAATTCTTCGGCGAAGAGTTGCGCAAGTGTGTCGAGTGCACTTTTCACATCACCCGTTGTCAGCGAACTGCTTTCATGTATTCTGTGGCACAGGGTTACCGTTTCCACTTTGCCGTTCAGGAAGATGCGCGGATGCAGCACTGCTTCTTTATCATCCGGAGAAGCACCCGGATTTTCGTACCAGTCGTATAAGATAGACATACCTTTCTAATGTTTAAAGTAACCTTTTTTTCAGTAGCCGACCGGAGTCGGCTGATCAGACAACCCGAGTTGTCTGTTTGGACAACTATAGTCGACTGATTGGACAACTCCAGTCGGCTACTATTTAATGTTAGTACAAATGTACAATAATATATCGGATTATCGGTATCGAAATGCTTGTTTTGCGTTTTAACGGAAAGTTAATTTTTTCTTGGTTAAATATTTGCAAACCCTTTATTGCCCGTTGTAACTTAGTGGCATCGATCGATAAAAAAACGGAGTTTATGAATAAAAAAAAGGAAAGAACATGAAGATATTGAAATATACGTTGCGCCGTTTCTTCAGAAAGATGTGGCAATTTATAGGGGAACAGGATAACGTCAGGCAAAAAACAACAACCAAACAGCCCATCCGTCTGACCCGGCAAGTCTGTGAATTTCTGCAAACTCATTACGATTTTCGTTATAATCTGCTGACCGAGGAGACCGAATTCCGTCCGGCAGGTATGCGTGAAGCAACTTTCTTCCCTGTAGGTAAACGGGAGCTGAATACCTTCTGTATGGAAGCACACCGGCAGGGTATTAGTTGTTGGGACAAAGATTTGAGCCGTTACATTTATTCCACGGAAGTGGAAAGTTATCACCCTTTCCGGCTTTATATGGACGAATTACCCGCCTGGGACGGCATGGAACGGTTGGAGTATCTGGCACGGAGAGTGTCCGACGATCCTTTGTGGATCAGCAGTTTCCACATCTGGATGCTTGCCCTTACCGCCCAGTGGATGGGAGTGGAGGAGGAACAAGCCAACAGTGTCGCTCCTATTCTTATCAGTGCGGAACAAGGCTATCATAAGTCCACCTTCTGCCGTGCCCTGATGCCCGTTCCACTGGCCCGTTACTATACGGACAATCTGAAACTGACCTCACAGGGTAATCCGGAACGTCTTTTAGCCGAGATGGGATTGCTCAACATGGATGAATTCGACAAGTACGGCCCGCAGAAAATGCCGTTGCTGAAAAACCTCATACAGATGTCCCGCCTCAATATTTGCAAGGCCTATCAGAAGAACTTCCGTCTGTTGCCCCGCATCGCTTCCTTCATCGGTACAAGTAATCGCACCAACCTGCTTAGTGACCCTACGGGTAGCCGCCGGTTTATCTGCATCGAAGTAGAGCATGACATCAACTGTACCGGCATCGACCATGCGCAAATTTACGCCCAACTGAAGTCGGAACTGCTGTCCGATGTCCGCCATTGGTTTACCAAGGAAGAGGAACGTGCCCTGCAATGTCACAATGCCGCTTACTACCGCATCAATCCCGTGGAAGAGATTTTGCGTGCCACCTATACCCCCGCTTTCTATGGTGAAGAAGGCTGTCTGTCGTTGTCCGTTGCAGTCATTTATAAAACGTTGAGGAAAAAGTTCCCTGCCGCTTTATGCAACTGCACTCCCAACCAGCTTGCACAAACCCTGACAGCATTGGGTATCATCCGCCACCATACCAGATTGGGTAATGTCTATCTGGTGAAGGAGGTGAAGGCTGTTGAAGCTTGATTTTTCCACCCTTCATTCACTGCAAACAGCTGATATTAGGGAGCTTGTGAGTGGGTGAAGGGAAAAAGCTTCCCGATTTTCCACTTCTTTTTTTATTGGTATGGAACGTTTTTGGGGAATATAATCTGCACATAATGATCGTATATTTGTGTACCAATATTGGTACATCATTTGGAGAAGATAGCTATAATACAGGTAACATCAAGACAATTTAGAGAGAAACAAGCCGACTTGTTTAATCTTGCGGATAGGGGAGAATATAATACTTAGTTTATATAAATGTTCCACTGCTATTATTTTCATTGGCAGTGGAATATTTTTCGTTTTATATTTGGATTTATTTAAGAATGTATGTATGTTAAAAAAGAGAAGAAAATGAAAGTAATAACTACAAGAGAGATTGTTCGGCAAACTAAAACATATTTTGATTTAGCCGAGACGGAAAGGGTTGCTGTTAAGAGAGGAAAAAAGTTCGTTCAATTAATTGTGACGGATGATCCCGATGCAAAATTTGTATCGGAAGAGTGGATTAAGGAATTTATGAAGATTCCGGCCGAATATAGGGTAGATCCTTTTGAAACTAGCTCGTCAGGTGACTTATTCTTTGCTGATAAAAGGAACCTTGAGCACATTGAAAATGCGATGAAAGGTAGAACAAGGAATTTAACTGTTGAGGAAAGAAGAAAATTGTTCGGTTTATGAAAGATGATTCAAAACTATATTCTATTGAATATAAGGAACAATTTATCGAAGATATTCTTCAGCATAAGAAATCCGGAAATAAGGTAATTCTATCAAAAATAGAATTACTGATTGAAGAGATCGAAATCCATCCAAGAACAGGAACGGGTAAACCTGAACCATTAAGAGGTAACAGAAAGGGACTCACAACTCCTCAGTTTCGTTTGTATCACGGAACGCAAAAAATAGACGAAATTGTAGTAAGGAACCCGAACTTACTCGGCACGGCAAACGTATATCTCCAGGCGTGGTGATAATGGTAATCTGATTCATTTTGTGTTGAACAGGCTGGAATGTTTACTTCTTTTTGCTTATTTTTATGGCAAAGAATGGCATGCACATTATCTAATGTATTAGAACTACATGACAAGATTAATGCTAATAAAAGCATTAAAGCTAAATTCTTTTTCATATAAATTGTTTTTTTAATTGACTTGATTATATGTTTATCGAGGAGAAGATACCCTAAGTAGTTTTGGATTATTGTCAAACTCCCAAATAAAGCCTTTTGTTTGCCCAAAATATCCATTGGAAGAACCATCCCATCCCCAATTAATATGAAGATCCACATTTGTGTCAAATAAATTAAGTGGAGCTGCTGAATTTTCTATTGATGTCAATTTGCCTTTAACCCATGTTTCCAAATCAACAGCAATAATAGGTAGATTTTCAAATAAACCGTCAACAACGAAAGCATGTCCTTCTCCCTTATCGTTTACTCCTCTTAAATAGAAAACTTCCAATGCTGCATTAAATTGGGAAATTTTTCCTTGTATTTTGAATGTTTAGAAAATAATGTTTACTAAAACCCTTCGTTTTGGCAGTCATGTTAAAGCTATTACCCCAAGTCGGAGTATTTGGGAGCCGCGCCACAGTGGGGGTATATTCTTGGGTTTATTCGATAAGTAGCCTGCAAATTGCTTGCAGATATCACGATATTTTGCGGAGAATATTAATCTTATTCTCCGTAAAATATGCGATGAAAGGAAGCCATATTCTCCGCATCAAGCACACGCAGGTAGATGCCGGTGGCAACAGTAGCAACCCCTTTCTCTATATGTTCATTGGATATTCGCCCGTATCCGGGTGAGGTATTTCTTCATCCCTTCCTCATCCTTGTTGGTGATTATTTCCAGTAGTTTTTTCAGTTCCAGCCGGATATTCTCCACTTGAGCGGGAGTTCGCGGATTGAAAAGAATCTCCTGAAGCAGGTAATCGTCTTCACTCATCACACCTTTAGCGATAGCCATGTGTTTCTTGAAAGTGGTTCCCGGAGCTTCCTGATGTTTCATCACCGCAGCGAAAACGAAACTTGAGGCAAATGGTATGGAGAGCGAGTAGGCAACTGTTTTGTCATGTTCGTCGAACGTATATTCAAAGATGTTCAGGTTTAGGCCATTGTATAGATCTTTGAAGAATACTTTTCCCAGATGATCACTTTCGCTGATGATGATAGCGCTTTCACTGCTCAAATTGCTAAGGCTTGCAAAGGTCGGGCCAAACATGGGATGGGATGAGACATACCGGAAGCCGCTTTCTTCATAGAATTTTTTCAGACCTGTCTTAACCGAAGCAATATCACTGATGATACAATCTTTCGGCAGTGCGGGTAATACGCTGCGGAAAGCATCGAGCGTATATTTCACCGTAACAGCGTTAATCACTAGTTCCGGTTCAAATTCCTTAATCTCCTCCAAGGTAGTGAAGCGATAAGTGTTGTACACAAAACGTAGTTGATGTGGGTTTACATCGTATACGGCGGTTTCATGTTGAAAACTTAAGATGTCTGTAAAGAAGGAGCCCATTTTCCCGGCTCCGAGTATTAATATTCGCATGTTATATAGTGATTAGCGGTTAGTGATTAGTGATAAGCGATTAGGTTAACTATGAAATACTAATCACTTATCACTAAACACTAATCACTTGTTAATAATTTCCATTTGTTGTCTTACGCTCTCTTCATGGATAGCCTCAAAGATATTCTTAATGAACTCTGAATCCATCCCACAAAGTGCGCCTTGCGAACCTCGTTTCTCCAAAATTTCATTGTAGCGGCCTGTTTGGAGAATGGTCATATCATGCTCCTTTTTGAATGTTCCTATTTCGCGTGCTATACGCATGCGCTTTGAGAGTTCTTGTATAATGTTATTATCGCATTCGTCAATTTGTTTACGTAATTGGCTGAGACTTTCCGTTGTTTGGGTTTCTTTGCGGATAACGAGCAGGTTTATAATGTAATCTAATACGTCAGGGGTTACTTGTTGTGCCGCATCACTCCATGCACAGTCCGGATTACAATGACTTTCTATGATTAGTCCGTTAAAGCCCAAGTCCATTGCCTGTTGGCTTAATGGGGCAATCAACTCACGTTTCCCACCGATGTGGCTTGGGTCACAAATTATGGGGAGATTGGGTATTCTTCGGCGGAGTTCTATTGGAATATGCCATTGTGGCAAGTTGCGATATATTTTTTTATCATAACTGCTGAACCCACGATGAATGACAGCTAATCGTTTGATCCCTGCGTTATTGATACGTTCCAATGCACCAATCCACAATTCCAAATCCGGGTTGACCGGATTTTTCACCAATACCGGGATATCCACTCCTTTCAAGGCATCGGCTATTTCTTGTACGGCAAAAGGATTGGCGGTAGTGCGGGCACCGACCCACAAGAAATCCATACCGGCTTTCAAAGCTTCGTATACATGTTTGGCAGTAGCTACTTCTGTTGAAACGTACATGCCAGTTTCTTTCTTTACTTCCTTAAGCCAGGGCAGTCCCTCTACACCAACTCCCTCAAATCCACCGGGCTTGGTGCGTGGTTTCCATATTCCGGCACGATACATCTTAATCCCTTTTTCCGCCAATTGTTTTGCCGTGTTCATCACTTGCTCTTCTGTTTCTGCACTACACGGACCAGCTATGATCAAGGGACGTTTATCTTCTACACCCGGTAGTAAAATAGATTCTAATTCAAGTTCCATATTGTTATTATTTATATTTATTATTCTTCAAATATCCTTTATTCCCTTCCCTACGGGATTGCTTTCCCCCGCCAAACGGGGGAGCTCGGAGGGGGGTGGGTAAGGGGAGAGGCTCCTAATCCGTTTTAATGCTTCGGATAATTTGTCTTCTTTACAACATAAAGAGAGACGGATAAAACGGTTACCATTGGAACCGAAAATAAATCCGGGGGTGATGAATACCCGGGCTTCATGCAATACTTTTTCTGTAAGATCTTCTACATCCTTACAATTGTCGGGGATTTTTCCCCAGAGAAACATACCGACTTGTTTTTCGTCGTAAGTACATCCTAAAGCATGCATAATTTCACCGGCTAATTTTCGGCGGTTGCGATAATTTTGATTATTTCCTTCGTACCATGCTTTTTCTGCATCCAATGCTTTGGAGGCAGCTAGCTGCATAGCCCGGAACATTCCACTATCAATATTGCTTTTCACCTTCAATATCCACTGGATAAACTCGGCATTACTTGCCAACATCCCGATGCGCCATCCCGGCATATTATGGCTTTTGCTCATTGAGTTGAGTTCAATGCAGCATTCTTTCGCACCCGGCACACTAAGTATGCTTAGAGGATGTTCATTTAAAATAAAGCTATACGGGTTATCATTGACAATAACAAGATTGTTTTTACGGGCAAAGTTTACTAATCTCTCATACAGTTGCGGAGTGGCGTTCGCTCCTGTCGGCATGTTGGGATAATTGGTCCACATTAACTTCACCTTACTCAGATCCATGTGCTCCAATTCGTCAAAATCGGGCATCCAGTTATTTTCCTCTTTCAGATTATAATTAATAATCTCCGCACCTAAGATTTTGCTGAGTGAAGTGTATGTTGGATAGCCTGGGTTGGGTACCAGCACTTGCTCTCCGGGATTGACAAAGGCTAACGTCACATGCAATATACCTTCTTTAGACCCGATAAGCGGCTGTATCTCTTTCTGAGGATCCAACTCCACGTCATACCACTTTTTGTACCATACGGCAAAGCTGTTTCTTAACTCCGGAATTCCGGTATAAGGCTGGTAGCCATGTCCGTTTGTATTTTTCGCTTCTTGGCAAAGTGTTTCGATTGTATCTTCGGATGGTGGCATGTCCGGGCTTCCGATGCCCAGACTGATAACGTCCTTGCCTTCCGCATTCATTCGGGCTACTTCTTGCAATTTTTTTGAGAAGTAGTATTCACTTACGTTTGCCAAACGTTTGGCCGGCAATATTTTAAATGCTTGATTTACCTTCTGCATACTCGCCTAAAATTTTAAGTTCTTTAGTCAACGGCATGATAGCCGCAATGGCCTGTTTATATCTTAATAAGTTGTCAAACACAATATCTACATAAAATTGATATTCCCACTCTCTTCCGATAATAGGTAACGATTGTATTTTGGTCAGATTGATGCGATAAAAAGAGAGTATGGATAAAACTTGTGAAAGACTTCCTTCAGTGTGAGGTAAAGTGAAAACCATACTGGTTTTATTTATTTCGCGATGATTGAGTCTGTTGAGTTCATCTACTTGCCAAGGGTCGGCTACGATTAAGAAACGAGTGAAATTATGTTTGTTAGTCTCAATACCTTCTTGAAGGATCTTCATGTCATAACGTTCGGCTGCTGTTTTAGAGCAGATGGCGGCATGTCCTTTCAGTTTTTCCCGTTTAATCGTTTCCGCACTAAGTGCCGTATCTTCTGCTTCCACAACTTTAATGTGCGGGTGTTGACTTAAGAACTCACGGCACTGCATTAAAGCGATAGGGTGGGAGTTTACTTCCGTTATATTATTCCAGTCTTCTTCGGGCAGGCATACAAAACAATGAGATACCCTTAGTTTGTATTCTCCTATAATCTGACTTCCGCTTTGCCTGAGTAGTTCATTATTCTGCAGCAAACTGCCTGCGATGGTGTTTTCTATCGCCAGCATGCCGATGGTGTGGCTGTCCTTTTTGATAGAAGTAAAGACTTCCTCAAACGTAGCACAGCAAATCAACTCAATATCTTCTCCTTCGAAGTACTTGTGTGCGGCAATGTCGTGATACGACCCTAGTGTTCCTTGAATGGCTATTCTCCTCATCTTGTTTCTAAAAAAAAATCCCGCATCCATGTATATGGAGCGGGATTTCATATTTTATTTAAGTTCTTATCAGTTCTTAAGCATCACTGTCACTTGACACATACAAACCCCCGCTCTACTTTGCTGCTAAAGTAAAAGTAAAAGAAGAAGTAAAATGCGTAAGCAAACTGGTTCATACTTGTTTGAGTTTGTTTTTAAAACTGGGGCAAAAGTAACACTTTTTTTTGAAATGCAAATATAAAGTTTTATTTTTCTTCATATTTATTCAAATAATGGCATTTATTTGCATTATGTGTCATTATTCTTTCAAATATATTTCCAATTGTTCTTTTAGTTTTTCAACTCTATTTTCATAATACCTTTAATAGTGCCTGAAGTTTTGTACGTCTTGCCTTTATAGATCAATTCGATATTGACACCTTTAATGTCCTTCTCTACATTTCGAGCTCCCTTTTTGTCTGCCAATCTGATATTTACTACATTCCCATTTTTCTTTGCCGTGAAGTGCATAAGTGAATAATCGCCATGCTTGAATTCCCAACCGTCTCCGGCATCGGTATAAAGTTGCCCTTCGGCTTTTCCCTGATTATCTAAGCAGACAATTAAGGTGAGCGGAACAAAAGAGTTTTCGGTAGTACTCTGAATGATTTTCCCTACAGGTATGATACTTCCGCCTCTGATCTTCAATTTAGCTTGGTATTTATCCGATAAGTCGCCGTTGACCAGACTAAGTTCTTCCCAAATGCCCGAAGGTAAAGTCGGATTCTTAGAGAATGCCGGAATAACTAACAGGTTTTCTCCCAACAAGAAGGCTTCCTGCTCATTTCTCAGTTTCAGATCTTTGGGATCGGCGAAGAATACCGGATTCATCACCGGTAATCCGCTCTGTGAAGATTCGTGGAATAAGGTATAAATATAGGGGAGCAGACGGTAACGGCGCTCGAGAGCAATTCTTGAGGTATTTTCCATTGCTTCTCCATAAGCCCATGGCTCTTTATTGTTGGTTCCTACACATGCGTGACCCCGTACGAAAGGAAAGAATACTCCGAAGCCTAACCAATTTCCCCAAAGATCGGGTTCTGTATTTCCCAAGAAACCGCCAATATCAGGACCATTAAAAGGTTGTCCGGATAAGCCTAGCGTAATGGACATGGGGATGGACAGTTTTAGATGATCCCATCCGGCATAATTGTCGCCGGTCCATGTTGCGGCATATCGCTGACCGCCCAACAAGTTTGCTCTGGTCAGTAAGAATGGACGCTTATCGGGATTTGCAGCCATGATACCTTCGGAAGAAGCCTGAACCATCAGTCTGCCGAATGCATTATGATATAATAGGTGAGGACCTGCCGGTAATGTACCTCCGCCTTTATGAGGAGTATCATAAGGCATGGTTCCCAATCTTTGACTTTCGGGCAGCTCACTGTCGTTAATAGCCGGTTCGTTCATGTCGTTCCACACTCCGTCTATGCCTTTGGCTAGAAAATCCTTATATAGACCGCTCCACCATTTTCGGGCTTCCGGTTGCGTAAAGTCGGGGAAGGTACAATCGCCCGGCCATACTTTGCCGTGATATTCGTCACCATTTGCTTTTCTTACCCAGATGTTATTGGAACTGCCGGATTGGTAAACACTATAGTTCGGATCTACTTTTACCCCAGGGTCTATCATATATACAGACTTGAAACCTTTTTGGTGCAGGTAGTCATTCAGACCTTTCGGATTGGCAAATCTGTCTTTGTTGAAAGTGAAGATTCTGTATCCCTCCATATAGTCAATATCCATCCAAACGACGTCGCAAGGTATCTTCTTTATACGGAAAGTGTCGGCTATCTGACGAACGCGTGTCTCACTGTCGTAAGAAAAGCGACATTGATGATATCCTAACGCCCACCTTGGAGGCATTTTTATTGTTCCTATTAATTCAGACAAGCCTTTTAATACAGCCTGTGGAGATTCCCGGTCTATAATGAATACACGGAATAATGCGCCTTCGGTGTTGAGTACAATCTCGGTAGAGTGGGTATAGAGCTCCGATTTCCAGGAAGTATCGAAGATAATACCGAATGCAGAGCCGTCCTTTCTGACTCCCATCACCCATGGGTGCGATTGATAAAGTCTTTTCCCTTGCTCTACGCTATATGCGCCGGTGTCTGTATTCCACAATTTGATGTGTTGGCCGTTTCGTAGAAGCGGACCGGTAACTTCGCCCCCCCCATAGAGACTGACATCTCCTGAAATTTTTAAAGATGCAGACGCTTTGTTCTCTGTCACTGTGAATTCGGGAACCAATGACCAGCTTTTAGGAGTACTTCCTATAGAAACAGGTTCCTTTTGGAGGATCAATGAAGGAGTTTTGCTTTGATCGAAGCCCGTCGGGATAAATTCCACAATCTTCTTTCCGACTAAACTTGACTTTTGAATAGGTATGTTTTTGGCATTAATATCCAAAAAACAGAAAATAGCCAATGCTAATATTAGCTTTACTGATTTCATAGTGTTTTTGTTATAGAATGATTTTTTCTTTATGCCTATCTTGCTCATGATTTCTGATGACAAATTAAATCAAAAAAAATAAAATTGTTAATCAATATTTTACAATATATGATAAATGGCACGGATATGTACTATGTTGTCTTGCATTTAGACAAGTTAATACACTCGTTGATATTGAAATGTGAAATTATTAGTTCTCTTTAGTGGATTAATTAGCTTTTATATCCAAATTCGCTATCAATTATTATTTTCATTAACTCATTAATTTATGTCGTATCATTTTATATTTTATCTTTGTCTCTCTGTTATTCTGTTTACGTATAATTTAATAAATAAACTCATTGGCTAGAACAAGAATATATTCGGATAAGGAAGAACTTGCAAATACCATATCTCATGCTATTGGTATTTTGTTAGGAATGGGAAGCGGATACATCCTTATCTCGAAAGCTTTTTTGAGCAGCGGCGGATATTGGGCCATTGGTAGTGTGGTGGTGTATTTATGTGGTATGTTGTCCTGCTATGTCGTTTCAACCTGTTATCATGGATCTAAAGAAGGGAAGAAAAAACGATTACTTCAAAAGTGGGACCATGCTTTAATCTATGTACATATAGCGGGCACTTACACTCCTTTTACACTTGTTACATTGAGGATGGTGGATTGGTGGGGATGGTCGTTATTTTCATTTGTCTGGTTATCCGCTATCATAGGAGCGTTTGTTAGCTTTAAGAGACATCAGAAGCACAGTTATTTGGAGACTGTTTGTTATGTTATAATGGGGTGTTCTGTATTCATGGCTTTTAAGCCGTTAATAGAAGTTTTAGGTAAAGCAGATCATATAAATGCTTTATATTGGCTTATAGGCGGGGGTGTTTCTTATATCATTGGTGCCGTATTTTATTCATTAACCAAGAAAGAATATATGCATACAGTATTTCACTTTTTTGTTCTTGGTGGAAGCATATGTCATATTATTGCGATTTATATTATTCTTTGATTTGTTTACTCTTCTTTTCCGGGAAAAAATCTTTTAAAAAGGAGTGCCGGAATTTTCTTGAAAGGAACTGGCGGCTGCGCCATTTTGTAAGAGTTATTTGTTTCCGTTACTGTTCAAATGAATGGTCAAGAAATAAACTTTCCGGACGATAATTTTAATTCCAAAAACTTCTTTTTCTCACTCGCTCAGAACGTTTCTATTTTCAAGGCTAAATCTTGCAAGGATTTCAATGACATGATTTGTATAAGCATCTTTTTCACGATCTTTCCAAATTTCCCTAACTGCAATGGTAATAAGTGCCCTTTTGCTTGTTGCTGTACCTTGCCTATTCATGGAATTATTTCATTATAATGATTTGACCTTAGCTATTCCGTCATTTCGTTGACTAACTTGATAGCATTCGGTTTTAATTTGTATGTACAAATTGTAGTTACTTTATTATAGCCCAATGTGATCAAATGTAAGAACGAAGAGTTTTTTTATTTACAAAATGTTTTGTCTTTTCGAAAAAATGTGTATTTTTGCCAAAGTGACATCAACAATATTTTTTGAAAGATAGTTGTTTTAAGAGTGTATTGATATTATCTTTTATAGCGAATCTCATATATTTGTAATGGGATGAAGATTATTGCATAGTACCTATATGTTTGTTATATATACCTATTTTTGTTCTTCTCTTTTCTATTTTAAAAAAGGTATACTTTCGGTTAAATGCTTTTTTCCGTTGAATTTTGCTGTTTTTTTCGTTTTACATTATTGTTTTCCCTAATAATTCTACCATCTTTGCTTTATGAAAAATGCAAACCTCTATAAGATTATGAAGAAACCGAATTTGCAGTCTAACTACTATTTTCTTTTCTATACTCAGCAAAGAATAGGGAGAAAGAAGCGTTATTATACGGTTAATACCGTAATGCACCTTTCTGAAGAGGTTGGTATTCTTATAAGCTTGCAATATTGGAAAAAGAAAGTTGAGAAACTTGCAATCAGGAGAACGGACGATGTAAGTTGGCTTTGTGAAGTAAAGCTTACTAATCCCTGTATTACCTAGTACTGATTTTGTAAAAGAAGTTGAAAACGACTTACAACTGTTTCCCGTCAAGAGTAACTTTATAGAATATTAACGGGACTAACCGCTTTTTGGTTTTTTCGATCTATCTCTTTTCCGAAGTTACCGGGTTTTCCATTAACAGACGGTTGGTTGGCGCCGATTAGATGGTTAGTTTTACTTCATTACCTTATTACTTTTACCCGAAAACATCATATGTTTTGCTTTGAAACATATAGTGTTTCGCTTTTTCTGCCGCCGTTGCACAAAAAAAGGGATGAAACTTTCGCTTCTCCCTTCCGTGGCCTATTACCCGAATCTGAATCAGGATTACATTCTCAAAGATAATACATTTACACTTCAAAGTCAAGCTTTCCGGCAGTTTTTTTACCCGTTACCGTACATTTCAGGATGCTAAGAAATGAGGGTAGGCAACTTTCTACACATTAACCCTCTTTTGTGTCGTAGTTATGTCACAAACCGATTACATAGGGGACACTATGTAGATAACCATAAATTATTCCTTATTTTAAGCTATATCTATATTTATACAAATTAGAAGATTCCCGGTATTGTTTCTGGTTTGGTTCCTAAATTGTCAAATCTACCAGTAAGATTTTCATTTTCTTTTGGATCCAGTTCGAGTGCTTTTTTCAAATCTTCAACCGAGCCGTCTTTATCTCCGTTTATTAGTTTGGCATGTCCACGCTCACGATAGGCTTGAGTAAAGTTTGGATTTAGCTCGAGTGCTTCATTAAAAAGTTCAATAGCTTTTGAAGGTTCTCCACTGTCAATATACAGTTTTCCCAGCTTAAGATAAGCTTGTTCGTTGAAGGGGTTTACTTCAATAACGTATAGATAGTCTTTTTGGGCTTCTTCTACTTTTCCCGTGGCTTCTTGCATTTGTCCACGTAATAATAAAGCAGCTTCATCTTCCGTGTTTTCTTTCAGAATAGAATCGATATCTTCTGCCGCTTCTTTATATTGATTTAATGAAATGAGTATCTCTGCGCGAAATAAAAGCGCTTCAGTGTAGTTGCTTTTCAGTAATATCGCTTGGGTTAGAGAGGCAATAGCCATGAGGTCATTTTTTAGATAGTGTTTGGCTTTTCCTAATAAGTAATGTGCAGTTGCATTCTCTCTTTCTATCTCGATAGCTTTACGTGCATTTTCATCCATTGCTTCGTACTCTTCTTGCATAAAACAGACATTTGCCAAAACGAGATAGGTTTCAAGATGTCCTTGTTCTAATTCCGCCATTTCTTGCAGCAAGTCATTTGCCTGACTCAATTCTCCTTTTTGAATGTAAGCTTGACTTAAATAATTCATTGTCTCAAAATCTTTTTGCAGGGCAAGAGCCTCACTAAAACATTTGATGGCATAGTCTGTCTGTCCCATTCGTTGAGCCCGCATGCCGTCGTATTTAAATATATCGAATTTCTTTTGAATACTTTTCAGTTTGTCATCTTCCGTGTTGTTCTGTTTCCCACCGGAGAAAAAAGATTTAAAAAAGCTCATAATGTTTTTCTTTTAGTATATAATTTAATTTACTCGGTTTTATTTATCGGGTGTGTTCTTGATTTCCTTTTCAGCTTTGATTCGGCTATTTTTCCGTGCTGTATCTTTACCGGTCTGATAAGATAAAGAACATGCTATAAGCAATAATAATAAAACAGTTATCATTGAAAATATTCTTCTTTTGCTTTTCATCGCAATCACGTTAAATGCTGTTTTTATTTTATCTGTACAAATGAACTATATTTTTCCGTATTATACAATGGTCTACCGATTAATTGTCGGAGTTTAAGCTCCATTATTTTGAAAGAATTCCGTTTTCAGATTTCAAATCACCGTCTTCCAATAATTCACGAATACAATCTGCCACAGATTCTTTATCTTCCCGGATATGATCGGAAATGTTTGCCGGAGTGCATGGTTTTTGTTCAACCAATGTAAGTATTGCTTCTTTTAATTCATTTTGAGATATGTTTCCTTTTTCATGATGGCGGCTTAAGCAGGTATCACATATACCACAGTTATGGTCGTTTTTCTCTCCAAAATAGCGCAGTAACATCCGACTACGGCAGACTGTGTCTGTGGTAACATAGTCTATCATAGCTTTAATACGATTTTTATAGCGTTCTTTCCGATCTTCGTAAACATTGTCCGGTATTTGGAGCTGTGCTAAACTCACCCGCTCACGAGTGTATATAATATAAGGTGTTTTTTTATGTGGAATGTAGTCGACAATATGCGATTTGGATAACCGAATGAGGATATCATATACTTTTTGACGGGTTAGCCCGCTACGTACGGCAATGGAATCTTCATTGATAAAAGTATAATCGGTGAATAGTCCGGTATACGAGCGAAGAATAATCTGAATAAGCTTATCTGCTTCTTCCCCCAGTTTATGTAATTTGTAAAGTTCATCACGACGTATGGTGAACAATAATCTGGAGGCGTTATCCTGCTCATCGGTATATTCCAAATAACCTGCTTGGGTAAGTATCTTTAGGGCACTGTCTACCGGTACCGGAAAATACTTGAATTTGCGGCAAAAATCTTCAATATTGAATTCCCTGATGCAATCTTGACCATCACCCATTGCCATCTGGTAGTAGTATTGCAAATGTTCATAAACTTGTTTGATGTAATCTTTATCAGGAAATGTATCTGGAATACGTTTATTAAGAGTGGCTTTATCTGACTTTGCATAAAGAATCACAGCATAAGCCTTTTTACCGTCTCTACCACCCCGGCCTGCTTCCTGAAAGTATGCTTCTAGAGAGTCCGGCAAATCGAGATGAACAACCAACCGCACATCCGGTTTATCAATTCCCATTCCGAAAGCATTTGTAGCTACCATAACCCGACTTTCTCCGTTTTGCCAGCGTTGTTGGCGAACATCTTTCGTTGCGTTATCCAAACCGGCATGATAAAAATCAGCAGTGATGCTTTCTCTGTTCAGTAATTCTGTGATCTCTTTTGTTCGACGTCTGTTACGTGCATAGATAATTGCGCTGCCCGGAATATAGTTCAGAATATGAAGAAGTTCTCCTGTCTTATTTTCGGTTTTGCGGACAATGTAGGCTAAGTTTTTACGCTCAAAACTCATGCTAAAAACATTCTCCTGCTTGAAGTGAAGACGCACTTGTATATCTTTTACTACCTCAGGAGTGGCGGTGGCAGTCAATGCTAATATCGGTACATTCGGGAGGAGCTGTCGGATGTCCGCTATTTTAAGGTAGGCCGGACGGAAGTCATATCCCCATTGCGAAATGCAATGACTTTCATCCACAGTTATCATACTAACTTTAATTTTCGTTAGTTTTATGCGAAAGATTTCAGTATCAAGGCGTTCGGGAGATATATATAAAAATTTGTAATTACCGAATATGCAATTTTCCAATGCTATAATGATCTCTTGCCTTGTCATTCCCGAATAGATGGCAAGAGCTTTTATTCCACGTTTTCTCAGGTTTTGCACCTGATCTTTCATTAAGGCGATTAAAGGTGTGATTACAAGGCATAGTCCGTCTTTGGTTAATGCCGGAACTTGGAAGGTAATAGATTTCCCACCTCCTGTAGGCATCAGTCCCAAAGTATCTTTGCCTTCTCCAATGCTGGTGATAATCTCTTCCTGTAAATCACGGAAGTTGTCGTATCCCCAATATTGTTTTAAAATTTCTCTATACACCCTTCCTTCTTTCATATTCTTATGCTTTTCTTTTGCCTTGATGTAAAAGAAAAAGAGATCAAAAAAGTCAAGAGTTACAGCGATTTCGCTACTCACTCACTCCATTACGCTAAGAGACGAAAACTCACTTCACTCAAACATCCTGCCATTTATGTGCTTCACTACAATCGTTCGCTTTATGATGCAACGCTGAAGCCTGTTCACTCCTCTATATCAGTTTACTAAACTCCCCTTCCTACAGGATAGGGGTAAAGGGAGAGACTCCCTTAGTCTGGTTTAATATCCTCTATCTGCAATTGTACTTCGCCACGTTTATGAGTATTCTCTTCGATGGTATAGCAGATATCAAATGAACGGCGGGTCTTAATGAATCGTACATGGGAGCTTTGTCCGAAGGCTATGCCGTTCATTACATTGTTCGAGTTATTATCCACTAATTCCAGCTTGATGTGCTCCTGACCACGACCGACCACTTTACTTGTTCCGTAATCATATACATTATGTGTACAAAAAATGGGCTTTGTATTTTCCGGACCGAAAGGATTGAATTTTTTTAAATCATTGAAAAATTTTGGAGTTATGTCTTTAAAATCAATTTCCGCATCAATATTAATAACCGAGCTTGTTTGCTCGGGAAGAATATTTTGAGAAACATACTCTTCAAACCGCTTTATAAATGCCGGTACGTTTTCCACTTTCATGGAAAGTCCGGCAGCGTAGGTGTGTCCACCGAAGTTCTCTAATAAATCCCGGCAGTATTCAACGGCTTTGTAGACATCAAAACCGGATACGGAACGGGCTGATCCTGTAGCCATATTATCTGTACGAGTCAGAACTACAGCGGGACGATAATAAATTTCCGTCAATCTTGAAGCTACAATACCTATTACTCCCTTGTGCCAGTCTTCGTTGTACAAAACAATGGAACGACGTTCTGAAAGTCCTTCGCATCCAGAGACAATCTGATTGGCCTCTTCTGTCATACTTTTATCTAAATCTTTCCGGGTCTCATTGTATTGGTTAATTTGAAAGGCTTTTTCCAATGCCACAGATAGATCTTTCTCCGTTAGTAAGTCAACAGCTTCTTTCCCGTTTTGTATACGTCCGGAAGCATTAATTCGAGGACCTATCTTGAACACAATATCGCTAATCGTGATTTCCTTGTCTCTCAGTCCGCATACATCAATGATGGCTTTCATTCCCACACTTGGATTGCTGTTTAGTTGCTTTAATCCGTGATAAGCAAGTATTCGGTTTTCGCCCATAATAGGAACAATATCAGAGGCAATACTTACGGCTACCAAATCGAGTAATGGAATAAGATGATGGAATTCGATGCCATTGCTCATCGCAAATGCTTGCATAAATTTGAATCCTACACCACATCCGGCAAGGTGTTCGTATGGATAAGTGTTGTCTGCACGCTTGGCATTAAGAATAGCGACGGCCGGAGGTAGCACATCATCGGGTACGTGGTGGTCACAAATAATAAAATCAATGCCTTTTTCTTTGGCATAAGTAATTTCCGTTACCGCTTTTATGCCGCAATCTAATACAATGATCAGTTTTACACCGGTTTCTGCGGCGTAATCCACACCTTTTCTTGAAACCCCATATCCTTCATTGTAACGATCGGGGATGTAATAGTCTATGTTTGAATAGAACTGTTGAATGAATTTATATACCAGAGCTACCGAAGTAGTCCCATCCACATCATAATCTCCATAGACCAGAATACGCTCTTTTTTTCCCATTGCCTTGTTGAGGCGTTCCACTGCAATATCCATATCTTTCATTAGGAATGGATCATGCAAATCAGGCAGTTGAGGACGGAAGAATTTCTTTGCTTCTTGTGGCTTAGTAATTCCTCGTTCTACCAATAACTTTCCAAGAATAGGACTAATTCCCAGTTCTTTGGCTAATCTTTGGCTTTTTTCTGCTTGTTCGGGGGTAATGGGTTGATAATTCCATTTTTGAGTCATTTTATATATTGTTTTTCTTTTTTCTATCTCATTGTTGAAGAAAAGTTTTCCACAACGGATTTATAAAGTTAGGAACGCTAGATCATTAATGCCTTGTATTGAAAAGCTTTTTTTCTTAAAAGAAGACTTTTGTTGTTCCTTAATCTTATTTGGGGATAATATTGAAGAATCCATTCATTTCTTCAAAGGTGTAAAAGTACGAAAAAGTTGTGTAATCATGGGGAAAACCGCTGAAAAACTTTTCGAGCTATTGGGATACTTTCCTGCCAGGTTTTGCTTATACTTGTGATTTATAATATATATTTGTTATCTGGAAACATAACAGTTCTTTTATGCTGACATTTATTTCTTGTGCCAAAACAATGGCGGTTAATTATTTCAAAACAGAAGTTCCTGTAGTCTCTGTTCCACACTTTCAGGCAGAAGCCGTAAACAATGTACTGGATATGACACAGTATTCACCGCAAGAATTGGAGAAAATGTTGCGGGTAAATTCAAAGATTGCCGTTGAAAATTATTTGCGCTATCAGGATTTCTGTTCGCCTGATAATAAAGTTGTACCTGCTATTTTTGCTTATACAGGGGCGGTTTTCAAACGTATATTACCGAAGGATTTTTCCATTGACGATTTTTTGTATGCACAGGAACATTTACGCATCACGTCTTTTCTATATGGATTGCTTCGTCCTTTAGATGGTATAAAACCTTATAGACTGGAGGGAGATGTCCGGTTGGCTGAAAGGGGAGGAATAACCTTGTTCGATTATTGGAAACCTCTATTAACGGATTACTTTATTACCAGCATTAAAAAACAAGGTGGAATTCTCTTGAACCTGGCTAGTGGTGAAATGCAAAATTTGTTTGATTGGAATCGTGTAAAAAGTGAAGTTAGGGTGGTGACTCCTGATTTTCATGTATGGAAAGCCGACCGCCTTACTACTATTGTTATCTATGTAAAAATGTGCAGGGGGGAAATGGCTCGTTTGGTAATAAAGAATCGCATTACCAATCCTGAAGATTTGAAAATGTTTACTTGGGAAGGATTCAAATTTGAGGAGAGTCGCAGCACGGAAAACCATTATGTGTTTACTTTAGGATAGCCGTTTCTTGTATTTAATTTGTTTCTTTTAGAATTTACTTTTTTCTTCTCAAGTCCTTACTTTCGTAAGTGCAGATTGCTTCAACCCATTCTTCTGCGAGTGATTTAGACTCGTGATTCTCTAAATCGAAGGCTACCATTACGGAATGACAAATACATTTTACTTCTCCACTCTCAATATCAATTACCCGTTGAACTAACTGAAAACTTTTGGTCCCGATTTCGGTGACAGCTGTCTGTACGGCGATGTGATCGGATCCATATATTTGAGTAAGAAAATCAACATCAATGTGCACAACAACTATGCCATCTTTCTCCCAATCGACATTGGGACATACCGATGCAAAATATTCGGTTTTTCCTAAATCATAAAATGAAAAATAAACAGTGTTATTGACATGTCCGAACTTGTCTACGTCGTTAAAGCGTATTTGTAAAGGGAGGGTGTGTTTGAATTTTATTTCTTCCATTGTTTTCTAATAAACTTTTCAATAGTCCGGCAAAAGTACTATTTTTGCGTGTTAATCGTTATGTTTATGAATCAAGAAATAATAGAAGACATAAAAAAAGCGTGTCAGGTGATGAGTGAAGGTGGGGTAATTTTATATCCTACCGATACCATTTGGGGAATAGGTTGTGATGCGACTAATGAGGAAGCTGTGCGACGTGTGTATGAGATTAAGCAACGCTCTGACAGCAAAGCGTTACTTGTTTTGGTTGATTCTTCCGTTAAGGTTGATTTCTATGTACAAGATGTTCCAGAAGTTGCCTGGGATTTGATTGACATGGCTGAAAAGCCATTGACTATTATCTACTCGGGTGCCCGTAATTTGGCTCCCAACTTGCTTGCAGAGGACGGTAGTGTCGGTATTCGAGTGACAAATGAAGAATTTTCCCGTCGTTTATGCCAACAGTTCCGCAAAGCAATAGTCTCTACTTCTGCCAATATCAGTGGACAGCCTTCACCTGCAATCTTTGCCGAAATCAGTGATGAGGTGAAAGCCAAAGTTGATTATATTGTGGGATATCGTCAAAATGAAACCGGACATCCGAAACCTTCCAGTATTATTAAGTTGGAAAAGGGTGGGGTATTTAAGATTATCCGCGAATGAAAAAAGTTTCGGTATAGGTATAAACATGAAAAAAGAAAAAACAGGTTTATTTCAACGTTTCTTGTTATGGCGTGAAAAGAAGATAAAGGAAAAGCAGTTTATTTTAATCTTAAGCTTTTTAGTTGGTATTTTCACAGCTTTAGCGGCTTTTATACTGAAAGAACTTATACACTGGATTGAAAAATTCCTGACTGATAATTTTAATGCTACCGAGGCAAATTATCTTTATTTGGTTTATCCGGTGGTAGGAATCTTTTTGGCGGGTTTATTTGTGCGTCATATTGTGAAAGATGATATCAGTCATGGTGTGACTAAGATTCTTTATGCTATTTCCAGAAGACAAGGAAGAATAAAAAAGCATAATGTCTGGTCCTCCATTATTGCCAGTTCCATTACTATCGGATTTGGAGGATCGGTTGGAGGGGAAGCCCCAATTGTATTAACCGGATCTGCGATAGGTTCAAATTTGGGGAGTACTTTCAAAATGGAACAGCGTACATTGATGCTTTTGGTTGGTTGTGGTGCGGCTGGCGCTATTGCCGGAATTTTTAAAGCTCCTATCGCCGGATTGGTGTTTACATTGGAAGTATTAATGATTGATTTAACGATGGCTTCATTATTGCCGTTGCTAATTTCGTCAGTAACGGCAGCGACCGTCTCATATATATTAACGGGAACCGGAGCGATGTTTAAGTTTCATCTTGATCAGGTTTTCGTTTTGGAACGTATTCCTTATGTGATTATGCTCGGAGTATGCTGCGGATTGGTATCGTTATATTTCACGCGTGCTATGAATGCGGTTGAGGGATTATTTGGTAAGCTAAAAAGGCCGTATCAAAAACTGGCTCTTGGGGGTATAATGTTGAGTATTTTGATATTTTTGTTTCCACCGCTTTACGGTGAAGGATATGACACTATTAACTTGCTGTTGAATGGAAGCTCGAATGCCGATTGGGATACAGTGATGAATAATTCATTCTTTTATGGAAGCGATAATTTATTACTTGTATATCTACTTTTAATAATTCTGACTAAAGTATTTGCGTCGAGTGCAACTAACGGTGGTGGCGGTTGTGGTGGAATATTTGCACCTTCATTATATTTGGGGTGTATTGCAGGCTTTGTCTTCTCACATTTTAGTAACCAGTTTCATTTTGCAGCCTTTCTTCCCGAGAAGAATTTTGCATTGATGGGAATGGCAGGGGTGATGAGTGGTGTAATGCATGCTCCTTTGACCGGTGTCTTTCTGATAGCCGAGCTGACAGGAGGGTACGATTTATTTCTTCCTCTTCTGATCGTTTCTGTTAGTTCTTATTTGACAATTATTGTTTTTGAACCTCATAGTATTTATTCCATGCGCCTTGCAAAGAAGGGTGAATTGATTACTCATCATAAAGATAAGGCAGTCTTGACCCTGATGAAAGTTGAGAATGTTGTTGAGAAGGATTTCGTTGTGGTACATCCTGATATGGACTTAGGGGAAATGGTTAAAGTAATTTCAACTTCCCAGCGGAATATTTTTCCTGTCACTGATCACTCTGGTGTTTTGATTGGGATTGTGACTTTGGATGGAATACGTAATATCATGTTCCGGCAGGAGCTTTATCATCGTTTTAAGGTAGATAAATTAATGACTTCCATTCCGGCGCGCTTGTATGTAACCGACAGCATGGAGCAGATAATGAGAACGTTTGATGATACAAATGCTTGGAATTTGCCGGTGGTGGACGAAGAAGGGCGATATATGGGATTTGTTTCCAAATCGAAAATATTTAATTCGTATCGGCAGGTGCTAGTACACTTTTCCGATGATTGATTGTTTGCAAGGGCTTATCTGCTAAAAATTAATTTTAACTTTGATATGAAGAAAGAAGACTTAAGGATTGTTTTTATGGGAACTCCCGATTTTGCAGTCGAATCATTGAGCAGTTTGGTCGAGGGGGGATATAACGTCGTTGGGGTAATCACTATGCCCGATAAACCTGCAGGAAGAGGACATAAGATACAATACTCTCCAATAAAACAGTATGCTTTGGAGCATGATCTTCCGTTATTGCAACCTGAAAAACTTAAAGATGAGGAATTCCTCCAAGCTTTACGCAATTTAAAGGCTGATCTCCAGATTGTAGTCGCTTTTCGTATGTTGCCTGAAAGTGTTTGGAACATGCCTCGCTTTGGAACCTTTAATCTTCATGCTTCTTTGCTGCCGCAATATCGGGGGGCAGCTCCCATAAATTGGGCTGTAATTAATGGTGATGTGGAAACGGGAGTAACAACTTTCTTTTTGAACCACGACATTGATACCGGTGAGATTATAAAACAAGAGCACGTTCCTATAGCTGATACGGATAATGCGGGTAATATACACGATAAGCTAATGAAAATTGGTGCACGCTTGGTACTAGGGACGGTGGATGATATACTGAGTGGTATGATAAAACCCCTGGCTCAGGAAAATATGATAACTGATGATCTACGTTCTGCTCCTAAGATTTTTAAAGAGACCTGCCGTATTGATTGGAATGCCCCGGTTAAGAAGGTCTATGATTTTATTAGAGGTTTATCTCCTTATCCTACAGCCTGGACAGAACTATGCCAGTCGGATAAAGAGCCTGTTGTCGTAAAAGTCTTCGAAGCAGAAAAAATTACGACTCATCATGAACTTGCGGCTGGAACTTTCCTGACCGATGGTAAAACCTATATTCATGTTGCAGCACAGGATGGTTTCATTGGCATACGTTCGTTGCAATTGCCTGGCAAAAAACGCTTGATGGTGGATGAATTGTTACGTGGCTATCATTTGGCAGATAAATCATATATGAAATAAGCATTATGCAAAGCGTAATGCTTATTTCATGCATAAAATATTGATTTCATATTATAGTAATAGCCAGATTCTCTCTTTTATTAGGTTGAGTAAGATCTTTTTCTTTACCTTTGCGTTGTATATGTGTTATATGGTTTGTCTTAAAATTGTGATATTATGAAACCTATTATAGCTCCTTCTTTATTGTCTGCAGACTTTTCCTATTTAGCTAAAGATATTGAAATGGTAAATAGGAGTGAGGCTGACTGGTTACATATTGATATAATGGATGGAGTTTTTGTCCCGAATATATCATTTGGCTTCCCTGTATTGAAATTTGTTGCCGCGCTTACAGAAAAGCCGTTGGATGTACACTTGATGGTTGTTAATCCCGAAAAGTTTATCCCGGAAGTAAAAGCTTTGGGGGCCTATACTATGAATGTTCACTTTGAAGCGTGTACACATTTACATCGGGTTGTGCAGCAAATACGCGATGCCGGTATGCACCCTACTGTTACTTTGAATCCGGCAACTCCCGTTGCGATGCTGAAAGATATAATTGAAGATGTATCTATGGTTTTGCTGATGAGTGTAAACCCAGGCTTTGGGGGTCAAAAGTTTATAGAGCACAGCGTGAAGAAAGTACGTGAACTGCGTTCATTAATCGACTCTACCGGCTCACAGGCTTTAATTGAAGTTGATGGAGGAGTAAATCTGGAGACCGGATCCAGATTGATAGAGGCAGGTGCTGATGCGCTTGTTGCGGGTAATGCTATCTTTGGGGCGTCCAATCCTCAGGAAATAATCCACCGGTTAAAGAATCTTTAAAGGTCGTCATCATCGTTTATTTTGCAACGATACCCCTTCCTGCGGCTTCTGATTCCTCTTATGGGAGGAATCGTTTGTGGGGATACTTATTTCTTTCTGCAACAAAATACTTATGATTTCTTTGGTAATACTGCGTCCTTGTCCAATTCTATACTACTGGAAATTATAGCTGGTTATTTTATCGTTTGTATTATAAGTCATTTCCTTTCTGTCTATTATCGTTTGCATTACCTTTTTGGGGTCTTTATTCTGTCCTTTTGCTTTGTTTCAGGAATGCTGCTTACAACGCTTCGTTTGTATCAAACCGATTTCGATTACTCAAATAAGATTCCTTCTGTTTATAAAGTACTAATCTCTGGTAAGCCTATGCCAAAACAAAAAACGATTCTATGCCATGCTATAATAGAAGGGAAATATCAAAACAATAAATTTGAAAGATATAGGGATAAAAAGTTTTTTCTACTTTATTTTGCTAAGGATTCTGCTCTATATTCTTTGAAGCGAGGTGATGAATTACTGGTATACACTCATCTTTCTCCTCCTTTGAATAAAGGTAATCCTGATGAATTTGATTATAGACGTTATCTCATTCGCAACGGAGTATCAGGCACGGGTTATATTGCTTCCGAACATTGGAGACAAGTAGGATATGAATCCAGTCGAACACTTTTTCAGCTTGCACAGGATTATCGGGACAAGGTTATTGATATATTCCGGAATTTAGGGTTTCGTGGAGACAATTATGCTGTACTTTCCGCTCTTACGGTGGGATATATGGATGAACTGAGTAATGAAATTAAAGAGATTTATTCTGTTGCCGGTGTCAGCCATGTTTTGTCTTTATCAGGATTACATATTGGTATACTATATGCTTTACTTATATTCCTTTTTTCCCCTTTTTGGAAGAAATGGAATGCTCTTAAACCATGGATATATGCAATAATCGTTATTTTACTTTGGGCTTTTGCTTTTTTTACGGGAGCACAGCCTCCCGTGATTCGTTCTGTTATTATGGCCACCGTATATGCATTCTCGTGCTTGCAATCGAATAAACCTCTTTCTTTGAATACGTTAGCAGCTACGGCTTTCTTTATGCTATTATATAATCCGTTGTGGTTTTATGATGTTGGTTTTCAGTTATCATTTTCTTCCATTGCGGCAATTATTCTCTTACAGCCGAAAATTTATGGCATATTGATTGCAGAACGAAAACCTGCTACTTCCTTTTTGAGTTATATAAAAGGGAAAATAAACAAAGATGAATCGGTTAATAATTACCATTGGATAAATTCTTTCTTTTATATGTTATGGGGAATTATAAGTGTATCGATAGCTGCACAAATAGGAACAGCGCCTCTGATTGCTCATTACTTTCATCAATTGCCTACTCATTTTTTAATCACTAATTTATGGATTATTCCTGCTACGACGTTAGCACTATATCTCGCACTTTTTATGCTGCTAATGACCCCTTTTCCTACTTTTCAGCAACTAATTGCAGATCTGTTGAACAAATTGCTCGATTTGCAGAACGAGATACTTCGTGCTACTGCTAATTGGCCTTTTGCTTCTGTAAATCAGCTTTGGGTGGATGCATTTGAGGTTGGTATGCTTTATCTGATATTGTTAATGATATACCGTAGCATAAAATTGCGTACTTCTCGCAGTGTATATTGTATGCTTTTCTGTTTATTATCCTTTTCAGCATATCAACTTTATGATAGAATATCGAATATTCCTTCTAAAAGTATTGTTTTTTATAATGATACACGAAAAAATTTGAATGTACACTGTTTTGCCGCTAATGGCGACTCTTGGTTACTCTGCACCGGTCCCTCCCAACCTTATTTTTCTTTGTATAAATCCGTTTCACCCTATTGGGCTCATTTACATCTTTCAACTCCACATTTTTTGCTTTCGAATATTGCTTTAAATGAACTTTCGGTTCACGATGGTATTGTTAATTATGGAGGTAAGCACATATGCCTGCTCTATGACAATCACTGGCTGAATAGAAAATGTAGGTCACCGTTAACTATAGATTATTTATATGTGTCCAATGGTTACAAAGGAAAAATTAGAGAGTTAACGGCTTTTTTCCACATTTGTGAGGTAATATTGAATTCATCTTTCTCAGATTTTCGACGTGAGTCGATAGAGAAAGAATGTAAAAGGATGGAAATTCCGTACTTCGATCTTTCCAAGCATGGCGCTTTAATTGTGTATTTGTGATTTCCTTTCTTTTACATATCGTAGATCACACTTCTTGTTCTTTTAATGTTTTATATTTCATTTTGTGCTTTATATTATTGTTTTATAATACAAATACATATATTTGCGGTGAATCATAAATCAAAAAGATATGCTGTTTGTAAGAAAACCAATGAATGTTCTGTTTAGTGAGGCAGAAAAAAGCGCAGAGTTAAAACGTTCTCTTAGTTATGTTTCATTGATCACTCTAGGGGTTGGCGCTATTATAGGTGCCGGGTTATTCTCCTTAACTGGTATTGCCGCAGCAGAGAATGCCGGTCCGGCAGTTACAATTTCATTTATTATTGCCGCAGTAGGATGTATGTTTGCCGGTTTGTGTTATGCAGAGTTTGCTTCGATGATACCTGTGGCCGGCAGCGCTTATACTTATTCGTACGCAACAATGGGTGAATTTGTAGCTTGGATTATAGGTTGGGATTTGATTTTAGAATATGCTTTAGGCGCTGCTACAGTGTCTGTCAGTTGGTCACGCTATCTTATAGAATTCTTAATAAAGCATGATATTAATTTCATTCCCCATCAGTTGCTATGTTCACCTTTTGAGACTTTAAATCTTTCCAATGGAATGGTGATTAATGACGGAATCATCAACCTTCCGGCAATATTTATCGTGACTTTACTTTCTTTTGTGTTAATAAATGGTACCAGACAAAGTGCAACGATGAATAATTTTCTGGTTTTTCTAAAACTTAGTGTAGTCTTTGTTTTTATTATAGTTGGTTGGAACTACATCTCTCCTGAAAATCATAACCCTTATATTATACCAAATGCTGGAGAGGAAGCTTTGAAGAACGGACAGATGGGATTTTGGTCTTTCTTACATAGTGATAATTTCGGTCATTACGGCATTTCGGGCATTTTGCGCGGTGCTGCGGTCGTTTTTTTCTCTTTTGTCGGATTTGATGCCGTATCCACAGCTGCTCAGGAAGCTAAAAATCCTAAAAGGGACATGCCTATCGGAATTCTAGGTTCATTAGTTGTATGTACAATTTTGTATGTATTGTTTTCTTTTGTAATGACCGGACTTGCCAATTATAAAGAGTTCATTAATGATGCCAAACCTGTTGCTACTGCCATTGCGCATACTCCTTACACTTGGTTGCAGGATGGAATAACGGTTGCGATTTTAGCGGGTTATACTTCTGTTATTTTAGTCATGCTTTTGGGTCAGAGTCGTGTTTTTTACTCAATGTCGCACGATGGATTGCTGCCGCGTATTTTTTCGCATGTTCATCCTAAATTCCATACTCCATGGAAAACCAATCTGTTTTTTATGGTCTTTGTAAGTTTGTTTGCAGGTTTTGTTCCCGTTTCCGATTTAGGACACATGGTTTCTATTGGGACATTGTTTGCATTTATTTTGGTTTGTATCGGGATTATTATCATGAGAAAAGCAATGCCGGATGTTCCCCGGAAGTTTAAAGCACCATTTGTTCCCACAGTCCCTATATTGGGTATTATAGTCTGCCTGTTGATGATGGTCTCCCTGCCGAAGGAGAGCTGGGAACGATTGGTTGTATGGATGGTGATTGGTATTTTTATTTATTTCTTTTATAGCCGCAAGCATTCCGTTATTAGACGTAATATATTGAAAGATAAAAAAAGGTTCGATTCTGGACTTTAAAAAGCTATTATTTCTTTGTTTGTACAAGGCAACTTCCAAACTTTTTGTACTTTTGCCTTTTCTTAATTGTATATAAAGAAGAAATATATGTTGACTAAAGTTATAGATCAATCCAAGATAGACCGTTTTGCTAGATGGTTGGAAGATGCTGAAAAAATAGTAATTGTTGCTCATGTGGCCCCTGATGGAGATGCTATCGGGTCATCATTAGGATTTTGGCATTTTCTGAACTTCCAAGGTAAAGCTGTAAATGTTGTTGTCCCTAATGCATTTCCTGATTTTTTAAAATGGATGCCTGGAAGCAAAGATATTTTATGCTATGACCGCTATAAGGAGTTTGCAAATAAATTAATTGCTGAAGCCGATATTATTTGTTGCCTTGATTTTAATGCTTTAAAAAGAGTTGAAGCAATGGCTGATTCCATAAAATTAGCTAAGGCGAAGAAAATATTGATAGATCATCATTTGTATCCGGAAGAATTTTGTGATATCACTATGTCATATCCAAAGATATCATCCACTTCGGAGCTCGTTTTTCGCTTAATTTGCCGGATGGGCTATTTTGATGATATTACAAAGGAAGGGGCTGAATGTATTTATACTGGTATGATGACTGATACGGGTGGATTTACATATAATTCCAACGATCGTGAAATCTATTTTATTATAAGTGAACTTTTATCTAAGGGAATTGACAAAGATGATATTTATCGTAGAGTGTATAACACCTACTCGGAAAGCCGTCTGCGCTTGATGGGATATGTTCTCTCTCAAATGCGGGTATATTCTGAATATCAGGCGGCACTCATCTCTTTGACAAAAAACGAACAGCGTAAGTTTGATTATATACGCGGTGATAGTGAAGGATTTGTGAATATACCTTTGAGTATAAAGGGTGTTGTTTTTTCCTGTTTTTTGCGTGAAGATACGGAGAAACCGATGATAAAAATATCTCTTCGTTCGGTGGGAACTTTTCCTTGTAATCAATTAGCTGCTGAATTTTTTAATGGAGGTGGGCATCTGAATGCTTCCGGTGGAGAATTTTACGGTACGATGGATGAAGCAGTGAAGGTTTTTGAGCAAGCTTTAAAGAAATTTGCTCCTTTACTGACTGCTAAAGAATGAAAAAAAATATGTTTTTTTTATCGAGAAGTGTAATTAAAATTAATTAATGGAATAGAGTTGCATTTTGTGAAAAATATTTGTAAAATAAATGATAAATTTGTGTCATGTCATTGTTAGGCTTAATAGTGACTTATTACACATTATTTGATAACTTAAATTATTCATGTCATGAAAAAGTTGTTATGTCGTTTATTGGGAATAGTTACTCTTGTTTTATTTATCTCATGTGAACAAGATGCTAATGGTGTATTGAACAATGAGTTGAGTTCTTCTGTGTTAAAGACGAATGAGTTTGTGTATAAGGGGATTAGGTATTCTGAAATGAAAGGTGATATTCAAAAACATTTAGGGAGTTTACCTGAATTGGCTTTGTACATTGATGAAAATGGAGGTCTTGAATATTTTGATAATAATGAAGAGCTACTAAAAAAAGTATGTGAAAAAAATTCGTATGTACCAATTGAAGGAGCAACTAGAGCTGCTGCTGAAACGGCATCTTCAGTCACTCTTTATAAAGATAATAATTATAAAGGAGGAAATATAACTTATAAAATAACATCTTCAGGAACGAGGTGGATTCATGTTTCAGATTTATCTTCGGTTGGATTTTCTCAGAATGTTAGTTCTGCACGAATGACAGTACAAAATCCTGGAAGTACTGAATATGGTACATTATTTACGGCTTGGGATGGTGTAAGTTATACAGGGATCACGATGGTGTTTAATTTGCGCAATAGTGAGAAACAATGGTTGTATCCAAATTTAAGTGCAATTCCTCGAAGTGTTTATGGTGCCAATTGGAATGATGCAATTCGTTCCTTTAAACTGAACTTTTATAGTAAGCCAACATCATCGTGGTAGTCGTCTATTAATTAATAATGCGAATCAGTAGTTGCGACCGATTCTTGTTTTTAAAAAATTAGATAAATAAATGCGATGGCTATCTTTCCCATCGTATGTACTAGAAGTTCCGTTGTTGAGCTGACTTTCATCGCTCTTTGACTATTTGTTCGTTCATTCAACCAGTTGAAGAATGATTCTATCGGTTGTCTGACCTTTGATACCGCTGTGGAGAATAAGTCTCTTGCTGCTTTCATTCTTTGGGTAATACCTATGTGTTCCCCTTTAATTGCTTTAACTGGAGTAAGCATAGTCACCCCTTTTTCCCGGTACTTTTGTTCCCGGAAATGGAAGTCTGAGTATATTTTATCAGCAAAGACATTCCTGTTTTCCAGGCTGTGAGCAGCTTCTCTTTTGAGGACGGTCAGGTCGTTTTCCTCTGCCGATGAAAGAATAAGCATTTCCGGAAATGGTATTGTTCCTTCCCTGCGGAAAGCTAAGGTGTGGAGCTTGAGTCCATAGTAATACATGTTTTTTGTAGAACAGTATCCTTTGGATGTAATTTCAGCAGCTACTTTCCCTGTCTTATTCTTTCCCCCACATGTAATGATGGGCATGGAGTCAATTATTGATGCCATAGAATCGCAATCTTCCGGCTTAAAGGATGTAA
Source organism: uncultured Bacteroides sp. (assembly GCA_963677095.1). Taxonomy (GTDB): domain Bacteria; phylum Bacteroidota; class Bacteroidia; order Bacteroidales; family Bacteroidaceae; genus Bacteroides. The sequence goes on from OY781875.1 coordinate 1,132,344, forward strand.
TGAGATGCTCCACAAGGTAACTAATGGCTTCACTCATCAGGTTTAACCGATAGTTAAACGTCTGATAAGAAGGCAGTTTTGGAAACCATGAGAGTAAATATTCCTTAGTGAACGTATTCTTTGATGCTGAAATATCGCTGGTAGGCTCCGCAGAATAGATATACAGTAAGCAATTCCTCATCAGTGAAGACAGGACTTGTATTGTTACTGTATCTCTGGCAGTAGAACTTCAGAGAGGATTGATAAACATCGCAGATATACATATATATATTTTATAAGTTTTAGCTCTTTCTCCTTGGGAATCATAATTAGAAAAATGAGTGGTTTTATTTTTCTAATATACTGATTATCAAGGAGATTAAGAAATAAATTACTGGGATAAATAACTCAATATTAATAATTTAACAAGCGAAAGAGTAGAGGTATTTCAACGACTGATTCGCATTAATAATAAATATGAGAAATCGGTGTATGGAATTGGCACTTTTACGTAATAGTTAGTTCAGGTGCTAAAGAATAGACGTAAAGAACAGTGAGAGAATTATTTTCTCTTACTGTTCTTTATATATTTACAGCTTTCATTCGTTAAATTTCTTAATCAGGTATGTTTTCTGTAATAGGTTAATTGATTTCTATTGAATAAACTGTGTTGAAAAACTGATTTAATCTTCTGGTTTATAGAAGTGATTCTTTTCATTGGGTATAATTAGAAAAATAGATATAGTGTGGTTTATAAAAAATAATATGACTAATTGTGAATTTTTCAAGTTATTATAATAAATTGTCATATTTGAAAAATACACTTACAAAGGTTAAAAGAGCTGAACATTTTGTTTATGACTTTTGACTTTCAAGGAAATCAGATACTTTTGTATAAACTTACAATAATAAAAATGAAGAAACTTACATTGTTCTTTTTGTTTTTAATAGCATGTTGTTTAGCCTTTCAAGCATGTGACAATACTAAAACGTATGCCGAAATGCTGGATGATGAGAAAAAAGCCATCAGCGAGTTTATAAAAGATCATAATATAAAAGTGATATCACAATCGGAATTCTATAAGAATGATTCCACTACCGACACGCTGAAAAATGAGTATGTACAACTTGCAAGTGGAGTTTATATGCAGATTGTGGACAAAGGATCTAAGCTAGCGGCTGATACCGTAAAGAAGAACGATTTAATTTTGGTTCGTTTTATGGAATATAGCATTTTTGATAAAGATACTACACTCTCTAACATCAATGACCCGCAACTGCCTGATGAGTTTAAATATACGATAACGAGTACTTCGATTGCGGGTATTTTTACCCAAGGATATATGCTTACTGCTTATTCTTCCACGGCTGTTCCTGCTGGATGGTTGGTTCCTTTGACATATATTCGCGACAAGGCTCATGTACGGTTAATTATTCCTTCCAAGATGGGGCATAGCAGTGCTATGCAAGCCGTCTATCCTTATTTCTATGATATTCGTAAGTATCAGATCTTTAAATAGTACAAAAGATATTATTTAATTTATATTATGGCTTTAATTAAATCAATATCCGGAATCCGTGGAACAATCGGTGGAGGAGCGGGAGAAGGATTGAATCCGCTTGATATTGTAAAATTCACATCTGCATATGCTACCCTGATTCGTAAGACGTGCACAGTTAAGAGCAATAAAATCGTAGTAGGACGAGATGCCCGTATTTCGGGTGAGATGGTGAAGAACGTGGTCGTTGGCACACTCATGGGAATGGGTTGGGATGTTGTTGATATTGATTTAGCTACAACTCCTACTACAGAACTGGCCGTCACTATGGAAGGGGCCAGTGGCGGAATTATTCTGACCGCTTCTCATAACCCCAAGCAATGGAATGCTTTGAAGTTACTGAATGAACACGGAGAATTCCTGAATAAGGAAGAAGGTAATGAAGTGCTTCGTATTGCAGAAGCTGAAGAATTTGAATATGCCGAAGTGGATCATTTGGGTTCTTACCGCAAGGATTTAACTTATAACAAAAAACATATTGATAGCGTATTGGCACTTGATTTAGTAGATGTTGAAGCTATACGTAAAGCGGATTTTCGTGTTGCTATTGATTGTGTTAATTCTGTAGGAGGTATAATTCTTCCTCAATTATTGGATCGTTTGGGTGTAAAACATGTAGAGAAGCTATATTGTGAACCAACAGGTAACTTCCAACATAATCCCGAGCCTCTTGAAAAGAATCTGGGCGATATTATGAACTTGATGAAGGAAGGAAAATCCGATGTTGCTTTTGTAGTTGATCCGGATGTAGATCGTTTGGCTATGATCTGTGAGAACGGAAAAATGTATGGAGAAGAATATACTTTAGTGACAGTTGCTGATTATGTATTGAAGCATACACCCGGTAATACAGTCTCCAATTTGAGTTCTACCCGTGCTTTGCGTGATATTACCCGTAAATATGGACAAGAATATTATGCTTCTGCCGTAGGTGAAGTGAATGTGACTACTAAAATGAAAGAGGTCAATGCCATAATCGGTGGCGAAGGTAATGGCGGAGTGATTTACCCTGCCAGTCATTATGGTCGCGATGCTTTGGTGGGTATTGCTTTGCTTCTGAGCCATTTGGCCCATGAAGGTAAGAAAGTGAGTGAGCTACGTGCCACATACCCTTCTTATTTTATGGGAAAGAATCGTGTGGATCTGACTCCTGAAACCGATGTCGATGTTATTCTTGCAAAAGTCAAGGAACTTTATAAGAACGAAGAAATTAATGATATAGACGGAGTGAAAATAGACTTTGCTGATAAGTGGGTTCATTTGCGTAAGAGTAATACGGAGCCTATTATACGAGTATACAGTGAGGCTTCTACTCCTGAGGCTGCTGAAGAGATAGGGCAACAAATCATGAAAGTGATAGCCGATTTAGCTAAATAAATCCAACACTGAATTTATATTCATGGTTATCTCTTCGCTTTTTAAATGAATAATGCTCTTCTTTTGTGTAAAAGAATGGGTTATCTAAAACGTCATCATATCAGTATAACATGTATGATGGCGTTTTATTTTTTAAACTTTCCGTGTGCGTAAACGAAGCTATTGTAGCTAAAATGTTCTTCTTATTATCTTTTTTGGCAGAGTTCTCTGTAAAGTGAGCGTTTTATCCTTAAAGTTCCTTGTGGGTTACATTTTTTTTCGTAATATTGCACCCGATTCAAGTAACCGGTAAAGTATTAGTAAGGTAAAAAACAGGATGATACTTTGTGGGTAATTTCGCATAAGACTTTGTGTAGCTTTGTCTTTACTTTAATAAAAACGACCTTGAGAGTAGTGATGATTAAATCACAAAGCTCATGATATTATGAATACAGCTTCAAGAAGTATTAGCGTTAGTAGTGCGTGTCTCTATACTTCGATTTTACCCCTGCCAAAGTGCGCATTTTCCCCATGCTTATTATAGGTATGGATTAGGGTTTATTGTGTTTTACGAGAGAAGTGCCAATTATTTTGTAATATTATATATAAAGTATGAATGAGAAGAATAGGATTTCGACTGACGTCCTTATTATAGGCGGCGGTCCATCCGGGCTTTCTACGGCTATTCGACTGGCCGATTTGATGAAAGTGAAGAACCAATCTTGCCGGATAATGCTTATCGACAAAGGCAGCTCTATCGGGAGCCATATCTTGTCGGGAGCTATTATTAACCCAAAAGTTTTTACAGAGTTATTGCCTGGCGTGGAGTTTGATAAAATTCCATTTGATGCAAAAGTTGTGAAAGATTCAACATTATTCTTGACGGAGAGTAGTGCCATTAAATCACCGGTGCATCCGCCTTATATGAGCAACGTTGGTAACTATGCTGCTTCTTTGGGTAATATTTGCCGTTTTCTGGCAACTGTAGCCGAAGAAAAAGGAGTAGAGATTTATCCGGGTTTTGCTGTAAACGAATTCCTATATAGTAAGGAAGGAAAGCTTATTGGAGCAAAGACTATTGATACCGGAGTAGATCATCATGGAAATCCTCTGGAAAATTATCAGGAGGGTACAAGCATTGATGCTAAATTGATCATTCTGGCTGAAGGTACTCGCGGAACATTGACTAAACAACTTATAAAGAAGTTCGATTTGCAGAAAGGCAAAAATGAACAAGTTTATTCATTAGGTTGCAAGGAGTTATGGAGTCTTCCCGAAGGCAATATCCAACCGGGAGAAATTTACCATACCATGGGCTATCCACTTAACTTGAAAGAGTTTGGCGGCGGCTTTATTTATGGTTTGACCGGAAATAGGGTAGCAGTGGGACTGGTTGTCGGATTGGACTATAAAGATCCTACTTTCGATACGCATGACGCTTTCCAAGTATGGAAAACGCATCCTGTTGTAGCTAAGATTTTAAAGGGAGGTTCACTGTTGGAATATGGTGCCAAAACGCTTCCCGAAGGAGGGTATTATTCTTTGCCTAAACTTTATGTAGATCACGCTTTAATTGTAGGCGATAGCGCTGGCTTCCTTGCCATGCCTGCACTGAAGGGTATTCATCTTGCTATGTATTCGGGTATGTTGGCAGCTGAAACGGCTGCGGTCGCGGTAGAGAAGAATGACTTTTCTGCAAATGTGCTCAGGCAATATGAGGATAAGGTAAATAATAGCGAAATCTATAAAGAATTATATCCGGTGCGTAATTTCCGACAGGCGATGGCCAGTGGTATTATCGGTGGTGGAATACAGTTTGGTACACAACTCATTACAGGTGGTGCCGGCTTCCTCGGTAAATTGAAGACTCATTTGGACAGTGTGGAAACTCAAAAGTTGAATGAGTTTGCCGGCAAACCTTTCAAAGAGAGATTCAAAGATAAGTTGGAAATGGATAAGGTGCTGACATTTGATAAGCCTACCGACGTATATTATTCGGGAGTAAGCCATGATGAAGAGCAAATTCCTCATTTACGCATTAATAATCCGGCAACATATAAAAGCGTTAATATCGAACAATATGGAGCGCCTTGTCAGTTTTATTGTTCGGCCGAGGTGTATGAACTCCATACCGATAGAAACGGAAATAAGGAACTCCGTATCCATGCCGAAAACTGCTTGCATTGCAAGACTTGTGATATAAAGGAGCCGGGAGACGGTATTACCTGGATGCTTCCATATGGTGGTAACGGACCTGAATATAAAAACATGTAATCTACAAATGATCTATAAATATGGCACTAACAATCATTAGTTTAATAAAACAAGTTCCACTTCCTTCCGAGATGCGGATGGGAGAAGACGGTTTGATGGATAGAACTAAGGCAAAGTCAATCATTAATGTCGACTGCCAATTCGGTATTGAAGCCGGTTTACAGTTGAAAAAGGAGTATCCCGATGCAAGGATGATCGTGGTATCGATGGGTCCTCCTTCTTTCGAACCTTCATTAAAGAAGGCGATTGCAATGGGATATGATGAGGCTTATTTGCTATCCGATAGAAAACTTGGCGGTAGTGATACTTTTGCTACAGGACTTGCCATCTCAACCATGTTGAAACATTTGGGATTTACAAAAGATTCAAAAGAACCGTTTATCATATTTACCGGTCGCCAGACTAGTGATGGTGACACAGCTCATGTTCCTTCCCAAGTAGCGGAGAATTTAGGCATACCACAGGCCACTTTCATAGAACGGGCAAAACCGGATGGAAAGGGAAATGTCGTTGTTAAGCGTATTATCGAAGGTGGTTATCAGGAATTGCAATTGCCTATGCCATGTCTTATTTCGTTGACTCCGACTGGTATTCCTCCCCGTAAACCGACTTTGTACGGAACGGTGAAGGCCAGAAACAGTAAGATCACAATCTTTAGTATCGATGATATCGGCTTGGGTACTGAAAAAATTGGCCTTAGCGGTTCACCGACGATTGTGGCAGGTGTGGCTAATATTGTCAGCGATCGTCCGCCTGTAATGATGACTGAAGGACAACATGAGTCCGAAGTGGTTGATCATTTCATTTCAAACTTTAAAACAGGTGGTAATATCTTGGCAAAGACCGAGAAAAAGGAAAAAGAAGCGGTGGCATCTCCCGATTTCCCGGTAAAAGATATGCGTAACGGTGCCAAAGGTGTGATAACCTGGGCGGAAATAACTAACGGCGAAGTAGCTCGTCCTTCTTTGGAAATCCTTACCCCTGCACGTCATCTTGCCGACCAGTTGGGTAACGATACCAAAATCTCCACTATTCTTATAGGTAAAGGTGTTGCCCATTTGGCTGATACTCTCTTTGAGCATGGAACAGATGAGGTTATTTTGGTTGAAGATGACCGCTTGGAAGAATACCTTGTATTGCCGTTCTCCGATATCATTGCTCAAATATTGAAAGCAAGACATCAGGAAATTGCGCTCTTTGCTGCAACAACAGCCGGACGTGAGCTTGCTCCGCGTATTGCTGTGAAGACCGGTAGTGGGGTAACAGCCGATTGTACAGGATTGGAGATTGGTGAATATGTTAATAAGAAAGAGAAGATTATCGTTAAGCCGATTCTGTTTTCCCGTCGTCCTACCTATGGTGACAGTAAGCTTGCTACGATCCTCGGTTTTGTCTGCCCTCAAATCTCAACTGCGCGTGCAGGAACATTTGAAGTACCGGCTAGTGAGAGCGGACGCAAAGGCATCTTATCTACATTTACCCCGGAATTGAAAGAGAAAGACTTCTCGGTTGAGATTTTGAAAACAGTTCGCGGAGATGGTGGAATGCAAGCTTTGTTTACAGCCGATGTCATTGTATCCGGTGGTCGTGGTGCTACATCCGATAATATGGAACTCGTGAAGAAACTTGCCGAAGCTTTAAAAGAGCAGGGAGTGAAAGCCGAGTGGGCATGTAGCCGTGTGGTTGTGGATGAAGGGTTGTCAGAATATGCCCGTCAGATCGGTCAGACCGGTAAGACTGTACGTCCGAAAGTTTATATTGCGGTCGGAATATCCGGTGCTATCCAGCACATTGCCGGTATAAAAGAGTCCGGTAAGATTGTGGCGATAGATCATAATCCTAAAGCTTCAATCTTCCACCATGCCGATTTCGGTATTGTAGGAGAATACGAAGATGTGGTTCCCGAGCTTATTGAGCGGGTAAAACGAGGATTTACTTTTGGCATTGAAGCAAAAGCTGCTACCAAATAAGTAGCTCCGTGTTTTTCTATAATTACTAAGGCCGCCTTTTTTAAAGACGGTCTTTTTTAATGCTCTTTTTCCTGTTATAGCGGAGTATCTTGTGCACCAAAGATTCTGATCTTTTATTCATTATAATTTGGCTGCAATAAGGCTTCTTGATAGAATGATTTTTCTCTTTTGAGAAATAGATAGTCTGTTGGTTCCTAACACATTACTTTGTTGAAGGTCAACAGGCCATTTGTTGAGGGTAAAGTGAGGGTTTGTTTGAGCCAAACTATTGGTCTGTTTTTGTGACCGATTGTGGAAATTGACTTATGGGAATACTTGTGATGTGGCAGGGATACAAGAGTATTAATAAATCACTTACATAAGGTTAAATTGATTAATATTATTGCGAAAAAAATAGATATGATGTACTTTTATAGCAAAAGTACTGAACTATGAAAAAAAAGCTATTTATACTACTCTTTGTACTTGTCCAATTTGGATGTTCATCCGATAGTGATCATTTTTAGATACCTCTTCAAGAGGCATAATCCGGTTGAAAAGGGAAAGAGTAGAATATACGTCTAGGCGAATATCTTCATATATTCTTTTTCAAAGTTTGGAGTAAACACTTCTTTTCCGATGTTATTTTTTACCTCTTCTATGCTCCAGAAGCGTCCACCATCCAATTCATCACTGGGTTGTATATGTCCGTCGTATATCGTTTTGTGCACGAAGACCAATTCTCTTTCTCTGTTTCCTGACTTTGACACTTTTATTTCAGTGAATTTATAACAATCAAATACACAGTGTTTTATGAATTTTGGGTCACCGAAATGGGTGACGCAGGCAAAAAAAAGAGTATTTTTGTGGTATGTTTGTACGCAAAAAGAAAAATCGGTCAGGCACCACAAGTGTAGTTGTGGTAGATAAAAGCGGAAAACACTTTCGTGAGTTAAAAGCCATTGGTGTCAGCGATAATGAAAAAGAGATAGAAGAACTGTATCAGCAAGGCAAGAAATGGCTTGATACTTATCTTGGCAATCGCGATATGTTTTCAGAACATACACGCGAAGAGGAAGAAAAGCAAGTAACCGAGCGTTTATTGGGCAATATAGAGAATATACTGCTCAATGGGACTCAACTTATACTAAACCAAGTGTTTCAATTGGTTGGTTTTGACAAAATTGACGATGAGATATTGAAACATTTGGTAGTATCGCGCATTTGTCAGCCGCGCAGCAAGGTTGCAACAGTTGATTATTTGAAGTCGTATTTTGACGAAGATGTGGAGTTGCACAAAATATATCGCTATTTGGATAAATTACATGACACGCAAAAAGATACAGTCCAGCAAATCAGCGTAGCACATACGCGGAAGATTTTGGGAGGCAAAATCGGACTTGTCTTTTACGATGTAACCACCCTTTATTTTGAAACTGATTTGAGTGATGACTTACGCAAAACGGGATTTTCAAAAGATGGGAAACATTCTCAACCACAGATAGTTCTTGGCTTATTGGTCAGTTCAGGCGGCTATCCTTTAGCCTACTCCATTCACGAGGGCAACAAATATGAAGGACATACGATGTTGCCTGTTGTGGAGGACTTTGTGAAACGATTTGAATTGAAAGATTTTGTAGTAGTTGCCGATTCGGGACTGATGAACAATGATAATATCGAACTTTTGGAACAGAAAAGCTACCAATATATCATTGGCGCAAGAATCAAAAATGAAAATAAGTCGGTTACCCAATGGATTTTGTCGCAGGAAAAAGGCGATGGTAAATTTTATGAATGTCAAAAAACAGCTACTTCTCGCCTGATTGTCGGTTATTCTGAAAACAGAGCAAAGAAAGACCTTTATAATCGCGAAAAGGGCATAAAACGGCTTGAAAAAGAATACAAGAGCGGTTCAATAACAAAGGACAAGGTTAATAAGCGCGGCTACAACAAATTTTTAGAAATAAGCGACAATATAAAAGCAAGCATAAATTACGATAAAATCAGAGAAGACGAGCGTTGGGACGGCTTGAAGGGCTACATTACCAATACAACTTTGACGGCAAAAACAGTTTATGAAGAATACAGTGAACTATGGCAGGTGGAACGGGCATTCCGCATAACCAAAGGCACTTTGGAATTTCGACCGATGTTCCATTTTACCAAAAAACGCATTGAGGCGCATGTTTGTATTTGCTTTGTAGCCTACAAAGTGTATAAAGAACTTGAACGTATTCTTAAAACGGGTGGGATAAATCTGAGTGTAGATAAAGTTTTGGATATTGCAAAAACGATAACAACATTGAAAATCAAATTGCCAATCAGCAATGAAACGATGACTAAGACGATGTTGCTAACCACAAGGCACAAATCTATTGCCAAACTTTTTGACGAATTTTTTTGGAAATCCCTTTAGGGTGACGCATTGTCAAAGTCAGGGGAAAGAGTAGAATATACGTCTAGGCGAATATCTTCATATATTCTTTTTCAAAGTTTGGAGTAAACACTTCTTTTCCGATGTTATTTTTTACCTCTTCTATGCTCCAGAAGCGTCCACCATCCAATTCATCACTGGGTTGTATATGTCCGTCGTATATCGTTTTGTGCACGAAGACCAATTCTCTTTCTCTGTTTGATTCGAAAACATAATGCGTGAGGATTTCCGGAGTGAAATCCGTAATGCCGAGCTCTTCCCGTACTTCTCGTTTCAACGCCATCTCCACACTTTCGCCCAAATCGATATGTCCGCCTACGGAAGTATCCCATTTTCCGGGTTGAATATCTTTCCATGCCGGACGTTTTTGTAGATAAAGTTCACCCTTCGAATTGAATACATGGAGATGGACGACCGGGTGCAGTAATTTACTCCCGTTGTGACATTCGCCACGTGTGGCAGTTCCGATAATATTTCCTTCTTCATCCACTAAAGGAAACATCTCTTGATTGTTATCGCTGTTCATTTTTCTTTAGGTTTATATGGCTTACTTATTTTTGGCAGTTAACCCGTTGCCACTGACATTTATTGAATACTCAATGCCGTCAGGCTAAGTAGTGAATTGCCCTTATTTAAGGTATGAGAAGCGAAGAATCTCCATAGCTCAGAAAACGGAAATCATGATCGAGTGCATAATCGTAAATTCTACGCCAATCTCCGTTTACAAATGCCGAAACCAAAAGTAATAATGTACTTTGCGGTTGATGGAAATTAGTGATCATCTTGCTTACGATCTTATATTCATATCCCGGAGCAATAATAATTTGCGTACTTGTGTGCAGTGCTTCCAGACGATGCTTGTTCAGATAGTCGAGGACTGCCTGCAAGGCTTTCACCGAAGAAATATTCTTTGATCTTTCCGCTGTCTCGTAGGGTTGCCACTGTTGTACATGCAATTCTTCCTCGCTTGCCTCAGGATTGTTGAGTAATGTAATTCCTATATGGTAAAGACTTTCGAGAGTGCGGACTGAAGTTGTACCTACTGCTACTGCCTTTCCATTGTGTACAATTAATTTCTCAATAGTACTGCGTGAGATCGAAATATACTCGGTATGCATTTCATGCCCCTCGATTTCCTCGCTCTTTACCGGTTTGAATGTTCCTGCACCCACATGTAGTGTAAGTTCCTCAAGATCGATCCCTTTTTCATTTAACTCATTCAATATTCGGGTGGTGAAATGCAGGCCCGCAGTCGGAGCTGCTACCGAACCCTTGATTTTGGAATAAACCGTTTGGTAGGTTTCCTTATCACTCTCTTGAGTGTCCCTGTTTAAATAAGGTGGGATGGGAAGTTCACCAAAAACCTCCAGTATATCAGCAAAAGTTATGGCCGGATTATCCCAGTTAAAATCTATCCAGTGACTTGTTCCGTGGCATTCACCGCGACTGGCTGTAAGGGTAACTTGTTCCCCTTTGATGGTCATATTCCGCTTGAGTACCCCATCTTTCCATTTCTTCAGATTTCCAACCATGCAAAGCCATGCTGCATGTTCGGTTTGTTGGAAATTGAGCACATAGTCATTGGGTTTAATTGGCTCCAGGCAGAACACTTCAATTAAAGCACCTGTCTCTTTTCGGAAGTGTAAGCGTGCCTGTATAACTTTGGTATTGTTGAATATGAGTAGACTGCCCGGGTCAAGGTACGAAGGCAAAGAAAAAAAATTATCCTCAGAAATTTCTCCATGACGATACACCAGTAGCTTGGAGCTATCGCGTATTAATAGTGGAAATTTAGCGATTCGCTCGTTTGGCAGTGAATAATTAAACTCACTAATATGAATATGTTTAGGATCTGTATTCATGTGCTTTTATCTTAACGGGTGCAAAAATACTGATATTTATGCATAGTTGGATAATCACTTCTTTTTTTCTTAACTTTGTCCTATATATATTGATTCCGTTGACGGCTGTAAAATTTAGGTTATTAATAACTCTCGACAGCCCCCTTCTGAATTGATATCTTGTTCTTTTTGTTTTAATAAAAAGTTGTGAAAAATGAAAATAGGTGATAAAGTCCGCTTCCTTAATGAAGTAGGTGGCGGTGTGGTAAGAGGCTTTAAAGGCAAAGATATTGTATTAGTGGAAGATGCGGATGGTTTTGAGATTCCGATGAGTGCCCGGGAGTGTGTTGTGATTGATACAGACGATTATAATAAGCCAAAGCCGCTTGTAAGTGGTTCCGGGAGGGCTCCTGGTGTTACGCAGGGCACAAGTCAATCTTCCGTTGATTTGAAAAATACAAAAACTACTTTCGAGCCCAATGTCCAGCTGGTGACAAGGGGAGCAGGAACTCCTCAAATATCAGCTTTTAAGCAACCGGAAGTGCGAGGTGGTGATGCATTGAATGTCTTTTTGGCATTTGTACCGCTGGATATCAAATCCGTTACTACGACGTCTTTTGAGTCATACCTTGTGAATGACAGCAATTATTTTCTTTATTATACTTATTTGGCTGCTGAGGGAAAGGCATGGAGTGTCTGTGCCCAAGGCTTAATAGAGCCAAATACGAAACTTCTGCTTGAAGAGTTTGAAAAATCGGAGCTGAACGATCGGGAACGGGTAGCCATCCAGTTTGTAGCTTTTAAGGACGGACGTTCTTTTGCAATGAAGCCTGCTGTAAGTGTGGAGATTCGCATTGATGTCGTGAAATTTTATAAACTGCATACTTTTCAGGAATCGGATTTCTTCGATACACCTTCATTAATCTATGATGTGGTGAGAAATGATGTACCTTCCAAGCAGGTGTATGCTGCTGCCGAAGAATTGCAATCGGCATTACTTGGTAAAAAAAGTATGGATGAAGAGGCAAAACCGCAAACTATTGTCAAGCGTGGAGGGCAGCAAGAGGTAATAGAGGTGGATTTGCATATTACAGAGTTGTTGGATGAAGTAGGAGGAATGAGCAATAGTGAAATTTTAAATTACCAGTTGGATAAATTTCGCGAAGTGATGGAGCAATATAAAAGTAAACGCGAACAACGTATTATATTTATCCATGGGAAAGGTGACGGAGTGCTTCGTAAAGCAATTTTAGATGAATTGAAACGTAAGTATCCGACATGTCGGCATCAGGACGCTTCCTTTCAAGAGTATGGTTTTGGAGCGACAATGATTACAATCAAATAACAAAAGGGCGTTGACTTTAGTCAATGCCCTTTTGTTTTGTATGAATAATAAAATTCGTTTCCTCAAAAATCGGAGTGAATTACTTCACTTCGATACCTTTGTTTTGTAAAGTGATGTTCAACACTTTCGTGTAGTCTGAATACTGTTTTTCATTCAGCGTCTTTTTCATCAACTTTAAGTTCCCGTAGATTGCATTGCGTAGCAACTCATCTTGGTTCTTTTTAGAAGAAGAGACTCTTTCCATTTGTGCGCTAAAATACTCGCAAATGTTAGCTACTTCTTCATTCTGGTCAGCTGTTAAATTTAAATATTTACCCAATTTGCTGACATTGATGTTTCCATCCCATTTTGCAGTAGTAGGTTGGTTTCCTGCTGCGAATGTTGTAGCAGTCAGGCAGACTGCTGCCACTAATGTTAATCCTAAACGTTTCATAATACCTACTTTTTTTGTTATACCTAAAAACAATTCTAAAAATCTAATACCTATCAAAATAACTTAAGCGCTTAGCTTTTTCTTTTTACCTCTGCAAAGATATAAATATGTTTTATAACATAAAAACGATATCTCGTAAAAGAACACTTTAAATGATCACTTCTTGATTTATATCAATTATGGGTTGCATTTTGTTTGTTTATCTCATAAATCTGTAACATGAATGTAATACTTGATCTCATTGATTATCATTTTGATTAATGGAGCCTCTGCTTACATTTAGTATCATTAAGTGTGTTTTTCTGTGTGATAAGCCGTTTCACTTAAAATTATGTTGTACTTTTGAATAAAAATACATAATCGGGTGTTCTCTTAGCTGCGGAATACTATTTATTAATGCTTGATATGAAAAAAGAATCTTTTAAATTTTTCGTTGGAGGCTTTGTCCTGATTGCGATGTTGGCTACTTCATGCCGGCATGAAGAGAAATCGGCGAATAACGTCGATGCTTTGGTTGCGCATATTGATTCTACCGTAAAACCGGGAGATGATTTCTTTTTGTTTGCCAATGGTGCATGGTTTAAGCAGAACCCTATTCCGGCAAGTGAGCAGAGCAATGGTGTCTTTCAATTGGTGCAGGATACTATAAATGAACAGATTCGCCGAATCTGTGAGTCATCAGCTTCACAGACTGAACCGAAGGGTAGCAATAAACAAAAGATCGGGGATTTCTTCTATTCAGGAATGGATAGTGTTTCTTTGAATAAAAGAGGTATTAGCGATTTGAAGGAAGATTTCACCAAGATTGATAATTTAAAAGACTTGAAAGGTATAATTGCTGAGGCATCATACATACATAGCGTTTCTTCTTCTCCACTTTTCGGTTTCTATGTTACCCAGGATGATGAGAATAGCGCCAAGTATCAGGTTTATATTATTCAAGGTGGTTTGAGTATGCCCGATCGCAGCTATTATATTGATTCGGATAAGAAATCACAGGAGATCCGCAATAAGTTTGTCACCTATGTAGGCAATACATTTGGTATAATGGGGTATGAAACCACAAAAGCCAAGCAAGCTGCTACAAAATTGATGGAAATGGAGACAGCTTTGGCTAAGGCTTCCCGTAAACGCGAAGACACTAGAGATCCGCTGACTAATTACCATAAGATGCCTATGGCTAAGCTAACGGCATCAACCCCGAATCTGGATTGGGCTACTTTTATGAAAAATGCGGGTCTGAATCATGTAGATAGTGTGGTAGTGGGACAACCCGAATTTCTTACTGCACTGAATACCAACTTAAAGAAGTTTACGTTAAACGATTGGAAAGATTATCTGAAATTCCATCTGATAAATGGATTAAGTTCATATCTGGATGATAAAAACTATATGGAGCAGTTCAATTTCTACTCTTCTACCTTGCGTGGTGTCAAAGAACCCAAGCCGAGATGGAAACGGGTAGTAGAAAATACTGATGGTTATCTTGGAGAGCTTGTCGGACAGGTATATGTAAAAGAGTATTTGCCAAAAGGCACAAAAGAAAAACTGACTGAGATTGGTAATGCCATTAAATCGATTTTTGCCGAGCGGATTAAAACGCTCGACTGGATGAGTGAACCGACTAAGGAAAAGGCGTTGAAGAAACTCGATGCGGTAATAATGAAAGTAGGTTATCCTGATAAATGGAAAGATCTCAGTAGTTTGCAGATCGACAGAACTTCTTATGTAAAGAATGTCATGAATGCAAATAAATGGGAATTCAGTTATATGATAAACAAGTACGGTAAGCCAGTTGACCGTACAGAATGGGCTATGCAGCCTCAGACTTATAACGCTTATTATAATCCTTCAAATAATGAGATTGTGATTCCGGGATGTAATATAATCGTTCCGGGCTATGAAAGTAAGATGGCTGATGATGCTATATTATATGCAATTATTGGGGGGACTTTCGGACATGAGATTACACATGGATTTGATGATCAGGGATGTAAGTATAATGAGATTGGTAACCTGAGTGATTGGTGGACCAAAGAGGATAAGGCTAAATTTAATGCTAAAACAAAAATGATTGTCAAGCAGTTTAATGATTATGTGGCTGTGGATGATCTACACATTAACGGTGAACTTACTCAAGGTGAGAACATCGCCGATTTGGGTGGTATAATTATGGCTTACGAAGCCTTTAAGAAGACTAAACAATATCAGAATAAAGAGTTGGTGGCAGGATTGAATCCTAGTCAACGCTTCTTCCTGGGATATGCATTGGAGTGGATGGTGAATATGCGACCGGAAGCTATGGCAAACCAAGTGAAAAGCAATGAGCATGCTCCTGCTAAGTGGAGAGTTCTCGGAGCGTTATCCAACATGCCAGAATTCTTCTCTACATTCGGGGTGAAGCAAGGTGATAAGATGTGGCGTTCCGAAAAGGATATTGTGAAAATATGGTAGATCGTCTATCTTTATAGATACTTTAAAAAGGATTGTCGGCTTTTGCGGACAATCCTTTTTTGTCTGTTTCCTGTTTTACTTTCATCATTACCATTTGCCCGACTATTTTTACTGTTTGTCAGTTAATCAATTCATTCTTAATTGTATCCAATTTAATCATTTCCGTTTGGAAGGATAGGTTCATAATATATTATTGGATACTTTTGTTTTAACTGTTACGGTGAAAGGACTAAATATCAATATTATGAAAAGTAAAATAAAACTGATTCTGCTTTTGTTGACTTGTGTCTCCCAGTTATCATATTCTCAGATAGTGTTGGTGAAAGGCTCTAAACCTAAGGCTCAGATTGTGGTGGATGAGAATGACAGCATTGATGTGAAAGCTGCATTATTACTTCAAACATTCACTAAGAAAATTACCGGTGCCGAACTAAAGATTGTGGCCCCCGAGAAAAAGAAGAAAGGAGATGTGCTTATTGGTAATTTCCAACTTCCCGTGAGTGGCTTAAATGCAAGTGACATTAAAGAAGACGGTTTTTATCTTTCATCAAATGATGCTTATCTGCGCATTGTAGGAACTTCGGGCAAAGGTTCTGTTTATGGAGTGGTAACCTTACTCGAAGATTATTTCGGCGTTCATTATTATGCGGCCGATACCTATAGTTTAGATAAAAGCACCGACATGATTGTCCCCCGCAACATTACTAAACTGGATAATCCATCTTTTCGTTATAGGCAGACCCAGTCTTATAGTTTTAAAGATCCTCTTTATAAGCTTTGGCATAGATTGGAGGAGCCAAATAGCGTATTTGCAGGCGACTTGTGGGTGCATACATTCAACGCTATTTTGCCTGCTGCCGTATATGGAGAGAAACATCCGGAATATTATGCTTTGATTAATGGTAAGAGGAGACCCGGTGCCGCAGCTCAATGGTGTCTGACTAATCCTGAAGTGTTTGATATTGTGGTTCAGCGTTTAGATTCCATCTTTAAGGCGAATCCTGGCAAGAACATGATCTCTGTCAGTCAGAACGATAGCCAGAATCATTGTGAATGTGATAAATGCAAGGCAATAGATGAATACGAAGGGAGTCCTTCCGGTTCTATCATTTATTTCTTGAATAAACTGGCTGAGCGTTTTCCGGATAAGGAGTTCTCTACCTTGGCATATCTCTATTCCGTTGCACCTCCCAAACACATGAAGCCTTTGCCGAATGTAAATATCATGCTATGCGACATTGATTGCTATCGTGAAGTGACATTGACTGAAAATAAGTCGGGACAGGAGTTTGTGAGGAATATGGAAGGGTGGTCCAAAATATCGAATAATATATTTGTTTGGGACTACGGGATCAATTTTGATAATTATATCTCACCTTTTCCCAATTTCTTTATTCTTCAGCCCAATATGAAGCTGTTTAAGCAAAATGGAGTCAATATGCATTTCTCGCAAATAGCCAGTATAAAAGGAGGCGACTTTTCGGAGCTACGGTCGCATGTAGTTTCAAAGTTATTGTGGAATGTGGATGTAGATGTAGACGCTGTCATTCATTCATTTCTAAAGGGGTATTATGGGAATGCCGCACCTTATTTATATAAATACCTCGTTCTGCAGGAAGGAGCTTTGCTAGGAAGTAAAGTCCCTTTGTGGATCTATGATACTCCGGTGACCCATAAGAATGGGATGCTTAGTAAGACTTTGCTGAAGAGGTACAACGAGCTGTTTGATGAAGCTGAGCAAGCGGTCGCCGGAAATGTAATATTGCTGAATAGGGTTCGGCAGTCGCGCCTGCCTATACAGTTTGCCGAACTCGAAATAGCGCGGACTGAACCTATAACGGAGCCGGAGGTTTTGAAAAAGAAAGTGGAATTGTTTCGCCAAAGAGCTGAAGAACTTGGAGTGGTTCATTTGAATGAACGGAACAATACCATAGAAGCCTATTGTAACTTATACGTGGATAGGAATCTAGTGAAACGCCCTAAAAATATAGCTCAAGGAATGGAAGTGACTTATCTCTCTTCTCCTAATCCACCGTATGATAAGATAGCAGCTAAAGCCTTGACCGACGGATTATATGGAGGAGCAAGCTTTAATGAGAGCTGGGTGGGATGGAACGGAAAAGATGCCGAATTCGTGATTGATTTAAAGGAGTTGCGCCAACTCAATGGAATTGACGTTGATTTTCTGCATAATCTTGGCGCATGGATCTTATTACCCAAAGGTGTTAGTTGTGAAATATCTGTCGATAATGTAACGTTTAAACCGATGGGAGCGGTCTCTATTCCTGAAAGCAGAGAATATCAGGTGAAGTTTGTGACAGTACCGATTAAGTGGTCTGCTCCGATAGAAGCCCGATACGTTAAAGTAAAAGTGGCTACAATAGGACTATGTCCTCCCTGGCATTATGGAGTGGGTAATCCTGCGTGGTTTTTCATTGATGAGGTGGCAGTGTATTAATTGAGTTAAAAAAATAAATATAAGCAACAGTGAAAAAGTTAATAACTTCATTTCTCTTTATTGTGGTCGGAGCAACGTTAATGGCTCAGAGTTTAAAATCCCCGGACAATAATATAGTCCTTAATTTTAAGTTGGATGGAAGTAGATCGCCTGTTTACAACCTTGATTATAAAGGTAAAGCTGTAGTAACCGACAGCAAAATGGGCTTCCGACTTAATCCGACTATTTCTCTATCCGATAATTTTGAGGTGGTAAACTCATCGTTCAACATTTACAACGAGACTTGGAATCCGGTATGGGGACAATATAAAACGATTCGTGATCATCATAATGAAATGTTGGTTTGCTTGCGGCAAAAGTCCACCGGACGGTTGCTCAACATCCGTTTCCGCTTGTTTGATGACGGTCTGGGGTTCAGATATGAGTTTCCTGTTCAGGACAATCTCCGTCATTTTATCATCAAGGAAGAACTGACAGAGTTTCGTTTGACAGGTGATGATAAAGCATTCTGGATTCCTGCCGATTATGACACAAATGAATTTCCCGTTACCACTTCACGTCTATCAGAGATTTTGGGGCTCATAGATCGCGTTCGGAAGGAGCCTCTTTCCGCTAAAGCACCTACGGTAAATTTGGCTGTGCAGACTCCATTGATGCTGAAAACCCCTGAAGGGCTTTATGTCAATATCCATGAAGCGGCATTGGTAAACTTCCCCGCAATGGCGCTGAATGTAGACGACCGTACTTTTTGTTTGAGTGCACACCTTACTCCTGATAAAAATGGGAACAAAGGGTATATACAAACCGGATCTGTGACTCCTTGGCGAACAATTGTGGTGAGTGACGATGCCCGCAATATCCTGGCCTCAAATCTTATTCTTAATCTGAATGACCCTTGCGTCATCAAAGATACCTCATGGATAAAGCCTACCAAATATATTGGAGTGTGGTGGGAATATTTCATAGGTGCGGGATCGACTTGGGCTTACTCTGATAATCAGGATGTGGTTATCGGAAAGACAGATTATACAAAACTAAAACCGAACGGTCATCATGGAGCTAACACTGCGCATGTGAAGGAATATATTGATTTTGCAGCCGAGAATGGTTTTGATGCTGTATTGGTGGAAGGCTGGAATGAAGGTTGGGAAGACAATTCAGCATACGTTAAAGATCAGATTTACAGTTTCACAAAAGCCTATCCCGATTTTGATGTACAAGAATTGCATCGTTATGCTGAGGCTAAAGGAGTAAAGATTATTATGCACCATGAAACGACCTCTTCGGTAATCAGTTATGAACGACAACTGAATGATGCTTTCCAATTCATGGTAGATAATGGATATAATGCCGTGAAAACCGGATATGTAGGACCCATTATACCTCGTAGCGAATACCACGATGGACAATGGATGGTGAATCATTATAACTATGTGGTGCAAACGGCTGCCAAATATAAGATCATGGTCGACTCTCATGAGGCCGTCCGTCCGACAGGTCTTTGCCGGACTTATCCCAACTGGCTTGCTCAGGAATCCGCTCGTGGTACGGAGTTTGAGTCCTTTAACGGTAATTCGCCCGATCACACCACTATCCTGCCTTTTACTCGTTTAATGGGTGGCCCGATGGATTATACTCCCGGTATCTTTCAGGGCGATTTGTCGGTCTATGGTAATAATAAAGCAAAGTTGAGCACTACGTTGGTGAAACAGTTGGCGTTATACGTGACGATGTATTCCCCTTTACAAATGGCAGCCGACCTGCCGGAGAACTATAAAAAGTTTGCTGACGCTTTTCAATTCATTAAAGATGTGGCGGTTGATTGGGATGATACTTACATACTTGAAGCCGAGCCGGGAGATTATATCACGATAGCCCGTAAGGCAAAAGGAAAGCCGGAATGGTATATTGGAGGTATTACTGATGAGAATTCGCGTGTAGCGACAGTTGATTTGAGCTTCTTACCTAAAGGTAAAAAGTATGTTGCTACTATTTATGCTGACGGTACCGATGCCGGTTGGAATACCCATCCCCAAAGTTATACCATAAAGAAAGTGATGGTCACTTCACAGACCAAGCTGAAACAGAAATTGGCTCCCGGTGGTGGAGTAGCAATCAGTATAAAATGATTGCTTGATGATAGTCGCAAAGATTTACCCGAAAATAACCCCCGGAACACTTTGATTCCGCTCCCGAATGTGTTATCTTTGTAAGTATAATCCTGATTTCAGTTTGGGATAAAAGTACTTAAAGGGAAGGAATGAGAAATTCTTCCCTTTTTTTATATCAACTATTGTAAATGAAATAGCATTTAATGTTTTTGGGTAAAACATACCATCATATAGAGTAAAACTAACCATGTTTTGGGAGGCAACTCACCATCTGTTTATGCAAAACCAACCATCTTTTAGAGAGAATCAAGGCAGTTGGGAGATTGCTTTTAATGAGAATAATGCGAGATAATCTTTCTCTGTTAATCTTTCGTAAATCAGCTCTTGACAAGATTCCGCTGATTTGGAGGTTCTGCCTCATAATGAACCATGTTACAATGAAAGCGAATAAACGGAAAAATTATTCTAATATGGAATTTGCTTCATGATGAAGCATGTTAGAATCACAGTTTTAATGTCGCGGAAGCGCGCGAGTGATTGTAAGAAAGAGATTGCTTTAACTTGCTAGAAATGAGAAACGGTTGAAGAAGGCTCTATGGATTAGCGTCTTCATATACATAAACAACGCATAAGCGCATGATTGTTCCTGCTTAGAGTGAAACAAGCTTTAGAGACAGCAAATGAACTTGGATTTACTTCCAAGAATGAAATCTGGCGAGTGCCGCAATAAACTGAAAAGATAAAAAAGAGAAAAGGTATTGAAGTGAATTACTTCACTTCGATACCTTTATTTTGTAATGTGACATTCAATACTTTCGCATATTCCGAATATTGATCGTCGGTTAGCGTTTTCTTCATCAACTTTAAATTACCGTAAACTGCTTTATGAAGTAATTCATCTTTGTTTGTTTTAGAAGATGCAACACGCTGCATCTGTGCACTGAAATATTCGCAAATGTCAGTTACTTCTTCATGTTGGTCGGAAGACAACTTTAAAAATTTACCAAGTCTGCTGACATTGATATTTCCATCCCATTTTTCTGTAGTAGGTTGGTTTCCTGCTGCGAATGTTGTAGCAGTCAGACAGACTGCTGCCACTAATGTTAATCCTAAACGTTTCATAATACCTACTTTTTTGTTATACCTAAAAACAAATTCTTTTATAAAAAAATCTAATACCTACTGAAAACAAAAGCTTAAATGCTTATCCTTATCTTTTTACCTGAGGCAAAGATATGAGTATGTTTTATAACATATATATAAAATGAAGAAAAACTGCATAGTAAACCTTCATTTATTGATCTATATCAATTTTATAATGTTATTATGTCTTTTATTTGTTTTGATGGTTTGATAAATGATGCTATTTATGATTTTTAAATAGCATAATATTGCTAAATATTTTAATTTAGTGTCTATTTGATTTTTATATTACGCAGAATAATGTAACTAAAAAAGTTACCGAGAAGTCGGTAATGCATCCATGGAATATGGAAACGATCACAAAGTCTTTGCCACAGACATTTGTAATGATAGGCAGGGTGGTATCCATTGTGGTGGCACCTCCTGTCGATATAGGAGCAAGCCTTCCGAACCATCGGAATAGGAGAGGAGCGGCTAGAAGTGCTATTATTTCGCGTAGTATGTTACTGACTAATGCTATTGTGCCCAATTCGGCACCTTTGTATTGGGTAATAATGATGCTCGAAAGCGAATAATAACCAAGTCCCGAGCCAACGGCATAACAATCTGTAAGGTTGAGTCTGGGCAAAAGTACGGCTGCAACAGTGCATCCCGCCAGAGTGCCGAGTATAGTGGCAAAAGGTAATAACATAATCCGTGGATCCAGCTTCCTAAGGCTGAGGAGTGTCTTGGTATCACATCCTACACTCATACCGACGAAAAACATCAGTCCACACAATATGTAGAAGCTTAAGTGCGAATCCATCGCTTCCGGAGCGATAAGCTTAAAATAGCCGACAAGTATGCCCGAAATGAAAAAGCCAATGATAACCAGACTACTTTTCATGGCTGCCTCCTTTTTGTTTGTTAGTCCGAACAATGAAAGTCCAAAGTCCCCATGCGGCCACACAGCTTCCCAGAATAGCGAATAAAGTGATGATGATGGCTTCCGCTCCTATGGTATACAGTCCTTTGATGATGTTCGGGTTGCCTCCGACTTCTATCCCCAGAAGGAACAGTAATCCCCAAATGAACAGTTTGATACCCCACTGTACAAATCGGAGGTTCTTGTGACGTAATAAATAACCCGACACAACTCCGGTGACTAAAAGTGATAAGATAGTAACGACAAACATAAATTCAATCTTCAATAAAGAGTAAGTCACTCATAATGCCATCAGATACAAAAATACCATCTTGGGTCAGTTTTAAGCGATTATCTTCTAACTTTAATGTACCGTTATGGATATGTTTTTCGGCTTGTTTACTGCAATATGATGCCAGATCTTCTCCAAATTCTCCTTTGATATTCTTCAGTGAGACTCCCCACTTTGTGCGTAGTCCGGTGATAATCTTTTCATTATATTTGGTGTAAATATCCAGTTCTTCTATCTCGTACAATCGTTTTCCTGTCTCGGCAGATAAAATATAGTCCGTCAAAGACGCTTTATTCCATTCGCGTGAATGCCCGTTGAATGAGTGTGCTGATGGTCCGCATCCCAGATAAGAGATTCCTTTCCAATAGGAAGTATTATGCCGGGATTCTTTCCCCGGTTTACAGAAATTGGAAATCTCATAGTGTTCATAACCTGCTTTGCCAAGCGTATCTATTAGGGTAGAGAAAAAATGGATGCTGCGGTTCTCGTCGATTTCCTTAACCCGGCTTTGTTGCAACATCTTATATAAAGGAGTACCCTTTTCATAAGTAAGGTGATAAGCGGAAATATGTTCCACATTTAGTTCGACGGCTTGCATCAAGTCCTTTTCCCATGTTGAGTCGGTTTCACCGGGAAGTCCGTAAATCAAATCGATGCTGATATTGTTAAAGCCGTTTTCTCTGCATCTTTTTACCGCCTCAATGGCTTCTTGTCCGCTGTGTCGACGTTTAAGTAGCTTCAGTGTATTATCTTGAAATGTCTGTATCCCTATACTTATTCTATTGAAAGGTAGCTGTCTAAGACTGTGGACATATTCCAAACTCAGATCATCGGGGTTGGCTTCGAGAGTGACCTCTTCAACACTAGCTATATCATAGTATTTTCCAATAGTATCGAATACCTGTTGAAACTCATCTTGCGACAGTTGAGATGGAGTACCCCCACCGAAATAAATTGTTTCGATTTTCTCACCCGATAAGTAACCCTTTCTCTGCTCCAGTTCCCGGCATAAGGCATGGATGAATTCGGATGTCGACTTTAATCGGATAGTGGAGTAGAAATCACAATAGATGCATCTGGTTTTGCAAAAGGGGATATGGATGTATATACCGGCCATAGCTTCTGTTTATTTTTCGACAAAGGTATATATTTTTGTTAGACTCGGTTTTAGTAATCTTTATTATCTTTGCACCCACTATTTATCATATAAGGAAATTAAGATGAAATCTATTCGAATATTACTGATGGCGGCTATTACGCTAATCGTTTGTATGCCTGTACAAGCTACAGGAAAGGTAGGGGAGAATCCTCTGGAACAATGGGTAAAATCGGGTGTATGGAACGGAGGCTTTAAAGCCAAACCTCATTCATCTACCAATCTGTCGGAGTTTAAGACCCAATATGAAGCAAACACGGCACAATGGAACGCTGCATTTAGTTGGCTGGCTTCACACGATTTGAAATCAATAGCAGCCGGTAAATATCCTATAGACGGAACATCACTGGTTGTTTCGGTGGAAGACGGGGTGAACGAACCTTTGGCAAAGAGAGCATCGGAGTCACACCGCAAGCATATCGACTTGCAATATGTGGTGAAGGGCACCGAACGTTTTGCGCTGCTCGATCATGCTTCTTCTAAAGCTAATTGTGAGTACAGTGAGAAAAAAGATGTGATCCATTATGATTATGATCCGGCTAAAACATCTTTTCATGTCTCCACCCCAAAGCAGTTCTTCCTTTTCTTTCCCGGTGATTGGCATATCGCTAAAGTAGCTACAGATCAGAAAGATCAGAATATCAGGGTAGTCGTTATTAAATTGGATTACGTGCAGCAATAAGCACTCTTAGGCGACTAGAATCGGTTTTGTACCGCTTTCTGTAATCTGAGAAAATTGGAAGAGCTCCGGTCTTTTGATTCTGCAAACGTCGGGCAAATCGAATTTTAAGATATAAAAAGAAGGTAACAATAACTCCTTTATACTAAAAAGGATATTGTTACCTTCTCTCTTTTTTCATTTATTTATTCCAGATATCAGGAATGGCTTCATGTCCACGAGCATTCTCGGGTATACGGTTCACCGGTTTCAAAACTCCCGAGTGAATCTTGTACAAACGCGTGGCAGTCTCCATCATAGCCTCTACTTGCTCTTTATAAGGGCGATCTGTGACATCGATCAACCCGCAGTTGTAATTCTCACCATCACGGCGCCCCGTTAAGTCTTGGTCGCACCATTGGAAATAACCTGTCCCTATCAGACCCGGATGTGAGTATGCTTTCTCGGTATAATAACGATAGGCTACACCCCGTTGTTCCTGCGAATCCACCTGCCATAACGACTGTGCCATACCTCTATCTACAGTACCAAAATGGTATTCACCGATAATCATGGGTAGCTTTGCTATTCTTAAGGCACGGTCCATCATTTGCGTATTGGGATATAAATCGTAGCAATTGAAGCTAAGTACATCAAATGATTCGCCACAGATTTTCAGTATTTCTTCATCTAAAGCCAGTATGTTGCCAAAGCGGATACCCAGGTTCAAATGGTTTGGGTCATGCTTCTTAAGCAATTGGTTGGTCGTCACCAGAAAAGTCCGGAACACGGAAAACACAAATGCCTTACGGTTACCGGGAGTGTCTCCTTTCTCTTTTAAATAGTTATTCAAAGCTGTTTTTATCGGACGATCTTTTCCTTCAAGAATTAAACCGCACAGACGGGCCTCTTCGCCTAGCCAAGCCGGTTCGTTTCCAATAAAGTAACCCACCAGCCACGGATTATTTTTATATGGCTTAACGAATTCCGATAGAGATTTATCCACATTTGCTTTGAAATCGGATTCATAGACATCACAGAGGCCCATTAAATCGTGTGCAATACCAAGATCGCGCAATGGTATTAAAAAGGCTTTCCGATTCATGTTCATAATCTCTGAACTCGACCAGTTTGCTATGGTATTTAGACCCCACTTATCCATACGTTTGAATACTAAATCCATCGATTTCTGAGGAAACTCATCACCATATCTCCGGTATAGGTTCCAAAGGCCAAATGAAAGGAACTGGTTGTTTCGACTATACTTCGGGGCATACTTATTCATCAAATCGGCAGGGGGAAGTTCTTTATACATGCCATTACGCTTTTCCAAATCGCGTACGTTCCCGCCGTTTCCGGTGCTTACACAATCCACTCCTACGGATAAGAACAAATAACCTTCGGGATCGACGAACCACCAACGGTCACCGATCTTTTGGGTGCGGAAGAAACCTGTCCCTTTGACTTGCTTCTGCTTATAACCGCCAAATTTGGAGTAGTTATAGGCTTTTGTGCTAACTACTTCATTGTCTTCTGTAGCCCATTCGTTTTTAAGTTGCTGCAAAGAATGGATTTTCGCCGGATAATCAACTAGATTTGATTGTCCGAATTCATCAACAGCAGGATATTCTCCCATGTAAACGTCTCCCGGATCTTCCTTTGCCAAGGTAATGGAGCGAATCTCGATGGTGGGGTTGTGAATGGGTTTCCTCATACGTATACCCATGGAATCTACTTCTTGCAAAGGACCCCTTTTTCCACCCAAGTTTATCCAACCCGTGTAACGTGCATGGTTGAAAGTTGCCGCTAAATCCACTGCAGGATCGGGAAGCTCGGTGAAATACTTTAGGGGGATGGCTAATTTATTCCAGGCATTGGGTACATAGCACATGACTCGCAGCTCATTATAACCGTTTTTGGTTGTGAAGCCAAGTTGGAAACGTTGGGCGGTGCTGCATTTATATTCAAGAACTACAAACTGATAGTCGCTCCAATCCTCAGGTAGACTGGCATTAATTGTTTTTAGGGCGAACTTCTGCCCGGATACTTCTTTCGAACTATCGAATTGTATTTTGCATGCCGTTTGGGCAAGCGTACACTGTGCAAATGCTGAGGCTGCAAGTGCTGTAATAAATATAGTCTTTAAACTGTTTCTCATGATATGGTTTATTAAGAGTGTATAATATATCTATATAATGAAGAGCGGGCTGCAATGTAGAGAGTATTGCTGTCTTTTCCCGCTATAACTAATGATGTTGGTCGTTCGGGTACGCGGATGAGATCCGTCTGTTTTCCTTGCTTATCGAATACGTATATATAACCGTCAGCTACATAAACATTTCCTTCTTTATCCACAGCAGAGCCGAACTCTCCTACATTTACAAAAGGAGTAAGGTTGCCGAGTGTCCCATCCGACCTGACATCCATCCGTGCCATTAAATGATTATATTCATCCGAAGCGTAAAACGCTTTGCCGGGTATAGCTTCCAATACGGATGATGAACGGGCAAAATCATATTGTTCGGGGATGATGGTTACGCCATCCGGAGCAATAAAACAATACTCCGGCTTGTAGACCGATATTTCATTAAAATCATGTAGATCTCTCCAGCGATGAGCCGGGTAGATCGCTTTGGCAACTTTCTGCACTCTGTTCATGGGGATCCTGTCTAATAACCGGATAGTTTCTTCGGGTTTAGTTGGATTGATGGCATATACCCATGTGGCAAAGCCTGAATTCCCCCAATGGCTGAAAGTTGTACCGGCAGCATCGGGCAACTCGGGAACTGTTTCTTGCTTTCCGTTGATCATATAACCCGGTTGCGGATTATATTTGAAAAAGACCAGAAGGTTATCTTCGGTATCACACGCCAAAGATAGGGGTTGCCAGGGAAAATCGGCAATGAGCGACAACTTTTCTTTCTCCACGTCCCACTTATAAATACGCCGTATTCTTTGCTCGCTGAAATAAATATTCCCTTTGCTGTCATGTGTCATTCCCTCGGCATATTCAAAACCTGTGGCAAGTTTTTCCATCTTACCGACTTGGGTGGATAATGGAGTCTGTCTGGCTTCCTGTCCTGTAATAGTCAGTCGGGTGAATTCCCATGGACGTACATCTTGTTGGGTGTTTACATCATAACAAACCAGATCGGTAGTAAATCGCATTTGGGTAAAGTTATGGATATTATAAAAATTGATATCCTTGCAGTCCCAAGTGCGTATAGCGTATGGGAATGGGGTCGTCACTCGTATCACCCGGAACAGATAAAGGTTGGCAAATAACATGTTGTTGCATTCCTGCAATTCTATCTGCTGGCAATCGGGACTTTCACGGGTTTCTTCTTCCAGTTGCAGGGCATAAACCTTCCAGTTGGAAACGTTTTTAAAGCGCACTTCATTGCGTACATGATGTTCCACCGACATGGCGTAAATGCGTCCGGGAGTACTTGTGTCGCTCACATACAATCCGTTGGTAGCATAACTACTCGCTGTCCAAATATCTTTGAAGATACCTCCGCCATTGTTGGTTACCCATAAACTCCAGTATTGGTTATCCCACGCCATGTCCATTCCCTGGTAAGCTACAGGAGCTTCCGGTGTACTGATCTGTGAATTTTGGCCGCGTCTCTTTCCCGACACCTGAGGTCCTTTCTCCATTGTACCATGTACGCCGAGGAATTTGACATCATTCATATAAGAGTTTATACCTGCCATCCATTTGCAACCGACTGCCCGGTAATTGTACGCACCTGTATTCAATCCTATCCCCGAGACAAAGTTTGTTCCTCCTTGCGGCGTTCCCAGTAAAGCTTTTGGAGAACCAAAACCACTGAATGCCGGTGTGCTCTCTTTCAATTTCAGTTGGGTGGAAATCGGGTTCAATCCTATCAGAGCCGTACTTTTCTTTAAAACAAGACTATCGGAAACAATATACCAGCCTTGCGGTACATAAATAACATCATACTGATCTATTGCTTTGCGAAACACCTCTGTGTTGTCAGTCACTCCGTCGCCTATGGCGCCTAAGTCACAGATGTTCACCCAGCGAGACATGTCAGGTGTCTTTGCGATATCATCTATAGGGCGTGACGGCATTTTCTGCAAAGCTTCCATTTCGAATTTTGTTTTAGATTCCGGAAGATCACTCATGCTTTTTAAATGCAAACCATACGAAAAGTCATTTACTCTATAAACGGTAGACTTACCCGGAATATTCTTTCCGGAGTCTTTGAAACTGATAAATACCGGCACCTGATTGCAAGTAATTCGTTGCATACTCAATTGGTTGGGACTCAATCCTTCGTTTCCGAGCGCAATGGCACTTTGTTTCACTTGCTCCAGCGTACAGTCTTCCATATATATTTTATCCGAGCGGTTGGGCTCCAGTTCTATAACTGTCGGTACATTACGGGCATGAAGCCGTACAATGGTAAGGCCCCCTTCTTGAGTACGTATAGCCGCCTTTCGCTGTCCTTCAAAATAGGTATTCAGAATCATCATCTGCCAGCTGGGTGACGTTTTTGTGGTATATATGCCGTAATCTCCTCCAAAGAAACGGACATCTTCCATCTCATTACCCACATCGAATATTCCGGCCTTTCCTTGTCCGATATAAATATCTACATGCGAGACGAAACTATGCTGGGCAAAATGCGTACGCAAAGCCACAGCCTGTGGATTACCGGATTCTATCCGTAAATTGATGTTGGTTATCGCACTGTAGAAAGTTCCTGCTCCGGCATCCGTCGGAGTACTTCCGGGGCGTACTATCGCACCCGTAAACCAAAACATATAGTTGGCTTTTCCTTTGTCTTCAATGATTTCTTTTTGGTATCCCGGAGCATTCTTTTCCAGAAATACTACTGGGCGTTTTTTGCCATAACCTATCAGACGAACGGCGTTGGGTATATATATTGTTTTCGTGATTTTATATTCCCCTTCCGGTAAAAAGACTATGCCGAAATTATATCGTTCTTTCACTTCATTCAGTGCTCGTTGTAGAGCATCACTGACATCTACGCTGCCATCCCCTTTTATACCATATTTCTCGGGTGTGAAATAAATCGCTTCCCGATCACTGGGACGTTGCGTATAAACAGATATACTTTTCACAGTAGCGGCCTGTACGGCCACTACTATGAAAAATATAAAGCTACCGATCAACAATCTTTTCATATTACCTTTATTTTAATGTCTTCAGATATATCCGGCTCCATATATGCCCCGGGTTATATTCCAATGCCTTACTGAATTCTGTTGCAGACTTATCTTTATTCCCAAGACCGAAATAAGCCAATCCAGTATAATAGTGACTGTTTGCCATCAGTTTGTCTTTATTTCGATTACCGCCCTCAAACTGGTTAAAGAATGTAGAGCCGGTTTGGTTCATTGTCTCGAGTATACCCTGTAAGAGTGCATTACCTTCTTCCTCTTTGCCCATAGCTTTCAATGCCATTCCTTTATAGAAGGCGCACTCATTGTCAATTTGGCGTTCCATCACCACTTCAGAGGCTTTGTGGTAGTAATTGTTGGCCACTTCCATATTTCCTCTTTTCTGATAAATAGCTCCTGCTACATAATATAGACGTGCGTAGACAGTACGTCCATAGAGGCCTATAGGATAAGCTAAAGCTTTATCTATGTAGCCGACAGCTTTAGCATATTGACCTTTATCTGCGCTGTTCATTGCCAAAATAACATAACTGTTTAAATAATTGTCTTGCATCTCTCTTGCACCTTCCGACTCAATGATGAAGTTTTCACTCATTAAACGGATCGCTTCTTCATATTGACCATATTCAACAGCGCGAGTTGCTAATCGTAAAATAACTTCCGAACGTGTCTTGACAACAGCCAAATTCTTCTTTAAAAAGAGATACTTATCTTTCGGTGATAATTTATTCAGATCATTCAAGTCATCTAGTTCGAATAACAGGCGGGCATCTTTGCTATTTTGAGCAAATGCTTTTTGCATCATACTTAATGCCTTTGCATAATCATGGTCAATCTCTTTGTAAGCCCATGCCAGATTGCGATATGTAATGTAAAAGTTCTTATCCAGAGCTAATGATTTTTCCCATAGGGCAATGGCTTCAGTCGGTTGATGCTCGAACAATAGATTACCCAGATAATATGGAGCGCGGGCATCTTCCGGATTTGCATTCATTGCGCATTTCAGAATATCCACTTCTTCCCAACGAAACGGGTAACAATAGTCCGTAGGCATTGAAGCTGCTTTTCGGAAGCAGGATAGTGCACTGTCTTCTTTGGATAGTTGTTTGTTGTAGTATCCCATTGTATAATATATCATCGGGAACGTGCTTCCTTTTTTCACTAAACGATCCAAAACCGTATTAGCGTCTTCGTATGCTCCAAATTGTGCATATTCGGAAGCCAGTTCCAGATAAAGCTGTGCATCATCAAGCATTAACCTGTCTAGCTCTTGCAACTTTGTAATGGAGGGTTGACCTTTTATCTCGGAAATTTTATGCAGTTCATTCAATGCCATTAAATCAATCTTGCAAGTATCTAAGCTCTGTTGTAGTAGCTTTTCAGCTTCATCCAATCGATTTAATTGACGTAGCACATAAGCTTTCAAATTCAAAGCACGCATATTATCCGTATTGGTTGATATGGATAGATCCAAATGCTCTAAAGCAACCTGATATTGCTTGTTTATGCAATCTATGGAAGCCAATTGGAAATAGGAAGCTGTGTGCCATGCATACGACCAGGAAGCACGATAAAGCATCTCGTAAGCCTCTTCATTTTGTCCTAACGCCCGCAAAGTAACTCCCAAATAATAGAGAGCTTCCCCATCTTTAGGTCGGGTATAATTGGCGGTGATTCTCTCGACTGCGGTACGGAAATACTTTTCTGCGGATTTCCAATCATAAGCCTTGATGGCTTTGATGCCCAACTGTGTATTGACATTATAATTGCCGGGATCACGTTTCAGTGCTTCCATATAATAGGGCATTGGATCGACTGATGCGTTGTAGAATTGATCCAGGCGCAACCCTGCCAGATAAAGTTCTTCCACCGATTTTATTTCTTCGGGTGCAGGGAAAGGCTTCACAGGTTTCGGCTTTTCATAATTCGGTGACTGATGTTCGGCGGGGCGATAAGAAAGCAGTACCTTGCCCTGAGCGTCATATAAGGCTAAATCCAACTCTTTTTCGACTGTTCCTGAAGGTAAGCTGCAGTTTAACTTGCCGGGTGCAGAAGGACTGATGGATATTGTCTGCTCAAATATAACTTTGCCGGCTGCACTGACTACAGCTTTAGCTTGATCGTGACGGGAAGTTGTATTGAGACGCAACTCAAACTGGCTTCCTTTGATAAAATAATTCAGCGCACCTTCTCTATTTGCGTATTTCAAGCCGCCCAGATCTCGAATGGGGAACCATATCATTTTACCTATTTTTGTTTCGTATGGTTGTAACCAACTGTAGTCCGGCTGGTTGTCAGTATAGAAACCTGCCATTAATTCAATGTAACGACCGTCGTTATCAGTCAGCCCTTCATTCGTTTTCAATCCATTTGCATTATTTCCGTCTGCCCAATATTTCATACCCGGACTGATATAACGATTACCAACCCAAACAGTGCCGGCTTCTTTGTTATGATCGTATCCGCCAAAATAATTTTCGCGGGGATCCCATGAAAAGAAAGATGAAGGTACGTGGGTATTCTTCCACCAACTGATGTCGATACCAGTGAAGTCATAGTTATTAAAGCGACTGTCGGCTATTGGCCATGCAGTCATTTGATTCTTTCCATGGAAAGTCACATATTTTACCGAAGGAGGAAATATAACCTGATAGGCAGAGTCACAGTGCACCGCAGGATTTGTCCAAAACAAAAAAGAATTGGCGATGGCAGTTCTGTTTTTAGGATGGATTGTCATCTCTATGATGGATGAATTGGGGTAAATAGTATAGCCTACCACGACTTCCATCCGGTGGAGACGGTCCCAACTTCTAATCCATACCGTCTTACTCCCATCTTTTTTTTCTTCCAGGGTATATGCCATGGATTCTACCGTATTAGGTCCATGATGATGGGGGAATCCCCAAGCCAGGCTACCTGAAATCCAGTTGCCGAGCATCCCTATTAAAGATGGCTTCACCACATGGTTATGATATAAATAATTGTAATGATTACTTTTATCATCGGCATAATAGATGCGTCCACCCAATTGAGGGCTAACGGCTAAATCAATATACTCGTTCTCAAGATGTATCATCGAATAGTCTTGGTTCCGTTTATTGGAAGTTAACCCGTCGTCATAAGGATATGGATATATTCGACGTTGCACCCCCTGATGACTCTTACTTTCGTAAAAGCGTGGCATTGGATTCGGCGCTTTTTGTTCATATGAGGGAATGGAGTAAACTTTTTCCTCTATTTTTACTTGTGCTGTTACTGGCTGATCAACGAATAACCCTATTAAAAAGGCGCTGCTGAAAGTCCAGCATAATATAGAATCATAATGGTGTTTGATTTTCATAAAGCCTGTTTCTTTTACAAAAGTCCCCACTTATGCCGAATGTCGAGCACAAGGATATAAGCGGGGAGTATATAAAACGTTAAATTACATATTTTTATTTGTCAGAATTCAAATTGCCATTCAACAATTCGTCATGTTGCGGGATCGGAAAGGTATAGTCTTTTTCTGTGATAGCATGTAAAGGTTGGTTGTCGCGAGAGTCTTTCTTTGCCACCACTTCATTTACCATTTCCAAACGGACCATATCGAACCAACGGACCCGTTCACCACAAAGTTCCCAAGCACGTTCATCTACGCATCTGTTTGCAAAGTCTGTTGGACTTAAGTTGGAATAGGTAGTTAAACCTGCACGGGTACGGATGAAGTTCAGACATTCGTAAGCCAAATCATCGGGTTCTCCGGAACGGGCCTTAGCTTCGGCATAAGTCAGGGCAGTCTGTGTAAAACGAAGCATACGCATCGGAATCGAAGAAGCATAGTTATAGTAATTGGTACCATTCTTATCCTTCATTAATTTTTTGTAATAAGGGTGTGGATTCTTTAATTCTGTATAATGCAGTTTAGCACCATCCTGAGTCACAAAGTCAGTCGCGAATGTAGCCTCTTTACGGACACCCTCAGGAAAATTATTATAAAAGGTATATTCAGCAAAAACAACGTCCCAACCACCAAGCTCACCTGGATAAGCCCAATATCCATACATTGCATTAATATTGGAGCCTGCATTCAGGTTGCAAGGTATTGTAAACATATCTTCTTTATTTCCTGTATCGGCATCGTTATTCCAATATAAGACATCGTAAGAATTCTCAAAATCAAAACCATATTTGGCGCGATTATCTAAAACTTGTTTGGCTGTAGATGCTGCTAAGGCGTATTTGGAAGTGTCTTTCAGTGGCCATCCGGCTTCTGCCAAATATACTTCCGCCAACATTCCAAGGGCGACCCCTTTATTAGGACGCCCGAGTTCACCGTTCCTGCGACTGTCGCCCAGTAAGCTAATTGCATTATTCAAATCACTTTCAATCAGTGCATACACATCTTTCACCGGAGACGGTTTTACGGACAGTACTTCTGTAGTAAATTCAGCATCAGTGATTAGAGGAACAGCTCCATGACAACGAACTAACCAAAAGTAACTTGCAGCGCGAATGAAATAAGCCTCACCCTTAATTTTGTCAACAACGTCTTTTGCTGCCGTGCATGCATCTGCATTTGCAATCACATTATTTGCACCTTGAATGGCTTTATAACATCCTTGATATACCGTTGGAGAACTTGAATTGGTGTTCTTTACATCATAACGGTCGTACTCCTGCGTATTTCCCGTACCCGGAGGGCAAGTCAGATCGTCACCTCCCAATGTCATCTCTGTAGCCCAGCCATTGCAGAAGCCATAACTCCAACAAGTACTCCAACCTTTATATGCACCTACTAAAGCCGATTCCAGCCCGTTTTCTGATGTAAGCACATTATCAAACACTTTGCCACGTGTTTCTTCTTCTAGAAAATCTGAGCAACTAGTCTGCGATAGTATGGCGCAGACCATCATAGCATATATTAATGTATTTTTCATAATATAGATTTTAGAAAGTAATGTTTAAACCAATAGTATAGGTCTTCGAATTGGGATATGAACCATAATCGATACCCTGTTGAATGTCTGAACCGCCACCTCCTACGTTGCTCGATTCAGGATCAATTCCCTTATAACTGGTGATAGTGAACAAGTTGGTTGCACTCAAAGATACTCTGAAATCAGCCAATTTCTTTACTTTGAAATCATAGCTAATGCTAATATTCTTCAGACGTAAATAATCTGCATTCTCTAAGAACAGAGTTGATTGTGGTTCCCATTTGCTGGATGTGCTCCATGCCGGTAACCATGCGTTTTCGTTTACTCCGGGAATGTAGCGTTCTTTGATTTCAGCCAGTGTAGCTTGACGTGCATCACGATCGCCCATTAGATGCAAACCTCTTGTGAAGTTCAGTTTATCCGCTCCGAATGAACCTTGGAAAAATGCGTTTAAGGTGAAGTTTTTGTATGTAAAAGTATTATTCCAACCTAATGAATATTTCGGCATGCCGCAACCTATGATCTGATAGTCCGAACCATCAATAGAATGGTTACCATCCAAATCTTGATAATGTGCATCGCCTGGTACGCATCCGAATTTAGCAGCTTCTGTTGCTTCGTCTTTTTGCCATGGTCCCAGGTATTTCAAGCCCCAAAGAGATCCCAAAGATTTACCGACTTCATAAATAAATGCTGGTTGTCCGTTTAAGCCTATTACATCGGTTGTATCGAAAATACGGTTTTCATTACCTAAGTTTGTCACTTTGTTTTTTACGGAAGAGTAATTGAGTGTACTTTCCCATCCCCAGTCTTTGGTTGAGAAAATACGGGCCGAAACATTTATCTCAATACCTTTATTTTCAATATCTCCTACGTTAGAAACAATACTTCCACCACCTGCATAATATGGAACAGACTTATTAAGTAACAGATCGCGGGTATGTTTATTGAAATAATCGAACTCAAGAGACAAGCGATTATTTAAAAAGCCCATTTCAATACCTAAGTCTTTTTGCTCGGTTGTTTCCCATTTCAGATCGGAATTGCCCGGAGCTCCTTTCTGTATTCCATTTGTGCGGATGCCAGTTGAGAAAGAGTAGTAAGCATCAGTATTGTATGCTGATAGGGTGGCGTATGGGTTAATAGCTTGACTACCTGTTAATCCCCAACTGAAACGTATTTTGAGTTTATCGAAAAGATTAAGGTTCTTTATAAACTGTTCATTGCCTGCGTTCCATGCTATGGCTCCTGCCGGGAATGTGCTGAAACGATTGTCTTTAGAAAACTTTGAAGAACCATCGCGACGGACTGATACAGAGAACAGGTATTTATCCATTAAAGTATAGTTGATACGTCCTAAATAAGATAACAATTGCCATGCTGAGAAATCCGAACTTGCAGTATTGGTTGCCGATTGGGCCAGATTGTCATACTTTAGATCGGAGAACTTTAAGTTTGAAGCGGATCCGGTTAAATTTTCCCAAGTATATTTTTGAGTTTCAACAGCAACTACTGCATTGATATGATGAATGCCGAATGTTTTATCGTACGACAATTGGGTTGTCGTCTGTAGTGTGACAGCTTGATTACTCGTTTTTGATGCACTCGGTTGATTATTTGAGGCATAATTTCCACTCCAGCTTTTGTTATTAAAGAATCCCAGATCGGCACCTGCTTGAAAATCAGCAGATAGTCCGGGAATAATTTCATATCGAGCTCCTCCCATTACATTGATAGCTGTACGTGAACGGATATTTTCGGTATCATAAATGAGAGACAGCGGATTAGTCTTAATGGAACCTGTTGGATCTGATGTAAGGAAGCCACCGTCTTCAGTGTAAGGATTAGTTGTGGGAGCCCATGACAAAGCTTGTACAACAGGATTTCCTGCGCCTGTGCGAGCTTGGTTGTTGTTGCCCGAAGAATTAGTGCCGTTTGCACTGAAGCGGAAAGACAGCCGTTTGTTTATATTTGTATTTACATTCGTGCGAATAGTATAACGCTTATAACCAGTTTCACGAACAATACCGTTCATGTCCAAAAAACTACCGGACACACGATATTGGGTCTTAGCTGTTCCACCTGAAATACTCAATTGATGTTGGTCTGAAATTCCAGTCTGATAGACAGCATCATTATAATCGAAGCCACCATTCTTATAGTAATTATCAATATCTGATTGAGTGAACTTCAGATTAGTTACTCCGAGGGCTTTATCATGTTCATTAACTGTTGTGGCAAAGTCGCCGGCGCTCAACATATCATATTTCTTAATCTGATTGGAGAAAGAAACACTACCTTGATAAGTCACTTGCACTTTACCTTCTTTGTCACCGCTTTTTGTGGTGACCAGGACAACACCATTGGCTCCTCTTGAACCGTAAATGGCTGTAGATGAAGCATCCTTTAATACTTCAATGGACTGAATATCTGCCGGGTTCAGCAAGTTGAAATCTGCACCAACAAAACCATCAATGACAAATAACGGGCTGTTGTCACCCAAAACGGAGTTTGCTCCACGAATACGAATACGAACATCACCGCCGGGGGCACCTACCGTATTCGATATCTGAATACCGGGAGCACGTCCTTGTAATGCTTCGTCAACGCGAGTTACGTTCTGATTTTTATAAGATTCGTTGGATACAGAAGAAAGGGAACCCGTCAAATCGCTTTTGCGCGCTGTACCATAACCTATGACTACTACTTCGTCAAGAGTCTTAGTATCTTCTTTTAGAGTAATCTTTATGGAGGTTTGATTTGAGAGTGTGACACTTTCATCCAGATAACCGATATAGGATACCTTGATCACATCACCTTTTGATGCTTCAATAGAAAAATTTCCATAGATATCAGAAATGGTTCCTTTTGTAGTGCCTACGACTATAATATTCGCACCTATAATCGGATCTCCATGAGCATCAACTACTCTGCCCTTCAGATTTTCTTTTTGCTGGACAGCCTTTGAAACTGTAGTATTGATAGCCGTATTTGAAAGAATGATACTTTTATCTAATACTTTATAGACTATATCTGTGCCTTTAAATATTTTATCCAATACTTTGAATACATTCTCCGAATTGACATGGACAGAGACGCGGCGTTTTACATCAACTTGCTTATTGTTGTAAAAGAATGTAAACTCTGTCTTTTGTTCAATCTCATTTAGCACTTCGCTTACCATTTTGTCTTGAGAAGTAATGTTTAACAGAGTTTTTTGAGCATAACCATCATTGGCAGAAATAAAGCCAACAAAACAAAACAACATAAAAAGAGTAGTTCTCATAACAAGAGGAATTTTCTTTGTCTTCCTCATTAGGGCGTTTTTTACCCTAAATAATTGGATACAAATGTGGTTTTTCATAATTTTGCATTGATTTTCAGTTAAAAATAAAGTTACTTTATCTGTCGCCAAACAGATATTTTAAGGTGACTATTTCATGCAGGAAAATACGCCAATATTTTCTTGCATGTTTTTTAGATTTTCTTTTTTCTCATAATATCTTTGGTTAAATGGTTAATAAACTTCTATTATTTGTTTCTCTTCATCTAAATTACCGTTTTCAATAAAACGAAACTTAATATTTGAAGATATACGGAATCTCTCTAATATTCGTTCCAAACGCTGATGAACGAAAGTCCCCGTAAAAGAATTACGCTTCAATGCCTCATTCTTAACCATGAACTTCACATTATAACGTTTGCTCAAGCTTTTTAAAATGTCTTCGAACGGAGTATCCCTGAAAATCAAACGTCCATCTTTCCATGAAGTCTCCACTTCGATATTAGCCTCTTTCAGTGCTATCTTCCCCTGCCTTATATCATAAATAGCTTTTTGTCCGGGGTATATCATCAAATTGCTCTTTTTCCCATTACTTAAGGTCGTAAGACCAACTTTTCCTGACACTAAAGTCGTTTGTATCAACCTATCTTCTCCATAGGCTTCTACATTGAATTCCGTTCCGTATGCTACAATTTCAAGATTGCTTAAAGTCTTTACTACAAACTTTCTTTTTGCATCTTTCTTAACAGAAAAGAACGCTTCTCCTATTAACTTAACTTCCCGTCTATTACTCGAAAACCTCGATGGGTATCGTAATGAAGATGAAGAATTCAATACAACCATTGTACTATCTGGTAATACTAACGATGTGGTCATCCCCGGGTTTGTCCTTACTTCAATAAATTCTGCTATTTGAGAACTTCTGCTATAATATAGAATACCCCATGATACTAGCAGAGGGATAAATAAAATGGCACTCACTCGTTGCATTCTTCTAAATAATACCTGAAGCTTACCATTTTTTTTGCGCTTCATTTTCAGATGGGCGTTTGCCAAAGCTTTTTTTATATCCAGCTTTGAAGAAATTTCGGCCACATCCGTAGCTAAGATAATACTTTGGAGCTGTCGGGCTATTTTACGATTCTCTTCGGACTCTTTTAACCATTCTTCTACTCGAAGATTCTCCTCTTTGCTTGTTTCTCCTTTATAATACCTAATAATGAGTAATTCTTCCATTTCCTTTCTTTTTACCATTGACCATAAAATATCTCCAACCTTACTATTATTATGACAAGTCGGCGAAGAAAACTCCTAAACAAAAACAAAAATATTTTCTCAAAGAAAGGATAGTTTAGAAAAATGACTATTTTTGCTTAATAATAAAGTTTGCTATGAAAGACACCACATCAGAAGATACACTTTTATTATTTGCCATGCAGAAAGGGGATAAAAGTGCTTTTGATAAGTTATTCCAGAAATACTATCCCATACTTTGTGCGTACTCTTATCACTTTATTCGCTTGGAGGATGCGGAAGAGGTTGTGGAAGATGTGATGCTATGGTTATGGGAAAACCGTGAAAATTCTATTATTGAATATTCTCTTAAGCAATATCTCTTCAAAGCGACTTATCACCGGTCGATGACTCGAATTGCACAAAATGAAGTAAAGCAACGGACTGACTCAATTTATCATGAAAGAATGCTGGCTATGCTGCAGGATGTGGATGTCTGTCAAATAAATGAGTTGAGCAAACGCATTCGACAAGCAATAGATGAGCTTCCTGCTTCTTATAGAGAAGCTTTTATTATGCATCGTTTCGGTAATCTGAGTTACAAAGAAGCTGCAGAGATTCTTAATGTGTCTCCCAAGACGGTAGATTATCGTATTCAACAAGCTCTCAAAATGCTGAGAGTCAGTTTGAAGGATTATTTGCCACTTCTAGTTACATTGTTAAGTACTGCTGCTTCGAATTCTTCACAATTTAATTAATTTTAGTCGAATCTTTTTTATGTTTTTTTGACTAATATCTATTGTATTATTTTGAATAGCAGATTATTGTAAGTTTTGTTGGTAGAATGATCGTATTTATTTTACCCGGATTTTTACATTGATAGGCAATTACAATTTGCTTTGTGCCGCTTTTAATACTCTGAGATAATTACCCCCCCATATTTTGGCAATGTCGGTTTCGGAGTATCCGTGCTCTAATAGATGAGTGGTGATATTAATTAAATCATTATCACCATTGCAACCTTTTACTCCGCCGCCGCCGTCAAAGTCTGAACCGATGCCAACGTGATCAATTCCGGCTACTTCTATCATGTGATAAAGATGGGTCATGAAGTCTTCTAAATTTGCGTTTCGATAGTTGGGGCGGAGAAACTCGTCGACAAGGCATGCTTGGGCTACGCCACCATGCTCGGCTAAAGCACGCAATTGGTTATCGGTTAAGTTGCGATCGTGCGCATAGATGGCGCTTGCCGAAGAATGTGAGGCTATAACAGGAGATTTGGATCGTTTTAGAACATCCCAGAATGTACTTTCGGCAGTATGCGATAAATCTATTAAAACTCCTTGCTTATTCATTTCTTTCACAACTTTCCGTCCGTAGGGACTTAATCCATTCCAACGGCTGATGGAATCGGAGGAACTGTCGCATATATCGTTATTGCGAGTATGACAAAGTGTGATATAGGTTACTCCCATCTTTTGATAACGGGCTATATTGCTTATATCCAAACCTATTCCGTATCCATTCTCAATGCCAATATAGAAGGCTTTCTTTCCTGCATTTTTAATCCGCCTAAGGTCGTCGGCGGAACGTGCAATTTCGCATGCGTCTTTATGTTGCTCTACCTGATAGTGGATTCTTTGCAATAGTTCATTTACTCTGTCTATGGCTTTTTGGGTATGCTCTTTGTCGCATGGACCTTGAGCTACCCAGCAAGCCAAATATTGTGCATCGAGTTTGCCTTCCTCCATTTTAGGTATGGAAACTTTTGTATTCTCGCGTAGACAAATGTTATATGAATTATTAAAATCGAGAGGAGTATCGGTATGAGTGTCTATGGAAAGAATCTGTTGATGAATTTCTTTAGCTTTTTGGTATGTGGAAGCTTTATTTACCATAAAACGGAAGAATGAAAGAAAAGCACTGTCACCTGCAACGGTTAATGCTTCAGGGTGAAACTGTACACCCCAGATGGGATGTCCGTCAATGTTCTCAATAGCTTCGGCGATACTATCTGTTGCCCATGCCGTAATGCGGAATCCCGGCGCTACTCGTTTGACTGCCTGATGATGATGGCTATTGGTAAATAGTTGCAGCTTTCCTGTAATAGTCGAAATCGTAGAGTTTGGCAATAGATTCACAAGGTGAGTCGGTATACTGCTAGGTTGCTTTTGTTGATGATGCACACTGGAATCGGGATGCTGAGTGGGGATATCTTGATATAGTGTTCCTCCAAAGGCTACGTTTATGAGTTGTTCGCCGCGACATATCCCCAGCATTGGAATATTTCGGCGTGTTGCAAAGCGAATGAGTTTCATGTCGTAGACATCGCGTAACGAATCAACTTCTCCCAATTGCTTAATCGGCTCTTCATGATAATAGGTGGGGTGGATGTCTTCACCACCGGTTAAGATAATACCGTCCAAATGATTGATAATCCGGGTTAAAGTAATACTATCCGTTGCGACTGGGATCATTATAGGA
Organism: uncultured Bacteroides sp.; assembly: GCA_963677095.1. GTDB lineage: Bacteria > Bacteroidota > Bacteroidia > Bacteroidales > Bacteroidaceae > Bacteroides. Next base: position 1,173,781 of record OY781875.1, read on the forward strand.
ATACCTCCCGCTTTTATTACCGATTCAGAGTAAGTCATTCTTACTGAGGAATTGTAACCGGGATGTGAACACGAAATTCCAATAACCGGATAACCCGGAGAGGGGAGTGCCATATTTTGTGCCTTGCAGAATGAAGCGCAAATAGATAGAAATACAACAAGTAGTTTTTTCATTGCTTACCGTTAAAGATATAGATGTCGTAAAGATAGAAATTTATTTTGTGTATACAGTTATGTGTTGCACAACATTGTTTAGTAACACCGTTGATTTATTGTTTTTAAATGTCTAAATTTATAATTTGCGCCTCACTAAAACTAAGTAGTATGCTTGACATACTAAATGTTCAATTTAAATCTTAATACATCATGAAAGTATATCAGACTAATGAAATTAAGAACATTGCCTTACTTGGTAATGATGGCTCGGGTAAAACCACTCTCACTGAAGCGCTGCTCTTTGAGAGTGGTATTATAAAACGTCGCGGCAGAATAACTGCCAAGAATACGGTCAGCGATTATTTCCCGGTGGAACAAGAGTATGGTTACTCTGTCTTTTCCACCGTTTTCCACGTTGAATGGAATGGTAAGAAATTGAACATTATAGACTGTCCGGGAAGTGATGATTTTGTAGGAGCGGCAATTACGGCGCTTAATGTTACGGATACGGCTATTTTGTTGCTTAATGGACAGTACGGAGCTGAGGTTGGGACGCAGAACCATTTCCGCTATACTGAAAAAATAGGTAAGCCGGTTATCTTTTTAGTGAATCAGCTTGATCACGAAAAGTGTGATTACGATATGGTATTGGAACAGCTAAAATCAATCTATGGTTCCAAAGTTGTTCCTATACAATATCCGTTGTCAACTGGACCAAATTTTAATTCATTGATAGATGTACTTTTGATGAAAAAATATTCGTGGGGACCTGAAGGTGGAGCTCCAACGATTGAAGACATACCTGCGGAAGAGTTGGACAAAGCTACTGAAATGCATAAAGTATTGGTTGAAGCTGCTGCTGAGCATGACGAAGGACTTATGGAAAAGTTTTTTGAGCAAGAGTCACTTACTGAGGATGAAATGCGGGAGGGAATCCGTAAAGGATTGGCATCGCGTGGTATGTTTCCTATATTTTGTGTTTGTGCTGGTAAAGATATGGGGGTTACTCGCTTAATGGAGTTTTTGGGTAATGTCGTTCCTTTTGTTGATGAAATGCCTCCAGTGCATAATACACGTGGTGATGTGGTTAAGCCGGATTCTAAAACGGCAACTTCTTTGTATTTCTTTAAAACGGCGGTTGAACCTCATATTGGAGATGTTCAGTATTTTAAGGTAATGAGTGGTAAAGTACATGAAGGAGATGATCTCACTAATGCCGATCGTGGGTCGAAAGAGCGTATTGCCCAGATTTATGCATGTGCCGGAGCAAATCGTATCAAGGTGGAAGAAATGGTTGCCGGAGACATAGGTTGTACGGTAAAGCTTAAAGATGTTCATACCGGCAATACTCTGAATGGGAAAGGATGTGAAAACCGCTTTAGTTTTATCAGTTATCCTAATTCCAAGTATTCTCGTGCTATTAAACCTGTAAACGAGGCTGATACCGAAAAAATGATGGCTATTCTTAATCGGATGCATGAAGAAGATCCGACTTGGATTATAGAGCAATCTAAAGAGTTAAGACAGACGATTGTGCACGGACAAGGCGAATTTCATTTAAGAACTTTGAAATGGCGTTTGGAAAACAACGAGAAATTACAAATTAAATTTGAAGAGCCCAGAATCCCCTATCGTGAAACGATTACAAAAGCAGCTCGTGCAGATTATAGGCATAAGAAACAGTCGGGTGGTGCGGGCCAATTTGGCGAAGTACATCTGATTGTAGAACCTTATTATGAAGGAATGCCTTTACCGGATACTTACCGATTCAATGGTCAAGAATATAAGATGAATGTGAAAGGGACTGAGGAAGTCCCTCTAGAATGGGGTGGAAAACTTGTATTTGTTAATAGTATTGTGGGCGGAGCTATTGATACCCGTTTTCTGCCTGCAATATTAAAAGGAGTCATGTCACGCATGGAGCAAGGTCCGTTGACAGGATCTTATGCTAGGGATGTACGCGTCATTATTTACGATGGTAAAATGCATCCGGTAGATTCTAATGAAATATCTTTTATGCTTGCTGGGCGCAATGCATTTAGTGAGGCTTTTAAAAATGCAGGTCCTAAGATATTGGAGCCAATATATGATGTGGAAGTCTTTGTTCCATCTGATAAAATGGGAGATGTTATGAGCGATTTGCAAGGCAGACGTGCTATGATTATGGGCATGAGTAGTGAAGCTGGATATGAGAAATTAATTGCAAAGATCCCCTTGAAGGAGATGTCGTCGTATTCTACGGCTTTGAGTTCTTTGACTGGAGGACGTGCTTCATTTATAATGAAGTTTGCTAGTTATGAACTTGTTCCTTCGGATGTGCAAGAGAAGCTCATTAAAGACTTTGAATTAAAACAAGCAGAAGATTAATTAGCTTTGATTCCTTTGAATATGTTAATGCCGTTATTCTTTGTATTGAGAATAACGGCATTTTTTTCTTAACTATTATTAATTAGATTAGATTAAGTTAATAGGAATATTTAATTTTTTATTAAATTTGTAAACCGATCCTGCTTGAAATTGTTATTATGTATGTAATGCGACCTAAAAAAACTATTTCCGTTAATTAACGAGAACTTCCGGTTAAATCAGGTTAATGTGTTAGGAGTGTTAATTAGGGAGTGTTAATTTTGTGACTATGAAAAAGTCAACTATTTGGATATTAGGTGCTGTGATGGGGCTTTCTTTTCTTAGCTTGCTATATTTGCAGATCAGCTATATAGAAGAAATGGTGAAGATGCGCAATGAGCAGTTTGATGAAGCTGTGAAGCGTGCTTTGATGGCGGCCTCTAAAGATGTGGAATCGGCTGAAGCAGATCGTTGGCTGCGTGAAGATATATCTGCTGCGGAGAAGAAAGCGTGGGAACAGAGCTCTCCGGGAAATGATGTAGTTCAAACCCAGCGATTGACGATGCAATCTCCTGATGGGTCAACATATTCGGCTATTGAGATGAAAACGATAACCAGTTCCCCTGATTTCCCGAAAGCTATGATTTCGAGAAAACATGGAGTAAAAACTATTCCTCAGACATCTCGCTCTCTGGCAGAAGCTGTTAAAAACAGATATTTGTATCAACGCGGGCTGTTGGAGGAAGTTATCTGGGAGATGGTTCGTAAGGCAAGTGATAAGCCTATTGAGGAACGTATCAATTTTAAAAATCTGGATCAATATCTCAAATCCGGTCTTGTGGATAACGGGATAGAATTGAGTTATCATTTTAAAGTAATTGATCGTGATGGAAGGGAGGTATACCGTTGTCCAGATTATAGTGATGATGGGAGTGAGAATGCCTATTCCCAACCTTTGTTTTTGAATGATCCACCGGCTAAAATGAATGTTGTGAAAATCCATTTTCCGGGAAGAAGCGATTATATTTTTGATTCGGTCAGTTTTATGATTCCATCAATGATATTCACTTTGGTTTTATTGATTACATTTATTTTCACGATTTATATTGTCTTCAGACAAAAGAAACTGACGGAGATGAAGAATGATTTTATCAATAATATGACTCATGAATTTAAAACCCCGATATCGACTATATCATTGGCGGCGCAAATGCTCAAGGACCCTGTGGTGAGTAAGTCACCTGCGATGTTTCAGCACATTTCAACCGTGATAAACGATGAGACAAAACGGTTGAGATTTCAGGTGGAAAAGGTGCTTCAGATGTCGATGTTCGATAAGCAAAGGGCTACCTTGAAAATGAAAGAATTGGATGCCAACGAATTGATTACCGGTGTTATTAATACATTTGCATTGAAAGTAGAGCGTTATAATGGGAATATTGAGGCGGAACTGCAGGCAGCAGATCCTATTATTTTTGCAGATGAGATGCATATTACAAATGTGATCTTCAATTTAATGGATAATGCAGTGAAATATAAGAAATCTGATGAAGATTTGAAATTAGGGGTCAGTACATGGAATGAACCTGGTAGACTGATGATTTCTATTGAAGATAACGGCATTGGCATTAAAAAAGAAAATATAAAAAAGATATTTGACAAATTTTACCGGGTACATACCGGTAACTTACATGATGTGAAAGGTTTTGGGCTTGGGCTTTCTTATGTGAAAAAAATTATTTTAGATCACAAAGGGACGATACGCGCAGAAAGTGAATTGAATGTGGGCACAAAATTTATAATAGCATTACCTTTACTTAAAAATTAACGATATGGACGAGAAATTGCGAATTTTAATGTGCGAAGATGATGAGAATCTTGGCATGCTTTTGAGGGAATATTTACAGGCGAAAGGATATGCAGCCGAGTTGTACCCGGATGGTGAGGCAGGTTACAAGGCTTTCCTAAAAAACAAATATGACCTGTGTGTGTTTGACGTGATGATGCCAAAGAAAGATGGCTTTACTCTAGCTCAGGAAGTTCGTGCAGCAAATGCTGAAATTCCTATTATCTTTTTGACAGCTAAAGCGTTGAAAGAAGATATTCTGGAAGGTTTTAAAATTGGTGCTGATGATTATATAACTAAGCCATTCAGTATGGAGGAATTGACTTTCAGAATTGAAGCGATTTTGAGGCGTGTTCGTGGAAAGAAGAATAAAGAAAGTAATATTTATAAAATTGGTAAATTTACTTTTGATACTCAGAAACAAATTTTATCTACCTCTGAGCATCAGACTAAGCTGACTACAAAAGAATCTGAGCTTCTTGGATTGCTTTGCGCTCATGCGAACGAGATCCTTCAACGTGACTTTGCTTTAAAAACAATCTGGATTGATGATAATTATTTTAATGCACGTAGTATGGATGTTTATATCACTAAATTGCGTAAACATTTAAAAGAAGACCCTTCTATTGAAATTATTAACATCCACGGAAAAGGGTATAAATTGATTACTCCTGAACCTGAAGTTTAATCGATAAGATGCATAAAGAGAACCCCACTGATAAAATAGGGTACCTTGAAGTGAGATTTAAAATTGAGAATCATTATAGATTAAATTCTCCAAGTTTTATTCTTTTCGGTTATAGGGTAGTTTAGTTTATAGATAGGGAGAATTATCGTATTCTCGAGATTTCAGATTATAAGTAAGGCCGTCTTAAATGTATTAAGATGGCCTTACTTGTATTTTGCTCTTTAGACTTTAGTTTTTTAGGATGAAGATAGAAGTCTGTATTATTGATTTTCGGTCATAAGAACTTCGGTCTATTTTTTAAACGCTTATTGATCACTATTTTAGAACGTCTGAACTATCGTTTTTCTTCAGTTTAAGATTAATCTTTCGTATTGAAGAAAACTCTTTTCAATACTTCTTGCCCTATTTTCAGTTCTTCGGAAGTGATACCCTGTAATGCTTCTTTGAGTGTTTGATTGACTATAACACGTGCTTGCTCTTCCAATCCTTTTCCGTCTCTAGTGAGATGGATTAGATTTGTTCTTCTATCATTCTTGTCGGAAATACGCACTACTAAATGTTGCCGCTCCATGTTGTCTATTAAGCGGGTCATACTTGGCTTATCCTTAAAGGTTGCGTTACACAACTCTTGTTGTGTAACTCCGTCTTTTTCCCATAGGAAAATGAGCACTGTCCATTGCTCCGGAGTAATCTCCAATCCATTTTGCCGAAAGTTTCTAGATAACTTTCGGTTGATTGCTGCAGATACTTTACCATTGAGAATTGCAAAGATTAGGCGGATGTCAAAATTAAAATGCTCTATCATGAAATTATTGTTTAAACAACTTTGCAAAAGTAAGTTACTTCATACACAAATCCAATATTACTGTGAAAAAAAATATAAATATTTGTAGTTCAAAATAAAATGGCTAACTTTGCACCGCAAAAAATTTAATGAAACTTTTATTTATTAATTAAACAGGTATGAATCAATACGAAACCGTTTTCATTTTGACTCCCGTTTTGTCTGATGTACAGATGAAGGAAGCGGTAGAAAAATTCAAAGGTCTTCTTCAAAGTGAAGGAGCTGAAATTGTGAATGAGGAAAACTGGGGACTTAAGAAGTTGGCTTACCCAATCCAGAAAAAGTCTACAGGTTTTTATCAATTGATTGAATTCAATGCAGAACCGTCTGTTATTGAAAAATTAGAAATTAACTTCCGTCGCGACGAGCGTGTTATTCGCTTTTTAACCTTTAGACAGGATAAATATGCTGCTGAATATGCTGCGAAAAGAAGAGGTCTTAAATCAACTAAAAAGGAGGATTAATCATGGCACAACAAGTTCAATCAGAAATCAGATATTTAACTCCGCCTTCAGTGGATGTTAAGAAGAAAAAATACTGTCGTTTCAAAAAGAGCGGTATAAAGTATATCGATTATAAAGATCCTGAATTCTTGAAGAAATTCTTGAATGAACAAGGTAAAATTCTTCCGCGTCGTATTACGGGTACTTCTTTAAAGTTCCAACGCCGTGTTGCTCAAGCAGTGAAGAGAGCCCGTCACTTGGCATTACTGCCTTATGTAACTGACATGATGAAATAATAAGGAGGAGTAGTATGGAAATTATATTGAAAGAAGATGTAGTAAATCTGGGATATAAGAATGACATCGTAACTGTTAAATCAGGTTATGGACGTAACTATCTTATCCCAACAGGTAAAGCTGTTATTGCTTCACCTGGTGCAAAGAAGATGTTGGCAGAAGAATTGAAACAGCGTGCACATAAATTGGACAAAATTAAAAAGGATGCTGAAGCTTTGGCTGCAAAACTAGAGGGTGTCTCTCTTACTATTGCAACAAAGGTAAGTTCTACTGGTACTATTTTTGGTTCTGTTGGCAATATTCAAATAGCTGAGGGACTTGCAAAATTAGGACATGAAATTGACAGAAAGATAATAGTTGTCAAAGATGCCGTTAAAGAAGTTGGTCACTACAAAGCTATCATTAAACTTCATAAAGAGGTTTCTGTAGAAATACCTTTTGAAGTTATAGGCGAAGAAGCGTAATTACAATTTTTATATAAAGAGGAAGAGGCAGTCTCAAAAGAGGCTGTCTCTTTTTTAGTTCGCCCAGCATGGGTATATTCTAATGGGTGCAAGTCCCTCACACGCCCTGATAGTGGGAAGTGTTTAGCCAAGACCAAGGGTGTCCACCGTGAGATGGAATCTGAAGGAAGGTTGCGGCAAACATCTGGCCTGACGTACAGAAACCGGATATAAGGCTAAAGGATGTGGGTAAGTCTGCTGAACAAGACAAAGCCCGATAACTATCCTGAAACATCCAAAGTAAATCCGGCAGGTATAAGATGGAAAGAATGTATTCTTAACTGGGGAGGTCTCACAGACGTGCAGATGTTTTTTTTTTCAGAAGCATGGAGTAAAGCTTGCTGTGAGAAGTCAGCAGACGACATAGTACCCGAAAAAAAACAAAAAACAAAAAAAAACAAAAAAAAACAGACAGTCGGGGAAGGTCTGAACTTTATTTAAGCGAGTAGTCAATGAATGTTACCTAATAAAGGAACGAATGCATAAAATATCAACATCGAGTGATAACTGCCGGCAAAAGGATAGGACGGAATCGGAAAGCTATGCCGGAGTGCAGACCTTTATTGGGATAACTGAAAACCACCTCGTGGAAGTGCAATTTACCAAAGATGATTTATTGGAACGTATTGTGTCACCTGCAAACATGAACCGTGCTTACAAGCAGGTCGTGTCCCACGGTGGCAGTGGAGGTGTCGATAAGATGGAAACGGAAGATTTACTTCCTTACCTGGGATTCCATAAAGCCGAACTGATAAACTCTTTGTTGGACGGTAGCTATCGTCCCAATCCCGTCCGCCGGGTTGAAATCCCCAAGGATGGAGGAAAGAAACGTCAATTAGGTATTCCTACCGTTGTTGACCGTCTTATTCAACAATCCATCAGTCAGGTGCTTAGTCCGCTATACGAACGCCAGTTCAGTGACAACAGCTTTGGCTTCCGCCCTAAACGCAGTGCCCACCAAGCCTTGCGGCGCGCCCAATCTCACATCAATAGTGGTCATAAATACTGTGTTGACCTGGACCTGGAAAAGTTCTTCGATACAGTCAACCACAGCAAGCTGATAGAGGTTCTGTCGCGTACCGTGAAGGATGGTCGTGTTATCTCCCTCATCCATAAATACCTTCTTTCGGGGGTAATGGCAGGCAGTCACTACGAAAGTCGGGTCCAGGGTACTGTCCAAGGTGGACCATTGAGTCCTCTGCTGAGCAATGTCATGCTCCACGAATTGGATACAGAGTTGGAATCCCGTGGGCACAAGTTTGTGCGCTATGCGGATGACTGTATGATTTTCTGTAGGAGCAAACGTTCTGCCTTACGTGTTAAGGAGAGTATAACTACTTTTATTGAGAAACGGCTTTTACTAAAAGTGAATCTTGATAAAACCAGCGTTGGTTATGTTCGAGGAATGAAGTTTTTGGGTTACTCATTTTATGTACATAAAGGTGAGTGTCGTTTATCCGTACATCCTAAAAGTTATCTTAAGCTGAAAACTCGTTTGAAAGAGTTGACCGGAAGAAGCAATGGTATGGGATATGATAAACGCAAATCAGAACTCCATCGGTTTATGCGTGGGTGGATAGAGTACTTTCAGTTAGCGGATATGCAGAGCTACTTGAAACGTATAGACGAATGGCTTCGCCGTAGGATACGCATGAGTATTTGGAAATGTTGGAAGAAGATTAAGACGAAGTTTGTGAATTTACAGAAGTGTGGCATCAGTAGATTTTATGCCTGGCAACACGCTAATACTCGATTGGGATATTGGAGTATAGCCGGGAGCAGAATACTGACTTCCGCTCTGAATAATGACAAACTGAAACAAGCAGGCTATCCTACTTTGATGGGGTATTACAGCAAATTGCATCGTAAGTAAAGAACCGCCGTATGCCGAACGGCACGTACGGTGGTGTGAGAGGTCGGAAAACGAAAGTAGGAAGAAAACTACTTCGTTTTCCTCCTACTCGATTTATTTATTTCTGAAATAACGTTATGCTAAACAATGCAATGTTATGGATGAAAAAATATCAGTATAAAAATGCATATAAAAGGAGTACAGATGTTCATTAAGTTAGGTTTTGAGTATATTTTTAGTAATGTTTTATCTTGAGAATACTTCTATTTATTATATATGAAGAGTGATGTCATTACTGATATCTCGATCTGAAAAAAAATATGTCTCAAAAGTCAGAAAAAGAACAAGATGACTCTCTACAACTAAAATATACTCCAAAAGTAGGGTATATTCCAGTTCTAGCGAGTATTTTTATTAAATCAAGATTTTTTTTGCATTTAATTTATTCTATTTCAGAATAAAGTTGTTAGTTAAGGAAATAAAGATTAGTTCATATCAACATAGTAGCCCGATTTCATTTGCTTTCTTTTCTTTTTGAATATTGGAGTTTGATGTTATTTGATAAGGTTTTTTATGTAATTCCCAATAAAAATGCATGCCGGACTTGCTACTTGACCGTGATCAAATCCTTCTAATTCATAGAGTGAAACTTTGTTGTTTCCAATATTTTTAAGCATGGATGCCAATAATGCATTCTCTTCCCATCTATCAGCCATTTCCAATTTCCTGTCTCCTGTAATAAGTACAATAGGAGCTGTGTCTTTGTGTATTTTGTTAACCGGAGCATACTCGTCGATCACGGGAATTTGTTGAGGTATCCCACGTTCTTTACGAATTGTGTAGTGTGTTAGAGTTTGTCCGCTAACAGGTAGATAAGCGCTGACCTGATTTGCATCTATTCCATATTTTTCAAGATATTTCTTATCTAAAGCGAGCATTAGGGTCAGGTATCCTCCTGCTGAATGTCCTGATACAAATATACGTTCTTTTGAACCGCCGTACTTTTCAATATTGCGAAATACCCAAGATACGGCAGCGGCAGCATCTTCAGTATAGGTTGGATTTTTGACTTTCGGGCTTAATCTGTAATTTACAGCTACTACGGCAATTCCCCTGTTCATAAGCTCTTTTGGGATATATTTTTCTCCACCTTCCAATCCTCCCCCATGAAACCAGATCAATGTTGGGAAATTGTTTGTTTTTTCCGGATAATAAAGATCTAATTTGCACCTACTTTCCTTGTACAAGTCTTTTTCGGTTGAAGCGACATAAGAAATCTCTTTAAGAGTAGTGTATGTATCCTGAGCATACAAAAAGTAAGAGTAGATTGAGAAAATAATAAGAAGTAAAGTCTTTTTCATTGTTTTATTATTATTGTTTTGCAATGATAATAAAAAATATTGGAAAAGGAGAGGCTTGTTTGGTTCTATCTAGCTATTTATTGATGATAATATCTAATCCTTTTTTTCGAAGTAATTTTTGTGAGTGAAGAAATAGTGCATAAAAAAAGTCTGTAGTGCTTTCGCACGGCAGACTTTCAATTCTCTCTATGACCGGACCTGAATTATTCAGCTACAGGTGCAGCGGTGCTATCAGCGTGAGTAGTATCAGCAGCTGCTGCTGCTTCTGCTGCTGCTGCTTCAACAGCTGCGATAGAGTCAGCAATACGGATAGAATCTGCAGTTGCTTTTTCTTTGTCAGCTGCTTTGTTACCACAAGATGCGAAAGATACTGCTACGATAGCTACGGCCATCAAAACTAATTTTTTCATTTTCTTTACTTTTTAAAACGTAATACAATCAATTGCTTTATTAAAACATTGCAAAGGTATATACTTTTTCAATATGTTGTTCTCTAAACTCCAACTTTTTTTATGTTTTTTTTCATGATTCTCCTTTTATATAGGATAAAAGTGTATCATTTAACAGTTTAGCTTTCTATAATGCTGTTGTATAAATATCTTTTTATGCTTCTTTTCGGGGTCTTCTCAAATTCGATAGGATAGAGTTGAATTTGATTAATTTTTTCATACGCAGCTACGTTGTTATTTAGCGTTTTGAGATTCTCATCCATAATTGCTTTTAAATTTTCGGAATTATTCAATCCCAAGGAGTCTAATGCTTCATAATCGGCATATATTAATGCAACTAGCTTTTTATTACGTTCAATAACAAGGCTCTCCAGGACAAATGGTAAGTTATTTAATTTTGCTTCAATTTCTTCGGGGAAAATATTCTGTCCATTAGAACTGAGTATCATTGTTTTACTACGGCCGCGAATATACAGATTGTTGCTTTCGTCTAGCGTACCCAAGTCACCTGTACGTAGCCATCCATCCTCCGTGAAAACTTCTTTAGTGGCTTCCGGATTTTTATAATACCCTGCCATAACATTTTCACCCCGTACCTGAATTTCTCCGGTTTCGGTATTCGGGCTTTCTTTGTATATACGTGCTTCCATAATATCCAAAACTTTACCCGATGAATTTGGTATAAATTCATTCCAAGATGAGTAACTGATAAGGGGTGCACATTCTGTCATCCCATATCCGATAGTAAAAGGGAATTTTATTTTATGAAAGAATTCTTCCACTTCCGGGTTCATGGCGGCTCCACCTATAATAACTTCTTTAAATCGCCCCCCTAAAGCGTCAATGAGTTTTTTTCGTATCTGCGAATAGATTTGTCCATCGAGCAAAGGAATGTTTAGTGCCCACTTCATTGTTTTTTTGTTGATAATGGGAAGAATCACATTCTTGTATATTTTCTCAATAACAAGAGGAACGGTTATTATAAGATTAGGCTTTACTTCCTCAAATGCTTTCATTAATATTTTGGGAGAAGGAACTTTTCCCAAAAGCGTAATGTGCGTTCCCACTGCTGTGGCGGTTAGAAAGTCGAATGCACATCCATACGCGTGTGCAAGAGGTAAGAATGAAAGGACATTTTCTCCTTTCTTAAGTAATCCTGTGCGAATGCCGAATGTTACATTTCCAGCAAGATTATTTCCCGTTAACATAACTCCTTTGCTATAACCTGTTGTTCCTGATGTGTAGTTCAGCATCATTATTTTGTCATTGGAGAGGGTTGTATAATTTACATTCTCTTTTTGAAAACCTTTAGGATAAGTTTTTTGCATTTCATCGTCCAAGTGTTTGATGAAGCGGATAATCGTTTCACCATCCCGTTGATGTAAGCAACGGAAATCAGTAAGAGAAAAGACTGCTCGGATTTCGAGTAAATGTTCCTCTTCTAAGCTTTCCCAAATGGAGTCGCTTGTAAAGAGGAAAACCGATTCGGAATGATTGACAATGTGGTGAACATCATTTGGATTAAAATCCTGTAATATAGGGACAACAATACCTCCATAGGTAATAGTGGCCATAAAGGTAATGCACCAATGCGCATTATTTTTGCCAATAATGGCTATTTTGTCTCCTCTTCGGAGATTACAATATTTGAAAATAAGATGTAGTTTTGCTATTTCCTGTGCTACCTCGCCGTATGTATAACTTTGATCTTCACCGTAATCCGTATAGCAGGGAAGATCCCAATTGTCTCGGAAACTGCGTTCATATAGTTTTATAAAATTCTCTTGAATCATTGCACGACTTTTGATGATTTGTGCAAAAGTAGGAAAAATCTGATAATTATATGTAACTTTGCCGCACAATTGCGTTTTTATAAGTTCATGATTGATACCACTATATTTCAAGATAAGAAAGCTGTTTACTATACTTTAGGGTGTAAGTTAAACTTTTCAGAGACTTCTACTATCGGTAAAATATTGCGTGAAGCAGGCGTTCGTACAGTTCGTAAAGGAGAGAAAGCCGATATTTGCGTAGTAAATACATGCTCTGTTACAGAAGTAGCCGACAGAAAATGTCGCCAAGCCATCCATAAGCTGGTAAGGCAGCATCCCGGTGCTTTTGTTGTTGTAACTGGATGTTATGCCCAGTTGAAGCCGGAAGCCGTTGTAAAAATTGACGGCGTTGATGTTGTATTGGGTGCTGAGCAGAAGCAGGATTTATTGCGTTATCTGGGTGATTTGAAAAAAAATGAAGCGGGAGAGGCTTACATTTCTGCTTTGAAGGATATTCATTCATTTGTCCCATCGTGTTCACGGGGAGATCGTACGCGTTATTTTCTGAAGGTGCAAGATGGATGTGATTATTATTGCACCTATTGTACGATACCGTTCGCCCGGGGACGCAGTCGTAATGGAACAATTACATCGCTAGTAGAACAAGCGCGGCAAGTTGCCGCAGAAGGTGGTAAGGAGATTGTTTTGACTGGTGTTAATATCGGTGATTTTGGTAGAACTACCGGAGAGACATTTTTTGATTTGGTGAAAGCTCTGGACGAAGTACAAGGAATCGAGCGTTACCGCATTTCTTCTATTGAACCCAACCTGCTGACAGATGAGATTATTGAGTTTGTAGCCCGTTCCAAAAGATTCATGCCGCATTTTCATATTCCTTTGCAAGCTGGTTCCGATGAAGTGTTGAGTTTGATGCGTAGAAAATATGATACAGCTCTGTTTGCTTCGAAAGTGCATAAGATAAAGGAGGTACTTCCGGATGCTTTTATCGGCGTGGATGTAATAGTGGGTACTCGTGGTGAAACGGATGAATATTTTGATAAGGCTTATGAATTTATCAAAGGACTGGATGTGACTCAGTTACATGTTTTCAGTTATTCTGAACGTCCCGGTACGCAAGCTTTAAGGATTGAGCATGCCGTTAGCCCGGAGAAAAAGCATGAACGTAGTCAACGCCTATTAAAATTGTCGGATGAAAAGTTGCACGCATTTTACAATTTCCATGCGGGGCAAGTCATGCCGGTCCTCTTGGAGCGATCCAAATCTGACGCTCCGATGCATGGCTTTACTCCTAATTATATAAGAGTAGAAGTAGAACATGATGAGGCTTTGGATAATCGGGTGGTAAATGTCAGAATGAGGATTTTTAATGAAGATTCTACTGCTTTAAAGGGAACATTGGTATGATAAAAAGATATTTATGAGATCAAAATTCCTATACTGGTTAACATATGCCGGAATGTGGTTGTTAGCGTTACTTCCATTCAAGGTTCTTTATATATTGTCCGATGTGATGTGTTTTACATTGCACCGTATAGTCCGTTATCGCTTGCGGACGGTTAGGGCTAACTTGATGAATTCTTTTCCGGAAAAAAATAAAACGGAGTTACGTGAAATAGAACGGAAATTCTATCATTATCTCTGTGATTATATGCTTGAAGAAATCAAACTCATAAGCATGCCTTTTGATGAACTTTGCAGGCGTATGGAATATGATAATACAGAGCAATATCTTGCCTTAATAAAAAAGTATGGAGGGCTTATTCTTCTCATTCCCCACTATGCAAACTTTGAGTGGATTATAGGTATGGGGGCGATCATGCATCAGGGAGATCTTCCGGTGCAAATCTATAAACCGCTTCGAAATAAATACTTGGATGAACTATTTAAAGTAATACGTTCCCGTTTTGGTGGTTATAATGTTCCAAAACACTCCACGGCACGGGAAATCATAAGACTGCGCAATGAAGGTAAGCGGGTAGCTATCGGATTGATAACCGATCAGTCACCCAATCGCAGTGAGGCGCATTACTGGACTACTTTTCTTAATCAGGATACAGTCTTTATGGATGGTGCCGAGCGTATAGCGAAAATGATGAAGTTCCCCGTATATTACTGTGAATTGATAAAGGATAGACGTGGTTATTGCAAAGTATCATTTGATTTGATTACAGAATTTCCTAGAGATACAGCCGAGGGTGAAATCACCGAAACATTTGTCCGCCGTCTTGAACAAACGATACGAAAGGCACCTGCTTATTGGTTTTGGTCTCATAAACGTTGGAAATTCAAACGTGAAGATATGAAGCAACATGGATAAAATTGCTGTTGTTATTTTAAACTGGAATGGTTGTGATATGCTTCGCACCTTCCTCCCTTCGGTAATTCATTATTCGGAAGGAGCTACCATATATGTAGCCGATAACGGTTCTACCGATAGTTCTGTCGAAGTAATTGTTAAAGACTTTCCTTCTGTCTGTCTAATAAAGTTAGGTAAGAATTATGGTTTTGCAGAGGGATATAACCAAGCTTTGCAGCAAATTGAGGCTGAATATGTTGTTCTGCTTAATTCCGATGTAGAAGTTACCGAACAGTGGTTGAATCCACTTGTATCCTATATGGACGGTCATTCTGAAGTTGTTGCTTGTCAGCCGAAATTACGTAGCTGGGGACATAAAGATCGATTTGAATATGCCGGTGCTGCCGGCGGATTTATCGATCGTTATGGTTATCCGTATTGCAGGGGGAGAATTATGAATACCGTAGAAGATGATCATGGGCAATATGATTTGGTCATTCCTATCTTTTGGGCTACAGGGGCGGCGTTATTTATCCGGTTATCCGATTATATAGAAGTAGGAGGACTCGATGAACGCTTTTTTGCCCATATGGAGGAAATCGATCTTTGTTGGAGACTTCGTGCCCGTGGAAAGCAAATCGTGTGTATTCCGGAAAGTGTAGTGTATCATGTTGGAGGAGCCACACTGAAAAGAGAGAATCCACGTAAGACCTTTCTCAATTTTCGAAACAACCTGATTATGCTTTACAAAAATCTACCTTCGGCAGAATTGAACCATGTAATGCGTATTCGTACTGTTCTCGACTATATTGCAGCATTAAGTTTTTTGTTTAAGTTCCAGCTTCCTAATGCATTAGCTGTCTGGCGTGCCCGTAAAGAGTTCTATTTGCTCAAACAATCCTATGTATCGGTGCGTGAAGATAATCTTAGAAAAACTTCTACCGAAACAATACCCGAACGGACAAAAAACAGTATCTTAGCACAGTACTATCTTTGTGGAAAAAAGATCTTTTCCCAGTTAGAAAAAAGAATCCTTTTTACGTGATTTTATATTTAGTTGAATTGCTTTATGGAAAAATTAATTAGAAAGATTGGTTTGGTAGCGCATGACGCTATGAAAAAAGATCTGATTGAGTGGGTTCTCTGGAACTCCGAACGTTTAATCGGGCACAAATTTTATTGCACGGGTACTACGGGTACTTTAATTCTTGCTGCGCTCAAAGAGAAACATCCCGATGTGGACTGGGATATTACTATTTTAAAATCTGGTCCGTTGGGTGGTGATCAACAGATGGGTTCCCGTATTGTGGAAGGAGAGATTGATTATCTTTTCTTTTTTACCGATCCTATGACTTTGCAACCTCATGATACCGATGTAAAGGCATTGACTCGTTTGGCAGGTGTGGAAAATATAGTGTTTTGCTGTAATCGCAGTACGGCAGATCATATTATATCGAGTCCTCTCTTTAACGATCCGGAATATGTTCGCACCCATCCTGATTATACTTCATATACAAAACGCTTTGAAAATAAACCGGTTGTAGCTGAAGCTGTGGAATCTGCAAAGAAGCGGCAGGTTAAGAAGTAATTCGGATATTCTCATTCGAAAAGGAGCTACTTCAAAAGTTCAAGATTACAATTTTACCCTTGCTACAATACATTTTAGCAGGGGTAATTTGCTTAAGAATTGTCTCCTGAGACAACCTCTTTTTTATTATATCATTCCGCATTCCGATGTTGTCCGGCAGGTCATATCTCTTGCTCAGAGCGTATATCATGCAGCTTTTTATGTCTCTTGGGTACTTTTTTAATCTTATCTCTATTCTATTTCACAGACTTATCGCTACCTTTGCCCCGGTTAAAATACGGTAATCATGAAACGCTGTTTCATTGTCTCTTTGCTTCTTCTTATAGGTGTTTTGAAGCTTAACTTACTCTTTGCTCAAGATCCCGATCCGTTACCTTCTCCTGCTTCACCGGAAAAGGCTAAAGTTTACCATATTCCCGAGGTAGATTCTGTCCCTGTAGGGTATTCATTGAATGATGAAAATATTCTGGACTTCTGTGGGCAACTTATTGATTTGAATATCCATGAGAGAAGGCGGAAGCTGGGGCGTGAATTGGCAGTACTCTCACGTTATTCGTCCAAATTGGTGCAACGTGCCAATTTTTACTTTCCTATGGTTGAACCTATTCTTTACAGAAATGGCATTCCCGATGACTTTAAATACCTGATGGTGATAGAAAGTGGATTGGATCCTTATGCTTGCTCAGGAAAAGGCGCTGCCGGATTATGGCAATTCATGAAAGGAACTGCCGGTGATTACGGTCTGAATGTTACAGATGGTGTTGACGAACGTTTCCACATAGAGAAAGCAACTCAGGCTGCTTGCCAATATTTGAAGAATGCTTACAGACGTTTCGGTAATTGGGTTGCTGTAGCCCAATCGTATAATATCGGCCCTGAGCGTGTAGCGACAGAGATGGCCCGTCAAAAGGTGGACGATCCGCTTGAACTTCGCTTGGTTGAGGAAACCAATCGCTACACTTACCGTATCTTTGCTGCCAAGATCATATTTACTCATCCTAAGAATTTTGGTATTGATGAGAATCTTCTTTATTATAAGAAGATAAGAGGTTATTCCCGCTATCGATGAAGTAAGTATATTATTCCGTTTGTGCCATCCTTTTGGCACAAGTATAACTTTTTGGGTTAAACGGAGATAGAGTAAGAGACTTTACCTTTAGGAAGGGGGGATTCTTCTTCAGCCCTATGAGAGAATTAAAGTTCATTACGTTCACAATGGACTTCCACTCCTGCATAATCCAAGTCTGCCCCCATTGGCGGATTTCGTTTTGCCAGTTTTAATTCAATGGCCTCAATAGCGGGGAATGTGTGAAATAGCTTTTGGCATATCCTTTTACAGACATGTTCCAACAATTGCGACGGAATTTCCATCTCTTTTTTCACGACTTCATAAATGTCTGCATAACTGACCGTATCCGTTAATTTATCTGTTTCGGCAGCTTGACAAATATCTAATTTCAGTCGCAAATTGATTATGAACTCATTGCCTACTTGGCGCTCTTGTTCACTTACGCCGTGATAAGCGAAGAAATGAACGTTGTCGAGGAATATATAACTTTTCATGACGGGTTGTTGAAATGTTAGTGTGTTGCAAAAGTAAGAATAACCTTGATGTAAAACTCATTTGTAATTGATGTTTTCTGCATGAAGGTTATTTTTATTGCGGTTCAGTGCTGTCCGAACAGACTATCTAATTGCTTCCAACAGACCATCTGTTGGGACTGAACAGATGGTCTGTTGAGCCTCAAGTGACTATCTGTTTTACAACAACCAATTGTCTCTTTATTTTTATCGGCCTGTCTGCTCGATTAAGTTTCTTATTTTAGCATTCAAAGACTCCGCTTTTATTAATTGCTCCAAACTCAGGTGCATCCGGTAGCGCCAATAGTGCCGTGGATTGGCTGGTACATTTATACGCTCTTCCTGAACATTCGAATTACGCCACTCGCCATCTATAGAAAGCCAATCTTGCAACGACAAGATACATAGCATGGAATTACTTTGCAGGTGATTACGGACAATCTCCTCGCAGATGTCCGGTGTGGCAACAGATGGAGCTGCTCCATAATGCCGGAGTATTGTATTATAATATCGTTGCGTCTGTTGGTGATCTTCTTCCCACCATCCGCGTAGAGTCGACATATCGTGAGTGGAGATTGTGCAGACGGAACGGTAAGGATACCAATCGGGGTGGCCGAATTCTTGTGACGGATCTTTTGGCATTCGTTGTATTTCCAGACTGAGTATGCGAAGATCGTTCATTACCCAAGCCACACATTCCGGTATCATGCCGAGATCTTCTCCACAAACCAACATCCGCGTAGATTGTGTGAGTTGTGGCAATTTCCTCATAGCCTGTTCGCGCCAGAATTCGTTATGGCGGTGATAGTAATACTGATCGTATAAGCGGTTGAATGCTACTTTTTCTGAATCGTTTAAAGCACGGTAGATAAAGTCATGCTGTACTCCGATACGTGGATGATATTTGTTCGGATCGGTACGGTCGGGAACGAATAAGACGTCGCTGATCAGCGAATACAAACCGTTTCGTATCCAAATGCTTGCTTCGTCGGTTTTTCCGGCAAAGTGCGTCTCGACTTTACGCTGTGTATCGAATTCTTCACGCATCCGGTAAATTTCCCAAGTCTCGGTGGTCTGCAAGAAGTGCTGTTTGACGTAATCGGCATGCGGACCGAATACCTGATTGAGAAAATATTCGTGTATGTATGGTTCTAGAAAGAACTCTCTGCGGAAAGATAAACCGTAGCTTTCGATTTCTTCGCGAGTCATGGGTAATGAAGGAACAAATTGTCCTAGAAGTCCATGAACTGCGTGAGTTGGTATTTCCCAAATACGGAAGAAACCTAAGATATGATCAATACGATAGGCATCAAAGTACTCCGACATTTTGCGGAAACGCTTCATCCACCATGCATATCCGTCTTTCTCCATTACATCCCAGTTATAGGTTGGGAATCCCCAATTCTGACCATTTACCGAGAAATCATCGGGAGGTGCGCCTGCTTGACCATTCAAATTGAAATAGTGAGGTTCTTTCCATGCTTCTACGCTATTTCTGCTAATCCCAATCGGTATATCCCCCTTTAATACTACGCCGTGTGTGTGTGCATGCTCTCTTACAGCTAACAGCTGGAGGTGGAGGTGGTATTGAATAAAATAATAAATTGCAATGTGAGGGTAATCCGCAGATCCCGAGCTACACAACTTTTCGATATCTTTGGAGTTAAATTCTTTATATTTAGGCCATTCGCGAAAATCAGGTGTCTTATAAGCATCTCTGAGGTAGCTGAACACGGCGTAGGGCTGAAGCCACTCTTTATTGTCGTCAAAGAACCTTTTGAAACCTTCGGATTTCAGTATTCTTTCACCTTCTTGCTTAAAGATTAATCGGAAGTATTCCCATTTGACTTGATTTACAGCTTCATAGCCCACTGTAGATAGCACATTTAACTCTTTTTGACGTTTCTCAAACCCAATCATCTGCTCCCGGTCTTCCAGCTGCCCCATCTCTTTTAGATCGGCATACATCGGGTGAAGAGCATAGATTGAGATGCTGCTATAAGGATACGAGTCTGCCCAAGTGTGTGTCATCGTTGTATCGTTAATGGGCAGGATCTGTACCGTTTTTTGATGAGTTATTACGGCCCAGTCAATCATATGTTTCAAATCGCTGAAGTCACCAACGCCATAGCTTTTCTCCGACCGGAGTGAAAATACAGGGATGGCTACTCCCGCACCTTTCCAGGCAGGCAGATCAAAGTAGACATATCGGTCACTAAGAGCTAACGTTTCGTTTGCGCCAATTCCCATATCGGCCAGATAACGGTTTGGATTATTTTCCCATGCTACAACGCGCTGCTCTTTCTTGCTGTAGAGAACGAACTTGTATTCCATGGGATATTGTATGTCGGAAGCATCAATTTCTACTTGCCATTCAGGAAAATTGGCATCACTCATGATGACAGCTTTTGTCGTGTCCCAGCTACCCAGTGCTTTTGGGCTACCACAGATACCCAGCGAATGGTTGTCATCTATATTGGGAGTAAAAGCTTTGATCAGAAAACCTTTCTTGCATGTCTCCGGTGCCTCGGCTTTATGGGGATGTGCAAGCAAAGAATCTGTAAATGCCGAAGAATAGAAAAATAATTGTTCAGGAAGATTTCTCCAACAGTCGAGCAGGCGATAGACTTTTTTCTTTACTTTTGACCTGATATAGAGTATTCTTGGAATGTCATTCCATTCCGTTCGTATGATTTTGTCTGCGTGAAAGACTTGATAACAATATTGTATAGCTCCGTTTTCCGGTGCTTGTACTTCTATATCTGCACTCCAATGAATACCATCTACTGTATGTAATAGAATAGACTTATCGGGCTGATTCAGACCTAATTCCGGAGTGTTTCCGGATACTTTGAGTTCTTCACCCCAATTTGTCCGATATTCAATATGAAAAGATAATATCATATATATTAGATTTAAAAATAGCTGCATTGATTATGCAAGTATAGATATTATTCGACATAATCATGCAGCTAGTTTTATTCAAGTATTTGAAAATCCTATGCAAACGTTTGTGTATTCACTAGAGGGACTTTTGCCATACGTTTCGCTATCTGTTTTTCAAATGTTCTTTTCTGATAGGTATCGGGCTTTGCAACTCTCATCCACAACGTGAAGAACCGCAAGTGGTACAAATAAGACATCCCTCTTGGTAAACCAATGTCTCATTTCCGCAGTTAGGACATCTTTTGCCTTTTGCTTCCGTGCCGTCGGTGATGTATTTCTTCAAAGCGCGTTCCACACCGTTCTTCCAGGTATTGATATTCTCACTGTCGAGTTGCAACGAACCTACCAGCTTAATAACCTGTTCGATAGGCATGCGATATCTTAATACACCGGAAATCAGTTTGGCATAATTCCAGTACTCTTTGTTGAACTTTTCCGAAAGTCCCTCAATAGTAACCTTGTAACCCCGCTTGTTTTGGAATTGGAAGTCATATCGCTTGTTGCCATCTTTGTCGATGTTCTTGATGATATGTCCTGTGGTCACGTTCTTGGGCAATATGATACCTTCGTCGTCATCTTGAAGTCCCGTAAATATTTCGTAGGGATGTCCGTCGAGCAAACCAACGAATGCCACCCATTTTTCTTTGTTGTTCTGGAAGCGTACTACATCGGCATCCAAAATTGTAGGACGTGTTTCTACAACTGTTGGTGGTTTGCACGGAGGTAAATCTTCTTTTTTGTCGCTCTTGGTAGAGACCAAAACACCCGAGCGAGAACCGTCACGATAAACCGTACATCCTTTACAACCGGATTTCCATGCCTCTACATATAAGCGATTTACAAGTTCTTCATCTACATCGTTAGGTAGATTGATGGTCACGCTGATAGAATGATCCACCCATTTCTGAATGCGTCCTTGCATCTTTACTTTCATTAACCAGTCCACATCATTTGATGTCGCTTTATAATAAGGGGACTTTTCTACTAAAGAATCAATCTCTTCTTGTGTATAACGTCTTGCAGGATTAAAACCTTGCGCCTCCATCCAAGTTACGAATTTGGGATGGAATACAATATATTCTTCAAAAGCATCGCCTGTCTCATCAATAAAGTCCACGTGTACATTCGTATCGTTTGGATTGACTTTACGTCTGCGTTTATAAACCGGTAAGAAAACAGGTTCTATCCCGGATGTCGTTTGAGTCATCAGACTTGTGGTCCCGGTGGGAGCAATAGTAAGGCACGCGATATTCCGTCGACCGTATTTTTTCATTTCTTCATACAGTTCAGAATCTGCTTCACGTAGACGATTGATAAATGGATTGTTTTTTTCGCGTTCACTGTCATATATGGCAAATGGACCACGTTCTTTTGCCATGATTACAGAAGACCAATAGGCATTTACGGCTATGATTTTGTGTATGTTTTCAGAGAAATCCGTGGCCTCTTCAGATCCGTAGCGATAACCTAATGCAGCCAGCATATCTCCCTCTGCTGTAATTCCTACGCCAGTACGGCGTCCTTGTCCGCTTTTCAGGTAAATTTTATCCCACAATCTGCGTTCAGTGGCTTTGATTTCCTCACTTTCGGGGTCAGCATCTATTTTTGCAATAATACGTTCTATTTTCTCCAGCTCAAGGTCTATAATGTCATCCATGATTCGTTGAGCCAAAGCCACATGCTTGTTGAATAAATCATAATCAAAATAAGCATTCGGTTTGAACGGATTGACTACATAAGAATATAGGTTAATAGCCAATAATCGACAGGAATCGTATGGGCACAATGGTATCTCACCACAAGGATTAGTCGATACGGTCTGGTATCCCAAATCAGCATAACAATCAGGCACGGATTCTCTTATAATAGTATCCCAAAATAGGACTCCCGGTTCTGCTGATTTCCATGCATTGTGTACGATCTTCCCCCATAAGTTAGTCGCACTGATTTCTTTTTTAGTCGTTGGTTTTTTTGCATGGATAGGATATTGCTGGGTATAAGTTTGTCCCTCAATAGCGGCCTTCATAAAAGCATCATCCAATTTCACAGAAACATTGGCTCCTGTAATCTTTCCTTCTGTCATCTTTGCATCGATAAAAGCTTCAGAGTCAGGGTGCTTTATGGATACACTCAGCATCAAGGCACCACGCCGTCCGTCCTGGGCTACTTCACGAGTAGAATTTGAATAGCGTTCCATGAAGGGAACTAAGCCTGTAGAAGTCAGTGCTGAGTTCTTAACAGGAGATCCTTTCGGACGGATATGTGATAGATCATGTCCCACTCCACCTCTACGTTTCATTAATTGTACTTGCTCTTCGTCAACTTTGAATATGGCGCCGTATGAATCGGCTTCACCTTCAACTCCAATAACGAAGCAATTTGATAGTGAGGCAATTTGATAGTTGTTCCCAATTCCGGTCATTGGACTTCCTTGAGGAACAATATACTTGAAGTGATCGAATAACTCGAAAAGTTCTTCCGGACTCAGCGGGTTAGGATATTTACTCTCGATTCTTGCCACTTCGTTTGCTATTCTCCAATGCATGTCTTTCGGAGACTTTTCATATATATTCCCAAAAGAATCTTTGACGGCGTATTTGTTTACCCAAACACGTGCTGCCAACTCATCGCCTTTAAAGTATCGTAAGGATTCTTCATAAGCTTCGTTGTAGGAGTAGATTTGTTTTTCCACGACGCTAAATATCTAAAATGTTTTGATAATGATTTTACTTTGTAGAAGTTTTGCAACCATTATTAATGTAATTGCAAATCTAACAAATGTTTTTTGTTATTTCAAAAAAATGGATATTATATTTTTGTATAAATAGTGATAGTTTTCTATTTCTATATCTATATTATTAATTATTAGATATTTATGATTTTAATATGGAATGTAAGTTTTCAAAAATAAAAATATATAAGTTTCTATCCTATTTACTTTTATATTATTCTAATTTAATTATATATTTTATTTTTTATAAAAGTAATCTTTTTCCTTCTTCTTTTTTATATTTGCAGAAAAAAAGAAGAGATGGATTTCTTAAAAGATAGAAGAACAATTCGTAAGTATCAGCAAAAAGAAATATCGGCTGATTTGTTAAATGATTTGCTAGAATTGTCATTCCGGGCATCCACTGTTGGCAATATGCAGGTATATAGTGTTATTGTTACGCGCGATGAAGAGAGGAAAGCTAAGTTAGCGCCAGCGCATTACAATCAGCCTATGGTGAAGGAGGCTTCGGTTGTTTTGACTTTTTGTATTGACTTACGTCGGTTTAGCAAGTGGTGTGAGCAGCGCAAAGCTCTGCCCGGATATAATAATTTTGAATGGTTTGTGACTGGATCAGTGGATACTTTATTGGTTGCGCAAACTTTTTGTGTTGCTGCAGAGAGGCAAGGATTAGGAATTTGTTACTTAGGTACTACTACTTACAATCCTCAAATGATTATTGATGCCTTGGAGTTGCCTGAATTAGTGTTTCCTCTTACTACTGTAACTTTAGGTTGGCCTGCTGAATTTCCTGATCAAATTGATCGCTTGCCTCTTGAAGGCCTAATTCATGAAGAGGTATACCATGATTATTCTGCGGAAGACATTAATCGCATTTATGCCTATAAGGAGTCATTGCCCGAGAATATGAAGTATATTCTGGAAAATAATAAGGAAACCTTGGCTCAAGTCTTTACTGATGTTCGTTATAAGAAAGATGATAATGAAGCCATGTCAAAACATCTTTGGGAAACATTAAAAAAGCAGGGTTTTTAATTACCCTGCTTTTTTAATGTGGTTTGTATATCGTCTATTTCCGCTCGAAATGCTTTATCCACTTCTTTAAGCTCTTTAATAGTCTTACAAGCGTGCAGAACAGTTGCATGGTCTTTATTTCCGATGAGTAAGCCTATCTTTGCTGTAGAATAGTCTGTATGGGTTTTAGCTAAGTACATTGCTATCTGGCGTGCTTGAACAACTTCACGTTTTCTAGATTTAGTGTGAATAGCAGATGTTTCTAACGAAAAGTGTTTGCAAACGACAGCAATTATGTCATCTACAGTGACAGCTTTTCTTTCGCTATTCGATACTTTCTTGACAATGCGCTGCGCCAGATCTAAATCAATTTCTTTGTTGTAGATTGTGGAGTGAGCCATAATAGATATTACGATACCTTCCAAATCTCGTACACTTTCGCTTACATTCTCAGCAATGTAGTTTATTACTTCCTCAGGAAATTGCAAACCGTCACGATGGATCTTATTACGAAGTATGTTTCTACGCAACTCTACAGTCGGCTTTTCCAATTCAGCTACCATTCCCCATTTAAAGCGGGTGATTAAACGTTCTTCCATACCTTGCAAAAGGGCTGGAGAGCGATCAGAAGTGAGTATCAGTTGTTTTCCATTCTGATGCAAATGATTGAATATATGAAAGAAAGTATTTTGGGTTTTGGTTACCCCGGCAAATTCTTGTATATCATCTATGATTAATGCATCAATCGATTGGTAGAAGTTAATAAAATCATTAGTAGTATTATTTCGTACTGAATCAGTGTATTGCACTTGAAATAGGTGCGCTGATACGTAAAGGACTCTTTTATCCGGATAAAGTTCTTTTATTTTAGTGCCGATAGCATTTGATAAATGTGTCTTGCCAACTCCTGATGCTCCGTAAAAGAATAAGGGGTTAAAAATGGTCTTAGCAGGATTTAAGGCTACCGCTTCGGCTACGCTACGGGATAACTTGTTGCTGTAGCCTTCGATAAAGGTTTCAAAATTATATTCTGGATTTAGATGAGGATCTAAATCGATTATAGGTGTTTGAGGAATTTCCTTACCGATGATTTTCTTCTGAGGAATAATCGTGCGTGGGGTAGACTCTAAATTTACTGTGGTGCGTGAACTCTTGTCTACCATGACATTATACATGAGCTTAGTTCCGTCACCGATAACTTTATAAAGCGTTTTCCGAAGCAAGTCTACGAACTTGTCCTCGAGAAACTCATAAAAGAACTGGCTGGGGACTTGCACCACCAGCGTTTTGTCCTCATATTTTAAAGGCGTAATGGGGAGAAACCAAGTTTTGTATGTCTGCTCGGGAACATTGTCTCTGATAATTTCAAGACAGCGGTTCCATAGCCCGACATGATTTAATTCACTCATAACGGTTTTAACACATTTATTAATTAAGCAAAACTTCTACATTTGCAAATTTGGCAATCTTATTTCAAAAAAACAAATGTATTTTTTACTTGTGTTTCTCAAAAAAACAATAAATGATTTAGTTTCAAACACTTAACTTGTAATTGTTGAATATGTATTATCGAAGTGCTCTTGTTTTATTGTAATGGTTTGATAAACAGAATGATATGTGTGCTTTACTAAGATCATGCTATTATTAGATGACTTAGGCAAAATGTGCTCATTTTAGTTATATATGGATACATTGCGCTTATTTCTTATTGCGCTGGTTATTTAGACTAAATCTATATAATAAACAGATTTTATTTATTTTTTTTGCCAAATAATGAGAAGTGGACATAGCGTTTTGGGTTGGATTTTAAATCTTCCAAAAGGTTTGCCGCATTGATCGATGTGGTATTTAAATTTTGGTATAAAGACGGATCGTTTAATAAGAGACCGATCGTATTATCTTTTCGGTTTAGATTGTCTGTAATCATTTTTACGTTAGCCAAAGTCGAATCAATTTTAGCAAATGTGGAGTTATAATCAATCTCTTTTATATTATTGCTCACTGTTACAAAATTGTCACCGATAACATTCATTTTCTTTGTGAATTGTGGAATATCAGTGCTCATTAAGTATTTCAATTGACGGCTCGTTACTTCCATATCGGCCATTGAACGTTGCATGCTGTGCAATGTTGTCGGAATTGCAGGGTCTGCTAAAATAGTATTAAGTGAAGCCAGAATGGAGTCTAATTTTGGGAGTATTTTTTCCACTTGTGGCATCATGGAAGCAACTTTATCCATCATTCCATTATTGATATTTCCTTGAATGGTGTCGCCCGGATGGCATTTTTGTCTGGGATTGTTTGCAAGCAGAAGGTTTATTTTTACTGTTCCCATTAACTCTGTAGCTAATTCAGCTGTACTGCCGAACGGAATGCGAAGCTCCGGATCAACATCTATTTCTGCAATAACCTTACGAGTTTGTGAATAATCATAATAAAGGTTGCGGACTATACCTACGCGATATCCGTCAGCGAATATAGGACTTGATTTCGTCAACCCATTGATATTCTCAAACTTAATATAGTAGTAGTTGCTAGGCTTAAATAGGTCTATTCCCTTTAAATAATTGATGCCATAAATTAGTACGAAAAGGGCTATTATCCCTGAGATTCCTATTTTGACTTCCTTAGTAAGATATTTCATATTGTTTTAGTCTTTGCTTGTTTATTTTCCTTTTTTAAATTCTGAGATAGCTTCATTTATATTCATCTTTTTTTCGTTTTTAAATGCTATAATGAAAGCGTCTTTAAAAAGAGATGAAATATCTCGTTTGGTTTTCAGTATGAGATTGTAATCTGTAGAGGCACCATAAGTGTATTTGAACAATCCGTTTTCTTGATAGCATTCCACATTTTCCAAACCTTTTAGTCTTTTGTCTTTAGGCAAAATGGATGAAGAAGAGGTTAGTATCTGTATCTTAAACACGGCTTTATCTTTATTGGTTTGCTCTATAGTCTCTTTATTTTCAATTACTTCTGTTTTCTTTGTGATATTACTTCCTCTTTTTATTGATATGGGGGGGGCAGGCTCTTTTTCGCTAGAAGAGTCCGATACCGCTGTCGCGCTGTCGGATAGTGGTGTTGGTCTCTCTACTTTTACTTCTTCCGGTAATATGGTGCGACTACTTCCGGTCAAGCGAATTTCATGATTGCGTTTGTAAGCGAGAAAGGCTCGGAATATGCCATTAGCCAGAGTATTACTTCCGGATTCAGAGTTAAGATATTCTTCTTCCTGAGGGGTGGAAATAAAACCTAATTCAACAAGGACACTTGGCATTGCACTGGCCTTTAATACAAGAAATCCGGCTTGATGTACTCCACGGTCGGCTCTCCGGCAAGTTTGTCTGAATTCCTTTTGTATCTGTGATGCAAAATTTACACTTTGGGACATGTATTTGTCCTGCATAAATTCGAATATAATATATGACTCAGAGGAGTTGGGATTAAATCCTGCATATCTTGTTTTGTAGTCACTTTCATATAGAATGACAGAGTTCTCTCTTTTCGCAACGGCCAGATTGGCTTCCGATTTAGCCAAACCTAAAGTCCAGGTAGATGCTCCTGTAGCACTTTTGCTCCCTGCAACAGAGTTGGTGTGAATTGATATGAATAAATCGGCTTTGGCATCATTGGCAATTTCAGCCCGTCGGTCGAGTGGAATAAATATATCTTTATCTCGGGTATAAATCACTTTTACATCAGGACAATTTGCTTTGATTTCTTTGCCCAACTTAAGTGCAACGCTAAGATTGATATTCTTTTCTTTGGAAAACTGGCCTATTGCGCCGGGGTCATGTCCTCCATGTCCTGCGTCAATAACGACAATAAAATCTTTTGCTTCAATGCTACTATTAATAAAGAGTAGAAACAGCAGCCCGAAGCAAAATTGGATATTCAATATGTATTGTTTATAGGACTTCATCTTTTAAAAACAATGCAAATGTAGCTTATTTTTATAGAAAACCAGTATTTTACATTTGGTTTTGTTACTTTTCCTTTGTGTTTGTGATTGATTTCTTCAAATACGAACTAACTTTGTGCGTCGATAAACAATTCAGAGTTAGGGATGTTAATTCGTTTTTTTAAGAACTGGACACTGCCTTTGGCTATGCTGTCGGGAGCAGTGGGTTATTTTATATTTGCAGATATTTCATTTTTATCATCTGCCAAACCATTCGTCAATGATTTAATAGCATATCTCACTCCTTTTCTCATCTTTGCTCAACTATTGCTGACTTTTTGTAAGGTTGAACGCTTGACGGAATTGAAGCCAAAAATATGGCATGCCTGGTTATTGCTGTTTCAGATTATTACTTGTCTGACCGTAGCAGCTCTTTTGCTCTATTGTCCAATGGATGAAGTTTATCGTGAAGTCTTTGAGGGAGCAATGGTTTGTTTGATATGCCCCACTGCTACAGCTGCAGCTGTTATTACGGGCAAGTTGGGAGGTAGTGCTTCTACCTTGACTACTTATACCTTATTATCCAATTTATTAGCGGCAATTGTTGTACCTATTGTTTTCCCTCTCGTCGAGCCACACGCCGGAATTACTTTCTTCTCTGCTTTCTTAAAGATATTAAGCAAGGTGTTTCCATTATTACTTCTTCCTTTTTTTCTTGCCTGGTTCTTAAAATTGTATTTACCTAAAGTCCATCGGTTTTTGTTGAGCTTTCATGATCTGGCGTTTTATCTTTGGGGAGTTGCTTTGGCTATAGTATCCGGTCAGACCATACGGTCTTTGGTTAATAGTGATGCTCCGGGTTTTGTACAAGCTCTTATAGCAATTGCCGGTTTACTGACTTGCGTTCTTCAGTTCTTTTTGGGAAAGAATATAGGTGCCCATTATAAGGAACGTATTAGTGGGGGACAAGCTTTAGGACAAAAGAATACGGTACTTGCTATTTGGATGGCTTATACTTATTTAAATCCTCTGTCTTCTGTGGGACCTGGTTCGTATGTGCTGTGGCAAAATCTTATAAACAGTTGGCAACTGTGGAAAAAAAGGAAAAAAGAAGATTGTATTTGTAATACTAAATAATGATTCGTTGAAAATCAACTTTATAGGTAACATCTATTGTTATTAAGACTAACGATTATTCTTATTTTTGCTTTGGAATCGTTGTTTCAAAGCAACTCATATAAGTCTTGGGTAGATGTCTGTTTTGAGACAAATAGGGTGTATGTTTGAAAACCATTTATTCAAGTATTCCCCCTAAAATTATACCTTTCTGAATTTAATAAGAATTTTATTGTACTTTTGGCGTTGAAAACTAATGCAAGGATTGAATGTCACCTGATAAAATTATAAATAAATATTATTCAGAAGAAAATGAACTAAAACATATACTGTTAGTACACAGTAGATTAGTCGTAGAAAAGGCTTTGTGGGTGGCTGACCGTCATCCGGAATTGAATTTGGATAAAGGCTTTCTGTTTGAGGCGGGTATGCTACATGATATAGGCATTTTTATGACAAAGGCTCCGGGTATATATTGCTTCGGAGAACATCCATATATCTGTCATGGCTATCTTGGGGCGGACTTAATTCGCCAAGAAGGTTTTCCCCGTCATGCTTTGGTTTGCGAAAGACATACTGGTGCAGGACTTTCGTTAGAGGACATTATTACGCAGCAACTACCTGTTCCTCATCGTGAGATGCTCCCTATCAGTTTGGAAGAGCAAGTAATATGTTTTGCTGATAAATTTTATTCTAAAACTCACCTTGAAGAAGAAAGAAATTTAGTTAAAATAGAAAAAAGCTTAATGCACTTTGGCGAAGCCGGAGTGCAGCGATTTGAGCATTGGTGCAAACTGTTTATGTAGCATTCTAAATTTCTTTAAAATGGGGATTTATACGTATAAATTATGTACTTTTGCGCTTTCAAGCGGTAACTTTTAGTTGATAACGCCATTGAAAGCAAGTAGATTCATATCATTCATATTACTGTTCGTCTTGTTGGTACTGTGCGGTGAAGCTGTTTCGCAGCGTCGACGTGGGAAAATGTCTCTACCAACCAATAGTGCACAAGCCGATACTGTTAACAAAGGAGCTCGTTTATCGGACAAGACATACTCCGGTAATGATTCATTGAGAAACAGAAATGATTCTCTGCGTTCCGATTCTTTAAAACTGAAAAAGAAACAACCGCTTGAGGCCCCCGTTAAATATGAGGCGAACGACTCTATTTCCTTTGAACAGGGGGGCTATGCCCATCTTTATGGTGCCGGCAAAGTAAACTATCAGCAAATAGAACTCGCAGCAGATGTGATTACTATGAACATGGATAGTAGTACCGTCTATGCACACGGTGTACCTGATTCTGTCGGTACCCTAAAAGGTACTCCTGTTTTTAAAGACGGTGAAACTCCTTACGAAACAAATACCATCCGCTATAACTTTAAAAGTAAAAAAGGTATTATCAGTAACGTTGTTACCCAACAAGGTGAAGGATATGTAACTGGAAATAATGCAAAGAAAGGATCGGAGGATGAACTGTATATGAAAGGCGGACGCTATACCACTTGTGACCACCATGACCATCCTCACTTTTATATGCAAATGACTTATGCGAAAGTTCGTCCTAAAAAAAATGTAGTGGCGGGTCCTGCTTATTTAGTAGTGGAAGATGTGCCGTTGCCGATTGCCGTACCCTTTTTCTTTTTTCCTTTTTCAAGTAGCTATTCCTCCGGATTTATCATGCCTACTTATATGGATGATTCCAATCGTGGTTTTGGTCTGACAGGTGGAGGTTACTACTTTGCCATTAGCGATAGAATGGATCTTAAATTATATGGAGATGTTTTTACGCAAGGTTCGTGGGCTTTGAATGCTGAAACAAATTATAATAGGCGTTACAAATACTCCGGTCTGTTTCAGGGAAGTTATCAGGTAACCAAAACCGGCGATAAGGGAATTGATCAAACTATTGCCAAAGATTTTAAGATTGTATGGTCTCATCGGCAAGATGCTAAAGCCAATCCCAATACAACATTTTCTGCAAGTGTAAATTTCTCGTCTAGCAGTTATGAGAAAACAAACATCGGCAATTTGTATAATGCTCAGGCTATGAGTCAAAATACGAAAACATCCAGTATCAGTTATTCTCGTAACTTCCCCGACCAGAAGTTGACAATTTCGGGAACGACAAATATAGCACAGACGATGAGAGACTCTTCCATTGCTGTTACCTTGCCGGATTTGAATATAACCCTGAGTACGATATTTCCTTTTAAACGGAAACATCCCATAGGTAATGAACGTTGGTATGAAAAGATCTCATTACGTTATAATGGTCGTTTCACCAATAGCATTACAACGAAAGATAATCTCTTGTTTAAGTCCAATTTGGTTAAAGACTGGCAGAATGGAATGAAACATGAGGTTCCTATTAGTGCCACTTTCACACTCTTCAAATACTTCAATCTAACCCCTTCCGTCAATTATACGGAGCGTTGGTATACGCGTAAAGTAATGAAAGGCTGGGATGATGAGAAGAGTAGGGAGATTAATACGGATACCGTTTTTGGTTTTCACCGGGTGTATAACTACAGTGCCAGTTTAGGACTCAGCACTAAAATTTATGGTATGTATAAACCCATGTTTGCCAAGAAAAAAGAAATACAGATTCGTCATGTCATCACTCCCACAGTAAGTCTTAGCGCAACGCCGGATTTTGGAGCATCCAAATATGGTTATTATGACTCTTACATCAAGAAAAATACGGATGGCACTCGCGATACTGTAGTTTATTCACCTTATGCAAACCAAATGTTTGGTGTTCCCGGGCAAGGGCGTTCGGGGAGTATCAATTTTGATGTGTCCAACAACATTGAAGCAAAGTATAAGGATAAAAATGATTCTATCCGTAAAGTGAGTATCATAGATGAACTGGGTGGAAGTATTTCTTATAATACAGCAGCTACTGTCCGTCCATGGGGTGACTTGTCGTTACGTTTGCGCTTGAAGCTGTCGAAAAGTTATACATTCAGTATGAGCTCCAGCTTTGCGACTTATGCATATACTTTCGATAATAAGGGAAATGTAGTGGTTGGTGATCGGACGGAATGGTCGTATGGGCGATTCGGTCGATTCCAAGGTTATAGTTCTTCTTTCAGTAAGACATTCAATAATGACACATGGAAGAAACTGATGGCATTCTTGAGAGGAGAAAGTGTAGATAAGGAAAAAGAAAAAGACGGCAAACAACAAGGCACAGAAGAGAATACGCAGAACACTGCTGATGCAAATCAGGGAGTCACTAAAAAGAAAACAGAGAAAGCTCAATCCGACGCCGATGGATATCAGGTGTTTAAGATGCCTTGGTCTTTGAATTTGAATTATGGATTCTCCATATCCGAAGATCGCTCTAAACCTATTAATCGCCAGAGCATGCGTTATCCTTATAAATATACTCAGAACCTGAGTGCCTCAGGTAATATTAAACTTTCAAATAAGTGGTCGGTAAGTTTTAATTCGGGCTATGATTTTGATGCTAAAAAGATTGTTCAAACGGCTCTCAATATAAGCCGCGATTTGCACTGCTTTAATATGTCTGCAAGCCTTTCTCCGTTTGGAGTGTATAAATACTATAACTTCACGATACGCGCTAATGCAAGTGTGTTGCAGGATTTGAAATGGGAGCAAAGAAGCCAAACGCAAAGTAATATTCAGTGGTATTAATCATTCGGATAATTACCAAATAATTTCTGCTTCTTCGTGTGCCTTTAAATAAGCATTTGTTTGACTAAAGTGCTTGTTTCCAAAAAAACCATTGTACGCAGACAAGGGTGACGGATGGGCAGAGCTTAATATCAGATGTTTTTTGCGATCAATGAATGCACCCTTCTTTTGTGCATATGATCCCCAAAGAATAAAAACGAGATGCTCCCGTTGTTCTGCCAGAATGCGGATTGCTGCGTCGGTAAATGTTTCCCAACCTTTATTTTGATGCGAGCCGGCTTGATGAGCTCTTACAGTAAGCGTGGCATTCAGAAGCAAAACCCCTTGTTTGGCCCATCGCGTGAGATTACCAGTGGCTGGAGCATCGGTGCCGATATCATTCTTTATTTCCTTAAATATGTTTACCAGAGAAGGTGGAAAGGGTACGCCATCATTTACAGAAAAGCAAAGTCCATGTGCTTGTCCGGGTCCATGGTATGGATCTTGCCCAATGATGACTACCTTAACTTGATTAAAGGGACAAAGATTGAAAGCATTGAATATTAGTTTACCCGGGGGATACACGGGAGTACGTTTATATTCTTCACGTACAAAATTTGTCAAAGTACAAAAATAATCTTTATCAAACTCTGTTTGGAGGCGGGTTTTCCAACTTTCCTCAATCTGAACATCCATGATTAATTCCATTTATTATTCGGATGCTAAGATACACAAATTTATGGAAAGAAAAGATGTCAGTCACGAAGGTATTTTAAATTCTTTCGAGACTGACATTTGATTATTAATAGATTTGTGTTTGTGTTAAATAACGATAGCGCTTTTAAATCAAGTAAATGTTGTTTGCTTTACATTCCCGACGCATTTCCTCCGGCCAAATACTTGCTTGTATTTCACCAATATGAGCTTTACGCAAATAATACATACAGAGGCGTGATTGTCCTATTCCGCCACCGATTGACAAAGGAAGAGAATCTTCCATCAGACGCTTGTGGAAGTAGAGTTCTAACCGTTTTTCCTCATTTTCTAATTTTAGTTGGCGTTGCAGAGCTTCCTTATCGACTCTGATACCCATAGATGAGAGCTCGATACTTCGTTGTAGAACATCGTTCCATAATAATAGGTCACCGTTTAGTCCCGGTAGCCCGTTTAAGCTTTCAGAAGTATAATCGTCGTAGTCAGGAGCGCGTCCGTCATGTTTCTTTCCATCTCCGAGTTTGCAGCCTATGCCGATGACAAATACTGCTCCATATTTTTTTGTAATGGCATTCTCTCGACACTTGGAGTCCATTTCCGGATATAGTTGTCTCAATTCTTCTGCATGGATAAAATGTAATTTGGCAGGAAGACAAGGCTTTATTTGCGGATACATTTCATATACCATATATTCTGTCCGAATCATAGCGGCATATATACGTGTGACAATATCTTTCAGAAAATCAACATTTCTATCTGCGTCCGTAATGACACGTTCCCAATCCCATTGGTCGACATATAATGAATGGAAATTACCTAATTCTTCATCCGAACGGATGGCATTCATGTCGGTGTATATTCCATATCCTGGTTCAATTTGATACTCGGCTAAAGTTAGCCTTTTCCATTTAGCCAGTGAGTGTACAACTTCTGCCTGCATATCCCCTAAGTCTTTGATTGGAAATGTTACAGCACGCTCTACCCCATTCAAATCATCATTAATCCCCATTCCTTTAAGCACGAATAGGGGAGCTGTTACACGGCGTAAACGTAATTCGGAAGAAAGATTTAGTTGAAAGAACTCTTTGATCTGTTTTATTCCCAGTTCTGTTTGTTTTAAGTCCAACAAAGGTTTATAACCTTCTGGTTTTAGTAAATAACTCATATATTGTTTTATCTTTTGTTTGGCAAATATAGAAATAATATTTATAATAGCGTTACTTTTAATCGTGAAATAAAAACAAAATGATTGTAAATGAACCTTTATTTCTTTCAAATAATTATATTTCGAGCTATAATATGCACTTATTGAAATGTGATATTCCTTTCTTTCTAAAATACATTTTATTGATGAGCAGATGTAGGAAGGAGCTTTGTAAGAATACGATAAAGGCAAATTGTATCTGAACAAAAAAAGATGAATTATTTAGGAATATGCATGGATTTTTTATACTTTTGCGGCACATTTTGGCTCCGTAGCTTAGTGAATAGAGCGTCAGATTCCGGTTCTGAAGGTCGTGAGTTTGAATCTCACCGGGGTCACATTTGATAAAGTCTTGTAAGTGCAAACTTGCAAGACTTTTTTTAAAGTATGAAAATTGATCATTAAAAAAGCATATCAGGTTATTAATATAATAAAAGATTATAAAATGATGAAGCAGTTGACCGTGTTTTGCAGCTCAAGTTTTGGTACTGATCTTATGATGATATGCTATCATTCGTAAAAACGATGGTCAATAGGTTTTATAGCTCAGCGATTCCAGGATATGTTGATTCATGATAGTCATATTCTCCGTTTGTTAAAGAGTATGAAAAATTTAAAGCACCTGTAGAAAAATGGATTGTCAGGAAATAGTGAATGGGGAAAGGCTGGAAACTCAGTTATTTACAGCAGGGCTTATTGCGGTTGAAAAAATATGTTACTTTTAGCTTTCAGCGACCATAAAAAAGCTTGGTATCTTCCTGGAGGGAAAATAGATAGAAATGAGACTTCTTTACAGGCTATAATGCGGAAAATAAAAGAGGAGTTGAATTATTGAATTAAATATTGATTTTTTGAAGTATTATTGTCATATTACTACCTCTGCTTATGGCGAAAAAGAGAATGTGGTAATGGAGCAAGATTGTTTTTTATATCAATTGACTGAGAAAATAGTTCCGGGCCATGAAATAAAAGCTGTTAAGTTTTTCAACTATGAAGAATATATATTG
The DNA here is from genome assembly GCA_963677095.1 of uncultured Bacteroides sp. Taxonomy (GTDB): domain Bacteria; phylum Bacteroidota; class Bacteroidia; order Bacteroidales; family Bacteroidaceae; genus Bacteroides. Next base: position 1,210,097 of record OY781875.1, read on the forward strand.
GGATCAGTGCAAGTTGCAGGCGTACTTAAAGTCTTTGATAAACTGAAACAAGATTATTTAATTGACTATTAGATGCATCCTTAGATTTATCGGCATAGACTGGAAAAGACAAATATCAGGATTCGAAAACATGGAATAGATATTTTGAAATTATAGAGAAAAAAATAAATGGTTTTGAATCAATATTTCTCCCTTTCTTTTGGTAGCTATAATATGTCTTTATTCAATTCTTTATGAAGAGTTTCCCAATAGTTGCAAAGAGCAGGCATTGAAGGAAATAATATATTTGCTCCAGCGTCAAGTAAGACTTGGTCATTTATAGGTCCTGTATTGACCGCAATAGTGAATATGCCAGCTGCAGCACCTGCTTGTACTCCCATTGGTGCATTTTCAATCACTATAGCTTCGTTAGCTTTTAAACCTCCTTTTTCTAATGCCATCAGGTAAGGTTCCGGATTAGGCTTGCCATATTTGACATCAAATGCGGTTACCATTAATTCTTGTTGAAACATTCCAGGGAAATTTTGACTTAATCTGTCAATTAAGGAATGCTGTCCCGATCCTGTTACGACCATAGGTTGTAGTCCATCTTCTTTTATTTTCAGTAACACTTCCCATGCCCCAGGCATGCGTTCAGGTTCTGGATTTTTATTAAATTCAAGACTTTTTTCCTCATAAATTTTTCTGATTAATTCAGGAGTCGCTTCCTTGTTGAATTGGCGTCGATAAACTATATTTATCGTTGAGGCTCCTGTACGTCCTTCATGCAAATAAGCTTCTTCTCGGCTGAGATGAAGTCCGTTGCGTTTCATGGCGGTATGCCACGCCTCGGCATGGTAAGGCATGGAGTTGAATAGTACGCCGTCCATGTCGAAAAGAACTGATTTTAAGTGGATTTGTGTATACCCGTGAGCCTGAAGATAACGGGTTATAGCTTTTTGAAACATATACCTATCGTTTTTGGCATTACAAAAGTACAATAAATAATTCGCTTTTTAATCTTATTTTCAAATGGATGTAATATTGGTAACCTTATTTTGTTCAATTAAAAATAATCTTAAATATATAACGATGATAGGTCTTTTTAATGATTGTTTTCCTCCTGTTATGGATGGTGTGTCTCTTACTACTCAGAATTATGCTTATTGGTTGAATAAAAAGACAGGGAATATATGTGTGGTTACTCCGAAGTCCCCGGGAATAAAAGATGAGACCGAGTATCCAGTTTATCGTTATTCTTCCATTCCTATTCCTATGAGAAAACCTTATCGTCTGGGATTTCCGCGTATTGACTGGCCTTTTCATGAAAAAATAAGTAAACTTTCGTTCGACTTAGTTCATGCTCAGTGCCCTTTTTCATCGGGTAACCTGGCCATGCGTATTGCGCGGGCACAAGGAGTGCCGTTGGTAGCCACTTTTCATTCTAAATATAGATCGGACTTTGAACAGTCTATTCCGAATAAAATGCTCGTTGATTTGCTGGTGAGGAATATTGTACGTTTTTACGAGTCGGCGGATGAAGTCTGGGTTCCGCAACCAGCAGTAGAAGAGACTTTACGCGAGTATGGTTATAAAGGTTCGGTTGAAGTAGTGGATAATGGCAGTGACTATGCCGGAAGAGAAAATATAGATGATATTCGCAGTAGTTCCCGAGAATTATTGAATATTGCTCCTAATAAATTTGTATTACTGTTTGTAGGGCAGCATATCTGGGAAAAAAATCTTTCTTTTTTATTAGAAGCCTTGTTTTGCATACGTCATTTACCTTTTCAGATGTATTTTATAGGAACCGGTTATGCTGAACGAGAGTTGAAGCGCATGGCGGAGAAGTTATTTCTAGGGGAGAAAGTCACATTTATCGGTTCACTCATTGATAGAAATGAGTTGGAAAAGTATTATGCTTCGGCAGATCTGTTTTTATTCCCTTCTTTGTATGATAATGCACCTTTGGTGGTGCGTGAGGCAGCGGCATTACATACCCCGTCTATATTAATTAAAGGATCTACTTCTTCCGAAATTGTAAGAGATGGAGAAAATGGTTTCTTAACTGAATATTCGGTGGATGCATTCGCGGGAAAGATCAGCAGATTGATGGTGGAGAGAGATTTAATTCGTAGTGTGGGCATCAAGGCTTCCCATACAATTGTCCGTTCTTGGGAAGATGTGGCGGATGAGGTATATGACAGGTATCTGAACTTGATGACAAGAAAATTATGTTTATAAGGCTCTCGAAGGTATCACTTTTTGTGGCAACTCCTATTATTATAGGTCTTTCCGTTGTGTCTTGGCTTTTTTACAGAGAATTCAATGCCGAGATGTTTACCCGTATACACTTTTCGAGACATTTGCTGGTTGGCCTTATTTTTGCTTTTTTATTAATTGCAGGGCGGGATGGCGGTCAAATGTGGCGCTTCCGTATTCTGTCCGATAAGGAATTAAGTTGGCAGCAAACTTTCCGAGTGAATATGCTGTGCGAATTTACATCAGCGGTAACACCTGCAGCGGTTGGAGGTAGCAGTTTGATTGTTCTGTTTCTGAAGCGTGAAGGTATTTCCGCGGGAAAAGGCGTTGCCTTAATGATGGCCTGTTTGCTGTTAGATGAGCTTTTTCTTGTATTAGCTTATCCGTTGATGTTATTATTTGTGCCTTTCAATGAATTATTTCCTTCCGGCGCAGCCTTTACTTCAGGAATGCAGATATTTTTCGGAGCTGGCTATTTGTGTATTGTACTATGGACATGGATACTTTTTTATGCATTATTTAGAAGGCCGGACTATATTAGGAAAATGCTATTAAAATTGTTTTGTATTGCTTTGCTGACACGATGGAAAAAACAGATAGAAGAATTGGCGGATAATATGGTGGCAAGTTCTCAAGAGCTTGGTAACCGTTCTTTCTCTTTTTGGCTGAAAGCCTTTGGGGTAACATGCATTTCATGGACTTCCCGTTATATGGTAGTCATTGCACTCCTCATCGCTTTTGCTTCCAATGGTGAATATTTAGTGGCTTTTGCCAGGCAGCTGGTTTTATGGATATTTATGTTGGCTACTCCAACACCCGGAGGAAGTGGAGTTGCGGAATATATGTTTAATGTTTATTATGCTAATTTTTTTTCTGTTGCCGGAATGTCTTTAGCAGTCGCTTTTGTCTGGAGAGTGATCACTTATTACGTGTATCTGATATTCGGCGTAATTCTTTTCCCCAATTGGGTGGGTTATCTAGGTTCTGTACGGAAAGGATGACATCTACTATAAGCAAAAAGAATAAGGGTTGTCCGGTTTGGGGCAACCCTTATATATTCGTGTTTACGTAAAACACTTCTTATCTAAATGTGCATGAGCGCAGATATTTATGCAAAAGTGTATAGACTTTATTATAATCTTGCTTGGATAGCTTTTGATTCAGCTTCGTATCCCGGCTTATTCAAAAGTGCAAACATGTTTTTCTTATATGCTTCAACACCCGGCTGATTGAAAGGATTTACACCTAGTAAATAGCCACTGATGCCACAACCTATTTCAAAGAAGTATAACAGTTGACCAATATTATATTCATCAAGCGAAGGTATTACAATTCGGATGTTAGGAACTCCACCATCAACATGTGCCAATTGTGTTCCCAATTCAGCCATCTTGTTTACTTCATCCACGCGTTTCCCTGCAAGGAAGTTCAATCCGTCAAGATTTGCTTCATCCGAAGGTACTTCCATTTTGTGGTTTACTTTATCAACAGAAATCACGGTTTCAAAGATGCTGCGTTCACCTTCCTGAATCCATTGACCCATTGAATGCAAATCTGTTGAGAAATCAACAGCTGCCGGGAAAATACCTTTGTGTTCTTTACCTTCCGATTCACCGTAGAGTTGTTTCCACCATTCACTTACATAGTGTAGCTTGGGACAAAAGTTAGCTAGAATTTCTATTTTCTTGCCTCTTTTGTATAGTTCATTACGAGTGGCTGCATATTGTGCTGCAGGATTTTGTGCAAACGGAATGTCTACTCCACAAGCTTTTTCCATATCGGTGGCACCAATAACGAGCTTTTCAATATCAAATCCGGCCACAGCAATTGGGAGTAATCCTACAGGAGTGAGAACAGAAAAGCGACCTCCGACATTATCAGGAATTATAAAAGACTTATATCCTTCTTTGTCGGCAGTTACGCGGGCTGCACCTTTTTGGGCATCGGTGATGGCAACAATAACTTTCTTTGCCGTATCTTTGCCACGTTGATCTTCACATTGTTTTTTTAGTAAGCGGAAAGCCAAGGCTGTTTCTGTAGTAGTACCTGATTTGGATATATTGATAACACCAAATTTCTTATCCTTAAGAAACTCGGTAAGCTCATGCAGATAATCTTCACTTATGTTGTGTCCGGCATATATGATGACTGGAGCTGTTTTCTTGTCTTGTAACCAAGTAAAGCTGTTGGATAGTGCTTCGATTACGGCCCGGGCGCCAAGGTAACTACCACCGATGCCGGCAACGATAACAACTTCGCAATTTTCGCGAAGAGTCTGCGCCGTAGCTTTCAGATCGGCAAGATGCTCTTTGCTAATAGAGGAGGGGAGGTGGAGCCAGCCTAAAAAGTCGCTACCTTTCCCTGTGCCTTTTTCCAATGCTTCCTGCGCGGCCTTTACTTGGACCTCGTAAGCGGCAACAGACGCTTTGGATATAAATCCAAAGGTTTTTTCAATGTTTAAACTAATCATATCCATTATTTATTTAAAGGTTAAAGAGTCTTAGAGATTACATTATCTGAGTGAATCAGTCAATAGCTTTATCTCAATCATTGGAGAGATGCGCTCGTATAGAATATTGTATACGGCATCCAATATAGGCATGTTGACATGGTAGTGTTTGTTTATTTCTTTGATACATTTTGTCCCATAGTATCCTTCAGCTATCATTTCCATTTCTATTTGTGCGCTTTTTACGGAGTAGCCTTTACCTATCATGGTTCCAAATGTGCGATTACGGCTAAAGTTGGAATACCCGGTTACGAGCAAATCCCCCAGGTATACCGAATCATTCACATTGCGGTCTAATGGGTGGACGGTCTGAAGAAAGCGGTTCATTTCTTGCACGGCATTTGAAATCAGTACAGCCTGAAAGTTATCGCCATATTTTAAACCGCTACATATACCTGCTCCAATAGCGTATACATTTTTCAAAACAGAACAATATTCAATGCCAGCCACATCATTACTAACGGAGGTTTTAATAAACGAGCTGGCTAAACTTCGTGCTACGGCACAAGCTTTATCCGTATCAGGACACGCAATTGTTAAGTATGAAAGCCGTTCCAAAGCAACTTCTTCTGCATGGCACGGCCCTGCTAGTACGGCAATGTTTTCTGGAGGAACATTATATTCCTTGGTGAAGTAATCCGATACAATCAGATTGTCATCGGGTACAATGCCTTTGATTGCCGTAATGATGAATTTATCCTTTATTTTTGTTTTAAGTTTTTTCAGGTGTGACTTTAAATAAGGGGATGGAGTCACGAAAATTAGCGTATCTGACTCTTTTACAACATCATTAATATTGGAGCTGAAGTTGATACGCTTCAGATCAAACTTGACACTGGTTAAGTATGCCGGATTATGCCCCAGCCTCTTAAAATCGGATATACGGTCTTCACGACGCATATACCAATTTATTGAATCGGCCTGGGCTAACACCATTTTTGCAATGGCAGTTGCCCAGCTTCCTCCCCCCATTATGGCTATCTTTCCGGGTAATTTCATCAGTTAATTTTCTCTATCCAACTCGCAACATCATTCACGGTAGGGTTGTTCAGTTCCAATTTATATTTCTTATTAATACCACAAATATCCATATGGAGCTTTTGTGGATTTACATTTTTCATGTCTTCCACAGTGTTATAACCTGCTTTCTGAATAACAGGTACCCATGCGCCGTCAATGCCCAATTCGGTGTATTTTGCAACAGGGTCTTTCTTTATTGTTTTTTCAGGACGCATCTGCGGGAAAAATAGAACTTCCTGAATTGTTGTCTGGCTGGTCATTAACATCACAAGACGATCCATACCAATACCCATGCCCGAAGTTGGAGGCATTCCATATTCCAAAGCACGTACAAAATCCATATCAATAAACATCGCTTCGTCATCTCCCTTTTCACTTAAGCGGAGTTGATCTTGGAAGCGCTCAAGCTGATCAATCGGGTCATTTAACTCGGAATATGCATTTGCAAGCTCTTTACCGTTGACCATGAGTTCAAAGCGTTCCGTTAGATTCGGGTTACTACGGTGGCGTTTGCATAGTGGTGACATTTCAATAGGGTAGTCTGTTATAAATGTAGGCTGTATGTAGTTACCTTCGCAAAACTCGCCGAAGATTTCGTCAATCAATTTGCCTTTGCCCATTGTTTCATCTATTTCCATCTTCAATTTTTTGCAAACTTCCCGGATTTCATTCTCATCCATGTTATTGAGGTCATATCCGGTGAATTCCTTGATAGAATCGAGCATAGTGATACGTTTGTACGGAGTCTTGAAGTTGATTACATTGTCACCCACTTTCAATTCGGTAGTTCCGTTCACATCCAGACAAATCTTTTCGATCATATTTTCAGTGAAAGTCATCATCCATTTGTAATCTTTATAAGAGACATAGATCTCCATGCATGTGAATTCCGGGTTATGTGTACGGTCCATGCCTTCGTTACGGAAGTTTTTGGAGAATTCATACACTCCTTCAAATCCGCCTACAATCAGACGTTTTAGATACAATTCATCTGCAATACGTAAATACAGGGGAATATCCAATGCGTTATGATGTGTGATAAAGGGACGTGCGGAAGCTCCGCCCGGAATGGATTGTAATATAGGAGTCTCTACTTCCAGATAGCCGCGAACATTAAAATATTCTCGCATGGAACTATATACTTTGGTGCGTTTAATGAAGATTTCTTTGACGCCATCGTTCACAGCAAGATCTACATACCGTTGACGATAGCGCATTTCGGGGTCTTCAAAAGAGTCGTATACTTCCCCATCTTTATATTTTACAGTAGGTAACGGCTTAATGGATTTTGAAAGAACGCACAGTTTTTTGGCGTGAACACTGATTTCTCCCATCTGAGTGCGGAATACAAATCCTTCTATCCCTATGAAATCGCCGAGGTCAAGCAAACGCTTGAAAACTGTGTTATAAAGTTCTTTGTCTTCTTCCGGACAGATATCATCACGGGTGATGTATACTTGGATACGTCCTTTGGAATCTTGTAATTCAATAAATGAAGCTTTACCCATTACACGGCGGCTCATTATGCGACCGGCAATAGATACCTGGCGAGGCTTAGCATCATCTTTGAATTCGTTTTTTATATCGATGGAGAAAGCATTGGTTACATATTCTGCTGCCGGATAGGGCTCTATATCCATTGCGCGGAGTTCATTCATGCTATTGCGTCGAATGATCTCTTGTTCACTAAGTTCTAATACATTCATTTTGTTGTACATTAACACAATTTGGGGCAAAAATACGAAACATTTTCCATATTATGGCACGTTATACGTTAGATTTGGAAAAGTTTAGAAAGGAATTAACTCCCTTTTTCTTGCTTATGCTATATATTGTTTATTTTTGTTCTCTGTTACCAAAATCATCGGAACTATGAATAAGAAGTACGTTGTAAATATTGGGCGTCAGCTCGGAAGCGGCGGGCGGGAGATCGGTGAAAAACTAGCGGCTCGTTTGGGTATTGATTTTTATGATAAAGAATTAATAACGTTGGCATCTGAAAGGAGTGGCTTGTGTCGCGAATTTTTCGAAAAGGCAGATGAGCAGACTTCCGGTTCTGTTTTTGCAAGTTTATTTGGAGGCCGTTTTTCTTTTGTTACGGAAGGGGCAATTCCTGCTGCTAACTATTTGAGCAATGATGCACTTTTTAAAGTGCAAAGTGATGTAATTCGGCAATTGGCTGCAGAGAAGTCCTGTCTTTTTGTCGGACGTTGCGCTGATTATATTTTACGCGATCATCCATATTGCGTGAATATTTTCATTTCGGCTTCACGTGAAGATCGTATCAATCGTATTAGCAAGCAGTATAACATTAGTCGGGAAGAGGCTGCAAACCGAATTGATAGAATGGATAAAAAACGTTCCTCCTACTACAACTATTATAGTTCTAAAATTTGGGGGGCTGCTTCTACCTACCATCTCTGTGTGGATTCGTCTAAACTTGGTGTAGAGAAAACAATTGATTTCATAGAGATGTATGTGAAAGCGGTTATTTCTTAATTAAAGAAATACGGATCATTATATATGGATCTACCGGAATGCTTTTCCAGAAAATAAAAATCCTCCTTGCCGTTAAAGCAACAGCAAAGAGGATTGAATATGAAGAAAAAAAGCTATGGAAAAATAATATGATGTTCCGTTGAACAACTTACATCATTAATAATAAGATCATTTGCCCTGCGAGTATGCGTAGGAACATTGTTAATGGGTATACTGTAGAATAACCTACTGAGGGTGCATCGTTTCCCGCAGCTTGATTAGCATAAGCCAATGCTGGGGGATCGGTACAACTTCCGGCAATTAATCCCATCAATGTGAAATAATTCACTTTAAAGTAGAGGCGTGCGACGATTCCGATAATAAGTAAAGGCACGACCGTGATAAGGAATCCATAACCTACATACATCAATCCATCACCTTCGACTACTGTTTGCAGAAAATGTTCACCGGCCTCGATACCTACACTCGCTAAGAATAAGACTATACCGATTTCGCGAAGCATTAAGTTAGCACTCATGGTGGTATAAGTAACGAGTCTCAGCTTATGTCCAAATCGTCCGATTAAGATAGCTACAACAAGTGGGCCTCCGGCCAATCCCAATTTAACAGGAGTTGGAATGCCTGGAAAAGCTATCGGCAGGCTTCCCAATAGAATACCTAAGAAAATTCCGATAAATATGGTTACGATATTTGGTGCGTCCAGACGTTTGAGTGAGTTTCCTAAAACATTAGCTACACGTTCAACGGCATCTTCTTGTCCTACCACCATTACGCGGTCTCCAACTTGAAGAATGAGGTTGGGATCTGCAAAAAGATCCATGCCGGAGCGGTTTACACGTGTTATATTAACACCATATAGATTGCGGAAATGCATGCTTCCCAATTTCTTTCCGTTGATTTCAGATTTTGTAATTAGGATGCGTCTTGATACCATAGGCATATCTTGCTTTTCCCAATCCACCTCCACTTCCTTTCCGATAAAGGCTGAGATCGCTTCGGCATCTTCTTCCGTACATACAATAAATAACTGGTCTCCAATGTGAAAGACCGTATTTTCATCCGGTATACTGACATGTCCTTCATGCCGGGTACGGGAACAAACAAATGGACGCCCTAAAAACTCTTTTAGTTGGGTCATTGTTTTTCCGGAGATTGATTCATTGCGTACTTCCAACTGTAATAAGTGGGGTTTATGTTTTAAATCATTTTCCTGATTTTGCAACTCATTTTCTTCTTTTGATAAATTTATTCTGAAGATGTAGCGGATAGCTATTATCGAACCAATGATTCCTACCACCCCTAATGGGTATGCACATGCATAACCCAATGCGATGGGGTCACCTGTATAGTGTAGTTGGTTTAATGCTTCCTGGGCAGCTCCCAAACCCGGAGTGTTGGTTACAGCTCCATAAAGAATACCCACCATCATTGGTAACTGAATTTGCCCTCCTAAAATAAAATAGATAGCGAGAGCCATGGCTATATTCAGCAATACAATTCCGACAGCAAGCAAATTAAGTCTCATTCCACCTTTCTTGAAAGAAGAGAAAAAAGACGGACCGACTTGCAGACCGATGCAAAAGACAAAGAGGATTAATCCGAATTCACGTATGAAATGTAAAATTTGACTTTCACCGGTAAAGCCAAAATGTCCCATTAATATTCCGGTGAAAAGAACAAAGGTAACTCCTAAAGAAATTCCAAAAATTTTAATTTTTCCAAGTAGTACGCCTATTGAAATAACGAATGCGTACAAGCATACAATGTGGGCGACAGAAGAAGGATCCCACAGCAATGTCTCAATCCAATCCATAGATTATTTGTATATTTATTTTGATTTATTGCTAAAAAGTCACGCAAAGTTAGTTAATCAACGGAAGTCGACAAAAGGTTTGGAGAATTATTTATTATTTAATGTGCCATAAATTTTATTAGAAATGAATTAAATATTTGATGTTAAGCTTTTGTTTCACTTTGTTATGTACGCCATAATGTGTTTACATCTATACCTGATTATGTTTGATTTTTCCTTTGAAAAACTTGTTATTAATGCTAATTGAGTATATTTGCAGGTCTTATTCAAATAAATGGATGGGCGTATTAGACAACTATTATCTTTTTAATTTTAAATAAACTATGGCAGACAGTAAAGAAAAGTTCTTTTCAGATTTTCCACCGGTTACTACGGAAGCATGGATGGAGAAAGTGACCGCTGATTTGAAAGGTGCGGATTTTGAAAAGAGACTCGTTTGGAAAACGAATGAGGGCTTTAAAGTTAAGCCTTTCTATCGTATGGAAGATTTGAAAGACCTTAAGACAACGGATGCACTTCCCGGAGTGTTTCCTTATTTAAGAGGTACTAAGAAAAACACAAATGTTTGGAAAATCAGGCAGGAAATTGTTGTTGAGGATCCTAAAGATGCCAATGCGAAGGCTTTGGACATTCTAAATAAAGGGATAGACTCACTTTCTTTTTCTATCAAGGCAAAAGATCTGAATGAAGAATATATTGAGACGCTACTTAATGATATTTGCGCAGATTGTGTGGAACTCAATTTTATAACATGTCAGAAGCACGTAGTTGGTTTGGCTGAGATTCTAGTCACATACTTCCGCAAGAAAGATTATGATTTGACGAAATTGTACGGTTCTATCGGCTATGACTTTTTCAATAAAATGCTTTCAAAAGGTAAGGAAGATGGCGACTTGGTACAAACCGGAAAGGCTTTGATTGAAGCCACATCCGATCTGCCGAAATACCGTGTGTTAAATGTTTCAGCTCTGAGTTTAAATAATGCGGGAGCATACATTTATCAGGAGTTGGGATATGCGTTGGCTTGGGGAAATGAATATTTGAATCAACTGACGGATGCAGGATTGCCTGCTGCTTTAGTTGCTAAGAAAATCACATTCAATTTTGGTATCAGTTCCAACTATTTCTTGGAAATAGCAAAATTCCGTGCTGCGCGCTTGTTGTGGGCTAACATTGTAGCTTCATACAACCCTGAATGTTTGCGTGACTGCAAAAATAAAGGTGAGAATAACGAATGTCGTTGTGCAGCAAAAATGAATATACATGCTGAAACTACTTCTTTTAATCTCACTCTATTTGATCCATACGTTAATTTACTTCGTACACAGACCGAAGCAATGAGTGCTGCTCTTGCAGGAGTGGATTCAATGGCTGTGACTCCTTTTGATAAAGTATATAACTCTTCTAATGAGTTCTCTGAGCGTATGGCTCGTAATCAACAGTTATTGTTGAAAGAAGAATCTCATTTTGATAAAGTGGTGGATCCTGCCGGTGGCTCATATTATATTGAAAACCTGACAGTCGCTATTGCAAAACAAGCTTGGGAACTATTCCTGTTAACGGAAGAGGCCGGTGGTTTCTATGCTGCCGTGAAAACAGGGGTGGTACAAGATGCCGTAAATGCTAGCAATAAAATGCGTCATGATGCTGTAGCTAAGCGTAAAGAAGTATTATTGGGTACAAACCAATATCCTAACTTCATTGAAAAGACAGGTGAAAATAAACCGCTGATGCAGCATGTTGCTGTGATGGTGAAGTTGATCATTGTCATAAGGATGTGTCGACTCTTACTTTTGAGCGTGCTTCCAGTGCGTTTGAAGCTTTACGCCTTGAGACGGAAGCTTCAGGTAAACGACCTAAGGCATTTATGTTGACTATAGGTAACTTGGCAATGCGTCAGGCACGTGCTCAGTTCTCATGTAATTTCTTGGGATGCGCCGGATATGAGGTGGTTGATAATCTAGGTTTTGAATCGGTTGAGGCGGGAGTTGATGCGGCAATGGAAGCCAAAGCGGATATTGTTGTTCTTTGTTCAAGTGATGATGAATATGCCGAATATGCTGTTTCTGCATATAAAGCCTTGAACAATCGCGCTTTGTTTATTGTGGCTGGTGCTCCAGCGTGCATGGACGAACTGAGAGCTGCTGGTATAGAGAATTTTATTCATGTTCGTGTCAATGTGTTGGAAACGTTAAAGGAATACAATGCTAAACTTTTGAAGTAAGATGAGAAAAGATTTTAAAAACTTAGATATATATGCTGCTTTCGAACCGGTAAACGGAGTTGAGTGGCAAAAAGCTAATAATATTTCAGCTGATTGGAAGACACCGGAACACATTGAAGTAAAACCGGTTTATACAAAGGAAGACCTTGAGGGCATGGAGCACTTGAACTATGCTGCAGGTATTCCTCCTTATTTACGTGGTCCTTATTCGGTGATGTATACTTTGCGTCCTTGGACAATTCGTCAGTATGCAGGTTTCTCTACTGCCGAAGAATCCAATGCATTTTATCGTCGTAACTTGGCTTCCGGTCAGAAAGGCCTTTCGGTGGCATTCGACTTGGCTACTCACCGTGGTTATGACCCTGATCATGAACGTGTAGTAGGAGACGTTGGTAAGGCTGGTGTGTCTATCTGTTCACTGGAGAATATGAAAGTTTTATTCGATGGTATACCCTTGAATAAAATGTCTGTTTCCATGACTATGAATGGTGCCGTACTTCCGATTATGGCGTTTTATATTAATGCCGGATTGGAGCAAGGCGCTAAATTGGAAGAAATGGCTGGTACTATTCAGAATGATATTCTGAAAGAATTCATGGTGCGTAACACCTATATTTATCCACCTGCTTTCTCTATGAAGATTATTTCCGATATTTTCGAATATACATCGCAGAAAATGCCTAAGTTTAACTCTATATCCATTTCCGGTTATCACATGCAGGAGGCCGGTGCAACAGCGGATATCGAATTGGCTTACACTCTTGCGGACGGCTTGGAGTACCTTCGTGCCGGCGTGGCAGCAGGTATTGATATTGATGCTTTCGCTCCGCGTCTTTCTTTTTTCTGGGCTATCGGGACAAATCACTTTATGGAAATTGCCAAGATGCGTGCCGCACGTATGTTATGGGCAAAAATTGTGAAGCAGTTTAACCCAAAGAATCCTAAATCTTTGGCTTTGCGTACACACTCGCAAACCTCCGGTTGGTCACTGACTGAGCAAGATCCGTTTAATAATGTTGGGCGTACTTGTATTGAAGCTATGGCTGCTGCTTTGGGGCATACACAATCTTTGCATACTAATGCTTTGGATGAGGCTATTGCTTTGCCTACGGATTTCTCGGCGCGTATTGCGCGTAACACGCAGATCTATATTCAGGAAGAAACTTATATCTGTAAGAATGTTGACCCCTGGGGTGGCTCATATTACGTTGAGTCTTTAACGAATGAAATCGCTCATAAGGCTTGGGAGCGTATACAGGAAGTTGAGAAGCTAGGGGGTATGGCGAAAGCTATTGAAACTGGCATTCCCAAGATGCGTATTGAAGAGGCTGCTGCCCGCACCCAGGCTCGTATTGATAGTGGGTCGCAGACTATCGTCGGTGTGAATAAATATCGTTTGGATAAAGAGGCTCCGATTGATATTCTTGAGATTGACAATACAGCTGTTCGTAAAGAGCAAATAGAGAATTTGAAACGTTTGAAAGAAGGTCGTAATCAAGCTGAGGTGGATAAAGCACTTGAGGCTATTACCGAATGTGTGAAGACCGGTAAAGGTAACTTACTGGAACTAGCCGTCGAAGCAGCTCGCGTTCGTGCCACTTTGGGTGAGATTTCTTTTGCTTGTGAAAAAATTGTAGGACGTTATAAAGCAATAATTAGAACAATATCAGGCGTGTATTCATCAGAAAGTAAAAATGACGGTGACTTCAAGCGTGCTTGCGAGTTGACTGAAAAGTTTGCGAAGAAAGAGGGACGTCAACCTCGTATCATGATCGCAAAGATGGGTCAGGATGGTCATGACCGTGGCGCAAAAGTTGTTGCAACCGGTTATGCCGACTGTGGTTTCGATGTAGATATGGGACCTTTGTTCCAGACTCCAGCCGAAGCAGCCCGCGAAGCTGTAGAAAATGATGTGCATGTAGTAGGTGTTTCTTCATTGGCTGCCGGTCACAAAACATTAGTTCCGCAAATCATTGATGAGCTGAAGAAATTGGGGCGTGAGGATATTGTTGTAATTGCGGGTGGTGTAATACCTTCCCAAGATTATGATTTCTTATATAAAGCTGGTGTTGCCGCTATCTTTGGTCCCGGTACTCCCGTAGCTAAAGCTGCTTGTCAGATTTTGGAAATCTTGTTGGACGAAGAATAATTGATCGTTATATTTCTTGTAGAATTATAAGATTCTTTTTTATAGGAAGTCGATTAATACACTGATTAAAGGCTACTCAATTGATTTTGGGTAGCCTTTGTTCTTTTTATATAGATCATCCGATGAAAGAACCACGACCTTTTGTGATTTCCTATTATCGTCTTTTGTGTGATTATAGAAGCTGGCTTCCTTCTCTTTGCCACATTGATTAAAAGTACCTTTGAACGGTAAGTGTTCATTAGAACTGAAAAAATGATAAATGTTTTACAGATTACATCCCTCTGAGGATCACTTTTCTGAGTATTGTAAATTCATTCGTATGAGATCATAGATCAGTCGTATACTGATTGTGGATTACTCGTATACTCATCATAGATCAGTCGTATACTGATTATACCCCCTTTGGAAATATGTTCTGAACAGGGTGGCAATCAGTTGGACTGTTCTTGTGGATTAGTTGGATGTAATGTGGAAAATAATATACATATTTGGAGGGGCTAATATGTGACTTATGATGTCCTTTAAATCATCGTTAATGCTTTCAATAATAGCTTCTTTTCTGAGAGATTTTCATAGGAAGGTATGGAGGAAAAATGTTTTGTAAAACTTATGGTTGTCATTATAAAATTACTGATTCTGTTGTTGCTTACTAATATCTCAGTTCAGTAAACTCGTCTAACTGGCGTTATTTACTTCTTAATGCAACACGTTCTCCCTTGGCTATGTTTGCCCGCGAGCTAAAATAAACAGATATTTTATTTTGTGTATTGTCTTTAATTTGTATTTTTGGGAATCACTACCATACCGTCAGGGGCTTTATACGTCGGTATGGGGTGAATATTGTGTCTGAACTATTTAACCTTTAATTAAGGCATAGCATTATGAGTTATTTACGATTTGATAAAACCCTGATGATTAATTTGGAGGAATCTTTACCGCGAGAGATACTAAGAACGAACAAATCAGGCGCTTATCATTGTACGACGATAGTAGATTGTAACACACGCAAATACCATGGATTGCTGGTCATTCCGGTTCCCAATCTGGATGACGAAAACCACGTTCTACTTTCTTCTTTGGATGAAACAGTCATACAGCACGGGGCTGAATTCAATCTGGGATTGCACAAATACGGCGGGAATATTTTTAGTCCCAAGGGGCATAAATATATTCGTGAGTTTGATTGTGAGCGTATACCGGCAACAACTTACCGGGTTGGCGGAGTCATACTTCGGAAAGAAAAGATTTTTGTTCATTACGAGAATCGTATTTTAATCCGTTATACTTTGGTGGATGCGCATTCGGCAACGACATTGCGTTTCCGCCCTTTTCTGGCTTTTCGCAGTGTGCGTGAGTATACGCATGAGAATTCGTTAGCCAACCGTGATTACCAATCAGTTGAGAATGGTATCAAGACTTGTATGTATCCTGGCTATCCGGAACTTTTCATGCAGTTGAATAAGAAAAATGAATTCCATTTTGAACCGGCGTGGTATCGTGGCATGGAGTATCCTAAAGAACAGGAAAGGGGATATGATTTTAATGAAGATCTTTATGTCCCCGGTTACTTTGAAGTAGGTATCAAGAAAGGTGAGAGTATTGTTTTCTCTGCCGGTGTTTCAGAGATATCCACACGCAAATTGAAACAGATCTTTGAAGCCGAAGTGGAAGACCGGACTCCCCGTGATAGCTTTTATCATTGCTTGAAGAATTCCGCCCACCAGTTTCATAATAAACAAGGAGAAGATCATTATGTCTTTGCCGGGTATCCATGGTTCAAATGCAGGGCTCGTGATTTGTTCATTTCACTGCCGGGACTGACATTGGCTGTTGATGAACAAGACGAATTTGAAGATATCATGAAGACGGCGGAGAAAGCTATCCGGCAGTTTATCAACAAAGAACCGCTTACCGGAAAAATATATGAAATGAACGACCCTGATGTCCTCTTGTGGGCTATCTGGGCTTTACAACAATACGCTAAAGAGACTTCGCGTGAACGGTGCCGGCGGCAATACGGCAAGTTGTTGGAAGATATTCTGGATTATATCCGGAGTCGGAAGCATGATAATCTTTTCCTTCATGATAACGGGTTGCTCTATACTAATGGCACGGATAGACCTGTTACCTGGATGAATTCCATAGTCGATGGACGGCCGGTTATTCCCCGTACCGGATATGTTGTAGAAATTAATGCCTTGTGGTATAATTCCTTGCGCTTTATATCCGATTTGCTTCGTGAAGAAGGTAAGGATAGTTTTGCGGATGAGTTGGATGCACAGGCGGAGTTAGCCGGTAAATCTTTTGTAGATGTTTTCCGTAACGAATATGGTTACTTGTTCGATTACGTGGATGGATATATGATGGACTGGAGTGTCCGTCCCAATATGATATTTACGGTAGCCTTTGATTATTCTCCGCTGGACCGTGTTCAGAAGAAACAAGTGCTCGACATTGTGACTAGAGAGCTTCTTACTCCTAAAGGTTTGCGTACACTGAGTCCAAAGAGTGGTGGGTATAATCCCAATTATGTGGGTAGTCCAGTGCAGCGAGACCTTGCCTATCATCAGGGTACGGCTTGGCCATGGCTTATGGGATTCTATATGGAAGCATACCTTAAGATCTATAAGATGAGTGGTTTGTCTTTTATCGAACGTTATTTGATTGGACTTGAAGATGAAATGTCAAATCATTGCATTGGTTCATTACCCGAATTATTTGATGGTAATCCTCCTTTTACGGGACGCGGGGCCATTTCTTTTGCCATGAATGTTGCGGAGATTTTGCGTATTTTGAATTTGCTATCCAAATATAATTTATGAGAGGAGGGAAAAGATGAAAGTATTGATGTTTGGATGGGAGTTTCCCCCGCATATTTTAGGAGGATTGGGGACAGCCAGTTATGGCTTGACCAAGGGTATGTCGCAGCAGGAAGATATGCAAATTACATTTTGTATTCCTAAGCCCTGGGGCGATGAAGATCAAAGTTTTTTGCGGATTATTGGCATGAACAGTACGCCTGTCGTCTGGCGGGATGTAAACTGGGATTATGTGAACAGTCGTGTTGGTAAATATATGCATCCGCAGTTGTATTATGAGTTGCGCGATCATATTTATGCCGATTTTAATTACTTGAATACGAATGATCTGGGTTGCATCGAGTTTTCCGGTCGTTATCCCGATAATCTTCACGAAGAGATTAATAATTACTCTATTGTAGCCGGAGTGGTAGCTCGGCAACAGCAGTTTGATATCATTCATTCGCACGACTGGTTGACTTACCCTGCGGGGATTCATGCCAAGCAAGTATCTGGAAAGCCATTGGTTGTTCATGTTCACGCTACGGATTTTGATCGTAGCCGCGGGAATGTCAATCCTACAGTTTATGCCATTGAGAAGAATGGAATGGATTATGCCGATCACATTATGTGTGTAAGTGAGTTGACCCGTCAGACGGTCATACATAAATACTTTCAGGATCCGCGTAAAGTCTCCACCGTTCATAATGCGGTATCTCCCTTACCCCAAGAGATACAGGATATTGTTCCTCAGAAGAAGACTAACGAAAAGGTTGTAACTTTCTTAGGACGAATAACCATGCAGAAGGGGCCGGAGTACTTTGTGGAGGCTGCTGCCATGGTGTTGCATCGCACCCGTAACATTCGTTTTGTAATGGCCGGAAACGGTGACATGATGAATCAAATGATTCGCTTGGTGGCGGAACGTGGTATTGCCGATCGTTTCCACTTTCCCGGTTTCATGAAAGGAAAACAGGTTTATGAGATGCTTAAGGCAAGCGATGTGTACATCATGCCTTCCGTATCCGAACCTTTCGGTATCTCTCCTTTGGAAGCTATGCAGTGTAGTGTCCCCACGATTATATCAAGGCAATCAGGTTGTGCCGAGATACTTGAAAAATGTATTAAAACAGATTATTGGGATATTCAAACCATGGCCGATGCCATATATGCTATTTGCACTTATCCTAGTTTATACGATTATTTGCGGAACGAAGGTAAGAAGGAGGTCGATGCAATAAAATGGGAAGATGTCGGCCTGAAAGTTCGCCGCATATATGAAGAGGTTATGAAACGCTATAGATAATTATTATAACACAAATATATGAGAACGATTTGTCTTTATTTTGAAATACATCAAATCATTCATCTGAAACGTTATCGTTTCTTTGACATTGGTACCGATCATTATTATTATGATGATTATGTCAATGAAACTAGTATTAACGACGTCGCTGAACGCTCTTATATTCCCGCTTTAAAGACACTGATCGGGATGGCGAATGACTCAGGGGGAGCTTTTAAAGTTGCGCTTTCCATATCCGGTGTTGCTTTGGAACAATTGGAAATTCATGCTCCTGGCGTATTGGATCTGTTACAACAATTGAATGATACCGGAGCTTGCGAGTTTCTTGCAGAGCCTTATTCACACGGTTTGTCTTCCTTAGCAAATGAAGATTCTTTTAAAGAGGAAGTGATTCGACAAAGTGCTAAGATCAAACAACTATTTGGTAAGTCTCCCAAGGTTTTTCGCAATTCCAGTTTGATTTATTCAAATGAAATTGGAGAAACGGTTGCCAATATGGGTTTTAAGGGAATGCTTACTGAAGGAGCAAAACACATTTTAGGATGGAAGAGTCCACACTATGTCTATCATTGTAGCCTGAATCCCAATCTTAAGCTGCTGTTGCGCGACTTTAAATTATCAGATGATATCGGTTTACGATTCTCTAATTCGGAGTGGAATGAATATCCTTTATTTGCCGACAAGTACATAGCGTGGATTGACGCCTTTCCTCCTGAAGAACAAGTCATTAATATCTTTATGGAGTTGTCTGCCTTAGGTATAGCCCAGCCACTTTCCTCGAATATTCTGGAATTTCTGAAGGCTCTTCCGACTTGCGCTAAGAATAAGGGAATTACGTTTTCCACCCCAACCGAGATTATTACCAAATTGAAATCGATATCGAGTTTGGATGTTAGCTATCCAATGTCGTGGACAGATGAAGAGAGGGATACAAGTTGTTGGCTTGGTAATGTTATGCAACGTGAAGCTTATAATAAACTCTATAGTCTGGCGGAACGGGTGTTACTTTGTAACGATCGCCGTATCAAGCAGGATTGGGATTATTTGCAGGCAAGCAATAACTTCCGGTTTATGACTACAAAGAATAATGGATTGGGACTTAACCGGGGTATTTATGAATCTCCTTATGATGCTTTTGCCAATTATATGAATATTCTGGGTGACTTTATCAAGCGCGTTGATTCTCTTTATCCAATTGATATTGATAATGAGGAACTAAATGCTCTTCTGACAACCATAAAGAATCAAGGGGATGAAATTGATGAACTGCATAAAGAGATTAATAAACTTCGTGCGAAACTTGAGAAAGAAAAAAAAGTGAAGAAAAAGAAAGACGACAAAGTTTCTAATACTGTGGCTAAAGATTCCGCAAAAAAATAATCCCCCTCTGTCAAGGCTAGGCCGGAGATGGTGGAGTAGGTTATACTTAGAAGAATTCGATTGAGATATTAAAATCCTTCCATAAAGTTTTGGCATATGCTAATTATGGATTTATAAAAAGAATATCAAAATGAATAGAGGAGCTAATAGGAGGAAGTGGTATGAATATTGAAGAATTCAGAGAGTATTGCCTTTCGGTTAATGGAGCAACAGAAAGTTTCCCTTTCGACGAACATACCCTTGTGTATAAAGTCATGGAAAAAGTATTTGCTTATGCAACGTTAAAACCTAAGGACGGGTGCTTTTTTGCGAATTTAAAATGTGATCCCGGCAAGTCTGCCGAACTAATGAACCGCTACGATGGTATTCTGTTTGGATATCATTCTGATAAAAGATATTGGATTTCGGTCTATCTTGAAAATGACGTGCCGGATAAATTGATAAAGGAACTAATAGATCATTCCGTAGATGAAGTAATAAAGAGGCTTTCCCAAAAAAAACAAGAAGAATATAACTCGCTAAAAAAACACATATCATAAAAGATGCTGTAAAAAACATCACACAATGTAGGAGAAATTATTTTTTCTGCCCGACTAAACAGTCGAATCAATTAATAAATACTTCTTCTATTCAGAGATGTGTATGTGGCAGAATGCATTTAGATTCGTAATATATTATTGATTAATATGAAAATTTGGCAATACAGTGGGACGTAACATTACAATATTATATAAAAAAGAGATATTCGGTAAATGTCTCTAGCGGATAAAAAGTACAGAGTGAAAACGATAGTAAAGTCATTTCCTATAAACAAAAAAAAGCTATCCTGTATTTAAAGGGATAGCTTTTTTTGTACTATTATTTTTATTCTAGTGATAGCTCTGCCCTTTACTTGCCAAAGGTGCTGTATGTAACTTCAAGTTTAAGTTTTGTTCCCGCTTCACCACCTACAAGTTTTGCGTAACCTGGTCTCAGATCATGTTGCAAAGCGGTCATTGTACTACTTCCCGTACTGGTATCATAGGTTGCGACAACCGGGACTAACAATACCTTATTCCAGTCCGGATTGTCTTTATTCCATTGAATTTCCCATGCTGAAGCATTCCATGAGTTGCCGGCTTGTAATTTTGCTTTATTTCGAACAGCATTCTTCTCGTTGATAGATGTTGTTACCAAACGTGCAATATTACTAAATGTGTATTGATTATTTCCTACGTTGTTATGCGCAACAGTGAACGATGTTATATTGTCTGGCAGCTGATTTTCTTCAAAGAATGATTTCAGATCTTTTTTACGCAGTAAGAGAACATTGGATGGAACATCCATACTATATTTATATTTTTTCTCTTGATTATAATTGGTAAATGTTAGTTTCACCGCATTGAGCGTATCATTATTAAGTTTCTGATAAATCTCTTCGTAAGGCAAAACTGCTTCCGTAAAGATTCCGGAAGGAGATTTAATATAGGTATGATCTGTCTCTGCAACTTTTTCCTTTAACTTGTCAGAGCTTGTAAAGTGATTGGCTTGTATAACTTCTTTGGTGGATGCAAAAGCTGTAGCCCAACGGTAGGCTAATGAGTCTTGATCTTCATTAGGAGCCTTTTTCTTCAAAGCAACTCCCAAACTGTCTACAACGTGGAAACAAAATTCCATTTGTAATGCTATTTGGTCTACATATAATATAGTTCCATCCCCATAATCACTTTTGATGTATACGCCTTTGAATACATTATTGATGAATGCATCAGAGTTTTTAAAGTATTCCGGATGCTTACGGTAAGTCTGGAGCATATCATTACCAAACTTTTTGCTTAAGGTAAATGCAACATGCGGGGAATATAAAGGGTTTCCATTGCTGTCTGTTCCATTACGGATAGAGTCGGAAATGGATTCATCATGTGCACTATAAGCTTTGCGACCAAGTAAATCATTTGAACTATAATATAACTCGGGTTTGACATTGGTATACCGATTTCTTTCCAGTTTTTTATTCAGTTCATAAGCACTCATTCTGCAAGCATTTAATGAATCACCGAACCAGGAAGAATAAAATACAACCAAACGGCTGGCTACGACGGAGTCACCTGCCAACGTACCTGTTTTCTTTTCTGCATTGTAAACAGCTGGGAACTCAAAGTCATCTGTACAATTTAATTCGGTAAGAAAGCTACACTCGTAATAACCGAAGTCCGGATCACTAAAACGACCTACATAACCTTGGCTGGTTCTTGCAAACACTGAATCCGCTAATATGGAGTGGGTGCTGACATCAAATGTCATGGTATGTGCTTCAATATTGTCGGAACCCGGTAACATGCCGATACCCAATGTTCCTGTATTGTCATCACACCCACAGAGGGTGAGGACTGCAGCGAAAAGCAGTAAGCCTATATGCTTCACTTTCATGGTTATTATTGTTAGTTCTAATTTTATTCTTGTTGCGTTGTATCCCAAACCATATTATAAAATTCATCGCAAGCATCTGCGAAGCCTTCCGCCGATTGGTAATTCAACACAGGTTTTCCTGATAGGCGGGCGTATTCCATAACTTCTTCATTAACGTGTTCGCTTTGTTGTATGATTCCATCCGAGAAATCAACGGCAAGTTTACACAAATCAACATAATTAACCGGATTTTTCAGGTTTACAATGTCTTTCTTAACTACACCTTTCAACATTAGCCTGTTTGTGAATTCTTCATTAAACGATTGTTTAAAATCGTCTTCGTATACAGAAAATACGACTTTTGAATTACGGAAAGAAGGTTCGTCTTTATATGCTTTTTTTATGTATAAAGGAGCTAAGGCAGTTATCCACCCATGACAATGAATAATTTCCGGACACCAACGTAGTTTTTTTACGGTTTCCAGCACTCCACGCGCATAAAAAATAGCTCTACTGTCATTATCTTCATATTCGGTTCCGTTTTCATCTGTTGTTTGCAAACGGTTCTGAAAATAATCATCATTATCAATGAAATAGACTTGCATACGTGCGGATTGGATGGAAGCAACTTTAATAATCAGAGGATGGTCGGTATCGTCAATGATTAAATTCATGCCCGAGAGACGTATTACCTCATGCAGTTGATTCCTGCGCTCGTTGATATTTCCCCATTTTGGCATAAATGTTCTTATTTCTCTGCCTTTTTCCTGAATTGCCTGGGGCAGGTGTCTACCTGTGAGGGCCATCTCGGAATCTGAAACGTAAGGAGTGATTTCTTGTGTTATGAATAATACCTTGTTCGCCTTTGTCATAATAACGATATTCTCAATTATTCTGCAAAGATATAAAAAAAAAACGCGACTTAGGCAAATTACCTTACTCTATAATTCCTTATGTTTTGTTAACTCATTGTTTATCAATATATAAATGGGGTAGTTGTAGATGCTTTTGTTCCCTTCATCGGGATTAATTTATAGATTCTCTTCTTTTTCTTTTCTTTATATGGCAAATAATAGCTTATTTTGCATCGTTTTTTAATAAATCAGTAATTTAGAGAAATGAAAATAGTACATACTATCAAGGATTTACAAATGGGGCTCTCGTCTTTTCGATCAGGGCAAAAGAAGATTGGTCTTGTTCCTACAATGGGGGCTCTGCATCGGGGCCACGCATCCTTGGTAAACCGTTGTGTATCCGATAATGATGTGACTGTTGTGAGTATTTTTGTAAATCCTACTCAATTTAATAACCAGACGGATTTGGGAAAGTATCCACGCACACTTGATTCTGATTGTCGTTTGTTAGAAGCATGTGGGGCAACTTATGCGTTTGTGCCTTCTGTTCAGGAGATGTATCCCGAACCGGATAGCCGGCATTTTGATTTTACTCCTTTGGACACTGTTATGGAAGGGAAATTTCGTCCCGGACATTTTAATGGGGTATGCCAGATTGTGAGTAAATTGTTTGATGCAGTGAAACCCGACCGGGCTTACTTTGGCGAAAAAGACTTTCAACAGTTGGCTATAATACGTGAAATGGTACGTCGGATGAGTCTGCCTCTTGAGATTGTTGGGTGCCCTATTGTGAGGGAAGAAGATGGTCTTGCTTTGAGCAGTCGCAATGCACGGTTGTCTGTTGAGGAACATGAAAATGCGCTTAAAATATCCAAGGCATTGTTTGATAGCTGCGTTTTTGCAAAAACTCATACCGTAGTTGAAACTGTATCTTTTGTAGAAGAGGCCATTGAAGATGCTCCCGGATTACGTTTGGAGTATTTTGAACTCGTGGATGGAAATACATTACAGCCTATTTACCAGTGGAGCGATACTACGTATGCGGTAGGTTGTATTACGGTATTTTGCGGTGAAGTCCGCTTGATTGATAATATTAAATATTGAAACTAAATTAAAGAGAGAGGACGGCTTTATGATGATTGAAGTACTGAAATCGAAAATTCATTGTGCCAGTGTCACTGAGGCAAACCTTAATTATATGGGGAGCATCACAATTGACGAAGACTTAATGGATGCTGCAAATATGATTGCCGGTGAGAAAGTCTATATTGCTGATAATAATAGTGGTGAGCGTTTTGAGACTTATATTATTAAGGGTGAACGTGGCTCGGGAAAAATTTGTCTGAATGGCGCCGCAGCGCGTAAAGTGCAGCCGGGTGATATTATTATTATTATGTCGTATGCTTTGATGGATTTTGAAGAGGCTAAGGCTTTTAAACCTCAGTTAGTTTTTCCGGATCCTGTAACGAATAAAATCGTTAAATAACACATAGATTTTAAGTATAGAAGAAAAGCCTCGCAAAGATTTCTTTGGCGAGGCTTTTCTTTGTATGTCTAGCTTCTGGTTTGTTAATGAACGCCCTCTTTTAGAGCTTCGTGCATCGAAAAAGCGGCTTTTCGTCCGTCTCCCATAGCTAATATTACCGTAGCACCTCCCCGTACAATATCCCCACCTGCATAAATCATAGGGATGGAAGATTGCATCTGATCATCTACGTTAATAGTTCCTTTGCGCCCTAAATCGAGTCCTTTAATGGAGTGGGGAACAATAGGATTGGGTGATACGCCGATACTGACAATTGCCAGATCTATATCTATTGTTTCAATTGCTCCATCAATAGGAATAGGACTTCTTCGTCCCGAAGCATCAGGTTCTCCTAATTCCATTTTTTGAAGCACGATTTGTTTTACTCGTCCTTGCTCATCTGGAATATATTCTATAGGATTGTGCAAGGTCAGAAACTCTATTCCTTCTTCTTTGGCGTGTTTTACTTCTTCAATACGCGCGGGCATCTCTTCTTCCGAACGTCGATAAATTATCATTGCTTTCTCCGCGCCCAATCTTCGGGCTGTACGTACCGAATCCATCGCAGTGTTTCCTCCTCCGATTACAGCTACACGTTTTCCAAATGGTACAGGAGTATCGGAATCTTCACTTGCCGCATCCATCAGATTAACTCGAGTAAGATACTCATTCGATGATAAAATATTGATCGAGTTCTCGCCCGGAATATTCATGAAGTTGGGTAACCCTGCTCCTGATCCGATAAAGAAGCCTTTGAAGCCTTCTTCTTGTAATTGTTCAATGCCGATAGTTTTTCCTACAATGCAATCTTTTATAAAACTTACTCCCATTTGGGCTAGATTGTTGATTTCAACATCTACAATTTTGTTCGGAAGACGAAATTCGGGGATGCCATATTTCAATACTCCACCAATTTCATGTAATGCCTCGAATACGGTTACGTCATATCCATATTTCGCCATATCACCGGCAAAAGCGAGTCCCGCAGGTCCTGAGCCAATTACGGCTATCTTGACTCCGTTTCTTTCCTTAATTTCCGGTACGGATATTTGTCCGCTTTCACGTTCATAATCCGCTGCAAATCTCTCCAAATAACCTACTGCAACAGGTTCTTCTTTCATTTTAAGGTGAATACATCGTGATTCGCATTGTTTTTCCTGCGGGCATACGCGTCCGCATACGGCTGGTAAAGCACTCGTTTCTTTCAGTGTTTTAGCCGCTTCAAGAAACTCTCCTTTTTCTATATATTTGATGAAACGTGGAATGTCAATGCCTACAGGACATCCTTCTATACATCCCGGATTGGCACAATCAAGGCAGCGCTTAGCTTCTGTTATGGCTTGTTCTTCTGTTAATCCCAGATTCACCTCCTCTTTGCGGCTATGCGAACGGTATTCAGCATCAAGCTCTTTCATGTGTACACGTGGAATTGCTGTGCGTTCTTTTGGTTTCAGGTTTTTGCGTAACTCCAGACGCCAGAGGGCATTTCTTGTTTTATCTTCTGTCGGAGTAATGTTTTCGGGTAATATTTTACAAGCCTCTACATCATCCAATTTGTGCATTTCTTCACGTTCAATGCTCTTGAATGCTCCCATGCGTTTTAGCATTTCATCGAAGTCGACTTGATGTCCGTCGAATTCAGGACCGTCTACGCAAACAAATTTTGTTTTTCCGCCAATGGTCACGCGGCAAGCTCCACACATACCTGTTCCATCTACCATAATAGTATTGAGTGAGACTTCTGTCGGTACATCATATTTTTTCGTTAGCAAACATACAAACTTCATCATTATTGCCGGTCCGATAGTAAAGCATTTGTTTACTTTTTCCCGTTTTATAATATCTTCAACTCCGTTGGTTACCAACCCTTTGCGACCATAAGATCCGTCATCTGTCATAATGATAACTTCATCGGAACTGTTCCTTATTTCTTCTTCCAGAATAATTAATTCCTTGGTACGTCCTGCCAATACACTGATTACTCGATTACCGGCAGCTTTCAAAGCCTGTACTATAGGTAATAAAGGAGCAATTCCGACGCCTCCCCCGGCGCAAATCACTGTTCCATAATTTTCAATATGCGTAGCCTGCCCAAGAGGTCCTACAACATCGGTAATGTAATCTCCTTCGTTTAATTCGCATAATCGAGTGGAGGAGAGTCCTACTTCTTGTATAACTAATGTAATAGTGCCGCGTATGGGATCGGCTCCGGCTATGGTTAAAGGCATGCGTTCGCCTTTTTCACCCACACGCACTATCACAAAATGGCCTGCTTTGCGTGATTTGGCAATTAATGGTGCTTCAATAATAAACTTGAAAACCTTTTCAGAAAAATGTTCTTTGCTAACGATTTTATTCATTATAGTATGATTTTGTAGGTATAATTACATAAATACTTGCGGATTGAAATGCTGTGCAAATATACATGATGTTTTTTTCATGGCTAAGGCTATTTAGATAAAAAGTTGGCTATCTGCGGGTAGTGAATCTTAAAAAAAACAAACAGGCTGGATTGTTTTGTTATTGATAGAATGTAGTTGTTTGTTGATCGTAATAAATAGTGCGCTTAAATATGGTATCAAGATTACCACCTGTTTTTTTATGCATAATTAAAAGACACTGTCTCAGAAGTCAATTCTTAAGCAAATTACCCCTGCTACAATATATTATAGCAGGGGTAAAACGGTATATTTTGGATTTTTGGACAGTTCCTTATACGTATGTATATAAATATTTAGTTATAAATTTGACTGTCAATCAATGATTTCAAAACCTGTATATGGAATCAATGCCTTAGGAATACGAATTCCTTCGGGAGTTTGATTGTTTTCCAATAATGCAGCAACAATACGTGGCAATGCTAATGCAGAACCATTGAGGGTATGACAGAGCTCCGTTTTCTTATCCCCCGTGCGATACCGGCATTTAAGTCGGTTGGCTTGATAAGTATCGAAATTGGAGACAGAGCTGACTTCCAACCAGCGCTTCTGAGCTTCTGAATAAACTTCAAAGTCAAAGCAAAGTGCTGCCGTAAAGCTCATATCTCCTCCACAGAGTCTGAGTATGCGGTAAGGCAATTCCAACTTTTGCAGTAAACCTTCTACGTGGTTGAGCATTTCCTGATGAGATTTTTTTGAATGTTCCGGTTTATCGATGCGGACTAACTCTACTTTGGAGAATTCGTGCAAACGGTTTAATCCGCGTACGTCTTTACCATAGGAACCGGCTTCGCGACGGAAACATTGAGTGTAAGCACAATTTTTGATAGGTAGGTCTTTTTCATCTAGGATAACATCACGGTAGATATTAGTGACAGGAACTTCGGCCGTTGGGATAAGATAGAGATCATCCACTTCGCAATGGTACATCTGTCCTTCTTTATCAGGTAATTGCCCTGTTCCATATCCGGATGCTGCATTTACTACTGTCGGAGGCATAATTTCTGTATATCCGGATTTACGGGCTTCATCAAGAAAGAAATTAATGAGCGCTCGTTGTAGTTGGGCACCTTTACCTTTATATACAGGAAATCCTGCTCCTGTGATTTTTACTCCCAAATCGAAATCAATAAGATCGTATTTCTTTGCTAATTCCCAGTGTGGTAGTGCGTCTTTGGGAAGCTCTGTTTCCATGCCACCCATTTTTTCTACCTTGTTGTCTTCTGCACCGATGCCTTCGGGAACACTGTCGTATGGTATGTTAGGAATTGTATAGAGTACCGTTTGCATTTCTTCCGTAGCTTGATCCATAGCAGCTTGTAGCTCTTTGTTTGTTTCTTTTAGCTCAGCTACACGAATCTTTGCCTTTTCAGCTTCATCTTTTTTACCTTCTTTCATCAACAGGCCAATGGATTTGGACAGTGAATTGACTTCAGCAAGGTTTTTGTCTAATGAATTTTGAGAAGACTTTCGTTTGTTATTCGCTTCTAATACAGTTTCTATGGCTTCTTTAGCCTGTTTAAAGTGCTTCTTTTCCAGCCCACGGATAACCGCTTCCGTGTTTTCTGTGATTTGTTTTATTGTAAGCATATCTTGGTACTTGTTTTTGATATAAATTTCATTTGAACCACAAATATACATGATAATTCCTGAATGGTCATAAAGATCAGGGAAAATATGGATTGATAGCTTTTGAGCTGTACAACTTATTCTCTGTAGATGCAGGGTGTGTCTCCAGCTCTTCCTTGAACTTTCGTATCTTAGTTATGTCTTTTTGGATTTAATTTCCACGCTTTGGTAGTCAGACTGTGTTATAAAAAACAAAAGAGGATGTAACCATTAAAGTTACATCCTCTTTTGTTTTATTGATTTGTGTAGAGGTTATGCTTCTGCACTTTCAGCAGGAATAATCGATACATATCTTCTGTCCTCTCTACCTACTTTAAATTCTACTGTTCCATCAACCAAAGCGAAAAGAGTGTGGTCTTTTCCCATACCGATGTTTTTTCCCGGATGGAATTCTGTGCCCCTCTGACGGATGATGATATTACCTGCTTTGCAAGCTTCACCACCGAATATCTTTACGCCTAATCTTTTGCTTGCTGATTCGCGGCCGTTCTTTGAACTACCGACACCTTTTTTATGTGCCATTTCTTCTAACTGTTTTAAATTGATTAAGCTACTACTTCTGTAATTGTTAATTCTGTAAATTGTTGGCGATGACCATTCAATTTACGGTGACCTTTTCTTTTTTTCTTGTGGAAGATCAGAACTTTATCACCTTTTACCAAACTTGATACAACTTGGCAAACCACTTTAGCACCGTCTATAGTAGGAGCGCCTACGGTAACTGCGCCGTCTTTGTCTACCAAAAGAACTTTTTCAAATTCAACTGTTGTACCATTTTCCGCATTCTGAATGTGATGTACAAACAGTTTTTTGCCAGCTTCCGCTTTAAATTGCTGACCATTGATTTCTACAATTGCGTACATTTCTTATATATAATGTATAAGTTAGCTCCGTCGGGTGGTCTCTAATCACTTAGAAAGCTCTTGGTTGAACCCGTTTCGGAATAATCGGCCACAAAGATATCTTTTTTGTTCTGAATGAGCAAACGTCTTTTCGTTTTTTTACTAGATTCCAATTGCTTTTAATACAAATACTCCACCGATAATTACTGCAATTAATATAATTGCGACTAAAATAATGATTAGAATGCTATACCAAAACATTAAAATTGTTCGTGCAAGGCTTTTTGTCCATGTATTCCGGAAAAGCTGTTTATAATCCCACCAAAAAATCAGGAAAATCAGCCAATAAGGTATATCGTACAAATCGTTTAGCTGTGCTTTTCCATTAAAAGGGAAATAAAGACAGCTGATTAGTAATATTTGTGAAGCAATGTATGCTTGTATGAACAAATGTTCTGTTGAATTTAGTTTTGGCAGATATGTTCGTTTGCGAAATGCCATTCGGGTGGCTAGGGCAAATAAGGGTAGTGTAACTATAATACTTGCAGCCTTATTTCCATGGGCCCAATGATGTAACAAACCCCATACTTTTTGCAGGAATGGTATTTGATTTAATTTTTGACTAATATGTTCGTAAATTTTATCTTGAGTTTCTGAGAAGTCTTTAAGTGTATTTGTATTCTTGATTTCTGCTGTATCTTTTTTTGAGATATTCTTTGATTTAGAATCAGTAGCACCGAGATATTGCTGAAGCTGCATAATAGTTGCCTTTTGGTGTACATTTTGAGTTGTGTCCAATTGCTGTTGAAGCCGATTACGCACTGCTGCCATTTGTTCTGTTTGGTTTTCATTTGTATCTTCGCGACTTAATGCACTTGGATCAACAAACTTAACCAACAGGATATATATTGCAGCCAAAAGGAATAATGCATGAAAAGGACCGAGGTGATGTACACGTTTTCCTTTTATGAAATCACTAATCATATATCCGGGACGGTACAATAATTCCATTAGTGTTCCCCAAAAGCCATGTTCCATGTGACTTAACCCACCGACGATGTTTTTAATGCCATGGCGAAATGAGAGACGGGTGGTGTTTTTATTCTGTCCACATCTATTGCAGTAATTTCCGGTGTAAGTGTTATTGCAATTCAAACAGACGATTGTTTCTTGAGTTATTGGAGAGGTAGAGTGCCCTCTGATTTGCTTGAAATGAAATAACCGTATATAATTTCTAGCGGCATTGAGCCATTGAGGAGTAAATCTTCTGATATATCTGGTTGTTTCAGATTTTTGTATAGTGAGTAGAAGAATCAGCAGAAAGATTATTAAGAAAGCGTATGTTCCGGATATTAATAGCTCAATAATAGCTAATAATCCCAGTAAAATCAGAGATACGGTTTTGAGCAATCTCTTTCTGTGTTTTTTAGGGGTAGGGGAGTCATCTTCTTTGTTGTTCCTGTTTTTATCTGCTCCCGGGGAAGGTTGCTGGCTTTCAAGTAATTCTTCCAATGTATTCATTATTTTCACATGCGGATATTGTCGGAGCTGTTCGGCTGTTGTTACGCCATGTAATACTCCTGCAAAGTCCACTCCGGCAGCTTCGGCGGTTTCTGCATCTATTGTACTGTCTCCTATATACAGGACCTCTTCTTTGGGAATCTGTAATTGCTTTATGGCTAAGAATAAACCTTCAGGAGAAGGTTTGGCTTCCTGCACATCTTCTCCACCAATAACAATGTTGAAATAACCTCCCGGCAGGTGCTGATCTAATAGCTCTTTTATCCTATATCTATATTTGGTCGAAATAATGCCGATTAATGCACCGGCATCTTTTAGCGCCTGTAATACGGATTTTGTTTCGAGGAATAAAACAGTATTTGCGGTCATATAAGTATCGGCCTCTTTGACATACTCTTTTCGGTATGCTTCCAACTGTTCTTTGTCTGATATTCCTGTAAGAATGCTAAAGGATTCTTCTAATGTTCTCCCTATTGTACGTTTGATTCCTTCATCAGTTACTTCCGTGAATCCGTGTCGGTTGAGCACGTTTCTGAAGCATGTTAGTATGCCTTTTGAAGAATCGGCCAAAGTATAATCGAAGTCGAAAAGGTAAACTGAATAACCCATAACATCTTTTTTGGAGACAAAGATATAAAAATGCTTATGATTAATTCGATTATTGCAACTCTTCCTATGTCTTAAATTTTAGTTTTTAATTCACTAGTGAGATGCTTAGTCAAACTATATTTCCTAATTATTAGTTTTTATTCTATCTATCTCAATCTTTTTATTAATGAATTTAATCTTTAAGTTGGCTTCTTCTGTCTCTTTTTTTATTTCGGAAATTGCGGAAAGTTTTTGAGCCAATTCATATACGTTTATCAACGCCTGAAGATCTTCTGATGGCATTTTTATCGAATAATTTCGATCACCAATAAGGTCAATGCGGATGTTCTTCCCTTTGTTTAAATAGAGAAAATCCATAAGACCACCGTCTTCGCCTTTTTTATAGTCTGCTTTTTCTATTTTCTCTCCAAGGTTGCTCGTCTCATAAATGTCTTTGGAGGGAGGGGTTTGGGCAAAACTTCCGTCTGAGGTGGTTACTTTTACTGCGGTATGATGGATATTGCGGCTTCCACAATAAATAGAAGTCATACTCATAATTCCATTTTCATTGACTTGGAATCGCAGAAAGGATCGATGTAGGTTCCTCTCAACCGTTTGCGTCGGATAAAGATAATTACCGGTTCTTTGATACTTTACATCTTTTTCAAATGAGAATTTCTTTTTCATCTGTTCAAAGTCCTTTTTTTTCTGTTGTAATAAGCTGTCCAGGTAGACTAAACTTTTTTTCTGTTCCTTTAGTTCAATTTGCTGTAATAATTTAATCCCTTTTTTGCGAGCTTTAAATGCTTTGGGATAGAGTATCTTGATGCTGTCTATCTGAATTTTTGCTTCATTGTAATCTCCTTTTTCAAATGCATCTTGGGCCATGGCAAGTCTCTCATTTCCTTTCTTATCTGTATCATTACAGCTGATAAACAGGCTGCAAAAACAAACCATAAAAAGTATCTTTCTCATAACATCTCTTTTATATAACCTCGCAAAATTATAAATAATATCCATATCTTTGCACCCTCATTTTTTTAAGTAATTGAAAAAAGTTTGAAGTGTGAATCAAGTTTTGTTTTAAATCTGAGCATTTGGGCTACTTTTTATTACTTATTTCTTTGTATGTTTGTGTATGATAGAATTGACGACTGCTGAATTAAAGCAATATTTGAAAGATGATATCTTTAAGCAAATTTCTGAAACGGCAGATATGCTTGGAGTGGAGTGCTATATTGTAGGAGGATATGTACGGGATATTTTTTTGCAACGACCTTCTAATGATATTGACGTGGTCGTTGTCGGTAGTGGAATTCTCATGGCTCAGGCATTGGCTAATCGGCTAGGAAAGGGAACGCACATTTCTATATTTAAGAATTTTGGTACCGCTCAGCTCAAGTATCGTAATTTAGAGGTTGAGTTTGTCGGTGCACGCAAAGAATCATATCAGCATGATTCACGTAAACCGGCAGTTGAAGATGGTACTTTAGAAGATGACCAAAACAGACGTGACTTTACAATTAACGCACTTGCAATATGTCTTAATAAAGCACGCTTCGGAGAGTTAATTGATCCGTTTGGTGGGATACAGGATTTAAGAGAAAAGATTATTTGTACTCCTCTTGATCCGGATGTGACATTTAGCGATGATCCCCTGAGGATGATGCGCTGCATACGTTTTGCTGCGCAACTAAATTTTTATATTGATGACGATACTTTTGGGTCATTATGCCGTAATTGTGAGCGCATTTCTATTATTTCAAAAGAGCGGATTGCGGATGAACTGAATAAAATTTTGTTATCGCCTGTTCCTTCAAAAGGTTTTATTGATTTGGATCGCTCCGGTTTATTGGCTTTAATTTTTCCGGAACTAGTAGCATTGCAAGGGGTGGATACTAAAAACGGTAAAGCACATAAAGATAACTTTTACCATACACTTCAAGTTTTAGACAATATTAGCGAAGTCACAGATAACTTGTGGTTACGTTGGGCTGCATTGCTGCACGACATAGCCAAACCTGTTACGAAACGTTGGGAACCACGTGTTGGTTGGACATTCCATAATCATAATTTTATTGGAGAGAAAATGGTAGGCGATATTTTCCGCAGAATGAAACTGCCAATGAACGAGAAAATGAAATATGTGCAGAAGATGGTAAGTTTACATATGCGCCCTATTGCTATTGCAGACGATGTAGTGACAGATTCTGCTGTACGACGTCTTCTTTTTGAGGCAGGTGATGATATTGATGATCTTATGATGCTTTGCGAAGCAGATATTACTTCTAAAAATTTGGAGCGTAAGCAGCGTTTCTTGCAAAATTTTCAATTAGTCCGTCAAAAATTGAAAGATTTGGAAGAGCGTGACCGTATCCGTAACTTTCAACCTCCTGTCAGTGGAGAAGAGATCATGAAGACATTTAATCTTCCTCCTTGTCAGAAAGTCGGGGCGTTGAAGAACGCAATTAAGGATGCGATATTGGATGGCGTCATCCCGAATGAGTATGAGGCTGCTTATGCTTTTATGATTGAACGTGCAAAGAAAATGGGACTCTCCAAAGCATAATCTCTATATCGGTGAATCCAAAGTATATGCGCAATATTATAGTGTGTTTTTCTTTTTGAGATAATCATAAAAGACATACTGAGCACGTATTTTCTCTTTTTGCGGGTTAGGCGATTTCCAACAATTTCGCAGTTCATGATCTACAAAACATGCTTTTCGTTTATCTTTTAACTGGATATGGAGCATATCTGTTAGTTCTTGTTTCAAGTCGGGATCAAGTACGGGAGCCACAGCTTCTATGCGGCGGTAAAGGTTACGGCGCATCCAATCCGGTGATCCAAGAAACAACAGAGGATTTCCGTTATTTCCGAAATACCAGATTCTAGCGTGCTCAAGAAAAGTGTCTACTATGCGCGTTACCCGGATATTGCGACTGTAATCCTGTTCTGGCATGAGACAACAGATTCCCCGTACTATTAAATCTATTTCCACTCCGGCTTGAGACGCTTCATATAAGCGGTTTATCATTTCCGTATCCTGAAGTGCATTCATTTTAAGAATAATTCGTCCTTTCCTTCCTTCTTTTGCTGTTTTTATTTCGTTCTCAATGAGGTTGTTCAATTCGGGAATAAGATTGAATCTGGCAACCAAAAGGCTTTGAAATACGGGATCTTTTTTCCCTTGTAAGGTTAAAAACAAGTTATGTAAATCACGGACAATTGTTCCGTTGCAGGTAAATAATCCGCAATCGGCGTATTGTGTTGCCGTCTCTTCATTGAAATTACCTGTACTGATATAAGCATATCCTTTTTCTCCTTTTCTATTTGTATTCTTGCACAAGATGAGAGCTACTTTGGCATGTACTTTTAGCTTGGGAATGCTGTATATAATATTAATACCGGATGTTTCCATCATAGTCGCTGTGGCAAGATTGTTTTCTTCATCGAAGCGGGCCTTTAATTCAACGAATACAGTGATTTTTTTTCCGTTTTGAGCAGCTGCTATCAAGGTGTTAATCACTGCCGAGTTTTCTGCTACTCTGTACTGTGTTATCATGATTTCCGACACATTTGGATCATGTACGGCTTCGTATAAAAAATGAATAAAATGCTCGAAAGAATGATAAGGATAATGTAAAAGCAAGTCTTTTTTTTCTACATAGTGGAAAATAGATTCTTGCTCATCAAGAAAAGATAACTTCATAGGTTGGAGCCTCTTTATAGGTTGAGTATCTCTCGCTAGATTTGGCAATTTGCGGAGATCCTCCAGATTGAGATGTCTGTCACCAGGTACCAATTCATTCTCTTCTATATGGAAAGTATCCATTATATATTTCAGAAAATCTAATGGCATAAATTGATCGTATACAAAACGGCAAACTGCTCCTATTTTCCGTTTTTTTATTTTTGTCTTTACCTGTTCGATGATTTCAGATGTATTAGCCGAATCGTCGATTAAAATATCAGCATCTCTGGATATCTTGATGCAGTAGCTACAGTCTATATCATATCCGGGGAAAATATTATCAATGTTTGCTTTGATAATATCTTCAATATACATGATATAATGGTTACTCCCTATTTGAGGTAACTCAATGAAGCGCGGGACCTTACTGTAAGGTAACTTTATGACAAAATACTGCGTGTACTCCGATTGATTTGGAAATATTTTCTTTTTTAAATGAAGGCGCACGGCCAGATACAATCTATTGTCCCTAAGAAACGATACGACTCTGTCTTTTGATGCAGGTACAGGTTGCAGAAAAGGGAATATTTCTTCTCTGAAGAAGCGTCGTACAAAATCAAGATGTTCGGGAACGACTTTTTCATCCTGATAGAAAATGATATGTTGCTGCCGAAGAGCAGGTATGATTTTTTGTTCGTAGACTCTGATACGTTCTCCCAATTGTCTGTTTACCTCTTGATTGATTTCATCAAGTAGTTCTGTAGCGGAAAGTAAGGTTTCCTCATCGTTGCGGGCCGCACCACTGACAATTGCCTTATGATCGGCTACACGTATCTTGTAGAATTCTTCAAGATTGGAAGAATAGATAGACATAAAATTAATACGCTCGCATAATGGTAGTGTATCATCTTCTGCTTCCATCAATACCCGGTAGTTGAACGATAACCAACTTATGTCTCGCTTAAAATATCGATATTGGGTCTCCATGTCGTATTAAGATTTGCCCAAATATACTTACCTTTGCGTAGATAAACAAAAGAAAATGACAAAAATAGGATTGTTATCGGATACTCACGGTTATTGGGATGAAAAATATCTTCATTATTTTGAACCGTGTGATGAAATATGGCATGCCGGAGATATCGGTTCTTTGGAAGTAGCCAGTAAATTAGCCGCATTTCGTACATTTAGAGCTGTATACGGAAACATCGATGGACAGAGTATTCGTCAGCTTTATCCTCAAATCAATCGATTTACTGTAGATAATGCTGAAGTTTTAATCAAGCATATTGGGGGATATCCGGGTAATTACGATTCTTCCATTCGTGGGAGTATAATGGTTCATCCTCCGAAATTATTTATTAGCGGACATTCCCATATTTTAAAGGTAAAATATGACAAGACTCTTGGAATGCTCCATATTAATCCGGGTGCTGCCGGTATCTCCGGTTTCCATAAAACCCGGACATTGGTTCGCTTCGCAATTGACAATGGAATCTTTAAAGATCTTGAAGTTATTGAATTAGCAGATTGATTTTTTACTTTATAATTTTGTAATGTCATAATTCTTTTCGAAATTTGCGTCCGGAGAATTTGAAGCAACCTTATATTTTGCAAAAGGAAAACTTACTTTT
Organism: uncultured Bacteroides sp.; assembly: GCA_963677095.1. GTDB lineage: Bacteria > Bacteroidota > Bacteroidia > Bacteroidales > Bacteroidaceae > Bacteroides. The sequence continues at coordinate 1,247,149 of OY781875.1, forward strand.
AGTCAGATAAATGAGTTATTAAACTACTCTTTTGGTCAATCATATAAAGTAAATTATGAAAGGAATTATTCTTGCGGGAGGTAGTGCTACCCGGCTTTATCCCTTATCCAAAGCCATTTCCAAACAGATTATGCCTGTATACGACAAGCCGATGATTTATTATCCGCTTTCTACGTTAATGTTGGCCGGTATACGTGAAGTTTTGATTATATCGACTCCGCGTGATCTACCGATGTTCCGTGAATTGTTGGGAGATGGGGCGGATTTGGGTATGTCTTTTTCATATAAGGTCCAAGAAGTGCCTAATGGGCTGGCACAAGCCTTTGTTTTAGGTGCCGATTTTTTAAAGGGGGAACCGGGTTGCTTGATTTTAGGTGATAATATGTTTTATGGCCAGGGATTTTCAGCAATGCTCCGTCGTGCCGCTTCTATAAATAAAGGTGCCTGTATATTTGGTTATTATGTGAAAGATCCCCGTGCTTATGGGGTAGTGGAGTTTGATGATTCCGGAAAAGTTATTTCTCTTGAAGAAAAACCTGCTCAACCGAAAAGCAATTATGCAGTTCCCGGATTGTATTTTTATGATGAAACGGTAACAGCAAAAGCACTAAGTTTAAAGCCTTCCAGTCGCGGTGAATATGAAATAACGGATTTAAATCGCTTATATCTGGAAGAGAACACCTTGCAAGTGGAACTTTTCGGTCGTGGTTTCGCATGGCTTGATACGGGAAATTGTGATAGTTTGCTTGAAGCTTCCAACTTTGTGGCAACGATACAGAATCGTCAAGGCTTTTATGTTTCTTGCATTGAAGAAATAGCTTGGCGTAATGGGTGGATTGATTCCATCCAGCTTCATGTGCTTGGTGAGAAGTTAGGTAAGACAGAATATGGCAAGTATCTTATGGAACTTGCTACTCCTCGTAGTTGAATTAATTATTATAGAATGAAGACATATCTTGTGACCGGTGCTGCCGGATTTATTGGGGCTAACTATATTAAATATATATTGGCCAAACATGATGATATAAAAGTAGTCGTATTGGATGCGTTGACTTATGCCGGGAATCTGGGTACCATTGCAAAGGATATAGATGATGAACGTTGCTTTTTTGTTAAAGGTAATATTTCCGATCGTATACTTGCAGATGAACTTTTTGCTAAATTCAAGTTTGATTATGTTGTTAACTTTGCTGCTGAAAGTCATGTTGACCGTAGTATTGAAAATCCTCAGCTCTTCTTGCAAACCAATATCCTTGGCACACAAAATCTGCTTGATGCAGCCCGCCGTGCATGGGTGACGGGAAGGGATGAATACGGATATCCTACTTGGCGTAAAGGTGTACGATACCATCAGGTCTCTACTGATGAAGTGTATGGCTCTTTGGGTGCTGAAGGTTATTTCACGGAAAAGACCCCGCTTTCTCCTCATAGTCCTTATAGCGCTTCGAAGGCCAGTGCCGATTTTGTCGTGATGGCCTACCATGATACATACAAAATGCCGGTAACCATAACTCGCTGTTCTAATAATTATGGACCTTATCATTTCCCGGAGAAGTTGATTCCGCTAATTATCAAGAATATCCTTGAAGGAAAGAATTTGCCGGTTTATGGTGATGGTAGTAATGTACGCGACTGGCTTTATGTAGAAGATCATTGCAAAGCGATTGATCTTGTTGTACGTAAGGGCATTGAAGGTGAGATCTACAATGTAGGCGGACATAATGAGAAAACGAATCTTGAGATTGTAAGGTTGACGATTTCCACAATTCATCGTTTAATGGTTGAGGAGCCTCAATATCGCGAAATCCTGAAGAAGAAGACAAAAGATGCTAATGGTGAAATAGCCATTGACTGGATAAACGAAGATTTAATCACTTTTGTGAAAGATCGCTTAGGTCACGATCAACGTTATGCCATTGATCCGGAGAAGATTACCAATGCCCTTGGGTGGTATCCGGAAACAAAGTTTGAGGACGGAATTGTGAAGACGATTATATGGTACCTCAACAACCAGGAATGGGTAGAGGAAGTGACTAGTGGCGATTACCAACATTATTACGAAAAAATGTATGGCAAGAGAGGATAAGCCTTTCTTGTGGAAAACATTAATGAGGACTGAATAAAACAAAAGAGTAAGTCACTATTATAAAGTGCTCAATATTAGCCCTATACTTAATAGAATTCCCATAAACAGCATATTACGTGACGTTTCACCTAATATGCTGTTTAATTTTTTGCCATTATTTATTTTCACCATTCGTTGCCATGTAAGTATATGCGGGTAGAGGTAGATTTGCGGGAGAATTGCCGCCACCAGCTTATCTTGAAATGCAAACCAAAAGCAAAGGATAGAGGCAATGATGCCAAGCCAGACATAAAAGTATTCTCCGAACTTTCCTCCAAAACGTACAATAAGTGTCCGCTTACCGCTAAGAGCATCTTGTTCGCGATCTCTATAGTTATTTACTACCAGAAGAGTATTTATAACTAATCCACAAACAAGAGATGTGATAATGACGTCTATGGTTATAGTATGAGTTTGTACATAATAGGTTCCTCCCACCGGAACAAAACCAAAAAAGATTAAGACCAAAATATCTCCCAATCCTTGATAAGAAAGAAAAAAGGTATAGAGAAAGGCAAAAATAACGCAGAATGCTCCTAGAATAACAAGTTCCCAGCCTCCCCAAAAAAGCAGGCCACATCCGAAGATGCACGATAAAGCTACGGTAAAGGCTATTCCTATTTTCATTGCTTTGGCGCTTATCCATCCCTGCGCACATGCACGTTCCGGCCCGAGACGGTCTTCGCGGTCGGTTCCCTTTAAATAGTCATATAGATCATTGATAAAATTTGCAGCAATTTGCATCCCACATGCAAAGCACACGCATAAGAGAGCCGGAATCAGATGGAAGCTATAATCGGCAAGAGCCAGTGTACTGCCCACCAATACGGGGATTACTGCTCCGGTTAATGTCTTGGGTCGTGCTGCCAGAAACCATGCACGGACAGAGTTCTGCTTGATATTCTCCATTATACCTGTTTTAATTGTGGGACAAATGTACATGAAAAAGCGTGATTAATAAACCGGTTTAATAAATAATCTGGAGTTTTTATAGCAGGCGGAGACTATGAAATCAAGATTATCTTCATACTTTTGTCGGTGATGAAAAGACTGCTCTATCTGCTCCTATTGCTTTTAATGCTGTTCGCTTCCTGTCAGTCGAAGCGGGCATTAGTGGCTTCCGATTTGCAAAACCGGACGGGAAGTGCATTGCAGCTGAAGAAATCGGACGGTCGGGTGAAGCTATATCTGCCGGATACTTTGCTTGTGACCTCTTTTAGAAAAGGACTTTCATCACGTTATAAGGGTATCAGTCGCATCCGCAATTACCACTTTTTTCATCGGGATGTTCCAACTGGATTTGACGGGTTCCGTATCGCTTTCATTTCCGATTTGCATTACAAAAGTTTGTTTAAGGAAAAAGGGCTGAATAGCTTGATACGTTTACTCAATGATGAGCATGTAGATGCCTTACTGATGGGGGGCGACTATCAGGAAGGTTGTGAGTATGTCCACCCGTTGATCTCTGCGCTTGCTAAAGTAAACACAACAAAGGGGATATATGCGGTGATGGGAAACAATGACTATGAGCGATGCCATGAACTGATTATTGATGAAATGCAACGCAACGGCATTCACGTGCTGGAGCATAAAGTCGATACGTTGAGACGTAACGGGCAGCAGATCATAATAGCAGGTGTTCGTAATCCTTTTGACTTGAAAGAGAATGGTAAGTCTCCAACCTTAGGACTCTCTCCGACTGACTTTGTCATTTTATTGACGCATACTCCTGATTATGCTGAAGACGTGCCGATTACCCATACAGACTTGGCATTGGCGGGTCATACACATGGCGGTCAAATCACTTTATTCGGTTATGCACCGGTACTACCGTCGCATTACGGACAACGATTCCGTACGGGACTAAAGACCAACTCGAGTCACATACCTGTGATTATAACTAACGGTATAGGTACTTCCCGAAAAAACATGCGGTTGTTTGCCCCCAGTGAAGTCGTTATTATCGAATTGCACTATCCAAGGCTACCCTGATTTTTTCATTAAGGTAGGTCTTCTGGTATTTCATTTCTTGATAAAGACGTTTTGCAAGACCTGATTCTTCATTAAGGTAGGTTTTTGGTGTTCTAAGGTGGGGTTCTTGTACGAAACAGACTTTGCGAAAGGCTTTTGCTGCATCACAACAAATCTGCTTTTTCGGGCATGAATACGACTCCCTCTTTCTTCCTTCCATCCATTTTAACAATAATCGGTCGATCAAAATGTACATGCCTTAAATATTCCGTTTCATGAACTGCCGGTTGTGCATTGAGAAACTCCTGATTGTATATCCCATCATTCATAAAAGCATTAATGGTAAAATAACCGACTCCGAATGAGGTTAAGTTTTGGAAAAAGTGAGTGCCTTGACTCGGGTCGACCCGATAATTGGTTAAGCCTGCTTCAACAATCACACGGGCGGCCGAGATATGAGGCCACTTTACGGGTATGCCCAACCAAGTATCATTACTGCCCCAACGACCCGGTCCGACAAGTACATAATTCTTTTTATTATTGAGAAATTCCATGTTCAACTTCTCTATTTCCCATGCAATTTCCTGATTGTGTGCGGCACTGTAATTATCGGTCTTTACATATACAATATCATAAATATCGTTCATAATGCCATGCCCCAACGAATTCTTCGAACGAAGCAGAAGCTTGTTGTCGGGGACAACTGATAAATCTTCATCCAGAATTTCCTTACTGTCCACTATCGGGCGGATTTGCAAAAGGTAGAATGTCCCGCTTTTATCAACTTCCCGACTCATATTGACAGCAAACTCAATCTCCACCGGACGCTTCATCTCTTGTTGGCTATACTTTAAGACCATTTGAAGAATACGTGCCAAAGGGAATACATCATGCTGAAGTATGTTAGCGAACGTAATCACTTTCCGTCCTCCCGGATATAATCCATCCCGGATAATCTGGTCATAAGGATCGTATGTGGAAGCAAGATACATTAGCGAGCCATCTTTCTCGGCCTCTTTTACATGTAATTTTAAGAGATTGAAGCCATCATCAATGGAAAAATCCTGTCCTATATTTTTCAGGTCCAACGCATAAAAACGGGTCTGGGTCTCTTTTAATGCTATCTCCATCTCGCTGGTCTGTAATATTTGATGGGGGTGATACGGAGAGAATCGCAGTGTGATACCCCCATCCACAATGTATTTTCCTAATCCGAGTGCCAGGTTCACAATGCCTTCTTCTGCCAGCTCGTTCCCAATAGGGTAGTAATTCAGCGAACGAGCTACCCCCGACATGGATGGATAATAGCGGTCGTTGTATGAGTTTCCTACAACCTCTTGAAGAATAACCGCCATCTTCTCCTGATCGATAACGTTGCTGGTAGCCTGCATATACGCCTTGCTGTCTTTGAAGTACACCGAAGCATATACTCCTTTAATAGCATCGGATAGCATGCGAAGCATTTCGTATTTATCGTCAAGATACGGAATCATGTACGTATTGTATATTCCGGCAAAAGGCTGATAATGGGAGTCTTCCAATAGCGAGGATGACCTGATGGCAATCGGTGACTTTACCACATCGAATAGCGTGAAGAAATCTTCCACGAGTCTGTCCGGCAATTTTGCCTTAAGGAAATAGCGTAAGATGGTGTCGTCGTCTGCATCCGAAAGCGCTATCTGGTACAAGTTATTTGTATCCATAAACTCATCGAAGACGTCCGTACAGAGTACGACTGTCTTGGGGATGGCGATATGTGCATTTTCAAACTCTTCAAAGTCCGGGTGATGCTTTACCATATTATCAATAAAAGCCAAACCACGTCCCTTACCACCTAAAGAGCCGTCGCCTATCCGTGCAAAATTGGAATAACGGTCGAAGCGGTCGCGCTTGAATACTGCTACCACCCCCTGGTTTTTCATCTTGCGATACTTGACGATGGCTTCGAAGATAATCTTTCTGTGCGCATCAACGTCCTGTAGGCTATTCCAAGTAATCGGTTTTAAAAACTCCGCCACCGGAAACATAGCCCGCGAATATAGCCAACGGCTAATGTGATTGCGACTGATGTGATAAAGAAAAGACTCCGCCGGTACCGCAAAGATGATATTCTGCAATTCTTTGAGGTTCTTTACGCGAGCGATTTCTTCCAACGTATCCGGATTACGGAATACAAAATCTCCGAAGCCAAGATTCTCAGATACAGCTCTTCGCAAATCCACATCCATTTTCTTGGAGTTCTTGTCTATAAAGGCTGCTCCGTACTTTGCCGCGTATGCGGTATTCTCTATTTCCGACGATTGAATAATAAGAGGGACGAAAGGATCCTGATTGCGTATCTCGGCACATAGCTTGATACCCGCAAGCGAGTCTTTCGATCCGTCTTTTGGGAAGCGTACATCCGTTATCACTCCCAGTACATTATTATTATATTGTTGATAGATTGTTATGGCCTCTTCATAGGTTCGTGCCAAAACAATCTTAGGGCGTCCGCGCATTCTTAGTGTTCGTTGGTGGGCATTCAATGCTTCAGTCGAAAATTCCTGGCTTTGCTTTAAAACAAATTTATAGAGATTGGGTAAGATAGAAGAGTAAAAGCGTATGCCGTCTTCCACTAACAAGATTAGCTGGACACCGACTTCATTCACATCATGCTCCAGATTCATTTTATCTTCTATCAATTTGATGATAGAGACTAATAAGTCGGTGTTGCCCAGCCAACAGAAAATATACTCAAACAGACTTAAATCTTCGTTTGCGATTCGTTTGGTTATGCCATGACTGAAAGGAGTTAGAATAACCATCGGGATACTCTTATAAAGCCTTTTAATAGTTCTGGCTACATCAAAACTCTCGTTCTCTCCTGTACCGGGCATATAAATGATGAGGTCATAAGGGATGGTGGAAAGTTGAGTGACGGCCTCCTCACAAGTGGACACTTGGCTAAAACGCGGTGGATAACGTAAGGAGAGTGAAGTATATTCATTGAATATTTTCTCGTCGATACGTCCGTCATCTTCAAGCATGAAAGCGTCATACGGATTGGCAATCAACAAAATGTTGAAAATACGCCGTGTCATCAAGTTGGCAAATTGGGTATCCCGGAAATAGAGTTGATTTAATTTAAGTTTACTGAGCATGGACTATTTCTTTTTGCAGTTCTAAAGATTAACTTTAATAATCGACACTTACAAAGTTACATCTTTTTATCTGATAGCCTTTTTCTTTTCTTCTTTTTTCTTCTTCTGATATGAGTTTGAGTCACTCATGTCAGAAGCAAAATCATTCCCATAAGGAGGCACGCTAGTTCCCATTATTAGTTACAACAGTATCTATATAGAGAAACTTCAATTTCCTACATTAGAAACTATTATTTCCTAACCTTGGGAACAACCGTTACTTGTCCATGTAAAGGAACAGAATAGGTTAATAGTACAAATAAGACGGCTCTGTGTTGCGAGATGAATTCTCTATATAAGATTAATTAGTCTACTGAAAAATGAAGAAATGATATTAAAAATCCGAATTTATACACATAAAAAGCCTGTTTTTCATGTATAAATTTAGCACCTGAAATCTTACTTACACTCAGCTTTGTAAGATGTATAGCATTGTATTTCAGTATTATACATTCGATTTTTGCTATTTTATGTTGGGTGCAATTAAATTTAATTGCACCCTGCTGTTTCGCTTAATTGCACCCTTATATCTTGCTATATATCAATTACTTAATCTGATTAGTGCAATCAGTGCAATTAAAATGCGCAAAAAAACTCTAGGAGGAGCTGAATAGGAGAGTGCTTGGATTAATAGACGTAAACCGCTCTATCTGACTTCTTTTTTATCTTTTATTTTGCTACTTCGCCTAGAGTTATTGTTGAGTCTGATTTTTTTTATTCTGGAGATTAATCACTTCTTTAGTCATAATCACATCCGTAGGTACAGAGAAACCGATCATAGCCTCTTTTATAGATGGTCTATTCTCACCAGGTAATATTTTACCTTCCAAATATGGCCATAAGCCTTCATACTCATTTAAAGTCCAGTGAATTTTATTTGGCGCGATTAGCTTTATCTCTCCGCCGCCGATTCCCTTCCCGTTTTAAATGCTTTTTACGCTGATCAAAAAACTGAGTGCCAATCCGGTCGGGGGTATTGCCATTCAAAGCCCATATATAAATATTATTGGCAGGTGCAGGAGTATGTATATCCTACACTGAAGGTAATTCCATAATGTAATTATCTCTTGTTATTCCATCTACGCTGACATAATAACCACCGAAAAGGCCTTTTGTCCCCGTATTCTTTGTCCCCTTTTGAAGCTTGATTTTAAATACCGTATCATATCTCTGATAAACCCATGTGCCTACAAAAGCATCGTGGTCCACTTGGGAGTAAACACCCATGCAAACGAATATGGATAAGATCAATGTATATGTTTTTTTCATATAATAGTTTTATATAAAGTAAAAGTAATAAGAAGCTTCAATAAATAGCTTTAATTGTAAAATTTATTTAGAGGGTATTGGACTTTGTACATATAAAAAATATAGCATGAATCTAACTATTCTGAAATTTATAGTATATTGCTCTACTATACTTCTATCATCAGCTAATTAGCCAAATAAAATCATATAAACCGTTAGTCTTTTTGATGGACCAACGGTTTATATGATTAAGCGTGGATTTAGAACCTGCTTCTAGAGTATTTTTATGAATAGGTTTTATTTTCGGATCACGATTGGTAGATCCAATGGTCCTTCGGCAGTGCGGGTTTTTGTTGTAACAGTTTTCTTCGGTCCTGGTATAAGCGGACTATAAGCCAATACATTGCGTATGCGGCCACGCTGATTAGAAGTAAACTGGTCGCAATAACAATATGAATAATCCATGATATTGTGAGCTGTGAACCTTACACCTGTTTCGCAATTTTCACGGAAAGTAACATCATCCATATATAGCGTTTTACCCGAAGAATTGGCTTCTTGTATGACAGCTTTGAGTTCCGTTTCATAGACATCCCGATTATATGTTGGAGTATCATCACAATAATCAGAATTGATACATGTATTTGTATTGCCTTCTTCGTCTTCAGAGAATGCATGATGTAATCCGACATAATGTCCCAGTTCATGAGCCAATGTTACAGTAACATCAAAAGGATTATAGCTATTATTCTCTGACTTCTCGTTTATATATAGGCTATTTATTGAAACGCAGTAAGGATATGCTAAATTTTCTTTAGTGATGGTTGTATAAGTTGTCGGTGTCAATCCCTCTAAGAAATTTGCGCCGGTAATAGAATATGGCATGTGGGAGATTCCTAATGTAACACTGCCGGAATTATCTGATGTGAAATTATACAGCATTACATTGATATATTTGTTTGGATCCCAAAGCAGCGCTGTATTTTTTGAATTATTGGTGCCCATAAATGTCATGCAATCCATCGGAATATCTGTCCATTGCACATACTCTACTCCCGGAGTAGCGAGGGTGTTCCCATTTTCGTCAGTAGTGGCAAGAGTAAATTCCAAATTCATGTCAACACTTTTAGAAGCATCTTGATAGAGGCTGTTAACACCTTTCAATATTTCAGCAATACGGGCCTGACTGACATATTGCAGTCCGTCAGCCTTGTCTTTATATAACACGTGGAAGATTATCGGGAGCTTGTAATGATACTCTGTTCCATTAGGCAATGCACTTTGTACCACTTGAACAACTTGTTTATTCTGACTTGCTGAAGTTATCGTGATGGTAGCTGTACGTTCGGCATTTATATTTCCTGTAACAGACACTGTAAGTGTGGTGTTTCCCGTCCCGCTTTTCGTGGAAAGAGTGCACCATGAAGAACTGCTGGTTGCAGTCCAACTTTCTTCGGCTTCAATATTAAGAGTAAGCTGTGTTTCATTATAAGAAACGTTATCAAAGCTATTTTGTGAAACTTTTAACTCGGGAGAGGATGATTTCTCGCAACTAATCAGTAGGAGAAGTAATACAGTAAAGCAAAAAATATTTCTTTTCATAAAGCTTCTTATTTATAAAATAATCTTAGACATTGACAAATGTATGATATATTTTAAATAAAAAGGCATTAATTTCAATGTTTTGTATCGATTCATGGACTAATAGCCTGCCAGAGTCCATGAATGGATGATTTTTGTGAGGGTAATAAGATAAGTGAATATCTCATCCATTCTATTTGACCGATACGCTACTCTAGTTGAGAGATAAGCTTGTTTTTAATAGAAAACAAACCTATTTCGACAGTTTTTCAACCGTTCTTTCTGTTTTTTTATATAACATTGCATTAAAATCTACAATAATACGAAAAGAGAAACAGCGGTATGACAAAACACTTATTATTACTTCTTTTGTTGATGATGCAGTTTACGGGATTGTCTGCCGATACGTTTCGCCATTTAAGTATAAGAGAGGGGCTAAGTAGCAGGCAAGTATATCAAATACACCAAGATTCTTCCGGATTTATTTGGGCATATACACATGTTGGGGTTGACCGTTATGATGGTAATGAGATCAAACATTATAAGCTCGATCAGGCTGTTGATTCCAAAGATCACATATTATCTTCAACAACGATGGCGTGTGATCGTCATGGGGTTATTTGGATCGGTTTGAAGAATGGTAAAATATATGCTTATAATAAGCAAACAGACTCTTTTCAACTGAAGATTGATTTGGGGAAACAGTTTCCATCGCCTGTTTTGAATTCTTTTCTTTTTGATCAAGACAATCGTTTGTGGTTGTGTATGTCTGCCGGGTTGTATTATTGGGATACTGCAAGTAATAAGGTTGCTCTTGCCGGACTGCGAAATAAGTATGTGAATTGCATTGTGCAAAGCACTGATAACTTCTTCTATGCGGGTACCGATGCTCATGTTTATCTCATCAAAAGAGAGCGACGTAGCTCTTTGTTTTTTAAAAATGCTGTCGCTCTACCGATAGATGTACGTGTTGAATCTCTTTTTATCTTTAGGCATAAACTATACGTCGGGAGTTTTTCCAACGGGGTTTTTATACAAGATCTCCTGACCGGATCGGTCGGTAACCTTAATCACCTTCTTCCTAATTTGCCGGTGAGAGGCTTTGCATCAACTAAGAGCAATACAGTTTTGATAGGAGTGGATGGAGCAGGCGTTTTTAGAATAAATGCTGATAACGCCAAGTTCATGAATCACTATGTCGCAAATGAGGATGATGAAGGGAGTTTGGGAGGAAATACGGTTTCGGATGTTTGTGTGGATCAACACGATTGGGTTTGGGTTAGTACTTCCTCCAATGGGGTCAGCTTTCTTGATCCTAAGCGTTCGGATGTTAAATGGATGATGCACAAACCTAATAACAATAATTCTTTGCTTTCAAATCATGTAAATGTTATTCTGGAAGACTCTGAGGGGGATTATTGGTATGGAACAAATGATGGAGTGAGCTTGTTTCGCCGAAAATTAAATAAATGGACTCATTTTCTGAATGACAAAGGGAAAACTGCAGGAGCGGGCTCACCTGTCGTTCTGGCTCTTTGCGAAGACAGCAAAGGTGTTATATGGGTTGGTGGATATGGTATCGGAGTTTATTGCATTAATAAGAGAAGCGGTAATATCGAGAAGATTGCCAAGAGAAGTAGGTCTATTAAGTCAGGGGTATCCACCGATTATGTATATTCTATCTATGCTGAAGGTGATAATGTTTGGTTAGGTGGTATTGAAGGCGCCCTGACGCGCTATAATATTTCTACAAAATCTTATGCTTACTATCCGGTTGAATGTATTGGTGATTTAACGCCCGGAAATAACGGTGAATTATTAATAGCCGGCTGTAATGGGCTAGGTTTTCTAAACCGTATTACAGGTAAGGTGCGTTGGGTTCATCAATTCGGGAGTTTTAATTTATCCTATCCGGTGAGATGTTTAATTCAGACACAGAATGGAGATATTTGGATGGCTACGGATGGTGATGGATTGATTCAGTTTAACCCTCACACAAAACAATCGCGCGTATATTCAACGAAGGAAGGATTGGCTTCCAACTCTATAAGTAGTGTAGTACAGGATAAATCGGGGCATATCTGGTTTGCCACCGAAAAGGAGCTTTATTCTTTAAATCCTGCTACCGGCTTTATTATGCGGATGAATGACCTATTTGATATAAAGTGGGGGTATTACAATCCAGGAGCGGTGCAGAAGCTAAGGGATGGGAATCTGGCGTTTGGAACAGCTGAAGGAGCGGTAATCATTAATCCTCTCTCCAATTTTGGTCGCGAAGGTAGAGTGACCTTGATATTTACCGATTTCAAATTGTTGTATAACTCGGTTAAAGCCGGTGAGAAGGGATCTTTACTTAAAAATAGCATTGACGATACGGATAAAATAGAATTGCAATATGCACAGAATTCCTTTTCCATATCTTATTCCGCCATCAATTTTCTTTCTCCTCACAGAATTAGGTATGAATATCAACTGGAAAATTTCAAAGATCAGTGGGAACAAGCGAACTCCATCGGGAGCGTGAGTTATACAAACTTATCTCCGGGTAAATATATATTTAAGTTGTATGCTTTCGATAAATACACGCAACGCAAAATAGGAGAGAAAAGTATTCAAATTACGATACATCAACCATTCTGGCTTTCGGGTTGGGCTATACTCCTTTATTGCTTGCTCTTGGGAGGATTTACTTACTTGTTTATTCAATATAGGAAACATCAGCAAAGAGAGAATAGAGCTAACGAAAAAATACGTTCGTTTATTAGTTTTGCCCATGATATCCGCACTCCGGTTACTTTGATTAAGGCTCCTTTAACCGAACTTCAAGCGCAGGAAACATTATCTGAGGAGAACAAAAAGACGGTGGCTGTTGCTGTGAAAAATGTGGAGAAGCTATATGATATGGTTACTCAATTGCTAAATCTGCAACGAAATGATGTTTGTTCGGACATCCTTCGGGTATCGTATTATAATGTGAAGAATTACATGGAAGAGACTGTGGCGGACTTCCGTATGGCGGCTATACAAAAAGGTATTGATCTTAAACTGGAAGTCGCATCGGATATTTTGGAACTATGCTTTGACAAAGATAAGATGGATCACATTATGAATAACTTATTATCTAATGCGTTAAAGTATACCGAAAATGGGTCTATTTCTGTTTCGATAAGAAGGAGTAGGAAAAGATGGTTTATTGAAGTTGAAGATACCGGTGTGGGGATTCCCGATGCAGAACAATCCAACATATTCCACGAATATTATCGGGCTAAAAATGTATCGGATTCCGAAGAAAGCGGTTTGGGGATCGGTTTGATGATTACTCGCAGAATGATCAAACAGCATCAGGGAAGTATTTCATTCAAAAGTGTGGAAAACCGGGGGACTGTATTTGTGATTAGCTTTCCTGTTAAATTGAAATCATGTATATTGATCGACTCTCACAATGAAAGTGCCGGTGTGGATATTGTTACTTCACGAAATGAGATTTCGACTCATAAGAATCTTTTGCTGTTGGCCGAAGATGATAAAGATATGAGGGAGTATTTGTCCGATAGCCTATCCGGTGAATATCAGGTAGTGAGTGTTTCTGACGGTGGAAAGGCTTTGGAATCTGCAAAGGAACTAAATCCGGACATCATTATTTCGGATGTGATTATGCCCGTATTACAAGGTGACGAATTGTGTCGGATTCTCAAATCGTCTGTGGAGACCAGCCATATTCCGGTCATATTATTAACGGCTCTCTCCGAAAGGGAAAATATAATATTGGGGCTCGAGTCGGGGGCAAATGATTACATTATAAAACCTTTTGATCTATCGGTCCTTAAAGTACGTTTGCGGAATATTCTGCAAAGTAGACAGCATTTGAGAGATGCAGTACTTTCTGAAGGTGTGAGACCTGAAGAAGTGGATTATAGCAGCCAACTGGATAAAGAGTTTTTGGATAAGGCAATGGCGATGATAGATACGGAGCTGGCTAATCCTGAGTTTTCCATAAATGATTTTTGTCGAATGTTGGGAATGAGCCGTACTTCCGTATATAATAAAATAAAGACATTAACCGGTCAAGGTCCTAATGATTTTATCCGTATTATTCGTTTGAATAAGTCGAAAGAACTTCTGTTATCCCGCAAATTTTCAATAGCCGAAGTTGCGTCCATGGTTGGATTTTCCGATCCGAAATATTTCAGTACCAGCTTCAAAAAACAGTTTGGAACAAGTCCAAGTAAAATTTGAAGCATTAACAACAGATATTCAACCCTTCTTGACAAGTAGCAAACCTTTTTTGTTAAAGATTCAACTTCAAATGTTTGAATCGTGCGTAATATTGTGACCGGGAAATAAAAGATTTACAGTATAAAAAACAAAAAAGAAATGGAGACTTATGTAGGTATTGATTTAGGGGGTACTAAGTTGTTGATTGGAGAAATTGACACTCATGGTAACATTCTAAAATATAAGAAATATGACTCGGGGTATTTCAACCAACAAGCTGCTTTGGAAATTATAAAATCATCATTGGACGATTATATCCGTACGGTGGGTTGGGTAGATAAACAACCTTTGGGTATGGGAGTTGGATTAATCGGACGGGTAGATCCGAACAAGGGAATCTGGTTACAAATTGATCCCGGACGTACGCAACCCATTGCTTTGGCAAAGGAGCTCAGCGAAATATATGGTATGCCTTGCCATATAGATAATGATGTGAAAAGTGCTACACGGGCGGAACGTGTTTGGGGTTTCGGACAAATTTATCGTAATTTTATTTACCTAAATGTGGGTACGGGCATTGCTGTGGGTTGTGTCGTGAATGGTAGACAAATACGAGGTAGCCATTTCAACGCGGGAGAGGTTGGTCATGTTCGTGTAGGTGTCAATGTCGGAGTGAAGTGTAGCTGTGGCAGAATGGATTGTGTGGAGGCTATTGCTTCGGGAATAGGAATTGATCGTTGTGCCAGGCTTTTGAGCTCCAGTTATGAGACTAACTTACATATTCCTACCGATAAGGGAGAGAGGGTATTGATTAGTGAGGTGTTTACTCTGAGCCAGAAGGGCGATCCATTATGTGTGGCACTTGTTGAAAATGCTTCTGACGCTTTGGCCAATCTGATTATGAATTTGGTTCGCATGACTGATCCGGATACTGTGGTACTGGGTGGAGGTATAGTTTCCGATGGTTATATCCATGATAAAATATTGGAAAAGCTACACCCTACTACAATGCGTTTCGTTACAAATGGGGTGGTGATAACCAAATTGAATCCCGGATTTATTGGTTTATTGGGTGCAGGTGCCGTGGCAATGAATATGTAAAGTATCCTATAGAATGTAAACTATGAATATAATTGTTGCAAAAAATGAATCGGCATTTGATCGTATTGCTGCGTGGAGAATTATTCGTCAAATACTGAGTAAACCGAAATGTGTCATCGGACTTTCGACAGGGCGTACCACCGCTAATTTGCACCGGATAGTTAGTGAAATTTATTCACTCTATCCATTTGATGTTTCCGAAGTTAGTTTTTTCGGTCTTGATGAAGTGATAAACGTACCTCGTGAATATGTAGGAGCTTGTTACACAATGCTTCGAAATGAAATAATCGATAGACTGGGTATAGAGGATGAGAACTATATCATGTTGCCTACTATCTCAAATGATTTTGAAATGGCTTGTCGGACGTTTCAGAATGAAATAGAAAAGCGTGGTGGTATAGATTTGTTGGTTTTGGGGCTAGGAGAAAACGGTCATCTCGGGTTTAATCAACCCTTCTCACCTTTCGGAGGAGAAACTTGGGTGACTAAAATGGACACACGCCTTGAAGAGCGGATTCGGAAAGAGACCAATACACCATCTGATCAGGACTTGGGCGGAGCGACATTGGGCTTGAAGAATATCATGCAGGCCCGTAGGATACTATTGGTGGCAAAAGGAAGCCATAAGGCGGATATTGTAAAAGAAATGCTGGAAGGACCTGTAACCGAAGCAATTCCCGCTTCTATCCTACAACTTCATCCTAATTGTGAGTTTCTTTTGGATGCAGAATCTGCTGGGAAAATAAGAAGATAAACAGTTGTTTATATTAAGAACCCTTTACATAAAGAACATATACAATGATGACAGCGCAAGAAAAGCAAATGAATTATATCGGTCCATTTTTTACGATGGTATTCCTTTTTCTTATTGTTGGTTTTCTGACTACCGCCAATACTCAGTTTCAGGGACCGTTGAAAGAAGTTTTTCTTTCACAGGTAGGTGATCTGAAAAATACTTTTGCTACGTTAATTACTTTTTCATGGTTTCTGGCTTATCCTGTTTGTGGAGGAATTGGTTCTAATTGGATTAGTAAATATGGATATAAAGGAACATTAATTCGTGGGCTACTTATTATGATAGCCGGTTTGGGCTTTTTTGCTCTCTCATCATTTGTTACGATGCAATATCGGGGAGCGAATCTTATCATTGAGGATCGAATAATTCCTTTGGGATTCTTTATTTTTTTAGTTGGTTCGTTCATTGTCGGAGCATCTGCTACGATTTTGCAGGTAGTGATTAACCCTTACCTCACAGCTTGTTTCGTAAAGGGAACCCAACCTGTCCAGCGACTGGCTATTGGGGGTACTGCCAATTCTGTAGGTACTACTATTGCACCTTATTTCGTGACAGGGGTTGTTTTTGGTGGGGTTGCTATGGATAAAATCAATGTGAGCCAGTTGATTATTCCATTTGTGATGTTAATGGCATCCATCTTTCTAGTCATGCTTTTATTAACCAGATTGTCATTGCCGGATATCAAAGGGACTCGCGTGGAAGTGGGGCAGACATCGGATAAAAGTGTTTGGACTTTCACTCATTTTACCTTAGGAGTTGTTGCTATTTTCTTTTATGTGGGAGTTGAAGTTTGCATTGGTGCGAATATAAATATGTATGCTATTGAGATGGGAATTGTTTCCCCGGCACTGCTTGCAACACTTTATTGGGGAGGAATGTTAATAGGACGGATGGTAGGCAGCTCTCTGAACAAAGTACCTCCTCGCACGCAATTGACAGTAACTACTATCGTAGCCGGTATACTTGTCTTAATTGCCGTTCTTTTGAATAATCCGTGGTTACTCACGCTGATCGGTTTATTTCACTCCATTATGTGGGGAGCGATATTCACTTTATCGGTTTCACAGTTGGGAAAGTATACCTCAAAGGCTTCGGGGATGTTTATGATTGGGGTTGTCGGCGGGGCTATCTTGCCTCTATTGCAAGGTGTGTTTGCCGATACATTAGGGGGCTGGAGATGTTCGTGGTTTATAGTTCTTTTAGGTGAGTTGTTTATGTTATATTATGCGTTATTCGGTTCGCGTATTCGTCAAATTGCAGATTAAATACTATAATTATGAAAACATTGAAATTAATAATGCTGACAGTACTGGCACTTATGGTATGCAGCATTACAAAAGCAGGCGGAAAAAAGGACTCAAAGGTAATTGTGGCTTATGTCACTTCGTGGAGTAAAATAATGCCTGATCCTGAATACATGACCCATATAAACTATGCTTTCGGTCATGTAAATGAAACTTTTAATGGAGTTCGGATTGACAATGAAAATCGCCTTCGGGAAATTGTTGCGTTAAAGAGTATAAAACCGGAGCTTAAAGTATTGTTGTCTATTGGAGGATGGGGAAGCGGACGTTTTAGTGAAATGGCCGCTGATGAGAATAATCGGGATGCCTTTGCCAAAGATTGCCGGCGGATTGTTGATGAATTCCAATTGGATGGTATAGATATTGATTGGGAATATCCTACAAGTTCTGCAGCAAAAATATCTTCCTCTCCGGATGATACGAAAAATTTTACTTTGATGATGAAAGCTATTCGCAAAGCCATTGGTAAAAAGAAACTGCTTACTCTTGCTACGGTGGCAAATGCCAATTATATTGATTTTAAGAAGATTAATTCTTATATCGATTTGGTGAATGTGATGGCTTATGATATGGCATCAGCACCAAAACATCATTCGGCTTTATATCGCTCGGATAATAGCGGAGGAATCACCAGCCATGAATCAGTAAATGCTCATCTATTGGCAGGAGTACCTTTATCTAAACTTGTCTTAGGTATGCCATTTTATGGACGTGGAGGAAGTAAATATCCAAATTTCAAGTATTATCATGAAGCTAATGCCAATGAGTTTACAAAACAGTGGGATGATGTAGCAAAAGTTCCTTACTATGCCGACAAAGAAGGTGAATTAGTTTTCGGATATGAGAATCCCGCTTCCCTGGCTATCAAGTGCCAGTATATATTGGATAATAATTTACGTGGGGGGATGTATTGGGATTATTCCGGTGATGATATGCAAAGCGACCTGAGACGTACCGTATACGAGAGTCTGATCGTTAATAAAAAAGGGCAGGAGGCTCCACGACAAGTATTGGTGCTGACCGAACGCGGCGGACAACATGGCGGATTCACCGATGCTGCTATGCAATGGTTATCGGAAAAAGCTAAAACAATGAATTTTAAGATAACCGAGATAAATAATACAAAGCCCATAACAGAAACGTATCTTTCTCAATTCCACCTGATCATCCAACTTGATTTTCCTCCTTACACATGGACTGATGAGGCACAGAACGCCTTTATCAAATATATAGATGAAGGATGGGGAGGATGGATTGGTTTCCATCATGCCACTTTGTTGGGAGAGTTTGATGGTTATCCGATGTGGACATGGTTTTCCAATTTTATGGGTGGAGTACGTTTTAACAGCTATGTTGCTAAAAGAGCAGACGGAGTGGTTGTTTCCGAAGATCCGCTACATCCGGTGATGAAAGGATTGAAGGGGACATTTGTGATTCCTGATGATGAATGGTATACTTATGATAAGAGCCCTCGTTTACAATCAGGTATTCATGTATTGGCACATGTGGATGAGTATAGTTATAATCCGCCTTCAGAGGTCAAGATGGGTGACCATCCGGTGATATGGACTAACGAAAGCAAAAAGGCCCGGAATATTTATTTTCAAATAGGTCACAGCAAACGGCTCTTTGAAACGGAAAGTTTCAAAGTAATGTTTGATAATGCTATCCAATGGATGTTTGGAAACTAATTATTTCTTCCGGATGGTGTAAGGTTATGTATCTCAAAAAAATGGTGGAAAGCTTGACCTTGGCATTTCATTGTACTATCTTTGTCACTGTAATCCTGTTTTAAGTTCGGATAATAAACAAAAAAGAGAAGAAACGAAAGTTTCTTCTCTTTTTTTATATGATATTGCCAAAAGGAAGGAACACGGTACGTTTTATCTCAAAACATACCGTGTTTTCAATCAAAATCAACCATTTAATCAAATCGGACTAACCATCTGTTGAGCTTTAACCTACCGTCTGTTTCCAAAAGAGCCGGTATCTTCCGGTAAGTAAATCCACTGCAAGTTCAAAAGTCCTTTTCCTCTGTTAATGTTCTGTAAATCTACTCTTGACAGGAATAGTTATAAAAATGGTCTGTCTGTCTTTGAATTTCGTTTGCAGCTTTCTTATCCATTATTTAATCTTCACACAATAGATGGAACGGGAAGTCGCTACGAATAAGAGGTTTTTCTGTTGTCCGCCGATAGTAAGGGATATCGGGCGTTCTTCTACTTGAATGCGTTTTAGCTCTTTTCCCGACTTATCATATACAAAGATTTCTCCATCGGCAACGTAAACATTACCGTCGGTATCCGTCACACTACTATATTGCCCATAGGGACATAGCGCCTTTTGCTCCGTCAGACGACCGTCCGTACCTACGGAAAATTGAATGGTAGTCTTGTTCATTTCATTCACCACATAGACAGGCGCTTTTTGATTGGGAACGACTGAAGTCAATGCACAGGAACGTCCCAGGTCATAAGTTTCGGGAATGATAGTCACGCCATCGGGAGCTAAAAAGCTATATTCTGGCAAGCTGGCTACAGCTTTGTCGAAATCTCCCCGCCAACGGCTGGAAGGATGAATGATTTTTTGTACATTTTTAATGTTGGCAGTGACGATACGAGGCATTGGCTTCATCGTTGCATCCGGTTTATCGGGATTAAATGAATATCCCAAGGCGCTCCAACCGCTGTTTCCCCAGCCACTATACATGGGATTGTCATCCGGTAAACGAGATACGGTTTCTTGCCGGCCATCCACCAGATATCCCGGTTGCGGGTCATAGCGGAAGATAACTAACAAATTATCCTGCGTATCAGTAGCCAATGTAAAAGGCTTCCACGGATAATCGGCGATTAGAGCAATTTGCCCCGTATCCGCCGACCACTTATAGATTTTCTTCAAACGATTTTCGCAAAAGTAAATGTTTCCTTTGCTATCAGTCGTCGTGCCGGAAGCAAATTCAAAACCGGTAGCCAGCTTTACAGGTTTGTCTATAACATCATAAGCCGGGCGGTTACTCTTCTCGTTGCCGGAGATTGTTAGGCGGGCAAAATCCCACGAATAAGCAGGCAGAGCCTTATTCATATCGTACACGGGAAACTCAATAACAGGCAATATTTGTGTATAGTTTTGCATATTACGAAAAGTAATGTTGTCACAATCCCAGATACGGAAACCGATTTCTTTGGGCATGAAAGCACGAATGACGCGGTACATCCAAACATTTATCAGTTCGATATTTTTGCAGTTGGACATTTCTGCCATATGGCAATCTACTCCCTCACGTCCTTCTTCTTCGAACTGTAAAGCATAGATCTTCCAGTTGGCAACATTATACAGGCGGGCCTCTGTGCGCACATGGTGTTCCAGAGACATGGCGTAGATGCGTCCGGGAGTTTGGGTGTCGCTGATATAAAGACCACTGGCCGCATAAGTGCTGGCTGTCCAGACATCCTTTATAGTGCCCCCGCCATTGTTGGTTATCCAGAGACTCCAATACTGATTATCCCATGCCAAATCTTTCCCCGTCTCCATAACCGGAGAAAGCGGGGAACTGATTCCCTGCCTGCTTCCTCTGTAGGAGGGCTGGCGACCGCTACTATCCGGGTTCGGTTTGTACAAAGTACCGTGACCACCTACGAATTTTACATCATTTAAGTACGAGTCTGCGTTTGCCATCCATTTGCATCCTACTGCCCGGTAGTTGTAAGCTCCGGTATTGATGCCGATACCGTTCAATATGTCATCCCCACCTTCCGACGATTCTATTAATGGCACTGGCGTGCCGAAACCGCTGAATGCCGGCTCGCTTTCTTTCAAAACGAACTGGGTACCAAAGGGGTGCAAGCCAATAAGCTTTGTTCCGGGGGCCATTTTCAAGGTCTTTGTCAACCGATACCATCCCTGCGGCACATAGATATTCCGGTATCGACCGATTGCTTCTTCAAAGACTCTGGTATCGTCCGTTTCGCCGTCACCTTTTGCTCCAAGCTCACGAATATTAACCCAAGTCTCCATCGCAGGAAGTTCCGGAAGGTTTTTTTTCTGTTTTGCCGTCATTTTAGTCATCGGCTCAATTTTACATATTTCCCGGAAAGAAGAGGGGGTATTCAAGTCTTGATATACCAGACCATAGGTAAACTCTTTAACTTTATACAGCTTTTCTTTCACTTCGACTTTCTTTCCGTTTTGAGCATATTCTACCAATACCGGAACATTTTTGCAGTTGACATTTACCAGATTTAGTTGTGAGAAAGTATTTTCCACTACGCTCATTTTGATACCTGCTTCCGAAATGTTCTCCCATAGCACATTCTCCATGTGCAGCCTGTCTGCAAGTCCCTTTGCCATTTCAAATACAACAGGCATATTCTTTGCCTGCATATTCACAATGGCAAAGCCTACTTCCTTTGAATAGACCGCTGCCTTTTTCTGACCTTCAAAATAGGTATCAACCATCATCATAGGCCATCCAGGAGAAGTTCGGGAAGAGATAATGCCATATTCACCCCCATAAAAACGTACATCTTCCAATTCATTCCCAACATCGTATATGCCGGCTTTCCCTTCACCAATTTCAATGTTACAATGATTGATAAATCCATGTTGGGCAAAATGAGCACGGATGGCGATTGCCTGGACGTTTCCTTTACCAATACGAAAGTCAACATTGGATACGGCACTGTAGAAAGTACCGGCATTGGCGTCGGATGCTTCTTTACCCTCCGATGCCAACCCACCTGTAAACCAGATCATGTAATTCTGTTCTGTCTGGAAACCTTGCGTGTTGGCAGCCAGATAAATGAGCGGACGTTTCTTGCCATAACCAATCAGGCGGACGGATGATGGAATTTGGATGGTTCTGCTGATACGGTAGTTGCCTTCCGGCAAAAACAATATACCAAAATTCTTTTCGCGTTTTACCTGATTGATAGCCTTTTGTAGCACTTCGGCTACATCTGTTTTTCCATCTGCTTTAAAACCGTAATTCTCCGGAGTGAAATAAAAGGCTTCCGGATCATTGGGTTTCTGAGTGTAAACGGACTGACTTGTCTGGGCCCGGGAAAGTACTATAAAGCCGATAAGCCCATAGGCTATCAGCAAAAGTCTGGTCATTTGGTAACTTTTCATTGTTTTTTTTATTTAATACGTACACCAAATAATTTGGAACGGCCGGTTATAAATAGAGTATTATTGTCTTTCCCTCCGAATTGTAAAGTGGAAGGACGTTCCGGGACATGTATCATTCCTTTTTTATTGCCTTCTTTATCCAAGATATAGATTTCTCCATCCGCTATGTATAAATTACCTTCTTTATCAATGGCTGAGCCAAATTCTCCTTGTTCTACGAAGTATTGCAGATTTGAAAGTGTTCCACCATTCGCTACATCCATTTTTACCATTCTACGATCATATTCATCGGATGTATAGAAGGGCTTTCCGGGATAGGCTTCCAATAGCGAAGAGCTACGTGATAAATCAAAGTAGTGGGGGATAATCGTTTTACCATCCGGAGCCAAGAAACACATTTCTGGGACATATACCGATACTTCGTTGAAATCGTGAAAATCTCTCCAACGATTGGAAGGATATAATGCTTTATATACATTCTTCACTTGCCCCATAGGAATGCGTGGTAATAATTTAATGCTTTCTTCTGGATTTTCGGGATTGATGGAATAGACTCTCATGGTATATCCTGAGTTGCCGTATCCACTGAATGAAGTGCCTTTTGTATCGGGCATAACCGGCATTTGTTCGGGTTTCCCATTGACGAGATAACCCGGTTGTGCATTATAACGGAATAATACCAATAAGTTGTCTTTCGAATCAAATGCTAAGTTGGAAGGTGCCCATGGAAAATCAGCAATTAAAGACAAACTATTGGTCTCTATAGACCATTTAAAAATACGATGCATCCGTTGATCGCAGAAGAAGATATTGCCTTTACTGTCATGTGTGATGCCTTCGGCAAATTCAAAATCGGAAGCCAACTCATTGACGTTGTTTATTTCCTTATTTACTGCTTGTTGATGAGGCTCTTTTCCGGTAACGATCAAGCGGGACAATTCCCATGGACGGATATTGATATTCTTGTTTACATCAAATACGGCATAATTATTTGTATACTTAATCTGGGAGTAGTTGTGTAAGTTCAGGAAAGCGATATTTTCGCAATTACGGATACGTACCGAACTGTGATAAGGTTTGTCTATGCGGATTACCCGGAACATATACAAGTTAGCAAAAGTCATGTCTTTGCAAGAATCCATTTCAATGGGTTGGCAGTCCGAACTTTCGCGGCTTTCTTCTTCCGTCTGCATGCAATAAACTTTCCAGTTATGTACTTTATTGAAGCGTACTTCATTCCTGACATGATGTTCAAGCGACATGGCGTAGATACGACCGGGAGTTGTTGTGTTGTTGGCATAAAAGCCATTGGTTGCATAAGTGCTTGCCGTCCAGATATCTTTAAACGTTCCACCGCCATTGTTGGTAACCCACAAACTCCAGTATTGATTATCCCAAGCTAAATCCATGCCAGCTTCGGTGACCGGATTATCCGGTGTGCTTATCCTTGGCGGTCTTTCCCGCCAGCCTCTCGGAGTAGCAACGCCGGGTTTAGGCTTCCACATTCCACCATGTCCACCTATAAATTTCACATCGTTGATGTATGAATTGGCATTTGCCATCCATTTTACTCCTACCGCCCGATAATTGATGCCACCTGTATTGATGCCGATGCCTATTAGCATATTTGTTCCGCCTGCCGAAGATTCCACTATTGCTTTCGGAGTGCCAAAGCCACTAAATGCGGGGGTACTTTCATCCAGTCGGAACTGTGTTCCGAAGGGGTGTAAACCGATGAGCTTGGTGTTCGGTTTCATTTTCAAGGTCTCTGTGATGCGATACCAACCTTGAGGTACATAAATGTTATCGTATTTATCTATTGCTGCTTGAATAGCGTGGGTATCATCCGTCTCACCATCACCTTTTGCACCGAGATCGCGTAGGTTCATCCACGTTTCCATAGCCGGTAATGCCGGGATATCCATTACTTGGGCAGTTGGTAGCTTTTGTAATGGTTCGGTATTCAGCAATGTTTTGTACTCGGGTGTATCAACCAAATTGTCCATTTGGAGACCATGATCATATGATTTTATTTTATATATTGGGTAAGCGACTTTTGTCTCTTTATTACTACGCGTGTATTTAGCCAATGTCGGTACGTTTTTGCAATAAACATTGCGGAAAGTAATCTGATTATTACTGTTATTCTCATTGGTAATAATTACAGCCGGACCGTTTACATTCTCAAAATAGCTGTTTTCCAGAAATAATTTATCGCAATAATTAGAATCTATCTTGAATACAGTAGGAACATTTTTGGCATATAGATTAACCATAGCCAAACCCGATTCCTGACATCGGAGAGCGGCAATACGCTGCCCTTCAAAATAGGAGTCGACCATCATTACCGGCCATCCCGGTGAAGACTTTGTAGTATAAATGCCATAGTCACCTCCGTAAAAAGCTACATTTTCCATTTCGTTACCGATGTCAAACAGACCTGCCTTACCCTTGCCTATGTATACAGCTATGTAACTGATAAAACTGTGCTGCGCATAATGGGTGCGCAATGCAACGGCATACGGATTACCGTCTTCAATGCGAAGATTGATATTGGACATGGCACTGTAGAAAGTACTTGCGTTGGCATCATAAGGTGATTCTCCTTTCTCCACTAATCCACCGGTAAACCAAAACATATAGTTTGCCTTTCCTTTATCATTAGGATTTTCCTTTTGAAAGCCCGGAGAGCTTTTGGCTAGGATAAATTCCGGGCGATTTTTACCATAGCCAATGAGACGAATAGCTCCGGGGATATAGATGGTTTTGCTGATTTTATATTTTCCTTCGGGGATAAACAATATACCGAAGTTTTTTTCTTTCTTAACCTGATTAATGGCCCCTTGTAAAGCGTCAGATACATCAGTCTTGCCATCTGCTTTTATTGGGTAATTTTCGGGAGTGAAGTAATAGGCTTCCGAATCAATGGGCTTTTGAGGATAGGTAGATTTTAACTGTACTGCATACAGTTGACAATGGAATATACTCCAAAATACAAGTAAAATAAGATTTAATTTCTTCATGACTTTTTATGTTATTAAAAAAACTGTCAATTCACGAAAGACAGGAGAACTCATTTCTGCTTTCTCCTGTCTTTATCCATTGTGTTAAGTTTGATATCGGTCGGAAATCAATCAATAAATATTTTTATTTCCAAGCTTCGTCCTGGGTCAACGCCCCTTTTGATTGATCTATTTCATTTTGATCTTGGTTTTCCGTTTATTGCAGAAGATATATACATCTCCATTGCGCACGTCACCGCCCATCTTATCCTGGATGAGTCCGCTCAGGCTGAACATGCCCTTGCGCATATCGGTACTGCCCGGGCACAGGAAGTAGCGCATGGATTCGTTCAGGCAAAACATGAACCACAGAGTTTGGTGATCAGGCTCAGGGCCGCTTTGCAGCCGCCTGTCCCTTTGAACTTCATCTTTATCCCGTTCAGAAGTTCAAGGCATATCTCCGAGCTATCGCTTCCTTTGATAGCCTGTTTCTCTGGCTTGCTGGAGAGCGGAACCGGTCTCGGTTGAGACCGGGATAATGTAGCGCTGTTTATGCATACCGATGCAAAGCCATCCATACTGTTGTAGCCGGACGATTGGTCAACTCCTTCATCCGTAACACCGAAACGGAATCTCCTGTCGTAGAACTGGGAACGGTTATATCCCTCGTTCCGGCAGAAATCTGTTACTGTTAAATTGCTTTGCTTTTGGAGAAGAAGAATACGGGTAAATTCTTCACGGATCATGTATTTTGCCATAATCTTTTTTGAACACAAAAATACAACTGAAACAAAAACTATACAATATGTACTTTACCAGTCGCTTACTTTCCACCACTAAGCCACATAAAAAGAGAAAATGCGGCAAGCGTAAGTTACCAAAAAGTCTGCCGGAGAACTTTAGCTCTCCAGCTGACTTGAAATGTTTACAGATGTCAGGCTATGACTTCTTTGTATAGAGTTTAATCTGTCTTAATCTGAATCTTGGTGATTGTTATGTCACCGCCAATGATGAGAGCGGTTTCAGTGCCATTCATTGTTGCCGCCATACCTTCCGAGATTTTGAATTCCAGGAAGTCCTCACCAGCGGCAAGAACGATGTTGTTATCGCTTTCACCGCCATCGCGGATGAAAGGAGCACCCCACCAACCATCGCACAGACAGAAAGTCTGAGGAGCATCATGGTGAGTGAACGTGAACTTAATAGTTTGGCCGGCTTCTGGCGTTATTACCGAGAGGTCAAGCTCAGATGCTGGGAGATACCACCACCAGCCAGTAGTGTATTCGCCTTCCCAGATTAGAGCATATCCTTCACCTCCTTCGCTGCCACCTGCAACCTCGTCGGACAGCGTTACCTCTGGCAAAGTATACTTCTTGCCGCTGCAGTCTTCGAGGACAATTTGGGCAGGTCCGGCTTTTATACCCATTGGCGAATAGATGTAGAGAGAACCGGTAGCTTTGCGCTTAAAGTCGCTTGCATCTACAACAATGTCCTTGCCGTCTTCACCGGGGAAATAAGCCTTGGTGATAAATTCGAGATCGTTGCCGTACACCTCCACACATTCGTTGATTTTTATTTCCTTGTCAAGAGGAGCCACGCGCAAAGGCTCGGGCTTGCCGACAGTCAGCGTCATGACCGACTCTGTCGATTCGCCGTTGGCTTCTATTATTACTGTTCCCCCCTCTGCAGAAACGCCAGCAGGAGTTATTACAGAGATATAGTCGTTGCCTATTTTGGTAATGTTGTTCACAGAGACATTGCCAGGGAACACAACGGAAGTTGCCTTCTCAAGACCCGTACCAGTGATGGTGACAACCTGTCCTTCCATAACTTTTGTAGGCAGGACAGACTTCACCACAAGCACATCGTTGGCATCCGCCACATCATCATCGCTGCACGAGGTCAGTGCCATGTTCGACAGCAATGCGAATCCTGAGGCCAGAAGATATATAATATGTTTTTTCATAAATCTTATTCGTTTGAAATTTCGTTGAATCTGTTTTACCAATTGGGGTTCTGCTTCAGATTGCCATTCTTCTGAATTTCAGACTGCGGAATCGGGTACAGGTTGTACTTCTCGTCCCACTGGCGAGTCTTAGTAACTCGATTGAGAATCAAGTTGCCGTTTCCATTCAGTTTGAAGTCTGCCACATCAACATTCTTGAAGAACTCGGCACCCTTCTTCCAGCGACGTACATCCCAGAAGCGCTGACCTTCGAAAGCAAGCTCTACCATACGTTCACGCATGTAGCGCTCTTCGAAATCATTGTTTCCTTGGAATTCAGGCATCATGATGTCAGGACGGTTACGAAGCACATTGATAGCCTCGTTGGCTGACATGCCAAAATCGCCCTGTTCGTCAGCATTGCCGTAGTAGTTGTACATGGCCTCTGCATAGTTGAGGTAAACCTCGGCCAGACGCATCACAATCCAGTTGTGGCGTGTTGTAGTCTGGTTGTTGGCTGTGGTGACACAGTTGCCGTCCACAAACTTCTTCAAGTAGTAGCCCGTGGGAGTTGCGCCGTACTTAGGAGCACCGTTGAAACCACTCTGATACGTCTCAATGGCAATCTGCTGAGTTATGTTAGATGGCCAGAGATCGCCGTTCTTCACTACAGTGAGTTCGAAACGTGGGTCAAGGCCATCATATGGATTCTCAGTAGTTACATCAACATCTCCAGGATGTTTCTCCTTGAATGTCTTGCCGTCGGCCTGATATTCGTATGCGTCCACCAGTGCCTGTGTAGGGCAGTTGCCGGAGTTGCCGTTCTCCACACCCACAGGATAATTGTACTGCTCGAAGGTGTTGCTTGCCTGGGTGCCAAGAACGAAGATAAATTCAGGATTGGTGAATGTATCGTGCCCCCATAGGTTGGCATACTTGCTGAGCTTGTAGCCCCAGCGCTGTGCATTATCGATGATGACCTTGCTGGCAGCAGCGGCCTCTTTCCAAAGCTCCTTGTTGCTGTCTGTATTAAACAAGGGTGAAGCCTGATAAAGAAGTACGCGTGCCTTCAGTGCAAGGGCAGCACCACGGGTGGCACGACCAATTTCCTGACCAGGAATGTCATTATACGACACGGGCAGATATTCAGCCACGGCATCCAATTCGTTGATGATGAACTTGAACACATCCTTGGCTGGAGTGCGTTCCACGCTGTTGGCCTGCTCATTGGTGAGGGTTGTGGTCACCAAAGGCACATCGCCGTAGGCACGTACTAACTCAAAGTAGAAATAGGCACGGAGAAAACGCAACTCGTAAGGGAATATCTCAAACTGCTGCACCATGGTCTGGTAGTCGGGATCATATTCATAATCCGACAGGTCTATCTTGTGGATGCGCTCAAGGTACATGTGTACCTGAGTGATGGCACGGTATGACCTGTCCCATGTGGTCGAGAAAGGATTCGAAGGGGTCCAACCACCGTTGAAATACTTGTGAATGGGTGAGAAGGAAAGTGCAAACTCAGACTCGTCTGTGGCACTGGCTATCATGGCGCCATTACCGTAGGAATTGTCCTTGAATTCGCTCGGCATTTGTGCGTAGACATCGTAGACAAGAGCCTTGACACCATTGAGGGGGCTGTTGTAGGTCCAGTCCTCGTCACGATTCGAAGCTTCGTTGTAGTCTAGGTCGGCGCAGCCTACAAAGACTACTGCCGCCATACCTAAAAGAGCATATTTTATCTTGTTCATAAATGTATCTTTGATTAGAAAGTTAATGTGACACCTATGTTGACGCCCTTGAACATGGGATATGCCGTCGAAAGTACCTCAGCATCCATAGCGTCGACGTTGTCGAAGGAAAAAAGGTTCTCGCCCTGAACAAACACTTTGGCTGCGGTAAGAGAGAGCTTCGAGAGCACCGTTGCAGGAACTTTATAGTAAACCTCGATGTTGCGCATCTTCAAGAAGTGAACAGGCTTGTACCATACGTTACTTGCCTGGCTGTTGTTGCTGTTGTTCTGAGTTGTCAGACGTGGGTAGAGAGCGTTGTTGCCAGCCACATCCCAGCAGTTGTTGTAGTAGTCTACTGAAAGGTTGCCGTTGTCGGCCATGCCACCCCATATTGCTGACGGAAGATACTTCATGTAGTTGCCAGTGCCCTGGAACCATGCGTTTAGACCGAAGCCTTTATACTCTACACCGACATTGAAGGCGTAGTTGAGCTCAGGGATGTCAGTAGCACCATCGAGACCGGTAACATCGAACTCGTTGATTACCTGGTCACCGTTGAGGTCTTGGTATTTGATGTCACCAGGGCCTACGGTAGAGTATTCCTGACGGTAGCTGGCGTTGATGTCGGCCTGATCCTTGAAAAAGCCTGCCGACTTGAGTCCCCATGCCTCGTTTACACGGTGGCCTACAGGGTTGCTCAGCGGATAGGTCGGTGTGCCGATATACTTGCTCACCTCATTGCGTGCCCACGACAAGTTGGCACCCAAGTTGAGATTGAGGTCGGGAGTGATTTTCTTCACATACTTGGCACTTACCTCAAAACCGTAACTCTTAACTTCGCCAACATCGTTGTATGACGACTGTATACCAACCACCGATGAATTCTCATAGCTTGCAGAGAGCATGATGTGGCTGCGAAGCTGGTAGAAAGCATCAACTGAGATGTCAAGAGCATTTGCCAGACGAAGGTCAGTACCAAGGTTGAAGCTCGTAGATGTCTCCTGCGAGAAATCGGTAGTTGGGAAGGAGCCAAGCGATGCGCCCCATGTAGCACCGTAGTTGTTACCAATAATCACATAACCGTGCGAAACATCCCATGTGGGAAGCCACATGCCATAGGTAGGCATATAGTCGGTATGCTGGATGCCAGCCGATGCACGCAGCTTACCGTAGTTGAGTAGGCCATCGTTGTTGTCAGCGTAAATCCAACCGAGCGACAGTGTGGGTGAGAATGCCCACTTAGAAGGATAGGTACGGCTGGAGCCGTTACCTGCAAGCACAAGGTCGGCAACGTAGCGGTTCTGAAAATCGTAGTGGAAGACTCCCATGATGTTCTGACGATAGAAGGTGTTTCCACGTCCATCAGCGCTCACACCACTGTTGTCGTAAACAACGGTAGCATTGAAGTGGTCGTTGTCGAAGAACGAACGTTTGTAGTTGACACCTATGCTGGCCTTTGCTTTCCACCACTGGTCGGCATTCCAATTGCTGAAGGTGAGGTTGGTCTCCTTGTTACCGAATGTGTTCAGAGATACGTTGTTCTTGTCGCCAATGGTACCGGTGTAACGCTCGTAGCCATACTGGTGTGCCTTGTGTGAATTTTCCGCGTAAATCGACGAATTGGTATAGCCAGCACTGGCAAATACGCTCAGGCCATTGAGCAGGAAGTCGAGTTTTTGCGACAGCTTGGCATCTACCCACAGCTGGCGCTGATGGGTCTTGTAGAAGCCAGACGCCTGAATCTTGGCAATGGGATTGGCATCACCGTATGCCTCGTTACCACCCCAGATACCTGTTGAGGTCTTGTAGGGGAAAGCACTTGCCGGCAGGTTGTAGATAGCAGCTGTAGCATCGTCAGCACCGATGTCGGAGGGCCGCTTGGTCTCCTGAAACATACCGAAGAGGTTCACCGACATGAGAGTTGTGTTGGTGATGTTGAAGTCGAGGTTGGTACGGATATTGGCCTTTGACTGGCGCAGCTGCGCATTGTAGTCTGCCTGCTTAGTGTCCTTTAAAGCACCGCGCACATCGGTATAATCGATATTGGTGTAGTATTTCACCTTGTTCGTACCTCCGTACACCGAAACGTATGCATGGTCTTCCTCGGCACTGTTCTTGAAAGTAAGGTCGCGCCACTTCACGTTAGGATAGAAGTACGGGTCGGAACCGTCTTTGAAGAGGTTAAGCTCCTGCTCGGTGTATGCGGCAGAGAGCCCGTCGTTGTGACGGGCATGGTTGAAAGCATTGGCATATCCGTAACCGTCTACCATGTCTGCGAATTCAGGGTCGAACTGGAACTTATGGCTGTAGTCCACCTTGACATGTGTCTTGCTTTCAACGCCACGCTTTGTCTTCACAAGTATAGCACCATTGATACCCTCATGGCCAAGAAGTGCCGTAGCAGCAGCATCCTTGAGGACGGTAACGCTCTCCACTTCCTCTACACTGAGGCGGTCGATGGGACGCTCGTAGCCATCGACGAGGATGAGAATGCTTTTATCGTTAAGCGTGTGATAGCCACGAATATTAAACGAGGCATCCTTATTTTCGTCGCCCGAGAAGCCGCCTTGCGATAGAGCCGTGAGGCCTGGCAGACGTCCATAGAGAGCCTGGGCAAGGTTAGTTGCCGAAGTCTGCTGCAATTCTTCGCCTGTGATTGTGGTTGCGGAAGCGGTGCTGAGGAAATTGCTTATTTCCACGCCGTAACCCAAATCATAGGCATTTGCATTCTTATCGTTGAGTTTTACCTGCGCATTTGCCGTGAGAGAGACAGCAGCAGTCGCAAGCATCAACATTCTATTTATATTCATATTTTACAAGTCTTATTGATATTTAAAATCTGGATTACCAACCTGGGTTCTGGTTCAGGCCATAGCCCTTGTTGATCTCATCACGTGAAATAGGCGCAAGATACCATTTGTCGGTCCACTTGCTCGTCTGGTTGTCAGTATTCCACCATACGCGGATATTGTTGGTACAAGGAATCTTCTCATAGATACAGTTCGGCCAAGGTTCACCGGGTTCGAGACTCGTGTTGCCATTGTAATCGGCGGGATTCATCTTGTTGCCGTTGGCATCCTTGCGCCATACACGCAGCTGGTGTACCTGTTTCTTGAATATGTCGGATCTCTTGTAGCGGATGAGGTCATACCAGCGGGAGTCTTCATAACCGAACTCACAGGCACGTTCCTTAAGGAGTTGCTCGATGAAGTTGTCCTTGTTGGTAGTTAGGTTGAGCCCTGGGTTCAGGACCTCTACCTTACCAAGACCTACGCGTGCGCGTACCTTATTCATTTCGTCGCAGGCTTTCTGCAGATTGCCTGTCTGTGCGAGTGCCTCAGCGTAGCAAAGGTGAATGTCAGCCATACGCAGATAAGCATAGTTGGTCGGATAGTATGCTGCATAGCCGTTGTCGCGGAGATACTTGAACAGTTTCATACGGGTAGACCATGGATTGTCGGTAACTTGAGGACTGAAAGTCTGGTCAACATTGCCACCTTGCCACATCTCGGTGCTCGAAAGCCCCTGATATTGCTCGACAAGATTGTTGCGATTCACCACCATTGTCTCGTAGAGACGTGGGTCGCGGTTGACAAAGATATCTACGTTGTTGGGGTTATCGGTATTGAACACGTCGTCGTAAGGGAAGTTACGACCGTCTGCCATACCAAACATTTCCATATATTCGAGGGTGAAAAGAGCCATACCGAACTCATCCATACCTTCTATGTTCCAGTCACCATTCCAAGCGTTTGTACCCGGACCGGCATGAACTTCAATCACCTTCTCGCTGTTGCCACGGAACCAGTAGGCGGCACGAAAAGCGTTGCAATAGTCTTGCTCACTGTTACCAGTGGGCTGTACAAGAGCGAAATAGTTGCCGTTGGCGCTATTGGCTTGGAAGAAATCCTCACAAGCCTTCAGTGCTTTCTGCCAAAGTTCGGACTTGTAACCGCCAGCCCACACCTGGTTGAGGTCCTGATTCTCCTCGTTGCGAGTGAATTCAAGATAAGGTTTGTCACTGTTAAACAGAGGCGAAGCCACGAAGTTCCACAGCTTTACACGCAGACCATAGGCTGAGCCTTTGGTCAGACGTCCGGAGTTGGTGGCCTGATCCTGCACAAAGAAAGGAAGCCCCGGCTCATCGATAGCGGCCTGGATAAGCTCGTCGATGAACTCTGCTGTCTCGATTACGCTCATACGCTTGCCATCTACAACATCAGCAGCCAAGAATGAGCGGTCAACTTTTGGAAGACCTCCGAAGTTGCGGAAAGCATCGAGATAGCGCGATGCCATGAGGACATACACCTCACCACGGAGCTGGCTCTTCTCTGATTCGCTCAAGTCGGGAACTCGATCGATGTTCTCAACGAAAATCCAACCCTCACGGATGGTACGCCAGATGCCTGCACGGGCATTGCCGTCACCGTTGGCGATGAAGGGGAACTTGACGAGACCGCCGTTATCCTGGTCGGTCTCGGTAAGGTCACCACCGTAGTACTTTCCGAGATTGTGCCATCCGCAGTACGACTGGCAAATATCGGTAAGGGCATCGGGGTGAGAATACCATACTGCACCTGTATAGGTGAAAGGGTTATGCATGGCACCGTACATGTGCCAGAGGAAACGCTTTGCATTCTCTCCCTTGACAAAGATGGAGTCTACGGTCACGTCAACACCTGGCTGCTTGTCGAGGAAGCCATTTCCGACGTTGATATCATCGACACAGGAGCTCAGCG
This sequence comes from uncultured Bacteroides sp., assembly GCA_963677095.1. GTDB lineage: Bacteria > Bacteroidota > Bacteroidia > Bacteroidales > Bacteroidaceae > Bacteroides. The sequence goes on from OY781875.1 coordinate 1,281,218, forward strand.
ATCCCATCCCTATCATGGCACCAGCTACACATATAATAGTAGCAGTTTTTATTTTGAATTTCTCTATAAAATTCATTGTCTTGAATGTTAGAAGTTGAAGTTGATACCGAAGTTGTAAACACGGGTCATAGGATAACGTGTGCTACCATAGCCTGCTTGTGCTTCTGGGTCATTGGCCTTGAAGCTTGTGAAAGTAAGAAGGTTATAGCCATTGGCATAAACACGGATGTTGTTGATGGGCACACCGGGTATGCGGAACGAATAACCAATCTCAAGGTTCTTCAGACGGATATACGATGCATCGACCATCCATGGGTCTGAAAGTGAACCGTTATGCTCGCGTGCCGATTTCTCAAGAGAGATACGTGGCAGGCTGGCACCGGGGTTATTCTCGGTCCAAGAATTGTCATAGACCCATTTGTTGAGCATTGACTGGTTACCAGTACCGAAGGCTGGAGTATAGAAAGAACTGAGCTGACGGTTGACGTGGGTGGCACCTACCCAAGTCATGGAGAAGTCGAGACCTTTCCAGTTGAGCGTTGCGTTTATGCTACCAGTATACTCAGGAATATCGCTGTAGCCGATAGCATGTACATCGTTAGCATCCACCTTACCATCACCTGTGAGGTCAATGAATACGCAGTCACCAGGACGCAATGTAATCTGCTGGTCTGGCATGTCAACACCGTAAACTTCCTTGTAGTGCTGTTCGGTTTTACCAGGAACATAGAACTCAAAGAAGTCGTAGCCGAAAGGCTGACCTACAGGATGACCTGTATGGTACATGTGTGGGAATTCCTTCTTCACTTCTGCCATTTCCACAACCTTGTTGCGTGCGAAAGCGAATGTAGGAGCTATCGAGTAGTTCACTTTACCTATGTGGTCGGCCCAGCGTAGGGTAATTTCATAACCATGGTTCTTGACACGGCCGAAGTTGATGGAGTTGGGTTTGAGAGCGGAAATACCTGCGATGGTTGTTTCGTTGGAAACGAGGATGTTCTTGCGGTCTTCCCAGAAGAGGTCGACACTGAGACTCAAGCGATCTCCAAAGAAGCGTACATCGACACCATAGTTCTGCTTGGTGGCTGTTTCCCAAGTAACATCGGGGTTACCGTTGCTGGATTCGCGTGCGCCAGGCATGAACGTACCGTTGTTGATACCGAAGTTACCTGTACGGTCGTTGGTCCACCATGCACCACCGTTGTTGGTGTAGAACTGCCATGTGCCAGGCAGATAGAGGAAACGGCCAACACCCTGGTCATTACCTACCTCACCGATAGAACCGCGAAGTTTGAAATAGGAAACAACGCTACGGATAGGCTCCCAGAATTTTTCAGAAGAGACTATCCAGCCGAGAGAAGCAGAAGGGAAAAAGCCAAAGCGCTTACCTTTGGCGAAGTTCTCTGAGCCGTTATAGCCCATGTTGAGGTCTACCATATACTTAGTCTGGTAGTCGTAGGTGATACGGCCTACCATACCTACATAACCACGGGGGATAGAATTGTAGACACCGCCAGGATAGTAGTTTTTAGATTCATTATAAAGAACGAGCGCACCGAAATTGTGGTCACCGAACTTGCGGGCATAGTTGAAACTCGCCTCTGCATACCAGTTTCTACCCCCCCATTTGGACTCACCATAGCCAAGAGGCCATGAGTCACCCTGACGGACATAAACAATCTTTGGAGAACCGTCTTCCTTGTATTCACCCTTAGCGATGGTAGCCTTGTAGCTGATACCACCGTCAGTAGTACGTGCTTTCTGCTGTGTATAGTCAGAGTTGTAGGAACCCTTGATACGGAAATCAAGACCCTTGGTGATAAAGTCGAGCTTGAGCTTGTACTGAAGGTCGAGGTTTACAACACTCTGACGCTGAGTAGTATAACCGTGCTCGTAGATAAGACCGAGACCATCGGAGCCAACTGCGCCAACGAGATCAGGGTCGGAAACAATGCGACGTCCCTCACTATCAAGACCGTAGCCTGACATTGGCGTACCATTGTTGAGAAGACCCTCAACACCAAAGACACCTGACTGACCGTTATACTCACCATTACCGATAGAGTTGCGTCTGCCAATGCGTCCACCGATGCCGATAGAAAGCGTACTCAGCTTAGAGAAATCTATATCGAGGTTGGCACGGAAGTTGTAACGGCGGTATTTGAAATTAGCGTCATCACCTTGGTCGAAGGTTTTGAAAAGACCGTTCTGATTGAGCATACCGACAGAAACGAAATAGCGGGCACGTTCAGTACCACCCGACACATTAATATTATATTGTTCCTGCCATGCGTGGTCGTCCATCAAGTACTTGAACCAGTTGGTGCTTGGATAAACGGTGGGCATATCCATGTCCTTCCAGTGCTGTATAGCTTCCTTCGAGAACTTCCATCCGTCCTCGGCTACTCCTTCCACTTCCTGAGCATGATTGTAAGCCGTTGCATACTCGTAGGAGTTTGCCGGCTCAAGAAATTTAGAAATCTGCTGAAGACCTACTGAAGTTGTCAGTGTGATGGTAGGCTTGCCTATCTCGCCGCGACGAGTTGTAACGAGAATAACGCCGTTGGCACCACGTACACCAAAGACAGCCGTAGCGGAAGCATCCTTAAGAATAGAAATGTCCTGCACCTCGTTCGGGTCTATTTGGCTGAACTCACGCTCGACACCATCGACAAGCACGAGAGGTTCGGCGCTGTTGAACGAACCGACACCACGGATGCGGATGACAGGGTCATCGGCACCAGGAACACCGGTGTACTGCACCGACTGGAGACCTGGGAGCTTACCCGCAAGGGTGTTACCAAGCGATGCGGCTGGCGATTTGAGAAGTTCCTTACCACCCACGTTGGAGACAGAACCCGTCAGCGTCACCTTACGCTGCTGGCCATAGCCGATGACAACCACTTCATTGAGCATCTCATCATCCGATTCCAAAACAACATTAAGAGAAGTTGATGTTGCCTTTGCTTCTTTCGACTTGTAGCCGACATACGAAAACACCAAGGTTGAACCCTTGGGAACTCCCGACAAAACATAGTTGCCACTGCTATCTGTTATCGTGCCTTTCGACTTGTCTTTAGTCTGCACGGTAGCCCCGATAAGTGGCTCGCTCTGCTCGTCAGTAACACAACCTTGCACTTTAAAAAGATTTTGTGCGAAGGACACTCCCGGTAGCAACAAAGCCAACAAAAGGAGATGTAATCTGCATAACTTTACCATTAGCATTAAATAAAATCGTTAACGTTATAAATAAATATTTTTCGCTTACAAATGTATTAGGGTATTTTTCCAATAGTGGGTAAAAAATAACATTTAAGGTTTGAAAACTATCAAAGAAGGTCAAATATATCATTTTCCAAAAAGCATACCACCTAAAAAGAAAGAGGGTGTATCATTTTGTATGATAACGTACACGTTTGAAAAGAAGCTCCAAATAGTGAGCGATGCAAAAAACGGCAAACTGAATTAGAGTTCTCTCGAAGGAGAATAATCTACATGAGAACAAAATCCTTGACTGGATACGACTTTACGATCGTTACGGTGAAGATGGTCTTAAAAAATGTCTAAAGCTCAAACCAATGCCGGAATTTAGAGAGAATGTAGTGCGTCTTACAATTTAAAAAGGCGTACCTTTGTCCAATGTATTAGTCGACTACCGGATAAGCCGCGCAGCATTGGAAAGCTGGGTGCGCATGGTGAAAAATTACGGTTATGCACGACTGCATCAAATCAAGCGGCTTGGTAGGCCACCAAAAGATATGAGTAGACCAAAGAAAAAGGAACCACAGACAGAACTTGAGAAGCTTCAGGCTGAGAATCTCCGTCTGAGGGCAGAGAACGCGCTGCTAAAAAAAGTGAGGGCCTTAGTCGAGGAGCAGGATGCCTGAGCAAAGCTCAATGGGTACAAGCCATCGAGGAACTAAGGTCAGAATATCCTCTTGACCTACTTTTAGAGTTAAGAAAGATGGCTCGTTCCGTGTTCTACTATCATTCGAAACGGCTAAAGACACAAGATAAGTATGCTGTTGAGAAAAAGGAAATTAAAGATATTTTCGATAAGAATAAAGGACGTTATGGATATAGATGTGTAACACTGGAGATGTGGAATCGTAGATACCCGATAAATCACAAAACTGTGCAGCGCCTCATGACAGAATGGGTCTTAAATGTAAGATCCGTAAAGTCCGTTATCGCTCGTATAAGGGACAAGTTGGCAAAATTGCCTCAAATGTCATTGCACGCGACTTTGTTGCTACTGAACCGAACCGCAAATGGGTTACCGATGTTACCCAAATCAACATCGGTTCCGTAAAGCTGTATCTGTCGCCTATCCTTGATATGTTCAATGGTGAAATCATCTCCCACAACATATCTACAAGTCCGAATCTTGAACAAGTGTATGATATGCTTGATAAAGCCTTTGACAAGTTCGACAACCTTGACGGACTGATTCTTCATTCGGATTAGGGATGGCAATATCAGCACTTTGGTTATCGTAAACGATTGGAGGAACATCATGTTATCCAAAGTATGTAAGGCAACTGTCTTGACAACTCTATGATGGAGAACTTCTTTGGAATCATGAAGTCTGAACTGTTATATGCTGAAAATTTTGAATCGCCTGAAGCCTTTATAAAGTCTTTAGAGGAATATATAGACTATTTTCTACCTGAAAACATCATTCCTTTTAAAGCATCTACTGATATGTATATATAGTTGTCAGTTAGATTCGACAAAAAGTTTATTGGCTATAGCCTTATGAAGCGTGTGGTTGCTGTCATCGCCAGCATCTTCCCAGAACATAGCGCCGAGAAGTCCGTATTCGAGAATATAATCACATTTCAAACCTATTGAGCGAGCGTTGTCGTAGCTAAGGACAAAACGTCCATTCTTGTCGGTCACATAAGAGACCTTTGCCTCATCGTCCCAGCAGTTGGTGTACCCCGAGGGCACCTTTACATTCTTGAAATCTGTGGAGTGGTCGTAGATATCGGTTCCATGACCATAGAAAGGTATACCGAGCACAAGCATCGATGCGGGCACTCCCTTGGCACGGTGCACCTTGACCGCCATGTCGCAGTTAAACCATCCGGGGAATTTTGCAGACTGATACAGGGGTGCATTGTGCTTAGGAGGATTATCTATGTCGTATGCCATGATGTTGACAAAGTCGATATAAGGCATAATGCCTTCAAAATCGATGTAGTCGGCAGAGCACACTGTTGCGAGCGTCAGAAGCTTGTCGCTGCCTATAGCCTGACGAATGTCGCGCATCATCAGGTTGTAGTTGCGGGTGTCGTCGGGTGACGAAGAGATGTCTGCCATGTTACTCGTAGGAAATTCCCAGTCTATATCGATGCCGTCGAGACCAAACTCATCAATCACACGCTTGCAGTCGGCAGCAAAGGCGAGGCGATTGTCGGCATCTGCTGCCATCTCGCTGAAGTTGCCACTGCCCCAACCTCCTATCGACAAGAGCACCTTCAAGTGGGAGGCTTGTTTCTTCAAGGCGACAACCGACTTTAGACGTTCCTCGTTGGAGATTCCGACACCACGGAATGTTCCCTGCACATACCCGAAGGCATAATTGATGTGGGTAACATATTCTGGCTTCACCTCGTGGTTTGACCATGATGTGACATAACCGACAACTATTTTGTCGGTAGAACCAGGAATGGGATTCGGCTCCTCTGTCACTGGCTCGTCCGGAAGAGGCGGAAGGTCTTTCAGCTCATCGCCCTTCGAAGAGCATGATATCATCGAAGCAATCATGAGCAACACCATTGAAAAGTATTTCATATCTATACTATTATGATTATTCGATTATTCAATCGTATTTAAAATTAGCGCATACTTCTGGCACGAAGGTTTAGAAATTATCAAAATAAGTCGAATTTGTATTATTTGGGGGCAATTATGAACATTTACCAATCAGTTGTTGTCTATTTTTCCCTATTTTTACACTCAGATTTATTAATATAAGAAAAGATGAAACGACAACGCTTAGTAGCCCTCGATGTGCTCCGTGGCATGACCATCGCCGGCATAATTCTTGTCAACACCCCTGGTTCGTGGGAGTATGTATGGACTCCCTTACGCCATGCAGAATGGAACGGTCTCACTTCCACCGACATGGTTTTCCCCTCGTTCATGTTCATGATGGGCATGGTCCTGTACATCTCCTTGCGGAAATTCAACTTCACGCTCAACACCACCCTGCCCAGAAAGATGTAAACGTCCAAAATAACGCCCCATGACAGTTAACCGCCTGTAAATACAGGTGTTACTATTCATGAGATAATTATCGAGAATTAATTTTTAAGAACCAGTGTTATAGCTGATGAAAGCATAAAACTTATTGGCTTAAAAACATCCAAGTGGTATCCTGAAGAAATACGAATGGTTATCTATGAAGATTACGCAACAGGGAACGTTTATAGATTCCTTACGAACAATAATGAATATGAAGCCTTAACTATTTCAGAACTTTACCGGGAACGCGCTGGAATGTAGAACTGTTCTTTAAATGGATTAAGCAGCATCTACACATCAAGTCATTCTATGGAAACTCAGAAAATGCCATTTACCTACAAATATGGATTGCTGTATGTACATATCTTCTTCTTGCCTTGGCTAAGAAAAAGATGCATATAGATCAATCGTTACACACTATTTCAAAGAACGTTGGGCTTTTCCTTACGGATAAGGCTCCTATTAATGAATTATTTAATAAAACTGTTACCGTCATTAATCCTCCAGAACTATACTATCCCAGCCTTTTTGAACCAGAGGATTTCTAAACGGGACAGCAGTGATATTTTATTTCAAGAAAGGATCGCCTTGCTTGTCTGTGCTTACCACCCATCGGAAGGCATTGACCAACAATAAATTTTGTGTTCCATCAATGAATTCTTCATCTCCGTGTCCCAAATTTAGGTAGATCATGCGATATTTTGTATTAGTCCAGACTATAGGGAAATCTCCAAAGTTGACTACATCTTTAATACCAAACGGATAATTCTTGGGAGAAATGGAACAGAGTACCTTAACATTTTTATTTTGTCTTGGACTGGGATTCCATTGATACCACTCACTGGCCGGAACAACAAATGAAGCAGGTAAATTCTTGGTGACGGGATGGTTCGAATTGTCAACATCAACCAATGCAGGTTGGGGGGGCCAATTGTTGCAATAGAACACACCACCGCCCAAGAATTGTACTAACCAAGGCCAATTTGTATTTTTATCGTTATAAGCTGCAGCATGAAAGCCTACCCATCCGCCTCCATTCTCCATGTACTTTTCAAATGCTTCACGCTCTGCTTTATTACTGGGCGTTGTATTGAGCATTACAATAACGGAATAGTCTTTTAATTTTTCATATGGATATTGAGACAGATCGGTAGTGATGTCTAAAATAAATCCATTGCCGTAATTTAACTTCTTAAAGAAGTTTATAGCCTGTTGTGCGAATAGCACATGTGCCTCTTCTGCATTGGGGGTATAATAAACCAATGCTTTAAAGCGTGGTGCTTTGGCATAATTGGCTGAGTACTTACTTTGTGCGCTCGAAAGGGTTGTGCAAAGCACAATTAAAAGAAACAAATAATTCTTTAGTCTTTTCATAATGTATTTCTATAGAGTTAATATTCTTATTCAAATTCGGAAACCAGTGATAACCATTTTCCAGCAGATGTCACCCAGACTTCTTTATAGCAGGCATTGTTTGTCTGTGGCCAATATGGGACATCTTCATTGCCTATGGTTCGTATTCCTACAGGCATTTCTCCAACAATCTCTCCGGAAGAGAAGCTGTTCATTTGTGGATAATCGTGTCCTTCTCCATAAATTAAAGATTGTCCGAACGGATTTTTTCCTACTACCCAGTATAATTGTTCCATCCCGATGTTGAGTAAATCTTTATCGTTTAGGTATTTTCCGCAGAGAACCGCTGATTTTCCTGCTGACAAATGGACTGCCATATTCCCATTAAAAATACTAAACCAAACGGGAAAGCGCTTGATATAGTATCTATCATCCAGCTTTACCCCTTTTTTTAGTTGAACTTTATATAATTCTCCTGCATTATCCGGAGCCAATAAATGTAGCTTATAGAATTCCAAGGAATCTTCGTTCTCGTCTATTTGATAAACTCCACTAGGTATCATTCCATAAGGTTGAGTATATTGCATGATTCCTTTGAGATATTCTCCATACATTTTAATTGATGATTCCCAACGTGAATAATCAGGATGACCTTTTTGTGTCTCGCAAAGCAAAGTCATTGCTTGCATGTATATTTGTTCTCTGGATTGATGAATGGAATGTACAATTGATTTTTTTGATTTATCTCGATAAAAGAATCCTCTGATATTGCTTTGGTTATCTAAGGGCTCTATCTGCTGACAATCTAATGTGTAATGAATATATTCCGCTGCAAGATTGGCATAGTAGACCTTTTTTGTCAATTTATAGAGGGTACTCGCTGCCCAAGAGATTGTAGCCATGTATTGGCTTTTCGAAGTGCTATAGTTGTGCTCGTACATTTGTTTGAATTGATCAAACCCTTCTTTCTTGAACTTATCCATGGCGAATGCAAAATCTTCTTCTGCAACTTTAAGCAGGTGTTCACGTAGCATTGGGTCCCGGTCCATACTCATCGACGCATAGGCTTCATAAGCTGCATACAAGAAATTATCGTATGCAATGTTTTGAACCCGTACAGAATAAATGTCATCCAATGTGTTTATAATTCCGTCCTGCCAAATGAGTAGTCCCATGCTGCTGGCACGATATCCATCTCCGTAGCGATTTTTGAGAATGAAGTCAATTCCCCATTCAGCCTCCTCTAATATGCGCGCGGCTAAGGAACTGTTTTTACCTTTAATCCGGTTATATGCTTCCAGTAGAGCATACGTTACGTCGCCTGTCTGTAGTGTCTGTTGTGACAAGTCTCCTGCATCATGCCAACCGCCCGCGTATGAAATACTTTTGCCATTGTGTTTTGAGAATAAGTCCAAGTGGCATGATGAGTGTTTGTTGGGGACAGGATATCCGCAACGCTGACAGAATATAAAATTTAATGCTCTCCACAATGAGTTATCCCATATTGTCTCTCCAATTTGGAATGAAGGGGTTCGTATTTCGCCAACCTTTAATGAGTAGTTTCCCGTATGATTGAAAGATGTAAAATCAATAACACCAAATTCTCCGATTGTTGTTTTATCGTGTTCTATCTTTCCTTCGAATACAACTTTATGGTCAGTGCTATTGATGAGTTGGAATTTTGTGTATTTTGTATATAATAACGTGTTTACTATGGCTTTTTTGGGAGTATTTGTAACATATCCAGTTGTGGAGTAAATGATTTTATTTTCGTCGGGAATCCATCCGCTGACTTTCTCCGGATTTTTTATTTGCTGAAATTGTATGTTGTTTATATAGTAAATTGCAGAATCGCCGGTTGTCCTGTCTTTTCCCTTTATAGATACGCTGAAACTGATATCCATCACTTTATTACGCTGATATTCATTGATCTCAAGGTAGCACTGATTCCACTGTTTATTTATTAAATTAACAAGATGGGCACCGGTAGGGCTGTTATATCCTTTTTGGGGTATAGAACTATCGTTATTAAAATTTAGATTCATATTGACTACGCGAGCTCCTTCGCAATCTGGATATATGGAAAAAGCAAGCCTATTATAGCCTATCAGATTCTTTCTATCAATGTGATAAGTTACGGTGCTATTTCCGTATGTAGCATAATCCGGATCGGAAGCAGAACCTTTTGCTCTTTTTCCTGTATTGGTTGGCACGGATAAACGGACAGAAGGACTTGTAGAGAGCGATTTCTCTTTGGAAAAAGACATATATCCTTCTCCGCTATGACTCCACACATTCTCTCCATTTAACTCATAAAGTGGTAGAGTTGCAGTGATAATTTTCTTTATGCTTTTTTCTTCAAGGGAATTTGCAGTGTTTAAATGTAATGGTGCATGGATCAGCCCCGTCTCATAGAGTTGTTCTTCCAGTTCATGGTCTTGCGTTAAAACTCTTTGACTATATATTGAATTTATAGCAGTGGATAAAAGGGCCAGAATGAATATTGTTTTCTGCATACTTTACTTACATTTGTTTTGCTGATGCGAGATTAGTCATTATTTGGAATTCAAAGGTTCGATTATTGGCATAAAATCTTTAAAAGCTATCAAAAATGACGAATAACCTTTTAGATAATTTATATTATTCGTCTGTCTTTAGGGTTTGGATGGGGTTCAGACTTCTTATGCAGGAGATTATTGAGCGGGATACTTATTTTGAATGGTATGGCATTTCATATAAAAAGAGCTCATATTCTGTTTTGATGTGATTTTATTTGATATCTTTAAACCCGGAAAAATAAGTGACAAATGAGAAAATTAATTTTATTGGCAACAAGTATTATGGTAGTATCTTGTGCACAACAACAGAAATTGTTATATCCTAAAGCTGTTAAGACAGATGTATCCGATGTTTATTTCGGTGAGAAAGTCTCCGATCCTTATCGCTGGCTTGAAAATGATACATCTGCTGCAACGAATGCATGGGTACATGCTGAGAATGAAGTCACCAACTCCTTTTTGTCAAAGATTCCTTTTCGCGAGTCTTTATTGAAGAGACTGACCGATATTGCGAACTATGAGAAAATAGGTACTCCGTTTAAGAAGTATGGTAAGTACTACTTCTATAAGAATGATGGGTTGCAGAATCAGAGTGTGATGTATGTACAGGATAATCTGGAATCCAAACCACGTGTTTTTTTAGACCCTAATAAACTGTCGGATGACGGTACGGTGGCGTTAACCGGAATTTCTTTCTCTAATGACGGTAAATACGTGGCTTATACGGTATCCCGAAGTGGCTCTGACTGGAGAGAGATTTTTGTGATGAATGTTGCTGATGGTAAATTATTGGATGACCATATTTTGTGGGCGAAATTTACCGATGCTTCATGGCAGGGGAGTGGCTTTTATTATAGTGCTTACGATGCTCCTGTTAGGGGTAAGGAATTCTCTAATATAAACGAGAATCATAAGATATATTATCATGAGCTTGGTACTCCACAGACAGAGGATAAATTGATTTATCAGAACCCGGATCACCCGAAGCGCTTTTATAGTGTGAGTGTGAATGAAGACGAAACAGTTATGTTTTTGTATGAGAGTGGAGATGGACGTGGCAATGCGCTTTATATGAAAGATTTGCGCAAACCTGATGCTTCATTTGTGGCAATGGCTTCAGATATGGATTATCAGTATAACCCAATGGAAGTCGTGGGCAATAAAATCTATTTATCCACTAATTATAAGTCTCCCAAGGGCTGTATAATGGTTGCGGATTTGGATGAGCCGGCTTTAAACGATTGGAAAGTATTGATTCCACAATCTGAGAGTGTCCTTTCGGGTGCACAAATTATTGGTGGAAAGCTTTTCTTGATCTATGATAAAGATGCTTCCAATCATGCTTATGTTTATGGGTTTGATGGAAAGGCAATACAAGAAATAAAGTTACCGTCTCTTGGTTCCGTCGGTTTTAGTGGAGATAAAGATGATAAGGAATGCTTCTTCAGTTTCACATCCTTCACTATTCCGGGAGCTACTTATCGTTATGACATGGATACAAACAGCTACAAACTATTCCGTGCTCCGAAAGTGGATTTTAACCCTGATGATTTTGTTACCGAACAAGTTTTTTATCCCAGTAAGGACGGGACGAAGATTCCAATGTTTCTTACTTATAAGAAAGGATTGAAAAGAAATGGAAAAAATCCAGTATTCCTTTATGGGTATGGCGGCTTCAATATCAGTCTCAATCCCGCTTTTTCTTCTGTGCGTGTACCTTTCCTTGAAAATGGTGGAATATATGCACAGGCAAATTTAAGAGGTGGTGGCGAATACGGTGAAGATTGGCATATTGCCGGGACAAAGCTACAAAAGCAAAATGTATTTGATGACTTTATTAGTGCTGCGGAATATCTTATTCATAATAAGTATACTAACAACAAGAAGATTGCTATTGTGGGAGGATCAAACGGTGGATTGCTAGTAGGTGCATGTATGACTCAACGTCCCGATTTATTTCGCGTTGCAATTCCACAAGTGGGAGTGATGGATATGCTACGCTACCATAAATTTACTATTGGATGGAATTGGGCAAGTGATTATGGTACGAGTGGAGACAGTAAAGAGATGTTTGAATACCTGAGAGGGTATTCTCCTTTGCATAGCCTTAAGCCCGGAACTAAGTATCCTGCTACTTTGGTTACAACAGCTGACCATGATGATCGAGTTGTACCGGCGCATTCATTTAAATTTGCAGCAACTTTACAGGCCTGTAATGATGGCACTAATCCTACTTTAATTCGTATTGACAGTAAGGCTGGGCATGGAGCCGGTAAACCAATGAGTAAAGTGCTGGAAGAACAAGCTGATATATATGGATTTATCATGTATAATTTGGGGATGAAATTTGAAAATCAATAAGCTCCAATTGATATTGTGAGATATGAATAATACTTTGCTATATTGATTTTGTGGCTTATTTGTTTAGTCATTTCCTATAGTTATAGATTGATCGATCTTACATTTTATTGTTATTAAATCAAAATAGCGCTATAAATATTAGGTGAAAGGAAAACTTTTCCTATATTTGTGGCGTTATTTGTTTACAAAGTGATTAAATATAACTAATTCACGATAAGGTTAAACCTTTAAAGTGTAATATTATGAATATTGAACGAATCATGTCCTCTTTAGAGGCAAAACACCCCGGCGAGTCTGAATATCTTCAAGCCGTGAAAGAAGTGCTTATTTCCATCGAAGATATCTACAATCAACATCCGGAGTTTGAAAAAGCCAAAATTATTGAGCGATTGGTAGAGCCTGACCGTATCTTTACTTTTCGCGTGACTTGGGTCGATGATAAAGGTGAAGTACAAACGAACTTGGGATATCGGGTGCAGTTTAACAATGCTATCGGTCCTTACAAAGGAGGCATTCGTTTTCACGCATCAGTTAATCTTTCAATTTTGAAATTCTTGGGTTTTGAACAAACTTTCAAAAATTCACTGACAACTCTGCCTATGGGTGGCGGTAAAGGTGGATCTGACTTTTCCCCACGTGGTAAGAGTGATGCGGAAATTATGCGTTTCTGTCAGGCTTTTATTCTTGAATTATGGCGTCATCTTGGGCCTGATATGGATGTACCTGCGGGAGATATTGGCGTAGGTGGCCGTGAAGTAGGCTATATGTTTGGTATGTACAAGAAGCTTACTCGCCAATTTACCGGAACATTTACAGGTAAAGGTCTCGAATTCGGGGGTTCACTGATTCGTCCTGAAGCTACAGGCTTCGGCGGTTTATATTTTGTGAATCAAATGCTACAAGCCAAAGGCATTGATATTAAAGGTAAAACGGTGGCTATTTCTGGTTTTGGGAACGTAGCATGGGGTGCTGCTACTAAAGCAACTCAGCTCGGTGCTAAAGTCATTACAATATCAGGACCAGATGGCTATGTGTATGATCCGGAAGGAATTAGTGGCGATAAAATAGATTATATGCTTGAACTTAGGGCATCCGGTAATGACATTGTAGAACCGTATGTTGAGCAATTTACCGGAGCAGCGTTTGTCCCGGGAAAGCACCCGTGGGAAGTAAAATCGGATATTGCTTTACCTTGTGCAACGCAAAATGAACTTGATGGAGATGATGCGCGCAAACTTATTGAAAATAAAGTATTGTGTGTTGGTGAAATCTCCAATATGGGATGTACTCCCGAAGCTATTGACCTTTTCATTGAACATAAAATAATGTATGCACCGGGCAAGGCTGTCAATGCCGGTGGTGTAGCCACATCTGGGTTGGAAATGTCGCAAAATGCTATGCATCTCAGTTGGGGTGCAGCTGAAGTAGATGAGCGGCTTCATACGATTATGCATGGTATTCATTCCCAATGTGTAAAATATGGGTTAGAACCGGACGGTTACATCAATTATGTGAAAGGTGCTAATATTGCCGGCTTCATGAAAGTGGCTCATGCTATGATGGGGCAGGGAATTATTTAAAGCCTAACTTTGTTTAGTTGTATTTGTATTTGTGGTTTGTGCTGCCTGTGCCTGTGAAGGCTATCGGGCAGTACTTTTTTTGCTTGAAAGGGGTATAAACCATTTTTTTTGTATAGGTTTGTATCGTCAAAACTTATAATAACAAAGAGATGTTACTACCTGAATTGAAAGAGAGACGCGACAAAATACGTGTTTTCATGGCTCAGCAAGATATTGATGCTGCCCTTATTACTTGTAATGTGAACCTAATTTATACTTATGGACGTGTTGTCAGCGGTTATCTTTATTTGCCGTTGAATGCTCCCGCCCGTTTGTTTGTGAAACGACCAAACGATATAGAAGGTGAACATGTGTATTCTATTCGCAAACCGGAACAAATTCCAGCTTTAATACAGGAATGTGGCTTGCCATTGCCTTCTAAGCTTATGTTGGAGGGAGATGAGTTACCTTTTACTGAATATACTCGCTTAGCTGCATGTTTCCCAGGCTCGACCGTTGTAAACGGCACTCCGCTGATCCGTCAAGCCCGTAGCACGAAAACCAATCTTGAATTAAGTATGTTTCGTCGTTCCGGTGTTGCTCATGATAAAGCATATGGGCAAATACCTTCTGTCTATCAACCGGGGATGACCGACTGCCAATTTTCCATTGAAATAGAACGTCTTATGCGGCTTGAAGGATGTCTGGGTATATTCAGAGTATTCGGACAAAGCATGGAAATTTTTATGGGTAGTGTGCTTGCCGGTGATAATGCTGCTGCTCCTTCTCCTTACGATTTTGCACTTGGTGGGGAGGGACTTGATCCTTCAATACCCGGTGGTGTGAATGGCTCATTATTACAAGCCGGACAGAGTGTCATGGTGGATATGGGCGGTAACTTTTATGGCTACATGTGCGATATGAGTCGGGTTTTCTCTATTGGTAAGTTACCCGATAAAGCTTATGCGGCTCATCAGATATGTATTGAAGTACAAGATGCGGTGTCAGCGATGGCAAAGCCGGGTGTAGCTTGTGAAGATTTATATCAGACGGCAATTGATCTGGTTGCTAAAGCCGGATTCGAAGATTTTTTCATGGGAATAGATCAAAAAGCGAAATTTATAGGACATGGTATTGGCTTGGAGATCAATGAGGCACCTGTTTTAGCACCGCGTATGAAGCAGGAACTCGAGCCGGGAATGGTTTTTGCCTTGGAGCCTAAGATCGTATTACCGGGCGTGGGACCGTTAGGTATTGAAAATTCATGGGCTGTCACTCTTGAGGGTGTAGAAAAACTTACCCACTGTAGAGAAGATATTATTGAATTATAAAATACAGTATGGTATTGCGAAGGAGAGGAGATGAAATAAATCAAACTCCTTCGTAGTACTCTCTTAAATAATATCGGGCAATAAAGTCCCAATTCTTATGAAGTAACTCCTTTCCGTTCGGTATTGGGAGTTCGATGTCCGGCAATAAACCTTTTGCCATTCCATACTTTATTAAATCAAACGGACATTCGCCTTGCACACAAAATATTCGATATCCATTTCTTTGGGCTTCTTCTTTATTAAATGTCGGATTATGGGAATCGTTAAAGTATTGCGATATATTCGGAGCAAGCAGTATTCCTTTGGCATTGGCATAAACCACAAAATGTGTATGTTCTTCCAACTCTTTAAATAATCCTCCATTCTGATTTTCCCAACAGAGGGTTTCAGTAAGAAATTTCTCAAGTTCTTTGTATGTCGCGAAATAAAGCAGTGGGTAATCATTATTATAAAGCAGACTTTCCTTTACATCTTTATTCGTAGCCTGCTCTGCCTTGATTTCGGGTAATGATGTTGAATGAACATCAAATATTTTATCGGGTAGTACCCAATCGTTTGGAGACGATACGTCACTAACGGGAGCTTCTTCGAAAAGCTCATCCATTAGTGCATATATTTTTTCACTTAGTTCTATCAAATCAGAGGAGAGAGGGTCAATAATAGGTGTGACTTCCTCTTTCTCTTTATTTCCAGTAAATAGCAACCACAAAATAAAAGCAATATCTTCCTTGTTAATTTCATCCTGAACATATTCGGTTGTTATGGGATAAAAAGGAAGATAAGCATTGTCTTTTGAATAATATAGTTCTGAGAAAGCTTTCCATCCTCCACTTTGGGATATAACATCTTGTAGATACATTGCGCATCTGATCGGCAGATCGTTGATCAGGTCAGCATGCTCGCTTCTTCCTTCCACAGAGTTGCTAAGTAATATTTGTAAACGGTTGGCGAAGCCCAGGTACCACTCGTCGGTGGTTGTCCTTTTCTGACGTTGATTTGCATCCAACCAGTTTTGCATGTAAAAACTCCCTTTTTTCATCAACCCTGCGGTATGAAAGCTTTGAAAAAACTATTTAAGTGCCTCTTCTATTTTGCTTAATAACAATTGGAATTCCTCTTTAGTATATCCCAATGTAGCATAAATGACTTTCCCTTCTTTATCTATGAGATAAGAGCGTGGTATGGATTTGTCGGCAAACAGTGAAAACACTTCCCGTTTCGGATCAGGATACAAAGGGAAGGTGAATTTCTTCTTTTCATTGTATACTTTTAATTGTTCGTCGGTATGCTCACGCCCGATGACGAGTAATTTAAAATTCTTATTGTCCTTGTATTTAGGCCACAACAAACTTTGTACATCGGCCAATTCCAACTGACAAGGAGGACACCATGTGGCAAAAAGGCTGATTAATGTCACTTTTCCTTTTAAATCGGCAGCTGAGACATCTCCATATACAGCCGAACTTAGTTTAATATTCGGTAGTTTATCACCAACTTTGATTTCTTGAGCCTGAATTCCCAATGTCAAGCAGGCCATGATTAATAATAGTCCTATTTTTTTCATTTTTATAATAATTACGGGTGAATTAATCTAATATCTTATGTTTTTTATAACCGTTTTAATGCCAGCTTAATGACTTGCTCTACGGGTGCATCCGGTGATTCCTGAATAATGGCAAATACCACTTTTTGTGAAGGAGCCTGGGCAAATCCAAGCATAGTAAGAGCTGCTACCGCTTCTTCCTGAACCTGATTGCTTATGGTAGAGAACATTTGACCGGCATTCTCTGAATTCCTTGTTGCAAACGGATTTGTTTTGATCTTGTCTTTTAAATCGACAATAATGCGTTGTGCCGTCTTCAGTCCGATACCTTTTACCGTCTTCAGTAGCGTGGCATTTTCCGTACTGATGATATTTATCAGCTCAGCCGGTGAGAGAGCCGAAAGAATCATACGAGCCGTATTTCCTCCTATTCCCGGAACTGAGAGTAGCATAAGAAAGAGCTCTCTCTCTTGTTTGTCCGCAAAGCCATATAATACATATGCGTCTTCACGGATAGCTTCGTAAATGTATAGCTTGCACTCCTTTTTCCCTTGAATGGCGGCATATGTATTTAATGAAATATTAACTGCGTAACCTAAACCATTGCAATCGATAATTGCAGTTGCAGGGCTTAGTTCGGGAAGTCTACCTTTAATGTATTCTATCATAACAAAATTTATAGTTGAAGTTCATTAATCATCTCCGTCAACTTGTTTAGGTGTTGCGATGATTGAGGCAAAGATATGGAAAAAACGTAAAGGTTCAACGATATGGAATGGCAGTTAAAAGATAATCTTTATTTTTGCGTTAGAAAGATCATGATTTTATAACTTAAAAACCAACAAAAGAATGAAAAAGATTAGGGTAGCCATTATTGGCTATGGCAATATCGGACATTATGTCCTCGAGGCATTGCAAGTGGCTAGTGATTTTGAAATAGCCGGTATTGTACGTCGCATCGGTGCCGAAAATCGCCCGGATGAATTGAAAGATTATCCGGTTGTTACTAATATTCGTGAATTAAAAGATGTGGATGTTGCAATTCTTTGTACTCCGACCCGCAGTGTTGAAAGTTACGCTAAAGATATTCTTTCATTGGGTATAAATACGGTGGATAGCTTCGATATTCATACCGGTATTACTCCATTGCGTAAAAGGCTGAATGAAGTGGCACAAGCGCATGAAGCCGTTGCTGTAATTTCGGCAGGATGGGATCCGGGAAGCGATTCTATTGTCCGTACGCTGTTGGAAGCCATAGCACCTAAAGGTATTACCTATACTAATTTTGGACCCGGTATGAGCATGGGACATACTGTTGCAGTAAAAGTAATTCCGGGTGTAAAAGCAGCATTGTCTATGACTATTCCTACAGGAACAGGTATTCATCGGCGCATGGTTTACATTGAATTAAAAGATGGGTATGAATTTGAAAATGTAGCCACTGCAATTAAGGCTGATCCCTATTTTGTAAATGACGAAACGCATGTTAAACTCGTGCCAAGCGTTGATGCGTTGCTTGATATGGGGCATGGAGTAAATCTGATTCGTAAAGGAGTTTCCGGGAAAACGCAGAATCAGTTGTTTGAGTTTAACATGTACATCAATAATCCGGCGCTTACTGCACAGGTATTGGTTTGCGTCGCTCGTGCTTCTAAGCGTCAGAAGTCTGGCTGTTATACTATGATTGAAATACCGGTAGTTGATCTTCTTCCCGGAGATCGGGAAGAATGGATAGGACATTTGGTTTAGTTGACTATTAATATGCGTTCTGTTTCAATCATGGTGAATTCCTCTGTAATATAGAAGACTCTTGATTAAGAATATAAATAGGCCCGAAACTTGGTTTCGGGTCTATTTATATTGTGTGATTCTGTTTAAGATAAAGATTCTTAGAATAGGAATCGCATGATATCATTAAAGTTTGCCCATATGAGTAATCCAAATAATAGAAACATTCCGACCATTTGAGCGTGTTCCATAAATTTGTCACTTGGTTTTCGACGAGTAACAATCTCATAGATGAGAAACAAGACATGTCCACCGTCAAGAGCCGGTATAGGAAGTATGTTCATGAATGCAAGAATAATGGAGAGAAATGCTGTCATATACCAGAATTGGTGCCAATCCCATGTGGCAGGGAATATACTTCCGATTGTACCGAACCCTCCTAATTGTTTAGCCCCTTCTTTAGAGAAAAGATATTTCATATTTCCTATATAGCCATTCAAGGTCTTTACACCTAGTGATATACCAGCAGGGAAGGAGTCAAAGAATCCATATCCTTTTTTTACGATAGGTAAAAGCTTATCTGTTTGACTACGAGCCATTGCACCCATTTCGAATGCTGAATCGGTTGAGAATGTAATGGTATCCGTTATGCCATGTCGCACATATGTTAGTGTAATTTCATGAGACGCAGAGTCGGCTTTTTGACGTGCAAGCATTTCTTTCTTAAAGTCAAAGAAAGCAATATTTTTCCCATTTAGTTGGATAATACTGTCACCAACCTGTAAACCGATTAATGCTGCGGGTCGGTTGGGTATAATACTGTCAATGACATACGGGTAGCGAAAAGAAGCAAAACGAACACTGTCTTTCATTAAACGTTGCATCATATCTTCAGGTATATAAACAGCAACTTTTTCTCCGTTACGCATTACAGTTACTTCGCGAGCATCTGCTATGCGGCTAAGCATTTCTCCGTCATAACGTTCAAAAGGCACATCGTCTGCTGATAATAGAATATCACCGTCTTTGAAACCAATTGCTTTGGCTGTTTCGTTAAATTCCATGCCTAATGGAGTTTTTTGTATAGGAACATATTCATCGCCCCATGCATATAGTATCATGGAGTAGATAAACATTGCCAATATGAAATTGAATAAGACGCCGCCTATCATTATAAATAAACGTTGCCAAGCCGGTTTGGCACGGAATTCCCAAGGTTTTACAGGTTGTTTCATTTGTTCCGTGTCCATGGATTCGTCTATCATACCTGATATTTTGACGTATCCACCTAACGGTAACCATCCGACTGCGTATTCGGTTTCACTCTTCTTGGGTTTGAACTTAAACAAGGTAAACCAAGGATCGAAGAATAGGCAAAACTTTTCAACTCTTGTTTTAAATAAACGAGCGAAAAGGAAATGACCACCTTCGTGTATGATTACTAGTAAAGAAAGACTCATAATGAGTTGTAAGGCACGAATCAAGAATGTTTCCATTTAAATTTATTTTCTGTTTTTGTTATTTACTAAATGAATAATTTTCCTTATATATCCGATTTAATGCTTTCTAAAAGCCTGTTTTTATTGCTAATCTCTTTCCTATTGTTTTACCAAATCCAAAGCTACTCGACGGGCTTCAGTATCGGTTGCTACATAATCATCATATTCGGGTTTTTGAAGGAATGTTACACGTTCCATCGTTGTTTCTATTACGTCACTCATACCAAGAAATGAAATTTCGTCACGTAAAAAAGCGGAGACAACGATTTCATTCGCTGCATTTACGATACAAGGCATATTTCCGGCACGGTGAAGCGCCTCGTACGCCAAAGCCAGATTGCGGAAACGTTTGGTATCCGGTTGTTCAAAGGTTAAATTGGTGCATTGGGAAAAATCTAACCTTGGAAATGAGGCATATAGTCGATCCGGATAGGAAAAGGCATATTGAATAGGTAATCGCATATCCGGCATACCCAATTGTGCTTTTATTGCACCGTCTTCAAATTGTACCATTGAGTGTATAATAGATTGAGGGTGTACCACCACTTCAATTTGATCAGGATGTACTCCGAATAACCACTTTGCTTCAATAACTTCAAAGCCTTTGTTCATCATGGAAGCAGAATCAATTGTAATCTTAGCCCCCATATTCCAGTTTGGATGTTTTAAAGCCTGCTCTTTAGTGGCTACAGCCAATTGTTCCATGCTAT
This sequence comes from uncultured Bacteroides sp., assembly GCA_963677095.1. Lineage (GTDB taxonomy): Bacteria > Bacteroidota > Bacteroidia > Bacteroidales > Bacteroidaceae > Bacteroides. Next base: position 1,302,112 of record OY781875.1, read on the forward strand.
ATTTGCGGAAAGGGCCACCGGAAGCGGTTAAGATTACTTTTTCTATGGGATTACCCATTTCTCCGGTTAAACACTGAAATACGGCAGAATGTTCAGAGTCGACCGGTAATATGGGAGTCCCGCATATCCTTGCAAGTTCATTGATTAATTCTCCGGCCACAACAAGAGTTTCTTTGTTGGCAAGAGCAATAGTTTTACGGGCACGGATTGCATTTATTGTGGGCTTTAATCCGGCATATCCTACCATAGCAGTCAATACAATATCAATAGATGCTTCACTTACAACTTGAGAAATAGCATCTGCTCCTGCATAGATTTTAATCGGGAGATCTGATAAAGTTTCTTTAAGGCGGGAATAATGCTCTTCGTTGGCTATAATTACGATTTCAGGTACGAATTTGCGCGCCTGAGCAATAAGCTCTTCTACTCGGTTGTTCGCCGTCAATACATACACTTCGTACAAGTCTGAATGTTCTTCAATGACTTGTAAAGCTTGAGTACCGATTGATCCGGTGGAGCCAAGTATGGCAATTTGCTTCTTCATTTTGTATTTTATCTTTGGGAAGCTCTATTTTTCAATATCAACTTCGTTTTTCATTTAAATATAATGTATTGTTCCGGATTGACAGCTTTTCCTTTATGCCAGAGCTCAAAATGCAATAAAAACGGATCTGCGTTCTGATCAGGTTTCCCAATCAAAGCAATTGCTTCTCCCCCTTTTACGCTTTCTCCTTTTCGTTTTAATAGTGAGCCGCAATGTTTATAGATTGATACAAAATCCTGATTATGTTGTACTTCTATAATATACCCTGTTTCAGCAGTGTAGGTGCTTAATAGAATTGTACCATCCAATACGGAAAGAATACTTTCTTTGGGAAATGGAGTAATAGCAATACCTGAATTTTTTGTACTGAATCGTTTGCTAATCACTCCTTTGACTGGACGATAAAAGATCATTCCTTCTGCTTTCGATCTGAGAGCAGTATTAGTGAGGTTGTATCTTTCTGTTTCTTCATATTCTTTGCGGAATTTAGCCTCCCTGTCAGTGTATCCTATTAGCGAATCTTTTCTCAAAGTAGTAAGCAAATCGATAGATTTTACAGTGTCTGCTTTAATCTTCCCATTGAAAATATCTTGAACGTTCATGATATAAAGATTTTGTCTCTCTACCAGTTGCTGTAGTGAATCAACTTTCAATGCATTTGCTACAACTTGAGCACGAATTTCACTGTTCATATAGCCGGGAAGATAATTACGTAAAGGAGTAAAAACAATGATAAGAGCTGCTATTAAAAAGAGGATGGCAAGCGCTGTGAGTAATACTGAGATTCCATTTAATTTGGATACATGGATACCTACCACTTCTTCGAGCGTATTCTCGTTAATGATAGTCAACTTGTATTTGAATTTAAAGTTGCTCCAAAAAGTCTTGTGCCGTCCTTTTTTTAGCATTTTGTTTATAATTCTTCAGTTTGGTCAATAGCCAATAGACCTTCTGGCAGATTGACTGTAATGACTTTCTGTTCCGGATTAATATCGGTGATAAGCTCTTCTTGGGCGGGAATTAATAGTTCTTTACCTCTATTATTCACTACAAAAAGGATATTAAAAGTTGCATCATCCACATCGGTAATTTCACCCAGATAACCATGGTGTATATCTTCCATGTGGAACCCTAAGAAGAAATGCCAAGTTATATCTTCAGATTCGGAATTTTCTTCTATGTACTTAGTGGGAAAGTATACTTCTATATTGGTAAATGATCGGGCACGCTCGGCGGTATCTACTCCTTCGAGCTTAACTAGAGCTGTTGAGTCTGATCGGAAACGATATTCCTCTATAAAGAAAGGTACAAAGATTCCATCGAGTAGGCAAATGAGATATTCGGCATCTACACGGTCAAAAATATCATCGGTAAAACTAAATTGCAGTTCGCCATGGATACCATGTGGCTTATTGAATAACCCTATTTTGTACACATCCTCTTCCTTTATCATAAACGCGTGATTCTTGCTCCAATGGCATTTAAACGTCCTTCTATATTTTGATATCCCCGATCTATTTGTTCAATATTGTGGATTTGGCTTGTTCCTTCAGCACTCATTGCCGCAATAAGAAGGGCAATTCCGGCTCTAATATCGGGAGATGTCATATTTCCTGCTCTTAATCGTATAGAGTGGTTGTGACCGATAACTACAGCACGGTGAGGATCGCATAAAATAATTTGGGCTCCCATGTCTATTAGCTTGTCTACAAAGAACAATCTGCTTTCAAACATTTTTTGGTGTATGAGTACACTCCCTTTTGCCTGAGTGGCTACCACGAGCATAATACTCAATAAATCAGGCGTAAGACCAGGCCATGGCGCGTCGGCAATTGTCATAATAGAGCCATCTATAAACGATTCTATCTGAAATGTTTCTTGCGAAGGGATATGAATGTCATCACCTTGCTGTTCCAGACGGATGCCTAAACGGCGGAAACTTTCGGGGATAATTCCCAAATTATGGTATGAAACATTTTTTATGGTTAGATCGCTTTGGGTCATAGCCGCCATGCCTATGAAACTTCCCACTTCAATCATATCCGGTAGAATGGTATGCTCTGTTCCTTTTAAATATTCTACTCCTTCAATTGTAAGTAGATTGGAAGCAATGCCTTGTATCTTAGCTCCCATTCGGTTTAGCATTTTGCATAACTGCTGAAGATAAGGCTCACAAGCAGCATTGTATATTGTGGTTATTCCTCTGGCAAGCACAGCAGTCATAATTATGTTTGCCGTGCCTGTGACAGAAGCTTCATCGAGTAGCATGTATGCCCCTCTCAATTGTTCTGCAGAAACTTCGTATGCTTCGCGTTTAGCGTTATAATTGAAGTTTGCTCCTAAATTCCGGATACCTATGAAATGAGTATCGAGTCTTCTGCGTCCGATTTTATCTCCTCCGGGTTTGGAAATGATTACTTTGCCAAATCTTGCTAAAAGCGGACCAATAAGCATTACTGATCCTCGAAGATTCGAACATTTTTTTAAGAATGTATCACTCTCAAGATATTCCTTATTAACCTTTTCTGCTTTAAAACTAAAACTTCCTTCCTTTTTTGAAAAAACGGTTACCCCTATGTCCTGCATTAATTGAATGAGATTATTCACATCCAATATGTCAGGAATGTTATGTATGATAACTTCTTCGGAGGTAAGTAGAGTGGCACATATAATCTGAAGTACCTCATTTTTGGCACCTTGCGGATATATATTCCCCGAAAGCTTATGCCCTCCTTCAATGACAAACGATGCCATAAATCAATATTTTCGTTTGTTCGAATTACTCCGGCTATTCCGGTTATTTTGATTATTCGTCTTCGGGCGATAATTCAGATCGATGCGTTCGGCCATAAGTCGGATAATGGTATCTGTCATTTGTAACTTACCATTGGAATATTCCGCTAAGTCTTCAGCTATTTTACGGTCATCTACTGTATCTTTGTTCCACGTCATGAAGTCCTTTTTCATGTGGTTGCAGATTAGTGCTATAAGGTTGTTCTTTTCGTTACTTTCAGGGAAATCACACGCTTTATTTATCAGGACTTCCAGTGTGCGTCCATAGTGACGATAGTGTATCTTTGTATTTGAATAAGGAATGGGTTCAGGTCTTGTATTTAGATTGTCTTTACGAATGACCTCATAGGGATAATCGATATCCAATTTGAAATCGGACATGATAGCCAAGTGATCCCAAAGCTTATGTTTAAAGTCGGGTACATCGCGCAAGTGAGGGAACATGTTTCCCATAATGTTTATTATAGTGTTGGCACAGCGCTGGCGTTCGGCACGATCTTTTATGGTTAAAGCGTGATCTACCATGTTCTGGATACTACGTCCGTACTCAGGTAGAGACATTTTTTTTTGTTGAGTATTATACTGCATTCTCATCTGCTATTAATGTTTAATGGGGAAATTAATAAATGGCTCTTTATTGTTTTAGCTTCTAAAATATAAATTAGAGCAACTTCTTAGGTTTTGATGCCACAAATTCTTTTAGATAAAAGGGTTCAAAATAGGCAACATCCTTGAATTCCTTTTCAGCCATAGCTTTTTCAGCAAGAGGAAACATCATTTTGGCTAGTGGCTGTATGCCATCGATAAAGTATGCATTGGTGTGCTTAATTTTGTTTTTGCACTTGTCGGCTCCATCTCCAAAAAAGTAAATGGGGTGTATATCAAGAAGTTCCTTATAAGAATTCTCGTCTATAATGCTTGCTGCAATTTCACATACCGATTTTAAAGAACGGTCATATACGGCTGCATAGACTTCCATCCGGCGGGCATCAATCATCGGACAAAGTAATGCGTTTTCCGGTAATTCATCATGATATAGTAATACGGGCACACATAAAGCTTTTAAAGTAGGGATGCCTATTAGAGGTAAGTTACGGCCATAGCATATACCTTTTGCCATAGAAACGCCTATGCGCAAACCCGTGTAAGACCCTGGCCCACAGCTTACCGCAACCGCATCTACCGATATGGCATGACTTTCGGCAAATGATAATGCTTCATCTACAAATACACCCAGCGAGATAGCATGGGAGGGACCTTTTATATCTTCTTTTGTGAAAATGTTTTGTCCGTCTTGACTTAGGGCAACAGAACATGCTGACGTAGAAGTTTCAATATTTAAGATACATGACATAATCTCATTCCATTTGTTGAGGCAAATTTACGGGATTATTTTCACTAATTAAAATATTCATGTAATTTTGCACAAAACTAACAATCTTATGATACAATCTATGACGGGTTATGGTAAAGTTACTGCCGATCTACCCGATAAAAAGATAAATGTAGAGATTAAGTCTCTTAATAGCAAGGCAATGGACTTGTCAACCCGAATAGCGCCTGCTTATCGGGAAAAGGAGATTGAAATACGTAATGAAATAGCCAGAGTGTTAGAACGTGGGAAAGTTGATTTTAACTTGTGGGTAGAGAAGAAGGATGCCGATCAACTTGCATCTCCCATAAATACAGATGTAATTACTGCCTATTATAAACGGATAAAAGATATTTCTGATGCTTTAGGTATTCCGGAGCCTGAAGACTGGTTTGCCACATTGTTGCGTCTTCCTGATGTGATGTCTAAAAATGAAACAATAGAATTGGACGATACGGAGTGGGGAGCTGTCCATGCTGCTATTCTTAATGCAATTTCTCATTTAGTTGATTTTCGTAAGCAAGAAGGAGAGGCATTAGAAAAAAAATTCCGTGAGAAAATCACTAATATTACTCAACTTTTGGCTACTGTTGATAAGTATGAAAAAGAACGCGTGGATAAAATAAAAGCGCGTATTACGGATGCTCTGGAAAAGACATTAAGTGTGGATTATGATAAAACTCGTTTGGAGCAGGAACTTATTTATTATATTGAGAAGCTGGATATAAACGAAGAAAAACAACGTTTGAGTAATCATTTGAAGTATTTTATATCGACTTTGGAGAGTGGAAACGGACAAGGAAAGAAATTAGGTTTTATAACTCAGGAAATGGGACGTGAAATCAATACGCTTGGGAGCAAATCAAATCATGCCGAGATGCAGAAGATTGTAGTCCAGATGAAAGATGAATTGGAACAAATAAAAGAACAGGTTTTGAATGTAATGTGATAGTTTTCAGTCCTATTTGAACGATTGCGATTTAACGCTCCCTATTTGCTTTTTCAACTTGATCTTTTATGTTTTTTGATTAAATAATTAATAATATATGCCAAATAGAGGTAAACTTATAATATTTTCAGCTCCCTCCGGTTCCGGTAAATCTACTATAATTAATTATCTCTTACAGCAGGAGCTAAACTTGTCTTTTTCTATTTCAGCCACAAGTCGCCCTCCGCGTGGAGATGAAAAAAATGGAGTAGAGTATTTCTTTTTGAGCCCTGAAGAATTTCGTCGAAAAATAGCAGATAATGAGTTTTTGGAATATGAAGAGGTTTATGCAGGTCGATATTATGGTACATTAAAGTCGCAGGTGGAAAATCAACTTTCTGCGGGACAAAATATCGTGTTTGACGTTGATGTTGTTGGCGGTTGCAATATAAAAAAAAAATATGGAGATACAGCTTTGTCTGTGTTTATACAGCCTCCATCGATTCAGGAATTGCGCGAACGTTTAATAAACCGTGGAACTGATACTCTTGATGTTATTGAGGCTCGTGTTCAAAAAGCAGAATATGAGTTGGGTTTTGCCTCTAAATTTGATGTTGTTATTGTGAATAATGACTTGGAGCAAGCAAAGAGCAAGGCATTGAAAGCGATAAAAGATTTTTTGGGTTACTAATGTTTGATCTATCAATGGGTTGTAGTATGAATCTTTTTGTCTGGACAACTTACATGTCTTTATCTGATATCTCTAAGTTATAATAATATTAATAATAAGCCGAATGAAAACGCCTGCACATTCTCGTAGAACTGATAAGTTATTGTTGATAATCAATATAATTGCATTTATAGCTGCTTTAATTGTGGGAATATTAGATCTTTATCATCATGAATACATTCCAGCTTTGGCGATGCTTGGAGTTTTGATTATTACAGCTTTTAATAATTATGGGTGCTGGATGCGATTGAAGGGAAGAGTATGAAAATTGGTATATTCTGTGGATCATTTAATCCGATACATATCGGTCATTTAGCTCTGGCCAATTATATTTGTGAATACGAGGGGATAGATGAGGTTTGGTTTATGGTCACTCCTCACAACCCTTTGAAAAATGAGGATGGATTGATGGATGATGAATTGAGGTTAAACTTGGTTCGTATAGCTATTGATGGATATTCTCGTTTTGTTGCTTCTGACTTTGAGTTTAAACTGCCCCGTCCTTCTTATACTGTAAATACATTAGATCATTTGAAAGAGTTTTATCCGATGCATGAGTTTCTCTTAATTATCGGAGCTGATAATTGGATTAATTTTAAACAGTGGAAAGAGTCTGAAAGAATCTTGGCCCAGAATAAGATTTTGGTTTATCCACGTCCGGGCTATCCGGTTTCTGCGGAAACAATTCCTTCTAATGTAAAGTTGTTGTTTTCTCCGGTTTTTGAAATTAGTTCAAGTTTTATTCGTCAGGCTTTAAAAGAAAATATTGATATTCGTTATTTTTTGCATCCCGGTGTGTATAAGTATCTTTTAGAATGTCCATCGTGCAAATAATATATGGTTGATTGAGTTTTCCGCATTCCTTAGATGGAATCTCAAGGTCAATACTGATTAATTTAGTCGATGTTTTACAAGAAAGATACTACCAGCTTATAATATGTAGCCTTTTTTATGTTTATATATTGTCTGTATATAAACATAAACATGGCTCATCAGATTTTAACCCCATCCAAAATGCATTTTGAGTGAAGATATAATCAGTATACGACTGAATTGGGTTCGAGTAACGACTGATTTGTCACTCCGATAGGCAATCTTTAATGAGCTATTTTTTGTAAATTATTTATTGTGATGCAAGCTTGGCGGAGTTCTTGTCGTTCAAAATCTTTCTGACAAATATGGCTAAGGTAAGGATAATCTAATCCGGAATAATTCGTCGTACAGAAGTTATAATGCGGTCGATTGCCCTTTGTTTATTTGGCTGACCTGCTAAAATCGTGACTGATGTAACGAGTTGTAAATTGACGAAGTGAATGAAATGATAAAAAGAGGAGAGCGTTAATATTAGTACTCTCCTCTTCTGTTTTCCCGATGCCTTAAATGGGCATGGCTATTATTATGAATTTTGTTTTTTATTTGAATGGATTTATACAATACCTTGGGCCATCATAGCTTTAGCTACTTTCATGAATCCGGCAACATTAGCCCCTTTTACATAGTTGACGTAACCATCGTCTTCTGTACCATATTTTACGCATGACTCATGTATGTTCTTCATGATACTCTTCAATTTTTCATCTACTTCATCTGAGCTCCAACTTAGTTTGATGGAATTTTGAGTCATTTCCAATCCTGATACAGATACCCCCCCTGCATTAGCTGCTTTACCTGGTGCGTAGAGAATTTTGGCTTGTTGGAATGTGCGAATGGCTTCAGGAGTCGATGGCATATTAGCGCCTTCGGAAACAGCAATAACCCCGTTTGTTATTAACTTCTCCGCATCCTCTCCGTTTATTTCATTTTGGGTGGCCGATGGCAATGCAATGTCACCTTTTTCACCCCATGGACGAGCTCCTTCTACATATTTGCAGTCATATTTTTCTGCATATTCCCGAATACGTCCACGATAAAGGTTTTTTAGTTCCATGATGTAGTTCAGTTTCTCGCGATCTATGCCATCCGGGTCATAGATGTAGCCATTTGAGTCGGACATGGTTACAACTTTTCCTCCAAGTTCCAATACTTTTTCAACAGTATATTGTGCCACATTACCGGAACCGGAGACTAGGCATACTTTATCTTTTAAATCTGTTCCTTTTGTTTTTAACATCTCCATCAGGAAATAGATATTGCCATAACCTGTTGCTTCAGGACGAATAAGCGAACCTCCGAATTCCTGCCCTTTACCTGTTAGAGTACCCGTAAATTCACGGGTTAACTTTTTGTACATGCCGAACATAAATCCAACTTCGCGGCCACCTACGCCAATATCTCCTGCCGGTACATCCGTTTCAGGGCCTATGTGTCTCCATAGTTCGAGCATAAATGCTTGAGCGAATCGCATAACTTCAGCATTCGATTTACCACGTGGCGAAAAATCAGATCCACCTTTACCACCACCCATAGGCAGAGTTGTCAGTGAATTTTTGAAAGTTTGTTCGAATGCAAGGAACTTCAAGATAGAAAGATTTACTGAAGAATGAAAGCGAATACCACCTTTGTAAGGGCCAATAGCGTTATTATGTTGGACGCGATATCCCATATTAGTCCGCACATTTCCTTTATCATCCATCCATGTCACTCTGAATTGGTAAATTCTATCAGGTATGCAAAGGCGTTCAATGAGATTGGCTTTGTCGAATTCCGGATGTTTGTTATACTCTTCTTCAATGGTGGAAAGCACCTCTTCTACAGCTTGATGGTATTCAAACTCGTTGGGAAACCTCTTTTTCAGGTTTTCCAATACTTTAGTAGCATTCATAAATCTATTTCTTTTATTGGTTGTTGTAAATATTAAATCTAATACGCTTGTACAAGTCTGCGTTGGTTTGTTTATTTATTCTTTCTTTTGTTGCGGTGCAAAAGTAGATATAAAATCTGTAAAAACAAACAAAGTATAAACTAAATCAATTATAAAATTACAATATTATTATTTTTCGACTTTAAAACGAATAAAAAGATATTATTTATACTTTTGGCTTTAATATTTCAAAAAAAGGTATGTTGGAAAGTAGAGAGTGAAATATGGATGTTATGATGAAATAATCTGTGTGTTTTGATAATAAAAAAGCATAATGTTAGTACATAACATTATGCTTTTTGTAATTATTTAGATAATAAGATGACTAGACTATTACTTACCTGATTTCTTTTTGTCTACGATGGCATCAATTACGGCAACAGCTGTAATGTTAACTATATCGCGTACAGGGCTTTCAAAATCAGTAAAATGAATAGGTTTGTTAAGTCCCATTTGAATAGGGCCTATCAATTCTGCATCTGTGTTCATAGCCTGCAATAATTTGTATGCGGAATTTGCCGAACTTAAATTAGGGAAGATAAGTGTATTCACATCCATATCCTTTAATCTGGTGAACGGATACTTTGCATCGCGTATGTCTTTATTCATAGCGAAGTTAACTTGCATTTCACCGTCAATAGCCAAATCAGGATAATTTTCCTGCATATATCTTACTGCTTCATGCACTTTTGCCGGACTTCCATCTGTGTCGGAGCCAAAATTAGAGTAACTTAGCATAGCTACAACCGGAGTATGGTTGAAAAATCTTACGGTATTTGCAGTCATCCGGGCTACGTCTATTAATGTATCTGTATTGGGGTGACGGTTGATTAATGTATCTGCCAGGAAGAATGTCCCTTTCTTAGAATTCAGAATATGCATTGTCCCAAAATGTTTGTATTCCGGTTGTATACCGATTACTTCCTTGGCTACTTTAATGGTATTACTATACTTGGTATAAAGCCCTGTAATAAATGCATCTGCATCTCCGGTTTCTACCATCATCATACCAAAGTAATTACGCTCGAACATTTTGTCGTTAGCTTCTTCATAGGTTACACCTTCACGAGAGCGTTTTTCGGCAAGAATACGGGCATAACGTTCGCGCCTGTCAGCTTCATCGGGATGACGGAGGTTAACAATTTCAATTCCGTCGAGACTGATATCAAGCTCTTTGGCTATCTTTTCAATGGCCTCATCATTTCCCAATAATATGGGGTGGCAAATACCTTCCGCTTTTGCTTCGGCTGCAGCCTTTAGCATGTTGGGATGAATGCCTTCTGCAAAAACAACTTTTTGTGGGTTTCTGCGGGCGGTATCAAATAGTTGGCGGGTCAGCTTACTTTCATAACCCATTAATTCGCGAAGTTGAAGTTTGTATGCATCCCAATCTTCTATTTTTTTACGGGCAACACCACTTTCTATAGCTGCGCGGGCTACTGCTGAAGAGACTTCGGTAATTAGACGAGGATCTACGGGTTTAGGAATAAAATACTCGGGACCAAAGGTAAAGTTGTTAACATGATAAGCTTCGTTTACTACATCGGGAACCGGTTGTTTGGCGAGGTTTGCAATAGCTCGTACAGCTGCTATTTTCATTTCTTCGTTTATTGCTTTAGATTGAGTATCCAAAGCTCCACGGAAAATGTATGGGAAACCAATTACATTATTGATCTGATTAGGATAATCTGAACGTCCGGTAGCTATTAATACATCAGGGCGGGCAGCAATGGCGTCTTCATATGAGATTTCAGGGGTAGGGTTGGCTAATGCGAAAACAATAGGCATGTGAGCCATGCTACGTACCATATCTTGTGTTAATACATTTCCTTTAGACAAGCCAAGGAAAACGTCGGCACCTTTTATTGCTTCAGCTAAAGAGTGAATGTCTGTCCGGCTGGTTGCAAAATAGCCTTTTTGTTCGTTCAGGTCTGTGCGGCTTTTGCTGATAACTCCCTTGCTGTCAAGCATAACAATGTTCTCAAGACGTGCTCCCAATGATATATATAGCTTGGTGCACGAAGTTGCTGATGCCCCTGCCCCATTAACTACGATTTTTACATCTTCTATTTTTTTTCCTGCAACTTCAAGAGCATTTAATAATCCGGCAGAAGATATGATTGCTGTTCCGTGCTGGTCATCATGCATTACGGGAATATCTAATTCTTCTTTCAGGCGGGTTTCTATTTCAAAACATTCAGGAGCTTTAATGTCTTCAAGATTAATACCACCAAAGGTCGGAGCGATTGCTTTTACTGTTTCTATGAATTTTTTCGGGTCTTTTTCGTTAACTTCAATGTCAAAAACGTCAATGCCGGCATATATTTTAAAAAGCAAGCCTTTGCCTTCCATTACCGGCTTTCCGCTTAATGCACCGATGTCCCCCAATCCGAGCACGGCGGTTCCGTTGGATATTACTGCGACTAGATTTCCCTTTGCTGTGTACTTATAGGCATCTTGTGGATTCTTTTCTATTTCAAGACAAGGTTCGGCAACACCGGGTGAGTAGGCTAGTGAAAGATCGGTTTGTGTACTGTGAGGTTTGGTGGGAATAACTTCAATTTTTCCCGGTTTGCCTTGCGAATGGTAAAGCAAAGCTGCTTCTTTGGTTATTTTTGTCATGGTAATAAGTATTAATAATTTTCATTTGCACGCAAATGTAGAAATAAAAGTTATAATTGTTAGGTGAAATTCCGTATTTTGTTTTAATTTTATTGAATCAATGTTTAAATGCCATATACATTGTTATATATGCACTGTTTTACTTCCGGATAATCTTCTTTGCAGTTTATTTTTCCCTGTGCCATCAGTTGCATGGGTAGGAATGTTTCTTCTGATCTATAAGGGGGTTGTAGATAAGGGTTATCCCATAATACGAAGCCTTGTCGTATATAAAAATTTATCCGGCGTTGAGCTATTTTTTCTGTAGATTTTTCAACCTCAAGAACTATTGGATGCCGAAACATTTCTTTTAAATGTTCTATAACTTGTTTGCCGTATCCACCGTTGCGTTGTTTGGAATCAATAGCGAAATGTTCTATATAATAGAATTTGTCGAAAGCCCAATAGCTTATCATGCCTATTGAAGTATCTTCATTGAAAATGAGATTATTATGAAATATTTCTTTTGTTTCTGTATATATCCGTAGTTCATCCAAGTCCCGGTATTCTTCAGGAGGAAACGATTCGGTAATCAATTTTTCCATGTATTGATAAAATTTATTCCCGGGATTGGTAATTCGTTGCAGGCGGATCATCCTTTAGTAATCTTATTCTGTATAAAAATTAATCATTCTACGTATGGCATGCTCACATACGGGGCAGAATGAAGGGTAACTGTTGGTGCGCATCCGGCAGTCTTCGGATGAGCGGTAGATACCTTTGGCTGAATATCCGCCTCCTTCATAGAGACCAACCGGATAAATTGCTTTTTTATCAGAAGGAGTTGGCATCGGAGTATCTTTTTTCATCATATTTTCCCATTTTTGTTTGAAGTTCACACGAGTGGTTATATTCGGTTCCCAAGGTTCTATGTCTAATGGATAGGTGTCTGTCATGACATCGTTATCGTAATAATACTCATCTGCCAATCCTCCGAAACTATGTCCAAATTCGTGCACAACTACGGGGCGGAATAGGGGATGATGAGCAGTGGTTAGTGTGTATGAATTGTAGATTCCCCCACCGCCATATTCATCAGTGTTTGCAAGAATAATGATATGCTCATAAGGTATTCCCGCAAGTGCATCATGTATATCTTTCACTCGTTGTGTTGTCAGATAGCGATCGGAATAAAAGGTGCTGAAATGCGAACTGAAAGCGGTGTGCTTCCATTCTTTCAATCGCGGTATGCTTACTCCACTATCGTCCGAAGCGGATGCTACCGCTACAATGTTGAATCGGCCCTTTGTTGATTTGAAAGGTTCATGTGAAAACAGACTTTCACAAGCGATCTTTGCATCTTCATAAAATGTCGGCATCTCTTTTTGGGTATATCCTTCTGCGAGAATTGCTACATCAATGCACTTATCACTTGGCCCGCTCTGTACCAAATATTTATGTGGAGTGATATGGGTTATTCCTTTTTGATGAATCAGAATATCATTTGGATTGATAATATGTTTTAAAGTAGCGCGTTTCTCTTTTCTGGGACTGAATAATGTCACTTCCACTTCTACAGCATGTAAAGGGTAGGGAAGTAAAAAACTATTTTCAAATCCTTTATTGATACTTTTAGCTTCATCTGTCTCCAGCCATTCTTGAAATAAGGAAGAAAAGGACGTAGTGTATATAACCTTTTTAGTCTCAAGGTCGCGCATTATAATTTGTCCGTTACCTTCTAACGGAAGCTCAGACAAATGATGTTTTCTTCCGGCCCATGACGGTAAGGAAGATAATTCATCAAGGCATATCTCCTGATATGCACTGTTTCCTGTAAATATATAATCTATACGTAAAGTTTTGTTGATGAAATAATCGGTAAATTCCTGTGCCCATAAATTGATTGTTGCCAATAGGAACAGAACTGATATAATATACTTTTTCATTATGGCTGTGTTTTATATTGATTCTTAAAGCAAAGATACGACTTTCCTGTTTATTCACAATTTCTTTTCCTTTTTAGTGTGGCACTCAGACTATTGATTTTGTAATGGATCGTTTTGTATAGATGTTGGTTTATCTTTTATTTTGCAATAAAAGTTATAATTTGTATTTTTATTGAGAAATAATTCATTAACTTTGCATGTTATTGTATTATTAATCTTCAAAAATTAAGAAATGGCACATCATCAATTGGATGCTTTGGATGAGCAAATATTGAAACTGATTGCAGATAATGCCCGCATTCCTTTCCTGGAAGTGGCAAGAGCATGTAACGTGTCTGGCGCAGCCATCCACCAACGTATACAGAAGTTGACTAATTTCGGTATTCTGAAAGGCTCTGAGTATGTGATTGATCCAGAGAAAATTGGGTATGAAACTTGTGCTTATATTGGCATCTATTTGAAGGATCCTTCTACTTTTGATGCAGTTACAAAAGCACTAGAAGCCATTCCGGAAATCGTAGAATGTCATTTTACTACAGGTAAGTATGACATGTTTGTTAAGTTGTATGCACGCAATAATCATCATCTGTTAAGTATCATTCATGATAAATTGCAGCCGTTAGGTTTGTCACGTACCGAAACCTTGATTTCTTTTCATGAAGCAATTAAACGACAGATGCCTATTTCGGTCGATGTGTCGGAAGATAATGAGACAGTGGAAGAATAATTTTATTCACGCGTATATTCTACAAAAGCATAAGAACAGGGATGTTTCTCATCAATATGATGGACTTCCCTGTTTTTTTCTTTCCATATATTTCTATCAATAGGTGGAAAATAGGCATCAACATTTTGTGCCTTACCGTCAATTTCTGTCAGGTAAAGGGTATCTACCAGATTTATAGCTTGCCTATATACGCTTTCACCTCCTATAACGTATAAATGTTCGTTTGCCTGACAATTCTCTAATACTTCTTCCAAAGAAGAAAAAACTTCTGCTCCGGGATATTTTATTGTCGTATTGGAACTTAATACAATATTCCGTCGATTGGGAAGGGCTCCCTTAGGTAAAGATTCAAATGTTCTTCGCCCCATAATAATGGTATGTCCTGTAGTTAAAGCTTTGAAATGTTTTAAGTCGTTGGGCAGCCAATAGAGCAATTTGTTTTTAAAGCCGATACCCATATTTTGGTCCACTGCGGCAATAATGCTTATCATTCGTTATTTCTATTTATCTAGTTATACTGATACTTTACCTGCAATATGAGGATGCGGGTTATAGTCTACCAATTCAAAATCCTCATATTGAAAATCAAATATACTCTTTATTTCAGGATTTATTTTCATTTGCGGTAGCGGGCGAGGATCACGGGAGAGTTGCAGCTTAACTTGTTCCCTATGATTGAGATAGATGTGGGCATCTCCTAGTGTATGAACAAAGTCTCCGGCTTTAAGTCCGGTTACTTGTGCCATCATTTGTAGCAACAAAGCGTATGATGCTATATTGAACGGTACACCAAGAAAAATATCCGCACTGCGTTGGTAGAGTTGAAGACTGAGTCTGCCGTTTGCAACATAAAACTGGAAGAGCGCATGGCAAGGTGGGAGCTGCATATTGTTTAAATCGCCTACATTCCAAGCGCTTACTATTATACGCCGCGAATCGGGATTGTTCTTTATCGTTTCTACGGCTTCGCTGATTTGGTCAACAAAGCCTCCTTGATAATCGGGCCACGAACGCCACTGGTATCCATATATATGTCCTAAGTCTCCATTTTCATTGGCCCACTCATTCCATATACGAACATCATGGTCTTGTAAATACTTTACATTTGTATCTCCTTTTAAAAACCATAATAATTCATATATAATGGATTTTAAATGTAGCTTTTTTGTCGTTAAGCAAGGAAAACCATCATCTAGATTAAATCGCATCTGATGCCCGAATATACTGATCGTTCCTGTTCCTGTACGGTCATCTTTTTGTACCCCTTCAGTCAGAACTCTGTTGAGTAAATCCAAATATTGTTTCATGGGTTTTTGAGAAAAAATAATATTTTGTCAAAGGTAGTAAACTTAGTCAGAAAGTAAATGTATAATGGCTTAAAATATCCTATTACAAGAATGGAGTAAAGAGGTTGGCTACCCATCCAACGAATTTTTTCCATGTTGAGCGTTGTTTCCAAACTTCCGGAGTCATAAGGATGCTATTTTTCTTGTCGTGTTCAAACATTTTATTAAGCTGATGTGTGGTTTCCGGATCAAATATGAAGGCATTTGTTTCGTAATCATATCGCAGACTCCGACTGTTTAGATTGGCAGTACCTACTGTACAAAAAGAATTGTCTACCATCATTACTTTTGAATGATGGAAACCATCATTGAATAAATAAACTTTGGCGCCATCTTTCATCAGTTTATGCGCGATGTAGAAAGAGGCTTCCGGCGTGAAAGGGATATCGGATACCGCAGGAATCATGATCTCAACTTTAGTGCCTTTTTTTAATGCTGATTTTATTGCCGTACGTATGGATTTTGTCGGTACAAAGTATGGGTTTACGATTTGGAGGCTTTTCTGTGCCGCTTCAATTGAAGTGGCATAAGCACGACTGATAGATCTGGGTGTTTCCAATGGAGTCCGGTCTACAATGGCTATCTCTTCGGCTATGGAGTCTGGAAACTGATTCGGCTCCGGGAAAAACTCCGGTCCGCCTAAATGTTGCTTGGTTTCATGGTTCCACATATTTAGAAAAATGCCTTGCAGGTAGCGCACTGCATCTCCTTCAATCCGTACATGTATGTCATGCCATTTTCCTATTTTAGGTAGCCCATTAATATAATAATCCGCAATATTCATTCCTCCTGTGTAACCTATTACGCCGTCAATTACGGCGATTTTGCGATGATCGCGGTGAGCTGCATGATTGATATATGGAAAGTTGATTGGATCGAATTTGACAATTTCTATTCCTGCCGAACTGAGTTTTTCCAAATGACTTTTTTTAAGGGGGCGGTTATTTGACCAATTTCCAAAAGCATCGAACATTGCACGAATCTTCACTCCCTCTTTTGCTTTTTCTTTTAAAAGACTGAATAGAGCGTTTGCGATAGAGTCGTTACGAAAGTTGAAGTATTCCAGATGAATGTGATGGCGTGCATGCCGGATTGCATCAAAAAGGTCGGTGAATTTTTCACGACCATTCATGAGGAGTTTTACTTTATTATTATATGTTATTGGAACTCCCTGTTGTTGCAGACGATGCATGACTATTGAATCGCTTACAGTCTGAGCTTGACTGCTGCAAACAAAAAATAGCAGGAATAACAATATGGGAATTGTGGTCTTGCTCAACGTATACTTCGTTTAGTTTATTTTCTCTTTTAAAGTTGCAAAGATAAATGTTTCTTAAAAATAATACAGACTTGCCGTATAAAAATAAGTCTTTGCATGTTTATACAAAGACTTATTTCTGTTTGAAGAATTTATATTTTGGCTTCTGTCAGGCCAATGTACATAATTTGCGATATCCCAAGTAAAGGAGTACGATTACCACCATTATAAGTGATTTGGGATCAACACCTACTGTTCCACTATGAATTGTACTGTTGAAAGTTTCACGGAAACTGTCCAACATCAATTGTGCACCTCCAAGAATATAAAACAATATGGCAGCCAATATGAAACAGCAAGTGCTCCATAATGTTGAGAGGCGACGATAATGGTCGGGCAAATGCCGCATTACCTTTTTACTGAATCCATTATCTGTAATTTCTTTTCGACTTTCGTCAAAAAAACTTTGGATTAAGATATCGTCATTAATTTCTGTCATATCCGTTATTTTTTAAGTAGGTGGCCATTTTCTCTTTTGCCCGTGAAAGATGGCTTTTTACTGTTCCTGCGGGGCATCCTGTAATTCCGGCAATTTTTTCTATACTCTGATCTTCCATATAAAAAAGTGTAATGCAAGTACGTTCCATCTCCTTTAGAACTGCCAATGCATTATATATGTCCATTTGTTCTCCTACATTTTTCTGAGTCGTACTCCAATGAGTATCAACCTCATAAATCTCAAGATTAATTGTCTCTTTGTGGCTGCGAAGATAATCATAAAATTCATTATAAGCAATACGGTAAAGCCAAGTTGAAAAGCTTGATAAGTTTTTGAATGTAGCCAGATTGGTATAAGCTTTAATAAATGTATCTTGTGCAAGATCATCACTCAATTCACTGTCACCGCAGGTCAGATGGAGGAAAAATCGGCGTATAGGCGACTGATATTTTTTCACCAACTGATCAAAGGCCCTGGTGTTATGAAACACCACGACCTGTGCGATTAAAGATAAATCATTGAGTTGTTTCATTGCTCCGTATCGTTCTCTTTATCGGTACGTTCCTGATTGTTTACTTCAATGTTGCCATTATGAGTTTGATTGTTCTCATGTTTCATATTGTTTCTGGTAGGATTGAAAGGTTTTTCTCTTTTAGATTCTTGAGTATAATAGATAACTACTTGTCCGAATCCCATGAACATGATTAATAAGCCGATGCAGCCAATGCTGAAATTAGTCATAGCCCATAGGAAAATAAAGAGTCCGATACCTAAGAATATGTTTTTTATACCCTTGCTACGGATATCTTCAGTCCTTTCCGCTTTCTTAAAGAAGTCTTCCGGTAGCTGTTGTCCGGTACTAAGAGCTTGTTCAGCTAGGCGGTATTTTGCTTTTCTGTTTTTGTAATTGAAGAAAAAGACGGTAAAGACAATAAGTAATGGAAAACCAAAAGTAAAAATTATGGCAACAATTGCAATAACTGTTTCGGCACTTTTAGCATCGCCTAAATCGATTCCCAATATAGAATCTTTATTTTCGTGCTTCCATGCATTATTTTCTTCTGCATCCTTGTTTGCAGAACTCTCATATGTCATAACACTAAGCGTGTCAATTACACTTTTTCCGTTGATAACGGTATCACGTACTTCAATAACCCGTTTTCTGTTGCCAAGGCTATCGGTTTCGGTGATTGTCCTTTCTTTTGCTCCCGCCAGTGAACAGAGGGTCAAGGCAGCAATTAATGCTAAAATAACACGTTTCATAAGCATATCTTTTATTTTTTTATTTTCAGTTTAATTGTTAGACGTGATGTCTTATCCGTAAAGTTGCAAAGATGATATTATTTTTTTTATAGTTGATTGATAATAAGCATTTTTTTGTGACAAATAAGTCAAAACCTATTCGGTTACGAGTCCATCCCGTCTTCTATTTTGTGAATAAAGATGGGCTTCAGCTGTTACTCCGACTTTTTTGAGTATTTTTGCGATTATAATTACATATTTGATTATGGACTTGCCTGCACCTTTCATTAATTATATTCGTTCGCTAATTGGTGACGAAGAATACGCAAAATTATATGCTTCGTTACAAACCGAACCGCTTGTTACTATCCGACTGAATAGAAAAAAATGTGATGATGCAATGCTAGATAAGCTTCAGGTAATTTATAAGCAAGTGCCTTGGTGTACAGACGGGTATTATCTGGATCGTCGATTAACTTTTACTTTTGATCCTCTTTTCCATGCAGGGTGTTATTATGTTCAAGAAGCTTCTTCAATGTTTGTTGGTTATGTACTCAACCAATATTTGCCAAAAGAAATGCCAATTAGGATGTTGGACCTTTGTGCAGCTCCCGGTGGCAAATCGACTCATGTGCGCAGCGTTCTTCCTTCCGGAAGTTTACTTGTAGCAAATGAAGTTATTCGCAGCCGTGCACAGATTTTAGCTGAGAATCTTATTAAATGGGGGGATACAGGTATTGTTGTGACTAATAATGATCCGGCTGACTTTTCTGCACTCCCTCATTTCTTTGATGTTGTGTTGGCTGATGTCCCATGTTCGGGTGAAGGGATGTTTAGGAAAGACGTTACTGCTATTAATGAATGGAGCGCTGAAAATGTAGATCTTTGCTGGCAGCGACAGCGGAGAATTATAAGTGATATGTGGAGTAGTTTAAAGCCTGATGGCCTTTTAATTTACAGTACATGCACCTATAATACCAAAGAAGATGAAGAAAATGTAGCATGGATCTGTGATGAATTGGGTGCTGAGGTTCTTCATGTCGACATTTCTCAAGATTGGAACATTACCGGGAATTTGTTGAAAGGGAGTGATTTTCCTGTTTATCGTTTTTTGCCTTATCGGACTGATGGTGAAGGCTTTTTCCTGGCTGTCATTCGTAAGAGTGCAACTGTTATCCCACCGCATTCAATTCTTAATCAAAGGGATTCGAAGAGAGATATTGCTAAAAAGAAATCTGAAAGAAGTAGAAATACTCCTCTAAAAATAAGTCAAGATCAGTGGAACACAATATATTCCTGGGTGATTAATCCTAATGGATATGAATGGAATATAAACGAAAATAGATTAAGTGCATTTCCTAAGTCCGTCGCTTCATCTTTATCTGTATTGAAATCATCTCTTCGTATTGTCCATGCAGGTCTTCCTATCGGAGAGTTTAAAGGTAAAGATCTTATACCCGATCATGCTCTTAGCATGAGTGCGGATCTTACCCCCAATGGATTTGCTTGTGTTGAGGCCTCATACAAACAAGCAATTGCATATTTACGTAAGGAAAGTGTGACGTTATCTTCAGATGTTCCTCTTGGCTATACCTTATTGACTTATCACTCCGTTCCCTTGGGTTTTGTTAAAAATATAGGTAAGCGTGCCAATAATTTATATCCGCAAGAATGGCGAATACGCAGTGGATATTTACCCGATAAACCGGAAGTGCTTTTCTATGGCATCCAATAACTCCTCAAAAGAGGTATAAGCTTGTTTTTGGTCGTCTTTTAATAGGGTAAGCCTCTCTGCAGAAGATACTTCAAGTTGAAGCAAAGTAGCTGATGGTTTAATATCGGGTGGATTTGTCGTGTTGCAAGAAGGTTGGGATGAAAGCGAGTCTGTTGTTTCCTCTGGTTGAGATTTTAATAGACAAGCAAAGCCATGTCGGTTTAGTGCATTTACAGTCCAGTGGAGCAATATTTCATTGGCGGCTTCTACTATAATAATTGAACGTTGGCAGTCTACTTCGGGATAATATACACCGTGTGCATAATCAAATTTAATGTTGTTGTGAGCAAATAGTCCATCCATGCGCTGATGTAAAATTAGGTCCTCAGTCACTCCACACAATAGGCCTTTTCCTTTTGAAAGCAGCCATAGCTTGTCCGCTAATACCAGTGCTTGTTCTATATCGTGTGTGGAAAGTAAGATTGCTTTGTGTTGTTCAATTGCAAGACGATGAAGTAAACTCATGATTTCAATGCGACTCACTACATCAAGAAAGGCTGTTGGCTCATCTAATAAAATCAACGGACATTCTTGTACCAAAGCCTTGGCGATCAATGTCTTTTGTCGTTCTCCATCTGATAATTCGGCTATATAGTTATTCGCTTTATGTCCTATACCTACTGCATCAAGAGTTTGGCGGATGATTTTATGATCTTCACGATGTAGTCGCCCAAAAAAGCCGGTATGAGGTTGCCTTCCTAAAGCTACTAATTCGTAAACCGTTAGTCCGCCTGCTTGTGTCTTATCTGTCAATACAATGCCAATGGTGCGGGAGCGTTCCCGTTCGTTATAACTCTCGAGCGGTTTGCCTTCGATTAAAAGTTGTCCTGAAAGTGGAGGCTGTGAGGCGGAAAGAGTGCGCAATAAAGTAGACTTGCCCGTTCCGTTGGCACCTAAGAGGCAAGTCAATTCGCCCGAATGAAGTTGGAACGAGAGATGCTGATGTACCAGTTTCTCACCTTTATTCGTGTGATAACCAATACTTAAGTCCGTTGCACTAATGACCGTTTTCTTTTCCATTCTCTCTTTTGTTCTTTTAAAGTTCTGGCGTTTGTATACTTTTTCAATTGAAATATTGTATTTTACGTTGATTGATTATTACATAAATAATCACCGGTGCCCCCAATATTGGGGTAACAGCATTGAGAGGGATAATACCGGATTCACCGGGAAGAATACAAATGAGATTACAAAGTAAAGCGATCACTCCTCCGGTTAGCAGAGTTATTGGAAGTAAGGAGTTGTGATTGGATGTCCCTAGCATTAATCTGGCAATATGTGGTACAGCCAATCCAATAAATGCTATAGGTCCACAAAATGCAGTGGTAACGGCTGTTAATAATCCGGTTGCAACGAGTAACAGATTACGTGTACGACGGATGTTGATTCCAAGATTTTCGGCATAGCGTGTCCCCAACAAAAGAGCATTCAGTGGCTTGATAAGTAGAATAGCCATTAATAAGCCAGCCATACAGAACGCAGTGAAGTAGGGGAGTTGTTGCAGCGACACTCCTCCGAAATTCCCCATGCCCCAAATGATATACGAATGTACACCCTCGGCCGTGGCAAAGAAATTCAGTAGAGAAATAGCTGAAGACGTGATATAACCGATCATTATGCCCGTAATCAGCAGCATGATATTGCTTTTAATCAATGTAGAGAAAAATAAGATCAGTCCCATGACTACCATTGATCCTATGAATGCACCTAATATCACGGAAAAGAAGTTGGACAGATTGAATACGCCGGCGGCAAGAGTCCCACCTCCAGCCAGCATAACTAAAGCCACACCCAGATTGGCACCGGATGTGATACCAAGAATAGATGGTCCTGCCAACGGGTTATTGAAGGCTGTTTGTAGCATTAATCCTGATCCGGCAAGTGCGGCACCACAAAGTAAGGCGGTGACGGCTTGAGGCACGCGCGATTCCATTACTATAAAGCTCCAACTGGCTTTTTCCACGGCATTATTTGTGATAATGTTCCATACAGCAGATGCCGGAATATGCACTGAGCCAAATAGCAGATTTGCTATTATCAATAATAATATTGTGGCAATTAGAATAATGCCATATTTAATTCCTTTATAACTCACGGGATCTCTTTCAAATTAGTCCGCTAATTTAGTGAAATATCTTAATTCGTATTCCTCGAACAAAGTAGGATGGAAGATTTTTATGAAATCTTTCAGTAAATAATCGGGATGGAACGGTGATTCTTCATAAAAAGGAACGGCGTTGGTATTACAGCCATAGATCTGATGTTGTTTGAAAGCGCGGAAACCACTGTAAGGCATATATTCCTTTGCCAACTGGAGATAAGTCATATTTGTGGGCTGATTGTATTTTATTAGCCAGAAATCAGCGTTTTGTCCTTTATCAAATACTGTCTCAAAAGCTAATGGAACAGAACCGCTATGATTCTCTTCTTTAAAAACGTAGTCACCGCCGGCATCCGCATAGAATCCGGCTGTAGTACTTTTTCCTCCGGGCATATACCATGCCGAACCGCTTTTCAAGTCGCAAATGACAGTTGGTTTTGGCAAAGTATTTACCGCTTGTTTCTTCAGGTTAAGATATTCTTTTTCCACGTTGGCAAATAGACTGTCTCCTTGTACCTGCTTACCGAAAAGCATTCCGTAGAAGCGCATCCATTCGGCCCGACCCAGTGCGGAAGTCTCCATGTAGTCGGCACACTCTATAATAGGTATATTCAACTTCTCTACCCGTCCGTATCCTCCGCTGTTTTCGAAAGGAGAAAGCATGATGGCATCAGGGTGTAAGTCTATTATCTTTTCAATGTCAGGATTCATACCGTCTCCCGTGTCTACAATAGTTCCTTTACGGCAGCCATCATGAATTTCCTGCATTTTAATATATTTCAAGTCACATATTCCGCCAATACCTTTCAACGCTCCAAGTTGTTTCAACAGGCTGCAATGAACAGCCGAATAAACGACAGCCTTACTCAACGGGATGCGTATAATTGTGCCTTCGGGTAAATTTTGAGGTGTCGGTTTGGTTTTATCAACAAGAATATAAGTGTGAAGTACCTTGGTGGTATCCCACGGGTTACGGAGTTGAGCGACCTTATATTCCTTATAATCTATCAATGTGAGATTATCGGCATATTTTAGCTTAATGGTATCTCCCGTAGAAACGGCAGCGGTGCCGCCCTTTCCACCGCACGCGGAAAGAAACAGCACCGTAATTAAGTATGTTAAGAGAGAAATCTGTTTCATTCGATAGCTTTATTAGTCGAGAAACGTACACGAGTTGTGTAATATCCTGTTTCGATTTTCTTTTTGAATACGCCTTCACTACTGTATATATAGACATCATTCAGAGCTTTATCTAATTGGCTACTAATATATACATCTCCTGATACTGGTTCTACATCAATAGAACCTGGATTGGGAACATCATTATAATTAATAAAATCTTTTGTGGTTTTCGATTTAATGTCATACACTCCAATTTGCTTGTCATCCGTATAATATTCAGAATGTATAAAATATATTTTATCGCCTTTTATTGCAATTTTGCTAGCTTGACAAATACTTGTTACAGCATCTGTCGCAGGATCAATGCACTGTAGTGTGTGAGGTGGATTACCGTCGCCATGTGCAGTGGATACAAAGTATACTTTGCCGTCATCTCCTGTAATAGATTCATCATAAGGATTTAATACAACTTCCAGTTCTTTTGTCTTTGAGAAACTTTTAATGTCTACAATGGCTATCTGCTTGCCGGTAGAATCCCATTTGTAGTCAGATTTATTTATATAAAGTTTCCCATTTGCATTGGTTAGAGCCTCAGGATATCCTCCAATATCAAGTTTTCCTGTAATTGATAGATTAAGTGTGTCAAGCCGAGATACTGTTCCATCGTAAGCTGTGAAATAGACATTTCCTCCAGTAGCCGTTATATATCTTGGGTTTATAGGTTTCCCCGATTCATTAGTTAATGGTATTGTTTTTATAGTTTTAAAGTCCTTTTTATTTACGATCTCTATTTTTGCGGAACTAGTGCATGTTATATATATTTTGGATCCATAAATGTATAAATCTTGGGCATCTCCTATTCCTTTTCCATTAGCTGTTGCAAATAAATCTGTGCTAACGGTCCCTTTTTCCATATCATACCATTGGACAGTCGCATTGTTTGCGCCCCAATTTCCTGTATTTAGGATATAAGCACCAAATGTTGTTGGTTCAGTAGGGGTAGATATGGGATCATTATCTTCACTACAGGCAGCGAATGTACCTAGTGTTATTCCTAATAAAATAGTTTTGTACCAATACTTTTTCATCATCTTATTGATTTTGAGTTTATAAATTATAATTAACAGTCACTTTATAGTTGCGCCCTGGCATCGGATAAAAACGGACAATTTCATAGTTCTTATTTCCAAGGTTTAATGCGTCTAATTGGATACGTAATGATCTTTTATTCCACTTGAATATATGTGAGAGTGATATATTATGATCTGTATAGGCTTTTATCTGATTTTCAGGAATATTTTGAGCTTGTGAATAACGTTCTGAGGTATATATTAAATTGTATGTAATATTGATAAAACGGTTTTCTAACGTAAGGTTGCCTGATCCAGAATGCTTTGGAGTATATATAATTTGATTTTTCCATATTTTAGAATTCTTATCGGTGATATCCTCTGCCTGCATGAAATTGTATGTAGCGCTTAAAACTAAATTAATATTTTTCCCAATGTTCGTTTCTGTTGATAGATTTATATCTGTGCCAATTGTCTCAACTTTGCCTACATTCATCATTTTCCATATGAACATGGTGGGTACAGCTACTATTTTATCTTTTACTTGATTGTAGTAAGCGTCTACTGAAAAATTCAAATACTTCATAAAGCCCAATGATGGTATATCCCATGTCGTACCGAGGTTGAGCTGGCGAGTACTTTCGGGCTTTAAGCTGCTATTGCCTATTTTGAGATAATATAAGTCATTAAATGTAGGAGTACGGAAAATATCTTTATATGAAATTCTAAAACGTAATCCGAAATCCATAGGTTGCCATGATAAGCTTATGGCGGGGGAAAGACGCTTGCGATCAAGTGCTGCTTTTCCTGTACGTACATTTTCTGTAATGAAAGTATTTAATAAAGAAGCGGTAGCAGTAATGTTCTCTCCTCTATAATGCCCTGCTAGAACAGATAAAAAAGTATAACGTTCTGGATATTGACATTCTTCCAAAGTTGTTGAAAGATAGTTGTATGCAAAATCCTGGGCAAAAGAAAAAGATATCCTTTTTGTAAACTGATGCCATAGTGTTGTAGATAGATAAACTTCTGTCTGTCGAAAATGATCATCTGTAATACCCGATGATTCGTCATTATAATCTCGATTCCAACTGAAGTTGTATTTCCCATTTGCTTGTATTTTCCATTTTTTGGAAAATCGGTTTTCGTATTTTAATTGACCAAAGTAATTACGGTCATATAATCTCTCTGCAGCGTATGAATTATCGTAGATAACACTACCAGGCAGACCTCTTTTTGAATCAAAAAGATAGAGCTTCCCTTTTATGTCTTGTTTGTCATCTAGCTTTAGAAATAAATTGAATTCTTCTCTAAAGGTCTCTATGTCACTGTTATTTCGTTTAGAATCAATGAGGAAATTTTTATTCCACATTTTGAAAGGGTAATTCCCGTCTGCCCTCAAGTAGTCACCATATACTGATATCGCTACTTTTTGATTTAATTCTTTAGAATACAGTAAGGAAGGATTGAGGAGACCAAAAGAGCCTGCTTTTAGATTAGCAGAGATTTGATATGAACGAATCATAAAGTCTGGCCGCATCGTTTCAATATTTAATACGCCTGCAGATGCAAACATTTTAGCTGTTTGATAGATGTTATCATCTTGCCCAATTGCAAGAGATAAGCTAGAGATATTGTCTAATGAGAACCTGGAAATATCTACTTGTCCGGATTGACAATCACTAACAGTTACTCCATCATAACTCACAGCTGTATGTTGCGCTCCTAGGCTTCGTACTGATACGGTTTTCAAACCACCAATACCTCCATAATCTTTCACGCTAACTCCTGAGAAATGTCTAATTACATCTGCGACTTCTGATGCTCCTATACGTTCCATATCCGTTTTACCCATTTGTTGTAATGGAGTAGAAGATGTTGCAGATAAAGGTATACGTCTTCCCTTAACCACAATATCCGGAATAGCGTGAACTTTTCCCGTTATGGAATCATTTGTTTGTTGTGCTTGCAAACCATGAGGTGCACACATCACAAAACAGCACATACAGAGCTGTAACCGGAGATGCCGGAAGCATTTGCTCTTTATCATAAAAAGGTTGATAATGTCATTAGTCTTTTTCCATGTCCGTCCTCGAGGATTTGGAAACTTAAAGGTTTTGCAGGTCTTCTGACTTACTCCGGTAAACCGCCTTCCCACCGTTTGACGGCAGTGGCATAAGGGGTTTGGTTTACTTTATAAATGAGCTTACAGCAGCGGGACTGTTCGGGATTTGCACCCGATTCCCTTTTCATGGAGTGATACTGAAAAATATCTTCCAACAAAACTTGATGCAAACTTACATAAAAATTGTGATTTACAAGCCCGTCTCGTAAGAAAACAAAAGTTTTATAGAGGAAAGATAGATTAATTGTTCCATAACCTCAAATAAAATTACGTTGTCACATTTTTGTTAAAGCAGAATTTTGAGTCGTAAAGTCGAGAGCTTTGCTTCATACCAAAGCCGTATCAATTCCGCACTTGCTCCGTAGTTTCTCCGTAAAAAGTCCCTAAATACGGAGAAAATACGGAAAAACTACGGAGCAAGTACGGATTAGGTAATAAGAAGGTAGCTAAAAGAATTGAAAGGGATAAGTAAGTAAAAACTTCAAGCAGAGAATAAAACAACAATAAACACTGATAGGCAAAATTTGTTTTAAACATAATTTCCTTTATGAAATTGAGCGCTTTTTCGTGCAGTATTTTCAGTTTGTATGCATTTCCAATAGTAGAAAAATGTAAAACTAATACTATTACACGATGCTTAAAAAAGAAATGCTATTAGTGCTGTGTTTATCGGGTACATTTGCAGCTTGTCAAAATGACAACAATTCCGTCCAATCGAAAGAACGTAAAGACATTGTCCTTTCACGTTCTGAACAGGACATTATGGATACGGGAAATGATTTCGCTTTCCGTTTTTTCAATCAAGTGTGTAGCTCGGAAAAAGAGAAACCAAATGTCTTTATTTCTCCGTTGAGCGCTTCCTTGGCATTATCCATGACGGCCAATGGTGCTGCTGGAAATACATTGACTGAAATGCTGACGACTTTAGGCTTTTCCTTTTCGCCTTCACTGGATGCACTGAATAGTTATCACCAAAAATTGACTTCCGCTCTGCTTGATCTGGATAATACCACCCAATTGGGGATTGCCAATTCCATTTGGATTAAACAGGGTTTTAAAGTCCATGATTCTTTTGTCGAAGCGAATAAAAGATGGTATGATGCCGATGTCCGCGAGTTGGATTTTTCCTCTTCTACGGCAAAGGATGTGATTAATGCCTGGTGTGCGGATAAAACGAACCAGCGTATTAAAGATGTAATTGAAGAGATACCTGCGGATACAAGGTTGTATCTGCTTAACGCGCTTTATTTCAAAGGAACGTGGACAAGTAAGTTTGGAAAATCGAAGACTGTACAAGAGGACTTTACAAATGCCAGTGGCGATAAACAGAAAGTAGCCATGATGAATCAGACTGCTACTTTTAACTATACGCAGAATGATAATTTCGCCATTGCGGAATTTCCTTATGGAAATGAAGCTTTTAGTATGGTGGTGTTGCTTCCCGCTGAAAATAAGACGTTGGACGAAAGCTTGTCCGGATTGACGTATGAAAATTGGAAAAGCTGGAGTGCGGCGTTACGGAGAACCGAGTTGGAAGTCAAACTTCCCAAGTTCGAGATGAAATACGATAAGGATTTGAAAAAAGATATGAAAGCACTGGGGATGAAGGACGCTTTTTCTGCGGATGCGGCCGATTTTTCCAAGATGTCGGCAGACGACTTGTTTATCGGTCTTCTGAAACAGTTTACCTATCTGAAAGTGGACGAGGAGGGTACGGAAGCTGCTGCGATTACGGTTGTTGGCATGGATACTACTGCCGGACCGTCGTCTACCGTTGCTTTCCATGTGAACCGTCCCTTTGTGTTCATGATAAAGGAAAAGAGTACCGGAGCCATTCTTTTTATGGGAAAAATCACAATTTTATAAAAAATCAAAAAGCTTGACTGTAAGTTTTTATTTGATTTTTTTCTTTCTGGTATAAATCTTCCTCTATGATCAATAGATGGCTGCTCATAGAAGAAGATTTATGTTTTCTTTTTTTTATTTGAACAGCTTTTGAGCAAATTCAGTCAGGTAAATTCTCCAGTTTCTCCATATATGCCCTCCATCAGTTTCCATATAAGTATATGGATAATGTTTCTCGTCGAGCTTTTTCCGGAAATCGGTATTATCTTTATATAGGAAGTCTGTTTTCCCTATTCCAATCCAATAAAGCTTCGGAGCTTTTCCGAATTGTGTGGCTAGTTTCCGGTCTATGTTATCATACACATCGGTGTTTTCCCCTTTACTTTGTGCATGGATAGCCGCTGAGAAGAGTCCTACGTAGTCAAATTTATCGGGATAAAGTGCTGAAATATAAAGTGAATGGAATCCACCCATTGATAGTCCGCATATAGCCCGACCTTTTTTATCGGATAGAGTCCGGTAGTGTTTCTCCACATATCTCATCACATCAGGAAAAGCCTTTTCTATCGAACCGTCCATCATTTTGGGAACCATCATTGTCGGTTTTACCATGCTGTTGGGAGCCTCACCCGGAGATGCTTCTTCAGAACCGTTTCCATTCGGCATTACTACAATCATGGGCTTGGCTTCACCTTGTGCAATAAGGTTATCTAGGATTTGCGCAGCACGTCCCAATTCACTCCATGAGTTTTCGTCTCCACCTGCTCCGTGAAGTAGATAAAGCACGGGATATTTTTTATTGGTATTGTAATATTCCGCAGGAGTGTATATGGTCATGCGTCGTTGCTTCATTCCCAAAGTGGGGCTTTCATACCATACTTTCGACAGGTTCCCGTGAGGTACATTTTGTACAATGTAACCATCTGCCCGTCCATCCGGAATTAGGAAATAGTTGGTTACCGTGGATACATCCCTCACTAGATAAACATTATTCGGGTCATTCATTTTTTGCCCGTCTACAATGAATGAGTAATTATATAACTCCGAAGCAAGCGGTGAGGAGGTATATTCCCACACCCCATCTTTTGCTTCTTTTAATTCTGATTTTCCTGTCCCTTCCATCACACCGAATGGAGTTTCTATTTTTTGTGGCGACAAGAAATCTCCTTCAACTTCTATCTTAATGGCTTTTGGTGCTTTGATACGGAATGTTACGCTTTTATCTGCGTTGATTTTGGGAGAAATGATATCTGTATTGTTCCATAATGCCTGCTGCGCAAAGGCATTGGTGCTAATCAGACAAATTGTTACGGCCTTAGCTGCAATCCGGAACGTCGAATTGAATAATTTCTTTTCCATGGCATCTTTCGTTTTTATATTCAAGGTATTAGTGTATTGTAAATACAAATATATAAAAAATAATTATTCAATGTTTATGCGTATGAGGTATAAAACAGAATAAGAAAAGACAAATCAACAGGGAAAGGATAGACTAAATCAATCTATTTTTATAGTTTTGCGCAATTGTTGGTTGTTGCATTGCCGATTTTGGCTATTCAAGAAACGACATAGGATGTTATGGGTAACTATATATTGGCAATCGTCGCGGTTTATCTAGCCGTTATTTTATTAATTTCGTATTTATCGGGGAAAAAGAATTCCACTAACGAGGCTTTCTTTCTCGCCAACCGATCAACTCCTTGGTATATCGTAGCTATCGGGATGCTCGGTGATTCTATTTCGGGAGTTACTTTTGTGTCTGTCCCCGGTATGGTACGTGATTTTGATATGACTTATATGCAATTGGTCTTTGGCTTCTTTGTCGGATATATCGTTGTGGCTTATGTGTTGCTTCCACTTTATTACCGCTTGAACTTGGTTTCCATCTATACTTATCTGGAACAGCGTTTTGGCTATTGTTCTTATAAAACCGGAGCTTCATTCTTTATTCTTTCTAAAATAGTAGGAGCTGCAGCAAAGCTTTATCTGGTTATTTTGATTCTTCAATCGCTTGTTTTCGACCAAATGGGAGTGCCTTTTGCCGTTACAGCTATTGCTGTGGTATTTGTGATATGGATGTACACATTTCGCAACGGTATGGGGACTATTATTTGGACCGATGTATTGCAGACTGTCAGTTTGCTACTGGCACTCGGATTGATTATTTGGCAAGTGGCATCTCATCTCAATTTTGGATGGACTGATGTGATGGAAACAGTCCGACAGAGCGGTCATTCGCGTATCTTTGTATTTGATGATTGGCATTCCCGGCAAAACTTCTTCAAACAGTTTCTTAGTGGGGTTTTTATTGTGATAGTGATGACCGGTCTTGATCAGAATATGATGCAAAAGAATCTGACTTGTCGTAATCTGAAAGAGGCTCGTAAGAATATGCTTACCTATGGTTTTGGCTTTATACCAATGAATTTCCTCTTTCTGACTCTTGGCATTTTATTACTTACATTCGCTTCCCGTTCCGGCATTACACTACCTGCCGCATCGGATAATATCTTGCCAATGTTAGCTTCGAAATATTTGGGTACACCCGTGTTGCTTTGTTTTACGGTAGGTGTGGTAGCGGCGGCATTTTCGAATGCAGATTCTGCGCTGACATCCCTCACCACCTCGTTTTGTGTGGATATACTTGGTATGGGACGTAAGGTGGAAAAGACGAAACAGACCCGTATCTTTGTACATTCTGCAATATGCTCAGTTTTTATTCTGGTGATTCTATTCATAAACAACATGCAACAAACCAATGTACTCAATACTATTTATGTTGCAGTTTCTTATACTTATGGACCGTTATTGGGGCTCTTCTCTTTTGGCTTATTTTGCAATCGTTCGGTGAAAGATCGTTTGGTACCCTACATTTGTATTCTTGCCCCATTGCTGAGTTACATGCTGGAGTGGGGGCTCAAAACGGCTTTGAATTATCAAGTAGGTTACGAAATACTATTATTTAATGGTGCCATAACTTTTGTCGGACTGTGGTTGATACGAACGGCTGATTATAATAAAGCTTTGCGATAAGTTGCAGAGGACTTAATTAGAAGTAATTGGATGCTGTGCCAGAGCTGTGCCAATACCATGGCACTGTTTTGCCAATAAACAGGCAATTTTGTGCAAATATATAGGCATCTTTATGTCAATAGGTAGGCATCTTTGTGCTAATACCGTGGCGCTGATCCTGACACTGCTTTCCTGTATAAGCGATTATCATTCTTTAATAAAGCTTCTACTTTCTTATGCTCTTTTTGCAGGTTTTTTTATCCTGTTCACGTTGTAAATCGGGATTCTTATACCTGCTTTTCTTTTAAAAGATGACCTAATTACTGGCGTTTTTGCATGAGAAATCAAATTTTCACGTACTTTTGTCCCGTTAATTTTTTAATAAAATTCAAATGAAACAAAAGATTTTAAACAAGAAAGCGGCAATTCGCTTTAAGCGTTTTGCTCGTAAGAGCTACAGTGCTTTCAACAGTATGCACCGGGTGGTGAATATTGGAGTGGTTGCGGGATTTGCTCTCATGGCTGCCTATTGTAGCACGGCGAAAGCACAGAACACAACTGAAAATCCGACAGCAAGAGAAAGTGTGCTGGGGGGAGAATTGGATGAGGTCACAGTGACAGCTTCGAAAACGGGAACACCTATTAATCAGGCATCCAAGCTAGTGACTGTAATTACTAAAGACGAGATTGCGAAGGCGCCTGCCAAGAGTATTCAGGATTTATTGGTTTATGTAGCCAATGTTGACGTGATCCAGCGCGGTGGACACGGTGTACAAGCAGATATTTCTATTCGGGGTGGCTCGTTCGACGAAAATGCAATTCTTATTGATGGTATTAACTTTTCCAATTCTCAAACAGGACACTACAGCTTTGACCTCCCCATTAACCTTTCGGATATTGAACGCATCGAAATTATTCATGGTCCTTCTGCACTAATTTACGGATCAGGTGCTTTTTCAGGAGGAATCAACATTATTACTAAAAAAGAAGTTACTGATCGACTCTATGCCCAGGTGGAAGCCGGTATGCATAAGCTGAGGGGTATAGAAGTCCGTGGAGCAACAACAGCGGGTATTACAACGAGTAGCTTATCTGTTAGCAATAATTCGTCCGGCGGATATATTGATAATAGTGACTACAACATTTACAATGCGCTGTGGCAGACTCGTTTTAACTTTTCTGAGTTTTCTAAAATGGATTTGCAGCTGGGCTATAATGATAAGCAGTACGGTGCAAATACCTTTTATTCACCCAAATACCCTAATCAATATGAGCGGACAAGTTCGTATACCGGTTCATTGAAAGGGGAGTTTGGCAAGAATTTAAAAATTATCCCTATCCTGTTCTGGAACAGGCACAACGACCAATATGACTTAATAAAAGATACCGATACCGGTCGTAACTATCATCGAAATGATATGTACGGAGCAAATCTGATCTTTTCATACCGATCTTTATTGGGTGTGACCAATTTTGGTGGTGAGTTGCGACGGGAGGAAATCATGAGTACCAAACTCGGATACCCGATGGTGGCTCCTCATGGAAAATATACGATGTATGATGATCGTACAAATACAAGTGTGACGTTGGAGCATTCCGCTTCTTTCAATAATTTTGTGCTATCAGCCGGTGTTTTAATGTATCACACCAGTTTGTTGGATGGTCAATATAAACTCTATCCTTCATTAAGTGCTACTTATAAGGCGACCAATCGCCTCTCACTCTCTTCATCGTGGAGTATGTCTACCCGTATTCCTACTTTCACAGATCTATTTTACACCACCGAGATTTACAATGGTAATACTCGATTGAAACCGGAAAGATCGCAATCGTTGGACTTGGGCTTAAAATATAATAGTTATTTATTCAGTTCTTATCTGACCGGGTTCTTACAATGGGGACGGGATATGATAGACTGGGTGAAAGAGAAACCTACAGATGAGAAATATTCATCATGGAATCTATCCGAACTGAATACCCAAGGCGTTGAAATGGGGGTAAAACTTCGTACGGGAAGCTTATTGCCGCTATTAGGCAAGCAAAGCTTACTGGCGGTAGATTATACGCGTATGCATCAGACTCATGAAGCAGGTGACTTGATCTCCAAATATGCGTTGAACTACCTGCGTGATAAGTTCACTTTACGTTTCGATCATCAAATCTGTAAGAATCTTACGGCCGGATGGTATTTCCGCTATCAGAAACGTATGGGAACTTATGAAAAGTATGTGAATAAAGAGAAAGTCGGTGATGAGGCTTATCCGGCATTCTCTACTCTTGATCTAAAGCTGAATTACACTTTCAAAGATATGGTGTTTAATCTTGATTTGAACAACTTGTATGATACCCATTACTTTGATCTCGGAAGTATTCCACAACCCGGCTTTTGGTTGTCGGCAGGAGTCGTTTACAGACTAAAATAGATTCGTATGACATTTCTATTAGCATTCTTATTTAGTATTAATCCGGGAGTGATGTCACAAGCGGCGGTAGTTGATATTGTACATTATTATTAAGCCTGTTTTCATTAATTAAAACCTGATATATCGGAGTGGGATTGCCTATTAAATAGTAGTCTCCTCTGATGTATCAGATATATAAAAATGTGGCTCGCCGACTTTATTAGTTTTTCAGTTTTGAAAACCCGAATAATGCAATAACAGCAAAGCAGATTAAAGGAATAAGAAATCCAACGGACATGGATAGTAGGTCTGCAATATAGCCCATCAGCATGGGAATGGCAGCTCCTCCGGCAACACTCATTACAATAACGGAAGAAGCTTTTTCCGTGTTATTACCCATGTTTTCTATACCTATGGCGAAGATCGTAGGATACATGATAGACATGAAAAAGTAAGAGCCGAAGATGCAGACTACAGATGCCATTCCAAAGCCCATTACGACAAAGAACATAAGAATTGTATTGATAATGGCGTAAATTCCCAATAACTTTTGAGCGGAGAAGTATTTCATGATATAGCTTCCCGATATTCGTCCTACCATAAACATTCCCATTCCTCCGAATGCAAGCATTTCTGA
Source organism: uncultured Bacteroides sp. (assembly GCA_963677095.1). Taxonomy (GTDB): domain Bacteria; phylum Bacteroidota; class Bacteroidia; order Bacteroidales; family Bacteroidaceae; genus Bacteroides. The sequence goes on from OY781875.1 coordinate 1,336,986, forward strand.
TGCTGTTTTATGGCTGATATGTGGAACAACTTCCGTAACATAATTGATGAAGAAGCTGCCAATCCCAGTTTGAGCGGCTACATAAAGAAATTGTGCGATAACAGCGAATACAAATAGTTTGTGTTTAAACAGGTCTTTGTATCGGCTTTTTACAGATTGCTCTATCTCGTTCGATTCAGCTTCTATCTGTGGTAATGGTGTGCATATAAATAAAACCGCGATGACCAGTACAAGAGCTCCGATAAGTAAGTAAGGCTTTGCCAGTGAATCAAATGGGTCTGCTCCTTCCGAAAATACAAATATACCACCGATAAGTGGCCCTAATATCCAGCCCAAACCGTTGAGTGATTGAGCGAGGTTTATTCGCCTTGCTCCCATACTGGGGTGCCCTAATACTGTGGTATATGGATTTGCTGCTGATTCCAAGATCGTTAAGCCGCAGGCAATTACGAACAATGCAAATAAAAAAGGAAGAAACGATCTGATTAAGGTGGCGGGGTAAAACAGGAAGGAACCGATGGCAAAGATGAGCAGTCCACTTATAATTCCTTTTTTATATCCGTAACGTTTGAGAAGAATCCCGGCTGGAATACCCATTACAAAATAACCGCCGTAAAGAGACATTTGTATGAAAGCCGATTTTGCCTTTGAGATGTGAAGTATATCCTGAAAATGGGAATTCAGTACATCCAGTAAAGCGTGGGCGAATCCCCACATCAGAAAGAGGCTGCAAACAAGGATAAAAGGGAAAAAATAGTTCTCTCCGTTTTTCCCTTTGAACATGGAAGATTTGATAAGGTTACTCATTATTTTATTTTTCAATTCTTTTCTTTCGGTTATGGACGTTTAGACGTACAGTCTATCTTAATGGTGCCGGAATTAACCAACTCCTTGTGACTGATGCGATAGCTACGCAATGTCTTATTTCCTATTTGGAATTTCTTGATGATAACAGGTGCATCTCCTTTGGGTCGGTTTGTTTCGATTCGGAGTTCCTTGCGGGCATACCAGCGGGGATCGAGATGAATACATATCTCGTCGAATGTAGGAACAGTCATAGTGTATATCGGTGTTCCCGGACAATCGGGGTAAAAGCCCATCATGCTAAAGATTGCCCAAGCAGACATGGTACCGGCATCATCATTACCCGGGATACCATCGGGTTTGGTAGTAAAATAACGCTCCAATAATTTGGGGATAAGCGTTTGGGTACGCCATGCTTCATCGGGGAAATAACTGAACAGATACGGATATGCAATATCAGGTTCGTTGGAGGGGTCGTATAATCCTGCATCGAAAACATGCTGTAGCTTGCTGACAAAGTTCTTTTTGCCTCCCATTAATTTAGTCAGTCCCGGTATATCATGTGGAACGTAGAAAGTATAGTTCCATGCCGATCCTTCGTGAAATCCCGGACATGGTTCAAAATTGGCTCCCTGATTGGGATTGAATGGGGTGAGAAATTTCCCGTCAGGCAGTAGGGGACGTAACATACCATATGCTGCATCATAATACTTTTTATACTGTAACGATTGCCGTCTCAGTTGCTCGGCTTGCTTACGGTATCCCAAGGAGTCTGCCAATACGGACAATGAAAAGTCGGCAATATAATACTCGAGTGCATGTGATACCGAATTGTCAAATGGTTCTCGAAGAGGAACATAACCCAGTTTTAAGTAATCATCATTATCGGGGCGCATCAGGTTTTCACTTCCCGGGGCAGTAGCCGAGTGCCACATCGTCTTATATACTTTATTCACATCGAAATCGCGCAAACCTTTCAGCCATGAGTCGACAATAACAGGAATACTTGGATCTCCTTCCATCGTCAGGGTTTCCCGTCCGTAAAGCTCCCATTTCGGCAGCCATCCATGTTCTTCACTCATGCCAATCATGGATTTCAACATCTGCATTTGACGTTCGGGGTACACCAACGTGAGCAATTGATGGAGGTTGCGATAGGTATCCCATAACGAGAAAACGGTATAACGGTTACCTTTCACAGTCCCGATCTCGCTCGATTCCATCTTAGGGTATTGACCGTTTACATCCTGCAATATGTTGGGGTGTATAAGGGCATGATAAAGTGCAGTGTAGAATACTGTTTTTTGCGCTTCTGTTCCACCCTTTACTTCTATTTTACTTAAATCATTCAGCCATAGTTGTTCCGCTTTGTTGCGGGTAATATTGAAATCACAATTTGGCTGTTCTGCTTCTAAGTTCTCTTTGGCATTGGCTATGCTGACAAAAGAGACTCCGATTTGCACATTGATTTCTTCGCCTTGAACGGTTTCAAAGTTAAAATACACTCCAATATCATCTCCGGCAATGTCCTTACTATAGTTTGTATAAAGCTTGTTTTTCCCCTGATCTTTGTCCCACTCTGCTTTCACGCCTTCCATCTTGGGCTGTTTTTTCCAATAGCCGGTTTCTATGTTGCCTTGAGCTTTGTTGACCCGCATTACGAAGTATAAAGGGAATACGGCTTGCGGACTGTAACAAAAAGTACCCAATAACTTCATTCCTTCTATTTCGTTGTTACCTGTCTTTTTCACATAACTTCCCGACTCATTGGTAAGTCCTTCACCCAGATTCAGTAGAATATGGCTTTTGCCTTTGGGGAAAGTAAAGCGTGCGATGGAACTCCGGAGTGTTGCAGTGGCTTCACATAAGATATTATATTTAGTGAGATAAGTCGTGTAATAACCCGGAGATGCTGCTTCGTCTTTATAGTTGCTGCCATAATGATGAAAGTCTACATCCAAATCACCGCAGGTTGGCATTAATAACAATGAGCTCAAGTCGGGACAACCCACACCGCTTAGATTTACATGTGAGAATCCGGTAAAATAGCTGTTCGTATTATCATAAGGTGTCGACCACCATCTAGCATCTTTGTCATAGTGATTATCCGCCGATCCCATAACATTAAAAGGAGTAACGGACATTAACCCGTTTGGGCATACGGCTCCGGGATTGGTCGTCCCGAAATTGGTTGTACCAATAAAAGAATTCACATATTTCAGGACGTCATTTGAAGAGAATGCGTTTAATGATAAGATTGATAAGGCAATAGTGAAAAAGATGTGCTTCATAATTTAGGTATGATAATTATAAATATGGAGTTCCTTAATTGTACAAATGTATATAGAAGTTGTGAGAAGACAAAAAAATAATGAAATCAGTTGGCTCTTGGCGATTGATTTTGATACAATGATTCGTAGCAATGTATGTACCACTTTATTCGTCCGGTGTGGTGATTAAGCTTCAATTTTGGTAGAATTTAGCTAAAAAAGAGAGGTTAAAAGTATCTTAAATATTGATATTTATAATGATATGATAGTAAATAGCGGCGTTTACTGCTTGTTTCGTTGATTTTATGTTGTTTCTCTCCTTGTTTTAACATTATACTGTAACGAAAATCATTTTGTTTGTTTTAGATATACTCTAATTAAAATTAGATATTTCATTGTTATTACAGTTGTTATATGTTTGTAACATTTCTTAATGAGCTGTTAAATCTAAGAAAAAACAATGATTATTAGTAACCTTAAAAGAATTAAAGATGGTAAAATTTCTAAGAAAGGTCAGCCTGTTGCTTCTAGCATGCTTTACTGTTGGAACAACTTATGCGATTTCCGGTCATGAAACAGCCGGTATGAACATCACCCAACAGAGCGGTGCGTGTTCAGGTGTTGTAAAAGATGCATCAGGTGAGCCCGTAATAGGTGCATCTGTACGTGTCAAAGGGACGTCGAACGGTTCTATAACCGATGCCGATGGTCGATTTTCAATTGCAAATGTAAAAAGAGGTGATGTTATTCAAGTGACATTTGTCGGCTACCAACCTCAAGAAGTGAAATTCACAGGTCAGCCGGTGAGTGTAGTTCTTTCGGATGACGCACAAGTCTTGAACGAAGTTGTAGTAACCGCCCTTGGTATCAAGCGTCAATCTCGTTCATTGGGCTATTCTACCACTCAGGTAGGAGGCGAAGAATTTACATTAGCCCGTGATCCGAATATGGGTAATGCACTTTCTGGAAAAGTAGCCGGTGTTAGTGTTGCCGGTAATGCTACCGGTTCCGGTGGTTCTTCTCGTGTAATTATTCGTGGTAATGCTTCATTAACCGGTAATAACCAGCCTTTATATGTAGTAGATGGTGTTCCTTTTGATAATACAAATCAAGGTTCAGCAGGTACTTGGGGAGGTATGGATATGGGTGATGGTTTGAATAACATTAACGCTGATGACGTAGAAAGCATTCAAGTATTGAAAGGTGCTGCTGCTTCTGCACTCTATGGTTACCGTGGTGGTAATGGTGCTATCTTGATTACGACTAAAAGTGGTAAGAAAGATAAAAGTACAAATATTGAATTCAACAACAACTTGACCTTTAATATGATTTATGACAATCGTGACTTCCAAAAAGTATTCGGTCAGGGTATTAATGGAAAGCGTCCGACGGATGTTCAATCTGCAAAAGATTCTGAAACATCCAACTGGGGTGAATACATGGATGGCGGAGAAGCTGTTAATTTCTTGGGACAGAAGTATAAGTATTCCTATATTAACAACTGGGATAACTTCTATCGCACAGGTGTGAGCAATTCCACGTCTCTTGCTATTAGCGGAGCTGATGAGAAAGTTGTTTATCGTGTAGGTTTGACGAATATGTTTGAAAATGGAATTCTTCCTAATTCAAGTAATCGTCAGCAAGGTATCAACCTTAACACGACTTACAACATTACTAAAAGGCTTCATTTCATAATGAATGCCAATTATGTTTTTGAAAAGGCTAATGGCCGTTCAAACTTGTCTGATGGTAATGGTAATACGAATGCTTCTTTGATGTATCATGCAAACTCCTTTGATATCCGTTGGATGGAACGTGGTGGAGAAGGTGCTAAGTGGGGTACTAATTTAGATGGTTCTGAAATGATTTCGGGTACTAACGTATATTTCAATAATCCTTATTGGTTGCAGTATCGCAAGACAAATAATTCTCGCAAGAATCGTCTGACAGGTGCCATGACTTTAAAGTGGGATATCACTGACTGGTTGTATGCGCAAGGTGCGGTACAGCGTGATGGCTTCAACTTAGAGTTTAAACAAGTACAGCCAATTGGTGCAGCTGCCGATCCTTCAGGTTGGATGACTGAATATGAAAAGAACTATTATGAATTGAATACTAACTTCTTGTTAGGTTTCGATAAGAAATTTGGTGATTGGTCTGTAGGAGCTACTTTCGGAGGTAACCAACAGCGCAACGTCAGCAAGCAGTATATTCCTACTGATGGTGGACGTCCTTTCATCGTAGATGGACTGTGGTCTGTAAACAACTTGTCGGATAAACGTGCAAAAATGAGCTATTCTGAATATAAGGTGAACTCATTTTATGGTACAGCTGACTTTGGTTGGAGAAATCAAGTATTCTTGAATTTTACAGGTCGTAACGACTGGTTCTCTACTTTGTCTCCTGATAATAACAGTTATTTCTATCCATCGGCTACCATATCTTGGGTGTTCAGTGATTCTTTCAGAGATAACTTGCCCGAATGGTTTACTTTCGGTAAGATTCGCGCTTCTATGGCTGCTGCTTCTAATGGTACTTCTGCTTACCAAAACTTGCTACTTTATAAAGTACAGGATTATAAGATCAATGGTCAAAATGCTGTAACAACGAACAACAGCAACTTTCCTAATCCTGATTTGAAGCCGGTTAAGATTACTGAAAAGGAAATCGGTTTGAACTTGGCGTTCCTTGAAAACCGTTTGACTTTCGATATGGCTTACTATAGAAAGAATACAAAGGATGATATTGCTGTTGTCTCCACATCGGGAACTTCCGGATATGGTGCTAAGATTATGAATGTAGGTGAAATTCAAAATCAAGGTTTTGAATTTATGATGGATGTTGTACCGGTCAAAGCTCAATATTTCATGTGGAATTCTACCGTAAACTTTGCTTATAATGATTCTAAGGTGAAGTATTTGGGTGAAGGTGTTGATCGTTTGGCTATCGACGGTGCAACCTCACGTTCCGGTAACGTGTCTGTACAGAATGTGGTAGGCTCTGCTTATGGTGAACTGATTGGATACAAGTACAAACGTGACGATCAAGGTAATATCGTGTTCCAAGATGGTGTTGCTCAAAATTCCGGCAAATTGGAAAGCTTAGGTAATGGTGTTTACAAGTTTACAGGCGGATGGCGCAATGCTTTGAATTATAAGAACTGGACTTTAGCATTCTTAGTGGATTTCAAGTTTGGTGCTAAATTATTCTCAGGTACTAACTATTCTGCATACGGTGCTGGTTTGCACAAGAATACCTTGGTTGGTCGTACAAAAGAAGATCCTAATGCAAAAATTGTCGGAAAAGGTGTGATGTGGGATGATGCAACTGGAAAATATGTCACTAATACGGTTGGTGTTCAGGCTTCCACTTATTATGGCAAGATCGCTGAAAACAATATTGCAGAAGAATTTATATATGACGCAAGTTTTATCAAATTGCGTGAAGTTTCATTGGCTTATGATTTCCCAAAAGCTTTCCTTGCTAAGTTGAAAGTTGTGAAAGGAGTAAACATTTCATTGGTGGGACGTAATCTCTGGACAGTAATGAAGCATACGGATAATATTGATCCGGAAGCTGCATACAATAACTCTAACGGTCAGGGACTTGAGTTGAACGGTTATCCGGCAACTCGTAACGTAGGTTTCAATGTAAACGTAAAATTCTAATCTATTAAGCATATAATATTATGAATAAATATCTAAAATATACATTCGCAGCTTTGTCTTTCGTGACGGTTGCTACAAGCTGTGGTGACTTTGGAGATACAAATCTTGACCCTGAGCACTTGAATGAAGGTAATGTGCCTTATAGTATGGTCTTTACCAATGCGCAACACCAAGCACTTGGTTCCGACTGGGATGTATGGCGTAACGGTGTGATCTATGCTTCACAGTGGAACCAGCATATTGCATGCGGAGGCTGGTATTGGAGTTATGGTGTGAATAGTTTTTCTGATGGTTATTCTTCAGCTTTATGGGATGGTATCTATTCTGGAGGACGTGGCGCGGTTCGTGACGTTACCACTGTAATGGATCTTTGGAAAGATCAGGCAGGTATGGAGCAGAACTATAACATTGCCCGTATTATGCGCGTTTATACGATGCATCGTATGACTGACCTTTACGGAGATATACCTTACAGCGAAGCTGGTCGTCCTGCACTGTACTCTTATCCTAAATATGATAGCCAGGAAAGTATTTATATGGATATGCTCAAAGAACTGGATGAAGCACAAGCTAATTTGACTAGCGGTACGGCTCCCGTTGGAAAGCAAGATATCTATTACTCTGGTGATGTTTCTAAATGGAAAAAGTTTGCGAACTCCATGATGTTGCGTTTGGCTATGCGCTTGAGTAAAGTTGCACCTGAAACGGCTAAAACCTGGGTTGCGAAAGCTGTCGCAAACGGACCTATAACCGCTGTTGAAGACAATTGTTACTTACTTCATGCCGGAGGTAGTGTAAATGATGATTCTTCCGAACCATACGCAAAAATATTCATTCAAAGCGATCCGGGTACCGCTTTTATCAACAAGACATTTTATAATGCTTTGGCAAATACTAACGACCCGCGTATACCTTTGATTATGTGTGTTGTATCCGAGAATCCTACTGCCGGATTTACAAATTCAAACTATACTTATGGCTCGAGTGATCCTACAAAGCAAAAAGGTCTTCCCGGTTGCTACTCAATGGGACCAACATCCGACTATTTTATAGGAAAGTATTTCCCGGAATTCTACTATAACTCGACTACAGGAGAAGGAAATAAGAATTTATACGATGAATCAAATGCCGGTTATTATAAGAAGATTTATTCTCAGCCTAACCGTTACACCTATGCAGACCCTGAAGGGCCTACATTCTTAGCAACAGCTGCCCAGACTTATTTGTTAATGGCTGAGGCTGCTAAGCGCGGATGGATTACCGGTTCTGCCAAGACTTATTATGAGCAAGGTGTGACTGCTGCAATGAAACAATTTGCTCAGTTCCCGAATGGTAATAAGCTTTATAGCCAGTATATGTCTGATGCAGTAATTGCTACTTATTTGACAAACAATCCGTATGACGATTCAAAAGCTTTCGAACAAATCAATACCCAGTACTGGATTACCTGCTTCTGCGATGAGTATGAAACATTCTCCAACTGGCGTCGTTCCGGCTTCCCGACATTGACTTATCCTGATTTATATCTGAAACCACTTGAAGGAGTTAATCACAATCTTTCCCGTCGATTCACTTATCCTATCAATGAATCTCAGATAAACTCAGCACACTACAAAGAAGCTGTGGATAAGTTGACTAAGGGTGATACTTTCGAATCTCGTGTTTGGTGGGATGCTGCCCAATAATGAATGAATTCTAATGGTTGAGAACCATCTGAGATAACTATGATAATGAAAGGCTGTCGGGATGTAAAGCTTCCGGCGGCCTTTCTCTTTTTTTCGCCCAAAACAAATTGTATCATGAAAATATCCATTCTTCCCGTTCTTCTTTTGTCCTCTACATTATATTTATCTGTAAGTTGCTCCCCTGTCAAGATACCGCAGGATGCTTCATTGGTAAATCAAATACCTTCCACTTATCCGGATTATGCCCAAAGTGCAATACCTTTCAATATTGCTCCATTGAATTTCCGTATTCAGGAGAATGGCGATAAGTTTATTATCGTTGCACGTTCGAAGGCCGGGAAGACACTGACGGCAGAAGGAAAGGATATTCATTGGGATATCGATTCCTGGCATGAATTACTCAAGGAGTGTCGTAATGATACCCTTTACATGGATGTATATGCCCTTTGTGCCGGAAAATGGAACAGATACATACCGATTAAGTGTTACGTGGCAGCGGAAGCAATAGATACTTATTTGTCTTACAGATTGATAGAACCTTCTTATGTGCTCTATGAGAATATCAGTATTAACCAACGTAACTTAACCAATTTTGAAGAGCAGGTGATTTTCAATAACGGTCGTCCTGTTGAGGACTCGCGCGGCAAATGTATTAACTGTCATTCATATCAGGATTATAATCGTACGGGGAGAATGCAAATCCACATGCGTGAATACAAAGGTGGTACATTGATTGCCCAAGGAAAAGAGGTTAAGAAGATAAATTTGAAAACAGGCAAGCTCATTTCAGCGGGTGTCTATCCTTCATGGCATCCCAAGTTAAACCTGATAGCTTATTCCACCAATGTTACGCGTCAACACTTTCATTCGAAGAGTCCGCAAAAAGTCGAAGTGATTGATTTAGCCTCAGACCTTATTCTTTATGATGTCAATCGTAATGAAGTAACCACTATTTGCAATGACTCGAATGCATTGGAGACTTTTCCTTCCTGGAGCCCTGATGGTAAATTCCTGTATTATGCTTCCGCAAGCTATCCTAATGGGATAAAACATGATGAAGAGACAATGTTCGCTCATTATAAAGAAATACACTACGATATTTACCGGAGGGCATTTGATGCGTCAAAACATACATTCTCTGCTCCCGATACTTTATTCAGTGCTTCAAAGATAGGTAAAAGTGCTACTTTACCACGTATTTCCCCCGACGGACATTATCTACTCTTTACAATGGGAGATTACGGGACTTTTCATATTTGGCATAAGAGCAGTGACCTCTATTTAATGAATTTAGACACAAAAGAAACGGTTGCACTGAAAGAGGCGAACAGTCCTGAGGCGGAAAGTTATCATTCATGGTCATCAAATGGTGCATGGATTGTTTTTAGCTCACGTCGTGATGACGGATCATATACCTGTCCATATATTTGTTATTTCAAGAATGGAAAAGTCAGCCGTCCTTTTATTCTTCCACAGGAAAACCCACATTATTATAAAAACCTGTTTAAGTCGTTCAATGTACCCGAATTCATGGTGAAACCTGTTGAGGTGTCTCGTCGTGAATGGGTGAAAGCGGCAGAAGCTCCGGCAAAGCAGGCGGTGTACCGTCCGTAGTTTATTCAACGAAGGTATCGGATATCTTTATATTTGATATCTTGATGAATTCTTTATCTGATTTCATTCGTTTGGGGCTGTCAATGTAATGCTGATATTTCTCTGCCCAATCTTTATGGAAAGCTGTCTTTTTCAGTACATCAATATATTTCTGTGCGAGGCTGAACTCTCTTTGCAATAGAGCACTCTTTATCATGTATTTTAGACTTGAAACCCTCCAGCCATATTCTACGGACAATTCCATGCCCCAGCGGTAACATAAATTTATCTGCCCCATATAGTAGTGCATGGGGAGTCCGCACAATTGCATGAAAGTAAATATTCCGGGACGCGAATCCTTGTATACTTCTAAAAGAGGAGGAAGTTCGTCCGAAGGTTGCGGCATGTTCATTTGCATCAGTCCAATTCTTTTCTCTATTGCCACATCACGGGTAGGCGATCCTTCTACTTGATTGACTGCTTCAAGCACCTTACTCCAATTTCCATCTTCCATTGCCAGGTTGGCTCGGACGGAAGCCTCGAAGTTCTCATTTCGATACATTTGTTGCGCTGTAAATATCATAGCCATAGCATAAATGCTTATTGAAATTACAAGCCATTTACTAAGGTGTTTTGTCCGTTCGGTAAGTGGGAAAAGAATGAGTAGCACATAATAACCAAGCAAGAGAAGAAAAGGCATCCATAACATCAGTTCCGCCCGACGGATAAAGAAAGTCGGTAACCCCGCTACATACAAACGCGATATTTCTTGCTCCGTACTGTTGATGGTGAAATAATAAAGCTTCGGTATAAGTATGATGGATGCTAATCCAATAATGAAGATTGCTAGATATTTTAATTCGTTATGTTTTATCCGCCATTCGTAAAGCAAGCAAAGTCCTGCAGCAAATAAAGCATAAAAGCCGAAAAAAGGGTACGTTGCCGCAATCAAGAAAACTGATAGTACGCGTAGTGGAAAGAAGTGAATACGTTTATAACCCATCAAACAACTCAGGAAAAAGATGCATCCTAATACAGGTACGAAAAAATGTCCCGGAGATTTTAGAGTGACCCAAGTATATCCCACATTCAATACTGCTGTAAGCAGCATCAACGATGGAAGAAATGATAGCGGATATAAGAGACTTGGAAAACGGATTATCTTTGTGGTGAATAACTGCACGACATAAAGCAGCCCTACAAAAAGAGCGCATCCTATTACCGGATAGTAAAGAAATTGGGTCAGATAGCATCCGACGTATGCAAGTAGCCCGCCGGGCATTAGCAGAAACTTATGAAAGAAATCTGCATCCGGAATAAAGAGAGATAAACCCTCCACCCATTTCCATGCGAAATCATTCTTTAGTAACATATAGAAAGTGAATAATGCAAACGATAAGTGGCATGCTACTTGAATGTGAACTTTGCCGATATACATATTCTTAATGGAAGGTACTTTGGGGGTAGTCATATTTTATTTTTTCTTATAAGGGTATTGTGATGTTTTTCAGTTTCAAAAATACTAAAAAAAACAGTTTCCGAAGTCAATACTGCGTTTTATCTTTCTACAATTAAAGACCTTTTTATATCCATACCCATAGGGTATATCCCGATTATAAATTGTGTTGAAATTTATTTTCAGACGATTTTCATCTATAAGGCCTTCTGGTTGTTTCAGATATACTCTAATAGTTAATGGATATTTTGTTGTCGTCATTTTTATCTTATGTTTGTATGCTGTATTATAGCTTTATACTTATATTGCACTAAATAATACCTCCCCCAAAAGGGTCGGAGAATTTTATCTTTTAAAGACTAATCAATTAAAAAGAAAAATACGGATGAAAAAAGTACTTGTTCTATTTATTGCTTCACTGTTTTGTATGTCGGGCGCAAAAGCTCAGAATACTTTTGTACATGGCATTTCTTCCACTTATGAATGGCCGACTGACTCGTTGGTTTTGAAGAAGTTGGATCACTGGCAGGATTTAAAGTTTGGTGTGCTCTTCCATTGGGGCCTGTATGCCGTTCCGGGTATTGTGGAATCATGGGCTTTATGTTCCGAAGATTGGATCACCCGCTACGGTCACGAAAATTATCAGGAGTTTAAAGACTGGTACTGGAACGGGCTGAGCAAGAAGTTCAATCCTACCAAGTTCGATCCCAAGCAATGGGCGGAGGTGATGAAACAGGCGGGTATGAAATATGTGATATTTACTACGAAACACCACGACGGTTTCTGTATGTTTGACAGTAAATATACCGATTTCTCTATTGCTAAAGGGCCTTTCAAAAATAACCCGAAAGCAGATGTAGCCAAGTATGTGTTCGATGCTTTCCGTAAAGATAACTTTATGATCGGGACATATTTTTCCAAACCGGACTGGCACAGTCAGGATTATTGGTGGGATTATTATGCTACTCCAAACCGTAACGTGAACTATAACATCAAACAGCATCCCGAGCGTTGGGAAGCTTTCAAATCATTCACCCACAATCAGATTGGCGAGTTGATGAGTAATTATGGCTCTGTCGATATCCTGTGGTTGGATGGCGGATGGGTTGCCGCCGAAAATAAACAGGATATCGATATGCCTAAAATAGCGGAGATGGCAAGGGCAAAACAACCGGGCTTACTCGTTGTGGACAGAACCATACATGGCAAGTACGAAAATTACCAGACTCCGGAACAAAAGATTCCCGAGAAGCAGCTGCCTTATCCATGGGAGAGTTGTGTGACGTTGACCACCGACTGGGGCTGGATAAAGAATCCAACCTATAAAAGCCCTAACCAGATTATCACCATGCTTATGGAGGTTGTAGCCAAAGGCGGTAACTTACTTCTTGGTGTTGGTCCCACTCCCGAAGGTCTTATTGAGCAATCGAGTGTGGAGCGCCTGCAAAAGATTGGTAACTGGATGCAGAAGAATGGCAAGGCAATCTACAATACCCGTATTACCCCTGACTATCATTCCGGTAATGTATGGTTTACCGCCGACAAGAATAAAAAGACGCTCTATGCGCTTTATGCACTGCCCGAAGGCGGAAAAGTACCTGCCATAATTGAATGGGAAGGTAATATCCCCGCTAAACATTCCAAAATGAAACTGTTGGCATCGGGACAATCCGTTAAGTGGACGGTAGAAGGGAACAAAGTGAAGGTTTATTTACCCAAGCAGATTGCCGGTGGCGCTGAATCTCTTGCGTTGCAATTTGAGATTGTACGTTAAGAGAAGCCATGTGTTATAATCCCATCGAAACGCAGCAATACCGCTATCCGCTTATTGTCATCAGCGGTGACGATGGTATCTTGTTTGACAATATGGGTGTGGTGCATGGAGAAGTTCCTCCACGCCGGTTTTATGGCGATTGCAAAGACTTCGGGCCTAACTATATGCGGGGCATCACCGAAGGAGAGGCGACACTTCCCGGGAATAATATGTGGCTGACTTATAGTGTCAACAAAGAAGATATCTGGATTAGCCGCATCCCCTTACCCATAAAAGTGGAGACAGACCGTCAAGTGGATGATAATTTCAATGCATTGGAAGTGGGTGGCATTATACCCGACTGGAACATCTATTCCCCGCTTTGGGCTAAAGTCAGTGTAGCCGGTTTCCCTTCCCAGACCAACAAAAGTCTGAAGTTCGAAGATCAGGATCCGTACGACTATGCCCGTGCCATCCGCGTATTTAAAGCAGGCGATAAAGCCGATATCCGTTTTAAAGTATATGCCGGTCAGTCCGACAATGGTACATTCCAATTTGAAGTCACCGACAGGCATGGCAGCACCGCTGTATGTCTTATCTTCGAAAAAAGTAGTATATTCGCGGTGAACGGAGAAACAAGGAAAAAGATAGGGAGTTATGAAGCCGGGAAGTGGCTTGATGTCGCTCTAAAGATTACTACCGAAGGACTTGGAAACTATCATGCGTGGATTAACGGCGAAGAGAAATTCAGTGCCGAAGCTTTAATTCATGCCTTGAAGTCGGTGGAACGGTTATCTTTCAGAACAGGTGATTACAGGAATTACCCCGACCGGAAAACCCCGAATCAAGATCCCGCTCCTCCGCTTGCCGGAGCTGATGTGCCGGTGGAAAAAGCCGTTTATTATATTGATGATGTACAGACTTCTACTACAATAACCGTGAACAATTGATTAATAACGATAAGATTATGAAAAGACTAATTTATCCGTTTTGCCTACTGTTCCTTTTGATAAGTCAGTTCTCTTACGGAGCTGATCACTTTCTTCGTGATGAGGCTTATCGCAATCAGGTGAAGCAGGACTTTGCCCTGAAGGAAAAACAATTGCCGAATGGAAACTTATTTAAAGTTTTTAAGCAGAAGATATCGCCGTTTGAACAGGAAGCCTTGATGTTTCTGTATGCCTATATGCCTATAGGAGATATTACGGACTATTCAGGTGCATATTATCTGGAGAACATCCGACTCTCGCAACAGGCTAAAGCCGAAATGCCTTGGGGAAGTAAAATACCCGATGATGTATTCCGTCATTTTGTGTTGCCCATAAGAGTGAACAATGAGAATCTGGATGATTCCCGTCGTGTCTTTTATGCAGAATTGAAGAATCGCGTAAAACACCTGAGCCTTCACGATGCCGTGTTGGAGGTCAATCACTGGTGTCACGAAAAGGTAGTCTACACCCCGAGTGATGCCCGTACCAGTTCTCCGCTCTCATCTGTTCGTACCGCTTACGGACGTTGCGGTGAAGAATCCACCTTTACGGTTGCAGCATTGCGGTCGGTCGGTATCCCCGCCCGTCAGGTCTATACCCCCCGTTGGGCACACACCGACGACAATCACGCCTGGGTAGAAGCCTGGGTAGATGGAAAATGGTACTTCTTGGGAGCTTGCGAACCCGAGCCGGTGCTCAATCTCGGTTGGTTTAATACCGCTGCAAGTCGCGGAATGTTGATGCATTCCAAGGTTACCGGGCTTTATGTGGGGCAAGAAGACATCATGTTGCAGACTCCCACTTATACCGAAATCAACCTCATTCAGAACTATGCCCCTACAGGAAAAGCCTTTATCACAGTCACCGATAAGAATGGAAAACCTGTGGAGAATGCCAAGATAGAATTTAAAATCTATAACTACGCCGAGTTCTACACCGTAGCCACCCGTTATACCGATAAAGCCGGAGCGACCTGGCTAAGCGCGGGTAGGGGAGACATGCTGGTGTGGGCCTCTAAAGATGGTGTGTTCGGTTATGCAAAAGTATCTTTCGGTAAAGACAATCAGGTTAATATCCGTCTCGATAAGAAAGCCGGCGAAGCCTATTCCATACCTTTGGATATTGTTCCGCCTCCCGAAAGCCCCAATATTCCCGAAGTCACTCCGCAGCAACGCGCCGAGAACAACAAGAAGCTGGCTCATGAAGACTCCGTACGCAATGCTTACGTGGCTACTTTTATGGATAAGACCAAAGCAGCCGACTTTGCCAAGCAAAACGCACTGCCCGAACCTGTCGCCGACTTTTTGGTTAAATCCAGAGGAAACTGGAAGACACTCACCGCTTATCTGCTTGAAGCAAAGAAGAAAAATGAAATCACGAAAGCAGCCAACCTATTGGCAGCTATTTCCGATAAAGATCTGAGAGATGTCTCGTTGGACATATTGAACGATCACCTTTACAATTCCCCACAGGAGATAAATGATGTCTTGCTTTTCAACACCTGCATCATGAATCCCCGCGTAGGCAATGAGATGATTCTTCCTTATAAGAAATTCTTTAAGACCGTCATTCCGGCAGCCGATCAGAAAGCTTACCGACAAGACCCGCAGAAGCTTGTGGAGTGGTGTAAAAAGAACATCACCATTAATAATGAGTTGAATTACCAGAATATTGTGATCTCTCCCGTGGGAGTGTGGAAAGCACGGATCGCCGACAATAAATCACGTAACATCTTCTTTGTGGCTGTGGCAAGAAGCCTTGGCATTCCCGCATGGATAGATGAAATCACCGGTAAGATACAATACAATAAAGTGGAGGACAAGCAAGTGAACGGACAAATTCTGGATGTGGACTTTGACAGTTCCAAAGCGGTGACCTCTCCTAAAGGAACCCTTGTGCTGAAATACACCCCATCGTCCGGTGTCACCGATCCTAAGTACTACACCCACTTCTCCATATCCAAATTTGATAACGGTACCTTCCGTCTTCTGAACTATGAGGAAGGTGATGTCGATATGGGTGGCGGCACAAGTTGGGAACGTCAGTTTAAGAATGGAGTGCTACTCGATACAGGCTATTACATGCTCGTTTCGGGAATACGCCAGAACGACGGCAGCGTGCTTACCCAAGTTGCTTTCTTTGATGTGGAAGAAGGAAAGACCACGGATGTTGACCTCGTGATACGCGAGAAGAATAAGAGTCAGGTGGAAGTCATCGGTCAACTCAGTTCCGAGCTCTCCTTCTTATCTCTCGCTACCGGCAAGACCGAAACCATTATGGATCATTGCGGATGTAGTCGCGGAGGCTATTACGTGTTGGCTATTCTTGGCCCCGGACAAGAACCCACCAACCATGCCTTGCGTGATATTGCCACCTTGAGTGGTGACTTTGAGCAATGGGGACAACGGATCGTATTGCTTTTCCCCGATAAGGAACAAAGCAAGAAATACCGTGCTTCCGATTTCCCCGGTCTGCCCTCTACTATCAGCTATGGCATAGACGAGAACGGTGTCATTCAGAAACAGTTGGCAAAAGCTTTGAACCTGCCGAATGCCACTCTGCTTCCTATTGTAGTGATTGCCAATACCAATAACGATATTGTGTTCAAATCGCAAGGCTATACCATCGGGTTGGGCGAACAGTTGATGAATGAAATCAAACTGTTGAAGTAAGCCCTTCCTCGCGAACGAATAGTGTTTTTAATCCACGATCCGGGCAACTAACTTCTATATGTTAGTGTCCGGATCGTTCTGTTTTCTTATTTTACAAATTATATCTTATTGTATATTTTATTAAGAAAAAACGTGTATATTTGTCAGCCTTTGATTAACTGATAAGTACTTAAAATAACGAAGGGCGTTTAAATATTATCCTGTTATGAAATCTGGACAATTTCTAAGAATGGGGATAATAGGCAAGAACGCTCACGTCAATGCTTTATATCTATTACTTGCTAATAGTATATATACCGCTTGGCGTGGGCTATTGTTTATTACTCATTCTTGGGCTGTCCAGAGCCTCATAACGGTGATATTCAATGGTTTCCACGCCTCTTTTTTATATAATAATTAATAGCTGTGGGGGAAACGGACAGCAATACTAACCTGAAAACGAAATGAAAACTAGATCACTTTTTCCTGTATTAGCAATATTTAGTTGCGCAATTTATTCGTTCGTAGATAAGAAAAGCGATTGGTACGTCTATTTGTATGTGGCTTTGTGTAGTGTTTTTATTTGCCTCTTCCTGTTCAAAATAATCGCTTTATACATTAAAGAAAATAAACTCGACTACTACGGAGTATTGGGTATAATCTCTTCTATTGTCATTACCGACTTTTCGTTAATGATGAGATAACTGTAAATGGAATCTATAGCATTTATACTAGATCTTTTTCTTGTTTTGTTTCTATTATGCATGATATTTGCAGCATAATAGAAACAAAACAAGGATTATCCATGAAATTCATTCCGGTCGTTTAGTTTTTCCTGCTTCTGTGTTAAGATACGTTTTTATTTAGCTTGCGGGAGTCCGACAAGTTCGGGGAGTACGTATAAGCTTATTGAAGTGAATGTGCCATTAATTTGATTTGCCACTCCGATTTCCCATTTTTCCTTATTCGTAAAATACTCTTTAGGAATTGTCACCCCGTTACATTCTATTGAGGTGATGTATTGCCATGCCGGGATTATTGACGACGGTATTTCATAAGGGTCGGGATTATCACCCACTTCCGTGCTGAATATTATAGAAGAGTGAGGTTTAATAGTTTCCACGTCATGAAACTTATACTTAGAGTCATACATGCCATTAATATACATGCTATACTTTCCCCATGAAGATAAGCGAACTGTCATCGGCACATCGGTCACGTTACACACTTCAAAGCGGTAGCACACATGCCCCTCTTTCACACACGAAGATGCTATTATTGTCAATGCAAGAATTGCCAAAAACTTAAAATTTATCCATCTCTTCATCATGTATCTTTTGACATTAAATGCCCAAAGGTATAAAATTATTGTGTTTATGCCAAAGATTAGCCGAGGGTGAGCTTTATATTATAACGGAATTTCACTCAACTCTTCGTGCTACTATCCATTGTCTCGCTCGTTGTCACGTAATCGTTGACATGGATTCTATTAAAGTTTGAACTTGGATGGTAGTTGAATGGTACTTAGATCCTACTTGGATTGTACTTGAACTATTTAAATGTTTGTTGAATGGCACAATTACAAATCCGCCTTAGGTATTCTATATAGGTTCCGTTACATTCTGCTAATTGCAAGCTTCAATAATACGACCGGTACTTAAACCTCAATTCTCAAGGAAGTAGTTTTGAAAAGTACATCTGTAATAATGGGATTGTACGGAAGGATGTATATGGTTGCTTGATAATCTTCGGTGGGAGCTGAGGTGGAAGCATATCGGTTTTTTCTACTTCCACGCCGCCATCATAGATGGCAATGTCAATGGTGAAAATAGTTTATATATGTTTTTTTTAAAGTCTGTTGGCTCGGAAAAGTGTTGAATGCAGAAATTATCTATATTATTGTACCACCTTTTGTGGTGGTACAAACAATGGTTATGTGCCAATGTCCTTTTCTGCCACTCACCCGAATTATATATTCTTATCCACAACCACACCACACTTGATTCCTTTATTTTCTTATTCCCGTCAATGCCGTTCAAAGAGCGATTATTTCGTTGCTTAATGCTTTTATTGTCAATGATTAATAAGTTAGGCTATATTCTGATTACGATTAATACGCACGCTTTAACGCAAACGTTCCAATAATAGGTTGAATTCTTCAAAAGAAGTTTATCTGCGATAATAGTAATAAACCGATTCTCATTAAAAAAATACTTTGTACAACATATTTTGCTGGTATCCGATCTTTACCAGATAAAAAAGGATATTCCAAATTAGAAGTAAATTATATTTTTGTTTTTTACTTGCAGATTCAATTACTTTGTTGTATATTGACACCGAGTTTCCATTAAATCTTCCCAATACATTTCTTACAAGCTTGGCCACTTTAAAGGAAATAATTATCAGGCTGATACGGAACACTCTTTAGAAAGGATTTCAGCTAATTTATCTTTGTTCACATTTATATATAACCCTTTAAAACAATATTTATGAAAAGACTAAAGATGTTACTGTGCTCATTTTTGCTTTTGATGACAACAAACATTAAGGCAGAAACAATTGCTGATGTGGCAACTTATCATGCTGTGCCGGGAAGCTCATTTACATATAGTCATACATTCTCAGAACTAAGCAACATAAGCTTCTCTTTACCGTTTGCAACCTCTATGAATATTTCAGGAAATCACTTGTCTTTTACTATAAGCTACGATGATTTCGTATGGTTTATATGTAAACGCAAACCTATATCTCATAATTCGAATGAACAATACATTGATTTTCTAATTTCAGATCAAACATCTACAGGAGGATGGTCAAGCTGGGAGTGGGATCCAGTTGCTAAGGGGTATGTATTAGTGCACCAGACTAATGATTATACCAATTTGCAATATTTAATTCGGACTGTTATCTTAAGAGTATATTACTATTCATAATATGTAAGATAGCAAAAGTGGTTGTAGCCAGAGCCGGTATAACTTCCAATAAATTGATAAATAGCGGAACTTGGATTATTCCTTTTACCGACTTATCTCAAGAAGCACGCAATTATGATTTAATCTCTTATCGGAAATTAAATACTTTTTTATACTTTCTCCTTGTGAAAGGTGATAGTCTACTTAGTCGTCCCTCAAAACGCAATTTAGCAGTGTGTTTGTTAAATGTATTTTTCTTTGTATTCAATAGCAACGTAAGCCTTCGGTTAAATGCATCTTTTACCATAATTTCTTTCTTTTTATTTTTGCCTAAAAACAAAGAGTTATGATGACAAAAGAAGAAATAGCTTCCATAGTCCTTTATTGCAAAGATAATAATGTAAGTTTTAAGGACCGTTTGAGAGAACTGGGAATAATACCATGGCGTTTTTATGAGGCAAAAAGTAAGTATACAAAAGACAAGAATAATGAGTTATTAGCGATAGGGAATAAGGGTAATTTCATACCTTGTCCTGATCTTACTAGAAAATGTTCTCATGTGAAAAAAGCCTCAGATGAAAGACTATGTAGTAATATAAATATTGAGTTACAATCTGCAAACGGCACTATCATGAGAATACATGGAGAGCTTAACAACTCTCAACTCGAAAGTATCATCTTATCAGCCACAAATCATGTTTAGCCTGGGTGACAGTAACCGTTATCTGTTGTTCAGCGAGCCGACGGACATGAGAAAGAGTTTCCATACATTAAGTGGACTTGTGACCAATATCATGGGTGCCAATCCCCATAATGGTGATGTTTTTATTTTTATAAACAAGCATCGTAACCGCATCAAACTCCTTCATTGGGAACCGGGAGGTATGGTAATATACAGTAAGATGCTTGAAAGAGGAACCTTTTCACTTCCTGAGCTGTCTTCTGCCACCTCTTCATCATATGTCATGCAATGGCGTGATCTCGTGCTTCTGGTTGAAGGAATTATGGAAAAAGCAGATAGTCGTCGGAATCGCCTCATGCATCTGAGAAACATGCAGTTATAGTAGTACTTATATTTACAAAATGTTGTTTAATCAGCTGATTATCATTATCTTTGTTCCATAATAGAACACGATAATGACAGAAGCGGAAGTAATAGCCCTACAG
Source organism: uncultured Bacteroides sp. (assembly GCA_963677095.1). Lineage (GTDB taxonomy): Bacteria > Bacteroidota > Bacteroidia > Bacteroidales > Bacteroidaceae > Bacteroides. The sequence goes on from OY781875.1 coordinate 1,357,934, forward strand.
CAAGAAAATGAACGTCTGAAGAACTTGGTAAGCAGCCTTGAAAGCCAGCTTGCGTGGCTCCGTAAGAAAGTTTTTGGCAGTATGAGCGAGAAACACCTTCCGCTTAATCCTGATGAGCTTCAACTGAATTTGTTTCCTGAGCAGATGAGTGAGGATCAGAAGGCAAGGCTTGAAGCTGAAGTTTCTGTAGAACAGAAGAACATAGACAAGATAATCGGTCAGACAAAGGAAAAACCTTCCAGAAAACCTCTTGATATATCCAAACTACCAGTTAGGGAAGAGCATATATATCCGCAAGGAATAAACCCAGATGAATATAGTGAACTAACTCCTGAAATAAGCGATTCTCTTGAAAGAATACCAGCAATGGTATACATCAGAAGAATAATACGCCATAAGTATGTACTCAAATCTAATATACAGATAAAAAGTCCGGAAAGGAAAGCCTTTGAAATCGCTCCTATGCCTTTAGCTCCTGTTGACAAATGCATTGCAGGCGCATCTATCCTGACAGATATCATACTTGACAAGTTCATGTATCACCTTCCCTTTTACAGGGTTATCCAAAAGTATCGTGAAAGTGGCATTATTTTCAATGACTCTACCATGAATGGTTGGTTTAGTGCCACATGCGAAAGGATAAAGCCACTATATGATATTTTAAAGTCAGAGATACTCCGGGGTGAATATATCCAGGTTGATGAGAGTACGATTCCTGTGATAGACAATGAAAAACATCGTACGGTAAAAGGTTATATGTGGTGTGTGAGAGACGCATTGCACGGATCGGTATGCTTCAGCTATGACTTCGGTTCAAGAAGTAAGACTACAGCACACAGGCTTCTGCTTGGTTATCATGGAAATGTACAAGTTGATGGCTATAATGTATATGATGACTTTGAAAAGATTGACGGCATAACACTCTATGGATGTTGGGCTCATGCACGACGTAAATTTGTAGAAGCACTTGATGAGGATAATCAGAAAGCGACACAAGGACTTGTATATATCAATAAGCTGTATCATATCGAGAGTGTAGCCGATGATATGAAACTGACAGCAGACCAGAGAAAAGACAAGCGTAAGACTGAAGCATATCCAATTATCTGTGAGTTCGAAAAATGGCTTGGCGATACATGGCTGAAAGTACTTCCCGGCAGCAGAATAGGGAAAGCCATACAATATAATTATACACTCCTGCCACGTCTTGCCCGTTATGTCAATGAAGGAAGTATCAATATAGATAACAACCTTATCGAAAATGCGATAAGGCCTTTAGCCATCGGCAGGAAAAACTATCTTTTCTGTGGAAATGACGGCTCAGCAGTACGTGCAGCAATAATTTATTCCTTAATAAGTTCCTGTAAGGCTGTCGGAGTTGATCCAAGAGAATGGATGACTGATATCTTAAGGAAATTACCTATATACAAAGAATCAAAGATGGATATCAGGGAGCTATTGCCAAGGAACTGGAAAAACAGAACTGATTCTTCAAATTAAAACCAACTCGAATAAAATAGTCACATCTTGCACCAAGTTCTTCCCAGTTGAACAAAGTTGATGCAAGTTGGGACTTGTTTGTGATTATACCTACTTAACCGAAGGCTTACATAGCAACTACTGAACTTTTTCAAAGTAAAGTTCAGGTAAAATGATTCTAATTTCTTGATCTGTATCCTCTTTCAGCCAATAAACGATAAAATTCACTTTTGCGCTTTTTAATTCGTATTTCTTCTCCTTCATGCTTTGAATTCGCTTAATAAATTGCTGCGAGAATTTCAAAATAGATTGACCTTTAGAATTTAAGCACTCATCTCCTCTAACAGTTACAAGATTTCCGCTTGTAAGTTGGGAAATCAGATATTGTTTGTTTCTGAAATAGTCCAGCCAGACATCCTTTAAAGTTAGGTGTATTGCAATTTCGTTTGGTGGGGAATAAATTCTCATATCTTCAATCCGTTCTAGATTTTCTGCTGAAATGGAATCAAGAAAGTTCGAATTCAAGTGAATTGTTAAGGTTTGCTTAGCTCTTGTCATAGCGACATACAGCTGTCGTTTGGCTTCGCTTGTAGTTATGTCTAAATTTTCAAGCAGCAGAAAAACGTTGTCAAATTCTTTACCTTTTGCCTTATGAATTGTAGATACGAAGATGGTTTCACCATTTTCATTAAAGAAATCTTCTAATTTCGATTCACGTATGAAAACGTCCAAATCAGATTTATATTTTTTCGTTGGATTAGTCGCCTCAAAATCTTTTATGATGTTGCTACATACTTGTAATTTAGTGCTACAGCGAAAATTGCTTATTAACTCCCGTTTAGCATATTCCCAACTATCATCATTAATGATGAAAACATCTTCTTTTAAGTTTAATTTGCTCAAAAAGAATCTAATCTCAAATAGATTATAAAGACTGAATCCATCATTTGTTTGAATTAATCTTGCCTGCATTCCATTTTTCAAAAGCAAGCCTGTAACTTGCAATGCTTCATCATTTGTTTTTGTCAGTACACAAGTGGTTCCTGTAAGTCCGGTTGCGAGGATATCTTGTACCAGTGGATTGATAAGATTCTCACTTCGATAGCGTACTATTTTTATTTTTCCATTATCGGTTTGCTTAGCGATAATTGGTGTCTCTTTTAGTCGGTGAGGAATCCATTTTACAAATTGATTGGTAAAGTCTACTAGATTACTTTTACTTCTGTAATTTTCAACTAATTCATATTTTATAGCCTTGTTTTCCAAAATAAACTGCTCAAAATATTTTGAGCTTGCTCCCCTGAATTCATAAATATTTTGGTCGTCATCTCCAACTGCAATTACTCTCATCTCCTCATTTTGTTCCATCAATGTATTTATCAGAGTAAACTCATCTACATTCATATCCTGTGCTTCATCAATCACTAAGACCGTTTTAGTGATTTGGCTTGCTTCAACTTCTCCACTTTTAATTTTTTCAATGGTTCTTCTCAGGATTTCATCTGACTTCTCTAAACTGCCAATTTTACCTAACAAGTCAAAACAATAGGAATGGAATGTCTTTATCTCAATGTAATTAGCTGCATTGCCAATAAGTTTGATGAGCCTCTTTTTGAACTCTGTTGCTGCCGCTCGTGAAAAAGTGACCATTAGCAACTGCTCGTGCTTTACATCTTCCATCAAAAGTAAAGAAGCAAGTTTATGTACTAATACTCTTGTCTTGCCACTTCCAGGGCCGGCTGCAACTACAATATGCTTTGTTTCGTTATCGTTTATGATTTTTAATTGTGTTGGAGAAAGCTCTCCGAACAGTTGCTTAAATTTAGACGGCGTTAAATTTCGCTTGATTTCATTCTGCCTGCTACCCTTAAAATATTTGTTGAGAAAAGAAGTGTAGTTCAATTGGAAATAATCATCTACAAACTGTAAGGCATTCTTATAGTCAGTAATCATTTTTTTTGCATATTCGCCGACAATATGAATCTGCTGAACTTTATTTTCGTAAAATTGAAATAACTTCTGATAGTCATCCTTTGTATAACGTTTCTTATTATCCTGCTCAGTTCGTTCGATCGTTAATCGATTATATGTTACTAGAAAACCTCCTTCTATTTTGATTGCTTCAATTCTTGACAGGTAAAAGAGTGTGTCTTCTATATCGTCAATATCGATGTTTTGTTTAAAGAGGTTGAGACTATTCTCATACTCCGTTTTCAATTCATGAACAGAGAATTCAACTAATACTTCTTCTTTTCCTGCATCGTCTTTTGAGATATTTAGGTTGCTTTTTTCATAGAGGAATTCAACTATAAATTTTGCCAATTCGTATCGTTTATCCAATCTCTCTTTCAACAACTCTTTAGATTGCAGGCAAAGTATCACAACGTGATTCTTTGAGTATTCCAGATTTTGTCTTTTAATCCAATTCTTAATTGCCCAAAAGTTGAGGATCGTTTTTATTCTGGAGGTATTTACATTTTCACAACCATGTTTTTCAGCATCCTCATTTAATTGTTTGATATGGAATTGTTTTTCTTCTTCTCCAAATAATGGAAGTAAGAAGCTTTCAATTTTATTGAATACTTCTACAATGTGGAGTGAACGATTTTTGTTCTCACCTCTTTTGATGAATGCTGTCAAATCCTTCGCATCTGCTAAAATGTTTTCTTCACGAAGAAGGTTTACAATATTTATTACTTCCTCTTTTACAATTCCCAAATGGTCGCTGATATAATCAATTCTTGATTCTGTCGCTTCTTCGTTGGATAACTTTCGACTTTTGCTCGAGAAAAGCTTCTTTATAATCCGGACTCCTTTTTCTTTTTGCTTTTCTTCAAATCTTTCAGATGAATTGATTTTATCAATCGCTTCCTGTGCATTTTTGGACATGATGCTATTAGCGAAAATTCGCGGAATATTTTGCCCGCGCTTCAAATATCCTGAATCTTCCAATGCGGCAATTGCTGTTGTCACACGTGTTTCAATCTCTACAACATTGTCATCCCAACCTGCTTTTCTGGCAATTTCTAAAGCAGAATTTGAAGCTGTTGAACGAAACCTAGTTATTTCTTTGATAGCCTTCCATACTTGTTGGATTTCTTTAATGGAAAGTTTTGTCTGATTCAGCAGTATGAAATGTTTGCTTAGATCTTCCTCATTAAACAACACGAAACAATCAGCTACAATATGTTCATCTCGTCCTGCTCGACCAGCCTCTTGAATGTAATTTTCGAGTGAGTCTGAAATTTCATAGTGAATGACCATGCCTACATCTTTTTTGTCCACTCCCATTCCAAATGCAGAAGTAGCAACCATGATTTGAGTTTCACCCTTAATGAATGCATCTTGATTTTCAGACTTTTCTTGCTTGTCCATCTTCCCATGATATGGCTTTGCGTTAAAACCATCTTTAGTCAGCCTTTCTGCAAGCAAATTAGCTTTTCTTGTTCTTGATACATAAATAATTGTCGAACAATTTTTCTCTTCAATCAAGTCTCTTACTGCTTGATATTTTTCTTCTTCATCTCCTTTTTCAATGACTTTGTATTGAAGGTTTGTTCTTGAGACTTTTGAGGTGTAAAGTTCAAGATTGATAGAAAGCTTTTCTTTAAAATAATCCCGAATATCCTCAATCACTTTCTGTTTTGCTGTTGCCGTAAAACATGAAACAGGTATTCCTTCACCAAGATTTTTCTTTTTTTGGACGGATTTAATGAAATCACCGATATATAAATAATCAACCCGGAAATCTTGCCCCCATGAAGAAAAACAGTGAGCTTCATCTATCACAAAACGAGCAATTTTCCTTCCTAAAACCAATTTTTCTATAGTTTTCGATCGTAGTGACTCAGGTGAGATATAAAGAATGGAAGCCGAACCATCTTCTATTCTTTCAAAAGATTTAGCTCTTTCAATTGGATCAAGTAGTCCGTTTATGGTAACTGCCTCGGTTATTCCAAGCTTTTCAAGATTATCAACCTGATCTTTCATTAATGATTGCAATGGAGAAATAACAACTGTAAGGGCTTTTGAACTCTCGCCACTCATCAAAGCCGGAACCTGGAATGTGATTGATTTACCTCCTCCGGTCGGAAAAACGGCAAGTAATGATTTATTATCAACAGCAGCTTTTACAGCTTTCTCTTGTAATGGTTCGCCTCCATAAGTCCTGAATGAGTCGAAACCGAAAAACTTCTTTAAACCTTTGTGGATATTCAATACATTGTCGCAATATGCGCAACCACTTACACAAGGTTTGTTTCGCAAACGAAACATGATTTGTTCCACTCCCGGATAGTTTTTTAAAACCCAAGGAGGGGTAATTGAATGAATCTTTTTATGAAGAATAAATGAATTAATCAGAGATAGGCAATAGGATAATTCAATGGGCTGCTCTTCTATGATTTTTGTTAAGTCAACTTGTTCGCATATTTCATCTTTAAACTTTTGCTTAATCAAACTTTCAGCGTTCAAATTTACGCTTGTGTAATCGACGCAATCAAAGAAGGCATAAAATTCTTTTTTGTCCTTTAATAGCAGATAGAATATTTGTTTAAGAGTTTCCTCTGTTTGACTAAAAGCGGCAACCTCATCATAGAATAAATCTCTTGCTTTTATAGAATCATTTAAAGGATTGTTGAGATCTTCTGTTTGAAGCTTATCGTCTTTTAATAAAGCATGATATGGTTTAGTAGGGAAAAGTAAGGGGGAAAGGAACAGCGTATCAATGATATTTTGGGGATTGACTCTCGCCTCGGTTATTGCTTTACCAACATATTTAATGTCGTGATTAAAAATATTGTGTCCACAAATATATTTTGTTCCATTAAGAAACTGAATGAATTCTACAACAGAAGCCTTATGGAAAGAATTTCCATTATTATTGATACTTCCAATATCAAGAATTTCTCGACTTTTTGGGTCAATTTCAGTATCAACGAATGCGATCAGATATTCAGCCATAAATTATATCTTTAAAGATCCTATTGCTATATGCTTCCTTAATCTTTGTTTATTCTATCACCTTAACCGAAAAACACGATTACGAATACTCCCCTCTCTAATATGCCTCTCACAACGCTTATATGTTATTCTATTTCCCATATTATTTTTACCAAATTGTATAATAACTGGCTTCTGTTTTCAAGTGCTGTTGCATCAAACACATCAATACTCTCTATCTTATGTTTGCAAGCTGCAAAAAGTCTGTCGTTAAAAGCATCCATTGCCTTGTTTGTATGATAATAATCGCGACATAAAGAATGCCCCCAAATAAACCCTGCGCTATAAGTCTTGAGTTTATCACAATACTCTTCATTGGCTGAACATATATTATCAACACCTTTCAACAAAAGTAGTCCTCCAAGCAAATTCCGCTTACTCTCAAATTCTTCTTCTGATGGAAAATAATCTTTATTCTGATCGTTACGGATTAATATGTATTCAACATCATTTTTCATCGTCTGATTAGTCTCTTGACATATATAATGCTCAACACGTGCTAAAAAATATCGCAAAGAATGAGCATTCATGTTAGTGTAATCTTTCTTGATGAAAGTATTGTAATCTAATAGAGTTACGCCAATCTTCTCTGCAAGCCACATTCACTTAATTATCTTTTATCAGATCCTATTAAATTTCAAATTATTTCCATGTTGCACATGTAATTAATATTTTAGCTCGACGTGCAAATATACAAAACAATGCGTAATAAAAACATACATAGATATTGGTTTTCTGTTTTTTACTAGTTTTATACTCTTTTGTGCCTGCTCTATTCCTATTAAGTTCAATTTTGTTTTTAGCTGCACTTAATGGAGTTATTGCACTTCATTTTCCCTAAAACCACCCACTAATTATCAAAAAACATCAAAAAATCCATCTTTCGCAAAGAAATTTGCCAGTTTTGCATAACTTTTCCCCCAATTCTAGGGCTTTTTTACCCTTATTTTCCACCTTTCTTATCTCTTAAAAAGCCGTTTAGTGTAAGTGTTTTGCAGTGTTTTCATCTTCTTTTCTTACCGCTTATATTTATTACCTACAGACGTGGCGCAACTTACCTACAGTTTTGGTTCAAGTGCGTCACAATTGTAGAGCACATTACCGACAATTGTAGGTAATCATAAGACAGTATGCGTTATGCTAAGAAAAATGGTCTGTAGATGTGTGAGAGACTGCTTTCTTGCGAAAAGGAAAGGGGAGGTGAGCGGCTAAAAAAAGGGTATGATAGTGGAAAAACAGCAGGGTGCAATTAAATTTAATTGCACCCTGCTGTTTCGCTTAATTGCACCCTTGTATTTTGCTGTATGTCAATTGCTTAAGTCGATTAGTGCAATTGGTGCAATTAAAATACGCAAAAAAACTCCGGGAGGGGAATTATTTCTTCTTCTTATCGAGCTTCATTACTGTCCCATTAAAATCTAAAAAAGATCTTTGAAATATTTGAAATTTAGTTAGTTACAGCCGTTTTTCGAGCGAACGGACTTGAATTTATAGCTTTGCATCAGATTAAACTGATAGCATATGTTTAAAGATAAATACGTTTTCGCTCAATTGGTCTCGTTTCTGAATCGAAGTAAATTCAATCGTGTTGTGGCCAAGTACAATGGAAACAAATACGTGAAGCATTTCACTTGTTGGAATCAACTGCTTTCTCTGATGTTTGGGCAATTATCCAACCGTGAAAGTCTGAGAGATTTAATTGTTGCACTTGATGCTCATCACTCCAAATCGTATCATTTGGGTATAGGTAAGAATGTCTCAAAATCATCTTTGGCGAGAGCCAATCAAGACAGAGACTATCACATCTTTGAAGAGTATGCTTACTATCTAGTAAACGAAGCCAGGGAGAAACGAATTTCTGACATCTTCAAACTTGAAGGCAATGTCTATGCTTTTAATTCAACGACGATTGACTTGTGCCTTTCAGTGTTCTGGTGGGCAAAATTCCGCAAGAAAAAAGGTGGAATCAAAGTGCATACATTATACGATGTTGAAACGCAGATCCCAACATTCTTTCATATTACCGAAGCTTCTGTGCACGACTCTACAACAATGAAAGAAATTCCTTATGAATCAGGATCTTATTATATATTTGATCGTGCCTACAACAACTTCAAAATGTTGAATAAAATTCATCAAATAGGAGCTTTCTTCATTATCAGAGCAAAGAAGAATCTTCAATTCAAGCCTATCAAATGGAAACGCAGATTACCTAAGAATGTACTTTCAGACACAACGATCGAATTGACTGGTTTTTATCCTAAGCAATACTATTCAGGAGATCTTCGATTGATCAGATATTGGGATGATGAACAAAAGCGTGAGTTTGTATTCTTAACCAATGCAATACATATTTCTGCCCTGCAAGTTGCTGAACTTTACAAGAACCGTTGGCAAGTCGAGCTTTTCTTCAAATGGCTAAAGCAGCATCTGAAAATAAAGAAATTCTGGGGTACTACTGAAAATGCTGTTCGGATTCAAATCTACGTTGCCATGTGCACTTACTGTTTAGTGGCAATCGTCCAAAAAGACATGCAACTTGACAGAAGTGCTTATGAGATTTTACAGATCTTGAGCATATCATTGACAGATAAAACTCCTCTTCGAGATCTCTTCGATAGAACTAAATTTCAAAATGACAAAGAACGTTTTAGCCTTAATGGGCCAAATTTGTTTAATTTTTAATAACGTCCCAATTTTAATGGGACACTAGTGATCGAGCTTATCTAATACTTGTTTTAGTGCGTCCCAATGTTCATCCGTCATGCTTTTAGGAGTAAAGAGTGAGATACCGGCTGCTCCGGCTTTCATCGATCCGGCGACGGCTTCTTCAATTTCGGACGGTAGCAGACCGGAGTGTTCGGGGTCTACCACACTTGCTTTGTTCTTCCAATCTTTGCAGATAAACAAGCCGCTATACACCGGAATCTTTCCTTTCACCGCTTTTACTTCTTTACGGGTGATTTTGCCTACCCATGAGGCTTTCTCCAAATAGAAGTCGTTGTAGTTCATCGGGAAGAAAGCATCGATGTTCCATTTATTCCACTCTTGACGAACCATCCATACAGCGTGTGAGTGTGGTCCCGGAAAAACATCGGCGCTGATCTTTTTGCCTTTGGCATGAACGGCGCTAGCCAGCTTGTTAACAAGGTCGGTGATGATGTCGCAACGGAACTGTGCCCATTTTTTACACTTCGATGGATCGTCCACTTTGCGAATGTCTATGCCTGTCTTCTCCTTAAATGCAGCTACGCAATCGTCGCAATAGCAATAGTCGGCTTTGGGGTATTCTTCGTTCATCACCAGACCGTATTTCTCCCATAACCCGCGAGCCAGAATGACATCGGGATAACGGATATAATCCAGCTGTACATAATCGACATCGGGCAGTTCGGCCATTTTGCAGTATTGCTCAATGAGCCATGCCTGAACTTCTTTGTTGTGGGGGTCGAGGCAGGTGTAATACGGAACGTAGACTTGCACGTCGTGTGCCGATTGACCCAGTCTGTTGACGGCATACCACGATGGATTTAATCCTGCATGCAGCATACAAGGCATCCAGGCATGGTATTCGAGCCCAAGTGACTTGGCGATTCTTGACGCGATTTTGGCTTTTTCCACATCGAAGCCTGTGTTGAAACAGACTCCCGTGACACCCTGTGATTTCCATTTAGTAAAGTCGTCCTTTAAATTTTCTTCCGTAGTGGTCTTATTATCCCATCCTTGCCAGATGTATACGGGTGTTTTAGCTGTTAAACGGATGGAGCACAGCATGAATAATGAGGCGATAAATACACTGATAGTAGTCTTTTTCATTTGATTGTTATGCTAATTGTTATTAAATTAATGTCGATTGGGGGTACTGATTATTTTCTGATGAAGCAACTGCCGGATTCATTCATCACGTAGGCTTTGCCTTCGGGTGAGAGTGCGGTGATCTCATAGATATGTGAGGTGGTTTCCACATTCACCTGATATCCGGCTGGTAGCATTTGCATGTCTTTGGGTTGCAGACCGAAATCTTTCAGTTCTTTATAGTAAGATTTGGTCTTGGCATATTGCTCTTCCTGTGCATAGAACAGCATGTTCAGGAATCGGCGGACAGGTTCGTCGGTGGGGTATCGGAAGGTATCGGTTCCTTGTCCGACGGTCTTATCGGAAAAGTACATATAACCCCAACGTTCGGGCATGTGCATGGCGATCTGACCGGTTGGACTCCACACCCAGTTATCTTCGGGCAAGTATTTGCCGTCCTTGCCTTTTTTCCTGTCATATCTTCCGTTTGCATCGATATCGTATTGCCATTCTACGCGTGAGAAGTTGATTCGGAGCCATTGTCCTGCTTTCAGGTAGTTGTCGAATTCACTTGCAATGGCTTCGCGCGGAATAGCCATCTCAACCGTCCAGCCTTTGTCCGTGCCCTTGGGATTGTTTATTTTCCCGACGCAATGGGTAGCCAGCTTCAAGCCGGGACAGTTCCATTGAAACTGTACAAAGGTGCGTCGCGGAGCACGATAGGGTTTCTCCAACGACAAATCGAATACGGTGCCGATGGCATTTGTCTCAATCTCGAAGTAATTGTGTCCTTCCCCTATGGGGTCGATGAATACTTCAAAGTCATTGTCATAGAAGACGATGGTGTCTCTTTTTTGCAGATTAGCCCATATATGGGGTTCTTCCAACTCGGCGAAGATATAGAGATATTTGTCGTCCCAAAGCATTTTGGCTGTGGTCTGATAGCGTGGAGTGGGGAAGTGGTAGCCACTGATATCGACAAACGCTTCGGTCGGTTGGGCGTTCTTCCACGATGCTTCGTTTGCCAGACCGTCTACATGAATGGCGTCGGCTGTCCGATAGCACACATAGCCTTTGGGAACGGTGAGCATCGGCGCATATTTATCGGAAAGTGCCTGAGCATTAACCTCGCCATATAGAGCGGTAATGAAAACAAAAAGAGAGAGAAAAATCTTTTTCATGCTGCGATATATATTGTTGTTAGTTTGAATTAGCATTTAAACGGTTTCGCGCCAATATATCTTTTAAACGTACTCTTTTAATATATTGTTGCGGGATCGGGATGCTACGATATCAGTTGGACGTAATGACTTGCCCCTCGCCTCCATAGAGTTTGATGGGGCCGTCCAGTTGAACCGCTACGACCGTGATGTTAGGGTCTTGTACGCTTTCGGGTACGTCAATATAGATGATACCCGGTACTTCACTCCAAGAGAGTTTATTATAGAGCTTATAGTGGAGTGCTTCGCCACTGCCCACTACCCATACTTTTTTCACTTCGTTGATGATGCCTTTCAAAGGAACGCTGCCTGTTGGTTTATAAGGCATGTACAGATAGAGCACGTCGCCTGCTTTGTTCAGTGTAGTATATCCGTTGAAATAGTTACCCGGAATACCGGCGCGGGTTTTGTAGATGGCTTCCTGATGTTTGGATGTCCAGCGTCCGAAGGTCTTCAAGACTTCGACTTCTTCCTGCGGAATAGTGCCGTCGGCTTTCGGTCCGATGTCGAGCAACAGGTTACCGCCCATGCTCAGACAATCTACGAAAGTGGAAAGCAGCATTTGCGGTGTTTTGAAGTTGGTATCACCGGGTTGGTATCCCCATGAGTCGTTGATGGTGTAGCAAAGCTCCCAGTATCTGTTTTTGGGGCGTACTACGGGTACACCGATCTCGGGAGTGGCGTAATCGCCATAGCCCTGAATGCGTGAGTTGACAATAACGTTCGGGTTGGTGGAGCGAAGCAATTTGATAATGTCGCTTGAATTCCAGTCTTCGGCTTTTTGTTCCCAATCGCCGTCAAACCAATATAAGTCGGGTTTAAAGGTTTCGTTCAGTTCACCCATCTGACTGAAATTGAACTTGCAGAACTTCTCCCAGCGTTTGGGATCTTTCTTGATATCGTATCTTGATGTGGTGCGGGTGTGGTTGGGGTAGTTCTCGTTACTCCAGTCGAGTAGTGAATAATAGAGTCCCAACTTTAATCCTTGCTTGCGGACTTCTTCAGCAAAAGGTGCAATGAGGTCGCGTTTAGCCGGAGAGCTCTTTTTGGCGCTTAGCGAGCCTGCTTTGGTATCCCATAATGCAAAGCCGTCATGATGCTTGGTGGTGAGCACCGTATATTTTGCTCCGCTCTCTTTAATTAATTCCACCCATTGCTTCGGATCATAATTTTCGGCTTTAAAGCGCTTCCGTTGTTCCATATATTGATCGTATGGAATGCGGTTATTGTAAAATGACCAGCTTTCGGATACGCCGTCCACCGAGTAGATTCCCCAATGAATAAATATGCCTAACTTAGCTTCATCAAACCATTCCATTCGTTGGCGGTATGCCTCTTTCGATTCGGGTGTTACAGCGGTTTGCGACTTTGCTGTAATCGATGCGCAGCAAAGTAAAAATAAGGTGAGTCCGTACAAACTGAATTTCTTCTTTTTCATAGTGCATAATTGTAAATTAACCTGTTAGCAAAAATAGGATTTTTAATCCGGTTAAAAAATATCTGTAATGGATAATTCTGTATCTGAAAAGGTTATTCTTCTTCGTCTTAGATACAGAATTACCGGCTAAAGTTTAATTTGGATATAAAAATCAGATCCATAGATATTTTGTAGTCTTTTTACGTTGAGTATATTTGCCGAATGAAAACAAACGAAAATAAAACATCTCCGGTAGCCTGGGTGCCTACGCTGTACTTTGCAATGGGTCTACCTTTTGTGGCTTTATCCATGGTCTCGGTGCTTATGTTCTCCGACCTTAGTATCAGTAATACCCAAATTGCTTTTTGGACGTCGCTCATCATGTTGCCATGGACGCTAAAACCTTTGTGGAGTCCTATTCTTGAAATCTTTAAGACGAAGAAGTTTTTCGTAATCACCACTCAGATGGTTACTGGACTGGCTTTTGCTTTAGTGGCGTTGTCTCTGCCCTTACCGGGCTTCTTCACCTATTCCATTGCGTTGATGGGAGTGATTGCCCTTAGTGGTGCGACTCATGACATTGCTGCCGACGGGGTTTACATGACCGAACTGGACAATCAGCAACAAGCTAAGTTCATCGGTTGGCAGGGAGCATTCTACAATCTGGCGAAAGTGCTCACCAATGGTGGATTGGTCTTTTTGGCGGGTGATCTTAAAGATCATTTCGGTCCGGTGAAGGCTTGGATGATTATCATGCTGATTTGTGCGGCATTGATGATACTGGCTTCTTTCTATCACATGCATATTATTCCGTCTCGTGCCAAAAGCACCCGACAGGTGACTTTCAAGGAGAGCATGACGGAGCTTTGGGAAGTGATACGTTCCTTCTTCCAAAAAAAGTACATCGCACGTTATATCATCTTTATCATTCTCTATCGTTTTGCCGAGGGTTTTGCGATGAAAATCGTGCCTTTGTTTCTGAAAGCTCCGGTTGCCGAAGGTGGTCTGGGGTTGTCCGTGCAGAAGATCGGGTTGGTGTATGGTACGTTTGGTGCAGCGGCTTTCATCCTCGGCTCGGTGCTTGGAGGATATTTCATTGCGAAACGCGGTTTAAGTCGCGCACTCTTTATTTTATGCTGTACCTTTAATATACCGTTCGTGGTGTATTTCTTATTGTCGGCTTATCAACCCGATAACATTCTTATCATTGGTTCCGCCATTGTATTTGAATATTTCGGTTATGGCTTCGGCTTTGTCGGATTGATGTTGTTCATGATGCAACAAATAGCTCCGGGTAGTCATCAGATGTCGCATTATGCTTTTGCAACGGGTATCATGAATCTGGGAGTGATGCTTCCGGGTATGTTGAGCGGGTGGTTGAGCGACCTTGTGGGATATCAGCATTTCTTTATTTGGGTGTTGATTGCGGCAATTCCTGCGTTTATCGCCACGTGGTATGTACCGTTTACTTATAAAGATCAGCAGAAGTAAGACTAAGTATTTGTGAAAGAACAAGTGTTATATATAAAACGAAAGATCAACGAATAGTTATGAAAGATTTAAAAATTACAGGAAGTCCCCTGCCTGGTATGCCTTGGGAAGATCGTCCGGAAGGTTGTAAAGAAACGGTTTGGCGCTACAGTCAGAATCCTATTATCCCACGCGATCTGCTCCCCACTTCCAACAGTATATTCAATAGTGCGGTAGTTCCTTTTAAAGGAGGTTATGCAGGAGTATTCCGTTGCGATGACACCAACAGAAGAATGGTGCTTCATGTAGGCTTTAGCGATGATGCCATGCACTGGAACATTAATCCGGAACCTCTTCGCTTTGAGTGCGAAGATAAGGAGATAGGAGAGTGGGCATATGGATATGACCCGCGTGTCTGCTTCATCGAAGACCGGTATTATGTGACTTGGTGTAACGGTTATCACGGACCTACTATCGGGGTGGCTTATACTTTTGATTTCAAGACTTTCCACCAGTTGGAGAATGCATTCCTGCCTTTCAACCGTAATGGTGTATTGTTCCCCAAGAAGTTTAATGGTAACTTCGCCATGTTGAGTCGTCCGAGTGATAACGGGCATACTCCTTTTGGTGATATCTTTTATAGTGAATCACCCGACTTGAACTTTTGGGGTAAACATCGTCATGTGATGTCTCCTGCACAGTTTGAGGTGAGCGCATGGCAGTGTACCAAGATCGGTGCGGGTCCTATTCCTATTGAAACATCCGAAGGTTGGTTGCTGATTTATCATGGTGTATTGGCTTCTTGCAACGGTTTTGTTTATGCTTTCGGATCGGCGTTGCTCGACTTGGAACAACCTTGGAAAGTGTTATACCGTTCGGGTGCTTATCTCATCTCTCCACGTACCGAGTATGAGTGCATGGGTGATGTGCCGAATGTTTGCTTCCCATGTGCTACGCTTCATGACCCCGAAACCGGTCGCGTTGCCATTTATTATGGGTGTGCGGATACGGTTACCGGACTGGCTTTCGGTTACATTCCTGAGATTATAGAGTTTACCAAGCGTACAAATATACTGTAATGCTCTTCGCGCAAAATAAGGGTGATTTTCTGCTTCTAATTTGCTTAATTCAAATACTATATATACTTTTGTGTACCAATATGGTTATCATTTAATAATAAATGCAATGATAGTAATTAGTACTAGAAAATTCAGAGAAGAATTGGGAAAGTATCTTGGTATGGCTAAAGATGGACAAGATATAATTCTCAAATCAAGGGAAAATGGCAGCTTTAAGCTGGTGCCGCTTTCTCAGGATGATGCATTAATGAGTAAAGAGGACTTCTTTTCCAAAATTGATAATGCTAAGAAAGAGGCAATAGAGGGTAAGGGGGTAACAATTAATTCAAAAGAAGCATTGAATGCTTATCTGGATAATTTATGATTTATAGTATAGTAATTCTTCCTACCGCTGAGAAAGATCTTAAATTGTTGAAACGAAACGAGCCACAAGCGTATAAGAAAGCGGTAAAACTAATTGGGGAGTTACAAGATCACCCGGAAACAGGAACCGGACATCCTAAACCTTTAGGTGCTGATAGAAACGGGCAGTGGTCTAGGCGGATTACTGATAAACATCGGCTTGTGTATGAAATAAACAAAGACACGATAACCGTGCTGGTACTTTCTACCTATGGGCATTATGATGATAAATGATAATAGTGTTTTCGGTTGAGTGCATAGACAGAAATACTTCTAAATCGAGTAATAGAAAACTTAGAATACGAGTATAAAAGAAGAGAGGGCGTTTCAAATTTGTTTTGAAACGCCCTCTCTCTTTTATAGTATCTCAAGCTTTTGGCTTTGTAACGAA
This sequence comes from uncultured Bacteroides sp., assembly GCA_963677095.1. Taxonomy (GTDB): domain Bacteria; phylum Bacteroidota; class Bacteroidia; order Bacteroidales; family Bacteroidaceae; genus Bacteroides. The sequence goes on from OY781875.1 coordinate 1,374,188, forward strand.
AAGCTGGATTATGGTCTGCTGGTAACTGCGGTACCGAACTTTGAAGGTTTATTGCCCATCACAAACTCCAGTGTACCTCCTGCCTTCAAATCATTATAGGTGATATACGACTTGGTATAAGCTTTGTTGTTGAGCTTCACCGACTGGATGTAGATATTCTCTTTGTTATTGTTGTGTGCAACGATCTTGAAGGTTCTACCTTTACCAAGATTTACAGTCGCTTCACGTACTATCGGACTGCCGAAGATATATTTGCCACCTGCCGGTTCCACTTGGTACAGACCGATAGAGGACAATACATACCATGCAGACATCTGACCGACATCTTCATTACCACATAATCCGTCAGGATCGGCTTTGTATAAAGTCGTCATAACTTCTCTCAAGAGCGGAGCAGCTTTATAGGGTTGCCCTGCGTAGTTATACATATAGATGATATGATGACTGGGTTCGTTGCCATGCGCGTACTGACCGATCAATCCGGAAATGTCCGGTGATGCTTTCTCACCCATGTCACCTTTTACAATAAAGAGTGAATCAAGTTTGGTGACAAATGGTTTGTCTCCTCCGAACAGTTTGATCAATCCGTGTACATCATGAGGTACCAACCATACGTATTGCCAAGCATTACCTTCGGTATAGTCTCCTTTTTCATGTACGGAAAGGAATGGGTTGAACGGTTCACGGAACTTACCGGTGGATGATAGACCACGTAAGAACTTGGTTTTAGGATCCCAGTAATGCTGGTATGCCATGCTCCGTTTGTGGAAGTATTCATAATCGGCTTTCTTGCCGAGGTGGTTTGCAACTTCTGCCAGACTTGCATCTGCAATGCCATATTCCAAACATTTAGCAACGGACTCAGCTGCCTTTTCTTTATCGAAAGGTATGTATCCGTATTCTTTGAGTAAGTCGATGGAGCGTTCGTCGAGCATTGCAGAAGTCTTCATCGCTTCGTAAGCTGCTTCCTGATCGGCTTTATTGGGGAGATATCCCTTTAAAAGCAGGTCGGCAAGTACGGAGATTGCGGGGTTACCTACCATACAATCGGTCTCATTGCCCATGAGATGCCACACCGGCAATTTACCTTGTTGCTTGAAGATATGGATAAATGTCTCGGCGAAATCTCTCATGCGATCCGGATGAATCAGGGTTGCTAGCGGATGCGCCGCTCTGTAAGTATCCCATAAAGAGAAAGTGGTATAGTTGGTGAAGCCTCCATTCTTGTAGACTTTTCCATCGCTGCCGCGGTAATCGCCATTCACATCGGAGAAGACGGATGGAGCGATCATGGTATGGTAGAGTGCCGTATAGAATATTTCGGCATCGGTATCATTCATCGTCTTTACCTGTATTCTGCTCAACTCATTGCTCCACTGCTTGCGGGCATTGGCTGCTACCTGGTCGAATGACTTGTTAGCCACTTCGGAAGCGAGGTTCAATTTGGCATTTTCTACGCTGACCGGTGAAAGCCCTACTTTTACATAGATAGGGTCGGATGAACCGTTTGTCTTGAATGTCACCGTACCGATAGAGTCGCCTTTTTGTTCGAGCTTTTGAATTCTCTTCGAGAATACTGCGGTGAAGTATATTTGTTGGTGCTTAGCCCAACCTTTTGAAATACGGTAACCGGAGACAACGGAGTCGTTTTCCTGTATCAGACGGCTGTCGCTCCATGCATCCCAACCTATACCTTCGCGGAGGTTGACTACAATGGATGCGTCACCTCCCGAGGGGAAGGTATAACGGTGGTATCCCGTACGCGTGGTAGCGGTGAGATCGACATGTATAGCCGAAGATTTCAAGGTAACAGAATAAAAGCCCGGAGCTACCTTCTCGTCAGCATGACTGAATAAAGCGTTCCGTTCGTTCTTTTGTGTCGGAAAGAAGAGAACGTCGCCCAAATCACCAATACCCGTACCGCTTAAGTGGGTGTGACTGAAACCGACGATAACCGAGTCGCTGTAATGGTAACCGGAGCACCAATCCCAACCCCGTACAGGTTGAGTCGGCCCTAATTGCACCAGACCAAATGGAACACTTGCACCGACAAATACATGTCCGTGCCCGCCCGAACCGATCATGGGATTTACATGATCCACCGGAGTTTTTTCACTTACCCTTTCCATGGAACTGCTCAAAAAGAACACTCCACCGCACAGGGCTAAACTTGTGAGTCGTAAAAGTTTAAGTTTATTCATTCTATATCTATTTTATCTGTTAGACGTATGTTATCGGATGAACTGCCTACTTGTATGAGGAAAGTTCCCGGTTCCACCACTCTTTGCATGGAAGCGTTGATGAGTGAGAAATCATCTTTAGTGAGTCGGAAGGAGATGTCTTTCTGCTCTCCTTTCTTTATTAAGATGCGTTCGTAATGTTTTAATTGTTTCACGGGTTGTACTACCGAAGCCAGCATGTCGCGGACATAAAGTTGCGCCACCTCTTCTCCATCATAGTTTCCGGTATTTTTTACCGTGAAACGGATGGTGTATTCGGCATTACCCTGAGCTGTGATTTTTAGGTCGGAGTATTCGAAATTGGTGTAGCTTAAGCCATATCCGAAAGCATATAACGGTTTTGCCGTACTTTCGACATAATCGTGTACGGGTGGATTCTTTTTATTATAATACACCGGTAGTTGCCCGATGTTTCTCGGTAAGGTCACAGCCAGACGACCTGCCGGGTTATAGTCGCCAAAAAGCACGTCCGCGATGGCGTTTCCACCTTCCTGCCCCGGATACCATGCGGTTAAAAGTGCATCGGCATTCTGATCCGCCCAGTTCTTATCGAGGGGGCGTCCTTCGATATAAACCACAATTAGAGGTTTACCGGTTGCTTTCAATGCTTTCAAAAGTTCCATCTGTCTTCCTAAAAGGGTGAGTGTGGCGCGATCGAAACCTTCTCCGCATTCCATATCACTGATGGTGGAAGCATCGGCAATGGCAGCTCCCGTTTCTTTGTAGCTGGTCTTGAAATCACGTGCGCTCGAACCGCCTACTACTGCAATGACCGCATCCGAATTGCGCGCGACTTTCACGGCTTCTGCTATACCGTCGTATGTGGTGTCTCTGACTGCACATCCCTTAGCATATTCCACACGGTCGGAGCCAATCTTATTTATGGTTCCCTTTAATACGGTGATGATATTGCTTTCCGGTTGGGGTGCGGTATAATCACCCAGCATATTATAGATGTTGTCGGCATTCGGCCCGATGACAGCGACTTTACCAATGTTCTTTGATAGAGGCAGGGTATTGTTTTTATTCTTTAGCAAGGTGATCAGGTTCTGAGCACATTCACGTGCCAGATTGATGTGTGACGTTGAACGAACCGTAGCTTTAGCTTTGTTCACATCAACGTAAGGATTTTCGAACAATCCCATTTCGAATTTTAGTCGGAGGATGCGGCAGACAGCGGTGTCAATGAGTGCTTCGTCCACTTTATGTTGCTTCACTGAATTGATCAACGTAAAATAAGCATCTCCACCCAAATCGGCATCCAATCCCGCTTGAAGGGATAACATAGCTCCTTCGGTAGATGAGGCGGATACGAAATGACTGGTCTGCATGCCTTCTATACTGTATAAATCGGAAACCGAAAAGCCCCGGAAGTTCCAGTCTTTGTGCAGTACGTCTTTCAACAGATAAGAATTCATCGTACTGGGTATGCCATCGATGGAATTGTATGAAGTCATCACCGACAGTGCTCCTGCATTGATTACTTTATGAAAAGGAGGAAGGAAGTCGCTGAGCAGTTCGCGGTTACCCACGTAAGAAGGACTACCGTTTTGTCCACCCTGCGGAATGCCGTATGCGATGAAATGCTTTAAGGTAGCTACGGTAGCATAAGGGAGATTCAGGTTTCCCGCACCGAGTCCTTTCACCATCGCAGCGCCCAAATCACCCGATAAGACGGGGTCTTCGCCGAATGTTTCTTCTACTCTTGACCAACGTGGGTCACGTACCAGATCGAGTACCGGACCATAGCTGATATGACCACCTTGGGCGCGGATTTCTTCGCCAATGGCGCGACCTTCTTTTTCCAGTATTCCGGGATTCCATGTCGAAGCCATGCCAATGCCTGTCGGGAATACGGTCGCTCCTATAGCCATGTGACCGTGAGGTGCTTCTTCTGCAAGAAAGAGAGGTATGCCCAAGCGGGTATTCTCAATGACATATTTTTGGAGAGCATTACCGGCTTTTGCCGCCGATTCGGGGTTTAGACCGTTTTCGAGTGTCTTCCTTGTCCATGGGTCTGCGCGGAAGGTTCCCCAGAGCATACCCATATTTCTCTCTTTCAGCAGATCTTTGAACTTATCCGATGCACCTACCTTTTTGCCGTCCAGTGCGTACATATTCCATCCTAGAGGACAGAGCAACTGACCGACTTTTTCTTCCAGTGTCATACGTGAAAGTAAGTCTTTGGTGCGTTCTTCTACGGAAAGTTTGGGATTGCGATAAGGGAGTACTTCTTTTTTGCTTGCGGCAAAAGAAGAGGATAAACTAAACAACCATACGGTAAGAAAAATTAAGGTGTATTTCCGGTGATTCATAGTGCTTAAAAATGTACTAATAATAAAAACTCTCTTCATTCCTCACAATAGAGGGTAATGATGTGAGGATGAAAAGAGAATTTGTGTGTAAAGTTAATAAAATAGTGATATTCAAGATCAATTTTTTATTCGATTCTTATCTCTGCCAGTCCGAAAGGTTCATCGTCTTGAATCGTTCTTGTGGCTTTGAAAGTAATATACCTTGTATATACCGGCGAGAAGTAGACGGTCTGCCATACGGGGTTATTGCGTATGTTTGAGTATTCTCCCGTTGCAATAACTTTTGCATCACCGGTTTGATCTCCCTCGGAGAGTTCGTAGTTGGAAACCAATCCTTTTCGGGGGCTGTTCTGATCGGGTAGGTAATATAAGGCATGTACCCAACGCTTTTGTCCCAGATCAATGACCACTTTATTGTCTTTGACAAAACAGGTGGTAAGCTTATTCCTGTCAATGGCTTTATTCATTTCCACCGGATCTACTCCCGATAGTACGAATGAATAACCTTCGACTTTCAGTTCGTTCCGATCGGTAAGTTTCTGGTCATCGCTACCCGAGTAGTAAGCTGCGATGTTATTGATGCACAGGCATCCCCTCGCATCGATAAAACGAATCCGAAGTTTATCGGTCGTGATGGTGGGGAAGCGTAATATACGCTTGTAACCTATTGTGGTCGTTTCTTCTTTCGGGTCAATAGCGTTCCATTTGCCTTTGAGTTGATATTCCACAACGAACGATTTGACCCGTTGTCCCAGCGGAATATATTCCTGAAGTAGCAGGCGGTTTATCTTAGTCGCCTTGGATAAAGTAAAAGTTAGCGCCGCGCTTTTTACATTGTCAGCAGTAGCCCAGTAAGTATCGTATTTGTTGTCACTTACATTACTTGCTTCAAACCCTTTTCCACGCTCATTGGATGCTATGGGACGGATGCCGGTAAGCAGATTATGAGATAACTCGTGCTGTATTTGCTGATGATAATTCGCCGCATTGGCGGAATCAAGAGGAGATATCAAGCCCTCACGATTTACCGGAAAATTAAGCAGAAAATTGGCATTGCGGCCCACGCTACGGTAATAAAGATCGACCAGTTCAGGAACACTTTTTACCTTCTTATCTTCGGAAGGGTGGTAGAACCATCCCGGTCTGATGGAGACGTCACATTCTCCCGGTACCCATTTATCGCCGTCGGCATGTCCGTATTGAAGTTCTTCATATTTCTCATATCCGGGATATACATCTTTGGAGCGTAAGAACGACCAGTTTGTAGCTCCGGCAAATCCGTTTTCATTGCCGATCCATCTGCTTCCGGGACCTTCATCGGAGAAAATCACAGCTTCCGGTTGAAGTTCATCAATCATTTTATGAGCCCGTTCGAATTGGTAGTAGGTCTTGCGGTCGATCTTTCTGATCTCTTTGCTTCCTCCATACCATCCGTCGCCACCATTGGCACCGTCAAACCAAACTTCGGATATACTGCCATAATTCGTCAGCAACTCTTTTAATGCTTTATAAAAGTATTCCACATACTCCGGTGTACCGTAGTTGCCTTGATGCCGATCCCACGGTGAGAGATAAACGCCAAACTTGATGCCGTATTTTTTGCACGCTGCCGCCAGTTCTCCGACAATATCTCCCTTACCATTCTTGTAGGGAGAGTTCCGGATACAATAGTCGGTCAGTTGTGTAGGCCAGAGGCAGAACCCGTCATGGTGTTTTGCGGTTATAATCACTTCTTTAATGCCGGCATTGACAAAAGTACGAACCCATTGTTCGCAGTCCAGTTTGGTGGGATTGAATATCTTTGGGGAAACATCTCCGTAACCCCATTCTTTATCATCAAATGTGTTAAGTCCAAAGTGTACGAAAGCTAATGTTTCCATTTGCTGCCATCTGACTTGTTTTGGAAGCGGAAGAGGAGCAACAGCCTTTGGGGGAATAACTGTTGCTTTAGCCCCTGCCATACTTAAAGTCAGAGAGAGTAAACCTGTAAATAGAAAACTTCTTTTCATGAATATTTTAAATATATAGAGTTAGCAAATCAGTCTTTAATGTACAAACCAATCGTCGGGAACATCTTGAGGCGCACTGCCGTTAAAACTATATTGTAGCTTCAACGTGAATCCTCCTCCACCTTCGACGAAGTCGAGTGCAAACGGATGAAGACCTTTTGAGAGAGCGGCTTGTCCGCTTTTTTCTATTGCCGAATGCAAACCGTCATTGTCGACAACCGTTCTATCTGCGATATATAGTTTACCACCATCGTCACAAGTGAAGAAGAAGGAATAAATACCTGTTGCAGGTACGTTGATATAACCGCGATATTTTAATCCGAAAGCGGGTGTTCTAAATTCTTTGGGAACATTGATATTACTTACTACTTGCTCCTTGTCTTTTTCGGCTTTGATGTCAGCCGTGTTTTTGAACATACCGTCGTATAGGGAGCAAACCAGCCCGCCATTAATTTTTGTTTTGGGCTTTACTGCTTTCGCCATCGGCACTTGCTCGTAGGTTACCGTATAGATATCTCCACGCGCGCCGCTGGGGCTGAATAACGCAAATTTCAGTTGTACGGGTTTAGTTATTTTGATCGCTTTTTCCAATTTCGGTGACTGGATTGTCGGGGTGGAACCATCGTTAGTATAATGGATGTCCATGGCAGGTAAAGGGTTTTCCACATTGAAAAGTGTCTCTTTCACAAAAACACTTTGCAAAGTAAATCCTGAAAGATCAGGTAAACGATAGTGCACATTCAGAGCATCCAGACGTTCGAAGTTATTCTGAAGCCTTTCATGAAAGCTACCGTACAACTCCTTATTAGTCCATAAACGTTCTGCCAAAGCGATCAGACGTGGAAACATCATGAAGTCGGCACGTTGCTCCGAAGGAATTTTCTCCGTCCACATATTGGCTTGAGCACCTTTCACCTGACTTGCCTTATCATTGGTAAAGTCATTCCCCGTCACGTTCATGTCATATACGGCTTGTAGCGAGCTACGGTCGGGCATATAATCGAAATATAGTGGGTTTGTAGGCGACATAATGACCGGATTGCCATTCCTTGCGGCTTTAGGAAGCGAGGTGCGTACCCATCCCCTCCAATACATAACATTTACCGACGGGTCGAGTTCGCCATCAATGGCATCGTCCCAAGTGATGACTTGTTTCCCTTTCGACTTGATAAAATCAGCAACTTTGTGCACAAAATAGGTCTGGAGTTCTTCGTAAGTCTTAATACCTTTCTCCTTCATGAACGACTGACAAAGTTCGGAATGTGACCAAGCCGATTTATCCACTTCATCCGCTCCGATATGAATATAGTTTGAAGGGAACAGGTTCATGACTTCGGAAAGCACATCTTCGACAAAAGTATAAACTTCATCTTTGCAAGGATTAAGAGGAGTGGAGAATAGCTTTCCCCATCCTGCTTTCTGAGCGTCTGTCAGGTATGGGTAAGCATGAATTGCAGCTAACATGTGTCCCGGCATATCTATTTCGGGTACAATCTCTACATGGCGTTTTGCAGCATAGTCCACCAATTCCCTGATCTGATCTTGTGTATAATATCCGCCGTACAATTGCTTTCCATCGCGGTTTACGATGAAACGGTTATCAATATTCATGTCGGGGTTCTCTTTAGCCATAGTCATGCAAAGAGAGTCCTGGTTGTTGAATGTACGCCATGCACCGTTTTGGGTCAGCAGTGGATACTTCTTTATTTCTAAACGCCAACCTTGGTCATCGGTCAAGTGGAGATGCAGCACATTCATTTTGTAAAGCGCCATCCTGTCGATATGACGTTTCAGATATTCAATAGAGAAGAAATGACGTGATACATCGAGCATGGAACCTCTCCAACTGAATGCGGGTTGGTCGGATATTTTTAGTACCGGTAAAGAAACGGGCAGATTCGTTCTTGTGGGGTTGAGGGAATTACTGTTACTACTTAATAATGGAGTAGTTTTCAAACCGCCTTCTGCCTCAACGGGTAGCAGTTGACGAATCGTCTGTATGGCGTTGAAGGCGCCTGCCGCTCCGGATGCTTCAACGATTATTTTGGTCGGAGTGATTGTCAGGTTATAACCTTCACTGTTTGCTAATCCGTCGGTATAATCAAATTCAATACAGTTTTCACCTTGCAGGTAGTCGAGCCCTCTTCCCAATAATGGGGTTAGCATTGCTTGGAAATAAGCAATCTCATTCGTAAACTTCCCTTTATCGTTGACGATAAGTTGTGTCGTTGTATTTAGGGTAAAGGTTCCTTCACCCTGTTCAATTCTCTGCGGGTAGGGGATAAGTGCTATTTTCTGTTCGGGTTGATTCGCTTTCAAGGTAAAGAAAGATGTGAATAAACCTGCAAACAAGATTAAGCTGAATACTTTTTTATTCATGGTAGAATGTGTAACGGTGTTTATTTCTTAATCTTTAATTCTTTAAGGATCGGGGTTTTGAGCGTTGAAACTTGCGTTTCGGAGCTGTTATTGAGTTGCTCGAAAATTAAGATTCTATTCGCTCCTTTCTTCAGCCATACTCCCGGTATGAATAAGGTTTGTTGCGGACCTACATTCCAATAGCGTCCGATGTGATGACCGTTGATGAAGATGATTCCTTTTCCCCAGTGGCTCATATCAATGAAGGTGTCTCCAGTTTCGTCCAGATTGAAGGTACCATCATACAGTAAAGGGCGTCCTGCAAGCTTCTTACCGTTTATTGTATTGTTTTCGTAGACATCGGCCTTAGCCAGCTTGGTCAGATCAATCGCTTCATTCATCGGTAGTTGGTACATAGTCCAATCACCTTCCATCTCCGTATCATTGATTTTAACCGGAGCAATAATTCCTTTTTTATTGTTGACAATCTCTGTTCCGTAGTTAATTCTTCCCATATTCTCCACTAGAATCTCGAGGGTGGAGTTGAAAGGAATATCAATATCCATGGTATATTGATTATTGCAGCGGTTTAGCTCACCGACTTTTTCACCATTGACATACACTACTGCAAAGTCACGAAGTCCCGATATATCCAATGTTCCGGTGATGGGTTGATTGAAATACCGTGTATAGAGCACATATCCATAACCTTGATTCAGTTGCTCAAAAGTCAGTGGGGTGTTGCTTTCCACTTTCTTCCCTTTTTCTAAAAAGCTTAGTACATCGGCTATCTGAGTCAGCTTTATTGAAGGAATTGCAATGACCGGTTTTGCCGCCGGAACTGCAGGTAGCTTATACTTTACCTGCTTACCGATTACAGCCCGTAGAGAGTCGTACTTGGGGGTTGTCCATCCGGCTTCGGATATTGGAGCATCATAATCATAGCTGGTTAAATCCGGCTGAATATCATGTTTTTTGTCATAATTTGCACCACTGCTAAAACCGAAGTTTGTTCCACCATGCGCCATATATAAATTGAATGATACTCCGTTCTTGAGGTATTCATCCGCTTTGCGTGCTATGGACGATGCATCAATGGAAGGGAAAGGTTCAGCCCAGTGAGATAACCATCCCGGATAAAACTCAGCGACCATATAAGGCCCTTTTCCATTGTGATATTCGTTCACCGCTTTCTTTAGATTATTCACATTTCCTTCACCATTTGCTGTGGGCAATATACCATCAATGGCTCCTCCTTGGAATAACCAAGTACCGTCGGATGTGAAGAACGTTGTGTTGAAACCGGCGTTTACCAACTGATCTTTTATTTTGGCGTTATACCTGCGATGCTCTTCCAATGGGATATCTTTTCGTTGTGATACATACGATCCGAATTCATTCTCCACTTGCACCATGATGATAGGGCCTCCGTTGGTGATGAGTAAATCTTTGACTTCCTGATATAGTCTTTTGATATACAAATTCGTATAGTGCAAAAACTGCTCGTTGTCACGTCTCAATTCGAGTCCCTTTACGTTTTGAAGCCACCACGGATAGCCTCCGAATTCCCATTCTGCACAAGCGTAAGGTCCGACACGCAGAATGACGTGCAAACCTTCTTCCTGAGCCGTTTTAATGAATTCTCTTAAATTCTTGTCGCCACTGAAATCCCATTTATCCGGTTCCGGTTCATGAAGATTCCAAAAGACATAAGTCGCTACCGTATTCAGTCCCATTGCTTTTAACATCTGTATGCGGTGTTTCCAGTATTCATGCGGTATTCTGGCATAGTGCATTTCACCTGAAAGTATCTGGATTGGACGTCCATCAAAAACAAAATGCCCGTCTTTTATCTCAAATGTTTGTACATTTTGTGCATTAGAGGCAGTGTAAAATAGGAAAAAAAATAATAGAAGACTCAGTTTTCTCATTTTCTTGTAATATTTGCATGGCATAATCATATAAAGAAAGCCGGTTCCTCTTTAAAGAGATTACTGGCTTTCTCTATTTTATTTCTCTTATCTATTACCAACCAGTATTGTTAGGTAGCAGATTTGCATTCAGTCCGATTTCATTTAAAGGAATAGGCCATAAGTAGTCGCGTTGTGAATCGAAGTTTCGATCTTCAACTTTGACATATTTACCATAATCACCTCTGCTGCTATCGAAATTGTTTAAAATACCATAAGCAGTCTCATTCATCACTTCTTCTCCTATTTTCCATCTTCTTATATCAAATAGACGAATGTCTTCCATAGGGAACTCTACGTGACGCTCACGGCGAATAATTTGGCGAAGTTCATCTCTATCGGTTGTGGTGACAGGAGGCATATTTACTCCTTTACGTCCTCTTACAGCGTTGATCGCATTTAATACGGAAGCATCTATTGGATTCCCTGATTCTACAATAGCCTCGGCATAGGTTAACAAGATTTCCGGGTAACGCAACAGCACAATATCATTATAAGAGTTGCTGTCCCAACTACCTTCTATATCCGCAGGAATATACTTACGATAATAATATCCACTGAAAGAAGCATTACTTACTCCCAAACGATCTGGAGAGCTTGATTTAGTAATGTCAATCGTTATCCCGTTTACAGAAGAACCTGGTAATACTACAGTTAAAGCTAAACGTGGATCGCGGTTTGCTGTCGGATTATTAGGGTTATACAACGGAGACTTATCAATAGCCTTACCATCAACACACTCATAAGCATCTATCAATCCTTTTAAAGGAACAACCTGCCCCCATCCTGTAAGTGAAGGAGCTCCAATCCATGTTGCCATCGGATTGGTGTATGTGCCTTTTATATATTGGGCGGCAAGCATAATTTCTTTACTTGTTTTATTTGTCCCGTTAAACAAGCTAAGATAATTATCATCAACCGTATAGCTATAATCACCGGAAGTGATAATTTGCTTTGAAGCATCTATAGCAGTTTGCCATCTCTCATCAAACAAGGCTGCTCTTGCCAATAAGCCTAATGCTGCTCCCTTGGTAATGCGTCCGTACTCTGAATCTGGATAGCTGACTGGCAAATAATTATTGTCCGTCACATCTTTTAACTCTGCTATCACAAAATCGATAACTGCTGTCTTCGAAGTACGTGAAGCTTTAAATTCATCAATACTTTGGATATGATCAATCAAAGGAACGTCTCCAAAAAATCCCGTCAATTGAATATAGGCATATGCACGTAAAACACGCACTTCGGCACTGTATCTATTGTGCATTTCGGTGCTCAAACTGGTCACCTTATCAATATTATCTAAAACGTTATTACAGGCAGCAACCATTTTATAATAATGATCCCATGTATTTAAAAATACTCCTGTAGATGTAGTGGCACTACCGTTACCTGCATATTGAATGTCCGATGGCCAATTCGACCAGGAATAACTGTCATCCGTAGCACATGATATAAAAGCCTGCAGATCGGTATTACCTAAACGCCTATAAGCATAGTTTACAGCTTTTTGCACATCATCCTGAGATTTCCAATAGGTTGCATCCACCGTACTATCCAACGGTTGAAAATTTAAGTCACAAGAATTTAATCCCAGTAATAATGGTAATAATATATATATACTATATCTTTTCATAACTCATTTTTTTAAAATTCTAAATTCATACCGAATGTATAGGTTTTCACCTGCGGATAATATCTGCTTTCATTAGGAGCTTCGGGATCTATGTCTTTAGGAAGTCCTGTAAATGTAAAGAGATTGGAACCACTGACATATAGTCTGCATTTAGAAATAAATGTTTTGGCAAGTAAAGACTTGGGGAGGGTATATCCCAGCTGTATATTTTTCACACGCAGGTAGGCACCACTCTTAACCCAAAATGAGGAAGATTGATAGTTCTGCCATCCCGTGCTTAAACGTGGAAATGAAGCATCCGTATTTTCGGGAGTCCAACTGTCGAAGTGTATGTTTTTGAAGTTACCATCCGTCGTAACAGGAGCCCGCTGCATGACAACGGTATTAATACTCACTTTACCAACGCCTTGCAGGAAGCTGGAGAAATCAAAACCTTTATAAGAAGCACTCAGATTTATACCATAGGTATATCGAGGAATATTACTCCCCAAATAGACCATATCATCAAAGCCATAAGCCCCATCAACGTTCTTTTTATAGATTAAATCTCCTAGGGAAACATTATTGGAGAATTTTTGATATTTATTCAAGTCGTCCTGAGTTTGGTAAATTCCCAATACCTGATATCCATAGAATGAATTGATAGGTTTTCCAACGACCAGTCCTGTAACAACATTATTGTTGTCGGATGATAAACGGTCAGTTCCTTTCAAGTCCACAACTTTATTTCTAACATCAGCAAGATTAAAGCCTACGGAGTAATTAAAGTCTTTTCCTATCTTATCGTGATAGTTCAGGGCAAATTCCCAACCGTTGTTTTTTACAGAAGCTGCGTTTTGTATAGAAGCAGATAGACCGACTGAATAAGGTATTGGCAAACGAAGAAGTATATCGTTTGTTTTTTTGATGTAATAATCAAATGTGACATCTAATTTGCCGGATAGAATAGTTGCATCAAATCCGAAATCAGTCATTTCGGTTGTTTCCCATGTCAAGTTGGAATTTGGATAAATTTCTAACCCGGCTGCAGAATTCAATATTCCACCAAACGGATAACTATAAGAAGAATATTGTGTTTGATAAGGATAGTATATTAAAGAGCCATAGGAATCTATTGTTTGATCATTACCCAGTTGCCCCCATGAAGCACGAATCTTCAAGTTATCAAAAATATTGTATTTCTTAAGGAATCCTTCCTCGGAAATTCTCCATCCTAGAGAAAATGAAGGAAATACACCCCATCTCTGATCTTTTGAAAAGCGTGATGAACCGTCACGTCTAACATTGGCTTCAAATAAATACTTACCTTGATAAGAATAATTCAAACGCCCGAAATAAGACATCAAGCCATATTGCCATGCTGTCCCACTATTTGTCTGGGAACTTTCGTCTCCGGCATTGATTTGGTCCAAACCATTAGGAATGCCATATCTATATGCTTCCAAGTCATCTTGACGCTCGCGCAAATAGCTTATGCCACCTAAAACGGTAAACTCATGTTGTCCAAAACTCTTTTTATAATTAACCAGGCCTTGGTAATTTCCTTGGAAATATTTATTAGACTGCTTTGTTAACTGATTCCGGCCAAATGTAACGGTCTCATCATTTGACGGATATTGCGTATTGTAAGTCAAGGCAAAATCTTGAATACTATTATTCATATACTCCATTCTGACTCCGGCACTACCGGTTATTGTCAAACCTTTTATGGGAGTATAAATTCCTTTGAAGTTTCCGGTAAACAAATCAGTTTTATACGCATGGTCACCGCCCTCTTGGGCTATTCTTAGCGGATTGCTTGAACCTCTGATAATGGCCCAGCTACCATCGGTATATCGACTTGCATTAAGAGGATTTGCAACGGCAAGATTATTAGTCAAATCCCATGCTGTATCCGGTTCAGTACGCTTTTGCAAACGAGTAGAGATGTCAGCACTTAAATGAAAATTATTAGTTACTTCTGCATCCGTATTTAAGCGAACGGTCAAACGCTGGAACCCCATATTTTCAATCAGCCCGTCCTGATCAAAATAGTTTGCTGATAAAGAATATTTTATTTTATCTCCACCGCCTGTAAAACCAATGCTGTGTTGCTGTTGAAATCCACTGCCGGTTTTCATTAGATCGCCCAGCAAATAAGTATCCGGATACTTATTAACATCTCTATTAGGATCATCGTAAGCATTGATTTGACTTGCACTATATAAATCAGTACCGTATGTCATGTTCATCAACTTCATGAAGTCCTGTGCACCTACGTACTTTGCTACTCCCATAGCTGATTGCCAGCCAAAGTAGTTCGAATAGGTAATTTTAGAATGATTTTCTTCCCCCCGCTTTGTTGTAATCAATATAACGCCATTTGCTGCCCGTATACCATAAATAGAAGAAGCTGCAGCATCTTTCAAAATGGATATAGAAGTGATATCATTAGCATCAACATCGTCAATATTACCTTCCACACCATCAACCAAAACCAACGGAGCATTATTATTCAAGGTCCCAATACCTCTAATCCTGATAGTTCCTGTATTTAATCCCGGTTGTCCGGTAGTACTTGTGATTGTCACTCCCGGAGCCATACCTTGCAAGGTAGCAGATAATTGGCCGGAAGGTTTACTCACCAATTCATCACTATTTAAGGCTGAAATGGACCCTGTTAAATTTACTTTTTTTTGCGTTCCATAAGCGACTACCACCACCTCATTAAGAGTTTGGACATCATCAGCCAATATTATGTTGTAGATCGTTCCTGCCTTCATAGCAACTTCCTTTGTCTTCATACCAACATAGGAAACAACCAATGTCGTTGCATTATCCGGCACAGGTAGTGAGAATTTACCGTTAATATCGGTAATTGTACCTTGTGTGGTTCCCTTTATGGCAACGGAAGCTCCTATAATAGGTTCTCCATTAGCATATCTCACTATTCCTGTGGCGTTTTTTCCTTGCATTGGAGCATTTGTTGCCGTTACTTTTTTAAGAATGATATTTGACCCTTCGGTAGTAAATGCAATATCGCTTCCTTTAAATAACTCGGCAAGAGCGTCTTTTAGATTTTTACGGTTGACATGGATAGAAACTTTTCGCTCGGTTTCTACATTCTTGTCATATATAAACAAATAATCCGTTTGTTTTTCTACTTCATTCAAAACATTACTTAAGCTGACATTTTGCTTATTAAGAGTAACCTGTGCATTTTGGCTATTTACATTTGCTGCATTCAAGCAGAAACATAAAAAAAATAAAAAGAAAGAAGTTATTTTCATAACTCTTAAAATGTGTTTACCTGAACTTTTTTTATGCAAAAAAGCACCGGATAAATAATTATTATTCATACTTTTACTTCGATTAAGGGTTTAATTGAATTTACAATTAGATTGAATTCTTTTCGGCCTGTCAATGCTGCAACATTGATAGGCTTTTTTAAATTTTAGATTCAGAGGTTTTTCTTTGTTTGTTTTTCATCATAGGCATTTACTTTTTTGTTAATAAAATTACTGATTATTAAAGTCCATATTAATTTTATATTTTAACATTCCTTTCATCTTATATAGATCACATTATCACTCTCATCATTGCGGCTATATTCAAAAAAAACATTTTTTTGCAGTACACGTAATGCATGATCAATTCCTTCGTTGATCCTTAGTTTTCCACTCAATGTATGGGACAAAATATTATATCTATGTATTATAATGTGTACATCATAATATTTTTCAAACTCTTTTATTAACTTAGCAACAGTTATGTTTTGAAAGCACAATAATCCTTCTCTCCATCGCAAGTGATCGGGGTAGCGAATGCTACCAATTTTAAATTGTTGTCCCGAAAAGTTTGCTTCCTGATTAGGAAGCAACAATATATGGCTATCGACATTATGCCGGTCAGTAATTCTAACTTTACCGCTTAAGAGAGCGGTAGAAACTTCTCCTGAATTAGGATAAGCTTCCACATTAAAAGCAGTACCCAAAGCTTCCACATCACACAACTTAGTCTCAACAATAAAAGGTTTTTTCTTATTATGAGCTACTTCAAAATAAGCTTCTCCTTTTAGTTTTACTTTTCGCTGTCCTTCGATAAAAACAGCCGGATATGTTAGTTCCGAACAAGCATTTACACAAACTTTTGTGCCATCCGGTAACTCCACATTAACCCTTTGTCCCGAAGGAACTCTCACCGTATTGATAGCCAATGACATTTCTTCCTCTTTAGTTAGGTAATAGAAATGCATGGCAAGCAATATAGCCAGCATTGCTGCGATTTTAATGCATTCTTTAGCCCATCGCGGAAAAGTCTTTTTCCGTTCTTTAAGATTGGCTGAGTCCTCTTCTGCATGTAACAACGTTATATTGTATATATTGCGTTCCTTTAAAAATTCTTGTTGATTTGCATTTGATCCTTCTATCCAATCAAGAATTTCTTTTTCTTCTTCAATAGTGGATTTCCTTGAAAAGAACTTATACAGTTTATTTTTATCCATAATTTACATTCTATTATATATAGCACATTACGAAGAAAGTCCCCCGTAAAATAATAGTTAGTTTAACTATTATTAACGGATTCTTTCTGAAAGAAGAAGACTAAATGCCGCAAGAAAGCCAAGTCAGCCAAGCCGGCAAATAATCTTTCAGAGCCAATCTCAATACTTTCAAAGCCTTACTGATATGAGACTCCACTACTCTTTCACTCACATTTAATTGCGATGCGATTTCTTTATAGTTCTGATTTTCAAATCGACTCTTAATGAAAATTTCTTTCGTCAATTCAGGTAGGGTACTTAACGCTTTTTTTACGATTCTTTCAGCTTCAGAAGAAAAAAGTTCCTGAGGATCACAAGCCTCTATGGAAATTAAATTGGCTTGTAGCACTCTATCATGATGCAAACGAATATGATCCTCTGCTCTAGCATGGATAGCTTGAGAACGAAGATAATTAAGGCTTTTGTTTTTAATAACGGTAAGGATATAAGCAGGGAGATTAGCTTCTTGAGCAATAGAAGCACGATTCTCCCAATAGTATAAAAAGCTCTCCATTACAATATCTTCTGCAACAGCCATATCACATACATAGCTCACGGCAAAGTGAATAAATCGTCTTTGATACTTTAAAAATAAGGCATTAAATAATTGGATATCTGTACTTAGGCTTTGCATTAATTTTTTATTAATATTTGGTTAACGCCACAAATATACATGAATTAGTACTTTATAATAGTTATCCCACATTTTTTTTCTAATTTTAATAGCAATAGCAATCTAAAATATTGAAAATAAGTATTTGAGCCAATAGATTAAAGATTATTAAAAGAGCAATGTACTATCATTGAACCAGTAAAAACGCCAAGGATATTATAAGAACATACTGAGTGTATGATGTCAAAAAGATAGCAATATTTTATATTTGGCGGGAGTGGTTTTTATTATTTCGTGGAAGACACGGGTAAAATGGAAACGATTGGAAAATCCCGTCTTAAAAGCAATTTCATCAATGCTCATACTAGTGTGCGTGATTAGCATACAGGCATAGTCAATCCTCTTTTTCTTGATGTATTTTTGTAATGAAACTCCAATTTCATTCTTAAAGAGGCGGGAGAATGAGTTGGTTGACATACATGCCTTATTCGCAAGAAACTCATTGGACAGATCCTGATCGTAATGATTTTCGATATAATTAATGATTTTAGCAACGCGTATATCGCTTGCACTCTGTTTCCACTTTGATTCATCAATACTCAAAAGTATCTCGCAGATAAGTGATTGAATCATTAAGAAAGCCTGCACATTAAACAAGGCGGTATCGTTATTCTCGGAAAGGTACTTCTGCAAATAGCTTATTTTGCTTTTCAGGTTTTCATTCAAGGTTAACGGATATATTCCCAATGATGCGTTGTCGTAAGGGAAGCCTAAAGAGAAATGGATGAATAGATGTTCTAAGGTCGCCTCGGACAAGATTTTAGTTTTTTCTTGCGGCGATAAGGAGCTTATGCTTCCTCCTTCCAGTCGATAGCCTCCGCTGGGTATTTTATTTCCCCGTATTTTTGAGCGGTAATCGGTGTTCGGAGCGATCAGATAAATCTTATCCACTTCCATTTTGTACTCATTATCCTGGTATTCTATCACGCCACCCTCTTCAAAATTATAGTAAATTCTCCAAAAAGGGAATGAGAGAGTGCTATGTTCCCACTTTTTCAGCCACCAATATCTGCAACAGTGAATATTTACAGAAAACTGGGGAAAATATTGCGCAGTACTCGAAGGATCTCCGGTGAATGAAGTATTCATATATTAAAATCTCTTTTTAAAAGAAATATTTTCAATAATGTCGCCGACAAAATTATAGTGTATATAATCTCATAGTCTGTTTAAAGGTTATACAAAGATAGCGAATTATGAGCGTTGAAAAAAAAATGTTCGTTAAATAATGCAGTATCTTCCGGTTTACGCCTTATTATTCCCGACGATCGAGCAGCTATTCGAAATGTACAAATCCTCTTTTTGACGCATTATTCGGCACTAAAAATGAATTATTTTAAAACTTTTATGTAATTTCGTAATCGGGACGACTAAACATGAGTTATGGAAATAATTGATTTGGAAATATGTGCTGCACGAAAAGCTATTCATCCGGCTTTGATTAAAGGGGATGGGTTTAATATCCTTGTAGATGCTTGCTACCCCGGTCTGCTCCATCGTATAGAGAAAGCGGCTTCTTTGCATGACCTGTCACTCTCTGAACTGACGCATGTTGTGATCACCCATCATGATTTTGATCATATCGGTTCGTTAGCCGCATTAAAAAAACAATATCCACAAGTTCAGGTTGTAGCATCCGATAAAGATGCTCCTTATATTGAAGGAAAAGAGAAATCGTTACGTTTGCAACAGGCTGAGAGCATATTCCATACCCTTCCCCTCGAAGAACGTCCTCAGGCTTTGCGTTTTCACCATCTGTTGGAATCTATTGAACCTGTGAAAGTTGATCGTACCGTTAGAGATGGCGAAGCTATTGTTGATGGAGTATTTGTGGTTAGTACACCGGGACATATGCCGGGACACATTTCCTTGTATATTCCCTCATGCAAGACCTTAATAACGGGTGATGCGTTGGTATATCGCTATGGAAAATTGGAAATAGCGGTAGCGGAGTATACACTCGATCCGCCTACCGCTATTAAATCTGTGATAAAAATCGGCAAGTTGGATATAGACCACTTGTTATGCTATCATGGCGGATATTATCCAGGCGATTGCAAAGCAACGTTACGGTCCATTATAACCGATCTTGAATATAGCCGGTCTTGAAAATTCATAAAGCAGGTTGATATCTCAAGAGAATATCGCGTTAATCTATGTTCTTATTTATTCCATGTCGATTCCACTTCATTAATGCTCAAATTATCCATTACGACTCTTTCCCCTCTGATGATTGTTGTAACTTTATTTGTCTTGATCACAGGTAGATAGGCGAAAGCTGCTGCAACTTCTCCGTTATTGGCGAAGATTTCGAAAGATCCGATGTCAGCAAGAATGCGGAAACTTACTTTTCCGTTTTCAGGATTGAGATCGATTTCTTTTTTATCCATACCTATAGCATTAAAAGTCAGTTTTTTGTTTCTGATGGAATAGTACACTTCGAATCCATCTAATAAGAAGCCAAACCCATCACCTTTTGAATCATTTACATCAAAAGCGGCATCCAACACATAGCTATCGCCTGTATAATTAGCTGTAGGATTGTCATCAGTTGATAAAGTTTTTTTACTTATAGAGAAATGACTTGAAGTGAACAATGCTGCAATTTCTTTTACCGGCATACACTTGACTGTATAACCATCTCCATCCTTGAATAACCTAATTTCACGGGGAAAACTCATTTGTTGGTTGAATGGCATCTTTGGAAAGTTACATCCTGCCATCCATCCTATCTGTATGACATTTTTTTCGGGAGTATTGAAAAAAGTCTGTGCGGCGTAATAATTATTACCTCTGTCCAAATACTTGGGTTTGGTTATTGGTGTGAATTTGTTGTTTGCAAAGTCACCAATCACATAAACTTTATTGGCCCCTGTAAAGAGCCATTTGGTTTCATTGGTTCCTTCAACCTTTATGGGGAAGAAATCGGGACATTCCCGCTCACCTTCTACAGTAAACCGTTGTATTTCTTTCCAATCGATAAGATTCTTTGAACTAAACAAAGCGAAAGCATGTTCCGGGTTGGCATCTCCCAGATACAACGCCATAACCCACTGTTTCCCCGATTCATCCCATACCGCTTTAGGATCTCTATTGTCCCCATAAAGATTGGGTATGACAGGGTTTTTTGCATACTTAATCCATGTTTTTCCATTGTCGGTGGAGTACGCCATACCTTGTACGGTTTTTGCATCTTCCGACCAATTATGACCACTATTACCTGCGTATGTAAAGTAGGCTACCAGAGTTTTTATATTTCCTTTTTGTAAACCTAAAACGTTTTCCCTATCAACAATGGCCGACCCTGAGAAGATGGTACCTTTCTCATCAGGATGTATTGCGTCACCCATTTCAGTCCAGTGCATCAAATCGGAACTTACAGCATGCCCCCATGTCATATTGTTCCAATTCCATCCGTATGGATTGTGTTGAAAGAAGAGGTGCCATTTTCCTTCACTATATACCATGCCATTAGGATCATTGAACCAACCTCTTGTTGCTGTAAAGTGATATTTTGGGCGTAAAGATTCTTTGTAAAAAGTCTCTTTACCAGCAGGTGATTTAGATTGATATAAGTCTTCAAGGTATTTTGTTGCTGTTGCATCTCCGGTTTTAATCTCTATATTATCTCCTTTCCATTCACTCATATCCAGGTTAACCCAGAAATCAGGTTTTTCACCGTCTAATTCAATTAATATCTCCCTTACTTTTTTCCCTTTGTGATAAATATCCAAATGCTCTCCTTTTGCGCCTGTCCGGACAGGTAAATTCAGATATTGTTCTTCTACTTTAATCGTTCTGCTATTTACAGATTTCCCACTCTGCGCGGAAGCTGATAGAAAACTTAAAACGGTTACTAAAAAACAGAATATGTACTTCATTTTATGTATTGATATTAGTTGTTTAAAACGTCATAGGATGCTCTAAGATAATTATAAATGAATAATGTAGAAGCAACATACTGGAAATAATGAAAAATAAATGCAAAAAAGCATTTACTGTTTAGTGATAATGTTTTATGATCCATAAGTAATAATTTAAAGTTAATAATATCCGCATAAGCAGGTACAAAGTTGATTCTTCTGATTTCTTCATTGAATAAGAAATGTTTCAATAAGTATCAATATTGATTCATACCTCGAAATCCGATCATTTTGTTTATTATAGACTGAATTGATCATTCGCTTAGCTTTATTAGTAATTTGTAATAATTATAATTTTGTATTTTCTTCTTTTATTCCATGGATCTGCTATCTTTGCAATGAATTGGTTCCGTAAAGGCTATCCTGCCTGTGCGGATTAAAAGGGAACAGGGTGAAAAGCCCGGACAGTCCCGCTGCTGTGATACTCCGTATTGCTTTTCGTGCAGAACTTTTGCCACTGAATGTTTGTTTCGTTCGGGAAGGTGCCGGAAAGAGAGTTAAGTCAGAAGACCTGCCATTCATTAAAGGCTTTTTTGCTCGTGGGTTAGCAAAACAGTGCGAAAAAAATCATTAATCAATACAGCATTGAATAGAGAGATGTCCGGATATTCCGACACTCTATTCGTTTGTACAATTCAGTCTTTTTATGGAAATAACAAAAAGAAATGGAATGACGGAATCCTATAATAGGGAGAAAATTGCCGTTGCCATCACAAAAAGCTTTATCAGTACGGGGCAAGCAGTTGCCGATGAAGTGATTTGCCGTATGGTTAGCGAGGTGGAAGAATTTGTAGGTAGGGATGAGGCTAACTGCAAAGTTGAAAAAATACAGGATGAGGTCGAGCGTGTACTTATGGAACAAGGCTTTTATGCCGAAGCTAAAAACTACATTCTTTATCGTTGGCAGCGTACCGAGCGACGTAAAGCTGTCAATGTAATCGTTCAACGTTTGGGAAATGATGATATTGTTTTCGTGTTGAAGAATATTCAAGACGATTTTAAAGCGGAAGAATATAGTGTGATTCGTCTGTCCGAAAAGTTCTCCGGTTTTTGCAAACCCGAAATGAAGTTATCCGATAGACTTTCGGCATTGATTAAAGCAGCCGTTGAGTTGACCACACAAGATGCACCTGATTGGGAATTTATCGCTGCCCGACTCTTGAATTATCAATTGGGTAGACTTATTAAAACTGAAGAGGAAGTAGCAGATATCCATTCATTCTACGAGAAACTTCGTTATCTGACCGAAGAAGATCTTTATGGAAGCTATATTCTTGAAAACTATTCTCGTGAAGATATTGAAGAAGCCGCCACATTTATCCGAGCCGATCGGGATAAGCTGTTGAACTATTCAGGACTTGATCTCTTATTTAAAAGATACCTCATCCGTACGCGTTTGAATGGTATAATGGAGTCTGTGCAAGAAATGTATCTTGGTATAGCGCTTCATTTGGCAATGCCCGAAAAGAAGGATCGGCTACTTTGGGTACAACGCTTTTATGACATGCTGAGCCGGTTGGAAGTAACTATGGCTACACCGACCTTGTCCAATGCCCGCAAGCCTTATCATCAGCTTTCCAGCTGTTTTATCGATACAGTTCCTGATAGCCTCGAAGGTATCTACCGTAGTATTGACAACTTTGCCATGGTCAGCAAATTCGGTGGTGGAATGGGTTTATATTTTGGTAAGGTGCGGGCTTCCGGTGGGAATATACGTGGATTTAAAGGTGTGGCAGGCGGAGTCATTCGTTGGATTAAGCTCGTGAATGATACTGCAGTGGCGGTTGATCAACTTGGAATGCGTCAAGGGGCGGTTGCTGTCTATCTGGATGTTTGGCATAAGGATCTGCCGGAGTTTCTGCAGCTCCGTACCAATAACGGAGACGACCGCATGAAAGCACACGATGTCTTTCCGGCGGTATGTTATCCCGATTTATTCTGGCGCATGGCAAAGGAAGATCTCAATCAGCAGTGGTATATGTTCTGCCCGAATGAAGTTCTCACCATAAAAGGCTATTGTCTGGAAGATTATTATGGGGAAGAGTGGGAGAAGCGCTATCTGAATTGTGTGAAGGATTCACGCCTTCCCAAGCGGAGTATGACGATTAAAGATATTGTACGCCTGGTCTTGAAGTCGGCTGTAGAAACGGGTACACCTTTTACATTCAATCGTGATACAGTGAACCGGGCTAATCCGAACGGACATCAAGGCATGATATATTGTTCTAATCTGTGTACTGAAATTGCGCAAAACATGTCTGCTATTGAGTCCGTGTCTACCGAAGTAAAAACGACCGAGGGTGATACGGTAGTCGTCAAGACTGTTCGTCCCGGTGATTTCGTCGTTTGCAATCTGGCCAGTCTTTCTTTGGGGCATCTGCCTTTGGAAGACGAAATGCTGATGAAAGAGAAAGTAGCAACGGTGGTACGTGCACTCGATAACGTGATCGATCTCAACTTTTATCCTGTTCCGTTTGCACAAATCACCAATCATCGCTATCGGAGTATCGGACTTGGAGTGAGCGGTTATCATCATGCGTTGGCAGTACGTGGCATACGATGGGAGAGTGAAGATCATTTAGAATTCGCCGATAAGATATTTGAACTCATTAATTATGCGGCGGTTGAGGCGAGCACCGATCTGGCGAAAGAGAAGGGTACTTATGCTTATTTCGAAGGGAGTGATTGGCAGACCGGTGCTTACTTTGAGAAGCGTAAATATAACTCGCCGGAGTGGAAAGCGCTTGCTTCGAAGATTGCGGCAAATGGTATGCGCAATGCTTATTTGTTGGCTATAGCTCCTACAAGCAGTACTAGCATTATAGCAGGAACTACCGCCGGTACCGATCCGGTGATGAAACGTTTCTTTCTCGAAGAAAAGAAAGGAGCGATGCTTCCACGTGTTGCTCCGGCACTTACCGACAAGACCCGTTGGTTTTATAAAGGAGCATATCAGCTAAACCAGCAGTGGAGCGTAAAGGCGGCGGGTGTACGTCAGCGGCATCTCGACCAGGCTCAGAGCCTCAACCTCTACGTCACCAATGATTTCACGATGCGGCAAGTCCTCAATCTGTACCTTTTGGCATGGGAGTCGGGAGTAAAAACCGTCTATTATGTTCGTAGCAGATCGCTGGAAGTAGAAGAATGCGAAAGCTGCGCATCATAAAGCGGGATATGCCGTCCATCGTAGTATCATCGTGGAATAGGATGTAGACTACAGATAAAGTGTAAGTCAAGAAATTAATTAGAAGTCAGACATTAGAATTATAGAAACAATGAAAGCGAAAGAACTAAAAAGAAATGCTTTATTCAATCCTTCGGGCGATACCGATCTTCTTCTCCGAAAGATGATAGGTGGAAATACCACCAACCTGAATGATTTCAATAATATGCGCTACCGATGGGTAAGCGATTGGTACCGACAAGCCATGAATAATTTT
Organism: uncultured Bacteroides sp.; assembly: GCA_963677095.1. GTDB lineage: Bacteria > Bacteroidota > Bacteroidia > Bacteroidales > Bacteroidaceae > Bacteroides. The sequence continues at coordinate 1,399,274 of OY781875.1, forward strand.
TGGATACCCGAGGAGATAAACCTTACCCAGGATACTAAGGATTATCCACTGTTGGATAAAGTAGAACGAGTGGCTTATGATAAGATACTCAGTTTTCTGGTCTTCCTTGACTCGTTGCAAAGCAACAACCTGCCTTCAATCAGCGAATACATTACGGCTAATGAAGTCAACCTTTGTCTGCACATTCAAGCTTTTCAGGAATGTGTGCATAGTCAGAGTTATAGCTATATGCTTGATACAATTTGCAGCCCCGAAGAACGGAATGATATTCTTTACCAATGGAAGACCGATGAACATCTGTTGAAACGTAATACCTTTGTAGGCGACTGCTACAATGAATTTCAGGAAAATCAGAACGGATTTACCTTAATGAAGACACTGATAGCCAATTATATTCTTGAAGGAATCTATTTTTATAGTGGGTTTATGTTTTTCTATAACCTGAGCCGTAATGGTAAAATGCCTGGTTCGGCACAGGAGATCCGTTATATCAATCGCGATGAGAATACTCATCTTTGGCTTTTTCGCAATATTATTGTCGAGCTCAAAAAAGAAGAGCCCGAGCTCTTCACTCCGGATAAGATTGCGGTCTACGAAGAGATGATGCGCGAAGGTGTTCGTCAGGAAGTCGCTTGGGGACAATATGTGCTGGGTGATCACATTCAGGGACTCACTACGAAAATGGTTGGTGACTATATTCACTATTTGGGCAATCTACGTTGGACCAGTTTGGGATTTCCTCCTCTTTATGAAGAAAATCAGAAAGAGCCCGAGAATATGCATTGGGTGATGCAATATTCCAATGCTAACATGGTGAAGACCGATTTCTTTGAAGCTAAAAGTACAGCTTATGCCAAAAGTACGGCACTGGTAGATGACTTATAGATTATTTAAAATAAGATGAAAAAGGACTTTGAATATAAAGGATAATTAAGACTGTACCGATGCTATGAGCTATTGCTTTACAAGCAGATATTATGATAGCTTGCTGATAATGCTATGCACTTGTATTTATATATTCAGCCTATTCTTCTTTAGTGATGTGAAAAATATATATTTCTGAATTTTGTGTTATTTTTTTTAGAGTCCTTAATTTTTTTGTTCCCAAAAGCATATTGGAACAAGTAGTTAATAATGTCTATTTATTTCAAATTCGATATTTTAGTAGGAGCATATCCGAAATGTTTTTTAAAAGCATAAGAAAAATGAGAGAGGTTTTCAAATCCGACTTCCAGATAGATGTCGATGGGTTTTCGTTTTTTTTCAGCAAGTTGGTAATGTGCTAATTCTAATCGTTTTTTAGTGAGCCATTTTTGAGGTGTGGTATTGAAGGCTTTTTTAAAATCACGTTTAAATGTGGTCAAACTTCTTCCTGTCAAATGACCAAATTTCTCTATCGGCATATTGAACATATAGTTTTTCTCCATATAGTCAACCAAATTGATTTTCTCGAACTCTTCAAAATTTGCCAGCACATTGTCTATTTCTTTATCAAGGACTCTGAGAACGCTTATAGCTTCAGTAATTTTAAGAGAAGCAATGTCCTGTGGAATCTCTTTCATATCAAAGTAAGGCATTAATGAAGCAAGACAACTTTCCAGCAGAGGATGATTCTTAAAGCAGTAAATTTTTTGAATTTCTAATGCCTTTGGTTTGATATTACGGTTTATATAGAAATTTCTAAGTCTTTCTATGGACAAATGCATCACTACAGTCTTATGAGGCTGCCCGTCTTTTGGATAATTGATAACGGTTGCCAACTGGTTCCTGGGGATTAGGAAAATATCACCTTTTTTGAAGTAATAGGTACCATCTGACTGTATAATTTTTGTTTCGCCTGAAAGAAACCATATCAGCATATGTTGGTTAAACATGATATCCGATTTAAAAAACTTATCCTCATAGCTAGTGAGCTTTATGTCTTCCGTTACATACTTGGCTTTATATTCCATATTTTTATTTCTTAGAATTCCTCAAAAAAGAAACAGTATAGATATAAAAATAAAAACATCTCGTAACTCACTTTGTTTTAAAGATCGTTTTTATTGTGTCGATTAGATTAACTGATGTTGAATTTAATACCTGTTATTTCTTCGCTTAAATTCCACAATCTTTTGGCATTATCTTCATCAAGAGAATAGGGCCTTACCCCTCCTAATTCGAGTCTTGATGGTTCAAAAGCCAGTTTAGCTATATCAACATCTTCACAATAAACTCCTCCAATATTGTTAAGTAAGGGAGTAGTAGCACACCAAACCGTTGTCGCAGCTCCTTGAGGTATTGTTTTTAATGATGCAGCCTTTGCCTGTAGCAGGTTACCTTCTGCGTCGTAGTAACCCATTTGCTGAAATAACTCGCGTGATGCTTCTCTTGCCAGTTCGGTTCCCCAGATAGAGCCAGGATGTACTGCATAAGCTCTTACTTTTGATGATTTAGCACGATTATCTAGCTCAAGGGAAAACAGATTGACTGCCGTTTTTGATTGTCCATAACTCTGCAATGTTTCGTATTCCCTGTTTAGAAAATTAGGATCGTCAAAATTGAAAGGAGCAAATTGATGTCCGGATGAGGTAACATTGACAACCCTTGAGCTGCTTGCTTCTTTCAGGGCTGTCCACAACCTTGCTGTAAGTTGGAACTGAGATAAATAATTGGTAGCTAATTGAGATTCAATACCTCGGTTATCCCTGCGAAGTGGTACCCACATAATACCAGCATTATTTATAAGAATGTGTAGGGGTCTTCCCGAAGCAAGAAATGTTTCTGCAAACGCATCAATAGAAGCAGGATCCATTAAATCCATAGGTTCTATTTCTACATTGGCAATACCCTGCAAATTATTCTTTGCTTTTTTTATATCCCGTGCAGGTGTAATAACTGTTGCACCTGCAGCCGCAAGTGTTTTGACTGTTTCCAGTCCAATGCCTGTGTTCCCCCCTGTGACTATGGCTATTTTGTCTGTGAGGTCAATACCTTTTATAACATCACTTGCTGTTGATGTTGCATTAAATCCTGAACCAATCGGTTTTTGCAAAGTTCCATTATAGTTACTTTTTGCTTTTAGTTGTCCCATACTTGTTTTTTAATTTATTGTTGAGGCAAAGATAAAAGTTATAGGATTTTTTAGTTTTGTTTTAAAGACCTATTTTGCTTTGCTCAGGAGGTCGTTTTCTATCGTTCATCAGTTATCCTAAATTATCTGTTGGATGATCAAATGTAGAAAATGCATTTTTATAATGAAAATCATTTTCTTTATAATATTTTGTGGTCATTGTCAACAAGTGAAACCACAATTTATGTCTAATCTACGTTAATCTGCTTTACATCGATACTGTATACCCCACTACTAGGGAATATATAGATACCATCGCGATAGCATCCCCCTACAATATAAAGTTTATTGTTGTAATAAAAGAGTCCTGCACTATCCAATTCTAGATTGATAGGAAATGATCTTAAAGAATTATCATTTACATCGTAGACCTGCAATGTGTTGTTCTCGTAGATATAAATCAAGTGCCCATTGACTGCTAATCCCGGATAAGAAACTCCTTCTTTCAAATCGCGGAGATACTGCCATCGACCTGTTTCCAAATCATAACTTTTTATCGTCCATAAAGGTGCAACGCGATATCCGCCAAAGAAGTAAACGGTGTGCCCCACTACAATGCCGTTCATCTGTCCCCGGTTCTCTTCGGGAATGTTACCCATATCATACCAGATTCCTTTTTTCAGATCGAGTGCATGGATTTTGTCCGAAAACACTTTTTCCTTGACTGCGCCACCCATTACATAAAGATAATCGCCATAAATAAATGAAGTGAAATTCACCGCTTGATGAGGATTGACAGGGTCGACATATAACGTGTCTTTTTTCATGTCGTAGATCTCCATGTGTTCGTCCGTATAGTCGAATATCCGGTTGGTGGAATAGCGAATGCCTCCCAAGATAAAGATTTTGTTTTTATAAAGATGAGCTGCGTGGCGAGAGCGGGGAATAAGTTGTTGTTTCTTTTTCATCCACTTATCTTGAGCGATGTCATACACGTACATATCTTTTGAACGAAACTCCCAAGCTTCGGTACCACCCATACTTGCAGAACTAGCCATTTTTATTCGTGTCTTATCGCCTGAAATAACATAAATCTTCCCGTTTGATAAGAAACTGCCGAATGAATAAAGCTCGGTCGGGAGGGAAGCCAAAGTTGTATAGGTCAGGAAATAGCTTTGCTTTTCGGCTGTAACAGCAACCTCTTGCAGGCGTTGAGGCTCTTCTTGCATGATGATCACGAAATTATCTTTCTTCAGCATTTGCAGAGTATATTTGGCGGATTGATAACCTACATAAGAGAAAATAATGGTATCATTCGGGAGTGCCTTGCTTAAGCTTACAATCTTAAAGGTTCCTTTTCTATCAGTGTTACATAGTGGTGCATTATCTTTTTGCAGTCGTATATTCACATCAGCTAAAGGTTGATTTGTTTTTCTGTCAACGACAATTCCTGTTTTTTGAGCGTTGAGAGTAAAAATATTAAGAAATATCACACCGGTTAATATCAATCGTATAAAAGAAATACATTTATACATAGCTATTGATGTATTTGTTTGTTATATTGTAATTTATTATGTAAATACGAGTAAAGATATTTGTTTTTTAAATAAAAGACAATAAAATGATAATTTTAAAAATATATTAATTGAATAAACTTAATATATAGTGATAAGCATTTTAACTTGTGTTATATGAGGATATAATATCCTCTTTTCATGGCTGTTCTATAAATAATAGCTACATTTACCTTGAATAAATGTTTCAAATTAGAAATACTATAGACCTTTCACAAAGGGAGATAAAGAAAATGGATTCAATCATCTATTGCCACCTTATAGGCTAAGAGAAGTATAAGTATAGTGAATCGTCTATTTACAGTATAAATTTATGGAAAAGAAACACATTACAATAACCAATGAAAATATAGATACCGATTTTAGTGTATCGGTTGAGAAAAGATTTGAAAAGATGATGCTACAAAAGAAATGATAGACTAAAAAGTGTAATATTTCTATTAAATGATTGCCTCTATTTAATCAATAATATAATATCGGTTTTATGAAATTTCAACCTACAACATTAAGATATAAGAATGATGATAGACCGGGTACATGGCCCATGTTAATGTATGGTTTGCAATGGTTTCTGGTTACTGTGCCAATCATCATTGTTATTAGTTCGGTCATTGGTAGTCTTCAGTTTCATGATTTGGCTGAACGAACGTTTTACACTCAAAAGCTCTTTGGCATAATGGGAGTGGGACTTTTCGTGCAGGTCTTATTCGGGCATAAGATGCCTGTCGTAATAGGTCCTGCATCTGTTTTGCTCATCGGCATTATCACCTCACAAACGTCGCAACTGTCGGATATTTATACCGCGGTCATTTGCGGGGGTATCTTGCTGTTTCTCATTTCATATAGTCCTTGGATGAACTTTTTAAAGGGGATTTTTACATCACGCATTGTCATTGTTATTCTGGCATTGATTGCATTTACACTAACCCCGACAATACTTGGTTTGTTGTTTACCGGGCAGTCACGACCATTTTTCGTGCTTTGCCTTTCTTTGGGCATTGTATTTATCATGTTGCTGGGGAATAAGTTCTTAAGAGGTGTCTGGAAATCGAGTATTGTGCTTTGGGGATTGATTCTTGGGACGGTCTGTTATGTGTTGATTTTCGGAGTAGAGGGAACTGCAACGGCAAACAGTGGTGGAGTTGGTGGCAGTGGCTTTCTATTGTCCGGACTATCTTTCAATCCGGGAATTCTTTTATCTTTTCTATTCTGTTATATCGCCTTATTCATTAATGAATTAGGTTCCGTCCAGTCGGTAGGAACCGCCATAAATGTCGATCATCTGGATCGGCGTACTAAAATGGGACTTCGTATTACGGGACTGATGAATATACTCTCCGGTGGTATGGGAGTAGTTGGACCTGTAGACTACTCAATGAGTCCGGGTGTGATAATGAGCACCGGATGCGCATCGCGATATACCCTTTTGCCTGCTGCCGGTTTGTTGGTTTTGTGTGCATTCTTTCCCGGTGTTGTATCGATGTTTGCTGCCATTCCGCGTCCAGTGATGGGAGTTATCTTACTTTATCTCATGAGTACCCAAATATCTTCTGCTTTCCAGCTGATTGTACAGCGCGAAGCATTGCCCGATTTTGATAGTTGTATGATTGTCGCCTTTCCGCTTATGGTGGCTATCGTCATATCGTTCATGCCTCAAACTGTAGTGACTTCCATACCGGCTGCACTCCGTCCGTTATTAGCAAATGGCTTTGTGATGGGAGTTATCAGCGTGCTGGTTATGGAGCATCTGGTGTTTCGGAAGAAATCGCATAAGTAGTATAGTACCAACTGGTTATCTTTTAACGAATTTCATGTGATTCTCTCTTATTCTTGCTCAAAAGGCTTTTTACCCTCTAATCGTTTTTTCATGCTTTCCGCATGTTATATCATAAGAACAATCTTGTAATGAACAAAATGTAATATTGTTTGTTACATTTATAAAACGTCTATATTTTATTATTGATTATGAATAATGCAAGGTTTGCTACAGCTATACACATCTTAACTCTGTTAGCGAAAAATCCAAAAGAATGGGTTAGTTCCGAATGGATTGCAGGGAGCATATCTGTAAACTCTGTTATCGTACGAAAAGAGTTGGGCGTTTTGCACGAACATGGACTTGTCTGTAGCCGTAAAGGTAAAGATGGAGGTTCCAAGTTGAATAAACCGGCGAATGAAGTTACTTTGGCTGATATCTATACCGCTGTGAGAAAGTCGGATATTTTAGGAAGGAAAAACATGAATACTAATCCTAAATGTCCCGTCGGACGATTAATCAATGAAAAGTTGGAAGAGCTTTTTATTGAAACAGACGCATTAGTGAACGGATTTCTTAAGAACAAAACCTTAGATAACTTCGTGGAACAGTTTTAATTGTTTTTTTGAATATAAATGTAATATACTTTGTTACATATAAAATTTGGATAAGAATGAGATTATTTATCTAACTGGAAAAATAGGATAAAAGTAGATATAACAATTAATTAAAAACGGAAAATTATGAAAACAGGAATTACAGGTACGACCGGACAACTGGGCCGTCTAGTGGTAGGGAAGTTGAAAGAGAAGGGAGTTCTCTCTGAGAATCTGATAGCTTTGGTTCGCACTCCGGCTAAAGCGGCTGATCTGCAAATAGAAGCACGCGAATTTGATTATGCAAAACCGGAAAGTTTGCCACAAGCATTAGAAGGTATAGACCGTCTGCTGCTGATTTCAGGAAATGAGATAGGTCAGCGTGCCACACAACATGCTAATGTAATTAAAGCAGCTAAAGAAGCAGGAGTGAAGTGGATTGTTTATACCAGTTTGTTGCATGCCGATACTTCATCGTTGAGCTTGGCAGAAGAGCATCTGATTACGGAAAAAGCATTAAAAGCATCGGGAATAGCTTATACTATTTTGCGCAATGGGTGGTATACGGAGAATTATACCGGATCTGTTGCAGGTGCCGTAGCAGGGGGCGCTTTTATTGGCTCTGCCGGTAATGGGAAGATTGCTTCCGCTGCACGTGTTGATTTTGCAGAAGCGGCTGCTGTGGTGTTGACAAGTCTAGGGCAGGAAGGTAAGATATACGAGTTAGCGGGCGATGAGGCTTATACATTGTCGGACTTGGCTGCGGAGATTTCGCGCCAAACAGGAAAGGATATCCCTTACAAGAACTTGTCGGAAGTAGAATATGCAAATGCATTGAAGGGTTTTGGTCTCCCTGAGGGACTGGCGCAAGCTATAGCCGGTTGGGATGTCAGTGCATCTAAGAACGATTTGTTTGGTGATGAGAAGCAACTATCTAAGCTTATAGGCCATTCAACAACACCCTTAGCTGAGGTAGTGAAAAAAGCATTGGAATAGCTATTATTCGAATAAGCAAGTAATTATAAAAGGGTTTACTTTTCTTCATAAAGAGAGTAAATCCTTTGTTTTTAGACTGTTCCTGTTTCTACCTGTTGTGCTTTCTTACAAATATCTTGCATCACAAGTCCGGCAATGGTGAATCCGAAAATGGCGGTAGTATGAGCCAACGTACCGTTGATTTGTGCTTTAGAACTGCACCATTCGTGGTTAATCAGATTCGGATCACCGGGTCCCTTATCCGCTTTGGGGCACAAACAAGCTTCTGTTCCGCAAGAAGAGTTAAAGCCGTTATTTTTTAGCAACTCTTCGCTATAAACACATTTGAACTTTCTGGAGGGGAATTCGCGCATTTTTTTAAACTTCCGTCGCAAAGCAGCGGCAAGAGGACAACCTTTTACTTTCCAAAATTCGGCGACATCCACCTTTAAAGGATCCATCTTTAAAGCCGCACCCATGGAAGAAAATAATGTTGCTTTGGTTTCACAGGCCTTACGAATCAAGAGGGCTTTGTTTTCCAAACTGTCGATAGCGTCGATAATATAATCATAAGTCTCAATCTGGAATGAGTCGGCAGTCTCGGCACTGTAAATTTGTTGGCAAGTCGTGATCTCCGCTTTTGGATTAATCTCCAGTAACCTATTTTTAAGTGCATCCACCTTAACTTGTCCCACAGTCTTAAAAGTAGCCATGAGCTGACGGTTAATGTTTGTCACGCAAATGCGATCGGAGTCGACTAATGTCAGATATTTGATGCCGGAACGGACTAAACTTTCGGCACACCAACTACCTACACCGCCCACACCAAATATGATTACGTGCTGTTCGGCGATTACATCCATTACCTCTTTGCCTAACAAAAGTTCCGTTCGCTTAAAAATGCCTCTTTCTATTCCCATAACACCTATTTTGAGTCTGCAAAGTTAAGGTATTTGAATGAAATATGATTCTTATAGAAGTTTTTAATGTGAATATTGGGCGTTTTTAGAGCCAGAGTGACACCCTTATACAGAGAAAAACTGTTTTTAATCTCCGTAATCCTTATATTGTAGATAAGAATATCTTTTATTTAAGTTTTATTTTACAAGTCCCTACTTTGCTCTTTTGAAATTTTTGAGTAAAACAGTGAAAAGATAAACTATCTAAAAAAGGTAAACATTAAGTAACGCTCAAGCATTATAATCAAACTAAAATTATAAATAGAAATGATATGAAAACGATTGGAATCTTTGTTGGAAGTTTGCGCAAAACTTCTTTTACAAAAAGTATTGCCAGATATGTATTGAGGCAATCATCAGACTTAGTTAAATATAAAATTATTGATATCGGTGAATTGCCACTGTACAATCAGGATTTTGACGACATCGGTCCTGCTCCGGATATATATGGGAGATTTAGAAAATCGGTAGAAGAACTTGATGGAGTGCTTTTCGTTACTCCGGAATATAACCGCTCAGTACCTGCCGTATTAAAGAATGCTCTGGATGTGGGCTCACGCCCGTATGGACATAATGTCTGGTCGAGTAAACCCGGTGCTATTATCAGTGCATCTCCCGGTAATATCGGTGCTTTTGGGGCCAATCACCATTTGCGCCAATCACTGGTGTTTCTAAATGTACTGACTTTGCAACAACCTGAGGCGTATTTGGCGCATATTGCAAATAGTGTAGGCGAAGATGGGGAAGTACATGATCCTAAACTAGAAGAGTATTTGGGGAATTTCCTTAAATCTTTTGAAGATTGGGTGGGTAAGTTTTAGCATGGAGTTTTTATAGAGGTTAAAGTGTTGCTTATCACTATTTTTTATAGAACTTTTCCTCTATTTAGTAGTAATAATTATAAAATACAAGAATATGGAGACTAATAGAAAAAGATCGTCAATAAAGACTGTTAATCCTTTCAATAATGAAGTGGAAAAGGAATTTGAAGTAATGAGCGATGAAAAGGTAGATCTTATAATTGATAGAGCTGCTAAGGCTTTTAATGTTTGGCGAAATGTCAGTTTTCCGGAACGTGCCAAAATTATTCATAAAGTTGCTTCTATAATGCGTGAACGCAAGGAAGCATTGGGAAAATTGGCTACCATAGAAATGGGAAAGCTTTTGCGGGAAAGTGTTTACGAAGTTGAACTTAGTGCCAATATCTTTGATTATTTTGCAGATAATGCAGAAAAGTTTCTTGCAGATCACCCTTTAGAAACGGAAAAAGGTGAAGCTTTCATAAGTTATGAGCCTATTGGAGTACTGTTGAGTATTCAGCCCTGGAATTTTCCGTATTATCAGATCACCAGGTCTGCTGCTTCTAACCTGATGGCTGGGAACACAATGGTATTGAAACATGCGTCTAATGTGCCTCAGTGTGCGCAAATAATGGAAGATATTTTCAAAGAGGCGGGCTTGCCTGAGGGGGTTTACAATAACCTATTTATACCGGGAAGTGCCGTTGGAAAGTTGGTTTCAGATCCAAGAATAAAAGCTGTTTCACTTACTGGTAGTGAGGCAGCAGGATCAAGTATTGCTGTTGCTGCAGGAATTAATGTTAAGAAATCGACGCTTGAGTTGGGTGGAAGCGATCCTTTTATTGTACTTGAAGATGCAGATTTAGATAAAGCTGTTGAAGCAGCTGTTTACGGGCGTATCTGGAATGCCGGACAGGTATGTATCTCTCCTAAACGAATCATTGTTCCTGAATCTAAGAAAATAGAATTCCTGAATAAAACAAAAGTAATATTCGGAAAGCTTAAAGTTGGTAATCCACTTGAGTCAGACACTGATGTAGCTCCGCTAAGTAGCGAGAAAGCTGCTCAAGATGTTGAGAAACAGATACAGAAAGCAGCTCAACAAGGGGCAGAAATCGTATTAGGAGGTAAAAGAGTAAATCGTCCCGGTGCTTTTTTGGAACCGACTATTATAACCGGAGTGACCCCGGATATGGATGCTTTTTATGAAGAAATTTTTGGTCCGGTATTTGTTCTATATTCATACAAAACAATTGAGGATGCAATAGATCTGGCTAATGCTACAGATTTTGGATTGGGAGGCACTGTGTTTGGGAAGGATATTGAGAAGGCTAAGGCAGTGGCGAGAAAGATTGACACAGGTATGGTTTATATCAACCACGTTACGGGTATTGCTCCTGAATTGCCCTTTGGTGGAACAAAGAGATCTGGCTATGGACGCGAACAGTCTCCTGCTGCATTATACGAGTTTGTCAATGCAAAGTTGATTCGAGTTACGGAACCGGATAATTTATACTAAATAGAAAAGAACTTATTTGTAAAAAAGTTCTTAAAAAAGAAGAAGAATAGAAATGTATCCGCTAAAAACTGTAGTGAGGATGCTCCTATAAAATTGAGACTTTTTATTTAACGATAAAGGCCTTGATAGATTAATCTCATTAAAACAGTATAAATATAGGTTTGGAATATTCTGAAAAATAGATAAGGCAACTGGTTTGTAATAACGAGTTGCCTTTATTTTATATCATTTTAGGCTAAGGCAATATATAGCATAATAATCATTTCTAAGGTAGGTTCAATGCGATGGGAATATTTTGCATCGTGTGCTTGTATGTCCTCTAGCTTGTGGCGGATGAATTCGATGCAAGTCCGCGATTTATAACTTACTGTTTTTTCATTTATTTGTAAACTTTCCGCTGTTTTTTTAATCGAAAGTTCTTCTTTATATAACAGTGTAAATATTTTCTGCGTCATTGTAGGTAATTCCTGAATAATGGAATTTATTATATGGTTGAATTCTGCCGCCTCAAATTCTTCAGAAACATGGGTATAAGTTAAATCGTTTGCTATTTCCTCGGTTGAATAATTATTATTCAAAGTTAATAAGCGAGTTGCAGCCGCTCTTAAGTAGTCTATCATCCTGAGACTAAAAAGATGTAATAGAAACCTTTTGGCTGATCCATTTTCATCAAATCTAATCATTTCCGGTTCTTCCCAGATTAATATCCAGAAATTTTGGGAAACGTCATCCGTGATGTCTTTATCTCTGATCCTGTTTAAAGCCCATTTGTATAAAAAATTCGAATACCGGTCATAAAAATTATTATAAGCTACGACTTCTTTACGGGAAATAGCTTCTAACAGTTCTTTGTCACATGTCATGTTCCAATACGTTTAAAGTCTGGCGGCAAATGTAAGGCAGGTTAATTACAATCTGATTACAAAGCGAAAAATATAAGATGTCATTAACTTGCTCTGCTTTTTTATAAATGTCTTATATTCAGTGACTTTATTTATTTAATAGAAATGTAACCTCTTTTCTGCCCGATTTATATCGCCTGATTTCGATATAGTTTTGAAGAGCAATTTTAAAAGCATAATAACCATTTTATGGAGAAGAAGGAAAGTGAAAAAATAGATGCTAAAGTGATGTACGGATTGATTTGTTTATCTAACATACTTCACCGCTTTTTTAATAATGAAACGGCTCAAGATGATTTGGAAATCATAGAAAGCTGGCGACCGGAAGAAAGTCCGATTTCATATTCTGCCACAGCGGATGAGATAGAGGCTGGCTGTGACAGAGTAAAGAAAGAAGTTTTTTCTGCTTTAGATATCAGGCCTGGTGTAAAAGAGCACAATCTTAAAAGAAAAAAAATGCTAAGGATAAATATTATCCGGAAATATGCTGCTATTGCTATTCCATTTATAATGTTGTTGTCGGCTGGTTGGTATATATGGGATAGTAAGATGGGCAACATCCTTACTCAGACATCTGAAGCACATTCTCTTTACACATACTATGAAACGGATGATAGCGAGATGAAAAGTGTTGAATTAATTGATGGTTCGGTTTTGCATCTTAATGGAGGAACTAAACTAAGAGTGATCAAGGGTGAATTTAATAAAGAAAAACGGGAAATCTGGCTTGAAAATGGCGAAGTGTTTTTTGAGGTGACTAAGAACAAGAAAAAGCCATTCATTATTCATAGTGGCAAATTGAAAACTATAGTTAGAGGAACATCATTTAATATTAAATCATATAATGAATTGGATGAAAGTGTCGTTTCCGTCCGTAGTGGAAGGGTTGAAATAAGAAAAGACGGGCAAATGTTGGGCCTATTTGTTAAAAACACTCAATTGACATACAATCATGAGAATGGTCAATATACTGCTGAAAACTCTGCTTGGGAAGATGCTGCGGCATGGATGGATGGAGATTTGGTCTTTCATAATGCCGATAGAAATGAATTGTCGTTGCGCTTGAGACAAAAGTATGGAGTAATGATGGAATGTGCTGGAAAAGCTCTGATTCATACAAAATTGAATGCCAGATTCAAAAAAAACACGAGATTAAAAGATCTATTGAACAATGTTTGTACGCTTTATGGTCTGAAATATAAAATTACGGATAAAAGCGTGAATATCTACAGATAAAAATCCATTAACATATTGGAAAACAACAAAGTGTTTCTCTTGAAATAAAGGGGAATAGAGGGTTTTTTGTCTTTGAAAATTTATTGAAAATGGAAATCTAAACACTAAATAATTGTTTTATATGAAGAAAATAGCTTTTCTAATTTTAATTGTTTGGGCTTTACTTTTAAGTTCCACTGGTCTGTCGGCTCAAAATCGAAGCCGAAGTTATCCTAAAGAAACATTGGCGGCACGTCTCACGAAAATCAGCAAAGAGACAGGAGCTACTATCAGTTTTGATGCCAATCCTATTCAAGAGTTATACGTTCCTTCACTACAAATGAAGGGAGATACTGAAGATTTACTGGCTAAGAGTTTATTATCGACAAAATGGACATACAAGAAAGTTTTCGAAAATTCGTATGTACTGATTCCTGAAAAAGTAGCAGTCAATGATGATACAAAGGAGAAATTGAATGTATCGGGAAAAGTATCCGATGATAATGGAGAACCTTTAATAGGGGTTACTGTAGAGAGTAAAAATGATAAGAGAGTAACTATGACGGATGAAAAAGGAGAATTTAGTTTATCCGGAGTTCCCGGATCGGCAGTTCTTATTTTCAGGTATGTTGGCTTTGAGGCAAAATCGGTCTCTTTGGAAGGGAAGCGAAACATTAGTGTAGTACTTAAGGAGTCTGAAAAAATGTTGAATGAAGTGGTTGTGATTGGCTATGGAGTTGCGCGGAAAAAAGACTTAAGTGGTTCTATCTCCACATTGAACGGTGCAGATATTACAGATCGTCAAACGACTCAAGTTTCTTCTGCCTTACAAGGTGCTTTACCTGGAGTAACAGTAACTCGATCAAGTTCGGCTCCGGGAGCGAGCTCCAGTATCCGTATTTGGGGAATTACTTCCATGCGGAATAATGCCCCGTTAGTGGTTATAGATGGTGTTGCTGCCAATAGCATTGATGATGTGAACCCTTATGACATTGAGAATATTACAGTTTTGAAAGATGCTGCTTCTGCTTCTATATATGGAGCAAGAGCTGCTTCCGGCGTTATTCTAATTACGACAAAAAGAGGATCGAAGCAAAATATTAGCATTGACTATAATTATAGCTATTCTATGGATTTTGCCAGTGACATGCCGGATTATGCTGATGCAGTCACCTATATGAAAATCATGAATGAACGTGACTGGAATGCCTCTGGAGCCATACCGGGAACTAATGAATACAGTATTTATGATAAAGATCTGATTGAGAACTATTGGACTCTGAGCAAACAGAATCCGGATAAATACCCGAATACGGACTGGGCTAAACTAATTCTTAAAAGTTTTGCTCCCCGGCAGAGTCATCAGGTTGGAATTACTGCTGGAGATAAACGTTACCAAACGAAAGTAGGCATTGGTTATGACAATGTTGACGGACTCTTTAAAGAAAATTTGGCTTGGGATAGGGTGACACTACGTGTTAACAACGATATTACTGTTAATAACTGGCTCAGTACGTCTATTGATATTAATCTGAAGAAAACGACAGCTACAAATCCGGTTTATAGTCCTTCAGTGCAGATGAGATATGCAGCTCCGGTATATGCAGGTGTCTATTCTGACGGTCGGTTAGCTGGAGGGAAGGACGGGACTAATCCTTACGGTAAGATGGCGTATGGAGGAAATATAAAGTCAGATAAATATTTGGCAAGCGCAAAAGCGAGCCTTACACTCAAACCTTTTAAAGACTTATCAATAACAGGTGTATTTGCGCCTATCTATAGTTTTACCAAAACCAAGTCCTTTTCTAAACGAGTGCAATATTATACAAATTTTGAAGAAAATATTCCTAGCGGAACACTGGATGGCACTACTACAATGGATTTGACGGAAGACCGTGACGACAGTCATTCGTTAATTTCTCAAGTGTTTGTGAATTATCTTAAAGGGTTTGGAAAGCATAATATCAATGCAATGCTTGGCTACGAGGATTATTATTATTTTAATGAAGCATTGGAAGCCGGTCGTAGTCAGTATGAATTTGCAGATTACCCTTATTTGGATGCAGGTCCCAAAACATTGCAGACGAATAGCGGAGATGCCTACGAAAATGCCTATCGCTCTTTTTTCGGACGATTAATGTATAACTGGAATCAAAGGTACTACTTACAATTCAATCTACGCCATGATGGTTCATCTCGCTTTCAAGAGGATCATCGTTGGGGAACTTTTCCATCCATATCGGCAGCTTGGGTTATGAGTGAAGAACCCTTTTTTAAAAATATTTCAGCGGTATCCATGCTAAAGTTAAGAGGCTCATGGGGGCAATTGGGAGATGAAAGGATTGGAAATTATACTTATCAGTCGTATATGAGTTTCAATAACCCTACGCTATATATCGGCAATACACCGAGTTCGGTTCAGGGAGCTTCGGCCTATCAATATGCAATTAAAGATAATACTTGGGAAACCACTACCACGACAGATATCGGGTTAGATCTTTATTTGTTAAATAACCGTCTTCACTTTTCGGGTGATTATTACCGAAAAGATACCAGAGATATGCTTATTGCCGTCGACATTCCTAATTTTATGGGGTATACCGATCCTTATCAAAATATAGGACGAATGAAAACAACCGGTTGGGAATTATCATTCGGATGGAATGATTGGATTGGAGATCTGAAATATAGTGCCAATATAAACATTTACGATTATAAATCTGTAATGGGGTATCTGAAAGATACACGGGATTATGATAGTGATAATTGGACTGTAACCATGGAAGGGGCTCAGTATTTGTCTTACTACGGTTATCGGAGTAATGGTATTTATCAAAGAAACGACGAATTAGGGGCAACAACTTCTTCTGTTGTAGGTCCCGGAGATATTCGCTATAAAGATATTAGTGGGCCGGATGGGGTTCCTGACGGGATTATTTCAGCGGAGTATGACCGTACGGTAATTGGATCATCTCTTCCACGTTTTAACTACGGTGGGAATGTGAGTGTTGGTTATAAAGGGATCAATTTATCTGTGTCTTTTCAGGGTGTAGGCAAAAAAGATGCCATACTTACCGATGAAATGGCGCAACCCATACGTGCCGATTGGTACAATGTTCCTCAAATTATTCTCGGGAAATATTGGAGCAATTATAACACAGATGAACAGAATGCACAGGCAAAATATCCGCGTATTATGCGTGATGCCAATACTAATAATTATGCAGCCTCTGATTTTTGGTTATTTGACGGTTCTTACTTCCGGATTAAGAATATCACATTGGGATATGATATTCCTGATAAATTGGTTAACAAGTTCTCTGCCCGTAAGTTGAGCATCTATCTTAGTTTGCAAGATTTCTTTACCATTAGTCATTTTCCGAAAGGTTGGGATCCGGAAGTTAGCTCCACCGGTTATCCCATTACGAAGTCAATTACATTTGGAGCATCAATCCAATTCTAACTATTTTATTGAAATAATTGAATATGAAAACGATCGAATTCAAGAAAATAAAAACTTTATTGGTGGGAACGGTACTATGCATTTGCCTTTCCTCATGCCATGATTTGGACTTACAACCCTTGTCACAAGCATCCACTGAAACTTGGTTTGCGAATAGTTCTGAAGTTGAAATGGCATTAAATACTTTATATCTGCACCAATTCTGGCCTATGTTTAAATGCGATTGGGGAGAAACTGCTATCATGTCGTTGGATGAGGCCTCGGACGATTGGATGAACCGGACCACTCTTGTACCGTTTACCAATGGTACTTTGAATGGAGATAATTCTACTTTTCTAAAAAACACCTGGAGTTATTCTTATATGGCAATAAGCAGGGCCAATACGATATTAGAGAATATAGAAAAAGCAAAAGAAAATATCTCTGCTGAATATTATGAAAGATATATTGCGGATGCCCGGTTTGTCAGAGCATGCATGTATTCGCGTTTAATAAGCCGTTTTGGGGATGTTGTCTATTACGCTGATAATATGCTATTGGAGGATGCTTACAAGGTGGGGCGAACGGATAAAGCAGAGGTTTTACAGCATATTTATGAAGATTTTGATTATGCAGCAGAAAAACTTCCGATAGAATATTTAAATACTGAGACCAAACGGGCAACAAAAGGGGCGGCATATGCAATGAAGGCTCGTGTAGCCTTGTTTTTCCATGACTATGAAACTGCCAGAGATGCTGCTCTAAATTGTATAGAGTTGGGAATCTATGATTTATATCCAGACTTTGGTGAACTTTTTCTAAGTAAAACAAAGAATTCGGTAGAAACAGTTTTTGGTATCCCACGGGATATAACTTATAATTCTGCTATTCCACCCAATGGCGTGAAGCCTTATTTGAGCCGGAATGTTACGTCTCCATCTACAACGGCACAGCCTTCTTGGGATTTATTTTGTTCGTATTTGTGTGCGGATGGCAAGACTATCGATGAATCTCCGCTTTATGATCCAAGAGAGCCTTTTAAGAATCGGGATCCGCGTTGCAAATATACCATTGTGGAGTTCAACTCCGACTATTTTGGCTATAATTATACTCCTCATCCGGATTCTATCAAGTGTTGGAATTATGATTTGAAGCAATATGTGGCCAATAAGGATTCTAAGGCGGGGGATCAATATGCTTCTTATAATGGGTTGATGTTGCGTAAAGGTATTGACGGAGATTGGACTGATGATTTTTATGTTAACAATGACAAGCTTATTATGAGATATGCGGACGTACTACTGATGTATGCTGAAGCCAAAATTGAGCTGGGTGATATAGACCAGTCGGTGCTTGATGCGATGAATAAGGTTCGTGCACGTGCTTATAAAGTGAGTTATACTTCATCCGGCTATCCAAAAATTACAGAGACAAATCCGGATAAGCTCCGGCGTATTCTTCGGATTGAGCGTCGTATGGAGTTTGCTTTTGAAGGGTTAAGATATGATGATATTATACGTTGGAAAATTGCTGAAATCGTAATGAACAGGCCGAATTATGGCCTTCCGACTTCTGTTGCGAGTTGTAAGAAGCTGGTTACTTCCGGTCTTTGGTTCTTTGGTGGAACTCCGGAGATTGATGAAAACGGTTGTCCCGACTTTTCTCAAATGGCTAATATCTCCCAGTATAGGATATTAAGTCAGCGGGTCTTTGATGCCTCTAAAAATTATTTGTGGCCTATTCCAAGCTCAGAAGTTTTGATAAATTCAAACATAATGAATAATCCTAATTATTAAATAGATATGAAAAAACTGACTGATTTAAGATGCCTAATTATTCTGATGGCATTATTAATGACTTCATGTAGCAAGTCGGATGCCCGAAATGATTTGAATGGAAATGGTGGAGGAGGGGTATCGATGACAAATGAAGGATATGTTCGTGCGGGAGATAAAGGAGTTTCCGATGTAGTAGTAACGGACGGCACAAGCTTTGCTGTGACAGATGAAAGTGGAAAATATATTCTTCCTTATAATTCGTCGGCATCGCTAATATACATATCTTCACCTTCCGGTTATGTCGTTCCGGTAGAGAATAGTGTTCCATTATTTTGGAAAAATGTCAAAAACATAAAAGATAGGAAAAATATAGATTTTCAGCTGATTAAATCCTCTGTTTCGGATCGGAAGCATTATTTCATTGCTGTTGGTGATCCTCAGGTTAGAAATACGAATGAATTAAATTTGTTAAAACCGATCCTTTCGGAAATGGCAGGGACTATTAGCAAAGAAAACATGTATCCGGTACATTTAATGGTGGTAGGAGACATTGTGTTCGATACACCTAATATGCACGATGCCAGTAAAAACTACTTTTCGGCAGTAAATGCTCCTGTATATTATGCTATAGGTAACCATGATCATTTGAAAACAACTATCGAATCCATTAATAATGATAAAACATCCGATTCTACTTACATCAGGCATTATGGACCGACTTATTATTCGTTTAACAGAGGCCAAGTACACTATATCACATTGGACAATATCTTGTATGAGGGTGGGCCTGATACGAAATACAGTGTCGGTTTTACTCCTGAGCAATTGACATGGGTTAAAAAAGATCTATCTTATGTGTCGAAAGATAAGGCTGTGGTGGTGATGTTTCATGCTCCTTCTATGTCTCGCTTTCAGGAAGCTTACGGAAATAGCGCTGATTTACATCAACTTCTTTCGGGATATGCCAATGTACAATTACTTTGTGGGCATACTCACTACAATTCAGTAATGGAAAGTGGAAATGGAATAATTGAGCATATGGTTGGTGCTGCTTGCGGTGGATTTTGGGAGGGTCCTGTTTGTCTGGACGGGACAGACCTTGGATATAAAATATTTGCCGTGGATGGAACAAATATAACATGGGAATATCATGACTATCTAAATCCTGAAAAGCAGTTTTCAGTTTTTAAACCGCATGAAGCAAGGCCCGCCCTGTCTCCTTCATCTGACGAGTTGCTGGTAAATGTATGGGATTGGGATACACGCTGGAAAGTCAGTTATTCGGAAGATGGTGGAATTACATTTAAAATTATGAATAGATATGACGAGCTGAATAGGGTATATGATCCATTGTCATTGACTTGCTTCGGAGTAAAAGGTGACAATACAGTTCCGGGGAGAACGTGGATTGGAGCTAGCAAAACGGATCATATCTTTTCAATGGTTCCGTCTGCAGGAGTCTCGAAAGTGATTATAAAAGTGGAGAGTCGATTTAAAACTTATATAGAAGAGGTGGAACTGTAGTTTGAACTATATTATGAGACCGTTACCAGATTAGTCTAATCTCAGATTAATTTAATAACGGTCTCATCTTATTTCATTGGTGTCCTATGACAATTATCAAAAGTAAATAGAAGAGTTAATCTGCAATCATTGCGAGTAGAAATCGGAAATCACACTACATGATTTGATGGCCAAAATATTACTGCGGAATGTATTCTAAATGATATTGTTTGCAGATATTCTTACGTATTACTTTGAATATTTTCGTTAAGTAATTGCGTACACTACCTTCGGATAAGTTTAAGATACCGGCTATGTGATCAATGGAATAGTTCTTTTGGTAAAGGTCGTAAATCGTATGCTCGGGCTCGGGAAGAGTCTTGACAATGGAGTCTATAAATTCAATTAGATCATTTGCTTCCACTTCTTCCAATACGTGGGTATATTGTTGTTCCGGTATTGTGTCCAGTTCTTCCAAAAGGGTTAATCTGGAAGTTTGCCTATTGTACATACGTTGGATCAGTAGTACAAATGTATAGAGAAAGCTATATAAAAAATTGAATACGGAACCCTCTTGGTTAGTCTTCAATATGCCGGGTTTTTCCCATAGTCTTATCCAGAATTCTTGCATAAAATCGTTGATCATGTCCTTATCAAGCATCAGCTTTCTTATTCGTCCTGCGATGAACCGGTGATGACGTCTGTAAAAGATGGCAAATGCTTCGCTGTCTTTTTCCTGAATCCTTTCCAATAATTCTTTATCCGTCTTCATGATATTCACTGCAAATTAAGAATTTCTTAAAACCAAAGATAGAATGATTTTTTTTCCCTTTTCGGCTATCCTGTATTACATTTTTGTGAATTAACTTATGCCTGTTCCGGCTTATTTCTGTTTGTACTTGCTCCACACCCGCTCCGTACCCGCTCTATACCAAGTCCGCTTCTTGTTTGGCGCTATGGAGCGGAGACATAGCGGCGGTGGAGTGAGGCGGATATATGGAACAGCTTTTACAAAATAAAATTTGCTACCGGAGCGCCATTTTGTGGCAAGTGGATATTAGATGTATGGTATTGATTATTAGGGTTTTGAAAAATGTCATGGAATTGTAATAGGTTTTCGTGTGAAAAAAAGGATCGAAGATGCAATTATATAATGGGAGGCATTCTTGTGGAGGAGAATGCACCAAGATAAACAGCATATCAATGAGTAAAGGAAAAACAGATGGAAAAGAGTGGCGGACATAAAAAGAAAGTGAACCGTTTCAGTTACACTCCGGAGCAACAGGAACGTTATATGAAGGAGCTTTCGGCTATCTATTACCGGTGTCTGATGGGAAAGGCAAGTCCGCAGGATCTTAAAATTGCAGAGAAATTCAGTCCGGCTCTGATTGAAAGATTGAGGGATAGATTATCGGTGAAAGAAGCAACCCTGTCTGAAGCTGGAAAAGAAGAGGAAGAAATGGAGATGAAACAAATGTGGGAGCGGGTGGCAACTAAATTAAGTATGGAACAGCCTTTACTTCCGGAGGAAGAGCACCGGTTTACGGATGCAGACTATCGGAATGCTTATGAAGCCGAATCAAAGCTTCGTAAGAGTAAATCTCTTCTACGGACGGTTTATCGCTACACTGCAGTTGCTGCCATGATTGCATTGGTAGTAGGGTTGGGGTATTTCTTTAACAATAAGGATGACATTCATCGTACTGATGGAGTGCCTGGAGATACGATGATTGCTTATGACGCTACCACTGGTTCCCGGCTTAAGAGAATACAGCTTCCCGACGGCACGCAGGTGGAGTTGAACCGCGAGAGTTCACTGAAACTAAGCAATACTTTTGGAAAGGAGAGACGTGAAGTGGATATGAAAGGACAGATCTTTTTTGACGTATCCAAAGATGTAAGCAGACCGTTTGTTATCAATGCTTCGGGAATAAATGTGACGGTTCGCGGCACCTCCTTTGAGGTGATGTCTTATGATGAAATACCCGAAAGGGAGGTAACGGTGCGTACCGGGCGGGTGGAAGTCCGCAACTCCCGGAATGGAAAGCTGCTGGCAACGCTGACCAAAGGAATGCAGATTATTTTTACCCCCGGAACGGATAATCCTGAAATAAATACGGTGGATGTAGATGCCGTGACCGCTTGGCGTGAAGGCAAGCTGATCCTTCACAACGCCTCCCTACCGGAGTTACGGTTGCGCTTGCGGCAGTATTTCGGCAAGAGCCTTGTGGTGGAGAATGATGCCTTGAAGGAAGATATTCGGTTCAGCACTTCGTTCAACTATGAGGAGGCTACGCTGGACAATGTGATGATGCGACTTTGTGCATTGTTTAATGTTCAAAGCAAAATAGACGGTAACCGGATTATAGTGAGTCCGGCGAACAACATATAGCGTGTACAAAGCGATTCCGGTACACACGTAAATCATTGATTTTGAATTAGGAAACCGACTATAATTATAGCCCGCTCCGCTTGAAATGATTTTTCCCTTTTGGGAAGAACAGGGTAATCTTTGTCCTGTCAGGAAGGATGATCTAATGAATTAAAAGACTGATTTTTAATATGATACAACTGTAAAACGAGTATGATAACTAATGCGGAACATTTTAAAAAGTAACGAATTAAAAAATGAAAAGGAGTAATAAAACAATGAATGGTTGGTTCATCCTGCTTTTGTCAGGTATGTTATTGCTAACATCGCACGGTGTTAATGCCCAGACGGGTAAAAACCTGGAATTTCCCCGTGAAGCGCTTACGGTGAGGTTGGGTAAAATAATGAAAGTGTATAAAGTGGATATTACTTTCGAAGATGCAATGATGAAAGGTGTTAGTGTGCCTGCACTGAATGTAGGATCTAATTCCGTGGCGGAAGCCACACTTTCGCAAAGTCTTTCCGGGACGGATTTTACATACAAAAAATTGACGGATAAATCATTTGTCATCAGCAAAGACAACGTAAACACGAGAAAAGGTTCCATCAGCGGTACGGTGATAGACAAGGACGGATTTCCCATACCTGGAGCCACGGTTTTGATAGTAGGCACTTCCAACGGCACAGCCACCGATGTTAAAGGTCGTTTCATCTTGAAAGATGTGCCTGCCCGCACGCTCTCCGTTGAGGTGAGATGCATTTCCTACAGCATCATGCGTATCAGCGATATCAATGTACGTCCGGGGCAGAGCAAGCCGCTGGATGTAGTCCTTCAGGATGCTACGCAGGAATTGACTGAAGTGGTGGTGACCGCCACTTATAATAAAGCCAGCGCCAACGGGCTTTATGCCCGGCAGAAAGCCATGACTGTGATGAGCGACGGGGTAAGTGCTGATCTTATTAAGAAGACAGCTGACAATAATGTGGCTCAAGTGTTGAAGCGTGTTTCAGGAGTTACAGTGGAAAATGGTAAGTACGTTACCGTACGTGGCTTGAGCGAGCGTTACAATAATGTGCAACTTAACGGAAGTTCGCTGCCAAGTACCGAGCCCAACCGTCGAAATTTCTCTTTTGATATTATTCCTACGGCATTAATCGATAATGTCACTATTTCCAAAACCTTCACCCCCGATCTGCCCGGCGAGTTTACCGGCGGCTTGGTAGAGGTGAACACACTCTCCATATCCGATAAACCGCTCATTTCGGTAAGTATAGGTACGGGTTTCAACACGATCAGTACAGGCAAAGACTTCCGCAGTAACAAGAGATTCGGCAGTGATTACCTTTTCGGCAATAGTCGTGACTGGTACGGCAAGGACTGGAAAACGGAAATCAGTAGCGGCATGTTTCCAAAGATGGAATCTTATAGTGCACTTACCCCCGAACAACAGAAAATATTGAATGCAATGGACGCGCGCGTACCTAACTATTGGGGATTGCGTAAATTTAAAGGGGCACCTACTCAGATTTATGCTGTAACGGTGGGGATGCCTTTTGATCTTAGGAATGAAAACAAGCTGGGAGTAATCGCGTCGTTGAGCTATCGACATGAAGAAAATACGGATGATTTGCAGCAGGCTGTTTATATAGGCTCAGAGGTTGATACACTCATTACCGGTAAACAGTATAAATTCGTAACTGCTACCGGAGCTGTGGTCAATGTGGGCTGGGAACGTCCGGGTCATAAGCTCACTTGGCGCAATCTTTTTAACAATCGCTTCACCCATACCAATATAGAAAGATCGATTTCTAAAGGAAGTGATATCTATCAATATCAGATGGAACAATATAGTAGCCCACAGATCAACCGCTTGTGGCAGACGCAACTCTCCGGTGAACATCAGTTGCCACTGGACATGATGCTTTCGTGGATGGCAGACTACAGTGAAATCATGCGTAGCACACCTGATGATCGCCTTGCCGTTGGTGCTCTTATGTCTTCTGCTAATTCCGGTTCCATTACTGACCCTTCACCCGATAAAAACGGTAACTATACAATCAACTGGATGTATCCGTATTACAACAATATGGGTTCAGGATTCCAGATGTACAGCCGTTTGGACGAGAATAAGAAGAACCTTGGTGGAAATTTGGAATATCCTTTTATTGTAGGAGGTAACATGCAGAAGTTGAAGATTGGATATCTAGGCAGTTTCCGCAAAGCAGACTTTAACCGGGAATATCTGCAAAGCCGCAAAACGACTGATGGTGACAGGTTTCCTTTCGAAGAAGGAATTTCTTTAGAAGAGGCTTACTCTCTCCAATTGTATGCTGATGGGAAGCTTTTTTTGCGTAAATCGGGTATTTTTCATGATTATTACAGAGGAAATCAATACTTGCATGCCGCTTACCTAATGGGCGATTTTACTTTTTGGAAACGACTGCATCTGACAGCCGGTGTACGTATGGAAGTCGGTAAGATGGACGTCACTTCGCAATATCGGGATAATAAAAGGCAAATGGATGTAGATACCACGCTGGTGAATAAAAAGACTGATTGGCTACCTGCAGTGACGGCAATTTATAATTTTACCGATAACTTCAATCTGCGTGGGGCCTACAGCAAGACTCTTGCCCGTCCCGATTTCCGTGAGTTGACCATTACCTCTTACTTTAATGTGGAAGACCGTATTATAGTGAACAATAGGGTGGGAGTGAAACAAGCTTATACGGATAATGTAGATTTCCGCTTGGAGTGGTACCCCCAGCCCGGAGAAGTGATTTCTCTTAGCGGTTTTTATAAGCGCTTTAAGGATCCGGTGGAATTGCTAAGCCTGCAATCCCAACAAGACATGCATTACGAGCGCTACACTTTCAACCTTAAGAGTGCTACTGCCCTCGGGATGGAACTTAACTTGCGCAAATCTTTCGGATTCCTTGCGCCGGGCAGTTTCCTGAAAGACCTGTATCTTACGGCCAATGCCACTATGCTGAAAGGTGACGTGAAATATAACATATGGGGACTGATTTTTGCGGCTGCTGGTCTGGATATGCCCAAAGATGCTGATTTTCCCGAAGACCGTAAGCGTCCTTTGCAGGGGTTGGTTCCTTATGCCGTAAATGCCGGGCTGGATTATTCTGGCAAAATATTTGGTGCAGCGCTCAACTATGGCACTACCGGCCGTAAACTGATGCAGGCAGGTACGTATGAAAAGTATGATGAATATGAAGCACACCGCCATATGCTCGACCTTCAATTGTCCGCTCGTTTCTTGAATGGACGGATGGAAGTGAAGGCGAATGCCAGTGATTTATTTAATCAGGCTTATGTGGTGTACCGTAATTTAGCTCCGGTATCGGGAGATGATCTTACGGACGATATGGGCTATAATAAAGGTAAGGATGAGGTTCTCAGCCAGTACAAGCGAGGGACGACCTATTCCTTCTCGGTTAGCTACAAGTTCTAAAAAAGAAGAATATATTTTGGCCAAATATAAAGGAGGTTTTGGCGGTTTACCTTGGAAAAAAACGGTTAGAGTTAATAAATTATTCATTTAACGTTTTTGATTTTATGAAAACATTATTAAAATTATTTTCTATTGGTGTTTTGGCACTTGGCATGGTTTCATGCAGTAATGATGAAGGAGCTACTTTTGGGGGAGCTAATACCCGTGCGGTGACTATTATTACCGATAATGTGACCACCAATACCACTTGGTCGGGCGAAATTGAGTTGGCAAAGAAAATTGCTGTAGTAGGTGAAGGTGTTACGCTGACTATTCAACCGGGAACTATTATTCGCGGTCAGGCTACTGGTACCCCACAAGATGCTACCGCATTGATTATCACTAAAGGCGCTAAAATTAATGCCGTAGGTACATCTACTAATCCTATTGTAATGACTGCTAAGAATGGTACGGTAGGTGGCTGGGGAGGCTTGGTTATACTTGGTAAAGCTCCTATTAATCAATCGGGGACAAAGTACATTGAAGGAATTGTTGAAGGTAGTCTTCCGGGTGTAGACACTTCTTACGGTGGTACAGATCCTAACGACGATTCAGGTGTACTTCAGTATGTTCGCGTGGAATATGCCGGTGCTACTATCGGATTGAATAATGAATTAAACTCTTTTACCTTTGGTGGAGTAGGTAGTGGAACCACTGTAGATCATTGCCAAGCTTATTATGGCGATGATGACGGTTTTGAATTCTTTGGCGGAACAGTGAATGCTGATCATTTGGTAGCTATCGGTACTACGGACGATTCTTTCGACTTTGATTTCGGATATACCGGAACCATTCAGTTTGCTGTATCTACTGTAGCTTCTTCCAGATTAACTAGCGATCCTAATGGTATTGAGTGCGATAATGAAGGAACTTCCCCATACGCATCAACGCCATACACTCATCCTGTATTGAGTAATCTGACAATAATTGGTAGCCAGAATGGTACTTCTTTGAAATCGGCAGCAGACTTCCGTCGTAACTGTCAGTT
This sequence comes from uncultured Bacteroides sp., assembly GCA_963677095.1. GTDB lineage: Bacteria > Bacteroidota > Bacteroidia > Bacteroidales > Bacteroidaceae > Bacteroides. The sequence continues at coordinate 1,426,210 of OY781875.1, forward strand.
CACTTTGGTTAATAGTGTATTGTATGGTTTCCCAAGAGGTATATTGAAAGAAACTTCCAATTCGTACACATTGGAAAACAACGTAGTGGTTGCAGCTCCTGCCGGAAGTGGCATTAACTTCAGCACTAGCCCGAGTACTACAGGTACTTTCACTCCGTCAAGTACAAACTCTGGTTTGGCAAGCTATGGTAGTATTGTGCTTAATGATCCTTGGGGAGGTTATAAAACAATTGCTTTAAGGCCAACAGAAGATCCTGCCTTGACAGGTTTTACTTCTATTCCCGGCATTGAAACTGTTACTTATAAAGGTGCGGTTGCTCCCATGGGGCAGAGCTGGCTTAATGCTACTTGGGTTAGATAAGTGATGGGGTTTTAATTATTGTATCATAAATTGCAGGAGAGCATGCTCTCTCTGCAATTTTTAATCATTCTTTATTAATGAAAAAATATATCTACCTTTTCTTTTTTATGTTTTCCTTCTTTTTATACTCTTGTGATACAGAAGGAGAGGATTATGATACGGGGTATTATACCCTTAAAACAGCCTTTATTTACCCGCAGGATGCAGGAAATAGTTATAATATCACATTCAATGGAAGAGATGCACGTTCCCAGTATGTTTCCAGAAAAGACGCAAGTGGAAAATTGGAAGTACACGATAAAGAGAAAAATAGACTGCTCTTTTCGCAAGAGATAACAGTAGAAAAAAGTGAAGAAATACAGCTTATTAAGCTACCCGGTAAAGATGTGGATTTATATAGTGAAGAGAAGTATATAAGCTTCACCCCTACCATACTTTTCAGTGGAGATGCTTCCCAATATACCGCTTCATTCAACGGACAGGAATTAGCTGTCGGGGAAAGGAATTATTTGTCTGTAAAAGAACTTACAGGCAAACTGCAAATCTTTAAAGAAGGAGTGAACGAATCCTTATATTCGCAAGAGATGACCATTGCAGCAAACGGCAATATCAATGTCATGCAATTGTCAGAAACCGATTTCATGGAGGTTCCTGCCAATGATGAGCCCGCACCTGAAAAAGATAATTTAGCAAAAGCAAGATTTTTCTACAACGATGCTTTTTCCTCCAGCTCTTCTATAAGGGTGGATTTCTATTACTTTGACGAATATGTATGGGACTGGGCTTCCGAATTGCCTTTGGCGGCTTCGGTAACCTTGAAAAAGGGAGAGTTGTCTTCTTACGTAGAATTTGAATTAAAAGAAGATTATGGATATACGTCTTTTATAATTACTGCGTTTGATGTGGATAAAAATGAATATATCACTCAATATCTTATAGATTACACTTCTGGTCCAACCATCTCAAAAGACGGGATGAAATCACTCTATAAATTTGTAACTTATCAACTTGAAATGCCCAAAAGGACTATACGGTTTAGTCCTATTGAAGCTTTATCTACTCATTGGGAATAATCTATATTTAAATAATACATTGAAATAAACTCAATTAATTTTGAATTAACTGGTCAGAATAAATAGTATCAATTTTTTGTTTTCCCGGTAATATAAAACCTTGATTTTTCTTACTTTTTATACATTTATCCAATTCATACAGGGAAAATGAAAACAAATTGATAAATAGAAAAGCAGGCATGTTGTGAAACACCCGGCTTTTATTAACTAGTCACAGAATGGAAAAATGAACTAAAAATAAAAATATGATGGTGATTCGCAATAATTTTTACAGGTCAGGCCATATGATAGGTTTATCATTAATGGTCTTTATGACAATGGCAGTAATTCTCGTATTTACAAGTGGCACTCCTGCAGATCCGGCTACGGTGTCGTCAGGGCGTCATCAAGCTATAACTGCGGCTGGAGCAACTTTTCCATTACCCTTCTACAATGAGGCGTTCAAAATGTATTGGGAGAAGAATGATATCCCGGTGACGTATGCAGGTATCGGGACGGAGCGTGGTTTTCGAAGCCTGAAACTGCAACAAATCGATTTTGCTGGCGTAGATGTTCCTCCTACGAAGGAGGAGCTGGATAGTCTTCCTACTCCCGCATTGCTAATCCCTATTTGTATGGGAGCGGTCACTGTGGCTTATCACTTGGATGGCGTAAACAATTTGCGTTTGACAGGTGAACTTGTGGCAGATATTTATATGGGTAAGATATTGAAATGGAACGATGCACGGATTGCTGCCGTGAATCTCGACAAACAGCTTCCCGACAAAGAGATTTATCCGGTACTCCGTCTGGATGGTAGTGGTACGACTTACATATTCAGTGATTATCTGGCAAAGGTAAGCACGGACTGGAAGTCTAAAGTGGGTAGGGGAAAAATCTTGCCTCTTTGGCATGGAGTGGCTGCTAAGGGCAATCAGGGCGTAGCAGGATTGGTAGCTAAGGTACCGGGGTCTATCGGTTACGTGGCTTCGGAGTATACCGTGACGTTTGATATTCAGCGGACATGGCTGAAGAATGCTACCGGGAATTTTGTATTGCCTTCTACCGAGAGTGTTGCTGCCGCTGCCGGTACAAGTGATGCTACAGACATGATAACTGATGGAGGTGCAATAAATGCGTATCCTATAAGTTGTTTTACTTGGGTTCTGCTTTATAAAGAACAAAATTATGCGGGGCGTAGTCGTCGTGAAGCGGAGGAGACGTTGAAGTTACTGGAATGGTTGTTGGGATCGGAAGCTCAGGCTATTACTATGCAAACACAATATTCGCCCCTTCCTCAAAAAGCAATAGGATATGCGCGTAATTTGTTGAAACAGGTAACTTATGATGGAAAGGCACTCATAAAGTAGCAAGCTTTTGATAAACTTTTAAGTAAAAGGACAAGTGTTTTTTTCAACCTGTGATTTACAGTTCAATTTTCATGTTATAATTATAATATTTATCCTTTTTAAAGTAGACATACCCTTCGTCAAGTTTATCAAAGCCCAGTTTGGAATAGAAGATTACGTTTTCGGGTAATTGGGTTGTTAGTCCGAGAAGTTTGCAACTTGGATTGGTTGAAGCCAGTTCTTCGAGTGCACTCTTTATAGCATACGAACCGACACCTTTTCCTCTCCATTCTTTTTGTACGACTACCATGTGAAGGTAATAATATTTGTTAGACTCTATCGACTTAGTTAGTAGCTCCTTACAGTATCCGTCCAATTTGAGCATTCTAAATAGCGGATCAATGCCGAATCTTATGATAAAACCAGGAATGCCTACTCTTAAATAATCGGATAGCTCTTTTTTTACACCCTGGGGAGGTATAATTGTGAATGTCCCTATAATCTTACCGGAATGTTTCTCTTTAATTACTGAGGTGAGAGTTTCGTGCCGGTTAAGAATGAAAAGATTGGTTTTGAACAGCCACAGCAAACCTTCCTTTAATTGAACTTTATTTTTGAAAATGATGGAATATGCCGGGTTTGAGATGAATGCGCCAGTTAAGATGGTAGTAACCCGATCAAATTCGTTAGGCTGTATCTTTTCAATTAATAACTCATTTTCCATATCTGTTGATAATCTTACTGTGAAGTTTTCTTCGGTATGTGCAAAAATATAAATAATACGGTAGCGATGATTCTTGTGATGAGCAAATAATTTATCTTTGCTTTTCATTCTATTATTCATACTTGTATGGAGATAAAATCACTTCAAGATATCTCCTTAGAACAGCTTTACGAAGCATTCAGTGATGCTTTTGAAAATTATGATGTCAAGATTAGTAAGCCACAGCTTGAAAGGATGAGACCCTTTTAGGACGGGGTTTAGTTAACTGCCCGATATTCGTTGGGACTTACACCCACACACTTTTTGAATAGCCGACTGAAGTACTGAGGATACTCAAAACCCAATTCATAGGCTATCTGACTTACGGATTTGTTTTTCTCGAACATTTTATTCTTTGCTATTTCAATAAGGTGGAGTTGGATATGTTCCAGTGCACTCTTACCCGTCTCGTTTTTGATTAAATCACCGAGATAGTTTGCGGACAGATTGAGCTTTTCGGCACAATATCTAACACTTGGAAGACCTTGTTTTTGAGGGATGTCCGATTCGTAGTAAGTATCAAGCAGATTCTCGAATCTACTCAGAATATCGCTGTTGGCATGCTTACGGGTTATAAATTGACGCTCATAGAAACGACTGCAATAGTTAAGGAAAAGTTCTATGTTCGACACAATCAGACGCTGGGTATGATTGTCTATGCTATGCATCAGTTCCGATTGGATATTATGGAAACATTCCAGTATTACTGCTCTTTCTTGCTCCGACAGATGTAAAGCTTCGAACACTTCATAAGAGAAGAAGCTATATTCCTTCATGGAATGTGCCAATGTCGTTCCTCTCAGTAAATCGGGATGAAAAATGAGCACCCACCCCTTGGGCTGGTGAGGCTGTTTGTTTTCGATGGTAACAACTTGATTGGGAGCTAAAAAGACCAAGGTTCCTTCTTGATAGTCATAATAATTGCGTCCGTATTTCAGATCTCCACATTTTACATCTTTCAGAAAAACGGTGTAATACCCAAAGATATGTCCTTCAGGGTATTTCCCTTTACGGCATGCCTTGGATAAATCGATCACGCTAACTAAAGGATGTGAAGTTTCAACTCCCATCAGTTTATTATATTCATCAATCGTATTGAATGTCTTAATCTCTTTCATAATCAAATTGCTTATTTTACCAGGAACAAAAGTACTTCATTTTAAGTAACATACAACTTATACTATGTAATATCGGTAATTTGTATACAAGAAACCGTAATCTGTATAAGGGCTTCGGATGATATTTCGAAAATCAGTAATTTGTATACAATCATCCGTAAATCGTTTAACTGGCGTGAGCTTCCACCTTCGTACTTTTGCATCGGAAATAAAAGGCATCGCCCGGTGCCGGGACATAAAGTTGTATAGCATAAAAACGAAAAACAGACGCACAATGTTTGTACTTCCTTATAAAAGAGATAATTAATAGAGTAAATGTGTTTTTAGAGTAAAGAAATAGGTATGTATATTGAAAAAGTAAACAGTCCGGCTGACTTGAAGAATATGCCGGTAGATGAATTTGAAGGCTTAAGTGTGGAACTGCGCCAAACGTTATTAAAGAAGTTGAGTGAACACGGCGGACATATCGGACCTAATCTTGGTATGGTGGAAGCTACCATTGCATTGCACTATGTATTCAACTCTCCGGTTGATAAAATGGTGTTTGACATTTCCCATCAAAGCTATGTGCATAAAATGTTGACGGGGCGTAAGGAAGCTTTCATTAACCCTGAAAAGTATGATGAGGTGTCGGGATACTCCGAACCGAGTGAAAGTGAGCATGATTTCTTTGTAATCGGGCATACTTCAACATCGGTAAGTTTGGCTACGGGATTGGCTAAAGCCCGTGATTTGAAGGGAGATCATGAGAATATTATCGCCATAATAGGTGATGGTTCTCTGAGTGGGGGCGAGGCTTACGAAGGTCTGAATAATGCCGCGGTTCTCGATAGCAACATCATTATTATTGTGAATGACAACCAGATGTCGATAGCCGAGAATCATGGAGGACTTTATAAGAACTTACAGGAATTGCGTGAAACGGATGGTAAAGCGGAATGTAATTTCTTCAAGGCTATGGGACTTGATTACATGTATGTAGCACAAGGCAATGATGTGAAAGCACTGATCGAAGCCTTTAGTAAAGTGAAGGACATTAACCATCCTATTGTGGTGCATATTAATACGGTGAAAGGAAAAGGTTTCCGTCCGGCTGAGGAAAATAAAGAAAGGTTTCATGCAGGTGGTCCATTCGACATAGTTACGGGAAAGAGCAAGTTCGATGCAAGTCGCGTAGAAAATTATGGTGATCTGACAGCTGAATATCTTCTAGCAAAGATGAAAGAAGACAAGACAGTTGTAGCTATTACCGCCGGTACACCTACAGTGTTTGGTTTTACTCCTGATAAAAGAATGTTGGCGGGTAAACAATTTGTTGATGTCGGTATTGCCGAGGAACATGCTGTAGCCATGGCTTCTGCCATAGCCAAAAATGGTGGAAAGCCTGTATTCGGAGTACTGGGTACATTCATACAGCGTGCATACGATCAGCTCTCACAAGATTTATGCATCAATAATAATTCTGCTCTTTTGTTGGTGTTTTGGTCTTCCATTTCTTCAATGAACGACGTGACACACTTGGGCGTCTTTGATATTCCTTTCATGTGTAATATTCCTAATCTCGTCTATCTTGCTCCAACTACCAAAGAAGAATATTTTGCTATGTTGGAGTGGGGAATAAAGCAGACATCCCATCCTGTGGCTATACGCGTTCCTTTCAATGGCGTTGTTTCAACAGGTGAAAAGATTGAGGATGATTTCGGATTGCTGAATAGATACAAGGTTGCCAAGAAAGGCTCCAAGGTTGCAGTTTTGGGATTGGGTACTTTCTATCAGTTGGGTGAGAAGGTCGTTGAGGCTCTGAAAGCTGAAGCGGGTATTGAGGCTACTCTGATAAATCCACGTTATATAACGAGTACGGATACTGAAGTGCTTGATGAATTGAAAAAAGATCATACTTGCGTCATCACTCTTGAAGACGGAGTGCTCGATGGTGGCTTTGGTGAAAAAATAGCCCGCTATTATGGTCCGTCCGACATGAAAGTGCTTAACTTTGGTATGGAGAAAAAGTTTGTGGATCGTTTTTCTGTCGATGAACTCTTAAAAGAGAGTCATCTTACCGTGCCACAAATAGTGGAGGATGTTTTAAAAATAATAGATTAAAATGAACGTCATTATCATTTCTTCTTCACCACGAAAGGCTGGTAACTCCGACTTACTTTGCGATGAGTTTATGCGTGGAGCTCAGGAGGCGGGACATCTGGTAGAAAAAATCTATCTGAAGGACAAAAACATTAATTATTGTACAGGCTGCGGAGCATGTTTCAATACGCATAAATGCTCACAAAAAGATGATATGGGTGAGATTCTGGATAAACTGGTCGCAACCGATGTTATTGTCTTCGCCTCTCCCATTTATTTTTATACTGTTTGCGGTCAGCTTAAAACAATGATAGATCGTTGTTGTGCCCGATATACCGAACTTACGGACAAACAATTCTATTATATTTTCACGGCGGCAGATACAAATGCGGGTGCTGTAGAAAAGGCAGTTGTGGAAATACAAGGTTTCTTGGACTGTTTGGATAATCCTGAAAGACGCGGAGTGATTGCCGGAGTCGGAGCATGGAATAAAGGGGAAATCAAGTCAAAACCTGTCATGCAGGATGCTTATATAATGGGGAAATCTGTTTAGTTGAAAAGAGATTGTGATGATCAAGGCTTCAAATTGATGCTGCAAATTTGCGGAATCAATTTGAAGCCTTATTTTTGTTCATTATTGTAATCTACAGAAGAAATGGAATTTTGGGAATCAAGTTTTAGAGATAAACATGAAATGTGGGGGTGGACACCTGCCGATTCCACGATGGCAGCTCTTGAATTATTTAGAAAGAACAAGCTGAAGAATATTTTGGTACCGGGCTTTGGGTATGGCAGAAATGCCAAAGTCTTTGCGGATAATGGCTTTAAGGTGACCGGAATAGAGATATCAAAAACAGCAATTGATCTTGGAAGAAAACATTATGGTGAGAACGTCACGGTGTATCATGGTTCTGTCAGCTCCATGCCGTTTGATAACAAACTTTACGATGGCATTTATTGCTATGCACTTCTCCATTTATTGGATATAAAAGATTGCGCTAAGCTGATTAAAGACTGTTATGCCCAGCTTGCTACGGGTGGATATATGGTTTTTGTTACTATTGCTAAGACGGATGGAAGATATGGTAAGGGGGAGGAGATAAGTAAAGATACTTTCCTGACAAGTCATGGTATCTCCTTGTTTTTCTATGATCGAGATTCAATAAAGGAGGATTTTGGACGTTATGGTCTGCTTGAAGCCCAAGAAGTAGACGAACCTTTGAATAAAGTAGAGGGACAACCTTCGCAAAGATTCTGGCAAATCATCTGTAAAAAGGATACTTGAGCAGAGCATATTAATATCCACCCGGTCAATAATAAATGTGAATATTGGAGATTTGAATCGGATGGAAAATATTAAACGGAAAATTATTGCTATTTTTATCGCAAAATATACACAAAGTCAGCTGGAGGCTAAGAGATGCTTTGAGAGTTTAATTATTTACTGCCTTGCGAGCATCACAGTGTGCACAGTCTCAAATCTCCAACTGTATAAAAGCACGGAATAGGATGAAAAAGAATTTAATTTTGTTTATGTTGGCTTTAGCTGTAGTGGGTAATGCCTATGCTCAGGGGAGTGAAGATCATGCCATTTATCACTCACCGGAATACAGTATCTATAAAGATAAAGTTATACAGCGTGATTTTAGATCGGATATACTGTCTACGGGTGAGATTAGAAGTAACTACCGTGGAGGTAATCTACATTGGAAAAAGCGTAAGGACTTAAATCAATATCCACAATTTCAATCCGATTATTTAATATCCGACGCTTTATATAATTTGTCGGTGGAAGAGATGACCAATCTCATAGAAGCTGACGGCACATGGAGAACGGGCGAACTTTGGGGCGGTGTCTGGACACGTGACATCAGTTATAGTATGACGCTTTCGATGGCATATATGCGCCCCGATATCTCAAAAAACAGTCTGATGCGTAAAGTGAGAGATGGTCGGATTATTCAGGATACGGGAACGGGAGGCTCTTATCCGGTCTCTACCGATCGTATTGTCTGGTCAATCGCTGCATGGCAACTTTATCTGGTGACGGGAGATCAGGATTGGCTCAAGAATTCTTATGAAATAATAAAAAACTCCATTACACAAGATGAGCAGATTGCGTATGATCGGGAAACGGGCTTGGTGAAAGGTGAATCGTCTTTTCTGGATTGGAGGGAAGAAACCTATCCCCGCTGGATGCAACCTGCCGATATCTACGAGTCCGAATGTTTAGGTACAAACGCTATTCATTATCAGGCAAACGTTATTGCAGCTAAAATGGCGACTTTGCTAAGGGACAAGGAAAACGTCCAACGTTTCCAAACGAATGCACAACGTATAAAAGACGGTATTAACAACTACTTATGGTTGAGCGATAAAGGGTATTATGCACAATACAGATATGGGAGGCAGACTAAAATCGTTTCGCCGCGTTCTGAAACTCTAGGGGAAGCTTTATGTGTCTTATTCGGTATTGCAGACGGTGAACGGGCAAAGCTTATTATTCGCTCGGTGCCGCAAACCGGTTATGGTAACTCTTGTATATTCCCTCAGATTCCGAATATTGATCCTTATCATAATAATGCAGTTTGGCCTTTTGTACAGTCATTCTGGATGTGGGCATCCGCCAATGCGGAGAATGAGTCCGCAGTAATGGAAAGTATAGCAGCCATTTATCGCGCAGCTTCCATGTTTGCTACAAATAAAGAGAACTTTGTGGCAGAGAACGGAGATTATGCTACGGATACCAATTCCAGTAATATGCTTTGGAGTATTTCCGGTGATCTTAGTATAGTTCATCGTTTGTTGATGGGAATTAATTTCACGGAAGAGGGTTTGGTCTTTAAGCCTTTTGTTCCGAAACAGTTGGCAGGTAATAAGCAACTGACCGGATTCAAATACCGAAATGCCGTTCTGGATATCGAAGTGAAAGGATATGGTAATCAGATAGCTTCTTTCACTTTGGATGGAAAGAAAAAGAAAGAGGTTGTAATTGACCCCAAGTTAAAAGGTAAGCATAAGGTTGTGATTGAACTGAAGAATAATCAGCCTGCCGAGACTCAAATCACCAAGACAAAGAACTATTTCTCTGTGGAAACTCCGAAAGTATATCTTGATGAGTATGCCCAACTGGGATGGACACAGGTACCGAATGCGGCAAGATACATTATTCTGAAAGACGGAAAAGAGATAGCACGGAGGAACAGAGGAGGTATCAATGGCAATCGCTTGACGATTGAACGCCCCGATTCGTATGTCGAATATCAAATCATTGCTGAAGATGCAAATGGTGTTCAAGGTTTTGCCAGCGAACCGCTTGCTGTTTATAACCCTAAATTGGAACTACGATTTGACTTATCCAAGTTTACCGGTAACGCTATTGAATGTTACGGGAACCTAAGTGGTAAAGCCGTTGAAATCTCTTCTTCTGTAAACCTTCAGATAAAAATGCCAATGGAAGTGTCGGAGAGTGGTCGCTATATCGTAGACTTTAACTATGCCAATGGCAGCGAGACAGTGACTTCGGGAAATGCTTGTGCTATCAGAACATTATCAGTGAATGGAGAGAAAGCCGGCATCATAGTCTTTCCTCAACGCGGAAAAGAGGTGTGGCATAAGTGGGGGCTCTCCAATTCCGTCATGATTAATCTGAATAAAGGAACGAATGTCATCATGCTGTCCTTTGACACAACAAGCATCAATATGAATAAGGAGGGTGTAAACCGGGCTTTGATTGATAATATGCGCCTTGTAAAAGCTAAATAAAGTTTATTGTTCCTATCTTACAGTATAAAGACCGGGTTTGGAGTGTATTACTCCTTTTCTGCCGCTATCCTTTTGCATTCCGCCCGGTCTGTTTTACCATTCTGTGTAAGTGGTATTTTGTTGATGCACACTATCTTCTTGGGGCGCTCATAAGGAGATAACAAGTTGTTTACGGCGACTTCTATTTCCGCAGGATAGACTTCTGCTTCCAGCAATAACACAATCTTTTCTCCCAACCTGGGGTCTTTGGCGGAGGTGATAGCAAATGGTATCCGGATAGAACCGGAGAGTTTCTTCTCCAGTTGTTCTATTTGCACCTTTATTCCTCCGGTATTGATTATGTTGTCTTTACGTCCGAGTATGGTGAATGAACCGTTAGGATAAATCCGTGCGATATCATTCGTTTGCAAAGTCCCGTCTACTACACGGGGAGCATTAATTTGTAAAGTATTGTCGGGCGAAAGCGATAGTTGTACGGACTGAAACGGGTAGTAATGTTGGGAAGCTGAAGCACCGCTCAATCTCCGCAGAGCGATGTGGGAGAGTGTTTCGGTCATTCCGTAGGTTGAATAAATCGCATTTGGAAAAGACTTTAGTTGCTCTTCCAATTCGGAACTGACCGGCCCTCCACCTATTAAAACGATGCCGGTATCTTTGAAGCGCGTACACTCCTCCGGCTCCAAAAGGGTATTGTAGACTTGTAGCGGTACCATTGCCGTAAAACGGACAGCAGGTTGGTCCTTTAAAGGGTGTCCCGAGGCACTGCACACCGTCAGGTTCAGACCGAAAACAAGAGAGCGTACCACCATCATCATAGCTCCTATATAACGAAGATTCATGCAGAGAAGAGCGGTATCGCCACTTTGCAGCTGCAGATACTCGCACGTCATGCAGGCGCTTTGTGTCATCCGGTTTTTCTCTACAAGTTGTTCTTTAGGCTTTCCGGTAGATCCCGATGTATGTACCCGGATGTAGGGGGAATCATCAAACCACCGCTCAAGGAATAGGAATAAATCTTTGTATGCTTCAATATCTTCTTTCCTGAGATCTTTAAATAAGGGTATTTCAGTATATACCTGCCTTCCGGGTTCTTTTATTGCTGCGTCGGAGTTTGAATATGCTGTATTGTCATCACCCTTTTTGAGCGGTGTGCGATCTGTCGGAAGGCAGATTACAAATGCTTTTATTTTGCAAGCAATTTCATGAATATCTTTTGCGGAATAGACTTTTCCGTTCAAGATTAATAGCTGTTGTTTACGGTCAATAATCATGTTACTTTTGGATAAACCATAGGCAGTCTTTTCGGATTTCCAGTGGCATATCTATATTATCGGTAAATAACATTCCCGTGCCTAGTCCTTGCGGTAGGGTGCTGTTGAACGTTGCGCACCATTGTGCAATGGCATTCAGTCCTATATTCGATTCCAGCGCCGAAGTGATCCACCAGTCAATATCTCTCTTTTCGGCGGCATTTATCCACTCTTCACCTCCCGAGAACCCTCCATGGAGAGAGGGTTTCAGTACGAGATATTGTGGACAAATGGTGTCAAGGAGTGCTTGCTTTTTTCTCAGATCATTAATGCCAATCAACTCTTCGTCTAAGGCTATGGCTAAAGGAGACTCGGCGCACAGGCGGGACATTTCCTCCCATTGTCCGGCGTGTATAGGCTGTTCTATGGAATGTAAGTCGAGTTCGGCCAGTTTATTCAACTTTTCCAAGGCGTCGGTTGGTGAGAATGCTCCGTTAGCATCTACCCTTAGCTCTACTTCTTTTGCTGAATAATGTTGCCGGATGAATCGTAAAAGCTCCAATTCCTCTTCAAAGTCGATGGCACCAATTTTCAGCTTGATGCAGCGGAACCCTTTCTGCATCTTCTCTTCAATCCGCTCCAACATCTGCCGGTAGTCACCCATCCAAATCAGCCCGTTGATAGGAATTCCGGCTTTACCTCTTGAAAAAGGGGTGTTCCATAATGCAGTACTCCCGGTTTTCCATTGTTGAAGAAGCATTTCGAGACCGAAAAGGATAGAAGGGTATTTCCTTAAAAGGTCTTTTTCCAGAACGCCTCCTTTCTCCTCGACTTTGTGGCAGGCTTTTGCTAGTATATCTTCATAACCCGGGATAGCATCGCAACTTAAATCGGGAAGCGGTGCACATTCCCCGATGGCTTCTTTACCCGGGAAATCGGGAGAAGTCATGCGGAGAACCCATATTTGACGGGTGGTGTATACTCCGCGTGATGTTCCTGCCGGTTGCCGGAAATGAAGTAACCGGGGCGTAATATCTATTTTGCAATTCATTAATCAGGGAAATTTCGGGTATTGTTTGAAGTTAGGTTTCCGTTTTTCCAGGAATGCATTCTTACCTTCCTGTGCTTCATCGGTAAGATAGTATAACAGGGTAGCATCTCCTGCAAGCTCTTGGATACCCGATTGTCCGTCAAGTTCCGCATTCAGTCCGGCTTTGATCATGCGCAATGCTAGCGGGCTGAGCAACATCATTTCTTCCGCCCATTGTACGTATTCGTCTTCCAATTGATCCAATGGAACGACTTTGTTCACCAAACCCATATCCAATGCTTCCTGGGCATTGTATTTCCGGCAAAGGAACCAGATCTCACGTGCTTTCTTTTGCCCGACTACCCGGGCAAGATAAGACGCTCCAAATCCGGCGTCGAAACTGCCTACCCGTGGACCTGTCTGACCGAAGATGGCATTCTCCGAAGCGATGGAAAGGTCGCAGACTACATGGAGTACATGTCCCCCTCCAATGGCAAATCCGTTGACGGCCGCAATTACCGGTTTGGGAATGCTGCGTATCTGCTTTTGTACATCCAATACACTTAGGCGGGGCACGCCGTCTTTCCCGATATAACCTCCACGTCCTTTTACATTCTGGTCACCGCCGGAGCAAAAAGCCTTATCTCCTGCACCGGTCAGTACAACGACATTAATATCGGCTTCTTCGCGGCAAATACGTAGTGCATCACTCATTTCCCCTGTAGTAGTAGGAGTAAAAGCGTTACGATAACGTTCGCGGTTGATCGTGATTCGCGCAATTCCATTATAATAATCGAACAGGATGTCCTCATATTCCCGTATGCGGGTCCATTCTCTTTTTACTTCACTCATGTCTTTTTATATTTAGTTTATTTCTATTCTCTAATTAAACGTTGGCGGCGGTTTATACATCCGATGGCCTGAGTAGGTGCAGTCTACAGCACACAATATTAAGCGTTTCAAATGACAAACGCGAACCAAAGCACTTTCCTTTACGGAGGTTTAGTCTTTTCATCGTAGTGAACATGCTTTTTCTTTGCAATGGTTAAGCATCAAACTGCCTGTACTTTTTTCTTTCCATAGTGGTGGAAAGAAAAATTCCTCGCGGTGGAAAGAAAGTTTCTCCATGGTGGAACGAAAAAAGCACCATGGTGGAAAGAATAAAGCGTAGGCAATAAAATTCTTCCCGCTTACTACTTTAAGGCGTCTTTCTTGCAGCTTCATACTGTAGATGGTAATACTCCTTCAGAAGTGCGGTATCTGTGTCTTTTGATGTAAAGACTTCCAGTAGCAAAGGCTGCTTTCCGTGCTCCGGCTCTGAAAATACTTCCATAGCTTTTTCCAATTGCTTATCATCTTTCGCTTGTAGGTAAATAAAGCCTCTTTCTTCCCCCCATCCTTTTGCAGAAGTACGGTGGGCTGCTGTAATGTAACTGTGGGAGATATCCGTCGGTTTAAGCCCGGGCAAAGTATGGAATATCTCACCTCCCTCGTTATTGATCAACAATATTCTCAAGTTGTGACTGACGTGGGCATTCCACAACGCATTCATATCGTAGAAGAAGCTCAAGTCGCCAATTATCATAAAATTCAGTTTATCCGAACCTGCGGCATATCCTACGGCTGTCGACAGAGAGCCATCAATGCCGTTGGTGCCCCGATTGCAAAATACTTTCACCGAAGGCGATAAAGGATAAAGCTGGGCGTAGCGAATGGACGAGCTGTTTGCCAAATGCAATACCGATGCTTGGGGAAGCTTTTTGATCAACGTTCCCACAGCAGACATTGCCGAATAGGCAAATGAGGGATCGGGTATCGCTTTACAATAATTTTCCCAAAGGTGGCAATATTCCGACGACTGATTATTATTAAGCACTGCGAGTTCATCCATAAAGTCGGCCGGGTTCATTTCTATCACAGTGGTCAATGCACCGAACAAGTCCACCACTTCTCCATTGGGGGATACGTGCCAGTGCTCTTTGGGAGGATGCTGACGTATGAATTGCTTTAAACGCTTCGAGACGATATGCCCACCGCAAGTAATTAAAAGATCGGGTGCCATTTGCGCCGCACTATCTTCGGACATGGTGTATAGAGCGACATCAAAATTTCTTAGGGATGTTTCGTATGCAGGTCGGTTTCCAATATGCTCGCTTAGGCATACATATTGTTTATGCAAAAGAACCTCTTTTTCGATATCGTCCTGTTTTACCGGATTTCCCTGTCCCATAATAATCATTCGCTTCGAGAAGCTCTTGAGTTTGTCCGAAAGTGTCACCCCTGTTTTTAGGAAAAGATCCGCTTTCCGGTAACGGTTGATCACTCGTACTGTTGGGAGTTGCTCCACGCTAAAGTTGAATAGAGGCTCCGAAAGTGTGACGTTGATATGGACTGGTCCGTTCACCCGATGGCATGCCTCAAGTAGGGCTTCGTTTATAAGTCGGTTACAGTACCATTCATCCGTCTCATTCTGAACTTCGGGAAGGTTAACCGACTTTCGGACCAGATTATGAAAAACATTCGGTTGGGGAATGGTCTGCCCGTCCATCTGACCAACCCATGCAGCCGGACGATCGCCGGAAATCACAATGAGCGGTACTTGCTGATAAAACGCTTCGGCTACAGCCGGATGCAGGTTGAGTAAGGCCGTACCTGAGGTACAACAAACCGCAACAGGTACTTTCTCCCGTAATGCTAGACCAATAGCAAAATAGCCGGCACTGCGTTCGTCGGTCACAGAATAGCAGGTGAATGCCGGATGTGTGGACAACGTATGTACAATGGGGGCATTCCGGCTACCCGGACACAATACTATTTTGGTGACATGATGGGCCTCCAATAAAGCGGCTAACTGGATTATGTTCTTTTTATCTGAATACATCTGTCTTATCACATTATGTTAAGCAATTCTATCACAGTATTTCAAAGGTTAATGTCGCATACCTCATCTTTTAACTCATTTTGCATCTTTCCCAAACTCAAAATAGATCACCCCGGGACTGAATATACAATCAATGCCATTGATTGTGGGAATCATCCGTATTGATTGTAGGAATCATCCGCATTGATTCTACCCTAAGTCGTATGATGATTACGCTACACTCGGCGGTTAATCATGGCATTTGTCCATGCTTATGGCAGAACAGCGTATGCATCGTCAATTTCTTAAATCTTAAAGAAAAAGATATTCTTTTTCATTCGCTAAAGAGCAATTGTTTCATGGTCTGCAATTTCTTTTCCGTTTCTTGCCATTCATCTTCCAATTCCGATGCCGGCAACAGACCACTTCCCGCATAAAGGCTGAGCTCGTTCGCTTGGTAATTCAAGCAACGTAAGTTTACATACAAATCTGTTTTTCCTTTTGGATTGAGCATTCCTACAAATCCCGAATAGTAGTTACGATCATAACCCTCATTTTCCTTTATAAACCGGTATGCTTTTTCTTTAGGAAGTCCACATACCGCTGGGGTAGGGTGTAACACCTTCAACAGCTCACTCAATCTTGCTGTATCGGCATGAAAATGGAAGTCTGTTTTCAAGTGCGACAGAGCACCGGCATAAATCGGATAAGGACCATGCTCTTCGGGAGTTATTCCTACCGATCGCAGCTGCTTGCGAATATAATCTGTAACGCATTGCTGCTCTTCCTTATTTTTATTGCTCCATTCCTCGGGAAGCTGCCCATTCTCCAAAGACATGGTTCCTGCCAAAGCTACCGTGTTCCAACAACCGGATTTACCCGATAACAGTATTTCGGGTGTGCCACCCAGCCATATTCCGGTCTGCGGCGTGTAACAAAGATATACGTACGAATGTACATATCGCCGGCATGCCTCATAAAGAGCTTGTTCCGGAGAAAAATCAGGATATTCCGGGTATATGACACGGCGCGACAATACCAGTTTATCATAAATGCCTTTTCGTAGAGGCTCTATGAAAGAACGGAAACAGGAGGCGTATTGCTCAAAATCACCTGCGGTTGATGAGGGAGAAATTTCATTCCTCCCAATCCGGCAACTGCTGTTAGCCTTTCTTTCTCCGACTCCATTGGAGTAGGTGAAAGCCCTGTCGTTCGACTCTTTACCTATTTCCAGCGGAAAATCCGTATCCATATAATCCGGTCGTATTCTCCATGCCGGAGATCCTTTCTTAATACGGAATGGTGCAAGAATAAATCCGGGTTCGCTGTGGATGGATTCCATATTGGAGATAGCTTCCGGTTCTCCTTTCGTTTGAGTAAGGAAGCAGAGCTTTTCTTGTTCCGGGAGTCGATAAAATGCGAACGACTGTTTCCGATGCATGAGACTATTGATGATGCTTAGGTCTTTTTTGCTTTCTATCATTTCTTCTTCATCAGACTATTTACTACTCGCACCGAAGATACCAGTTTGTTGGTTGATGTGAAAATATCTACGTTCCACACGTGCGAGGAACGTCCTTGGTGTATAATGGTGGCTACGGCTCGAACAGTATCTCCTTCGTGAGCCGATGAAATATGATTCCCGCTAACCTGCATGCCTACAACGATGTCATCCGGCTGGCACATCAGCATGGAGCCCATACCGGCGACTGTCTCGGCTAATGCCAAGGACGCCCCACCGTGAAGGACACCGAAGGGTTGTCGGGTGCGGTGATCCACAGGCATGGTTGCTTCAACTCTGCCATCCGAAGCATAAGTATATTGAATGCCTAAATTCCCCATAAGGGTATGTTGACTGCGTGCATTCAGAATATCCAGTGAAACGGTCGAAGGGCGTATATCGGTTAAGATCATTTTCTCTACCGCATCGGCTACACCGTCTTCTTCGTTTGAACCGGTGATCATATCGGCGCATGCCTTTACCGAGTCTTGTGCGTTTCCCATTGCAATACCTGTTCCGGCTTGCTGAATCATGGTCACATCGCACACTCCATCGCCTATCGCAATGATCTCGTTCCGTGTAATCTTTAGCATATCGAGCAAGGTTGCCAGTGAGTTTGCCTTGTCGATACCGCAAGGTACTACTTCCAGAAAATAATCTTCCGAACGAAAGACATCAAGTGTACCGTTCAGTCTTCTTTTCCAATGCTGTTCCAAATCGGTCAGTGCTTCTCCGTCATCACTCACCAAAACACATTGAGCGGGAGAAAAATCTATTGCTGCACAAAACTCTTTTTCACGAATCACTTCCATCTTATTGATAAAAGCTTCATGACGAATGTGGTCATCCTCCGGAGCAGTGGTTATTATTCTGTTATCTTTGTATGTGAGTATTCCGAAATTATTCTTCTTGGCTTTTTTCTCCAGATAGGGTAGCAGTTCATTATCAATATGGCGTTCGAATATCACTTTGCCGTCTTTCGCACTGATAATCTGACTTCCGTTGTATGCAATGATAAATCCGTCATAATGATCCAACTCCAATTGTTTCGCCAAAGGTATTAATCCGTGAGTCGGCCTTCCTGAGGCAAGAGCAATACGAGTTCCCGTCTGCTGAACCTTTAACAGGGTAACAAGTGTACGTTTGCTTATTTCTTTGGTATTATTCAGCAGCGTTCCGTCCACGTCGAGGACTAATAACTTACACTTCATAATTCTCAATTTTAGTATGTTGTTAGTTGGCGCGTTGCCACTTTTCTATGCAAAGATGGTAAGAATCGTCATAATTCGGAAAGGTCGGGTCTTATTTTATTCTATTTTTGACTTTAATGGCTTTATTCGTTTTTATGCACTAAAAATCGTTTTAAATGCCGAATAAGCTTTTACTCCTGATCTTTTTTCTATTTTTGTAAGAAAAAGGCTATGGATTTATTTGTGACATACATAACGCGCAAATTGCCGTTGGTCGCTTTTGTAAGCACTATATTCATTATATATCCCAATATAATTTGTCTGCCGTGGGAATTGCCAAGATTATGTGATGAGAGTCAGAAGTTTGGCTTTTGGATGTTTTTTGTCATGAGGTTCTCCTTCTTCTGGGGAATGTCAGTTTTACTCATTCGTTATAATCTCGATAAGGCGGTATCATACACACTTAAAAAGCGTTTTTTCCATAATCTTTTCATCTCAGCAGGGATATACTGCATCTATCTCATCTTGTGCTTTATCTTTAAGTCTTATGGCATACATGATTTTCTGGGAAGTATTCTCATCTTTCAGTTTCTGATTATTTGTTCCATCTGCACCCTGATCGGGCATATTGTGATGCTATACATCACCCAGCACGAGAAAGAGATAGAGATACAACGGTTGAAAACCGAAAATTTGCAGAGTCGTTATGATGCACTCACCAACCAGATCAATCCTCATTTCTTTTTCAATTCATTGGGAGGTATATCCGCGTTAATCCGGAAGAAAGATGATGACCGTACTTTGCGCTATGTGGATGAACTGTCGGATACTTTCCGCTATATTTTGCAGAGTGATCATAAAGGGCTGGTCAGCCTGCATGAAGAACTGCAATTTGTCGAGGCTTTCCGTTATGTGATGGAAGTACGTTTCGAAAATAAACTTTCTTTCAATATTAATATAGGTGAGAAGGAACAGACTTCGTTTAAACTTCCGGTCTTGTCTTTGTTGCCGTTGATTGATAATGTCGTCGTTCACAATCAGATAGACATCGACCACAAAATGGTGATTTCGATATATCTTAACGAACAGCAGGAATTGGTGGTGTCCAACCCTGTTTATCCTAAACTCACCCCACCGATAACCAATGGCACGGGACTGAGGAATGTGGAAAACAGATTTCTGTTATTGACCAATTGTAAGATTCGTGTAGAACACAAAAATGAAATATTTACGGTATATCTTCCATTAAAATAAAAGAAGAATGAAAGTATTGATCGTTGAAGACGAAACCTCAGCCTATGATAATCTGAAAGAAATACTAATGGGGTTGGGTGTCGACATTGAAATAGTCGGCTATACGGAGAGCGTGACGAATACGGTAAACTGGTTGCAAACCCACTCGTTGCCCGACTTGATCTTTATGGATATCCATCTTTCGGACGACTCGGCTTTTCGTATTTTCGACCGGATGGAGGTTGAGACTCCTATCATCTTTACAACAGCCTACGATCAGTATGCTATAGACGCTTTTAAAGTCAATAGCATTGATTATCTGCTGAAACCGATAAAGGCAACCGATATAAAACGGGCGATTGAGAAATATAACAAACTGACCCGGGTGGAACTTACACAGTATTTGGCACGCCTGGTTCATCTGGCTCCTCTTAAAGAATACAGGGATAAATTACTGGTACCTTATAAGGATAAACTGATTCCGGTAAACCTCAATGATATCTCGTTCTTTTATACGACAGAGAAGAATACGACTATCTATTTAAAAAATGGGCAGAGTTATCCTTATGCCAAGACGTTGGAGCAGGTAATGGCTTTGCTCAATCCTAAAGACTTTTTTCGTGCCAACAAGCAGTTTCTTATTAAGCGCGAAAGTGTGAATGATATCACGATCTGGTTTGACAGTCGTCTGCTATTAACTCTCGACGTTGCCGCTCCCGAACGAATCTATGTCAGTAAGAATAAAGCTGCTGATTTTAAGGCTTGGATGATGTGCGGGTATTGAGAAACATGAGCTTTTTCGTGTTTATGCCTTTCTTTTCTTTTTACGGATGGGTTTTATTTTAAATATGAATTTCTGCTTATACTTTTGTGTTAGACTTTAAAGATTGAAACTATGCTAAGAAAAATTAGGTTGACATTAGCCATTGCTTGTTGTCTGCTACTTACCTTGCTCTTCGTGGACTTTACAGGTGTTTTACATCTCTGGTTCGGATGGCTTGCCAAAATTCAATTTCTGCCGGCGGTCTTGGCTCTCAATGTGGGTGTTATCGTCTTTTTGATGTTGCTGACTCTTGTCGGCGGGCGCATTTATTGCTCGGTCATCTGTCCGCTAGGTGTTTTTCAAGATCTTGTTGCCAGGATTGGACGCGGAAAGAAAAAACTGCCGTATAGCTACTCAAAGCCTAAAAAATGGCTGCGCTACGGAGTGCTTGTTCTTTTTATCATTGCTCTTGTGGCAGGTATAAATGCAATCGTTGCGTTTATCGATCCTTATGGAATATACGGGCGTATGGCAAACAACCTTCTTCAACCGTTATGGATATGGGGGAATAATTTGTTGGCTTCTATTGCCGAGAGAGTGGATAGTTATGCTTTTTATCAGACTGATGTTTGGTTGAAAAGCTTGCCTGTATTTATTATTGCGGGTGCAGTAACGATAGTTATCATCGTACTGGCTTGGAGAAACGGTCGGACATATTGCAATACCATTTGTCCTGTCGGTACATTCTTAGGCCTTTTATCGAATAAAGCATTTTTCTGTATAGCTGTCGATAAAGATAAATGTACCGGTTGTATGCTATGTGCACGCAACTGTAAGGCCTCGTGTATTGATGCTACAAAAGGAGAAGTTGACAATAGTCGATGTGTGGTATGTATGAACTGCATCGATAAATGTAAGAAGGACGCCATAGGTTATCGGTTTGCTTATGCAGGAAAGAAAGTGACCGGTGCGTCGGAAGAAGAAAATAAGACTGGGGGACGTAGGGAATTTCTTGCCGGTTCCATGCTTTTGCTGGGAGCTTCTTTGAAAGCCCAGGTTGCCGATAAGGCGAAAAAAATAAAAATGGATGGAGGTTTGGCGAATATCATCGATAAGAAAGCTCCAACCCGACATACTCCTTTAACCCCTGCCGGTTCACAAGGTTTGCATAATTTGCAAAGCCATTGTACAGCTTGTCAGTTGTGCATATCCGTCTGCCCTAACGAGGTGCTACGACCTTCTACATCCCTGGAATCTTTTATGCAACCGGTAATGTCGTATGAGCGTGGTTATTGCCGTCCCGAATGTACCAAGTGCTCGGAAGTCTGCCCTACAGGTGCCATTCTTAAAATAGGGAAGGCCGACAAGTCTTCTATTCAGATAGGACATGCCGTATGGGTGAAAGAGAATTGCATCCCACTGACAGATAAACAGGCTTGTGGTAACTGTGCCCGTCATTGTCCGGTCAGTGCAATATCAATGATTCCATCCGAACCCGGAAATGCAGATTCCCTTAAGATCCCCGCTGTAAATGCAGAACGTTGCATTGGATGTGGAGCTTGCGAAAATCTCTGTCCTTCCCGTCCTTATAGTGCCATTTATGTGGAAGGACACCAACGGCACAGAATTGTTTGATCGTTATACTTTAAAATTAAAGATGATGGATAAAAAGAATAATATGAATCGCCGGGATTTCCTTAAAATAGTCGGTATTAGTACGGCGACCACTACAGCGGCATTATATGGCTGTTCTCCAAAGAAAGAATCGGATACGGGGGTTGAAGCTCCTGTCCCAAAAGATAAAATGAGTTATCGCAATTTTCCACCTTCAAAAGATAAAGTTTCCTTGTTGGGATATGGTTGTATGCGTTGGCCTACTCTTCAGGCTCCCGATGGTAACGGAAATGTGATTGATCAGAATGAAGTCAATCGTCTGGTGGATTATGCCATAGAACATGGGGTTAATTATTTCGATACATCCCCGGTGTATGTGCAGGGATGGTCTGAGAAATCGACTGGTATAGCACTTAAGCGTCATCCGCGTGAGAAATTTCTCATTGCGACAAAGATGTCCAACTTCATGAGTAATGATTATGACTTTGGGGTGAATATGTATCATAACTCAATGAAAGACTTGCAGGTAGATTATTTTGATTATTATCTACTTCATGTATTGGGTGACACAGGTGAACGCGGACTTCAGGGACGTTTCCTGGATAACGGATTATTGAATTTTTTACTTAAAGAGCGTGAAGCCGGTCGTATCCGTCATCTGGGTTGGTCATTCCACGGAATAAAGGCAGAATTCGATCGGGCATTGGCCATGCATGATGAAGTGCATTGGGACTTTGTACAGATACAATTGAACTATTCCGATTGGAAACATGCGTCGGGTAGGAATGTCAATGCAGATTATCTTTATGGTGAATTGGCAAAGAAAAATATACCGGTGGTAGTTATGGAGCCTTTATTGGGTGGGCGTCTGTCAAACATACCGGAACATATCTTTACTCGTTTGAAAGAACGTAATCCTGAAGGAAGTGTCGCTTCGTGGGCATTTCGTTTTGCCGGTTCTTTTGATAAAGTACTTACGGTGTTAAGTGGCATGACATATATGGAGCATTTACAGGATAATATCCGTACTTATTCTCCGCTTGTCTCGCTAACTCCCGAGGAGAAGGTTTTTCTAAATGAGACGGCCGAATTGATGTTACAATATCCTACGATACCTTGTAATGACTGCAAATATTGCATGCCTTGTCCTTATGGAATAGATATTCCCGGAATATTGGTGCATTATAATAAGTGTGTCAATGAGGGTAATTTACCAAAGAGCAAAATGGACGAAAATTATGTCAAGGCGAGACAGGCATTTCTTGTCGGCTATGATCGTAGCGTACCGAAATTGCGTCAGGCAAATCACTGCATCGGTTGCAATCAGTGTACGCCACATTGCCCGCAGAGTATAGAAATTCCCAAAGAACTGCATCGAATTGACAGCTTTGTGGAACAATTGAAACAAGGAACTTTATAATGGAAAATATCATTGATTTACTATATGCAGGGAATTATTCTTGTGTGATTGAAAGCAAATCGGGGATAGAGACTTTCAGCCGCAGGGGAGTGGCTGATTTATATGATTTATATACCGGAAGGCCGGAGTTTTTACAGGATTCGATGATTGCCGATAAGGTGGTGGGAAAAGCTGCCGCCACTTTGATGATACTGGGAAAAGTTAAATCGGTATATTCCGATGTAATCAGTACGCCTGCACTTGCTTTACTTCATGATGCGGGGATTCCGGTCAATTTCAGGCAGGAAGTCCCATACATCGAGAATAGAGATAAGACAGGGACTTGCCCCCTTGAGAGTATATGTTTAAAGTTTAAATCGGTCGCTGAGATTTTTCCGGCAATCAGAGGTTTTATTACACTGATGCGGAAACAGAAAAATATAACGGCGGTGGTGTTGGCTTGTCTTTTTGGAACGACTACACTGAAAGCAAGTGTTACATCGGATAGTATCCGTATACCACGGACTTATAATCTGAATGAGGTTGTAGTGACGGGGGCACGTAGTGCGACTGATATCCGGCATTTGCCGATGACAATATCGGTTGTCGGACGTAATCAACTAGAGATGAGCGGGCAGTCTTCCGTACTTCCCGTCCTGAATGAATTAGTGCCCGGTTTCTTTTCCACATCAAGAGGATTGATGGGTTATGGAGTTGCTACCGGGGCATCGGGGCAGATGTCATTGCGAGGCATTGGTGGTCCGGCACAAGCGGGGCTTCCTACCACCGGGTTATTAGTCTTAATTGATGGACATCCTCAATATATGGGCTTAATGGGGCATCCTATTGCCGATGCTTATCAAACGATGATGACCGAACGAGTCGAGGTTCTGCGTGGACCTGCATCCGTTTTGTATGGATCGAATGCAATGGGAGGAGTTATTAATATTGTTACCCGCGGGATGGGTGAAGACGGAGTAAGAACGAACCTGAATATTGGGGGCGGTTCGTACGGAACCATACAAACCGAAGCTACCAATAGGATAAAACATGGACGTTTCAGCAGTATAGTAACAGCCTCTTATAACAGGACGGACGGTCACCGTGCAGACATGAACTTTGAACAGTATGGCGGATATGCCAAACTTGGATATGAGATCAGTAATTTCTGGAAAGTGTGGGGAGATGTTAATATCACTCATTTCAATGCTTCCAATCCGGGTACCGTTAGCAGTCCCTATATTGACAATGACCAACGTATCACACGAGGGATGAGTACCTTTGCTGTGGAGAATCGTTATGAAAAAACTTCCGGTGCCTTGAGCTTGTTTTATAACTGGGGACGGCATTGGATAAACGATGGTTATGTACTGGGAAAAACTCCTCTCGATTATCGTTTCAATTCACGCGATAAAATGTTCGGGGCATCCTGGTATCAGAGTGTGGAACTCTTTAAAGGTAATCGTTTGACTGTGGGGGCCGATTATTTTCGTTTTGGCGGGGAGGCTTGGAATAAATACACGGACGGACATCGTGTGACATCCGTTGATAAGGCTTTGAATGAAGTGGCCGGCTATACCGATTTTCACCAAGATATCGTAAACTGGCTAACGTTTGATGCCGGTTTGAGAGTTGATCATCATTCGCAGACAGGCACCCAATTTATACCGCAGGCAGGTCTGGCTTTTCATCTTCCCGATAATGCGGAATTGAAAGCGATGGCAAGCCGGGGTTTTCGGAACCCTACCATTCGTGAAATGTACATGTTTCCTCCGCAAAATGCCGATTTAAAGCCGGAGAGTCTCTGGAGCTACGAGTTGTCTTTTTCGCAGCGGGTGGCGGATAGTCGTCTGCTATATGGGATGAATGTATTTTATATGAATGGTAAGAATCTTATCATCGTAGCTCCGCGGCAGGGAGGAAGTGGTATGCAGAACCAAAATTCGGGGAAAATAGAAAATTGGGGTGCAGAGGCGAATATTAATTATGTGTTGAGCCCTGTCTGGAGTCTTGCAGCAAATTATAGCTGGTTACACATGGAGAATCCCGTATTAGCATCTCCGCGGCATAAATTCTACACCGGAGTGAATTTCCAAAAGAGTAAATGGAATCTCTCTTCAGGTGTTCAATATGTGAGAGGATTGTATACCGATTTAACGACTCAGCACACCGAAAATTTTATGCTTTGGGATGCTCAGGCCAATTATAAAGTTACCGGACAGTTATCTTTTTATCTGCGTAGTGAGAATATTCTGGCACAGCGCTATGAGATTATTGCCGGTTATCCTATGCCGAGAGCGACCTTTATGGGAGGCGTGAATATTAACTTTTAAATAATAAAGATTGATTATGGAAAATACCGTAAAATTCTATGTTTTGCCGTATCGTGATGTACGGACATACTTGCTGGCTTTGTTATTCGTTTTGGGTAATCTGGTACTACCCCAACTTTTTCATCTTGTGCCTCGTGGAGGAATGATTTGGTTGCCTATTTATTTCTTCACTTTGATAGGAGCTTATAAATACGGCTGGAAAGTCGGATTACTGACAGCCATAGCTTCTCCGTTACTGAATTCCATACTGTTTGGAATGCCTTCTCCGGTGGTGCTCCCCTCCATCTTATTGAAATCACTATTATTGGCGGTTGCTGCCGGATTAGTTTCACACCGTTATCAGAGAGTTTCTCTTCTAATATTGAGTGGAGTTATTCTTTTTTACCAGTGCTTGGGAACATTGGGAGAGTGGGTTATGGGTAGTAATCTCGACGCTGCCTTGCAAGATGTCCGCATCGGTATTCCGGGACTTCTTTTACAACTTTTCGGTGGCTATTTATTGATAAAGTATGTGATGCGGAAATAAGGAAAAGATTTCTTTGTATCCATTTGGAATGTAGTGTCCAATATACTGAAGATTAGAGATGAAAACATTGATAATAAATCGGATTATGTTACTTTTTTTTGCGGAAAAATGTTTTTCTTTACAGACGGATATGAAATAAAAACCTCTGATAAAAATACTAACGTAGAAAAACATGGATAGACGAAATTTCATCAAAACCGCAGTGGTTGCTCCCGGTTTGCTCTTAAATCTTCCTTCTTTTGCTGAAAGCCTTTATAATGGCGAAAGCCAAAAGTTCCCACTCATTGATTTACACGCGCATCTCACCGACACGTTTACCATAGAGAAGCTATTGGAACTGGGTGAGAAGTATAATGTGAAATTCGGAGTAGTTGACCATCCTGCTCCATGGGCATTGAAAGATGACAATGATTTACATCGTTTTATAGAGAAGCTACGTCAGTATCCTGTGTATGTCGGTTTACAGCCTACTTATCTAGGCTGGCGCAAGAACTATTCGGCGGAACTGGTATCCCAACTTGATTATATCTTGATGGATCCTCAAATGGTACCTAAAGGTAATGGAGAGGCTTGGCAAATCTGGCAATTTGATACTTATATTGAGGATACAGAGGATTTTATGAACCGTTATATGGACTATGCCATGAATGTACTCTATAATGAGTCCATTGATATTTTTGCTTGGCCATTATTCCTACCTGTTTGCATAGCCCGTGATTATTACAAATTGTGGACTGAGAGCAGGATGAAGCAGATTATAACGGCTGCAAAAGCACGCCATGTGGCTATTGAAATAAATGACATGGCTCATACGCCGCATGAGGAATTTATATTAAAAGCAAAAGAACAAGGGCTTAAATTCACATTCGGATCGGATTCACGTAGTGATATTGCCGGGAAGCTGGCTTATTGCAGAAGAATTGCTGAGAAGTGTAACCTTACGGAAAAAGACTTTTATATCCCCAATAAGAAATTCATCGTTTAAAAGCAATTGTATGGATCGGATATAAAAATCATTTCTGGCATATAGGTTTAAACTTGATTACATTAAGAGCTGTCCTGTCAGGTAGCCCATCGTGTTTTTTAATACGAATGCCTTAAAGCCCTTGATCCCCGTATTCTTAGTTTGGATGTAGAAAAGATTCTGTGTTTATCATTTTACATTCAAACTATTATCTTGCTTACTCTGTTTACTTCGTTGATACTCGGTTAAGACTTTTGTTTTTCCATCTGTTGTCTTATCTTTTTTCTTTTCCTTTTTACTTTCTTTCCCTTTCATAATTTTTTATTTAGGATTAATATTATATTGGATGATATTCTTTCAGAAAATAGTGGACTGGAGATAGCATGGTCTGCTGTAGAACGATTGCAGCATAATACATATTCTGGACACTAGCTAGTCTGGTTAAAGCTTTAATATCAGTGTCATGAGGTTGCATAGTCATTGGGTCTATGAAAAAAAACAAGTAGTCTATTTTATTTTCGACAATTAAGGATTCCATCTGGTGGTCGCCTCCCAACGGACCTGATTTTAAGATCGTTATGTCCCAATCAATATCCACATACTCTTTTTTTTAAGCTTTGCTTACCAGAGCTCCAGTTGTGCTTGTACAATAAAATCTATGCCCTACTAATAATTTAGCATTCCATCTTACCCATTCTATGAGATCTTTTTTCATTCCGTCATGAGCCACTAGCCCTATATTCCTTACTATTTTCACCATATATTATACAAAGGTAGAGATTAGAGGGCACTTCGGATAGGACTTTTATCTTTATTCCAGGTACTTTATAGTAAGTGTCAGTAAATTAAGCATTGTTGATGGACGTATAAGAGAAACTAAATATTACTTTATTTTTTTGTCGGTTATCTAGTCGGTTTTATTGATAAGAGTTTGTACTTGTCTGCGGTATTTTTTTAGAAAGGCAGAAGGAGATGAGATCGTCTTCTTTTTAAAGATACGGGCGAAATAGGATGCATCTTCAAAACCTAGTTTGTATGCAATATTGCTGATGTTCAATTGACTGTAGATTAGTAAGCGTTTTGCCTCCGCTATTTTAACTTCAATCAGGAATTGTTTTGCGGATATTCCGGTAAAAATCTGACATATATCATTTAAGGACGTAACAGATATATGTAAAGTATCTGCATATCGATTCATCGATTTGATTTTATAGTTATTGGACAGGATTAACTTCTTAAACTCTCCGAAAAGAATATTTGTCTCATTTGACTTGGTGTTTTTGTTGTCTATTTGATCTATAATTAGTGAATAAAAGTATAATATATCTATTTCAATGCCGGAATCGTTTTTCTTATTAATAATATTTTCAATGACTAGTTTCAGTAAAGGAATATTGTCATTGTCCAGATCTATATAGGGGGATGTGAAATTGATACCTAGCTGGGCTATCAATGCCTTATCGAGCATCAGTATATACCCTTTGGCATCACTATGGCATACCCGATTGTGAACTTGCTCCGGTGACGTTAGAAATATCCTGTTTGGAAGAATTGGATATTCCGTGAAATCAATCACGTTAATTCCATGTCCTTCCACAAACCAGGTAATAGAGTAAAAATTCCGTTTATGAGGCCAGACTAAGCGAGATTGATCCACTTCTTCAAGTCGGCAAACGTAATATAAAACCTGTTTGGGGAATACTACAGGCATATCCCGGATACTGTATTGCTTTAACATGCTTGTAAGGTACGAATAAATTCTGAATAGTAATTCGCTTTAGAGACCTTAATTTTGATGTGGCAAACAGTTCTCCGGATAGTTCTATCTAAATAAGGCGATTATGCTACAATTCTACTGTACTTTTAGTTTAGCTTAAAGAATCCTCCAACGAAACTGGCGGAAACCTTGGCACCCTTTTCTGCAGCGGCTGTTTGAGGATTGATGCGATAAACATATATCCCGCTTTCGGTGGAAACCGGATAGTAAACATACCCTCCATCAACCAAAACTGTAAAGCGCCGTCCACCGTTTCCGTTATGAATGGGAATGCCACTGATATCGGTTATAGTCTGATTGTACAAGTCGATAATGCAGCACTTCAGATTTTTGTCAGACCATCTGTCGGATGCAGTCTGAGGATTTAATGTACTGACTTCTGCAAAAACCAGTCCATTGCCAATGTATTTGATGTGGGCAGGTTTCAACCCTCCCGATTTTGCTTCGAAATCAAAGAAGTAGTTCTGATCGAAGGTGGTTGTACCTGCTGCTATATGCATAAAGGCTGCATTTTTCCCTCTCTTGGAGAAACCGTTTGCCATAGATGTATTAGACATCGTGTATAGGTCACCGTTCTCTGTCTTAATAATCCCGTTAAATGCAGCCCATGAGCCTGCAGGACCGGTACGGGCATCTTTCATCACTTCCTCCAAATTCATACTGGGGTATGAATATACCGCTACATAAGTCGTGTCAACATAATCGGTGGCATAAGTGGTGGGATTCATTTGTATATAAGATAAGTAAACCTTGTTACCGCTACATTCTATTCCCGTGATGCTAGGCCATTCCACTTCGGATATAGGTGCTATGGGTTGTTCTATTGTTTTGGTAATGGATAAGCCATTGATATCCACCATATAGAATTTCATCTTATTGCCATCGGCGGGTTTATCCGGAATCTCCAGTCCCAACATTGTGGAATTATCCACTCGCGCAAAAGCACTCAACTTTGAATTGAAGACAAAGTCGCCTTCTTCTTGTAAATATCCGGAAGCGTTTCGGGTAATTCCCGTAACATAATTAACTCCCATACCTCCAATACTGAATACGGTTTGATTGGCTTGATCATAATCCCTGTATCCATTTTGTTCAATTCCCTTTCCATAAGCATTGATCTCACCGGACATCAAATCTTCCGCAGTTACGACATAATATGTGGTGACTCCACTTGCGGTAATACCTAGACTCATTACATAAGGTGCAAACGGTATTTCTTCTGTCTCTGCCAAATTGTCGCAAGATGAGATTCCAACTAACAGGCTCAGTAATAAGAACCAATGTATGCTACTATATACTTTTTTCATTTTACTTCTTTTTTTGAGGTTTACCAATTGATAAAGTAACGGAACTTAAGATTGAATGCCCTGCCCGGCTTTTGCAATCTGTAATTGTCGTAAAGTCTTTTATCGGTTATATTCGTACATTCCAATGCAATGTTGTATTTCCCTTTTTCGAGTGAATAGCCCACGGACACATCATGAGATGTTTGGCTAGGTATAATCTTTTTTGAAGAGCGTGCTCCTAATCCCGGGAAAGACAAATAGTAGCCTTTCAGCCAATCGAAAGAATAATCAATGGATAGTTCGGATTGTTTGGCAGCTACATCTTGGAAGCGTAGTCCTAAGTTGGTATTTCCGAACAAGTACGGTATGTTTGGAACGCGTTCTCCATAGGTAAGGTGCTCTATTTGGTCGGAACCGACATAGCTGTCGTTGGTCTCATATTTTTGTTTGTCTCTTATATTCTGATAAGTGATGTTGGCGCCTGCTGCAATCAATCTTCTCCATTTATAGTTGAGACCTCCCTCAATACCGGTGGTACGTACTTTCCCTATGTTCTCATATCCGGTTGTCGGATTTGAAGTCAGGCTGACTCCTTTGCGGATAAAATCTTTGGTATTGCGGTATATTCCGTTGACTTCAATATTAAAGGTGTGATCTTGTATGTTTTGCTCAAAGATGAATCCTAAATTGATATTGTCACTTTGTTCCGGTTTCAAATCAGGGTTAGCTTGTTGAATTAATCCGTCTCCAAACATTTCATTACTTTCGGGAAGACGATAAGCGTGTTCGTAAGATAACTTGGCTTGTAGTTTTGGTAGGACAAAGTAAGTAAAAGCTGCTCCATACCCAATCTCCATTTTATTCTCTTTGAGATTTTCCAGTCGCTCATTGTCGGTGAATCGGTCCAGTATTTTGGTGGATGTGCTATGTAAATTGTACATTTTAGCAAAGACATTGGCATTCCACTGATCATATTTGAGCAACCATCCTAATCCCGTGATATTCTTACTGAGCTTTTGAGGGATTTTGTTTGATTCATTATCCGGATCTACTTTATCATGTATTTTTCTGTTATTTGCAGTGAATACATGATTCAAGGTCAACGATTGGTGCATATCGAGCATGTAGCTGATATTGGCATTTGTAATCCATTCCTTATTTTTAATTTTTGAGTCGGTATTAATGCCTTCACCATGAGTGGATGTCGGTACCGATTCACCCAACCAGTTGTATTTACGTGATAAGGTATCAATAGAATAGGAATCTACCATGCTGTATGCTCCGTATAATGATGCGGATAATCCTTCAATAAACAGATTTTCCTTTTTCCATCTTATGGATGGAATCATTGACTGACTTTTTGCTTTCACACCTCCGTATACGGCATCCATTGTGGCACCTGTTTGTACATTGGCATCGTTTTTCGACCAGATGAGTCCGAATAACAGGTAATCGGCATATGATTTTCCTGTAAACCCCGTCTCAAAACGTACTCCACCTGAACGGTAATTATCGTTGAATCGGTTTACATTCCTTTCGTCTATTTTTTTATTTGTAGCCAAATCAATGATAGGCACAAACACTTTATAGTCATTATCTGAGTAGTTGAAGAAACCGTTTAGGCGCATGGTGAAACCTGTCTTCGAATCGGTATAGGCACCATTCAATGCTGCTCTGTGTGTGTTGAATGAGCCGATGGAATAAGAAGCATCCAGATAATTTGCCACTTTGCGCGGAATGATATTCACGGCTCCTCCGAGAGCATCCGCTCCTAGGTTAACCGGTAGCACACCCTTATAGATATCAATTCTATCCGCCATGCTGATGGAAATATTGCTTAGGTTGAAGGATGAACCAAAGTTATCCATTGGCACTCCATCGAGGAAAAACTTAACTTGTTTCCCTGTGAATCCATTAAGGCTGAAGCTGTAACCCGAACCTACACCACCGTCTTCACGCACTCTGACGCTGGATATGTTATTCAGTAGTTTACTTACCGATGCCGTGCTGTTATATAGCTGTTTTCCATCTAAAACGGTGATTGCATAGGCTTGCTCCTGCTGCTTCCGTGCTTCCGTTTTACCTGTAACGATAATTGCCGAGAGTTCAAGAGAATTGTCGATTTCAACATCGGGTATATGAGTCGTTTTGCCGGCTACTACGATTATGTTGATTGATTTTTCTTTCAACCCTACACCACGAATTATGATTGTCCGATTTCCGGCAGGGATATTCATTAAACGGTATTCACCATTTTCATTTGTATATTCACCAATATTGGTTCCCTTTACCAGAACTAATGCTGTTTCTATCGGTTGGGATTTGTTGTCTGTTACATGGCCATTCACATCCCCCACTCTGTTTTGAGAGTAGCTGATGAGGCTTATTAGTAAGAGGCCCTGTAATAAAAGATACTTTAGCGTTTTTTGATTCATTGTTATCTGTGATTTTAGAAAGCGCAAAATTATCTCTTCTATTATATAGAGGCAATCGCAATATGTAGGTAAATGTTAGTCCTATGTAAGGTGAAAATCACTTGATGTAGGTATTCGATAATATAGATGTAATCTAAGAGGACTGACAGGGATTCTCCGATAATGCGCTTGTACTGTTTGTCTTTGCTGTAGGTTTTAAATTAAAGTGTTATTGAAACTAAAAATAAAGTAATTCAACTCGAATAGCAATAGATTTGTTTATTAAATGTTGAACTAAGGTGGAGAGATTTCGTTTCATAAAATGAAGTAGTATTATTAATAAATAGAAAGACAATGAAGTACAGGAAAATTTCAAACACTGATTTAGAATTATCGGTAATTACTTTCGGCGCATGGGCTGCCGGAGGATGGATGTGGGGAAAAACGGACAGGAAAGATGCTATTAATGCTATCCGGGCAAGTTACGACGTGGGTGCTACAAGTATTGATACAGCTCCTATTTACGGGCAAGGTGAGAGTGAAGAAATTGTTGGTGAGGCTATTAAAGGAATTCCTCGCGATAAGGTTCAGATCCTTACCAAGTTTGGTATGCGTTGGGATCTTGCGAAAGGTACATTGGCATTTAAGAGCAAGAATAATCGTGGGGAAGATATTGATATTTATAAGTATGCGGGAAAAGAGAGTGTGATCAAGGAATGTGAGGACAGTTTGAAAAGATTGAAAACTGATTACATTGACCTTTACCAGATACATTGGCATGATGTGACCACTCCGTTCGATGAAACTTATGAAGCGGTAGCAAGATTAATAGAGCAGGGTAAGGTGCGGCATGCCGGTGTTTGTAACTACACGGCCGAATGGCTTGATGAGGCTAATAAAACACTTACGCTTGTTAGTAATCAGGTGCCATACAGTATGGTGAATCGTAAGATTGAAGAAAAAACAATCCCTTACTGCATTAAAAAGAATAAATCCATTATAGCCTATAGTCCGATGGAAAGAGGTTTGCTGACGGGTAAACTTACGGAGCATTCAAAATTTGCAGAGGGTGATCATCGTGCTACACATCCGTCTTTTTCTCCGGAGAACATCATTCGGGTGAATAACTTTTTGGAAAAATTGAAGCCATTGGCTGAGAGTAAAGGGGCTTCTCTTTCACAGTTGGTGTTAAGATGGACTATAGAACAACCCGGCATTACCATCGCTTTGGCAGGTGCACGCAATGCTCAGCAATCCATTCAAAACGCCAATGCAGCCAACATTAAGTTATCAGACGAAGAGATCGGCTTAATTAATGCAGAGTTGGATAAAATATAAATGTTTGTATTCATCGGGAAAGCAACTTTCCCAATGAATGTGTTGTTTTTTGTTCCTTCCTTGTTTATCAGGGGTTTTATTATTTATAATGAGCTTTTGAACAAAGTGAAATTGAGCTTTTGAGCAAAATGATCTAACCTTCTCTCCACTAACTTTGCACCGTATAAATAAAATAAGTGCAGCAATGGATTTAAAAGATAATGAATATGGAATGCAGGATACTGTTCTGGTCACAGGAGGTACAGGATTTGTAGGTGGTCATGTTATTCTTCAGCTTTTGCAGAAAGGATATCATGTGCATACTACGTTACGCTCTCTTTCACGCAAAGACGAAGTGATTGATATGATGAAGACTGGTGGAATAACCGATTTGTCAAGACTGTCTTTTTTTGAAACGGACCTGTTGAAGGATGATAATTGGAATGAAGCGATGAAGAATTGCGACTATGTCATACATGTGGCTTCTCCTATTTTTCTTCGGTTACCGGATAATGAAGATGAAATGATACGTCCTGCTGTGGAGGGCGTAATCCGTGTATTGAAAACAGCACGTGACGCAGGTGTCAAGAGAGTGGTTATGACATCTAATTTTGGTGCGGTTGGCTATAGTCATAAAAATAAAGCCATACCTATAGCCGAAGAAAATTGGACTGATCCGAAAGAGAAAGGACTTTCTGCTTATAATAAGTCGAAAGTAATGGCAGAACGTGCTGCTTGGGATTTTATGCGCCGGGAAGGGCGTGATCTTGAGTTGGCTGTGGTTAATCCAATGGCTATCTTTGGCCCTTCGCTTAGCGCAAAGCTTTCAAGTGGTTTTGAAATGCTTCTCTTGGTTTTAAATGGGACTATGAAGGCTATTCCAGATATTCATTTAGGCATAGTGGATGTGCGTGATGTGGCTGATCTTCATATACGTGCCATGTTGCATCCGGATGCAAAGAATCAACGCTTTTTAGCATTGGCGGGAGGTACAATGTCTTTATTGGAAATCTCACGGTTCTTGAAGAAAGAGATGCCTGGCATATCAAGACGAGCTTCCGTACTGCCTATGCCCACTTGGCTTTTGAAATTGACTGCCATATTCAGTAAACGTGCCAAGGCAATTTTACCTTTGGCCGGAGTCTATCGGAATGCTTCGAATGAGAAAGCGAAAACGTTACTTGGGTGGATGCCGAGGAGCAATGAAGAAGCGATTTTGAGTACGGTGAACAGCTTGATTAGATTGCAGCTGATCTAGTGAGAAAAGATTCTTTTCTCACTAACACTCGAGTTTAATATAGCAATTTATAAATTACCAATATCAGTCAACTAAAAACATAACTATTTTCCCTATGCGCATAACCGAAATTACTTCTTGCTATATTGGTCCCCAGATATCTCCGGAACAATTCATTCCCGAACACTTTTTTCTTTTCTTGGCGAAAGGAGCAATGAACGGCTATGATGGGACAAAGGAACTTACTCTACATGCCGGCGATTATTGTCTTGTCTGCAAAAATAATCTTGCACGCTACAACAAACAGAAAGATGAGGGACAATTTGAAAAGGTTGTTGTCATATTTGATGAGCTTTTTCTTCGTGAGTTTAAGCAAATGCATGCTGTTTCCGATATTACCCCCGAATCGCATAATGCTTTTATTTCTTTGAATAAAAGTGAATTAATACCTAACTTTATTGCTTCGTTAATGCCTTATTATAATCAGGGGGGAAATATTGATGAAGCGTTTTCAAAAGTAAAACGAGAGGAACTGCTCCTGATATTGATAAAAACAAACCCGCAAATAGTCTCTGTTTTGTTCGATTTCGGTATTCCCGAAAAGGTTGATCTTGAAGCTTACATGAATAGTAATTATAAGTTCAATGTAGCTTTGGAGCGGTTTGCTTATCTTACAGGTCGTAGTTTATCTTCCTTTAAACGTGATTTTAGGCGTATCTTCAATGATTCTCCAAATCATTGGCTCACACAAAGACGACTGCAGGAGGCTCATTTTCTTATCTTTAAAAAGAAACAGAAACCGAGTGACTTTTATCTTGATTTGGGATTTGAAGATTTGTCGCATTTTTCGTATGCTTTTAAAAAACAATTTGGTTATACTCCGTCTGATCTGGCTGTAAAAACAAAAAATAATGGATGAGCAAAAGTTGAAAATAATATTGACCGGTGCTACCGGTATGGTAGGTGAGGGCGTTTTGTTGGAATGTTTGGATAACCCCCTTATCAGTGAGGTTTTGACGCTCAACCGCCGCCATTTTGATCTTTCTCATCCCAAGTTGAAGGAGTTGGTCGTACCGGACTTTCTTGATCTTAATGGAGTAAAATCGCACCTATGTGATTATGACGCTTGCTTCTATTGTGCCGGAATAAGTTCGGTGGGTATGGATGAAGCCACTTATACTAAAATAACTTATAATACAACGTTAAGTGTAGCCCGATTCTTAAAACAGCTCAATCCTGAGATCGTATTTATGTTTGTTTCGGGTAGTCATACGGATAGTACTGAACAAGGTAGGTTAATGTGGGCCCGGGTAAAAGGACGTACTGAGAATGCTTTACAGAAATTATTTCCGGGAAGAGCTTATAACTTTCGACCAGGATTGATGAAACCTGTAGCGGGACAACGGAATTTTAAGGGATATAATCGTTATATTAAGATTCTTTATCCGGTGTTAAGCCTGCTTTTCCCCTCGTGTAGTTTACGTGAGATAGCCAGAGCTATGATTAAAACGACTATCTACGGATATAAAACGAATATTTTGGAAGTGAAAGATATTATGTTGCAGGGTAATTTATAGAATTTTCAGCGAATATGTTGTTTTGGATACAACCAAACTCAATATGGCAACACTGGGCAGTTTATAAAGCGTGATCTTTGCATTGTAAACTTTTAAAAGAAAGAAAATTATGAAGACTATTTTTATTACAGGTGCATCTTCCGGACTCGGGAAGGCAGCAGCTAAATTATTTCAAAATAGAGGATGGAATGTTATTGCCACTATGCGTAATCCTGAGAAAGAGGAAGAATTAAGCCAGTTGGAAAATGTGACTGTGCTTCCATTAGATGTGACGAATGTGGAACTAATTGACAAGACCGTTCGGACTGCCATAGAATTGGGTGGGGTGGATGTGGTTTTCAATAATGCCGGTTATGGACTGATAGGTCCGTTAGAAGCTTTGACAGATGAGCAAATAACCAGAGAGCTGGATACAAACTTGTTGGGAACCATCCGTGTAACAAAAGCATTCATTCCGTATTTTAGGCAGAAGAAAAGTGGACTGTTTATTTCTACGACTTCTATTGGTGGACTGATCTCTTTTCCGTTCGGCTCCACTTACCATGCAACAAAGTGGGCACTTGAGGGTTGGAGTGAGTCGATGTGGTTTGAACTGGGACAACTGGGTATTGGTATAAAAACCGTTTCCCCCGGAGGAATAAAAACTGATTTTATAAGTCGTTCACTTGATTTTTCTTCCACTCCTGATTATGAATCTTTAATCGGAACCATGATGGAGAAAACCTCGAAAATGATGGAAATGGCTTCTACAGCCGAACAGATAGCCGAAGTTGTGTACGAAGCGGCAACAGACGGAAAGAATCAATTGCGTTATGTGGCTGGCGCTGATGCTAAAGAACTTTACAGGAAAAGACTGGAAGAAGGGGATGAAGCATTTATGCGTTATATGCAAGACTCATTCTTATAATAGTTCGGCTAGAATTGAATGTTATGAATAATAACCTTCCTCCTTTAAGAATAGAGTCTATTTCGGAGTTGCATAATCTGCTTCATCTGACGAAACCCAGACACCCCCTATTGAGTGTTGTTGATACTTGTCAGATGAAAGTGGACGAGAGCAATCGTAAATTATCTTTCGTTATGGGATTCTACGTTATTTCTTATAAAAAATCCATTAATGGAAAAATGGGATATGGGCAAGGTTATTACGATTTTGATGAGGGCGGTATGATGTTTACCGCCCCCAATCAAGTCATTACTACCGAGCAAAATGCCGAGTATAGTGGCTTTAGTATATTTGTGCATCCCGATTTTTTCAGAAATTATCCGTTGGGGAAAAATATGAGAAAATATGGTTTTTTCAGTTATGCAACCAATGAAGCCCTTCACTTATCGGAGGCTGAACAGAATGTTATTCTGAACTTGTTCAGGAGTATAGACCATGAATTGGATATACCGATTGACGAAACTAGTCAGGATGTTCTGGTCTCTTATATAGAAGTTTTGCTTAATTATAGCCAGCGCTTTTATAAGAGGCAGTTTATGACACGCAAAGCGGTCAATCACTATTTGCTCGTTCGGATAGAGGTTCTGCTTGAGGAATACTTTGATAATGGTTTTTCTTTGGAAAAAGGTCTTCCTACCGTGGAATATCTGGCAGAGCAGGTACATCTGTCTCCACGTTATCTTAGCGATATGCTTCGTTCACTTACCGGAGAAAGCGCCCAACATCATATTCATAAAAAGCTGCTTGAAAAGGCTAAAACATATTTGAGCACCACTCAGCTGACTGTGGCCGAGATAGCTTATCAGTTAGGTTTTGAACAGCCACAATCATTCAATAAACTGTTTAAACGAAAAGTGAACCTGTCTCCACTGGATTTCAGGTCAAATTTTAATTGAACTCTTAGTCCGGGTATATCTTTTTCATTATTAATTCATGTTCCTCCAGTCCTTTCAGTATCGATAACTCTTACTTTTAAGATAGGTATGGTGACTTCATCATTCTTGTACAAAACAAACCATGAATAAAGCCACCATACATTATATGTAATATCAACTGATTATTTTTCTTCTTAAATATTCTTCAAGTGACGGACCATGAGGATGCCAACCAAGTAGCCGGGCATTTAACGATTTTACCACACTATTTGAAGTCACTCCTAAACGAGCCTCTTCTCCATAATCATTTATTACGTGTTCTACGGTAAGATCTGTAACCGCCCCATTCAATCCCAAATAGTTGCTGATCATTTTAGCGATTTCAATAAAGGAGCTCGAACCGTTTTCAGCAAAGAAAAATGATCCGCCGGGAGCTTTTTCTATTGCGAGGATATAGAGATTAATCAAATCATCTATATAAACATTTGAATACCTGTTGAGACCTGCACCAAAATATGGGCCAGCATTTATATGTTTAGCTATATCTATCAGTTTCGGGATTTGATCACTGTTTACCTGTGCACCCTTGCCTTCTCCATAAATCATAGACGGACATATAACAATCGTACGGATTCCTTTCTCAATGGCTGCTTGTCTTACATAGCGATTCATATCGACACGGGCGCGCCTGAAAGGAACTGGCTCAAAAAAGTCATCTTCAGTCAAAGGCTCTGCCCCATATGCTCCATCAGCATGATCGGCAACAATAGAAGATCCACTAGTGTGGATTAGTAGTTTTCCGCTATGTTCAAGTGCCGTAACAAGCGTTATGACGGCCCCAATGTGATCAACATTGGCAGCATTGATAATGATATCAGCCGATTGAGCAGCTTTTGTCAGTACATCAAAATCATCCAATGAGCCAATAATCGGTCTGATATTTCTTCTTGCCAGTTCTTCTGCATTATCAGTTGTCCGGACTAAGCCGGAAACATCATATCCCATCGAGACAAGACATTCTGCTACAGATCCTCCGATATAACCAGTAGCCCCTGTAACAAACACTTTAGTGTCATTCTTTGGAATCTCGTTAGTTACTAAATATCCAAATGTTCTCTTTTTTGTTTCCATCTTTCACTTTCTTTTTAATTTTTACTATTTGTAATTGATCAATTATTTGTTTTTCTGTTAGTTAAAAAATATCATTTAATAAGCTTATTTCAAATTCTGCTTTTATTCAATGCAAAATTGGGCTATTTTTGTAATATGAAACTTGCAAAAAACAACGAATAAATTGTAACTTTTATAGATGCATATAAGAACCCTGACAAATAAAATAGAGGTTGATCATATCTTTGAGGATCAATGGCAGTATCCAATACATAAACATATGCATTATGAGTTGCTGTATATCAATAAGGGTAAGGGGCAACATACGATTAATAATCACAGCTATAATTATGAAGAAGGTGATTTGTTTATATTAACCCCACAGGACTGTCACTTCTTTATGTTTCAGGAAAGGTCTTCGATATGTGTAATCAAGTTCAATGAGAGTTATTTTGAATCTTTTTTGCAAGATAATGAATTCAAGTTACTTTTGTCACAACTTGTACTTCCCAAAAGGAAAATACTGTTATCTTTTGAATGTAAAAGAAATATAGGAGAATTAATACAACTGATAGAAAAGGAATATAAAAAAGCATCTGCCCTGCAGAATATTATCATAAAGAATTGCTTAAGCTTAATTATGGCGTTGATGTCGGAAGAAGAAAGCCTTGTTCTTGCAACTCCCAAAGATGAACGAATACAGGCGATTCTTAATTATGTTGACAAACACATTATGGATAAACATCTGTTAACTGTTCAGAATATAGCGGAGAAATTCAATATTAATAAAAACTATTTCAATCAGTACTTCCGCAAAACAACAGGAAGCTCATTTAAGAAATATATTCAAACATATGCGTTAAACCTGGTAGCCTATCGTTTGGTGCATCAGGATCGGACATTATCTCAATTGGCTTTTGATTTTGGTTATACTGATGAAAGTCATTTGAGTAATGCGTTCAAAACTCATTTTAGGCAGACTCCTTCTGCTTTTAAAAGAGAGCATCGAAAGCCAGATTATGATAGTCCTGATGATTAAATAGCCTTTATAAAGCATATACAATGGCATGTTTTAAATACACAGCTCCCTTGTTATTCAGACTCTTTAAGTGTGATATCTTTGCATATTTCTCACAAGTCATTCTGGACAAATCTTTATGTAGTATATCAAAGTCGATAATATCTAGCTACAAATAGGCTCAAAGCATTGATAAACAGTTTGTAGTGATCGAGTAATTCGTATAAATTCAATACATTTACATGTCATAATCTATCAACAATGACAACTATATTTAATTTGAAGCAAGGGTACGTATGAATACTAATTTTGTAAACTTAACAACAGAAAATCTTGTCAATGAGCATTTATGTTGCATTATCCGCAGCAAAAAGCCCCATCAGGGGATTGAGGCAAAGCGACAATGGCTTTCTGATCGACTAAATGAAGGGCATGTCTTTAGAAAATTGGCCGTGAAGGCTGCGGTTTTTATAGAGTATGCTCCTCTTGAAACAGCTTGGGTTCCTATTATTGGTGATAACTATTATTATATATACTGCTTATGGGTTTCGGGTAGTTACAAAGGAAAAGGATATGCAAGATCGTTAATGGAGTATTGTTTGGCTGATGCCAAAGAAAAAGGTAAATCCGGTATTTGTATGCTCGGAGCAAATAAGCAAAAGTCTTGGTTGTCTAGCCAATCATTTGCGAAGAAGTTCGGTTTTGAAGTAGTCGATACTACTAATAATGGCTATGAATTGCTTGTACTCTCTCTTGACGGAACAACACCAAAGTTTGCGCAAAATGTGAAAAAAGGAGAGATTGAAAATAAAGAGCTAACAATCTATTATGATATGCAATGTCCCTATATTCATCAGAATATTGAGATGATAAAACAATATTGTGAGAAGAATGATATTCCTGTATTTTTAATTCAAGTGGATACGCTGGAAAAAGCAAAGGAGCTACCTTGTGTTTTCAATAACTGGGGGATGTTTTATAAGGGCAATTTTGAGACAGTGAATTTATTGGACGTCGTTTACTTAAAGAGAATACTCAAAAAATAAAAGTTATTTGTCAGTTTGCTTGATTTTCTCGTGGTGTTGTTTTCCCCATTCTTCCATTGCTTCTAAAACTTTAGAGATTGTTTTGCAATATTCGGTTAACTCATACTCAACTCTGGCAGGATAATCGTCATAAACAGTTCTTGATATTAATAAATTTTGTTCTAAATGTTTTAATTCTTTAGACAATACCCGATTGGTAATCTTTGGAATGGAAGATAATATTTCATTAAATCTGTTATGACCGTGATAAATGGAAATAATAATGGGTAGCTTCCATTTTCCTCCGATAACATATTGCGTGTCTTGGACAAATCTGATTTTATCCTGAAAATTATATCTCTCTTTATCGCTCATTTAAGTATCCTTTTGTATACAAGTATCAAAGGTATACCTTTTTGGGATATTTTTGCTGTAAATTTTAAAAAGATTAATGATATGAGTAAAGTATGGTTTATAACAGGAAGTTCAAGAGGCTTGGGAAAGAGTCTGACAAAAGCAGTTCTTGCTAATGGAGATAATGTGGCTGCAACCGCAAGAAATCCGGAAATATTAAGTGATCTGGTTAAAAAATATCCCAATCAAATCATTGCATTGCCGGTAGATGTAACGAACAAAGAACAAATTGATAAAGCGGTGAAAGATACCATCGGAAAATTCGGATGTATTGATGTTTTGGTAAACAATGCGGGTGTTGGCATTACCGGGGCTATTGAAGAATTTAGCAATGAACAGATGGATAGCCAGTTACAAATAAACCTTCATGGACCGATAGATGTTACCCGATTTGTCTTGCCTTACATGCGTAAGCAACGTTCAGGTAGCATTTTCAATGTTAGTTCTATCGGTGGACGAGTTGGCTCAGCAGGTTTTTCAATGTACCAAGCTGCAAAATTTGGTTTACAGGGATTTACCGAAGTTTTAGCACAGGAAGTTGCCCATCTTGGGATCAAAGTTACCTCAATAGAACCGGGAGGAATCCGCACTGATTGGGGAGCTGCTTCAATGACCTATGCAGAGCCAATTGATGACTATAAAGGAGTTCTGCAACCGCTGAAAGATTATCTGAAAACGATTATACCATTGGGAAACCCGGATAAAGCAGCGCAAGTGATTATCGACTTGGTTGGACACCCGGAACCACCGGTACACTTGTTATTAGGTTCAGACGCCGTTAGCATTCTGGAATCGGTGGAAATCAAAAGAAGAGCAGAATTGGAAAAATGGAGACACGTAAGCGTTTCTACCGATTTTGATGACGTTGAAAATCCATGGGCTTCGGAAGAAACAAAAAAGAATATATTAAAGATGAATTATTAATGCTCATCTGTAAAAAAGTATTTCACCGTTAAAATATAACGACTAATAAAAATTCAAAAGATGGAAACAGTAAATAAAGTGTGGTTCGTAACGGGAGCTTCAAATGGTTTTGGCTTAGCACTAGTAAAACAATTATTGGAGGGCGGATATAAAGTTGCTGCAACTTCAAGAAATAAAACCCGGCTTGAAGAAAAAGCAGGAACAAGCCCTAACTTATTGGCACTTACCGTTGATATTACAAACAATGATGATGTAAAGTCAGCAATTGAAGAAACAATAAAAACTTTCGGGAAAATTGATGTTGCAGTAAACAATGCAGGCTATATGCTTTTGGGGGCTTTGGAAGAAGTTTCGGATGAAGAATTTCGTCAATCCGTCAATGTCAATGTATTTGCATTTCAAAATGTAATTCGCAATGTAATGCCTTATTTCCGTAAGCAGGGAGGCGGACATTTCTTCAATTTCGCTTCATCCGCCGGATATTCTGCCGATGCATGTGCCGGAAGTTATAATGCTGTAAAATCTGCAGTTATTGGATTTTCTGAAGCCTTGGCAGTGGAAGTGAAACCTTTTAATGTACAAGTTACCATTGTCTCTCCCGGACTTTTCAGAACAAATTTTCTGGGTGCATTTCCTGTTGCACAAAATAAGATCGAACCTTATGGAACACAAAACTTGGTTGATGCCATGAGTCGATTTAACGGAGGCCAGCCGGGAAATCCTGATAAGCTGGTGAAGATTTTAATTGATACTGCTGGCAAGGAGAATGCACCTTTACACTTATTAATGGGAAGAGATGCCTATGAAAGGGCAGTTAATTATTACAAGTCGCAATTGGGAAGGCTGGAACATCTGAAAGATTTGAGTTTTTCAACAGATTTTGAATGAATCCTGTATTTGAATACAATCCTATGAGATTTGGACACAGCCATACTTCTTAAATACCTTAATTTTGCTTCATAATTAAAACCAATCAATATGAACACTTGCAGGAAATATGAAGATTTATGTCTATTAAAGAGGGTAGAACATATTGTTTTCACAACAACTGTTATGGTGTGTATTTACACGATTGGATTTTCTCAAAATAAACTAAATGAGAATATAAAAAGTAATAAAAATGAAACATCAAGAAGTGTTGGCT
This sequence comes from uncultured Bacteroides sp., assembly GCA_963677095.1. Taxonomy (GTDB): domain Bacteria; phylum Bacteroidota; class Bacteroidia; order Bacteroidales; family Bacteroidaceae; genus Bacteroides. Next base: position 1,470,427 of record OY781875.1, read on the forward strand.
GTGGATTATAGACAGCTAAAAGAAGGAAAAAACAAGGTTTTTTTTATGAGCCAGGGGTATAAACTCGCCGGGGATTTGTATCTGCCAGAAGAATTTGATAGCGAACAAAAGTATCCTACCGTAATATACACACGTGTCGGTACACAGGTAAAAGAGCAAACCGGGGCAACTTATGGCAGTAAGCTCTCAGCAAAGGGTTATGCCTTTTTTGTTTTCGACCCCCAAAATTTTGGAGATAGTGAAGGCGAAATCAGAAATTACGAATCAATCCACAATATGGTTCCAAATACCACTGATGCGATAAGCTTTCTGCGAACTTTAAAATTTGTTGATAGAGACCGGTTTTATGGTTTAGGAGCTTGTGCCGGCGCTCCTTACATCTGCAATGTTGCCATTGGTGATGCCCGCATAAAAGCTGTGGGCACGCTTGTTGGTAATTTTGATGCAGCTGCCAGTTTGTTTGGCGCTTACCCGAAAGAAGTACTTGATAAAATGCTTCAAACAGCAGCCGAAGCAAAACAGAAATATTACGAAACCGGGGAATATGAAACTGCACCTATTTTTGGAGGAATGCCTTTACCTCCACCTGAAAATGCATCTAAAGCGATGAAAGATGGATATGAATATTATTTTCTCAGAGCCGGGCAAGACAAATGCCCCAACTATTCTCCTTATTATCCAACCGTAGGTTTGCCTGTAGATCCGTCAAGAGTATTCATGAACCAGGCAAAGTTTTTTACTACGCCGTTTCTGGTTATTGCAGGCAGTGAAGCGTTTACTCACGACATGGACAAAGAGGTATACGACATGGCCGCAGGTGAAAAGGAATGGATGGTAATTGAAGGTGCATCACACATGGATTTGTATGATGTAGATAAATATCTTGACCCCGCATTGGATAAGGTGGATAATTTTTTTAGAAAGTATTAAAGCGATGAATAGTAGATTGGATGAAGTTTACAGTGTCGAAAAATTCAGAAAATCTGGAGAAGAATTAATAAAGCTTATTGCTGAGCATTTGGAAAACACTTATGACAATAATGTAAAAGTGGGCTGTTAGTTAGAACCTGAGGAACAATTGAAGCATTGGGAGACTTACGAATCAGCAGAAAAAAACACTGCAACTTTTTAAGGATATTATAGCAAGGTCAATCTATATTCATAATCCCCGCTATATCTCCTACAGCTTCTTTGGTTGCTTTGTCTCAATTGGTAAGTGTCGTGCTGAACACGGTATGATAGTGTATGAATTGTACGATTTATAAACAATAAATTTAAACTAGAAAAAATGAAAAACGGAAAAGAAAAAATATGGTTTATTACAGGCGCATCAAAAGGGATGGGGCTTTTATTAGCAGGACTTTTGCTTAGTAAAGGTGATAAAGTTGCTGCTACATCAAGGAATATAGAACAACTAATATCAAATATTGGGATAGAAAGCAGTACATTTCTCCCTATTGAATTGGATATTACTAAAAGCGATAAAGTTGAGAAAGCGATTATCCACACAATTGATCATTTTGGTCGATTAGATGTAGTTGTTAATAATGCGGGATTTTCATTTATTGGTAGTATAGAAGAATTAACCGATGAAGAATTTAGAAAAGCATTAGATGTAAATTTATTCGGAACGGTAAATGTTATCAGAGCGTCTTTGTCTCAATTCAGAAAACAGCATTCAGGACATATTATCAATATTGCTTCTGCGGCAGGCTACATTGCAGGAGCAAATATCGGAAGTTATGTTACTTCAAAATTTGCAATGGTAGGACTTACAGAATCATTAGTTTTGGAAATAGCACCATTAAATATTAAAGCAACGGTCGTTTTACCCGGCTCATTCAGAACTAATTTTTTAAATGAAGATTCGCTGAATTATGCAAAAAAACCGATTCTTGAATATGAGAGTGCAAATACTTATAAAACTTATGCAGAAAGAGCTGGAACACAACCGGGAGACCCTAAAAAATTAGTAACCGAATTGTTTAATTTGGCTAATATGGAAAACCCACCTGTACACCTAATTTTAGGTACAGATAGTTATAAAATGATTACAAACAAAATGAAAACGAATTTGCTGGATTTTGAAAATTATCGTCTTATTTCAGATTCAACGAATTTCTAATAAATCAAATGATGGAAACATGTATAATATTGTTTTCATCGTTTTATGAAATCCAATAAAAAAATGGGAAAGCCATATCATATAAAATCAATCACGGAATATCATAATCTACTGGGTATTCCCAAACCTAAACATCCTTTAATAGGTTTAATCAATCATCAAGATATCCAATACTATGACGATGAAAAACTGATAAATAAGACCTATGAGTTTTATACTATTAGCAGAAAGATAAATTTTGCTGGCACGATGAAATATGGACAGCATTATTACGATTTTCAGGAAGGTGTAATGGCTTTTCATGGCCCTAAACAGGTTATTGTGTCTGAATTGACGGATGATGCTAAGTTAAAAGGCTGGACATTATTGATTCATCCCGATTTTATAAGAACCTATTCCTTAGCCGAAAAAATCAAACAGTTTGGTTTTTTCTCCTATTCAATGAATGAAGCATTGCATTTATCCGAAGAAGAAGCGGATACGATTGAAGAAGTTATGGACACTATTCGTAAAGAATACAATTCAGGAATTGATAACTACAGTCAGGATATACTCATTTCGCAGGTAGAATTGTTGTTGAACTATTGCAATCGTTTCTATAACCGTCAATTTATTACCAGAAAGTCAGCCAATAGTGATTTACTCGTGAAGTTTGAAAAACTATTATCTGATTATTTTGAAAGTGGAGAATTGGCTCTAAACGGCATTCCTTCTGTTCATCATTTTTCTAATGAATTGAATATGTCTGCTAATTATCTGAGTGATATGCTCAGAAGTCTTACAGGACAAAGTACACAGCAACATATTCATGATAAACTAATAGATAAGGCAAAAGAGATACTAACAACAACAAAATTGACTGTCGGTGAAATAGCTTACGATTTGGGTTTTGAATATCCTCAATCATTCAGCAAATTATTTAAGAGCAAGACCAATCTTACACCACTGGAATATCGGCAATCATTTAATTAACGTTTTAATTTTAAGTTGAAATTTTATAATATCAATTATCTGGATTTAATATGATATAAAGTGAGTGTCTATGTAAATTATGATTTTATTTATTTCTCATCTTAAAAAAGAGGTTGATGCTAAGATTGGACGAATAGAATGTTCGGAAATCAGCATGATCACGAAGTCTTTGGAGGGCTCTCATTTTCTTACAGATGCCGTCAATCGGCTAAAGATATTTGTTTTATCATATAACTTCAAAGGAAATGAAACGAGTTTGTCGGTATGCGAAATTCGGCAAATCAGCACATTAGACACTGTTTCGTTTGCTTTTTTTACGCCAAATAAAAAGCATATGAATGAACAAAGATAAATGTTCTATAAACCGTCATTTTTTGCTATTTTCAGGGGGTTACCCTAAAAAGAAAAATCCCTGAAACTGTCTATATTCCAGAAATTTGCTTTGTTTTGCTACTCTTCTTAAGTGGTGCCACCAGAACGTTTTATCTTTTGGTAATCACCTTATCTATAATGTTTTATAGAGTATCTAAACAATAATGCAAATGAATGGACATAGTGCTTTCTTCGATGCTTTGCCCGACAATACTGTTGCCATTTCCAATGCAAATATATAAATAAAATCTGAATAATCGGATTTATGCTTCTTTTCTTTAATATATAAAATCAGATGATCTTAAACTTTATTCTTTGGGTTGTTCGCCCACATTGCAAGATGTGGTATTATGTTTTTGGCTGAAAACAATTAAGATATTAGCTATTTTTATACTCTTTCGGAGATATCCCGACAAGTCGTTTAAAATATTTTCCAAAAAAAGATTGGGATGGAAAATTTAGTTCATCAGCTATCTGTTGAATGGTCATATTAGTTGATTTAAGTAATGCTTTCGCTTCTAATATGACATAGTTATCTATCCATTCATTACTTGACCTGCCGGTGAGATCTTTAATTAAAGTTGATAGGTACTTTGGTGTAATACATAGCTTATCGGCATAGAACTTTACTCCCCTTTGCTCCTTGTTGTGTTCTTTTATGAGAGTTAAAAAGTCTTCGAAAAGAATATTCTGTCTTGATTGATTTTTCTCTTTAGCAATTTTATGAAATTTATAACCAACTCCATAGAAAAAAGCACGAGTCATATTTCTCACGGCTTCCAATCGATAGGGATTCTCTTCACTCCTTACTACTTTTTGCATCATATAATACCAACTCACTATAGCCTCCAATGTCTCTTGATTAAAAAGAATCGTTGGATTATCATGAACATTAAGAAATAAGGAAAGGCCTTGCTGAAGATTTAAACTTTGTGTGAATTTATTTGACATTACAATAAACAATCCGGTAAAGTCTTCACTCATATATTTATATTGCAGAATCTGGTCAGATAATATAATGACCATAGTTGACGGTTGAGCTCTAAATGGCTCCAAATCAATTTCACCTTCCAATATTCCACTCAGACAAATGATCGCTGTGGTTACGTCTACTTTGAACGGGTAAACAAATGTAGATTTAATGATGGGTTTATCCATGAGAACGAAATCATTATCAATCTTGTCGATTATCGAATACTGAAGGTCAATCTGCCAGTTGAAAAGAGGTATGTTTTTTCTCATGATCTGATTCTTTTTCTTGCAAAAATAGGTTGATTAATTCTTATTCCAAAATAAATTCGACCAATCGTCCATTATACTCGAACTATTAACCTTTCACACATAGATTATCCCCCATAAATTTGCCCCATATTTAATATAGTTCAAAAAGATCATCATTTGGTGACAGATTGAACAAAGTCATAAGAAGTAAGAAATAATATTCTTAACAATTTAAAAAATAAAGAAAAATGAAGAAGATCGTAATAGTAGTTGTAGGTTCGCTGATTGTTGGACTTACTCAAATAAATGCACAATCCTCTGTTTTTAATAAGTTGTCCTTTGGAATCAAAGCTGAAGGAAATGCTTCTAATTTTATGCTTTTTTGAAATAGATAATTTAAAGATGAAGATAGGAGCAGGAGGAAGCGTTGGTGGATTTATAAAGTTAGATATCTAAAAAAAAACGCTATTCAAAAAGATATACTGTTTTCATATTTAACTTCCGAATTGGAACAAGATGGAATTAAAGATATCTACGAATCATTGGCTATTGAAGTCCCCTATCCATGCTTTTAATAATATAACGAACAAAGCAGATGGCTTTTTAGAGCCTCTGTTGTTCTAAATAACAATCTCATTAAATACGATTTACTATGATTTTCAAAAATAAAAAAAATTATGTGCCATTGATTATTATTGCTGTATGTTGCGTTTTTTTTTCATGTAAAAAGAATGCACATACGTCAGCAATTGGCACTTATAAAATCATGCGGGTCTCATTATCAAACGCCACTATTTCGTCGAATTATTCTGCATCGGTACAGGGCAAACAAAATGTGGAAATCCGGCCACAGGTAAGTGGCCTTATCACGAAAATCTATATAAATGAAGGTGCAGTGCTCAAAAAGGGACAATTTTTATTTGTTATAGATCAAGTTCCTTACCAGGCAGCTCTTGAAACAGCTATAGCAGATGTAATGAGTGCACAGGCCAAAGTTGCAACGGCGCAATTGGAAGCAGACAGCAAGCGCGAACTCTTTGGCGAAAATGTAATTTCAGAATTTGAACTTAAAACAGCACAAAATAGTCTGTTAGAAGCGAAAGCCGCTTTGGTGCAAGCAAGAGCTACAGAAAGAAACGCCCGTAATAGCCTTTCTTATACCGTAATTAAAAGCCCTGTTGATGGCGTTGCAAGCATGATTCCTTACAAGGTTGGTGCTTTGGTAAATTCCTCAATAACCGAGCCATTAGTCACCGTCACAAGTGAGGCTGAAATGTATGTCTATTTTTCTATGACTGAAAACCAACTTTTGGAATTAGGCAAAGGTAAGGAACGTTTGACTGACATTATTCCAAATATGCCTGCTGTCAAATTAGCACTAAATAATGGAACAGTATATGATGTGGATGGTAAAATAGATGCCATCAGCGGTACAATCGATCCACAAACCGGAGCTGTCAGTGTTCGTGCAATATTTGAAAATCCAAAACATATTTTACGAAACGGAGGTACGGCTTCTGTAATAATACCTTATGAAAAAAAGAATTGCATTATTATACCTAAAACTGCAACATTTGAAATTCAAGATAAGATTTATGTCTATAAAGTAGTTGAAGGGAAAGCTGTATCTGCGGAGATTGTACCATTCAAAATTAATAATGGGACAGAGTATGTTGTCGAATCCGGATTAAAGGCCGGGGATCTTATTGTTGCAGAGGGAGCCGGATTATTACGCGAGGGAACCCCTATTCAAACAATAGAAAAATAATAATCTGACAACATGAAAATAAAAACGTTCATAGACAGACCAATTTTGTCTTGTATTATCTCAGCATTCATTCTGATGGTTGGTATTATCGGGTTAACTCAGTTGCCTATAGAACAATTTCCCAATATTGCTCCACCAACGGTCAATGTAACTGCAACTTATACGGGAGCTAATGCTGAGACAATACTTAAAAGTGTGATTACACCCTTAGAGGAGTCGATTAACGGAGTTGAGAATATGACTTATATGACTTCCTCAGCTACCAATACCGGAACAGGTACTATTACCATCTATTTTAAACAGGGAAGCGATGCTAATACGGCACAAGTGAACGTGCAAAACCGTGTGGCCGCAGCACAAGGCTTGCTTCCTGCTGAAGTCACAAAAGTGGGTGTTACTACCACCAAACGGCTTAATAGTACATTGAAAGTTATATCTCTGTATAGTAAAGATGGAAAATATGACGATAATTTCCTGAACAATTACTTGAAAATAAATATTCTACCGAAGATATCCCGTATTTCAGGCGTAGGAGATGTTTTTATGATGGGATCCGAATATTCCATGCGTATCTGGCTTAAACCGGAAGCTATGGCACAATACGGATTAGTTCCTTCCGATATTACATCTGTACTGGGTGAACAGAATATAGAATCCCCCACCGGAACATTAGGCGAAAATTCGGAAAATACATTCCAGTATACTTTAAAATATAGAGGACGTTACGAAACGACCGAAGAATTTGGTAATATGGTTATTCGCTCGTTGCCTAACGGACAAATACTCCATCTGAAAGATGTAGCGACCATTCAGTTGGGAGCTTTGTCTTATGGATTTAAAGGGGAGGTAGCCGGAAACCCCGGAACCACAGCTGTCATATATCAACAAGCCGGATCTAATGCCAATGAAATAATAAAAAATATAGATGCTTCTTTAACGGAAATATCTAAGCAACTTCCGCATGGGGTTAAAATCGTGGATTTAATCAGTACAAAGGATTTTCTGGATGCTTCCATTGATAACGTAATCCATACTTTATTGGAGGCAATCATACTTGTTATCATTGTAGTATATGTTTTCTTGCAAAGCCTGCGATCCACATTTATTCCTACCGTATCCATCATTGTATCGTTGGTTGGAACATTTGCATTTATGTATATTGCCGGATTCAGCCTAAACTTACTGACTCTTTTTGCATTGGTGTTAGTTATCGGTACGGTAGTAGATGATGCCATCATTGTTGTTGAAGCAGTACAAACCAAATTTGATGAAGGCTATAAATCCTCGTATGAAGCAACGGTGAAGGCAATGGATACAATTTCTTCTGCCTTGATAACAACATCCCTTGTATTTATGTCGGTTTTTATTCCCGTTTGCTTTATGGGAGGAACAACAGGAACATTTTATACCCAGTTTGGCCTTACGATGGCTGTAGCTGTCGGTATTTCCCTTGTAAATGCCTTGACTTTGAGCCCTGCGCTTTGCGCCTTATTTATGACCCCTCACTTAGAAACAGGAAAAGGCAAGCAAAGCCTTTCTACTCGTTTTCATAATGCATTTGAAGCTTCTTACAATGGATTGATATTAAAATATAAGAATGCAGCAAGGAAATTTATTAAGAAAAAAAGACTGGCTTTTGGATTGATTATCCTTGCTGTTGCAGGATTATTTGTTCTATTGAACACAACAAAGACAAGTCTTGTTCCGGAAGAAGATACAGGGGCTATCTATGTCAATGTTGCAACCTCGCCGGGTAGTACCTTGGCTGAGACAGATCGTGTTATGACCGAAATAGACAAGCGTATCAAAACTTTGCCACAAATTGAAAATTACGCAAAAATTACCGGATACGGGATGTTAAGTGGGCAGGGAGCTACCAGTGGTATTTTCTTTATCCGTATGAAGCCTTGGGATGACAGGACAAAAAAAGAAGACCATATAAAATCTGTTATCAACCGGATTTATGCACAAACGGCAGATATTAAAGCTGCAAAAATCATGGTTTTTGCACAACCGTTAATTTCCGGATACGGGACAAGCAACGGTGTTGAAATGAGTATACAAGACCGAAAAGGAAGCACTGTAGAAGAACTCCAACAGCATACGCAAGCCTTTATAAAGGCTTTGTCCGAATGTCCCGAAATATCTATGGCATACACTTCATTTGAAACAAAATATCCACAATATAAGGTAGAAGTTGATGCTGCATTGTGCAAAAAACACAATATTTCTCCGTCTGAAGTATTGAGCACGTTATCCGGATATGTTGGAGGAAGCTATTCGTCCAATCTAAACCTATTCTCGAAGCTATATCGGGTAATGGTACAGGCTGCCCCCGAATACAGATTGGATAAAGAGTCCTTGAATAATATTTTTGTCCGTACATCTACCGGGGAAATGTCCCCAATAGGTCAATACCTGAAATTAACAAAGGTTTATGGCCCTGAGTCCTTGTCTCGATTTAATATGTTTTCGTCCATTTCGCTGACCATTATGCCGGCTACCGGTTATAGTTCGGGACAAGCCATCGAAGCAATCAACCGGGTTGCTGCCGAAAGCTTACCAAATGGGTATGGCTTTGAATTTAGCGGAATGAGTCGGGAGCAAGCAAGCTCCGGATCTTCTACTATCATTATTTTCATTATCTGTATTTTGCTTGTCTATATGATTATGTGCGCTTTATTTGAAAGCTTGTTTATTCCGTTAGCTGTTATGCTTTCCGTTCCCTTCGGGTTAATGGGTAGCTTTCTTTTTGCCAACTTTTTCGGAATAGAAAATAATATCTACATGCAAACAGGATTGATAATGCTGATCGGATTGCTATCGAAAACAGCTATTCTGCTTACAGAATATGCATCACAAAGACGACGGGAAGGAGCCACGATTGTTCAGGCTGCTCTTGATTCTGCGACTGTTCGCCTACGTCCGATTATGATGACGGCATTGGCTATGATATTTGGTATGTTGCCAATGGCCTTTACTTCAGGAGCCGGAGCTAACGGTAGCCGTACATTGGCAATCGGGACAATAGGTGGCATATTAATCGGTACGATAGCCTTGCTTTTTATAGTTCCGTTCCTCTTCGTCATATTCCAGCATATTCAGGAAAAGATAATGCCTACCCGTCACAGTTCTGACAACAACCAATAATTACTGACATGAAGAAAATTATATTTGCACTTACAATTGTAGCTACATTTAGTAGTTGTAAGGTATATACCAAATACGAACGCCCAGATGATATATCAGTCATTTCTGCTTATCGAGGCACAAATGAAGAATCTGATACAACGACTTTAGCCGATCTTTCGTGGAGGGATTTGTTTACCGATTCTTACCTGCAAAATTTAATCAAGATAGGTTTAGAGAAGAATACCGATTTACGAATTGCACGATTAAGTATCGAGCAAGCCGAAGCATCATTAAAGTCTGCAAAACTGGCATATCTTCCGTCAGCAAACCTCTCACCTGAAGGAACAATCAGTAGTTTCGACGGCTCAAAACCGTCTAAAACATATTCCCTGGGAGTTTCTGCAAGTTGGGAAATTGAGGTTTTCGGTAAATTAACTAATCAAAAAAGAGAAGCCATTGCAGCTGTGGAAAGTAGCCAGGCATATAAACAAGCAGTAGAAACAAAGTTGATTGCCACTATCACCAATAGTTACTATAACCTATTGATGCTCGACAGGCAGCTTTCTATCAGTTTATCTACTTTGGATAATTGGGATAACAGCATAAAAACAATGGAACTCCTTAAACGTGCGGGACAATCTAATGATGTCTCTATTTTACAGGTTAAAGCCAACCGTTTATCCCTAGAGTCCGCTATACTGCAAACTCGGAGGAGCATAAATGAAATGGAAAACAGTTTATCCGTTCTATTGGGAATTGAAGCGCAACATATAGAAAGAGGAACTCTTGATAAACAGAACTTCCCCGATAAGTTAGCCATTGGTGTTCCCTTGCAACTACTTGGAAATCGTCCGGATGTACGGCAGGCAGAATTTGATCTAGCTCAATCTTTTTATGCGACCAATATAGCACGCTCCGCTTTTTATCCGAGTATAACATTAAGTGGTTCTGCCGGATGGACAAATAGCATGGGTAGTGCGATTGTAAATCCCGGTAATCTATTATTGTCTGCAATGGGCTCTTTAGTGCAACCGATCTTTAATAAGGGAATAAATACAGCCAATCTGAAAATTGCAAAAGCGCAGCAGGAAAAAAACAAATTATTGTTCCAGCAATCCATTCTTAATGCAGGGCAGGAGGTAAATGATGCCCTTGTACTATGGCAAACGGCGCAAAATAGGATTAATATCTGTGAGCAGCAGATAGAAGCATTACAAAAAGCTGTAGATAAAACAGAATTGTTGATGAAACACTCTTCAACGAATTATCTAGAGGTACTAACTGCCCAGCAATCATTATTACAGGCAGAACAGACTCAGATCCAAAATTATTTTGATAAAATACAAGGGATGATCAACTTGTATCATGCACTAGGTGGTGGAATATCAGAATGAACAATACTGCCAAATAACAGAAAATAAAAATCGATTAATAATTATAATTCAAGTAAAATGAAAAAATTAGCAATCTATGTGATCCTACTGACTAGTTTGGCTGCAACCGCTCAAGCTCAAAATAATACGGATACGTTAACGACCCAGCTTAGACGTTATTTTGCTCGTAATTTTTCAGAAGCTCGTACATTTAACTTGTATTGGGAAAGAAGTCCTACTTATGATTATACGTTAAAGCAAAATGGGAATACACTGGAAAAAGGAGAGATGCGCAATATAAATACGGTGAAATTTGCAGCAACAGTTCCCGTATTACAACTTAGAGATTTTTCTTTGTACGCTAATGGACAGGCTAATTTCTATATGTTCGAAACTTATGATAAAGCGAATGGATTAGCATCATCTATATTTCCTGATAACGAGGAAAATTATGACTACTATAAAGGTACAATAAGCGGAACTTACCGTACAAAGATTGTGGGCAAACCTTTAATATTGAATGCCAGCATTTCCGGTGATGGCTGGAACAAAGGTTTTGAGGAAGTACAAGGTACCTTTTCCGCTGTTATGGTGTTCAAACAGAGTGCAACAACTAACTTTAGTGCGGGACTCTATGGTATGACTCACTTTATTAAAATTCCGGTTCTTCCTGTTATCACCTACTGGCATCAGTTTACCCCCCATTTGAGCATTGACGTTACATTGCCTAGCAGAGCTTATCTGCGTTACCAGTTTCTCAATAATCACCGTTTATCTATGGGAACTTCTATGGAAAGCGAGCAGTTCTATTTGAAGCCGGGTATGGATAATCTGCCGGAAGTCTGTCTTTACAATAGGGCAACCATTAAGAGTGAGATTGTTTATGAATATATTATAAACAAGCGTTTTTATCTGATAGTCCGTGGTGGTGGAATAGGGACACTCAAAAGTGGTCTTTACAAAACTAATCGTAAAGGTATAGATGGTGACCCGTATCTGGAAATGAGCCATCCCATGACTCCGTTTTTCAATCTTGGCTTTTCTTTCAACTTGTTTAAATAGCGAATTACAATAAAATCAATTTATTATGAGAAAGAATTCTGTAAGCTTAATAAAATGTTTGGCACTAGCTTGTCTGGTGTTTATTGTTTCAGCGCAGGCCAGTGCTCAACTACGCTTTGGTGTCAAAGGAGGTTATGACATGAGTAGTAACGATATTAATAAAAACATCCTGAATGCAGGTAATCGTCTCGGTTTTCAAGTAGGTGGAACAATGGAACTAATGGCTTCTATGCTGGGTCTGGGAGGTGAGCTTTCTGTTTTATATGGGCATCAACAATATGATGTGAAAGTTGGAGATTCTGGCTACGACTTATCCAATTACGATTATTTGAGGGTTCCGCTAAACCTAAAGAAGAAATTTAGCTTAATAGGCTTGCTCGGCGTGTTTGTCCAAGCCGGTCCTTATGTTGAATTCAAGATTAACGGAGGAAATTTCAAGGATATTGACAACCAATACAAGTCAAAATCTTTTGGAACAGGTGTCAATGCCGGAGCAGGAGTGGAACTGTTGAACCACCTTGAACTCGGCATGTATTACCGTAAGGCCCTGACCGATAATTATGGAGATGACACCCCTGATTTTGGTGATATTTGGAAGAAAAAACCGGACGCATGGAGTATAGACCTTACGTATTTCTTCTAATGTGAATCAACCGGAAAAAACCTTTATCTACATTATTAACAGCAATTCAAATTCTCTATGTCCAAGTAAATTTCGAGGATATTTTTGAATTTCACAAGCATGAATGAGATCTTCATTGCGCTGGCTCATTACAGCTTTAACATAAGTCAATTGGTATAGGGAAGAATAGCCACAAAAATGTCAACCGGAAGAATTTCACCCGTATCACGATTAATGATGGACTGTTTGTCGCCCGCATCAATAAACATCTTATCACCGGCTTTATGTTCCAGGCGCATGACAGGACGGGAGGAATCCAGATATTGCTGAATAAATGTGCAGAAACGGCTATGGGCGTAACCGTCAGAATGCAGGCAGAGATATTTCTTGTGTAGCATCTGGCAGGTTACACCCTTTTTCTTTAAACGCTTACAATACTCAGGAAGCAACGTCTGAAGGGTATCGTAACGCTCATTCGCAACAACTGGCTTCTCTTTTTCCTGAAACAAGGAAAACAATGAAGCGTCATCCAACGACAATATTTTATCAATGTCCAACAGACTCTTCTGATAGATTTTAAAGTAAATACTTCTTGACCGTATTGCGGGATACGTTCAACATGCTACTAATTGTCTTAGTGCCTTTACCGGAGGCATAGCAACGTAAGACTTGGCGAATCTTATTCATACTTAGCAATTTGTTAGGCATACTCTTATTTATCTATTTTTTACAGACAAAATAAGGCTTTCTAACAGAATATCAAAGCTGGAAAAAATCTTTTAGAGGGGCAATTTCAATTGGCAAGAGGGGATCAATTTCAATTGGCGGAAAGGGGGCTATTTAATTTGGACAAAGGGACGCAATAGTACCCGGTTTTTCCATTTAGCACTATTACTTATATTAGCAGGCATTATTTTTATGCCTGCTAATTTATTTTTCAGAGACAAAGAGTCTTTATTTCACATATTTGAATGTGCTATTCCATACATTATAGAGGATACCTTGTGCAACATAAAGTTGTCCCATATATTCCAATGCACGTGGAGATTCAATTTTTCCGGCATCGTAAGATTTCCATCCGAACTTTTTAGCAATTCCTGAAATCGCTTCTTTTGCCTTATCGTCGTTTCCGGCAAGGAAAACTGTTCCATTTTCACTTAATGTGGGTTTATACATCAGGTGTGCACCTACTGTATTCATTGCTTTAACAACATGCGTTGAAGGAAGTATTTTCTGTACTTTTTCAGCAAGTGATTCATCCGGAGTTGTTATTAATTTGATAACCCCATTAGCAGGAGCCTCTGCTGAAAAAGCATTGGTAATATCCCAAAGTATTTTTCCTTCGAATTTCTGTACGCCGATTTCCTCTATCACATCTACCAGAGATGCACCGGGAACGGGTAATGTCACAACATCTGCGAACTCTACAGCCTCTATATAACTTACGATGCTTACATTGCTATGGGCTTGTTTGAGCTTCGCAATATTCTCGTTATCTTTCTCTAAATTGCGTGAACCGACTTTCACATCATAACCTTCACTGATTAACCCGTTTATTAAAGCTTGAGCTACATTTCCTGTTCCAATTACTGCTACTTTCATAACTTTAGTTTTTTTAATGATTAATTTCTTTGTTATTCTAATAATTACTTCAAAGTTAGGACTGCTACAAAGCTTAAGCAAGACAGTTTCTTACGCACCTATGAGGTTAGTAATATTGATTTTCAGCAAATTAGATATAGCTACTTTAACCTGTTTTAATTTTTTGAATATAATAATCTATTTTAAAGTTGCATTCAATTAGAGAGTATTGTATTTTTGACTAAAAATATAGTAGCAAAATAATGAAAGATTTAGATTTAAAATATCCGACGTGCCCGATCAGGAACGTACTTAGCCGGTTTAGCGATAAATGGTCGTTATTGGTTTTGTGCCTACTGTTTCCTGATAAAATAATGCGTTATGGTGAAATTAAAAGTACCATTCCTGATATCTCTCAGAAAATGCTGACTAATACATTGAAGAATTTAGAAGAATGTCATTTAATAAAGAGGGATGCTTATACAGAAATTCCTCCGCGCGTGGAATATTCGATAACCGAAACGGGTAAAAGCCTTATGCCAGTCATACAGATAATGATTAATTGGTCGCAAGAGCATTTTGAGGAGATTGCAAAGTAATGATTTACTGATTTAGTTTTATTTATTATATACTGATATTCAAGTAATATACACTTTATAATACAATATGTATTATCAGTAAGTATCGCAATATGAATTCCGAACAATTCTTAACTGGGGATGTCTCACAGACGTGCAGCTGTTTTATTTTTTTCAGAAGCGCGGAGTAAAGCTTGTTGTGAGAAGTCAGCAGAGGACATAGTACCGGGGGAGAAAATCGACACTCGGGGAAGGTCTGAACTTTATTTAAGCGAGTAGTAAATGAATGTTACCTAATGAAGGAACGAATGCAGAAAATATCAACATTGAGTGATAACTGCCGTCAGAAGGATAGGACGGAATCCGAAAGCTATGGCGGAGTGCAGACTTTTATTAGGATAACTGAAAACCACCTCGTGGAAGTGCAATTTACCAAAGATGATTTATTGGAACGTATCATGTCCCCAGCTAACATGAACCGTGCTTACAAGCAGGTTTTGTCCAACGGTGGCCGTGGAGGTGTCGATAAAATGGAAACGGAAGATTTACTTTCTTACCTGAAACTCGATAAGGACGAACTGATAAACTCTTTGCTGGACTGTATCTACCGTCCCAATCCCGTCCGGCGGGTTGAAATCCCCAAGAATGGAGGGAAGAAACCTCAATTAGGTATTCCTACCGTTGTTGACCGTCTTATCCAACAATGCGTCAGTCAAGTGCTTAGTCCGCTTTACGAACTGCAATTCAGCGATAACAGCTTTGGCTTCCGCTCTAAATGCAGTGCTCACCAGGCCTTGCTACGTGCCGAACGGCACGTACGGTGGTGGTGTGCTGCGAGAGCCTAAAGCTCGTAACTGGTTTAAAGATGGGGGTTGGCCCTCCGTTATCGATAAGCAGGTTTTGGTAACAAACCGGCAAGTGTTGCTTCCAGTCGAAAGACTGAGGTGATGAACGACTTGTTAAAAGGCAATATAAAAAATGTCAGTTAAGCAAATAGGAGATGAACTTAAGTGAACCTCTGAAGAAGCATCGAAAGTGCGTTAGTCTACATCAGAACCAAACTTTCACCACGAGTTTGGGATAAGAATGGGGGATGCCTGTATAACTGCCCATTTGATGTACGGTGTTAAGGAGGCATGACCTATTTGCAGGCTTTAAATCGGAACGCAGGAACTTTCTTCGGAATGGTAACGGACAATACACAAGTGAAAGAAACACGAGGTAGAAATACGGAAGTCCGAAGCAGGGACGGATGTTATTGTATATTAAGCGTTGGCTTGTAGTTCCTTATGAAACCAAGGATGGAAAAGTGACAGAAAGAACTAGTGGTGTTCCGCAGGTTTCCGTTATCGGTCCGATTTTGGCAAATCTATTTCTTCACTATTGTTTTGCCAAATGGATGCAGATATATTATCCTCACATTCCATTTGAGATATGCTGATGATACAGTCTTCCACTGTCGCAGCCAGAAAGAAGCTGACGATTTACGGGAAGCCTTGAATGTCCGCTTCTCTGTTTGTAAGTTACAACTCCATTCGGAGAAGACAAAGATTGTATACTGTAAAGACAACAGACGTCTGCTTAATTATTCGCATGTTTCTTTTGACTTTCTTGGTGACACGTTTTGTCCTGGTAAGACGATGAATCGTGTTCAACAGAAAGCGTTTACTCGTTTTCTACCTGAGATAAGTCAGAAAGCAAAGAAACGAATGAAGGATACCATGCTTAGCTGGAAGTTAAAATCCAAATCTCATACTCCACTGGATCTAATAGGCCAAGAAGTAAATCCCTTCTTGCGCGGTTGGATGAACTATTATGGTAAGTTTAGCCTGTATTCCATGAAGCATATTATGGAGGATTTTAACTTTATGCTGTCCCGTTGGGCAAAAGCCAAGTATAAGCGTTTCAAGAAGAAATCTATCTATGTTGCTTATAAATGTCTTGGTCAAATATCTGTCCGGGAATCAATGTTTTATCACTGGCGGAAAGAAGTATATCCCAAAAGCGGGCAGTGCTTGAGAGTTTGAATAAGAAGAGCCGTGTGAGGTGAGAACTTCACGCACGGTTCTGTGAGACTGTGCCACGAGAAGCATGAGCTAAATGCTTCGCAACTATGTAGGAGATGAGGGTAGGTCCCTCGCAATCAACTTGCAGGAGTGGGTTGCAAACCCGTATATGCTGCTCTTTCCCCATGGTTAGGGTAGTGAACGATATATGAAAAGGCAATGTATAAATTGTCAGGTAGCTTAACAGGAGATGACCGCAAGGGAACCATTGACGAAGCATCGAAAGTAACCGTATATGATGTCAAAACCAAGAGTTTCTCACACTTTTGGGATAAGTAACGAGATTACCTGTTTATTGTCGTTACGGCATCCGGTGTACAGATGGCATGACCTGTTAAGAGGCTCTTATTTGGAACGTGGGAACCTGCTATGGGCTGCTAACGGAAAATTCCAAGGGGCAGAACCTTCAAGGAAGAAAGTACGGATGCTTATAGTAGGGGCGGACTGACTCGTAGTAGTGTAGAAGTGTCTGTAATGGGTATGGAGCGAAGGGGTCAGCTTATTTAGCGTAAAAGTTAGTACAACTGATAAACAATTAGGAAGATGCAAAGCGACAACGCAAAACCAATATCAATATCGAAGCAATTGGTTTATGATGCATTTCTGCGTGTGAAAACAAACCGTGGGAATGCAGGCATTGATAAAGTCACTCTTGAAGATTACGAAAAGAATCTGAGAGGTAACCTTTATCAACTATGGAACCGTATGAGTTCCGGCAGTTACTTTCCTCCATCGGTAAAGCCGGTTGAAATACCGAAGAGTACCGGTGGTAAACGTCCATTGGGTATACCGACGGTATCTGATCGTGTAGCTCAAATGGCTATAGTAATGCTGATAACTCCCTCTATCGAACCTTATTTTCATGAGGATTCTTATGCTTACCGTCCCCATCGCTCGGCGCATGATGCTGTTGGCAAAGCTCGTGAGCGTTGTTGGAAATATGCGTGGGTTCTGGATATGGACATCAGTAAATTCTTCGACAGCATAGACCATAAACTACTTCTGAAAGCCTTGAAACGGCATGCGCACGAAAAATGGGTATTGATGTATATAGAACGTTGGCTGAAAGTTCCTTATGAGAAAGCAGATGGAAGTCAAGTTGACAGGGCTCTCGGGGTACCCCAAGGCAGTGTCATAGGTCCGGTTCTTGCGAATCTGTTTCTTCATTATACCTTTGACAAGTGGATGGAAAAGAACTTTCCCCGTGTCCCATTTGAGAGATATGCTGATGATACGATTTGTCACTGTCATAGTCTTAAACAAGCTAAGTATATGCAAGCAATGATTCAACAACGGTTTGAGTCCTGTAGGTTGCGGCTCAATGAAGAGAAAACGAAAATCGTCTATTGCAAAAGTAGCCGTCAAAAAGAGTGCTATCCTAATGTGACTTTTGATTTTCTTGGATTTACGTTTCAACCCCGGGAATCGGTAGATAAGTATGGCAACCGTTTTACGGGTTTCCTGCCGGCTATCAGCCAAAAATCAATGAATCGAATCAATGAGACGATACGCAGTTGGCACCTGAATAGGCACTCAAATCTCACATTGGAACACCTTGCGTCTGATATAAATCCTATCGTACGAGGTTGGATGACTTATTATGGTAAGTTTTATCCTACCCGTTTGAAATGGTTTATGCAGAGGTTGAACGGACGTTTAGCCCGTTGGGTAATGTGTAAGTTCGAGCGTTATAGACATCGTTTCTATCCTGCTCAAGAATGGCTTGCCCGTGTTGCAGAGAAGGATGGGCTTATCTTTTACCATTGGAAATGTGGCGTTCTGCCAAGATTTACCAATAAAGAAAAGGTGAGTTCCCAATTGATAATGGTTAAATAAGTAAAGCCGTGTGAAACGAGAGCTTCACGCACGGTTTATTGAGAAGCTCGGGGTGAAACTCCCTTTGCTTACTCGGCGGTTTAAGGTGAAATTCCTTTTACCTACTCGACTGAGAGGTCGGAAAACGAAAGTAGGAAGAAAACTACTTCGTTTTACTCCTACTCGATTTTACATAGTACAATTACATCTGGAATAATTAAACCTAAATCTATTATTAAAGCTTTTCCTTATTCTATTTCCTTTCCTATTCAAAAAATTAAGTAGTCATAAAAACACTGTTGGTATAAGAATAACCAGGGTTTGTATAATAAAAAAATAGCAATTATCCTATTTTCTACTTTAGCGTCAATCTCACGGACGACACCTGCTTCTGTCAACGAAGAGGGGTAAATAAAGAAGATTTATTATATGAACAAGAAATTCATTATACTACTAATATTCAGTTTCTGGCTCAATGCTAATGCCCAGAAAAACTGGACATTAAAACAGTGTATCGATTACGGTCTGAAAAATAACCGCAATAGTACTATTTATGCGAATCAAAAACGCGCCGCTGATGCAAAGGCCAAGGAGGTATTAGCCGATTATCTGCCACAAGTCAGCCTTACATCGTCACTTGACAACAATCTGAAATTACAGCGGACGGTCATACCGGCGGGTCTCTTTAGTGAAGATGAGATGCGGGTATCCCTTTCCAAGCAATACAATATGAATACCGTGGCACAAGTAGACCAGGTGCTCTATGACCAGTCATTGATTATAGGGATCAAAGCCAATAAATACAACAAGCAACAGGCTGAACTCAATATCCATCAAAGCCAAGAGGCGATCATTTATAATATCAGCACTGCTTACTTCCACATTTTTGTGTACCGTCAGCAATTGGAGTTGCTGAACTTCAACAAGGTAACTTATGAAAAGCAAATTGGAATATACCGGCTTCAGGTTGATAAGGGTACCGTATTACAAAAGGACTTGGACAAGGTCAGTGTTGACTATAACAATACCATTTCCCAAATACAGGTAGCGCAAAGTAACCTGCAATTGGCAGAGAATGAACTGAAATACGAGATGGGTTGTCCTATTACTGACCCACTTCTGGCAGATACCTCAATGGATATGGAAATCCCCGTATCGCCGGAAGGTACTTCTCTTGAATTTTCTCCCGTATCGCGGATTGATTATAAATTATCCGAACTCAATATAAAAGTACTGGAAACCGAACAGTCCCGTATAAAAGCGGAAGCGCTGCCCAAGCTAAGCGCTTATTTCCGTTATGGCGGGATCGGCCTGGGTGATAATCTCAAAGGCTCTTTTAAAGATATAATGCCTTACTCGGCTGTAGGGATAAAGCTAACCATTCCCCTATTTAATTTCTACAAACGCAATGCCCGCTATAAACAGGCGGAGATCAGCCGTATCAATGCCGAAGAAAACCTGCACCTGTCCGAAGGGCGGTACCGGGTCGAATATGAGAATGCCTATACCAAGCTTTTACAGGCGCAGGCCAATATGGAGAATGATCGCAGGAACGTGAACCTTGCCGAATCCGTTCTCAAGGTTACCGACCTTCAGTTTCAGAAAGGTACAACGAACCTGACGGACTGGCTCAATACCCAGAATTCGCTCAAAGAAGCGCAGAACAGTTATCTGAACTCATTATACAGTTATTATCAGGCCAGGATCGATCTGGAAAAAGCAGCAGGCACATTGAAAACTTTTTATAATTCACTTTAAAGCGCAATGAAAAAAAAACTTATAGTAACATTGGTTTGTATCGGTATTATCGGCCTCATCATATTCAAGCTGGTATCCAACAAAAAGAAAATAGACGAAACTAACCAGCCAGCCCAGGTTGAGAATATCCGCATTCCCGTAACCGTAGCTCCGGTTACCCGGGAGATACAACAAGTAAGCATTGTCAAAACCGGGGTATTTGCCCCCTTCAAGGAGGCAAAAGTCTTATCGGTTAGCAGCGGCAATGTACAACGCCTGCTTTTCGAACTTGGCGATAATGTCCATCAGGGACAAACGCTTGCCGTTATTGACACACGGTTATTGGAGCTCGACCTCCAGAAATCCGAATCTAATGTATTAAAATTAAAACGTGATGTACAAACCTATACCGAACTGTTAGAAGGAAATGCCGCTACAAGGGAGAAAGTCGATGATATCCGGCAGGAGTATAATGATGCCTTAAACCGCTCCCGCCAATTACGCAGGCAGATAGCCGATGCCGGTATTAAAGCCCCCACCGAAGGCATTATCGGCACTAAGTTGGTTGAAGAAGGCATGTTCGTGTCCGCCGGGACAGAAATCGCATCCATCATAAACCTTTCCCAATTGAAAGTACAGGTCTATCTTACCGAGGCGGAAGTCTATCAGGTTACGATGAGACAAAAGATTAAACTGACAACAGAGGTTTATCCCGACAAGACCTTTACAGGCACGATTACCTTTATCAGCCCGCAGGCTAACCAGGCTTATAACTACCAGGTGGAGATTACCGCAAACAATGACAAGGATACCCCTTTACGCTCCGGTACTTTTGTATCTGCCGATTTTTCAAAGCAAACATCACAGGAAATCCTTTTGATCCCACGTCAGGCACTAAATGCAAGCATACAGGATGCATCGGTGTATGTGGTGCAGGGTGACAAGGTTGTTTTGCGCAATATTAGAGTCGGAGGGGAATACGGCGGTAATATACAAGTTACCGAGGGTTTAAAAGCAGGCGAGCAAGTCATCACCTCCGGGCAGATAAACCTGAAGGATGGCGCATTAATTAATGTCTCAAAATAAAAACAGGGAAATATGTCATTAACCGGAATTGTCATTAAAAGGCCATTATTGCTTATCGTTATATTTACGGTGCTGATCCTCTTCGGGGTGCAGTCGTACCTGAGCCTGAACTATAACCTGCTGCCCAAGATAGAAGTACCGACAGTTTCTGTCAGTACCCTTTATCCCGGAGCTTCTGCAGCCGAGGTTCAAACCACCGTCACGGAAAAACTGGAAGATGCATTTTCCTCGGTGGAGGGACTCGACCAGATTACTTCCACTTCGCAGGAAAGTGTTTCAATCATTACCATATCCTTTAAAAACGGAATAGACATAGATAAGGCGGAGCGCGATGTCCAGCGTAAGGCCGATCAGGCGATGAATGATCTTCCTGACGATGCCGAAAGGCCGCAGGTAAACAAAGTAAACTTGGAAGAAACTCCGGTTATTAAAGCCGGGGTGACAGCCAATATGGCTCCCCGTAACCTGTACGACCTTGTCGACAACCAGCTCAGGCCGATATTACAAAATGTGGCGGGAGTGGGACAGGTTAATATCATCGGTGGTGACGAGCGGGAGATCCAGATCAATATCAACCGGCAAAAGCTACTTTCTTTCGGGCTTTCCATTGCGCAGGTTACACAGACGGTCAATAATGCAAACCTGTCTTTCCCTGCCGGTAGCATCGAAACAAAGAACCAGCAGCTTTCCATCCGTTACGATGCCAACGTTAAATCCCTAGATCAATTACGGAATCTGGTCATACTTCAACATCCCGGACAAGGGATTGTCTATCTGCGCGATATTGCCGAAATAGTAGATGCCACAGCCAAAACAACAGCTATTAACCATATTGACGGTATTCCATCTATCGGTGTGCAGATTATCAAGCAAAGCGATGCTAATGCTGTCGATGTGAGCCGGCTGGTAAAAAAAGCCTTTACTTCTATTGAAGAACAGTACAAATCGCATGAACTGAAATTTAATATATCTTCCGACCAAAGTGTATATACACTCCATGCGGCAGATGCAGTGATGGTAGACCTGATACTGGCTATTATTATCGTGGGTTTTGTCATGCTGGCTTTCCTACATAGCATGAGAAGCTCCATGTTTGTATTGCTGGCACTACCTTCATCGATCATACCGACCTTCATCGCCATGTATGTCTTGGGGCTTTCCCTGAACCTGATGACTCTGATGGCTATGTCTCTGGTGGTAGGGATACTCGTGGATGACTCTATTGTGGTATTGGAGAATATCTACCGGCATATGGAAAAAGGGTCGGATAAACGCAAGGCAGCCCTTGAAGGTCGTAATGAAATTGGGTTTACAGCCCTTTCCATCACCCTGGTGGATGTTGTGGTCTTTCTTCCGCTGGCACTGGCCGGAGGTATGATCGGATCCATACTCCGTGAATTTTCACTGGTAGTTGTATTTTCAACCTTGATGAGCCTTTTCGTATCCTTTACCGTTACCCCGGTACTGGCCAGCCGGTTTGGTAAATTAGAGCACTTGAAAGACAATACACTGTGGGGGAAAATCAATCTGGGATTCGAGCGTTTTATAAACATAATAAAAGAGGATTATGGGAAAATCCTGCAGGAGGTACTCACCAGGAAGAGGTGGCTTTTATCGGGTACATTGCTCCTGATCATCGCAGCCATAGTCCTTGTCCCTACCGGATTTATTGGTGCGGCATTCATTCCGAAAACAGACCAGAGCGATTTGATCCTTAATATGGAACTGGAACCTACGGCAACTATCTATAAGACCAATATGCTTGTACAACAGGCTGAAAAGATCATTATGGAGCAGCCCGAAGTCGAAAAAGTATTTTCTAGTGTCGGTTTTGCCAGCGGAAGCGTATCGGGTACCAGCAGCAATGCCAACCTGGCGGAACTCACCCTTACCCTTGTGGACAAGAAAAATCGAAACTTGACAGCGGAAGACTTTGGAATTATTATCCAGCATAAACTAAGCAGCGCTATTACGGGAGTCAAATTTACCGCATCGTCAACATCCATAACAGGGAATGTGAGCAGTGCTCCCATACAGATTGCCGTAAAAGGGCTAAATCTTACAGAGGTACGCCAGGTTGCCGAAGCATACCAGAAAATGATAACGGAAATTGCGGGTACTCAATTTGTAAAACTGTCCGTTAAAGATCGGAAACCCGAGATAGACATTAAACTGAACAGGGAGAAAATGAGTACTCTAGGGCTTAATGCCAGCCAGGTGGGCGCTATCCTTCAGAATGCATTCAGCGGGAATGACAAAAGCCGGTTTAAACAGGAAGGTAATGAGCATGATATCCTTGTCAGTCTGGATAAATTTGACCGTTCGGATATCAGCAACGTAGGTAACCTCCCTTTTGTAAACAACGAAGGACAAACCATACTGCTGAGCCAGTTTGCAGAGGTAAGCGAGACCCTAGGGGAAACCACCCTTCAACGAATAGACCGTATGGGCTCTATTACCGTACAGGCCAATGTCATAGGAAGGCCCACGGGCACAGTCAGTGATGAGATTAAGGCAAAAGCCGAATCTATAAAAGTTCCCGATGGTATCAGCATAGAATATCTGGGAGACTCTAAAAATCAGGGAGATGCTTTCGGCAGCCTGGGGTTGGCATTTATAACAGCGATTATCCTGGTTTATCTGATCATGGTGGCATTGTACGAAAGTGCCGTATATCCTTTTGTCGTACTGTTCTCAATACCGGTAGCTCTTGTCGGTGCATTATTGGCTCTGGCCTTGACAATGGAGACACTCAATATTTTCACTATCATCGGAATGATTATGTTGCTTGGCCTTGTGGCAAAAAATGCAATCTTGATCGTGGACTTTACCAATAAGCTAAAGGAAGAAGGCTATGGTGTTAAGGAAGCTCTTGTAGAAGCCGGAAAAGAAAGACTCCGTCCTATTTTAATGACAACCCTTGCCATGATCTTCGGTATGTTGCCTATTGCCATAGCAAGCGGTGCTGCATCTGAGATTAAGAATGGAATGGCCTGGGTGATTATAGGAGGTCTTACTAGTTCTATGATACTGACATTATTTGTGGTGCCAAGTATGTATCTTATAGTAGAAAATCTATTGACAAAAGTAAGACGAAAAAAAATGATTGATTATTAAATAAAATCGATCTAACTGAAATTGAAATAATATATTTGGCGTTTTTTACTCTCCGGGATTAAGGATACCGCCTGAGTATATTGCAAAAAAATCCTTTTTGTATACCTCTCCTAATGAGATTTCAGATCCACTAATATATATACTGTGATGATCAAATGATTCGATGTAATTTATATTTATCACATAAGATTTACTTACGCGCAAGAATATATCCTGTGGGATTTTTTGATGAATGGTTTTTAAGTTCATTGCTGTAATAAGCTTCTGATTAGCTGTATATATTACGACATAATCCTTTAATCCTTCTATGTACTTGATATCTGAAAAGTTAATCCTGTAAAACCTGCGCTCCGATTTGATAAGCAGGAAATCACCGGAACCGGCTTCTATTATACCTTTTTCGGTATCATCTGAAAGCAGCCGTTTGTATGTTTCCGCCTTGTTGATTGCTTTTTCTAGCCGCTCTTTCGCTATGGGCTTTAGGAGGTAATCGATGGCATCCAATTCATAACTTTTTAAAGCATACTGTGGATATGCCGTTGTAAAAACAGTCAGGGCTTTTTTAGGTAGTTTAGCGGCAAACTCCAGTCCGGTAACCATAGGCATCTCAATATCAAGGAAAATAAGGTCTACTTCATTTTCCTTTAGGAAATTCAAGGCAGTGGGGGCATTAGAGAACTTTCCTAATATTTCTACCTGGGATACTTCTTTGATAAGCGACTGCATTTCTTCCCTTGCCAAAGGTTCGTCATCTACAATAATACAGTTCATATAGGAATTATTAATTTAACATTATACTCATTTCTTATGGAATTGATCTCCAAAGTGTAGTTGTCTCCATATAAAAGAGCAAGCCGCCTTTTTATATTGACTAATCCTAGTCCACTACTTTTATCTTGGGAGGATGTATATTCAGAATCAATCGAATTTATACAGTTGAAGTAAAGTTTATTTTCTTTAATCTCTATACTGATCTTGATATAAGATCCTGCTCCCGCAATATTCACGCTATGCTTTACTGCATTTTCAACAAATGTGGTAAAAAGATTAGGAGGAAGAAAAATAGCATTAAAGACAGAAAGATCATCTTTAAGAGGACTGATGTCAACAGACAGATTGTCCCTTCTGAGCTTCTCCAGATCGAGGAAGTTGATAAGGAAAACAATTTCGGATTTTAGTAGCGTTTTCTCTTCGTTATTTTCATAAAGCTGATAGCGCAGGAGCTCGGATAATTTCATAATGACTATCATTGCTGTCTCTGGATTAGTACGCACCAATGCCTTGATGCCGTTGAGCATATTAAAAAGAAAATGAGGGTTGATCTGGTTCCGTAGCTCACTCAGTTCCATTGCCAGCGTAATATTATTCAGTTCGGTTATTTTCTCATTGTCGCGTACCCATCTTTGAAAAAGCTTTATCATCGTAGTGAGTAGTATAATGGAAACAATGATGATTGTACTTTCATAAAATCCCCTGCTTCCGTCATTTTTATCGTGATGCAGCCCTATGTGCATTGGATCCAAAAGGCTGTTTAAGAAGAACTTCATGGTAAATAGGCAAATTTGCACCAACAAAAATAGTAGTATCAGATAAATGATATACCGATTTTTAAAGAAGTATCGAGGAACCAAAACATTCATATTGACATAGAATGTTATTATTAAGATGATATACACACAGAATAACCGGTAATACCTGTAAATACCTGAATACTCCGATAATTGACCTGAATAGAAAATAATTATAAAGACGCCCAACAAGAGTACCACATGACGCAGTATCCTGTATTTTTCATCAACCATCAGTCGGATGATTTTTGTATTCTTTATTTCCATTGGTTCGTATCCATATATCCTATCAAAATCAAATTTAAACAAAGATAAGAGAATAACAAGCCCATTATTCGAATATTATACGAAACACCTTAAGTGCTCTACAAAATTTGAAATGAAGTTTAAACCAAATACGGATTTAGTATAAAATGTGGCGGGTTTGGTATAAAAACAAAAAAAGGCGATGGTATTATCTCTTTCTTTGTGGCGTATCAATGTAGTCTATAACTCATTTTTTAATAATATTTTATGGAATCAATAAAAAGAACAGTGTTAGTAATTGGAATTTTAATCTTCTCGATTGAATCTTTTTCACAAAACAATGACACTATCCCCAAAGAAGGGCAGGAAAGTCTGAGCCGCTCCCGGCGGGCAGCCGCTGTGGCAGCCGATAAATTTGCAATTGCCCGTCCTTTGAATATCGAATTCACTCATTCCACCCCCTATAACTTCACCTCGGAAAAGGAAAATAATTCGTTACCTGAAAGTAAGATCAAGAGATTTTCGCAAGTAAAGATTAGCGCTAATATAAACTTTATAAAGAAAAAAAGCTGGCTTTTAGGAACTACTCTTGGATATAATTATACCTCAGTGGAAGCAGATATGACAGCGCCTTTTTCCGGGGCAATGAAGGTGATAGAGAATGATTTCCATTACTTTCATGGAGGAGTTAACTTCGCTTATTTTTCAACCCTGTTCAATAAACGGACAATCTTCACATCCAGTATTATAGTGGATGGTAGTGAAAAGCATTTTGAGAGGGTAAGAGGTTTATTTTCGGGGACAATGGTACTCAAAGCTAATGAACGGACAAAAATGAGTGTCGGGATAGCTGTCAATATTGATCCGCTTTCCGAGGTACCCATCATTCCGACCTTCTCATATGAGCATAAATTCAAGAATGGTCTTATAGCAGATATTGTTCTTCCCAAAAATATGTATTTGAGGAAACAGGTCTTTACCAATGGCAGAATATCATTGGGATCAGAAATGGACCGGACAACATTTTATCTCTATAATATAGACGGTACAAATCAAAAATACCAGTACAGGCAATTGGATATTAACTCCGGATTGGTCTATGAACACCTTGTAGCTAACCACTTTCTGATCACTGCAAAAACAGGTGTCAGATATACGCCATCAGGACGGCTATTCAGAAAGCAGGATTCTTATGGAGATCCTGTCTATAAAATAAGTCCTGATCCGACATTCTATTTCAATATAGGCATATCATTCAACCCTTCTTCATTTATAGGTAAGAAAAAATAATACCGTTTCATATTATGAAAGGGGGTAATCGTCAATAGCTTTTACAGAGAGGTGTCTTCTTTGGATCTATAATGTCATTGGTTTGCCATATTCCTTTTCAATTAAATACTTAGGCTTTGCAGGCAATTATCATGCCGATTCACTGTGGAGTAGAAGAAATTACCCCCGATCAGCTTCCGGTATTCTTCGTTATGGTCGCAAAATACTTTTAGGACTGTAATAACATGTTCCGGTGTATCTCGTACAAGCGGGTATGGAGGCTACGGATATAATCGTTCAGTTCGTTAGCCTCCCGGCTCTTTCCACGGCACATTCCTAATTTTGCATCCCAAATTTCTTCTTTTACGCTGCGATTGATACGGATGTCGCTGTAAACCCCATCAATAGTTACCCTAAGTAATACCGGGCATTCTCCGTTTCTCAATTTGCGGGTCTTAATAATGTAGACCAAAACATTTTCTTGCTTCATAATACCTCTTTTTTAATGTTTCAAAATTAAGGAAATGAAACGAGTTTGTCGGTATGCAAAAATCAGCAAATCAGTATATTAAATACCATTTCGTTTGCTTTTTTTGCGCCAAATAAAAAGCATATGAATGAACAAAGATAGATGTTCTATAAACCGTCATTTTTTGCCATTTTCAGGGGGTTGCCCTAAAAAGAAAAATCCCTGAAACGCTTTTTTTTCAGGGATTTACCAAATTTGAAGTCTTTTAAAAGTGGTGCCACCAGGAATCGAACCGGGGACACAAGGATTTTCAGTCCTTTGCTCTACCAACTGAGCTATGGCACCTTTTTCGTTTTGCGATTGCAAAGGTAGTGAAAGTTTTGGACCTTGCAAGAGGTAAGAAAATAAAAAAACGCTGATAACGGCTCTTGTGCCTTATTATCAGCATTTTCTAATTTTGGATATTTCTATTTTTCTTCTCTTAGCGGATTCCAACCTTGAGCTTTTAACTCAAATTCTTGTCCGTCTCGCGTGATTAGCGCATAACCGAGTTCCGGTTTGGTGATATGCCCAATCAGTTTTACACCTTCCATCTCCGAAATTTTATCATGATCTGTGATGGGTACTGTGAAGAGTAACTCGTAATCTTCGCCTCCGTTGAGAGCGCATGTTGTGAGGTTCATGTTAAACTCTTCTGCCATAACTGCCGTTTGATAGTCGATAGGTATATGTTCCTCATATATGCGACACCCTGTTTTACTCTGAGTGCAAATATGCAATAGCTCGGAAGATAAACCATCGGAGATATCCATCATGGATGTTGGCTGTATTCCTTCTTCTGCAAGCTTCTGGATGATATCACGACGGGCTTCGGGCTTCAACTGGCGTTCCAGCAGATACTCTTTTCCTGAAAAATCAGGCTGAAGGCTTTTATCTCCTTTCAGTACAGCTTTCTCACGTTCCAAAAGTTGAAGTCCCATGTATGCTGCGCCCAAATCTCCCGTAACGCAGATTAAGTCGGTTTCTTTCGCTCCGTTCCGGTAAACGATTTTATCTTTATCAGCTTCACCAATGCAGGTGATGCTGATTGTCAGACCGGTAAGGGAAGAGGTGGTGTCTCCACCTATGATGTCTACGTTATAATCTTCGCACGCCAGACGGATACCGGCATACAGTTCTTCCATGTCTTCTACGCTGAATCGCTTTGAAATGCCTAATGATACGGTTATTTGCTTTGGTGTACCGTTCATGGCATAGATATCGGAGAAATTGACAATGGCCGATTTATAGCCCAGATGCTTCAACGGAACATAGATCAGATCGAAATGAACTCCTTCCATCAATAAATCGGTGGTTACCAATATTTGCTTCTCGGAAGGGTAGGAGAGGATAGCTGCATCATCACCTATTCCATAGCGACTACTGTCATTTTGAAGCTTTATGTTTTCTGTCAAATGACGTATCAGTCCGAATTCACCTAAAGTTGCTATTTCTGTTCTCAATGTCTTCTTGTTTTTTTATGCTGTTAATAATACTTTTTGGTTTTCCTGTTGGTTGCGACTGCTTCTTATGAACGGTTTATCAACTCACGCATGATAGTAGTCATTTTGGGCTGTGCCGCATCGGCTGCTTTCTGCACTTCTTCATGAGTGACTTCTACAATTTTGCCTTCAACTCCCAAATCGGTAACGACGGAAATGCCAAATACTTTGATACCGCAATGGTTGGCTACGATTACTTCGGGCACGGTAGACATACCCACAGCGTCAGCCCCGAAGATACGGAATAGCTTATATTCCGATGGCGTTTCGAATGTAGGGCCCTGTGTACCTACATATACACCGTGTTGCACCTTTATTCCTTTTTCCTTAGCGATCTCATCTGCTTTGCGAATCAATTCTTTGTCGTAGGCTTCGCTCATGTCCGGGAAACGGGGACCATAAGGAATGTTTTTGCCCCGTAAAGGATGTTCGGGGAAATAGTTGATGTGATCGGTAATAATCATAAGGTCGCCGATCTTAAAATCCGGATTTGTACCTCCGCTGGCATTCGAAACGAACAGGGTCTTAATGCCCAATTCGCGCATTACGCGTACAGGGAAAGTCACCTCTTTCATGGAGTATCCTTCGTAATAATGGAAACGTCCCTGCATGGCCATGATATCTTTACTTCCAAGCTTTCCGAAGATGAGCTTTCCGCTATGTCCTTCTACTGTGGAAACCGGAAAATTAGGGATATCTTCATATTTGATTTCATATTTCTCGGTGATTTCATTAGCTAAACTTCCCAAGCCGGTACCAAGAATGATTGCAGTTTCGGGATTGGTATGCATCTTATTTTTCAGATAAGCTGCCGTCTCTTGAATAAGCTCTAACATAGTCAATAATGTTTTGGTTAAATATATCTTGTTGATTTTGTAAAATTTCTATTTCAATAGGGATGTAAAATAAATGGGACTTTACTGCATCCTTGATATTTTCCATATTACGAAGTCTCATGGCATCTTTTTCCGTGGTAAGGATTAGCTTTTGTTCTCCTTTCATCTTGGTGAACTGCTCTTCAATCTGCCGGGTGTCTTTATTCTTGAACTGATAATGATCACTGAAGGTCAGGAGTTTGATGTTTTCTGTATAGTTCTTCAGCTTATTTGCCAGTGCCGTAGGAGAAGCAATGCCGGTCACGAGCAGTATTTCTTCTTTGCTTAAGCTATCGATGGGACGTCTGTCTATTCCCAGTTCCGGAAAAACGGGAATCAGATTTCCATAGCTGAGGGTTGAAAAGTATAGCTGCTGAAAAGGATATAACTTCAATTTTTTGGTTATAATGTTGAAATCTATAGGCTTAATTGTATCCGGACATTTGGTGACAATGATAATATGTGCCCTATCCTTGCCTCGTTCGGACTCACGCAGACGTCCCGCGGGGAGTAACGCATCATCGCAGAACAATCGCCGGTAATCAGTCAGTAAGATATTGAGACCAGCTTTGACGTACCGATGTTGAAATGCATCGTCTAAAACAATTGTATTAATCTTAGGATTGTCCAGTTTCATTAATTCTTCAATGCCGTGGCATCTGTTTTCATCCACCGCCATACGGATGCCGGGGAATTTGGTATGAATCTGACAGGGTTCATCGCCGATGCTCTGTGCGTTACTTTCATCGGTAGCCAATACATATCCTTTTGTAGCGCGTTTGTAACCACGGCTTAAAACGGCCACGTTTTGTTTATTCTTCAGTAATAGATCGATAAGATATTCCGTATGCGGCGTCTTTCCAGTTCCACCTACCGCAAGATTTCCGATACAGATTATCGGAACATCAAAACTCTTTGATTTGAGCCAGCCCCAATCAAAGAGTTTGTTTCGGGAATATACCCCTATCCCGTATAACCAGGATAGGGGGCATAACCAATATTGTATCTTACTTTTTTGTTTTACCATTCAATCCTTTCTTTTAGATGGATTTGTGCCGTATAGAAGTGATCGATGTTTTTTTTGAATTTACTGTGCTTAGTTTATGTTTAACTCAAAAGGAACACGGGCTTGAACGCGGTCGCATTTATCGAAGTTATTGATCAAATTAAACTGCTGATAAAGCTCTCCTGCTTTTCCGCTCAGGAGACGAAGACGGATATAGTTTCCCGGATTTGTTTCCAGCAGGGTAGAGAAGAAACTCTTCTTTTCAGGATATGAAAGTACTGTATATGCATCTACCTTAGCTTTCTTTACGGCAATCTTTAATGCTTTGTCTATGCCTCCAAGTTGATCCACTAATCCGAGTTCTTTGGCTTTAGCACCTGTCCATACTCTGCCTTCCGCTATTTTCTTTATAGCTTCTTTACTCATTTTTCGTCCTTCGGCACATCTTCCTACAAATGTTTCATATCCTTCGTTTATCGTCATCTGTACCAGCGATTTTTCACCTTCGTTCATCGGTCTTCCCATACTGCCGATATCAGAATATGTATTGGTCTTTACCACATCAAAAGATAATCCGATCTTGTCGGTAAGGCCTTTTAAGTTAGGAATCATTCCAAAGATACCAATAGATCCAGTAAGCGTTGTAGGTTCCGCTATAATGCTATCTGCCACACATGAAATGTAATATCCTCCTGATGCTGCATAATCACCCATCGAAACAATCAAAGGCTTTTTCTTTTTCAACTCACCAAGTGCGTGCCAGATTTGCTCTGATCCGTAAGCACTTCCTCCCGGGGAGTTAACCCGGAAAACAACCGCTTTTACATCGTCGTCATCTTCTAGTTCACGTATATCACGAATTACTTTATCGGAGAATATGCCATCTTCTGTATTGCTACGTGACGGATCGCCATCATATATTTCGCCGTATGCATAGTAGACCGCAACAATGTTGCCACTCTTGTCCTTAGGTACATTCTTTTTAACGTTGATCATGTCTTTCAAACCAAGCACGGACAACTTGTCGTCTTTATCCACACCTGCCAACTTCTTTAAATAATCACGTACATCGTTTTTATATATTAATGTATCTGCCAGTCCACATTTTACGCTCTTTTCTGCGGGGTAGAACATAAGCATTCGGTCAGCATACACATTTAAAGAGTCTTTTGAGATTTTTCTGGATGCAGACACTTCGCTGATCATCTTGTTCCAAATAGATCCTAGAAATGCGGTAACCTGTTCGCGGTTCGCCGGACTCATTTCTGTTGAATTGAAAGGTTCTACGGCCGATTTGTAGGTGCCGACTTTGAATATTTGCATTTCAACGCCGATTTTACTGAGTAAATCCTTATAGAATACCGGAGTGGAAGCCAATCCTTTCCATTCTATCACTCCTTTAGGGTTGAGCAACACTTTATCAGCTACACTTGCAAGGAAATATAGACGTTGTGTATATTGATCTCCATAGGCAACGATGAATTTGCCGGAAGTCTTAAAGTCTAACAATGCTTTGCGAATTTCCTCAAGTGATGCATAGCCTGCACCCATTGAACCGGCTTGCAGATAGATTCCTTTGATGTTTTCATTTTCCTTGGCTTTCTGGATAGAGGCCAAAATGTCATCTAAACCAGATTCTTGCTCTTTGTCATTCAAGAAAATATCCCAGGGATTTTCCTGACTACGTTCTTTCAATATACCGCTTAGGTCAAGCATCATTACAGAGTTTTTCCCCACCTGTGTTTCCGACTCCGAAGAGGACATCACACTGAACATGATTATAACGCCGATGAAGAATAGAAGGACGCTTGTTACGATAAGGCCCGTAATAGTGGCCAATGTAAATTTCAGAAAATCTTTCATTGCTATAATGGCTTTTTTAATATGCTAACTTATTTAATTAAGCTAACAAAGATAAATAAATAGAGTTGAATTTTCTATATATGTCGATTCCTTTTTTGTTTTGTCACATATTTGATATGTTTTAGTCTTCCTTTTCTTCTTTGTCCGTTTGTTTTAGTTGGCCTGCTTTAATCTTTAATCTTTAGCGTGGTTGAAAAAAAACTATGTCTTTAATTCCGTTTTGTTTTTTGATTGGGAAACTCGGATTTCTTTTCGAGTATTTTTTCTAATATTTTGTGGTGCTTTTTTGTATTCTCTTTTTTTTGTCTGCATTGTTTTTTTGTTTTTCCCTATTGTTTGATCCATACCTTTTCCGTGTTTGCTCCGTAGATTCTCCGTATTTTTGCTTTATATCGGGTATTTTCCGGTTAAAGTACGGAGCAAGTCCGGTTTTGGTAATGCGTGGGGTTTAGTGAGAGTCCTTGTTGCTTATGATATATAATAATGTTTGCATGTTTCGACCAGTTTTTCATCTTCAAAAAAAAAGTTTCCCCGGATTTGTTTCATAATTAGTGTTTTAGGATTGTTTTAGAAGTTTTCTTTTAAAAAAAAGCACGTATAGTTTGGATAGTATCTTAAAAGGTTCTACTTTTGCACCCGCTTTCCAGGAGTTGGGAAGCTGATAGCTTGACATTTTGATAGCGGAGTAAACACGGCCCTTCTTTTGGTGGTGCCCGGTTCTTTTAAGTTCCGGTTGTTGTATGCTTCCTGTTTTTTTCAAAAAAAAAGTTTGGAAAAGATTTGGAAGTAGAGTGATAAAGTATTTACCTTTGCATCCGCTTTCTGAAAAAAAGGAAGCTTTACAAGCAGCGATCTTTGATAGAATTACATAAACAATACAAGTAGTATAAGAGCGGAAATATTACTGTTGAAGTATTATTTCCGGGTAAAAAAAGAACCGTCATTTAACGATGAGACTTTTATTAAATCGGAAATCCTGAACAGAGCAATAGAGTAATATTGATTGGATTGGTTGTAAGATCATCCGTTTGATATATTCAAAAATACTTTTACAATGAAGAGTTTGATCCTGGCTCAGGATGAACGCTAGCTACAGGCTTAACACATGCAAGTCGAGGGGTAGCAGGGTAGCAATACCGCTGACGACCGGCGCACGGGTGAGTAACACGTATCCAACCTTCCGTTTACTCGGGGATAGGCTTTCGAAAGAAAGATTAATACCCGATGGTATATACCGATCTCCTGATCTTTATATTAAAGAAATTCGGTAAACGATGGGGATGCGTTCCATTAGGCAGTTGGCGGGGTAACGGCCCACCAAACCTACGATGGATAGGGGTTCTGAGAGGAAGGTCCCCCACATTGGAACTGAGACACGGTCCAAACTCCTACGGGAGGCAGCAGTGAGGAATATTGGTCAATGGGCGTAGGCCTGAACCAGCCAAGTAGCGTGAAGGATGACTGCCCTATGGGTTGTAAACTTCTTTTATAAGGGAATAAAGTGGAGTATGTATACTCTTTTGTATGTACCTTATGAATAAGGATCGGCTAACTCCGTGCCAGCAGCCGCGGTAATACGGAGGATCCGAGCGTTATCCGGATTTATTGGGTTTAAAGGGAGCGTAGGCGGATGTTTAAGTCAGTTGTGAAAGTTTAAGGCTCAACCTTGAAATTGCAGTTGATACTGGACGTCTTGAGTGCATTAAATGTGGGCGGAATTCGTGGTGTAGCGGTGAAATGCTTAGATATCACGAAGAACTCCGATTGCGAAGGCAGCTCACAGGGATGTAACTGACGCTGATGCTCGAAAGTGTGGGTATCAAACAGGATTAGATACCCTGGTAGTCCACACAGTAAACGATGAACACTCGCTGTTTGCGATACACAGTAAGCGGCCAAGCGAAAGCGTTAAGTGTTCCACCTGGGGAGTACGCCGGCAACGGTGAAACTCAAAGGAATTGACGGGGGCCCGCACAAGCGGAGGAACATGTGGTTTAATTCGATGATACGCGAGGAACCTTACCCGGGCTTGAATTGCTAATGAATATATATGAAATTATATAGCCGTAAGGCATTAGTGAAGGTGCTGCATGGTTGTCGTCAGCTCGTGCCGTGAGGTGTCGGCTTAAGTGCCATAACGAGCGCAACCCTTATTTCCAGTTACCATCGGGCAATGCCGGGGACTCTGGAGAGACTGCCGTCGTAAGATGTGAGGAAGGTGGGGATGACGTCAAATCAGCACGGCCCTTACGTCCGGGGCTACACACGTGTTACAATGGGTGGTACAGAAGGCAGCTACACGGCAACGTGATGCTAATCCCAAAAACCACTCTCAGTTCGGATTGGAGTCTGCAACCCGACTCCATGAAGCTGGATTCGCTAGTAATCGCGCATCAGCCACGGCGCGGTGAATACGTTCCCGGGCCTTGTACACACCGCCCGTCAAGCCATGAAAGCCGGGGGTACCTGAAGTGCGTAACCGCAAGGAGCGCCCTAGGGTAAAACCGGTAATTGGGGCTAAGTCGTAACAAGGTAGCCGTACCGGAAGGTGCGGCTGGAACACCTCCTTTCTGGAGTGATTTTCGACAAGATAAGAGTCGGTTTTTATTTTATTGTGTCCATTCCCAGGAATGGCTTTCTTGTACTGCTGGTAGTTGTTTATTAAAAGATATTGCCTTTAAGTAGGAAATAAAAAAAAGAGAAGAAGAAAAGCCGGGCCGAAGGGTCGGGGTTTGACTGACAGTCCTATAGCTCAGTTGGTTAGAGCGCTACACTGATAATGTAGAGGTCGGCAGTTCAACTCTGCCTGGGACTACTCCGCATAAGGGGGATTAGCTCAGCTGGCTAGAGCACCTGCTTTGCACGCAGGGGGTCAACGGTTCGAATCCGTTATTCTCCACTAGAGTCTTCAAGGAATTGAAGCCAATACGATCTTTGACATGATGTAACCAAAAAGCAAAAATAAGTTGAAAGTATATATGCAGCCTTCTGTGATTAAGGCTTCATAAACGGTAAAAAAGTAAATAAGGGCGCATGGCGGATGCCTTGGCTCTCGGAGGCGATGAAGGACGTGATAAGCTGCGATAAGCTGCGGGTAGGTGCAAATAACCATTGATCCGTAGATTTCCGAATGGGACAACCCGTTATCTTGAAGGGATAACATCTACTTGATGTAGAGGCTAACGCAGGGAACTGAAACATCTTAGTACCTGCAGGAAAAGAAAATAAGAATGATTCCCCTAGTAGTGGCGAGCGAACGGGGAAGAGCCCAAACCTACGTTGTTTAGGCATCGTGGGTGTTGTAGGACCACGTTTTGGGACGATTGATCGTGAGTGGAATGTTCTGGAAAGTACAGTCATAGATGGTGATAACCCAGTACACGAAGCGATCTGAACCCTAGTGGTATCCTGAGTAGCGCGGGACACGAGAAATCTTGCGTGAATCTGCCGGGACCATCCGGTAAGGCTAAATACTCCCGAGAGACCGATAGTGAACCAGTACTGTGAAGGAAAGGTGAAAAGCACTTCGAATAGAAGAGTGAAATAGTTCCTGAAACCATGCGCCTACAAGCGGTCGGAGCAGCCTTGTGCTGTGACGGCGTGCCTTTTGCATAATGAACCTACGAGTTGCTTTTTCCGGCCAGGTTAAGGAAATAGATTTCCGTAGCCGAAGCGAAAGCGAGTCTTAACAGGGCGTATAGTCGGAAGGAGCAGACGCGAAACCAAGTGATCTACCCTTGGCCAGGTTGAAGGATGGGTAACACCATCTGGAGGACCGCACCAATAAGCGTTGAAAAGCTTCTGGATGAGCTGAGGGTGGGGGTGAAAGGCTAATCAAACTTGGAGATAGCTCGTACTCCCCGAAATGCATTTAGGTGCAGCCTTGATTTATACTGATGTGAGGTAGAGCGACTGATAAGATGCGAGGGCTTCACCGCCTATCAAGTCTTGACAAACTCCGAATGCGCATCAGTTCTATATCAGGAGTGAGGGCATGGGTGCTAAGGTCCATGTCCTAAAGGAGAAGAATCCGGACCATCAGCTAAGGTCCCGAAATAACCGCTCAGTTGAACTAACGAAGTCAGATTGCAAAGACAGCTAGGATGTTGGCTTGGAAGCAGCCATTCATTTAAAGAGTGCGTAACAGCTCACTAGTCGAGGAGTTTGGCGTGGATAATAATCGGGCATAAGCGGTTTACCGAAGCTATGGGATATGTACATATCGGTAGGGGAGCATTCCACTCTGCGTAGAATGGGAAGCGTGAGCTTCCCTGGAGCGTGTGGAAACGCAAATGTAGGTATAAGTAACGATAAAGGAGGTGAGAAACCTCCTCGCCGAAAGACTAAGGTTTCCTGATCAACGCTAATCGGATCAGGGTAAGTCGGGTCCTAAGGTTCAGCCGAACGGCGAAACCGATGGCCGAACAGGTTAATATTCCTGTACTAGCTTAAAGAGTGATGTGGGGACGGAGTTGTGACAGTGCCGCGGACTGACGGAATAGTCCGTTGAAGGGTGTAGATGTTGACGGGTGCAGGCAAATCCGCACTTGGAGTCGAACCTGATAGTATGCTGCGTCCGCAAGGACAAGGCAATAGTGCACGTAACCATACTTCCAAGAAAATCCGCTAAACAAATCTTTAAGGTACCCGTACCGTAAACGGACACACGTAGTCGGGATGAATATTCTAAGGCGCTTGAGTGAATCACGGTTAAGGAACTAGGCAAATTGACCCTGTAACTTCGGAATAAAGGGTCCTCAATGTAAGTTGAGGCGCAGAGAATAGGTCCAGGCAACTGTTTAACAAAAACACAGGGCTGTGCAAAATCGCAAGATGAAGTATACAGCCTGACACCTGCCCGGTGCTGGAAGGTTAAGAGGAGATGTCATCGCAAGAGAAGCATTGAATTGAAGCCCCAGTAAACGGCGGCCGTAACTATAACGGTCCTAAGGTAGCGAAATTCCTTGTCGGGTAAGTTCCGACCTGCACGAATGGTGTAATGATCTGGACGCTGTCTCAACCGTGAGCTCAGTGAAATTGTAGTATCGGTGAAGATGCCGATTACCCGCGATGGGACGAAAAGACCCCGTGAACCTTTACTATAGCTTAACATTGAATTTGGGCAATTGATGTGTAGGATAGGCCGGAGGCATTGAAGCAGGGACGCCAGTCTTTGTGGAGCCGCTGTTGAAATACGGCCCTTTGATTGTTTGAGTTCTAACACGATGATTCGTGGACACTGTTTGGTGGGTAGTTTGACTGGGGTGGTCGCCTCCAAAAGCGTAACGGAGGCTTCTCAAGGTGCCCTCAGGACGATTGGTAACCGTCCGCAGAGTGTAATGGCATAAGGGCGCTTGACTGGGAGACTTACAAGTCGATCAGGTAGGAAACTAGAGCATAGTGATCCGGTGTTTCCGTATGGAAGGGACATCGCTCAAAGGATAAAAGGTACTCCGGGGATAACAGGCTGATCCCTCCCAAGAGCTCATATCGACGGAGGGGTTTGGCACCTCGATGTCGGCTCGTCACATCCTGGGGCTGGAGAAGGTCCCAAGGGTTGGGCTGTTCGCCCATTAAAGTGGCACGCGAGCTGGGTTCAGAACGTCGTGAGACAGTTCGGTCTCTATCTATCGTGGGCGTTTGAAATTTGCGTGGCTCTGACACTAGTACGAGAGGACCGTGTTGGACTGACCTCTGGTTTACCGGTTGTGCCGCCAGGTGCATTGCCGGGTATCTAAGTCGGGATTGGATAAGTGCTGAAAGCATCTAAGTACGAAGCCAGCCACAAGATTAGATTTCTTAGGGTCGTCACAGACGATGACGTTGATAGGATGCAGGTGTACAGGTGGTGACACCACAGCCGAGCATTACTAATTGCCCGTTCACTTTTTTTCCGAAGTCTTTCTTCGGGCTGGTATATCCGTTCAACTTATCTGAATACTGCAATAGGTATTCAGAATTTTTGCTTCACTAATTGCATCATGTCTTCCTTATTCAGGTGACTATAGCACAAGGGTTCCACCTCTTCCCATTCCGCACAGAGAAGTTAAGCCTTGTCACGCCGATGGTACTGCGTAACAGTGGGAGAGTAGGTAGTCGCCACTTTTAGTAGAGAGGTTCTGTCCGCAAGGAGAGAGCCTCTCTCTTTCTTTTATGCCCCTGGCTCCGTTCCCCCGGTATACCCTTTTGGGGGACCCGTTCATCCGGGACACACAAAAACCGGAGGCTGGAAATCGGGAGCGAACGCCCCCACAGCCATAGCTCAAACAGCACCACAAACAAGAAAGGTATACGTTTGAAAAGATTAAGACCGATCATCTGTCATAAAGTGTTCAAACAATTTATATCTACATGCTCTGGAATGTTTCCAGGGTGGTATAATTCCTTTGTTTTAGTACGGATAGGGTTATTCTTAGCTCCTTTTTTGTTTGTATTTGAATTTGAGGACTTACTTCCTGTTGGATATTTGATAAGATCGCTTAAAATGCCGGGACGATGAATTTTCTTGTTTTTACGGATTGCGCTTATTGTGTTGATATAGAGGATGAAAGCCTTGCATGGCTTCGCATGTGTTGTGATATTTTGGAGTTCTTGAAACCTATAAAGTTATAGAATGAAATAATTTGTGCTAAAAAAGTAACTGTTTTATTTGTTGAAAACGAAATAATCTATACCTTTGCATTGAATTAAAGAAAAAAGAGATGATGTACGTATTTACATATATTCTACTATGTGGTATTATTATTCTGCTAGCAAAGTTTGGTGGAAGTGAGTGCTGTGCGTGAATATATGTGATATATCAAAAATATGAAAGCCTTTCTCACTTCCTTGTGTGAAAGGCTTTTTTTAATGATTATAATTCAATACAAGATATAAAGATGAGTGATAAATTGTTTATTTTCGATACAACACTTCGTGATGGTGAGCAGGTTCCCGGATGCCAGTTGAATACAGTGGAAAAAATTCAAGTGGCTAAAGCTTTGGAAGTGTTGGGAGTTGACGTGATTGAGGCTGGATTTCCAATTTCAAGTCCCGGGGATTTTAATTCGGTAATTGAAATATCTAAAGCTGTGACATGGCCTACCATTTGTGCTTTGACCCGGGCCGTTCAAAAGGATATTGATGTGGCAGTTGATGCGCTGAAATTTGCAAAGCGTAAGCGCATTCATACCGGAATAGGTACTTCGGATGCTCACATTAAGTATAAATTTAATGCTACTCGTGAAGAAATTATAGAGCGTGCAGTGGCGGCTGTGAAATATGCACGTAAATATGTGGACGATGTGGAATTTTACGCGGAGGATGCCGGACGTACCGATAATGAATATCTTGCCCGGGTTGTTGAAGCTGTGATTAAAGCCGGAGCAACTGTAGTGAATATTCCCGATACAACAGGTTATTGTTTGCCATCTGAATATGGTGCCAAGATTAAATATCTAATGGAGCATGTGGGTTGCATTGATAAGGCGGTAATTTCAACTCATTGTCATAATGACTTGGGAATGGCCACTGCAAATACTATGGCTGGAGTGTTAAATGGTGCTCGCCAAGTTGAAGTGACGATTAATGGTATTGGAGAGCGTGCCGGTAACACAGCTCTTGAGGAAATTGCTATGATTATAAAGTGTCATAAGGATATTGACATTGAAACAAATATCAATACGCAGAAGATTTATCCGATAAGCCGTATGGTTTCAAGCCTGATGAATATGCCTGTACAGCCCAATAAAGCAATTGTAGGACGTAATGCATTTGCTCATTCATCAGGCATTCATCAGGATGGTGTTTTGAAAAATGTACAAACCTATGAAATTATTAATCCACATGAC
Organism: uncultured Bacteroides sp.; assembly: GCA_963677095.1. Classification (GTDB taxonomy): domain Bacteria; phylum Bacteroidota; class Bacteroidia; order Bacteroidales; family Bacteroidaceae; genus Bacteroides. Next base: position 1,511,720 of record OY781875.1, read on the forward strand.
GTGGGTATCGATGATAATTCTATTGTATTAACTGCACGTAGTGGACGTGCAGCACTGAAAAACAGGTTGATGGTACTCGGAGTAGATCTTGATCAGGATAAATTGGATAAGGTTTATGAGGAGTTTTTAAAATTGGCGGATAAGAAGAAAGATATCAATGATGATGATATTCTTGTTCTTGCAGGAGCTGACCGTTCTATAAATCATCGAATAAAACTGGAATACCTTCAGGTTACCAGTGGTTTTGGAGTACGTCCTGTAGCAAGTCTTGGACTGAATATATCCGGTGAAAAATTTGAAGCATGTGCCAATGGAAATGGTCCTGTTGATGCTGCTATCAAAGCATTAAAGAAGATTATTGATCGCCATATGACTTTAAAAGAATTCACGATTCAAGCTATAAATAAAGGTAGCGATGATATGGGTAAAGTGCATATGCAAGTAGAATATGATAATCATATCTATTACGGTTTTGGTGCTAATACTGACATTGTTGCTGCTTCGGTTGAAGCATATATTGATTGCATCAACAAGTTTAAAATTTAAATTTTTGAGGTAATAATAGGTATAATTTTAATAGACTAGCAATGAATACATTATTTGATAAAATTTGGGATGCTCATGTAGTACAGAGAGTGGAAGACGGACCAACTCAACTCTATATTGACAGGCTTTATTGTCACGAGGTAACCAGTCCTCAAGCTTTTGCGGGATTGAAAGATAGGGGTATTAAATGTTTTCGGCCGGAAAAAATATTCTGTATGCCTGATCACAATACACCTACTCATGATCAAGATAAACCTATTGAAGACCCCGTGTCTAAGGTTCAAGTAGATACGTTAGCTCGTAATGCGAAAAATTTTGGGTTGAAACATTTTGGCATGATGGATATTAAGAATGGGATAATCCATGTGGTAGGACCGGAACGTGGGTTGACTTTACCGGGCATGACAATTGTTTGTGGAGATTCCCATACTTCCACTCACGGTGCATTGGGTGCTGTCGCTTTTGGTATTGGAACCAGTGAGGTGGAAATGGTTATGGCTTCCCAATGTATTTTGCAGATCCGTCCGAAGTCAATGCGTATAGTAGTGGATGGTAAACTGGGCAAAGGGGTTACGGCTAAGGATATGGCTCTTTATATGATGTCGAAAATGACGACGAGTGGTGCTACAGGCTATTTTGTTGAATATGCAGGTGAAGCAGTGCGTGAGTTGAGTATGGAAGGACGTTTGACTTTGTGTAACCTGAGTATAGAAATGGGTGCCCGCGGTGGAATGATTGCTCCTGATGAAGTGACTTTTGAATATCTTAAAGGTCGTGAATATGTACCCGAAGGTGAAGAGTGGGAGAAAGCCTTGGCTTATTGGAAAACATTACAGAGCGGCGACGATGCTGTATTTGATAAAGAAGTGCAATTTGATGCTGCCGAGATAGAACCGATGATAACTTATGGGACAAACCCGGGTATGGGTATGGGCATTACAAATCACATTCCTACTATGGAAAGTATAAACGAAGCGGCTCAAGCCTCTTTTAGAAAATCTCTTGATTACATGGGCTTCCAACCGGGTGAAGCATTATTGGGCAAGAAAATTGATTATGTGTTTCTAGGTGCTTGTACAAATGGGCGCATTGAAGATTTTCGCAAATTTGCGTCTGTAGTGAGAGGGTATAAAAAGGCTGATCATGTTGTAGCTTGGCTCGTTCCCGGTTCATGGATGGTTGATGCCCAAATTCGCAAGGAAGGAATTGATAAGGTACTCGAAGAGGCTGGTTTCGCAATTCGTCAGCCGGGATGCTCTGCTTGTCTTGCAATGAACGATGACAAAGTTCCGGCAGGTAAGTATGCAGTCTCTACCAGTAACCGTAATTTTGAAGGGCGTCAGGGGCCAGGCTCCAGAACGTTATTGGCTAGTCCTTTGGTCGCAGCGGCTGCTGCAATAACGGGAGTCATAACAGATCCGAGAGAACTTATTTGATATGAAGAGTCTTGTTTTGGACTATTCATTCTTTTATCAGAAGCTTAAATCGTAAAAAGACAATTAAGAAATGAAACAAAAATTTGATATTATAACCAGTACATGTGTTCCTCTTCCATTGGAAAATGTAGATACAGATCAAATCATACCTGCCCGTTTTTTAAAGGCGACAACCAAAGAAGGTTTCGGAGAGAATCTTTTTCGTGATTGGCGTTATGATAAACAAGGAAATAAAATAGAATCATTTGTATTGAATGATCCTACATATAGTGGACAAATATTGGTTGCCGGAAAAAACTTTGGTTCAGGATCAAGTCGAGAACATGCTGCATGGGCAATAGCAGGTTATGGTTTTCGGGTTGTAGTTAGCAGTTTTTTTGCAGATATCCATAAGAATAATGAACTGAACAACTTTGTTCTCCCGGTAGTTGTGAGCGAAGCCTTTTTAACGGAATTGTTTGATTCGATATTTAAAGATCCAAAGACTATCGTTGAAGTGAATCTTCCTCTTCAAACGATAACAAACAAAGCAACCGGACAAACCGAAACATTCGAGATCAATTCATACAAAAAACATTGTTTGATGAATGGTTTGGACGATATTGACTTTTTACTTGAAAATAAGGATAAAATAGTAGATTGGGAGAGTAAACATGAAGCGTAATCATCCGAGAATAGAAATCATGGACACTACACTACGCGACGGTGAACAAACTAGTGGCGTGTCTTTTGTGCCTCATGAGAAGCTGATGATTGCTCGTTTATTACTTGAAGATTTGAACGTAGACAGGGTAGAAGTTGCTTCGGCTCGAGTCTCTGATGGTGAATTTGATGCTGTCAAAATGATATGCGATTGGGCTGCCAGACATAATCTACTTTCCAGAGTTGAAGTCTTGGGATTTGTCGACGGGCATACTTCCGTCGATTGGATACACGGAGCAGGGTGTCGAGTCATAAATCTGTTGTGTAAGGGCTCATTGAAGCATTGTACCTATCAACTGCAAAAAACGCCGGAAGAGCATATTGAAAATATTCTCTCTGTAGTGGATTATGCTAATGAATGTGGCTTGGAAGTCAATATTTATCTTGAAGATTGGAGTAATGGGATGAAAGACTCTCCAGAGTATGTGTTTCAGCTGGTAGATGCATTGATGCATACCCCTATTAAACGATATATGCTGCCCGATACGTTGGGAATATTGAACCCATTGCAAGTTATTGAGTATATGAGAAAAATGGTAAAGCGGTATCCAAATGCCCATTTTGATTTTCATGCGCATAATGATTATGACCTTGCTGTAAGTAATGTCCTAGCTGCCGTACTTAGTGGAGCGAAAGGGTTACATACGACAATAAATGGTTTAGGGGAACGTGCAGGTAATGCTCCGCTTGCGAGTGTGCAAGCTATACTCAAGGATCATTTTGCTGCTAAAACGAATGTGGATGAAAGCCGCCTGAATAAAGTAAGCCGTGTTGTTGAATCTTATTCCGGTATTATGATTCCTGCCAATAAACCTATTGTTGGGGAAAATGTATTTACCCAAGTTGCCGGAGTTCATGCAGACGGTGATAATAAGAGAAATCTTTATTGTAACGACTTGTTACCTGAGCGTTTCGGGCGGAAACGTGAATATGCTTTGGGTAAAAATAGTGGTAAAGCTAATATCCGCAAAAATCTGGAGGATCTGGGCTTGGATTTGGATGAATTTTCGATGAAAAAAGTCACGGAGCGTATAATAGAGCTTGGAGATAAGAAGGAGTTAGTCACTCAGGAAGATTTGCCTTATATTGTTTCGGACGTGTTGAAGCATAATGTAATGAGTGAGAGAGTAAATCTGAAAAGTTATATTGTGAATCTGGCCTTTGGATTGAAACCTATGGCTACTCTGAAGATAGAGATCAACGGCAAAGAATATGAGGAAAGTTCGAGTGGTGATGGCCAATATGATGCTTTTGTACGGGCTTTACGTAAAGTTTATAAGACAATGCTTGGACGTAAATTTCCTATGCTTACCAACTATGCGGTTAGTATTCCTCCCGGAGGACGCACGGATGCTTTTGTACAAACTGTCATAACCTGGAGCTTTGAGGATAAAGTGTTTCGTACTCGCGGACTGGATGCAGACCAAACGGAAGCTGCTATTAAGGCAACTGTTAAGATGCTCAATATTATAGAGGCGACTTACGAACAAGAAAAAGGATGAGAATAAGATGAATGCTGTTGATGATAATTCTGAAAATGAATCTTCTGTGCCTGATTTGAATGTAAAAGCACAATTTGACAGTGTGTCAAAAGAGTATGATGCACAACGTCGTGTGTTGGTGCCATGCTTTGATGAATTTTATGCTGTTACTGTTGAAAATCTGAATTTTGTAACCTCTTCCCCCCGAATTTTAGACTTGGGAGCGGGGACAGGATTGTTGTCTCAGAAGATATTGGACGCTTATCCACAAGCTCAATTGAAGCTTATAGATTTATCCGATAAAATGCTTTCCATAGCTCATTTGCGATTTGACAGCTTATCAAATGTAGATATTGAAACTGCTGATTTTATGACTTTCCCGATGGAGGATAATAGCTATGATGCAATTGTTTCCTCATTGGCCATTCATCATTTGATAGATGAGGATAAAAAATCTCTTTACCAAAAGATATACCGTGCATTGAAACCGGGTGGTTTTTTTGTAAACGCAGAGCAAATATTGGCAGATGATGATTTCTTACAAAATCTTTATCACAATCAGTGGTGTTCTAAAATAGAACATTCAAATTTGAGTCGTGAAGCAATTGATGCATCATACGAGCGCATTAAGCTTGATAAGAGAGCTACAATCTCCTCTCAATTGGATTGGCTGCGATCGGCCGGATTTGGACAGGTGGATTGTCTGTATAAATATTATTACTTTGCAGTGCTTTGGGCTATGAAGTAAAAGAAATAATAATAAATAAAAGTAAAAATATGGATTTTAAAATTGCAGTATTGGCAGGTGATGGCATCGGACCCGAGATATCGGTGGTAGGTGTAAGCGTTATGTCTGCCGTTTGTGAAAAATTTGGACATAAAGTAAGTTATGAATATGCAGTCTGTGGGGCAGATGCTATAGATAAAGTTGGTGACCCGTTTCCCGAAGCCACTTATCAGACATGCAAAAATGCAGATGCAGTCTTATTTTCGGCTGTAGGTGATCCTAAATTTGATAATGATCCGACAGCTAAAATACGTCCTGAGCAAGGTTTGCTTGCTATGCGTAAAAAATTGGGCTTGTTTGCAAATATTCGTCCGGTACAAACGTTTAAATGTTTGCTCTATAAGTCACCGTTGCGTGCCGAATTGGTGGATGGTGCTGATTTTTTGTGTATTCGTGAATTAACCGGTGGCATGTATTTTGGTGAAAAGTATCAGGATAATGATAAGGCTTATGATACCAATTTGTATACTCGTCCGGAAATCGAACGCATATTAAAGGTCGGTTTCGAATATGCTCTGAAACGTAATAAGCATCTCACTGTAGTAGATAAAGCTAATGTTTTGGCCAGCAGTCGCCTTTGGAGGCAGATTGCTCAGGAAATAGCCCCAAAATATCCGGAAGTGACGACTGATTATATGTATGTTGATAATGCAGCAATGCGTATGATTCAGGAGCCTAAATTCTTTGACGTAATGGTTACTGAAAATACTTTTGGTGATATTTTGACTGATGAAGGCTCTTGTATTAGTGGGTCTATGGGCTTACTTCCTTCTGCATCTACAGGGGAGAGTACTCCTGTTTTTGAACCTATTCATGGTTCATGGCCACAAGCTAAAGGTTTGAATATTGCTAATCCGTTGGCTCAAATATTGTCTGTTGCGATGTTATTTGAATACTTTGATTTAAAAGCGGAGGGTAACTTGATTCGTCAAGCAGTAAATGCTTCTTTGGATGAAAATGTGCGTACTCCCGAAATTCAGATAGAGGGTGGAGTTAAATATGGAACGAAAGAAGTTGGAGAATGGATTGTAAATTATATTAAGCGTAATTAATTCCTAAAATAGCTTCTGCCTTTTATTATTATGGTTGGGGCTGTCCAAAAATATTTGATTTAATAAAAACACTCTCGTTACAGTTCATAATGTGGCAAGGGTGTTTTGTCGTTTTTCGGACTTTTAAGATACCTCTTATCCGATTAGCATAAGAAATGAAGCTATTATAAACAATCCTTCCCAAAATTGCAGTCACAAGTGGCCTCACAATGTTCACCCGGTATTTCGAATTCTAAGGTGGCATGATCTATGTTAAAATCTTTTAGTCGCTCACGTATCAGGTGTTTCACTTCTTCCATCCGGTTTGTTTCTTTTAATACGATATGGGCAGTTAATGCATTTTCTGTAGTACTTATAGCCCATATATGCACGTGATGTATACTGTTTACTCCATCAATCGCATGAATAGCTTTCTCTACGCTTCTACTATCAATATTGGACGGAACGCCGTCAAGGGTAAGGCGTAAACTGTCATGTAACAAATTCCAAGTGGAGATAAGTATCACAGTGGCTACCACTAATCCGATAATTGGGTCGATAATATACCATCCGGTATAACTTATAATAATACCGGCTATTAATACTCCGACTGAAACAAGTGCATCGGCGGCCATGTGCAGATAGGCTCCTTTTATGTTTAAATCTTTTTCTTTATCTTTCATAAATAAGAAAGCTGTGAAGGCATTAATGAATACGCCCATTCCTGCTACCCATGCAATAGCTCCTCCAGGAACGGATTCCGGATGCTTGAGCTTGTGTATACTTTCTATAAAAATAGCTCCCACTGCAATCAAAAGAATGACTGCATTGAGGAGAGAGACGAGTATTGTGCTTTTTTTATATCCATAGGTATAGTGATTGTTTGCTTTGATTTTGGCTAACCGGAAGGCGATTAATGCAAGTACTAGACTGACAACATCACTGAGGTTGTGCCCTGCATCGGATAGTAAAGCCAGTGAATTGAACCAAAATCCTGCGCCGAACTCGGTTACTACAAAAGCCAAGTTCAAAATGATACCAATAATGAAGGCATTGTTTAGTGATTTTATATAAGGCGTACTGTGGTGGTGATATTCATGTGTCATATATGCTAAGTGTTATATCTATATAATGTTTAAGCAAAATTACGTGATAGAAATATAACAACGGAACATTGGAATAGTTTTTTGTCTATCTTTGATCCAAAATACCTGGAAATGGGGAGAATGGCTCTTGATAACTAATAACACGACTTATTAATTTTTTTATTGTTATGGTGAAAATTGCAGAAAAACTGACAGATCTTATAGGCTGTACGCCACTTATGAAAGTGTCTCGATATAGTCATAAATATGGACTGAAACAGAATATTATTGTTAAACTGGAATCATTTAATCCGGCTGGAAGCGTGAAAGATCGTGTAGCACTTGCCATGATTGAAGATGCTGAAAAGCGTGGGGTGCTTGAGCCTGGAGCTACTATCATTGAACCTACCAGTGGAAATACAGGAGTTGGTTTGGCAATGGTATCCACGATAAAAGGATATCATTTGATACTGACTATGCCTGAAACGATGAGCGTGGAACGTCGTAATTTGTTGAAGGCGCTTGGAGCTGAAATCGTTTTAACAGATGGAATGGCCGGTATGGCAGGTTCCATTGCCAGGGCTCGTGAATTGAATGCTAAAATTTCGGGATCGGTTATCTTACAACAGTTTGAGAATCCTGCTAATGCACAAGCTCATTTTCTTACTACAGGTGAAGAAATCTGGGAAGATACTGACGGAAAAGTTGATGTCTTTGTTGCCGGTGTAGGAACAGGGGGAACAGTCTGTGGCGTTGGACGTGCATTGAAGAAGCATAACCCGAATGTTTACATTGTTGCTGTTGAACCTAAGGCTTCTCCTATTCTTGAAGGAGGAGAAGCCGGAACTCATCGCATTCAGGGTATCGGTGCCAATTTTATTCCGGCAATCTATGATCGCTCTGTCGTGAATGAAGTATTTCCTGTCCCTGATGCTGAAGCTATTCGAGGTGGTCGTGATCTTGCTGCTACCGAAGGTGTATTGGCAGGAATATCATCCGGTGCAGCCCTTTATGCTGCCCGTCAAATCGCTCTGCGACCGGAATTTGCCGATAAACGGATTGTAGTTCTTCTCCCTGATACTGGCGAGCGATATCTTTCTACTGAATTGTTTGCTTTTGAGACGTATCCTTTGGATTAAGATTCTATGATTTGATACTCTACTCTATGCTTGGTGTTATCTCTTTTTTTAAATTTTAGCCGAATAAAGTTTGTCATGCGGAAAGTTATCTATCTCCTTATATTTGCATTTTTACCATACGTACCTGCAATGTCCCAGACATACAGTGAATTTTGTGATCAAGCCAGTGAATTAGTGAAGCAAGATAGTTTACAGCGTGCGGAAGAGGTTATCCGGAGGGCTTTGAAATTAGAACCTGCCAACCCGCATAATGCTTTGCTCTTTTCTAATCTGGGGACTATTCAGCGTCGCCAACATCAATATGATGAAGCTGGAGAGTCTTACACGTATGCTTTGAATATAGCTCCGCTTTCAGTTCCTATCTTATTGAATCGTGCCTCTCTTTATCTCGAACAAGGGAAAGATGAATTAGCACGCGTAGATTATTCTTTGGTTATTGATAGGGAGAAGAGAAATAAAGAAGCTTTGCAAATGCGGGCGTATATCTATATGAAGGGGAGGAATTATAAATCGGCGAGATCGGATTACGATAGTTTACTTAAAGTCTATCCTTTAGATTATGCAGGGCGGTTTGGTTTGGCAACGCTGGAGCAGAAGGAAGGGCGCTTAGCACAGGCTTTGGATCTCTTTAATAAAATGCTTGTGGATAACTCCGATGATGCAGCTCTTTATACGGCTCGTGCCGGTGTGGAAAGGGAGCTGAAGCATGATGAACTTGCATTGATTGATTTGGAAGAAGCCTTAAAACTTAAACCGACTCAGCCTGAAGCCTATCTGATGCGCGGGCAGATTTACCTGGATCAAAAGAAAAAAGAGTTGGCAAAACGCGATTTTGAAAAAGCTATTTCACTTGGCGTTTCTCGGGCTGATTTAAAAGAACTGTTACAGCAAAGTAGATAGTTGGAAGAAAATCAAACATATTTTCGAATTAAAGAAACGAAGTCTTTGCCATACTTTTTCTTTTTATAATCACCTATACCACTGATGTTGCCGAATTCTTCGATAGTAATTGGGCGTAAAGTACTGAGAGTATGTAAGACTCTGTCGGATAGAACAATATAGGGTGGAAGCATTTCCTCATCGGCCAATTGCTTACGTAACCTCCGAAGTGCCTCAAATAAATCCGTGTTCTCTATACTCGGTAGGCCTAAAGGCAATTCTTTTGTAGGCACTATACTTTTCTTCTTTTTCTTGTTGGCTTCTTCACGATGGATTACAGCCAATTGTGCTTTTGCTCTTCCAAATAATACGTCATTGCCGCTGCTCGTTATTTTCAAGTGATTATTCTCATTGTACGCGATTTCAAAATATCCGAGTTGTAACATTTGAAGTATGTAGTCCTGCCAGTCTCTTCCCGGAATGTCACGTCCGGCACCGAATGTTTTCAGTTGGTGATAACCTCTAGCGGTGACTCCTGTTCCCATTGCACCTCTTAGAATGTCAATCAACAGCTGGATTCCAATTTGTTCTTCTGTGCGTACGATGGCGCTTAAAGCTTTTTGCACGATAACCGTACCGTCGAAACGTAGAGGAGGGTTCTTGCACACATCGCAGTTCCCACAATCTTCAGTGCTTGTTTCTCCGAAATAACTTAGCAATATACGGCGTCGACAGATGTCTGCTTCTGCATATTGCTGCATCCGTTGCAATTTTTCAAGGTTGATGTCTTTTTGACCACTTTCGGTTGCAAATCGGGTTAGTAGTATTAAGTCGGCAAGCGAATAAAAAAGGATTGTATCGCTGGGCATTCCATCACGTCCGGCACGTCCTATTTCTTGATAAAAACTTTCAATACTTTTAGGTAAATTGTAATGTATGATCCAGCGGACATTACTTTTGTCAATCCCCATTCCAAAAGCTATGGTGGCACAGACTACCTGTATACGGTCGTTAATAAAATCGGCTTGTGCCTTGTCGCGTTCTTTGGGTGATAATCCTGCATGGTACACCGCCACTTGAATTCCATGTTTTTGCAACAATTGAGCCACCGTTTCCGTCTTACTACGACTCATACAGTATATAATGCCGCTTTCACCATTGTGTTTGAAAATGAATTCAAGTATGGCTTTTGACTTTTCTTTTTGCAGGTAACCTCTTTTTACACTCAGACTTAAATTGGGACGATCAAAAGAAGAAATAAAAATTTTGGGTTCTTTCAGATGAAGTTGACGGACGATATCCTCACGTGTTATTTTATCTGCTGTGGCGGTAAGAGCGATGATGGGTACATCAGGAAATAAGTCATGGAGGAACCCCATTTGTGCATATTCCGGTCTGAAATCATGTCCCCATTGCGAAATGCAGTGTGCTTCATCCACTGCAAACAATGAAATATGCATGTCTCGCAATAAGTAATTTGCTTCTGTTATTAATTTTTCCGGCGATATATAGAGTAACTTTAACCTTCCTTCTGTGCAGGCTCTGCGAATATTGGCATTTTCAGTTTCGTCATTGTTACTATTTAAAGCTCCGGCCTCAATGCCATTGGCATTGAGAGTATTCACCTGATCTTTCATTAGAGAAATGAGGGGAGATACGACGACAGCAGTTCCTTCCTGTAGAAGTGCCGGAAGTTGATAACAAATGGACTTTCCTCCTCCGGTGGGCATTAATACTAATGTATCTTTACCTGCTAGCAAGGTTTGGATAATGTCTTCTTGTAAAGGTCGGAAACTGTCGTAACCAAAGAAATGTTTAAGTGTATGAAGCATTTTCTATTTTAATATATGTCGACAAAGTTACATTAATTATTGTATATGATACAAATTCAGTTTTTCTTCTTCTTTTGTAAAAAAGCGAGCAGTAAGTGTTAAAGTTTCTTATTATATGTGGTGTTATTAATAATTCCACCCTTTTTTAAGTATTTATATATAAAAAAATATGATACAAAATTGTTTATTTTAAAAAAATGTCAGACTTTTGTGTAGTGAAAGGATTTATCCTTATAACTTTTGTTTAAACAAACCCTAACCAGTTAATTCAATGAGTGATTTAGAAAACAAAAAAATGGAAGAAGCTCCAAAGAAGCGCCCTTACAACTTGCGCGAGAAAAAGGAGAAGAATGCCGCTTACCGGTCTTTAATACGTCCGGAATTGGCAGATGAATTGTACGACCGGATATTGAATATCGTCGTTGTACAGAAAAAGTACAGAGACCCGGACTATTCGGCAAAAGATTTGGCAAAAGAATTGAAAACCAATACTCGCTATTTATCAGCAGTGGTTAATTCTCGTTTTGGAATGAATTATTCATGCTTGCTGAATGAATACAGAGTAAAAGATGCAAAACATTTATTGACGGATAAAAGATATGCCGACAAGAATGTGGAAGAAATCAGCACAATGGTTGGCTTTGCTAATCGTCAATCTTTTTATGCTGCATTTTATAAAAATGTGGGAGAAACTCCTAACGGGTACCGTAAGCAACACGCAGATAAGAAATAATCTGCATATAGAAATGATTGAAAAGGAAGTATTCCGGACTTCATATATCCGGGATAATTCCTTTTTTACTTTTTAATATATCTATTATTAACGCAAGTATTTTCCTGATATGAAGAAACGGCTGATGACCTATGTCGCTGTCGCGTTGCTTGCAGCTTGCGGCAATGCTCAACAAACAACTGCCCGAGCAGATAACTTAAAATATACAGTGGAACAATTTGCTGACTTACAGATTTTACGTTACCGGGTTTCCGGTTTTGAAAAATTGTCGCTTCAACAGAAGAAATTAGTGTATTACCTTACAGAGGCTGCATTACAAGGCCGTGATATCCTGTTCGATCAGAATGGTAAATATAATCTGACTATTCGTCGAACCTTGGAAGCCGTATATACGGGTTATAAAGGTGATAAGAATTTGGCAGATTTTAAGGCTATGGAGATTTACCTGAAAAGGGTTTGGTTTTCAAATGGCATTCACCATCACTATGGTTCGGAAAAGTTTGTGCCTGGATTCACTCCAAACTTTTTTAGACAGGCTATATTGAGTGTGGATAAAATGTCCTTGCCTCTGACTAATGGACAATCTCCCGAACAATTGTGTGACGTCATATTTCCCGTTATATTTGAACCTGCAATTATGCCTAAACGGGTGAATCAGGCTACCGGAGAAGATTTGATTAAAACTTCTGCATGTAATTATTACGACGGGGTAACTCAGCAGGAGGCTGAAGATTTTTATAATGCTTTGAAAAATCCTACCGATGAAACTCCCGTATCTTATGGACTGAATAGTCGGTTGGTTAAAGTTAATGGAAAGATTGAAGAGAAGGTTTGGAAAGTTGATGGACTTTATGGCGCTGCTATTGAAAAAATAGTATTTTGGCTGAAAAAAGCCGAGACAGTGGCAGAGACTGCCGAGCAAAAGGCTGTCATTGAAAAATTAGTGGAATTTTATAACACCGGAGATCTGAAAACATTTGATGATTATACCATTTTGTGGGTTAAAGACCTGAACTCTCTTGTCGATTTTGTCAATGGATTTACTGAAACTTATGGCGATCCACTTGGTATGAAGGCCAGTTGGGAGTCATTGGTAAACTTTAAGGACTTGGAAGCTACCCGTCGTACCGAAGTTATTAGTCGTAACGCACAATGGTTTGAAGATCATTCTCCTGTGGAGAAGCGATTTAAAAAGGAACAGGTGAAAGGTGTTTCTGCCAAGGTAATTACCGCGGCTATATTAGCCGGTGATTTATATCCGGCTACAGCTATCGGCATCAATCTGCCTAATTCGAACTGGATACGTAGCCAACATGGATCGAAGTCCGTTACTATTGGCAATATTACCGATGCATACAATAAAGCGGCTCATGGAAGTGGGTTTGATGAAGAGTTTGTCTATAGTAATAAGGAGCTTGAGTTGATTGATAAATACGCTGATCTAACGGATGAACTGCATACTGATCTTCACGAATGTTTGGGGCATGGGTCGGGAAAACTACTTCCTGGGGTGGATCCGGATGCACTGAAAGCGTATGGCTCTACCATCGAAGAAGCACGTGCCGACCTGTTCGGACTGTATTATGTGGCTGATAAAAAGCTGGTTGAACTTGGACTAGTACCTAATGCGGATGCTTATAAAGCTGAATATTATAAGTATTTGATGAATGGTTTAATGACTCAGTTGGTGCGTATTGTCCCGGGCAATAGTATCGAAGAAGCTCATATGCGTAACAGGCAATTGATTGCCCGGTGGGTTTATGAAAAAGGCAGACCCGAAAATGTGGTTGAGTTTGTGAAGAAGAATGGTAAGACATACGTGGTGATTAACGATTATCAGAAACTCCGTCATTTATTTGGTGAGTTGCTGGCTGAAATACAGCGGATTAAATCAACCGGAGACTATGTTGCCGCACATGATCTGGTGGAGACCTATGCCGTGAAAATCGATTCTATACTTCATGCTGAGATACTTGAACGCTATAAAAAACTCAATCTGGCTCCTTATAAAGGATTCGTTAATCCGAAGTACGAACCAATATTCAACAATAGCGGTGAAATTAAGGATGTGAAAGTAACTTATGATGAAGGTTATGCCCAGCAGATGCTGCGTTATAGTAAAGACTATTCTACTTTACCTTCGTGGAACTAATGAAAGCGGGGAGTTGTTACCCTATAATAACTTAATTTATGGATGTACATGAACAAATAAAAGATATAAAAGCCCAACTTCGTCTTTTTATGAATGGAGCTGTGTCGCAAAGCATGCGTGATAAAGGTTTGATTTATAAACTTAATTTTGGTGTGGAACTACCTCGTGTCAAGGAGATTGCTTCTTCTTATGAGAAGAATCATACATTAGCTCAGACTTTATGGAAAGAAGATATCCGTGAATGTAAAATACTTGCCGGCTTGTTACAGCCTACGGATAGTTTCTATCCGGAAATTGCAGACATTTGGGTGGAAGACATTCGTAACGTGGAGATAGCGGAGGTTACCAGTATGAATTTATTTCAGAATTTACCTTATGCTCCCGCTAAATCTTTTCAATGGATAGCAGATGAGCGGGAATATGTGCAAGTTTGCGGTTTTCTTACGATAGCACGTTTACTGATAAAAAAAGGTGATATGTCAGAACGTGTATCCGAAGAATTTCTGGATCAGGCAATCTGCGCATTTGTGTCGGGATCGTATCACGTGCGTAATGCTGTTTTATCTGCCATTAGCCGTTATATGCAGCATAGTGAGGATCACGCTTTCTACGTTTGTCGGAAAGTGGAAGGTATGGAAAATTCTTCTTCGGATACAGAAAAGCTTTTATATGATAGAGTAAAAGAACTCGTACGGGATTGATCTCTTTTATCTTGTAGAATGAATTAAAAGGCGTGGAATTACTTAGCAATACGAGTGATTTCGCGCCTTTTCCTTTAAAAAATGTCACTGATCCGATTTGCTTTCTGCAAAAAAGGATTAACTTTGTTGGCGGTTAAAAAACTTTGATGCTATAATGGATAGCCAAAATGTGAAAGATACGGTAAGGCAGATATTCACCGAATATCTGAATATTAACGGGCATCGGAAGACTCCTGAACGTTATGCCATACTCGATACCATTTATTCTATTGAAGGACATTTTGATATTGATACCCTATATACTTTAATGGCCAACCAGGGCAATTTCCGGGTAAGTCGCGCTACATTATATAATACAATCATATTACTTATCAATGCCCATTTGGTGATTAAACATCAATTTGGGAACTCTTCTCAATATGAGAAGTGCTATAATCGTGAAACTCATCATCACTTGATTTGTACGCAATGTGGTAAAGTGACGGAATTTCAGAATGAAGACTTGCAACGGGCTATTGAGAGTACAAAATTGAGCCGATTCTATTTGTCGCATTATTCTTTATATATCTACGGCTTATGCAGCAAGTGCGATCGGGCTAATAAAAGGAAGAAAAAGAATAATAACTATAAGAAAGAAAAATGAAAGTAGATGTTCTATTAGGATTGCAATGGGGAGACGAAGGTAAAGGAAAAGTCGTCGACGTATTAACCCCTAGATACGATGTAATTGCACGTTTCCAAGGAGGACCAAATGCCGGGCATACATTAGAATTTGAAGGACAGAAGTATGTGCTTCGTTCCATCCCATCCGGAATCTTCCAAGGCGATAAAGTTAATATTATTGGTAATGGGGTAGTGTTGGATCCAGCTCTTTTTAAAGCAGAGGCAGAAGCTTTGGAACTCTCCGGACATAAACTGAAAGACCGCCTTCATATTTCAAAAAAAGCTCATCTTATTCTTCCTACCCATCGCTTGTTGGATGCGGCTTATGAAGCATCTAAAGGTGATGCAAAAGTGGGTACAACAGGTAAGGGTATCGGCCCGACATATACGGATAAAGTAAGCCGGAATGGAATACGTGTTGGAGATATTCTCCATGACTTCGAAAAGAAGTACGCTGCAATTAAAACCCATCACGAGCAAATCTTGAAAAGCTTGAATTACGAATATGACTTAACAACACTTGAAAAAGAGTGGTTTGAAGGTATAGACTATCTCAAGGAATTTAATTTGGTGGATAGTGAGCATGAAATAAACCGTTTGCTTAATTCAGGAAGAAGTATATTGTGTGAAGGGGCGCAAGGAACAATGTTGGATGTTGATTTTGGTTCTTATCCCTTTGTGACGTCTTCCAATACCATTTGTGCCGGTGCTTGTACCGGATTGGGGGTTGCTCCCAATAGAATCGGTGAGGTATATGGTATTTTTAAAGCTTATTGTACACGCGTAGGGGCAGGACCTTTTCCTACAGAACTGTTTGATGAAGTTGGTGATGAAATCTGCACATTGGGGCACGAATTTGGTTCGGTAACAGGGCGTAAGCGTCGTTGTGGCTGGATTGATTTGGTGGCTTTGAAGTATGCTATAATGATTGACGGAGTGACAAAACTTATCATGATGAAAAGTGATGTTCTTGATACGTTTGAGACGATCAAAGCATGCGTGGCATATAATATAAACGGTGAAGAGGTGGATTTTTTCCCTTATGACATAAGAGAAGGGCTTGAACCGGTATATGTGGAACTTCCGGGCTGGCAAACTGACATGACAAAGATGCAGAGTGAAGATGAATTCCCCGAAGAATTTAATGCTTACCTCTCTTTTCTTGAAGAGCAATTGGGCGTACCTGTTAAGATTGTGTCAGTGGGACCTGATCGTGAACAAACAATAGAACGTTATATTGAAGAAGCTTAGTACTTAATTCTTCATAAAAGATAAGGGAAACTGTCAGATTTATAGCAGTTTCCCTTTATTTTTGGCAAACAATTTGTATGATCAATAGAAAAGCATGTTTTAATATTAAAAATAAGAAATAAATTATGGGAACTGGAATGATAGGAATGCAATGGATTATTTTTATAGGAGTAGCTTTAGTGAGTTGGCTGGTACAGATGAATCTGCAAAGCAAATTTAAAAAATACTCAAAGGTGCCTTTGAATAATGGCATGACAGGGAGGGATGTAGCTTTGAAAATGTTGCATGATAATGGTATCTATGATGTTGAAGTGACTCATACTCCGGGACATCTGACCGATCATTATAATCCTGCCAATAAGACAGTGAATTTAAGTGAGGGTGTTTACGAAGGAGATAGCGTAATGGCCGCTGCTGTTGCTGCTCATGAATGCGGGCATGCGGTACAGCATGCTCAGGCTTATGCGCCGTTGGCTATGCGTAGCAAACTTGTTCCTGTTGTTTCGTTTGCTTCGCAATGGATGACTTGGCTTTTACTTGGAGGAATATTGATGCTCCAGTCTTTTCCACAATTATTGTTGGCCGGCATTATTTTGTTTGGAATGACAACACTGTTCAGCTTCATTACTCTTCCGGTTGAAATCAATGCGAGTAAGCGTGCGCTGGTATGGTTGAGCCGTTCGGGAATAACTAATTCTTATAATCATTCCCAAGCAGAAGATGCTCTTCGTTCTGCTGCATACACTTATGTGGTAGCTGCATTAGGCTCATTAGCCACATTGATCTATTATGTTATGCTCTTTATGGGGCGCAGTAGAAATTAATATATTCTCTTTATTGAGATAAATGATATAATAAGGTCGGTCAGTCGTTAAGATTGGCCGACCTTATTTTTATATCGGCGGGAGTATTCCTTTTCCGGATGAAACAGATGGTCTGTTCATTCTCAACAGATAGTGTGTTGGGGCTTAACTGACCGTCTGTTTGAGGTAAACAGACCATCGCTTTGGCGCAAAGACACCATCTGTTTTTGGAATATGTGGAGCAATTTGTCTATTAGGTAAAGCTCATGTCATTAAATAATATTAAAAAGCTTTCATTCAATAATCCTTTGTATTGCGCGTCTTTGTTATTTCTTTATAATCAACTAAATCAGCAGACTATGAAACCGATTAATTTCATTTTAGCTTTTACACTATTCATGTTTTTGGGTACAGCCATCCTTTTTGCACAAAACAAACAAGATAAAAATGAACAAAAGCAAAAGGCGGTAAAGGAACTTATTCTTTCTCAAAAATATAAAGTGGAAGTAAGTCAGGCTATTCCGACTACCGGGAAAACGGTATTTCTTACATCTCCGTATTCGTTGGAAGTGCGGAATGATTCTGTGGTTTCATATCTTCCTTATTATGGCAGGGCGTACTCCATCCCTTATGGTGGTGGGGACGGATTAAACTTCAAAGCACCTTTTACCGGATATAAAATTGAATGGGATAAAAAAGGAACTGCCAAAGTGAAATTCTCCGTTCGCAATTCAGAAGATAGATATGATTTCAGCATCGATGTTTTTGCGAATGGTTCTTCTTCAATATATGTGAATATGCAGAACCGGCAATCTATAAGCTTCCAGGGTGAATTGGACCTGAAAAAGTAGTTACTGATAGAATACCGATCCTGCGAATGAATGATGCGTGTCTCAATTAGGCGTTTGCCAAAACCATTTGTCGTCATTAACGATATAAGACCCTTTTTCTCTATCATTGCTGTAACCGGTCGGCATAAGAGTTGCATAACGACTGGCTTTAAAACCTTTGTCTTCTGCACCAAATTCGCTGTTTAGAGTACATGACAGATAATATAAGTTTTTACTCATGTAATTGTATAAATAAGATTCCTGAACGATTTGCTCTTTATTATTCCAGTTCGCTTCCTTGTTCAAAGCTAAAGGCAGCCCTTTCCGTAAACGTTCGCGAACTTCTTGTATGCCTAGTAAATTACCTTTTTCGTCCATGACCCATGCGTTACTTGTCGGATCAACCCATATCCATTTATTTAACGTTTTAGAATATACGGCATTGATCACATGGCAATCGTTGATGTATTTTTTAGGCAGGCATGTGATAAATCGTGATTTGAATCCCATCGACAGGTAACATTCATTGAGTACAATTGCTAAACCACGGCAGTTCAGTCCACGTGAACCGTCTTTACATGGCTCGGCAAGTGCTATGGCATTCCGCCCTTTGGGATTTTCATGCTGTCCGTCGTGTAGAATTTTGTTGTGTATATACGTGAGTATGTTTTTTATTTTAGAGATTTCGTCCCCTTTACCAGCTACACTATCTAATTTGAAATATTCGCGTACGCGAATCAAGTTACTGTCATTGGCATCCATATAAGTAAATTGGGGCAAAGTGTCGGTACGTTCGTTTTGTCTGTATGAAGGTGATTTTTGCAAAATGTACAGATAATCTCCTTCTTCTCTGATTTTCGCAAGTATCTTTTTGAATTCTCTACTCTTTCGTATATTGTCCAAATCTGTATCTTCAAGAATATGTTTATAGCTGACATATCCATTCTTATAAGCAAGCTCGAAGTGTTTCAATGCTTCTTTTTTCTTGTTTTGGAGAGATTCATAGCAAGCCATATTATAATATTGCCCTCCATAGTTGAACCAAATTTCTTTGCATAACGAGTCAGGAAGATTTTCATAACTAGAGATGATAACTCCATTAAGCTGTTCTGCTTTTGCATAATTCTTTTCATTTAGTGCTTGACTCAGTTCTGCGTTCAATGCTTTATAAGTCTTATTGAACGTTTCTTTTGAGCTTATTTCCTGAGCTTTGCATACATTGAAGTTGCAAACAAGCAAAATGAGTGGTGTGTACACCAGTCTTTTAATAATCATTCCATCTTTTAGCATAGCTATTATAATTTAATTGTTTTTCCATTTCTATCCAAAAAGAATGCCGATGTTTTAATTGATTGATAATCAGGAGGGTGTTGTGTGGGGTTGTGTCCGATAATGAACGTATTTCTCGAAAGTGGACAATCAATGAACGCTTTATGACATCTTATGACATTCTTTTCATCTGATTTACATAAAACAACCCGCTCAGCTTTTATACTCTCGACAAAAACCTGTAACTTTGCAGCCTACTTTTAAATTCATTTGATAGATTATGGCTGCAAATCCCAGTATTCCAAAAGGAACACGTGACTTTTCGCCAGTTGAAATGGCGAAGCGAAACTATATATTCAATACGATTCGTGAAGTATATCACCTTTATGGTTTTCAACAGATAGAAACCCCTGCCATGGAAATGCTTTCCACGCTAATGGGAAAGTATGGTGATGAAGGTGATAAACTCCTGTTTAAGATACAGAATTCGGGAGACTATTTCTCCGGTATCACGGATGAAGAACTATTGGGAAGGAATGCGGCAAAACTTGCCAGCAAATTCTGTGAGAAAGGCCTTCGTTATGATCTTACCGTGCCTTTTGCCCGTTATGTAGTGATGCATCGTGAAGAGATTACTTTTCCTTTCAAGCGTTATCAAATTCAGCCGGTCTGGCGTGCCGATCGTCCTCAGAAAGGACGTTACCGCGAGTTCTATCAATGTGATGCCGACGTTGTAGGTAGCAATTCTTTGTTGAATGAAGTGGAGTTGATGCAGATTGTTGATACTGTATTCACTCGATTCGGTATCCGTGTATGCATTAAGATAAATAACCGGAAGATTCTTACCGGACTTGCTGAGGTGATAGGTGAAGCTGATAAAATTGTGGATATAACCGTTGCCATTGACAAGTTGGATAAAATCGGATTGGATAATGTTAATGCAGAGTTGAAGGAAAAAGGTATTAGTGATGAGGCTATTGCCAAATTGCAGCCGATCATTCTATTGAGTGGTACAAACGGAGAAAAACTGACTGTTTTGAAACAGGTACTTGCCGAAAGTGAGACGGGCTTGAAAGGAGTGGAGGAAAGCGAGTTTATTCTAAATACCCTTTCGGGATTGAACATGACCAACGAAATAGAGCTTGATTTAACTCTAGCACGTGGTTTGAATTATTATACCGGTGCAATCTTTGAAGTAAAGGCTTTGGATGTGCAGATTGGTAGTATAACGGGTGGCGGACGCTATGATAATCTGACCGGAGTATTTGGCATGGCAGGAGTATCCGGTGTCGGTATTTCATTCGGGGCCGATCGTATATTCGATGTACTCAATCAATTGGAATTATACCCTAAAGAAGCTGTGAACGGTACTCAACTGTTATTTATAAATTTTGGTGATAAGGAGGTTGCTTATTCCATCAATGCTTTGGCAAAAGTAAGAGCTGAGGGTATTCGTGCCGAAATATATCCGGATGCTGCCAAAATGAAGAAACAGATGAGTTATGCCAATGCCAAGAATATTCCTTTTGTGGCTTTAGTTGGTGAAAATGAAATGAATGAAGGTAAGATTACCTTGAAGAATATGGCGTCGGGAGAGCAAACGCTTGTAACTACCGATGAATTGATCTCTTTAATAAGTAAATAAAAATCCACTTTGGAGAAAAGAACGGTCTTCATGGCGTGGAGACAGTTCTTCTCCTTCTTTTGACTAATTGTTTGTTGATATGGATATAAGTATTTTCACCCTTATTCTGTTTGCCGGAGCTATTTGTGCGGGTCTATTAGGTTCGCTTACCGGTCTTGGCGGAGGTGTTGTGATTATACCTTTGTTGACATTGGGGTTTGGTGTGGATATGCGTTATGCTGTTGGTTCGGCATTAGTCACTTCCATTGCAACTTCTTCGGGAGCTGCCGCGGCCTATATTCGCGAAGGAATAACCAATACAAGAATCGGTATGTTTCTTGAAATAGCAACGACTACCGGTGCTGTTGTCGGTGCATTGGTAGCGATGTACCTACCCACAAATATTATTGCATTGATCTTTGGCGGAATACTTATTTTCTCTGCGGTAATGACCATTCGCAAAAAAAATACCGCTGTAGACTATACTGCTCCAGGTGATAAATTGGCAAGTGTTCTTAAGCTAAATGGTTCATACCCTACAAAAGAGGGTATTGTAAGATACAATGTCCGTGGAGTGGCGGGAGGATATTCTTTAATGACCTTTGCCGGTATATTGTCTGGTCTTCTGGGAATCGGTTCCGGTGCCTTGAAGGTTTTGGCTATGGATGCAGTAATGAAAATACCATTTAAAGTATCTACCACTACAAGTAATTTTATGGTAGGAGTTACCGCTGCTGCGAGTGCCGTGATCTATTTGCAGCGAGGATACATTGACCCGGGTTTGGCTATGCCTATAGTTCCCGGTGTACTGGTCGGGGCATTCTTTGGCTCAAAGGTATTGATGAAAATGAAAGTTGGCACATTGCGTATGATTTTTAGTGTTTTGATTACATTACTTGCACTTCAGATGATTTACAATGCTTTAACCGGTAAAATTTGATTAAGATGATTAAACTTACTACTCAACATGATGTCGATGCACTCATAGGAAAGCTATTGCGTGCAGGTGTTGTTGTGGCCTCCATTATAACCGTTATTGGTGGAATTATCTATTTGTTTCAACATTCCGGCACGGTGCCTGACTATAAAGCAATCCCGGGTCACCATAATACTTTTACAGGTGCTCCGGCATATCTTCGGGAGTTTCCAACGATTGTTGCCCATGTTTTTCAGCTTGATGGTGCAGCCATTATACAGCTTGGATTGATTGTTCTGATTGCTACCCCCGTCTTGCGGGTTGTCTTTTCATTATTTTCTTTTGCAATAGAAAAGGATAAGCTTTATGTCATTATTACCACCATCGTTCTTTTGATTATTTTGATAAACATGTTTTTCGGTCTGCATTAGTGTTTTTTATACGTACTTTATTCAATGCCTCTATGCAAAGAAACAGCTATATCCGGATTGCTTATTATTGATTAAGAAATACTTTTTTAACTTTATAGTAGTTTTTTTGTAATAGACAATTGCTATTTTTACTGTTGTTATTTTAAAAGGGAACACAGTTATGGGATTGTTTACTAATAAACTGAGTGGTTATGTGGCTATTAGTATGCTGATGACTTTGATTGCCGTTATTTTCCTGTATATAATGGGGAATGTGCTAATTCAGACTACTGAGTCGTATCAACAAGTTGCTAAGATGGAAAACGTTTATTAAGGGTTGAGCTTTCCTTTTGCGAGGAAAATATATACATCAATCTATAGTCCATCAAGAAACAAAACGTAACTTTGTACAAAAGTACAAAGAAGTATGATTTTTTATTTTACAGGAAATGGTAACTCTCGATGGGTTGCCGAAAAAATAGCGGAATATACCCATGACAGGGTTCTGAATATAGCCGATATTATGAAAGGGGATGAAAGTACTCCCGATATCTCTCAGGAAAGCCGTATTGGCTTTGTTTTTCCTATACATTCATGGTATGCCCCCCTTATAGTGGTGGATTTTGCTACATCTTTACAGGTAGGTCCGCAGACCTATCGCTATGCGATCTGTACGTGTGGTGATGATGCTGGTAAGGGTATGCAGCGGTTTTCCGCTCATTTCAAACTGAATGCTGCCTGGTCGGTAGTAATGCCGAATACTTATATACCGATGTTTGAGCTGGATTCCTTGGATAAATCCCTATGCAAGATTCGTAACACCGAAGAACGTATACCTCAAATAGCCGATGCGATATGCAAACGCAGTCGGGTGTGGGATGTTCACGAAGGTGCTTGTCCCCGAATTAAGACGTATATTATCAATCTCTTATTTGTAAAATTCAGTATTCATCCGGAGCGATTCCGTATAGAGGGCGATTGTGTGTCCTGTGGTGCATGTGTGAAAGTCTGCCCTGTAGGTAATATTGAACTGCACTCAGGGCTTCCGGTGTGGTCGGATATTTGCACAAATTGCATGGGATGTGTACATACTTGTCCGCAACATGTGATACAATATGGTAAGGTTACACGTAAGCGAGGACGTTATCGCTTGGCAGAGTTATTGTCTAGGAATAGATAGTCATTTGTCATTTTGGCAGTTTATAGCTGACAAAGAAAGACCACATACAATTTGGCATACTTTTCGTAATTTGATATACGTCCCGCTTTAAGGAGCGGAATTATTTTAATAAAATGTATAACATATAAAAACAAAAAGACTATGAACATTAAACCATTAGCAGACAGAGTGCTGATACTTCCTGCACCTGCAGAAGAGAAAACAGTTGGTGGTATCATTATTCCTGATACGGCAAAAGAAAAACCTTTGAAAGGCGAAGTTGTGGCAGTTGGCCACGGTACAAAAGACGAAGAAATGGTTTTAAAGGCTGGTGATACGGTATTGTATGGTAAATATGCCGGTACCGAACTCGAAGTAGAGGGTACTAAATATCTTATTATGCGCCAAAGTGACGTACTCGCAGTGTTAGGTTAATTTTTATCTATAAACAAGTAAATAATAAAGCGTTATGGCAAAAGAAATATTATTCAATATTGATGCTCGTGATCAATTAAAAAAGGGAATTGATACTCTCGCAAATGCAGTAAAAGTAACACTTGGTCCTAAAGGACGTAATGTAATTGTTGAAAAGAAATTTGGTGCTCCTCAAATTACTAAAGACGGTGTAACTGTCGCTAAAGAGGTGGAGTTGGCTGATCCTTATCAGAATACAGGTGCCCAACTGGTGAAAGAAGTTGCTTCTAAGACTGGTGATGATGCAGGTGACGGTACAACTACTGCTACCGTTTTAGCGCAGGCTATTGTGGCCGAAGGTTTAAAAAGCGTTACTGCCGGCGCAAGTCCTATTGATATTAAACGCGGTATGGATAAAGCTGTTGCCAAAGTTGTAGAATCAATTAAAAAGCAATCTGAAAAGGTTGGTGATAATTATGATAAGATAGAACAAGTTGCTGCCGTATCTGCAAATAACGAGCCGATTATAGGTAAGTTAATTGCCGATGCCATGCGTAAAGTTTCCAAAGATGGTGTGATCACTATTGAAGAAGCTAAGGGTACTGATACTACTATTGGCGTAGTGGAAGGAATGCAATTTGATCGTGGTTATCTCTCCGCTTATTTTGTTACCAATACTGAAAAGATGGAATGCGAAATGGAGAAACCCTATATTTTGATCTACGATAAGAAAATCTCTAATCTGAAAGATTTCTTACCAATTTTGGAACCGGCTGTGCAAACGGGTCGTCCTCTACTCGTAGTAGCTGAAGATGTAGATAGCGAAGCACTGACCACTTTGGTTGTAAACCGTCTTCGTTCTCAGTTGAAGATTTGTGCCGTGAAAGCTCCTGGCTTTGGCGATCGTCGTAAAGAAATGCTTGAAGATATTGCAATATTGACTGGCGGCGTGGTTATAAGCGAAGAAAAAGGTCTTAAATTGGAGCAAGCTACTATTGAGATGTTGGGTACCGCAGAAAAAGTGACGATCACAAAAGATAATACTACCATCGTTAATGGCGCCGGCGACAAACAAAATATTAAAGAACGTTGCGAGCAAATCAAAGCACAGATTGCTTCTACTAAATCCGATTACGATAAAGAAAAACTTCAGGAACGTTTGGCTAAATTGTCAGGTGGTGTAGCTGTTCTTTATGTAGGTGCAGCAAGTGAAGTGGAAATGAAAGAGAAAAAGGATCGTGTAGATGATGCTTTGCGGGCAACTCGCGCTGCTATCGAAGAAGGTATTGTACCAGGTGGTGGTGTTGCATATATTCGTGCATTAGAAGCTTTGGATGGTTTGGTCGGTGATAATGCCGATGAAACTACAGGTATTGGAATCATTAAGCGTGCTATTGAAGAACCGCTTCGCCAGATTGTTGCAAATGCAGGCAAAGAGGGGGCTGTAATAGTACAAAAAGTTCGCGAAGGTAAAGGTGACTTCGGTTATAATGCTCGTACTGATGTCTACGAAAACTTGCATGCAGCGGGTGTAGTAGATCCTGCTAAAGTAACGCGTGTTGCTCTTGAAAATGCAGCTTCTATCGCTGGAATGTTCTTGACCACCGAATGTGTCATTGTTGAGAAGAAAGAAGACAAACCTGAACTCCCAATGGGCGGTCCTGGCATGGGCGGCATGGGTGGCATGATGTAATCAGCTTTTCTCTGTAAATATAATTGTTATTTAAATAGACTATGGTGACTTAATGAAAGTTACCATAGTCTATTTTATTTTTTATGTAATAAAAAACTCTTTATTATTTTAAAAATACTGCATTTTCGTTAAGAATGAAATCCATTCTGCCTGTTAGTTTGTTATATGACAATTATTTAATAGTTTTACTTTAAGAATATCAATTTCAACAACCTGACAAAAATCATCTTATTAATAACCTTTTAATTAAAGCGGATATGGATAAAAGAGAGATTGGCTTAAATGCAGGTAAAATTTGGCAATTACTTAGCGATAATGCCAAATGGGATTATGGGACTTTGAAAAAAAAGTCCGGATTGAAAGATAAAGAATTGGGAGCTGCTTTGGGATGGTTGGCGCGTGAGGATAAAATTGAATTTTATCAGGAAGAAGATGAACTTTACATTTATTTGGGAGTTAATGTCTACATTGGATAAGCAGTATACTGTTTCATTTTAATAATAAAAGCGTAGGTCTACCGGAATCTGCGCTTTTGTTTTATAGGTAACCGGAAATTTTGTTCCTTTGCATATTCATTAAAATATAAATTTATACATATTATGAGAAGTTTTGCTTCGGATAATAATTCCGGTGTACATCCTTTGGTTATGGAGGCCTTGAACCTTGCAAATCAGGATCATGCGGTAGGATATGGTGATGATCCATGGACAAAAGAGGCCGTAAAGAAAATAAAAGAAGAGTTTACTTCAGACTGTGAACCCTTGTTTGTTTTTAATGGGACGGGGAGTAATGCTATTGCTTTACAACTGGCCACGCGTTCATACAATTCAATATTGTGTGCTGAAACTGCACATATTTATGTTGATGAGTGTGGGGCTCCGGCGCGTATGACCGGATGTCATGTCCGCCCGATTGCTACTGTAGATGGGAAACTAACACCCGAATTAATCCGCCCTCATTTGAAAAACTTTGGAGAGCAGCATCATTCACAGCCTGGAGTTATATATCTATCACAATGTACGGAGTTGGGTACCATATATACGATCGAAGAACTTAAAGCGTTAACCGGACTTGCTCATGAGTTTGGGCTGTATGTACACATGGATGGAGCGCGTCTGGCGAATGCTTGTGTAGCCTTAAATGTAAGCTTCAAAGAACTTACGGTAGACTGTGGCATTGACGTTTTAAGTTTTGGTGGGACAAAGAACGGGTTGATGCTTGGTGAAAGTGTGATTGTTTTTAATCCTGACCTGAAAAAGGAAGCGCGGTTTATTCGCAAACAATCTGCCCAGTTGGCATCCAAACTGCGTTACTTGTCTTGTCAGTTTACGGCTTATTTAACCGATGGGTTGTGGAGAAAGAATGCATTGCATGCCAATAAGATGGCAGTTGAATTATATGAAGGATTACAGAATATTCCGGGTGTATCTTTTACTCAGAAGATGGAAAGCAATCAATTATTCTTAACTATGCCTCGCAAAGTAATAGATAAATTGCAGGAATCTTACTTCTTTTATTTCTGGAACGAGCCTGCCAACGAGATTCGCCTGGTTACATCCTTTGATACGACCGAGGCGGATATTCAATCTTTCCTGGAGGCAGTTCACGCGGTTCTTTAGTTTCTCTTATCGGTAAGGAAATACCCGATGGTTGTTTATCCCAGAATGGAAAGGTCTAAAGTTTTCTATCACAAGTTATGCGGATCTCTTTCTATTCTTCATTATTTGCTTTATAATCTGCGGTGCAAAATGATATTTAGTGTTAGTTAAGATAAAGCTCCATACCTTCACAGGCCAGGAGCTTTATTTATAAACAGACTCTCTTGGGGGTGAGAGCCTGTTTACTGAAAACAAACCGATTGAATATTACCTTTAATACCTTCTTATAATAACCTCTAACTAACCTTTCTGTTTTTTATTAAGCAAGACTCTCTTATAAGTTATAATCCTGCGGCTTTACGTATAGGGACGAATGTGTATCCTTTATGTATTAGCATTTTGATCATTTTATCCAAATAACCGTTGTAAAATTTATCGGTGCGCCGATTATCTGTTCCAAAATGAATCAGCATCAGGTATCCGTTCAATCCTTCTTCTTTTTCAATTTTCATGATGTTATTATAGATAAATTTGCTGCTTTTGTAATTTTTCATGTCCGGAGTAGTGTAATCGGCATTGCTCATTGTTCCCGGTGTATAATTAATAATTTGTATGCCCATGCTCTTTGCCCATTCCGCTATATCTTTGTTATAGTATTCGTATGGAGGAATGTATAAAGGAGCATCTCGATACTCAATACCTGTCTTGCGCATAACTTCATAACTTTTCAACATGTCATCTTCAAACTCCTTACGGCTGACCAAAAGCGAATCCCGGTTTTCCCATGGCATGTAAAGCAAATGTCCATAGCTATGGCTTCCTACTAAGTGTCCTTCTTGCAAAAGCTTTTTGACTATTTCGGGATATTGTTCATAAAATTCTCCCGTGAAGAAAAAGCTTCCTTTGATGTTGTGTTTTTTGAGAGTCTTAATAATTGCATCTGCTCCGTCTGCTTTATCAGCAGCAGTAAACACCAAAGAAATTTGTTTTTGGGAAGGATCGGTGCGAACAATTCCGCCATTTACGTAAATATTCTTGTCGTCCTTAATACCGGATTGTGCCATCCCTTCTTTCTGCATTGAGGAAAGATAATAGGTAAGGCTGGCGGTTCCGTCCATGGTCGGCTCGTTGGTGGAATAGTCATGTATGGCATCATGATATACCATTAAATCCGGTTGGAAACGATCATAATCTTGTCCCGGAGTCCCTGGAATTCCCGTCATGTTTACTCCACTCAAGTTTTCGAAAATACTTCGATAAACCGGTCCGTCTACCAAACCGCCTGTTGTGTTACCTACGCCTGCATTTAATAAAGAGGAGTGGGGTTGGGAAGGGTAATCACCATAAAGTGGAAGTTCTACAATCATACTCGTTCCCCATGGGTTGCAACCAAACAGCCAATCTAGTAGTGCAGCTTCCATTTCTGCATAAGTTGTGTCGCCTGTTAATTCCCGATAAAGCCGGCATTGGGTCATCATGGCAACAGTCAGATTGTTCGAGCACCAGATATATGGTATTCCATTTAGGAAAGGACTGTTTTGAGCCTTTTCGAATGTGCGCTGAATTCCAGTACGCATATTACGAATAAACTCTTTGCTTAGGCGCTGATTCCCAAGTTTTGCCAAATGATAGTGTCCCATATTTATAAACGGATACCATTGGTAATGACGTGCACTGTCTGCTCCCATCCATGGTGTGAATGGCTCCCGTCGTCCATATTCGATGGCTTGATTTAAATAGCCTTTTTCTTCCGTACTTTTATATAATTCCATTGCACCAAGCTCCATATCATCCACCCAATTGTCTTCTTCATAGATGTATGGAGACAAAACTGAAGCAGTTTGGCATGCACCGGGTTTTTTGATTCCTTCCTGATATGCGGCATTGGCTTTAGCTCCGATTTCTTTGGCAAATTCCGGATAATATTGTTTTAATATGCGCGCTCCTAATGCAAAGCATGAAGCGTATTTTCCGGCAGTACTCGCTACTCCAGTAGTTGCATTCATAAATTTACCCCGTACTTGAGGCTCACCGCTACAAAAATATACCGGGCGACCGTTACCGGGACCATAACCGTAGTCTACTTTGTCTTTATTTGGGAGACGCATGCCGGCGTGATCGCGATCATCTGCTATTTGGTTATAAAGTTCTCCGGGTTCCGGATTCATCCTGTTTAACCAATCCAATCCCCATTTTATCTCATCTACAATGTCAGGTATGCCGTTTGCTCCCGGGAGTCCGGTTGCATCATAGGCATCACCAAATGCCTCCGGATTTTGCTGATAGGCAAACATCATTTGATAGATCGCATTTGCCGAAGTTGTGGTATATTGCAAGTAATCGGTAGCATCGTGCCATCCTCCGCGAACATCGATATGTTTTCCCGTTTTAGTCGGATGGTATACGATATAGCCATCATGTACATGGCAACTGTCTTTCAGGAATGGATTATAACCGCATCTTTGTTGGCGCATATAGTTCAATAGAAAGTCGGCGGTTCCGTTATACACATGGGTGTTAATAGGAAAACGTGGAGAGAGCGTGTTACCGACTTTTAAATAATATGTACCTTCCTGGGTAAATTCGCTGAAATCGAGCCTGAATGTACTTTGCATCTTTCCGATTTTTCCACAGCTTTTCGGAGCTGTATATATTTTAGCCACTTTTCCCGTGAAAGCATCAATTAATGCATATTCTTTAATGTCTACAGGTTCTTCACTCATGTAAACGGCTATTTTGAATGATTTGGGTAAATAGCCTAATTGGTTGATCCGTATCCATCCTTCTGCTCTGACTTGCATACTGATGAACACTAATAGTGTAGTAAAAATCCAAGAATTACTTTTCATATCAATGTGTTTATACTGGTAGAGTGGAATATTTGCTCTTTTATCAAAAAGATTATAATTACAAATAAAGTTGTTTCTACTTATTTTAGGAATAATTTGCGATAATAATTAATTGATATTACGTGTTATTTACAATATTTTAGAATAACGTATGTCTTTCATATTTTATATTTCAGTGTGAGTTCTTGATAATGTGTGTATAAGCATTGATAAACCTCTTTTTAGTGTTTGTTTACGTATTTTAAGAAGTAAAACAATTGTGTTGGTCTGTTGTTTGTTATTATATTGTCAGAATATAAAATTTATAGACTATGGCATATATTGATTATTATCAAGTTCTTGGAGTAGACAAAACGGCATCACAGGATGATATCAAAAAAGCCTTTCGCAAGCTTGCACGTAAATACCATCCTGACTTGAATCCGGGGGATCCGACTGCAAAGGATAAGTTTCAGGTTATAAATGAGGCGAATGAAGTGCTGGGCGACCCGGTGAAACGAAAGAAGTATGACGAATATGGTGAGCATTGGAAACATGCCGATGAATTTGAAGCTCAAAAGCGTGCCCGGGAGCAAACTGGTGCCGGAGGTTTCAGTAGTCATGGCAGTGGCTATGCTACCGATAGCGACAACGATTACTGGCATTCTTCCGACGGACAGGCATTTACGGGGGGAGAAAGTGGTTTCTCCGATTTCTTTGAGTCTTTGTTTGGTGGGAATGGGCGCCGAGGACGTAGCTCGGGATTTCGTGGACAGGATTATCATGCAGAGCTTAGTCTCTCATTGCGTGAGGCGGCACAAACCCACAAACAGATATTGACGGTGAATGGTAAAACTGTGCGAATCACTATTCCCGCAGGCGTAGCGAATGGTCAGGTCATAAAGTTGAAAGGTTATGGTGCTGAGGGAGTAAATGGCGGTCCGGCTGGTGATCTTTATATCACCTTTGCAATAGCAGATGATCCGGTATTCAAACGTCTAGGCGATGATTTGTATATCAATGTTTTTATCGATCTATATACCGCCCTTTTAGGGGGAGATCAATTAGTTGATACGTTGGATGGAAAAGTCAAGTTGAAGGTAAAGCCGGAGACTCAAAACGGGACGAAAGTGCGTTTGAAAGGAAAGGGATTCCCTGTGTATAAGAAAGAAGGACAATTCGGTGATCTTATAGTGGAGTATTCTGTCAAGTTACCGGCCAATTTAACGGAGCAACAAAAAGAGATGTTTCGTAAACTTCAGACTATGAATTCTAAATATTAGTGCTATGCAGAACGAACTTATCATAATCAGTGAATATTGTGCGAAATGTAACATCGATCCTTTATTTATTGAATTGTTACAAGAAAATGATTTGATAGAGATTTATAAGGAAGGGGAGGAACGCTGTCTGTCATATTCCCAACTCCCTGAGATAGAACACTACAGCCGGTTATACTATGACTTGTCTATCAATATTGAAGGAATTGATGTCATTCGCCATCTTTTAGCCCAAATTGAAGATATGCAGCGGGAAATTAATGAGCTTCGCAGCAAACTGGATTTATCCGATAAAAGATAATGTTGTGCGTGTTCGCTTGTAAAGAATAAGGGGCCATCTTATTCTATTTATCGAATCGGATGATTAATCAAAATTTCTTTCATCCATTAAATGGTATAAAAAAAACTGCTCTACAAAGTTAAATTTTATTCATATAATTATTCTTTGTAGGGCAGCTTTTATAATAAGCTGTAAAACAGTGCTTTCATTTATTATACTTTTCGTATCGGATTTTGTTAATCCGGCGAGATGGGTATATTATCACTTTAAGCTTTTAATGCCTGTTCTATGTCGGCAATAATATCACCGGCATTTTCAATACCCACAGACAAACGGATGAGATCGGGACGTACGCCTGCCGCCATCAACTGTTCATCGGTAAGCTGGCGGTGGGTATGACTTGCGGGATGAAGCACACAAGTACGTGCGTCGGCAACATGAGTCACAATGGCAGCCAATTTTAATGAGTCCATAAACTTAATGGCTACATCACGACCTCCTTTCAGTCCGAATGAAATCACACCACAAGAGCCATTAGGCATATATTTTTGAGCCAGATCATAATGTTTGTTTTCCGGTAAGCCACAATATTCCACCCAAGCTACCTTATCATTAGCTTGTAAGTATTCCGCTACTTTTTGCGCATTGCTACAGTGTTGAGGCATACGCAAATGGAGAGTTTCTAAACCGATGTTCAATAAAAAGGCATTCTGGGGACTCTGTATGCTACCTAAATCGCGCATTAATTGTGCAGTGGCTTTGGTCATGTAAGCCATACTGCCAAAAGCTTTAGTATAAGTCAAGCCATGATAAGACTCATCGGGGGTACACAGTCCGGGGAATTTATCGGCGTTAGCTTCCCAATCGAACTTGCCGCTGTCTACAATACAACCTCCGACGCTTGTAGCATGACCATCCATATATTTGGTGGTAGAGTGTACTACAATGTCAGCTCCCCATTCAAATGGACGGCAATTGATAGGAGTAGGGAAAGTATTGTCTACAATTAAAGGAACCCCATGTTTATGGGCGATATTAGCAAATTTTTCAATATCAAGCACCTCCAATGATGGATTGGAGATCGTTTCACCGAACAAGGCTTTGGTGTTTGGACGGAAAGCAGCCGATATCTCTTCTTCGGTAGCATCCGGGTTAATGAATGTAACTTCAATTCCCAACTTTTTCATGGTTACGCTAAAGAGATTGAAGGTTCCTCCGTATATAGCCGAAGAACAAACAAAGTGGTCACCTGCCTGGCAGATATTGAAAATGGCATAGAAGTTAGCCGATTGTCCGCTTGATGTAAGCATTGCAGCAACACCTCCTTCAAGAGCCGCTATCTTTGCTGCAACGGCATCATTTGTTGGATTTTGCAGGCGGGTATAAAAGTAACCGCTATCTTCGAGGTCGAATAAACGAGCCATTTGCTCGCTTGTTTCATATTTGAAAGTGGTGCTTTGGTAGATTGGTAATACTCGAGGCTCGCCTTTTTTCGGAGTCCATCCGGCTTGTACGCACAAGGTTTCCGGTTTAAATTGTTTAGCCATACTTTTTCGTATTCTTAGTAGTTCCTTTTTCTAAAACGTTTGTTGAGGGGCAAAAGTAAGGAAAATAATTGTATTTTTGCCGGATATATACTCGAAAAGGATTTGCTATATTGTTTCTATAGCCATAAACGCAATTGATTGATGAACGAACAGATTATGAAACGTACTTTTTGTTTACTTACCGTTTTATTTGGATTATTTTTATCATTTCAGGTCTTTGCTCAGGATGAAAAGGACACTCCTCAAAAAGGGGAAGGTATTTCCGCATTTCTGCGGAGAAATGAACGTGAAGGGAATGATTATTATAAGGAGTTTTTGGAGTTGAATAAACGTAAGTTGCGTGATAAAGAAGAGATACAATTGGGCGTGGAATATGTGCTTCCACCTTTGCACGAGGATAGTAAGTCGAGTAAAACGGCTAAAAAGAAGACGAAAGTAAAAGAAGAAGATGATGAGGCGGAAGACAGCCGTTCGTCCAAGTCATCCGTGACTAAATCCAAGTCACGTTCGCAAAAAACATCTATTAATGAGCCTTTATTCGGGAGCGCACTCGCTAACGTAAGAGTGACTTCGGATCGTCTTCGCGGCGCGTGTTTCTATGTGGTTAG
This sequence comes from uncultured Bacteroides sp., assembly GCA_963677095.1. Lineage (GTDB taxonomy): Bacteria > Bacteroidota > Bacteroidia > Bacteroidales > Bacteroidaceae > Bacteroides. The sequence goes on from OY781875.1 coordinate 1,545,397, forward strand.
CGGACATGGCGGACCTGACCCCGGTGCAATTGGTATACGTAATGGCGTTGAACTGCACGAAGATGAATATGCTTATGATGTCATCTTACGACTTGCCCGTCTTTTGATGCAGGAGGGGGCACAGGTCAATATAATTATTCAGGATGCTGAAGACGGTATACGTAATGACCTCTACCTACCTAATAGTAAGCGCGAAACTTGTATGGGCGATCCTATTCCTCTCAATCAGGTGCAACGCTTGCAGCAACGGTGCGATAAGATAAACGAGCTATACCGCAAAGATCGCAAGAATTACAAGTATTGCCGTTCCATATTTCTGCATGTCGACAGTCGCAGTGAAGGTATGCAGACGGATGTTTTCTTTTACTACTCACAGACAAAACCGGATAGTAAGCGACTTGCCACTACGATGAAGGAAACCTTTGAATCGAAATATGGTAAGTACCAGCCTAATCGAGGCTTTTACGGAACGGTGGGCCCTCGTAACTTATATGTGATAGCTAACAGTTCTCCTTCGGCTGTATTTGTAGAGTTGGGAAATATACAGAACTCTTTCGATCAACAACGCTTTATACTCAATTCAAACAGACAGGCATTGGCAACTTGGCTTAGAGATGGGTTTGTCAAAGATTATCAGAATTATAAATCACGTAAATAGATTGAATCGCCATAGTTGATATTTGCTTTTTGATTAAAAGATCAGTTGTCGATAATAATAAACAATCTCCTCCGGATAAAAGGCCGGAGGGAATTGTTTTTTGTCTATTCCACAGGAATATAAATCTCTGTCAGCAGGTCTTCGGGTTTGGTCGAAGCAGGATCGTTAAGATAGCGTTCGGCATTTCCATACATACGTCGGTGCGTAATTTATCCATCGGAGTGACTTTGGGATTATCATGATATTTCCTATCGGCTCACCTAAAAAAGCCTTCATAATGCGATGGTTTTCTTATATTCCATAATTCTTAATGTTTCACGATGCAAAAATAAGTCTTGCTGTAAGATATCACTTGTCCAATATTGCTCAATATAAGGAATTTTGTGGATATTTAGCGGAGTATTTTTTGTATATTCCATTTAATTCACGCAATATTTGCATTTTAATTTTTAGTGCAGATTAATGACTGAGGATATCAGACAGAAATTATTGGAGTGGGCGGCTAATTATCATCGTAGTGAATTCATAGAAAATGACCCGATACAGTTTCCACATCGTTATTCGTTGAAACAAGATATTGAAGTAAGTGGTTTGCTTACTGCCTTAATGAGTTTTGGCAATCGTAAACAAATCCTGAGTAAGGCGGAATGCCTTCATCGCATCATAGGGGAGTCACCCTACCGTTATGTGCTGTCGGGCGAGTGGGAATCGACTTTTCGCACAAATGATACGCAAAGCTTTTATCGTATGCTTTCGTACTCTCATTTTAATGGCTATTTTACCTTGTTGCGTGAAGCTTACCGTCGTAATGCAAGTCTGGAGGATACTTTGAGGGCCTATCCGGGGACTCCGATAGATCGGTTGTGTGCTTTTCTGGGTGTTTCGCCTAAAAGTCCGCAGAAAAAGTTGAATATGTTTTTGCGTTGGATGATAAGAAAAGGACCTGAGGTGGACTTTGGAATATGGGGATATTTCGACCGTAAAGATCTGTTAATACCGCTCGATACACACGTATGCCGGGTGGCTTGTCAGTTGGGGCTGACCGATTCGGAGACTTTTTCTCTAAAAAATGCCCGTAAGATTACTTCCGCATTGACCGAGATATTTCCTGACGACCCTTGCCTTGGTGATTTTGCCTTATTTGGTTACGGGGTTAATCATCGTTGATCCCGTAGTGTATCCATCGACTTTAGGTATTGAGACAATACGCACTGGGGGATCTTATCTGCTTTGAGTGAAGATCAGTTTGCTAATATCATATCCTCGCGCTGAGGCTTTGCGAATTATCTCGTTCAAAATTTCTTCGGGTAGTTGTGGGGTGCGCGCTAATATCCATAGATAGCTATCCGAACTGCTTCCAATCAATGCGTAGCTATAATCCGTCTCATCAAGTTCAAGAATATAGTAATCGGAGTAGAAATTGCAAAAGAAGGAGACTTTCAGTTTACCAGGCTGTTGCTTATCCGGTTGCTTTGCTTTGCCGATTGCTCTTTTTAATACTCCCTTTTTATAACCGCTATTCTCCACTTGGATCGTACCATCCGGTTGTAAGGCATAGTGGGCGGTAGCATTCTCAATACCTCGCTCAAACCGATTCTCGTATCGGGCTATTTCGTACCATAACCCCATATAGCTGGCAATATCCAATCGACTGATAGTGGTATAATCGGGGATTTCGAGTAATTTTTCAAGGGTAGGGGTCTGATAACTAAACCCTGCTGTGGAGAGTCTGGCCGGAACCACACTCTGCCCGCTGGTCAGGAACACCGCTCCTTCACCATACAGTATTTTGAATACGATGGACGGTACACTCATGGTGAGTAGGGCATGGGCGGATCTTCCTAGTGCTTCCGCCAAATACTTTTGCGTAATAAGTTGCGGTGCCGTGATATTGAATGCACCTTCCATTGTCGGATTGTCAATGATAAAAGCGAAAGCACGGCATAAGTCGGTCAAGCCTATCCAGGGAAAGGCTTGTCTGCCGCTTCCTATAATAGTGGAAGTACGGGTAAGCTTAAGCGGGAAGAGCATCTTACTCATGGCTCCTCCATCCGATGATAACACTACTCCCAAGCGGACAATGACTGTTCGTACTTCCGGTGGGCATTGCTTGGCTTCTTCTTCCCAAAAGTGGCAAAGATTGGCTAAAAAGCCTTGCCCCCTTACGTTATGATCTTCATCGTGAATACCTTTGTTTGAGTAGTAACCAACGGCAGATGTAGAAATGAGAAGTTGCGGTTTCTGCTCAAGCGAAGAGATGGCTTTAACGAGTTGGCGCGTCACGAGGATTCTGCTATTGTATAATTCTTGTTTATATTCCTCGTTCCATCGTTTATTGATTGGTGCTCCTGCAAGATTAATAATTACAGCACATCCGTCAATCTGCTGAAACAGTTGGGCAAAAGCTTGTTCCTTGAAAAGATTTCTTTTCAAGGCTATGATTTCATGGCCTTGGGCAGCAAAAAAAGATGTGAGATGTTTGCCGATATATCCGGTGGCCCCACTAATTGCAATTTTCATATCCGTGTATTTTCTAAGAAACGTATGAAAAAGTAATTTGTTTTACAGTCGTGCCAAAAAGTATCTTTCGTGAAGATATAGCAATTTATGAAAATCATTCTTTCTGAAATTAGCGAGAAGACTTTCATCACTTCGTATTAGTTGTAAGAATTATTTTGGAGTAAAGTCGGAGACTTGGGCACTTACTTATGGAAACGTGAGTTCGATGAAATCTTTCAGAAAATATAACATCTGTACTCCAATTCCTTCACAATCTTTCAAATGTCTGTATATCAAAATGTTGTGATGAATATTAAAAAAAAGATCAGGCTCCGACGCTCTTCACCTCCTTCACCGGATAGATACCATCCGGCTTTGCAACGAATTTATTTATTGCATTTGTCGGAGTTTAATGCAGTATTAAATAACAGCTGACTGCTATTGTCCAATCAGCCGACTTAAGTAGTCTATATCGCCGACTATAGTCGTCTAATCAGCCGACTGCAGTCAACTATTTATATGAACGATTATTTCTCACAAAAGAAAGGCGTGTTCATTGTATTCGATAGGTATGAAGATCATATATGGTGGAAAAGGTGAAGGAATGAAAGAGAATGAACCTCGTTTTACATCTTTTCCTTCATCGTAAAACACTGAGGTGTAAATGCTTAGGAGGAAATGAAAGAGATGAAGCCGATATATTTAACTGTAAGTGGTCGCTTACAGAGAAATTGAAGAGAATGCGAGGACTTGTTGAATTGACGTTAACTTATTTATGTGTTTTCTTTTAGCGTCCGTTCTGCAGGTAATACAAGATTTAATATCATACCCATCAGTGCAGCCAGGCCGATGCCGCTCATCGAGAAAGTTCCCCAACTTAATACGGCACCACCTATTCCGATGGTAAGCGTCAGTGAAACGATGATCATGTTGCGTGTTTGTCCCAGATCGCTTTGCTGACGGATCATGGTTTGTATTCCCGCGCAAGCTATTGTACCGAACAGTAATAGCATGATTCCACCTAGAACAGCAGAAGGGATGGATTGTAGAAAAGCACTGATTTTTCCAATAACCGAGAATAATATTGCGGCTACCGCAGTGATGCGGATAATTTTCGGATCGGATATTTTGGTTAATGAGATCGCTCCTGTGACTTCGGCATACGTCGTTGCGGGAGGACCTCCTACAAAACCTGCAAAGAGGCAGGCCAAGCCGTCACCGAATAAGGTTCGTTCCAATCCCGGGTCTTTAACATAATCCTTACCGGTTACAGTGCCGATGGTATAGATATTGCCGATATGTTCTATGATGGGGGCAATTGCCACAGGAATCATATATATGATAGCTTGCCAGGAGAATTGTGGTGTAACAAAGGCTGGGAGGCTTAACCATGGTGCATCTACTATTGATTGCAAATTAACATCTCCTCCAATACATGCCGCTGTGTATCCCACAATAATACCGCAGAAAATGGGGATTAGTTTCCATAGTCCTTTGGCCAACAGTGATACCAATACAGCTGTTGTTAATGATGATATGGCGAGAAGCCAATTGCCTTTTGCCATATTCACTCCTGTTCCAGCTAAAGATAAACCAATCAATATGATGACCGGCCCAATAACGACAGAAGGGAATAAGCGTTCAATCAGTCGTATGCCTTTCTTTTTCACCAGAAAACTCATCAAGAAATAAACTGCGGCTACAGAAGTCAATCCGCATAAAGTTCCCGGTAATCCGTACAGACGGGTCGATTCTATAATCGGTGCGATGAATGCAAAACTACTTCCCAGATAAATAGGTACTTTCCCTTTGCTGACCAAATGGAAAAGTAATGTGCCGACACCAGCTGTAAACAGTGCTACGGAAGGATTTAAACCGACTAAAAGGGGAACTAAAACTGTTGCTCCGAAAGCTACAAACAAAAACTGTACTCCGACTATTCCTTGTTGAAAGGGGGATAGATGTTTTGTATTCATATTATTAGATCATTGTGTTTGCTGAATTCTATGGCATTTCTCTATTTGCGGGGACAAAGATATTTAAATTTAGTCTTTGGAAGGGAATCTTTATAAATATTTCTATACCAGAATTGCGATTTAGTCAAGTGCATACTATATATAATCTTTAGAAGTAATCATACCCTGTGGTTTCATTTTCTTTTTTTCTTTAGTTCGACATTTTTTATATCTTGTCACATACGTTGCATCTTTTAATAAAATGATCGTGTTATCTTTGCCTAAAAATTAATCAGATATGGAACAATTACATGCCCATGAAGTACTGCATATGATGGAAGGTAACAGCTATTCCGAAGCCACATTGAAGGAATCCATCATTAAGAATTTTGGCGCACAGCAACGTTTTTACGCTTGCTCCGCAGACAATATGGATATCGACGAATTGATAGAATTTCTTAAGCATAAAGGTAAATTTAGGCCTTCCGATGACGGATTTACTGTGGATATTACTAAAGTTTGCAACCATTAATTATTTGTTTTTCATTTTAAAATGACTTCAACTACAACGCTTTATATTGCCGTTGAAGTCATCTTTTTATTGTTAAATTGTATAAGTTGAAGGCTGATATGAAGGTTAATATTCTCCCAATAATTTAGTAACTATTTAATGAAAGTATTGTATATCTATTATTTTTGTATCTTTGCATTGTATAATAAATACATAGGTCATGGAAACTGAAAAAATATCAGAAGCCTATCGTCCATTAATATTGGTCGCAGAAGATGATGACAGTAACTTTAAATTAATAAAGGCAATTATTGGTAAGAAGTGCGATATCTTGTGGGCAAAGAATGGTGAGGAAGCGGTAAATCTGTATAAAGAAAATAGTGGTAAATTAGAGGCTATTCTAATGGATATAAAGATGCCGGTGATGAATGGTCTGGATGCTACAAAAATTATTAGGGAGGAAACGCTTGAGCTTCCTATAATTATGCAGACTGCTTATGCTTTTATTTCCGATCGTGAGAATGCTTTACGTTGCGGTGCTTCAGAAGTGTTAGTGAAACCAATCACGCTGACTACTTTGCGTGATTGTGTAAGTCATTTTTTACCTCAGTTGAGCTGGTAACTGAAAGTTGTACTATTTTTATTGAACCGGGTTTATGGAATAGCCTTGTTGTTTTAGTAAATGGAGAATACCGCTCTTACCGGGTAGATGTCCTGCCCCTACAACAAAAAGGGTCGGGGTTTCTTTTACAATCTCCGGAATCTTTTTCACCCATTCTTTATTACGGTTGTCCAATAAGTCTTCCAATTCTTTGGGTTGAGGATCGCATAGCGTATTTTCCCGCTCTTCCATTAACTTTAATAATCCTTCTATGTTCTGTGCTTTATAGAGCATAGTCATTTTTTTACTTTGATCCAGATTCTTTTTTATGTTGTCGGCCATACAAAAGAGCAGGCTTGCCTGACGTTGGAGTGTTTGACTGTTCAACAACAGGCTCAATTGGGTTGCAATTGTTTCCAGACCTTGTACTTTTTTCCCGCTCTGAAGCGCTTGGTTCTGAAAATAGCTGTCTAATTGATCATTGGGATTAAATCCGCCAATATGCTTCATATAAATAGCCATCATTAGCTGTTGCGAAATAAGTGCGGGTTTTAGTTTTTCCAACATGGAAATATCTGCCATAAGGTTCTCTTTTACAGCTTTACCTACAATTTCATATTGTTCCGGGCTAAATAACTGCTTAAGCGTTGTATCTCCCGGGAGCATAATATACTTTTGCATTTCTTGCATAAATGCAGGTGAAGTTGCTTCGGATATAAGGATTTCTCCATAGACTTGCGATGTTTCATCTACGGCTTTCTTTATTCCGTTGATGCTATCCGCAAAGTTGGATGAAACCAAATGATGGGTTCCAACGATGTATGAAGGCTTAGACAATCCGTTTCCACTGATCTTCCACAATAATTGGGCCTGGACATTCAGGGAAGTGCATATCAATATAAGTAACCCAATGATGCTTTTCATATTTCTTTTTATTTGGTTGTATTCATTCTTTTGCTTCCATATGATTTTCTTTCATTTCCTCTTCTTCGGCTATTTCCTCTTCTACACTGATATTAAAATAATCCTCAAGTTCTTTTTCCGCGGAATTGTTTTCATTTTGAATATCACGGATGATGATTCCATGTTCAAGGAGTGCAATTCGAGGACATATGTCGACCGTGTGACTCAAATTGTGACTGGAAATTATAATGGTAGCGTTATGATCTTCACTGTATTTTTTGAGTATATGCTTGATTACCGATTGTGAGCTAGGATCAAGAAAATTGAAAGGTTCGTCCAATATCAGTAATTGCGGATTATGGAGCATAGCCGATATAATACCGATCTTTTGTTTGTTTCCGGCAGAAAAGTTTCGAATGAATTTTTTCTGATTAAGAACCTCACCATTCATGAAACGCTCAAATGGAATAAGACGGGTGTCTACTTCCGCTTTATTCATTCCATACATTTTACCTATGAAGTAGAAGTATTCTTCAGGCGTCAGGTAATCAATGAGAAAACCGTCGTCGATGAATGCACCGGTAAATTTTTTCCATTCTTCACTCTCGCATACATTGATATCATTAATATTTACATAGCCTTGATCGGCTTTCAACAGATCAAGTATTAAACGGAAAAGTGTTGTTTTACCTGCACCGTTGTTCCCTACAAGTCCCAGCATATCGCCTTGATTGATGGTATACTGATCTACATTTACTGCTATCTTTTCACCGAACTTTTTTTGAAGATGACTTATGGTTATCATATTGCTTTATTTTTTGATATAATATTTTTATCTGTTGATTTCACTTGTTTCAGAAGTTGTAAAGTCATTATATTCTGAATCTTTTGAAATTTTACTGTCTACTATCCCGGAATCCTTCCATGTTTTTATATCGACGTTTCATAAAACGGTGATAAACGTTTTTGATCCAGAGATTGGAGGTCAAGATGAAAGACGCTCCGATAACAATTAATGTCCATGAAGTAGCCTCTTTCCCGATTAGGGCATTTAGTACTACATTCAGTATAAGAGGAACTCCGAAAGATGCGCCTGCTATGAGATTCTGTAGTCCTGTCCCTACATTTCTTCCAGTCATTCTAATGCTTAGATTAACTGTTCTATTGTTGTAAACGGCCATTTGGAAAAGGCAGAAGTATACAAAACCAATAGAAAAAATGGCCCAAGAAACACAACTCATGACGGCTACTTTTTTAGTAATCATTGCAGGAATCATCAGTATGAATGGAATGAGAATGGCAGTGCTATAAATGGTATATTTGGCACGTAATAAGGTGTAAATAGATTCTTTTCGGCTCATTAATCCATCAATGTAATTACCTTCGTAGCTCATAATACTGGATAAGAAAAGGATACCGAATATCACGAAATTGTATACTACGAGGAAATTCTTCATGCCTTCTCCATCGTATACGCTTGTAAAGCTTATCAGTGAACTGAATACCAAAACCAAGAGTATAACCATACGTAAAGAGTATTTGCATACCTTATTTCTGAAAAGTAATTTCAGTTCCAGACGCATATATTCACCGATTTCACCATACCGATCGAGAAATTTGTATTCGGAGATGTTCTTCACTTTAGTATCCTCCACCTTATTTATTTCAGCATACACGAGGTTGCTCATCAGTTTACGGTTGATGAATCCTATGCATGCTATGGCCAATAAGATACCTAGGAAAACAAGTAGATTACCGGAGATGAGTCCTTCACCTAAAGTAGCGGAATAACCGAAGATAGGACTTTTCGTAGGTATGAATATACCGGCGGCTATAGCTCCATAAACTGAAGCGGGAAGTATAATCCATCCTATACGTTCACCGATTAATGTACGGCAAAGCAGAAACCAGTAGTTATTGAATACGATAAGTAGCCAGATGCCCAGACAGTAGCTGAATACTCCCATTATACCGTAAAACTTTGTAATGGATATGATGGAAAACGGTACAAAGAAAAATAACCAAATAAGGTTGAATGCATCCAAACCGGAACGGACAAGTAATAAATCAATTAACCGATCGCGCTTTATCGGTAAGAGCATGTATGGCTTTACTTCTTGCGTAGGAGTTTTTTGGAAAGGGAAACGCATTATAAAATCTAAGGCAAGTATGAATATAAGCCCGCTATTTAACACTTGGTAAGCTTCTTTGGCACCTCCATCAAAAGCAAAAGCAAAAGTTGTTCCAAAGAAGATGAGGTATCCGGCCCAAAAGATTGCCATGAAATACATCCAGAACTTTCCGAATTTACTTTTTTCATACATTGGATGCCGTTTATTAGCTAGCTTTCCATGTTTACGTAGTTCAAGAAATAGGTTCATTGTAATTGCATTTATGAATAAATAATAAGAGTACTATAGTCAAAATTGGCGTTTCACAACAACGAAACAAAATGGCTTAGTTCAAAAAGAAAGAAGATTGTTGAATATGAACTGGATTAAAAGTAATTCATAAGATAGGGAATGGAGGAGGCTTTATTTATTATAAACCTCCTCCTATAACCTATTTATTATTTTTTATCGGGAGAAGTCATGGTAACTTCAATCTGATTACCTTGTTTCAATAACTCGGCAGCAAATTGTTGTACTTCTTTTGTCGTAATACTGTTTACCAATGTTTCGTAACCATTTGTCATGTCTATTCCTGTATAGAAATATTCATCCAAATTATTCATCCAATATCCATTCTCTTTCTGATTGTCTTTATATTTCTTGATAATGTATTCTTTTACTTTTTGTAAATGAACATCCGAAGGACCCTCTGCAGCTAATTTTTTGAGCTGATCAACAACTATACCGGATAAATGGTCTTTCTTAGCCGGATCTGTTTGGAATACAATTTGCAATAACAGTTCTTCTTTGGGGTATTTTGTCAGATTCCCATAGCAACTCACACCATAGGTACCACCTTCTTTCTCACGCACTTCTTCAGTGTAGATAATATTGAGAATCTGGCTTAAATAGCTAAGTAGAATATTATTTTTTAAAGTATAAGGTGTTTGTCCATTATAAATAAATACGACTGTAGCCATTGGAGTTTGCTGCTCTTTGGCATATACATTCTTATAAGTTCCTTTGCGTACATTCATCTTATTATCTTTAAATGTCTCTTTACGATGAATCACGGGGAGAGAACCTAAATATTGTGCAATCAATGGCTTCGCTTTTTCCAGATCAACATTACCTACCAGATAGAAAGTGAAATCGCTGGCGTCCTTATAGCGGTCATTATACATAGCCAATACGCGGTCATAATCAATCTTGTCGACAAGTTCCGGCTTCATCATCACTAAACGGGGATGGCTCCCATACATCGCTTTTTGTATAGAATCACCAATCGTTGAAAGCGGATTTGCTTGAGCACTTTGTAGTTCGGCTTTGGTGCGATTTTTGTATGATTCGAATGCTTCCGTATCTTTACGAGGGGCGGTAAATGTAAGATAAGTTAATTGCATCATCGTTTCGAAGTCTTTTGGAGAGCAATTACCATAAATATTCTCTGTCGTGTTATTAACAGATGCATTTACCGAAACTTTCTTGCCGGCAAGAGCTTTGGTCAAGTCTACTTTGCTGAAGTTTCCCAACCCCCCTACAGCCGAAACATCATTTATGACAGAGAAATTTAAAGCGTCTTTATCGGGGAAAAGCGTTTTACCTCCCAGACTGGTACCTTCCATACGGATTTCATCAGCTTTGAAGTCGGTCTGTTTTACATATACCGTTACTCCATTGGAAAGAACAAGTTTGGTCGTACCATATACATTGTTTGCTTTTTCCGAAATAATTTTTCCTCCTTTAGGGGCTTCTTTCATCAAAGGTTCATTGGATACTTTGTCGACGTAGGGCTTCAGATCAAGAGCCTTCATACCTTTAAGTAAAGAGGTTATATCTTCTTTAGATGGGTATTTTAAGCCCTCTTTATCCGGCCCGGCAATCATAACAACTTGGTTACTATCCGGAACAAGTTGTTGCATGGCAGCATTCAAGGCCTGTAACGGAATATTCGGTGCCAACTGATTCATCATGGCATATTCCGTTTCTATTCCCGGTATCGGTTCTCCATTTAAGAAGTTTTGCACATATTCACGTACGTATGCTCCATGCTGGGTTTTTTCACGTTCATTATAAGCGGATTCTAGTCTTTGCAGATAATTAGCCCGAGCACGTGAGTATTCCGACTCTGTAAATCCGAAGCGACGGGCACGTTCTGTTTCTATCAATAAAGCTTTCAAAGCAGTTTCTATTCCCTCGGCTTTGCAGGACGCGGATAAAGAAAAAGCATCTTTCGTTTTTGAGAGGAAATAGTTGTTGTAACCGCTACCTGCATCTGTAAACGGAGGAGTTGCCGTTTGCACTAACTCATCCAAGCGTGTATCAAGCATACTCGTTATCATGTGGAGCATATATTGAGTGGCCAGATAACCCACATTGTTTTTAGCACTATCAGGTGTAATATCTTGTTTGAAAAATAAAGTTATAGATGGTGAGTCTACTTCTTTGTCTTTGCCTATAGCTACAATAGGCTCTTTATTATCTTTTACGGGGTAATAAATGCGAGTAGTCGGGTTGACAGGCTTTTTAATATCGGTGAATAAAGCTTTTATTTTTGCTTCCACTGCATCGACATCAACATCTCCTACAATGATTATTCCTTGCAAATCGGGACGATACCACTTCTGGTAATAATCACGGATATCTTTGTAAGGAAAATTATTGATGACATCTAAAGAACCGATAGGCATGCAGTCTGCATATTTATCACCGGGATACATCGTAGGTAACAGGTCGGTATAGACACGTAGCATACCACTATTCCGACTACGCCATTCTTCACGGATCACTCCACGCTCTTTGTCTATTTCATCATCTTTTAGCAAGATGTAATTTGACCAGTCATGAAGGATAAATAGACATGAGTCTAAAACTCCTGCGCGATCTATAGGAGCATTGCTGATATTGTAAACGGTTTCGTCTACACTAGTATAAGCATTCAGATTGGTACCAAATTTAATGCCGACCGTTTCACACCATGGAATAACGCCAAGTCCTTTTTCGTCTCCTGGAAAGTTCTTTGTACCGTTAAATGCCATGTGTTCCAAAAAATGAGCCAAACCACGTTGTTGTGGTTCTTCGAGTATTGAACCAACTTTCTGCGCGATATAAAATTCTGCGCGGTGTTCTGGCAATTTGTTGTGGCGTATATAATACGTCAACCCGTTGTCTAACTTACCTATACGGACATTTTTGTCAATTGGCAAGGGAGGAAATTGCATTTGTTGTGCAATGACCTGTTGGAAATTGCCGCACAATAAAACTATTAGCGTGGCAAATAGATAATTACGGAGTAAATGTTTCATTTTATCTTATCGAATTGATTTTATAATCCATCTGTCGATATCAACAAAAATAAATCACAGTTCAATATCTTTTTTTGAAAAAATATTGAATGAATTACTTCCGAATTCTGATTAAACTCACACTTCTTGTATCGCTTTACGTATGCGGACAAGTTTGGTTAGTAATCCTTCGAGTAAATCAAGTCTCAACATGTTGGCACCATCACTTTTGGCGATTGCAGGATTTTCATGGGTCTCGATAAACAAACCGTCTGCACCTACTGCTATTCCTGCTTTTGCAATGGTTTCTATGAGCTGCGGCATTCCTCCGGTTACCCCACTGCTCTGGTTGGGCTGTTGCAGGGAATGGGTTACGTCCAGAATAACCGGATAACCAAAGGTCTGCATTTCCGGAATTCCACGGAAATCTACAACTAAATCCTGATAACCAAAAGTGGTTCCTCGCTCTGTAAGCATAACTTTCTTATTTCCTGCTTCAATCACTTTTTCTGCAGTAAAACGCATTGCAGAAGGGGAGAGGAATTGACCTTTTTTTATATTAATAATTTTTTGAGTTTTGGCGGCAGCGACCAATAAATCCGTTTGACGACAAAGAAAAGCTGGTATTTGGAGTACGTCTACGTATTCGGCTGCCATAGCAGCTTCTTCGGCTGTATGAATATCGGTGACAGTAGGTATGCCAAATGTATCATGCACTTTTTTTAATATATTCAAAGCTTTCTCATCGCCAATGCCGGTAAACGAATCAAGGCGGGAGCGATTGGCTTTTCGGTAGGAGCCTTTAAAGACATATGGAATGTGTAGCTTTCCGGTAAGTTTTACAATATGCTCGGTAATGCGCATTGCCATATCTTCACCTTCAATTACACAAGGTCCGGCGAGTAAGAAGAAGTTTCCGGAAGGATTATGCTTTAATTCAATCATAATTTATTTTAGAATAAGTAATTATTTATAGGTAATCAACTTTTGGTAATAAAAATATAGTTAGGTTATTGATATGAGGCATTGTTGCTTTTGCTTACAATTAACCGCTAATTTGGAATAATGAGGGTTATTGCTTCATGCTTAATACTGATGTCAAGTGGGAAGTGCCTGTCGAGTATACGACCATCCAAGTCAACGGACGCATTTTGAGCTCTGAGTACTTTTACTTTTTGTGTACGGTATGGCTTTACCATTTTATGGTTTAATATACGCCCTTGAATTAACATCCATAATCCTGAAACCAGTTGTAATAGTTCCGGACGATAAATAACAGATACGTCAAGCCATCCGTTATATGGTACGGCGCTCGGAACTTGCCCGTATCCCCATGCACTTCCGATACAAACGGTCATAATCCGTCCGCGAATATGCTCTCCGTTAATTTTAAGATGCATACGATATAACTTACGTTCAAAAAACAGAGAAATTAAAGCCATGAAATACGATAAAAGCTTCATTCCCCAGAAGCGTTTAGTTTCGTCGGTGATCTTTACAACTCGCGCACCAAGCCCAATATTAATAGCATTCAAGAAGTAACGTGTCACATGTTTTTTCCCATCGTAGTAGCTGCAGAGTCCAACGTCTATTTCACGGTGTCGATTGTTGATAATACAGTCTACGGCTTCTTTGTATTCAGAACTTATTTCCCAATATTTGGCAAAATCATTTCCAATTCCATTGGGAATAATGCCTATGGCTATGTTTCGTTTATCTTCGGCCTGGGAAGACATGATGCCATTAATGGCGTCATTCAAAGCCCCGTCTCCCCCTACTACAACGATAATGCGGTAACCATTATTGGCAAGAATTCCGGCAAGGCGTTCCACGGAACCAAATCCTTCGGATTGTACATAGTCGTAAGATACGCTTTTACTATCCATGTACTCCTTGATTTCTTTCCATCTTTTTTTTACTTTTCTGGTGCCAGCCTTGGGGTTGTATATTACTCCCCATTTTCCCGGATCTACGCTCATATTATTATTTCTTAGTAAGTCCTAAATCTTATTTTCGGTTTGTTTACGCTCTGCTTTTGCTGTTGTCAAAGGTACTAATTTTCATTGAGTTTATTTTCTATAATAGCAATCTTTTCTTCTAAAGGAAGATTGTAATCGATCCAGTATATATTAATACCTCGACGTTCCATGCCACGAAACCACGTCATCTGTCGTTTTGCAAATTGGTGGATCGCTATCTCTAGCTCTCTAAACATTTCATTGTAGCTAAGTTGCCCGATAAGATAAAGAGTCAAATATTTATATTCAAGTCCATAATAAATGAGATCATCGGGAGAAATGCCTTTATTTAGTAATTGTTGTACCTCTTCCACCATACCTTCATTCAAACGTTGTTCCAACCTGTTTGATATCTGCTTCCGACGTAACTCGCGGTCAATTTTCACACCAAAAACAATGCTTTTTAATTTGGGAAAACTACGCTCTTCTATTGGTAAGCAAGCATAGTATTCTTCTATTTCAAGGGCACGAATGGCTCGCTTTACAGTATCAACATCAGTTGTGTTGTGCAACGTTTTATATTGTTTGAGTAATTCCGTCAATTCAGTTAGTGATTTATCTTCCAACTGCTTCCTCAATTCCATGTTTTCTGGGACGGGGAGTAATTTGTATCCACGCAATACCGATTCCAGATATAATCCTGTACCTCCACATACAATAGGCAGAGTTTTCTTTTCTTTAATAGTCTCGTAAGCTTTAAGAAAATCACGCTGATATTCAAAAACATTATATTTGTATCCGGGCTCGACAATGTCAATCAAATGATAAGGCATTTTTTCCCCATTTACGTAGTAATCAGCAAGATCTTTTCCGGTCCCGAGATCCATTTCTTTGTATATCTGTCGGGAATCGGCACTGATTATCTCCGTGTTCAAGATATAAGCCAGCGATGCGGCAAGTTTTGTCTTTCCGGAAGCTGTAGGTCCCAATATTGCAATTAAATCATAGTTAAACATAGCTATTCGCTTGGTGTTTCTTTCTACAAATATCGGGATAATTCCCAAATTCACAAGCCTATGTCTGAAAATCGTATCTTTTATTACACGTTTTGTGTCTTTCGCTTAGTATAACTTGAAAAAAGAAGTGAAAAAAGGAGTGGTTTTTATTAAAATGTCTTATAAATAGAGGTGTTATGCAGGTAGTTATTTGCTGATTTCAGGAAAATTCCTACATTTGCAATGTGTTTTTCATAGTATTAGATTTAAGGTTAACAAAGGTTGGAGTACAGCGGTACTCCTTTTTTTTGCTCTTCACTTTTGAATAATTTTTGGAGCTGAAAACAGTTGATTGCGATTCTTATAATAATCGCGATTGTTTTGCTGATATTTATCTGCATTTTGTTGGCTCTTATAAGTATTACTGTTGTATATTATACCCAAAACTTCCAATCGCGTCGTATGCTCAGTTGCATGAACTGGAAAGCCACACAGGCTACTCCATTTTTGCAGTGTTGTATTGTCAATTACTTCTGTCAGTCTTGCATTCCATTCAGGCAGATAGCCACGTAATCCCATATATTGTACCATGGGAAAATTTAAATTATCCGGTTGTACATCACGATAGTAGATCAGAGTAGCCTTTTGTTTAATAAGTATGTCTTGTATTTTGGAAATATCTACATTTTGAACGCCGCAGGCACAGTCAATTGCCAGTGAAGCTGTAATACCTGCAGCCTGACCTAATGCCATCCAACAGGGCTCCATTCTTAATGTAGAAAAGCCGATATGTGAACCGGACACGGGCACAGGTAATAAAAGATTGTCTATCTCCCGCGGCAGGATAACACCTAATGGTACTGTGTAAGGGGCTGTGGGGTAACTGATAAAACCATCTAAGTGAACTCTTCCATTTTCTCTTTTTCTGACGGCATGTGAATCGAGTGCATAATGACTTGCGGTCACACTGTTTGAATGGAGTGGTGGCCTTTCATTGGGAGAGACAGGTAATGCATCTTGAGCGGTAAAAAAATAAACTCCTTCAAAACGCCTTCCTTCGCGTACGTATACCTGACGTGGAAAAGAACTATTATCTTGATATTCATTTTTTGCCAGCCCCCATTTCGCGATCTCTTTCCGAAAGTGCTTTGGCAGTGCAGAGTCGTGTTGCGCAAACCAGAATAAGCCAAGAGTATAGTCTTTGAGTCGTTCTGCAAATTTATCTCTCCATTCCCATGAAGAAGTCGGCCATGGCCAATTTTCTTCGGGGAGATCGGTCGAAAGAAATGCCGCATGTTGATTATTCCCATCTGCTTTTTCATTTGGCAACTTAACAAGGCTGCTTAGCTTAGCGATTCCCCAATTGTCTCCCGGCATTTTGGTTTGATTTCCTTTGGCGATATAGTGACGGTTCTCTTCCATCATTTCATTAGTCACTTTTTTCATAGCCAATTGAGTATTCCGACCAGTCCATACATCTTCAATGAGAGATTTGTACTCTTCTCTGTTATATGATTCGGGCTTTGGGAATGAAATGCGGTTTTTCCTATCTTTTGTTAAGCATAGACGATAATTGTAAGCTTGCACTCCATTGTCCGGGTCTCCGGTACTGCCTGTGTCCGGTTGGCTTTTCCAATATTCATAAGTTCTGCCGGCTCCCGGCTCATTGAATTCTTTCTTGCTTTCGCGACCAAGGCGGAAAGGAACTCCTGCCGCTGCACCTAGATCACCTTCATAAGTGGCGTCTATAAAGAAAAGTCCATGATAAACCTCTTTCTTCCCATTTTCGCGGTTGAGTACACTTATATTTTCGATACGCCTGTTTTGAATTAATATATTTTGGCTCTCTGCATCGAATTGCCGCATAAGGCGTATGGCTATTTTATCTTTGTGTTCCTCCAGCATTTCATTATAGATATACTCTGCCACAGATGGTTCAAAGTGAAATCCATCACTACAATCTTTTACTTGTCGGGACTTTTCTCCATAATGCTGAATATAATATTGTTTGATTCTGGATGTAAATTCTGCGAATAAACCGGTTGTTGCATTTCTAGTAGCAATATCAGTCGCTCCCAATCCATTTACAGGAAGTCCTCCTATGTGATTTGTCCGTTCCAATATGACTGAAGTTTTTCCTTCTCGTGCGGCGGCAATCGCAGTCATTATGCCACCGGGATTTCCACCGACAATCACAAGATCAAAGGTGTCTTGAGCAAATGTGATTTTGTGAATCAGTAATAAAAAAAAGATAATATAAAATCGTTTCACGATATATATTTATTTTAGCTTATACTTTTGAACTTTTATATTGAATCCCTTTATTACTAAAAAGGCTCCATCGTTGAGTTTTTCTTTGCTCGTTTCAATCGTTACCAATTTCTTTTCACCGGGTGTCATCGAAAAGAAATTATCGGAGTAGAAGGATGGGCGTATTGGACTCATCTTTGAATTTAAGAACTGTAATTGATTGAAAAAAGCAATTTGGTCAGATTGGTTTTGCATAGTTATATCAATATAATAGCTGTCATTGTTTTCTCTGACTTTATAGCTCAGTTTGACTTTGGAAGGTTTTAATTTTGCCAGATCCTGAAAACCTGAGGCAGCAGGCCCTGTCAATGTATTCTTCCCTAAGTATTTATCATTAGAACGCCAATAAAAGTTGGATGAAACATCTTTCCCTTTTTCATCTTTTAAAATCAATTTGATGAAATGGACTTGTGATATATTATTCGGAAAATGAATCGTTAAGACATCATTGACAACTCCATCTTCAGGGATGTTAATAGGGGATGATTCTTCAAGTACTTTTCGACTGTTGATGTCATAGACCTGTGCTATTATTTTATAATTATTGATGGGTTGGTATAAATCATTGATAACTGAAACTGTATTTTTCAGATAATCGAATTGAGCATGTAGAGGCTCTAATGCGTTTGCGGTGTGGTAGAGAGATGCCGTCGGTTCCAATGACCAATCCCACATGCGTGAACTGACTTGACGTACCGGACAGTTATGATACCAGAATAGAATGCCTGAACAGAAACGGTCTCCATAGTTTAGTTTATTATAGTTCCATACTTCCCAAATGCTTTTTGAATTTATAGCTCCTAATAATTGACCTTTTTGTGCAAACTCATCTATAGAAGATGATTTACCATAATTATTTACTAAATCGGTATATAGGGTTGTCATTAAATGAAAGCCATTTCCATCCAAGTAATCCCAGACTTTTTTATTAATGGGCCAAAGATCTTTTTCATCCATCATTTCTCGAAGGATTTCTACCGTCGGAAGTGTAGGTGCGCCATATTCGGGGTTGAATCCGTCGACCCGGCTACCTCGGGGAGATGCTGTGTTTTCATAATGCTGCATTGGATTTACTTGTTTATAGGGACTTCCATCGTGGACACCAGCACACTCTGACTGCATCTGGTATCCTCGGGTTCCATCCAAATGGTTTAATAATTCCGGGGTTCCCGTGACTTCTGAACTTTCGTTGGAAGCCACATAATATGCGAGTGAGGGGTGATTGCGAATACGTTTTACGGTAGATGAAACGTTGTTTAAATAAAGATTCTGATCTTGCGGGTGTCGGGTGTCTCCTGTCATCCAAAACTCTTGCCAAACTAATAGCCCTAACTCGTCACAAAGTTGGAAGAAATAATCGGACTCGGCTATGCCACCTCCCCATATTCGTAATAGATTAATGCCGGACTGTCGCGTATAACGTAATTCAGCATAGGTCCGTTCATCCGAATTTCTTAACATTGCTTCCGGTATCCAGTTTGCTCCTCTAATAAATAAACGTTTACCATTTATATAGAATAATCGTGATTTGTCGGGGGTATTGGTGTCTGAGGTAATTTCACGAATACCAAATCTTGTTTTTACGGAGTCACAGATAACTCCGTCAACAGAAACACTGAGTTCCAAATCATATAAATTTTGCTTTCCTTTATTTATAGGCCACCATAAACGCGGGGAATTAATTATTAGTTGTGGAAATTCATTCGGTGTAAAAGAAAGTTCTTTCTTTTCTCCGCGTAAAAGGAGAACCTTCTTCTCAAATTTTATGTTTTCGCCGACTATTTCACCTTTCACGGTACAGTTTATTCCATTATAATTATCAGATGGATTAATTACTTCCACCGATATAGACTCTTTTGACTGGTTATAGTCCGGTTTTCTCAGCTCGGACTTGATGAAAGGATGGCGTAATGCAACCTTTCCGGTGGCATAAAGTGAGATATTTCTCCAGATTCCCGTATTTCGATCACGAATACCATCCATAAATGTAAAATCCCATCCTACTGTCATTAACATTGTTGTGTTCAATCCTATATTACCGTTTCCTCCATTATGGAATTCACCGGTAGCTCCCCAAGATTTTGGTATATTGCTTCCGGGCATGTCGACAGGATATACTTTTATAGCTAATGTATTCTTTGAATCTGTATTTACAAAATCCGTGACATTGATATAATCTTGTAAGAACATACCGTTCATTGTATTAAGTAGGTTCCCATTTACCCATATTTCTGCTCTATAATTTATGCCGTCTAATTGTAACCATATTGTTTTTCCTTTATATGATTGCGGAATGTGGAAATCAGTCCGGAACCAATAAGTGTAAAAATCTCGCCCCACAGTTGATATGTCCGGTATGAGCTTAGATTCCAACTTATTATTCACTCCGTAATACGGTTCGGGATATTTATGATTATATACCAATGAGTTTAAAACGGTTCCTGGAACAATGGCCGGTAACCATTTTTCGACCGGATAATCGGGTAATGAGATCTTTTCACCTGAATCTGAAATGTCACCCGATCTCACCATCTTCCACTGATAGTTCCCCCCGTGCATTATAGGAGAATCAAGCCAAAGACGTTCGGAAATTTTTGTTAGGTTGATTTTACTTTGTCCGATTGTTATTGTTGTACAGAAAAACAACAATAAAATAGAAAAAAGAAATTTTGCTGAATTATACATATTCGATTCTTTATTTTAAATGAGCCCAAAAGGAGGGTTATTTTCAATGTTAGAAGAACTAGAGTTTTTCACTATTGCCCTCCATTTCCCCATACCTTTGATTTTGCAAAAATACTCTTCTTGTTTGAACTTTTGTTATTTTACCATGACAAATTATCTAATCTTTCCCTTCTTCATCATTGATGATTTTTTTATGTTATTTATTGATTAATTTATTCGGTTTTGTTATTCGAATTAATAGGATGTTATCCTTTAAACAACCTTTCTACCTACACCTGAAAACTGAAAGTTCGTCTTTTATATTATAATATTTACCTATCAAAATCTTATATTTCACTTGTATTATTTTAGTTTAGAATAGATTATTGATATCTTATAATTTTATCTAAGTTGTTTTTGAGAAGTACTCACAATAACCCACAATAGTGATAGAACTTTGTTAATCAGTTTAATAAAATATGCAAATAAGCCATTTCTAGCTTATTTGCATAAATAATAATTTAATTATTTCATAGTTTAGTTCTATTACCAACCAGGGTTTTGAATTAATAAGCCGTGGCTGTTTTGTATATCACTATAGGGTATGGGATGTAAGAATTGCTTGCGGTTAAAAGTACGATCAATAGCTCGGGTTCGAACATGAAAATGTTCTTTATCTCCATCTAAGTTCATTCCCGTAAATGTTCCGTTTAATCCTCCTTCACCAGGCTTCCTATCTGCAATCATCCATCGTCTTATGTCAAAATATCGCTGTCCTTCTGTACATAGCTCAACGCGGCTTTCACGACGTATGGCTTCTCTTTGCATATCTTGATCCCCTTTTATTGCAGGGTTTAATACTTCAAGCTTTTCCAATCCGGCACGTTCGCGTACTAGATTGACGTATTTTAGAATATCACTATTGTTGGGGTCTACTTCATTCAAGGCTTCTGCATATAAAAGATAGAACTCTGCTAAACGATAAATGATGGCAGGACGGAAGACAGATGCCACTCCCGGCGAGTTTTTATATACCGTTTTATTCATTCGTTTATATAGTAGATAACCTGTTAGAGGTGTATAACCTGTTGAATTGTCAGCGTTTCCACCTTTATAAAACTGCACCTCCTTATTTGAAATCTGCCACTTTTTGCCACTGAAAGTTACCGTATTGTAAAAGCGAGGTTCGCGATTGATATACATTTTACTTACTTGAACCCCATTCAGCGCATCAAAACCGTCTTCGCTATATAGAGGTGATTTCGGTAAAAATGAAGTCTGATTAATAGGAAGCCCATCTTTCATATAGAAGTCGTCTACGAGTTCTTGAAATACCGCTAACTGACCGCTTCCGTTAGGCTCTGAACGTGGAGTTACTGCTCTGTCAAAGGTATCATTACCATTTATTCCTCCCCATGAAACGGTACCGGAAGCCCATATATATTCAGAATTATACGTTTGGAACAACTGATATACAGACTCATCAGGATCTATCTTACCATTTTTCATAACCTTATACAGTTCATAGTGACCTGCTTCCGCATAATCTATCAGGTCCTTACAAGCTTGTACCGCTTTTTCCCATTTTTTAGGATCCTTTTGTGGAAATAGAGCTTTTCCATCTGCATTTTTTAGTTCTAACGCTTCCTCATATCCCCCGTTGAATAACGGACTTGCTGCATACATCCATAGCTTCGCACGAGCAGCGAGAGCTGTGCCTTTGGTCGGTACTGCACGATAATCTTGATTGGTATGATCTACATCGTGCATATCTTTCATGGCTTCCAGTAGTTCACTATCTATGAAATTTATCAATTCATCAAGAGAATTTCTTGGTACATTGAGTTGATCTTCCAAATTTAATGATTTGTCTATAATTGGTACTGGGCCATAAGTTTCCAACAGCGTAAGATAGTACCATGCCCTCATAAAGCGCACATTAGCTTTATACCATTTCATTTCGTCTTCTGTAATTTGAATAGCATCAACTCCCGATTCAATAATAGGCTTGGCATTCTCTAAAAAAATATTTGCCTGGCGAATAGACTGATATAATGGTCCCCAACGGGAAAATTTTGTATTTGTTGAATTCCATTCAGAATAGAATCCCGCATTGTTTACAGCTTTGCTGTAACATTCATCTGCCATTGATGTCCAGGGATCTCCCATAGGCGGAGTACTCACAGGAAACCACATAAATGAAGAGTTGGTTATGTTATTGAATACTTGCCCGTACCATCTTTTGGTATAATCTACGTTTGTGAAAATATCGTTAAAATCAGAAAGCCCACCTGCTGCTTCGTCTGAAACGTCCAAATAGTTCGAGCAGGAGAAAAGAAAGCAAGTGGTTAATAATCCAAATGCAAACAGTTTTATTTTTTTGAGTTTCATATCTATATTTCCTTTTTTAAAATCTGATTTCTAATCCGAGTGTATATGTCCTTGATAAGGGGTATCTAATGCCATTATTATCATTTGATAACTCAGGATCCCAATATTTCAGTTTATCCCATATGCATAAATTGTTTCCCATCACATAAATTCTAGCACCCTCCAGCAATAGTTTCCTTGCTATCTCTTTTGGAATACTATATCCAATTTCCAGATTTTTAAATCGTAGGAATGAGCCGCTTCGTATCCACCATGTACTTGATTCATCGCTTATGTTATTAGGATAGCTGGAATGGAGTCTTGGCATCATAACATTCTGACTGGGATTATCCGCAGTCCATCTGTCTAAAAATGCCGTACGGAAATTTGATTTGTCAATTCCCCAATTAAATGGGAAGAATACGTCGTTGCCATTACTTCCTAGTAAAATATCGCATTTGGCTACTCCTTGGAAGAAAGCACTTAAATCGAATCCTTTGTAGTTGAAACTGACGCCGAATCCATAAGAAATTTGAGGATCACGAGGATTGCTTATCCCATGTGCCATATCTCTGTTATCAATAAGGTTATCGTTGTTCAAATCTTTGTATTTGATATCTCCAGGGCCCAAAATTCCAGGCATTGTGGGGACTGGCAGCCCGTCTTTTAGTTGATAAGTATATGTTCCATTCGAATTTTTCGTTGCGTTAAAATCGTCATCTGTGTATAGACGTTCGGCAATATAAAGTGCCCTGTCACCAATGGAATGCCCGGTTACCTTCATCCATGGATATTCCGGCTCTATTTCATCATATTCGGTAATAGTATTGTGGGCATAAGTAAAACTACCGCGCCAAGTTACTTGTACTTTGCCTATCTTATGACGGATATCCATACTGCCATCAAAACCTTTGTTTGTCACAATTCCGTAGTTTTCCCATGGAGCTGCCCAAAAACCACTAGTTTGTGGAATTGTATTTCTTTGCATTAAGATATCATGTCGACGGTTGTTAAAGTAATCTGCAGTTATTTCAATTTGATTATTAAAAAATCCCAAATCAAGTCCAAGTTCTCTCTTATCTTCTATTTCCCAATGGATGTCTGTATTTTTGAATAATAGGTCATGTATGCCTGTTCCTAATGAATTGGTACTGCCTGTAGAGCCAATGCCTTGTGCAAAGGTGTAATCGTCTGTCTTAAATGTTGCCCGATATAGAAAACGATCTCCTCCCGTATCATCATTTCCTGTACGTCCTATGGATGCACGTAGTTTTAATTTATTAACAACTTTGCTCAAAGATTCGGGGTAGAATTTTTCATTTGAAATATAATATCCCATTCCGATAGATGGGAAGAAACCAAACCGCTTGTCTTTTGCGAATGTTTCGCTGCCGGTATATCCGAAATTGCTTTCAACAAAATAACGTCCGTCATACGAATAGGATGCACGCCCTACGACTCCTTGATTTCTGAAGGCCAGTGCATTGTCATGGTATTGCGTGTCCTTTTGCATGTATAGTAACATTCCTCCGACTGTGTGTTTCCCGAATGTACGATCATAATTTAATGAGCCCTCAATATAAATTTTTCTATTGGCACTATTGGATTCAGTGGGTTCGCCAAAAGCATTTGTACCGGAATAAGTCTTATTAAAGATCAGGTTGCCATTCTCATCTCTTCCGGATGCAAAATAGCGACTGGGATTCCAACTTCGTTGACTATTAAATACGCCTTGATAATCGAAGCTTACCGTTCCTTTAAATTTCAGTCCCGGAGTTACAAAATTTAAATCCTGACTTAACCTTACTGTTGACTGAATTAATGCACTCCATTGTTTCTGATATCCTGAATTCATTACGAAATTATAGGGATTTCGATTATTGTCATCAAATTCTTTAGGATAAGTTGAAATTGTTCCATTGCTATATATTGCCGGAAACAGATACGAAGGAGTATATAACATGTATCTGAATATATCATCAGATGATTTCATCGGTCCCATACGTACTACGTATTGTCCACTCACATCAACACTCACCTGAGTGGACTTTGTAACTTGCAAATCAATGTTGCTTCGCAAGTCATAACGATTCAAATTAATATTATTGTCATAATTCTGCAATGATTTATTTTTGAATATGCCATCTTCTGTATAATACGCCATAGAGACGAAATATTTTGCAAAGTCGGTGCCTCCACGTGCATTGATTGTATAGCGTTGGCTGCCATTATGTTTGGCTAAGACTTCGTCTAGCCATTTGGCATTTGGATAGAGATCCGGGTCTTCGTTATTACGGTATTTTGCTATTAAATCATCTGAAAATCGAGGACTCTGTCCATCATTCATTAATGCTTCATTAGCGAGTTCAAGATATTGCCATGAGTCAACAAACTCGGGCAAGCGTGTGGGGCTGGATGTAGAATACTCGCCGCGGAAAGTGATGACAGGCTTTGTATTTGTTCCTCGCTTCGTTGTGATCAAGATAACGCCATTGGCTCCTTCTGCGCCATAAACAGCAGTTGCAGTTGCATCTTTTAAGATAGAAAAGGATTCAATTTCATCCGGCTCTATGTTATTCATAGAACGTGGAACGCCATCAACTAAGATTAAAGGGTTTGTACTGCCTTTCCAAGTACTGGCACCTCGTATCCAGAAAGTCGCATCATCATTTCCCGGATCACCACTACGTTGTACGCTAATTAGTCCGGGAAGGCGTCCGTTTAATCCGCTTGAAAGACTTCT
This sequence comes from uncultured Bacteroides sp., assembly GCA_963677095.1. Lineage (GTDB taxonomy): Bacteria > Bacteroidota > Bacteroidia > Bacteroidales > Bacteroidaceae > Bacteroides. Next base: position 1,570,959 of record OY781875.1, read on the forward strand.
CCCTGGTATAGATAATTCTTTGCTTCCGATAGAGCTAACCGAACTGACCACGCTGGCTTTGGTTTGCTTGCCATATCCAACAACCACAACTTCTTCTAGTGATTTTTGATCTTCTTCCAGAGTGACATGCAGACTCGTGTTGTCTCCAACTTTAACGTTTTTAGTTAGAAATCCTACATACGAAAAAGTTAATATATCGCTATTGGCAGCTTCCATGATAAATAATCCGTCAGTATTGGTAGATGTTCCACCAGATACGTTTTTTACTGTCACATTCACTCCAATCAAGGGCTCACCGTTTTTATCAACGACGATACCACTGATTCGTTTCTTTTTATTCGTTGAAGATTCCTTGGGCTGTTGATCTTGTTTGCTAGTAATGACGATTTGTTTTCCATCAATAGTATAGCTGTTTGAAGTTCCCTTAAATAGTTGATCTAATATTGCGGTAACACTCTCGCTCTTAACGTTTATGGTTACTTTTCTGTTTAGATCAATGTAATCGTCGTGGTAAAAAAGAATGTATTCGCTGTTCTTCTCGATAGCATTAAACACTTCTTTTACGGTGGCATTATTAAATTTGAGAGTTAAATGGGCAATTCGCTCATATTTGCCATTTGCCTGGCAAATTCCAGAGTTGAAAAAAAACAGAAAAAAGAGTGCTATTTTGATAAAATTCAATAAACACTTACTTATAATCCTTTTTAAAGGATTACAATTCCAAATAAAATTCATACTTTTGTAATTAAGAATGGTTGATACTTGATTAAAATTAATCATTCGAAACGAATTGACCGGATGCTATTTAGCCGTTTCATCCGGTCTTTTCTTTTGTGTTTTTACATACTACTTTTCTACGTCATAATTTCCCTTTCTAAATTAAATATTATTTATCAATTTTCTGTGCTATTTGGTAATGATCATTATACTTCTTAATAGTTATAGGTAGTGCCTCTGATAGTTTTTCCAATGATTTATTGATATCATCAATAATCAGCAATTTTCCGCTACACTTTAGGTTCTGGATGCTTCTATCACATGCAATTTTAACTCCAAAATATCGTGATATGTATCTTACTACTGAACTTAAATGTTCACTTTCAAATTCGTAGATACCGTCTTTCCAAGATATATATTTGCAAACATCTGTTTGAGCGATAATCTCTTTATTATCCTCTTTTTCGTATTTTTCATTTGGCTTTAATAGAAATTCTTTTTTGTTACTATTATTAATTTTGACCGATCCTGATACGAGTACAACACGGCTTGTTATTTCATTATCATATGCACTGACGTTAAATGAGGTCCCGAGTACGGAAACATTAAAATCATGGGTATGGACGATGAATGGGCGGGAAGCATCTTTCGTTACGTTCAGATAGATTTCTCCGTTTACATATATTTCCCGCTTGTCTGAACTGAATTCAACAGGGTAGGTTAGGGTGGTACCTGCATTGACCCAAATTTGAGTACCATCGGCAAGTAGAACCTGTGACTGTTTTCCATGAGGAACAATGAGTTGGTTGTATTTTGCAGCTGACTCTTTTTCAACGCTTTTGCTTCCCATTTTTATATCGGCAGAATCGTATTGAATGAGTTCATCTCTTTTATTGGAGCGTAATATTTGGTGTCCCGAAACTAGTAAGCGGATAGTTGTGTCATTTGGCACGCTTTCATAAATATTTTTTTCTACGAATGCTTCAATTGAATCTTCACGTTTGTCCGCATTGGGTGAATGAATTAGAAAAATAGCTATTAAAATAATAGCTGCGGTTGCTCCTATGCTTAAGGAGAATTTAATTATTCTTTTTAGTGCATTCTTCTTTTCTTTTTCATCATTGATCTTATCTATTCTGAGCCATAATTGATCAATTTCTTCTGGAATAAAGGTGTTTTGATAATGTTCTTGCAGCCCTGCGAGCAATTCTTTTGCTTCTAAAAAATGTACGGGATTAACGTCGGGTTGTTGAAGAAAAGATTGCCAGAATGACTCACTGTTTTCGGAAGGATGTTCCATGGAGCAAATAAAGAAGTCATCCAACAGAAAATCTTCGGTTGAAAAAGTCATATATTCCTCTATACTAAGTGGGTCATTCATTATTGCTCATTTGATAAAAGGAATAAGTGAACATAAAAATCTACTCACTCAAAAGAATCTTTTTTTAAAAATTCTCGTATTTTTTTAATGGATCGGTATAATAAGTTGTATGCAGATTGGATATTCATATCCATTAACCGGCTGATCTGTTCCATATTAAGTTCATCCATATAGCGGTAATGGACAATCTCTTTTTGATGTGGACTTAGTTGGGAAAGTGCAACTTTTATTTTTTCTTTTAAAAGATTGGACGATTCGTTTAATATGAATTGCTCTTCGCTGGAAAGAATGGTGTTTTCAACATATTCTCCAAGCCTGTTTACCTTTTCATCATGGAGTTGCTGCAATGCAAGCTGCGCTTTTATCTGATTCTTCATGCAAACAAGCAGATAAACTTTAATTTGATCGGGTTCTACCGTCTCTCGATAAGAATATAGTTTGACAAATACTTCCTGGGCGCAGTCTTTTATTAATTCCCGGTCGGAAGTAAACTGCATACCATATGATAAAAGATGGTATATATACTTCTTATATAGGCATGCATAAGCAAGCCTATTACCTTTACGGAAACAGTCCCATAACACTACCTCATTTTCAAAATCATCCTGCATCGGATTAACTTCGTTATCGAACTATATAAATAATGGAAAAGGGCCGTATTATTTAACACTTAGTGCATAAAATATTTTGCTTTTCACAGTGCCGTTAACTTTGGGACAAATATAGAAAACAGTTTTGATTTAAACACCAAGAATAAACCCTTATTTTTATTAATAGCAAAAAAAATTACTTCATTATTTTGTTATGACTATTTCTAATAGATTCTGTGAAACGCATATTGTGCGATAAGGCTTAAGGTAAAAGAATCAGCTCTTCTACATTTGTTTATTTATTTGATGGCATATTTGGAAGATAAGCTTGTAATTTTATCAATAGAATGTTGATGCTTACCAGATGATAGAGGTTCTTTAGAGTGATACTGGTAATTCTTTTAGTTATATGTTGAGGTTATATTATGAAATTCAGACTTAAAAAAGGTGGTGAATAGCTGTAAATGCGATACAAGTAGGGTTTCATGGTATTATTCACTTCTTATACTTTTGTAGATAATTAAAAAGTATGCCTTTATTTTAGTTTTACTAAATGAATGCATTCAGGAAAGGCATAAAGACAGAGGTTAATAACTGATATGCTGCGCTTTCTCTTGAACCGGTGAAAAAACTTGGCTTTTCACTTTCATCGAAAAGACTTGATGGTATGCCTTATTCAATGATAGTAAAAAGCCAAGATATATTGTTTTGTGTCGTTTATTTAACAGGAATTCTCATTTTATAGAACGATCTCCATACGAAGTAAAGTCCAATAAGAAGGAATGGAATGGCGATGAAAAGAGAATAATCATTAGTGGGATCATGTTTCATCTCAATACAAATCTCTGTAGCCAGCAAACCAAATAAGGTAGAAAACTTGATAATAGGATTTAATGATACGGATGATGTGTCTTTAAATGGATCACCTACTGTATCACCAATAACGGCAGCTTCGTGCAACGGAGTATTCTTTTCTTTCAAATCGACTTCTACCACTTTCTTACTATTGTCCCAGCTACCACCCGCATTAGCCATATATATAGCTTGAAATAGACCGAATACAGCGATGGATATCAAATAGGCAACAAAGAAGTTCGGGTCCATGAAGGCGAATGACAGAGTGAGTGAGATTAAAGCTAAAAAGATATTCCACATTCCCTTTTGAGCGTATTGGGTACATATTTTTACTACTGATTTAGAGTCTTCCGTATTGGCTTCTTTTTTCTCCATATCGAAAGTCTGTTTAATATATTCTACAGCCCGATATGCGCCTGTAGTCACTGCCTGCATGGATGCACCGCTAAACCAAAAGATTACGGCTCCACCACAAATCAATCCAAGTATGACGGGAGCGTCCGTAAGAGCAAGATGCAACAGTCCAACTTTGTCGAGCAATAAAATAATGGAGAAGATCATAGTGGTGGCACCTACAACGGCGGTGCCTATCAATACAGGTTTAGCTGTAGCTTTGAATGTATTTCCTGCTGAATCGTTTGCTTCAAGGAAGTGCTTTCCTAATTCAAAATCGGGTGTAAAGCCGAAATCTTTCTTTATCTCTTGATCGATTTCAGGTATTTGTTCTATCTGAGATAGTTCAAAAACTGACTGTGCATTATCGGTAACCGGACCGTAACTGTCAACCGCAATAGTTACCGGACCCATACAAAGGAATCCGAAAGCGACAAGACCGAATGCAAAAACTGTTGCGTGAGGTCCAAGCACTTGATCGAGGCCAAAGCCTGCAGTAAAGTAGGCTATAAACATTAGACCGGCAATCAGTAGTCCGGTCCAGAAAGCACTGAAATTGCCGGCAACAATACCTGAAAGGATATTTAGAGAAGGACCTCCTTCGCGTGATGCTGTTACAATCTCCTGCACATGTTTGGACTTGGAACTGGTAAATATTTTAGTGAATTCGGGAATCAATACCGCAGCTATTGTGCCGCAACTGATAATGATCGCTAGTTTCCACCATAGTGTTGGATCGGACATATCGTATAGTAAGAGATGACTCATGAAGAAAGAAGCTGAGATGCATAATATGGCGGCGATCCAGATTAGGCGCATCAAAGGCTCTTCAAAGTCAAATGACTTTTTGTTGCCATAAAGTTTCTTAGAAATTGCCTGATTGATAAAAAATGAACATCCCGATAGGAAATCCATCAGAAAACGCATACCGAATATCCATACAATCAATTTGGATTGTACATCAGGGTCTGCTACTGCAAGTGTAATGAACGTAATCAATGCAACACCCGTTACACCATAAGTCTCGAAGCCATCGGCGGTAGGCCCTACGCTATCACCTGCATTATCACCTGTACAATCGGCTATCACCCCCGGATTTCGTGGATCGTCTTCTTTCACTTTAAATACAACTTTCATTAAGTCCGAACCGATATCAGCTATTTTGGTAAAGATACCACCGGCTATACGCAAAGCACTGGCACCCAAAGATTCACCGATAGCGAATCCAAGGAAACAAAGACCTACAATGGATCGTGGAACGAACAAGAGAATAAATACCATCATAATGAGTTCTAGCGAGATTAGGAATAATCCTACGCTCATACCTGCTCGTAGAGGAATATTTACGATGTCCAGTGGTCTTCCTTTCAGGGAAGCAAACGCTGTACGGGCATTAGCATAGGTGTTTACCCGTATGCCATACCAAGCAACAGAGTAAGAACCACCCATACCGATTATAGAGAAAGCAAGTACTTGAAGTACGACGGTGAACGATTGCCCAATTAATCCGAAGAAGTATACACACAATACAATGGCTATTAAACCGAATAGCATTAATAGAAATTTTCCTTGTTGCAGAAGATAGGTGCGGCAAGTTTGGTAAATAGTGCCTGCTACTTTCAGCATGGAACGATGAGCCGGCAATTTTTTTACTTGATTGAACAAATAAAGGCTAAAGCCCAGAGTTCCGGCAATGATCAATGCACCGTAACATAAGAAATTCCATGCGGAAATGCTACCGCCAAAAATGTGAAATACTCCTTCGTGAAGATCGGGGATCGAGAGATTGGCTTCACTTGCATAGAGGTGGGGTCCCAATCCACCCCAAAGCATAGCCAAGAGCAATGCAGTTAATTTGGTTTTTTTCATGGCATAAAATATTTGGTATTAAGTAAAATAAGTAAAAAGAAAAAAAACAGCTCTAAGATAGATATTAAACCCATGAGGTGTTTGCGAATAAATACAAATAATTTATAAATAAGGTGATTTATCTCCATTCTTCTATGGAGTAGCTTTATTGGGCATCCGCATGTTGATGAAAGTTGACAAAGTCTGGCTATTTGATTATCTAATGACTTTATTTTTGAAAAAGAAAAGACGAGCGGTGTTTGATATGCTGCAATGCAGTAAATAGCGCAAAGACTTTATAAAAGCTTAGAAGAATATATTGATTACTACAACAATAAAAGAAAAAACAGATTAAAGGGAAAGAGCCCAGTGCAATACCGGGCTCTTATTCAAACAATATAGTTATTAATCAGTCCAACTTCTTGGGGTCACTTTATTATTGTATAATACAGTAAGGAGGTGCATAGACTTTTCTTCTGAAATATATAACCTTTTACTGATGGTTTTGCTGCGTATACCAGATTGATATTACTTTATTTCGAATCAAAAGCAGATCTAGAATAGATATGCCAACAAATAGGATACTTCCTGACAGGATAGATGGGAGTAGAGAGCTCTCTTCCAATTGTGGAAGTAGTGAAAGTAGGATATTTGTGTAATAACCACGAATCCAAATTAATCCGCAGAAGGCCAGAAGTATAACAGCAAAATTAGTGCCTATTGCTAAAATCTGGTATGGCAATGCTACTCTAGCCGGACTATATCCTATTAATAGAAGATTCTCTAGTTTCACAGTGTTCTTCTGGAGTAGGAGAAATATGCTTAGCATTAGAATATAGAAAGATAAAGCACAGATAAATAGTCCTACCCCTGCTATAATGCTTGTGATCAAGCGTAAAAAGTATGTCGTTTTCCCTGCATCCAGATTATCGCCTTCTGTTTCGTAGCCTTTATTTTGAAAATAAGTAGTAATAGCGGGATCTGTCGGATTCTTTACTTCAACAATGAGTCGTGAAGGTTGTGTTTTTTGCCCGGAAGCATAAGCTTCATTTGCCCATTCCATAAATGACTGTGGAACAAGAATTGTGTTGAGGCGGTTGGAGAACCCTACGATATTTCCTTTATAGCGTTCTATTCCATTAGTCCCTTGAATGACAATGTCCATCTGTACCAGTCCCATTACGCCCTCTGAAAGCTTGGGTAAACTTCGACTTTGAGCAAAACCAAAATTATATAAATTGAGATAATTGCGGGGGATAATGATAGGAATGCTATGCGAGTTTTTCTCAAAATGCCATTTGCTAAGATTGATGTCTACATACATATCTGGCACTGATTCAAAAAACATTTCGGTGGATAAATGAATACCCGCTTCCTGAACTCCAAATCCTGCCGAGACTTTGAATAATGCCGGGGTAAAAATGCCTATACTTTGAGTAAAAGATTGTTCTTTGAAATCTTTAATATCCCTGTCGGAAAAGGTATTACTTTGTCCTGCAAAACTGCCTAATGTGCTGATCTTTTTACTTGCAATGATATAATCTTTTTTTATGAAGCTATCTCCTTGTGTAAAAACCGGAATAATGTCTTTATAAAATTGTATACTGAGTAAAACGATGATTGAACCAAAAAGATTTGCAAGGAAAAAGCCACTTAGTTGTGCTATACTGATATGTTTGCGGAGAAGTTTCCACACAAGCTTGTTCATATGTAGTTTGATAATTAACGGTTGTGCAGCCGGATTTATAATTTATAGATGCTGTTATACTTTAATTCCATATGTTTACCTATGGAGGTTATTATGATACCTGCCCCTTGTTTTTCTGCTTCTTTCATAAGCAGGCTTCCCATGATCGTTCCATTTTCGTCATCAAGGTGACTGATGGGTTCATCTAGCAAAATGAAGTCGAAAGGCTGGCAAAGTGAACGAATAAAAGCCACTCTTTGCTGTTGTCCGAAAGATAGTTTTCCTGCTTTTTCTCCTAATTTGTCTTCGATGCCCAATATATTGAAATATGATTTAATTTCTTTTTCTTCTTTATATTTCGTCAATTTATTCTTGAGCTGAATATTTTCGTAAGCGGTTAGTTCGGGAAAAACACGTAGTTCTTGAAATAGCATGCTGAGAGAGGTCTTTCGTATACTAACCCAATCACTAATGGAATATGACTTGGTATCATGTTCATTGAATGAAATATTTCCCAAGTAGTCATGACGATAGCCATAAATATAACTGCATAAAGACGATTTCCCTGTACCAGAAGCAGCCTCTATTAGATAACATTCTCCTTTGCGAAATGTCAGATCCTTCTGCCAGATATCTGATATTATATTGTTACGATCGACAAATACTTGCGGAAGTGTTTGCTGTAGATTGATAAATTCCATTGTTAAATAGGCTTTAAATTCCTGCGAATTCTTTTACAAAGTTTACGATCTGCTTTAAAGCATTCTCTTTCTTATTCTTAAGCTGTAATGTAATTTCTGTTTTGTTATTATCACTAAGTAGTTCAATATATGCTGTTTTATTGGCCAAGTTGTAATAAGTAGCATATTCTGCTCCGCCATATTCTTTCATGGTTTTTATTATAGGTAAATTGAGTACCGCATCTGTATTAACAACAAAGGCTAAATTCTTTCCTTTTATTTCAGAAGCAAAATCTATATCTTTGATGGAAGGAACGAATGCTTTTCCAATGTTTTTTTGTAGTGTATTGTCGTTTGTGATGTATATTTTTTTGTCTTTTATACCGAAATAAAAGTTCATTTCACTTGATTTGTAAGCATAGCTTTGTTCATTCAGCTTAATTATATCTTCGTCAGGCTTAAGTCCTAATATTTTTTTATTTTTATATAGTTGACTGATAATGTTCTTATTTTCTATATCCGCGTACATTATAATCGTAGGTGTACTTTCCATAGTAATATTGGTTACTCCTATGGTCAGATCTTTTTTCAATGCTTCTAATAATGGCTTTATTACACTTGATTGAGCCATTGGGAAGTTGGACTGAAATTCTTTATTCTTTTGAATCAGGTTATAAAAAGCTTCTCCATTGACTCCTGCACTGAATAAAGCCAAAGTGGATTGTGGGAAGAATTGCAAGAGTGAGTTTTGAATAGGTCTGACACTTTTTTGTTGTATCTCCAATTGTTCCTTTAATCTGGCATTTTCTGTGTAATTTTCATATTTCATTGTGATTTTTCCTTCTTCAAAAGAGAGACTTCCCACAATCCATAATTCTTTTAAATCAATATCTTCCGGTAAGCCATAATTAATCTGTTGCGCATATTCGCCCAACATACTTGAAGGCGAAAGCAATATATTGATATCTCCGTTTTGTTGTTGCATCCTTTTGAAGCTTGGGATGGATAAGATACTGTTCTTTTCAGTCTGCTGCAGCATTTTGGCCGTTTTTTGTTTTATTTCTTCCTGCTGTATAGAGTTGTCATGGTTTATGCACAACATTGCGGCCGAATTAAAAGCAATAAATATCTGCTCGCCTATTTCGGTATATTGATATCCATCGGCTTTAGTAAGCGACGTACATATTTTTTCTTTTGCAAGAGTTTCGAGCAGTGAAGCTAGTTTATCTTTATCGTTAATTTTTGCAGCTATCGACATATAAGGAAGATCGGGAGAACTAAATAGATATAACGGAGAATTAATATCAATTCCTGATTCTCCAGGATCCTTTAGTATTGCTTCGAATTGTTTAAAAGAGGTTGTGCTCATGCCGCTTTTAAAAGCATTGGTCAGCTTTTGGATTACGTCCTTATTTCCTTTGTCGTTCAGCCCGGCTTTTGTAGCCAGAGCTTTTAAATGAATGGCGGCTACTTCACTGACATTTGCAGGAATAACATTTGAGTAGTCGTTCTTTTTGCTACAGGCACTAAAACTAATTACGAGCGCGGTAATTAATATTGTGCTGAAAAAACTTTTCATTTTCATAGGTATATCGTTTCTAGAACAAATTATATTTGATTTTGTAAATTAAGGATATGGCATGCGACTAAAGCAGCCGTTTCTGTACGAAGTCTTGAAGGTCCCAAACTGACCGGTATGAAACCATTGGCAACAGCCTTTTCTACCTCTTCCTCACTGAAGTCACCTTCCGGGCCGATAAGAATCAGCGTGTCTTCTCCTTTATTTATAAAGTTTTTCAAGGATTTCTTATCGGTATCATAACAGTGAGCTATGAATTTTTGTCCTTTGAAAGGTTGTGCTATGAATTTATCAAATGGAGTAAGATCATTTAAGATAGGCAGTCGAGCTTTAAGAGATTGCTTCATTGCAGAAATTAAAATTTTGGAAATCCGTTCAGTTTTTATCGCCTTTCTTTCAGAAAACCGACAATTCAAAAATGTCAGTTCATCGAAACCTATTTCCGTTGCTTTTTCCACAAACCACTCTGTGCGGTCAATGTTCTTTGTCGGAGCCATTGCAATGTGCAGATGTCCTTTCCATAACGGATTCTGTGGAATGGTTTCACTGATATTGACTAAACAGCGTTTATTCGTTGCTATTTCAATTTGAGCACGATAGAAATTACCAATTCCATCGGTTAGCATAATTTCATCTCCGCTGCTCAATCTAAGTACACGGGTACAATGTTGTGCCTCTTCCTCTGGTAGCTCTGAATTTTTCTGTATATTTGGAGTGTAAAATACATGCATGGCCCTTTATTCTTTTTCTCTTTTCGAAATTTCATCTCTAATTTTAGCTGCCCGTTCGTAATCTTCCTCAATTACTGCTTTTTGTAAAGCCTCTTGAAGCATCTCTAAGCTATCTTCATTTAAGAATTGGTCTTTTTCGATAGTGGGATTATTATCCGATTGAGAACTACTTCCGCTTGGAATATTTTCCAGGTCTGCTTTTAGTTGCTCCATTTCCAGAATATCTTCATATATGAAGATTGGAGCTTTCATGCGTAAGGCCATTGATACGGCATCCGATGTACGCGCATCCATGCGGATAACGGTTTCTTCGGCTTTAAAGTAAACATACGAATAGAATACGCCGTTATCTACTCTGTAAATAAGAGCTCGTACCATTGTTACACCTAGAATCTCAAGGCATGATGCAAAAAGGTTGTGTGTCAACGGTCGAGGGGGAACAATGCCTTTCAGGGTGATTAACATGGATTGAGCTTCTGCTGAACCAATAATCACAGGCAATCGACGTGAACCATTAATTTCTCCTAATAAAAGGGCAAAAGCTCCTGCTTGCTCTTGGCTATTAGAAATGTTCAGTACTTCTAGTTCTATCGTCTTTTTATCCATTTATTTTTATTTTAAAACTTCAGGCTGGTGTTTGTATTTAAATACTAGAGCAAATAAAACGCCAACCAATAATGCATATCCGGCAAATACATACCATACGGTACTCCAATCTCCTACCGTATAAAAATGTCCTTCAAGTTCAGTGGAGTAGGTATAATGATCCACAACGAACTGTGCTCCAAGGGTACCTATTGTTGCTCCCAAACCATTGGTCATTAACATGAATAATCCTTGTGCACTTGAACGTATGCTTTTATCGGTTTCTTTATCAACAAATAAGGATCCAGATATATTAAAAAAGTCAAACGCAACTCCATATACAATCATGGAGAGAATGAACATCCATACCCCGCTACCAGGGTTTCCTGTACCGAACAATCCGAAGCGGAATACCCATGCAAACATTGCTATAAGCATGACGCGCTTAATACCAAATTTTTTTAAGAAGAATGGAATCAATAAAATGCAGAGTGTCTCTGAACATTGTGATATAGAAATTAGAGCGTTGGCATGATTTGCACCAAAAGAAGAAGCGTATTCGGGAATAGCTTTGAAACTGGTGATAAACGGGTTGGCAAAACCATTGGTTATCTGTAAGGAGACCCCTAACAGCATAGAGAATATAAAGAAAATAGCCATTTTTTTATTTTTGAATAAGGTGAAGGCTTTTAAACCGAAAGCTTCGATCAGAGATTTTTTTTCACTTTGCTTGCTGACAGGACAATGGGGGAGGGTAATCGCATATAATGCGAGAAATAAGCCTATTCCACCGGAAACGAAAAATTGGGCATATGAACCTTGATATCCCAAAGCATCTACGGCCAACATTGAACAGATAAAACCTATCGTTCCGAAAATACGGATAGGAGGAAAGGCTTTAATTGTATCAAGCCCTGCATTATCAAGTACACTATATGCTACTGAATTTGAGAGGGCTAATGTAGGCATATAAAAAGCAACGCTGATTGCATAGAGGCTAAATAGAGTCGCAAAGTTGGTGTTATTCGCCGCGCTCATTCCATAATATCCGGTTGCTATCATGAAAATGCCTCCCAACAAATGGCAAAGACCTAACATTCGTTGGGCCGGTATCCAACGATCGGCAATAATGCCGACCAACGCTGGCATAAACATTGATACAATCCCTTGCATGGCATAGAACATTCCAATATGACCGGCAAGTCCTACGCTTACCAAATAACTACCCATTGATGTCAGATAGGCTCCCCATACAGCAAATTGGAGGAAGTTCATAATGATCAAACGAACTTTTACACTCATAGTCTTTTGTGATACGTGTTTCTTTTTGAAAGAAATATAATTGGTGCAAATGTAGGGAATTTATTGTAAAGGTAGATAGGAGAGATCTATAAAAAAAGAAGGGCATCTATCCCAGATACCCAATCTTTGTTAACCTTAAATCTAATACCATGAAAAACACACTGCAAATATAGAGTATTTATGTTATATAACATATCTTTTCCTCTTATATTTGCATATGGTTAACTATATTTAACTATATTCTTCTTCTGTGCTTTGGGATGACTATTCAACATATAGTACTAATCCTTTCAGATATTCTCCTTCTGGATGGTAGATACTAACCGGATGATCTGCCGGTTGTGTTAGTTGATGTAGGATTCGTACATTCCGCCCGGTCATTGCAGCTGCCGTGAACACAGCTGTGCGAAAGTTTTCTCTGCTAACGGCTTGTGAACAGGAAAACGTGAATAAGATTCCTCCCGGTTTTATTTTCTCAAGTGCTTTGAAATTTAGTTTGCGGTAACCCTGAAGGGCGTTGCGTAAGGCGTCTCTGTGTTTTGCAAATGCAGGAGGATCCAATACAATAAGATCATATTGATCGCCCATACGATCTAAATATTTAAATGCGTCCTCTGCAAAAGCTGCATGTCTGTTGTCACCGGGAAAATTCAGTTCGACATTTTTATTTGTTAAATCAATGGCTTTTGCGGAACTGTCTACGGAATGAACCAAATTAGCATTACCTCTCATGGCATATACGGAGAATCCTCCTGTATAACAGAACATGTTTAGTACAGAACGATCTTTGGCATAACGTTCAAGTAATGAGCGGTTTTCGCGCTGGTCAACGAAAAAACCTGTTTTCTGCCCTTTTAGCCAGTCAATATGGAATTTCAATCCGTATTCCATTGCTATATTGTCGGAACTTCCCCCCTTTAGAAATCCGTTCTCCGGATATAGATCAGCCTTGAAGGGGAGTGTTGTCTCCGATTTATAATAAATATTCTCTATCTTATCTCCCATTATTTCACTAAGTGCTTCAGCTATCTTCATGCGGTCAAGATGCATTCCTGCTGAGTGCGCTTGCATGACAGCCGTATGCGCGTAGATGTCAATTACTAATCCCGGTAAATTGTCTCCTTCGCCATGCACTAGACGATAAGTATTATTAATTGGATTTTCTGCGATGCCAATACTACGTCGCATTTTGTAGGCAATATTTATTTTTCGCTTCCAGAAATTATCATCAATTAGCTCGTCCTGACGGAAGGAAAGCACGCGTATAGCGATGCTTCCTATTTGATAATGGCCTTTTGCTATAAATTCTTTTTTTGAAGTGTATACCTCAACAATTTCACCTTCTTCGGGTTCTTTATCAAAATGTGATATAGCGCCCGAAAACACCCAAGGATGAAAACGCTTTAATGACTCTTCTTTACCAGGTTTGAGATAAACTTTATACATATTTTTAGTGATTAGCGATGAATGATAATGGATAAGCGGCTGGAGGAAAGTTGATGATTACATGTTAAATACATTTGCCTTCATCTTCTCTTTTTTCTTTTATCAATTGGTCATTGCCGGATAGCTTAACTTCTTCAAGTAACAGGTATATTTTGAGGCAAGCCCAAGCATCAGTCGCCGCATAAAGCTGTTGAGGGATGGTTAGCTCATCTGCTTCCCAATTAGAGAGACGTTGTGATTTTGATATTTTTTCACCAAATAATATGGCATAAATTTTTTGGAGACTTTTATCTGCAATACCAAAGTCGCGGACATAATCCTGAAGTTCCACGCAGCTATGTTGCTCAAAGGAAGCACGTTTATGCAGCATCATGAAGTCGTCTTTTAGTGAAAGTCCAACTTTGGTTATATACGGGGTTTCTAATAATGCGACGATCGGCAACGTTAAGCCTATTAAATTGAGGCGGAAAAGAAAACAGTGCTCTTCTGAAGCTATTTGCAATAAAGCAACTTTATGTGTTTGTCCTTTATTGAAAGAAGGTTTGGTTTCACTGTCAATGCCAAGAAGAGGGTAAGTTTTTAAAAAAGTAATAGCTTTTTCTGCTTCCCAAGGTGTGTTCACAAGGTGAATTTGCCCGGGAAATGTCACTTTGGGCATTTCCTTTACTTCTTCTTTCTCAATACTTTTCCTGATAATCATCATATTTTGGCATTTTAATGATGATGTTTATGACATTGGCAATCATCATCATCCGTTTGATTGTATTTTATATCATGCAGTGCGCGCATAGTATTAACCAACGTCTGGCCCCAATATTCTTTAAAATGCTCTTGACAGATAGTGAGAGAATCGTTCATTGTTTCATTCAAGCCCAATTGAAACACAAAAATAAAGTCTTTGATATCTTGATAAATGTCCGCTAAATCTTCTGCAATACTTTTTTTTATGGGTTGATCACTATATACCATGTCTTTTACGAAAACATCCAGATAGTCGTCTTTTTCAGCAAGAATGTCCGCTACATTCATGCGTAGTACTTCATAAGTATCCTCCGTGACGAAACTTTCCGGTGCGTCTTCTCTTATCATTTCACATTTGGGGAGCATGGATGCTTTGAGATATAATAAGGGAAGTATTTTTAAAGATGTATCGACAAACATGGGGCGTTTCATGTTTTCAATCTGTTCCATAAATTTACAAAATTCAGCAGCAACCGTCACGAATTCTATGACGTTACGGTCAAATATTGTTTGACTTTCTTTTCCCATATTTTTTTGTTTTGGCTAGCAAAGGTACGAAAAAGGAATGAAAGCATTAAGGTATCTGCTTTTTTTTGTTACTTTTGCGTCATAGTTGACTTCATAGTGAGAAATATTTATGGCAAAGAAATATACGATAAAAGATACGGATGAATCTCTTTCTTTATTTGATAAAATAAGAGCAATATTCAGAAATGAAACCATTCACTTTGTAATAGGGCTGATGCTGGTTATTTTTTCAGTCTACTTGTTACTTGCCTTTTCTTCGTTCTTCGTGACCGGCTCTTCGGATCAAAGTATTATCGATGCAGGCAATGCTCAGGAATTAGTCTCTACTAATAATGGTGTAAAGAATTATGCAGGTTCAAGAGGAGCCCAACTTGCCAGTTATTTAATCAATGATTGTTTTGGTATATCTTCCTTTTTCATACTTGTGTTTTTAGCCGTTGCCGGATTAAAATTGATGAAGGTTAGAAATGTCCGTTTGTGGAAATGGTTTATTGGTTGCTCATTGTTGCTCGTTTGGTTTTCTGTCTTTTTCGGTTTTGCATTCATGGATCAATACAAAGATTCGTTTATCTATTTAGGAGGAATGCATGGTTATAACGTTAGTCGCTGGCTTATTTCACAAGTTGGAATGCCGGGTGTTTGGATGATTCTATTGGTTACTGCAATCTGCTTTTTGATTTATTTAAGTGCTAAAACAATTATTTGGCTTCGCCAATTGTTAACTCTTAGTTTTATTAAACGGAAACAAAATGTACTGGATAATGAAAATGGTGAAATTCCTGAAGAGTTTACAGACTCGTGGACTGCGGAAAGTACTTTAAACGAAAAAAACACAGAGAAATTTGCTAAAAAAAATGCCGGGCAACCGGAAGAAGGAATAGAGCGTGATAAAAATGAAAATCCTCATGCTGAAGCTCCTAATGCAATTACTCTCGATTTAAGCAAAACCGGTGATAAGCATATGCCAGTTGGCAAAGATGATTTTTCTATGATAATTGAAGCCCCAGCCCCTGATCCGGAGCCCCCTTTTCTGAAAAGTCCGGCGGTAAATGAACCCACGTTTGAAGTTGAGGCTGCCGGAGATGATGAAGAATACCACGGTGTAGAAAAAGAACCGTATAATCCGCGGCTTGATTTGGAAAATTACCATTTTCCTTCTATCGACCTTATGAAGCATTATGAGAATGCCGAACCCACTATTGATATGGCAGAGCAGAACGCTAATAAGGATAAAATAATTAATACGCTACGTAGTTTTGGTATAGAGATTAGTACAATAAAGGCAACGGTAGGTCCTACTGTAACCTTATACGAAATTACTCCTGAACAGGGTGTCCGCATTTCCAAAATCAGAGGGCTGGAAGATGACATTGCGCTTAGTCTCTCTGCATTAGGTATTCGCATTATCGCCCCGATTCCCGGTAAAGGAACTATCGGCATAGAAGTGCCGAACTCCAATCCCAAAATAGTATCCGGTCAGAGTATTATTGGAAGTAAGAAATTTCAGGAGTCGACTTATGATTTGCCTATTGCGCTTGGAAAGACGATTACAAATGAGGTGTTTATGGTCGATTTATGTAAAATGCCTCATATATTGGTTGCCGGTGCTACAGGTCAAGGTAAATCCGTCGGCTTAAATGCGATTATCACATCATTATTATATAAAAAACATCCTGCCGAACTAAAATTTGTATTAGTTGATCCTAAAAAGGTTGAGTTTAGCATTTACTCTATTATTGAACATCATTTTTTAGCTAAATTACCAGATGGGGAAGATGCTATTATTACGGATGTTACCAAAGTCGTTCAGACCTTGAATTCTGTCTGCGTGGAGATGGATACTCGTTATGATTTATTGAAAGCTGCTCATGTACGCAATATTAAAGAATATAATGAGAAGTTTATTAACCGGCAACTGAATCCGGAGAAAGGGCATAAATTTATGCCATATATTGTAGTTATTATAGATGAGTTTGGTGATTTGATCATGACGGCCGGAAAAGAAATAGAACTACCTATTGCACGTATTGCACAGTTGGCTCGTGCAGTGGGTATCCACATGGTTATAGCAACCCAACGTCCGACGACAAATATCATTACTGGTACGATTAAAGCGAACTTCCCGGCGCGAGTTGCTTTCAGAGTATCATCCATGATGGATTCCCGTACAATTCTCGATCGTCCGGGCGCTAATCAATTGATCGGTCGTGGTGATATGTTGTTTCTTCAAGGAGCTGATCCTGTACGTGTGCAGTGTGCATTCATTGATACGCCGGAAGTGGCTGATATTACAAAGTATATTGCTAAGCAACAAGGATATCCCACGGCATTTTATTTACCGGAATATGTGAGTGAAGACAATGGAAGTGATTTGGGAGATGTCGATTTGGGACGATTGGACCCATTATTTGAAGATGCGGCTCGTCTGATTGTAATCCATCAGCAAGGTTCCACTTCTTTGATTCAACGTAAGTTTGCGATTGGTTATAATCGTGCCGGACGAATTATGGATCAATTGGAGAAAGCTGGCATTGTGGGGCCTACTCAGGGTAGTAAAGCTCGCGACGTACTTTGTCTTGATGAAAATGATTTGGAAATGCGATTGAACAATTTGCAATAATTTTCGTTTAAAACTACAATAAAATAGATGTTATCTGAATTATGAAAAGAGTATTAAATATATTTGAGTGCTTGCTTATCTTTTGTTTTTCTGTCGGAATATCTTTACCCATTTTTGCTAATAAGCAAGACGCCAAAAAAGTCCTGGATCAAACTGCTATATCTTTCCGTCGTTCGAGTGGCATTCGTGCTGCTTTTACCGTTCAAACCTATGTGAAAAATAAGTTGCAAAATTCGTCTGCGGGTAGTATCCGTTTAAAAGGTGATAAGTTCTTATTGGATACGGAGGGCATTAAAACGTGGTTTGATGGACGTACACAATGGAGCTATGTCGCTGATAATGAAGAAGTAAATGTGGCTGAGCCGACTTCTGAAGAGTTGCAGAGTATTAATCCATATGCATTCTTGTCCATTTATAAAAAAGGATATGATTTGAAATTAGGTAATAAGAATGTTTATGCAGGAAAATCAGCATACGAAGTGATTTTAACGGCAAAAGATAAAAAGAAAGACGTGCAATGCATTATTTTGTATGTGACAAAAGACACTTTGGAACCTTTGTGTGTTAGTATGGCTCAGCGTGGGGGAGGAAGTGTAGTTGTACGCATTAATTCTTATCAAACGGGACTTTCATATACCGATTCTATGTTTACTTTTAATAAAAAGGAATATCCTTCGGCTCAATATGTAGATTTAAGGTGATTAATAAAATTGAAATGTTCTAGTTTTGTTTTATACGTTGAGTTACTATTTTGGCTTTTACAAATTATAGAATTTAAATAATGAAATTACATATATGGAAACTGAAAAAGTGAAATGCTTGATTATTGGTTCCGGGCCTGCAGGTTATACAGCCGCAATATATGCCGGGAGAGCTAATATATCTCCGGTTTTGTATGAAGGTTTACAGCCGGGAGGACAATTGACCACGACTACTGAAGTTGAAAACTTTCCAGGATATCCCGAAGGCGTGGATGGTCAAAAGCTGATGGAGGACTTGCGTCGCCAAGCCGAACGCTTCGGTGCGGACGTACGGTATGGTATAGCGACAGCTTCCGATCTCAGTCAGATGCCATATAAAATAACTATTGATGATGAAAAAGTCATAGAAGCGGAGACTGTAATTATAGCTACCGGAGCTACTGCGAAATATTTGGGTTTGGAAGATGAGAAAAAGTATGCAGGTATGGGAGTCAGTGCTTGTGCTACCTGTGATGGTTTTTTCTATCGGAAAAAAACGGTTGCTGTTGTAGGAGGGGGTGATACAGCTTGTGAAGAAGCAACCTATCTTGCCGGATTGGCTTCGAAAGTTTACCTGATTGTTCGTAAACCATTCTTGCGTGCATCAAAAATTATGCAGGAGCGGGTGATGAATCATGAAAAAATCGAAGTTCTTTTTGAACATAATGTTGTAGGACTTTTTGGAGATAATGGAGTGGAAGGTGTTCATTTGGTAAAACGTAAAGGAGAATCAGATGAAAAGTATTATGATTTGGCTATTGACGGTTTCTTCCTGGCTATAGGCCACCAGCCTAACTCGGAGATATTCAAGCCTTATTTGGATACAGACAAAGTAGGATATATTAAAACTGAAGGTGATTCTTCCCGTACTAAGATTGCGGGTGTGTTTGCTGCAGGCGATGTAGCTGATCCGCATTACCGTCAGGCTATTACTGCTGCTGGGAGTGGTTGTAAAGCAGCTATCGAAGCAGAACGCTTTTTGTCTACTAAAGGATTGGTTTAGATTTTGATCGTTTAAGAATCCATTACTTCTTTAGTACTTCAGAATAATATTTTCGCTCTTGCATACTTTCTGTGGTATGTAAGAGCATTTTTATAGTATGATATTCCGTCCTGAGCCAAAGAAAAGCGGGAATTTTTCCTTTCGTCGCAATTCCCGCTTGATACCTTTTTACAATTCGTTAATATACTTCTATCTCATCCACGTACAGATCAGAAGGAAGAGTTGTTGCCGTAGGATTGTCTCTCCGGCAATCAATGCCATTGCGAATAGTTCCTCCGCTTTCTAAAGTAAGCTTGATATATTGCGCTTTTATAGGAGTGAATGTAAGGAGATCTGTGAACATTTTCCGACCTCGCTCCGGATATTCACGAGTGAAAGAAGTGTTTATAATCTCTTTATATTCTTTTCCATCTATAGAAATTTCTATTCGCGCCGCACCCGCTGGTAATACTCGGAATGCAGGATTGTATAGTGTGCCGAATATAACTTTACTAATAACTTCTGCTTTTCCTAAATCGACAGTGAATATGAGCTCATTGTTGCATTTATTATTCAACGCGAATGCCACCCATGGGGTATAAGATGCAATATTTCCTCGCTTCCCATTAGTGAGACCCAATGTCGTTTGATCTTCTCCTAAAACATCTTTTTCGCCGAAGATATCACCTTTGATCCAACCCGTACTGGGAATCGTTGTGTAACGCTTTCCACTGATTAAGTTTCCATAAAGTGCTCTCTCACTAATTTTCCCTAGTAATTCTCCGTTTTTATAAGAAGCGGCTTTCAAGTTTATATTTCCTTTAAGCGGAAATGGAGCACGGTAAAGTCCGGAATTTTTTGTGGGGGTACTTCCATCTGTTGTATATCTGATTTCCGCATCGGGATAAAATGTTTCTAATATCACTTTAAGGGTATCGTTGTATACATGGGTATTGATGTTGACATCGAAGAAATTGCGGCATGCTTTTATATTCATAGCATCCATTCGTAAAAAATCTGTTACCATGCGTTTACGAAAACCATCCCAATTCTTATTTTCCGGGTTTGTCCACCCTGTTTCTGCAATTGCTATGGCGCGTGGGAAAGCTTGATAGTCGCGACGGTCATCATTCTGCATGTATTCAGTCCATATATTACCTTGAAGACCTATTATATGTTGTTTTACCATTTCATCCGCATTATCAGGCACAGGATTATAGCTATAAGTTTTCTTCAACGTGTTATATCCGCCAATGGTTGCAGGTGCTATTGCCGGCTCTTCCTGATAATGATCCAGATATACGTAGGCTCCCGGGGTCATAATTGCGTCGTGTCCCGCTTTAGCAGCATTAATTCCTCCTTCTGTGCCACGCCATGACATCACGGTTGCATTTGGAGCTAAACCGCCTTCAAGTATCTCGTCCCAACCGATAATATTCCGTCCTTTACTATTGAGGTACTTCTCCATGCGAGTGATAAAATAACTCTGTAGTTTCTCTTCTTTAGAATGTTTCCGCCCGTCCACCGCATTGGGAACAGCATCATCTTTTAAGCCAAGTTGCTCAATAAGGGCCTGACATTCTTTGCTTTTCTCCCATGCCGTTTTGGGGCATTCATCTCCGCCTATATGGATATATTTGCTAGGAAATAATTGCATAACTTCATTCAAAACGTCTTCAAGAAAACGAAATGTCTTTTCTTTAGGGCAATACACTTGTTCAAACACTCCCCATGTGCAAGCAACGTCATAGGTTGTGTCGGGAGTACAAGAGAGTTCGGGGTATGAAGCAATGGCTGCTAAAGCATGTCCGGGCATTTCAATTTCAGGGATTACCGTGATGTATTTGCTGGTGGCATATGCAACTACCGATTTTATTTGTTCCTGTGTATAATAGCCTCCATGTTCTTTTCCATCAAAGACCTGAGGCCAATTAACGTAATAGTAGTCAACAAGTGTCTCTTTACGTTTTGAACCAATTTCAGTTAGTTTGGGGTATTTTTTTATTTCGATGCGCCAACCTTGATCATCAGTCAGGTGCCAATGGAACGTATTCATTTTATGAGCGGCTAGCATATCGATAAATTTGTAGATATAGTCAATTGAAGAGAAGTGCCGACATACATCCAGCATTAAACCACGGTATTTAAAATGTGGAGCATCTTTAATTGTAACGGCAGGGACAGACCAATCAGCAGTTGGCATCGGTTTTTTACCATAAATCTGTGACGGTAAAAGTTGATAGATAGTCTGTACACCGTAGAAAAAGCCATTCGCCTCCGATGCAGTTAATATTATTCCATCAGGTGAAACAGTGAGTTGATATCCTTCTTTCGGGAATCCTTGTTGTTGCACAAAACGAATGGCAGGCCTTTTTATCTTATTATCCTGGATAGCTTGTAACGGAATATTTGATATTTGTTTGAGGTGTGAAACAAAATCGTTTGCGACTGATTTCACTTCCTCAGTACAATTTTCCGTTAAAATAACCACCTTATCGGTTAATTTGAAACGACCTTCCTGAGGAATTAGTTCGTTAGGAAGGGGGACAAGAGGGTAAGTATTCTCTTTACTCTTATCTGCTTTTTGGAATCCCGAGAACAACATAAAAGTACTTGCTAATAATAGAAAATTGATTTTTTTCATCATGGCAATGAATGGTGTTAAGTTATAAATTATCTGGATATTTTTGAGGATGGACAATACGACAATTTGTCTTTAGGGGATAACAAGAGCGCATTATCCAATCTTGCTGATTTTCTTTAATTTTTCTTCATCAATGATTCTTATTTTTCTTCCATCGATTGTTATTAGGCGCTCGGTCGCGAAGTTAGACAATGTTCTTATGGCATTTGAAGTTGTCATGTTCGAAAGATTAGCCAAGTCCTCCCGTGAGAGATAAATACTGAGCGTTGATCCGTCTTCTTCCAAACCATAACTCTCCTTTAAGAATAAAAGAGATTCGGCTAATCGTCCACGGATGTGTTTTTGAGTTAGATTTACAGTACGTTCATCGGCAATTCCCAAGTCAATGGATAGTTGGCGGATAAAGAACATTGCCAAATTATTATTCTGAGTTACTAGCGATATAATAGCGCTCATCGGAATAAGGCAAACCAATGACGGTTCAAAGGCAGAAGCTGCCGTGACATAGTCTTCATTGGCAAAAAAAGCACGGTAACCGAAGTATTCCACAGGTTTAATCATTCGAATAATTTGACTTCGTCCACCTACACCGTCTTTATAGATTTTAACCTTTCCATTCAGTAGACACATCAGATACTTCGGACTTTCGCCTTCACAATAAATGATTTCGTTTTTTTTATAGCTTTGAAGCGTAAAGTGATTAGCGAGAAAATCTCGCTGTTCACTATCCAGAGGTTCCCACATATCAGCTATAAGGTCTGGAACGTTTATGTCAGATAAGTTCATCTTTACCATAGATGCTACAAAACTGTGTTATACAGCACAAATGTAAAAAGAAAAAATTTAATTTTGTACAAAAGCCCGGTATTCCTTCGATTTACACTCTTTTTTTCTATATTTGCCTTTGTTTGTTTAGGTATTCTAAGTTTGAAAGATAATACTTACATCATAGGAATATATCTCTTCATTGTACTTTCTCTCTCTTTGAAAGTTTCGGCTGCAACTGTTCCTTCACAAAAAGTCCATCAGTTGTCGGCAGATTCACTTATGTCAAATGTAATCTCTTTTGCTTCAGTTTACGAGAACATTATTAATGAATATAAAGCTGACTTTTATGTAAAGGGGAGGGTAAATATCCGTAAAAAAAATCATTTACTTCGTTACGTGCCAACTATGTTCCATTTAAAAAAAGGAGTAAGAGAGTACTTAATGGAAATGTACAGTGATCTTCATTTTACAGCCCCTGATATATATGACCAAAAAATAAAAGCAACAGTGGGGACATCCTCCGAATTTTGGGAACTCGACGGGCGTTTGGCCGATTACTTTCATATAAATATTTATTCTTCGACAATTTTATATAATAAGCTGCTATCCCCGCTTGCTCCTAACGCTAAGAAATATTATTATTATCAAATTGATTCCATTATAAAAGATCATGAAGAATTGCGCTATAAAATCAGTTTTACTCCCAGAATAAAGAGTTTTCAATTGGTTAGTGGCTATATGATTGTGAGTGATAAAGTGTGGAGTGTACGTGAAATCCGGCTTATAGGAAAGTCTGAGCTTCTTAAAATTAATTTACTTATGCGCTTGGGGGATGTTGGAAAGGCAAATGAATTTCTTCCTGTGCATTATGATGCAGACGCAACATTTCGTTTCTTAGGCAATATTATTGATTGTAAATATATAGCATTGCTCGATTACAATGAAATAAAGAAGAAATTTCTTGCTTCGAGACTTTTAAATCCTTTAAAAAATAAATACGATTTAACGGGATCTTATAATTTGCATTGTGATACGAATGCATCCCATACAGATAGTTCATACTTTAATAAGCTACGGCCTATACCTCTTTCCACTCATGAACAAACACTCTACCGAACATACTTTTTAAATCAAGATACTTTGAAAAAGAGCAAGGAGATGGGAAATAAAACGCTTGAGTTTTGGGGACAGTTAGGTGATATTTTAACTAACCGTTATACTGTTAATTTTGCCAAATTAGGAAGTGTGCGCTGCTCTCCCTTGGTCAATCCTTTCTTGTTGAGTTACGGTGCTACTAATGGTGTTTCTTACCGTCAGGAGTTCAAGTATACCGCTCTTTTTCCTAACGATCGCTTGTTACGTATCACGCCTAAATTGGGATATAATTTTAAAAGGAAAGAGTTTTATTGGTCAATTAATTCTGATTTTGATTATTGGCCTCGTAAGCGATCTTCGCTTCATATTAACATAGGTAATGGTAATCGTATATATAGCAGTGATATTTTAGATGATTTGAAAAATATTCCGGATAGTATCTTCGACTTTAATCAGATTCATTTGGACTATTTCAATGACTTATATTTAAAACTGCGTCATAGTTGGGAAATAACCAATGGATTATCACTGGACGTCGGTTTTTCCGTTCATAAACGTACGGAAGTCAATCGTTCAAATTTTGATTCGCTACAAATTGCCGCCAGTAAAAGTCCTTCGGATATAATGGGCAAACTTCACCACACTTACAGTAGCTTTGCTCCTCATATTCGAATTTCCTGGACTCCCGGACAATACTATTATATGGATGGTATTCGTAAGGTGAATCTTCATTCCAAATATCCCACTCTTTCTCTGGATTGGGAAAGAGGCATTGGAGGTGTTTTTAACAGTACGGGCCGGTATGAGAGTTTTGAATTTGATATGCAGCATCATCTTTCTCTTGGTTTGCTGCGTGATTTTTATTATCGTATCGGATGGGGTGCTTTTACCAATCAAAAAGAAATGTTCTTTGTCGATTTTACAAATTTCACCCGTTCCAACCTGCCAGTGGGTTGGAACGATGAAATAGGCGGGGTATTTCAATTACTCGATTCACGTTGGTATAACTCATCCAGCAAGTATTTTCGTGGGCATATGGTCTATGAATCCCCTTTCCTGATACTTCATCACATCTTTAATCCTTCTCAAAATGTCCTGACGGAGCGTCTTTATCTCAATGGATTAGTTGTGCCACATTTAAAGCCTTATTTAGAAGCAGGATATGGCATTGGCACCCATATTTTTGATTTTGGAGTGTTTGTTAGCTTTGCAAATTGGAAATATAGGGAATTTGGTTGTAAGTTTACTTTTGAACTATTCAATAGATAATATCTGAATATCATTCTTTTCTTTCCGTTTCGTTATTGTTTGTTTCCTACCATAAGTTCATTTAGGGTATATTACAATGCTTAACTATTATTATAAAACACACTTTTAAAACTGTGAAATATTGAGATTATGTTGTATAACATAATATGACGTATATTCCTAAAGTATGTATTATTTGTTGATTTTCAGTTATTTATATTTTTATGGCGTATTCCTGACGTACATATATTTTTCATTTGACGTATTAAAAAATACTATCTTAGTGTACTTTTTATCACATTATCGTCTATGTTTGTGATGTTCTATTAAGAACGAAAGAGAGATTTGTTAATCTTAATTTAGTAAAACTTATGAAAAAGTTATTATCAGTTTTATTTCTGTTAAGCTTTACCTTAGCTTCTGTGTATGCTCAAAACATACAGGTAAAAGGTACTGTGATTAGCGGTTCGGATAATGAACCGTTAACTGGAGTAAGTGTGGCGGTGAAAGGCACTACAACGGGTACTATCACAGGTTTGGATGGGGAATTCTCACTATCAGTGCCCACCAATGCTGTTCTTTCCATTTCTTACATTGGTTTTGTAACGCAAGATATTCCAGTACGAGGGCAACGGGATATCAGAGTAGTTTTAAAAGAAGATACTAAAGCTCTCGAAGAAGTCGTGGTTATTGGTTACGGTGTTCAGAAGAAAAGCGTTGTAACTGCTGCTATTAGTAAGGTGACGGGAGATGACTTAAACCTTACTAAACCTTCAAGAATTGAGGATGCCTTGAAAGGTAAAATATCAGGCGTACAGATCACACAATCTTCAGGTCAGCCTAATTCAGATTCCAAGATACGTATTCGTGGTATTGGTACTGTAAACAACTCTGATCCGTTGTACATTGTTGACGGTATGCAGGTTGGTGGCGGTATCAACTATCTGAACCCAACTGATATTGCGTCTGTTGAAATTCTAAAGGATGCGGCTTCTGCAGCAATCTACGGTACACGTGGTGCAAACGGCGTTGTATTGGTAACTACAAAGTCCGGCTCTTCCGGCAAGACCACCGTAAACTATGATTTCAGTTATGGCTGGCAGAATCCGTGGAAGAAAAAGGCTGTACTGAATGCTCAGGAGTATATGACTATCATGAATGAAATGGATGTAAATGACGGTAATGCTCCTCGATATTCTGCTGATTATATTGCTAATTACAAAGGTACGGGTACAGATTGGCAAGACGAAGTCTTCAATTACGATGCACCTGTTCAGCAACATCAGTTGAGTATCAACGGTGGTAATGATAAGATGACTTATTTCCTTTCTGCAGGTTATTTTAAGCAAGAAGGTATCGTGGGAGGTAACTATGGCCGTTCTAATTATGAGCGTTTTAGCCTTCGTTCAAACTCTACTTATACAGTATTCGAAGATAAGAGCCGTAGCTTTCTGAACAAGTTGAAGATAGGGTCAAATATTGGCTATTCCCGTGATACAAGTTCCGGTATCGAGACTAACTCTGAGTATGGCTCAATTCTTGGTAGTGCCATTGCATTTTCTCCGTTAGTTCCGGTTTATGCATCTGATGAAGACGCAGCGCAAATCTTGGCAGATCATCCTACTGCAGTTTCTAAAAATGGTAAAGTATTCTCTTTGCCTCCAACCGGTTATCAAGAATTGGCTAATCCTGTAGCCCAACTTAATCGTCCTAGTGCGGGCAAGAATAATTCAGATAAAATAGTTTCTTCTTTCTATGCAGAATTAGATGTTTTACCGGGTTTAAAGTTCCGTAGTTCTTATGGCGTTGACCTTGCTTTCTGGGGATATGATGGTCATTGGTATGAAGATTATCTTAGCTCTATGTCTCACACAGACCGTAGCGGGGTGGAAAGCCAAATGAACCGTGGTCTTCGTTGGCAGATCGAAAACTATTTCACTTATACCAAGACATTTGCCGAGAAGCATAATATTACTGTAGTTTTGGGCCAATCGGCTAGCAAGTATAGTGTGCGCAAGCTTCAAGGTACTGACTATGACTTGCTGGATACTGATCCGAGTAAAGCCAATATCAACTATGCGATCGCTCCTCGCGACGATGAACGCGTATCAGGTGGAACAGATGGATTCAACTATGAAGCGCTGGCATCTTACTTCGGCCGTGTAGATTATAACTATGCAGAACGATATATGCTACAAGCTACCGTACGCCGTGATGGTTCTGCTCACTTCGGTCCTAGCCATAAGTGGGCTATGTTTCCTTCATTTTCTTTAGGTTGGAATGTGTGGAACGAACCCTATTTGCAGGATATGAAGCCGTCCTGGTTTGATGTGTTGAAACTCCGCTTTTCATGGGGGTCGAATGGTAACGAATCCATTGGTAACTTCCTCTATCGTTCATTGATGGACGGCGGCGAAAACTATTACTTCGGCGGAAGCTATGACGTGGTGAATAAAACCAATACGGGAACAATGGTTTATGGAACCTCTCCCGGTGCTGTCGCCAATCCTGATATTAAGTGGGAGACTTCTACCCAGATAGACTTGGGTGTTGATATGCGCTTCTTCAACAGCCGTTTGAATTTTGGTTTTGACTATTTCAAGAAGGATACAAAGGATATGTTGGCCACAATGCCTGTTCCTACTTACATTGGGCAGAGCGCTCCGATGGGTAATCTTGGTAAGATGCAAAACTGGGGACTTGAATTTGAGGCAGGTTGGAAAGATAGCTATAAAGACCTTTCTTATAATTTTGGCGTAAATCTTTCTTATTTGAAGAATAAGCTCGTCAGCTTGGGTAACGCTTCCGGTGAAACGAATTATGAGAGTGCAGGAGCTTCCGGAGTAGGTGACTATGTACATGGCAAGAACGGTGAAATTTGGCCTTATTTTTATGGCTACAAAACTGCCGGTATTTTCCAAAATAAAGATGAGGTCAACAGTTATGTAAATGATAAAGGTGAATTAATTCAACCAAAGGCGCAGCCTGGGGATGTTCGTTTCGTGGATCTTGATGGTGATGGTTCTATTGGTTCAGGTGACCGTACTAAGATTGGTAAAGGTATGCCCGATTGGACATTGGGCTTTAGTCTCGGTGCTGAGTGGAAGGGCTTTGACCTCAGCTTTGCATTCCAGGGAACAATAGGTAATGATATCTTTGACTTTGCACAACGCGGTGATATTCCTGCAATGAACCGTCCTTCCTGGATTCTTGATCGTTGGATGGGTGAGGGTACTTCAAATAGGATACCTCGTATGACTTCTGCGAATCCTAACGGAAACTGGGCATCTTCCGATCTTTATATTCATAACGGTTCTTACCTTCGTATGAAGACTGCTCAGTTTGGATACACTCTTCCTGTTAATCTTACACGTAAGTTCAGCGTTCAGCGCTTGCGCTTCTATGTTTCTGCCGAAAACTTGATTACTATTACAAGCTATGAAGGTTTTGATCCTGAATTGGCTTCCGGCGGTTACACCACTTTGGGTGTTGATAAGGGTATTTATCCACAATCCCGTACGATTAATGTAGGTGCAAATATCACGTTCTAACTTTTAAAATTAAAACAAATGAGAATCTTTAAATTATATACAGTAGCTGCAGTTTTGGTTGCCGGGGGGATGCTGGCATCTTGTGGCGATGGTTTTTTAGGAACTAATCCGACTGAGAAGCTTGCTGCCGGTGGTACTGCAACCTTGGCTTCTGTCAACTCTGGTTTGGCGGCTACTTACCAAATTTTATTGTTCGACTCTTACGCCAATGGCTCTTACGAGTCATCCGTTTACATTAGCGATATCCAGTCCGATGATATTTTCAAGGGTGGTGGTGATGCCAACGACGGTATGGCGGGTATGAACTATGCGGTATCTCAGTTTACTGCTGATGCAAATCATACATTGAGTGGCACTTGGAATATTTATACTTCGGGTAATGCTCGTGCAAACAGTGTTATAATTAGTTGTGCAAATATTAAACCTTCCAATACATTGGAGGAAAAAACTCTTAAACAGTATAATGCCGAAGGTCATTTTCTAAGAGCTTACTTCACCTATATGTTATGGAAAAATTTTGGAAATATCGTATTTTTTACCGAGCCTCTGAATCCTCCGTATGTTGCTCCTCAATGGAAAGCTGATGATGTTTACCAACAGATAATGAGTGATGTTACAATAGCTTGTGAAGAGGGAGTATTAGACATGTCAACCAATGGTGGTACCAATGCCGGACGCGTCAGTTATGCAGCTGCCTTGATGCTGAAAGCAGCAGTTGTAATGTATCAAAAGGATCAAAGTAAGTATGCCGAAATTGCAAATGATATGGCTACCATTATTAAGAGTGGAAAATATGAATTGATGAACGATTTTTCTGCAATGTGGCTTAATGAGAATGAATTCTGCAAAGAATCTATATTTGAAACAAACCAATTAGGTGAAGGTAAGGACTGGTCTGCTTCCTGGACCGGTTATGGCACTAACCTTCCGGCTTATATTTCTCCTAATGAATTGAAAGATCCTTCGGGAGTATTTGGTGGAGGATGGGGTTTTGGTCCGGTTCGTCAGACTACTTATGATATGTTTGCAAATGGCGATACTCGTCGTGATGCTTCTATCACGAATTGGGCTGCCGTTGCAGGTGCTACCTATGGTCCACGTTTTCAAGATACTGGTTTATTCTTGAGAAAGTATGCTGCACGTCCTGACTATAAGAAGCCTGGCGCTAATGACTTGAATTATTGCAATAACTTGCGTATTTACCGTTATGCTGAGACATTACTTAATTATGCAGAGTTGGTTGTTATGGACGGAATACCTGAACAACAAGGGGTTTCAGCTCAAAATTGTTTGGATATGGTTCGTGATCGTGCTTTTGGGGACACTAATCACCGTGTAACTGCTACAGCTGCCAGCATCAAAGCAGAGCGCCACTATGAATTTGTTGGTGAAGGAAAGCGTTATTACGATTTGGTTCGTTGGGGTGATGCTGCAACGGTACTGACTGAAAACTTGACTGAGTTCAACTCTGTGCGTACATGGCAAGACTATAATAAGTATTTGCCACTTCCACAAGGTGAATTGGATAAGACTTTGGGTACACAATATCCTCTGGAACAGAATCCTGGTTATGCTAATTAATTCGACAGAATATAAAATTACAGATTAATTATGAAAAAGATTATATATAGCTTAATTTCAAGCATAGTCATACTATGCTTCACAGCTTGTGATCCTCAAGATAATGATAGTCACAGTTTAGGTGGTCAGCTCGTGGCAGAAAGTGACATTTCATTCACTGTAGCTGAAACGGGGAGCCCCAATGAATATATATTTACCAATACTTCCAAAGAGCTTCCCTCGGATGTGAAACTATACTTTTCCTTTGCTGATGGTAAAGTAATAGAAGCAACCCCAAACGGTTCCATCACAAAGGTATATAAGAAAGCGGGTTCATATACGGTTAGCTTGTTGGCTTTCACTAAGGCCGGACAAACGGCTGTGTCGCAAACGGTTACTGTAGCCCAGGATTTGCAGGCATTTGCATGGCCCGGTTTTGATTACGAAAGTAGCGCCAATATGTTCAAAACGGCCACATTTACCAACGAGTTTTACTATGCGCCAGGTTGGAGCCAGATAGCTAATCCAACCATAACGAAAACCGGAAACCAGCAATTCGACTTGGTATTCGGCAGTGCAACCGCTGATCAATGGCAAAACCAAGTGCATTTTATAACTAACATGGCTGTTTCGGCAGGTAAAACTTACGATTTCTCGGTTTGTCTCAAAGCTACCAAAGACATCCCTGCTGCTACCGTAAAGGTAAGCAAAGTTGGCGCGGATGACACTTATTTTCTATTGAGGAATCACGATGTATCTCTTAAGGCTGATGAAACGAAAGTTGTTTCCGGTTCGGCTCTTGTTGGTTTCGACGGTCAAGTGAAGATTACATTCGACTTTGCCGGAAATCCCGAAAATACCAATTTGTCTATTTCTAATATTTATCTTACCGAACATCAGGAAACCAATGTGGCTCCGCTGGACTACGATTTGGCTGGAAATCTATGGAAAGCGGTGGATACAGACAAAGCTTATACCATGGCGCACTGGTGGTCTGATGCAAGTTGGACGCAGATAGGTAATCCGGGCTTTTCACAAGACAATAGTGTATATACTATTACATCAAAAGCAGCTACTGCGGCTGAATGGCAGGCTCAAAACACTTTCAATACCAATTCTTTGGCTATTGGTGCTAATGAACTGTTCGATTTCTCGTGTGTAATAATGGCTACCAAGGACAGCCCTTGCATTATAAAGCTCTGTCCGCAAGAAGATGGTGGTGATAACAATTATGCGTTCGAGAAGCATGGTATTCAATTGAAAGCCAATGAGATTATAGTTATTAGATTTGATAATCAGAAACTTGCTAATGGAGCTTCTTCTTCAAAAGTGAAACTGATATTCGACTTTGGCGGTTGCCAAGATGCTACCGATTTTAGCATCACGGGAATAACTTTAATTAAAAAGTAAATTATTTCTATACCAAAAGCCACTTCTTCCTTCTCTCTAGGGAGGAGTGGCTTTCCTTGAATTCCTAATTTGAATAATGATGAAGATGAACTTATTAATGCTATTATTTAGTGTGCTGACAATGACTGCATGTGGAGGAGATGGAGACAATGATAATTCAGGCGAGAAACCTTCGACAGATATTACCATTACACTTTCACAGTCTGCAATTGATGTTCCGACAAAGGGTGGAACCTATTCTATTGATGTAACGACAACAGGTGAAAAGTGGGCGGCTACACCAAGCTTAGATTGGGTTACGGCGACTGCGACCGGTTCATCGTCATCCAAAGGAAAACTGACCATTCTTGTGCAACCTAATAACGGGGATGCACGTTCGGCGACTGTGCAAATAACTTCCGGTACGAAAAGTGAAAAAATAACAATAGAACAAGCAGCAGCACTTAGGATATCCAAATCTGAAATAATGACGAAATCGGGTGGAGAAAATTACTCGCTTATGATTTTGGGATATAAGGATTGGACGGCTACGGCAGACCAAAGCTGGATAACCACTAATCGTGTTAATGACGGTTCACTTACCATAACCACAGCTCCTTCTGCACAAAATAAAACCCGTACAGGCAAAGTGACAATTGTAGCGGGTGGTGAGACTGCAGTTGTTAATGTCTATCAGGAGTCGGTTGAATTTACAGATATTTCAGAGCGTGAGGGGTACACACTGGTTTGGCACGACGAGTTTAATCAGGGAGCAGAACTTAATAAGACTGACTGGACTCACGAAGTGCAAAAAGCAGGATGGGTTAATAACGAACTACAGAATTATGTTGATGGTGCTTATAACGGTCAACGTGTTACTGAACTCTCTGATGGCAAACTGCGTATTCACTGTTTCAAATCCGGTGGAAATATCTACTCCGGTCGGGTCTATGCTCATGTGAATCAAGGATGGCAATATGGCTACATAGAAGCTCGTATGATGTTACCTAAAGGTAAGGGAACTTGGCCGGCTTTTTGGATGATGCCTGCAAATAACGAAAGTCCTTGGCCAAAGTGTGGAGAAATAGATATAATGGAAGAAGTGGGCGTTGTGCCTAACGAAGTGTCTTCCAGCCTTCATGCTGAAGGGCATAATCATACTAATGGCACTCAGGTTACGCATGCTATGACTATCGATAGTGCTGAAGGAGAGTTCCATGTTTATGCTATGGAGTGGACAGCCCAACGGATAACGACTTATGTAGACGGTAAGGTGCAGCTAACCTACGACAATGATAATAAAGGGGCTTTTAATTGGCCGTATGATAAACCATTTTACATCATATTCAATCTTGCCTGGGGAGGTGCTTGGGGAGGTATGCAGGGTGTTGATGAGTCAGCGCTTCCGCTTAGTTGTGTAATTGATTATGTACGTGTGTTTCAGAAAAATTAAGGTATAAAAATTGTTATGAACTATATAAAGATCTTCTCCGCATGTCTGTTGTTGCTTCCTTTCATTTCCTGCAAGGATGTAGCGCAGACTAAATCGGATGCTACCATTGAAAAGAAAGTGGAAGCACTCCTCTCCAAAATGTCTTTGGAGGAAAAGATAGGGCAGATGAATCAGATTTCTTCTTATGGTAATCTGGAAGATATGGCTGCTCTTATTAAAAAAGGTGAAGTGGGATCTATCTTGAATGAAGTGGATCCTGTACGTGTTAATGCCCTGCAGCGTGTGGCTATGGAAGAATCCCACCTGGGAATTCCTTTGCTTATGGCTCGTGATGTCATTCATGGGTTTAAGACTATTTTCCCAATTCCATTGGGACAAGCTGCATCTTTTGATCCGCAAGTGGCACATGATGGTGCCAGGATTGCAGCTATTGAGGCGGCATCTGTCGGCATACGCTGGACATTCGCTCCAATGATTGATATTGCCCGTGACCCTCGCTGGGGGCGTATTGCGGAAGGTTGTGGAGAAGATACTTATCTGACTTCGGTAATGGGTGTTGCCATGGTGAAGGGTTTTCAGGGAGATTCATTGAACAGCCCGACATCAATTGCTGCCTGCGCAAAGCATTTTGTTGGTTATGGTGCTGCTGAAGGTGGACGTGACTATAACTCTACTTTCATTTCCGAACGTCGTTTGAGAGAGGTATATCTTCCTCCTTTTGAAGCTGCATCTAAAGCCGGAGCTGCTACTTTTATGACTTCTTTTAATGATAATGACGGAGTACCTTCAACCGGTAATTCGTTTATATTGAAGCAAGTGCTTCGCAAAGAATGGGGATTTGACGGGTTTGTTGTTTCCGATTGGGCTTCGGCAAGCGAGATGATGGTGCATGGCTTTGCCACCGATTCAAAGGATGTAGCAATGAAAGCTGCAAATGCCGGCGTGGATATGGAGATGGTAAGTTATACTTTTGTGAAGGAATTACCCGGATTGATAAAAGAGGGTAAAGTGAAAGAATCAGCTATAGATGATGCTGTGCGCAATATTTTGCGGGTGAAGTTCCGTTTAGGCTTATTTGATAATCCTTATGTTGATGAGAAGAAGCCCTCTGTGCTGTATGCGCCTTCGCATCTTGAGGCTGCTAAACAGGCTGCAGTGGAATCTGCTATTCTTTTGAAGAATGCTAACCAAACATTACCTCTGCAAGCTTCTGTGAAAACGGTAGCAGTGGTTGGCCCGATGGCTGATGCTCCTTACGAACAGATGGGTACATGGGTGTTTGACGGTGACAAAAACCATACTGTAACTCCTCTAAATGCCATAAAACAATTGGTTGGCGATAAAGTACAGGTGATTTATGAACCCGGATTGACTTATAGCCGTGAAAAGAATCCGGCAGGTGTGTCTAAGGCTGTAGCGGCAGCTTCGCGTGCAGATGTTGTTCTGGCATTTGTCGGTGAGGAGGCTATCCTTTCGGGAGAAGCTCATTCCTTGGCAGACTTGAATCTCCAAGGAGATCAGGGAACTCTGATTGCTGCTCTTGCAAAAACCGGTAAACCGGTTGTGACGGTAGTAATGGCCGGTCGCCCTCTAACTATCGGAAAAGAAGTTGAAGAATCTGCTGCGGTGCTTTATTCTTTCCATCCCGGTACAATGGGTGGTCCTGCACTGGCCGATTTGCTTTGGGGTAAAGCTATTCCAAGTGGCAAAACTCCTATCACTTTTCCGAAAACCGTGGGGCAGATCCCTATTTATTATGCACACAACAATACCGGCCGGCCGGCTACTCACGATGAAATCTTGTTGAATGATATTCAAGTAGGAGCAGGCCAGACGTCCTTAGGTTGTCGCTCTTTCTATTTGGATGCCGGAGTTGATCCTCTGTTTCCGTTTGGTTATGGATTATCATACACTACCTTTAAATATAGCAATGTCAGACTGGCTTCTGGCTCATTGAAGAAAAACGAGGTATTGAAGGTGACATTCGATTTGGAGAATACCGGTAAATACGAAGGAGCAGAAGTTGCTCAATTGTATGTAAGGGATAAAGTGGGGTCGGTAACACGTCCGGTTAAAGAATTAAAACGGTTTACGCGGGTGACGTTGAAGCCCGGTGAAAAGAAAAATGTGGCATTTGAGTTGCCTGTAAGCGAATTAGCTTTCTGGGATATTAATATGAAAAAAGTTGTTGAGCCCGGAGATTTTTCCCTTTGGGTAGCTCCGAATAGTCAGACTGGTGAAGAGGTTTTCTTTAGGGTGGTAGAATGATTGTTTGTTTTTCTTAGATTGAAGAAGCGAGGGCGAACCGTAACGGTCCGCCCTCGCTGTTAGTATACAACAATAATTCTACTAACACTTATGATGGTGATAGAGAATTTTTTCTTTTATTTAATTCGTTTGTATCCGTAAACAGCACGGTTACCCAACTCTTCTTCAATGCGGAGCAATTGGTTGTACTTAGCCATACGGTCGGAGCGGCTTAAAGAACCGGTCTTAATCTGACCGCTGTTGGTTGCCACTGCAATATCGGCAATGGTTGCATCTTCTGTTTCACCCGAACGGTGTGAAGTTACGGTAGTATAACCGTGACGGTGAGCCATTTCGATGGCATTCAATGTTTCTGTCAGTGAACCAATCTGGTTTACTTTGATCAGGATGGAATTTGCGCAACCCTTCTCAATGCCTTTGGCAAGGAAGTCTACATTAGTAACGAACAAGTCGTCGCCTACCAATTGGCAACGGTCGCCGATGCGCTCGGTCAGTTTCTTCCAACCTTCCCAGTCGTTCTCACTCATACCGTCTTCGATGGAGTCAATAGGGTACTCGCTAATCAGTTTTTCCAGATAATCTATTTGTTCGTCTGCAGTGCGTTTCTTTCCTTTTTCACCTTCAAACTTAGTATAATCGTAAACCCCGTGAACATAGAATTCGGATGAAGCGCAGTCCATGGCAATTTTTACGTCTTTACCCGGTTTGTAACCGGCAGCTTTGATTGCTGCTAGAATGCTGTTTAAGGCATCTTCTGTTCCCTCTAATGTTGGAGCGAAACCACCTTCATCTCCTACAGCAGTGCTCAAACCACGATCTTTCAATACTTTCTTTAAAGCGTGGAATACTTCGGCACCCATACGCAAACCTTCGCGGAATGAAGATGCACCAACGGGACGGATCATAAATTCCTGGAAAGCAATAGGAGCATCGCTATGAGAACCGCCATTGATAATATTCATCATCGGAACAGGCAATACATAAGTGTTAGTACCGCCGATGTAACGATATAAAGGAATATCCAGATAGTTGGCAGCAGCTTTAGCTACGGCTAGAGAAACACCAAGAATTGCATTAGCACCCAAACTTGATTTTGTCTTTGTACCATCAAGCGTCAACATTGCTTCGTCAATACCAACCTGGTCTAATGAAGACATGCCAACCAAATGAGGAGCAATCACCTTATTAATATTCTCAACAGCTTTCAATACACCTTTGCCACCGTAACGCTTTTTGTCACCATCACGAAGTTCCAAAGCTTCGTGTTCACCTGTGGAAGCACCTGATGGAACAGAAGCGCGTCCCATAATGCCGGATTCCAAAATAACATCTACTTCTACAGTCGGATTTCCTCTTGAATCGAGAACCTCACGTCCGATAATTTTTTCAATTTTCATAATTATGCTTTTATTTAAAAATGTTTTATATAGAAACAATGCAAATAATTGTTTGTTCAAACCTGCTTATCCTTAATTCATTGGCAAAGATACTCCTTTACAATCATACTTACAAGTTAATGTTATTTAGAATGTTTAAAAATAAGTGGTTTGGAGAAATCATCGCATTGCCCGCCTCCCAAAACGCTTCATAAAACAAAGGTTCAATGATTTTATGACTTGTCATGATGAGGTTTTCCAATATTTTAGTTCTTTATAAAATATTTTTTTTATCGTTTTTACCCTCATACCCTCATAAACATCGTGTATCCGTTTATTCATAGGCAATATGGGCATGATGGTGACTATGATGGTAACTATGAGGGTAACCGTTTACCCTCATAGAATATTAAAATGATTTTGTGGTTGAAATACTTATTATATATGTTTTAATTTGTTTTTCCCTCTTTTTGACGCAGATCATGCAATATTGCTGTTTTTTTGCTTAATTGCATGCATCCATTGATGGAATATATCGGTATGGAATGTGCAATGACGGGATATTTCTCTTGTTGAGCTTTTATATTCTTTCTGTTAATCCTTTGAGTTTCTTCTGTTAAGTCTTTATCTTTATTGTATGTTGACGGTCGTCAACAAATTTATTTACTATTGTGAATAAATAGGCTTATATATGATAACTTATCTATTAACAATAGTTAGCTTTTTATCGATATTAAGACAAAACAGGAGGAAGACTAAGGTAAAAAGGGAGAAAGAGCAAGGAAAAAACCAAGAATCATAGGGCGAAAGGCCGATGAAAGCTCAATCCAATTAAAGACACGGTGCAATATAAGGTCTGCTTCATGAAGTCATATATTTGCTTTTATAATAAATATAAAAATAGGTATTGCTTTATTGTAAAAAATGTATTTTTACGATCTATAATTCATTCGTAAATGCAAAAATATACTTTACTGACTATACTACTTTTATTCATTGTGAGTTGTGGGCAGGAGAAGACAAGGCTACAACCAGAACTTTCTCAGGCAGAAGCGTTGATGGAAACCCGCCCCGATAGCGCCCGGATTCTGCTGTCGCATCTCAACAATAAAATCAATGATGCAAATCGTGCCGATCGCATGAAATATATTTTGCTTTCCACCGAAGCAGATGATAAGTGTTTTATAAATCATACTTCCGATTCGGCAATGCTGGAGGTTGCTGCTTATAATGACCGTCAGGGTACGCCGTTACAGCGGATGAAATCCTATTATCTTTTAGGCCGAATTTATAGCGATATGCAGTTTACAGGTGAGGCTATAAGCTCGTTCCGGAAAGCATTGGACGTAGAATGCAAAGACGACACGGCAACATATATTGTTCGTGCGCGAGCCAGCAATCATATCGGGCAAATATATATGTACATGTATAGAGGAATGTATAAAGAAGCGCTACCTTATTTTTATAAAAGTTACTATTTTGCAAAATTAGCTAAAAATAAGTCGATTGTAGTATTTGCATTGAGAGATATTGGGAGAGATTATTGTGCCCGGCGGGAGATGAAAAAAGGCCTGGTTTATTACGAATATGCTGCCTCTGTTGCCCGGAAAACGGGTCAGGATGCGTTGTATAAAATGGTAATGGGAGAGGCAGCCAACTATTACCAAAAGAACGGGGAATATCATAAAGCTAAACGGGCTCTGATTCTTGGAAACGGTCTCTCGGATGCGGGCAACTTATATCCGCATTATGTTTCCTGGGGTAATTATTACCGGGAAATTAACAGAATGGATTCCGCCATCTTTTTTTATAATAAATGTTTGGAATCAAAAGATCCCTATGTGCTTCGGGCTGCGACTTTGCCATTGGCGCGTATTTATGCCGATAAGGGAAATTACAAGCAGGCTTTTTCTTTTCTGGAAAGACAGACTTCAATAGCAGATACTTTGACTAAAAAAGAAAGCATTAATAATGAGAATCTCATAAAAGTCTTGAATAATAAATTGCAGGTAGAAGAGGAGAATCGCTTGTTGAAAGAAAAGACATTCACTTTACGGTTGGTTGGAGCTGCTGTCACTGCTGTTTTTATTATAATGGCTCTTCTTGTATTCCACTATTTACGGAATAGGAAACTACAATACATCAATCAGGAAGAACGCTTAAAGAGAGTAATGTCTGTAATGGAGCAAAATAGCCGTCAGAAGCTACAAGAAAATAGTGAGAAAATAAAGATGTTGAGAGAGCAGCTATCGTCTTCGCAGGTGCAGAATGATAATTTGCATAAACGTTTTATTCAGTTGGAAAAAGAGTCTTTGCAGGGAGAGAATCGTAGAATTGAAGCTGAACATGAGAGGCAAACTATACTTCAACAGCGTTTGAGATCTTCCGACCTATATTTGAGATTCTATCAAATGGCAAAGTCTCATCAAAAGGCTTCCGATAATGATTTTCATCAATTGGCAGAACTTATTGATGAGATGTATGACAACTTTACACATCGCTTGATTGAGTTGTACCCATATATTAATGAAAAAGAAATGCGAATATGCCTATTGATAAAAATTGGGCTGACTCCTACCCAAATTAGTGATATTGTTTGCTCATCAAATTCCGGTATCAGTATGATTCGTCAGCGTTTGTGCATGAAAATCTTCCAACTGAAAGGTAAACCGGATGAGTTTGATAAAAAAATAATGAATTTGTAAACTGTCTTAGAAATAACTCCAGACGTGTTCTATTGTATCTGAAACCTTTTGTGAATCATTTGTGAATTTTTTGTGAAATGATTTTCTTTGAGATTGATTATCTATTCTCTAGTTTTGATACAAAATATCACAAATATGAAAAAGACTGTATTACTTTTAATACTATTATTGGGAATATGCTATTCATTTGCTCAAACAAATACAGAAAAAGTTGATATCCCTGTGGGGCCTGGAACATGGACTCCTGCAATCCGATCTCCTAGTGAAGAACCACCAGTATTATATTTATATGGCAATTCAATTCTTATCGATTCTTCAGTAACATTGGCAAATCTTGAGATTATCGTTACCGATTTACCGGGCAATATAGAGTATGACAATTATATTACGGTTTATGCCGGCATGGAATATGTCTATTCCATAGCGAATTTGGAATCCGGTAGCTATAAAGTGGAATTAAAGCAAGGTAAAAAGTATTTGGCTGGATACTTTGTGCTATAACTAAAAATAGGTTAGGGAAGAAAGTTATTTTTTATCAGTGACATTTTGTTCAAGACTTGCTATCTAAGAATGAAAGATTAAGAAGCTTTCTCCCAAGACCGGCGGCAGGGTTAATTTTGAAAGGTTCACCTCTTGTTGCTCACCAATATCAGAAGAAAGCATTTGCAAAATTACAAAAACTCTTTGAATTTTTGATAGAAAATTGAAGAGAAAGCAGATCTCTCTATCCCTGCTTAGTCAATAGATAGTGAGCTTTTTATCTATTATAGAAACATTCTTCCATAGCGGGGAACATAATATTATTTGACTTATGAAAAAGATGTTTTTATTTATTGTTTTGTGTATGGGTATTGCTGCTTATACATATGCTGAAAAAGTTGCAATGCAATATATAATAACCGATTGTGGTACTGTGCATCAAATACCTAGTAATTCCACAGAGGATGAAGCCCTTTATGAGTACTTTCTTTATTCTACAATAGACTGTTATATGTAATAATTAAAACAAACAATGCAGCCCGAAAGTAATAACTAACGGGCTGTATTGCTTCTTTTGTAAAATTCATAAAAAAATGAAAGATATGAAACAAGGGTATGCAAGAATAATCTTCGTATGTTTTTACCTTAGCTCTATTTGTTCCGGTTATGCACAAGTTGTACAGTTTTTTTATATCACGGAGGCCTATCTTGACTTGAAAAGGAACGCTCGTCAGGATGAAATGGTGTTGAATATTGATACGAAAAAGAACATATCCTCTTTTTACAGTATAATAGAGAGGCGCAGGGAAGAAGTGAAAGACAGTATATTAGCAAGGGGAGGTAAGGCAGGAGACGTTCTGGCTGCATACGAGAAATTATGCAGGCCGTCTAGTTACCAACTTTATGAAATATATAAGAATTACCCGCAAAAAGGAGAAATGGTAACCATAGACATGTTTTGGGGATATTTTAGTTACACAGAAAAGTTGGAAAAACCTGCTTGGACAATTACGGATGAGAAAAAAGAAATTTTGACTTATAAATGCCAGAAAGCTACGGCTAACTATTTGGGAAGAAACTGGACAGCCTGGTTCACTTTAGAAATACCCGTCCCGGAAGGGCCTTGGAAATTGTGTGGATTGCCGGGTATTATTTTGGAAGCTTCTGATGCTGACCGGCATTATACATTTAAATGTATTTCTATAAAGAGATCAGAATTGAATAGTGCTATACTGCTGCCTAAGAAAAGGAAATATACTAAAATTTCTAAAAAAGAATATTGGAAAATACATAAAGAACTTTATACAGATCCTGAAACCTTTTTTAAGCGGTTTGGTAGGACATATTCAAGAGGATGGGATATGAACGGGAAACCTCTACCACCTAGAAAGTTTTTGTATAATCCGATTGAACGATAAAATTTAAAAGAGTAATATATGAATAAATCTTTTTTATGCACATTATTACTTTGGTATGTTGTTTGTTTACAGCTTAGTGCTCAAGAGGTTCCTGATTCAGTAGTGCTTCGTATTCACTATGCTTCACAAATGCGCTTTACTGAAGATTCGAAAGATTTGAGTCCGGATGAGAAGATTCTGGATATAGGAAAATATTCTTCTCATTTTTATAGCCGATGGGCTGAAAGAAACCAAGATATTCTGGATAGTGTGTCCGGGAAGGGAGCAGGGCTTTCCGATTACAATGCTGTGGTTGATAAGAGCGGATTTCCTAATAGCAAGACTCCTTTTAATGTGTTTAAAAACTATCCTCGAAAATATCGCTTGACCTATACGACAAGAGAAATAAAGGATTTCTTGTGCGAAGAACCAATGGTTATGCCAAAGTGGGAAATGTTAAGTGGCGATACTACTATTGTTGGCTATCCGTGTAGAAAAGCAAAAACTACTTTTCGAGGACGAACATGGATTGTATGGTATACCATGGATATTCCATATCATGACGGCCCATGGAAACTGTATGGTTTGCCTGGGCTGATTCTGAAAGCGGATGATGCAAAAGGTGATTTTATTTTTAATTGCATTGGTATCGAAAAAGGAGAGATGCAGTCCATCACATTGCGAAAATCGAAATATATTAAATGCACTCCTGAAGTGTTGGAAGAGAATATAAGATTATCGCACTCAAATGTTGAATTGTTTATGACAAAGATGGGCTATCCCAATATACAAGGTTTTGACACTAATGGTAAGCCTATTGTTCATAAATCTCATATTCCTTGTTTACTTGAGTATAGATTGAAAGATAGAAAGTGAAACATCTGTGAAGTAGCTTCGTGTATATATGAGTATACAAAATAAATAATATAAGGGAAGGTTTCTATCTGTAAATGGGTTCTTTAGAATAATTAACTGTCTAATATTTGGTTTATTACGATTTTCTCGTAGGTTTGTATCAGATTATGATTGAATAAAATCGATATATGAATAAATTACTTGCTAGCACATTATTGCTTTTGTACATCATCTGTTTCAGTCTTGATGCCCAAGATATTCGGGATTCGGTGGCTCTCCGTATCCGGTATGCTTCACAAATGCGATATAGTGAAGAATTAAAGAATTTAAGTCTGGATGAAAAGATTTTGGATATAGGTAAATATTCATCTCATTTTTATAGCTGGTGGGCTGAAAGGAATCAGGATATTCATGACAGTGTATTCAGTAAAGGAGGTAAACTGGAAGATTACTTTGCGGCTATTGACAAGAGTGGATTTCCAAATAGTAAAACGCGTTTTAATATATTTAAAAATTATCCTCATAAAGGTATACTTACATATACTGTGAGAGAGTTAAAACCTTTTCTATATGAGGAATCTATGGTTATGCCGCAATGGGAAATGCTTAGCGGTGATACAGTAATAGTCGGATACTCTTGTAAAAGAGCAAAAACGACTTTTCGAGGGCGAACATGGATAGTATGGTATGCAATGGATATCCCTTACCATGACGGTCCATGGAAATTGTACGGTTTGCCAGGGTTAATATTAAAAGCTGATGATGTAAAAGGTGATTTTATATTCAATTGTATTGCTATTGAAAAAGGCAATACGAGTCCTATTGTTCTACGAAAAGTAAAGTATATCAGGTCTACTCCTGAAGAGATAGAAAAAAATGAAAGGTTATTTCTCGGCGATTTTGATGCTTGGGTTACCAAAATGGGATATCCTAAGATGCAAGGATTTGATGCTCAAGGCAGACCTTTGGTTCGTAAGCCCCGTGTTCCTTGTTTGCTGGAGTATTGCTTGAAAGATGAGAAATGAAATGATTTCTTTGTTATGATAAACTGTTTTTCTTTTAATAAAAGATATTGCATTTTACCGTTATGCTTTATCTGCTTACAGTTAAGCGCTCAAAATGCGCCTGACTCAGTTGTACTTCGCATTCACTATGCTTCACAAATGCGCTTTACTGAAGATTCGAAAGATTTGAGTCCGGATGAGAAGATTCTGGATATAGGAAAATATTCTTCTCATTTTTATAGCCGATGGGCTGAAAGAAATTGGGATATTGCTGACAGTATATTTGGCCAAGGAGGGAAACTTGGAGATTATCTTGCTGCTAAAGAGAAGAATGGTTTTCCTAATAGCAAGACACCTTTTAATGTTTTTAAAAATTATCCCATTAAGAATGTTTTGACATATACAACTAGGGAATTAAAGGATTTTTTATACAAGGAATCAATGGTCACGCCTGAGTGGGAAATGCTGGTGGGTGACACCACTATTGTAGAATACGCATGTAAAAAGGCGAAGGCGGTTTTTAGAGGAAGGACATGGCTTGTATGGTACACAATGGATATCCCTTATTATGATGGCCCTTGGAAATTGTGTGGTTTGCCGGGACTTATTTTAAAAGCCGATGATGTGAAAGGTGATTTTATGTTTAATTGTACTGGCATTGAAAAAGGAAATCTCCAACCTATTGTTTTGCGAAATAAAAAATATGTAAAATGTACTCCCGAGGAATTGGAAAAACTTGAAGTGTTGTCTCTTCAGGATCCTGATGCTTTTGTTGTTAAGATGGGATATCCGAATATGCCTGGTTTTGATGCTGACGGCAAGCCTTTGGTTTATAAGCCTCGTATCCGCTGTTTACTGGAATATCACTCGGAAA
The DNA here is from genome assembly GCA_963677095.1 of uncultured Bacteroides sp. Lineage (GTDB taxonomy): Bacteria > Bacteroidota > Bacteroidia > Bacteroidales > Bacteroidaceae > Bacteroides. The sequence continues at coordinate 1,615,031 of OY781875.1, forward strand.
CTAAGAAATAGAAGATCTTCAATATGATAAGAACTACCGCCGTAAAGCTTTTAGCTGCTTTTCCAATAAATTTGCTTTTCTCTCTTAAACAGCGGAGATCAGAAGGAGGAGAGTCGGGAGAGAGGCTGCATCAGTCATATTGTATTATTACTTTTTGTGCTCTTTTATTGAGTGGTATTTTTGCCGCCAATGCGCAGACTTATACCGGAAAGGTGATTGATGGAAAGACAAAGGAAGTGCTCGAAGCGGTATCGGTGATATTGCTCGGAGCTGATCATTCGGCTATAACATTTATCTATACTGATGCTGTAGGAGCCTTCTCGTTGCCCGTACCCAAAGATACACATCCGGTGGAGATATCTTTCTCCATGCTGGGGTATGACCGGAATACGATTCCGTTGAGTCAATATAAAAATGGACAGACGGTGGGAATGGAACAAAAGACGTTCCAGATAAAGGAAGTGAAAGTGACGGCGCAGCGTATCCGGCAACAACATGATACGTTGACTTATTCCGTGGCCGGATTCCGCCAGAAACAGGATCGTAGCATCGCGGATGTCATAGCAAAAATGCCCGGGATGGAGGTGAAACAGAACGGGACGATTACTTTTCAGGGTAAGGCTATTAATAAGTTTTATATCGAAGGGATGGATTTGCTTGGATCGCAATATGCGCAGGCCAGTGAGAATCTATCGGCGGATAAGGTGAAGAATGTGCAGGTGTTACAAAACCACCAGCCGGTAAAGGCTTTACGTAAGATTGATTTCAGCGAACAGGCTGCCTTGAATATTGTGTTGAAAGAGGATGCTAAGAACACCTGGACAGGGGTTGCTGATATTGGTATGGGGACGAGCTTACAAGAGGGGGCTGACTGGCTACGTGATTGTAGGTTGGTAGAAATGATGTTTGGTGGGAAGAAGCAGAATATTTCAATGTATAAGTGTAATAATACGGGCAAGGATATACAGCATGAATTGCGTGACTTAACCAGGGTAATGCGCTCGTTGGAGGATGAGAGTGGAATATTGAGTCCATTATCTGTGGGAGCTCCTGCTCTTGATGACTCCAGGTATAGTTTTAATGATACGCATCTTTTTGCCACGAACTGGTTGTTCAAGGCAAACAAGGATAATGATTTGCGTTTGCAGCTGAATGTAATTCTTGATAAAAGCAAGCTGAGCCAGCATCGGGAGACTTTCTACACGGATGTGGATAATGGGGCCTTGATCACTGAAGAATCGTCAGCAGTCAACCGTCGCAGTGAATGGAAAGGTGAGGTGATGTATAAGGTTAATAAGGATCAGTTCTATCTCAACAATACCTTGAGGGGATATGCTGATTTCAATAAAAGTGAAGGAATATCAGATTTAAACGGAAGTGAGGTAGAGCAACTAGTCAAGCCGCGTAAACGGTATATTACCGATGACTTTGAGTTAGTGCGTACCATGAAAGGGGATAAGAGCTTTTCACTATCCTCACAGATGAGTTACAACTATCTTCCGGGTATGTTGTTGCTATCCGACGGCTCGCAAGAGACATTGAACCTGCATACTTTGCAATGGGATACATACTCTTTCTTTCGTCACCGCTTGGCAGGAATGTATATCACTTATAAAGCTGGTTTCTCAACCAGGACGCAGGATATGCAGACCTACAATAGGGAGGCGTCCGCCGATGACGAATACCGTGAATATCGTTGGTATCTCACGCCATCTGTCAATTTTACACGTGACGGACTTAAGATTATTGCAACTGCACCATTTAGTTGGTTGTCCCGTTCCTATGGCAACAAGAGTAAAAAGACGCTATTGGTGGAACCGGGCTTGAAAATGAACTATGAAGCTACAGCAAAGACTACTGCCTCAATGGGTTATTCGTACAATTGGCGACCTACGGATTTGAAGGGTATCAGTGCAACTCCTATATATACGAATTATATTACGGTATTGGCTAACTCGGGTAATTTGGAAAAAACAATGAGTCATAACTTGTATGGTTCGTTGCAGTATACCGATCCGATTAAGGGGTTCTTTGCCAACTGCTACTTTAATTACTTTAACCGTCGCCACACTCCGCTTTATGAAAGTACATTGACGGATGAGATATACCGCCGTAAAGCAACAGGAGAATATACCAATTCGGAAACTTACATGCTGAATGGGAGAATGAGCCAGGCATGGGGATGGAGTAAGTTGTCTGTTGCACTTACCGGTATGTACAGTTGGGATAATTATAAACTTTTGTTTGCGGGTGCTTTAAATCCTTATCAGATGCGCACCTCGTCCGTTGGGGTGGAGTTCTCTTTCCGTCCTGTGGCGTTGCTCTCGTTCGAAGAAAGTAGCAGTTATGATTATAGTAAACAAATAAATAAAGTGAACCCTTCTCTGTCTACCGATCCGTTGCGCTCATTCTACCATCAGTTGAAAACTTTTATATTACCCGGGAAGTGGCAGATAGAATGGGATAACGAATGTTATCACAGTAATGATAAAACAGTCTCTTTCAATTTCTTTTCCGATCTTTCTGTGTTTTACCGTGCCGGTTCTTATGAAATAGGTTTATCCTGTAATAATATTTTTGGAAATACACAATATGAGAGACGTATGATTACGACCAACCAACAAGTTTATACAGTCAATCAGCTTCGTCCTCGCGAGCTTCTTTGTAAGGTGAGCTTTAATTTGTAGCCTGCAAACGTTTTCCGAATGCTTTCAAAGCATTTTTCTTCTATTTTTTCCACCTTGTGCCTTTCCGTGCTATATTTGCTGTATCGTAACAAAATATTTAGCATCATGAAAAACATGAAACTGATAAAAGTATGGTGTTCTCTATTTTTTCTATGGAGTACTTCTGCTATGACTCAAAACATTACTTCGCCCAACGGGCAACTGAAACTTAATTTCTCGCTGACTACTCAGGGAGAACCGTCTTATGAACTTTATTATAAAGGCAAAACGGTAATTAAGCCATCCAAGCTCGGCTTGGAATTGAAAGATGATCCGGGACTGATGAATGGTTTCGTTGTTGCAGATGCCAAGACTTCTACGTTTGATGAAACGTGGAAACCGGTTTGGGGTGAGGTCAATCAAATCCGTAATCATTATAATGAATTGGCGGTGACCTTGAATCAAACGGCTCAAGATCGTAAGATTGTTATCCGCTTTAGGGTATATGATGAGGGCATCGGTTTTCGTTATGAATTTCCGCTGCAGCGTAATCTGAATTATTTTGTGATTAAAGAGGAACATAGCCAGTTTGGAATGGCAGGTGATCACACCGCTTTTTGGATTCCCGGTGATTATGATACACAGGAATATGATTATACCGAATCTAAATTATCCGAGATCAGAGGATTGATGAAAGGTGCTATTACCCCTAATGCTTCGCAAACACCTTTCTCCCCGACAGGTGTGCAGACTGCTTTACAAATGAAGACAGCCGACGGACTGTATATCAATTTGCATGAAGCGGCGTTGGTGGACTATTCTTGTATGAGTCTGAATCTGGATGATAAGAACTTGGTATTCGAGTCATGGTTGACTCCCGATGCTCAGGGAAATAAAGGATATATACAGGCTCCCGGCCATTCTCCGTGGCGTACGGTGATGGTGAGTGATGATGCTCGTGAATTGTTGGCATCGAAACTGACCTTGAATCTGAATGAGCCTTGTGCTTATAAAGATGTATCATGGATTAAACCGGTGAAATATGTAGGTGTTTGGTGGGAAATGATTACTGGTAAGAGTACTTGGGCGTACACTGACGATCTGCTGTCTGTGAAACTCGGCGAGACGGATTATACCAAGACCAAACCGAACGGACGGCATGGCGCTAATAATGAGAATGTGAAACGTTACATTGATTTCGCGGCCAAGCATGGCTTCTCTCAGGTGTTGATTGAAGGCTGGAACGAAGGTTGGGAAGATTGGTTCGGTCATTCCAAGGATGATGTGTTCGACTTCATCACTCCTTATCCCGATTTTGACGTGAAGATGCTAAATGCCTATGCACATAGCAAAGGGGTGAAATTGATGATGCACCATGAGACTTCTTCTTCGGTGCGCAACTACGAACGTCACATGGATAAAGCATACCAATTCATGGTGGACAATGGCTATACGGCAGTGAAGAGCGGTTATGTGGGAGATATTATTCCACGTGGCGAGCATCACTACGGGCAATGGATGAACAATCATTACCTGTATGCCATTAAAAAGGCGGCCGATTATAAAATTAGTGTGAATGCACACGAGGCTGTACGCCCTACAGGACTTTGCCGTACTTATCCCAACTTGATTGGCAACGAGTCTGCACGTGGTACGGAATATGAAGCTTTTGGAGGGAGTAAGCCTTTCCATACGACTATCCTTCCTTTCACTCGACTGATGGGTGGACCGATGGATTATACTCCGGGTATTTTTGACACCCGTTTGTCATTCCTGAAAACGGAAAATCACAGTTGGGTACATACCACACTGGCGAAGCAACTCGCTTTATATGTGACGCTTTACAGTCCTTTACAGATGGCTGCCGATCTACCCGAAAATTACGAGCGTCATCTGGATGCTTTCCAGTTTATTAAAGATGTGGCGGTAGATTGGGACGACAGTAAATACCTCGAAGCTGAACCGGGACGTTATGTGACGGCAGCCCGCAAAGCTAAAGGATCGAGCAGTTGGTTTGTCGGCGGAATAACCGGTGCCGATGCACGTGTTTCTTCTTTCACGCTTGATTTTCTTGATCCCGGTAAGGAATATGTGGCAACACTTTATGCCGATGGTAAGGATGCTGACTATGAAAATAATCCGACTTCTTATCAAATAAAGAAGGGGCGTGTTAGCGCTAAAACAAAGATATCGGTAAAGCTGGCACGTAGTGGCGGTTTCGCACTCAGTTTGATTGAAGCGACCCCGGCAGATAAAAAGGCGGTGAAGAAATGGTAGTGATCGTGATCGTTTGTCGAAAAGATGCGTCAATGAATAGTTAATCGTTAGCGGAATATCCCGCAGATGTGATGAAATATAACATATTGTAAAAAGGGGTGTGAATTGCTTGGCTATTCACACCCCTTTTTTTACCTTTACGGCAGTAAGGTACTTCTTTACTTACTTTTAGTAAGGAAAGATAAAAATGTAACTTGTGCTTTACAGACATGAACCTTTCTGATAATATCCGGTTTACGTTGAATAGGGTTTACAAGAAAATTATTGTAGGGTTTGAGAAAGGATATAATAGGTAATATTCGATAAAATTAAATAGTATGACTTTAGTAGAACGTTTTTTAAAGTATGTGAGTTACGATACGCAATCGAATGAAGAGACGCGTTTAACTCCGAGTACTCCCGGGCAAATGGAGTTTGCCAAAGTATTGAAAGAAGAATTGGAATCGTTGGATTTGGAAGATATCACGTTGGATGAAAATGGCTATTTGTTTGCCACACTTCCTTCCAATATATCCGAATCGGTACCGACTATCGGATTTATTGCACACATGGATACCAGTCCTGATATGACAGGGAAAAATGTATCTCCACGTATTGTGAAGAACTATGATGGAAGTGACATCACACTTTGTGAAGAAGAAAAAATCGTGCTTTCTCCCGTGCAATTCCCCGAATTGTTGGATCATAAAGGAGAGGATTTGATTGTTACCGATGGGAAGACATTACTTGGGGCCGATGATAAAGCCGGAATTGCTGAAATTATCTCAGCTATCGTTTATCTTAAAGAACATCCTGAAATAAAACACGGGAAAATCCGTATCGGTTTTAATCCGGATGAAGAGATAGGCGAGGGGGCCCACAAATTTGATGTAGACAAGTTTGGTTGCGATTGGGCCTACACTATGGATGGTGGCGAAATAGGGGAGTTGGAGTTTGAAAACTTTAATGCTGCCGCTGCCAAAATAACTTTTAAGGGAAGAAATGTACATCCGGGATATGCAAAACATAAAATGATCAATTCCATAAGGGTGGCCAATCGTTTTTGCAGTATGCTTCCCAGCCACGAAACACCTGAACATACCGATGGCTATGAGGGCTTTTATCATCTAATCGGCATTAACGGGAATGTGGAACAGACTACGGTAAGTTATATTATTCGTGATCATGATCGTGTCCGGTTCGAAAGTCGTAAAAAAGAAATCGAACACTTGGTGAATAAGATTAATGCCGAATATGGTGAAGCTACTGCTGTGCTTGAAATGCGTGATCAATATTATAATATGCGTGAGAAAATAGAGCCGGTAATGCATATCATTGATACGGCTTTTGCTGCAATGGAAGCTGTCGGGGTGAAACCGAACGTTAAACCTATACGTGGTGGGACAGATGGAGCGCAATTATCATTTAAGGGACTTTCATGTCCGAATATATTTGCGGGTGGCCTTAATTTCCATGGGCGTTACGAATTTGTACCCATTCAAAATATGGAAAAAGCTATGCAGGTGATCGTTAAGATTGCCGAATTCGTCGCTACTCGATAATAAGAATATACCCTTAACAATAAAACGATATGAAAACTACTCCATTTACAGGAAAGCATATTTCACTGGGAGCTAAAATGTGTGATTTTGCGGGATATAATATGCCCATAGAGTACTCCGGTATTATAGACGAACACCTGACGGTATGTAACGCGGTCGGTGTGTTTGATGTCTCTCACATGGGAGAATTCTGGGTAAAAGGGCCTCATGCACTGGCATTTTTACAGAAAGTGACGTCAAATAATGTAGCTGCACTTACTCCGGGAAAAGTGCAATATTCTTGTTTTCCGAATGAAACCGGAGGTATTGTCGATGATTTATTGGTGTATCAGTATGAGCCTGATAAATATTTGTTGGTGGTGAATGCTGCCAATATTGAAAAAGATTGGAATTGGTGTGTATCTCATAATACGGAAGGAGCAGAGTTGGAAAATGCTTCTGATTGGATGGGGCAATTAGCTGTACAGGGACCGAAAGCAATATTGGCTCTTCAAAAACTGACTTCCATTGATTTGTCTGAAATACCTTATTATACATTTACTCATGGCGAGTTTGCCGGGGTAAAAGATGTGATTGTTTCGAATACCGGGTATACCGGTGCCGGTGGATTTGAACTGTACTTTTATCCAGATGAGGCTCTGAAAATATGGGATGCTGTTTTTGAAGCGGGGGCTGAGTTCGGAATTAAACCCATTGGTTTGGGAGCCCGTGATACTCTCAGGCTGGAGATGGGCTTTTGTCTGTACGGTAATGATTTGGATGATACCACTTCACCTATTGAAGCAGGTTTGGGGTGGATAACCAAGTTTACAGAAGGTAAGAACTTTATTAATCGTCCGACGCTCGAAGAGCAAAAGGAAAAAGGAGTAGCCCGTAGGTTGGTTGGATTCGAAATGGTTGATCGGGGAATTCCCCGCCATGGCTATGAATTATATTCCGCAGATGGAGAATTGATCGGACATGTGACTTCCGGGACAATGTCTCCTATACGTAAGATTGGTATAGGAATGGGATATGTGAAGCCTGAATTTAGCAAACCGGGAACAGGAGTTCTCGTTGATGTAAGAGGGCGCAAGTTGAAAGCTATCATTGTAAAACCGCCATTCAGAAAATAGGCATTAATAAGTCTGCCCAAGGCTACGCTAAACACGTAATCTTGGGCAGTTCTTTTTTGAATAGTCAGTAAGGCTTAGTTATATTTTGTTTATTTTAGTCAGTAGTTGCTGGGCCCATCCTATTTCTTTTGTAGCCCAATCTTGTTCGTCTCCTTTTATTCCTTGTTCATTATATCTGTTGAGCAGGCTCAGATAGTCTTGAAGAGCTCCGGCGGCTTGGGCCTGTTTGTTCATACGTAACAATAGTAGTATTTCTTGCTTGTTGATATCCAAGTTAGGACTTTTTCCAGCCAGTTCTTTTGCTTTTTGCAATAATGAAAGGCAGTCGTTGTTGATATCTTCGGTATTGTATAACGCCATTTTTGCTTTAACAAGTATGACATAATCATTGTCCGATGCGAGATCATTTTTGATGTTTTTTTGTATCAGTCGCGCTGCAGCGGCATACCTTTGATTGGCAAGTTCCATCTGTGCATTGAATGTTACTACATCTGATACGGCTTTTTGGAAAGGATGGCTTTGCAAGCTATGCACTTCGCCGGCTTTCTCTATTCTTTTCTTTAAATCTTCTGTACTACCATAACGGGTCAGATTATTGCTTCGATCTTGACGTTCGTAATAATCCACTATCTTTGATAGGGCTGAAGATACGGCATCCGGGTTCATTCCTTTTAGTGAAAGAAGGCTTTTGGCTATTTCATCTGCAGAGAGCTCCTGTTTTAGTTTATATTGCATACCCAGACGGTCCACTACATTTGCATTAATCAGTGTGGCGATGCTGCCGATACTTGCCACGACTCCAACTCCAAGAGCTTTTTTATTATCATCCCAATACGCTACGTCAAATGCGGCATCAGCTGTTGCTGCAAGAACGCTTCCCCAAAAAGCGGCTCTCTTGGCATTTCGTTCCGCAATATAAATATTGTTGATCTGATCATCCCGTACAAAATGGGCCATTTCATTAGCTATGATTGCAGCCAATTCGTCTTCCGAATCAAGGGTACAAAGTAATCCCGTACTGACAAGCATGGAGCCGTTTGGCAGCATATATGCTTCGGGTTCGGGTGACTGGATGACTTGTACATTTAATCTTTCCGATCGGTTGGGATCTATATTCGAAACGCTTAGTTTGGCAAAAACACTTTGTACGTAAGAATTTATATAGTCGTCGTTATAGGCAATGTCTTTTACTTTGTTGAGATAATCCATGCATTCTTCGTCAACTTGATTACGGAGCTCTTTACGGTATCCGTTTTCCGAAAAATACTCATATAAATGCTGCTTTACATAAATCTGCTGCCACAATTCTTCGACACTTTCCGGTGTATATAACTTAATTAACTTGAGCTCTTCGACCGGTAATGCCGTTTGGGTGCTGTTGATTTCCAAAGCATAATAGGTATCATACCCATACTGTCCGGAATCCGAATTATGTAGCTTAACGACTCTGCGTATTATAATAGGTGTTCCTGCAGGGTAATTACCATAGGGTTTTATAAACTCTCCTTTTAAAGCAATAGGACCGCTCAGATCTTTTGTCTTTGCTGCATAACCTGCTGCAACTAAAAACGTTGTGAAGAATAATAGAGTGACAAAGCGTTTCATAATGATTAATTTTCTTTGGTTAGAATCTTTGTATATTAATTTATGAAAACAAATATAGGAAAGGAGTAATTCCTTTCCTATATAATTTCCCCTATACTATGGTAGGGAATTCCCTATTCTTCGCCTATTTCCTGAGGAATAATCAGACTGTCCGGTTTGACAGCTATTGAATCTGTATCTCTTCGATGGTAAATTGTGCGACAACTATAGTCTTTATTTATCTTTTCTTTAGGTCGTGGGAATTTGGCACGGTATGCCTTTAATCTGTCATCTTTTAAAACTTTTTCCATAAAGTAAGCAAATACAGGCAATGCGGTTCGGCTACCTTGTCCCAAGGCTCCCGTACGGAAATGTATACTTCGATGCTCGCCTCCAACCCATGCACCGCCAACCAGTTTGGGAGTAACACCGACAAACCATGCATCGGAATGATTGGAAGAGGTTCCTGTCTTTCCTCCGAATTCCGTGTCGAAATGGAATAAATCGTATGCCCAAAGCGCTTGTGAAGTACCCATCGGTTCGGTTAATCCGGCTTTCAACATTTCTGTCATGAGGAAAGCGGTTTCATAAGGAATCACTTGCTTTTGTTGGCTCTTATCTTCGTAAATGACGTGTCCTTCGGAATCCTCAATACGCGTTATTAATATCGGATCGTGTTCTTTCCCGTCGTTTACAACGGTGGTGTATGCATTAACCAATTCTAATAATGAAACGTCTGAGGCACCCAGACTTAATGCCGGTGTTTCTTCAAGTGGCGTTTTTATTCCCATGGCATAGGCCGTTTGTGCCACATCGTGTACTCCGACTTCTTGCCCCACTTGTACGGCTATTGTATTGATAGAGCGGGCAAATGCCGCCTTTAAGGATAAAGTATCTCCTGTATAAGATCCATTAGCATTGCGAGGCACCCATTTAGCCGGTTTACCTTTCTCCATTACATCCCATGCTTTGTACTGGTCAACACGTAGATCGCACGGAGACATTCCTTTATTGAATCCTGCCGTATAAACAAAAAGTTTAAAGGTGGAACCGGGTTGGCGTTTGGATAGAACTTTGTCGTATTTCCAAGAACCAAAATTAATATCTCCCACCCAGGCTTTTACATGTCCGGTTTGTGGTTCCATTGCCACAAAGCCACAATGCATGTATCGTTCCATGTATCGAATAGAGTCCATCGTACTGATAGTGGTATCTCTGGATCCTTTGTCGTAGTCGAATACTTTCAGGCGATGGGGCTTATTCAGATAATAATTGACAGAGTCCGGTTGGTTGGGGTATTTTTCAAGTAATAATTTGTAGTGTACGGTACGTTTGGCTATATCTTCAATGAAGTTAGGTATTTCATTGCCATTACGGTCACGCCATGGTACCTGATTCCCCCAATGGTTATTGAAGTTGCGTTGTACGACTCGCATTTGTCTGTTGACTGCGGCTTCGGCATACTCTTGCATACGGCTGTCTACCGTTGTGTAAATTTTGAGCCCGTCGGAATATAGATCAATATTGTTGGCTTTACACCAAGCGGAAAGATATTCGGAGACTGCTTCTCTAAAGTAAAGAGCTTGTCCGTCGTAGTTTGTTTCAATATTGTAATTGAGGTGTATAGGAATTTGTTTTAAAGAATCATATTGGGCACGGGTAATGCCATGGTGTTTCATTAAGTTTTCCAATACTACATTACGACGTTTCAGACTATTTTTAGGATTAAGTCGGGGATTATAAGTTGTAGTTGCTTTTAATAATCCTACGAGTGTTGCAGCTTGTTCGTATGTAATCTCTTTAGGCGTCGTGTTAAAGTAAGTTTTACAGGCCGTTTTAATGCCGTATGCGTTACTTCCGAAGTCAACGGTATTAAGGTACATTGTTAAAATCTCTTGTTTTGAATAGAACATTTCAATCTTAACGGCTGTTATCCATTCTTTCGATTTCATGATAATCAGCTTAATCCCCGGAATGAACCCCAATATTCCTGTAGAGTACTGGGATCGTACTTTAAACATGTTTTTTACCAACTGCTGAGTGATGGTGCTGGCACCTCTGGCTTCGCCTTTGGCCATATCCTTCACTGCAGAAAACAATCCTTGAAAATCAATGCCGAAGTGGTGATAGAAACGTTCATCTTCAGTATTGATCAGTGTTTTTATTAATATGGGTGAAATCTCCTGATAAGTTACCGGACTTCGGTTTTCGCGGAAGTATTTACCGATAAGTTTACCATCGGCACTGTATATTTCGGAAGCAATAGGCTGTTCCGGATTATGTATACTGGATAAACTGGGCGATTTACCGAATAACCATAAGACGTTGATGTCTACCATAAAGAGATAGAGCATAAAAAAAACAATAAATGAAATGAATCCTACGATTGTACGTCTATACCATGGCTTATCCTTATAAAGACCTTTATACCATCTGGCAAACTTATATAAATATGTTTTCAGTAGACGAAAACCGTTTTTGAGGAAAGGAATGAATTTATTCATAATAATATTATTTGCTTTATGCAAAAAGAGGAAACTCTCACGGTGAGAATTTCCTCCTTTTCTACCTCAATTGCAGGGCTATTTCTTCTTACGGTCACCGTAGCGGCTCATAAACTTATCTACACGACCCGCCGTATCTACCAATTTGGATTTTCCGGTATAGAACGGATGGGAAGTACTGGAAATTTCCAACTTAACCAAAGGGTAAGTTTCACCTTCAAATTCTATGCTTTCTCTTGTTGATACTGTTGAACGTGATAAGAATACATCACCGTTTGACATATCTTTAAATACTACCGGACGGTATGATTCAGGATGGACACCTTTTTTCATTTCAATATTTTTTTTAATTTATACTTCTATATATGTAGTAGTGTAATGGTCTTTTTTTCAGTGCGCAAAGATAATGCTTTTCTCTGAATAAGAAAAAAGTTTGCTGGAAAAATAGGTTTATCTCTTTTTATTTCAGATTTTTGCAACCTATTTAAATTGATCAACGATATGAAAAAGCTACTTTCTTTCCTGCTATTTGTGCTTTGCATATTTTCTGCCCGGGCTCAGCAAAGCGAACAACAAAAATACAGTATTGCTTTCTATAATCTTGAAAATCTTTTTGATACGATTCATGATTCCGGTAAGGATGATTATGAATTTCTACCAAATGGAGATTATCATTGGACTGGAAAACGCTATGAAGCCAAGTTAAAGAATATGGCTAAGGTCTTGGGGGAACTATCCCGGGATAAGGTATCTGAAGGTCCTGCTGTGATAGGTGTTGCAGAGGTGGAAAATGATAGGGTGTTGACCGATTTAATAAGTCAGAAGCCAATTTCTAATTATAGATTTGTACATTATGAAGGACCTGATAAACGGGGTATCGATTGTGCTCTGTTGTATGATCCCAAGCAATTCAGTGTTGTAAAATCAAAATTAGTTTTTTCTACTCCTTATGAAGGGGATACGGTTCATCTTACCCGCGGTTTTTTAATCGTTGACGGATTGTTAGGCGGTGAGCATATTTGCTTTATTGTTAATCATTGGCCTTCTCGTGGAGCCGAATCACCTGTACGTGTTCATGCGGCTGAGCAGGTGAAGGCTTTGAAAGATTCTTTGATGCGTGAGGATAAAAAACTGAAATTGATTGTTATGGGTGATTTAAATGATGATCCGATGGATGTAAGCCTGAAAGCCCTTGGCACTCGGAAATTTCCCAAAGAAGTGAAGAAAAGGGATCTTTATAATCCTTGGTGGGAAACTTTGGAAGACAAAGGGGTTGGAACCTTGCTTTATCGTGGTAAATGGAATCTGTTTGATCAGATTTTAGTTTCCAGATCTCTGCTGAATGCAAAAAAAGGTTTAGCTTACGATTATAATGAAATTTTTAATCGTGAGTACCTTATTCAGCAGGACGGAAATTACAAAGGCTCCCCGTTACGTACATTCGGAGGTCGTACTTGGTTAAATGGTTATAGCGATCATTTCCCGACAATCGTTTATTTAAAAAAGAAGTAAACAATATAGCTGCAACTCAAGAAACATTTTTTTGTTCTTTAAAGACAAACATTAGCTGACGTCTTTTGTTATTGATGCAAGTAAACAAAAGAGTTTATTTGAAGAGTTTGTAATATGGAGATTGCAATATTTCGAACACATTGCCCAATAACCATAAATTTGAATAGTGGCCTTACCAATTAACAGGTAATTTATTCAATCTGGATTCTTCGTTTAAAGGATAATGCTTACTTTTGCGGAGAATTTTATTCACTAACAATAAACTTTAAACAAAATGATTAGCTACAAAGAATTAGGTCTCGTAAATACTAAAGAAATGTTTGCGAAGGCTATTAAAGGTGGATATGCCATCCCGGCTTTCAACTTTAACAATATGGAACAGTTGCAGGCTATTGTAAAGGCTGCTGCAGAAACAAAATCCCCGGTAATTTTGCAGGTATCCAAAGGCGCCCGTAACTATGCAAACCAAACTTTGCTGCGTTATATGGCTGAAGGTGCTGTGGAATATGCCAAAGAATTAGGCTGCAAACACCCTGAGATCGTTCTTCACCTTGACCATGGGGACAGCTTCGAACTTTGTAAATCTTGTATTGACATGGGCTTCTCTTCTGTAATGATTGATGGTTCTCATCTTCCTTACGACGAGAATGTCGCTTTAACAAAACAAGTTGTTGATTATGCTCATCAGTTTAATGTAACCGTAGAAGGTGAGTTAGGCGTTTTGGCTGGTGTGGAAGATGAAGTTGTTGCAGAACATCATACTTATACAAGACCGGAAGAAGTGGTTGACTTTGTAACTAAAACCGGTTGCGATAGTTTGGCTATCTCTATTGGTACTTCTCATGGTGCTTACAAATTCAAACCGGAACAATGCCATGTAGATCCTAAAACAGGGCGTTTGGTTCCTCCTCCTTTGGCATTTGATGTATTGGATGGCGTTATGAAAGAACTTCCCGGTTTCCCAATTGTATTGCACGGTTCTTCATCTGTGCCTCAGGAAGAAGTCGATACTATCAATAAGTTTGGTGGCAAATTGGAAGCCGCAATCGGTATTCCTGAAGATGAGTTGCGTAAGGCTGCCAAATCTTCAGTTTGCAAGATCAATATTGACTCAGATTCTCGTTTGGCAATGACTGCAGGCATCCGTAAGGTGTTTGCTGAAAAACCGGCTGAATTTGATCCTCGTAAGTATCTTGGTCCGGCTCGTGATAACATGGAGAAACTTTATAAGCACAAAATTATTAGTGTATTAGGGTCAGAAAACAAATTGGCTCAGTTAGATTAATATTTGACTATACAATAAAAGTAAGCCCTTGCAGTATTAGTATTGCAAGGGCTATTTTTGTTTATCTATTTAATATCGATATACTTTTCTTAGCTGAATATTTTTTATCCTGGGATATCTTTTTCTGTGTGTCTTTCAAAACCTTATAAAATAAAGATATATCGCTTACCCACTATGATTTAGAGCTCAATGACCAGTGATTCTCTAGAACCCATTTTAAAGCTATCTTTATCAAAGTCGATTGTCTTTCCACTTAAGATGTCTTTGCCTTGTTTGCTCTCTTTTAAAACTTCTTTGTACGGCTTCAACAATATTGTCGTTTCATTATCTGTTCCGTTCAACATAACGAACACTGTTTTTCCCTTGTATTGACGGGAATAAACATATACTCCGTTTTGTACCATAAATTGTACCATATTTCCTTTAGCTATAACTTCATTGTTTTTTCGCCAGTTTAATAAAGTCTTGTAGAAGTTATAGCACTCATTTTGAGCTTTACTACGTCCATCTGATGAGAATGCGTTTTGTTTATCATTTGCCCATCCCCCGGGAAAGTCTTTGCGTACATATCCATCACTTCCATTTTTTACTCCGTTCATCATTATTTCCGTTCCATAATAAAGCTGAGGTATCCGGCGAGTAGTAAGAAGCAAGGTGGATGCTTGCTTCAGCATTGGCAGGTTGTCTCCTTCGCCTAGAAAACGATCGGTGTCATGGTTTTCTATAAACGCTAATACCGATGAGGGGTTAGGATAGAGAAAGTCGTATGCGAAATTATTATATATACGGTCAAGCCCTTTAAACCATGTCTCGGTCTGTTCATTTTTGGCTATGTTTATTTTATCGTAGAAGCTGAAATCCATCACAGTTTTTAAGTTGCTGTTTTTGGGGGCTGAAAGTTTAGAGTCTTTTTGCCACCAAGCTGTGTATGCCGGTTCTGTTACCCATGTTTCGCCCACGGTATTATAGTTGGGATACTCATCGTTGAGTTCTTTCATCCAGTTACTCATTGCATCGTAATCGGCGTATGGATACGTGTCCATCCTGATCCCGTCGATGTCTGCATATTCTATCCACCAGAAGCTGTTCTGTACTAAATATCGATATACATGTGGATTTTTCTGATTTAAATCGGGCATTGCAGTGACAAACCATCCATCATTCATCTGCTTAAAATCATATTGAGAAGCGTACGGATCGACATGTGGTGCCAATTTGAAAGACGTTTGCACAAAATTCTTTTCATGATCGGGATTGTTAAACCAGTCTTTTGAGGGCATATCCTTAATCCAAATATGTTCTACACCACAGTGATTGAAAATCATATCCATCACAATTTTTAATCCTCGTTGATGTGCTTCGGTAATTAAGTTTTTATATTCTTCATTTGTTCCGAATCGAGGATCTACGTTATAATAATCTGTTGTGGCGTAACCATGATAAGAGCCTCCGCCCATGTTATTTTCCAGAACCGGGGTGAACCATAGGGCTGTTACTCCAAGATCGGAAAAATAGTCGAGATGTTGTTCTATTCCTGCAAGATCACCTCCGTGACGGGCGTTGGGATCATTACGATCCGCTTTGTATGGGGACAGACCTGAAATTTGGTCATTATCCGATTTACCATTTGCAAAGCGGTCCGGCATTAGTAAATAGAGAGCGTCTGATGCATCGAAACCTTTATGTTCACAACCCTTTTTAGAACGGGCTTTCAACTCGTATTCCTTTATTATTTTCTTTTTACCTTGGATGAAGGTGAGTGGAAACTTACCGGGCTTGACATCCTTATCCAGATGGAGGTAAACTAATAAGTAGTTGGGACTTTCAAGCTGCACAACACTGCTTATGTTAACTCCGGGATAGTTTACGGAAACAGTTGAAGATTTGATTCCCTCTCCATAGACCATTAATTGAAGCTCCGGATTTTTCATTCCCGTGAACCAACACGGAGGATCTATTTTGTTTACATTTGTAGCTGCTACATTAGCACTTAGCGGGAGAAGCAATGCCCATAGAATAAATAATAATTTTCTCATGATATTAGCTTTTAGATATTTGGCATGCTAATATAGAATAAACAACTGATATGCTTGGCATTATCTATCGTTTTATATATACTATTGGGTATGCAAACGTTTTCTATAGCGATTGATAAGGAGGTACGATGTTGCGTTAATTCTTCACCGGTGACTTGCTGTTCTTTTTGATGCGGATATCATTCAACCAATTTTCCGCTGCATTGTAATAGTTGGCTGATTGTATAGGCATACTGCCCGGGTTATTTTCATCGGACTGTTCTTTCTTCTTATTATCTTTAGGGCGTGTTTTCAGGAATGTTTCCAAATAATGTTCTGCATTGGAGGTATCTTTTAATCCATATTCATATATTAAAGCCACATCGTAAAGCAATTTGTGATTTTGTTTATCATACAATTTATAGCGTTCCTGAATGGTTTCCAGTTGCTTTTGAAACATGCCTGCCATTTTGTAACAATCGGCCATGCCACTATAGAGTCGTATCATATCACTGTCTTTGGGTAAGGTAAGCTTAATCGCTTCTTCCAGACATTCCACTCCTTCTTCTTTCCATGATGTCATGGCGCAAGAGCGCCCCAGATAATAGAGTATGTTGACGTTATTAGGTGCTTTTTTGCGGGCTATCTCCAGAAGGTCATGAGCTTCGTAATATTTTTCCAATGCATAGTAGCATACTCCCATATAATATATGGTTTGTATAATGCTGTCTCCGTTATTAATTAGATAATCATATCGTTTAATGGCTGTTGGATAATCTTCTTTTAAACAATAGGCTAAAGCATTTTGTCTGTTGACATTGAAATTGGTTGTATCTTTTTGCCGATACTTTTCTGTGGCTTCAATAGCATTTTCGTATTTCTTTGTCGAGTTATATAGCAGACCAAGTTTGGTGGCGGCTAAACAATCGTTTGGATTTTTGTTTTGAATGCTACGATAACATTCTATTGCAGCCTCAGATTCGTCGAGTCCTTCAAGACTTTGTGCTTTCAGATATAAGGAGATTGCAGTGCTGTCTGTTCTTGAAAGTAGATTCGATTCATTAAGTGCTTCCTTATACATTTGCTGCGATAGGAGTATAGTGATATATTGGATACGTGCATATTTATTTTCAGGTTTCAGGGTTATGGCCTGTTTGTAATACTTCAGTGCTTGCTGATCCTGATAAAGTTGGTGGCAACATTCCGCAGCCTCTATGTAGGCCCGTGCATTGAGAGAATCTTTATGGGTAATGTCTTGATAGGTTTGCAGAGCTTCGTTAATATAACCAAGACCTTTTAGAGCTGTACCTTTTTGATAAAGTATCGGTAATGCCGGTTTTTCCTTCTCAATCAGTTGTAGTGCCGTCTCATAATCATAATTAGATAGAGCTTCGCTAATGGAGCTTCTTTTCTGTGCAGATGTTGATACAACGAAGGCAAATGAGCAGAGAATAAAAAATAATGTTCTCATTATACATTAATTTATGTTTTCTTTTGCGCAAGGTATTAAAAATGAATATGATTACGACAAAATCGTAGATTAATTTGGTATAATTAACGTATATGGAATAAGAAAGCCCATTATTTCAATAATCGTTGAAACAATGGGCTTGTGTTATACTATAAAATATTCAGGATATTATTGCCTGAAATTTATTCTATAATTACGAGATCGGTTCCTTCCATAACGGACTCTCCGGGCTTAACATTGATTGCAGTCACTTTACCATCTTTATCGGCATTGATGTTGTTTTCCATTTTCATGGCTTCGAGTACCACCACCGTTTGTCCTTTTTTCACTTCTTGACCTACAGTTACTTTGATATCAACAATAACTCCCGGAAGCGGAGATTTCACTCCGGACTTTTTAGCTTGGGCAACAGGTTTTGCCGGAGATGAAGCAGGAGCAGCTGTTGGAACGGCAGGTTTTACAACCGGCTTAACTTCTTCTACAGGCTTCTTTTCCATTTCTATTTCATATGCGGTACCGTTTACTTCCACGTGTGCCACATTATCTTCAATATTTCCAATGGCAACCTGATATGTCTTGCCATTTATTTTATACTTATATTCTTTCATTGTTACAAATCTTTTTAAAGAGGATTCTACTTTTTGCGAGGCATTGCACCTAGCGTATAAATCTTGGAACTCCACGGAGAATAATTCTGCCGTACCGGAGAAAAGGTAAGTACAAAACTTTCGGCATCGTGTACCTCATCCTGCATTTCATACAAAGCCATTGAAATAGCTGCAAATACTTCATCGCCTGAATTTACTTTTACTTGTTTTTTTTCAGGCTTTGTATTTTCAGTCCCATTTGTTTTTTTGCTCATAATTTTTTGCTTTAATAGAATACAAATTACAAAGGTATATTCCCATGTTTCTTTGCAGGGTTTGTTACTTTCTTCGTTTTCAGTTGCTGTAGAGCGCGGATAATGCGGAAGCGAGTATTACGCGGTTCAATGACATCATCAATGTAACCGTATTTTGCAGCATTATACGGATTGGCAAAGAGTTTGGTGTATTCAGCTTCTTTTTCAGTCAGATACTCAGCAGGATTCTCTTGATCTTTAGCTTCTCTAGCATACAATACTTCAACAGCACCGGCACCACCCATTACAGCAATTTCTGCTGTTGGCCATGCGTAGTTCATGTCTCCGCGAAGCTGTTTACAGCTCATTACAATGTGAGAACCACCGTATGACTTACGTAAAGTAACAGTTACTTTGGGAACTGTAGCTTCACCATAGGCATAAAGCAATTTAGCACCGTGAAGAATAACACCGTTGTATTCTTGTCCTGTTCCGGGAAGGAATCCGGGAACATCTACCAATGATACAATAGGAATATTGAAAGCATCGCAGAAGCGAACGAAACGGGCACCTTTACGTGAGGCATTGCTGTCGAGTACGCCGGCCAAATATTGAGGTTGGTTGGCTACTATACCTACCGATTGTCCGTTGAAACGTGCAAATCCGATGATGATATTCTTGGAATAATCTTTCTGAACTTCCAAAAACTCGCCATTGTCTACGATGGCACTGATTACCTCGTACATATTGTAAGGCTTGTTCGGGTTATCAGGGATAATTTCGTTAAGGGAATCTTCCAGACGATCAATTGGGTCTTTGCATTCAACGTAAGGAGCTTCTTCCAAATTGTTTTGGGGAATATAGCTGAGTAAGGTACGGATTAAAGCCAAGCCTTCCTCTTCTGTTTTAGCCGTAAAATGAGTAACCCCTGATTTGCTTGAATGTACGCTTGCACCTCCAAGATTCTCTTGTGATACATCTTCACCGGTTACTGTCTTTACAACTTTCGGACCGGTAAGAAACATATATGAAGTGCCTTCCATCATCAAAGTGAAGTCGGTCAATGCGGGTGAGTATACCGCACCACCTGCGCATGGGCCAAAAATACCGGAAATTTGAGGGATAACACCGGAAGCCATAATATTACGCTGGAATATTTCGGCGAATCCTGCCAATGCATTGATACCTTCTTGAATACGTGCACCTCCCGAATCATTAATGCCAATCACCGGAGCCCCCATTTTCATGGCTTGGTCCATAATTTTGCAAATTTTCAGAGACATTGTTTCCGATAATGAACCTGCTGAAACGGTAAAATCCTGCGCAAAAATGTATACCAACCGGCCATCAATTGTACCGTATCCTGTCACTACACCATCGCCCGGATAGTGCTTTTTCTCCATTCCAAAGTTTGTACATCTATGTTCTACAAACATATCCATCTCTTCAAAACTTCCTTTATCAAGAAGCATGGCTATGCGTTCGCGCGCTGTATATTTGCCTTTTTCGTGTTGTTTGGCTATTGCCTTTTCACCGCCACCAAGACGAGCTTCCGTCCGGCGGTCGATGAGTTCTTTTATTTTTTCGAGTTGATTACTCATCTGATGCTATTTTAATTTGTTAAATTAGATTTATGTTGCTATTTTTCGCAAAGCTCAGTTAATACACCCAAAGTTGATTTGGGATGTAAGAATGCGATATTCAACCCTTCAGCTCCTTTACGGGGGGCTTTGTCGATCAATCGGATACCTGCTGCTTCGACCTCAGTCAGTGCATTGGCTACACCGTCTTCTATCGCAAATGCAATGTGATGAATGCCTGCACCTTTATTTTCAATAAACTTGGCAATAGTACTTTCAGGGCAAGTAGGCTCTAAAAGTTCAATTTTAGTATTTCCCACTTTTAAAAAAGCGGTTTTTACTTTCTGATCTTCTACGGTTTCAATGTTGTAGCATTTTAACCCCAGGACCTTTTCATAGTAAGGCAATGCTTCCTCAATGCTTTGAACGGCAATGCCCAAATGTTCAATGTGTGAAATCTTCATAACTATATATTTAGAGTTGTTGTAATATCTTTGATTTGATCATCTAAAATCGTACAAAGAAATAGATTTCTTCCTTAATAAAGAAATATTTCGTCAATTAATTATTGATCATAAGGTGATCTGAATGGATGTAACGTGTGTGATTAGGCTGTTATAGGTTTTTTTTCTTTCATTCTGATAAAAAGAGTGTTTTTCTGCTTGAATGGTTGCTAAGGAAGAAGATGACCTGCTGTGGTATTTCCGGATTAAAGTGAAAAGTCTTTCCTTTGCATTGTTTTTTATGTTTTTGGAGTGGATTGATTTGTTGCTTTGGATTAGATGGTCTGTTGAGGCCCGACAGCTTATTTTAAACTGTTAGATTATTTGTTGAATAGTGCAGCTTATTGACGCTGACAAGTTCCACCTTATATAATATTAAGAGTATTCGGTACTGTTATTTTTCTTTAGAATCACTCATTTTTCATATCAATTTGTACCTTTGTCGGCGAATCATTGTACACTAAATATATGGGAATTGTAATAGGGATAGATGTAGGAGGTAGTACTACAAAGATTGTGGGCATTGATAACGGACGTATTCAGTCGCCTATGTTTATTACGGCAACCGATCCGGTTACTTCCTTGTTCGGGGCCTTCGGAAAGTATATTTATAATAATGGAATTAAACTTTCAGATGTTGAGCAAGTGATGTTGACCGGGGTGGGGAGTGCTTATATTGA
Source organism: uncultured Bacteroides sp. (assembly GCA_963677095.1). Classification (GTDB taxonomy): domain Bacteria; phylum Bacteroidota; class Bacteroidia; order Bacteroidales; family Bacteroidaceae; genus Bacteroides. Next base: position 1,636,605 of record OY781875.1, read on the forward strand.
TAGCCCTTTGTATGGATTACCAACCGATAAGACGGATGAGTTTATTGCTAATGGGTTAGGTGCCCGGCATGCTACTGATATTGATCAGCTCATTGTGGTCAGTATGGGTACCGGTACTTCTTTTGTTCGTATAGATCATGACAAGGTGGAACATATCGGCGGAATTGGGATTGGTGGGGGGACTCTGCAAGGACTTTCACGTCTGCTGCTTAAGACCAATGATATTCATCAGGTAGCGGAAATTGCGTTGAAAGGTGATGTTAAACATATTAATTTATTAATAGGAGATATTTGTAATCGTGCTTTGCCCGACTTACCGGTGCATGCTACCGCTTCATTATTTGGAAAAGCCGATGCGAATGCCACTCCTGAAGATATTGCCAAAGGCATAATATATGCTGTTTTGCAGACAATAGGGGGAGCGGCTGTATTATCCGCTTTGAATACACCGATTAAAGATTTTGTTTTGATCGGTAATTTGACGCAGCTGCCCCAGTGCCATGAAGTTTTTCCGAATATGGAAAGCATTTACCATGTTCGATTCCATATTCCTCCTTATGCCGAATACCGTACGGCAATAGGTGCTGCATTAGCTTATTTGAAAAAGAAATAAGTACTTCATACTCCAAAAATACAGATGATATGCGTGGTAGTAATATGCCACGCATTTTTTTTAGTTCGCCCAGCATGGGTATATTCTAATGGGTGCAAGTCCCTCACACGCCCTGATAGTGGGAAGTGTTTAGCCAAGACCAAGGGTGTCCACCGTGAGATGGAATCTGAAGGAAGGTTGCGGCAAGCATCTGGCCTGACGTACAGAAACCGGATATAAGGCTAAAGGATGTGAGTAAGTCTGCTGAACAAGACAAAGCCCGATAACTATCCTGAAACATCCAAAGTAAATCCGGCAGGTATAAGATGGAAAGAATGTATTCTTAACTGGGGAGGTCTCACAGACGTGCAGATGTTTTTTTTTTTCAGAAGCATGGAGTAAAGCTTGCTGTGAGAAGTCAGCAGACGACATAGTACCCGAAAAAAAACAAAAAACAAAAAAAAACAAAAAAAAACAGACAGTCGGGGAAGGTCTGAACTTTATTTAAGCGAGTAGTCAATGAATGTTACCTAATAAAGGAACGAATGCAGAAAATATCAACATCGAGTGATAACTGCCGGCAAAAGGATAGGACGGAATCGGAAAGCTATGCCGGAGTGCAGACCTTTATTGGGATAACTGAAAACCACCTCGTGGAAGTGCAATTTACCAAAGATGATTTATTGGAACGTATTGTGTCACCTGCAAACATGAACCGTGCTTACAAGCAGGTCGTGTCCAACGGTGGCAGTGGAGGTGTCGATAAGATGGAAACGGAAGATTTACTTCCTTACCTGGGATTCCATAAAGCCGAACTGATAAACTCTTTGTTGGACGGTAGCTATCGTCCCAATCCCGTCCGCCGGGTTGAAATCCCCAAGGATGGAGGAAAGAAACGTCAATTAGGTATTCCTACCGTTGTTGACCGTCTTATTCAACAATCCATCAGTCAGGTGCTTAGTCCGCTATACGAACGCCAGTTCAGTGACAACAGCTTTGGCTTCCGCCCTAAACGCAGTGCCCACCAAGCCTTGCGGCGCGCCCAATCTCACATCAATAGTGGTCATAAATACTGTGTTGACCTGGACCTGGAAAAGTTCTTCGATACAGTCAACCACAGCAAGCTGATAGAGGTTCTGTCGCGTACCGTGAAGGATGGTCGTGTTATCTCCCTCATCCATAAATACCTTCTTTCGGGGGTAATGGCAGGCAGTCACTACGAAAGTCGGGTCCAGGGTACTGTCCAAGGTGGACCATTGAGTCCTCTGCTGAGCAATGTCATGCTCCACGAATTGGATACAGAGTTGGAATCCCGTGGGCACAAGTTTGTGCGCTATGCGGATGACTGTATGATTTTCTGTAGGAGCAAACGTTCTGCCTTACGTGTTAAGGAGAGTATAACTACTTTTATTGAGAAACGGCTTTTACTAAAAGTGAATCTTGATAAAACCAGCGTTGGTTATGTTCGAGGAATGAAGTTTTTGGGTTACTCATTTTATGTACATAAAGGTGAGTGTCGTTTATCCGTACATCCTAAAAGTTATCTTAAGCTGAAAACTCGTTTGAAAGAGTTGACCGGAAGAAGCAAAGGTATGGGATATGATAAACGCAAATCAGAACTCCATCGGTTTATGCGTGGGTGGATAGAGTACTTTCAGTTAGCGGATATGCAGAGCTACTTGAAACGTATAGACGAATGGCTTCGCCGTAGGATACGCATGAGTATTTGGAAATGTTGGAAGAAGATTAAGACGAAGTTTGTGAATTTACAGAAGTGTGGCATCAGTAGATTTTATGCCTGGCAACACGCTAATACTCGATTGGGATATTGGAGTATAGCCGGGAGCAGAATACTGACTTCCGCTCTGAATAATGACAAATTGAAACAAGCAGGCTATCCTACTTTGATGGGGTATTACAGCAAATTGCATCGTAAGTAAAGAACCGCCGTATGCCGAACGGCACGTACGGTGGTGTGAGAGGTCGGAAAACGAAAGTAGGAAGAAAACTACTTCGTTTTCCTCCTACTCGATTATCACTACGACTCTCTTTCCGCTTATTGCTAAATCTCCTTTTTTCTTGTTTAATATGTACATTATATAATAATTTTTTTATATTTGTCATTTAAACCTATAAACTAGAGAATATATGAAAACATGGAAAATTGAAGCAGCTATTCTTGCGCTGGGTATGTTATTGCTGGGACTGATGATCAAAAACGGTATCAATGACTTTAAGGATAAAGACCGTATGGTGAGTGTGAAGGGACTTGCCGAAATGGAAGTATCTGCCGATAAAGTTATTTGGCCGTTGATGTATAAAGATCTGGGTGACGATCCTGCTGTTTTATATGCAAATATGGAGAAAAAAAATAAAGCTATTGTTGCATTTTTAAGGACAAATGGAATAGTGGGAGATGAAATAAGTATTGCACCGCCTGAGATCCTGGACATGCAAGCCGAACGATATTCTTCTACACCCTCCCCTTACCGCTACAATGCTACTTCGGTGATCACGGTGACTTCAAAGAATGTAAGTAAAGTGAGGAAATTAATGTCCGAGCAAGCGGAACTTCTGAAGAAAGGAATAGCGATTACCGGCGGCGATTACCGTTATAATGTAGTCTATGAATTTACCGGGCTTAATAAAATCAAACCTCAAATGATAGAGGAAGCTACTAAAAATGCAAGGACTGCTGCCGAAAAGTTTGCTAAGGACTCCGATAGTCGTTTGGGTAAAATATTAAATGCTTCGCAAGGTCAATTTACTATAGAGGACCGGGATGCTAATACCCCGTATATCAAAAGCGTAAGAGTTGTAACCACTGTGAATTATTATCTGAAAAATTAGCAAGAAGTAATAAACTGGCTTTTTCTAGTCCGGGTGTAAGGAATAGATGATTTTTGAGATAGAACGTTTTGCTATTCAAGAAAATACTTCTATCTTTGCGCCCAATTTATGAGTAAACATAATGTCTCACTTAATTAATTAACAACTTATTTTATTAATGGAAGATTTAAAAAATGTAGCTCCTGTTGAGAACTTCGATTGGGAGGCTTATGAAAATGGTGAAGCTTCTACAAGTGTTAGCCATGACGAACTTGAAAAAGCATACGATAGTACGCTTAACAAGGTAAACGACCGTGAGGTTGTTGACGGTACCGTTATTGCTATGAACAAGCGTGAAGTAGTAGTTAATATCGGGTATAAATCAGACGGTATCATTCCTCTGAATGAATTCCGTTACAACCCTGACCTAAAGGTTGGTGATACAGTTGAGGTATACATCGAAAGTCAGGAAGACAAAAAAGGACAGTTGGTACTGTCTCACAGAAAAGCTCGTGCAACCCGTTCTTGGGATCGTGTTAACGCAGCTCTTGAAAATGAAGAAATTATCAAAGGTTACATCAAATGCCGTACTAAGGGCGGTATGATCGTTGATGTATTCGGTATTGAAGCATTCTTGCCGGGTTCTCAAATTGACGTTAAGCCAATTCGTGATTATGATGTATTTGTTGGCAAGACAATGGAGTTCAAGGTTGTTAAAATCAATCAGGAATTCAAGAATGTTGTTGTTTCTCATAAAGCGCTTATTGAGGCTGAGTTGGAACAACAGAAGAAAGAAATTATCAGTAAACTTGAAAAGGGACAGGTACTCGAAGGTACCGTTAAAAATATCACTTCATATGGTGTATTCATCGACTTGGGTGGTGTAGACGGTTTGATTCACATTACGGACTTGTCTTGGGGCCGTGTAAGTGATCCGAAAGAAGTTGTTGAATTGGATCAGAAGTTAAATGTCGTTATTCTCGATTTCGATGATGAGAAGAAGCGTATTGCTCTTGGTTTGAAACAACTTACCCCTCATCCATGGGATGCACTTAGTTCTGACTTGAAAGTTGGTGATAAAGTGAAAGGTAAAGTAGTCGTTATGGCCGATTACGGTGCATTTATTGAAATTGCTCCGGGTGTTGAAGGTCTTATCCATGTTTCTGAAATGTCATGGTCACAACATTTACGTTCTGCACAAGACTTTATGAAAGTCGGTGATGAAGTAGAAGCTGTTATTCTGACTCTGGATCGTGAAGAACGTAAGATGTCTCTTGGCATTAAACAATTGAAAGCAGATCCTTGGGGAAATATCGAAGAAAAATATCCTATCGGTTCCAAGCATACTGCGAAAGTGCGTAACTTTACTAATTTCGGCGTATTTGTTGAAATCGAAGAAGGCGTTGACGGCTTGATTCACATTTCCGACTTGTCATGGACTAAGAAGGTTAAGCATCCATCTGAATTCACACAGATTGGTGCTGATATCGACGTTCAGGTATTGGAGATAGATAAAGAAAATCGTCGTTTAAGCTTAGGCCACAAACAACTTGAGGAAAATCCCTGGGATGTATTCGAAACCGTATTTACTTTAGGTTCAGTGCACGAAGGAACAATTATCGAGATGTTGGATAAGGGTGCGGTTATTGCTTTGCCTTATGGCGTAGAAGGATTTGCTACTCCGAAACATTTGGTGAAAGAAGATGGCTCTCAAGCACAACTTGATGAAAGGCTTTCATTTAAAGTTATTGAGTTCAATAAAGATGCAAAACGCATTATTCTTTCTCACAGTCGTATCTTTGAAGATGCTGCAAAGGCAGAAGAAAGAGCTGAAAAGAAAGCAAAGAAAGTACCTTCTAAGAAGGAAGAAGCTCCGGCTATTCAAAATCAAGCAGCTTCTACTACTTTGGGTGACATTGATGCTTTGGCTGCTTTGAAAGAACAACTTGAAGCTGAAAAAAAATAAATTCTTTCCGAATAAGATAAGTGAAAGGCGTCTGTAAACAGCAGGCGCCTTTTTTATTGTCTTTTACAGATGTATGCTATTAAAATTTAAGATGTATCTTTGTTGTATCATGGAGAAATTTGATATACATATTCTTGGATGTGGCTCGGCTTTGCCTACCAACAGACATTTTTCTACTTCACAAGTGGTGAATCTCCGCGATAAATTGTATATGATTGATTGCGGTGAAGGTACTCAATTGCAATTTCGTAAAGCTAAGTTGAAGTTCTCCCGATTGAACCATATCTTTATCTCACATCTTCACGGGGATCATTGTTTTGGCTTATTGGGCCTTATTTCCACTTTAAATCTGCTTGGAAGAACGGCAGAATTGCACATTCATTCTCCAAAAGGATTAGAGGAGCTATTGGAGCCTATGCTTTTATTCTTTTGTCGCAAGGCAACGTATGAAGTTTGCTTTCATGAATTTGATACAAAAGAACCGGCAATGATATACGAAGACCGCTCGCTGACAGTTACCTCCATCCCTTTAAAACATCGGATACCTTGTTGTGGATTCTTATTTGCAGAAAAACCGCGTCCGAATCATATCAAACGGGAAATGATTGATTTTTATAAGGTTCCGGTCTTTGAATTGAACCGAATAAAGAATGGAGCCGATTACACAACGCCGGATGGTGAAGTCATTTCTAATTTCCTATTGACAACTCCCTCGGAATTACCCCGTAAGTACGCATATTGTTCTGATACGATATACTATCCTGCTATTGTTGAGCAACTGAAAGGTGTTGATCTGCTTTTTCACGAAGCTACTTTTGTGGCCAGTGAACTGGCCAGAGCGAAAGAAACGTATCATTCAACCGCGGAACAAGCTGCACAGATAGCTCAAATGGCAAACGTAAAAAAATTAGTAATAGGCCATTTTTCGGCCAGATATGAAGATGATAATGTCTTTTACGATGAAGCTTCAGTGGTATTTTCCGATACTATCTTAGCCAAAGAAATGCTTTGTATACCGGTGTAACTTCCTGAAAGAAGAGTCTTTATTTCTATTATTTTTCTCTGCCGGACTTTAAAAAGAAATATAAGAAGCTTGCCGGATATGCTTGATTATTATATCTTTGTTCACCACAATTTGTAAATCATATGCCAATGAAAAAAATGCTATCTCTTTTGCTGGTTTTATTAAGTATTTCCACGCTTTGTGTAGCCTCGACTGAAGCTGGAAAAGAACAAATAACGCCTAAACAGGTAGCTGTTCCCGATTCTATAAAACTTATTGTTTCGGAAGACAACAAGGTTCATATACAAAACACTTCCCCTGGAACAGTGATGGACGTTTTTTCTTGTATAGGAATAAAAGTAGCTTCCATCTCCATTGATTCTCCTGATAAAACAATCTATCTAAATTTACCCAGGGGTTACTATTTCTGTAAGATAGGCCCGGTTGTCCGTAAAATAGTTATTTTATGACTATTTTAAACGTATATTCATTTTGTAAGTCTAAAAATAAACAGAGCAAATGTTTTTATGAACTCGGCATATAAGGAAGATGAAGTGTTGGCGCTCCTACAGGATGAGGAAACACGAAAGCAGGGATTTGAGATGATAGTCTCTCAGTATAGTGAGCAATTATACTGGCAAATTCGTCGTATGGTACTTTCACATGAGGATACAAATGATCTGCTTCAAAATACCTTTATTAAAGCGTGGACTAATATTGATACTTTCCGTGGCGATTCGATGCTTTCCACATGGCTTTATCGTATTGCTTTGAATGAATGCCTGACTTTTTTGAATAAACAGCGCGCCATCCAAACAGTATCCATTGATGCGGAAGATTCGATTGCGGTTCAAAAGTTGGAGAGTGATCCATACTTTTCAGGTGATCGTGCCCAGTTTTTGTTGCAAAAAGCTTTACGTAGTTTACCCGAAAAACAACGCATGGTGTTCAACTTAAAATATTATCAGGAAATGAAATATGAAGAGATGTCGCAAATATTTGGAACCTCTGTAGGAGCTTTGAAAGCTTCTTATCACCATGCGGTGAAGAAAATTGAAAAATATCTCGAGGATGAAATTTAAACCTTTGGGTGAAAAGATAGTCTAAACATATACAATAGGAAAAGAGTTATGAAAGAAGTGGATAATATACTACAAAAGGTGGGTAAGGAAAATGCTTTCCGTACTCCTGAGGGTTATTTCGAGAATCTAACTTCTCAAATAATGAGCCAGATTCCGGAACAAGAAATGACTCTACATCCTGTAAAAAGGGTGGGTAAATGGCATAAATTGCGCATTTGGGGATATGTAGCGGCAGGTCTGGTGACAACCGTACTGATCATTCGCGTATTTTCTACAGACCATTCAGTTGAATCGGGTCAGATTGGTATGGAAGAATCTTCCGAAAAAGAATTCAAGACTGACCGTTATGTTAGTACTGCAATGGATAATTCCATGATGGACGATTATTCTTTATACGTCTATTTGACAGACAATGCAGAATAAGTTTATAAGGAAAATTAAAAGATAAAAGGCATGAAAAAGTTAATGATTCTATTTGCATTACTGCTTGGTTTAAACAATGTATGGGCAGTTGACGGTACCGACCAGAAGCTTACACCCGATGAGTTCCGTGCCAAGCAAAAAGCATTTATAACTCAGCAGGCCAGTTTGACTGATGATGAGGCTGTTAAATTCTTTCCTGTTTATTTTGAACTTCAGGATCGTAAAAAGCAGATTAACGATAAGGCTTGGAATTTGCTTCGTAAAGGAAAAGATGATAATACCACCGAAGTGCAATATGAAGAGATTCTTGAGAAGGTATATGATTCCCGTATTGCTTCCGATCGTTTGGAGAAAGCTTATTTCGAGCGATTTAAAAAGATATTATCGTGCAAAAAGTTGTATGAGGTACAACGCGCAGAAATGCGCTTTCATCGCGAGCTGCTAAAAGGTATGCAACAATACAAAAAGGGCGTGGAAGGTAGGAAATAATAGGTATTGGGTGTCATCCCCCTATGATGCTTTAGATTAGAATTTTTGTTTGTTGAGTAGTTTGGGCGGTCTGTAATTTAAATTTAGACCGCCCACTTTTTTTATTCTTGTTTCTTAGCTTCATTCCAGAGTTCATCCATTTCCTCCAGCGTCATATCGTGAAGGTTTTTCCCTCTTTTTATAGTATGTTCCTCAAGATAGTTGAAACGTTTGATAAATTTCTGATTGGTACGTTCAAGAGCATTATCTGGATTGATTTTGTATAGACGTGCAGCATTGATGAGGCTGAATAACACATCACCAAACTCGGCTTCAGCCTTATCTTTGTCCATATTGGCTACTTCCTGTTGAAATTCCAATATCTCTTCTTTTACTTTATCCCAGACTTGTTCACGTTTTTCCCAATCGAATCCAACATTCCTTGCTTTATCTTGAATTCTATAAGCTTTAATGAGTGCTGGAAGAGCGGAAGGAACTCCACTTAATACACTTGTATTTCCACCTTTTTCCTTTAGTTTCAGCTGTTCCCAATTCTCCGAAACTTGTCCGGCTGTCTCCGCCTTTGCATCGCCAAAGACATGAGGATGCCGATAAATCAGTTTTTCGCAGAGCCGGTCACAAACGTCCTTAATGTCGAAATCTCCTTCTTCCGAACCTATTTTGGCATAGAAAGCTACATGTAGCAAAACATCTCCCAACTCTTTACATATATCGTTTTTGTCGTTGCGTATTATAGCATCGCATAGCTCATAAGTCTCTTCTATGGTATTGGGACGTAAACTGTCATTGGTCTGTTTACGATCCCATGGACATTTTATTCGTAACTCGTCGAGTATATCAATGAAGCGTCCGAAAGCTTCCATTTTTTCTTCTTTTGTATGCATATATATAGGTATTTACGGTTTATTTTTTTTTCGAAGTGGAATTCTTCCATTCTTCATACGAGATCAGTAATCCTACTACTTCAGAATAATTTTTCTGTCCGCTTTTTATTTTATTTCCTTTCAGATACAGCTCATATAGCCAATCTTGTACGTTTCCAATAAACGGATTATATTTTGTCATCCAGTACCTCCGCTCATTTTGAGCTAGATCTATAATTTCCGGACGTATTTGATTAAAGAGTTCTGAATAATCATCCTCATTCATTAACCGGCGGGCATTGATCAGTACATGACTTAGTATTGAGAAATAACCGGAAAAACGTATTCCTCCGACTTTTGAATGTGTGCAAACCTGATAAGCATAAAAATTAGCTTCCGCTTCACTTGATATTCCAAGTAAATGAGCCATTTCGTGTGCATAGGTTGCCGGATATTCCTGTGGGAGGAGATTGCCGTTTAAGGTGAATTCACAGAAAAACGGTCCCATACTTCCCGTGACGCCTACCATCGATATTAGCGGAGTATAAAGCATTGTTTTTACCCGTGGGTATTGATGAAACGGAGCATGTATGCTTAATGAATTACTCATCCGGCGATAACCTTCAACGGTCTCCCTGCATATTAAATCTGGATTAATGGAAGAGATATCCACATACGATACATTGAGTTGCTTGATGTAGTTGGCGGTAAATCTCCGGAAGCTATCTTCGGTATAGGTTGTATAAGGAATTCCGTTGCGCTGGTAAAAGTTTGCTTGAGAGTAATTCAGTCCCCATGCTACATAGAACCAAATATAGATCCATAATAGATATTCCAGTATGTTTAGACAAATAAGTTTCCACTTTTTCTTTTTGAAACAGCGGGCATAAACAGGATAAAGTATTAGGCCTGCAATGCTTAGTCCGATAAATAAGTCGCCTATTGCAAAGGGAAAGAGGTTGGAAAAACCGGATAGGGGACAGGCGATGTGTGGATAGATGTGTTGGGAATAGACAATTCCCAGTGAATGAATCGATTGGACAAGTATGACTAGGATAAGCAGACTTCCTAAAACTATGTGCCTTTTTGTAAGTATTTTGCCATATATTGTTATGTCCCGTTTCATTTATTGTTATGCCGCATTACATCTATTGTTTTTATCGTTATCATCTATTGTAAAGGGAACTCGGAATGTAATGAGGCAAAGATATGGAATTCTTTTCATTGGTTTTACCGTTCAAAGCCATTAATTTATTAATTTTGCGACCGTTAAACACACTTTTGTGTTGTTAATTAACAGGCTTTATTAGTATTGACGGCTGTTTAACAACCCTTATTTACGATAATTTATCAGAAAGAAATATATAAAATGGAATTAGCAAGTAAGTACAATCCCGCGGATGTGGAGGAAAAATGGTATCAGTATTGGTTGGATCACAGATTATTTAGTTCTAAACCCGACGGTCGTGAACCTTATACCGTCGTCATTCCTCCTCCCAACGTCACCGGTGTATTGCACATGGGGCACATGCTAAACAATACCATTCAGGATATTCTCGTGCGCCGTGCCCGCATGGAAGGTAAAAATGCCTGCTGGGTTCCGGGTACTGACCATGCTTCGATTGCTACGGAAGCGAAGGTAGTCAATCTATTGGCGGCAAACGGAATAAAAAAAGCAGATCTTACCCGTGAAGAATTCTTGCAGAATGCATGGGCATGGACGCATAAACACGGCGGTATTATTTTAGAGCAACTTCGTGCGCTGGGTGCTTCCTGTGATTGGGATCGCACAGCGTTTACTATGGATGAGAAACGTAGTGAAAGCGTCATTAAAGTATTTGTTGATCTGTATAACAAAGGGCTAATTTACCGCGGAGTGCGTATGGTCAACTGGGATCCTAAAGCGCTGACCGCCCTCTCGGACGAAGAAGTAATTTATAAAGAAGAGCATAGTAAGCTTTATTATTTGAAATACAAGGTGGAAGGGGACGTCGAAGGACGTTATGCTGTAGTAGCGACTACTCGTCCTGAGACAATCATGGGTGATACTGCTATGTGTATCAATCCAAATGATCCCAAAAATGCATGGTTGAAAGGAAAGAAGGTTATTGTGCCTCTGGTTAACCGTGTGATACCTGTCATTGAAGATGAGTACGTTGATGTTGAATTTGGTACGGGATGCTTGAAAGTGACTCCCGCACACGATGTCAACGACTACATGCTTGGTGAAAAATACAACTTGCCCAGTATTGATATTTTCAATGATAATGGAACGCTAAGTGAGGCTGCCGGACTTTATGTAGGTATGGATCGCTTCGATGTTCGTAAGCAGATTGAAAAAGATCTTGAAAGTGCTGCTTTACTGGAGAAATTGGAAGCATATACAAATAAAGTCGGTTATTCTGAACGCACTAATGTGGTAATCGAACCTAAACTCTCCATGCAATGGTTCCTTAAAATGGAACATTTGGCTAAACCGGCTTTAGAAGCTGTGATGGATGATGATATCAAATTTTATCCACCAAAATACAAAAATACGTATAGACACTGGATGGAAAACATCAAAGATTGGTGTATTAGTCGCCAATTATGGTGGGGACACCGTATTCCTGCTTACTTTTTGCCTGAAGGAGGATATGTCGTAGCTGCTACCGAAAAGGAAGCATTGCAGTTGGCAAAAGAAAAGACCGGAAATGCAGAATTGTCGATCAGCGATTTGCGACAGGATGAAGATTGTCTTGATACCTGGTTCTCTTCATGGTTATGGCCAATTTCGTTGTTTGATGGAATCACCAATCCCGGCAATGAAGAGATTAACTATTATTATCCGACCAGCGATTTGGTTACGGGGCCGGATATTATTTTCTTTTGGGTTGCCCGTATGATTATGGCTGGTTACGAGTATAAAGGTGACAAGCCTTTTAAGAACGTCTATTTCACCGGTATCGTTCGTGACAAAATGGGACGGAAGATGTCCAAATCATTAGGTAATTCACCCGATCCGTTGGAATTGATAGAGAAGTTTGGTGCCGATGGTGTACGTATGGGTATGATGCTGGCTGCTCCCGCTGGAAACGATATCCTGTTTGATGATGGACTTTGTGAGCAAGGTCGTAACTTCTGTAATAAGATATGGAATGCATTCCGCTTGATTAAAGGATGGACTATTGATCCGAATGCTCCTCTACCTGAATCTTCCATTATTGCGATGGATTGGTTTGAGTCCAAGCAGAATGCTGTAGCAGTGGAAGTGGCCGATCTTTTTGGCAAATATCGTTTGAGTGAGGCATTGATGGCTGTATATAAGCTGTTCTGGGATGAATTCTCTTCCTGGTATCTTGAAATAATCAAGCCAGTTTACGGACAATGTATTAACCCTACTGTTCATAATGCCACAATCTGCTATTTCGAGAACTTACTCCGTTTATTGCATCCGTTTATGCCTTTCATCACCGAGGAGCTTTGGCAACAAATGTATGAGCGTGAATCTGGAGAGAGCATCATGGTATGTCCGTTGACTACTGATACATACGTAGATAATGTACTTGTACAGCAATTTGAGGTAGTGAAGGAAGTTATCGGTAACATCCGTTCCATTCGTTTGCAGAAGAATATTGCGCTAAAGGAAGTTCTGGAGTTGCATGCCATTTCTGCCAATCCGGTTGCTGATTTTTCATCGGTGATTATTAAGATGTGTAACCTTTCGGAAGTCACTGTAGTTGATTCTAAAACGGAAGGTGCGGTATCTTTCATGGTTGGGACTACCGAATATGCCGTTCCGCTGAGTAATATGATTGATGTTAGTGCTGAAATAACCCGTATGGAAGCCGAATTAAAACATAAGGAAGACTTTTTGCAGGGAGTTATGAAAAAGCTCAGTAACGAGAAGTTTGTACAGAATGCTCCTGCTGCTGTTTTGGAATTGGAACGTAAGAAACAAGCAGATGCTGAAAGTATTATAAATTCTTTGAAAGAAAGTATTGCCGCTTTGAAAAAATAAGTGAGATTAAAATTTCAAAAGGACGCCTTTAAAGAAAAAGATAAGGGAATTTCTCTTAAAAGTCCGAAAAATACAAAATACCCTTGTTGCATTATACTGTAACAAGGGTATTTTATTAAATCAAGTCTTTTGGTGCAGTCACTTTTTTGTAAAATAGAGATTCTTTGGACTGCATTTTCTGATTTGAATGTCGGATGAATTATTTCTTGTTGTATCTTAATTCAACGATGAAGGCTGTGATTAAGCCTATACCACCGAATAACAATACACAAGCTCCATAAATTAATGAAACGGTCTCTCTATATCTCCATTCCTCAACCGAGTAGTTACAATAACCTATAACAGTCGTTGCGCAGATCAGATAACCGATGAGTAATCCTAGTCCCATGCCTACCAATAAACATCCTATTTTTAAAGCTGAAAAAGAAAAATTGCCTATTGAAGAGAAATTCATTTTATGTCCCAGCATATCCGGTGAAAACTTGTCACCCATTTTTTCGATGATTGTCAGTCGTTCCTTTTTACACACAAACAGTTCAAATAGTTTGTAAACACCTAAAGTTACAATTGCCATAATGGTTGGCACCATAATAAAGTCCATCATAATCTTTTCTATTTAAGTTATTAATTTTGTTCCTTTCTCACCCTTTAGACGCATTGTAATCATTCAGGTTACAATATTTTCGATAATTTTCTTTTCTTTGTAACTGTAACCTTATTTATATACCTGCGTCTAATAAATGAAATGGAATATAGCGAAGCACACATTATCCAAAATATACTGAGTGGAAAGACGATTCTTTATGAATACTTTCTGGATAAATACGGGCAAGAAGTTTTTAATCTGATTGTGCGTATTGTCTCCAGTCAGGAGGATGCTGAGGAATTGACACAGGATACTTTTCTTAAGGCTTTTCAACATCTTTCTTCATTTAAGGCCGAAAGCAATTTTTCCACCTGGATATACCGGATAGCATATAACACCGCAATTTCGGCAACCCGAAAGAAAAAATACGATATCTTTGCAATGGATGAAATGCTCCTTGCTAATATTTCAGATGAACAAGTCGATATCACTCTTAATGATGATAACGAGCAAAGAATAGGAGAGTTGAACAGAGCGATAGATAACCTTGAAGTTGATGAAAGGGCTTTAATTACGCTATTCTATCTCGAAGAAAAGCCTGTTAATGAGATAGCTCTTATACTGGGAATAACCGAAAGCAATGCAAAAGTAAAATTGCATCGGATACGTAAAAAATTGTATTTACTTATAAAACAAGAAGAATAATGAACGAGGCACATAAAGATAAAGGATTGAAAAGAGCCATTGGCGAACAAACGCAGTTCCGTTTACCCTCTAATTTTACTTTCCAAACTATGCGGAAGGTTCAGGAAAGTGTACTTCTTCATGAAAAGAGAATGGAGCGAAGGACTTTATTTGCTACTATTGTTGCTGCATTGTTTTTAATAGCAAGCGGTTTAGGTGGATTGATATTCTATTTTGGTGATAATATTGAAGATTTCTTTTCGAAAGCCTTTCAGTTTAGAGTTCCTTCTATGGATCTGCATATTCCTACTTTCTACCTCTTGTTTGTAATACTTATCCCCATTTTCATGGCATTCGACCAATGGATGCGAAGGACATATTTCAAGCATCATTCTTAATGTCATCTATGATAATAACAAAACTTCATAGACAGATAAGGAAGTAAGGAAAAATGCGCTCACGGCACGATGGTTGCATTGAAAAAGTCTTCCGAAAGTCGTTTGAAAGTTTTCCGAAAATTTATTCTGATAATAAATCTTTGAGAAATTCGTCTAATTCTTCATCAAGTCCTTTTAAGAGCTCGTCGTTTACGAGTAAGGTGTCATCATCGATCAGTAGAAGTTCTGCAAGAGTTTCTTTATCATCATCAACTAATACAAATGAGTAGGGTTTAAGAATATCCAGTTTATCAAAAAGTCCTTCAGTCTTCATACTGTTGAGTAATGTAGATAAGATGCGTTCTACGCATTCATAAAAATCATCACCTTCATAAGCTATCCATTCTTCAATGACTACATTAACTAATTCTACGTCTTCATCATCGAAGATGCATAATTCGCCCGAGTTCTGATTAGGCTGAAAATGAATATCCGTTACAATAGTCTGTTCATAACTACATGAATATTTTTCAACAGCTTTTTTTATTATAGATTCGAGGAGTGATAAAGATGACTGGCTAAGTTTCATATATGCATTTTTCTTTCTAAATACTTTTCAAAGGTATAAAAAAAATAATAAGCTCTTTAACTTTTTATTAAAAATCATCTTTAAAACGATTCATTTGCATATTAAGTTTCAATAGATACTCTTTGCGACGTTCCAATTCTTTTACGTAATTGCTTGCTGCATAATAATTGGGGACAAGATTCGGTATTAATAATTCTTTAGGATACATATCGTCTATTTTATCTATTTTCTTTGCAATCTTTTGTGCTTTGAGCGCCCACTCTTCAGCCTGTTCGATACTGTCTTTCATTTCATACCCCAAAGCCAGGTTATAAGCAGCATACATTTGTTGTTTCCCTTTTTTGCTGTTGTATGTTTCTTCCCACAATTCTATTGCTTTATCCCAATTCTTTTCTCGCGCATAATATGCAGCATCACGCATATTTGCTGAATTTCCTATCAAATAATAACGTTCTGCTGTTTCCCAATGTGGAATGAGATGTTTAACGGGCATACTTCCGGCAAAGTCGGAAGCTTGTTCTATCATCTCTTTTTCTTTAATTAACAGTGATTTCACTTTGTCCGGTGTCTTACCTTCTTCTTCCCAGAAAATACTGTCATTGGCAGCAATACTTACCATCGGACCATTGCGATTGGGTATATAAACTTTTATTAGAGGGAATACTTTTACATCTACAGTACCTTTGTAATTTCCATCCCATTCCGGTACATAATGTATTTTTTGAACCGAATAAAGCTGAATGTTTTCTAGTGAAATCAGAAAATCCACATCCAGTTTCTTTGTAAGTTCTTCTACCTCATCTTTGCTCAATGTAGCTTCACGGGGAATCATATCATTGCTGCGTAAAACAGAATCACAGATTACAACTTCATCGAAGTAATTAGCTTTTGCCAATGCTTCAGCCAGTGACTCTGTTGTTATATTAGGATCTCCGTTTAAATACTTTCTATATTGTGCTATTTCATATTTTCCATGTTTTTCTTTTATAGAATCTGCAATATTGATATTGTCTGGTATTGCAGGCATGTTATTTACAACTCCCACTCGTTTTAATGAAGCGGGAAAACTCAAATCTGCGGGAACTAGATAGTCAACGGAAAGTCCTTCCACGCTGTCACAGCTTTGGAATAGAAAAACACATCCGAAGAGTAAATAAAATAAAGATTTAATCATAACCTTCTTTTTTCTTTAGATAAGTAACAAAAATAAAACTTTGTCGGTAAATAAGAAAGCCTCAAACAGTTTTTAACCGTTTAAGGCTTTCTTTATAAATAGAGGGGAATTTATGCCTCTTACATAAATACTGTAGAAAAAATGTCTTATTATTAAATGGATTACCTTTATTTATTGTGAAGACATATTCTCAGGCATTTCTACCGTGGCAATTTTTGTATTTTTTCCCACTGCCGCATGGGCAAGGATCGTTTCTTCCTACTGTTTTTTCTACTCGGATAGGTTCATGTTTCACTTCGCGTGTATCACGTTGAGCAGCAGCTTCTTGATTCGGATCACTCAAATCTTGCTTTTGTTCACGATATTTGCTCATGTCCTGACGTTCTTCGGGTGCAGCCTGACGTACTTGCTGTGGTTCTTGGAGAGGAATTTGTCCACGCATTAATACGGACACAGTCTGATTATTGATTCTGTCAACCATTGTGTCAAACAAGTTTACAGACTCGAGCTTGTAAATCAATAGAGGATCTTTTTGCTCATAGCTTGCATTTTGTACCGAATGCTTCAACTCATCCAACTCACGTAAGTTTTCTTTCCAGGCTTCATCAATAACATGTAATAGAATTGATTTCTCAAATGACTTAACCACTTCTTTACATTCATTTTCGTATGCCGTTTTTAAATTACATGAAATATTGTACATACGTTTTCCGTCTGTGATAGGAATTAAGATGTTCTCATAAATATGACCTTGGTTCTCGTATACTTGTTTAATAACGGGGTATGCCACTTGAGCCATTCTCTCTGTTTTCCGCTTATACTGATCCATGGCTTGTTCAAAAGCAATATCAGCAAGTTTTTCTTTTTTCTCTTCACGGAACATGTCTTCTGAGAAAGGAGTATCCATTGCGAGAGTATGTAAGAAATCTATCTTGCAGCTTTCATAATCAAGAGCTTCTACTGCCGTAACACAACGGTCCCAAATCATATTCACAATATCCATGCCAATTCGTTCTCCCATTAATGCGTGACGACGTTTGGTATAGACTACTGTACGTTGTTTGTTCATAACATCATCATATTCCAACAGGCGCTTACGAATTCCGAAGTTATTCTCTTCCACTTTTTTCTGAGCACGCTCAATAGAGTTCGATATCATTTTGTGCTCAATCATTTCTCCTTCTTTGAATCCCAAACGATCCATTACGCTGGCTATACGATCAGATGAAAATAAACGCATTAAGTCATCTTCCAAAGAGACAAAAAAGATGGAAGAACCCGGGTCTCCTTGACGCCCTGAACGTCCACGGAGCTGGCGGTCAACACGACGTGATTCATGCCGTTCGGTACCTATGATAGCAAGACCACCGGCTGCCTTTACCTCCGGGCTTAATTTGATATCAGTTCCACGACCGGCCATATTGGTTGCTATTGTAACCGTGCTGCTTTGTCCGGCTTGGGCTACGATCTCTGCTTCTTTTTGATGCAGTTTCGCATTCAATACGTTGTGAGGTATTTTACGCATAGTGAGCATTTTGCTCAACATCTCCGATATTTCAACGGATGTGGTACCCACCAATATTGGACGTCCAACCTGTACCATCTTTTCTATTTCCTCAATAACAGCTTTATATTTTTCACGTTTTGTTTTATAAACGCGGTCGTTCATGTCTATACGTGTAATCGGACGGTTTGTCGGAATAACTACAACATCCAATTTGTATATATCCCAAAATTCACCTGCTTCCGTTTCGGCAGTACCTGTCATACCAGACAGTTTATGGTACATACGGAAATAATTTTGCAAGGTAATCGTTGCAAAAGTCTGTGTTGCAGCCTCTACTTTTACATTCTCTTTTGCTTCAATAGCTTGATGCAATCCATCAGAATAACGGCGCCCTTCCATAATACGGCCGGTTTGTTCATCAACGATTTTAACTTGGCCGTCTATAACTACATACTCATCATCTTTTTCGAACATGGTGTATGCTTTCAAGAGTTGATTGATAGTATGTACTCGTTCCGATTTGATAGCATAATTGGTCAGAAGAGTATCCTTCTTTTCAAGACGTTCTTCTTCGGATATACCTTTTTCATTTTCCAGCTCAGAAAGTTCTGCGGTGATATCTGGTAACACAAAGAGAGTCGGATCTTCAGCATTTCCGGTTATTAAGTCAATTCCTTTGTCTGTTAAATCTACACTATTCAACTTTTCGTCAATTACGAAATACAGTGGATCTGTAGCTTCATGCATTCGTTTATTGTTTTGTTCCATGTAGATTTCCTCAGTCTTTAACATACCTGCTTTAATACCTTGTTCACTCAGATATTTTATCAAAGGTTTGTTTTTAGGCAAGGCTTTATGACTACGGAAGAGAGCCAGATATCCTTCTTCCTGGTCTTTTTTGTCGTTAGAACTAATTAAACGTCTTGCGTCTGCTAAGTATTGTGTAGCCAGTTTCTTTTGGACGTCTACCAATCGTTCAACTAATGGACGGAGTTCTTCAAATAATTGATCTTCACCTTTGGGAACAGGTCCCGAAATGATTAGAGGCGTACGCGCATCATCTATTAATACGGAGTCAACCTCGTCGACTATGCCGTAATTGTGTTGTCTTTGTACGAGGTCTTTTGGACTAATTGCCATATTATCACGTAGATAATCAAAACCAAATTCATTATTTGTTCCGAAGGTAATATCCGCCAGGTAAGCTTGACGACGTGCATCTGAATTAGGCTGATGCTTGTCAATACAATCTACACTCAATCCGTGGAACATGTACAAGGGGCCCATCCATTCGGAGTCACGTTTTGACAAGTAATCATTAACCGTTACAACATGTACTCCGTTCCCTGTTAATGCGTTGAGAAAGACCGGAAGGGTTGCAACCAATGTCTTTCCTTCGCCTGTTGCCATTTCTGCGATTTTCCCTTTATGTAGAACTACTCCACCGAATAATTGTACATCATAATGTACCATATTCCAAGTTATTTCATTTCCACCAGCCATCCAGTGGTTTTTATAAACAGCTTTATCTCCTTCTATTCGTACAAAATCTTTGGTTGCAGCAAGATGACGGTCAAAATCCGTGGCTGTTACAATAATTTCTTCATTCTCTGTAAAGCGTTTTGCTGTTTCTTTTACAATAGAGAAGGCTGTTGGAAGTACTTCATCAAGAGCTGTTTCGTAAATATCCAATATTTCTTTTTCTAACTTGTCTATTTGCGTAAAAACATCTTCGCGCTTCTCTAATTCGGTGTTTTCTACGCTGGCTTTGAGTTCTTCTACCTTTGCATTTTGCTCTGCTGCAGAATTACGGATATATTCTTTGATTTCAATCGTTTTTGCGCGTAATGCATCATTATCTAGCTTAGCTATTTCCGGGTATATAGCCTTAATCTTTTCTACCCACGGTTGGATTTCTTTCATATCTCTCGCGGATTTATTTCCGAAAATAGCGCTTAAAAAGTCATTGAATCCCATTTTATCTAATATTAATTTTATTACTTAACTTGAATTGGATATAATTTGCCCGTTTTTATTCGGCAAAAATACATTAAAATGCTGATTTATCAGTAGTTTACAATTTATTTTTTGGCTTTTATAAAGTCCACTATAAATCAATTGGGGTAGCAGAACAAGCGTTGGGAGCCCGAATGCGCATGATATTGCTTATAGTTGGAGCAATTCGGGTTGAGCTGACGGGTATTTTTATTGTTTCGGGTTTAATCCCTGTCCCTAAGAATATGAGCGGTGCTGTAATTTCGGTATCACGGACAACTCGGTTGTCATTTGTCTTTTCTTGAACAATGGTCCAACCGGGTAATACGTCTATCGTTAAATCGCCTGAACGTTTACGGTAAAATGAGTTTCGTATTCGTTCTATCTCCGGCGACCATGCTCCCTGCAATAAACGGTGTGCAGAGTAAACTTCGCGAACTCCGCTGACTAGAGTTAGAAAGTCAGCCGATTTATCTTGAATTAGTGCTAAATCAAGTTGCTTGTCTTCTATTAATTTATGATTGAGATAAATTTGTCGGTCATAATATCCATCTACATAATGCCCTTCGCCATAAGTGGCCATGAGGTACATGTTGAGTAGGGTGGTGCAACGATTCATGTAAAATTCCCCACCTGGTATACGATAGATGCCTTGGTCGGGAGCATCCGGTTCAGCGTAGCCGGTCGATGTTATGCAAAACAGTACATTGTGCAATCCTATCTTGCGGTCGATAATATCTAATAAAGTGGCAAGGCTACGGTCAAGACGTACATAAGTATCTTGTATTTCCATTGCACATTCCTGCACACTTTTATGATTGTAGTTTCCTGCATAGTATGTTAATGCTAGCAGATCAACTGTATCGTCCTTTCCTATTGTGCTCTTGTCTAATAACTCTTCTGTCAATAAGTTGACTTCATCATTTGCAAAAGGACTGGCTATTAATCGACGGAACTTATTCTGACGTTCACTGTCGAATTTATATTTGAAAGGTTGATCTCTCCATTCCGGTAAAAACTTGTAACTTGTAAAAGGATGGACCGGAATCCACTCGATATCCCGAATGCGAAAATCGAGTGATTTCTGATCATTATACTCGTTGATCCACCAGGGAAACTCACTATAGTAAGTCGTTCCACACCATTTTCCGGTATTTTCATTAATCCAAAATGCACCGTTACCGGAATGTCCTGCGCCAAAAATGGCAGCATCTCGATATGGCGCAATAGAGAAAACCAAACTTTTGTTCCTATTCGATACTTTTAGTTCATCGGCAACTGTAGAAGCTATCAATTGTGACGGAGAAGAACACTCGTCGGTGTAATTACCCATAAACGCGGGGTCATTTACACAATTTGTCGGTCTTAGGGTATTTATATCCAGCCAATCATCTGCTATAATTCCATTTTTAAAAGGGACACTACCAGTGTAAATTGCGGCAATGGCAGATGCACGGTCTACATTAGAAAAAGGAAAGTTGACTTGTTTGAAAACCTTTCCTTCGCGCATTAACCTTTTGAATCCTCTGTCGCCATATAAGGATGAAAAAGCTTCCATATAGTCGGTACGCAACTGGTCTATTGTAAGCGTAACTACTAATTTTGGTGTAGGAATGGAAGATTGCGCCTGCAAACTGCCGGTAAAGGTTAAAGCAAGTATGGAAGTGATTAGACCTTTTTTCATTAATCCTTTTTATATGTAAGAATGAGGTTGCTTATAGAACGTACTAACAAACAAAGTGCCAAAGGTAATATTGCCAGATCAATTTTTTGAGGAATTAACCACCAAAGCAGCATAAAAAGTGTTAAAGTAATGCTATTTAACATCAGGTAAACGCTACGCCTTTTCTTTTTAACCTGTTTTATTACCCAAGGAAGGCATAATAAGTGTAGGGGGTGAAATATAAATAATAAATAGTTGGGGCTTACTGCCGGGTGTTCTGATAACATAACTAAGAATGTTAATATAGATCCTGCCACGCCTGCTGAAAGGAATAAAATCAAATCCAGTCCCCAAAAAACTTTTTTATGTCGAATGCCGTATACTGTTATAGCTGTTATTAAAATAAATAGAAGCAAGGACGTTTGTAATGGAGTAGGATACACGTCAGAATCTGCTACTCTTAGTTTATTTTGTGTAATAATCTTCTCTTCTCTGCTAACTAATGGACGTTTAATCTTGTGCACATCTTGAATGACGGCTTTACTGAAGAAATCTTTCACATAAAACGGGACGAACATCATTAGGCGTCTGTTAATAGGTTCGTCTGCCTTGCTTCCTATACAAAAATCGATTCCAAAACGAGCCCATTGATGTCCTTTTGTATATTGATGTATGATGTCTCTGAAACTTTTTCCTGTATTAGTGTCAGTCATATCATCTGAATAAATTAGCTTTCCTTCTATGGCTCTTTCGATCTGGTCCCTTGGGCGTGTAGCGCAGTTATCATATAAAAAATTATATCGATAGATACGGTTTTCCGGACGATAATTATCTTTTAGTAGATTGATCAGTCGTTCATTTTCTTTATATGTAAGGTTTAGTGTTTGTTGCCATACACTGCGCCCATAATAATTATATTCCGCAGCAAATTCTTCATAACTAGAAATTCCAAGTTGATAGTCTGTCTTTCCCAGAGTAAACCTTAATATAAAGTTTGGAGTATTGAAGCTAAACATTCCATAATTGAAAACGATATCTATATGTTGCGTAAAGTTCTCGTAGCGGATAGCTGTATGCCCGAATAATGAGTAGATTTCCTCTCCGGGTGCACAAGTAAGCAAACTTAATCGTATAGAATCGCTGTTGCTCTCTTTTGTGTTTTGTGCCTGAATAGGCATGATGCATAGACAAAAGATTATGAATAGACTATAAGAATGCTTTACAATATACTGTTTCATGCCACAAAGGTACAAAAACTTTTTGATCATTTCCATAATGAACTTCTGCTTCTTACTCTGAAAAATAGAATCCAAAGAAGTCTATCAAAGTAAATTAGCAAAATACATAAGTAGATACAGATAAAATTGTATCTTTGCCTCGAAGAACAAAATATTGGATATGGATTGATGTATGAAACATAAATATTTTAAACTTTTGTTTTTTTTAACCGCATGTGATGTCTTTTTCTTTTGATGCAATATAAAAAAACATCATCTTTGCAAAGTATATATACTTATAATATATAGGAATAGATTATATAGAACTTATAATAATTATCATTAATGACACTCTATCGACAAACACTTCTGGTGCTTTTGCTCACGATCTTATCTACAGCTACATTTGCCCAAAACAATACGAATTCTCCTTATACCCGTTATGGCTACGGAAGGCTAGCGGATCAGGGCTCTGGTAATACTCAGGCAATGGGGGGGATTGCATATGGTTTGCGTGATAAAAGTCAAACAAATGTTGTAAATCCGGCTTCATATACGGCTATTGATTCTTTGACTTTCATTTTTGATGGAGGAGTATCTCTGCAGAATACTAATTTTAGTGATGGTACTCTTAAAACTAACGCAAAAAATTCCAGTTTTGATTATATAACGATGCAATTCCGTTTGGGGAAATGGTGCGCTATGAGTTTAGGTTTACTACCTTATTCTAATGTCGGTTATAATGTCGGTCAATATAATACTATTGATAATTATCCCGAAAGTTCCAACACTGTTACTTATACAGGTGAGGGAGGTTTGCATCAGTTATATTGGGGTGCTGGTTTTAAGATTATGAAAGGACTTTCTGTTGGTACTAATTTGTCATATATGTGGGGTGATATAACCCGCTCTGTTTATCAACAATTTCCATCCAGTTCTACGGCTTTCCCTCAAACGGTTCTTACCAATATTTCCATTAAGAGTTATAAGATAGATTTTGGAGCTCAATATACCCATCAGTTTGATAAAAAACATCAAGCGACCTTAGGCGTTGTTTTTTCTCCCGGGCACAATCTGAAAAATGATTCTTATGTTCAAACTCAACTGGGGAATAGTTCTACCGGGGCAACGGCTTCTCTAAGAGATACCACTGCTACTTTTGGTCTTCCCATGACTTTAGGCGTGGGAGCCACATATGTTTATGATAATCGTTTGACGTTGGGACTCGATGTTACTTATCAAAAATGGGGTTCGGTTACTTATATGAATGACGAGAATGCTTTTTCTAATGCTTATAAGATTGCATTTGGAGGTGAGTATGTTCCGAATTTAGTCGGAAGAAGTTATTTGTCCCATATTAAGTATCGTTTCGGCGCTTTTTACTCTAAGCCGTATTATAAGATTAATAATTCTCGGGCTGCTAATGAATACGGAATAACAGCAGGATTTGGTTTGCCTCTTCCCCGAACTCGCTCCCTTTTGAGTTTATCCGCCCAATATGTGAAGACGGAAGGCACTCAAAAAGCTTTTCTGACTGAAAACACGTTGCGTATATGCATAGGATTGACATTTAATGAACGTTGGTTCTTTAAGAGGAAGGTTGATTGATTGTTGGACATCATAGATTTACATTATGGACTAATTTAATATGAATCCATTGATATATAAAATTACTTTACGTGATAACAAAAGCATGATTATAGCTTGCTGGGCTGTAATTATGCTTCTTTTGTTTTCGGCTTGTTCAGGAGGAAAAAAGAAATTAGGAGCAGCTATAACCGATCGAGACTCATTACCTGTATTGGATACGCGTGGTATAACTATGCTGATTTCTGATTCAGGGATTACTCGTTATCGCATTAAAACAGATCTTTGGCTTATTTATGACCGTAAGTCTCCTTCATACTGGGCTTTTGAAAAGGGCCTTTATCTTGAAAAGTTTGATTCTCTTTTTCATGTAGAGGCCAGTGTTAAAAGTGATACAGCTTATTATTTCGATAAACAGCGCTTATGGAAATTAAAGGGGCACGTACTTATTAAAAATCTTAAAGGAGAGAAATTCAGAACAGAGTTACTGTATTGGGATGAAAATAGCCAAAAAGTTTATTCTGATAAATCTATACGTATTGAACAGTCTGATCGGATTATAACCGGAAAAGGTTTTGAATCAAATCAACAGATGACGATATATACCATTCATAAACCCGAAGGAGTCTTTTATGTGAAAGATCGAGTGGCTGTTGATAGTTTGAGTAAGGCAAAATAGAAGTTTATTATTATGGATACTTTTATTTATTTATTGATGACTATGTTTTTTTCCGCATTCTTCTCAGGAATGGAAATCGCTTTTGTTTCAGTAGGTAGACTTCGATTCGAAATGGAACCGAAGAAGAATTTGTCGTCACATATTTTTTCTTATTTCTTTCGTAATTCCAATAATTTTATTTCGACCATGTTGGTTGGAAATAGTATTGCGTTGGTTATTTACAGTATTCTAATGGCTAGGCTTATAAATACTTATGTGTTGTCTGATTTAGTGTCGAATGATTTTATTAGAGTTTTATTACAAACGGTCATTTCCACGTTGATTATACTTGTTACGGGAGAATTTTTACCTAAATCTTTCTTTAAAATAAATCCACATACTGTACTAAAGTTTTTTGCCTTTCCTTTATTGGCATGCTATGTAATCCTCTATCCGATTTCTAAATTAGTATCCCTCTTATCTTGTTTTGTCCTTAAGGTATTTGGTATGAAAATAAACAAAGAAGCTTCTGATAAAGCTTTTAGTAGAGTTGATCTCGATTACTTTGTTCAATCGGGCATTGATAATGCTATTAGGGAAGAAGATCTTGATGCGGAAGTTAAAATATTTCAGAATGCACTTGATTTTTCCAGTATAAAGATAAGAGATTGCATTGTTCCTCGAACCGAAGTTGTTGCGGTAAATCTGGATGCATCTATGGATGAATTAAAGAACCTTTTCATAGAGTCTGGAATATCCAAAATTATAGTATATGACGGGAATATTGATAATGTAGTGGGATATATTCATTCTTCGGAAATGTTTCGTAATCCTATAGATTGGCGAAATAATATCAAGGAAGTTCCTATTGTACCAGAAACCATGGGGGCTCATAAGTTGATGCGTTTATTTATGCAGCAGAAAAAAACAATAGCAGTTGTAGTAGATGAATTTGGCGGGACATCCGGTATTGTATCGCTAGAAGATTTAGTTGAAGAAATTTTTGGAGAGATAGAAGATGAACATGATAATACCTCTTATATTTGTAAACAACTTGATGGTCGTGAGTATATTCTTTCGGCAAGGCTTGAGATAGGAAGAGTGAATGAGGAATTTAATTTGGAATTGCCTGAGTCCGATGATTATTTGACGGTCGGAGGGCTGATATTGCATTATTATCAGAGTTTTCCCAAATTGCATGAAGTGATCGAAATTGGCAAATATCAATTTAAAATAATTAAAATAACTGCCACAAAGATAGAGTTGGTGCGGCTCAAAATCATTGAATAATGCGTTGGTGTATTTTTTTGAGAAATAAATAGATGCATATTTGCATTTTTTGTATCTTCGTGCGCTAAAATGCAACTTAAGGTAAATAATGAAAAACAAATAAATCGTATTAATTAAAATGGCAACATTACAAAACATTCGGTCAAAAGGACCTTTATTGGTGATTGTTGTTGGTTTGGCTTTATTCGCATTCATTGCAGGTGATGCGTGGAAAGTATTACAGCCACATCAATCTCAAAGTGTAGGAGAAGTAAACGGGGAGTCGCTCTCGGCTCAGGATTACCAGAAAATGGTTGAAGAATACACAGAGGTTGTAAAAATATCCAGTGGTTTGAATGCATTGACAGATGAACAAACTAACCAGATTAAAGATGAAGTTTGGAAATCATATGTTAATAATAAATTGATTGAAAATGAAGCTAAGAAGTTGGGATTAACAGTTTCTAAAGCTGAATTACAAGCTATTATTGACGCAGGTGTTCATCCTATGCTTCAACAAACTCCTTTTCGGAATCCACAAACAGGTGCTTTTGACAAAGACATGCTAAAAAAGTTTTTAGCAGATTATGCTAAGATGGATAAAACCAAGATATCTTCTCAATATGCAGAATATTATACTTCCATGTATAAGTATTGGGCGTTTATTGAAAAGAATCTTATTCAAAGTCGTTTGGCAGAGAAATATCAGGCGCTTGTTACTAAATCCTTATTCTCTAATCCTGTTGAAGCAAAGAATGCTTTTGATGCAAGAGTTAATCAATCCGATTTGTTATTAAGTGCAATCCCTTATTCATCAATATCTGATTCGACTATTTCATTATCCGATGCTGATTATAAGGCTGCTTATGATAAAAAGAAAGAGCAATTTAAACAATATGCTGAGAGTCGTAATATTAAATATGTTGATGTACAGGTCACTGCTAGTTCAGAGGATAAGGCCGCCATTCAGAAAGAGATGGCGGATTATACTAATCAGTTGACTTCTACTTCTTCTGATTATGCTACGTTCATACGTACTACAGGATCTCAGGTACCGTATGTGGATATGTTTTATACCTCTAAATCATTACCGGCTGATGTTGTTTCACGTCTTGATTCGGTAGCTGTCGGAAGTGTGTACGGACCTTATTATAATGTTTCGGATAATACATATACTTCATTTAAAAAGCTTGCTGTGACATCTATGGCAGACTCGATTCAGTTTCAGCAAATACAAATAGCTGCTACTGATGAGGCTAAAACAAAAGCTATGGCGGACAGTGTTTATAATGCTATAAAAGCGGGTGCTAAAATTGCAGATGTAGCTAGAAAATATGGGCAGTCCGGTGAGCCGACCTGGATCTCTTCTGCAAACTATGAAGGCTCTGCGGTAGAGGGTGATAACTTGAAATATTTGGAAGCAATAACATCAGCACCACAGAATGAATTGACCAATCTGAAATTGGAGCGTGCTAACATTATTTTATTGGTGACAGACAAGAAAGCTGTGAAAGATAAATATAAAGTTGCAGTGATTAAGCGTCCGGTGGAATTTAGTAAAGAAACTTATAATAAAGCATATAATGCGTTTAGCCAATTTGTAGCTTCCAATCAGACGTTGGACAAACTTGCTGCAAACGCAGAGAGTGCCGGATATAAGATTATGGACAGAAATGATCTGTATAGCTCTGAACATACAATTGCTGGTATTAAAGGAACGAAAGAGGCTTTAAAGTGGGTCTTCTCAGCAAAGGCAGGCGACGTGTCCGGATTATATGAATGTGGTGAAAGTGATCACATGTTGGTCTTGGGTGTTTCTGCGGTTATTCCTAAAGGATACCGTCCATTAGCGATGGTAAGAGAGCAATTGAAACCTGAATTGATTCGTGATAAAAAGGCTGAGAAGATTATGGCAATGATGAAATCTTCCGGAGCTACTACATTGGCACGGTATAAATCTCTGCCGAACGCAGTTTCAGATACAGTGAAACATGTAACTTTCTCTGCTCCTGCTTATGTTTCTTCATTACATAGTAGTGAACCGTTGATTGGGGCATATGCTTCTGTTGCCAAGGTTAATCAGCTAAGCGCTCCTATTAAGGGTAACGGTGGTGTATTTGTCCTTCAGATCATTGCTCAGGAAAAACTGAATGAGACATATAATCCGAAATCGGAAACTGCTTCTTTGGAAAGCATGCATGCCCGTATGGCAAGTCAATTTATTAATGATTTGTATATTAAAGCTGATGTAGTAGATACTCGCTATTTATTCTTTTAAAAAGTAATTTGATTACATATAAAGGTCATCTGATTTCTTTCAGATGGCCTTTTTTATGCTCATTTTCTTCCATTTTGCTTCAATCGCATATTCTTGTCCGGATTAATTTCTATCTTTGCACGGAAAAATTTCAATAAAACATTATTTTGCTTATGTTGCAAAATCCTCTTTTGGGCTTGACTCTTACTGAATTGGAGAAAGTTGTTGAAGAACTCGATATGCCGCATTTTACCGCCAAGCAGATTGCATCATGGTTATACGATAAGAAAGTATCATCCATTGACGTCATGACAAATCTTTCTCTGAAGCATAGAGAAAAATTGAAAGAAGGCTATATGGTCGGGACTTCTGCACCTGTTAATGAAATGCGTTCTTTAGATGGAACAGTGAAATATTTGTATAAAGTTGGAGATATGCAATATGTAGAAGCTGTATACATTCCGGATAAGGACCGTGCTACTCTTTGTGTTTCCTCGCAAGTGGGTTGCAAAATGAACTGCAAGTTTTGCATGACAGGGAAACAAGGTTTTAGTGTAAATTTGACGGCCAATCAGATCCTAAATCAGATCAATTCCTTGCCTGAACGTGATGAATTGAGTAATATTGTTATGATGGGAATGGGTGAACCTTTGGATAATCTTGATGAAGTTTTGAAAGCATTAGAAATAATAACGGCACCCTACGGCTATGGATGGAGTCCAAAACGTGTGACTCTTTCTACTGTGGGATTGCGTAAAGGTTTGCGCCGCTTTATTGAAGAATCCGATTGTCATTTGGCGATAAGTATACATACTCCTTTCCCTTCTCAACGTCGAGAGCTGATGCCTGCGGAAAAAGCTTTTTCGATAACGGAAATTGTTGATATATTGCGCGAATACGACTTTAGTAAACAGCGTAGGTTATCTTTTGAATACATTGTATTCAAAAGTGTTAATGACTCTTTGATTTATGCAAAAGAACTGATAAAATTATTGAAAGGACTGGATTGCCGTATTAATCTGATTCGTTTTCATTCGATTCCAGACGTTGATTTAGAAGGATCCGATATGACAAAAATGGTTGAATTTAGAGATTATCTGACTTCTCATGGACTTTTTGCTACGATTAGGTCCTCCAGAGGTGAAGATATATTTGCTGCATGTGGTATGTTATCTACAGAGAAGCAAAAACAAGAAAACGGGAATTAATATAATTTATTAACTTTGTCGTTCACTATCGATACTTTCTTTGTAGTTTTGTAAAACACCAGTTAAGGTCAATAAAAAAAATAAATAACCTATATAAGAGATATGGAAAATGGCAAAATAAAAATTGGTATAACCCAAGGGGATATAAATGGGGTTGGTTATGAGGTTATATTAAAGACTTTCGCAGATCCTACGATGTTGGAATTGTGTATACCTATTATATATGGTTCTCCTAAAGTTGCTGCATATCATCGCAAGGCGCTTGATTTACCGACTAATTTTAGTATTGTAAATTCGGCTTTTGAAGCAGGGTATAATCGTCTGAATGTTGTTAATTGTTCGGATGATGAAGTAAAAGTAGAATTCTCTAAGGCAGATCCGGAAGCTGGAAAAGCTGCTTTTGACGCTTTAGAAAGGGCTGTTGAAGAATATAAGGAGGGATTGATTGATGTTATTGTTACCGCACCGATTAATAAGCATGTTATACATTCGGAGGATTTTGCTTTTCCAGGACATACAGAGTATTTGGAAAAAAAATTAGGTGAAGGTGCCAAGTCGTTAATGATTCTGATGAAAGACGATTTTAGGGTTGCTTTGGTAACGGGGCATATTCCTGTTAGCCAAATTTCTACTACTATCACTAAGGAATTAATTCAAGAAAAACTGTTGATTTTTGATAAATCTCTGAAGCAGGATTTTGGTATAGATGCACCACGTATTGCAGTGTTATCTCTTAATCCACATGCCGGTGACGAAGGTTTATTAGGTACTGAGGAAGAAACAATGATCAAACCTGCATTGCAAGAAATGGCTAATAGTGGTTTATTGTGTTTCGGCCCTTATCCTGCTGATGGTTTTATGGGATCAGGTAACTATACTCATTTTGATGGAATATTGGCCATGTATCATGATCAGGGATTGGCACCATTTAAAGCTTTGTCAATGGATGAAGGGGTCAATTTTACTGCAGGTTTACCTGTTGTGAGAACTTCTCCAGCCCATGGTACGGCATACGATATTGCAGGGAAAGGTATTGCTAATGAAAATTCTTTCCGTCACGCCATATATGTAGCTATTGATGTGTTTAGAAATCGCCAAAATGAAAAACATGCCCACTCAAATCCATTGCGAAAGCAATACTATGAGAAGCGTGACGATAGCGATAAGTTAAAACTTGATAGTGTGGAAGAAGATTTGTAATATGACAAAAGCGGAGATACAACAAGTTAAATTGCGCTTTGGCATTATTGGCAACGATGATAATCTGATGAGGGCCATTGATATCGCCATACAAGTGGCGCCTACGGACTTATCGGTGTTAATCACTGGAGAAAGTGGTGTCGGTAAGGAAAGTTTTCCGCAAATTATTCACCAATATAGTCGGCGCAAGCACGGGCAGTATATAGCAGTAAATTGCGGAGCCATTCCCGAAGGTACGATTGATTCAGAGCTTTTCGGCCATGAAAAAGGGGCTTTTACCGGAGCAATAGGTGAGCGTAAGGGATATTTTGGAGAAGCTGATGGCGGTACTATTTTTTTAGATGAGGTCGGTGAATTACCTTTACCAACACAAGCTCGTCTATTGCGGGTTTTGGAAAGTGGAGAATTTATAAAAGTAGGTTCTTCCAAAGTTCAGAAGACTAACGTACGTATTGTCGCTGCGACTAATGTCAATCTGGGTAAAGCTATAGCTAATGGTCGTTTTAGAGAAGATCTTTTCTATCGGCTTAATACAGTTCCTATTCAGATACCTTCTTTACGGGAACGCGGTGAGGATGTCGTATTGTTGTTCCGTAAGTTTGCTTCCGATTTTGCAGAGAAATATCGCATGCCAGCTATTCAACTTACAGAAGATGCTCGTCAAGAGTTAGTTGCCTATTCTTGGCCAGGGAACGTGCGCCAATTAAAGAATATTACTGAGCAAATTTCTATTATAGAAACGAAGCGTGAAATTACAGCTGCAATCTTGAAAGGATATTTACCAGAGAAAGATCGTTCTCAGCAACTTCCGGCTTTATTTGGCGTAAAATCGAATAAAGGTTTTGAGAGCGAACGTGAAATTCTGTATCAAGTCCTTTTCGATATGCGTCAGGATGTAACGGAATTAAAAAAGTTGGTGCATGAAATTATGTCCGAAAGGACCCCTTCCGGTAATGCATCTATGTCTTCTTCTTATTTTTCTCAGCCGTCGGCTGTTGTTGCGCCTGTTGAGTCCGGCGTCCCTACTATAATTCATCCGGTCGTGAAACCTTCCCATCCGGTGGATGATGATATACAGGATACGGAAGAATATGTAGAAGAATCTCTTTCTTTGGATGAAGTGGAGAAAGAAATGATACGGAAAGCACTTGAAAAACATCATGGAAAACGTAAAAGTGCCGCAAAAGATTTGAATATCTCGGAGCGGACGTTATATAGAAAAATAAAAGAATATGGTTTGGATTAAAAAGATAAGGTCCCTTTGCATGTTGTTGTCTCTGGCATTGGTTGTTTCTTCTTGTCGTATATCAATGGGGTTTGCTCCAATTACTTCAATTGATTATAACAAAGTGAAGACGATATCAATTACGGATTTTCCGAATAGAGCAGAATATGTTTATACTCCATTAGCAACTGAATTTAACCAGAGGTTAAAAGATTTGTTTATAAAGCAGACCCGTTTGAGTTTGGTAAATAATAATGCCGATTTGGAAATAGAGGGAGAAATAACAGGCTATAATCAATATAATGAATCGGTAGCTGCCGACGGATATTCTTCGAAAACAAAACTAACTGTGACTGTTAAAGTAAGGTTTGTGAATAATACCAATCATAAAGAAGACTTTGAAGATCAGCAGTTCTCAGCTTTTCGAACATATGACTCATCTCAGCTGTTGACGGCTGTTCAAGATCAGTTGATAGAGGAAATGGTAAAAGACATTACCGAACAAATATTTAATGCAACAGTAGCTAATTGGTAGTGAAAATATGACTTCTGCATCTTTACAAGAATTAATTCAACATCCCGAAAATTTAAATAGGGAGACCTTGTATGAACTTCGTACATTGGTTGCCCGTTATCCATATTTTCATTCTTTACGTTTACTTTATCTTAAGAACCTTTATTTACTTCATGATATATCGTTTGGTTCGGAATTACGCAAAGCTGTATTGTTTGTTGCTGACCGCCGTATGCTTTTTTATATTATTGAGGGTGATCGGTATACTCTAAAGCCACAGGTCGATAAGCAGATATCTTTTCGATCTTTGGAAAAGGAAGACCTGGGTTTAGATCGTACATTATCCTTGATTGACGCTTTTCTTGCAACTGTTCCTGAAGAAGAAAGCCGGACAGACTTGGATTATTCGATGGATTATACCAATTATCTTTTGAAAGAAGATGGTGATAGGAATGTGGAAAATACTCCATTAGTTCTTGATAAAGAGGATGCTCCTAAGTTAAAAGGACAAGATCTGATCGACGGTTTTATACAACGTTCTCTAAATGCTACTGAGTCTAGTGAAGTTCATGAAAACAAAATATTACCTCTACTTCCCGCATTTGATCCGGATATTGATAAAGGAAGTTGTACAGAATCTGTGATGGAACTATCGACAGAAGAATTTAACGAAACTAATGATAAAACGGATATTGAGAAGGAATGGTCTGCCTGTGGACAAGAGAATTCTTATGAATTGGATGACAGCTGTTTCACTGAAACCTTGGCTAAGATATATATCAAACAGCATAAGTATGAAAAGGCACTTGAAATTATTAAAAAATTAAGTTTGAATTATCCAAAAAAAAATGCTTACTTTGCAGACCAAATCCGTTTTTTGGAGAAATTGATTATTAACGCTAAATCAAAATAATAAAATGTACCTATTTTTACTTGTCTTAATGGTAATTGCTGCCATACTGATGTGCTTCATCGTATTGATTCAGAATTCCAAGGGTGGAGGACTGGCGTCAGGATTTTCATCTTCCAATCAGATTATGGGAGTGCGCAAAACTACTGATTTTCTTGAAAAAGCAACATGGGGACTCGCTGCATTTATGGTAGTCATGAGTATTGCGACAGCGTACGTAGTGCCTGCTGTTTCTGAGAAGAGTGGGGATGTGATTATGGAACAGGCGCAACAAGAAGAAAAAACAAATCCTTATAATATGCCTGCTGGAACTGCAGCTCCTCAAGGTGGTGCTACAGCTGATCCGGCTGCTACGGCTCCCGCGAATCAAGCTCCTACAACTCCGGCTCCTGCAACTTCCGATCCTGCATCGCATTAATACTTAAGAAAATAAATTTGGAATTAGAACTAAAAAAGTGAGACTGAATAAATTATCAGTCTCACTTTTTTAGTTTTATGGATTTGGAAATAATAACTATCCTTTTGTTTGTCCCGAAGGGTTATTTATTACCTTTGTTCGCAAATTTTAGATTATATCAATATTTTAGCTAACATACTATAATGACAGAACATTTGAAACTTAAATTGAATGACTCTAAACTTTTTCGTTGGAGTGCATTGGTGATTGTTTCCTTCACAATGATGTGTGGGTATTTTGTGACGGACGTAATGGCACCGTTAGAAGACTTGTTGACTACTAAAGGACAAGTTGTATATTATGCTGACGGTAGCTTTGATAAAGTGGAGAATGCTCAAGCTGTAACCACTGCAAAACCGGTAGATTGTAAACTGGATGGATTGGGCTGGTCATCTACTGAATATGGTTTCTTTACAGGAGCTTACGGATACTTTAATGTATTCTTATTGATGTTGCTTTTCGGGGGTATCATTTTGGATAAAATGGGTGTCCGCTTTACGGGAACCCTTTCTTCCATATTAATGTTCGGAGGTGCACTGATTAAATATTGGGCCATATCCCCATACTTTTTTCTACAGGGGACATTGTTTGGAATGACCTATCAGGTTTTATTTGCAGCGTTAGGTTTTGCGATATTTGGGGTCGGTGCTGAAATTACAGGTATAACGGTATCTAAAGTTATTGTGAAGTGGTTTACCGGTCATGAATTGGCGTTGGCTATGGGGCTTCAAGTTGCTATGGCCCGTATCGGTACTGGTATTGCACTTGGTTTTAGTTTGCCATTGGCAAAAACGATGGGACATCTTTCCATGCCGGTTTTATTGGGTGCCGTATTCTTGTGTGTAGGCTTTCTGGTCTATCTGGTTTATTGCGTGATGGATAAGAAGCTGGATGCTTCACAAGCTGCTAGCGTTACTGAGAGCGATGAAGATAAGTTTAAAATTAGTGATATTAAGTTTATCATAACTAATAAAGGATTCTGGTTGATTACATTTTTATGTTTGCTATTTTATTCCGGAGTCTTTCCTTTCTTGAAGTTTGCAGTAAAAGTGATGATTTATAAATATAATGTTGAGCCGGGATTGGCGGGATATATTCCTATGATGTTACCTTTCGGTTGTATTCTGTTGACTCCTTTATTTGGTTCATTGTATGATAGGGTAGGTAAGGGTGCAACGTTAATGGTTATTGGTTCCATAATGCTTGTATTTGTACATTTGCTCTTTACATTGCCGATCTTGCAATACTGGTGGTTTGCTTTAATTTTAATAATTGTGTTGGGAGTGGCATTCTCTTTAGTACCTTCGGCTATGTGGCCTTCTGTTCCAAAGATTATTCCTCAAAAACAATTAGGATCGGCTTATTCTTTGATATTTTATATTCAGAATATAGGGCTGTCTATGGTACCGCTTCTTATAGGATGGGTTATTGATACCTTTGCAAAATCGACAAAAAATGGGGTTGTGAGCTATGATTATACTATCCCTTTGTCTATCTTCATGATTTTCGGAATATTATCTGTGGGAATTGCTTTGCTTCTGAAAAGAGAAGACCGTATCAAACAATATGGTCTTGAAGAAGCCAATATGAAAAAATAATATCGTTGAGTGTTGTTTGAGGAAGGATATATTTCATTCTGCAAATTCATTCTTTTTCAAAATAAACTCCAACATACTACATGGCAGTATGTCAAAAGAAAAAACAAACTTATTGGAAACGATCCCGGTACGTTGTGATTCAATAAAAACCGAATGGGAAGGAGAGAGTGTGATTCTCTCTTTCCCTCGGTTTAAAAGTACTTTTGTAACACGTTATTTCTTGCCGAAAGGGGTATCTTCTCCTATTCGGGTTCGTTTAGAAGAGCATGGAACTGCCGTTTGGCAATTCATTGATGGAGAGCGGAGCGTGCAGAATATCATTGACCTACTTAAGGATCATTTTGCTTCCGACGAAGAGTATGTATCACGGGTTATGACCTACATTATGCAGCTTCACAAGGACAAATTTATTCTCCTCTGTCAACCTTAACCAATGATCCTGTTTCCGGATTGAATAGAACTTTAACCGTAGATTTTTTATTAAAAAGTACCGGTGCGAGATACTCAATCGTTCCGAATTGAGTTACAGGAATTTCTCCATTGTATAAATTCTGATTAAGATATTGTATGGTTATATAGGCCTTTCCGGGAACATTATAAGCTATTCCGTCCAATTGTTTCTTTTTGTTGTCTTCCACAGGTATGTTAATGGCTTTCAAGTCGGTCAATGTGATATATACCGGATCCCCAGCTAAATCATTGTTAGCAACTACTCCTAATTTTTTAGAGAAGCGAAATAAAATGTCATTTTTCATCTCTTTGGGAGTGACACGGAATGTAAAAGTTTTGCTATCTTCCGTTGTTTTCCCAGAAAACATCTCGGTCATGGACTGTTCCTGGATGTTTAAATTTTCAAGCATTATTTTTAATTGCTCACCGTCTTTAGGCAAGTTCTCAGCTTCTCCCCGGAGTAGCGCATTTCTACTTTCGCGAATGTTATAAATATCTTTGGCTACCAGTTCAGCCATTTTGGCTGTTGAATTCGACATTAAAATTTCTTCAGTCAAGAAGTCTCTTGGATCAATTTCCTTATTTTGTTTCTTCAAAGGTTGGACTTCCGGTTTTATTGTTGGCTGTCCGCTACCGAGAGGCATATTAATAGAACATACAATGCCGTCCTTTGTAAGTTCAATGAGAGGAGCAACAGTCTTGTCTTTCAATTTAACGAAATAAACTTTATCCCGATCCGGCACTCCTGTCATTTTAGCTTGTAGATTATCCAATGTCCAATATGTTTTGGAGTCGGAAGATACATCACTCAATCTCATATAACGATCGGCGTATTTTGAAAATTGTCCGGGAGTATATATATGTTTGGTTGCTTGAACGGTTATTTCAATTTCACTCTTTGGCAGTATATAAGTAACGCCATAATCTTTTCCACGGGTCACTCCTGTTATCACTTCAGTTTGAGCAACCGCTGAGGTAGCCAAAATGGAGGCTGCGAGTATTACAATTTCTTTTTTCATGATTATGTGAATTTAGTTTTGTTTTTCAGTATTTCATTATCCAAATATTTATAAGGCTCGGTTTACCTTGTATTTCATTGCTCTATTCAGCAAATTTTATGCAAACCGGTTTACTCAGGTAAATACTTTGATGCGTGTCAACCAGAAGGCCAGTAGTCTCATTACGTAGATAGACTTGAATAAAATCGCTATCACGACAAGCGACCAGCAAATATTTACCATTAGGAGTAATGTTAAAGTTCCGTGGGTGAATACCGGTAAACTGATATCCTATATCCGTTAATGTCCCTTTTGTTAAGTCTACTTTGAATACGGCTATTCCATCTTCTTTCAGTCGGTTGCTTGCATACAAGAATTTACCGTCAGGGGTCAAGTGGATATCAGCACTACCACGGGCATGAAGCTTATCGGCAGTGATGACTTGAATTTGTGTTAGCTTTCCATCTTTATAATTGAATACTGTAATATTTCCCGAGAGTTCATTGATAAGATATGCATATTTTCCATTCGGGCTGAATGTGAGGTGCCTTGGTCCTGAGTCGGCGTCTATATTTGTTGCCTCCTTAGCAATATGAGGCGTAGCTTCTTCGGGATTGACAGTGAAGTGTAATATACGATCAGCGCTGAAATCCGTAGCAAAGATATATTTTCCATCCGGAGAGAATGTGACACAATGGATATGAGGCGTTGCCTGACGAATAGCATCAGGTCCTCTTGTACTACCATGATATAAAGTTCCTAATGCTTTGAGACTTCCATCTTTATTTAAGGGAAAGACAGACATACAGCCTCCTGTATAATTTGCTGTAAGTACGATTTTCCCATTTGTTGAGACGTAACACGGATCAGCGCCTTTAGTCAGTTGGCGATTTAGAAATTTGAGCTTTCCATTTTGTTTATTAAACCCATAAGCAATAACGGCGGCTGTTGAATCCGGCATCTCACTTACCGCATATACAAACTTCTCATTTGCAGAGAGAGTTAAATATGACGGATTTTCAACCGCTATGGAGTCCAATATTTGTGCTTGACCGTTTGTCTGGTCAAATTGATAGGTGTAGATGCCTTTGCTGGTACCATTAGTATATGTGCCAACGAGCATAGTCAATTTATCATTAAGCTTAGTTTTCTGAGGTAATGCCTGTGTGCCGAACGTAAATAATGCCAGCACTATAACAAGATATTTTTTCATACGTAATTTTACTTTTGAATTAAGGCTGAATGCCCAATTATTCTGATATATTCTTATTATAGCAAAGGTAAATATATTCTCTCTTTATTCCCTTTTCAATTCACTTTTTTTAGTTTTTACCGGTAATTCAGAATTATGTCTCATTGACTCATTGTTTTATCTTCTATTTATATGGTATAGGAATACCTTGTGAACTTTTGACTTCACCTATTACAAATATACTGTGTAAGCTTCCAATGCAATCGATATCTCCCAATGTATTTAACACGAAATCTTGATAGTGTTCCATATCTTTTACGTATAACTTCATCATAA
Source organism: uncultured Bacteroides sp. (assembly GCA_963677095.1). Taxonomy (GTDB): domain Bacteria; phylum Bacteroidota; class Bacteroidia; order Bacteroidales; family Bacteroidaceae; genus Bacteroides. The sequence goes on from OY781875.1 coordinate 1,675,503, forward strand.
AATCATATTCTCCCGAAGTGTTATAGCAGTCAGTGACTTCATCAATATGAGTCACAGCCTCCATAAACTGCTTTCCATAATCTTTATTATGTTGTTTTAAACGAATATTGCATAGAACAATAAAACCGTTTCCCAGTTTCTTAGGATCTAATACTGCTACGTACCTCTTTATATATCCTTCTCTTTCCAATCTCCGTTGTCGTTCGAAGACCGGTGTGGGTGAGAGGTTGACTATTGCGGCCAACTCTTTGGTGGTCAATTTTGCATCATCTTGCAATGCCCGCAGAATTTTAATGTCTATGTGATCTAAATTTTCCATAGAGAAATATTTGTTGTTTTGCTTGATAAATGGATAATATATCTTTCTTTCTTTCAATATTTGATGCAAATATAGATAAATTATCCATATTAAATTAATATATTGGATGATATGACTGCTGATATTACCTTTGTGTAGATAAAAGTAGTATTAATTTATACGATAAGAACAATGAATAGAAATCAGAATGCACCATTCAGAGCTGATGTAGTAGGTAGTTTTTTGCGCCCGAAAGTATTAAAACGAGCCAGGCAACAGTTTATCGATCAGCAGATCTCGGTCGAAGAACTCAAGTTAGTGGAAGACCGTTGTATTGCTCAACTTGTTGAGCAAGAGAAAAAAGCAGGATTAAAGTCTGCTACAGATGGAGAGTTTCGTAGAAGTTATTGGCATCTGGACTTTTTTGGGGGACTACTTGGGGTAGAACATAATGTAATGCCTCAAGGTTACTTGTTTCATGGCGAGGAAACCCGTGCTGATTCGGCAAGACTCTGTGGTAAAGTTCGTTTTAATCCGGAGCATCCTTTCTTTGAACATTTTCGCTTCTTGGAGCAGATAGTAGATGAAGATATTGTGCCGCGGCAAACCATTCCTGCTCCGGCGCAGTTTTATGCCGAATTAACCCGGGGAGAAAATGAAAAATACATAGAGCTTTATTATCCTGACAAAGAAGAACTTTTTCAAGATATATCCAAAGCTTATCATGAAACAATTTATACGTTTTACCAATTGGGTTGTAGAAATATTCAGTTGGATGATTGTACCTGGGGAATGCTTTGCGATAAAAGTTTCTGGAAAACAATGACCAATGGAGAATATGACGTAAGAGAACTACAAGAGTTATATTTACGCCTGAATAACGAAACCATAAAAGATTTGCCGGACGATTTGGTCGTTAATAGCCATATTTGTCGTGGCAATTATCACTCAACCTGGGCAACATCGGGAGGATATGATCCGGTAGCCGAGACTCTTTTTGGAAGAGAAAATGTCAATGCATATTATTTGGAGTTTGATACGGAACGTGCCGGTGGCTTTGAGCCTTTGCAATATGTTCACGAAAATCAGAAAGTTGTCTTGGGGTTGATCACCTCAAAATATGCAGATTTGGAAAATCAGGAACATGTTATCGAGCGTATTTATCAAGCTGCAAAATATATTCCTTTGGAGCGTCTGTACTTAAGTCCTCAATGTGGTTTTGCATCTACAGAAGAAGGGAATATTCTCACCGAAGAAGAGCAATGGCGTAAGATTGCTTTAGTCTGTGAGATTGCAGAAAAGGTATGGAAGTAGTTTTCCCATCTACGCTATTTTTTAGAAAGTAGCGGTATATTGTGTTAGAATGCAAAACATTTCGTATCTTTGCACTGAAAGAAAAGTGTGAACTTTACGGTTCGTGTCTTTCTTTCATCTATCAGATTGTTGCAAAGTCATGGGGTTGACTGGATTTGACAGCGGGTAGAACGGGTAAGTAAGCATGCAGTGCGTCGTTGATTTGCACTATAATCTCAGTCTTCAAAATTTTATCTGGCGAAAATAATTACGCTCTTGCTGCTTAATCGAATTATAGTAGATTAACTTAATCCCGGTACTAGGTACTGGGACTGGACATCACTCGGAAGCCGTTGCTCCGAAGCATTCCGGTTCAGTGGTGCAGTTAAATCGGGGATAGTTTATACTTGCCTTGAAGTACGAATGAAATTTAAGAGGATAAGGTAATGGTTGATGGCTTTGGTTCTGCCATTACACGAAAATCTAAGCAAAGATAAGCATGTAGAAAGCTTATACTTTCCTCGTTTGGACGAGGGTTCGATTCCCTCCAGCTCCACGTTTTGTATCGCATTCAATTAAAAAATTAAGGGACTAGATTAGATGAACATCTTATTTAGTCCCTCTTTTTATTTAGGCCTTTTTTCCTTTTTTCAATCTATTATAGAATTTCCTCTATAAAAACTTTAGTTTGTTGATTGAACACGCTTATGAATCACCATATTTTATGTAAGTTTGTCCAAATACAAGTTCTATATTGTAATTTTATAGGCTTATGCCGATACCAACATATAAAATAGCAGAGAAAGCACGTGGTGGAGTTTCTTGTAGAATCATTACACCGGACGTACAGTCATCTTCTGTGTTGTACGCTCATCAGGACGACTTTTACATCTTTGGTTTGCTGACGGAAGGAGATTGCACTGTCAGTATCGATTTTAATGAATTACAGATTGCCTCACATTCCATTTTCTGTGTACAGCCTGGCCAAGTCCATTCCTGGATTGACTCCCAAACAGCTCAAGGTTATAATTTGGTGATGGATAGCTCGTTTCTGAGTGATAAATGCCAACTGATATTTGACAGATGTGCGGTGGATTTAAAACCAATTGAAGTCGGTGGTGAGCAAGAAAATGAGTTGGTTCTGTTATTTTCTATATTATATAGAAAAACGACTCTTCCGGATAGTGGCACGTCATCAGAAGTCATACGTAATCTCTCAAATGTCATTGCGGGTATTTTTGCTGAAATAATAGATAAAACAACTGTGTCTTCTGCTACGAGCAATAGATATAGAGAAATATTGTCCGCATTTAAACAACTATTGATTAAGGGAATCAGCAAGGATAGGAGCCCTTCTTATTACGCGTCCAAATTGAATATCTCTCCGGTTTATCTGAACGAAATAGTAAAATCCCTTACCGGGTTGAGCGTCAGCAAATATATTCAGAGCGAAGTGGCGCTACAAGCAAAGCGCCTGCTGGCTCATACTTCTATGAACATACAAGAAATAGCCCTGGAACTTGGCTTTGAAGATTATTCCTATTTTTCCAGATTATTTATGAAGCTTACCGGTATTACTCCTACGCAATTCCGGAAGAACTACCTTAAATAGTACAAGTTTAGCCTTAAGTTGTCCATTGGGCATATCCCGGAATAGTCGTTATTTTGCCAGAAAAAAAAGATATGTTTAAAAATAAATTTATTACACCTTACATTTCAGCCGATCCCGGACAATGCGTAGCATGTTGGGCGTGCGTAGAATGTTGCCCTAAAGAGGTTATAGGCAAAGTTCAGTTTCTATGGCATAAGCATATTGTTCTTGAAAATAGCGATGTATGCATTGGCTGTAAAAAATGTATAAAGACATGCCCACATGGAGTCTTTTCCGAAGCGAAATAATTGAAATTAAAAAGTAGAATTAGATATGAATATTGATATTACTTTAAGAGTTACCCCTAAGATGGTGGCAGAATCCCAAGGTTATGAAAAAATGGTTTTTACCGGGCACTTGGGGACACATTTCGATGTTATGAACAAAGTTTTTCCATTGGAATATACCGAGCGGGAAGGTATTGTATTTGATGTCTCTGCTTGTGAGCAGAGTGAAATAAAGGCCTCTGATATTGACGTTTCATTGGTTCGCGAGGGTATGTTTATTGCTTTTTATTCATCGTTTATAGAGAAAGTAGGCTATGGAAACCATCGTTACTTTACAGAACATCCGTTTCTGTCAATGGACTTGATAGAATGCCTTATTTCGAAAGATATTTCTATAATAGGTGTAGATTTTGCAGGAATAAGAAGAGGTAAAGAGCATCCCAAAGCGGATCAGCGATGTGCGGACAACGATGTATTTGTGGTGGAGAACCTGTACAATCTGTTTTCTATCCTGAAAGGGAAATCTTATGCACATTTTATGGCTAAGACTTATCCTATGAATTTTGCCGATATGACAGGTCTACCTTGTCGTGTAATTGCAGAAATCTAATTATTTTATTCTACGATTATTCCATCTTAGATGTTATAGGAAAGAGAGATCTTTTTCATTCTGTTTGTATGGGAGGGTTTTCAGAAGTAAGAAAAGTTGGAAAGCACCCTTATTATAATATACTATAATGATGAGGGCATTCTTCTTAAATCGAGGTTCTATGAATATGTTTATTATAGTCTTTTTCACTGGAACGGCAGAAAAGGCTCGCTCGCTCCGTTATGTTACAAACTGATGTCATTGTTCATTTTCGGCCAAAAGGCCGAAAATTATTTTATTCGGAACTTTTTCCTAGAAAAGGCCTTTCTGTAAGCGGTTACATAGCAGTGATGGGCCGGAAATGGATGCAGAGTGAAGAGTAATTAAGGGAAAAAGAAACTCCTTGGCAGAAGGAAAAAGTGTTTTTTTGGTTAAACATTGCATATTTATATATAACATTTTTTATTTTTGCACAGCTTTTTTTTGAATCCTACTTGCTTATCAAAAAATGGCGTTTTTTTGGATGAATAAACAAGCTATTCCCTAAAAAATTGTGTAGGACATATTTTTGTGTTTTTAGGTTTGCTAGTAAAAAGTATTAGAATACAATTTGGATTTGATATAAATATAATTCTTACATTATGAACAATTCTTTTTTGAACAAGTTAATTCCCAGAGAACCAAAGTTTTTCCCTTTGCTTCGTAATATGGCCGACGTAATGCTTGCGACATCCGATTTAATGATTGAATCTTTGGAAAATTACAGTCATGAGTCTGCGATAGAATATTATAAAAAAATTAAAGATGAAGAGAGAGAAGGTGACCGTTTGTCAAATATGATTTTTAATGAACTGAATACTACATTTATTACTCCTTTTGACCGTGAGGATATTCACGCTTTGGCGAATAGACTTGATGATGTGATCGATCATGTAAATAGCTGTGCAAAGCGTATAGTTCTTTATAATCCTAGAAATATGCCTAGGCAGTCCATTGATTTGGCTAACCTGATTCGTGAATCTGCCATTTGTATAGGTAAAGCTGTTGATGAATTGGATGTACTGAAAAAAAGCCCGACAAACGCCAAGAAGTATTGCTCGGATTTGCACGATATCGAAAACAAAGCTGATGATGTTTACGAAAACTTTATTATTCATCTGTTCGAAGATGAAAAAGATGGAATTGAAATAATCAAAGTGAAAGAAATCATGTACGAACTTGAGAAAGCTACAGATTCGGCGGAGTATGTAGGTAAGATTATCAAGACAATAATTGTAAAGTACGCATAAAACCGAAAATATGGCTTTACTTGTTTCTATAATTATTTTAGCACTTCTATTTGATTATATCAATGGATTTCATGATGCGGCAAATTCTATTGCCACTATTGTTTCTACAAAAGTCTTAACCCCGTTTCAAGCTGTATTGTGGGCTGCTTTCTTCAATTTTGTAGCCTTTTTTATTGCGAAATATATCATTGGTGAGTTTGGAATTGCCAATACGGTTTCCAAAACAGTTTATGAGCAGTTTATAACCCTTCCCATTATTTTGTCCGGTGTGATTGCTGCCGTGATGTGGAATCTTGCCACTTGGTGGTTTGGAATTCCTTCATCGTCTTCTCATACTTTGATTGGAGGGTTTGCCGGAGCAGCTATCATGGCCAATGGCTTTCAAGCTGTTCACGGTTCGGTCATCATGAAAATTGTAGCCTTTATATTTTTGGCTCCTCTTATTGGTATGCTGGCTGCTTTATGTCTGACTGTTCTTTTGTATTATGTTTGTAAAAGAGCCAATCCTCATAAAGCAAACCGATGGTTTAAGAAATTGCAGTTGCTCTCATCTGCCCTCTTCAGCATAGGGCACGGTTTGAATGATTCACAGAAAGTTATGGGTATTATTGCTGCTGCAATGATTGCCGCTCACCCGCTTGGTTTGGGAATGGGTATTCAGTCCATCAATGATTTGCCGGCTTGGGTGCCCATTTCTTGTTTTACAATGATTTCTATGGGCACTATGTCTGGTGGATGGAAAATTGTGAAGACTATGGGATCCAGAATCACTAAGGTTACTCCTTTTGAAGGAGTTGTGGCTGAAACAGCCGGTGCATTCACTCTGTTTTTAACTGAATATCTTAAGATACCTGTAAGTACTACCCATACAATTACCGGCGCTATTATTGGGGTAGGAGCGGTGAAACGCTTATCGGCAATCCGCTGGGGGGTAACAGGGAATTTGATGGTGGCATGGGTGTTGACTATTCCGGTTAGTGCTTGTCTTGCGGCTATTATCTATTCCATTGTAAGATTATTTATCTGATTTGTGATAATATCGGTTTGCCGGTGTGCAAACTGACAATTTATAAACTTATTCCTGTGTAAATTGCATAATTGCGAAAGCTATGTATTTTTGCACAGGAATAATTATAGATGAACGAACGTAAAATCATACATATAGACATGGATGCCTTCTATGCATCGGTGGAGCAGCGGGATAATCCGGAACTTCAGAGTAAGCCGGTTGCTGTAGGCCATGCCGAAGCGCGTGGAGTTGTTGCTGCTGCTAGTTATGAGGCACGTCGCTATGGGGTGCGTTCGGCCATGTCGTCGCAAAAGGCCAAACGTTTATGTCCGCAACTTATTTTTGTTCCCGGGCGGATGGAGGTGTATAAAGATGTATCCCGGGAGATTCATGAAATATTTCATGAATATACGGATATTGTTGAACCGCTTTCTTTGGATGAGGCTTTTTTGGATGTAACCGAGAATAAACCGGGGATTCCTTTTGCTGTGGAGATTGCTCGTGAAATTAAAGCAAAGATTCGTGAACGGTTACATTTGGTGGCTTCTGCAGGTGTATCTTACAATAAATTTCTGGCTAAAGTGGCTTCAGATTGCCGTAAACCCGATGGTTTATGTACCATTCATCCTGATCAGGCACTTGATTTTATAGCTCGTTTGTCTATAGAAAATTTCTGGGGAGTAGGTCCTGTAACGGCAAAGAAGATGCATTCCATGGGAATACATAACGGTGCCCAATTGCGTGCGCGTTCCTTAGATACGTTACAAGCTGCTTTTGGTAAGGCTGGTTCGCTTTATTATGAATTTGTTAGAGGTATTGATCTCCGTCCTGTAGAAGCAGTACGCGTTCGGAAGTCTATCGGATGTGAGCATACTCTTGAAAAAGACATTTCTGTTCGTTCTTCTGTGATTATTGAATTGTATCATACTGCAGTGGAATTGGTAGAACGTTTATCCGATAAAGATTTTCAAGGTAACACATTGACGCTGAAAATTAAATTTTATGATTTTAGCCAGATTACCCGAAGCATCACTCAACACGAGAAGCTCACGGATTTGAAAACTATTCTGCCATTAGCTAAGCAATTACTCAAAGAAGTCGATTATGAACACCACCCTATTCGATTGATTGGGCTTTCTGTCTCCAATCCTAAGGAAGAGAAAGGGGAGAAGGGGGTATGGGAACAGTTGAGCTTTGAATTCAGTGACTGGGTGTGAGTTGTTTGGTTTTGAGTAAATTATTATATATTTGTATTCTACATTAAATATATCTTTATGGGCTGTTTTATGAATTTTCTTTGGTTGGTGCTAGGAGGTATCTTTATAGCGATAGAATATTTTATTGCAAGTCTGTTAATGATGCTGACCATTGTTGGTATTCCTTTTGGTATACAAACCATGAAGCTAGCTGGACTGGCCTTGTGTCCTTTTGGCAGGGACGTAAGGAGTCGTCCTTCTGCCGATGGGTGCTTGTTTTTGTTTATGAATATTCTGTGGATATTCTTAGGAGGTATATGGATATGTGTTTCTCATTTTGTATTTGGGTTGTTTTTGTGTATTACAATTATTGGTATACCATTTGGTATGCAACATTTCAAACTTGCTGCTCTATCATTAAACCCTTTCGGCAAAGATATCCTATCTGTTTGAACTCATATCCATGAAACTTATTTCCGTACATTTGTCAGGCAAACCTTGCTTATATATTCTCTTTCTTTTGATTATATTTATCCAGATACTTTCGGATGATGAAATATTTTCCTAATGCTTTTTTTATGATAAATAATTTACAAGATAGTATTTCTTTGCAGCTTACTCATTTAGTAATGTAAAATCAGCTGTTACTTGATCCCTATTCAGTCGTATACTGAATGCCATTCAGTCGTTACTTGAACCATATTCACTCGTTACTTGATTATACCCCCCTCTCAGAAGCTGTTTTGAATGGGGTTGAAATGAGATGGATTACTTTAACTCGTAAAAGGTTTTTTATAATAAAAATAATTTATATAATATGGGTGACTAATGTTTTGTTTTGTATAATGCTATTTCAGGGCTAGGCAGATTTGAACATAAAAAAAACGGTAAGCTTTATAGCTTGCCGCCCTTACTCATTCTATTTGAAAGTCTAATTTACATGGTTGTCTGCTTTGCTAGCAGTTTTTGTAGTTTGCCATTCAAGGCTTGGCACATTGTTCCGTTTCCCATTGCTTGGTAGCGTTTGATACGGTACTGCAACATAAAAATCTCATTTTGATTCTTTTTCATAATCTTCGTCTTTTTGTGCTTTCCGCGTTTCGGAGAGCTGTTTTATTTTTTCTTTCTTTTACGCTACAAAGATACGGATTATTTTGATCAAATATGTTTTATAACATAAAAATGGGATTTTATTTATTCTTTTTTAAAGAAAAGGCGTAAATATACGTTTGATATTACATTTATGTTACATTCTAAACGCGATAATTGGTTCGATTTTTATATTATCTTTGTGAATTGCTTAAGATAGGTATATAACTTACAATTCACTGAGATGATTACTAGATTGTTAGCTCTTTTAAGAAGTCCTTATCCACAACTTTGTCAACGGTGGAAAGCAGTGCTTTATTCTTCTTTGATTGTATTTCTCATTCTTTATTTATTTCAGCCTTTTGGCATATCTCGCATTTCGGAACATAAGTTATTGATCGTAATCGGTTATGGGCTTATGTCTTCATTGTCATTGAGTGTCTTTGCTTATTTGCTACCTGCACTATTTCCTAATTATTATAAGGAAGAAACATGGACGCTGGGGCGTAATTTACTTGATACTTTGTTGATGTGCATGTTGATTGCGTTGAGCAATGCCTTATATTCCATCTTTATATTTCATTGGGAGTTCAGTAAGAATCTTATTTTAGGTAGTTTTTTATCTGTAATTGTGCTGGCTCCTTTTCCTATTGTCTTTTTCCAGTTGTTGAACCGTAATATCTTATTAAGCCGCAATTTAAAAGAGGCTACAAAACTAAATACTCTTTTGGCGGGTGAAGAGCATGATGAGAAAGATATTCCTGCTGATCCTGCTTCGAATCACTCTGAAGACAGAGCGGATGACAGTGAAAATGTATCTTCATATTTGAGCTTTGTCGGTGGTTCGAAAGATGTCCTTGAACTTGAGGCGCAGAATTTGCTGTATGCCGAGGCTGAAGGCAATTATATCAAGCTGGTCTATTTGGAAGGAAACAAAGTGATGCAAAAGTTATTAAGGATGACAATGAAACAGGCCGAAGATATTGTCCGGTCTTACTCTTGCATTTTACGTTGTCATAGGGCTTATTTGGTAAATATTCATTTTGTGGTACGAGTGGACGGAAATATGCAGGGATATCGCCTCCGCCTAAAATATAGTTCCGAAGAAGTTCCTGTATCAAGAGCTTATACCAGGCAGTTTAAAATACATCTGAATAATATCGCGAAATAAAACTTATCGCCTTTTTAATTGGGCCCGATATACTTTCATATCAATATATTGGGTCATTTATCACTTTTTCTCGGGCTGAGATGGTTGTCTGTCACTGTAAGATGGTCATTCGTCACAGAGTCGGGCTATATATCCCAACTATTTCTTAGATTATCATATTACGTCTATGTTTGCCGTTGTAAATCGACGTAAATATGGAACAATTGATTAAACAAATAGTATGCTTCGGAGTACTTTGCTTGTGCTTCATTCCGACTGGTATAGCCCAGAACCAAAATAATTCTGCTAAAGTAAATACCGTAACCATAAAGTTTTTTACAGACAGTATAGGACTGGAAGAAGTGGTGGTGAAAACAAAGAAGACTCCATCAGCAAATAGTCGTTGGAGTGATATATCTCCGGTCGAATTAGCGACACAGGGCGGAGCGAACGGTAATCTGTATAAAGCACTGCAAACATTGCCCGGGACTCAAGTCCAAGGTGAGAGCGGCAAGCTATTGGTTCGCGGAGGAGACAGTAATGAGGTGCAGACCTACATCGACGGGATGCACGTACTGAATCCTTATACTGCCGCAGGCATCAATACTCCTGTTCGTGCACGTTATTCTACATTTATGTTCAGTGGAATTAATTTGGCCACAGGTGGTGCTCCTCTCGAATATGGAGATGCTCTCTCCGCTGCATTGCCATTGGACACAAAAGATAAAAGTGTTATAAACAAGTTGGGGGTAAACCTCTCTTCCGTCGGATTGGGAGGAGGTGGAACGAAGGCTTTCTCAGAAGGCTCTCTTTCGACAAACTTTGATTATCAGAATTTGGGTGTTTATAACCGGCTTTATCCCGGTAGGGTTGAGTTTGAGAAGCCGTATAGAATGGCTTCGGGTGCTGCACAATTCCGTTATCATCCGGATGAGGCCAATCTTTTTAAGCTGTATGTGGAATATGATCGGACAGATTTTTCAAACTACGCAATGGAGGATAACCGTTTGTTTAGTCTGGGAGAGAATAATCTCTATCTGAATACGACTTATACAAAGCGGTTTTCTAACGATTGGAGTTTGTTTGCAGGTGCAGCTTATTCGTACTATCGGCAGAATGTCGGCGGAGCTGTTGTTGCAGATGATAGTTGGATGGGACGGCAACAAGAGTTACATCTTAAAACGAAAATCTCCAAACGTATTTCCCCTGTCTTTCGGCTAGAGGGTGGGGTGGAGAGTTTTCTTCGTCAATATGATAATGATTATGAGAATGTGGGAAAGACAATGTCAGAGCCATTGTTCGTTTATGCCACCCGGTCTATTCATCCGGCAATTTATGGAGGTTTTATGTCGACGACTTTTTATCCGTTTCAGCAGTTGAAAACCGAGTTATCTCTTCGGACCGAATATACCCGACCAAGTGATCATTTAAGCATTTCTCCACGTTTTGCTATTAGTTATTACTGGGATGAGCTAATGCTTTCCGCAACGTTAGGTCGCTATACCCAATTGCCTCAAAATGAATATCTCGTTCAGTCGAGCAGGCTCCTTCCTCAGGTCTGTGATCAATATAATATCGGTGGGCAGTATAAATCGGGTGGACGCTTTTATAAAGCGGAATTTTATTATAAAAAGTATACCCACTTACCCCTAATAACTTCTATAGATAGTGAATCTTCGGCATATCCTGATAATGTGGAGCCTTATTCTACAGAAGATTCCGAATTGTTAGCTTCCAACGGGCATGGCTATAGCAAGGGTGTCGATCTTTTCTTTAATGATCGTTCTTTATGGACTAATTTTGAATATCAGCTTTCTTATACCTATAATATTTCCAAACGCAAATATGCCGGATATACAGAGTTAGTTACTCCCCAGTATGCTACCCGCCATAACATTGCTTTGGTGGTAAAGTATTCCTTACCTGGCTTAAGGAGTATAATCGGACTCACTGATCAGTTTGCAAGCGGACGACCTTATCATAACCCGAATTTGCCGGGAGTGATGAATGATGAGGTGAAACCCTATAATTCTTTGGATTTGGGAGTTACCTTTTTACCTAGCAGGAAAGTGATTATTCACGCATCGGCTACCAATATACTTTGTCGGAAGAATGAATTCGGTCGTACGAATGATAAGCCTGTTTTGGCATCGAGCGATCACTTTTTCTATATCGGTGTATTCGTTACATTGGGTAAAAAGGCAGCCTACGATGTGTCTAATTTCTAAGTATATCCAACAGGTGGTTGAAGGAAGACTAGGCTTGTGTTTGCCCCTACTCTTGAGACGACACCTTTAATATAGACAGTTACTAACAAATTAAAATAAAGAGTATGAAAACAATGATTTTTATTTTTTCTAGTGTCTTATTGCTTGTGACGGGAAACTTATTCTCGCAAAATCTGACACTTAGAGTAGAGGGATTTGAGAAGGTAGGTGGCAAACTGTATGTAGCTATCTTCAACTCTCAAGAATCTTTTAGAAAGAAACCTTGTGCGGCTTTTGCCGTTGATGTAAAAGACAAAACCGTGATAGTACCATGTAAAGGGCTTCCAGTAGGTACTTATGCTATTTCGATGTATCAGGATGAAAACAATAACGGGAAGCTTGATACTGCAGCATTTGGAATACCGACTGAGAAATATGGATTCAGTAATGATGCGAAAGGTGTGATGGGCCCTCCTTCTTATGAAAAGTGTAGTTTCTCCTTTTCTAAAGATATGACGCTGACGATACATCTCAATTAGAGATTGCATAATGCCCTCTATCTCTTTATTTACTCATTTGGATATCGATAAGACCGCCCAGGGATTGGGGAGATAATTAGAGAGCATTATAGAAAAAACTGTGCCCAAAGCACTTAAACCTTTGTCATATTATCTACAGTATGTTATAGATCGATGCTTTGGTTTAGCCTTTGGGCACAGCTTATATAATGTGTTCCTTACCGTTTATTTAGCATAGCTTACCGCACGTGTTTCACGAATTACAGTAATCTTTACTTGTCCCGGATAAGTCATTTCATCTTGTATCTTCTTAGCGATTTCACCAGATAAGTTTTCAGTCTGCTTATCATCAATCTTGTCGGCTCCAACTATTACGCGTAGCTCACGTCCCGCTTGAATAGCATATGTCTTTGTAACACCCGGGTATGACATAGCGAGTTGCTCAAGATCATTCAAACGTTTGATATAAGCTTCTACTATTTCGCGACGTGCTCCCGGGCGTGCACCTGAAATGGCGTCGCATACCTGAACGATAGGTGCTAATAAGCTGGTCATTTCTACCTCGTCATGGTGTGCTCCTATTGCATTGCAGATATCCGGTTTTTCTTTGAACTTCTCAGCAAGCTTCATTCCATAAAGTGCATGGGGCAATTCAGGTTCCTCATCGGGTACTTTACCTATATCATGAAGCAAGCCGGCACGTTTCGCTTTTTTAGTATTTAATCCTAATTCCGAGGCCATTACTGCGCAAAGATTTGCTGTCTCGCGGGCATGCTGTAGTAGGTTTTGACCGTAAGAAGAACGATATTTCATCTTACCGATAATACGGATAAGTTCAGGATGTAGGCCGTGGATGCCAAGGTCGATTGTGGTGCGTTTACCTGTCTCGATAATTTCTTCTTCTACTTGCTTACGCACTTTAGCCACCACCTCTTCAATACGAGCAGGGTGAATGCGTCCGTCAGTTACAAGTTGGTGCAGAGCCAAGCGAGCCACTTCGCGGCGAACCGGATCGAAAGCAGATAAAACAATTGCTTCCGGAGTATCATCTACTACAATTTCAACGCCGGTAGCAGCTTCAAGTGCGCGTATATTTCGTCCTTCACGTCCGATGATACGACCTTTTATTTCATCCGATTCAATGTGGAATACCGTTACGGAATTTTCAATAGCTGTTTCGGTAGCGATTCTTTGGATAGTTTGTATGACGATACGTTTGGCTTCCTTATTAGCAGTCAATTTGGCATCGTCCATGATGTCGTTAATGTATGATTGGGCCTGGGTTTTTGCTTCTTCCTTTAAGGATTCAACCATACGTTCTTTTGCTTCTTCAGCAGAAAGGCCGGAAATCGTTTCAAGCTTTTCGATCTCTTGTTGCTGCAATTTGTCCAGCTCTTCTTTTTTCTTTTCTATTATACCTAACTGAGCGTCCAGATTTTCTCTCACAGCTTCTGTTTCCGATCTTTTACGTTGAATATCTTCCTGACGTTGATTCAGTACCAGTTCACGCTGTTTTAATCTGTTCTCAGCTTGTTGTATCTTTTGGTTGCGGATAGCAACCTCTTTCTCTAAGTCCGACTTTTTGTTCAGGAACATTTCCTTTACTTCAAGCAGCTTATTCTTTTTGATTACGTCTGCTTCTGTTTTTGCCTCTTTCAGAATATTATCATATTTATTCTTCAAACCATATTTAAAGAGTATATACGACAATGCACCGCCGACAATTAAGCAGGCAATGGATGCTACTATTATTACTACTGTCATTGCTATAAATTTTATGTATATAAATAAAAAACGCACCGCAAAAAGCTATTCCTCGTTTTTTAAGGATTAGGCTTTAATACAGTGCGTAAGTTTTCTACAATAATTGGTTCAAAAATGAACTGAAATTCTATTACTTTTTAAAATAGCTTTCCAGCATTTCTGTCAACTCTTCAATCTTTTCAGCATACGGCTGGGTATCGTTGTGATCTTTCATTTGCAGGTTTTCCAAAGCAAATTGATAGGCTACCATCGCTATAATCTTCTCCGGAGCTACATTCTTATAATGTTCACGATACGCATTAAGCCGCATATCTACCTGCTTGGCAGCCTCTCTGACCATTTGTTCCTCTTCAAACCGTATGGTAAGAGGATAGGTAGAGCCTGCCATTTGCAGATTTATTTTTATTTTATCGTTCATACATCCTCTTTTTATTCATTTAATAAAGCGATGCATTTATCGACTTCACGCACTAATTTCGACAATCGCAGCTTCGTCTCTTTTACGTCACTGCCGTTAAGGCTGATTGTCATTGCTGTTTTTAGGTTTGTATAGTCAACTTTCAAAGCTCCATATTCGGCTTGCACCTGTTTGCATTCTTCTTCTTTATTTTTAAGAAGTTGCTTTAATTCAGCATTTTCGCGCTTTAACTCATCATGCAGATAGATCAGATGGCGCAGTCTGGCTTCAAAGGTACTTAATCGCTTCTTTTCTTCGTCTGTCATTACTATACCAAAATTGTACACAAAAATACAATTTACTTGCAGATTACAAAAACTTTTCAGAAGAAAATACAGTCTTGTCACAAAAATAGTGCTAATATTTTCTGATTCCGGCATCACACTTCTATTATTATTTTGTGGTAATATTCTTGTTGACTGTATAAATATAAATAAATCTATAAAATAATTTGGTTTATAAAATAAACTATATATATTTGCGGTTGGATAGGAATTTACAGTTTTCAGAAGTTATCATTTAAACTGATTGTATTGATATGGAAAATAGAAATTTGAATGAACAAGAGAGTCTTGAACTTATCACCCGAATGATACAAAATACCCGTCGCAATTTGATTGTAGGGAGTGGAAACCTGTTTCTGATTTGGGGATATTTATGCTCGGCAACTGCATTGGTAGTATATGGATTAATTGGAGTTACGCATAATCCGGTATGGAACTGGTTATGGTTTTTAATACCAACTATAGGATATCCTGTAATGTACTGGCAACGTAAAAAGGAGGTGAAACCTATGCTGACCTACACTGATAAGGTTTTGGCGGAAGTATGGAAAGTTACGGGACAATTTGGTATTACAATCAGTATTTTGGGATGCTTATATTTTCAAACAACGATATTATTGTTGCCTCTAATTCTCATTATATGCTCAATGGGTACTTGCATAACAGGATGCTTAATTGGCGATAAATGGATGCGCAATAGTGCTTCTTTTACATTGGCAATTGGCATTGTTATGTTATCCCATATCATAAGTCCTCCAGAATTGAACTTGCAATATCCACTTTTTGCAGTGTGTTTTATTGTTATGATGGTGATTCCGGGTCATCGTCTGAATAAAGAGGCAAAACGTCATGTTTAAAGAACTGAACCCTTTACTTCATTCTGAATTACGACTGGCGGTAATGTCACTGTTGATTAGCGTTGAGGAGGCTGATTTTGTTTATATCCGGCAGCAAACGGGGGCGACGGCAGGGAATCTTAGTGTACAGATTGATAAACTGACTAAAGCGGGTTATATAAAAGTAAAGAAAAAATTCAAGGGGAAAATACCATGTACACTGTGCAAGATTACTTCACAAGGTATTGATGCTTTTGAGGAATATGTCGAGGCACTGAAATCCTATATCTTGAAATAATTTTTATAAAAAGATTGGGGCTACTATTGATGGCGCTGAACAAAATTGCGGCTTAGTATTTAATTGACAGTTTGCATTTATTTCACATCAATAATTAATAGAATTTTAAAATTATAATTTGATTTAGGCAACATGAGAATATTGGTTACTTACGCCGTACAAGGCGAATTTACAGAATTGAAATTTCCCGGGTTGAAAAACGGGGAAGAAGTACAGATTGGTTATTTGCGTACTGGCCTTGGAAAAGTGAAGTCGGCTTTCTACCTTTCGGAAGCTATTAATCATGGAGAACCGGATTTAGTGATTAATATCGGGACGGCAGGAACTATTGACCATCAGGTGGGTGATATATTCGTTTGCCGTCATTTTGTAGATCGTGATATGCAGAAATTGGCTGATATGGGAGTAGAATATGAGATCGATAGTTCTGCTATACTTGCACAAAAAGGTTATTGTAATCATTGGGGAAATTCTGGAGTTTGTAATACCGGAGATACTTTCCTTACTGAACTGGAAAATGTGAAGGGAAATGTTGTGGATATGGAAGCTTATGCACAGGCATTGGTTTGCCGTGCTAAGAATGTACCATTTATTGCTGTAAAGTATATAACTGATATTATTGGACAGAACTCTGTAAAGCATTGGGAAGACAAACTAGCTGATGCTCGTGTTGGATTAGATCGTTTCTTCAATAACCAGTTGAAAGAGGTGTGATCTCGAAATCCGGATTGCTATCCCTTGGGCTTCAATGTTTTGAATGAGAGTATATAGCAAGTCGTACAAGAAGCGATTAGTAAAAGTACGACTTCTATCCATATATTGGAGATTAGAAAGAAGACGCAATTAAGCATTGTTATCCAAAGTAGGGCGACGGATAGTATTTTGGCTTGTAATGGTATAGCTTTATTTTCTCTGAAATTACGAATATAGGGTCCTAGATGTTTCTGATGAATGAGCCACTTGTACAATCGTGGGGAACTTTTGAAATAGAGGGCGGCGGTGAGCAATAAGAATGGAGTTGTAGGCAATAAAGGCAGAAAAATCCCTAAAATGCCTAAGCACAAAGATAGGGTTCCCAGTATTGTGTAGAGTAGCTTCATTTTGCAAACCTACGGGATAAGATTGAAATATGCAAATATATCCTTTTTACACTTGTTATATTCAATCTTATCCTGTAGGTTTGCATTTAATAAATACTACTAAAACATTGTTGCTATGGCTTTAAGGAAGCAAGCTCTTTTCTTTTTATTTTTTTTGATAGGTATAGTAACGCTGCATGCGCAAACTATAGCCGATTCTTTGGCAATTACGTCAGCAAAATGGGTAATAACTCAAATGAAAAGGGGGATTTTGTGCCGAGAAGCAGAAATACCTTTTCTTTACGGAGTACCCCAACACATTACTATCCTTGAGATTACTCCTCAAACACATAAGTTTGATGTTCTAATTCATTCACCCAAGGAGATAACAAGTACAGCAGCCAGACAATCAGGCGCAGTTGCCGCTATCAATGGTTCATATTTTAATGTGAAAGAAGGAACTTCTGTCTGTTACTTGCGAAAAGACGGGGTAGTCGTGGATACCACAAAAGATGGCACCTTAGGCACAGTGACAACTGGCGCAATTAAGATTCACAGAGGAAAACTATCTCTTATTTCGTGGAGTAAAGCAGATGAAAAAACTTGTAAGCAAAAGAGTGGGAGCATTCTGGCTTCCGGTCCATTAATGCTTTTAGATGGTAAAAGTCGTGATTTGTCAGCTTGTAATCAAAGTTTTGTTCTGACTAAACATCCACGAAGTGCTGTAGCTATAACTCATGATAAAAAGGTATTGCTTGTAGTCGTAGATGGGCGCTTCACAGGTAAAGCAGAGGGTGTTAATATCCCCGAACTGGCACATCTTATCCGTGTACTTGGAGGGAAAGATGCAATTAATCTTGATGGTGGAGGCTCTTCCACTCTTTGGTGTATTTCAGCTCCTGTAAATGGGGTACTGAATAAGCCTAGTGATAATAAAGTCTATGACAACCAAGGAGAGCGTAAAGTCGCAAATTCACTTTGTGTATATGGAAAATGAGGCAGATATATTATAATATTCCCTGAATACATTCCATGAATATGAATCTGTTAATAAAAATCCAGATAGTACCCTATAAGATGCTTTTGTAAGCTCAGCTCTATACAATTTTAATAGATTTGTCACATCTTTCTTCGTTTTTATAGCTTACTTTACTTCGATTTTTTAAATGTAAAAGCTATGAGGTCAATTCGTTATTCATATTTTATTTTATTGTTTTGTGTGTGGCAGCTTACAGGTTTGCAAGCAGCCAACCTGCAAGTTAAAAAAGAAGTTATACTGAAAGGGATGGTCACTGACACCCATAAGATACCAATAGCAAGTGTAGTCGTGACAGATGGAGTCAATTTTACGCAGACGGATGTAAAAGGACGTTATCAATTGATTTCTAATCCAGATGAATCGAAGTTCGTTTATTTATCGATTCCAGCAGACTATAGAGCTGTTGTAGAAAATTCTTTGCCGACAGGATATTATGCCCGTATAAATGCCGAAAAGAAGAAAGAACAATACAATTTTCAGTTGATAAAACGAGAAATTCCTGCAGATCATTTTACATATATAGCGATTTCGGATCCCCAAGTAAAGAACGAAAAGCAATTGGAACGTTTTCGTAAAGAGACTGTTCCTGATTTGGCAGAAACAATCAAAAAGTGTCCTGCTTCCGATGCATATGGTATGCTTCTGGGTGATATCGTATGGGATGCCATGCCTTTATTTTCCTCTTATAAAGATGCGATCTCCGGTTTGAATGCAACGATGTATCATGTTATAGGTAATCATGACTTTGATTTGAAATACCCTGCATTAAATCTCGCTGAAAACAAAACCGAGTATGGTGAACATGTATACAATGATAATTTCGGTCCGACAGATTACTCTTTTAACGTCGGGAAAGTTCACATTATTGCAATGAAGGACATTGATTATAAAGGTCAAAGAAAATATATAGAAGAATTTACTCCAACGCAATTGGAATGGTTGAAGAAAGATCTCAGTTATGTAAAGCCGGGCAGCACTATCTTTTTGAATCTACATGCACCGGTAGCTAATGTTTCCACTATCGGGGGTAATTTGCGTAACGCAGAAGATCTGCTTAATCTTTTGAAAGATTATAAAGTACATATTTTTGCCGGTCACACTCATTATTACGAAAACAGGATAGTCACTCCGGATATTTATGAACACAATATCGGTGCGGCTTGTGGCGCATGGTGGGCTGGAGAGGTTAATCGATGTGGCGCCCCTAACGGATATCTTATTGTTTCAGTAAATGGAGATGATATTTCGTGGCAATATAAAGCTACCGGACTTTCTGACGATTATCAGTTTAGAATTTATAAACCCGGGGAATTCAAAAGCCAGCCTAAATATCTGGTGGTAAATGTTTGGGATTATGATCCGGCGTGGAAACTGTCTTATTATGAAGATGAAGGGGAAAAGCCCGGTGCATTGGAAGCATTTTCCGATGAAGATCAAGCTTATATTACAATGAAAGAGGGGAAGGCTACAGGATATCACACACTGCATTTATTTCGTGTTCGGCCAACATCTCACGCCAAGTCTGTTAAGATTGTTGCCACCAACCGTTTTGGAAAAAGTTTCAGTCAGACGATATCTGTAAATTGACAGATTTGCGTAGAATGGTTTAACATTCAGCAATTTATTGTCCGATATTTGTCCGACCTATAAATAACAAATAGCTGTAAAATTGTTATTTACAGCTATTTATCTATGCACGGGAGGAGAGGCTCGAACTCCCGACACCCGGTTTTGGAGACCGGTGCTCTACCAACTGAGCTACTCCCGTGTTTCGGGCTGCAAAGGTAATGGAAACTTTCAATTATGCAAGGACTACATCGCCTAATTTTATGTGCTGTATTGCCTATAATAGCTGTAAGTCTTGATACATAATACGATACGTTGCTGCCTTTTTTCCCAGTGCCAGAGGATAAGCCCTCGAAGAAGATGGCATGCGATAAAGTCTCATCGGTCTGCTTTCGAATATGAAAGATATGAAGTCGCCGACACGAGGCTTTTCAAGTGAGAATTGAGAACAGAGCGTATCGGTTGCTTTTTCGCCGGTAGTCACAATTGCCTGACACTGTGGTATCCGATGTAATAGTTCACTGATATCTGTCGGTTCTATAACTTCCAGAAACTTATCGGATGCATTATCCTGCAAACGCCTGATTGCACTCGCTGTGTCAAACAGAGCGATGCCGGTACCTGAAAGGAATTGGATGATCTTGTTTTTATCGAATACTTTCTCTACTTCATTCAGAAAATAATTTTTATCTTTATAAAAGAGTAACCCCATGATTCTCCACATATCATTGTTCCAGTTGGGATAGTAAAAATCCATCGACCAACGTTTTTTGGGAGGAGGAAAACTTCCTAGCATTAATAGACGCGCATTAACAGGCAAAAATGGTTTCAGTGGATGTTGTTCAATTTCCATAATTCTTTTGTAAATGCACAAATATATAACTTTAATTTATTCTATTATTCTGGAATTTTCAGATTACTCATTCTTTCAGTGATTTGGAAAGGAAAATCAGGATATTCGTATAGAGTGAATCTTGATTCAGTTTTACCTTCCGTATAGTTCCAAATACTTGTATAATCTTCTGCATCTTCTCCCATTGATTGTAACTGTCTTAAATATGAAGCGATCGACTTATTTTCGACAATAAAAACTTGTCCTAGTTTGTCAATGATAGGACTATGCCTTCTGGTATTATCATGCTCAAAAAGGAGTATCCGTTTTCCCTCATTGGTGAGTCCGGCTAGTTTAAAAGTCATACTTTTGCCAATGGCCGGTAAATTGAGAACATTACGATCTGTCGCTAAAAAAGGAAGATGGTGTGTTTTCATAAACTTCTGAATCTTGCTAGCCGGGTCATGAGTCGTTTCAAGTTGGGTTGATAAGCGCTGAGCTTCTTCTTTGCCAAGTATCCCTATTCTTTTTTCTTCTTGCTGTTCCTGAATAGAACGGCTGTTCGGCGCAAATACGGCATTATTTTCTTCGAATCCTTTCACTGAAAAAGTATAATAACAGACTACTCCAAGCTGATTGAGTATCTGGCGAAGTCTGGTTGTATGTCCGCGACGTGAAGCTGCAACGTTAAAGACCAGCTGGTTTGTTATGAGCCATCCTGCAGACAATAGTTTGCGTATGCTTTCTTCAGCTTCGGGAGTTACCTCAAGTGGAGTCTGGAAATGAGTCTGTATAATGAATTGACGGATCCCGATTGCAGACGCTTTTTCTTTAAAATCCCGCAGTATGTCTATTAGTTCATCATTTATACGCATCGGCAAATAAGCCGGAAGTCTTGAGCCTAAACGAACGCGTTGTAATTCTGCATATTTATCTCCTTCGAAGCGTTTAAGGTTGGCTTTCTGTTTACGGACGGCCATACGATAAACAGCCTCTAAGATTATTTTCAATGTTTTGTTCTGACTCATCAAGGCATCCCCACCTGTAATAAGAATATCTCTTAATTGCGTGTCTTTCTCAAAATAACTCATTAACCGTCGCAACTTATGTTCCCATGTCTCTTTGGGGCGAAGAGCGTCGAATTCAAAATTCAGCCGTTTACTTTGGAAATCATACATTCGTTGGCATGACGCACAAAGTCCTCCACAGGCTCTTCCCATTGTATCGGGTATAAGAATTGCCACTTCCGGATAACGACGATGTATATTGTGTCCATCGGGTAGGCTCCATCCTGCTGCATTTGGTTTTCCCGGTTCAATAATGTCTTCACGTTCCCATGCACGTATCTGCCCGTAGGTTTCAACCAGTTGGGGAGAATAAAGAATATAACTTCGCAAAGCTTCATCATCATAACCGGATTTTGTACAATTCAATAGTGATAAGTAGTAGGGTGTGGCAAAGAAAGGCATTCCTTTTTTGCGTGCTGTGGAAAGCAGGTACATTGTTTCCGAAGAAAGCGAATGATCCAGAAAACGATTGAGTTCAGTTGGACTTTTCACTGCCATAGCTAGATGGAAACGGAAATCATTCCACCATTCGTTTACCTTTTGAAATTTCTCTTCATAGTTTAGATCTTCATCATAACGAAAACGTGTCGCTAAATTTTTGCGTTGTTCTATTTTTTGTATCAGGATATGAATAATACGCTCTTTGTTTTGAATTCGGATTTTCCTGACTTCTTTGTCGAGTCCTGTAGGCCAACGGTTTGTCCACGACTTTACTCTGTTTCGGGTGGGGATTGATGTGGTTGATTTACGAGTGCGCTTGAACTGTTGGAAAAGATCGAGAAACAAATCCGTTTCCATTTCATCTTCCACTTCCTCCGATAGGAATTTGTGTAATAAAGTAATGGTAGAGACTTTCATCGGTTTACTGGTAGAGAGTTCGTGAATCTCTTTTCCATCGTAGTCGATTAATAGTCGAATCTGCTCGGATGCTTTCTCTAATAGTCCCATGCCATCTATGAGTATTCTTAGTTTTTGCTTGAAACTCTCCGCTTCTTTGCTTTCTTTTGCAATGCGGAAGAGTTCGGGAATTTCATTTTGATAAAGCTGTTTTAACTGTGAAAGAGTAAGTGAGAGCATTTTCTTTTGTTTCATACGCAGTCGTTTTTAGTGATTAATAAAAATGAAATGAGAGGGAAAAGATCATATTGAAAGATTGTTTTCAGAACAATCCAAGTCTCTTTACTTGTGATGGAGAGAGTGCCCGATATGGTGCACTTTAAGACAATATTTTCTAATTTGCTTTTGCTAGTTACTCTGAATACTAGCTTTGCTGTCTCTTATGAATGCATAAATATAACAAAAAACAGGCAAAGAAGAACTCTTTGCCTGTTTTTTGTGAGGTAGTTTTAAAACTTTTTTTGTTTTGATAACTATGTTAGTATAATCTTATTTGTCTTTTTTCCCTTCTTCTGTATTTTTATTTTTGGGCTCTTTCTTTGCTAATAATATAATATTGTATACATACTCTGTCATCCATGCCTCGGAATAGCCTAAACGTTCTTTATATTGGCGTACGGCTGCAGCAGTTTTATGTATATCATTTTTTTTCCAAATGGTTTTGGTACAGATGTCGTGCACTGTTTTTCCGGTCATGGTGCGTAGGGCTCCTTTGAATATGGAAGGAACACGAAATTTCCATTGCATCAAACTACCGATGAGCATCATCAAGTCATTGGAAAATCCTTGGTACATAAAAAGGTAGGTCTGTATATCATTTTGTGTACGGCATATCTTTTTTACTGATGTATCGATTTCCTTGAAGAAATTTTCGCTCAGTCCATAATCTTGCATAAGCATTTTGCGGCATGCGCTTTTCTCTGCTTGTCCCAAACGGCCTCCTTGCGTCGGTATTTTAAATAGGCGTTTAAAATTAGCTACATCTGGTACGAAACGGATATTGGTGATTCCCAGATTGGCTGCAATAACCGATTGGAAGTATACGCGTGTTAATAGTGAGAAATCTTCTACATTCTTTGACGAAGTCTGCCCGGAGTTTTTCTTAAATAAGTTGGCAAATATACCCATGATATTCTTGTTTTTAACTGATTAACGGATGCAAAGGTAGTAAATAACTCCATTTCTTCCAGCATTCGATTTTATTTTGTTAGTTTAAAATGAAATCTGTGATTTTCATAAACACTTTCTATGATACCGAATCGTATTAATTTAGCCAAAAGTTGTTCGGCGGCATAGCGGGATATATGTGCCAACCGGCAATATCGGTTTAGTGAAAGGAAATTGTTTTTTTCTAATAAGTCCAATAACAATTGTTCTCGTTCGGTGTAGGAGATAAGTTCTCCTTTGGGATTTCCGCTTTGCTGCCAGACGTGTAAATGTACGGGAGTCGCAAGAATGTTTTCGTCTTTAATCCGCAGATAGGCTAGCGGCTTATTTACCTCATTTTTTGCATATACCGGTTTTTGTAAACTTTCATTGATTTGAATGAGAAGAACATTACGTCCTTCTACCTGATAGGTAAGAGCGGTATAATCGATTGAAGGAATACAATAAAGATGTGCAGCAGCTTCAATCATATATTGCTCTTCACCAGATCGCACTCCGGCTATTTTCCCGTTGTCCTTTACTCCGATAAGTAATCTGCCACCTTCCGTATTTGAGAAAGCTGAAAGGGTTTTTGCAATCTTGCGGGCATCGGATATTTCAAACTTGAAGTCTTGTTGCTGATGCTCCCCCTGAGCTATGAGAGAATGGATATATTCACTATCTGTAAGCGGTTTCATGCGGACAAAAATAGGTAAAAAAACGCCATATGATATGTTTTATTGACATATTTGTGTGTTATTTCAAAAAAAAAAAGGTTTTCATGCGTTTATTTCAGGAAAGAATGTATTTTTGCCAAACATTATTAACAATAATAATATATAGTAAGGATTATGAAAGAATTGGTTGAAAAAGTAGCAGAACTTTATGCAGCTTTTGAAAAAGATGCAAAAGCTCAAATCGAAAATGGTAACAAAGCTGCCGGAACACGTGCTCGTAAAGCTTCATTGGCTATCGAAAAAGCAATGAAAGAATTCCGTAAAGTATCTCTGGATGCTGCGAAGTAATTAAAGCACACTAACGAGAAATTAAAAGGTCATCTTGCTTAAGGTGGCCTTTTTTGCGTCCTATTATTTTCTTTTTTGTTTCATTTGCCAGATCATTTTCTTATTCGTATTTTTGAACTCATAAAATCCTTGACCCATAGCATGAACGAGAACGTCCTTAATAAATTGAGAATTCTTGCAGAATCAGCGAAATACGATGTGTCTTGCTCTTCCAGTGGAACGATTCGTTCCAATAAAGCCGGAACGTTGGGCAATGCTGTTGGGGGAATGGGGATCTGCCATAGTTTTGCCGAAGATGGCCGTTGTATCTCCCTGCTTAAAGTCATGCTTACCAATTATTGTATTTACGACTGTGCCTATTGCATTAACAGGCGCAGTAATGATTTACCTCGTGCTACACTTTCAGTCAGCGAGCTTGTTGATCTGACGATAGAGTTTTACCGACGCAATTATATTGAAGGCTTGTTTTTGAGTTCGGGGGTGGTAAGGAGTCCCGATTATACGATGGAACGTCTTGTGAGGGTAGCAAAAAATTTGCGTACCGTTCATCGGTTCAATGGATATATTCACTTAAAGAGCATCCCGGGAGCAAGTCGGGAACTGGTAAATGAAGCTGGTCTGTACGCCGATCGTTTAAGTGTTAATGTTGAAATACCCAAAGAAGAGAATCTTAAGATGTTGGCTCCGGAAAAGGACCACAAAAGTGTATATGCTCCCATGCACTATATTCAGCAAGGTGTTTTGGAAAGTACCGAGGAACGGAGAAAATTCCGGCATGCGCCGCGGTTTGCTCCTGCAGGTCAGAGTACACAGATGATTGTCGGAGCTACGGCGGAAACCGATAAGGATATTCTTTTCTTGTCTTCCGCACTTTATAAGCGTCCTACAATGAGACGTGTCTATTATTCCGGATATATCTCCGTCAATACATACGATAAACGGTTACCTGCGTTGAAGCAACCCCCTTTGGTGCGCGAGAACCGTTTGTATCAAGCCGATTGGTTGATGCGCTTTTATCAGTTCAATGTCGATGAGATTGTTGATGACAGGCACCCTGATCTTGATTTGGATGTCGATCCTAAGCTGGGCTGGGCATTGCGCCATCCTGAACAGTTTCCAGTGGATATCAATAGAGCGGACTATGAAATGATACTGCGTGTTCCCGGCATTGGAGTGAAATCCGCTCAACTGATTATTGCATCCAGACGTTTCTCCAAACTGGGATATTATGAGCTGAAGAAAATAGGAGTGGTCATGAAGAAGGCACAGTACTTTATCACATGCAACGAATTGCCCACGAAGACGATTCACGAAATTAGTCCGCAATCGGTTCGGAACCTTTTGGTAAAGCAACCTAAAAAGAAAGAAGATTTACTTCAGCTTTCTTTTTCCTTTGAGGAGGATTGATGGAGTTTTTCCTGATTGTTATGTCTTTTTTTCGTTTTCTTTCCATTCAACCAAATTTTTTAGGAAAGAGGGTTGTAGTACAACCAAAGTTTATTTGCATATGATTGTATTCTTGTTCGATTATACTTTTGAAGGTTTGTTGACTGCTGTGTTCGAAGCATATTCCAGGCGGTCATTTCCGGATGTGTTGCAATCGGACGAGTTGCCTCTGCCTCTTTTTTATGATGAGGCTTTTACTGTGATTACCGAAAAAGAGAAAGCGGAACGCGTATGGAAAGGTTTGGAAAAGAAACTTTCTTCATCGGCTCTTTCGGCACTTGCCCAAAGTTGGCTCTCCGAGTTACCGGATGTGCCTATGCTACTTTTCCGGTATATTCGTAAGGCTATTGATTTTCCTAGTTCCATCGAAACGAACTTTGCCGACCCCGATGTCTTGTTACTTGCCAGGATCTGGAAGAAAGTAGATTGGGAACGCCTTCGTTTGCTTCAGTTTGTACGCTTTCAAAAAGCAGCGGACGGAACCTTTTTTGCTGCCGTTGAACCTCAGTTTAATGCACTTCCATTGGCAATCCACCATTTTAAAGATCGTTTTGCCGATCAACGCTGGTTGATTTATGATATCAAGAGAGCTTACGGCTATTATTACGACTTACAAGAGGTCCGTGAAGTTGTTTTCGGTGAAGAGACCCGTGAGGGGCATCTTGTCACCGGAATGTTGGATGAATCGTTGATGGATAAAGACGAAAAACTGTTTCAACAGCTTTGGAAAACCTATTTTAAGGCTATCTGCATTAAAGAAAGATTGAATCCTCGGAAGCATAAACAAGACATGCCTGTACGCTATTGGAAATACCTTACGGAGAAACAATCCTGATGCAAGACTTGACTATAGATTCTGTGCCGATTACTTATAAAGTGCCGGTGGTATTTTAATCAGGAATAAGTAAGCTCCGTTTTTGTCTTTATAATAATAGTTGATGGTGATTTCGTGCTCCCTAATCAGCTTCATTTGCGGGCTGGTCTTTACAAAGTTTATGATGTTCGGTTCCAATGTGTTTTTGATATCAAGTGTATCCACAGCTTCCTTGACCATATTCACCAACGTGTAATTGTATTGGAACGTTTTGTTTGGTAAGGCAATGGTATTGTCGAGTTTAGTTTCGCTGTCAATCATCATCGGGCAATTCTTATTAATTTCGTTAGCCAATTGCGCTACCGACTTATCGATGGAGAATAGGTCGGAGTTGAAGACAAAGTGCTGTACTGCATACATTGTGAGTAGCCCTATAATAATACCCACAAACATTCCTATTCTTTTATTCTTTGTGCCGGATTTCTTTGGAACGGGAACTTCTATAATTTGTTGCACTTCTTCTTGAGGAAGTTCGTAACCACAACTTCTGCAATACTTATCATATTGCATGTTGTTCTCGAATCCGCACTTGTCGCATTTGCTCATTTTCTTCGATATTTAGACTGTTTTAGTTATTGATAGCAAGATCTCAGATTGAATTTTTCTCATACAATCTATGCGATATATGTTCTTTGCAAAGATAAAAAAATGAGATATATATACAAAATTAATTTTTGACTGACAGCCTTTCCCACAGCCAGTTTGGTATCAATTTCCAAAAGAATACCAGTATCCGGTATCTTATATCTATGACAGCAACTCTCTTGTGTTTATCCAAGGCACTGACAATCTGTTTTGCTACACGGTCGGCCTGCATTAGCATAGGGAACTTGCCGCTTTTCAACAGATCGGTGGCAACGAACCCCGGACGGATATCGGTAAAATGGATGTTAAGATGTTCCATCCGGGAGAGTTGAGCCAGAGCGTCAATATATGTGTTTTGAAATCTTTTAGTGGCTGAATATGCCGGAGCGATGCCCAACCCTTTTGTGCCCGCTATGGAACTGATTACTGCAATATGACCTTCACGTTGATCTTTGAAGAAGTTGAATGCAGCGGTCACCATTCGCGTAAAGCCTTCCACATTTGTTTGCACTGTGTTTAATTCAATTTCTGCTTCGAGCATCGGGTTTTGTTTCCCGATACCCGAGCTTAGGAAGAAGATGTCCATGCCGCCTGTCCGCTCAATCAGTTCCAATAGCAGGTCGGTGGCATGCTCATCGGTAACATCCAATCTCTGTATTTCAATCTGCTGGGGAGACAGACTCTGAAGCTTTTTAAGCTCCTCTTCACGGCGACCGGCAATACCCACCCGGTATCCTTTTGCAATGTAAAGCTTGGCAACTTCATATCCGATACCGGATGTCGCACCTATAATAATAATTCGTTTTATTTCATTCATCGTTTCGATTATAAGAAGTTTACGTTTACAAAAATCAGAATGATATGTGACAGCCTTATGTTTCAAGGTACATCAGTATAATCTGTATTATCCTATGATGGTGGCCACAAATTGCCTTGAACCTCCAAAGTTTCTGAATTCACAAAGATATATTCCCTGCCAAGTACCCAAGTTTAATCTTCCGTTTTTAATGGGAATGGATATGGAAACTCCGGTGAGATTGCTTTTGCAATGGCTCGGCAGGTCATCCGGTCCTTCGTCTGTATGGGTATAGTAAGACTCATTTTCTTTCACCAATCTGTTGTACACTTGCTCCAAATCACTTCGCACACTGCTGTCGAAGTTTTCATTAATACTGATTGCACAGCTTGTATGTTTTACAAATAAGTTTAGCAACCCTACGTCGGGTAGTGGCGGAAGATTGTCCAAGACTTCTTTCGTTATAAGATGGAATCCTCTTCTATACGGTTTTAATGTGAACTCTACTTGCTCTATCATAGATCAAAAATCATATTATTAGAGTACAAACATAGGAAAACGCAGCATGGGAAACAACAAATTCCTGAACAGATGGTGTGTTGACTCTGAACAGATGGTCTATTTGCACTCAATAGACCATCTGTTGGCCTCAATCAGACCATCTGTTTGAAGTAAACACACCATTTGATTTGAGTTATATCCCGACATACAGATCTTTTTTCAACAATGTATAATGGATTTCTCTATAAAGCATTATTTTTGTTATTATAAATAGCGTCATTCCATCTCACTTAGGTCATTTATAAATGTCTGATGGATTGTGGAATTGAAAACTAACATAAAGAGGAGAATAATATGGAAAGAGTCTGTGTAGTAACCGGAGGAGCTGCCGGAATAGGCCGTTGTATTGTGGAAACCTTTGCAGAAAAAGGGTATAAAGTCTATTTCATCGACAAATCTACCATTGAGATACGCTGGCTAGAGGATAAAATGCAAGCCAGAGGGTATAGTGTGATGGGATTTGAAGGAGATATCGCCGAAGAAGAAACGCTGAAGGACTTCGCTGATTTTGTTCTTTCCATGGAGGAACAAATAGACTGCCTGATAAATAATGCATGCCTCGCTAATGGTGGTATTTTAGGTGATTGTTCGTACGACGAATTCTTATATGTACAGCGTGTAGGTGTTGTCGCGCCTTACTTCTTGTCTCTTTTGTTTAAAAACTATTTTACGGGAGCGGGATCAATCGTGAACATTTCTTCTACCCGTGCGTTTCAATCACAGGCCAATACGGAAAGTTATACGGCTGCCAAGGGAGGAATTACAGCGTTGACGCATGCACTTGCCGTCAGTCTGTCCGGTATAACAAGGGTTAATTCCATTGCTCCCGGTTGGATTGATACCGGTAGCTATCATTCGGAGAGCTATTTACCCGATTATAGTGATGCCGACATGCTGCAACATCCTTCACGTAGAGTGGGGGAACCCGACGATATTGCCCGTGCAACCCTCTTTCTGTGTGATGAAAGGAATTCATTTGTCAATGGTGAAAATATAACGGTTGATGGAGGAATGTCCAAATTGATGATTTACCATAATGATGCCGGCTGGACGCTACAGCCCTAATAAAGTTAATAATACGAATATGAGAAAATTAGTTTGCCCGCAATGTAAGGTTGCTGCTTTATACGTGAAAAATGAGAAGGGTGACCGCTTATCTGTATATGTCTACGAAAACAGTGACGTCTTGCCTAAGGATCCTTCTGAATCTTTGGAAGGATTTGATCTGACCGATATTTATTGCTTTGGTTGTTCGTGGCATGGAAATCCCAAGCGTTTATTAAAATATTAATCTCCCCCATCCGGTTTCTAAGGTATGACTAATCGTATTGATAAGGTGGCTTTTTGTGCAGAGGTGTACACTGTCGTGGCTTCCATTCCTCCGGGATCTGTGCTGACTTATGGGCAGATCGCTTCTCTTGTAGGCAGACCACAATGCTCACGTATGGTGGGACAGGCCATGCACAATGCTCCTTCCGGCTTACCTTGTCATCGTGTAGTCAACAGTCAGGGAAGGCTTGCACCTTTCTGGGCGCAACAACGTGAGCTATTGGAAAAGGAAGATGTTGCATTTAAGAAGAATGGTTGCGTTGATCTGAAAAAGTCATGTTGGGACATTTTGCGGACATTCTAGGCTTTAGATAAAAGTCTTTCTGTTTGTCACTATTTAGCAGGCGAAAGGGCTGTTCGCACAATTTCAGTTTGCTTTCAATGATATCCCGCTTTCTTCTTAACTCTTTTCATTTTATTAAAATCTATGAGTTTAATGCTCTTTTGAAAGCTTCTTATCGAACAGTGTCGCTTCTTGATTTGTTTCTTATGATATATGGAACAATATCTAAAACCAGGAATTATGGACATTCAGAATAATATTAAGAAGCAACGTTTTGAGACTACGGTAGACGGAGTGACAGCTTACGCAGCTTATCATATCGGTAATGGGGGATTGGATATTCGCCATACCATAGTACCCGAGGAGATCGGTGGGAGAGGAATTGCCGGCGCTTTAGTTAAGGCAGCTTACGATTATGCGTTAGCTGAAGGCTTTACTCCTGTAGCAACATGCTCTTACGCAGTAAAATGGTTGGAGCGGCATCCTGAATATCATGGTAAAACCAGTAAGGATTTCGGAGGTGAAGGGACTTGTGCCTTATGATTGATAAACCCAAATATGCTTTTATTGGTGATAGTCATGTTGCACTTTGGCCACTCGAAATTTTTTTTTCGAAGTGGGAGTGTTTCAATTACGGACTTCCCGGGGAAGGTATGGATTATATTGAATCGTTTCAACGTGATGTCTCCGACTGCAAGCTTATAATTGAGTTTGGTACCAACGATCTTTATCGTCTGAATAACGAAAACATCGATGCATATGTGGAGCATTACGTTTATGCCGTAGAAGCTATTCCTTCTTTGCAGAAGTATTTATATTGCATACTTCCGCGAAATGATTATTCCGACAGCTTTGCCATGAATCGATTCATCTCGCGTTTGAATAAAAAGGTACATGCCAAGATTGCGACTTCCGATATCATTTATCTGGATGTTTTCGATCGTTTGCTTGAAGGAGGACGGCTGAACGAAGCCCTGACTGTAGATGGCTTACATCTGAATAGTGCGGGATACCGAATATTGACCGATTGTTTAATTGATAACGATAAAAAATGAAATATATAGGTGCACATGTTTCGGCAAGTGGTGGGGTGGAACAAGCTCCTGTAAATGCCGATAGCATAGGAGCAAATGCTTTTGCTCTGTTTACAAAGAATCAGCGGCAGTGGGTGGTAAAGCCTTTGAGTGCAGAAAGTGTTGAGGCTTTTAAGGCCAACTGTGAGAAATATGGTTTTGATTCCCGTTATATTCTGCCCCATGACAGTTATCTGATAAACCTGGGACATCCCGATATTGAGGGATTGGATAAGAGTCGTGCTGCTTTTCTGGATGAAATGCAACGTTGTGAACAGTTGGGCTTAAAGTTGCTCAACTTTCATCCGGGTAGTCATCTCAATAAAATAAGCATTGAAGATTGCCTCGATAAAGTGGCGGAGTCCATTAATCTGGCTTTGGAGAAGACCGAGGGCGTGACTGCCGTGATTGAAAATACCGCAGGTCAAGGGAGTAATATCGGCAATCAGTTCGGTCACTTAAAGCATATTATTGAGCGGGTAAACGATAAGTCGCGTGTGGGTGTCTGCCTCGACACTTGCCATACCTACTCTGCAGGCTATGATATTGTAGGGAACTATGATGAGGTGTTCTCCGAGTTTGATCGCACGGTTGGCTTTAATTATTTAAAAGCTATTCACCTGAATGATACGAAGAAAGCTTTGGGTAGTCGTGTCGACCGACATGACAGCATCGGTAAAGGGCTTCTCGGACTCGATTTCTTCCGCCGTTTTATGCAGGACAAACGATTTGACAATATTCCTGTAGTACTTGAAACTCCTGATGAAACGTTGTGGGCGAGCGAGATTAAATTGTTGCGGAGCTTTGAATCCTGACTCATTTCTCAGAGAGAAGTAGTTAAATTGAAAGCATTCTTTTTTGCAAATTATACCGATTGCCGGAGTTCTCCGTTTAAGATTTAGATTTGACATAATATGCTGCGAGAATCTTTATAATTGTATGATGAGGTGTTCTTGAATTTGGCTACAGTCTTATTGCGCCTTTCAATGTTCAGTAAAATATTTATTTTAAGAGAATACTTGGAAATAATAAAAGGCAACTAACTGCATATAAGTTAGTTGCCTTTTATTATTATGATTCAGGAGCCTCTCTCTTTACTTCTTAACTTTGGCATTGATACTTCGCTTTGAAAACATGGGTTGCCGAATGCTAAAAATAGAGGCCCGGTTTTCGGGTTATGGTATTACTCCTTGTTGGCTACCTTGATATTCTTCCACACGGATGATGTGATCAGATCTTTATCGTATTTACCATTCTTAGCTTTAATATTCAAATTCTCGAAGGTGAAGTTGGATAGTTGATATTTATTCGATTTTTCCACATTGAAGAAGACATCGCACTCTAAATTGATATTACGCATTGTGACATGTTCGGAATATGACTTTGGAGGTTCCTGAGTACCTTTTAAATCGAAAAATTGAGTCCAGGGTTTGATGAACAGGCAACTTCTGGCATCCCCTTTGATATCTTCAACCAATATATATTCATATCGCTGTGGAGTATCGGGACGCATCTTTAACCACAACAGTCGGCTGACATTATTCAGTGTACAGCGGCGAAGGATAATATTTCTGTTGTGAATGGATTCGCTGCCGCAAGTCAGAGCGCTGTGACTGAAACCGTATGTGCAATCTTCAATGATGATATTTCTGTTCTCTCCGTTTGTTGCATCTTTATCGGCTTGAGGCCCTTTTCCTCCTTTTAATGCAATTGCGTCATCGTTGACAGACATGTAGCAGTTCTTCACTAGAACATCACTGCACACGTCAATATCGATAGCGTCGGTACTTGGAGCTTTTACCGGAGCACCGGGTGAGGTGATAGTCAGATTCAGTAACTTTATACGGTTGCATTTATAGATGTGTGTAGTCCAAAAAGGAGAGTTCATTAAATGTACTCCCGAAATCTGTACATCATTGGAATTTGAAATATATACCAGACGGGGACGTAGTTCATCCATATTGGTACATTTAGGAATTACCGTCCGTCTCAACCAAAACGATTTCCAGTATCTTAACCCGTTCCCGTTAATTGTTCCCTTACCGGACAGCGTAAAACCATCCGCATGATCGGCATTGATTAATGCGGCAAAATACTTTAAGCTTTGCCCTTCAATGCGGGTGTTGATGATAGGGAAGTTACTGATATCATCACTTCCTTTCAGTACGGCTCCTTCTTCCAGATATAAATGTGTTTTGGGTTTGAAAAATAAAGCTCCCGTTAAATAAGTCCCTTTAGGAACAATAATAACTCCTCCACCGTTAGCGGCCTGATCAATTACGGCTTGAATTTTGTCCGTTTGTAACAACGTGCTGTCGTTGACTATTCCATAATTAGTCAAGTTGTACTTACTTCCTAAAGTTGAGATATTGACAACTTCATTCTGTTTGAACCAATCGGG
Organism: uncultured Bacteroides sp.; assembly: GCA_963677095.1. Taxonomy (GTDB): domain Bacteria; phylum Bacteroidota; class Bacteroidia; order Bacteroidales; family Bacteroidaceae; genus Bacteroides. The sequence goes on from OY781875.1 coordinate 1,709,657, forward strand.
AATAAGAGTCCCATCCGGGAACTTCTCTTGTGCAGAGATTGACAACGAAATCAATAAACTGAAAAATGCAGAAACGAATTTCATGGCTTTTATTTATTGCGGTTAATACTACAAATTCGTAAACCGGTGATTTACGAACGAATAAATTTAATCGTTGCAAAAATAAGGATTATTATCTGTGGAGAACCCTCCATATCCCTCTCATTTCCTGTAAGATTTGTCAGTTTGAATGGTTGTTTTGACTGCATTACAAAAAACGAGCGAATTTAGAGAGCTGCTCTTTACAACTCTAAAATCCGCTCGTTAATGATATCAATAAGTTCGAATTACTTCTGTGGGCTGAATTCCAGATTAGTGTTAATGGTAACTTTGTCGGAAATCATAGCTTCAGGGAATTTTGGTCCCAGATCAAAATCTTTCCGGCTTATCACGCCGCTGACTTTAAATCCGGCAGTTTCATTATTGTTCATCGCATTTATCACCTTACCGTAATATTTCACATCCAGTACAACAGGTTTGGTTATGCCATGGAACGTTAATGTTCCATATATCTTTCCGTATTGTGCATTTTGTTTGTTTACTTTGGATACCGTTTTTACTACTTTAGTACTATTGAATATCATCTCCGGGTACTTTTCTGCATCAAAAAAGTCTGCCGACTTCAAGTGGTTGTCACGCATTTCAACCCCTGTATTAATGCTCGACACCTTTGCCGTAACTTTTATTTTCATATCCGAGTAATCAGACTTTGAGGTAGTAACTTCGGCCGTGAAGTCAGCGAAATATCCTTCAATCTCGGATATCGTAAGATGTTGCACTACAAAGCCTAAGCGCGAATGCGCAGGATCATTCTTCCATGTGGTCTGTGCTGATGCCATAATTGCCAGAAAGGAGACCAACGATAATAAAAAATACTTTTTCATAATAAACTTTCTATTTTAATTCGACATAATTATTTGTTATACTGTCTTTATTGCCTTTCAATATAACAAAGATTTTCCAACTATGTTTATTAAAATATATCTTTTTATTGTGGATTAATTTATTGTTGTACAATATGTTACATTTTGGTTTTATACTTACTCTCAGGTTACTTTTATTGAAAATCAGTTTTTTATCCTCTGTCTGGAATACGCAGATCACTTTCTAATTTTTTTATTCCGAACTAATTGTTTTCTTCAAATATACTGGCAATAAACCCACCGAAGATTGATCCTAATAAACAATTCGTCCAGCATTCAGCAGAAAAAGGATAAACTCCCCAATAACATCCCCAGTAGTACCAATAAATGAAACCAAGGAGTAATCCCGATAATATGCCTATTAATATTATTTTCATTTTATTTCACGCTGATATATCATTTCCAGATTTGAATATGAGATTATTCCCATGATTCTCTTCTTTTCTTTTCCATCTTTGAATATTAAGATATTGGGTACCCCCGATACATTATATTGATTAGTTATAAAGTTGCAGCGATCTGCTGTATTTATTTTGAAGAAATGGTTTTGCTTTGTTCGGTCTTTAGCTAGTCTATCCAACTTTTTTTCCATATTCTCACATGGGATTGAGTTGGGCTTGTAGAATAAGACAAAACATACACCAGAACGTATTGAACTGAAAAAACTTAAGGAATCAATTTGAATTAACGAGGAATCGTATAAAGGCGGTTCCTCGTTTGCTCGGTTGTTATTGCTTACGAGTTGACACAGTACAAGCAAAATAATAAATGCCATCATAAAATGCATTGGTTTAAAATGTATTGGTTTAAAATGTATTCTTTTCATTTGCTTCTGGTTTGCCGGTTAATAGCATTTGACTATTGTTTATTCTATAACTGTTCTCCTGTAGACTGTAGATATGCTACTTTTTTAATCTGGTATTGCGCATATGCATCAATATATTGATTCTTGCTTTGCTGATATAATGATTGTGCCTCCAATAAATTGCTCATAGTTACGGTTCCTGCTTTATAGTAATCTTCATGCAAGCGGAGATTCTCCGTTGATTGTTCAATAGATTTGTATGATAAAAGAATTTGTTGATAAGCATCATCCAGTTCATTCCAGTTTTTTTGCATGTTAAGTATTAGTAATTCGCTATTATCTTTTAATTCATCCTGTGCCATTTTCAATTGAATGTTTCTCTTTTTTATAGCGTGTGAGCCCCCCCACCAATCGGATATAGGAATTGAAATTGTTGCAAATGCTATGCCGTAAGAGTTGTTTTTATCAAATATGTAATCGTGCATGTATCCGGCACCAATTCCCAAGGAAGGGAGCTTTTTACCCACTTCGATCTTCTTTTGTAATGCATGGGCCTCGACATTCTTTTGTAACAGAGCGTATTCAGGTGTGAGTGGCAACGCACTTTGATGATTTCGCATTAGTTCCATTGGGTATTGCAGTTCCTCTACAGACATTGCATATCCCTTTATATCGAAGCTGTCAAGTTTTACACCGATATATTGTGCCAAAACTTTTTTGCTTATTGCTATAGCATTTATCAGTTTCAGTCTATCAGCTTCAGTGTTATTCTGTTTCAGTTCTACTTGCAAGAGATCATTTCTATTTCGTACTCCTGCATTTACAGCCAATTGAGCATCTTTATTTAGACTTTGAAGCATTTCTTCCATAGTCATAACTGTTTTTAATTTTTCTTTTAAACTGATGATTTGCCAAAAGTACTGTTCAACAGTATAATATACTTCATTTTCTGATTGTTGCATTTGGATCTTACTGACTTCTGTTCCAACCTTAGCTAATCTATTGCTATTAATGATTTGTCCTCCTGCAAATATGGGTTGTGTGGCGGTAACTCCACCGATAATGCCATTCTTTAATAGCGATAGGCTCATTTCCGGGGTTACATCCATTTCAATCAGATTCTTGTTTGCACTAAAAGCTGTAGCGGATGCACTTACAGAAGGAAAATATTTGGTGAAAGATTCTTTTTCTGTCTGTTGAGTGCTTTGTATTTCATGGATAGCTTTTCTTATTTTTATATTCTGTTTCAAGGCGGCAGTTTTGCATTCTTCAAGCGTGAATTCCTTCTGTCCCCATGCAGGCTGTATAATTGTACAGCATATTGCAATCATTGCGGTTAATGTTATACGGTATCTCATAATTTTTTATTTTAAACGACTTCTTTTTCAATTAGTTGTGATTTCGTGTGTTGTCCGTCGAGTGCTTCCATTAGTAACCAATAGGATACGGGTAACACTGTGAGAATGAATACCATTGTGATAAGCGTACCATAGAAAATAACTGTACCCATAGGCATCCAAAGTCCGCTGCCTCCCAATATCATCGGAATGACTCCCACAGAAGCTGCAGTTGAAGTCAGGAAGATAGGGCGCATCCGCCGTTTTGATGAATGGTAGATAGCATCATGTATTGACATCTTTTCCATGCTTCTTAGTTCTTCTGCATAGTCTATCATGATAATGCCGTTTCTGACCAGAATACCCATAAGACTAACAACACCGAGTATGCAAGTGAGACTGAGATCAACACCTTGTATCCAGATGCCTGCCGTTGTTCCCAGCAGACATAACGTAAGACTGGCCAAGAGCAAAGTGGCTGTGCTGATCCGTTTGAAGTGCCAGATAAGGATGAAAAAAATAATAGCAATGGCGATGAGTAGCCCGCCTATAATGCGAGGTGTTTGCTCTCCATCCTCTTCAAATTCGCCTCCATATGTCAAACTCACTCCTTGGGGTATTTGTTTTTGTGATATTAACTGGCGTACTTTATTTGTGGCGTCCGTTACATTGACATTCCGTTTTACTTCCGCTATTACCGAAATCGTTCTCACTCCATTCCGACGGACAATCTGTCCGTCATTCCAACTTGGAGTAATTTGTGCTACTTGGCGTAAAGGAACATTGGCTACTCCTCCGTAAGCGGGAATTAACTCGTCGCGTATATCATTATAGCTTGCAGAATCGGCTTTATTACTTTTTAATACGATGGGAATGTCGTAATCTCCTTCCCATGTACTTCCCAAAGGTATTCCGTCTCCGTAACGGGTTGCCAGGGTGGAAGCCAGCATGGCGTTTGTAATGCCCAATCGGGTGGATTCATCTTCATCCAATTTGATTTGAACTCCGGCAAGTGGCTCGTTGAGATCTGTACGTACCAATTCCAATTCCGGCACAGAGCGTAGGATTGAGGCTATTTTACGAGCTTCCGCTTTTAAAGGGGAAAGGCTGTCGCCGCTAATCCTTACTTCTATCGGATTAATAGCGGAGCTATAGCTCAATTGTTTAAACCGGACCACTGCTTGTGGAAAATACCGGGCATATTTAGGAGTAAATTCGTCTAATAATTCAACTGTTGTTTTATTACTTAGAGTATTTACGATAAATTGGGCATAATTGCTTCCTCCGAACCGGGGGGCATAGGAATTTTGAAAACGGGGAGAACTTGTCCCTATAAATGAAGCTATGGATACTACGCGGGGATCTTTGTGTAGAAGATGTTCCAGACTATCGGCTACCGATGCCGTCTTCTTCAGTGCCGTACCTGTAGGCATCTCTATTTCTACCGCAAACTGGTTCCGGTCCGCTACGGGCATGAGTCTTTGCGGTGCACGCCCCAATAAGAAGACTCCGAGAATGACGGATATAATGCCGATACCGATAGTTATACGGGGATATGCGAAACATTTGTCCAATATTTTATTGTAACTGCTTTGCATGAAATCCAGAAAAGAGAACTTCTTTTTCCCGCTTTCCGGCAATTTACTTCCGGAAGGTTTACGTATGAAGTAGAACATCAGGAAAGGAACTATTAACTCGGCTACCAACAATGAAATCATTAGTATCAGTGTCATAGCCCACGGAAAACTTTTCATAAAATCTTGAAAAGTTCCTTTCAGTGTAAATAAAAACGGGAAAAAGGTAATGCTGATAGCCATTGTAGCCGAGAATATGGATTTGAAAAAGTGCGTGGCGCTCTGTATCGCAGCGTGCCAACGTGATATCCCTTCGGAAATCCTTTCCAGATAATTATCTATGATGACGATGCAATTGTCCACAATCATCCCCAAGGTTACAATTAAAACTGCAAGTGTTACCGTATTTAATTCGATGCCGAAAGTATAAAAAAGCCCTAATGATATGAATATGGTAATGGGAATAGTTGATGCCGCTATCATAGCCACTCTAAGCGGGAGCAATAGCATAATTACAATGATGACGGCACAAATAGCAATGAGTAGTTCCTGTAGGAAATCAGCCACACTATTACCGACTACTTCACTTTGGTCGGTGATTTTAAACAATTCCACATCTTGGGGCAATGTCTCTTTTTTATAGCTATCCAATACCTTTTTCACTTCTTTACCCATCTTGACAATATTTTGTCCGTCCTTCATTTCTATACTCAAGAGAAGGCATTTTTTGCCATTGTTGGTAATGTATGATTCCGCTTCCGGATATTCTTTCACTACTCTGGCAATATCTTTCAGGCGTATATTATTACCTGCGGGATCTGAGTATACAATCATTTCCTGCACGTCGCGAACTGTATTTAAGGATTTGTTTACATATACAGGCGAAGTATAGTCGTTGGTCTTTATCCTGCCGGCTGTGGTGGTAAATCCTTTAATAAACAATTTGACAGCCAACGTTTTTTCGTCGATACCATAATGGGATAGCTTGTCGTTGTCCAAATAAATGGATATCTGTTCTTTCTGCATACCAAAGACATTGAGTCTGCCGATACTTTCCATTTTACGCAACCTGTCTTTTAAACCGTCCATATAAGTATTTAATTCACGGTAGGTTTTATCTTTGCTTTCCATCGTAATAAGCAAGGCTGAAGTATCGCCAAAGTCATCCATTACGATAACAGCCGCTACTCCGGTTGGCAACTCACTTTTGAACTGGTTTATCCCGTGTTTGAATTTACTCCAGAATTCATCTTTATTTTTTAATTCATCATTCAGTTCTATTTGCACAATGACCATTCCATCTCTGCTAGATGAAAAAGTTTTAGACTTTTTAACCTCTTTGTAACTGAATATATAGTTCTCCAGCGGCTTGGCTACTTGTTCCTCAATTTCCGCGGCAGTTGCTCCGGGATAAGCTGCAACAACTATTCCCTGGCGGACTGTGAAGTTCGGAAATTCATTTTTCCTCATTTCGGATAATCCGTAGATTCCCAAAGCCATCAGACAGCAGGTCAGTAAAATGACAATTTGCCGGTAATGCATGGCTCCTTCAACAATATTGTACTTTTTCATTTTCATCTTATTTTATGACATTAACCGGAGTATTTTCACTCACTTTCTGTTGCCCTTCAGTTATAACTTCATCTCCGGAGGCCAGTCCCTTCTCTATTACAATATTCTGGCCTGAGAATTCCCCAATACTCACAAATTTTCTTTTTGCTATTCCTTTTTCGTTTACCCATACGAAAGAACGGTTGCTTTCATCCAGCTGGACAATGCGTGTCGGTAGTAAAAACACGGAAGTCTTTGCCCTGTTTTTATAGACTTGTACCCGGCAGATCATGCCTGGTATTAACTTGCCGTTGTGATTATCCGCTACTGCTTTTACTTCATAAGAACGTGCTAACGGGTTAGCACTGACACCTTTTTCCATAATACGCCCTTCAAAAGAGTCATTACCTGAAGCCATAACTGTAAACTTTACGTTTTGTCCTTCTTCTATGTCCGATATTTCATTTTCCGGTACCGCTATTTTCACTTTTATCCGGTCTATGGTTACCAGTTTTACAACCGGGGCTCCTGGCATAATATTTTCTCCTGTATCAGCAAATTTTTCCGATATTACTCCGCTAAAAGGGGCATACAGTTTACAATCTTCCAAATTTTTGCGGGATATTTTTTCTGAAGCGATGGCCTGATCCAATTTGCTTTGCACCTCAACCCATTGCATTTCGGGAAGACTCCCTCTGTCGTGCAACTGTTTCATGCGTTGATAAGAATCTTTTGCCTGACTTAATGCGGCAGCGGATATATTATATGCATTTCGTAAGGTGGCCTCATCCACTATAGCAATCAATTCTCCTTTATGAACTTTTTTCCCTGTAGAAACAAATATTCTTTTAAGTGTTCCTCCGGTAGTAAAGCTCAGTGCAGTACCGGACATTTCTTCCACTGTGCCGGAAAAGTCCCGTTGCATATTCAAATCTTTTGTCTCCACTTTAAAAACCTTTACCGGAACCGGATCGATCGATTCTTTCTGTTGCTTTTGGCTACATCCTGTTATTAGAAGAGTAGCCCATACACAAGCGAATGCATACTTTACTTTTTTCATATACAAAATTATTTTATAGGATTTATCACTTTAATTTTCCGGCAAAAGTGATGAATTCCGGAACATCATGAGTGTTCTAAAAGGGATACATTTTGTTGTATTTCTCTCTATATTAGGATGTATAGGAAAAATAGAATATCTTTATGTTGTAATGGAACACTAATATATTCTTTGTATTGATCACTTTTGCAATAAAAAAAGAAGTTACTGTTATGGAAATAAAGGACACTATTTATGAAGTAGATTTCTCCTATCTCAGAAGGGAAGACTTTGTGAATTTCTTGAATGAAAATGTTGCTATTGTAGATGATTTGCAGAAGCTTCCCGAATATGAATCTTTTAAAGTAAACGCTATTCTTATCTTATTTTGTCAGGAAGGCAGGCTACAATTAGATGTGAATGCTAACACTTTCATCGTACATAAGAATGACTTATTGTTCTGTAGCCCCAATATTATTTTGAACAATTATATGATCACTCCTGATTTTAAAGGTAGGGTACTGGTACTTTCCGAGAAATTGATTCAAGGCATGTTGCATGGCAGCCGGAATAATTGGGATATGGCTTTTTATATAAATAAGAATCCGGTATTAAATATAAACGAGGAGGAAGCTTCTCTGATGAATCAATATTGTGAGATGATTAACTTTAAAATAAAGCAGGAAGAGAAAGCCTATCATTACGAGGTGGTGTATGCTCTAATAAGCGCACTTCTCTATGAGATCTGTGAAATTCTTTCAAAGTCCGTTACTTTTTCCAATGATGATATGATGAGGCAGGGTGATATCCTTTTCAAGAAGTTTATGGATCTATTGCCGGAGTTTGTAGGTCAGAAGCGTAGTGTATCATTTTATAGTGAAAAATTGTTTGTTACGCCAAAATATTTATCGGTGGTATGCAAGAATCTGACTGGGAAAACCGCTTTGGGATGGATTCACGATTATACTACCGAGATCATTAGATATAAATTAAAACACTCCAGTCAATCTATTAAAGAAATATCGGAGTCATTGAATTTTCCTAATCTTTCATTTTTTGGAAAATATGTACGCTCCCATTTGGGAATGTCCCCTACAGATTATCGTAAACAGATAAAACAATCCATTAATTTTGATCGAAAGGAGGGATGATGAATCATCTCTCTTCTCTTTCTTATCTCTTTTGTTTTTTCGATACCGTACAATCTTAACTTCGGACGTAAATATAATATAGTTCAAAAACGCTTGAATAAAAAATGTTTCGGTATTATGAATGATAAAAAGTAAAAATTATTTTTTATCATTTTCGGAGGTTGTCTTGGGAGATTGTTCCGTTTTGGTAGGAGAAGAGACTGCATTTGTTTTTTTCTTGCCCAGTTTTCTGGCCTTTTCCCAAGCAGCTTTCCGGGCCTCATATTCTGCATATTGTTTTTCTAAATAATTATCCGCCATAAAATCCATCTCTTTATTATCCGGCAAATATACTGCATTTTGGCTAAGTTCCCTATTCTTTTCGAAGAGTTGCATTCCATGGTTTTCTCAACTTACAATCTTTAAATAAAGGAGCGTAGATAAATAACGCTATAAAATGTACATGTGTTATCAAAAAGACAGATAAAAACGCTTTATATCTGTCTTTTTGATTTGTTATTCTTATATTTGCCTAGTATTGTGTTTTCTTAACGCGTAAGAATCGCACAATACCTTGATAAACCAAGTTTTGTTCCAATTAAAGTGAAGTGATTTATGTACGACAAAAGTAAAGTCTATTTAGATGAGTTTGCTAAATACGTTGTGATGCAACCGTTTTCGTTTGTAGTTGATTTAAAACATTCGCATGGCATGTGGATTCATACCATTGACGGTGAAGAGATGTTTGATTGGTGCGGTTATTACGGTTCACGGCTTATCGGGCACAACCATCCCGTAATGTTTGAGCCGGATTATGTTGAAAAGCTGATTTACGCAGCCAACAATAAAATGGCAAATCCCGATTTTCTTACTCCCGAATGTGTGGAATATTACCGTAAGGTTTATCAGTGGGCTCCAGTATGTATGAAAAATTCCAAGCTCGAAATTTACGCAGTAAACTCCGGTGCAGAAGCTATTGAAAATATGCTGAAGTATTTCATCAATCTCTATGATGCCAAGATGAGAGCAAAAAGCAAGCCGATTGGCCCTAAACGTATGATCTATTTTGACCAGGCCTTTCATGGGCGCACTATTTTTACACTTAACATTACTCAACTTTCGCATGTTCCCGTCATTACCCGTAATTTTGAGCACATGACGGTGGATAATATTAAGGTTCCCTTTCCGGCTATCGACAATGATCAGTCGGAAGAAGAAAATATGGAAAAAGTACAACGTAGCCTTGCTATCATTCGTAAAGAGATCGAATCGGCGCCGGATGAAATTGTAGGTATTATTGTGGAACCTATTCAGGGAGCAGGGGGACATCGTGCCACTTATCCGTACTTCTTTCAAGAACTAAGCAAAATAGCACATGAGTTTGATATCTATCTGGGGTTTGATGAAGTTCAGACGGCCGGAGGGCAGACCGGAACTTTCTTTGCTGTGGATAGTTATGACCTGCCCTATCCGCCGCAAGCCATTGCAACCGGCAAAAAACTTGCCAATGGAGTGGTTTATATGCTTTATCCTATGGAAGATAAGGGCATTCTCGATTCCACCTGGGGAGGAAATCTTGCGGATATGGTACGTTTTTGTCAGGAAATGAAAGTAGTGGAAAGCGAACACCTTTTGGAACAGATTCCAAGAAAGACAGTGATTTTGCTCGAGGGTCTTAAAATTCTTCAGGAAAAGTACCCTCGGATTATAAAAAACATTCGGGGAATGGGTATCTATCAAGGATTCTCGTTGGTAAATCCCGAAAATCAGTCCAAACTGATTGAATATGCACAGGATCATGAAAAATTTATTTTATTGGAAGCTGGTATAGACAGTATTCGTTTCCGCCCGGTGATGGATGTGACTATAGATGAAATTAATTTAATGCTTAAACTTTTAGATAAGTGCCTTGCCGTTCTCCAATAATGCCATCATTTTTTTATTTTTGTTGTTTATTTACTATAGGGCTTATTTTAACGGTTAATTCATGTTTTGTTTAGAGGTCAGAGAGAACTTATGAGAATCAGAAAAGCTTGTTTAGCGGATGTCGACCGACAGATGTTGTTATTTGATTATGCCCGCGCTTTCATGCGAAGCACGGGGAATATGCATCAATGGACTGACGGATATCCTTCGCGTGAAGTGATAGAGAAAGATATTGCTTCCGGAAACAGTTATGTATGTGTGGACGATGAGGATGAGATTGTTGCCACTTTTTGCTTCTGGCAAGGAGAAGACCCTACTTATACTTATATAGAAGGTGGATGCTGGCTGAACGATGAACCCTACGGTGTGGTTCACCGACTCGCCGGAGGGGGTAAAGTCAAAGGCTTGGGACAATTTTGTTTGGACTGGTGCTACGAGCAGTGCCCTAATATTCGTGTAGATACTCATGCCGATAATACAGTGATGCTGTCCCTTCTCGAGAAATGTGGTTATTTACGTTGTGGCATCATCTATCTGGCCAATGGAGATCCGCGTGTTGCATTCCAAAAAGGTTAATCCGTTATCTATTCGTTTGTTAATTCTTCCTGATATTATAGCGTGGCGGAGTATTCTATTATGAATACACTGGTTAGTGACTGTTTTTATGTAAGTTTGTGGACGTATCAATAAAGCCATGGCTTATTTGAAGAAGAACTTTCCCCGGCAGCAGATCATTATCATGACTCCCATTCACCGTTCCTTTGCACGATTCGGTGATAATAACATTCAGCCTGATGAATATTTCAGTAACGGTCAAGGGCTGTATATTGACGCTTATGTGGATATCTTGGCTTTGCCTTCTACATTTATAGAGTTTTCTCTATGACTTCCATTAAAGAGTATTTGTATTCAGCACCCATCGATGCATGGTATTCTTTACAGAAAGAATCATATACGGTTTTAGCCAGCCCTTTTTTCCCTTGTTGGCATAGTATACGGCACTTTAGACATAAAGCTTCTTCGTTGATGTAATCATGTTGGAATAATGTATCAGCTATTTTCAGTCTCAATGTATCTGATAAATTTTCTTGTTTTAGCAAATTACTTAATAAATCGATCGTTGTATCGGAAAAGTTGTTTTTAAAGGAATCAATCCAGTCAATTTCCGTATTCGGGAGCATCATTCCACGGAGTAATAATTCGAGTAATTTCTCCAGATTTCGACTATTATTCTCACGGTATAGCTGAAGTGCTTCCAAATAATCACAGAAAGTACCCCCTTCAAATTCTATGTACCAAAGGCCGCTTTGATTCTGAATCTTGATTTCACCTACCTTTTCCAGTAGACCGCGTAATTTGCTCATGTAGACATTTCGATTGTTCTTAGCAGATTCTTCCGATTTATCATACCATAATAGCTGAATCATCTTGTGACCCGTAATTCCTTTTGAATCCTTCCCTGTATACAGAATCAATAAAATCAAGAGTGCTTTTAAGGTTGGGGTAAATAAAGTAGTAAGATCATTTCCCTCTTTATCTATGACTCTGAATCCTCCGAAAAAGCAAATACATTTTTTTGAGAAATCATAGTTATGGAATACCGGAACTGTATTTGAAATAGGCATATTTATTTTCAATTCCGGTATCTTCCCGATGAAACTTATTTCTTTGAGGTTGATGCCGTATTGTTCTATATCTTCTTTGTTTTTAGGTGATGAGTTTTGAAGCTTTCTTTTTCGGTGATAGAGTAATCCTATACTTGCACCAATAATTATTATTCCCATAATATATAGCCAGAAGAAAGATTTATCGTTCTCTGCTTGATTACGTACCGACCTTATATCCTGTTTCAATGCTTCGACGGATATAGGTGGATAGTCAAGTTCGTAAATATCCAATAGCGCTTTTCCGTTGACTTCTGCTTGGTGAGCGGCTACATATAGTTTCTTCTGCTTTGGTGAATAATATAGATTGGTGTAGAGGTATTGAGCTTCTAAATTCATATGAATGGGTAGCGACATTATTTCAAAATGGGGTGAATGTTCGTCCATCTTCATTAGAAGTCCGCCCTGCTGAGTACAGAATAAATAAAAACACTTTTTCTTGGAATCATAAACCAGGTTTTCTCCCGGTTGGAATTCTCCCCCTTCAGGTGCTTGTGGAGCTTCCCATAATTTTTTTACTTGTTGTGTATGTAGGTTTACGGCATAAAGATCATAGTAATTGCGTGGGGATAATTCTTGTCGTCCGGAGGGACAACCCCGGCCGCCGAATATATAAAGAGTACTGTCTACAATAGCGGATGCCGCCGAGTAGCGTGGATAAATATTGGTAAGTTTTATGTGCCGTTGAGGCATTTTTTCATTCCATGGATAGCTGATAAGTAACTCGTTGTTATAGCGATAATGTCCATAACCTCCGAAACTAATTAATGAGAAATTGGATGGGTCATATACAATTGTATTATTCCAGTAGTCATGCTCTTTGATTGGTGCTCTGTCTTTTTCCCAGCGTTGAGTAACAGGGTCGAAAGCCGAATAAATGTTTTCATTGAGATTGTATGATAATAATTGGTTGAGTTCGGGAATAAATATTAATTGATTAGGATAATTGGCAGCAAACTCTCCACCTTTCATTTGTATAGTATCTACCGATCGCTTATTTGTATGGAATGCATACAACTTATGTTTGTTCATTGCTATATAAAAAACGCCATTCGGATCAAATGCTATGGAAGGGGAGTTACTGAATTTTTGAGTATAAATGTGTTTCCAAGTTATATATTGGTCTATAATCCAGCGTGTGTTTTTTCCAACCGCGGGTGAATGGGTTATATCGTCGTAGCATGTATCTTCATTGTGACGTCCCATTTTCCAAAAACGTATTTTCTGTTTATCCCGATAAAGGCTGATATCTTTGAGATTGATAGAAGCTACATCGGCTAAAGAGTAGTTCGCAAACGGGCAGTAGCCGAAAGCGATGCGTATGTTTTTTGCTCCTTTAAATTCTTTGTAATTAGTGCTGATAGACTCATTATCATAACTGATATTAATTTGCCCTGTTTTAGGGTCAAGAATGAGATGCACGGATATCCATATTTCACGTCTGATTTCTTTCTGAATGGGATGAACGGATTCACCGGTAACTAGTATAGGAAATCGTCTGTCATTTTCACCTACGCTATACATTAAGTCTATATTCTTGTTATCATTAGTAATGATACGGAATACGGTTCCAAAAACATTATCTTTCCTGATCCATAATTTGAAATCTAAAGTTATCTTTTCATCCTCTGTCCTGATCGCCTCTCCATTATCCAAGGTCATACTGGTGTATTTAGAAGCTTGAGTAGGAAATGACTGTATATGCAGACCATATTCGGGATGTTGGGCAACTGAATACTGGCATATAAATAAGAGAAGAAGTATGATTTGTGATTTTTTCATTTGGTATGCTCTGAAGTATTAGTATATGCAAAAGTAATCTTTTTCCTAATAAAGCGATAACTAATGCCTGCAATTCTTTTATATATATTACTGATAATCGTTATTAAGTGAATTTTAATGTTCAATTAATATTTTATTTATCCTTTTATTAATGTGACTCTGCTTATTTTGCAGTATAAAGGCATGGAAAGGCTGTATCCGGATGATGACCTGGATTGTAAAATCATTATAAAAACATGAAAGGACAGGATATATGTATGAAGTAAATAAATGGGAGATGTTATTAATGTAATCATTTTATGATATTACTATGAAAAATAAACTAATGATGTTGTGCTTATGGATATGGGCGGTTCCTACATGGGGAAATCTCATCCAACGAACTTCAACTGGAGTAAGGATGGAAATCGGCAGTAATAATGTGGAATTGCAATGTTTTTCACCTTCCATTGTGCGCGTCTTAAAATATCCTGTGGGAAAAGCTCCGGTAAAACAGTCGCTTTCGGTTACCAAGCAGCCGGATAATGTGAAGTTCGATATACGGGAAGAAGCTGGAAATGTAATACTTTCTACCGCTGATTTGGTAATAATAGTGAATGTAGCTGCCAATCAGGTGAGTTTTGAAGATAAGCAAGGGAGAGTTATACTGAAGGAAAAACCCTCATCTACCTTTTTCACTGCGGTTAATGATGCCGGGGACAAGACATACCGGGTGAGTCAAACCTTCCAATTGGATCATGATGAAGCCATTTATGGCTTGGGACAGCATCAGGCTGGACGGATGAATCAACGTAATCAGCATTTATTTTTACGTCAGTCCAACACCGAAATATGCATTCCGTTGATACATTCCATTAAAGGCTACGCTTTATTTTGGGATAATTATTCTGCAACTAATTTTATTGACAATGCAGAAGGTATGACTTTTGATTCTGCTGTGGGAGACCTGTGTGATTATTATTTTGTGTATGGGGGAAATGCTGATAAGGTTATTGCAGGATTGCGTGACCTGACAGGGGAGGCTCCTATGTTTCCCCTCTGGACATTTGGTTTCTGGCAATCCCGCGAACGCTATACCAGCCAGGATGAATTGGTGGATGTTATCCGGAAGTACAGGTCTTTGCAAATACCGCTTGATGGAATAATCCAGGATTGGAAATATTGGGGGGAAGATTTTAAGGACTGGAACTCTATGGAGTTTCGTAACCCTAAATATCCGGATCCTAAAAAGATGATGGAAGATATCCATGGGCTAAATACTCATGCTATCATTTCCGTTTGGCCCTCTTTTGGACCGGCTACCGAACCCTATGCCGAATTCAAAAAATTGAATAAGTTGATGGCATTTGAAACATTCCCACAAGATAATGGAGTTAGGGAATATGATCCATATGATCCTGTAGCAAGGGATATTTATTGGAAATATATGAATAAGAATATATTCAATACGGGTATGGACGGTTGGTGGTTGGATTCTACAGAACCGGATCATGCTCCTGTCAAGGAAGAGGATTTTGATTTCCGGACTTATTTAGGTTCATTTCGTAAAGTACGCAATGCTTTTCCATTGATGACAGTGGGTGGAGTGTATGATCACCAACGGCGGACGACGTCTGATAAGCGTGTGTTTATTCTCACTCGCTCTGCTTTTACCGGACAGCAACGTTATGCAGCGAATTCCTGGTCGGGAGACCTTGTTTCCGATTGGAAAGTTTTGCACAACCAGATTCCGGCTGCTTTAAATTTCTCGTTGACAGGTATTCCTTACTGGAATTCTGATATCGGTGGTTTCTATTCCAATGACAAATTTCCCGGTGGAGTAAAGGATCCTGCTTTCCAGGAACTTTATGTACGTTGGATGCAGTTTGCCACTTTTACCGGGATGATGCGTTCCCATGGTACGCATACCCCACGTGAAATATTCAATTTTGGCGAACGGGGATATTGGGCTTTTGATGCACAAGAGAAAAGTATCAATCTTCGTTATCGTCTCTTGCCATATATATATTCTGCTTCATGGAGTATTACTTCCGGTGGAGGAAGTTTGATGCGCGCTTTGTGGATGGAATTTCCTGCTGACAGGCGGGTGAGAGATTTGGATGACGAATACCTTTTCGGTAAATCCATCTTGGTAGCCCCGGTCGTAAGTCCGGTAAAGGAGCGTCCGGTATATTTGCCTGAAGGAAGTAATTGGATTGATTTCTGGACGGGTGAAAAGAAATCCGGGGGCAGTGACTTTACCAGGGAAGCTCCTATAGATCTTATCCCACTTTATGTAAAAGCCGGTTCCATTATTCCTGTGGGGCCGTCAGTGCAATATGCAACGGAAAAACCATGGAATGACTTACAAATTCGTATATATCCGGGTGCGGACGGTAAATTTACTTTATATGAAGACGAGGGGGACAACTATAATTATGAGAAAGGTAAATACACCATTATCCGTATGACTTGGGATGACCGTAATCGGGAATTGACCATTGATTCCCGTCAAGGTAGTTACGACGGAATGTTGAAAGAACGTAATTTCCGCGTCGTACTTGTAAATGGTCAGTCAGGATTGGGTATGGACAATGAATCCTTTGCCGTAAAAGTACATTATACGGGAAAGATATTAAAAGTGAAATTAAAATGAGTGGCTTATATTCTTATCTTTTTATGCCAAGATAGACGATCTGCTCATGAGAACCTTTGTATTTCTGTTCAGTCAGCTTTTCTGTCAATTGGCACATATCTTCCATCGGGATTTTGCCGCCTTTTTTATTGCTCTGTTTGTGGTTTCAGAATATATCCACCCCACAAACCTACAATCGTAAATCGTTTCTCTCCTCCTTTTTCCTTTTCTAAATCAACAGATAGTTTCGGCTGTACACCTGTAATTGTAACTTGTGAGCGTACAACTTCCAATGCCAATGATTCAATATCGGCTTTTGTATAAGGGAGAATGGGCGGTATCGCTGTTCCGAACATTCTATTTGAACATTGTGGATGAAAGTCCGTTAACCCCTCTCCCAATGGCTGATAACAGTATAAACATTTATTCATAACGGTAACTTTCAAAGAGGTTGAATACTTACAGCGCCGATACAGTCTCTACAACAGGCAAGTAGTAAAGACATCCTATCCAGATATACAGAATCATATTCAAATCTATAGCCGTTCTCATCTTCCGTAAGAATACCTGCAAAATTGCTATACATAAATATTTTTGCTTGCTTCATGGCTCTATCAGATTAGTTCTGTCCATTGGAACAACACCGAGTTGCATTCCGAACAATTTTAAAACTTGATTTACCTTATTCATTTTCAGGGTTTCCTTTCCCTGTTCCAGTTCACGTAAGAAACGAAGTCCTACACCCGCTTTCCGGGCGAACTCTTCCCGTGATAATCCGAGCGATTTTCGCTTAGATTTCACATATTCATTTAGTGGTAGATTATTCATATTCGATACCTTTTCGGGTACAAATATAATGATATTATTTAAATGACACCCTATAGGGTGCTATTTAGTTTGTTTTAAGAAAATAATACCCGAAAGGTGTTTATATAGGTTAGTATAGAAAAGATTTTATATCAAGATGCGCTTTTTGCTTTCTAAAGAATACGATGAAAGGTATATTGTTATTTAACACTACCTTTACCTTCTTCACCGCCCTCCTAATCCGCTTAATATTAGCGTTTTACGGTGAAGGGGAAGAGATAAAAAGAGAATTCACCGCCTTCACCTCTTTCACCGGACGGAATTTTTCTCATTTCCCGATACTCCGCAGTAGCCCGTATGGGGAGGAACGTACATGGGTTACACAGCCTCATCCAGAGCGGCTGTAGAGGCCTTTTGTCGGATATATATATCCAGCACGTTGGATCTATATATGCAACGCGTTGCATATTAACTTCCAACACGACGGATATATATACCCCTCGCGAAGGGTGTGTATATCGTTCAACTAAATTGCAAAAGAGTTAGCAAAGTTGACTCTGAATAATCGTCATCGGAAAGCATCTTTCGCGTTTCGGGGAATTTTCTTTTTTTCTTTATTAGCATTATCCGCCGCTACACCAAGTCGGGGCACGTTTATCCGGTGAAGGACGTGAAGGGCATTGACGTTTGATTTCCCTTTTCCGTATTCATCATAATATGCTGATTTACAGCGAATAAATAGCGGTGAAGGAGGTGAATGCCAATATTCAAACTTTACAGAAAAATTAGGCGAAATACTGTATATTCATTTAACTGATATGTTTCCTGATAGAGTTTCACACAATCTCTTGTAGCCTTATTTTGGATTAATTCATCGAACTGACATTATTTATATCTCTTTTTTCGAGCAAAAGAGTTAAAAAGCGGCAAACCCTTTATTTTTTGGCAAAAAAGGCCTTTCGATTAATGTCTTTTTAAGGAAAATTTTAACTACTGATCCATAATTTTGCCCCAATAGAATTTAAAATCCGGATTTAATAAAGATGAGAAATGCAGGACTATGCGTAAAATCTTCTTCTCTTGATTAGCCCTCAGGATTGTAAGAAGAAATTAGAGTTGAAGTTAGTTTTAAATTTAATAAATTATTAATTATGGGAAGACACAAGTTACTTATCAAAAGGGAAAAAGTATAGATATCTAAAGTTTAAATAATCTATTCACGTATTTATTTAATGACTTTTATTTAATTATTATGAACAAACAATTTTTTAATGCGCTCCTATGCGGAGCAATGGTTTTTTCAACGGGAGTTTTTACTTCATGCAACAACAATGACATTGATGATCTGAAATCAAGAGTTTCAGTAGTAGAAGTGGCTATTGCTGACATCAAAGCCAAATTGGAAAACGCGTTAATGACCGGTGCGAGTATTACGAATGTAGAAGAGGTTAACGGTACGTATACGTTGACGTTGAGTGACGGACAGAAAATTGTAATTAAGCCGGGTGGAGGGAACATAACTGTGGTAGTAAGCGATACGCAAGCTACCATTACGATAGATGGCAAGGAGTATGTCCTTCCGTTGGGTTCTTCTGTCAATTCTTTAATATATAGTCCGGAAACCATAGACGGCACAGTGCAGATTGGCAATGAAGGCGCAATTGTAAGCTTCCTACCAAGGCCGGCATTAACAAGTCTGGAGGGAGCTACGTTCTCAATAGCCGAATCTCATGTGTTAACACGTGCAGCCGATGGCGAGCAATTTAAGGTGAACGGTACTGTGACGCTGGAAGGTGGTTTCCTGAAAGTTCCTATTAAGGCTCTTGGCGAAGCGGAAGCCGGAAAAACGTATGCGGTTTCTCTCCAAATGAATCTAAGGGGAACAGTCATCGGTTCCAACTACTTTAATATAAAGGTATCCGATGATTTCTCTGCTGTTAGCGAAGATTTGGGTGGCGTTGAAATCAAGGCGGCTTATAGTCCTAAGGATTTGGCTGACGGCTTCAAAGAGATGACTATCAAGGGTGGCGAACTTCTTAAACTCACTAATTTTAAGGATTTGTTCAGCACATTGCCCGATAATGCTGAATTTGCTATAGCAAGTCAAAGTAAACAGCCGGAAGGCAAGGCGCAGGAAAAGTATGGAATCCTTAACCAGAGCTTGGCTAGGACGGGTGCTTGGGCATTCGGCCAGAGGCCGGGAACCAGCTTCAACGATAATACAACTCGTCCGGGATTCCTTGTTAATGTTTTAGCTGACGACGTGGTGAAAGCAAAAGTCTATGTTATCATCAACGACGAGATTGCAGGGCTGAACTTTGACGGCGGGCTGACTCAGGCCGAGGCTGAATGGGGTGGTCGTGAAAAGAATTTGGCAATGGGTGCTCAGACTATCGATATGCAGAAGACATTTGCGAACTGGGCAACCGAATATCCGATCATTTACAACGGCCAGGATACGTTCTTTGCAAAGTGGGGCGATTATGCTGTGACAACTGCCGACCAGGATAACGTTGTTTACAACAGTGGCGGCAAGCTGGTATTGGGCGATTTGGGTAAAGAATATGCAACCGGCAGCCGTGGTGTTTACTGGTTTTATCGCGGCTTCGCAATTTATGTGCCCGAGGCACTGGCTACGACAGATGGAAAATACGTGGCTTCGAACGGAAAATCATACTCAGGCGGCGAAGGTTACGACTATGACTTCTGGTTGGGACAATATAACGAGTATATTGATAATCCGACAGGATTTTATGCCAGCATTGCCTCATGGAATGTGACTATTGATGAAAAGACGGGCGTAATTTCACTGCCTGCAACTTATACCGGATATGGTTTTCGCATAGGTGTGGGCGCCGCCTACGAATATGCATACGGTGTGAAGAGAATCGGTTCGGCGGACCAGTTGGGTTTGTTCTTCTTCAACCGTCGTTTGGCTCCCACCGGTGCAACAATGCCTGCTCCTAAACCGTAAACCCCTAAAAGAGGTGTGCCTGTGCGTAAGGCTCAGGCCGCCTCTTATCACCAAGAATGAAGATTTCTTTAATGAATAGAAAATCTAAACATGAAACATTATAATTTAAATCAAATAGAAAGCAGTGCATTTGCTTCATGGAAGGCGACGATGGTCATACTTCTGTGCTTTTTGGTGGCATTGCCTATTTCGGCGCAGCTTCGGATGGTTCAAGGCACAGTAATTGATTCATCGGGAGAACCGGTCATTGGTGCCAATGTAAAAGTGAATGGCAGCAGTACCCGGGGAACGATTACAGACATCAATGGTGTGTTCAAGATAGAAGCTTCGGCAAAGGAAAAGTTAACTATCTCTTATATAGGCTATATAGATGCTGTAGTGTCTGCAGCTAATACCACCCTGCGCGTTACCATGCAGGATGACAACAAGACGCTCGACGAGGTGGTTGTTGTAGGTTATGGTACGCAGAAAAAGGCTACCCTGACCGGGGCGGTTTCCGCCGTTACTAACAAGGAAATAGCGGTGACCAAGAATGAAAACGTGGTGAACATGCTTTCCGGTAAGATTCCGGGTGTACGTATCTCACAACGGAGTTCGCAGCCCGGTGAGTTCGATAATGCCATCGATATCCGTGGTATGGGTGAACCGTTGATTGTAGTCGATGGTATTCCCCGTGATAAGGCCTATTTCTCCCGCATGGACGCTAACGAAATAGAGAGCGTATCTGTGCTGAAAGATGCTTCCGCCGCTATCTATGGTATTCGCGCGGCTAATGGTGTTATTTTGGTTACGACCAGACACGGCGAGACTTCCAATGGAAAGTTCGATGTTACATTTTCAGCGAACTATGGCTGGCAACAGTTCCTCTATGTGCCCGAGACGGCAAGTGCGGTAGATCATATGTTACTCATCAATGAGAAAAAATATAATAGCTTTGACGGTAACTATGCTATTCGGGCTACTCCCCAATATCCATGGGAACAGATGATGGAATACAGTACCGGCAAAAAGCAGGGCACCAACTGGACGGATGAGTTATTTAATAATAATGTTCCGCAGCAGCAGTATAATGTCAGCATGGATGGCGGATCGGAAAAAATAAATTACTTTTTCAATGTCGGTTATCTGAAACAGGAAGGTTCTTATAAGAGTGGATCTCTGAACTACAACCGTTGGAACTTCCGCAGCAATGTGGATGCTAAAATTACCAATCGGCTGAAGGCTACAGTGCAGATGAGCGGTTATATGGACGAAAAGAACCAACCGTTTACTGATATATGGAGTGTGTATAAGAAAGCATGGACGTATAAGCCGACTTCTCAGGCTTATGTGGATGGGGACCATAATTTCCCTGCCTACGATAATGAAATGCTGGAGAGTGAAAATCCCGTTGCCGCTACCGATAGTCGTCTTACCGGATATCGTCAGGAAAAGCGTGTTAACTTTAATGGCGCTTTGACCTTGTCCTATGATATCCCGGGTGTGAAAGGGTTGAATGCAAAAGCTTTCTATAGTTATGACTATTACACCACGAATAACACGGAATATAAACGTACTTATAACTTGTATAATCGCAATGCAGACGGTACAATGGATTCTTTTATTCGTAATAATGACAGTTACTTGAGACGTAACACCGACCCGAACTACGGAACAGTAATGCAGCTCTCTCTGAATTATGCTAATAAGTTTGGTAACCATAACGTAAGCGGCATGGTGCTGTTCGAAGAGCAGTATAACAATTGGGATAACTTCTATGCACAGCGGGTGATGCTGATGGATGGTCAGTATTTAATATATGGTGAAGATGAAGATCAGGTAGGATCCATGAGTGGTGCAGGAGATAAGACCCGTCAGGCTATTGTGGGCAGGCTGAATTATGATTATAAAGGTCGTTATATGGTGGACTTTTCGTTCCGCTATGATGGCTCTTCCAGTTTCCCTAAAGATTCACGTTGGGGCTTCTTTCCAGCTGTTTCGGCAGGATGGCGCATTAGTGAAGAAGCTTTCATGAAAGAATGGATACCTTTTCTTTCTAACTTGAAGTTGCGTGCCTCTTACGGCGAAATGGGTGATGATGGTGGGGCTAATACGTATCCTCAAACGGCTGTGGCTTATAATCTTAATAAAGATCAACTCGGTTATTTTTATAATGGGAAATATATGTCCGGTGTTTCAGCAACGGCTATTCCTAATCCGAATCTAACCTGGTACACAGCGAAGACCTATAATCTGGGATTGGACTTTGATCTTTGGAATCAGAAGTTGAGCGGTACATTCGAAGTGTTCAAACGCAAACGGGACGGTCTGTTGGCTACATCTTCAGCCGTAATTCCAGGTACTGTAGGTGCATCTATGCCACAAGAGAACATAGAAAGCGATGAAACTTTCGGCTGGGAGATCAGCTTGGGACACCGTAATAAAATAGCAGGTGTAACGTATTGGGTAAACGGTCAGATTTCGGCGACCAAGAATCGTTGGGACTATCACTTGGATAGTCAAGCAAACAATTCCATGGATAACTGGTATCGTACCAATGTCTCAGGTCGTAATAAAGATATCTGGTTCACTTATGAAGAGGGCGGACGGTTCACCAGCTATGAACAAATCCGTTACCATAACACAACGGGAGCTAACTTGGGGCAAGGCACATTACCGGGAGATTATTACTATGAAGATTGGAATGGGGACGGTATTGTGAATGACGGAGACAGACATCCTGTGGCAACTTATAACTTGCCGGTATTCAACTACGGTATCACACTGGGTGCTGCCTATAAAGGCATCGATCTTTCTATGAACTGGCAAGGTGCAGCAGGAGTATATAACTCGTACGATGAGGTGTTTACCGAAGTAGGCCCGTTTAATGGTGGCGCTGTACTGGATATCTATAAGGACCGCTGGCATACGGCAGGTGTGAGCGATGATCCATGGAATCCCAATACACAATGGGTTTCCGGACTTTACCCCGCCACCGGTCATAGTTTCAATACCGGTTCTACAGGTATAAAGAACTCTTCTTACATTCGTCTGAAGACGCTTGAAGTGGGTTATACCTTACCTAAGATGTGGGTAACAAGAGTGGGTATCAAAGATTGCCGCTTCTATTTCAATGCTTACAATCTCCTGACTTTTACGGGCTTGGATAACATTGACCCGGAACGCCCCGGACGGCAGGGAGGAGCAAATAGTAATGATACTCCCGGCATCTTGTTTTATAACTATCCGGTGAATCGTACTTTCAACATCGGTGCAACAATTAAATTCTAATATGAAAGGACTGAATATGAAAACATTCAAATATTTATTTGTAGCAGCTATATTAGGCCTTACGGTAACTTCCTGCTATGATTTGGATTTGGAACCTAAAGGGCTTATCTATGAAAATGTCCTGTTGTCATCGGACAATGGTATCAAAAAATATCTAACCATTGTTTATCAGGATCTTCCTATCGAGGATTTCAACTACAAGCAGAACGGCGACGAGAAGGGGTATGCCACTGTGAATTCCAATGGTTGGCACTCGGGAAATAAGTGGCAGGCACAGAAGGGTAGTCCGGCTGCCGGGGCGGCCGAGGCGACAGGTCGCGATCCTTCTTATGGTGATGGCTGGGGCTACTGGCCTTACGACCGTATCCGTGATATAAACAACCTTATCGAGCAGTTACCCAATTATCGTGACAATTACAAGGAAGATGAGTATAACGCTCATCTCGGTGAGGCTTACTTCCTGCGTGCATTCTACTACTTCGGATTGGTGAAACGCTACGGTGGGGTGCCCATCGTAGACAAGGTGCTTGATCCGAAAGCTCCGACAGAAGAGTTGCAACAACCCCGTAACACGGAATATGACTGCTGGAAGTTTATTTATAGTGATTTGAAGTTTGCCATGGAGAATGCAACAGCTTCTAAAACGGAAGTCGGACGCGCCAATCGATATGCCGCCGCTGCCCTAATGTCTCGCGCTATGCTGTATGCCGGCTCCATTGCCAAGTATGGTGGTTATATCGGAACAACCGGTCCGGCTGTGAATGCAGGCCTTATGGGGATGTCTTCGGATAAAGCACAAGAATTTTTCCAGTATTCTTACGATGCATGTAAATTCCTCAAAGACGCGGGCTTTACCCTGCATACAGGTTCTGATAAGGAGAAAGCTTATTTGGAAGTATTCCTTGGAGATAACAGTAAGGATGAAGATATCTTTGTGAAGCAGTATGGCCCCAAGACCACTACTCCGACTAACACGAGCTTGTTCCACTGTTGGGACACGATGGTGCTGCCGAAGGGTGAAGGACTTGCCAATGATGTAGGTGCAGCCATACAGCCGGTATGGGAACTCATGGGATTATATCAGATGCCAGCTATCACCGACGAGGACGGTAAACCGGTACGTTTTGATAAAGTTGAGGATCTTTGGAACACCGACAAGATGGAAGCTCGTTGCCGTGCCAACTTTTTCTTCCCCGGTATGACTGAATCGGTATCCGGCATCGTCATGGATATCCAAGGGGGTGTTTATAAGTCGTATCCGGGTCTGGCAAGTGACGGTACGGCCGATACAGGAGGAAGTGTCAATGACTATACAAATCTGTATCGTGTCAGAGCCCCGCAACCAGGTGTAACACAGGTGATTAATGGGCAGTCGGTGAAGGTAAGTGGGAAATATGGATTGGCTGAAGGTACCGGAGACGAGGGCTATACACGTACCGGTGCGTTTATCCGCAAGTATGTCAATTACAATGGAGTGTCTTCCGACCGCGTGCTCTTTGGCAGTTCTCAAGCTTGGAAAGTATTCCGTTATGGCGAAATACTCTGCAATTGGGCGGAAGCAGCCTATGAATTGGGATTGATTACCGATAACGAGAACCTTAAAGCAGAAGCCTTCGATCATATCAATGAACTTCGTGATCGTGCCGGTGCTACTGCCCATGCAATGGTAACTAACCCCAAGGATATAGGTTCCGAAGTGTATGGTTTCCCTATTGATGAGAACTTGCAATACATTCGTGACGAGCGTGCCCGTGAGCTTTGCTATGAAAATCAGCGTTTATTCGACTTGCGTCGTTGGAGGGTAGCCGACATCATGTTCCAGGATGGTAAGTATACACATACGTTACTTCCTTATTATGTGCTTTCCGAAGGCAAGTGGATTTTTCTGAATGAAGTGGAACGTGAAGGGCGCAAGGTGACATTCGAGAAGCGTTGGTATTACGAACAGATTCCGGGAGGAGAAATCGGTAAGAACCCGAATCTGGTACGCAATGATGGTTATTAATGATATAAACTAAGTAAAAGAGTATTGATATGAAAAAGTTAATATATAGTCTGTTTGTCGGCGCATCAGCCGTATTGATGGCTTCGTGCATGGAAGTGGATAACTTCGATGCGCCTGATGCCCATTTCACCGGACGTATTATTGATTCGACCACAGGCCAGAATATTCTTGCCGACCAGGGAGAGTGTCATGTCCGCATTTGGGAAAAGAGCTTTAGCGCCAATCCCGGCAATCAGGATATTCCAGTGAAGCAGGATGGTACGTTCAATAATACGAAACTTTTCGCCGGCACATACGATGTAGTTCCCGAAGGAGCTTGGTGGCCTGCCGATACCATACGTATAGGGATTGGTGGTAAGACTGTGACGCAGGATTTTGAAGTGACTCCTTATCTGACATTATTTGACTTTAAGACAGAGTTGCAAGGTGATTCATTGCTGATGTCCTGTCGTATGGATGCCCCCATTAAAACGGGTTTGCCCCAGATTATGGATATCCGTCCGTGCCTTAGCCTGAACCAGTTCTGCGGTGCAGGCAACTCCATCAGTCATTACAACGATGTGGAGGAGTACAAAACGAATATCATGTCGACTTGGGAAAAACTTCCTAAGTTGGACGACGGTAAGAGCAAGGTTTACTCTGTTAAGGTTTGGGTGAAACCCGGCTATACCTACTTCGTTCGTATGGGTGCCAGGGTCAAGGATACTTTCCAAAAGTTTAACTATACGGAAATTGTAAAAATAGAGGTTCCTAATGAGTGAGTTTGAAAGAGGTAATTAGATTGATTTGAGGATACATCCGGAAGAAGAGGAATAGAATTCTTCTTCCGGTTTTTTTTAATAAAATAGCTAATATCATGATTTTAAAGAAGATATGTTTTTTTGCTTTATGTAGTATTTGGGTGGGTTTATGCTCTTGCGGTAATGGGAATAATGATTTTATTCCACCCGCTGTTGAACCTGATAAACCAGATAATCCGGTTCCAACGGATGAATATAATAAACCCGATTTCACTCCTCATGTTGATGGTGAACCATTCAATACCTATCGGGGATTGGTGATGGCCGGATACCAAGGTTGGTTTGGCGCACCGGGCGACGGCTGTTCACATGCCTTGCATAAAAACACGGAGTGGTATCACTATCGGGAAAACGATATATTCGAACCGGGTGTGCTGAGAAACTCCATTGACTTTTGGCCGGATATGAGAGAGTATGAAAAACAATATACTCCCGGAAAATTTATTCTTCCCAATGGTGAAAAGGCTACGGTTTATAGTGCCTATGATAAATCTAGTGTTCTGCTTCACTTCAAGTGGATGAAGGACTACGGCGTCGACGGTGTATTCATGCAACGTTTTGTTGGTGAAGTGATTGACAATCCGGACGGGAAAGACCACTTTGATAAGGTCTTGGAGTCGGCTATGGAAGGTTCCAACACGTATCAACGCGCTATCTGCGTGATGTATGATTTAGGCGGTTTCATGAGCAGTTCGAAGAGAGGAACAGAGGCTCTTTTGACCGATGCACAGAATATTATGGACAAGTATCAATTGAAAGACCGTACAAAGCAGAAGTTCTATCTCTATCAAAATGAAAAACCTCTTATCGTTCTTTGGGGAGTGGGATTTAATGATAACCGGCCTTATTCCCTTACAGATATAGAATCTCTGATGAACGGCCTGAAAGAGAAAGGATTCAGCATTATGCTTGGAGTGCCTACTTATTGGCGCGAAAGGCGGAATGATGCCTTGCCTGATGCCAAACTGCACGATTTGATAAAAGCGGCCGATGTTATTATGCCTTGGTTTGTAGGGCGTTATGATAATAACAGCTATTCCAATTTTTATAGCTTGATACAAAATGATATCGCTTGGTGTAAAACAAACAAGGTGGAGTATGCTCCATTATGCTTCCCTGGCTCTGCCGATCGTAATATGCATCCCAATAACGGGGTGAATCCACGTTTGGGTGGTAAGTTTTACTGGAATCAGATGTACAACTGTATCAAATCCGGTGCTCAGATGCTCTATATTGCGATGTTTGATGAAATTGATGAAGGTACAGCTATTTACAAATGCCTAAATCAAAGTGATGTCCCCGGTGATCGTGCCGATACCGATTACTATGTGGTATACAGAAATGGAAACTATTCCATAAGCTCTCAGAAAGTGGAGGGACTTGAAGGGGATAATTGGTGCCGGTTGGCCAGTGATTTGAATGTTACCTTTCAAGGCATTGAAGAGGGTTTACCCACGGATCATTACTTATGGCTCACCGGGCAGGCTAGAAAAATGTTGCGGGGAGAAATTCCTTTAAAATCTACCTGGCCGTCCAGATGAGTGGTTGAGGGTTTGGGTCTGTCTTTAATATTATCCCGAAAGCTATTTATTCGATAGTCAAACTTTTCTTATAAAAAAAGAAGAAGATGAAGAAACAATTAGGTTGCATTCTGTCTTTGTTTTGTTCCGTGTGTATTCTGTTGCACGGTCAGCAAAAAGAGTATAAAGCGTATCTGGTGGCAACTGCTCATTTTGATACGCAATGGAATTGGGATGTGCGTGAGTCCATAGATGATTATTTACACCGTACTATGGTACAGAACTTTTGGCTTTTTGAACGATTTCCCGATTATATTTTCAACTTTGAAGGTGCGCAAAAATATGCCTGGATGAAAGAGTATTATCCGCGGGAGTATGAACTTGTAAAAAAATACATTAAATCCGGGCGTTGGAATGTAGCGGGAGGTTCATGGGATGCGACAGATCCCAATATACCTTCATCCGAATCTTTCTTCAGGAATATCCTGTTAGGGCAGGAATTCTATAAAAAAGAATTCGGTGTGAAATCAAATGATATTTATCTACCGGACTGTTTTGGCTTTGGTTATACCTTGCCTACCATTGCTTCACATTGTGGACTGATAGGCTTCTCCACCCAAAAACTCCAATGGCGTAAGAATTTCTTTTTTGGGGAAAAAGAAAAGATGCCCTTTAAAATAGGTCTTTGGCAAGGCTTGGATGGTGCCCGGATTATGGCTGTACTGGATGCGGGAGGCTATGGAACATCCTACTATTATGATGATATCAGTGCGAATAATCGCATTCTGGAAAGAGCCAAATTGGGACCTAACAATACGGCTTACAGCTATTACGGAGTGGGAGATCGGGGTGGATCGCCTACGCTTCCTTCCGTTTATTCATTGGAGAAAAGTATAAAAGCCGATGGCCCGATAAAAATTATCAGTGCCAAGTCCGGACAGATATACGAGGATTACTATCCTTTTGAGAAGCATCCGGAACTTCCCGTTTATGACGGTGAATTGCTGATGGATGTGCATGGGGTGGGTTGTTACACTTCACAAGCTGCAATGAAGCGATTCAATCGTAGGAATGAGCATTTGGCAGATGCGGCGGAAAGAGCATCTGTAGTAGCAGAAACACTCGGAGGACTAACTTATCCCGCCGAAGCTTTACGTGAAAATTGGCAACGATTCTTATGGCATCAGTTTCATGATGATCTGACGGGTACCAGTATTCCCCGTGCGTATACTTTTTCTTGGAATGATGAGTTGATTGCACAGACACGGTTTTCAGATGCTATTAATACTGCGGTAGGCGCTGTGAGCCGGGCTTTGGATACCAGAGTGAAAGGTACGCCGGTCGTTGTTTACAATTCCGTTGCTTTTGCGCGTAAAGATTTGGTGAAAGTTACTATAAAAATGGATAAACGTCCGTCAGAAGTTAGAGTTCTGTCTCCTAAAGGCGATGAAGTGCGTGCACAACTGCTTTCCTGGAAGAATGGAATGGCGGAGATTCTGTTGGCAGCTCAAGTGGATCCGCTTAGCTTCTCGGTATATAATATTCAGGAAGGTAAACCGGCAACGTTTAGCAACTTACGGGTGAACGAGAGAAGCATTGAAAATACGAGTTATAAAGTTTCGCTGGATGTACATGGGGATATTGCTTCCATTTTCGATAAAAAGAATAATCGCGAATTAGTGCAAGCAGGAAAACCATTCCGGTTGGTTCTGTTTACAGAGAATCTTTCTACTGACTATCCGGCTTGGGAGATTTATAAGAAAGTATTGGACGGGCCGAGCACTTCCATTACGGATAGTGTGAAAGTTTCAGTTGCAGAGAGGGGAACATTGAGAGCATCTCTACGTGTAGAGCGTACTTATGAAGGATCCAAATTCGTACAATATATCTCGTTGACGGATGGAGCGGAAGATGATAAGATAGAGATCAGTAATGAATTTGACTGGCAAGCAAAGAAAGCTTTATTGAAAGCTGAATTCCCTACCACTGTATCCAATGAAAAAGCAATTTATGATTTGGGATTAGGTTATGTAAAAAGGGGAAATAACGTAGAAAACTCTTTTGAAGTATTAGGGCAACAGTGGGCTGATCTGACAGCTGATGATTCTTCCTATGGCATTGCCATTCTGAACGATTCTAAATATGGGTGGGATAAACCGGATAACAATACTATTCGCCTGACTCTATTACACACTCCGCAACCGGGTAAATTTTATACGTATCAGGATCATCAGGATCATGGGCATCATTCTTTCCGATACGCTATTGTTGGACATAAGTCTGATGTAACGCAAGCAAATATCGCCTGGAAAGCTGAAAACTTTAATCAACCTTTGCTGGCTTTTACCACCACTAAACATCCCGGAAAGTTAGGATGTTCTTATTCATTCGCTACCACAGATCGTCCTCAGATAGCTGTGAAAGCAATTAAGAAGGCTGAAAATGGAGATGGATATATTATCCGTATTAATGAAATCTATGGCACTCCTTATGAGGGGGCAAGTGTGGAATTTGCATCGCCTATTGAAAGCGTAAAAGAGGTAAACGGTATTGAAGAAGAGATTGGGGAAGGGACCTTTTCCGGTAACAAACTTGTATTCAGTGGTAAGGCTTTCCAACCCCGTACATTTAAGGTTACATTCAAACAGAAGTCTTTGTTGACTGTTCCCGCCAATCAACCTGTAGAGCTGAGATACAATGCCTTAGCCCTGACATCCGATGAATTCAATCGTGCGGGTAACTTTGATCGCCAAGGGAATTCATTGGCAGCCGAACTTATGCCTGAAAAGATTATCTCGGACGGTGTTGAGTTTAAAATACAAAATGATCCTGCTGTTTTCAATTATGTCCGGGCCAATGGAGATACTATTCTCCTGCCTCAACATCATGGTGAGAATAAACTTTTCCTGTTAGTCACTTCCATTCAAAACGATCGTAAGGTTACCTTCTTGGTAGATGGTAAGCCATATCCGGTGAATGTGCCCTATTACTCCGGTTTTTATGGGCAATGGGGATGGAAAGGTGAAAGTGAAGGTTATATTAAAGACGCTACCATCGGATACATTGCCAACCATAAGCATAGCGCAAACAAGGGCAATGACTCAT
The DNA here is from genome assembly GCA_963677095.1 of uncultured Bacteroides sp. Classification (GTDB taxonomy): domain Bacteria; phylum Bacteroidota; class Bacteroidia; order Bacteroidales; family Bacteroidaceae; genus Bacteroides. The sequence goes on from OY781875.1 coordinate 1,740,522, forward strand.
ATAGTTTTGCCTATTTATACAAAGTGTGTCTGGATATTCCTGAGAAAGCCAGTATGCTGATTCTGCCTAAAGATGCAGGTATCGCTTTGTTTGCGGCTACATTAACGGGCAATCAAAATTATAATACTAAGCCGGCCACAGAGATGCGGGCATTACCCTACCAAACCAAACAAGTAGAATATACCATGGACCCGATTCCTTTTTATAAGGAAAAAGGTGCTTGGTGAAATAGCGGATTATTATGAAGAATATTATATATGTCCTTTTTATATTGTCTGTTTTTTTTCCCTTTTCCCTGAGAGGGCAGAGCAAGGATTATTATTTTGATGAGAAAGGCATTTCGCGCCGGGTACTTGGGAACTATTTGGATCGGTCCATTACAATGGTCTATCTATTGACCCCTGATAAACCGGAGGGACATCGGGTTTATTCTTATCATAGCGACGATATGCGTATGGTCCGGAATATCGGGGCAAAGTTTATAGGTCGCGCTATTTATCGTTGGGGAGGTGAAGATATACTGAATGATGAAGAATATTGGGCTACTGCGAAAGCAATAGCCAATGAGTTGCATACCTCTGATCCTGATATAATATTACAAGGTTGTCTCTTTGAAATTATTACGGAAAACGTCAATCAAGTAAAAATACCAGACTGGGTATTTACCGGTTACGGATTACCTGTTGAATCACGCAATTTCTCTTATGTTTCCATGTTGAATAGTGAGGGGCATCTGGTCAATCATTGGCATAAGGGTAGTAGCGTACCTGATGTCAGTCAATTGGAAACTCAGCTTTGGTTTTATTATCTGGCATGCTCATCTATCAATATCGGATGTGAAGCTCTCCATCTGGGACAGATAGAGTTGATTGGCATGAATGATCCGGAACGCAACAGTTGGGCGCGTGTCATCGGAAAGATACGTGACTATGCCCGCATTCATGCCCGTCGTCATTGGGTATTATTGGATGCTCATACCCCTTATGGAGGTATGATAAAAAATGGAGTGAGTTTGCTTGATTTTAATTCTTTTCCGCTTCGTATCAAAGAAATTCCCGATCAACCTTATAAGTCCGAATTGGCAGTAAATTATCTGGATGCCCTTTATAAAAAGAGCAAAGGATGCATATCACCCACTGGATGGGAATGTAAACATTTGCCGTATCTAGTGGAATTTGATAATTACGGCCGGGGAAAAGCTCCGAATGTGGCAGATCTGACTTCACATTTTGTCTGGGGATGGGATGAGATTTCCTGGTTATCCTTGCAGCCGGAAGATTATAGAAATGAATGGCTGGAATATGCCTATCATTGGATACGCCGCACAGATCCAAATGGGCATCTGGAGATGCCGGGCTACCGGATGATAACCTGCCCAAATCAAAGTGAAGGTTACTATCGCGCTAATACAAAGAGCCAGAATTGTCCTATAGGGTATTCACAGGAAAAAACGATCAAGAGCCTATGGGAAAAACGATAATCATTCAATTATTAATCTTTATATAAATTATTAGAATCATGAGGAAATATTTCTTTTTATTATTTGGCCTCTTTTTACTTGGAAGTTTGAATGCAACACCTAAGCATTCCAAAAACACTAAATATCCATCTTACAAGGGGCTTATTATGGCAGGATATCAAGGATGGTTTCGACAACCGAAAGAGGGTTTGATGTATCCGGATGAGAACAGTGTGCGAATTGATATGTGGCCTGATATCAAGGAATATTCTAAAACATATCCCACCGGGCTTAAGCAGGCGGATGGAACGGTTGCCCGTTTTTTCTCCTCTACCGATGAGAGTACAGTCGATTTACATTTCAAGTGGATGAAAGAATATGGGTTGGACGGCGTGTTTATGCAGCGTTTTTTTGATGCTGCCCGCCCGGATGCACGTAAGCACAGTACCGTTTTGAAACATGCGATAAAGGCTGCTTCCAAATATGGTCGCGCTATTGGAGTAATGTATGATTTATCCGGTTTGAAAGCTAAAGGTGAGGATTGTTCCGTCCTGATTGACGATTGGAAATATTTAGTCGATTCGCTGCGTGTTACAAATCAGGAAGGCGAACAAACTTATATTTTTTATAACGGCAAACCTTTAGTTACGATTTGGGGTGTTGGTTTTCCTGATCGTCCGTATGATATCCGTAATATCGGGTTGGAGCGTTTTATTGATTTTCTGAAGAACGATCCGGAATATGGAGGTTGCAGCGTGATGTTGGGAGTACCGACTTTCTGGAGAGATCTGAATTCCGATTGTGTTCACGATCCTTATTTACATGAATTGATTAAACAGGCGGACATCATTATGCCGTGGATGGTACAGCGTTTTACACCATTGCTCCATAATGATATGGATCGCTATCGCGATGTTATCGTAGATGATATGGCATGGTGTAAACAAAACAATGTAGGTTATGTTCCTTGTGTGACTCCTGGCTTTAGTTGGTATAATTTGAGCCGTCATGCATTTCCTGATGATGTGAAACCTTCCGGTTCTATTCCCCGCCAAGGAGGACGCTTCTATTGGCAACAGATTACTACTGCAATCAGCGCAGGAGCCATAATGTTATACGTTGCCATGTTTGATGAAGTGAATGAAGGTACAGCTATCTTTAAGTGCACGGATAATCCCCCGGTTGGTAAAAAAGTTCGTTTTGTCGGTATGGATGGAATGCCTTCCGATCATTACCTGTGGCTGACCGGTGAAGCGGCTAAGATACTTCGTCATGAGAAGCCGTTAAGTTTTGAATTACCCAAACGAGATGAGAAATGATATTACTTACTTTATAATTAAAAATAAAATGAAAAACTATTTGATTTTGCTGACACTTTTGTCCTTAGCTTTTGTCAGTTGCAACGGTCAGGAGTCTGGCAAACCTCTCACTTTAGGGCCAAACCCCTTTATTACAAATTTGTATACCGCCGATCCTTCGGCGCATGTATGGAAAGACGGTCGTTTATATGTATACGCATCCCACGATATAGCCCCTCCACGGGGATGTGATCTGATGGATCGTTATCATGTTTTCTCTACGGATGACATGGTTCATTGGACAGATCATGGGGAAATATTAAATTCTTCGCAAGTTCCTTGGGGACGTAAAGAAGGGGGATTCATGTGGGCACCTGATTGTGCCTATAAGAATGGCACTTATTATTTCTATTTCCCTCATCCCAGTGATACCAACTGGAATGGCAGTTGGAAGATAGGAGTAGCCACCAGTAAGGAGCCTGCTGCAAACTTTACCGTACAGGGCTATATTAAGGGACTGGATCCGTTGATTGATCCTTGTGTTTTTGTGGATGACGATGGGCAGGCATACATCTATCATGGTGGAGGCGGTATTTGTAAAGGGGGTAAGTTAAAAGATAACATGATGGAGTTGGATGGCGGGATGCAAACGATGGAAGGTTTAGTCGATTTTCATGAAGCTCCTTGGGTCCATAAATATAACGGTAAGTATTATCTTTCATACTCTGACAATCATGATGAGAATTGGAAAGATGGTGTGAAAGGCGATAACCGGATGCGCTATGCTATCAGTGACAGTCCGCTTGGACCCTGGAAACACATGGGTATTTATATGGAACCGACGGATAGTTATACAAATCATGGCTCAATTGTGGAATATAAAGGGCAGTGGTATGCTTTTTACCATAATAGCTCATTATCCAATCATGACTGGTTGCGCTCCATTTGTGTTGATAAACTTTATTATAATAATAACGGAACCATTCAGTTAGTTAAACAAACAAAGCAGGAAAACGCCAAATGATTATAAAATAGCCTGTTATCCGCAACGCGTCTGCTAGGGGTCGTATACCCGTAATAGTAATGAGCTCACCTCATGATGGGCACGTCTGCGGAGGTTTCTGCAAAAAAGTTCGAAAAACAACAAAACACCCTTGCTACAATTATGATCTGCCCCTTAAAAGTTTTTTGTCTAACTTTTGGGGCATAGTTCAACTATACTGTAACAAGGGTGCTTTTTATTAGATCAAGTCTTTTGAAGCAGCATCAATTTTCTTTTTACTGCACCGGATAAATCTTCATGGCAAAGCCACCGCCTGAAGCTAAATTCACAGATAGTTTTCCGCTCTCGGGGATGCTAACCGTTTCCTTCACATAGTCACAAGCAGCTTTGTCGGCATTGATACCGTCTCTGAATAATTCAGCTTCGTACTTTCCCTTACCGAGGAAAGAGAGATCGAGGGTAACCGTACGCTCATTCCAATTTGTCAGTGAACCCACATACCATACGTCGCCTTTCTGGCGTGCAAGAGTCAGGTATTGTGCTATTTCTCCATTCAAAGCGATGCTGCGATCCCATACGGTAGGCACACTTGCTATAAATTGGGTGCATTCTTTCTCTCTCATATAGTTGGATGGATTGTCACACATCATGTTCAGGGGAGAATCGAATACGATATATTCGGCCAACTGATGACAACGAGTACCCTGGCTCATCGGTTCGGAGTTGAGAGGACGGTAGTTGCTCTTGGTCGCATTACGCATGGCTCCCTGGGTATAGTCCACCGGCCCGGCAAGCATACGGATGTAAGGGAAAGTCACATCATAAGTCACCTGATCAATTGTTCCCGGTGCCCATTTCATCTGTTCCAGTCCGTGAACCCCTTCAAAATTAATCACATTCGGATAAGTACGATTTAATCCCGTTGGTTTGTATGTTCCGTGGAAATCAATCATTAGCTTATATTTGGCAGTCATTTGAGCTGCACGATGATGGAAGTCAACCATGGGCTGGTCGTCCCTGTCCATAAAGTCCACTTTGAATCCCTTGATACCCATTTCGGAATAATACTTGCATACCTTTTCCATGTCACGGTTGAAAGCCCAGTAACCGGCCCAAAGAATCAAACCCACGTTTTTCTTTGCAGCGTATGCAGTCAACTCTTGGAGATTTATTTCGGGAACCACCTGGAATAAATCCGCTTTGAGATTTACCGCCCAACCTTCATCTAAAATGACATATTCAATGCCGTGAGAGGAGGCAAAGTCGATATAATATTTATAAGTGTCGTTGTTTACACCGGTCTTGAAAGGTACATTATATAAATTCCAGTCGTTCCACCAATCCCAGGCTACTTTACCCGGTTTTACCCAACTGTAATCCTGAGTCTTGTCGGATGCTGAGGCCAACCGGTAAACCATATCATTATTGGCCAGTTCGTAATCATTTGTCGAGATGACCAGTGTACGCCATGGAAAAGCACATCCCTTGTCGAAGCGGGCGATATATCCTTCACGCGATTTAACGATACCTTGCAGCCGGTTGTGTCCTCCCTGTTCTATCTCCGCCGGACAGCCGGCAAAAACGCCCTTTAAAGAAGACGAACCGTTATCATTATGCAGATACATGCCCGGGTAATTCATAAGGTCGGCTTCCGTAATTGCGACTTTTTTCCCATGATCACTTTCCACGACCAGAGGCAGAAAAGCCAGACGTTTGCTGTCCCATGAAGAAAGATTGATATGTTGGTAAGTGTTTTCAAAAGAGTTGTTGAACTGTTGTTCCAGCGTTGCACCCTCCCGATTCACATAAGGCACATAAGCCTTCCTGTCACCCGGGAAATTGAATTCCGCCTGTTCCGATTTCACCTCGAAAGGCTTCTGTGAAGTCGAGACAAACCGGTAAGCAACACCGTCGTCATAAGTACGGAAGATAAGGTTGAATGAACCACGGAACTTCAATGTCAGTTCATTATAATGATCACGTACCTCTTTCTTTTTGTAGATTGCCGTATGAATAACATTATCCACCGAGGCAGTCTTGCTTCCAGTAAGTTTGGAATTCACCCCATACGTTTCACCGTTTGTCAGCGTCATCGATATCGGTGACGGAGCGAGAATGACATCCCCTTCGTGTGAAGTGGAATAAGTGATTGTCTTGCCAACGGAGACTTCGGTCACAATTTTTCCGTCAGGTGACTTTAATTGAAATACTTTCTGAGCCTGCACGCCACAGATTGTAGCCGACGCAAACAAACAGAATAACAATGCTTTTTTGTTCATAGTGTTTTTAATGTTTACTTTAAGATTTTATTGTTTTAGTAAGTTCACTGCAATTTGCTCTCCTTCGCCGATCTTATGTTTTAATACTGTTTTATCTGCAGAAGTTACTTTTACTTCAATCTTACTGCCACTCCGGCGAACCTCAATATCGAATGCATTGTCGAAAGCCCGGATTTTACGAAGGCTCATCTCATTCCAGTCTTTGGGCAGACGAGGCTGGATCGTGAAAGAGTGCAAACCGGTAGGACGAATGCCGAACATACCTTCGGTTATAATACGGCAGTACAAACCACTTTCGGCAGACAGATGGCGTTGATTGCCTTCAGGCCATGCTTCGATGGCGTATGGCACATGTTCGCCAAGTAAACGTAGTGTGGAATAATACTTCAAATAACTTGTTGCTTTTTCTGTTTCCCCACAGGCGAATACGCCTCTTAATGCATAAAGCGTAGAGCGATCCCAGTAGGTTTCACTACCTGCTTGGGTTAGTAATCCGTCCTTTGTCCACAGACGCGGGGAGAACAGCGCTTCAATTGTCGCATTCTTTCTTTCATAAATACCTACCGTCAACGGAATGCATATCCACGAGCGCAACACATCATTTCCCTCATAATACCGGTAAGTATTGAAGCCTTCCACCTTCGCACCGAAATATTTGTCAATATTCATCCGGAGGGTAGCCGCTTCTTTCTTATATTTTGCCAATTGTGAAGCCGGTTTACCCAGCTCTTTACCCAGATAGCCGGCAGAGCATAGCGCATCATAATAAAGAGAAGATGTGCATAAGTTGGCTTTACCGGCAGGAAAGCGGTTCTCCAATTCATCTGCATCAGAGGCTACAACACCCTCTTTGTTCAGTTTTCTTTTGCAATATTCCAGACACCATTCTATCAATCCCCACAATTCTTCCGCTTCGGCTTTATCACCTCTGGCCAACGCATAACGCGAAGCTCCGTACGCTACCATGGCGGCATCCCCGCGATCACCTGCACCACCCCAAGTATCCGTGCCTTCCGCAATGATGGAACTCGGCAACTTGGTGTATTCAGGGTTGGTATAGCGTGCAAAGAGCCGGTACGCATTCAACGCAGATTTATTTCCCGTGACATATCCCAGATAAGGAAAGAAAGGGTTGATATATTCCGCCTGATCGTTTGCCCATATTGCTGCATAGTATGCTTCTCCACCGGGCCCGTGAAGCAATCCGCCTTTGGTATCATAAATGCTTTCGGCTCCCCTTATCTTCGCAAAAGCGAACATCGTATTGATGACCGGGTCGGGAGTTTCCAGAACCAGATTGCTCCAAAATCCGGTTATTAAATCTTGTCGGGCTTTCAATTCCTTCTCCACATCAATTTGCGGTTCAGCATCTTTGAGCTTGTAGCCGGCAAATGTTGCATCGAACGTCAGTTGTTCCCCCGGTTTCAGTATTCCGGCAGTCTGTCCGCTCAGGGTAGAGACCAATTTATAGCTTCCTTCCGTTCCATCTTTTGCGGCTGTATTGATGACGGAATGGCTGGAAGGTATTTCAACGGAGACATCTGATGTCCCGATATTCTTGAGTGTGTATTTCTCACAAAAGGCGGGGAGAGATACCGATGGGAATAATATGCGGGTCAGTTCAAGCTTACCTCTTCCGCTCAGATCAAACTCACTCTCCGTAGTCATCATCCCCCGCAATGCAATCTTTCTGACCTTTTCATTCGTCAGAGAAGAACCATTGACTGAAATCATGTCTGTCACATTCCACGCAAAACGGCGTGTCAGACTGGCATGAGTGTTATTCGGCAGGGTACGTAGCGAAGGCCATACCAGACTTCTGTTCAGTTGGAATGAACCGTTTGCATCGACTCCGTATCTCAATACGGCGGATAACTTCAATCCACTCATCTCAATATGATCCGAATGAGGAATACGCCCGTCGATAGTCCACGAAATACCGCCGTCAGCATCCATATTCCACCGGTTACTGTTCGCGGCACTGATATTTCCGCCTGATAAGAAGAGTAGCAAGAAAATAGTAATATATTTTACTCTTGTATTCGACATAATGTATAATTTAGTATATGATTTTGACGTGTGAAGTGTGATGGTTCAAAGATAGAAAATAAATATTTAAAATAAACACCTTATCTTCTTAAAAACCGAGTAAAAAAGGGCTGTGTCCAAGCATCTTATGGTGAGGAATTATACATCTTTAATCACGGTTTTCTGTCATTCTTCCCGTGTAAATCCGCATAACCCGCGGTGCCTTCCGACACAGCCCCTTTTCAAGTCAGATTATTTATAACCGGGATTCTGTTCCAAAAGCGAGTTTTTTAGAATCTCACTTCTCGGTATCGGCAATAAATAATGTTGCGGCAAGAACTTGCGTTCCTGCAAAACCTCAATCTTATACGTTTTCACCTTAGTCTGGTCATCACGTACAATTGTGATTTTGCGTGCGGGTTTGTTCTCCGTATCCATGGCTATATTCCATCGGCGCACGTCGAAGAAACGATGATCTTCAAAGGCCAGTTCCACCCTGCGTTCGTGTTGTATCTTTTTCAACAGCTCATCGCCGGAACTTGTGATGTCCGGTAGAACATCCGCTTGTCCGCCTCTGGCACGTTCCCTGATCTTGTTTACATATTCACGTGCCGTCTGCTCGTCCCCCAAATGAAGCATCGCTTCCGCATAGTTCAGATAGACTTCTCCCAAACGGATATAAATCCACGGTTGGTTACAAATGTCATTCCAGGCATTGCGCAGACTCTCGTTCATAAACTTGCGGATGGTATAGTGTGTCTTCGATGCATTCCAATCGTCAATGCCATATTCACTATCCATGCCACATTCGGCCCGATTGCCCGTTGAAGAAACAAAGAACTCAATCTCCCGTCCGCGAAACTGCTGTCCATCACATACTACAGAAGCATAGAAACGGGGTTCACGACTTAACCATGGCGTTCCTTTAGCATATTGATCTTCCGTAGGCATCGACCCGTCCGTCATTTCGTATGCATCCACCATATCCTGTAATACACAGGTTCTTGACCACCCCGTGAAACCGTTCGGCGAGTCTGTCCAGTCAAAAGAGTGCCCGTGTTCCTTATTGAACTGCTTCATGAAGATGATTTCTTTACTCTGATTATTCAAGAACATCCCTTTATAATCAGGGTCTAACTGATAAGCCGGACTGCCTCCGTCTTTCAAGTCTATCACAACCTTTGCTGCATCTGCGGCGGCTTTCCATTTTGTTTTGTCATCAGATGCATTCCAATAAGGGCTGGCTGCATAAAGCAGCACCCTTGCTTTCAATGCTAATGCCGCACCTTTCGTTGCACGCCCGTAATTGGTGTCGTCATACGACACTGGCAATAGAGCGGCAGCCTTGTCAAGCTCACCCACAATAAAAGCAATACAGTCTTCATACGAATCCCTTTTCAGCATCATGTCATCATTAAGGCCGAATGCTTTTGTCATAATAGGTACGCCACCGTAACGGGATACCAGATCTGCATAAAAGAAAGCCCGCAGAAATGTGATCTCCCCCGTCATACGATCTATCATACTTTGATCGGCTTTCAACTTGCCGATATTCTCAAAGAAGATATTACAGTTTTTTATAGCCGTGAAATATGATCCCCATGTGCCATAATCTCCATACTGATCCGGAGTTACCTCTCCGCGGTTATAAAGATACGGACTGCCTGAATTGAAGTTATGATATGCCTCGTCCGATATATAACGTAAACCGGTGTTACCGAATCCGTCTCGCATTTCAACATATCGTTGATTGACGTAAGCCTCAGTAAACTTCGCATCCGAGAAAACGGCATCTTCGCTAAAAGAACCCAATGGCTGTACATCCAGAAAGTCGGAGCATGAAGCCAGAGAACATACCAAAAGCATGATTCCCAGTTTTATTCTTTTGTTATTCATAATATTCCCATTAATTATTATATCAAAAACTAATATTCACACCTATATTATATATCCGTTGCTGAGGATAATACATTCCCCCTGCATTGGTGCCTTCGGGGTCTTGAATTTTGATGTGGTCTATTGAGAACAAGTTGAAACCACTTACATAGAGGCGGAGTGTCGAGATGCTCATCTTTTTAAGGAAAGATGCGGGAAGATTATAAGCCAATTCAATATTCTTCAAACGGATGAATGAAGCATCTTCCAACCAGAAATCAGAATCTATGCTATTGAAGGTATCGTCGCGGTCGAAAGCCCTCGGATAACGTGCATTCGGTGTCTCGGTAGCTGAGATCCATCGATTATTGAAGTACGTCACATCGCGGTTGTAACTTCCCGGGCGTATCATCTGCTTCGCTCTGGCTTGTCCCGTCCAAAGTACATTTAGTTCAAAACCTTTCCACGTACCTCCCATGTTAATGCCATAGACAATTTCCGGTGTAGCACTCTCATAAATCCTGACCCTGTCGTTGCTCGTTATCGAACCGTCGCCATCCACGTCAAGGTACTTGATATCACCGGGTTGCGTGTTCATCAAGTGAGGTGACGCATCTATCTCTTGTTGAGTTTGATAGATACCATCCGTCTTGTACACCAGCCACGAGTCGATGGAGTGTCCCGTGCGTCGTTGCCAGTCGGGCACATTGGCTGCCTCATCAAAGAAATGAATCTTATTGTGGGCGTAAGTCAGATTACCCCCGATATAATACCCCAGTTCTTTAAACTTGTTCCTGTATGATACACTGGCTTCGATACCCTGATTAGAGATCTCTCCGATATTCTGATCGGGTAGGGTAAGCCCTGTATAATCCGGTATGGAAGCTTGTTTCGGGGTGAGGATATCCTTACGCATGGAGTAGAAATACTGCAAATCAAAGCTTAGCTTCTGTTTGAAGAGGATTGACTCAAAACCAATATTCTTCGTTGTCACCTTCTCCCAAGTGATGTCAGGGTTGGCTACCCGCCCGATAGTGAAGCCTTTTTGCCTTTGCGGGTCGCGACCGAATGCTGCTCCATCACTCATGTCATACGTGCTGACATATTGGAACGGATCCACCCTGTCATTACCTAACTTTCCCCACGAAGCTTTTAATTTCAGTTCATCCACCTGAGGAAGGTTGTCCTTGAAGAACTTCTCCTCAGAGATACGCCAGCCCACCGACAAACCGGGGAACCATCCCCAACGTGAATCACTGCTGAAGTTTTGCGAACCATCACGACGTAGAGTGAACTCGGCGAGATAACGATCTTTATACCCATAGCTCAACCGTCCGAAGAAATTCTGGCGTGCAGAGATACTCCCGCTACCGTTATTATCTTTCAGGTTGTCACTGCCGGCAAACATATAATCCACCGCATCACTGAGGAAGTCGCGACGGTAAGCCGAGAACCAGTCTCCCTTGGTCTTGCTCTGCTCGTAAGCAATGAAAGCATTGATGCTGTGCTCGGCAAACCGCTTTTCATATCCCAGTTTTAAGTGAAGAGTAGTGGTATGCCCATCATCAAACTGTTGCGTCAGATTGATGTTTCCGTCTCCCGTTGTCGAACGGATATTATCATAATCTTTAGTCGCCGGATTATAACGGTAAGCATCCCACATATCCATCAGTTTCTTTTCGCTTCTGAAGTGAGAGTCGAGTGCCGCATAACCGGATAGATACATACCGTCCAGTATCCATGGCATCTTCAGATCAAAAGCCATCTTCGAATTGATGAAGGTATCCTTTATCTTGTCGTAGCCTGTCTTTCCCGAAGTCAGTATAGCCAGATTGTTTCCCCAAGACAGACCCGGTCCCGGAAGCCCGTTAGGATAATAGGCCGGCAGGAAAGGGTAGGCGTGGAAACCTTCCCAGAAGAAAGTGCCCGAATCATAGTTTGAATTATGGCGATTCTCCTGTCTCATCGCTAATTCCAAAGTCACTGTGAAATCTTTTGTTATACTGGCATCGAGGTTGGAACGTAACTGGGCGGTTTGGAAGTTGAGGTTAGTGTGCTTGAATCCAGGCTCCTGGTATAAATACCCGCCGGACATATAATACTTTACACGGTCATTGCCACCCCTTACCGATAAAGAATGTTGGGTTTGCGGTGCAGCTTTAAACATCACATCCATCCAGTCGGTATTGGCGTACTGCAAAGGATCAATCGTACCATCCAAATAGCCGTTCTTGATATCCTTATACTTTTGCGTCCTGCCAAAGTGTGCATTGATTTCGTCGTCATACACCATATACTGATACGCATTCATCAAGTTCGGCGTACGGGTATGCTCCGAGAGTCCGAAATTCCCCTCATACGTGATCACAGGCTTCGAGTCACTTCCCCTTTTCGTAGTAATCAGGATTACCCCGTTTGCCGCCTGCGCACCATAAATGGCAGCCGAAGCATCCTTCAATATCGTCAGTGACTCAATATCACTCGGGTTGAGGCGCTCTATTCCGCCACGGTTGGCTACACCGTCTATTACATAAAGCGGACTGTTGTCACCCAGCGAACCCTTACCGCGGATATAAATCTCCGAGTAATCATTTCCCGGCTCACCCGAACGGTTGTTGGCAATGACACCCGGTAACCGTCCCACCAATGAGTTGGATAAGTTTGCTGCCGGCGATTGCTTCAACTCGGTGCCCGACACCTGTGCGATAGACCCTGTTACGGTAGCCTTCTTCTGTTTGCCGTAACCCACTACCACCACTTCATCAATCAACCGCGTATCTTCCGTCATCACAATATCCAAGCGGTTCCTGTTGCCTATAGCGATCTCTTGTTCCGTATATCCTATATAAGAAACCTTTATGACGGCGTTGGGCGGCGATACGCGCAACGTGAACACTCCATTTAAGTCGGTGATTGTGCCATTGCTTGTTCCTTTTTCCATAATATTAGCCCCGATAACGGGCTCCCCCTGAGCGTTTTTCACTGTACCCGATATCTTTCTGACCTGCTGACTGTAAGCAAGCGTCGATCCCGATACCGATGTTCCGCCTGCAAGTAACAATAGCAAACAGAACCCCATCACATAAACCATCTTAAGAGCATCCACAGTGCTCCTGTTTCTTTGATTAGAAAATAAATTCATGTCTTTTTATTTTGTTAGAGAATAAGGTCATTAATAACTCTTTTTGGGACGGTTAAATCTCCGAACGATTTATCCCGATATCCCGATAATCCGATTTAAACTTTACATCATAGGCTGTTTATTTTTATAGGTTAACGGCTGTTTCCCCTTTTAGTAGGGTAAAAGCCTGACTGTCATTTGATGCGGCGCCACAATCAATCGGCAGGCTTATTTAAATTGACGCGACGAAATTAGGCACTTCATAGCCGGCATCGAAAAAAATAGTGTTGACTTCAACTATGTATTAGTTGATTTTTACTATATTTGTTCCTCGTATTCACTAAAAAATAATGATATGGATGGAGAAATAAAAGAGAAAGCATATAGAAGACACGTCGGACGTAATTTGCAAAAAATACGTGTGTATATGGGTGTGAAACAAGAAGCATTGGCAGTTGATCTTGGTATCAGTCAACAAGAGATTTCAAAGATAGAAAGTCAAGATGAAGTAGAGGATGGGCTGTTGTCTCAAATTGCTAATGTGCTAGGCGTGGCTCCTGAAGTTATTAGAGATTTTGATGTGGAAAGAGCAATCTACAATATTAATAATATTAGAGATAATACCTTTGAGCAAGGTTCAACATCAATCGCTCAACAAATCAACCCTATTGATAAGATTGTTGAATTGTATGAACGTCTATTGCAGAGCGAAAGAGAAAAAGTAGAAATTTTGAAGAAAGTAAACAACCATTGAAAATATAAAACCTGATTAAAAATCATTATTATGAAAGCTGACGATTATACCAATGCCATACATATTGGAAGAAAAATTGAGAGAATACGCCGTCTTCGCGGTATGACACAAACCGATTTAGGTAATTTATTAGGTATTACAAAGCAAGCTGTTTCAAAGATGGAACAGACAGAGAAACTTGAAGACGAGAAATTAAAACAAGTGGCAACAGCTTTGGGAGTAACGGAAGACGGACTAAAGAAGTTTACCGAAGAAAATGTATTATATTATACGAATAATTTCTACGAAAGCTGTCATGTAAATGCTTCTAATATTGGGCCTATCACAACGGTTGAAAATCTCAATCACTTTTCAATGGATCAAGCTGTTAAACTGTTTGAGGAGTTGTTGAAGATTGAAAGAGAGAAGTTTGATAAAGAGAAAGGGAAAGATATAGGTGAGAGATAAAAGAAGAGCTTCATAGAGTATATTCGGCCATAAGTAAAAATGAGACTATTTTTTGTTTTTACTATTTACAGAAAATATGATGTCTTTTTAGATTTCTTATTATTAATATATACACCTCTAATTATTTAGATGATCTTGAAATTTTTATCTTTATTCTCGGATAATTTAGTGCGTATTTTTTACCACATATATTTAGCGTTTTCAAGACTATATTTATCTTTTTTACTGTTAATCCATCGAGGTTGCTTTTTACGGATGAACATATGATATGATAATATTACAGTAAAATAAACTATAATAAGTATGGACGTTACTATTAATTTATTTATAGTAACGTTCATCTTTTTTATGCATAAGATCAGTTCTTTCATTAAAATAGGGAGTATATAAAAGGTGCTATTGCAGAATCAGCAAAAAAAACGATTACAGCCACAATCAATAATATAAAAAGAATAGGAGCTAACCACCATTTCTTTTCATGTATAATAAAAATAAATACTTCTTTTATAAATTTCATTTTGTTATAATAAAATTGTTTATTACTAATATATCAATGCCTGATTGGCGAAATGTCTTGATTGCATCTATTGGCGTACAAACAATAGGCTCTCCCATGACATTGAAGCTGGTATTTAATAAAACAGGGCATCCTGTTTGCTTATAAAAGGCTTCAAGTAGATTATGAAAGACCCTATTCTCTCTTTTTGAAACTGTTTGTACTCTCGCACTTCCATCAATATGTATAATGGCAGGTACATTTTGTTTACTGTCAAATACTTTGCAGTTAAACATCATGTATGGAGAGTGTCTTTCATTAAAGAATTCCATAGCTTTTTCTTCCAGAATAGCAGGCGCAAACGGTCTGAAACTCTCTCGAAATTTTACACGGGCATTCACTAGATCTTTCATATTTTGCTTACGAGCATCTGCAAGTATGCTCCTATTTCCTAAAGCGCGAGGGCCGAACTCCATTCTACTTTGAAACCATCCTATGATCTTTCCTTTATCAAGTAACATTATTACTTGATTTAATAAATCCTCTGTTGAATATGAAGTAAAAGTAATATTTTCATTTAAAAGTATTTTTTTTATTTTGCTTTCAATATATTCAGGCCCTAAGTATGGAGAAAAATCGTAAACTTTTTGTCCACTTAGTGCATTTATCGCTAATGCTGAACCAATAGCAGCACCATCATCACCGGGTGCAAATGGAATATAGATATTTTTAAATAATCCACTATTTTTCAATTTACCCATCGCTGCGCAGTTTAGAGCACATCCACCAGAAATACAGAGATTGTCTGAATGGATAATTTCTTTTGCATGTTTTGCTAATTTAAAAATAATAATTTCTGTCACAAATTGGATAGCAGCAGCTAAATTCTTGTGCGTTAAGTTTATAGATGAACCTTCTTCTCTACGCTTTATATCAAACAATTTTTCCCATTTTTTATCATGAATCATTCGAATACTATACATAAAAGCAAAATATTTTGTGTTTAATATTATGCCCCCATCATCAGCTATTTCAACCAGATCATGAGTAATGATGTCTATAAATTTTTTGGTTTGTGGATCTTTGAGATTACCATACGGTGCAAGCCCCATGATCTTGTATTCGTCGGAATTAACGGCAAAACCAAGAAAATAAGTGAAGGCTGAATATAATAAACCTAGTGAGTTTGGAAAATGCTGTTGCTTAATGCAAACTATTTCATCATTTTTACCTTCCATTATTGAGGTTGTTGCTGTCTCACCTACTGCATCAATGACTAAGATAGCAGCATTGGAATACTTGGAGGTGTAGTATGAAAATGCTGCATGAGACAAATGATGTTCAACAAATTGAATTTTTTTCTTATACTTGTTTCCTGTGATGGCACTCAATTCACGGGTTATAGTTCTCCGTAAGTTCAATCGTTCTTTTAGCCAAATTGGTATAGTTGAAATAAAAGTACCAATACTTTTAGGGGTATATAGCATGAACGATTTTAAAATTCGTTCAAATTTAATAAATGGTTTTTCGTAAAAAACGACATAATCAATATCATTTAAGTTTTTATGGGCATATTCTAAACAAAATAATATTGCATTTTTAGGGAAGTTTTTATCATGTTTTATTCTACTGAAACGTTCTTCACATGATGCGGCTACAACTTTCCCGTCGATTAACAGAGCAGCCGCAGAATCATGATAATATGCTGAAATTCCAAGTATAGTCATATTAAAAATGTATATAGAAGAAGTTAAAACTATATTGATTGGGATACATTAATAAAATTATGATTATCAATGTCATTAAGGCCACTTCACAATAAATATTTTTTCTTGATAAGTTGATATGAAAAACTATTTTTTTTATAAGATTATTATCTATTGTTATAAGTGAGATTATTGAAATAATGCAAGTTAAGATGAGTTTGTTGCTTATTGTCGTGTTTGATGATATCAATTTTTCTATATATAAGTTGATATCCTTTATAGATGAAAAACGGAATAATTGCCATAATAATATAGTACAACATATAACTATCAGTTTATATGGAATTCTAAACCAATTATGACAGAGCATTTCTTTTATGCATAAAATATGTTCAATAAAGACACAAAAGGCATGACACATTCCCCAGATTATGAATGGGGTAGTGGAGCCATGCCATAAGCTACTAATTGAAAATGTAATAAAAATGTTTCTGCAAATTTTAACAGGTTTACATCTGTTGCCACCCAATGGTATATAGATATAATCTTTTAGCCAAGATGAAAGAGTTATATTCCAACGTTTCCAGAATTCATTAAAAGAAGATGAATGATAAGGGGCGTTGAAATTTTCTGATATTTCTATGCCAAATGCTAATGCTAAACCTATAGCAAATAGTGAATAAGCATAGAAATCAATATAGAATTGAATACCAAAAATAATCGAAGTCAATATAAGATTGCAACCTAAGTATTCATCTTGATCAATTTCTAGATTATCGGCAATGACAAATTTCAAAAAAACAGCATATAGAATGATTTTGAAAGCTTTATATAATAGAGTATTATTTATAATTAGTTTTGATTCGAGCTGAGGCATAATTTCTTTTACTCTAACAATAGGGCCGGCCATCATCTTAGGAAAAAAAAACAGATAGCACAATATGTCAATGATTGCATGGCGGAAATGATTTTTATACAGATCTACTATATAAGATATACTAGTAAAAGCAAAAACAGAGTATCCTAAAGGTAAAGAATATGAATTTGAATATTTTAAAATAACAAAACCCAAGATATATGTAAGAATTGATAGGCATGCATGTAGTTTTGCTTTATTACCTTTCTCTATTTGCTTGCTAAACAATATAAGAAGGCTTGCCTGTAATAAAAATAAAAGAATATACTCTTTTACAAAATAAGTATAGCAACCAAGGCTTACAATCAATAAGAAATATTTTTTCATTGATTGATTCATTAGATTGTATAAACCGATAGATAAGATTGTGGCTACTATAATCATTAAAGTTTGATTGTTTTTTGATAAATACCATCATTAAAGCCAAAAGTCCCAGCATACCAAAGTTCATTATCATTTAAACCGAAAGAAGGATCCCATTCGTTTCCAATAGTTTTTGTTAATTGCTTTATTTGTTTTGTTTTAAAGCAATAAGAAAATAAATCCCAATTCCCGTCTTTATTTCCAGCATAAACAAGGTATTTTTCTGAGGGTGATAATGTAATATCCCAGATGTCATATGGCATATGGAATACATCTATTGATTTGTTTGTTTTTAAATCGTATAATTTTACAATAAACTTTTTTTCTTTTTGAATATAAAATATTTTATTGCTATTTTTATTGAATATGGGTCTCCAACATTCAGATTGTGCGGGTATAGACAATAATACTCGTTTTTTCTTGATATCATATACATATATTTTAGGATAACTGTTTTTTTTGTTTTTCCAAGATGGAAATGCAATTAGAGTACAGTTTGGACTAATCATTGGTATAGCAGCATAACAATTCCTTTCATTTATTTTTGTATATTCTTCACTAACATTATCATATAATATTACATCAGTTTCGCTATTATTTTGATTCCCTTCTGTATATGCTATATACCTCAGATCATTAGAGTATATTGGGTGTATAAGTTCTTCTACACTTGTTATAATGCATTCAGTTAATTGTTGATTAAGGTAACGTTTACATATTTTGTAATGGTCATGATCTTGGGTTTGAAAAAGTAGAATACTATCATTCGAATAAAAAGATGGATATCTATCATGGCTATTGCTGTTACTAAAGGATTTTATATTATGAGCATCTTTTTTCAACCCTATAGTGAGATTATGAGCAACAAGATCATGCCCTATCACATTCATATGTTCATCTTGATGAAAGAATGGAAAATCTTTAGAATGACGAAAATCATTAGTTAAATCAAATGTTTGTAGTTTTAACTGTTTTGCTTCTTGTTTTAATAAACGATTTGGTGCATCCATATCAATTTCAGTCTGCTTAATATGATACTTCTGCATTACTTCATACAATAATTCAGGAGAAGTTTGCTCTTTAGTTGGTATCAATATCAGTTTTAATTCTCCACCAATACTCTCAACTTCTCTTTTCCATTCCGTAATGCATTGTTTGAAAGTCCGTACGTCAAGATCTTTTACAGGAGAGCTTTTTTGATATAGAATATTATAATCAATGTTCTCTTGCTTAGTTGGAAAGAAAGGCTCTGTCCATCGACCGAGAGGTAATGAGTCTGTAGAAAAGACATTGAATGCGATAAAGCGATATAAGTTGGACTTTTCCATTAAGTAGTCTTGAAAAGTGGCCTTATGTTCCTTAATGTTAAAAAAGTCATTAAAAACTCCTATTTGGAGGAATACGACTTTGGGGTTAAGTTGTTTACCTCTATCACGAAAGTAATTCAATTCATCATATAACCCAGCGCCACTAATTCCCGCATTAACAATAACTTTGTCCGGATAATTCCTATAAAGTTTTGACGTATATAGATCTTGGTAATCAACTTGAGCTCCTTGCGTAAAAGAATCTCCTATAAACAACCAATCGCAATGTCTTATGGGCTCATTAGCATTATCTAGTTCATCTATACGGTAACCTTGACTATTTGTATAATAGTTACTTACATATTCATTCGTTGAGAATTTTTTAGTAATATAAGGCTTATTGAAATAATATTTACCATGTAGTTCGTATAAATTGGGGATGTCTAAATTGTTATAAAATTCGCGAAATAGTAATTCACTGTGGGAGCATATACTAGTTAATGCACAAAGATTAAACGCCCATACTTTAAGTCGAAATGATGGGCTTTTTAAAAGCCAATAACCTAATACTAAAATGCAGAAAGGTAGTAGAACGGATATATATATATTTCTAGTAAGTAATAGAATCATCAATGGATTCCATAAAAGTAATAATATTAACAGAATATTGATATTCTTATGATGCATCATATATTAGATTTTATTTCATTTCAAATGCGATGGTTTCTCAAATCCAGTTTCACTTCAGTATTACCTAATTTTGGGAGTTCAACTATAAATATATGGATATCAGCGTTCATAGAGAAATTCTGACTGATAAGAGAGGTATCATCTAAAGACTTTATAAGGCTGTTACTTATCTTTCATTTTTATTTTAGAACGAGTTATAACAATTCTGTTATCATCAAGATGTTTGACTAGATCCTGAACCTTAATTTTAAATATATTTTTATCTATAGGGCTTATAATCATACTTCCATTATTGAATTTAATATCACTATAGTTTAGTTGTGATAAGAACTCAGAAGCAATGTTTATTGATGTAGGAATGATGTTTACGAATTTACTCCTATTAAATTCTACCCACATATATCCAATAGCCATTTCTTTATCCCAAAGAGAAATACGAATAGAGTCAATGTTTGGAGAGGCAGAAAAGAAGAGACTACCCAAATAATACAGGAGGCTTAAGGCGCAAGTCGTTTTTTCATTTGCAATTTCTTTCATCGATTTCTCTTTGACAGATATTTTTCCTGAGGCTAATATACTGGCTTTTAATATGGGAATATTCAATCCGTCATCAATAATAATGTTGATAGACAGTGTTTTATCTTCCATTGAATATATGTAGTCTAATGAAACGTTAAAAGGCAAATTAGCATTGGCACATATCTCTTTTAGGTTTGCTTCTACGATGTTATTATCTCCTTCTATAAATGCTTGTTTCTTATTGAATTCCAATCTATATTCATTATAAAATTTAGCATTTTCTTTTTTTTCGCGGGCATCTTCTATCTGTGTAAAGAGATTAACTGCTTTTTGCCAATGGCTTTGACGCTCTTCTGTCAATTTATTGAGGTTTTCTTTTATAAACGATTCTGTATTTAGGTTTGTATCGTTTATTGGATTATGTAAAAGGCATTTTATTTCTTTTCTCAAATCTTCTTCAACTTCTGATCTTTGTGGCTTTTTTAAATTTATAGTTTGACGAATGTATGTCTTAGGAGACATTAGTATTAATTCTTTGTCGAATGAATTACTAGATGGAATTTGCAACATGTTATGATGCATGCATGTAAATTGTTTAATTTGTGTTTCATATGCATGAAACATATCCATAGACAATTGTGAAATAGCTAGTTTATATTCAGGTGTTCTCTTAGCTGTTGTTTCACTTACACCAAAGCTATGCATTGAGAGAGAATAATTACCATTGGATGTCAATGATATGGTTCCTTTATTATAACCTGTTCTTGATGTATAAAAAGAAAAAGTCTTACTCATTGCTTGTATTAAAGAAGGCTTTTTGACAATTATATATAACTTCTTCATGATGTTGAATATTAATTAGTAAAATATTCTGCCTAAAATCAACTTTCAAATCTTTGAATGAATTTCTTTGTATATATTTCTTTATGTTCTTACGGTTTAAATATAATATTGCAACTAAATCTGTTTTGTATGATTGACCGCATCAATTTTTTAAATCAGAACTTTGATATTAATCTAAAATATGAATGATTTGTCTAGCAATATTGCTGATTTATTAGCATATAAATGCTAATAAACGAAATACTTGTCTTTTACTTGTTTCCATATTAGTATGGATAAAATAAAGCTAAGCTGATACTTCTTAATTCATAGTGCTTATCAATCATTATTATATGGTTTTATACCTTTAAATATCTCATTGGACGTAGCAAAGAGACCACAACACATATTTCTCATTATACAACTATCACATATGTCTAAAAACTTGACTTTCCAGTCTGATATACTTTTAGCTGCAAATAAATGCAAAGACTCTGGTAACAAACAAAGAGGGATGTTATATATGGATGTTTCCATGCCCCATGTGGAGAGCTCATCAACAGCGCCTTTTATATAATCAATGTACTCTGTTGGTTCTATCCATATTTTGCTGAAATTTTTTACAGCGAGACCTATCTCTTCCATAGCCATAAATGCAGTCCAGCTAACAAAAGGTAAATTCTTAAATATAAATTGTGCAATGTTAGGCAAACGCATATAGTTTATCGCATTGATTATAACTCTTAATTCTATTTCAATTCTTTCATTTGCTAGATTATACAAGCCATGCATCATTTCATTATAAGCACCTTTTGTTCCAGCAATGATATCATGATCTTTACAGTAGTCAGAATGCAATGGAATACCAACAAATATATTATTACCTGCACATTCTTTAAGTTTATGGGTGTATTCAGCATTTTGAAATGTTCTGCCATTACTTAATAGATGAATGGTCGTTTCTTCTGAAAAGTTCTTTCTGATGTAGCATATAAGATCAAAAAGTTTATCTCCGAGAAGAGTTGGTTCGCCTCCAGATATACCAATTATTGGTAAATCTTTAGGTGCTTCTTGTAGTACCTTAATATTGTGAGTATAGAGATAATTAATATCGTCAATCTTTTTAGGAGGCTGGCAGCACATTATGCAAGAATTATTGCATTGTTCTGTAGTAAGCAGAGTATTGTCGTTAGATTCTTTTATCATAATAGCCATGATTTGAAGATGGGCATAACTTCGTCATGCCTATTTATTATGAGAGTAATGAGGTACTCTATTATTGCTTTATTTTTTTTGCAAAGCAAAGATGTTGGTCTAAATCCATACATGTCTCCTTGTGTTGAGTAGTTGCGAACAGGGTCTGCGCAACAAAAATTTCTGATTCCGCAATCAGAGCATCCTGCTATTATCTCATTAGCTGAAATTTTTGCAAATTTCTTTGCTTTTTCTCCATATACAATATCTTCGTATTTGTCACCAAGGCTTCCCAATCTAAATGTTAAGTCGTCGTTGTACTCGGCTAGCATTCTAGATTCATCACTTGCATATACATATCCGTCGTAGTTATAAACTAATACTGCATTTATTATTCCAGCGGGTGATAATAGATCTACAAAACCGGTGCAAAATGGGGTAAGCATTTTTTTAAGAATAATACTAGCAAATTCTTCTATAAAGAAAGTCCCTTTTTTGTTCAATTGGAGAATATATTCAAAGGCTTCTTTGTAGAAACTAATGAATTTGTCTGTATAATCTTTCCAATTTTCTGTTTTTAATGCTAACCCATAAGGGTTAAGTGCTCTGAGAAAAATGTGATTAAATTTATTTTCAATATATGTATTTATTATTTGTTTAGGATACTTAAGACTTTCTAATGATGTTGTCATGAGAGCTGAAACCTGGTCTTCACCTAGAACAATTCTAGCTTTATTAATGCCTGCTATAACCTTTTCATAACTGTTGATTTTCCCTCTATTATCATTATGTAAGAATTCTGGACCATCTAAAGATGTAGAAATCATGATATTATGTTCTTTACATATATCTAGTATTTTGTCAGTGAGGTTAACACAATTTGTACATAAGACAAATGAAAGGGATCTTTTTTCTTTTTCATTGATGTTTTCCGCTAAAGATACCCCATATTCTATTAAATCGGGCATTAAACTAGGTTCACCACCTTGAAATTCCATAGTAAGGTGTGGAGAAGGAGACTTAAACATCATTTTTACACCATTTTCCATAGACTCTATAGACATAGAACATCTTATTGCATTCTCATTTTGGCTAGATGCCTGGCAATATACACAATTTTGATTACAACGTAAAGTGAGTACGAATATGTGAAGACCAGTAAAATCATCTAAGAAACGTTTCTTTTCGCACAAACGGGCTGCATATATATCAAATAAAGCAGGAAAGCTCTCTTCATAGATGAAAAAGTTGGCTACTAGTGATTTGTATAATTCGTCTTTTTCAAGAGTTTTATCAACAAGCTTTTGCACTGTTTTTATTGGAGCAATAATCATATCTCCTACTTCATTAACTAGTATTTCCTTATTGGCAATTCTAGAAAAATTGAATGGAAGTAATCTATACATAGTAACCTTAGATGTCATCTATAGAAATGTCGTTATAATCAGCAAAAGCTTTAGCATAAAGGATAGTGCGTAAATCTTTTGTTTCTTTTTCTATTATCTCTCGTAGCTTATAGTCATTCAAACGCTCATTAAATGTTGAAATAAATTTATCTTCAATTATCCCATCTTTGGCAGAAACCTTTATTGTCTCTATATTGCTGGTAAGTGAACGTTCAAAGCAGTATTTATCCAGGAAAAAATATATACACTTTGATATACATGTATCTGGATATACCTTTCGGTCAATTTTTATTGTCATTTTTTCTCTGATTTACTTAATCGTTTTTATGTGATCCATGGATATTTTTAGAATGTCCTTTAATTTTAACTTGATAAAATTATATTATTAAAAGTATTCTGCTATTTTGATATTAAGTTTTATTCATTTACTTTTTTTGAAGAGAGCGTAATTTGGAAATTGTTTCCGAATCAGCTATTCCACTTACATAAAGGCCATTATAGGCTTGGAACATTTTTACAGCCATTTGCACATCTTCCGTGTAGATTGCGTTGCCACTTTTAATTTGTAATTTTGATTGGTTTGGTGCAAAGCCGGCATTAATCAATAGGGTTATGAGAGTTGCAACATCATTGCCTGATACCGGAGACGATTCTATATATTTAAGATCTCTGACTCCTAATGTTTTTGTAGTTTTGCTAGGAGTCCATGTTTGTAACCTTGAAAGAACATTTGCATTAGTGATTCCTGTCTGCGATAATCCTGCATCCTTTTGGAACCGTTTAATAGCATTTGTGACTTTAGAGTCGTAAAGGGAATAGCCTTTTTGTGTTTTTACTCCGTTTGAGTTTAAATATAGGTTATGCACTAAAAGTGCGGTCAGAGAAGATACATCGGCACCATACAATCCTTTTCTGAGAGTTCTGTCACCAAGAGAATATGTTGCATATGTCTTTTTAGGAGATGTGGTAATTGATTTCCTTCTTGAACCGCTATATGAACTAGAACTATGAGAATAATAACTGTCACTATTGTAACTTGAATAATGAGAATAATGCGACTGATGGCCTCCACCTCCACCTCCTCCACCAGAGCGATGCGACATGTGAGATCTATGTCCAGCTATCAGTTTGGTTTCGCCATTTGGAGATACAGCCAAAACATTTTTTATTATCTTTCTTCTTATAGAACTTATAAGATCTTTTGAGTAATTCTGTCCTATATCTATGCTAGATAAGGATGGAGTGACAGCTTCGGTTGCATAAACATTGTTATGAAGGATCGATGCAATTGCACCTAATACTGTTTGGCGTATAACTTTTTTGATTTCATCTTTCATTCGCTCTTTTTCTTTATAAAGTTCAACCAGTAATCATTAGGAGATAATGTAAGCAAGTTATTTAGTTGATTTAGATCATCTTTCATTAATTTACCATGGTTGTTAGAAATATTTTTAATCAGAATATTTATTTCTTCTTTTACTTTAAATTTTAGCGTTTCATTGAATTGATTAAATTTTTCAGTATAATCAGTGCCTTTGGTAGATGAATCTTTTGGAATTTGAGACAAAATGTCGGCTGTCTCTAAATATTTTCTATTTTGTAAAGCTTGGTTGGCTTTTGAAAAAGCTTCAAAAATGGCTTCTTTCATTTGCTTATTGGCAAGATTCTTATAATGTTCTGTTCTAAAACTGCCAATATATTCATTTTTAGCCTGCTGAAATAATCTTAGTGCATTTTTGTAGTCGTTATTCACTACTTTTTCTTTGGCCGTTATCATCGTTTGTTCAAAATGATTAATTGATTCTCGTGAATCTGTATATTTGCAGCCTTCCATTCCTCCAAAGACGACAATAACTAAAGGAAGAACAACTTTAAAAAATATTTGCAGAAGCATATTCATACCAGAAATATTGTATTTGTAAAGAGTCGCCTTTTTTTCTTTCTCGCACCAATTATTATTACTATCGCTTATATTAGCATATAATATCTTGATCTTCTTTTCTAGCTTTAAAAGTTCTTGTATGCCAGAAGCGTTATAATAGCCTGATTTCTTTATAAAGAATATCTTGGGTTTAATGAGTAAGTTATTTAAAAGTGATTGATATTGTATCTTTTCATTACTGAGTTTATCTCTAACAGCATTGTCTTTTTGTTTGATGTGTTTATCCAAGAAAATAGATTGTACTCTAGAACACCATTCGGGCTCATTAGTCCTTAATTGCTGGCTTAGTACAGCAATCTTTGCTTCTATTGCGTATAACTGATTTTTCGCTTGTGTAGAGAAATATGCTGGAGAATCATAAATAATATCTTTTGGCAAAATGACAAGTTTGTTTAATAAATCAATGTACTGCTTTTGTAGATCGCTTAATTGCTCTGATAATGTGTTGAGTATTTCTTCTGATGAGTTTACTAATCCACTTAGAAGAGGTTCATTTACATGATCAATACATCCTAGACCATAAAGAATGCAATCAAATATATAGCAAACTTGCTCTTTTCTGAATACAGTTTCATCAAGATATTGGTTTATGATAGAAACAATATTTGTTGCAGCCTCATGCTTGTTTTTTATGTATAATTGATAGATTTTTTCGCAATATCTTTTTTCTATAAGATCTTTAAAGATAGTCTTAGTAACAGGATATTTTTCAAAAGCTTGAAGATCTGATAAAAAAATGATGCATCTTGATGTACGAATAATGACAGCACCATATTGTCCGATCAAATCTTTGCATGCATTATGTAACATCATATTTTTGCTCATTTATATAATTTCTCAAAGCGTTTGTATTTTATTGCTTTATATATGAACTATGATAAACTCAAATTATTACATTTTATAAACAGTAATTGGCCTTTTAATAATTCATTCGATGTATTCTTTATTAAACTTGAAAAAGTTTTTTTCCCAAACAATGATGTTGTTATCAGAAATATTTTCATTATTAATATTTTTCTTACTTTCTGAGAAGGCTCTTGTTTACATATTTATTGTTAAGTAAAATATTTACATTATTAAGAAGCATTGCTTGTGCTGGAATGAATTTGTTAAATTGGCTGTAGCTGTGTGTTTTTTAATAAATCGTCACTCCATCTGAAGAATGTGTGCAATGTTCATAAAAAAAAATGGTATTTGCAAATCTTTTTTATGTAATTTTATTATTAATCATAGTAATCTTTTTCGCTTCAGAATAAAATGGCTGTTTTTTATCTTTGTAATTACTTTGTTAGGCCTTGTAGTATAACTTTTTTTTAGATAGTCTAACAAAACTTATCCATATTGCCTGTCGATATGACTCGTTTCACATGGTCGGTTTTCGTCCTGTATATTAAATGTTACAACTCTTCTTTTGAAATACTCTTTTTGAAGGGCTTAATAATTTTCTATTTGCTTATATAATTCAATAGATTATTGTAGTGATAGAAAAAATAATCTGCTAATAAGGGTAAAAAATAATATTTTAATTGACATACTGTTGCAAAGGTTTTTTATTTATTCTATAACTCCATTTTTGATGTATATGAAATTATAGAGTAATTATATAATACAAGGCCGTTGCGTAAAATATAATATCCCTTTCCGTACCAAGTTCATACCTTTTTCGTACCAACTCTACTCTGTCCATATCTCGTTTAGCCGCACCTAGAGAGTAAAAAAAGTGGAGAATATATGGAGAGGATATGGACAAGATTACTTGAATAATTAGCGAGAATTGAACTGTAGAAACTCCCTGAAGATACTTAGAATTCCACAGCCCTTCCGTCCGCGGACCATAGCGCTATGATTCGGAAACGGAAGCCCTATGATTCGGATACCAAAGGGCTTTAGTTCCGGCAAGTGAATCAGTGCGTTTTTAAAACGGCCTTAGTGTTTTAGGTAGGGTGAGAAACAGGTTAGGTCTAGATTCATTTTATTATTCCTACAAACTCACCTACTATCCGAAAGTCTTCTGAATCATTTTCATTGATTACAATGGGATTATAATCATGGTTTTGGGGTTCAAGTACAATCTCTTCGTGCATCCAATTCCCGTACTCGTCAAATTTCTTCTTGCTACTGTAAGTTTTGATAGAATAGCTTCCTGCATACTCGGCATCATAATAATTATGATGTTGTGTAAGGACTATCTTACCTTGACGACTACCCGCCGGATTGGCTCTGAATACACAATAATCTCCATCTTGTATGGTTGGTTCCATGGAATGTCCCACGGCTTGAACCACGTACATATTCCTGTTAAGCTTACCTACTCCCTCTACTCTTATCCAACCGAGTTCGTCTACGATCTCTCCTTCGCCAAAATATCCGCAAGCAGCTTTGATGGAATAGAAGGGGAGGAAGTCGATGTATTTCACATCATCGTTTACTTGCGGTTCTATGCGCGTCTTTTCTTCCTCTTTTTGTGTCGGTTCAAGTAAACTTATAAAGTGCTGGGCGAGGGCAGGATCACAAAAGTAGACATAGCATCCTTTCATACCTCTCGTCATCAGAGTCCTGTAGGTATTCTTAATTATTTCATCGGCATCCTGTAGGGCTTGTGTCCTGTTTTTGCCTAATAAAGATTTAAACCCCTTTATTGACTGATCATTATTAGAGCGCTTGGTAACGTCTGTAATTATCTTATCATTTTCAAATCGCATGTCTTTCCCGATAATTACTCCAATATAATCCAGTTCCAGTCCTTGGCAGGTGTGGATACAACCTATTTCATTAATAGAAGTATCACCCATTATCCATGGCGCTTTTTCAGAACTAAGGTTCCATCTTTTCTGGAATTTGAATTCTGGTATAAGGATATCGTATGCGCTTGGGTCTTTTTTGCTATTCCAGTCCCAACAATATCCAGCTACGACTCTTGAGCGATTATTTATCTTATTCTTTTCTTTTATGGTGTCGAATAGCTCATTTGGGTCTGAAAATATTCTGAAATCATAGTCTTCTTGGGATAACCGAATGTTTGCTGTCTCTTTTATTTGCAATGTGTTATCTAACCAACTTAGGTAGCCGTCGGAACCATTACAGCGAAATTGTGAGCTTAGTTTATCTAAATGCACAATAGCACCGGATGATTCTGCGATCTTTTCAATCGTTTTCTTTGACCCGATATCTTTGATGTGAACTCTTTGTCGATCATCGACAAAAAATACCGAGAATTTGGCACTGCGTATGATTTCTAATATTTGGTTCTCACCCAGATGGCTGAACAATCCGCTTTTCTGATTTAAGCGATGTGCTTCGTCGACAACTAATGCGTCGAAAGCATCGGGTTGAGCATCAATAAAGCTCCCACTGCCAACAAACAGGTTGTGGATATATCCTTTGCGGAAATTGCCATTGAGTTTAGCAGCGTACACATCGCGCGGGGCCGCGTTTTTTGATACGTATTGAGTCACCAATCCTCCTTTGGTGAGCTGTACCAATAGGTTCATAGCCACCACGCTCTTCCCGGTACCTGGTCCACCTTCCACAATGAGCACTTGCTTTTTCCCTGTGCAAGCTTTTCTTGCGAGTTCTAATGCTGTTTCGTATACAATTTTCTGATCATCCAATAACACAAACTCCTGATTGCCGTGTAACATTGAAGTAAGAGCATCGGCTAATTGTTTGGAAGGACGTAGTTTGCCATTATCAATGAGCCAGACAATATCATCTTTTGCTCCGTATTTTATATGCTTTTTAATAAACTCTTGGAGTTTCTTAGCATCATTTTTTAGGAATAATGGGGCCTCTTTTATGTACTCTTTATAGCACGTGTTAGCAATAACATTATCTGTTTGATAATTATGCAAAAAGGCACATGGTGAAAGTCTAATTTGCTGTTCTCTTACAGTTTCATTATAGTTCGCCAGCATATAAGCATAAGACCATGCCTGATAAGATGGATGCGTCGTTTCACTTTCTCCATGTTGAAATCGGGTTTTGACAACTCCGGATTTATTGGATAGTTTAGCTTGTTCCCATTGCTTAAGTTCTATAATGACAATATTCCCTTTTTCATTCTCGTCGAGTCCGGAGATTATGAAATCAACTCGCTTGGATGTTAATGGAATCTGATATTCAATGGCTATACTTGAGTCATTTGGTATATCAGGGGTGTTGACGACTTTATACATGTGCATCATGGAATTTTTCCATGATAGTACTTCATTGGGAGAAGTATGTCTCCCGAGGTGTGCTACAAATGCGTGGTCAATTTCATCCGCAATGCTACCGTTGAATACATCATTTATGAAACCCTCTTTGGAAGCATGGTAGACAATCATAGTTCTGTGTATTTTTTAGCATTACCTCGTGCTTTAGTTACCGGATATTTTTCTGCATTCTTTGATAACTTTTCCAATATTATTTCTTTAGGATCTAGATTGTATTTATGGGCGATAAGAAATGCATAGTTCATAATATCGGCTAACTCCTCTTTTACTTTATTGACGTTCACTTCTTCTGCTTTTTTCCATAAAAAAGCTTCATTTAGTTCGGCAGCTTCTATTGATAGCGCTAGAGCAAGATCTTTGCCGTTATGAAATTGATCCCAGTCACGATCTTCAGTGAATGAGATAATTTGTGCCATAATTTCCTGTATGTCCGATTGCTTTTTCTCCATTATTCCTGTCTATAATGTAATCTCTATTTGCACAAAGTTATAGAACTTTTTGCAATATAGAGAGAAGACGGGCGTTTTAAATGTTCTTTTTGTGTGAAATGTAAGTAGCTATGAGTTCGAGATGAGAACATTCTAAGCCTTTATGTAGCACTAAGATATGAGCAATACTTATTCAAAAGATGAGATAAGGGGAGTTCTCCTTTCATGTATCGTTCCGCATCAAGCTTCAACATACGTTCACAGACATGTATGCGACCCTTATAGAGAGCTGTAAGATACATATTCTCTCCATCTTCTTTTACTGCCACGTCAGCGAAGAATCTCGTAATATCATCCTTGTCATACACAATGGAGTAACTAGGGCGCTTTGCTCCAGGGATGTCTTCGTAAAGTATATTCTTTTGCACCAAGTCTTGAATGTCTCTGATGGCAGTATCCTTTGAGCATTTGTTTATGGCTACCCACGATTTTGACGTTATCTTTGCCTCATATCCGTCAAGAAACAGATTGAGGGTTGATGTCTGACGCTCAGTCATCGGAACGGCTGATGCCTTCTGCCAAAAGAAACTTTTGTTCAGAATAGTGCTTACTGAGCTGTCTGCTTCATCCAATGCAGCGATGAGTGTGTTGGCGTACCACACAATCCACTCCGTAATTTCGCTATCACCATGCTGAGTGCGTTCCAGAATGTCGTAATAGTGATTCTTGTCTTTGTTAATCTGTGACGATACGTTGTAGAAACGGAACTCACTCTTATCACCTCTTGCAAGCATCATGTCTGAAAGAATACGGGCAAGTCGACCGTTACCATCTTCAAAAGGGTGGATAGACACAAACCAAAGATGGGCAATGGCTGAACGGATTACTGTGGAAACGGGCTGCTCACGGTTAAACCAATCGATGAAATTTTTCATCTCTTCTTCTATACGATCGGGCGAAGGAGCTATATAGTGAATACGTTCTCTGCCAAACATGCCCGACACAATATGCTCTTCATTCGAACGATACCTGCCTACTTCTATCCGGGAACCTTCACTATGTCCTGAAGGAAAGAATGCTGTCTGCCATCCGCAAAGTATTTCTTTAGTTAACGGATGATCGTAGTGTTCCAGAGCTTCAAGCATCACAGCCACCACTGCATTTACGTAATGTGAAGGTGTTATATACTTAACATTCTCAATACCGAGTCGATGAGCTATAGACGAACGAACTTCGTCGACATTTAGTTTTACACCTTCAATTTCGGAGGAATGTACCACATTGTGTGCCAGATTTTCTGCCATGGCACGTAATTTACTGTCAAATCCGAGACCACTCAGCCTGCCATAAAGCATCCCTTGCTTCCTGTAAACCTCCTCAAGAAACAATGACACCTTATTCGCATTCCAACGAAAATCCGTCCAATTCTGTCTTTCGTATATATACATGTTCGCTCAACTTTTATACATGCGTTGTTTTTAATGTGTTATCGTCGCATATTATGCGACGAATTTAGATAAAAAACGTTGCAATGCAAAATATTATTGCTAAAAGATGAGTAGTTCATGTTTACATATGTCGTTTTGCACGACTTTCAGCTAAATTGAGGAAAGCATTGGCTATATGCCCTAAATCATCTAATTCATTTCCTTTTAGGTAATTCTTGGCTATGGAGACGTCTATCACAGCATCTAGATTGTGAAAATTCGTCATGTAATTTTTTCCATTGCTGGCAGTTGCCGAGTATTTCTCGGTAACTGAACTCTTATTCAATTCACCATCTTTAAATATATTTCTTAGATGCAGACCTATATTATCAGGACTACAATCAAAGAGCGCAGACATTGCTTTCTGAGTCATCCATAAAGTATCGTCTTTATAGTAAGTATTAAAATCCGGTATGTTGAAGGATAGAATGTTTTATTTCTCCTATGATTACATCTAGTATATACAAATCCACATGGTAAATAATTAATATAATATTGTTATGCAGAAGATAATACCCTTCTCCATACCAAGTCCATACCTTCTCCATACCTTCTCCACTCTGTCCATATCTCGTTTAGCCGCAGCTGGAGAGTAAAAAAAGTGGAGAAGGTATGGAGAAGGTATGGACAAGATTACTTGAATAATTATAATATAGAGCCGATTTCCCAAGCTCTTATATGTTTTATACCTCCTTTCAAAGGTAATGTCATATCATCGAGGGAAACGACAACCTTTTCATAATTATCACCAATTGTTTCTAAAGCCGAATACTCCCGTTCGATCGTCTCTTCATCAATGAGTATATAGGTGCTTTGCAAATAAATAATGCGGTCGTTTTTTTTTGCCACAAAATCCACTTCTTTGTTTCGAAGGGTTCCAACATACACCTCATATCCTGCACGACGTAATTCTAAGTAAACTAAGTTTTCAACTAAATAGCCGAAACCATATCCAAAACCCGAATATAGATAGTTTTTATATGCTAAATCGTTTATATAGAATTTAGAATTGCCCGAAAGTATGTCTTTTCCTTTTATATCATATCGTTCACAGCGATGAATAAGAAAAGTATCTTCAATATATCCAATGTAATTTGATACGCCATCATAACCGATTTTTCTCCCCTGACCTTTAAAATACTTAATTATGTTGGTTATGGAAATAAGGTTGGATGCATTGTTTACAAGATATGCAAAAAGATCTTCTAGCAATTTGGGCTCACGTATGTTATTTCGTTGAATAATATCACGTAACAGAACAGTGTCTTTTATTGCTGAAATATAATTTCGTTTAAGTTCTTCTTTGGGAAGCATAAACAACTCAGGAAGTCCCCCGCTGTTCATGTAAGCGATATAGCTTTCTCTTCCTTCTTCCCGATTTGTGATGCCACAAAATTCGGAATAACTAAAAGGGAAAACTTCTACTGATACATATCTGCCTGACAAAAGAGTCGCTAATTCTCCAGAAAGCATTTTGGAATTTGAACCGGTAATAAATAATTCGTATTCTTCGGTATAATCTTGGGAATACGAATTGACTACTTTTTCCCATTCTTCAATCAATTGAACCTCATCAATGAATATGTAAACTTTTCCCTTGGGTTGAAGTGCCTTCTTATATGATTTAATAAGCTCATCAAGCTCTTTATAGGTTTTGAGAAAATCAAAATCAGCAAATTCACGATTGATAAATAGCGTGTTTTGGGGATTTACACCATTATCGATCAGTTGTTGGGCTACTTGTCGGAGGATATAACTTTTTCCTGTTCGTCTTTGACCAACAAGCACTTTTATAAGCCTGTTCCCAACGTAATCGCTTAGTTTATCAGTATATTCACTACGCTTGAATCCAAAATCAAAGACCTTTGAATTCCATAAATTGTATTTTTCAAGCAATGTAATTCTTTCGTCCATACATGAATGTTTTCCACAAACATATCAAATATTCGTTTATAAACGAAATATTTAATCTAAAATATAATTATTGGGGGTATAGACGAATTCTTATAAACTCACTAAGTATCTGAATTCCTTCTGAATAAAGAGAAAATATATAATTGCAGGAATGAAAAAAAATATATATTTGTAAATGAATTATGATCTAATAATTATAAGAGTATGAGAAATAAAATCCTTCCAATACTTACTTTGATAGAAGTAATATGCATCTCTTATACTTATAAAGTAGATATAGATTATCGTAATATATATGTGGGTATTATATTCTCGGTTTTCTGTGCTATTCATTTCTGTCTATATTTTAAGCAGAAAAAAGAAGGGGTTGAGGGATATAAAAGGAATTTATATTTAATGGTTATCTTGCTGATCTATTTTCTTATAAGTATTCACCGTTCTTAAATTGTCGTCAAGGGCAGATTACTTTATTTCTATTATCTCAATTAATACTTCATTTCATTTATCTAATATTAGTGGTAATATACATAGTTGTTTATATTGACAAATTATTTTTTAAATATTACTTTTAAGGATTATTGTTTTTGAGTGATGTATACTCAATGATAAGTTGATCTATAATAAAGTAACGACTGATCTATGATCAGTCGTTACTTTAACCCTATTCAGTCGTTACCTCATTATACCCCTCCTCAAAAGCTATTCTGGATGGGGTAGAAGGCGAGGGATAGATTTTAATGGGGAGTGGAGATTATCGGTGTGAAATATCCATACATTAACTCTCCATTTCGTTATCCAAACGACCTTTCTTTACATTGGTGTAATAAACGTCTTATTACCTATCTATACTCGTAATGAACTAACATTTTGTATAAATAAGCACATTGAAACACGCTTATTTGTACAAAAAAGTGTGATTAATGCATTTTATATGAAAATAGATCGCTTAATCTGCACTTTTTCTAGTGCAGTTTATGAATGAAAGTCACTTCTTTCTATGATACGATTTGTTTTTTACTCAATACCATCATTCGCATCCCGATTTGGGACTTTTGCTTCTTCAAATTTCGCTTTCATCGTTGCATTTCCACGCGTCAGTTTTTTGATAGTGAGGTCTTCAGCCTTATCGTTAGCAAGCCGAAGATTTCTTTCTGATCCGGTAAGAGCTTCTTTAATCTTCTGCAGGTGATCAATCGATCTGTCAATTTCGTCGATGGCTCTTTGAAACTTTTCACTAGCTAAACGATAATTGTTTGCAAACTTATCCTTGAAATCATTTAACTGGTCCTCAAAGTTGGTTACATCAATGGATTGGCTTTGAGCGATAGCTAATTTCCTTTTGTATTCGATACTTTTCTTCGATGCCT
Organism: uncultured Bacteroides sp.; assembly: GCA_963677095.1. GTDB lineage: Bacteria > Bacteroidota > Bacteroidia > Bacteroidales > Bacteroidaceae > Bacteroides. The sequence goes on from OY781875.1 coordinate 1,775,557, forward strand.
GTGACAATAAAGAGATAAGAGGCATAAAGAATTGAGGACGAACGACAAACATCTTAGGATATCTGTACGACACATCAACAATACCTTCATTATACAACTCACTGTCGGGTTCAAGCAGAGAAACAAGTACGGCATATTCACACCCTTTCTCATTTCTGTCTTTATCCAGCTTGGCAAAGAAGTCCTCATTCCTGTGCTTTGTTGTCGTTTCATCCATCTCATTTTTCATTTCAAACATAATTGAAATGTATTCTATATCATCCAGATAATCTTTGAATATAAAATCTCCCTTGCTACCAGTTCTCGCATCATTGTCTTTCTCAAAATAGGCGTTGGGATACATAGAAGTTCGGATGCGATTGAATTCAGTACTGCAATGGATTTCCAAGGTTTCACCTATCATTTTGGTTGACATCCTGGCTTTCATTTCTTTGTAGTAACTGACTTGATCCTGCAATTGCTTCAGTTCAAACTGGTGTTGCTCGCTTAGACTCTTTTCGCGGGTGGCAGCCTCACTTTTCTCTGAACTGATTTTGTTTTGAAGTTCTGCAATCTCCTTTTCTTTGGATTGCAAGGTTTCCTGTGCCTTATTTTTCTCTTCCAGTATGGCAATCTGAAGTTTGCTACTGTTTTGCCCCACGGCTGATTTCAGATTGGCAATCTCTTGGTCTTTTTTGGATAGCTCGACATTCAGCTCCAATTGCTTACTCTGAGCTACACTATTCATTTGCTCTTTAAGCCGGATGATTTCCTGCTCTTTTTGGGAGAGTACAGCATTAAAATCCAATTGTTTGGTTTGGGCAATATTTGTTACTTGCTCATTGAGCTTGGCTATCTCAGCATCTTTTTTACCCAATTCTATTTCTTTAGCGGATAACCTGACCATATATTCTTGCTTCACTTTAAGCGTACCAGTCTCCAATTCAGCCTGCTGCTGTTTGTGCAGTTCTTCCAACCGACGGTCTACTTCAGTCTGAAACTCTGCATTCTTCACTTGGTTGACAATAGAAGCATAATCTGCTTCATCTACGGTAAAAACACTCCCGCATTTGGGACATTTAAGCTCTTTCATAGCTAACTTAATTTGAATTATATCTTTTACTGCAAACAGCAATGACTTTCATTCTATTTCCGGTATTTTCTTCGTATACAAAGTTATGAAAATAAATTGTTCATTTCTATATTTAGCCTGTCTGCAAATATGGCAATCTCCGCTTTGGGGATTTGTAGCCGTACAGCTAATTGTTTCCAATCTTTTATGGCGCTAACGACTTCTGTTATGATTTTATCCGCTGTACTTCTATTTAGCATATATTCTTCACAGGCATTTGATAAGATATTTAAATCGGACTCACGAGATGAGGAAGAGATAAGCAAACTTTGCTGTTTGTTTAATGTTGGGTTCATGTCATAAGCGGGAGAGAGCGTCCAACCTTTTGGTGTAAGCAAAAAGCCATGATTACGGAAGTGGTCGTCCGTATTACCAATGCAAATATTGAAAACAACTCTCCGAAAAAGTTCCCTGAGGTTGGCCTCTACATCCGTACAACTTTGTAGTATAAAGTCTACAAGGTCTAAATAGCCGTGCCCCGTATCTGCATTATCTCCGTCTGTTAATCCCAGCAGGGTCATAGCTGATGCAAAATGAACACGTTTATCTTCTTTGGTACGGTCAAATCGTTTTGAAAGAAGCGTGTGATATTTGTTATCAGTGGTGATTATCCTTGTTGAGGCGGCATTAATTCCGGCTTTTGTTGCCAATAGATGGCATAAATGTTCCCATAACTCGACATCATAGTCGTCTTGTTGAGAAGGAAATTTGGCTATATAGAGCAGGCTGTCTTCGTCTACGACACTTGCTTTGGGGCGTGCACCGCCAAGCGAGGTTCCCGGATGAATCAATTGCATCAGCCATTTCTTTTCCGGTAAGAGGTTTTGTTCTTCACTCTTCTCTATCTCCTGACTGGCAAATATCAGTTCCCGAATGCTTGTCACAGGAGGTATACTCAGGTTATTATCCGTATTGATGAATTTCCCTTCCGGATCTTCCTTAAATCGAAAACCACCCATTCGTGAAAAATCGTTTATGCCGGTTAAGCAATCGAATGAAGTTAGTCTGTGAACAGGGCGTTTTTCTTCGTTAGCTTCTACTTGTTCACGTCTAAGGAGCAAAGTGCGTCCCCAGCGGTCGGGGAGGGCATCGGCAAAGCAGCCGAAAATATCTTTTCCTTGTTGAGTATACTGCAAGCCGGGGTAATTGTTTAAGTCTTCACTCAGAAATAACTCTCCGTGTTTTCTTAGCCAGTCATTATCAAACTGGAATCCGTATGTTTCGGAACCGCGAAGGCTTTCGTAGCTTAATTCACCAATCAATTCTGTCTCTTTGAGCCAATCAAAATCTGCATATACCCACAGCTTTTTCATCGTTTATTCTTTTTTGGATGCTCTTTCGCGCTGTTTCAGACTTAAATCTTGCAATGTTTTGCCTATTGTGTCTTCTTTTGCAAGCCAAAGAATGTCATCGTCCAGCTGCAGAGCATAGAGCACACGCAGATAAATGCCGATGGAGACGGTGGGTAGTCCATTTTCAACTCGTGAGACAGTCAGCTCCGAACAAGTTGCCCGTTCCGCTATCTGGGCAATGCTGAGATTACGCCTGAGGCGGGCTAAGCGGATTTGTTCGCCTACCACTAGCATCTTTTGTGCCAGTTTGCGGGGGAGTTTAGTTCCCATAGTACTCTTTGTCATACACTCAACCTATCATATAATATACAAATATAATAGTTTTTATTTATTTTATGATAGGTTGAGTGTAAAATCAATCATTTTTCTGTAAATAACTTACTTAATAGTTTGGAAGCTTATAATATGGTGAAAGTATATACTGATTATAAAGATAACCTCATTCTTTTCTATGTATGATATATTGTTTTTAATTCACAATATCAAAAACGCATGATGAGATATATCAAAATCGACCGATGAAAAATATCAAAAACGCATGATGAGATGTATCAAAATCAACCGATGGCTTGGTAATTACAAATAAATGAGATACTTTTGTGTAATTAAGATAAAGCATTGATATGGAATATTTAAAGCGAATTGCTGATAGCTTGCTTAGTCTGCGCTTGGAAGCTTTTGGTGCAGTACAAATAAAAGGTCCGAAGTGGTGTGGCAAAACAACCACTGCTGAGATGCAAGCGAAAAGTGTAATAAAAATGCAGAACCCTGATACAAGGGAAGGATATCTGGCAACTGCCCGCACCAAACCTTCATTGTTGTTGAAAGGTGATACACCTCGCTTAATTGATGAATGGCAGGTGGCCCCCGTTTTATGGGATGCAGTCAGGCATGCGGTGGATGAGCGCAGGCTGAAGGGGCAATTCATTCTTACCGGTTCCACTGTTATTGATGATGAAGAAATTATGCATACGGGAACCGGCAGAATATCGCAAATGTCCATGTATCCAATGAGCTTGTATGAATCTCACGAATCTAATGGAAAAATCTCATTACAGGAATTGTTTGACAATATGGATTTGGATATAGACGGCATAACTTCTGAATTATCCATTGAGGAGCTTGTCTTTGCAGCATGTCGGGGTGGGTGGCCTGCATCACTGGACAATATGAGTGATGCAGCCAAATTGCTAATTGCTAAAGATTATGTAAATATAATTTGTGAAGAAGATATTTCAAGAGTGGATAAACGCCAACGCAATCCGGCTCTTGCCCGATTAATAATGCGCTCTTATGCAAGAAACCTCTGTACTTTAGCCAAGAAAACAAGCATGTTGGCTGATGTCTCGATCGAAATGGAAGGTACGGCTATGTCGACTTTTGATGATTATGTGAGTGCGTTGGAGAAACTTTTTGTAATTGAAGATATTGAAGCATGGAGTCCTGCCATTCGGTCAAAAACCGTCATCAGAACCGGGAAAAAGCGTTGTTTTATCGATCCTTCAATTGCCGTAGCAGCCATGGGCGCTTCTCCACATAGTCTGGAACTTGATCTTAAGACTTTTGGATTTATATACGAGTGCTTGTGTATGAGAGATCTGAAAATTTATTCCCAAGCGTTAGGTGGACGGTTGTCATATTACCATGATCGTTTTGGACTGGAAGCTGATGCTGTGCTCCACTTAGATGATGCACGATATGCACTGATTGAATACAAACTTGGAAGTAGGGAAATAGAAGATGGAGCTAAGCATTTGTTGGAATTAAAGAGACTTATTCAAGAAAGGAATGAAAAAGAGAAGCAAATAAAGATGCGGCTTCCTGACTTATTGATTGTTTTGACAGGTGGTGAACTGGCTTATACTCGTGAAGATGGAGTGAAGGTTATCCCACTGGGATGCTTGAAAGACTGACTGGAATGTTTCTCTGTCATACGTTTAACCTATCATATAATATATAAAAATGCTTGTTCTTATTTATTTTATGATAGGTTGTACATTAAGGAAGTCTTCACTTATCTACTCCGGCAGATAGCATTGATTACTGAAAACTAGTTTTAAGAGCTTGCGCTTTTTATTGTTGAATTTAAGTGCAAGCCCTTCTGTACCTTTGGTTATAACCAATGCTACGATAGCTGAATAAGTTAGGCTATCATAGCATAAGATCTTTATATCACTTATCCTTCTTTGCGTCCCAGCCGTAAGTCTTGTATTCCCAATTGAAGTTTCCTTTGGAGCTTACATGTACCAATAAGTATCCTTCTTTCGTCTCAAGGATGGGGCCATTCCACCAATTTGCACATACGGCACCGGCGGTGACAAACCAGCGGTAGCGTTCTTGTATCTGTTCGTAGATGTGTTGGTGACCTTGAAGAATCAATTTGACGTTATAATCATTCAGCACCTCGAATACTTGTTTTGTATTCATAATCATATCATTTCCCTTGAAGTTGCCCTCGACTACCGGATAATATAGGGAGAGTAAGGGCACGTGTATGGAGACGACAACGGGAGTCTTTTTCCCGGTCTTCTGCAAGTCTTTCTTTAGCCATTCCAACTGTGTATCATCCACGGAATAAGGGCCGCCTGCTGAAGGATATAGGCCATTCAACACAATGAAGTGCACTCCTTTTACTGTAAATGAGTGATAAGAGGGGCCAAAGTACTTCTCGAATAATTTGAATCCTAACTTGTCTGTCGTCCCGTTATTGCGATAGAACCGGTCGTGGTTACCCATAGTGAAATAAGTTGGCAGTCCGCATTTATTCACAATATTCTTAAAACGGCTATGAAGAGAATCCGCTGTTTGCTCGGCATCTTTCAATGCATCCGTTTCCACATTGTCTCCTCCGAAAAGAATCATTTCCGCTTTATTCTTCTTGGCATCAGCTAATGCCATACGGAGACCCTCGTCTCCATTGCCTCTATTACTTTTGTTCAGATGTACATCTGTAAGAAAGGCAAAAGTGAAGCCATCTTTTGATTGTCCTTTCAACGGTTCCTTGGCTGTAAGAAGGCTACTGCCTATCAGGAAGATAGTAGCCATTAAAATACGATTCATCTTTTTCATCTTATAATTTACTTGGTTCATTATATCACTTCTTGAATTCTATTTTTTATCAATACCTTATATTAGCTTTTCATTTTGTCCGGTAAGAATGAGATTTTCTTGATCTACTCCGAATAGATTTAGAACTGATTTACCTTATTTAAGTGGAGTGATTGCTTTCCTTGTTCCCAATTCACGCACAAAACGAAGACTCACTCCTGATTTCTCCAAGAGGTCAATTTGCGTAAGATTGTATTGCTTACGCATGGCCTTGGCATATTCTGATAATAAGTTTTGTCCAATGTTATGCTCTTTGGGGTGCAAATATAGTTTTTATATTTATACCTAAATGGGTATAAAAGATATGTTTAGGTTGATGTTATAACTTAATAGGTATAATTCTATATGATTCCCTTGTTTAGACTGCCTGTAAGCATCGCAATTTTTGCTTTAGGAATTTGTAAACGTACAGCTAATTCTTCACTTCTTTACTGCGCTAACTACTTCATTAATATGTCAGTTTGCGGGGAGGCTTAGTTTACTCTTTTTTTCCGCAAGTAATTTATTGATAGCTTCAAAAGCTTGTGAGATGGTTGACGGGCGTGGAGCCTTTTTAGTTCTGATTTTGCCATCTTTGCCAATAAGAATAAAGGTTGGATACCCACCCGAGAGGAGTTGAGCAGCGGCTTCATCAGATAAATCATCATCAAAGAAATAATTATCACCGTTGATTTCTCCGTTTGCAACGATCTTTGTCCATGATTTTAGAGGTGATTTCATACAGATATTAACAAATTTTACGTCTTTGTTATCGTGAAATAACTTGTGCAACTCCTGTGCCGGTGCCATTTCTGCGCGACAAGGGCTACACCAAGTTGCCCAAATATCCACATATACGACTTTCCCCTTGTACTTTTCTTTAATTAGCTGATTAAGATTAAATTTCTCTATGTTTTCAATATGGCCTTTTGGATTCCAGAAGAAGGCCCCTTTCTCACTATTTATTGTGGGAATCTCTATGGATTGTTGGCTTCTGCGGAGAGCCAATACCCTCTCATAAACTAATTCATTGATGAAGTTGTTATTGTCTATTTCGAGAATGCCTCCTTCGATTTTCTTATAGAAATAAAAAAGCAAAACGTCTCGTGTCAGTGATTTAGGTAATGCTAATAATGCCTTACTGCCACGTTCTTCCAACTTCATGAAATTTTCTTCTTGAACATATAAAGGATCACTGCGAAGCAAGGCACTGAGAAAAGCGTGTAAATGATAAGAGAACATCATATTCCGGAAATTTTCAGTATTATAGAGGTCGAAGATGGATTGTGTGTAAAATTCAAGGGCTTCACGGCTATTCTGTCCTTTGTAATCTGTAGCAGCGTTGGCCAGTATATAAAGAGACATGTCTTGCATTAGCTTTTCAGTCCATGGGCTTATCTTTTGTTCCTGACAATAATCTGTTATTAAATTCTTTATCCTACGAATATCTGAATTGAAGATTTTCATAAAATCGTTAATGGAGAGTGTAAAATCAGTAAACGTAGGGGTGACGATTCCTGCAAGATCATTAAATGTCCGACTAAATTCCTTATTTTTTAGAGCATTATCTCCACTTAGTAGTAAAGCATCCTTTTGCCCTTCATGGAATTTTGCAGCATCGATTTCAATATAGATGGAATCACCCGGACGGGCATAGAGGTTGATAAATTGTTTGTCATAATTGATGGTGAAACTATGTGCCCAAGGCATGTCGAAAACTGTTTGGAATTTGCCGGAGGAGTCAATACGCGAAGCATATCTGTCATTATTGTTGAGTGGGTCACAGGCTATAACAGTTATGACTTTTGGTGTTGCATCGGTTTGATTGGTTATTCTGCCGCATACGGTTGTTGTTAAGGAGTCTTTTGACAATCCGTTGGCAGCCAAATTACATGAAAGCAATAAAAGTAAGGACATGATGATGTAATTTTTCAGAATCTTTTCCACCATATTGAATATTGCTTTGCCGGTTTTCCCGCTTATGAACGTAAATGTGATTTTCATTTCAGGTTATTCTTAAATTCTAAATGTTTTTCACGGTAAAAATAGTCAGATTAAATGATAGACCGTGTAAGACCGGCCATATTTTTTCTTTCATAACCAAATTCCAATTTTTCTAACTTTATATCAAACTTGCGTTAGAAAAAATATTTTTCCAGATATTTATTTGGTACTTTATTATTTTATAATTTACTTTGCCGCACAAAGTACTTTTAATATGAATAAAGACAAAGCATTAGAATCGGTAAATGAGATTAAGGAGTTGATGGAGAAGTCCTCCAAGTTTGTATCTCTAAGTGGAATAACAGCTGTTTTGGCAGGTGTATACGCATTAGTTGGCGCCTATGTGGTCGACAATCTGTTAAAGACCGGAAATAATCGGGGAGAGGTGGTCATGGCAGCTTCATTGGTATTAATTGTTTCGGCAATAACAGCTTGTATCTTGTCATGGTATAAAGCAAGAAAAACAGGCCAGAAGTTATTTAGTAAGTTGACTTATCGCATTGCCTGGAACTTTGCACTTCCGCTGTTTGCGGGAGGATTGTTTTGCATTGCGCTGCTGCTACACGAAAACTACGGACTGGTATCTTCGGTCATGCTCCTTTTTTATGGATTATCCTTGGTCAATGTATCAAAGTATACCTACTCTAATGTGGCTTGGTTAGGGTATGCTTTTGTTTGTCTAGGCATTGTGGATGGCTTTTTTGAGGGATACGAATTGTTGTTTTGGACGGTCGGTTTTGGTGGCTTCCATATTTTGTATGGGGTATTATTCTATTTGCAGTACGAAAGAAAAGGTGATAAATGATAGAAGCATTTCAAAATATAAATAAGGCGTTCGAAAGCAAAGTCCGATTGGGTATTATGGCAGTCTTGATGGTTAATGAGGATGCCGATTTTAATACTCTGAAAGAATTGCTTTCGTTGACGGATGGTAATCTGGCCAGTCATACGAAGGCTTTGGAAGAGCTGGGGTATATTGTTTGCCGGAAGAGCTTTGTAGGGCGGAAGCCAAAAACTTCTTTTGAAGCGACTCGAGAGGGAAAGAAGGCTTTTAAGACTCATATAGAGGCATTGGAGAATTTTCTGAAATCAACTTAATACTATTTTATGGAAAATTTGAATGACAATCTGAATGAAACGAAAAAGCAGACAGTAGGCTGTTTGCAACGTTTCTCAAAATCAATTAAAGCAGTGATTATTGCTTTTTTGGTGCTCTTGCTGCTGATTCCGATGTTTATGATCGAGAACTTAATTTCAGAACGTGAACGCACGCAGAAAGATGCGATAGCGGAAGTGGGGCAGAAATGGAGTCTTGCACAGACCATTACAGGGCCTTATATAAACTTGGAATATCCTGTTACTTACGAAGAGAATGGAATAACAAAGGTGTCTAAAGGAAATGTTTTCTTATTCCCGGATGAACTGTCTATAGACGGACAGCTGAATACGGAGATCCTTCGGAGGGGAATTTATAAAGTAAATGTGTATAACTCGGAATTGCTGATTAAAGGGTATTTTAGTTCGGAAGAGCTCAGGAAGAGTAATGTTGATAAGAATTTGCTTGAGTACAACAAGGCGGCTATTTGCTTGAATCTGACAGATATGCGTGGACTCAGCGAACAGGTCAGCATTAGGCTGAATGATTCCGTTTACGTGTTCGAGTCGGGAATGGATGAGCGGGGCATTGAGAATATGGGTGTTCATGCTATTGTTGACCTGTCCGCCTTGAAAGGAGATAAAAAATTGCCTTATGAAATGAGGATTAAGTTGAAAGGTTCCCAGTCTATTTACTTTACTCCGTTGGGTAAGGTCACCAAGGTCAACTTGAAAGGCAATTGGAATTCTCCCAGTTTTGATGGCAACTATCTACCTGAAAAACGGGAAATTACGGGGAAAGACTTTTCTGCACAATGGAAAGTGTTGAACTTGAATCGCAACTACTCGCAGGTGTTTGTTAAAGATAAAAATGATAGCATATCGGATATAAAGAATTCCAACTTCGGTGTGAACTTAAAAATGCCGGTAGATCAGTATCAGCAATCCACACGCTCTATTAAATATGCAGTGCTGATTGTCCTGCTGACTTTTACAGTGATCTTTTTTACCGAAATCATGGGAAAGGCGCGTATTCATGCTTTGCAGTATTTGTTGGTAGGTTTGGCACTCATCCTCTTTTATAGTTTGCAGCTTTCAATGTCCGAGCATATTGGTTTCAATATGGCCTATCTGGTGGCATCCGTACTTACTATTGCTCTGGTTGGGGGCTATATGCTGGGAGTTATTAAAAAGCAGAAACCGGCCTTTACGATGGTGGGGTTACTCGGTATTCTTTATGCTTATGTTTTCATTCTTATTCAACTGGAGACTTATGCCTTACTTGCGGGTAGTCTTGGATTGTTTGTAATACTGGCTACGGTGATGTATTTCTCTAAAAAGATTGATTGGTTTAATGAATAATACGACAGTTTAGGAATTACCAGACAGACGAGCTACTTCCATAGATTCTGTTTATCCACATGGCAAAGAGCTTGTCTGTCAGAGAGAAGGTTTTGTTTATCTCTGTGATCAGATCCTTTTCGAGTAACTTCTGGATGGCGGACTGTACAGAACTGGCCGATGGCAGGCTGTGGCGCTTAATAAAGGCGGCGGAAGTGATACGTTCGGCTTCGCCGTCTTTAGCAATAGCGTAGAGCAGTTCTTTTTGCTTTTCGGGAATGTTGGATAAAATCTCACGAAAAATGGTATCATTGGATGCAATGATCGTATCTATTGCTGTCTGAAGGATTTCAGAGGTACATTCATTTTCTTCTGCTGTGTCGGCAAAAGCTTCATTGAAAGTCCGCTGAATATAATAGGTGTGTCCTTTAAACAAGTTATATACCTTTTCTACGTTTTCCGCCTGGACAGAACGTTTGCGCTTCTCAAAGTGATTTATGATGAAAGGCAGGTATTTTTCTATTGGAATGGCTTTCAATTCCAGCAGGTCTGCACTATGGTAGAATGGGCGGGCTGCGGATAGGAACATTTCCTGCATCATGTGGCGTTCACTCCCGGCAAAGATAAAGTTGCTGTTGCACATCTTTTGAATATGGGTGCGCAGCAATGCTTCAATATTTTTTTCAGGATATTTGGCTACTTGCTGAAATTCGTCGATGGATACGATGCAAGGTTTATCGGCATTTACCAGATATTGAAAGATCTCCTCCAACGTGTATTCCGGGCGTTCTATATCACCCAATTCAACATTGAATACCGGTAAGTTGGTAATGGGGTCGAACCCGAACTTCCCGCTAATGGACTTAATAGTCTGAAGGAATAAATTTGCCATTTTGCGGCTACGGGGTAGGAGGGTCTCGTAAATCTCGCGTCCAAGCAGATAGGTAAACTCCCGTAAGCTTGATGTATGAAGTACATCTATAAAAAATGTATAGTATTCATTCTCTATTTCCGGCTTATCATAACAGAATCGGATGAGACCGGTTTTGCCCATACGGCGTGGCGAAATGATAACGAGATTGTTACCGTTAGTGATGGATTTAATAATCCGCGCCGATTCTTCTATCCGGTCGCAGAAATATTCCGGTTCTATCTTACCGGTCACAATAAAAGGATTTACTGTTCTTGCCATGAAATTGAATGTTTATACAAACATAATTATTTAATTCGAATTATGCAAATCGAATAATATTAATGATATGGTAATATCTTAAAGGCAGGAAAGGGGCTTTTCGGAAAGTATATAGTGAAGAGAGCGAAGTGTTTTGTAGACTACGATATTATTGCGTAAGTTTGTATTTGTCATAAAATGAATGCTTATAGCGGACTAATGAGTAATGATGTTTAATAATGTAGTAAGATGATAGATATTCATGCTGTAATTACGCTTACCTCGTCGGAATGGGAGATTCTGGATTCTGCACTCGAGAAGGTTACCATAACTAAAAATGATTTTCTTCTGAAAGAGGGCAACGTTTGTGACTCCATTGCTATGGTGTGCAGTGGAGTATTGGTCTATTACAAAACGTTGGAGAATGGTAATGAGGTGACTACCGACTTTGCGTTTGAAGGTGACTGGGTTACGAACAATTACAGTCGCTTGAACGGTTCACCGTCTCATTTGAATATTAAGGCGATAGAGGATTCGGATTTGTGGATAATCAGGCATCAGGAGTTAAACCGGCTTTATGAGCGGATACCTGCCTTGGAACGCTTCAGCCGTGTGCTGATGGAACAGGCTTATGTGAAACTGGTGGAGTTGAGTATTGACTTGCAGACGTTGCCGGCTACCGAGCGCTATCTTAAGTTGTTGAAAAATTATCCCGAGATCTATCAGAAAGTTCCTCTTTATCATATTGCCAACTATCTGGGCATCGCTCCGAAATCGTTGAGCCGGATACGAAATACTGCTTTTCCGGGTGTGAAATGATTTGGTAACAAATGTGGAGTAAGCGGATGACTTCATTTATTGATCTTTGTGCCGTCAGACTAAAAAAGATTGAAAGATGAAGAAGATTATCATTTATTTTATGATTGCATTTGTGGCGTATGGAACGCGTCTGTCCGCCCAAGAGGATAGTTGTGCTTATCGGAGTGGATGTGAGCATGTGGCTAAGCAGGCTTTCGAGGTGGAGAGCCTTTTCCCCATGTTTATCACGGGTGGTTTTCATGTCGCTGTGGGATATCGTTACGATCGGTTCAGAGTACGTTTTAGCGTCATTAACGGAGGAGATTACAATGCCGAGAAAGCGGGCATAAACTCATCGGATGCTTTCAAGCGGTTTTATAAAACTTCTCCGGGACTTTTCTTGGGATATAATGTATGGAAGAACCTGGAACTGTATACTTACTTTGAATGTCACACATACGAGATAGAGCAAATCAGTACGGGAGTGAGGAAGAATATGTTTAGCATGGACTATGGTGCCGGAGTGGGTTATCAATTCTTTATTGGAAAGTCGTTCTATGTGCAACCTGCTTTTCATCTGTATCTGCGTAAACGCAAGACGCTGGACTTTGATGGCGAAGAGTATAAGATTCCCAGAGTGGATTTGTCGCCGGTGGTTCGTATCGGTTACAGAATCTGGAGCAGCTCTCGTAAATAATCGTTTATGTTTCCATGAAAAGAAAATAGAATAACCTGATTGGTGTTATCGGGGTGAAACAACTGCGGTGAATTTGACGCGAATAATTAAAATGTCTTCCCGGCTAATTAAAATGTCCTTTTTGAACACGGTTTCCTTTCTTTTGCATTCCAAAATGAAATTATCTCATCTAATTGAACGATATTTCGTCGAAATTTTGAGGTGGGAAAGATCGGCTTGTAGCATATTTTATATTTGCCCTGTCAGAACGGACTGCCTTTGTTTAACTATAATAATTTGATTGATGAAAAAGATTTTATTTTTATGTATGTTTATGGGTTTTGCGCAGTTGCAATTGATGCAGACCAGGGCCCAGGCTGTGATGGAAACCGGGGGAAAGACGATGCCTGACGAATGGATTGACAAGGACACCGGTCACAAGGTGATTAAACTAACCCGAAGAGATGGGGTAAACATGAGTTTCTATTTTCATAATAATCCGTTTATTGGCAATAAAATGGTGTTCTGTGGTGGTAGCCGTCAGAAAAAAGCAGCTGGTATTCCGGGAGAGGAAATTTATAGCGCTGATGTAAACAATCTACAGATGTATTGGGTGGATCTTGCTTCTCTGAAAGTGGAACAGCTCACTCATGAATCGAAGTCTGTACGTAGTGAAATTGTCTGTGCACGGACTAAAGAAATCTTCTATCAATCGGGAGATAGTGTTTTCAGTATGAATGTGGAAAATAAGAAGAAAAAGCTGGTTTATGTGTTCCCTACCAATGAACATTCGTCTATCGTAACGGTTAATGCCGACGGTTCTTTATTGGCGGGTGTATTTTCCAATCCGAAAGAAGCTGAGATCTTAAAGGAATATCCTTTGAAAAGTCAGTTTTTTAATAGGATATATGAAGCTAAGTTGCCTCGGACAATATTTGTGATTGATACTAAAAAGGGAACTTTGAAGCGTGTGTACACAGAAAACGCCTGGTTGAATCATCTGCAATTTTCACCGGTCAACCCACATCTCTTGTTATTTTGCCATGAAGGTCCGTGGCATAAAGTGGACAGAACCTGGACGATTGATGTGATTAAAGGTGGAGCACCCAAGTTGATGCACAAACGTACCATGGATATGGAAATTGCCGGTCACGAATGGTTTGGCTCAAAGGGGAATGATGTCTACTTTGATCTTCAGAAACCCAGAGGGAAGACATTCTTTGTCGGTAAGGTGGACTTGAAAACGCTTCAAGAAAAGGATTATGAGCTGGAGCGCAATGAGTGGTCAGTGCACTATACCACTTCATGGGGTGAGGCCTTAATGGCCGGAGACGGTGGCGATTCTACTTCGGTGGCAAAAGCACCCAATGGCAAATGGATTTATCTGTTTACTACTTCCGGTAATAAATTGAAATCGACGAAGCTGGTCAACATGAAGAACCATCATTATCATTTGGAACCGAATGTTCATTTCTCTCCGGATAATAAGTGGGTCATTTTCCGTGCTAACTTTGAAGGTAAGGAAAATGTTTATGCTGTTCAGATTAATAAATAGGTTTTTCTGCATAAGATGATAGTGGAGAGACCCATCTAATAGTGGAGGGGCTTCTCTACAGGACATATAAAAACTGCATTCCGTTGGTCTACACAACACCGGAGTGCAGTTTCTCTTTTTCATTACATTATTTTATGGGAAGTTTTATCCTTTTTAGTAGCGGCTTAGGTATAAACACTGATCTGCTTATGATAATGAAAGCGGATTATAATCTACAAGCTGTCCGAAAGAATAATATAATTATTGAAAGGATAAATAAAAATAAGGGGATAGCGGTTATATTATAGGTGGTAGTGCACTTCTCTTTTCCCATTCTTCACGGGTTATGGAAAAACATTCCATATCCATGACCGCACCATCATATCTCACTTCACACTGCCGGAGACGACCTTCATGACTAAACCCGCACTTTTCAATCACTCGATGAGAACGGATGTTATCGGGATAACAAGTACAAGTGATCAAACTAAAGGAATGTTCTTTAAATCCGTATTCTATTACAGCTGTTGCCGCTTCTCTCATTAACCCTTTTCCCCATTGTTCTTCTGCAAGAGCATAGCCCATCATCATAGCTTGCGGATTCTCCCGATGAGGATCGGGCATTAAACCTATTGATCCGATAAGTTTATTGGTGTCTTTCAGTATGATGCCGAAGATATGTTCTTGTCCGATAAATATTTGATTCATTATTTCTAAAGTTTCTTCAATAGTTTCATGAGGTTTCCATCCGGCAGATAACCCCACATTGGGATTACGACTAAATTCATAGATTTCTTTTGCGTCTTTCTCCTGGATAGGGCGGAGCAATAAATGTGCTGTTTCTATCTTTTTCATTTTTGTTCTTCTTGAATCTTTTATTGAACGGTCTGTTTGTAATCATTCAGAAGTTCCCATTAGAAACCTATGGCTTTATACAACTGTCTTTTTCTGAGTTGTTTACGGAAATATCATCCCAATGTCGAATCGGAATAAGTGGCTTCAGTATTTTCTTATAATTCAAAACGCTGATAATATGTACGGGTCAACTCTTTTTCAATTACATCGCCGCCAATCAGATAACACTCTTTTACTGTAATTTCTTTCGACTGAATACTTATCGTAGCAGGAGATATGTTGAAATAAGCTCTATAGACTGCTTTTTGTCCAAAGGAGATCACTAAATATTGAACGCCATCCACTTCGCTTGTACTGACTTCACCGGTCATGTCAATATCAGCATTCTTCACATGGGCTGTGTTGTTATCATAGAAAGTGATAAAACTTGTCGTATCCTCAGTTGTCCAATAACTGGTAACAGCAGGGGCTTTTTCATCGTTGGAACAAGCTGCAGTGATGAGGACTATCAGCAGGAGTAATATTACCTTTTTCATAATTTTTTGTATATTAAGATCAGTTATTATACTATACAAATGCATTAATTGTTCAAATACTGCATGGGCATGAAAAAAATATGCAATTACATACTATTCACACTAAAGTTGTTGTATGATGAAAGAATGTAGAAAACAAAAAATACGTATTCTAATTAGTCTACTTTAGCGAAATATTATTTGCCGATGCAAAAGTGTTGGAATATATTATGCAGCACCATGTCGTTTGTTACTTCACCTGCAATATCGGATAAATGGAAGATGCATTCACGGATATCCTGCGATACGAAGTCGCCGGATAGATTGGAATGCAATCCGTCCTGTACGCGGTGAATGGCTTCCAACGCATGGGTTAGTGCTTCATAATGACGAACATTGGTCACTATGACATCATTCTGGGTAACAGTGGGCAGGTTGGCTGCTTCGATGAGCTTATGTTGCAATTCTTCGGTGTGCAGTTTGAGTTTGGCCGAAATAAAAATGCTGTCAACGTTCGGTATTATGTCAGAGATTGCCTTTGCAATTTCATCTGCCTTGTCCTCTTGAATGAGGTCGGATTTATTGAATACCAATAGGAGGTGTTTATCCTCACAGTAAGGAAGTAATCGTTTGTAAAGTTGCTCCACCTGGGCAGTAGCTTCGCGGGAATCTATCATCCAAAGTACAATCTCCGCTTGGTTAAGCTTCTGGAATGTACGCTCGATGCCCAGACTTTCCACGGTGTCGGTGGTTTCACGTATTCCTGCCGTGTCGATAAAGCGGAAGGTAATGCCACCTAAGTTTGTGGTGTCTTCAATAACATCGCGCGTGGTGCCGTGTATATCACTGACAATAGCTTTCTCTTCGTTCAACAGTACGTTGAGCAAGGTGGATTTTCCGGCATTTGTTTCTCCGACAATGGCAACGGGTACTCCATTTTTTATGGCATTCCCCACACTGAAAGAATGTGCCAGACGGGAGATAATCTTCTCTATATTCTCAGCGAGCGTGCAAAGCTCTGAGCGGTCGGCAAATTCCAACTCTTCGTGATCACTGAAATCCAGTTCAAGCTCCATCAATGAGCTGAAATGAAGAAGCTGGTCGCGGAGTCCGGTCAACTCTCTACTGAAACCTCCACGCATCTGACTTAATGCCAGACGATGGGTGGCGGCTGAAGTGGAGGCAATGAGATCTGCTACGGCTTCCGCCTGACTCAAGTCCATCTTTCCATTGAGAAATGCCCGTTGTGTATACTCTCCCGGTTCGGCCAAACGACATCCTTGTCGGATCAGGAGCTGCATCACTTGCTGTAGAATGTACACTGAGCCATGGCAGGTGATTTCGGTACTGTCTTCGCCCGTATATGAATGTGGAGTGTGGAAAAGAGCTACCATGACTTCATCAATCAACTCTTCACCATTGTATATTCTTCCGAAAGTGAGCGTATAAGGCTTTGCATCTTCGAGTTTTTTGCCTTCACGAGCGGGTCGGAAGATCTGTGAGGTAATATTGATGGCTTTCGGCCCGGATACACGGATCATGCCTATTGCTCCCCCCTGAGCTGTTGATATGGCGCAAATTGTATCTTCGTTCATCTGTAGGTTTCTTTTTAGAACAAAGATAACAGATTTTATTTATAAAAAATGAAGCCATTTCTGTGATTGGTTTGTTTTTATTATAACTTTGTGACTATAGTACAAGATACAATTGCTATGCGACACGGGAATATTTGTTTTTGGGGAGGGCAGGAGAATGATCTGCTCATGCCCGATGGTTGTTGCGATGTTTTGTCTGTTCTATCCGAACAACAGATTGTTTTGTGGAAATATGATATATCCACGGGGGAATACATGTTTCCCGATAATTACTTTCAGATATTGGGGTTGGATAAAGAAGGTATTTCTTTTACAGCAATTGAAGAAGCTTATCGCTTTTTTCATCCGGATGATTTGGAACCCTATAAAACTGCATTTGATGAATTAGTGAGCTCGGGAGCGGGAAAGCGAACGATTTCTTATCGCTACCTGGCAAAAAATAACCACACGATATGGTTGGAAGATCATCTTTGTATGTATCATGACAGCTCACCGGAGCATGAGTTGAGATTGAAAGGATATACGATTAATGTGACGTCCGAACGTGAAAAGGAGAAAGAAATCAAGCATCTTGCATCTTATAGTAACCGCATTATAGAAGCTCTTCCTGATTTTATTTTTATCATAGACCGTAGTTTCCGTTTTGTGGATGTTCTGGTGAGTGAGCACTCTGTTTTGCTTCATCCTATTGAGTATTTGAAGGGCTTGGATGGGCATGATATTTTTTCACCGGCTGTCTGCGAGCTTTATATGGAGACAATTAAGAAGTGCCTTTCCGATTCTATGAAGAGGGAGATAGAGTATTTTCTTGACGTAAAGGGACAGCGGTATTATTTTCAGGCACGCATTGCTCCTTTTGGAAAGGATACGGTATTGGCGTTGATTCGTGATATCGGCAGTAGGGTAAGGCATTCGAAGGAGCTGATTGAAGCAAAACGACGGGCGGAAGAATCGGATAAGATGAAGTCTTATTTTCTGGCTAATATGAGCCATGAGATACGTACGCCTCTGAATGCGATTGTCGGTTTCTCGGAATTAATCTTATTGACGGAAAATGAAGAGGAGAAGAAAGAGTATCTGGGACTTATTCGACAGAACAGTGATTTACTTGTAGGACTTGTAAACGATATTCTTGATTTGTCACGTATTGAGTCGGGCAAAACCCAAATGAATTTTGAAGAGGTAAATCTGACAGATTTGATTTTGGATGTGGGGAGAATGCATCAATTGAAAACACCTCCTTCAATAAGTTTTTCTGTGATGAGGCCCGATACGGACGTTATTGCCACGACCGATCGAAATCGTCTTATTCAGGTATTATCGAATCTACTTTCGAATGCTCTAAAAAATACTTTGAGAGGATGCATTTCCCTGGGGTTACGTGTGGTGGGAGATTGTATTGAATTGTATGTTTCGGATACGGGATGTGGCATTCCAAAAGATAAGTTATCACTGATCTTCAATCGTTTTGAAAAGCTGAATGATTCCATTCAGGGAACTGGATTAGGGCTATATATCTGTAAGAGCCTTGTTGATCGACTTGGGGGACGGATAGAGGTAGCTTCTGAATTGGGTAAGGGGAGTACCTTTTCTGTTTTCTTGCATTTGCGGACATCTGTTCCCTCTTCTTCGAAACATGAGAAGAAGATACTGCTTGTAGTGGAAGATTCGCAGGAAGATTTCCTTTTGCTGAATGAATTTCTGAGTTATGAATATGCAGTGCTATGGAGTAATGATGAAGATGCAATAATACATAAATTCATGTGTGATAATCCTGATCTGGTTCTGATAAATACGAAATTATCTAAAGCCAGTAGCGTGGATATTATAGAACGCATCCGGAAAATTTCAGCATCCGTACCTGTAATTGCTGTGACCGAACATATACATTATACGGATCAACAGCAAGTTTTTCAGGCAGGATGCAATGAAGTGGTGAGTAAACCTTACTCGTTCAACCGGTTAAAGGAAACAATTGACAGCTTTCTGAAAGACGGTTAAATGCGATCGAGCACTGCTTTTATAAGGGTATCAATGGTATTTTTATAGCCGGTATCGGCTTCTTTTATAAGTCTGTTGGCTATGACCATACATACGGTCATGGCTTTATGACCCATAAGCCGGCTTAGTCCGGCCAATGCTGAGCTTTCCATCTCAAAGTTGGTTACGCGATATCCCTTGTATTCGAAGTTTTCTATTTTTTCGTTTTGTTTCGGATCGGCCAGAGGAATTCGTAATTCACGTCCTTGTGGCCCGAAGAAACCGTTGGCGGCAATGGTAACACCGCGCACCATATCGCTTTGGGCTATTTGCTTAATGAGTTCTTCATTAGCGTCAATAACGTACGGAGCGGGTGCGCACATGTTTCCCGTCCATCCCATGTGTTTTAAGAATGCTTGCTCAAACTCTAAATCGCAGACTTCATTCCGTCCGGCATAAAAATTCAACAATCCGTCGAAACCAATAGATTTGCGTGAACAGACAAAAGTGCCTACCGGAGTGTTAGGTTGCAATCCGCCGCATGTACCGATACGAACCAGTTCCAATTGGCGGGGCATGGGTTTTGCCCTGCGTGTGGTAAAGTCAATATTTGCAAGTGCATCCAGTTCATTCATTACAATGTCTATATTATCACATCCTATCCCGGTAGAGACCACTGTGATTCGTTTGCCTTTATAGCTACCCGTAATTGTTTTGAATTCACGGCTTTCCACTTCACATTCTTTATGTTCGAAGTGCGAAGCCACTACAGCCACTCTTCCCGGATCGCCGACAAGAATGATCTTATCAGCTAATTCTCCGGGTTTTACGTGTAGATGGAAAGCAGAGCCGTCTTCATTGATAATGAGTTCGGAAGGAGCAAAATATTCTTTCATATTTTTCTTTTGTTCGTTTACGTTTGAATTATTCGCTCAGCGGTTTTCCGGATGAAGAGCCGGTCATAGGCTTGGCTATGTTTTCGCGCATAGAGGTGTCTGCTTCTATATTTTTCATGCGATAATAATCCATAATACCTAAATTTCCACTACGGAATGCCTCCGCCATAGCTTTGGGTACTTCAGCTTCAGCTTCAATTACTTTAGCTCGCGCTTCCTGGGCTTTTGCTTTCATTTCCTGCTCGTTTGCTACAGCCATAGCCCGACGCTCCTCGGCTTTAGCTTGAGCAATATTTTTATCGGCATTTGCCTGATCAATCTGTAATGCCGCACCAATATTTCTACCGATGTCAATGTCTGCAATGTCGATGGATAGGATTTCGAATGCTGTTCCTGCGTCGAGTCCTTTGCGTAGTACCAGTTTCGAGATAGAGTCGGGATTCTCCAATACGGATTTATGGTTTAGTGATGAACCTATTGATGAGACAATTCCTTCGCCTACACGTGCCAATACGGTATCTTCGCCGGCACCTCCCACTAATTGGCGGATACTGGCGCGCACGGTTACACGGGCTTTGGCTATAAGCTGTATTCCGTCTTTGGCAACTGCTGTAACGGGAGGGGTGTCGATTACCTTTGGATTTACCGACATTTGCACTGCCTCAAATACATCACGCCCGGCCAAGTCGATAGCTGTTGCCATCTGAAAAGGAAGTTCGATGTTTGCCTTTGACGCGGAAACCAGGGCATGCACAACTTTCTCCACATGTCCGCCTGCAAGGTAATGGGCCTCCAATTCGTCACGGGTGATGGTACCTAGTCCGGCTTTATGAGCTTCGATCATTGCCGGTACTATGGTGTAAGGTGGTACATTACGAATGCGCATTAAGAAAAGTTGTACCAGAGAGATACGCACACCAGATACTTTGGCTGAAAGCCAAAGAAAGAATGGTACATAGTGGAAAAATAAAGCGATAAAAATAAGCCCTCCTACAATGAGGAAAATGCTTAAGTACATTGTGCCTACATTCATGACATATTAAGTATTAAGTGAAAATTAGTCTTTTTTTCTTTCTACCATTATGGTTCCGTCTGTTATCCGGGTTACCACAATCGGTGTTTTTTCATTTAAGAAACCATCGGTCGACTTGACCTCAACGATTTCGCCGTTGATTTCGGCATTGCCTATTAGCGCCAGTCGGGTAATGGCTATTCCACTATCACCCAGTCTGACCTTTTCTTTTGCGCTACTGTCTATTTTCGAAGTGATGTTTTTCTTTAGGGCAATATTATCTAAAGTTTTGGAGCGTATAAACCATACTAATACTCCTATACAAGTAACGCACGATACCGCCAGTGTGATAAATCCCGCGACAGCACCCATATAGGCAAAAGCATAATAATTGGCAAATATAAAGCATGCACTTGCCATAATTCCTGCAATACTAATACCCGGGATAATGAAAAGTTCAACGAGGAACAGAATTACCGCTGCAACAATGAGAACTGTTATAATAAAAATGTCCATAATTTTATTATTTCAAGGTTTGTATTTCTGCATTACGCACTTCTATCATTAATTTTTTGTTCTCTTCAGTAAACTGACTGACTTGTTTTTCAAGTTTCAATATTGAAGGAGTTAATTCCGCTTTTTTACTTTCATTGACTGTGGTGTAAGAGTCCCTCAGTCTACTTAATTCAGTTTGTTGACGTTCCAGTTCTTTTGTTTGTTGGCGATATTTGTTGAATAAAGCTTTCGCTTGTGATGAATGGAAGTCCGACTGTTGGTGATAGGTTAAACGGTCGTTGATTACAAACTCAAAATCGTATGTCTGTTCGTTCCGAGGCTTTTCATTAAGGATTTTTTGTAAACGTTTTTGTGCTTCGTTCACTTCGTCTTTATCCTTCCAGGTTTCTTTGATGGAATGAATCTGTGCCAGACGGATCAGCTTTTGAGGATCTGTTGCCTCGTAGTTATACACCTTTTTAGACGCATTGGGAATAAATACATAAATACATACTTTATCTTCCGGTTGATACCTGTCCGAGGCAAACCAACCCAAATTATTGAATTCATCGATAACGAACATGTAGTCGTTATACGGTGAGTTGAACGGCATACCTACATTTTCCGGTGTGAGGTATGAGTCTGTATTGGTATTATATCGCGTGACAAAAATGTCATATCCTCCTATTGATTCTTTGCCGTCGGCTGCATAATAAATCGTCAAGCCATCGGTCAGTACATAAGGGTAATTGGTATTGCCGGAATTATTAATAACATCGGGGAGTGGATTGGGCTTGCTCCATTCTCCATCAAGCTTGTTTCTGGAAAAAATATTCAGTTTTCCGCTGGACTGCTTATCCCCGTAATAAATCTTATTGCCGATTTCCGTCTCGTAAACCGTTGTTTGTCTGCCGGAATTGGTTTGGAAGTATTCATCGTACATCATGATTTTTCCGGATTCTGTATTAATTTTGTATGCATCGAGAAAACGCTTTTTATCAACCACAAAACTATCGACAATACATACTTGTTCCACCCCTTTCAGCATCTTGAGATTGTTTTTTGCTTTCTCTAACTGCGGCAGGAGATCGCTAGTCGGTTTTTTACGTTTATCCAGTTCTGCAATAGATTCTTCGTAGCTACTTACGGCATCGTCAAAGCGATACATTTCATTGTATGCTTCGGCAAGATAGGGCTTGCCTTCGGATACCCGTTTCTTTACGGCTATTTCGAGATACTTTACGGCCTCACCGGCTCCGCCGGTCTTCAGGCAGCAGACGCCATACCATAAATTATAGTTACCGTTTGCCGGGTTGCTTTTGATATATTTGGCAAATATAGGTTTAGCTTTTTCGTAGTTACCTTTGTTATAAAGCGCCTGTCCTTCTTCCAGCGTTTGAGCGGATAATCCGCCAAAAGCGAGAGTCAATAAAAAGAATATGAAATGTTGTTTTTTCATATAATAACTTGTCTGAGAAAATTCAATAGTTCAAAAATACAAATTAATCCCGAATAATGCGGCCTTGTGTCATTCTATTATGTTAATTCTTCTTTAAATCATTCTTTTCAATTACTTTTGCGGCCGATATTAATAGCGCTTTATTTATGAAAGGGATATACACTATTTTACTTTTGATCGTTTCCAATGTATTTATGACCTTTGCCTGGTATGGTCATTTAAAGATGAAACAGGAATATTCTTGGTTCGCAGCTCTTCCATTGATCGGTGTCATAGCTTTTAGTTGGTCAATTGCTTTTTTTGAGTATTCCTGTCAGGTTCCCGCCAATAGAATCGGTTTTACAGGAAACGGAGGTCCTTTCTCTTTGATGCAGTTAAAAGTGATTCAGGAAGTGATTACTCTGATCGTGTTCACAATATTTTCCACTCTATTGTTTAAAGGGGAGGCTCTGCATTGGAATCATTTGGCAGCATTTGTATGCCTGGTATTGGCTGTCTATTTCGTATTTTATAAATGATTTTGAGGGCGGTTAGCAGAAAAACAAGTGCTCGATTAATATTTTAGCACCGATAATGATGAGTATAATTCCGCCATACAGTTCGGCGCGAAGCTTCTTTGCAAAACTGCATCCAAAACAGCTCCCGAATAAAAGTCCAACCATTGACAATAAAAAGGATACCAGTCCTATGACGGAAATGGGATGAATCATCGCAGAAAGGTTTCTCTGCCCTAATATGGCAAAAGATATACCTATGGCCAATGCATCCAAGCTGGTGGCTACCGCAAGAGCCAGAACAACTTTTACACTTGTGGGATCGTAATTGCATTTTTCTTCTTCGTTCTTAAAAGATTCTTTCACCATCCGGGTTCCCAGAAATGCCAGAATGGCGAACGCAATCCAGTGGTCGAAATTTTCGATGAGGTGACTGAAGGTGAGACCGCCTAACCAACCCAAAAGAGGCATTACAGCCTGAAATAATCCAAATAAAAACGCCATGGCCAGCATTGGAAACCACAGCGTGTGTTTCATCATAATTCCACTTGCAATAGAGACGGCAAAACAATCCATTGCAAGTCCCACTGCAAGTATCCATATTTCCAATTCACTCATGATTGTCAGAACGGTAGTTTGTATATTAATGTGTAAGTTACTCCTATTGTGTTGCTGGAATATTTTCCATATCCCGGTATATACCAGGGATCTCCATATTTATCTGCCGATGATGAAGTCCGGTACTTAAACCGTATGGTCCATCCCATATATAAATCTTTCCATACCTGCGCACGTATTCCACCGCATAGTTCAAACCATTGCATGGAGCCTTTCATGTCTTTATGTACAAATGGAACACTTCCTCCCCAGGTTCCATCTTCCAGATTGGGGTTGTTGATGCTCCCTCCGTAAACAGGATCGTCTATGCCCAATGCTTTAATATCGTAATTAAAACTTGTCATTGCATAGCGGAATCCGGCGAACATGTAGTTTTTAAACTTTTTCTTGTAGAGTATATTGTAGTCCATTCCCACACGCAAATAGGGAGCACTGCTTTTGTAATGTGTGCCGTAATCGTTCCAGGTATCTGTTTGTCCATGTCCAACTTCGATAACAGGAAAAAAGCGGTTCTTCAAATTGACATCTACAGAGACTTCCGAACTAAGGAAATCACCCCCCATTGCTTTATTACCAATGCCGAATAAATCGACTCCTACACTGACTCCATTATACAAGGGATATACGATTTCGGGGACTTTCTTTTTTTTATTATTATTACCCGTCTGGTTTCTGCGGTCGGCAGAAGCATAATGCTTCCCCTCCTGCTGTGCATGGAGTGGTACTGCAATAAGCAGACATAGCAACAGGCTACTTATAAAATAACTTGATATTTTCTTTGCCATCAGTACCTGCTTGCGAGTTATT
Source organism: uncultured Bacteroides sp. (assembly GCA_963677095.1). GTDB lineage: Bacteria > Bacteroidota > Bacteroidia > Bacteroidales > Bacteroidaceae > Bacteroides. Next base: position 1,800,452 of record OY781875.1, read on the forward strand.
AATTTTAATAGAGTCTATTGCATGTTTGCTACACGAAATACTGTCAATCTTTTGTTTCATTTGATAACCACAATCCATTGAGACAAAGTAAGGAGTGTTGGTGTGATAGATACGGACTGTATCTGTCAGGGTTTTACTGTAATGAAAAATAAGGACAGTTGTTTCGTCCGTATATCTTAACGGCAACGATAGATCATGCACCTTTTTCTGATTGTTTATAATGACGGAATCAGTGCCTGATGCCGTTATAGTCAGAGAGTCAAGGGTATCATTCAGAACTGTGCCATTGTTCATCTTATAGAGGTAACAATTTGTCATGGGCCGGGAAGTAGCCGAACAATCCTCTTCTTCGGAACATGAGATGATCAGACTCATTGCCGGATAAACAATTAAACCGAATAGAATAAGTTTTAATAAGTTTCTCATATCTGATTCTTTTCTATAGATTGATTATCAAAGAATTGTCTCGATCTGGTATTTGTTTCGTTCGGGAGCATTCCTCGAAATAAGTTCTCCTAAAAATCCGGCTAAAAAGAGTTGTGTTCCTATGATCATGGCTGTTAGTGACAGATAAAAATAGGGAGAGTCGGTTACTAATCGATATGGCATTCCGTGATACATGTTGTATAGCTTCGATATTCCAACTGCAATGACGGATATAAAGCCCAATATAAAAGTCAAAGAGCCTAGTAAACCGAAAAAGTGCATGGGTTTGATTCCGAATTTGGAAAGGAACCAAAGTGATATCAAATCGAGATAGCCGTTGAAGAAACGGTTCCAACCTCCAAACTTCGTTTTCCCAAATTTACGTGCCTGGTGGTGTACTACTTTTTCGCCGATTCTATTGAATCCCGCATTTTTTGCCAGATAAGGAATATATCGGTGCATTTCACCATATACCTCGATATTCTTCACTACATCCTTACGGTATGCTTTCAGTCCGCAGTTAAAGTCATGTAAATTTTTAATGCCAGAAACTTTCCGTGCGGTAGCATTGAATAATCTGGTCGGGAGGGTTTTGGAAAGCGGATCATAACGTTTTCTTTTCCAGCCTGACACCAAGTCATATCCTTCGACAGTGATCATACGGTATAATTCCGGTATTTCATCAGGACTGTCCTGTAAGTCTGCATCCATTGTAATAACCACATCTCCCTGAGCTTGCTCAAATCCGCAGAATAAAGCCGGAGATTTACCGTAATTGCGACGGAATTTTATTCCGTGTACATTGTCTGATTTTTGTTTCAACTCTTTTATGATTTCCCATGAACGGTCTGTGCTTCCGTCATTAATAAAAACTAATTCATAGGAAAAACCGTTGGCATGCATTACTCGTTCAATCCATGCGTACAACTCAGGAATCGATTCTTCTTCGTTAAACAAAGGGACAACTACTGATATATCCATATTTATTACTTTGTATTTATTTTATGGGGCGCCGGCATGATTTTCAATTAGATTGCCCCTTGTTAGCTTTTCTTTTGTTTTCTCATTACAAACAATGCTGTGGGTATAGCAATCAGAGAGCCGTAAAATACGTTTTGAGACATTAATTGCATTGTGATTTCAATAGGTTTCATAGCCCGTATCACGCTCAATGAGTCTTTTGCCAGAGTAATGTATTCTCCCATTCCTTTTGTGGTTTCGGGGGGAAGATTATTGAGTATATTGCCGTAAGTGTCAAATACAAATCCCTGATCTATATAGCGGAAATAGACATAATGCGCAACTGCTGTAAGTAAAGCGGCAAATAAATACATGAAGAGTGTGAAAATCCATGCATGTAAGAAATTAATGTAGCCGCCGCATGCCTGGTTACGGTATGCTTTTGCATAATAATAGCCAATAAAAGGTACGCTTAAGGTTAATCCGACGAAGATGAATAAAAGAAAAGGAATAGTAAGACCCAGAGGGAAGATAATAAATTTTAATATCCAGAAACTCCCCATATAGGTGCCGAATAACATTGCATAGCGTTGCAGATAACTTCTGTTTTCTTTCATTATATTTATATAGAAATGATAATGCAAAGGTAGAAATAATATTGATTGCAAGGGCTCATTTCTTGTTAAAGTTAAAAAAAGAAAGGAAAGGGTATTGTGCGTTTCAAAATAATAATTACCTTTGCACCCGCAAATATGGGTAAGTCCTATACGGCCAGCTCCTGGCAAATCCTCCAGGGCTTGATCGCAGCAAAGGTAGCCGGTTGTAGCGGCGCGATATAGATAGCTTACCCACCCGCCTCTTTAGCTCAGTTGGCCAGAGCACGTGATTTGTAATCTCGGGGTCGTTGGTTCGAATCCGACAAGAGGCTCAAACAAATGAAGGACTGCAAACGGGAATGTTCAAAAGAGCATTCCCCGTCTTTTTTTATTCCATCCGATACGCTATTCTCCTTAAATTTGTATATGTCAAATTAAGTTTATAGTTTTGCTCTGACCAAATTCTAATGGCATGATACGAAGCACTTGTTTTTCCTGTTTGCTTTTTATATTTCTGCTCTTTTTCCCTTTCCTTCAGGTTTACCCTGACGGATGGAATAACTTTATAGTCAATTTTGATAAGAACCTCTATGGAAAGGGTGCTCAAACATGGCAAATTGCCCCTTATGACAATCATTGGATATTCTTTGCCAATAAGAGCGGGATGGTGCAGTTTGATGGTAATGTATGGAAAGTGTTTCCAATGAATAATGCTTCGGATGTTCGCTCTGTGCTTACTTCTACTACACAAAAGCGGATTTACGTTGGGGGTATTAATGAATTTGGTTATTATGAGCCGAACAAATACGGGGAATTAGTGTATCACTGTATGTCCGATACGCTGGACGGATCTTTTCATTATTTGGGAAACGTGTGGGGAATTCATGAGAATGATAATATTCTGTATATACAAGGCGATGATCGTGTGGTGAAATATTTGAATGGAAAGTATAGCCTGATCGTGATGAATGCCAAAATAGATTGCTCCAACATGGTAAACGGCACGTTGTATATCGGGACAAACCGGGGAGTCTGGGTGCTGGTGGGGAACACCTTTTTCCCGTTGCAGGGGGCTGAGAAGTTAAACTCTATGCGTATCCGGGGCGCTATACCTTATAAAAATGGCGGGGTTATTATTGTTACCGCTTATAATGGATTGTATTACTGTAACGGCCGGACTACCGTACCTTTTATTACCGGAGCAGAAGAATTTATGCGGGATAACGAAGTGTTCTGTGTAGCTGCAAAAGATAATAAAATAGCATTGGGCACTATTCACAAAGGGTTGGTGCTGATTGATTACGGTACAAAGGAGGTGAAATATTTTAATGAAAACAACGGACTCCGGAATAATACCGTTCTTTCCGTAGCTTTTGATAATAAAGGTGATTTATGGGCCGGTCTGGATAGTGGGATAGATTATGTTTGCTTGAGCTCTTCATTTACAAATCTTTATTCGTATCCTCACTCGTTCGGTACGGGATATGCAGCTGCGGTGGAAGGTGATCATCTTTTTTTGGGTACGAACCGAGGACTTTATTATACTTCTTATCCGGTAAAATTAAATGGGAATTTGCCGGATATACATCCTGTTCCTCATTCCAGTGGTCAGGTTTGGGGGCTTTGTCGTGTAGGTAAAGAATTGTTTTGTTTACATGACAGAGGGATGTTTCTCGTAAAGGGTACCATGCTCGAAAAGGTGACTGACATAACTGGTGCTTGGGCTTGCCAAGAAGTTATGGGGCATCCGGATATGATGTATGTGGGAGTATATGATGGGCTCTATTTGCTAAAGAAACAAGCAGGGAAGTGGACTGTCGTGTGTAAAATTGCGGGCATCTCCGATTCTTGCCGGTTGTTCGAGCAAGAGTCTTCGCGGGTTTTGTGGGTTTGCGTGTCCGATCATTTTGTTCGCTTTGAGTTAAATGAGAGCCTGACTAAGGCTGTGTCTACACGTTCTTACGGGATGAAAGACGGTTTGCCTACCGATCGGGAACTCTATCTGGCAAAGGTTGAAGGGCGTGCCTATTTTACCACTCCCAAAGGTATATATAAGTATAATATTCATAAGGATGTCATGGAGCCTTGTTCCGATCTGAACAATATCTTAAACGGCGCTTCGCCCTATGTCCGGTTACAGGAATATCATGACCGTCTGATAAGTTTAAGTTCCCATGAAATTTGCATTGCGAATTTAGGAACGTATAAGCGTGGGTCCAATACCACTATTAATCCCATTCGTCCTTCTTTGATAGAACTGGTTCCGGGTTATGAATCAATCATTCCTCTTTCCGATTCATTAATGGTGATACCCAACGAAGAAGGGTTTGCTTTATTTTCTATTCCAGTGTCAAAAGGAAGGCAAGACGCCGGACATTCCGTCTATATAAGAAATATGTATCTCTCGTATCCTAAAGATTCACTGGTTTATACGGCGAATTTCTTGGGAAGAAAGCCTACTCCAATTATTGATTATGCCTTGAATTCTATTCGTTTCGAATATGGGCTGTCATCATTTATGGCAGGTGATGATGTCCGCTTCCAGTACAGGCTGAACCATGGGGTATGGTCGGACTATACTTCTATTCGGACAAAAGAGTATAGTAACTTGTCCGAGGGTGATTATGTGTTTGAAGTGAAAGCTGTATATCCCGACGGGACAAGTGCATCCGATGAGATTTCATTCCGTATTCTTCCTCCCTGGTATCGGAGTGTTCCTGCGTATATGATTTACTTTATTCTGATTTTAGTTGCCTTATGGTACGTTTATCGGTGGGATGATATGCGTGTGAAGCGCAAAAAAATGCAAGCCGTAGTGGAAAAAGATAATAAGATGAAGGAGATGGCGAAAGAGTATGAAGCGGAAAAGTCTCGTCAGGAGAAGCAGATTATGGAGCTTGAGAAGGAGAAGTTGGAATATGATCTTAAGCATAAGAGCCAGGAAATGGTCAACCTGATGATTAATTTTGTCCGTAAGAATGAAATGTTGACTGAGATTAAGTCCGAGATTCTTAAAGTTGCTTCTTCGCTAAAAGGTGAGAGTGGGCGCGAAGGCAAACAACAGCTTCTTGTGCTCAATAATAAAATAGATGCCAATATTCAAAGCGACGAAGTGTTGAAGCGTATAGAAGATCAGTTCGATCTTATTCATAACAATTTCATGAAACGTCTCTATATGAGACATCCCGATCTTTCTAATAATGAGCGTATGATGTGTGCTTATCTTAAAATGAATCTATCTACTAAAGAAATAGCTCCATTACTTAATATTTCTGTCCGGGGGGTGGAAACCATTCGCTACAGGCTGCGTAAAAAGTTTGATTTGGAACGTGATGACAGTTTGGTTGACTATCTCAATGATTTGAGTTCGGAGTGACTTCCGTTGTATTCCGGCTCGGCATTATTCTTTTTCATTTAGATAGTCTGTTTGTATTCAACAGATAATCTCTTGGGGGCCGGCAGATCATCTGTTGAACTCAAGGTAACGGTCTGTTTCGAATGGTTATGATTTTTATGTGAATTAATGTTCTCTCCAATATATAAATTTAAATACTTGAAATTACATAATGAAAAGTAATGCATATGTTTTCCTTATCACCCTTCTTCTTTTATCAATCGGAAATGCCGAAGTTAAATCGCAGGATTTGAAAACATTGATCCTACCTACTCCTTGGACGGAGAAAGCGTTACGGACTGAAGTTCCGTTGCCCGAATATCCACGCCCGCAAATGGTGCGTTCTGAGTGGTTAAACCTTAACGGGATATGGAATTACATGGGAGGGAAGGAATTGGCTAGCCCTCGAACAGCAACTGTGCCTCCTGCATTTCCGGACAAATCGGAAAAGATACGAGTTCCATTCCCGCCTGAATCGGAACTCTCGGGAATTGCCCGTAACGGCGATTCCTGTTTATGGTATCGACGGAACTTTAGGATACCCCAGACGTGGAGGAAGAAAAATGTCCTTTTACATTTTGGCGCTGTGGACAGAATTTCAACAGTATTCATAAATGGCAAGAAAGTGGGTTCACACACAGGAGGATACGATGCCTTTAGCTTTGACATCACAGCGTATTTGAAGTCGGGGGATAACTCACTTATAGTGGGTGCATACGATCCTAATGACGGTAAAGCAGCATCGGGGAAAAACGGTCCTCGTGGAGACTATACCTTCACTTCGGGAATTTGGCAGACAGTATGGCTGGAGCCGGTTGAAAAGATGCACATTTCCTATATCGAGTTGATTCCCGATTTGAAAAACAGTCGCTTAAAGATAACAGCATATAGCGGTGACCGTTCCATGAAGATTTCGGCCATTGCGAAAGAAAAAACATCAGAAGTAGCTAAAGCCGAAGGGACAAGTAATACGGCATTTTATCTACCTGTTGCAAATCCGCATTTATGGAGTCCTGATGACCCTTTCTTGTATGATTTGAAATTGCAACTAAAAGATAAGAACGGAAAAATAGTAGATGAGGTCGGTTCTTATTTTGGTATGCGAAGTATTGAGATGGGCAAAATAAATCATGTCAACCGCCCTCTACTGAACGGAAAATTCGTTTTTAACATCGGATTATTAGATCAGGGCTATTGGCCCGATGGAGTTTTTACGGCACCTACAGATGAAGCTTTATTATACGATATTGAGCTGGCAAAACGGGCCGGGTTTAATGTGATACGCAAGCATATCAAGGTTGAACCTCAGCGATGGTATTATCATTGCGACCGCATAGGGATAATGGTATGGCAGGATATGCCTAATTTGTGGGAGCCTGATGGTGTGGATTCCGTAGAGGTTCGCAAGCAGTTCCGTGCAGAGTTGAAAACCATGATCGACCAGCATATCAGTTCGCCTTCTATAGTGATGTGGGTACCATTTAATGAGAATTGGGGTGCCTTCGAGGTAACGGAAATTACCGACTGGATAAAAAAATACGATCCGAACCGTTTGGTAAATGGACTTACGGGATATAATTACGCACCTGGATACCGACGTGCGTATGGAGATCCGGGAAATGGAGATTTTGTAGATCTCCATCATTATGGAAAAATTGAAGATAAAGCCTTGCCTCAGCCTGATGAAAAACGGGCAGCTTCTTTGGGCGAATTTGGAGGAAAAGGTCTATTTGTACGCGGACATTTATGGCCGGTACCTAATAATGCATATGAAATGATGGCTAGCAAAGAAGCTCTGACAGATACTTATGTGCTGATGCTTAACGAAATAGAGCAACGCATTAAGTACAGAGGCCTGAGTGCCGCCATTTATACCCAAACAACAGATGTCGAACACGAAATTAATGGACTGGTGACCTATGACAGGCAGGTGGAAAAGATGGATTTGAATAAAGTCAGTGAAATAAATGAGGCGGTTATAAAAGAAACAACAAAAAAGAAAAAATAGGGACAAGCAGAATTTTATTCTCTCCAATCATGATAAAAGGTGTTTTTTGGAAAACTCTTGCTTTATTTAAAGAGCAGGAGTTTTCTTTTTTAATAGAAGTAGATATTAAATCATTACCTATTACTAAATATTGACAGTTTAGACTCTTGATTCTTACCACATTTCTGAAAAATCACTATCTTTGTCTAAAGAAATATAGAAAGACGGATATTATGTCACATTTGCCTACCCTGATTAATGATCTCGCTCTTATATTGATCTGTGCCGGAATTATGACGTTGCTGTTTAAGAAAATGAAGCAGCCATTAGTTCTGGGATATGTAGTCGCCGGTTTTCTTACCAGTCCGCATCTATCTCATACCCCTTCTGTGATGGATTCCGCTAATATTCAAACGTGGGCGGATATCGGGGTTATTTTCCTTTTGTTTGCTTTGGGACTGGAATTCAGTTTTAAAAAGATTGTAAAGGTCGGGGGAACCGCCATTATTGTGGCTTGTACCATTATTTTCAGTATGATTTTGTTGGGAATAGCGGTGGGTGCCAGTTTCGGATGGAAACAGATGGATTGTATTTTCCTTGGTGGAATGATTGCCATGTCTTCCACTACCATTATATACAAAGCTTTTGATGATCTGGGCCTTCGTAAAAAACAATTTGCAGGATTGGTGCTAAGCGTGCTCATATTGGAGGATATTCTCGCGATTGTATTAATGGTGATGCTTTCCACAATGGCAGTTAGCCATAATTTTGAAGGAACGGAGATGCTTGAGAGTATAGCAAAACTATTATTCTTTCTGATTCTTTGGTTTGTTGTCGGTATCTATGTCATTCCGGGACTGCTGAAACGAAGCCGTAAGTTGATGTCGGAGGAAACGCTGCTAATTGTAGCTCTCGGATTATGTTTCGGAATGGTAGTGCTTGCTGCTCGTAGTGGTTTTTCGGCAGCCTTTGGTGCTTTTATCATGGGGTCAATTCTTGCAGAGACCGTTGAAGCAGAGAGCATAGAACATTTGGTTAAGCCGGTGAAAGATCTTTTTGGTGCGGTATTTTTTGTTTCTGTGGGTATGATGGTGGAGCCGGTAATGATAGCCGAATATGCCATACCTATAGTAATAATTACATTGGCAGTTATTATAGGTCAGTCATTGTTTGGTACAATTGGGGTATTACTTGCCGGACAACCCTTAAAGACCGCAATGCAATGCGGATTCAGTTTGACTCAAATCGGTGAGTTTGCTTTTATTATTGCTTCTCTCGGAGTGACACTTCATGTCACGAGTAACTTTTTATATCCCATTGTAGTAGCAGTATCTGTCATAACTACATTCCTGACTCCTTACATGATTCGCCTCGCAGATCCGGCTTCCAACTTTGTCGAAGGACATTTACCGAAAAAATGGAGAAATTTTCTGATCCGTTATGCTTCGGGAACCCAACCGATGAATCATCAGAGTATGTGGAAAAAATTGATCTTGGCGTTGATGCGTATCACTGTGGTATATTCCATTATTTCCATCGCTATTGTTGCTTTATCTTTTCGCTTTTTAATGCCATTACTCCGTAAAAACATGCCCGATATCTGGGGAAGCATACTTGGAGCCTTTATTATGATCCTTTTACTGTCTCCTTTCCTGCGTGCCATCATGATCAAGAAAAATCATTCAGAGGAATTTGTTACTCTCTGGAATGATAGCTGGGGAAATCGTGCACCATTGATTGCAACAATTATCGTAAGAGTCATACTGGCAGTATCATTTGTAATGTTTGTCATTGCAGGTTTGTTTAAAGTCTCGGTTGGTTTGGTGTTTGGAGTGGCTTTGTTGCTTGTTACCTTGATGATTATGTCCCGTCAGTTGAAAAGACAATCCATCCTGATTGAGCGGAAATTTCTTCAGAATCTGCGTTACCGCGATATGCGTGCCGAATATATGGGTGAGAAGAAACCGGAATATGCCGGACGTCTATTATCACGCGATATACACTTGACGGATTTTGAAATACCCGGGGAGTCCGAATGGGCCGGAAAGACTCTGGCGGAATTGAATTTTGGTAAAAAATACGGGGTACACATTGTTTCCATTCTTCGTGGAAGGAAGCGGATCAATATTCCCCGTGCATCGGAGCGGCTTTTCCCGAAAGATAAGATACAAGTGATAGCTACTGATGAAGAGCTTAACAGTTTTGGAAAAGATCTGGAAAAAGCGAATAACATTGATACGGATGTAATAGAGAAGAGTGAAATGACATTAAAGCAACTCTTGATCGATTCAGAATCGGAATTTCTTGGCATGACGATGGAAGAGTCCGGAATCCGGAATCGATATCGCTGCTTGATTGTCGGTATTGAACATGCGGAAGATGAACTTCATGCGCCAGGGCCTCATGAGAAGTTTCAAGAAAACGACATTCTCTGGGTGGTTGGTGAAAAAGAAGACGTATATCATTTAGTTGAATTGGTTGGGGTAAAGGGTGTTCATAGAGGATAAATAACTCTGCATCAAAGAGAAGAAGAAAGTATAATACATTATTAATATAAACATAAAAAGTAGAGAAAAATTATGAAAAGTGATCCGAAAGATTGTCTGTATTGCCAGAACAACGAAACGTTGACCAATCTAATGATTGAGATAGCTTCACTAAGCGTCTCCCGTGTTTTTTTGTTTAAAGAGCAAACTTATAAAGGCCGCTGTCTTGTGGCATACAAAGACCATGTTAATGATTTGAATGAGCTGGACGATGCAGAACGCGATGCTTTTATGGCTGATGTTGCCCGCGTAACCCGCGCCATGCAGAAAGCATTCAATCCCGAAAAGATTAACTACGGTGCTTATTCTGATAAGCTGTCGCATTTACATTTTCATTTAGCACCTAAATATGTTGATGGTCCCGATTACGGGGGCATTTTCCAGATGAATCCGGGAAAGGTTTATCTATCCGATGCCGAATATGAGCAGCTGATTGACGCTGTTAAAAAGTATTTATAAGGAAATCTCAGCTTCTTTGCATGATCTCTATAAAAAAACTGAGGCTGATTAGGCACATCATATTTATAAAATCTATGTTGTAGCAATATATGAAGCGCATCTTGAAAGTTCTATATCTGACTTTTGGGGTGCACTTCACTGTGTTATTGCAGGGCTGACTTGTTGTTTTTATCTTTTTGATAATATACCGTTTTCTTTTATTGTTGGCTCTAAAGTGGTATGCAATAAAAAAAGTGGGGGATAAGTTATAGGGTATTTTTCGTTTGAACGCTCTTAGTTATAGAAAGCGAAAATAATCACCTTTTAAACTATACCAAAATGAAAAAGCAGTTTATCAACACAGTCGGGCTGTTGCTCATTCTTCTAATGATTGGAGCGACCCCATTGCTAGCACAAAGTGATGCTACGGATTATTACACTGTAACCGGTGTTGTGAAGAATAAGGATAATAAAAAGAAACTGGAAAATGTAAATGTATCAGTTCCGGGTACTAATATTGGAACAGTTACAAATGCAGACGGCGTTTTTTCTTTAAAGATTAAGAAGGACCTTCAGGTACAGGAATTGGCTGTTTCCCATATCGGATTTATGAATGCCAAAGTTTCTTTGAAAGGTCAATCGACTGATGCTTCTGAATTAACAGTCTGGATGACCCCTTATTCAAATCTGCTGAATGAGATTATTGTTTATGGTAATACCCCACGTGCCCTTGTAACTGAAGCATTAAAGAAGATACCGGATAATTATCCGGGAAGTCCCAATATGCTGACCTCTTTCTATCGCGAAACAGTACAGAAAGGGAAACGTTATATCAGTGTATCCGAAGCAGTAATAGATGTCTATAAGACAGCTTACAAAGAACGTAGTGCCGACAATGACCGGGTACAAATAGAAAAAGGTCGTCGTCTATTGAGTCAGAAACTCAGTGATACCTTGGCTGTAAAAGTTGTCGGTGGTCCGAATCTTTCCATCTATCTTGATTTTGTGAAGAATGCAGATGCATTATTGAGTACTGATAATCTGGATAACTATGATTACACGATGGAGGATCCTGTTTCTATCGATAATAGAATGCAATATGTCGTTAGTTTTCGTCCGAGGGTTACATTGCTTTATGCATTGTTCTATGGCAAATTGTATATTGATCGTGAAACTCTCTCTTTTACACGTGCCGAATATTTGCTTGATATAGATAATAAAGAGAAAGCGATTCAGGCTATTCTACGCAAGAAACCCTTAGGTTTGCGTTTCAGGCCTCAAGAGATTTCTTATCTGGTCAGTTACAAAAATCAAGATGGTAAAACTCATTTAAACTATATTCGGAGTACCATTCGTTTTAAATGTGATTGGAAAAAAAGATTATTTTCATCCGGATATACCGTGTTTTCAGAAATGGTTGTAACAGATAGAAAGACGGATAATCTCGCATCTATTTCTTATAAGAATGCTTTTAAAGAAAAAGAAGTCTTTTATGATATCGTAAATGAATATTGGAATGAAGATTTCTGGAAGGCATATAATATCATAGAACCGACGGAATCATTGGAACATGCTGTTATTAAATTGAAAAAGCAATCTAATTGATTTTCAAATGGTTTTCATTATCTTTGAAACCAATCGTCAATAGTTGGAACATGCTGGATGAATTGTTAATCTTGAATAAAGTAAAAGAGGGAGATATAAAAGCGTTCGAAGATCTGTTTCGTCGTTATTATTCCCCTCTTTGTTGGTATGCAGCCGGTATTATCGGTGATGTTCATGCAGCAGAAGAAATTGTAGAAGAATTGTTCTACGTTTTTTGGAGGGATCGGGATCGTTTACAAGTTTTTTGTTCGGTTAAGAGTTATCTATACCGGGCTGTCCGCAATGAAGCTGTGCAATATTGTCAACACCGTGAAATAGAAGAACGTTACCGGCGTTCGACTTTGGATGCTAACCAGACAGAACCGGCAAGTGATGATATTGAAGCGCAACTGGAATATGGTGAGCTGCAAAAGCTCATACAACATACGCTTCAAAAACTGCCTGAGCGACGGTTGCGTATTTTTAAAATGCATCGTATGGAGGCTAAAAAATATACCGAAATCGCTTCTTTGTTATCTATATCGGTAAAAACGGTTGAGGCTGAAATGACAAAAGCTCTTCGGGTGCTTCGGACTGAAGTAGACAATTATATTCGGGGAAGATAACTAAATGCCGGAGGCTTTAACTCTGAATGGGAGAAGCATACGAACGGGAATAGATATAATATAGAAGTAAATACTGCAAGATGATTGAAGAGAATAGAAATAAAGTAAAAACAGATAAGGCTTGGAGCCGACTTTATGTACGCTTGGACAAGGAAGGTTTGTTGGACGCAAAGCCTGATGTTGCCCCCGCCAAACGTAATAGACGGTATATCTTATTATGGTCTGGTGTCGCTGCCGCCGTACTGGCAGGTTTGGTTTATTTTTCTGCAGTATGGATTTGGGCACCACATAAATCGGATACAGAAAAAGAACTCATGATGGCTCGGAATATGGAAGCTTCTACTTTAGTCACTACCCTTGAAGATGGGTCGGTGGTTTATCTGGGCAAGGAGAGTACATTAAAGTATCCTGAGCATTTTAAAACAGATCGTAGAGAAGTGAATCTTCGAGGGGAGGCCTTTTTTGATGTTACGCGGAAAACGAGACAAACTTTTCTTATCGACACCGAGAAGGTAAAGATAGAAGTATTAGGGACGGCTTTTAATGTCCGTGCCATCGGAAATCGTTCTTTTAATTTGGCAGTCCAGAGAGGTAAGGTTAGAGTGACTTTAAAGCAAAGCGGTCAGGTGCTTTATGTAAGAGCCGGTGAGGTTGTCTCTTTACGTACTGATCGGCTTTTTTTAAGTAAATATGAAGGTCAAGATTTATTGGCTCACTATGCCGAAAATATAAGGTTTAAAGATGAACCTCTTGAGAATGTCCTTTATGTGCTGAATATGAGTGCTTCTTTGTTGAAAATGCAAACGGCTTCTCCCGATTTGGGCAAAAGAAAACTAACCGTTGAATTTTCGGGAAATTCTTCAGAATCAGCTGCTGAATTAATCTGTTTGGCTCTGGATTTGAAGTGCATCCGTCAAGGCGATAAGCTGATATTGAGTGAATGATGGACTAATATCTAATCCGGGAGGAATAAACGATGATTCGGAATCGTATTTTAATAGCTTTTCTTTGGTTACTTTGTACTGTTTATCAGTCTTTAGCCGGTAATGGGGATGTTTTGGATCAAGTGATCAAACTTCCCAAGATGAAGGGTACGGTTTATACACTGTTGAATAAAGTGTCGGAACAGTCCGGCTATCTTTTTATTTATGATAGTAAATTAGTTAATAATGATGCTGTAGTAAAAATCAGGGAAAATGCTTATTCCATTCGCCAGGCGATTTATGAGATAGTAGGTGATAAGACTTTGTTGCTTAGAGTTATAGGAAAGCATATTTTGATTATGCATCCAGTGGAAAAGTCTGATATTACGTATCAATCTCCGGTGTCTTCTCATGTCGTCTCCAGTTTATTAATTACAGGACTACTCAAGGATAAAGATTCGGGAGATCCTATTTCCAATGCTTCTGTATTCATACCCGGCACGTCGATAGGTAATGTGACAAATAAAGACGGAACTTATCGGTTGGTTCTTCCTGATTCTCTAAAATATAGCATTGTTTCCTTTTCGCATGTGGGATACGTCAATCAGGACATTGAGGTTTCTGCTTTACTTGGGCATCACAATGTACTCAGCTTGGAACCCAAAATTATTTCATTGCAGGAAGTGTTGGTACGCTTGGTAGATCCTAAAAAACTCCTTAAGCAAGTGGTGGATCATCGTAAGCAGAACTATTCACTTACTCCGGTTTATCTTACCACTTTCTATCGGGAAGGTGTTGAACTGAAAAGCAAGTTTCAAAGCCTTACGGAAGCGGTTTTCAAAGTTTATAAATCCCCTGTTGATACTCCGTATTCTTCAGATCAGATTAAGATGCTGAAAATGAATAAGATTAATAATAGGGAAAGATCTGACAGTCTTGTTGCCAAGATTAGGGCAGGTATTCAGGCTTGCTTACTTCTGGATATAATGAAGGATCTTCCGGATTTCCTTTTATTGGATAGAGGGGATTATTCGCCATACGTATATTCATCGGGAGATGTCACATCCATTGACAATCGCTGTGTAGATGTTGTTTGTTTTAAGCAGCGGGAAGATGTAAAAGAGCCGCTTCATTGTGGTGAGCTTTATATTGATTCCGATAATGGTGCATTGTTGCAAGCTCGTATAGAAATTCAACCCAAATATATAAAGGAAGCTACACCTATATTTGTCGCCAAGCAGGCGCAATATGCTAAGCTGACGGCTCAAAAAGTGGAATATACAGTTTCGTATAAGCTCTTAAACGGAACATATTATGTCAGCCATATACGAGGAGATCTTTATTTTAAAATGAAACGGAAGCGCTTTCTTTCCAGTAATCAAATGCTCCATACTTGGTTTGAAATGGTAACTTGTAAGGTCGATACAATAGGCGTTTCCCGTTTCTCACGTACAGACCGGCTTCCAACTCGTACAATCTTTGCTGATACAAATTATAAATATGATGATAATTTCTGGGGGGATTTTAATGTCATACCTTTAGAAGAGGGACTTGGGCAGCTTATAGAAAAGCTTGCATTAAAGATTGAAAAAACAGGTGATTAAAACATATTGCTAACGTATATTTTTTAGATCTGTAAATATGAAACTACGAGATAATTATGCTTCATTAGATGATTTCTGCGAAGACTTGGGAATAGATAAAGAAGAAATTACAGGGCGACTGAAAAATGCAGGTTTTGAGTATAGCTCTGAATATAACAAGTTCTGGTAACTATTGTATTCAGAGCTGTACTTCTTTTTGACTTTAGGCTAAATTACCTATTTCATCCAGATTCTTTTGAATATCCTGATCGGTTAAAGAGTAATTTACCAAATCACCTGATAGATACTTGTCGTATGAAGCCATGTCAATTAATCCGTGTCCGGAAAGATTGAATAGGATGACTTTCTCTTCTCCGGTCTGTTTACATTTTTCCGCTTCCCGGATCGTAGCAGCAATGGTATGACAGGATTCCGGAGCCGGAATAATGCCTTCAGCTCTGGCAAACAGACAGCCTGCTTCGAATGATTCCAATTGCTCTATATCTACAGCTTCCATCAAGTTATCCTTTAATAGCTGTGATACGATAACTCCGGCTCCATGATATCTTAATCCCCCTGCATGTATGTTGGCCGGGGCAAAGTTATGTCCCAGAGTAAACATTGGGAGTAGGGGGGTGTATCCGGCTTCGTCACCGAAATCGTATTGAAATTTGCCACGGGTTAGTTTGGGGCAGGATGAAGGTTCTGCCGCTATGAAACGGGTTTTCTTACCCTCAAGAATCGTATGACGCATGAATGGAAATGAGATACCCCCAAAGTTTGACCCTCCGCCGAAGCATGCAATAATCATATCGGGATATTCGCCAGCCAATTTCATCTGCTTTTCAGCTTCCAGTCCGATAATCGTCTGGTGCAGCGTTACATGGCTTAAGACAGACCCTAAGGTATATTTACAATCGGGTGTAGTTTGTGCCAGTTCTATTGCCTCCGATATTGCAGTGCCTAATGAGCCTTGATAATTGGGATGTGCCGTTAGTATGTTTTTTCCTGCGCGGGTGGACATGGAGGGTGAAGGAGTCACTTGAGCACCAAATGTTTGCATAATGCTTCGACGATAAGGTTTTTGTTCATAGCTTATTTTTACCTGATATACTGCTGCTTCCAGACCGAAGACTTTTGCAGCATAAGATAGGGCCGCTCCCCATTGTCCGGCTCCTGTTTCAGTCGTCACATTTTTAACGCCTTCTTTCTTGCAATAATAGGCCTGTGCCAAAGCTGAATTCAGCTTATGTGATCCTACCGGGCTTACGCTTTCATTTTTAAAGTAGATGTGGGCTGGTGTGTTTAACTCTTTTTCCAATCCGTATGCTCTTACCAAAGGAGTGCTACGGTAATATTTGTACATATCTCTCACCTCTTCTGGTATTTCAATCCAAGCATCGGTTTGATTAAGTTCCTGCCTGCACAATTCTTCGGCAAAGACCGGATATAAATCTTCCGCTTTCAAAGGTTGTTTTGTGCCTGGATGGAGCGGCGGCATAGGTTTATTTTTCATATCCGCCTGTATGTTATACCAATAGTGGGGAATTTCTTCTTCGGAGAGAATGAAGCGTTTTGTTTTATTGCTCATAGTAGTTGATAGATGAATATGTTTGTATAATAAGCTCAAATGTAATCATAAATTTTAAAATAATATCATTTTAATCATTTTTTTAGTCTTTCTTGCTTCTTTGTTTACATATTGTAGCGGATTAATTATTTCCTTGTTCTATTTCTTTTGTTTTCTGGCATTTTATTAAGTGAATTGACCATGTGGATTCTTTTTTTATGTTAAACTCAATCTAATTCATTAAACTTCTGGATTTTGGATATGTCTTATAAACGTTGCAACACAATGGGTATTTTCATATAACTGTAATTAAAAAAAAAGAAGAATGAAACGAATATTTTGGTTATTGCCTTTTTGGTAAGTGGCATGGCAATTGCGCAAGATGCACCTCGTCGTGATAGCAAGAAATTTGATCCGAAAGAGCGCGCTGAGCGTATGACTGAACGTATGGTTAAGGAATATTCCTTAAATGATACTCAAAAGCAACAATTGTTGGATGCAAATATGGCTTTAGTGCAGAAATTGGGCGATATGCCGATGCTTCGCCGTCCGAATATGCGTCCCGAGAGGAGAGATCGTAGGTGTTGTTGCTGTTGTAATAAAGCTAAAATGCATAAAAGAGCTCATAGAAAGCCATTGACAGATGTTGAACGTGCAGATAGGAAGGCTAAAATGGAGAAGTTCCGTGAAGACATGAAAACTGCTCGTGAAACATATAATACACAATTGCAGAAAATTATGACTCAGGATCAATATGCTACTTACTCGGCAAAGAGACCTAAGGCATTTCGAAAATAGGATATATGTATAGGTTGTAAACCTTGACTGGAGAAATCTATTAAGAGTGAGGGTATATCGGAAGCATGAGTATACTATACAAAATTCCGGATATACTCTCATTTCTTTTTCTCATTTCTTGTATATCTGCCCTTCTTTTTGTTTCTTTGCTCCTTAAATAATGGCAAAAACAGATTGACAAAATGAAGACTCTTTTTTACTTGGGAGTATGTATGTCGGTTATACTGCTGGCAAGTTGTTCCTCTTCTAAGAAGAATGCTGATAAGGATATTATGGTGGCTACCCATGATAGCATTGGTGCGGATAGCGTGCAACGCATGCAAGTTTCAGAAAGTAAAATTACAATATCTTATAAGAGTAAGCAATATTCTTCAACCGTAGTACGCCGTCCGGATTTAAGCCTTACCGTTATTCAGAATGACCAGGGGGATCGCTTTGCTGATAATCGCATAACATTACAGCTAATCTGCGAAGGAAGGAATTTGGTAAATAAGACTTTTACTAAAGAGAGTTTCTCATCATTGGTAGATGCCGATTTTTTAAAGCATGCGATTCTCGAAGGATTGGTTTATGATAAGGTAACTCCTCAAGGTATTCGTTATGTAGCCAGTATCTGTTACCCTCAAACGGATTTGTATATACCTTTGTCCCTAACAGTGTCGGCAGATGGAAGAATCTCAATGGCAAAAGAAGAGATGATGGAAGATCTTTACGATACAGACAGTATTCAATAAGCGTAGTCTAGTATCAAAATATTCTACGAAATTCTGAGTAAGGTGTCAGTTCTATTGTTATTCTATTAGAGAAATAGAAAAAACTTATAATATCAGTGTATACAAAACAAGCGTAAATATCTCAAAACAGAAAAGTTCATTTATGTTCAAATAGTTTCTGTTTTGAGATATTTACGCTTGCTTTTGCATCAAGGCAGAATAACAATGCTATTTCTTTTCTTTTTTTAGTTCTGCAAAGATTAATGTTTCCAGTTCTTCTGCCAATTCCGGATTATCAGCAATACATAATTTAGCAGCATCCCGTCCTTGTCCAAGTTTCGTATCATTATAACTATACCATGAGCCGCTTTTCTTTATTAATCCCAGATCGGTTCCGAGATCAATAATTTCACCGGAACGTGAAATTCCTTCACCGAACATGATGTCAAATTCTGCTTTTCGGAAAGGAGGAGCCACTTTATTCTTAACCACTTTTACACGAGTTTGGTTTCCTATCACTTCCTCCCCGTCCTTTAATTGTTGCGCACGACGAATGTCGAGGCGTACAGAAGCATAGAATTTCAATGCATTACCACCTGTTGTTGTCTCCGGACTGCCGAACATAACACCGATTTTTTCGCGAAGCTGATTAATAAAGATACATGTGGTACGGGTTTTACTTACTGTACCTGTTAGTTTACGCAGGGCTTGCGACATTAGTCGTGCTTGTAAACCAACTTTATTTTCGCCCATATCACCTTCTATTTCCGACTTTGGAGTTAATGCAGCAACAGAGTCTATTACAATTATATCAATGGCAGATGAACGAATCAACTGGTCAGCTATTTCAAGCGCTTGCTCTCCATTATCCGGTTGCGATATATATAAATTATCTATATCAACTCCCAGTTTAGATGCGTAGAAACGATCAAAAGCATGCTCAGCATCGATAAATGCAGCAATACCTCCACTTTTTTGTGCCTCAGCAATAGCATGAATGGCCAGCGTCGTTTTTCCGGATGATTCCGGGCCATATATTTCAATGATTCGACCACGTGGATATCCACCTACGCCCAATGCTACATTCAGAGCAATGGATCCTGTAGGAATGACTTCCATCGGTTCTACATTATCATCACCCATTTTCATGATAGAACCTTTACCGAAGCTCTTTTCTATTTTATCCATCGCCGCCTGAAGAGCTTTTAACCTCTCACTCGATGACTTGTTACCTTCATTCTCAAAAATCAGTTCGTCTTTCTTTGCCATTATTTTTTATACTAATTGTTTGTTACTAGTCGCTAAGTAGATATATTTTCTAAATGTGCGCACGTGCACGTATACAAAAATAGATCTGCATAGAGTTTGTTATAATATTTGTGTGGCGTGGTCGCTGGTCTTTATTTCTTTCGAAGTAATAATCCGCTCCACCACACCTTCTTCATTTATGATAAAAGTAGTGCGCAAAGTTCCCATGTATTTGCGACCATACATGCTTTTTTCTCCCCATACTCCAAATTGCTCCACTAACTTTTTATCCGTATCGGCAATGAGAGTAAACGGAAGATCATTTTTCTCAATAAATTTTAGGTGGGATTTTTCATCGTCTATACTTACTCCGATCACTTCATAACCGGCTTTACGCAAATCGGAATAGTTATCACGAAGATTACATGCTTCCGCTGTGCATCCCGAAGTCATATCTTTCGGATAAAAATAAAGCACAACTTTTTCCCCTTTATAATTGCTTAGGTGAATTTCTTCTCCTTTTTCATTTTTGCCCAATATTTCAGGGGCTTTGTCTCCTACCTTCATATCTTTGAGTCTTTTTAATGTTTAAAGTATTGCAGAATTATGTTAGTTATTTCTGCAACGCTTTATAATACAAGCTTATTTATAATTCCAAATCTCCATCTAATACTTCATGCCAAGGCAAACCTTGTTTATTCAGTTGTTCCATAAACGGATCGGGATCAAACTCTTCTACATTCCACACTCCCGGTTTTTTCCATAGTCCTTTTAAGAACATCATTGCACCTATCATGGCAGGAACTCCGGTAGTGTAGCTTACCCCCTGCATGCCCGTTTCTTTATATGCTTCCTGATGGCTGCAATTGTTATATACGTAGTAAGTACGTTCTTTACCATCTTTTAAACCGCGTATCCGGCAGCCGATGGAGGTTTCACCTTCATAATTTTCTCCCAGATCTTGTGGGTTGGGAAGCACGGCTTTCAGAAATTGTAACGGAACGATTTTTGTTCCATTATAATCCACTTCGTCAATGCGGGCCATACCTATATTCTGAATCACACGCAGGTGAGTAAGATATTCTTGTCCGAAAGTCATCCAAAAACGCGCACGTTTAATACTTGGGAAGTTCTTCACCAACGACTCCAGCTCTTCGTGATATAATAAATATGAATCGCGTGGTCCGATATTCGGGTAGGTAAGATCTTGATGAATTTCAAGCGGTTTAGTCGTTACCCAATTGTTATTTTCATAATAACGGCCGTTTTGGGTAATCTCCCTGATATTAATTTCCGGATTAAAATTTGTGGCGAATGCTTTATGATGGTTTCCTGCGTTGCAATCTACGATATCAAGATATTCTATCTCATCAAAATGATGCTTTGCTGCATAGGCTGTGTAGATGCCACTTACTCCGGGGTCAAAGCCACAACCTAATATTGCTGTTAATCCGGCTTCTTCGAATCGTTTTTTATAAGCCCATTGCCAACTATACTCAAAGTGTGCTACGTCTTTTGGTTCATAATTTGCAGTATCCAGATAGTTAATTCCCGTTTTCAAACAAGCCTCCATAATAGTTAAGTCCTGATAAGGAAGCGCTACATTTATAACAATTTCGGGTTGGAAACTATTGAAAAGCTTTACTAGCTCGTTCACACTGTCGGCATCCACCTGAGCGGTCTTTATATTTGGATTCCCGATAGCTTTCACTATTGCATCACATTTCGACCGTGTGCGACTGGCAATCATGATATCGGTGAATACATCCGGATTTTGAGCAACTTTGTAGGCTACGACGGTACCTACACCACCGGCGCCGATAATAAGAACTTTACCCATTTCTTTAAATTCGCAATTGTTTTTATTTATACTATTTATTGATAAAAGCTTTTGGCTATGGGCTATGAATAAGAAACCAGCCTGTTTTAAGTCTTTTATTACAGAGCAAATATAAGAGTTTATTCTTAGAAAAACATTAAAATCATTCCAAATAGTTTATAAAAACCTTCTGCTGTTTAAACAAGTTATTCTCTTTCCGGTTTATGTATTTAGACCTGTTTTTTTAATGAGTAACTAAACATGAAACTGATGATTAAAAATTTAATTCTTTCTATTTCTATAGCAGGCTTGTTTATTAGCCTTTCTTCTTGTCGTTCCGTAAAAGACGTTGTAACTCTTGATTCAATAGACGGAAAGTGGAATATTATTGAGATAGGCGGAGCTGTAATAATTCCTTCTCCGGGTCAACTTTTTCCTTTTATAGACTTTAACGTCGCTAATGGTAAAGTATCCGGAAGTAGTGGATGTAATCGTTTTACGGGATCGTTCGATGTGAATTCGGATCCGGGTAGCATTGATTTAAGCAAATTGGGCAGCACACGTATGGCTTGTCCCGATATGACGCTTGAGAAAAACATTCTGTCCGCTATGGCAAAGGTGAAAAAGTACAAGAGGTTGGGTGAGCAGATCGCTCTGTGTAATTCCTCCAATCGTCCGGTGCTGATTTTACAGAAAAGGAAATCTTCAGTTAGTACAGATATATCGACTTTGGATGGGAAGTGGTTCATTTCGGAGGTTAACGGGAAAGTTCTGTCGCAAGGAATGGAAAAAGCTCCTTTCGTGGAGTTTGATACGAAAGAAATGCGTATTTACGGAAATGCCGGTTGTAATACGATGAACGGAAGGATAGTGACAGACCCGGTGAATGCTTCTGTTATTTCCTTCTCACAGCTTATCAGTACCATGATGGCTTGTCCGGATATGTCTGTGGAAAGTGCTGTTTTGAAAGCGTTGGAGAAGGTTAAGTCCTATAAAAGTGAAAAAGAAAAGCTTGTTTTCTATGATGAGGCTTTATCGTCGATTTTAGTGATTGTACGCAATTAATGGACTAGGGCTATCTCAATAATAAATAGAGATAGCCCTAGTTGTAAATTCCTGAAAAAGACTTCCTTTTTATTCTTATCGGAATTTTTTATTAATCACTTACTTGAAGTTCATTCTCAAGAATATTTTTTAGTAGCTCCGGTATTTCAATTTTATCACATTTAATGGCAGACAAATTTCGTTTGCCTTTTTCTGTTAAAGAAAAATACATCTGCCGTTTATCTTTAGTGCCCAGAACTCGTTTAATTAATCCTTTATCTTCCACGGAACGGATTACTTTTGAAGCATTTGAGTTGGTAAGTCCCAACATGTCTGCTATTTCTCCAGAGGAAAGTGTCCCAGCATCGGATAAACTGCATAATAACATGCCTTCATTCAGACAAAGATTATGCGTTTTTTCTAATTGTGCTTCAAAAGCTGCAATTGCGCGGTAGATATCTCTAATCTGACATAGTGTTTCCATTAATTTATCTGTTTTAGTGATATAATATTCTTTTCTTTTCCGTTTCTAAATAGTTGTCCGGGCTACTGCTTTTTCAGGAGAACTTTCTCTATGGCTTCTTTAAATGAAGCTTTAGGCATAGCTCCCTGAGCCATTTGCGGCTGCCCGTTCATGGGAATGAATAGGATGGAGGGTATGGAACGGATTCCGAATGCAGCTGCCACTTCCTGCTCATTTTCAGTGTTCACTTTGTAAACGTAGATCTGACCTTCATATTCGCCTGCAAGTTCTTCGAGTATTGGGGCAACCATTTTGCATGGACCACACCATGACGCGTAGAAATCAACAATAGCCGGTTTATCACCAAGATATTTCCACTCGTTGGGAGTAGTTTCATAATTAGCAATCTTCTTCAGAAAGTCTGCTTTGGTTAATTCTATTGCTTTCATCTTCTTTTCTGTTTTATTAGGATTTTGGGCGTTCCCGCAAGCCGTGATGACCATGGCGAGAAACATTGTAAATAAGACTTTTTTCATTTTTTCTCGGGTTTGTAGGGTTTGATGATATCCTTATATACTTGCTTCGGATAATCTTGTCCTGTGGTGGAACATCCACCGTCCGCACAACAACATGAAATGTTGAAGATAGCTTGGAACAAGAACAGCGCTGCAAGCAGCAAAAATACATATTCTTTTGACGTCAGGGCATATATTATCGCTGCTAATCCTACCATTAGTCGGAAAATACGCCCGAAATCCCAGTTTTTTAGTAACTCTTTCATTTCTTTTTCTGTTTTTCTTCCCTTTTAGGGAAAGCATTAAACAATAATCCCCCCATAATCATACCCCATACAGTACTGTTGACCGGTGAGGAGGTGATGGGGCAGGTGCCGCTTTCACAACCTACATAGCACCAGTACAGATATCCTCCTATACCTCCGACCAGGGTGCCTGCCAGTGTGGGTAAATATTTTGTAATTACTTTCTTCATATTACTTTTTTTAACTGTTATTTTTCCATCTTATTTTGCCAAATTGTACGGCTTCTTTGATGTAAAAGATGTGCGCTATATCGCTCTTTTTTTTGCTCATTGTTGTAACTCTCTTTAATGTTAAATGAAGAGGTTGACATTAGCGTCTTCCGCACGTTCCATATAGGTGGCTACTCCGCCTACGCTTACCTCATCGAGTAACTCTTCGCGTTTCACTCCCATGACATCCATAGACATCTGACAGGCAATGAACTCTACACCGCTTGTGAGTGCCTGACTGCGCAGCGATTCAAGTGAGTCGATGCCTTTAATTTTCATAATGTGACGCATCATGTTGTCTCCTATGCCGAACATGCTCATTTTAGAAAGACGGAGTTTCAGCGAGTGGGAAGGCAGCATCATGCCGAACATTTTGCCAAATAAATCTTTTTGCACCTTGGGCTTACTGATTTTCTTTATTACGTTAAGTCCCCAGAAAGTGAAAAAGATGGTGACTTTCTGTCCTGTGGCAGCAGCTCCGTTGGCCAATACAAAGGTCGCAAGCGCTTTATCCAGATCATCACTGAACATAATGAAAGTCTTTGCCCTACGGTCGCAGGAAGTGATCAGGTCACCTGCTTTAGGAGATCCTTTTTCGATGATAACCGTATATCTGCCTTTATCTTCGGTGTTGGAAATAAGCATGTTGCCTGTGGTGTTGCACCAGGCTTGTGCATCCCGTGAGAAACCGGCATCGGTAGCTATCACTTCAATGCGTTCACCTTCGTGTACCGAATCAATGGCTTGTTTAACCTTCATGATAGGTCCCGGGCATTGCAGTCCGCAGGCATCTATCCGTACGGTTTTTACGCCTTGTTCCACTCGTTGGGTATCAATATCGGTATTGTTTGCCGGTAGTACAAGCGGTTTAATGGCTACGATTGGTGCGGTGGCTGTGGAATAAGTCTTGTATCCTCCCGAAAGATTCTTCACCTTTTTATAGCCATGTCCCGTCATGATGCGCAAAGCCAGATAGCCCCGTAATCCCACTGCACAATAAAGAATAATCTCCTTATCGACAGGTATTGAAGATAGCCTGTTGCGTAGCTCATCAAGTGGTATATTTACCGCTCCCGGAATGGCACCGAATGCAAACTCGTCCCGCGTACGAACATCAATAACCATTGCATTTGATTTGTCCAAGTGCTGGAATTCCCGCCAGGAGATTACAGGCATGGCACCGTTGATGATGTTGCTTGCCACATATCCGGCAATCGCTATAGGATCTTTGGCTGAGGAGAAAGGAGGAGCATAAGCATGCTCGGTCTTAATAAGATCGTATACTGTTCCATTATTCTTAATCAGCTGTGCAATTTGGTCGATGCGTTTGTCCACTCCGTCGTAACCTACACATTGTGCTCCGTAAAGCTTGCCATTGGCAGGATCAAATGTCAATTTGAGGGTGAGAGGTAATGCATCCGGATAATATCCCGCATGCGAAGCAGAATGTGTGGTAGAACTCTGATAAGGGATACCCCATTGCTTCAACCGCTTTGCCGCAAGTCCGGTAGAAGCCACTGTAAGGTCGAACACTTTGGCAATGGACGTTCCTATAGCTCCTTCATAATGTGAAACGTTACCCGAAACCATATTATCAGCTACGATACGTCCTTGTCTGTTAGCCGGATTTGCCAGATAGTTCAACCACGGTTTATCGGTGAGTGGATGTGGGTATTCAATGGCATCACCTACAGCGTAGATATCCTTAATGGAAGTTTCGAGGTATTCGTTCACTTTTATTCCGCCCGTCTCTCCGATGGCTATTCCGGAAGCTTTGGCTAAAGCCGTTTCGGGACGTACTCCGATGGAGAGGATGACGATATCGGCATCAATGCTTGCACCGTTTCCAAAGAATACTTTCAGACGGTTGCCGTAACGTTCGAAGTGTTCCACTCCTTGTTCCAGATAAAGTTGCACACCTTTTTGCAAAAGGTGTTGATGTACGTGCGAAGCGATGGAATAATCCACGGGAGTCATAACTTGGTTACTCATTTCCACGATGGACACACGTGCACCGGCATGGTGTAGGTTCTCCGCCATTTCAAGTCCAATGAATCCTGCACCTACTACCACGGCACTTTCCACTTTGTGTGTATTGAGGTAGTTTTTGATGCGGTCGGTATCTTCTACATTGCGTAGGGTGAAGATACCTTCGAGTTCGATACCTTTCAGTGGAGGACGCACGGGTGAAGATCCTGGCGAAAGCAACAATTTATCGTAGCTTTCAATATAGGATGATCCGTCTTCCCGACGTACTGTGACCTGTTTGGAGTTAGAGTCGATAGCTGTAACTTCACTCTTAACGCGCACGTCCACATTGAATCTTGTTCCGAATGAAACGGGAGTCTGGACAAACAGTTTCTCGCGGTCCGTTATCACTCCTCCGATGTAATAGGGAAGGCCGCAGTTGGCGTACGAGATGTATTTACCCTTTTCTATCAGTACTATCTCTGCTGATTCGTCGACCCTGCGTATTCTGGCTGCAGCTGTTGCTCCTCCTGCCACTCCTCCGATGATAATATGTTTCATATCGCTTTATTTTACTATAGATAATATTTCCTTTGATTAATATGTTGCAAAGATATATATAATTCAGATAGAATATATGTCTTTTGGAAAATATTTCTATTAATCTTAGTGTAATATAGCTAACAATTGCAAATAACGACCCTTATTTGCTGTATTCACTTCACATTTAACTTGTTCAAAATACTTTCCAGAGGACAAAATTTAGTGAATGATGACTGAATAAGGTTGATGCCCACAAAGAGGGGGAGTATCACCCAGCCGGGTGATACAAAGTAGGTGAGCAATGAGCCGGCGGTGACCACGCTACCTGCCACGGCTCTGATGATATATTTTCTTTTCATTGTCAGATAAATTTAGAATGGGATTCCACCTCG
This sequence comes from uncultured Bacteroides sp., assembly GCA_963677095.1. Classification (GTDB taxonomy): domain Bacteria; phylum Bacteroidota; class Bacteroidia; order Bacteroidales; family Bacteroidaceae; genus Bacteroides. The sequence goes on from OY781875.1 coordinate 1,827,102, forward strand.
AGAATGAATGCATGCACGGGAAACGGATTTAGGGTTTCTTCGTTGCATTTATTCAGTTCGGCAATGGCTTGTTCTGCCACCTCTTTGGTGGTAAAACTAAAGAGCATGATGGAATTGGTTTTGGCACTCGATGAAGTAGCACTGAACCAGTTGAGATAATGTTCTTCTTTCTTTTGCTTATGTCCGGTTATTCTGGTGGCACTGAACCGGTTTACCCCGGCTTGTTGTAGAATCTCCGCCACTTTATCGTGGTATTCGCTAATACTTAATACAATCAATAATTTCATGATAATCTTTATTTTACTTTATTTTTCAACATCTTATAATACAGCAGAGGTACTACCACCAAGGTAAGGATGGTGGAGGTTATTGTACCTCCCATAAGAGAGATGGCGAGTCCCTGGAAGATAGGGTCGAACAGTATGACTACCGCTCCCAATGCTACGGCACCTGCCGTCAGTATGATAGGGGTGGTTCGTACGGCTCCTGATTCGATAATCGCTTGCTTTAAAGGAATACCTTCCTTAAGGCGTATGTCGATGAAGTCGATCAGCAATACGGAGTTTCTTACCATGATGCCTGCTAAGGCTATGAAGCCTATCATGGAGGGTGCGCTAAAATAGGCTCCCATCACCCAATGTCCGATGACAATACCGATCAGTGTTAACGGAATGGCTGATAGCTGGACAAGGGGAGTGATGAAGTTTTGAAACCAGCCGACAATGAGTATATAGATAATGATGAGTACGAAAAGAAAGGCAAGACCAAGGTCGCGGAATACTTCATACGTGATTTTCCATTCTCCATCCCATTTCAACGAGAAATTATTTTCAAATTCCGGTTGATGGGTATACTCTTCTTTAAGTGTATAGCCTTGTGGCACCTTGATTTTCGAAATATTGTCAGAGAAATCATTGATAGCATATATGGGGCTTTCAAGCTTTCCGGACACTTCCGCTAACACGTAGACTACTCGCTTCTGATTTTTACGGTTGATGCTTTTGTCCTTGCTACCTTCGGTGACTTTGACAAAGTTGCCGATAGGTTCCATCTGTCCCTGACTATTGATGACATTCAGGCTTAATGCTTCTTCAATACTCGATTTGTCCTTTTCCGGCAATTGCAATACGATGCCCACCTGATTGACTGTGGAGGGTTGGTGCAATACTCCTACGGACATACCTGAAAGCGCTGCATGCATGGTCTGTACGATTTGTGCGCTGGCTATGCCATGCTTCATGGCCTTTTCTTTATCCACTTCCAGCTTGTACTCTTTCTGATCACTTTCCACGCTCCAGTCTACATCCACTACATTCTTAGTCTTGGCAAGTTGATTCTTAACCTGATCGGCTACGGCTATTTGTTGAGCGTAGTCCGGACCATATATCTCGGCAACCACGGTAGACATCACCGGAGGACCTGGAGGAACTTCTACCACCTTCACGTTGGCATTGTACCTTTTACCGATTTCCTGAAGTCCGGCACGCATGGACCGGGCTATTTCGTGGCTTTGTTCGCTGCGTTCACTCTTGTCGACGAGATTCACCTGTATGTCCGCTACGTTATCTCCAGAGCGCATGTCATAATGACGTACCAATCCGTTGAAACTGATAGGGGCGGCAGTGCCTACATAAGTCTGATAATTGATCACTTTGTCACTCTTACCGGCATAGAGCGCCAGTTCCTTGGCCACAGCAGCAGTGCGTTCGAGGGTTGTTCCCTCCGGCATGTCGATCACCACCTGAAATTCATTCTTGTTGTCGAAAGGCAGCATTTTCACGGGTACAGATTTGGTGTAAAATAATAATAGAGAACCCAGCAATACGACAGCCAGTGTGACCATAAATGTCCAGCGTTTCTTTCGGCTTTCGAGGAAAGGAGTGGTGATAGCCGAGTAAATCTTATAGATTCTGGTCTCATGAAGGTCTGTGATTTCTTCTCCATTTACACTGACCTCTTTGCCTAAATCTACTTCTCTCTCTTCATGTACATTTGTTCTTTTATCCGAAACCTCTTCTTTATCCGGAGTTCTCTTTTCATTTGAATTTTTCACTTCATTTACTTCGGCTTTCTTTTCTCCTTTATATTTAATGAAGTTCCATTGTTTACCTGAATTACCAGCATTTACGTGAATTTTCTTTTTTCCTTTATATCTCAGAAAGAGATAACCGAAGTAGGGAGTAAGCGTCAAGGCCACCAGTAGAGAGAAAATCATCGCAATGGAAGCACCTATAGGCATGGGGCTCATGTAAGGACCCATCATGCCTGAAACAAAAGCCATTGGGAGTACGGCGGCAATCACTGTGAGTGTGGCCAATATGGTTGGATTACCTACTTCGTTGATAGCATAAATGGCAGCCTGCAGAGGCGGTAACTTTTTCATCTTGAAGTGACGGTACATGTTCTCGGCAATAATGATGGAGTCGTCCGTCACTATTCCGGTGACAAATACCAGGGCAAACAGGGTTATTCGATTGAGTGTATACCCCAGAAAGAAATATGCAAAAAGTGTCAGGGCAAACGTGATGGGAACAGAGAGGAATACTACCAATCCGCCGCGCCATCCCATGGCGAGCATCACAAATATAGTAACTACAATTATGGCGATGGAGAGGTGCCACAATAGTTCGGATACTTTGTGTGAAGCTGTTAATCCGTAGTTACGGGTGACTTCAATGTTGAGGTCATTGCTGATGAGGTCTTTCTTCATGTGATCCACCTTGCCGATAATGATTTCGGCAAGCTTCATGGCATCGGCACCTTTCTTCTTGGCTACGGAGATGGTGACTGCCTGGTAATCATCCGGATGGCTGGCACGGAGCTTGTCGTTACCGTTTCCGTAGCCGAAAGAAACGTAATTACGCGGCACTTCCGGACCATCTTCCACGGTAGCTACCTGATAAAGGTACACGGGTTGTCCCTGGTTAATGCCTACGATGAGATTTTTCACTTCATCCGAGGTAGCAAAGAATTTGCCCGTATTTACCGAATAAACGTAATCGTTGCCTACGAGGTTTCCGCTACTCATTTGGGTATTATTACCCTGCATGGTTTGAGCAACGGAGTTGAAATCCACTTTACTTTCGGTCATTTTATCTTTGTCCAACAATACTTTTACTTGTCTGCTCTGTCCACCGGTAATATTAATTTGGGCCACGTCCGGTATCTTCTTGATTTCGTTACCTACCACTTCGGCCACCTGCCGCATCTGGAAGCCACTCATCTTATCGCTCCATAGCGTAAAAGCCAGTACCGGTACGTCGTCGATGGAGCGTGTTTTTACCAGAGGCATGGTAACACCTTGAGGCATGCGATCCATATTCTTCATTAGCTCGTTATAGAGCTTCACCAAGGAACGTTCCACATCTTCACCTACATAAAACTGTACGGTGAGCATAGCCATGCCATTCATAGAAGTGGAATAGACATCTTCCACTCCTTTGATGTTCGATACGATTTTCTCGATGGGCTGTACCACTCCCGACTCTACTTCTTTGGGTGATGCCCCCGGATAGCCTATCATAACGTCGGCCATGGGCACTTCAATTTGCGGCTCTTCTTCCCGTGGAATCATGTAGACACTGAAGATGCCGAGGAGCATAAATGCAATTACCAGCAGAATGCTTAATTTCGATTTTATGAATACGCTGGCTATTCTTCCTGATATTCCGTGTTCCATAATTCAACTTTATTTAGAGGTGATCACTTTTCTGCCGTTATACAATCCGTTGCCAGGGTTGGCTATGATCCGATCGTCACGGTTGAGTCCCGATAACACTTCCACTTGGTCGCCTTCTTCTTTGCCCAGTCTAATCCAGCGGAGTACTGCTTGATTCTCTTTGTCGGCAATATACACACCGGTCAATTGGTCACGCGTAAATACGGATACCTTATTGATAAGTATTTTAGAAGTCTGCTCCTGCTTCATTTTACCCGACACATGTATCCCCGCAAACATACCTGCACGCAGGTTTCCATTTTCCTTGGCATCAAGTGCTATTTTCATGGAATACTGTCCGCCGGTCATATAGGCTGAGGGACTTAGCTCGCTGATTATGCCATTGATGCTTATATTCAACGATTTAATATCTATTTTTACCGAATCACCTTTGCGCACATACTGAATATAATTTTCCGGTACGGAAGAGGTTACCACCATTTCGCCCGACTCTTCCAGCGAGAGCAATGGCATGCCTGGGGAAGCCGTACTGCCTTCGTCAATCATCTTTTGAGTGATGATACCCGAGAACGGTGCGGTGATATGAGTGTAAGCCAACATGGCATTTACTTCATTCAGCATCTGCCGGGCCATTTTTACTTTGGACTGCATGGAGGTATTGTTCAATGTTACATTCTCCAATTCTTTATCCGATACACTTTTTTGAGCATGTAATTTTTGGAAACGCTCATAATCGTGTTGTGCATTTTTAGCTGCTGCCTCGGCTTCCGTTATCATGGCTTGCGCCTGTGCCTTCTTGGCATCCAGATCGTCACTGTTAATCGCTATAAGAAGTTGTCCTTGTTTCACCCGGTCACCCTGTTTAACATAGATCTTCCGGACGAATCCCATCATCCGTGTACTGATAACTGCCGTTTGTTTGGCACTTACTACTCCGCTCAAATAAATGTCGTCTCCGGAGAATTGGGTGGGAGAGTAGATCTCCACTTTTATTGCAGGTTCTTCCTTTTTATTATTTGTTGCCGACGAACATGAATATAAGATGGCTACTATCAATATTGCCGGAATAATTCTTTTACTTGTTGCCATAGCTGTTTGTTTTTTTATAGAATGAATTAATTTACTGTATTATAGTTGATTTTATGCTTAGTTGGCTGTTGAAAGCAGGTTCAGATAATACGTAGTGATGTTGTATGACATCACGGCCTGGGCCAGTTGTAAACGCTGTTGCGAAAGCTGAGCCTGGGCAGCAAGCAAATCCGTTGTTCGTGTCAGCCCTTCTCTATAGCGGTCGGATAGGATGCGTAGAGCTTCGGTAGCTTGTTCCACACTAGTTTTCTGCTTGTTTATTTCCACTTCTAGGTCTTGTAAGTCACGAAGCGTTTTATTGTATTCCAACCGGCTCTTGTCAACATAAAGGTTCAGTTCTTCCTGCATCTTGTTACGTTGCAGGATACTTGCTTTCAGTTTACTGCGGTTACGGTTTCCCGAAAATATTTCCCAACTCAGATTGATTCCTACCAAGTAGGAGTCGGCATCAAATCCAAAAGCTTTCGAGTCATTAAGGTTGTATGAACCAAATGCATTGATGCGTGGCAGGAAACTCATATTAGATGATTTGACCATCATCTGCGAGGCATTCACAGCCTTTTGCATGGCTACAACATCCGGGCGAAGTGTTGAAAAAGTCTGTATGTTGAGTTGAAGTTGCTGTTGGGCGAGCGAGTCTGTCCGGTAGATGTCGCTTCCGTCATCTGTTCCCATCAGTAATCCCAGTCCGTCGGATGCATTCTTTACACTACTTCCAGCTTTTGCCAACGCACTCTCCACAGTATTCACCTGTACCTGTGCGTTTAGTACATCCGATTTCTGCACTAGTCCTTGATTATAGAAGTTGTTTACAGATTCATAAATCCTCTTTACATCCTCCAATGTGGCTTGCAAAATTTCGTGTGCTTGATAGGAAAATTGTAGTTGTGTATAAGCTTTCTTTACTTCGAATGCAATCCAGTTTTGGGTATACTTTGCCTTGTTTTTATATACCTCTTCTTGATATTTTGCTCCTCTGCGAGCATAGAACATATCTGCATTGACAAGTGGGAGTTTTACGTTGATGTCCGCACTGTAGTTGTGTGCCGCACCGGGATTATTCAGTTTGATCGGATCAAAATCCTGAGAGGTGACAGTGCGTTGATTCAATAGAAACCCGAATGCATTCAGCGGGTTATTCGTAGTGGTGGCTGTATACCCAACCGATATTTGAGGTAGGAATATGGCGTCGGTTTCGTGAAAGTTGGCGTTGGCGATTTTATGTTCCAACTCCGATATTTGCACGTTGGCATTGTTTTTGGCGGCAGTGCCCACAGCCTCGTCTATGGAGACATAGGTGCCTTGCTGTGCGCTTATTGAAATGGATACAGCTAAAGCGCATGTCAATGAGATTAAGTACTTCTTTTTATTCATATATTCGTATTAATAGATTATTATTGATTAAATGAAATATATTCCTATGGAAAACTGTGCAAATATACATGTATTTTCTAATTATACAAATTTTCCAATGGAAAATTATTCAAATTGCAATGAATGGCTTTTTTCCGGTTAAGAGAAAGTATAGGTAAAGTGTAATTTATTTATGGTATACCTTATTTTATATAATGTAGGAGGCATAACATAAAGGTGGCTGAGAGGTAGTTCATTCGTCCTTTTCTCAGTGTATCTCCAATGCAAGTCCAATATATCTCCAATATAAGTCCAATATATATGATTGGAGATGTAATGTAGTTATGTTGAATTTATACCATATAAATTATATAGAAAGAACTATTCGAAAAGAACGATTGAGCTTATAATATATTTGATTTTTGATATATACTGATGGGTTTGGGTAATAAGACTTACCGTTTACAAATAATATGTTCCCGATATTTTCGTCTATTACTATTACTTGCTCGGTCTTATTTTTAATTGCATTCGTTTTTGTGACAAACTGACAGTTTGCCTGCCAAGCGATGCTTTTTGTTGTTATTCCAATAGATTTGGCACAAGGTTTGTTTTTCAAATGACGTCTGCCACTGAGGCGGATGCAATATAAGGTTGAATAATAACAAAAAATAAAATTATAAAAATCATGGGAAAGATAATTGGCATTGATTTAGGAACTACAAATTCTTGCGTTGCTGTATTTGAAGGTAACGAACCTGTAGTAATTGCAAACAGTGAAGGTAAGCGTACTACTCCTTCGGTAGTTGCTTTTGTAGACGGTGGTGAACGTAAAGTTGGGGATCCTGCAAAACGTCAGGCTATCACGAATCCACAACGTACGGTTTACTCTATCAAACGTTTTATGGGTGAGAATTGGGACCAAGTACAAAAAGAAGTAGCCCGCGTACCTTATAAGGTTGTAAAGGGTGATAATAGTACTCCGCGTGTAGATATTGATGGTCGTCTTTATACTCCCCAGGAAATTTCAGCAATGGTTCTACAGAAGATGAAGAAAACAGCTGAAGATTATTTGGGTCAGGAAGTTACGGAAGCCGTAATTACCGTTCCGGCTTATTTCTCCGATTCTCAGCGTCAGGCTACGAAAGAAGCCGGACAGATTGCCGGTCTGGATGTGAAACGTATTGTAAATGAGCCGACCGCCGCAGCTTTGGCATACGGTATCGACAAAGCTCACAAAGATATGAAAATTGCTGTGTTCGACCTTGGTGGCGGTACATTTGATATTTCTATCCTTGAATTCGGTGGCGGTGTGTTTGAAGTTCTATCAACGAATGGCGATACTCACCTTGGTGGAGATGATTTTGATCAGGTCGTTATTAATTGGTTGGTTCAGGAATTCAAGAACGATGAAGGTGCCGACTTAACTCAGGATCCCATGGCAATGCAACGTCTGAAAGAAGCTGCTGAAAAAGCCAAGATCGAGTTATCCTCTTCTACAACTACTGAAATCAATCTGCCCTATATCATGCCGGTAGCCGGTGTACCTAAGCATTTGGTTAAGACTTTGACCCGTGCTAAATTCGAAGCATTGGCTCACGAATTGATTCAGGCATGTTTGGAACCCTGTAAGAAAGCCATGTCAGATGCCGGTTTGAGCAACTCCGATATTGATGAAGTTATCCTTGTAGGTGGATCTTCACGTATCCCGTCTGTTCAGAAATTGGTTGAAGACTTCTTTGGTAAGACTCCTTCCAAAGGTGTTAATCCGGATGAAGTAGTTGCCGTAGGTGCTGCCGTACAAGGTGCTGTATTGACCGACGAGATCAAAGGCGTGGTATTACTGGATGTCACTCCGTTGTCAATGGGTATTGAAACGTTGGGTGGTGTGATGACCAAACTGATTGATGCTAACACAACTATTCCGTGTAAGAAGAGTGAAACTTTCTCAACGGCTGCCGACAACCAGACAGAGGTTACTATTCATGTACTGCAAGGTGAACGTCCAATGGCTTCTCAAAATAAATCTATCGGCCAGTTCAATTTGACAGGTATTGCTCCTGCACGTCGTGGTATTCCTCAGATTGAAGTTGCCTTCGATATTGATGCCAACGGTATCTTGAAAGTATCTGCCAAAGATAAGGCTACCGGTAAGGAACAAGCCATCCGTATTGAAGCTTCCAGCGGTTTAAGCAAGGAAGAGATCGATAAAATGAAAGCAGAAGCAGAAGCAAATGCAGAAGCAGATAAGAAAGAACGTGAAAAAATTGACAAGCTGAATCAGGCTGACAGTATGATCTTCACCACTGAAAATCAATTGAAAGAATTGGGTGACAAGCTTCCTGCTGATAAGAAAGCTCCTATTGAGGCTGCTTTGCAGAAACTGAAAGATGCTCATAAGGCTCAGGATGTAGCAGCTGTTGATACTGCCATGGCGGAATTGAATACTGCTTTTCAAGCTGCAAGTGCCGAGATGTATGCACAGAGCGGTGCCCAAGGTGGTGCTCAAGCCGGTCCTGATATGAATGCCGGACAAGCTAATGCCGGTGCTGGTGCACAAGGCAGCGACAGCAAACAAGGTGACAATGTACAAGATGCTGACTTTGAAGAAGTGAAGTAATTTGAGTACTTGATTATACGATTAATATCAATAAAAGAGCCGTAAGTTAATGCTTGCGGCTCTTTTTGCGTTTAGACATTTCTAAAAATCAGATATTTATGTAGGAATGTAAATACAATAGTATAGAATAATGCTTATCTTTGTTATTGGGCATATGTGCGGTTTTCATGAGCGGATCTTTTCTGTGCAATATGCATTAGACTTGCGCGTATTTACGAATTAACTGTAATTATAAAGTATAAATTATGAAAGATAATAATGATTTGAAATTGGCCGTTTTGATTGATGCAGATAATATACCTTATTCTAATGTAAAAGGAATGTTGAATGAGATTGCAAAGTTTGGAATTCCAACAATTAAAAGAATTTATGGAGACTGGACAAAGCCAACTGTTTCCGGGTGGAAACCAGCTCTTCTTGATAATGCTATTACTCCAATTCAACAATATAGTTACACCACGGGCAAAAATGCAACTGATTCTGCTATGATCATTGATGCTATGGATATTTTGCACAGTGACAAAGTGGATGGCTTTTGTCTTGTTTCCAGCGATAGTGATTTTACAAGGTTGGCGACAAGATTACGGGAATCCGGGATGCTTGTTATTGGAATAGGTGAAAAAAAGACCCCTAATCCTTTTATCGTATCTTGCGACAAATTTATCTATATAGAAATATTAGGAAATGATGAATCTACCCCTTCTTCTAAAACTATTGGAGAAGGAAGTGCTACAACACGGATTGAAAAAGAAGTTATTGGGGAAGGTTTGATAAAGTTACTTAAAACGACAGTTGATGATTTGGCTGATGATAATGGTTGGGCTTTTCTTGCTGAAGTTGGCAGTTTAATTATGAAAAAGAAGCCGGATTTTGACCCTCGTAATTATGGATTTCAAAAATTGACTCCATTGATAAAATCACTTAAGAAACATTTCCAAATAGAAGAACGAGATGTTGAAAATATGCGGATAAAGCATGTTTATGTGAAAAATATTTATGTGCTATAATACAATGAAAAACGATAGTATAGCGGATAAATTACAGATGTAAGAGAAGTGATTTTATGACATGGCTGCCATCAAAATAGAATACAATTATTTGAAGTGCAAGCTAAATTCAGAAGATAGTGAGGTGGTTAGTATTACTAACCACCTGAATTGGTTCTTCTAATAGAAAATATTAAAATCATAACTTATGGAATCAAAATGTAGTAAATGCTCTATGCGAGCAAAATTTGATAAGAATCCCAAGTCATTCGTTGGGAGGTTCTGGCGTTGGCATATCAACTTCTGTCCGGGATGGAAAGCTTATTTCACATCTCTTTCTTTAGATGAACAAGCTGAGCTTCGGAAGAAGTATAATTTCAAGAAATAGAGGAGCGGCACTTCTTGCAAAGAGTAGTGTCTTGATTGTATTAAAACTTAATAGATTGATAGTTAAAAGAGTATGAGGGACGGTGTATCACTTTTTCATGAAAAGCATTATATCCTTCTATTTGCCACGTTTACTGATAATGAGACTCTCAGTTATTATTAGCAATCATCGTCATGTTAAGTCTGCATTGTTCACTTATTTAAGTGATACCCCGAGAGTGTGGCAATAAAAAGTCCCTAACCAGTTTGTTGCCTTAACCTCATACCCATACATATTTTTTAATTCATTATGTCTAGCAAAAATATAGCTTTCTCTAAAGCCATAGTCAGTAACTCTGATTTTTGCGTAAAAGTAACCGTTAGTTCTTCAGATAACTGTCTTATAACTTAAAAACCCTGTTTAAGTTATAAGACAAACCGTTTTTTTTATAATCTATTAACGATATAATATCCGGAAACTGCTTTTTATTCACTTTATATCCGGTTATTTACTATCTTTCCTTTCAAAAACGAATTTGAGAGAATAAACTTATTCTCACTTTTATAAATCCTAATTATTATTGCTAAATTGCGCCTGTTAAAGCTGCATTGTCAATCTAAATTTGATATGTATGGTTTTCAGGCAGAGAAGGATTTCTGCGGTTGGTTGAATAATATTTTGTATAATATGACTTATTATTTTTAGTATATACAAAGAAAAACATGAAAGGAAAACATTTATTATTTTGTTTATTGTTGTGGTTTGTCGCAGTAGCCGTACAAGCTGCACGTGTAGATACCGTTTTTGTTAAAAGTCCATCGATGAACAAAGATGTTCAGGTGGTATATGTTTTGCCCGATAAAGCATTGGGAAAGAAAGCTCAGGCTTGTCCGGTAGTTTATTTATTGCATGGGTATTCCGGTAATGCAAAATCGTGGATAGAGTTAAAACCCAACCTGCCTCAGATTGCTGATGAAAAAGGTATAATTTTTGCTTGTCCCGATGGTAAAAACAGCTGGTACTGGGATAGTCCCGAGAATCCGTCATACCGATATGAAACATTTATTTCTTCCGAATTAGTGAATTATACCGATGCTCATTATACCACTGTTGCTTCTAAGTGGGGGCGTGCTATTACCGGCTTAAGCATGGGCGGTCATGGTGCACTTTGGAACGCTTTCCGTCACACAGATGTGTTTGGAGCTGCCGGCAGTACCAGCGGTGGAGTAGATATCCGTCCGTTCCCGATGAATTGGGAAATGAATAAGCAATTGGGCGAGTTTGCCGCCAATAAAAATTCGTGGGATCAGCATACAGTGGTGAATCAGTTGGATAAACTCAAAAATGGCGACTTGGCTATCATAGTAGACTGTGGTGAAGGTGATTTCTTTCTGGAGGTGAATAAAGATTTGCACAAACGTTTGTTGGCAAAAGGCATCAACCATGATTTTATTACACGTCCCGGAGTGCACAACGGAGAATATTGGAATAACTCTATTGATTATCAGATACTCTTTTTCTCCAAATTCTTTAAGAAATTGTAATTTTAGAAGAACATTCCGGCTATATCAATTGGAAACCATTTTCTGAATTTATTTAAATAGAAAACTACAGGATTTCTCTTGTCGTTTTCTATTTAAATAAAAAACAGTCTCTTCTTTCCTTTCTTTAGAAGCATTCCCTTCTTTCCCTTGTTTCCCTGCTTTAGTAATAATCCTTTCTCCATAAAGTTTAAGTCATTGGGCCATTTTTTTTTGATGTCTCTTATTATATTACATTTCCCGATCTTATCCATATGTAGGGATGTAATTTTATTTATCTATATTGTAGCTCCAAACTTCGTGCTGTGATAAGCTGTAGTTTCTACCCATGATTACTTCTTAAATGGAATATACCTTGATGTAGGTATTTTTTTTCTGATATGTCCCTTTATCGCCTCTAAAATCACTACTTCTGGTGATTGTACAAGTATCCGGTACGCTGTAATTTTGTGCCGGAAAACACGGTTCGTATCTTACTATGGACGAGTAAAGAGGATAAAAAAGGGTAAAAAGATTGTTTAAGGTCACGAAAATACATTTTTATAATCTGAAATCTTCCGGAGCTAGAAACGGGCTGTGCTTATGCGTTTCAAAGAATAGAAGCATGTTATCAGAATAGACATGCACGGATTGTCATTATTAAAAAAATTACAAATGAAACAACAACGTCTCTTTTTGCGCCTGTTTGGCATGCTGTTTTTTCTAACAGGCATTACAATATCATTGTCGGCACAACAAAAACAAACTATCATAAGTGGTCGGATACTTACTTCCGAGGGAACCCCTGTACCCAATGTTAACGTCACAGTGGAAGAACTGCATAAAGCTGGTATGTCCAACAGACAAGGTTTCTATAAGATCTCCGGTATACCTGCAGGACGGTATACCGTATCGTTTACATCCGTCGGATTGCAACCGACCAAACTAGAGGCCAATGTGGAAGCAGGTAAAGACTTGCGTCTACAGGATATATTTCTGAAGGAAAATGTAGAAAACTTGACCGAGATAGAAGTCCTGGCACATAAGAAGAATCCGTTTGTCCAGAAAGTTAGTGAATCGGTTGCCAAACTGCCACTCGGTAATCTGGAAAATCCTCAGACCTATAATGCGATAACCAAGGCGGTGCTTAAAGAGCAAGTAGTGACCAACCTCAATACAGCCTTGAAGAACGCTACCGGTATAACCCGTTTGTGGGAAAGCACCGGACGTCAGAACGATGGAGGGGAGTATTATACCATGCGTGGATTCTCTTTGCAGCCTACCATTATTAACGGAGTGGCCAATCTTAGCAACGGAGCTTTAGATCCGGCTAATGTTGAGAATATTGAAGTTATTAAGGGCCCCTCCGGAACACTCTATGGCGGTAATATCATCTCTTATGGTGGATTGATCAATGTCATTACCAAGAAACCGTACGACACATTTGGAGGTGAGATCGGATATATTACAGGTAGCTATGGTCTGAATAGAGTGACGGCGGACATCAACAATCCGCTGAGTGCAAAAGCCAGTGTTCGCTTGAATGCAGCTTATCATTATGAAAAAACATTTCAGGACGACGGTTTTTCAAAATCATTCTTCATTGCTCCAAGTTTCAAATTCAAAGCTTCGGACCGTCTGACTTTCCTTATCAATACCGAATATAAATCGTTGGAGCGCACTAATGCACCTATGATTTTTCTGTATCGTTCCGCTCCGGTCACCTTTTCAAACACCGACCTTTTCGAGAAGAACTATAAAAAATCTTATGCCAGTGATGAACTTACCATCAGTAATCCTACTTACGGTATGCAGGCGCAAGTCTTATACCGGATTGATGGGCATTGGAATTCACAAACCATTGTGTCCGCCAGCAACACCAAATCCGATGGATACTATCAATATTTATGGGATAACGTGAATGGCAGTGATTTTACCCGTTATATTTCTAAAATGAATTCTTCGACCGATGCTCTTAATGTTCAGCAGAACTTTACCGGCGACCATCAAATCGGTAAGATCCGAAACAGGGTTGTTATTGGAGTGGATTATCTGCAAAAAGAATATCAAAACAACGGCAATCCCTGGGTTGGTGACGGAGTGGTATCCTTTTCTAAGCAAACAGATACCGGAGTGTTAACGGCAGCAGGAGTAGATGCATTGATTGCCGCTGGTACGGGAGCAGATGTTTCCAACTCTACAGTGAAGATATGGAGCGGATATGTTTCCGATGTTATTAATTTTACTCCACAGTTATCCGCTTTGGCAGGATTACGACTCGACAATTATTCCGCTGTAACGTCATGGAATAGTAAAGAAGTTAAGAATCAGGTAACGTTCTCTCAGAAACTGGGTCTTGTTTATCAACCTGTCTTGGACAAACTTTCTTTATTTGCCAACTATATGAACGGTTTTCAGAACCTTGAGCCTGTGCTACACTACGATGCTCAAGACAACAGTACAATGAAGATTCTGGATCCCGAGAGGGCCAATCAGTGGGAAGTTGGTATAAAAGGTAATTTGGATAGAGTTTCATTGACGGCAAGTTATTACAATATCCGGGTATTCAATAAAACCATGGCCGATCCCACAAATGTAAAAAATGTGATTCAGGGAGGGATAGTGAAGAGCAAAGGTGTGGAAGTCAGCCTTATAGCCAATCCGTTTACCGGGTTGAATATGATCGCAGGCTATAGCCACAACTACAACAAAATTACCAAAGATGCAGCTGATGGCGATTACATTGGTCTTCGCTCCGAAGACGCTGGTCCTGCCGACTTGTTCAATGTGTGGGTGAGCTACAAGCTGAATTCTGGTGCATTGACAGGGTGGGCAGTAGGTGCAGGAGCCAATTATGCATCGGAATATGAAACTTTAAACCGTCATTCCACCGGTAGCTTTGCCTTACCTAGCTATACTATCTTTAATGCACTGATTTCTTATACAGGAGACAGCTATACCGTTAGTTTGAAGGGAGATAACCTCGGTAACAAAAAATATTTTGGTGGATGGAGTACGGTCACTCCTCAGAGGTTGCGTACCATTTCTTTGGCGTTGAGTTATAAGTTTTAATAAAAAACATGGACAAGGATTTCCCAAAGAATGGGAATCTTTGCCTATTTTTGTTTTTGTAATGATGATTTTTTATTGTGGAAGATAAATAAAGGTATTTATGAAAATTAGAAAAGTAGCCTATCAGCTTCACCTCTGGCTTGGGATGATCTCCGGATTGATTGTTTTTGTGGTTTGCCTCACCGGAGCGATATGGGCGCTTAAGCTCAATGGTTGGGTGGATAATGATGTACCAACTGTTCAGGCTACAAACGGGCAACACATCTTACTTCAACCTTCTTCGGCTATAGAACATGCGGGTAAAGCCTTCAAAGGAAACATGCCAAGCACGGTTAATTATGCGATAGATGCTCCCATTAGTGCAAATTACCGGGGCAAAGGTGTTGATTACTTTTTGCAGATGAATCCTTATACCGGTGAGTCACTTCTAATAAAAGGCCTTGACGGTAAGAACTTCGATTTTTGGGAATTTATCGGTGCAGGCCATTTTTCACTTTGGCTTCCTTATAATATCGGTCGACCTATTGTGGGTTACGGGACATTGGTCTTTGCCATTGTTTTGATTACCGGTCTGGTTCTTTGGTTACCCAAGAGTAAAAAAGCCCTGAAAAACAGTCTTCGGCTCAATTGGAAGAAGCAAACCGGCACACACCGAAAGATGTACGACCTTCATAATGTTCTCGGTTTCTATGCAGCATTTATCCTCATCATAATAAGCCTGACCGGTATGGTATGGGGAGTGGAATGGTGGTCGAGGGGAGTATATAAAGCTACATCCGGCGGCCGAGAGTTACCCGAATGGAAGATGGCGCAGTCCGATACCACTCTTGTTGTTACTTCGGCTAAAAACGTATATTCCGGCATTGATTCTCTGTTTTCTGCGCTGACACAAGCTAATCCCAAAGCGGAAGCATTTTCTATCAATGTTCCCGACACGACGGATAAAACTTCTGTCATTATGATCACCGTATTTCCCGATAAGAAACTCTATTATAATGCCGACAGATATTCATTCGATAAATATACTTTCAAACCAATCCAGGTAGATCATCCTTATCAGGGCAGGTATCAGGATAAAGACTTTGCCGACAAACTGCGTCGTATGAACTACGATATCCATATTGGGGCCATAGCCGGCACAGCGGGCAGGTTGTTGGTGTTTCTTTCTACAATTCTGGGGATGAGCCTTCCGTTGACCGGCTTTTATCTCTTTATTAAAAAGAAGACAAAGAAGAGAAAGATTAAAACTGCAAGATAATATATTTGGAATAGCTTTTTAGCTCATATTTACTTGACTTTTTGGTTTTTTTTAACAAAAGATCTAGCCCATGCAACTCAGTTGCATGGATTTATTTTTATATTTGCACAAGAAATGAGACCGTTACTTACCATATTGATAAGTGTTTATTTTCTGTTTCTTGCAATATTACCTTGCCATTGCAATTTACAGTTGGCGCAATCTTGCACTCATAATGATGTGGAGCAAGTTATTTCAAAAATCACTCATCATAATGATATGGATCAGGAAGCATGTACTCCGTTCTGTTCCTGCTCCAATTTTCATAATTCCAATTTTGTTGTAGACAACAACATAGACCTTCCAAGCGTGGAGTATGTTTCGGCTAGAAAGATTGCCGTATACAGTGAAAATAAAACATCTTCTTACCTCCGACATTTTTGGCGACCGCCACAAGTCTGAATATAACATTTATGCTTTTGCTTAGGTATATCGGCTAATTGTGATGTGCCATATGAACTTATTGTTATATTTTAATTTCTAAAACATGTTTCAGAAACTAATTAAATTCTCGATAGAGAATAAATTGGTAGTTGGTGTGATGACTATAGCTCTTATCATCTGGGGAGGTTATTCATTATCTCAATTACCGTTTGACTCAACTCCCGACATCACCAACAATCAGGTGCAAGTTATCACTCAGGCCCCGTCGTTGGGCGCTCAGGAAGTGGAACAGTTTATTACCACTCCCTTGGAAATGGCCTTGGCCAATATTCCAAAGGTTATCGAACGAAGAAGTATTAGCCGGAGCGGACTGTCGGTTATAACGCTTGTGTTTAAGGAAAATGTGGATATCTATTGGGCCCGTCAGCAAGTGAGCCAGCAACTGAAAGAAGCCGAAGAAGTGATTCCTGAAGGAATAGGCAAGATAGGACTGGCTCCCATTACCACCGGATTGGGTGAAATCTACCATTACACCATACGCGCTAAAAAAGGTTATGAAAATAAGTATAGTATATCCGATCTGCGAACCATGCAGGATTGGATTGTACGGAAACAGCTTTCAGGTACCGAAGGAGTAGCTGAAGTAAGCGGATGGGGCGGATTTGTGAAGCAATATGAGATTGCTATCAATTCAGATAAACTGAATGCTTCCAATATTACTATTCCGGAACTTTATGCCGCACTTCAAAATAATAATGAAAACACAGGCGGTAGCTACATCGAACAATATAGTAATCAGTATTTTATACGCGGACTGGGCATTGTATCCTCATTGGAGGATATTGAAAAAATACCGGTTAAAACGGTTGGCGGCACGCCTATTCTTATTCGTGACGTAGCAAAAGTACAATATGGGAGTGCCACAAGATATGGTGCTGTGACCCGTAATGGCGAGGGGGAAGTTGTGGCCGGTATCTCTTTAATGCTGAAGGGAGAGAACTTCCAACAAGTAATAAAGAATGTGAAGGCGCGTATGGTGCAGATTCAAAAGAGTTTACCCGAAGGAGTGGTTATAGAACCCTTTATTGATAGAACGCAACTGGTAGACCGGGTGACCGGTACTATTACGAGAAATTTGATTGAAGGAGGGCTGATCGTCATATTTATCCTGGTTCTCTTTCTGGGAAATTACAGGGCCGGACTGGTTGTGGCATCGGTTATTCCTTTATCCATGCTTTTTGCGTTTGGCATGATGCGTGTATTCGGGGTGAGTGGAAACCTGATGAGTCTCGGAGCGATAGACTTCGGACTGATAGTGGACGGTGCCGTAATTATAGTCGAAGCGGTCTGCCATCATATCAGTGTGACGAAAGGGCAGTATAAGGCCGGTTACCTTACGCAACCGCAGATGGATAGCGAAGTTTATTATTCCGCATCAAAAATAAGGAGCAGTGCCGCTTTTGGCGAAATCATTATCATGATTGTGTATGTCCCTCTTTTCACCTTAGTGGGTATTGAAGGTAAGATGTTCCGACCTATGGCAATGACGGTGTTCTTTGCTATTTTGGGCGCATTTATTCTTTCGCTTACTTATGTGCCGATGGCAAGTGCATTATTTCTGAGCAAAAAGACCGAACATAAACGCAATATCTCAGACCGGATAATGGAGAAATTGAATGATTTTTACCGTCCCATTATTGTGAAGAGTTTGAATTGGAGCAAAACGCTTATTGTGAGTATGGTGGTACTCCTCGGCATCAGTTTGTTTGTCTTCAGCAGGATGGGAGGGGAGTTTATCCCCAATCTTGAAGAAGGGGACTTCGCTGCCGAAGTCAGTATGGCGCAAGGCACTTCACTATCTCAAATGGTTAAGAGTTGCTCACAGGCCGAAAAAATATTAAAAGAAAAATTTCCCGAAGTGAAGCAGGTGGTTACCCGTATAGGTAGCTCCGAGATACCCACCGACCCTATGCCTGTGGAAAGAGCCGATATGATGATTTCCCTGATCCCTAAGAAGGACTGGACATCGGCTAAGAGTACGGAAGAGCTTATGGAAAAGATGGAAAAAGCCATCAGCGTGATACCCGGGTTGGAAGCGGAAATGACCCAACCCATACAGATGCGTACCAATGAGCTGATTACAGGTATCAAACAGGATGTGGCCATAAAAATCTACGGGAATGATCTTGATGCGCTCAGTGCGTCGGCCAATCAAGTTGCCACTTTGGTTAAGAAAGTGGATGGAGTGACCGATCCGTATGTGGAAGAAGTGACGGGACTGCCGCAGATTCAAGTGAAATATAATCGTGACCAACTCGCCAAATATGGTATATCTATTAAAGATGCCAACATGGTACTTAAGACAGCGTTTGCAGGTAGCGAGGCAGGATATGTATTTGAGGAAGACAAACGGTTCGACTTGGTTCTTCGTATGGATAAGGAATTGAGAAACGACATTTCTTCTCTGGAAAATCTTTACTTGCCTCTTCCTTCCGGAGGGACAATTCCGCTCTCACAGGTTTCCGAAATCAGTTTTCGGGACGCTCCGGCGCAGGTGACCCGTGAAGACGGGCAGCGTCGCATCTATGTTGGTTTCAATGTGAGAGGTCGGGACGTGCAGAGTACCGTGGCCGATATACAAAAGATTCTGGATAAAGAGTTGAAGTTACCCACGGGGTATTACTATACTTACGGAGGTCAATTCCAGAATCTCAAAGAAGCCAAAGACAGGCTAGGGGTAGCTGTTCCGTTGGCATTATTGCTGATTTTGTTTTTGCTTTATGCCACGTTGAAAAATGTGCGGGAGTCCCTGTTTGTTTTTTCTGCCATTCCGCTTTCCGCTATAGGAGGGGTTTTTGCCTTATGGTTGCGCGGAATGCCTTTCAGTATTTCGGCAGGAGTAGGCTTCATCGCCTTGTTTGGTGTTGCCGTGTTAAATGGAATTGTACTTATCGGGCAATTCAATGCGTTTGAAAAAGAAGGAATGACGGATGTCCGGCAGCGTATTATTGAAGGGTGTATGCTTCGTTTACGACCTGTGATTATGACTGCTCTTGTGGCTTCATTGGGCTTTCTTCCGATGGCCTTATCCACCGGAGACGGAGCCGAAGTACAGCGCCCTCTTGCCACGGTTGTGATTGGAGGTTTGCTGACCGCTACCATTCTTACGTTGCTTGTATTACCGTCAATCTATAAAACATTCACAAAGAAATGAAAGAGATGAGAATGAAGAAAACAATATCGGCTGTTGCAGCCATGCTTTTTACTTTTCCATTGCTTCTGTCGGCACAAAATCATACAAGATCGTTGCAGGAATGCATTGATTCGGCAATGGTTAATAATCTCACTATGAAGTCGGGACGCATTTCCATCGAAAGAGCAAAGGATCTGCAAGGTACCGCATTCAATATTGATAAAACCACATTTTCGTTGATTCAGGATCCAACATCGGGAGGCAGTCCTGACAACAGTCTCTCACTGAGCCAGAATTTTGATTTCCCTACAATATATGGTTCGCGCAGGGGATTGTTGAAAGCGGAGACCAATCTGGAAAAAAGTAATCTGGAAGTTACCCGCAACGAACTTGTTAAGGAAGTGACTGGTTTATATTATCAATTGCTGTATGCAAGGGAGAATATAAAAATATTGCAGGAGCAGGACAGTATATATCGTAAGTTCCTGTTTTTGGCCAATGCCAAACTGAAATCGGGGGAATCCGGACGTTTGGAGCAAATGAATGCCGAACGGCTTTACAATGAAAATGAAATAGAATTGGAGAAGGCCGGCAAAACCTATCAGAATATACAGTTCGCACTTCAGCGATGGATGAATACCGATGAATTTATAGAACCGGTTGAAGTGTCGTTGCCGGTTTTGGAGACAACACTTTCTCCAGACGGTTTTAATCCCGGTCAGACTCCTTTAGCCGAAGTGTATGCTAATAAGAAGACTGTCAGTGAAAAGAATCTGAATGTTGTCAAGCAAGGATATTTACCCAGTTTCAATGTAGCATTGAAAAATCAGTTTCTCGTCAAAGGCTTCAACCCTTATGATTTGGACAGGGAACGGTTCGATAAAGGTAACTTTATGGGTTTTGAAGTAGGCGTTAGTGTACCGTTGTTCTTTGGGGAACAGCGGGCTAAAACCAAAGCGGCCAAACGTGAAGTGGAATTGGTACGGACCCAACAGGAAGAAGTCCTGCTGGCTATCCGGAAAGAGTATCAGACTTACCTGAACGAATATGCCAAAGCCCAAAAGAGCCTCAACTATTATTCGGTAAACGGCATCAAGCAAGCTGATGATATCTCGCGCATATCCCAGCTCTCTTATGAAAAGGGCGAAATAAATTATGTGGAGTATATCCAGAATTTGAAATCGGCAGTGGATATCCACCTGCAATATGCCACAGCCGTCAACGATTATAACCAAGCAATCATTATGTTAAATTATCTACAAGGAAATAAATAGAAAATATGAAAACGATATATATAACTCTGATCAGTTTGTCTCTTGTATTCTTTGCGTCGTGCGGACAAAACAAGAATGCGGAAAAGGAAGCAGCCGAAGAAACTCATCATGAATCGGAGTCTGTGGAAGTTGAACTTACAGAGGAACAGATAAAAGCTGTTGATATTCAACTAGGAAAAATAGAACAGAAGGACCTGAACAGTGTAGTACGTGCAAACGGTGAGATGGATTTGGATCCGCAGAAGAAAGCTGAAGTTTCATCTCTCTTGGGAGGAATCATTAAGAAGATATTGGTGATAGAAGGTCGTAGTGTTGGTGCCGGACAAGCTGTAGCTTATCTGGAAAATACCCAGATTGTAGAATTGCAGAAGAATTACCTCACTGCTAAAAAAGAAGCTCTCATAGCCGCGCAAGAATACCGCCGGCAAAAAGAACTTTCTTCACAGGGGGCGGGAATTGAAAAGACTCTTCAACAAGCAAGTGCCAACTACGAAATAACGAAAGCACAACTTATGGGGTTGGAAAAGCAATTGCAACAAATATCCATTAGCCCCGCACAAGTGTCAGCCGGCAATATGGTTACCCAAATACCCATCAAAACACCTATATCGGGCACAGTCAGTAAAATTTATGTAAGTACCGGAAGCTACGTGGATATGCAAACTCCTTTAATGAGTATAACGGACAATGCTGGCATACATTGTGACATGAAGGTCTTTGAGAAGGATATCAATCAAGTGAGGATAGGGCAGGAGGTCGATATTGTTTTGACTAATCAGCCTGGAGTTAATCTTAAAGGGAGTATTTATGAAATAAATAAATCTTTTGAAGGAGATTCCAAGGCCATATTGGTGCATGCCAATATAAAAGAAAAGGCAAACGTGAAACTCATTCCCGGAATGTACGTTACCGGTCTGATCAATATTGGCAGACAAAAGACATCTGCTGTACCCAATGATGCCATTATTAGCCGTGAAGGTAAGAAGTACATCTTTGTGCTGGAAAAAGAAGCAAAAGAGAATGACGTCAAAACCTATCATTTCGCACAAGTGGAAGTTATAACAGGAGTCAGCGAGCTGGGATATACTCAAATCACTCCCGTGAAGAAATTGGAGGGGAATGTTACGATAGTAAAAACCAACGCATTTTATCTGGCATCAATGAGCGGAGATCATGGCGAACATTAACCCCTCTAAAGGAAAGCTTTGATTTGAAGAAATAAATAAGGCCTTTACTTTCTGCATTATCTGAGTACGATTTTGTTTGTGAGCCTTCCCATGCAAGTGTGCGCGGGAAGACTTTTAATTGCCCGGTGGATTGTATTATTTTCTATTAAAGTTCCATATCCGGTAATTCTATTGTAAATTTGTCCTATTCTGTAAAATTTATTCATTCAATATGGATAATCGGATGATGTATTTGGGGATTTTGAGACTGCGTAATATTGCTATCTTACAATAATAATCCCAAATATATTACTAAAATGAACAAACAAACTAAAGAAAAAATGAATTGTATCAAACATGTTGTTACATTCAGGGAATTTACGTTATCCCGAGTAAAAGATCTTACCTTAAATGGTCGTTATGGCACAGCTCATGCCTATTCCTGTTCCATGAATCGTCTGCTTGGTTTTGCTGCAAATCGAGAATTAACCTTTGATTTTTTCACACCAGAATTCCTCAAACATTATGAGCAATACCTCTTCTCTGAAGGTTGTAAGCGTAACACGGTTTCACTCTATATGCGCATGCTGCGAGCCATCTGTAACCAGGCAGTGCGCCATCACATCGCCTGCCTGCCTGCTGGTCTGTTTGATGAAGTCTTTACGGGCACCGATACCTCGGAGAAGCGCGCCATTCCGCCTTCTTCGGTAAGCCTGCTTCGTGAGGCCGACCTAAGCCGTCATCCCCGGCTTGAATTGGCACGTGACATCTTTCTGTTGTCCTTTTATCTTCGTGGTATTCCTTTTGTCGACCTCATTCACCTGCGAAGTACGGACATTAATAACGGAGTGTTGCGCTATCGGCGCAGCAAGACCCGCCGCTTGCTGACCGTTACAGTGGAACCCTGTGCCCGTTCCATCTTGAAGAAATATGCTTCCCGCACTTCCGGTTCCACTTATTTATTTCCAGTCATCAAAGACCGGGGAGTCTCGGGCTACCGCCAATACCAGTCGGCTTTGCGGCGTTATAACGTCCAGTTGGGGGAGCTTTCCCGTCTTCTGGGTTTGAAGGTAAAGCTGACCTCTTATGTGGCGCGTCATTCGTGGGCTACAGCTGCATATCATCAAGGCATACCGGTATCCATCATCAGCGAGTCCCTGGGCCATGCTTCGGAGAAGATCACCTACACCTATCTGACTTCTTTTGATAACCGGACTTTAAACAGAGCTAACCGTAAAGTGCTAAAACTTGTTATCCGGCCATATCCTTGTATTAAAGGAGAAACGCTTATTTCTCAAAAGTGCGGTAAGATTACAATTACTTGATTGCTACCGGAAAAACGGACTCTTAACAAAATAAACTTTGATTCTAAGAAAACTGGCATTAAACAAAAACTGTGTGAAGTATAAAATGCGGCAAGTTATAGGAATGGTTACTTCACAGGTAACCGAAAAGTAAATCTGCGCAAATATAGAAATTATTATTAAATGATGTTCCAATTGGCATAAAAAGAATAATAAAATCAAAAAATTATATGATTCTTTATTTGGTTTTTTCCGCTTAAATCTTTTAAAATCAGTTTTTCAGATTAAAGGTGCTGAATTTGAAATGTAGATTTATCTCTCTTTTCTTATTTGGTTAGGCATATTGACAAATATAACCATTATGCCTTAGATTTTTTTATTATATTTAACAGATAAAAGATCGTATATACAAATATATATAGCTGATTTTATTTTTTTATCAATGAATAAACGTTTCTTTGAAAAGTTTGATATAGTATCATTATATTACATTTTTTTTTGCTGAAGCATCTTTATTTATTTTAAAGAGCCCTTTCCCCGGACTTTTGCAGGGTATGCGGGGTAAGGAAGTTGTATGTTTTTCTGAATATATATCTTCCTTTTCTTCACTAATATTCTCTTCTTCCTCTACACTTTTCGGTTACCTGTGAAGTAACGGATAGATTATAAGAGAATAGATATCATGCTGACAATAGAAATGGAAGAAGCCATACGCCTTCTTAAAGAGATCCATTATACAAACGGTTATGTTGTTCGGGAATGTTCGCTTCCCGAAACCTCCCGTGCACGGGTGTGTGAACTATTGAATCGTCTTTGCTGTGAAGGACTTCTTTATATAATAGACGATTCGGATAGTGATCCGGTTAATTTCCGCTATGCGCTCAACCGTCCTTTGTCTGAGATTACGTTGTGCAGCCTGCTTCATGTCACCGGTGGTATGATGCGCTTCTCCTGTGATGATAAAGAGATATACGACACTTACGGTATAGCAGGCCGTAAGCTAGGAGTTGCTAACTACATGGTTTGCCATCTACTTTCCCAGATCAGCATTGTTGAAATCATTCTTCCTGAAAAGTGGAGGGGTAGTGATAAATGAATAAACCAACAATTATATGAAGAAGTTGATAATCATAATGGCATTTTTTGATTTGGGCCATTTAAATACTTATTTGAATAATACAGCACAAAACGCCGATGTCAATTATGCAGCATATAAGGGTGATCTCTGTAAATATCTAAGTAAGATTGGCGTGGTAATACGGAAGAGGATACTACTCCTGTGGAACACAACTATCGGCAGTATGGGCTTACAGTTCGGTGCGTCCAGAATTAGAGGACTTTTTTCTACGCATTGGTTTATTTACGAAAAAAATGACAAGTAAAGCTACTGATAAAGTTTATGATTGAATGAGTATGATTTATCACTTTCTCTCTCTTGCAATATTTTACGGCTTAATAGCTTTAAAATTACGTCATTGTCCTACCGATGTAGAACTTTGGGGCGAGGAAGTGGACTAAAATATTGGCGTGCCGGCGATGTGATATCGCTGAGCGTTAGTTTATTTTGTTTGTTTGTGAGCCTTCCCGTGTAAGTGTGCGCGGGAAGGTTTTTTTTAATATCTTGTGGTATTGTGCACTAATCTTGTATTTGTAGCGGCAAACCGCTGTGAATAAGCGAAATAAGGAGGAAACGGCCGGTTAAGCTTCGACAGATAGTGTCTTTGCTCTCAACAGATAATGTGTTTCATATCAACAGATGGTCTGCCTTGCGGCAACAGATGGTCTGTTTTTTGTACTACGAAGAATGAAACTATCTTTGATGGTATAATTTTTAATTTATTTTTTTTGAACGATGAAATTTACAAAAACAGAAAATGCAGATACCGACATCTGCTCCGACTTGGGTTTATTGAAAGAATGTATGATGAAGAAACAACAATCTTTAGTCCGCCAAACAGAACGCATAGAAGTAATGAAGAGCTCCATACGCAATACAAAAGATGATATTGCCGTGTTGGAAGCGATCTTGCACTATGTTTCACGGTTGGAGAGTGGAGAGATATGCCATCCTCAAGTGGCACATAAAGATATTCCCCGCTTCTTTGCCCGTGCTTCGCGACTGTATGATCTTCTTTGTCATCGGATGCATTGCCACATCGACTATACCTGCTTTTGCGCAGCCATCCACTTGGGATATGACTTCGAAGCCCGACCGCGTGATGCTGAAAAGCATGACTTATCACGCGCTACAGTGCTAGGATATTTTAAAAAAGAGAGGGAGTAGCACCCCTCTTTTTATGCTGTGCCTTACAAATAATTATTGAAAAAAGCAACTCTTTTTCATGAGTTTTTATTGTCATAATCAGTCTTGATGCTAACTTTTTATTTCTGTAATTTTGCTCTTGTTGTTTACTAAAAATAATACATAATGAGAGATATTAATTATGATTTTATTCTTGAAGGTTGTCATCCATTTTATACCATAGCATGTTGTTACTTCCCGAGCGCCTATGCTTGTTCTTCCGCCCGTTCGCTACGACGTTATATCTGCAATCACCATGCTTTACTGACCGATTTGCTGGCTGTGGAATATGATGAGCATGATAATATGCTTAATCCGGCGCAGATTGCAGTTATCATTCGGCACATGGGAATGCCTGTAGAGGCAAAAGCAGAGGTACGAAAGCGGTGAGTTTGCAATCTTTTATATCAATATCATTTATCCATTTGAAAATAATTCTCTACTTTTGTCGTATAAGGACAACTATATGAAACAGATAAGATTAGAGAACTTTAAGTGGTTATACCAATCAAAGCATAGATTTCAGACCCGGGGTTAATCTGCTTATTGGTGATAATGCTAGTGGAAAAACTTCAGTTCTAAAAGCATGTAAATATGTGCTAAGCTCTTTCTTTGCAGGCTTTAGTGATGAAAATACACGCTGGGTTACTCCACAAGTGAATGATTTCTCTATCCGGATGAGTAGCGATGGGACTATTTTGCCGGAAAAACCTGTAAAAATACATTTTATCTGCAATCCCGATCAGTATGATATATTGCCTTATGAGCTTGGTCGTTTTTGTCCGGGGGCTGACGGGGAGGAATATACGCTGCAAAAAAACAGCAAAAAGAATAGCCGTCCACTAGTCTCTGAGATTATTGACTATCGGGATTATGCAAGGTTGTTGCATAGTATTTATACATACGAGGAAGAAGATACTTCCTATAGAATTTATGCTTTACCTCTTTTCGCTTGTTTTTCGACGGAAGATATTCATGCCAATCGAAAGATAGATGCTAGAAAGTTTATTCAATATGCTCAAAAAGACTCTATGGGCTATTATGTGTGTCTGGAAGGTAACGGCTTCTTCCCTTATTGGGTAAAACGCTTGCTGGTGCTGCAAGAGGGGAAAAAGAATTTGGACGAAATCACTATTGTGCGAAATGCCATAGTGAAAGCTTTGGGACCGGGAGGCTGCAATATTATTTGTGATATGGAGATACGGCCGATACAAAAGAAAGTATATTATATTCTATCCGATGGGCGTGAGGTAGAAGCAGATCTTCTTTCCGATGGATACAAACGGTTGGTTAATATTGTGACTGATATTGCCTTTCGTTGTGCATTATTGAATAGAGGATTGTATGGGATTGATGCAGCAAGTCGCACGAGAGGAACGGTCTTGATAGATGAAGAGCAGACTGACGAAGCCAGAGGACTTTTGAAACAGATGCAAAGTCGTTTCGGTGACTTTTTGCCGGAGCTGGCTCAGGCAGAGGCGATGTTGAATTTCTCGATGATAGACGGCGATGAGGAAGATCAATAAAAAACATCCGGAAAGCAAATTTTCATATCAGAATCTGGTCATTTGTTGCCCGGGAGCAATAGATAATTGTTTTCATTGTGATAAGTCAAAAGGGGAGCGTGATATCACCTTCAATTTGTTTGACGATGCTTTTATTGCATCGTTGTCATACGGGACAAAAGATGGAGATATCAGATGTTCGGTTCCGAAATATGAGAGTGAAATAAATGACATACTCAATTTGAATCATCCGCTTTTGAAGAAAAACAGGCAAAAGACGCTGGCTGCTGTCATTGCCGAATTGGGTAAGAAAAAATGAGAAACATCGGAAATAAGAAAAACACTGACCAGCTGGGACACGAAAGATGCTGAAAATAAATATAAGCCTTACAATGGAATTGTTGTTTGGTATCTGCAAAAGAAATTAAGATTAAAATAATCCGGATATATATTTCTTATATATTCTTCTTCTATTAATTATGTCGTGCTCACTTTTTGCATGCATTTGTGCACGCTGTTCGATCTAAATTATTGTTGTACAGTGTGATAATTGCACGCAACTTTGCACGTTTTTTGCACGCCTGTTTTATAGCTCTTTTCCTTGCCCCAAAACTTATCTCCGCAAGGTATAGACTCTTTTTTCCCGGTAAGTTTTACTTTTCTCTCACATAGCTGTGTTTATGAAACCATCCGCTGTAAAATGTAACAGCTTGCAACCACCGGCAACCGGGTGGGTTTCATTTCGTGTTTTTGTATGGTATTTTTGCAGGATAGACATACTGCTGTAGTTTTTCGAATGGGTATGGCAGCTTAATTATTCGTTTATCTTAATGAAATATCAAAATGGAGAATAATCTTTTAAAAACGGGTTATGTGATGGTTTCACGCGCATTACTTACGCGTATGTTTGAAAAACACGGTGCGGCCGATAGTGACGAAGAGGCTTTCTTAAGATTGCTGGTTCATGTCAATTACAGGGATGCTGAGTTTAAAACTTCTAATAAAAAAGTCAGATGCTTACGAGGTGATTCGGTGATGTCATTTGCTACATGGGCGGACATTTTGGGTTGGAGCCGTGGCCGCGCCAGCCGTTTCTTTCAGAAATGTTTCAAAGAGGGGAGCGTGGAACGGGTGCAAGATGGTTTCCGGAGCCACATCCGCATTCCCAATTATGACCTTTGGATAGGTAATGCGCAGAATTCGGGAAAGGCAAAGCATGCTTCCGACTCGGCTTTCGATCACTTTATGGATGTTTACAGTGCGGTGACGCATACCCCTCGCATCAATGTGGGACGTGCACAGCGCATCTGGCGTAAAATGACGGTGCACGAACGCGAACTGGCGCTGAACAATATCGAGCAATACTACAACAATCTGCCGGATGTGCACTATTGCATGCAGGCGGCAAGCTACCTCGCCGATAAAGCATTCCTTGATAAGTATGACTATTGATGCGGTCATAATCTTTCTTTTATACTGATAATCGTGCTTTATGTAAATCAGATTATTAATGGGTTATGACCTTGTTATTTTACTTTGTATAAATAAAAACGAAATGTTGAAACGGAAGAATGTAATAAAGACTTCGCTCTTAAAATTTCTTTGTGTATGAATGCTGATTTGTTACAACCTTACGACGCCGAGCTGGAAGAAGTAGTGCTCGGCGCCTGCCTGATAGAGAGTGCCTCGATGGCTCTGGTGGGTGACAAGCTTCGCCCCGAAATGTTCTACGTCGATGCCCATCGCGAAATCTATGCCGCCCTGCAAAACCTGCATCGGGCGGGTCGTCCGGTGGACATCATCACGGCAAAAGAAGAACTTGCAGCCCGTGGCAAACTCGACGTGGCGGGTGGCCCGTACAACCTGACACGCCTCTGCATGCGGGTGGCTTCATCCACCCATCTGGAGGAACATGTGCAGATCCTTCAGGAGAAATTTGTCCGTCGGGAAATGATCTTGGGCCTTTACCGCCTGTTGCCCTCGGCTGCCGACGAAACCGTGGATCTGGGCGATACGCTGGCCGAACTGCGTCGTCTGGCGGATTATCTGGAAGGCGAATGTGGGTGTGCCGATCATCTGCGCGACATGGACAGGCTGATGGAAGATACCGTGCAACAGGTTCGGATGCGCATGGAGCATAACGTTGACGGCATCACGGGCATACCTACGGGGCTGAACGAGCTCGACCGTATCACCACCGGTTGGCAGCGTGGCGATCTGGATATCATCGCCGCCCGTCCATCGGTGGGGAAGACGGCCTTTGCACTTCATCTGGCGCGCTCTGCTGCGGATGCGGGTTATCACGTGTTGGTCTACAGTTTGGAGATGCAGGGTGAGCGCTTGGGCGACCGTTGGCTGCTTGCCGCCGCGCCGAATGTCAACCCCGATCATCTGCGGGGTGGTCAGCTGACAGATGACGAACAGGGTCAGGTGCGTCAGGCGGCTTCGGAGCTTTCGCGCCTGCCTATCCATGTGGATGATAACCCGTCGACCGGCATCGAGCGCATACGGGCCTCTGCGCGACTGCTGCAAAGCAAGGGTCGGTGTGATATGGTGATTATCGACTACCTGCAACTCTGTGAGATGAAGACGGAGCAGAAGAATCGTAACCGGGAGCAGGAAGTGGCGGAGACGAGTCGCAAAGCCAAACTGCTGGCTAAGGAGCTGGATATTCCTGTAGTGCTACTCTGTCAGCTGAACCGTGACTGTGAGACGCGCCGTGGCCATCGTCCGGAGCTGAACGACCTGCGTGAGAGTGGGGCGATAGAACAAGATGCGGACTTGGTGATGTTGCTTTACCGTCCCGAACTGTACGGGCTTACTACGGAGCCGGTCAGCAAGTTCCCTTCGGAAGGGCTTGGGGTGGTCATCGTGGCCAAGCAACGCAACGGACAGACGGGTGATGCATACTTTGGTTACAATAAGAGTCTGACGAAGATGGGAGATTATATCCCGCCTGAGACGTGGATAAAGCTGTATGCGAGATAAGTTTGTTTTTACACGGATAAATAGGGGTTGAAACTCCGTGCGAAAGTTATCATAAAGAAAATACGCAATGTGTTCACACGAATAAATAGAGGATAAAACTCCCGGCATTCAGTGCTGAATAGAAAGAGTGAAATAGTTATAAAATCGAATAATAAATATGCGATAAAACTTGACTTTTGCTTCCTGATTTTGTATATTTGTATAGTCAACAACGAGGTTGACTTAACCTAAACTTTAACTTATTAATTATTTACATTATGGAAGTTCTTGTAGAGCGTTATCAACGCCGGAAGGTTGTGAGCAATCCTGCCTCTCCAAAACTGTTCTATCTACGTCAGATTCCCAAGACTTGTGGGAAAGTAGACATCGAAACCTTATCCGCTAACATTCAGAAAAACTGTTCCATGACCAAAGGGGACGTGAAGCATGTCATTGAAGCGCTGGTGGAAGAGGTGCAGGCCAATCTGGCCAATGGCAATAAAGTGAAGCTGAATGAGTTGGGTACGTTTCACATGACATTCTGCTGTTCAGGTATGGAGACTGCGGACAAATGTACGGTGAAGAATATCTCCCGCGTCAATATCCGCTTTGTGCCGGACAAGGAGCTTCGCCTGGTGAATGGCTGTCTTACCCGTACCGAAAGTCCCGCTAACGTCGAATTCGCCCTCGACACACAAGAGGGTGAGGGCGGAGATGGCTCAAATACCGGTGGAAATGGTAATACCGGAGACGACGGTACGGGCGACGGCAAGGACGATGATCCGCTCGGCTAAAGAAGTCTCCCTTTTTCCCTATCCTCTCCGGACTTCCCCGTTTGGTGGGGGAAGATCAATCCGGTAGAAGATGTTTAGATCTCTTATTTTATTAACCGATAATCTCTAAATCATTGATCTTTATGAAAAAATCAGTTTGGGACACCGTATTGAAAGTGGTAATTGCCGTAGCATCGGCTATTTTGGGTGCATTGAGTGCTAACGCCATGACCATCTTGAGATAAAAGTGTCCGTATCTCGATGCGGTAACCCTCGGTAATGGAAGTGAATTCACGAGCGAGACAAGTCTGGACTTTGAGCCGTGATGGACTTTGGCAACGTATGAGGCATTGCATCGGTCGATATGTCAGTTTAAAAATTGGGAATAAAGTTTTAAGAGTCGGGCTGTACCACTTTAAAGGTACGGCCCGTTTTACTAAGAAGCAACAGAGCAGGCGTGCGATATGTGCGTGAGGCTCACAAATATATCACATCAAAAACATGAGACAAATAAATCTAATCGTTCTACACTGTTCCGCTACCCGTTGCGATCGCTGCTATACGGAACACGATCTAACTACCGATCACATCCGTCGCGGATTCAGCGAAGCCGGATATCATTATTACATTCGCCGTAATGGCGACATCAAAACCCTTCGTCCCGTGGAGAAAGCCGGCGCGCACGTCCGCGGTTACAATGCCCACAGTATCGGCATTTGCTACGAAGGCGGACTGGACGAGCAGGGCAAACCCGCCGACACCCGTACCCCGTTTCAGAAGCACTCCCTGCGTGTGCTCGTCAAGCTCCTGTTGCGCGACTATCCCGGCAGTCAAGTCTGCGGTCACCGCGACCTCAGTCCCGACCGCAATCGTGACGGCGAGATAGAGCCCGAAGAGTGGGTGAAGCAATGCCCCTGTTTCGATGCCGCCGAGATACTCAGCGAAGCAGTGCCCGAAATGCCGGGGTATAAATAAAATAGAAATATTTAACGATTGAATTCAAACTTTCTTCAAAATCGTCTGTGAATTTTGCTTTAAATTCTAGTATTTACTTAATGTGAGAAGCGATTATGTTGCTATTGTAATCTTCACTATTAAGTGAAAAAATGTTGGACATAAACGATATATGGGCAAGATTAATAATATGAGAGTTGTTTTTATGGTTATTCTATCTTTCATGTCGGTAGCGTTGCGCGCTCAAATAAAAGATTTGAATTATTATATGAATGTGGCGTTGGAAAACAGCCCTTTATTGAAAGACTATCAAAACCAAATGGTTATGAACCGACTGGATAGCCTTATCCTCAGAGCGGTCTATAAACCACAGGTAAATATTTCAAGTGCGAACGTATATGCTCCGAAGGTTGGACGCTGGGGCTATGACCCGGGGATTATTGATAATGGAACTTTTAATGCGTTACTCTCTGTACGGCAGTCTATAATAGGTAAGGGGAATAAAAAAACACAATTGCAATCATACAGCTTAGATAATCGGGTGTTGCAAAATACGGCTAAAATATCGAAGCAGGATTTAAACCTGGCTGTTGCATCGCAATATATTGCTGCTTATAGTGACTTGCAGGGCATAAAATACAATGAAGAAATCCGTATTCTTTTGAATAAGGAAGAAGTGGCTTTGAAAAGGTTAATGGAGAAGGCGGTATACAAGCAAGTCGACTACTTAAATTTCTTTATGAAGCTAAAACAGCATCTGCTACTTATTGATCAACAGAAGGCGAGCTATGAAAATAATATAGCTTTGCTTAACTATGTGTGTGGAATTGTAGATACAACAGCTGTTGAACTGAAAGCGCCTGATATTACACTGCTTCCGGTACCCGAATTTGAAAATACACTTCAATATGAGCAATTCCGATTGGATAGTCTCAAACTTAAGAATGGAGATGCGTTGATAGACTATGCTTATCATCCTAAATTGGATGCATTCGTCGATGCGGGATTTAATTCTACTTTAACTTATCAGGGTTATAAAAATTTCGGGGCAAGTATAGGGCTATCACTGATCGTACCTCTTTATGATGGTGGACAACGGCAAAAACAGCACAATAAGCTTAAAACAGCGCAGTTAACCCGTAAAAATTACTTGGATTTTTCACATAAACAATACCGGCAACAATTGGCACAATTCTATCAGCAATTAGAACAGACCGATCGTATCATAAAGCAGGCGCAGGAAGTAATGCAATATACGCAAACGTTGATTGAAGCTAATGGTAAATTACTTCAAAATGGTGAGGTATCGGTCACCGATTATATTCTTGCGGTCAATAGTTTTTTGGATGCCAGCCATGCAGTGATACAAAGCACGACCAATCGTATGCAAATAATCAATCAAATTAACTATTGGAATTATGAAAAATAGCCACACCCGTCGGATCGTAAATTCTATACAAATAGTAGTCGGTCTGTTTTCATTTCTTTTTCTGTTTTTATCTTGTCGTGGAAAAGCGTCATCGGAAGAGGAAGTGCAGACTAGTATTACTCCTGTGACTGTGACACAACCTGTTGTGGACTGTATTCAAGAGGAAATGGAATTGAATGCAGTCTCTTCATTTTTACGGAAAAGCATCATAAAGGTGGTTACTAATGGGTATATAAAATCGGTGAATGTGATGCAAGGACAAAGGGTTGTCAAAGGACAGACTTTATTTGTGTTAAAAGGTAAAGAGGCGGAAAATCTTGGCTCTTTTATCAATGATCTGGGTACAAATACGCATTTCACCGGCGAGATAAAAATTACGGCTGGGAGTAGTGGTTATATTACCAATATTGCCCATCAGGTAGGTGACTATGTGCAGGAAGGAGATGTATTGGCCGAAATTAGCGATGCTAATAGTCTGGTATTCCTGATGCAACTGCCTTATGAATTGAAACCTTATCTGGTACAGAATGCTACACTGAAAATGAAGCTTCCTGATGGTGAGTCTTTTAAGGGCGTTGTTTCATATACTATGCCGACGGTAGACCCCGTTTCGCAGACACTCAGTGTTGTTATAAAGGCTAATGTCGCCAAAAATATACCTGAAAACCTTATTGCTAAAGCGGTATTTGTTAAAAGTACCCGGAACAAAGCCGTCTTACTGCCCAAAGCGACTGTATTGACGGATGAAACACAAGAGCATTTTTGGATTATGAAGATGGTGGATAAAGATACGGCTGTAAAAGTATTGATAAAGAAAGGTATTGAATCAAAAGGATTGATAGAAATACTTTCACCAAAGCTTTCGGCAAATGATCTTATTTTAGAGAGTGGCAATTATGGTTTGCCTGATACGGCAAAGGTAGTCATTAAACGATAACCTGTAAATGATATGAATTTTTTTACCAATTATAAATCTCCACTTTCGGTCTTGGTTGTTCTCATTATTTTGGGCGGAATGTTTGCATATAGCAGGATGCAGACAGCTTTATTCCCGGAGATTACTTTCCCAAAGATAAAAGTGATAGCTGATGCGGGGGAACAACCCGTTGATAAAATGATGGTGACGGTGACCAAACCGATAGAGAATGCAATAAAAAGGGTACAGGATTTGCAGACCGTCCGGAGTACTACCAGTCGTGGTAGTTGTGAAATATCGGCATTCATGGACTGGAATTGTGATATAGATTTAAGTAAGCAACGTATAGAGTCCGAAATTAGTCGTATACGCGGTGAGCTTCCACCTGATGTGCAGATTACAGTTGAGAAAATGAATCCTTCCATTTTGCAGGTGATGGGCTATTCGCTGGAGGGAAAAGGATACTCACCGATAGAAATGAAGATGCTGGCACTTTATACGATCAAACCTTTTCTTTCCCAAGTGGAAGGGGTTAGCGAAGTGCGTGTGTTAGGAGGGAAAACTAAAGAATATTGGGTGATACTCGACCAACAGAAGATGAGTAGTCTGGGCATTACACCCGAAATGGTGAATGCTGCTCTGAGTCAAAGCAATTTCATACAATCCAATGGCTATCTGGCTGATTACCGCATGCTATATCTCAGTGTTACCGATGCACAAATTTACAACCTTGATGCGTTGAAAAAGATAGTGGTTTTTAACGACGGGAAACGTATTATACGATTGGATGATATCGCCGGATCGAGTATTCAGGAAGCAAAAGAATATATAAAAATAAATGCTAATGGTAAAGAAGGGGTACAAATAGCCATATTCAAGCAACCCAATGCCAATTTGCTGGCTGTTTCGAATGCGATGAAAATGAAAATCGAAGAATTGAAAAAGGTTCTTCCATCTAATGTTCATATCCGTCCGTTCTACGTGCAGGCCGAGTTTGTGCAAGATGCGATCAAAAGTGTCGGCGACAGTCTTTGGATAGGATTGGCATTGGCCATTTTGGTTGCTATCCTTTTCTTGCGTTCGCTCAAGGCAAGCCTTACTGTACTCATTACCATTCCTGTTACGCTATGTCTTACGTTACTCGTATTGTATGCCACAAACGGTACACTCAATATTATGACTCTGGGGGCTATTGCTGCCGCTATCGGATTGATTATTGATGATGCTATTGTAGTAGTGGAACAAATACATCGTACCCATGAAGAAAATCCGGATGAAAAATCAACGGTACTTGTGGGCAAAGCTATTAAGTATTTGTTACCGGCAATGGTGGGGTCGTCCATCAGTACCATTGTTATTTTTATTCCTTTCATCTTAATGAGTGGGGTGGCGGGTGCTTATTTCAAAGTAATGACCGATACGATGGTGATTACATTGATATGCTCTTTCTTCGTTACGTGGATATTATTGCCTGTCATCTACTTATTGCTTTCGGGCAAAGGTGAAATCTCTGCCCATCACGCGGTGCATAAAGTGAAGAAACAATTATGGGTACAATTTTTTATCAAAAGACCTTGGATTAGTTTTGTGATTGTTGCAGGATTATTATCTGTCATTATTTTTGTGGTTCCTCTGCTTGAAACGGGCTTTTTGCCTGAAATGGATGAAGGTAGTATTGTATTGGACTATGTCTCTCCACCGGGTACTTCACTGGAAGAAACCGATCGGATGCTGAATGAGGTGGAAAAGCTGATTATCGTCACGCCGGAAGTACAGGCTTACAGTAGGCGTACCGGCACGCAAATGGGCTTTTTTATTACAGAACCCAATACAGGTGATTATCTCATTCAGCTGAAAAAGGACAGGAAGAAAACGACAGAGGAAGTGATCGATGATATTCGGCGAAAGATAGAATCGACACAGCCTGCACTACGTGTAGACTTCGGACAAGTTGTTGGCGATATGCTGGGTGATTTGATGGCTTCCGTACAACCGGTGGAGATTAAAATATTCGGTAATGATCAGAAACAACTACAGAAATTATCCGGAGAGGTATCGGCTTTGGTAAGGAAGGTGGATGGAACGGCCGATATCTTTAATGGAATTGTGATTGCCGGGCCTTCAGTAAACGTAAAACCCAACTACAATACCTTGGCACAGTATGGCATTACTCCCATGGATTTTCAATATCAATTGCAAACTTCGCAGGAAGGGAATATTGTAGGAAACGTTCTTGAAAAAGAACAAAATACTCCGATCCGTATGCTTTATCCGCATAGCCGTGAAATGAGTTTGGCGGATATGGGGAGACTACAGTTGTTTACTTCTAATGGGAAATTAATCCCAATCACTTCATTGGCTCATATTTCGGCTAGTGTTGGCGAAGCTGAGATAGAACGTGAGAATCTGCAGATGATAGGCGTAGTGACGGCTCGTCTTGATAACCGCGACTTGGGTAGTGTGATGAGCGATATCCGTAGGCAAATAAGCAGTACCGTTCATCTTCCGCAAGGTTATCACATAGAGTATGGCGGTGCTTATCAAGAACAGCAGCAATCGTTTGGTGAGTTGCAAACTGTTTTGATAGCCTCCTGCCTGTTGGTATTTGTCGTGATGCTTTTTCTTTTTCGTGATCTTTGGATTTCATCCATTATTCTTTTTATTGCTATTTTGGGTGTTGGTGGAAGTTTTCTACTGTTGTATCTGACCAATACGGCATTGAACGTAGGCAGTTATACCGGCTTGATTATGATTGTAGGTATTATCGGAGAAAATGCCGTATTTACCATTCAACAGTTCCGTACGACCTTGCAGGTTACGGGCGATCCGGAACAGTCGGTCATCTATGCTATTTCTACCCGTTTACGTCCTAAGTTGATGACCGCTCTTGGGGCTATAATTGCTCTGATGCCATTGGCTCTGGCTATCGGGACGGGCGCACAAATGCATCAACCGTTGGCTATTGCCGTTATTGGTGGTTTTTTGGCCGCCTTACCTCTATTGTTGATCGTTTTACCAAGCTTGTTGTTATTAGCTTCAAGAAAAAGGGATGTTGGATCCTAATTGTAATGACGGAATAGAGGCGGATTTTTATTTATGTTAACAAATAGTTAAATGTGCGATGCGCTCACTGTTTATTAATGTAAAAAATTACTTTTGCGCCACAAATCAATATTTATTATAAAAACATGGACGAAGGCCCTGCGGATAATTATTATTTAATAACCTGATGTAGCGGGGAGTCTGTGACGCGTTAGCTCCTTTCTGTATCATTAACAAGAAGGAGGTACGTATGACTTTATTCACCACTTTTTATTTAAGTCGTATCCTCGGTAAGAAAGTATATAATGCTAATGGTAGTCCCATTGGTGTTGTTAAGGACTTGCTTATCAGGTATGATGCCAGCTCAAACTCATTGAGCCACCCTGACGTTTGCGGCGTTAAAATCAAAGCTAAAAATATAATAAGCATTTATTCCTTTCGATCTTTTAGAATAGAAAAAGAAAAAGGTCGTATGAGAGTGACTTGTGATGATTTGGAGGAGCTGCTTCCGGAAGTAGTGGAAAACAATCTCTTCTTGAGTGATACTTTTCTTGATAAACAAATTGTCGATCTGAATGGTCGCAAACTCGTTCGTGTAAATGACGTTCGTCTTGTATCGCTGTCAATAGGTTCTTATGTTGTAGCGGTTGACATCGGGGTGGAAGGTCTGTTACGGCGAATAGGGATAGCCAAACCGCTTAAGTATTTCTTTTCGCTATTCAACGTAGCTATTCCTTCTAAATTCATTCTTTGGGAGGATGTGGAAGCTGTTGACTTCTCTAATTTCAACATTCGACTCTCTAAATCGCAAACGAAACTTCAAACTCTTCATCCTTCGGATTTAGCTGATATTATTGAAGATTTGGGCAAAAAGGCGAGTACCGATGTTTTTGCTGTGCTTGATGAAGAGAAAGCTGCGGATGTGCTCGAGGAGCTTGAACCGGATGCACAGGTACATATTCTCGAAAGTCTTTCAATAGAAAAGGCTGCGGATGTTCTTGAAAAAATGCCTGCCGACGAGGTGGCTGATATCTTAGATGTGTTGGAAAAGGAAAAAGCTGAGCAGCTTTTGAATGAGATGGATAAAAGCTCATCGGAGGAAGTTCGGGAATTACTTGGTTACCCTTTGAATACCGTAGGTAGTATTATGTCGACGGATGTGCTTTCGTTTAATTCAGAGTTTACCATAGAGGAAGTGCTATGTGATATCAGGGGTAGAAAGCCTGAAAATGAAGAACTGTACAGTCTGTTTGTAACAAATGAAAATGATCAATTGGTGGCGACGTTTTCACTTCGGGATGTTGTGATATCGGAGCCTGAGACAATGGTTAAGGATATCATGAAGCCTTCGCCTGTCTACTTATATGATTACCAAAAGCTTGATGATATTGCGGAGCTTATTTCAAAATATAACTTGCTTGCAATTCCTGTGGTCGACAGTGATGAGATATTGCAAGGCATGGTGGTGATTGATGACGTGATAGATGATTTAATGGATAAACGTAAGACTCACAAGTAGGAGGGTTGTGTCATGATAAAGAAACGGAAAACATTTATTCGCCAACTGGCTCTTTTTCTTATGATTTTAGGTCCGGGTATTATTACGGGTAGCGTTGATAACGACGCGGGGGGTATCACGACTTATTCTGTAGCTGGTGCGGTATATGGGTATAATCTATTGTGGACACTTATACCTTCCTTTATTGTTCTGGTAATTATTCAGGAAATGAATGCTCGAATGGGTATTGTTACCGGGAAAGGACTTGCGGATTTGATTCGTGAAAATGCCGGTGTGAAAGTCACATTCTTTATTTTTGTGGGTCTTTTACTGGCTGATATCGGAAATACCACCACTGAGTTTGCCGGAATAGCCGGGAGTATGGAAGTTTTCGGCGTTAGTAAATATATATCCGTCCCGATTGTCGGTGTTGTGGTCTGGCTTCTGGTGGTTAAAGGTACTTATAAAATAGCCGAGCGCATCTTCCTGGTATTCAGTGTGTCGTTGCTTGTATATGTTATTTCGGCACTTATGGGTGAGCCTCATTGGGGGGAGATAGGGCATGCTATTATTGCTCCCAAACTTGAGGTGAACTCGAAGAGTCTGGCTATGGTAATTGGTATTGTAGGGACGACCATTGCTCCCTGGATGCAGTTCTATATGCAATCTTCAGTAATAGAGAAGGGACTTAAAATGGCAAACTTTAAGTATTCTTTGATTGATATATTTGTTGGCTGTATTGCTACTGTGTTAGTTGCATTCTTTATTATTGTGGCTTGTGCATCTACCTTGCATGAAAAGGGCATTCAAATAAACGAAGCAAAGGATGCCGCTTTAGCGTTGAAGCCTTTGGCGGGTGAGTTGGCATCGCAAGTGTTTGCTTTTGGTCTTTTTGTTGCGTCAATTTTTTCTGCGACTATTCTTCCGTTGGCTACTGCGTTTTATGTTTGTGAGGCTTTTGGTTTTGAAGCCGGCATTGATAAAAAATGGGATGAAGCTAAAGAGTTTTATGTGCTTTATACTTGTATATTGGTACTTGCCGCCGTGATAATTCTTATTCCGAATGCTCCTCTGATTCTGATTTCTTTATGGTCGCAAGTGCTTAATGGCATGCTCTTGCCTGTAGTGCTAGTTTGTATGATATTATTAGTGAATAATAAAAAGATAATGGACAAATACGTAAATGGGACGATTAATAATATTATAGGCTGGAGTGCCGTAATTATACTTATTGTATTGACACTTGCCTTGTTGTTCTTGTCGTTCTTTTAAAGTAATCGCAACGATGTAATTAGCTACCGCACTGCTGACGGCGTCAATGAGGCGGTGCTCGAAATGGCGGGATATCGATGAGAAATAGGAAAATGAAACGAAAAGAAAATATTGCAAATTAGTTCTGTGAACTAAAATACAAATGTCTGTTATTTTGTTATTTAATTATTAAATAAGTTGTGCTATCTTTTTAGATTTTGTTTCTTTGCATGAAATAGCACAACTTATTCGGATATATTTAGGATTAATATATGAGTCAATCTGATTACATAAAGGAACTTGCAAAGTATAGTCTAGAAAACGATCAAGAGCAACTTAAGGAAACGTTAAGGAGTTTAATTGATTATTCTATTAAAACTAAGAAGACCAACTTTGCCCTTCAATTACAGTCTATTCTTGAAGACGCCATCAGGAAACAGAATATTGGAGGAATGAACGTTGTGGGTTCTCCTAGATATTTTCAGGCTGCTGATGAAAGAGAGATTCAAGAACTTATTTTAGAAAAACTGACTTCTGATTATAAAATATCTGATCTCATATGTTCAAAAAAAGTCGCTAATGACTTGAATTACTTCCTTCAAGAACAGAAATCTTTCTCGATGTTGGTGAATTTGGAATTACCTGTTGCTAATAAGATTATTCTTTATGGTCCTTCGGGATGTGGTAAGACTTTGACTTCTTATGTTCTTGCCGGGGAGCTAAAGAAAATGATGTATGTCGTTAATCTAGGCGCAATTGTTTCTTCTAAATTGGGCGAGACCAGTAAGAATTTGGCTAAACTCTTTAAGAAAGCTGCTTTAGAAGACTGTATTATCTTTCTTGATGAATTCGATAGCTTAGGTAAAATTCGTGATTATGATCAAGATCACGGCGAAATGAAAAGAGTAGTGAATACATTGCTTCAATTGTTTGATTTCTTACCCAAGGGAACTATTGTCATTGCAGCGACAAATCAAATAAAAATGATTGACGATGCTTTAATAAGGCGTTTTGATCTTTCATTGCAATTGGGCTTACCCAATAAGACTGAGATAAAGAAGTTGATTGAAAATACATTGAGTAAAAAGAATATTAAATTTGATGACAAACAAAAGGCTGATTTATTAATAAAAAGGTGTGTAGGTCTCTCGTATTATATTATTCAAAAGACTTTACTTACTGCACTTAAGCGCAGCATTCTTGATCTTAATTTGGATATTCTTCCGAATGAATTGGTCATAAAGACTTCCATTTGGGAAGCTCTTATTGATGAAGAAATCGGCTCAAAAATATAAAAGTGAGGTTGGTTTAATTGTTTAAGTCAGCCTCTGCTTCTTCTTCCAGGTGGAGCTCAATAGCATCGCTAAGATAAACAGAATTATTCAGCTCTTTTAGCTCTGCATAGAGTGAATGGTCTGTAAACAGGTTAATTTCTTCCGATTGAATGGTTAGAACAAATGCATAGTCTATAGCTGCATCCCGGAAATTCTCTTTTGCCAAACAACGGAACACAACTGCTATCTCATCATCTATTTTTTCTAAATCTTCTACTTTTATTGTAAACTGTTTACGTTGCGTGTTAGAAAAGAAATGTTTATTATAATATCCAAAGTCTTCGGACCATTTATCTAATGTGCTTTTTATAGAAATAGATCCTTTCCTCATTTTTTTATCATCTTCCTCTTCTTTAGTTATTTTTTTTATGGCATCGAGCGTCTTATCTTCATTTTCTTGCGCATTCATTATCCTAAAGCTCACGTGATAAGGATTATACAGTAAGGGATTGCCTGTAACAATAGCCGGAACTGAAAAACAAAGAGTTCCTGTAAGGTGTAGTATTTTTCCTCTGATTTTCAACTCTCTGAGAGAAGGCGGAAATTTGAAGTGGTGAACATTGAAGGTGTTATGTTCGATTCTTCCATTTGCTACGTAAGTAACTTCGTTTTCTTTGGAATACAGACAGTTTTGTGTTTCTGGAATTCCGTATCCTTCAATCATCTTTTGTAACTTTTCGGGTTTTAAATTATTGAATCGGATATTAAAATATGGCTCTGATCTAAGAATGTTTTCTCTTCTGCTAGCTATTGCTTTAAATTCAGGTCTATCTATCAGCGACGTGTTCCGAGCTGAATTTATGATGAGTGCTTTCAGTTGTTGTATCTGGATAGATGGATATAAGCTGAGTATTTGAGCCGCAAGATTAGAAACGAGTGGGGTGGCAAAACTTGTACCGGTTACATGTTCTACATAGTTATAATGCTCTGATCCGAATACAATAAGTCCGTTCTTTTCTGTGTGGCAATCGCCTCCGGACATTACGATGTCAGGTTTTGATAAATTCCAGTTGACTTGATGTGTTCTCAGAAAGGCATTGTTCACCTTTACAGAGTAGTCCCGGAATCCTTTTTTTGAATAATAGGCCGGAATATTTTTGGCAGGGGTCCTATCAGGTATCCCGGGGTTACGTAGGCAATCGGCAATTGCACCAACTGTAATTCCATTCATGCAATCGGCAGGCTCTCCCAAGTTAGTATTTTGGGTATAGTCGGGATTTGCCGGATTGTAGAATTGATATGGGTAATCTTCTGTAATGTCATCAAAATTACCTGTGCTTATAATGAAAAGAATATCGTATGTGTAAGATAAATAATCGAGCATACGGGCATAATCGGATATATCTGCATTGATGTCTTTGCTTAAAATACTTGACATCGAAATGTTATAAACCCTTATGCCATAATTATTGTGTGATTGAATGATCTCTTCTTTCAGCTTTAAGAGTGAGACTTTATCATTATCTTCTCTAATAGCTTGAATGGAATATATTCTGGCTTGAGGGATAATTTCATCTTCAAGAATATTTTGCTGGCCATATATGATGAGAGAGGCTACATGGGTGGCATGGTCTAATTTTATTTGATATGGATCGGGGTAAATACTACTTTCTCCCACAATCAGATCTTTATATGCTGAAATTTGTCTTACTCCACTGTCAATAATGCCAATTATAGGTAATTTGTTGATGTCTAGGGCGTATTGATTAATCTTAAAGCTTCCTTTGAAATTGACTATACTGAAAGCGTTTGGAGATACGTGCATTACAGGTAATGATTGTACTCTTTGGATAATGTCAAAGTTATCGAGCATTTCGGGTATGCATTCCGGGGAAATGTGAAGCTCATAGACAGAGTTATGGGTTGCAAGAGAATTTAATTCTCCGTTGTGCTGTGTGATATAGTCCTTTAGATGATCGTATATTTCTGTGTATCCTTCTTTTTTTAAGGGTAATAGTTTTAGGGTTGCAATTGAATCTGTGGTTTGTTGAATTCGTGTTGAAGTTAGCAAGTAGAATTCGTTTATAATGGAAAGGCTTTTTAATTCTTCGGGAATCCCGGTTCCTTCGCTCGAACTAAAAATTTCAATATCATAAAGAAATATATTAAATAATTTGTTGTCTACAATTTGGAATAGGACGGACATGTTATTTGAATAATATACTATCGGCTCAATTCCATACTTTTTATTAAACAGATCATCAGAATGCATTTTATAAA
This sequence comes from uncultured Bacteroides sp., assembly GCA_963677095.1. GTDB lineage: Bacteria > Bacteroidota > Bacteroidia > Bacteroidales > Bacteroidaceae > Bacteroides. Next base: position 1,870,597 of record OY781875.1, read on the forward strand.
AATCGATTTTGATGAAGTCATAATGATAGGGAATGTGGAGCGTCCTCTTTTGATGGCGAGATATCAAATCTTTTGTAAAGCGTTGAAGATATGATCTAAAATTATCTTTCTGTAGTGTATAATCTTTGTTCTCATCTTGGATGTCTTCATCATCTTTTTCTTTATTCGAATTATTACCTCTCTGGGTTGGTATTTCACCTTTTGATATATGAGGGTTTGTGAATATTAGATGTGATAGTTTCGTCATTATTCTTTTTTTTTGTAAAAATAATGTTTTTATTTTAATGATATTTTAAATAATTGTTGTATTTTGAGGAAATCAAGTAAATGAAATTGTAACTTCGATTATTTATGATCAATGAGGCTTAGCTTCTCATCTTTTAATAGAGGATAAAATCATCTTATCACGTTCTATAATTATGGATATATCTATAGTTTTGTTGGGCAATACACGACATTTAGTTATAACCGAATGCAATATATTCATAGTAGAGTATAGTAACGGTTGAATTTGTAGTGAGATTCTATACTAAAAGTATAGAATCTCACTACAAAATAAAATGTATCTTTTGTTTACTGATATAATATTAAATACTTATATTTGAGCAGTAAATAAATGTGATTTAAAATGATGAAGATAAAATTATTAAAGGTCTATCTGCCCTTTGTGTATATGTCTCTTTGTTTTACGGCTATATATGCATTTATATATTGGTTAGCCGTAATAAATTTAGATATCTTTCGACCTAATGGGTTGATGGCACATCTTATTGTTCCTCTAGCAATTTCCTTTCTTGTCGTGCTCTTCTATTATAAGCATAAGCTACGGCTTTTAAAGCTCGATAAAAGGGCTTTTTCTTTTTATATTATGATGGTATGCATCTTGCTTGCAATACCCTTATTCAAAGGATTACCTTATTTGGAGAATGCTCAAGGTGAACTCGTCAGAGTTGCTAAACCATCGCAAATCAATCACAACAGGCAGGTTCTTTTTTATAGTGTACAGCAAGGTATCACGTTCAACGAACGGGCGGGCTTGTTTATAGATAGAGGACGCTTGGGTAAATCTTCTGATATTAGAATAACTTGCTATTTTGCATCTCCTCTGCTTGATGTTCGAAGTGATGGAAGATATATCATCACGGAACAAAAGACTTGGATTGGGGTGAAGTTCAGCAGAGTATTTTGCAATGGATTGTTTGATAAAAATCCGGATCAGTCTATCAATTCTTTTATAAAGGATTGTACGCAAAAGTATATCAACTATAAATATGACTTGCACTATTTGCGCAATCTGAAGTTTGATGATGAAAGGAGAGAATACTGCCGGGCGATAGTAAAGGCTGATAAAGGTGCGGGTAATAGGAAATTGATGATTTTGACTCAGGAAGAGGGTAGCTATGAGGCACGTACGGGATATGACGGTTACTGGTTTTGGGGAATTCTGATTTCGGTGAATATCATTTGGCTGTTCTTTGTTTTATTACCGGGTTTAAATGAAACGGAGCTGAATAAATCGGCTGCTGTGGAAATGAGGGACAAGAGAAGGCAAAAAGAGCAGCTTATGGCTTTCTTGAATATTTTTATACCGAAAAAGGGGATGATAGCGACTCCTATATTGGTGGACTTAAATATTCTTTTCTTCTTGGTAATGATTTTGGCGGGAGTTGATTGGCTTTATCCAATAGATACGGAGCTGGTTCATTGGGGGGCTAATGTAGGCTTTCTTACAACGAATGGCGAATGGCATAGGCTATTAACATCGTTATTCATTAATAGCGGTGCAGTTCACTTGGCAGTTAACATGTTTGCGCTATTGTTTGTTGGTTCTTTCCTTGAGCCTTATATCGGAAGTAGAACTTTTGCACTGACCTATTTACTTACGGGCATTATAGCAGGCTTTTGCTGTACGTTACTTAGAAATTCGACAATAGTTTTGGGGGTATCTTCGGCTATCTTTGGTATGTACGGGGTACTTCTTTCGCTGAAGTTTTTAGATCGTTTGAAGAATAATATGCCATTGGCTTTCAAGGTCAGTATTGCTTTGTTCGTCGCACTGAGTCTATTCGAAAGTAATGTGTATGGATACGTGAATAACGCTGTCTACATCATCGCTCTGTTCTCAGGCTTTTTCATCGGAGTAGCTTACTTCTCACTAAAACGTTATATGGAAGGACTTGATTGATATGTGTGTCACTGTTTTCTTTCGGACTTTAAGAAGCGTGTCGTCAGGTATTTCCTGACAGGTATGTCGTAAAGCTTTAAGCAGAGGTAGGCCAGAGCGATACTTCCGATAACAACTCCTGCTGCACCGGGTAGCGACTGCTGGAAGGTGAGATTCTCGTTCTTCACCCAGGCATAATAAAGGTAGATGAATGGGTAGTGCACCATATACAGGGGATATGAGATGTCGCCCAGAAAGTTGCACAAGCGTGTGGTGTACTTGTCGGTGTTCTTCCCTGAAGCTCCAAGGTAGACTAGAATAGGGAAAAGCAGGACACAGCATAGGGTGTCGTAAAGTCCGTTCATCCAGAGGTGTTCGGCTCCACCGATGCGGGGTACTGCCAGAAGTATGACTATGGCCATGCTGCATAACCAAAAAGCTCCTTTTATCTTTATGGGACTGAAGATGCGGGAAAGGAGTAGTCCGGCAGAGAAAGAAAAGAGCAGGCGTATGGAGCCTCCTGTGAATTCGTTGCCGGTGAGTGAGAACCCGACGCATATATCGCCCAATGGGCCTAATATGGCGAATGTAGCCAAGCCACAGCCTGCGGCGAGAACTAATATCGCCAGACCTTTAGTGGAGAGCTTACGAATGAACAGGGCATAGAGGATGTTGCCGATATATTCGAAGAATAGTGACCAGCTCGGCCCGTTCAGGGGAAACATTTCGCCTACACCTCTGATCTCTGTCCCGGGGGTGGCGGGAATCAATAACATGTTCAACAGTGTGCCAAAAAGGAATGCGGCGAGGCCTATCTTTGAGACATCCCACACCGGGCAGCCTTGGAAATAGAACATGACTGCCCCTATGATAGCTCCCATCACTACCATAGGGTGCAGACGGATGGCTCTGCGTTTGATAAATTCTTTGATCTTTAGCTTTCCCCAACGGTCGTCATAGGCATAACCCACGACAAACCCCGATAACATGAAGAAAAAATCGACAGCCAGATAACCGTGGTTGATGCCTTGATCGAGGTGACTGGTTGCAAAGGCTTCGAAGATATGGAAGCATACCACCATGATGGCGGCTACTCCACGTAATCCGTCGAGTATGTTATAATGGGGCTTGGTGTCTCCAAATGCGGCCATTGGGATAGGGTGATGTGTTGTTATTTTGCTCTTTTCTTCAAATCTTCCACGCTGATAGTCATCAATCTTCCTGCGACTTCTTTACCCCGGTAGGTAATGATACGCATCAGTTTGGCGTCTTTGGGGATTAACTGCGACTTGACATATTTGGGATAGAAGCAGTCAGGAGTGGAGTTGTCGAAGCTCGTGTAGATGTCCAGTCCATCGATTTCGGTGGTCAGTGTCACGAGGAAATCGTCTCCACTTTTAGTGACGGCCACAATGGGATCGTATATGGCGGGGGAGTATTTCACTCCGGCATAGTTGCTGCGTTTGAAGTGTTCTTCGGTCTTATTGATAAACTTCGGCCAGTCTTTTCTGCTTTCGGGCGACCATAACGATTCGGCTATGGCAAACCCGCGGGGCCAGATCATGTATTCCACCTGACGGTAATTGTAGACTTGTTCTGTCCATAGGTTGGCCTGACCTCCAAGTACGAAACGGGCGTTAGCTTCTGCAGGAGCCGGATTGAATTTATAGGTCTGATTAAGGCGTAGTGAGGCGTAAACGGGTGCTTCGGTGGAAGCGTCACCTTGCATATAGTCGAGGTATGCATACTGAGTGGGACTCATTACTACATAATGACCGGTATTGGAGGCTTTCACTCCATGTTCCAGACCACGCCAGCTCATTACAGCGGTAGATGGTGATACGCCGCCTTCGAGGATTTCATCCCATCCCATCATCTTTTTGCCTTTCGACTCAATGATCTTTTCCACTCTATGTTCGAAGTAAGATTGTACTTCTGCCATGTTCTGGAGCTTTTCACGTGCCATCAATTCGGCTACTTCGGGAGATTTTTCCCAGAAGGTGTATGAGGTTTCATCGCCTCCCACATGGATGTATTCAAAAGGAAACAGCTCGGCTACTTCGGACATAACCTTGTCGACAAATTCGTAGACAAAATCTTTGGTAGGGGACAGACTGTTGTCTTTCAGAGCGGTGGGGCGGGGACGGGTAGTCCAGTCGGTGATGGGTTCACCGGCCCGTACCTGGTAAGATTCAGCTTCTTTGGTGCATGAGAATTCAGGGTAGGAGGCTATGGCTGCCATGCTGTGCCCCGGCATGTCTATTTCGGGCATCACACGGACAAAACGTTCTTGGGCGTATTTTACAATGTCACGGATTTGATCGTGAGTGTAGAATCCACCGTAGGTTTTCGGCTCTTCGGGAAGCGGGTTGGAGAATGAGCCGAAGTTTCCGATCTTTTCTACACGCCAGGCTCCTTTTTCGGTCAGCTTTGGCAGTGATTTAATTTCGATACGCCAGCCTTCGTCATCGGTCAGATGCCAGTGGAAGGTGTTGTATTTATAGTGCGACATCCGATCGATGAAGCGTTTTACTTCATCCGGTGTAAAGAAGTGTCGGGATACGTCCAGCATTAGTCCCCGCCATTCGAAGCGTGGGTAGTCGATGATCTCCATTGCAGGAATTTTCCATTCACGGGCTTGCTTCACCTTATTGTGCCCTTCAACCTCGGCAGGCAAAAGCTGTACAAAGGTCTGGACGCCGTAATATAATCCCGCGGGGGTATTGGCTTTCACCAGTACTTTTTGGGGAGTAACGCTAAGTGAATAACCCTCTGCTCCGATGATGCTGTCTGTCGCCTGGTTGAGGACAAGCTGAACGGTAGCACCGCTTGTCTTTTTTGCATTGACCTGAACGTCGGTCATCAAGGATAACTTTTTCTTCAAAAAGCTGATGGTAAGGTCGTTTTCTGTTCCTTGTGGACATAACAAATTGATTTTTGGAGGAACTTTGAAATATCCCTTTGTTTCTTTTACGGAAACGGGTTCGGGGATAATAGATAATGTACTGTCGGAGTTTTGCCCTAGAGCATTCCATGTGCTTGCTACAAAAAGAGCAGCTAAAATGAATTTTTTCATGTGGGGGTATTAAGATTATTATTTTTTGTATAAAACAAAGTTTTGTCTTGTACAAAAAAAGCATTTTTTATTTAGCTTTTAGGAGATTTAATCAATATAAATAGAAATATTAATTCTCGTTTAGTCTATTTTTCATTTTTTTTGTTTTTCATTCGTTATCATCGCTTTATTGGCGTTGAGTTTTGTTAAAGAATGGAGTTTTGCGAATCGGGGATTAATAGAATTGAATCCGAAACACAGAGTAGCGCTTGCCGTGAGAGGGAATCGCCGGAATATATAAAAAAATCCCCAAAGTGTTTCTACTCCGGGGATTATATTTGGTGCGGTGCGTACGGGACTCGAACCCGTGACCCCATGCGTGACAGGCATGTATTCTAACCAACTGAACTAACGCACCATGATTTTCTTTTTCATATCAACCGCTCCTCGATTGCGGATGCAAAGGTAGATAAATCTTTTAAATCTGCAATAATTGCGGAGCTTTTTTTTATCTGTTTAGAAACTGCATTGAAAACGCGCTTTAAACTTCTTGCAAGAAAACTTCATTGTTTGGCAGTAAATCGTTATTTTTGCGGACTTAAAAAGTGAATCTTGTAATTGATAACCGATAAAAAACGATAATTTAGGATGATGGAAACGGCAAAACTGTTGCTTCACTGCCCCGATAGACCGGGGATTTTGGCCGAGGTGACGGACTTTATAACGGTGAACAAGGGTAATATTATCTATCTGGATCAGTACGTGGATCATGTGGAGAATATATTCTTTATGAGAATAGAGTGGGAGTTGAAGGATTTTCTGGTTCCTCAGGAGAAGATAGAGGATTATTTTGCGACTTTGTATGCTCAGAAGTATAGCATGAGTTTCCGTCTTTATTTTTCGGACGTAAAGCCTAAAATGGCTATCTTCGTATCCAAAATGTCTCATTGTTTGTTTGACTTGCTGGCTCGTTATACTGCGGGGGAATGGAATGTGGAAATTCCGTTGATTATCAGTAATCATCCCGATTTGCAACATGTAGCCGAGCGGTTTGGCATTCCTTTTTATCTGTTTCCTATCTCTAAGGATATGAAGGAAGAGCAGGAAAAGAAGGAGTTGGAGTTACTTGAAAAGCATAACGTAAACTTTATTGTGCTGGCGCGTTACATGCAGGTGATTTCGGAGCAAATGATTGAGGCGTATCCCAACAGGATAATCAATATTCATCACTCTTTCTTGCCGGCTTTTGTCGGTGCAAAGCCTTATCATGCTGCTTTTGAACGTGGGGTGAAGATTATCGGTGCTACCAGTCATTATGTCACTTCGGAGTTGGATGCAGGTCCCATCATTGAACAGGATGTGGTGCGCATCACACATAAAGATGCCGTGGAGGATTTGGTGATCAAGGGTAAGGACTTGGAGAAGATTGTACTTTCGCGTGCCGTACGTAAGCATATTGAACGTAAGGTGTTGGTGTATAAAAATAAAACAGTGATTTTCAATTAAAATAGAATGAAGGTTGCGGTAGTAAAATATAATGCAGGGAATATCCGTTCGGTGGATTATGCGTTGAAGCGCTTGGGCGTTGAAGCGGTGATTACGGGGGACGAAGAGGTGTTGCGTTCTGCCGATAAGGTGATTTTTCCCGGTGTGGGAGAGGCAACAACAACAATGGAGTTTCTACGTTCCCACGGAATGGACCGGTTGATTAAGGATCTGCGTCAGCCGGTGTTGGGCATTTGTCTGGGGATGCAGTTGATGTGTAGTCGTTCCGAAGAGGGGGATGTGGATTGTCTGGGTATATTTGATGCGGACGTGAAGCGTTTCGTTTCCTTAAAGCATGAGGACAAAGTACCGCACATGGGGTGGAATACCATAGGGCAGACTAACAGCGATTTGTTCAAAGGATTCGACAAAGAGGAGTTTGTCTACTTTGTGCACAGCTTTTATGTGCCTGTAAATAAGGATACTGTTGCGGTTACCGATTATATTCATCCTTTCAGTGCTGCACTGCATAAGGATAATTTTTACGCCACTCAGTTTCATCCTGAAAAGAGTGGAGCGGTGGGTGAACGGATTTTACGTAACTTCCTGGAACTTTAATGAGGATAAGATGATAGAACTGATTCCGGCTATTGATATTATTGATGGAAAATGTGTGAGGCTTTCGCAAGGGGATTATGCCAGTAAAAAGGTGTATAATGAAAATCCTGTTGAGGTGGCCAAAGAATTGGAGGAGCATGGTATCAGGCGTTTGCATGTGGTGGATCTGGACGGAGCGGCTTCAAATCATGTGGTGAATTACCGTACGTTGGAACAGATCGCTTTGCACACTTCGCTGGCCATTGATTTTGGTGGCGGGGTGAAGAGTGATGAGGACTTGGTGATTGCTTTTGAAAATGGCGCGCAGATGGTGACTGGCGGAAGCATAGCAGTGAAGAATCCGAAGCTTTTCGGCCGTTGGCTGGATAAGTATGGCAATGGGAAGATTATTCTCGGTGCAGATGTGAAGGATAGGACGATTGCGGTAAACGGCTGGAAAGATGAGAGTACTTGTGAGTTGTTTCCGTTTTTGGAGGATTACGTGAAGAAGGGCATCAGTAAGGTGATTTGTACGGATATCAGTTGCGACGGTATGCTGCAAGGCCCGTCGGTGGATTTATATAAGGATATTCTGGCTCAGTTTCCCGATCTGTATCTTATTGCCAGTGGCGGGGTGAGTTGTGCCGAAGATATCCGTGTGTTGGAAGCCGCAGGGGTACCGGGTGTTATCTTTGGCAAGGCTTTGTATGAGGGGCGAATCTCTTTTAAAGAGTTGGAAGCGTTCCTTTAATACTTGTTTTTGTGAAATGGCGGATTGGCGTCTGCTCGATTGCGATTGCTATAAGGCTCGGTTTACAACAAGTGATATGTAAGAGATTGATTTTTCATTATAAGATATATTATTGTGTTAGCTAAAAGAATAATTCCCTGTCTGGATATCAAGGACGGACAGACCGTAAAAGGGACGAATTTTGTGAATTTGCGTCAGGCAGGCGATCCGGTGGAACTGGCTCGCGCTTACAGCGAACAAGGTGCCGACGAATTGGTGTTCCTGGATATTACCGCCAGCTTTGAGGAGCGCAAGACGTTTACTGAATTGGTGAAGCGTATTGCGGCTAACATAAGTATTCCGTTTACCGTGGGTGGCGGAATTAATGAGTTGAGTGATGTGGATCGTTTGTTAAGTGCCGGAGCCGACAAGATTTCCATTAATTCTTCGGCCATCCGCAATCCACAGTTGATAGATGAGATTGCAAAAAACTACGGTTCGCAGGTTTGTGTGCTGGCGGTTGATGCCAAATGTACGGAAAAAGGCTGGTGGTGCTACCTGAATGGAGGTCGTGTAGAGACCGATAGGGAATTGTTTGCATGGACAAAAGAAGCGGAGGAACGCGGTGCGGGTGAGATTCTTTTTACCAGCATGAATCATGATGGGGTGAAGACCGGTTATGCCAACGAAGCGCTTGCCCAGTTGGCGGATAATCTTTCCATCCCCATTGTTGCATCCGGAGGGGCTGGGACCAAAGAACATTTCCGGGATGTTTTTATACAGGGAAAATCGGATGCAGCGTTGGCTGCCAGTGTTTTTCATTTCGGAGAGATTAAAATTCCCGATTTAAAATCGTATCTTTGTACCCAAGGTATTTCCGTTAGGAAAGTTGGTGTTTAGCGGAGAATGTTTTTTTAGATCATTCACTATTATACAGAAAAATAGATAAATGGACTTGGACTTTGATAAAATGGACGGACTGGTTCCGGCTATCATACAGGATGCGGATACCGCTAAGGTATTGATGCTTGGCTTTATGAATAAAGAGGCCTATGAGAAGACGGTGGAGACCGGCAAAGTTACTTTCTTCAGCCGCACAAAGAAACGGTTGTGGACGAAAGGTGAAGAAAGCGGCAATTTCCTGAATGTTGTTTCTATGAAGGAGGATTGCGACAGTGATACATTATTGATACAAGTCCATCCCGTGGGTCCTGTTTGCCATACGGGTGCCGATACTTGCTGGGGTGAGAAGAATGAGCAGTCTGTAATGTTTCTGAAGGAGCTTCAGGATTTTATAGACAAGCGTCATCAGGAAATGCCTGAGGGATCTTATACGACAAGTCTTTTTAACTCCGGCATCAATAAAATGGCGCAAAAGGTGGGCGAGGAAGCGGTAGAAGCCGTAATCGAGGCTACCAATGGCACTAACGAACGTCTGATTTATGAGGGTGCCGACCTGCTTTATCACTTGATTGTGTTATTGACTTCGAAAGGTTATCGCATTGAGGATCTTGCACGGGAATTGCAGGAGCGTCATAGCGCAACCTGGAAGAGGCATTAAATAGAAGTTGGGAATGGATGAACCGCTGATACGATATAAAAATGTAGAGATACATCAACAGGAGGTATGTGTACTCAAAGAGGTCAATCTGGAATTGAACAAAGGGGAATTTGCATACCTTATCGGAAAGGTTGGATCGGGCAAGACCAGTCTGTTGAAGACTTTTTATGCAGAGTTGGACATCGTTTCGGGAGAGGCGGAGGTGCTGGGTATCGATATGATGCGTATAAAACGTAAGCATATCCCGCAGTTAAGACGTAAACTGGGTATTGTGTTTCAGGATTTTCAACTGTTGACGGATCGTACGGTTTATGATAACCTTGCTTTCGTGTTGCACGCTACGGGTTGGAAGGATAAGGTTGAGGTAAAAAGTCGGATTGAAGAGGTGTTGAAGCAGGTGGGAATGTCCAGCAAAGGTAATAAGTTACCCAGTGAACTTTCCGGCGGAGAGCAGCAACGCATTGTTATTGCGCGCGCCGTTTTGAACTCACCTGATATCATACTTGCTGATGAACCGACAGGTAATCTGGATGTTGAAACCGGACGTGCCATTACTCAATTGTTGCATAATATTAGTGATTCGGGTGCGTTGGTGGTTATGACAACTCATAATCTGCAATTGCTCAAGGAATATCCCGGTAAGGTGTTCCGCTGTGCTAATCATATCATATCGGATATTACGGATGATTATGCTGAGGTGGGACAGGTGAAAGAAAAAACAAATAATATATAATCATTTAATACAGGAACGAAAATGAAAGTTTTAAAGTTTGGAGGAACTTCCGTCGGTTCGGCGCAGCGTATGCAGGAAGTAGCCAAATTGATTACCGATGGTGAACGTAAGATTGTTGTTCTTTCGGCAATGTCAGGAACTACCAATACGTTGGTAGAAATTTCGGATTATCTGTACAAGAAAAACCCCGAAGGTGCCAATGAGATTATCAACAAGCTTGAACTGAAATACAGGCAACATGTGAACGAACTCTACACCACGGCAGAATATAAGCAAAGGGGACTTGAAATGATGAAGTCTCATTTTGATTATTTGCGTTCTTTTACAAAAGATCTTTTTACTTTGTTTGAGGAAAAGGTGGTTTTGGCACAAGGAGAGCTCATCTCTACCAATATGATGAATTATTATCTGCAAGAGTGCGGCGTGAAATCCGTTTTACTTCCTGCTTTGGATTTCATGCGTACGGATAAGAATGCTGAACCTGATCCTGTATATATTAAAGATAAACTTCAGAACCAACTGGATCTACATCCGGATGCGGAAGTTTATATTACCCAGGGATTTATTTGCCGTAATGCTTATGGTGAGATTGATAACCTGCAGCGTGGAGGAAGTGACTATACGGCTTCTTTAATCGGAGCTGCTGTTCATGCGTCCGAGATCCAGATCTGGACGGATATAGACGGTATGCATAATAATGATCCGCGTGTGGTAGATAAGACTGAACCTGTTCGCCATCTTCATTTTGAAGAGGCTGCCGAGTTGGCTTACTTCGGTGCCAAAATTCTGCATCCTACTTGTATCCAGCCTGCCAAATATGCCAATATTCCGGTACGTTTGCTGAATACAATGGATCCTACCGCTCCGGGTACGATGATCTCCAACGATACCGAGAAGGGACGTATCAAAGCGGTTGCTGCAAAAGATAATATTACCGCTATCAAGATAAAGTCGGGACGTATGTTGCTCGCTTATGGCTTCTTGCGTAAGGTTTTTGAGATTTTTGAGAGTTACCAAACTTCAATTGATATGATTTGTACTTCGGAAGTAGGAGTATCCGTCTCAATTGACAATGTAAAACACTTGAATGAGATTGTTGATGATCTGAAAAAATATGGTACGGTAACCGTTGACAAGGATATGTGTATTATCTGCGTAGTTGGTGATTTGGAATGGGAGAACGTTGGTTTTGAGGCAAGAGCCTTGGATGCCATGCGTGATATACCGGTGCGTATGATTTCATTCGGTGGAAGTAATAACAACATATCGTTCCTTATCAGGGAATGTGACAAGAAAAAAGCGCTTCAGGCTTTAAGTGATTCGCTTTTTAATATTTAATGTATAAGAGCGCTTTTGTGTTTAACTCCAAAAGCGCTTTTTTCCTAATTAAAAACAAAGTATGATGAAAGGTAGTTTTCCTATAGATAAATTCCGTGAGTTACGTACTCCTTTTTATTATTATGATACGGATGCTTTGCAAAAAACATTGGATGATGTTTGTACTTTGGCGGGCAATTATAATAATTATGAGGTTCATTACGCAGTAAAGGCAAATGCCAATCATAAAGTGCTTTCTATTATACGTGAAAAAGGACTGGGTGCTGATTGCGTGAGTGGTGGAGAGGTTCGTGCTGCCGTTAAAGCCGGTTTTCCCACTTCTAAAATTGTTTTTGCAGGGGTAGGTAAAGCGGATTGGGAAATTAATCTTGCCTTGGATTATGATATCTTTTGCTTTAATGTGGAATCACTTCCCGAATTGCAGGTGATTAACGAACTGGCTGCATTGAAGGGTAAAGTTGCTGGTGTTGCCTTTCGGATCAATCCCAACGTGGGTGCCCATACTCATGCTAATATAACTACCGGTCTTGCTGAAAATAAGTTTGGCATTAGCATGCAGGATATGGATAGCATCATTGATCTTGCATTGACGCTGAAAAATATTAAGTTTCTTGGTTTGCACTTTCACATTGGTTCGCAAATTCTGGATATGAGTGATTTTGTGGCTTTGTGTGATCGGATAAATGAATTGCAGGATAAGTTTGAAGCACGTCATATTTCTATTAGCCATATCAATGTAGGCGGTGGGCTGGGTATTGATTATAAGAATCCTAATGAAAATCCGGTTCCGGATTTTAAAAGCTATTTCACCACTTATGTCGAACATTTGAAACTTCGTCCGAATCAGGCTTTGCATTTTGAGCTGGGAAGAGCTATAGTGGGACAATGTGGCTCTCTGATTTCAAGAGTATTGTATGTGAAGCAAGGGGCAAATAAACAATTTGCCATTCTTGATGCCGGGATGACGGACCTGATTCGCCCTGCACTATATCAAGCCCATCATAAGATTGAAAATATTACTTCGGATGAGGCTGTTGAGAAGTACGATGTGGTAGGTCCTATTTGTGAATCTTCGGATGTGTTTGATAAGGCGATTTTGCTGAATAAGGTCAAAAGAGGCGATCTTATTGCTCTCCGTTCTGCAGGCGCTTACGGAGAAATAATGGCTTCGGGCTATAACTGCCGCGAATTGCCACATGGTTATACATCCGCTGAATTGCTTTGATTTTCAATATCCGGGTTTTGTCTTAAGGAAAGTGTTCTTATAATTTGATTAAAAAATGTTATTGGGAAAACAATCCCCTAGGTGTCTTGTTTTAATTATATTTAAATACACTTAATAAAAAATCGGATTATGATTACTGAAAAATTACAAAATGCAATTAACGAACAGATTACGGCTGAATTGTGGTCTGCGAACTTGTATTTAGCCATGTCTTTCTATATGGAGAAGGAAGGTTACTCGGGTATGGCACATTGGTTGAAAAAACAGTGGGGTGAAGAAACGGGACATGCCTGTGCATTGGCTGATTATGTCATTAGGCGTGGCGGAAAAGCTAAATTGGATAAGATTGATGTAGTGCCTAATGATTTTGGAACCCCACTGGAAGTTTTCGAGCAAGTATACAAGCATGAATGCCGGGTTTCGGAAATGATTGACAAATTGGTTGATGTAGCTGCTACTGAAAAAGATAAGGCCAGTCAGGATTTCTTATGGGGATTTGTACGTGAACAAGTTGAAGAAGAAGCTACTGCAATGGGTCTTGTTGATATGATTAAGAAAGCTGGTGATTCCGGTATATTCTTTATTGATGTTAAACTAGGAGAACGTAAATAAATGGAGCTTTCTCGCATTTGAACGGAGATTTTGAAGTGACTCTGTTGCGAAGCGCCCCCTTTTACAATTTAAATTGTAAAAGGGGGCGCTTTTGTTCGTTTAGATCATTTTCGGAACGTACCACGCTTCCTTCTATTTCAAGACGCCCAATTCTCTTCCTATTTTGATAAATGCTGCAATGCATTTGTCCAGATGTTCTTTCTGATGTCCGGCAGAGATTTGTACACGGATACGTGCCTGTCCTTTGGGTACTACCGGATAGTAGAATCCTGTGACGTAAATACCTTCTTCTTGCATTCGGGCGGCATAGATTTGTGATAATTTGGCATCGTATAGCATCACGGCGCATATAGCGCTTTGAGTTGGCTTGATATCAAAGCCGGCGGCCGTCATCTTCTCACGGAAATAATTAACGTTTTCTACCAGCTTATCATGGAGGGAATCGTCTTCTTTCAGCATCTTAAAGACTTCGAGGCTTGCACCTATTATTGCCGGTGCCACCGAATTGGAGAAAAGATAGGGACGACTTCTCTGACGCAGTAAATCGATAATTTCTTTCCGTCCTGTGGTGAATCCTCCCATGGCTCCTCCGAATGCTTTTCCCAGTGTTCCGGTGTAGATGTCCACACGTCCGTAGGTTTTGAAAAGATCGCTGACTCCATGTCCTGTGGGACCTACAACTCCTGCGGAGTGGGATTCGTCTACCATAACGAGGGCATCATATTTTTCGGCTAAGTCGCATATCTTGTCTAAAGGCGTTACATTACCATCCATCGAAAAGACCCCGTCCGTAACAACAATACGGAAGCGTTGTGCTTGTGCTTCCTGAAGGCATTTCTCAAGCTCTTCCATATCCGCGTTGGCATATCTATAGCGTTTGGCTTTACAGAGGCGTACGCCGTCTATGATGGAAGCGTGATTTAATGCATCGGAAATAATGGCGTCTTCTTCTGCGAAAAGCGGCTCGAATACACCTCCGTTGGCATCGAAACAAGCGGCATAAAGGATGGTGTCTTCTGTTTTGAAATAATCGGATATGACGGATTCAAGTTTTTTGTGTATATCCTGGGTTCCACAGATGAAACGGACGGATGACATTCCATATCCGCGAACGTCCATCATTTTTTTTGCCGCTTCAACCAGACGGGGATGATTGGATAAGCCTAAGTAGTTATTGGCACAAAAATTCAACGCTTCATTGCCCTTTACTGTAATTGCTGCTTGTTGCGGGCTCTCAATCATACGCTCTTCTTTGTAGAGACCGGCTTCTTTTATTTCAGCAAGAGTGTTGCTGAGATATTTTTTCATTTTACCGTACATAGTTTTATTATTTTAGTATTGATCCATCGTTCTACAAAGGACATTATTTTTGTTGGAATAAACAATATAAATTTGATAGATTAATGAAAAAAAAGTGATTATCTTTGCGCCTCGTAATTACAGACTATCTTAGATAAAATCGAATGAGAAAGATTTTGATAATTGGTTCTACAGGGCAAATCGGTTCTGAATTGACAATGGAACTTCGTAAGCGCTTCGGTAGTACTAATGTTATAGCGGGCTATATTGCTGGAAAAGAGCCTTCCGGCGAACTTGAAAAATCGGGTCCTTCCGTGAAAGTGGATGTTTTGGACCGTAGTTCTATAGAAAAAGCAGTTGAATGTTATCAAATAGATACCATCTACAACCTTGCAGCTTTGTTATCTGTCGTGGCGGAATCCAATCCGGCTTTGGCATGGAAGGTTGGTATTGATGGTTTATGGAATGTTTTGGAGGTTGCACGAAACTACAAATGCTCTGTTTTCACTCCCAGCTCAATAGGTTCTTTTGGTGTGGATACACCGCATGATATGACACCTCAGGATACCATTCAGAGGCCTAGTACAATGTATGGAATAACAAAAGTGACTACTGAGTTGTTAAGTGATTATTATTATACAAAATATGGAGTGGATACTCGTTCGGTACGTTTCCCCGGAGTAATTTCGAACGTGACTTTGCCCGGAGGTGGGACAACGGATTATGCTGTTGATATTTATTATGCAGCTGTGAAAGGCGAAACCTTTTCTTGTCCCCTCAAGCCCGATACATTATTAGATATGATGTATATGCCGGATGCCCTGAATGCCGCCATACGTTTAATGGATGCAGATTCGTCGCTTTTAAAACATCGTAATTCGTTCAATGTGACAGCGATGAGCTTTTCACCTGAGATGATTTATAAGGCGATAAAAAGATATGTTCCGGATTTTAAAATGGTATATGTGGTTGATCCGTTGAAACAAGTTATAGCCGACAGTTGGCCGGATTGTATGGATGACTCCTGTGCTAGAAAAGAATGGAACTGGAGTCCGGAGTATAATTTGGACTCTATGACCGTGGATATGCTTGAAAAATTGAGAGCTAAACTAAATAAATGACCTAAGGTCGTGCAGAGATGAGAAAATTTGGATGGGGATTATTTTTTTTGATCCTCTTTGTATCTTGTGAAAATAAAAAGAGCAAAATAGATCCTTTTGCGGCAATCACAAATATGGTGGACTCGGTTACCCAGAATACAGATACCGTAGTGCCACAAGTGGAAGAGGATAAGACTCCTAAACCTATAGAAGCGGATGAGTCTTTTGATGATTTTATTTATAATTATGCTTCTAATGATGTTTTGCAACGACAGCGCACGAAGTTTCCCTTGCCATATTATAATGGAGACACTCCTACAAAAATAGAAGAGAAGTACTGGAAACACGATTATCTGTTCTCTAAGCAAAACTATTATACGCTGCTTTTTGACAATGAGAAGGACATGGATTTGGTTGGAGATACATCTTTGAAATCTGTTCAGGTGGAGTGGATCTTTTTAAAGACTCGGATGGTGAAAAAGTATTATTTCGAACGGATGAAAGGTGCATGGATGCTGGAGGCGATAAATCTCCGCCCTATTGAAAAAGGTGAAAACGAGAGTTTTGCAGAATTCTATCTGAAGTTTGTTACGGATAGTCTTTTCCAAAGTAAACGCATTGCCAATCCTTTACGCTTTGTGACAATTGATCCGGATGATGAATTTTCTATCTTGGAAACTACTTTGGGGATTGAGCAATGGTATGCTTTCCGTCCTCCCATGCCTACCGATAAACTCTCGAATATCAATTATGGGCAGCAGAATAAGGATAGTTCGAATACCAAAATCTTAAAGATTAACGGTATTGAGAATGGTTACTCTAACGTATTTTATTTCAGAAGGAAAGACGGACAATGGGAACTTTATAAGTATGAAGATACAAGTATTTAAGGATTATTCTTTATTGCCGCATAATACATTCGGTCTGAATCTCAAGGCGGCGATTTTTATAGAGTACGCTTCTGTTGAGGATCTTAAGGCATTTGTTGCTGAGGGCCGATTGGCGCAGCCTTTTTTGCATATTGGTCAAGGTAGCAATCTGTTGTTCCTGAAGGATTATGAAGGTACAATATTGCATTCGGCTATTCATGGCATTGAGGTGATTGAGGAAGATGCGGATGCCGTTTCTGTACGCGTAGGTGCAGGAGTGGTCTGGGATGATTTTGTGGAATACTGTGTTAAGCAGAAATGGTATGGCATTGAAAATCTTTCATTGATACCCGGAGAAGTTGGTGCTAGTGCAGTACAAAACATTGGTGCTTATGGAGTGGAAGCCAGTGATTTCATAACGGCTGTTGAGACGATTACCGCTGGAGGCAAAGAGAAGATATTCAGTGTGTCGGAATGCGAATATGGTTATAGGGAGAGCATTTTTAAACGCCCTGACATGAAATCGCATTTTGTGGCGTATGTTCATTTTCGACTGAGTAAGAAAGAGTGTTATCATTTAGAATATGGAAATATCCGTAAATATCTGGAAAGTACTCCTAATTATGATTTGGAGACTGTCCGCCAAGCTATTGTGGATATTCGTAAAAGTAAGTTGCCTGACCCTGAAGTATTGGGAAATGCGGGTAGCTTCTTTGTTAACCCTTTGGTTTCAAGGGACTTATTTGAAGATTTAAGTAAATTATATCCTCAAATGCCTTGCTATGATATGGGGAATGATCGTATTAAGATTCCCGCCGGATGGCTTATCGAACAATGCGGCTGGAAAGGGAAAGTAATGGGAAAGGCCGGGGTTTATGAAAAACAAGCGTTGGTACTTGTGAATAGAGGAGGAGCTTCGGCTAAGGATATTGTGGCTCTTTCGGATGCTATAATCAAATCGGTTCATGATAAATTTGGTATAGATATCCATCCGGAGGTCAATTTTGTAGGATAGTTGTTATGAAAATAAGAATATTAGGAAGCGGAACATCTACTGGCATTCCCGAAGTGGGATGTACTTGTCCGGTCTGCACTTCAAGTGACTGGCACGATCGACGCTTGCGGGCTTCTTCTATGATTTATAGCGACGATGCTGTAATTTTGATTGATTGCGGGCCTGACTTCCGGGAACAGATGCTACGCATGCCTTCTTTTGAAAAAATTGATGCTGTGCTCATCACGCATGAACATTACGACCATGTGGGTGGGCTGGATGATTTGAGGCCGTTTTGCCGTTTTGGCGAAATCCCTATTTACACTGATGCATACACCTCTTCTAATTTACGTTCGAGGATGCCTTATTGCTTTGCCGACCATAAATATCCCGGTGTTCCTCAGTTTTCCCAGTTTGAAATCAGCCCCGATACTCCGTTCTTTGTCAATCAGACCGAAATATTGCCTTTTCGCGTAATGCACGGACATTTGCCTATACTTGGTTATCGTATAGGTAAGCGCATGGCTTACATTACGGACATGCTTAACATGCCTGAAGAATCTTATGACCGTTTGCATAATCTTGATCTATTGGTTATCAATGCCTTGAGAGTTAAACCTCATGCTTCGCACCAGACTATTTCCGAAGCTATAGCCGCTGCACAGCGGATTAATGCACGTGATACCTATTTTATCCATATGAGTCACCATGCCGGTTTGCATCGTGAACTCGACAAACAATTACCGCATAATATCCATCTGGCTTACGATGGAATGACTCTTGACTTCTAAGTGCTGACTAATAAAGTATCTTATTAAACATTTTAAGAATTATTTTGTTTTATTAGATAGATTGTTTATTTTTGTCAAAGCTTGATATAAGATACCATGAAACCCCGTCTTTTAATCAAAATAGCCGTTATTGTATCCGTAGTATTATTATGTACGGGTTTTGGTATGTATTCTTTGTTCAAACTCAATGCCAAAGATCATAGTAGGGAAATTAATTTGTATCAATTGGTGCCTCGGGATGCAATTGCCGTCCTTGAAACGGACAGGATGGATAAACTTATAGATGAAGTGAGTGAATTACAGTGTAGTAAAGAAAACCATTTTCTTTATGTTTCCGATCTATTTGTCTTCCTGAAAAAACACTTGCATACCTTGCTTGAAAGTACTCCTCACGGTCTCAGCAGGCAAATGAATAAGATGCTTTTGAGTTTTCATGAGCCTGATAATCCGGTTAATCAGGTGTTGTATTGTTCTCTGGGAGAAGGGGAAGAAAAAATGATGGAAGCTTTCATACGGAAGTATTGCTCTGCCGCTTTTCCATTGAAAATTTTTGATTATAAGGGTGAAGAGATTAAAATCTATACCATGTCCGATGGACGTTTTCTGGCTACGTATATGACCTCTGACTTTTTGGTTGTTAGCTTTCAGAAGCATTTGGTTGAGAAAGTGATTGAGACTCGGCGTTCACAATTATCATTGGCTAATTTATCTTCTTTTAGGCGGATACATTACAAACAGAATTTTAATGTTGAAGCAAAGGTATATGTCCGGATGAAAGCCGTAGAAATGGGTAAACAGTCTGCTGATATTTTGCACCGTGCAAAGCTTGGCAGCTGGGGGGAATTCGATTTGAAATTTAATGATAATGCCATTTATTGCTCCGGTATAACTCGTGATTCCGATTCGACGGAGACTTTTGTCGGTGTACTGGCAAAGCAGCAGGCCGTGGAAGGGTTTTCCGGAGAACTGCTTCCTAAATCTACTGTCTTCTTTGATTGTTGGTCGGCTTCTGACATGAAGTCTTTACTGGATTATACTTCTAAACAAGGGCAGATTGCATATAGTGCGGATGGTATGGAATGCAATCAAAAAATCATGGCTTTTCTCAAAGCACATACAGGAGACAGAATTACTTCTCTGCTGTTTTATCCGAAGGATACGCTGGATAGAGGTTTTTGTACGATTACAAATGTTCCTTTGAAATGTGAAATACAAGCTAAAAAAAACTTCCTGTCTTTATTGGATACTTTATTTGTCAGGAAAAACTCGAAGCCGGCACTTAGTTCTGTGATGTATAAATTCCGGTATACTACTTCGGGATATCCATACTACATATTGCCATGTAATTCCTTATTGACGAATTTAGGTGGTTTTTCACGACCGGACACTTACATTCATCTTTCCTTTTATAAAGGGCATTTATTGCTGGCTCCCGATGAGAAAAGTCTTTCTAATTATATTGATGCGCTGGAACATGGTGAAAATTTAAAGAACTTTTCCGATGTGTATAATGAAGTAATCGGGAGTCTTTCTTCAGCGTATAATTTTGTGATGATGGGCGATATGGAAACGTTGTTGGTACAGCCTGAGGTTTATGCGAGTTTGATTCCAAATTTCTTCTTTCGGCAATATAAATTTTTCCGTCATTTTATTTTCGCCATACAATTTGTATATACTGACGGGATTGTTTATCCGAATATTGTTCTCCGCTATAAAAACAAGGGTTAGCTTTTGTGATGGTGTAATCATTTTTATCTCTTTGTTAAACAAAAGAGATAAAAATGATTACGGCAGGGCTTATTCTAAAAGGGCAGATCGTCCTTGCCGTCTCCGGATAAAAAATCAGGGGCTTCCGATGGAGCTGGTGGTGGTACGGGGGAAGAGCCGTCTACCGCACCATTTGCTGCGTTCACCCGTTCTACTTTCCATGCCCGGATACTATTGAACCAACGATCTTGCCATTGGCGGGCATCAATATCGAAAGATACAGTCAGTTCTTCACCCATTTGAATATTAAATTGCTCTATTTTATCCATTCCGAATATGTCGAAACACATTTTTCGGGGATACATTCCGTGATCTTCTATTACATATTCCTGTGCTTTCCATTCGTTGCCGGACTTAGATACTCCGCTTCTTGGCTGGAGTATAGCAATGATTTTTCCTGTAAATTCCATTTCGATTTTTTTTATAATGGGGCGAAGTTACAATTTTTTAGGGATATGGATTGTTGTCCGATGTGTTTTTTATTAATTTATTTGCTTATGAAATGCCCTTTTTTTGTAACTTTGTACATTATACTTCAATGTATGAAGTATTTAAGATAAATATAAAATTTAAAACTCAGAATATATGAAATTTGTCATTTCTAGCACTACGCTTTCCAATCATTTGCAGGCTATAAGCCGTGTTATTAATTCTAAAAACACGCTGCCTATTTTGGACTGTTTACTCTTTGAGTTAAAAGATGGGACATTGTCGGTTACCGCTTCGGATAGTGAAACAACAATGGTGACTAAAGTGGAAGTTAATGAAAGTGATTCTGACGGTCGTTTTGCCGTAGCTGCTAAAACTATTCTGGATGCATTAAAGGAAATCTCAGATCAGCCACTGACTTTTGATGTCGATATTAGTTCGTTGGAAATAAAAGTATTTTATCAAAATGGAAAATACAGTTTGATGGGGCAAAATGCGGATGAATTTCCTCTGGCTTCCGCTTTAGGCGAAAATGCCGTTCGGGTGGAGACAGATGCGCAAATATTATTGGGCGGAATTAATCGTACGGTATTTGCAACAGCTGATGACGAACTTCGTCCGGTGATGAATGGTATTTATTTTGATATAACTACTGAAAATGTTACAATGGTGGCTTCTGATGGACATAAGTTGGTGCGTTATAAAACGTCTTCTACCAGTGGTTCTGAACGCGCAGCCTTTATTTTACCTAAGAAACCGGCCGTGTTAGTGAAGAATTTATTGCCAAAAGAGAACGGAAAAGTTATAATAGAGTTTGACGAGCGTAATGCTATATTTACGTTGGAAAAATATTCTATGGTATGTCGTTTGATCGAAGGTCGTTATCCGAATTATAATTCGGTTATACCTCAGAACAATCCGTTTAAGGTAACTGTTGACAGATCGCTGTTAATGGGTGCTTTGCGTCGTGTTTCAATTTTTTCTTCCCAAGCCAGTAGTCTGATTAAATTGCGGATGCAGGAAAATCAGATTCAGGTTTCTGCTCAGGATATAGATTTTTCGACTTCCGCAGAGGAAACATTGGTATGTCAATATGATGGAAATCCAATGAGTATAGGTTTCAAATCAACTTTTCTGATTGATATTCTGAATAATATTGCATCGGATGAAGTGATTGTAGAGCTTGCCGATCCTTCGAGAGCGGGAGTGATTGTGCCTGTTGAGCAAGAGGAAAATGAAGACATTTTGATGCTGTTAATGCCAATGATGTTAAATGATTAAATAATAAATGTGTTGATAAAAGTATACCGAGTTGGTAAGGTGATATAATTACTGTGTAGAATCAGTTGTCATCGTACCAACTTGTTTTCTTTTTCATCCTAAAGTAGATGTAATGAAACTGAATTTAAAAAATCCAATTGTCTTTTTTGATTTGGAAACGACCGGAACAAATATAAATGCTGATCGAATAGTTGAAATCTGTTACCTTAAGGTTCATCCGAATGGAAATGAGGAAGCTAAGACCTTGCGTATTAATCCTGAGATGCCTATACCTGCTGAAGCTTCCGCTGTTCATGGCATTTTTGATGCTGATGTTGCTGACTGTCCAACTTTTAAAAGTGTTGCGCAGAATGTAGCCAATGATATTGAAGGATGTGATTTGGCCGGTTTTAATTCTAATCGTTTTGATATTCCGGTTTTGGCGGAAGAATTTTTGCGTGCAGGGGTTGAAATAGATTTAAGTCGACGTAAGTTTGTGGATGTTCAGGTAATCTTTCATAAGATGGAACAGCGTACGCTCTCGGCGGCTTACAAATTTTATTGTGGCAGAAACCTTGAGGATGCCCACTCTGCCGAAGCCGATACACGTGCCACTTATGAAGTGTTGATGGCTCAGCTTGACCGTTATTCTGATCTTCAGAATGATATCCAGTTTCTTTCGGATTATTCCAGTTTTAATAAAAATGTTGATTTTGCCGGGCGTATGGTATACGACGATAAAGGTGTTGAAATTTTTAATTTTGGTAAATACAAGGGACAGTCGGTTTGTGAGGTTTTGAAACGTGATCCGAGCTATTACAGTTGGATACTTAATAATGACTTTACGCTCAATACAAAGGCGATGTTGACAAAAATACGCCTTCGCGAAATGATGAATAAGTAATATTATGGCAAATTCTTTAAAAGGGAAAAAAATAATATTGGGTATCACGGGCAGTATTGCTGCTTATAAATCGTGTTATATTATAAGGGGATTGATAAAGCTGGGTGCTGAAGTTCAAGTTGTAATTACCCCTTCAGGAAAAGAATTTATTACTCCGATTACTCTTTCGGCTCTGACCGGAAAACCTGTTATCTCTGATTTTTTTGCTCAACGAGACGGAAGCTGGAACAGCCATGTGGATTTGGGCTTATGGGCGGATGCCATGCTTATTGCTCCGGCATCGGCCTCTACAATAGGTAAAATAGCAAATGGTATTGCTGATAATATATTAATAACAACTTATTTATCAGCTAAAGCTCCGGTATTTATTGCGCCCGCAATGGATTTGGATATGTTTGCCCATCCTTCTACTCAAAAGAACCTGAATGCTTTACGGTCGTACGGAAACTTTATTATAGAACCGGCTACGGGAGAACTGGCCAGTCATTTGGTAGGTAAAGGCAGAATGGAAGAACCTGAAGTTATCATTCAATGTCTGGCGGATTATTTTGCTGCGAAAGACGGGGATCTGCAAGGTAAAACTATTATGATTACCGCTGGTCCCACATACGAAAAAATTGATCCGGTACGGTTTGTCGGTAACTATTCAACCGGAAAAATGGGATTCTCATTGGCCGATGAATGTGCAAGCCGGGGAGCGAATGTCCTACTGGTAACCGGTCCTGTACAGCAAAAAACAAAATATGGCAATATCCACCGCTATGATGTGGAATCTGCTGATCAGATGTATGCTGTTGCGGTGGGGCTATTTGAAAAATCCGACGCTGCAATACTTTCTGCTGCTGTTGCTGACTTTACAATTGAACGACCCGGTGCTGAAAAGATAAAAAGGGAAGGGGATGAGCTGACGCTACGGCTTAAGCCGACAAAAGATATTGCCGCTTTTTTGGGTAGGACAAAGAAATCCGGACAGGTTGTTGCAGGCTTTGCACTTGAAACAACGAATGAACAGCAGCATGCGGAAGATAAACTGGATCGTAAGAATCTGGATTTCATAGTGCTTAACTCATTGAATGATAAAGGGGCTGGATTCGGATACGATACGAATAAAGTGAGTATAATTGATGAGAATGGTAAGACAGACTATCCTTTGCGAACAAAATCGGAAGTGGCAAAAGATATTATTGATAGATTGGCTGTTTTATTAAGAGATAAACAAACGGTGTGATAAGGCTATGTTACTTTCGCTTTATATACAAAATTATGCTTTAATTGAAAAACTGGATATAAAGTTTGAATCCGGTTTTTCGGTTATTACTGGTGAGACGGGAGCCGGGAAATCGATCATACTTGGGGCTGTTGGTCTATTGCTGGGGCAACGGGCTGATGTAAAGTCCATACGCCAGGGGGAAACAAAATGTGTGATTGAAGCACATTTTAATATTGCTCCTTATGGAATGCAATCGTTTTTTGAAAAAAACGAACTGGAGTATGAAGACGAATGTGTTTTACGGCGGGAGGTACAAAGTTCCGGTAAGAGTCGTTCATTTATCAATGATACCCCTGCATCTCTCACTCAAATGAAGGAGTTGGGGGAACAGTTGATTGATGTGCATTCGCAACACCAGAATCTTTTGCTGAATAAAGAAGGTTTTCAGTTGAAAGTCTTGGATATCTTAGCCCGTAATGATAGTGTACTTTCTAGTTATCAGTTGCTTTACGATGAGTGGAAACATTATCAATCGGAATTGGATGAACTGATTGCCCGTGCCGATAAAAGTAAGGAAGATGAAGATTACATTCGCTTCCAACTGGAACAGCTGGAAGATGCGCGATTGGTTGCTGGTGAGCAGGAAGAGCTGGAAAAAGAAGCCGATGTTTTGTCGCATTCGGAAGATATAAAGGCCGGCCTTTATCGTGTCGATCATTATTTTGCATCGGATGAAGGCGGTTTGCTCCCCACATTGAAGGAGATGAGGAACGTGATGGCTGATTTGCAACGAATTTATCCACCGGCCGGAACATTACTGGAACGATTGGAGAGTACATACATCGAACTGAAGGATATTTCTCAAGAAGTGTCGTCCGATGGAGAGAAAATAGAGTTTGATCCGGAGCGTTTGGATGAAGTGAACAACCGGTTGAACCTAATTTATTCTTTGCAACAAAAACATCATGTCTCTACCGTTGATGCTTTATTGAATATTGCTGGCGATTACGCCGCCAGACTATCTGAAATTACTTCCTATGATGATAAAATCCAGGAATTAAGGGATCGTTGTAAATCCTTATTTGAGAAGATACTGCGGGATGCCCAGCTACTTACTCGAGCTCGTATAGTTGCCGCACAAGAGGTTGAAAAGCACATTGCTAACAGACTGGTGACTTTGGGCATGCCGAATGTCCGCTTTAAAGTGGAAATGGGAATACGTAAAGAGCCTGGTTATTATGGCTCGGATACTGTAAATTTCCTCTTTTCTGCGAACAAAAACAGTGCTTTACAGAATATCTCTTCTGTAGCTTCGGGAGGAGAAATTGCCCGTGTAATGCTTTCTGTCAAAGCAATGATTGCAGGAGCTGTAAAATTGCCGACTATCGTATTTGATGAGATAGATACTGGGGTTTCGGGAGAAATAGCAGACCGTATGGCCGACATAATGCAGGAAATGGGTGATAGGAAGAGACAGGTAATCAGCATTACTCATTTACCTCAGATTGCGGCAAGGGGACGAATTCATTATAAAGTTTATAAACGGGATGATGAATCCGGCACGAATAGTAATATAGTGCGTCTGACAGATGAAGAAAGAGTGGAAGAAATTGCTCACATGTTGAGTGGGGCTACATTGACGGAAGCTGCATTAAATAATGCCAAAGCATTGCTTAGTCGATAGAAAAACAAATAAAATAATTAGTAAATTATACGCATGATTGATAAAAGTGAAATGATTTTCGGTGTACGTGCCGTAATAGAGGCTTTGCAAGCTGGAAAAGATATAGATAAGATTTTGGTGAAGAAAGATATTCAGAGTGACTTATCTAAAGAACTTTTCAGCGCATTGAAAGGTACTCTGATTCCGGTACAGCGTGTGCCGGTAGAGCGTATCAACCGTATTACCCGCAAAAACCATCAGGGAGTGGTGGCTTTTATTTCTTCCGTAACTTATCAGAAAGTGGAAGATCTGGTGCCTTACTTTTTTGAGCAAGGCGTTAACCCGGTATTCGTCATGCTTGATGGGGTAACGGATGTGCGTAACTTTGGCGCTATAGCCCGTACGTGTGAATGTGCTGCCGTTAATGCCATTATTATTCCGGCTAAAGGTAGTGTTTCGGTTAATGGAGATGCGGTGAAAACTTCTGCCGGAGCCTTGCATACGTTGCCGGTATGCCGCGAGCAAAGTTTGAAGAACACGTTGCAATATCTTAAAAATAGTGGTTTTCATCTTGTGGCTGCAACCGAGAAAGGAGATTATGATTATACGAAAGCTGATTATACCGGACCGGTATGTATTATAATGGGAGCGGAAGATACAGGTGTTTCTTATGAAAATCTGGCGCTATGTGATGAATGGGTAAAAATTCCTATGCTGGGTAAAATTGAATCACTGAATGTTTCCGTTGCTGCCGGTATTTTAATTTACGAAGCTGTAAAACAAAGAACCAAATAAATATGAAAAAGAATTTATTAACGACATTACTATTATGTTTCTTGACCCAATGGAGTATTGCACAGGCTCCTAAATGGGTTGATAAAGCCAAACGGGCAGTGTTCTCCGTGATTACTTATGATCAGAGTGATAAGATTCTGAATACCGGAAATGGTTTTTTTGTAACTGAAGACGGAGTAGCTCTCTCTGACTATGGGTTGTTTAAGGGAGCCCAACGGGCGGTTATAATCAATTTTGAGGGCGTACAAATGCCGGTGGAAACTATTTTGGGGGCTAATGACATGTACGATGTCGTGAAATTCCGAGTGACCATGCCCGGTAAGAAAGTTCCCGCACTAACTGTTGCTGCAGCCGCTCCTGCTGTTGGAGCCAATGTTTATTTGTTGCCTTATTCTACGCAGAAAGATCGTTCGTATACCGAAGGACAGGTAAAAGAGGTTACAAAGATTGCTGAGAAATATTCTTATTATACGCTTACTATGCGTTTGAAAGATAAAATGGTGAGTTGTCCTTTAATGACTACAGAAGGGGAAGTCTTGGGACTTGCTCAAAAATCGTCTGGACAGGACACTGCTACCATTTGCTATGCAGTTGCAGCCAACTACGTTTTAGATCAGAAGATAAATGTTCTTTCATTCAATGATTTAGCTCTTCAGAGTATTGGCATAAAGAAGGCTCTTCCTGATACCGAAGATCAGGCACTGGTTTATCTTTATATGGCTTCTTCACAACTTACTCCGGAAAAATATGCTGTTTTATTAGATGATTTTTTGAGGCAGTATCCTGCAAGTTCCGATGGTTATTTGCGCAGAGCTTCTTATTTGATTTCATATTCCAAAGGAACAGAGTCAATGGATAAGGCCTTGAGCGATATGGATAGAGCTCTTGATGTTGGAAAGCAAAAAGATGATATTTATTTTAATCGTTCCAAACTAATCTATAATTATCAGTTGAGCAAGCCTCAGACCACTTATAAGGATTGGACATACGATAAAGCTTTAGATGAGGTTCGTAAAGCCATTGCCATTCAATCTTTACCGGTATATGTTCAGTTGGAAGGAAACATCTTATTCGCAAAGCAGGATTATGTCGGTGCATCAGCCAGTTATGCGAAAGTAAATGTAAGCACTTTGGCTTCTCCTGCAACTTTTTACAGTGCTGCCAAGACCAGGGAACTGATGAAAGCACCGGCTGAAGAAACATTGGCGTTGATGGATAGTTGCGTGGCTCGTTGTCGTCGGCCTATTACGGTAGATGATGCCCCGTATGTTCTGGAACGTGCCCAGATGCGAATGAATGCCGGCCAAGCGCGTGCTGCAATGCTTGATTATGATGATTACTTCAATGCTGTAAACGGTAATGTGAATGATATGTTCTATTATTACCGTGAGCAAGCCGCTCTTCAGGCTAAACAATTCCAGCGTGCATTGGATGATGTGGCAAAGGCGATTGAGTTGAATCCGAAAGAAGTGCTTTACCGCTCCGAATTGGCTGTGATTAATATTCGTGTAGGAAGATACGAAGAGGCTATGAAAGTGCTGAAATCTGCTATTGATATGGACCCTAAATATGCGGAGGCTTATCGGTTAATGGGCATTGCCCAATTGCAACTGAAAAAGAATGCCGATGCATGCGCCAGCTTTGCGAAAGCAAAGGAATTGGGGGATCCAAATGTTGATGCATTGATTGAAAAGAACTGTAAATAGATATTAAAAGCAAGAACTCTGATATGTCAGAGCTCTTGCCGGGAAATACACTCCCAATCGTTAAGTCTAGGTATATATGTTTTATAATGTTATCGGACTAATGCTTCTATATTAGTAAAATGTATGGATTGCAAAAATACTGCATATACAAGGGTGAAAAATAGTTTTTTTGATTAAAGTGTTGAATTCTAAATATCTGAAATAATGAAGAAAGTAATTTGCAGTCAGAATGCTCTGGGGGCTATTGGCCCCTATAGTCAGGCTATCGAGGTAAATGGTATGGTGTTTGTCTCCGGACAACTTCCCATTAATGCTGAAACCGGGTTAATGCCGGAGGCTGCTGAAGATCAGGCTGATCAGTCCATGAAAAACATAAGCCACATCTTAAGTGAAGCGGGGCTTACTATGGCTAACGTGGTGAAAACCACCGTTTTTCTGGCAGATATGTCTCTCTTTGCAGCTGTAAATAAGGTCTATGCTTCTTATTTTGAGGGTGATTTCCCTGCCCGTTCGGCTGTAGCGGTGAAAGCTTTGCCCAAAGATGCTTTAGTGGAGATTGAGTGTATCGCGGTTCGCTAATAGATCGGCCACAATAAAACTACTGCCTCCTACGAAGATAAAATCTTCCGGGAGGCTTTTTTCTTGGGCTACTTTTACTGCGGTAGGAACGTCCTTATAGCAATTTCCAATGAGGCCGGCTCTTTTAGCCAACTCTGCCAACTCCGTCTCGGGTAATGCGCGTTTTACACTTGCTTTGGTAAAATAATATTCTGCATGTTTGGGAAGTAACTCCAATACCCCTTTTATATCTTTGTCGTTTACCATTCCGATGACGATATGCAACTTCCGGTAGTTTTGTTCTTCCAATTGTTTGACAAGGTAAGTGATGCCTCCCACATTATGACCTGTATCACAGATTAGGGTAGGGTGCTCTTGAAGTTTTTGCCACCGGCCCATCAACCCCGTAATTTCACATACCTGTGCAAAGCCATTGCGTACAGCTTGTTCGGGCAACTTGTATCCGATCTCCAGAAGCAGTGGAAGCGCAGTTAATAAAGTACGTGTATTAGGCGTCTGATATAATCCTTTCAACTCACATACAAGTCCCGGATAATCATTATTTGTGTAGTCTTCTGCAAAGAAGATCGGAGCAACCACATCATTTGCTTTTTGAAGGAACACCGGTTTGGTTTCGGGTGTCGTTTCACCAATGACAACGGGAGTGTGGAATTTAATAATTCCTGCTTTTTCGCCCGCTATTTTCGCCAATGTATCTCCTAAATACTGAGTATGGTCGAAGCTAATATTTGTAATAATGGATAAGTCTGGTTGGATAATATTAGTGCAATCCAAACGCCCTCCCAATCCTACTTCTATTACCGCCAAATCAATTTGCTGATCGGCAAAGTAGCGAAATGCCATTGCAGTGGTTAGTTCGAAGAACGACGGATGTAAAGGTTCAAAGAAACTTCGCTCGTTTTCGACAAAGTGAACGACATATTCCTCACTTATCGGTTTTCCGTTGATACGAATACGTTCTCTGAAGTCGATTAGATGAGGTGAAGTATAGAGTCCTACTTTATATCCGGCACTCTGTAAAATAGCAGCAAGAGTGTGCGAACATGAGCCTTTTCCATTGGTTCCGGCTATGTGAATACTGCGGAATGTACGGTGAGGATGTCCGAAATGCTCATCGAGCGTATGGGTATTTTCCAAACCTTCTTTATAGGCCGAATTTCCTACCTGCTGAAACATGGGGGCGCTGTCATATAAGTAGGCGAGTGTATCTTGATAGTTCATCTTTTGAATATTTAACGGGAAAATAATTTTATTCTCCGTTCGAATTTGTTATCTTAGAAAACACAAAGATATTAACTAATTAAATCGACTGATCATGGGAGCAAAGAAAAATTTTGTGATTGATACGAATGTTATCCTTCACGACTATAATTGTTTAAAAAATTTCCAAGAAAACGATATCTACTTACCTATAGTGGTGCTTGAAGAACTGGATAAGTTCAAAAAGGGTAACGAGCAGATTAATTACAATGCCCGCGAGTTTGTACGTGAGCTTGATCTGCTGACGGATGATAATTTGTTTTCCAAGGGTGCTTCTTTAGGTGAGGGGTTAGGAAAGCTTTTTGTCATAGCCGGTTCTGTGGATTCTCCTAAAGTACATGAATCGTTTCCCGAGCGAATTCCCGATCACCAAATTCTCGCTGTAACGGATTGGTTGTCTTCCCAAAAACCTAAAATGAAAACCATTTTAGTGACGAAAGATGTGAATTTGAGAATGAAAGCCCGTTCCATTGGTTTGCTTTGTGAAGATTACATTAACGATAAGGTCATAAATATTGATGTATTTGAACAATCGAATGAGACTTTTGAGGGCATCTCTCCTGACTTAATCGATAAGATTTATTCGATAAAAGAAGGAGTGGATATCAGTGAATTTGACTTTAAGGATATACTCCGTCCTAATGATTGTTTCATATTGAAGAGTGATCGTAGTAGTGTGTTGGCCCGTTATAATCCGTTTGCACATACTATATCCAAAGTGAATAAGACGAAAAATTATGGAATTGAACCGCGTAATGCAGAGCAGAGTTTTGCGTTTGAGGTTCTCAATGATCCTGATATAAAATTAGTGGCTTTGACCGGTAAGGCCGGTACCGGAAAGACCTTATTGGCACTTGCTTCTGCTGTCAGTCAGCTAAATGTTTACAAGCAAATTTTATTGGCTCGTCCTATTATTGCATTGTCTAATAAAGATATTGGTTTTCTTCCGGGAGATGCTCAGGAAAAAGTGGCTCCATATATGCAGCCTTTGTTTGATAACCTGAATGTGATTAAAAATCAGTTTGCAAGCAATTCTCCTGAAATAAAGAAACTGGAGGATATGCAGAAAACTTCACAACTTGTTATTGAAGCATTGGCATTTATCCGGGGGCGTAGTTTGAGTGATACTTATTGTATTATTGATGAAGCTCAGAATTTGACCCCTCATGAAATTAAAACAATTATCACGCGGGCAGGAGAAGGTACTAAAATGGTTTTTACCGGAGATATTCAACAAATCGATCAACCATATCTGGATAGCCAGTCCAATGGTCTTGTTTATATGATTGACCGTATGCGTGACCAGAATTTGTTTGCCCACATTAATCTTGTGAAAGGGGAACGCAGTCACTTGAGTGAATTGGCAAGTAATCTAATGTAAAGTTAAAGTCTTTTTCACCACTGATTACCCAGGTTATCACAGATTACTTGTACTAATAATCAGAATGTTAAAAATATCCCTGTTTAAAAATATAAAAAAGCCAACTAACTCGGGGTGAATTAGTTGGCTTTAACTATTTTATTTCAGGAATATTCCTGTGTAAATCTAAGTAATCTGTGGTCTGTTTTTTTACACAACTTCACTTAGATAATCCCTTCAGCTTTTAATGTTTAGAAATACGGATTCCCATATTATTTGTGGAGTGAAAAATACCGCATGAATTGAGTACGTTCAAATGTGTTGACCCCTTTTAAGTCTTTCACATTTAATATTCCTTTAAACTCATTAATGCTTTGCATTTCTTTCTGTTCCATCCAGATATTCAGAAAATTTAAGTACTCACTAACTAAAGCATAACTGTTTTGATAGAATGCACTACATATCTCTACAGCAGAAGCACCGGACAATATGGCTTTCACTACACCTTCAGGACTATGTATTCCTCCGGATACGGCGTAATCCAGTTGATCTACGGCAGCTGAAGCTATTCCGACCCAGCGTAATGATCTTGCCAGTTCAACTTCCGAACTAAATACTGCTCCCGAAATTTGTTTGAAATGTTCAATATCAATATCGGGTTGATAAAAGCGATTAAAAAGCACTACAGCTGCTGCACCATTTAAGTAAAGCGCATTGATCAGGGCAATAGGATTGGTGAAGTTTTTCCCCAATTTCATAATTACCGGTATGCTGACATTACTTTTTACGTGTCTGAGAATATTAACATGGTGTTGCTCGAAAGAACCGAAAGTATAATCAATGTCAGTCTGTAAAGCCAGGATATTGATTTCGATAGCATCTGCTCCTGCGGCTTCAATCTGTTTTGCTGCGTTCACCCATTCGCTGTCGTGAAAACAGTTAATACTGGCGATGACCGGAATAGGGCATACTTTTTTCGTTTCTTTGATCAGGCCTAGATATTCCGCCAGTTGGTTTTCCCGCATAAATTCCACCAAGTAATCGCTCCCTTCGGAATAAGATTCAGGATCACCCAGCCAATCGGCATCTTTCATGATTTGTTCTTCAAAGAGCGATTTAAGCACTATGGCTCCCGCGCCGGCTTCATAAAGCTTTTTATTCTTTTCCGGGCTGTCGGTTAGTCCGGAACTGCTGACAATAATTGGGTTTCTTAATTTTAACCCAGCGTAAGTAGTTTCTAATGATGCCATGATAATTAGTTTTATTGATTATACTTAATATAAGTGCCTGATTTCGTTTTATACTTTTCTTGCTCAATACACCCTTTCTCCAAAGATATTACTCCCTATGCGAACTAATGTGCTTCCGGCTTCAATAGCCAAGTGGTAGTCATGGGACATGCCCATTGACAGCTCTTTAAAAGATTCCAAATCGGTAAGCCACTTCTTTTTCACTTCTTTAAAAAATTCGCTTAAAGAACAAAATTCTTTTTTTATTTGTTCGCTATTGTCCGTATTTGTAGCCATTCCCATCAGGCCACACAGTTGTATGTTTCTTAATTCCTTCCAGTTTTCTTTTGCAAATACCTCACGGCACTCGTCAAAACTGAAACCAAATTTCGTTTCTTCTTCCGCTATATGTATTTGCAGGAGGCAATTGACAAGCTTGTCTGCTTTTGCGGCTTGTTTATTGATTTCAACCAATAGTTTATAGCTGTCTACACCATGGATGAGGCTGACGTATGGAATAATATATTTAATTTTGTTCGTTTGCAAATGCCCTATAAAATGCCATTCGATGTCTTTGGGTAGACTTTCATACTTATCGGTCATTTCCTGCACTTTGCTCTCTCCAAAAACTCTTTGACCAGCTTTATAAGCTTCTTCAATGGCTTTGTTGGGGTGAAATTTGGAAACGGCTACCAGTCGCACTCCTTCAGGTAGTTCACTGAGTATTTGCTTAATATTTTCTTCAATCATAATTGTTGGTTCTATTGAGCGTTTTCCAAAATTCAATCAATTCTTATACCTCCGGCTTATCATTGGGTTCGCCGCTATAAGGGTATACATCCATGATGGCTGTTTCCGCTACCGATGCAATTTGGTAGTCTGCCATTGTTCCTTTCATTCCCTCATCGAGTTTCTTTACGGCATCTCTTAAATCGGCAGCCTGAACGAGGATTTGAGTTGATGTTTTCTTTTCCGCTCCGCTTTTTTCATCCAATGTAATAAATACCAGTTTACACTTAAACCACCGGTCGGCAGCTTCCTCATCACTTGCAAACAATTCGCTGTAGTTGGCGCGTTTTATGTCCGAAACGGTGAATTCACCGGATATAAACGGAGTTATTTCCTCAATAATCCGTGCTTCGGCTTCGGTAAAACTAAGTGCATCTACCAGATACGGTTCTGTAACTTTTTTGTTCATTCCGTTTTCCATTGTCTTTTCGTAGCGAATTTTGCACTCGAACCATGTATGCATTGCCATAGTCTATTCTTAATTTATTCTAGTTGATAATAGGTTTTTATATAGTCTACAAAGATAAACTAAAAATAATAATATTGATGATTGGAATGGGCGGAAGATATCAACAAAGTGTATGAGCGATTGCAAAAAAGAAAATCTCATCCGGGTTATTCTTTCTTTAGCCGTGAACTTTTGCGGAATAAGATTTGTTGTTTTCCTATATTAAATTGATAAACTATTAAAAAATTATGTCAACTACAAAATTTAAAGGTGCACCGGTAAAAATAGCCGGTAAGTTTATAGAGAAAGGAGCCGTAGCTCCCGATTTTGCTTTGGTAAAAACAGATCTATCAGCTCTTTCACTGAAAGATTTGAAGGGAAAGAATGTGGTGTTGAACATATTCCCTAGTCTTGACACAAGTGTATGTGCCGCTTCTGTAAGAAAGTTCAATAAATTGGCAGCAGGTTTGCCTAATACTGTGGTATTGGCTGTATCAAAAGATCTTCCTTTTGCTCACGCTCGCTTTTGTACAACGGAAGGAATTGAAAATGTGATTCCGGTTTCTGATTTCCGTACTTCCGATTTCGATGAGAAATATGGTGTTCTGATGGAGGATGGACCATTGGCAGGATTGCTTGCCCGTTCGGTAGTGGTTGTGGATAAAGAGGGTAAGGTGGCTTACACGGAATTGGTGCCTGAAATCACTCAGGAGCCTGATTATGACAATGCTATTGCTGCTCTTAAGTAATAGATTATGCTCTTTCCTTATTTGAAAAAAAACTAAAGAGGTTATCTCAAAAGCCATATCACGGATTACTCAGATTAGTATTACTGATAATCAGAAAATTAAAACATCTGTGTAATCCGTGGTAAAATAAAACTTTTGTAATATCCTCTTTCTTTTAATTGTCCTTTCCGTATCTATTTTTTCTTTACTCCTTTATAGATGAAGAATCCAATAACGAATACTGCAGCTCCAATAAAGAAGTAGCCTATTTCATGGCTATATTCGGTAACTTTGGCCAGAAGCTGTTCTTCGGTTTCAATCCCCGGAACGGTCGATAAGTAGTATCCTATAGTTGCCAAAATCATATTCCATAGTCCGGCTCCAAGAGTAGTATACAATAGGAAAGTACTCAATTTCATTCTTACCAGGCCGGCCGGAATAGAAATCAAGTGACGGATGGCAGGAATTAATCTTCCGATAAAGGTGGAGAGTGCTCCACGTTTATTGAAGAAATCTTCGGAATGCTTTACTTTGGTTTCATTCACCAGACACATGTGACCAAGGCGGCTATTGGCAAATTTGTAAACTAATGGTCGTCCCAACCATTTAGCCAGCGTATAGTTAATTAAAGCTCCTAAGTCTGCACCGATAGTGGCAAATAATACGACAAGATATATATTCAATTCATGACTTACAGTCGCTTTATAAGCGGCAGGCGGAACAACTAGTTCCGAAGGTAAAGGGATGAACGAGCTCTCAATAGTCATTAACAGAGTAATAGTCCAATAGTTGAGGTTATCCAGGCACCACTGAATGAAGTTGACAGATTCCATTTTTATTATAATTGTTAATTATTTCAAGGCTTTAATGATCTTTTGCATGTACGATGCCAAGTCCTTCTGGTCATTTTTATTCAGTTCTCTTAGCAAGGATTCAAGCTCTTCGATCTTGAAAGGTTGCGGACATTTTTGGTTATACTTCTCAAAGTTTTCCTTATCGTGTAGCATCATATAAAGTATTGTCAATCTCTCATTAACCCCTTCATAATCCGGATCTAATTGCGATACTTTTTCAAGAGCATATTTAGCGAATTCCAAAGCCCCCATTTCAAGACTGTGTATTCCTATTTCATGCCAAGTATCAGGGTGCTGGGATATTTTTAATGCTTTATTCCATGAATCATAAGCTTTTTGTGGTTTTTCTTCTTCCAGGTAAATCCTGCCTTCTATGATATATCCATCGGCTTGATCCGGTTGTAGTGCAAGTGCTTTTTTACAATATTGATGTGCTTTACGTCTTTTACCAATTTTAGAAAAACATAGTGCTGCGCTGAGATACAAATCAGGTAGGGCGCTTAATTCATTGTTCTCCTCGTTGTATAATATTGCTTTTTCGAAATTGTCGAGAGCCTCTTTCCACTCATTCTGGTTAAGTTTGACATAACCCATATAAGTGAACACAAAATCAGGTGAGACCCCATTAAGATCTTTCGCTTTTTCATAATTGGCTACGGCTTCTTTGTCGTTCCGCAATTGCTGAAAACAATGTCCTTTTAAGATGTAGGCATCCGTGAACTCATCATCGCTGACTAATGCATAGTCGCAGGCTTCTATAGCTTTATCAAATATGTCTTGATCGAAATAGCACTTTGCCAGGCCTACCCAACAAGGAGCTGAATATGGATTGATATCTATTAGCCGGTTGTATAATTTTTCGGCTTCCGGAAACATACCTTTTGAAAAGTAACAGTCGGCCATAACCGCCATGTATGCTTCGTCGTCTGTATATTTATCGCGTCCGGGCTCTATCCATTTTAAAGCCTTTTCCGGATACCCCATTTCAATATACATATAGGCCACATCTATCATATTGATCAAATCTTCTTTATCCTCTATCGTTTTAAGCAGTTCTTCCGCTTCATCAACTTTTTCTTCATCTAACAGAAAGTGGGCGCGTATTATTTTGGATTCGGAGGAGTAGATATCATTCATATTTTCAATAATATCCCGGGCGATGTTTTTTTTGCCGTCGTCAATATAGATATAAGCTTTTTCTATTAATAGAGAAGTGTTGTCGGGGTGAAGTTT
The DNA here is from genome assembly GCA_963677095.1 of uncultured Bacteroides sp. GTDB lineage: Bacteria > Bacteroidota > Bacteroidia > Bacteroidales > Bacteroidaceae > Bacteroides. The sequence goes on from OY781875.1 coordinate 1,907,364, forward strand.
TAAGCCGTAATCAGCTACTTCAATAGCTTTATCATACTTTCTCCGAACGCTGTACCAGTCTGCCAGATCTGCCAGATCATCAGCATCCATATACAAAGGTTTTTTTTCTTCCCTTGCAGTTTCATACTGTTCGGCAAGTTGTTGTAACTCTTTGTCTCTTCCGGACAGCAGGTTTTTGTTACTCATTTAATATCCTTACTCCTTATTTTCTTTATTTGTTTATTTTTCCCCAAGTATCTTTCAAACTGACTGTTCGGTTGAATATCATCTTATCCGGTGTGGAATTCGGATCTACATTGAAGTAACCGATGCGCTGAAATTGCAGGTAAGCGTATGGTTTCATTCCGGCAACGAATTTTTCAATATAGCATTTGGGTAATATTTTTAATGAATCAGGGTTTATGACTTCTTTCATTGCTTCCAGCGAGCTACAGTTCTTAGCTTCGCTTATAGCAGCTATTTCGTCGCGCGGATTTTCTACTTGCCATAACCTGTCGTATAGGCGAACTTCCGCTTCAATACAATGTCCGCAACTTACCCAATGTAGAGTACCTTTTACTTTACGGTTTGCTTCGGGCATGCCACTGCGTGTTTGCGGGTCATATTCACAATAAACTTCTCTAATATCACCGTTTTCGTCTTTTTTGCATCCGGTACATTTTACAATGTATGCGTTCTTCAATCTGACTTCTTGTCCCGGTGTCATACGGAAATATTTTTTAGGAGCGTCTTCCATGAAATCTTCACGCTCCATCCATAGTTCACGGCTGAATTCAATGATATGGCTGCCTCCTTCCGGGTTTTCAGGATTGTTGATAGCTTCCAGTTCTTCAACCTGACCTTCGGGATAATTTGTTAGGATCAGCTTCACTGGATTCAATACAGCCGATACACGGGTGGCACGGATATTTAAATCTTCACGCACTGCACTTTCCAATAATGCAAACTCGTTGAGCGCATCATAAGTCGTATAGCCGATCTTATCAATAAATTTGTGTATGGACTCCGGTGAATAACCCCGTCGACGGAATGCGCAAATAGTCGGCATACGTGGATCATCCCATCCGTTGACTAAGCCTTCTTTTACTAAAACCAGCAGATTACGCTTACTCATCAGCGTATAGCTTAAGTTCAGTTTGTTGAATTCGTATTGGCGTGGACGGTTGTCATTCAAGTCTTTTCCTTCTTTCAACCAGTCGATGAAAAGATCATATAACGGGCGGTGAACAACAAATTCAAGTGTACACAATGAATGAGTCACACCTTCAAAATAGTCGCTTTGCCCATGAGCGAAGTCATACATCGGGTAAGCTTTCCACGTTGTTCCGGTACGGTGATGCGGATGCTTGACCACTCGATAAATGATTGGGTCACGGAAGTGCATGTTCGGGTTGGCCATATCTATTTTGGCACGCAACACCATAGCGCCTTCTTCTATCTTACCGCTATTCATTTTCCGGAATAGCTCAAGACTTTCTTCAATGGGACGATTACGATAAGGACTTTCCACGCCCGGTTGGGTAGGAGTACCTTTTTGCTGGGCAATTTGTTCGGATGTTTGCTCATCGATATAAGCTTTCCCTTCTTCGATGAGGCGGATAGCAAAGTCCCAGAGTTGCTGGAAGTAGTCAGAGGCATAAAATTCATTACCCCATTGGTAACCGAGCCATTGAATGTCTTCTTTGATTGCTTCCACATATTCTACATCCTCTTTAGTCGGATTTGTGTCGTCGAAGCGTAGATTGCATATACCACCATGTGCGGCAGCAATGCCAAAGTCCATACATATAGCTTTTGCATGACCGATATGAAGGTAGCCGTTAGGTTCCGGTGGAAAGCGAGTTTGAACTTTTCCCCCGTTTTTACCTTCCTTTAAATCTTTTTCTACAATCTGTTCTATGAAGTTGAGACTTTTTTTCTCAACCGTTTCTTCGCTTTTAATATCTGTCATAATGCTCTATGCTACTATTTGGGTTACAAAAGTATGACATTTTTTTCTTATTCTCTTATTTCACTGGAATATATCCTCCTTTTTTAATAATTTCTTGTCCGGTAGGAGAAAGAATATAATGCATAAGCGGAGAAACTTGTTCCTCTTTTTTTACGTCGTAGTAATAATATAACGGGCGGACAATCGGGTAGGTCTTGTTGATTGCCGTCTTCATGCTGGGTGATGCATAGTGTGTCCCGTCGTAAGAAACATTGATTGCTTTGACGTGTGGTGAGAGATAAGCAAGTCCAACGTATCCTATGGCTCCTTTGGTCTGGCTCACCGACTGGATAATGGCACCTGTGGCGGGCATTGATAAACTCCCGCTCATGTAATTTTTATTTTTCAATACGCTTTCTTTGAAAAACTCATAAGTTCCCGAAGAGGTTTCGCGGGAATAGACTACGATTTTTCGGTCATCTCCGCCCACTTCTTTCCAATTTGTGATTTTACCACGGAATATACCCTCCAGTTGTTCTCTGGTAAGTCTTCTTATCGGATTGGAAGGATTGACAACAACTGCCAGAGCATCATAGGCTATAATTACTTCTTTCACGTTTTTTCCGGCGGCCTTCACTTTCATTTTTTCGCTGAATTTAATGGCTCTTGAAGCCATTGCGATATCTGTTGTCTCGTCAAGCAGAGCCGATATTCCAACTCCGGTTCCTCCTCCTGTTACCGTAACACGTGCATTGGAATTCTGTGCCATAAACTTTTCCGCTGTCTGCTGGGCTATAGGCAGTACGGTGTCACTACCTTTGATGCGTTGGGCTTGTACATTTGCCGCTAATGAAATAAAACACAGAGATAATAGAGTGATCGTTTTTGCTCTCATGTAAAAAATTGTTTATTTAATTAAATATATATACTCCGGTTTTTTCCGGATTCATTCTCTTGATGTACTGACAGAATAGAGTACAAATTTCCGGATAATCTTTGTTCGTTTACGTTGCAAATAAATAAAACGTATATTACAAAACCATTACAGAGGTTCTATTTTTCCCTGTTGTAATACTTTTGTAATATGTTTGAAATCTTTCTTTCAAATCTTAGTCACATCTTCTTAATATTGGTCGTGTTCCTTTGCACTCAGAATCTCAGTAAATAGATATGAAGAGAATTTTTGAAAGGATTATAGAAGGCCTGTTGACATGCAGCGGTTTTTTGACCAGCATTACCATTTTGCTGATTATTGTTTTTCTTTTTTCCGAAGCTTTCGGCTTGTTCAAAAGTAAGGTTATTGAAGACGGTTACGTATTGGCGTTAAATAAGACGAATGCGGTCAGCAATTTATCTCCTGCGCAGATAAAAGGTGTTTTTGATGAAGAAATTACCAATTGGAAAGAAATTGGCGGGACGGATCTTCCTATTAAGATTTTCCGACTGGAAGATGTGACTCATTATTTTACGGAAGGACAACTCGGAACGACTTATGAGCATGCGGGGGAACTGATCACCCATCTGGTGGAAACGACTCCCGGTATTGTTGCTTTTGTTCCCAAACAGTTTATTGTGCGTCCGGATGTACATCTGATTCGTGATCATACCATTTCGGTAAAAGATATTTTTGCCGGTGCGGAATGGTTTCCAACGGCAACTCCTGCCGCACAATTCGGATTTCTTCCTCTGATTACCGGAACGTTATGGGTGAGTCTGTTTGCCATCCTCATTGCTTTACCTTTCGGATTGTCCGTTGCCATATACATGGCGGAGGTAGCCGATCATCGTGTCCGTAACTTGTTAAAGCCTATAATTGAATTGTTGAGTGGTATTCCTTCCGTGGTATATGGTTTCTTCGGACTGATTGTGATTGTTCCCATTTTGCAGAATGTGTTCAACCTTCCTGTTGGCGAAAGCGGTTTAGCTGGCAGTGTTGTGTTGGCTATCATGGCGCTGCCAACCATCATTACGGTAACCGAAGATGCCATGCGCAATTGCCCCCGGGCAATGCGGGAAGCAAGTCTTGCATTGGGAGCTTCCAAGTGGCAAACCATATATAAAGTAGTCATACCTTATTCTGTGTCCGGTATAACATCGGGAGTAGTATTGGGTATTGGACGTGCCATCGGTGAAACAATGGCTGTTCTTATGGTGACCGGAAATGCTGCGGTAATTCCACATTCCATATTGGAACCTTTGCGCACCATACCTGCTACAATCGCTGCTGAATTGGGTGAAGCTCCTGCAGGAGGTGCGCATTATCAGGCTTTGTTCTTACTTGGCGTGGTCTTGTTTTTCATAAGCTTGCTAATAAACTTTACTGTGGAGGCTGTATCAGCCAGACAGGGAAAATAAAAAAACAATTAAAGTATTCATAGCTGCTTCAGACTGATAGAAATATAAAAGTTATGATAAATAATAGAAAACATTTTTCTCAACGCATTGCTTTTGGCATTTTCAGACTTTTGAGTCTGGCGGTAGCCGGAATCTTGTTTGCCATTCTCGGATTTATTGTATATAAGGGTATAGGAGTTATCAGCTGGGAATTTCTTACGACCGCTCCGACCGACGGTATGACTGCCGGTGGTATTTGGCCGGCTATTGTAGGTACGTTTTACTTGATGATAGGAAGTGCTTTGTTCGCTTTCCCGATAGGAGTGATGAGCGGTATATATATGAATGAATATGCTCCGCGCGGCTGGGTGGTACGCTTTATCCGTATGATGACAAATAACTTAAGCGGTATTCCATCCATTGTCTTCGGATTATTCGGTATGGCGTTATTCGTCAATTACTTGGGATTCGGTGACAGTATTCTTGCGGGTTCACTCACTCTTGGTTTGCTCTGCGTACCATTGGTGATACGTACAACCGAAGAAGCTTTGAAAGCAATTCCCGACAACTTGCGCGAAGGAAGCCGTGCATTGGGAGCTACCAAGTTACAGACAATCTGGCACGTTATTTTGCCAATGGCAATGCCTAATGTAATAACAGGGCTAATTCTGGCTCTGGGGCGTGTATCCGGTGAGACGGCACCGATCTTGTTTACTTGTGCCGCTTATTTCCTACCGAAACTGCCAACGAGTGTACTCGATCAATGTATGGCACTACCTTACCATCTTTATGTTATTTCAACCAGTGGTACCAATATGGATGCCCAACTTCCTCTAGCTTACGGGACAGCTTTGGTGCTGATTGTAATTATCCTTTTTGTAAATCTGCTGGCAAATGCCTTGCGTAAGCATTTCGAGAAAAAAGTCAAGACTAACTGATAGAATTCATGAATAAAATTGAAACTAATAATGTAAACTTCTGGTATGGTGATTTCCATGCATTGAAAGATATCAGCCTGAATATTGAGGAAAAATCCGTTGTTGCTTTTATCGGACCTTCAGGTTGTGGCAAATCTACTTTTCTTCGCTTATTAAATAGGATGAATGACCTTATTCCCGACACTCGCCTGACCGGAGAAATTCTGATTGACGGAGCGGATATTTATACTAAAGAGGTGATGGTGGATGAACTTCGAAAAAATGTGGGGATGGTATTCCAACGTCCGAATCCTTTTCCGAAGAGTATCTATGAAAATGTGGCTTACGGACTTCGGGTTAACGGGGTGAACGATAATGATTTTATACGGCAACGTGTGGAGGAATCACTGAAAGGAGCGGCGCTGTGGGATGAAGTGAAAGATAAACTGAAAGTTTCGGCATATGCCCTTTCGGGCGGTCAGCAGCAACGTCTTTGTATTGCCCGCGCCATGGCTGTGTCTCCATCCGTTTTATTGATGGACGAACCGGCGTCGGCACTTGATCCTATTTCCACAGCTAAGGTAGAGGAACTTATTCATGAATTGAAGAAGAATTATACGATTGTGATTGTTACCCATAATATGCAGCAGGCTGCCCGTATCAGCGATAAGACTGCTTTCTTTTATATGGGAACCATGGTTGAATTTGGAGAGACCAAGAGGATATTTACCAATCCGGACAAGATAGAGACCCAAAACTATATCACCGGACGTTTTGGTTGATTGCTTCTTGAAATTAATATTAAAGGAATTATATATTGAGTCTATGGTAAAGTTTATAGAATCAGAACTCGTCTTACTGAAGAAAGAAATAGACGAAATGTGGAACCTGGTATACAATCAGCTTGACCGTGCCGGTGAAGCCGTACTTACATTGGATTCGGAGTTGGCCCGGCAGGTACTTGTACGTGAACGCCGTGTGAATGCTTTTGAGCTGAAGATAGATAGCGATGTGGAAGATATCATTGCCCTATACAATCCTGTTGCTATTGATTTGCGCTTTGTTCTTGCCATGCTTAAAATCAATACCAATCTTGAACGATTAGGCGATTTTGCCGAGGGTATCGCACGTTTTGTACTTAATTGTAAGGAACCGGCTCTTGATGGTGAACTGCTTAAGCAACTTCGTCTGGATGAAATGTTTGATCAAGTGCTTTCCATGCTTGAATTGGCTAAGAAAGCGTTGCACGAAGAGAGCCTTGAACTGGCTACTTCAGTCTTTGCCAAAGATAACTTGCTTGATGAAATCAATGCCTCTGCACCTGCGGTATTAGCTGACTATATCACCAAATACCCCGAAAGTGTACAGATGTGTCTTAACCTCATCGGAATCTTCCGTAAACTGGAACGTTCTGGTGACCATATCACAAATATTGTAGAGGAAATCGTGTTCTATATTGATGCTAAGGTATTAAAACATAGAGGAAAAACAGAGGATGAATATCCGGCGGAAAAGTAAAAAGATGACCGGAATATCCTTTTTATGGTCTTTTTAGTGATTATTAGAAAAAAGATTATATATTTGTCAGTGAAAACGGCTGCGAGCAGAAAAAGGTCTTTAAATCATAATAAAACCAAATTTTTTTCAAAAAGATGTTATAAGACATATCTTTTTATTTGGTTCATTATTTTAAAAGCTTCTATATTTGCACCGTTATCCTGAAAACAATCTTTTTACCTTAAAAAAAAACTAATACCTATTGAAAACTGAAAATGGGGCTTTGTGAAAAGCCCCATTTTTATTGATATATAACTCATCTTTTTCTTTTTGCTACGTTTAGCCGGGATATATTAATCGACCTTAAGTTTAACCGCATTTTCAGTCTTCTTAGCGCCCAATCTTTATCTTCTTCACTTTCAATCTTTAATAAGCGCTTGTAAATCTCGAAATATTCATGTAGGCTTCTCCTATACAACATGAGCAGTTTTTTATGTGCTTGTGTTTAAAGAGCCAAATTTTCATGTACATTTGCATTAGCTATCTCCGCTTGTAATCAGCAGACCGGAGAGAGGCTTAAATTCTAATTTAAATTTGTTTATTATGTTTTCCGGAATAATTGAAGAGTGTGCCACGCTTGTGGCTTTGGTTAAAGAGCAAGAAAATGTTCATTTTACTTTCAGATGCTCTTTTGTTAATGAATTGAAGATCGATCAGAGTGTATCTCATAATGGTGTTTGCCTCACGGTGGTCAGTAAATCGGGCGAAACCTATACCGTTACTGCCATGAAAGAAACGCTGGACCGCTCCAATCTGGGAGGGGTAAAGATAGGTGATGAAGTTAATGTGGAACGTAGCATGCTTATGAACGGCCGTCTCGACGGACATATTGTTCAAGGACATGTGGACCAGACTGCAACTTGCATTGATGTACAGGATGCAGAGGGGAGCTATTACTTCACTTTCCGTTATGTTTTCGATAAAGAAATGGCTAAGCGTGGATATATTACGGTTGATAAAGGCTCGGTGACGGTCAATGGAGTTAGTCTAACGGTTTGTAATCCTACAGAGGATACTTTCCAAGTAGCCATTATACCTTATACTTTTGAGCACACTAACTTCCATAGCATCAAGCCGGGGAGTATTGTGAACCTTGAGTTCGATATTATAGGGAAGTACATCAGTCGTATGATTCAATATCACGACTAACATTTGTGCGATTCAAAAACTAAAGATAAATATGGATTTTTTGCAATTGGTAGCTGCCCGTCAGAGTGATCGGGCTTTCGATAAGACGCGTGCCGTGGAGCAGGAAAAACTCGATCGTATTCTTGAAGCAGCTCGTTTGGCTCCTTCGGCATGCAATGCCCAGCCTTGGAAGTTCGTTGTGGTAAATGACGAAGAACTGGTGCAGAAGGTGGGCAAGGCGGCTAGTGGAATGGGTATGAACAAATTTGCCAAAGATGCACCTGTACATATCTTAGTGGTTGAAGAATCTGCCAATATCACTTCATCTTTGGGGTCGAAGCTAAAGAATAAGCATTTTCCGTTGATTGATATCGGCATAGTTGCCGCTCATATTGTTCTGGCTGTAGAAAATGAAGGACTGGGTTCCTGCATCGTGGGATGGTTTGATGAGAAGGCGATGAAAAAGGTGGTGGGGATACCCGAATCGAAGCGTCTACTTCTTGATATTATCATCGGTTATCCTGCAAAGGAAAAGAGAAAGAAGCTCAGGAAAGATAAGGAGAAGATTGTCTCTTATAACAAATACTAGTTTCACTGTACTTCTCTGATATGGGTTGACTGGTCCCATTTGAAAGTATAAAAAATCAGGTCGCCTTAAAATATAAAATTAAGACGGCCTGATTTATGTTTTGAACTTGCCCGGATGCGGCATTATTTCTTTTTAGAATATCCAACCGGATTATTCATCAATAGCAATTCCGTATCTTTCAGTTTCAATACTTTTTTAAGAGTGGCTTTATCCATCGTGGCACGGGGGACTGTAGCCAGTCCTAAACCGGCACAAGCCAGATTGATATTCTGACATACGATACCTACATCAACAGAAGCCATCAGTTTAGCATTTTCATCAATATTTTTCCCGAAAGGGGTTAAATCAGCAGTAAGGACAATGCTAAGTGGAGCGCTTTTCACAAAATCCTGTCCACCTGCTACAGCACCCCGGTAATCTCCTTCAGTAAGCAAAGATAATGCGTGTGCTTTTACATCATACAAGTAAGTCCCTTCCGGCAGAATAACATAGACATTGACTTCTCGGAAATCCCGGCATGAAGGAGCGGTACGTTTACCGTCGGGACGGTTAAGCCCGTTGGCTGCCCAGAGTAGATTCGAAAGATCCTGGGGGAGAAGTTTGTCCGTAGCGTATGCACGTTCGGAATGACGATCATTCAATGCTTTCATAATGGCACTTCCTGTTGTTTTGTTGGGTGCCGGTAATTTAATCTGCTTCATATCCTGAGCATTGACTGTTGATAACAAAAAGAATGCAGCGATAATAAATGACATTGTTTTCATACGATTATTTTTTAGTTGTTCTTTTTAATATAATGCAAACATACTTATTTTTTCAAGTTTATTTCCTTACCCGTTTTATTACTTTTTATTGCCGCTTCTAATATTTCCACCACAATCATGTTATTTTCAAGCGAAGATAGATCTGTCGGCTTTACTTTTAACTCACCTCTTACGGCCGCTTTCAGGTAGCGGAATGAATCATTGTAAGGTTCGGGAAGAGCTCCGGCTGCGAACTTGGATTCTTTTTTATCGGCATAAACGCGCATATCCGTTGCATTGTCCTGATAAATATAACCTTTGTCACCATAAATATGCATATCCTTACGGCTTATCGGCCAGTTCCAGGATGCCATGATGATGGTGGTAGCATTGGGGTATTTCAATACAATGGTTGCATCATCATCCACTTTGGGATATACTTGAGGCTTTTGTTGTTTCAATGTGGCATATACGCTGATTGGTTTTTGACCGTTCATCAACCATGTGCTCAGATTTACACCATAGCATCCGAAGTCGACAACTGCTCCTCCGCCGTTAAGTACGGGGTCGGTCAGCCATCTAAGAAACTCAGGACTGCAACCTATTTCTACCGGCCCCTGATGCCCGTCATAGACATTTATTCTTGAGATTTTTCCTATTGCATTTTCATCCTTAACCAACTCATACGCTTTATGGTTCGAAGGATACCACGTCGTTTCATAATTGGTAAGCACCATAATATGATATTTTCGGACCAGTTCTTCTATCCGTTTAGCCTGTGCGGTGGTTGTAGCCAAGGGTTTCTCCACCATTACATGTATCCCGCGTGGCGCACAAGCTTCTATGACGCGTAGATGGTCGTAAATATTTTCGTAGACGATTACGGCTTCGGGCTTTTTCTTATCCAGCATTTCATCCAGGTTTTCAAAAAACGAGTCCTTGCCGACCTTTGCTCTCAGCATCTTATTATTCCATAGCGCCGTGTCTTTCTCGGCCACACCAACCACTTCAAAGTCCCCGCGGTCCAGACGGGAAAGCACCTCCCAGAGATGTCCATGTGAAAGTCCTACCACTCCCAGACGAAGCGGCTTGTCATTTTGGGCTGATACCATTACTGCCACTGACATGAAGATTGTAAAAAAGAAAATCTTAATCGGATTCATAAATTTAATTTTGTTTTTCTACCTATATATCACCATTTATCATAATGTATCCTCTGAGTGTCAAATTTGTTTTTAGCCTCGTTTTTTCCCGCCGGGTAACCTAAGGGGATAACGGCCAGTGCTTTTATATTATCCGGTAATCTGAAAATATTGTTGATAATGGAACTTCGGTCTTCATAAGGATAAACGGCTGTCCATACGGCTCCCAGTCCCATTGACTCCGCTGCCAGCAATATATTTTGCGTTGCCGCCGAGCAGTCCAGAAACCAGCAGTTATCAGAAAGGTTAGTGTCTCCGCAAACAACGATGGCTTTATTAGCCTCCTTCAAGCAGGATGCGGTTTTGAGTCTTTCTCCCATGGTTTTCAAAAGGGCCTTGTCCGTAACTACAATAAATTGCCAGGGACGCCTGTCGCGGGAGGAAGGAGCAGCCATTCCTGCTTTTAGCAGATTTTCTATCATCTCAGATGATATTTCCTTGTCAGTGTACTGCCTAACGCTTTTTCTTTCAAAGATATTTTCTAAAACCTTATTGCCTTTCATGTCTTTTATGGATTCCTTGCAAGACAACGTGAAAAGTACCGGAATCAAGAATACTAATAGCTTGTTAAACCTTATCATATATATTATGGCATTTCAGAATGTGAAAATAATCTTTTGTCCGTATATTTATTATCCATTGCCATTCAAAGCGAAAAAAGAAGGATTCATAACGAAATAGCCGGGTATTTATGGTTGTTTTATAAGAGTTGACTTTGTTTCCATAGTCAGTCAAGCTGGTTCCCATTATTGGGAACTAGCATTCCAATACTTGGGAACCATCGTTTCCATAGCAAGAAATAATAGTTCCCAAGCTTTGGAAACAACTATCGCCAGGTCTCTGGTAGCATAAACACAGGCGGATGCCGGTAAATGAAATACCAAACTGAGTTTTTAATAATATCGGCGAAATACAGCAATATTAGTCAGATTTACATCTGAAATATGAAGATATGAGCAAAAAAACAGCTGTTTTTTACGCATGATTCATACGGCAAAAATCTTACTTACACTCCATTTTTTGATATGTATAATACTGTAATTCAAATTGTTAGCTGATATATTTGCCGGGTGCAATTAAATTTAATTGCACCCGGCTGTTTCGCTCAATTGCACCCGTGTAACGTGCATTATATCAACTGTTTAAATCGGTTAGTGCAATTGTGCAAGTAAAGTACATGAAAAACCCTGGGAGGGGGATGAATTCAATTTTAAGATACAGCAGTTTATAAATCTTTGAGCAATATCTCACTCGAATTCTTGTAATAATCCTCTTTAGCCTTCATCAACACTTCCCATTCCCCGTTGAAAGCATTCTCGCGGTCTATCTTGAAGTCTTCCGAACCGTGGGAATCCAGTCTGTCAAGTAAGATAGCCACATTCAACTTGTTGATATCCATGGATGGTTGATAAGCAATGTCTTCGCTCTTTTCATCAACAACTGTCTCGTGTATCAGGTTAATTTCCTGTAACTCATAGAGTATTTGGTAAGTCAGCCGGATGGGAATCTGACAGTGCTCCGATATCATTTCCGCACTATAAGGCTCTTCGTTCTTCCCGAAACGTTTTACAATTAACGATAAAACCAGAATTGAAACAAAATCGCGGTATCGCCGGCTTATATTTTGTGTGTCCTTATCAAAGCTGAAATTACTGATGTTTTGCCCGGCATAAGTCAGTTCCACGCCGAAGAGGCAGATTGTCCATGAAGTCTGTAACCATAGCAGGAATAACGGTAAAGCCGCAAAGCTACCGTAAATGGCATTGTAGTTCGATACCCACAACTGCCCGCTGATATAGAGATATTGGAATGCTTGATGTGCAGTACCGGCAATAATACCCGAAATAAAAGCATGTTTGAATTTTACTTTGGTGTTCGGCATGAAAATATACAATCCGGTAAACATCAACCACGTCAATGCGAAAGGAATCATGCGGATGAAGAATTTCAATATAGGGGCAAGTAAAATGAAATCTTCCAGGTTCTTAAGAATGGTGCTCATAAAAATAGAAAGACCGGCTGATATTACGATTAAGATCGGCATCAGCAAAAACATCGAAAAGTAGTCGGTGATTTTGCGATACATACTTCGTGCTTTTTTCACTTGCCAGATTCTATTGAAAGTAGTTTCGATATTTCCGATTAGGTTGATTACTGTCCATAATAACATAATTAAACCCACGCCGATGAATATTCCGTTTTTAGTCTGCGAAAGGTACGATTCCACAAGTTTGAAGATGACTTCGGTCGTCTCACTGGGTCCTCCGAATCCCATACGTATTTGGGTTTCCATGAGATGATCAAAACCAAAGCCCCTTGCCACAGCGAAAATAATGGCTAGAATCGGTACGATGGCAAGCAACGTACTATAGGTCAGTGCGGCGGCTTTGTTCATTAGACGCTCACTGATGAAACGGTTGATTGCCAAATAAATGGTTTTGATTATGGTATAGATAGAAAAAGTCCTGCTAGTGACTTCATTTTCCGTGATACGCCAAATGTCGTATGTCAGGAATTTCCAAAGAGCGGCAATGCGTTGACTCATCATGAAGAAGAATTATATATGAGTAATGAAGAGTAGGGGATGCCCTTCATCTCTTGGTTTCTACATAAAAAAAGCAGTCGGTCTGTAAGCCGGGTTCTGTTCCTTACCGATGAAGATAAGGTGCCTGTCATTTATCTGAACCGCATGTTACCATGAACGGCTTTAGCGGTCTACCCTCCGGCATCGGGCGGGCAGCCCTCAAACGCCGGTATACATGACCTTACAACTCCTAAGACGCACAGCCCTTATGTCACCATAAGTCTGGTAGGCTCTTGCCCTACCTTCTCACCCTTACCTTTTCCGAAGATCAGGCGGTTATTTTCTTCTGCGTTACTCTACCCTCACGGACAGCTTTCTGTTAGGAAGTAGGATGCCCTGTGTTGCCCGGACTTTCCTCATGCATCCAGATGCAAGCGACAGACCGACCAACTGCTAATGGGGGCAAAGATACAATTTTTTTAGTTATATTTTTTATAACAATAACACCGCGTACTATTTATTTCTCTCATCGCTTCCCCATCTTGCCTTTTATTTCCTTATAAAGAAATGGATCACTGCTACTTACCCGACTTTGTTTCGTTATACGGCTTCAGTACAGTATCTAAACGCTTTACAGCTAATGTTTGTTTTACTTTAGAATAAAGGTAATGCTTTTATGAGGTCGGATTTTTATTTTGCTTTATAATTCGTGTTTCAATGAAGCTTGTAGTCCCTTGGCATGTCTTTTCTCAATAAGCCTGAGACCTATAATTATCAAAATGCTTAAAATTCCTGAAAAATTGTATCGCAAGTAGAATATATTCCTAACTTTGCTAACACTAATAATCCCCCAAATTCTTAAAGGCAATGAAAAAAATGTTCCTTTTATTACCCTTTCTTTTATTTCTTAGTGCAAGTGTGATGGCATTGGAAACCGGTGACAAAATTCTTCCTGCAAATATCACACAATTATCTGACAGCATCAAGCAGGCGTATGCTCCCGATAAGCGGGTGGCGTTGTTTGATGTGGATTATACCGTAGGTGGACAAAATGTAATGCTACGTGGTGTGACTACTTCGCCGGAAGCTAAAAAAGCTTTGATAGCCGGACTGACAAAAGCAAATTATAAAGTTGTGGACTGTTTACAGGTTTTGCCTGATAGCGAAGGGCTGAAGGGAAAGACGTATGGTATTGTCAATTTGTCAGTTTGTAACATCCGTGTGGATCCCGATTTCTCTGCGGAAATGACTACACAGGCGTTGTTGGGTATGCCGGTCCGCATCCTGCAACGTAAAGGGTGGTATCGTATTCAGACACCCGATAATTATATAGCCTGGGTGTATTCCACAGCTGTATATCCCGTCACTGAGCAGGAACTGCATGCATGGAATGTTGCTGAAAAAATCGTTGTAACTTCCCATTACGGCTTTGTGTATTCCCGCCCCGATCAAAACTCACAACCGGTATCCGATGTTGTTTCGGGAAACCGCTTGAAAATGAACGGTGAGCAGGGGAACTTTTATAAAGTGTCTTATCCCGACGGTCGTTCAGGATATGTAGCCAAATCTATTTCGATACCCGAAAAGAAATGGCGGGCATCGTTGAAGCAAGATGCTGCAAGTATTATCGGCACAGCCCATACACTTTTCGGAATACCTTATCTCTGGGCGGGAACCTCTTCAAAAGGAGTGGATTGCAGTGGATTTATGCGTACGGTACTGTTTCTGCATGATATCATCATTCCGAGAGATGCTTCCCAACAAGCATACGTTGGCGGGCATATTGATATTGCTCCGGACTTTTCCAATGTGAAACCCGGCGATTTGATTTTCTTTGGACGTAAAGCTACCGCCACCCAGAAAGAGCGGGTTGTTCATGTTGGAATGTATATCGGTAATAAGCGTTTCATACATTCGCAGGGGAGTGTACATGTAAGCAGTTTTAGTCCTTCCGATGAACTCTTTGATGAGTATAATCTGGGACGCTTATTGTTTGCCGTGCGTATCCTCCCTTATATTAATAAGGAGCCGTTGATCAACACTACGCTAACCAATCCTTATTATAAAAAATAAAAGCGATTTATTGAAGAAGCATGTAGCACCTCTAGCGCAAAAAGCCGGTCCATATATGCTTTGATTTACAAAACAATACAATTCAAAAAATTGAATATATGCAGAACAGAAGAGATTTCCTGAAAACAGCGGCTTTAGCCGCCATCGGGTCCGGTGTGGCAATCAATAATATCTTTGCCGGGAATAGTACTTCACCGGCGCCTTTTTCAATCAATAAACAAGGGGCGGCTCCCAAGATGAAGCTTCGCTTTTTTGCTTATGAGCTGAAGTTGCGTCACGTATTTACCGTGGCTACTTTTTCGCGTAGTACCACTCCCGATGTTCAGGTTGAGATAGAATATGACGGTATCACAGGTTATGGTGAAGCATCCATGCCTCCGTATCTGCAACATGAGTTGGGCACAGTAGATAGCGTATTGGCTTTTCTGAAAAAAGTGCAGGATACTATCGGACAGTTCTCCGATCCGTTCCAATTGGAAGATATTCTGGCATACGTCGATAGTCTTTCAACGGGGAATGCTGCTGCTAAAGCGGCTGTGGATATCGCCCTGCACGACTTGGTGGGCAAGATGTTGGGTGCTCCCTGGTATAAGATTTGGGGGCTGGATAAAGATAAAGCTCCTTCTACGACTTTCACTATCGGTATTGATACGCCGGATGTGGTTCGTGAAAAGACCAAGGAGTGCGCCAATCAGTTTAATATACTTAAAGTGAAACTGGGTCGTGATAATGATAAGGAGATGATTGAAACAATCCGTTCCGTAACGAATTTGCCTATTGCTGTGGATGCTAACCAAGGATGGACCGATAAACATTATGCTCTTGATATGATACATTGGCTGCACGATAAAGGCATTGTGATGGTGGAGCAACCCATGCCTAAGACACAGTTGGATGACATTGCCTGGGTCACTCAGCAAAGTCCCCTTCCTATCTTTGCCGATGAGTCTTTGCAACGCTTGACAGATGTTGTCGGTCTTAAAGGAGCATTCAACGGAATTAATATTAAGTTGATGAAATGCACCGGTATGCGTGAGGCGTGGAAAATGCTGACCTTAGCTCGTTCGTTGGGTATGCGTGTGATGGTAGGTTGTATGACGGAAACATCTTGCGCTGTTTCTGCCGCCGCACAACTTTCCCCAATTGTAGACTTTGCCGATCTTGATGGTAATCTGCTGATAGCCAATGATCGCTTCCGGGGTATGGAAGTCGTAAAAGGAAAGATTACTTTGCCCGATTTGCCAGGTATTGGAATTGTTAAACTGTAAGAATGTGACTCAGGTTCCCAATTATGAAGTGAGTGATCGAAATTAAACAAGCTAAATCATTATGAAAAGACTGGTTTATTTATTTGTGTTTTTCCTGGGGCTTTCGGCATGTTCTACCAAACCGGTGACGAAACCTTATAAATGGGAGGACGACTTGCATCAACGTCTACTGAACGACTTTTGTCTCACGGAGTCGCAAGTGAAAGACTACATCCGTAAATACATTCCGGACGTGACTGATGGGCAAATGCGGAACTGGGAAACATCGGGGGCCCTGGAATGCATGACTTTGGATGGCGAGAAACGTTACTTCCGCAATGCCGGTCCTAATCTATTCCGGGTTGATTCCACCTGTTACAATATCAAAGCGACAAAAGAAGGCGCTTCCCTTAGTGGAAGTGAGAAGGTGAATATGGAAAACCTGCCCGAAATAATTACAGCAGTCAAAGGGAGTCAGAATCCGATTGCCGTCCCCAAGCGGATGCGGATAACTTATACGCTGACCGTTGATACCAATGCAGTACCTGCAGGAAAAATTATCCGTTGTTGGCTGCCCTATCCGCGTACCGATGTGGCTCGTCAGAAAGAGGTGAAATTTGTTTCCGCCAGTGAACCTCAATATACTTTTTCTCCGAAAGATTGCATGCATAGCACACTCTATATGGAGAAACGTGCCGAATATAACGTGCCTACCGTTTTTTCGGAAACATTCGAATATACTTCCTGTGGCGAATGGCATAATTTGAAGCCTGAAGATGTCCAGCCTTATGATACAACTTCCGCACTATATAAGAAATATACTTCACCGCGCGAAAAACATATCATTTTCTCTCCGCGACTACGCCAATTGGCTGCACGCCTTACCGATGGAGAAGAGAACCCCTATTTGAAGGCTCAGCGTATTTTCCGCTGGGTAAACGATCATTTCCCGTGGGCTTCGGCTCGTGAATATTCCACCATTGAAAATATTCCCGAATATGTATTGGATAATCATCATGGCGACTGTGGGCAAGTGAGTCTGCTCTTTATCACCCTTTGTCGTATCAGCGGTATTCCGGCTCATTTTCAAAGTGGATTCATGATGCATCCCCGTGCATGGAATCTTCACGACTGGGCGGAAGTTTATTTTGAAGGCGTGGGTTGGGTACCGGCCGATCAATCCTTCGGTATTCCCACGTTTGCACGGAATGCCGATGAAGAATATTTCTTTCTCGGAGGCATTGATTCATGGCGTATGGTGGTAAACAACGATTATGGAATGCCATTGGTACCGGCTAAGAAATATCCACGTAGTGAAACGGTTGACTTTCAACGCGGAGAGGTGGAGTGGGAAGGAGGTAACCTTTACTTTCCGCAGTGGAATTATCACATGGATATAGAGTACTTAAATTACTGACAGTTCGTACAAAAATGTAAAATTGTCACATTCGGCCGTTAACCGCTGTTAAGCTCCGGATATTCACTGTTAAAAGAGAACAAAAAAACATGACATGCAGAATAACAGAACATTATTTGTCGTTATTTTAACGTCATAATGTTAAATGAATCTTGAATATTAACAGTTTAAAGAATAAAAATAGTATGAAACAGACAACAAAAAACATTCTTGGAGTCGCTGCTATTGTACTCCTTAGTTCGGGAGTTGGAGGATTCACAGCTTACAGAGTATTGCAGAAGGCAAGACCCGCCACATTCGGTGAATTGTTTCAGCAAAACCCCGATAACATGCGTCTGGCCTCTTACGGTACACCGGCGCAACCGGTAGATCTTACGCAGGCTGCCGAGGCTTCCGTTCATGCGGTTGTACATATTAAGGCAACCCAGTTGAGTAAAACGCAAACGGTGCAGGATATGCCGGATATTTTCGATTTCTTTTTCGGTGATGGCCGCGGTGGTGGTCAGCAACGTCAAATACAGAGCCAACCTCGCGTCGGATTCGGTTCGGGAGTTATCATATCCAAAGATGGCTATATTGTTACCAATAACCATGTCGTCGATGGTGCAGATGAGTTGAGTGTTAAACTGAATGACGGTCGTGAGTTAAAAGCCCGTGTCATCGGGACTGATCAAAGCACTGATCTGGCATTGATAAAAATTCAGGGAGATGATTTTCCGACTATTCCGGTTGGAAACTCTGATGACTTGAAGGTAGGGGAATGGGTTTTGGCCGTAGGTAATCCGTTTAATCTTAGTTCTACCGTAACAGCCGGTATTGTCAGTGCAAAAGCCCGTTCAATAGGTTCTGCCACAGCTGACGGTAAAGCGGCCGATATTCAGTCGTTCATCCAGACCGATGCTGCCATCAATCAAGGAAACAGTGGTGGAGCTTTGGTTAACGCCCGTGGTGAGTTGGTGGGAATTAATGCCATGTTATATTCACCTACCGGTGCATATAGTGGGTATGGTTTTGCCATTCCGTCCAACATTATGACAAAAGTCGTTTCCGACTTAAGACAGTATGGTACCGTACAACGGGCATTGCTCGGCATTAAGGGTGGTACGTTGGGCACTGACCTCCAGTTTGATGATAAGGATAATCAAGACATGAAGGAAAGGATTGATAGGTTGGGTGTTAAAGAAGGTGTATATGTCAACGAAGTGATTGAAGGTGGCGCTTCTGCCGGCAAGTTGAAGAAAGATGATGTCATTGTCGGCATCAATGGCAAGAAGATTCATCAATTCTCCGATCTTCAGGAAGCTCTTTCACAATACCGTCCCGGAGATACCGTAAAGGTTAAAGTCATTCGTAACAAGAAAGAAGAAGAAGTAAGCATCACGTTGAAAAATGAGCAAGGAACTACCAAAGTAATGAAAGATGCCGGAATGGATATACTTGGAGCTGCTTTCCGTCCGATACCGGAAGATCTGAAGAAACAACTCAACCTGGGTTATGGTCTTCAAGTAACCGGTGTTAGTAGTGGAAAAATGTCGGAGGCCGGTATCAGTAAAGGTTTTATTATCCTGAAAGCTAACGGCACTCAGATGAATACAGTAGACGATTTGAACAATGTGATGAAAGCTGCTGTTAAGTCTCCTGATCAGGTTCTTTTCCTGACCGGTATATTCCCATCGGGTAAACGTGCGAATTATGCAGTTGATTTGTCACAAGAATAGGAAATATTTTAAGGTAAATAGATTGTTTTAGCAAACAAAACAGAAAAAAGAATGCCGGTATCTAACATATCGGCATTCTTTTTGTTATTACATTGTAAACAGTATGATGATAAAAAGTTGCTCTAATATTGCCTATAAGCCAATATTTTATCGTAACTTTGCAACCCAAATTTGTTTTAAAGAAGAATGAGACAATTAAAAATTACCAAAAGTATCACAAACAGAGAGAGTGCTTCTCTTGACAAGTATTTGCAGGAAATCGGTCGCGAGGACCTCATTACGGTTGAAGAGGAAGTTGAACTCGCTCAGCGCATCCGCAAGGGTGACCGTGTTGCATTGGAGAAATTGACACGTGCCAATCTGCGTTTCGTTGTATCTGTAGCCAAACAGTACCAGAACCAAGGTTTGAGTTTGCCCGATTTAATTAATGAAGGCAATTTAGGACTGATCAAGGCTGCCGAAAAGTTCGATGAAACACGTGGTTTCAAATTCATCAGTTATGCAGTATGGTGGATACGCCAGTCCATTCTCCAGGCTTTGGCAGAGCAGTCACGTATCGTACGTCTTCCGTTGAACCAGGTAGGCTCACTGAATAAGATCAGTAAGGCTTTCTCTAAGTTTGAACAGGAAAACGAACGTCGTCCTTCTCCCGAAGAGTTGGCGGATGAGTTGGAGATCCCTGTTGATAAAATCTCCGATACATTGAAGGTGTCAGGTCGCCATATTTCGGTGGATGCTCCTTTTGTAGAGGGGGAAGACAACAGCTTGCTGGATGTGTTGGTGAACGATGATTCCCCTATGGCGGATCGCTCTCTTGTGAACGAGTCTCTTGCGAGGGAAATTGATAGAGCTCTTTCTACGTTAACCGATAGGGAAAAAGATATTATTCAGATGTTTTTCGGTATCGGACAACAAGAAATGACATTGGAAGAAATCGGCGACAAATTCGGACTAACGCGTGAACGTGTTCGCCAGATTAAGGAAAAAGCAATAAGAAGATTAAGACAAAGTAATCGTAGTAAACTGCTCAAGACTTATTTGGGATAAATAAGGCATATCCATTTCCGACAAATTGAAAGAAATTAAAAACCGACGGTTCAAAACTTTGACCGCCGGTTTTTTTTGTTACCTTTGCGCGAACTACAAATGGATAAGAAAAATGAAATACATTCGGATCTTTTTAGCTGTTAGTCTGATTTTTTCAGTTTGCTCAGCCTTTTCTTTGAAAGCAAAAGACAAGAATAAGGAAAAAACGGTTTACGCTTTCGGGGTAGCTGTGTCCTTCAATGATACGGTCGTGTACTACACTGCTATTCAGAAACTTGATAGTGTAGAACTTAAAAAGGGTTTTTTACCTAAGCGCGAATTGTACACTTATCAGTTGAAGAATTATTTGGAATATGAACTGAAGAGTCCGGATTATACTTGCATGATCTACTTTTCTGAGAATAAGAGTAAGCTGGGGAAGGAAGAAGCTAAACTGAAAAGTAAATATAAACAGCACAAATCTTTTTCATTGGTTCCCATAGCTCCCGAAGCTTTTGCATTCAAATACCCAAAGAGTGATGAATAAAAGGAAGATGCGTGGTAAATTCTAAATCAAATATGGAGCAAACATTTTTATTGCATTTTTCGTTTAGAACTAATAAACATACGCATTGATGGATTTTAAATTTAAACACTTCCTTTTTTCATCCATACTTTTGCTGTTGATCGCTGCATGTAACAGCCATGATGATCCTACGAATCCTTCTGAGGGAAAGAGTCGTACGGTTTTGGTGTATATGGTGGCAGACAATAGCTTGTATAGTTTCGTGTCTGATGATATCAACGAGATGATTACAGGGATGAAGCAAGTCGATGAATCTTTATACAATTTGCTTGTATATGTGGATGATAAATCCACTCCTGTGCTTTATCGTCTGACAAAAGATAAGAAAGGTGTTGTTACTAAACAAGTTATCCAATCTTATAGCGAACAAGATTCCACCGATCCTACGGTGATGAAAGAAGTTGTTGATCAAGCTTTCGGGAAATATCCGGCCGATAGTTACGGGTTGGTTTATTGGTCACATGGCGAAGGCTGGCTGCCATATTATCAATTTTCCACCCGTTATATTGGGGTGGATGAAGGCAGTGGTACAACTACTGTGATGAATTTGCAGCAATTGGCTTCAGTCTTGCAGGACGCTCCCCATCTTGACTTCCTACTTTTTGATGCATGTTTTATGCTTTCGGTGGAGGTCGCTTACGAATTGCGTGATTATACCGATTATGTTATTAGTTCTCCTACCGAGATACCGGGTCCCGGGGCATCATACGACTATCTTGTACCGGCAATGCTATCCACTGAACAAGTAGGTGATAAAGGAGCGGAGCATATTGCTAAGGCTTATTATGATCCCTATGAAACCCTTTATAATCCTTCCGCCGCCAATTCCAACGACCATTGGACTGCCGGAGTATCTGTCGGTGCTGTGAAAACCTCGGAGTTGGAGAATCTGGCAAGTGCAACCAAAAGTATCTTACCATTATCTGTAGACAATGCTGCTTTGGCTGCATCCGTATTCAATTACGATAAGCGTTCGCCTTCATCTTTAGCATTTGTTGGATACTACGATATGGTGGATTTAACGAAGCAACTTACGGGTGGAGGTTCAGCATTTACAACCTGGGAATCGGCTTTCAATAAAACTATCGCCTATTGGAAAACTACACCTATAAACTTTTCCGCTTCTGCAGGAAATTTCTCGATGGAGGGAACTTCCGGGCTGTCGCATTATATCCCCTTAACATCCAATTCCGCTGCTGCTACCGCATATCGATCGTGCGCATGGTATACAGCTGCTGGATGGGATAAAATAGGTTGGTAGTTTATGATCATAATGCGCTAAAATAGGCTATTCTGGACTTATTATATTTTTGAAAACAATATTAGTATAAAAATACAACTTTTGTTTTAAAAATACCGTCTTTATTGTATATTTGCCTCACTAATGCAATAATAATGGGATGAAACCATATAGAAGAACATTCTGGACTTTCTTGCTCACTTTCATATCTCATATACTTGTTATTTTACCGGTGTATGCTATTGAAGGAGCTCATCCCGTCGTCATTATAAGCTCTTATAATCCCGATTCCCGTCAGACCTCCATCAATATATCCGATTTCATGGAAGAATTCCGGTTGTTAGGAGGTAATATTCCTATTTCGATGGAGAATATGAATTGCCAGAGCTTCTCCGAGTCTCCTTTATGGAAGGGGAGAATGAAGCAGCTTCTCTCCAAATATCAAGGCGAGAATTCACCCTCATTGCTTGTGTTGATAGGACAGGAAGCTTGGGCTTCTTATCTTTCGCAGGAAAAAACAATTACCGGGGATACCCCCGTACTTGTGGCCTTAGCAAGCCGTAACGCGATTATATTGCCCGAAGATTCCAGTAATTTGAGGACTGTAATGCCAAAGTCCATCGATCTTTTCGAAAATTTTCCATATTCCCATGTACGTGCCGGATTTGTGTATGAATATAATGTGGAAACCAATATCAACCTGATTAAAAGGCTATATCCTTCCACCCGTAACATTGCTTTTGTCTCCGATAATACCTATGGCGGTGTTTCCCTTCAGGCTCATGTCGTGAAAGACATGAAGAAGTTCCCGGATCTTCATCTTATATTATTGGATGGGAGGACAAATACCATTTATTCCATCAGTGATAGGCTTCACTCTTTACCTCCCAACACTGCAATTCTTTTGGGTACCTGGCGGGTGGATATGCGTGAAGGGTATTTTATGCGTAATGCTACCTATACCATGATGGATGCCGCTCCACATATACCCGCATTCTCTATCAGTTCCATAGGAATCGGCTACTGGGCTATTGGTGGATATGTACCTGTTTATCGTCCTTTGGGAGCTGATATGGCTAGACAAGCCATACATATATTGGCGAATAAAAACGATACAAAACGTAATGTGGAAATTATTTCCAACAAGTTGATGATGGATGCAGCAAAGGTGGAAAAGTTGCGTTTGAATCTTTCATCTATTCGGGAACCTATAGAATGGGTCAATGAATCTCCTTCTTTTTACAGCCAATATAAATATTGGATATGGGGATTTGGGGCTTTTTTATGCTTCTTGTCCGGAGGCTTTTTTATTAGCCTCTATTTTTACGTTCGAACAAAGAGGTTGAAAGATGAATTGGTCGTTTCCGGTCGTGAATTGCGTGAAGCAAAAGATAATGCTGAAGAATCCAGTCGGCTTAAAAGTGCGTTTCTTGCCAACATGAGTCATGAAATTCGTACTCCGCTAAATGCCATTGTCGGTTTTTCCGATGTCTTGGTTTCAGGAAATTATACTGAGAAAGAAGGTTTATCTTATGCAAATATAATCCGGACCAACTCCAATTTGTTGCTCCGTTTGATTGATGATATCTTGGATTTGTCACGCCTGGAAGCCAATCGCATTGCCTTTACTCCGGAACGATGTAATATTGTTCCGATATGTGAAGGATTGGTTTATTCATCCAATCAGATTTATACGACCTCTGAAAACCACTTTGTATTTCAATGTGAAAAGAAAAGTATTGAAATGATTGTTGATGTCCAACGCTTTCAGCAGGTACTTAGTAATCTTTTATCCAATGCGGATAAATTTACGCAGGAAGGAGTGATTACATTGAAGCTTGAATTGGATACTGTACGGAAAATGGCTGTGTTTTCCTTGACGGATACCGGTTGCGGCATACCGGAAGATAAACGTAAAAAGGTTTTTGAACGTTTTTCGAAACTAAATGAATATATTCAAGGTACGGGATTAGGCTTGGCTATTTGCAAAGTAATTGTTGAAAAATGGGGTGGAAAGATTTGGATTGATCCCGATTATTCTGAGGGCTCACGTTTTATCTTTACTCATCCGTTTGAGTTATAAATAAAGCGTTGTTTTTTATGAAAGAAAAAAGTGTAATTGGAATATTGATATTGTTGTGTGTTACCCATTTGTTTGCACAAGAGAAAGAGGTTAAATTGAAAATAGTGCAGACAAGTGATATACATGGGCATTATTATCCTTGTGATTTTGTTACCGGACATGATATGGGTGGCGGGTTGTCTCGAATATCTTCTTTTACTCGTCAGTTACGTCATAAATATAGGGATAAATTCATTTTCCTTGAAAACGGTGATATTCTTCAAGGACAACCCACCTCTTATTATTACAATTACATTGATACCGTATCTACTCACGTGGCAGCCATGATGATGAACTATATGGGTTATGATGCCGGAAACGTAGGGAACCATGATATTGAAGCCGGTCATTCGGTGTTCGACCGATGGGTACGTGAATGTCACGCACCGATACTCGGGGCAAATATCATCAATACAGCCACTGGCGAAACTTACTTTAAACCCTATCAGATATTTGTTCGCGATGGCGTTAAAATTGCAGTCTTAGGAATGATAACTCCGGCTATTCCGGCATGGTTGTCGGAGAATCTATGGAGTGGAATGCGTTTTGATGATATGGAAGAAACGGCTCGTCGTTGGATGAAGATTATCCGCGAAAAAGAGAATCCCGATATGGTAATAGGACTATTTCATGCGGGGCAAGACGGCTCGATCTTAGGAGGGAAGTATCGTGAAAATCCCTCATTGGATGTTGCACGTAATGTGCCCGGGTTTGATGCCGTACTGATTGGGCATGATCATGTTGCCGATTGCAAGAAAATTATTAATGTTGTAGGAGATTCCGTTTTAATTGTCGATCCCGCTAATGATGGAATGGTAGTCTCTGATGTTGATATCACTCTTGGCATTTTGGATGGAAAAGTGATTCGGAAAAAAGTGGAAGGGAGATTGGTCGATATGCGTAAATATCCGGTTGATGAGGCTTTCATGTCGGAGTTTTCTTCCCAGTTTAAAATGATAAAGAATTTTGTATCCAAAAAAATGGGGGTCTTTACGCAATGTATTTCCACCCGTCCGGCATATTTTGGTTCTTCAGGTTTCATGGAACTTATACATACCGTTCAGCTCCAGATAGCCAAAGCCGATATATCCCTGGCCTCTCCACTGTCTTTTGATGCTAAAATAATGAGAGGTGATATATCTGTTAGCGATATGTTCAATCTTTATAAGTACGAAAACACCCTCTATGCCATGGAGCTTACAGGCAAGGAACTAAAGGGAGTGCTTGAACAGTCTTACGCCATCTGGACTAACCAAATGAGATCGCCTAAAGATCGGTTATTATTGATGCGGAATACTCCTTGGGAAGGTGCGGAAGACAGAGCATTATTCATTAATAGCTATTTTAATTTTGATTCTGCCGCCGGCATCATTTATACCGTCGATGTTACTAAACCTCAGGGAGCAAAAGTGAATATTATTAGTATGGCGGATGGGCGCCCTTTTCATCTGAATAGGAAATATCGTGTTGCCGTTTGTTCATACCGTGGCAACGGGGGAGGTGAGTTAATAACTAAAGGTGCCGGTATTCCACAAGATAGCCTGAAGTCACGTATTGTTTTCGCTACCGACAAAGATATGCGTTATTACTTGATGCAATATATCGAGGCGCAAAAGGTGATTACTCCCCGTGCATTACAGCAATGGAAGTTTATACCCGAAGAGTGGGTTAAAGTTGCAGCAAAACGCGATTACGACTATCTTTTTGGAAAAACAAAAAAATAAATATTGGATTTTATTCGATATATACCCCCAAAAACAATAAGAATATGGAAAAAAGAGAAATTGACCTTAGTGTATCCTGTTATGGTAAAGTAAAAGATTTGAAATATGATGTCGTTATCCTCCCTTGGGGAGCTACCGAACCTCACAATTTTCATCTTCCTTATCTCACCGACTGCATTTTGCCGCATGATATTGCCGTTGATGCTGCCACCTTAACTCTTCAGCGTTCAGGAGTGCGCTGCATGGTAATGCCGCCCGTGCCCTTCGGAGCACACAACCCCGGTCAGCGGGAACTTCCATTCTGTGTACATACCCGTTATTCCACCCAGCAAGCCATACTCGAGGATATTGTAGCCTCCCTTTATGCCCAAGGTATGCGCAAACTCATCATACTTAGCGGCCATGGAGGTAATAATTTCAAAGGTATGATCCGTGATCTGGCATTCACCTATGCTGATTTTCTCATAATCGCTACAGACTGGTTCAGTATTATTCCTCCTAAAGAATATTTTGAAGCACTAGTGGACGATCATGCAGGAGAATCCGAAACGTCTGTTATGATGCATTACCATCCCGAATTGGTTAATCTCTCCGAAGCAGGAGCCGGAGATGCCAAGCCCTTTGCTATTCCTTCTTTAAATGAGAAAATTGCTTGGGCTCCACGCCATTGGGATAAAGCGACGGTAGATAGCGGAGTAGGAGATCCCCGTCAAGCGTCTGCTGAGAAAGGTGCGCGTTATGTAAAACCCGTTATTGAAAAATTAGCCAAACTTTTTGCAGAAGTCGGTCGGGGACAGCTTTATTAGAAAAGGAGAGAGAAGTATGCTTACATTGTATCACAATGAAACTCTTTTTGATAAAAAAAAGAGAGGGTAACACGCCTATTACCCTCTCATACCTGCATGTGCAATCTCACAATTGTGGTTAGAGAACCTTCATTTCATAACAATAGTAATATATAATCAGCCTTTCTTAAGTAAGTTGCTCCAGAACCCACTTTTTTCCGGCTGCTGGCGTAAAGAGCTAAAAGTATCCGAATACACATCTTCAAACGACATTTTTTCATGAATCATACGATAGATTATGCCCCAATCGGGAAGTCCACCCAAGTTCCGGTCATCAATAAAGATATCCGCTTTTATTTTACGAGAGAATCCCTTATGATCATCTTTCTCCTCTGGATAGTCACGATTTGCTGCATAAAACTCTATGCCACGTTCTTTACACCACTCCAAAGCTTCGTCCAGTAGTTTCCCTTCACGCACTGTCCAAAGAATCAACCTGTGCTGCTCTTTAATTAACATCTTCAGTGTTTGTACGGCAAATGGAATTTCTTCGCCTATTTTAGGATATCGGTGTTCCACTATTGTTCCGTCAAAATCTACAGCTATAATCATATCCTTGTAAAATTAGAGTGTTTTCTCTTGTTCCATCACTTTTGAATAGGTATCCACCAATTCCGTGGCCATTTTTGCCATACTGTACTTTTCCTTAACTAGCTTTCTGCCACGACATCCCATTCCGGTTCTTTCACTTTCCGGGAGACTTAATTCTTTCTCTATGATCTCTACCATATTCTTGGTATTCATATTAATCCGCCATCCGCAACCATCATCTTCCACCTCTTTCCACTGTGAGTTCTGAGATACGATAACAGGAGTGCCACATGCCAGAGCCCTTGCTACATTCATATCCCTATCTCCTGTTTGCTGTAAAGCAATAAATAACTCAGCCTGCATCATCCATCTACCGATTTGTTCTATAGTTGCTGCCTCATAAAAATCGAACAACCCGTCTATACCCATTTCTTTTGTCTTTTCCTTTAATAAAGCGGTAAAGCACGGATTTCCTTCATCTACAACACATATTCTATATTCCATTAGTTCATGTTTCAACAAAGCTACCGCCTCCAGTATACTTATCATGTTATTTTCAGTATCCTTACGGTTAAAAAGTAGAAACTTTTTTCTTCTCTCCCCATTCATTTTCTTCCTTCCGGTTTCCACTCCGTTTACAATTTGTACGATCTTATTTTTGCTACAATACCTCGAAGCCACAGTCCTTTCCGCTTCTGTCATTACCACCACACCGTTGGCTCTTCCCATTGCTCCTTTTTGGTAGAATAAGCGTAAACTCATTCCCTCGTCAAGAATACCTTGCGGAGAGAGCACGATCCGGTATCCCGCCTCCTTCGCCCATTTCAGAGCCATGGCGGACTGATACATTCCACAGTCACTCACATGTATGATGTCCGGTTCCACTTCCTTCAGCAACTTTAGCCATGTCTCTTTCGCTTTTCCACACACGAGGGAAAACGATAGATAATGTGTGCTTCCATGCAGTAATACCGGCGGAGAAACATAGGGAAAGCATACTAAATGTATTTCCACCAGCTTACCTATCTCGTTTATTAGTGGTAGCGTACCCTTAGCGTCCCCTCCGGGTAATCGGTCTGTATAGGGTGTAAAGAGGAGGACTTTCATCTCATAATGATATTATGTTAGTGCAGCAAATTCCTTGATGCGCTGCTCTTCCTGCAGACGGCATACAAGCAATGCTCCGTTCTTTTCGGCAATAATGTATCCGTCCAATCCTTCCAGTACCACCTGATACTCTCCGGGCATATGGACAATGCAGTTTTTGCAATTAAATAATTTCACTTGGGGACCTACACAGGCATTTCCCGCTTCATCCTGCGGAAGCAGTGTACGCAATGAACCCCAACTGCCCAAATCACTCCAGCCGAACTCAGCCGGAAGCGTATAAATATTTTCAGCTTTCTCCATCACCGCATAATCTATTGAGATCTTCTCACAAGTAGGGAAAAGCTTTTTCACCGTAGCCCTTTCCTCCGGTGAGTAAAAATCCGCAGCCATCTCATCCATTATACCAGCCAATGCAGGTGCGAATCGGCGTATGGCCTGTACTATCGTCTCAATGTTCCAGATAAATATTCCTGCATTCCAGAAGTAATTACCTTTCGCCACATATTCCTGCGCCGTTTGCAAGTCCGGTTTCTCCTTGAAAGCTTCCACTTTCCACACCTCATTCCGACCGGCTTCCGCGCAGATATATCCGTATCCCGTTTCCGGGCGGCTCGGCCTGATGCCTATCGTTACGATGGCGCCACTTCTGTGTGTAAAATCCAACGCTTTGCTTATCACCCGTTGAAACTCCGTGGTATCAATCACCAGTGCATCCGATGGAGTCACTACAATATTTGCCTCCGGATGTCTTTTTATAATCTTCCAGCAGGCGTATGCAATGCAAGGAGCCGTATTGCGTGCAGCAGGTTCAGGCAGAATATGATCATCCGGCAAGTCCGGCAACTGCTCCTTCACAATATTCGTATATTGTTCGTTAGTCACCACCCAGAAGTTCCCTATGGCACAAATGGGCAAAAAGCGTTCCACGGTAAGTTGTATCAACGACTTTCCACACCCCATCACGTCAATAAACTGTTTGGGGTATTCCGGTGTGCTCATGGGCCAGAAACGGCTTCCTACGCCGCCGGCCATAATGATGATATGGTTTTCCATTACTTTAGTCCTTTCAAATACCATTTATACAAGCGATGAATCCCTTCGTCAATCTCCACCTTATGATGCCATCCCAGATCATGCAGCTTGGTCACGTCCGTCAGTTTACGTAGTGTACCATCCGGTTTCGATGTATCCCAGTGAAGCTCACCTTTGAAATCAATCTCCTTCATGATCTTTTCGGCAACTTTACGTATACTGATCTCTTTTCCCGTTCCCACATTGATATGGCAGTTGCGAATATCCTTTGAGCCGGAAGCATAAGTATCTTTAAAATCCACATTCAGCAGCACATGCACGCTGGCATCTGCCATTTCCTCACTCCATAAGAATTCGCGTAGCGGACTACCGCTGCCCCATAACGTCACCGCTTCCGCAGTAATCCCGTATTTGGCAAGTGTGGCCCGTATCTCGGTCTCCGCATTCCTGCCTGTCACACTCTCCACAGGGCGCAAGTCGATATCCTTACGCACAGCTTCCCAATTACCCTCATTCAGGCACTTTGCCAGATGAATCTTGCGAATCATGGCAGGTAACACATGACTGTTCTCCAAATGGAAATTATCATTCGGCCCGTAAAGATTTGTAGGCATCACAGCAATATAATTCGTGTCATATTGCAGGTTGAAGCTTTCACACATCTTCAGTCCCGCAATCTTGGCAATGGCATAAGGCTCGTTGGTATACTCCAGCGGAGAAGTTAGTAAATACTCCTCCTTCATCGGTTGCGGTGCTTCGCGCGGATAGATGCAAGTGCTTCCCAGGAAGAGCAACTTCTTCACGTCGTGGAGAAAACTCTCGCCAATTACATTCTGTTGAATTTGCAGATTCTGATAAATGAAGTCCGCACGATAATGCAGATTTGCCATGATACCCCCCACGTGTGCAGCAGCCAGTATCACTGCATCCGGTTTCTCCTCATCGAAGAAACGCCTCACCTGTACACTGTCCAGCAGATCCAGTTCCTTGTGGCTCCTGCCCACCAGATTCGTGTATCCCCTTAACTTCAGATTATTCCAAATAGCAGAACCTACCAAACCATGATGGCCCGCTATATATATTTTTGCCGATTTATCAAGCATAGCGCATTATTCCTCCGTACCGATTAGCTCTTTTAGGTGCAGCTTCTTCACAAATCTTGTGTCATGCTCCACCATAATCTTCACCAGTTCAGGGAAAGAAGTCTTTGTCGGGTTCCATCCCAGCAATGTCCTTGCTTTGGTAGGATCACCTAGCAACTGTTCCACTTCCGACGGACGGAAATACTTGGCATCCACTTCCACCAACACCCTGCCGGTAACCGTGTCAATACCCTTTTCGTCCACTCCTTCACCTTCCCAGCGCAGTTCTATCCCCAGATAGCCGAAAGCCAGCATGGCAAATTCCCGTACCGTGTGATACTCGCCCGTGGCAATCACAAAATCCTCTGGCGTGTCATGCTGTAGAATCAACCACATGCACTCCACATAATCCTTTGCATAACCCCAGTCGCGTAGCGAGTTCAGATTGCCCAGATATAGCTTGTCCTGCAACCCTTGTGCAATGCGTGCAGCTGCCAGCGTTATCTTCCGCGTTACGAAAGTCTCTCCCCGACGTTCGCTCTCATGGTTAAAGAGGATACCGTTCACCGCATACATCCCATAGCTCTCCCGGTAGTTTTTCGTGATCCAGAACCCGTATTGCTTGGCCACCCCGTACGGACTGCGCGGATAGAATGGTGTTGTCTCCTTTTGAGGCACTTCCTGTACCAGTCCATACAATTCTGAAGTCGAAGCCTGATAAATCTTTGCCTTCTTCTCCATACCCAGAATCCGTACGGCTTCCAGTATGCGCAATGTTCCCACGGCATCCGCTTCCGCCGTATATTCCGGCACGTCGAAGCTCACCTTTACGTGGCTCTGAGCCGCCAGATTATAAATCTCGTCCGGTTGTACTTGCTGAATGATACGGATGAGCGAACTGCTGTCCGTCATATCTCCGTAATGCAAATTCACCAGCCGGCTCTTCTTCATGTCTCGCACCCACTCATCCAGATACAGATGCTCAATACGACCTGTGTTGAATGACGACGAACGTCGCAAGATGCCGTGTACTTCGTATCCTTTCTCTATTAAAAATTCGGCTAAGAATGATCCGTCTTGTCCGGTGATGCCGGAGATTAAAGCTACTTTTTTCATATTGTAGTTGATATTTTATCTATTTAAGATGAATTTTTAAAAAAAGCCCGGCAGATATATATTTGAAATCATTTAATTCCCCTATCAGGTTGATATGGTCCTTCCATATTGAGTATTCTAATCCTGTATTAATAGTGCGTGCATCATATTCAGCTATTAAATTTAATCCATTCAATATCTTTCCGGTTGATGAACCTTCCGGTAGAGAGAATCGAAAGTTTGCACCGATTGCTGGACCTTGGTACCGGAGTCCGGTTGCCTGGCTATATACATATGCGGCATGTATACCCAGTTCGCCTGTGTTTTTGAATTTAATATGCTTGGTTACGGCTAAAAAGAATCGGTTGAAATAATTATGTGTTCCAGGGCTTTGGTCAAATACCACATCTCCACCACCATTATTATTAAA
This sequence comes from uncultured Bacteroides sp., assembly GCA_963677095.1. Classification (GTDB taxonomy): domain Bacteria; phylum Bacteroidota; class Bacteroidia; order Bacteroidales; family Bacteroidaceae; genus Bacteroides. The sequence continues at coordinate 1,939,566 of OY781875.1, forward strand.
ACTTCCCGGATCATTTGCTCCGAATACGATCTGTGGCGTCCATATTTTCCACCAACCCTCTTTCCAGATGCGTAGCCGTGCAGAGAAATTTCTGTCTTGATTGATAAACTTTCCCCAAGTCTTCTCAGGCCAGTAATTCCCTTTGGTTCCTTTCACCAATGTACAAGTATAAGCTATCTCTAACCAGGGAAAAATGGTGATATTGATAAAGTAATTAAAAGTATAATCGTAATTTACATTATTCCAATACGTAGAAAGTGGATGTTTATCCAAATAGTTACCACCAAACATCGCCGTTTTATCACGTTGCATATCTGCAGTAGGCATATGGAGTAGGCCTGTAGTTCCATAAAGAGCTTGAGCTTCTGCTCCCGATGTACTAATAATTAACATAAATATGAAGAGATAGAGGACTTTCATATTATTATTCATTTAATTATTTTATTCTGAATGGATTTTTATATATCCCTAATAATTGTTTGCCGAAATATAGAAAAAATGCTATATCGTCTACAAAATAGCGTTTAAATAAACGTTTGGGTTCCTTTATAAAGCGATAAAACCATTCCATTCCTATTTTTTGCCAAAAAATAGGTGCACGCTTTAATACTTTTGCTTCAAAATCAATTGTAGCACCTAATCCCATAAATATATCTATTTCAGATAGTTCATGCCGATATTTGGCAATCCATTTTTCCTGCTTGGGAGCCCCAACACCTACAACTAAGATATTTGCACCGGAATTGCGGATTATATGAATAATGTTCTTGCATTCTGTCTCATTTTTTTCGAATCCGTATGAAGGAGATAATGCTCCAATAATAATCTTTCGTCCTACTGTTGCATTTATTTCTTGCATAGCTTTTGCTGCAATACCTTCTGCTGCACCTAAAAGAAATATTTTACAATCTTTGTTATCCTTATGATATAGATAAAATGAAGTGAAGAAACTCGATCCTGGTATTGCTTCCGGTAATGACTGTTTTAGTAATTTTGAAAACAGGTATAAAATTTTGCTATCACACACAATCCATTCTGCCTGCTGATATATATCATAAAATTTTTTATCTTTCTGTAATTTTACTAAGTGATCAATATTAGGTGTTATTAGGATACCCTTCTTTAAATTTATTAATAACTCTTTCTGTGTGATTGAAAGAATATCTATATTTAAAATTTGTATAGAATCTAATGCCATAAAGAATCAATTTTTTTATTGCAGCAAAGATTTATAAATATTGGAAAGTTGTTTTAAATACATTTTTGGGGAAGTATGGATGTACTATTTTGAAACTCTCTTCTCTATATTGAGAGATTAAACTAGGATTTTTTATAAATAGCTTTATTGCATTAATAATTTGTTGAATATTTCCGGGTTCTACCAATACTCCATTTATACCTGAATATACAATTTCCGGTATTCCTCCTACCGGAGTAGATATAATTGGGCGTTTGTTGCTCATCGCTGATAGGTAGTTCTTCGTTATAAAATGCTAAAATGTAGATATCAAACCAATTAAAGCATTTAATTCTATTTTCTCCTGAGATCCATCTTTCAAAGCTGATTATATTTGATAATTCGTTATCTTTAATATATTTTTTATATCTCCATCAACTTCATTCCCTCTATTCTATCACTAATTTCGCCTAAAAAGCAAGTTTAATTTTTGATTGACCTTTTGGCTGTATTGCGAAAGAAGCATTTGCAGTTCCATGCATATGTATAATTTTTATATTAGGGTTAAAAAGTAATAGAATGCTTGTCTCACTAAGCTTGAAATGCATACCAAACTTTAGTTGCCTTATTTCCTAACCTCCATGTTAGCATGAAACTCATGTTCTCAATATATTGCTTATAGGGATTAATACAGCCGTCATTCCCCCTTTTGTTTTCATCGAAACACTGAGTAGAGAATTTTATTTGAGAGAGAACTAGGAATTTCTTTTTTCATTATATGAATAATTATTCATTTTTTGACTTAATATTATTTTTCTCTTGTTCACGAAACGCTTAAAATCTTTAGCTTCTTTGGATAGCTTTTTATATGGTAAGCAGTAGCCATTTCCCTTAATTGACCAAGAACTCCAAAAGCATACATAGGCTATGCTAACTCCCTTTGCTGAAATTACTTGATATAAATTATTTGTGAACCAATTTTTAATAGTAAGGCCATAATTACCGGTTTCTGTTAAAGCTACCAATTTATTATGTGCTTTCCCATATTCACTTAATAATCTTAATTGAGTAATGGCTTTTTCAATCTCTGTTTTTGTATTAATATGATAGTTGTCATACCCTATTATATCCACATAATTATCTCCAGGATATCTGTCCATATATCTATCTGTTATTGACAATGAATACCAATTCCTATCAGGTGAGTACACTATTAAAATATTGTTGTATTTCTCTTTTATTTTATTAACAGTATATATGAATAATTCTATATATTCTTTATTGCTACAATAGTTATGTCCCCACCAAAACCAATCAGCAGAAGCTTCATGAAATGGCCTGAAGATTATAGGTATAAGATTGCCATTCCTATCTTTTAGTTGTAAAAACAAGTTAATCAGTTTCTCTATTTTCTTGTCATACCAGTCTTTCACAGTTGTGGAGCCATTTAATATTGTTTTTCCGTTAAGTATTTCTGATACAACATTTTTATGCATTAGGGATTTATATCTATAACCATTCCCTGTCTTTTTTTCAATAAACCACCATGGGTTTTCGAGATGGAAACTTATGCTGATAAGACCCTTGACTTTTTCATAATATAATTTTATTCCATTAATTCTGTTGTTTAGTTCTTCTGTGCTTACATTAGAATTAACTCCATTAATTCCCAAATCTACATTTAAGATACTTGGATATTGGTTAACTATTCTTTTTATATCACTTTTTATCTCTTTATTTGAAGATATCTCATTGTCTTTATATATATGAAACCAAGAATTTCCATCTTCTTCTATTCCACCATAAATATCGTTGTGTCTGCCAACCAGTATTTTACCTTGCTTTTGATACTCTTGCATTTTATGAAGGAGACTTACAGTTGTAGGACTTTTATTTACACCCATTATTTTTGCATGCCCCAAAATTTCTATCTGGCTAATTATAAGTAAATATAATATTATATGGTATCTTTTTTTTCTCATTGTAATGATTATGAAAATTGTATATCTATAAGCTATTCTTTAATAATGACAAAGTTTTTTTGTAATTTAGAGACAATATTATTTATAGAATTATAATTTATTTCATCCATTATTTTTGAAATATTGCCCTTATACAATCTTTCTTCTAAATCAACAAATTTTAAAGGACTGTCAATACGTGCGTCTCTGAACTACGGCTTGAAGATTTAAACCTGTAGAATGTCATAAATTTGCGTTGAAATAAAATGGAAAATATGGTGCAAACATATTTGGGCTTCACTTTTTGGGGGATTTCGCGGAACGAATAAACAGATACGTTTTCACCTTTACAATACTTCTATTAGCACATTGTGCAAATAAATGAACATACAATACCTCCTTCATGAAATTTGGAACTTATATATTGGGTGCCATATGTAAAATTATCATTTTCTACATAGAATTCACATTCATATAATCTTGCATATTTTAAGCGTACGTCATAATAATTATTGATGTTCTCAATCCCAATTATATTGTCTCGCACATAAGCTAATTTAGGACCGATAAAACTGGCGGCACTTGTTACTTTTCATATCTGTTTTTCTATTAATGCCCAATGCAAGAATAGCTAATGCCCAAATTTTCCATTTCCACAGGGTCGTAAATATTTCTACCATCAATAACTATAGGTCTTTTCATCGATTTTATAACGACTCCCCAGCTCGGCAATCGGAATTGTTTCCATTCTGTAAGGAGTAATAGTGCATCAGCATCCAATACAGCATCGTACATGTCCGTGGCGTATTCTACTGTTTCTCCTATTCTACGTTTACATTCCTCCATTGCTACAGGGTCGTAAACACGTACTTTGGCTTCTGCTTTTAACAAGCAGTCGATAGTAACTAATGAGGTTGCTTCGCGCATGTCGTCTGTTTCGGGTTTAAATGCTAATCCCCATATTGCAATGGTTTTATTGGCTAAATCGTTATTGTAGGCTTTGCTTAATTTTTTGAAGACCAGATGCTTTTGCTGTTCGTTGACATCTTCCACGGCTTTCAACACTTTCATGTCATACCCATTCTTTTCAGCTGTTTTGATTAATGCCTTTACGTCTTTAGGGAAGCAACTTCCACCGTAACCACAACCGGGGTATAGAAATTTAGTGCCAATGCGGCTATCACTACCGATACCTTTACGCACCATGTTTACATCCGCGCCCACCAGCTCGCACAAATTAGCAATATCGTTCATAAAGCTGATACGAGTGGCCAGCATTGAGTTAGCTGCATATTTTATCATCTCAGCCGAAGGAATATCCGTAAAAATCATGCGGAAATTATTCAGCATCATCGGGCGATACAATTTCGACATCAGGTCTTTTGCACGATCAGATTCTACACCTACCACCACACGGTCCGGACTCATAAAGTCTTTGATAGCAGCTCCCTCTTTCAGGAATTCAGGGTTCGAGGCCACGTCAAATTCAATGTTCACCCCCCGTTTATCCAATTCCTCCTGAATGGCAGCTTTCACCTTTTTAGCCGTACCCACGGGCACCGTGCTCTTTGTCACCAGTACCAGATATTTATTCATGTTCCGTCCTATCGTACGCGCCACTTCCAGCACATACGATAAGTCTGCACTACCGTCCTTATCAGGCGGCGTACCTACCGCACTAAACACAATCTCTACATTATCCAAGCAGGAAGTCAAATCCGTTGTAAAAAGCAAACGCCCCTCCCGGTGATTCCGAAGCACCATCTCATCCAATCCCGGTTCGTAGATAGGAATCTGTCCATTCAGTAACGACTGAATTTTCTGCTCATTCACATCCACACAAGTCACATCAGCACCCATTTCAGCAAAACAAGTACCACTTACTAGACCTACATATCCAGTGCCCACGACAGCTATATTCATAAATTTTGATTTTTCAGTTTATTATTTAATAGGATTTTCATCCGATTGATACCACTTCATAAATTGCGTAATACCTTTGTGTAAAGATACTGAAGGCTTATACCCTGTCTCCTTTTCCAGAAGAGACGTATCCGCATACGTCTGATACACATCCCCCGGTTGCATGGGCAGATAGATTTTCTCAGCCTCACGCCCTACAGCTTGTTCTATCTCGTGGATAAAATCCATTAGTTGCACCGGATGCGAACAGCCTATGTTATACAGTTTATATGCTACTCCATGCAGACATTCATCTGCTACTGGCACACGGTCTAGCACTCGGATAGTACCCTCCACAATATCGTCAATATAAGTAAAGTCGCGTCGCATATTCCCATTGTTAAACACTTTGATCGGTTCACCGTTGGAGATCGCCTTTGCAAACAACATTGGAGCCATATCTGGTCTTCCCCATGGCCCATATACCGTAAAGTAACGTAATCCACTTACCGGGATGCGATACAATTTACTGTAACAATGCGCCATTAGTTCATTCGATTTCTTGGTTGCCGCATACAGACTCACCGGCAAATCTACCTGGTCTGTTTCGCAGAAAGGTATTTTGTCGTTCATACCATATACCGAACTGGACGAAGCATACACCAGATGCTTCACTTGATGATGTCGGCAACACTCCAATAAGTTCAAGAAACCTACCAGATTACTTTGCAAATAAGCATATGGATTTTCTATAGAGTAACGGACACCCGCCTGTGCTGCTAGATTCACTACTTTGTCAAACTTCTCCTGTTCAAAAAGTGTTTGCAAATGCTCTTTGTCATCAATCGACAAGCGAATGAAACGATAACTAGGAAATATCAAACTTACAATGGGGATATGCCAAGGGATTTCACCACTATCAGAACATTCTATTCCTCCAGCTTTAAGTCGGCCGTATTTGAGGTGCACATCGTAGTAATCGTTGATATTGTCAATACCCACTACGGTATCGTCTCTTTGAGATAATAAATAGGCGAGCCGCGAACCGATGAATCCGGCAGCCCCTGTTACAAGGACCTTCATTGAAATAAATAGCTTATAAATATATAAAGGATAATAGCATTACGCATAGAATATAAAGGCATATAAAAACAATACTATTCACAGGTTATATTTTTTGATCGTTTAGAGGGAAGTTACATATGAAATAAGTTTTTTACTAACAATAGATTGAGTATAATTATTTAAAACCCGTTTATAAACAAACGCAGAATACTCACCCCATTTCTGAGCATCCTCTATTTCTATTATCTTATTCGCAAACTCTTTTCCATTGACAGAATTTACTACTAAATCCTGACATCCACATATAGATCTATTAAATCCTGCTGTACTAACAATGGGAACCACACCGCGGCCCATCGCTTCAGTTAATGAATTAGAATGTCCTTCCTGACTTTCTTGGGAAGGGAAAACAAAATAACTAGCTCCTTGTAGCTTTTCTGAAATAAACGAAAAGGACTTCCTACCATAAAAATAAACACAAAATTGATCAAGTCCAACTTCCTTTATTTTTAATTGTAATAATTCATAATACGCTTTATCATATCCGCCTATTAAATCCAAAACTGCATCAATCCCTGCGCTTCTGATATAGGACAAAATTTCAATAATTACATCTATGTTTTTAGACTTTGTAATTCGTCCAAAGTATATCAATCTTATAGGGTAACTACGTGATAGAGAATGAGGTTTAATAAATTCGTCCATTATATAATTAGGGTAATAGCTCCTTTCAATGCCCCATTTGCTCTGAATAAACTTTACATAATCCAATCCCTGACAAAGGACAATGTCTGATTCTAATAACAACGATTTCAAAAATGTTCTATATACTATCCCCCCCTCGTTATAACTCGAAATCATAGAGCCATTGCGCAATTCATAAATAACTTTATGCTTTAAGCATTTAGAGATTTTCATTAAAAGCCATTCATAATAAACAATCTTTCGGTAGAAACCGACAATATGGATAGGAACACTCTTATGCAATAATAAAAGTTGTATTAATCTTAAAGGGAAAAAAAATGTTTTCAGTAGATAAATAAACTGGCCTTGAGCCATAGAAGGCTTATGCAATACTGTAATATCATATCCAGCAGACTTATATATTTCCAATGTTTTCAAACACCCAACCTCTGCACCTCCGATCTTTTCAGGTAGAAGATTTTGCCCCAAAGGAGCATAAAAAAATATTTCATTACTCTTCTTATTCATTTTTCATATGAATTCGGACTTTCCAATTCTTGCCTTTTTTGATATCACAATGATTCCATAATGAGGAAACTCAACCCTTCTAATTTCTTTATAAACTGCCAATGAGGATTTGTGTAATGCACTGTAACTCTTTTAAGAAAAGAGGAAATATCAATACCTATAGATTGGGCATCATAATAAAAAAGTTCTCATTAAAGTCCATAATTAGTTTAAGTTAATGACTTTTTTGCCATAACATTCAATAAGTCCTGTGTCAATTTAATCAAATCTCTATTCTTCAGTTCGATAGAACTAGGGTTGAAAGAATTAAAAGAGCTATCAACGAACGAGGAAAATTTATCTAAATCATCATTATTGATTATTTTGATATTACAATTGTTTAGCCCATATTCTTTCAATATTTCAGTCCTTTTAGAATCTCCCTCATCATTAATCTTTGATTTATTCCAGTCAACATTCACAATTGATTTAGTATTCCGCAATGCGAATACAGTTTCGTGAAATCGTTCAGTAATAACAACATCGACATATTTAAACAACGCAGCCCATTGAAAGTGGTCAATATACCCAAATGATATATCGCAATTGGGGTCATATTCGGGAGTTATTAATCTGTAACCTTTTGATTTTAAAATTTGAGCGAGTTTTGATCGATATAAACATCTTCTATCAATGTGAAAGAGTGCTATTTTACCCTTTAACTTTTGAAGCTTTCTCTTATTACTATCGGATAATTCAAATAAATCAAGAGATAAATTATAAGTTGGATCAGGTTGTTTAGTTACCCTATCACGATTTATTCCTAAATCATCTACAATAAAAGATTGAATAATGCCATCTCTTACCCCAATAAACTTGAATTGCTCTAAAGAGGTTTTTAATAGACTGTGAAAAACCGTATTTCTCTTATTGTCTATACAATCGTCACCACTGGCAGCATATAATACTTTTGGCACATTAGTTCCATCAATTCCCCACATTAATCCAATCTTGTTGAACTGCGGATATGAAATTTTTTCTAATATCGTATCACTGCCTATAACAATTAAATCATAGCCTGAAAACAACTGATTTATCGTTGAAGGATCATAATCAAAAACGTTAATTCTTTCCTTAGTTAGGGTAAAATATTCATTTATTAAAGACTTCGACATTCTTATTCTACGATATGATAAATATTTTGTTTTCAACAGATGATACCAACCCAATGTATTCTTTTTCGCTTTGGGATTGCGTTTTACAAACTCGGCATTGAGCAAATCTATTTTAGCCTGTGGAAATACCTTTTTTAATCCCGCTTCTACTCCATAAGCTTGTAAAAATGTTCCGGGATTAGGGCTTCCATAATAAGTTATATGTAGTATTTTCATAAAAATCAATACCCTTTTCCGATTAAAATTCTAAAGTATTTATATAACCCTATTCGTTCTAAGAGTTCATTGATTCTATGTTTAGAAAACACTAGAATTTCAGTTTTAATTGATATTTTTTCTTTTTTATATCCACCGTCATATTTAGGTAATATGTATCCTAATCTTTTATAAAACCGCATTCGTGTATATTGGCGATATTTTTTTGACGTTATATTGCTCCTTTGGGATAAGCAGACATCATCAAACGATATTGGCTCCATTGAAATATTTTTTTTTGAAGTCATATCGTTCATAAGTTTTGTAGTAAATTCTGTTCTCGTTAGAATCACTGACCATGGCCATTTATCTTGTAGATACCTCTCTAGCCAAGCATCGCCAAAAGATATATCTGCTAATTCCCCAGTAGCATCTACACATAAATGACAACGGTGTATTTTTGAAAAACCACTATACCCGCCGTACAATTTATACGAAGCCTCAAACGTTTTATTAGAACTATCTTTAATTAACATTGAACCGGGCTGTCCTCCTCCTCTAAATCTGAAAAAGTTTATATTTTTGTAATTGATGGAGTGTCTTTTAGCTATTTTTCGAATAAAATTATAACTTTTAAATCCTCCACAGAAATTTGCAATAGTGATAAATATCTTATGATCAAAGTCTTTATCTATTTTTTGAAGATTTCTTATACCTGCTATTTGACATGGTGTTCCAAGGTAGGCAACTCTACCATCTATTTTTCTTATTTCCTGAATCACATTTGAAACATCAACTGGACAATATTTAGAACCTTGACTTTCTAAAATATCTTCTTTTCTATTAGTCAAATATGTTTTTGTTTTTGGTCCATTTATAGAGTATTCAAATTTCGTAACAACGACATAATCAACTAAATTTTCTCTAAGAAGGTAAAGTAAAAACTCTGTTATCAATCCACCCGAAGAAGCGTTTTGTAATATTGCTTTTGAATTAGAATGACCTGCGAACAAACTATGGTAGCGACCTAACTCTAAAGAATTATTTAACGAACAGTATAACTCCGAAGATAGTTTTTCAATTTCATATCCCTTTCCTGGGCATAGTTCATTGGCAATTATGTGCTCTTTATTCCTGTCAAATTTTGGATAATAAATACCCCTATATGAATTATATGACATTTTGGACACATTTTTGTCATATGTACATATACCACACCCAAGACATAGGTCTTTTTTTACAACATCCTGTATATCCATTAACTCTTAATCTTTTCAGATTTTATATCTCTTTGTCTGAAAAATTCCCTAAACCCAATCTTTTCAAGAAGATTACGGATTCTCTTTTTTGAATAAAATAATATTTTTTCTTTGATGGAAGGTTTTCCACCTGAAATAACAATCTTATTCAATACTTCAAAACCTTCCGGTATTTCAAAACCATTAATTCTTAGGCTTTCATAACAGTTTTTGGTAATCTTTCCTCTATTAGTACTTTCACCCAAAATCATTAAACTAGTATGACTACTATATAATTTGTATGTTGAAGGTAATTTCAAATTATCAATAATATAGTCCATTTCTTTTGCCGCTTTTAAATCTCGAGGAATATGAAAAAACAGATCTTTCAATACCTTTACTCGTAGAAATTGATGAATCCATATCATTAAATAATTCTTACGTTCATAAAATATCTGGCCATAATCATTTTCAATAACTGATTTATAATTGATATTTTTCGGCAAATCACCAACTAAATGTGAAATACACTTTACTGCTCCTATTGATGAATCTTTTAAAGGAAGTATCCATTTGTATGTTTTTTCTATCTCAGGGATATTCAATCGAATCAAGTATCTATCATCCATGCACCAATACACCCACTCTTCATCATTAAAAAGATTGAGCAATGTTTCCATTGTTCCAACTATATCAGATGGTGATTTTATCATTTCTACTTTACTTCCGTATTTTTTTTCATAATAGCTTTTAATATCTTCATTTTGATATGGAATCATAAATATAAACGGGTTATCTGGCCAAAGAGCCATATAAGTATGGATCATATGGTCTGCAAATATCTTGTATTTATCGTAAGTAAGTACTATTGCTTTCATTAATGTTATTTGTTAGTTAAAATAATCTCGTAAACTCGCCTTGTTTGTTCTGTCGCTTTTATCCAGTTAAATTGCAACACACGTTCTTGTCCTTTTTGAATTAGTGTATGTCTTCTCGATTCATTATATAATACATTCTTTATCGCTTTTTTCATAGAAGTAATATCCATCGGGTCGAAATATTCAGCGGCATCATCTGCTATTTCAGGGAAACAGGTTGCTTCGGCAATGCAACATGGACAGCCATTAACAAAAGCTTCTAAAATTGGAATGCCAAACCCTTCGTATAATGATGGGAATACGAATAGCCGAGCGTGGTGATACAAATCATAAAGTATTAAGTCATTAACTTGCATGGCTTCCGACCGAGAAAGCATATTTTTCTTTTTCAACAACAGCTTTTCTTGTTCATTAAACGCTCCTCCCACACATATTAGTTTAAGTTCTTTATTCTCATCCATGACTTCAACCATCGCTTCAACAAATCGTGCGAAATTTTTGTATCCATTTCTTCGTCCTACAAATAAAATATAATCTCCATGTCTATTTTCAGAATAGCTTTTGGGTGGAACTGGCGCGCCATGATAAATCACATCCACTTTTTCAGGATCAATGTTATATACTTCTAATATATCTTTTTTAGTATATTGACTAACCGCTATTATTCTATTTGCATTATGAATGCTTTGCTTTTTATCTTCTATCTGCCTTTGATTATTTTTACCGTTTAATTTATATTTATTGTAATATCTTTCATGAATCAAATCGTGAATTGTTGTAACAAAGGGCTTGGAGCAATATTCAAAGAAGTAGGGATTATACCAAGTCGGATGAAAAATATCATACTTATCACTCTGTTTAAGCAATGAAATAGTTTTGATTTGATTCAGCAAGGCAACATTCTTATCAATTAAATGATACGAACCCATAAACTGAAAGTTATAAGGAATATAATTGATATTCGATATTGCCTTTTCTTTTAAGTATAAATTTTTTGCTGCAACTAATGGTAATAGAACCTCCTCTGTTTGATTTATACCTTTCATTATCTCATAGAAGTAACGCGATACCCCACCTACTTTTTGCGTCGTAAAAATCTGATAATCATATAGTGTATTCACTTTTTACTTTAATGTTTTTAAATTCAACAAATGTTTATTTAGTAATTTCAGTCGCCACGCCTTGGAATAACAAATAGTGACCGCCAGCCATATCATTACTCCCTTCAACGTAAATTCCAATGAATTGCCCGATCTGAGGAACAATAGACTTGCCAATAAAAACAACGCTAGCGCTTTACAAAGTGCGTTGTTTGAGCGGAAAAAACCAAGATAGACCGCCCGTAATAGTATAAAGACATAAAGAGCTAAAATAATAAGTCCACCGTTTAGTATAAATTGCATATAGCCGGTTTCAATAACAGTCCGATAATTTTGGTCCTCACTTATTGATGCAATAGGACAGTAATATTTTCCAAATATACCACGTCCGAATATCCAATCATTGGGCTTACCTTTAAAAGAAGCTGAAAAATATTCTTCTACACCACTACGAGTATCTGCACCTAATCTCTCAGAAAATATCTCAAAAAGGCTTAAATTAGACATGAAAAAAGAAATAGAGAATATAAGTATAATAATACCTAAAATAATGAGGCTCTTCTTCCATGAACGAGTTTTATTGGAGGACAAATAAGTCAGTAGCCAGAGCACCACTATAATTAGATGAAAAGCAACGAAACTTCTTCTACCATAAGATATGGAAGTCCCCAAACTAAGAATGAAGGCCAAATTATTAATAGACAAGTATTTTTTCGGCATAAATTTATAACTCAGCAGAATAAGCGAACTAGGTAACACAAAATATCCTGGTATTTGGCCTAGATTAAGTTGGAATGAAGTATCTTCCCAGCTTGCCCCAAGTAAATTGACATGCGAAGTCAAGAATATTTCTTTAAAATTAATTAAGACAAAGAATATAGCAATCCATGAGGCATAATAACATATTCGATATACATTTTTTATGTCTTTGAACCGGACAGAATAAAGCAAAACTAGCGGTGTCAAATATCCTAAGATACTACGTTTTTGAGTGATAAAGTCAATTATTATGCGTGAAGTAACACCATTATCTAACAATCCTCTTAGAATTACAACTAATGCATAAAAAATAAAGAGGTACAAATGAATTTTAATTGATTTACCTTGCCCTATATAAGTCTTTATTGTTGAGGCATAAAAATAAAACGCGAATACTATTCCGATTATACCTGCCCCATGCCCAAGCAATTTATTAATAGGCCATAAAATATTATAAGCTATTGTATAAAGTACAACGCCCCACAGCAGAAATTTTAACGAAGATGGTATTCTTGTTTTTGATTGCATGAAAAATACTTAATTATTTAATGATTGGATCAGAAATTGTTTTGACTTTTTAATCTCATCCGATATAAATTGATTGGTGTTCATATAGTCACGATTTGTATTCCTGATGCATTTCCTAACAATAGCATCGTCTACACTTTCAACGATATTGGACGCCAAATCAAATCGACTTGCCAAATCAATGAAACGGGATTTTCGCTTCTCATTGGTATAATAGGCCAAAAACTCAATGCCGAATTTTTGAGCAAAAACGACTCCATGAAAAGAATCTGTATAAAAATAGTCGGCATATGCTATTAATGCGACCCATTTGTCGGGTGTCAATGTCCAATAAGTCTTGTCTGCCCAAGAGAAAAACTTAACCCGCCTTTCACTCAATACTGCCGCAATAACAGGTAAATCGCCCCGTTCCTTTTTAATCGCGGTTATTATGGCTTCATGACCTCCCGGAATTTCTTCTCCCAAAATATAGACGAATATATATTTTTTATACGGAGCTTCAAAACTGTTTTTAAACGCAATAAAGTCATATAAAAAAGTAGGGTCAAGTACCATTGTGGGAGTTATTCCTGTTAAATCAGCAACAAACTGACTTGTTTCCATATTTCGGACTGAAAGCGAATCAAATTTTAGTAATAAATTACCTAATTTCTTTTTGTTCACATCTGCTACCCGATTAATAGCACAGCAAGGGGCATAGCTTATTCGCTTCCCTTTAAATTCAGGTTCCCAGTTAAAAAAATAAATACCTGTGCTGTGAAAAGATGGCCCCCACACCTGATCGCTCCCCACAATAATTGCGTCGAATGCATTATTTACAACACTCGCAATCGAATTTTCATCACAAGAAACCGTTTTTTGGAAATATTGCTGACCAAATTTTCGGAACCGTTTTTTTATTTGCTGACCATATGTCAACTTTACAGCCAGAATGGATAAGGCTTTTATTGCCCCGTTCCGCTTTAATCCAATTCCTCGAAATGGAGAATTGTTATAATTTGCCGGCGTATACCGAATAACTTCTACCTCGTGTCCCATTGATTTCAGAACTTCCTGCAGAGCCAAACATTGCAGTTGAGCTCCAAAATTGATTGAATATTGAAAGGTAAGTACCCCTATTTTCATTAACAACACTATTTTTATTTTTAGACTAATATTCTACGTAGTTTCTTTTTCACCCTATGCAATATCTTTCTGTACAAGGTATATACAAACATTTTTTCACTGCATTAGCTACTGTTTCTCCACACCTCATGGCTTTGGACAGTACGCTTCGGATATATGGGGATGCATTCATTATTTGAATCTGTAATTGTATTACTGTGTATCGAACTATATGGATTCAGGGGCTTCCATATCCAATCCATTGAGATAACTTCTACTCTTATGGTATTTAACAACACCAATCCCACGCCTCTATCATCACCAAAGTCGGGTATCAATTGCTGGATTCTCCAATAGTCGGCTATGATAAGGTCGCTGTGGTTCACTCCGTTTTTATAACGGCAACGATAGATCTTGGACAGCAAAACCATGTTTTTTCCAGCTCCCTCCCTACGATCGGGATGGGCACTATATCCTCAAATTATATATTGGGACTAGGGACTCCGTGGCAGAGAAAGTCTTACAGCTGGAATATTCTTTCGTAAGTAAGGACGCAATCTTGCCGGTTCGCTACCTGGAAACAGGACTTCGCGCCCTTGCTTGTAACAATCTGTTTTATCGAGAATTTGGAACATTAATTTTTCATTTTAGCCCAAACAGTGGAGACTTTGCTATTGACAAATTTTCGCTCGGACGAATTAAGTCCTATAAAATAGGAAGATAAAAATACGGTTACCACGCAGATAGCACATACGGTTGTAAAATGGACAAAGGTGTCAGATAACGCATTTGCTATCAAGATAGGTAACGGAATGGCCAGAGCTATTACTAATGCACACCTAAGAATCACATAACGAAAATAAGATCGGATGGAGAGTTGTATCAGGGGACGTACAATCCATAAACGGATTATAAAGGCAAGCACACAGATACATAGATGTACGATAAATACCGATTCTGGCGAGCCTTCTCCCCATTTCAGTATGGTATATGATAAAGGTAAGATAGCTAACAATAAACCACCTACTGCAGATTGATACACCTTGACTCGCCCCGTGGCAGTTGCCGATACCATGATAGGATTGGCTACGGCATCAATGATGGTGGTACAAAGTATCAATCGAAGAAAGACCACGGTATGCTCGGGCACTATCTTCAACCAAAGAGTTAAAATGGTGTTTGTTTTTATAAAAACAGGCAACGAAAAAAACAGCAATAAAAAAAAAGTAAATTTGGAGCTACGATAAATAAGGCTATGCATATAGGTATAGTCTTTTGTTGCATACGATTTTGTTATTTGTGGATTTAGGGCAGTTTGAAAATTCATCGAAAATTGATTGATTGCTCCCTGTACTTGTACCGCTATTCCTCTGGCCGCATTTACAACCGGACCAAAAAACATATTCAATAGAATATTCAGACCTTGTGTAAAGGCTATTCCAGCAATGTTTCCCCACAAGTTCCAACCGGCAAATCCAAGTATCTCTTTAAAGAGTGCTTTATCTGGTATGAATCGGAATTTCGTTTCCTGAAAATGCCGACTGCAATAAGATCCATAAACGAAACGTATCGTCAATTGGATCACAAAGATCAGAGCAGCATAAAGTTTGAGCTTGTCAAACGATACAACCATTAACAAATAGACTATTAATAACTTCAGTACTACCTCCAACACCGAAATGTAAGCAAATGCACTCATCTTTTCGTGGGCAATGATGGCGGCATTATAGGGTACACTTACAATGGCGACCATGGTGCTTAAAACTGAAAATTGATAGACCCATCGAGCGGCTTCCATACGGGTTTCGGGAATCACCATCTTGTGATATAGGAACCACAAGCCAACGGTCTCTCCCAAAATTAGAATGGCTATGGCGATCAGGAAATGAATGGATAAACTTACCGAGAAAACTTTTTGCAGTTGTAGAAAATCTCCTTTTCCTAGTTCGAATGTAAGATATCGCTGTGTAGAGGTCGACATGGCCGTATTTAGAAAACCGAACATAGCTACCACTCCGCCCACTACATTGTATATACCGTAATCATCTACACCTAATGTATTAAGTACTACACGGCTGGTATACAACGTCACCGCCATAGAAAAGAGCATTCGGATATAGAGTAACAGCGTGTTTTTTGCTATACGCTTGTTATTTTCTGATGCAGTCACCCTTTCTAGTTTAATAGTTTTTTTATCTTTCTCTTAAATGCACGAACGTAGTGATTGATTCGTGTTATTCTCTTTAGTTTTTGTAGTGAATTGTACATTCGCCTATCAAAATCAGTGGCATTGCTTGATTTACGCCAATTCTCCAGGCTTTCTTTTCTAACAATTAGCCTTTGCTGCTGTACGAATTGAAAATCTATTCCTATCTTTTCTAAGGAATATCGCTTTGGAGATATGACGTATCCTCTTTTTGTAAATTGCTTTACTCTATAGTTTAATCCTTTATGCCGATGGTTAAAACTTCCTTGCTGTGAGGATAGGAACTTATCTTCAAGCAATATCTCTACTGTCAAGTCTTTCTTCTCAATTCCTTCCTTGATAAGTTGATCGGCAAGTAAAGAACGGGTAACAATTACATTCGTGCCTTTGCCGTCTCGACTATATGGAGGTATCCATGCATCACCCAATGATATATCCGCCAATTCTGTTGTCACATCATCACAAAAATCACATGCGTTATTCTTAAATAGACCTGTACCCCACATATCTCCTACAGTACGCATTTTTATCTGATACAGATCCCCTTTATCATCTGTGCATCCGTAAGAATAGTCAATTGCCTTGCTCTTGATATCTTTAATCCGGAATTGAGGCTGAATGTATTTCCCGATGACACCTGCTTTACTGGCCAAATAGTCTGAAAAAAAAGAACTTTTTACTCCACCGCAGATAATGCCCACAATAAATGGAATTTTGTCTTTCCAATACGAATCATAGTGTTGCAGCAAACGTAAACCTTTTACAAAGCAAGCTACTCCTGTTACAGCTATTTTCCCGTCAATAGCTTTTATTTCTTCTAAAGCAGTTGCTAGAGTTACGGGATAGTATTTGGTTTTTGCTGAGGAGGTGATTTCTTCGAGAGTGCTACTTATCTGATATTCATAGTGTGAATCAGCTTTAGATGAGGCACGTACGGAAATAACGTGATCAACTATTCCTTGTTTTAATAGTTGTGTCAGAATGTATGTTGCTATTCCTCCTGATGAAGAGGTTAAACGATATTCTTGAGAGTAGCCTACATAAGTATTGTAGAAATGCCCCATTTTGCTTGCTCTTTTGGGTGTATTTCCAAGGAACAAGTCGCCGATTTCATCTTCCGTGCGTACTTCTTTTTCTGGAAAGGGATTGAACGGGCACACTTTTAAGCTTTCATCAGAAAGATTTAACGCTTCTGTGATTTCAGGTATTAGAAAGCCGTACTTATTCCATTTCATTTTGATGGGAGACTGCGTAGCCATCAATGTACATATTCCGCATCCTATACAGAGATCCTCATCAATCACTATTTTTATTGTTGATCTATTGTTATTCATGTAATTAAATCCTATAAGTGGACTTTGATTTTTTAAAAAAAAAGATATTTATATTTTTATTTTCCGTTATTATAAATTGCATTGAAGACTTTTACATAAACAGGATCGGAGTCATTATAAACTTCATCCAATAATTGGCTTATGGGCGAGAAGCATTTGAATTTAAGGCGGTCGCCTTCTGTTGTTGTAAATTCATATTTCAATAAATTGTCGAATACTCCTTTTAGCACCATAAAGTGGTTGCAGCTTGCATCCTGCCGATTCCTTTGTAGATGGCATGATATCTGTTCCAGAATTTCGATGTTGCGCAAACTGACAATGTCTTGTAAATCTGCTTCTTGTGCATATATAAGTTGATAAAGCGACGGGCTTTTTGTTTTCTCTTGTTGCCGGTGCCAGTCTAATACTGACGGGTCGTAATTTTCGTAACGGGTATAAGTTCGTGTAAGGTTTATCAAATTATAAAAAATAGAAAGAACATCGAAACAAACTTGCTTCCGATATCTGGAAACGGAGGATTGATAATATATGCTTCGCTTTTTTCTGTAATTGCTTGATGCGTTCTCTTTTGAATCGATCATAAAGGTGGTGGTTAGCATGAAAAACTCTGTAATTCTTTTGATTTTTCCGTCATTCATACGAATCTTTTCTATAACGAGCTGGGCGTCTTCTCCCGAGAGGGATTGAGGTACCGGATGAAACTCATTATCGGACACTTCACCTTGTGGGTGGCCGGCTTGTATTGTGAAGATTCTTAATATCCAGTTCAATATTTCGCTGTCGATATTTCTTCTTCCTCTGGACGGTTGGTCTGTTTCGTACGGAGCTACGTCAAGATATTCTGCATTGAAGTAATTACCACCCACAATATTACTGTATGCAATGGAGCTTCCAACAGGTTTGTTTTTATAACTTTCGTTTAGCCTGAGGGTATAGAATGTTCTTATGGCAAACAGAAGCTTTAAATCTTTATCTTCGTAACAAATATTTTTCAGCCAGTCGAGGCATGCCAATATATCGCCCAAGGAAATATTGTACATTACATTGTCACTTGCTGTTATATTTGCTATTTCCGGATCTATTACAGATACATCGTAACCGGTGTGTCCCAAATTACCAAGAAAATTGAAACGAAGTTTCAATAATTGTAACAGCGTGTAATTCAGTGTATTGGTGTTGGAAATACCTTGTAAGTTATTTAGAATGTAACGTCCGTTTTCATCTAAATTATTACTGCACCAGACGTCGTGATAGTATTGTTTGAAAAATATCAGATTTTTTTTTGACGACCTGCAATCTACGGCATCTTCCAGATTATATAGAAAATAAATAAAATTGCGCAACTCACGTAAATTGTGCGGAACAATATAGCTGGTCTGCCCCGGGGAATTAAAAAAATGTATCCGGATCTTTCGGTATATAAGGTCGAGTAGTCCGCTTTGCAAAGAGGATAAAGACTCTTTTATTTCAATTTCGTTGTTGCGTTCTCTGTGGCAGATCACAACATCCCGCTGGAAGAAATTGTCTGCTTCCGGTAGATAAATGCGTTGGCTTAATGGTAACAGTTTACTCATGTAACGCTCCACCATCTTGTTAATAAACTCGTTGTAGTCATCTACTCCGGTAAACTGCATCTTACTCTTTTCATCATTCTGCGTCGCAGAAAAAAAATTAGAGTAATTCATTTTAATTACATTGGCCAACTGATTTAACTTTATTGCCATAAATATAATCAAGTCCGGAGTATTCAGGTAAATCCGGATTTGTTCTATCATGCTATAAGCCGAATTCATATTGAGATCGATATCGTCGATGCATACAATAAGTTTGCTGTTCGGTTTCTTCGAATTTCCTTTTTCATATTCCAAATAAGAGGCGATTAACCGGTGTATACTTTCACGAAGATTAATTGACGTGGTCAGATCCGTAATGTTCTGACTATTGCGACCATAATTGGACAAAATATAATTATCTGTTAAGGCGGCAAGATCTTTTTGGGTTTCTTGGAAAGATTTCAATAACTCTTCTTTTACCGGCTTATTTTTATTAGAATCATTGTCTATATCGGAATTAATGAACTTTTTTTTTAGATTCTTCTTGGGCTTTGAATTTTTTATAGAGTACACCAATGAAAATCTTCAAAATGTTTTGTTCCTGATCAAAAAAAGCAGGATTGATAATATCACAATCACAAAACGTTGTGTCTTTTATTTTCTTCAATTGCTTATTGTAAGGAAATAGCTCTTCTACATCAGGGTGAACCAGCAACCTGTTTAATGTGAGCATACAAGACGTTTTTCCGGAACCTCGCTCTCCAATAAATGTAAATATATTATTGGAACAATATCCACCTAAATACAGGTCTGCCGAAAGACTGGATTCACTATCTGTCAGAGATACGAAATCGGCAATCCGGGATAATGCTTGTTTGTATTGTTCATAGAATATGGATGATTTAAACGGGGGAGCACCTTCCCCAAATTGTTCAATAATGGGCTTTGTCTCTTCGCCCAAAGTAAAACGAATTTCGGTGTTTGTATTAGTCTGCATTATTTTGTTTGTTGTGGCGTAAGCTCTCACAGCTTCGCTAATTTGTATTCTAATCATTTCTATAAATCATTTTTTCTACCAGTCCCACACCCATTTCCACGGTAGCACAACCCAGTATATCCAGCCTTACTGCCACGATGCTTTTACCATTGAACTCAATCAATTCACCTTCCAGTCCGGTTAGCGGTCCCTTGATGACGCGAACTGCATCACCACGAGCAAGGGTGGTCGAATGAAATTCTACGGCTTGAGGAGAATAATCGAGCATAAAACGGAAACGCTCCATCTGCTTGTCCGGTATGACGGCAGGGGTATGTTCACCACGCAAAACAAGGTATCGGCTGACAGCTCGGAGGGCTAAAGGCAATGAACGTTCCCGGGGACTGACATGGATGAAAATCATCATTGGAATGACTAAACGTTCTATCTTTTTCTTCCGATCGCTCCATTGCCGGATTTCGGTCTGTATGGGAAGATAATATTCTATTCCCATATCTTTAAGTTGCTCGGCTACTTTCTTCTCCATGCAAGAGTGAACGTAAGCTGCCAACCATTGCGGAGTGTCATAATTATCCTTTGAAGCCGGATCGCTTATTTTCATGTAAATGGAATTATCTATTTTGTTTGTAAGGAACTTGGCACGCTACGCTGCCGCCTGTCACATGCTTTACCTGAAAATGAGGCAAAATGTAATGTGATCGGCGGTTTTTCAGTTAGTTTCGATTATTAGATGCAAATATAGATCTTTTTTTACTAAAACAAAATTAATGTAATTAAAATAATAATTTAGAATTAAAAATGTTTTAGATGTTTAATTTCTATTTAGTTTTTGTTTCCTAATCAAATTTACTGTGTTTTATTATGAATATAGATTACAAAAATTGGAACATGGAATTTGTTTTTAGAAATAAATGCTGTCTTAATGCTATAAATAAAAAAATAAAATAATTTACTATAAAACAAAAGTATCCCTTTGCCGGATAGAAAATATTTTTTTCTTTTCCGGTATTGATAGCCTTTTATTTATGTAATTAAAGTAAAATTCTTTATTTATTACTTAATCCTTCCTTCCATTCTCTTCATTTTCAAGATGTTCATATCCGTATCCATATTTTTTTCCATATCCGTACTTTTTGCCATATCCATATGCTTTGCCATATTTACCATATCCATAGGAATAGCCATACTTCTTCTTCGTCATATCCAGACCGTTGATTACGGTGCATAGTTGCGGAAGCCGTTTCTGACTATGAAGCTCATTTATTAATCTGAAATCAGCTTTGTTAGTATAGTCGGCCCGGCAGACATAGATGCTGAGATCGGCAACACGTCCGATGATCTGAGTATCGGTCACCATACCAATAGGAGCGGTGTCGAGTACTATATAATCGAATTTTTCGCTTAATAATGTGATCGCTTCATCCAATGTCCGGCGGGAGACCAGTTCCGTGGGATTCGGGGGAACCAGACCACTTGGCAATATGTAGAGATTTGAACCTGCCGCTGTAGGCTGTATCAATGAAAGCAGATCCGTACCTTGTTGATTAGCCAGATATTGAGTGAATCCTTGTTCTTTATGCGAAATGCGGAAGACTTTATTCAATCCGGGTTTACGGATGTCCAATCCGATAAGCAGAACTTTTTTACTCAAAAGCGAAAGGCTGACTGCCAAGTTGGATGCAATGAATGTTTTACCTTCACCTGTAGTAGTTGAAGTGACCAGAATCACCTTTTTCCCGCTATCTCCAAGCATAAAGAGCACATTGGTACGAATAGCCCGGAAGGTTTCGGCCATTATGTTATTGTCGTTTTCGTGGACTACAATAGGGTGTGTTTCACCTGGGGCGACATTGGCCAATGCTACATCACCGATAATAGGTACTGTGGTCAGTTTCTCCACATCCTGCCTGCCTTCAATGCGATAACTTAACAAATCCTTGATATATATGCCTCCAACGGGGAGCCCTAATCCGAGGACCAAAGCAACAAGGTAGATTAATTTCTTTTTTGGTGAGACTGGAAATTCGTCTGGAATAGCGTTGTCTATGATGCGGGCATTGTTGGTAGTGGCGGCCAAGGCTATGGCGTTTTCTTCACGCTTTTGGAGCAACATGAGGTAAAGCCCCGATTTAATTTCTTGTTGGCGTTGGATGCTGACCAACTGACGTTCTTGCTTTGGCGCATTACTTATACGTCCGGCATACTTGTTTGCCTGACGGTTGAGATCGGTCTTGGTGATAAGTAATCCTTTTAATACGCTGTTGATAGTCGTGTTGAGATTGACATGCATATCGTGTATGCTGCTATTGAGCCTTGTTACCACCGGATTGGTTTCGGAAGAGGCCCGGAGCAAGCGGTTGCGTTCCAGTACTATTTCGTTGTACTGATTGATGAGTTGGGACAGGTTGTTGTCTGCTAGCCCCACGTTGCTGGGAACGACATCATTGACATGCTTAGGACTATTGAGATAGTTTTCGAGGTATTGAACCAAATTGATTTGGATGCCGTTGTCCGATACCAGTTTTTCATATCCGGATTTTTCCGTGGCGGCCAGCTCGGCATCTTTACCGACATCCGTAACGCCTGCATCACGTTTAAAGGTTTCCAATTCCTGTTCGGTACTACCCAACTCGGTATTGATGATTCCAATGCGTTCCCTGATGAACTCTTCAGTCTTTTGCGCCATTTCGTTTTTATCATCATTAGTACTGCGGTTGTAGATATCAATTAATTTGTTGATAAAATCTTCGCCGCGTTCCCGGTTGGTGTTATTTAGCGAAATACGTGCGACGGATGTGGTTTTGGAAGTCGGTTCGATTGTCAGTGCTTCGGAATAAGCACGCGCTACGCGGAAGGGGGACCTGATAATGACATCGATGGCAAAAGGTTCGGTATGGGCTTTTGCTGTGCTGTCCAGTGAGAAGCTGAAAGTCCCTACTTCCGTAGGAAGCACGGCAGGGATCTTAAAAAACTCTTTGCTGATATTTTTGTCATTAATGCTGGCGTTGAGCTCTAGCTTACCATTCGGGTGATAATTGAGGTGCAAAATGATTCCTTCGCCAGGTAGTTTATCGGCTTCCTGGGCAGGAAGGCTGACGCGTACCGGGGAATTGTGGTAGAGTTCTTCATCATTAATCGCCCCTTTCGAAAAGTAGGTGATATGTAGATTCAACTCGGTAACGACCTCTTTGATGAGTGATTTGCTTTGCATAATCTCAATTTCGTTGTCGATGTTTTGTGAAGAAGGCATGATGCCCATATCTTCGAACATGGATAATGCACCTGTAGCGGCATCGCCACCTTTTTTGTCGTCGCGAACGATGATTGCCGACGAAATATTGTAAACCGGAGTGGTATAGCGCAAGTATATCCAGGCACATAAGAGGCAAACCACCAACGATGCGGCAAACCATTTCCACTGGATATAGTATTTAAAAAACAATTCCCGGTAATCTGTTTTTTCTTCTTTCTCTTCGTTGAGATCTTCGTATAGTTCTTCTTTCATGTTATACTATTTTGTCAAAACTATAATGAGGTTGGCAATAGAGAGCAACGAGCTGATTGCTGTAAACCAAATAGTGGTACTTGCACTGATATCAGCTGTTTTTGCTTTGGTTTTATTCGGGGTGATATATAGGATGTCATTCTGCTGGAGATAGTAATAAGGAGACATCAGAACGTCCGGTTTGTTGAGGTCCAGCGTGACGATTTGCCGCTTGCCTGCACTATCTTCACGAATCAACTTGACATTTTCACGCATACCGTAAATAGTGAGGTCACCCGCCATGGCAAGGGCTTCGAAAAGATTAACTTTTTCGTTGGAGATGGTGAATGTGCCTGGCCGGGCAACTTCACCGATAACGGATATTTTATAATTAATCATGCGCACTGTGACAATCGGCTTTTCTTTAAACTGGGGTTGTAGTTTCTCGCGAATAAGTTTCTCCGCTTCACCTTTGGTCAGCCCGCTGATATGAATGGTGCCAAGTACCGGAAAATCCACATTACCGTCATTATCCACCAGATATTGTTGTAGTGAAGGTTGCTGTGTTATTGACCGGTTACTGGATGAAATGGGAGAGGACACCGCAAGGTTGAATGGTTCCGCCAATTCCGGTGCTTCCGGGCAGCTCACTACAATGGTGAGTAAATCTTTGGGCATAATGCGGGCATCATACAAAGGGGCTGCCTGTGCAACTTTTATAGAGTCGGATCCTTGTAGGTAAGGGACTTTTTTGTACGATTGGCATCCCGCAAATACGAGCGGAAGAACCATTAAGATCAAAGATCTATTTATCAAAGTTTTAAATTCCATCTGATGTATTTTCTTAATTTCTATTACTTTAATTTCTAATCACTCAATATGCTTTTTCTTCGCCACTTACAATATTTTTAATTGTTCGGAAAATAATATATAGGTCGAGCAGGGATGTCCAATGCTCCAGATACCAGATGTCACGTTCCACTCGTCCTTCCATTTGCCAAAGTTCATTGGTTTCACCTCGATATCCGGTGACCTGCGCCCATCCGGTGATACCCGGTTTGACGAAATGACGAACCATAAATTTATCTATAAGTTTGGAATACTCTTCAGTATGCTTTAACATGTGGGGGCGTGGGCCTACTACAGACATGTCTCCCAGCAATACATTAATAAATTGGGGAAGTTCGTCAATATTGGTTTTACGCAGGAAGTTACCCAAGCATGTTTTGCGAGGGTCATTTTTGGTGGCTTGAAGGCGGTCGCTATCTTTATTTACACGCATAGAGCGGAATTTATAACACCAGAATTCTTTACCGTCCTGGCCACTACGTTTCTGTTTGAAAAAAACAGGTCCGGGAGATGTTATTTTTATGGCTATTCCCACTAAAATAAAAATAATAGGGAACAGTGTACAGAGGAATGTGAGGGAGAAAATGATATCGAATATACGCTTTATAACACGGTTCTCGAGTTTAGCTAATGGCTCATGCCGTATGGCAAGAATTGGTACATTGCCTCCAAATAGTTCGAAATACATACGCCGTTTTAAATAGTTTCGTACATTTGGAACACTATAGAAACGAATCATATTATTTTCACAATAGTTAATAATAGGAAGAATCAAATTACTTTGAACTGAAGGGAGACCACAATATACCAGATCTACTTTATACGATTGTAAGTACGATAACGCCTGCTCAGGATTTCCTAAATAGAAATTCTTTTCCGGGAATTGATTTGATATTGTATCACCAAAGTAACCCATCACATGGAAACCGGAAGTGGGATCGTTCATCATCACATGATAAATTTCCTGTATGTTTTCCGCGCATCCGATTAGAATTACCGTACTTGCATTTCCTCCTAAACGCCTATATTTTTTAATGATATAACGTAAGGAGAGTCTATATCCCATTAAAAGAAGTAAAAAAATGGTGTAATAAACCACAAAAAAACGTGCCGATAAAGAATTATAATTGGATAGACTTAATATGCTAATGAAAAGAAGTATATGGCATGCGGTATATTTCAGGCATTGAAGTACGATATGATCCGGACGAATGAGCCGTTGGTGTAGAATGATTCCTGATTTATAGTTACACAATAAATAGGTAAGGTTGAGCAGAATGAGCAATTTGGGTAGCGAATGAACGAAATCTCTTCCCAAAGTTTGAACATCAAATGTATAGTATAATAAGATGAAAATGACATTTAGAAGAAATAAATCTCCTATTATAATAATAGGTTTTATAGCTTCGTTAAATCGAATTCTTTGTTTCATATGCAATTTTCAGAGATAAGCATATATCTTTCTGCTTTTGACAAAGAGATGGCACGCTTATTTATCCTGACTTTACTTATTTGTTTGTTTGTCTATTGCCTTTCTGAAAATTCTCTTACTTCCAAAGTAAGAGAAGATATATTCTGTAGGCAAATATATGAAAAAATAAATAAAATGTCATAATACATTTCTCTTCTTTTTTGCATTTCAAATAGTTAAATGAATAAATGATATATTATTTTGATAATTTTATTTTATATAATTCAAAATAGTATAATGATTGTAATTTGTATATTTTATGCTAAAACAAGTATTTTATACAATTTATTAGCATTACGTATTTCATATAAAACAGATAATAGATTGATTATAAGCATATAATATAATCGGATAAAGATTCTCTTACTTTGGAAGTAAGAGAAGATATAGTTTAGTAATAAAAATTGTCCTCACCTTTTTAGTGAAAAATTCTATATTTCTTTTTTATTACGTTATTTATTATTCGATGTGATAGTTTTAATTACTTTTCGATTGGCTTCCGATATCATATTATTATCAAAAGATGCAAGATAGATATGTGTTATCTTTTCAGTGCTATGTCCTAAGCTTTCACTAATGATTGATATGGGAACGCCTTGGTTCTTGGCTGTAGTTGCCCAACTGTGCCTTGCGACATAAGATGTTAAAGGAATAGGCAAATTTAACATAAAAGAAAGTCGGTGAAGGTGTTGATTATAAAGTCTTAATGCACTTTTATATTCTTGAAAGGCCACTTCACCTATCGTTGTTAATATTGGGAGAAGATAGGGGCTTTTTTGATTGTTATATCTGTATCTCTCAATGATTTCACTTGCACAAGGTTCTATATATATAGATAACTGCCGTCTGGTTTTTTGACGATAATAATAGATTGTATTATTTCTTACATCAGATTTCCGTAAATGAGCTAAGTCAACAAAAGGGATGCCTCGTAAATAGAAGCTTAGCAAGAAAATATCTCGACTGAAGCTAAGAGAAGGATTTTGACTTAAATCGAGTATTGCTAAATTTCGAATCAGAATAGGGGGGATCGCTCTTTTTCTTGTAGGTTCGTATCCGGTAAATACATACATAAAGAGATCGTCCATATTACATGAAAAGTCCATACCTTCTGTTTTTGCTTGATTAAAGATGGAACGTAACATCCGCATATAAGTGGATAGAGTATTGTGACGACATCCTTTTTGAAGAAGGTATTCTTCATATTGCTTAATCAGACAAGATGTGACTTCTGAGAACGTTAACTCTTGATTTCCTGCGAATTGCAAAAAACTATTAATTGTGCTGGAATAAATTCCTGCTGTACTGTAACGCCCTGCACTCTTGAGTTCTAATATGAGTGAATGGGTGTACGCATGTATCGTTGTCATGTAACTGAATATTTTGTTTGTAAATATACTGCATTGATGCTGTTTTTCTTAGTCTAGATATAAGGAGCAAAGTCTATTATTTCTTGTGGAAATAATAAAAAAAATATATTCAGCTATATGATATTTCGGGATTTCTCTTTATAAAACTCCCGCACGTACGCGACTTAGTGTTTCGGGCGTCATTAGTAAGTAGGAGGCGATATGGGCTAATGGTGCTCGTTTGATAACTTCGAGATGGGTGTTCATAAGCTGATTATAACGTTCACGAGCTGTTTCAAATCGCCACGAATCAGCTTTGACTTGGGAGACAATAAGAGAATATTCCAAAATCTTCCGGTAGAATACATTGATTTCCCATGACATGGCGGTGAGGCGCATAAATCGTTCGTATGGAAGCAGGTAGACAACAGCCGGTTCCAGCGCTTCGGCCATGAGGTGAGTGGGGATGTGCTTCAATGTGCTTTCAATGGAAATAAGAATGCAACCTTCGTAAGAAAAATGTTCGGTAATGTCTTTATGGTTTTTATAATAGAATTGACGCAACATGCCTTTACCTACAAAGACAATATGCTCACAAACTTGTCCTTCACTGAAAAGGATTTCGTCTTTTTTCAATTCTTTGCGAACCAGAATTTCCTCCAATAGTTTTCTGCCCTCAAGGGCCATATCGGGATACCGGGAATTAACCACGGCGTCAATAGTTGTTTTTAGTAGCGTATCCGTATCTGTAGTCATGGAAAGTTAGGTTGATATTCTGCCTACAAAAATAGCAAAACGTTGACATAAATCAAAAAATAAAAAGATAACTGTTTTTTTATATCTATGATTTTGAGTGTTAGCTTATTAAAAACTTTAGAAGAAAAAGTGCGGAAAAATTATACAGGAAAGATTTGCACAGTCCAAAAGTTTGCTCTACATTTGCACCGCATTTGAAAAGAATGCGGGTTAAAGGAAGTGTGGGTGAGTGGCTGAAACCACCAGTTTGCTAAACTGACGTACGGGAAACTGTACCGGGGGTTCGAATCCCCCCGCTTCCGCAAACCAGCCGGTGGATTCGTCTAACGGTTAGGACACATGCCTCTCACGCATGTAATACGAGTTCGATTCTCGTATCCACTACATTTAAAGATTGAATGCACTCTTAGCTCAGTTGGTAGAGCAACTGACTCTTAATCAGTGGGTCCAGGGTTCGAATCCCTGAGGGTGTACAAAATATTCATGAACGGAAGCTACGAAAGTGGTTTCCGTTTATTGCTTTTCCCCCCTCATAATACTTCTATATCAGTTCTTTCATCTTTCGATTTTTCCTAAAAACAATGATGTTTTTCTTAAAGACGGGTGCTTTTATTATTTAGCAGAACGACATATCCCCGTTTTATGAAGGAAATGTATAAGAATCCGACATGATTTCCGCTTTCATAATCTATGTTTTCTTATATACAAGTCCAATGCATATAATTGGATTTGCATTGGAGCTGTATTGGAGTTATATTGGACTTGTATTGGATTTGCATTAGAGAATAACCAGATTTATTATGTAGGAAGTTCTAGAATTATCTTCTATTAATTGTGGAGCTTTTTTATTGCATCCTTAATTTTGTTTATATCGGTAATATCCCGGCTGTATTCTTCTACCTTTACCACACCACCCATTGAGACTTTGGAGTTGCGGTATTTCATATTGCTTTCGATGGATGATCGTCCCGAAAGGTGAAATTCTCCGGCATTTGTTTCGCAGGCTATTTTGCGGATGTTTCCGGCATTGATGCCGCAACCGGGCATAATGATGATGCGTTTTCCGGCTTGGGCAATTAATGTTTTCAGTAACGGAATGCCTTGTTCTGCCGTGTTTTCCTGTCCCGAAGTGAGAATACGGTGACACCCCGCTTCTATTATCTGTTCCAAGGCTTCCTGTGGATCGCGACACATATCAAACGCACGATGGAATGTAACACTCATTCCTCTCGCAGCTTCAACCAGTTTTTTCAGTAAACAAGTATCAATATCGCCTTCGCGGGTGAGGCAGCCGATAACTACGCCGTCGGCTCCTAACGATCCGGCTATCCCAATGTCGTATAGCATGATTTCTTGCTCCAGAGGGGTATAAAGGAAATCTCCTCCCCGGGGACGGATCATAAGATGAAGCTTGGTTTTGGTCAGTAATTGACGTGCCATACGAATTTCACCCCAGGATGGAGTCGTACCGCCTTCGGGCATTCCTGCGCACAGTTCCACACGATAAGCGCCTGCTTCCTGTGCGCAAACGGCACTTTCCACCGAATTGGCGCAGATCTCTATAATAGGTTGTACCGGGGATAGCTTTGTTGTTTCCATTTTCGAAAAAAAATATAGGTTTCGGATTTCTGACGACGTTTAAGAGAACACTTGGTGTCCCTGCATTATGCCGGTCAGGAGCATTGAGTCGGACAAAGATAGCGCTTAGGCGACGGATTGCAAGTAAATATAGCGCATTTCCTTGTTAAGAATGATGATTATACTAATTTTATCCTTTACCTTTGCGGTTTGAAACCAAAAAAAAGAAGACGCTTTGGATTGGCTATACAGTTTGTTCGTTGAGCATTCCGCTTTACAGGCGGTGGTTGTGCTTTCTCTTATTTCCGCTATCGGACTGGGGTTGGGTAAGATACATTTCTGGGGAATATCCCTGGGGGTGACATTTGTGTTTTTTGCCGGTATTCTGGCCGGACATTTCGGCTTGTCCATTGACGGGCAAATGCTGAATTATGCGGAAAGTTTCGGTCTGGTGATTTTCGTATATGCTTTGGGTTTGCAGGTGGGACCCGGCTTCTTCAGCTCTTTCCGGAAAGGTGGTGTCCAGCTCAATATGTTGGCTCTGGGGGTGATCTTGTTAGGTACGCTGATGACTGTTGCCGGAAGTTTTACCTTGGGGATTTCCCTGCCTGATATGGTGGGTATATTGTGTGGTGCTACCACGAATACGCCTGCACTGGGAGCGGCACAGCAGACGTTGAAACAGATAGGGATCAGTGCCAATACACCGGCTTTGGGCTGTGCTGTAGCTTATCCGTTGGGGGTGGTTGGTGTTATTTTAGGCATTTTATTCATACGCCGGCTATTGGTTCGCAAAGAAGATTTAGAGCTAGAAGAGAAAGAAGATGTGAATAAAACCTATATTACGGCTTTTCAAGTGCATAACCCTGCTATTTTTAATATGAGCGTAAAAGATATCGGGATACTTAGCTATCCGAAGTTTGTGATTTCACGCCTTTGGAGGGATGGAAATGTCAGTATCCCGACTTCTGAAAAAGTGATTAAGGAAGGAGACCGTTTGCTTGTTATTACTGCCGAAAAAGATGTTCCGGCACTTACCGTCCTTTTTGGCGAGCATGAGAATACGGATTGGAATAAGGAGGATATTGACTGGAATGCTATTGATAGCCAATTGGTTTCGCAGCGTATTGTCGTGACTCGTCCGGAACTGAATGGGAAGAAACTGGGGGCTTTGCATCTGCGTAACCATTACGGGATTAATGTCAGCAGGGTTTACCGTAGCGGTGTGCAACTTTTGCCGACTGCCGAGCTGACTTTACAGTTGGGTGACCGTTTGACTGTAGTGGGAGAGGCTGCTGCCATACAGAATGTAGAGAAAGTGCTGGGAAATGCTATCAAGAGTCTGAAAGAACCGAATTTAGTAGCAGTATTTATCGGTATTGTGCTTGGATTGGCTCTCGGGGCCATCCCGCTTACCATTCCCGGCATCAGTACACCGGTAAAGCTAGGACTGGCGGGAGGCCCTATTATTGTGGGTATTTTGATTGGTACGTTCGGGCCAAGATTACATATGGTAACTTATACCACACGAAGTGCCAATCTCATGTTGCGTGCCTTGGGGCTTTCCATGTATCTGGCTTGTTTGGGATTGGATGCGGGTGCAAATTTCTTTGATACGGTTTTTCGTCCCGAAGGTCTATTGTGGATCGGAGTAGGTTTCGCACTTACAGTGATCCCAGTATTGATTATAGGAATAATTGCCCTCCGCTGGTCTAAAGTCGACTTTGGCTCGGTAGCAGGGATGCTTTGCGGGAGCATGGCTAATCCGATGGCATTGAATTATGTCAATGATACGATTCCGGGAGATAATCCTTCTGTGGCTTATGCTACTGTATATCCGCTGAGCATGTTTCTACGCGTAATTATTGCACAGGTATTGCTGATGATTTTTTTAGCTTAGCCTCGTCTACAGTCACCCGTAATTTGCAGCAGACTTAGTACTTAAAGAGTATGATTCCGGCTTCTGCAATCAGGCCTTTGTCATAAGTAACGCCTTTGTTGTAATAGCGGCTTCCTCCATAACCTCCGGTGATAAATATCCCCAATTGGCCGGTTAGCCTGTATTCGAGATTAAGCCGGGCTTGTAAGGCGTAGAGTCGTGCCGGAAATCCGTAATCTTTGTTTTTAAACAGTTCTATATGTTGGTAGCCTAAATCTCCGCTAATGAAGAGTTGTTTGTAGAGTGGGAGTTCTAGACCTGCCCGATAAAATAATGAAGCGGAAAACTTATCACTAAAGTCAAGATAGTGAGTACCTGCACCTAACAGGGTGTAAAAAAGCTTATTCTTGAAACGGGCACCCATATTTAGCTTGGTTGAGTTTCCACCGAAAAGCATTAGTTGTACGCGGGTTGAAGGGTTGGCATTGACCAGTCCCAATTGAAGACCATCAAAATTGTCCTTGTAGTAATTGAACAGACCGATTTGTAATCCTTTTCCTTTGATAGCCAGATTAAGCGGGGCCAACTGTAATCCATGGAGTGTGCCTCCTGTTACGTTGGCAAGTCCGGACAATTGTACTCCGGTAAGATCATTTCCGGTAATATTAGCAAGTCCTGATAATTGGATTCCCTGTACGTTATTACCGATAACACCCAATAAGCCAGATAGAGCCACTCCACTAAAATTATTTCCTGATAGGTCAGCCAGTCCTGCCAGATGTATTCCCGATGCCTGATCTCCGGTAATATTGAGTAATCCTCCCATGACAATTCCGGAACTCTTGTCGCCTGTAATGTTGGTTAGCCCGGACATCATGATACCTCTGGCATTGTTTCCTGTGATCCCAACCAAACCTGAGAGTGAGAAACCTGTTAAATTATTACCATTCACACTGGTAATTCCCGATAGTTGTACTCCGTGCATACTATTTCCCACAATGTTGAAGAAACCTCCGATTTGTACACCATTCATATCTTTCCGGACTACTCCTCCAAGTATATTGAGTCCAATACCGTTCAACCGATTCATTGTAGAGGCGAAACCAAGGTTGAAAAATGTGCTTCCAATACTGTCACAGGATTGAGTGGAAATATTTTTCCACATTGAGAGGTTAATACCCGGAGTCGATTTCTCTGTACTTCCGTTGTGTTTTGATGTATAGTCTGAAGAGTAAGAAAACGATGCTGTGGCTATGCATGCTATAAAGAATAAAGATCGTCTCATATCATTTCGATTTATTGTTTTTCATCTTTATCCTTTTGCTTCCTGATAGAGGAAACGTTTGATGGAACGTTTAGGAGTCTTTTCAAATTCTTCCGGATAGATCTTTATTTTTGCAATCTGACTGTATGCCGGAAGGGCAGCGTTAAGTGCTTCCCGATTCTCTTCCATTATCCGTTCAATATCATTATTGTTTAATCCGTGAGCAAAAGCATCATCAAAATCGGGATAAACCAATCCAACGAGTTTTTCATTTTGCTGAACAATGATACTTTCGGCTACATAAGGCATATTATTGAGCTTATCTTCAATCTCTTCGGGATAAATATTCTGTCCGCTTGGCCCCAACAGAAGATTTTTACTACGTCCTTTTATGGTGATGTTTCCTTCGTCATCCATTAAGGCAAGGTCGCCGGTGTGAAGCCATCCGTCTTTATCAATGACTTCGCGGGTAGCTTCTTCGTTCTTGTAATAGCCCAGCATCACATTCGGTCCGCGACATATTATTTCTCCCGGCACATTCTCCGGATCGGGAGAGAGGATCTTGACCTCCATTCGGGGTACAGCTTTTCCGCACGATCCCATTTTGAAGCGACTCCAGCCTTCGTAGGCAATGATCGGTCCGCATTCCGTCATGCCATAACCGACGGTGTAAGGAAACTCAATCATACGTAAGAACTGCTCTACTTCCTGATTGAAGCCTGCTCCGCCAATAACCACTTCAACGAAATTTCCTCCGAAAGCATTAATCACTTGTTCCCGTACAGTTGCCTTGATCTTATCGTTGATGATAGGAACTTTCAACAATAATTTCATCGTTGGAGTTTCCAGTTTTGGAAGTACATTCTTCTTGATTATTTTTTCAATTATAAGCGGCACGGCGACAACAAGATGGGGCTTGACTTCTGCAAATGCCTGGAAAATTATTTTCGGACTTGGCATACGGGTAAGGAAAAAGATCTGGCATCCGACTGAAAATTCATAAAGGAATTCGAAAGCCAGACCATACATATGTGCCATGGGCAACATTGAAATGATTTTATCGCCGGCCTTTAATGGTAGAACTTCGAAGGCAAACCGGGTATTGGACCAAAGACTGCGATAAGGAAGCATCACTCCTTTGGAATAACTTGTGGTACCTGAAGTATAGTTGATAACAGCCAGTTCTTCCGGTTGATCCTTATGATATGAGATATGTTCCGTTCTGAAGTTTTTAGGATATTTTTTTCCAAATAGCTCATTTAAATGTTCACGTGCGTAGTTCAGTTTTTCAGACCGGGATACGGTAAGTGAGAAATCAGTCATCAATACTATCCCTTCGAGTAATGGCATTGCCGATTCATTCAGGTTTTCCCAAACCACATCGCCAACAAATAGCAATTTGGCCTCGGAATGATTGACAATGTTATGCACATTGTCCGCTTTAAATTCATGTAAGATGGGAACAATTATCGCTCCATAGGTAAGAGTGGCAAGGAATGTAACTCCCCAGTGGGAGCTGTTACGCCCGCAAATGGCAATCTTGTCGCCTTCCCTGATTCCACTGTGTTCGAATAAAATATGAATTTTTTCTATTTTACGGGCTACATCTTTATATTGTAAAGTGGCTCCGTTATAGTCCGTTAAAGCGTCGAGATCCCAGTTTTGCTTGATGCTTTTCTCTATATAGGCGATAAAGCTTTGCTCCATGATATTATATTTGCACAATTAGTTATAAACTGTGCAAATATAAGGCTTTCCGAAAACAAACCAAACTTTTGTGAGGAAAAGGTTCTAGTCGGAGATCAATGTCTCAGGTACCAGTCATATAATCGCTTTACCCCATCTTCTATTTCAATTTGGTGATGCCAACCTAAAGAATGAAGCTTGGAAGGATCGGTCAGTTTACGCATCGTCCCGTCGGGTTTACTACTGTCGAAGACCAAGTTGCCTTGATAACCCACAGTAGCGATAATAAGCTGAGCCAGCTCACGAATTGTAATTTCTTTCCCTGTGCCGATATTAATATGGCAATTTCGTATTTCTTTAGCAGAAGTATACGTGTCTTTAAAATCAACTCTTTCCATAACGAAAACGCTGGCATCAGCCATTTCTTCGCTCCATAGAAATTCGCGTAGCGGAGTTCCTGTGCCCCAGAGTTTTACTTCTTTTTCGGTAATTCCATATTGACAAAGAATTCCTTTGATATCTTCCCATGAACTGTTTCCGTTGATTCCTTCTACGGGACGTTCATTTAGATCATGGCGAACAGCTTCTTCATCGTTTTCGCGTAGACAATGGGCCAGATGCACTTTGCGTATCATTGCCGGGAGTACATGGCTGCGTTTGAGATCAAAATTATCGTTTGGACCGTAAAGGTTGGTAGGCATTACAGCGATATAGTTCGTTCCGTATTGAAGATTGAAGCTTTCGCACATTTTCAATCCTGCTATCTTGGCTATGGCATACGGTTCATTGGTGTATTCAAGGGGAGAAGTGAGCAGGGCATTCTCCTTCATTGGTTGCTCCGCATCACGCGGATAGATGCAAGTGCTTCCCAGGAAGAGCAATTTCTTTACATTGTGACGGAAGCTTTCACCGATTACATTCTGTTGTATTTGCAAGTTTTTATAGATGAAATCGGCCCGGTAGATACTGTTTGCCATGATGCCACCTACAAATGCTGCGGCCAGGAATACATATTCGGGGCGTTCTTCATCAAAGAAATTCCTGACTGCCACTGCGTCCAATAAATCGAGCTCGCGGTGACTTCTGCCCACAAGATTGGTATATCCTTTTTGTTGGAGGTTTTGCCAAATGGCTGAACCGACCAGTCCATGATGACCTGCAACATAAATCTTTGCATTTTTTTCCATTATTCATCCTCCATTTTTGTCCGTAGATGCAGTTTCCTGACAAACTTCATGTCATGAGCAGCCATAATTTTCACCAATTCGCTGAAGGAAGTTCTTGATGGGTTCCAGCCGAGCAATGTTTTGGCTTTAGTAGGATCACCCAAGAGTTGCTCCACTTCGGAAGGGCGGAAGTATTTAGGATCAATCTCCACGATTATTTTTCCGGTTGTGTTGTCAATGCCTTTCTCATCAATGCCTTCACCTTCCCAGTTCAGTTCAATGCCGACTTCTTTAAAGGCTAGAGAGGCAAACTCCCGTACGGTATGCATTTCGCCTGTAGCAATGACAAAATCTTCCGGTACATCATGCTGTAGAATAAGCCACATGCACTCTACATAATCTTTTGCATAGCCCCAGTCGCGACGAGCATCAAGGTTCCCTAAATAGAGCTTATCTTGAAATCCCTGAGCAATACGGGCGGCAGCTAAAGTTATTTTACGAGTTACAAATGTTTCACCCCGACGTTCGCTTTCATGATTGAAAAGGATACCGTTAACAGCAAACATTCCATAGCTTTCACGATAGTTTTTTGTAATCCAGAATCCATATTGTTTGGCTACCCCATAAGGGCTTCGGGGATAAAACGGAGTGGTCTCTCTTTGAGGAACTTCCTGTACTTTTCCGTAAAGCTCGGAGGTGGATGCCTGATAAATTTTTGTTTTCTTTTCCAAGCCAAGTATACGTACGGCTTCGAGCATACGTAACGTACCTACGGCATCGGTTTCCGCTGTATATTCGGGTACATCAAAAGAGACTTTGACATGACTTTGAGCCGCCAGGTTGTAAATTTCGTCGGGCTGTACTTGCTGAATAATGCGGATTAGCGAGCTGCTATCCGTCATATCACCATAATGCAGGTTTACAAGACGACTTTTTTTCATGTCGCGAACCCATTCGTCAAAGTAGAGATGTTCAATACGCCCTGTATTGAATGAAGACGAACGGCGCAATATGCCATGAACTTCATATCCTTTTTGCAATAAAAATTCGGCAAGGAATGAGCCATCTTGTCCGGTAATCCCTGAAATTAGTGCTATCTTCATCGTTCAATAATTATTGTTTAAATTTGGAATTGCAAAGTTTGTATTATTTTGTGAGAAAGCAAAATAAATGATGAATTCTTTGTAAATAAAAGCTTAACCTTAGTCTTTAACCGGAAGCTATGCGGATTAAGAAAGTGGATATATTTCAATGCCGGTTTCTTATTCGGTATGGGTCTCTGTCGTAAGCGAACATTAATTAAGTCTCATCCCGAACAAATGCCATACACGTTTTGTTTCATAGCAAATAAACGACAGGAAGATATAAAAATTAAACAATTATGATAAAGTCGCAGCAAAAATCGGATATCGGTCTGATAGGGCTGGCAGTAATGGGCGAGAATCTGGCTCTGAATATGGCTGGCAAAGAATGGAAAGTATCAGTTTACAACCGAACTGTTCCTGGAGTGGAAGAAGGTGTGGTGGAACGATTCGTAAACGGTCGTGCCAAAGACAAAAGCATTACAGGTTTTACCGAAATCTCCGCTTTTGTGGATTCTATTGAATCCCCACGCAAAATCATGATGATGGTGCGTGCCGGGAAGCCTGTTGACGAGTTGATGGAGCAGTTGTTTCCTTATCTATCTCCGGAGGATA
This sequence comes from uncultured Bacteroides sp., assembly GCA_963677095.1. Lineage (GTDB taxonomy): Bacteria > Bacteroidota > Bacteroidia > Bacteroidales > Bacteroidaceae > Bacteroides. Next base: position 1,977,108 of record OY781875.1, read on the forward strand.
TTTTAATTGATGGAGGAAATTCAAATTACGAAGATACCAACAGGCGTGTGGCTTTAGCCGAATCGAAGGGCTTTCGCTTTGTGGGCGCAGGAGTGTCCGGAGGTGAAGAAGGTGCGTTGAATGGTGCTTCAATTATGCCTGGAGGATCTGCTTCGGCTTGGGAAGAAGTGAAGCCGGTGCTTCAGAGTATTGCCGCAAAGGCTGAGGATGGTACTCCTTGTTGCCAATGGGTGGGACCTGCCGGTTCGGGACATTTTGTAAAAATGATACATAACGGAATTGAATACGGTGATATGCAGCTAATTTCCGAATCCTATTGGGTGATGAAGAAATTGCTGAATCTGAGTAATCAGGAGATGGCTGCTGTGTTCTCGGAATGGAATGAAGGAAAGTTACGGAGTTATTTGATAGAAATTACAGCCAAAATATTGCAGCATCGGGATAAAGATGGCAGCTATTTGCTTGATAAAATACTGGATACGGCAGGACAGAAAGGTACCGGAAAATGGTCGGTAATTAATGCGATGGAACTCGGAATGCCTTTGGGACTCATTGCCACTGCTGTTTTTGAAAGAAGTCTTTCTGCTCAAAAAGATTTGCGTGTCAGTGCTTCCGAAACGTTTAAAGTCCGGCATGCCGAAGCGGTATATAACAGACCTGAGTTGGTGACTGATATCTATGCGGCTTTGTATGCTTCGAAGCTGGTATCTTATGCCCAAGGATTTGCCGTGCTGCAACAAGCCTCCAATAATTTCGGCTGGAATTTGGATCTGGCTTCCATTGCCAGACTGTGGAGAGGCGGATGTATTATTCGTAGTATATTCCTGAATGATATTGCCGCTGCTTTTGAAGCAGAAGAAAAGCCCGGGCATTTGTTACTTGCACCTTACTTTAAAGAGGAAATCGACCAGCTGCTTTCCGGATGGAAAAATCTCGTGTCGTATGCCATGAAGAATGAATTGCCGGTGCCGGCTTTTTCTTCGGCGTTGAATTATTTCTATTCCCTTATATCGCCACAGTTGCCGGCTAATATGTTGCAAGCGCAACGTGACTATTTTGGGGCGCATACCTTTGAAAGAGTAGATGAACCTCGCGGACAGTTTTTTCATGAAAATTGGACCGGTCATGGGGGGACAACGAAATCCGGTACATACAATGTGTAATGTACTATATGGAGAGGAGGAATTATGGATAAGTTTGTGATGGTAATATTCGGTGCTTCGGGCGATCTGACTAAACGTAAACTCGTACCGGCGCTTTATGAACTCTATACCGAGAACCGTTTGCCGGAAGAGTTTTCCGTTATAGGAATAGGGCGTACGTCTTATGATGACGAAGCCTTTCGAAATTATATTCGGAAAGAAACAAAAGAATTTATCTCATCATCTGCTTGCGATAAGAAAACGACAGACGATTTTATCAGTCATTTATATTATTTGGCTATGGATCCTGCTAAAGCCGATGGTTATCATTTATTGGATAATCGATTGAAAGCATTGGCAGGAGAGGATCGACCGGATAATCTGCTTTATTATTTGGCTACACCTCCTTCGCTTTACGGAGTAGTTCCACTTCATCTGAAAGAAGCGGGATTGAATCGTCCCCATACCCGTATCATTGTGGAAAAGCCGTTTGGATATGATTTGCAATCAGCCCGGGAACTCAATACTATATATACTTCGGCATTTGAAGAGCGGCAAATTTACCGCATTGATCATTTTCTGGGGAAAGAGACTGCACAGAATATCCTTGCTTTCCGGTTTGCCAACGAAATATTTGAACCCCTCTGGAACAGAAATTACATTGATTATGTTGAGGTTACTGCCGTTGAAAATCTGGGCATAGAACAACGTGGTGGTTTTTACGATGGAGCCGGCGCTTTGAGGGATATGGTGCAAAACCATCTGATACAGCTGGTGGCATTGACGGCAATGGAACCTCCTGCCGTGTTCAATGCAGATAGTTTCCGTAATGAAATCGTTAAGGTTTATGAGTCGCTTACTCCATTGACCGAGGAAGATTTGAATGAACACATTGTCCGTGGACAATATACAGCTTCGGGTAATAAAAAAGGTTACCGGGAAGAGGTAAACATTCCGGCAAACTCACGTACGGAAACTTATATTGCGATGAAACTGGGTATTGATAACTGGAGGTGGAGTGGGGTACCTTTTTATATTCGAACCGGCAAACAGATGCCGACCAAGGTTACCGAAATCGTGGTACATTTTAAAAATACTCCTCATCAGATGTTCCGTGGTAAGGAAGAAGCTCGATATTCTTCGATCAATAAACTCATCCTCCGTCTTCAGCCTAACGAAGGTATTGTGCTAAAGTTTGGTATGAAGGTACCCGGGCCGGGATTTGAGGTGAAACAAGTTATGATGGATTTTAGTTATAAAGACCTGGGTGGAATACCCGTAGGTGATGCCTATGCCCGGCTAATAGAAGATTGCATTCAGGGAGATCCTACATTGTTCACCCGAAGTGATGCGGTAGAAGCTTCATGGAGCTTTTTCGATCCGATATTACGCTATTGGAAAGAACATGATGACGCTCCCTTATACGGTTATCCTGCCGGAACATGGGGACCGTTGGAAAGTGAAGCAATGATGAATGAGCATGGAGCCGAATGGACAAATCCATGTAAGAATTTGACGAATACGGATGAATACTGTGAATTATGAAAACATACGTCTATAATACTGCTATAGAGACTGCACGTGCACTGATCGAGCGTTTGCTTCGTCTGATGGACGAAGATCGGAGTAAAGTCTATTATTTTGCATTTAGTGGAGGTGGTACTCCTTCTTTAATGTTTGACCTTTGGGCCAATGAGTATAAGGATGCCACACCGTGGGAACGGATGCGGATTTATTGGGTGGATGAGCGTTGTGTACCGTGTGATGATTCCGAAAGTAATTATGGGACGATGCGACGTTTATTGCTTGATCAGGTACCAATCCATAATGAGTCTATTTTTCCCATATACGGTGCAAATTCTCCCGAAGCAGAAGCTAAACGTTATTCGGAGACAGTCTGTGCTACTGTCCCTTTATGGCGTAACCGACCATTCTTTGATGCCGTATTACTTGGAGCGGGAGATGATGGTCATACATCATCCATTTTTCCCGGGCAGGAACATTTGCTTTCGTCTACCGAACCGTATGAAGTCAGTCGGAATCCTTATAACGGTCAACTGCGTATTGCGATGACCGGTAATGTGCTGTTTAATGCCAAGAAATTAATATTTCTGATTACAGGTAAAAATAAGGTGAATGTAGTGCATGACATTACCGCCTCGGGTGATACCGGACCTGCTGCTTATGTAGCCCATCATGCCTGGAATGTGGAAGTCTTTCTGGACGATTTGGCAGATGGCAGAAAAATACTCCCTTAGCAGATACGATAAGCTAAGGGAATAACTCTTTTTGCTCTTACCTCTGTCTTTTTATTTGCCTTTATACACTTTCGAACATCCGGCTTCGAGCCAACATACACGCTCCGATGATTCCGGCTTTATCTTTCAGTTTGGAAGTCGTGACAACCGAATCTTTATTGACCAGATTGAGTGAATATTTTCTGATCGCTGTTCGGATAGGTTGTGTAATGTAATCTCCTGTCAGTGATAATGTCCCGCCGATGATTACTAATTCCGGATTGAATATATTGATAAGTCCGGCAATTTGTTTTCCCAGTTTCTGTCCGATCTCTTCTACTATTTCTATACATAACACATCTTCCCTGTTGACAGCAGCAATGATTTCTTCCAAGGTTAGCGGATCTTCTGTACCGACCTGTCCCGATAAAATGGAATTTTCTCCTTTCTGTATACGCTCCAATAAGATACGATGCAGTGCGGAACCGGAAGCTTCCGTTTCCAGACAGCCTTTCTTTCCACAGTGGCATATAATCTCATTATCGAACGTACTAACGTGACCAAATTCGCCCGAAAAACCGGACTTCCCCTTATATATTTTCCCGTCGATAATAATGCCTATACCCAATCCCCAGCTTACATTAACAAATATGATATCCTTTTCCCCCTTTACACATCCTTGCATATATTCGCCGTAGGTCATAGCCCGGGTGTCGTTGTCTATAGTGACAGGATAACCGATCTTTTCGGTCAGTACATCTGCCAATGGACGTTCCTCAAAATTGAATTGACTGAAGCTGAATCCCGATTCCGGATTAACACGCCCCGATACGTTTACATTGATATTAAGTATTTTCTTCACATCTACTTCAGCGTTGTTGATAAAGTTTTGGATAAGCAAACACAATCTTTCCATACCCTCTCTACTGTTCTCAAATAGGTATGGAATATCCATTTTAAGCTCTACCATTTCCCCTTTAAAATTAATCAACCCGATATTTATCGAGAAGTGCTTAATGTCCACTCCGATAAAATAGCCCGATTCCGGATTTAGCCCGTACAGGCTGGGATGACGTCCACCGCTGGTCTCCAATTTACCGTAATCATTGATATATCCGTCATCACACATTTCACCGATTAGCTTTGTTATGGTAGGCACACTTAAATCCATCTCTTTGGATAGGTCCGTGAGAGTAGAACTACCATTATATATATAATGAGTAATAATCTTCTTTTTTAATAAAGCGTTTTTGCTTCCTTTTTCAATCTCTTTTAATAATTGTTGGTTCATATAATACTTATTTTACTTGTGAATACAAATATAATAAAAGAATTTATTAAATCGGGACGAAATTCTCTTCTTTCGTGTTTCTTAGTCTATGACGTCTCTTTCTTTTTATTTTCATTTCCTAATATTATGAGCTTATACCTTCTATTTACCTTTTTATAACCACAATTAAAAGCCTATTTCATATAAATGTTAAATATATAAGTCATATATAATAAAATCTTTTATTATTTGTTGTTTATATAATAAATATATGTATTTTTGTGCAGTCCCTAATACAACAATATACGTTAAATCAAATCGAAAGCTATATGAAAACGAATAACCGAAGAGATTTTCTGAAGAAAACGGCATTAGCGGGTGCTTCACTCTTGGTAGCTCCATCTTTATTGGGAAAGACACTGACCGAAGAAAAAATGCATGAAGCTACTGTTGAGAACCAATTCGATGATAAGCTTATTGTCTCGAAAAATAATGGTTTAAAAATCACAGGCACATTTTTAGATGAGATTTCCCATGATATTCCTCATCAAAATTGGGGGGAAAAAGAGTGGGATATGGATTTCAGACATATGAAGAACATTGGTATCGATACAGTCATATTGATTCGATCGGGTTACCGGAAGTTTATCACTTATCCCTCAAAATATTTATTAAATAAAGGATGCTATATGCCTTCGGTCGACTTGGTTGATATGTTCCTCCGATTAGCCGAAAAGTATGGTATGAAGTTTTATTTCGGTTTGTATGATACCGGACATTATTGGGATACACGGGATATGTCATGGGAGGTAGAGTATAATAAGTATGTCATTGACGAAGTGTGGAAGATGTATGGAGAAAAATACAAAAGCTTTGGCGGGTGGTATATCAGTACGGAAATCAGCCGTAGCACTAAGGGTGCAATCGATTCTTTCCACACCATGGGCAAGCAGTGCAAAGATGTTTCCGATGGATTGCCTACTTTTATCTCTCCCTGGATTGACGGGAAGAAAGCGATTATGGGCACGGGAAAGCTAACCCGTGAAGATGCCGTGTCGGTGGAACAACATGAGAAAGAATGGAATGAAATATTCGATGGCATTCATGATGTAGTAAATGCCTGTGCGTTTCAAGACGGACATATTGATTATGACGAGTTGGATGCCTTCTTTGCCGTAAACAAAAAGTTGGCGGACAGATACGGCATGCAATGCTGGACAAATGCCGAAAGTTTCGATCGCGACATGCCTATAAACTTTCTGCCTATAAAATTCGATAAACTACGCATGAAGCTCGAAGCAGCCAAACGTGCCGGATACGACAAAGCCATAACTTTTGAGTTTTCCCATTTTATGAGTCCCCAGTCGGCATACTTACAGGCCGGACACTTATACGATAGATATAAAGAATATTTCAATATAAAATAGAAAAACTATGAGGTCTAATATAAGTATGGGCTATCTCCTGTTTTTGTCAGTAGTGGCGGCAATAGGAGGTTATCTTTTCGGGTATGACACGGCTGTTATCTCCGGTACTATTTCGCAGATCACAACCCTGTTTCATCTGGATGAAATACAGGAAGGCTGGTATGTAGGGTGCGCATTAATCGGTTCAATTGTTGGTGTATCTTTTGCCGGTCAGCTAAGCGATAAGTTTGGCCGAAAAATCACAATGCTCATTTCCGCTATTCTGTTTTCAATGTCTGCAATGGGATGTGCTTTTGCCGGTTCTTTTACTGAATTGGTTCTTTGGCGAATGGTGGGTGGTCTTGGTATCGGAGTTATTTCCATTGTCTCTCCCCTCTATATTTCAGAGGTTTCAGTCGCCGAGTGCCGGGGACGTTTGGTCGCGCTCTATCAACTAGCCGTAACGGTGGGATTTTTAGGTGCTTATCTGGTGAACTATCAATTGTTGCACTTTTCACATACGGCCAGCCTATTCAATATTGCTTGGTTGGATCAGATTTTGATCTCCGAAGTATGGCGCGCAATGCTGGGTATGGCAGCTATACCGGCGGCTTTGTTCTTCATGATCATATTCTTTATTCCGGAGAGTCCGAGATGGTTGATTGTCCGTGATAAAGACGATCGTGCCCGCAAGGTTTTGCAAAAGATTAATCGTTCAGAATCGGAAGTCGCATATCAAATAGCCGATATCAAGCAAGTCATCTCTTCCGAAAACGGGTCGAACTGGAAATTATTATTCCAATCGGGTATATTAAGGGCCGTCATTATTGGTGCAAGCATAGCCATACTTGGACAATTTATGGGAGTGAATGCCGTGCTATATTATGGACCTTCAATATTCGAAAGAGCAGGCCTGTCCGGTGGAGACGCCTTGTACAGTCAGATTCTGGTTGGTATGGTAAATATGCTGACTACCGTTTTAGCAGTGTTTATCATCGATAAAATAGGACGGAAAAAGCTGGTCTACTATGGTGTTTCCGGAATGATAGCAGCACTATTGCTCATTGCATTTTACTTTAAGTTTGGTGCTGCATTTTCATTACCCAACAGCTTTCTACTTTTCTTCTTTCTATTTTATGTGTTTTGTTGCGCCATCTCAATATGTGCAGTCATCTTCGTACTGCTATCGGAAATGTTCCCCACGAGAATACGCGGTTTAGCGATGTCGATCGCCGGATTTGCCCTCTGGGTGGGAACCTATCTTATCGGACAGCTTACTCCCTGGATGCTTCAACATTTAACCCCCGCAGGAACATTCACCTTGTTTGCCGTCGTATGTATTCCATACATCCTGATTGTTTGGAAGCTAATCCCTGAAACGACAGGAAAATCATTAGAAGATATCGAACGTTACTGGACCGGTTCGAAGCAAAAATAAATCGACCTTAAAATTATAATATAAATAAAAGTATGGACTTTAAACAATTAGCAGAACAGTACAAAAATGAACTGTTCAAGGATGTTATTCCCTTTTGGCTCAATAATTCTCAAGATTTGGAGTACGGTGGCTACTTTACATGTTTGGAGCGGGATGGAAAAGTTTTTGATACCGATAAATTCATCTGGCTACAAGGACGGGAAGTATGGCTGTTTGCCATGCTCTACAATAAAGTAGAAAAAAAGCAAGAGTGGCTGGACTGTGCCATACAAGGAGGTGAGTTTCTTAAGAAGTACGGTCATGATGGCAACTATAACTGGTATTTTTCTTTAGACAGGCAGGGTAACCCGTTGATAGAGCCTTATAACATATTCTCCTATACTTTTGCTACGATGGCTTTCGGGCAACTGAATCTGGCAACCGGTAATCAGGAATATGCCGATATTGCCAAGAAAACTTTCGATATTATTCTGTCAAAAGTAGATAATCCCAAAGGAAAATGGAATAAAGCGCATGCCGGTACACGGGAGTTGAAAAACTTTGCCCTTCCAATGATACTTTGTAATCTGGCTTTGGAAATAGAACATCTGTTGGATCCGTCCTATTTGGAAAAGACCATGGAAACTTGCATTCACGAAGTGATGGAAGTATTCTACCGTCCTGAATTGGGTGGGATAATTGTGGAGAATATCCTTTCCAACGGAGAGCTGTCCGACTCCTTTGAAGGTCGTCAGATAACCCCGGGACATTCCATTGAAGCCATGTGGTTTATTATGGATCTGGGTAAACGCTTAAACCGTCCCGACTTGATTGAAAAAGCCAAGAACATTACACTCACCATGATTAATTACGGTTGGGATAAGCAATACGGCGGTATATTCTACTTTATGGATCGTCTAGGGCATCCAACCCAACAATTGGAATGGGATCAAAAACTATGGTGGGTTCATATCGAAACATTGATATCTCTACTGAAAGGATATCAGTTGACCGGAGATCCCAAGTGTTTGGAGTGGTTCGAGAAGATTCACGAATATGTATGGACACACTTTAAAGATCCTGAATACCCCGAATGGTTCGGCTACCTCAACCGTAGGGGAGAAGTGTTGCTACCGCTGAAAGGTGGAAAATGGAAAGGATGCTTCCATGTACCCCGCGGACTCTTCCAGTGCTGGAATATATTGGAAAAACTATGAAAAAATCTACAAATCTAATCAATCTATACGTTTAAACTAATAATCAGATTTTATGAGAGAAACTGACCTAAGATTAATTAATGATTGTCACAGGATGAAATCGTTTTGGTTTTCATTGGTGATACTTTTGTTGTGCTCCATCTCTGGTAATGCACAGACAATTACTGTAACGGGCATCGTCTCCGATGCATCAGGAGATGCTTTACCTGGAGTTAGTGTCGTTATAAAAGGCACTACCGAAGGATCTGTTACCGATATTAACGGGAGATATACTCTTAATGCGGGAAAGAACGCCATGTTGGTTTTTTCTTTTGTAGGAATGAAAACTCAAGAAGTAAATGTGAGTGGCAGAAGAACGGTCAATGCAAAAATGGTGGAAGATACTGAAATTTTGGATGAAGTAGTGGTGGTAGGATATGGCGTGCAGAAAAAGAGTTCACTGACGAGTGCTGTTTCTGCAATAAAAGGGGATGATCTTCTGAAAGCTCCTTCTACCAATATTTCCCAGATTTTAGGAGGACGTTTGCCCGGTATCTCTTCTGTACAGGAATCGGGAGAACCCGGTTTGGATCAGGCATCATTAAAAATACGTGGATCTATATATAACGTAATGTACGTTGTTGATGGATTTCCGGTGAAGAACATTAATGATATTGATCCAAATGACATTGAAAGTGTTTCGGTACTGAAAGACGGTGCTTCTGCTGCAGTTTATGGTCTTCAGGCAGCCGGAGGTATTATCATTATCACTACAAAGAAAGGAGAAGCAGGCAAAACCAAAGTCACTTATGATGCTTCCTTTGGTGCGTCTATGAACGCCAACTTTCCTAAGTTTATGAATGGTCCACAGTTTGCATATTATTATAATATGGGAGATATGATGGATCAATTGGCAAATGGAACCATAAAAGATAAAAGCCAATACGTACCGGTTTACTCCAAGGAAAATGTAGCGGCAATGACTAACAATGATCCGACGGATGGCTGGGATAATGTGAATTACATTGATAAGGTCTTCGGAACGGGTTTTAACCAGAAACATAGTGTGACTATTCAGGGTGGCAATGAAAAAATGCGTTATTTTGCTTCTGTCGGATATTTAGGGCAGGAAGGAAATATTGAGAATTTCAATTATCGCCGGTATAATCTAAGAACTAATATTGAGTCCGATTTTGCAAAGAACCTTCATTTTTCATTAGGCGTTTCAGGTAATGTTGCCCGGCGTAATACTCCGGGATATGCTTCAGGTGGGACAGATAGCGATTCATCTCTAGGTGAGCAGGGCTGGTTGTCAGTTGCACATCAAGCTATTATAATGCATCCTTACTTACCCGAAAAATATAATGGTTTGTATACAGCTACTCTGCAAAACAATACTTCTTTGCCTAATAGCCCTTTAGCTGCAATATACGAATCCGGCTACAAGAAAACACGTAGTAATGATCTTCAAACAAACATCTCGCTTTCTTATAATGTTCCATGGATAAAAGGGCTTTCAGTAAAAGCTAACGGATCATATAGTTATGGAACTTCTCATAATAAAAATTTGAACACACCATATTCTACTATGGTTCGTAACAGTTCAATGGATTGGGTTCAGGCAGCCGATCCACGTGGTGTAGATTTGGGTATAAACCTTGGAGAAGGGCAATATACCTACGAGCAATTGGTTGGACAGGCTAGTATTAATTATGTGAATACATTTGGTAAGAATAATATTGATGTAATGGCTCTTGTTGAGGCTCGCGATTATAAGGAGAATAGCATGTCTGCGTATGCAAAAAATCTGCCTTTCGCAGAATTACCCGAATTGGGTCGTGGTGTTGCTACAGATTCCCCTATTGGTGGATGGAGTGATGCATCCCGTTCGGCCGGCTACGTTTTTCGTCTAAAATATGATTATGACAATAAATATCTGGCAGAAGTTTCCGGACGTTATGACGGTTCCTATAAGTTCTATGGAATGTCCGGTAAACGTTGGGGCTTTTTCCCTTCCGCTTCTCTCGGCTGGAGAATGTCAAAAGAAGATTTCATGAGTGGTCTTTCTTCTTTCTTGAACGATTTAAAAGTACGCACCTCTGTCGGATTATTAGGTAACAGTACAGTTCCCGCTTATTCTTTCTTGAGTCAGTATACCAATAATAACTCATCTAATATTGTAATTAACGGAACTTTGTCTCCTGCATATTATACAAACGTTATTGCCAATCCATATTTGACATGGGAAAAGACATTATCGTGGAACACCGGATTCGATTTTACAATGTGGAATGGATTGTTGGGTATGGAATTTGATGCGTTTTATAATTATACCTATGATATTTTGACTGCAATGGGTTCAAATTATCCCCCTTCTATGGGAGGATATTATCCATCGTGGAAGAATAATAATAAAATTGATGCCAAAGGGCTTGATGTCTTGGTTACCCATCGTAATAAGTTGCAATTGGCAGGAAAAGTCTTTAACTATGGTGTTAGTGCAAGTCTTACCTATTCCAAAACTCGTTGGTTGGTTTATCCCGATAGTCCCAATACCATGGAGTGGAGAAAAGTCACCGGTACTGCGTATGGTGCTCTTATGGGATGGGAAGCTGAAGGTTTGTTCAAGTCGGAAGACGAAATTACCAACTCAGCATGGTATGGAACCCGTCCTAATATAGGTGATATAAAGTATAAAGACTTAAATGGAGATGGTAAGATTACCGAAGATGATAAAGCGATAATAGGGCGTAGCAACCGTCCTCAACTAACTTATGGCTTAAATTTAAACTGCTCTTGGAATGGATTTGACTTTAATGCCCAGTTTACTGGTGGCGCATTATTTGATGTTTCTCTGACCGGTACTTATTATAATGGATATGATGATAATACGGTTTGGACACAGACTTTTAAAGAAGGTGCCAATTCCCCTTTATATTTGGTTGAAAATGCATATAGTACAGAAAATCCCAATGGTACGTTCCCACGTATAACGGCAGGACATTTAACTCATGGAGGAGATAACGGTTTATCTTCTACTTTTTGGATGCGCGACGGAAAATACATACGTCTAAAATCTGCTCAACTAGGTTACACCTTCCCACAAAAATGGATGAGAGTAATGAATCTACAGAATCTCAGACTATACGTTGAAGGATCCAACTTATTTACAATAAGTGGTCTTCCCGCAGGTATTGATCCTGAATCACCGGGAGTCAACAATGGATATTATCCACAGCAACGGATAATAATGGGTGGTATCTCAGTAACATTCTAGTCTAATCTTAAAATCAAATTTTATGAAATTGAAAACTTTAAGCTTATATTTATTGGGATTATCTTTTAGTCTTTCTTCATGTAACGACTATTTGGATATGACTCCCACAGATAGCGTATCTGATAAAATGCTATGGAGCTCTACTCAAAATGCAGAGTATGCGGTCAATTATTTATATAAGTCTTTTTATGATCTTAGTAATTTTACCTTAGGACAGTGTGCTGCGGGTATGACCGAAGGGCTCACCGATATGTTGAAATACGGCTCTTCCAATTATAACGCATTGCAATATATACCAAGTGAGATAGCGTACGGCGGTACCACGCTGACGGTAAATTATGTAACTGTTTATATGGGAACTTGGGAGACAATGTACACTTACATTCGTCGCACCAACGAAAACCTATATAACCTGCATCACTATGGAACTCTTAGTGAAAGCGATGCAACTCGTCTTGAGGCGGAAATGCGATTCGTCAGAGCCTTCCTTTATTTTGACTTGATAAAGCGATATAAGGAAGTGATTATTTATGATGAAGACCTCCCTAAAATAACTAAAGATAAAGCAGTAAGTACGGAGAAAGATGCTTGGGATTTTGTTGCGGCCGATTTGAAATATGCCGCTGAGAATCTGCCGGTAAAAGCCAGCGCTCATGGTCGTTTGGATAAAGGAGTGGCTTATGCATTCCTGACTCGTGCAATGCTTTATGCCGAACGTTGGGCTGATGTGAAGAGCGCTGCCGAAGAAGTGGCGAAACTGGGTTATACATTGGAAAGCAATTATGCAGACTCTTACTCTAAAACAATTACCGATGGTAATAAAGAAGCGATTCTTCAGTATTGTTTTGATCAGAGTAAGTTCTCGGTTGGACATGATTTTGATTCATACTATGCTCCCGGCGGTGATAAAGCATTGGATGGGAATACGGTTGTCGGAGGTTTTGGTACCCCGACTCAGGAAATGGTAGAATCTTATGAGTTGTCTTCGGGAGGTTTCCCCGACTGGACGACTTGGCATACCACCGACGGCACTACAGAGGAACCTCCTTATTCTAGTTTGGAGCCTCGTTTCCAAGCAACCATACTTTATAATGGCTCTTCATGGAAGGGGCGCACAATTGAACCTTTTGTAAAAGGTACCGACGGTTGGGCTACATGGCTGGTTGAACCTAAACCGGAAGGCAGAACCACCACCGGCTACTATTTACGTAAACTGGTGGATGAGGGACATAGCTTCAAAACCACCCAGGTAAGTACTCAACCCTGGACGGTAATCCGTTATGCAGAAGTGTTGTTGAATTATGCGGAGGCTTGCTATCGTTTGAACGATGCCACTGATGCGAACGCTGCAATTAAACAGATTCGTTCAAGAGTAGGATTGCCCTATAAAGACAAAGATGGAACTGATTTATGGGCTGCCATCAAGCAAGAGCGTAAAGTTGAATTAGCTTATGAAGGACAATGGTATTGGGATCTGCGTCGTTGGAAACTGTCTGCACAAACTTATGCCAATGGAGGCTTGAACAATTATCGTGTTCATGGTTTGAAAATAGAAAAGTCGGGTAATAATTTTGTATATACCTATGTGGAATGTGATACTCAAAATCGTAATTTCCCCGAGAAAATGTATATTTTCCCTATACCTCAATCGGAATTGAGTAATAACGCGCTGGTTGATCAAAAAGCAGAATGGAAATAACATTAACTAAATTGAATTATGAAAAAAATAATATACTCCTTTCTTGGTATGCTGGCAATTCTTTCGTCGTGCCAAGAACCTGAATATGTACTACCTACTGCCAACAGACAAGGTATCACTAGTCTGACAGCTATATTTGTTGAAGGTGAATATGCCGAGAAAGTGGCTGTGGAATATAAAATATCCGATTCTTCTGTTGACAAATTTGTAATACCTATACCGTATTATTACCCCGAATCGAGCGATAATGAAACGGAACAATACATGTCTAAATTTAAAGTGCAGGCGGAGTTGGCTCCTAACTATCAACTTTCTCCTTCTCTTGGCATTCTCGATTTGACTAAGGAGAACTACTTTACTTTGACAGAGCCTGATGGAACGCAACGGAAAATAAGCCTTTCGGGCATACGTAAGAAGTCAAGCGCATGCCAATTGTTAAGTTTTGCATTACCTGATCTTGGAATCACAGGATCTATTGATGAAGATACGAAGTCCGTTGCTTTGCCTACTTTAGATGAATTGAAGGCAACCATGGCATCATATACTGTATCTCCTCATGCTACGATCTCACCCGATCCGGCTGTTGAAAATATAGACTATAATCAACCGGTGAAATTTACGGTGACTGCCCACGACGGAACTCAAGCGGTATATACAGTTGAGAAGAAGATTCCGGAGAAGATAAACTATGGTTATCGTGCCGGAAGTGAATCACTGGCATATACCATTGATTTGACCACAAACGGAATGCCGGCTGTATCCCATCCTTCAATCGCTGTATGTGGAGGAAACCTGGTCGTCAATTATGGCGATGGATCAGCTCCTATATATTTCAATGCCGCTACCGGTGGAACGAAATTAGGAATAGTGAATTTGGGTAGTGCTACGGCTACCGGTTCTGTTACCAGTGATACAGGTGGCAATATGTTGATCTGTAACTATGCCCAGGCAGGGGAGGCGTGGTCTCTTTATGCTACAAATGATGTGAAGCAGGAACCGAAGAAGATACTTTCTATGCAAAATACCACTTCATTCCCTGTTGGATCACGTTTGTCCGTAACCGGAGATATCTCTACCAATGCTATTATAACCAGTGCTTTTGATGGTTCTGGTGCCGGTTCAAATCAGTTTATCCGCTGTGTTGTGAGAAATGGTGTCATGGGGCAACCCGAGATCGTGACTGTTTCCGGAGTAGGTAATTGGTTTGCCATGGATGCTAATGCCAAAGTCGCTTACCGTACCACTGAAGTTGAAGATGGTTATTTTGTAGGGCACTATAACTACAACGACCAACTTAACTATGTTGATGGAACTTCTAATACCGCTACATCGGCATTAGGCGCTCAGAGTGATGGCAGTGGATGGGGATATAATAATAGCATTGTTTCTACAACGACATTCAATAAAGCTACCTATCTGGCTTTATATGCCGTTGGGTATTTCCCGCAGTGGGGCATGAACTCCATTTTCTATCTGTACGATGTGAGCAGTGCGTCTGGTTTTAGCGGAACGGTGGATGCCACAGATATATTGAAGATGAGTTCTTCCGTGAAATCTTACAATGCTGCCGAACCATCCGAACCTCGTACCGGAGACATTCTGCTAGTGCCATCTACTAATGGTTTCAAAATGAGTCTATATTATGTAGATAACACCTGTAAAACTGTAGGTTGCTACAATTTTGATTGTATTAAAAAATAATATTTAGCTATTTAGGGAATATTTCTTTATAGGAATATTCCCTAATTACAAAGAACTCAATATGAATAAATACTTGAAAATGCTGCTTTTAGCGGCGATAGGAGCTATATACTCTAGTTGTGGAAGTAGCGACAAAGATCCTGATTGGATATGGGGTAATGACCCACAGGAATCGGATGCAAAACCTCGATTTGTCTGGATTGATGCTGCCGCCAATTTTCCCGATTACGCCAATAGTAAGGAGAATATTGAAAGGGACTTGACTAAAGCGAAGAATGCAGGGTTTACCGACATTGTTGTTGATGTTCGTCCGACGATGGGGGATGTTTTGTTTAAAACAACAGCTGTCGATCAAGTCCAAAAGCTCGACGTATGGACAAGTACCGGATATACTTATTACGAGCGAACAGCTACCTGGGATTATTTGCAAGCATTTATTGATATTGGTCATAAACTGGGACTTAAAGTAAATGCAGCGATAAATACTTTTGTGGGAGGTAACCTTTATCCTTATGGTTTGGGTAAACAGGGATTGCTATTCCGTGATTCATCAAAGAAGAGTTGGTGTACAACGTTGAATTTGGAAGCGGGGCTTACCAATGCAATGGATTTGGATTCCGGAAATGATCCGGACAATGAATATGGCACTAAGTTTTTGAATCCCGCCAATGAAGAAGTGCAACAATTTATTCTGAATATATTGGGTGATTTGGCAAAATATGATGTCGATGGAATCTTTCTTGATCGGTGTCGGTATAATGATTTTGCTTCAGACTTTTCGGACATATCAAGACAACAGTTCGAGAACTATATCGGTGAGAAAGTTGCTAATTTCCCCAATGATATTATTGTACCGGGAACATCAAGTTACCCTTTACCCGCAACAAAGCCTAAGTATTTTAAGAAGTGGCTGGAATTTCGTGCAAAGGTGATTCATGATTTTATGGTGAAAGCGAGGTCAAAAGTTAAATCAGTCAATTCGAATACTCGATTTGGCGTGTATGTGGGTGGGTGGTATTCTACTTATTACGAGGTCGGAGTAAATTGGGCTAGTCCCAAATATGATACCGGGGCTAACTTCCCCGATTGGGCTACCGCCGATTATAAAAACTATGGATATGCCGATTTGCTTGATTTTATGTTAGTCGGTGCCTATGCTTCAACCACCAGTATTTACGGCAATGGTGAATGGACGATGCAAGGATTTTGCAAAAATGCCCGTACTCTACTTATGGGAGATGTGAAATTTGCCGGAGGCCCCGATGTGGGCAATGCTTCGGGATGGGAGAATGGCGGACAAGCTTCGAAGATACCTCAAACAGTTGATGCCTGTATTAATGCCGGCGACGGTTACTTTATTTTTGATATGATTCATATTAAAAAATATGATTATTGGGATAGTCTGAAAGAAGGTATTGATGCCTATTTGAAGACCGTAAAATGATGTAAGATATGAAGCGGTACTCATTAAGAATATTCTTTATTACACTGTTAGTATTAAGCCCGTTTTTGAGCATTTCTTCATCCACAGCCGGTAATACGATACATGGTAAAGTCTTCTGTGAAGGGAAGCCTCTTTCGGGAATCATTGTGACGGATGGTTATGATTGTGTCCTGACCAATGCTAAGGGTGAGTATCAATTGCAGGCAGATAAGAATGCTCGTTTTGTCTATCTTTCTGTTCCATCGGGTTATATATCTCTAAGAAAAGGGGCGACTCCGATTTTTTATCATGAAATAAATCAGGCATCTGTTAAATCATACGATTTTTATTTAGAGAAGAATCCGGTAGGCGATATCGGCCATACCTTCATTGTGCAGGCGGATGTTCAGGTTACTTCCCTCGATGATATTGATCGATACAAGTCTTATTTAAAAGATATTGTAGCTTACAATAAAATGATCCCTTCTGGACAAGATGTTTTTGGTCTGGATTGTGGAGATATTGTGGGAGATACTCCTTCTTTATACCCGGATTATATTCGCGCTGTTTCCACCTTAAATTTTCCTGTCTATAAGGCAATTGGTAATCATGATATGACTTATGGAGGGCGCACTTTTGAACATTCATATTCTACTTTTGAAGATTATTTCGGACCGGTATACTACTCCTTTAATAAAGGAAAGGCGCACTATATTGTACTCGACAACTGTTTCTATGTAAATAGGAATTATCAGTATATTGGATATATAGACGAGAAGACCTTTTCATGGATGGAAAAAGACCTGTCTTTTGTACCCCGTGGATCTTTAGTCTTTGTGTTGATGCATATTCCTTCGAGCTCCACCAAAGAGTTAGTTTACAATGCACTTCTACAAGATGAAACGAGTAATGCTACCGGGTTATATGAAATGCTGAAAGGTTATAATGCACATCTCATCACGGGGCATTCCCACTTTAATCTGAATGTCTGTTTCAACGATAGTCTGATGGAACATAATACCGCCGCTGTGTGTGGCACTTGGTGGAAGTCCGATCTTTGTGTTGATGGTACTCCCAGTGGTTATGCCGTATATCAGATTAACGGAAATGAAGTAAAATGGAAGTATAAAAGTGTGGGCTATCCTGACGATTATCAATTTAGACTCTATCCTGTGGGGGCGTCAGATGAATATCCCAAAGATGTGATAGCCAATGTGTGGAATTGGGATGAGAGCTGGAAAGTTGAATGGTATGAAAATGGAAGTAGAATAGGAGAGATGGAGCGTTATACAGGATATGATCCGGAAGCTAAAGCCATTTGCTCTGATAAGAAGAAAGTAGTCTACGACTGGATTTCTCCTGTAAAAACCGGACACTTATTTCATGCCACGCCGAAAGATCCGATGGCTAAGATCGAGGTTAGAGTGACTGATCGTTTTGGGAACATTTACAGATCATATTTGAAAAATCAATAAGTAGTAATGAGAAAAGCACTATTTTTTTCGGGAGCATTACTTTATGCTGCTATTTTATCAGCAAAGGTTTCTTTGACTTCCATTTGGGGCGATAATATGGTATTGCAGCAAAAGTCGGTAGTTGTGTTTACCGGAAATTCTACAATAGGTAAAAAGATTTCCGCCAATGCTTCATGGGATGGAAAAGCCGTCTATGCGAACTGTGATAAGAATGGAAGTTTCACTTTAAAGCTGAATACCCCCTCTTATGGCGGTCCGTACACCATCACTTTTTCCGATGGAGACCGGCTGATACTGAAAAATATTTTAATAGGTGAAGTTTGGTTTTGTTCGGGGCAGTCTAATATGGAGATGCCGGTGAAGGGCTTTAGAGGACAGCCTGTATATGGTTCACAGGAATATATTGTCTCTGCCGAGGCTAAGCGATCCATGAGGCTTTATACTGTAAAGAATGCGTGGAGTACCACCCCTAAATCCGATGGAATTGATGGACATTGGAGTGAGACATCACCGGAGAATGTGGCGAATTTTAGTGCGGCAGCTTATTTTTTTGGAAATCAATTACAGAATACCTTGAAAATACCCGTCGGATTAATCAACTGCTCTTGGAGCGCTTCGAAAATAGAAGCGTGGATGAGTAGGGAAACTCTTTCTTCTTTTGCCGGTGTAGAGCTACCGGATGTGAATGCCACGGACTTTGGCTGGCCTGCCGGAACTCCTACTTTATTGTGGAATGCAATGGTAAATCCGTGGAAGGGTTTCCCCGTAAAAGGAGTGATATGGTATCAAGGTGAAGCCAACTCGGCAGATCCGGATTTATACCGGAAGCTTTTCCCTGCCATGATCGCCCAATGGCGGACATTCTGGCATCAGGCGGAATTGCCGTTTTACTATGTTCAGATTGCTCCCTGGCAGTCCGAAGGCAGTGATAAGTTCGATTGGGCCTTATTCCGGCAATGTCAGCTTGACTTAATGCAGGATATACCCCATGTAGGAATGGCTATAACAGCCGATGCGGGTAGTGAAAAGTTCATTCATCCTCCTTATAAGATTAAAGTGGGCGAAAGATTGGCGTATTGGGCTCTGGCTAAGACTTATAATTTGCAAGGATTCATGTATTCGGGGCCTGTGTATAAACAATGTAAACTTATCGAAGGAAAGGTGGAAGTTGATTTTGATTTTGGAGCTGACGGATTGGTGCCGGAGAATGAGCCGGTCACGGGATTCGAATTGGTTGATCGCGAAGGACAAATCGTTCCGGCTTCAGCCGAAATAATCAATGGTTCTTCTGTTGTAAAGGTCTGGAATGAGAATGTTCCTAATCCGGTTGAAGTACGCTATTGCTTCCGTAATTTTAAAACAGGAAATTTGTGTAATAACGCAGGTCTGCCTGCTGCACCATTTAAAGCAATCATTAAGTAAAAATTAAATTTTATCCTATGAAATCATCTAAAATATTGATCGTTTTGTTCTTTATCGGGCTTATTCTTTTTAGTGGTAAAGCCGATTGTAAGATAGTGAAGCCGTCATCTGTTTCGCATAAACAAGCTTTGATGTGGATTGATGCAGAAGCTAATTTTGCACGTTTCAGTCATAAAGATTCCATAACATATTATCTGAAAAAGATAAAATCACTTGGATTCACCCATGCCATTGTAGATGTTCGTCCAATCACCGGAGAAGTATTGTTTGACAGTAAATATGCTCCTCGTATGAATGAGTGGAAAGGTGCCAAAAGGGGTAACTTCGATTATCTGGGAGAGTTTATCAAGCAAGGCCACCAAATGGGACTGAAAATATATGCCGCACTGAATGTCTTTTGTGCCGGACACAATTATTTTGATCGGGGATTGGTTTATGATGGTCATCCGGAATGGGCTTCCATGGTTTATACTCCCGATAAAGGGATTATTTCCATAATGGATGAAAAGCAGAAGTATGGAGCTATGACCAACCCGATTAATGAGGAATATCGTACGTATATTTTAAATGTCTTGAAAGAATTGGTTGCCAAATATCCGGCTCTTGACGGACTGATGCTTGATCGTGTCCGTTACGACGGCATCAGTGCCGACTTTTCTCCATTATCCCGAAGTAAATTTGAAGAATATATTGGAAGTAAAGTGGAAAACTATCCCGAAGACATTTTTAAATGGGTTAAGGGTGAGAATGATAAATATGTTCCGCAATGGGGAAAATATGCATTGAAATGGTTTGAATGGCGCACCAAAAATATTACCGAATTTATGGCTTTGGCGCGCAAGGAGGTAAAACAAGTCAATCCCCGAATATCCTTCGGAACGTACACCGGCGCTTGGTATCCTTCATACTATGAAGTCGGAGTTAATTTTGCAAGTAATAAATACGATCCGAGTAAAGACTTTAATTGGGCTACCCCAAAGTATGGAAGTTATGGTTATGCCGAATTGATAGATCTTTACTCCACCGGAAACTATTATACGGATATCACGATAGACGAGTATAAGAAACATAATCGCACGATTTGGAATGAGACTGACAGTCAGGCTCAGGAAGGTACTTGGTACTGTGTGGAAGGCTCTTGTCAACACCTCAGGAAAATACTGAAGAATAATAAGTTTATGGGAGGCGTGTTGGTTGATCAGTTCTATGATAATCCCCAAAAACTATCAAAATCCATCGCGATGAATCTCTTGCAGTCCGACGGTTTGATGGTATTCGATATTGTGCATATCATTACTAAAAATCTTTGGAAAGAAGTAGAAGAGGGTATGAAAGAAGGAGGAGCTTTATGAAGCAACGGGCTTTTGCCTTGGATGCATTGCGGGGATATGCCATTCTGACGATGGTACTTTCCGCCACAATTGCAGGAGGAATTCTGCCGGCATGGATGTACCATGCCCAGACTCCTCCTCCGACACATGTTTTTAACCCCGATATACCCGGGTTGACTTGGGTTGATCTGGTATTTCCTTTCTTTCTATTTTCTATGGGAGCTGCTTTCCCTTTTTCTATCGGTAAAAGACTTGAGGCAGGAGAAAGTCGCTTAAGATTGACTTATGATGCATTAAAACGCGGGTTACAGCTAACTTTTTTTGCAATATTCATACAGCACTTCTACCCGTACGTGTTGAGCAATCCACAAGATCTACGCTCGTGGCTATTGGCTATATGCTGCTTTATCGTACTTTTTCCGATGTTCATGCGTATTCCGTTGAATATACCCTCATGGGGACATCAAACGGTAAAATGGGGTTCGTATGCCATTGCTGCTGCAATGTTACTTACGGTCAACTATGCAGATGGGCAAACTTTCAGTTTGTACCGTAGCAATATTATTATTCTTTTGTTGGCTAATATGGCTTTGTGGGGAACCCTTGTTTATATATTCACCATGAATAACCGTTGGCTGAGGGTGGGAATATTGGCATTGCTTGCCGGCATTATTTGCAGTTCGAAAGTAGGAGGGTGGGAGCGTTCACTATTCGATTTTACCCCTCTTCCATGGATGTATAAATTTGATTATTTGAAGTACCTCTTCATTGTATTGCCGGGTAGTATTGCCGGTGAATACCTGCTTCAGTGGATGAAAACCCGCAATGTAAACGGACCCGACGAGCGCCCTGTAAAAGCCGTGGGAATGTTGTTGGTCTCAGTCGGTATTATCATCAGCAATCTTGTGGGGTTATACAATCGCTGGCTGACTCTCAACCTGTTGTTGGTAGCTGTGTTGCTCTTTATTGGATTCCTCTTATTGCGGAAGGGCCGGGAATCCTCTTTGCTGTGGCGAAACTTATTTGCATTGGGAGGTTTCCTGTTGTTGTTAGGGCTTTGCTTTGAATCGTTTGAGGGAGGAATAAAAAAAGATCATGCTACTTTCAGTTACTTTTTCGTGACATCCGGATTGGCTTGCATGGGGTTGATCGCTTTCCATATTCTCTGCGATTACTTTCAATGCCTGAAATCAACTCGTTTTCTTGTGATGTCGGGACAAAATCCGATGATAGCTTATGTTGCAGGTGATCTTCTCATCATGCCTGTTTTGGGTATATTGGGTGTTACTCCGCTATTAAGCTATTTTCATACGAATGTCTGGCTGGGATTCTTGCAAGGAATTATTCTGACGGCCTTATCTCTTCTGGTTACGATGTTCTTTACCCGTATAAAATGGTTCTGGAGAACATAAGGACTTTCTATAAATGAATGGAGCTATCCTTTAGGGATAGCTCCATTGTGTATTGTCTGTTTTTATTTTATCTCTATCACAAACTCATCTTTCGGTACGCGTACTTTTTTCATTGTGGCAAGCCAGTCCCGGCCGCTGTCTGCAACACCTACATACATGAGGGAGACACTTCTTAGTCCCTTTTCTTTGAGTTTCAGCACTTCATCAATCATGCTATTGTCAAAGCCTTCGGCAGGGGTGGTGTCCACCTTCAGTTCGGCCGCTTGTGCCAAAGCCAGACCTAAAGCGATATAAGTCTGTCTTGCTGTGTGGGCAAAGTTTTCTTCTGCCGGTTTGCTGAGATAAATCGCTTTGAGCTTGTCGGTGTAGGTACTGAACTGACCACGTGGCAAGCCTCTTTCATCTGTGGTATAGTCGTATATGTGATCTATTCTTTCGAGCGTATAGCGGTCCCAGGCTGCAAAGACAATTACATGTGAGCACTCCCGCATGCATTCGGGGTTTAAGGCTCCTGCACTTAACTTTTCTTTGATTTCCTGATTTTCCACTACAATAACTTTGAAAGGCTGCAAACCGGATGATGTAGGAGCCAGACGTGCGGCTTCCACTATTTTGTCTATATTCTCTTGGCTCACCTTTTGGGTCGGATCGTATGCTTTTACGGCATGTCTCCATTGTAAATCTGCTAATAATGACATAATTTTATTGTTTTAAAATAATTGTTGATAATATAATTAACAGTGCAGGTAATGCCTGCACTAAAAAAAACGATATATGCTCTATTGCTTTTTCTCTATACAGGTGTGACTGGTTTGCCCTTTACCATCTTTCCTGTGGATAATATCCAATATCCTTTCAACCGATTCTTTGAGGGTTTTCAGTTCTTCCATGGGAACCTGCATGGATTCCATCAAGCTTTTTGGTAAATCTTTTGCTTTTGCTTTCAACTCTTTCCCGGTTTCCGTCAGCGTGATATTTACGACACGTTCATCGCAGGTGCTCCGGCTTCTTGAGACGATTCCCTTCTGCTCCAACCTTTTTAACAGCGGAGTCAGAGTGCCACTGTCCAGTCTTAACTTTTCACCGATTTGAGTCACAGTCTGCTCTTTATGTTCCCACAAAACAAGCATGACCAAATATTGGGGGTAAGTTAAATCGAGTTTGTCTAAGAATGTCCGGTACTGGTTTATGATCTCTTTGGCCAGTGCATAAACCGGAAAGCATACCTGATTCTCTAACTTTAATAAATCTGCCATCTTCTTCTTTCTTTTCTGACAGCAAAGATAGACGATATTATATTGTGTGCAATATAATAGGGGAAAATATTATATAATAAAATCTAATACATCCGTTTGCAGTAGAATGGAGCTTATTATCTCAATATGATTTTGCCAACATATAACCATTTCTGGGAAATAGGGAATTATAGTTTAAGCCCACTTTTTTTTGCAGCAGTCTTATGTGCCTGTTGTTTCTGCTCCTGCTGTTTTTATCGGGATTCCATTTTGGCATGGAAGCAGGATTTCAATATTGAGTTTCTGATAAATAACAATATACTCGCGATAATATACTAAAAGTGTATATTTTTGCGAGTACATTGTGAGACACCCTCATCTCTTGTTTACACAATCTAATGGATAGTTTCCTCTTTGATTATCTAATCGAATAAAGTCTTGAACTTTTTGAATATCTTTTCTTTAACGGATGCGTTTGGCCGGAAATTGTCGGATTCTTCAAGCTTTTCCAAGGTATTCTTCTCTTCTTTGCTTAATGTTTCGGGCACATAAACGCTGATATTTACCAGTAATCTCCCGTACCGTATCCATTTACACTGGGTAAGCCTTTACCGCGCAAACGTAAAACTTTTCCGGGTTGAGTACCGGAATCTATTTTCACTTTTACTTTGCCTTCTATTGTCGGAACCTCGACGGCACCACCCAATGTTGCGATCGGAAAACTAAGAAGCAGATTGTATATTAAGTCGTTCTCGTCGCGGATTAGTTCTTTATCCGGTTCCTCTTCCACCATAATGAGTAAATCGCCTGCCACACCGTTGTGTTTACCGGCGTTACCTTTTCCACCCATTGAGAGTTGCATGCCTTCGGCTACACCTTTGGGAATTTTAACTGTTACAACCTCTTCGCCGTAAACAATTCCTTCTCCGGAGCACTCGTGACATTTGTTTTTGATAATGGTTCCTTCTCCGCCACAAGTGGGACAAGTTGTTCTCGTCTGCATTGTACCGAGAATGGTTTGCTGGTTGCGGATAACCGTACCATTACCTTTACAGGTAGGACATGTTTCCGATCCACCGCTTCCTTCAGCTCCCGTACCATGACAATGGCCACAAGGAACATATTTTTTCAGTTTGAATTTTTTTTCGACTCCGGTGGAGATTTCTTTTAAAGTGAGCTTTACTTTGACACGAAGGTCCGATCCCCGATAGCGGGCACGCTGGCTACCGCCACCTCCGAATCCGCCGCCAAAACCTCCGAATCCACTGCCAAAACCTCCGTGACCTCCGAAGATATCACCGAACATGGAGAAAATATCATCCATTGACATACCTCCACCGCTGAATCCACCGAACGGACCTCCATTGCCCGCAGCACCACCAACTCCGGCATGACCGAACTGGTCGTAACGCGCACGCTTATCCGGGTTGCTTAATACTTCGTATGCTTCTGCCGCTTCTTTAAACTTCTCTTCTGCTACTTTATCCCCCGGATTCTTATCGGGATGGAATTCAATAGCTTTTTTACGATACGCCTTTTTTATTTCATCAGCCGATGCGCTTTTGCTTACGCCCAGCACTTCATAGTAATCTCTTTTTTCCATATAAGTTAGTTATTCTCCTACCACTACTTTGGCATGACGGATTACTTTATCGTTTAGCGTATACCCGGTTTGTACACAGTCTATTATTTTACCTTTCAATTCTTCACTTGGTGCAGGTATTACGGCAATCGCTTCATGATAATCTGTGTCCAGTGACTGTTCTTTCGTTTCTATGACTTTTACACCATTCTGTCTGAGTACGGCAAACAACTTATTATAAATCAGTTCGACTCCTGTTTTCACAGCTTCCAAGTCAGTTGCCGTCTCCATATTTTTGATGGCACGTTCGAAGTCGTCGACTATAGGTAGGATGCTACCGATACTTTTCTCACTGCCGTTCAAAATAAGTTCGGCCTTTTCTTTTATCGTTCGTTTCCGGTAGTTGTCAAACTCGGCTGAAAGCCTCAAATATTTATCCTTTTGTTCGTCCAGTTGCTGTTTGGTTTCTTCCAATTCTTTGGATAAATCCGTCTCTTCGATCGGAGCATCTCCCGTTTCCGAAGCTTCTTCTTGTATTATATCTTCCGGAAGCTCATTTGTCGTAGCTTCGTTCACTGGGCTACTATCTGTTTGTAATTCCTCGTCTTTAATAGTTTGTTTTTCTTTTGGATTCATATCTATATTCTTATTGTTCTTAATTGAATGGATCAAATTTCACATTAAAATATCTGATTAGATAATCTTAGTATAAAAGCAACAAATACTTTGCCATATTGACGGCCGTTGCCAAAAACGCCGCAAAGGTAGTGTTTTCATGTCACATTGACAGCGCATTTTTGCAGGTATTCGTTGAAAAAGGTTATCTTTGTGCCCGCAATAGGTAGAAATAAACAGAATATAAGATGATTACAGTCTCTAATGTTTCCGTACAGTTTGGTAAAAGAGTGTTGTTCAATGAGGTAAACCTTAAGTTTACGAGTGGAAACTGCTACGGAATAATCGGCGCGAATGGTGCCGGAAAATCCACATTTTTACGTACAATATCCGGAGACCTTGATCCGACAACCGGTTCTATTATGTTAGGTCCGGGCGAACGCCTTTCCGTTTTGAGTCAGGACCACTTCAAATGGGATGCACATACTGTGATGGATACGGTTATGATGGGGCATAGTGTACTTTGGGATATTATAAAGCAACGTGAAGTATTATATGCCAAGAGCGACTTTACCGATGAAGATGGACTGAAAGTATCCGAATTGGAAGAACGATTTGCCGAACTTGACGGGTGGAATGCCGAAAGCGATGCGGCTGCTTTACTTAGCGGTCTGGGTATTAGAGAAGACAAGCATTATATAATGGTGGGTGATTTGAGCGGTAAGGAAAAGGTGCGTGTTATGCTGGCACAGGCCTTGTTTGGCAATCCCGATAACCTGTTGCTGGATGAGCCGACCAATGACTTGGATATGGAGACCGTGACTTGGCTTGAAGAGTATCTTTCCAATTTTGAACACACAGTGCTAGTGGTCAGTCACGACCGTCACTTCCTTGACTCTGTCTGTACTCATACGGTAGATATTGATTTCGGTAAGATTAATATGTTTGCCGGTAACTATAGCTTCTGGTACGAATCCAGTCAGTTAGCTTTGCGTCAACAGCAGAACCAGAAAGCTAAAGCAGATGAAAAGCGTAAGGAGCTGGAAGAATTTATCCGCCGCTTTAGTGCCAACGTGGCAAAGAGTAAGCAAACTACCAGCCGTAAGAAGATGTTGGAGAAACTGAATGTAGAAGAAATTAAGCCTTCTTCCCGCAAATATCCGGGTATTATCTTTACTCCCGAACGTGAACCTGGTAATCAGATTCTGGAAGTGTCCGGGTTGACGAAGATATTGGATGACGGCACGGTGCTGTTCCGTGATGTGAATTTCAATGTGGAGAAAGGGGATAAAATTGTATTTTTGTCACACGATCCGCGTGCAATGACTGCCCTTTTTGAGATTATAAACGGTGAGATGAAACCGAATGAAGGACGTTATGACTGGGGGGTGACAATTACCACTGCCTATCTTCCTGTTGACAATACGGACTATTTCAACACCGATTTGAATTTGGTGGATTGGTTAAGCCAGTTTGGTGAAGGAAATGAGGTTTATATGAAAGGTTTCCTGGGCCGAATGCTGTTCTCCGGTGAAGAAGTACTGAAAAAGGCAAGCGTGCTTTCGGGAGGAGAGAAGATGCGTTGTATGATAGCGCGCATGCAATTACGCAATGCCAACTGTCTGATTCTTGATACGCCGACCAATCATCTGGACTTGGAATCCATACAGGCATTCAACAATAATTTAAAAGCTTATAAGGGCAATATTCTGTTCTCTTCGCATGACCATGAATTTATTCAAACGGTTGCCAACAGAATTATTGAACTTACTCCTAATGGTATTATTGACAAAATGATGGAGTATGACGAATACATTACTTCCGATCATATTAAGGAATTAAGAGTCAAGATGTACGGGGCATAGTGTGTCCCCGTTCGTATTTTTCTTTTTCCACATATTTAACTTTCAAAATAAAAAACGCTATATTTGTGCATAATCTGGTAGCTACATCAAGCAAATCGTTATGAAAGAAAATAAGCTTTATTGGAAGTATTCGCTGATCATTGTTGTTGTCACTCTGGGAGTAGTTCTCCTTTTTGAAATGATCCCTTATCTGAGTGGTATATTGGGTGCCTTTACCATTTATGTCCTATTAAGGAAACAATTGATCTATCTTACGGAGAAGAAACGGATGAGGCGTACTCTGGCGGCAATACTTCTGTTGGGTGAAACAGTTCTTCTCTTTCTCATCCCGTTATCTTTACTGGTATGGATGCTACTGAATAAAGTTGACGGAATCAGTATCGATCAAGCGGCATTTGTTAGTTCTTTCGAACATGTTGCTGATTTGGTTCACCAAAAAACCGGTTATGATGTACTCAATGAGAACAATTTGTCGGCCATAGTCAATTTCTTAACGAGGGTGGGACAGGCACTTGTTTCCGGTCTGGGCAGTTTTATTATGAATCTATTTATCCTGGTTTTCGTTCTTTTCTTTATGCTTGCTGGAGGTGACAAAATGGAAAAGTACGTTTATGGGCTGTTGCCTTTCAGCGATAAAAACAAGACGTATGTATTAAAGGAAATTTATAACATAGTTAAGGCAAATGCTTTGGGTATTCCGTTATTAGCTCTTATTCAGGGAGGCATTGCTATGGCTGGATATTTTATTTTCGGTGTTCCCAACGCTTTTTTTTGGGGAGTGATTACCTGTTTCACCACTATAATTCCCATTGTCGGTACGGCATTGGTCTGGCTTCCGTTATCTGTATATCTTGCACTATTGGGAAGCTGGCCACAAGCTATAGGATTGTTGGCTTACACCGCTATTATTGTTACCAATGTAGATAATCTTATCCGATTTGTGCTACAGAAACAGATGGCAGATACACATCCATTGATCACGGTGTTCGGTGTCTTTATCGGTCTGTCCTTGTTTGGCTTTATGGGAATAATTTTCGGTCCTTTACTTTTGTCGTTTTTTGCTTTGTGCATTGATATCTGCAAAAGGGAATATCTGGATTAGCTCCAGATTCTCTTTTATGCATGTATTATTCGTGAAATACCTTTTTTAGACTTTCTTCCAAGTCCCAAATTAAGTCGTCTATATCTTCCGTGCCTACAGACAGTCGGATTTGTTCAGGACGAATTCCTGCCCAACGGCGTTGTTCTTCGGTCAGTTGTCCGTGAGTGACTGTTGCCGGATGTACAATCAGAGAACGGGAGTCACCTACATTGGCGAGGAAAGAAAACAATTGTGTGGATTCAACCAGCTTCGTTGCGTTATCATATCCGCCTTTCACCCCGAAAGAGATAATCGCACCGGGACCTTTCGGAAGATATTTCTCTGCAAGTTGATGATACTTGTTCGATTCCAGCCCAGGGTAAGCCACCCATTCAATATGTGGATGCTGTTCGAGGTATTCCGCTATTTTTTTTGCATTCAAAACCTGTTTGTCCATACGGTAGGAGAGTGTTTCCAAACCTTGCAGTAACAAGAATGCATTGAAAGGACTCAACGCGGCGCCCATGTCACGCATGTAGTGCAAGCGGCATTTGGTGATATAAGCTACATTGCCAGTGCCGGATACGTTGCCCCAACGATCCCAGAAAACAGTATTGTTACAAGATGGATCCGGAGTGGTGAACTCTGGAAATAATCCGTTAGCCCAATTGAAGTTTCCCCCGTCAACAATAACCCCGCCAATAGTTGTTCCGTGCCCCCCAATATATTTGGTTGCCGAATGTACTACGATATTTGCTCCGAAATCCAATGGGCGGAAAAGGTAAGGAGTACCAAAAGTATTATCTACGATAAGCGGTATCCGATGTTCTTTCGCAATACGTCCTACAGCTTCGAAATCAATCACGTTAAGATTCGGATTCCCCAATGTCTCTATAAATATGGCGCGGGTATTCTGATTTATAGCGTTTGCGAAGTTTTCAGGATCATCCGGATCGACAAAAGTTGTTTTGATGCCATATTTAGGCAGGGTACTTTCGAAAAGGTTGAAAGAACCTCCATACAAACTCTTTGAGGCAACGATTTCATCTCCCGCATGCACAATATTCATCACTGCATAAGAGATTGCGGCAGCACCCGATGCAGTGGCCATGGCAGCACTTCCTCCCTCCAATACCGCGATTCTCTTTTCCAGTACATCTACCGTCGGATTGCTGATTCTGGAATATTCAAATCCGGGTTCTTCACCGGTAGCAACCACCTTGGCTGTTTCAAAATCTTTAAAAACAAAAGCTGCTGTCTGATAAATGGGGACGGCACACGATCCCACGAACGGGTCGGGTTCCTGCCCTGCATGAAGTTGTAAAGTGTCAAATTTGAATTTTCTTGTTGCCATAGCTTTGTGTATTTAGATACGCCTATTTTTATTTATTAAGAAGACAAAGTTATGATCTTCCGAATGACAGCACAAGAATATTGTATAAAATAGGATTTAATTCTGTTTTCCTGTTTTTATTTAGTTTTAAATTCTTATTTTCTCGTTTTTCCCTATGAAAATAGAATATGGTGTGATGAGGAATTTACCTTGTTCGGAGTCGCATTATTAATCCAATACACCCTTGGGATGGATAAAAAAAGGCCTCACTTATCTCAAGCGAGGCCGGTACAAATTGAGAATTTTACGAAAATGTTTATGCTTTAATGAAAATGAAATAATACTTTTACTCATCACGAGTATGAGAATTATTAGTCTTAACTTAGTTATCCTATGAAATGATGAGTAAATGTATGTGTTAATATTGAATTGAGATACATAAATAGACGAACGGGGGAATTTATTAGATGAATAATAGATCTTATCGCCTATTTCCTTATCTTGGCAGTTCACATGCAAATAGAAAGTAATTTACTCTATGCACTCTATCCTTCCAGCTCCAATAGATATAATTTCGTTATTATCTGTTCTTATTGATAACCATTCCATATTGCTCTTGTCGACAATAGCAGAGCTATCTATCCCCATAGATCCGATACTGATGATTACCCCATAATATACTGTTTCTTTGTCTGTTATTCGATCTTCTTTTATTAGCATACAACGATCTCCGATTTTGAATTCTGTCATTTTGTCTATGTATAAATTGTGAAACTACTATTGGTTTCTTTCAAAGGTAACGATATTATTTAGCCTCACCAACCGGTGGGGTTCTTTTTAATTATACCTATAAAATGGAAGGGGAATATGGATCCTCAATCTATATGCTTTGAATTCTTTCAACTCATTTTGTAATTCGGCAACTTTATCAACCGGAGTATTGGTTATATAGCTGTTTCGCCGACGATAACAAAAGCACCTACTCTAACTACCTGTAATGCAATAAAAAAAACGCTTCCCGAGTCGTTCGCTAACGGGGAAGCGTTTCACACAAAAACTAAACTAGACTTAACTAAACTATTCTATTGGGGGAAGTTTCACAACTTCCTATCTGTTCGTCGCAAAGGTAAAAAAACAATTTTTAATATGCAATAAGAATTTATCGTATTTCTATGAAAAAAAATATTTTATCGACGAACAGTCTTTAATTCGTACTTCTTTTGTCGAGAAATAATTGAAAATTCTGCTTATAGCTGTCACTTATTGATATATATGTTTTGCCAAAAACAATTCTGCCGCGATCTATTATCCGGATTTTTTTCTTTTGTACAATATAAGACCGATGCACTCGTATAAAGCGTGATTCCGGAAGAAGTTCTTCCATTGCTTTCATACTCATTAGGGACAGTATGGGGCGGGGAGTATCTTCCAGATATATCTTGACATAATCTTTTAATCCTTCAATGTATAATATTTTTTCCAGCTCTATTTGTACCAGTTTATACTCACTTTTAACAAAAATGCTTTCTATTTCATCTTTAGGTTGTTGGCGCGTCTCAAACCATTGCATCGCTTTATTTGCTGCCTGCAGAAAATCCAGATAAGATATCGGTTTTAATAAATAGTCGAGGGCGTTTACTTTATAACCTTCGATAGCATACTGCTCGAAGGCGGTGGTGAAGATAATTCGGGTGTGGTTTTCTACCATTTTTGAAAACTCCAGTCCGCTTAATTCCGGCATCTGGATATCCAGAAACAACAGATCTACTTGTTTTTCGGGAATTTCTTGCATGGCGTGCACTGCACTGGAGTATTTTCCTATCAATGTGAGAAATGGAGTTTTTATCACATAGCTTTCTAAGAGGTTTAAAGCCAGAGGCTCGTCATCTACTATGGCACATGTCAGATTCATATTCTTTCTTTTTGGATATAGTTGAAACAGCGAATTTAAGTACTTTGTTTACTGCTCAGACATAAATCGTTAGTTTTGATTCGTATTCTGCTTTTTCTTTTTGCACACCTTGTTGCCATTCATATCGTCCGGGATACAGGAGTTCCAGTCGTTTACGAACTTGTTCCAAACCTATGCCGCTTCCGCTTTTGTCGTCTTCACTTTTAGGATGATAACTGTTAGTGATGTTACAACAAACGCTTTCTGCACCTTCTGTTATGGAGATACGGATAAAACTGGGTTCTGTTGGTGAGATACCATGCTTAAAAGCGTTCTCTATCAGAGAAATAAAAATAAGGGGAGCTATTTCTGTTCGACTGTTGGGGTTGATTTCTATTTCAGTTTCCACTTTTACATTCGAGGCAAGGCGTATGCGCATCAGCTCTATATAATTACGTACGAAATCTATTTCTTTATCGATAGTGACATAGTCTTGCTGATTGTCATAGAGCACGTGTCGCAATAGACGGCTCAACTCCCGGACTGCTGCTTGGGCTTTATCGCTGTCGAAAGCTATTAATGCATAAATATTGTTTAATGTATTGAGTAGAAAGTGCGGATTCAACTGATTCCGCAGATTCTTGAGTTCTGCTTCTGTACGGCTTTTCTCCGCTTCACGTCTTGCTGCTTCGGCTTCTACCCACCTTCCGCTTAACCTGATAGCTACAGCTAATCCGACGGTGAGCACCATGGTGAATATGTCGCGTAAAATAAATATCCATCCCGGAGGGCCCGGATGTTTCGGAACATCTATCGGGCGATAGGTATGGAAAATATATTCTTGCCAAAGATGGATCGCTCCTGCCGTGCATAAGATTAGCACGATATTGAGTATCAGGTATTGTTTCATTTTACCGTTAAATAGGCTATGGGGGATTAGCCAGCAGTAATTAATATAAAAAATTACGATAAATGAGACAGGTACGGCACTTCCATGTCGCAGGTAGTTTTCCCAACTTATAGCGAATCCGCTCCGGTTCATCAGCAGGAACGGTAATCCCAATACAATGCCCCATCCAATAATATGGATGAACACTTCGAGTGTACGACGGGATTTAGGCTGTTGTAGAATCATAGTACAAAAATACTTTTTTGTCTTAAACAACAGCTATAATAGAGGTTTAAACCTCTATTATAGCTCTGCAATTTAATAATCTTCACTTATTCGTATCTGATCGCATCTATAGGATCAAGATCGGCCGCTTTTTTTGCCGGATACCAACCGAAAAATATGCCGGTTATAGTACATACGGCAAAGGAGAGGAATACACTCCAGGGCTGTATGTATATGGGCCAGTGAGCCATACCTTTCACTATGAAGCTGGTGCCGCAACCTATGATCACGCCGATGATACCTCCGGTTATGCTGATTAATACGGCTTCTATCAGAAATTGTGCCAGGATGTCTATGCCTCGTGCACCAACAGACATACGCAAACCGATTTCGCGGGTACGTTCCGTGACACTGACATACATAATGTTCATGATACCTATGCCACCCACCACAAGTGATATGCCTGCAATACAGGCCAATAGTGTGGTCATCAGGTCGGTGGTTGAGTTGAGCATCGTACTTAATTCCTGTTGGCTACGGATACTGAAGTCGTCATTATCAGAGTCCCGCAGCTTATGGTTACGGCGAAGTATTTTACTGATTTCCGCTGTGGCATAGTCTGTCATATCTTCACTCAAGGCTGAGGCAAATATTTCTTGCAGATAATTGACGGCAAGTAAACGTTTCATGACGGTGGTATAGGGAGCAAGAACGATATCGTCCTGATCCATACCCATTGAATTGTATCCTTTGGCTTTGAGTACGCCTACGACTCTCAGGGGTACCTGATTGATGCGGATAATGTGCCCGATAGGATCTTCGTTGTTAGGGAAGAGGTTATCTACGATGGTTTTCCCAATTACGCAAACCTTGGCTGAGCTTTGTATGTCGGCTTCGGTAAACATGTCTCCACTAGTTACGTTTAATTGCCGAATCTGCAGATACTCTGTATTCACACCACTTACAGAAGCTGGATAATTATTGTTACTTGCAATGAGTTGCCCGGAC
Source organism: uncultured Bacteroides sp. (assembly GCA_963677095.1). Taxonomy (GTDB): domain Bacteria; phylum Bacteroidota; class Bacteroidia; order Bacteroidales; family Bacteroidaceae; genus Bacteroides. The sequence continues at coordinate 2,011,240 of OY781875.1, forward strand.
ACCGACACACTTGGACTAACACCCGACAAGTAATCGGTTTCGTCTCTCAGGTTCTCGTAATCGGCCAGCTTTAGGGTCTGCATGGCAGAAGGATCCTGACGAACACCTCCTCGAGTATCTGCTCCGGGATGGATCATTATCATATTGGAGCCCATCTCTGATATTTGTGCCTGAATGCTCCTCTTTGATCCTTGACCTATGGCAAGCATGGTGATGACGGATGCCACACCGATGATAATACCCAGCATAGTGAGGAAAGCACGTAGCTTATTATTGGAAAGAGCTCGTAAGGCTATTTTGAATAGGTTTGTTCCGTTCATAACATATAGGGTTTAGTCTTCATCGTTTTTCGGTAGTGCAGCCAGCGTTTCTGCTGCCATCTGGATGTGACTGTTTGTTTTATCTTCAATGACGTGCCCGTCCCGTAAACGGATATTGCGACTACTGTACTGACAAATATCCGGATTGTGCGTAACGAAGATGATTGTTCTTCCTTCAGCATTCAACTTCTGGAACAATACCAAAATTTCAAAAGAAGTTCGGGTATCCAGATTTCCGGTTGCTTCATCTGCCAGTATTACTGCAGGATCGTTGACCAGTGCACGGGCGATCGCAACACGTTGCATCTGTCCTCCCGACATCTGATTGGATTTATGTTCCAGTCGGTCGCCCAGTCCAACAGCTTGTAAGGCTTCTATCGCTCTCCGGCGTCGTTCCGTTGTATTGATGCTCGCATTATACATTAGTGGGAGCTCTACGTTTTCAATGGCCGTGGTTTTAGGCAGAAGGTTGTAACTCTGGAATACAAACCCGATCTTACGGTTTCGTAATACAGCCCGTTGTGCCTTTCCCATAGTGCGCACGGATATTCCGTCGAGTAGATATTCTCCGTTAGATGGAGTATCCAGACAGCCTAATGTATTTAGCAGCGTTGATTTGCCGGAACCGGAAGTACCCATGATTGTCACGAATTCTCCTTCGGTAATGCTGAAGGATACCCCGCGTAAAGCATGGACAACTTCCTCGCCAACAATAAAGTCGCGATGGATGTTTTGTAGTTCTATAACAGTTTTACTCATAATAATACCTATCTTGAGGTCTGGTGATGACCGGACTGTTTATTTACTTTTATTGGTTCCTTTTTTGCCCGGAGGAGTTGGCATGAAAGGACTTTTTTCTCCGCTGGACTGCTGGTTGTCGGTACTGTCGATTTGTCCGTCTTTAGTAGAGTTGACTACAATATCGGAAATGATTTGTGTGCCTTCACCGATTCCGGCGGTTATCTCGGTAAGCGAGCCGTTGGTAATGCCAATGGTCACAGGATGTGCAAGGTAGGTATTGCCTTCTTTAGTCCAGACCTTATGTTCGCCTTTACAATCTTTTATAACTGCGTCTTTACCGACTAGTAGGACAGCAGGAGAGAATCTTAATGCTTTTGATGGAACACTAAGCACGTTTTCTTTGTCCAACGTATAGATTGTAACATTGGCTGTCAGTCTCGGTTTAAGTTTTAAGTCGGGATTGTGAGCCGAGATAACAACTTCATAAGTCACTACCGTACTGCTGCTACTCGACGTACTACTGGTGCTTGACGAACTGCTACTTGTTGCACCCAGCCGGATTTGAGTGACTTTACCTTCGAATGTATCATTGGGATAGGCGTCTACGGTAAATGTCACACGTTGTCCTTCTTCTACACTACCTATATCGGCTTCATCCACATCGGCTACCACTTGCATCTGAGTCAAATCTGCTGCAATGGTGAATAATGTTGGTGTTTCAAATCCGGATGCAACGGTTTGCCCTTCTTCGACGCTACGGCTGATTACCACTCCATTGATGGGAGAGGTAATGGTGGCATACGAAAGATTTCTTTCTGCTTTAGCCAGGGCGGCTTTGCTACTTTCAAATGCACTTTTTGCTTTCTGATAATTGTACTGTGACTGTTCGTAATCGGTATCACTGATCAGGGATTTTTTATGAAGCCCTTGATTTCGCTCATAGTTCTTATGCTGATATTCGTATTCCGCTTTGGCTCCGGCGTAGGTAGCTTGCTGTGAAGCAAGTTCACTCTGTAAGGTCACTTTATCCATTTCGGCTATAAGTTGCCCTTTGTGTACCACCGAGTTGTAGTCGACATGTATCTTGTCTACGATGCCGGACACTTGTGTACCAACATTGATTTCCGTCACAGGCTCAATGGTTCCCGTGGCTGTCACCGAATTGGATATATTGGCTTTGCCCACAGTGGCCGTTTCAAATGTGATTTTTTGCTTTTTGCCCGAACTTCCGAGCATCCAGTATGCGATACCGGCTACGACAATGATGCCGACTGTCACACTAACAATTTTCTTTTTATTCATAATGGTAGTATCATTATTATTATACTTTCTATATTCTTTTAATCACTCTTACAACTGTATTTTTTCTCCTTGATAGAATTTCAATAATTGGGCATTTAAGATTGCCATATATTTGGCTTGCAGTGTCTGCTGTTGGGCGCTCAGCAGGTTATTTTTTTCAGTAAGCAGTTCCACTGTATTTTTCATTCCAAGATTGAATTGCTCCTGAATGAGGTCGTAACTAGTCTGGGTACTTCGTAGCTTTTCTAAAGCCGCCGCATATTGCTGTTGTGCACTATTGGCGTCCAGCCATAACCCTTCTATTGTTTTATATAATGTTTTTTGTTGATCTATCAGTTCCAGTTCATCGGTCTGTTTTTGCAATACCGCTTTTTGCACGGAACTTTTGGTTGTCCTGTTATTAAAAATAGGAATACTCAAAGTCACACCCAATGAATTGTTCCAATTGCTTTTTATTTGTTCGCCGAAAGTAAAATCACTGCCATTAGCATTGGTTGTCCCTATACCTGCACTAAGACTGAGTGTCGGCAGATAACCTGAACGGGCAACTTTTATACCGAGTTCGGAAGCGTTGATATTCAGTTTACTTGCTTCTATTTCGGGACGGAAACTGAGAGCTGTATTATACACATCTGTTTTACTGGGTAAGGGAGTCAATACATTTGTATCTCCGATATTGGGGAGATATAGATTCATTTCCTGTTCCCCATCGAGTTCAAGGAGTTGTTTTAGTTGTAACTTATAATTCTGTAATGTGGCTTGTGAAGTAACCAGTTGATAGTTGTCCGTACTGACTTGTGCTTCCAGTTGGGCTAAGTCTGTTTTCGCAATGCTTCCGGCTTTAAGTAACTCTTTGCCTCTATTAGACTGGGCTTTGCTTAAAGCAAGGGTTGATTCATTGATTTTTACAGCTTCTGTACTATAGAGTATCTGAACATATATTTGCGTGATGCTTTCTTCTATCGAGTTTTCACTTTCCGCAACATTAAGATCTGCAATCCGGTTGTTTAACTGTTGTTGTTTTAAAGTATTGCCACGTTTATTACCATTGTACAATGTCCATGAAACGTCTATTCCATAGCTACCATTATAACTGGTCTTGCTTTGACTACTTGTGATATTGTCTCCGCTAATTATAGTGCCGGACTCACTATAGGGGCGGTTCACAATACGTTGACTGACTGAAGCCGACATACTGGGCAAAAAAGCAGCTTTAGCTGTTTTTACATCAATAGCAGAACTTTCGGAAGTAATTTTGTTTTTGCGTATGCTAATATTATGACTTAATGCATAATCAATGCATGTTTGCAAATCCCATTGTGCGGGAAGCAGGGAGTCTTTGGCTGTTAAAGGCGTCTCATTCTGATGCAATTCTCTTTGTACCTCAGGATTGTTCTGGGCAATTACCGTAGTGTTACTTGTAAAAAGCAAACTTACCGTGCCAAGTAACATTGCTGTTTTTGTCAATCTTCTTATCATTCCCATATCTTTATATATGCTTGTTTTACAGTGACAAATGTATCCGGTAGTGGAGATTTATGCAAACCTGATAGACCGGTAACCGGTTTTTACCGGCGGAATCTTTTTTTGTATCGATAGACTAATTATCATTTACTTTGCTTGTTTTTCTAAATATAAAAATTGTATATTTGTAATGATTATAAATGGTCATTGTATGAAACAGGCTCTTTTGCGCATATGGCGATTTTATATTGATGGCTTCCGTAGTATGACGTTAGGTCGGACACTATGGATGATAATTCTGATAAAATTGTTTATAATGTTTCTTATTCTTCGTATTTTCTTTTTTCCTCGTTTTTTAAATTCGTCTTTTGTAGGAGATGATAAGAGTAAATATGTTGGTAAAGAACTTATAGAGCGATCGGTTGCTAATGATCATGATTCTGGAGAAGAAAAAAAGTAATATAATTAAGGTATAGTGATTAATTCTTAAAACAACAAAGTCTATGATTGAACACATTGACTCATCGTTGATTGACTGGTCAAGAGCACAATTTGCTTTGACTGCTATCTACCACTGGATTTTTGTGCCGCTAACTTTAGGATTAGCGGTTGTTATGGGTATCATGGAAACGGTGTATTACCGCACCGGTGATGAGTTTTGGAAACGCACCGCTAAATTCTGGATGAAGATCTTCGGAATTAATTTTGCAGTAGGTATTGCTACCGGATTGATTTTGGAATTTGAATTCGGAACAAACTGGAGTAATTACTCTTGGTTTGTGGGAGATATCTTTGGAGCCCCATTAGCTATTGAAGGTATTCTGGCATTTTTTATGGAGGCCACGTTTATTGCCGTAATGTTCTTCGGTTGGGAAAAGGTTAGCAAGAAGTTTCATTTGACTTCTACTTGGCTCACCGGATTGGGAGCTACAATTTCCGCATGGTGGATATTGGTTGCGAACTCCTGGATGCAATACCCGGTGGGAATGGAGTTTAACCCGGATACGGTACGTAATGAGATGGTTAATTTTGCGGCTGTGGCTTTTTCGCCTGTTGCCGTCAACAAGTTCTTCCATACGGTACTTTCCAGTTGGGTCCTCGGTGCTGCTTTCGTAGTGGGCATCAGCAGTTGGTATTTATTGAGACAAAGAGATAAGAAGTTTGCACTCGCAAGTATCAAAGTTGCCGCATCTGTAGGCTTGGTAGCCATATTAATTACGGCATGGACCGGTGATGGTTCCGCTTATCAGGTTGCCCGTACGCAGCCCATGAAACTTGCAGCTGCCGAAGGTTTGTACGAAGGAAAGCAAGGTGCAGGACTGGTGATTATAGGTGCATTGAATCCTGGCAAAGATAAATACAATGATGGCGTGGATCCTTTTATATTCCGTTGGGAAGCTCCTAAATTACTTTCTTTACTAGCCAATCGTGAACTTAACGGTTTTGTTCCGGGAATTAAAGATCAGATTGAGGGTGGATATACTCTACCCGACGGAAGTAAAGCATTATCTGCTCAGGAAAAAATAGAAAGAGGCAGGGTTGCCATCGCAGCTTTGGCTGCCTATCGTGCTTCACGTTCCGTCGGAAATGACATGGATGCCAAGTTGGCTCTTGCCACTCTGAAAGATAATATGGCTTATTTCGGCTATGGATATATCAAAGATGTTCATGATTTGGTACCTAATGTTCCATTGACTTTTTATGCTTTTCGCGTAATGGTCCTATTGGGTGGATATTTTATTCTGTTCTTTATCGCGGTTCTATTCCTTGCTTACAAGAAAGACTTGTCCAAAATGAAGTGGATGCATTGGGTGGCAATGCTCACCATACCATTAGGCTACCTCGCCAGTCAGGCTGGGTGGGTTGTAGCTGAAGTTGGCCGACAGCCGTGGGCTATTCAGGACTTGATGCCTACCAATGCTGCAATTTCCAAATTGAATGTCGGTTCGGTTCAGGCTACATTCTTTATTTTCCTGGTTCTGTTTACTATTATGCTTATTGCTGAGATCGGTATTATGTTGAAGGCTATTCGTAAAGGACCTGAGCAGGTCGATTAAAAGTCTGTTGCAGATATAGCATTACAGGTGGTTACTATCTGAGTAAATAAATATTTAATCTTCAATTTATTATGAATACATATATTTTTCTACAACAATATTGGTGGTTTGTAGTGTCATTGCTTGGAGCATTATTGGTATTCTTGCTTTTTGTACAAGGAGGCAATTCGTTGCTTTATTGTCTGGGCAAAACCGAAGAGCAACGGAAAATGATTATGAACTCTACCGGGCGGAAATGGGAATTTACATTTACGACTCTTGTTACATTCGGGGGGGCATTTTTTGCTTCGTTCCCTTTATTCTATAGCACCAGTTTTGGTGGTGCATACTGGCTTTGGATGATTATTTTGTTCAGCTTTGTGTTGCAGGCGGTGAGTTATGAGTTTCAAAGTAAACTGGGTAATCTTCTGGGTAAGAAAACTTATAGAGCATTCCTGATTATCAATGGGGTGGTAGGCCCCGTGCTGCTGGGTGGAGCTGTTGCAACCTTCTTTACGGGTTCTAACTTTTATGTAAATAAGGAAAATATTATGGATGATGCTATGCCTGTAATCAGTCAATGGGCCAATGGATGGCATGGTCTGGATGCCTTGACCGATATCTGGAATGTAATATTGGGTTTGGCTGTGTTTTTTCTGGCAAGAATTCTGGGTGCTCTTTATTTTATCAATAATATTAATGATGATGATTTGGTAAAGCGCAGTCGTCGTTCATTAATTGCTAATGGCGCGTTATTCCTGTTATTCTTTCTCTCCTTTGTTATACGTACTTTACTTGCAGATGGTTTTGCAGTCCGTCCCGGTACCGGAGAGGTTTACATGGAACCGTATAAGTATCTGACGAATTTTATTGAGATGCCAATTGTATTGATTGTATTTCTGATTGGAGTGGTATTGGTTCTTTTCGGAATAGGAAAAACCTTGTTGAAACCAACTTTTGATAAGGGGATTTGGTTTACAGGAACGGGTACGGTATTTGCCGTACTGGCATTATTATTAGTGGCCGGTTATAATAATACGGCTTATTATCCGTCGACACATGATTTACAAAGCTCATTGACTTTGGCTAATAGTTGTTCCAGCCAGTTTACTTTAAAGGTTATGGCTTATGTTTCCATTCTTGTCCCGTTTGTTCTGGCATATATTTTCTATGCATGGCGTAGCATTGACAACCGGAAGATTGATACGAAAGAAATGAGCGACGGAAGCCATTCTTATTAATACTCTGATTTTTATTATTCTATATTAATGAGGCCGTATCATTTTTTATTTTGATACGGCCTCCTATTTTTTATTAAGTTTATTTCAGGAGTATGTGCTGAATGGAATATTCACTTATTTATTCCTTTAGTCTTTCTTTTTGGTGTCTGCCGGAGGAAATTTGGGCAGTAGTCTCATCAATCGTTGTATCTGTACTTGCCTTCGTTTTATGTATGGCGAAGGATTTGCCGAATCAAAACGTATGGGATTGGGGAGGGTGGCGGCGATAAGTGCACATTGTCTCCTTGTCAGATTGGCTGCCGTAGTCTTAAACTTATGTTTGGCAGCTGCTTCCGCACCATAAATATTCTCACCCATCTCAATGGAGTTAAGATAGACTTCCATAATTCTCTCTTTCGACCATACAAGCTCAATCAACCAAGTGAAATAAACTTCGAATCCTTTTCGAACCCATGAAGATTGCGGCCAGAGAAATACGTTCTTTGCTGTTTGCTGGCTGATCGTACTGGCTCCCCGTTTTTTTCTTCTTCTCTCATTTTCCTGCATTGCTTTCTTTATCTCCACAAAGTCAAATCCGTTATGGATGGCAAAACGATTATCTTCAGACGAGATTACGGCCATTGGCAGATGGGGGGATATTTTTTCAAAAGGTACCCATTTATGATACCATACGGGAGACTCTCCTTGAAATAGATGCTGCGTGGAGCGAATAACCATTAAAGGGGTGACATATACAGGGAAAAAACGATAGACCCCTACCATAGTAACGGTAGAGATAAAAAAGAAAAGTATTAGAAAACGAAATAACCGGAAGACCTTTTTAGCTCTTATGTGCATTTTGTTTTGTGGATTATGGAAAAGAGGCTGTTATAACAGCCTCTTTTCTTATGAAATAGAACTTATGTTACTTATTAGCTTCGGCATTCTTAATCATTTGTTCACTGGCATACATGTAGATATCCACCCGTCGATTTTGATCTGCACTTACGCTTTCGTCATATTGGGAATAGCCCACACCTTCTACTTTCTTAAACTGTGAAAGTGTTACGCCGCAACTCTTTAAATAATTCATGACCGAGTTGGCACGATCGTTAGATACTTTCATGTTTGCATCATACGTTCCAACTTTGTCTGTGTGACCCACGATTGCGATATCGGTAGTATTATCCTCTTTCAGAATTTTTGCCAAGTCACTTAATGAATTCTTTGAAGTGCTATTCAATGTCGATGAATTGAATGCGAATAAGATACCTGAATCAAAAGATACTTTAACGGCATCAAGTCCATTGCTGTCTGTGATCTTTTCAACCTGGGCACCTTGTATCTTAGCCGCTTCAGCTGCTTTTTTATCCATCTTTTTCCCAATGACAACACCAGCTCCGGTACCTACTGCCGCACCAATGGCTGCACCGATAGCCGCACCTTTGCCTTTACCAAGTAATCCACCGATTATAGCTCCGGCTGCAGCGCCAGATCCACCACCAATAATTCCACCTTTTGCAGTATTGTTCATTGTTCCGCAACTAGCCACTAGGATAGCACCGCTAAGTAAGAGTGCTGTCAATTTCATTTGTTTCATAACAGTTAATCTTTAATTTTTAATAAGTTGTTTTATTGTTTAATGTTGCAAATTTATGAATATAATAACATTTTTGTTGTATAGTTTGTTCTTTTTGTTGTTGATTTTATAATATTTTTCTTCTTATCCATAGAAACCATGCTGATAAAACAATTCCTTTAGCTATGGTAGTACTACTTACCGCCCACCAAATGGCATCAACTCCCATTCCCATTTTTATCAATATTAGTGCAATTGGAATTCGGGCATAGTTGAATGATATACTGACAATTGCAGGAGGAAGTGTATATCCTAAGCCATAAAATATTCCTTGCATGGTAATTTCCATCATCATGAACATTTGTGAGTATCCGTCTATCCGTAGATATTCGCCTCCTACAAGGTAGGCTTGGGGTTCGGGGACAAATATTGAAAAAACTTCATTCCCATAGAAGATAAATAGTAACGAACATAAAGTTCCGAAGACCGAAGTCATTATTATTGTTGTTTTCCAGGCTTTCATCACCCGGCTTTTCTTTCCTGCGGCGTAGTTTTGAGCAACGAATGTGCCTAAAGCCGTAGAGAAACCTTGTGAGGTATTCCAAGTGATTGCTTCAATTTGTCCGCCGGTAGTAAATGCCATCAAGCCTAGATGTCGTCCTTGTTCGGATGCAGTTCGCGATAAGAACATGTTGACAAATGCGTATAGCGTATTTAAAGCGGCTACCGGAAGTCCTAACTTGATAATTTGCTTCACATATTTCTTTTTGAGCATTCTAAAAGAGAAGAAGCCTCCGAGTAGGTTCTCTTTGTAGCGCATCCAATAGATGAAAGTTACGAAAACGGTTGCTTGTGACAACCAGGTAGCAATAGCTGCTCCGGTTGTTCCCCAACCCATTCCAAAAATGAAGAGGGGATCGAGCAGAATATTCATAATAAGCCCTATTGCACTGATGCGGAAGGGTATTTTGCTGCGTCCTGCGGCATTGAATATTCCCGTAAAAGCAGCCGACATAAATACAAAAGGTAGTGCAGTAGATAATATTCGGAGAAATGTGACGGCTTGCCGGTATATGTCTTCTTCCAGTTTGAAAATACTTAATATGGGATTGGCGAATAGGAATAGTGTGGTTCCCCATAGTAATGAGATGATTGAGGCAATAACAATGTTATGGTATGCAAACTGCCGGGCATCATCTTGATTGCGTGAACCAATCGATTGACCCACACTTACTTCAGCTCCGACTTTATTGAGTAAGGCTATAGAGCTAGACATCCATGCCAGTATCCCCACCGCTCCAACTGCCGAAACAGCCTCACTACTTATACGTCCTACCCAGGCTATATCTATGAGATTATAGGCCATTTGGATAAAGGAAGTACCCATAATTGGCATAGCCAAATTGAATAATTGTCGTCTTATGGGTCCAACCGTGAGATCTTTAGTTCCTAACATTGATATGGTCTGAATATTTGGGTACAAAAATACTGACTTCCTGCGATTCTGTGAAAGAAGAATCCTAAAATCTGAGTTGAATTGGATGATAGAATGAAATTCTATTTCATCAATATTTCATTTGCTATTCCATATAATAATTCTTTTATTCTAATTTATATCGGTTTTATATTCTGTATTCTACTAATTAATTGGAATTTGTGTTTTGTATTTGTTATCTTTGCAAGAAAGGATAACTTTTGAACTAAAGAAATAATAAGAGATAAAAATGAGTGAAACAAATGATAAATCATCAGGGAAACGTACTTATGGTACGGAGTTAGGGTTTCTTACCCGCGCAGTTCATACAGGCAATGATGTTGATTCGGAGACCGGTGCAATAAAACGTCCTATTGTGATGGCAAATAGTTATGAGTTGCCGTATGATCCCACCGATCTGAATTGGAGCGAAGCAGGAAAAAATTTATATACGCGTAACGGTGGAGCCAACCAACAGTATTTGCAGGATAAACTTGCTTCGCTTGAAGGAGGCGAAGACTGTATCTGTCTTGCTTCGGGGGTAGCCGCATTATCCGGTTTGTTTTTTGCACTACTTAAAACGGGTGATCACGTTGTTTTTTCCAATGTGACTTATATAGCCGTATATCGTCTTTTGAATGGGTTGCTGAATGATAAATTCGGTATAGAAACAACGATTGTGGATACTAACGATCTGGATGCAGTGAGGGCGGCTATCCGTCCCAACACAAAACTGGTGCATATTGAAACTCCCGGAAATCCTACCATCTCTATCTCGGATATTGAAGAAATAGCCCGTTTAGCTCATGAGCACAATGCCTTACTTTCGGTAGACAATACATTTGCTTCGCCATACAATCAACGTCCTATCGAGCTTGGAGCGGATTTTTCCATTGAAAGCCTGACGAAATACATTAACGGTCATGGCGATGCGATGGGAGGTGCGATTATCGGGAAGAAAAAACACTTGGATATCATTCGGGCGCAATCGCAAATTAATTTGGGAGCCACAATCAGTCCTTTTAATGCCTGGCTCATTATGCGTGGGGCTGTTACTTTACCTCTCCGCATGCGTCAGCATAATTCCAATGCTCTGGCTTTGGCACATTATCTGGAGTCACTTTCGTGTGTCAGCTTTGTAGCTTATCCGGGGCTTGAAAGCCATAAGGGGCATGCCATTGCCAAAAAACAGATGTCCGGTGGTTATGGAGGTGTACTCTCTTTTGGCTTAAAAGCCGATCATGATACACATAATAAGTTTGTCAGCCACTTGCGAGTGATTACTTCAGCCGTGTCGCTGGGGCATGATGAAAGTTTGATTGTTTTTTTAGGAGAAAACGATGAAAGACAATATCTTTATCCCGTAGAATTCCACAATGGTTTTTTCCGGTTTAGCGTGGGAATAGAAGATGAATTGGATTTGATTGAAGATATCAGGCAAGCTCTGGAGAAAACCGGATTATTATAGTACAGTATTAACCCGGGTTATTTTAGTGCAGAGGATTGGAATATGGAAAATAATGTAGAGAGACTGGATGCTATTGATTTAAAGATTCTTCGTGTCCTTCAAACTGATTGCAGATTGACTACCAAAGAAGTTGCTCAGAGAGTCAATCTTTCTACAACGCCTGTTTTTGAACGGATCAAGCGTCTTGAAAAAGAAGGATATATTCTGAAGTACGTGGCTGTTCTTGATGCGAATAAGCTGAATCGCGGATTCACTGTATATTGTAATGTCCGTTTAAAGCACATCAATAAACAGATTGCCGAGGATTTTTCAAAGGCGATGCTGGAATGGGATGAGGTATCCGAATGTTATAACGTCAGTGGCGAGTTCGATTATCTACTGAAAGTGCAGGCAGCCAATATGAAAGAGTATCAAAGCTTTGTGATTAATGTGTTGGGAACTCTTGATTTTCTGGCAAATATTCAGAGCGTTTTTGTGATGGATACTGTCAAGATAGGTTATGGCATTCCTATGAATCATATTTAAAAACTACAAATACAAATAGTTTTAGTTGAATGGACGGAATCGGTTCGAATATATTCACCGGTTCCGTCTTTTTTATTTGTATAAGAGTTTGCTTTTTTCGTTACCGAAGAGGTTTTCACCTATTGTAGTAATTCGACTGCCGGTTGCCAAAACATGGCGCAAATTGTCGCATCCGATGAAAGCTCCATATTCAATAGCAGTGACGCTTGAAGGTAAAACCAAGGTTCCGCATAGCCGTCCACATCCGCTGAATGCCCGTTGCCCTATACTTTTCAGGCTGTGCGGTAACTGGATATTGAGCAAATACTTCTTCTGAGTAAAAGTGTATTCGGGTATTGCTGTAGCATTACTTTGGCTTAAGTCAACGGAGATGAGATTGGGCATGTAATCGCGTATCAGTCTGAAGTCAGCTTCATCCAGTTTGCCTTCGACCGTTAAAAAGTTTACATCTTTAGGCTGCAATCCCGCTTTGATCAGTTCACTGGCCAGACTACTCATCAACCCTACTTGAACGGTTGTTTCCAGAGGATCGCCTTCTATTATGGCAAAATTCTCCCAATTTTTCTTATTCCTATAGGCATCGCTGCATCCTACAGGGATAAATACAGCGGTAATGCTGTCTGCCAAAGCTTGGCGGAGAAGGTTAGGAGCCGATTTTTTATTGATTTGCAAAATATGCATATTCGAACATCCTTTGAAAGCGCCGTCTTCAATATTCTTTATTTTCTCCGATAAAATAACCTTGCGCAGAGTTTGTTTTCCTTGGAATGTGCTGTCATTGGACTGTCTGCAAAAAGCAAATGCCGGGATACAGTTCATAGGGTAAACATAGAAATGGTCGGGATAAGTTCCGTTTTTGCCGGCGTATAGACTGATAGAAACATTGGAAATATCGAGAACCTGTAAGTTGTTGAATTCATCACGTAAATGGCGGAAATCAATAGCATTTAATTTGCCGGTCAGGGTAAGATGGGTGATGCTGTCTGCTTCAGCTTCAGTCAGTAAAGATACCAGTGTGCCGGGTTTGGCAACGAAAAGAGTCTTTTTGTTGATGGGCGAACCGTTGGGTTGTGCGGCTGACACATAAGTACATGTCGCCAGCATGATAATCGTAAAGAGCAATTTAAATTTCATAGCTGTCGTAGGTATGTTTACACAAATATACGGATTTTGAGCAATTATCTTCGTTCTTTTCAAATTTATAGGTATTTTTGCTATCCTATTTAACATAAGGGAACAATAATATAGATTAGTTATTTGGTGGAAATAATGGAAGATTTTAATGAACAAACAACCTTTGTCGCTAAGACAAATAGACGCAAGCTATATTTGATGGCAGCGGCTAAAATCATAGTTTTTCTTTTTATACTGCTTATTGTTTCAGGTGTTTTATCTGTATTGTTGATGCTGCTTGTTAAGTTATCCCCTGTATTTGGTGGCTGGGTACTCTTTCATTATTTGCAGGAGATCGCAATGCTTATCGGCACGTGTGTGTCTGCCTATCTCATTCTTTGTCATTGGGAACGATTGCCATTCATCAGTTTAGGCTTGTCCATTAAAGGACGTGGAAAAGATATCTTTTGGGGTGGTATGGTCGCTTTTGCACTCTATGTCATTGGTTTCGGTATATTATGGATGCTGGGTGAAATCAAGGTTATTAAAGTAGGTTTTGACTTGGAAAGTCTCATCCTGTCATGGGGATTGATGTTGCTGGTTGCTATAACCGAAGAGATCTGTGTGCGTGGATTTGTATTAGGTCGTTTGTTGAATTCCGGAATGAACAAATATCTGGCATTGTTTTTATCCGCTTTCTTGTTCTCCATATTGCATTTATTTAATCCCAATTTTTCAATGCTTCCGTTTATCAATATTCTGTTGGCCGGATTGCTTTTGGGATTTATGTATATCTATACCCGCAACTTATGGTTTCCCATCTCTTTACATCTGTTCTGGAATTGGCTGCAAGGCCCCGTATTAGGGTTTGAGGTCAGCGGAGCAGATTTTGATAAAACACTGTTGACCCTTAACCTCCCGACTAAAAGTATATTGAACGGCGGAGACTTCGGCTTTGAAGGCTCCATTATCTGTACCGTATTAATTGTACTTTTAATCGGAGTACTTTGGTTTACTCAACACAGAAGAAAAGAATAACTCCGCTTTTTATTCGGAAAAGTTCTTCGCTTCTCCGTTATTATTCCTACTTTTGTACCATTGCTGTTAGGGGTGTTCCTATAAGGAGCTGAGATTATACCCTTGAACCTGATATGTTGTAATTGACATCGTAGGGAAACGGTTGTTACTTCAGAATCATTGTACTATCTCCATAGCATGAGAGTTGAAGCCGTTTCGCATTGCGAAGTGGCTTTTTTTGTAACCTCTTCAACCCACTACCGGCAAGGCTGTTTTTCTTTAATAATTTATATTTATGATCAACTTAAGAAACCTTGAAAGAGATCTGAAACTTATCAGACAAAAATCGCCATTGGTTCATAATATAACCAATTATGTAGTGATGAACAATACCGCCAACGCACTATTGGCTATCGGTGCCTCTCCTGTGATGGCCCACGCGGTGGACGAAGTGGGAGAGATGGCAGGACTGGCTTCTTCACTTGTTCTCAATATCGGCACGCTCGAGCAGAGCTGGGTGGAGGCTATGGTAATAGCGGGTAAAAAAGCCACCGAAAGAAAGATACCCGTAGTATTCGATCCCGTGGGTGCAGGTGCCACCGGTTACCGTACAACTGTTTGTCGGAGAATACTCGAAGAATGTCGGCCTTCCGTTATCCGGGGAAACGCTTCCGAGATTATGGCTTTACGGAATGCCGGCGTACAGACAAAAGGAGTGGATAGCACCGAAGCTTCCCATTCCGCTTTAGCTTCGGCTAAGGAGCTGGCTTTACAGACGGGAGCTGTGGTGGTGATCAGCGGCGAGACCGACTATATCACCGATGGTAAAATGGTGGAAACCGTATGCAACGGAAGCCGTATGATGGCAAAAGTCACCGGTATGGGCTGCACCGCCACTGCTATAACAGGAGCCTTTGCCGCCGTTAACCCCAATATGATGGAAGCAGCTACGCATGCCATGGCAATTATGGGTATTGCCGGCGAAATAGCAGCGACGCAATCCCGTGGAAACGGTTCGCTACAAATGAACTTTCTCGATGAACTGTGTAACATAACTATCGATACGGTTTCGGCTAATTTAAAACAAACGGAGGAACTATGAAAACGTTTGATTTGAGCCTGTACCTTGTCACCGATCGTGACTTGTCGTTAGGTCGTTCTTTGGAATCAGTCGTCATGGAGGCTGTTGAAGGCGGAGTGACCATGGTACAACTTCGCGAAAAGAACTGCTCCGGTAAAATGTTCTATGAAGAGGCGGTCCGGTTGAAGAAATGCCTGAAACCCTATGGGGTGCCCCTTATTATAAATGACAGACTGGATATCGCGATGGCTTGTAATGCCGACGGGTTGCATATCGGTCAGACCGATTTGCCTTATGACATTGTCCGCAAACTGTTTGGTAAGGATAAAATCATCGGACTTTCGGTGGAATCGGTGCAAGACGCCCTCGATGCCAATGCCCTCGATGTCGACTATATAGGCATTTCGCCGGTGTTCGGCACGCCGACAAAGACCGATACCGCGCCGGCTCTAGGTCTCGAAGGCATTCGTGAGATTAGTCGCATCAGTTGTCACCCCAGTGTAGGGATTGGCGGCATAAATAGCCATAATGCAGCCGAAGTCATTGCCGCGGGAGCCGATGGAATATCCGTCGTTTCAGCGATTATGTCGGCACCTCAACCCCGCGAAGCGGCAAACGAACTTCGGAATATTGTCAATACTTTAAAATCAAATAAGTTATGAAATGGAGTGAAGAAGCATGGACGGCAATTGAATCCATCTATGCGAACATATTGGATTTAGCGTTTATCAAAGAACTGACCGATGGCCGTTTGCCTAAAGAAAAGTTCATCTTTTATATCCGGCAAGATGCCCTCTACCTGTCCGAATACGGAAAAGTCCTTGCAGGAATCGCTTCACGCGTCAGTTCCCCCGAGCACATGAAAGCTTTTCTAAGCTTTGCCGGCGAAAGCATTTCCGTGGAGAAAGCATTACATGAATCTTTTCTTGCCGGGGCGGATAAGAGCACTTCCGTAGAAGCATCACCCAGTTGTCTGCTCTACACCTCCTATTTACACCGTCAGATGGGAAGCGCTTCCGTAGAAGTCATTCTGGCTTCCGTGCTTCCATGTTTCTGGATTTATAAAAAGGTCGGCGACTACATACTCGAGAATCAGGTAAAGCAAGGAAATCCTTATCAGGAATGGATTAATACCTATGGTGGGGAAGAGTTTGAAGATTCAGTCAATCTGGCAATTTCCATTTGCGATGAATATGCCGCAAAATGTACGCCGGAACAAAGAGAGGCAATGACCCGTTCTTTTGTGATGTGCTCGAAGATGGAGTGGCTATTCTGGGATAGCGCGTATAGAGAGGAACAATGGAATGTCTAACTAAAAAGTCCGAAAAGAAATGAAAAAGCAATATAAAAGAGCATTAAGCATAGCAGGGAGTGATCCGAGTGGCGGAGCAGGGATACAAGCCGATTTGAAGACTTTCTCTGCCTGTGGTTGTTATGGAGCGACGGCGATTGTTGCAGTCGTCGACGAAAATACGGTCGGAGTGACTGGAGTGCATCCCGTTCCGGTGCCTTTCGTCACCGGACAAATCAAGTCGGTACTCGATGATATTGGTGCCGATGCCATAAAGATAGGTATGCTTCATTCCTCCGAACTTATCCTGGCGGTAAAAGAGACCCTGGCTAACTATGATATCCGTAACATCGTACTCGACCCCGTAATGGTGGCGACTTCAGGTGATAAGTTGCTCGAAGATGAAGCGATAGATACCTTGAAAAAAGAGCTGATCCCCTTTGTCCGCGTCATTACCCCCAACATACCCGAAGCGGAAATCCTGTTGGGTAGAAAAATCACCTGTCAGGCCGATCTGCCGCTTGTCGTGAAAGACCTTTCGGCAGGAGGTGCGGTATCCGTGCTGTTGAAAGCCGGACACCTTACCGAAAAAGAATTGGTGGATATCTTTTATAATGCCGAGACCGATGAGATCGTGCAACTAAAGTCCGAACGTGTCGATACGCCAAATACACATGGCACAGGCTGTACCTTCTCGTCCGCTGTCACCTCATTCCTTGCACACGGTCTGCCGCTTACCGATGCCGTGATCAAAGCCAAAGAATATATGGTGGAAGCCATAAAGGCAGGCTCCAATTATGAAATAGGCAAAGGGCACGGCCCGGTTCATCATTTCTTCAAATTCTGGGAATGATAAGTTGAGGTAACCCCACCTGCTAATCCACGCCAACCAGTTTCAGTGCGATACGTTTACGATCCTTATCCACATCGAGTACACGTACCTGCACATGCTGGTGGATGGCAACGACCTCATTCGGATCGGATATATAGCGATCCGCCAATTGTGAGAGATGGATTAAGCCGTTCTCCTTAATGCCGATATCCACAAAAGCCCCGAAATTGGTAATGTTACCCACAATGCCCGGCAGCTCCATGCCTTCGTGCAAATCATCAATGGTGCGTACATTCTTGTCGAACTCAAAGAACTTGATAGGCCCTCTGGGATCCCGCCCGGGCTTTTCCAATTCCTGCATAATATCTTTCAGGGTAGGCATACCCACGGTAGGAGTAAGGTACTTTTCCAGTTTAATCTTCTGCCTTAACTCTTTGTCGGCAATCAGTTCACCGATCTTACATCCCAAATCCTTTGCCATCTGCTCCACAATGCCGTAACTCTCGGGATGCACCGCCGTGTTGTCCAACGGATTCTTTGCTTGCGGAATACGAAGGAAACCCGCGCATTGCTCAAAAGCTTTCGCTCCCATTCGCGGCACCTTCATCAACTCTTTCCGGGAAGAAAAAGCACCATTATCCGTTCTGTAATTTGTAATGTTCTGAGCCAACTGCGGCCCCAATCCCGAAATATAAGTCAATAAATGACTGCTTGCCGTATTCAGGTTCACCCCTACAAGATTCACGCTGTTCTCCACCGTCTGATCCAGTGACTTCTTCAATTTTGTCTGATCAACATCATGCTGATATTGTCCCACGCCGATAGATTTCGGATCAATCTTAACCAACTCGGCAAGCGGATCAACCAAACGTCTTCCTATCGACACCGCTCCACGAACCGTCACGTCATACTCCGGAAATTCATCACGGGCAATCTTCGAAGCCGAATAAATGGAAGCCCCCTGTTCGCTCACCACAAATACCTGAATCGGTCTGCGGAAAGTTATCTTTTTAAGGAACTCCTCCGTCTCGCGACTTGCCGTTCCGTTACCTATAGCTATGGCGTCTATGTGGTAAGTCTCCACCATATTCTGTATCTTGGCTATCGCCTCAGCCACCTTGCATACCGGAGGATGAGGATAGATATTCTCATTATGCTTCAAATCACCCTGTTCGTCGAGGCAGACCACCTTACATCCGGTACGGAAACCCGGGTCGACACCCATCACAGACTTCTGTCCCAAGGGCGGAGCCAGCAAAAGCTGCCTCAAATTCTGTACGAACACCTTTATCGCTTCTTCGTCCGCTTTCTCCTTACTTCCCGAAGCCGCTTCCGTTTCGATGGAAGGTTTCAATAGGCGCTTGTAAGCATCCTGCACAGCCTCAGCCACATAACGACTGCATGCACCGTTGCCACGCACAAATTTCCGTTCCAGCTTTTCCGTACATTCACTGTCATCCGGACTGATGGAAACTTTCAGCAAACCTTCAGTCTCACCACGCCGTATCGCCAATAAACGATGCGAAGAACAACGCTTCAGCGGTTCACTGAAATCAAAATAGTCGCGATACTTGGCAGCTTTCTCTTCCTTGCCCTTTACTACTTTCGAGCTGATCATAGCTTGTCGCCCAAAAGCAAAGCGGACAATGTTTCGCGCCTGTTCATCTTCGCTGACCTGCTCTGCAATGATATCCTGTGCACCCTTTATGGCATCCTCCACGTCTTTCACGTCTCCTTTCACATAAGCCGATGCACGCCTTTCCGGTTCCGCTTCCCTTTGCAGGAAGAGTAAAGTAGCCAATGGCTCCAACCCCTTTTGGCGGGCAGCTTCCGCTTTGGTTTTTCTCTTGGGCTTATACGGCAAGTAGATATCTTCCAATACGGTGTTGTCCCACGTCTCATCAATACGCTTTTGCAGCTCGGCACTCATTTTACCCTGCTCGTTGATCGTCTTGACTATCGTTTCCTTTCGTTTCGCCGTTTCGCTTAACTTTTCATGTTGGTTCTTTATCTCCTCAATCTGCACCTCGTCGAGACCTCCCGTCACCTCTTTACGGTAACGGCTGATAAAAGGGATGGTAGCCCCATCATTCAGTAGTTCAAGTGTACGGGCTATCTGCCTTTCCGAAATGCCGGTAGCCTGTGATATAAATTTGTGGAATAATTCCATCATCATTCGTTTTTATGGTAAGTTCAATACTTTATTTCGTTCTAATACGCTGCAAAAATAATGCAAACCCAAAGCCGAAACAAATTTATTGTCATTTTGCACCGGATATCCTTTCCCAAATAGCTTCTATCAAGATGCTGTTGCCGTACTATTCCGTCCAAAAGCCACCTTTTCCGTCTCCGCAATGTTCATCACATGATATTCCGTGCCTCTTTTCCGCCTCCGACTGTCAATGTCGAGCTTCCGGAGCGAGCGCCCGAAATAAGAAGCTTTGCCCAGCGTAATCTTATCTCTGGTCTTTGTCTGTAGAAAACAAAGAATTTCCATCGGAGTCATCCATGCCCCCTCTTCATCCGTTTCCGCAGCACGGAAGTGACATAAGAAAAGCTGTTCCAACGGAGTCGGTTGCTCAAACTCACGATTGGTCTGCTTCAGAATAGCCTCGTCGCTATCATCCAACCAGTAACGCTCGCCCTTTGCGATAGCCTCCATAGCCTGTGCATAAAGCTGACGATAATTTATCGTCACATTCGTACGGATAGGAGCCGTCACCTCAATACAGATGAAACGCCGGCTACCCGAAGGATCAGTCAGCAAATCCTTCTGATTGCTTGTACCGATAAATGAAGCGTAGCGTCGAATTTCCTCAATCACCGTCCCATAAGGCTTACGCAGATTAGCGACAGGCTTTTGCAACAGATGCTTCAGAAACCCCTGTTGGTTGAGGCTGATCTGGTCGAACTCATCAATATTGATTAAGAAAAAACGCCCTAAGCTACGTTCCGCATCCTGTTTACTTTTAAAGTCGATGCTGTCCGTATAGCCAAACCGCAGCTCGGGAGGTAGTAAGATACGGCAGAAGGTTGATTTCCGATACCCCTGTTCCCCGACAAGTAAAGGCGAAGTATTATTACCGTGCTGTTTGTCCATGTTCATCCAATGCGCCACCATACTGAGAAACCAACGATAAAACAACTCCCTCCAATGCGGATTCCCGCAGGGAACCAGATCAGCAAAAGCACGGATACGATCTTTGCCATCCCAGCGACCACTATCATTCAGATACTCCTCTACAGGATTGTAAAGCGGAATATAATCCGAAGTAAGATAACGTGCCACATCCCTGTCCCATACCTTGATGCCTTCTTTCAGCGCATTGAGTGCCACACTGCTTTTAACCCGCTGATCCGCAGTGCGGAAATGAAAATGTATAGAGTCGCGTTGGCGGTATTCCAGTTCCCCCAACACCGTGTTATAACGAAACTCATAACGCCTGTTCATGAACTCTTCCATTTTGAAAGCTGTCTCCTGCTCATTCGTCATGCTGGTGTGGCTTCCCAGACCCTTGCATTCCCTGTATAGATTGTGCAACGTTGCACGCACCACCGGCTCATCCGCTTCCCGATAATAATGCATTAACGTCTGCCTCACCACCTCTTCCTCGGGGATTCCCGCCCTGTAACAATGCTCGGCTAAGTGCACCAGCATTATGCGCAGATCATCACCCCGCTTCCAATCCGTTAGTTCGCTGAAAGTCCTATCCAGTGCCGCTTCAAAAAGTAAGGCAAGAGTATCCGATGTCTTATACCCTGGCTCCATGCGCAACAACGGGTTCTTTTCCGCCTGCCTCCGTTGCCTGTATGTTGCCTCATCTTGCACCTCATGCGGCTGTTCCAGACAAAAAGGCGCTGCGGTGGGATTATAGTATAACCTTTCATCCACCGACATGCGGCAACTCTGCTTGTACGAAGGTTCTTTCAGTGTGATAGGGAAAGGTAGTAGCGGTTGATAACAATTCACCGCCAGCCGATAAGCAAAAGTGTGAAACAATCCGATCTCCCGTTCCCGTTTGGGCAGATTGCCATCCGGCAGAGCAAAACGTGTCCATATCTTGACACTTCGTCCACTGCTGCCGCAGAAAGCAGCAAATGTCTGTGGCAGTAAAGCCGCCTGTTTCTTTACCAATTCCACTTCAGCCCTGTTTGCCAGGCTGTTTACCTCCACCTGAACCAATCCATTGTAGTTTCTCAGCACCCTTTCTTTCTCTTTAGAGTGGACATACTCCACAGCGGGGCAAATACGAGGTAATCTGTCGATGTATTGATAATGGCCGATTGTTCCTGTGATGAGCGGGATAAGACTGCGTAGAGCTGAAACATGACCCGCTTTGTTTTCCGTTTTCAGCTTTTCCATTAGCACATCCGGTTCCACCGTACTGAAAGTCTCTTTGCCGGTTTTCTCATTTGTGCGTATGAGTGTGATTTTCATTTATCTTTATCCTCCTTTGCACCGTAAAATTACTCAATCCCGATGAAATATCCTGTAATTTTACTATGAAAATGATTAATGAAGAATACTGTTATTATCACTCATTAAAAATTGGAATAGCCCCATGAATATGATGCCTTGTTCATCGGTATATGTAGCAATGTCATTTCCTGTGATTACGATTTTTCGGAATGAATCATCTATTTTTCGGAAAGAAGCCAGTTCTTGATTACGTTTTTCTTCCGTAGGTAAACTATAAGCCGATTGAATTTAATATATGTTGCCATAATCTTTAATTCGGATTTTACTGCAAAATTGCACTTTTTTCCGAATAGAACAAATAAACCATGAATATATTGATTTTCTCCTTTGCACCGTAAAATTACTCAATCCCGATGAAATATCCTGTAATTTTACTATGAAAATGATTAATGAAGAATACTGTTTTGCACACTTACCTAAGTCAGGGAAGTGTGCAAAATGTAGGTAAGTAAATTCACACCTTGTTCAATTCCTCCAGCAATGCTTTTCTGTTCTTATACCGTATTCTCATATCCTCAACCAGTTCCTCGGCTATCTGCCTGCCGCCTAATTTCTTCATTCTTCGTATATGCCGGCAGGAATCTTGGTAATATGCTCTACCTACATTGTTTTCGATGAAAGATCGTATTGCCTTGTCGTAGAGTGATATAAACTCATCGGGATATAGTTTGGCTAAATATTTTTCAGCAGCTTCTATCTGCTGTAAGGTAGTATTCGTTTCCAGCAGCTCCAGATATCTGTCCCAATCTTCTTCCCAGATATAGAAAGAGATAAGCTTGTCGTAGTTCACCCATTTACTCTTTCGCACAACTTCAATAATATTCTTTTCCATGTACTCTCTCCACGAATTGGCCGGAATTATTTTTCTTAGCAAGTCATAATAATACTTTAATGATTGTGAGTAGCTGCTTTCGTTTATTATAAAATAATGTGCTAAACGAATGATGTTTTCCTTATCTTCTAATTTTTGGTAGATTTCCAGTTGATATTCCCGCCATTTATTGGCAAGTCCCATTAATTTTTTATCATCCTTATTAATGCCTTCCTTAGTCAGCTCAAGGGCATATTTATACTCTTTTGATTTTATAGCCTGCTTTATCAGTTCTTCTCTAAAATCAGGATTGGATATATTATCTTTTAAATATTGCTTGACAACAGCTTCACTTTCCGTTTTTGATAATAACTCCCACATCAGTTGCTGTACCATTCTGTAATCCCAATCCCATTCTTTCCCATTCGGCTTAATACCGGTGATAATAGCTTTGATCTGCTCCTTTTCCTGTGATGTTTTTAATAATTTGATTGCAAGGGATAGGAGATCAAAGTGCCAGTCCCATCCTTTTAACTTATTACTTTTAAAAGAGGTCATCAAGTAATTGAAAACGTCACTGCGTAATGATTCACTAATCTTCTTTTCGATTATTTTTTCTATTAATTCTATTGTCCAGGAAATACAACTCCCAATATAACCATTACTGTCATCGGATGAATTCAAGACGGGGGTTACCTCTTCCAGTACGGCAAAAACAACGGGCAAGGCCTCCTCATAATTTCCACTTTCGATGTTTTTTCCCGCATCGCTCAATATACTGGATATTGCTCCACAGAATTCTTTTGATTGTTGATATTCAATAAAGCCATATCGACCCGTATAAACTGTAATTAAATCTTGAATGTAACTTTTATAAAAAGTTTTGGATGATTTAGCTGGGGCATTGATACTGACAAATTCCGTGAGGAAGCGGTATCTGAATTCTTTATCTTTTTTACAAGCCTGCCTGATGAATTCTTTTAATTCATTTTCCGGTACATTCGCAAGTATTTTATCTATCTGCCCAGTTATGTTTTTTTTCTTTGGAGGGGGGATTAAATCGGTAGCTTTCTTTTCAGATACCGGTATTTCTGTGACATCGATGTTTTCTTTTTGTAAATAAAAAAGGGTTGCTACCACATGTTTACATACCGGTCCCATATCATATGGACAAGTGCAGGTATAGTCTTCTACCACACCTTTTTTTACACTCAGATTGACGATATATTCTTCCGAACCTTCAACCAAAGCCTCATATTCCCCATCTCCAAGTTCATCGACATTGGTGACATAGCCTTTCTTATAATATTGAAGTCCCCGCTTTAATATGGTTTCATCAATTTGCTGCTCAAATTCGCTCAGTGAAATTTTCATGCCATTCCTACTTCTTTTGTATCCACAGAATAATATGGTTTTCTGCTAAAATAATGATTTTATTTCAATACAACAAAAATAATCACACTCTACTGTGATTATTACCTGATTCTGCGTGTTAATACTGAATAATGTAGTGAAATCACAATAGAATGTGAATATTATCGCACGTGATGAAGGGCTCAATTTGCACATTTATTTATGCAATGTAAGTGTACAAAATACTTTTTTGCTATATTTGTAATAGATATAATAATATCTATTATTTGTGATGAAAAAGAGTGTTTGGCAAGAATTAGAGGAACTGTATCGAGAGTTTCAAAAACTCGGTATCAGTCAATCGGTAGACTACGAAAAGTACTACCTCTATTCCCTTATTGCCCATTCTACAGCCATTGAAGGCTCTACTCTCACTGAGATGGAAGCACAGCTTCTTTTTGATGAAGGGTTGACGGCAAAAGGAAAGCCACTGGTTTTTCATTTGATGAATGAAGATCTGAAGAAAGCCTATGACTTTGCCAAGGAAGAGTTAAAGCAGAATACTCCTGTTACTCCTGACTTTCTGCAAAAGCTGAACGCTATGCTTATGCGCACAACAGGGAGTATACACAATGTAATGGGTGGAAGTTTTGATTCTTCCAAAGGTGAATATCGTCTATGTGGCGTTACTGCCGGAGTAGGAGGGCACTCTTATATGAATTATCAGAAAATTCCAGTCAAAGTGGAAGAACTTTGCTCAATAGTAGAGCAAAGACGAAACGAAGCAAAAACTCTTCAAGAACAATATGAGTTGAGCTTTAATGCCCATCTCAATTTAGTAACGATCCATCCTTGGGTCGATGGTAACGGTAGAACGGCCCGTCTGTTGATGAATTACATCCAATTCACCTATAATCTTTTTCCTGCAAAGATATTTAAAGAAGATAGAGACGACTATATTCTTTCTTTGCGGCAATCACAAGATGCTGACACCAACCAACCGTTTTTAGACTTTATGGCATTACAACTGCAAAAGTCTCTTTCCATAGAGATTGATAAATTTAATGATTCTCGTAAAAAAGGATTTAATCTAATATTTTAATAAGGCTTTTGCTATAAAGTTATGTTCTCGACAAAGGTTTAAGCGTTAATAGGAGATGTATTTCCTGCCTCAAGAAATCAATCTCCTCTTTCAATAACTTTATTTCTTCATTCTTAGCAAGCACTAATGCGTCAACGCTCTCTTTCGAGACGTATCCGGCATGCATTGCCCTAATGATTTCGCTGATTTCTATCCTTTCCTTTTTTTTAAAAGCTCGAATTCTTTTCTTTCCTTAGCTAGCAACTTTTCGAATACTTCGACAACCTGATTTATTGGATAGCTATTTATTGTATGATTACTGCTGATGACATTAACAGCACAGTTCTCATAAGTATTGTTCGTATTATAGAGAACATTTTCTTCATTATATCCTTTTAGTCCTTCTACAGTAACCCCTAATGCAGATGCAACATCATTTAATCTATTATCATCCATTTCATCCGACTGCTCTATTTTGGAGACCGCCTGTTTGGTAATTCCCAATAAATTACCCAAGTCAGTTTGAGACATTCCGCGGAGGTGGCGTATTCTTTCAATCTTCCGACCAATATGTGAGCCATTGTTCTGAATTTCTGTATCCATAATAATGAGTTTATTTAAGCTTTATCAAGTTGACTTTTCGTGATCACTTATTCTTTAATAATTCTATTTTCTCTCTTTCGCTTCGTAATAACCGATTGTACAGCTCAACTATTTTATCCAGAGGATTAATCTGTTGTGAAGCGTCGCAAGTACAGGTTGTTTTCGCAAAGATAATTCCTTCTTTAGAATTATTTATATTATCAATAATTTTTTCCGCGTCAAAGTTCTTAATTACTTCAGTTGGTATGCCCAATACGGCAGCTACTTTTCTCAGAAAGCTTTCCTTTATATGCTCTTGCTTCTCTATTCTTGAAACTTCTGCTTGGCTCAGACCAAGATCAGTTGCCAAAGCGCTTTGCTTTATACCCATATACAAACAGATCATTCGCAAGTTATGTCCAACATGCTTTTTATTTGAAGTTATCTTTGAATCTGTGTTCATCGTATTATTTTTAAGCAAATCTTTTAGCAAAGTTAGTAAAAAGTTCTTTATTGCGAATAGAAAATAGAATACTAAAAGGTTATAAATGAATATTTCAGCAATAGAAGTAATTGATTTTGGTAGCTGTGAATGAATATGTTGCTGTTGGTGTTGAATTCTAATACAATTCTCAAAATGGCGTTTATCTTACTAGATAGTTCTTCTACTATTTTTGGCATGATTACTCGTTTTTAGTTATTCCAAGGATTTGATAAACATCTTCGATCCATCGATTAACAGCGTTGAGCTTCTCCTGCGAGTCGTTTAATTCTAAGAAAATCAATTTTTCAAGATTTTGAATAATATCATTATTTAATGGGCTGTTTATCAGTATATTGACAAATATATTTTTTATCTCTATTTCTTGTTGATTGATGTCGAGCTGTGATTCCGTAACCGCATTCACTAATTTTATGCATGGTATAGAAGAAACAATACTAATATTTTCCAAACAATTAGCGTAATAATTGTCTTGAGAATTCATTTTCTTATTAAATTCATCCAGTAACTGTTTTGTACTCAATGTAAAACCTTTGTATTTATTTTTAATAAACTCAAATAATGCAGGGTGTTCCTCTCCTAAAACATTTTTTACATATTGCTCAGTGCTTATTGAAAATTCTACTTGAGCTAACTTGAATTTGAAATAAACAGAGTCATCTGTCAACAATATAGCTTGTTTATCTTCATAAACTAACAAGGTGTTCAAAATATAATCAATAACATCATTTTGTTTATCCTCTAACGAGATATTCCTTTTAAAGTCAATTACTCTTGGAGAAACCACTGATTCACAATTCTCTTGTATCCATTTTAAAAGGCTTTCTAAATATATAATATTATTTTGCTTTGTATTTTCAGGAATCTGATATTTCGAAATTTCTTCATTTGTTATAACAAATGATAATTTAGATTGTGGCTCTAATTGAATTTTTCGCAATTCCTGCCTTATCATATCTATAGTAAAAATGGAAATTAGAAATTTGTGAGGGTATGTTATATTGTGTTCTTTTGCTATTTGATAAAGAATAGCCAATGAAGAAAAGTCGATAATAAAATTCGTTCGATTGACAGGCTGAGGTAATGATTTGTATAAAATCAGAGGAAGTATTGAAATACCGCTTTGATCATAAATCAAACTGGTATAACCACCTAAATACTCATTATTAAATGCCTGTATTATAACTTCAGAAAAAGATAATTCTCTGTTATAATAGTTATTTATTGCGGTTTCTCTAAGCACTTTCTCTTGTTCGCCTTGTTGCCCAAAAAGAGAAATTAAATCTTTCTTCATCTCTTCTGGCTCAGTGCTAGTGAAACTGAAAGATTCCATTGGTAATCCTGATAGAGGTTGCTTCGCTTCTTCCAAAATTTTATCATGTAGGTAAAGATACTTATCCATTATTCGCAGTACACGAATTGAATAACCCTTATCTGACATTCGTTTAATGGATATATCATCACCGACTTTATGTCCTAATAACTCATTATATAAATTATCGGTTTTTTTTTCGTCCATTTCAAAAAAGCTTATCTCATTATTAAACTCATACTTTACGAAACAACCATCTATAATTTCATCAAATTCTTTTAGGATCTCTTTATTTGATGATTTTTGTGAGTATATAATTGTTGCAAATAAATAGGAAGAACGTACATCTTTGTTCTCAGAGTATTTGTAGAATATTTTAAATCCCTCAATGTAACATCCTCGATTAACAAGTATTGTTGCTACTATGGGGATATTTTGTGTGATTTTAAAAGAATAATCCACAAGAATATCTGCCATTGATTGGATTTCATTATCACACCAATCTTCGTTTATAGTATCCAAACATTGTAGTTTTAATGATAAAAATGCTTCACTTTGAGGGTGTTCTTTTAGAAAATACTGGCAGATATCCAAACATCTATTCCAGCTATGTAAAATAACACATAGATCTGCTTCAATTCTTAATAAATCAGGTTGAAATGAAAATTTTAATCGCCACTTTTCTAATAATCCGAGTAGTTCGTCAGAATCTTTTTTAGCCGCATATAATGCATTGATATAGAAAAATAATTCACGATTTTCCATATCTCTATCAACATACTTTTTATACAAGTCTACAGCAAGTCCATAAACCTTACAATAATAGTAAGTATCAGCTATATACAATAACAATTTAGGTTGTTGGGTATCAGATATTAATCCTTCCAAAGTTGATAGTTGCTGAGAATCCAATAGTTCGCTACTTAGCGAGTTTACAATAGTTTCAACCAAAGCTTTCAATTCTTGATTTTCAAATTTCTTGTTTTGGATAAAATCTGATAGCATTAATTCATCTGTTTCGCCGATATCCTTTAATGTGAAAATTGAAGCAAGATAGCTGTTGATCACTTTATTATCAATTTTCTCAATCGAATTAATCCAATCTTTAATGGCTGCCCCATACTTGATTTTATCGTTTTTTTTCAGGAAACAATGTGCTTTCAAGAAAAAAATATCTGATTGATTTAATTTGGAATCATTTAAGATTTCGAGAGCAAAATCTATTTGTCCATTGAGTTGTAATACATTTGCACAGAGCAAAGTAAGAATGTCGTTTTTACTCTCCAATTCGAGATAGTGATTTCTCATTTCGGAAATATATTTCACTTCTTTTGTTATAATATATTGAATATATGCATTGACGAAAAACAGTGTTATATATTTTTTCTCTAATTCAGATCCATTGATTGCGGATAGTATTCTTTTCAGAAGCTCTTCCAAAGTTCTTAAAACTTCAATATTTCCCTCATTTAAATAATGAAATGCGAAGTAGTAGTCGCTTAAATAGTAAGAAAAGAATATATTAGAATAAAATATACTTTCGTCAAAATTGCTTATTGTTACACATTGGGGAATATAATCTTTTACATATGGAAGCATTGAAAGATCCTTCATTTGTAGAATGAAATCATAAAGATTTTTCTCATTGAAGTAATTGTAAAGCATTTGTTGAAACATAATTTTTTGCCGAACGAACGCTGGTATAGAATTAAAATCATAAGTAGTATTACTTAAAAACTTGATATACCATGCGATTGGATTATATTCATTTTTGCACAACAATTTATCAGAAAGTTCATTTGCCTTAGTTATATTTTCTAATTTAAAATATGATAGAGCAGCTTGTTCCTCAAACTGGATGTTTGAATTATTGTTGTTATAGGCAAAAATAAAACATTCGCACATTTTGTCTTTTTCATCTAGAAAGTGATTACATATCCCTTTTTGATATGATATTTGAGAACATAATTCATTAGATGGTTTTTGTTTACTTGTAGTAAAGCTTTTTTCTAATGCTTCAAGTAATAATAATGCTGTTTGTGGTTTAAATTGTTGTAATGTAGCAATGTAGCTATCAAGACGATCTTTCCATTGTGGCTCTAAGTTGTCGTAATTGAATGTACAACCAATGTAACTATCCGTTACATTTCCAACAATAGCAGTGGGGGTTTCGCCGTGTTGTTTCACTGAGATTCCTGAACTTTCTTGATTTTTATTCTTACGACAAAATAAATTCGACAGTTTCATAGCTTGTTATTAGTTGTATTTCCAATATTACTCTTACTAACATCACCTATTACAGAAATAGAATTATTTCCTTTTTGTATAATACTGTTCTTGTTTCTAATTTTAAACGAATTGTCGTTTGCAATAAAAAAACTTACAAACGAAACAGTTCCTCCAACAATGGCAACAAATGATTCAGCAGATTTGTCGATTATTGCCCAAATTATTGTTGCTATTAAATAAATAGCATTAAGTACCAGCATTATTAGTTTTGAGTTCACTTTCTTTATTCTTTAATTTAAAATCTAATACAATTGAAACACTAGTTCCCCTTTAAGTAAAACTATATACCCATTTCAATTTTTAGTCTATCCAAACGGTTTTGTATTCTATGTTTTGAGTTTCAGGCATAGTGATTTACTTATTTCATTTGTACCATTCAGCTTTTAGTTCTTTAAAATTTAAGTTTTTCCACTCCTCTTTCCATAAATTCCAATAAGGAATATCATTTGAAGAAGGAGCTAAATCACATTTTTCTATTTGGACTATTGAGGGCAGTACAACAGATTCGCCTAAAAGTAAAGCTTCACCCGCACGAAGTGTTGGTAATTCATCAATTATATTACCTAATGTATCTGGTAATAATTTTTTGACATAGTTTTGGTCATTAGGATTCGTAAGTCTCATGGCAATAAAATTATTACATTGAGAAAAAATAGTTTCCGATATTTCAGAAGGCCTTTGGCTCGCTAATAAAAGGGTTACGCCGTATTTGCGTCCTTCCTTAGCTATTCTTTCAATTGAATTTTTTGAAGCTCTAAATTTTGAAAGTTCACTATTTGGAACATATTTATGTGCTTCTTCAAAAACTAAGAGTATAGGAATGTCGTTATTTATTTTTTCACCAGGATTTCTTTCACAACGTAATCTTTTATAGAAATAACCATATTCAAAAATTATCCTTGAAATGAGTGAGACTGTAATGCTTAAAACGTCAAAAGGAACACCACTTAAATCAATAATTGAAACATTATGATTTGGGTTAGTATAACCCAATAACTGTTGCAATGTTTCTTCGAATGTAATATCATGAGACTTCTGTCCTAATAAGAAATCCAACCTTTGGTCATTCAATTTGTTTTCAAGGCGATTTACAAAATTGGTTAATTTTCCGTATAGGCTACCTTGCATTGTTTTAGGTTGTCCTTTTTTGTCTCCAGTAGCATATAATTCACCTGTTTCGATAATCTCATTATTCTTATCTTGAGCATATCTTAATACCTCTCGGATATCGAAATATAAAGGTGAGTCATAATGTATTTTATTGGCTTCTTCTACGCTTCCACTAAAATACTTTTTCCTGTTATTCACAACAGATTCTTTAAAGACGTAACGCTGGTTGTGGTCATTTGCCTCTGTGTCAATAAATAACTCTTGCAGTTCATCACTATTTAACAACCAGTAAGGTAACACAAGGTTGCTAATGTCAATATAGTTAGCATTTGGGAAGGCAGATTTATATTCTGAATGAATGTCGAAAATAATTATATGTGAGTTATTTAGTGTAAATTCACCACTCTTTGCTTCCACCGCTTTCTGAATTATTTTTGTTACAGTATGTGATTTACCTGACCCTGTCGAACCTACAATAGCAATATGTTTGTTGAAAAATTTATTCCCGTTCACGGGGATTTTAATATGTGGATTGCTTGACAATGAAGAAAAAATGAATTTTTCAGATTGAGCAATAGAGTTCTGATAGATTTTATCTATTTCTTCTGCCTTTGCTGGTTCAACTTTTTTAGGAGGAATTGCTAAAGAATCACCTCCTCGTTGAAATTCATCCCCACGTAAAATACCTAAAGGGTTTGCTTCTATTAAATATTTTCGAATAGGTTTTTGGTCTTTATCAATACCAACTTCAATTGAAAAATTTTCAATAATGGCAATTAAAAGGGCATTTTCATTATCCGCAATTCTTAGATAAGAACCAACTTTCAGTTCTTGTCCATTTATTTTAAAAGTCTCAAGATTATCAACCGAAACTTTTATCTTATTTGGATAAACTGCGATAACTTCAGCATTAATACTATTTGATTCCACGATATTTGATTTATATGATTTCTTTTATTGATATTATATCTTTGACCTGTATTTTCGTATGTTTCGTAAAACAGTTGCTTGGTTCCCAAAAAGATTGATCCAAATAAAATTGGTATATGTCTTTTGTTTTGCTGAGTGATTGAAGAGTAGAATCTAAATTTGGTAATGAGTCAATTAATTTGAGTTTTATCTGATTGTGATAATTTGCTTCTTGATTAATCGCCGTTCCAGTAAACTCCGATCCTTTGAATGGATAACCATCAAAGAATTTTATATTGTCACCTTGCAATTCCAACTTGAGAGCAATTAAATCGGTATTATTTAGATTATTGATATAAACATAAGGACAAAAGGGGCTGGGCTCATATTTGGATAACTTTGACCATTTTCGAGAAATGGTAAGCAATAAATCTTTCAGCTCAGCTTTATTGAAGCTATCTCTAACATCAATTAAAAAGAATCGTTCAGATATATTGATAGGCGAAAAATATTGTTTTCTTAATGCTGTGTAATAAGCTTTTTCTCCTTTATACTTTATATACCACTTGTTGAAAAGTATTTCTTTTTTATCAATTTGTTCTAGAAACTCTTTTTTTGTAATTCTTCGCAGATTCGAATCATATTGCTTCGCTGCATGACTTATTATTTTCAAAGCTCCATTATAATAGTAGTGTTCTGCTTCAAATTCATCACACACAAATTTAGTTTGTAAATCACTAACTATCTTTTTAAATTGAACTGAATCTTCTTCTGCATAAATATTTACTGTTAGAAAAGATAGAAAGTTTTCTAATTCGAGATCTGAAAGGCTCAATTTTTCATGCCATTTATATTTAATATTATTTTCTGTGTATGTAAGAAAATGAGATTTTAAGAAATCTACAGTTATTGATTCAGGCAGTTTATCTTGCCCAAATTGATAAAAACCATATAACTTGTAATTAATTGGTTGAGCAGTCTTTTTTTTTACATCTGAAAAATGCTTTAGCATAAAGCATATCGGCTTAGCAATTTTTGAATGGTTATATTCTGTACCTGCGTAGTATTTACATTGAATAGCAGCATCTTCTGTAGCAGAATGAATATCAATATCTTCAATATTTTCAATATCTACATAGTCATATTCATTGGTCAAATCTAATAGACACTTAATTGTGTAATCGAATTGATAAATATACCCTGCAATTGTTGCATTTGCCGATCTGCTTGCTGCCATAAATCAAATTATTATGTTTTTCTAAATTCTCAAAAGCCAATACAATTATGATTAAAATCTTATTGTTCCCTTTTACGGTTTTCTTTGCAATTGAGTTGATAAGGCATCATTTAGTTGCGTTTTAAATGATACTTTGTATTCGTCTACAAGTTTCTAATTTTAGGATTTTATTCTCACTCTTTTAGACAATACTTTTGTGACGATAGGAATTCGCTTTCTTTTAGCTCGGCAGTCGCCTTCTTCAATTTTACAATATACAGCATTCTCTAGGCGGCTGATATATGGAGTTGTAACATTTACTTGCTTTCTCCTAACTCTCTATTTTATTTAGAAATAGCACTCTTGTATGTTTTGTATTTATAATATCAAACAAAAATACAATATCTTTTGGAATAGATAAAGAAAAATAAGTAATTAATTATAAACAATCAATGCTACATCTAACCTTTTTTCCAAATAACACCTATATGATAATAAACCGACATCCACAAATCGACTGATTCGGTTCTTTATTATTTGGGCTGATATCTTCTGTTTTTGAGCGACATTTAAGAAATTTAGTGATCAAATTTAGATGGTAAGATGTCCAGCAAAAGTTATTTGTGATTTAGTCTCTTTATAGCTGTATCATAATTAGATAAGAAATAAAATATGTACGGCATAGAATGTCAATTTAGAGGTTTTGGATATTTTGAAAAAATGTAATAAGTCTGCTATGAATAACCATTTCTTTTCTCTCTCAACACATACCTCAATTCCAACAATCCCATAGTTATTCTTTCTCTGCTTTTCCCCTCTCTTTCCCGTTAAAAATACAGCTCTTTCCTTGCTTTTCCCTGTATATTGTATTATATTTGTTATGCTATTAATGGTTATCTACAAACGTGCTGCATCTTACTGATATCTGTCGGTAAAATGAGGCACAATCATAAAGCAAATGCATCACAGTTGTGGGTAATGAATAGAGCTTGATTCTTGACGAAAGACAGACCGTATGCGAACGGAAGCGAGACATACTCTAAAGGCAATAAGACAGCGCCATTGATCTGCCAGATAAAGAACATGAGACTGAAATCATTAATTTAAATAAAGAAAGATGGCTATTTTGTTTGATTGGTATGAAAATCCTAAACCTGGGGATAAACAGGACGGAGAAATAACTTTGCATCCCCGTATATGTTTTAATGGCTCTACAACTACAGCTGAGTTGCGCAGGTATATTCAGTCGGCTTGTACACTGACAGAGACGGATGTTTCTGCGGTGCTCGACGCGGTATCGCATTTTATGGGGCGTGAACTGAATGAGGGCAGACAGGTGCATTTGGATGGATTGGGTTATTTTCGTCCCGTATTGGGGTGTAATGGGACGGTTACACCTGAGACAAAACGCAAAAGTACGATGGTAAAACTAAAAAATATCGACTTTAGACCCGATAAAAGGCTGTTAAGTGAGGTCGGTTTTATCAAAGTTAAACCACTGAAACAACGTAATGTTTTACGAAAAAAACTGACTGAGGAAGAGGTGGATAAGAGATTGACCAACTTCTTCGGTACTCATGATTTTATGACGAGAAGTGACTTCCAGTCCCTCTGTGGCATGACACGTACTACAGCTACACGCTGTATCCGGCAGCTTTGTGACGTTGGAAAGCTGGAAAATAAGGGGAAGCTAAAGCAGCCTATTTATGTGTTGAAGAAAGAATGATTGTATTAAAATCAGGACAAAACGGAGGGTGCAATTAAATTTAATTGCACCCTTCTGTTTCGCTCAATTGCACCCTTGTAACATGCATTATATCAACTGTTTAAGTCGATTAGTGCAATTGGTGCAATTAAAATACGCAAAAAAACTCCAGGAGAGAGTGTGGATTTATAGGTTTTTATAGTCGGTAAATCCCAATCTGTTTCCCGATGGATCTATGAATTCTACAGCCCAACCTGTATAGATGCGGAACGGTTCGGAAAGGAACTTGATGTTTTTGTCTTTCAGTTTTGCATAAACCGCCTTGGTGTCTTCCACTTCAATCCAGATTGCGGGTTGTGCATCGGGCATTTTGGTAGTATCCTTCAGGATGATGGCGGGTTCTTCGTTGCCTACTTTGAATGCGACCATACCTTTTTCGGCAAACTCGAACTTCTTTTCCAGTCCTAATACTTCGGAATAGAACCTTGCACTTTCCTGATAGTCATTGGCGGGAAGGAAGTAATTATCGTAGTTCTTGATGGCTTCGGGTTCCGCTTGATCTTCGGTGATGGTCAGGATGTGGCGGTTGTTGTCGATGACTGCAAATTCTTCTGCTCCGTAGAAGGTGGTATGCATATCTTGAGCGATATACTCCGTTCCCTGAAGTTTTTTATAGAGTTCGTGCATGCCTTTTATTTTGAGGTAAAAGGTCATGATGCCCAGTGCGGGGCGATCGGACAATTGGGGGTATTCTTCCAACAGGTTTGCAATCTCCTGAAACATGAATGTTACTCCGCCATTGGCAACCATTGCCCATTGTAAACCTCCGTGTGGAGAGGGGACGCTCATGATAAGATTGAAACCCAGTGTTTCGGTGTAAAACCGGACGGTGTCTTCTACGTTCTTTACCCCGATATTGGGTGATAATGATTGGTACTTCATACGTTTTATGTTTTAAATAATTGCAAAGATAAAGAGTTGGGACGTATCCATTCTTGTAAAAATCCGACTTTATCGAGTCAGTTCCGATGGCGCTGAATTGCTAAAGCGTTGAAAATCTTTGTTCATGTGAGCCAAGTCGTGATAACCGCATGCAATGGATGTAGAAAACAGACTTTCTTCTTTATGTGATTTTATATATTGGCGGGTGTAGTTGAAGCGCATTACATTGCTGAACGTTTTGGGCGAAAGACCTACCGCCGATTTGAATTTCCGTTCGAAATGACGCTCGCATAAATACACTTCTTCTGCAATCTGTCTGACGGATAGTTGACCGTTATTGCGTTGAATCATGGCAACGGCGTATTCTATCTGTTTATTGGGGATATAAAGCTTATGCAGGGTGGTCAGAAAATACTGATTGAGGTAATTGATTCGCTCCCGCATGCTGTTCATATCCGGTAATCGTTCGTAGAAGCTTTTATCGAATATGGTTTCGGATAGGGGAAGACTTATGTTTTGATTGGTGAATTCGAAAACGGGCATCTTTGTGAATGCCGTTATTCCTGCGGGAGCAAAGCGGATACCCATCATTTGGATTCTGCCTGCCTTATACGAGACTTCCAATGCGGAGGTCATTGTGCCGACAAGTTCGGGCTGTCCCGTATTCAGTGCACCGGTACCGTCATTCCCTCCAAAGTCGAATATAATATCTACGCAACCGTCAGGTAAAACGCTGTGACTGTGCGGAGTGGTAATTATGCCATCGAAAGTCCAATAGGTTTCTATCAGATGGGAGAGGCGCATATCCGGTGAATATTCTTGATACATATAGTGACTAAGCTAATTTTTACTAAGATATTTATCCGCTTCAGGCTTCATTCTTCATCTTAAACGGCTTATATGCAACAAAAATACTGAATTTATTTGAGCTTTACGAGAGTTACCCCGTCGCTTTATTTCTTCTTTTCTTTTGAGATTGCAATGGATTGTTTTATTTTGCATCACCTAAATGAATAGTTAGAGAATATACGCATGCAAAAATTACTGTCTCTGCCGCCCAATCTGGTTTCGGCATTTCATGAATTGGAAAAAGCCGCTGCTGACGAATGGTTCTGTACTTCTGATCCTGTAGGGATAAAACTTGGATCGGGTGGGGGTACCACCTGGCTGTTGGAACAATGTTTTGCGTCCACTGCCTGCAAAGACAATGCCGCGAATGGTAACCATACCGGTGAGCAAGAAGTCTTACTGGAGAGGAGTCATGATCTTAACAGGGGATTTAAGGAATGGCTTTCGGGAGGGAAGCGGATTTTGCTTCATGCCGGGGGACAGAGCCGGCGTTTACCTGCTTATGCTCCTTCGGGGAAGATACTGACTCCGATACCGGTGTTTCGCTGGGCGAGGGGACAACGACTGAATCAGAACTTGCTTTCGTTGCAATTGCCGCTTTATGAAAAGATTATGGAGCGTGCACCTCAAAGTCTGCGTACGCTCATTGCCAGTGGGGATGTTTATATTCGTGCCGAGAAGCCTTTGCAGGATATCCCCGACGCTGACGTGGTGTGTTATGGTCTGTGGGTGGATCCGGTGTTAGCTACGCATCACGGAGTGTTTGTATCCGACCGTAACTCTCCCGATTCACTTGACTTTATGTTGCAAAAGCCTTCGACTACCGTGCTCGAAGATCTTTCTAAAACGCATCTGTTCCTCATGGATATTGGCATTTGGTTGCTGAGCGACCGTGCCGTGGAGCTGTTGATGAAGCGTTCGTACCGGGAAGATGGAGATGGGTTGAAGTATTACGATATGTATTCCGACTTTGGTTGCGCGCTGGGTGCTCACCCGCGCATTGAGGATGAGGAGTTGAAAAGTTTGTCGGTCGCTATCCTGCCGTTGCCCGGTGGGGAGTTTTATCATTTCGGGACGAGTCGCGAGCTGCTTTCTTCTACTCTTGCTCTACAGAATAAGGTGTACGATCAGAGGCAGATTATGCATCGGAAGGTGAAGCCCAACCCGGCTATCTTTGTGCAGAATGCGGAGGTGCGGGTGTCGCTGTCATCGGATAATGATGACCTTTGGGTGGAAAACAGTTGCATAGGCGGCTCATGGAAATTGGGCTCGCGCCAGATCATTACGGGAGTGCCGGACAATGACTGGAGAATAAGTCTGCCGGATGGTGTCTGCGTGGATATTGTGCCTGTGGGTGAAGAAAAGTGGGTGGTGCGTCCTTATGGTTTCGATGATGTATTCAAGGGTGCGCTTGATAGCAGAAGTACTTTATTTATGGGGCGTTCGTTCGTCGATTGGTTGGGGGAGAGAGGTCTCGATCTTGATGCGGTTGACGGCCGGAAGGATGACTTGCAAGCGGCGAGCTTATTCCCTGTGGTCGGTGATCAGCGGGAGATGGAGGTTGTACTTCGCTGGATGGTTTCGGAACCGGATTGCGAGGA
The DNA here is from genome assembly GCA_963677095.1 of uncultured Bacteroides sp. Taxonomy (GTDB): domain Bacteria; phylum Bacteroidota; class Bacteroidia; order Bacteroidales; family Bacteroidaceae; genus Bacteroides. Next base: position 2,049,445 of record OY781875.1, read on the forward strand.
GGGGAGAATGGTCTGGCTGAATGCTTCGCGACTGTCTGCCGATGAGATTTCGACGAATGCCAACTTGAAAAGAGAATATGCACAGCGGGAGGGTTTTCAGAAAGAGAACTGGCGACAGCTTGCCCGTAATTATGATAAGAGTGTGTTTTATCAGTTGGATTTAGCGGATGTGGCGTCCGACTTCAACCGTTTGGGGTTGGAGAAACCGGCCATATTGCCGGCTGATGCTCCGCAGATGCAGCGTATTCATAACCGGATGTTACGTGCCCAGTGTGACAAACTGGGTGGTAGTGACGGCGGAAGTGATGAAGCGGTGGCTTTTGAACTGTTGCGCGACGGATTAATTGAAGATTTGCGTGAGCGGAAAAGCGATCCTCACCTGAATGTATATGCCGATCAGATTGTTTGGGGAAGAAGCCCGGTGCGTATTGATCTGGCGGGCGGCTGGACAGATACTCCGCCTTATTCACTTTTTGCGGGAGGAAATGTGGTGAATGTGGCGATAGAGCTCAACGGACAGCCTCCTTTGCAAGTCTATGTGAAGCCTTGTCCCGACTATCATATTGTGCTCCGCTCCATTGATATGGGAGCTGTGGAAGTGGTCACCACTTTTGAGGTATTGCAAGATTATAAGAAAGTGGGTTCTCCTTTCTCCATTCCTAAAGCAGCACTCACTCTGGCAGGGTTTGGTTCTGCTTTTGCCGCGGTGGAAGCTCCGTCGTTGAAGAAACAATTGGAAGCCTTCGGTTCCGGCATTGAAATTACTTTGTTATCGGCTATTCCGGCGGGTTCGGGATTGGGGACAAGCTCCATTCTGGCCTCTACCGTATTGGGGTCGTTGAGTGATTTCTGCGGACTGATGTGGGATAAGAATCAGATTTGCCGTCGCACGCTGGCGTTGGAGCAGTTGCTCACTACCGGCGGTGGTTGGCAGGATCAGTACGGAGGCGTGTTGCAGGGACTTAAATTGTTGCAGACCGATCCGGGGTTCGTGCAGAATCCATTGGTGAGGTGGTTACCCGAGCATTTGTTTACCTATCCCGAATATCGTGACTGTCATTTGTTGTATTACACCGGTATCACCCGCACTGCGAAAGGTATTCTGGCGGAGATTGTCCGTTCCATGTTCCTGAACTCCTCTGCACACCTCGGTCTGTTGGCGGAGATGAAAGCACATGCTTTGGATATGGCGGAAGCTATCCAGCGTAACGACTTTGAGCACTATGGACGATTGGTGGGAAAGACTTGGAAGCAAAACAAGGCTTTGGATAGCGGAACAAATCCACCGGCTGTGGAAGAAATCATCAATCGGATTAAGGATTACACCATCGGATATAAGTTGCCCGGTGCAGGTGGAGGCGGTTACCTCTATATGGTGGCGAAGGATGTACAGGCGGCTTCCCGTATCAGGGAGATCTTGACGCAACAACCTCCCAATCCACGTGCACGTTTTGTCGAGATGGCGTTATCCGGTACGGGTTTCCAGATTTCACGCTCGTAGGGAGTAGAGAAAAGTGATTATTACTCGTGATGATAAGGTCCGCCGTTGAGAATAGTCATGGCGCGGTATAATTGTTCCACAAAAATGAGACGGATCATCTGGTGTGAGAAAGTCATGCGCGACAGCGATAATTTCTCACTCGCCATCTGATAGACTTTGGGTGAGAAGCCATAAGGTCCTCCAATGACAAAGACGAGTCTTTTGTTTACCGTATTCATCTTTTGCTTCATGTAATCGGCGAACTCTACCGAACGCATCTCTTTGCCTCCTTCGTCGAGAAGTACGATCACATCACCCGGTTGAAACGACTTGCAAATCAGCTCGCCTTCTTTCTCTTTCTGTTGCTCAACAGTCAGACTCTTAGTGTTTTTCAACTCGGGAATAACCTCCATGTCGAATGAGAAATAACGGCGTGTACGCTGCACATAATCGTCGATGGCAGTGATAAAGTGTTGTTCTACTGTTCGTCCTACGACGAGCAAAGTGGTCTTCATTTTATAACGGTTCTTATTGGGGGACAAAAATAGTACTTTTTCATTGTTTTTTAGGTGAAATGCTTACCTTTGCCATCATTTATACTTGAAACTATGAGAAAACGAGTCGTATTTTTATTGACTGCTCTTTTCTTTGGAATTTCCTTTGTACTGTCGCAAGAACTGCCCGATGGTATAATCGGAGCTTTTAAAAAAGGAAATGCTCAGGAACTGAACAGGTATTTTTGTGATAAAGTCGATGTGATTATTAATGATAATCCGGTAAATCTGGAGAGAGAGAAAGCTTATGAAAAAATGGCTGCTTTCTTTTCGGCAAACAAAGTCAGTGGTTTCAATGTAAACCATAAGGGGAATAGAGGGGAATCCAGCTTTGTTATCGGTACGCTGTTAACCTCTAACGGTAGTTACAGAGTGAATTGTTTTCTTAAAAAGGATAAGAGTAAGTATTATATACATCAAATAAGAATAGATAAAGTCAATGAATAAGGAGCAAGAATTAATAGACCGTCTGATTGATTTGGCCTTTGCCGAAGATATAGGGGATGGTGACCATACGACACTTTCGTGTATACCTGCCACGGCTATGGGAAAGTCGAAACTTCTCATTAAGGAACCGGGAGTGCTCGCCGGTATGGAAGTGGCGAAAGAAATATTTCACAGGTTTGATCCGACGATGAAGGTTGAAGTATATATAAATGATGGAACCGAAGTAAAACCCGGTGACGTTGCCATGGTGGTGGAGGGTAAGGTGCAGTCATTGCTGCAAACCGAGCGCTTGATGCTGAACGTGATGCAACGTATGAGCGGAATTGCTACCATGACCCGTAAATATGCCAAACAGCTTGAAGGTACGAATACGCGTGTGTTGGATACTCGCAAAACAACACCGGGAATGCGTATTCTTGAGAAAATGGCGGTGAAGATCGGTGGCGGTGTCAATCATCGTATCGGACTCTTCGACATGATTCTATTGAAAGATAATCATGTGGATTTTGCCGGTGGCATTGACAAGGCTATCAGTCGGGCTAAGGAGTATTGCAAAGAAAAGGGTAAAGACTTGAAGATTGAGATTGAAGTACGTAACCTTGATGAGTTGCAGCAAGTTCTCAATTTGGGTGGTATTGATCGGATCATGTTTGATAACTTCACTCCCGAAATGACAAAGAAAGCCGTGGAAATGGTAGCAGGTCGGTACGAGACTGAATCGTCCGGTGGTATAACTTTCGATACTTTGCGTGATTATGCAGAGTGCGGAGTGGATTTTATTTCGGTAGGAGCATTGACTCACTCCGTAAAAGGGCTTGATATGAGTTTTAAGGCTTGTTGATAAAGCTATAATATATTCGGGGCTGTATCAGAGTTTTTATAAATAATCATCTTGAGGGTGTGTCTTTTGACACAACTTCATGAGTAAAACCTCTGATCCGGCCCTTTTTTATTGGTGAAAAGATATATTTTAAAAAGAGTATATTCTTTTTAACTTCTTTTTAGTATTTACATTGCAGCATTCTGATAAATGCTGCGTCTAAACAAATGAAAGGCGCGATGAGTGTCGTGTAAAAGAACAGTGACCTTGGAGAATGAATTGGATATGGTAGAAGGTTGCCGGGCTGGTAATGATACCGCTCGCAAGGAACTTTATACCCTCTATTCCAAACAGATGTTAGCTTTATGTTATCGTTATACCGGTGATATGGATGCTGCCCACGATGTTCTACACGATGGTTTCATTAAGATTTTCACTCATTTCTCCTACCGGGGGGAGTCCTCGTTGGGAACTTGGGTAGCAAAAGTGATGGTGACGCAGGCTATTGATTATTTAAGGAAGCAAAAGCGGATTATGCAATTCGTAGTTAATGAAGAGCAGCTTCCGGACGTAGTGGATGAAGATAGCGTTGCAGAGAATGGGGACAGACTGAGTGAAGAACAGCTGATGGGCTTTGTAACCGAGTTGCCGGATGGGTGCCGGACGGTTTTCAACCTGTATGTGTTTGAAGAAAAGTCGCACAAGGAAATAGCGGAATTGCTTCACATTAAGGAACATTCCTCCACCTCACAATTGTTTCGCGCCAAATGTTTGTTAGCAAAAAGAATTAAAGAATATACGGAGAATGAAAGAAAGTGATAAAATAACCGGCCTTTTTCGTAGCCGTCTCGCTGATGAGGAGATGGATGTACGGGATGGTTTTTGGGAAGAGTTGCAAAAGGACTTGTCCCAAGCCGAAAACCACTCCGGACAAAGAAAATATTTTGGTCTGACTCCTCGTCTGTTTCGCTTGAGCGCCGCAGCTTCTGTGGTACTTGTTTTAGCTGCCGCTTCCGCTGCTTTTTGGTATTTCTCTCCGAAAGAAGAGATACAGAAGGCTTTTAATCAAGCCGCAGCTCTATCTTCTGAAGGAAGTTTGAATGGAGATATTGCAAAAGAATCGTTTCCTTCTATTCACAAGACCGATCCGGCGAGTCCGGGTTCCGGAATGAGTGCTCCCGGAGCAGGTAGTCTTACGGCATCTACATCGTCGGATAATGACTCCATTTCGGTAAGAGTTTCCATTACCATCACACAACGCGTATATGGCGGACAGCAACGTAACGGTAACGGTTTTTACGGACAGACTTCACAGAACAACAATTATCATAATTCGAATTCACAACACACAGACACAAATTCAGATAATAACCGGTCTGCTTCTTCTGCTACGAATGAAGGAGCGTCCGCCCTCTCAAGAAATAATAAGTCAAATTGGGCGTTGAAAGCAGCCATTGGATCGTCATTATCGAAAGGCGATTACAAGATGCCTTTTACGGCAAGCGTTTCATTGGAACGCAATCTTACGCAAAAGCTCTCTATTGAAGCGGGAATTGGATATAACCGTCTCTCGGGTGGGGAGCGTACCTTGCAAACCTTGAGTATTCCGGTAAAGTTGAATATGTTGATGTTGAGTTCTCGTAAAGTAGATCTTTATGCAATAGCTGGTGCTGCTCTCGAAAAGTGTATAGCCGGTGCTCAGGATAATAGTTTTAGTGCGGAACCGCTGCAAGCATCCATTGCCGCCGGTTTAGGTGTCAGGTATAAAATGAGTGATCGTCTTGCTCTGTTTGCCGAACCGTCTGTATCTCATTATTTTGATACGGACTCTTCAACTAAAACATTACGTACGGAACGTCCAACCAATTTGAACCTGATTTGTGGCGTACGTATGACTTATTAACCTTAAACTTGAGCGGTGATGAAAACACGATCTTTATATAGAAATATTATAATTTTAATTGCATTTGTGGGGGTATTTTCCATTTGTTGGGTTTCGTGCAGCGAAGAAACGTTGGATTATAACCATCCTGATGTGGATTTGTTTGTAAAACAGCTTAAAGCGGGCAAGTATTCAGCTGAAGGACCGGATGGTCTCAACACTATGCCTAAATTTAGCAAAAACGATATTAGTGAATTATTGAAGTATGCTGAAGATCTTTCAGCTATACCTTCTTTCCCTCTGGCTCCTGTTTCCTACTCTGCAGGTGGTAAGCTCCGGTTGGGGGAATGCATTCTTTGGACTGTTGAATCTATTCGATTGGGACAGAACGCTTCAATGGGGTGCAAAATGGTACGTGCCAATGCCGATAATTATGAAGGTATTTATTTTTTATCGGATGAGGAAGTTCTTGATGCCGCTGCCCGCTACAGGCGCTGGTGGGAGAACCGTAAATATCCTAAAACCGTTTGGACAATAGATCCGTGCTACAATGAACCGCTTTGTGGCAGTGGGTATATGTGGTGGTAGGATCACTCTTGAATGTGATTTGATTGGAATACAGGTATTAGTCTATATATTAAATTCTATCGGTTAAAGTGAGACATTTTACTCTAATGGTCGGGCTACTCTTTGTAGTAGCCCTTCCTTTTTACGCACAAAACTGGACTTCGGAAGATTCCTTGAAATTGAACCGGTTGTTAAAAAGTGATGGGGAATTGAAGATCAATACCGATGCTTTGAAGGACTTGCAGATTCATCCTAACTTGGGAAATCAGAAAGTTTCAGTGGATAAAAAGTGGCTTAACTTTGATAATACCTTACCGGAAGTTCCCGGAGTTCCTGAGAAGAAAATAGTGCTGACTTTGCACCCTTACACGGCAAATACCCGCTATAACTGGGATCCTGTATATCAAAAGAAAATAAAAGTCGGTAAAGATACCTGGAGGGATGAACCGTTCTATGCTTTGTATAAAACCAATATTCCGAGTAACTGGGCAAAGAAACCTTTTGATCCGGGTATACGTAAGAGTATGGAAGAGATTGAAGCAACGGGTTTGCGCTATACTTCTTATTTGGATGGAGCGACAATGATCAGTGGTTGGCAACCGGCTGGAGGTGGAGGCGGTATTGGAGGTCTCGACCTGATGACCATCTTCACAAAAGATTTTTGGGACGTAAAAGGGCGTAAACGCCGTGCCCGTACGCTGGAGATACTTAGGGCTTACGGCGATTCTACGACAATAGGGTTAAGGGAGTCTTTACTGCCTGTTTTCAATCGATAGTTTACAGTTTCGTGTGTATATCTTTAAGATTTTGTAATCGATAACTTTTGGGTGTACAGTTATGCTTCTCCCGGAATGTTTTAAAGAAAGTCACTTTGTTGGTGAATCCCGTTTCAAAAGCTATTTCATCTATTGTTTTTTGAGTGGTAAGCAGAAGATCTTCGGCGATGTGCATTCTGCATTCCCTGATTAAATCGGTAGGACTGTTTTCTTCTATCTCTTCCATTTTTCGATAAAGGCTCCGGGTACTGATTGCAAGTTTGTTTGCTATAAAGCGTGGCGATAAATCGGGGCTCGTCAGGTTTTCATTAATAATATTCAATATGGTCTGAAGAAAAGCTTTTGATTCTTTATGAGTCAGCTTGCCTTCTTTCTTCTCAAATGAACTGATTGGAGAATGGAAATAATTTTTCAGTACTTCTTTTTTCTCTAAGAGCTGGTTGACAGAGATACGTAAGTATTCCGGATTAAAAGGTTTTGAAATGTACATGTCGGCTCCAACGGCTAATACAGCCATTTGTTCGTTCATTTCGTGTTGTCCGGATATGATTATTATAGGAATATGGGCGGTACTTTGTTTGGATTTGATGTTTTTTATTATGGATATACTTTGTTTTCCTTGCGTTGTAATATCATATATTATTAAAGAGGGAGATATTTCATTCAATTTTTCATTAATCAGTTCCGGTTTTTGCAATGGGATAAAATTGAAATCCGGGTACAATAATTCGCCTATAAACCAGATCATATCTATTTCTTCATTAATCACGAGTATCGTGGATTTGGATTCATCGAATTTATACTCGGGTAGCTTGGTGATTTTTTGTATGTGTGCTTGAGGGGTATATAATGTTTCTATCGACTTGTCTTCATTTTTATTTTGACTGACTTCGATGAAAGGAAGTGTCAAAGTGAAAATAATCCACTTGTTTTTTTTACGACTGGCTGTCAAATCCCCATTCAATAACTTTGCCATATTGTATGCAATAGGTAAGCTCAGATGTCCTTTAGAAGATTGATTGTTTTCTTTGATCTCAAAATCGTCTAAAGCGGCATGATGGTTAAAAAGTGTACTGAGTTCTTTATCATCAATTATACCTTCGTATATAATATCAACTAATAACAGGTCACTTCTTCTGTTCATGTCAATCTTTATTTCTTTTCCGTTTAATGAACTGAATGCATAACTGATCAGATTGGTCAATATGGTATCGAAAAATTTAGGATCGGTGTTCCAAGTAATCGACTTGGGGGGCTCTCGCAGTAGATTAACTTGTTTTGACTGTGCTAAGTCACTAAAACAATTTAATAGATTATCGCAAGCGTCAGTTATGGATATAGATTCAACCTTCGGTTCCCTTTGTCCCGTTTCTATCCGCCGGAACTCGATCAATTCTTCGATTAAGTTATTTAATCTTTCGGCATTTGTCCGGATCATCTCTACATGGTCGGAGATAAACTTATCCAATCCGTTTGAGGAAAGAATTCGCTTGCATGGTCCGTATATTAGAGTTAGCGGGGTATAAAACTCATGAGCTATGTTAGTAAAAAATTGGAGTTTCGAATCAAATAATCTTTTTTGATGCTTTATTTCCATCTCGCTCATCATTTTTAGTTTCTTTTCGTGGACTTTGGACTTAAAATGGCGTATGGTTAACATCACAATTACTGAAAGGATTAACAGATAGATTATATAAGCCCAGGCGGAAGTATACCATGGATTGGCTATTATAATGATATATGAATAGACATTGCTTTCTTTATCATAAGCACTATTATAGTATTTTACCGATAAAGTGTATTTACCCGGTGCCATATTGGTGAATGAAATTTCATTGTTTTGCCCGTTATTGATCCAGCTTTCATTCACTCCTTGTAATTTGTAGTAAAAGGTGCGGCTACTCCCGTTTAAATAGTCGGCAGAAACAAAAGATAGAGAGAAAAAATTCTGATTATAGCTCAGACGGATGACTTCTGTATTTTCTTTCTTGCCCATAAACTCTCCCATATTTTGTTCTTTGCCGAAAATGGATAATTTATTGAGATATAAAGGCGGCATATATGTTTTTTCCGTCAGAGCCCGGGGATATATGGAAATAAAGCCGTTAATTCCTCCGAAAAAGATAGTGCCTGTGATTTCATCTTTAAACGATGCTCCGTCACAAAATTCAACCACATCCAGTCCGTCGGCAATGCCATAAGACCTGAATACGTTTTTATCCGAATCGAATTTTATAAGTCCGATATTTGTACTTAACCAGAATGTATTGCTGACGTCTTTTTGGATTGAATGGATGGTACCATTTGGAAAGCCATCGTCTACATTAAATAGTTTATAAGATTTATCTTGGGAATATTTTAAAAGTCCAAAGCTTGTACCGAACAATAAACTATTATGAGAGTCTTTATTGATGGCTAATACATTATTGAGTGCCATGTATTCCTTCCAGCTTGCGGTATAGGGCTCAATGCTATTGGCCTTCTTGTTGAAGAAGTAAACGCCGTATCCTTTATTCCCGAATAATATGTTCGAGTCTCCGGTAGCGTGTATGGTAAAAAAGTAATTAGACTCAAAATCATCTTGATTAATGGTATAGCGTTGCAGGTTTGCCAGAATGGGGTGGTCATTATTCCATTGTATGGATGCTCTTAACATGCCCAGACCGGCACTTGCAAACCATATTTCCGAGTTGTTCACTTCACAGATATCGTGGATGTATTTAAATTCTATTCCATCTATCGTTAGCGGAACTCTTTTTATTTTTCTTTCCTTGTATGAATAGTAGTTAAGACCTTCTTCCGTACCTATCCAGAGTATATTGTGTTTACTTGGGGCAATGGAGTATACGGCGTTACTTTTAAGCTCGCTATTCTTCGAAGTTATTTTTTCAGATATGCAATCGGTGATTTCTTTATTGGGGTTGAAATTGTATACTTTTAAGAGTCCTTCTCCTTTTAAGCCTACCCAGAGCGTTCGCTCTTTGTCCCAAAATAGTGCGCGGATAGGGCGGCTTATTGTGTTTCCTGATTTGCTAAATGTTACCGATTTGATAGGAGGTTGTTTAGGGGAATAGAGATAGATACCCTGCCCATCTGTTCCAATCCAGACAATGTCTTGGAAAAGATCCTTGCTAAGGCAAAATATACCACAATTAATTCCCATATCTCTGGTTTCGTAGTTATTGTTTTTGTTCTTTTCCAGTTTTATCAGTCCATCCAATGTAAAACCTATAAAATAACTATCATGGTTTTTTATGATGGCTGATATCTTGCCCCGGGAGTATATTTCATCTTTTAGACTGGTCAGGAATTTATTTGTGTTTTTGTCAATATCATATTCGTACAGGTTATACTTGTCATCAATGTAATAGATCGATTTTTCATCATGAAAGCTATAAAGTAAAGTTGAATTGATGTTGAAGTTTGTTTTTTTATGGGTTAACGAAATATCTCCTGTTTTTTTGTCTTTGCGTAAAAAATAGCAATAACTATATCCCTTCAGAATAACCCAGATGACATGGTTACGATCTACAAAAAAGTCAATGATATCGGTGAAGGGCACTCCCATCATATTTATTTTCTTGAAAGTTCCGTCTTGATGATAGTAATAGATACTATTATTATCTTTTAAAACGTATAATGTTCCTTCATAGTCTTTAGTCATGAAGAATAATTTTTGGAATTCTTTATAATGGGTTATCCGATTGTTACGTTTATCCAGACGATTTAATCCATAGTAGGTTTGTATCCAGTAAATATCATTGCCGGTGGACACGATCCGGTCTATTAAATTACCGGAAATATAATTGTCGTGTCCCGATAATTTCAGACCTTCAATTTTCTGTCCGTCATATATATTGATGCCATCACAAGTCCCCACCCACATTAATCCTTTTTCATTCTGACATAAAGATGTTATAGAACTGTTTGTCATGTATCTTTTATCCGAAATATGCGTTAAATTGAATGCATATAAACTGGAATCCAGTATAGAGAGAATAGTTATGAAAAGTAATAATCTGTGCCTTATCATAAAGTTTCGATTTAGTATATAGACTTATTGCAAAGATAGGTAAAATATGTATTAGTTGCGCCAGTTAGGAATTCCGAAGGTAAATATCCGTGCCATTCTAGTCAATGTTTAAGTCTTTAGTTCATTTTGGCTGTGTCAGATATGGATTCTTTTTATATTCTGTCTATTTTTGTTTCTAGTTAATACTATTTTAATCAATTAATTCATATTTTCTCATGAAAACATCGTTTTATGCCTTGTGCCTTTTAGTTGGTTTTACCGGTTTGAGCGGACCAATATCGGCGAAGAAAACCCCGGTGGACTATGTAAGCACACTTGTTGGGACGCAATCTAAATTTGAATTATCAACAGGAAATACTTATCCTGCAACAGCTATGCCATGGGGAATGAATTTCTGGACTCCTCAGACCGGTAAGATGGGAGACGGATGGGTATATACCTATAATGCGGATAAAATCAGAGGTTTCAAACAGACTCATCAACCCAGTCCCTGGATTAATGATTATGGTCAGTTCTCTATTATGCCTGTTACCGGTAATATTGTATTCGATGAAGAAAAGCGTGCCAGTTGGTTCTCACATAAGGCTGAAGTCGCTGTTCCCTATTATTATAAAGTTTATTTGGCCGATCATGACGTAACTACGGAGCTTGCTCCGACAGATAGAGCGGCTATGTTTCGCTTTACATTTCCTGAGAGTGATTCCTCGTCTGTTGTGGTTGATGCATTCGATCGTGGTTCTTATGTGAAAGTGATTCCTTCACAAAATAAAATTATTGGTTACACGACAAGAAATAGCGGTGGCGTTCCTGAGAATTTTAAAAACTATTTCGTTCTTATATTTGATAAACCGTTTGACGCTGTATATACGGTTACAAACGGATTAATTGAGGCTAATAAACTTGAAGCTAAAGATGACCATACCGGAGTCATTGTAAAATTTAAAACTCGCAGAGGTGAGCAAGTGAATGTACGTACCGCTTCTTCTTTTATAAGTTTTGATCAAGCGGAATTGAACTTGAAAGAATTGGGAAAAGATAATATGGAACAAGTTATTGAAAAAGGTCGCAAAAAGTGGAATGATGTATTGGGACGTATTGAAGTCAGTGACGATAATATTGACAATTTGCGTACTTTTTATTCGTGTCTGTATCGCTCTGTTCTGTTCCCAAGAAGTTTCTATGAGTATAATGCGAAAGGTGAAGCCGTGCACTACAGTCCTTATAACGGAGAAGTCCTTCCGGGTTATATGTTTACTGATACCGGGTTCTGGGATACGTTCCGTTGTTTGTTTCCATTCTTGAATCTGATGTATCCTTCAATGAACGAGAAGATGCAGGAAGGCTTGGTGAATGCATATAAAGAGAGCGGATTCCTTCCGGAATGGGCTAGTCCCGGTCATCGGAATTGTATGGTAGGTAATAACTCGGCTTCTATTGTGACCGATGCTTATGTGAAAGGTTTGAAGGGATATGATATTGAGACGCTGTGGAAGGCTTTGGTTCATGCTACAACTGCTTATTTACCTAAGACTTCATCCGGAAGAGTCGCTTATGAAGAATATAACAAAATGGGTTATGTGCCTAATAATATAGGAATAGGACAAAATGTTGCCCGTACTTTGGAGTATGCATACGACGATTGGACAATATATACGCTCGGGAAAAAACTGAATAAACCGGAAAAGGAAATAGCTGTTTTTAAAGAAAGAGCATTGAACTACAAAAATGTTTATAACCCTCTTCGTAAATTGATGGTTGGTAAGGATGATAAGGGTGGGTTTAATCCCGATTTCGATGCAGCCGACTGGAGTCGTGATTTTTGTGAAGGTAATAGTTGGCATTGGAGTTTCTGCGTATTCCATGATCCGCAAGGACTGATAAATCTGATGGGTGGAAAGAGTAACTTTAATGCAATGCTGGATTCTGTATTTATTATTCCGGGAAAAGAAGGTATGAAAAGCAGAGGTGTGATTCATGAAATGCGTGAGATGCAAGTGATGAATATGGGGCAATATGCGCATGGTAACCAGCCTATCCAGCACATGGTTTACTTATATAATTATTCAAATGAACCCTGGAAGACTCAGTATTGGGCTCGTGAAATTATGAAGAAGCTTTATAATGCCGCTCCTGACGGTTATTGTGGTGATGAGGATAATGGTCAGACATCCGCTTGGTATGTTTTCTCAGCTTTGGGCTTTTATACGGTATGTCCGGGAACAGACCAATACGTATTGGGAACACCTCTCTTTAAATCAGTGAAGTTGCATTTGGATAATGGCAAGACTGTTACCATAACTGCCGACAACAACAGTGACGATAATAAGTATGTGAAGAGTATGTCTATAAATGGTAAGGTTTATCAGCACAATTATATTACTCATCAACAATTAATGAACGGTGCTGAAATATCCTATCAGATGGATCAGGTACCGAATAAAAATAGAGGTATATCGAATATAGATGTTCCGTATTCTCTTTCAAATGAAAAGTAATGAATTATCGTTTAAGATTAAAATATAAATGAAATGAAAATTAAAAATTTGATTTTTTGTCTCTGGGTGGTTATGGTGTTGGCCGGTTGTCGGAGTTATACTCCCACAACATTTGTTGCCGCAACATACAATCTGAGAAATGCTAATGGAGGAGACTCTTTGGCTGGAAATGGCTGGGGATATCGTTATCCTGTAATTGCCAAAATGGTTCAATTTCATGATTTTGATATCTTTGGAACCCAGGAGTGTTTTTTACATCAGCTTAAGGATTTGAAAAACGCTTTGCCTAAATATGATTATATTGGTGTAGGGCGTGATGATGGAAAGGATAAGGGTGAACATTCCGCAATATTCTATCGTACCGATAAATTTGAAGTTATTGAAAAGGGTGATTTCTGGCTATCAGAAACCCCGGATGTTCCTAGTAAGGGTTGGGATGCTGTATTGCCCCGTATTTGTACTTGGGGACATTTCAAGGTGAAAGCTACCGGCTTTGAGTTTTTGTTCTTCAATTTGCATATGGATCATATCGGAAAGAAAGCTCGTGTTGAGAGCGCATTCCTTGTACAAAAGAAGATGAAGGAGTTAGGCGAGAATCTTCCCGCTATTCTTACCGGCGATTTTAATGTAGATCAGACGCATGAGTCTTATACCGCATTGGTTGCACAGGGAAATCTTCGCGATTCTTATGAGATTTGCGACTTTAGATATGCTACTAACGGAACATTTAACGGCTTTGAGACTGATAGCTACACAGATAGCCGTATTGATCATGTATTTGTTTCTCCGGGATTTCATGTCGTAAAATATGGTGTTTTAACCGATTCGTATCGTGAATTGACAAAGGATGCGAAGAAAGCAAATGTAAAAGACTATCCTTCTGAAATATCAGTGAAGAGCTATGAGGCACGGGTTCCTTCTGATCATTTTCCTGTAAAAGTTTTATTGGAGTTCGATAAGAATAAGAAATAATAAACGCAATGGGAAACTGTAAAAAGAAGCACTTGCTCTTCGGAATTGCGCTATTCCTAGCTTGTACGATGAATGGTCAACAAACGTCTAACAATAAAAGGGAGTTTCCGGATTGGGCATTAGGAGGATTCGTTCGTCCTCAAAATGCAAATCCTATTATCTCTCCCGATAGTAGCACGTTTTATTGCCCTTTGTCGAAAAAATATATAGCATGGGAATCTAATGATACTTTCAACCCGGCTGCTACAGTTTATAAAGGGAAAATTGTAGTGCTTTATAGAGCGGAAGATAAGTCGGGTGTTGGTATCGGTCATCGGACTTCGCGATTGGGATATGCTTCTTCGAGCGACGGTATTAGCTTTAAGCGGGAGAAAACTCCGGTTTTTTATCCGGATAATGATTCCCAGTCAGAACGGGAATGGGCTGGTGGATGTGAAGATCCCCGTGTGGCTGTTACTAATGATGGACTTTTTGTGATGGCATATACTCAATGGAATAGAAAGATCTTTAGGTTGGCTATTGCTACATCCCGTGATTTGAAACATTGGACTAAGCACGGCCCTGCATTTTCAAAAGCTTATAATGGTAAATTCTATAATATAGGATGCAAATCGGGATCTATCTTGACTGAAGTAGTGAATAATAGACAGGTTATAAAGAAGATCAACGGCAAGTATTTCATGTATTGGGGTGAAAACCACGTTTACGCAGCTACTTCTGATAATTTGATTGATTGGGCTCCTCTTGTAAACGAAGATGGTTCTTTGAAAGAATTATTTTCTCCTCGAGATGGTTATTTTGATAGTCAGCTTACCGAATGTGGACCTCCTGCCATTTATACAAACAAGGGCATTGTGTTGCTGTATAATGGAAAGAACAGAGCGGATGATAGAGGTGATAAGCGCTTCACTGGAAATGTTTATGCTGCGGGACAAGCTCTTTTTGATAGCAAAGATCCAACGCGATTAATTGCTCGTTTAGATGAACCATTTCTCCGTCCAATGGACGATTTTGAGAAAAGTGGTCAATATCCTGATGGTACCGTATTTATTGAAGGATTGGTTTATTATAAAAATAAATGGCATTTATATTATGGATGCGCGGATTCCCGTGTGGGAACGGCCATTTATGATCCGGCAGCTCCGGCAAAACCTGATCTATTGCCATAAAAATATGAATGTACATTAATAACAGCTTCTTTTAAGGTAAAACAAAAATAATCAGATTGTACATTCAGTTTCCAAGGCTGTCTTAAAATTATTTTGAGACAGCCTTAATTATATAATAGGAGCCTGATAGCTTTATTTAAACCTCTTGCTTTTAAGAGCATTTGCTATTCATATTATTATCTTCTTCTTTTTCTTTGCGAGATACATCCTCTCTGTTTGCCTTATTTTTTATTAAGTATTTTCATATTTAGCTTTGCCATAAGAGTTTGTTGTTTCAATTTTCACAAAGAATAATCTTGCTTAATTATATTTAGTATACCTTTTAGCAATATTTTAAGTTTGGATAGAATGTAACTTTAGGTGTATTAATTTAAAATCTGTTGAATATCACCATTCTTACTGTCCTTAAAAATACATATTAATAATATGTATTATATTATTAAATATCTGTTTATTAGTATTTTAGTGTATTGTATGATAGGTAAAATGTACTTAAAAATACAAATTTAGTATGTATACTAGTTTGGCATATTTGTAAATAATAGATTGCTAAAATATTTGTTTATTTGTTAACTATAGTTTAAGAACACTGATGGGTAAGCTTAATTCTAGTCCTTAAAATAATAGAGTGTTCAATTTTTTATATCTGATAGTATTTACTTATAGTAATAAGAATAACTTGAAAAATAAAGAATTGTATTAATTACATTTTAATTTACAACCGATTAATCTAGGGTAGTACTTTTAATTATGAAATGATGCGCATCATATATGAGTCTTTTTTTATTAACTAATTAATTTATTATTATGATTAAAAAAGAAAGGTTAAAAAATCAAATTAAAAAATGGAGATTCGCAATGTTTTTGGCTGCTTTTATTATTCAGTCAGGGAATTTGGAAGCTGAATTTCATGAAATCACTAATGCAATGAGTATCCTTCAGTCTGAGGTTACGATAAAAGGGCAGGTGAAGGATCAAAATGGAGATGTTCTTCCGGGGGTCAATATTATGGTAAAAGGTTCTCGTGAAGGTGGAACGATAACAGATGTTGATGGTAAATTTACAATAAAGGTCCCTTATGAAAACGCAAGTCTTGTGTTTTCATACGTAGGTTATCAGCCAAAGGAAGAGTCTTTGCAGGGTAGAAAAGAACTACTTGTGGTACTCGTTGAAGATTCTAAAGCTTTGGAAGAGGTTGTGGTTGTGGGATATACGACGCAAAAGAAAGCCACTATAACAGGCGCTGTATCAACTTTGACCACAAAAGATCTTGTACAAAGTCCAACTGCTAATTTAAATAATGCTTTAGCTGGTCGTATGCCCGGATTAATGGTCAATCAATTCAGTGGTGGTGAGCCCGGGGTTGATATGGCGAATATTAATATTAGAGGTGTTGCAACTTATGGTGACAGCTCTCCAATTGTTATTGTTGACGGTGTAGAACGTGACATGTCTTACTTGGCCCCTGAAGAAATAGAGACTTTCACTATTTTAAAAGATGCTTCTGCTACAGCTGCATATGGTATTCGAGGGGCGAATGGTGTTATTATTGTAACGACTAAGCGCGGAAAAGCACAAGAACGGGCGACTGTCAATTTTAAGGCTTCATTTGGTTTAAATAAGCCGATTAATCTTTCGGAGTATTTAGGCTCCGCAGACTATGCGACTTTATATAATGAGGCTATGCTAAATTCTGATCCGAATGTGAGCAACTCTTTACTCTTTAGTAGCCAACAGATAGAGAACTACCGTAAAGCAAAAGGAGACAATTCCGACGGATTGGGCTATAACTGGGATTATAGAGATTATGCATTTAAATATGGAGCTCAACAAGATTATAGTTTATCAGTTCGAGGTGGTTCAGACGTTGTACGGTATTACGTTCTTGCTAATTATTATAAGCAAGATGGAAATTATAAACACACGACCGAAGGCTCTTCGGATGATATACAGGCAATATTTAAGAGATATAATTTCCGTACTAATATGGATATTGATATTAACAAGAACTTTTATTTGAAAATTGATCTCGGTGCGAGAATTACAGATCGTAATGCTCCTGGAACTACAGCTTCAAGAATTGTGGATATTATAAATACCCAACCGCCTTATTTGCCAATTACTCTTCCTGATAATGGAAATTCTGCCAATGAAATTTATGTGATTAAAAATCCCTACGGATTATTATATGGTGATGCTATTCATCGGTACAATATACTGGGAGAATTGTCGAGAACAGGATACTTAAATGAAAAGAATACAGACTTAAATGGTTCTTTTTCACTTGGGCATAAACTTGATTTTATAACAAAAGGGCTTAAGGTAGAAGGTACTTTTTCGTACGATGCTTCGGAAGGTAGATGGATTAGGAGGGTTCTTGAAACAAGAACTTCCGGTTATGCTTCGTATGGACGGTATGCTACTTTTCAACCTTCTGAAGGTACCAATGGAAGTTATTTTATAAATAATAATGAATATGGTGGCAAATATATATTGGGAAATCCTTGGTATGATCAGGATGAGACAATTAGCAATTCTCTTGCTCGTAATGCAACGGAAAGCAAAACTTATTATCAATTAAGACTTGATTACCAACGTAAGTTTGGTGCTCATGACATTTCCGGGTTATTGTTATTTAATAGATCTGAAAGGACTTATGATAGTAGAGTCCCATATCGATACCAAGGTATGACAGGAAGGGCCACTTATGGCTATAATAATAAATATCTGGCTGAATTTAATTTTGGCTATAACGGTTCTGAAAATTTTGCACCGGGTAAACGATACGGTTTTTTCCCCTCCGGAGCTATTGGTTGGGTTGTTTCGGAAGAAAAATTTATGGCGAAAACTAAAAAATGGTTGGATCATTTGAAGTTAAGAGCTTCATTAGGTTGGGTTGGCAGCGATAAAATATCTGATAACAATGATGACCGTTTCGCATATTTGCAGTTCTATGGAGATGGGAGTGCTTATTCTTTCGGGATAGATAATTTCTCTAATTCTATAGGTGGATTGGCTGAAGGAAACTTTGCAAATCCGGATTTGACTTGGGAAAAAGCCAGAAAACTGAACATTGGATTAGATGCAGCCTTATTTAACAATAAATTGGCGTTGACTGCCGATTTCTTTTTTGAGCATCGGTATAATATCATAACCAATTTAAGTGATGCCAATAAATTAGGATTTCCTACCATCGTCGGTAAAAGTGCTCCTTTTATTAATTCCGGAATTGTTGATAATCACGGAGTTGACTTGGAATTATCATGGAATGGGCAAATTGGTAACGATTTCCGCTATTTTATTAAACCTAATATGACCTTTGCACGTAATGAAATTAAATTCATGAATGAGGTAAAGTATGATTACGCATGGAGAAGGTCTACCGGTCGTCCGGTTGGTGAACATTTTGTATATGTAGTTGATCATCTTGTATATGATCAGGCTGAGGCTGACAAATTGAATGCTTCTAATGAAGGTGCCGGCTATCAACCTTGGGGTAATTTATCCCCCGGAGATGTTGTTTATAAAGATTTGAATAAAGACGGAAAAATTAATTCGGATGATAAAACACACAGAGGTTATCCGAGAACTCCGGAAATACAATTTGGTTTGCCTATTGGGTTCCAGTACAGAGGATTTGATTTTACTCTTTTGCTTCAAGGAGCAACTCGTAGTAGTATCTTGCTGGATGGAGCTGCAGTTTATGATTTTCCTTCTTTTGGGCAGGATCAAATAGGTAAAGTTAAGAAATTGCATTTGAATCGCTGGACGGAAGAAACCAAAGACTATGCGACTTATCCTCGTTTGACTTATGGTGCTAACCAAAACAATAAAAATGCGGAAAGTAGCTTGGCTTTGTTTGACGGAACTTATGTACGCGTGAAAAATATTGAAATAGGTTATTCTTTATCTAGAAAGTCATTACGCTTTGCTAATTTACAGTCTTGCAGATTTTATTTTCAAGGGATGAATTTGTTGACCTTTGATAAATTGGGAGATGTTGATGTGGATCCCGAAATAAAAGAAGGAAAAGGTGATTGGTACCCTGTGCAACGCGTATTTAATTTTGGGGTAAGTATTAATTATTAATTATAAATTCGCAAATTATGAATAAGTTTAATATTTATATATTTTCATTCGCTCTTTTGTGCTGTTCTTGTGAAAACTATTTGGATAGAACCCCTGATGATAAGAAGAATGAAGCTGATATCTTTTCCAGATATAGTTATGTTGACGGCTTGGTTGCAGATTTGTATGCAAATGCGAAATCTGCCAATAGTCCTTTATTATTTTTTAATCACTTTTCTTCTTCATCAATTACTGACGAATGTAGTTCGAGTTCTCATGAAAATGCTATCCCTCATCAATTTTGGATCGGCAATTACGGGCCAACTCAAGGTATGCCATCTTCGAGTGATAGAGGACAATATTGGAGCGGTCTTTGGTCAAAAATCAGAAAAGCAAATATCATTTTATCCGGAGTAAAAAAATATAATACTCCTGATAATCCGGAGGCATCTGGAGAGGGGGATATAACACGTAGAGTTGGTGAAACTTATTTCTTAAGAGGGTATTTACATTTATTGCTGGTTCGTGCATATGGAGAAATACCGTATTTGGATTATTTGGTGGATCCATCTGATGATATGGGATTTGTTAAGATGTCGGTACATAAAGTTGTTGACAAAATCTGTCAGGATGCTGACTCTGCTTATACTCGTGTAGATGCTTCTTACACAAATGATGATTTTGGTAGGGTAGATAAAGGCGCTTGTTTAGGTCTAAAGGCTATGGCACGTTGGATCGCTGCGACTCCGATGTGGAACGGAGGCAATTTTCCCAATGATAGTAGAATTTATAAAGACGAATATGGATATGATGCATCTCGATGGGAAGCTGTAAAAATAGCGTCAAAAGCCGTTTTAGAGTGTAAAAACAATAGTGGGGAAAAACGCTATAAATTATATACGGGATCTAGCGATACAGACTTTGGAGATATTGATGGCAATAATACGAGCAATGGTAAGGTCTATAAACGCCTGTGGAATATGTTTTACGATATGAGTGCGATACAGCAAGAGTGGGTTTGGTTTGTTACTCGTGATAAGGATACAGGTTGGTCCGGTGATGTTTTACCGCCTACGGATGGTGGACATGCACGCCAACGACCTCTACAAGAACAGGTTGACGAATATGAATATATCGCTCCTGATGGATATGGATATCCTGTTTATTCAAGTAGAGCTACTAATGATGGTTACGATGATGCAAATCCTTATGAAAGTGTGAAACGTGATCCACGTTTTTATCGTGACATTCGCTATATGGGGTCTACTTATAATGGGAAAGTTTTGAATACGGCTATAGATAAAGATATTGTGGGAACGAGTTATTTAAGCACTTCATCGCATACAGGATATTATCTGCGTAAGTTTTATAAAGATGGTTGGATTAAAGGGGATGGAGGGCATATTATAAATGCTCCGGCAATATGGCGACTTCCTGAATTTATATATATGTACTGTGAAGCGGTTAATGAAATAACCGGACCTACTCAAGAAATATATGATATGTTAAACGAAGTAAGAGCGCGTTCATTTATGGCAAAAATACCTCCCAGTGCGTTGCAAAGTAAAGATATTATGAACGACTACATTCAGCGTGAACGCAGAGTTGAATTATTTTATGAAAATCATAGAATATGGCACACTCGCTTATATTTGGGAGCTGATGATGCAGATCAGCTATCACTTGAGAATAACTATGTAGACGCTAATAGTTGGCCGTATCCCAAAACTCAGCGATGGGCTCATGGCATGAAACCTGTAGAAGATCAAAATGGAAAAATTGTTGTAGATGGCAAAAAGTATAAAATGGTACGTTTTGAAACAAACGATAATCGTGTATTTCAAACGCCACGTTCTTATTTGTTTCCTATTTTAACTGAGGAGTTAAAACGTACGCCATCTATTGTGCAAAACCCCGGTTGGTGATAGTTTTAATAAAGAACAATAGTCTTTATTAATCAGATATCTAAATCTTGCATTTAAGTAAGATTAGGACTGGTATATATATTTTTATAGGCAAAAGATGAGATGTTAAATAACTGAAAGCAAATGTACTCTCAATCTTTTGCCTATAATTTATTTAGCTATATGATACAATTTTAATCTGAAAGAAATGTTGGAAAGTAATTCCTATAATTGGAGATTTATTGATTGATACTTTGATTTTGCAAAACATTGCGTATATAAATGGTCCACATATGCTGGACTCTTACTTCATTATTATGTACTCTAATCTGCATCATATATTTTACTTATATTTATAACATGTTGATTTTTATTGTATTATTTAGGTTTAGATGCTTTGAAATGTACTCTAAAATACACTTGATTAGTGGTGATTAATTTGGCACATTTGAGGATAACTAATAAATAAAAAAAACTTTTATTTGTTAATCAAATCTTAAAAGCATAATAATATGAGAGCTATTCATTTTTATATATTATTGAAGATTAAAATTGTTTTATAAAACGAATTTCCATTTTATGTTAATACGTTTTTATTGGTTTCTGTAACATTTAGCGTGTAACCTAATGAAAATGTCATGTAAATTCTGGAGCAATTATAATATACGCCTACTTAATATAAATATCGGACGGTTGATAAGTTAAGTTTATACCATTTTATATTATACTAATTTTTAAATGTTTTGAGCGAAGAAGATTTGGTGAGATTTTGATTTTGAGAAAAGGTGTTTTGCACAAAAAAATCTGGCTTTATTGGAACAAATGATAACCCATTGCAATTGAGGTAAAAAGGGTTCGCGCCTCAAATGCAATGAAAAAAAGTAATAGAACCCACTATAAATTATTAACCTTAGTATCAATCAAATTTAAAATGAAAAATTATGAGTGAGAAATTAAAGTATCTTACCTTATTATTTATAGGTACGATGTTATGTTTGGGTGCATATGCTCAATCTGTTAGAACAATTACCGGTACGGTGATAGATTCTAAAGGTGAACCTATCATCGGAGCTAACGTATTGGTAAAGGGAACTGGTGACGGTACAATCACTGACACGGATGGTCATTATTCATTGAAAACTTCCACAAATGCGACTTTATTGTTTTCTTTTGTTGGCTATGACTCAAAGGAAGTTCGGGTAGGCTCACAAAGTATAATAAATGTGACTCTTACTGAAGACCAGAATCTATTGGATGAAGTTGTAGTTGTGGGATATGGAACCATGCGTAAATCAGATTTGACAGGTTCTATTTCTACTGCTAAAGGCAACGACATTATTAAATCGCAGTCATTTAATGCACTTGACGGGTTGAAAGGTAAAGTTGCTGGTGTGAATATTTTCTCTAATACTGGGCAACCCGGTGGAGAAATGCGTGTTGTTATTCGCGGTCTTTCTACAGTCAATGCTTCAGCTAGTCCGTTGTACGTAGTTGATGGAGTTGTTATGTCTGATTTTCAGCTACTTAATCCGAATGATATTGAGTCTGTCGAAGTTTTGAAAGATGCTTCTTCTGCTGCTATCTATGGTGCTCGCGGTGCTAACGGCGTTATTTTGGTAACTACTAAACGTGGAAGCAATACGGGAAAAGGAGTTCACGTTTCTTATGATGGTTCTATGTCTATTGGCACTATGGCGAGATATATGGATGTTATGGACGCTAACGAATGGATGTCTGCATTTAAGCAGGGTTTGGAGAATGCTAATGCTTGGCAAGGTAAGAACTTTACCACTGATTTATCGGAAATTTTCACTGATGAACGCTTGTTTAATGCTGACGGTTCTCCTAAATATAATACTGACTGGCAAAAAGAGGCATCCCGGACATCATTTTCCCATAATCATCAACTTAATATCCAACGCAGTGCAGAAAATTCATCGGTTGGAGCATTCTTAAACTATACTGATCAACAAGGTATATTGCTTAATTCTTATTTTAAACGTATTAATGCTAAGTTGACTTATGATGATAAACCGGCAAAATGGTTATCAACTTCCATTAATTTATTAGTGAATCATACATGGGGTAATAGAACTTCCGATAACCCATATGGACAAGGTGCATTACGTACAATGATAGAGCAATTGCCATTTTTGCCGGTTAAATTAGATGGAGTATATACACAGACTAACATTGTCCAAACAAGTTCTATTTATCAAGATAAGGATAATCCTGATCCTGATAAAAAGCAAGGGTTTAGTCCTGAAGGCGTAGGTAATCCGGTTGAATTACTTGAGCGGATGTATGCTATGCAATATAGAACGCAAGTTTTCGGTAATGCAGCTCTGACTTTCCATATCATAAAAGATCTTGATTTGAAGACTCAAATAGGTGTCGATTATCACAATAACCGTAATGCGAACTATACGCCGTTCACTCCACGTCCGTTGATTAATCAAAATTCTGAAGGTACGGCTTCCGCAAGTAACTCCAATGCATTGTATTGGCAGGAAGAAACATACCTGACCTATGACAAGACTTTTAATAAGCACCATATTAATGCAATGGCAGGTATGTCTTGGCAAGAGTATGACTACACATATTTTGATGCTTCCGATAGCAAGTATATTGATGATTTTTATGGCTATTACAATTTAGGTTCCGGGACCAACCGTCCGTCTGTTAGCAATGATTATGATAAATGGGCGATGAATTCCTATTTCTTGCGCGCGGCATATTCTTATGACAATAAGTATATGGCTACTGTGACTGGGCGTTATGATGGTTCATCCAAGTTTGGTCAAAATAATAAATATGCGTTCTTCCCTTCGGTTGGTCTGGGATGGATGATTTCTAATGAGAGCTTCTTGAAAGAGAACCCGACTATTAGCAGGTTGAAGTTGCATACTTCTTATGGTATTACTGGTAACTCTGAAATTGGAACATACCGCTCTTTGGCTATGGTAAGTCAATCAAATGCTATTATTGGTGATGGATTGAATGTTGTGTCTTATTTGGATAATATGCCTAATCCTGATTTGAAATGGGAGAAAACAGCTCAATGGGATTTAGGATTTGAACTCGGTTTGTTCAATAACCGTCTTAATTTTGATATTTCGTATTATCATAAAAAAACATCTGACTTACTACTTGAACGCCCAGTCCCTGAATCAACAGGTTATTCATCCATTATGGATAATATAGGATCAGTATCTAATCGTGGATTGGACATGTTGATTACGGCTCACCCCATTGATACGCATGACTTTCAATGGACTTCTACTCTTAATCTAGGGTATAATAAAAACCGCGTTGAGAAATTGGATGAGGGCGCATCTGTTGATCCGATTACCGGTAAACGTCAAATTACCACTGATGGTTTTGTTGGTTATGATATGTTGATTCGTGAAGGCGAGGAACTTTCTACCTATTATGGCTATAAACGTGCTGGTATATATGATGGCATTCCTTCTAACTGGGACCCTGAAACAATGAATATTCCATCAACAATCGGTGAAAAGGTTACCTATAAGAATCGCCAGATTATAGGTCACGGTTTGCCTCATTGGATGGGCTCTTTTATTAACACTTTCAATTATAAAGGATTTGATTTGACTCTCGATTTGCAATTTACATGGGGAGTACAAGTTATGCAGGAATATTTCCATTCAACCGTAGCACGCTTTTTAACGAATGGTCTTGATCGTCTTTACACGGAAGCTTGGAATCCGACTCTGAATCCAACAGGCAAAGAACAAGCAATACGTTTGAATAATTTTGGGCAAGGTGCCAATAATCAAGCCGATGACGATTGGGTTTGTGATGGTTCTTATCTGCGTGGTAACATGATTCAGCTTGGTTACACGTTTAATCCTAATCTTGTCAAGAAAATAGGCCTTTCCGCATTACGCTTATATGCTAATGTGAATAATGCCTTCTTGATTACTTCATCTGATTACTTGGGATATGACCCGGATAACTCATCCCGTTTGGGTGATAATAAATGGGGGACTAACCGTCAGTTCTTTACCTATCCCCGTCCGAGAACATTTACGTTTGGGGTCAATGTAACATTTTAATTCATAGTTATAAAATCATAATCATATGAAATTACATAAAATAATATCCATCTTTTGCATGTTTTCCTTGTCATTGCTGACAAATTCGTGCGATTCATTTTTGAAAGAAGAACCTTTGGATCAGAAAAAAGCCGATAGTTTTTGGCAAACTGAAGCAGATGCGGAATCAGCAGTTAATGCTCTTTATTTTGGTGGAGTTCCCTATTTACATAATACGGATGTTGATGGTGGCTGGACACCTAAAGCAACAATGTGGGGTGGCATTATGTCCGGACTATATGTGGATAAACGTAAAGATAGAACCTTTACTACAGCATCAGAAGGTGCTAATTTTAATATCGAATCATTTGATGGTCCGGCAATGAAATTGTGGCATGAATTTTACAAAGGAATTTCCCGTGCAAACTTTGTTATAGCTAATATTCCGACAATGACTGGAGTGTTGAATGATGCTACTATAAAAAATTATGTAGCACAAGGTAAATTCTTTCGTGCATACGGTTATTTTTGGTTGGTAAAGGAATTTGGAGATGTTCCATATGTGTCCGAACCTTATACTTCTATCGAAGGCATGTTCAAAGAACGTATTCCTGCCGCAGATGTTTATAAATACATTGAACAGGATTTGCTTGATATTGTAGATGGTGATGCATTACCTGATAAGGCATTTTATGATAACGGTTGCTATGTTACAAAAACTATAGCACAAACTTTATTAGCTGAGGTCTACTTGCAATGGGCGGGTGAACCTCTCAATGGTGGAACTGAGTATTATGCCAAAGCTGCTGATATGGCTTTGAAAGTTATTAATGGTGGCAAGCACGCTCTTATCCAGGCTGATGGTAGTAGTGATGATATTAAGTCTGCATTTAATGTGATTAAAACAACAAAGTCATCCAATGAAATTATTTATGCTAAAGAGTACAATTACACAGATTATAGTGTAGGTAATTCATATCCTTGTCGCTCTATTGGAACGGATGCTTTCCAATGGAAGGGATCTGATAATAAAGGTGTTTTCCATCCGGGAGGAGATGTTCTGTATAGTGCATACTTACCTTGTGATATGATAATTGATAGCTATGCCCCGGCTGATATCCGTGGACACGAAAAGCAATTCTTTTTCCGCAATTATATAGATGCTACAGGAGTTAGCCATACATTGGATAATGTCGGAAACTGGGCTTGGTTTGACGAAAATGCTTTGATTAGCGGTCATGATGGTGATTATAATATGCCGACATTCCGCTATTCCGAGGTACTATTAATTGCTGCCGAAGGTTTGGCGAGAACAAGCCATGAGGATGATGCTGTTGGTGGGGCAAAATTCTATCTTAATCAAGTGCGTAAGCGCGCCGGACTAGATAAGGAAACTGCTACCGGTGATGCCTTAATCCAGTCTATTTTAACTGAGCGCTTACATGAATTTCCATTGGAATTCAAAGTTTGGGATGACATTCGTCGTACACGTTTGTATCCGGAAGCGGATGGTGCGCACTCTGGTAAATTAAATTGGGTTCCACTTGAATCTGCAAAAATTCAAAATAAACCTGATGGAAGCATTAAAGTTGGTGCTATTCCAACATATGCTTTATTATGGCCTATCCCATTGGATGAAATTCAAGCTAATCCAGCTTTGGACGGACATCAAAATCCAGGATGGAATTAAAAGATTGACTTGTTAATAACATATCAAGAAAATACATTTTTACACATTGATTCTCTGATATATTATTTATAAATTGATTTTAAATGCAACCTTTTTTTAATGGATACTCACACTTATTGTGAGTATCCATTTGTTAGTTGCCGATATATCGTATAAATTTGTGGAAAAACTAAATTTAATGTAAAATATGAATATAAAATATTGATATTCAGGTATGTAATAATGAATAATGTTTTATGATTCATGATTTTCATAGACTATACGAGCAGGGAAGTTATTGTATTATCACATATTTAATATCATGTATAAAAAAAACAAAATTTTAGCTATTGCTTCAATAATGCTACTCATAGGGGGAAGCTCTTATGCGCAACAGAGCAATCCGACTTCTCAGCCCAAGGCTTATATGGTCGCAGATGCTCATTTGGATACCCAATGGAACTGGGATGTGCAGACAACGATTAACAAATACGTCTGGAATACGCTCAATCAGAATTTGTTTTTATTGAAACATTATCCTGATTATATCTTTAATTTTGAGGGTGGTGTAAAATATTCTTGGATGAAAGAGTATTATCCGGCTCAATATGAAGAACTCAAAAAATACATAAAAGAGGGACGTTGGCATATTGCCGGCAGCAGTTGGGAAGCGAGTGATGTACTTGTTCCTTCTGTTGAATCATCCATTCGGAATATTTTACTTGGACAAACATTTTATCGTCAGGAGTTTGGGAAAGAAGGAACAGATATATTTCTTCCTGACTGTTTTGGGTTTGGTTGGACCCTACCTTCCATTGCATCACATTGCGGATTGATTGGTTTCTCTTCGCAAAAATTAGATTGGCGTGAGCATCCTTTTTATGGAGATAGTAAACATCCTTTTATGATTGGTTTATGGCAGGGCGTCGACGGTCATAAAATTATGTTGACCCACGGATATGACTATGGGCATAGATGGAATGATGAAGACTTATCAAACAGTCAATATTTAAAAGATTTAGCACAAAGAACTCCCTTGAACACGGTTTATCGTTATTATGGTACAGGTGATACAGGTGGTTCTCCTACTTTGGAATCTGTACGTTCGGTTGAAAAAGGGGTAAAAGGTGGTGGTCCGGTAAAAGTTATTAGCGCCACTAGTGATCAGTTGTATAAGGATTATTTGCCCTTCTCCAACCATCAGGAATTACCGGTATTCAATGGCGAATTACTGATGGATGTTCATGGAACAGGCTGTTATACGTCGGAGGCAGCAATGAAATTGTATAATCGTCAGAATGAGCAACTTGGAGACGCTGCAGAGCGCTCATCGGTTGCAGCAGAATGGTTGGGCGGATACAACTATCCAGGGAAGGCTTTAACTGAAAACTGGAGACGTTTTATATTTCATCAGTTCCATGATGATTTAACAGGAACAAGTATTCCACGTGCATATGAGTTTTCATGGAACGACGAAATGATCGCATTAAAAGAATTTTCAACAATAGTATCGTCATCTGTAAGTGCTATCGCAGCAAAAATGGATACCCGGGCAAAAGGGCTTCCCGTTGTACTTTATAATGCTAATGCTTTTCCTGTAAATGATATTGTTGAATTAGCAATAGATATGCCAAATTCTTCTAAAGGCCTTTCTGTCTATGATTCATTTGGAAAACGGGCGAAATCTCAATATATCAGTTATGAAAATGGGAAAGCTCATTTATTAGTGCAAGCTTCTGTACCACCCACTGGTTATGCAATATATGATGTACGTGTTGATGGAAAGTCTGAAATGTCATTATCTAAAAGAGCTTCTATATTAGAGAATTCTATTTATAAGATTACATTAGATAAAAATGGCGATGTTTGTTCTTTAATTGATAAGCGTAATAATAAAGAATTGGTAAAAGATGGCAAAGCAATACGTTTGGCTGTGTTTACAGAAAATAAATCTTATAGATGGCCGGCTTGGGAAATTATAAAAGAAACGATAGATAAAGATCCTGTTTCTATTGTGGATGATGTTAAAGTTGCTATGATTGAGAACGGTGCACTTCGAAAAACTATTTGTGTAGAAAAAAAAGATGGTGATTCTTCCTTTAAACAATATATTCGTGTTTATGAAGGAAGCAGAGCCGATCGTATTGATTTCTATAATGAGGTTGATTGGAAATCTACAAATACCTTATTGAAAGCTGAGTTCCCACTAAATGTAGAAAATGAGAAGGCTACTTATGATTTAGGTTTGGGAAGTGTTGAAAGAGGAAATAATACACAGACTGCCTATGAGGTTTACGCTCAACAGTGGGCTGATTTGACTGATAAAAGTAATGACTACGGCGTATCAATTATGAATGATTGTAAATATGGATGGGATAAACCCAATGAAAATACAATTCGCTTGTCTTTACTTCATACTCCATCTACCCAGAGAAATTATACTTATCAAGATCATCAGGATTTCGGACACCATGTATTCACTTATAGTCTGGTTGGACATCAAGGCAGCCTTAATAAAACCGAAATAGCTAACAAAGCCGAAATATTAAATCAACCGCTTAAAGCTTTCTTTGCTACAAAACATTCCGGAGACTTAGGTAAGAACTTTACATTTGCAAGCTCTAATAATCCTAATGTTGTTATTAAAGCCCTTAAAAAGGCTGAAAGCTCTGGCGAATATGTTGTTCGTGTATATGAGATGGGAGGAGAGAAGCCTCAAGATGCAGAAATTACTTTTGCAGGAAACATAAAGAATGCTTGTGAGGCAGATGGTACAGAAAAGGAAATTGGCAGTGCGACTTTTGAACAGAACAAATTGAAAATATCTGTATCTCCTTATGGAATTAAAACTTTTAAAGTTAAATTGAATCGTATCTATCCAACACAAAACTTAGAATATGCTTATTTACCTTTAAACTATGATCGCAAATGCTTTAGTTGGAATGCTTTTCGCCGTGAAGGTAATTTTGAGTCAGGTAATAGCTATGCAGCAGAATTGCTTCCAGATTCAATTTTAACCACTAATAATATACCATTCCGTCTGGGTGAAAAAGAAATTGCAAATGGTTTAAGCTGTAAAGGTAATGTTATCCAGCTCCCTGCCGGAAAATCATTCAATAGACTTTATATCCTTGCTGCATCTACAAATGGAGATAATAATGCGAAATTCCGTGTTGGCAAGAATGATGTAAGTGCAATGATCCCTTATTATAGTGGATTTATTGGTCAATGGGAGCATATCGGTCATACGAATGGATTCTTGAAGAACGCTGAACTTGCATATGTTGGCACTCACCGTCATTCTAGTGAGAGTGATGAAGCATATGAATTTACTTATATGTTTAAGATTGGTATTGATATTCCTAAAGGGGCCACTACGGTTACTTTGCCCGATAATCCTAATATCGTAATTTTTGCAGTTACTTTAGTCAAAGAAGATTGTCCGTCGGTTATTCCTGCTTCGGAACAGTTCCGTACCGCCTTGAAGAAAACAGATGATATCTCTTCATTTTCTCCTAAAAGCAATCTTTTGAGTAAAGCGAAATTGTTAGCTTGTTCCGGTGAAGTCAATAAAGAAGAGTTGGGTCAATTTGCTGTTGATAGTGATCTGCAGACAAAATGGTGCGATGTGAATACTTCTCCCAATTTTCTTGATTTTGATTTAGGTGAAAGCCGCTTAATTCAAGGTTGGAAGTTGGTCAGTGCCGGGAGCGAAGATAATGGTTATATAACACGCGGTTGTTTTTTACAGGGAAAAAATAAATTGGATGAAGAATGGAAAACAATAGATTTAATTTCTGATAACAAAAAAGATACAGTTGCACGTAGCTTTACTCCATTATCAGTTCGCTATATACGTTTGTTGATAACTCAGCCGACACAAGGAAGTGTGCCTGAAGCGGCAAGAATATATGATTTTGAAGTGTATTAATTATTGAAAAATCCAGTAAAAGCTAAGTGGCTTTTACTGGATTCTCACTTAATAAAGTAACTTGTTTTATTAAAGTATTTACCTCATTTATGAATAAGAAACTACTCTCTTTTGCATCATTGATTTTATCGAGTATGTTGGTCTTTGCCCAGCAACCTGTTGACTTTGTAAACCCAATGATAGGAACAAATGGAATGGGCCATACTTTCCCTGGTGCATGTATGCCGTTTGGCTTGGTACAGTTGAGTCCTGATACGGATACTATTCCTCACAACGTAGATGGCGTTTATCAAAAAAATGTCTATGAATATTGTGCGGGGTATCAATATAAGGATAAGACGATTGTGGGATTTAGTCATACCCATCTTAGTGGTACGGGACATTCAGATTTAGGAGATATACTTATTATGCCAACTACAGGAAAGTTGAAATTAAATCCGGGTCGTTCCACCAATCCGGATGAAGGGTATAGATCTCGTTTTAGCCATTCCTCAGAAAAAACCTCTCCTGGATATTATGAGGTTATGTTAGAAAATTATGGGATCAGGGCACAATTAACAACAACCCAACGAGTGGGAATTCATAAATATACATTTCCGGAAAAGGTCAATGGACATTTGATTCTTGATCTGATACATAGTATCTATAATTATGATGATAAAGTGTTGTGGGCTAGTGTTCGTGTTGAAAATGATACTCTCCTGACCGGTTATCGGATAACAAACGGATGGGCGCGCGTCAATTATACCTATTTTGCAATCTCTTTTTCGCAGCCAATAAAGGATTATGGTTATAAAGAGAAAAAGGTTGTTCGTTATAGTGGTTTTTGGCGTCGCTTTCGTTTGAATGAAAACTTTCCTGAAATGGCCGGTCGTAAAATAGTAGCCTATTTTAATTTCGATACAGCCTCTGAATCAGAGTTAACAGTTAAAGTCGCGCTTTCTGGAGTCAGCACAGAGGGGGCATTAAAAAATTTACAAGCGGAGGCAACTGGTAAGAATTTTGAAACTTTAAAACAAGAAGCTGCCAACCAATGGAATCATGAATTATCTCGTTTTGAGATAGGAGGAAGTTCAGACCAAAAAGCCATGTTTTATACCTCGCTTTATCATACCATGATTAATCCTTCGGTATATATGGATGTGGATGGTTTATATAGAGGATTGGATAATAACATTCATCGTGCCGAAGGTTTCACAAATTATACAATATTTTCTTTATGGGACACTTATCGTGCTGAACATCCTTTATTGAATTTAATTGCACCATCTAAAAATGCCGATATGGTGGAATCAATGATCAGACATCAACAACAGAGTGTTCATGGCATGTTACCCGTATGGAGTCTGATGGGAAATGAAAATTGGTGTATGAGTGGTTATCATGCTGTTTCAGTCTTGTCCGATGCTATAACAAAAGACACCTTCAGTAATATAAACGAAGCCTTGCAAGCTATGGTTAAGACTTCAAATGTTTCTTATTATGAGGGTATTGCCGATTATTTACGTTTAGGATATGTTCCTTTTGATAAAAGTGGTACTGCTGCATCTACTACTTTAGAGTACGCTTATGATGATTGGACTATTTATCAGACAGCTTTGAAAGCCGGTAATCGTGAAATTGCGGATACATATCGCAAGCGTGCTTTAAATTACAGAAACGTCTACGATCCTCAAATTGGATATGCACGTCCTAAATATACCGATGGTTCCTTTAAAAAGGACTTTGATATCTTACAGACCTATGGTGAAGGCTTTATTGAAGGAAATTCATTAAATTTTTCATTCCATGTTCCACATGATGTGTTTGGAATGATAAAACTCATGGGTGGGGAAAATGTGTTTATAAAGAAACTGGACAATCTGTTTACCATGCACCTTCCTGAAAAATATTATGAAAATAACGAGGATATAACTAAGGATTGTTTGGTAGGGGGTTATGTTCATGGAAATGAACCTAGTCATCATGTTCCTTACCTATATGCGTGGACATCACAACCTTGGAAAACCCAGTACTGGATTCGCGAAATTCTAAATAAGATGTACAAGAATGAAATTAACGGACTTGGTGGAAATGATGATTGCGGACAGATGTCTGCGTGGTATGTCTTTTCTGTAATGGGATTTTATCCTGTATGCCCGGGAACAGACCAATACGTTTTAGGGGCTCCCTATTTGCCTTATCTTAAATTGAATCTTCCAAATGGAAAAGTTCTTGAAATCAAAGCCAATGGGGTAAGTGATAAGAAATGTTATGTTAAATCGTTAAAATGGAATGGGCGTAAATATGATAAGATGTACATAACGCATCATGATTTACTTCAAGGAGGCGTTTGGGAATTCGAGATGTCAACCTCACCGAATCGTCGTAGAGGCCTTCTGAAAGAAGATAAACCATATTCTCTAACCAATGAGTAAAATAACTTATAAGAACATAAACAAAATACTTATATAAAAATGAATAAAAGACATTTCATACTCTTAGGAGTTGTTGCCGTTATTTTATATTCTTGTTCCATTGGTAAAAACGGCTTGAATGAATCGCTTAATAAGGATTGGGGCAAATATAATATCGGTCATATAATGTTTGAAGATAAAGCTTCTGGTTCTGACGGATCAAAAATTTATCATCAGATTGTAAAGGATCCTGATGGGTATATCCAGTCACAAGCACGTACGGTCTTAGCTACACTATATGATTCGCCAAAAGATAGTATTCCTCCTGTTTATAACATACATTATACCTTAGAAGATATTGATGGAATTTCGGCTAAGGGAGGAGGTGATGGAAACGTTACAATTTTTTATAGTACAAGACATGTTGAAAAATCGTTTGCAAATAATGATACAGCTAAAGTACTTTTTGAAACCAGGGGGGTATTGTTACATGAGTTGACTCATGCTTACCAGCTGGAACCTCAGGGAATTGGTTCTTACGGAAGTAATCGTGTGTTTTGGGCTTTTATTGAAGGAATGGCTGATGCTGTTCGCGTAGCAAATGGTGGATTTCGAGAAGGGGACAGACCGAAGGGGGGAAGTTATATGGATGGATATCGTAAAGCGGGTTACTTTTTTGTTTGGTTGCGCGATCATAAAGACTCCGATTTTCTCAAGAAATTTAATAGAAGCACTTTAAAAGTAATCCCCTGGTCTTTTGATGGAGGTATAAAGTATGCGTTAGGTAATAAATATAATGTTGATGATCTGTGGCGTGAATATCAAATTTCAGTCGGAGATATTGTTGTAAAATAAAGGGATAGACTTATGATTCAATTTTCTAGAATATTGCTTTTTATTTTGGCTTGTATCAGCCTTTCTTCTGTAGTTCGGGCACAAAATGAAAAATTAATAGATTACGTAAATCCGTTTGTGGGTACAGATGGTTATGGAAATGTATATCCCGGTGCCCAAATACCGTTTGGGGGGATACAAATTAGTCCTGATACGGATAACAAGTATTATGATGCTGCTTCGGGATATAAATATAATAGACCGACCATAATGGGATTTAGCTTAACACATCTCAGTGGAACGGGTATTCCGGATTTAGGTGATTTTTTGTTTATTCCCGGAACCGGTGATATGAAGTTTGAAGCGGGTACTCATGAAAAGCCCCAAGAAGGATATCGTTCTCGCTATTCTCATGAAAGAGAATGGGCCTCTCCAAATTATTATGGAGTAGATTTGATAGATTATGGTGTAAAGGCTGAAATGACATCCGGATTACGTAGTGGTATTTTCCGGTTTACTTATCCCAAATCCGGAAAAGCCTTTATTATGATAGATATAGATCACACTTTGTGGCAATCATGCGAATGGTCCAATTTGCGGATGATTAATGATTCTACAATTACTGGATATAAATTAGTTAAAGGTTGGGGACCGGAGCGGCATATTTATTTTGCCGCCGTTTTTTCAAAAAAGTTATTGAATTTACGTTTTATTCAGAATGGTAAGCCTGTTATTTACAATACATCACGCTTTAGAAGTAGTCAAGAAGCTTGGGGTAAAAACCTTATGGCTTGTATATCATTCAATACTAGTGATGGGGAAGAAGTGACAGTTAGAACTTCAATTTCAGCGGTTAGTACAGACGGCGCTCTATTGAATTTGAAAGAATTGGATGGATTGAATTTTGATTCTTTGAAGCGTAAAGGAGAACAATTATGGGAGAGTGAATTGAGTAAGTATACTGTCATTGCAGATCGTAAAACAAAAGAAACTTTTTATACCTCTGCATATCATGCTGCTCTACATCCTTTTATCTTTCAGGATGCTGATGGTTCTTTTCGTGGATTAGATAAAAACATTCAAAAAGCTGATGGTTTTACTAATTACACCGTATTTTCTTTATGGGATACCTATCGTGCATTTCATCCGTGGTTGAATTTGGTAAATCAAAAGTTGAATGCAGATGTAGCTAATTCGATGTTAGCTCATTATGATAAGAGTGTAGAGAAAATGCTTCCTATATGGTCTTTTTACGGAAACGAAACTTGGTGTATGATAGGTTATCATGCCGTTTCCGTATTAGCTGACATGATAGTAAAAGGTGTAACAGGTTTTGATTATGAGCGGGCATACGAGGCGATGAAAACAACAGCTATGAATAAAAATTATGACTGTTTGTCTGAATATCGTTCGATGGGATATGTACCTTTTGATAAAGAAGCTGAATCTGTATCTAAAACGTTGGAATATGCTTATGATGATTATTGCATAGCTCAGGCAGCTAAAGCTTTGAACAAAGAAGATGATTATCGATACTTTCTGAATCGTTCATTATCTTATCAAAACTTAATAGATCCGGAGACTAAATACATGCGTGGAAAAGATAGTAAACGTAATTGGAGAACTCCATTTGCTCCAATAGCATACGAGGGACCGGGATCAGTCAACGGTTGGGGCGATATAACAGAAGGTTTTACGATGCAATACACATGGTATGTTCCTCATGATGTCCAAGGCTATATTAATGAAGTGGGTAAGGAATGGTTCCAAAACAAATTAGACGAATTGTTTACAGTTAAGTTGCCCGATGATATACCTGGAGCTCACGATATACAGGGGCGTATAGGAGGGTACTGGCATGGTAATGAACCTTGTCACCATGTTATTTATTTATATAACTATTTGAAACAGCCATGGAAATGTCAGAAGTGGATACGAACAGTTGCCAGCCGGTTTTATGGTAATGAACCGGGTTCATTAAGTGGAAATGATGACTGTGGACAAATGTCTGCGTGGTATATGTTTAATTGTCTGGGTTTTTATCCTGTAGCTCCTTCAAGTAATGTATATAATATAGGCTCTCCATGCGTAAAAGCCATGACGGTACGAATGAGTAATGGCAAAGTAATTGAGATGACTACGGATAATTGGTCTGCAGACAATGTGTACGTTAAGGAACTCTATATAAATGGTAAGAGATACAATAAATCGTATTTGCGATATAATGATGTGCGTGACGGAATAAAAATTCATTTTATAATGAGTGGTAAGCCTAATTATAAACGGGCTGTATCTGATGATTCAGTGCCTCCGTCGGTCTCTTTACCGGGAAAGACTCTCAAATATCAGCACCCTACTCATGATTAGTCTTATTCTTTGTATTTCTTAATATTTCAACTATCGTGAAAGGCCAAATCGTGATTGAATTCAAAATGTTTTGGTCTTTCCGTTTTTTATATTGATAGATAGCTACTATTTTTGTGGAGCTTTTCATTTTAAGATATGATTGATTTACTTTAACTTTATAAATGCTATGAGAAAGAGTTTTCTATTCTGTCTTTTTTTTATATTGTTTTCTGTCTTGCTGCATGGTCAAACCAAAATGATAAAAGATAAGAGTCCTGTTGATTATGTCAATCCGTATATTGGAAATATCAGTCATTTGCTTGTTCCTACATATCCTGCGGTTCATTTACCTAACAGTATGCTCAGAGTTTATCCTGAACGGGAAAACTATACCAGTAATACCATTAGCGGTTTGCCGCTTATTGTCACCAGTCACAGAGGAAGTTCCGCATTTAATTTAAGTCCATTTCAAGGGTCTTTATCCGATATTTCTTCTGTAATCAACTATGGTTATGATAACGAAACATCTAGACCTTATTTTTATAGTGTGGACTTGGATGATTACGATATTCATGTGGAATATGCGCCTTCCCATCAATCTGGTATTTATAAATTTAATATTGAACACTCCGATCGTCCGGTTTATTTGGTATTTAATACCCGAAACGGCGAACTAAATACAGATGGACGGACTATATCCGGATTCCAGAAATTGGGTAATGATACCCAGGTTTATATCTATCTGGAAACTCAAGAAAATCCACTAAGAATAGGTACATATCAAGGTGATAAAATTCAAATTACAGATAAAAATACCAAAGGTAAGAATGCCTATTATATAGTTGAATATCCCAAAGGTACAAAAGAAATTAATTTGCGTTATGGTGTCTCTTTTATTTCTGCTAATCAAGCAGAGAAAAATCTTCGACGTGAAATAAAAAAATATGATTTGAGTGCTATTGCACAACAGGGAAAAAATATATGGAATGAGTCATTGGGAAAAATATCGGTATCAGGTGGTACGGAAAATCAGAAGACAGTTTTTTATACCTCTTTGTATCGTACTTATGAGCGTATGATTTGTATTTCAGAGGATGGAAAATACTTTAGCGCGTATGATGGTAAAATCCATAATGATAATGGAACTCCTTTTTATGTGGATGATTGGATTTGGGATACTTATAGAGCCACTCATCCGCTAAGATTGATTATTGAAGGTAAAAAAGAAAGCGACATGATTAATTCTTTTATTCGTATGGCTTATCAGATGCAACCTCATTGGATGCCTACTTTTCCTGAGATTAATGGGGATAGCCGCCGTATGAATTGTAATCATGGTGTTGCTACTATATTAGATGCTTATAATAAAGGGATGCGATCTTTCGATTTAGCTGGAGCATACAATGTTTGCAAAGCTGGAATAACGGAAAAAACATTAGCACCCTGGTCCTCGAAGCCAGCGGGTGCTCTTGATCAATTTTATAAAGAAAAAGGTTATTTTCCTGCATTAGCTACTGGAGAGGAGGAAACCATACCAGAGGTACATTCCTGGGAACGCAGACAACCGGTGGCTGTCACATTGGGAACGGTGTTTGATGAGTGGTGTCTGGGAAATATCGCAAAAGCGTTAGGTAATAATGCAGATGCTAATTATTTTTTGGATAGAAGCTTGAATTATCATAAGATTTTCAATGAAAAGACTCGTTTTTTCCATCCGAAAGATGGTAAAGGTAATTTTGTGGAACCATTTGACTATCGTTATTCAAGTGGTGTAGGAGCACGTGACGCTTATGATGAGAACAATGGATGGGTTTACCGCTGGGATGTGCTTCATAATATTTCGGATTTAGTAAAAATGATGGGGGGTAAGAAGCAGTTCGTCAACGAACTGGAATTAATGTTCAATACTCCTTTAGGTAAAGGAAGGCCGGATTTCTATCACCAATTTGGTGACCATACTGGCAATGTCGGACAGTTCTCCATGGGGAATGAACCAGCTATGCACATTCCTTATCTCTATAATTATGCCGGTGAGCCTTGGCGTACTCAGAAACGTGTACGTAACTTGTTGAGCCAATGGTTCCGGAATGACTTAATGGGTATTCCCGGTGATGAAGACGGAGGAGGATTAACGTCATTTGTTGTTTTTTCAATGATGGGATTTTATCCTGTCACACCGGGTCTTCCCATGTATGTTATTGGAAGTCCAATGTTTGAGAAAGAGGCAATTTCGTTGACTAACGGACGAAAGTTTGAAATTATTTGTTATAACTATTCTTCAGAGAATAAATTTATTCGATCGGCAAAGCTGAACGGTAAAGTTTGGAATAAATCATGGTTTAGTCATGATGATCTGATGAAAGGTGGACGATTGGAGCTTGTGATGGGTAAACATCCCAATAAAGAATGGGCGGCTTCCGATGAATCGCTTCCTCCTTCTTTTAAAATGTGATATATTTGTTAATTAAATTATATTTAGTTATGAAAAAGAATCTGTTGTGTTTATCTTTTTTTATTTCATTGTGTACTGTTTGTGCATTAGCAAAACAATCTAATCATGATATTGCTGTTCAAAGGGCCCGTCAGACATTAGATTCTTTATATACCCATTATTCTATTGCCGGTACTTTTCTATTACGTGAAAATTATCCTTTTGCCGATCGTTATTCTGCAACATATCTTGCTGACGGTGGGCAAAGCAACGTTGCTAATCCTTACTCTTATCTTTGGCCTTATTCCGGCTCTTTTTCTGCAGTCAATGCACTGTTTGAAGCTACTAAAAATAGTGCATACAAGAAAATATTAGATAATAGGGTTTTGCCGGGTCTCGAAGAGTACTTTGATACAACCAGGCATCCTTACGCTTATTCATCCTATGTACGTACAGCTGCGCCATCCGATCGTTTTTACGATGACAATATATGGTTGGGTATTGATTTTACCGATTTATATGCTATGACCAGACAAAGTAAATATCTTGAAAAAGCCCAACTGATATGGAAGTTTATAGAAAGCGGGACGGATAATAATTTAGGTGGAGGAGTTTATTGGTGTGAACAAAAGAAAGAATCAAAAAACACCTGTTCGAATGCACCGGCTGCTGTTCTAGCTTTAAAATTGTTTAAAGCGACAAAAGACAGTAGTTACTACCAGCAAGGAAAGGCTATATATGAATGGACTAAAAAGAATTTGCAGGACAGTTCGGATAATCTTTATTTTGATAATGTCCGCTTGGATGGTAAAATTGGTAAGGCAAAATATGCATATAATAGCGGACAGATGTTACAGGCAGCTTCATTACTCTTTGAATTGACAAAAAGAGATTGTTATTTGATTGATGCTCGTAATTTGGCAAAAGGTTGTTATAATCATTTTTTTGAACCTTTTACTTCTCCTACAGGTGAATCATTCCAAATCATAAAGAAAGGAGATATTTGGTTTACCGCTGTAATGTTGCGAGGCTTCATCGAATTCTATTCAATTGATAAAACTAAAACTTATTTGGACGCTTTCAAAAGTAATTTGGACTATGCATGGAAAAATGCCAGAGACAGTCAAGGTTTATTTAACACTGATTGGACGGGAAAACAAAAAGGTCAGCGTAAATGGTTACTTACCCAAGCTGCTATGATTGAAATGTATGCTCGGTTATCGATTGTAAAACAATAACCGATTTGCTCCTCATATCATAAATTATAAAGAGGAGTTTTTTATATGTATTTACGCAAAAAACATTTTTTCATGTATATTTGTCTAATAGAAAATCTATTAGACAAATATATGAGAAAGAAGAATATAGGGTTGTGTGCTTTTGTCACTATGTTATTGGTGAGCGGTAATATTCGCGCGGCAAATCATACGCAACTAAGAGATAATAGCAATGTGACTAACCGGGCGGTGGAACTCAAACTGTTTATCAAGATGTCGATAAATACCGATGCCGATACGGGATTCATGCATGAATCTTTTCATAAAAATAACCTAGCAAACTTTACTCGCGCTTGGTTTACCTGGCGGAATACATTATTCGGCAAGTTTATATTAGAACTTGTCAATGAGAATAAGGTCGATTTACAGAATAGTATTGAATAAAAGATTTTAGATAATAAAGATTCTGATGCAACTTCATGGGCAATCTGATGCTATCTTATGGAAAAAATTTCTTGAAGGGGATTCAGGAGCATATTCCCTCATTTATGACCGGACGGTGCAGAGCCTTTTTCAGTATGGCATGCTCTATACATCCGACCGGGAATTGGTAAAAGATTGTATTCATGATGTTTTTGTGAAAATCTATGCCAACCGTGCCAATTTAGGTCCGACGGATCATATAATGGCTTATTTGAGTATTGCACTCAAAAATACAATTCTTAATGCTTTAAAAAAACAGGTAAATTGCACTTCCATAGAAGAGATAAAAGAAGCGGAAGATGTGGAGGAAAATTCTATTACTCCTGAAGCATCCTATATTGCAGCAGAATCAGAAGCGCAGATCACTTGTGAACTTAACAACCTTATGTCTCAACTCCCCACGCGCCAGCGTGAAATCATTTATTACCGTTATTTGGAAGACATGAGCATTGAAGAGATTAGCAAAATTATGGAGATGAATTATCAGTCTGTGGCAAATTCTATACAACGTTCTCTAGCGCGAATACGTATTCTCCTTAGAAAAAATAAAAAATAAGAGAAAAAGTCACGGAATAGTGAGTATAAAATAAGATTTCTACTGTTTAACTAATAACACAACCGTTATACTATGGATCGTTATCGGCAATTAGTAAATTATTCCACCTATGCTTTTGAAGATTTTCTTCAGAATGATTTTTTCATCTCTTCAATGAAAAATCCTACTACGGAAACGGAAAAGTATTGGCATGATTTCGAACTGTCCCAG
This sequence comes from uncultured Bacteroides sp., assembly GCA_963677095.1. Classification (GTDB taxonomy): domain Bacteria; phylum Bacteroidota; class Bacteroidia; order Bacteroidales; family Bacteroidaceae; genus Bacteroides. The sequence continues at coordinate 2,090,743 of OY781875.1, forward strand.
CCGGTCAATTTGGAAGATTTTATTGCAGCAAAAAAATGCATATTAATGCTTTCTACCCCTGAGTCTATTCTCTCTGAGGATGAAGTCAAAAAATTGTGGACTGGCATTGATTCGGAGAACCGTAACGTGATAAATACAACACATAAAAACTACAAGCTCGCAAAATGGATTGCTGCGGCAAGTGTCGTAATTTTTATAGGAAGTATGTACTTCATTAAGAATCACCGTTCCGTAGAAGATATTGCCTCTTTTGCTATTGAAGCTAAGGCGTCTTTACCTGTAAGTGATAAGACCCTTTTAATATTATCTAAACATAGAGTAATTTCCATGGAGGGGCAAGAATCTGCAATTTCTTATAGCTCTGACGAAATAAAGACGAATGGCACAGAAATAAGGAAGGGAGAAGCCGATTTTTATAATCAGCTGGTTATGCCACCAGGCAAGCGCTCTGTGTTGACTTTTTCTGATGGTACTAAAGTTTGGGCTAATGCAGGAACTCGATTGATATATCCATCAGAATTCCGAAAAGAGGAACGCGAGATATATGTTGATGGTGAAATTTATTTGGAAGTTGCAAAAGATGCTAAACGTCCTTTTTATGTTAGGATGAAGAATATGAGTGTCAGAGTCTTAGGAACAAAATTTAATGTGAATGCTTATGAATCTGAACCGTCATGCAATGTTGTTCTTGTTGAAGGGAAAGTTGAAGTCAGAACAAATGAAAATCAAAAAGCCATTCTAAAGCCTAATCAAATGTATGCTTTGTCAGGGAACAAACAGAATATCCAACAAGTGAATTCTATCAATTATACATCGTGGATATATGGGCTTTATAATTTTGAGGATGCTAATCTTGGATACGTAATGAAGCGCTTATCCACTTACTATGGGGTAAATGTTGATTGTGATCCCGAGCTTATCAACATAAAATGCTCGGGAAAGATTGATGTGAGAAAAAGTTTCGAAACAGTTATAAATGATTTAGCTTTTGTTTTACCAATATCTTATGCCTATGATAAACCACACTCGACTTATAAAATTATGAAAAAATAGACTTTTTGTTATCCATTCTTTAAATTAACTTTTATGATATTTTTTATGAATAGCGGATGATATATTTTATCATCCAGGCATTTTATCTGCCTTTTTTGACCTATGTGAAAACTAATAATATAATAGAAATTTAATCACTTTATTATGAAGAATACCTATTCGGGAAAGTCTTTCAGAATATTGCTTTGCTTGCTTTTATTTACTCAAATATGCTTTGCAGCTACCGGAAAGGCGAACTATTCCCAACTTAAAACTCTTTCGCTTAATGTTAACAATGGAACATTGCGAGACGTTTTTAAAGAAATAGAGCACAATAGCCAGTTTGTTTTTTTCTATGTAAATAACGCCGTAAACTTAGATAGAAAAGTATCTATAAATATTAAGGGCAAGAAAATAGATGAAGTTTTATCCGATCTCTTTAAAGGAACTCCTTATACTTATCATATTTCTGATAGGCAGATTTTTATTTCGAATGGAAAATCTGAAAGCCCAACTGTAAATCAACAAAGTACAAGGAAATTGACCGGGCGTGTAACTGATGAAAAAGGGGAGCCACTGATTGGAGTTAATGTTGGTGTGGAAGGAGAAGCACTAGGTGGCATTACCAATTCAGATGGTATGTATCAATTATTTGTGAAAGAGAAGAATGTTACTCTTAAATTCTCTTATATTGGTTTTAAACCTCAAGAAATAAAAATAAACTCTTCCACGAATATTTATGATGTGGCCTTGGAAGAGCAAGTGAATGAGTTGGAGGAAACTGTTATTGTTGGTTACGGAACTCAACGTAAAATAAGTAATATTGGAGCCCAATCCACATTAAAGATGCAGGATCTGAAGACCCCTTCTGCCAGTTTGACCACTACATTAGCCGGTCGTTTATCTGGAGTAATTGCTGTTCAGCGAACAGGAGAACCAGGTAAAGATGCTGCTGATATATGGATCCGCGGTATTGCTACACCGAATACTTCTAGCCCTCTTATTCTAGTCGATGGTGTAGAACGTGCTTTTAATGATATTGATCCTGAAGATATTGAATCGTTAACCACTTTAAAAGATGCTTCGGCGACTGCTGTTTATGGTGTACGTGGAGCAAATGGAGTTATTATAATTAAAACTAAACCGGGAAAGATTGGTAAGCCGACTATCAGTACCGACTATTATGAATCGTTTACTCGTTTTACTAAAAAGGTTGATTTGGCAGATGGCATGAGCTATATGCGCGCTGCTAATGAAGCATTAATAAACGATGGACTGACACCCAAATACTCTGATGAACAAATTCTAAATACTCAGAGAAGATTGGACCCTTACTTGTATCCCAATGTCGATTGGTTGAAGGAATGCTTTAACGACTGGGGCTACAATCGCCGTGTTAACGTGAATATCCGTGGAGGTAGTGAAAAAGCAACATATTATGCATCTGTAAGCTACTATAATGAAACCGGTATGACGGCTACTGATAATAGCATAGATAGCTATAACTCTAAAATGTCTTATAGTCGCTATAATTTTACAACTAATGTCAGTATAAATGCTACTCCCACTACCAAGGTTGAAATTGGAGCACAAGGTTATTTAGGAGAGGGAAACTACCCGGCAATTTCATCCAGTGATATTTATAACTCCGCAATGTCCATTTCGCCGGTTGATTATCCTAAAATGTTTTATATCAATGGGCAGGCTTATGTGCCTGGCATTAACCCCAATGGAGGATTCCGAAATCCTTATGCCGATGCTACCCGTCGTGGTTATAGCAATTTGAGTAAAAACCAGATCTATTCGAACTTACGTGTGACACAAAACTTAGACATGATTACGCCGGGTTTGAATGTGACGGCAATGTATGCTTATGATGTGTATAACGAAGTCAGTCTAAATCAGAGTCGTAGAGAATCAACATACTATTTCACTAACACTACTGTTCCTTATGATTTGAATGGCTATCCCATTCTGAGTAAGACATATACGGGATCTGATGTACTGAGTTACAGTCAGTCTTCATCCGGTAATAAAAAGACATATCTTGAGGCAGCTTTAAACTACGATCGTACATTTAATGATCATCGTGTCAGTGGTTTGTTCTTGTTTAATCAACAACAAAAGTTACTTTACCCTCAATCTACATTGGAGGCTGCCATTCCATATAGAATGATGGGTATTGCAGGACGTGCCACTTACTCTTGGAAAGATCGCTATTTTGCCGAATTTAATATTGGCTATAATGGCGCTGAGAACTTTTCTCCTAAAAAACGTTACGGTACCTTCCCTGCTTTTGGTATAGGATGGGTCTTATCGAATGAAAAATTCTGGGAACCTCTTTCCAAGGTTGTTTCATTCTTGAAGATCCGTTATACGGATGGTAAGATTGGTAATAGTAATGTTTCTGACAGACGCTTTATGTATCTCGACCAAATGACTCAAAATGGAGATTATGGATATGTTTTTGGGCCTAATGGTACAAAATATGGTGGTTATGAAACTGTGAATAATGCCGTTGACCTGACATGGGAGGAAGCACGCAAACAGGATTTGGGTTTTGATGTGAAGTTATTTAACGACGATCTCTCTATTGTATTTGATTTATTCAAAGAACGTCGTAAAAACATCTTGTTGAAGAGAGAGAATTCAATACCTTCTTTTATTGGTTATAATATGGCAGCTCCTTATGGTAATGTAGGAATTGTTGATAATAAAGGTTTTGATGGAGCAGTGGAATACAACAAACGTATTGATAAAGATTGGACAATCTCTTTCCGGGGAAACATCACTTACAATAATAATAAATGGGTGAAAGGCGAACTTCCCGATCAGAAATATGAATGGATGAACCAAACCGGACAGAGTATTAATGCAAAAATGGGTTATATAGCCGAAGGTCTTTTTACCCAGGCTGAAATAGATGATATGGCTCGTTGGGAATCTCTGTCAAATGAAAATAAAGCTATAACACCTGCTCCTTTTGCTACCCAATTTGGAACGGTAAAGGCTGGTGATATCAAATATGCCGATTTAAATAATGATGGTAAGATTGACGCTTATGATAAAACGTACATTTGTCGTGGAGATGTACCTCAGATAGTATATGGATTAGGCTTTACTGTTGTCTGGAAAAGTTTATCGGTGGGCATGATGTTCCAAGGCGTGCAAAATGCCGAGCGGATATTGGCAGGGAATAGTATCCAACCCTTTAATGGTGGTGGAGGCTCAGGTAATCTATTCAGTAATATCGAAGACCATTGGACTGAAGATAATCCGAGTCAGAATGTATTCTATCCTCGCCTGTCGTATGGTAGCGAAACCGTCGATAATCAGAATAACTTTCAACCTAGCACCTGGTGGCTGCGTGATGTTAGTTTCTTAAGACTGAAAACCTTACAAATTTCATATAATTTACCTAAAAGTTGGGTGAGCAAAGTTGCTTTAAAGAATGCTGCAATTTATGTAATGGGTAATAACTTATTTACATTGAGCAAATTCAAACTATGGGATCCGGAACTAAATACAGATAATGGTTCTTCTTATCCTAACACAACATCTTATTCTTTCGGGGTTAACTTTACGTTCTAAAATTTAATGAATATGAGAAAATATAATCATAACTTATTGAGTATTATATCACTCTTTTTTGTGATAACTTCTTGTTCGAATTATTTTGATCAAATACCAGAAGACCGCTTGTCTCTTAAAGAAGTTTTTCAAACTCGTGATGGAGCATTGGGTTATTTAGCTGGTGTATATACATACCTGCCGGACGAATTTAACCAACGTCAGGTTCATGAAACCGCTTTATATCGTACGCCGGGCCCTTGGACCGCTGCATCCGATGAGACGGAATATGTTTTAGCCGACAACAAAGCTAAAATGATTAATAACAATACGATAAATGCAACAGAAGAAACAATGGTGAAATATCGCTGGAAAAGCTGGTTTACCGGGATACATGAGGCTGCTGAATTTATACAGAATATTGACCAGACCCCAACCGATCAGGTGAGCGCATCCGAAAAACAACAGTGGAAGGCTGAAGCCAAAGCTTTACAAGCCATCTACTATTTTTATCTTGTACGCACTTATGGCCCGGTTCCTATCTTGAAAGAAAATTATAAGCAAGATACTCCAACGGATGATTTGCAGTTATCAAGAGGTACGGTAGACGAATGTTTTAATTATATAGTACAGTTATTACAGGAGGCTCAAAATGAAGGATTGCTGAGTAATGCTTCTTCTGATGCTGTCACTGGATTGGGACGTATTGATAAATCCATAGCACAGGCTTTTATGATAGAAGCCTTAACATATCGTGCAAGCTGGTTATTCAATGGTCAATGCACATATTATGCCAATTTAGCCAATAATGACGGGACAAAATTATTCCCTTCTACTCCCGATGAAAATACGATTAATGCTAATTGGCAAAAAGTGAAAGATGCATGTGAAACCTTTTTTAGCCAATATGGCACTCGCTATCAACTTATGTATACGGACAAGAATGGAAATGATGTATCAGGCCCCGATGCCACCAACTTCGATCCGTATGAGTCGTATCGCAGAGCTGTTAGAACTCCGAGGAATGAGATCACGAAAAATAAGGAGATGATTTTCTACCGTATAGATAATTCCGCCGGAACTATGGAATATGACCGTATGCCTAATGATCGTCGTATTAGTGATGGTAATTATAAGGGGGGAAGCTTGCTTGGAGCTACGCAAGAGCAAGTAGATGCTTATTTCATGAAAAACGGACTTTCTCCAATAACCGGATACAAGGCTGACGGAGTAACTCCCGTGATAAATGAAGCCTCGGGTTATGCCGAAAGCGGATATAGCCAAGCAAACTATACCTCTGCTACCGGTCAGATATATGCACCGCTCGGTACATATATGATGTATGTAAATCGTGAGCCACGTTTCTATGCTGATATAACTTTTAATGGACAGAAATGGTTCTCGGGCACTAATGGCGGTAATGTAACAGACTTCACCTACAGTGGTGAATGTGGTAAAAAGGGAGGTGTGAACGATTACTCCAGTACCGGTTACCTTGTACGTAAATGTATGGGTTCGGGCGACCGCAATCAAGCTCTGGTGTGTATATTGCTTCGCTTATCTAATATTTATTTTGATTACATGGAAGCACTTAGCCATGTTAATCCGACGAGTGATAACCTTTGGGAATATATGAATCTTATTCGTCGTCGTGCCGGAATACCTATGTATGGAGAAGGAGATAATGCATTATCACGTCCGACGGATAAAGATGCAATTATGGAACTTATTCGTAAAGAAAAACGCGTGGAATTAAGCTTCGAGAATTGCCGTTACTTTGATGTTCGCCGTTGGGGGTTGACAGATGAATTTTTCAACAAACCGGTTCATGGTATGAACGTGAATGGTGATGGAGAAAACTTTTATCAACGTTCACAAATTGTTGAACGTACCTTTGGACGCCAGTATTTCTTCCCAATTCCGCAAGGTGAGATTGATATAGATAAGAATCTTATGCAGAATACCGGTTATTAATAAATTAATTAAATGAAAAGATGAAACAATATATGTTATTATCCACATTACTTTTTAGCTCAACCTTGCTTTGTACTACGGCATGTAGTGACGACAGTAAGTCTGAATATAAGGTTGATTACGACGTTGTGACTCCTTATACCAATGCAGATACATGGACTGCTTACGACGCATTCAATGATAAGCTTTTAGATAAGCAGACCCATATCTATAAGAAGAATACCGACACCGCTGATGGTGCGAATACCAAAAGCACTGTAGGGGCTATCTGGACACAAGCTATTTATTGGGATATGGCGATGAACGCTTATAAGCGTGCTGTAAAAGATGGTAATACCGACAAGCAAAGCTATTATCAAGGCTTGGCAAGTGAAATCTATGAAGGGAATAAAAACCACTATGTTGATTTTAACTGGCATGATCAAAACCAGGAAAATGGTTGGTTCATATACGATGATATCATGTGGTGGACAATCTCAAATGCACGTGCATACGAACTCTTCCATGATAATAAATACCTGACTCTTGCCGATGAAAGCTTCTGCCGTGTATGGTATGGATCGTATATTCTTAAGGATAGGGGCTCTTATGACAAACAAAACGGGGGAATGTTTTGGATGTGGAATAATAGTAATCCATCCGATAACAGTGATACGGGTAAGATGTCGTGCATCAATTTCCCGACTGTCATAGCTGCAGCCACATTGTACAATGGAATTGCAACTTCGGATACCAAGCATCAGTCTGATGATACAGCCGGATTTGGCGGAGACGCTAATTATCCCAGGTGGTTGAGCCGTAATACATATTTGGATAATGCCAAGCAAATATACGCATGGGCAGTTAAGAACTTATATGATGGCAATACCGGTAATGTTGCAGATAGTCGTCATGGCAATAGTGTGGATTGGGGAGCAACTGTGTACAACCAAGGTACATTCATAGGGGCTTCTTGCCTGCTATATAAAATAACAGGAGAAAAAGCATATCTTGACAATGCGGTTATGGCTGCAAATTATACGATGAATACCATGTCGGCACCGTTGTATATTCTGCCCTATAGGGATGGAGAAGAACAAGGCATTTATACGGCAATCTTTGCCCAATATATGGCTATGCTGATATATGACTGTGGTCAGACGCAGTTTTTACCATGGATGCAACGTAATATAAACTATGGGTGGAGCTTCCGTGATAAGCGTAATTTGACAGGGAAAAACTATATAAAGAGTCCTGACTCTACTGTATCTTGCTATGATGCTTCCGGAATACCGGCATTGATGCTTTTGTTTCCCACAGATAAATAAATTATAATAAAAGAAAATGACTATGAATGTAAAATATTCAATGTTACCCGGATGGCATTCTATCTGTGCGCTGATATTTATATTTTTATTGGCTGCTTGTTCGGAAGAAGAACATAACTATACTGCAACTCCCGAAATAAATGATACTTATATTACCCAGCTGGATGATGTGATAAAACAAATGACAGCGTTACAGCAAAATTCCGATTACGGTAATAACGCGGGACAATATCCTACCGAGAGTCGTTCTATCTTGACAGATGGTATAGATGATGCTAACAGAGCTATCTTATTAATAAAGTACCAAAATCCATCTCCCTCAGAAAGTGAGAAAAAGAGATATCTGGATAATGCGGAAAAAGCTATTGACAAATTCAAAGCTTCGGTTCGCACAGAAGATGCCGAAACGATTCCCGCAGAATTATTTGTTGACGGCAAATCCAATGAATCTTATATTGATTTCGGACGAAGCAAAGATTATACTGTATTTGGAGATGCCGGAAATCAATCTTTTACCGTAGAATTATGGGTGAAGATTAAAGAACACGGACCGAATGATAACAGTATCTTTTTGTCGACTTTCTATTCTAATAGCACCGCTCAGTGGAGAAACGGCTGGATGATGTATTGGCGTAATGCTAATGGCGGCATATATCGTACAACATGGGGAGGTATCCTTTCGAGCAACAGATGGGGACTTTGGGAGCCTAATTTTGCCGCACCGGCTGATAATGAGTGGCAATATTTCGTCTTTGTTTATAGCGATAAGGGACTTGACGGCAATCCGAATTTGCGCGGTAAGTTATATTTGAACGGTGCATTAGTTAGCACACAAGAAAACAGTAATGCTTCAGAGGTATATAATTCATCGGATTATGCCAATTATGACAAGCCTATGACCGGTTTCTGCCGTTGGGTCAACGATAATACAATGGAAGAAGGTTTTTCCGGCTATATGAAGAATATTCGCATTTGGAAGGAAGCTAAGGACGCTACTTATGTTCAGTCTGCTTTCAATGGACAAATCAGTGTCACCGGGAAAGAGAATAATCTCGTTGCAGCTTGGAACTTTACAGAGAAGCCTCTCGGGGCAAACGACGAAGTATTGGATTTGACAGGTAAGCATACCGCTCAATTGATAGGTACTTATAAATGGGAACGCAAATAATCATAAAATTTAAATTTTTATATATGAGACAGTTTGGAAGAAATAATGCCGGTGTCAGGTACTTGTTTATGCTGATATGCATGTGTTGCTTGTTTACTGCTTGTTCTGAAGATAAGGATGTGAAATATATCACAGATACTCATTTGAGTATCCTTCAGAAGAACCGTGAATCTTTGCTGTATTTATTGAATAACTCTACTTATGGTACCACTCCAGGAACCTATCCTAGTAATAGCAAAGACATTTTGAATGAAGCAATCGCCGAATTAGATTCGTCTATTGATAAAGTGAAGAATGGAGAATTGACTGGAGAATCGGATATTGAAGGTATTGTAGCTCATGTAAATCAGGCGATAGACGCCTTTAAATATACCAGACTTTATAATTTGTCGGAGGAGGCTCGAGGTTATATCGAACAGTTGAATGCAAAGGCTTCGGAATATACTGCGATATTGCAAGATGCATCGCTTTGGGGTAATCATAAAGGACAATATCCACTGACGAGCAAGGATCTACTGCAAAAAATCATCGATAATTTGTATGATGTTTCTGAACGTGCCATGTCCGGGACTATTGCCAACTTCACCCAAGAGCTTTTCAATGACGCCATAGAAGAGGCTGCAGACAGCATGCAGAAGATAGAAGCTACAAAGTGGACGGAGGATCATGTGACATGGAATCTCTATGTCGATGGCAATAATGGCGGATATATAGACTTCGGTTATAGTGATGATTATGTGAAGTTTGGTGATAATAATAATCAAGCTTTCACTATTGAGTTGTGGGTTGATGTTACCGAGTATTGTAATAAAGCTGGAGAAGACAATAGTACATTCTTGTCTACGATGACGCAAAAAGACTATTGGAGCGGATGGAGAGCACAGGATCGTACCAAAGGACTGTTGAGAACAATGGTGGCACACTGGGAAGACCAAGGTCCTTCTAATCCGAAAGAGTGGGAGCCGGGATGGAAAAAATCAGATAATTGGACTCGTAACAGATGGACTCATTACGCTTTTTTGTTTAGAGATAAGGGACTGCCGGGATTTGATACTCCTACCGATGTGAAATGCTATTCTATGATGGATGGCGTTAGACAAGGTGAAGTCATCCGCGTGGGAGAAACATGGCGAACTTATATTAATGACAATAGCATGAAGTATAAAATCCCGATGACCGGATTCTGTGCATTGGATGAGGATGGTAATCGTAAGGAATGGTTCTCCGGTTATATTAAGAAAATCCGTATTTGGAAAACCAACCGTACAGAAGACCAGATCAAGCAATCATATTTGGGCGTGGAAAGTGATGTCACTGCCGATAATGTAAATCTGGTTGCAGCTTGGGATTTTGAGACTACCGGAGCTATGCCTACAGATACTGAGATCAAAGATTTGACAGGTAGGCACACTGCCACGCTGAAAGGTCCTGATGGGTCATACAAATGGGTTGAGTCTTCATCAATCAACCAATAAGAATATTCAATAGTGTATTAGTCTAAAATAGAAGTCCTCATTACATTAGCCGAAGGCTGTGTAAATGGGGGCTTTTTTATTTGTTTTATGTAATCTATTTTTGTAGTTTTATTCTAGTTATAATTATGTGTAACTAGTCAAATATCCACCCCGCCCAGAACACTTTTCAGAAGGGGGCATAATCAGGTAACGATTGAATAGGATTCAAGTAACGAGTGAATGGCATTCAAGTAACGACTGAATCAGTCTGGAATAACGACCGAATTCCCATCACTTAAAAGTCTAGTATTCAAAATTCTCTTTTCTGTAAATTATTTATTATGTATTTATGTAACCCATTTATGAAGTGATTACGGATTACTCTTTTTAACTTTGCGGTAGTCTTTGGGGGTCATTCCATATTTGTTTGCAAATTCTTTATAAAAATATGACCTGCTGATTATTCCTACTTCAGAGATCACTTCTAGAATAGACATATCTGTTTCTGCGAGTAATTGAGCTGCTTTTTCCATCCTGGCATTGATGATAAGCTCACTGGGCGATATACTTGATATTTCTTTAAATCGTCGATAAAACTGCCGTGAACTCATAGCCATTTGACTTGCAATGAACGATGAGCCTATATCTTCCTTATCTATATTTTCATTAATGATTTTCAGTACTCTTTTCATAAAGTCAGCTTGTTCAGTTGTCCTACAAGCTGTTTTATCTGTAAAATCCCCAATATTGGTAATACTGATTTGCCTTGATATATTTTGTCCGTAGATTGACTTAAAAATGATTTCTTTTAAAAAGGGAAGATCATAAGGCATCATTGCATATCCGTCCGCCCAAAGTATAAGATCTTTTTGAGTAGATGGTTTTATGCTCCAGCTCAGCATTGGAATGAAGGTGATATTTGTAAAGAGCGAGCGGTTGGTGTTCATATATTCCATAAACGTTTCTTCCGCTTCCGCGTACATGAACATATCTACTATAAATGCAGAAAAAGTTGATGGTGTGGATTTTAGTAACTCAAAGGCTTGTTGTACATTTTTGACAGGCTGAATTGAAAAACTGTCTGACAATAGTTCGGATATAAGCCAGATCAATTCATCCCGATCTTCTAAAACCAGGATCATAGGATTGTTTAAAGAGTGTCCTGTTTCAGGTATGGGAGTAAATGTTATGGAGAGGCTATGCCCCGATTCATTTTCCCGATATTCCAATGGACATTTCCATTGATTTAATGCCGACAGAATAAATGAATGTAGGATATGTAATTGAAAATTTTTGTCTATCAAAACATTCTTCTTAGTATTCGGAGAGGCATTTCCCTGTAATATCTGATACATTTTTTTCAAGTGCGCCACGTTAGTTGTTGAGAATGTAAGAATGAACCGATTTTCACTCTCTTTGCAATCTACATTAGTCGGCTCATCATTCGTGGTTGCCAGCCAATAGCAGAAATATAATATACTATAAAATGCATTTTTATATGCAGTAAATGACAATCTGTCGGGGATGTTTGTGTTTAGCAATGATATATTGTCTTCTTGCCTTTTTAGTAATTCGATGATTTTATCTGATGCCTCCTTAATATTAACGACCCCTTTAATGGAAAAATTAACTGGAATATAATCTCTGATATTATCAGCTTTTATGAGATCTGTATAATTTGAACCGAAAAAAGAAGCCATTATTGTTTCTCGAATAACATCTGCGCCCTTTTGGCATTCTTCTGGAGACACATTATTGCTCCGTAGCTTATCGCACACGGCATAAATTACAGCCATACAATTATTATATTCTCTGTATTGTCTGTCGTGATAAGGCTTTGTTGCATTATTATGCTCTATTTCGAGAAGTTTTCTCACTATTTTTTCCCGACTGATATATTTTTTCGTCAAGAATATGATGTATCCCATTAATAGGAGCAATAAAATCGTATATATTATTTTAGCCAATATAGTCTGATACCATAAAGGTAATATATGGACAGGTATCTCGAAATACTTATATTCATTGTTGAATACATCTTTCTTGTAACGTACTTTAAATGTATAATTTCCTATGGGTACGTCAGAGTAGGAAGCTTCGTTAAGGCTACTAAAAGAACTCCATTGCTTATCATATCCTTTAAGCATATAGGAATATTCAATGTCGCTACCGGTTATATAATCGGGAGCAATAAAATTGAGGTAGAATGATGTTTCATTTCCTTTAAAAACAAGAGCTGATTTTTCCTTGTCATAATATTCTCCAAGATTAACATTTTTGCGTCCAATTGTTATTTTACGTATTAGAATGTCCGGGTAATATTCCATATCATTTGTAACGCTTTTGTTGATGTGAAGCAAGCCGTCAATACCACCGAAAAACAAACTGTTGGTATATGGACACTTATAGTAAGCATCATCACTGAATTCACCTACTTGTACTCCACCGGAATAATAATAAGCGTGTGAAAAGCCGTTTTTAGGATTGTATTTTATGAGCCCTCTGTTTGTACTTAGCCAAAGGAAGCCCTTGTCATCTTCAAGAATGCCGTGTATCATATCGTTTAACAATCCTTGCTCACGACCTATATACTGATATGCCGTTCTGTTATTCTTGAAAGATAGCACAACCAAACCGGAGGTTGTTCCTACATACAGTTTATTATAGTTGCCAGAATAGTGTAAACTCAAAATATCATCTACCGCCTTATGTAGTACTTCCTTCAGTGAGATAACTTTATATTCATTTGTACGCATGTCAAAGCGGATCAATCCTTTTTCCCTGCTTCCCATCCAGAGAACAGAGTCCCCTTCCGCAACCATGGCGTAAAACATTGTTATCTCGTTTTGATCATAAAAGAATCGATATTGTTTTTCCGCTTTTACATCGATAATTTTGTTTTGTTCTTTGAAGATGATTTTGCATAACCCCATGCCGGAAGTTGCCAAATACAGGACACTGTCATTAGCTTCGAATATCCGGTGTATTTCTTTTAGTCGTGCATCAATATGATGAATCTTTCTATCGGCAAACGAAAAGTAATATAGCCCGTTTATGCCCGAACCTATCCATATTCCATTGTGATAGCGGCTCTGTCTGAGCGAGTAAACCTGAAACTCATTATCAAGTTTTACGTACAAAGGGGCACTTTGCTTTGTCTCTGCAGAATAGACCTCCGTGTTATTTGCTTGTACTCCATTTCGATAATTCTTTATACAGACTAATCCGTCTCCTTTTGTTCCGAACCATAAGTTACCAAATTTATCGGTAATAATAGAACGGACCTGCCTGCTAAGATTAGGGGATAAATCTTTCAACATTATGTTGGTGGCTATTGAATGCTTTTTATAATAGGCAATTGCGCCCTTACCGTCCGATCCAATCCATAGCACATCCTGATGAATATCCCTATAAATATTAAAAATACGTATATTACGGTCAATGACGCTTTCTTTATATTTTTCAGACGCTTTCAGGCGAAAAAGGCCATTTGTCCGGAAAGCTATTATAAAATCATCGTAAAAAGGCGTAATTCCGGTGATTTCACCATATCTTTGCATTAATGGGTTGATATTTCTGATATAAATTTTTGATTTTCGAGCAACATCATAAAAATATAGTTCGTTATTGGAATCGATAAAGCAAATCGTTCCATTTTGATAAAACATATAATTGATTGCGCAGGAGTGAAAAGCAATGTAGGATACAGATATGTTTGGAGCATGCTCGGATTGTTTTTGCGTGAAAGAACTCAGACTGTAACGATAAGCTCCTCCTGTCCCCGAAGGAAATATCCATAAACTACCATCATCGGCTACATAAGCTCTTCTTTCAAGGTTATTAATTTTATAATTCGGGCGATATATTTCAATAAACTTTCCTTGATTGATAGCGTAATATCTGATCCATCCATTCCCGATAACCCATGTATCGCCTTTAGTATTTGAATATAGACAATAATCTCCGGGAAACTCGTAGTTCGCTACTACTTGTCTGGTCGTTAGTGAGAAGCGGCTGATCCCAAGATGGGTTGAAATCCATATATTGTCATGATCAGCCTGTCTTATATTGCTGATGATGTTGTTGTTCAGCGTCCTGTTGAGTGAAAAATCAGAGCGGTACACCTCCATGCTTTTACTGTCGTAGCAGTTAATGCCGTCATAGGTTCCAAACCACATCAGGCCGTTATTCCCTTGAAATATGCAGAGGACAGCACTGTTTGACAACCCTTGCTGATAATCGATTTTTGAAAAAATGTAAGGACTAAGCTCTTTATTAGCGTAGTTGTTTAAGCAAATCAATTGTAAAATAAGAAAAATGATGCTTCTTGTTTTCATTTCAGGAGTGTAAACAATAAAATCTATATTGGACAAAGATAATTGGAAATTGGGGATATTGTTTTTTTCCCTGAACTTTTTGTCGTGGATATTGTTGGTTTTTGAAATTGCTGTATGGTATATGAATAAAATTACCTCTCTTTTTGGTACTCGTTATCCTATCATTCAGGGTGGAATGGTGTGGTGTAGTGGTTGGCGTCTGGCCTCAGCCGTGAGTAATGCCGGTGGATTGGGATTACTTGGTGCGGGATCGATGTATCCTGAAACTTTACGCGAACATATTCGTAAATGTAAATCCGCAACCAATAAACCATTTGGAGTAAACATTCCTCTAATGTATCCCCAGATTGATGAAATTATGCAGATTGTGTCGGAAGAAGGAGTACGCATTGTTTTTACTTCAGCTGGAAGCCCCCGCAAATGGACGGATTGGTTGCACGAGCGTGGTATAATTGTTACCCATGTTGTATCTTCTTCTTTATTTGCTAAAAAATGCGAGGAAGCCGGAGTGGATGCCGTTGTTGCTGAAGGTTTTGAAGCCGGAGGACACAATGGGCGTGAAGAAACCACCACATTATGTCTGGTACCTGCGGTGCGTGCCGTTATGGACTTGCCATTAATTGCTGCCGGAGGCATTGCTTCAGGGGCGGCCATACTTGCTGTACAGTCATTAGGAGCGGATGGAGTACAGATTGGCACAAGATTTGCGTTAACAAAGGAAAGTTCCGCTCATGAGTCATTCAAGAAATACTGCCTCGATTTGCAGGAAGGGGATACAAAGCTGTTATTGAAAAAACTATCTCCCACACGTTTGGTTCGAAATGCTTTTTGTTCCGCTGTTGAAAGTGCTGAGGCTACCGGAGCAGGAGAGGAAGAGTTACGGACACTCCTGTCGAAAGGGCGTGCCAAGCAAGGTATCTTTTTAGGAGATCTTGAAGAGGGAGAGTTGGAAATCGGTCAGACGTCTGCATTATTACGTGGGAGAAGGATACAGACAGTCGAGGAAGTAATGCAAGAACTCATCGAAGACTATAAAAAAACATTATCCCAGATACAAGCTCTTAACTCAGCTTGTTTTTAATAATTCCTGTAATACTAAAAAAACTGTGTCAAAAGCTGTTTATAGATTATACTTGTCGTTACTAACAAGTTTTGGCTGTTATTAATCTGCATCAACAGTACAATCTGCAAGCCTTTGGCACAGTTTCAATTTTTGTAAAGATTATAATGCTACAGGTTCACATTTCAATCCGTAGATATCAGCAACCGCTTTGAATGTCACTTTACCTTCTACTACATTTAATCCGGCAGCTAGAGAAGCATCTTCCTTGCAAGCTTGCTTCCAGCCTTTGCAAGCCAGTGCTATAGCGTATGGCAAAGTTGAGTTGGTCAGTGCCAAAGTGGAAGTATATGCCACAGCACCCGGAATATTGGCTACTGCATAATGTACAATTCCATCGATAGTGTAAACGGGATCGGTGTGAGTAGTAGGATGGGAGGTTTCAAAACAACCACCCTGATCAATAGCTACGTCAACAAGTACACTTCCGGTTTTCATTAATTTAAGCATATCTTTAGTGATAAGATGAGGAGTTTTATCTCCCGGGATTAAAACCGATCCGATGACCAAATCTGTGGTAGGAAGTTCAGCTCTAATATTATGTTCAGAAGAATACAAAGTCTTCACATTTTTAGGCAGAACCTCGCTAAGATAACGAAGACGAGGAAGGGAGATATCTGTGATTGTAACTTCTGCTCCTGAACCTGCCGCCATTAATGCTGCATTGAAGCCTACTACACCACCACCTAAAATCAAGACTTTTGCCGGTTTCACTCCGGGTACTCCGCCCAACAAAATGCCTTTCCCTCCCTGCGGTTTTTCAAGGAAACGTGCACCTTCCTGAATAGACATACGACCTGCAACCTCACTCATTGGGATGAGAAGAGGAAGACTATGGTCGGCATTTCTTACGGTTTCGTACGCAATACAGATTGCTCCGCTTTCAAGCATAGCTTCAGTGAGTTCTTTATCTGCAGCAAAGTGGAAATAAGTGAATAACACCTGATCTTTTTTGATCAATTTGTATTCCGGAGCAACCGGTTCCTTCACTTTTACAATCATTTCCGCAATGGCATAAGTTTCCTCAATAGTAGGAAGTATTTTAGCGCCGACAGCAATGTATTCTTCATCAGAGAATCCACTGTTTATGCCGGCTGATGCCTGTACGTATACTGTATGACCTTTCTTTACCATTTCGGTTACGCCGGCAGGGGTCATTCCTACACGGTTTTCATTGTTTTTAATCTCTTTAGGTACTCCAATAATCATAAACTTTTTGTTATTTTGGGGGTTAAACATGGCGCAATTTAGTAATTTCCTCGTTTCGTTATACCTATAAACTGCTTGTTTTATAACAGAAAATTAAGAGATGTTTTAGATTGGTAGTATATTTTTAGTTTATATATTAAAGTGTTGGTTAAATAGCTCTTTTACATATGTTATTGAAAGGATGAATAATTAAATTATATCTTATTGTTTTTATTAATAGATTTTTGTATTCAAAATGATAGTGAATTTGCCCGATTAATGCCTATACCAATTATAATGTTTCTCATAATTATCGGAATCTTCACGCTGTTTTATCTCTTTTTTAGTCTTACGGAGCTGGCGGATACTGATTAACATAATAATGAAACTGATAATAATGAGCAATGCCAATAAGATTAAAATATAGGTGATATAAGTACTGTTCATAATAATGTAAGTGCCTCCGAGAGTAATTTTTTAGTTGCAAATATATGCAATTTCCAACCGGAAATTACTCTTTTGCAAGCCATTTTATTTTGTTTTATGAAATAAAGCGGTCGATAATTTCTATCTTTGCGGGCGTTTAGAAAGAATCCGGTGGATTATGAAAAAAGACTTAAAGGCTTCTATATATTTATTTTTATTTTTATTTGGTGGAGCGGCGTGCTCTGTGGGTTGTGCCCAATCGACGGGGGATACGACAGAATCTGAAGAAACGGTAGACAGCGCTTCTCTCTCTAATATACAAGGGAAACAAGTAAATAATCGGAACAAAGAATTTATTCCTCCTTTTGATTTTCCACTTGCCTTTGCCGGTAATTTTGGTGAAATTCGTTCGAACCATTTTCATGGAGGACTTGATTTTAAAACCGGAGGTACTATAGGTAAACCGGTTCGTGCATTAGCCGACGGATATATTTCCCGTATAAGGGTGACATCCGGCTCCGGATATATGCTCGATGTTATTTATTATAATGGCTACGGAACAATCAACCGTCACTTAAGTGCATTTGTGGGAGAAATAGCCAAAAGAGTGGAGGATTTGCAATATAAGAGCGAATCATGGGAAATTGATATTAAGCTTCAGTCCAATGAATATCCGGTAAGAGCGGGACAGATTATTGCGTATAGTGGTAATACCGGATACTCTATCGGACCTCATCTTCACTTGGATATGTTTGAAACCAAGACTGGTGATTTTATTGATCCGATGCCTTTCTTTGTTGATTATGTAAAGGATACCAAACCCCCGCATGCATCCGGATTAATGTTTTTTCCTCAACCTGGTAAAGGGGTGGTAAACGGTAGGCAGACCAAACAAGTTTATCCTGTTAATTTTCGCCAACCCGTTACAGCATGGGGGCTTATGGGAGTTGGTATCCGTGCTTATGATTATATGGATGGAGTAGGAAACCATTATGGAGTTCGTACTGTTATTCTAGAAGTAGATGGTAAGGAAGTTTTCCGCAGTATTACAGATCGTTTTGCCCAATCGGAAACTCGCATGATCAATTCGTGGACTTACGGGCAATATATGAAGTCATTCATTGATCCGGGAAACACACTACGTATGCTGCATGCTTCGAATGGAAACAGGGGTTTAATTGATATCAATGAAGAACGCCCTTATCACTTTGTATATACCTTAAGTGATGCTATGGGTAATACTTCCAAGCTGAGTTTTACAGTTGAAGGAAAGCGTTCGGAAATCCGTTCTGTGGAACACCGCGAAAAGTATCTCTTTCATTGGGATAGAGTGAATTATTTGCAGGAACCTGGGTTTGAACTAATAGTTTCCAGAGGTATGCTTTATGAAGATCTATGGTTGAATTATGCCGTACGTATGGATAGTAGCGCTATTGCTTATACTTATCAATTGAGTGACAGACGTATTCCTCTGAATAGCAGCTGTGTGTTACGCATCGGATTGCGCCACCATCCTGTTGTCGATACTACCAAGTATTATGTGGCCGGAGTGAATCCGCGTGGTGGCAAATATAGTGTTGGGGGAACTTACAAAGATGGTTTTATGGAGACCCGGATAAAAGAGTTGGGGAGTTATACCATAGCTGTTGATACTTTTCCACCTGTTATTACTCCCATTAATCCCAGATTGTGGGGACGTAACGGTCGTGTTGTGTTTAGAATAAGAGATCGGGAAACCGGGATCCGTAGCTATCTTGGTAAAGTGGATGGTAAGTATGCTTTGTTCGGTATCCCTAATGCAATTAATGGGAGCATTGTGTATGTGATAGATTCCGGACGCGTGGAGCGTGGGAAAAAACATGTTGTTGAAATGGAAGCAACAGATCAGTGTGGAAATACTTCCGTAAGCCGCACGGAATTCGTTTGGTAATTCTAGTTGCCATGAATAGATAGATAATTGATACATTAATATAAAGAAAAGAATATGATTAAAAGAAGACTGACTCTTTCCGTCCTGTTCATTGCGGCGGCGCTGGCGGATACATTCGCCTGTACAAACCTCATCGTGGGCAAAAATGCTTCGGCCGACGGTTCTACCATTGTTTCTTATTCCGCCGACTCCTACGGATTGTTCGGTGAGTTATACCATTATCCTGCAGGTGTGCATAAAAAAGGTACGCTGATTGATGTTCACGAATGGGATACCGGAAAATATCTGGGAAAGATTGAACAAGCATCCAGAACGTATAATGTCATCGGAAATATGAACGAGTTTCAGCTAACAATCGGCGAAACCACTTTTGGCGGTCGTCCCGAGCTGGTAGACAGTACAGGTGTGGTAGACTACGGTAGTCTGATTTATCTTGGATTACAACGTTCGCGTACGGCACGTGAAGCAATTAAAATTATGACCGGTCTTGTTGAACAATATGGTTATTATAGTAGTGGTGAGTCGTTTACCATTGCCGATCCGAATGAAATTTGGATTCTTGAAATGATCGGAAAAGGACCGGGAGTCCGTGGTGCCGTATGGGTGGCAGTGCGTGTACCCGATGATTGCATTTCAGCGCATGCCAACCAAAGTCGTATTCATCAGTTCGATATGAATGATAAAGACAATTGCATCTATTCTTCTGACGTTATTTCGTTTGCCCGTGAGAAGGGTTATTTTAATGGAGTGAATAAGGACTTTAGCTTTGCCGATGCTTACGCTCCTTTGGATTTCGGTGCACTTCGTTATTGTGAAGCACGCGTTTGGAGTTATTTTAATATGTTTACCGATCGCGGACAAGAGTTTCTCCCTTATATCGAAGGAAAAACCAAACAGCCGATGCCGCTGTTTGTTAAACCCAACCGTAAGATTTCCGTTCAGGACGTAAAGAATGCCATGCGCGATCATTATGAAGGAACGCCGCTTGATATCAGTAAAGACTTTGGAGGAGGTCCATATCATACTCCTTACCGTTTGTCTCCTTTGTCGTTTGAAGTTAACGGACAAAAATATTTCAATGAACGTCCTATCTCTACCCAGCAGACGGGCTTTGTCTTTGTGGCTCAGATGCGCGCTTCTTTACCCGATGCGGTAGGCGGAGTGCTTTGGTTTGGAACCGATGATGCCAATATGACTGTATTTACTCCGGTATATTGCTGCACCGATAAGATTCCGGTATGCTATTCACGTGTAGATGGAGCCGACTATATCACTTTCTCTTGGAATTCTTCTTTCTGGATTTTCAACTGGGTTGCCAATATGGTATATCCGCGATACGACCTTATGGTTGGCGATGTACGTGCTACTCAAACCGAATTGGAGCAGACATTCAGTCAATCACAGGAGGGTGTTGAAGCTGAAGCTGCAAAATTATATGCCAAAGATCCGGAAAAAGCAAAAGCTTTCCTGACCAATTATACTAATATGACCGCTCAAAGTACATTCGATGCTTGGAAGCGTCTTGGCGAATTCCTTATTGTGAAATATGCCGACGGAGTGGTACGCAAAATGAAAGACGGAAAGTTTGAACGGAATTCAATTGGGCAACCGGCTGGAGTTGTTCGCCCAGGTTACCCCAAACAGTTCCTCGAAGAGTATGTAAAGCAAACCGGAGATCGTTATAAGATGCCGTCGGAGTAAGCAGGCGTTGAGCTATTAATAAGTGGTTTTGGCCGGTAAATAATATATAAAATCCTGAGATAGCAGTAGGAAATATAAACTTATTCTTCTACTTTTGTATCATACAGAATAGGATATACTAACTTTTAATAACAAAATATGGAAAACCAGGAACTCATTCAACAAGTCACTGAAAAAGCAAGTAAATGGTTGACATCGGCTTATGATGCTGAAACCCGGATTGAGGTAAAACGCATGTTAGAAAACGAAGATAAAACCGAATTAATAGAAGCGTTTTACAAAGATCTTGAATTTGGTACCGGAGGATTGCGCGGCATTATGGGAGTTGGCTCCAATCGCATGAATATATATACGGTGGGTGCCGCAACTCAAGGCTTGTCCAATTACCTGAACAAATGCTTTAAAGACCTCAACCAGATTTCTGTTGTGGTAGGACACGATTGTCGCAATAACAGTCGCAAGTTTGCAGAGATATCCGCTAATATCTTTTCGGCTAATGGTATAAAAGTTTATCTGTTCGAAGATATGCGTCCCACACCCGAAATGTCTTTTGCTATTCGTCATTTAGGTTGCCAGAGCGGTATCATCCTTACTGCCAGCCACAATCCTAAGGAATACAATGGCTATAAAGCTTATTGGGATGATGGTGCACAAGTTTTGGCTCCTCATGATAACGGTATTATCGATGAAGTGAATAAGATTGCTTCGGCTGCGGATATCAAATTCAATGGCAACAAAGATTTGATCCAGACCATCGGAGAAGATGTAGACAAGGTATATCTGGATATGGTGAAAACCGTTAGTATTGATCCTGAAGCTATTGCCCGTCATAAGGACATGAAGATTGTCTATACTCCAATTCATGGTACAGGTATGATGCTTATTCCACGTGCACTGCAAATGTGGGGCTTCGAAAACGTACATACTGTTCCGGAACAAATGGTGAAAGACGGAAACTTCCCCACAGTGGTATCACCCAATCCCGAAAATGCAGAAGCTTTGTCTATGGCGGTTGCTTTGGGTAAGAAGATCGATGCCGATTTGGTAATGGCTTCCGATCCCGATGCTGATCGCGTTGGCATTGCCTGCAAGGACGATAAAGGTGAATGGGTATTGATCAATGGCAACCAAACTTGCCTGATGTACCTATATTACATTCTGACACAGTATAAGTTGCTCAATAAGATCAAAGGGAATGAATTTTGTGTAAAGACTATCGTAACTACCGAACTGATTAAAAAGATTGCCGATAGAAATGATATCGAAATGATGGACTGCTATACCGGCTTTAAATGGATAGCACGTGAAATCCGTTTGGCGGAAGGAAAGAAAAAATATATCGGAGGAGGTGAAGAAAGCTATGGTTTCCTTGCCGAGGACTTTGTTCGGGATAAAGATGCTGTTTCTGCTTGTTGTCTCATTGCCGAAATTGCTGCATGGGCTAAAGATAATGGCAAGACTTTATTCGAACTTCTTCTTGATATATACATTGAATACGGCTTCTCGAAAGAGTTTACCGTGAATGTTGTGAAACCCGGAAAGAGCGGTGCGGAAGAGATCAAACAAATGATGACTGATTTTCGTAATAACCCTCCAAAAGAGATAGGAGGTTCAAAAGTTGTATTCAGTAAGGATTACCAAACTCTGAAGCAAACCGATGCTCGTGGCAATGTTGCTCCGCTCGATATGCCGGATACTTCTAATGTTCTGCAATACTTCACGGAAGATGGTACGAAAGTATCCGTACGTCCTTCGGGTACGGAACCAAAGATCAAATTCTACTTTGAAATAAAAGGAGAAATGGGATGCCGTCATTGCTACAATAGTGCCAATGCGGAAGCTGAAGAAAAGATTAAAGCCGTTCGTACTTCATTGGGTATTTAATTTTTTTAATGACTAAAACAAAAAAGCCGATTCATAACGTTCTCATACGTTAGTGAATTGGCTTTCTATATGTTATCCGGCGTTGAAAATGTCCGGAGATACAATTTACTAGTCGCCCGCCTCCTCTTCTTCTGGATTATCCGGACTTAGCAATCGTGCAGAGATTCGTTTCTTGGGTGATAAGCTCATATTGCTGAGTTGTTCGGCCTGTGTCACTACGCTACCCTTTCCGGTAGAAAGCTGTCCCAATGCTTTGTCGTAATCCTTTTGCAAACCACCCAGATTATCTCCAATGCGCAGGAAAGTATCGGTAAATCCGGCTATCTTTTCATAAAGAGCAGTTCCTCTTCTGATGATCTCCTGTACGTTTTTCACCTGATTCTCACGCTTCCAAAGGTCGAGTGACAAACGAAGAGCGCTGATCAGATTTGTAGGGCTCATCAAAACCACCTTTTTGGCATAAGCATATTCCCAAAGATTGGAATCGTTTTGGATGGCAAGCAAGTATGCACCTTCCGTAGGAATGAACATCATTACGAAATCGGGAGCTTTCACATCATAATGCGAATAATCTTTCCGGCTTAGCTCGTCAACATGGTTGCGTACCGATTGCAAATGAGCCTTTAGATATTTTTCCTGTTCATCGCTGTCTTCCGCAGCCGTGTAAGCTGTATAAGCTGTGAGCGAAACCTTGGAGTCTATAATCATTTCACGATCATCAGGATACTTCACCACAACATCCGGTTGCATTCGCTGTCCGCTTTCCTCGTTTGTAATTACCTCTCCACGATCATCTTTTAAGAACTCCTGACGGAAATAATGCTCACCTTCGATAAGGCCGGATGCTTGCAACAATCGCTCCAGGATCATTTCACCCCAATTTCCCTGCATTTTCGAGTCTCCTTTCAAGGCACGGGTCAGATTGTTGGCATCCTCACTGATGCGGTTATTGAGTTCTACCAGATCTTTTATGCGTTCCTCCAGTACAAAACGCTGCTTAGATTCTTTGTCATATACTTGATCTACTTTTTCACGAAACTCCTTTAGATTTTGATCAAGTGGATTCAACAGTGTACTCAGCTTCTCGGCATTCAACTTTGTGAAATCTTCCGTCTTGCTTTGAAAGATACGGTTGGAGATGTTCTCAAACTCGGTATTCAACCGTTTATGGAGCGATTCCACTTCTTCTTTCTGTTGGTTCAGACGTTGTTCAAACTGTTCCTGAACTTCTTTGGAACGCTGATTGAAAGCACGTTCCTGCTCGGAAAGACGATCGGCAAATAGCTTCTCCTGAGTTATAAACTGTTCCTGATACTGCTTTTCCTGCTTGCCCAACTGCTCGCGATATTGTCTCTCCTGTGTAGCAAGCAAATCTTTATACTGCTTATCCTGAACTGCAAGTTGCTCGGTATAGAGCCTGTCTTGCGCTGCAATCCGCTCGGCAGCCTGTGCAGCGGCTTCTTTCAGTCGCTCTTCGGCAACCGTTCTTTCACGCGTGATACGCTCTTCGGCAGTCCGGTTGAGCAAATCTTCCCGTTCCCGTGCTGTCTGTTGCTGAATCTCCAATTGTCTAGAACTCTCGGTTCTAAACAATTCCAGTTCTTTCTCTTTGCTTTGCAGGTCACCTTTCAATCCTGCCGATTTGCGTCCGGCAGCTAATATACCCACAATAAAACCAGCCGCTATGCCGATAATAAGCAATACAATTTCCATCTATTGTCCGATATTATACTATTAAAATTCACTTAGCTCGATTTCAGTCATTCGTTTCCGGATTCGGGGTATTACTCGGTTAATATTTCATTTCCGTTTTCGGTAATCAGAATCATGCTTTCCCATTGAGCAGAAGGCAGACCATCTTCGGTACATACCGTCCATTCATCTTCTTCGTCAATGAATATATCACGTTTACCCATATTAATCATCGGCTCAATGGTGAACGTCATTCCCGGTACAATCATCATACCTGTACCTTTTTTACCGTAGTGCATCACATCCGGTTCTTCATGGAATTTTATTCCCACGCCATGACCGCAAAACTCACGCACCACACTGTAACCATTTTTTTCGGCATGTTCCTGGATGGCGGCACCGACATCACCCAAACGAGTCCATGGCTGTGCAGTAGCGATACCGATATCACGACACTCTTTTGCGATCTGTACCAAACGTTTTCTATCGGGTGATACTTCACCAATAAGATACATTCGTGAAGCATCGGAAAAATAGCTTTTATAAATGGTGGATACATCCACATTGACAATATCTCCGCTACGGAGATATTCTTTTGTGCTGGGAATACCATGGCAAACCACATCATTGATGCTTACACAGACACTTTTAGGATACCCTTCATATAAGAAATCTGCCGGGATAGCATCGTGATCAGTTGTAAATGCATACACCATGTGGTCGATTTCCGCTGTGGACATACCTTCACGAATGTTTGCGTTGATATAGTCCAACAGAGCCGTATTAATCTTTGCACTTTCACGGATACCCGCCAATTGTTCATCCGTACGCAACAAATGGCGCGAAGGCAGACGTACACCATCCTTTTTTAATTGTTGAATTCTGTCCTCTACTTCTGCCGAATACGTTGATGGGGTAAAACGAACCCCTTTATTCCATTTTTTCATTTTAATTTATTTCTACTATTACAGAGACTTTTTACAGAAACTCTGTAGTCATTGTTCTTACAAAAGTACAGATAATCTTTCTTAATGATTCTGTTTGCCGGAAACTTTTTTAAAAAGAGTCTAAATAACTGACGCCGATTTTATCCCTTTAACAATCCGATATATTATTCTATGCGATAACAATAGTTGTTATTTCATTTACAAGTATTGTTATGGAGCATTACATCTATTGTTATGAAAGCTAACAAACATTCTTCTTTGAAAATTACAAGAATTCTTTTGTACTTATTGTTAAGTTATTGATTTATAATGTAATGTGTTCGTTTGGATATGTGTTGTCCAGTTGTGTATAAACAGACCGTCAGTTGCCCTTGAATGGATGGTCTGTTGGAGGCCAACAGACCATGTGTTGAGACTTAATAGATGGTCTGTTCGGGTGCAATAGACTATGTGCTGTGAATAAGTGGAATGTATGCGGATATTCTTTTATTTGGCTTTTAGCGGAAGGGATAAATATCAGTGTTTTGAATCAACAAGAGTCCGGTGAATAATCCAGACTCTTTCTATTAGTAAAACGCTTCACTCAGGGATTCATAAAAAATCATTTGCTGCAAGATGTTCCAAATAATATCCCAATGTATTTAACTCGTCTTAATATTTCATATAAAATAAAGCATACAATATAGCTAGCCACTACAATAATTGCAAATTTAAGATATGGGGTAATACTCAATTTAATAACAAAAAATCCTATTACCGTAACAACCAGTAAATGTATTACATAAGTGGTATAACTGGCACCAGATAAATATTGCAATAATTTGGAATTTTTGTTTATGTAAAAGTCAAAAAGCCCTATTAAAGCAAGTGCTGGTAGTAATTGGGTTAATCTAACCATAAGTGCATACGAATAATTTATTACCATATTTGAGCTATTGGCAGGCTGGAAGAAATAGTAAATAATAAATGTAATGAATGTAAATATAACATACTTCCATTTGTCCCTGTTAAGTGCCTTTAAATAACTATCATCTGTTGCAAATAAACATCCAACAAGCACAACATAAAAATAAGCAATAGGATTTTTTTCATCTAAGATTTCTATTAAATAGATAAAACAATACGGCACTGCAAGTAGTAAAATAGTCATTGGCTTATAAAAAAATCCTGCAAGCACCTTCTTAACCTTTACAGATTTGTTCGATTTCAGCCACAAAAAAAATGGTAATCCCACAATAGAAAATACAAGCAAATATAATACAAACCAAAGATGTCCAGGTGTATAACCACCATTGAAGCCATTAAGTTCTCCTAAATCCTTTGTAAAAAATCCGATGTAATGTTCAGGGAAGTTCTCTGTTCTGCCTTGATTTATCCCCCAGATATAAGTCATAATAGGGTTTAACAATACACTGCCTGTTATTAAAGGAATAAATAGTTTAATAATACGCTGTTTTAGGAAAGCACTTGTATCACGTTTCTGTAATGAATAAATAATTGCAATTCCGGCAAGTAAAAATAAAGTTACCATATGAAAACGGCTAATAACTGAATCTATAAAATTAAAAACGGGTACATTTACTTTATCTTTCACATACATTTTCCACTCTTCATTCTGAATGAAAATTATCATGGCATGAAATGGTATAATAGATAAAACAATAATAGTTCTTAGCCAGTCTAAACCATATCTTCTTTGCATAATAGCGGTCTTCAATCTAAATATTATCAATTAAATCTTTAATATACTGGTCAAGGAATTCATCAAAACATATACTATTTGAGCTATTTTTTTATAGTTTTCAGCCCATAAGGCAGGATGTGCTAAAGAACTGATAAAACGAATGGCTTTAACCGGAATGTCTTTGTCTGAAACTTCTGGGTTGTCATCAATCTGTCAAAGGTACAATTCTGAAAGCAAATTAAGACAGCTGTACTATGTTTCTTTTTAATATTTCGCTGTTTCTTATGATTCAAAGATACTAATTTGAAAGCAAATCACAACGTACTTCAATTGCTAAATATTTGATCTAAAGTTATCCTGATTTCTCGTGATTGAATGGTTCAATATAGCTAACATTTAAATTGCAAATATCATTACTGTATTTTTTATAAATTAGCTCCATATAATTTGTGATTTTAGCGCTTTTAATGATTGATATAATTACTTGTTTAATATAAATATAACTGACTTGAATCCGTTTTAATTAAAGAATCGATCTGTCTTTTTATATCTTGTAATTAATTCTTTTTTAATAGATAAGAAATTGAATGCATTGTCTTTTTTAGAGTAATATTATTCCGATTTATACCTTGATATACATTTAAAAATGCAATTCGTATGTAAAAATACATATCTGATATTACTCTTTGGTTTGTCGTCTTAATCAATATTGAATGTTTCTTTCTGCTTTTGTTGTAGTATATAATAAAAAACATGTATATAATTGACGCTTTATTTATTGTTTTTTCTATTTTTGCAAAGTTGATACATTTATATAAAATGTTGTTTTTCTCGATCATTCGTAAAAATATGATATAGTTAATCTTTGATTGTTTAAATCTAAAACAATTTATATATGAAGAATGACACTAAAAAAACGTACAAAAATTATCGTGTACCGGACGAGTTCATGTTTAACGATTCGGAATATATGCACGAACAGTTAGACCGTCTTCAATTTGCTTTAGATGCATTCTGTGCAGGTGATATGTCTGTCAGGCTAAATAAGGAGCGCGATGATAAGTTTGCCGATATCGCAGATATTTTCAATCGTATGGCGGAGATGGCAGGTGGCATCTTTACTGAAATGATTCGGGTTTCCAGAGTAGGAGGACTGGAGGGGAATCTTGATTCCCGCATACAATATGGAAAGCCTATTACCGGAATATGGTCAGACTTGATAGAAAGCCAGAATACTTTTGTTCAGACCATATCCGGTCCGGTAAATGAAGCTAATCGGATTCTGAGAGAAATGTCGAAAGGCATGACTAGTTCTTATTTTCATACTCATAACGTTTCCGGCGTCTGGAAAGAATTGATGGAAAATATTAATGTGGTAACTAAGAGTCTGAATAGTCAGATAGGGGAAATTACCCGAATCACTCAGGGGGTGATTCTTGGTGATTTATCGCGAAAGGTTACACTTTCTACTGATGGAGAAGTTGAGGTATTGAAAGACACAATCAATAATTTGATTGATTTTATGAAGACTTTCTCAATGCAAGTATCTAAGGTGACCAAGGAAATTGGCTCCGAAGGACTGTTAGGCGCTCAAGTTGTAATACCCAATGCTTCGGGTATCTGGAAAGAATTAGCTTCTGATATCAATCAGATGGCTGGTAACCTGACGCGTCAGGTGCGTGATATTACTATTGTTACATCTTCTGTGGTAAAAGGAGATCTCACAAAGAGGAGTGATGTGGAGGCCAAGGGGGAGATGAAAGATTTGAAAGATACCGTTAATTATATGACGGAGTATCTGGCACTTTTCTCCTATGAAATTAATCATCTGTTAGATAGTTTGTCGACCGAAGGAAAGCTAGGCATACGCGCTAATGTGCCTCAGGTCATCGGTGTCTGGAGGACATTCCTCAATAATATTAACTTGCTAATGGATACTATGACTTGGCAGGTGCGCGAGATAAATAAAGTTTCTTCCGCTTTGGCTGAGGGTACTTTTACCAGTAAAATTGAAGGAGATTACACTGGAGAAGCATTCGGACTGAAAACTAATATCAATGCGATGGTAGATAGTTTTGCCAATCTGGTGGATGCGGCCAATCAGATAGCAGCAGGCAATATGGATGTTGAAATGCCTATTCGCTCTAATAAGGATACGCTTGGTAAGGCTCTTTATTCCATGACTAATAATCTGAAACGTATCTCTAAAGAGAACGAAAATGAATCATGGATTAAAACAGGCCAGAGTGGGTTGGGAGATAAAATACGTGGAGAGCTGAGTGTTTTGGAATTATCCAGGAATATCATAACCTTTCTTACTAAATATGTTCATGGGGAAGTCGGTGCATTCTATTTACTGGAAGATAGTGAAGAAGAGCCTATGCTAAAGCTTGTCGCTTCGTATGCTTATATTCGACGGAAAAATATCAGCAAAGAATTTCATTTTGGTGAAGGACTTATTGGTCAGGCGGCTTTGGAAAAAGAAACTATTGTGGTGACTGAAATTGGTCCTGGTGAAGATTTACATATAACTTCCGGCACTGTAGTTCAACAACCAAGAACTATTGTGGTGCAGCCGTTTATACTGAATAAAAAGTTGGTTGGCGTTTTTGAAATTGGCTCCACCGAGCGTTTTACCAATCATGATTTGAATCTCTTGAAATTGGTATCCGTTGATATTGCCATTGCTATTAATTCGGCGAAAGATCGTCAGAAAATGAAGGTTTTACTGGATGAATCGCACCGTCAGTCCGATGAACTACTTGAACAGCAACGCAGGCTAAAAGAACAAAGCGATGCATTGAAAAGAACCAATGAAGAACTTGAAGTTAAGACCTCTGATCTTGAGAAGCAGAAAGAAGAAGTCGTTGCTACTCGTGCCGATATTGAACGTAAAGCAAGAGATCTGGAGGTAGCCAACAAATACAAATCTGAATTTTTGGCAAATATGTCGCATGAGTTGCGTACTCCTCTTAACAGCTTGTTGATTTTGGCTAAGGAGCTTGGTAAGAATGACAAGAAGAACTTTAGTGAGAACCAGGTGAAAGATCTTAGTATTATCTATGAGAGCGGGGTGGATTTGCTTAACCTGATTAATGACATTTTGGATCTTTCAAAAATAGAAGCCGGAAGGATGAATGCCAATTTCGCCGAAATTCAATTATGCAATGTTGTAACTGACCTTAAAAACCAGTTTAATCATGTTGCCCGCCAGAAGAATATTGGTTTTACAATAGAAGTAGAGGAGGGAGTGGAACAAATTATTACCGACCAACAACGGTTGGAGCAGATTCTTAAAAATTTGTTGTCCAACGCTATCAAGTTTACCGCTCAGGGCGAAGTGAAATTAAGCATTGCAAGGTCCGATAAAACGATGGAGGTAAATAATAAGGAATATACTCCCGGCGAAGTTCTCCTGTTTACTGTTTCTGATACGGGAATTGGAATTGAAGAGAATAAGCAGGCCATGATCTTTGAGGCTTTCCAACAAGTCGACGGAGGATTATCCCGTCAGTATGGAGGTACTGGACTTGGGCTGACCATTTCGCGACAGATAGCAGTTTTGCTTGGCGGTGAGATCCGTTTAAAAAGTCAGCTTGCTCAAGGGAGTGAGTTCACTCTTTACTTACCGATAAGCCAAAGTATCGTAATTAGTGCCGACTCCGATTCGGTTGCTTCATTAAAAACATTTGCTGATAAGCCTTTAATCACGAAGCCCAGTCACTCTAATGTTACAGCTCCTGCTTCTCAAACTCTTCGGAGGATGGTTGCACGCCGGTCGGCTCCTGTTCAGGATGATAGAGAGCAGATTGTCCCGGGTGAACATTCCATATTGATTATTGAAGACGATTATAACTTTGCCGAAATTCTTAAAAAAGAGATTCATAATCACGGTATCAAGGTTCTTGTGACTGATCGCGGCGAAGAAGGTTTGGAACTTGCGTCCCATTACTTGCCTGATGGTATCATATTGGATTTGAAGCTACCGGATATTGAAGGGATGGTGGTGCTCGACCGCCTTAAATTCAAACTTGAGACCCGTCATATCCCCGTACATGTCTTTTCCGTGGAAGATGAAGAGACGGAAATATTGGAAAAAGGAGCCATCGGCTTCCTTGCTAAACCTGTAACGCAGAAGGATATTGAATCTGCCATACAAAAGATTGAAAATATCTACAATTCCGGCGTAAAGGATATTCTTGTTATTGAGGATAATAAAGTCAGTCAACAATCCATTGTTCGTTTGCTCGAAAACCGCGAAGTCCGTATCACTACATCCGATACCGGTAAAGACGCGCTCAGTTTGTTGAACCAACAACATTTCGATTGTGTGGTTCTCGATCTTACTCTCCCGGATATGAGTGGTTTTGATGTGTTGAGAGATCTGGAAAAAGCCGTACGGAAAAAAGTTCCGGTAATAGTCTACACTGGTAAAGATCTTGCCAAGGAAGAAGTCGCCGAACTGAATAAATATGCTCGCAGTATAATAATCAAAGGGGTGATTTCTCCAGAGCGTCTGCTTGATGAGGTTTCGTTGTTTTTACATAGTCTGAATGCTAATCTCTCCGAAGAACAGCGGCGGATCGTGACTAAATTGCACGATCCGGAAGAACTGCTTAAGGAACGTAAAATATTGATAGTGGATGATGATATGCGTAATATTTATGCTTTGTCGAAAAAGCTGACTGATGTAGGAATGGAAATTTTCACTGCTGAGAACGGTGCGGTAGCTTTACAAACGCTTAAAGAAAATCCGGATATAGAGATTGTAATTATGGATATAATGATGCCTGTGATGGATGGATTGGAAGCTATCAGGAGGCTACGCAAGCAAAAACAGTTTGAAAAATTGCCTGTCATTAGTCTCACGGCTAAGGCTATGCCTGAGGATAAGGAGCAGTGTATGGCTGCCGGAGCTAATGATTATCTGACCAAACCTATCGATATGGATCAGCTTATTAGTCTGATACGCATTTGGCTATACAAAGAAAAACAGATATAATGCCTGTAGATGGTTTAGAAAATATAGAGAGTCAGCTGTTGCTTGAAGCCATATATAAATGTTATGGATATGATTTCCGTTCCTATACGTTCGATGGAATGCAGAAACGTTTACAGGCTATTATGAAACGTGAAAACCTGCAATCCATTTCGTCCATGATACCCTTGCTGCTTTACGATGAGGCTTTCTTCAACAAGCTATTAAAGAGTCTACTGATCTCTGTGACTGATTTTTTCCGTAACCCTTTGGCATACAAGATGCTTAAACAAACAGTTATTCCGGTATTGAGTACCTATCCATATATTAACGTCTGGTGTGCTGGATGTGCTACGGGCGAAGAGGCTTATTCTATTGCTATTCTATTGAAGGAAGCCGGATTATTAAGACGTAGTCAGATTTATGCCACCGACATTAATGATAAGTCGCTTGCTATTGGTAAGAGTGGTATTTACCCGTTGAAACAACTTGAACAATCATCTCAGAATTATGTGTTGGCAGGAGGTGAAACTCTCTTTTCGCAATACTATACTACGAAATATAATGCCTTTATGATAAATAAAGATCTTCGTGAACGGGTCCTTTTTTCCAGACATAATCTGGTAAACGATGGTGCTTTTGCCGAGATGCATCTCATTCTTTGCCGGAATGTTTGTATTTATTTCAATGACATACTTCAGACCGAAGTTGTTCGCTTGTTTCATCGTAGTCTTATTCGTAACGGTTATTTGTTTGTAGGGGAGAATGAGCGGATCGATTATGAAACATCTATTAATCTTTTTGAATTGATAAAAAAAACAGTTTGTATTTACAAGAAGCAATAACTAAATTGTTGTGCTATGCTGGAACTAATGAAACTTTATAATTTAAATAATAAATTTTGAGATATGGATATGAATGAAGTGGAGAGCAAAAATCAGGAACAAGGTCTAAAGATCTTATTGGTGGATGATGATATAAGGCAACTTCATGCTTTGGAAACTTTGATATCCAAGTTGAATCTTGAGATAATGAAAGCAACTTCGGGGCAGGAAGCTTTGGCCTTGATGTTACATAACCAGTTTATCATGGTGATATTGGATATGGTTATGCCGGATATGAGTGGGATGGAAGTTGCGCGATTGATGCGGGGCTCGAAAAAAACGCAGACCACTCCGATTATTTTTGCTACGGCATTTAGTAATGATGAGGTGCAGATGATGTCGGCTTATCAATTGGGAGCTATAGATTATATTATCAAGCCTGTCAATGAAGATATACTTTTATCTAAAATAAAAGTATTTCGTGATTTTCATATTTATCAACAGCAAAAGCAAGATGAAACGTTACGATTACTGTTGGAATTGCGGGAGAAAAATAAAACGCTTGAAGAAACTCGTATGAAAGTTTTGAATATGCTCAAAGAGGCCAACGAAGCACGTAATCAGGCGCTGACTGCCAAATCTGAACTGGAGCAAAGCCTCGAAGAGCAAAAGGCAATAGAGCGGAAACTGAAGATTGCGATTAAAAAAGCCGAAAGTGCTAATATCTATAAAAATAATTTTCTGGCTAATATGAGTCACGAGATACGGACACCGATGAATGCTATCGTGGGATTTGCTGATTTGATGAAAGATATTAATCTATCGGTCGAAGAGCGCAATATGTATGCTGAAATTATCAATACCAATTCCATGCAATTGTTGAGGCTGATTGCTGATATTATAGATGTGGCTAAGATTGAAGCTGGAGAGATGAAAATCACATTCGATAGATGTAAACTCAACAACTTACTTCGTGAATTGGAGATTCAGTTTAATCAACTCCGGCTTGAAAGGGGTAAGTTTAATGTTAATTTAGTACTCGATGTTCCACAGGATATCTCTTTTTGCTGCATCACCACCGACGGTGCCCGATTGAACCAAGTTCTTACCAATCTGCTTAATAATGCACTTAAATTTACAGAAAAAGGTGAGATCCGTTTTGGATATGAAATAAAAAATAATGTGTTACTTTTTTTTGTTAAAGATGAGGGGATCGGCATCAAGAAAGATAAGTTGAAACTTATTTTCGAACGCTTTCAACAAGCTCTTCCCGAAGACTCTGTTAAATATGGGGGGACAGGTTTGGGACTTGCCATTTGTAAAGGTATTGTTAATTTACTTGGCGGACAGATGTTTGTGGAATCCGAACCTGATAAAGGCTCAAAATTCAGCTTTACCCTTCCGTTAAAAGTTGTAGAAGAGGTATCCGGAGAAAATGAGAATATTGTTTACGACATAGATATGAAGCAGATAGAAGGTAAAACCCTTCTTATTGCCGATGATAATCCCAGTGTACAGGAATATTTTGTTGAGGCACTGAAACCTTATAACCTGAAATTGTATATGGCTAATACGGGTAAGGAAGTGGTCGATCTGTATAAGAAACATCCTGAAGTGGATCTGGTGTTGATGGATATTCGTATGCCATTGATGGATGGTTATGCCGCTATAGAAGAAATTCTTGCGATTAATCCCAATGCTGTAATTATAGCACAGACCGGGAATGTGTTGCAGGATGATGAAAAGAAGTGCTTTGAAGCTGGATGTAAAGGTTTTCTTGCCAAACCGATTTTGAAAAATGATCTGATTAAGATAATTAAACTGTATTGCTGAAATTTGTTTATATATTTGCAATGTGATATTGGATGATTCCAATATGATTATATTTACCTTTGTTTGTTGCTTTACCAAGTTCCCAAATGTTATTCTGTCAAGTATGTCACAAGTGATAAATTTTTATGGGAATGTGCTTACTGGATATGCAATTAGGTTCCTGGTATGATTCGCCTCTATTACAGTTTGATGGTGGAAATAGGTGTGTTATACAGAATGAAGATAGGTTTGCGAGTAATCAGGATAGTGTAGAAACGTTTGCTTTTAAACTGTACAATTCGCTGTCTTTTCGTAATATAGAATCTCGCGAAGTTTATTTCAATTCTAATTTTATTAAATTTATATCTGTATAAATAGTTGCAGACATACTATTTTTTTATACATTTGCCCAGTGACACTTCTTTGTGTTTATTTAGAGATACTCAATAATAATACATGAAATTATTTAATCAATTTTACTTATGAAGGTTTTGAAATATTTGAAACTAGTTATCTTGTGTGTTTTAACGTTGAACTTGTCTTCTTGTCAGAATGATGATGAAATTTTTGATCGTCTGACAGGTGAAACCTGGGTAGGCGACTTGGGGTTTGCCGATCGGTATGGTGAAAAACTGGAAAGCGGTCTGTTTTTTAAAAACAATGGCTTTGGATATGATGATCAGTGTTACTTTGATGATCCTCGTGTAGTAACAACAATGGATTTTCGTTGGACGGTACGAAATGGTGATCTGATTCTGGATTATGGAAATGACCAACCGTTACTTGAGATCCGCGGAATATATGTGGGTGATTCGGAGTTAACCGGAGTATTGTATGTGGATGGTAGAAATGATGGCTCTATCACTTTATATAGAATGAGATAGGCCTATCATTTCGGATATATTTCTTCTTTATTTTTTAATAAAGAGAGTTTTGAAATTTTGAGGATAGGGGGTTTCAAAACGCATCTGCTCTCCGGTGACGGGATGATAGAAGCAAAGTTTGAAAGCGTGCAATGCCAAGCGGCCGATAGGATTCACCTCTTCTATTCCGTAGCGCCCATCGCCAATGATGGGATGTCCCAAGTCCTGCATGTGTACGCGGATTTGATTTTTTCTTCCCGTTTCAAGATTTAGCTCTACAAGAGATAATCCGTTGCCTCGCTTAATGGTGCGGTAATGAGTAATGGATTTAGCTCCTCCGTCGTCTGTCGGACTTGAATAGACATATAGTGTGCGATCGGTCAACCATGATATTACCGTACCGCTATCTTTCTCCATTTCTCCACTGACAACAGCGATATATCGGCGGTCTGTCACAATATCGTGCCAGTTGTCCCGTAGTGTATGCTGTGTTTTTTCGTCCTTTGCAAACATCATCAAACCTGAAGTGTCGCGGTCGAGACGATGAACAATATAAATCTGATGATGGCGTCCGGAGCGTTGTACGTATTCCGTGAGGATATGATAGGCTGTACGTTCCTTTTGGCGGTCGGTGTTGACCGAAAGTAACCCTTGCATTTTTTCTACAACGATAATGTATGCATCTTCGTATACAATTTTCAATAATTTGTTGTTGAATTCCCGTTTGCCCTTTTCGCGACTAACCTGCACTTTCATTCCGCTTTGCAGCGGAAAGTTGTATTGTGTAGTGATAACATTGTCTACAAATACCACTCGTTTGCTGAGCAGGGATTTTATTTTGGTACGGCTGGCATCAGGCATTTTGCTTGCCAAAAAAGTCATCAATTCCATTGGTTCCTTTACCGTATAGTCCGTATATTGCGTACGGGCACGCGCTACTTGTCTTGCCACTGTGGTAATTCTTATTGGTTATCTTCTTTTAATTCCAAAAGGACAACATTTTCTACATGATGAGTATGTGGGAACATGTCGACTGGTTGGACCGCTTTAACGGAGTATTGAACATCGAGCAACTGTAAGTCACGAGCTTGCGTTGCAGGGTTGCAACTGACATAAACAATTCGCTTCGGACGGGCAAATAATATGGTATCCACAACGTCAGGATGCATTCCGGCCCGGGGAGGGTCGGTGATGATGATCTCAGGACGTCCATATTGATTGATGAAATCTTGTGTGAGTATATCTTTCATATCTCCGGCAAAGAAAAGAGTATTCTTTATACCGTTGATTTCAGCATTCACTTTGGCATCTTCTATGGCTTCGGGTACATATTCTATGCCA
The DNA here is from genome assembly GCA_963677095.1 of uncultured Bacteroides sp. Classification (GTDB taxonomy): domain Bacteria; phylum Bacteroidota; class Bacteroidia; order Bacteroidales; family Bacteroidaceae; genus Bacteroides. The sequence goes on from OY781875.1 coordinate 2,127,975, forward strand.
ATTACTTGTCTCGCACTACTTGCAACAAAGTTAGCTATTGTTCCTGTACCAGTGTATAAGTCGTATACCAGTTCATTACCGGTGAGTCCGGCAAAGTTCCGGGCTATTTTATACAGGTTATAGGCTTGTTCCGAGTTGGTCTGATAGAAAGACTTAGGTCCTATTTTAAATCGTAAGCCTTCCATCTCCTCAAAAATATGGTCTTTACCTTTGAATGTGTATACATCGAGATCGGTAATGGTATCATTACATTTGTTATTAACAATGTATAGTAAGGAAGTTATTTCTGGAAAACTATCTGCAACATATTGGAGTAGTTCTTTGAATAAGGTTAACTCTTCATCTTTCTCGATTTTGGAAATCAGAATCACCATTAGTTCGCCGGTTGATGAGGTACGGATAATCATATTACGGAGCATACCTTCATGCGTACGAAGATTGATGAACGAATAATTGTGATCGTATGCATAGTCGCGTACAGCGTTACGGATACGATTGGATATATCGTCTTGCAACCAGCATTTTTCTATTGCTAACACTTTATCGAAAGCATTGGGGATGTGGAATCCTACAGCATTCATTTGTTCATATATCACATCTTCTTTTACTTCTTCCGCCGTGAGCCAGCGCTTATTCGAAAAAGTAAACTCCAGTTTGTTGCGGTAAAATGTAGTTTTTTCTGATCCGAGAATAGGTGATATTTCAGGAAGAGGTATCTTGCCAATACGAGTAAGATTGTCCGTTACTTGTTTTTGTTTATATTTTATTTGTTCGGAATAGGGAAGTATCTGCCATTTACAGCCACCGCACACTCCATAATGCTGGCAAAATGGAACAGCTCTCGAAGCGGCATATTCGTGAAATTTCACGGCTTCTGCTTCAGCATAATGATTTTTTTTTCTCTTGATTTGAAGATCTACTACGTCTCCGGGAACGACATAAGGTACAAATACGACCAAATCATTGACTTTTGCGATAGCTTTTCCCTCGGCAGCTATATCCGTTATGGTTACTTTCTCCAGCAGAGGAAGCTCTTTTTTCTTTCTTGCCACTTTTATTCCAGTCTAATAATAATTGCGCAAAAGTAATTCTTTTTTAGGAATTTTCCTCTATGAAAACAGAGATTAAATATTGCAATGTCGAAATTGCATTATGACCGAAACTTTTTTCATAAAATGTTTTTCAGTCTGAGAAATATAATTAGCTTTGCGAGAGTTAATCACGAAAAATCACAATCTGAAAAATCTTAAATTAATAGTATGAACAAAAAAAGAGTCTACACCTTTGGTAATGGTCAGGCTGAGGGAAAAGCTGACATGAAAAATCTCTTAGGAGGCAAAGGTGCTAATTTGGCAGAGATGAATCTTATCGGAGTTCCGGTCCCCCCGGGATTTACTATTACCACCGATGTATGTACTGAGTTCTACAAGATAGGGCAGGAGAAAGTGGTTGCCTTATTGAAAGATGATGTGGAAAAATCTATTGCCCAAGTGGAGTCGCTGATGCATTCCAAATTCGGCAGTATTGAAAATCCTTTGCTTGTTTCTGTTCGTTCCGGCGCCCGTGCTTCCATGCCGGGTATGATGGATACGATTCTGAATCTTGGTTTGAATGATGAAGTGGTTGAAGGAATGATTCGTAAAACGGGTAATGCACGTTTTGCTTGGGATTCGTACCGTAGATTTGTACAGATGTATGGTGATGTGGTATTAGGTATGAAGCCTACTAAAAAAGAAGATATTGATCCGTTTGAAGCTATTATTGAAGAAGTGAAGCATGCTAGAGGCGTTAAACTTGATAATGAGTTAGACGTGGAAGACTTAAAAGCTCTGGTGATCAAGTTTAAGGCTGCTGTAAAGAAGCAAACAGGCAAAGATTTTCCGACTTTGGCTTATGAACAGCTGTGGGGTGCTATCTGTGCCGTATTTAATTCATGGATGAATGAACGTGCTATTCTGTATCGGAAGATGGATGGTATTCCCGATGAATGGGGTACTGCCGTTAATGTTCAGGCAATGGCATTCGGAAACATGGGTGATACTTCGGCTACCGGGGTTTGTTTCAGCCGTGATGCTGCTACGGGAGAGGATTTGTTCAATGGTGAATACCTCATTAATGCTCAGGGAGAAGATGTAGTTGCCGGTATCCGTACTCCGCAACAGATTACTAAGATCGGTTCACAACGTTGGGCTGAATTGGCTGGAGTGAGTGAAGCCGACCGCGTGGCAAAGTATCCTTCCATGGAAGAGGCTATGCCGGAAATCTACAAGGAACTGGATAGCTTGCAGACTAAATTGGAAAATCATTATAAAGATATGCAGGATATGGAGTTTACCGTACAGGAAGGTAAACTTTGGTTCTTGCAGACTCGTAACGGTAAACGTACTGGGGCGGCAATGGTGAAAATTGCAATGGATCTTCTTCGTCAGGGAATGATTGATGAGAAGACAGCACTAATGCGTTGTGAACCGAATAAGCTTGACGAACTATTACATCCTGTTTTTGATAATGCTGCTTTAAAGAAAACCAGAGTTCTGACTCGAGGACTTCCGGCTTCACCGGGTGCTGCTACGGGGCAGATTGTCTTTTTTGCTGACGATGCGGCTGAATGGCATGCAAAAGGTAAAAAAGTGGTGATGGTACGTATTGAAACATCTCCCGAAGATTTGGCTGGTATGGCTGTAGCTGAAGGTATTTTGACTGCCCGTGGAGGCATGACATCGCATGCCGCCGTTGTGGCTCGTGGCATGGGTAAGTGTTGCGTTTCCGGTGCTGGGGCGTTGAATATTGATTATAAAGGACGTACGGCGGAAGTGAACGGGCTTGTATTGAAAGAGGGCGATTATATATCATTGAATGGTACTACGGGTGAAGTTTATGAAGGTAAGGTAGATACGCAAGCTGCTGAATTATCGGGTGACTTTGCCAATTTGATGAAATTAGCCGATAAATATACCCGCTTGCAGGTGCGCACCAATGCCGATACTCCTCACGATGCTGAAGTTGCCCGCAATTTCGGGGCTGTGGGTATAGGACTTTGCCGTACTGAACACATGTTTTTTGAAGGCGAAAAGATTAAGGCGATGCGTGAAATGATTCTCGCTCACGATGCTGAAGGTCGCCGTAAGGCTCTGGTTAAGATTTTACCTTATCAACAATCCGATTTTAAAGGTATTTTCAGAGCAATGGCTGGATATTCGGTTACAGTGCGTTTACTTGATCCTCCTTTGCACGAATTTGTTCCTCATGATTTGAAAGGACAGCAGGAAATGGCTGATACAATGGGAGTGAGTTTGCAATACATCCAACAACGCGTTGAAGCTCTCTGTGAACATAATCCGATGTTAGGTCACCGTGGCTGTCGTTTAGGTAATACTTACCCCGAGATTACGCAGATGCAGACACGTGCCATTCTAGGTGCTGCGTTGGAATTGAAAAAAGAAGGAGTGGTGACTTATCCGGAAATCATGGTTCCGTTGACGGGTATTCTGTATGAGTTTAAAGAGCAGGAGAATATCATTCGTGATGAGGCGGCTAAGCTCTTCAAGGAGATTGGCGATAGCATTGATTTTAAGGTTGGTACGATGATTGAAGTACCGCGTGCTGCATTGACTGCCGACCGTATTGCCTCTTCAGCTGAATTTTTCTCGTTCGGAACAAATGATTTGACGCAAATGACTTTTGGGTATTCCCGTGACGATATTGCTTCTTTCTTGCCGGTTTATCTGGAGAAAAAGATTTTGAAGGTCGACCCATTCCAAGTTCTTGATCAAAATGGTGTGGGGCAGTTGATTCGTATGGCAACGGAAAAGGGACGTTCTGTCCGTCCAGATTTAAAATGTGGTATTTGTGGAGAACATGGAGGTGAACCTTCGTCTGTGAAGTTCTGTCATAAAGTTGGTTTGAATTATGTAAGTTGCTCTCCTTTTCGTGTTCCCATCGCCCGTTTAGCTGCGGCTCAGGCTGCTATTGAAAGCGTTTAGTAACAATAGTTAATGTATATTTGATGGCAGGCTGCATACTTTTTAAAAGTGTATGCGGCCTGTTTTTTTTCTAAAAAAAGGGAAAAACTTATATATTTTATTCAATTATTTGTTTTTTCCTTTCTATATTTGTATTTTCTGTTTTTATGGGTTATAATTGAAATTAATTAGATTCTGATGAAATCGGTTCTTATTTCGGCATGGTCACTGCAAGAGGAAACTGTTTTTTCTTCTGCGAATATTCCTTTGTTGTTGTCTTTTGGAATAATCATTTTGTTGCTTCTTATCATTATGATTGTTTATGCGGTGAACAAGAATAACAGACTGAAAGCTCTCCGACAATTGAATGCGGTTGCAGAAGAGAGTAACCAGTTGAAAAGTGCATTTATAGCTAATATGACGCACGAAATTCGTACTCCGTTAAATGCTATTGTGGGATTTACAACTATGCTTGCAGAAGCAGCCGACAGTTTAACTTTGGAAGAACGTACATCCTTTTTGAAAGAAATCAATGATAATAAGGACGCTTTACTTCAGTTGGTGAACGACTTGATTGATTTTTCGAAAATAGAAGCAGGTACAATGGAGTATAATGATACTGAAGTTGATGTTAATGCTTTAGTTAACGAAGTTTGCATGTTGGAAAACAATCGACCTCATCCTTCGGGCATTCAGGTTCAGTTTGAAGAGAAATTATCCCAATGTCGTTTCATGATAGATCGGATTAGATTTGTTCAAATTATAAGTAATTTGCTTCGGAATGCTCTAAAATTCACAGAGCAAGGCAGCGTGAAGATTGGCTATCGTAGGTTGCCTAATGATAAGTTTTATTTCTATGTTGCCGATACGGGGTGTGGCATTGACGAAGATAGCCGTAAAGCTATTTTTGAGCGGTTTGTTAAAATGAACTATAATATTCGTGGTACCGGATTGGGGTTGTCTATTACAAAATCGATTATAGAACATTATGGAGGAGGTATAGGTGTTGAATCGAAGAAAGGGGAAGGTGCTACTTTTTACTTTACTTTACCTGCCCAAGTAGAGTATCATGAATATGGCAAATTCTGAAAATAACTATTGGGCGATTCACTTTAAATTAGATTGATATAATAGGAAGATAGAAAACAAATCGCGTTCCATTGATGTAGTTCTTGTCAATCCATATTTCACCGTCCATATGATGGAGAATGAGCTTGCAGATGGGAAGCCCGAGCCCGGTTCCCTGTTTAAACTCATTTAACTTGATGAAACGCTCGAAAACCTTTTCGTGCAAATGTTCCGGTATGCCACATCCTGTGTCCGTGACAGTAAATAATAACCGGTCCTTCTTATTATCTTTTGTAATGCCTAATGTAATGCTTCCTTCTTCCGGCGTAAATTTTAGAGAATTATTCAAAAGATTGGTTATAACTTGTTGCAATCGGAGAGGATCTGTGTATAGCCGGTATTCAGTGGCAAAAGATTCAAATTTAAATTTTATTTTTTGCTTATGATTACTGAGCCTAAGGATATTATGGCAATGCCCTATAACTTCACACCATTCGTATTTAAATTGCATTTTTCCGGATTCAATTTGAGAAATATCAAGTAGATCGTTGATTAATTGAAGTAGGAGATTGGCATTTGTTTCAATTATTTCAGAATATTCTTTTTGTTCTTCAGTCACATTGACAGTACCTACTAATAAACTGGAAAATCCGACAATAGCGTTCAGCGGAGTACGAACCTCATGACTAATATTCGAGATAAAAGCGCTTTTCATTTGATTAGCTTCTTCTGCACGCTCTTTAGCTGCACGCAATTCTATTTCGGAAGCTTCCAAACGCTCTTTCTCCATTTGCAAGATATTGCTCGAAACCCGTAAGCGATTACCCAGAGCACGGGTGCTAAAATAGAAATATAAAGATACCAGAAGTCCTATGAAAAGAGAAATGCAGATGGCAATGGCTACTCCTACTTCGTACTTGTACGATTCGAAAAATGTAGGTTGCCGATTAATTAGTTCAGCATGCTTAGGTAGCTTTTTGTCTGAAAAACCGAGTTCTTTAAGTTTTTGCGCATTAAACTGATAATAGTTAGGAATTATTATGAACTCAGCCTTTTTTTCTTCTTCATTGTTATAAAGCAGTTGGTATGCTTTTTCACCTAAAATTCTACCTATATCATCGTATCTTGGGATATACCCTCCTATGGCCCAATTGTTTATGGACGTACCTGTAAGGCTGAATACAGGTATATTATCATTAGCCTGACGGAATACAAAGTCTGAGTTGTTTATATAAAAATTATTTTCCCGATCAATTTTCCATGCTCCTAATAATGCTACGGTATGAGCCGGTAATTTTTTATAAATATTGGCGGCGCTTTCCATGTTCATACTTTTTCCGTCAATGAACAGGAATTTTATATTTTTATATTTGTAGTATTCTTTTTCAATATAACTTTTTTGGGCTATGCCATTATAAGTATTGTCCGATATGAAAGCTATGTTTTGAACAGCGGGATAGAATTCTCTGATTAAGTCTATATCTTTATCTAAGTCGTATTTGTATGCAATAGCGCATTTTACATTGGGAAAACGCTGTATTTGATTAAGAAGGTTTATGGAAACAGGATTGAATAGGAGGGGGATAGAGTCGCTGGTTGTAGGCAAATTTATTCCATAGACACTACTCATTGATGCTAAAACAGGTTTCTCGTGATACTTTGCATCAGTGAGTGATAGGTAACTACTCCAGACTTCTCCCCCCAATAAAATAATGAGATCGGCATCAGTGTGCTTGTCGAAAATACTTCTTACCTTCTCTTTCCATGATGGTGCTTCGCGAAAGCTCGCAGCATTTATGTTCTCTATAACAATATTGCTATTGCCTCCCATCTGTTTGATATAATTATTGAAATTAGTAATATGCTCACTTAGATATTTTGTTTCGGAAGAATAGGAGCAAATGAAAAGAATTTTTTTTCTTGTCGTTTGTATTGTCTGGGCATTTAAGAAGGTATTGGATATGAAAAAAAGTCCGATTAGGATTAATCGGATATATAACTGATACCGCACTTGCTTAAGAATCTGCATATATGATTTTTTTGAATCGTACAAAAATAGTCATTTAGCTTTTAAAAGCAAACGCGTTAAAATAAAAAAACGCATTTATAAAACAATATTGTTTTATAAATGCGTTTTAAATCCAAATATATAGAATCCCTATTTCAGACGAGAACCTACAATATCCCAGTCGATAATATTCCAAAGGGCATTGATATGATCCGGACGACGATTTTGATAATCCAGATAATAAGCATGTTCCCATACATCAAATCCTAATAATGGAGTTAATCCGTTACGTACGGGATTGCCACCGTTTGCTTCTTTGGTTATGTGCAATTTTCCGTCTTTGTCGGCTGAAAGCCATGACCATCCTGAACCGAATAATCCGACAGCTGCTGCTGTAAATTCCTTTTTGAAGTTATCGAAGCTGCCAAAATCACGTTTAATGGCTTCTGCCAGTTTTCCTGTCGGTTCGCTGTGAGTTGGCTTCGGCGAAAATTGGAGGAAATATAAAGTATGATTCAACACTTGTCCGGCGTTGTTGAATATCGGTCCATCCGGTGCTTTAGCCACAATTTCTTCTACTGATTTGTTCTCAAACTCTGTCCCCGGGACTAAGTTATTAAGATTGTTTACATAAGTTTGCAAATGCTTCCCATAGTGGAAATTAATGGTTTGCTCACTCATTACAGGTTCCAATGCGTTTGGTGCATATGGAAGTTTGGGCATTTCGTATGTCATAATAAAAAACATTAAAGTTGTTAATAATGAATTCATAAGTTCAATTATTTAGTTTTGGACTTTTAGTATACCAACGCTATATAATATGGATTTGTTCGCGCGTTGCTGAACTTTCTTTATCTTTGCGCTTACTTTAGGTCTTTTTAAGATTAGACGGATTATGCCAAATTATATAAATGAACTGAATGAGAGTCAGCGTATTGCTGTGTTGTATAATGATGGACCTTCATTGGTGATAGCCGGTGCAGGCTCCGGCAAGACGCGTGTTCTTACTTACAAGATTGCTTATTTACTGGAAAATGGCTATCAACCTTGGAATATCCTGGCACTAACTTTCACGAATAAAGCTGCCCGTGAAATGAAAGAGCGTATCGCCAGACAAGTGGGGGAATTACCGGCCCGACATCTTTGGATGGGTACCTTTCATTCCATCTTTCTTCGTATTCTTCACGCGGAAGCAGTTCATCTGGGCTTTACTTCACATTTTACTGTTTATGATACTGCTGACAGCAAAAGTCTCTTACGTTCCATAATCAAAGAGATGGGGCTTGATGAGAAAGCATATAAGCCGGGGAGTGTTCAGGTTCGTATTTCAAATGCGAAAAATCATTTGGTTTCGCCAGCTGGGTATGCATCCAATAAAGAGGCTTATGAAGGGGATTGTGCTGCCAAAATGCCGGCTATTCGTGATATTTATCAACGCTATTGGGAAAGATGCCGCCAAGCAGATGCAATGGATTTTGATGATTTATTGTTTTATACCTATCTTCTTTTTAGAGATCATCAGGAAGTCCTTTCCCGTTATAGAGAGCAATTTACTTATGTACTTGTAGATGAGTATCAGGATACTAATTTTGCACAGCACAGTATTGTTTTGCAGTTGACAAAAGAACATCGCCATGTCTGTGTGGTAGGCGATGATGCTCAAAGTATTTATTCGTTCCGGGGTGCTGATATTGATAATATATTATATTTCACAAAAATATATCCCGAGGCAAAAGTTTTTAAACTGGAGCAAAATTACCGTTCCACTCAGACGATTGTCGGGGCGGCCAATAGCCTGATTGAAAAAAATCAGAGGCAGATAAGGAAAGAGGTCTTTTCTAAAAAGGAAAAAGGCGAGGCTATCGGAGTTTTTCAGGCATATAGTGATGTGGAAGAAGGAGATATTGTGATTAATAAAATTGCAGAGTTACGTAGACTGGAACAGTACGGCTATTCTGATTTTGCCATACTTTACCGGACTAATGCCCAGAGTCGTGTGTTTGAGGAAGCCATGCGTAAAAAAGGGATGCCTTATCGTATTTATGGTGGTTTGTCTTTTTATCAACGTAAGGAAATAAAAGATGTTATTGCTTATTTTCGGATAATAGTCAACCCTAACGATGAAGAAGCTTTTAAAAGGATTATTAATTATCCGGCGCGAGGCATTGGAGATACAACTGTAGGTAAGATTATTTCGGCAGCGACTGCAAGTGGGGTGAGTTTGTGGAGTGTCCTTTGTGAACCGATAATTTATGGTGTGAATTTTAATAAAGGAACATTAGCTAAGCTTCAGGGTTTTCGTGATCTGATAATTGGCTTTATGGAAAAGGCAGCAACAGATAATGCTTATGAATTAGGTACAGCTGTTATCAGGGGTTCGGGCATCATTAACGATGTTTGCCAGGATAATTCTCCTGAAAATCTTAGTCGTAAGGAGAATATAGAAGAATTGGTAAATGGAATCAGTGATTTTTGTGCAGAGCGACTGGAAGAGGGAAATCCGCATATTTTCTTGACTGATTTTTTATCTGAGGTTTCTTTACTGACGGATCAGGATTCGGAAAATGATGATGATGGAGAGAAGATAATACTCATGACAATACATTCTGCCAAGGGACTGGAATTTAGAAATGTATTTGTTGTCGGATTGGAAGAAAATCTTTTTCCTAGTGCAATGGTGGGAGATTCTCCGCGGGCTCTTGAAGAAGAGAGGAGACTTTTCTATGTAGCTATTACCCGCGCGGAAGAGCATTGCTATTTATCTTATGCTCGTACTCGTTTTCGCTATGGAAAAATGGAATTTGGTAGCCCAAGTCGTTTTTTGCGTGATATTGATGTTCATTATTTGTCATTACCGGGAAGCTCGGAATTGGAGCATTCTGTTGTTAAGGGTGCCGGGCTATTTAGGAGAGAAATAGAAGAAGAGCAGTCTGATGCCAGATTCTCATTAGACAGCTCTATGCAATCGGAACACTATAAGACGGATAAATTTCGTTCTGATAAACCGGTATCTTCTTTCAAACCTCGAAATTTGAAGCGAATAAATTCTCTGGAAACGACATCCACACAAGAAAAATCCGCATTATCTGATATGGCTCCGGATTCTATTGCTTCGGGAATTCAACCGGGACAGAAAATAGAACATGAACGGTTTGGTTTCGGCGAGGTAATAAGGGTGGAAGGTAGTGGTGATAATGCAAAAGCTACAATTCATTTTAAAAATGTGGGTAATAAACAACTTTTATTAAGGTTTGCTCGTTTTAGGATTATTGAATGAATAATATAAGTGTGTAAATGAAAGCGCAAATAACAGGATTCTTATTTTCTGCTCTTTTATTGAGCGGATGTGCCACCGGACGTGTAGGTACACCATCCGGTGTATATGCTGGAGCATCCATAGGAGGCACCTTGGGTAATGCCGTTGGCGGTCTGATCGGTGAAAGTAATGGAGGATGGAGAGGAGGATACCGTGGGTCTGCTATCGGTACCATTGTTGGTACTATAGCAGGGGCTGCTGTAGGCAATGCTTTGACAACGCCTAGAGATGATAGTAGGGATAGTTATTATTATCCGGAAACGAAGGTGGAAGTGTATTCCAAGTCGAATACTGAACGCAATCGTCCTTATATTCGCGAGTCCTTTAGTCATTTGAAAGTACGTAATATTCGATTTATTGATGATAGTCGGACCCGATCTATAAATGCCGGAGAAAACAGTAAGGTTATTTTTGAGGTTATCAATGAAGGCAATGACATAATTTATAATGTAGTTCCCATCGTTGAGCAATTAACCGATATGAAATATATTGGTATTTCTCCATCCGTTATGATTGAGAAAATTAATCCGGGTGAGGGTATACGTTATACAGCTACAATATATGCCGGACCAAAATTGAAGAATGGAGAAGTGACACTTCGTGTTGCTGTATCCGATGAAAATGGCTCGATTTGTGATCCCCGCGAATTTACAGTTCCGGCTCATAGCCGTTAGTAATAGAAATATTTTAGCAAATAAAACATAGGTATATGATAGACTTTACTCAATTCCCTTCTCCCTGTTATATTATGGAAGAGGAATTGCTTAGAAATAACCTTTCTTTAATTAAAAGTGTCGCAGATCGTTCGGGAGTGGAAATTATTTTGGCATTCAAATCGTTTGGAATGTGGCGCTCTTTCCCCATATTCCGAGAATACATAGAACATTCTACGGCCAGTTCGGTATACGAAGCCCGTTTAGCATTGGAGGAGTTTGGAAGTAAGGCGCATACTTATTCTCCTGCTTATACTTCTGACGATTTTCCTGAGATTATGCGGTGTAGTAGCCATATCACCTTTAATTCACTGATACAGTTTTCCCGTTTTTATCCGATGATTGTTGAAGATGGAAATCGCATATCTTGTGGTATAAGAGTGAATCCCGAATATTCCGAGGTGGAGACTGATCTTTACAATCCTTGTGCTCCCGGTACCCGGTTTGGCGTCATAGCCGATCAGTTACCTGAAATTTTACCTGAGGGTATTGATGGTTTCCATTGTCATTGTCATTGTGAATCATCATCTTATGAGCTGGAAAGGACTTTGCAGCATCTTGAGAGTAAATTCTCTCGTTGGTTTCCCCAACTTAAATGGCTAAATCTGGGTGGCGGACATTTAATGACCCGCAAAGATTACGACGTGAGTCATTTAATTTCTTTGTTAACCGAATTGCGTAAGAAATATCCTAATCTTCATATTATACTCGAACCCGGGTCTGCTTTTACCTGGCAAACCGGAGTCTTGGTTTCCGAGGTTGTCGATATTGTTGAAAATCATGGTATCCGCACTGCTATTCTTAATGTCAGCTTTACCTGCCACATGCCGGATTGTCTGGAAATGCCATATCAACCAGCTGTTTGTGGAGCTGAAATAGGAAATAATGAAAGTGGTTATGTTTATCGATTAGGAGGAAATTCTTGCTTAAGTGGAGATTATATTGGATCCTGGACTTTTGATCATGAACTCCGTATAGGAGAACGTATCGTCTTTGAAGATATGATTCATTATACTATGGTAAAAACAACCATGTTTAATGGTGTTCATCATCCTGCTATTGCTTTGTGGACTCAAGATGGAAAGGCTGAAATCTTTAGAGTCTTTACCTATGAAGATTATAGAGACAGAATGAGCTGATTATCAAGCTTCATCTTTTTTTATCTTCAATATAAGCTACAGTTGTAGCAAAAAAATATACGGAATATTTGTTGGTTTCAAGAAAATATCTACCTTTGCATCCGCAATTGCGGAAATAGCTCAGTTGGTAGAGCATAACCTTGCCAAGGTTAGGGTCGCGAGTTCGAGTCTCGTTTTCCGCTCGATAATTGTTTAACCCAATGCCCAGGTGGCGGAATTGGTAGACGCGCACGTTTCAGGTGCGTGTGTCGCAAGGCATGCAGGTTCGAGTCCTGTTCTGGGCACAAAAGGGGGAATCATTATTGTTGACAGTGTGCATGGAGAGGTGGCGGAATTGGTAGACGCGCTACTTTGAGGGGGTAGTGGCAATTTGTCGTGGGAGTTCGAGTCTCCTCCTCTTCACTGCTCTTGACAGGTTTTGCGGAAATAGCTCAGTTGGTAGAGCATAACCTTGCCAAGGTTAGGGTCGCGAGTTCGAGTCTCGTTTTCCGCTCTTATACTTCTTTTCGTCTCATTTTCTTTTTTATTAGCAAGTCATATTTGGGTTCTAATCTTAATACTTCATAGAGAGCATTATATGCAATGTCGTGGAATAATTCTACAATAATGTGTGATTTCTACATTCTTTCTACACTCCTCTATAACTTCTTTTTATCTTTAATGTATTGACTATTAATGTTTTATTTCTTGTATGCTTTTCTGGCATGTCTTTTGCCTTTATTTTGATATAGAAATTAACTCAATTATTCACTTTAAAAATTTAAGGTCATGAAAAAGATTCTATTTATTGTAGTGATGGCAACGGGATTTATTACAACAACTGTATTGGCTCAAGATCCTGTAAGGACGGATTCAGTATTGGTTCCTACTGAAGCTCCGGCTGTTGAACAGTCTCCACAAAAGCCATCCGGAGAATTTAAGGAAATCAGTGTCGAAGAATTACCGAGTATCGTGATTGAAACTTTAAAAAAGGACTATCCGGAAGGTTCTATAACAGGAATTTTCGCTGCTGAAAAAGAAACAGGTAAAGTTTATAAAGTAGTAGTTCTTAAGGATAAGAATAATGCTACAAGTGAAGAAACCATTCTGTTTAATGAAAAAGGAGAAAAAGTATTGGAATAACATACTGGTTTGCTGTTTTTTTAGGGGTTGTTCAAACTGGAACAACCCTTATTTTATCGTTTACATAGTTTTCTGTAATCGCAATATTCACATTTTTTCTTTTCTTTAGTCTGTGTAAAAGGAATTTTGTCGTCAAATATCTCATGTAAAAGCTTCTGTAGTTTTTCACGAAATTCTTCTTCATAAAAGGCAAAGTTGTTAATCGGTATTTTCGGTTGGCGGGGTTCCCCCATTTCAATGATTGGGGAATAACTCTCTGAGGCGGCCCTATGAATGTATAATAAGGAAGGAGCCACTTTTAAGTTTTGTTTGCGGCATATAATCAGTGCGTATAGGAATGTTTGGAAAATGTAATTGGGACGTTCCTCTGCGGGAGTAAATAGCTGCTCAATATTCCTTGGAGTTTGTGGACTTCCTCCGGTTTTATAATCTACAATGCGGATTGTATCTTCCTTACAATCCATCCGGTCTATCGTACCACCTATTTGCATTTGCAATTTCCCGACTGAAGTTTCTATTTCGAGTACTTCAGCTACTTGCTTTTCCATAGCTATCATGCGAAAAGGAGCATATTGAAGGTCATTACGCAGAAGCTGGCGGAGATATGAACTGATTACTTTGGCATTAATGAGCTGTGTCCCGTTATATTCAGGTTTTTCTGTAACTGGTACGTGGAAGAAACATTCTTTAAAAGCTTTATCTACGAAATCTTCTAGCTTGATATCGTTGTGTAAGAGATACTCCAAATCTTCTTTTCTTATTTCTTCATTAGTGGCAATCAAATATTGATAAGCTAATTGAGCGGATCGGTGGAAAATTGTTCCGAATAGAGCGGAATCGATCTCAGCGCTCACTTCTTCCGGAAGTTTTAGACCGGCAACATAATTATAATAGAATTTTAATCGGCAATCCAGATATGTGTTCAGAGCTGAGGGCGATAAGTATGCTTTGGGGTGTCGGGATAAGTCATATGTATTATATATTTCCCGGATCATTTCAGTCGTTTTAGGAACTATAATTTCCCGATTGCTTTGAGGTGATTGTCCGGCTTCCAAATATTCACGCGTTATGGTATGAGGTGATTCTATTAAATACTGTAACATGAACCGGGACATCTCTCCTCTATTTAGCCCGTCTGTAGCTGTATTATATAGGAGTGTTACATTTTCAGCACGCTGTATTAATCTGTAAAAATAATAGGCATATACAGCGTTTTTATGTTCTATAGTAGTCATTCCGAAAGCTTTCCGAAGATTATAAGGAATGAATGAAGAATCGCCTCCGGATTTGGGTAATTGTCCTTCGTTGAGCGAAAGAATAATTAAGTTTCGGAAGTCAAGGTTACGCGTCTCCAGAACCCCCATTATTTGCATTCCAATAGCAGGCTCACCATGAAATGGAATATTTGATGTCGCTAATATGCGGGTAAGAAGCCGTTTGAAAGTTTCTGCTTGAACTTTTAATTCGCCGTTCTGAATCAAGCTGAAAAGTCTGTTTGTGGTGGTGTATGCTTTGAAGAGTGATTCACGGTAAAGTTGATTGAAAATATCATCAACTTCTTTTTCCTGGCGATAAAGAATTGCTACTTCACGTAGCAAATCAGTGAGGTATACGCATAAGGTGGATATGTCGCTTTGAGGAGTAAACAATTTACTTAAGAAGCTGTCTTTCTTTAATTCGGATGGGAGTGGATAAAAGCGATTATCTTTTACTAGCTGTTCTTCCAACTCCGTTGCAGATGTTGAAAGTTGTCGGGTATAGGGGTGCTTTAATACAGATAATACTGCTTCATAAGTATAACGTCCATTGTCTGATTGGTACCCGGTTGTCTGAAGCTCCATGAGTGCACTAATGAAACTATATACCGGCGTTTGAGCCAATGGAAATCCCATTGTTATGTTAACATTCTGTACTTCCTGAGGGATGGAATGAAGTACGGGAAGCAATAACGCTTCATTACAAAGTACCACGGCATTTTCTTTTTCTTTCGATAAGTTAGCTCTGTCTTCTACCTTGTTCGATATGTTTTTTTTATTGTTTGTGAGGGTTCCGGTAAGGGCGTTATTGCTTTGAGAACCATCTGCTTTCATTACACTATGTACCCATTCCGGTAAGTAACGTGCTTGTGCATTTTCCGTCGGTGCGGAAATATAGCGTACCGTTTTGGGTTGGCGCAATACATCGAAACAGGTTTCCGGTAGTTCGTTAGGAAAAAGCTTAAGGTTGCGCAATATAAATTCACCGGCTTCATGGGTATACGGTGGCTGTTGTTCGCGGGGTAAGCGGGTGTAAAAGATGTCATAGTCCCAGTAGAAAAGGGCTTTTCCTGCATTCCTGAGGAACTCAAAGAAACGTGTTTCCACTCTGTTCAATACATTGAAGCCTACAAATACATAGCGGTCATATTCCAGTTTTTCAGGTTCCAATTGTTCCATGACGTTGCGGTACATCATGCCCTCATAAGCGATGCCGAGTTCGGCCAGGTTATTGCGATAATGATGGTAGATATTCCCTAGTTTATCCCATAGTGAAATGAACTTTTCTTTGAATACCGTCCGTTTTTCAATAGAGAAGTTCTGAAAGAATTGCTGTATGGCTTCCTCCTGTTCGGGATTAAGAAAATCATAATCATCCATGATGTTTCTTAAATCTTGTAAGTTGGAAAAAAGCCGGTCTGCATCAACCAAGTTTTTATCTACGTCATCAAAATCACTAATGAGCAATTCTCCCCAAAAATAGAAATCATCCAAGGACTCTTCACTGTGGGTCTCTTCACGAAAGACTTTATACAATTCACATATCAATCGGATGGGGTCTCCCGGTTTCAATGAAGATAGCTGGAGAAATAATTCACTAATACTAATATATGCAGGAGACCATAATGGATGATCATTTTGTGCAGCTAGAAATTCATTGAAAAATAATCCGGCACGTTTATTGGGAAACACGACAGCTGTATGAGATAGATCGTTTCCAATTTTATTATAAAGGTCTTGAGCTACTAATTGAAGAAATGGTTGCATGAATAATGATGATTAATGATTATTAGTGAATAACAAACATAGCATGGTTAGTCATTAGCGACTAATTCCAACTCTTTTTTAGTTACATACCACAAGTATCCTTGAATACTATGCGATGGGTATCCCATGCGTGCAAGTAATTGTACATAACTCTGTACTTGCCTGTTATATTTCTTCTTCTTTTTACCAAATTTGAAGTCTATAACAACAATTTTATCATTACGCATCATAACACGGTCTGGGCGACGAGTTTGCAGTACTCCATCCTCCTTCCAAATAATATCGCATTCAGTGAATAGTTTCCATTCTCCGGAATACCAATCTTTTATTTGTGGTAAGGTGAAAGCATTTTTTATTAATTCTCGAATTTCTTCTTCCGTTTTTTTACTTTCAATGATTCCTTCAAAAATGAGGCGATAAATGGCCTTGTCTATGTCATTTTCTGTGTCGATTGCTGAAAATAGTGTATGGAGCAATTTTCCTTTATTAATGAATCGGCTGTTTGACTCTTCTTCATCCAAACCTTGAATAAAATCGGCAGAACGATTTGACTGTTTAAACTCAATATCGTGTCGCATGCTTTCCATGTGTACGGAAAGTTTTTGTTGCTTTTGAGTTAATCTGTTGACCGTTGATGCTATTTGTTCCAAAGTCTTTTTCTGTGAATCATCCTCAATGCCAGATGAGCACAATTCTCCCAATTCAAAAGGTTCTTCATCTTTATCCCAATCCATTCCTGCCTGATCGGTTATTGTAGTAAGAGTATTGGATAATAATTCCGATATAGTGCCTTTTTGCTCTTTCTTACTCCAAATGATAAGATTTTTTTCCGCTCGGGTACAAGCAACGTACAGCAAGTTTAGATTATCTACCCAAAGTTGCAAGCGTTCGTTCAGATAGTCATTTCTGTAGACCGATTCTGCCATTGTAGAAGAATAATTTACAGGAACGATGTCCAGCATATTATAGGGCTTTTCTGTAGGTGTACACCAAACCAGTTGATTATTCGTTTCATTTTCTATTTTCCAGTCACAGAAAGGAATCAGTACAGTATGAAACTCCAATCCTTTTGATTTATGAATGGAAAGAATCCGGATACCCTCCATTTCTCCACTGGGAATAGTTTTGCTGCTCAATACTTCATCCCAATAGCGCAGGAAAGAGCCTATATCCGAAGAATTGTTTTCAAGATATTCTGTAACAGCATCAAAGAAGCAAAAAAGATAAGCATCTTGTTTCTCGATATGTTTCATTTGGAATAAACTGAATAGTTCTTCCAGTAATTCATAGAGAGGCATCAGACGCAAACCATCCAGATGAGCATAAAATGGCTCGGGTAAGATATTCTCGGGTTGTGCTCTGAATATGCTATTCCAGTCTGTCGAATCTCTACGGACCTGCAAAATATAGCTTGAAACGAGAGATGCTTTTGCTATATGATCTTTGGGGTTGGCGATATAACGAAGAGCATCGATTAACATACAAACAGCTACAGATGCATCCAATCGGAATGCTTCATCGGAAACAATGGGAATATGAATCGTTTTATCGAAATAATCCGCAATAAGAGGAATATTTTTGTTTTTACGGACGAGAATTGTTATATCGTTTGTCTTGATGCCTTTCGATAAAAGGCGTTGGACTTCTTCTCCCAGTCGGAGGAGTGTTTGCTCCACATAATCATGTTCTTCGTCAGGTTCAACGAAGGAGACTTTAACGTATCCTTTGGTATCCTTACGGGGAGATTCCTGAGTAACATCCGAGTAAGCTTGTAGTAGAGAATCGCAGTCTTCGTTCAATTCCAGTAAATGGATTTTATTGAGATAGGCGGTAGCGGCAACAAATAATTGGTTGTTGAAATTGATGATGTTTGTCTCACTTCGCCGGTTAGTTTTCAGCGATTCTACACGTATCGGAAAGGGAAATGAAGGGTACTTTTCATTGAAACTTCCGGCCGGATATTTATTTAAATCAGCTTGCTTTTCCTTTTTATTATTCAACGCATTCAATAAGCCCCAATCTCCATTTCTCCACCTGTAGATAGATTGCTTCACATCACCGACAATCAGACTGTCAGCTCCTTGCGATAATCCTTCAAGCAATAAAATCTTGAAATTGTCCCATTGCATACGGCTGGTGTCCTGGAACTCGTCAATCATTACATTGCGAATGCTGGCACCAATTTTTTCAAAGACAAATGAAGAATCACCGTCTTGTATTAAGTTATGCAATAAGGCGTTGGTATCGGACAGTAAAAACCGGTTGTTCTCTCTATTCAGGGTGCGTACTTCTTCGTCAATATTGGCAAGCAATTGTAATTTATTCAGGTGTTGTAAAGATAGGCGACAACTGTTGATAATCTTATTGTTTTTATTCCGGTAAGCTTCTGCATCTTTTAAGAGAGGTAGCAGACTGCTTTCCGCCAAGTGGATGATTTCATCTTTTTGTGCAGATGTTTTAGCTGCCCAATTTTTGGCATCCGTCAGACAATTGCTTAGTGTAGCATTTGCTACATCTTTATTTGAAAGCCTTCCATCCCGTAATTTACGGAAATAACTTCCAATGCCTTTAGAACCGCCCTTAAGGTCTTCAGCTTGAAGCCCGTGACTTTCCAGTTCACCTTCAAATTGATCATGGAAACCTTTCATCTGCTCCAGTGCTTCGGTTTCCATGCCTTTAAGTTCATTACGGTAGTTTTTTATAATTTCAGGATCTTTTAATTGCTTACGCAATTTCTCTCCACGTTCGATATATCTTTCGTCAAAAATATTCCAGCCGAATCGTTTTATTTCATTTGATACATTCCAGCGCCTGTCATCGGCAATTCGCTCATTAATGTAATCGAGCAACCATGCAAGTGTAGGGGAGGTGGGGGTCAGTTTCTCTATAAGGCTATCAACGGCATCACTGAGCACTTTGGCATTATCAAGTTCAATATTCAGTTTTGGACTAAGTTCCAATTCGCGTGCCAAATTATTCATTACGGATTGAAAAAAAGAATCAATTGTTTCTATACGAAAGCGACTGTAATCGTGCAATATGTATAATAGCGCAATTCCGGCAGCACGACGAATATTTTTTTCTGAATAAAGTTCCGCATGTTCTTTATCATTATCATAGTTTAGCTCAACATACTTCATTAAGTCTTCCTGGATACGGTTTTTATATACTTCGGAAGTCGGATCTCCTTTCCAAATGCCATAGAGCTGCTGGAGAATGCGCTCTTTCATTTCTCCGGTAGCTTTATTGGTGAATGTTACTGCCAAAATATTCCGGTACGCTCTTGGGTTGATTATCAAATGTTTGATGTATTCCACTGCTAATGTGAAAGTCTTTCCTGAGCCGGCAGAAGCTTTGTATACCAATAGTTCCATTTCAATTAATTAAGCATGATTACACTAATTGCAAAGATACTACTAATTTTCCAATTATTAAGACAATAAGATATTATCGTATGGTGTGTGCAGAAGTAAATGTTGCTGTCTTTCACACCTTCAAAGTCATTTTTATTTAAGTATTAGCGACAGATCCGTTATAACGATGGAAGCAATAATACCTAGTATTGCAAAATGGTCCAATTTCCGTTCTTTCACATATAAAGCTATTATTTTATACAAAAAGAGGCAAACAAATACTGTACATAAAGAAATATACAGGTAGAGATACCAATCGTTCTCTTTATCTGTAAAAGAATATATTGCACAACTTAGAATTGCCAATATCGGAAAAAGTGATTTTGTTTGCATTATAATTCAGGTTAGTTATTTTGCTGTCAGTTTCCCTTAAACAGCTATTCATATAAAAGAGGCTCGGAAACTATTGATATTACCGTTATGAGGCTCTGGACAGTCCGAGAATGAGTAATAAACAATAGCCTTTTAAGGCCAAATATTGTGTTCCATTATCAAAACTCTGTGGTTTAGTAAAACTTCCTTAATACCATCTCCATACATTCTTCGCTCTTTTACACTCTAGCTGAGGCAAACCAAGGTAAGGATATAGTGGAGATGGTATGGACTTGATATGGAGATGGTATGTAGATGCTTATGCGTTTCTAAAACTTGTCCTCCTATCTTTCGGGCTTTTTGTAAGGTTAATAAAACAGACATAATAAAATCGTGGTCATTCCATTGCTATTGGAAGCTTTGGATTTTAGATTGCATTTTATTTTTTTATAAATATGTTGCATAACATGTAAAAGTGTTGCATATACACTTAATGAAAGTGTTATTTTTACACCCATAAAAGAAAAACTATTTTATATTTAAATTTAAGGAATTAAAGACAATTATGACAGATTATTATAGTAGTAATACACCGTTTTATGTTTCAGTAGACTGTATTATTTTTGGTTTTGAGAAAGGGGAACTTAATCTCCTTCTTTTAAAAAGGAACTTTCAACCGGCTTTGGGTGAATGGTCGCTAACCGGAGGATTCGTACAAAAAGACGAAAGTATAGATAATGCGGCAAAAAGAGTATTGGCAGAACTCACAGGACTAAAAGATGTGTATATGGAACAAGTTGCTGCTTTTGGTGAAGTTGATCGTGATCCGGGAGAAAGGGTGGTGTCCATAGCCTATTATGCCTTGATTAATATTAATGAATATGATCGTGAGCTCGTTCAGCAGCATAATGCTTTTTGGATAAATATCAAAGAGATCCCGGCTTTGATTTTTGACCATACAAAGATGATTGCAGAGGCCCGAAAACTCATGAGAAAAAATGTGTCGACCAATCCCATTAGTTTTAACTTGTTGCCCAAATTGTTCACTTTATCACAATTACAGGCTTTATATGAAGCCATATACGGTGAAAAAATTGATAAGCGCAATTTCCGTAAACGGGTAGCTGAAATGAATTTTATAGAAAAGACGGACAAGATAGATAAACAAAATTCCAAACGGGGTGCGGTGTTATATCAGTTTAATAATAAAAAATATCGTAAAGATCCTAAGTTTAAACTTTAATAATAGAGGTTGTTTCAAAAGCCTGTTTTTTAGTTCATGATGTCTATGGGTGTAATATAATAATATTTTCAGTTTTTTGATATAACCCTTAACAATAAAATAAAATGTTGGAAGCATTAAAAGAAGAAGTTTTTCGTGCCAATCTTGACTTAGTCAAGCATGGTTTGGTGATTTTCACATGGGGGAATGTATCGGCGATAAACCGTGAATCCGGTTTGGTGGTGATCAAACCAAGTGGGGTTTCATATGATGACATGAAAGCGGACGACATGGTTGTGGTAGATTTGGACGGTAATGTGGTGGAAGGTAAATTAAAACCATCATCCGACACTCCCACCCACGTTGTACTTTATAAAGCTTTCCCTGAAATCGGTGGCGTGGTACATACACATTCTACTTATGCCACCGCATGGGCACAAGCCGGCCTTGATATTCCCAATATAGGAACGACACACGCCGATTATTTCCATGACGCCATTCCCTGTACGGCGGACATGACAGAAGAGGAAGTAAAAGGAGCTTATGAATTGGAAACCGGTAATGTAATAGTAACTCGTTTCAAAGGAATGAATCCCGTACATACTCCCGGTGTGTTAGTCAAGAACCATGGCCCGTTTTCATGGGGAAAAGATGCTCATGACGCTGTTCACAATGCTGTCGTGCTGGAACAAGTTGCTAAAATGGCAAGCATAGCTTATGCGCTTAATCCTCATTTGACGATGAATCCTCTTCTTATTGAAAAGCATTTCAGTCGTAAGCACGGACCGAACGCTTATTACGGACAGAAATAAAAACAATGATATAAAATTATTATCTTAAATCTGTTTATTATGAATTGGAATTCGCATGAATTTATTTGGCTCGACTGGTTGATTATTGCAGTCGGGATATTAGCTGTAGCATGGGCCGTATGGCGTTCGATACAAAAAGACAAACGTTTGCAACAGGGCGCCGACAGCGAAAACTACCTATTCGGTAAAGGCGAGCCATGGTATATCATTGGTGCGGCCATCTTTGCTGCAAACATCGGCTCGGAACACCTTGTAGGGCTTGCCGGCACAGGTGCAAAGGCAGGTGTCGGCATGGCGCACTGGGAGATGCAAGGCTGGATGATACTTATCCTGGGTTGGCTCTTTGTACCGTTCTACCAACTGATGAACAATAAGTTGGGGAAAATCATCACAATGCCCGACTTCCTCAAATATCGCTACACGCCTGCTACGGGTTCGTGGCTGTCTATCATCACGCTTATAGCATACGTACTGACCAAAGTGAGCGTAACAGCATTTACCGGTGGTATCTTTATGGAGAGCCTTCTTGGCCTGCCTTTCTGGTACGGGGCTATCGGCTTGATAGTCCTAACGGGTATTTTTACCGTTTTGGGCGGCATGAAGGGTGTAATGACCCTGTCGGCAATTCAAACGCCTATACTTATCATCGGTTCGTTTCTTGTGCTTTTCTTGGGATTGTCAGCACTCGGAGGTGGTAGTATCGCTGATGGTTGGACTGCAATGATTGACTATGCTCAAACACTGAATAAAGGAGCAGACGGTGTTGCATACGGCACAAACCACATGTTCCACTTCGAGACGGGTGACCCGCTGTATGACGAGTATCCCGGCTTTTGGGTGTTTATCGGAGCGTCAATTATCGGTTTCTGGTATTGGTGTACCGATCAGCACATCGTTCAGCGTGTACTCGGACAACGCAAAGGCGAACCGAGCGACGTAGTGATGAAGCGCGCCCGCAGAGGTACTATCGCTGCCGGTTATTTCAAATTGTTGCCTGTATTTATGTTCTTGATACCGGGTATGGTAGCAGCCGCATTGGCAGCACGTCCCGATAGCGGATTCTCTTTGGACAACCCCGATACCGCTTTTGGTTCAATGGTGAAATTTGTACTGCCTGCCGGTGTGAAAGGCATTGTTACCATAGGCTTTATATCGGCATTGGTGGCTTCTTTAGCCGCATTCTTCAATTCCTGCGCTACGCTGTTTACAGAAGACTTCTATAAGCCTATGTTCAAAAATAAGAGCGAAGCCACATATGTTATGGTAGGTCGCAGTGCAACAATTGTTGTAGTGATACTCGGTATTATCTGGATACCTATCATGATGAGTCTCGGCAGTCTCTATGACTATCTGCAAGGCATTCAATCGCTGCTTGCCCCTGCAATGGTGGCAGTATTCGCACTGGGTATATTTTCCAAGAAAATTACGCCCAAGGCGGGTGAAGCAGGCATGATAGTAGGCTTTATCATCGGTATGGTACGCTTGCTGACCAACATCTTTACAAATACAGGTAAAGATGTAATGACAGGCTGGTACTGGGAATGTACCAGTTGGTTCTGGCAAACCAACTGGCTCATTTTTGAGATATGGCTACTTGTATTCATTATGCTGCTGATGGTTGCAGTATCATTCTTCACTCCAAAACCAACCGCTCAACAGATAGAGGCTATCACTTTCACAGGCGACTACAAAACGCTCATCAGGAAGAGCTGGAACAAATGGGATGTTATCGCCTCCCTCGGCGTAGTGGTTCTGTGTACGTTGTTCTATATTTATTTCTGGTAGAAAAACAGAGGCTTTGAAAATGCCAGACCTTTTGGGTACACTGGTTTGACCTTTTCAGCCAAAGGGCCCTGCCCCTAACAATGACATTTAATTATAGTGATATTAATTATAAAGTAAAGAATATGTTTGAAAATTATGAAGTATGGTTCGTTACGGGAGCACAGCTCTTGTACGGAGGCGATGCAGTTATCGCGGTAGATGCACACTCTAATGAAATCGTAAAGGGTCTGAATGAATCGGGCAAACTGCCTGTTAAAGTCATATATAAAGGAACTGTAAATTCAGCTAAAGAAGTAACGGCTACTTTTAAAGCCGCCAATAATGACGAAAAATGTATCGGAGTAATCACATGGATGCATACGTTCTCTCCGGCAAAGATGTGGATACACGGATTACAGGAACTCCGTAAGCCTTTATTGCATTTCCACACACAGTTCAACAAGGAAATTCCTTGGGACACGATGGATATGGATTTCATGAACTTGAACCAAAGCGCCCACGGTGATCGCGAATTCGGCCATATTGTAACCCGCTTGCGTAAGAACCGCAAAGTCGTTGTCGGGCATTGGCAAGATCCCAAAGCCCAGACTAAGATTGCCGTCTGGATGCGTGTAGCCGCTGCATGGGCAGATGCACAAGACCTGCTGGTTGTTCGCTTCGGTGACCAGATGAACAATGTAGCCGTAACGGACGGTGACAAAGTAACTGCCGAACAAGTCCTGGGTTACCACGTCGACTACTGTCCTGTCAACGATTTGATGGAATATTACCGGGCTGTAGACGAGAAAGATATAAAGGAACTTGTCGAAAAATATTTTGCAGAGTATGACCATGCTCCCGAACTGGAAGACAAGGAAACAGAAGCCTATGCCAAAGTATGGAACTCCGCCAAAGCTGAAATCGCCCTTCGCCGCCTGTTGAAGGACAAAGGGGCGAAAGCATTTACCACTAACTTCGATGATCTGGGAGAATTCGACCAAATACCGGGGTTGGCCTCACAACGCCTCATGGCTGAAGGCTACGGTTTCGGTGCAGAAGGTGACTGGAAGACAGCCGCGTTGTTCCGCAGTATGTGGTTCATGAGCCAGGGCATGCCGAAAGGTTGTTCTTTCCTCGAAGACTACACACTTAATTTCGACGGTGAAAAGAGTGCCATTCTGCAAGCACACATGCTGGAAGTTTGTCCGTTGATTGCCGAACAGAAACCTAAATTGGAAGTACACCGTTTGAGCATCGGAATAGACAGCGAGACGGCACGTCTCGTATTTACCTCGAAACCAGGTGAAGGAGTCGCCGCAACAATTATAGATTTAGGCAACCGCTTCCGCCTTATTGTGAATAAAGTAGACTGCATCAAGAGTAAACCGTTACCTAAACTTCCGGTAGCATCCGCTCTCTGGATTCCGCGTCCGAACCTCGAAATAGGTGCCGCCGCCTGGATATTGGCAGGCGGAACACATCATACCAGTTTCTCTTACGACTTGACGGTGGACTATCTTGAAGATTTTGCTGAAATAGCAGGTATCGAGATCGTCGTTATCGACGAAAACACTACGATCAACGAGTTCAAGAAAGAACTGCGTATGAATGAAGTTTATTACTTGTTGAACAAAGCCCTTTGCTAATGAAGAACTAACGATATTCAGATTATCATGAAAAATAAATATGTGATAGGTCTCGACTACGGTAGCGACTCAGCACGCGCTATTGTAGCCAATGCACAGACAGGCGAAACAATTGCCACTGCCGTACAATATTATCCCCGATGGCAGAAAGGACTGTATTGCAATCCTTCGATCAACCAATACCGCCAACATCCTCAGGATTACATCGACGTATTGGAGAGCACAATAAAAGAAGCCTTGGGTAAATGTCCCGTCGGAACAGCGGAACAAGTTGCCGGCATTGCTTTCGATACCACGGGAAGTACGCCTGTTTTCACCGACGAGACAGGTACCCCTCTCTCCCTTTCAGCGGAATTTGCAGAAAACCCGAATGCCATGTTCGTTCTCTGGAAAGATCATACCGCCGTCAAGGAAGCTGCTGAAATCAACAAACTCTGCAAAGATTGGGACATTGACTATAGCGCTTATGAAGGCGGAATCTATTCATCGGAATGGTACTGGGCGAAAGCCTTGCACATACTGAGAGAAGATGCAGCCGTATATGCCAAAGCATACAGTATTGTGGAACACTGCGAATGGTTGCCTGCACTGCTGACAGGTGTTTCCCGAAGTTCTGAAATTGTGCGTAGCCGTTGCGCATGCGGCCACAAAGCCATGTGGCATGGGAAATGGGGAGGACTTCCGTCCGAAGAATTCCTGGTGAAACTTGATCCGCTTCTTACCGGTTTCCGTGCACGCTTGTTCGACAAAACGGAAACAGCCGACAAACCGGTGGGGCATCTAACACCGGAATGGGCTGATCGCCTGGGACTGACAACCAATGTTGTAGTAGCAGGAGGCGCTTTCGATTGCCACATGGGAGCTGTGGGCGCCAATGTAACCCCTCACACTTTCGTCCGTGTGATAGGCACATCGACCTGCGACATTATGGTGGCTTCTTACGAAGAGATTGGTGACAAGTTAATTAAAGGTATCTGTGGGCAAGTGGATGGTTCGGTCATTCCGGGAATGGTAGGCTTGGAAGCCGGTCAATCCGGATTCGGAGATATCTATGCCTGGTTCAAACGAGTGTTGGAGTTCCCTTTAACACAGATTATCGGGCAATCTTCTCTTATAGATGAAACAACTAGGGAAAAACTTATTGCAGAAGCAACAGAGCGTATCATACCGGTATTGACGGCAGAAGCGGAAAAAATTCCAATCAGTGAGAGCACCATTATTGCCACCGACTGGATGAACGGACGCCGCACTCCCGACGCTAACCAGTTATTGAAAGGAACAATTACCGGACTGACACTGGGAAGCACGGCCCCACTAATCTTCCGGGCTCTTGTCGAAGCGACGGCATTCGGATCGAAAGCCATCGTCGACCGCTTCCGTGAAGAAGGCATGTGCATAGACAATGTAATCGGGATTGGAGGAATTGCATTGAAATCACCGTTCGTGATGCAAACATTAAGTGACGTGCTGAACATGCCTATCAAGGTCTGCCGTACCGATCAGGCCTGTGCATTAGGAGCAGCCATGTTTGCCGCCACGGCAGCCGGTATATACACTAAAGTGGAAGATGCACAGAAAGCGATGAATTCAGGATTTGCCGATGAGTATCAGCCGAATCCCGAAAATGCCGCCCTCTACAAAGAACTCTACGAAAAATATGTCAAATTGGGACGATTCACTGAAAAGGAATTATTCCATCAATTTTCCTGCAACTATTAAAACGAAATGAATTATGAAGAGTAAGCTTATTTTCAGCAGTATCCTCTTGAGTGCTTCCGTATCATTGTTTGCACAAAAGAGCGCAACGATTACTGTTCATGCTAACCAGGGCAAACAGGTTATTCCTAAGGAAATTTACGGCCAGTTTGCCGAGCATCTTGGCACATGTATCTATGGGGGGCTGTGGGTCGGTGAAAATTCAGATATCCCTAATATTAAAGGCTACCGTACCGATGTATTCAATGCCTTGAAAGATCTTCAAGTCCCCGTATTGCGCTGGCCGGGCGGATGCTTTGCCGATGAATACCATTGGATGGACGGGATAGGGCCGAAGGAGAAACGTCCTAAAATGGTGAACAACAACTGGGGAGGAACTATCGAAGACAATAGCTTTGGAACACACGAGTTCCTGAACTTGTGCGAAATGTTGGGTTGCGAACCTTATATCAGCGGAAATGTAGGTAGTGGAACAGTTGAGGAACTGGCCAAATGGGTGGAATACATGACTTCCGAAGGAGATTCCCCAATGGCCCGTTTGCGCCGCCAAAACGGCAGGGACAAAGCTTGGAAAGTAAAGTATCTGGGTGTAGGTAACGAAAGTTGGGGATGCGGCGGAAGCATGCGTCCGGAATACTATGCCGATTTGTACCGCCGCTACTCGACATACTGCCGTAACTATGATGGAAACCACCTGTTCAAGATAGCTAGCGGCGCAAGTGATTACGATTACAATTGGACAAAGGTGCTTATGGATCGCGTAGGGCAACGCATGAACGGACTGTCACTTCATTACTACACAGTGACCGGATGGAACGGCAGCAAAGGCTCCGCTACAAAATTCAACGACGAAGATTATTATTGGGCAATGGGTAAATGCCGCGAGATTGAAGACGTAATCAAAAAACATTGTGCCATCATGGACGGATATGATAAAAGCAAGCATGTAGCCTTGATGCTTGACGAATGGGGCACATGGTGGGATGAAGAACCGGGAACCGTACGCGGCCACCTCTTCCAGCAGAACACCATGCGTGATGCTCTGGTAGCTTCGCTCACTTTTGATATCTTCCACAAATATACCGACCGTCTGAAAATGGCAAACATTGCCCAGATTGTAAACGTACTCCAATCCATGATTCTGACCAAAGGCAAAGAAATGGTACTTACACCGACGTACTATGTATTCAAAATGTATAAAGTGCATCAGGATGCCACCTATTTACCGCTGGATATCACCTGTGATACAGTAAACGTGCGTGGTGAACGCCGGGTACCAATGGTCAGTGCAACGGCTTCGAAAGATAAAAACGGAGAAATACACATTTCTTTATCCAATATTGATGTAAACAATGCACAGGAAGTTACTGTAAATCTGGACGGTACAAATGCCAAAAAGGTAGCAGGTGAAATCCTGACTTCAGCAAATATTACAGATTATAATTCATTTGAAAAGCCTGATATAATCTCCCTAACGCCGTTCAACGATGCGAAAATCAGCAAGGGAATAATGAAAATAAAGCTTCCGGCAAAATCTATTGTTACGTTGAAATTACTGCGCTAAAGGGATATGGATTAAAACTGATGACTCCCGTTAAGTTATCGATAAACGGAATTTCCTCATAATATATCATTCTTAATTCAAAATTTATCGCTTTTACCATGAGAAGTTACAAAGGATTATTGATTATGCTGGCTCTTACCACAGGTATGATGCTTCAGGCACAAACCAACGAACTGGTAGTGCAGGCCAATAAACCGGGTGCCGAAGTACAGCCCACCATGTACGGGCTCTTCTTTGAAGACATTAACTATGCAGCCGATGGTGGCCTGTATGCTGAATTGGTGAAAAACCGTTCGTTCGAATTTCCGCAGCACCTGATGGGTTGGAAAACTTTCGGAAATGTTTCTTTGAAAGACGACGGTCCCTTTGACAAGAACCCTCATTACGTGCGCCTTGCTTACTCCGGACATCCGCATAAACAAACAGGATTGGATAATGAAGGTTTTTTCGGTATCGGAGTGAAGCAAGGTAAAGAGTACCGCTTTTCCGTATGGGCACGCATTCCGGAAGGCAATGGCACTGGAAAAATCCGTATAGAGCTGGTAAACACCAAGTCGGCAGGTGAACGTCAGGCTTTTGCTACCGAGGTCCTGGAAATCAATTCAAAAGAATGGAAGAAATACCAGGTAATCCTGAAACCGGAAATCACCGAACCCAAAGCAGTCCTTCGTATTTTCCTGACTTCTCCCCAAGCAGTTGATTTGGAGCATATTTCTCTTTTCCCGGTTGACACATGGATGGGACATGAAAACGGGCTGCGCAAGGACTTGGCCCAGGCGTTAGCCGATCTCAAGCCGGGCATCTTCCGTTTTCCGGGCGGTTGCATTGTGGAGGGGACGGACTTGGCCACCCGCTACAATTGGAAAAACTCCATAGGGCAAGTAGAAAACCGTCCGTTGAATGAAAACCGTTGGCAATATACATTTCCCCACCGTTTCTTTCCCGACTATTACCAAAGTTACGGTTTGGGTTTCTATGAATTCTTCCAACTCTCCGAAGAGATCGGTGCAGAGCCGTTACCGGTATTGAGCTGCGGGTTGGCTTGCCAGTTTCAAAACAATACTCCCGATGCACATGTGAAAGTTTGTGATCTGGGTAGCTATATACAGGATGCGTTAGACTTGATAGAATTTGCCAATGGTGATGCTACTTCCAAGTGGGGTAAAGTACGTGCCGATATGGGACATCCGAAGCCTTTCAATCTGAAGTTTATCGGTATTGGTAACGAGCAATGGGGACAAGAGTATCCCGAACATCTGGAACCGTTTGTGAAAGCTATCCGTGCTAAATACCCGAAAATAAAGATTATCGGTAGTTCCGGTCCTGATTCGGAAGGGAAACAGTTCGATTATCTTTGGCCTGAAATGAAGCGCTTAAAAGCAGACTTGGTGGATGAACACTTTTATCGTCCTGAAGCATGGTTCCTGAGCCAAGGCGGACGTTACGACAACTATGACCGCAAAGGACCAAAAGTGTTTGCCGGAGAATATGCCTGCCACGGCAAAGGCAAGAAGTGGAACCACTTCCATGCTTCTTTATTGGAAGCCGCATTCATGACCGGTCTGGAACGCAATGCGGATATTGTACATATGGCCACCTATGCACCGCTTTTTGCCCACGTAGAAGGGTGGCAGTGGCGTCCGGACATGATCTGGTTTGACAATCTGAATTCCGTACGCACTGCAAGTTATTATGTACAGCAACTTTATGCCTTGTATAAAGGGACAAACGTACTTCCGCTGACCATAGATAAGAAGCCTGTCACAGGTGCAGAGGGACAGAACGGCCTTTTTGCCAGTGCGGTATATGATAAAGGTAAAAATGAGATTATTGTGAAAGTGGCCAATACTTCGGACAAAGTTCAGCCTTTAATCTTGAGAATTGATGGACTGAAGAAGAAAGAGACGCTTACCGGTGGACGTTGTATCAAATTAAGTTCTACAGACATGGACAAAGACAATACCATAGAGAAACCGGCATTTATTATCCCACAGGAAACGATGTTGAAGATAGAAGGACAAGTGTTAAATGTGGGGCTTGAGCCGAACACATTTGCCGTTTACATCTTTAACAGAAGATAATATCGGATTTATAGCTCTCCGGTAGAACTTTAGAAAGCATAAAAAACATCCGAATTGCCTGTCAAATGGCAGTTCGGAATGTTTTTTAAGTAAGGCTACTAATCAAAGACAAGCCTTAATCCTTGTTCAAGATTTGGAGGTTGATAATTAGCTTTTTGAATCACCCAAAGAAGAAATACTTTTTTATATCAAAATTTAAACAGTTATTAGTCTAGGATCGGAACTAATAGCTGTTTTAGGGTAAAGATTATCTTAGAAGTGATAAAAGTGTATATTTGTAATATTTATATCTTATAGCATATGAGAAACATTGTTTTATTATTGATAGGATTATTTCTTTCTTGTAATATTTCCCCCCTTTATTCAGAAAATAACGATGTTATTGCCCGGATAAAGTTTAAGCAACTTTCTACCGTCAACGGACTTCCTACCAATGAAGTCAGAAGGTTGTATCAGGACAAGGATGGGTATATCTGGATTGCGACGACAAGCGGTTTGTGCCTGTATGATGCCTATCAGGTCAAGATTTATAAGTCTAATCTTTATGCACCCAATTTCTTTAGTAATAATAATATCCGGTGCGTGTCCGAAGATAATGACCATAATTTATGGATTGGGACAAACAATGGAGTCAATATACTGAATAAAACTACCGGAAAAATACACCAGATAGCAGACAAGCGTTTCTATAATACGGTGGTCAATACGATAATCACCGCCAATAACGGGACAACTTTTATAGGCACTGATAGAGAACTTTTCCGCTATAACCCTGCGCTTGACCGCGTTACTGTATGCGCTTCGGCAAGCAGTCAAACTGTCAATTCCAGGCTACGGAATGCCCAGCATCTGTTTGAGGACTCCCGGAAGCAACTTTGGATCGCAACAAGCAATGGCCTCCTTCGCTATGACATCGGGAAAGATCAGTATTATGATTATGGTTTTCCTTCCGCCCATTTTGTTTATGAGGATAGTAAACACCGCATTTGGGTGGGGACATTTGGAGCGGGACTCTATTTATTGGAACACCCTTACGAACCGGATAAGGTTGTCCGCCACAGATTCATGCACAATTCCGGTGACAGAAACAGCTTGGGGGATAATGTGGTTTATGCCATAGAAGAAGACCTCAATACATCGACTTTGTGGATTGGTACACGAAGCGGTCTGAGCATTCTTGATTACAAACCGGGTGGTACTTCCATCGTTAACTACCAACCGGGTAAAAATTCATTCGTTTTTACTTTTAATGAAGTAAATGCTATTATCAGAGATAACCAGGGGATTATGTGGCTTGGCACGTTGGGGGGTGGAGTCAGTTACGCCTCTACGGGTAAATCAATGTTTCAACTGGACGCGTTGCAGGATGTGAAGGCGGAACTTGCTTCTAACGCCGTACGAAGTATCCTGGTTGATAATAAGGGAGAGCTTTGGATTGGGATTGGCAGCTATGGCTTCATTGTTAAAAATCCGAAAACCGGCTCATGGAAGCACTATAAAAACATATCGGACTTTGCTCAATTGCCTGATCTTCCTACAATTAATACATTTATGCAATCCTCTATCGACAACAGGATATGGTTGGGAACTTTTAATATGGGAGTTTATATTTACGACGCTACGAAGCCATCAGGAGAGCGTGTGGGCCGTATCTCCCCGTATGTAGACAAATGGTTGCCAAGTTCCTGCATTTATGATATTTATGAGGATGCACACCGTAACCATTGGTTTGCAACCCGTTCCGGTCTGGCTTTGTTTACAGCGGATAATAAGGGCTATGACCTGACCCGCAATTTATTTCCCGGTTTCTTTTATTGTGTAGAGCAGGATTATAAAGGATTTGTGTGGGCGGGAAGTGGCAGTTATGGAGTTATCCGCATTGCCTGTTCAGATGGAATGCCTGAAAAAACAAGTTATAAAGAATACTCTCCTCGCAATGGGATGTTGAATTGTGCGGATGTGCAATGCATTTATCAAGATAGCAAGCAACGGCTCTGGCTAGGTACGGACGGTGGAGGGCTCAACTTGTATGACAGAGAGAAAGATCGGTTCATAGCCGTGAGTGCTTTGTTGAATATTCCGGGAGACGGAGTCTTTTCTATTCAGGAAGATTCTTCAGGAAATTTATGGATGGGAACAAATGTCGGGTTGATAAAACTTTCTATGGGAGATGGAGTTGGCAAGGCTACATACCGACTTTACACTACGGAATTCGGATTACAGGGGAACATATTCTTAAGGGGGGCTTCCTGTAAGTCAAAAGACGGGGAACTCTTTTTTGGCGGGCATAACGGCTACAATTGTTTTTATTCGGCCTTGATAAAAGACAATTCCATCATGCCGCCGGTTATGATTACGGATGTGAAGGTATTCAACCGCTCATGGAGCTCTTTAAACACAAAAGTCCGTTATGACATTTCGGAGGAGGCCCCGGGCTATACGAAAGAGATTGTGCTGAAATATAACCAGAATAATTTCAATATTGAGTTTGCCGCCCTGAATTACATGGCACCCATGCAATGCCTTTATGCCTACCAGCTTAAGGGATTCGACAAAAAATGGCAGTACACTGATGCCTCAAGAAGGTTCGCTTATTATAATAATCTCGACGCGGGAACATACGAATTTGAGTTGAAAGCCTCCAATGAAGGTGGCTTGTGGAGTAAAAACCCCGTATTGCTGAAAGTCATTATTCTTCCTCCCCCTTGGAAAACCTGGTGGGCTTATATCATCTACTTTATGCTTTTTGCCGGTGTGGCATACTATTTTTACAGAGTGGCTAAAAATAGGATGGCATTAAAAAACCTTTTGCGCTTGAAGGAGATAGAGCGGTCAAAATCGGAAGAATTGAACCATGCTAAATTACAGTTTTTTACGAATATTACTCACGAACTGCTTACTCCCTTAACTATAATTTCAGCCACGGTAGATGAACTTAAGATGCAATCGCCGCAGCATAACGGGCTTTACACCGTAATGGACAATAACATCCAGAGATTGATCAGACTTTTGCAGCAGATTCTGGAGTTCCGCAAGGCGGAAAGCGGAAATTTGAAACTACGTGTATCTCAGGGAGATATGAGTGCATTTGTGAAGAAAGCTGCGGAATGCTTTAGTCCTTTAGTTAAGAAAAAGAAGTTGCATTTCTCCGTAGTTTGTGATCCGGAGAAAATAATTGGCTATTTCGATCCGGACAAGTTGGATAAGATATTGTATAACTTGTTATCGAATGCGGCGAAGTATAACAACGAAGGAGGGTTTGTGCAGATCAATCTATCCTATGCAGATGATAAAGATCACGTCTTACTTCGAGTACGTGACAATGGAAAAGGTATCTCCGAGGAAAGGAAAGAAAACCTGTTCAAGCGTTTCTATGAAGGGGATTATCGTAAATTCAATACCATTGGCACAGGCATCGGTCTGTCTCTGACTAAGGATTTGGTGAAACTGCATGGCGGAAGTATAACAGTGGAAAGTGAAGTGGATAAAGGAACAACTTTTTTTGTCACTTTGCCCATTGATCAATCTTATTTTAAGGAAGAAGAAATCGAGAAAGAAGAAGCGTCCGTGCAGGAAGTCTTACGGGAAGTGGAAGATGAAGGTAGTGTTGTTGTTGCCGGGGTCAATGGTAATAACTCTTATTCCATTCTGGTGATTGAAGATAACACAGATTTGCTCCGGCTTATGGTAAAACTTTTGGGACGTGAATATAATGTGTTTACGGCCTCAAACGGGAAAGAAGGTCTGGAGATTCTTGAAAATGAAGATATCAATCTGGTTGTAACAGATGTCTTGATGCCGGAGATGGATGGGATGGAGTTTTGTAAACAGGTAAAGAATTGTCTGGAATACAGCCATATACCTGTCATCTTGCTGACTGCCAGGAATACGGAGCAGGATAGGGCGGAGGCCTATGAGTCGGGAGCGGATGCGTTCATCAGTAAACCATTCAGTCTGCCCGTGTTGCATGCCCGCATCAGTAATTTGCTGAAGGCACGTGAACGGGTGATGAAGGATTTCAAGAAACAATTGGTGTTTGAGGCCAAAGAATTGAACTATACCAGTATTGACGAAGACTTCCTGCAACGGGCCATCGACTGTGTGAACAGGCATTTGGATGATCCGGAATTTGACCAGACGCAACTGCTAGAAGAGCTGCATACTACCAAGTCCACCTTCTTCAGAAAACTGAAATCCTTGACCGGACTGACCTACACATCCTTTATCCGTAATATCCGCATGAAAGCAGCCTGCCGTATTATGGAGGAGAAGAAGCATGTACGCATCTCCGAACTGGCATATGCCGTGGGCTATAACGATCCGCGATACTTCAGCAGCAGCTTTAAAAAAGAGTTCGGCATGCAACCTTCCGAATATATGGAACGCTTTACTCCCGGTGGGACAATTGAAGAGAATGAAGAATTGGAATAAGTAACTTGGTGCTTATTAAACTTCTCCGATGTATTCTTACTTATACTCGACGAAATACAGTCTTGTGAACGTGCACTTCTCTCTTTATCCGACTTTAAAATGTACCCCTACTGCATGAAGAATTTTCCAAACCGCACGAGTTGATACGGACAGAACGTATGTCACGTCATTTATACGACATCGTACTTTTGATTATTCCACATTACTCCCCAAAAATATACGGATTATTCCTCCTGCCCATATTATGGAAGCATGGCGAAAAGATTACGCCACAATGCAGGAAACAATGATTTATGGCGAATCCTTGCCTTTTGAGGATCTGATGGAAAAAATTCGGGTTTTAAGTGAAGAAATCAGCAAATTATCTTACTGAAAAGATTCTGTTCCCGTTCTCTTGCGAAGTGATTCTTGTCAATAGCAGATTTACGGAATATTAATAATAGTAAACGTTCTTTGGATTTGTCATCTCCTTAACTTCCGGAAAACGCCGGGTTTCTCACA
Source organism: uncultured Bacteroides sp. (assembly GCA_963677095.1). Classification (GTDB taxonomy): domain Bacteria; phylum Bacteroidota; class Bacteroidia; order Bacteroidales; family Bacteroidaceae; genus Bacteroides. The sequence continues at coordinate 2,163,788 of OY781875.1, forward strand.
AAAAGACGGTTGGTTTTGCCTGGATAGACGGTTAGTTCGGAGTGATTATATGGTTAGTTTTGACTGAAAACATTATATGTTTTACCCCAAAACATATAATGTTTCTCCGCTTTTGATGATATTGCATAAAAAGAGAGGAGAAACTTTCGCTTCTCCTCTCTATTGTCTATTTACCCGAACCTAAATCAGGATTACACTCGCAAAGATACTACAATTACACACCAAAGTCAAGCTTTCCGGCAGTTATTTTGGGCTATTACCTATACTTTTGGACAAATGGAAAGTCTGTATGCCATCTTGTGTGTTGAAAAATAGTGCAGTCTATGGGAAAATTTGTTTCATGCACCATTTTTCAACCTATTTGGGCTTTTATAATCACTTCGTATTACCCGTTCCTATTTACTTTTGCGTTGCAGTCTGGGACAAATATCAAGTCTCTTGGCTATAAATTATTTAGTATGTTAATCTTAAAGTTTATGCTAATGAAAGAACAAAAGATTTCCAAAAAAAGAATTTGGATGAACAAACTCTTTTTAACTTTGGTTGTCGTGATGTCTTTTTTATTGAATGCTCCGTTTCTGGGCGCTCAAAATCAAACAATCAATGTAGTAGGTGTAGTAAGAGACACTGCCGGTGAGCCGGTTATCGGGGCCAGTGTGGTGGCTAAAGGAAATACTACGAAAGGTACAATTACAGATCTTGACGGTCGGTTCTCTTTAAGTGTCCCTCCCAGAAGCACGTTGGTAATTAGCTATATTGGCTACAAAACATTGGAGGTTCCTGTAAATGGAAAAACTTCTTTTAATTTGTCACTAACAGAAGATAGTAAGCTATTGGAAGAAGTTGTAGTAGTAGGTTACGGTACGATGCGTAAGAAAGATCTGACTGGTTCAGTCGTACAAATTAACCCGAGCAAGATTGCCGACCAGAATCCTGCATCGGTTCAGGATCTCCTCCGTGGAACTCCTGGTCTGCAGATTGGCTATGATGCATCGGCCAAAGGAGCCGATGCTTCTATTCTTTTGCGTGGTCAGAACTCATTGGGTACAAGTGCCAGCCCTCTTTATGTACTTGACGGTATGGCATTTTATGGTGAGCTTTCGGAAATCAATCCCGATGACATCGCCCAAATCGATGTTTTAAAGGATGCTTCTTCGGCAGCCATTTATGGTGCCAAGGCAGCCGCAGGTGTTATCATCATCACCACCAAGAAAGGCAAACAAGGTAAACCGATTATTAATGTAGGTTCCAATCTTGCCATCAACGCCAAATCGAATTATCGTGACTATTTTAATGCAGACGACTATATGCGTTATCGCGAAGATTGGTATATGATGAACTATACTTATGGTAAAGGCACCGATGGGCTTTACGGTTATTATAATGCCGTTGACTCTAAAACAGGTCAATTGGCTTATCCGCAAGGTTACTTCAATAACCCCAATAATCTTGGCGAAAGTGAAAAAGCTGCATGGGCTAGTGCCACCGGTAAGAGCGGTTTTGGACTTTCGGAAGGTGAATCTTATCTGAGTTTATACGCTCGTCGTTTGGAGTTGAATAATGCCAAGCTTGTGTATGACAATTTCTTGGCCGGAAAGACTTACGACTGGAATGACGCTACTTTCCGTACGGGTCTTAATCAAGATTATAATGCAAGCATTGCAGGTGCAACCGATCGCGTTAACTATTATCTATCGTTTGGTTACGTGAATAATGAAGGTGCGGTGCAAGGCAACGATTATCATGCTTTCCGTTCCAATCTTAAATTGAGCGCTAAGATTACCGATTGGCTTGAAGTGGGTGCCAACGTTAACTTTCAGGATCGTTCTGACGGTGACGTCGAAGTGTCCCTCGGTAGTAATTATTGGGATAGCAACATGCTTCGTAACTCACCCTATGCTTCGATGTATACTGAAGATGGCGGCTACCAGCAATATCCTATGACCGGCATGGCAACCAATGGTGGTTACAACTATTACTTCGACCGTCAATATTATGATCTTGAAAAAGGGTACACGGTGTTGAACACTATTTTTAATGCCAAGGTCACATTGCCTCTTGGATTCTCATACCAGTTCAATATCGCTCCGCGTTACCAATGGTTTTACGATCGCTACTTTATGTCGGCCGATCTTCCCAACGCTTCGGCTGCAGATCGTGGCGTTAACCGTGGAAATGCCAAGAATTTTGATTGGAATTTGAACAACACTATTGTTTGGGATCATACCTTCAATGATGTTCATCACTTCACTGTAACTTTAGTTCAGGAATCTGAAGAACACCGCTCTTGGAGCGACAATATCTATGCTCGCAACCTTGATCCGACCGATGCTCTCGGATTTCACTACACATCAAGTGGCAACAAGCAGCAAAGCTCGTTTGATACCTATGACAGCCACTACACCGCTGCTTCTTATCTGGGACGTGTATTCTATAGTTATAACGATCGTTATATGTTTACGGGTACTTTCCGCCGCGACGGTTACTCAGGTTTCGGTGCCAATAATCCGTGGGGTAATTTTGGATCAATCGGACTCGGTTGGACTTTCTCTAATGAAAAATTCATGGAAGGAACTCGCAAGTGGTTAGATATGGCTAAGTTGCGTCTGTCGTGGGGTACTAACGGTAACCGTGAGTTTGGCGACGTATACAAAACTCTTGCCAATCTTACTTTAGGTAGTCCAATGGTTTATTACAATAATGGGACCTCTACCGTGGTCAACTCTTTGTATATGGATCGTCTGGCAGCTCCCAATCTTAAATGGGAAAAGACTAACGCTTACAATGTCGGTTTGGACTTCGCGATATTTGATCAGCGCTTGATCGGTAGTATAGATTACTACTTTAAGAAGACAACGGACATGATTATGTCTCAGCGCCTGCCCAGTTTCACCGGATTTAGCTCTATCACTGCTAACCTCGGTGAAGTTCAGAATCAAGGTTTTGAAATCTCTTTGACATCGAACAATATCAAAAGGAAAGACTTCACTTGGAGCACTACTGCCGGTTTCTCGTTGAACAAGAATCGCATTAACCACATCTACTATGACTACGATGAGAATGGTAAAGAAAATGATGATACCTCCAATGGTTGGTATATAGGTAAGCCTATCGGTGAGATTTGGTATTATAAAACAGATGGTATTTGGCAAAACACCCCTGAGGATATAGCGGCGGCTGCTCTTGTAGGAGAGAAGCCTGGTGATATTAAGGTTAAGAATCTCTATACTGAGGATGACAAAATTCTTGAAGACGGTACTCGTGTTCCTGTTTACAATGACAAGGATAAAGCTTATCTTGGTACGACTGCTCCTCCTATTTATTGGAATATGCGTAACGATTTCACTCTTTGGAAAGATCTTACATTCTCGTTCTCACTCTATTCCTACATGGGGCATAAGAGCCTTGCAGGGTACTGGTTAAACCAAGACAACGGTGGCTCACAAGTTACTAATGCATATAATGTCCCGGAAAAGAAATATTGGACACCTGACAATCCTACCAATGACTATGCGCGTCTGAATGCTGTAGGACCTAATACCGGTTTGGCTGGTGGTGTAAACAAGCTTTACAATCGCAACTTCGTCCGTCTTGATGACATCACGGTAGGTTACACTCTGCCTCAGAAGTGGACCCGCAAGTACCAGGTTGACAAGATTCGTGTAACTGCAAGTTGTCATAATGTATGCACCTTCTCAAGTTGGGAATATGGAGATCCCGAAACCGGTGGACTTGCCACTCGTAGCTTCAATTTTGGACTAAACATCACACTTTAATTTCTAAGATTCAAAATGGAAAACAATATAAAGAAACTTAAGATGAGAAATAATATAAATAAATTCTTCAAGGGTTGCATGGCGTTCGTTTTATTGACCATGTTGGCGAGCTGCACAGACAGCTTTCTTAAGCAAGACCCATTGTCGTTCTATGAACCCACGACGACATATGTTACCGAAGCAGGTTTGCAATCTGCTCTTGCCATGTGTGATTTACATTATAAAGATATGCTCATGGATGGTAACGGCAATGTGCTCCCTATTGCCTCGGTTTACTTCATGACCGACATAGGCCTTTATGCAAAAACTGATGCAGGTGGTGGCATCATGGATGACTTTGCCAATAAGATTACTCCCACGTCAGGTATGGCTGGTGGTGGCGACTCTAATGCCATGAGCCGGTTTTGGGATCAGGCATGGACGGGCATCAAGTATGCCAACACGGTTCTTTCTTACGTTGACAAGGTGAAGGGGCTTGACGATGTTACCCGTGATGCCTACAAAGGTCGCGCTTATTTCCACCGTGCCTACAAATACTATCATCAGGTACTTCTGTTCGGTGACATACCTTTGGTTACAAAAATTATTGATGTGCCCAAGCAAAATTATAAGTCAACCAGTAAAGAGGCTATCTTTAAGATGTTGATTCACGATTTGGAATTTGCGGTTGCTCATGTTCCCGCTCAAAAGGATATGCCTTATTTCGGTGCAGTGAATCAGGAGGCTTGTATGCAACTTTTAATTAAGTGCTATTTGGTTAACGGTGACTTCAAGAAAGCCGAAGATATGGCTACCGACCTGATTCAAAATCATGGACTCGCTCTTATGACTCAGCCGTTCGGTACGAATGTTCCTTCGGGCAATCCCGACACTTGGTCTGTCGAACGCAATGTCCTTTGGGATTTGCATCGCGGTGATAACGTTGCCGCGGCTTCCAATAAGGAAACCATTCTTCCTATTCTGAACTATAATGACCAGAACTTTACGCAATATCTGACCATGCGTGCTTTGGGTGTTCACTGGTCTAACGGTGATATTATGGATCCTAGTGGTTTAGGCTCTCCTACCTATAATTGGGCCCGCAGTCAAGGTGAATATAACAAGGCGCTCGACTGGTTGCGAGTGCTCGGTCGTGGCATCGGATGCTTCCGTACCTCTTATCACTACAACAAAACCATTTGGAGTTATGATGGCGAAGTCGATACTCAGGATTTGCGTCACAATCGTGCAGTAGGTAACTGGGTAGAGATGGAAGATCTCAAATACAACCGCCCCAACTCAAAATTCTACGGTAAGAATATGCAGCTATACGCTACTGAGGATTATAAGGATGATAAAGGTAACGTGTTGATTGCCAAAGGCACTCTTTTGTGTAAAGACACTATTCGTAGCTGGTTTCCCATACCTTTGTATAAGATGTATATTCTCGACGTAGCTGCCGAAGAAAATAATGGTTCCAACCAATTCAATGGAGCGACCAAGGGCTCTTATTGCTCTAACGGCAATATGTACCTCTTCCGGCTTGCTGAGACTTATTTGCTCCGTGCTGAGGCCAGGTTCTATCAGGGTAATATTACCGGTGCCGCTCAAGACGTAAATGTGATTCGTGAACGTGCCCATGCCAAGAAGATGTTTACGACTGTTACAATCGGTGATATATGTGATGAACGCGCCAGGGAGCTCTATATGGAAGAATGGCGTCAACCTGAGTTGACTCGTATTTCATGGTGTCTTGCCAAGAGTGGTCAGCCCGACGAGTGGGGTAATGTTTACGACATCAATACCTGGGACAAGCAAAACGGTACCGATCTCAGTGGAGGTAGTTATTGGTTTAAACGTTGCACCCGTTATAGTATTTTCAATCATGGGGTGATTCTTTCTAAGGTCAATTTGAACTATCAGGTTGACAAACATAATCTCTTCTGGCCTGTTCCTAACTCTGCCATTACCGCTAATATTGGTGCCAAACTTCGTCAAAACTACGGTTATGATGGTTACGACGATTCAGTTGCGATGTGGACAAATTGGGAAGAAGCTGTTGCTGACGAGGATAAGACCGAATAATAGTGGAGTTTAGTTTTCGATAGGTTTTTGTTTTATTAAGGCGGGGCGAACTTTTCCTCGTGAAAGTTTGCCCCGCCTTTTTTAAATGATATGAAGATATGAATAAACGTTTGAAAAAAAAAGTAGGATATTTCTTCTTCTGTTTCATCTTTCAGACAACCCTTTGGGGACAAACTAATTCAATTGATCAAAAGGGCATCGTTTCCGGAGAATCCTGGAAAGATACCGATGGAAATGTTATCAATGCCCATGGAGGAGGAGTCTTGTTTCATGGGGGTAAATATTATTGGTATGGAGAGCATCGCCCTTCATCTGGCTTTACTACACAAGTAGGCGTAACCTGTTATTCTTCAGTCGATTTGCGTAATTGGAAATATGAAGGAGTAGCTTTAAATGTATCAACCGAAGTAGGAAGCGATATGGAGAAAGGCTGTATCATAGAACGCCCGAAGGTAGTCTATAATAAGAAAACGGCAAAATTCGTAATGTGGTTCCACTTGGAACTTAAAGGGAAAGGATATGGACCGGCACGTGCAGGGGTAGCGGTAAGTGATAATCCGACAGGACCTTATCGTTTCATCCGTTCGGGACGTGTAAATCCCGGTGTTTATCCGGTGAACATGGGGCAGGAAGAACGGGAACTCAGTTGGAACCCGGAAAGGTATGAGTGGTGGACGCCTGAGTGGCGCGAGGCTGTCAGTAAGGGAATGTATGTAAAACGTGATTTGGAAAGTGGACAGATGTCGCGTGATATGACTATATTTGTAGATGATGATGGCAAAGCTTATCATATTTATTCTTCGGAAGAGAATCTGACACTTCATATTGCAGAACTATCCGATGATTATCTTTGCCATACCGGAAAATATATCCGTATATTTCCGGGGGGACATAATGAGGCTCCGGCAATCTTTAAAAAGGATGGAGTCTATTGGATGATTACTTCAGGATGTACAGGTTGGAAACCGAATGAAGCCCGGTTGATGACATCTTCTTCTATTTTCGGAGAATGGAAACAGTTGCCTAATCCTTGCGTAGGAAAAGATGCGGGAATAACTTTTGGCGGACAAAGTACCTATATTTTGCCTCTGCAGGAGAAAAAGGGGGAGTATGTATTTATGGCTGATGTCTGGCGTCCCGGTAACTTAGCCGATTCACGTTATATTTGGCTACCTGTAAGATTTAATAAAAAAGGTATTCCGTTTATTGAATGGGTAAATAAGTGGTAACATGGTAAAAATGTTATACCTGCCGTAGAAGGGATATTACTTAAATAATAAATATAATGCGCATGAAAAGGACATTGGTTGCAGTGCTTACCGCACTGGTTGTAAGTATTGGCTACGCACAACCGGAACTGAATCAAGGGGGGTATCCGATAATTCCTGTTCCCTTTACTTCCGTCAGAATGGCGGATGGCTTTTGGGGACAGAGGTTGAAGGTTTCCCGTGAAGTAACTATTCCGTTGGCATTTCGCAAATCAGAGGAAACGGGACGCATTGAAAATTTTGTAAGGGCGGTGCATCCCAGCGATACGTACAAAGTAGAGGGTTTCCCTTTTGATGATACGGACATCTACAAAACGATTGAGGGAGCAAGTTATTCGTTGCAAACTTATCCCGACAAACGATTGGAAAGTTACATTGATAGTGTACTACTCATTGTAGCTGCCGCCCAGGAACCGGATGGCTATCTCTATACTTCGCGTACGATGAACCCTGCACATCCGCATAACTGGGCAGGCAAAGAACGCTGGGAAAAGGAGGAAGAGCTGAGTCATGAGCTATATAATCTGGGGCATATGATAGAGGGTGCTGTGGCTCATTATCAAGCCACTGGCAAACGAAACTTCCTCGACATTGCTATTAAGTATGCCGACTGTGTTTGTGCTGCAATCGGTTTGGGGAAAGGACAGATAATAAAAGTTCCGGGACACCAAATTGCAGAAATGGCTTTAGCTAAACTTTATCTGGTGACCGGCAACAGGAAATACCTGGATGAAGCCAAGTTTTTTTTAGATGAACGTGGACGCACCGTCCATAAGGACATTTACAGCCAGTCACACAAACCGGTTATTGAACAGGACGAAGCCGTAGGACACGCTGTTCGTGCTGCATATATGTATTCCGGCATGGCGGATGTAGCTGCGCTAACAGGTGATACGGCTTATATCCGTGCTATCGACCGGATTTGGGAAAATGTCATTGGTAAAAAGCTGTATATTACCGGTGGTATCGGTGCAAAACATGATGGTGAAGCGTTTGGCGGGGATTACGAATTGCCAAACCTTACGGCGTATAACGAAACTTGTGCTGCGATAGCTAACGTGTTCTGGAACTATCGCCTCTTCCTGTTGCACGGTCAATCGAAATATATCGACGTATTGGAACGTACACTGTATAACGGGTTGATCTCGGGTGTATCGCTCGATGGTGGTACGTTTTTTTATCCGAATCCACTGGAGTCGGATGGCATATATAAGTTCAATCAGGGGGCGTGCGAGCGGCAACCGTGGTTTGGCTGTGCCTGCTGTCCGTCGAACATCAGCCGTTTTATTCCATCATTGCCCGGATATATTTATGCTGTGAAGGATAATAATGTTTATATCAACCTTTTTGCCGGAAATACGGCAGAGCTTGAGATAGCTGGAAGACGGGTGGAAATCAAGCAGACGACAACTTACCCATGGGAAGGAGCCGTGAAGATTGAACTTCTTCCGGAAGTTCCGATAGCGTTTACGCTTAAAATCCGCATTCCTGGTTGGGTACGTAATCAGGTTGTTCCAAGTGATTTGTATCATTATGCCGATGGAAAAAACCCATTGTACACCATTATGCTTAATGGCAAGAAGGTAAAAGGAACGGTCGGTATTGATGGATATTTCTCTATTAATAGAAAATGGAAAAAGGGTGACCGGGTGGAAGCCGACTTTGATATGCAGCCCCGCATTGTTGTGGCCAATGAAAAGGTAGAAGCCGATGCCGGATGTGTTGCTGTAGAACGTGGTCCCCTTGTGTATTGCGCCGAAGCGATAGATAATAGTTTTAATGTGCTGGAAGAAAGTTTCCCTGTTGACTCCCAATTTACGGTAGAATATATTCCCGGAATGTTGTCGGGTATTTCATTGCTCCGAGCCGGTAAATGGACTCTTATTCCTTATTATGCATGGAACCACCGCGGTGTTGGAAAAATGGCAGTATGGCTGAAGCAAGCACCTACCTTTGTGCAGTGGGCTAAAATTCCACCGATGGGATGGAACAGTTGGGATTGTTATGGATCTACCGTTACCGAAGATGAAGTAAAAGCCAATGCCGATTATATGGCAAGTCACTTGAAAAAATATGGTTGGGAGTACGTTGTGGTGGATATTCGCTGGTTTGTGGAAAACGATAAGGCGGGTGGCTATAACCAAACTGATCCGCACTATGTACTTGATGGATACGGACGTTACTTGCCCGCTGTCAACCGTTTTCCTTCCGCAACCGGCGAGCAGGGTTTCAGACCGTTGGCGAACTACATTCATAGCAAGGGTTTGAAGTTCGGAATACACCTCATGCGGGGTGTGCCTAAAGTTGCTGTTGAGCGGAAACTTCCTATTAAAGGAACGAATATCACCGCTGACAAAATTTTCTCCCCGGAATCACAATGTACGTGGTTGCGTGATAATTACTCGATAAAAGACACGGTAGGTGCGCAGGAATATTATAATTCACTCATGGAACTTTACGCTTCGTGGGGGGTGGATTTCCTGAAAATCGATGATCTTTCACGTCCTTATCATAAAACAGAAATAGAAATGATTCGTAAGGCTATCGACCGCACCGGACGACCGATTGTGTTGAGCATGTCGCCGGGAGAAACACCTGTGAATGAGGCAATGCACGCGAAACGTCATGCCAACATGTGGCGTATGGTAGATGACGTTTGGGATACATGGGGGCACATCACGCACTTGATGAAAGTGGCTGAAAACTGGTATCCGTACATTGCCTTGGGCACATGGCCTGACTGCGATATGATACCGCTCGGTAGAATTTCCATTCGTGGCGAACGTGGGCAAGACCGCCAAAGCCGCCTGACGCATGATGAACAGTATTCTTTGATGACATTTTTCACTATTTTCCGTTCGCCCTTGATGTTTGGTGGTGATCTCCCAAGTTTGGATGATTTCACACGCTTGCTACTGACAAATGAGGAAGTATTGCGGATGCATCGCGATAGCAAAAATGTACGGCAGATTTTTAGAAATGACAGTCAATTGGTTGTAACCTCTGAAAATTCAAAAACAAGTGAAAAGTATTTAGCTCTTTTTAATTTGAAAGATTATGAAGTTCAGGACGTTACGGTGAAACTCAAGGATCTGGAACTGACAGGAAAACATAGAATAGTGGATTTATGGAATAACAGCAATTTGGGGACATTTGAGAATGAAGTTAGCTTCAAATTAAATCCTCATGCATGTGTACTGTTAGTAATAGAGTAGTAATACTCTTTCTTGGCAAAGAAGAGTCTTGTTTGAATGGTAAGCGTTTTATTAAGATCGAGGATTTCAGCCTACATATTTATAACGATAATTTCAAGTATTGAATAGTAATGATAGCTTTATGAAAAAGTATCTTGTAACGTTAGTTATATTATTGTTAACTAATTATTTGTTTTCCCAATTTAAAATGGACGGTTATCTGTTCGCCTATTTTGAGGGCTCTGGCGAAAAGAATAAGCAGGAACAACTGCGCTTTGCGGTCAGCGACGATGGAATTCATTGGTCCGCGTTGAACGGCAATCAACCTGTTATTGCTTCCGGTGGCATATCTCAGACGGGAGGTATCCGTGACCCGCACATTCTGCGCGGTGAGAATGGAAAAACATTCTACCTGACGGCTACCGACATGTTTACTGTGAAAAATGGTTGGGACAGCAATCCGGGGATCGTCATGCTGAAATCCGATGATCTGATCAACTGGACGCATAGCATAATTGATTTAGCAAAACTTTACCCCAAACGCTTCGGTAACGTGAAGTGGGTGTGGGCGCCGCAAACCATTTATGACCCGAAGGTGAAAAAATACCTCGTTTACTTTACCATCCGCTTCAAGGGCGACGACAGGCTCGACTTTTATTCGGCTTATGCCAATAAGGATTTTACAGGTTTTGAACGCGAGCCAAAATTAATGTTTCGTGCCAAATATGGGGCGATAGATGGCGATATTATCTATAAAGATGGCTTATACCATTTTTTCTATAAAGGAAATACGAAAGATGCGAATGGAAAAGAAATCAAGAATGGTATTCAACAAGCTACGAGTAGATCTCTGCAAGGACCTTGGAAAGAAGATTTCAGCTATGTGGACGCCTATGCCGACAAGGGTGTGGCGGTAGAAGGCTCAAGTGTGTTTAAACTTAACGATTCCAACGAGTATATCCTGATGTACGACCTCTACAAGGACAAACGGTTTGAGTTTCAACGTAGCAGCGATTTGGAACATTTCTCCGATAAACCGGAATCGTTCATCAAGAACTTTAACCCCCGTCATGGCAGCGTGACAGGTATTACCAGGGAAGAAGCACGTCGTCTGCAAGCCACATGGGGTGGTGTTCCCCCGTACCTCTTGCAACCAGAGAATAATAGTGACTGTTACCGTTTTGTGTCGAAAGGGAATCCGGTCATTACACATCATTACACCGCCGACCCTGCTGCGATGGTCAAGGGCGATACGCTTTGGTTATTTGCAGGGCATGACTTTGTCGGCGGGCAAAAGGGTTATAAGATGAAGGACTGGCTGGTATTCTCTACCACCGACATGGTGAATTGGACGGAATACCCTGTGCCATTGAAGATAGCTGATTTCACTTGGGCGAAGAGCGGTGATGCCTACGCCGGACAGGTGATAGAACGGGGCGGCAAATATTATTGGTATGTCAGCACTAACTGGTCGGGCATAGGCGTTGCCGTCAGCGATCGTCCTGAAGGTCCGTATAAGGACGCACTGGGCAAACCATTACTAACAAATAAAGATTGTTTTGCATCGACACATTCGTGGGCGTGCATCGATCCGACGGTCTTTATTGATGACGACGGTCAGGCATGGCTTTTCTGGGGAAACGGGGAATGTTATTATGCCCGGTTGAAAGAAAATATGGTTGAAATAGACGGTGAGGTAAAGCGGTTGGAGTTTGAAGGCTTTCAATTTACAGAAGCACCTTGGATTCATAAATATAATGGGAAATATTACTTGAGCTATGCCACTGGTTTTCCCGAAAAAATAGCTTATGCTATTGCTGATAAGATTGACGGGAAATATGAGTACAAAGGCATTATCAATGAAATTGCAGGAAATTCGAATACTAACCATCAGTCTATTGTGGAGTTCAGAGGGCAATGGTATTTTGTCTACCACAATGGGGCAATTCAAACTGACGGAGGAAGTTTCAGCCGTTCTGTTTGTATTGATCGGCTTGATTATGATCCGGACGGGTCAATAAAACGGGTGAAGATGACAACGGAAGGAACTGGTGCTTCGACCGCATACCTGCTCACTTATTTCAAAGATGATACACATGGGTTGTATTTTGCTTTGAGTAATGATGGTTACACGTTTACGGATGTAAACAACGGACAGCCGGTGATTGCAGGCGACACGATTGCAGAACAGAAAGGGATTCGCGATCCCCATATCATGCGCGGCCCGGATGGCTGGTTTTATCTGGCAATGACTGATCTGCACATCTATGGTAAGCAGAAAGGGTATCGCACGACGGAGTGGGAGCGCCCGAAAGAATTATATCAATGGGGTAACAATCGTGGCTTCGTGTTGATGAAATCGAGAGATTTGATACATTGGTCGCATACGGTACTTGATATTTACAAGGCATATCCAAAATGGAACGTTGGTTGTGCATGGGCGCCTGAGTTGATATATGATGGAGATAAAGGTAAAATTATGATTTATTTCACCATGCGTAAAGGCAATGGGCGTACAAAACTGTATTATGCTTATATGAATGAGGAATTTACGGCCTTAGATTCGGCACCCGAGATTCTTTTTGAATATCCCGATACTACCAAGCAGGTTTTGGATGCTGACATTACCAAATTACCCGACGGGCGTTTCTGCATGATGTATGTGGCTCAGGAGAATCCCGGCGGCATTAAAATGGCTTTTTCTGATAGAATAAACGGTGGATACGTTTATCAACCCGGACAGGTTGATTTTGAACCGGGTGCTTGCGAAGCACCGAATGTATGGAAACGCGGCGGTACGGACAAATGGGTGTTGATGTATGACGTCTTCAGTGTCAGTCCGCACAATTTCGGTTTTGCCGAAACAACGGACTTTGTGAATTTCCGCAATCTGGGCCATTTCGACGAGGGTGTAATGAGGCGCAGCAATTTTTCCGTACAAAAACACGGAGCGGTAATTTGCGTGACGGACGAAGAAGCCAGAAAATTAAAGGAATATTGGGGCATGTCCACCTCTGATGCACAGGAATTGAAGTTGGTATGGAGTGATGAGTTCAATACGGAAGGGCGTTTGGATGCTTCAATATGGAATTATGAAAACGGCTTTGTCCGCAATGAGGAGGCACAATGGTATCAACCCGAAAATGCATATTGCAAAGATGGAAAGCTGATTATTGAAGCCCGTAAGGAAGTTGGGCGTCAAAACCCTTTATTTGAGGCCGGTAGCAATGACTGGCGGAGAAAACGTGAATTCATTGAATATACTTCTTCATCGGTAACAACTACCGGTAAGAAGGAATTCCTGTACGGCAGATTTGAAGTCCGTGCCAAGATACCTGTGGATAAAGGCGCATGGCCTGCTATCTGGACTTTGGGCAGGGGGATGGAGTGGCCTTCGTGCGGCGAGATTGACCTTATGGAGTATTACCGCATCAACGGAGTTCCTCATATTCTGGCGAATGCAGCCTGGGGAACCGACCTCCGTTATAAGGCTAAATGGAACAGTAAAAAAATGCCTTTTACGCATTTCACGGATAAGGACCTCAAATGGGCGGAGAAGTTTCATGTCTGGCGTATGGATTGGGATGAAACTTTCCTAAAGTTGTATCTGGATGATGAACTGTTGAATGAGATTCCGTTAAGCGAAACGGTGAACGGCTCTTTTGGAAATGGAGAAAATCCTTTTACGAAACCGCAATATTTACTGTTGAATCTTGCTATTGGAGGAGTGAACGGTGGACCGGTTGACAGCGCGGCGTTACCGATGAAATATGAAATAGACTATGTGCGGGTTTATCAAAAATATTGATGGAACAATCAAACGGATTATTAGGACTACAGAGCGTATTATCGTCGTATACCTCATCTCTTCGAAGTCGATCTTTCCGGAAATAAGTTGGTTGTCGGAGAGATATTTAAACCATAAAAATTATACGATAAAAAAAGTTATCAGGGGTTAGATTTCAAAGATGGCACACCTTAGAGTATGTCTATACCTGAGCACAGTGGAAAATAAAATAAATCTTTTATCATGAGAATAATGAAGTGTTTTTGGGGATTATTACTCGTTTTACTGATAATCCCGACGCAAGAAACTGCGGCAAAAAAGAAAGTGGAAAAGAAGGTTACTGACCGCGAAGTATGGACAGACATTTTGTATAGAATGGCGGCTCCGGTACTTAGTAATATGAGTGAAGGAAAATTGCAGGAAAACATGTTGGTGGAATTGAGTCCTACATGGGACGGACGCGATAAGCGGGTAACGTATATGGAATGTTTCGGTCGTTTGATGGCCGGTCTTGCTCCCTGGATTTCCTTACCCGATGATGATACCGCTGAAGGCAAGCAACGCAAGCAACTCCGGGAATGGGCGTTGAAAAGCTATGCACAGGCTGTTGATCCCCAAAGTAAAGATTATCTGTTGTGGCGTAAAGAAGGACAGCCTTTGGTCGATGCCGCTTATGTAGCTGAAAGTCTGCTGCGTGGATATGACGCACTGTGGATACCTCTGGATACTTTGACAAAACAGCGTTATATTACCGAATTTCAACAATTGCGACGGGTAGATCCGCCTTATACGAACTGGTTACTGTTCTCGGCTACAATTGAATGTTTCTTGAAGAAAGCGGGTGCGCAAACTGACGGCTACCGCATTACTTCGGCTTTGCGTAAAGTGGATGAATGGTATGTAGGTGACGGGTGGTACAGTGACGGTCCGGGTTTTGCATTCGATTATTATAATAGTTATGTGCTTCATCCGATGTATGTGGAGTGTCTGGAAGTAGTAACAGATGGTGGAAAAAAGAATATTTGGAACGTGAAAGGCGGAAACTTTTCGAAGTCCGTCACACGGATGCAACGTTTCGGGATGATATTGGAGCGTTTTATTTCCCCGGAAGGAGCATTCCCGGTTTTCGGACGCTCCATTACTTACCGCACGGCTGTTCTCCAACCGCTTGCTCTGCTCTCATGGCGTGGCTGGTTACCTAAGGAACTTCCTGCCGGACAGGTACGTGCCGCAATGACGGCAGTTATTCAACGGATGTTCGGTGACGGACGGAACTTCAATGAAAAGGGGTATTTGACTTTAGGTTTTAATGGTTCCCAGCCTCATATTTCCGATTGGTATGCCAATAATGGAAGTCTATATATGGCTTCGTTGGCTTTCCTGCCGTTAGGTCTTTCTGCCGATGATCCTTTCTGGACGGATGCCCCGCAACCGTGGACTTCGAAGAAAGCATGGGGAGGAGAGGAGTTCCCGAAAGATCATGCTTATTATGAGTGATTAGCGTTTAGTGATGAGTGATTAATATTCTTTATCATTAGATTAAATGAGGTACAGAAACAACATCTATCGTAAACTATCAATTCTTTTTGCTAGTGGAATGTATTTTACCCTGCTCTGTGCGCAAAATGGGGTAGGTGTCTTTCCTAAAGCCCGTCTAGTGGAAGTGGGAAAAGGATATAGTGGAACGTCGGTAAATACGACGGTTTTCAGAAACAATTCTCTTGTAACGCAAAATGACGAGCAATATACAGGCTATTATGATGCTGAAGCTTATCTGGTATTGGGAAAGCGGAAACTCGGATCAGAGCACTGGACGTTGCATCGTACCCAATATAAAGGGAATGTGAAAGATGCTCATAACATTATCAGCCTGATGTTGGACGGTGACGGTTATCTGCATGTTGCTTTCGACCATCACGGCAATGCGTTGAATTACTGTCGGAGTCTGGCTCCTCATGCACTCGAGTTAGGTGGAAAACAACCTATGACGGGAATTGATGAAGGAAATGTGACTTATCCGGAATTTTATTCATTGGCAGGAGGTGATTTGCTCTTTGTTTATCGTTCCGGTTCCTCCGGTCAGGGTAATTTGGTAATGAACCGTTATTCGGTAAAAGAAAAGAAATGGCATCGGGTGCAGGACGTATTGATAGATGGCGAGGGAGAACGGAATGCTTATTGGCAGATTTATGTAGATGAGCGGGGTACAATCCATCTGTCGTGGGTGTGGCGTGAAACCTGGAAGGTGGAAACGAACCATGATCTCTGTTATGCCCGTTCTTTTGACAACGGTGTGACATGGTATCGGACAGATGGGACGAAATACGATCTGCCTATTCGTTACGGAAATGCCGAATATGCGTGCCGGATACCACAAAATTCGGAGTTGATTAACCAGACCAGTATGAGTGCTGATACTGGGGGACATCCTTATATTGCGACTTATTGGCGTGACCGGAATAGTGATATTCCACAATATAGGTTGGTATGGCATGATGGACACAAATGGTATGTCCGGCAAGTGTCCAAGCGGCATACGCCTTTTTCATTGAAGGGTGGCGGTACGAAAATGATACCCATTGCCCGCCCGCGTATTGTGGTGAATGGGAGTGAGGCTTTTTACATTTTCCGTGATACTGAGCGGGGGAGCCGGGTTTCGCTGATGTACACTCCAGATGTGGCAGCAGGTGAATGGACAGCCTCCGACCTGACTGATTTTTCGGTAGAAGCTTGGGAACCTTCTCATGATACGGAGCTCTGGAAGCAAAAACGTCGTTTACATCTTTTTGTGCAGCACACCAAACAGGGTGACGGTGAGCATGTATTGGAATATCCTTCTCAACTGGTTTATGTGTTGGAAGTAAATACACCCTAAGTAGTTTGTTAAGACTGCTTTTGCATTTGCGGGAAATGATTGTATGTGACTGGTTTAGGTATTAAATAAAAATAAGATAAAAAGGATATATATGAAGATTTTTACAAAAACAATTTTGGTTGTATTGTTTACGATGACTGCCCTATCTTCCCGGGCATATACGTCCGGAGTTCCCTATAGTCCTACGGAAATAGTAAGACTTATTGACAAGGTAAACAGCCGGTGGCAAACACTGAATCCTGCTCATAAACGAGCTTTCTGGGATAATGCCGTTTATCATACGGGAAATATGGAGGCTTACTTCTTAACGGGAAATGCGGAGTACTTGAACTATTCCATAGCTTGGGCGGAACACAATGAGTGGAAAGGTGCGAAGTCCGATAATAAATCGAAGTGGAAATACAGCTATGGAGAAACTGACGAGTATGTGCTTTTTGGCGACTGGCAGGTTTGTTTCCAGACGTATGCCGATCTCTATATGCTTTCTCCCAACCCGGAGAAAATAGCCCGTGCACGTGAAGTGATGGAATATCAGATGAATACAAATCGCAAGGATTATTGGTGGTGGGATGACGGGCTTTATATGGTGATGCCGGTAATGACCAAATTGTACAAGATCACCGGAAACCCGCTTTACCTGGAGAAACTTCACGAATATTGGAAATATGCGGATGAACTGATGTATGATAACGAAGCAAGACTGTATTATCGGGATGGAAAGTATATTTATCCCAAGCATAAGACAGTGAATGGGAAAAAGGACTTTTGGGCGCGCGGGGACGGATGGGTGCTTGCTGCATTTGCTAAAGTTCTGAAGGATTTGCCTGAAACAGACAAATACAGGGAAGAGTATATAGAACGTTATCGTACTCTGACAAAGGCAGTGGCTGATTGCCAACAGCCCGGTGGTTATTGGACACGCAGTTTGTTGGATCCGGAACATGCACCTGGACCGGAGACTAGTGGTACGGCTTTCTTTACTTATGGACTGCTATGGGGGATGAATAATGGCTATCTTGATCGTGTCACTTATCAGCCTATCGTTGAAAAAGCCTGGAATTATCTAGCTACTGTTGCTTTACGACCGGATGGTACGGTAGGTTATGTACAGCCCATTGGCGAGAAAGCCATTCCGGGACAAGTTGTTGATGCTCATTCTACAGCAAATTTCGGAGTAGGGGCTTTCTTGTTGGCAGCATGTGAAATGGTGCGGTTCTGTTCCTGCAAATAACCTGAGCATCGTACAAACCGAAGTGGTGCGGGTTGAAGCTGAACGGACTGCTTTACTTACCCAGTTGAAAAGCCTGAACGATGGCAAAGACATTATCTTTGCAGATAATATGTATCCTGTCAACGTTTGCCTAATTTTGAAGATTGGTAAAGTTAAGCCATGACCTGACAGATGTTTAAAGCCTGTCAGGTTTAATATAGGAATATGAATTTTAAATCGAAACATAAAGCAGCTATTTTCCATGCTATTTTGGCAGCCTCGCTGTATGCGCTGAGTTCGCCCTTTTCCAAAATGTTGCTAAAGGAAATCCCGCCCATGATGATGGCGGCTTTCCTTTACCTCGGCGCAGGATTGGGCATGTCCATTGTCGGATTTGTCCGGAACAAGCGTCAAAAGCAACGAACGGAATTGCGCCTTACCCATAAGGAACTGCCTTACACCATTGCAATGGTAGTGCTGGATATTGCCGCGCCCATTTTCCTGATGTTCGGACTGACAATGAGCACCGCCGCCAGTGCTTCGTTGCTGAACAACTTCGAGATTGTGGCAACGGCTATTATCGCCCTGTTTATTTTCAAGGAAGCAATAAGCCGCCGTTTGTGGGTAGCCATTGTATTGATAACCGTTTCAAGCATTTTGTTGTCGGTGGAAGATGCAACCAGCTTTTCGTTTTCCCTCGGTTCGATATTCGTTATTTTAGCCTGTATCTGTTGGGGGTTTGAAAATAATTGCACCCGTAAAATATCCAACAAGGATCCTTTGCAAATTGTGATTATCAAAGGATTCGGTTCGGGCTTGGGTTCTTTAGCCGTTGCCTTTGCCGTTGACGAACAGGCAGGTAGTTTGGTTCATATCCCCGCCGTACTGTTATTGGGGTTTGTGGCTTACGGATTAAGCGTATTCTTCTATGTGCATGCACAACGGGAAATTGGTGCGGCTAGAACAAGCGCTTACTATGCCGTTGCGCCTTTTATCGGGGTAATGCTTTCTTTTCTTATTCTCGGCGAACGCCCGAATATAATTTTCGGGCTCGCATTATTGATCATGGTTGCAGGGGCATACTTGGCAAGTACGGACAAGAAGCAATAAAAATAGAATCAAATGATTTGGAGAAGTCTTAGAGTATTCTATGCTAATATCCTAACATCTTCTTTATTTTAACGGCTTTCCAGAGGGGGTAAGCATAACCTTTATATCTGAAACCGAGCGAAGAGATTCTTCAAGGTAAAAGGTTACGGCCTGCAAGTGGAAGAACTTCCGGAGCTGGACTTGATATCAAACATTGACGGTCTTGGTGCAGATAAGGTTCCTGAAGTGGGCGGTTATCGTAACGAATGGGCTACAGCCGGTTTCTTTGGCCGTGTGAATTATGACTACGCCGGACGCTATCTGGCAGAAGTCAACCTCCGTTACGATGGTGTGTCCCGTTTCCGTCGCGGCAATCGTTGGCAGCTCTCTCCTTCTTTCTCTTTAGGTTGGAATATTGCCCAAGAAAGTTTCTGGGAGGATTTTGCCAATACTTGCAATCAACTGAAAGTTCGTCTTTCTTATGGTGAGTTGGGTAACATGAACACCACTGGGTGGTATCCCACTTACCGCTCCATGACACTGGGACAAGCCAGCGGTAGTTGGTTGCAGAACGGCGTCAAACCTAATACGGCTTATGTAGGCAGCCTTATCAGTACTGCCTTGACTTGGGAAAAGGTTCGCACTTGGAATGTCGGTCTCGACTGGGGTTTGTTCAATAACCGATTGAGCGGTTCATTCGACGCTTACATCCGGTATACCGACAATATGGTGGGTCCTTCCGTAGAACTTCCTGCCACCCTGGGTATTGCAGTTCCCAAGACTAACAATTGTGACTTGAAAACAAAAGGTTGGGAACTTACTATCGGATGGAACGACCGCACGAACTTCGGACTGGGCTATGGTGTCAAGTTCAACGTATCTGATGCCCGTACCTATATCGACAGATACCCCGGCAACCCGACAAACTCTATTTCTACTTATATAGCAGGTCGCGAGATTGGCGAAATCTGGGGATTCGAAACTGTAGGAATTGCCAAGACAGATGCCGAAATGCAAGCTCACTTGGACAAAGTGGGTGGACAGCCGCTGGGAAGCGAGTGGACAGCCGGTGACATTATGTATGCCGATCTGGACGGTCAACCTGGCATCACTAAGGGTGCACAAACCTTGGAAGACCATGGCGACTTGAAGGTGATTGGTAACAACACCCCTCGCTACCACTTCGGTCTTGATTTGAATGCCAACTATAAAGGATTCGACTTCCGTTTGTTCTTTCAAGGCGTTATGAAACGTGACTACTGGCAGGGCTCTAACATGTTCTGGGGAGTTGATGCTACTTGGGGTATGTGGTGGTCTACCGGCTTGAAAGAGCATGAAAATTACTTTCGCGATGAAGCCATCGGATTGTCCGGACACGAAATCGCTGCTAATCTCAATTCTTACTATCCGCGCCCGATATTCAGCACCACCAAGAATCAAGAAGTACAGAGCCGCTATTTGCAGAATGCTGCCTACATTCGTCTGAAGAACTTCCAATTCGGTTATAATCTTCCGGTTTCTGTAACCCGCAAGATAGGCATCATCAACTGCCGCATCTTTGTGTCGGGGGAAAACTTATGGACAGGTACAAAACTGAGTAAGTTGTTCGATCCTGAAACAATAAATGGAGGTAATACAGCTAGCGATGCATCCGCGCCTATCAAGAGCGGTGGCAATGCCTATCCGCTTTCAAAAACTTGGTCGGTAGGACTTAGCGTTTCACTTTAAACCATTAAAAAAAGAATATCATGAAATCGAATTATAAATATATAGCTAAAGCTTTCATGGCAATGACCATTATTGCCGGAACTACTTCTTGCGAAGACTTTCTGGATAGAGAGCCGATGTCAACCATTTCTCCTGAGACTTATTATTCAACGGCAGCCCAACTGGAGGCTAACCTGAATGATGAATATCCTAACGTTCTCCCATCATTTGGCCAGTGGACCTACGGCGTTTTCGGTGAAGACAAAGGTACCGATAATCAGATAGAAGTAACTGCTAATGATCGTTATACCCTTGACCGCTGGAAGGTGCCTCACGATGAATCCGACAACTGGAAGTTTGAGCGCATCTATCGTATCAACTTCTTCCTGTCTGAAATACTTCCCAAATTCGGCGAAGACATGAGCGGTTCACAAAATACCATCTCCGGCGATGTAGCCACCATCAAGCACTACATCGGAGAAATGTATTTCCTCCGTGCCTACGAGTCTTTCAAGAAACTTCAGCTTTTCGGCGATTTTCCGATTATCGAGCAACCACTTTCCGACAATATGGAGGCTCTTCGTGAAGCCAGCAAACGTTCGCCACGCAATGAAGTGGCCCGTTTCATCCTTTCCGACCTTGATAAAGCTTATGCCTATATGAGCGATGTAGACATGGCCACTACCCGCATCAACAAGGATGCTGCGATGCTGATTAAATCGCGTGTGGCATTGTTTGAAGGCACTTGGTTGTAAAACTTCAAAGGTACGGCGTTTGTTCCCGGTGGAGAAGGCTGGCCGGGTGCTTCCCTTTACAGCGATTACCAATATCCGAGCGGAAGCATTGACAACGAAGTGAAATACTTTCTGGAACAGGCTACGGAAGCGGCCAAAACTATTGCCGACAAATACAAAGGCAGCTTGACTGTAAACATCGGTGTGCTGCAACAATCTGCTAATGACCCTGCCAACCCTTATTTCGATATGTTTGCTCAGGAAGACCTTTCAAGCGTTTCCGAAGTCCTTTTATGGCGCCAATATGCACGTGGTCTTATTACCCACAATATCAACTCCGCTGCAGGACGGGGTAACTACCGTATCGGTCTGACCCGCGGATTTGTACAGAATTTCCTGATGAAGGGCGGTACCCCGGTTTATGCCCACGGGACTTATGCCGATGGTGACGGTTACTACATGGGGGATAAGACTATTGCCAATGTTCGTGTAAACCGCGACCCGCGCCTGAGTATCTTCTTGAAAGACCCGGGACAGAAAAACATCCTTTTTGAGCTTGATAACAACGAAGGTACCGAAGCCGTCATGGAAGAACCTTATCCGGCAATCACCAACGGTGACGGAGAACGTGGTTATGCAACTGGTTACGCCCTTCGTAAGGGCGGTTCGTTTAATCGTAAACATTATGCCAACGGTGGCGGTTACACGGCAGCCGTATGTTTCCGTGCTGCCGAAGCTCTGCTGAACTATATGGAAGCAAGCTATCTGCTTAGCGGAACGTTGGATGCTACAGCCCGCGAATATTGGACTATCCTTCGCCAACGCGCCGGTATCAGCACCGATATTGACAAGACTATCGCAGTAACTGATATGGGCAAGGAAGCGGAAAACGACTGGGGGGCTTATACTGCCGGGAATATCCTTTCCGACAAGACCCTTTATAACATCCGCCGTGAGCGTCGTTGCGAATTTATAGCCGAAGGACTCCGGTATATGGACCTCCGTCGTTGGCGTTCCATGGATCAGCTCATCAATACTCCGAGCCATTTGGAAGGCATGCACTTGTGGAATACTCCTATGGAAAACTGGTATGTGGATGATAAAGGGCAGACTACATTGGTGGCCGATGGTTCGGATAAAGCAAACGTTTCGTCAAAGGATAAAAGTGAATATCTCCGCCCGTTTGAAAGAACCGAGAAACAGGCTGCCTATAATGGCTGCGCGTGGAGGATGGCTCATTATCTGAATCCTATCATGGTCAAACAGTTCCAGTTGACAGCGACTTCAGGGGCGGATGTATCCACTTCGATCCTCTACCAAAATCCGTACTGGCCTGTTGTAGCAGACCAGCCTGCTGAGAAATAAGAATAGCTTTCAATAGGTTGGATTTGACAAAATTGACGATGAGATTTCGCGGCGGCTATTTTCGCCGTTGCGAAATCTCATTTGTTAAAAGAAGGAGATGGATTTGCTTTTAATTTTCAAGAAATTCAGTAGCGGGAATCATTTTGATTGTTATACCCTCTTTTTCAAAAGTATCACTCTGATTCAGTGTTATTATACATCCTTGTTTTAAGCCAAAATTCTGCATTGCCCCGAGCAGCCCGTTGTATTCTCTATCGAAGTTTTCATCATCCACTGTCAGGCATACTTGTATGGCCTCTTTTACAGCGTTCTTTTCCATTACAACAAAATCACATTCTCCTTTCTCCTTGTAGTAGAATATATGCTTATATTTTCGACGTAAATGCAAGAATATAAGATTCTCCAAACGTTTGCCCGTATTGTTGCTCGTTGATACAGACGTTTCAGTATAAATTGCCATATCCATAACATACACCTTCTTCGGGTTACGAGCCTGAATCTTTAATGAGTGGCTGAACATCGGAACAAATTCAAGCAAGTAAGCATCTTTCAGAAATGAAAAATATTCCAGGAAAGTCGCGGGAGATTTTATATCGAACATTCCGACCAACTTGTTGGCAGAAACAAGATTCCCTATATTCGTTATTAGGAATGCCGTTAACTGGCGCAATGAAGCGACATCACGGACAGAATGCCTGACTGCTATGTCTCGCATTAGTATATCATCCACAAAGGCACTTAAGATTGCGGATATTCCTGTTTTAAGGTATTCGGGCATTCCTCCTGTTTTAAGATAATCCATAACGGCATTTTCTCCGTTTTCTAACCCTTTAAATCTGATATATTCAGAATAAGAAAACGGAAATAATTCCATGGACAAATGTCTGCCTGTTAAGTGTGTGCCTAATTCGACACTAAGCATAGAAGCATTGGAGCCGGTTATAAATACTTTATACCCTTCTCGCAAAAGCTGATTGATATACTTTTCCCAACCTCCGACGACTTGTATTTCATCAAAGAAAAGAATCGTAATTTTCCTTTTTTCTATTTCTCTATGAAGTCGGGTAAGGTCATCTGTTTCAAAGCCCGACAGACGTATATCATCAAAATTAAGATATAGGGCATCTTGATAATCCCTGCGAAGCAATTGCAAAAGGAGTGTACTTTTACCGCAACGACGTATTCCTGTTATGATCGTTGCAAACTCGTTTGCAACGGGTACATCAGTAAGTGCATCTCGTATGAATCCCGAATCTTGTTTCAGGAAACTTTCTCTCTGCGAGTCTATTACTAAGGCTATTGCATCTTGTCTTATCATATATCCAAGCCCTCTATTTTATTTCTTTCAATACAAAGATAAGAAGTCTTTCAATATAATGAAAGATGGTCGGTTTCTTTTTTGTGAAGATTATAAGAATATTGATCTACTTCAAAAGTATTGCAATACGAGAGAGGGGCCGTATGCGTTTGTCAATATGTCTATCGTTGTATTTTTTATTCTGGTGATGAAGATTGTTCAGGATGAATATATTAAATGTTTTTTATTCTTTTGCTATCATACCCTCATAAATCATATATATCCGTTTATTTATTGCTAATAGAGACATTATAGTAACAGTTGTTAATAGCGCTTCTGCCGGCCAATGACTGGTTAACACTTTCCATCAGTAAGAAATTGTGTGAACCGGCAAGCAAATACATACCTTCCCTATTCTCTTTATCTGCATGAGTCTGAATGTATGAAAAGAGAGAATACGCGCTGTACTTCATCTATTATCGTTATATCGGGATATGTAGCTAGGAAACCTCTTGGATATTGGAATACCACTTTTTGCAATTTTACGATCAAATTCTAAATCTGCTAATTTGTAGCTTATATTATAAATTTGAAGATAGTATTCATAGAATTGATGTTAAATATATTGGCTTCATTTCTTTTATTTTCTCCTAAACAATTACACTTCAATGCTTTACCTTTTTTGGAAAAGTCCGGTTAAAATTTAAAGTTCTCCGATTTTACGTAAACCTTAAAGTCCTTGATGCCACCGGGTACTTCACTCTCCATGCGTGGCAAATATTGCAGCCCTGTCAGGGTGTGTATGTCTCCTAAATCAATCACAACAGCATGTGGATATTTGCCACCTTTTGTGGTACTCCAATAGGTTGATTCCTGTAAGTCGAAGATTTTATCGGCTGAACAATTTACATGGGAAACGTCTTCGCTGTCAGCATAGTTGACAATCCAAGGTTCGCGCGACAGACGTTCGCCGTTTTCATTCAAAAGGTACATTTCTGCGATACATGCCAAATCTTGTCCATCTTGGGCGCTCAGGGCTTCCAAGCAGAGATAGCGTCCGGTCACCGGTCGGTTGAACTTTACTTCCTGCCATCCGTTTCCGGGTTTGAAGCTACCAGATAAAATTTCTTTTTCGCCGGACAAGTCGAGCTGTTCACCTTCATTCCTGTGAATGAGAGGTTTGTTTACAAGCAGTTGATCCAGAAGTGGTTGCTTGAGTCCTTCGGACTTTGCTTCCCGTGGGCCAATGATGTCGAAGACAAGAATTTCATTTTCACCTTTCTTTAACCAGCACCCCGGTACATAAAGTGTTTGTTGAGGCCCGATTTCCCAAATTCTTCCTAAAGCGTAACCATTGACATATACCAGACCCTTGCCCCAGGTCTCAAAATTGAGAAAAGTATCGCTTGGTTTCTTGACATTGAAGGTGGCACGATAACAACCCGGAATACGTTGACCGAAATCATCTTTCAGAGAACGGATAGGTTGGAACTTCATGGTTTTGTAGAAATCGTATGTATCTTCAATATTATACACTTCCCAGTCCTTCAGATTACAGGTGAAGGGATGTCCGTCGATGTCGATGGTGAGTTCCACACTTTCCGTAATCCCCTTAAAGTCTTTAATGGCTCGTCCGAAGTTGATGCGCCCCATGGCTTCAACCAGAATATCAAGTTGTGCACCTTTGCGACAAGCTGGAAATGTCAGTTTTTTCTCTCCGTTACGGCGGTCTAGCTTACCGCTGTATTTCCCGTCGAGAAACACCTGGGCGTAGTCGTGGGTATCATTTATGGTAAGCACGGAAGGTGACTTTATTTCAGGTAGGATGGTGCGGTAGAGAATGCTGCCGAAACCTTGGTCGTACTCTTCCATAGTGCGGATGTTACGGTCTTTCTTGGCTGTAGGAAGGTTCTCAAACAACGGAGCAATTTCAGTAAACTGGAAAGTCGGAATACTGATGGGTTTGATTAACTCCGGTACTTTGGCTTGCTTCTCACCATACATATACTTTTCCAAAGCCTTTCTTAGTTCCCAGTATTTAGGAGTAGTTTGACCGGATTCGCTGATAGGTGCATCGTAATCGTAAGAAGTTGCGTCCGGAGCAAATCCCGGTGAGTTGGCTCCCGCCCAATGTCCCCAATTGGTTCCTCCGTGCGTCATGTACAGACTGAATGAGATATTTTTGGATAGCATTTCGTCAATACCTTTAATCATATCGGCGACAGGACGTGTTTCGTGGTGGGCGCCCCATTTGTCGAACCAGCCGCTCCAGAACTCGGAGCACATCAAAGGACTTGTCGGACGTAGTTTCTTTAATTTGGCAAACTGTTGGTCGACGTTGGCGCCCGTCCCGAAATTCATTGTCCATACCAGATCGTGAAGTCCGTTTTTTGTAAAGTTGGAAGCCCAGTCGCACTGGAAAAGCGTCATGCCCGAATAGTTGGCACGCACAATGTCACGTATCTGTGAAACGTAACCTTTATCCTCTCCATAGGAACCGTATTCATTTTCCACCTGTACCATAATGATAGGGCCACCTTTCTGTATGGTTAAATCGGCAACTTGCTCAGCTACAGCTTTTTCAAAAATACTTACACGTTTAATGAAGTAAGGATCGGATTCGCGCAGGCGGATATCTTTCTTTTTAAGCAACCACCAGGGGAGTCCACCCATTTCCCATTCGGCACACACGTATGGACCCGGACGCAGAATAACGTACATGCCATTCTTTTGGCATAGGCGGCAGAATTCTGCCAAGTCATTTTGTTCGCTAAAGTCAAATTCTCCCGGACGTGGTTCGTGAGAGTTCCAGAATACATAAAGGCAGACCGTATTCATGCCCAGCGCTTTGCATAGTTTGATGCGTTGATCCCAATAAGGCTTGGGAATACGCGGATAATGGAGTTCGGCTGCTTTGATAATGAATGGCTTACCGTTCAGTAGGAATGTGCTTTTTCCGGCAGTGAAGTCGCCTTGCCCTTTCCATTGGGTAGCAGGGTTCCAACTATCTTTCCAAGGGATGGTAATACTGCCATCCTTACTGAACTCTAAAGGTAGCCATACGTAGTTGGAATTTTCCAGATCTTTTTTATTCCAGCGGTCGAACAGGGAAATATAAGCGTTTCCCTTCCCTTCTATCTTTTGTACATAAGTGCTTTGGGCAAAGAACGTTTTGTTGGCATCAGGCCCTGTACAAGGATTACCTAAGACCTTCCATTTTCCCATAATGGAATCGGCTACTGCTAACTCTGCCTGATTGGGATCCCAGCCTGTGCATCCTGAAGAAAGAATATAATATTTGCCGTTGTATTTGAACACCGCCGGAGCTTCACGACTTTTCCCTATGAAATTGCGGGTGTATCGTCCACTTGGTTTCAGGTAATCATCCGTCAACTGGCTAATATAGAGTGTCGCATTGTTTTCTGAGGAATAGAATTGGTAAGCGCGCCCGTCATCATCCACAAAAACCGTTTGGTCGCGGCTCATGGCATTGTTAGGACGGAAACTTCCCTGATAAGTGAATTGACCGGTAGGAGAGTCGCTTATGGCTACTCCCGCGGCGGCTTTGCTATAGTCGGGACTGTCAATGTGCATCCACATGATGAACTTTCCGGTTTTCGCATTATAGATGACTTTGGGACGTTCCACTACTTGACTCGGATGGAGATCGCTTTTCTCGTCGTCCTTTACTGCAGGGAGCACAATCCCCTCGAATTTCCAATTCAGTAAGTCTTTTGAGGAGTAGCAACTTACACCGGTGACATCTGTGCGGTAACATTCCCATGTCGCCCATTTGGGTAGGATGGTTTCTCCTTTTTTATATTCTCCATACCAATAATAGGTTCCTTCATGGTAGAGGATACCTCCCCCATGTGCATTAATAGGATTACCGTTGGTATCTTTCCATACTTCGCCAGGGGTTATGGCATTGTTTGTTCTGGAGATTGTCTGGGCTTTTGCTAAAAGTGCTCCAAACAGACAAAGTATAGCTAATGTCAAACTCCCCAAAAAATGTCTCATGATTACATTGATTTATTGTTGTTTATAATAATAGATTTAATTGCCAAAGATAGTGAAGCTTTCACTGTTCAACTACTACAAATATGTCATTATAGGGATACAAATGTTTTAAACTAGATAGGAATATCTTTTTTATCAATTTATCCTATGAATGGAATGATTGCAGCGAATAATTTTTGTTAGCTGTGAAAAATTAAACTGGGTTGAAAGGGTTGAAAAAGTGATAAGCTATT
Organism: uncultured Bacteroides sp.; assembly: GCA_963677095.1. Lineage (GTDB taxonomy): Bacteria > Bacteroidota > Bacteroidia > Bacteroidales > Bacteroidaceae > Bacteroides. Next base: position 2,192,407 of record OY781875.1, read on the forward strand.
TTATAGTCAGTATAAATAAATATCCTGTAGTAAGACATGGTGTTAAGAGTAAGATATAAATTAAAATTTTATCTTTGTACATCTAATACTCTTTTAATTCTGCAGCGAAATGAGAAAGGCCTTTTTATTATTATTCTTCTGCTATATTGGTGCGTCTTATGCGACAAATATCAATGAGATAGATTCTTTATTATTGCAATTAGATCAAGTTATAAAAAAGCGTCCCATGTATATCATGCAAAAAGAACGTAATATAAATGAGCTAAAAAATCAGTTGAGGCAGAGTTCGTCTAATGAGAAGCGATTTGCTATTTTAGGAAAACTCTTTGATGAATATCATTCTTATAATGCAGATTCTTCTCTTTTTATCGCTAAGACAAGATATCAACTTGCGGTGAAAATGAAAGGGCAAGAACATATAAATGATGCCCGTATGAATATGGCAGAAATAATGGGAATGGCCGGAATGTATAAAGAAGCTATTGACTTGATGAATACGATAAGTGTGTCGTACTTACCGGATTATCTACATCCTTATTATTACCATATATACAGGATACTATATGGATTGATGGCTGATTATTCTATCACTAATCAAGAGAAAGAACTATATGCTAAAAGAACAGATCTTTACAGGGACTCATTATTGTTGGTTAATAAGAACAACCTCTTGATTTATACAATGATACAGTCTGATAAGTATAATGTAAAGAAGGAATATGGAAAAGCAATAGCTTTGCTCTCCAATTATATGCAAGGAAAAATGAATGATGAGCATAATCTGGCAATCTTTGCTTATACTTTATCTGAATCTTACCGGTTGAAAGGAGATCAATTGAATGAGAAAAAATTCTTGATTATTTCTGCAATAGGTGATATGAAGTCGGCTGTCCGTGAATATGTTTCTTTGCGTAAATTGGCGGTATTACTTTATTATGAGGGGGATATTGACCGAGCCTATTCTTATCTGAAGCTTTGTATGAACGACGCGGTGTTTTGTAATGCACGACTACGTATACTTGAAATTTTGCAGATATTCCCTATTATTAATGATACTTATCAGAAAAAAATAGAGAAGCAACAGAATAATATGGAAGTTGCTCTGATTTCAATTAGTATACTTTCTATATTTTTGATTATTGCCATCTTTTATGTATATAAGCAAATGAAACGGGTCGCTGTTGCGCGTCGTGAAGTGTTAGATGCTAATGAGCGTTTGAAAGAATTAAATGATGAATTAAAGCATTTCAATGCACAATTGAAAGAAGCTAATCACAGCATTGCTGAAAACTCCTATCTGAAAGAGGAATATATAGGACGTTATATGGATCAATGCTCGGTCTATTTGGAGAAAATGGATAATTATCGCCGTTCATTAGGTAAACTTGCTTCTGCGGGTAAGATGGAGGAATTATATCAGCGTATTAAGTCTACTCAATTTATGGAAGAAGAGCTTAGGGATTTTTATGAGGATTTTGACAACACTTTCTTGCAGCTATTTCCTTCATTTGTAGAAGATTTCAACTCATTATTAGGTGAGAATGAACATATCCACCTCAAGGGAAACGAACGAATGAATACGGAACTGCGTATTTTTGCCTTAATAAGATTGGGCATCACAGATAGTGTGAAAATAGCTCAATTTCTTCGTTATTCTGTGACTACCATTTATAATTATCGTACTAAGATGAGGAATAAAGCTAAAGGTGATCGGGAATTATTGGAAGATGAAGTTTTGAGAATTGGAAAGTTAAAGAACCAATAGTGATGTGTAAATCTCCGCACTTATCATTTTATTGCGTTGTCCCTTTTTACTCCATCCAAAGATATATTCGGGACCGGATGCTTGATATTTCAGTATAACTTCCCCGCCCATTTAGAATAGTCTCTGAACGGGGGAGAATCAAGTAACGACTGAATAGGATTCAAGTAACGAGTGAATGCCATTCAAGTAATGACTGAATTAGGTTCTTGTACCGACTGGCTATTTTATTCTGAAAAGTTATTTTTAAAAGCTTCTTTCACATAGAGTCGTTATTATAATAAAATGATGAATGTTCTGTGAAAACATGCTCTGTTTTTCATTACCCCGATGAGTATGTAAAATACAGCTTTTTTCTTTTATGTTAATGGAGAAAATCTGCTTATAAATGTAAGAAAGAAAGTGTGATTTATTTTAGCTAAAGTGAATAAATGCTTAATAATGTATTTTATTCTGTTACATTATTACTACTTATTCTTTCTACTTGATGGCTTTTATATTATTGATAATCAATGTTTTATTCCTTTTCAAACGACTTGATTCACTACTTTTTCACTCTTCTTTTTATTTAGAGTATTCTTATCCGATACATTTGCATCGTTTCTGTTTCGCTTAAGAATTAGGAATATGCGAATTGGAATTCTAATTACTAATTTTAACTCTAATATTATGCAAAAGTACAAAAGAGCAATCGAGTTGCGTATGCTGTTTTTTCTGTTAGGAATACTATTTCCTATATGCATGTTTGCACAACCAATCAAAGTACAAGGTGTAGTGAAGGATCAGGCTGGCGAAGCTATTATTGGTGCCAGTGTTCTTCAAAAAGGAACTTCTAACGGAGTTATTACTGATTTCGACGGTAAGTTTTCGTTAAATGTACCTTCCGATGCAATCTTAACAGTATCTTATGTCGGATACAAAAGTAAAGAGGTGCCGGTTAATGGTCAGATGTGGATTCAGGTGGCTCTATCCGAAGACAGTAAGATGCTTGATGAAGTGGTGGTTATAGGATATGGCACAATGGATAAAAAAGAGCTGACTTCTGCTATCTCTCATGTTTCTGAAAAAAACTTTCTCAATGTCAGTAGTATTGACCCATCGATGATGATTCAGGGTAAAGTACCTGGTGTTTCAATTACGAATACAGGAGCCAGTGATCCTAATAATCAGGCTAGTATTCAAATTCGAGGTGTATCGTCCCGTTCTGCAGGGCTTGGTCCACTGATTGTTATTGATGGTGTTCCCGGCGGGAACTTGACCAATCTTAACTCAAATGATATTGCTAGCTTCGACATATTAAAAGATGGAGCAGCCTCGGCCATATATGGTACGCGTGGATCCAATGGGGTTATTTTGATAACGACTAAGAAAGCCCAGAAAGATGGCGCCACACATACCTCTTATAGTGGTGTATTTGCTTTCGATGTGATGAAGAAGGAATTAGATATGCTCAATGCCCAACAGTATCGTGACCTTCGTTCAGACTCAAGTGTGGGCTATGATTTGGGAAGTAATGAGAATTGGCTTGATGCCGTGAGCCGTACTGGTTTTACAATGCAACACACTCTTACTTTCAGTGGAGGCAACGAACGCAGTAATTATAGAGCTAGTTTAGACTATCGGGATGCTACTGGTATCGATAAACGTTCGGAACGTGAAGAATATGGAGCACGAGCTTCAATAAACCATACTACAGCAAGCGGATTGGTCACCTTTATTGCTAACATTGCTCCCCGTATTGCTTATCGTGATCAGGCGGCTTGGGACGTATTTCGCAATGCCATAGAAGCTAATCCCACCACTCCTTTAATGGATCCGAATGATCCGTCTAAGTATTATAATTTTCAAGGACAATCAGCTGGTTATAATCCGGTTGAAATGAATAATTTGGAAAAGGACAAGGGAGAGACCAAGCTCTTGGATTGGGATGCTACTGCAAAATTGAACCTTTTTCCTTTATTATTGAGAAATAAGGAAAATAATCAATTGCTAACTACTCAGATAATGTTTGCTGATCACCAATATGATAATTTTAATAGCTGGTTCCGTCCTTCTACCAGCACGCTCGCCGTTAATTCGGGTCATGATGGTGAAGCATCTCGTGCCTATAAAAAAGAACGCCAATCAATCTTTGAGTGGCTTGCCAACTATCAAGCTGGTTTTAAGGGACATAATATTAAGGCTATGCTTGGCTATTCTTATCAATATTCCCAATATTCGGGTTTGGATGCTTCTAATAAAGATTTTCCCAATGATGGACTGGGTGCGGATAATTTAGGTACTGGGGAATATGCCAAGGAAGAAGGAGAAGTTGATATGGGAACTTACAAGAATGATGCTAAACTGATTGCTTTCTTTGGTCGTATCAGTTATGATTACAAGGGTAAATATTTGCTTACCGCTTCATTGCGGCATGAGGGTTCTTCTAAATTCGGTGTTAATAATAAGTGGGGTAATTTTCCTGCAGTATCTGTAGGATGGCGTATTTCTGAAGAATCATTTATGAAAGGAATAAAATGGATTGATGATTTGAAAATACGTGGTGACTTTGGGGTTACCGGCAATCAAGATTTTAGTAGCTACATTTCATTAAACACGATGAGTGGTTTTGGTTACTATTTTTATAACGGCAAGTATTTTCAAGTTTGGGGTCCCTCAAAGAATGTCAATCCTGACTTAAAATGGGAAAAAGGGAAAAACTGGAACGTAGGCATTGACTTCTCTTTATTTAGTAATCGTGTGTATGGTTCATTAAATTATTTCAATCGTCGTCAGCAAGATCTCCTTGGGGACTATAATGTTTCGGTGCCCCCATACTTATTTGGTACTACTTTTGTTAATGTAGGCACAATGAAAAATTCAGGCTTTGAATTAGATATAAATTGGAATGCTGTAAAGAGCCATGATTTTAATTATTCGATAAATGTAGTTGGTTCAACTATGGATAATAAGTTCGTAGAGTTCAGTAATTCCCAATATGTGGGTCAGGATTATTATGACGTCTGTGGTACGCAAGACCCTTATCCGTTCCATAACTTGCAGCGTATCGAAAAAGGTAAACGTCTTGGCAATTTCTATATGCTGAAATATGCTGGTATTGACAGCGGCGGTAACTGGATTGTATACGATAAGGATGGTGACTTGATCAAGGCTGATCAGGCTACTGATGAGGATCGCCGGATAGTGGGTAACGGTCTTCCAAAGTTTACAGGTTCAATGACTCATAATTTTCGCTACAAAAACATTGACTTGACATTATTTTTCCGTGGTGCTTTTGATTATGACATCTTCAATATTCACGATTTTTATTATGGTACCAAGAGCTTTATCGGTAATGTTCTTGAAAAAGCTTACGGTAAAAATAATAAGATAACAGCCAATCCGGCAGTCACCGATTATTTCCTTGAACGAGGTGATTATCTTAAGCTTGATATGCTAACTCTTGGCTACACTCTTAATAAAAAATGGAAATATTTGAATCAAGTCCGTGTTTATGGAACTGCTAAGAATGTGTTTACAATTACCAAGTTTAGTGGCGTTGACCCCGCAACATATCAGATTAACGGTTTGACTCCGGGTGCTACGGGATCCCGTACTTATTATCCGTCAAGTCGCCAATTCATTCTTGGCGTTCAATTGGATTTCTAATTATTGAATATAAAATCGGAGGAAAAATATTATGAAATTCTTAAAATATATAACAGGAACAATTTTTGCTGTTACCGTTTTGATCGGTTGTACAAATTTAGATGAAACTCTCTATGACCAAGTTGGTACCCAAAATTATTATAATACCAAGATGGATGTTATTCGTGCAACTTTCCGTCCATTTGAACATGCTTTTTGGAGTATCCAGTCTCGTCACGTTCTCAATGAGCTTCCGGCAGATCAATTAATTACTCCTACTCGTGATGGTTGGTGGGACGATGGTGGACGTTGGCGCCGTTTGCATTATCACACTTGGACTGTTGAAGACGGAGATCCTCAAACTGAATGGAATGGCTGTTTTCAAGGTATTATGCAAGCCAACTACGTGATAGAAGACTTGAATGCTCTTTCGCCTAACAAGTTTGGTTTCACTGAAGAAGAGTTTAATAATTTGAAGGCCCAATGTCGTGTGTTACGTGCATGGTTTTACATTCGATTGCTTGATGAGTTCCGTAATATTCCGTTAGCAGTCAGCTATAATGATGTTGCTAAAAACTCTACAGGACAGGTTGAACCCAAAAAGATATTCGATTTTATCGAATCCGAGTTAATCGAAAGTATAGAATTGCTGAAAGCTAAGCAATCACTTGGTGGAAATGGAGTTAATCAGGGTCAATGGACTAAAGCCGGAGCCGCAGCACTTTTGGTACGTCTTTATCTCAATGCTAAAACATATATTGGAGAAGACCGCTATGCTGATTGTGAAAAGTATGCTCAAAACATCATTAATGGATTGTATGGGCCTTATGAATTAGCTCAAACTTGGGATGCTCCTTTTGATTGGAACAATGAGACTTGCGACGAGGTCATTTTTGGCTTTCCAGGATCTGAAGGCTATTCATTTTGGCATTATCAAGGCGATACTTATTGGTGGACTGTTCCAGCCCGTATTCGTTTCTATTTTAAAGATCCTAAAGCTAAAGCTGGTGATCATAACTGTAAATATGCTGCATCGCCGAGTTTTGATCTTAGCGGCAATCTTTATACATATACTTTAGGTATGCCGGTGCAAAAATTCCGCAGTTATCCTGAAGATGCTCGTTTAAAGCTTTATAAAAATCTAGGCAACAGCAAGCGTGAAGGTTTATTCCTTTACGGCTATCTTGAATATACGGATGATAACGGTAAGGTGGCTAGGGTACCTTCGCCCAACAGCGATTATGACCTTTGTATTCGTGATGCTGTGGGACAATTCCATGGACTTCCTGAAGGTCAATATCCTGATAAAAAAATAAGTAATCTTACTACTGGAGATCATAATTCAGGATGGCATTTCTGCAAGTATCCTTTCTATAGTGATGATGATGCACACCAAATGGAATCTGATTTTGTAGAACTTCGCTTAGCTGAGGTGGTTTATTCACTTGCCGAATGTAAATTTCGTAAAGGTTCAGTTGACGAAGCTGCCAGATTGTTGAATAGCGTACGCAAACGCAATTATCCACAGGAGAGCTGGAACCGCAATCTATATGCTCCCGAAGGTCATGTTCAGCTTACAGAAAATGAACTACTTGATGAATGGGGACGCGAATTTTTCGCTGAGAGTCGACGCCGTATTGATTTGATACGCTTTGGTAAATTTAATACGGGTGTATGGTGGGACAAATCTGCTGATGCGGACAGCCATACTCAAATATTTCCACTAACACGTGATGTGTTAAATGCAAATCATAATTTAGTGCAGAACCCCGGCTATAGTAAATAATTCATTTTGATTTTTTAATTCTTAAATACAGAATGGTATGAAACCAATATATAAGTTTTTGAGCATGGCAACGTTATTTATTGCCGTGACCTTGATCGGTTGTGAAGGGGAGAAGGACTTGGTTGTTATCGAGGGCAATCTTCCTATTAAAACCGAGACCCTGTACATGGTAGGAGATGCCACTCCTGCAGGATGGAATATTGATGCTCCTACAGCATTTACTCCTTCAAAAGAAGATCCTTTAGTATTCTCTTATGAGGGACATCTAAATACTGGAGAATTGAAATGCCCATTGAAAACAGGAAATTGGGGAGGAGTTTTTATAATGCCTGCAACTAATGGTTGCAAGATTTCTAAGACGGGAATTGAAGAGAGTACTTTCAGTTTGATGCCTACTGGTCAGCCTGATAATAAATGGAAGGTTGAAAATGCCGGTACTTATAAACTGACCTTCGATCTTCGTAATTGGGTTGTGTCTGCCACTTATGTTGGCGAATAATTTGTGTTCTTAAATAAACATTTTATTTATGGAGTTTAGAAAAATAGTTGTCTTGGGTCTGTTACTGGTAAGCTTCTTGCCAGTAACGGCTCGTGACAGCCGGTTTACGCGTAAAGGAACCGGACCGATGTATTGGATGGCTTACGAATACTGCTATACATATGACAAACCGCTACCCGAAGAACGCTATAAAAAGAATATCGATTGGGTTGATAAAAATCTCAAGGAGTATGGTTATGACATGATATGTACCGATGGATGGATTGAGCAGGCCCAAATAATAGATCATAATGGATATATTACCAAATACAACAATGAGTGGACCTATGACTTTAGTTATTGGAGTAATTATATTCGTCAGAAAGGGATGAAGTTTGGCGTTTATTACAATCCGATGTGGCTGACTCGTACTGCCTTGGAAAAGAATTGTCCGGTTAAGGGTACAAATGTTACTACAAGACAGATTGTTGGAAAAAATAGTTTTAACGGCGATCTCCATTGGGTGGATACCGCTCTTCCGGGTGCCGAACAGTGGATTAAGGGGTATGTACGCTACTTTATAAATCTCGGAGCAACTTATCTACGTATTGATTTTCTCGAGAATTATGAACGTAATTATGGCTCTGATAAATATGCACAGGCTCTTAAATGGATAATGGAAGAAGCTGGTGATGAAATATTTATAAGTCTGGTGATGCCTAATTGTTTCAGTCATGGGAAAAATGAAATTCAGTATGGCGACATGATTCGCATAAGTAATGACTGTTTTAGTGGAGGGTGGGATTTTGTGAGTGCCCGCAAACGGGGTAAGCGTCAGGAATACTGGCCTCAATATGATAATGCATTTGATGGTTTTATTGGCTTTTCGGACATTGCATCACGAGGAAAACTCATTATGGACGGTGATTTTATGCGCATGAATACCATGGCAAATTTGGATGAACGTCGCTTCCTTTTTTCACTGATGGTAATGACTGGTTCTGCACTTGCTGTTTCCGACCAATACGATACGATAGGTGACTGTATGCCAGTTTATCAAAACAAGGAGTTGAATGAATTAAATAGCTTGGGGTTTTCTGCCAAACCATTGTCTATAAATGTAAATGACCGTAATAGTTCACGATGGGTTGGCCGATTGCCTGACGGAGACTGGGTGGTGGGACTTTTCAACCGTGAGGAATCACCCCTTATTTACACTATTGATTTTAGAAAAGAACTGGGTATAGGAACAGGACACGTGAAAAATATTCGTGATTTATGGGAACATAAAAATTTAGGAGCGATGGACGATGGATATTCAGTTTTGCTGAAGCCTCATAGCTGTACAATCATTCGTATTGAGACGGGGGGAAAGACACTGTCACATTTCAAAGATAGGAACAAATAGGTATTATTTAAAATAAAAAGACTGATCTTACCATTTTAGTTTGTTTGAATCGGGAAAAGAGTAATATGATTATAAATAAAAAGAATCAATATATGAATATTCTGGTAATCGCATTGGCATTTTTCTGGGGAGGATGTCAAAAGGGAGACGTGAATAATACGGAAAAACCAGAGGTGGAAAAGCCAGTTGAGAATATACATATTTATAAAGCACCCTTATATTGGAGTGTGTATGAATATTGTTGGAAACTGGAGAGACAAGGAGTACCTAATGACAAAATGGATATTCCAGAAGAAGAATGGGATAAGATCATTGATTGGGTGGCAAGGGAATTAAAACCGTATGGCTACGACATGATTTGTACGGACGGATTTATTCCGATGATAGCTGACGATGCTTCCGGGTATATGACTCGCTATGGCAGTATGGATTTAAAAAAGCTTGTTACAAAATGCAAAGCCAAAGGATTGAAACTCGGTATCTATGACAATCCTCTCTGGTTGCACGGACCTGATAACACTGTGGTGAAAGGAACAAATATCACTTTTGGTGATTTGCGATACAAGAATGGGGACAAAGTAACTCATTCCGGAAAGAACGATCTTTGGTTTGGCTGGGCGGTGGCATCACATGCGGGAGTAAAAGAGTATATAGACGGCTTCTTTAAGCATTTCTCTGAAATGGGAGTGAACTATATCCGCATGGACTTCCTCAGTTGGTACGAAAATGGCGAAGACCGTGGTATGGGTATTGTTGGGAAAGGCTATGGCCGTGACATGTATAAACAAGCCTTGCAATATATTTGCGAGTCGGCTAAAAAGTATGGTGTGTTTACGTCTTTAGTCATGCCGCACCTATTTGAGAGTGCTGCTTTAGAAAAGGAATACGGAAATATGGTGCGTATCGTTGCCGATACAGGTGACGGGGGATGGAGACAATTCTCGGAAAATGACAGGGGAAAGATCTACGGTTCTTGGCCTAATTGCATGAATATGTTCGATGGTTTCATTCATTGGTCTAAAATATCAGGACGTGAGAAAGTTATAATGGACGGTGATTTTATCCGACTGAATACGTTTGGCACCGATGAGGAAAAGGAGTCGGTCGTTTCATTGCAGCTCATGGCTGGAGGTCCCATCACGGTAGCGGACCAATACAGTACGGTTGGAAACAATCTGAATTTCTATCGGAATGAAGAACTCTTGGCCTTGAATTCAGACAAGTTTGTAGGAAAGCCATTATCATCCAGTATTATAGATACAAAAAATCAAATTTGGTACGGGCAGATGTCAAACGGTGATTGGATTATTGGATTCTTCAATAGGGAAAATTCTTCACAAACCCGTTCTGTGAAGTTTACAGATTTGGGCATCAAAGGAAAAATGAAAGTGCGTGACTTATGGAAACACGCCGATGAAGGAGAAAGCGAGCAACTGAATGTGAGCTTGAAAGCCCATGCCTGCAAAATAGTGAGGCTGACGCAACCTGCCAACTGAGTTTATTTATTAATTGAAGTCACTAGTGTCCCATTAAAATTGGGACGTTATTAAAAATTAAACAAATTTGGCCCATTAAGGCTAAAACGTTCTTTGTCATTTTGAAATTTAGTTCTATCGAAGAGATCTCGAAGAGGAGTTTTATCTGTCAATGATATGCTCAAGATCTGTAAAATCTCATAAGCACTTCTGTCAAGTTGCATGTCTTTTTGGACGATTGCCACTAAACAGTAAGTGCACATGGCAACGTAGATTTGAATCCGAACAGCATTTTCAGTAGTACCCCAGAATTTCTTTATTTTCAGATGCTGCTTTAGCCATTTGAAGAAAAGCTCGACTTGCCAACGGTTCTTGTAAAGTTCAGCAACTTGCAGGGCAGAAATATGTATTGCATTGGTTAAGAATACAAACTCACGCTTTTGTTCATCATCCCAATATCTGATCAATCGAAGATCTCCTGAATAGTATTGCTTAGGATAAAAACCAGTCAATTCGATCGTTGTGTCTGAAAGTACATTCTTAGGTAATCTGCGTTTCCATTTGATAGGCTTGAATTGAAGATTCTTCTTTGCTCTGATAATGAAGAAAGCTCCTATTTGATGAATTTTATTCAACATTTTGAAGTTGTTGTAGGCACGATCAAATATATAATAAGATCCTGATTCATAAGGAATTTCTTTCATTGTTGTAGAGTCGTGCACAGAAGCTTCGGTAATATGAAAGAATGTTGGGATCTGCGTTTCAACATCGTATAATGTATGCACTTTGATTCCACCTTTTTTCTTGCGGAATTTTGCCCACCAGAACACTGAAAGGCACAAGTCAATCGTCGTTGAATTAAAAGCATAGACATTGCCTTCAAGTTTGAAGATGTCAGAAATTCGTTTCTCCCTGGCTTCGTTTACTAGATAGTAAGCATACTCTTCAAAGATGTGATAGTCTCTGTCTTGATTGGCTCTCGCCAAAGATGATTTTGAGACATTCTTACCTATACCCAAATGATACGATTTGGAGTGATGAGCATCAAGTGCAACAATTAAATCTCTCAGACTTTCACGGTTGGATAATTGCCCAAACATCAGAGAAAGCAGTTGATTCCAACAAGTGAAATGCTTCACGTATTTGTTTCCATTGTACTTGGCCACAACACGATTGAATTTACTTCGATTCAGAAACGAGACCAATTGAGCGAAAACGTATTTATCTTTAAACATATGCTATCAGTTTAATCTGATGCAAAGCTATAAATTCAAGTCCGTTCGCTCGAAAAACGGCTGTAACTAACTAAATTTCAAATATTTCAAAGATCTTTTTTAGATTTTAATGGGACAGTAATGAATTGAAGTAATGAAGAGATATTTATGAAGAAATTAATTTTAAGTGTGTTGTTTATAGCCGGAGCTTTAGTTGCAAAGGCAGATCGGATTTCATCCCCTTCGGGTAAGGTGACTCTGAATTTCGAAGTAGCGGAGAACGGAGTGCCTACCTACGAAGTGAGTTATAAGAATCAGGCTGTTATAAAGCCCAGCAAAATGGGATTGGAGCTAAAGAATGAACGTAACTTGCAGGATGGTTTCAAACTTATTAAAACATCAAGTTCCGAATTTGATGAAACTTGGCAACCGATATGGGGAGAGACGAAAAATATCCGCAACCATTACAACGAATTACTGGTAGAACTGGAGCAGAGCAATACACAGCGCTTCATGAATATCCGTTTCAGGGTATATGAAGACGGGGTAGGATTCCGCTACGAATTTCCGCAGCAAAAGAATTTGGTTTATTTTGTAGTGAAAGAGGAACATACGCAGTTTGCCATGACGGGTGACCACACCGCTTGGTGGATTCCCGGCGACTATGATACGCAGGAGTATGACTATACCGAGTCTAAACTGTCCGAAATACGCGGACTGATGAAGGGAGCCATTACCGGAAATGCTTCGCAGACCACCTTTTCTCCTACGGGTGTGCAGACATCCCTTCAGATGAAAACTGCTGACGGACTTTACATCAACCTGCACGAAGCGGCATTGGTGGACTATTCGTGCATGCACCTAAATCTGGATGACAAAAATTTCATTTTTGAGTCATGGCTGACTCCTGATGCACAAGGTGACAAAGGCTATTTGCAATCTCCCTGCCACACCCCTTGGCGTACGGTAATGGTCAGTAATGATGCTCGTGAAATTTTGGCTTCAAACTTGATACTGAATCTGAATGAACCGTGCAAATATGCTGATACATCATGGATCAAGCCGGTGAAATATATTGGAGTATGGTGGGAGATGATTGCGGGAGGAAAACCTTGGGCATATACATTTGACCTTCCTTCTGTGAAATTGGGGGAGACGGATTATACCAAGGTGAAGCCAAACGGTATTCATCCAGCCAATAATGCCAATGTGAAGAAATACATAGACTTTGCCGCCAAAAATGGATTTGACCAAGTATTGGTGGAAGGCTGGAACATAGGTTGGGAAGACTGGTTTGGTCACAGCAAAGATTATGTCTTTGATTTTGTTACTCCTTATCCTGATTTTGACATTAAAGTTCTCAATGAATATGCACATTCAAAAGGTATCCGTTTACTTATGCATCATGAAACTTCGTCTTCCGTACGCAATTATGAACGTCACATGGAAGCAGCTTATCAATTGATGAATAAATACGGATATAATGCTGTAAAAAGTGGATACGTTGGCAATATAATACCTCGGGGTGAGCACCATTACGGACAATGGATGAATAATCATTATTTGTATGCCGTTACCGAAGCTGCCAAGCATAAGATTATGGTTAATGCTCATGAAGCTGTACGCCCTACTGGATTATGTCGTACTTATCCTAATCTCATAGGTAATGAAGCTGCTCGTGGTACGGAATATGAAGCATTTGGCGGAAGTAAACCTTTCCATACAACGATCCTCCCCTTTACACGTTTACAGGGAGGTCCTATGGATTATACTCCGGGCATATTTGAAATGGATATACATAAATTGAATCCTAATAGCAATGCACATGTCAACTCTACTTTAGCGAGGCAATTGGCGCTTTATGTGACAATGTATAGTCCATTACAAATGGCTGCCGATTTGCCAGAAAATTATGAACGATTTCCGGATGCGTTCCAATTTATTAAGGATGTTGCCATAGATTGGGATGAGAGTCAATACCTCGAAGCTGAACCTGGACGTTATATTACCGTAGCTCGTAAGGCTAAGGGTACTAATAACTGGTTTGTAGGTTGCACTAGTAGTGAAGAAGGGCATACTTCAAATTTAAAACTGTATTTTCTTGATCCGGATAAAAAATATATAGCTACGGTTTATGCAGATGCTAAAGATGCGCATTATAAAACTAATCCGCAGGCATATACTATTCATAAAGGACTCGTAACATCTAAGACGCTTTTAAAGTTGAAAACAGCTCCTGGGGGAGGTTACGCTATCAGCATTATGACAGTGAAAAACAAAACAGAATTGAAGGGATTGAAAAGGTTGTAATACTATTGACTTTACTTGATTGATAAATCATTTTATTCTTACAATTTATCTGTAGGTAAAAGCCTTTTCGAATTATTTTTCTGAGTGATGGAAATTCAGTCGTGACTTGAACCTGATTCAGTCGTATACTGAATGCCAATCACTCGTATACTGATTATACCCCCTCAAAACCTATTTTGAAGGGGGTAAGTTTTTGAGGAGTGATTTTTATTAATGATAGAATTAAAGTTAGGAGATAGTGTTACAACAACTTTGAACCCTGCTTGTCCGTCAACTTATTAAACTTTAAATTGATAAGGCGTTGCAATCACTTTTATGGTCTAGCGCTTGACATAGACTGTCAAGTTTCGGAATTGGTAGATGCTGTTTTTCCCTGGGCGTAAGCAGAAGGAGATACACCGAATTGCTTTTTGAAACATTTACTGAAATAGAATGGATCATCTATTCCTACTTTGTAGGATACTTCCGCTACGTTATATTGGCTCTCAAGCAGCAATTCCGCGGCTTTTTTCATTCGCATTATCCGGATGTATTCGTTGGGGGAGTAACCTGTGATTCCTTTCACTTTGCGATAGAACATAGTACGTCCCAATCCCATCATATCTGCAATCTCATCCAATGAACACTGGCTGTTGCATATTTGCTGCTCCAGTATAGCGGATAGTTTATCGGCAAATTGCTTGTCTTTGTTCGAAGTACATATTGCCGGAGGTATCATTCCCGGATCTGCCGAAAACTTCTTCCGCAATTTTTCACGCTGCTCCAATAGTTTCAATGTTCTGGCGAGCAACAATTTGGGACTAAACGGCTTGGTAATATATGCATCGGCTCCACTTTCTACTCCTTCCAAATGGCTTTCTGCCGAACTTAATGCCGTTAATAGAATGATAGGAATGTGGCTGGTACTAAAGTCACTCTTGAGACTGCGGGTTACTTCATATCCCGTCATTCCGGGCATTAACACATCGCTGATAATGAGATCAATTTCATTAGTACGCGCACTTTCAAGACCGGAAATTCCGTCAGATTCGGTGATTACTTCAAAATAGGTGCTGAGTTCTTCTTTCAGGAAATCACGTACATCGTGATCATCTTCTATTATCAGAATTTTGTAATGATTTAAAGGTTTGGAGGAGATATGTATGTTATTCTTATCATCTATCTCTTCGACAGTATTTTCTGTTTTCTGATTTTCTTCTTCTATTAGGATGTTATGAGGTATCAGAAAATCTTTCTCTTCATATTTGTCAGTATCGGTCGGTAAGGCCACTGTAAAAACAGATCCTCCGCTTTCGTTTTCGCAGTAGACGATAGTTCCTTTATGCACACTGACAAGTTCGTGTGTCAGATGTAATCCTATTCCCATGCTGTTTCCGGAGAAATTACTTTGCATGAAACGTTTAAAGAGTTCACCCTGTTTCTCTTTTGATATGCCTACTCCGGAATCTGCAATGGAGATTAGTATTTGCTTATTGCTATCATCCACAGTTGTTGATAAAGTAATCTTTCCATTACTTGGGGTATACTTGAATGCGTTGGATAACAAATTATAAATAACTTTGTCGAGATTACCTTTATCAATAAACATTTTATATGACGAGATGGAAGGCTTAAACTGGAAATCCATATTCTTGGATCCTGCGATATCTCCGAAACTCAGAAAAATCTCATGAAGAAATGCCATCACATCTGTTTCTTCCAGAGATAAAGCAAGCTTGTTGTTCTGCATTTTTCTGAATTCGAGTAACTGGTTGATGAGACGCAGCATACGTTGCGTACTCTTATCCATTATTTTTAAGGAATAAGCTGACTCTTTGGGCATTTTTTCTACTTTATGAAGTTTTTCCAATGCTCCCTGTATTAGGGTTAGAGGAGTGCGGAATTCATGCGAGATGTTGGTAAAGAATACAAGCTTATATTCTGTCAATTGTTTTTCTATTTCTATTTTATTCCGCAAGTTATTGAAGTCGCGTATTAATCTGAACGTGATATATAAAGCGACCGATAAAAAGATGAAGTAAAAGAAAAAAGCCCATGTTGTTTTCCAGAACGGAGGAGCGATAATTACTTTGAGCACTGCCTCGTTGTCACTCCATTTTCCTGAAGCACTGCACACTTTTACACTTAGGGTATATGTTCCCGGATCAAGGTTTTTGTATGTAGCGAAATTCAGAGAAGACGGTTTGCTCCATTCCTTATCATAATTTTCCAATCTATAAGTATATTTCTCATTGTTTGTGTCTGAATAATCGAATGTAGTGAAATTGATGACAAATGAATTTTGAAAATATTTTAAATTAATTTTATTGGTATAGGTCAATGCGCTTTTTAATGGAGAATCTGCATTCTCCGGACGAATGTATATGCCGTTTACTTGTAGACTTGTAAAGGTAATCTTCGGCTTTATGTCCGTATTATTGACAACTTTCTTCGGTGATATGACTACCAGACCGTAATTTGTTCCGAAGAGCAATCTGCCGTCTTTGCTAACACATGCACTGTTTTCGCTATAGGCATTACCTAACGTATAGGCGGAAAAGAAAAAGTTCTCAAAGGTACGGGTGGTAGGAGTAAAGCGGGAAATTCCGTATTCGGTTGCAATCCACAGTTTCCCTTCATTGTCTTCAATGATAGATTGGACCATGTTATTAACTAACCCATCATTCATATCAAAATGTTCAAAGGTCAGACTCTTGTAATTTTCTTTAGGTAGACATCTGCTAAACCCACTACCGGATGTGCCGATCCAAATATAACCTTTACTATCTTGAAAGAGGCATTTTACTTCATTGCTACGCAATTTTCCGTTATTATAATTATAACTCACATAATTATTAGGATTGGCAATCAACGCATTCGGTTGGAAAATGCATATCCCTTCACTGGTTCCTATCCATATCCAACCGTTTTTATCTTGTATGATTACCCTTATTTGCTTCTGACTATATGTTTTGTCAAGAAACGAACGGAATATATATGAATTGTTCTTTTTTATAGCCAGATTCAATCCGCCTCCAAATGTTCCAATCCACATGCGTTCCCTTTGGTCGCGATAGATAGTAAAGATACTGTTACTGGTGATGGATGAATGGCTGTCCGAATGCCTATACCACTTTCCGTCTATGCAAAGACCATCATTGCGGCTGCCTAACCATGTCTTTCCCTCAGCGTCTTTGGCTGCTGCATAAATGTTGGAGCTAAAGTGTTTTTTCCCTTTATTGGATTTAAGGAGTGCATCATACTCATATACTCCCCCTTGACGGGTACCGATCCAAATATCATTATTAGACATTTTTGTAATCATACGTATGGTATTTGAACGGTCTGATAATGCCTCATTCTCGGGGAAAAGACGTATGGCACCTTCATTTACAACAGATAACCGGGAAACTCCAGTGTATTCCGAACTGACCCAGATCCCTCCGTTACGATCTTCCATCATGTATTGGAGGAAGTCCGAATTAATGTGGCTGAATCCGTTGATGCTGAAGGTGAAGTGCTGGAGAGTTTCCGTTTTGGTGTCGTATGCAAATAAGCCGTTGCCATAAGTTGATATCCAGATAATGCCACGCTCATCCTGAATGATGCAATAACGTTCCCGGTCGATGTAGCTGATTTTGTTTTTAGGGATAAGTTGGAATGTCTTTACTTTCTTATCTTTTGCATTAACGTACCAAACAGTGCCCGTAAAATTGTGTACCCAGTAGTTACCTTTATTATCAACCTCTATTTCTCCTTCTTTTATGTTTAAATCCGGATTCCGGCTGACTTTATGTGAGTTCATGTGAAAAGTGTATTCTCCTCCGGAGGTAAAGATAATCCAGTTTTCTCCCAGACGGAATGTTCCGGTTACCGTTTCAGACGTTTGATTGGAAGTGAGGCGAGTAATAAATTGTGCTTTCCGATTTTCCTTTTTCACAAAGATGTTGCCGTCAGTAGAAAGGAAAAAAACCTCAGCGGCATGGGACATTGCAGCAAATGCTTTGTGGTCGCCCAGTACCGTGATAGCTTTGTTTCCTTTTACCTGCGCTATTCCTTCTTCGCTCCCAATCCAGATGCCATGATGTTCATCTTCAAAAATATATTTGATTTTGTTGAAGCTTAGGTTTCCTTTTTCTCTTTTGAAAGTAACGGATGAGAATGTTCCGTTTCGATAAGTGATTTTGCGGCATCCGTTTTCTTCGTGCCATAGCCAGGTGTCTCCGGTAGAAGTAGTTATTCTGTCGCTATAGTTTTGATCATATTCACCACATCCGGTGAAGTCGGCAAAGCAGTCCTTTTTTAAATTATAACAACTAAAACGTTCCGAGAAGGTTGCGATCCAAAGAAATCCGTTTTTATCTTCGAATAAGTTTCTGATGCGATGGTCGCTTAAGGACACTTTCCCATTATCTCCCGGATGAAAATTTACGAATGAATCACCATCATAACGACTAAGTCCATTTAGAGTTCCCATCCAAATAAATCCTTTGCTATCTTGTAATATATATCGGATGGAATTATTTGCAATTCCATCGTTTGTAGTCATGTGAGTGGATCGAATTTCAATCGTTGCATAGGCATCTAAACAGCATATGTCAAATATCAGTAGGAGTAATAGGGAGAAGTGTTTATATTTCATATTTTTATTAGATCTCTAATGCAAAAGTATAAAAAAGAGATTATCCTTCTTTTTAAAAATAAACTCTTTTTTTTGATTTCTTTAATCCATGTGAAATACCTCGGCTAACGGAATGGTAACTGGTGAGTTATCCGGATTCACTTCCATAATATCCGCCATATAGTTCCACCATTTTTGCACAATAGGATTTGCTCCCATATCCTGGGATGAGCTTTCGCCGTTGACTTTCTGGCAGGCGAATAAGACATTGGTATTCCTATCCCAATAAATGGAGTAATCGTAGACACCACCATCAGATAATAATTTCTTTAATTCCGGCCATATGGCAGCATGCCTTTTTTCATACTCTTCCTCATAACCCGGTTTGAGATACATCTTAAAAGCTTCACGTTTCATAATATTTTCTCTTTCATTTAAGGTATTGTTTTAAATCGCAGTTTTTTAAATCCCTGATTCCTTCCGCTACCGATTCACCGTTAAGTATGGCGCCATCTTTGGTGTTGTGCACGCCATCTACATAGAAAGATGCAGCTTTCTCTTTACCCATTGCTTCGAATTTGAATGCGCTCCGGTCATTCAGATCGATATAATCTATCCCTTCTTCCTTAGCCACTTCCTTGGCCCATTTGCCATAAGTCTCGGAGCAGCGATTCACCGTCTGGTCTGTCCAGCGGTTACCCGGTGTGTGTGAAGTTACAATAACGGTTGCCCCTTTTGCTTTGGCTTGCCGGATATAGGTACGGAGATAGGTGCCAAAGGTGCGTACTGTTTCATGGCTACCGTCGCGCTCCATAACCACTTCTTGTGTCTCATCCCCTATGCCCGGCAAAGAGGCACGTGCCCGTCCCGTGCTTAAGGGACCTCCGTCGTTATGCCCGAAATCAATGACCAGATAATCTCCCTCATGTATGCCCGGAAGAACTTTCTCCCACAAGCGTTCCGTCAGGTAAGTGCGACTGCTGCGTCCTCCAAGTGCCCAGTTTTCCACCGATATGCGTGTCGTGTCAAAGAACTGCTCGAGGAAACTTCCCCAGCCCCACATAGAGCCTTCTCCCTTACCTTTTCCACATTTTACGGTGGAATCTCCGATTAAAAATACAATAGGAGTAGAACTGTTCTTACGGCTTATTCCCGGAACAATATCACGCGGATTATCGGGATCGGTTACAGGGAAAATAGGATTAGTTGTTTTCTGTTCTATAGAGTAATATTGCACTGCACTGTCATTTACTTTAGGGTAATGTTGCTTCAGCAACTTGATCATTTCCGCACCTGCCCAGATGACTGGGCCATATCCATGAGCTGCATATACATTAACAGGGCGATGATAATAGAATGCCGGATCGAACCCCATTCCCGTACCTATACAAGTGCCTTCCACTTGTCCTTCGGCATTAATTTTTGTGGATACGGCATGCCATCCCAGCTGTACTACAGGACCATAGGTCATCCCATCGATCCATCCTTTGTTAATGGCATGAGCCATGCAATAGACGTAGATGGCGGTGGAAGAAGTCTCAAGATAGGAATCATTGCGATCCAGCAATTGGTGCCAGAACCCTTCTCCACTTTGGCAGGCAGCTAATCCCCGTACATGTGCTTTAAACAATCCCAGTATTTTATTGCGTTGAGGATGACTTTCGGGCAAGACGTCCAATACTTCGCTCAGAGTAAGTAATGCCCATCCGTTGGCACGTCCCCAAAAGAAAGAAGGATGATCCTGCATTCCTTCCACCCAGCCGTGGCGGAACAACCCCTTTTCCGGTACCCACATACGGTCTGTAAACTGCAATACCTGACGTACGGCCTCGTTGATATATTTTTGTTGATTATCGCTTGCTATACGTGCATATTCTATAATGGGAGGAATCCCCATAAACATATCGTCCATCCAAACCGTATTCTGTTGGGGACGGTTGCGGGCGAATGTTCCGTCTACCAGACGGTATTCATGGTACATGATATAATTTATATAATTCTCTATAAGTGGTTTTAAATTAAGTGATTTGATCATCAGCTGTGCTTTAATCATTGCAGCGCATACCGCTCCGGCATCATCAAGAGCATGGGGAGTGAGAATCTGCTGCATTTGCGGATCCACCGTTCCGTGTTTTTCATATACCTTTCGAAAATAAGGAACTATTTCCGAAAGAAACTTAAAGCGGTCGGTGACGTATTTCAGGTATGCGGAATCTTTTGTTGCTTCTGCCGCAGCCATCATGGCGGAGTAGGTCACTCCCCATTCGTAACTTGCCAGTCGGAATGTTCCACGCTCCAATTGAGCATCGGCATTCATATTCGGGTAATCTGTAATAACTTTACCTGTTTTGGAATCAACAACTTTTGCGGGAGTGTTATGTTCCAGATAATGCAACACACGATCCATCTCCGATTTTATCTCCTGAGGGGTCAATTCACCATAAGGTGTTTTATAATCCGGCTGCATTAAATGCAACGGAGTGTTTGAGTCATTTACCTTTCCCGTTTTCTTTTGGGCGTATGTACAAGTGATTATCATCAGGAGCGCTGTGCCAATTGCAGTGAAAATTTTAATATTCATTTCCTAATTTATTTTTTTAAGCATTCAATTGTAAGTGATGATATTCTATAAATTATGCAGTAAAAATATCGTCTTGAATTAGTTTATATAATACTTTGTCTGTAAATGTCCTGTTTATAGGAGTATTCAATACTACGTGAAGGAGTGCCGTATATCACATTTTCAGCAACGACATTCTCTACGTTTTCCACGTTTTTAATAAACTTAGTAACTTTATCGAATCCTTTCCGTCTGTGGTTAGTCTTTACGAAGAAGAGCCGGTGAACCGAATCAGGAGCCTGACAGTTATGCATGTAGATATTGCGTACTCCTCACGACATCTCACTGCCTATTCCCAGCAACGTATGCCCCTTCAGAATATCGCAATGCCGGATAACAATGTTTTTGCAAGGAGTGTTCAAGCGCCATGCATCCCGGTTACGTCCCGATTTGATAACTACAGCATCGTCTCCTTGATCAAAACGGCAATTTTCTACCAAAAAGTTGCGGCTCATCTCCAAATCAATACCGTCGTTATTATGTTCGTGTTCGAACACGTAAAGATTCCGTACAATACCTCCGTTGCACATATAAAGGTGGATTGTCCAGAAAGGACTTTCACGAATCTTAAATTGATTGAGTAGAACATTCTTGCAACGGTTGAATTGTATAAGATGTGGGCGGAGATGATTTTCCCCTTCTGTCATTTGTCTTTTCTCAACCGGTACATCGGTGGATGCCACTGTATACAATTTCTTTAATGCCTCTAAGTGTGCTTTGGGACGTTTAAACCAGACGCGCCAGGTGTCCATTATTGGACTAAGAGTTCCAGTACCCGTAATAACTATATTCTCACATTGGTACGCATAGAGCAGGGGAGAATAGTTGTAGCATTCCAACCCTTCCCATGAAGTCATTACAGCCGGCAGATATTTATCTGGATTATCGCTAAACCGTAGTGTTGCTCCCTCCGAGAGATATAGATTGACATTACTCTTAAAATGTATCGGTCCGGTCAACCATTCTCCTGCCGGGACTATCACCCGTCCGCCGCCGGATTGGTTGCAGGCTGCAATAGCTTTTACAATAGCTTGTGTGTTATCCACTTCTCTTCCGGGGAATGCTTCATAGTCGGTAATGCGGAAATCTTGATCAGGATAGATAAACTCTTTTATTTCTTCCATAGCAAAAGGGGCTTTTACCTTGATCGTCTTGTCTTTTTCAGCGGCTGAGGCTATGGATGCTATGTGTGATACAAGTATAACTATAAATAAAACTTTGAGATAGGTGTGTTTCATGTTTATGAATAAATAAGTTTATCGCAAAAGTATGCGAAATCATACATTATTCTATGGATTAAAATTCATTTGCATGGAATTTAGTTCAAGAAAGCAAGGTTTATATCAATATAATAATAGGAAAATATGGCATTGCTATATCTACAGTTTAGGTATCCCCTTGATAATTCTTTCCCGCTCATGTAAATTTCCGTCACTTTATTTCAAGTTATTTTTGCTTATATAAGTTTATTCATACTGCCTTTTTCATATATCTTTTCTTCAATCTCCATGGTGAAAAACATAATGGTTCTAATAACTACTTGGGATAAGCGAAATAGGAACGAAACAAGAACATAGTGCATGGATACTTTCCATATACCTCCGTCCTTTTTCTCCATTTGGAATTTTTCTATTAGGTGTGTTATAGTTAGGAATAATTAAAATGTTTTTGCTACTATCCGTTTTGTCTTTTTAGGGTAATTATTGGCATATGCTAAAGCAGTGAGCATGTATTTTCCATGCTTTTGTACAATATTACATCTCATATTTTAATGCATAGAGGTATTTTTGTAATACATTTTAGCAGAAGAAGTCATCATTCTAGTTCTTTTCAAAAGAGGTGAATTAATTAATAACTTTTGTTTAACTTAAAATTTAAAGTATGAAAAACAACAAGATTTTATTTCTGTTTGGCTGTATGGATAAATTCCGGCGGCTTTTTTTCTTTACTTTGTTTGCGGTATTAACTATTGGAGCATATGCTCAAAACAAGACTGTTTCAGGTACTGTTGTCGATGCAAATGGTGAACCTATCATAGGTGCCAGTATCGTAGTTAAAGGTACTACAAATGGAGTTATTACTGATTTGAACGGTAATTTTAGACTTACTAATGTGTCCGATAACGGTAAAATCCAGATTAGTTTCGTCGGATACCAGACACAAGAAGTTTCTGTAGCTGGTAAGACAGATTTACGGTTAACTCTCCAAGAAGATGCGAAAGCGCTGGATGAGGTTGTAGTAATAGGTTATGGTGTCCAGAAGAAGAGCGATGTAACGGGAGCTATTGCACGTGTAAATGCTAAAACATTAGCTGCAAAACCTGTAGCTAATGCATTTCAGGCGCTACAAGGTAAAATTGCTGGTGTGGATATTACTTCTAATGAGCGTCCGGGTGAGTTAGGCAGTATACGTATTCGTGGAAATCGCTCGTTGAATGCAACTAATAGTCCATTGTATGTAGTTGATGGTGTACCTTTGCAATCAGGGGGTATAGAAACTCTGAATCCACGTGATATTGAATCTATTGATATCTTGAAAGATGCTTCTTCTACGGCTATTTACGGTTCGCGTGGAGCTAATGGTGTAGTCCTAATTACTACTAAGCGCGGTACTACCGGTAAGATGCGTTTCCAATATGCAGGTTCTGTTACGGTTGAGAACATTAAAGATAAATCGCCGGGCATGTCAGCATCAGATTATATCACTTGGAAGCGTTGGGCAAATTATTTTGCCAATACTGCTACAAATCCGAGGGGGGACCAGCCTGATAAAACAACGGACGAAGCTCTTTTTGCCAGTGGGTTGGATCGCAACGTTGCCAGAGATAACGTAATGAAAGGGTGGGAATCCGGAACTTGGGATCCGTCGAAAGTTACAGACTATGACTGGACAGGATTAGTGACTCAAACTGGAATTTCACAGGAACATACTCTTAGTGCCAGTGGTGGTACGGATAAGATGCAATCTTTCTTTTCCGTTGGCTATTTGAATAATCAGGGTACACAAAAAGGTCAGGCTTATGAACGGTATAATGCGTCCATGAGTGTGGATATTCAGGCAACTGATTGGTTGAAAATGGGAGGATCGGTAAATACTTCCTGGGGTGTTCAGCAGTATGGATTTTCTCGTACGGGTCAGTCTTCCGATTCTGGGCCTAACGATATTTATAGTGCTGCTAAAAGAATTTATCCATATGCTTTGCCCTATTATGAGGACGGTACTTTGATTATGCAGCCTGGCGGTCAGACGACTATTTATACTGTGATGGATGAATGGCAAAAATCGCCT
Organism: uncultured Bacteroides sp.; assembly: GCA_963677095.1. Taxonomy (GTDB): domain Bacteria; phylum Bacteroidota; class Bacteroidia; order Bacteroidales; family Bacteroidaceae; genus Bacteroides. The sequence continues at coordinate 2,216,975 of OY781875.1, forward strand.
GAAAACCGTCAAACATTCCGCGCCTTGGGTAGTTTCTATGCCAATGTAAATTTTGGTAAAATCTGGAAACCAGTGGAAGGATTGTCTTTCAAGAGTAGTTTCGGTCCCGATTTTCGCTATTATCGTATGGGCAACTTTATTGATTCCAGTTCTTCTGCCCGCATGGGGGGCTCTAATATGGCTCGCTGGGGATATGAGCGCCATTTGTCTTGGACATGGGATAATCAATTGATGTATGCCAAAACCATTAGAGATCATCGTTTTGATATAACATTTGTGGAATCTGCTTCTAAATATAATAGAGAAACTGCATCTATGAGTGAACAGAATGTTCCGGTACCAAGTTTTAAATGGAATAATATGGGTGCCGTGGATATCACTTCTTCGAGCGCGAAAGCCAGTATGGGTACAGGGTTCTTAGAGAATCAGCGCGTTTCATATTTGGGACGTGTCAATTATGCATTCATGGATCGTTATTTGTTGACCGTATCCGGCCGTTATGATGGAGCTTCGATGCTTGCTCAAGGTAATAAATGGAAATTCTTTCCTTCTATGGCACTGGGATGGCGTATGGATCAGGAAAGTTTCATTCGCGATATTGAATGGATAGATCAATTAAAACTTCGTTTCGGCTTGGGAAAAGTTGGAAACTCATCCGTCGATACTTATGGGACATTGGGTAATATCCAATCTTTTTATGTACCTTTTGGTGGTTCAAGTAATGCGCAAGCTTATGCCACAAATGAACCCTATTATACTTCTGACTTAATGGAAATGGCGAATCCCTCATTAAGTTGGGAAACTACTACACAGTTCAATTATGGTGTTGACTATAGTTTCTTAAAAGGTCGTATCAGTGGTAGCGTTGATATTTATACTACTCATACTACGGATTTGCTGATGAAGATGAATGTTCCTACGTTGACTGGCTATGCACAAACATGGGCAAATGTAGGTGAAACTAAGAACTTCGGTGTAGAACTTGGATTAAACCTTGTTCCGGTAAAAACACGCGATTTTGAGTGGAATTCAAATTTCAATGCTGCTTACCAGAAAGATAAAATAGTTTCATTAATGAACGGCAAACAAGATATGGTTTCAGATGGTTGGTTAATAGGCCAATCTATTGCTATCTATTATGGCTATGCCAATGGTGGCCTCTGGCAAGAATCAGATGCTGAAGAAATGGCCAAATTCAATGCCAACGGTGAGAAATTTGAACAGGGAAAGGTGAAACCTGTCGATCAGAATGGCGATTATAAAATTACAGGAGATGACCGTGTAGTGTTGGGTAACCAAAATCCACGCTGGACATTGGGTTGGACAAATACTTTTAATTATAAAGGATTGGAATTAGCGATAGAACTTTACGGTCGTTTGGATTATATGATTTCGACTGGTGGAGAAGCTCAGTCAGGAGTGGACAATCAACGTGTTATTGACTACTGGACACCAGATAATACGGATGCAGAATGGCAAAAACCTATTTTGACCGGTACTTCCGGTTCGAGCGGAGATTCATACGCAGGATTGTTAGGTTTCAAGAAAGCATCTTTCATTAAATTCCGTAATATTTCGTTAGGCTATATTGTACCTGCAAAAATATGTAAGCAGATTGGCATCGGCGACCTGAAAGTGTATACTCAACTAAAGAATCCGGGTAATTTGTATTCTTCCATTAATTTCTATGATCTGGACTTGAATTCTACGTTCTATAACCGTGGTATTATATTCGGTGTACAAATTGGTTTCTAATATCCTAAAAATAAAGAATAATGAAAAAAAAATATAATATGATCATTGCCGGTACATGCACTTTGATGGCGATGTCTGGATTTACTTCTTGCGGTGATGAATTTTTGCATGAGTCAAATGATACCGCTTATACTACTCAATATTTTGAAACGGAACAGGGTATTATTGACCTTGCTACTAGTCTTTACGGAAATATTCGTTGGCATTTTGGTTATGAATGGGCATATGCTACTACATTGTATGGGACAGATGAGTTTGGTACAGCTAATGATTTGACTTCCGAACCGTGGAACACTTACGATACACGTTTTGGTCCGGTGAATGCCACTGTAGAAACTGGTGCAGCTAATAAAAACTGTCCGGGAGTAAGCTTCTTATGGGATCAAATGTACTTTGGCATTTCATCGGCGAACTTAATTATAGCCAATGCCAATAAAATTACAGATGAAGATATTCGTAAAAAAGCGGTGGGTGAAGCCTATTTTTTACGCGGATACAATTATTATCGTTTGTATGCCCAATATGGTGGGGTAGTGCTGGTAACAGAACCGCTAAATGGTCCGGTTCGTAGCTTCCAACGTTCAAGCGCAGAGGAAACAATGGCGCTGATCATTGATGATTTCACCAAAGCTCATGAGAATTTACCTACTAGTAAATGGCGTGGTTACGGAACATGGACTAAATACACAGCTGCACATTTTTTGGCGAAAGCGTTGTTGTTCCGTGCTTCCGAGCGCAACGATGATTGGAACTCATCATATAAGAACGAAGATTTGGCACAATGTATTGCCCTTTGCGATGAAGTAATACAAGCGTGTCCATTGGCATCGGATTATAATAAACTTTATGCTGAATGGGATAAAGTGGATTGTGCTAATGAAGGTTTAGATGAAATTTTGATGTCGGCTCAGTTTAATGCTGATAGTTCGGTTAAGGGTCGCTATGGAAATCGTACGCTTAACTACCAGAATCCGCAATTCTCTAATTTCAGCGGCGGTTGGGTAGCACGTAATGCTTGGATTGGAGGTAAGGATTTTCAACGTGTTCGTCCTACCGAATATAATTATTCCGCATATGATAACGTGAATGATTCACGTTTATGGAAATCATTCAGAACTATTTATGGCATAAATACCTTAGGCAAATATCCGACTAATATAACCGAAACACAGAAACCGGTTTTGGGAGATTATGGCATTGTGTTTATTTTGAACAAAAAAAATGATTCTCGCTTTGATGCAGTCAGATTTGGTTGTGCAAAAGCTGGTACAGGATCTGATTTTATCAATCCTGAGACAGGGAAATGGGTACCTAATGCTGCTGCATTATATCAGGATGGACAGTTCACATTATGGAGAGCTTCCGGTATTGATGAAAATAGATCGAACATGTGGCCGGGGTTGAATAAAGTAGCAGATGGTTCGACAGACAATAATGCTGATGGTGGATATCGTGATGTCATCATGGCGCGCTCTGGAGAGACTTATTTGATTAAGGCTGAAGCGTTAGTACGTCAAGAGAAATATCAGGATGCTATTAATGTAGTAAATCAGTTGCGTAGTCGCGCCCAATATAAAGTTGGTGAAGACCGTGAATATTATACCGATGGTGTTATGGCATATAAGAATAACACGTTGTATCAAACAGCATCAAATAAAACAGCGTATGAAAATACATTTAAACAGAAAAATACATACTATGTATCAACAGGTATTGAACATACAATTGCTGCTTCCAATTTGCAGATTACCAGCTATACTAAATTGCCAGCCGAAGATGAGGCTATACTTTCAGTTCTGAATTGCAGTGGCGATAAGGATCGTATGTTGAACTTTATTATGAATGAACGTACCCGCGAATTGAATGGGGAGTGGAATCGTTGGGATGAACTTAGCCGTACTAATTTATTGGTTCGTCGTGCTAAAGCGTTTAATAGTCAAGCAGCTCCTAATATTCACGAGTATCATAATCTTCGTCCGATACCACAGACATTTATAGACCAGTTGATAAATAAAGATGGGTCTGCTTTGACCAATGAACAAAAGAAAGCTTTGCAGAATCCTGGCTATTAATTACTACAACTTACAGACTAACTTCAATAGTATAATTTAACTTTATTTAAAGTAAGCATTTTGAATAGCTTTTTTTAATATATTTTATATATTGATTTTCAGTTTAAGGGAAGATGAAAGGATTGAAAAGAAGACGGAGTGAATTTGATACTCCGTCTTTATCCAGCCATATAAAATGATTTATTCCTATGCAATAGTACAAAAATGGATTGAAGATTGGCTTTTTTGCTGAAATTTCCATTCAAGTGTACATGTTTCCATTTATTCTACAGGGGGAATAACCTATTTTCGCAACAGAAAAATAGAAATAAACTATTGCATTTTTATTATAGTTATGAGGTCTCAATTTATATTCTTATTTATCTCTCTTTTTTTATTTTCTTCTGTAAAGGCGCAGGTACTTCCGGATAGAGGAAAAACGCTTGCTACAGTAGTAAAGGTTAATGATTATTTTATGAAGAAATATCCGGATTATCGTACTCCTACCTACAATGGCATTGTACGTCCCAGTAATATTTGGACGCGTGGGGTATATTATGAAGGACTGATGGCATTATATTCTATTTATCCCAAAGATGAATATTTTAAATATGCTTATGGATGGGGAGAATTTCATAAATGGGGCATGCGTAATGGCAATACGACGCGTAATGCAGATGATCAATGCTGCGGTCAAACTTATATCGATCTGTATACTATTTGTGCTGATAATCAATTGATTAAAAATATAAAAACCAATATAGATATGGTGGTTAATACTCCTCAAGTTGATGATTGGTGGTGGATTGATGCCATACAGATGGCGATGCCCGTTTATGCCAAGTTGGGTAAGTTGATGGGCGAACGGAAATATTGGGATAAAATGTGGAATATTTATAGTTTTACAAGAAATTCAAGTTCTGGTAATGGATTGTTTAATTCTCAAGATGGCTTGTGGTGGAGGGATAAGGACTTTGTTCCTCCCTACAAAGAGCCAAATGGAGAAGATTGTTATTGGAGTCGTGGAAACGGGTGGGCGTATGCTGCTTTGGTACGTGTACTGGATGAAATACCGGAGGATGAAGTGCATCGTTCTGAGTATGCGGATGATTTCTTGATAATGAGTAAAGCGATTAAGAAATGCCAGCGTAAAGATGGTTTTTGGAATGTGAGTTTACATGATGATACTCATTTCGGTGGGAAAGAAACAAGCGGTACTGCTCTTTTTATATATGGCATAGCATGGGGGGTTCGTAAAGGGTTGTTGGACAGGAATGAGTATTTGCCTGTCTTACTAAAAGCCTGGAATGGAATGGTGGAAGATGCAGTTCACCCTAATGGCTTTTTAGGTTATGTACAAGGTACAGGTAAAGAGCCTAAGGACGGACAGCCTGTAACTTATGACAGCGTTCCTGATTTTGAGGATTACGGAATCGGCTGTTTCTTACTGGCGGGCATTGAAGTTTATAAGTTGAATTAATGTATTATAGATATCATAGATTATTAATATAATTGATTGACTTCAATTAGGAGGAAGGAGTGACTGTGAAGCCACTTCTTTTTCTCGATTTTGTATTCAAATCATAAAAACTATATTATGCGAAAAACATTACTTATTTTGAGTTTACTTGCTATGAGTGTGGCGAATGCACAAACAAGTTTAGATTTGTCCGGAAAGTGGAATTTTAGGATAGACCGGCAAGATAGAGGAGAACAGGAAAAATGGTTTGATCGTACGTTAGACGACTCCATAGAATTGCCCGGATCTATGCCCCAACGTCTGAAAGGGGATGATATAACTACTAAGACCGAATGGACAGCTACTCTTTATGATAGTTCATACTACTATAATCCTTACATGGAGAAATACCGTGAAGAAGGGAATATAAAACTCCCTTTCTTTTTGACTCCCGATAAGCATTATGTCGGGGTTGCCTGGTATCAGAAAGAAGTGGTTATGCCTAAAGAGTGGAAAGGGGAGAGAATTGTTTTGTTTTTGGAACGTCCTCATATTGAAACTACCCTCTGGATAAATGGTAAAAAAGTGGGGATGCAGAATAGTTTATGTGTTCCTCATGTTTATGACATTACTTCTTATTTGCATCCGGGGAAATGTAGCATAGCCATACGGGTGGATAATCGCATCAAGGATATTAATGTGGGGCCTGATTCTCATAGTATCACGGATCAGACTCAAGGCAATTGGAACGGTATTGTGGGGCGTATTTGTTTGGAAATGACCCCTAAAGTCTATTTTGATGATATTCAGGTTTATCCCGAACCGGAACAGAAAAGAGCTATGGTAAAGGTAGTGCTTAAATCCTTGGATCATAAATCTGTCACTGCACAAGTTAAGCTGTCTGCTAAAAGTTTTAATACCGAGGTGAGGCGTGAAGTGCCGGATATCAGTCAGAATATAATTCTGAAAAGTGGAGTGGGAGAAGGGACAATTATTCTTCCTATGGGGACAAATGTATTACTTTGGGATGAATTTAATCCGGCTCTCTATAAACTTTTGGCTAAGCTCACGGTTGGTAAAAAAACAGATGTGAAAGAAGTGCAGTTTGGTATGCGTAAGTTTGAGATTAAGGAAAAATGGTTTTATGTGAATGGGCGGAAAACAATGCTTCGTGGTACGGTAGAAAATTGTGATTTTCCACTTACGGGATATGCTCCGATGGACGTGGAAAGTTGGGAAAAAGTATTCAATATCTGTCGTAGCTACGGATTGAATCACATGCGCTTTCATTCTTATTGCCCTCCTGAAGCTGCTTTTATTGCTGCCGATCGTATCGGCTTCTATTTACAACCGGAAGGTCCCAGTTGGCCTAATCACGGTCCCAAACTAGGTATGGGACAACCTATAGATAAATATCTGATGGATGAAACCATTGCATTGACCAAATACTATGGAAATTATGCCTCTTATTGTATGTTGGCTTGTGGTAATGAACCGAGTGGAAAATGGGTTGACTGGGTCACCAAGTTTGTGGAGTATTGGAAGGCACATGATTCACGCCGGGTTTATACTGGAGCCTCCGTGGGTAATGGTTGGCAGTGGCAACCTCATAGCGAATATCACGTAAAAGCCGGTGCACGCGGATTGACTTGGGCAAAAGAACGCCCTTCCACAAATGACGATTATCGTTTTCAAAATAGAATAGATACGGTAAGACAGCCTTATGTGTCCCATGAGACCGGTCAGTGGTGTGCTTTCCCAAACTTTAATGAAATACGTAAATATACAGGGGTGAACAAAGCCGGAAACTTTGAGATTTTCCGGGATATTTTGAATAATCATCACATGGGAGATCAGGCTTATTGGTTTATGTTAGCATCGGGAAAATTGCAAGCGCTCTGCTATAAATATGAGATAGAAAAGACGCTTCGCACGCCGGATTACGCTGGTTTTCAGTTATTGGCTTTGAATGATTATTCCGGGCAGGGGACTGCTTTAGTGGGAGTGTTGGATGTCTTTTTTCAGGAGAAAGGCTATATGCATGCCAATGAATGGCGGCGTTTCTGTTCGCCGGTGGTTCCGTTGATGCGTACGGAGAAATTTGTGTATGGAAGTAATGAAACGTTCAAAGCGGATATTGAAGTTGCTAATTTCAGCGATAAAAGTTTGTCCCAGATTCCTGTGAGATACGTGATAAAGGATGCTTATGGTGTAATTCATAAAGCAGAGACATTGGGTAATAAAAATATACCAATTGGTAATCGGATTGATTTGGGGCATATTGAATTGTCTTTGTCGGAGCTGGCAAAACCGGTGAAATTGAATCTTGAGGTGCGTATCGGCACTACTGGTGCTGTAAATGATTGGGACTTCTGGGTGTATCCGTCAAATATTCAGACGAAGCGGGGGGATGTTTATGTTGCGGATAGTCTGGATGCAAAAGCTTTGGAGGTATTGGAGCAAGGTGGAAAAGTATTGATTACAGCTGCCGGAAAAGTGAGTTATGGAAAGGATATCGTACAACAGTTTACCCCTGTATTTTGGAATACATCTTGGTTTAAGATGCGACCGCCTCATACTACAGGTATTTTGGTGAATCCGAATCATCCGTTATTTCGTGAGTTTCCGACAGAATATCATAGCAATTTGCAGTGGTGGGAACTTCTGAACCAGGCTCAAGTGATGCAGTTTACCGATTTTCCGGCTGATTTTCAACCTGCGGTACAGAGCATTGACACTTGGTTTCTTAGCCGGAAAATAGGAATGTTATTCGAGGCTAATGTTTTAAAGGGAAAGCTGATGATGACTACTATGGATATTAAAAGTGAACCAGATAAACATATTGTAGCAAAGCAAATGTATAAAGCCATTCTGGATTATATGAATTCCGATGATTTCCGTCCGCACTATACTGTAGACCCGGAGAGAATTAGAGATTTGTTTACTAAGATAGCGGATAAGGCAAGTTTATATACGAAAGGGTCTCCCGATGAACTTAGACCTAAGATAAATTAATGTATTTACCGATGTTGTTTAGAGCAAATTTGCGTACAAATTTCGATCCATAAGATATATTTTATAAAAATAATATCTGACCTGCATTTATACACAAGAGGAAATATACAATTTTCAGATGAAACATGTATTAATATTTATTTGTGCAATATTGATGTTCTCGGTAAATTTGACCGGAAAACACAAGATCGCTTCTGCTACCGTGAAAAAGGTTGATGCCGGGAATAGTAAGAAATCACAATGTAGTCTCATTGCTAAAAAGGATAGTGAAGTGGCTTGTTGTTATCATTTTTATTTCTTTTCGGGTAAGAAGAAAAGTCATTTTATAAAAATAGTGCCCACGAACCGTTATTCTTTGGAAAAAGGTTATGGATACGACTTTAATACATCTCTTGATAAATATGGAAAACCTTTTTTCTTCTCTGTTGCATTGCCGGATGGCAATTATCATGTGAAAGTGATACTTGGTAGTAAAAAATACGCTGGCATTACTACTATCAGAGGAGAGTCACGCCGGTTGTTTTATGAAAATGTTAAGACCGGAAAGGGGGAATTTATCATTTGTGAGTTTACTATTAACAAACGTGATACTCATATATCTGTTACAGAAGATGTTAAGATCAAACCACGCGAACGAAATAAGTTGAATTGGGATGATAAACTAACTCTGGAATTTAATGGAAAATCCCCTGCTTTATCCGAGCTAATTATTGAAAAAGTAGAAAATGTTCCTACAGTCTTTCTTTGTGGGAATTCCACTGTAGTAGATCAAGATAACGAGCCTTGGTGCAGTTGGGGGCAGATTATTCCCCGCTTTTTCACCGATAGTATCTGTTTTGCCAATTATGCGGAGTCTGGTGAATCTGCCAATACATTTATAGCAGCAAAGCGTTTGAAAAAGGCCTTAACCCAAATGAAGTCCGGTGATTATATCTTTATGGAGTTCGGGCATAATGATCAGAAGCAGAAAGGACCTGGCATGGGAGCTTTCTATTCTTTTATGACTAATCTTAAGATTTTTGTTGATGAAGCACGTGCTAAAGGAGTGCAACCAGTTTTGGTTACTCCTACTCAGCGACGGAGTTTTGGTACTGACGATAAGATACAAAATGCCCATCAGGATTACCCTGATGCAGTGCGCTGGTTGGCGCAGAAAGAGCATATTCCCTTGATTGATTTACATGCTATGACTTGTGTCTTGTATGAAACCATGGGAGTAGAAGGTTCTAAGCATGCTTTCGTGCATTATCCGGCGGGTACATATCCCGGACAAAAGACGGATTTGGCAGATAACACACACTTTAATCCTTATGGAGCCTATGAAATAGCAAAATGTGTCATTGAAGGAATGAAGAAAGCCAGATTGCCTTTAGTGAAATATTTACGTTTGGATTATCAAGACTTCAATCCTGCACTTCCGGATGATTGGAATCACTTTCATTGGTATGATAGCCCTTTTACTGAAATTGAAAAGCCCGATGGCAATTGATACAGTGGAAGTTTTTATTAAATTTACTGGTCTTTTGGGGCGATTTCCAGATTTTCTTTTTTTCGTGGGTAAAGTAAACATCCTAACAAAATTCACTAAGTTTTAAAACTTAGTATGCTAATTTAGGGAATAGAATAGGCATGAGCAAAAAAAAGGAGTACCGCTGTACTCCAACCTTTGTTAACCTTAAATCTAATACTATGAAAAACACATTGCAAAGGTACGTATTTTCCGATAATCTGCAAATTATTCCATGAAAACAATGCTTGTTATAACATTTTTTTTGTAATGATTCCAATTTTCTATTTTTTTTAATACTCTATATTGTGCGTTTACATTTATTGTTTTGTAGGAATTCCTCTAAAATAGTTTCTTGGTTGCCTTGTACCATGATATGATGGTTGCCTAACGGATTTTTGAGGAAATAATCTACCGGTGTATCCATTTGTATTTTTACTTGAGTCCGGCACATATTAATATAGTTGGTGTTTTCTATTAAACGACCAATGCCTAGATAATATTCGTCGAGACATTCTCCTCCACATTTTACAATTGTGACATCGCCGGTGGGAAGAATTCCTTGGATTGCAACGCCGCTTTCCGTTTCATAATGATTCCGAATAATGTATTTCTCTGTTTGCGCCGTACCTATAGTGCAATGTCCCAATATAATTTCGTTTTTGCCAGTATCAATCATCGAAGGATTTGCCATAAAAGATGGCTTTCCTGTTATGATTTGTACCGTGATTTGAGTAAATATGGATTGTAAATCACCTTCGCATCCTGCAATGATTCCTTCATCATTTAAAAGGGCGAGAGCTAAGCATCCTGTTATGCCGATGTCTTCTACAATTTTGAAACAACTTAAAGTAAGGGCATCAAGTCTTTCTTCTTTTACTACTTTTTTTATTGCTTGATAAAAGCGCATGGCTTTTATCAAATCTTCTGGAGTCGCTTCACGGCATGCTAAAGCCTTGTTTGCAAAATCTACTGAAGCTTGTCCTACTTCATCTTCAGTTATCTGATTAAATTCTTCATATACTTTTTCTAGCGGAATATCTGTATAGGTTACTCCCCATCGTCGTTTGGCTAACAAATAATCAACATGACTCGCAACCAACCACGGAGCTGATTTTCCTATTACTCCAATTCGGATATTGGCTAATTGACGTTGTGCTTTAAAAGCATTATACAGTACAAAAATACGTTTGATTATATTGGAAAACTCTCCATGAAGGATTTCACTTTTTATTCCTCTGCTACGAATCCATGAAGAGATTTCAAGTGCAGAGGCAAGCGAGTTTTGCAACCCATCGGCTAGAAGTACGATAGGGTGGGGGAATGACTCAAAATGCTGGATAACTAAACGCTCTACTCCTCCTGTCAGTATGAAAAGCAGATAAAAATCATCATTTGCCAGCTTATTAATTTCTTTGTGATCTATAATGTTTACTGTAAAATATTTCTCCAATTCATTTAAAAGAGCCTCATGAGTATGTAAAACATGTACTTGTTTTTGAAGAGGTGATGCAAAGCTTATTAGATTTAAGACCATATTTTATAGTTTATGATTTGATTTATGATTTTGTGTATTAAAATTTGAGAGATTCATCAAAATTAACATGAATACGACTCAAACATGCATTCAAATATACAAGTTTCTTTTTATTTACGGTCATCTTTTTAGAGTAGATAAGGTTTTTAAAGTTTTTATGTCATTACGACCCAACTGTATCAAATAAAGTATTACATTTGCAGCTTTAATTGATAATTGGAAGTAATATCATTTATAAACGATTAAACTGTCAACGTAAATCACAAAAAATGCCAACGATATCTATTCGCGGGATGGAGATGCCCGAATCTCCGATCAGAAAGCTTGCTCCTTTAGCTGATGCTGCAAAACAAAGAGGTATACATGTATTCCATCTAAACATTGGTCAACCTGATCTTCCTACCCCTCAAGTCGCGATCGAGGCAATACGGAATATTGATAGAAAAGTTTTGGAATATAGTCCAAGTGCGGGATACCGTAGTTATCGTGAGAAACTTGTAGGTTATTATGCGAAGTTTAATATAAAACTTTCCGCTGATGATATCATCATTACTTCGGGTGGATCGGAAGCGGTGCTATTTGCTTTCATGGCTTGCTTAAACCCCGGTGATGAAATTATTGTGCCCGAACCTGCTTATGCAAATTATATGGCTTTTGCCATTTCTGCTGGAGCAAAGATACGCACTATAGCTACTACCATTGAGGAGGGTTTTTCATTGCCGAAAGTAGAAAAGTTTGAAGAACTGATCAATGAACGTACGAAAGGAATTTTGATTTGTAATCCCAATAACCCTACAGGCTATCTTTATACTCGTCGTGAGATGAATCAGATTCGGGATCTTGTGAAAAAATATGATTTGTTTCTGTTTTCAGATGAAGTATATCGGGAGTTTATCTACACAGGCTCTCCTTATATTTCGGCTTGCCACTTAAGTGGTATTGAGAATAATGTAGTATTAATTGATTCCGTCTCAAAACGTTATTCTGAATGTGGAATACGTATTGGTGCTCTTATTACAAAGAATAAAGAGATTAGAAGCTCTGTGATGAAGTTCTGTCAGGCACGCCTCAGTCCTCCGCTTATTGGGCAAATCGCTGCCGAGGCTTCTCTTGATGCGGGAGAAGATTACCTTCGAGATATATATGATGAATATGTGGAACGCCGTAAATGTTTGATTGATGGATTAAACCGTATACCGGGGGTTTATTCTCCCATACCTATGGGAGCTTTCTATACAGTGGCTAAATTGCCGGTAGATGATTCAGATAAATTTTGCGCATGGTGCCTCTCGGACTTTGAATATGAAGGTCAGACGGTTTTTATGGCTCCGGCTTCCGGCTTTTATACAACTCCCGGATCTGGATATAATGAAGTCCGGATTGCATATGTGTTGAAAAAGGATGACTTAAATCGTGCTTTATTTATATTGGAAAAAGCACTTGAAGCATATCCGGGGAGGATAGAATAAGATCTCATTCGGAAGTGAATGGATAGATATTTCTTAACTAGATTTATTTAAAAAATGTCTTTATCTCTTTTAATAGCTCGTCGTATATATCGTGATAATGATATGGGGAAGCGAGTCTCCAGACCAGCTGTTCTTATTGCATTAATTGGTGTTGCAATAGGATTGGCCGTGATGATTATTACTGTTTCCGTAGTTGCAGGATTTAAAGCTGAAGTACGTGACAAAGTCGTAGGTTTTGGGTCTCATATACAAATTACGAATGCTGATGCTGCGCGTTCTTATGAAACGCGTCCTATCGTTGTGAATGATAGTATGGTTGCAGCTCTTTCCGATTATCCGGAAGTGAAGCATGTTCAGCGATATTCTACGAAACCGGGGATGATTAAAACCACAGATAGTTTTCAAGGAATGGTCTTGAAAGGTTTAGGTCCGGAATTTGACGCTACATTTTTTCGTAAAAATTTAGTTGAAGGCGAAATACCTCAGTTTAGTGATTCTGCATCTTCCAACCATGTTGTTATTTCGAAAGAACTTGCCAGAAAGCTTAAGCTAAAGCTCGGAGATAAAATAGACACGTACTACATTCAGGATAATATACGTGCAAGGCGTCTGAAGATAGTGGGTATATACCAGACTAATTTTACTGATTTTGATAATCTCTTTTTGTTAACGGACCTTTGCCTTGTGGAGCGTTTGAATAATTGGGATAAAGGACAGGTAAGCGGAGTAGAGATAGAAATCAAAGATTATAAAAAGTTAGAGGAAACAACTTATCAAATTGCTGCTGATACTGATGGACAGATGGATGGGTATGCCGAAAAATATTGTGTCCGTAATGTGGAGCAAATTAATCCCCAAATATTTGCTTGGCTTGGTATATTAGATGTAAATATATGGGTTATTCTGTTTTTAATGATTGGAGTGGCTGGTTTTACGGTCGTGTCCGGCTTATTAATTATTATCATTGAGCGTACGTCTATGATTGGAGTCTTAAAATCCTTAGGCGCCTCTAATACGACTATCCGTAAGATTTTTTTATGGCTCTCGCTGTTTCTAATAGGTAGAGGAATGCTTTGGGGAAATATAATGGGTCTTGTTTTCTATTTCACACAAAAATGGTTTGGTATTTTTAAATTGGACCCTGAGACATATTATATGGATAGAGTGCCGGTATCTTTTAGTATTCTACTGTTTGTATTGCTTAATGTTGGTACATTATTAGCTTCTGTTTTGATGTTAATAGGCCCTTCTTTTCTTATTACTCGAATTCATCCTGCAAATTCTATGAGATACGAATAGGAGAGATCCTTGATTTTGAAATATCGCCTATTTTCTCGTAAAGTTTCTTCTCTTTCTAAAGAGGCAAAAAAACTTCCATCGAAGCGATTGCAACGGTTGCAGAAAATCATAGATAGGGAGAGTAAGATAATATCTGCGCTTCTCGGATAGATCTTTGGCTGTCTTATTAATAATAATAGCTTGCAGAGTATATCGAATTCCAAACGAAACAAAGCCTGTAACGGCTACAATCCAATGTTGATTTATAATACCCAGTGCCAGCGTTGCCATCCATGCTGCATAGAATAATAAGCGGGTTGTCGTTTCCGCTCCATTTAAGTACTTTTGTACTCCGCAATAATAGCGTGAAGTAGATGTATAACTTATTTTCTCTTCTTGCCAGTCTCTATAACAGAAGATAGGCTCCATGCGAAGAATAGAGCTACGATCAGTTTCCACTCTTGTATTTTCTTTATTAGTTACTTGATTTATGAATAAGTCATCATCTCCCCGTTGCAAATTCAGATAGGCAGAGAATCCTTTTTGTTGGTAAAACAATTCTTTACGATAAGCCATGTTTCGTCCAATTCCAATATATGGTTTGCTGGCAAGCGCATGCCCTAAATAACGTATGGAATAAAATAAGTTATCGAATGCCACTTTTTTATGCAACCATTTTCTTCCGCGTTCATATCCGCTATATCCTAGAACAATTTGTGTATGAGGAGTGAAATTACGGGCAAGCGTACGAAGCCATTGATCACTTTCCGGCTTACAATTGGCTTCAGTGAAGACTAACCAATCATATTTACTGGCTTTCACACCGAGTGTGATAGCTAATTTTTTGCGACTAATGTAACGAGAAGACTCAGGTACAAAGCTATGATATAAATTGGGATATTTTTCGCTGAGGAGGACTAAATAGTCTTCACTTTCGTCTGTATTCCCGTCATTAATTACAATCACTTCAAATTCAGGATAATCTTGCTCCAATACCGATACAAGGTTATGGCGAAGGTTTTCTACTTCTTCCCGGGCGCAGATTATTACAGTGATAGGAGGGAGGTCTTGTGAAAAATTAATGTTATCTCTTTTCACCGCACGATTGCGGATGTGTATTCGATTATATATTCCGAGATAATATAAAATTTGAATAAGTAAGAGAATAGCTGTAGCGATTAGTAACACTTGCTCTATTGCATTGAATGTGAGTATATTTTCCATATATCTATAAAATACGGCATTAATTGGTGCTGCAAAATTACATATTTTTATTTCATTTTGCGCAGAATAGCATATTTGCTTTTGGGAAAAATATTACAGATCCGTTTACTTTGTTTTTTCAATTTCATCTGTTTTTTAGGTAATTCTAGAAAAGTTTGTAGCAGATACTTATTAGAGAGGTTATTGACATATTCGGCATCTGTTTGCACTAAAGTGGAAATGGCTTGAGGACATTCTCCACAGATATCTATACCGATGATTCTTTGCTTATTTAAAATAATTTGTAACAGTTCTTTTAATTCTTTCAAGCTTAGAGAACCTTGATCCCAATTCGTTACTGCAAATTGGGGGCTTAATACATCTTTATCTATAGATATGTAGATTGGTGTATCAATCTGCATATGAGCCAATTGCTTTTTTGTTGCTTTTCTTTTTAAATCGGTTTCGCTAAGAAAAAATAATCTGTTTTTATATTGGGTGGCTTTTACCCCTTTTATTAAATCATCGGCTACTCCAATTAGATATACTTCTTGGCAAAAAGGATTGGAGTCCAGAATGCTTTTCACCCAGCATCCGCATGAAAGTAGATTTTCACATAATGCCGGTTGCATATCTGTATGATGATCGAATATTATTAATGAATATGGGTATTCTATTTTATCAGTCCATAATTTGCTTATATAGTGATAATCTCCGGAATCAATAAAATGTATTCCTCTGGGTGTATATGGGGCTATTTTTTGCCTAATACTTTTCTCAGCCTTGACACTGCAATAACATTCTGTTTCTGAAATTTCAGTGCAATTTATCCACTGGAATCCTTGATCATTCATAAAAGGTTCTTGCTCATATGCATGAGTGAAGTTCATAATATATACTTGTATCTTTTCCATCGCACTACAAAAATAGTCATTTAAATTTAGAGTGACCCTTTATAATATTCATTTTCTACCCTTATTATTCCCTTTCTTTGGGGCTCTTTTTCCCTTTTGGTGCTGTTCTGTCTTTTTGTTGTTTCATAGATTCTTGTGATTTTCTGTTTTTTTGTATTATCTCGATGCTTTGGCTATACTACGCTTATCTCTTTCTATCACGGGGAAATTATCTTTCCCGGGTGTTGGAAAGTACTCTTCCTTGGTACGTTTTCTTTCTTTTCCCCCGAATAGAAGAGCGGTTTTCAGGCGTATCTTTCCCGTGTTTGCTCCGTAGATTCTCCGTATTTTTGCTTTATATCGGGTGTTTTCCGGTTAAAGTACGGAGCAAGTCCGGTTTTGGTAATGCGTGGGGTTTAGTGAGAGTCCTTGTTGCTTATGATATATAATAATGTTTGCATGTTTCGACCAGTTTTTCATCTTCAAAAAAAAAGTTTCCCCGGATTTGTTTCATAATTAGTGTTTTAGGATTGTTTTAGAAGTTTTCTTTTAAAAAAAAGCACGTATAGTTTGGATAGTATCTTAAAAGGTTCTACTTTTGCACCCGCTTTCCAGGAGTTGGGAAGCTGATAGCTTGACATTTTGATAGCGGAGTAAACACGGCCCTTCTTTTGGTGGTGCCCGGTTCTTTTAAGTTCCGGTTGTTGTATGCTTCCTGTTTTTTTCAAAAAAAAAGTTTGGAAAAGATTTGGAAGTAGAGTGATAAAGTATTTACCTTTGCATCCGCTTTCTGAAAAAAAGGAAGCTTTACAAGCAGCGATCTTTGATAGAATTACATAAACAATACAAGTAGTACAAGAGCGGAAATATTACTGTTGAAGTATTATTTCCGGGTAAAAAAAGAACCGTCATTTAACGATGAGACTTTTATTAAATCGGAAATCCTGAACAGAGCAATAGAGTAATATTGATTGGATTGGTTGTAAGATCATCCGTTTGATATATTCAAAAATACTTTTACAATGAAGAGTTTGATCCTGGCTCAGGATGAACGCTAGCTACAGGCTTAACACATGCAAGTCGAGGGGTAGCAGGGTAGCAATACCGCTGACGACCGGCGCACGGGTGAGTAACACGTATCCAACCTTCCGTTTACTCGGGGATAGGCTTTCGAAAGAAAGATTAATACCCGATGGTATATACCGATCTCCTGATCTTTATATTAAAGAAATTCGGTAAACGATGGGGATGCGTTCCATTAGGCAGTTGGCGGGGTAACGGCCCACCAAACCTACGATGGATAGGGGTTCTGAGAGGAAGGTCCCCCACATTGGAACTGAGACACGGTCCAAACTCCTACGGGAGGCAGCAGTGAGGAATATTGGTCAATGGGCGTAGGCCTGAACCAGCCAAGTAGCGTGAAGGATGACTGCCCTATGGGTTGTAAACTTCTTTTATAAGGGAATAAAGTGGAGTATGTATACTCTTTTGTATGTACCTTATGAATAAGGATCGGCTAACTCCGTGCCAGCAGCCGCGGTAATACGGAGGATCCGAGCGTTATCCGGATTTATTGGGTTTAAAGGGAGCGTAGGCGGATGTTTAAGTCAGTTGTGAAAGTTTAAGGCTCAACCTTGAAATTGCAGTTGATACTGGACGTCTTGAGTGCATTAAATGTGGGCGGAATTCGTGGTGTAGCGGTGAAATGCTTAGATATCACGAAGAACTCCGATTGCGAAGGCAGCTCACAGGGATGTAACTGACGCTGATGCTCGAAAGTGTGGGTATCAAACAGGATTAGATACCCTGGTAGTCCACACAGTAAACGATGAACACTCGCTGTTTGCGATACACAGTAAGCGGCCAAGCGAAAGCGTTAAGTGTTCCACCTGGGGAGTACGCCGGCAACGGTGAAACTCAAAGGAATTGACGGGGGCCCGCACAAGCGGAGGAACATGTGGTTTAATTCGATGATACGCGAGGAACCTTACCCGGGCTTGAATTGCTAATGAATATATATGAAATTATATAGCCGTAAGGCATTAGTGAAGGTGCTGCATGGTTGTCGTCAGCTCGTGCCGTGAGGTGTCGGCTTAAGTGCCATAACGAGCGCAACCCTTATTTCCAGTTACCATCGGGCAATGCCGGGGACTCTGGAGAGACTGCCGTCGTAAGATGTGAGGAAGGTGGGGATGACGTCAAATCAGCACGGCCCTTACGTCCGGGGCTACACACGTGTTACAATGGGTGGTACAGAAGGCAGCTACACGGCAACGTGATGCTAATCCCAAAAACCACTCTCAGTTCGGATTGGAGTCTGCAACCCGACTCCATGAAGCTGGATTCGCTAGTAATCGCGCATCAGCCACGGCGCGGTGAATACGTTCCCGGGCCTTGTACACACCGCCCGTCAAGCCATGAAAGCCGGGGGTACCTGAAGTGCGTAACCGCAAGGAGCGCCCTAGGGTAAAACCGGTAATTGGGGCTAAGTCGTAACAAGGTAGCCGTACCGGAAGGTGCGGCTGGAACACCTCCTTTCTGGAGTGATTTTCGACAAGATAAGAGTCGGTTTTTATTTTATTGTGTCCATTCCCAGGAATGGCTTTCTTGTACTGCTGGTAGTTGTTTATTAAAAGATATTGCCTTTAAGTAGGAAATAAAAAAAAGAGAAGAAGAAAAGCCGGGCCGAAGGGTCGGGGTTTGACTGACAGTCCTATAGCTCAGTTGGTTAGAGCGCTACACTGATAATGTAGAGGTCGGCAGTTCAACTCTGCCTGGGACTACTCCGCATAAGGGGGATTAGCTCAGCTGGCTAGAGCACCTGCTTTGCACGCAGGGGGTCAACGGTTCGAATCCGTTATTCTCCACTAGAGTCTTCAAGGAATTGAAGCCAATACGATCTTTGACATGATGTAACCAAAAAGCAAAAATAAGTTGAAAGTATATATGCAGCCTTCTGTGATTAAGGCTTCATAAACGGTAAAAAAGTAAATAAGGGCGCATGGCGGATGCCTTGGCTCTCGGAGGCGATGAAGGACGTGATAAGCTGCGATAAGCTGCGGGTAGGTGCAAATAACCATTGATCCGTAGATTTCCGAATGGGACAACCCGTTATCTTGAAGGGATAACATCTACTTGATGTAGAGGCTAACGCAGGGAACTGAAACATCTTAGTACCTGCAGGAAAAGAAAATAAGAATGATTCCCCTAGTAGTGGCGAGCGAACGGGGAAGAGCCCAAACCTACGTTGTTTAGGCATCGTGGGTGTTGTAGGACCACGTTTTGGGACGATTGATCGTGAGTGGAATGTTCTGGAAAGTACAGTCATAGATGGTGATAACCCAGTACACGAAGCGATCTGAACCCTAGTGGTATCCTGAGTAGCGCGGGACACGAGAAATCTTGCGTGAATCTGCCGGGACCATCCGGTAAGGCTAAATACTCCCGAGAGACCGATAGTGAACCAGTACTGTGAAGGAAAGGTGAAAAGCACTTCGAATAGAAGAGTGAAATAGTTCCTGAAACCATGCGCCTACAAGCGGTCGGAGCAGCCTTGTGCTGTGACGGCGTGCCTTTTGCATAATGAACCTACGAGTTGCTTTTTCCGGCCAGGTTAAGGAAATAGATTTCCGTAGCCGAAGCGAAAGCGAGTCTTAACAGGGCGTATAGTCGGAAGGAGCAGACGCGAAACCAAGTGATCTACCCTTGGCCAGGTTGAAGGATGGGTAACACCATCTGGAGGACCGCACCAATAAGCGTTGAAAAGCTTCTGGATGAGCTGAGGGTGGGGGTGAAAGGCTAATCAAACTTGGAGATAGCTCGTACTCCCCGAAATGCATTTAGGTGCAGCCTTGATTTATACTGATGTGAGGTAGAGCGACTGATAAGATGCGAGGGCTTCACCGCCTATCAAGTCTTGACAAACTCCGAATGCGCATCAGTTCTATATCAGGAGTGAGGGCATGGGTGCTAAGGTCCATGTCCTAAAGGAGAAGAATCCGGACCATCAGCTAAGGTCCCGAAATAACCGCTCAGTTGAACTAACGAAGTCAGATTGCAAAGACAGCTAGGATGTTGGCTTGGAAGCAGCCATTCATTTAAAGAGTGCGTAACAGCTCACTAGTCGAGGAGTTTGGCGTGGATAATAATCGGGCATAAGCGGTTTACCGAAGCTATGGGATATGTACATATCGGTAGGGGAGCATTCCACTCTGCGTAGAATGGGAAGCGTGAGCTTCCCTGGAGCGTGTGGAAACGCAAATGTAGGTATAAGTAACGATAAAGGAGGTGAGAAACCTCCTCGCCGAAAGACTAAGGTTTCCTGATCAACGCTAATCGGATCAGGGTAAGTCGGGTCCTAAGGTTCAGCCGAACGGCGAAACCGATGGCCGAACAGGTTAATATTCCTGTACTAGCTTAAAGAGTGATGTGGGGACGGAGTTGTGACAGTGCCGCGGACTGACGGAATAGTCCGTTGAAGGGTGTAGATGTTGACGGGTGCAGGCAAATCCGCACTTGGAGTCGAACCTGATAGTATGCTGCGTCCGCAAGGACAAGGCAATAGTGCACGTAACCATACTTCCAAGAAAATCCGCTAAACAAATCTTTAAGGTACCCGTACCGTAAACGGACACACGTAGTCGGGATGAATATTCTAAGGCGCTTGAGTGAATCACGGTTAAGGAACTAGGCAAATTGACCCTGTAACTTCGGAATAAAGGGTCCTCAATGTAAGTTGAGGCGCAGAGAATAGGTCCAGGCAACTGTTTAACAAAAACACAGGGCTGTGCAAAATCGCAAGATGAAGTATACAGCCTGACACCTGCCCGGTGCTGGAAGGTTAAGAGGAGATGTCATCGCAAGAGAAGCATTGAATTGAAGCCCCAGTAAACGGCGGCCGTAACTATAACGGTCCTAAGGTAGCGAAATTCCTTGTCGGGTAAGTTCCGACCTGCACGAATGGTGTAATGATCTGGACGCTGTCTCAACCGTGAGCTCAGTGAAATTGTAGTATCGGTGAAGATGCCGATTACCCGCGATGGGACGAAAAGACCCCGTGAACCTTTACTATAGCTTAACATTGAATTTGGGCAATTGATGTGTAGGATAGGCCGGAGGCATTGAAGCAGGGACGCCAGTCTTTGTGGAGCCGCTGTTGAAATACGGCCCTTTGATTGTTTGAGTTCTAACACGATGATTCGTGGACACTGTTTGGTGGGTAGTTTGACTGGGGTGGTCGCCTCCAAAAGCGTAACGGAGGCTTCTCAAGGTGCCCTCAGGACGATTGGTAACCGTCCGCAGAGTGTAATGGCATAAGGGCGCTTGACTGGGAGACTTACAAGTCGATCAGGTAGGAAACTAGAGCATAGTGATCCGGTGTTTCCGTATGGAAGGGACATCGCTCAAAGGATAAAAGGTACTCCGGGGATAACAGGCTGATCCCTCCCAAGAGCTCATATCGACGGAGGGGTTTGGCACCTCGATGTCGGCTCGTCACATCCTGGGGCTGGAGAAGGTCCCAAGGGTTGGGCTGTTCGCCCATTAAAGTGGCACGCGAGCTGGGTTCAGAACGTCGTGAGACAGTTCGGTCTCTATCTATCGTGGGCGTTTGAAATTTGCGTGGCTCTGACACTAGTACGAGAGGACCGTGTTGGACTGACCTCTGGTTTACCGGTTGTGCCGCCAGGTGCATTGCCGGGTATCTAAGTCGGGATTGGATAAGTGCTGAAAGCATCTAAGTACGAAGCCAGCCACAAGATTAGATTTCTTAGGGTCGTCACAGACGATGACGTTGATAGGATGCAGGTGTACAGGTGGTGACACCACAGCCGAGCATTACTAATTGCCCGTTCACTTTTTTTCCGAAGTCTTTCTTCGGGCTGGTATATCCGTTCAACTTATCTGAATACTGCAATAGGTATTCAGAATTTTTGCTTCACTAATTGCATCATGTCTTCCTTATTCAGGTGACTATAGCACAAGGGTTCCACCTCTTCCCATTCCGCACAGAGAAGTTAAGCCTTGTCACGCCGATGGTACTGCGTAACAGTGGGAGAGTAGGTAGTCGCCACTTTTAGTAGAGAGGTTCTGTCCGCAAGGAGAGAGCCTCTCTCTTTCTTTTATGCCCCTGGCTCCGTTCCCCCGGTATACCCTTTTGGGGGACCCGCTCATCCGGGACACACAAAAACCGGAGGCTGGAAATCGGGAGCGAACGCCCCCACAGCCATAGCTCAAACAGCACCACAAACAAGAAAGGTATACGTTTGAAAAGGAGAGGAAAACCCGGAAACGAAATAGATTGATGGAAATTCGTTCTAATATTCAAAAAATATCTCTGTGCAACGGAAATAGCTAAATCTTTTCTATATTTAGCTTTGTTATATTAAGTATACCAATTAATATACAAAGATGATACCACCTCCAGTACAAGCGACAGCTCCGACTCAAGTAGTTACTGTCATTAATGATTTTGAGAATGATTCTTTTCAAACGGATAACGGTAAGACACTTAAGATTACTTTCATAAAACATGGAAGTCTTATGTTTGATTATGATAACCATATCTTATATGTGGATCCGGTATCAATGTATGCCGATTTTTCGAAGTTACCTAAAGCTGATGTTATTTTAATAACTCATGAGCATAGTGACCACTTCGATACTAAGGCTATTGCTGAGGTGGAGAAAACATCCACTAAAATCATTTTAAATGAATCTTCGCAAAAAAAACTAGGCAAAGGCCATAGCTTGAAGAATGGGGATAATTTGAATTTGAAATCTTGGTTACAAATAAAAGCTGTTCCTGCTTATAACACTACCTCTGAAAATTTGATTTATCATCCTAAAGGACGAGACAATGGATATTTACTGACAATAGATGGAATCCGGATTTATATTGCCGGTGATACAGAAGATATTTCTGAAATGTCACACTTAGGTAAAGTTGATATTGCATTTATTCCTGTCAACCAACCTTATACAATGAAAGTTGACCAAGCTGTTCATGCAGCAAAAATGATTAAACCTCGTATTCTTTATCCATATCATTATGGTAATACAAAAATAAGCCAGCTAAAAGAAAAGCTTAAGACTGAACGTGATATAGAGGTTCGTATTAGACAAATGCAGTAGAATTATAATATTAACCTATTGTTTATGTAATGTTATTTATCTAAGTAAAAATAAGATTATGATAGTAAAGAATATAGGACGAATGGAATTCCAGTTTTTTGTACAAAATCCATTTATTGTGGCGTTTCATCATCGTGATTTATTTCCTGAAGGAAACGGAAAAATGGAACCGAAATCAATACCTCCCGGAAAGAATATTGGTGAAGATTTTGATATGGGATCGCCTTGGAGGATGTATTATGGTAGTCGTATCCCGGGATTTCCCGTACATCCTCATCGGGGTTTTGAGACAGTGACAGTTATGCTTAATGGCTTTGCCGACCATTTCGATGCTAAAGGCTCAAAAGGCAGATATGGAAAAGGAGATGTG
Source organism: uncultured Bacteroides sp. (assembly GCA_963677095.1). Taxonomy (GTDB): domain Bacteria; phylum Bacteroidota; class Bacteroidia; order Bacteroidales; family Bacteroidaceae; genus Bacteroides. The sequence goes on from OY781875.1 coordinate 2,240,643, forward strand.
CAATGGATGACAGCTGGTGAAGGAACGCAACATTCAGAAATGTTTCCTTTGCTTAAGGATAATGATGTAAATCCAATGGAATTATTTCAGATCTGGCTGAATCTCCCCAGAAAGAGTAAATTTGTAACTCCGGATTATAAGATGCTTTGGAATGAAGATATTCCGGTAATTACTGAGTATGATGACTTGGAAAATAAAATAGAGATCAAACTAATTGCCGGTGAATATAAAGGAGTTAAATCATTAGATCCTGTTGCGGCATCGTGGGCGTACGATCGTAACAATCATGTTGGCATTTGGTTGATAAAGCTGGATCCTGGTGCTAATTTTGTTATTCCTGCTGTTTCCCGAACACTAAATAGAATGATTTATAATTTTCAAGGAGCCCCTATAATGATTGATGGATATCAGATTAAGGATCACTATTATGCAGAGCTGGTGGGAGACAGTGATACATATATTACTAATGGTGATAAAACAACTGATCTTCTGCTTTTGGAAGGTGAACCTATAAAAGAGCCTGTAGCTGCCCGTGGGCCTTTTGTGATGAATACAGAAGATGAACTTCGTCAAGCTTTTTATGATTATAGAAGTACTCAGTTTGGTGGATGGCCGTGGAGTGAGAGTGACCCTGTAAATGAAAAAGAAACGGGCCGTTTTGCCAGCTATAATTTTGGTGAACGCATTGAATATCCCGATTAAAACCGAAAAGGATTCTCAAAAATAACTACTGAAAGAATACGGCATAATTTCCGAATAGTGGCTAAGAATTGAATGTTATTTTATTACTATTTTAAACTTTAAGCACGCAGTTTAGGTAAAAATTAGTAATTTTGCCGACTGTTTAATTGAAGTATCCGAATTTATAAATACGAATAAAATGGCAGTAGAATTGAAGGATCTGACCAAACGCAGCGAAAATTATTCGCAGTGGTATAATGAACTGGTAGTAAAAGCCGACCTTGCCGAGCAATCGGCTGTGCGCGGTTGTATGGTGATTAAACCTTATGGTTATGCTATTTGGGAAAAAATACAACGACAGTTGGATGATATGTTTAAAGAGACCGGACATGTCAATGCTTATTTTCCGCTATTAATACCCAAATCATTTTTCAGTCGGGAAGCCGAGCATGTGGAAGGTTTTGCAAAGGAGTGTGCCGTTGTGACTCATTACCGTTTGAAAAATGCTGCTGACGGTTCGGGAGTAGTGGTTGATCCGGCCGCCAAGTTAGAAGAGGAGCTTATTATTCGTCCTACATCTGAAACTATAATCTGGAATACTTATAAAAACTGGATCAACTCCTATCGCGATCTACCTATTTTGTGTAATCAATGGGCAAACGTTTTTCGCTGGGAGATGCGTACCCGCTTATTTTTGCGTACGGCTGAATTTCTTTGGCAAGAAGGTCATACGGCACATGCCACTCGTGAAGAAGCGGAAGAAGAAGCATTACGTATGTTAAATGTTTATTCTGAGTTTGCTGAGAAATATATGGCTGTTCCTGTTGTCAAAGGCGTAAAATCAGCTAATGAACGTTTTGCAGGTGCATTGGAAACCTATACCATTGAGGCTATGATGCAGGATGGTAAAGCGTTGCAAAGCGGAACCTCACATTTCCTTGGTCAGAACTTTGCTAAAGCGTTTGACGTTCAGTTTGTGAATAAAGAAAATAAATTGGAATATGTTTGGGCTACCTCTTGGGGAGTGTCTACCCGTCTGATGGGGGCTTTAGTAATGACACATTCCGATGATAACGGCTTGGTTTTGCCTCCGCATTTAGCTCCAATACAGGTTGTTATTGTTCCTATTTATAAGAATGCTGAACAGCTTCAGAAAATTGATGAGAAAGTGGCGGGCATTGTTGCAAAACTTAAGGGCTTGGGTATATCGGTGAAATATGATAATGCTGATAATAAACGTCCCGGATTCAAATTTGCTGATTATGAGCTGAAAGGTGTACCTGTACGTCTCGTAATGGGTGGTCGTGACCTTGAAAATAATACAATGGAAATCATGCGTCGTGATACATTGGAAAAGGAAACACGTACTAGTGAAGGCATTGAAGAATACGTGAAGAATTTGTTGGAAGAAATTCAGGCTAATATTTATCAAAAAGCACTTAATTTTCGTAATACTCATATTACTAAGGTTGATAGCTATGATGAGTTTAAGGAGAAGATTGAAGAAGGTGGATTTATTTTGGCTCATTGGGATGGAACTACAGAAACCGAAGAACGTATTAAGGAGGAGACTAAGGCTACAATACGCTGTATTCCGTTCGATACATTTCTGGGTGATGATAAAGAACCGGGTAAATGTATGGTGACAGGCAAATCATCGGCATGTCGTGTCCTATTTGCGCGTTCGTATTAAATTATGTGACATTTTTCGGGTATATCCCATGAATATTAAGGAGTAGTTGATTGGCTACTTTGAATGATTATGGAGGCTGTTTCAATGAAGTAGCCTCTTTTTTATTCATAAGAAATAAGGTGTGGCGTGGAGTGAGTATCTTTATTTATTTCTCCAATCATAGTCATATATAATTTTTTATCATTTTGTCATACGACCTACATCTTTACGTAATAAAGCTTGCTCATCTTTGCATAAGAAATATAAAGAAAGGAGTTTTTTATGGAGCTTGGCAAAAATGATTATATTATAGAAGCGGTAAATGACGGAGGCTTTTATGCTTACTTGAAAAACAATTTTGTATGTTTTGCATATGGAGATACCGCTGATGAAGCCTGTGAAAACTTAGCTAATATTGCTGAAGATTACATAAGTGACATTTATAATGGTACTTATATGGTTGAAGAATTTGTCTAAATGCCATTGTAATATAGACAAACTCATCCTTTTTTACTAAATTTATTCCATAAATTCTCGGAAGTCATGTCTGCGTGAAGCAAATATGACTTCTTTTTTATAACAGTTGTACTTTTAGTCCGAAAGAAAGGCTTAAATAATCTGTAGGCTTAAGATATTTGTTTGTAAAAGCACTGACAAGATAAAGATCGCAGGTGCTGATTTCGTGAAATATTGTGGATGATAGTCTATCATATTACAGCTGCATAGCAGGACGTTGAGAGATAGGACAATTTGGAATGATCTCATATAAAAATGAATGATGTTTTAGTGATGTATTAATCTGCTGAAAACTATATGCAAAGATATAGTTCTCTTTCGTGTTATGAAATGATTGCTAGTAATTAACGTGAGTTCGATGAAATTTTTAAAATAAAGTAAGCTGTCTATCAACGACCTTCTCTAGGTTGATAGATGGTTTCTTGGGAAAGAAGCAATATGTTGCAATTCCGCTCAAGAGATTCACCACAAAATTATGAAATGACCTATGCCTTGAATGTTCTATTTGTGCAATGTTCTTGAGTTCATCATTAATGGTTTCAATAATGGCTCTTTTTCTGAGCAGTACTCGATCTGATACTTTCATGATTGCTCCTTTCATGTTGCTTTTGAGCTTGGTTATCAATTGTATTCCATCTACAAAGAGTTTTTCAAAAAGCTTTTTGCTAATGTATCCTTTATCTCCCACAAGCTTTCCGATAATTTGATCTATAAAGTTCTTATCCTACAAAGGAACTCTGTCATCCACATCACCGGGAGTGAACATGAAGTTTAAAAGTTCCCCTTTCTCTATAAGGTGTAGCTTGAATCCAAAAACCAACCCGTTGAACTCTTTCCACGAGTGGCTATACCTTTGAAAACCTGGTGCATTTGAATGAGTTGATTCCGGCATACCCGAAGCGTGGTGCTATCCACAAAACTGATACTCGTACATTTGCCCAGTAATATTTTCTTGATGAATATCGCTAAAGGTAGAGCCACGTCTTTTTCCAATTCTACAAAACGGTTATAAGAGACCAACTCAGGAAAAAGATGACGTAAGTGTACACAGACATATTGAAGGTAGTAATGTTTCAGGCACCTATAACCGGAGGCATGAAACAAGATAAGTATTAACCTGACCTCTGCTTTAGACCTCTTGGGGGCACGATAATATTTCCGTTTGGGGGTAACAGAAGATGCATCCAACGAGTATCTTTCCAGCAAAGAATCAAAAAACTTACAGAACTCATCTGCCAAACAAACTATTTCAGTAACTTTGGTATCGGTAAACATAGTGGTAAAAGTTTGTAAGTGTTGTAATTTGGTACTATAAATTTACTGCTTTTATCGCTATTTACCAATAAATCAATCAAATAGATTTCATCGAACTCACGTTAAATAAGTTAACGTCAATTCAACAAGTCCTCGCATTCTTTTCAATTTCTCTGTAAGCGACCACTTACAGTTAAATATATCGGCTTCATCTCTTTCATTTCCTCCTAAACATTTACACCTCAGTGTTTTACGATGAAGAAAAAGATGTAAAACGGGGTTCATCCTCTTTCATTCCTTCACCTTTTCCGCCGTATAGGATCTTCATACCTATCGAATACAATGAACACGCCTTTTTTTTGTGAGAAATAATCGTTCATATAAATAGTTGACTGCAGTCGGCTGATTAGACGACTATAGTCGGCGATATAGACTACTTAAGTTGGCTGATTGGACAATAGTAGTCAGCTGTTATTTAATACTGCATTAAACTCCGACAAATGCAAGAAATAAATTCGTTGCAAAGCCGGATGGTATCTATCCGGTGAAGGAGGTGAAGAGCGTCGGAGCCTGATCTTTTTTTTAATATTCATCACAACGTTTTGATATACAGATATTTGAAAGATTGTGAAGGAATTGGAGTACAGATGTTATATTTTCTGAAAGATTTCATCGAACTCACGTTAATTAGTTTATCTGTTCAATCTTGCTTTGAAAAGAATTAAAAATATAGTTGTCTAATAATTGGACATGACTGTCTAATTATTAGACAGTAGTGGGCAAATATTACTTATGTAAGTATTTGAAAATGTGTATGTCACATCTTTGGCATGGTTTCTGCTTTTTATATTTATGGTATTGGAAAGAAACGATAAATAAATTCAAATTAATAACACTTAATGAAACAATTGTATTATGTCATAAAGACTTTGCTGCGGGGACGTGGTTCTAATCTAATTAAAATTATTTCTCTCAGTTTAGGCTTAACTATGAGTATTCTGCTTTTTGCCCGGGTAGCTTTTGAATTGAGTTTTGATACTTGCTTTAAAGATAATGAAGACTTATACCAGATTTTTTCGGTCTGGACTACCAATGGCGAGAAGCATGAGCCAAGTGAACAGAATGTAGGACCGGTGGCAGGCGCCATTTTAGAGAATTTTCCAAAGGAAGTGGAAGCAGCTACAAGTGCTTTTAGAGTGAGCAAACCGATTTATTATGGCAGTGTCCGCTTTGATGATGATAAAATAATAGCAGATTCCTTGTTCTTTAAAACAATGGGCGTTGAAGTGCTGCAAGGCGATCCCCGGGAATTGGTGAATAGAGATGTGATCTTTATATCCGACCGTTTTGCCAAAAAAATATTCGGTGGAGGTAATCCTATCGGAAAGGTATTGATGTATAATAAGGCATTACCTCTCACAGTGAAAGGTATCTATGCCGCTTTGCCCGAAAACACCACTTTGCCCACTGAAGGGGTGATTTCCATGCCTACTTTGTGGAGTAGGGGATGGAATAATTATTCTTGGAACGGTGGAGACAGTTATCCTGAATATATTCGTTTTAAGAAGGGGGCCGACAAAGAATCGGTTATGAAGCGCCTGGATGTCATGATTGCCAAATATAAACCGGCCGGCATGGTAAAGATGCAATTGGATTATACTGTCTTTTTGAAGCCTATCCGTGATGTTTACCGTGAATATAAGGATGTAAAGCGGATGGTCTGGATTATGAGTACACTGGCACTTTCCATTCTGTTTATAGCGACGTTGAATTATGTTTTGATTTCCATCTCCTCATTGAGTCATCGCGCCAAGGCTATCGGAGTGCATAAATGCAGCGGAGCATCCGGTGGCAGTGTGTTCGGTATGTTCCTGATGGAAACCGGCATAATCATTCTGCTTGCTATAGGATTAATGCTGTTGTTGTTATTCAACTTCCGTGACTTTGTAGAAGACACCACTGTTGCGAAGCTCTCTTCACTGTTTGCTCCGGCTCGTTTATGGGTACCGGGGTTGACCGTGTTGTTCCTGTTTCTGATAGGTGGAGTGTTGCCGGGGCGTCTTTTCTCATCCATACCGGTGTCGCAAGTATTCCGGCGTTATACCGAAGGTAAGAAAAGCTGGAAACGTCCCTTGTTGTTTGTACAGTTTGCCGGAGTGACATTTATTGCCGGGTTGATGTGTGTGGTGCTTGCCCAATATAATTATGTTACTCATAAAAGCATGGGATACAACGCCGATCGTGTTGTGGTTTCGTTTATGGGTTTTGACAGCTCGGAGAAAGACAAGTCGGACTATGTGCTGTCTTATTTCCGAGGCTTGCCTTACGTGGAGGATATTTCATCGGCATGGTACTATCCGGCCTATGGTTTCAGTGGGGAAATGGTAAGAGATGAGACGGGAAAAACCTTGTTCTCTGTCCGTATCGTGAGTGAAATGGAAAATTATCCGAAGATGATGGGGATGACTTTTAAAGTCGGACGTATGGCGAAGGATAGCACTGAAGTAGTGGTGAACGAGACTTTTGCCGAATGGATGCATTGGGGAATCCGCGTGGTGGGGCGTTCGCTGAATGTCAACGGAACTTATAAGGTGGTGGGCCTTCTAAAAGATTACCGTACCAACAGCTTTTATGGTGAGCAAGAGCCGCTTGTGGTATATTGGGCAAATTATATCAATGGATATGTTCATATCCGGTTGAAAGAACCGTTTGCCGAAAATCTGGAGAGATTGAACAAAGATGCCTCGGAAGCACTTTCCGATAAAGTAATCAACTTCCGTTCGTTGGAACAGATTATTCGTGAAAAATATAATGCTACGCGTGTATTTCGTAATGCCACTATTATGTCTACGGTAGCTATGATATTTATCATGCTAATGGGATTGATAGGCTATACCACCGATGAGGTACGTCGCCGTTCAAAAGAGATAGCGATACGCAAGGTGAATGGTGCGGAAGTGTCGGATGTGTTGCATATCCTCGCGCGCGATGTGTTCTATGTTGCTTTGCCTGCTGTTGCAATTGGACTTGTAGGGGCTTGGTATGTCAACGGCATTTGGATCAATGGCTTTGCCGAAAAAGTCTCGTTAAGCATCGCTGTGTATCCATTGCTTGGCATCGTCATTCTGTTTATTATAGTTGGGTGTGTTCTTTGGAAATCTTGGCATATAGCGAATGAAAATCCGGTGAAGAGTATCAAGAACGAATGAAGCAGTTAAGTATCTGGCGGTTTCCTTATATGGGAACGCCAGTTTCCCCTAATGGATACTGTCGTTTTTCTACGGGGAAACGATGAAAACGTACCGGAAGGTTGAAGTGAAAGACAGTATATACAGAGAATACATTAATACATAAATAGAAAACAAAAATGGATAATATGATAGAATTGAACAATGTCAGTAAAGTGTTCCGCACTTCCGAAGTGGAGACGGTGGCACTGAATCATGTGAATCTTGAAGTACGCGAAGGCGAGTTTGTAGCCATCATGGGTCCCTCTGGTTGTGGCAAGTCCACCATGCTGAACATACTCGGATTGCTCGACAATCCCACGGAAGGCTCGTACAAGCTGATTGGGCGGGAAGTGGCGCAACTGAAGGAGAAGGAACGTACCCGTGTGCGCAAAGGCAAACTGGGGTTTGTATTCCAGAGCTTCAATCTTATAGACGAACTCAACGTGTATGAAAACGTGGAACTCCCGTTGACTTATCTCGGCGTGAAAGCTTCCGAACGCAAGCGTCGGGTGGAGGAGATCTTGAGATGTATGAACATCAGCCACCGTGCCAAGCATTTTCCGCAACAGCTCTCCGGCGGTCAGCAGCAACGCGTAGCCATAGCCCGTGCAGTGGTGACCAATCCCAAACTGATCCTTGCCGATGAGCCTACCGGTAACCTCGACTCGAAAAACGGTGCCGAGGTGATGAACCTGCTTACCGAACTCAATCACGAAGGTACTACCATTATCATGGTGACGCACTCCAAACACGATGCCAGCTTTGCCCACCGCACCGTCCACTTGTTCGACGGTAGCATCGTAGCCAGCATTACTACACAGCAAGATTAAGTAACACCGTATAAACGCCATAGAATGAAACAGTTGTATTACGCCATTCAAACGCTTCTGCGGGGAAGAAGTTCCAATGCCATTAAAATTGTGTCATTGACGCTGGGATTATTTGTCGGTATCCTGCTTTTTGCCATGGTGGCGTTCCAACTAAGCTTCCATAAGTTTTTCAGGCAACCGGAGCAATTGTATCTGACTTTTCGAACCGATGGAGTAGACAAAACCAGTAGCCCTTATACTTATGGAACACTAGCCAAAGCCTTAAGAGAGAATTTTTCAAATGAAGTGGAAGATGCTACCGTAATGCGTGATATCGGGACGAATGTCTTTTATAATGGAGACGTCCGTTTGTTGGAGTACACCGCTTATATTGACGAACATTTCTTTTCTACCCTGGGCATGAAAGTCATTGCCGGAAAGCCGGAAGGACTTGCCACTCCCAGTGGCATCTTCGTTTCCCGCAGTCTTGCACGCAAGGTTTCGGGGAGTCCCGACGCTTCTGTTGCCATTGGCAAAGTGCTCTATGCTGACCGTAAGGAGGAGCGGATAATATGGGGAGTGTTCGAAGATATTCCGGAGAATTCGGATATTTCACTGGATGTGGCTTTGCCTATGGCGGATTTGTGGAAGAACAACCGTGCCGGATGGGGATTCGATATCAGTTATCAGACTATTGTCCGGTTCAAGAATAAGAAGGTGGCCTCCGCGGTTCAGGCCTGTCTGTCTGACATGATGGAGAAGTATATGCCCGATTCCGGAAAGAACCGGCGGGATTCTTCAACCTATTCCTTCCGTCCTCTTTTGGAGTGGCATACCGACAATCCTACGGTGCGGACAATGATTTGGGTGATGTCTGTCCTTGCCCTTAGCCTGCTACTGCTTGCCGCATTCAACTATATTCTGATATCGGTCTCTTCGCTTGCCCGTCGGGCCAAGGCGGTAGGTGTACATAAATGTAGCGGTGCGACCGAGGGGAATATCTTTTCCATGTTCCTTACCGAGACAGCCGTGATAGTAGCCGTCTCATTGGGTCTTGTTGCCATCCTGTTTTACCTGTTCAGGGAGCCGATAGAAGGAATTACGGCTACTTCTTTGAGTACGTTGTTCGTTTGGAATACACTATGGGTGCCGCTGGTTATCCTGTTCGGCGTTTTCATCTTGGCGGGTGTCATGCCGGCGTGTCTCTTTGCTTCCATTCCCGTGACGCAGGTTTTCCGGCGTTATACTGAGAGGAAGACCTCATGGAAACGTCCCTTACTGTTTATTCAATTCATGGGAGTGACATTTATATTAGGTTTTCTTGTTGTAATATTCTATCAGTATGGCACCGTGATGAATAAGGATTTGGGCTATAATTCGGATCGGGTCGTTATGTGTTGGTTCCCTTTTGGTGGTGAACAAGACAATGCGAAGACATTTTTTAAGAATTTGCCGATGGTAGAAGATTATGCCGCGGCAAGCCAACAGATTTGCTACGGTTATAGCGGCGATTCATTTGATGTGGGTGAAGGACGGAAAATAAATGTGCGTATGGATTGGGTGGGGAAGGACCTTATTCCTATGATGGGGATAAAGATAGTGAAAGGAAAGAATCTGGCTACGGAACATGAAGCGGTGGTGAATGAAGAATTTGTCCGCCAGGCCGGATGGACGGATGAACCCATCGGCAAGCAACTGACGTTTTGGAATGGAGAAAAGCTGACTGTAGTGGGAGTTGTGGCGGATTTTGCCGTCCGCAGTGCATATTATGCACAAGACCCGGTGTTGTTAAAGGGAGAGTTGAATGTAAATAACCATTATTTGAGATTGAAAGAACCCTTTCAGGAGAATCTCAATAAACTCAATCAACTGATGGCGCAAACGTTCCCGACGGAAGATGTGGTATTCTATTCCTTACGCAAGGAACTGGATAATGATTACACTGATATCCGTCGTTTTAAAGATGGCGTCTTGTTGGCATCCGTATCCATTCTTCTGATTGCTTTAATGGGATTACAGGGCTACATTAAAGATGAAGTCCGTTTGCGCTCAAAGGAAATAGCCATCCGCAAAGTAAACGGTGCCGACGCCGGAAGTATTATGCGTCTGCTCACAAAAGATATGGTTTATATGGCTGTACCGGCGGTTATCTTAGGAAGCCTCTTTGCCTATTCTATAGGAAAGCGTTGGCTGGATACTTTTGCCGGACATATACATCCGGGCATCGGTCTTTTTGGAGGAGTGGCATTATTGGTTATTACTATTTGCATGGTCTCTGTTCTGGCACAGACATGGCACATAGCCAATGAAAACCCGGTGAAGAGTATTAAGAACGAGTGATTTTCCTGATATACCTAAACAAAATAATAAGAGCAGTGGCAAATGCAAGCAAGTCCGATATCGGCATGCTTAGCCAGATACCGTCCAGTCCGAAGTGGGGTGGAAGCATTATCAATCCCGGCAGTAAATAAAGTAACTGTCGGGTGAGCGATATAAAAATGCTGATCTTAGCTTTGCCGATGCTTTGGAAGAAGTTTCCTATCACAATTTGTGCACCGACTATAGGGAACATTATCACGCAAATGCGAATTCCTCTTGAAGCCATGTCAATCAACTCTTTATCTGTAGTGAAAATGACAGACACAGTTCTGGGGAATAGCTCACAGAGAAGGAAACCGCTGATGGTGACACAAGATCCTGCTATGATGCTCAGTTTTAGTACTTGTTTGACGCGATCATATTTCTGTGCACCGTAATTGTACCCTACGATGGGTTGCATACCCATCGTTACTCCCATTACAATCATCACAGAAAGCGTAAGCAGTCTGTTGATAATGCCATAAGCTCCTACAGCCATGTCTCCACCATGTTTTTGCAGGCTATTATTTATGATAATCACAATAGCACAGGCACATACGTTCATCAGGAATGGCGACATGCCAATAGAGAATATGTTGCCGATGAAGCGTCTTTTTATCTTCCAGAATCCCGAACTGAAACGCACAATTGTGGTTTTATCAATGAAATGCTTCAACACCCATATCATGCCGATAAACTGTGAAATGACAGTGGCTGTAGCTGCTCCCCGTATTCCCCAATGGAAGTGGAATATGAAGATTGGAGCCAGAATTATATTGCAAAGTACCGTCACCATTGATGTCAGCATGGCTTTTTTAGGATTGCCGGTGGCGCGCATTACATTATTCAGCCCTATCATGACATAAGTGATGGGAGTACCTAACAGAATAACTTGCATAAAGTCGCGGGCGTAAGGCAGAGTGTGGGGACTCGCACCGAAAAAGACCAATATTTCATCGAGAAAAATGAAAGATATCCCTCCAAATATGACGGCATTGATGATGCATAACATTAGCGTATGTTCCACTATCTTAGTGGCCCCTTCCATATCTCTTTGCCCCAACCGGATGGATGATATAGTAGAACCGCCAGCCGCAACCAACGTACAGAATGCAACAACCAAGTTCATGAGTGGAAACGTAATGGCTAATCCGGCAATAGCCATCGCACCGACTCCGTGGCCGATGAATACACTGTCGATAATATTATACAATGAAGTAATGGTCATGGCTATGATAGCCGGAATAGAATATTGCAGCAATAATTTTCCTACTCGTTCTGTACTTAATATATGCGGGTCATTATCCATAAAGAGTGTTTCGTCTAATTTGGCGCAAAGGTACGAAATATTTGTGTGGTTCAAGTATTATTCAGACCTTTGTTGCCGTGAATAGGTGTTAATATAATTAAGTAAAATAGGTTGGTATGAATAATGGAGCAGGAATAGCAGTCTTGTTTGATTTTGATGGAGTGATTATGGATACGGAGACTCAGTATTCTATTTTCTGGCATAAAGTGGGAGTGGATTATTTGGATATGCCCGATTTGGAGACCCGTGTAAAAGGGCAGACACTGAACTACATTTATGATACATTCTTTCCGGAAATGGTGGAAGAACAACAGAAAATAACCGAAGCTTTGAATCGTTTTGAGCAGGAGATGGATTACGATTATGTGCCTGGTGCGGGAGAGTTTGTAGCCGATTTACGACGCAACGGGGTAAAAATGGCTGTAGTTACAAGTTCCAATGAGGTAAAAATGGCGGCTGTTTACCGTAGGCACCCTGAAGTTAAGAATATGTTCGACCACATTCTAACTGCTGATATGTTTGCTCATTCCAAACCCCATCCCGACTGTTTCTTGCTTGGTATGAAAGTTTTTGGTACTACTCCTCAAACAACTTATGTATTCGAAGATTCTTTTAACGGATTAAAAGCCGGTATGGCATCAGGAGCCACTGTTATCGGATTGGCTACCACTAACTCACGTGTGGATATTGCCGGCTTGGCACATTATATACTCGATGATTTCAATGGGATGACTTATGAAAAGTTAATGAAAAACTATACCTTTGTCCCCCGAACTTAAAAAATAAAAGATAATGGCAGGTTATATATCTGATGATGTACGTAAAGTAACGACTCATCGCCTTGTTGAAATGAAACAGAGAGGCGAGAAAATTTCCATGTTGACAGCTTACGACTATACGATGGCACAAATAGTGGACGGGGCAGGAGTGGATGTCATTTTAGTAGGCGATTCGGCTTCCAATGTAATGGCCGGTAATGTGACTACTTTACCGATTACACTCGACCAAATGATTTATCATGGCACGTCGGTTGTTCGTGCCGTAAAACGCGCTATGGTAGTGGTGGATATGCCGTTCGGCTCATATCAGGGTAATGAATTGGAAGGTCTTGCTTCAGCTATCCGGATTATGAAAGAGAGCAATGCGGATGCATTGAAACTGGAAGGAGGGGAAGAAATAATCGGAACGGTGAAACGTATCTTAAGTGCAGGTATCCCGCTAATGGGTCATCTTGGTTTAATGCCGCAGTCTATTAATAAATATGGTACTTATACCGTGCGTGCCAAAGATGATTCTGAAGCTGAAAAACTGGTACATGATGCCCATTTGTTGGAAGAAGCCGGTTGTTTTGCTTTAGTGTTGGAGAAGATTCCCGCAGCATTGGCTGAGCGAGTGGCAAATGAACTTACCATTCCTGTCATAGGCATTGGAGCAGGCGGAGGAGTCGATGGTCAAGTATTGGTAATACAAGATATGCTGGGTATGAATAATGGTTTCCGTCCTCGTTTTTTGAGGCGTTATGCCGATTTGCATACTGTGATGACGGATGCTATCAGTCATTATGTTTCTGATGTTAAGAATCTGGATTTCCCGAATGAGAAGGAACAATATTAAGGCATTGAATATCCAGGTGAATAGTTGTTTGTACTTTTGGATATAACAACTTTATCAGGGAACTACACACACTTTATCAAGGAAGTATACTATTGCAATCGTGCCATCTCTTTGGCATAACAGTGCCTATATGTTGGCAAAGTTATGCCAATAAGAAGGCAAAGTTGTGCCAAGCTATTGGCATAAGACAAGTTTCTATTGTTTCTTAATACAACATTTCCTATATAAAATATTAAAGAGTCAGGAGATAGGGCACAAAGATAATAAGTCCGGTAATTACTGCTCCAATTGCACAAATCAATACGGCTCCGGCAGCAATGTCCTTTACTTGTCCGGCAATGGGGTGCTGACCGGGTGATATCCAATCAACCAATCGTTCAATAGCGGAATTGAAAAGCTCGGCGGCAACTACCATCGCAATGCATAATATGATTGCAATCCATTCCGCTCGGGTAATATTGAAAATAATTCCCGCCGTTATAACTGCAACCGCAATAATAAGATGAAAACTTAGGTTTTGCTCCTTACCTATACAGTTCCGGATACCTTTCCAGGCATATCCGAAACTCTGCAATTGTTTTCTGTAATTATACCTCATTGAAGGTGATTTATAAATATTGCTTTTTATATTTTAATGTATATGGGATGAAATTTTCTCCTTTACCCAATAGGAATAGGGCAAACCATCCAGCCGGGCTTTGTGGATAATGATTAATTTCTTGAAACCTGTTTCACTCCTTTTATTGTTCTGAGTTTTTTAATCAAAGCTTCCAATCTGGCTGTGTCACCCACCATGATAGTCAGTGTTCCCGAAAATAATCCGTCGTGGGAATCAATGCCTATGGCACGTAGTGTGGTGTCATTCTCTTTGGAGATAACGGAAGTGATGTTTGTTACGATTCCGATATCATCATGTCCAATAACGCGTAATGTAATAGGATATTGCGTCCCTTGCGACTTTCCAGCCCAACGCGCCTTTACGATGCGATAGCCAAAACGCTCCCGTAACTGGGTGGCATTGGGACAGTCAGTACGGTGTATTTTGATACCACCCGATACCGTAACAAAGCCGAATACGTCATCTCCGTAAATGGGGTTGCAGCAACGAGCTAATTTGAAATCAAGTCCTTTCAGATTCTGATCGATGACCAAAACATCCTCTTTTGCTTTTGTCTCTTCTTCCTGGATAGGTTGCAGGTTATAGCTTTCCGCGCTGCGGTAAGTGGGGTCATCGTGAATCTCATTTTCCCGCTTCTGTTGTTCCAAATACTTGTCTATGATGTCGTTGACATCCGAAACACCATCAGAAATACTTTGATAAAAATCGGTTACCGTTTTGAAACCCAGCCGTTTGATAAGCCTCATCATTACGGCTTCATCATAATCTATCTTGCGGTTTTTAAACTTTCTCTCCAGTGTTTCTTTGGCAAAAGCATGCTGACGGGCCGCCATTTCTTTTAAAGCCTGACGTATCTTGGTGCGGGCTTTCGAAGTGGTGACAATATTCAGCCAGTCCTGTTTGGGAGTCTGAGTATTCGAGGTCATGATCTCTACTTGATCACCGCTTTGTAATACCTGACGCAATTGTGCGTTTTTGCCGTTCACCTTGGCTCCAATGCACCGGCATCCTAATTTGCTGTGAATATGGAATGCAAAGTCAAGTACCGTGGAACCTTTTCCCAATTTGAACAAGTCTCCTTTTGGAGTGAATACAAAGATTTCATCTTCGTAAAGATCGAGTTTGAACTGATCCATAGCTTCCATACCGTTGTCGGAATTTTCCAATGCTTCGCGTACCGAAGTCAGCCATTCGTCAATTCCAGTCTCACCTTTTACACCTTTGTATCTCCAGTGGGCAGCCAGACCACGTTCGGCAATCTCATCCATACGTTCTGTACGTATTTGTACTTCAACCCATCTGCCCTCCGGTCCCATTACCGTGATATGCAACGACTCATACCCATTACTTTTAGGGACGGAAAGCCAGTCGCGAAGTCGTTTCGGGTTGGGTTGGTACATGTCCGTAACAATGGAATATACCTGCCAGCATTCTTGCTTTTCCTTTTCTAATGGAGAATCAAGAATGACACGGATGGCAAACAGATCGTACACACTTTCAAACGGACATTTCTGTTTCCTCATCTTTTGATAGATGGAATGGATAGACTTTGTACGACCCTTGATGTGGAATTGCAGTCCGGCTTCTTCCAGTTTATTCTGTATAGGAGCGATAAAAGCAGCGATGTATTTGTCACGCGAAGCTTTCGTCTCATTGAGCTTATCTTTGATGTGATAATAAATATCCTTTTCGGAATATTTCAAAGATAAGTCCTCGAGTTCCGATTTCAACTTATATAATCCCAATTTGTGAGCAAGAGGAGCATATAGGTAAGCCGCTTCATTGGCTACTTGCCGGCGTGCTTCGTCATTAACACTGTCTTTAATTTGACGCATGATATTCACCCTGTCTGCAATCATAATGAGAATGACACGCATGTCTTCTGCAAAGGAGAGCAACAAATTGCGAAAGTTCTCCGATTCAATTGTCGGACTTTTGGAATACAAATCGTTTACCCGGATCAATCCTCTGATAATACCCGCCACATCTTCTCCGTATGCTGTCTGCACTTCTTCGGTAGTATATGCGCCGTTCCTCACACTTTCATGAAGCATGATGCCAAGTATGGAAGCTCGTTTCATTCCGATTTCTTCGGCAACGATAACAGCTGTTTGCATATCTTTTATCAACGGGTTTAGTCCGAATGTATCCCGCTGTACATGATTATTTTTTATTGAATTGATAAGATGGGTCTTCAGCTTTTTGCAATCACCTTTTAGCAAAGTCTCGCCTGTCAGCTGCAAAAGCTTTTTGTAGAGCGAGAAGAGTTGCTTCTTCTCATCGGTTGTGAAAAAATCATCTCGTTCCATAATCGTCTGGTTTTTGTGCTGTAAAGGTAGTTTTTTTCTTCTTTTTCTTGACTGGCGTTGCAGTTTTTTTGTAATTTTGGGCATCAATTAATAGTTATAGATATGATGATCACTTCGCAAGATCGTGAGTTACTCAATCAGAAAGGTATCTCCGAGGAACAGATTGCTGAGCAATTAGACTACTTTGAAAAGGGTTTTCCTTATTTAAAATTAGCTGATGCCGCATCTGTAGAGAAAGGAATTTTCGTACCCGCTGCAGATGAACAGAAGAACTACTTAAATGCATGGGAAGCTTACACAAAAACAGATAAAGTAATAGTCAAGTTTGTACCGGCTTCAGGAGCTGCAAGCCGTATGTTCAAAAATCTATTCGAGTTTTTAGATGCAGATTATAATGTTCCGCAAACAGATTTTGAAAAAAAGTTCTTCATGAAGATTCATGAATTTGCATTTTTTTACGATTTGGAATGTACTTGCGTGGAATTACACGGAAAGTCGATCACATCTTTGTTTATAGATAATAACTATAAGGCAATTGTGTCTTCCTTACTTAAATTTCCTGGTATGAACTATGGGGCGTTGCCTAAAGGCTTGTTAAAGTTCCACTGTTACGAGACTGGTAATCGGACGCCACTGGAAGAACATTTGGTGGAGGGTGCGCTTTATGCTTCCAATAAGAATGGCAAAGTTAATGTACACTTTACTGTATCGCCGGAACATCGCCGCTTGTTTGAAGAACTGGTGGAGAAGAAATCCGATCTTTTTGCGCGGAAATACGGTGTGGACTACAATGTAACTTTTTCCGAGCAGAAATCGAGCACCGATACTATTGCCGTAGATACGGAGAATAAGCCTTTTCGCGATAATGGTAAATTGTTATTCCGTCCCGGAGGACATGGAGCGTTGATTGAGAATCTCAATGATTTGGATGCCGATGTGATTTTTATTAAGAATATAGATAATGTAGTACCCGATCGTTTAAAGGGAGATACCGTACTTTATAAAAAACTCATTGCGGGTGTTCTGGTTTCGTTGCAACAACAAGTTTTCTCCTATCTGGAACTGTTGGATAATGGCAAATATACGCATGAACAAGTAATAGAGATACTTCAATTCTTGCAGAAAAAACTATTTTGCAAGAATCCGGATATTAAAGATCTGGAAGACTCCGAATTAGTAATTTATCTGAAAAACAAGTTAAACCGGCCTATGCGCGTATGCGGCATGGTGAAAAATGTAGGTGAACCCGGCGGAGGTCCGTTCCTTGCGTACAACAGTGATGGTACAATCTCATTGCAGATATTGGAAAGTTCACAGATTGATATGGATGATCCCCAGATGAAAGTTATGTTTGAGAAAGGCACGCATTTTAATCCGGTTGATTTGGTTTGTGCCGTGCGCGACTATAAAGGGCATAAGTTTGATCTTACAAAATATGTAGATAAAGCTACAGGATTTATTTCTCATAAGTCGAAAAGCGGCAAGGAACTTAAAGCGCTGGAGCTCCCGGGATTGTGGAATGGAGCGATGAGCGATTGGAATACAGTTTTTGTAGAGGTTCCTTTGAGCACTTTCAATCCGGTGAAAACAATAAATGATTTATTGCGTGAAGAACACCAATAGAACTTGTGAAGAACGCCAATAGAATTAATGATTAAATAAATGAAGAGAATATTATTATTAGGCTCCGGTGAGTTGGGGAAGGAATTTGTGATTTCCGCTCAACGCAAAGGGCAGCATATTATTGCTTGTGATTCGTATGCCGGTGCTCCGGCAATGCAGGTTGCCGATGAGTATGAAGTATTCAATATGCTCGATGGAGACGAGCTCGAACGAATTGTACGGAAACATCACCCCGATATAATTGTTCCCGAGATTGAGGCAATTCGCACGGAACGTTTATATAACTTTGAAAAAGAAGGCATTCA
This sequence comes from uncultured Bacteroides sp., assembly GCA_963677095.1. Taxonomy (GTDB): domain Bacteria; phylum Bacteroidota; class Bacteroidia; order Bacteroidales; family Bacteroidaceae; genus Bacteroides. The sequence goes on from OY781875.1 coordinate 2,258,942, forward strand.
GGTTGTGCCTAGTGCCCGTGCCGTAAACTTTACGATGAACCGTAAAGCTATCCGCGATTTGGCTGCTAAAGAGTTGGGACTTAAAACGGCTAAATACTTTTATGCCAAATCATTGGACGAGCTGAAGCAAGCTGCTGAAAAGATTGGTTTTCCATGTGTGGTAAAACCATTAATGTCTTCTTCGGGTAAAGGACAATCGTTGGTGAAAAGTGCTGATGAATTGGAACATGCCTGGGAATACGGTTGCCATGGAAGCCGAGGAGATATCAAAGAACTTATTATAGAGGAGTTTATTTGTTTTGACAGCGAAATAACATTGCTTACAGTGACTCAGAAAAACGGTCCTACATTGTTTTGTCCACCTATCGGACATGTGCAGAAGGGAGGAGACTATCGTGAAAGTTTCCAGCCTACCCATATTGACCCGAAGCATCTGATAGAAGCTCAGGATATGGCGGAAAAAGTTACGCGTGCGTTAACTGGTGCCGGACTTTGGGGCGTAGAGTTCTTCCTTAGCCATGAAAATGGCGTTTATTTTTCCGAGCTTTCTCCTCGCCCTCACGATACCGGAATGGTTACACTGGCGGGAACGCAGAATCTGAATGAGTTCGAACTCCATTTGCGTGCCGTATTAGGATTGCCTATTCCCAACATCAAATTGGAACGGATGGGCGCGAGTGCCGTGATTCTTTCTTCAATAGCCAGTACGGAACGTCCTGAATATAAGGGAATAGCTGAGGTTATAAAAGAGGAGGATACCTATATCCGCATATTTGGAAAGCCTTTTACCAGAGTGAATCGCCGTATGGGAGTCGTGTTGTGTTACGCTCCGTTAGGAAATAATATGGATGCCCTAAGGGACAAAGCGAAGAAACTTGCGGCTAAGGTCGAAGTGGTTTAATGGGCCCTTCGAATATATAACAGACGTTAATTTTGTATTTGATTATTGTTCTCTTTGTAACAATAATCGTTCAAAAGGGTATAATTTACTAAAAAAAATGAGGGGGAGAATACTATCTAACCTTTTTTGTTTTTACATTTGCAGGGAAAGTTGTCTAGGTAACTAAATATTCGATGAACAAAGAGTCGTTTATGGGTGTTTAAGACTCGACGAAAACAACGTTGCAAGTGATTTGCATAATAAAAATTGAACCAATTTATATAAAAGATTGCTTATGTCACAGATTATCGGACATATCTCTCAGGTCATCGGACCGGTAGTGGACGTCTATTTTGAAAGTACAGATGCGGAACTAATTCTTCCCAGTATCCACGATGCATTGGAGATTAAAAGACCGAACGGTAAAAAACTAATTATCGAAGTACAACAGCACATTGGTGAAAATACAGTGAGAACCGTTGCTATGGATAGTACCGACGGTTTACAGAGGGGGATGAAAGTATATTCTACCGGTTCTCCTATCACAATGCCAATCGGCGATCAGATTAAGGGACGCCTTATGAATGTAGTGGGAGAGTCTATTGACGGTATGAAAGATCTGGACCCGTCCGGAGCATATCCTATTCATCGTGATCCCCCAAAATTCGAAGATTTGACAACTGTGCAGGAAGTTCTTTATACCGGCATTAAGGTTATCGATTTGCTTGAACCTTATAGTAAGGGAGGTAAAATCGGTTTGTTGGGTGGAGCAGGTGTAGGTAAAACAGTGCTTATTCAGGAATTGATCAATAATATAGCCAAGAAGCAACACGGTTTCTCTGTGTTTGCGGGAGTTGGTGAACGTACACGTGAGGGTAATGACTTATTGCGTGAAATGATTGAATCCGGTGTAATCCATTATGGAGATGAGTTCAAAAAGAGCATGGAAGAAGGTAACTGGGATTTATCTAAAGTTGATTACAATGAAGTGGAAAAATCGCAGGTAACATTGATATTCGGGCAAATGAATGAACCTCCCGGTGCACGTCAATCTGTTGCATTATCAGGCTTGACTGTTGCTGAGTCTTTCCGCGATATGGGTTCGCAAAACAATGGTCCTCGTGATATCTTATTCTTTATCGATAATATATTCCGTTTCACCCAAGCGGGGTCAGAGGTTTCCGCATTGTTGGGCCGTATGCCTTCAGCAGTAGGCTACCAACCAACACTCGCAACTGAAATGGGAGTGATGCAGGAACGTATTACTTCTACACGTAATGGCTCAATTACCTCGGTGCAGGCTGTGTATGTACCGGCTGACGATTTGACTGACCCGGCTCCTGCAACAACTTTTACTCACTTGGATGCCACAACCGTATTGAGCAGAAAAATTACAGAACTTGGTATTTATCCGGCTGTTGATCCGTTGGAATCTACTTCCCGTATTCTTGATCCAAATATTGTCAGTCAGGAGCATTATGAAACAGCTCAACGTGTTAAGCAGATACTTCAACGAAACAAGGAATTGCAGGATATCATTTCAATTCTTGGTATGGAAGAGCTTTCCGATACGGACAAACAGATTGTAAACCGCGCCCGTCGTGTACAGCGCTTTTTATCTCAGCCATTTACCGTAGCCGAACAGTTTACCGGATTACCCGGTATAATGGTATCTATTGAAGACACTATTAAGGGATTCAAGATGATATTGAACGGTGAAGTAGATTATCTGCCGGAATCTGCATTCATGAATGTTGGTACTATAGAGGAAGCTATTGAAAAAGGAAAAGCCTTATTGGAACAAGCCAATAAGAAATAAGTAGATTGGGAAAGATATGAAGGATTTACATCTGACAATATTATCACCGGAAGAAAAAATATTTGACGGAGAAGTAAAGAGCGTTACATTACCCGGTACAATGGGTTTGTTCACTATTTTACCTCAACATGCCCCTATCGTATCTTCACTGCGTGAAGGTTCGTTAGTATACGTGGTTAAAGATGGAAGCGAACATAGCCTCGATATTAAAGGAGGTTTTGTAGAGCTGAGCAACGGAGTAATTTCCGCTTGCGTTGATTGAACACTCGAAGGTCGATTGTAAAGGGAGAATATTTCTCCTTGTTATTAATCTATATCTTTACTTTTAATAATACTATGAGCATCAGTTTGACAAAACGCAATTTCCTTATCCAACTGGTCATATTGACATTGACTATAGGTTGGGGAGGAGCAGGATTCTTGCATTATGTTTTGCCGGAACATTATTTTGAAGGGTACCCTTTTATACCGGGGTATTTCTTTTTATTCGGCGTGTTTGAAATAGCAATGTTTGATGCATGTCGTAAATATGCCCCTAACAGACTGTTGCAATTATATTTGGCAGTAAAGATATTGAAAATGCTATTTGCTATTTTCTTCCTTATTGCTTATTGTGTTGTGGTAGGTGAAGACAAGATTGCATTTATATTGACGTTCATTGTATATTATATTATCTATTTGGTAGATGAGACGGTCTTTTTCCTTTCGTATGAAGTGAGGAAAAAGTTCAAAAAAAGAAAAAAAGAAAATGAGACAACTGCGTAATTTGATGATAGGAATATTGCTAGGTTTGTTGGCTGTCAATCCTGTACAGGCGCAAAATGATAGTGCGTCTGTGTCTGGAGGAAAAGCTGATACTTCAGTTGTGGCTTTGCATAGTGGCATTTCCGCATCGGATAGTATAACCAGGCAAGAACTTTCTACAGAGCATAAGAATGAATCGGTGAATGTGAAAGAAATTGTTTTTGGACACATCGGAGACTCTTATGAATGGCATATTACTACATGGGGTAAGACACATATAACTATCCCTTTGCCTATTATCGTATATAGCAGTCGTACTGGTTGGCATGTATTCCTTTCTTCAAAATTGGAGGAACATGAAGGCACTTACGAAGGACTTTCCGTTGCTTCTGCAGGAAGCAAATATGAAGGAAAACTTATAGAACATGATGAGCAGGGTAATGAAATCCGTCCGTGGGATATTTCAATTACGAAAGTTACGTTTGCGTTACTTTTCAATAGTGCATTGTTGCTTTTCATTGTATTGGGAGTAGCCCGGTGGTATCGCAAAAACGGCAAGACGTCCAAAGCTCCGGGTGGTTTCGTGGGATTTATGGAGATGTTTATAATGATGGTCAATGATGATATAATCAAAAGCTGTGTCGGTCCGAGATATCAAAAATTCGCTCCTTACCTTTTGACTGCGTTCTTCTTTATCTTTATCAATAACCTGATGGGATTGATTCCATTTTTCCCCGGAGGGGCAAATGTAACGGGAAACATTGCTATTACTATGGTCTTGGCATTGTTTACTTTTGTCATCGTGAATATTTTCGGAACAAAGACTTATTGGAAAGAAATTTTTTGGCCGGATGTGCCTTGGTGGCTGAAAGTTCCCATACCAATGATGCCTTTCATTGAATTTTTCGGAATATTCACTAAACCGTTTGCGCTGATGATTCGTCTCTTTGCCAATATGTTGGCCGGACACATGGCTATGTTAGTTTTGACCTGTCTTATTTTTATATCAGCTAGCATGGGACCTTTGTTGAATGGGACGCTATCTGTTGCGTCGGTTTTATTTAATATCTTTATGAATGCTTTGGAACTATTGGTTGCATTTATCCAGGCCTATGTGTTTACCATGCTTTCTGCAGTGTTTATTGGATTGGCACAAGAAGAACATCATGAAGAATCTCATACTGTTCCACTTTCTCAAAAGAGTGAAACGGAAATAGAAGCATAATTAATAAATTTATTTATAACATTTAATTTTAAAAAGCTATGTTATTATCTGTATTATTGCAAGCCACTGCGGCAGCTGCCGGAGTTAGTAAATTGGGAGCAGCTTTGGGTGCCGGATTAGCAGTTATCGGCGCAGGTCTGGGTATCGGCAAAATTGGTGGTTCGGCTATGGAAGCTATTGGCCGTCAACCCGAAGCATCTGGTGATATCCGTATGAACATGATTATTGCTGCCGCTTTGATTGAAGGTGTTGCTTTGTTGGCAGTGGTTGTTTGTCTGTTAGTATTCTTCTTATAATAAAATTGTATAACTATGTCATTGTTGTTACCCGATAGTGGATTGTTGTTCTGGATGTTGCTTTCTTTTGGCGTAGTCTTTGCGATACTTGCCAAATACGGTTTCCCTATCGTTACGAAGATGGTGGATGAGCGTAAAGCTTATATTGACCAATCTTTGAAAGTGGCAAAAGAGGCGAACGATCAACTTTCAAAATTGAAATCTGATAGTGAAACTCTGATAGCTGAGGCCAACAAAGAGCAGGGACGGATCTTGCGGGATGCAATGCATGAGCGTGAAAAAATCATATCAGATGCTCGCAAGCAAGCAGAACTTGCTGCTCAGAAAGAGTTGGATGATGTGAAAAAGCAAATACAGCAAGAGAAAGAAGAAGCCATCCGTGACATCCGCCGTCAGGTTGCCGTTTTATCTGTTGATATTGCGGAAAAGATTATCCGTAAGAATCTGGATGAAGATCGTGAACAGATGGAAATGATTGACCGTATGGTGGATGAAGTACTCTCGACTTCAAAATCTAATTGATCATAAATAATTGGTTGTTGATATTGCATCAACTTCCAATTATTCATCAATGAAAAAAGATTATGGATATAGGAATAGTTTCGATGCGTTATGCAAAAGCGCTGATTCAGTATGCTAAGGATACAGGAACGGAAGAAAAACTCTATAATGAGGTTCGTTCTCTGGAACGCAGTTTTCGTCTGCATTCTGAATTGCGTTCGGCCTTGGAGAACCCCATTCTTTCTTTGGAAGAAAAGATCTCTTTGATTTCCACAGCTTCTGTAGGAAGCGATAAATCAAGTCAGGAATTTTCGCGATTTATTTCGCTTGTGCTCAAGAAAAGGCGTGAGAATATTCTTCACTATATATGCATTGGTTTTCTTGAATTATACCGGAAAGCTAATAATATTGGTGTGGGTAGGTTGATTACGGCTGTTCCTGTCAATGAAGATGTACGTAAGCGCATACGTGAAAGTGCTTCCTCCATGCTGCATGCTCAAATGGAATTGCAAACTGAAGTAGATCCTTCGATTGAAGGTGGTTTTATTTTCGATATTAATGATTTCCGTCTTGATGCCAGCATTGCTACGCAGCTTAGAAGAGTAAAAAAACAGTTCATTGATAAGAACAGAAGAATAGTGTGATAAATACGTGCATAAAATAATTCGTTATCTTTTGCAGAGTTATTTAAAAGTCTGTTTTATCATATAATATTTATAAAATTACAAACATGTCTGAAAATATAAAAGTAAGCGAAGTCTCTGATATCCTCCGCCAACAACTGGAGGGCATTGAAGCCAATGTGCAGCTGGACGAAATAGGTACGGTGCTGCAAGTTAGTGATGGAGTGGTTCGTATTTATGGATTGCGTAATGCCGAAGCAAACGAATTGTTGGAGTTTGACAATGGCATTATGGCGATTGTGATGAACTTGGAGGAAGATAATGTGGGAGCCGTACTGCTTGGACCTACAGACAAAATTAAAGAGGGATATACAGTAAAACGTACCAAACGTATTGCATCCATTCGGGTCGGCGAGAGTATGTTGGGTCGTGTGATTGATCCGCTCGGTGTTCCATTGGATGGCAAAGGGCTAATAGGCGGTGAACTCTGTGAAATGCCTTTGGAACGTAAGGCTCCGGGGGTTATTTATCGTCAGCCGGTAAATCAACCTTTGCAAACAGGTTTGAAAGCAGTAGACGCTATGATTCCTATTGGTCGCGGTCAGCGTGAGTTGATTATCGGTGACCGTCAGACCGGAAAGACGGCGATTGCTATTGATACTATTATAAATCAGCGTGCCAATTATGAGGCTGGTGACCCTGTCTATTGTATTTACGTTGCCATAGGTCAGAAAGGTTCAACGGTAGCATCTATTGTGAATACTCTCCGGGAAAATGGTGCGATGGATTATACCATTATTGTAGCTGCTACAGCTGGTGATCCTGCTGCTTTACAATATTATGCTCCGTTTGCAGGTGCTGCTATCGGTGAATATTTCCGTGATACCGGTCGTAATGCCTTGGTTGTTTATGATGACTTGTCGAAACAGGCTGTTGCATATCGTGAGGTTTCATTGATTTTGCGTCGTCCTTCGGGGCGTGAGGCATATCCGGGTGATATTTTTTATTTGCATTCCAGACTTTTGGAACGTGCTGCCCGTATAATCAATCAGCAGGAAGTTGCTGATCAGATGAACGACTTACCGGACAGTCTGAAAGGTAAAGTCAAAGGAGGTGGTTCATTGACTGCATTGCCTATTATTGAAACCCAGGCTGGTGATGTTTCCGCATATATTCCTACAAATGTAATTTCTATTACCGACGGTCAGATTTTCCTTGATACCGATTTATTCAATCAGGGTAACCGACCTGCAATTAACGTAGGTATATCTGTAAGTCGTGTTGGAGGTAATGCTCAAATCAAGGCAATGAAGAAGGTAGCCGGTACTTTGAAAATAGATCAGGCTCAGTATCGCGAGTTGGAGGCGTTTACCAAGTTTAGCGGTGATATGGATCCGGTAACTGCTCTGACTATTGATAAAGGACAGAAGAATACTCGTTTGTTAGTTCAATCGCAGTATAAGCCTGTGCCTGTTGAGAAGCAGATTGCCATACTATATTGTGGTACGCATGGTTTGTTGCATAATGTGCCATTGGAAAAAGTAACGGAATTTGAACATCGTTTTCTTGAAACGCTTGAGATGGATCATCGTGAGGACGTGCTTGATGTTTTAAAGAAAGGTATCATTGACGATGAAGTTTCCGGAAAAATAGAAGATGTTGCGAGCAAAGTTGCTAAACAATTCTTGTAATAAATAGAGGAGGGGAAGGGTATCGTACTATTTCAACCAAATCTTTTGCGAAAAATTGTTTCGATATCTAGCATTTAAAAAAAATATATTGCTGTGAGTTCTTTAAAGGAAGTAAAAAGTAGAATAAATTCCGTCAAAAGTACCCGTCAGATTACTTCGGCGATGAAGATGGTAGCATCTGCGAAATTGCATAAAGCGCAGGCTCGAATAGCTCATATGCTGCCTTACCAAAGGAAGTTGAATGAGATTCTAACCAATTTCTTGCAGACAGGTTCTGAACTAGAGTCTCCTTATACGGAAGTACGACCTGTGGGGCGTGTAGCTATTGTAGCGTTCTCTTCCAATAGTTCGTTATGCGGTGCGTTCAATGCGAATATTATTAAGATGCTTGAGCATGCTGTTAATGAATATAGCTCTTTAGGTAAAGAGAATATTTTGATTTACCCGGTTGGAAAGAAGGTGGAAACTGCTGTCCGTAAATTGGGTTATTCTATTCAGGGTAGCTATCAGGCTATGGCGGATAAACCTGCCTATCAACAAGCTTATGAGCTAGCAGAGATACTAATGAAAGAGTTTGCCGATAAGAATGTGGATAAAGTGGAGATTATATATCATCACTTTAAGTCAATAGGATCACAAATCCTTCTTAAAGAAGATTATCTTCCTATTGATTTGACAAAAATAGAAGAAGAACCAGTTGTCAGGAATGAGGCCCAAATAACCCGCTATCTCAATGATTATCTGGTTGAACCGTCTGTAGATGCTTTAATTACAGCTTTATTGCCGAAGGTCTTATGCCAGAAAATTTATACTGTATTATTGGATTCGAATACATCGGAACATGCAGCCCGCATGCTTGCTATGCAAACAGCTACGGATAATGCAAATGATTTGATACAGGATTTGACCATACAATATAATAAGAGTAGGCAGCAAGCCATTACAAATGAGTTGCTGGATATTATTGGTGGTAGCATGAAATAATTTATATTCTTATCAAAAAATCCCTTATTTCAATTTCTTTTCAGAAGTGAAATAAGGGATTTTTTTATGCGGTAAATCTGCTTTTTCAGGATCCTTTCTATTCCTTTTTAAACGAAAAGCCAAGCATCATTCCATCATAGCTATTGGCTAATGAGCTGACAGTTTTTAAGGTCGTATTGCTACTTTTACTACCTAGAAAGATAAGCAACTTCAATAATTTATTAGAATCAAAAAGCATGTCCATATTGTTCGATGAATAATTCACCTTTGCTCCTATTTCCAGTATTTTCAAAAAGGTAAGAGTTACTTTCTTTTGTGAGGTGTTGTATGAATAAGTTCCGCTGTAGTTCTTCGCCCCCACTTTGGCATTAAAAGTACTGTCGGCATTAAAAGTGAAAGTCATTTGTCCCGGTTGTATACCCATTTTCTTTATTTGGGCATCCATCTTAGTTTCTGTTGCGCTTGCGGCAACACTTCCACCCGCTTTCATCAGCAAGTTATCCGTTTCAAACTCTACTGCAGAGCCTGTATAGGACCAATTCCCTCTCAGGTCAACAGTACTTTTTCCGGTAACATCGCTCACTATTTTCTCGACTCCTCCAAATAAATCTTTTAATGATTGCGCATTGCAGTTGCTAGAAGCCAAGAGTACAATGGGTAAAATGACCACTGAAATAATATTCTTCTTCTTCATTTTGCTTATAAAACTATATTAATTGCTTGTTAATACTTTCGATATAATCTAGTATTTCTTTTCTTCCCAGGCGATTTTCCGCTGATGTAATAAAATATGGTGGAAGTTCTTCCCATTGCTCTTTAAGCTTTATCAAATACTGGTTGATTTTGTTGTCCAGTTGTCCACTTTTTAACTTATCGCCTTTAGTGAAGATAATCGAAAAGGGAATACCGTTTTCTCCCAACCACTCCATGAATTCAAGATCAATCGGTTGGGGAGATAATCTGGAATCAATTAGTAAAAAGAGATTGGTCATTTGTTCGCGATAAAGAATATAGTCTTCAATGATGCGCTTAATTTGAGTTAATCCCTTTTGTCCTCTATGAGCATACCCGTAGCCCGGTAGATCGACAATGTACCAGCTTTTGTTAATGAAAAAATGATTAATAAGCATCGTTTTACCCGGAGTGGAAGAAGTCATGGCCAAAGCTTTACGTCCTGTAAGCATGTTAATTAAACTCGACTTTCCTACATTGGAACGACCAATAAATGCATATTCAGGAAAATTACCGGCGGGACATTTTTTCACATCGGTGTTACTAATAACGAATTCAGCGTTTATTATTTCCATTGTCTTACTTTTTTTAAGGAAATGTTGACGTTCGTTATGAAACATCATCTTTTTTTACCGCTGCAAAGGTAATACTTATTTTGCGAATACCCACGCAGAATACAGATTTCTGTTTATCTTTGCGGTCAATAGTTGATTTTTTAATATGAATAACCAATTTCCTTCTGTATTATTGGAGAAAGCAGTGAGTGAATTTGCCAAACTGCCCGGCATTGGTCGAAAGACGGCAATGCGTTTGGTTCTGCATTTGCTCCGGCAAGATAATGCTACGGTAGAAGCCTTTGGCAATTCCATTATCACTTTAAAACATGAAGTGAAGTATTGTAAGGTATGCCATAATATTTCGGATACCGAAGTTTGTCGAATTTGCGCAAATCCTCAGCGAGATGCTTCTATTGTTTGTGTTGTAGAAAGTATACGCGATGTCATGGCAGTAGAAGCCACACAACAGTTTAGAGGATTGTATCATGTATTAGGTGGTGTCATATCGCCTATGGATGGGGTAGGGCCCAGTGATTTGGAAATTGAAAGTCTGGTACAACGAGTAACTGCGGGAGGAATAAAGGAAGTTATACTGGCATTAAGTACGACAATGGAAGGGGACACGACTAATTTTTATATTTATAGGAAACTGGAAAAAATGGGAGTCAAGTTATCCGTTATTGCCCGAGGCATTGCAGTGGGTGATGAATTGGAGTACGCTGATGAGATAACATTGGGACGTAGTATTGTAAACAGGACTCCTTTTACGGGAACAAACTAAAACATAAAATAATTAATTTACTAAAAATGGATGGATTAATTAAACAAATATCCAAGCGATTGAAAGTTTACTTCATCATTTTCTGGCTTTTACCCATCCTTATTGCCATAGTGGGTGAGAGTGGTATTATTGATTGCGTAGGCATTTATGCAGGAAATGTTCGCCTCACGTATATTGTAGAGTCATTGACTATACTGGTAACAGCTATTTGTGTACCTGTTGTGCTAAAATATTTTTCACGTATCTTAGCTAAGAAAATAGACCATGTCTCTCTACCGGAAGCACTGCAATTATATTCTTTCTGGAGTGGAGTGCGTATACTGGTATTTGCCATTATACTTTTACTTGGATTTTCCATTTATTACCTAATGCTAAGCACAACAGGTCTGCTATGCGGATTTATAGCTTTGACAGCTTCTTTATTTTGTCTTCCAAGTGAAAAACGTTTACGTCAAGAGTTACGTATTGATAAAGAAAAAGAAGAATGATAATATGGAGCAATCTTATTTTTTAGGTAAGCGAATCAAGCTTCAGGCTATGGAACCTGAGGATTTGGAACTGATATACGAGATGGAAAATGACCCGGAACAATGGGATATTACTAATTTTAGTGTTCCGTATTCTCGTTATGTCATTAAACAATACATGGAAAATTCTCTGTGTGACATGTTTGCCGATAAGCAACTCCGTTTGATGATAATACGATTGGAGGATGAAGTTGCCATTGGTACGATTGATATTACCGGTTTCTTGCCAATGCATGCGCGAGGAGAAGTCGGTATTTCACTGAAAAAACAATATCGTGGTGAGGGATATGCCAAAGAGGCACTGGATTTGCTCTGTGATTACGCTTTTGGATTTCTTTATCTGAAGCAACTCTTTGCAGAAGTTGCAGTGGACAATAAATCAAGCTTAAAGCTATTTACTTCCTGTGGTTTTGAACAATGCGGACTTTTAAAGGAGTGGTGGTTTGTAGAAGGGCATTTCAAAGATGTCATCTTGTTGCAAAGATTACGTAAATCCGAAGATAAAGTGGCTTTATAATCTTGTTTGAAATAAAGAGACTATGGCTAAATGCGTATAAATATCGGATGGTGGGCCGGCTATATTGAAAAGCAAAATAACGTATATTTCTTTACTACAAGGTTACTTCATGATAGAAAAATAAACGGGTAGATTTTGGGATGGCAAGAATAGAAATAACGAAAGCTGTTTTGCGGGACTTGAAGATCATTAAGTAACTGCTGATACATGTTTTGAGTTGAAATCGTTCAATTCATTGTTGGAATTTGCGGAAAGCGTGACCACGTTTCATATTTTCCACCAAGTTTTTCCAGTGATGTTTTCCAAAGTGTCTCACTTTCTTTTACGTCCATGTACGAAGAAGGCTCTTCTCTTGCTACCAGCCATGTGTTTTCTTTAATTTCACTAATTAATTGTTCATATTCCCATCCGGAATAACCCAAAAAGAAGCGCACTTTACCTTCAAAACTGTTTCCTTGTAATATAAAATCTTTGATTGCATTGAAATCTCCATTCAGATAAATACCTTTTCCTACAGGTAATGATCCTTCGATGTCACTTAAAGTATGAAGATAAAATAGGGTGTCAACATTTAAAGGTCCTCCCTTATATAAAGGGATATTATCCATATATTTGAATTCGCTTAATACATCATTCAAACTTAGCGGCAAGGGTTTATTCAAGACTAATCCCATGGTACCATCCATAGTGTGGTCAATGAGTAAAATGACCGACCGACCAAACGTTTTATCTCGTAGAAAAGGTTCTGATATAAGTATTTTTCCACGAGAAGGCAAAACATTGTTTGTCTCAATTTTGAATATGTTTATGTTGGTATCCATGCCCCTAATATACAGATAAATCCTTAAAAAACAAATTTCCGATTATTTTTTTGTAGAATAAGGATTTATTTCTTCGAGGAGAAATGGCAGTGTTTTTTTCCTGTCAGGTTTCTCTTTATCTTTTTCAGCATGTATGATTCTTGGAAAATAAAGCCATACGTTCGTCCAATAAAGCATATTGGTGGTCTTGAATAAATGAAGTGCAAGCCCTCAAACCTTCCTGATGAGAGCCCGTAGTGATGAGCGAGATGGCACTGACTCCATAATACATCAGCTCCTTAGCTAATTCACCACCGCTCATGTTTGGATAACCTATAGTGAAATAGAATCCATCGGCAACAGGTTCACCCAAATCTTTATCGTATACCAAATGGAATCCGTGTTTCAAAAAGATATACTTCAACTTGCGGGCACGTTCTCCGTAAATTCTTACCTCATTCAAAAAATTATATTGACCGTCACTTGCGGCTTTTAGCATAGCGGCAAGTGCGTATTGTGCAGAATGGCTTGTGCCGGAGGATAATGCATAAAGCACTCTGTGTATAAACACCGTGCCAAATGTACCCCCTCCGTATCTTTTATCTAATCCAGGGTATGCACGATGATACAGCCTATCCGAGATGCAACTGACACCAATACGCTGACCAGCGTAGCTGAATGCTTTTGATCCCGAAATGAGTAAGATATAGTTTTCAGTGTAATGTGCTACCGACGGTTGATACGGAACTTGGAAAGGGACGCTTAAATTTTGTCGGAAATCCATTGCAAAATACGCCAAGTCCTCCAATACAATAATATCATGCTTAGTAGCCAGCTCCCCAATAATTTGAAGCTCTTCCTCTTTCAGGCAAATCCAGCTCGGATTATTCGGGTTTGAGTAGATAATGGCCGATATATTTCCTTTTTTTAAATAACTCTCAAGTTTGTCTTTTAGCTTATCTCCACGATAATCGTATACATCGAATGTTTCATATTTCTGACCCATTACGACTAATTGTTGCTTTTGTACTGGGAATCCGGGATCAATAAACAAAATGGTGTCGCGCTTGTCATCGCATTGGCTGCATGTCAGAAATGAAGCAAAAGTCCCCTGCATGGATCCTGTAACAGGAACACAACCTTCCGGTTTTATATCTACATTGATGAATGCTTTTACAAAACGAGACGCTTCATTTTTTAATTCCGGTAATCCATTAATATCGGGATACAGACTGGCTATTCCGTTTTCCAATGCGGTAATTTCAGCCTTTACTCCAACAGAGGAAGGAGGAAGTCCCGGGACACCCATTTCCATTTTAATAAATTCCACCCCGGACTTGGATTCAGCTTGTGCAGCGATTGCCTTAACTTCACGGATAGTAGCCTTACCAAAATCTTTAATATTCAAATCGGTAATGATTTTGTCGACTAAATCTCTATTGACGGGAGTATTTTTCATGTCTTTTTTATAATTTATATTCGCGTTGCTTGTGGCTCTTAATTTTTCTGTATCGCAAAGTTAGCATAAATATCTTGTAATCAAGTACCCTAAAAAAAATATGAAAAATATTTCTTTTGGGGTATTGTAGATATGAAAGATTTATCTACCTTTGCATCCGAAATCGAGGAGCGATTGACAAAAAAGATGGTATAATGGTGCGTTAGTTCAGTTGGTTAGAATACATGCCTGTCACGCATGGGGTCACGGGTTCGAGTCCCGTACGCACCGCTTAATAGCCAATGGCAATATCGAAAAATGAAAGTCTGTAATTTTTGTTACAGACTTTTTTTGTTTAATTATCTACTTCATATCTTCTACATATTGTTCATCTTTATGACCGGCTATATTGCTTCGGTTTCATACCTATATGTTCTTCAAAAACTCTTGTAAAATGGCTAAGATTGCTGAATCCCATTTGATAACCCACATCTGAAACCGATAGCTTCTCTTCTTTCAGCAGCCGTGCAGCTTCCTGCATTCTGAATACCTGATAATAACTAAAGATGCTGCTACCGAAAATCTGCTTAAATATACATTTCAATTTGGTTGGACTCATATTAGCTTGAATAGCTAGCTCTTTAATGACGGGAGGAATTTCCAGATGTTCAAGCATTTGTTCCTTTACCCTATAAGCTGCTGCTATATCTTGCTTGTTTAAAGCGTAGAGTCGCTTTTCATCCCGTTTTTCCAGTTCCATTAATAAGCGGCAAACCAGTTCTTCTGCTTTTATTTTGAGAAAAAATAATTCGAAAGCCTGATTTACCGATTGGGATACAACTTCTTCTACGATTTCGTCTACAATCTTTTGCAAAGAGGGATAAACCATTTGTTCAAATAGCAGTGGCTGGCTATTTTCCAGCAAGCTTTGCAAAACCGGTGATTTTTCGGATAACTCGAATAGCTCCTTTAAATAATCCGCATCTACTTCTATATTGATGGCGGCAGTATTCGTGTCGACCGGAATGGTGGAATCTGTATTCATTCTACTTGTTCCGATTAAAACAGATGGGGTGGCTTTGGGTAATTTGGCTGTCTGTGACGTCTTAGATTGGGATATAATGTGCTGGAATTTAAAAAGAATCATTCTTTGTGATTCATCAATAATAGGGTTTTCAATGATTAAATCTTCTTTTAGTTTATAATTGAGAAGAAGCATTTGGATATGTTCATTGAATACGAATCCCGCACAATACCCTTTCCCTAATTCATTCGGGATTTCTAAACGCCTGTTCTTTACTCTCGTCCCCAGCGAATGAGCGAATCTGTTCAGGATATTGGGTAAGATATACGATTTATTGTTTGCTACCATTTGTCTTTTACGACTATTTTTAGGGCAAATATAGCTATTTTACCTCTATAATGTGCGGTAATTTTGCATATCAATTCAAAAGAGATAGAATTCGCTATCAAAAGCCGTAACTATAAATTAAAAATGAATATGAAATCGGAAAAGAATAAATTCAGGATTATTATTGTGATTGTATTACTAAACTCTGTAGGGATGTCCGTAATACTACCTCTTTTACCTTTTTTAATCGGTAAATATCTTCCATCTCAGCAAGTGGTGGTCGGCATGAGTTTGTTAATGTCAGTATTTGCTGCTTGCATGTTTTTTGCGGCTCCGGTTTTAGGTGCAATGAGTGATAGATATGGACGGAGAAGTATTTTAATCATTAGTTTGTTGGGATCCACTATCGGTTATATTTTATTTGGGATAGGAGGCTCACTTTGGTTACTTTTTCTTGGGCGTATCATAGACGGATTAACGGCTGGGAATATCAGTACGCTGTTTGCTTATATATCCGATTGTACCGAGCCGAATGAGCGGACTAAATGGTTCGGCTATATCGGTGCCGCAATGGGGATTGGAAAATTAGGAGGTCCTGCATTGGGTGGGTTATTAGGCAGTATTAATCTTTCATTACCTTTTTATATTACTGCGGGACTTATATTTCTTTCTGCTTTGGCTGTATACTTTTTATTGCCCGAATCTTTGGCTGTGGAAAAACGAACCTCTCATATATCACTAAACAGTTTCAATACTTTTTCGAGTATAAAAGAAATATTCGGTTTTAAAGAAGTCGGATTCCTGCTGTTGTTGGGTGTCATCTATTATGCAGGCTTAGATGTCTTCCAATTTAACTTCAGTATTTTTTTAAAGGATTTATATAAGTGGGGCCCCGTAATAATAGGAAGTGTATTAACGATTGTCGGAGTTTGCGAAATTATATCACGTGCACTATTATTGCCTTGGCTACTGAAGCATTTTAATGAAAAAAAAATTGGAATGTTCGGATTAACAGGCTTTGTAACAGGCTTGGGGCTGATTTTAATGAGCATATATATCCATTCGGCAGCACTTGTTTCGTTTGCTATTGTTTTCATCATTGTAGGCGATGGACTGTTTGACCCGACATACAACGGTCAACTCTCACAATCTACCGACGAAAGTAAACAAGGTAAACTGCAAGGCGTGAACCAAAGCTTACAATCGGCAAATAATGTAATTTTACCACTCTTTGCCGGTGCAATCTATTTCTATAGCCCCGGCATATTGTATGCACTGACCATCTTGATTGTGTCGTTTGCAATTATGGGTTACGCTTTTGTGCTACCCCGTATGAAACCTTTTCGAAACTCAAATAAATAGAAATAATTAAAGTATGAGACCAAAATATGAAAACAACTAATCATTTTAAACATCAAAAGATGACTTTTAATCAATTATTCACACAAATTTTACCGGAAGAAATCAGTGATAATGTATTTAAACTGGTTGGTAAGGATTTCTTTGCTATTACAGCAGGTCAAAAAGCGCATTATAATTCCATGATAGGAAGTGGAGGTGGTTTGGGTATGCTCTTCAAGAAGCCTGTCACTTGGTGTGTACTTCGTTCGGATCGTTATACACTTGAATTAATGCAAAAGGAGCAGATGTATACATTATCCTATTTTCCGAATGAACATAGGGAACAAATGCTCTTTTTGGGAAGTAAATCCGGCAGAGATACCGATAAAATGAAAGAAGTCGAACTCACCGTTGTCCGGACACCTTCGGGTAATATTTCCTTCGAACAAGCCAGACTGGTCATTGAATGTAAACTTATGCAGATAACGATGCCCGGTCTGGCAGATTTTTATAGCCGGGAAGCCAAAGATTACCTGAATGAGGCTTATAAGAGTCTGGATGATTATCGCAAATATGTATGGGGAGAGATTGTTGCTGTTTGGATTAAACGGTAAATGTTATATTCTTCATTGATATAAACGATATCGTTTAGAACGGATGGTTATGCATCATTCTCTTTCGGTACAATTATAAATTGGCACCCTATCTGCTGGGAATTTTCTCTGCTCAAAATCTAAGTAAATGAAGTTCTACGGATTCTTTGTTATACTTTCAAAGTCCCGGTGGTAATTTTTCTTCCATGAGTTCCCGAAAGTTGACCATTTCTCCATCAATAATAAATGTTCCGTCTCCAACAGCATGAATCATGCGGCGTTCTTTCAATGTTTCATTTATAACCACCCGCTCCACATGCAATACGATGAAGCCATAACGCTCAATGTATTCTACGACTTTACATTCCATGCAGGCAAGGCATTCGCCGATCAATGGCGCTTTTACGTACTTGGCTACAAGAGGGGTCAATCCGAATTCTTTGAATTTGTCCGTTTCCGTACCGCTGACCATACCAATTTTCACAACGGTTTCCAACATATCGGCTGCGGGAATGCATACAACGCATTCTTGTGTACTGAGTATGGTTCCGAACGAATAATTCCACGGACCGGTAGTGATGACAATATTCTGGGCAAAATCAATAGCCATTGTCCAGGATATTGTCATTACATTATTTTTCTTTTCGTCAAAGGTGCTGACCAGTACCACAGGTCCCGGTTCGATAAAAGTCAGTGCTTTTTCTTTTTTTACTTCTTTCATGGTTGAATTATTTTTCATTCCAAAGATACTCTTTTTGCATAAGAATTCTAACCTTTAAAGAAATGTTTCTGTGCAAGCGAAAAGCAAGACTGTTTCCAGTATAAGTTGATACATCTTAATGAATTTTCGACCCTGGTTTTTTGTACAAATCAAATAGAGCTAAGAGTGGCTTTATTTTTAGGCTTGTTTATTCGTTTGCATACCCTATTGATCTGATATGAAAGGGTGGTTTTCATTTTTTCCAAGGTAAGGAATACTACAGGAACCATGATTAATGTTAAGAACATCGAGCTGGTCAGTCCACCAATTAATACCCATGCAATTCCATTTTTCCACTCCGAGGCTGCACCACTTGCTAAAGCAATGGGGAGTAATCCGATAATCATTGCTATAGTGGTCATTAAAACCGGTCGTAAGCGAATTTTTGTAGCTTCCAATAATGCTTCTTTTGTTTTCTTTCCTTGTTTTTTCAGTTGATTGGTAAAGTCGACTACCAAGATTGCATTTTTTGCTACTAGCCCGACAAGCATGATGATACCTACCAGACTGAATATATTCAGCGTTTGCTTGGCTAAAGCCAATCCCAGTATAGCTCCTATGATTGCGAGAGGAATGGTAAAGAGCACGACAAAAGGATACATGTATGATTCATATAAGGCAACCATGATGAGGTATACTAGAAAGATGGCAGTGAGTAAAGCAAAACCCAATGTACCGAAAGCATCACCTTGCATCTCCATATCACCGGCATAATGTACGGATACATTAGGAGGCATTGCCGTAGATGCTATTTTCTCTCTGATTTCATCACCCACATCACCCGAAGACCTACCTAATACTTGTGATTTGATACTGATTGAAGAGTTTTTATCATAACGCTCCAGCGCTGAGTATCCGTTTTTGAAGCCGATAGTCGCAAACTGTGATAATTTAATCTGTTCATTTGTCGAATTGATGAAAGTCAGATTGGCTACATCATCTATATTACGACGATTAAATTCATCATATACTACATCTATATCGTATTCATAAGAGCCATCCATAAATTTTGTGTCGGTATTTCCGCTAAATGCAGTGGACAATACGGAACCTACAGTGGGTAGGTTTAAGCCCAGTTCCGTCATTTTCTTTTTATCAAGCTCCACGGATATTTCATTGTTTACATTGTCAAGGGATGATTTCACATCTGTGCTACCTGCGGTTTTCTGTACGATGTTTTGTACGACTTCTGCATATTTAGCCAATGAATCGGCATCACTCGATTTTACAATGATTTGTATTGGACTGTCATCTGTGCTTCCGAATAGCGGATTCATGACAGCTGCTGTTATTTTAGCTCCTGTAATTCTACCTTTCAGTTCATTTTTCAGTTGATTAGCGTAAACATTGGCCGATACGTTCCTGTCTTTTTTGTCTATCAACTTGACGTCTATTTCTGCTTTATTAGCACTACCGACTCCCATACCCATGCCTTCTGTCATTTCACCTATGGTAGTAAACACGGATTTTATTTCGGGCTTTGATTTTAGAATATGCTCTATTTCTATGGTTTTTAAGTTGGTTTCTTTCAAAGTGGCATCTTTTGGCATTTCTATCTGGATAACACATTCGCCTGCATCACCCAAACCAAAAGCTTCCGTACCGACAAAGCCTCCCGGTATGAGCATGACTGAAACAAGAAATAGTACGGTTGCTGTGGCAAAGGTAATGATCTTGTGTTCTATGGCTTTTGCCAAAACCCTTTGAATAAATTCGGAAAATTTATTGATTTCATGCTCTACCCATAAAAAGAAACGACCAACAGGCTTCTTCTTATTCAGTTTTTCCAGCTTTGCAAAACGTGATGCCAATAAAGGTATTGCCGTAAATGCAACGAATAAACTTAATAAGGTGGTGATTACCACTACTAAAGCAAATGGCCCAATAAAGGGAGAAATGAACCCGGTTGACAGACCGATGGGAAGGAATACCACTACATCGACTAGTGTAATTGCTATTGCCGTGAAACCTATTTCCGAACGTCCGTCCAGTGTGGCTTGTATCCGGTTTTTCCCCATCTCCATGTGACGGTAAATATTTTCGAGCACTACAATAGCATCATCCACCAGGATACCTATTACTAGCGACATGGCTAAAAGTGTCATAATGTTGAGGCTGTATCCTAGCAGATACATGCCAATGAATGAAGATATAATAGATAGTGGAATGGATACCATTACGATAAAGGCATTACGAAGACCGTGGAGAAATACGAGCATAACTAGAGCAACCAAAAGCACTGCAAACCCAAGATCATGCATAACTGAATCCGCCGCTTTCTCTGTAAAGTCGGAAGAATCATAGGCAATATTGAATTTGAGCTTATCCGTCTGGTACTCTTTTTCCATTTCCGCTATTTTTTGGTTAACGGTGTGGCATACTTCCACCGCATTGGCATCCGTTTGCTTGCGAATATTAATACCAATGGAGTTGCTTCCGTTGATCCGGTTGAGTACGGTGCTTTCTTTTTCTATATCCAGAACTTCCGCAACATCTTTCAATAGTATTTTTTCATCTTTTTCTCCAGAACTAACCACCACATTACGGATATCTTCAGGTGTTTTAAATTTACCCGAAAGACGTATGTTCATTTGAGAACTTTCGTTTTTTACTTTCCCTGCCGGAAAATCTGTATTGGACATCTGTATTGCTTGAAGTACTTGTTCGGACGATAGATTGTATGTCTTTAGTTTATCAGGGTCCATACTGACTCTTATTTCCCGTTCATTTCCACCAACCAATGATACGTCAGCCACTCCTTTTATTCTGGATAATTCAGGCTGAATGGTATGCTTTAATAAGTCGTAGAATTCGCCGGAGGGCCTATTGGAGGTAGCGCCTATTTTCATTATAGGGAAATCGCTTAGGGCGATTTTCGAAACAACAGGATCGAGTACTCCTTTGGGTAATGTGCTGCGAGCAGCATTAATACGGCGCTGGGCATCTTGAACGGCATTGTCGATATTTGCCGACATCTTCATATCGATTCCAATGGACGCCATTCCCTCGTATGAAGTGGACTGGATATGATCAATGTTCTCGACAGAAGAAAGTATGTCTTCCATTTTTTTTGTGACGTCATTCTCCACTTCTGAAGGAGAGGCCCCCGGATATTCTACGGTAACCATAAATGCCGGAGCCGTCATGGGAGGCATAAGCTCATATTTCAAGCTCTTATATCCTGCAAAGCCTAAAAATAGTAGAACGGTAAATATCACTACAACGAGTGTCGGACGATTTACCGATAGTTTTGTTATATTCATATTTCCCGTGATTTTATTTGATTGATTTTACTTTTGCGCCATTTGTGAGGTTTATCTGTCCGGAAACAGCGATAACATCACCGGCTTTTAAGCCACTGGTTACGATAATTTCTTTTTCGTCGAAAGGTGCGACTTCTATTTTTCGAAGTATGGCATCTCCTCCCTGAATGATATAAACTTCAGCGTCTTTTATGCTACCGGGAATGGCTGTACGTGGGATGATAAGTGATTTGCTCTGTTCCTTACTTCCAAAAGTGACTTTGCCGAACATACCTGGTTTGAGTTGCCCGTTCAATGTATTTCCAACGGTTATCTCTATGTCATATAACTTTGATAGCCCCGCTTTATCATTTATTGCACTGACGGTTCCATTTATCATTTTGTCTCGAAGATTGTCAACAGTCACAGATACAGATTGTCCCTTTTGTATGCTGACAATGCGATCACCGGTTACTTTTACCACAAGTTTGAGGTGACTTATTTCGTTGAGATCGAAGAGTTGGCTCCCCGGACTGAGATAAGAGCCTTTCTCTATATATCGTTTGGTGATTGTTCCATCAAAAGGAGCTTTGATATATGCGTTGTTATATTCATTTTGGATGTTTTCCAATGCTGTTTTTGCATCAGTTAGAGCCAGCTTAGATTCCTCCACTTGCTGTTCGGTGGCACCATCTGTCTTAACTAACGCCTCGTTACGGATAAGATCTTTCATTCTTTTCTGCAAAGTAGTCTTGGCCTGTTGAAGTTGTGTGGACAATACCGGATGATCTAATATAGCAAGTACCTGTCCACTACGTACCTTGTTTCCGATCTCTGTTTTTACGGCAATGACCTTGCCTGTCACTTCCGAAGAAATTGAGACTTCTTTTTTCGCCGAAAAGCTACCGTCAGCAACAAAACCTCCGTTTACGGTCTTATATTCCACACGTTGAGTTATTACAGGTATAGCACCTGCGGATTCAGAGACCAACTTCTGTTCATGCTCGAAACTATTCTTATTGGATATGAGTCGCAAGGTAACAGCTGTCAGAGCAACGACGATAATGATTATTGTTTTAATGTTCGTTTTGAGTTTCATTTTAGTATATATTTAGTCGCGTTATTTCGTGAGTTCTCCATTTAATTTTTTCAATTCCAGTTCTGCATTCTTTAATTGCAGTAAAGCGTCAACATAAGTCAGACGGGCATCGGTCAGTGAATTTTCTGCCAGAATAAGCTCCGATAACAATAGAGTTTGCTGCTTGTACTGTTGAAAGCAAACGGTATAGTTTTCTTCTGCCACTTTAATGTTTCCGGCTTGCCTTTCAATAGCTTTCAGGCTATTATTATATTCTGCTACAGCATTGGAGTAGTCTTTTTGTAGGCTATTGAGCGTGTACTCTTTGGTATTTTGAAGTTGGGCTATTTCCGACTTGTATTGTTTAATTTTATAGCGCTTTTCAAATCCGTCGAAGATTGGGATGTTGAGGCTGAGGCCTATAAAACCGACTTTAAAAAATTTGTCTTTATTATCAAAGAAATTGAATTTGTTCTGTTGTCCTTGATAGTATAATTCACCGGTCGCCGATAATGTAGGGAGATAAGATTGATTTATCGACTTTTTATTTAATTGTGCCACTTCAATTTGGTTGTCTAATAACTTTATATCATTGCGCCTGGTTAAGTCCGGTGAGCGGTAAATTTTTATATCCTGTTCACTGAGTGAGTCAGTCAGCTCTACTTGTGCATTTTTATCCAAACCGACAATGAATTTCAATAAGTTCGTTTGTTGTAACTTTAGCTTTGCCAGATTGTCTATTTGTGTCTGGAGGTTGTTTTTCGTAACGGTCAGTTTTGAATAGTCTATCTTTCTGATTGCGCCTTGTTTGATCTGATTATCCAAAATGTATAGCAACCTGTCGGTGTTTTCCATATTTTTATTCAGAAAAACGATTTGAGCATCGGTGGACTGGCATAAGTAATATACTTGATGAACCTGATAGAGAATTTCTTCTTTCTTTTGTTCCAAAGATAGTCCATTCATGCTTTTCAAGCTTTTAGCCAATTGTATAGCCGTGTAGTTGCTGAGATTGAATAAGGACAATGAAGCTTTGAAACCACTGCTCCAGTCGAATTTAGTACCTATCTCCATTGCGATCTCTCCTGATTCTCCAAACATTTCACCAGGCATCATCATCTTGGGTATGGCATAGTAATAATTGAAGTTACTATATCCGTCAAGGGTAGGATAGAGCTTACTCTTCGATTCCATTTCATGGAAATGAGATTTTTCGATTTCAATGCGCGCATTGACAATTTGAATATTACTGTCGATTGCAAGTGTGCATGCACGGTTTAAGGATAGTTTTAAGGGAGTTGTATCTTGTGCCAAAACACTTGAATGAATTCCGATTAAAAGATTGAATATTAGTGGTATATATAGTTTTTTCATTTTGAATATTGATAAAAAAAACATGTAAAAAGCCTATCCTGTAAATTACAGGACTTAAACACGTGACCATTAAAATCTTATCGGGTTACAGGATTAGGCTGTGGAGATATACTTTTCTAGTTTTGTTTTTATGAATGAATTATAGCTTCATATAAATCAGATAACTTTTTGCGGAGATGTAAGACGGCATAATGTTTCCTGGAAAGTAATGTATTTACAGGCACTCCGGTATTTTGTGATATATCTTTTATTGAGATACCATCCAGTTCTGTTTGCCTGAATACCTCTTGTTGTTCTACAGGTAGTTCGGATAATGCATTTTCGAGTTCGGTCCATACCAATGAGCGTAGATACTCCATTTCAGGTGAAGGAGAGCTATCATTATTGAAAAGCACTTCAGAAAAATCGCTTAATATACTGTCGGCGCTTTTGTTTTCCTGATACACGACCAATTCTTCCTCCTTCTTTTTATTTCTCTTATTAATAATGGCATTCCGGGCCACCTTGTAAAGCCAAGCAGAAACATGCTCAATAGGATTGAGTGTATTCTCAACCGTCTTGATCAGTTGGTAGAATATATCTTGTAAGATATCCTCCGTGTCAGATTCATTATCAACATGCTTATTGATATAATTTTTTAAGCGAGGTTGATATTCTTCATAGAGCTTACCTACGTGATATTGATCTTGATCAGTCTCTTTTGTCATCTGATTTTTCATTCTGTTCGGTATCGTTGCATCTGCTTTCAAAGAAATCCCTGTCAAAAGGTCCATTTCCGAACATTTCCCTTCTTTCTTTTATAATTTTATTTCTTTCACTTTGGGACATTTTTCTCCATTTTTCCATTATTTGGTTTCTTCCGTGGTGATGCATGTGTCTATGATGTGGTCTTCCACCCCAAAACGGGCTAAAGAGTATACGGGCGAGTGCAAATAATCCTGCTGCTTCCCATATTGTGATGACTTTCAGTCCGAAAATAGTCGGCATCAGCCAGTTCCAAAGCAGCATTACCACAACACTAAATAGTGCAATTATAACAATGCCCATAAGTAACATTTTCAAGACGTGTAATATGCTAAATCTTCTTGCTTTCATTTTATTCTCTTTTTAATTTATTATTGATACTCTGTAAATTTACAGAAAAAAATTCATGTGATACTTTGCTATTTTATATTTCCTAAGAATGTTCTTTTTCCCATTTTACTGTTTTCATAATCATTTATTTGTTTTTAATTTTAATACTCGGAGTAATTGTTCTCTATTAATGAAGACAAAGATCTCGGGCAAATATTCTAAAGGCCATAGTTAATAAATGTTAAATAACAAGATACGCATTCTGTTGGATAAAATATTGTTGCCAGATATATTTTCTTAATTATATACTCTTGCCGGTTCGAGTATCTGGCTTGAAGAAGAACAATATACCCATATCGTATATAACAAGTAATGTAATGAGGTATAACAATATATGTTATGCATAACGGAAATTTCAATTCAACAAAAAAACTAAAAAAACACAAATGGCAACCGTTGCTTTCTTGCTTTTTAGAAAATAATCACTAATTTCAGGGATCGTTATTCCGAAAATCCCAATAACAATTAATTATTTATGCGAACCTTTTATACCTGTTTACTTATTGCTTTTTTATTTCCATTATCGTTGTTTGCCCAAAGTAGCACGGAAGCTGTTGAAGGGAAAACATCTTATTCCTTTTTGCTACATACCCCTGAGGGTACATCTACTGAAAAGCAACCGGTGTTTGTTTTTCTTCATGGTCGTAGCTTGTGCGGGCACAATTTGGACCGGGTAAAACGCTATGGGCTTATTTATGCAATGAATAAAGGTACTGAAGTTCCCGGCATTGTAATTGCCCCCCAGACCCAAGGAAAGTGGAATGCCGATAAGGTGATGGAAGTTGTAGATTACGTGCTGAAGAATAATCCGACGGCCGATTCCACCCGAATATATGTTTGTGGAATGAGTCTTGGTGGATATGGTACGATGGAAGTAGCCGGTAAATACCCCAATCGAATTGCTGCCGCGGTGGCGATATGCGGAGGAGGTGTTATGGCGGATGCCGGAAATCTGGCTAAAGTGCCTATTTGGCTACACCACGGCACAAGAGATCGGATCGTGCCGATTTCGGAATCCAAAAAGATAATGAATGCGATTAAAAAAGTTAATCCAGATGCAGAAATCAGTCTAAATGTGATTAAAGGAGGAACACATGGGAGTGTGGAAAAGCTTTTTCACCAACCGGACATCTACGAATGGATGCTGAAACATCATAAATCTTAAACTAAGTACTGTTGTGTATGATGTTGAAGTATCATATAAAGATGAATTTAAAATACAGTAGTAAATACATCTCGATGTAATATGAATAAACTAAAACTCTGAATATATTTCAGAGTTTTTTTGTTCCTTTGCGCTTTCAAAACAAATATATTAACCTCTTGTTTTATCTGCCGCTATAGCCGATAAGACATTAATGATTATGTGTAATCATGCAACAGAATAAAAATCTGGCATTATTTGTATTATGCCTTTCTTCCTTCCTTGTCCCTTTTATGGGATCTGCTCTTAACCTGGCGTTGCCTCAAATCAGTGGAGAATTTCAAATGAATGCCGTTTCTCTAAGTTGGATTTCGACTATATACCTCATATCCACAGCAGTATTCCAGGTACCTTTTGCCCGTCTGGCAGATATGTTCGGTAGAAAGAAAGTGTATATTGCGGGTGTTTCTCTTTTTATTGTTTCTTCACTGGCTTGCGGATTTGCTACGACTGGAACGCAATTGATAACATTACGACTCTTTTCCGGTCTTGGTAGTGCTATGCAGTTTGGAACCAGCATGGCTATACTGACATCTATCTTTCCTAAAAGCGAAAGAGGAAAGGCACTTGGCATTAATACTTCCGTGGTTTATTTTGCTTTGGCTTCCGGGCCTTTTTTCGGTGGCTTGCTGACGCACTACTGGGGGTGGAGAAGTTTATTCTTTGTTTGTGCATTTTTAGGACTCATGGTTGTGGTTTTTGCTTTCTATTTTCTTAAAGGTGAATGGGTTGAATCAAAAGGTGAAAAGTTTGATTTCACGGGATCATTTGTCTATGCCCTCGGACTTTTCTGCCTCATATTCGGCTTTTCCAAATTACCCGACTGGACAGCTGTGTTAATGATCGTTGTCGGGTTATTATCCTTTGTGTTCTTTGTCCTCCATGAGCGGCGCTGTGCCTATCCGGTATTCAATGTCGCTATTTTTTCCGGCAATAGAGTCTTTGGACTTTCATCGTTTTCAGCATTGATAAACTATGCCGCTACATCTGCGGTGGCATTCATGATGAGCTTATATCTGCAATACGTCAGAGGGTATGACGCTCAGAGTGCAGGATTTATCCTGATTGCACAAGCTATTATACAATCGGCAGTGTCATTGTACGCCGGGCGACTTTCCGACAGGGTCTCGGCATCTATGCTTGCCACTACGGGGATGGGAATTATTGTGTTTGGACTAAGTGGTTTGTTCTTTATCACAACCACAACTCCCATGCTGGTCATTATTGCATTACTGATGCTTTTAGGCTTGGGATTCGGTTTGTTTTCATCGCCAAATACCAATGTTATCATGAGTTCGGTGGATAAAAAGTTTTATGGGCAGGCGTCGGCTACCACAGGAACAATGCGCCTGACCGGGCAAGCTTTCAGTATGGGTATTGCAATGATGGCCATTGCTTTGCAACTGGGTGATAAAGTCATTACCCCCGAAGTCTATCCACAGTTTATGAAGAGTATGAATATAACTTTCGGAGTCTGTGCCATACTTTGTCTGATAGGCACATACGCGTCTTCATTCCGGGTAAAACGTTAAATGTTGTGTTACTCAATTACCCTGTAGAAATGCGTTCGAATAAATCTAATCAGACCTCTTTGGAATTCTATTTATAAAATTTTGATTAAATTTCATTAACTATGTTGTGGTATAAATATACCATACATATGGTATTTACTGAACTTATAGATACCTATACTTTTGCAGAGTGTTGAAATATTAATGAAAAAGAAATTAAAATTTTAAAAAAGTAAAAAATGAAAAGATTTATCTACCCCCCAACTGTTAGGGAGCATTTTATTACTCAAGCTGCCTCAAACAATCATTTATCCCTTTCTTCTTTCATCTCTTCTTCTTATGCATGCGCATGCATGATGTCTTTTTGTATGCGAATGTGCATGTGATTATTCTCTTCTTCTTTAGGCTGATAAGCCATACAATATACAATTTCAATCACTTACAAACATTAACTATGATGAAAATAAAATACTCATCTATCATACTTTTTGTATTTCTATTATTCGTTAATGCTATCTCGAACGCTGCTAACGGAAATCCAGAAACTACAAAAAAAGAAATTACAGTGAATAGTACTAAGTTTAGTTATCCATTAGTGAAGAAGTGGATCCAAGAATTTAACCTTCTTCATCCTGATATACAGATTACTCTTGCGACCAGTGCAAATGAAAAGGCCGACCTTCAATTTGTTATTAACGGGCAAATTCCAGCTGGCAAAGCTGAAGTTGAGAAAAATATTGCTTATGTAGGACGCTATGCTTTGCTGCCTGTAACTTCCATAGAAAACCCGCTTCTTGCCAAATTGACGAAAAAAGAATTGGATGAAAAAGAGCTTAAGAAGCTTTTTTTTCAAGCCGATGTAGTGGATGAAGCAGTGAGTGAGAAGAACGCTTTGAATGAACAAATTACTGTATATTCAGGTGCGGGAAATTCATCGGGCTCAACTGCATTTGCTACCTACTTTGGCCATTCCAATTCACAATTTCGGGGTAAACGTATTGCGGGAGATGATATCTATTTGTTGGCTGCCATCAGTAAAGATCCCAAAGCTGTGACATTCAATAATCTGTCTTATCTGTTTGATACAGAGAGCCGAAAGCTGAAGAAACAATTGGTATTGCTTCCTCTTGATGTGAAAAAGGACCAGCGGGAAATACTTCGTTCCGGTAATTTGGATCAAACTATTAGTTTGTTGGAGGCTGTGGATGTGAATTTAGTACCTGTGGAACGTGTGGGGTTCATTTATAAAAAGAGTGATTCTGTTCTTATTTTTCTGCAGTGGGTTGCAGATAAAGGGCAGCGATATAACCATAAGTTTGGTTTCCTCACTCTTGATCGCCAGCTGGCCCAACACGAGCAAAAACAACTTGAAGATCAGTTTTATACCAATCGATAACAGAATAAAAGTATAGATTCATATATGCGAGTTTACAGAGAATGATAAACTTGCATTGCTTTGTATATCATCAGGAATATTAGGACTCCAGTGCTAAATTCTATTTAGAAAAAGGTCGATATACAAAGATTCTAAAATAATCATTATATGCAAATTATATCCAAACTTATGGTTGCTACAGTACTGAGTATTGTGGTAACAGGAGCAACATATGCCCAAGTCGTACTGAAAGGTACAGTAACGGACGCTTCCAATAAAGAACCGATTATCGGTGCTACTATATCTGTGGCGAGTGAACGCTCCGGAGTTTTGACTGATATTAATGGTAAGTTCCGAATACAGGTAAAATCACTTCCTGCTACCTTAAAAGTTAGCTTTGTAGGATATCGCGATCAACAAATAGATGTTTATGAAGCGGATGAAGCCATTAATATTGCACTTCAGGAAGATGCCAATCTGTTAGGAGAGATTGTGGTTACGGGTGTAGCCCAAAGTACCACGAGAAAAGGTCTTTCTTTTGCATTGACAAAAATTGGCGATGATTTGATAAATACGGTTCCTGCTACAGATGCTTCTACCACATTGAGAGGAAAAGTGGCTGGTATTCGTGTTGATCAGTCGAATGGAAATGAGGGAGCTAAAGTCTACTTGCGCGGTGCAAAATCCATTTCGGGCAATATAGAACCACTCATTGTGATAGATGGTTTTGTTACGGCGCTTTCGCTGTCGGATATTGCTCCGGGTGATATTGCCAATATTGAGATAGTGAAGGGAGCAGCCGCTTCGGCACTTTATGGTACTCGTGGTGAAGGAGGTGTTATTCAAGTTATCACTAAAAAAGGTAAAGGAGATAAAGTCTCAGTTGTATTTGATAATGAAGCGGGTGTGACTCACGCTATCAATATACCGGAGACTTCACAGTATCATCATTTTAAATTAAATTCAGATGGCTCTTTCGCCTTAGTAGCGGGGAATCGTACCATTGACTATAAAGATAATGGTTTTTCGGTGAATTTACACCCTTATACTACGGACTACGACAATGTAAAAAGTGTACTAAGTGATCAGCTTTATAATAATAATAATTTGTCTATTTCGGGTAGTGGTGATAAATATAATTTTTATGGTTCTTTGCAGAATCAATCCAAAGGAGGGATAACGAGTGCCATCGATCCGGATACAAGACAAAGTCTTATGTTCAATTTTGGGTATAAACCCAATAGGCATATTGATCTGGAATTCAATTCTCAATATAGTGTTTCTAATACTCCTTCATCTATTGAATCGTCTGCAAGTGGTGTTATTTACTCTACTTTGTTATTGGAACCTTTTGTACATTTAAATCAAAAGGACGCCAACGGCCAGTATATGATACTTCCTGACGGAATGGAATATGTGGGAACTAAATTCCCCAATCCGTTATATGAGTTTACTCAGCAAGAATATGAGTACAAGACAACTAATTTATTGCTTGGTGGTAGAATTAGATACCGTATTTCCGAACATTTTAATGCGGAAGGTTCTTACTCAATACAGAATCAGAACTATAATGCGGAGCAGTATTATCCTATAGGCTATCAGACTATTTCAAAAGATATCACTAAGAATAATGGGGCTTACAACAAAACCACCCGCGAAATACAGACGCGTAACGGGCAAATTCAATTGAACTATAATCAAAAGTTCGGTGATTGGGATCTTGGAGCAGCCTTAAAAGGTGTGTACGAATATTCTGCTTTAGATGGATTTTACGGTGGTGGTTATAATTTGACAGCACCTGTGAAGTCTTTGAATGTAACGGAAGCTGCAACTCGAACGCTTACTTCTTCTTGGGAAAAGACCATAAACTATGGTTATTTTTTGAATGCTAAAACAAGCTGGAAAGATAAATGGTTTCTCGATGTATTGGGGCGTTTGGATAAAAGTTCACGATTTGGAAGTAATGTGGGATGGGCTTTCTTTCCCCGTGCTGCTCTTGCTTATCGGCTGACCGAAGATTTGAAATTAGGCCCTATTACCGAACTGAAATTGCGTGTTGCTTATGGCCAGGCGGGTAGTTTGCCTCCATTCGGAGCAAAAGACAGTAAGGTAACTCTGACTAGTTCAGGTGGGGTCAGCTTTACTCAAAATGATAATACTAATCTGAAACGTGCCATTACCGAAGAAACGGAAATAGGCTTTGATGCCATTATTGCCAAGTGGCTGAATGTTCAAGTGAATTATGCGTTCTCAAACAGTAAACATGACTTTATTTCAGTACCTTCATTTACACCGGTAAACGGTTCGGCTCAGATCTATGATAACTTGGGCAAGGTAAGGTCCAATTCTTTTGAAGTTGAGCTTTCGGGGAAAGTAATCGACCGTAAAACGTTCTCCTGGGATACGGGTTTTACTTTTAGCCGTGTCAGAAGCAAAATAACCTCTATGGGAGATGTGCCTGAATTTACCGATGGTTATTTCCGTCGCGCTGTGGGACTTAGCACTTCCGCTATTTGGGGATTCAGTATTTTCCGCAATTTGTCTCAATTGGAAACAAATAGTGATGGCTATGTTACTAATGCAGGTGACGGTACCACACGTTTGGAGGATTACACCGTAAATGGCTTGGGATTCGTTGTAGAAAAAAACAAATTAGGTACCAAAGATGAGCTACCCATCTTTTATGCAAATGCCAAGACCGGTAATCGTAAACTGATCGGAAATGCCCAGCCTGACTTTATTGTTGGTTTTAGCAATACCTTTCGTTGGGGACGCTTCTCTCTCTATACAACTTTCGATTGGAAACAAGGAGGGGATAAATTTAATGAAACAGATAATTACCTGACTTATGTATGGAGATCTAAATTCAGTGATGAGACAGCCAGGTTAGGTTATCCCCTGAACTTTACTACATCTGTATTTAATCAAGAACAGATTAACGATTATTGGATAGAAAAAACGACTTACTTAGCTTTGAGAGAACTCTCGGTATCTTATCAGCTACCGATAGAAAAATGGTCGATCGGAAAGTTTGTGAAAAAAGCGAATTTCTCTTTGATAGGTCGCAATTTATTTATTCTGACTGGTTTCAAAGGCGTAAATGTAGATGCTGCCACATCTTCTGATTTTTTCAATTATCCAAGTTATCGTGTGATATCGGGGAAACTTACTCTCAATTTTTAATTGCATAAAAAGATATTCAACTATGAAAGTTAAATTATTCTTATATTCGATCGCAGTATTGGTCCTAACTTCCTGCGAATCACTTAATTTTGATGACCCATCCACATTGACCAATGAAGAAGCAGTATCAAAAATAAAGACTTTTGGATATTCTTTGGTTAAGGGGAGCGTTCAGACAACTTTCACTACAACTACTAGTTCGGGAGGCGTTCATTTCAGTCTGCTTGCAGATCAGTCTACTAATACCAATGGAAGTTCTAATTGGTGGAATTACGCAAATGAACCTCGTATGCGTATTTTAAATAGCTCCACCGAGCGTTCGTACAGTGCATCGCTCAACTTACTTTATAGTAATTTTTATCAGGCCAATTTGGATGCAACGAAAGTGCTCGATATAATTGAAAATCAAGGAGCAAAAGCTTATGATGATCAGGGGCAAGACCGTACGGAAGATTGCCGTATTGGAGCTTATTATGCCAAGGGTGTTTCTCAAGGTTATTTGGGCGTAATTTACGACCGTGGCATTATAGTTGATGATGTCAAAACCACCGAGCGTACTTATTCTAACTCTTATAAGGAAATGGTTGAGAATGGAATTAAACTTATAGACAAAGCCATTGAATTGGCTGAAGCTTCACAGAATTTCAAATTCGACTTTTTATTGGGGATAATGATAGATAAAGAAACATTTGTGGAATTGGCCAATTCTATGGCAGCTAGAATCTTGTCGTCTGTAGCCCGTGAAAAGACTGAAGCTGCCTCTTTGGGCGAAACGCATTGGAAACGCGTGCTAACCTATGCGGAAAGGGGGGTTACGTCTGATTATCTGATTACCACGGTTTCCGGAGGTTATTACAATGGACAGGAGGATCGCTTGACCTATATTTATAACGATCATGCTTATGTGCCCGTAGATGTCAAATTACCTTATTTGGCAGACAAGACTGGGCAATATCCTAATTTCTATCCCCAAGATGCTACAGTGTTAGGCCCCATTGAATCAGACGATTCACGTTTCAATCAGTATTTCGGTTATGATTCGCAGTTTGGTATCCTGATGGAAGCCCGCGGACGTGGATTATTTAGTAACTATTATCGTAAAAGATGGGCCAATTCCAATAATACGCTGAATGTGCCAGGTGCTATTAATCCCTATTTTTTAGCGGAAGAAATCCGTTTATTGAAGGCGGAGTCAAAGTTTTGGTTAAAAGACTATGACGGTGCTGCCGCTTTACTGAACGCTCCTGAAGCTGCTCGTAAGAGTAAAGGGCATCTATCCGATGTGGAAGCTAACGAACAAGCTCTTCGTAATGCTTTACATTATGAATACTCCATTGAGATTGATGGGGCTGGTGGCGTATTCGTACCGTTTGCTTTTATGAGACGCCATGATCTCCTCATAGGTGGTACGCCTACGGAATATCCAATTCCTCAAACGCCATTGGAAGTTATTGGTGAGGATATATATAGCTTCGGAGGAAAAAATTATGCTGGTGAAACGGGCATTTGGGGGGAATTGGGCACAGCCCGTGATAACGGTTGGAAATTATCAGAATAGAGAGTTAGTTAATGGAGTTATATGCTACAGGATGTGTTCTGCATAATGTTGTATTTATTTGCTTATGATAATTAAGTGTATATCAAATGCTATAAAATCTTGCAATACTGTGAGCATAGACAACTTTGGATAAAATTGAAGATAAATATTAAAAGAACAAGCATGAAAAAGATTATTGGATTATTGCTGTTGTTAAGTCTGGTATTTGTTCAGGATGCTTCAGCACAGAAAAAAGCTAGAAAAGAAAAGAATAACGTGGCTATTGAATATCTGAATGGATCATTTCAGATCTATGATGGATTGCAGAAGACCATTTGGAGTGATCCCGAACTTGGCTTTCTCGAAACGAAAAGCTCTGCTCTTTTGCAGAATCATCTTAAAGAAAACGGGTTCCAAGTACAAGCTGGAATAGCAGGAATGCCTACTGCATTTGTTGCAAGCTATGGTTCCGGAGAACCGGTGATAGCTGTATTGGCAGAATTTGATGCCCTACCGGGTTTATCTCAGGATACGGTCCCCTATCGTAAGCCTCTTATTGAAGGTGGCAGTGGACATGCTTGCGGGCATAATACTTTTGGCGTTGGTGCTACGGCTGGAGCTGTAGCCATAAAACAATGGTTGGATAGTTCTGGACATAAAGGTACGATAAAGGTATTTGGAACTCCTGCTGAAGAAGGTGGGGGCGGAAAGGTCTACTTAGTGCGCGATGGCTTTTTTGACGGGGTTGATATTGTTCTGGATTGGCATCCCGGCGCTGCAAATGCAGTTTCGACTGATAGTGGAACAGCTATTCAGATGATCGATTATAGTTTCTATGGAATAGCCTCACATGCAGCTGGTAGTCCGGATAAGGGACGCTCTGCTTTGGATGGAGTAGAAGCTTTTGATTATATGGTTAATATGTTGCGCGAGCATATTCCTTCTTCTTCACGTATACATTATGTAATTACGGATGGTGGGGAGGCACCGAATGTTGTCCCTGCTTATGCAAAAGTTTCTTATTATATTCGTAGTCCTAAGAGAGAAATTCTCAGAGATTTAGTTACTTGGGTAGGGCAGGCTGCCGAAGGGGCGGCACTCGGAACAGAAACGAAAGTTAAATCGGAGATTGTATCCGGGTTTTACGAGAAGCTTTTTAATCGCAAGCTTGCAGAACTGGTACAGCGTAATCTCGAAAAAGTTGGAGGTGTTCAATATGATGAGCGTGAAAGGAAATTTGCAGAAGAAATCGTTAAAGGACTAAATAAAAATATTAGTATCCTGGAACAGGCTGCAACGGTAAAGCCTTTATCGGAAGAAAAAGTTTCACAAGGAGGAGGGTCTTCAGATGTAGGTGATGTCAGTTGGGTCGTACCAACCGTCAGTTTTAATACTGCGACTTTTGTACCGGGTAGTTCCGGACATAGCTGGCAAAACGTAGCTTCCGGAGGTACAACTATTGGAACAAAGTCATTAATCAATACTGCAAAAGTTTTTAGTTTATCGGCTATTGAACTGTATCTGAATCCTGATTTAGTAAAAGATATTAGAGCCGAATTTGATAAACGTAGAGGTACTGACTTTAAATACGTTCCTCTACTAGGTGATCGTAAACCGGCATTAGATTACAGATTGAAGAAAAAATAACATACCCCATAAGCTTTAATTTGGATAACTTTTTAGTAATTGGAGGTGAGGAACAGCATTTTTTTTGCATTAACTTACAAATAAAAATGCTGTTCCTTTATCTTTGATTTGACCTATCGTTGTATTTTGCATTCAGAACTTCTTGAAACATCCATTCTTTAGCTTTAGTGTGAGATGTGTTAGTAAAAGTCAACTAATTGATTAAAAAATAAAATAAAGAATGATGAATATGAATATATTAGTGATAGTATTTAGTAATACTACAGTAGGGTTGCTGAGTGTGGTAATTTTGGTGGCTGTAATTGGTCATTTTGCCAATGAATCTATGATTAATTTTATTTTGCCTATTATAGTAGTGAAGCAAATTATTTTCTTTTTGATCCCATTAGTCATTATAGGTTTTTATTGACTATAAATTCACAGCTTCTGTAGAAATTGTTGTAACTTCCACTTATTTACTTCACAATAGTTTTCCACTTAAAAATACGGCGGCAATGCTAAAATAAATAATAAGTCCCGTAACATCTACAAGTGTTGCCACAAAAGGTGCTGATGCGGTTGCCGGGTCGAGTCCTATTTTTTTTAGTAGGAATGGAATCATTGAACCGGTAAGCGTACCCCATAAGACAATGAAAACGAGTGATGCGGAGACGCTGATGCCTATCCAGAACCAGTATTCGCCATAATCGTAGAGTCCTGTTTTTTGCCAGATGAATATGCGGATAAAACCGATGATACCCAATATGGTGCCGAGAAGTAATCCTGATAAAATCTCTTTTCGCATCACATACCACCAGTTCTTGAGTTTCAGTTCGTTCAATGCTAAAGAACGGATAATAAGACTGGCAGCTTGTGAACCGGAGTTACCTCCACTGGAAATGATAAGCGGTACGAATAAGGCTAGCACCACAGCTTTGGATATCTCAGCATCGAAATGTCCCATGGCTGAAGCTGTTAACATTTCACTCAGAAATAAAATAACCAGCCACCCGGCGCGTTTCCTTACCATTTCAAATAGAGAGGTCTTGGTATACGAAAGATCCAGGCCTTCGGTACCACCAAACTTTTGAAAGTCTTCCGTACTTTCTTCTTCCTGTACATCCATTACGTCGTCAACAGTGACAATTCCTAATAATGTTCCGTCAGTATCAGTCACAGGTAATGCCAGACGGTCATGGTCTGCAAAAACCTTTACTGCTACTTCCTGGTCGGAATAGGCATTGAGAGAAATAAAACGGTTATCACTCAATTCAGCTATGGTTTGTTCGGGAGAAGCCAGTATGATCTCTTTAATGCGGATGTCATCTATTAGTTTCCAGCGGTCGTCCACTATATAAATAACATTCAGTGTTTCGGAATCCCTACCGAACTTTCGAATATGCTCTAGTGCTTGTTGAACGGTGAAGTAAGGTCTTACCGCGACATATTCCGGCGTCATTAATCGTCCGATACTGTCTTTGGGGTATCCCAGTAATTGAGTGGCGATATCACGTTCACCTTTCGACAACATTTGTATGAGCCGTTGGCTGACTTCGCCCGGTAATTCTTCGAAAAATGCCGTACGGTCATCCGGATCAAGGTCATTGAGCAAACTGGTTAGCTTTTCTATATTCGCAGCCAGTCCTTCTATAATGTCTTCTTGTTCGTTATGGGAAAGGTGCTGAAAAGTCTCCTTTGCCAATTCCCGTGGTAAGAGTCTGAAAAGAATAATACGATCAGACTTTGACAGACTTTCAATAATTTCAGCTACTTGGTGAGGTTCGAGGATGGCGACTTCATTTTTTACGCTTTTCCAGCTTCTGTTTTCAATCAATTCCCCGATATGAATCTTTATTTCATTCATGTTGTAATCTCCTTAAGGGTTGGCCTGCAAGGAGACTACCAAGGCCCCTTACAGAATCGTTAATACTGTAATTTTACTATAACTCGGATAAGGGCCTTCGTCCATAATTCTATAATTTAAGTGAATACTATTCTCCGGTAAAAAAAAGCCGGGAGAAATTTTTAGTGGTGCAAAAGTACAATATTTCATTTAAAATACGACTTTACTGAAGAATATTTATTTATCCTTTTGTTATTATTAAAATGATAGAGCTATTTTCTTATTTGTTTCATGCCAATATATTTTTTAAACTTACTTTTACGGTAAGGGATTGACGTTATATTGTGGAGGATATGATGCTGATTATAGCTTTTTTAACACAGAAAGGAACTTCAAGGCTTTTTTTTCTTCTATTTTACATTTTAAATATCTTCTTTTCAGCTTGCATAAGTTCTGTAAATCGATTACATTTGTCCTCCGTAGAAATATTGAGAATAGTTATGTTTATCTTTGGGCATAAATTTTTATTTAGATGAAAAAAATATTGGTTAGTGGGGGTGCTGGTTTTATTGGTTCTCATTTATGTACAAGACTAATAAAAGAAGGACATCATGTTGTTTGTTTGGACAACTTGTTTACCGGTTCAAAGGCAAATATAGCTCATTTGCTAAAACATCCTTGTTTTGATTTTGTTGAACATGATGTTGAGAACCCCTATCATGCCTATGGCATTGATGAAATATATAATTTAGCTTGCCCGGCATCTCCCATTCACTATCAATATGATGCTATCAAAACAATCAGAACCTCTGTGATTGGTGCTATAAATATGTTGACATTGGCTTTGGATAATGATGCAAAGATACTGCAAGCTTCCACAAGTGAGGTTTATGGTGATCCTATTATACACCCTCAGGTGGAAAGCTATTGGGGGAATGTAAATCCGGTTGGTTTCCGTTCATGCTATGATGAAGGTAAGCGTTGTGCCGAAACCTTATTTATGGATTATCATCGCCAAAAGAAGGTCCGGATAAAGATTATTCGTATATTCAATACCTATGGTCCCCGGATGCTTCCTAATGATGGGCGCGTAGTTTCCAATTTTGTTGTTCAGGCGCTGAATAATAAAGATATTACAATCTACGGTGAGGGTAATCAGTCACGTAGTTTTCAATATATTGACGATTTAATAGAGGGGATGGTGAGAATGATGAATACCGGAGATGATTTCATCGGTCCCGTTAATATAGGTAATCCGAATGAGTTTACCATCTTGGAGTTAGCTGAGAAAATAATTCGTTTGGCTGATTCAAAATCCAAACTAGTATTTAAACCATTGCCTCACGATGATCCTAAGCAACGTCAGCCTGACATTACTTTGGCTAAAGACAGCTTGGATTGGCAACCGACAGTTGAACTTGAAGAAGGTTTAAAGTATATGATTGAGTATTTTAAAAACAATCACGCTTGCTGTTAAAAGTATACTAATTGTAAATAATCAAAGTACACGAAAGATGAATATGGAAATAAATCCTTCAGAATACAAAATCCTTATTGTTGATGATGTTATATCTAATGTCTTACTACTGAAAGTTCTCCTGACTAACGAGAAGTTTACAATAGTTACGGCTAGTAATGGTGGACAGGCCTTGGAACAAGTTGATAAGGAAAATCCGGATCTGGTATTATTGGATGTTATGATGCCCGATATGAGTGGATTTGAAGTTGCACAACGGTTAAAGTCGAATCCGCAAACGGCTGAAATTCCAATCATCTTTCTTACTGCATTAAACAGTACTACCGACATTGTGAAAGGGTTTCAAGTGGGAGGAAATGATTTTATATCAAAACCATTTAATAAGGAAGAATTGATAATACGTGTTTCTCACCAAATTTCTTTGGTTGCGGCTAAACGTATTATTGTCAAAAAAACTATCGAATTGGAACGGACTATAGCAGCACGGGATAAGATGTATTCTGTCATTGCTCATGATTTACGTTCTCCAATAGGCTCCATTAAGATGGTGCTGAATATGCTCATCTTAAATTTGCCGGTTGAAAAAATAGGAAATGAGATGCATGACTTATTGACAACTGCCAACCAAACAACCGAAGATGTATTTGCTTTATTGGATAATTTGCTGAAATGGACGAAAAGCCAGATTGGCAAACTAAATGTGGTCTATCAGGATCTTGATATCGTTGAGGTAGTAGCCGGAGTAGTAGATATATACAATATGGTTGCGGGTATGAAGAAAATTACGATTCGCGAAGAAAAAACTGCCGCATTGGCTGCTTATGGAGATATAGATATGATAAAGACTGTAATCCGGAATTTATTGAGTAATGCTATTAAATTCAGCAATGAAAACTCGGAAGTGCTCGTTAAAATAGAGGAACAGGAGGGTATGGCAGTTGTGAGTGTTCAAGATAAAGGGTGCGGTATAGATGGAGAAAGCCAGAAAAAGTTGCTGCATGCCGATACTCATTTCAGTACTTTTGGAACAAAAAATGAAGAGGGTTCCGGACTGGGATTATTGCTCTGTCAGGATTTTGTGCAGAAGAATGGTGGAAAACTATGGTTTACTTCCATAAAGGGACAAGGGTCTACTTTCTGTTTTTCCATTCCTTTAAAAAAGTGATCAGTATTATATTATAAAATATCAAACATTTTTCTGATTCCTTCGTCCAGAGATAAAGGAGTATAACCCAATTCTTTGCGAGCTTTTGATATACTCATTCCGCTAAATCGGGGTCTTGGTGTTTTTTCCTGTATTTCTGCAGTTGTTATAGGCCGTATGAGGGCTCTGTCCAAACCTAATATATATGCAACTTTGTATGCCATGTCGTCGATTGTAAGACATTCGCTTCCACAGATATGGTAAATAGAAGGAATCGAAGGATTGGTTTTGTTGCACTTGCGAATAATCAGTTTCTCTATACCCTGTGACACGTCTCCTACAAAAGTAGGAGTACGCCATTGATCGGAAACAACCCGAATCTCTTCATTATTTCTTAACCTGTCGGCAATCAACTGCAAAATATTTCCGTGCTGGCCGGGTAAGGTTGAACCGTAT
Organism: uncultured Bacteroides sp.; assembly: GCA_963677095.1. GTDB lineage: Bacteria > Bacteroidota > Bacteroidia > Bacteroidales > Bacteroidaceae > Bacteroides. Next base: position 2,299,286 of record OY781875.1, read on the forward strand.
ACAACAGCTACACGAACGATGGAGTAATTGTTGCAATATTCTTTTACGCGCTTTTCTCCTTCCAGTTTTGTGATACCATAATAATTTACAGGGTCTAGTTTGTCTTCTTCCGTATATAGTCTGTTTGCTTGTCCGTTAAATACAAAATCCGTGGAAAGATGTATGAAATAACTACCTGACGACTCACAATGACGTGCTAAGCTTTCTACAGCGAGGATATTTATCTTTTCCGCTTCTTTATGGTGCGTCTCACAATAATCGGGGACGGATAAGGCTGACGTGTTAATGACTACATCCGGAGTTATGGCCTTTATGATTCGCTCCAAATTTCCATCCTTACAGATATCGGTGCGTATAAAATGATAATCACCGGAATCGGGTGCTACATCATCGTGCAGAGAAACTCCGGTTACGACATATTCTTGCCTTAAAGAGAGATCGTCCAGTAATCGTCGGCCGGTGAAACCGTTGGCGCCGATAATCAATATTTTCTTTCTTATCATAAACTTTCTGTTCTAATTATACCTTCAATACGGAGCTGTTCTTCCTTGTTGTACCTCCACCTTTATCCCAAAGTTTCCATTGGCCGATTTCAGTTCAAATGCCCCTCGGAAGTTATTCCGTTCCCATGGAAGTGCCGAACGATTGGGCACCCGCCACCCATCGGCATTATAATCGCCATAGGTGTTGAGCCGCATGCCATTCTTTAGTTTGAAACTGCCCATTTGTAAGTATTGCGATGAACTTCCAAAGCCGGTTAAACCGAATGGATTCAGACTGTATACTGTTGTTAAACCGCTAGGGTTGAATACATTGGAGAAACCCTGGGAATAGGTCACATTCGGATCGGGCCTGAATAAAAAATTATAATCTTTACTGGCGTCAGGAATTTCTAATTTGAATGATGGTAATTTCGGTGCTGCCATTTTCATCAAATTCATATCCAATAGGAAACCTCCGAAATCTTTCGTTTCCGGTAGAGGTGTGCGGCGGATCGTATCAGAATGTATTTCAGTCTGCGCATTGATACGCAAAAAGACAAAATTGAATAATAGCAGAATAAGTAAGACTTGTTTCATATCTATTTTAGAATAAGTAAAGTACTCTATTAATTTGTTATCAATTTATATCCTATGCCACGGACATTTACAATACGTATCTGTTCATCTTTGCAGAGTTTGTGGCGTAGCTTGGTAATAAATACATGCAAGCTTCGCGAATTGAAAAAACTATCATCGCCCCACAGTTCAAGCAAGATACTCTGGGTATTGACCACCTGGTTCCGGTTTTCACAAAGACGTTTTAGTATTTCCGATTCCCGGTGGGAGAGTATCTGTTCCATACCTGCATAAGAAAGCACCTGGCTGATTGCATTAAACTGATAATTTCCTATTTCGAAGCTATTCCCATTACTATCATTTTTTTCGGTTCCATTGAAAGCCCTTCCCAATAACGCTTTAATTCGAATAATAAGTTCCTGCATGCCAAATGGCTTCTTAAGATAATCGTTTGCTCCCAATTCAAATCCTTCTACCACATCATTGATACCCGAACGTGCCGTGAGGAAGAGAATTGGGGTGTTTTTGTCTGTCTGACGAATACGACGTACCATTTCGAAACCATCCATACGCGGCATCATGACATCTGCAACCAACACATCCGGTCGAAGATCATAAAACAACTTCAATCCTTCTTCACCGTCATTGGCAGTATGAATGACGAAACCTTCCCCTTCGAGGGTATCTTTTATAATCATGGCAAGTGTCTGCTCATCTTCAACCAATAATACCGCTATTTTTTTCATTGCTCAGTTCTTTTAATTTGTTTCAGTTCATTGCCACAATTACTTCCAATGAAGTGTAAAGGTGCTTCCAAGTCCCGGGGTGCTTTTTACTGAGATTGTATTTCCATGCTTTTCCGTCATTGTTTTGACATAAAATAGCCCGAGCCCATAGCCTTTTGTGTTGTGCAGGTTTCCTGTCGGCACACGATAAAATTTATCAAAAATAAGCGGAAGCTTATCGGCAGGAATGCCAATTCCGCGATCACTGATGCTAATTATCACTTCCTCCGATTCTGATTTTTGACAGGTGATTCGTATATCCGCTTTCCCGGAGGAGTACTTTATTGCATTGTCTATCAGATTGCTGATGATATTCATAAAATGAGTCCGGTCTGCTTTAACGGAAATGTTGAAAGGTACAATATCCAATGTGATTTCCAACGGTTTTTCTGCTTTTAACTTATGCTGTTCTATCAGAGGCTGTAAAAGTTCACGCAATTGCAATATTTCGAGATGTAGGCGGAATGTTCTGTGGTGTTCCATACTCATAGACAGAATTTGTTCCACCAGCCCGCTTAATTGCTGCAATTGTTCCTGACAAATCCGCAAGTATTTGTTCCGTTGTTCCGGGTCCTCCGCCCGATTGAAATTCAATAAAGCATCATTCGCAGCATAAGCCACAGCAATAGGCGTTTTTAGCTCATGGGTAATGTTATTGGTGAAATCACTCTTCATCTCCTCAAGTGTCTTCTGTCTGAGTATGGTGCGAATCAGGAACCAGAAGGAAAAGCCTAAGATCAGAAAGATAATGAATGAGGTGACAAGAATGCCGCTCATTTGTTTAAGTACCACGGTGTTTACCGGGTCCAACCATAACCGGTAAGTATAATGTGCGTTGAAATCGAAATCATAATCGTAACGGATAGCTTTAGGTCCCGGAACGTATCCGTTGGTTGAAGAGATTCCAACCGTGTCTCTGAAAGTATATGAAGAGTCGGCGTTGGCTCCCGAATGGATATATTCCAGACGATGTGGAAGGGTGATTCCCTTTTCTTTCAGACTAACACTCAAAAGGCTGTCATAAACATCAAAGTCCGGCCCAAGAATGATATCCAGTCCCGCATGAAGCCCGCGTTGAAAGTAGCCGGCCAATTCCGTCATATTGTTCTGATTGGCTATGATAATATCCAAACCTTTATTCGATCGTAAAATAGCTTCATTCTGATCATTGTCTAGCGTGTCATTCCGTATGGTGGTTTCCACTTTGGTCGAATCATTCGGATAACTTATTTTCGTATGATTATTCTTATGCGGAAAAGTTCTTTTTGTTACAGCCTGTTTTTTAGAGTTTACCCGGCTGACAGTGGTTGAGCTTCGGACGAATGATTTCCCTGTATCATTGTACCCGGCTGATACCGAAACTTCTCCATGGTCTTTATCTTCTTTGCGAAGCCGCTCTACCCGTAGCATCATTTCATTGTAATCACTCATGCGCATGGCATCCGCAATGCCCTTCTCCATATCACTTTTCATCGTGTGATAGAGCCCCATGAGCCAATATGCCTGGTAAGTAAAGATGCCAAGCAGTGACACTATAACGAGTATGGCGATGGGTTTCAGGGGTAATTTCATACAAATGAACTTGTTTATCATCACAAAGATAAGAAAGTTACGTACAGATATATCCGCTGATAAGACTAAATAACACTTCCGGTAACATTTGATAAGACTATATAATTAAATGGTAACATAAGAAGTAAATGTTTTTGGGGTACTTTGCCCTAAATTCTATTCAAATAAATCAGATACAATGAAACAAGCGTTTTTTATATTGACATTAATCGGTGCGTTTTGTACTCAGATGCAGGCGCAGGAGGGTAAAGTACGCCAAAGCGAAACAGTTACACACAAAGAAAGTAGTGAACGGAAAGTACAAAATAAAGATACTTCTTCTGAAAGTTCCTCTGCCGATCATAACCGGCTTGCAGCAGATACCGCCGGGATATCGGACGCTTACATTGATAGTATTATAAGAGCTTTACCCGAGGTGATGGTAACCGGGGAACGTCCTTTGGTTAAAGCCACGCAAGGCAAGTTGGTGTATGACCTCCCCCGACTTATTGATAATATGCCTGTTGACAACGCTTATGATGCCATTAAAGAACTTCCGGGAGTAATAGAAGCAAATGAACAGCTTACGCTTGCCGGACAGAGTGTAACGGTAATATTGGATGGTAAAGTTTCTACTCTTACCACGGAACAATTGAATGCTTTGCTTAAAAGTATTCCTGTAAGCCGGATAGAAAAGGCTGAAGTGATGTATTCTGCTCCGGCACGCTATCAAGTAAGAGGAGCATTAATTAATATCTTGTTGAAGAAAGGTGATGCAGAAAGTCCTTCTTTGCAAGGAGAATTGTTCGGCGATTATCGTCAGAAATATTACGAAGCAAGCAAAACGCGGGCAAGTTTGCTTTATTCTTCAAACAAACTTTCGGCAGATTTTCTTTATTCGTATAATTATGGGCGTAACATTTTCCTGACCGATAAAGAAGCTTTGCATACCTTATCGGATGGTACGGTACATCCTATGAATACCAAGGAAGACAGTCATTCACGAGGTAATACCCATAGTCTGCGTTTAGGAACTGATTATAATATTTCCAAGGATCATCAACTTAGCTTTGTATACAATGGCGATTTCGGGAACGGGCATAATCTGGGTAGAGTAGAAGGGGCGCAAGTGTCAAATACCCGTACAAGTTCAACGAGCTCATTGCATAACCTGCGTTTGGATTACCGCGTGCCTTTTGGCATGAAAGCCGGAGCAGAGATGACTTATTATGAGTCACCGTCCACTCAATTGTTGCATAGCCGTTTAAGCGACGAACAGCTTGACTTCTTAAGTAAAGACTGCCAACGCATTAATCGTTGGAAATTTTTTCTCTCGGAAGAGCAAGCGTTGGCTAAGGGATGGGGATTGAATTATGGTGGAATTTATACCACAAGCATTGATCACAGTTACCAATATTACTATAATACGGAAACCGGCATTCTATTACCGGATCAGGATAATATGAAATCACGCCGGCGTGAACAGACTTGGAACTTTTATACGGGAATAAACAAGAGCTTTGGCAATAAGTTCTCATTTGACGCTTCACTTGCCGTTGAGCAATTTCATACTGTGGTGTGGAACGATTGGAATATTTTCCCGACTTTAAACTTGAATTATACTCCTTCATCCGGAAACGTATGGCAATTGTCTTTTACAAGCGATAAAACCTATCCGGAATATTGGGCAACCCAGGATGCCATTTCTTATTTGGGAGGAGGATACTCCGAAGTGCAAGGTAATCCATATCTCAAACCAAGCATAAACTATCAGGTGCAGCTGATGTATGTGTTGAAAAGCAAATATATGTTCAGCCTGTGGTATGGTTATGAAAAAGATGATTTTAAACAATCGCTTTATCAGTCGCCGGATCGCTTGGTTGAGATTTATAAATGTTTTAATTCAGACTTTGATCAACAGGCAGGTGTACAGATGGTTATACCATTTATCATAAAGAATCTTTTGAATTCACGAGTTACCTTAGTCGGCGTTTATGATCGGCAGAAAAACGCTCAATTCTGGGATATTCCCTATGACCGTCATGTATATTACGGGATGGCATTCATGACTAACACACTAACAATCTCCAATAAACCTGATGTTAAATTTACTCTGACCGGTATGATTCGTTCTAAAGCAATTCAAGGCATATACGACTTGCCTTCATCGGGTAATCTTGATGCGGGATTGCGTTATACCTTTGCCAAAGGCAAGGCTATTGTCATGTTACGTTGCAATGATATTTTCGAAACCGCCCAAATCTCACCCCGTATCCGCTATGCTTCACAAAATGTAACCAATAATTATAGCAGTTTCCGTGAGTTTGGCATATCTTTTACGTATAAATTCGGGGGATATAAAGAAAAACAACGGGAAGCCGTGGATACCTCTAGATTTAAATAAAGAGCGGACTCGGGCGCAGGGGTATCAGCTCCCAGATGCCCTTGCATCGCAGTCGGGAAAACTCAGCTAAAGCTTAGTTTGTTTTTTGGCTTTCAGTAATCAGAGGTAGATTGTTGTCAGTCTGCCAATACACAAAATTAAAGGATATAATGTCGTGTCTTAGTGCGGGTATTTCTTTGAATATAGGCTGTAGTTTTTATATCTTTGCGGCTCATTATGGGGAGCGTCTGTTTTAAATTGTGCAATTTAGCGGGTCATGCTTCCCTTGTTGTGCGTTATTGTAGATTAAAAATATAAGCCTCAAATAAAATTATATGAAATCGGACATAGAGATAGCCCGCAGCATCGAGCTGAAAAAGATAAAGCAAGTAGCTGAAAGCGTAGGTATTCCCCGTGAAGAAGTTGAAAACTACGGACGTTACATTGCGAAAATACCCACGCATCTTATCGATGAGAATAAAGTAAAGAAGAGTAATCTGATTCTGGTTACGGCTATTACGGCAACCAAGGCAGGCATTGGTAAGACAACCGTGTCTATCGGTCTGGCCTTAGGACTGAATAAAATAGGGAAGAAGACCATTGTGGCATTACGCGAACCGTCATTAGGTCCTTGTTTCGGTATGAAAGGTGGAGCGGCAGGCGGCGGATATGCACAAGTCCTTCCAATGGAAAAGATCAACCTTCATTTTACAGGTGATTTTCATGCTATTACATCCGCCCATAACATGATATCTGCTTTGCTGGATAATTATCTCTATCAGCATCAGGCTGATGGTTTTGCTTTGAAAGAGATTATCTGGAAGCGTGTACTCGACGTAAACGATCGTTCGCTGCGTAGCATCGTCACCGGATTAGGCCCCAGCGGCAACGGGATCACACAAGAATCAGGCTTCGACATCACCCCGGCCTCTGAAATTATGGCCATCCTTTGTTTGGCTAAGGACATTGACGATCTACGCCGGCGTATTGAAAATATTATTTTGGGATTCCGGTTCGATGGAACTCCTTTCACCGTGAAAGAGCTTGGAGTGGCTGGTGCTATTACCGTTCTATTGAAAGATGCGATAAACCCTAATCTAGTGCAGACTACTGAAGGCTCCGCTGCTTTTGTTCATGGAGGACCGTTTGCCAATATCGCCCACGGCTGTAACTCGATTCTTGCTACAAAGATGGCTATGACTTATGCCGATTATGTGGTGACCGAAGCTGGTTTTGGCGCAGACCTGGGTGCAGAAAAATTCTATAACATCAAATGCCGGAAGAGTGGATTACAACCCCGTTTGACGGTAATTGTGGCTACGGCTCAAGGACTGAAAATGCATGGAGGGGTGAGCTTGGACCGTATTAAAGAACCAAACATGGAAGGTTTGAAAGAAGGATTCGGAAACTTGGACAAGCATGTCCGTAACCTGCGTTCATTCGGTCAGACGGTAATTGTAGCCTTTAATCGTTATGCCAGTGATACGGACGAAGAAATTGAGGCAGTCAGGCTGCATTGTCAGGAAAAATTGAAAATTGGTTTTGCGGTTAATAATGCATTTACCGAAGGGGGAGAGGGGGCTTTGGAACTTGCCAATATGGTGGTTGATTCTATCGAGAAACATCCTTCCAAACCACTTTCTTATACCTATGCTGAGGCTGACAGTGTGGAGCGTAAAATCGAAAAGGTAGCATGCAATATCTATGGAGCTAGCGTAGTGACCTATAGTAGCCATTCACGTAAGACGATAAAGCTCATTGAACAAATGGGGATTAGTCATTATCCTATTTGTATTGCCAAAACGCAGTATTCTTTTTCTGCCGACCCTAAGATATATGGTGCGGTAAATAATTTTGAATTTAATATAAAAGATATTGTGATTAATAACGGTGCGGAGATGATTGTTGCTATTGCCGGTGAAATACTCCGTATGCCGGGATTACCTAAACAACCTCAGGCCGTACATATTGATATTGTAGACGGACATATTGAGGGATTGAGCTGATACTTTGTATCTTTTTATTTTGAGGCTTTTGGGGATAGTCCCTTTTTCTTCGGGTTAAAATTACAAGACATGCAAGTGCGATGTGTGCATAACAAAAAAGAGGGCATCCGAATGGATACCCTCTTTTCTACGGATATATGTTATATGTACAATATATTTCCGCTACGTGCATATCGGACAACCCGAAAGCTCTTTGCATAATTCTGTGTGACTTTGCGGTGAATAACACGAATTAGTATGCAAACAACGGATACTTCTTCATGGTCTCATTTACGCGGGCACGTACTTTGGTGATTACCTCTTCGTTCTCTACATTCGAAAGAACCGTTTCAATCATTTCTGCAATTTCCAACATCAAGTCTTCCTTGGCTCCACGAGTGGTGATAGCCGGAGTACCTAGACGGATACCGGAAGTTTGGAATGCCGAACGGCTGTCAAACGGAACCATATTTTTATTTGCGGTGATATCAGCCGAAACCAATGCTTTTTCCGCCACTTTTCCCGTCAGATCGGGATATTTTGAACGTAAGTCAACCAACATGGAATGATTATCCGTACCTCCCGATACAATCGTAAAGCCACGGTCAATCAATGCCTGGGCTAAAACTGCTGCATTTTTCTTTACCTGTTTGGCATATTCTTTAAATTCGGGTTGTAGAATTTCGTAGAATGATGCTGCTTTGGCAGCAATGACATGCTCCAACGGTCCACCTTGTATTCCCGGGAATACAGCTGAATCTATTAACTGGGACATCATTTTGATTTCACCTTTCGGAGTTGTTTTACCCCACGGATTGGGGAAGTCCTTACCGATAAGGATGATACCGCCACGAGGGCCACGTAATGTCTTGTGAGTGGTCGAAGTCACGATATGGGCATATTTTACCGGATTGTCCAGTAAGCCGGCAGCAATAAGACCTGCAGGATGGGCCATGTCAATCATCAGGATGGCACCCACTTTATCGGCTATTTCACGCATACGTTTGTAATCCCATTCACGGGAATAAGCAGAACCACCGCCGATTATCATCTTTGGTTTTTCGCGCAAGGCTATTTCTTCCATCTGGTCGTAGTCTACACGACCGGTTTCTTTGTTGAGGTTATACTCAAAAGGTGTATAAATAATGCCGGAAGTATTTACTAGAGAGCCGTGTGAAAGATGACCACCGTGAGCCAGATTCAATCCCATGAATTTGTCACCCGGATTTAAGACCGCAAGAAATACAGCGGCATTGGCTTGTGCTCCCGAATGAGGCTGTACGTTGGCCCATTCTGCGCCGAATATTTTCTTAATGCGGTCGATGGCAAGTTGCTCGCTTTGGTCTACCACTTCGCATCCGCCATAATAACGTTTGCCGGGATAGCCTTCAGCGTACTTGTTGGTGAGGCAGGAACCCATTGCCTGCATGACTTGGTCACTTACAAAATTTTCCGATGCTATCAGTTCAATGCCTTTGAGCTGACGTTGGTGTTCTTTTTCGATAATATCGAAAACTTGGTCGTCTCTTTTCATTCTTGCTTAGTAGATTATTATAGATAAATCAAAAAATCTCTTATTAAGCGTACAAATTTACGGCAAAAAAACGAATAAACTGTAAGTTAAAGCAGTTTTTTGGTTCCTAAAAGAAAATACCAAGCGAGAAGCTCAACACGTTATCGCGACGGTGAAAACGAAGTTCAGTGCCCGATCCGGTAGCACTGGATGATAGTGCAGTGTTATCTTCTGTGACCTCCCGTGAAATGTTGTGCAATCCGATATCATATCGGAAGTCGAAAAATACTCTTGAGATGGTTACTGAGGCACCCATGGTAAACGAAGCGTTTATGGGATAAAGTCTCTCATGCAGATTGTTGATGCTGAAGTTTTCAAATGTCACTTCACTTTTCTTATTCCAGATATATCGCAGTTTAGGGCCTCCGAATATTGCCATGCTGTAATCTCCGTCTTTAATTACATTGTAGCCATAGATTACGGGAATATCAATGCTGTGGATGGACGACGTAATGGAAGCCGGTTCGGAAGTATTCTCTATTTCACCCGGTTCGTAGAAGGTAATATTGCAGCGGTTGATATTGTATGAAACTTCCGGCTGCAGAAAGTGTTTGCCAAAATTGATGCGCATGAATAAAGAACCGAAATAACCGATCTTATAGTTATTCTGAACTTCATTTATGCTTATTCCGTTTATGCTAAGGTTTGAAACCAAAAACAGGGAAGAAGTAAATCCTCCCTTTATTCCGAAATTGACTTTATGCTCATTCTTGTTTACATTGGGGGGCTCATTATCTATTGTCCCGGGGACATGAGGCGATTGTGCACGAACCTCGCTGACAGATAGCAGCAGACTAAGAGTTATAAGAATTACACTGCTGAATATCAGGCTGATATGCCCTTTTAAATCCTTGTATGTAGAAGCATTGTCAACCATAATTGTTTATGTTTTATTTTTCTCTACAGACCAGCCGAATTTTCCTATTTTCTCTCCCAATTCATAATATCCGCCATGGACATAAGTCAACAGATTAGCCTCGGCAAGCTCCAATTTGCCTGTTTCCGTGTTCAGATGGCGCTCATCTGCCCGGATATTTACCACATCGGCAATGAACATGTCGTGTGAGCCTAACGAAAGAATCTCCTTAACCCTGCATTCAATGCAAAGCGGAGATTCCTCAATAAGAGGAGCGCTTATCACACTACATTTTCCGGGAGTTAATCCGGTTTCTTCAAATTTATTGTAAACTTTGCCCGAACGTACTCCACACCAATCCGTAGCATGAGCCATGTCTTTGGTGGTCAAATTAATAACAAATTCCATATTGCGCCGTAATATTTCATACGAATGCCGTTCGGGTCGTACGGATATATAACACATCGGAGGATTGGTGCAAATCGTACCTGTCCATGCCACTGTTATGATATTATATTCTTCCGGAGTACTTCCGCAACTTACCATTACGGCGGGTAGCGGATAGATCATTGTGCCGGGCTTCCAATCCTGTTTCATGCCTGTCAGATGATTTCTATTTCGTCACGGGTCTGTTCCTTTTCGCAATAACAACAGCGAATCACGCATTTCTCTTTATCCACGACATGGAAAAGGGTGGACATTGGCTCGTTGTTCGTAATACAATTGGGATTGGCACATTTCACGATGCCTCGAAGTTCGTCCGGCAGACTGACTTCACGCTTTTCCACCACTTCATAGTCGCGGATGATATTTAGTTTGACGAAAGGCGCTACCACTGCAATACGATTTATCTCTTCATCGCAGAAGAACTTATCCGCGATTTTGATAATACCTTTTTTCCCCAGTTTTTTGCTTTTCAGGTTGAACCCGATGGTGATGTTGTTGCTCATGCGTTCAAGACCAAGCAATGAAACTACGGTAAATAAATTCTCGGAAGGAATATGGTCAATAACCGTGCCGTTCTCCAAAGCGGCAACCTGTAATTCTTGTTTATTCTTATTCATAACCGGATAGACTAACTGTTTTTAGGATAAAATTTCTTTCACTTGATCCAGTGTAATGCCCAATACATCGCAAAGTATAGCTTCGCGGGCATACACCCCGTTCTGTGCTTGCTGGAAATAATACGCTTTCGGGCTTTCGTCTACATCGTATGCTATCTCGTTCACACGTGGGAGAGGATGTAGAATACATAGGTTTGGACGGGTCTGATCCAGCATTTTCTTACGCAGGATATATACGTTTTTCACCCGTTCGTATTCCATCAAATCCGTAAAGCGTTCACGTTGCACACGGGTCATATACAGAATATCAGCATCGGCTATAATTTCTTCGGTAAAATCGGTGTGTTCCACATACCTGATACCTTGTTCACGACAGTATATCTTATATTCCTCCGGCATTTTCAGCTCGTCCGGAGCGATGAAATGGAACGTGGGGTTGAAGTGGCGCATTGCCATAAGCAGAGAGTGCACCGTGCGTCCGTATTTCAAGTCGCCTACCAGAAAAATATTAAGATTTTCCAGTGTACCCTGCGTCTTGTAGATGGAGTAAAGGTCGAGCATGGTTTGTGAAGGATGCTGGTTCGCTCCGTCTCCGGCATTGACAATAGGGATGTTTGTCACTTCGCTGGCATACCGGGCAGCTCCCTCCAGATAGTGCCTCATTACAATGATATCGGCATAATTACTCACCATTTTGATGGTATCTTTTAGCGTTTCTCCTTTTGAGGAGCTGGTGGCTTTGGGATCACTGAAGCCGATGACGTGAGCGCCAAGGCGGTTGGCTGCGGTTTCAAAACTAAGTCTTGTGCGGGTGGATGGCTCGAAAAAGAGAGTGGCGACAACTTTTCCGTCCAACAATTTACTGTTGGGATGGGCCTCGAATTGTTTCGCCATTTCAATCATGTACAGAATCTTCTCCTTGCTATGATTGGCAATGGTGACTAAACTCCTGTTTTCCATTTCGTTTACGTTTTTGGTTCTTTTCGAGAGTGTAAAGTTACACAAAATATCGTGGGATTAAAACAAGAATATGAATATTTTCCGTCTGAAAGTGCACTTTTCCGTAATTGCGGAAGAGATCTTTTGCAGTCAATGGCTAAAGCTCTGGTAGTCGGTGGGTTTAGCCTTTGTAGTCGGTGGGTTTTATCTCAGTAGCCAGTGGGTTTTACCTCAGTAGCCGGTGGCTGCAACTTTGATTGCCGTAGTTGAGAAATATCTATTCGCGGCTGCACTCCGGGGGTGATCTGTTCTTAATGCGAAAGCCGGATGGGTGGAATTGATTGGCAAAAAAAAATGTTTTTGCCTGAATGATTAAGGCAGATAAATTCCGTTCGTTACTTTTCAATATCAGCAACAGCAGCAGAATTTTCCTTCTCTCCTCACACTCTTTTTTTCTTTTTTCTACTGCTGTTGCTTTGCTTTTATTTCTTTCTCTTCTTTTCTTTATCCGCTTTCTTTTCTTCCTTTCTTTTTTTCCTTTCCTTATCATCCTCTTTTCTTAATTATTGTTCTTTCTTTCTTCCTTGTTTTTGCTATCTTTAATTTAATAAGTGTAATTAATGATGAATGGTTTTAATATTATAATATGTTGATATATAGATTATAGTGTTATATATTATATGAAATTTTATATATTTATAAAGTCGGTTTTTGTGTTTTTTTCTGTTTGATTTTCATCGAAAAACGGGCATTTTTCCATCATTTTCCGTCGATTTTTATCGTTTTTTCGACGAAAATCCATTTTTTTTGGGCAAAAAATTCATTTTACTTCTCACGGTTTTTTGCCTCCTGTTTAAAGAACTTCAGTCTGTTGCAATACAATGCAAAAAAGAGCGTGACGAACGCTAATTCAGCTAATTCGCTACGCTCTGCTTAAAAATGTTTTCTGTTTAGATGTTTATTTTATACTGTTTAAAACAGTACACCAGTGTCCGATATCGAACACCTCTATTTGATAGTTATATCTTGTTTATCAGATATTTAGATTTTTGGCACATAATTAGCTTATCGTCAACCGAAGTAGAGACATTCTTAATAAAAGTGCATTTATAAAAACGATTAATATTAATTCAGATCATGGACAGAGAAATCCCGAAAGAGGAGCGTAATAAAGCGCGCAACAAAAAAATTATCCGTTATGGGGGTACCGGTGTGGCAGTAGTGGTAGTGATAAGCGTACTCATTTCGTTTATGCGTACGGGAGTGAAGGAAAAAGATCTGGTTTTCTCCACTGTAGATAAAGGTACGATTGAAGTAAGCGTAAGTGCTTCCGGCAAAGTGGTTCCGGCTTTTGAAGAGATTATTAATTCGCCCATCAATACCCGTATTCTGGAGGTTTACAAAAAAGGTGGAGATAGCGTAGAGGTAGGTACGCCAATCTTGAAACTGGATTTGCAAAGTGCGGAAACCGATTACAAGAAACTGTTGGATGAAGAGCAGATGCGGAGCTATAAGTTGAGCCAGCTTAGGGTGAATAATCAGACCAAACTGGACGACCTTGCCATGCAGATTAAGGTGTCCGCCATGAAACTCAACCGAATGAAAGTGGAGCTACGTAATGAACAATATCTCGACAGTTTGGGATCGGGAACTACGGATAAGGTGCATCAGGCCGAATTAAGCTATAACGTCGCTCAATTGGAATATCAGCAACTCAAACAACAATATGCCAACGAAAAAGAAGTGTTGGCTTCGGAATATAAGGTACAGGAACTCGATTTCAGTATTTTCCGTAAGGGGCTTGCCGAAATGAAACGTACGCTGGATGACGCCCGGGTACGCTCACCCCGTAAGGCTATTCTGACCTATATTAATAATCAGATTGGAGCCCAAGTACCTCAGGGTAGCCAGATTGCCGTGATTTCCGACTTAAGTCATTTCAAGGTGGATGCCGAGATTGCCGATACTTATGGTGACCGTGTGTCGGCAGGCGGTAAGGCTATTGTTAAAATAGGCAATGAAAAATTGGAAGGCACCATCAGTAGTGTAACGCCGTTATCGAAAAACGGAGTGATCTCTTTTAGCGTCCAATTGAAAGAAGATAATAACAGTCGCTTACGCTCCGGACTTAAGACGGATGTATATGTCATGAATGCGGTGAAAGAGGATGTAATGCGTATAGCTAATGCATCATATTATGTCGGTCGCGGTGAATATGAACTTTTCGTCCGTAACTCCGATAATGAGATCGTGAAACGCAAAGTGCAGTTGGGTGACAGCAATTTTGAGTATGTGGAAGTACTGAGCGGACTCAAGGTCGGCGATCAGGTGGTTGTGAGCGACATGAACGATTACAAGAATAAGAACAAGTTGAAGCTGAATCAATGATATCGGTGTAAATCGGTGCAATTTGTAGTGAAAAAGATTTTTGCAGCGCCTTCAATTTTTTAATTTTTCCTTTCATACTCATAATAAGAAAAATCAGATAAACGTATGTATAAGCTTTATATCAAACAAGCCTGGATAATATTAAAAGAGAACCGCATCATCAGTTCTCTTTCTATTGCGGGTACGGCACTCTCCATCGCTGCCATTATGTTGGTGATCCTGGTCTATCAGGTGATCTATGCCGATTATGCTCCCGAGAACCATCGTTTCCGTACACTGTATGTTGATGCTTTTCAGGCCGGATCAAAAACAGAGCAGGGCAGTAACAGAGGACAGATGGGAGTGCGTGTATTGCGTGAATGCCTTTATGACTTGAAGATACCCGAAGCGGTTACGGGAATAACTTCGATGCACATGCCTGTAAATCTTCCCGGGCAAAAGATTGTCGATAAATATATGGTGAAATATACCGATACCGCCTTTTGGAAAGTGTTCGACTTTGACTTTATCAGTGGAGCGCCTTTTACCGCCGCCGATTTTGATTCGGGCATACGCCGGGCTGTAATATCCGAAAGTGCCGCCCGGAAAGTTTTTGGCACGGTCAATGTGGTAGGGCATACATTCCGCATCAACTACGAAGACTACATTGTTTGCGGTGTGGTGAAAGATGTAAGTATGGCGGCTTCTTCCGCTTACGCTAAAATATGGATGCCTTACACAGTAAATAAAGCATTAATGGAAGCCAATGTGGGATATTATGAAGCGACTACCGGTGCGTTTACAGCTTGCATACTTGCGCGATCTTCCGCTGATTTTCCGGCTATACGTAATGAAGCCCGGCGTGCGTTGGCACGGTTTAATACGACATTGAAAAATACCAAGACCGATTTTCTGGCAGGACCTATCACACAAATGGATAAATTGATGGGTGGAAATGGATTCTATCCGGTTAAGACAGCTGAATTTATTGCCAGTCGCGGTGGACTAATTCTATTCTTGCTGGTATTGCCGGCACTGAATATTATCGGCATCACCTTGACTCAGTTTCGTAAATGGCGTAGTGAGATAGGGGTGCGTAAAGCTTTCGGCGCTCCTTTCCATGTTATCGTGGAGCAAGTATTGGTGGAGAATATGTTGTATTCAATTATTGGGGGAGTGATCGGTCTTTTTCTCTCATACGGTTTATTGTCTCTTTGCAAAACCCTGCTTATTTCCAATGACGTGGAATTCACGACCGGGATGTTGCTTAAGCCGGGAACTTTCCTGTTGGCATTCTTATTTACTTTATTGATGAATTTAATCAGTGTGGGTATACCGGCTATTCGTTCCGCACGTATGCCTATTGTGACTTCATTGAATGATGTCGATTGAAATGTATTGATAATGATATAAATATAAATTGGATATGTTAAAACATCTATTAAAAATACTTTGGAATCAACGCCGTCAGAATGGTTGGATATTTGCCGAGCTTTCTTTGGTTTTTATAGCCCTTTGGCTGGTATGCGACTTGTTTATTGTGCGCATTTATACCTATTATCAACCTCTGGGGTATAACGTGGAAAATTGCTGGAGGCTCTCTTTTGGCAATTATCCTTCTACGGCACCGGAATATGTGAGTGATACCACGCTCCAACTCACCAAAGGCAAAGCCATGATACAGATCATGGACCGGATGCGGCACATGCCACAGGTGGAGTCTGTGTGTGTGGCTTTCTATTCGTCTCCTTATTCTTTTGGCAATTCGTGGACAAGCATATTGCCGTGCTCTGCCGATAGTACCCGTTTCACCGATAAGAGTTTTCATCGTTATTTGGTTTCGCTCGATTATTTTGACGTTTTTCGGGTCAAAGATAAATCTGGGGCCAGAATAAATACCGGACAAGATTCTCAATTACATGATGGCATATTGGTAACTCCCGAGCTTGAACGTGAATTTTTTGGAGAGTTGTCCGCTGTCAGACGGTCGGTTAAGTTTCCTAATGCAATCAATGATATAAAAATTGCAGCCGTGACGAACTCTATTCGTCCGGATGATTTCAAAAAGCCTGAAGCAGCATTGCTCCAATTAATGAATGACAAAGAAATCATGCAGCAGACCGATGAATATGGATATAGCCCGAATGATTTGGAAGTTACGGTCAGGATGAAAAGTTCCATGACTCAGGATGAGATGAATGAATTTATGGCTTCGCAAGGTAATGGATTTTCCGCCGGTAATTTATATGTTAATGGTGCCACTTCATGGCTGGACCAGCGGGATAACATTCTGAAAGATTCATTCCAAAGTCTGACTGTTTTTTCTCTGATTGCCATTTTTACGTTATTGAATGTCTTTTTCGGAATTACGGGAACATTCTGGTTGCGAATAGAGCAGCGACGGGCGGAAACCGGATTACGTTTGGCTTTGGGAAGCACGCATCGCCGTATTGGTTGGTTCTTTACTTCCGAAGGCTGGCTACTAATGACTACCGTACTGCCGTTAGCGTTGATTGTCATTTTCAATCTCTGCTATATGGAATTACCCGACACTCAGCAGATGGATATGACGGCATGGCGTTTTGTCCTGGGATTTCTGGCAACATTTGTTCTAATGGGGATGATGATCGGTATCGGGTCGTGGATTCCTGCGCGTCGTGCCATGAAGTTGCAACCGGCGGAAGCTTTGCATTACGAATAAAGAATATTGGCCGAATGATGGGTGGGAGTAATTATTGTCCGGAAAATAAGCATTATAAAATGTAATAGCAAGTCCTGTATAGTGTAATAAATTGTAGGCGCAATAATAATAGATGTAATTTTTATAACAATAAGAGTAAATATGATTAAGGTATATATCAAACAGGCATGGGCTTTACTGCGGCAAAATCCGTTGTTCAGTACTCTTTACATTGTGGGAACAGGTCTGGCTATAGCCATGACTATGATTATCGCAATAGTCTATTACGTCAAGATAGCTCCCCTCTATCCCGAAGAGAATCGCGATAGAATCTTGTATTTGAGCAATGTGAGGATCAATGTTCTTCCCAGTAGTAATTATCAGTCTTTAGCTTCTTATAAAGCTTTGAAAGAATGGTTTTATCCAGTGAAAAATGCGGTTGCCGTTTCTGCTTCTTACGATTATGGGAGCACTGCCGATTATATTCAGCCGTCCGATCAAAGCGGTGATTTTCCCACTCAGGTACGATATACCGATCCGGCGTTCTTCCTGATTTATTCTCTCCATTTTATCGAGGGTAAACCTTTTACACAGGCAGATTGGTCAAGCGGCATTCATTCGGCGGTTATTACCGATGAAATGGCTAAGCGTCTATTTGGAACAACGGATGGAGTCATAGGACGTATCTTCAAATTGAATTTTATGGATTTTAAGGTGGCGGGAGTGGTACAGAGCGCCAGTTTTCTTACTCCGAAGTCGTATGCTCAGATTTATGTTCCCTATACCGTTCAGGGAGGCTACGAAAAAGATTGGAATCTGGGTTATCTGGGCAATTTCAGTGTGGTCTTTCTTGTTGCATCCGCAGAGCAACAAGTCGCTTTACAGAATGAAATAAAGGATTTGGTTCGTAAGATTAACATTCAGCATGCCAAAGAATGGAAACTTATTTTGTGGGATCAACCTACTCCGCATACGTTGAGCGTTTTCCATTCAAGCCCGAGTGATGATTTCTCCATATGGGGTACTGTACGTCATTATCTGGTTATTTTTTTGGTGTTACTACTGGTACCGGCTCTCAATCTTAGTGGAATGATATCCAGTAGAATGGAAAGTCGTCTGGCTGAAATGGGAGTCAGGAAATCGTTCGGGGCATGCCGGAAGGGACTGTTATCCCAAGTGATGTGGGAAAACCTTCTATTGACATTACTCGGTGGAGTGCTGGGACTCGTTTTGGCATGGCTTACACTATATGTGGGTCGAACCTGGGTGTTCTCTCTTTTTGAGAGTTGGCCGCAGCAAGTACCGGAGGGTGTATTGACAAACATATCCGGAGAGATGCTGTTTGCCCCACTTATATTTGTTATGGCACTGGTGCTGTGTATCTTGCTCAACATGCTTTCCGCATTGATTCCTGCGTTCAGATCGTTACGCAGCCCTATTATCAAATCGCTGAACGAAAAGAGGTGACACAATGTGTAACGGGCTGAAAATAGACGGATTTTTGTTAAGTTTAATTTGATTGAAAAGAAAAAACGAAATAATATGCTGAAACTAATATTCAAGAATCTTTGGGCACGTCGCCGTCGTAACGGATGGCTATTTGCCGAATTGGTGCTGGTGAGTATAGTAACCTGGGTGATACTCGATCCGGTTGTGGTACTCACCCACGACAAGGATATTCCATTAGGATATGATGCGGAAAGGCTCTGTCTCATCTCCATCGCTTCCCTTCCTCCGCAAGCTGTGGGATACGATAAGGCTGGAGAAGACTCGACGGAACTGGTGAACAATTATTTGCGTATGGTAAAGAAGGTAAAAGAATACCCCGATATAGAGCAGGCAACTCCGCTATTGGGTTATTGTTATCCCAATTCCGAAGGCAATAGCAATAGTCAATATTGTGCGGAAGGCGATACCTTGAAAATGGGTACCATGGTAATGCATTTTATGCCTCACACCAATTTTTTCGAGACTTTTGGTTTTAAGCCTGTAAAAGGTGCAACAGCTTCAGAGCTGTCCGATTATAACTTTACACAAAGTGATTGCGTGCTTACACAAAACTTTTCGAAAGCATTGTTTCATCTACCTGATGCCCGTGGTAAGCGTTGCTACAGTTCTTATCAGAAGGATACCACATACGTCTCAATAATAGGCACAGTGAAGAGTTTCAAAGCCTACAGTTCATGGCGCCCGACGTGTGTAATCTTCTTTCCGCAACTCTCCGTTGATCTCAACTCCATACCTCAGGCGGCACGTATCGTCGTACGTTTGAGACCGGAGGTCAGCATGGATCGTTTCCTGCACGATTTTCATCCGTGGATGGTGAAAGAACTAAAAGCGGGAAACTTGTTTGCCCGTTCCATACAGTCGTATGATAAAACAATTAAAGATCGTGAGTTTACTGAAGGGGTTACCGGTAAGTACCGCATGAATACGGCACTGGCCATATTCTTTCTGGTAAATTTATGTCTGGGTGTTGTCGGCACATTTTGGTTGCAGACCCGTATACGGCGTGAAGAAGTGGGAGTGATGCTTTCTTTTGGAGGTACTCCCAACTATATTCTCCGTTTGCTTATGGGTGAAGGAGTAGTGCTAACTACGTTCGCCACACTTATCGGATGTTTGCTCTACCTGCAATATGCCATTAAAGAGGGTTTATATGAAGGCGCAACTTGGGTGACTATTCCCGAAGAATACTGGGTCTCGAATTTTGCCCTGCATTTTATTGTTCTTTCGCTGATAGTCTTCCTCATTCTATTAATCGTGGTATTGGTAGGTATTTATATTCCGGCACGTAGAATCAGTAGAATACCACCAACCGAAGCTTTACGTGATGAATAATATTACATGCCCGATGCGTGCAACAAATAATATCTTTTAAGCGTCAATATTGAATAAATTAAATATTCGGTACCTGCAACAAAATGATACCTGTTTAACGTCAATAATGAACAGAGTGTTCGAAATCGGACAGGTAATTTAATTTATAAATAGTTGATTTATAGTATAATATTCCTTTGGTACGCCATTTGGAACAAGAAAATAAAACAAAAATAAAAAATAATAATTAAACATTTTAATACTCACCATTATGATTAAGTTAACAGGGATAAACAAGATTTATCGAACCAATGAGATTGAAACCGTAGCACTGGAAAATGTGAACCTCGAAGTGAACAAAGGAGAGTTTCTTAGCATCATGGGTCCTTCCGGATGCGGAAAGTCTACCTTGCTGAATATTATGGGGTTGCTGGATGCTGCGACTACCGGTACTATAGAAATCGACGACGTTCGCACAGACGGGATGAAAGATAAGCAATTGGCTGCATTCCGTAACAAGAAGCTCGGTTTTGTATTTCAGTCTTTTCACTTGATTAATTCGCTGAATGTGCTCGATAATGTGGAGCTTCCGCTATTGTATCGTAAGGTTTCGGCCAAAGAGCGTCGGCGCCTGGCGGAAGAAGTATTACAGAAAGTCGGGTTAAGCCATCGTATGCGCCACATGCCAACCCAACTATCCGGTGGTCAATGCCAGCGCGTAGCCGTGGCACGTGCCATTATCGGTAATCCTGAGATTATCCTGGCCGATGAGCCTACCGGTAATTTGGATTCGAAGATGGGTGCCGAGGTAATGGAGTTGTTGCATCAATTGAATAAAGAAGATGGACGGACTATCGTAATGGTAACCCACAACGAAGAACAAGCCAAGCAAACCAGTCGCACGATCCGTTTCTTCGACGGTCGCCAAGTTGAATAAAAAAATAACTGACATGACTTTGATTCGCCAGACATACACACTTCTGCGACAGAATCCTCTGTTGAGCACGATATCAATATTAGGAACGGCTTTTGCTATAACTATGATTATGGCTATAGTAATTGTATGGCAGACTAAATACTCCAATCTGTCGCCTGAAGTAAATCGTGACCGTTGCCTTTATATCACTGCGCTTCATTTGCAAGGAAAGCCGAATAAGACCAATAACAGCAATAGTATGTGTTCGGCTTCTTTTATGAAAGTGTGTGTCATGCCGGTGAAATCAATTGAAGCATGTACCGCGTATTCTCCTGTATCAGCGGCTTTGATTTCTTTAAGCGATGGTTCTAACCGTATAAAGGTAGATGCGGTGCAGACAGACCCGGGATTTTGGAAAATCTTCCAATTCGACTTCATAAGCGGGCTGGGATTTACCGAGGGTGATCGCAATGATAAAGTAAAAGCAATGGTAATTACGGCTTCAATAGCTCGTAAGCTTTTTGGAAATACAGAAGTTGTGGGGCAGCACATCTTGTATAATCGTGAAGAAGTTCGTATTACGGGGGTGGTTAAGGACGTATCGTTAACCGCTAAAGATGCTTACGGGCAGATTTGGATTATGTATCCTTCCAGCGAATATACCGTGAAGAATTCTTGGAATTTCTTGGGAGGTAAGAATATTGCAATCCTGGCTCGTGATAAGAAGGATTTTCCTCTCATTAAACGAGGTATTGAGAAACAATTGAAAGATTTGAATGCCACATTATCTGATGCAGAACTGGATATAATGGAGCAGCCGGATGAGATTGTGGCTCACGTTAACCATATTTGGTCGAATGTAGGCCCTGATATGACGATGATCTATCTACAATATGCCATAGCTCTGGGAGTTATTTTGCTGGTACCTTCGCTAAACTTATGCGGACTAAGTAATAGTCGTATGCAACAACGTCTTAGTGAGTTGGGGGTGCGCAAAGCTTTTGGTGCTACACGTAAAGCTTTGATCCGCCAGATTTTGAATGAAAATATGGTGTTAAATCTGTTAGGAGGTATTTTGGGGCTGCTTCTCAGTTACGTTGCGGTATATGCTTTGCGTACGTGGTTGTTTACCAATAATTCAAATATCGGTGCATCAGGAGACTTCTCTTTAAGTATGGGCGCTTTGTTTAGCCCTGCGGTTTTTCTACTGGCTTTTTTGTTTTGCTTTATTATAAATATCTTGAGTGCCGGACTTCCCGCATGGCTTGCTACGCGTCGTCCCATCGTAGATTCGTTAAACGATAAATGAGATTATTCTATCATGAAATTTACTTTACATAATCTAAGCATGATATTTTCCCGTTTCCGTTCCAACGGGTGGGTGTTGGCTGAACTCTTTCTGGTGTTTATCGTGATGTGGTTTCTCTGCGATTCATTGGGATGTTTGAAATATACTTTTTATCGTCCGTTGGGCTATAATATTGACCATGTCTATCAACTTTATACAATCACCGGTGGAGAGAGCCGTGATACAAGTCTGACTTCAGGAGATAAATATTGGGATATTCTTCAAAAGTTAAAGAAAGAGCCGACCATTGAAGTTGCCGCTCTTTGTTATTGGAGTTTGCCGATGAGCGGAAGCAACAGTTACCGTGATTTAGCTGCAACTGATTCTGCAATAGTTAATATGCGTATTATTCAGGCCACCTCCGGCTATACTAAAGTATTTCGGATGGGGGAAGACTCTTCACGTCCGTTTGATCAGCTAACACCGGATCCAAATCATCATGTGATGCTTACCGAGGGTGCAGTGAATGAATTTCACAAGAAATTACCTTCTTTCTCACAAGATATGAAGCTTCGCTGGTTTGCTGATTCTACCTATTCAGTCAATCAATTTGGTAAAATAGCATCATTCAGGACATATCGTTATGGTGAAAATGCACAATGGGCATTTGTTCGTTTGAGTGAAGATATGGTAAGGAAAGAATATGGAGAGCAGTGGGCGCAAATCGTTTTCCGGGTAAAGGAACAGGCGGATAGCCCGGCATATAGAAATGATTTTTTAAAAAATATAGCTCCAAAGCTTGATGTGGATAATGTTTTTGTGGCTGAGGCCGCTCCATATACCGATCAACGGTTACAATTTGAGGTGATGAATGGAGATATAGACAAGGTGAATAGCCAGAGTGTGGTTGTACTCTTCCTATTAGTGAATGTATTTCTTGGATTGATCGGTACGTTCTGGTTTCGTACCCGTCGCAGAAGGGGTGAAATAGCCCTCCGAATTAGTATGGGTAGCTCCCGAACACAGATTTTCCGTCTATTGATGAATGAGGGTTTACTTTTGTTGGGGTTGGTTACAATACCTGCAATGATTATTTGCTACAATGTGGGTATTGCCGAACTTTCAATCGGACGGACGGAACTAATTTCAACATGGCCTGTGAAATGGGGCTTTATTCGCTTCCTTTTAGGCTCTTTTGCTGCGTGGATATTAATTGCGCTGATGATTTTGGCGGGAATATGGTTCCCTGCCCGTCAGTCGATGAAGATACAGCCTGCCGAAGCTTTACATGAAGAATAACAAGAAAAAATAGAATATACTTAAAAACGCAATCGTGATATGAAGACTTTATTAATGACAATTAGTTTTTTGTTTGCTGCAATGGCAGGAACAAGATGTGCATCGTTTGAAAAAGGTAATGAAGTGAGCGAAGTACGTAAGGTGGAAGCCTTCTCTTCAATACAGGTGACGGCTGTCGCCAGTGTCTATTTTACTCAGGGAAGTACTTATTCGCTAAAGATACAGGGAAAAGAAAAGCTAGTGAAAAAGATGAGAATATCCGTCAATAACGGTTTGCTCTCTATTGATAGTGAACGTGACAAGAACGGTAATATCAATGGAAATAATGGAGTGGATATTTATCTTACAGCTCCCGATCTCAAAAGTGTTGACTTTACAGGCGTAGGCTCTTTCAATTGCAAGACCCCGCTTAAACTGAATGATGTGAAGTTTGCTGTGGAAGGAGTAGGAAAACTTAATGTTACGGATTTAAAATGCAAATCGTTGAATGTCGATTTGCAAGGAGTGGGAAAAGCGGATATTCATGTGAATTGTGATCGTCTGATAGCTAATGTTGAGGGTGTCGGAGGTATTGATCTTAGCGGTACGGCCGGAACGGCAAACATCTCAAAGAGTGGTATTGGCGGAGTGGATACCCACAACTTAAAAATAGGAAAATAAAGAGTAGCCGGATGATTAAGCAGTATTTCAAACAAGCTATTGTGCAGTTGCGTCAGCAACCGGTCATCAGTGCCATTACAATATTGGGTACGGCACTCGCCATATTTTTGATCATGCTGGTGGTAATGCTTCAACAAGTCAAAGTGGCACCTTTTTCACCGGAAAGTAACCGCGACCGTTTTTTGCATGTGCACTTTATGAGTATAACCAATAAGAGTTGGGGTAAGGGAAATACCAGTAACGGGCCGATGAGTGTTCAGACGGCACGCGAATGCTTCAAGTCGCTGAAAATACCTGAAGTGGTGACTGCTTATTTGGCCTTGACTTTGTCTACACCTGTTTCATTACCCGATAAACCCGCGACAGGAATTGATATGCGTGAGACGGATGATGACTTCTGGCGGGTATTCGACTTCCATTTTGTAAACGGAAAAGCTTATGATCATGCTGAGTTTGACGCGGGATTGCCGGTAGCGGTAATTACCGAAAGTGTCGCCCGCTTAATCTTTGGTACGACAGATGTAATCAGTAAGGAGTTTTTGTTGAATCATTCACCCTATCGCGTGGTAGGTGTGGTAAAAGATGTATCTACGCTTGCTACTACGGCTTATGCGCAGGTTTGGATCCCTTATACATCGACAAATACACCTAAGGATGTATGGAGTAAACACATGGGTATGTTCTCGGTGACTATCCTTGCCCATTCCCGGAGTGATTTCGAAAAAATACGCCGGGAAGTGGATCAACGTCGTGATGCTTATAATAAACTGATAGCAGAGGATGGATATGAATTGATTTATCGAAACCGTCCTTACGATCAGGAAAAGAATGCCATATCTTTCGCCGCCAATCTTGAGCCGAATTTGAAAAAGGACCGCATCAATCGTCTGGTAGTCTTTGTAATTTTGTTGCTGGTGCCAGCGATCAATTTAAGTAGCATGACTCAGAGCCGTCTACGTCAGCGTGTATCGGAAATAGGGGTGCGCCGTGCTTTTGGCAGTACCCGTACGGAAATGGTGGGGCAGATTATTATGGAGAATTTTATAGTGACTCTTCTTGCCGGGGTGCTGGGCTTGATTTTCAGTATTATATTGGCTTATCTGGGCAATGAATTGCTGTTTTCCCAACCTTTTAGCAACAGTTACAATGCTCCGGCTATCGATTCATCTATCTTATTGCATGCTTCTACATTTATCTATGCCTTGTTGTTTTGCTTTATACTCAACCTGCTTAGCAGTGGCATTCCGGCATGGCGGGCTTCACGTACCAGTATAGTCAATGCACTTGGTGGTAAAACTCATTAATAGTGAAACGGATATGAATAAGAAACTTTTTACACAGATACGCAACGAATGGCGAACAAATCTTTGGCTTTTCGTGGAGTTATTATTAGTGAGCATTGTCTTATGGTTTATTGTGGATTATATTTATGTGCAGACTTCAACCTATACGGAACCCCGGGGATTTAATGCCGATCATTGTTATCAGATTGAAATGGGATACCTTACGGCTAAAAGCCCTGACTTTAATCCGGCGGATAGTCTTGTAGCGGAGAATATTGATGAATTGGTAAAACGCTTGGAACGCCGTCCTGAGATTGAAGCGGTGAGCCTCTCGCAAAATTCTTTTCCTTATAATGGTAGCAATAGTGGTACTCTGGTTCGATATGATACCATACAGGCAGGAACGGGCGATGAATATCTTGTGCGTCGTTTTGTAACTCCCGGATTTCTGCGTGTATTTCAATATACCGGAACACGTGGTGAAACATCTGAACAATTGGCTTCTTTACTGAAAGAAAACACTTTTTTTGCTTCTGATAATATCTTTCGACATAAATACCATCGTGAGCTGACTCCGTTTGTAGGGAAACCGTTTTACCTTCATGGTGATTCGACTAAAACGTATACTTTAGCAGCTTCGCTTCAAACAGTCCGCTATATGGATTACGAACCTGCGGACATCTCTTTTTGCATGGTGGCTTTATTGCCGAGATCTATGTTTAATGTAGGGTTGGAGCTCTGTGTACGGGTAAGACCGGATCGGGATGTTGACTTTCCGGAGCGATTGAAAGCGGATAGCGAAAAGCACTTCCGTATCGGTAACGTATTCATTTCCGAAGTTCGCTCATTTAAGGATATCCGCCGTAATTTCCAGCAAATGTGGGCCAATGATATCCGCAATTATGTTGCGGGGATGGGCTTTTTGATGTTGAATATCTTTCTTGGATTGCTAGGTACATTCTGGTTCCGCACACAGCAACGTCGCAGTGAAATTGCCTTGCAGTTGGCTTTGGGAAGTACGAAAGGTAGTGTATTCGGCAGGCTTTTGATCGAAGCTTTGATCTTGCTTACCGTTGCCACCGTTCCGGCTATCGTTGTGGATTACAATCTGGCCCATGCCGAACTGAATGCGTGGTACAATGGCACTACATTGGAGCCGGTACGCTTTTTTATCACGATATTGATTACCTGGATACTCATTGCACTGATGATCTTATTGGGCATCTGGTTCCCTGCACGCAAAGCGACAAGGATACAACCGGCTGAGGCTTTACATGAGGATTGAATGCGCGGTATGATGCAGGGTAAAGTCGTTTTCGGTATATGTGATTTCCGTAAAGAAAGCTTTCGAAGAAAATACTCCATGAAGCACAGATAAAAGAATGAAATGAAACAGTTATTTATACAGACTTTGAACCTGATGCGGCAGAACCGCTTCTTTGCGGTGGTCAGCATTACAGGAACGGCGGTTACCATTGCTTTTGCCATGACCGTGGTGATGATCTATGATTTCCGTACCGCGGACATTGCACCGGAAGTTAACCGCGACCGGATGATTTATACGGATACGGGGTATACGCAGCGTCGTGCCAATGGGGCAAATGTGAATAGTGGTATGGGACGTGTCGCTTTCGAGGCACTTTTTAACGATTTACCCGGTGTTGAGGATGTGACTTGGTATCGCGGAATATCAAAAACTCCTTGTTCGTTGCCTGCTTCGGAAGTCACGTCTAATTATTTTGTGCGTCCGGTGGCTGCCAACTGGTTTTCGTTTTTCCAATATGACTTTATTGCCGGGCGTCCCTTTAACCGGGAAGAATACGATGCACACCGTTGGGTGGGTGTCATTACCGAACGCATGGCACGCCGGCTGTTCGGAACGACCGATGCGGTGGGGAAAGAGTTCCTTTCCAATTTCTTTCCCGTAAAAGTTGTGGGAGTGGTGCGCGACGTCAGCTCCATCTTTCAGACGGCCTATGTCGATGCTTTCCTTCCGTTCTCTTTGGAAAATGAAGACAGTTATCTTACATCGACGGCGGGACTGGGCGGCATTCGCTTAGGAGTACTGAAATTAGTTCCGGGTACACGGCCGGCCGATATAAAAGCGGAGGTACAACAGCGGCAAGACCGCTTGAACAGTACGGGGCAGGAGTATGTCTTCGAGATGAATCATCTCTATACCCATACGGAATATACCTTTTTCCGGGATCATAACATAAGTGCCTCTTTGGTTTACGGGTTGCTGGTCGTTGTGTTGCTGGTAGTTCCGGCCCTTAGCATATCCGGATTGATACATGCGCAGATGCAGAGCCGTCTGACGGAGATTGCCGTCCGTAAGGCTTACGGAGCATCCAATATTTCGGTCATGGGGCGTCTGTTCTCCGAGAGTTTAGTGACGACTGTGTTGGGTGGAATAGCGGGTTATTTGTTGTCCTGCCTGTTGGTATGGTCGGGACGTACCTGGTTGTTCGGTACGGGAGGAGTTGATTTGAGCGGTATTGCGCTCGATGGAAGTCTGTTGTTGCGTCCTGCGTTATTTTTTACCGTACTGGGCTTATGCCTTGTGTTTAATTTGTTATCGGTAGGATTGCCTGCCTGGATAGCGGTGCGCCGTAGTATTGCATCCACTTTGAAAGGAGAATAGGAGAGCGTAAATATGTGGAAAAGTTTATTCAGTCAGATTTGGAATCAACGCCGTGCCAACCTTTGGATATGAGCGGAACTGATGATCGTCGTTGTCTTATTATGGTACGGAATCGATCTGGTCTACAACTATGAGGGTGCTGCATGCCAACCTAAGGGATACGATACGGAGCATGTGTATGATATCACCGTCAACATAAAGCCGATGCTTAAGCGCGATTCTGTGATGATGAGCCGTTCACAGGACTACATGAGGCAGATTTACAGCCTGATTTCCCATTATCCCGGAGTGGAGGAGGCCTGCTATTATCACGGTTCCATTCCTTATACCGATAATATCATGTCCGAGGGTTATGCCCCGCATAGCGATTCCACTCATGTTTCCGGTTGTTACATCCGTTATGTTACTTCTTCGTATTTTGATGTGTTCCGTTTGAAACCGGTAACCGGAACGTTTGATGCGACACGATGGCGTGCTAGCGAGTATCCGATGCCTGTTTTGATGAGCATCGCATTGTGTGATTCCATCTTCCATAATCCTGCTCCGATAGGGCAAACTTGTTTCAATCCTTATTTTATCGGAAGTAAAAGTCCCGTGACCAATTACCGGGTAATGGCGGTATTGCCGCAGCACAAATTGGGCGACTATGAACGATACGAACCTTTCATCTACTTGCCTGTACCCGATGAAATGGGCTGGTGGGCACATTTTGCCGTACGCGTCAGTCCCGATGCAGTTCCCGGATTCGCCGGACGTTTCCTAAGTGATATGCAGTCCAAGTTGGCTATCGGTCCGTATTATTTGTACGAAGTCCATTCTTATGCCGATATGAAAGAAGCGTATGACCTTGAACAGGGAACGGTGAATTACCTGAACGCCACTTATTCGATTCTCTCTTTCTTCATGTTCAATGTTTTCCTGACCATTCTGGGTACATTCTGGTTCCGAACACGCAAACGCAGAAGTGAAATCGCTTTGCGTATGGCATTGGGAAGTAGCCGGACGGACATTTTCCGTTATTATGTGTCAGAAGGTTTACTATTGCTGCTTTTGGCAGCAGTGCCGGCATTTATCATCTGCTTTAATATCCGTGTGGCAGATTTAACGGTTCATACCTTGATGGAACCGACTGCCGGACGTTTCATTTTCTGCTTTATTGCGGCGGTAGCGGTATTGGCGTTAATCATTTTGCTCGGTATCTGGTTCCCGGCACGAAGGGCGATGAGGATACAGCCGGCGGAAGCTTTACACGAAGAATAAGATTGTTTTAGTTTAAACTTTCTCTTTCAGTAGGTCTTCTAATTTTATTAGCTCGTCACGATATTGCGCCGCTTCGATGAAGTCCAGCTTTTTGGCTGCCTCCTGCATCAGGCGGCGGGTACGTTCGATGCTTTTCTCCAGTTGCGGACGCGACATGTATTGTACAATAGGATCGGCTGCAATACCGGCATTGCCTTCTTTTTCTATGTAAGGACGCGGGGTAATTGTAGCTTTCCCTGCTCCTGTAGCAGCTTCTTCCGCTGCAATGGAGGATGCAAAGACATTGAGATTTTTTCCTTTTTTAATTTGCTGAGGCGTGATGCCATGAGCTTCGTTATAAGCCAACTGTTTTTCGCGTCTGCGATTGGTTTCATCAATAGTCAGTCGCATACTATCCGTGATGCGGTCGGCATACATAATAACCATACCGTTTATGTTGCGGGCGGCACGTCCGGCGGTCTGGGTCAAAGAACGATGGGAACGGAGAAATCCTTCCTTGTCGGCATCGAGGATAGCGACAAGAGAAACTTCCGGCAAATCGAGACCTTCACGTAATAGATTAACACCAACAAGTACATCATACAGACCTTCACGCAGGTCGCTCATAATCTTGACCCGTTCCAACGTATCCACATCGCTATGGATATAGTTACACCTCACATTATGATTCAACAAGTATTCGGTCAGCTCTTCTGCCATACGTTTGGTTAATGTAGTCACAAGCGTGCGTTCATCCTTTTCGATTCGCAATTGGATTTCTTCCATGAGGTCGTCAATCTGATTATGACTGGGGCGAACCTGTATTACAGGATCCAGCAATCCGGTCGGACGAATAACCTGTTCCACAATGATTCCTTCGGATTTTATCAATTCATAATCCGCAGGTGTGGCACTGACATAAATTACTTGCTTGGCCAGTGATTCAAATTCTTCGAATTTCAACGGACGATTGTCCATAGCGGCAGGCAAACGGAATCCATATTCCACCAGATTAGTCTTCCGGGCACGGTCTCCACCATACATCGCCCTTATTTGCGGAACACTAACATGGCTCTCATCAATCACAATCAGGAAGTCATCCGGGAAAAAGTCGAGCAGACAGTATGGCCTCGTACCTGCCGCACGACCGTCAAAGTATCTGGAATAATTCTCAATGCCGGAACAATGTCCCAGCTCGCGGATCATTTCCATATCGTAAGTCACCCTTTCCTGAAGACGTCGGGCTTCGAAAGAACGTCCCTGACTTTCGAACCATTGTACCTGCTTGTAGAGGTCGTCCTCAATCTCATGAATAGCTCTTAATGTGGCTTCCTTGGTGGTCATGAATAAATTTGCCGGATATATCTTGTACTCATCAAATCCCGCTACCGTAACTCCACTAATTGGATCAACCTCTTCAATACTTTCTACTTCATCTCCCCAGAAACTAATACGAAGCAAATGATCGGCATAAGCCAGATAAATATCCACGGTGTCACCTTTAACACGGAAATTACCCCGATTCAGATCAATATCGTTTCTTACATAAAGACTCTCTACCAATCTTCGCAGGAATACATTCCGGTTAACGACTTTCCCTTTTTGCACCTCTATCACGTTGCTGTAGAAATCGGACGGATTCCCCATACCATAGATACACGAAACGGAAGATACCACTACCACATCCTTTCTGCCCGAAAGCAAAGCGGATGTTGTCGCCAGACGAAGCTTGTCTATCTCATCATTGATCGCCAAATCCTTTTCAATATAAGTATCCGAGGAAGGAAGATAAGCCTCCGGCTGATAATAGTCGTAGTAGGATACATAATATTCCACGGCATTGTTTGGAAAGAAGGATTTAAATTCACTGTAAAGCTGTGCTGCCAACGTTTTGTTATGACTTAATACAAGTGTGGGTTTGTTAATGTTGGCAACTACATTTGCTATGGTGAAAGTCTTTCCCGATCCGGTAACACCGAGCAAGGTCTGAGCCGGTACGCCTTCGATAATACCTTGCGTTAATTGCGTTATGGCTTCAGGTTGATCACCCGTGGGTTGATAAGCGGATATTAAATCAAATTTATTCATTTTCTTTTCTTAGGGATGGCAATATTCGGCAAAATACTTGAGATAAACAAAATTTTTTGTTTCCTTTGCGTCGAGTAGATATTTTTATGAAGCTTGTACCGTTTATTCAAAAGTTTTTCTGTTTAAAAATTAAATTTATAAATTAATAAAGCAGTATCGAATGCTTGTTAATTAATGACATACAAATACAAAGAAGAACATGACTTGGAATGAGAACATCGAATGTATGGATCGCGAAAGCCTTCGGAAAATCCAGAGCATTCGTCTGAAAAAGACAGTGGAACATGTCTACCACAACACTCCCTTTTATCGTAAAAAAATGCAGGAATTGGGGATTACTCCCGATGATATCAACAGCATTGACGACATTGTAAAACTACCATTCACCACAAAACTTGATTTGCGCGACAATTATCCCTTTGGTCTTTGTGCGGTTCCAATGAGCCAGATCGTGCGTATCCATGCTTCATCGGGTACTACGGGAAAGCCTACTGTAGTAGGATATACCCGTAAGGATCTTTCTGCATGGACAGAATGTATATCCCGTGCATATACCGCTTATGGAGCGGACAAATCGGACTTTTTCCATATCTCTTATGGATACGGTCTGTTTACCGGAGGACTGGGTGCACATGCCGGTGCTGAGAATATCGGTGCTTCCGTTATCCCGATGTCCAGTGGTAATACTGAAAAACAAATAACCCTAATGCACGATTTCGGTTCCACGGTACTTTGCTGTACACCTTCTTATGCTTTATATCTGGCTGATGCCATTAAAGATTCCGGTTTTCCCCGTGAAGAATTCAAACTGCATATAGGAGTATTCGGAGCAGAGCCTTGGACGGAAAACATGCGTCATGAAATAGAGGAAAAGCTTGGTCTTAAGGCTTATGATATTTATGGACTGAGTGAGATCGCCGGTCCCGGAGTGGGATATGAATGTGAATGTCAACAGGGCACTCACCTTAATGAGGACCATTACTTCCCTGAAATAGTCGATCCGACTACACTCCGGCCTGTTGCTCCCGGTGAGACTGGAGAGCTTGTATTCACGCACCTTACCAAAGAAGGAATGCCTCTACTTCGTTACCGTACAAAGGATTTGACGGCACTTCATTATGAAAAATGCCCGTGTGGACGTACTTTAGTGCGTATGGATCGTATTTTGGGGCGTAGTGACGATATGCTGATTATCCGGGGTGTGAATGTGTTCCCCACTCAGATTGAATCCGTTATTCTTGAACTTCCCGAGTTTGAACCGCACTATCTGTTATTGGTCGATCGTAAGAATAACACCGATACCATGGAGCTTCAAGTGGAAGTCCGTCCGGAGTATTATTCGGATGAGATTAATAAAACGTTGGAACTGAAAAAGAAATTGACTGCACGTCTTCAAAGTGTACTTGGTTTGGGAGTGGATGTCCGTCTGGTAGAGCCACGGAGTATCGAAAGAAGTACGGGTAAGGCAAAACGTGTGATTGATAACAGAAAAATTTAAAACAATGATTGCAAAACAACTTTCCATTTTTTTGGAAAACAAGTCCGGTCGCCTAACTGAGGTCACTGAGGTATTGGCGAAAGAAGAGGTTAATCTTTCTGCTCTTTGTATTGCCGAAAATGCTGATTTTGGCATTTTGCGCGGCATTGTATCCGAACCGGAAAAAGCATATAAGGCTCTAAAGGATAATCATTTTGCAGTTAATGTAACCGATGTTGTCGGCATTAGCTGCCCTAATATTCCCGGTTCTTTGGCTAAAGTGCTGCGTTTTCTATCCGACGAGGGCGTTTTCATTGAATACATGTATTCTTTTGCAAACGGTGAAACGGCCAATGTCATTATCCGGCCCAATGATATGGACAATTGCATACGGGTATTGACCGAAAAAAAAGTAGACTTGTTGGCTGCCAGTGATTTATATAAACTGTAAAAACGGCCTATTCGTCGAGTTTTTGAAAAATTAAGCTTCGCATCGTTGTTTAATTCGATGTGAACATCTATCTTTGCACATTATTTTTTAAAATAAGAATGAAAAAAAATCTACTAATAGCTTTGCTGGCAGCTTTGCTTTGCTCCTCATGTGGAGAGTACAATAAATTGCTGAAAAGCACCGATTACGAATATAAGTATGAGGCTGCAAAAAACTACTTCGCAAAGGGACAGTATAGTCGTGCATCAACTCTGCTTAACGAATTGATAACCATACTGAAGGGTACCGACAAGGCTGAGGAATCTCTCTATATGTTGGGTATGTGTTATTATAATCAGAAGGATTATCAGACGGCTTCCCAGACTTTTATTCAATATTGTAACGTTTATCCTCGTGGAACATATTCCGAGTTAGCTCGTTTCCACGCGGGAAAAGCTTTATATTTGGACACGCCTGATCCTCGTCTTGATCAAACTGCAACTTACAGTGCCATTCAGCAGTTACAAAACTTCCTGGAGTTTTACCCAAACAGTCCGAAGAAAGACGAAGCTCAGAAGATGTTGTTTACACTTCAGGATAAGCTTGTTCTGAAAGAATATCTTTCTGCTAAATTGTACTATAATTTAGGTAATTATATGGGCAATAACTTTTTATCCTGTGTGATTACTGCTCAGAATGCTTTGAGAAGCTATCCTTATACGGTACTTCGTGAAGATTTGTCTATCTTGATTTTACGGGCAAAATATGAAATGGCTATCTACAGTGTCGAAGAGAAGAGAGCGGATCGCTATCGTGAAACGATTGACGAATATTATGCTTTTAAAAATGAGTTCCCTGAAAGTAAATACCTGAAGGAAGCTGATAGGATTTTTAATGACTCGGAAAAGCTTTTGAAATAAACTGGAATAATAGATAAATTTAATTTGATATTTATGGATTATAAGAAAACGAATGCACCTGCTAGTACGGTTACCCGCGATATGATGGAGTTGTGTGCCGATACCGGTAATATATATGAAACCGTATCTATCATTGGTAAGCGCTCTAATCAAATCAGTGTGGAGATCAAGAATGATCTTTCCAAGAAACTCGCTGAATTTGCTTCTTACAATGATAATCTTGAAGAAGTATTTGAAAATCGGGAACAGATTGAAATTTCCCGTTATTACGAAAAGCTGCCTAAACCGACTTTGATAGCTACTCAGGAATATATTGAAGGTAAGGTTTATTATCGTAATCCTTCTAAGGAAAAAGATAAATTGCAATAAAGGAACAATATATATTTGGGGTGTACTTCTGAATGGTTTATTATAAGCCTGTATGAAATACACCTTTTTTTGTGTTTACGGATAAAGTACTGATTATTATGATACAACGAATTCAGTCTGTTTATTTGCTAATTGTAACAGGCTTGCTTATTGCAGCTTTGTTTATTCCTGTAGGGCACTTTATTACTGCCGCCGGTGTGACTTCCGTTTTTAAACCGTTTGGCGTAACTTTGGCCGATGGAGCGTTTCGCTCCACTTGGGGGATGTTTGGCATTCTTCTTCTGAGCTCAATTATTGCTTTTTGTACGATATTTCTCTTTCGTAATCGTAACTTGCAAATACGAATAATTATATTCAACAGTATTCTTGTTGTAGGTTATTATGTTGTTTTTCTGGTGTTTATGTTTGCTCTTAAGGGGCGTGATGCAAGTTTTCAGCTAGACTGGGGACTAATCCTTCCCGCTGTTTCGCTTGTGTTTAATTACATGGCTGTGCGTGCTATTTACACTGATGAAATGTTGGTTAAGGCTTCGGACAGGCTACGGGAGTGATTATTATTGAAGAGCTGTTCCAATGATTTGGAAATGGGAAATTGGTTGTGTTGAACTAACGACTTGATCTCAAGGAGCGGAACTAAGATTAAAAATATATTGTTAGCATAAAGGGAGGCACAAAAAAGCCTTGGTTATATGAAATTACCCTCGTTACAATTCAGTAGCGAGGGTGATTTCATCTCTAAGGATTTGCCGCAATTATCATTGCTCCTAATCATGCTTTACATCTATTGTTGTGAGGATATCAACTATTCCAATAGAGTCTTTCATAGTATATGATATGGATTGATGGAACGTTATTTCCTGATATCGAACAAGTAAGTGAGTTTGGCTGTAATAACGCCGTTGGCCGCCCGTGAGAAATAGTCTCTTTTAGTTGTATTGTAAAAATCGGATAAAGCATAATAATATCTTCCTTCCACTAGAAAGTTTCCGGCTTTTGTATGAAGTTCCATACCCAATCCACCGGTAATACCATAGTCAAATTTGTTCTGTACGGGTTTGTCGTGCTGCTCCTGCACAATATTGCTTTCAGCATTAGCCCAATCTCCACTCTGGGTTTTCTTGTCATTTATAAAAAATGCGACTTGAGGCCCTGCATGGACAAATATCTGCACCCCACGATCTTTGCCGAAACCTAAATGAGCAAGAAAGGGGATTTCCACATAGTTCATAGCGCGTGAATATTTCAGAGTGGGAAAATCCTGATAATATTCATTCCATCCATATTGTGAGAAGTTAAGTTCCAATTGAGCACCACAAGTCATCTTGAAGTACTTTTCCGAGATGTAACGTGCCGTGAATCCTCCGGTTATTCCGGACTGGCTTTTTTGCCTTACGGTAGGGCTGAAGCTTGCATTACTCGATGTTATTCCACCGCTGAACCCGACAGCAAAGTTATGTCGCTGTTCACCTATTTGTGCATGGGCAGCCACAGCGCATATTATAACGAGGAAAAGGCCTATTATCTTTTTTATATTCATTGCATTGATGTTGTCTGTTCTTTATCAATCGAAATCAAGCTTCAAGAGCTCATAGTTACGGGTGAAATGTACAAAATATACTTTCTTATTAATGAACCCTCCCCAATTATTAACCCGTTGGAATTTGAATCCGGTTTGTATTGGAATTAAATCCATGCGTTGCAAGTTCTTCTCCAGTTCCGAGCCGTAGAGTGATAATCCTTTGAGGAAGAAATACCCCGTATCGAAGCCTAACATACCGAATTTGGGGTAACGTTCGTCCATCTCTTTTCTGTACCATTTGCGATAGTTCTTGGTAAAGTTGGTCGCAGCCGGGAGCAGATTGTTGGTGTAGAAAGAAGAATAAAAATAGGTATCCAGTTCAAAGAATGCATCCAGATGATCTTTGGTGTAAGTCTGCCACTCGGGATAACCAAATAAGCTGATCTTACTTTCCGGGTTTTCACGGCTTAATAAAACGAGCTGCGGCAATATTTTTATTAAGGTGACATTACTACCGGATGCCGGGACAAAAATGTTTGGTTTATTGGCATTTAATGCCGATTTCAACATTGCCGGAGTTGCATCCTCCTTTACCGATCTTATTACTATGGCACGGCTCCTTAGTTCATCTTTTAATCCTTTGATGAGTTCCGCTTTATCCTTCGCGCCATTTGTAGCCTCGATGAAGATGATATTTGCATTCTGGAACTGGCGCAGGAAATGCTCGTATACTTCCGAGTAGAGATAGGATTGCGGGGTATTGATCTGATAAATAGTCGGATTACGGAATACCGTGTTATCTTTTGAGGTAAACGGAATAACCAAACGGATATTGTTTTTTCCCGCAAAATCGGCTAAAGGTTTGATCTGATCTTGATAGAGCGGCCCGAAGATGATATCCATATTCTTAATTTCGTTTTTAGCCAGAATGGAATTTAAGGAAGAAACATCCGAACCCGAATTATAGGTATAAATATCCATGGAAGTACCGTTTCGCTTGATGCTGTCTACAGCCATCAGAAAACCTTCATAATATTCCACCATACGAGCCGTTTCACTGGGGTCGCTATCCAGGAAAGGTAAAATAATAGCAGCTTTTATGGTAGATAGCCGTTGGGGTTTTCTTTTGCTCTCACTGAACAGTTGGCTATCAGTTGGCGCAGCTTTGGGTTGGGCCGGTGTTTGAGCTATTGCATACGGTATACAGAGAAAATCCCCCTTTTTTACACTGCTTTCTCCTTTCAGTTCAGGGTTGGCAGCGATCAGTTCCGCTTCGCTGATACCATATTGGCGGCTGATGCTGAATAGGGTTTCTTTCCGCTGCACTTTATGCATTTCACGACAACGGGATTGTACGGGACCTGGAATTTGTACAGTAGGTTCAATTCCATTATTTCCATTCGGAGTAGGAGATGCCGGAGTATTATTATTCGGTATCCGTATTACCTGACCAATGCGGAAGTTGTCGGCACTTAATCCCGGATTAGCATCACAAATATCCTGCGCTGATACTCCATACTTCAAGGTCAGCCGGTATAAAGTTTCTCCTGCGGCAATCGTATGAAACGTTTCCTTTTGTGCATTGGCAGGCGTAATAGGTATGCGAAGGGTAGCACCTACAAAGATTTTTTCATCACTCCCGGCGTTAAGCTTTACGATATCCGACTGGCTTACCCCGTACATGCTGGAGATGGAATAAAGACTTTGACCTTTTTCCACGGTGTGTAAGATGTATGATTTGTTTTCCTGGGCATTTACTTTGAAAGTGAATATCACAATAAGCAATAAACAGTACATCAAACGTTTAAATGTTCTCATTCGTTATCGTTGGTTTATATTTACAATTCCCAATATTATGTGCAAAGGTAAGAATATTGTCTATAATTAACCAACGGAATGCGTTAAGAAATAATATTGTACTTTCCGTATTATAAAGATATGACGGGAATTAGTGAAAAGACGAAAAGAGGAGAGAAGATTCCAGGTTAAATCACAAAGAAGCTGACATAAAGCTTAAAAAGGAAAAATTTAAATAGACTCTATATTTATTTTCGGTCGGAAAACGTTATTTTTGCGGGAATTATGTTTCGGAATGTATTTTAGGATATTTTTGTTCACTACAGGAGGGTTGATTCGCAGTCTTTTGTCTCATTTCATGCATGACAGAGCAAAATATGCCGAATACTGTTATAGCTCATGACAGGTACAAAATATTTAGCGGGTATTATCTTAACATTTTCAATATGTGATGGCTTTTATTCGGTCATATTCGTCTGTTATTCGTTAGTTATCAGAGAATTTTCTCTGGAGGTTTTCCTGCATTTCAATAATTTATTCCGGTGCATAACATAATTAAGGTAAAAAGATTTTCAAGTTGATTAAACGATCAAGATAAATGACTGAAGAAGAAAAAGCGTATATCAATGTGTACGGTGCACGCGTGCACAATCTTAAAAATATCGATGCGGAAATTCCCCGCAATAGCCTTACGGTGATTACCGGCTTAAGTGGAAGTGGTAAATCGTCTCTTGCTTTTGATACGATATTCGCCGAAGGACAACGTCGTTACATTGAAACATTCTCTGCGTATGCCCGTAATTTTCTGGGTAATCTGGAACGTCCCGATGTGGATAAGATTACCGGCTTAAGTCCGGTGATATCCATTGAACAAAAGACGACCAATAAGAACCCGCGTTCTACGGTGGGAACTACAACAGAAATCTACGATTATCTCCGTTTGCTTTATGCACGTGCCGGAATAGCCTATTCTTATCTGTCGGGTGAAAAGATGGTAAAGTACACCGAAGAGCAGATACTTGAATTGATTCTGAAAGATTATAAGAATAAACGTATCAATATTCTTGCGCCTTTGGTTCGCAGTCGTAAAGGCCATTACAAGGAACTGTTCGAACAGGTGCGTAAAAAGGGTTATCTCTATGTACGGGTTGACGGAGAGGTTCGTGAGGCATTACCCGGAATGAAGCTCGACCGTTATAAGAACCACGATATTGAAGTGGTCATTGACAAACTGGTTCCTTCGGATAAGGACGACGTGCGGTTAAAGAAGAGTGTAGCTACAGCCATGCAGCAAGGAGACGGATTACTGATGATTCTGGACTTGCAAAGTAACGAGGTACGCCATTATAGTAAACGATTGATGTGTCCGGTCACCGGATTGTCTTATCGTGAACCGGCTCCACATAACTTTTCCTTCAATTCTCCACAAGGAGCCTGTCCTAAATGTAAAGGGCTGGGGGTGATCAATCAGATTGATGTGGATAAGGTGATTCCGGATAGGCAGGTTTCCATTTATGAAGGTGCCATTGTGCCTCTTGGAAAGTATAAAAATGGCATGATTTTTTGGCAACTTGCAGCCTTACTGGAAAAGTATGAAGCTAACTTGAAAACTCCCGTCAAAGAATTGTCGGATGATGCCATAGATGAAATTCTATACGGTTCGGATGATCGTATAAAGATCAAGAGTTCACTTATCGGTACTTCTTCCGATTATTTTGTCACTTTTGAAGGTATCGTGAAATATATTCAGATGTTGCAGGAAAAAGATGCTTCGGCTACTGCACAGAAATGGGCCGAACAGTTTGCCAAAACCGCTGTTTGTCCGGAGTGTCACGGTGCAAAATTGAATAAAGAGGCACTTTCGTT
The DNA here is from genome assembly GCA_963677095.1 of uncultured Bacteroides sp. GTDB lineage: Bacteria > Bacteroidota > Bacteroidia > Bacteroidales > Bacteroidaceae > Bacteroides. The sequence goes on from OY781875.1 coordinate 2,339,142, forward strand.
CCGCATTCACGATAAGAATATTTACGAACTGTCCTGCATGGATATCAGTGAATTGTGCGATTGGTTAGAGCATGTGGAAGACTTCCTGGATAACAAACAACGGCAGATTGCAACCGAAATATTAAAAGAGATCCGTACGCGTTTGAAATTTCTTTTGGATGTGGGATTAGATTATCTATCTCTCAACCGGAGCTCCGTCAGTCTTTCGGGGGGAGAAAGCCAACGTATCCGTCTGGCTACCCAAATCGGTTCTCAACTGGTCAATGTTCTCTACATTCTTGATGAACCCAGTATCGGATTGCATCAGCGGGATAACCAACGCCTCATTCACTCATTAAAGGAATTGCGCGACTTGGGTAATACCGTCATTGTGGTGGAGCACGATAAAGATATGATGCTTGCTGCCGATTATGTCATCGACATGGGACCTAAAGCCGGTCGATTGGGAGGAGAAGTTGTCTTTGCGGGTACTCCTGATGAAATGTTGACTACTCATACTTTGACTTCACAATACCTCAATGGCGAATGTATCATTGAAGTTCCTCCGGAAAGACGGAAAGGAAATGGGCATAGCCTTTGGTTGCGTGGCGCACAGGGCAATAATTTGAAAAACGTGGACATCGAATTTCCGCTTGGTAAACTGATTTGCGTGACAGGGGTATCCGGTAGTGGCAAATCTACGTTGGTTAATGAAACGCTACAACCTATTTTGTCCCAGAAATTCTATCGTTCGTTACAGGATCCTTTGCCGTACGGAAGTATTGATGGACTGAAATATATAGATAAAGTCGTTAATGTCGATCAGTCGCCTTTAGGACGTACCCCACGTTCCAATCCTGCTACATATACCGGAGTCTTTTCCGATATTCGCAGTTTATTTGTGGAACTTCCCGAAGCCAAGATACGCGGTTATAAGCCCGGAAGATTCTCTTTTAATGTTACGGGTGGACGATGTGAAGCCTGTCAGGGAAATGGTTACAAGACAATTGAGATGAACTTCCTGCCTGATGTTTATGTCCCTTGTGAAGTATGCCACGGTAAGCGTTACAATCGTGAGACACTGGAAGTCCGCTTTAAAGGAAAATCCATTGCCGACGTCTTGGATATGACTATCAACCGTGCTGTGGAATTCTTTGAGAATGTTCCTCAGATTTTACATAAGATTAAGGTTATTCAGGAAGTGGGACTGGGTTATATCAAACTGGGGCAATCCTCCACTACACTTTCGGGGGGTGAGAGTCAGCGGGTGAAACTTGCCACGGAACTTTCCAAACGCGATACGGGAAAGACTGTTTATATTCTTGATGAGCCTACAACCGGGCTTCATTTCGAAGATATCCGTGTGTTGATGGGAGTACTCAATAAACTGGTGGACAAAGGGAATACGGTTATTGTTATCGAACATAATCTTGATGTCATTAAAATGGCCGACTATATTATAGATATGGGCCCGGATGGCGGAAAGGGCGGGGGAGAACTACTGTCATGTGGTACTCCCGAAGAAGTAGCAATAAGTAAGAAAGGATATACGCCCCGGTTTTTACGTGAAGAATTGGGTAGAAAGTAAAATGATAAGGGGACAAGAAGATGAAAATCAATAAGACAAATGCTGCACGTCTGTTGGATAAGGCGAAAATCTCCTACGAACTTATCCCGTATGAAGTGGATGAGGACGATCTGAGTGCCGTCCATGTGGCTGCCAATCTCGGAGAAGATCTTGATTTGGTATTTAAAACCTTGATTTTGCATGGCGATAAGAATGGCTATTTTGTTTGTGTCATCCCGGGCGAACACGAAATTGATTTGAAGCTTGCCGCTAAGGTCTCCGGCAATAAAAAATGTGACTTAATTCCAGTGAAAGAATTATTGCCTTTGACCGGCTATATCCGTGGAGGATGTTCACCAATCGGTATGAAAAGGCAATTTCCCACTTATATTCATGACTCCTGTCTGACTTACCCGTATATCTATATCAGTGCCGGGCAGCGTGGGTTGCAACTAAAAGTGAATCCCAAAGATTTAATTAAAGAGGTACGAGCCGAAGTGTGCACGTTATTTACTGAATAGGCAGGTTTCAGTTTGAATTAATGAATCATTCTTTCTATTTTCTATTTTTACCTCGAATATAGGTTTGAAGCATTTTACTTCCTGTTGTTATTGAATTTCTCAGGAGATTCCCTGATTGGGTTATGACGAAATTCAATAAAAATTATATCTTTGCAGGAGATAATATTTATTCATTTTTATTCACTCTAAAAACTTGATTTCTATGTTAAACAAACACCCCAAGGGCTTAATAGCAGCTTCTTTTGCCAATTTGGGAGAACGCTTCGGCTTCTACACCATGATGGCTATTTTGGTGCTTTTTCTACAAGCTAAATTCGGATTGGATGGAAAAGGAGCCGGACTTATCTATGCTACTTTTTACTTTTCAATTTACATTCTTGCATTAGTAGGAGGAATTATTGCCGATAGAACACGAAACTATAAAGGAACGATTCTTGCCGGTATAGTATTGATGGCTATCGGTTATCTCATTCTTGCAGTACCATCACCCACACCTGTTTCAAGTAAGGCTTTTTTCCTGACTATTACTTGTATCGCTCTTTTCGTCATAGCTTTTGGCAATGGTTTGTTTAAAGGGAACCTCCAAGCCTTGGTAGGTCAGATGTACGATAACCCGCAATACTCCAGCATGCGTGATTCCGGATTTTCCCTGTTTTATATGTTTATTAATATAGGAGCCATTTTTGCGCCTTTTGCCGCTGTATTCGTACGCAACTGGTGGTTGTCCACTTTCGGTTTAAGTTACAATGCCGATCTTCCCGCTTTGTGTCACGGTCAACTGGACGGGACATTAACCCCTGAAGCCGTTAATACATTCACCAATCTCGCTTCGAAAGCATCATCGGCTCCCGTAAACGATCTTACGGCGTTTGCGAAAGAATACCTCAATGTCTTTACCACAGGCTTTCACTATGCTTTTGGTGTAGCAATTGGGGCGATGGCCATTTCATTGGTTATTTTCTTGCTGAATAAACGCAAATTCCCTGATCCTTCCAAAAAGCTTTCGGCTACCGGTACTTCTGCGGAAATGAGTTTACAGGAAGTAAGACAACGTGTTTTTGCTTTGCTGGCTGTTTTTGCAGTGGTAATTTTCTTCTGGTTTTCATTCCATCAAAACGGATTGACATTGACCTTTTTCGCTAAGGAATACACCGATCTGACAGGAGTTAGCCTTAATTTGGGCTTTATGAAGTTTGAAGGAGCCGAATTATTCCAATCCTTAAATCCTTTCTTTGTCGTGTTCCTTACTCCCGTAATTATGAGTGTATTTGCCTGGCAGCGTGCACGGGGTAAAGAACCTTCCACTCCTAAGAAGATCGCTATTGGTATGGGTATTGCAGCTACGGCTTTTTTGGTTATGACCATTACTTCTTATGTGTCTCATCTGCCATTGCACAAAGATATCGTTGCCATGGGTTCTTCGCCGGTAAAAGTAACTCCATTTCTCTTAATGGCTACTTATTTCATACTGACGGTTGCCGAGTTATATATCTCTCCTCTTGGAATTTCATTTGTGTCTAAGGTAGCACCTCCTAAATACCAGGGTATAATGCAAGGTGGATGGCTGGGAGCAACTGCCTTAGGTAATCAATTGCTGTTTATCGGAGCCGTTCTTTATGAAAGTATTCCTATCTGGATGACTTGGATGGTCTTTGTGATAGCTTGTTCCATATCCATGTTTACGATGTTGTTCATGTTGAAATGGCTTGAACGTGTAGCAAAATAAGAAAGCTTTCTTTTTATAGTGACTTCGGAGATATGCCCATGCTTATCTCCGAAGTTTTTTTTGTATATAATACTAATTTAACATTGCCTCATTAAACTTTTGAATTTTCATATCATCAAATATATAATTTGGGTTTTGGTATTTTCCAGACCTTAAGCAATTGATTTTTAGAATGAAAAGAATTTAATGAACGCTTTTAGTATTAATTTTAATCGTAAAAACAATGAAAACAAAAATGAAAGGAAAGTTGGTTTTTGCAATGATGCTGTTTGCATGCATGTTGTTTGCTACCCAAGGTTTCGCTCAAGGTATGAGAAGTCCTGAAGAAAGGGCTAAGATGACGACCGACCGTATGAAGGAAAGTCTTTCTTTGGACGAAACACAGACCAAGTCTGTCTATGACATTAACCTTAAGTACGCCAAGAAGAATGAAGAAATTTTCAAAGGGGATGGTGACAGAGCTGCTAAGATGAAGGAGATAGGCGACCTTCAGGAAGCTAAAGATAAGGAATTTAAAGCTGTACTGACTGATAAACAATACGGTGATTATCAAAAAATGGTTCAAGAAATGAAATCGAGACCAAGAGGAGGGGCCAGAGGCAATCGCTAATAACATTAGCGAGTCACTCTAATTCTAATTTTAAAAAGGAATAAAGAGCAGTCTCGGTCATTTTGATTTTCAACATAAAGGCTTGGGATGGAGCTGTGCTATTTGTTTCATGGGCGTACAACCAAATTTGTTATTACAGATTAAATCGTGTATATATTTTCAGTTTTGGGTAGGTTTGTGCAACTCGTGTTATTTGAGGCATGGCTCCGTTCATCAAGCATTTTTCACCATTCGCCATCTTTTTTTTACCGTTAAGTGGACCATACATACTTTTGTTTTGGAATTAAAGCAAGTACTTTAATATTATTAAAACCAAAATCAATAAAAGTGTATGGCACTCAAATTCTCTCTTTGCATTATTTTTTTGATGTCTTTTCCATCTATTTCCGAATCGGCACAAGACAATCATTCCGCCACATCGGAATCCATCCACAGCGATATTTCCCGTAAAGTTATTCTTTCCGGAAAAGTAACAGACAATAGCCGCCTGCCTTTGGAAGGTGCCAGTGTCGTTCTTTTCCATGCAGCCGATTCATCTTACGTATGCGGCTGTACTGCCGACGGAAAAGGACAGTTTAACCTGTCAATTTCTCCATCCGGTTATTTTATCTTGCAATTTTCCTCTATCGGATATACCAAAAGGCGTTTCTTACTTGCTCCTAAAGGAAAAGAACATCAGGCACCCGGTAATCGCTTTAGCAAAAATATTCCCATCATTTCTATTCTCGGAGAAAGAAACCAGCAGATAGATGATGTCCTGCTACAAGAAGACTCTTATCTGCTATCGGGAGTGACCGTAACCACCAATAAACCGCAGTTGGAAATGAGTGCATCAACTACGGTAGTCAATCTGGCTTCATCTATTGCCGGCACACAAGGGACACTTTTCGATGCCTTAAAACGTGTTCCCGGTGTACAATTGCGGGATGACGGTACGATTTTGCTCAATGGACAGTCCGGTGCCACGGTCATGATAAACGGTAAACCATCCTATCTCTCCGGTTCCAGTCTGGCAAGTTATCTTCAGGCGATTCCGGCTTCTTCTGTCGGAAAGATAGAATTGGTTACCTTACCCTCTTCGCAGTATGATGCTTCCGGTAAATCCGGTATCATAAAAATAGAAATGAGTAAAAGTACCGTAAAAGGAATGGTAGGTTCATTCTTTACAGGTTTTCAGCAGGAGAACATCTACGATAAGGGGAACTTGGGTGCAGGCTTCCAATACAGGAAAGACCATCTGAATTTCTCCTTTAATTACGGCTTTTACAAAGGTGTGGACCTCAATTCCACTATTATTTTCAGAGATTATACCGAATATGATCGTCAACCGGTATCTCCCGATTATATGTTTCAGTATCCTGAACGTAGATACAGTTATAACCATCACTATCTCAGAGCGGGTGCTGAATACGATTTGTCCACACGATGGGCTGTAGGAGCATATACTACAGCCACATGGACAGACAGGCATGATAGAGCCCGGATAAATTCCGTATTCCAATCTCTTTCTGATAAGCCCGATTCGCTATTGAGTACCTGGAATAAAAACAGGATTGACGAAAATAATATCCAAAGCGGAATAAATCTGACCTATCAATCACCCCGGAAAATACAGTGGAACACAACTTTTGATTTTCAACGTTATAAGGCTTCCAATGATCAAAACCAACATAATCTGCTTGAGGATCCTTTACTTGGTACTGCTGTCCCCAATACTTTATCGGGCAGATTGAATCTGGATACCTATATCTATACCACACAGACCGGAATTGAAATGCCATTAACCGGTAAACTTAGTTTTAGTGGTGGCGTAAAAGCGGCTTGGGTACGTATTAGCAATGACATGAGTTATGAAAATAAAGAATCCGGATTGTGGATACCCGATTTGAGTCTGAGCAATGAGTTTTCTTATCATGAAGATGTGTATGCCGGGTATGCCCAACTTCAGGGACAAGTCGGTGAAAACCATAAATTCGAGCTGGGACTAAGGGTTGAACACACTCGCGTCAACGGTCGGATGAGGGAATATACCGCTGCTTCCGATTCACTTTATAGCAATCACTATACTCATTTCTTCCCGTTTGCCCGGTGGGAGTTCCAATGGGGAAAGAACCGGAATCTAGGTGTTACTTATGGAAGTCGCATTGTTCGTCCCAATTATCGTGACTTGAATCCTTCCGTTACAATGGATGACAAATACCTCTATAATCAGGGAAACGTATCATTGAAACCAGAGATCAGTCACCAGCTGGAATTAGCTTTAATGCTGGTGAACCGTTATCGTTTTGTCTTCTTCGGCACCTATACTTACCATCCTATCGCTAAGAGTTATCAGAAGACTGACGGACGGCGTGTATGGGTACGATCTTTAAATTTATCTTCCGATTATTCCTGTGGGGTTCGTTTTACGGGAATCAATCTGCATCCACTACCGTTCTGGACGGTTACTGCAAATGTCGTAGCCACCTACAAGAGTTATTCCTGGATCACCGAAGGAGTCCGGCAACATAACAACTTGCTTACTCCTATGCTTTACCTTGGGAATCAGTTTGATTTTTCCCATGGTTGGAAAGGTGAAGTTAACGGTTATTGGAATGGTCGTACACCCTTGGGACAAGGCACGTTACAATCGCTTTGGTCTGTTTCTTCGGCACTGTCTAAAAGCGTATTACACGATAAAGGTTCCGTGCGCTTGTTTGTAGATGATGCTTTCTCGTCTCGTTATCTTCATGTTGAGATTGATTATCTCGGGATGAAAGGTGGTTATAAAGAACGTAAATTTCCCGTTGTAGGTATAAGTTTCTCCTATAAATTTCAGAAAGGGGAAAACGTAAAAGATTTACGCACCGAAGATCGCGTAATTGAAAGTAAACGAATAACTTTGTATTAATGAAGTCGTTCCTCCGTTACACGTTGCCCTTCCTGCTTGCGTTGGTGATACTCAACTTCATCCGCTTGCTCACTGATCTCCCTTTGAAAGATAAATTCTGGGGAGGTAGCGGGCGATATGTGCAGCATTTGGAAGAGTTGCTTATCATTACCATCGTGTGTTATGTCTACGACTGGCGCATACGTAAATTTCTACAAAAAAAAATAGCCGATTTCCGCCCTTCCGTTTTCCGGGAATATATATTCCTCACAGCTATTCTGTTCCTTTCAATCAATTGCCTGATGAAAGGCGGGCAAATGACCGGAATCTTATATCTGGGCAACGGCTGGCTCGATTATATCATCACCAATATCGTCTGCATTCCTCTCTATTTGCTTTATTATACCCTATTGCGTAACTCCATGGTGACGGAAAATTATCATCGCCAATCCTTGTTGCTCGAAAAGGTCAAAGTCGAGCAGCTCGGCATGGAACTTAAATTCCTCAAGTCGCAGTATCATCCGCATTTTCTTTTTAATGCTCTTAATACCATCTATTTTCAGATTGAAGGAGAGAATGATCAGGCCCGTCATTCTATCGAATTACTCTCGAGCCTGCTTCGTTACCAGTTATATGATATTCAAAAGAAGGTCACTCTCCATCAGGAAGTCGATTACCTCAAGTCCTACGTCAGTTTCCAGCAGTTGCGTATGAGCCGTAGACTGCAACTTGTTCAAGGGTATGATGAAAAAATAGGGGATCAGCTCATTCAACCGCTATTGTTCCAGCCTTTGGTGGAGAATGCTTTTAAGCATGTGGGAGGAAATTATGAGATCCATTTCAATATCACATTAAAAGAAAATGAAGTGATCTTCTTTGTCCGCAATTCCGTATGCGATGTTGATGGTAACAAAGGGACAAATACAGATGTCAACGGTACTCCTCTAAAACCCAAAGGAATCGGCATCGAAAACCTCCGCAGGAGATTGAATCTGCTTTATCCAGATAAGCATAAGTTGACTATTGGTCGCCATTCCAACGTATTTGAAGCTGAGCTTCGCATTGAACTGGAACAATAAATCGTAAATCGAGACATCATTAATAAAGAAAGAGGTATGTGTATAAGAATAAATTATATGCAAATTATAGAATCAAAAATTATTGGTTAAAAAGAATTTATTTAAGAATTAATAATCTAAGAATTATCAGTTTGAAAAATATTACTTTTAAAACTATAAATCAAGAATTTATATGCTTGAAAAGCAATGATTTATTAATCGCCGATTTTAAAATTACTGATTTTAGAATTATCAATCTAATAAGTATTTAAGCCTTATGACAACAATAAAGTGTGTAATTACCGATGATGAGCCCATTGCCCGTAAAGGCATCCGGGGGTATATTGAGAACATCGACTTTCTTCAATTGGTTGGTGAATGTGAAGATGCTTTACAACTCAACAAATTTCTGGTCGACGAACCGGTTGATCTTGTTTTTCTGGATATCGAGATGCCCCGTTTATCCGGAATGGATCTGTTGGCACAGCTTAATAACCCTCCTAAAGTCATCATCATTTCAGCTTACGAGCGCTATGCTTTGAAAGGATATGAACTCGATGTGGTCGATTATCTGTTAAAGCCAGTCTCTTTCGAACGTTTTCTGAAAGCAGTAAATAAGGTGCGTGATCTTTTTGAAAATGCACCGAAAGCAACCGATGACAATTCCTATCTGTTTGTTAAGAGCAACAAGCTATTAAAAAAGGTGGTGCTGACCGATATTCTGTTTGTAGAAAGTATGGAAAATTATGTCGTGATCTATACCCACACCACTAAAGAAGTTGTATGCATGTCTTTGAAAGTCTTGCTCGAACATCTTCCCGCAGAGCAATTCCTACAAGTGCATCGTTCGTATGTGGTCAACAAATCCATGATTCAGGCTATTGAAGGCAATCAATTGGTTATTGGCATTCATAAGATTCCTGTTGCCCGCAATCTTCGTGAGGAAGTCTTTCGCATACTGCTCGAAGACAAATTGATCTCAAAATAGTCAGATTTCGATACCCATGATATAGTCGTTCATATAGTAGCCATTCCCAATGTCAAAGTCCCCTTCACGAAGCTTCTTCATTCCCATGTGTTCATAAAAAGCAAGCGCCTTATTGTTGCGATTCACATTAAGCTCTATCAGACAAGGCCCGGGATGAATCTCCTTTATATATTTCACGGCTTCTCTAAACAGGAAACTCCCGCAATGAGCTTTCTGATAATAGGGTAGGACATATATCTTGTGCAAGTGGAATAAATTCTCATCCTGTTGTTGTATAGATACATATCCGGCTGCTTCACATTCTTCATAAGCAATAAAATAGATATGTCCTTCTTCCATCTGTTTCCGGATGCTTTCGGGTGAATACATCCAGTTCATCATAAATTCAATCTGGGCTTCGCTGATGATCTCTCGGTATGTCGCCGGAAAAATTTCCCAAGCCAGCTTATGAATCAATTTACAATCCGCTACATCGGCTTTTCTTAATGTAAACATGCGCTCTTCATTCTTTAGTTTTTTGTTCACTGTGGATTATGCAAATTTACTGTTAAATGGGATTGCCTCGGATGTCCTAAAATAAGATATCGTTTTATTAATAGCTGTGGCAAAAACGATCTCATATACACTGATACCTTTTTAATATCCCTTATATAAACAGATTCGCATGAAATGTACCTTTATGCAAAGGTAGTGAATAATACTTATTCATATACAGTGATACTTTTAAATATCTCCTTATATAAAACGGAATACCCTTATGTAAAGAATGCAGAATAATGTCTATTCATCTTGCCGATAGCTTTAAAATATTCTTTTTATTAAGTCGATTCAAAAGAGAATACCCTTATACAGTTAGGGGAATATACTTAAAATATTAGTGCTAATATACTAAAATGCTCTGTTTTAAGCTCATAATCGCCCTTTATTAGTTAAATAATATAAAATAATGGTACTTTGTAATGCATAGTACTAATACAATACATATATTTGTGCCATGCAAAGATGTTTGTTAGGCATCAGTACTTTAAATATGCTATTAAAGACAATAAAACAATAACAACGATTATGATGAATGTAGACAATGTAAAATCGCAGATGCGCAAAGGAATGCTGGAATACTGCATCATGTTGCTGCTGCACAAAGAGCCCGCTTATGCTTCGGACATCATCCAAAAGCTTAAGGAAGCCCAGCTTATTGTGGTGGAAGGTACGCTATATCCGTTGCTTACTCGTCTGAAAAATGACGATCTGCTAAGTTACGAATGGATTGAGTCTACCCAAGGACCTCCCCGTAAATATTATAAGCTGACGGAAAAAGGAGAAGCCTTTTTGGGAGAACTGGAAAATTCTTGGCGTGAGCTGAACGAAACGGTCAACCATATAGCCAATAGCTAAAAGAAAATAACCTCGTATCAACAAATTAAAAAAACGAATAACAATGAAAAAAACATTAACAGTGAACTTAGGAGGAACGGTATTCAATATTGATGACGATGCCTACCGCCTTTTAGACAATTACTTATGTAATCTGAAAACGCACTTCCGTAAGGAAACAGGTGCTGATGAAATAGTAGAGGATATAGAACGTCGCATATCCGAGCTTTTCTCCGAAGAGCTTTCCGCAGGTGCGCAAGTGATAACTATTGTCCATGTGGAAGAAGTGATCAAGCGTATGGGCAAACCGGAAGAACTCGATACGGAGAATGAAGAGAATGCTTCTCAAACGTCAGGAGATGATTCAACTGCTTCCGGAGCGGGTAATGATGCGGGAAACTCCGAAGGGGCAGCCGCTTCGAAAGATCCTAGAGGCAGTATGGGAAGCGGAACATACGGTCACCGTCGTCTTTATCGCAATCCTGACGACAAAATGCTTGGAGGAGTTTGCAGTGGTCTGGCGGCCTATCTCGATTGGGATGTTACGCTTCTCCGTATTTTATTCCTGGTTATTCTTATCTGTGGTTGGGGTACATTGGTGCCTATTTACATTGTATGCTGGTTGGTGATACCCGAAGCCCGTACGGCAGCCGAGAAACTGAATATGCGTGGTGAAGCCGTCACATTGGAAAACATAGGAAAAACCGTGACCGATGGCTTTGAAAAAGCGGCTAACAGCGTGAACGATTTCATGAAATCGGATAAACCACGTACCTTTCTCCAGAAAGTAGGTGATGCTTTCGTGATGATCGCCGGTTTTATATTGAAAGTTTGTCTGGTTATTTTCGCCATTGTATGCAGCCCTGTTCTGTTTGTATTCGGCATCGTCTTTATAGCCCTTCTCATTGCGGCTATTGCAGTTGCCATAGGTGGAGGAGCGGCACTGGTTTCCTGGTTGCCTTTGCACGATATCATTATGCCTGTATCTCCATTATCGGCCATCGTGATGTACATTGCAGGTATCTTGCTGGTAGGTATACCGTTGGTTAGCATTGTCTTTGTCATATTCCGCCAATTGTTCACTTGGCAACCCATGTCCTCAGGGTTGAAATGGACATTACTTATCCTTTGGATTGTAAGTGTGGCTACATTTTCCATCAGTTTTGCCATGCAGGGATTTACATTCCCGGAACTGTTGATACGAGGATAGTCCGCCATACACGGATTTACGTTTCGGGGGGGCTGCCGTATGGCAGCCCTTTTTCATTTCCAAGCATCTCTATGCCTTTGTTTCATATTCATTTTACTTAGCTTATTTGAAAAAAAACTTAATATAATTTCTTGATTCGGATTTTGCTTCTATATTTGTAAGGTAAACTAACAAGTTTAATTACTTATATCAATGAATCCAATAGAATTAGCTTCTTCCTTACGACTGGTGGTTAGCGCTTTGCACAAGGGATTACGTAAGAAATCGGGGGCAACCCAAAGTTATTCCATGACGGAGATGGAAACCGTCGGATACTTATACCGGAATGAACAACTTTTGCCAACCGAGCTTGCCACATTGACACGAATCACGACACAATCGATGTCACAAATCCTTGCTAAAATGGAAAGGTTGGAGATCATAAAGCGAACGCCTGCAAAAGATGACAAGCGCAAAGTCTATATTTCACTGACCCCCGTAGGGAAAGAGTTGGTGAATCATACCATGTACGAACGGGATGAATGGCTTAAGGGGACCATCGAACAAACCCTTTCGATAGAAGAACAATTTTTTTTGGAGAAGGCATTACCGGTACTGAATAAATTGTTAGAAAGTAGATAGACGGACGAAAAATGGAATGGTATCATTATTTTGGAATATTTTTGGCCGGGGTGGTTCTGGCCAACTCCATACCTCATTTTGTAAGTGGCATTTCGGGTAATAAGTTTCCCACTCCTTTTGCAAAGCCAAGAGGAAGAGGACTTTCATCACCGACTGTGAATGTCGTGTGGGCTTTATTCAATCTGATTGTCGGCTTTGTCCTGACTAGGATATCCCATCTGAGCGTTGGTGATAATGGGATGATGCTGACTTTCTTTATCGGAATAGCCTGTATCAGTGTCCCATCAAGTATGAATTTTGCCAAAAAAGAAAAAGAAGAATAAAATGGAACAGAACACAGCACTGCTTGTCATGGATATGCAAACTGCTATTATCGGTAATTTATCAAATAGCAAGCCGTTTATAGAGAATGTCGGTAACGCCATAACACATGCGCGCAATAAAAATATACCTGTTATTTATGTTGTAGTCGGCTTCAGACAGGGGATGCCCGAAATCAGTGCTCAAAGTGCCAAAAACTTTGTCGCAACCAAAAAAAGGCTTGAAAACATCGACATGAACCAATGGACAAAGATAGAATCCGCTATCCAGCCGCTTTCCGACGATATTGTAGTGGTCAAACGCCGGACAAGCGCATTTACCGGAAGTGATCTGGATGTCATATTAAGGGCACTTCATATCAATCATTTAGTGCTCACAGGTATTGCTACAGGTGGGGTGGTATTGTCAACCGTACGCGAAGCAGCAGACAAAGATTTCTTGTTAACAGTCTTGAGTAACGCTTGTGCGGACTCTGATGAAGAAATACATCGCGTATTGACTGAAAAAGTTTTTCCCAGACAAGCAACGGTAATCACTGTGGAGGATTGGAATCGTTTGTAAAGATTCTCCCGAACCTCAATGCAATAATTACCACTTACTTAACTAGAAAATCAAGACTATTCTTTTCCATTTTTTCTATAATGCACATCATTTGGCTTTGTTCTTCTTCCGATATGCCACTTAATGAAATATCAGAAGAACGCTTTTGGCATTCTTCAACCCTGTTTTTTATGTTTTCGGCCTTTTCCGTGTAGTAAACCAGATAGCTCCGGCCATCTTTCTTGTTTTTCTTTTTGAAGATATAATCCTGAGCTTTGCCATTCCGATGTCCCGATTCAAAGAAATGTATTACACAATGCCGGAAAGTTGTTTGTTTGATACTCCTGCATGGAGCAAAGTACGTGATCGCATTAATTCAAAACAAAAAGATTCTTAGTTGAAGTGTATTGGAATTTGTTTTAAACCGGATAATTATCATCATCTTTCCGCCGGAAAAAACTTTTGTTTGTAACCATAAAAAACAGCCGACTAAAAAGCCGGCTGTTTTTTTATGATAGTAAAATCCTTGAAGCAAATGCATCAGGGAATTTGTTAAATCGGAGATTATTAATAACGGTTTCTGTTATATCCTCCTCCGTTACTACGGTTGAAGCCGCCACCACCACGGTTACCTCCATGACTGCTACTTTTATCACCTTTTGGACGAGCTACATTCACTGAAATGGTTTTACCATCCAACTCAGCTTCATTTAGTTCCTTGATGGCATTTTCAGCTTCTGAATCATTAGGCATTTCTACAAAGCCAAAACCGCGTGAGCGTCCAGTCTCTCTGTCTGTAATAACGTTGGCAGAAGTAACTTCACCGTATTCTGCAAATACTTGCTGTAAGCCCTCACTATCTGTGTTGTAGCTTAGATTTGACACATAAATGTTCATTTTTTTTGTTCTTAATGTAAATAAATTATTATATATATATTACTTTGCAGGAGCGATTCTTACGGCATTCATGCCTTTTTTTCCTCGTTCCAACTCAAATGTAACCGAATTCCCTTCTTTGATACCATCAAAAGCATTACTGATATGAAAGAAGTATTTTTCCGTATTGGAAGTATCTTTTATAAAACCATATCCCTTATTTTCATCGAAATGTTCCACACGTCCTTTCAACGGAGCTATTTCTACATCTTCCTTTTTGGGAGTGGAAATCAAGATACTCTCGGGATCTATTTTTTCTTTTTGACTATTGTCAGGTGGAGTGCTGGTTATTGTTCCATTGGCATCCACATAGGCTATCATATCATCAAATGATACGCTACCGTTTGCTTTACGTTCTTCTTTACGCTTTTGTTTCTCCAGTTTTTTGCTTTGTCTTTTCTTTTCTAATTCTTTTTTATTGTACGATATTGCCATTTATAAATGTTTTATAATTGATAATTTAGATTAAACTATGCGCTTACTGATAACTTATTCATTTTCTTACCTGTCAGCTTTTGAATGCTGTTGAGCATTGCATTTTCGTCTTTCGAACAGAATGTCAGGGCAGTTCCGGTATGACCTGCACGTCCGGTACGGCCTATACGATGTACATAAGTTTCGGCTGTGTCAGGCAAATCATAATTTATAACTATACCCAGATTAGCGATGTCTATGCCTCTTGCAGCGATATCAGTTGCAATTATTATACGTGTTTTTCCCGATCTGAAATTAGCCAACACCTTTTGTCTGGCCACCTGCGTTTTATTGCCATGAATCGCCTCACAGTCAATACCTGTTTTATTCAGCGCTTTCGCAATCTTGTCCGCCCCATGTTTTGTACGCGAAAAGACAAGTACCGATTTATCCACTTCTTTTTTTAATATATTGATTAGCAAGTCACTTTTCTGTGGTTTTTCAACCAAATATAAACACTGCTTTATCTTATCTCTTACAGTATCTACCGGCTTTATTTCCACCCTTACAGGATTTTTCAGAATATCCTTTGCCAACGTCGAAATATTAGCAGGCATTGTTGCCGAAAAGAATAAAGTCTGTCTCTGTTTTGGCAATACCGTTAATAAGCGTTTGATGTCATGGATAAATCCCATATCGAGCATTTGATCGGCTTCATCAAGAATAAATTGGCGGATTTGATCCAACTTAATGTATTTTTGATTAATTAGATCGAGCAATCTTCCGGGAGTTGCTATCAATACATCCGTTCCTCGTCTAAGTGCATCAATTTGAGTTCTTTGATTTACTCCGCCGAAAACCACGGTATGTCGGATATCGGTATATTGGGAATAATCTTTAAAACACTCATCAATTTGCATTGCCAACTCACGTGTCGGAGTCAATATCAATGCTTTTATCTCCCGACTCCGTTCTTTTACGCTGAGTTGGTGTATCTGTTGAATAATCGGGATAGCAAAAGCTGCGGTTTTACCCGTGCCTGTCTGAGCTATTCCTAATAAATCCCTGCCACTGGATACTACAGGTATTGCCTGCTCTTGTATAGGGGTAGGTGTTTCATATCTTTTATTACTAAGAGCCTTTAATATTGGCTCGGAAATATTTAATTCTTTAAATGTCATAAATAGTTTTAACCGCCTTCAATGGCAGTATTTTTTTTAATATAAATTACTTGGAAGCAAGATCAAATTCATTCTTTAATTTTGCAATCACTTCCTTTACGCTACTGATTTTATTTGCAAGATATGCGTTTGCACCTGCAAAAGCATATCCTTTATCCATTTTACCTTTGGCCGCATTATAGAGCGCTTTGATAATGCAGTAAGGGCTTTTGTTATAATCGCAAGTTTTTATACAGTGGAACGGGCAATTATGAGGTTTTTCGTTGCCTTCGTTCACGCTTTGGATAAACTGACCGTCAAAAGCACGCCCCGGCATCCCAACGGGACTTTGAATGATCAGGGCATCTTTTTGTGAAGAGTCGATATAGACTTGTTTAAACGTAGGGGAAGCATCACATTCATCGGTAGGGACAAAAATACTGGCTAATTGCACTCCTGTTGCTCCAAGTTGGATAAAGCGTAGGATGTCTTCACCTGTTGAAATGCCTCCGGCAGCTATAACCGGTATTCTTTTCTTCTCACTGTATTGATTTGTAATGGCAAGCACTTCCGGAATCAGATGTTCAAGTGAATAGTTATCGTCATCAATTTGGTCCTTTTTAAATCCTAAATGTCCTCCGGCTTTCGGACCCTCCACTACAATTGCATCGGGAAGGTAATTGTAATTGCTTTGCCACTTATCACAAATTATTTTGGCTGCACGGGCAGAAGAAACGATAGGAACTAAAAGTGTTTTACTTTCGGGAGTAAGGAACGAGGGTAAATTCAGGGGTAAACCTGCGCCTGAAAATATGATATCTGCTCTTTCGGCTATTGCAGTGCGTACCATGTCTGCAAAATTAGATAAGGCAACCATTATATTCACACCGATAATTCCTTTTGTCTTTTCGCGTGTTTTACGAAGTTCTTCTTTGAGTCCCCAAATGCAATCTTTCAAGTAGTCGCTTGGACTCTGTCTATACAATAGCCCCAATCCGGCGGATGAGAGGACACCGACTCCGCCTTCATTGGCAACTGCAGAAGCCAATCCTGACAGCGAAATTCCTACTCCCATGCCACCTTGAATAATTGGTAACCGGATTTCTTTCTCTCCAATAAAAAATGATTTCATCATATTTGTCAAAAGTATGTCGCGGTTTTAAGAGATTCTATCCGCGCGACCATTACATTAATAATGAACAAGCTAAGTTGATTTTGAGGTCGATTTTGACGATGGAAAGACCCCGCCAGACAACAGCGGAGTATAGCATTGCTAAGACAGATTCAAATAAACTTTATTGTTTGGGGGCAAAGATACGATTTTTTTCCGAATTGATTATTTTTTTCTGATATATTTTATTCTTTTCTTTCATCGTCGCCTTCGGTCATATTTAATAAATTGATATTTTCGGCCGCAATGAAATCCGATTTCCTGGAGTTACATTCATTCAGCAGGCAATGTCGGCAATGTTTCATCAGACAGGGATCGGAGTGGATGGATATTTGTATTTTGTTCGAGAAGTCGGAAATTAAAGTGCTCTGCAGGTTTTCACAGGCTTCATGGCTCTCCAAAATATTATAATACCAGGGTAAAGTCAAGTCGCAGTCAATGTAGAGGAAGTTTCCGTTTTTAATGATTTTGGTGTTATGCACATCTATCCAGTCGGCATGCCGGTGGCGGTTGATGCATTCCGCCATTTCGTCCAATAGCTTGTCATCCGCTTTATCCAGCAGGTTAGCTATAGTTTTTTTTAATATGGATATTCCGGTGGCAATGATAATTGATCCGAATATCAACGCCAAAGCACTGTCTATCCATAAAATTCCCGTAAAGTAGAGCAGCAGCAGGCCGGCTACCAGTCCTATTGTAGAGTAGGTGTCGGATTGAAGATGTTTTCCACCGGCAATCAAAGCCACCGACTGGTGTTTTTTCCCTTTCTTTATGCTGTACCAACCCATCAGGTAGTTGAGGACTCCCGCTCCCGCTACCACTACGATTCCGATATCGAGTTTACCTATTGTACCGGGGACAAACAATCGCTGTATTCCTTCGTAGATAATAATCAATCCCGCTATTGAAATCAATAACCCTTCGGTGGAAGCGGATATCAATTCCATCTTTCCGTGTCCGAAAGGATGTTCTTTATCTTTAGGTTTTGCCGCCCATCTTAAACTGAACAAAGTAATGAAACCGGCTACAACGTTTACAATACTTTCCATAGCATCTGTCAGAATACCCACTGAGTTTGTCAGGAAAAAAGCGGCAAATTTGCCACACAAAATCAATATCGACAGGCATACTATTCCCCGCTGTACCTTTTGTTTCAACAGATCCTCGTTCATTTTACTGTTTTTTTTGAATTCTTTTAAAAGAATGCCGTGCAAATTTAAGCAGACTCTAGCTGTTTTTATGAAAAAAGTTCAAAAAGTTATCATGCAACTCAATCCTTTACCCTCATTGGAGTAAAACGGCATTGCCGCAAGGTTCTTTAACCGGGTACGGCCGAATAACTTTTTCTGAATGTACGGATAAGCCCAATATGCCATTTTAGCGCTCAATATACCTATTCCGGCACCAGCCATCACGTCGGTCAGCCAATGGCGGTTATTGTACATTCTAAAGAATCCTGTACCTGCCGCGACGGTATATCCGGCAACACCAATCCAGGGTGATACATCTTTGTACTCCTGCCACAGGAATTCCGCACCCATAAATGCCGTGGCGGTATGTCCCGAAGGAAATGAATTCCTGCTCGATCCATCCGGCCGTTCCACCCGGGTCATATTTTTCAGCCCTTCCACTGTTACGCCCATAATGAGATAAGATGTTGCTAAAATCATGGTCCGGTCGCGGAAATTATGTTTTCCCTTGATTCCCGCCAGATTTAACCCGTAAACTGCTGCCATGGGCGCATATTGCGAAAAGTCATCGATACTTATTTTACGGTCGATATCTTCCTGTAACTCATCTCTTATTTCACGGTTTTGATATTTGAGCCAGTCGCTTTCAATTCCTATCAGGCCGGTTCCTATCAGCAGGGTGGGAAGAATGAGTTGTCCGTATTTCAATTGATAGTTACCGGGGTACTTGTTTATTCCGTTGCCCATGAATTTATCCTGACGGAAAAGCTCTTTGTTTCCTACGATCTCTTTGTCCCCGATGCTGTCTAAACCTTGAAAGCCGACTATCGATTTTTTTCCCTGAAGGCTTTTCAAATCGCCGCCAATTTTATTATTACCTTTAACCCCTCCGTTCCATCCGGTTTTATCATTCCGGAAATTCACTTTACCGTTTTGTTGTGCGGAAATTTGTCCGGGGAGTATCATGATTATGCTTATGAGCAAAATGACTGTACTTTCTGTTATCCGTTTCATTGCCTTACCTATTTATTGGCAAATGAAACCACTGATTTTGAAGAAAATCTGTAGAAAGTCTTGTTTTAATAGGTGTTTCAGGAGAATTTAGTAAGATTTATTCCTTTTATATAAAGCAAAAGATAACCGTATTAGCCGAATGTTATCCGGAACAGGTGTCTGTTGTTCTCGAAAAGATATTGGATTTTCCAACCGTGATAGTCGCAGATTGCTTTTACAATAGCAAGCCCCAGTCCGTTTCCCCGTTTAACATCGTTCGGATTCGCGGTATGGAAACGTTGGAAGAGATGCTTTTCGTCCAGTTTATTCCCGATAGCCGGATTGGATACGGTCATTTCGTTGTCGTCTATTTCAATTTCGATCTTGCTTCCATCAGGGCTGTGCCGAATGGCATTCACTATCAGATTATTAACAAGACTATCAAATAATAATACATTGACATACAGGCATAGAGGGTTCGTGTTTTTACCTATTACTTCAATACGATGCTTGTGGTATAAATCCTTGTATAACGCAATGTTTTTTCCTATAGCGTAGATTGCGTTGACCCTTACCTGTTCTCCAACCTGATGGTTGTCTATTTTGGCCAACAGCAATAAGTCTTTATTCAGGCGGCTCAGTCTGCTGCTTACCGCATATAGCTCATTTACAATCTCCGCCTGCTTTTCACTCAGCTCTTCCTGTAGTAATAAATCCAGTTTGCTTTGAAAAACCGCAATAGGAGTCTGTAACTCATGCGATGCATTTTCGGTGAATTCCTTTTGACCTTTGTAGCTTTCTTTATCTCTATTCATGAGTTGTTCGGTAGCCATATTCAGGCGTGCAAATTCCTTTATGTCGGTGGGGATAAACTTTGGAACCTCACTCTGTTCCAGATTGAAATGCTCTATTTTGGTTAGTGTATCATCAAACGGTTTCCATAGTTTTTTTGTGATAAAGCGCATCGTGACAAGCAGCGATAAGCTCAATACGGAAAAGATCAGTATGAACTGGATCATCATTCCTTCCACGATATCTTCTTCAAGATCCAAATGCGGGAGCGCTATCCCCAGTCGGATATGTTCCATTACGTCTGCCAGATCCTCTGCATAATATTGCCTGGTAAGCCAATAAAACAAGGGTGCGGTGAGTAACAGCAGTACTACTGTGCACCCTATAAACTGTAAAAGACTTTTGTTCAGTAAACTTCTCATTCTCATGTTTCAACCCATTTGTATCCCATCCCATAAATTGTTTTTATGCAGTCCTTGCAACCAGCCACGCTCAATTTGGCTTTCAAATTCTTAATGTGTGCATATACAAAACTGTAGTCGTCCATCATATCTGCCATATCTCCGCTTAAATGTTCGGCAAGTGCACTTTTTGAGACTACTTTTTTATGGTTTTCTACGAGAAACAGCAAAAGCTGGAATTCCGTCCGGGTCAAGTCGAGTATATGTCCGCAAGCCTTTACCTCTTTAGCCAGTAAGTCTATGGAAATT
Organism: uncultured Bacteroides sp.; assembly: GCA_963677095.1. Lineage (GTDB taxonomy): Bacteria > Bacteroidota > Bacteroidia > Bacteroidales > Bacteroidaceae > Bacteroides. Next base: position 2,359,892 of record OY781875.1, read on the forward strand.
TCTCCGCTTTCTATAAAATTCTTGTTTGTGAAGTTCCTTCTGCGCATTAATGCATATATTCTCATGCTCAGTTCAGGTAAGTGGAAAGGTTTTGCCAGATAATCGTCCGCACCGATTTTCAGTCCTTCAATTTTGCTCTCCAGCGAATCTTTTGCAGATACAATGATCACCCCTGTTTCCGGTTTCTCCTGTTTGATGACGTTTAGCACGTCCATTCCGCTTCCTCCCGGCAACATCAAGTCCAGTAAGATACAATCATAATCGTAAAGTTTCACTTTCATCATTGCATCTTCATACGAGAAAGCTTGTTCGCAGAGATATTCCTCTTCATTTAGAAAGCGGACAATACTTTCGGATAAAGCCCGTTCGTCTTCTATAACCAATAACTTCATATTTCTTAGTCGGTTAAACATACTCAAGGCGAACAAATCTACATGATAACTTTGATATTTACAAATATTGACTGAATTTTAATACTGCAATGTGTTGATTAATATTTCTCCAAGCAATGAAGATAATACAAAGTAGCATGTCAGAATTACAGTCATCCGGTTTATCCGGATTGCCGTATAGTTGTTTTCAGGGCAATAATAGCCTGTTTTTTTTCCTACGAAAAGGTATAATTTATATACAATGTAACCTATTAAAATACCTGCGATAATCCCTCCGGTAACGTCCGAAATAAAATGTACTCCGAGGTAAATCCGTGAATAAGATATGACACATGCTACGGCCATTATATATAGAGTGTAATATTTATTACGTAGTAGCAAACTTGTAAACATGGCAAAGCCGAAACTATTGGTGGCATGGCCCGAGATGAAACCATATCGTCCGCCTTTATAACCGTATAGTGTCCGCACATGCTCCATAATTTCCGGATAATGGGTGGGGCGTTCTCTTTGGAATAACGGTTTTATCAGATGACTTGAAAACTGGTCGCACAACACGAATACGAGGACAATCCCTAACAACAAGGGTATCCACAGCTTCCGGTTTTTCTTATGGATAAGCGTAAAAACGAAGAAAAGCATTGGAAGTACCCAAATCAGACAACCTGAATATAACCACATCATGCCATCCAGAAAATTGGAGTGGGCTCCGTTAATGACAAAAAACATTTTCTCTTCGTAGGGGATTAACTTGTCAAGCATATTCAGTAACACTGTCCGGCGTATTTATTAAAATTTTTTCAAAAGTATCTTCCGATTCTATAGAAATTCTGAATTTTAAGTCCACCTTGACCCTTTTAAGAAATTTATGTCATTTACAGCCCGTTTTTAATTCCCTTTAAGTAAAAAACAGAGTGTAAGGTTTCATTTCCGTTACACTCTGTTCATTCACTCGGTATGCGTTGTCCGCACCCCGTTTCTGCCCGGTTACGAACGTTTATGCAAATACAGGTACAAGCAGTGGGGGAGAATGATACGACGCTCATAGTATATAGTCTGACAGCATTGCAAAGGTTAAAATATAACGTTGTGACAAAAGAGGATTGTTGATTCATAACAGCCGGAAGTAATGTAAATACTAAAAAGGGTGGGGAGGGAGAACGCAGGCAAGGCGGATGTAACTGAAAAGAAATGTGATATGCCCGTTAAAAAAGAAAATTTAAATCGATTCCGGTAAAATAAACAACCGATGCAGGGGGTTTTTCACCCGATATCGTTATTTTTGTTCGCCATAGTGAAACAAAATTTAAACAATATATTTACGTATTATGAAGAAGAATTTAATTCTGGTATTATTTCTGTCCCTTGCTCTTGGACTGAATGCCCAGACTGCAAAAGAGGAAATTTATGCGGATGTCCATCGTTCAGCCAGTAATTATTATGCCTATCCCGAACCCGGGAGTGTCCGGTTTACCCCAGCTCCTATAGGATATAAACCTTTCTATATCAGTACTTATCACAGGCATGGTTCCCGTTTCTTAATTGAAAGCGATGATTATACCGGGCCGGAAGGTATTCTTCAGCAGGCCGATAGTCTGGGTAAGCTTACCCCGTTAGGGAAAAAAGTCATGAGCGATCTACAAATCTTGTCGCAAATGTCCGCCGGAAGGCTGGGTGAACTTACTCCGATTGGAGCTGCCCAACATACCGGTGTTGCCAAACGTATGTATGCTAACTTTCCCGACGTTTTCAAGGGGAGTGCTAAAGTCGATGCCCGTTCAACGATTGTTATCCGCTGCATCCTGTCCATGATGAACGAATGCATGCAACTCAGAGCCATGAACCCTGCAATAGAAGTGAAGAGTGATGCCAGCGAACACGACATGTATTATATGAATTACAGCGATAAGGAACTTGTAAAATTGCGTAAGCAGCCTCAGGCGGAAGCCGCGTTGAAAAAGTTCAGAAACGAACATACCCATCCCGACCGCTTAATGGGTGCGCTATTTACCGATGGCGATTATGTCCGTCAGAACATTAAAGCGGACAAACTGATGGAATCTCTTTTCAAAGTCGCTTCGAACATGCAGAGTCATAAGGGGCAGACTTCAATCGATCTTTATCCGCTCTTCACTAAGGAAGAATGTTACGACCTCTGGCAGGTACAGAATCTGGGATGGTACGTCAATTATGGCCCTTCTCCACTCACCGAAGGTAAAATGCCTTATCTGGAAGCCAACTTGCTTAAAAACTTCCTGGATACCGCCGATACCTGTGTGGTGAATAAGGGTAACGGCGCTACCATGCGCTTTGGACACGAAGTCTGCGTATTGCCTCTTGCCGCACTGATGGAACTAGGCAATTCTGCCCGTATCGTCAATAATCCCGACTCTTTAGCCGATGAATGGCGTAATTATAATATCTTTATGATGGCCAGCAATATCCAATGGGTGTTCTATCGTAAACCGGGCGACAAGGATATTCTTGTTAAAGCACTACTCAACGAACATGAAGTCAGTTTGCCGGTGAAGAGTACCCTTGCACCCTATTATCACTGGAAAGACCTTGAAGCTTATTATCGCAGCAAGCTGGCAAAGTTTAGAGGAAATTAATTTCATTCACTTTTATTGGTTAATCCCTGGCAGGTCTTACGTATCTCTGTCGGGGATTACTTTTTGCGGTACAGGCTTTTAAGAGGAGGGATGAGGTTTCAGTGTGCTTGTTTCTTTAAATTTCATTGTTTTTTATGATAATAAGTTGTTATAATCACTTGAAATATTGGATATTAAAATGAAAATAATTAACTTTATACTGTCTTTAAATGTAATGAATAAAGTATTATATCACAATGGAAGAAGAGGAAAGTGGATACAGTAGGCTGATACATACCCTGTCAAAGTGGATCCGTTATAATAAAAAACTGCCAATGGAGTTGAAGGCTGTAGGTTATAATAAATTCAGGCGCAGTTTCACGCCACTGGAAGTCCGTCTTCTCTTCAAATACTTGGGTGAGTTCAGACTTCTCCGACCGTTTCCTTTCAAAGACTGTTAAAATAGTTTGCATAACATGAAAAATATTATACCTTTGTCCGTCAAAGAAACTAAAAATGGACCATCTCTATTTCGCTGTGGCGCTTCTTTCTTTATCGGCTGTGGGAACGGCCGGATTTATGCTGTGCAAAGCACCCATTTCTGCCGATGAAGTTGGAAATAAGTGCCGTCTTTCAAGAAACTATCTTGTTTTTGCTTATTTTCTCATCGTAGCCACCCATATTACAGAACTGTTTTTCGGTATTTGTTCGGATATTACCGGTATTCGTTTCGCACTGACATTGATTGTGACCTCATTTCAGGCCTTTTTATTCTATGGTGCACTTATGGCGCTTACCCGTAGTTATCCGCTGGGTCGCGGGGAGTTCTGGGGACAGATTGGAGCTATCGTGTTTCTGTCCGTTCTGTTATGTTTGTCAAGGTTCATTTTTTCGTTATTTATTTTCGAGCTTATATCGGCTTTTTGTCTTGCTGCATACGCATTCCAACTCATCTATTACAGCTACAGGTTTATCAGTGAAGACAAGCATTTCCGGTGCAAGCTCAATAATTTCTTCTCGGGTGACGAAGTCTATCACATGAAGTGGCTCCGGCGTTCCTATTGGGCAGTACTTTTTATCGGGTTCACCTCTTTTTTGGTATTGCTGTACTCTCCGTACCTGTATTTTGCCTATACCTGCTTCTATACCCTGTTTTATGTCTATTTTGCCGTTAAAATCATCAATTATTTCACGGTTTACGGTCAGTTTGCCGTAGCGGTATCGGAAGGAGATAGCGAAAACGTTACTCCTACAGCATCTGGTCCGGAAGCCTTTATTCCCGCACTCGAAAAATGGATTATTGCCAAAGGTTTTGTCAGACCCGATATAAACTTACGTACATTGGCTGCCGAACTGAATACTAATCAGACTTATCTTTCCAATTATATCAATTCATCTACCGGGCAGAGCTTCCGAAACTGGATCAGCCGTTTACGCATTGAAGAAGCCGAACAGTTGCTGGATACGCATCCCGATTATGCCGTGAGTTATGTAGGTGAGTTAGTCGGCATCCTCAATAAGAGCAGCTTTTTCCGTCAGTTTGCTAATGTTACCGGGATGACTCCGAATGAGTTCAGAAAAAGGAAAAAACCGGAATAAAAGTGATAAAACAGATAGAAAAGAGAGAGAATTTTTCTGATTAAATAGATGAAATTATAACTATATAAATATTATTTATTTTTGTATTTAGCATTCTTTCATAACTACATCTATTTAGGGTTAGTCCCAACACTGATTTCTTGTGTGCAATAGCCTATATAGGAAAACACGATATAAAACACACACACTATTTGAATTTAAGCGCCAGGGTCACTAAGTGCGATTTTAACCCGTCATTCCGGTCGTAATAATTATAACGCAGTTCCAGCGTGTTCAGCGGCTTGATGCCCAGAATGCCGTTGCCGGATACCAGACGGAAGTTCACCCCGAACATATTACTGTTGAACTTCGACAGATCGTAATCACTCGTATAATACTCGTCCGTAAGCAGATGTTCGCCATAGGACTTGAAGTATTTCACCCCGTTTTGCGAATAGAAGCGGTAGAACGGAGCAACGGATAAAAAGGGAGTCACCTTATAGGGTAATTCCAATTCCACCGTATGCGCATTGAGTCCCCAACTGTCATGATAATACCGGTAGAAGCTGCGCAGAATGAAGTGGTCGGACATGAAATAGTTCAGTCGCAACCCCACAGGCAACTTAAAACGATGATCGGGCATTTTCTCGGAGAATACCGGGTCGTTATCCGGATTGGTATCGCCATCTTTAAAGTAGACCCGCTGATAAGCCGTACCCAACTGACCGGTCTGGTAACCGATGTCCGCCAGCAAAGCCATTTGCAGTTCCTTGTTGATCACCTGGCTCCAGCTTAGTGCAAGGTTGTACGAGTTACGCGGAGCACTTTCTCCCTGCGCATATTTAAAGCCGTTGTTGTCCTGATCCCTGAGTTCCACAGGCAGAATAATCTTCCAGTGGTCCAGAAATACCGAAGCCTTGGCGGATAATTCCGTATTCTCTTGGTTGAGTAGTTTGGCAAACAATACGTTTCCACCGAAAGAGGTATAATCAAACTCTTGCGAGAACGACAGTCCACCACCCAACGAATATTTCTTTTCCACATTCTCGAACAGGTAACTGGCTGCCGGAGAAAACCGTGCATCACTTCGTGAAGCCGAGGTGAGATGCAGATTGCCCGAAGCCGGATTCTTCACCTTGTCGATATTGTCGGACGATGCCGAACTGTACGTATCTATTCCAAGCTCAAAAGACAGACTGTGCTTGTTGAGATGCTTGTCATAACGAATCAGATGCAGATCAATGCTATTGCCGAAATCCGTCAGCTTTTCAGTCCCTTCGCCACCGGTCACAGCCGAATGGTCGCCTGTCTGACTGTAGTAGCTCGATACAAAATTAATCTCATCCACTTTCAGCTTGCGGTACTTGGTACTGTCCGTCTGAGCCTTTGCCCCGCTCAACATCAATAGAACGGTGGCCACTGTTAACACCACTTTTTTCATCTTGCTTTAAGGATTAGTTACAACCACAACCCCCGCCGGTACGGCCACCGTTACCTCCAGTAGCACCCTCTCGATACATCAGAAAATTATTCTGAAACTTCTCAATGCCACGTGGTGCCAATGCCATCTCCGCATCATTGAGCTTCGATTTCTGATAAGGCTTCACGCTTGCGCACGAGCACATCATCAAGAAAGTCAAGCTCATCCATAATACAAAATACAAGTACTTCATCATGCAATTAAATTAATGTTTTGGGATACATAAAGCTTGTTTGCATCATCCACCAGAATGCATTCAATGCCCTTGATTTGATTGATAAAATTGAGTCCTTCATTCACCCCCATGATGGAAATGGGAGTCGCCATCGCATCAGCCAGTTCCGCGTTGGCTGTTATTACGGTTACACTCTTAATACCCCTGACAGGATACCCCGTCCGTGGATTGATGGTGTGGGAATAAAGCTGATTATCGATGATCACAAATTTTTCGTAGTTTCCCGAAGTTGCAACCGATTTATTGGTAATGTTCAGGGTCGAAAAGTAAGTATTGCTCAGGTTAGGGTTTGCAATGCCGATGGTCCACGGAGCGCCGTCTTCCTGATAACCCCAGGCATTCAAGTCACCGGAAGCATTCACAATGCCGTTTTCCACTCCGGCTTCCCTCATTATTTTTTTTGCACGATCGGCGGCATAACCTTTTCCTATTCCTCCAAACCCGATACGCATCCCCTTTTTACGCAGGAATACGGTCCTTTCGGTTGCATCCAGTACAATGTTGCGGTAGTTCACCAGCGCAACGGATTTCTTTGCCTTGTGCCGGTCCGGCAGCTTCTCCATTTTCCGGTTGAAGTTCCAGAAATTGAGGTCCACCGACCCGTAGGACAAATCGAAATAGCCGTGCGTCAGCTCGGAAATCTTCTGTGCCCGGGCTACCAGGTCGAAAAATTCGTCCGTCACTTTTACCGGTTCCACACCTGCCATCCGGTTGACTTGGTTCGTCAGACTGGTGTCGCTGAAAGTCGTGAAAAGATTTTCAATTCGTTTTATTTCGTCGATTCCCTTTTGAATTTGCGCTTTGCCTGTCTCTTCGTTCCCGCAAACTACGGCAAAGTCAAAAATATTCCCCATCAGTTTGGTTTGCACCCTGGCTATGGACATCTTTATAGATTCTTTACGTAGCGGTTAATATCGGCGATATAGTCTTGAACGGTAAGTTTTTTGTCATAGCCATGCCATTGATACAGCACCTTTCCTTGCGTATCAAGTAATACCATTTGGGGGAATTCACCTCGGGGATTATAAACTTCCGCCAGTTTGTTGTTGACTTCCTGTTCGGCTTCAGGCAACTGATGCTTCTTCTGGCGGGGAAAATCGGCAAGTAGAATCACCAGCTTCTGCCGGGCAAAATCCTGAAAGGTACTGTCTTCAAAGATCGTCTTACTCAACTGAATGCAAGGTATGCACCAGTCGGACCCGGAAAATTTCAGCAAGATCAGTTTATTCTCGTTCCGGGCTTGCATTTCTGCTTCTTCCAAACTTTTAGTTTGTCCAAATACACTAATAGAGCTAAATATAGCCCCTATTAAAATGAATAGCTTGGTTCTCATTCTCATGATTGGTCTGCACTAAATAATATTGATTTGTTACCATATCTATAGTGCAAATAACAAAAACAAGTTGCTATTTGTTGGCTAAAAATGTGAGTTTTGATTCAACGGAATGTTAATCCCACATATTTTTTCCTTCCAATGTCGGATGATTCAAAGGGCATGTTTCATGCGGTAATTTTGCTTTATTTGAAATCACACATCCGCATAGTGCACAGATTTTCTTTTCAAACCGCTCTTTCTTCGTCAGAGTTGCGAATTTATAGGCCAGACTTTGGGGTGGATCCTTGAGAAAACGGCAACTTGTGCAAGTCTTAATCCGTTGTCTGTAGGTTAAATCATCAACTTTCGAAAAGCCGGTCTTCGACCATTCAATCATGGATTTTGCAACCTTCGACATCAGCTGCATGGTCGTTTTCTCACTAATATCTTCCGTTCCATCGGTCAATTTTTCCAAGGCAGGAGGATTACTTAGCAAATAACTTAACATTTCCGGAACATCTTTACAGATCATAAGATTATGAAAATAGTTATGATCGTTCACCACTGCAAAAAAGACAGTCTCGCTTACAGGTTCCTTCAAGCTAATCAGATCCGCCAGTTTTTCTTTTCCTTCAGCTATACTGCTAATGGGATAACTCTGTAAAAAGATGCTTGTGGTGCTGCATGTGGGAGGTGAATTCAGCTCCAGAGCTTCATTTCTATAGAAGTGCGTCTGATAGATTTTCCCGTTTAATAATACATTTACGGTATCACCTTCGCTATAATTATTTTGCAATCCCACATAATTGGCTTGTGCTTTAATCTTATGTAATGTTTGAGGATCAAGATTTGCACTTTTTAAATCCGCTATCGTAATATTTTCCATTTATTTTTTATTTAATTATGAATCCAACTTTATAAAGAGGTTGTTGCAAAAGTCTTTTTCATCACAGATTACGCCGATTATCGCGTATTGGTTATCCTGATAATCAGAAGTTAAAAAGCAACTGTGTAAATCCGTGTACTTTGTGGTGTTGGCCTTTGCCACAACCTCTTTAATAACGTTACAGAGCCTTAAACGATGTGTTATTCAGTTCCGGATCAAGAGTGTCGCCATTTTTTGCAACAACATTCGATACCGCCACTTTATATTCACCGCCATGTTCAAACTCGCCGATTGCCCTTACCTCTTTACTATCGGTTCCGATCATTTTAACCGAAAGGATTTTTACCGGAGGAGTGAATAAATAGTTTTGCAGATTCTCGGCGGATTCTTTATCTAATTCTTCACTGAAAATGATATTTACCTCTCCTGCATCCCGGGCTTCCGCTCCCACAACAACCAGATTGGGATCGCACGGTCCTCCTGCACAGGGCGGGAGCTGGGCAGAAGTTACTCCTGCCATCAACGTTTCAATACGGCAATTAAGTGTCGGGGTGACACAACCTTTGACTTTTTTATCTGCATCCGTCAGATAAGAGAATAATACTTTTATCTGATCTATCCCCGGGAATACCATTTCTGAATACAGGTCTTCATACCAAACTTTTCTCATAACAATGTGCGTAGCATAGAAATCCGATTGGGTATCACAGCTTAATCCGTCAGGTTGCTTAGGCGCTCCACCATAGATGTGTCCCAGTTCATGGGAAATAATTAGGGCCAATCCTTCCAGTGAGACCGGCTTACAACGGGCTAAGCCTCCCTGTAAAATCAGATAATATTCAGTATCCAATGCTTTTGCATAAGCGTTTCCTCCTTCATTGGTCCAATCCGACAGGAAGTTAACCTCCGGATAAAAAGCCTTAAAAATGGTAAATAAGTACTCTATTTGAGAAATTCGGTTTACATCTCCATACGAATACTTGGGCACAAATCTCCTGACTTCTAAAGCTTGACTACTCGTTAAAAAGGAGGAGGGAGGCTCAGGCATCTTTATCGAATTTTTGAGGAGTGTATTTTTCCAGAAAGAATATTCCTTTTGCTTGCCACTGGCTACATATTCTTCCAGAGAGACCTCCTTTACTTTATCCCGGGCAATTACCTGATCGGCATTTCTTGCCGCCCTGAGTAATGACGCTTCAAACAGGTAAGCCAATTCGTCCTGAAACAGTTGAACCACATAATCTGCGGCAACAACTCCCTGAACATTCAACAGATGGCCGTCCAATGAATCCGGTTTTACTATGCCTGTAGAAATGTGATGTACCCCTTTTTCTATTATAACCTGCTTGATTTCAGTTACTTGAGCCGTACTTCCATCGGATAGTACCAGAGAGTCTCCCACCATCAGTTTATCGGCACGTTTTAATAATTTGCTGGGCATCAGGAAAGGCTGATCTTCCGTACAAGCCAATTTCTTTTTTTGATCTCCTTCTGCATAAGTCACTTCAAGCAGGAACGACACCGAATCATCCGCCGTACCGTTACTGAACATCACATTTGCCTCCTGCCAGTTCAGATCAGTTCCGGCAACCAGTACTTTGTCTTTTACCTGAATCTTTTCTATTGCTTCAAATTTGCTGTCGGGAATCGCAATCAGCGTTCCGTTAATAAAACACGAACAGGTACAATTACAGCAATACCCCGTGGTATCACATACCAAGACTTTATGGCCAATCGGCCATCCTTCCTCTTTACAAATTTGGTTCACGTTCCCTTCTTGGGCCGAACAGTGTGAAGAACTACAATCACTTGCCATAGTTTAATTTTTTAAAGTTAATAATATAGTTAATTGATCTAGATCCATCTTATTTTTCCGTTATAGCTAATGAGCACGGTTACATTCTCAACTTTCGATTCATCCAAAAATCCCTCGCTATTCTTCAGTCGATCCGGTATGTCCGACTTATTCACCACCAGTGACCATTGCCCGAAGTAGTTATCCAAGCCCGAAGGCAACTGTTTGTTTACAATGAGATTATCCTTATCGAAAACGTAACTTACCTGTTGGTCGATGATCGTAAGGCCGGTAGTCAATTTTCCTTCGAAAACCGTTTTATCGGTTAATGTCAGCATTAAGCTCACATCCGATAAATTAAAGTCATTCAGGTTTCTGCGGAACATGCTTTCGTTGATCTTGAAGCCTAAAGTCTGTCCCGTAGCGGATGTTTCCGGATTCATAAACGTAAACCATTCCGACGAATACTGTTCTTTCAGATTTAAGAGCTGATAACCGAAGAATGTGGAAAGTTCCGGTAATTTCTTGACACTTGCCTTGAAACTCTCGTCACAGGCAACCGCTTCATAGTTCAGTTGGATGATGATATCGGATATACTGTCAAAATCAATCGGATTGGATGCCTTGTCCATTTCCAGTTTCCAGGTAGATACGGCTCCGGTTCCTTCAAACGGCAGATAACGCTCATCCCCGAAATTCAGTTGGAACAGCCCGAAGTCATTTATGCCGGTGGATAGGGCTATTTGCTGATTTATCTTCCAGTTCGATCGCAAAACGCCGGAGTCCGGAGCGCTGGCATATTCATCTCCCAGTAAATAATTCACCGCATTCAGGTCGGGCTTCATTATTATTTTGTTAGTGAGTTGCGTCAGCGAAGCTTTGATATTCTGATACGGACCCACTATAGCCGGAATGGTAATGCTGACCGATTTTAATTGCCGGCGATAATGCCCGGGATAGTCAAGGTCAAACAACTTTTCCGTCAATTCGAAGTAGCAAATCCCTTTTGTTTTCAGGTTTATCAGTTCCGCCGGATTATTTTGGAGTAGTGAGATGCTCTTTTTTATTTCAAGGCATCGTTTGCCCGAGTTGATATATGCATTCTCAAGCTGTGCCAGGCTCAGTTGCAAGGCTTCTCCGCTATACAATCCTTTTTTCAGACTGTCCCAATAACCGAAATCAATATACTTTTCATCCGTATTACGTTCAAACTGATACGCTTTTTCAGCACTCGAAGCCAGATCAAAAGCCAGTGTATAGGTCTGGAAATAAATCGTCGACAACCGGTTGACCGTCCACAGATAAAGATCCTCGTTTGTAAATTTGGTTTTATAGAACGATTCCGTTTCCTTATTTTGCTCAATCTGTTTTTTGGCAATGTCTATTTCCCGTTCCGCAATCAGTTGGGCTATCTGTGCCGCTTCAATCTGATATTTCAAATTGGCGATGTCATATTCAGCCGTTTTCTTTTGAAACTTCCAGTCATCTTCGCGTCGTTGATATCCGGCCATCGTCAGACTTAAATTGCCTACAAAACCCGAGATGCTCGACAGGATGTCGAAATAAGATCCTACGGCATTTAAACTGCTTCCTATTTCCCTTCCTCCGTATGTCATGGCAAATGGTGATCCCACATTGGGAACCAGGTGCGCAATGGAAGAAGACATTTTCATCACACTGCCTGCCAGACTTAAGGCATTGGACAGGATCGTAGCCTGTAAATGCAAAGTCTCCGCGGGTATCAGTCCGGCGGTAATCAGACTACTATAATGATCATACCTGTTCTGTGCATTTTTAAGATTCTCACTTAGAGCTTTCAAATTTGTTTTTGCCTGCGACAGTTGGGCTTCTTTGATCCGTAAGGTTAAGTTCAGAATGTTTTGTTCCTGGGTCTGCTTTAGCAAGTTAAGCTGTTCCGCATCTTTCTTCTCCAATGCGTTTAACAGCGAATTGCCCAGTTGAACCAGTGATGCCGTTACATTTTTCGCCTGATTCATAATCAGGTTGAAACGGTATTCCGGAATTTTCACGGAGGCTGATGACAACACCTTGGAATATCTGTTTTTTCCACCCGAAGAAGCGAATATTTTTATCAGATCCAACGGGTCGATAGGCAGTTCGTATAGCGAAAGCGAACGGGACTCCCCATAGATATTCATGCTGTGGCGTATTTTGTACAGTCTGTCTTCCACCGTATCCCAATATTCCATGAATTTCTTGTTTTCTCCGATACAGAAATAAGCGTTGACATCATTATACGGCTTACTGCCAAGCAGTAAATCACCGTCCGAAGGAGTAATCAGATTCTCCAGCTGAATCAGGAATTCAGGAATATTATCTCCGTATTTGTCCAGTATATCCTGGAATGTGGCGGTTTTTTTCTGTTTACAAGTTCCGGACAACTGAGGTTTATCTCCCAGGAGATCTTTAGCCATCACATACAACATGGTGGCACTTCCAATAGCTTCCCAAGTATCCTGTACAAAAAGATTATCCCCCCATTTTATCAGATTGTCAATGTACTTCATCACAATCGCTTTCTGGAAGGTGGTGCTCCTCAGGTGGGCAATGGCATCGGGGTCAAACGGATCGTTGTTGTAGACCGCAATCTGTTTAGAGTTGGTCAGAATATCCGTCAGACTCTCGGGAGTCTGTCCCCAGAAGGGTAGAAATCCCCAGTAACGGTCGTTCGGATTGTCACTGTCGGCTACCTGTCTGGTTAAGGGATTAAAGATATAATGATACCACTTCTGAGCCGACTCAAAATTCTGGTTTTCGTTGAGAGTATTGGCTATAATAAATGGAATATAGAAAAACGTTTCCCAGAAATAGAGTCCGTAAGCCCCGTTAAAGTCCAGCTTATCGGTGTCCGGTGGAATTACCCGTGTTTCCGGTTGTAGTCTGTTGAAAGGTAATTCATCACATTTCTGCGATTGAATGGTCAGCAATTTGTCCAGACCGCCTGCAAAGAGGATGTAGCTTAGCTGCTGGGTTACTACGGTATTCAAACGGGTAAATTTGAATTTCAAATCGTTCAGTTGCATATTCCCGTCGGTATAGGCTGTGCATAGCAGATCGGTTTCTTCTTTCGACGATAAATTATTGTTTACTTTGACGATCTTTTTTATTTCTTTGATCCGGGTATCATTCGGAGCTACTATAAAAGCTTCATCCCCATTGTCATAAACAAACCAGCCCGGCATATTTTTTACCATATTCACTGCTATGTTTTTATCATTCAGGGCATCCAGCAAGTTGATACTTGCGCCGACAGGGTTTGTGTATCTCTCCTGCGTTGAGTCAACATCTCCCAGATAATTATCATACAACACATTAGTTGTATTTCCGACAAGCAACTTTAAATTAGCGAAATCGATATACCCGCAATAAGGCACAGGACTACCCGGTATTGAATTGTAATTCTGAATGATGACATTCGTATTCTCGAGCCTTAAATTCGGATTCACGATGCCACCTGCAGGCATACCTGCGAAGCCTATCAGTCCGTTTCTCTTGGCTAGAACCGCCCTGTCTATCGAATTGTAGAGCATATTGTAAAAAGCGGTTTCCGATGAAGTTCTTCCTTCGGGAGGAGCGGGAGGATCCTGATCTACATTGCACGACATATTGCTGAAACCTCCGAATAATACGATAATTTGTTCGGGGATATTATCCTTTGCCGGAATGACCACGGGATAAGGTTTCTGCCAGAATAAATTATTCTGGTTAAGATTAATATTCATGTCATCGATATATTCCTGGATCTTATTCACATAAGTAGTGTTCGGACTATAATAAGTAATAATATTCTTATTCAGAGTCTGAGGTTGTATCCACTCTTCATTAAAATTGTAATATGTATATTTTATCGTAGATCGGTATGCATTGTTATTGGCCGAATTTCCGTTTTCAAACGTGCTACCCGAAATTTGTTCCGATTCCGTCCAGAACAGGAAAAGCTTGTTCATGGCATATACGGGAGTGACGAAAGAACTCCCGATGCTAATGTCTATTTTCTTCCAGGGTTCCCAATAGATATCGTCATTTCTATAAATTGCCCTGCGATAATAATAAGTGTAAGGAGACTCCGCCGTCCGGCCAAACAGCCATAAGTTATTGCAGACCCCCCAATCGGGATCGGACATTTCACAATAATACGAACCGGCGGTTTTCAAATTACCCAGACTCTCCAGCTTATTGAAATAATTCATGTAAATGGTCGCCACCCGGTCATCGGTTATGTCTCCCTGCATCAGTTCATCTTTCAGTTCTTTGAAGATGGGCGATTTATTATTTCGTAAATCCGGATCTATGTAATTTTCCGGATAAAGGAAAACTTTCCGGTTGGCTTCCCATACCCGGTAACTCGACATCCATTCCCACCAGATATTCCTTACCTCCAGATCTTCGATGCCTTGTTCCAGATTCATGCGGCATCGCTGAACATAAAGCTGAACGGCGCCAATGGCTTCTTTGATGTACGACGTTTGGGTCGTGCCCGACATTTCCACTTCAATGAGCATAAACTGGTAGAGGTCGTCGGGATCTTTGATAAAAGGAAAACTTACCGAAAGATTCCAGATCATATAATCAACCAATACGTCTCTTTCCGATTCCAACACCGGGCCCGATACTTTCTCATACGTTGCCGTCCAGTCATCGTTGGAGGTCTGTGAGTATAAAATATCAAACAACGAACCGGAATAAATGGAATAGGTTTCCCAATTCTGTTCATTGGCTGGCAGCACGTTCAGCCCTGTCAGCCCCGTCATGAAATAGATATCCACACCCAATACCTGGGCCTGGTCAAAAGCGTTTTTCAGCCATATGATATCCGATACCGAATTTGCGTCATGGCTGTCCGGCAAATAAGTTTTTATCAGATACGCCAGCTGATCGTTTTTCCATCCGGTGATTTCCGAAAGCATTTTTATCTTTTTATCTTCTTCCGTTGGCTGTTTCGGATCCGGTTGAACGTTGAAGAATGAGATAAACGCATTATTAGTGTCTTTATAAACCTGTTGCAGTTCTTTCAGTCTGTAGAAGATTTGTAAATTGTCCGCCGAAAAACTAAAGCCTTTTTCTATGGATTGAATGCCGTAAGATGCCGGCTGCAAAAGGATGCTGTCTACTTCCGAAGAGGTCAGATTGAGCCTCTGGCACATGAACAGGAGCTGGGAAACGCTTCTTAGCAGCATCAGAATATTCTCGGGAACCGGATCTTTTGCCGGGAAAGGGGTAAGGAGCAATACGGTTATATCGTCCGTTCCTGTTATAATCGAAGCCAATTTGGTAATACTGGTCATCAGACCGGCCGAAGTATTGAATGAGTTGGCCAATTCTTCTATACATCCTTGATCTTGGAGGTTATTGGAATTGATGCAGATGCTCAGTATCAAATTGATGTAGTAGGTAATGTTTATAGCTGTCTTTCTTACATCAGCTATCATTTGCTCTTTTTTAGGCTCGTCCGCGAACAAAAAAGAGAGGTCCGTATCACTGGTTATGGGTGTCGGCAAAATGCCGTGATTATCGATTAGGTTATGGCCGACTAAGTCGCTAAAGGCTTTTGCAGCCTGATCTTTATTGATGTTTTTTGAAATAAACGTATAGGGAGTCGCTGCAATGATGTTGGCCAGGTTGTTTGTTTTCTGTAAGATGTTCCTGACCTGACCCGTCTTTTCCTCTTTTTGCGGATCACCGTCAAACAGGAACGAAAGATCGGTCTGCGATGAAAAGCTATTGATAACATAGCCATCCGATAACAGCTTGTTTTGGGTAAGCTCATCGTAGACCTGTTTGGAACTGCCCGCGTCTATCAGATTGGTGATAAACGAACCTTCCAGCAACTGAACCAGATTGGATATCAGTTGGAATGTGGGTTTCTTGTCCAGGCAAACGCCACCGTTGGTGATAAATCCATTCCCATACAACTGATTAAAAATTTGCAACGATTTGTTGTCGTCAATCTCATTGTAAGTAAATGAATGAGAGTCGATAAGCCAGTTTTGCGATTGCCCCCAAAGACTTTCCAACAATGTCCGGATTTCTTCTTCGCGGTATACCACGTTGACGTATTGGTTTATTTCACCCGTTTGGATAAACTTAATCTCATACACGCTGATGCCCGATTCTTTAATCCATTGGACAATGCCGGAGACGTATAGAAACGTATCCGGCGTATTGACCTGTTGCAGGGCAAGCAAATCAAGCAGGGTCAGAAAATCATTTACCTTTTGCCCCAAGACGGAAGCTTGTTTGCTAAACCGGTAGAACAGGGTCAGATTGGGCACCGACAGGGGAATTTCATTATCGGTTATTCCAAGTATCTTGATAATTCGGGTTGCCAGGGCGGTCAATTCATCGTCCGAAATGCCAAGGGCGGCAACCAGACGGCTTCTGAGCCGGGAGTTGGCATTTAAGCCGCTTAATTGGACGGTTTTCACTCCGTCATACGGGTTCCAATTAACAATCGGGGTCTGATACGTCGGATTGTATTCATATACAGGATGGTATAGCTCATCCTTCTTTCCCGAATCCGAATAATAAAAGGTCGTGGGATAATTATAAATCTTATCGAAAAGATCTTCGGGAATATTGCCGTTTCCTATTCCCGTTGTTTTCATATCGGTATAAAAAGCAGTTACGGTTTGAACGTCAGTGCCATATTTATTACAGATAAACAGGATTTTGGAGAGGGTGGGGATGGTCTCCGCATTTATCTCCTTAGCCTGCGATTTTCGTATGATATAATCGAGGTCGGAATAATTGAAATGTGTAATAGCTGCCAGTCGGATAAAACGGTTCATTTTATCCAGAGCCACCAGACTAAGGTTTTTGATTTGCAAGAATTCATTGTCCGGATTATCCGTGTTAATTTCCAATCGGAGAGGAGTAGTCGGATTTCCCTGATTTATAAAGAACTGACTCAGAATGGCATTGTTGCTCATTTCCGACTCCGATAGATTCTGATAGATGAGTTTTTTCACATTCTCCAGCGTATCCAAGCCGGTCTGGTTTGCAAAGAATTTTGCATGATCCAGTCCGGCAAAGCTTTGTCCGGTAATTGTCGTCCCATAATTCTTGCTTAAGGAATCGGGAGTGGCATTTGGCGTGCTGATCTGGTTATATTGCTCTACGGAGAGACCGGTATATTCACGCGAGGTTTGTAAAGCATCAATTTTATATTGCTTATAAATAGCTGCAAGATTCACCTTAAAATAGTTCAGGTACGCTCTGATCTGCATCAGCGGTTTGTTGTAGGGAGCATTGAAAGGATAAAGCGCATTCGCCAGGTATTGCAATGCATCTTTCCCGAGATCTTTGGTCAATTTGCATTCCAGTACATCATTTACAATCTGCAAATAAGAGACCAGGTTGTTTGTGTGCTCGCTGTCAAGCGGCAACTGAAAGAGATCCGGCCGTCGGTCTGCTATTTTCATTCCGGCGGGAATAGTCTGCTTATTAGGCACTGTAATATACTGGTTGGCCAAGCTCATCAAATCCACAAAATAAGCTGCGGGACTGAGTATGGAACGGGATTCTTCGCATTGGCAATAGTCAAGGCTTCCGAACAACTCCGTATATCCCGGGATGCTTGCATATTCTTCGTCAAGATCAGTCCGCATATTGGCCGTTAGCATCGCTCTATAAAAAGGAGACGACAAATCGCGTATATTATGGAATAACAGATTGGCCCGTTGCTTTACATCCTCTGCTTTCCGATACACCTTTATGGCTTCCTCCTGCGTCGAATTGAATTGATCGGTAAACAACCGTTTGAATTCATGTTCCGAAACCGACGTGATTTTATGGGCGGAATCCAACTTTAGCCCGATTAATTTTTCCGCAATCTGTTCGTCGGGATATATTCTCAATAAACGTTGATACTGCTTAAGCTCTTCGATCGTTTCTCCCGATACCTTTTCACCCTTGCCTCCGGTTTTTAACTTTTTCACTTCCGACCGGTCGAAAAAACGGTGCGTCAGTATCTCAAATTCCGGATTCTCTTTATAAAAAGAATCAAATTTCGGATTTTCCAGTTTAAATGTTTTAGCAGCCATAGTTATCTATTTTTTGAGTATTTGTTATTTCGAAAATTTAAATAGATTCAGTTGTATGCCCATCTCCCGTGCCAATACCATGCCATGTAACAAGAAAGGATGCAAGGATAAACTTCCAAGCGTCGGGACTCCGGTTTTTAGCAGGGCATCTCCCGTATAACCGACGCAACTTGCCGTTAATCCCGAATAAGGGAGCCTGTTAACCGTTGTATTTGTGTTGTTCGCTATAAGATCGGAGATGCTTTGTAAGGTATCCATTCGTACGTTATATATCGGGATTTGCCAGCCTATATGTCCCGTTGTATTAGTAGTGGAATCGGGGTGGTAGGTTTCCCATGTCATTCCGGGTATTTTTTTCGGTAAGGATTTTATCAAAGATTTAGTATTGGATGTGTCATAAAATCCGGCGGTTGGCCCTACGGATATAGTAATCCCATCTCCTACGATTGCCGAATGTCCTATCATATCCGAATGTTCGGTCACCAGTTCTACATTTGTTCCTCCACCGGCTAAAGCAACCGTATCGGTAAGATTCGCGGAAACTCCTGCCAACAAACTAAGATTGGTGGAAAGAGAATTACCCGATTTAAACGGGTAAGTAATCGTTTTGGCAGTCCAATCTACGACGGCTCCACCAAAACTGGTTACAGAGGCAGGGGAAAAAGAATGGGAAGGAGAAAGCAAACTCGAAACTCCGGAAAAAACGGTAGTTGTTGCCGTTGTCGTAAACATCATGGAAACCGTTTGAGCAAAAGGTATTTTAGAGGATCTTATTTTATCGCCCAAGAAATTTATCAACCCGCCTGTTATTCCTCCTCCAATGGTAAATGCAGCAACAGCCCAAGGATTATATCCGGTGGATGATGACATTTGGAATCCTTTATATGCTCCCGATATGATGTTCGAAGCAAACGGAACATACTTCCATCGCCCGTCATCATCCATAGCGGTTATCGGGTTGCCACCAACAAACGAATAGACATTCAATCCGTCTTTTCCGCCTTCGGGGTCGGGTCTCAGCCAACGGCCAAGCCAAGGGGCGTAATACCTTGCTCCGTAGTAATAAAGTCCCGTACTGTCATCACACTCTTTCCCCGCATACCGGTACTCTTTCAGGTCCACTTCGGACTGACTGCTTCCGGTTATAATGGCGGAACCTCCGTATGGAAAATACTCCTCATAAGAGATGATCTGCGCACTTTTATCCATTTCCAACGATACCGAACCTAAGTAATTGCCTAACTGGAAACGACTCTGGAACCCGTTTTCGTTCTCAGGATTCTGATTATCGGTGGAGAAGTAATAGATAATGGCCACACAGGTTTTATCATCCATAATCCGTAACGTATTACGTTCCGATTTCAGATTTACCGGGCTATCCTGACTTATCGCATAGTTCTTCTTTAGCTCGTAATTGCCCAGATAAATCTTATCTTCCACCTGCATGGAGCTTCCCCCGTTTACCATCCGTTCCGAAACCTTACGTGTACGGCTGTCATTACTGTCGTAGAGGTAATAGTCACTGTCGTCCGGTTCATCCGGGCGCTCTATAATTGCCGCTTTCACCATATTATCGCAACAATTATAGGACAGACTCACACTGTTGTTGAGATCCAACTGCCTCAGATTTCCCGAATCATCATATTCAATACCTTTTAACCTGTTGGAGCCGTCTTCGGTAGAGGTTTCCTTCGTCCATGAGCCGGATAAGGCAACGTGTTGTTTTTTAATCAGATTCGTAGCATCGTCATAAGTATAGATTTCGGTATAATTCTCCAGTTTGTCCGCGTCATTGAGGGAAAGATCCGGGCCATAGATACATTGTTTGAAACTGCCGTCACTTGTATTATTCTTAAACGTATTCCCGTTGATGCCCTGATGTTGTCGTCCGCTAGCCTTTATCAGGCGGTACAGCGCATCGTAAGTGTAGTCAAAGACCGGTTCCACACTCTGATTCCTTGAGAATACCGTAGCAATGGAATTGTCGCGTGTCCGGGTGATATTTCCGGCGGGATCATAGTAATAAGCCACATCCTGAATGACCCCGCTATTCTCCGTTGTCGCCGGACGGGTGGTTTTTATTGCCACAAGTCTGTGCGTCGTATCTTCATAAGTGTAGGAAGTCTGCGTATTGTTACCGTATTTTATAAGATTTCTCTTTCCTTCGGCACTGTAGTCTATGTGGTTCACAATCTCCTGTCCGCTTTTATCCGGAAATTCCACACGAATGGCATCCAACTGTCCCGCCTGATTATAGGAATTTAATATCAGCGAGTTATCCGGGGTGAACTCTCTCTCCAACTGCTTTATGGCATTGAAATAAAATTCCGAAATATAGACCTCCGTATCCAGTCCGGTCTCCTTGTTCCAGTCCGTGGCATTGCGGTAATCCTTCACCTGCTGCCTTGATGTCTTCAGCACTTCATTCAGCATGCTGTACTCGCTGTTCAATACAATTCCCGACAGATCCTTCAATTCGTATAACTGTCCCGTCAGGTTATGATCTTTACCGTTGGGAACCGATTCCCCGTAGGTATATACTTCCACCAGATTGAAATCATCGTAAGAGTCGACAGGTCCTTCATCCGTTATTTTCTTCACCTTCAACTGCGCTTTCCGTTGCAACCTGTCGTACGCCACCAACTGACAGTAGCCCCGCGCGCTAAACGACCAGAACTGCTTATCAAAGATATCTTTCAGGTATTTATCCTTTCCGCTGTCCGCACCGTCGATATACAAAGGCTCTTTGTCCTCCATCGCATATCGATAAATAAAATTAGCATACGAAGTGCCCTTGTTCAGATTGGAATAATACAGTCTGGGATCAATGGCTCTCAGCACCCGGCCGCTTATATCGGTCTCGTAATAATAAGCCAGTTCGTCCTGCTCAAAGGCAGCCTTATCTACATTCCCCGTGTTAATTTGGATATCGAGAAATACCGCTCCCGTATTGTCAATGATCTTTATTCTTGGCGTATTATAGAATTTTACAGCCTTGTCAATGGCGTCAATCTCATCCGGAGACAGTTTACCGGGATAGTTCTCCTTATAATAATCCGAATCGATTACGGTATCGTCTTCATCATAATAAATCTCTTCCCAAGGCGTAAACTCCACTTTCGAGAAAAAGCCTTTCGACGTATCTATCCTGATCTCCCTCTCCAACGGATCGTAGTGAACGATTTTGGGAGGAATCCCGTTCGTTTCATCCTGTTCCTCATATTCGGGCCTATTGCTGAAGCAGGGCAGGTACTCGGCAAAAGCTTTTCCCTTGTTATTATAGACCTTTTTACCGGTCACCCGCCAACAAGTCGCTGCATTGTCCGGGTTTACATACTGTTTGGATTCAAGTTCCCTGCCCAATCCATCGTTATATTTCACAATGATTTGGCAATAAGCGGATCCATCGGCATGCCAATAATCCTGTCGGAGCAGATTGACGGAACAAGCCGGTTGCCCGCTGCCGGTCCAGGCATTAAGGTTGTAATAGAAGTAACTGCCTGCTCCCTGAAGATATTTCGCCGGACTATTGATGACATCCGAAAACGAAGGATTTTGCGGCAATTGATACTCCGAAGGGGTCTGACCCTCGTCGTATAAAGTCATGCCACCTGCCGTTATCCCTCTTTCTTTTCCGAACAATGACGAAACGATAACCTGCCCGAAAGAATCGAAAATAAACTGGGTCGTATTCCCGTTGATATCCGTTATCTCTTTCGGTTGTGCACAGCCATAGTCCATCTTGCATGTTTCGGCATTTTCTACGCTTTCATCGAGGTAATTCGTTTTAATTATCGGAAAGAAAAAATAGCGGTCATAGTCCACGGTGGTTTTTAAGAAAAGAGGCGATGTGCTCTCTACAAACGAATTTTCCGTTTTCACCGGCATCCGGAAGCCATTCGTATCCGGAGCGGAATAGTATTGAATAAGTCCTTTATTCCACCAATACCCCGATTCATCGTCCCAAGCGTAGCCACCGAACTCCCGGATGTATGCTGCCGTGAGCCTTTTATCAAACAGCTGCTGAATAAAATTATCGGTGAAAACGGCTTTTTCCTGATGATGTAACAAGGCCCGGGGTGAGATTTCCCCTAACGGCAGATTCTCCGTCTGTTCGTCGTTCCAGTAATAAGATCTTTCCCAGGAAAAGAGTCTGGCCTGCAATTCATTACCGAAAGCTTCCCCGTAAGGAACAGCATGATCCAATGCGGCGGATACCTGGCCTTTTATCTTATCAAAATTAAAATATGAACCGTCGGAGAGATCAAGCCCCGATAGCTCCGATTTCCGGGTCTCGTATTCATCCTTGCAATAGAGGTTATCCGGACGATTATCAAAGTATCTTTTTTCTTCGGCAATGCCCTTCACACTTTGCTGTTCCGGGTAAACCGTAGTGTTGCCGTTACAGCGTCGCGGGAGATAGACCATACACGACTTCAATACATTTCCATAGCTGTCCGTCTCCAGCACGAAGTTTTGTGTTACGCGTGGATCCAGCGGGTTGCGTTCATAGTTATACGTGATATTCTCACGTTCATTTATCTTGAAAACGGCATATTCATTATTTCCCTTCTTTTGGTAAAGCTTCACCTCAAAGTTGTTTTCTTCCACCGTATACGGGTTCATATACACTTGCGGCGATAACTCTTTATCACCGGAGTAAACCTCTGTCCGGATGACATGTCCGCTTAATGCCGTATAAGCCTGTCGTATGGTTTCGGAATCTTCATCTTGCAAGGTCTCGTCAAACACCGAATCGGGAAGATTATAAGCCAGACTATCCCCTTTGAAATATTCATTTTTATATTGAGCCGATATGCAATTCTTATTGAAATAGGCTCCGGTATGATGCCAGGTTCTGGTATAGACCGGAGGGACATAATTTTTCTTATCACCGTCTTTATCGCTTTGGAAAACTTGCCGTGCAAATTCCTTCAGATCGTCATATTTTTCGGTATCCCAGGATTCCACGAAACCGAACCCTTTAAATGCCTTCTCGGTATGATCAAAATATCCGTCGTGGTATTTATAATGAGTGGAATAGATACATTCCGACAGTTTGTCGTAAACCATCTTCCGTTCCACCACTTGCACCGGGAAGGGCAATTTCGTGGCCCATGGATTTCCGGTCTTTTTATCTTCGAGATAAAATTTAGTGGAACTGCAATATTGAATTTGGGTCATAGCTCCAAGGTTGTTATCCAATACCTGTAAAAGATAGGGCTTCAGACTGGCATATTTTATACCGTCAATGGCATATTCCCCCAAAAAATTGTAATAATAATGCTTGAATTCCGTCCCGGCTTTTGTGAAAATCAGACAAGCAGTCCCGTTTCCCAAAACATCGGAAAAGTTGATTTGGTCGGCATTGGAATATTGTTCCGGAAGATTGATTGTGATTTCGTCCGAAAAGTAATTGCCATTATTATTTATAAAAAGCTCGATTCTATCGGAATAAACATACAGGATATCCGTTGTTCCCGAACCATCTATATCGGCGAGGAATAACCTTGAGACCTCAAAATCCTCTCCAAAGTCCGGAGCGTTACCCAGTGTTATTTTCTTCCCGAAATTCCCGTAACCCCGATCGGGCCAGCACTCCACCTTACCATTTGTTATTCTTATCCGATGGGAAAGCCCGTCGCCAAGTAGATTTGCAAAACCCGTATATTCTTTGTGATAAGTCTCTTTAATCAAGGGAAACTCCGGAGGCAGGAGCTTTCTCTGTCGTTTTGTGTAGCCCTTCTTGCCCAGTGAATAATAGACCGAAATGTCCGTTTCATCAATCAGCATCAGATCCGTTTTCCCGTCATTGTTCAGCCCGGCCGCTTCATAGTTTTTATCTTCGATGTCGGTAGGGTAGTCTTCAAAAGAAATAAAGTTTTTCCATAGTCCCTCTGGGGTTTTCTCATAAAACCCCTTTTTCGCCTCACTTCTTACCACAATATCCCATTTTCCCTTACTCTCCAGATCCGTCAGAAAAGCTTCGCCGATATTGAAGTTCCGGTCGATGGGGAAGTTGGGTATGATATCCGGTTGATTGAATTCTCCGTTTCCTATGGACTCCGAATAATATACCCCGTCGTCAGTGCCATAGAGCAATCCCGGAATTCCCTCGTTGTTCAGGTCTAAAGGTTGAAAAGCATTCTTTCCCAAATAGCCGGGAATGTTTCCGTTATTGATTTTCAGTTCATTGAATTCCGGATTCTGTGATGCTATAAACTGGGAAAAGCCTAGTTTTACAGGAGGCATTTGTTCGATAAGGTATGCATCGAGAGCTGATTTTCCATCTCTTTTATATCCTATAAGTGTTATTGCTTCAAGATTCAAGGGAGAAGTGATGAGAATATTCTGATAGTTTGCCGGACAATTATATTTAAAATTAATGCTCTTTACGAGCTGCGGAGCTCCCAGTTCGTCTTCAAAATGATGAAATATCAAAATATTGGAGCATAGCCGACAAGTTCTGATTTCAAAACCACTGAGGAAAGAGGAAAAAGCATCGGGGCGATATTGCCACTCTCTTACCGGAGTATAAGGATCTTGATTTCCTTTATCAAGATCGGCAAGATCATACTCCCCATAATCAAAAAACACTTCATAAGCATACTTTTCCACATTACCGGTATCGTAGTAGTTACCATACTGTATACTTTTTATGTAAGTGTTGGTATACTGGCGATTTACCTCCCAAATTTTATTCGGGACATTATCCCTGTTTTCATGCTTATAGTTATAACAAATCTTATTTCCTTTTGCATCTTCCGATTGGTCTATCAACCAAGTAAATATTTGGTCGGTGTTTTCCGGATTACAAATCTGTGACGTACCGGTTGTGCCATAGAAAGAAACGCTATTTTCATTGTCGGTCAGCTTCCAATACGATTCTTTTTTCGCTTGGGATACATAATGCTCTATCAAGGTGAAAGCCGATTCCACTCTAGGTAAATATATTGTTACCTCATAATCATTTTCTGTCCTCTTCTCTTTCAGTACTAATGCTTCACTACCGTTTATATAGGTGTCTTTTCCATTATATTGAGGAATACCCTTACTTGTTCTAAGAGAGATGAAAGGTACTGATAAATTGAATCCCATTCCAAAGATGCCATTTCCGTTACCCGAATTGTAGTCCAGCATCAGAATCGGTTCAAATCCTCTTGCTTTTGTTATCGGTATAGGTACGGAATAATTCCCTGTTCCTGAGAATATATTAGGCTGAAATGTATCACCTAAATTATTTATTGCTCCACCGCCTTTCGGCATTGATATCTGCAAAGGTTCAATATTATTTTTTCTTTCAGATGGAGATTTATCCATATGGTATAATGTTTATAAGTTGATATACTTCTTAGTGGTATTATTATATAAATAATAGTATAGTTAAATATTAATTAATGGTAAGTTCTATTTTTAATTTAGTTAGTTATTCCAGTTTTAAAAGATTTATATATTGATATTCAGAAGTTAATAGCTTAATTAGTTGCGCCAAATATAATGTAATGTTTGATAAAACAATATTAATAATAAAATTATTTTTAAATTTAACTATGTTAATTATTAATCTTGTTTTATTACTAATAAGATAATGTAAATAAAAAAACTAAATGAATACAAACTGTCTTGAAATGTGAATGTTTATAGAGAAGAATATAAAAGAGAAAATGATGTAAAGTCCAGCTTTAATCGTATAGAAAATTTGTAAATAAAACACCAATACTTGTAATGTTTCATAACAATAAGGGAAACCACGATTGAAAATAGAAAATTAACGTGTACCCGGGGGAATTTTTTGTATTTACAGCATAAATAGTTATCCGGATGCTAAAACTACATCAAAATGCACTCTTGACATTAAATAGATGCATTTTTTTCATAATTCAAAAACAGTTATGTATTTTTGTAAAAAGTAAAATTAAAAAATGGAGAATCAAGATATACGTTGGCTACAAAGATATGACAGCTTTTATAAAGCTTGCAGTCGGATTTTGGAGATTACAGAATCCGGAAGAACTCCCGATGACCTGTCGGAATTAGAAAAAGAAGGTCTGATTCAGCGGTTTGAATACACCTTTGAGCTTGCTTGGAAAGTACTTCAAGACTTCTTGAAATTTAAAGGTTATGATTTTGTAAACGGGCCTAACGGGACATTACAAAAAGCTTTTGAAGACGGATTAATATCCAATCACGACGGATGGAGAAGAATGGCAAAAGCACGTATAACGACTTCCCACACCTATAACGAAGGGGATGCCGGGGAGATTGTAGAAAAAATATACGATGAATATTCTCCATTATTGAAACAATTAAAACAAAGGCTTTCAACAGAAAAGTCGAATGCAGAAATAAATAATTTACTTTGATCACTATATGTTTGGACTCAGTTCTGAAGTAATAAAAGATATCCGTGCTGTTTTTCAGAAGCATACGAATATTACAAAAGTCTTCATTTTTGGTTCGAGAGCCAAAGGTACTTTCTCGGAAGGTTCCGATATTGATCTTGCCGCTATCGGAGAGGACATTTCATTTAATCAGTTATTGGATATCAATGTACAAATCGAAGATTTGGGATTGCTGTATAAAGTCGATGTAGTTGATTACAACAAGCAAAAAAACACCCCTTTGGGAGAGCACATAGACAGAGTCGGACTATCGTTCTATGAAAAGGAATTTAATGCCGTATAAAAAAGAAATAACCTATACAGGAAATATCGGCTGCT
Source organism: uncultured Bacteroides sp. (assembly GCA_963677095.1). Classification (GTDB taxonomy): domain Bacteria; phylum Bacteroidota; class Bacteroidia; order Bacteroidales; family Bacteroidaceae; genus Bacteroides. The sequence continues at coordinate 2,386,947 of OY781875.1, forward strand.
TCATCGGATATGGTAGAATTACCACTATTTATTCTATTTGTAATAGTGAAAAATAAGGTTTTATTCCATTTCAAATAGAAATAAATAATATATTTGCCTCAAATATATTATTTATCCGTAATATGAAACAATTACTGAAAGACATTATTACCGATCAAAAGACTTTTTTGGCAGGTAGGGATACCATCCCGCGCTACTTTTCCGAAAGTTATTTGAATAACGAAGAAATCATTATCGTTTCGGGAGTTCGTCGTTGTGGTAAATCTGTTCTCCTTCAGCAGATACGGCGAAAGATGCCGCAGCAAGATTACTTCTTCAACTTTGATGATGATCGCCTGACACAGTTCAGGGTGGAGCACTTTCAAGAACTATATGAAGTCTTTGTAGAACTTTACGGCGAACAGAATACTTTTTATTTTGATGAAATACAGAATATTCCGGGTTGGGAACATTTTGTTAAACGGCTGTACAATTCAGGCAAAAAGGTATTTATCACTGGCTCCAATGCACGGATGTTGAGCAAAGAGTTGGGTACCTATCTTACGGGTTGCTATATTGCTATTGAACTTTATCCCTTTTCTTTTGCCGAGTATCTTACTTTTCACGGTAGAGATAAATTGCTTAAATCCGTATCGGGTACGGTGGAGCGTGGAGAGATACAGTCGTTGTTCGGCGCTTATTTCGTAGATGGGGGTTTTCCCATGTATCTTAAATCGAATGATGATATTGTACTGAAAACATTGTATGACAATATACTCTACAAGGACGTCATGGTACGCAACCAACTTGTTAACGAACGCGAAGTGAAAGAATTGGTGTACTATACAGTTAGTAATATCGGTAAGCCGCTCACCTATACATATTTGGCTAAAGTGATTGGTGTTAAGAATCCTACCACGGTGAAAAACTATCTGGAGTATATTGAGAATACTTACTTGCTGTTTTCCCTTTCCCAACTGGATAATTCGGTAAAGACGCAACTACGCAATCCCAAGAAAGTATATGCGGTGGACAATGCCTTAATACGTCGTCTTGGCTTTCATTTTTCCGGTGAAGAAGGACGTCTATTGGAAAATCTTGTCTATGTGGAATTGCGTCGTCGGGGCGGTGAAATATACTATCATAATTCCGGTAAGGCTGAATGTGATTTTGTCGTGCGTGACGGATTCCGTGTTCGTCAGGCTATTCAGGTCTGTTTTCTGATGGATGACCCCGATACTCGCGAACGTGAACTTCGCGGATTGTTTGATGCCCTCAACGCCTATAATCTCTCCGAAGGTACTATTGTGACAAACACTTTTGCAGAAGAAGTTACAAGAGAAGGCAAGTCCGTTCATATCCTTCCTGCCTGGAAATGGCTCTTAGAGGCATAATGGGAAAAAAGATAGAGTCGGGCACCTATCATAGTAATACTTCCTTAATACCATCTCCGTACTTTCTCCACTTTTTTGCGCTCCAGCTAAGGCTTGAAAAGATAAAGTTATAGTGGAGATGGTATGGAGATGGTACGGAGAAGGTGTGGAGATGGTCTGACTCTTTATATACACTGTATTTCCACTATTTACGAATCTTTTATCTAGTTAAATATGCTAACATAGTAGGCGAGAACAGCATAGGCTATTGATTATCACAAGGGACACCGAACAAATGCTGAATTTTAAGAATCGGACGATTGAAGTCCTTCCTGTCTGGAAATGGCTTTTTAGAGGAAATCGTTGATTAAAAACAAATATTTTATCCCGCAAATAATAATACTCACTCATTAAAATGAATAATCAAAAGAGTATGTTATTTTTTTCATTTTTATACATTTGTATATAGTTTATAATCAAAACGTTAACAATTTCCTCTTGTTCGTATAAAATATTTGCATATAAAAATGCTTTGTAAATTGATTTGCAAAAGTTATCTTTGCGCAACACTACAGAATATTCGAGCACTTTCAAAGAAACGGCTTGAGTAGACAATGTTGTGTTAGTGATCTGAACGGACTGGACTTTTTAATCGGAAATACATTCCCATCCATTCGTCGTATCACGAGTTAACATCATGAAATCGAACCTCCTGTGATAGGGGGACCTGAAAACATGAATGCTGAAGAGCAAACCTGCATACAAAATGACTTGACCGGAAGGGTTTTCCATTCCCCCGGTGTCCCCAAAGAATATCCTGTCGCGAACCGTCCCGACGACAATGAAATACGCTGGTATGCCCTGCGTGTCACTTACAGTCGCGAGCTTGTCCTGAAGGATTATCTGGATACCGAGAAGATTGAAAACTTCATTCCCATGCGTTACGACTACGTCGTGCGTAAAGAGCGTAAAGTCCGCAAACTCGTCCCCGCCATTCATAACCTCGTCTTTGTCCGTGCCACCCGTGTCCGGATAGACGAAATCAAGAATGCCCAGGCATTCACCCTCCCTATCCGTTACCTGATGGACCGCGAAACCCGTCGTCCCATCACCATTCCCGAACGTCAAATGAAAAGTTTCATCGCCGTAGCCGGAAACTACGACGAGCAGATCGTGTACCTTGATGCCGCCACCGTGGCATTGAAGAAAGGTGATCATGTGCGTATCACCGGCGGTGTATTTGCCGGTGTCGAAGGGGAGTTCGTACGCGTAAAAGGGGACAGGCGTGTCGTTGTGGCGATACAAGGCGTGATGGCGGTGGCTACTGCTTTTATACATCCGTCGTTAATTGAAGTAATTGAGTGATTATATCCTTTTTCATATGGAGCGTACGGAAGAAGACTTTCCGGATTATGCTCGAAGTCATTTCTTGACATTAGATTGTATAGAATTGCAGAAAAGAGGTCGCCTTCGTGTCTATACTTGTCGTGGCAAAGATCATGAAGAAACAGGAGAGAATACAATAAGCATTATGAGGTGGTGTATTGGAACCTCGATGTTGCCATTTGGAAATAGCATGATAGCGAAGTGATGCTAATGAATAGCGGTGATGGTAGTACTTGATTAATATGATTGATGGATGTTATAACGACTATTGGTTCTCTCTCTAACCTTTGTGTATAACGTATGACCTTGACTGAAAGTTGTTCGGCAGAGAAGCGGTTATACCGTGCTGCTGCAAATTATAACCATAACCATTCATGTCTCCGCCTTGCTTATCGCCTATGCTGATATATTTTTGTCCCAGAAATAAAACGAGAGCAAGAAGGGGAACAGAAAGTAAAGTAGATTATGCAGCAGCCTACCGTTAATTTGCTTCTTATAGCAATGGCCGTTCATTAAAGCAGTTTTGTGAAGATGAAGATTTTGATTACAATCGTCTGCAGCATTATGCCACCAAGAGTTTTTGAAATCAACGGATGAACAACCCTAATATTACTCCGGATTCAGAATTACTAATCTCTTTGGAAGTGGTTTCTAAAGAAGATACTTCCGGGAAGGAATTTCATCTCGTGAAAGTCTGAAGTCCATGCCTGACCCATATTCGACGGTGTTTTGTGGATGCTTTGGAAGAAAACAAGGAACGGGCGATGTGGTTTATTGACGAATTTGGAAAACTATTTGTCATAGAATACGAGTGTAAACGACAGCGTCTCACCTCCGAAGAGCGATTACAGGAAAGGTTCCGGCGTTCCCGGCATATTATGATCAATATTGAGAATCGGCTTGAATATTTTTTTTAACCAAGATTACAAGGAGTGTGGCGGACTGATGAAAAAGGCGTTGAAATATGCTCGTTCGGAATGGGAAGCCATGAAGAATATCTTTAAAAATGGTGTTATCGAATTAAGCAATAATTTGGCCGAACAGATGATCAAGATGAATTTAAAGAACTGCCTGAATATAGGAAGTGAACAATCGGCTGTGGATACGGCTTTCATGTATTCACTCGTTGAGAGTTGTCGTGCAAACAACGTCTCCCCAGTACGGTATATTCGTTTTCTTTTAAATTGCCAGATAAGGCTGTGGCATAGAACTACTCTTTCACCCTGCTATTGTGGACTCTAAAGTTAAACTTATTTTTTAATATTATATAAAGTGAATCATAAGCTATTGATTCTAAAGAGGATTTTGGTACTCGGCGGAAAAGTGGATGGTTACGAAAAACTCCTACGGTTCCATTTATGAAAATTCTAAATATAGGGAATCTACCGTTTAATGATGATCTTGGGTTGGCTGAAATTATTAGGACAAACTTCATCATAAAAGGATTAGAAGAGAACAATAATACGGTTGAAACATATTCTTATTCTAATAATTATAATAGGGATATTTTAAAAACTGATAGTTACAAAAAACAAACAAAGTTTTATTATTTATTTCAAAGAAAAAATAAATTATATTTATTTAGACTTATATATTTCTTTATTATTAACCCTTTCAAACTTTTTTTTAAAATAGTTCAGAAAGCTCCTCAATTTGATATCATTCTTTTGGATACTCTTCCTATTACATTTGTCTTACCTGTAATTATAGCAATATACATAAGACATAAGAAATATATTTTTCAGATTAATGAATTTATTGGCGGGCCTTTACTTCGGGAATCTTTTATAGATAAAGTCAATTTTAATATGATTAAATATTCAATCATATTTCTACTAAAAAACGCTTCTGGAGTAATAGTTATTTCATCTGAACATGAAAAATATTATCGGAAATACACAAAAGTGGACTGTAAATTTACAGTTATTCCCATGCTAATGGATTTTACAAAGAATATACAAAAAAGTAATATTCTAAAAAATAAGATTATTACAATTGGATATGGGGGGACTTTGAATATAAGCAATGGCATCAATTTACTTATAAATGCCGTAGAAATATTAATTAAGCAGAAAGTAACAACCCGTTTGGTGTTATTTGGACCTTCGCTTCCTGCTTATAGAACAAAACTAATAAATGATGTCACAAATAAAAAATTAGAAAAATATATCATTATTTTACCCCAAAAAACTAACAAAGATACAATAGAATTCATCAATAATGAAATTGATATATTGGTAATACCTAAACTTAATGACTATAGATCAAGAGGCTATATTCCTTCAAAACTAGGAGATTACCTATATTCAGGTAAACTTGTTGTAGTCACTAATGTTGGTGAAATGTCTTTTTATATAAAAGATGGTGAAAATGGCTATATTGTAGAATCAGATAATACTGAACTATTAGCAACAAAACTAAAATATATCATACAGAATTACGAGACCGCTCAGAAAATAGGTATAGTCGGAAGAGAAACTTCCAAAGAATTTGATTATCGCAAACAGATCAGTAAGTTATTAGCGATAATAGAGCAAATTAAATGAAAAAAGAATTAATAAAATCATTTATTTTATACGGATTATCTTCTGCTGCTAGTAAATTTATATCTGTTCTTTTACTGCCTATTTATACCCAGGTGTTTTCAGTTGAAGAATACGGACAAATTGATGTTATTCAATCTGTTATATATATTATAATCATTTTCGGAATTTTGCAACTAGAAACCTCACTACAACGTTTTTACTATGAGTTAGACGAAAAAAATAGGAATATTATGATATCTTCCATTCTTTGGGGAGTAGGGATTTTATCATGTCTTTTTACAGGTATAAGTTTATTTTATGCTACCATTTTTTCTGAATTATTATTTAAGACTCCAGCTTTTTCTAATACCATAAAAATTGCTTTATTATTAATTCCGTTAACCAATCTGACAACTATTCTCTTTGTAGTCGTCCGCTATATGAAAAAGCCACTTCTTTTTGTTGGGTTTACAATTGTACAAGTTTTAGTAAGTGCTTTATTAACACTTATTTTGATTTTATATTATCATGTTGGAATCAATGCTGTGTTTATCGGACAAATTGTCGGTTTTAGTGTTGTCTTTATATGTCAACTTGTGTACCTGCGTAAAATGTACTCTTTTATCATCAATTTTTCAATCTTAAAAAAAACGTTAATTTTCGCTCTTCCACAATTCCCTGCAAGAATTGGAAGTACTTGTAATGCCTATATTAACCGTTTTTTCATGCTCAGTTATTTGTCTGCTGCAGCTATAGGAATTTTTTCGATAGCATTAAAATTTGCTTCAGTTATATTATTAGTTCAGAATGCTTTTTTAATGGTATGGGTCCCTTTCATGTATGAAAGTTTAGAACGTCAGAATCATAAAAAGATCTATAGTTTGGTGTTTAATTATGTTTGTGCTGGCGTTTTCATATTTGTTTGTCTGATTGCTTTATTTGCAAATAATATTCTCCAATTATTTACACGAAATTCAGATTACTATGATGCTGCAACCCTCATTGGGGGATTGGCTTTATATCAAGGTCTGTTTATTATAAAAGAAGTTGTCGATATAGGTCCTAAAATCACTAAACAAACTATCTATATAACTTACACTTATTTAATTAGTGCTGTCTTTAATGTAGTATCGTTATATATAGCTCTTCATATTGGTGGTTTAAGGGCTGTAGTTATGGCTATGATACTTACTAATGTGGTTCTTATTTTTTTTAGCTGGCTATTTACCAATAAACTTTACCCCATTCAATTCAGTGTTAAAAGGTTTGTACTCCTTTTCTCAGTGACGGTAGTATTACTTATTATGTTTCAAATATTAGAATTTCCTCTTATCGTTAAGATTATTTTCACCCTGATCGTTTGTGGTTTTCTGTTTTTTCAGAGGAAAAGAATCACAGCATTAATATTGGCAAACCATTAATTTTATAAAAAATGATTTGCTGAAGAGTTGTTTTACAGGTCTTTCTTCCTCATCAGAAATATATTTTTCGAAATGTTTACACAAAATCAATTTAAATTCAATTCATGAATATATTAATTACTGGTAGTGCAGGTTTTATTGGTTATCATTTAGTTAAACGGTTGGTGAATTCACCTCATCAGATTCTTGGAATCGACAATATTAATGCATATTATGACATAAACTTAAAATATGCACGCTTAGCTGATTGTGGAATTCAAAATGTTATTTCTGGGAAATGGATCCAATCTAAAAAGTACAATAACTATGAATTTATACAAGGAGATATTGCTGATAAAGAACAAATTGATACAATATTTGGAAAACAAAATTTTGATTTAGTGATTAATTTGGCAGCTCAAGCAGGTGTCAGATATAGTATCAGTAACCCTTATGAATATGCCCATTCCAATCTAATGGGATTTTTGAATTTATTAGAGGCGTGCCGAAATTTTTCTTGTAAAAGACTAATTTATGCTTCTTCCTCATCGGTTTACGGAAATACTCGACAAGTTCCCTTTCAGGAATCTCAACAAGTTGACCATCCTATTAGTTTCTATGCTGCAACTAAAAAAAGTAATGAACTAATGGCGCATGCTTATTCTCATTTATTTCATTTCCAGACTATTGGATTACGTTTTTTTACGGTATATGGTCCTTGGGGGCGTCCAGATATGGCTCCCATGCTTTTTGCTGACGCCATTGCTAGGCATAAAACCATCAAAGTTTTTAATTACGGCAATTTATACAGAGACTTTACCTACATCAACGATATTATCGAAGGAATCGTTAATATTATTCATCAGGAACCTGCCGATGATCAGGCACACATATATAATATCGGCAGAGGTAAACCTATTAAATTACTTGATTTTATTGATACGTTAGAAAAAGCATTTGGAGCGGTAACTCCTAAAGAATATGTAGAAATGCAACAAGGTGATGTTTCTATCACTTATGCGGATACCACTTTGTTAGAAAAAGATTATAACTATTGTCCTTGCACCGATTTAGAGGAAGGGATACATAAATTTACTAAGTGGTATCGCTCTTATTATCACTCATAAAAATACAATTTCGATAATGTATATGCCTCCGATTTCTGTTATCATGAGTATTTACTCAGAACCCATAGAATGGATATGTGAAGCAATTGATTCCATATTAAAACAAACTTTCAGTGATTTTGAATTTATCATCATTAATGACAATCCTAATCGGATTGAAAATCAAGAAGTTTTGTTTAAGTATCAACATAAAGATCAAAGAATAATACTTATTCAGAATGATACAAATATCGGTTTAACCAAATCTTTAAATAAAGGTTTAGCATTAGCTAAAGGAAAATATATTGCCCGCATGGATGCTGATGATATCTCTTTACCTTACAGGTTTGAAAAACAATTTGCTTTTATGGAGAAACATCCGGAAGTCGGAGTTTGTGGCAGTTGGATAAAATATTTCGGATATAAAGATTCAATATGTCCCTACCCGGAAGAACATCATTGTATGTTTCTTTTTTTTAAATCTGTATTTGCTCATCCGGTTGTTTTTATCCGAAAAAAAATTTTATCCATACATAAACTTCAATATGATGAAGCGTTAATATATTCACAAGATTATGATTTATGGGAGCGATTATACCCTTATACTCAATTTCATAATTTATCGGAAGTCTTGTTATATTATCGTATTAGTGACCTACAAATCAGTAACAATCATACCCAGGAACAGTTAAAAATAACATCAAAAATCCGGCGTAGGGCTTTTAATCGCTATTGTAATATGAATCAAATTGATTATAGTATATCTTCAAAAATAACAATCAAAGATATTATTCGATATAAATCTATTTTTATAAAAAATAATGTAGCATTTTCATTTGATGTAAAAGAATTTTTTTATTATTTATATAGGTCTATTGATGAGGAATTTATAAAAACATTTTTTTATCTCTTTTTTTCAGGAGATTTTTTTAGATTCTCTTTTACCTATTGTTTAAAAATAGCTTATTGTTATTTTTATAATAGAAAGGCACACAAACTATTATTTTAATTTTCTATTCTGTTAGAAAAAAAATGGATATAGTAAGTAAGTTTTTTAAGATATCTCGATATTCATGGTATATCTTTCTGCTGTTTCTGCTTATCTTTGGATTTCAGATAGATAATATAAATACTAGGTATATTGTATTTTTTTTGTCACTGGTAACACTATCCTTGGAAAAAGGTGGATTCCGGAAATTGGGACATATTTTTAAAAATATATATAATTTTCGTTTTATCATGCTATTACTATTTTACAATAGTATAGCTATTCTAATTCCGACATTTCATGGTACTTTTGATCTAAGTCTAGCTTTCAAATCTTCAGGTATAATCATTATATTAATAAGTGTTCTTGCATATTCTGCAGTTGCAGAAAATTATATCTATACTGAACGACAATTATTAAAATCGTTATTTTTAATTTTTGGCTTACAAAGTTTTATCATATTCTTTAGTTTTCTTTCTCCAGTATTTTATGAAATTATCCGGCATTTTCAATATGAACAAGTTACTAATGTGGCAGATTCATATTTAAATAGTGGAATTGCACGAGGATTAGCACTAGCTGGAGATCAATTTTTTGGTTTATCAGCGGCATTTGGTCTTATATTTATTTTTATGGGTAGATATTCAATATATTTTAATAATTATAAAACTTATCTCTTATTTTTTCTATTAATAACTGCCAATTTTTTTGTAGGAAGGACCGGATTTACAGGAATAATTTTTGCATTAATCTTACTTTTTTCAGCTAAAGTGAGTTATTCAAAATTTCTAAGTGTTACCAAAAATATTCTGATTTGTATCGGCATTGCTTGTATTGTCTACCTCTTATTCGTACCGACAGATGTTAAAGATATAATTGAAAATAATGTACTTCCTTTTACCTTTGAATTATTTTATAATATGGATAAGGGACAAGGTTTTTCTTCCGCTTCTAGTGACCATTTACTTCAAATGTTGTCCATACCTATAGAGCCTTTGGTCTATTTTATAGGAACGGGGCAATTCACTAATATGGATGGTAGCTACTATATGCATACGGATTCTGGTTATATGAGGCAAATCTTATTCGGAGGGATGGGGTATGTAATTCTTAGTGTCCTCCTTTTCATATATCTTTTTTTTAGTTCTATTGCTATTAAAAAAAAATTTCATGCAAACTGGAATTTTCGTTTTTTCATTTACTGTGTTGTAAGCTACTTCTTGTTGCTTCAAATAAAAGGCCTTACTCTTTTTTTTTCAAGGGAAACCATGGTATTATTATTTTATTATTTGATCATGATGAATAGAATAAAATATTCAAATTATTTAGAAGGTGAATAAAAAAAAAATTTGTTTTTTTACCCCAGTATCGTTGAATTCTGTTGGAGGAGGGGAAAGAGTTTTATGCGTTATTGCCAATGAGTTAGCTAAACAACACGAGATTTATATCGTCAGCTATAATTCAGAGAATTCTTTTTATTCTCTGACATCTAATATTCATTTACAAAGTTTGGGACTAAGAAAAAGTAAAAATTTTATTTTACGAAAATTACAACCTCTTTTTTATCTGAAAAATTTCAGAAGTTACATAAAACAACAACGATTCGATGAAATTATTGCCTTGTCTGAAATAGGATGTTTATTTGTAAGTCTGTCCCTATGCTGTTTTAGAATAAAAAAAATTGCTTGGCTCCATAATAGTTTTTTTGAACCTCAGCCTTTCATTATTCATCTTTCTAGAAAATATATTTTATCTCTTTTCAACAAAGTTATTATCATTAACCGAAAAGATGAAAAAATATATCGGGAGAAAAAGAAACTGAAGAATATTATCAGGATTCCGAATCCTTTAACCTTACAATCCTCTCAGAAATCTGAATTAGATTGTAAAAGAATCATATCTGTAGGTCGTCTTAATAGACAAAAAGGATTTAATTATTTGATAGAAGCTTGTTTACCTGTTTTACAAAAATATACAGATTGGAGATTGGATATATTTGGTCAGGATGATGGTGTACAAGCAGAATTACAATACCAGATAGAACAAACTTCTTGTGCTGAACAAATCACAATTCATCCTCCAACGACCGCAATTGTATCCGAATATCTACATTCTTCTATTTTTGCATTTACGTCTTTATTCGAAAGTTTTGGATTGGTACTGCTAGAAGCTGCAGAGGTTGGTTTACCATTAATTGCGTTTAATTCACCCAGTGGTATTGCTGATATTGTTAACGACAATGATAATGGATTTTTAGTAAAAAAAATGGATATAAAAGATTTTACTTACAAATTACAGTTGTTAGTTGAAAACAAGGGACTACGTGAAAAATTTGCTAATAGTGCCATTAAAACAGCCCGAAACTTTAGTATCGAAACAATCATTAAATCGTGGAATGAAATTTTATAAAGAAAAAAAAGTTGTTCTGTTTTATTCTAGTGTGCAAGATAAAAAAATGTTTTCCATACAAGGATTCTACAAAATCGATATTTCTATCCTTCAGGATTTAGGTTATTCTGTGGTAGTTAGTAATCATATCTGTGATTTCTTATATTTTTGGAAATACAATCTTGCCTTTCTTTATTTTTACCGATATGGACTTTTTCCTGCCATATTAGCGAAATTATTTAGAAAACCAGTCATTTTTACTGGGGGAATTGATAACCTAGCTCGGGACTATGCTAGTCGTAAAAACTACTTCATACAAAAACTTTTTTTTAGATTGTGTAATCTGTTTTCAGATGCTTCATTGATCGTTTCTACTGCTGATCAAGAAAATATAAAACATATATATGCAGGCCGCATACCTAAAAACAATCTGCTTTGTTTTCATTCTATAGATACTCAAAAACTAAAATACACTTTAGGCATTCCTAAAAAAAACATTTTTCTTACTATCGCATGGATGGTTAAAGCAGAGAATGTTTATCGTAAAGGAATTTTACGTTCTATATATGTATTTAAAGAACTGACAACCCTTATGCCAGAATATACATTTTATATCATCGGACCTCAGGGAGAAGGTAGTGATATTGCAATTGAATTAGTTAAAAATCTAAGCCTTGAGGATAAAGTTTTTTTTACTGGAGTTGTCAATGAGAATCAAAAAATAGACTACTTGAAAACGAGTAAATATTATTTCCAGCTTTCTGAGTATGAAGGTTTTGGCATCGCTGCAATAGAAGCACTTATTGCTGGAAACGTTGTTATCCATTCCGGTAAAGGTGGATTGAAGGATGCTGTAGGAGACATTGGAATATGTGTTAAAGATATGGATGATTATCAGGCTATTGCTAATCAGATTTATAGTTATTCCTCAACTATGCGTACAAATGATTCTATAGAAAAAGGAATTCAATATGTAGAAAGTAATTTTTCTTATTCTCAAAGAAAAAATATGATTTCAAAGACGTTAGAAAATCTATAGCTATTATACCATTTTAAATATTCAAGATAAAATCTTGCTGAACATGTTTAAAGACAAAATTTTATTGATTACTGGCGGAACAGGTTCTTTCGGTAATGCAGTTCTTAAACGTTTTCTTGATTCAGATATCAAAGAAATTCGTATATTCTCTCGCGACGAAAAAAAACAGGATGATATGCGTCATCACTTGCAGAATCCTAAAGTCAAATTCTACATCGGTGATGTTCGTGATATGCGTTCTGTAGATGGAGTAATGAATGGTGTGGATTATATCTTTCATGCGGCTGCATTGAAGCAGGTTCCTTCTTGTGAGTTTTTTCCTACGCAAGCCGTTCGTACCAATGTATTAGGTACCGAAAACGTGCTTGACTCAGCCATTAAGCATGGAGTAAAAAATATAGTTGTTCTTTCTACAGATAAGGCTGCTTATCCTATCAATGCTATGGGCATCAGCAAGGCTATGATGGAAAAGGTTGCTATCGCCAAAGGTCGTCAGTTGGGTGAGGATGGCGCTACCACCATTTGTTGCACACGTTATGGCAACGTTATGGCTAGTCGTGGTTCTGTCATTCCTTTGTGGGTGGAACAGATGAAAGAAGGTAAGCCTATTACGATTACAGATCCTAACATGACCCGTTTTATGATGACTCTGGATGATGCTGTAGATCTGGTCATTTACGCCTTCCAACATGGAACAAACGGTGACTTGTTTGTGCAAAAGGCTCCTGCTGCCACATTGGATGTTTTGGCCGATGCCTTGAAAGAACTATACCATAGTGATGCTGAAGTAAAGGTTATTGGTACCCGTCATGGAGAAAAACTATATGAGACTCTTGTAACCCGTGAAGAGATGGGCAAAGCCGTTGATATGGACGATTATTACCGTATCCCTTGTGATACCCGCGACCTGAACTATGACAAATTCTTCATAGAGGGAAATAAGAAAGTTTCTAGAATAGAAGACTACCATTCCCACAATACCCGCCGTCTGGATGTAGAAGGGATGAAGCAGCTCCTGCTGAAACTTTCCTTTATTCGTGAAGACTTGCATTTATAATACCTTCTTTTTTAATTTTTGAATATAACATATTTATGATACGAGTTGGCATAACGGGTCAGTCAGGGTTTGTGGGGACTCATCTCTACAACGAATTCGGACTACGCCCTGATGAATTCCAGCGTATTCCCTTTGAAGATTCCTATTTTCAGAGTGAGAAACAATTATGCGCTTTTGTACGCAGTTGTGATGTAATAGTACATTTAGCCGCCATAAACCGTCATCCTAATGCACAGGTGCTTTATGAGACAAATGTTTATCTGGTCAATCAACTGATATCCGCCATGGAAGCAGAACATGTTACTCCTCATGTACTGTTTTCTTCTTCCACCCAAGAGGAACGTGATAATGAATACGGCAAATCCAAATGTGAAGGTCGCAGGCTGTTAGAAGAATGGGCAAAGCGTACAGGCAGCAATTTTACCGGTATGATAGTTCCCAACGTATATGGTCCTTTCGGTCGTTCGAACTATAACTCCTTTATTGCTACTTTCTGTTATAAACTGACTCACGAAGAAACTCCTCAGGTGTTACAGGACGGCGGAGTCAAACTTATTTATGTAGGCAATCTGTGCAAGTATATCATTGGAAAGATTCGTGCCGCACAATTGACGCCTTCTCCCGTAGTGGAGCGCGATTCTGTTCCTTTTGATTTTGAAAAGAAAGTGACTGAAATCCTGACTTTGCTTGAAAACTTCAAATCCTTTTATTTTGAACAAGGATTTATTCCGACTTTGAAAGATATGAATGAGGTAAACCTTTTCAATACTTTCTGTAGTTATATGGATTTTGTTTCCATCTATCCCCGTAAACTGGTAAAGCATGAAGATCTCAGAGGTATGTTTGTGGAAACAGTGAAGTTGGGTATCGGTGGTCAGGTCTCTTTCTCGACTACTGTTCCGGGTATAACCCGTGGTAACCACTACCATACCCGCAAGATAGAACGTTTTACCGTGATCAGAGGAAAAGCTAGAATCCAACTTCGTAAGATTGGTACGAATGAGGTTTTGAATTTCTATTTGGATGGGAATGAACCTGGTTATGTTGATATGCCGGTATGGTACACACATAATATCACCAATATTGGGGAGGAGGAACTCTATACCCAATTCTGGATAAATGAATGGTATGATCCTAAAGACGGTGATACTTACTTTGAACCTTGTGACAAAACCGAAAACTATAAAACGAAATGAACAAGCTAAAATTAATGACAATCATAGGCACTCGTCCGGAAATTATCCGTTTGTCTGCCACCATTAAACGTTGTGATCGGTACTTTAACCAGGTATTGGTGCATACAGGTCAGAATTACGATTATTCCTTGAATCAGATTTTTTTTGAAGATCTGGGACTTCGTGAGCCTAACTATTATTTGAATGCGGTAGGCAAGGATTTGGGTGAGACTATCGGTAATATCATAGCCAAGTCTTATCAGTTGATGATTGAAGTGAAGCCTGATGCAGTGTTGGTATTGGGAGATACGAATTCTTGTTTGTCAGTAATCGGAGCGAAACGTCTTCATATTCCCATTTTCCATATGGAGGCAGGTAACCGTTGCTTTGATGAATGTCTGCCAGAGGAAACGAACCGTCGAATAGTCGATGTTACTGCTGATGTGAATATGTGCTACTCAGAACATGCCCGGCGTTATCTGAATGCCGCCGGTACTCCATGGGAACGTACTTATGTCGTTGGTTCACCTATGGCAGAGGTATTGCACAATAATCTGGAGCAAATAAGAGCAAGCACGATTCTGCAAAGGTTAGGGCTAGATAAAGGTAAATATATCCTTCTTTCTGCCCATCGTGAAGAGAATATCGACACAGAGAAGAACTTCTTCAATTTAATGAATGCCGTGAATGAAATGGCAAAGAAGTACGATATGCCTATCTTATATTCATGCCATCCTCGTTCAAAGAAGTTTATCGAACAACGTGGTTTTGTCTTTGACAAGCGAGTGATCCAGCATCAACCGCTCGGTTTTCATGATTACAACCATCTTCAGATGAATGCTTTTGGCGTAGTTTCAGACTCGGGTACTCTGCCGGAAGAAAGTAGTTATTTTCTTTCTATCGGCAATCCTTTCCCTGCAGTTTGTATTCGTACAAGTACGGAACGTCCTGAGGCTTTGGATAAGGGTAACTTTATTTTGGCAGGAATTACTACGGAGCAGGTCTTGCAGGCTGTTGATGTGGCTGTAGAGATGAATCGTGACGGTGCTTTGGGTATTCCTACTCCGGATTATGTGGATAAGAATGTATCGGTAAAGGTTGTGAAGTTGATTCAGAGCTATACCGGTATAGTTGATAAAATAGTTTGGAGAAAGTATTGATTCTGGGTAATAAAACGAATAAAAAAGATGAGAGTTTTATTGGTAACCCAATATTTTTATCCGGAAAATTTCAAAAGTAATGATATTGCTTTTGAACTGACAAAGAGGGGATATGAGGTTACGGTACTTACTGGTATCCCTAATTACCCAAGTGGCTCTTTTTATAAAGACTATGGTGTATTTAGAAATCGAAAACAGATTATAAATGGAGTTCATATATATCGTGCACTTTTATTCTCCAGAGGTAGAGGAACAGGGGTACGATTGGCTTTGAACTATTTTAGTTGGGCCTTTTTTGCTTCTATAAGGGCAGCTATCTTAGCCCGATCAAAGAAGTTTGATGCTATATTGGTACATGAACCGTCGCCCATAACCCAAGGAATTCCTGCATTTATTGTAAAGAGAATATTGCATATTCCAATGTATTTTTGGATATTGGATTTATGGCCGGAGAGTTTGATTTCAGCTGGTGGAGTCACTAATAAATATGTACTTAATTTTTTTACTCACATAGTACAATCAGTTTATCGTAATTCTGATAAGATACTAATAAGCTCTAGAGGATTTAAGGAATCTATATTGGAGAAGGGAGATTATGGAAGCAAGATTGTTTATTTTCCGAATTGGGCTGAGGATATTTTTTTAGAAAAAGTAAATTTCCAATTACCATTGTTACCAGAAGGTTTTACCATAATGTTTGCTGGAAATATTGGAGAGGCTCAAGACTTTGAGAATATAATGCAATGTGCATTATTACTTAAAAATGAAGATCAGATAAAATTTATATTTGTAGGAGATGGGAGAAAGCGTATTTGGGTGGAGGAGTTTGTAGAAAAATATAAACTAACAAATACAGTATATACTTCCGGCAGATTTTCCATAGAAGAAATGCCCGCTTTTTTTGAAAGAGCGAATGTCATGTTATTGTCTTTGAAAGATGAATTGATTTTTAACTTGACTGTTCCTGCTAAGTTGCAAGCTTATATGGCAGCAGGGAAACCTATAGCTGGGATGATAAGTGGAGAAGGACAGAAAATAATAAATGATAGTCAATGTGGATACGCTACGAATGCTGGAGATTATGTCGGTTTGGCTGATATCATTCTTCGATTGAAGAATATGGATGAAGATACTAGAAAGGTATTGGGAAGAAATGGGCGAGAATATTATAAGCGTTATTTTGAAATGAATCAGTGCATAGATCATTTATGTAATATATTACAAGGAGGAGACTGATGAATGTACTTATAACAGGAATTCACGGTTTTGTGGGTTCTAATCTTGTTTTTGCTTTAAAAGAGCATTATAATTTATATGGAATTGATATTGTTACACTCCCAAAGGAAGGCGTGATAAAGACTTTTAGTTGGAATGATATTGAACCAACCTCTTTTCCTATGCAGCGCTTGCCCCATTTTGATGTCATCATCCATCTGGCGGGTAAGGCACATGATACGAAAAACCATTCAGCAGCGCAGGCGTATTTCGATATAAACACGGGATTGACGGAGAAGATTTTTGATTTCTTCCTCGGCTCTTCGGCAAAAAAGTTTATCTTTTTCAGTTCTGTGAAGGCAGCGGCGGACAGCGTGACAGGGGATATACTGACAGAAGAGGTGGTGCCTGCTCCTGTGGGGCCTTACGGGGAAAGCAAGATTAAGGCGGAAGGGTATATTCTTAAGAATGAAGAATTAAAGAAAAAAGAAGAATCTCGTTCGGACGGACGAGTGTATATTCTTCGACCTTGTATGATTCATGGACCCGGCAATAGGGGGAATCTGAACTTGTTGTATAGTGTGGTGAAGAAAGGGATTCCTTGGCCGTTAGGGGCTTTTGAGAACAGGCGCTCGTTCACGTCGGTGGATAATTTGTGCTATGCGGTGGAAGGCTTATTGACCAAGGATGTGCCTACGGGCATTTATCATATCGGTGATGATGAAGCGCTTTCTACAAATGAATTGATCACGGTGATGTGTGAAGCAATGGGGAAGAAACCGCGTATCTGGAAGTTGAACAGGGGATTGATGGAAGGTTGCGCAGCCATAGGCACGTGGCTTCATCTGCCACTGAACAGGGAACGCTTGCGGAAGTTGACAGAGAATTATGTGGTGAGTAATGCGAAGCTGAAAGCGGCATTGGGGATAGAACGGATGCCGGTGAGGGCGGAGGATGGATTGAGAAAGACGATACGCTCGTTTGAACGGAAATAAGATAGGTTTCATTTTGGATATTGTCGATTTTAAGAATGATATAATGTATTATGTTGTGGTATTGGTTCTGCTATTCGTGGCAGAACTTTTTTATTTCCGTATAGCGGATAAGTTTAACATCATTGACCGACCGAATGAGCGGAGTTCACACAAGCGGATCACGTTGAGGGGTGGGGGAATTATCTTTTATTTCGGGGCTTTGGCTTATTTCATGGTGAGTGGTGGTGCGTATCCGTGGTTTATGTTGGGGCTGACGCTGATTTCGTTGATTAGCTTTGTGGATGACATACGTTCCACGTCTCGATTCATGCGGTTATTCTTGCATTTTTCAGCAATGGTGCTGATGTTTTATGAGTGGGGATTGTTCGCGCTACCCTGGTGGACATTTGTCATTGCGTTGGTGGTATGCACGGGTATGATTAATATGTATAACTTCATGGATGGCATCAATGGCATCACAGGTGGGTATTCGCTGGTGTTGCTGGGGATACTGGCTTATGTGAATGCGGAGATCAGGGCGTTTGTGGAGCCGGAGATGATTTATACGATGATGTGTGCGGTGGTGGTGTTCTGCTTCTTCAACTTCCGTAAGCGGGCGAAGTGCTTTGCGGGCGATGTGGGGGCGGTGAGCATTGCATTTGTGCTGTTGTTCTTATTGGGTAAGCTCATTGTGGCAACGGGGGATTTCAGTTGGCTGGTACTGGTGGCGGTATATGGTGCGGACTGCATCCTGACGATTGTACACCGCATCATACTTCACGAGAATATTGGTTTGCCGCACCGCAAGCACATGTATCAGCTTATGGCGAATGAATTGCACCTGCCGCACGTGGTGGTATCGTTGATTTATATGGTGGCACAGGTAGTGGTGATGTGGGGTTATTTCCGTTTCAGGCCTTATGGTTACTGGTATTTGGGTGCCATGGTGTTGGTACTGGGTTCCATCTACATCGTTTTCATGCGGAAGTATTACCGGTTGCATGAGGAGATGTCAGCTTCTAAAGAGCATTGAGGTAGAGGGGCTTTACGACATAAAAAAATATTGGCAATCGCGGAATTAAGGAAGTTTTTTCTTAATTTCGCGATTGTTATTTTATAGATATAAAAATCTTTATAGTTATGGGAAATATGGAGAATGCGTCTTTTTACATTGATGAAAGTTGTCATTTGGAGCATGATGGTTTTCCGGTAATGTGTATTGGATATATAAAGATTCCTGATGACAAAGCTGCTGAGTTAAAAAGAAAAATTAAAGAGATTAAACATAAGCATGGTATAGTACATGAAATAAAATGGAATACAATTAGTAATACTCACGTACAGATGTATAAGGATCTGATTGATTACTTCTTTGCATCTGATATGGAATTTAGATGCGTACTCATAAAATGCAAGGATAGATTAAATAATACTTCATTTAATGATGGCGAACACGATAATTTTTATTATAAAGTAATTTATTTCTTATTAGTCAATCATTTTGTTAATCCTGCTTTGGGCTCATATAGGGTATTTCTTGATATTAAGGATACAAGAGGACGGGCTAAACTTGATAAGATACAAGAGGTATTTAATGGTAAATTTTGTGGTGATTCTCCTTTTAATTCTTTTCAGCATATTCGCTCTTATGAATCGCAGTTTATACAATTGGCGGACTTGTTTATTGGTGCGGTAACTTATAAATCGAGAGGTTTGATGAATGTAAAAGGTGCCAGTTCTGCAAAAAAAGAACTTTTATCTTACATTGAGAGTTGCTCGGGGTATTGTTTGGATGAAGGAACTGAGCCTTGGGAAACTAAATTTAATATTTTTGATCTTCAACTTCGTAATCGTAATGAATGATTCTGATGTACTAGCGGATTTAAAACCTTATTTTGATAAGATTGAAGAAAATGAGGAGGAAAAAATAATAGAAATTTATAGCATTTTTAAGAGGGAATTGATTGATAACCCTATTAAGATAGATGGTGTCTTTCTCAAAATAAAGCCATATATGTACAAGAATAATCAGAAAGACAGACTCCCTCTCTTTTTTTGTAACTTTAATGAGAAGTTTGTACACGTGGTGACTCTCAAAGTAGAAGGCAAACAGAAAGTGCGGGAGTTTCGTTCGGAAAGGGCAATTCGCGTGCATTGGATTAAACCTATATTAGAGAATAGCGGTGATAAAAGAATTACCCGGTTTCAATATGAGGAAAGTAATGGTGCTATAAGAGATTATTTTTGGTACAGAGATAAGCAATATATTGTTGTTGTGGAGTATGTCAGGCCCGATTATACGCTAATAACAGGCTTTTGTATCGATGGAATGAACAAATTATATTATCAAAATAAATACATACACAGGATTAAATGAAAAGGCACGAAAAAACCGCATTTACGGTAATGCGGCCAACCAAGTCCTTCGTTCTACGAGCGATGACAATGCAAATATAGAGATTATTTATATATTATAAAAATATAATAGGAATTATTTTATGGTGGTTGCATGAAGAGATATTGAGGAGGAAACATTGATGGACGATAAATTGATTGCTTGTTTTGTTCATTCAACAAAATATGCCTTATGCTATGGAACTGAATATTTATCGTTTAAATTCGATGGAAGAACCATCGGATGAAATCCTTCATCAATTGATGGAACGAGTAGCAATTGAAGCTCGCAAAAGTTCGCGTAATGCTAAGATAGAGTTGAAACGTCGTATGCAGGAAACTGCAAAGAAAATATCCAAATAGACAAGCTTTTGAATTGATGAGCGAATCAACTGAAAACGGGAATGTCGAAATAGGTTCTATTTATAAAATGAACTTGGATCAACAAGATGATGTTACTCCTAAGAATGGAATAGATATTAATAATCCATCTGTATAAGCAGGCCAGACATTAAAAGTGTATTGAGGTAGAGAAACTTTACAACATAAAAAAATAATAGCAATCGCTGAATTAAAGAATATATTTCTTAATTTCGCGATTATTATTAATGCGTATCTTATGAAAAAATCGAAATCATATAAGGAAAAAGAGTCGGATGCTTTATTTGCACAGGAACCTGAATCACTGTACCATCTTTCTCATGATACAAATGCAGGATTATCTCATAAAAAAGAAATCAGTAAGGTTGATTTCCCGGGACAGTTTACAGAACAGGAGAAGAAAAGCCGACTGAAAGCAGCTGTAAAGTCTTTCCATGAGGGGGGGGGCATTAGTGAAGAAGAAATGGATCAATTTTTTCAAGCATTAGTTTAATGAAACTTATTTGGAGTAAAGAAGCTCAATTTCAATTATCTCAAATCTATTTTTATTATAAAAAGCACTTTAATTCTAAGGTTGCAAATAATGTGAAGCTTTCAATTTATGATGCAGTAAAATTATTGAAGACATATCCCAATATGGTAGTGTGTGTGAAAATCAATGGGATGAAAGTATAGAATTTCGAGCATTTGTTGAGCATAAGAATCATAAGATAATTTATTATATAGAAAATAATACGGTTTATATTGCGGATATTTGGGCTTGCAATATGGATCATTAAGTAATTTGGATATATATGACGGCTACAAAAGTCGTAATGATGCGGAAGGTGATGTTGTGACGGAATTTCTTACTTTTTCTTTTCAACAGGAGATGCAGGAAAGCTAAATAATAGGTGTGTTTTTGTCGTTTGCCTGAAATTCCATAAGGATTTTTGTTATTTTTTGCAGGGAAATAGTATTTTTGTAGGAAATAATGGAGTATGATAGCAAGAAATAGTTATAAGGAAAAGATTCTATCGGCATTTAATTTAGTGCCCATTGTGGTGCTGATTGGTGCAAGGCAGGTAGGTAAGACTTCTATAATGAAGGCTTATCCTACTGAAAATTTTCGGAACACTTTGTTCCTGAATGGACAGGATGTGGAAGTGGCAGCCCGGTTTCAGCAATTCAGTACCATTGAGCAATATTTGAAAATATATCTTAATGAGGAACTGAACGGATTGCTGTTACTTGATGAATTTCAGTTTATACAAGGCATCTCCACCATGTTGAAATTGTTGACGGATAAGTACGATAATCTGCGTATTCTTTGTTCGGGTAGCTCAAGCTTGGATATTCTTCAGCATATTGAGGAATCGTTGGCTGGTCGTGTGCGTGTAATAGAGGTCTTGTCTCTTTCTTTTTCGGAATATCTGCTGTTTAAAGATGAGAAATTGTGGCGTTTGCAACAGGAATTGCAGCATGGGAGTGATGAGGCACTGGTGGCTCCATTGAGAGTGGCTTGTGAAGAGTATTTGATTTATGGTGGACTTCCACGCACAGCGCTGACTAACAACCCTCAGGAGAAAGTGAAATTGCTGAATGACATTTACCAGACTTACTTGTTGAATGATGTGCGTCATTATATTGCAAATGAGCATTTCGTAGGCTTCAATAAGTTACTCCGCTTGTTAGCCGTACAGATAGGAAATCTAGTGAATGTGAATGATTTGAGTCGTGAGAGTGGATTGCCATATGCGCGTTGCGAGGAGTATATCTATTTGCTCCAAAAAATGTATATCATAAAATTAGTGGAACCTTATTTTACGAATAAACGTAAAGTGATAGGAAAGATGAATAAGGTGTATTTTTGTGATTTGGGATTGCGTAATATCATTTATAATAGTTTTAATGAAATAGCATTCAGGACGGACAATGGCGCCTTGTTTGAAAATTACATATTACTGGAGCTTTGGAGAAGGCGGCAGGCTGCGGATACGATTTATTTTTATCGTACTCAGAGTGGTACGGAGGTGGACTTTGTATTGGATGGATCGTTACAAAAATTGGCAGTGGAGTGCAAGTATAGACGTTTCCAGAATCCGGTTAGTATACCTTCATTGAATAATTTTGCAGATGAGGAAGACATCAGGTTTCGCTATATTGCCAATATTAATATGGATACGGAATATAAGGGAGTGCGCTTGATTCCGGGTATATTGGCGGATAGAATAATAAACGTCTAAATTTCATGGTTAAGAGATATCGGAAATTGAAAAGTAAAACGCTTATATCACAAAGCAGGGGTGTTTATCTGGTGTGTATAGTAGTAAGAAAAATGTAGCTGATAGTAACTTTAATAAGCTTCTTTCTAGAAGAGGAGAACCTTATTTTACTCAGAGAGCCACTAATTATGAAGTCTTGGGAACAAGTGAATGCTCCTAATGCTGAAATTGAGGATTTATCTTAAATAATGTTGGGGATAAATTCAGTCCTAAGAAAGTATGTACAAATATACGGCACTTAGTAATAAGTGCTGTATGTTTATATATATAAATCTGAGTATTTTGGTAATAGAAAGGAGAATGTTAATAGATATCTCGATGAATTTACCGGGTAACTTATAATGGAGTATCATTCATCCGATGTTGTGGAAGAAGTAAAACTCTTATCGGATGAGATCATAATTGGAGCAATAAGATATGCTCAAATTGCTCGTGAGAGCGGACGAGTAATTCCTAATAGCCAAGTATATAGATTATTATCTGACAGACTGGGCTGGAAGTAGTGTGGTCTGACTTAGCTTTTGTAGAATCATTAGGGAATTCTCCATATTTTGGAAAACAGATATCTCATTTATCTAAATACGGAGAAATAAGGTGTGTGTTTTATAAGCAAAATCATATTTATTATCAGACTTTTGATAATAAGATAGTGATTATAGTTGTATGGGATGGGCGACAGTATCCTCACCAATTACAAAATTTTCTTACTAAATAATAAAGGAGTTTTGTAAATTTTAATTGTTTGGTTTTCTTTAAGAATAAATTCTATATTTATTTTCATGCTGTATTATGTAGTTGTAGTGGTTCTGCTGTTCTTGGTGGAACTTTTTTATTTTCGTCTGGCGGATCGGTTTGACATTATTGATAAATCGAATGAACGGAGTTCGCACAAGCGGATCACGTTGCGTGGCGGGGGAATCATCTTTTACTTCGGGGCTTTGGCATATTTCATGGTGAGCGGTGGTGCGTATCCGTGGCTTATGTTGGGGCTGACGCTGATTTCGTTGATTAGCTTTATAGATCGTCCCACGTCTCAATTGATGCGGTTATTCTTGCACTTTTCAGCGATGGCGTTGATGTGGTATCTGGGGGCCATGGTGCTGGTACTGGGTGCTATTTATGTGTGGTTCATGCGGAAGTTTTATTGGTTGCATGAAGAGACATTGAGGAGGAAATGTTGATAGATGATAAATTGATTGCTTGTTTTGTGAATTACCTAAATATTGGTATTTTTGGCTCTGTAGCTCGTGGTGAACAAACTGCAGATAGTGACGTGGATGTTTATGTTGATATGACTTCGCCTAATTTGTTTAATTTGGTGCACATTAAGGATGAATTACAGCAGTTATTTGGCTGTCCGGTGGATATTGTACGTTTGAGGCAGAACATGGATTCTTTGTTGCAACATAGTATTATGGAGGATGGGGTTTATGCATAAAAAAGAGTTACTGCTTTCTTCATTGCGGAAAAATAGAACAAGCTATTGAACGTATTATTGATAATTCGGTGAAAATTGATTTCTATCAATATTATTACTCAACTTCGGGCGGAATGGAGAGATTGGAAAGGAGCTATGGGTATTCGAGATGTTATTGCTCATCATTATATCGAACTCACGTTAAATTATATATTGTATTGTTCTCTGTTTCCGTTTATCAGCTCGGGACAGTGTTCTTTCTTATCTAAGATTTCAAAACAAGAGTTCTTACTGATAAATTCGGGTACGATGTCTTTCATGGCGGATACAATTTTCATCTGATCGTAGGTGTAACTGATCTCGATGAGATGTTGTATTCGCTTTTTAATGTCGTCGTAATCATACTCACGAACGTTGGCTATCATAATTTTAGGATGATAGGTGGGTATGGTTAGTTCTTTCTGATTAAGTAGCTCTTCATAAAGTTTTTCACCGTGACGCAGGCCGGTAAACTCTATTTTAATATTGGGGCGACCGGAGAGTCTGATCATCCGCTTAGCGAGATCGAGTATCTTGACGGGGCGTCCCATGTCGAAGATATAGATTTCACCTCCGTTACCCATACTTCCGGCTTCGAGCACCAGGCGGCAGGCTTCGGGAATGGTCATGAAATAACGGATGATTTCGGGATGGGTAACAGTGACCGGACCTCCGTGTTGTATCTGGTCGCGAAAACGGGGAATAACGGAGCCGTTAGACCCTAAGACATTACCAAAGCGGGTGGTAATGAATTGGGTATGGCGTCCGTTTTCATTCTGGACTTTCTTGGCAAGGGACTGCACGTAGATTTCACAGATACGTTTGGAGCAACCCATTACATTGGTGGGGTTGACTGCTTTATCGGTGGAGATCATGACAAACTTCTCCGCTTTGTATTTTTCGGCCAGATCGGCCAATATGCGGGTTCCGCTTACGTTGATCTGTATGGACTCCGATACGTTGTCTTCCATCATGGGTACATGCTTATAGGCGGCGGCGTGGAAGATGTATTGCGGACAATATTCCTTGAAAAGGGTCTCCATACGCGTGGCATTGGAGACGTTTGCAATAATGGTTTCGGCATTGACATCGCGCCATTTATCCTGCAACTCGAGGCGAATGTCGTGTAACGGAGTCTCCGCCTGATCGATGAGGATGAGCTTATAGGGATTGAAAGAGGCAACCTGCCTCATGATCTCACTACCGATGGAACCGGCGGCTCCGGTGATCATGACCCGCTTGCCTTCCAGATGGGATGCGACTTTCTTAATATCGATCTGGATGGGATCGCGTTGCAGTAGATCTTCAATTTGTATTTCTTTGAGTGAATCCTGATTGATGGGTTGTCCGTTCCATTGGCTAAGCAGAGGGGCTGTCATCAACTTGATGTTTTCGTTGAGTAGCTTATCGGCCCAATCCGGATTGCCCAAACGAGCCATTTTTGAAGGAGATACAATGACTGCATTCACGTTCCGTTCGTTCAATGTGTCGATCAGGGTATCGTCGTTGGGAAATACTTCCACTCCCATCATTACTTTTCCAACTACTTCAGGCTCGTCTGAGATAAAACCTCGCAGACGGTAATTATTGCGAAGATTGACCCGTATGGCTTTGGCTATATTAACTCCTGCTTCTTTGGTACCATAGATGAACACATTAATGTTTTGTTTATTTCCGTTGTATACCCATTCGTAAACGGTCTTTACGATGACACGCGAGGATACCATCATGGAGAAACTAATAACATAGCTGATGAAAAATACACTGGGCGCACCTATGGGCAAATTCCATACCTCCAGGGAGAGAATGCTAAATAGAAGAAGTACGGCATAGGCAACGGTAAGAGCAATGAAAATACGCATGATATCCACAAAGGAAGAAAAGCGCAGTACATTGGAGTAAGTGCGGAATACACGGAAAAAAATGAGATTTACAAGAATAGTCCACACCAATGTGACATCCAGGGTAGACGAATCAATAAATACACTGCGGAAATCATAGCGGAGAGCATAGGATAATATGGTGGATATAATGATAGTGAGTAAATCAACTAAAAGAATAGTCCAAATGGGAAGTACCTTGACAGAAAGGTATCTGTGAAAAAGATTAATTTTCATTTTGTGAAACCGTTTTTGTTTTCAAGTGAGGCAAAGATATATTTTTTTTATCGAAAAAGATCATTTTCGATAAAAATATTTTTTGATGTTTTTACGATATCGCAAAATAAAACTCCCCCGATAATTGATTCCAACTACCGGGGGAGCTCCTATGAAGCCTTAAATTTATTGCTTTTTGAAGCCTTTTATGAGGTCTTTTGCAAATAATATCCAACCGACACTGCCTACACCTGCCAGAAAGACAAATCCAATAAGGATCATGATTTTATTGGGTTTGGCAGGCTTTAAAGGAACGGTCGCGGGTTGTACCACTGTATATACAGGGGTGATTTCCTGTACCTTGGCTTTAGCAACCTGAAGCTGTTGGGCTGTCTGACTATAAACGTTGTAGGCCAGTGTCATTTCGTTCTGCAGGCGTTCCTGTTCGGAACGATAACTGAAGAGGATCAGGTTTTGATTGGCATCGGCAAAAGTGGCGTACTTCTTCTGCGCGTTGGTGTAGTTGATTTTGGCTTCCCGATAGAGTTTTTCGGCGAATGCCAGATCATGACGGGCTTTATTGGTGCGGTAGTTTGTGATATAGCTTTGTAAACGCGTCATGACGGAGTCGGTAACAGATGCGGAGATAAGCGGATCCTGCATGGTAACCGTTAGGGTAGTTATGCCTGTTTTTTTGTCAATGGCAACTGCTATTCGTTTACTTATGTTATCGGCTATTGCTGCTTGGTCTTGAGTCAACCGGAATGAGTTAACCGTACTTGTGCCATTATCTTGCTTTTCTCCTTTAATAGTGGATACCACCCATCCCAGTGCTTTGAACGGAGCGGAAGTAACCACTCCCCACCACGGAGCGCTTTGCTCCTTGTCAAGGTAGTTGTAGAGCGTAGTATTGATTTGCGAATCTTGGCTTTTTACCTTTACATTGAACAAATCCACCAAAAAAGGGGTGGAGGCGACAATGTCGGGATAGAGTTCCGGAGACAGGGCGTCACTACCGGGTGACCCCACAAAATTGAATCCGGCCATTGAAGCCAGAGCACCTATGGAGGAACCGTTACTGTTTTTGTCGGCGGTTTCAGGCGCCAGCGTGACGCTTGTGGCATATTCTTTCGGGATGCTGAATGCAACGAGTAAACCTATGACGACGGCAATTCCGCATGCTTTTAAGATTAACTTGCGCTCCGCCCAGACTTTTTGGGCCAGTTCTATTAAATCGATTTCCTGCTCGGCGGGTTGGGCAGGTTTGTTTTTCAACTCTTCTTTTTCACTCATAATGCTTTATCACTTAAAAAGATTAACCATAGAAGCGATCATTGTGGCAATGGAAGCGGTGGTAGTGCCAATGCCCAGAATCTCAGCTGTGCTCATCTTACTCTTTTCTTCTTTGTTAGGAACGATAATCTCACAACCGGGTTCGATATCTTTGCGGTTTCCGGCATTAAGACGTGACACGGTACCGTTCATATATACCACATAGGCTTTGCTCTTCTTTGCCCGGTTGCCATATCCTCCGGCCTGGTTGATGTAGTAGCGCAGGTTTTCGTCGGTTTTGAAAGATACGGTATTGGGATACATCACTGCCCCGCTAATCCGGACAGTATTGACATATTCGGGGATAATAAGCTCATCGCCTTCACGCAATACGAGGTCGTAATCGGATTTGGGACTGGTCAATGCTTTCTCGAGATTGATGCCTACGGTGTAAGTATTGGCCATGGCAAGTTTTTTGACGTCGATGGAGTCCTTTCCTGTATTATTTTGAGCCATTTGTAAAGCATCCCGTTGACGGCGCAACTCTTCAGGATTCATTTTGCGAATGAGGCGGGCGCCTTTGATATAGGCATCGGGTGTGAGTCCTCCGGCTTTCCTCACCAGGTCGGACAGGCGTTCGGTCTTCTTCTGCAGGGCATATTGACCGCCGAAAAGAACTTCGCCGTTTATTGAAACATTCTGTTGTACACGGTATGCCGGACTTTTACGAATGTAGACGGCGTCAAAAGGTTGGAGAGTGAAGTTATTGTCATCGATCACCAGACCGTCTTTGATATCAAAGGTATAGATCTTGCCCAGCGTACTGCTGAATGAGGTACTGCCGGGATCCTTGATGCGACGGGATATTTCAATACGGGCTGTGGAAGCAGTCTCTAACAGGCCTCCTGCCTGTATAATGAGATCTTTCACCGTCATATTTTTAGAAAACAGGAATGTGCCCGGATTGGCTACTTCGCCATAGATACCAATGGTTTCTTCTTCTTTTAAATCGTTGATACCGGGAATGTATAACACATCATTCTTTTGTAGCGGGATATCGGCAACCGTGCCATTCATCAATCCTGCGAGGTCGATGGCTATGAGTTCGTGGGAAAGATCTTCGTGTTCACGGTCTATCATCACACGGGAGAGAAAAGCGTCCCCGCGCAACCCTTCGGCTTTCTTGATGAGTTGTTTTACGGTGTTGACCGTGCCGTCTATCTGGTACATTCCGGGGCGGAATACTGCACCGCGAACTTCAACACGGTTCTCGAAACGGTTGAGTACGGAATCGGCTGTGAGCTGGTCGCCATCTTCCAGACGGAAAACGGAGTAATCCATCTCATCTACATTGTACACCTGATATTCGCGACCGCTTTTACGGATGATACGCACGGACTTTTTATAGGCGTCACCGGTAAAACCTCCCGAATATTTCAGAATGGTGGCTACGGTTTCGTTGGACTTCATCTCGTAGTACATGGGGCGTTTCACCTTACCCAGTATTTCCACGAGCGATTGATAGGGATTTACGATGATGACATCACCTTCCTGAAGACGGACATCGTCTCTCATTTTCCCTTTCATGATGAAATCATAGACGTCGAGATCGGCAATGGTACGGCCGGCACGTATTACTTTGATGCTACGCAGGCTACCGATGTTATTAACTCCTCCTGCACGGTATAAGGCATGGAATACGGAAGAGAAAGAGGAGAGGGTATAGGTGCCCGGTACGGCAACTTCGCCCATGATGTTGATTTGTATGCTACGGATATCACCTAACGTAAGCTTAATCTGCGAGTTGGCTTGTTTGCCGAGTATACTGGCGTAGATTTTAGCGAATTCGCGTTGTAAATAGGAATTGGCTTCTTTTACCGTCATTCCGTTAAGATGGAGGGGACCCAGTCCGCTGACATTAATGCTTCCTTCGGGGGATATGGTCTGGCGGATGGTGTTCTCTGATGCCCCCCAGATGTCGATAATTACTTCGTCACCGGGACCTAACCGATAATTGACCGGAGTGGCTATATTTCCACTGGGCTCGAAACTAAGGTTTTTGTTGGTGAACAGATTATGACCGAAGATCTTGATTCCATTTTTCTCCTGGTCTTTTATATTTTTCCTCAGGTCGGTGGTATCGTTAGTTTCACGGAGGTAGCTGTACTCATCGAGACTATTATTCGGCCCCCATCTGTCTGTTTTTAGCGAGTTACGTTCCCGTGAAAGCGAGCTATTGTCGTTGTCGTACTTACCGGCGATGGAATTTCTGTCATTGTATTTTTCCTGTATCCGGGTAACTTGTTCCTTGGTCACTCCTCTGCGAAGTAACTCGGTGGTCATCTGACTTTGTGTTTTACCTGACTTTTGACCGTCTTTTACATATTGCACAACTTGGTCGTCGGTCATCTGCTGTGCAACTGCTACTCCGGATAAGAGGAATATCGCGAATAGCAATGTAACTAATCTTTGCATACAACTATATTTTAATTAAGCTTAAGTTATAATTTATTATAACCGCAAAGGTATATTTTATTTTTGAAAAATATACAATTATTCCAATAGGATGATATTTTATAATATAAGATAGTTCATTATGCTGAAAAATTTCCATACGCTCCGCTTGCTGGGGAGATATAATTTATTGAATTGTGAAAATAAAAAACGGCTTTGCTTTCGTGTTTCCAAAAAGAAATATAACTTTGCACTCCGAAAATAAAAGATGACCGCCGCTATAGCTCAGTTGGTAGAGCAACGCATTCGTAACGCGTAGGTCTCCAGTTCAAGTCTGGATAGCGGCTCAAAAAAAGAAAAGTGGACAACTCTCAGGGAATTGTCCACTTTATTCTTTTGTGTAGTCATTCAATCGGTGTAGGGCCTGAACCCTGCACTTTTTTTATTTCACTTCAATCATTTTTTTGGTCTGCGGCTTCTGGGCTTCGGTGTACTTGGGAAGCTGGATGCTTAAAACACCATTTTCCACTTGAGCCGAAATCTTTTCCTTATCCACATCGTCCGGCAGGATCATTGTTTGCTGGAACTTGGAATAAGAGAACTCGCGACGCAGATAACGACCGTCTTTCTTGTCTTCTTTCTTATTTTCGGTCTTCTTTTCCATCGTAATGACCAGATTGCTGTCTTCATCGATGTGTACATTGAAGTCTTCCTTGGTCATTCCCGGAGCAGCCAACTCTACCTTGTAGTTGTTTTCGGTTTCCAATACATTGATAGCAGGAGCGGTTGCATTGGCTCTTTCCATCCACTCGTTATCGAAAAAATCATTGAATATGCCGGGTAACCAGCTTTGCGTTCTTCTAACAGGCATCATAGTTGTAATCTCCTATCATTAAGTTAAACATTCAATTAATAGTTTCTTGAACTTTCGTTCACTGATTAATAGGCAAACGATATGCCAATTGGCTTTTAACGTGCAATTTGACAAAATGACACTTTTGATGCGATATTTAGTCAGTTTTAATGACAAAATTACAGATTTAACTTAAAACGGATCCTCCAACGCTTACTGTTTTTATCCCAATCGTGACTGATAATTTTGAATGTACCGATTTCGGCGGTGTGGCTGACGTGGGTACCGGCACAAAGGCATTCGTCGTATTGGCCTACCTTTATAATGCGTACCGTATGGGATGCTCCTTCGGGTAATCGCTCCAGGTCGAACCTTCCCGCTGCTTCTTCCTGGGTGATGTATTCGCTGGTGACGGGCAGATCTTGCGCAATCACTTCGTTTACGGCTTTTTCCAGTGCCTCGGTTTCTTCATCGGTGGGACAGGAGTTCAAGACGTAGTCTAGCTTGCTCTTTTTCCGCTCGATATGGGCGGATACCGACCTTCCGCAACCAAACAGCCTGATCATTGTGCGGTTGACAATATGCTCACAGGTGTGCATGGGAGGGTACTCTTGTTTGTTATGGTCGTTGAGTTGGGATTCCTGATTCATAAGTTATTATTTGAACATTTTATTCATGTGTTGCAACGAACGGCTGATATTGAAATAGATCTCCGTGCCGTTGTAATAGGGGCTGCTTTCGAATTTCATCAAATCGCAGTCGTTGACAAGTGTCTGACTTTCCAGCTTTTTAATGTCGAATACATTGTGCAACAATTGGTATTCGTCGTTGATGCAAATGACGTGGAAGGCGGTTTGTTCACTCTTTCCGTTTCCGGTGGAAATTATGGCGGCAACGAGATTTTTATATTTGTCGAGGTATGACTGAAGTTCCGTTTGATCTTTTTGGAGTATGGATGTGGCTTTAATGAGATATAAAAGGAGTTTCAGGGATACTGGATTGTCTTGTCTGAATTCTTTTACCTTATCGTACATGACGTCTATCTTCTTTTCGGAGTAAAGGGTGTCGATGACGTTCCATCTGTCCATACTTCCCCGGTATTTCGGGGTGAATGAATAACCGTAATAGAGCAGGGCATAATCGTCGTTGGTGAGCAGGGAGTCGTTGGCTTCGAAACGTTCGGTGAGCTTATTATACCCTTCGGCGTTTTCTTTGACATACTTACCAATGGCTTTATAGTCCACATGATATACATTCTGCGAAAAACTGATCTGCATGAACAGCAGCATAACGGAAAATGAAATAATCTTTTTCATGGCAATATGATTTAAGGATTTATAATCCGGTTTAAGCTCATGATAATAAGTCTTGTTTTGATTATAAAGTAATACAAAGAAAAGATTTTTGAATTAAAATTCCAAAAGGATGGGCATAAAAAAAGGAGTACCGCTGTACTCCAACCTTTGTTAACCTTAAATCTAATACTATGAAAAACACATTGCAAATATACGGACTTTCCGATTACTTGCAAATATTCCAAGAAAAAAAGGATGTTATATAACATTTATTTCGAAAAAAGGGGTGAAATTCTATATATTTTAAAATTTTGAGGTGCTAAATTCACTAGGTATGAGGAATGAAACGGCATTTTAGGGAACCGGAGGTGTTAGCGGTTGCGACTTTGTGAAGGTACGGGGAATACTTTTAATGCAGTTTCAGCACAAAGGTGGTTTCGGCGCCGGTGCGGACGGTAAGGCTACCCCCGGATATTCGCATAATCTGCCGGGATATGCTTAACCCGATTCCGCTTCCGCCATCTTTGGTGGTGAAGAAAGGGATGAAGATGTGGTCGGCTATTTCGGGAGGAATTGCGGGACCGTTGTTGGAAATTTCAATGAGGATGTCTTCCACTTCGTCGCAATAGGCACGGATGGTAATAAGTCCTTCCCGGTTCGGGACGGTTGCAATGGCTTGTACCGCATTCTTTAGAATATTGATGAGAACTTGGGATATGAGATTTTCGTCGGCATGTAACATCAGATTGTCCGGTGTGATGTCGGTATGGAATTTTATGTTTAACTCCGGATTCTGATGGCGCGTGAGGTCCACCATGCGCTCTATGAGTTCCCTGGCATAAAATAGTGAAGGGTTTGGAGTGGGTATCCGGGTGAAACGCCTGTATTTTTCGACAAAATCGAGCAATCCTTTACCGGTGGAGCTAATGGCTTGCAGTCCGCTGCGGAGTGCTTCCGTATTCTCTTGCGACAACAGGTTTACTATGGGCTGAGCGCTCTGAATGGCAGAGTCTGCGGATTGACGTTGGGTATTGACCAACGAAAGTAGCGTATCACTTAACGAGGTGATAGGGGTGACCGAATTCATGATTTCGTGGGTCAGTACGCGGGTGAGCCGTATCCATGAATCGATTTCTTTTTCATCCAGTTCGCTGTTGATATCGTTAAAAGCGATAATGCGCAGGTATTCTTTACGGACGGTGATACCTGAAACCCTGATGGAAAGGTTAACTGTGCCGCGTTCGTTGATGATTTTAAATTGTAGTTTGTCTTCGGAACGGCAACCGGAAAGAAGATCGGCCAGGCGGCTGTCGATGTGCGAGATTTGTCGGATGTGGGTAAGTATCTCCAGTCCGAGCAGACGGAGCGCTTCGTCGTTTTTCTGGTATACTGCTCCTTCACGATTGATGACAATGATTCCCGTACTGACGCAATTAAGAATGAGTTCATAGTACTTTTCCTGTTGGGCGGTTTCGGTCTTTACGTTATACAGAATGCTGGCTACGCGATTTAATGCGCGGTTGACCAGCGCGTTGCCGGTATTCTCTTCCGGCTCCGGGTAATGGACGGAGTAGTCGTTGTTGGCAATGGCATCTAGAAGAAAAAGGACTTTACGGGTATGCATCCGGTACAGTACCTGTTGTTTATATAGACTGAACAAGAGGAACAGGAGAAACAGGATACCGGTCAGAGTATATCCCTGCAGGATAAACCAGACGGACAAGCCTGCAGAGAACACTGAAACCAGGGCATGTACAAGATAATTGGTGGCGATATAGCGGAATAGTTTCTTCATCCGGACTGTTGTTTACGTCTTATATTCCGAATTTTTTCATCTTATTATATAAGGTTTGCCGGGTAATACCCAGCCGGGCGGCGACGGAAGACAGGTTGCCTTCACATTCTTCCAGTGCTTTAAGAATCATTTTACGTTCCATCTCTTCCAGCGTGGACTGCCCGGTGGCGATATCCGTCGGACGGGGAATACCGGTACCTTGTGGCATTTGGAAGAGCGCTCCGGGAATTTCGTTGACATCGCAGATAATAACGGCTTTCTCGATGGCATGTTCAAGTTCACGGATATTGCCATACCAAGGATGGGAATCCAGTCTGATGCGGGCATCCTCCGAAAGCCGGAGAGAGGATTTGCCGTATTGCTTGCAAAACCGTTCGATGAAGCGTTGTGCAAGCGGGTATATATCGGCGGGACGATTGCGTAAAGGAGGTATTTCGAGGTGTATGGTATTAATACGGTAGAACAGGTCTTCACGGAATTCTCCTTTTTGCACCATTTCATTGAGATTTTTGTTTGTGGCGCATATCAACCGGATATCTACGGGGATTTCGTCGTTGCTGCCTACCCGTACGATGCTGCGGCGTTGTAAGACCGTCAGGAGTTTAGCTTGTAAATGGTAAGGGAGGTTGCCGATTTCATCGAGAAAAAGCGTACTGTGGCTTGCCGCTTCGAATTTACCGGGACGATCGGTACGTGCATCGGTGAAGGCTCCCTTTACGTGACCGA
Organism: uncultured Bacteroides sp.; assembly: GCA_963677095.1. Classification (GTDB taxonomy): domain Bacteria; phylum Bacteroidota; class Bacteroidia; order Bacteroidales; family Bacteroidaceae; genus Bacteroides. The sequence goes on from OY781875.1 coordinate 2,421,698, forward strand.
ACAGTTCACTCTCGAAAAGGCTTTCGGTGACGGCACCCATATCCACAGTGACCATATCGCTTTTGCAGCGGGATGATTGTGCGTGTATCTCTCTGGCCAGCATTTCCTTGCCTGTGCCGTTTTCGCCGGTAATGAGAATATTTGCATCGGTGCCGGAAACTTTTTCCATCAGCGAGCGAAGTTGTTGCATGGGAAGGCTTTCGCCCCAATACATCCCGCCGACATCCGATTGTTCTTTTTTCTTCTTTCCGGTTTTTCCTTTCGATTCTTCCAATACACTGTGCAAGGTATCGATGAGTTTTTGGTTATCCCACGGCTTGACAATGAAGTCGGCCGCTCCTTCTTTGATGCCGCGTACCGCAAGATCGATATCGGCATAGGCGGTGAAAAGCACAACAGGTAGTGAAGGGCATTTCTTTTTTATTTCGTGAAGCCAGAACAATCCTTCGTTCCCGCTATTGATTCCCGCTTTGAAGTTCATGTCGAGAAGTACGATAGAAAAGACTTTCCCATGCAGGACAGATAGTAGATTGGCGGGAGAAGCGAGCGTGACGACATCCCCGAAATAAGGTTTCAGTAATAAGTTTAAAGCGGTCAGTACACCTTCGTTGTCATCCACAATCAGGATATTTTCCGATTTTTTCATATAAAAGGAACATTTTCAAGGGTCAAATATAGCGATATCAATGCAGAATTGAAAAAGACATGTCACATTTTCTACATTACTACGTAATATGGATTTTTGATTTTTGCTGCAACATAAAACGGAAAAGATAATGAAAGTACTTTTTATAGTTCAGGGAGAAGGCCGCGGGCATCTTACACAGGCTATCAGTATGGAAGATATGCTTCGCCGGAACGGCCATGAAGTGGTGGAGATACTGGTGGGGAAAAGCAATTCGAGGCATTTGCCGGGCTTCTTTAATAGAAGTATCCATGCACCGGTGAAACGTTTCTTCAGTCCGAACTTTCTTCCTACTCCGGCTAATAAACGGGTTGGTCTGAGCAGGAGTCTGGGATACAATGTCTTGCATCTGCCGGCGTATTTACGCAGTATGTTCTTCCTCAGACAGCGTATAGAAAACAGTGGGGCCGATCTGGTGGTTAACTTTTATGAGTTGCTCACCGGGCTGACTTATCTGATGTTCCGCCCGTCGGTGAAACAGATCAGCATCGGACATCAGTATCTTTTCTTGCATTCCGGGTTTGATTTTCCGAAGAAAAATAAGGTGAACCTGATGATGCTCCGCCTGTTTACACGGTTGACTTGTATCGGTGCGAGTGAGAAACTAGCACTTTCTTTCAGGCAGATGGCGGAAAATGGTGGGAAGCACATTCGGGTGGTTCCTCCGTTGCTGAGAAGGGAGGTCTTGAACTGTGAGGCTTCCGACGGGAACTACATTCATGGATATATGGTGAATGCGGGTTTTGGAGAATCGGTGGTAGCCTGGCATGAGCGACATGCTGAGATCCCGTTGCATTTCTTCTGGGATAAACCGGATGAACCGGATGTTACCCGGATAGATGATACTTTAGCTTTCCACCAGCTGGATGATATGGAATTTCTGCGATATATGTCCGGCTGTCGTGCATATGCCAGCACTGCCGGATTTGAGTCGGTATGTGAAGCAATGTATCTGGGAAAGCCTTTGCTGATGGTTCCGGCCCATATTGAGCAGGACTGTAATGCTTACGATGCAGCCCGTTGCGGTGCGGGAATTGTTGCCGAAGAATTTGAACTGGATAAACTGTTGGACTTTGCGGTTGAAAATTATGCTCCGGACAAGGAGTTTAGATACTGGGTGGGTAGCAGCGAATGGAGAATAATGCGTGCTTTGGAAGAAGTGATGAAGAGTGGGTATTTTCCTGAAGATAACTTTCCGTTTCCTTACTATAACGCTCCGGATATGGCTATGTAGATTACGATGGGAAGCTACCGATAATTGGGGTGGAGAGAAAGCGTCGTCTTATTGATGCTTTCTCTTTTCTTTTGTTTTGGCTTCCTGAGGCAACGTTACCGTAATGCTGTCTTTGGTTTCTTTCTTACCGGTTGTGGTTTTCAATCGTTTCAGTTTCAATTTATTCCAAAACAGGAGTTCACTCCATTTTGCAAAATCTTTTCTGAAAATAATTCCTATACCCTGGGTGGTGAGGTTCGTTTTGGTATAGTAGCGGTCGTTTGTTTCGCTATATGCTTTCAGGCGGATATCTCCGGAGCGGTTTAAGAGCCATTCGGCGTCGAAGTCGCCAACAAAATTGGTATTGGCAAGAGGATTATCCCGATAACCGAAGTTTCCGTTGATGAGCAGGCGATTATTCAGGAGCTGTCCCGAAAGCATGCTCTCGAACTCAAAATCGGTCCATCCTCTCTCTCCCGTACTCAGGCTGGTGCCTATATTCCAGTTGTTGCTGTCTATGATATGTGAGAGGGCATTATTGATTTGTCCGGACAACAGACTGGAGGAAAGCATGGAAGTCATCATATTGGAACTTTGGGTAGTCTGTACGTTTTCCGGCGTATAGAATTTGCCGATACTCAATAAATAAAGAATCTGCATGTTCATCTCCTCTTCCGAAGGTATATAATTGCGGATAAGGGCTTGTACCTCATCACGTTCGTTAGGCAGATCGATGCCCAGCTTGATGTCGGGAGAGGTGAGTTGTCCGCTGATATCCATGGTACAGTTCACTTTAATGTTGGTTTGGTTGACATACTCACTGGCATTGGGCATCAGGTCGTTCAAGGAAACCGAATTCACGGTATACTGGGCATTGATATCCAACGCAGCATTCAACGGGGAGCCATTGAAAGAAATGCTGCTTCCGCCTTTAATGGCAAAGTCCTTGCGGATAACCTCCTGGAGGCTGAACTTATAGATACCTTGTGTGATGTGGTAACTGCCGAACATCTTCAAATCGCCTTTGTTAAAGAATTCGGCCCGGATGTTTCCATTGCCTTTCCCACTGATATAATCTCCGGCTATGGGATCCATAATGATTTTCATGGTAGCGTCCGGAGTGGCGTCTACCTGCAGGTTGAGATGAATGTCGGTTTGCTTTTCTTCATGCCGCTCTTTATTTTGCTGCATGGGAAAATCAAAGTCCACACGTACGGAATCCTGTATGGCCCGGCGGGGCGTCTTGTCGAAAAATTTGATGAATTGATTGTTGGTAGCCGATGCCACATTATCTTTTATGTAGACAAAGTTACTATTACGGTTGGTCGTCACTGCAACATCTATATTCACTCCATCCTGGGGATTGCCTTCGATGAGAGCATTACCTGTGCCGTAAACCGTGCCATAGAAAGGGTATTCCATACTTTCTTTGGTATTCATCATTAAGATGTTTCTATAATTGAACTGGAAGCGGTATTCCATGTTTTTAAAGTGCTCGTAGTGCAGATATCCATTTACACTACCTTGATTGCCATGCGGGTCGTAAATCCGATTATTGAGAAATGTCAGTCCGCCGGGCTCGATTTGTATACTGTCTTTGAGAAAGAACGTAGTGTTCAACACGGCTACTTTCATGGAAGCGTCTCCCAATACCCGACCTTCGAGGGTCAGGCCTTTGAATTTGCCGTATAAATGGACATGACCGCTTGCGCGTCCGTTAAATTCGGGAGTCAAACTGGCCATATAATATTCCAGAAATTTGAGATTGGCTTTATCCGCCTCAATTTGAAGGTCGAGTGCACTTTTGGGTTTTAGCGGATAAATATATCCGTAAACATGGCTTTTGGCAATATCCTTTTCGCTGACATGGGCATCCAAATAAATACCTTCGACATCATTATGCCATTCGCCATGTATATTGGCATTGCCCAACAGTCCGCCGTTCAATCCTAAATTCCGGATGGAAAGGTCGGCGAACATGACGGGTTTCTTCAATATGCCACAGGCATAGGCCGGTCCGGTGGCTTCTCCGCTAAAGTCCACCCCGAGATCGGCAATATTGAATATATAGCCGATGTTTATGTCTTTCAGATCCAACCGTAAAGTATCCTGGGGCTGGGAGGAGACAATGCCGTTGATACTGAGATGACGGTCGCCATGGCTGAATCTGAAATTATCCACAAGGATTTTATTTTTCTCCAGAGTAATCTGGCTTGGGGAGATTTGCCATATTGTGTCATTCAGAATAATATTGGTGTTTTTAATGTCAATGACGGTCTTCAGGGGAGAAGAACCGCCCTTTTCACCGGCTTTGATCTGATTTTCCGATTTTTCTTTGATGAAGCGGGTTACTGTCGCCAGCTTACCGCTATAAGTTTCCGCATTACTGTTTCCCCAGTTGAGAGTAGTCTGTATGGTATCATTTTTGGCATATCCTTCGAGGGCGATGTTGACCGTCCCGTTTTGTTTGCGACTGCTGAAACGCAGGCGGGTGTGGAATCTGTCGTCGGGATTCTCGCATAATATCATACCGGATTCGATCAGTTTGCCGTTGTAAGTCAGCCGGGGGAAATAACCTTCAAGATGCATACGTTGCAACCTGTCGTTGAACATTCCGTTGATTGTGGAATGGGTATGGATATCCAGAGGAATATCGAACAGTGCCGGCAATATATCGGTGTTGTAGATATGTACATCGAAACTAAAATTGTTATCGGTCTTCTTTTCCTGATTACTGGCATGGATCAGCGAAGGAAGGTAGCGGCTTAATATCTTGTTTATGCTTACCGGAAGTGTGCGGTAGGAATAATTACCTTCGATGTGTGCCTGAAGGAATGGGGAGTTGATATTGAGTTCCTGGGTAAATTTATCCTTCCGTGAAGCGACTATTTTCATATTATCCAGAAAATAGTTCTTATCGGGAGTTATAAAGTGCAAGCTGTCTATATTGATTTCACCGTTCATATCATCCACTGAAGCTCCGGTGAAGTCGGCCCGTAGTTTGACTGACATTTCGGCATTCTCATATTTCTTGGTCAGATGGAGGTCGTGTGGGCGGAAATGACGCATGGAAGCCTGAAAGTTGAAAGTAGGGATATGGGAGACCGCATTGAAAGCTCCGTTTAGCTCGATTGAACCGTTCTGGTCGTCGAGTGATGCTTTTCCGTTGAATCCACCTTGCTTGTATTCCCCATCGAGAGCAATATTTTGATAAGTGTAACTGCTATAGTCGATCGAAGAGACTAACCCTTTGAGTGATATGGACGGATATTTCTTATTGTACTGTTCGCCTTCGACACCAAGGTTAAATGTGATTTTTCCCAGTTGTTGATTATCCAGTACCCTGCCCAGATCGAAATTAACAGTCTTGACCGAGCCTGAATAGGAGAAGTATTTTTCCGCTTTATTCGAACTTAGTTTCAAGTCGGTTTGCAAAGTTCCCGCATCTGTATGAGCTACACCGTAGGTAACCAGATCGGTGAAATATCCGGATACTTCGCCATGAAACGAGATATTACCCAGGCGTTGCAATACAGGGGGTACTCCTTGATAATTGTTGCTGAGATTTTTTAGAAAAAAGCCTATGCCTTCCTGATCGATATATAAGCTGGATAAGTTGCCGTATATATAGGCTTCATTGGGTTTTGAAAGATCCTGAAGTGAGAAATTCCCATTCAGACGGAGATGATTCTTTGCGCTGATGAATAACCGGGGACAATTGAGCTTATTGACCGTTCCGTTTGCTTCGGCTTCAAGATGAAGCGGTTCCTTAAAATTGGAAAAGGCAGGAACAAAAGCCGATAAGTCGCGAAGGTAAATTTCCGAGGGAAGTACGCGTATTGAGAAATGGACACGATCGGTAAAATGGCGGAACGACTGGAAACTGTCGTATTTCAAACGGATGGTATCCATTTCGAGAGACGTATTCGGCAATGCAACCTTGAAGTTCTCAATGCACAGGTTTTTGTTATTGCCTAATATTTTGAGACTGAACTTCCGAAGTTCGGTATGTGACGATGCTTCAATGACGCTAAGGCGCTTGATGGAGGCGTTGATAGAATCTTTGCGCAGGACTTTCAGCGAAATATTGGCGATGATATTTTGGAAACGGAGATGTTGCGGATTGAATTTGCCCGGAGTTTCCTTTGCCGAAAGTACGTTGAAGGAGACTTTTCCACGACGCATCAGCAGGGAATTGATGCGGATATCCAAAGGACTCTCTTTTTTTGTAGTATTTTTCGACGAAAGTTTGTCAATGACGAATTGGAAATTGGGCTTGGACTTGGGGGTCTTCTTCTCCATATTGATGTTAAACCCGAATAATTGTACGTTATTGACTGAAACTTTTCCGCTGAAAAGGGGAATGATATTGATTTTGACCGAAAGACGCGTCACTTTCAACATTTCTTTTCCCGACTGGTCTTCCAAACGGAGGTCGTCTATAATGATACGGTTTAACAGTCCGAGATTGATTCTTCCGATAGTCAGTTCGGAACCTAATGCGGCTGATAACTGTTCGGCTACAAACACGCTAAGTCGCTGTTGAACATAGGGTATGTTCAACAGGACAATGGTACCAATATATAATCCCAGCGTGATACCGATGATCCAGTGTACGGTTTTTCTAAGCTTTCTGATAAGAGTGTATATTAAAATAGCCAACAAAAATATGAAATATTACATTATGGATACTAGTTTTATCACTACTTTTGTAGCGTTTAAACGTAAATAAACAATATGAGTACAATTATATTAGGAATAGAAAGTTCCTGCGATGATACTTCAGCTGCAGTGATTAAAGACGGCTTTTTGCTCTCTAACGTGGTTGCTAATCAGGCTGTTCACGAATCTTATGGAGGGGTTGTTCCGGAGTTGGCATCACGTGCGCATCAGCAAAATATTGTTCCGGTAGTTCATGAGGCTTTGAAACGGGCCGGAGTGTCCAAAGAAGAATTAAGTGCGATCGCATTTACCAGAGGACCCGGATTGATGGGGTCTTTGTTGGTGGGAGTATCTTTTGCTAAAGGTTTAGCCCGTTCATTGAATATACCTATGATAGACGTTAATCATCTGACTGGTCATGTATTAGCTCATTTTATTAAATCGGAAGGTGAAGAGAATATCCAACCCGCTTTTCCTTTTTTATGCCTACTGGTTTCCGGTGGAAACTCTCAGATTATCCTTGTAAAAGCTTATAATAACATGGAGGTATTGGGGCAAACGATTGATGATGCTGCAGGAGAAGCTATTGATAAATGTTCCAAAGTAATGGGGTTGGGCTATCCCGGCGGACCGATTATTGACCGTCTGGCACGGCAGGGAAACCCGAAAGCATATTCTTTCAGCAAACCTCATATACCGGGGCTGGATTACAGCTTTAGTGGCTTGAAAACTTCTTTTCTGTATTCACTGCGTGACTGGATGAAAGAAGATCCCGATTTCATCGAGCATCATAAGGAGGATTTGGCTGCTTCACTTGAAGCTACCGTTGTGGATATTCTAATGGATAAGTTGCGTAAAGCCGCTAAACAATATAATATAAAGGATGTAGCCGTAGCAGGCGGCGTTTCTGCAAACAATGGATTGCGTAATGCTTTTCGTGAGCATGCTCAAAAATACGGATGGAACATCTATATCCCAAAATTCAGCTATACAACCGACAATGCGGCTATGATAGCGATAACCGGTTACTTTAAGTATCTGGATAAGGATTTTTGCAGCATCGATGCTCCGGCATATTCACGGGTTAGGTTATAATGTAATGGAAATAATGTCTATGATAGAGAGTTTTACCGACCGCTTATTTTAAATAAAATAAAGAAGATTATGAATCCGGAAGAAAAAATCGGGAATTTATTAAAAGCGAAGCATTTGACCGTTTCCACCGCCGAAAGTTGCACCGGTGGGAGTATAGCTGCATTGCTAACTTCAGTACCAGGAAGTTCCGATTATTTTAAGGGAGGTATTGTAGCTTATTCCAATGAAGTGAAAAGGTATTTGCTTGGGGTCTCCAAAATTACCTTGGATGAACACGGAGCCGTCAGCGAGGAGACTATTGTTGAGATGGTTAAAGGAGCGATGAAAACGCTGAAAACGGATTGTGCCGTAGCGACATCCGGTATAGCAGGACCGGGTGGAGGAACTGCGGATAAACCTGTGGGTACGGTCTGGATTGCAGCTGCTTATAAAAATGAAATTAGAACTCTGAAGCAGGAGGGGGACGAAGGACGTTCCGGAAATGTACAAAAAGCCGTAATAAATGCCTTGTTGTTGCTCGAGGGACTTTTGAAGTAAGCAAAGATTGCTGCTGTCTAGTGAATTATTTGGAAAAAAACTTGTATGTTAATGATAAAAGTGCTTACTTTGCGCTCTGTTTCAAATAAATATAGATAAAAACTATAAAAATAAGATAGAAATGTCGAAGATTTGTCAAATTACCGGAAAGAAAGCCATGATTGGCAACAATGTTTCACATTCAAAGAGAAGAACAAAAAGAACCTTTGATTTGAACTTGTTTAATAAGAAGTTTTACTATGTAGAACAGGATTGCTGGATCAGCCTGAGCCTTTGTGCTGCCGGCTTGCGTACCATCAACAAGAAAGGTCTTGATGCAGCCTTGAATGATGCGGTAACTAAAGGTTATTGTGATTGGAAGAGCATAAAAGTGATCGGATAATAAAGAATTAGGAGATATAGATTATGGCTAAGAAAGCAAAAGGCAATAGAGTACAGGTGATTCTGGAATGTACAGAACACAAAGACAGCGGTATGCCAGGAACATCTCGTTATATCACAACGAAGAACAGAAAGAATACCCCTGAAAGATTGGAATTGAAAAAATACAATCCTATTTTGAAAAGAGTAACAGTACATAAAGAAATTAAATAAGCGAATTATCCATGGCAAAGAAAACAGTAGCAAGTTTGCACGAAGGTACTAAGGAGGGCCGTTCTTATACGAAAGTTATCAAAATGGTGAAATCTCCTAAAACTGGGGCCTATGTTTTTGACGAACAAATGGTGCCTAATGAAAAAGTACAGGATTTTTTCAAAAAATAAGATATTTATTGAAAATAATGGAAAAATCTCCTTGGTGGTTTCAATGCCCCCAAGGAGATTTTTTTATTGTACTTTATTCTGTTTGTTTCGTTACTTTATTATATCTTTGTAGCATAATGCATTATATAACAGCTTAAAATATGGGATTTTTTAGTTTTTTCTCAAAGGAAAAGAAAGAAACTTTAGATAAAGGATTATCCAAGACAAAGGAAAGTGTGTTCGGAAAAATAGCTCGTGCTGTGGCTGGAAAATCCAGAATTGATGACGAGGTATTGGATAATTTGGAGGAGGTATTGATTACTTCGGATGTAGGCGTGGAAACCACACTGAATATAATCCGTCGGATTGAGAAAAGAACTTCTTCCGAAAAGTATATGAATGCTCTGGAACTTGATGTCATTCTGCGGGATGAGATAGCGGCGTTGTTGACCGAAAGCAATTCGGATGACGTTGATGATTTTGAAGCTCCGATTCCCAAAAAGCCTTACGTGATTATGGTCGTTGGTGTGAATGGAGTCGGCAAAACAACCACTATAGGGAAATTGGCTTATCAATTTAAAAAAGCTGGTAAATCGGTATATCTGGGAGCTGCCGACACGTTCCGTGCTGCTGCCGTAGAACAGTTGGATATATGGGGAGATCGGGTAGGAGTACCTGTTATCAAGCAAAAAATGGGTGCTGATCCGGCTTCGGTTGCTTTCGATACACTAAGCTCTGCCGTGGCAAATCAGGCGGATGTAGTGATTATTGATACAGCCGGCCGTCTCCACAATAAGGTCGGCTTGATGAATGAGCTTACCAAAATAAAGAATGTAATGAGAAAGGTGGTTCCGGACGCTCCTAATGAAGTGTTGTTGGTTTTGGATGGTTCTACCGGACAGAATGCTTTTGAACAGGCTAAACAATTCACTCTGGCTACCGAAGTAACCGCCTTGGCTATTACTAAACTTGACGGAACTGCAAAAGGGGGAGTCGTAATTGGTATTTCGGACCAGTTTAAGATCCCGGTGAAATATATCGGATTGGGTGAGGGAATAGAAGATTTGCAGGTCTTCAGAAAAAAAGAGTTTGTTGATTCATTGTTTGGCAAGTAAGAATGAGAAAAAAGACAATTGATATTGTGACATTGGGATGTTCCAAAAATCTGGTGGATTCGGAACGCTTAATGCACGAACTGGGGGAGATAGGATATAAAGTAACTCATGATACGGAAAAGCCTGAAGGTGAAATTGCTGTTATAAATACGTGTGGATTTATTGGAGATGCAAAGGAAGAATCAATTAATATGATTCTTGAATTTGCCCAGGCTAAGGAACAAGGACGTCTGGAAAAACTCTTTGTGATGGGGTGCCTATCGCAACGCTATCTGAAAGAACTCCAAACGGAAATTCCGCAAGTGGATAAATTTTATGGTAAATTCAATTGGAATGCTTTGATTGATGATCTGGGGAAATCTCATCATCGGGAAATGCCTTATGAACGTACGCTAACGACTCCTAAGCATTATGCTTATTTAAAAATATCGGAAGGGTGTAACCGTAAGTGTGCCTATTGTGCTATTCCTATTATCACGGGAAATCATGTATCCCGCCCGATGGAGGAGATTGTGGATGAAGTCCGTTATCTGGTAAGTAAAGGCGTGAAAGAATTTCAGGTCATCGCCCAGGAACTTACCTATTATGGATTGGATTTATATAAGAAGCAAATGCTCCCCGAATTGATTGAGCGTATATCGGATGTACCGGGTGTGGAATGGATAAGACTTCATTATGCTTATCCGGCTAACTTCCCGACTGATTTGTTTCGGGTGATGCGTGAGCGTGATAATGTATGCAAATATATGGATATCGCGTTGCAACATGTTAGCGATCGCATGTTGGACAGAATGCGCCGTCATGTGACCAAGGAAGAAACTTATAAGTTGATGGAACAATTTCGGAAAGAAGTCCCCGGTATTCATTTGCGTACAACATTGATTGTGGGCTATCCGGGCGAAACCGATGCCGAATTTGATGAGCTAAAAGAGTTTGTTCGCAAGATCCGTTTTGACAGGATGGGAGCTTTTACTTATTCTGAGGAAGAAGGAACGTATGCGGCCAAACATTTCAAAGATAATATTCCGCAAGAAGTGAAGCAAGCCAGACTGAATGAAATTATGGCCATTCAACAGGAAATTTCAGCGGAATTGGGTGCAGCCAAGGTCGGTTCACAAATGAAAGTGATTATGGATCGTATGGAAGGTGATTACTATGTGGGAAGATCGGAATTCGATTCTCCCGAGGTAGACCCTGAAGTGTTAATTGAACGTGGTGAAGATGATCTGAAGATAGGAGATTTTTATGAAGTGGAAATAACCGGTGCCGATGATTATGATCTTTTTGGTCGTATAGTGTGATTGTTTCTACACCTTTTCATGACGAGAATATTGCTTTGATAGGATTATTTTATTGGATGAGCGATGAATAATAAAGAATTTACTTCGGAATTATCCCGCAGATTGGGATACACAACAAAAGATACTTCAGATTTAATTTCAGCACTATTGACTGAAATTACAAATCAGCTATCGGATGGTAATACCATATCTGCCCAGGGATTCGGAACGTTCGAAGTAAGGAAGAAAGCGGAACGTATATCGGTAAATCCTGTTAGTAAGATAAGAATGCTGGTACCTCCAAAGCTGGTTTTATCGTTCAAACCGAGTCCCGGACTAAAAGATAAATTTAAATAGCTTTTCTTATTACACTTAATACTTTCTACTATGGACGAAAAGTTGAATTTGCAGAACTTAATTGCCTTACTTGCAGAGTCACATGGGATGAGCAAAAGGAATGCCGAGAGCTTTGTGAAAGAATTTTTTGTGTTGATTGAAGAGGCACTGGAAAAAGATAAATATGTCAAAATCAAAGGGCTTGGAGTCTTCAAGCTCATTGAGGTGGATAGCAGGGAAAGTGTAAATGTAAATACTGGAGAACGTTTCGAAATTCAAGGGCATACAAAAATTGCATTTACTCCTGATGCAACATTGAAAGATGTTATCAATAAACCGTTTTCCCACTTTGATACGGTTGTTTTGAATGATGATATTACATTGGAAAATACACCTTTGGAAAATGGCTTTGCCGATGATTCGGATGATAATGATAACGTTGATAATGATGCTGACGATATAAAGGAGGGTGGAGTAGAAACAGAATCGGAATCGGAATCGTCTTTGCCTAAAGAATCTCCTGCGAATATCTTAAAAGGGGAAACTGTTGGTTCTGACACAGTGTATGCGGAACACAAAAACAGTGATAACGATAAGGAGCTTCCTTCTGAGCAAGAACCTCAAAGCCCTGAAGATATGGAAGTGGAACCTATAACGCCTGTAGAACGGTTGAGTGAGGTTAATAATGATAAAAAGGCTCATTACACTTTCGAAGATCAGGATACTGAAGAGGATGAGGAAACGGTAGAATATGACTATGCGGGATCAAGGGATTCATCTGCTGTAAAATATTTCATTTCCATCGTAATTTTAATTGTACTGCTTTGCGGCGGTGCAATTGCTTTTATGTATTATCCTGAAATTACCGATGACTTTATCTCAAAACCTACTCCCCAAAATATAACAAAACCTGTAGCTAAGGTACCCGTACAGAAACCGGCACAGCAGGATTCTCTTTCCGAGAATCGGGATAGCGCGCAAAATACTGTATCTGAGATTGCCTCAAAGTCTCCTATTGTTAAAGAACGTGCGGTTATAGCACATAAACCGGAAGTTGCTCCTGTGGCTCAAAATAAAACGGCAGCTTCTCATGTTGAAAATAATAAAGTAGCCCATAGTGAAAAGAATGTTAATGTTCAGCCCTCTGCATCCGATCCTTCCCAATATAAAATTGCCGGAACAAAGACTACTTATACCATTCAAAGAGATGAAAGCCTGACAAAAGTATCCCTCCATTTCTATGGTTCCAAGGCTTTGTGGCCCTATATTGTAAAACATAACCGGGATATCATAAAGGATCCGGATCATGTGCCTTATGGTACCAAAATAAAAATACCCGAATTGGTTCAAAAGTAATCAATAATTTATAACTACTAAACTCTATGAAAGTAGTTTAATCTAATAGTTTTTTAATAAAAATTAGTTGGTATGGTTAATTTATTCGCGTACTTTTGGACGCAAATAAAGAAAATAACGGCGTATGTCGATAACAAGAAATTAAACAATAAAATATAGTGATTTATGGCTGAAACAATTGATATCCGCGAGTTGAACGAGCGGATAGAAAGGCAAAGTGCTTTCGTTACCAATCTCGTTACGGGAATGGATCAGGTTATTGTGGGACAAAAACATTTGGTAGAATCATTGCTGATCGGTTTGTTGTCTGATGGTCATGTGCTTTTGGAAGGAGTTCCCGGATTGGCAAAAACTTTGGCGATCAAAACGTTGGCTTCTCTGATTGAAGCTCATTATAGCCGTGTTCAGTTTACACCGGATTTACTCCCTGCGGATGTTATAGGTACTATGGTATATAGTCCGAAAGATGAGGTTTTCCATATAAAAAAAGGACCTGTTTTTGCTAATTTCGTTTTAGCAGATGAAATCAACCGTGCTCCGGCTAAAGTTCAAAGTGCTTTGCTTGAAGCAATGCAAGAGCGTCAGGTTACTATTGGTAGAGAAACATTCCCATTGCCCGAACCTTTTTTGGTTCTTGCCACTCAGAACCCGATTGAACAGGAAGGTACTTATCCATTGCCGGAAGCCCAGGTAGACCGTTTCATGCTTAAGGTTGTTATAGATTATCCCAAACTGGAGGAGGAGAAGTTGATTATTCGTCAGAATATTAGTGGAGAAAGCATCAATGTGAAGCCTGTTTTGAAAGCGGAAGATATTATAGAAGCTCGTAAGGTTGTCCGTCAGGTCTATTTGGATGAAAAGATTGAGCGATATATCGTTGACATTGTTTTTGCTACCCGTTATCCTGAAAAATATGATTTGAAGGAATTGAAGGGAATGATTGGTTTTGGAGGTTCTCCTCGTGCTTCTATTAATCTGGCGCTTGCAGCTCGTGCTTATGCGTTTATTAAACGCCGCGGATATGTCATTCCGGAAGATGTACGTGCTGTTGCACATGATGTTTTGCGTCATCGTATCGGATTAACTTATGAAGCTGAAGCCAGCAATTTATCTTCGGATGAAATTGTCAGCAAGATTTTAAATAAAATAGAAGTACCCTGATATTTATCTGTCAGACGAGAATTGATCGTAGTATTCTGATTATTCGTTAATTATTGGGTCGGATTGTATTGCAAAGTGTCTTTTAGATGCTTTATAATATTATCTTGTTTGAATTTTCAATATTCCGGATACTAAAATACTTATTTGAGAAGTTTTTATTTATGTTCAGATGGAAACAAGTGATCTGCTGAAAAAAGTACGCCAAATTGAAATAAAAACCCGTGGGCTATCGAATAATATCTTTGCGGGGCAATACCATTCTGCTTTTAAAGGTAGAGGTATGGCTTTTTCTGAAGTTCGTGAATACCAGTTTGGCGATGATATACGTGACATTGACTGGAACGTTACCGCCCGCTTTAACAAACCTTATATAAAAGTTTTTGAAGAAGAGCGTGAATTGACTGTGATGTTGCTAGTGGATGTTTCCGGTAGTTTGGAATTCGGTACGGTGAAGCAGATGAAAAAAGATATGGTGACTGAAATTGCCGCCACTCTAGCTTTTTCTGCTATCCAAAACAATGATAAGATTGGAGTTCTCTTTTTTTCCGATCATATTGAAAAATTTATTCCACCCAAAAAAGGACGCAAACATATCTTATATATAATTCGGGAACTTATTGATTTTAAGGCTGAAAGCCGGCGGACGAATATTGGTGCAGGTTTGGAATATCTGACGAACGTAATGAAGCGTCGCTGCACTGCTTTTATTTTATCAGATTTTATTGATCAACAGGATTTTAAAAATGCATTGACTATTGCAAACCGTAAGCATGATGTAGTTGCCATTCAGGTTTATGATCGTCGTGTTGAAGAACTTCCGGCAATAGGATTGATGAAGATTAAAGATGCGGAAACAGGCCATGAGCAATGGATTGATACTTCGTCCGGAGCTGTACGCCGCGCTCATCACGATTGGTGGGTAAATAAGCAGTCTGCACTGAATGAAACATTTACAAAAAGTAATGTGGATAATGTTTCGGTTCGTACAGATCAGGATTATGTAAAAGCATTGATGAATTTATTTGCTAAACGAAATTAACTGAAAATGAGAAAGTGTTTATTTCTGATTTCACTGTTTGGCTTGATTGCGATGAAAGCCTTTGCACAGTCTGTTACGGTAGATGCTTCAATTGACTCTCTGCAAATTTTAATAGGAGAGCAGGCTAAGGTCAAACTGCAAGTGTCTTTGGATGCGAATAGACGGGCTATATTTCCTATTTATAAGGACACCTTGATAAAAGGCGTTGAAATTATCGATGTGGCTAAACAGGATACACAATATCTAAATGACCGTAGGCGCTTATTAATTACTCAAGAATATACCATTACATCGTTTGATTCGGCTCTTTATTATTTGCCTCCAATGAAGGTCTTGGTGGATAACAAACCTTATTATTCAAAAGCTTTAGCATTGAAAGTTTATTCCATTCCGGTTGATACGGTACATGCTGATAAATTCTTCGGTCCTAAAACAGTAATGAATGCTCCGTTCGTATGGAGTGATTGGTATGGTGTTCTAGCTTGTATCATACTGTTTATTCCTTTTATAGTGCTGTTAATCTATTTAATCAAGCGTATTCGCGATAATAAGCCGATTATACGTAAAATTAAAGTAGAACCTAAGTTACCGCCTCACCAACAAGCTTTGAAAGAGATAGAAAGAATTAAAAGTGAAAGAGTCTGGCAACATGGGCTTGCGAAAGAGTATTACACAGAGCTAACAGATGCCATTCGTACCTATATAAAGGAGAGATTTGGATTTAATGCCTTGGAGATGACATCTTCTGAAATCATTGATAAGTTGATGGATTTTGACGATAAAGAAGCTATTAATGATTTACGTCTATTATTCCAGACTTCTGATTTGGTGAAATTTGCCAAGCATAGTCCTTTGATGAATGAGAATGATGCCAACTTAATCAGTGCAATTGATTTTGTTAATGAGACGAAAGCTCAAGAGGATCAAAATGCAAAACCAGAACCCACTGAAATCACAATTATAGAAAAACGTTCGTTGCGAACGAAAATTATATTGGGTACCGCTATAACTTTACTGGTAGCTGCAATTGCGGGTTCCCTCATATATATAGCTATGGAATTGTATAATTATTATTCTTGATTAGCTAATGTTTTTTTTGAAAACAATAAACTGTTAAATAGAAGTTATTATGGTTTTTGCCAACGCTGAATATTTGTTTTTACTTCTTTTGCTGATACCTTACATCGTTTGGTATATAATGAAGCGAAAGAAAAATGAAGCAACTCTTCAAATTTCGGATGCCCGTGTATATGCACATACTCCTAAAAGTTTTAGAAATTATTTGCTGCATGCCCCTTTTGTATTACGGATTATTGCTTTGATCTTAATTGTTATCATATTAGCCCGTCCACAGACAACAAATAGTTGGCAGAACAGTGAAATTGAAGGCATTGATATTATGTTGGCCGTTGATGTTTCAACTAGTATGCTGGCTGAAGATTTAAAACCTAATCGCTTGGAGGCCGCTAAAGATGTTGCTGCCGAATTTATTAACGGACGTCCCAATGACAATATCGGCATTACATTGTTTGCGGGAGAAAGTTTTACCCAATGTCCTCTCACTGTTGATCACGCTGTGCTGCTGAATATGGTCAAAAATGTGAGATGTGGCCTTGTTGAAGATGGAACAGCGATCGGTATGGGAATTGCCAATGCAGTAAGTCGTTTGAAAGATAGCAAGGCTAAATCAAAAGTGATAATATTGTTGACGGATGGAACGAATAACAAAGGCGATATTTCTCCGCTTACAGGTGCTGAAATAGCTAAAAGTTTTGGCATTCGTATATATACGATTGGTGTGGGAACAAATGGAACAGCTCCTTATCCTTATCCGGTAGCCGGAACTGTTCAGTATATTAATATGCCTGTGGAAATCGATGAAAATACATTGACACAAATTGCCGCAACGACTGATGGAAACTATTTTCGTGCCACGAGTACGTCCAAGCTGAAAGAAGTGTATCATGAGATTGATAAACTGGAAAAGACGAAGCTCAATGTAAAAGAGTATAGTAAGCGTAAAGAGGAATACCAATGGTTTGCTGTAATGGCCTTTTTGTGCATATTGCTTGAAGTATTGCTACGTAATACGGTTTTAAAGAAAATACCATAAGCAAATCTGTGAAATTTAGCCTGACAATTACCGGGTAGTTAGTAAATCGTTTAATTGTAGAATAAGATGTTTCGATTTGAAGAACCTGCATATTTGTATTTGCTGTTGTTGTTGCCTTGTTTGGTAGCATTTTACTTATATTCCAATTACCGGAGAAGAAAAGCCATTCGCAAGTTTGGTGATCCGGAACTAATGGCGCAGTTGATGCCTGATGTTTCCAAATATCGCCCGGATGTAAAATTCTGGCTGTTATTTTCTGCGATAGGCCTATTTGCCGTATTACTTGCAAGACCACAATTCGGATCGAAGTTGGAAACGGTTAAGCGCAAAGGGGTAGAGGTAATGATTGCTTTAGATATTTCCAATTCAATGTTAGCTCAGGATGTTCAACCTAGTCGTCTGGAAAAGGCAAAAAGACTGGTTGCCCAATTAGTCGATAAGATGGACAATGATAAAGTAGGCATGATTGTCTTTGCAGGCGATGCTTTTACTCAGTTGCCGATTACAAGTGATTATATCTCTGCTAAAATGTTTTTGGAGTCAATAAATCCTTCATTAATTTCGAAGCAAGGTACAGCTATCGGATCTGCTATTGATTTGGGAATGCGTAGTTTTACTCCTCAGGAAGGAGTAGGGCGTACCATTATTGTGATAACAGATGGCGAGAATCATGAAGGTGGAGCTGTGGAAGCTGCAAAGGCGGCAGCTGAAAAACATATTCAAGTAAATGTTTTGGGAGTGGGGCTACCGGATGGTGCTCCCATCCCGGTAGAAGGCTCCAGTGATTATCGTAGAGATCGTGATGGAAATGTAATTGTAACCCGACTCAATGAACAAATGTGTCAGGAATTGGCTAAGGCAGGAAATGGCATATATGCGAGAGTGGATAATTCAAATCTTGCCCAAAGGGCACTGGAACAAGCGATTGATAAATTAGCCAAATCGGATGTGGAATCGCAAGTCTATTCCGAATATAATGAGCAGTTTCAGGCCATTGCGTGGATTATACTGATTATTTTATTAGTAGAAATGCTTATTTTAGAACGTAAGAATCCGCTGTTCCGGAATATTCGTTTATTTTCTAACAGAGAAGGAGATAAAGTGTATGATGAAAAATAAAGCCGTCAATATTATCTTATTGCTATTTTTGTTTGGTACAGGCTCTGTATATGCTCAGAAAGCTGAACGCGATTATATTCGCAAAGGGAATCGCCTCTATAAAGATAGTGTCTACGTTAAAGCTGAAGTTGATTATCGCAAAGCTCTTGATGTAAACCCTAAATCTGCGGTGTCGATGTATAATTTGGGTAATGCCCTTTTACAACAGAAGAAAGCGAAAGAGGCTATGGAGCAATATATGGCTGCCTCAAAAATGGAAAAAGACAAATCCAAGTTAGCTCAAATTTACCATAATGTAGGAGTCATATTTCAGTCTGCCAAGGATTATGCTAAGGCAGTCGAAGCATATAAGCAGTCTTTGCGGAATAATCCGAAAGATAATGAAACGCGATATAACCTCGCTCTGGCGCAAAAAATGTTGAAGGATCAACAACAAAAGAATAAGAATCAGGACCAGAACAAAGACAAGGATAAAGACAAGGACAAGAAAGATAAGAAAGACCAAAATAAGAATCAGAATAATAAAGATCAAAAACAAGATCAACAGAAGAATAAGAATCAACAACAACCTCCTCAGCAGCAAAAGAAAGACAATCAAATGTCAAAACAAAATGCTGAACAACTTTTGAATTCGGTTCTACAGGACGAAAAAGGAGTTCAGGATAAGGTAAAGAAACAACAAGTGATTCAGGGTGGTCGTTTGGAAAAAGATTGGTAAATTATAATATAAGTAATTCGAAGATATGAGAAAAACTTTTTTCTTGTGGATAATACTATTGACTGTCTGTTTTCATGCCTATGCCGATGGAAAGGCCTCTTTTACTGCATCTGCTCCTGATGCGGTAGCGGTAGGAGATCAATTCAGACTATCATATACGGTAACGACGCAAAATGTAAGGGATTTCCGTGCTCCCTCTATTAAAGGATTTGAAGTCTTAATGGGGCCTAGCAGGTCGCAGCAAAGCAGTGTTCAGATTATAAATGGAACGACAACATCAAGTAGTAGCATAACATTTACATACATTTTAATGGCTTCATCTGAAGGTAGTTTTACTATCCCCGGAGCCACTGTAAATGCGAATGGAAACCAGATGGTTTCTAATTCCGTACACATTAAGGTCTTACCAGCCGATCACCAATCAAGTGGATCTTCGGGGGGAAGCTCTAGACGTAGTGGTTCTGCCAGTCGTGCTTCTTCGGGCACCGCTGTTTCTAGTCAGGATCTTTTCATAACCGCTACGGCCACTAAAACGACTTTATATGAGCAAGAAGCCTTCCTGCTAACTTATAAAATATATACGCTTGTTGATCTACGTGGTTTTGATAATGTGAAGTTACCGGATTTTAAGGGTTTCCACTCTCAGGAAACGGAACTTCCCAACAATAGAAAGTGGAGTTTGGAGCATTATAAAGGACGTAATTATCAAACGACAATTTTCAGACAGTTTGTTTTATTTCCTCAGCAATCGGGTAAGCTAACGATTGATGCAGCCCGTTTTGATGCTTCTATAGCAAAAGCTACTCAATCTGCAGATCCGTTTGATGCCTTTTTCAATGGAGGTAGCAATTATGTTGAAGTGAAGAAAACATTAGTCACCCCTAAAGTGACAATAGATGTAAAAGCGTTGCCTGCAAAACCGGCTGATTTTTCAGGTGGAGTGGGAGAGTTCAATATGACCTCTACTATAAACAGCAAGAGTGTGAAAACAAACGATGCGGTAACTATAAAGATTATTATATCGGGTACCGGTAATTTGAAACTGATGGCTAATCCTGAAATCAAGTTCCCTGATAATTTTGAAACTTACGATCCTAAAGTTGATAATAAATTCCGCTTAACAAACTCGGGTTTGTCTGGAAGTAAGGTGATTGAATATCTGGTTATACCTAGAGATCCGGGGAACTATAAAATTCCAGCTGCGAAATTTACTTATTTTGATATCAAATCGCACACGTATAAGACTTTGGCAACCGAGGAATACGATCTTCATGTTGAGAAAGGGGCAGGAAATGCTGCCCAGGCTATCGCTAACTTTACTGATAAAGAAGATCTGAAAGTGTTGAATGAAGATATTAGGTACATCAAACAGAATGATGTGAAAATGCAGCCTAAGGGTGCTTTCTTCTTCAATTCTATAGTATATTGGTGCTTATATATCATACCTGCAATTGCATTCATTATATTCTTCATTGTTTATCGTAATCAAATATTGGCAAATGCTAATATAGCTAAGATGCGTACCAAGAAAGCTAATAAAATAGCGGTAAAACGAATGAAATTGGCTGGAAAACTGCTAACTGCTAATAAGAAAGATGAGTTTTATGATGAAGTTCTTAAAGCATTATGGGGTTATATTAGCGATAAATTGAGCATTCCGGTCTCTCGTTTATCTAAAGATAATATTGAGGATGAATTGCAGAAGTATGGGGTAGAAGAAAGCTTGATTAAAGATTTTATTTCTGCATTGAATGATTGTGAATTTGCTCGATTTGCTCCTGGCGATGATAATCAAGCTATGGACCATGTTTATTCCATGTCACTTGAAGTGATTAGTAAAATGGAAAATTCTATAAAACATTAAAATTAGAAGGTTTTATGATAAAGAAAATTTTATTTTTCGCTTTTGCTTTCCTAATTTCTTTAGGAGTTTATGCTCAAGACAGTTTGGCGGTAGATTCATTGCAGCATTCGGAAAAATCTATTGGTACACACTCTGAATTTTCAGCATCAAGACAGCTGAATAATGTTACTAAAGCAGAAGGTGACAGTGCCTATATGAGAAATGATTATGCAGCTGCTATACAAATATACGAAGCCTTATTAAAGAAAGGGGAATCTGCTGAGGTATATTATAATTTGGGTAATAGTTATTATAAAGCAGATGATATAGCAAAAGCTATTTTAAATTATGAACGTGCTTTATTATTGGAACCTGGCAATGCCGATATCCGGGCTAATTTGGATATTGCTCGCTCCAAAACAATAGATAAAGCAATACCTGTACCTGAGATATTCTTTGTAACATGGATTAAAGCCTTAATAAACTGTTTGAGTATTGATTCATGGTCTCGGATAGGCATTATTTCTTTTATTCTATTTCTGGTATCGATGTATTTATATTTCTTTTCGAAACAAATTAAGTGGAGAAAACTAGGGTTCATTTTAGGATTGGTTCTCTTCTTATTTGTAATTTTAGCAAATATTTTTGCATATCATCAAAGAAATGTAATTATCCATAGAAGTAGTGCAATTATTATATCTGCTAGCGTTACAGTACGTAGTACTCCTAGTGATGATGGTACCAGTCTATTCATATTGCACGAAGGCCGAAAGGTTGAAATAAAAGACAGTTCAATGAGAGAATGGAAAGAAATTCGCTTGGAAGACGGTAAGGTAGGGTGGGTTCCTGTTTCATCTCTCGAGGTAATCTGATAAACACAGATTATTTATTCGCTAAAAAAAGTAAAAAGATCTGCTAAAAAAGAAATATTTAGTTCTTTTTTAGCAGATCTTTATTTTTATCTAAAAAAAGCAAAGAAAGAGTTTGTTTTTATATTCCTTTTTCATAAGTTTAGAGCGTGAATATATTAATCGCTAACTTATTAACCATTAAATTTATGATTATGAGAACAATAACATTTAATGAACTCCGGAAAATTAAGGATTCATTACCTAATGGTAGTATGCATAGAATAGCAGATGAATTGGGTTTGGATGTAGATACGGTAAGAAATTTCTTCGGTGGTCATAATTTTAAACAAGGTAAAAGTGTAGGTATCCACCTTGAACCCGGTCCAGATGGTGGTTTAGTAATGTTAGATGATACGACAGTCCTTGATAAAGCTTTAATGATTTTGAAAGAACTAAATATCAGTAAAGTAACAGAGCTTGCTTAGAAGAGAGACTGTTTCAATATATAAATAAATCCCAATTGGAGACGAAACAATTGGGATTTATTATTTGTTTTATAGTAAACTCTATAAATTATGGAAGACAAATTAGTAACATTGGCTATACTTACTTATTCTAAAGCACAGATTCTCAAGAACGTGCTTGAAAATGAAGGGATTGAGGCATATATTCATAATGTTAATCAAATTCAACCTGTTGTTTCATCCGGTGTACGCTTGCGTATAAAAGAAAGTGATTTACCACGAGCTTTGAAAATAACAGAGAGTTCGGCATGGCTAGCTGAAGATATTGCTGGAGGCAAATCACCTAAATTAGAAAAAGGTAATAAAGTATTGATACCTGTAGACTTTTCAAATTATTCGATGAAAGCATGTCAATTTGGTTTTAATATGGCTAAAAGCCTTGGCATTGAGGTTGTATTACTTCATGTTTATTTTACGCCGGTATATACAACCTCATTACCTTATGGGGATGTTTTTAATTATTCATTACCTGATGATGAAAACTCTAAACATATATTGCATCATGTCCATGCTGATTTAAATGCTTTATCAGATAAAATTAAGGCTAAAATAACTTCAGGAGAGTTTCCTGAAGTGAAATACACATGTATTCTTCGTGAAGGAATACCGGAAGAAGAGATTTTACGTTATTCAAAAGAAAATCATCCTCTAACTATAATTATGGGGACTCGCGGAAAGGATCAGAAAGATATAGATTTGATAGGCAGTGTTACGGCAGAAGTTATTGAAAGAAGCCACGTTCCGGTTCTGGCAATACCTGAAAATACAGCTATCAAAAATCTAGCTGAAGCTAAGCATATCGCATTTATCACAAATTTTGACCAGCGAGATCTTATTGCTTTTGACTCATTGATTAACTCTTTGAAACCATATCAATTTTCGGTTTCGTTAATCCATTTATCAGATACTAAAGATACTTGGAATGAGATTAAGTTGGGAGGAATAAAAGAATATTTTCAAAAACAATATCCTAGTTTGGAAATTCATTATGATGTCGTGATGAGCGATGATTTTTTGAATAGCCTTGAAAAGTATATTCAAAGTAATCATATTGATATAATTGCTCTGACATCTTACAAGCGCAATATTTTCTCTCGTTTATTCAATCCTAGTATTGCCAGGAAAATGATATTCCATTCGGATACGCCGTTATTTGTTATTTATGGAAGAGCAAGCTAAATAAGAAGGCTTAAAGATTGAATGGATATAAAACAAATAATATATATTATGTTTAATATGTAATATTACAAATTATAAATGACGCTCTCATCTACGGGATTTATCTTCCAAAAAAAATGATTTAATAAAACACCCTTGCTGCATTTATATTGCAGCAAGGGTGTTTCGCTTTTTTCGAACTTCTAAAGATAACTTCTTTATGGATATGTATGATCCGAGAATTTAGTTTTGCATTAACTTTTCAATTTCATCAAATTCCTTACCCATACCTAAGTTATAATAAATTCGATAAAGACCATTCAACCATAAATCTCTTTGGTCAGGTTTTAATGCTCTTGCTTTTTCATAACAAGGTCTTGCTTTCTCATAAAAACTCTTCAATGTAACTTGATCAGCTTTATACTTTGGGTCGTTTACATTTGTAGCAGCTTTTTCAGAGAAATCTTGAGCTTGCAGACAGTAGATCAATCCCATATTGGAAAAAGCTTCAGCGTAATTAGGATCTGCTTCTGTCGTTTTACCATAGAATTCGATAGCTTTATTATAATCCTTCATGTTGTGGTAAAGATACCCTTTTACATATAGGAAAAATGCATTTTTGGGGTCTTTAGCCAGCATATCATCAGCAAATTGCATTGCTTCATCATACTTATTATGATTGGAGTAATAATCAATAAGATGACCAAAGAAGAATGAATGCTCTGGGTGTTTTGATAATCCTTCTTTTAAAGAAGCCACCCACTTTACTGTATCGCCCTGTGCAATCAATGCAGTAGATACGAATTCCATAGCATATTTTCCCACTTCTTTATCATTTTCTGCATACGGGGCATATTTAAGAACACTTGGATAATCCTCCATCTTAGTAGCAGCTAAACTTGCATAATAAGCTATCTGAGGTAATACAGTGTCTTTCTTTAATAAATCCTGATCGGCAAACATTGGATGAGCTGCAATATCAACATAAGTTCCAAAGAAATCAAGTGCTTCTTTGTTCTTATTCAGATTGAAATACTGAATGCCACCATTGATTAAATTAGGTCGTTCTGATAAGATTGATGTAGCGTTGGGCTTTCTGTACTTGTTCTTAATCTTTCCTTTTTCATTAGGAACTTGAGCAAGCTCATCGCATTTGAAATAGTACTTGCACATGTTCAATGCACTATTATAAACCTTCAGTGTATCATAAGGCTTTTTAAGATAGGCATTTTCCATTTGCTTTTCGTTGATGCGCTTTTGAATAAAACCTGCAACATCCCAAGTTTCAGGGTCGTTTTGTGTTTCAGGATTAGTTAAAGCTGATTTGATTAGTTCTTCTGCTTTTGCAAAATCAGGCTTTACGTCACTAGCAATGCTTTTGGCATCTTTCACGTTCTTTACCTGAGCAAAGGTAAAGCCAGCTGCAAGGAGTAAAATCACTGAAAATAATACTCTTTTCATGATAGTCGTTACATTAAAATTAATACTATGTCTATTCCTCATTTTCATTGTTTGTTTGATCTTCACCGTCTTCATCATTGTTGATATCTAGATCTTGTGAATTGGTACTTTCCAACTCTCCTCCTATTATGACGGCATGATCCATCTCATTGTCAGCAGGGTCGGATAGTATTTCATCTTCAAGACTTTCTGAGGTTACCTTACATACGGAGCCAATTTCATCGTTACGTTTTTCCAAATTAATGAGGCGGACTCCTTGCGTAGCACGTCCCATTATTCGTACATCAGCAACCTTCAAACGTATGGTTATACCGGATTTATTGATAATCATCAAATCATTTTCATCAGTTACAGATTTAATCGCGACTAATTTACCGGTTTTTTCAGTAATATTCATCGTTTTAACACCTTTTCCTCCACGATTTGTTTTGCGATAATCTTCAATGTCAGAACGTTTGCCATATCCTTGTTTCGAAACAACCATGATAGTTTCGGCCTCAGGATCTTTGATACATACCATTCCTACAACTTCATCCTGACCATCTTCGTCCAAGGTTATACCCCGTACACCAGTAGCAGTACGACCCATAACACGTACGGCACTTTCATGGAAACGTATTGCGCGTCCATTCTTATTGGCTACAATGATTTCATTATCTCCATTTGTCATACGTACTTCAATAACCTGATCATCTTCACGGATGAGAATTGCATTGACACCATTCTGACGAGGGCGTGAATATTGTTCGAGTAATGTCTTTTTTATTATACCTTTTTTAGTGCAGAATAATACATAATGACTGTTGATAAATTGCTCATCAGCAAGATTTTTAACACGTAAATATGCATTAACAGCATCATCAGAATCGATATTTAACAGGTTTTGAATAGCACGTCCCTTGGAATTCTTTGATCCTTCCGGTATTTCGTATACTTTTAACCAATAGCACTTTCCTTTTTGTGTAAAGAACATCATGGTATTGTGCATTGTAGCGGGGTAAATATGCTCAATGAAGTCTTCGTCACGGGTATCAGTGCCTTTAGAACCTACTCCACCGCGATTTTGTGCACGGAATTCACTTAATGGAGTACGTTTGATGTAGCCCATGTGGGAGATTGTGATGATCATTTCATCATCGGCATAGAAATCTTCAGGGTTAAATTCTTCGGAAGCATATACAATTTCCGAACGTCTTTTATCGCCGTATTTTGTTTTAACATCAATCAGCTCGTCTTTTATCACCTTACGGCACAAGTCATCGTTAGCAAGAATCTCTTCATAATAAGCTATTTGCTTCATCACTTCTTGATATTCTGCGTGAAGTTGATCTTGCATCAGACCAGTGAGTTGGCGGAGACGCATTTCGACGATGGCACGAGATTGTAAATCAGAAAGCTGGAAACGTTCCATTAATCCGGATATGGCGTCATTAGGTGTTTTGGCTGCACGGATGATACGGATTACTTCATCTATATTATCTGAAGCTATAATTAGACCTTCCAGAATATGAGCGCGTTCCTTAGCTTTACGCAAATCGTATTGAGTGCGTCGAATGACAACTTCATGGCGATGCTCAACAAAGTATTTGACAAGATCCTTCAGATTCAACAAACGGGGACGCCCATGCACTAATGCAACATTGTTCACACTGAACGAAGATTGCAATTGTGTCAGCTTGTAGAGTTTGTTCAGCACCACACTGGCGTTGGCATCACGTTTCACATCGATAACGATACGCATACCTTGACGGTCCGATTCATCATTGGCATTGGAAATACCTTCTATTCTCTTATCATTAGCCAAATCTGCTATAGTCTTGATGAGCTCAGCTTTGTTTACATTGTAAGGGATCTCGGTGATTACAATCTTATCGTGTGTGGAAGTTGTTTCTATTTCTGCTTTTGCACGCATGATAACACGTCCACGTCCGGTGAGATAGGCTTCGCGAACCCCGCTCATACCATATATATAGCCACCGGTCGGAAAGTCCGGAGCTTTTACAAATTTCATTAACTCTTCTATATCAATATCCTTGTTGTCCACGTAGGCCACGCAGGCATCAATAACTTCGGATAGGTTGTGAGTCGGCATATTGGTTGCCATACCTACTGCAATACCGGATGCTCCGTTGATTAACAGATTTGGTATGCGGGTTGGCATAACGGTGGGTTCCTGAAGAGAGTCATCAAAGTTATTCTGCATATTGACAGTTTCCTTATCAATATCTTGCATCATATCTTCTCCGATCTTTTGGAGGCGGCACTCGGTGTAACGCATTGCAGCGGCACTGTCACCGTCTACCGAACCGTAATTCCCTTGACCATCCACCAGCATATATCGCATAGCCCAAGGTTGTGCCATACGCACCAAAGCGCCATATACAGATGAGTCTCCGTGGGGATGGTATTTTCCTAAAACTTCACCTACGACTCTGGCTGATTTCTTATAAGGTTTATCCGACGTGTTTCCCAATCCCATCATACCGAAAAGAATTCGGCGATGAACAGGCTTGAAACCATCTCTAACATCTGGAAGGGCACGTGATACAATAACGGACATAGAATAGTCAATGTATGATGACTTCATTTCCTCCTCGATGTTGATTTTTATAATTCTGTCTTGTTCAAGCATTTAAAATATAATATTGATTATACATTCTTACGGTTCATGAAAAATCACGCTAAATTACTGCTTTTTTACGATATACAAAAGTTTTTCCTTCATAAACTTGTTTTGCAGAAGCTCCTGACTCTCTATATTAGTTACCCTTTTATTGTATTAAATTAACCGGCAGATAAGCTTTGTGATTTATAAACGATATGGGTTTTTAAGAATTCAATATATAGAATTTAAATAATTTTAAAACTCCGAATTAAATGCTTTTTTAAAGCACTTAATTCGACTTTCTATACTATCAAAATAAGAATGTTGTATTGTAATGGATAAGAGGTAGGGTGAAAAATGAATAAAAGCAAGTCAAACAGAGATTACACAAGCTTCTTCTATAAGAACCGTTTGGGCTTTTCAAGTGTTTCTTGTTTATGGCACGGGATTTGTATGCTAAAATAATAAAAGAAAACAGGGTGTGAATTGAGAATTAAACTATATTTGCCCAAGGATAACCCTTAATTTTAAGGAAGGAGAGATTAAGTATGAATAGTCAGTTTTCACAAAGAGTCTCAGATATAATCACTTATAGCAAAGAAGAAGCCAATCGGTTAAAAAATAACTATATCGGTCCTGAACACCTTCTACTTGGTATCTTACGTGATGGTGGAGGAAAGGCTATAGATATATTGCATAAGATGGATATTGATCTGGAGAAAGTTAAGAAGCGTATAGAAGGCTTTTTAAAGGAATTTGAAGATGACGACCTGTTAGCGGATGCCGATGTTCCATTGTCTCCCATGACAGCTCGAATTTTAAAGATGTGCATACTCGAGGCGCGGTTGCTGAAGAGTAATATAGCCGATAGTGAGCATATGCTTTTGGCCATATTAAAGGACGGGAATAATCTTGCTGCCACGGTGCTTGAAGAAAATAAAGTGGATTACGAATCAATATTCGATCAACTTTCGCTAAAGCCCAATCCTAATGTTGGTATGGGATTCACAGAAGATGACGAAGATGATGATGAAGAAATGGGTTCACGCTCTTCACAGAGTCCCGGATCTCAGTCTTCATCTACTCAAACCGCATCAAAGAGGCCGACTAATGAAACTCCAGTATTGGATAATTTTGGTATGGACATGACTCGTGCGGCTGAAGATGGAAAGCTTGATCCTGTGATCGGCAGAGAGCGTGAAATTGAACGTTTGGCGCAAATCCTGAGCCGTCGTAAAAAGAATAACCCTATTTTAATCGGTGAACCGGGGGTTGGTAAATCGGCTATTGTAGAAGGACTCGCTTTGCGTATTGTTCAGCGCAAAGTATCCCGTATCTTGTTTGATAAACGTGTCGTGATGCTTGATATGGCTTCCGTAGTTGCCGGAACAAAATACCGTGGACAGTTTGAGGAACGCATCCGATCCATTATCAATGAGTTGCAAAAGAACCCCAATGTTATTTTGTTCATTGACGAAATTCATACTATTGTGGGTGCCGGTGCGGCAGCGGGTTCAATGGATGCCGCCAATATGTTGAAGCCAGCTCTTGCGCGTGGTGAAATTCAATGCATTGGAGCTACCACTCTTGATGAATATCGCAAAAATATAGAGAAAGACGGAGCTTTGGAACGTCGTTTCCAAAAAGTTGTGGTTGAACCGACAAACGCTGAGGAAACACTTCAGATCTTGAAGAATATTAAAGAAAAGTATGAAGACCACCATAACGTGTCTTATACCGATGAAGCTCTTGAAGCGTGTGTCAAGTTGTCAGACCGTTATATTACCGATCGTAACTTTCCGGATAAAGCCATCGATGCTTTGGATGAAGCAGGCTCACGTGTGCATTTGATTAATATTGTTGTTCCGAAAGAGATAGAGGAACAGGAAAAGCTGATAGAAGATGCACGGCAACAGAAAGCTGATGCTGTAAAATCCCAGAATTTTGAACTTGCAGCCAGTTACCGGGATACGGAGAGAACACTTTTGACACAGCTGGATGAGATGAAAACCGACTGGGAGGCTCATCTGAAAGATGATCGTCAGGTTGTGGGAGAAGAAGAGATAGCCAATGTTATTTCTATGATGTCCGGTGTTCCTGTACAGCGCATGGCGCAGGCTGAAGGGATAAAGCTGGCCGGTATGAAGCATGAATTACAGACTAAAGTTATCGCTCAGGATGCTGCTATTGATAAAGTGACGAAGGCTATATTGCGTAGCCGTGTAGGATTAAAAGATCCTAACCGTCCTATCGGAACATTCTTGTTTCTAGGACCTACCGGAGTCGGTAAGACGCATTTGGCCAAGCAATTGGCTAAATACATGTTCGGTTCCACAGATGCTTTGATACGCATTGATATGAGCGAATATATGGAGAAATTTACGGTTTCGCGTTTGGTCGGTGCTCCTCCGGGATACGTCGGATACGAAGAAGGTGGACAATTGACAGAAAAGGTACGTCGTAAACCCTACTCCATCGTACTACTGGATGAAATAGAGAAAGCTCATCCTGATGTTTTTAATATTTTATTACAACTGATGGATGAAGGTCGCTTGACTGACAGTTATGGAAGGACTGTTGACTTTAAAAATACGGTTGTCATTATGACTTCTAACATTGGTACGCGACAATTGAAAGACTTCGGTCGTGGTGTAGGTTTTTCCGCGCAAAATCGTTTGGATGACAAGGAGTATTCACGAGGAGTTATTCAGAAAGCTTTAAATAAGTCATTAGCACCGGAATTCCTTAATCGTATTGATGAAATCATCACATTTGATCAACTTTCATTGGATGCCATTAAGCAAATTATCGATATTGAACTGAAAGGTTTGTATGAACGTGTTGAAACTTTAGGGTATAAACTGGAGATAAATGACGATGCTAAATCGTTCATTGCTACAAAAGGTTATGATGTGCAATTTGGGGCCCGGCCTTTAAAACGCGCTATTCAAACCTATCTCGAAGACGGGCTTTCGGAGCTAATTGTATCATCGGAGTTGCAACTGGGTGATGTAATTAATGTCTCACTGAAAGAAGGTCAAGAGGGACTGGAAATAAAGAAAATGTAAGGTTCTGCTTACACTATAAAAATAAACCGTCAAAATGTCAGTCCACGAAGGACTGGCATTTTTTTTGTGTCTCGTTAGGCAAACAATTAAAATATTAACTAAAAATATCAATACTAGTATGCAAAAAGGAAATATTGGGGTAACTACCGAGAATATATTCCCCGTAATCAAGAAGTTCTTATATAGCGATCATGAAATTTTCCTTCGTGAATTGGTTTCGAACGCAGTAGATGCCACACAAAAACTTAAAACGCTGTCTTCTATTGGCGAGTATAAGGGTGAATTGGGTGATTTGACAGTCCGTGTGTCTTTAGAAAAGGATACTATTACTGTTTCCGACCGTGGTATCGGTCTTACTGCAGAAGAAATTGATAAATACATTAACCAAATTGCATTTTCAGGAGCCAATGATTTCCTCGAAAAATACAAAAATGACGCTAATGCCATTATCGGACATTTCGGTCTAGGGTTCTATTCCGCTTTTATGGTTGCTAAGAAAGTGGAAATCATAACCAAATCGTGTAAAGAAGGTGCACAGGCTGTAAAATGGACATGCGACGGCAGTCCTGAGTTTACCATTGAAGACAGCGATAAAGCCGACCGCGGTACGGATATTGTGCTGTATATCGATGATGATTGCAAAGAATTCCTCGAAGAATCTCGCATTTCTTTATTGCTTAAGAAATATTGCAGCTTTTTACCCATCCCTATTGCTTTTGGTAAAAAGAAAGACTGGAAAGACGGCAAGCAAGTGGAAACCGCCGAAGATAATATCATTAACAACAGTAATCCCCTGTGGACGCTGAAACCTAGTGATCTGAAAGATGAAGATTACAAGAAATTTTATCGCGACCTTTATCCCATGTCCGATGAACCTTTGTTCTGGATTCATCTGAATGTAGACTATCCGTTCCACCTGACTGGTATTCTCTATTTCCCGAAAGTAAAGAGCAATATTGAATTGAACAAAAACAAAATCCAGCTTTATTGCAATCAGGTATACGTTACCGATTCCGTAGAAGGTATCGTTCCCGACTTCCTGACATTATTGCATGGAGTACTAGACTCTCCCGATATACCGTTGAACGTATCCCGTTCTTATCTTCAGAGTGATTCCAATGTGAAGAAGATCTCCACTTATATCACCAAGAAAGTGTCCGACCGTTTGCAGTCTATCTTTAAAAACGACCGTAAGCAGTTTGAAGAAAAGTGGAATGATCTTAAGATTTTTATCAATTACGGAATGCTCACTCAGGAAGATTTTTATGACCGAGCTAAAGATTTTGCCCTTTTTGCCGATACTGATGGCAAATACTACACATTTGAGGAATACAAAACTCTTGTGAAAGATAATCAGACAGATAAAGAAGGAAATCTTATCTATTTGTATGCCAACCATAAAGACGAGCAATACAGCTATATTGAGGCCGCCAAAAACAAAGGCTATAATGTTTTGTTGATGGATGGGCAGCTGGATATTGCCGTGGTAAGCATGCTGGAACAAAAGTTTGAAAAGTCCCGCTTCACTCGCGTAGACAGCGATGTTATCGACAATTTAATCGTGAAAGAAGACAATAAGAGCGAATCTCTGGAAATCGGTAAGCAAGAAGCTCTTTCTGCCGTATTCAAAAGCCAGTTGCCTAAGATTGAGAAAGTTGAGTTTAACATTACTTCACAGGCATTGGGCGAGAATGCATCACCGGTGATGATCACGCAGAGTGAGTACATGCGTCGTATGAAAGAAATGGCCAATATTCAAGCCGGTATGAGTTTCTATGGTGAAATGCCTGATATGTTCAACCTTGTTCTAAACTCCGATCACAAGCTTGTGAAGGAAGTTCTTAATAATGAAGAGCAAGAATGCGCAGCAGCTATTGAACCCATTCAGCAGGAAATCAGTGAAGTGGAAAGGCATCTTGCAGAACTGAAAGATAAGCAAAAAGGGAAAAAAGACGAAGATATTCCTACGGCAGAGAAAGACGAGGTCGACGATCTGGATAAGAAATCGAAAGAATTGAAGCAGAAAAAAGAAGAAATCTATGCAGCTTACGGATCAAAAAATAAAGTTGTGCGTCAATTAATTGATCTTGCCTTACTTCAGAATGGTATGTTGAAAGGAGAAGCTTTGAATAATTTTGTAAAAAGAAGTATTGAGTTGATTTAATTTCGCCCTTTATTCACACTATATATATGCGGGGCATTGCGGCATTGATAAAATGCTGCAATGCCTCTTGTTTTTTCAATGAGTTTTACCCAAATGTTTTTCATAATAGAAAACATCCATTTAGAAACAAATGTCTATATTTGGAGGATGAATATGCTTTTGAGACTATGATTTATATATTTTTAAAGGATATTTTTTAAAAATGAAAAGAAATCTACTGATTATATTATTGCTTTTTGTGTGTATTATGCCGGTTGTTCGTGCGCAGAAAGTTGGTCTTGTACTTAGTGGGGGGGGGGCAAAAGGACTTACGCACATCGGTATAATCAGGGCTTTGGAAGAGAATAATATTCCGATTGATTATGTCGCCGGTACTTCCATGGGAGCAATTATCGGCGCTTTATACGCTATGGGCTATTCTCCTGATGATATGGAAACATTATTGCGTTCCGAAGATTTTAAACGCTGGTATACCGGACAAGTTGAAACTAAGTATTCTTATTTCTTCAAGAAAAATCTGGCCACACCGGAGTTCTTTAATATTCGTCTTTCTTTTAAAGACTCCCTCCATGTTAAATCTCAGTTCTTGCCCAAAAGTATGGTTAATCCAATTCAGATGAACCTGGTATTCACTGAGTTGTTTGCACGGGCTAATGCTGCCAGCAGGGGTAATTTCGATGACTTATTTATTCCCTTCCGCTGTGTGGCATCCGATGTTTATAATAAAAAACAGATTGTCCTGAGAGATGGCGACCTGGGAGATGCTGTCCGGGCATCCATGAGTTTCCCTTTTGTTTTTAAGCCTATAGAGCTAAATGGGGTACTGGCATACGATGGCGGTATATATAATAACTTCCCTACGGATGTCATGCGAAAAGATTTTAAGCCCGACATCATTATTGGTAGCGTAGTATCGGCCAATCCTTCGAAACCTGATGAAAACGACCTGATGGGACAATTAGAGAATATGATCATGCAAAAAACAGATTATTCCCTTCCTGATTCCTGTGGAATACTAATGAATTTCAAGTACAATGATGTTAACTTACTGGATTTTGATCGAATTCAGGAACTGGAAAACATAGGATACAACAAAACGATAAGTCTTATGGATTCAATCAAGGACCGTATACACCGTCGCGTAAATATTGATAATGTCCGTTTGCGCCGTTTGGTTTATAGAAGCAATTTGCCACAACTTCGTTTTCAGCGTATTTTTGTTGAAGGAGCCAATGCACAGCAACAAGCTTACATCAAAAAGGAGTTTCATGAGAAAGATGATGATACTTTTACGTATGAAGATTTAAAGCGTGGCTATTTTCGTTTGTTGGCGGATAATATGATTTCCGAGATTATTCCGCATGCCGTGTTCAACCCGGATACAGACCTGTACGACTTACATTTAAAAGTTAAGATGGAGTATAACCTTTCAGTTCGCGTAGGCGGAAGTGTTTCAACTACAAGTTCTAATCAGATCTATCTGGGGGTGGGATATCAAAATTTAAACTATTATCCCAAGGAGTTTTTACTGGATGGGCAGATCGGTAAAATCTATAATAATGCTCAGTTTATGGCAAAGATCGATTTTCCGACACAAATTCCCACCTCATACCGTTTCATCGCATCCATCACTACTTTTGATTATTATAAAAAGGACAAGTTGTTTTCCAAAAATGACAAACCTTCTTTCAATTCAAAAGATGAACGTTTTGTAAAGCTCATCCTTGCTTTACCTTTTTTGACTAACAAAAGGGCTGAATTTGCCTTTGGCCTTGGAAGACTAACCGATAATTACTATCAGTCCAATCTTATAGACTTCGATAATGATCGGTCTGACCAGAGCATTTATAATCTTACCGGAGGATCTATCAGTTTCTATGGCAGCACGCTCAATTCCCGTCAATATGCAACGAAAGGTGCATACGAGAGGTTGCTTGCACAGATTTTTACCGGAAAAGAAAAGTTTGAACCTGGTAATTCAAATGAGAAATCATCATTAAAAGAACGCCAATCATGGCTGCAAATCTCTTATCAGAAAGAAGTGTATTACCCGATAACTCCCAGATTCACTTTAGGCTGGATGACGGAAGCTCTGTATTCATCAAAAAACTTCTCGGAGAACTATACGGCGACTATGATGCAAGCGGGTGATTTCTCACCGACTCCGCACAGTAAGCTGATGTATAATGAAGCTTTTAGGTCAAATCAGTTTGTAGCAGGTGGTATCCGGCCCATTTTTACCATTAATGACATGTTTCATTTGCGGGGAGAATTTTATGGCTTTTTACCCATCTTTCCTATAGAAAAAAACGCATCTAATAAGCCTTATTATGGGAAAGCTTTTACCAACTTCCAATATTTAGGTGAAATTTCTTTTGTTTGCAAACTTCCTTTCGGATCCATATCTGCATATGTAAATCATTATAGTTCACCCAAAAACGAATGGAATGTAGGATTAACCATCGGTTGGCAACTCTTTAATTATCGATTTGTCGAATGATTTTTATTCAAAAAAGTTGGGTCATTACTTGCTTTTTAAGAAAAAGTCCGTAACTTTGCAGCCGTTAAAACAAAAGGCCGCGTAGCTCAACTGAATAGAGTAGCTGACTACGGATCAGCCGGTTACAGGTTTGAATCCTGTCGCGGTCACTTCTGAAAATAAACATTGGTCGCGTAGCTCAACTGAATAGAGTAGCTGACTACGGATCAGCCGGTTACAGGTTTGAATCCTGTCGCGATCACAATAAAAAAGACATTTATCAATAGATGTCTTTTTTTACTGTATCATACCTTGGCTAGTTCTGATATCCACATTATACTTGTTAGCATGGGCTTCAGAGTATCAAAACTTAGCATTTGATATTAAGTTCATTGAGAATTTTACGCATGGATTCAAAAGTCGTAATGCGGGTAGAAACAAGTGGCAAACGCAACTTATTTTCAATCATTCCCATCACATTCAACATGGCTTTTACACCGGCAGGATTACCATCTACAAACAAGAGTTTAAAAAGTTCGGCAAATTTATGATGTATGGTCAATGCGTTGGGATAATCACCTTGCAAAGCTAAACGAACCATACGACTGAATTCTCGTGGAAACGCATTTCCGATAACAGAAATGATGCCCACGGCTCCCAATGTGATAAGAGGGAATGTAATGCCATCATCACCCGAGATTACGTCAAAATTAGCCGGTTTATTTTTAATAATGTCATCCATCTGAGTGATATCCCCAGAAGCTTCTTTAATAGCAATTACATTTTTAAAGTCACGTGCAATTCGCAAAGTTGTCTCGGCTTTCATATTTACTCCGGTACGGCCTGGAACATTATAAAGAACTATGGGAAGCTCCGTTGCCGAAGCAATGGCTTTATAGTGCTGATATATACCTTCTTGTGACGGTTTATTATAATATGGAACCACGGATAAAATAGCATCAAC
This sequence comes from uncultured Bacteroides sp., assembly GCA_963677095.1. Lineage (GTDB taxonomy): Bacteria > Bacteroidota > Bacteroidia > Bacteroidales > Bacteroidaceae > Bacteroides. Next base: position 2,457,987 of record OY781875.1, read on the forward strand.
TCCGGTGAAATCATCATTTTTTAAACTTTCCACAACCGCACGTGTATTGTTACCACCTACACCCAATAAAATAGGTACCCGACCATTGACGCGTTCGATGACCATTTTTTTAATTTTCTTTTTTTCTTCCTCCGTTAATGTAGGAGTTTCTGCCGTTGTTCCAAGTACACACAAAAAATCGGCATTATTTTGAAGTAAATAGTCAACCAACCGCATTAATGCATCGTAATCAACGCTTTCATCCTCTTTAAAAGGAGTAATTAGCGCTACCCCCATTCCTTTCAATCTTGTTTGTATCATGAGTGCTATATAAGAAATCTCTAATTAAATGACTCGCAAAAGTACGAATATTTTCGATTTTCCCAGCAATTATACTGCCTAAAAAAGCTATGAATGGAAAAACGTCAGGAGATGAGATTGATAAATTCTTCCTCGCTCATTATTTTTATTCCCAATTTCTGAGCTTTTTCCAATTTCGCCGGTCCCATGTTTTCCCCGGCTAATATGAAACTGGTTTTAGCAGAGATACTCCCGGAATTTTTCCCTCCATGCTTTTCAATAATATCTTTATATTCATCCCTGGAATGTTTGCTAAATACTCCACTGATCACAACAGACTGTCCCGAGAGCTTGTCCGAATAATTAGTTGCATCTTCTTCTTTTCTACTAAACTGTAAACCAATGTCTTTGAGGCGATCTACAAGATGCTTGTTTGCTGTGTCTTCAAAATAGGCAACAATACTTTGAGCTATTTTTTCGCCGATTTCATCGATCTTCTTAAGCTTTTCTATATCGGCGCTTTTGAGCTCATCAATGTCTTTTACCGACCGGGCAAGTTTCTTGGCAACCGTTTCTCCCACAAATCGGATTCCTAACGCAAACAGTACCCGTTCAAAAGGAACTTCTTTACTCTTTGCTATTCCATTCACAATATTTTCAGCAGATTTCTGTCCCATTCGTTCTAATTTACTTATCTCTTCCACGGTTAGCGTATAGAGGTCAGCCACATCTTTTATCAGGTTGGAATTGTAAAAAGCATCTACCTTTTCCGGTCCTAAGCTATCAATGTTCATCGCTTTTCTGCTGATGAAGTGCTCTATCTTACCTTTAATTTGTGGAGGACAAGCTGTTTCATTAGTACAATAGTGGGCAGCTTCGCCTTCATAACGTATTAATTTACTGCCGCATGCCGGACAACGGGTGATAAACGTCACTTTTTCACCTAATAATATGCTCCTGGCATCTTTGTCTACCCCGGTTATTTTAGGGATGATCTCTCCACCTTTTTCCACATAAACCATATCTCCAATGTGCAGATTAAGACTCTCGATGATATCGGCATTGTGAAGTGATGCCCGTTTTACTACTGTTCCGGCTAATTGCACAGGATCCAGATTTGCTACCGGAGTGATTGCCCCAGTTCTTCCCACCTGGTAAGTCACCTTATTCAGTCGGGTTAGGGCACGTTCTGCTTTAAATTTATACGCTATGGCCCACCGTGGAGACTTTGCGGTAAAACCTAAATTTCTTTGTTGCCTTATGCTATTAACCTTCAATACAATGCCATCTGTAGCAACCGGTAGGTTTTTTCTTTCAAAATCCCAATATTTTATATAGTCAAAAATGTCGGATAGACTATGACATTTTTTCATGTGGTTTGATACTTTGAAGCCCCATTTAGAAGCCTCCTGCAAGTTTTCATAATGTCCATCATGCGGAAGTTCTTCTCCGAGCAAATAATAAAGGTATGAATCGAGTCTTCTTGATGCCACAATTGAAGAATTCTGTAATTTCAATGTACCTGAAGCTGCATTACGCGGATTGGCAAACAACGGTTCCTCACGCGCTTCTCTCTCTTCGTTCAACTTTTCAAAAACAATCCATGGCATTAAAATTTCCCCTCTGATTTCGAAAGATGATGGATAATTATTGCCATGCAAAACCAAGGGAATAGTATTAATCGTCTTTACGTTATCCGTTACGTCGTCACCTTTTTCTCCATCTCCGCGGGTTATGGCGCGTATTAATTTGCCATTTTCATAAGTCAGCGATATTGACGTACCATCATATTTTAACTCTGCACATATTTCAAAGTCCTCATTTAATCCTTTTTGAACCCTTTCATAAAAATCTACAACTTCGCTTTCGGAATAAGTGTTGCCCAATGAAAGCATAGGATATTTGTGCTCAACCTGGGTGAAGTTTTTATTCAAATCGCTGCCCACACGCATTGTAGGAGAGTTATTGTCTTGATATTCAGGATGTTCACGCTCCAGATCCTGTAATTCACGCATCATATCGTCAAATTCTTTATCCGATATTTCAGGTAAATTCAATACGTAATAATTATAATTGTGTCGGTGCAGTTCGGACCGAAGCCGGTCTATTGTTTCTTTTACAGTCATAGTTAATTGCAGATTGTTTGAACACAAAAATACAGTTTATCCCCGAATATTCGTATTTTTGCCAAAAATAAAGATTGTATGCGTATTGATATTATAACGGTATTGCCCGAAATGATTGAAGGATTCTTTAATTGCTCTATTATGAAACGTGCTCAGAATAAAGGGCTTGCTGAAATATATATTCATAATTTAAGAGATTACACCGAAGATAAGTACCGTAGGGTTGATGATTACCCATTTGGAGGTTTTGCCGGGATGGTTATGAAAATAGAACCGATTGAGCGGTGTATAGAAACTCTCAAAGCCAAACGTGAATATGATGAAGTGATTTTCACTACTCCCGATGGTACTAAATTCGATCAGAAAATGGCAAATACCTTATCACTTGCTAAAAATATGATCATTCTATGCGGGCATTTTAAGGGAATCGATTATAGGATTAGGGAACATTTTATCACTAAAGAAGTTAGTATTGGCGATTTTGTGTTGACCGGTGGTGAATTGGCTGCTGCAGTAATGGCAGATGCAATCATACGGATTATCCCCGGGGTGATATCCGATGAACAATCAGCATTGTCCGATTCATTTCAGGATAATTTGCTGGCGGCTCCGGTCTATACTCGACCGGCAGAATATAAAGGTTGGAAAGTTCCTGATATTTTACTTTCTGGACATGAAGCTAAGATTAAAGAGTGGGAATTACAGCAGTCTTTAGAGCGAACAAAAAAATTACGTCCGGATTTATTAAATGAATAAGCGGAAGAATGAAACGGTTTTTCTTCATGTAAATAAATAAAAAAATGACATCAGAATACGATGTCATTTTTTATGTATATAGGGTGCGAATGATATTTCTTTGTTATCTTTTATACTTCCAGCGCACCAATAATTTCTTGCACAGATTTATATCCATGTCTATTTAGATAATCATCTATTCCTTCAACAACCTTCACCGTAACACTCGGATCAATGAAATTGGCCGTACCTATTTGTATGGCAGAAGCACCTGCAAGCATAAATTCCACTGCGTCTTTCCAGTTCATTATTCCTCCCATTCCTATGACAGGAACTTTTACCACATTAGCTACTTGCCAGACCATTCGTAAAGCAATAGGCTTCACAGCAGGCCCCGACAATCCTCCTGTCACCGTAGAAAGCAAAGGACGCCTGCATTCGGCATCAATAGCCATTCCTAGAAGCGTATTAATGAGCGATATACTATCAGCTCCGGCATTTTCAACAGCAAGAGCTATTTCCGTAATATCCGTCACGTTAGGCGAGAGCTTCACTATTAATGTCTTATCATATACCGTACGCACAGCTTTAGTCACTTCTTCTGCCCCTTTTGCCGAGATACCAAAAGCCATTCCACCTTGTTTTACATTAGGGCATGAAATGTTTAGTTCTATAGCAGAAATTTTGTCAAGTTTATTAATGATTTCGGCCGTCTTCACATAATCTTCAATAGCTGATCCCGACACGTTTACAATAATATCAGTCTGTATATCTTTAATATGTGGATAAATGTGGTCAGCGAAGTATTTTACTCCCTTATTTTGTAATCCAACCGCATTAAGCATACCTGAAGGCGTTTCAGCCATACGTGGATATGGGTTTCCTTCACGTTTGTGAAGAGTAGTTCCCTTTACAATTATACTACCTATTCGCGCTAAATCAATGAAATCCAGAAACTCTTCACCATAGCCAAATGTTCCGGATGCAGTCATTACCGGATTCTTCAATTGCAATTCTCCAATATTTACACTTAAATCTGCCATAATAGTTTATTTATATTAAATACTGGTCCTTCTTTACATACACAAATGTTTCCTTCGTCCGTATTTTCTACGCAGCAAAGGCAGGTACCTATGCCGCATGCCATCGTATTTTCAAGAGATACTTCGCATAGTATATTTTTATTTTTGGCGTATTTAGCGACCGCCATCATCATTGGTTTAGGACCGCAAGTGTAAATTCGGTCAAAGTTGATGCTATTTAAAACGGAATGCTGGGTCAAATAACCTTTTTCACCGTGTGTACCGTCTTCAGTCGTAGTGTAAACGTCACCATACACTTCAAATTGTTCCAATTGTAGGAGATCTTTCTTACTCCTTGCTCCTAAAAGAAAGGTTGGTCTAATACCTTTTATGACAAGTTGTTCACCCAAATAAAGCATTGGGGCAGTACCGACACCACCACCAACTAATAATACTTTGTCAGAGGCATTTTCAGGCATACTGAAGCTGTTTCCAAGAGGTAGTATCACATTTAATATATCACCCGCTTTAATTTCAGCCAAGCGTCTGGTTCCGTCACCGACTATTTGTATGAGAAACCATAACTCATTAGCTTTCTTATCAACAAAATTAATAGAAATAGGACGTCGAAGAAAAGTTGTAGAAGAGCCGTCTACACGTAATTCTGCAAATTGTCCCGGTAGCATTTCCGGTAGTGGAGAAGAATAAGTTAGCTTTAGTAAAACGTAATTATCGTTTAATCTCGCATTTTGGGTAACCGTCAGGTCTAAAATAAATTTCTTCATATCTTAAATTGGAGAGATTCTTCTTTCGGCAAAGATACTGCAAATTACGCATAACATAATAACCTGACCGTTATTTTTCGGGTTTGAAGATTTCAAAAGTGTTATCATCAAAGAAAATGCGTATTTCTGTTATTTTTCTGATAGGTCGTTCTCTATATATAACCTCTTGTTTTACAGGCTCTTTTACTATGCTTTTGGAACTTTCTAATGCGATTTCCTTGCGATTTCCTGATTCTGCTGTAGAATTGGACGTATTTACGATATTCTCAGCAAATAAAGGATATTCCATTTCGCTATTTACGGTTGATTCGATAGATGAACTCGAATTTTGAATGTTACTCGTATTACTCATGTTTCCCTGACCGGTGAGTAACCATTCTAGGTTAATGTCTGAGTACCTCTGATGTAATCTTAGTATGACTTCAGTACTTGGATATTTATTTCTTGGACCTAGAATGTGCGAAATTGTAGCCTGAGCAACTCCGATACTTTCAGCAAAAGCTCCTGCGGTAAGCTTTTCGCGATCCATTATCATCTTGAACCTATCTTTGATAGTCATAATGAGCTTTACATTTATAATAATGATGAATATTCTATATCATTACAAAGGTAAATAATTAAATTCACATTTGCAAATCGATTTTGTAATATAATAATATAACAAAAGTATTATTATCTATTTCTATTGTAAATAATGCAGCTATTACATGCATATAAATAGAAATATACGGACTATAATCAACTTTATAAAAAACGAATAAATAACTGATATATAATATATTATTATTATATAAGCGTTTAATAATACAAGTATTCACTATTGTTATTCATATTATGAGCCATATATGAATATTTACTTTATAAAAAACATATAAAATAATGATATATAACAATATAAACTTTTATATTTATAGTGTTTTAATGGATAAGATCTATTTTGTAAATATAGGTATTATATTCGTAATTAAGTCTTTTTACATTTGTGTATATTACTAATGTATTAACAAACTCACGGTTTATAATATATGTAATATAATTACATTCCTAATATATCACATTTGAAAATACTTATTAGTTTAAATGACAACTTATGAAAAGATTAGAGAAGAATATTACAATTGGATTGTGGCACTAGGAATAGATAATTTGTTACATCTCATTTTTTAAGATTCGGAAAAGATCCGGCTTTACCCATATAATGGCAAATCCTTCAAAAAAATACAAGATATCGATTTGCATATAAAAATGGATTCTAAAACCGTAAAATATTGATTATTTATTTATATATCAATACTTTACACCATTTCCAATGACAAATAAAGAATGGCTAAAAAATAAAAAGGAACAAAAAATTTATTTTTTTGGGATAATGTAAATAGAAGAAACCGGTTAATGTAAAATTTGAAAGATTAATTCTCGCAGAATATCACCATCATTTAAAGAAGCATTTTCCACTCCTTTAGATTTTGCATCAGCATATCTTATAGCGCTAATGGTCTGCATTGTTTTAACACCGGAATATTTACGCATAGCAATCATATAGTCTTTTGATTGCCAGGCGGATCTTAAACCTAACATCGTGGCTATGCCCTGTTCTGACTTCTCAGGAGCATAGTATGCCAACATTAAATTAGAGAAAAAATTAAAAAGTAAGGATAAAGTTACTTGAATAGGGTTCGTCTTCGGATTTTCTTCAAAATATTTTATTATTTTATTAGCTTTGAGAATATCTTTATCCACAAGAGCACTTCGTAATTCGAAATTATTATAGTCTTTACTGATTCCAATGTTTTTTTCTATTTGCTCAGGAGTAACTCGAATATTCCCTTTCGGAAGTGTAATGATTAATTTTTCTAATTCTCCGGTTAAACGACTTAGATCAGTCCCTACAAAATCAGCGATCATTGTCGTAGCTTTGGGATCAAGATCAATCCCTTTGCGTTTCATATAAGAAGTAATAAAGGCGGGAAGATGTGTATCTTTAATTTTGGAAGATTCAAATAATACACCACTCTTTTCTATTTCAGCGGCAAGTTTTTTTCTTCGATCCAGAACGCCATGTTTATGACACAAAACTAATATAGTGGAAAGCAGGGGCTTTTGTAAATAAAAGGAGAGATCCTCTATATTGCGTACATTTTGTGCCTCTTTTACAATGACTATCTGGTATTCAGACATCATCGGATAGCGTTTTGCCGAATTTATAATCGTAGAAATATCTACATCAGCCCCATACACAACTGAGAGGTTGAATTCTTTTTCAGTTTCGGTTAATACGTTTTCGGCGATATAGTCCGATATTTTATCAATATAATAAGATTCTTCCCCCATGAGATAGTACACCGGGTAATAATGTTTAGCTTTGAGGTCTTTTAATATTTCATCGTATGTGAGAGTCTGTTTGGTCATGCTGAATCTTATTATTTACTTAAATTTATGAAGATTGTTACCAATCAAATTTCAAATGCTTTACTGTTTTCTTTTCATCAATAATCATTTTCAGAGATTCGATGCCAATTTCAACGTGCTCGTTTACATAGTTTTGAGTAACCATCGTATCACTTTTGTCTGTCTTAACTCCATCAGGAATCATCGGTTGGTCGGATACCAAAAGTAAAGCTCCTGTCGGAATGTGATTGGCAAAGCCGCAGCTGAATATAGTAGCGGTTTCCATATCAACAGCCATTGCACGAGTTGTTTTAAGATATTCTTTAAATTGGTCGTCGTGTTCCCATATCCGACGGTTAGTTGTGTAAACAGTTCCGGTCCAGTAATCACGTGCGTGGTCACGAATAGCTGACGAAACCGCACGTTGTAGCATAAAAGCAGGTAGTGAAGGTACTTCGGGAGGAAAATAATCGTTTGATGTTCCTTCACCACGAATTGCAGCTATAGGAAGAATTAAGTCCCCTATTCTATTTTTTTTATCTATGCCACCGCATTTACCTAAGAACAGACAAGCTTTTGGCTTGATTGAGCTGAGTAAATCCATAATAATGGCAGCATTAGGGCTTCCCATACCAAAGTTTATAATTGTAATTCCTTCGGCAGAAGCAGATGTCATGTTAGCATCACGACCTAATACAGGTACATTAAATTTTTCAGCAAATATGTCGACATATCTATTGAAGTTGGTGAGCAAAATGTATTCTCCGAAGTCTTCCAATTGACGTTTGGTGTAGCGTGGCAACCAGTTAGCTACGATTTCTTCTTTTGTTTTCATAAAGTTTCATTAAATTTGTTCCCTTAGCAAGGATTACAAGGGATTATTTAACACACAAATTTAAGTGATAATTTCTGAATTCACAAGTTCGTGTGTCAAAATGATATTGAAGAAATGGTTTATTTTACTATAATAAAGAACCAGTAATGATTAAGAAACTGATATATTTTCTTTTATAATACAAAGTTATGTTGGCATTAAATTTACCGGCATTTAATATAAAAACAGAGCAACGCGAAGGTAGGTATGTTGTGTTCGACGAGATTCGTCGACGCTATATAGCATTAACTCCGGAAGAGTGGGTTCGTCAGCATTTTGTACACTTTCTACTCGTGCATAAAGGCTATCCTAAAGCATTGTTAGCCAATGAAGTACAGATAGTTTTGAATGGAACAAAGAAACGTTGTGACACCGTGCTTTACCGGCGTGATTTTACAGCCCGTATGATTGTGGAATATAAAGCGCCGGATATAGAAATTACGCAATCGGTTTTTGATCAAATCACTCGTTATAATATGGTATTGAAGGTCGATTATCTTATTGTCAGCAATGGAATACAGCATTATTGTTGCCGGATGGATTACAGAAACAATAGCTATATTTTTCTGCAAGATATACCGAAATATGAAGAATTGTAATAATAAGCAGCAGTGGGGGCACTTAGAGCTTTAATCGAGTAGGAGGAAAACGAAGTAGTTTTCTTCCTACTTTCGTTTTCCGACCTCTCACACCACCGTACGTGCCGTTCGGCATACGGCGGTTCTTTACTTACGATGCAATTTGCTGTAATACCCCATCAAAGTAGGATAGCCTGCTTGTTTCAGTTTGTCATTATTCAGAGCGGAAGTCAGTATTCTGCTCCCGGCTATACTCCAATATCCCAATCGAGTATTAGCGTGTTGCCAGGCATAAAATCTACTGATGCCACACTTCTGTAAATTCACAAACTTCGTCTTAATCTTCTTCCAACATTTCCAAATACTCATGCGTATCCTACGGCGAAGCCATTCGTCTATACGTTTCAAGTAGCTCTGCATATCCGCTAACTGAAAGTACTCTATCCACCCACGCATAAACCGATGGAGTTCTGATTTGCGTTTATCATATCCCATACCATTGCTTCTTCCGGTCAACTCTTTCAAACGAGTTTTCAGCTTAAGATAACTTTTAGGATGTACGGATAAACGACACTCACCTTTATGTACATAAAATGAGTAACCCAAAAACTTCATTCCTCGAACATAACCAACGCTGGTTTTATCAAGATTCACTTTTAGTAAAAGCCGTTTCTCAATAAAAGTAGTTATACTCTCCTTAACACGTAAGGCAGAACGTTTGCTCCTACAGAAAATCATACAGTCATCCGCATAGCGCACAAACTTGTGCCCACGGGATTCCAACTCTGTATCCAATTCGTGGAGCATGACATTGCTCAGCAGAGGACTCAATGGTCCACCTTGGACAGTACCCTGGACCCGACTTTCGTAGTGACTGCCTGCTATTACCCCCGAAAGAAGGTATTTATGGATGAGGGAGATAACACGACCATCCTTCACGGTACGCGACAGAACCTCTATCAGCTTGCTGTGGTTGACTGTATCGAAGAACTTTTCCAGGTCCAGGTCAACACAGTATTTATGACCACTATTGATGTGAGATTGGGCGCGCCGCAAGGCTTGGTGGGCACTGCGTTTAGGGCGGAAGCCAAAGCTGTTGTCACTGAACTGGCGTTCGTATAGCGGACTAAGCACCTGACTGACGGATTGTTGAATAAGACGGTCAACAACGGTAGGAATACCTAATTGACGTTTCTTAACTCCATCCTTGGGAATTTCAACCCGGCGGACGGGATTGGGACGATAGCTACCGTCCAACAAAGAGTTTATCAGTTCGGCTTTATGGAATCCCAGGTAAGGAAGTAAATCTTCCGTTTCCATCTTATCGACACCTCCACTGCCACCGTTGGACACGACCTGCTTGTAAGCACGGTTCATGTTTGCAGGTGACACAATACGTTCCAATAAATCATCTTTGGTAAATTGCACTTCCACGAGGTGGTTTTCAGTTATCCCAATAAAGGTCTGCACTCCGGCATAGCTTTCGGATTCCGTCCTATCCTTTTGCCGGCAGTTATCACTCGATGTTGATATTTTATGCATTCGTTCCTTTATTAGGTAACATTCATTGACTACTCGCTTAAATAAAGTTCAGACCTTCCCCGACTGTCTGTGTGTGTGTGTGTGTTTCGGGTACTATGTCGTCTGCTGACTTCTCACAGCAAGCTTTACTCCATGCTTCTGAAAAAAAAAACATCTGCACGTCTGTGAGACCTCCCCAGTTAAGAATACATTCTTTCCATCTTATACCTGCCGGATTTACTTTGGATGTTTCCGGATAGTTATCGGGCTTTGTCTTGTTCAGCAGACTTACCCACATCCTTTAGCCTTATATCCGGTTTCTGTACGTCAGGCCAGATGTTTGCCGCAACCTTCCTTCAGATTCCATCTCACGGTGGACACCCTTGGTCTTGGCTAAACACTTCCCACTATCAGGGCGTGTGAGGGACTTGCACCCATTAGAATATACCCATGCTGGGCGAACTGAAAAAGAGGGTATGTCATAATGACACACCCTCTCTATATTTAAGAAAAAACTGTGATTATATTTAATCTTCTTCAACAACCTTTTTTCTTCTAGGTGCTTTTTCTTTCGGCTCTTCTTTGTGAATCTCTAAAGTAATGCCAGCCAATTCCGGGTCAATTATGATGCGTCCACAATATTCGCAAACAATAATCTTTTTACGTGAACGAATGTCTAATTGTCTCTGAGGTGGAATTTTATTAAAGCAACCTCCACAAGCATCACGTTGTACATATACGATGCCCAAACCATTGCGAGAATTCTTACGGATGCGCTTAAACGATTGCAGAAGTCTAGGTTCTATTTTGGTTTCCAAGTCTTTTGCTTTATCTCTCAACTTTTCCTCTTCTTGTTTGGTTTCAGAAATAATTTCGTCTAATTCACTTTTTTTCTGTTCAAGGTCTTTTTGTCTTTCATCAAGTGTAGCTGAACTTTTTTCTAATTCGGCAGACCTTTCTTGTTCTTCCGCCTGAAATTCTTTAATTTTCTTTTCGCAAAGTTCCATTTCAAGAGTCTGAAATTCAATTTCTTTGCTTAAGAAGTCGTATTCGCGGTTATTACGTACATTATCCTGCTGCTCTTTGTATTTCGCTACAGAAGATTTGGATGTTTCAATTTCCACTTTCTTCCCGGCAATAGCAGATTTCAGCTCAGCAATTTCAGCCTTTATTCTCTCGATACGGGTCGTTAATCCGGCAACTTCATCTTCCAAGTCCTGAACTTCGAGAGGAAGTTCTCCACGAAGAGTCTTGATTTCATCAATTTGGGACAACATGGTTTGTAACTGATACAAAGCCTTTAGCTTTTCTTCCACCGTTAATTCCTGAGGTTCTTTTTTTGATTCTTTAGCCATATTTTACTAGATGTATTTTATGGGATTCGTATTTATTTTACTTAAATATAAAGCAAAATTAGGAAACAAATCCCGAATTATTGTATAAAAGATTTCTTTAGTGTATTGTTCACTTTCATAATGTCCGATTTCTGCTAGAAGGATTTCGTTATCATATCCAAAATAATCATGATATTTTATTTCTCCGGTGATAAAAACATCTGCATTATTCCGCACAGCAAGAGGAATAAGAAAAGCCCCGGCACCGCCACATAAAGCAACTGTTTTAATTTCTCGTCCGGTTAACTTATTGTGCCTCAAACATTCCACTTCGAACGTTTTCTTCACGCGCTTAAGAAATTCCAGCTCTGTTTCAGAAACATTCAGTTCACCAATAATCCCTGAACCTACTTGCGACCAATGATTTTGCAAGGAATAAATGTCGAATGCCGGTTCTTCATAAGGGTGTACGGAGAGCAATGTTTTAATCACATCACCTTTTTTGTAAGCGGGAAGAATGGTCTCTATGCGTACTTCTTTTTCTGTGTGCAATTTACCAATTTCTCCACAGAATGGATGTGTACCTTCCTGAGCTCGGAAAGTCCCCTCTCCGCTTACATTATAGCTGCAAGAGTCATAACTTCCGATATTTCCACAACCTGTTTTAAAAAGAGCTGAACGTATTTTATCTGCTTGAGATTCAGGTACAAATGTGACTAATTTCAAAAGCATATCCTGCTTAGGATCAAGTATTTGTATATTAGTCAGCCCTATTTTCTCCGCAATTTTATAGTTCACCCCACCTTGAGCATTATCTAAATTAGTATGTGCAGAATAAATTACAATATCATTTTTTATCGCTTTCAAGATACAACGTTCCACATAATCCTTGCCGGTTATTGACTTATATCCTTTAAAGATAAGCGGATGATGCGATATAACCAAATTACATCCTAATCCAATGGCTTCGTCAAGTACTGGTTCGGTAACGTCCAGACACAACAAAGCCCCTGCTGTTGCTTCCGCATCTGTCAATCCTATTTGCAAGCCGGCATTATCAAATCCATCTTGCAATGGCAGAGGCGCGAATCGTTCAAGGGCGCTTACTATTTCCTTAATTTTCATGATGTAAAACAGAAAATTCCGTGCAAAGATAATAAAAAAAGATGTTTTTATTATCTTTCCATATTCATTTTATTGCAAATACAAGAAAACAAAATAATAAATGGATAGCTTGAGTGATTAACAAAGAAGTAATGAGGCATGATATGAAAATATAAAGTAATGATATCCTTGTTTACATCTAATGATATTCATGCTTATAAGTAATCTAAATAATTATGTTCTTTTGTGTATAGCATATCAGTGTTGATTATACGGTAGAGATGTGTAAACAAAAGAATAAGGATCCGTTCCTTAAAGTTATAGTATGTAGATTTGAAAACAAATAAAAAAGAATATTGATTGAAATGCGTATCTTTGTTCGGTATTTGATAAAAGTATAAATTATGATTCAAAATGAAAGAGCCTGCCGCCATGAACATGTTCTGGATGTGGCTAGACAAATGATGACAGCTGCCCGTACGGCACCCAAAGGTAAAGGAATAGATGTAATTGAATTAGTTTTGGTTACAGGTGAAGATTTAAAACGTTTGTCGGAAAAAATGATAGCTATGGTTGCTGAACACGGAATGAAGTTTTTTTTTCGTGATGCAGATAATATATTGGAAGCCGAATGTGTAATTATAATTGGTACCCGCGAAAAAGCCCAGATGCTGAATTGTGGATATTGCGGTTTTCCTACCTGCGTCGATCGTCCGTTTGGTGTGCCATGTGCATTGAATACGATTGATATAGGCATCGCCATTGGTTCGGCATGTGCAACAGCCGCCGATTTTCGCGTAGATACCCGCGTGATGTTTTCAGCTGGAAATGCAGCTCAACAGTTGGGATGGTTACCCGATTGTAAGAACGTTTTTGCCATTCCGGTAAGCGCTTCATCCAAGAATCCATTCTTTGATCGTAAACGAAAAGAAGAAAAAAAAGGTGCTTGATAGTAAATATTTATCGTTAATAAGTAGATATAATTAAAAATAGATAGACTGATAATTTTATATGGGAATAATGGTTGGGCTTCCTCATGTAGGTGGATCTGAAACAGATTTGCAATTGAACTTTGGTTTGGATATATCGGAGGACATGGAAGTACGTACTCCTTACTTACCGGCAGAATGGGCCTTACAAAGCGGAATACAGCTGACTTGGCCCCATGCGGAGACAGACTGGGCTCACATGCTAAAGGAAGTACAGGAATGCTTTGTCAGCATAGCTCGTGAAATTGCTAAAATAGAAATCTTACTCATTGTAACACCTGAGCCGGAAGAAGTAAAAAAACTAATATCTGCTACGGTAAACATGTTAAATGTTCGTTTTCTGGAATGTGAGACGAACGATACTTGGGCGCGTGATCATGGAGCTATTACAATGCTAGATGAAGACGGTGCTTCCCTACTCGATTTCAAATTTAACGGTTGGGGACTGAAATTCGCATCAGATAAAGATAATATGATTACCCGAACAGCCATAAAAGCGGGCATTTTACATGGCCGATATATTAATAGGTTAGGTTTTGTCCTTGAAGGCGGATCTATTGAGAGTGACGGTATAGGCACTTTATTAACAACCTCTGAATGTTTGCTTTCACCCAATCGTAACGGACAGATGAATAGAGGGGAAATTGAAGAGTATCTCCGTTCTGTCTTTCATGTAAATAGTGTCTTATGGCTGGATCACGGATATTTGGCTGGAGATGATACAGATAGCCATATTGATACATTGGCGCGCTTTTGTTCGCCCGATACTATTGCATACGTGCAATGTACCGATCGAAGTGACGAACATTATGAAGAGCTGCAACTTATGGAAGATCAATTGAAAGGTTTTCGTACGTCAAATGGAGATTCGTATCGGTTGTTGGCATTACCTATGGTTGGTAAAATAGAAGAAGGAGGTGAACGACTTCCTGCAACATACGCTAATTTTTTGATTACGAACGAAGTTATCCTATACCCCACTTACAATCAACCGGATAACGACATCCGTGCAAAAGATGTTTTGCAGGAGGCATTTCCAAATCATAAGATTATTGGAATTGATTGCCGGGCTCTAATTCGTCAGCACGGTTCACTACATTGTGTAACAATGCAATATCCTGCCGGAGTACTGAAATAGAAACTTTTCTCCAATGATATTTGCATTGTGTATAATGAATAATATATGTATTGGAAATAAAATAATTTCGTAAATCTTTATTATTGAATTTGTAATATAACAAATTAAAAAAGTATAATATGAAAACAATAAAAGTCGGACTTGTACAGCAAGCTAATACTTTTGATATTCAATCTAATATGGAGTGTTTATCAAAAGGAATTTCATATTGTGCTGCCCAGGGAGCAAAACTGATTGTGTTGCAAGAATTACACAATTCGCTATATTTCTGCCAAACAGAGAATACAGCGTTGTTCGACTTGGCTGAATCTATTCCGGGTCCTTCCACTGATTATTATTCCGGATTAGCAGCAAAGCATCAGATTGTATTAGTAACCTCTCTTTTCGAAAAACGCACTTCCGGCTTATACCATAATACCGCGGTAATATTCGATACGGACGGAAGTATTGCCGGAAAATATCGTAAAATGCATATACCGGATGATCCGGCCTATTATGAAAAATTTTATTTCACTCCGGGTGATTTGGGCTTTGAACCGATAAGAACGTCCATCGGTAAAATCGGACTTTTAGTATGCTGGGATCAATGGTATCCGGAAGCAGCTCGCCTGATGGCATTGAAAGGTGCTGAGATGTTAATCTACCCTACGGCCATTGGCTGGGAAAGTTCCGATACACCTGAAGAAAAGTCCCGCCAGCTTAATGCCTGGATTATCTCACAGCGTGGACATGCCGTTGCCAACGGGTTGCCTGTAATTTCCGTTAACCGTGTCGGGCACGAGGCCGATCCATCCGGACAGACTAACGGCATTCAGTTTTGGGGAAATAGTTTTGTAACGGGACCACAAGGGGAATTTTTGGCACAAGCGGGTAATGAAGAACCTGAAAATCTTGTGGTAGAGATAGATATGGAACGTTCCGAAAATGTACGTCGTTGGTGGCCTTTCCTTCGTGATCGGCGTATTGATGCTTATGAAGGGATAACAAAAAGATTTTTGGATTAAGAGCTTCTTACGCTTCAATATTGACGCAACAGGATTCTGATGAGTCTCAAACTGTCTTGATAATAACATCATATACATACCTTAGGCATTGCGTTGCAATTTGGAAAATGACAAACATTTGCAAAAAGGTAATTGGTAAAAGAGAAAGAGAATACTTCTGAATCAAAAATACTGAAACGGCTCTGATATGACTTTTGACGAAATACTATAAAAAAGAGGGACGTCTCAACAAGATGGTCCCTCTTTTTTTATATAAATAGTGTGTTTTATTCTTTTATATCCACAATTAAATTCAATTCATCCAATTGCGACGGATCGAGCTCGGAAGGAGCATCAAGCATTACATCGCGTCCACTATTGTTTTTCGGGAAAGCAATGCAGTCACGAATACTATCCAAGCCGGCAAATAATGATACCCAACGGTCGAGACCATAAGCCAAACCACCATGAGGTGGTGCACCATACTTGAACGCATTCATTAGAAAGCCAAATTGAGCCTGAGCTTTTTCAGGAGTAAATCCAAGAATCTCAAACATTTGCGCTTGAAGTTTCGGATCGTGAATACGAATGGACCCCCCTCCAACTTCCACACCGTTGATTACCATATCATAAGCATTGGCACGTACGGCTGCGGGATCGGTTTCGAGCAAAGGTATATCTTCGGGCTTCGGTGAAGTAAAAGGATGATGCATAGCCATTAAACGACCTTCCTCCTCACTCCATTCAAAGAGCGGGAAATCTATAACCCACAAACAAACAAACTTATTCTTATCACGTAATCCTAATTGATTGCCCATTTCCAGTCGAAGTTCGGATAATTGTTTACGGGTTTTCATCGCATCATCTCCGCTGAGAATCAGAATCAAATCATCTTCTTTAGCACTGAATGCAGCTTTGAGATTTTGTAAGACGTCTTGTGTATAGAATTTATCCACACTCGATTTTACGCTACCGTCAGCTTCTACACGGGCATAAACCAGTCCTTTAGCTCCAATCTGAGGCTTCTTTACGAATTCAGTCAACGTATCAAGTTGCTTACGAGTATAGTGGGCAGCACCTTCTGCACAAATACCGCCAATATAAGCCGCATTATCGAATACCGAAAATCCATGTCCTTTAAGCACATCCATCAATTCGACGAATTTCATGCCAAAACGAAGATCCGGTTTATCGCTTCCGTAATATTTCATCGCATCACTCCAAGGCATGCGCAGGAAAGGCTCAGTAAGCTCAATACCACGAATACTTTTGAATAAATGCTTAGCCATGCCTTCGAAAGTTGTGATTACATCCTCCTGTTCCACAAAACTCATTTCACAGTCAATCTGCGTAAATTCGGGCTGCCGGTCGGCACGTAAGTCCTCATCACGGAAACACTTGGCTATCTGAAAATAACGATCGAAACCGGATACCATAAGCAATTGCTTCAAAGTCTGCGGTGATTGAGGCAATGCATAAAACTGTCCCGGATTCATACGAGAAGGTACCACAAAATCACGGGCACCTTCGGGAGTGGAACCGATCAATACAGGAGTTTCCACTTCTAAAAAGCCTTGTTCATCCAAATATTTGCGCACCTCGATTGTCATTTTATGGCGAAGTTCCAAATTGACCCGTACAGCATTACGGCGTAAATCGAGATAGCGGTATTTCATACGGATATCATCGCCACCATCTGTATTATCCTCAATAGTAAATGGAGGAGTCAACGAAGAATTCAGCACAGTTAATACGGAAACGGTAATCTCGACATCACCTGTCAGAAGATTACTGTTTTTACTGAAACGCTCATTCACGACACCTTTAATCTGAATGACAAACTCACGTCCTAAGCGGTTGGCTGCTTCGCAAAGCGTAGCATTTACTTCTTCATTAAATACCAGCTGGGTGATACCATAACGGTCGCGAAGATCTACAAAAGTCATCCCTCCCATTTTACGGCTACGTTGTACCCAGCCTGAAAGTGTCACTTGTTTATTGACATCGGAAAGGCGAAGCTCTCCGCAAGTGTGCGATCTAAACATTTTTATTTATATTATAAAATTGGTTTATTATATTTTCTTTAATCTGTTGATTTGTTTTTTCCCTTTATCCAGAATCATCCGATTCTTGTGAGCGATGTCTTCAACTATTGCATCGTTGATCTGCTTTAATCCGTTGATGTATTCCTGAGCACGCTGCAAGACATTTGAGGCGTCTTTTTCAATGTGAGGAGGTATAATGACTTTAAGGCCTTTTTGAATGATTTTAATGTATACATCCTCCCCCATCATCATCGGGTCACCATCAAAATGTACGACTCCCGGTCTGGAGCGATGAATACATAATGTTTTACAACGGAATGTTTTAATCCGACTATTTTGATCAATCGTCTTATTGAATAGTTGAAAAGCAAGCGAAGGAACATCCAATACCGTAAAAGGCTCTAGTATGGTTACGTCCAGCAACCCGTCCGTCAACATGGCTTGTGGAGTTATGTAGGCATTATTGCCATATTGAGAAGCATTGCCGCAAGCTATGAGGAAAGCTTTGTACCGATGGGTTCCATCTTCTGTTTCCAATTCATAAGTTTCCGGCTGGTATTTCAGACTTTCTAACAGCGTTTTTTCCAGATAAGTCAAAGGGCCTCTCTTTGCAGCTTGCGAAAACTTTAAACTAACAAAAGCGTCAAACCCTACCCCGCAAGTGCAAAAGAAAGGGATTTCATTGATTCTTCCGTAATCAATCACATCAATATTCCCTCCGTTAATAATTTCCACTGCTTTTAAAGCATCCATCGGAATTTGCAGATGACGCGCAAGACCATTACCGGATCCAAAAGGAATAATACCCAATGCCGTTTCCGTATGTACAAGTGAACTGGCAATTTCATTAATTGTTCCATCTCCGCCAATTGCAATAACGGCATACATACCTTCTTTGGCTTTCTCTGCTGCGATACGTGCAGCATGTCCGGCATATTGAGTATAAATCAATTCCTTATCATATTTATCGGAATC
This sequence comes from uncultured Bacteroides sp., assembly GCA_963677095.1. GTDB lineage: Bacteria > Bacteroidota > Bacteroidia > Bacteroidales > Bacteroidaceae > Bacteroides. Next base: position 2,476,863 of record OY781875.1, read on the forward strand.
AAGCTTCTCATCCAGTAAATGTAAAATGGAATCCTTGCTTTGAGTGCCGGAAATAGGATTGATTATAAATGATATTTTTTTCTTTTTTTCGTCCATGTAGGAAGAATCTAAATGCAGATTTCTAACTGGCAAAAGTAATATAAATACTTGAAATCTGACTCATGGCAAAGCTCATAATTATGAAGCTATTTATTTTTTGAAGGAAAAAGAATAGATAAATATATATTTTGTTATCTTTGCCCCCTGTTTTAAAGATCAAAATTAAAACTACATATTATACTATAATATAAATACATTTCATGGGATTACTACAAGACAAATTGGCGAAATACGACGCACCTCAACAATTTATGGCTAAAGGCGTTTACCCCTATTTTCGTACAATTGACAGTCATCAGGACACGGAAGTGCTAATGAGCGGCAAAAAAGTTCTGATGTTTGGCTCAAATGCATATACAGGATTAACTTACGACAAACGGATTATTGAAGCTGCTAAAGCTGCCACAGACAAATATGGAACAGGTTGTGCCGGCTCACGCTTTTTAAATGGGACATTGGATATCCATGTTGAGTTGGAAAAAGAACTTGCTGCATTTGTGGGCAAGGAAGAAGCGTTGGTATACTCTACCGGGTTTACAGTAAATGAAGGTGTCGTATCCTGTCTGACTGACCGTAATGATTATATCATTTGTGATGATCGTGACCATGCTTCAATTGTAGACGGTCGTCGGCTATCTTTTTCAACTTGCCTGAAATATAAGCATAACGACATGGAAGCTCTTGAAAAAGAACTTCAAAAGTGTAAACCGGAATCAGTAAAGCTGATTGTGGTGGACGGCGTGTTCTCCATGGAAGGAGATTTGGCCAATTTACCGGAAATTGTTCGTCTGAAAAAGAAATACAACGCAACTATAATGGTTGACGAAGCACATGGCATTGGCGTATTTGGAAAACAAGGCCGTGGTGTTTGCAACCATTTTGGTGTGACGGATGATATTGACTTGATCATGGGAACATTTAGCAAGTCTTTGGCTTCTATTGGTGGATTTATTGCTGCCGATAAAGCAACCATCAACTGGTTACGTCATAACTCACGATCATACATCTTCAGTGCCAGCAACACTCCTGCCGCAACAGCAGCTGCCCGCGAAGCATTGCATATCATCATGAATGAACCGGAACGTCAACAGCGTTTATGGGACATCACCAATTATGCTTTAAAGAGTTTCCGTGATGCTGGATTCGAAATTGGTGAAACAGAATCACCTATCATACCGTTGTACGTACGCGATACGGAAAAGACGTTTGTAGTCACAAAAATGGCTTTCGATGAGGGTATTTTTATTAATCCTGTTATACCTCCTGCTTGTGCGCCACAAGATACGTTAGTACGCGTTGCACTTATGGCTACGCATACTAAAGATCAGGTCAATTATGCCGTTCAGAAGCTTACAAAATGCTTTAAAGAGCTTGGATTGATTTAGTAATTGCAGATAAAGTATAAAATTTTTCTATAAGCTGTCCTTTCTAGGGCAGCTCTTTTTTTGCTCGTATTTGGCTTATTTTATCCAAACATAATACTTTTCAAAAATATATAGCCCATACTGAATAATGTTATGATAATTATGTCTATCTTTGTTTAGACAAATTATAAATAACAAATGAAATATAGACATTATTCCTATTCATCTGCATGTGCGGATGTTGCTTTATTTAATTCTCCAAGTGGCGTTTCAGAGTATCATCTTGCCATATATGCCATTGATTCGACAGAAACGTTTATTGAACAGCTAAATTCCATATTGAATGCATACTCTTCATTATTATCGGAAGATTTACAAGAAAGTGTTGCTATTTTTAAACGTTTTTTCATTAGCGATGCAGCCAATCAATCCGATAAATTACAAGCCGTTGTAACAGAAGAATCGGACTGCGCTATTTCAATTGTAGAACAACCTCCATTGAACGGAACCAAAATAGCTTTGTGGGCATATTTACAAACCAATGTACAGGCTACTGCCCTACCAAACGGACTATTTAAAGTGTCCCACGGGGGGCAGTACGGGCATTATTGGATAGGCGGAGCATTCAATCGTGCCGCAAATTCTGAATATCAGATGCGTTTGCTATTTAATGACTATATAATGCAATTAGCCACTGAGGGGTGCAAATTGTCCGAAAATTGCATTCGAACCTGGATCTATGTACAGAATGTCGACACCAATTATACGGGGATGGTAAAAGCACGAAATGAAGTGTTTGCTACCCAAAACCTGACAGAGAAGACTCACTACATCTCAAGTACCGGCATAGGAGGGCGTCATGCCGATCCTAAAGTTTTGGTAATGTTGGATGCTTATGCTATTGATGGCATACAATCGGAACAAATTAAATATCTCTATGCACGTACGCATCTGAATCCAACTTATGAATACGGAGTAAGCTTTGAAAGAGGGACATACGTGGATTACGGCGATCGCCGTCATGTATTTATTTCGGGTACGGCCAGTATCAATAACAGAGGAGAAATAATGTATCCTGATGACATACGCATGCAGACCGAGCGAATGTGGGAAAATGTGGGTACTCTTTTAGCTGAGGCCGATTGTAATTTTAATGATTTAGGATATATGATTGTATATCTGCGTGATATTTCGGATTATTATGTGGTAAAAGCGCTATTTGATAAAGGCTTTCCTGATGTACCCAAGGTTATAACACTGGCTCCGGTTTGTCGTCCGGGATGGCTCATTGAAATGGAATGTATGGGAATGAAAGAGATAAAAAATGAATGTTTTGCTGATTTTTAAGAGATTTTTCCTTAGTACTTTTATATGACCTGCGTTAATTCTCCTGTAGTGGAGTTGATAATGAAGCCATATACCTTTACATCTTTAGGAATCAATGGATGATTGGTTATCGAATGGACTGTTCCTTTCACGGATTTTTCGGTATCGGAAAATCCATCTAACCAGGCTGAGAAGTCAACTCCGCAATAATGAATCATGTCAATAGTCTCCGGTTTAATACCTCTGACTTTCATCCGCTGAATAATTTTTTCACTATTCATTTTGCAGGCACCGCAATCAGAATGTGCAATGACCATTATTTCTTCAACGCCGAGTTCATAAATGGCTACCAATAAGCTGCGAATAACACTGCCGAAAGGATGAGATATTACTGCCCCGGCATTTTTTATGACTTTAACATCTCCATTCTTTATGCCTAAAGCAGCTGGGAGAAGTTCTGTCAAGCGGGTATCCATGCATGAAAGAACCGCGATTTTCTTATCAGGATATTTATCGGTAATGTATTTTATATACTCTTTATTTTCTACAAAGTGCTTGTTATAGGCAATAAGTTCTTCTACCATATTTATCTAATCTATCGTTTATGCGAAAGTATAAACAAAAAAAATATCTATTGGTTCTTGATTTACTTATTTTATCATATCTATAAAATTTTAATAAGTTTATATATAAAGCGTGTATCTTCATAACTTGCTAAAGAATTTACGTTCTTTGATTTTTCATAAACTGTCAATAGTATTGCAAAAAAACAATAATTATTCAAAAGGTTAGCTTTACGCTACAATATGTTATATTTTTATTTCTATATGATTTGATATGTCGGAATTTTTAGTAAGTTTGTAGCCTAGTATTAATGAAAAGCACACCTTTCGAATGAAAAGACAAGATTTATTCTTCACTTTGCTGATAATAGCTATCTTTTTACCTTTTTTTGTAAGTGACACCATTTATGAAAGTTATAAATCATTCAATACGGCTCATGGTATGATTATGAGCTTTCTGAAGTTTGCTATTTTAGCTACTTTAGGTGAGGTATTGGGATTGCGTATTAGTGCAGGTGTCTACACCCGGAAAGGATTTGGGATCTTTCCCCGCATAGTGGTATGGGGATTACTTGGTATGGGAATAAACATGGCGATGATTGTTTTTTCAAAAGGGGTTCCTCTTTTTATGGAATATATGGGTATGACAGATGCGTCATCGATACTCGGCGGTTCAATGTGTCTGGATAAAATATTCGTTGCCTTAGCCATATCAATTTCCATGAATACAATCTTTGCTCCCGTTTTCATGACTTTTCATAAAATTACAGATACTCATATTTTGATGTGTGGTGGTAAAGCCAGAAGTCTGATCATTCCTATTCCGATGACGAAAATTATAACCGGACTGAATTGGGATGTTCAATGGAATTTTGTGTTTAAAAAGACTATTCCTTTCTTTTGGTATCCGGCACATACCATTACATTTCTTCTACCGTCTGAAATGCGCGTATTATTTGCAGCAATATTGGGTATTGTTTTGGGAGTATTATTGGCCATTGCTGCACGGAAAAAATAAGTTTAAACATAAGAGCAAAAGATTATTTAATCCATTCTTTTAATTTCATTTGAATCATTTCTTTTCCACTATATCCTGTACATACATGTATCAGCTTCCCTTCGGGAGAAGCCAGAACATAATGGGGAATGCCTCTAATACCATAATGAGCATATATGCCGATAGTCCCTTTTGATATGTACTGACTTATCTTATTAAAGATTTTCTTGAAAAGGATGCATAACTTAGACAAGAAAAATAATTCTTATTCATCTCTTTATTAGAAATCAATTAAAATTTCATTAGAAATATATTAGATTATTAATTAGGTAGTTATGATAAATGTTTGCAGTTGATTAAAAAATATAAATATTAAATAAACGAAAACATTAGGCATTATATTTTATCACTTTTAACAGCCATTTTTTTCTCTAGTTTTTATTTTTGCAGCGTTTAAAATTTGATCAATCCTATTTAAATAACCATTAAGTTTTTATGACTATGCGAACAAATTTTTTGCTGCTATTTATAGCTTTATTGGGTATGACGCCCATGAATTACACACACGCCGACAACAACACAAAAACCGAGACCAAACCGCATGGTGGTGGTGTGTATCTCTACTCACCTTATACAAAAATTGCAGTCGCACCCGGCGCGACAATCGACTACAAAGTATCATTGGTAAATAATTCGCCAGGGATGATTAACACTGGACTATCATTGAAGGGAATACCCCGCACATGGAAGTATGAAATGAAGTCGGGCGGATGGAGTATAAGTAAATTGGCTGTGCTACCGAAAGACAAACAAGAATTTGACCTGACAATGAATGTTCCGTTACAAATAAACAAGGGAAGCTATACTTTCTATGTCTCCTCGGGATATGGCAGTCTGCCCCTCACGGTAATTGTTTCACAGCAAGGTACTTATCAGACGGAATTCACAACCGATCAGCCTAATATGCAAGGCAATTCAAAGTCTACGTTCACCTTCAGCGCCCTATTAAAGAACCAGACCGCAGACAAGCAGTTGTATGCCTTAATGGCAAATGCTCCAAGAGGTTGGAATGTAGTTTTTAAACCTAACTTCAAGCAAGCGACTTCCGCACAAGTTGAGCCAAACAGTAGTCAAAGCGTATCCATAGAAATCACTCCTCCCGCTAATGTTGAAGCCGGCAACTACAAGATTCCTACACGGGCCGTTGCCGGAAATACATCGGCTAATCTTGATTTGGAGGTTGTCGTAACGGGTTCCTATCAAATGGAACTGACTACTCCACAAGGTTTATTAAGTGCAGAAGTCACAGCCGGTAGTGAAAAACGCATCGAACTTGAAATCCGTAACACAGGTTCTTCCATATTGAAAGATATCCAACTTTCCGCAAACAAGCCAAGTGATTGGGAAGTTTCTTTTGAACCGACACGAATAGATATGATCAAGGCTGGGGAAATGCGTCCGGTGACTGCCATACTGAAAGCTTCGAAGAAAGCACTTCCGGGTGATTATGTTACCAGCATAGAAGCCAAGACTCCGGAAGTCAATGCCGCCGCCCAATTCAGAATAACGGTTAAGACCTCTGTACTATGGGGATGGACGGGCATTTTAATCATTATTATAGCCATAGGAGGAGTATATTACCTCTTCCGCAAATATGGAAGGAGATAAAGATATGGGCGAACACGTGATCGTACTTACCGACTTGACCAAACAATATGGTAAATTTACTGCTGTTGACCACATTTGCCTGTCCATTCAAAAAGGAGAAATATTTGGATTACTGGGTCCCAATGGTGCGGGAAAATCGACCACAATATTAATGATGCTAGGACTAACAGAGCCTACAGCAGGAAGTGTGGAGATTTGCGGAATCAATTCCACTACACATCCCATAGAAGTGAAGCAAAAAATAGGCTACTTACCTGAGGATCTTGGCTTTTATGATAACATGAGTGGATTGGATAACTTAGTCTATACGGCTCTACTGAATGGCTATAACAAAAATGAAGCTATTGAAAAGGCTAAAGAACTGATGATACGTGTAGGACTCGAAGAGCAAATGTCGAAAAAGACAGGTAAATACTCCCGCGGTATGAGACAAAGGCTGGGATTGGCAGATGTACTCATCAAGAATCCGGAGATCGTCATTTTGGATGAACCTACTTCGGGCATCGACCCTGCAGGTATTCAAGAGTTTATTGATATGATTCGGAATTTGAGCAGGCTACATTCGTTAACGGTTTTATTCTCTTCCCATAATTTGGATCAGGTACAGCAAGCCTGCGACCGGGTAGGGATATTCAATCGTGGCAAACTCATGCGTGAACTTGATCTTGCAGAAATGGAGAAAAGGAATGAGAAACTTCTCGATGTGTATAATGAATCTATCAAGGAAGGAGGAGAACCGTATGAACACAGCTAGCGAACCTTTATGGGTGATAGTAAATAAAGAAATAGCCGACCATGTACATAGCTGGCGCTTCATTATTCTACTTGCAATCATTAGCCTGACATGCATGGGAGCGCTTTATACCTCATTGACAAGCATGCACGAAGCTATAAAGTCGGGCAATGTAGACAACTCGTTCTTGTTTTTAAAGTTGTTTACCGTCTCTGACGGGACACTGCCCTCCTTTGTTATGTTTATAAACTTCTTGGGGCCTTTGTTGGGAATTGCATTGGGTTTTGATGCGATGAATTCGGAACAGAATAAAGGGACTTTATGCCGCATTCTATCACAGCCCATACACCGTGATTGTCTCATTAATGCAAAATTTATTGCAGCATTGGTTATTATAGCCATCATGCTATTTGTGCTTGGTTTTCTGGTTATGGGAATGGGATTGATTGCAACAGGGCTTCCGCTCACACCTGAGGAATTTTGCAGGATTATAGCTTTCCTTATACTCGCGGTATTCTATGTGGGGCTCTGGCTAAATCTTGCCATACTGTTTTCTTTGTGTTTCAGACAAGCAGCAACATCAGCCTTGGCGGCAATTGCTATCTGGCTGTTCTTTAGTATATTCTACACGATGATCGTAAGCTGGACTGCCAAGCTAATGATGCCCAAAGAAGCAATGTCTCCGGACTTTAATCCAATCGGTTATCAGAAGTTTATTTGGGCTTTGATGTCATTCAATCCTTGCGAACTCTTCAATCAGGCTACTTCCGTATTATTAATGCCGAATATCCGGAGTCTGGCTCCCTTAGTGTCGGAACAAGTGGAAGGCGCCATTCCCAGCCCTCTCCCATTGGGACAAAGTCTGCTCGTCATCTGGCCACAGCTCACCGGACTGATTGCAGTAACCATAGTATGCTTTGCACTTTCATACGTCACATTCATGCGACGGGAAATTCGTCCGAGGTAGTCTGGTCTTAGGCATTAGGAAATAAAGACACAACTAAAAACTACATAAAAATCCCCTCATTCCATTCCTATTTCACAAACTGAAAAGGTCGAATAAGGGGATTTTCTTATTTTGGGATAGAGCTTTGAAAACAAGCAAAAGAAGATAGCATAAACATCGCATTTCCTACACTACATATGTAATTTTATTTCAATAGAGATTATTTATTTAGCTATTGTTCTGATTACTCAAATTATACCCCATTCAAAATACTCTCTCGAAGGGGGTACAATCAGGTAACGACTGAATATAGATAAGTATACGAGTGATCCCTATTCAGTCGTTACCTGAATAGGGATCAAATTACGACTGAAATAACGAAACCCGTAAACTCAGTCTTTAAATATTCATTTCCTCGAATAACATGTCATAATAAAATGACATATTACTGTCAGTATGCTCTATACCGGAGCTCTAAGAGATCTTCTCTACTTTCTGTATTTGCAGCAGCCCGGCAAAGAATCATAAGCCTTTTGATCCGCTTTATTTTTCTCGGTATCATGCCCTGCTTTGGCTACAGCCTTACTGATGGCATTCATATCGGTTTGAGTAGCATCATAATTCAGATGAAGCATTTTCTTTTCGACATCCCAATTTGCTGTAGAGACTCCCTTCACGCTTTTTGCAGCAGCCTCAATACGCATCTTACACTGCTTACAGTTGCCTTCCACCTTGAGCATGCCGTGTTTCTCAGTTCCTGTATTTGCCATCACACTGTGTGAGGTATTCACCTTCTCCAGTTTATTCATTTCAGGGTGATTGGCTCCGTTTGCCACAAAAGTAAATACACCCATTGCAATAATTACTAAAAATAACTTTTTCATCTTTTCTAAAAATAATAATGTTTATACTTATAAAGAGTCCTTTATATGACTCATATTCAAAATTATACTTATTGAGAGGGCTTCAAAACCTCTAATAACCGATATTTACCCATCTAAATTATTTAGTGTAAGGGTAAAGACCCGAAATATGACGTTTTGACGGAACCCTCCTCATTCAAGGCATAAATCAGTCGACCTTATTTTCGATATTTGCAGCACTCAGGCAAAGCATTATATGTCTTTTTGTCAGCTTTATATTGATCCGTGTCATGTCCGACCTTTGCTACAGCCTTACTAACGGCATCGACGGATGTTTTGGCAGGATCAATATTCAGATGGAGCTTTTTGGTATGCTGATCCCAATCTGCCACAAGTACGCCATTGACTCCTTTTGCCGCTTTTTCAATGCGTTCTTTACAAGTCTCGCAGTTACCTTGAACGGTAATCATCACGTGTTTACTGCTTTGTTTGCTTTCTTCGGGCATCGACATTCCTTCCATATTACCCGTTGCAGCAGATGAGTGGGCTTTTTCGGAATGTTGATGCTGTCCCTGCATACCCTGCATATCATGCTCCACAGAATGAGTTCCGGAAGCATTCATCATGCTTTGCTTGCCTTCAAGCTGTGCACTGGCGTCAATGGCAAAAACACCGTTTGTCACCACCTCTTCACCGTCACTCAATCCTGAAGCAACGACGTAAGAATCACCCAACGAAGGACCTAGCTCTATTTTACGCATTAAAAAGGCAGGAGTGGAAGTCCCGGGTTGTTTGACGTATATCACCGAGCGCTGTCCTGTCCACAGCACCGCCGACTTCGGTATCACAACTTGATTATTGTACTGCTTCAACGATGCTTTCACAACAGCATCGGCATACATTTCCGGCTTAAGTTGCAAGCCCGGATTAGCTGCTTCCACACGGATCTTTACCGTACGTGTTGAGGAATCAAGCATCGGGCTTATGAATGAAATCCGTCCCGAGAATCGCTTTCCGGGAATTGATTTTAAGCCATATTCTAATAAATCACCGACTTTCAGGAACGGCAGATCGGATTCATAAGCATCAAACATGACCCATACCCGTGATAAATTAGCCACATCAAACAATACACTACCCTGCCCTATATAGTCGCCCTGGCTTACTCGTTTCCCGACCACTACACCACTTGCAGTCGCCTTAATCTCAATAACCGGAGAATAGTTGTTGGAATGTTCCATTGCTGAGATCTGCGAATCGGTCAGCTTTAGTAGCCTTAACTTTTCACGTGCAGCTTCCAATAGTGCCGGTTGGACGGATCTCATTTTTGCAGCTTCCTGCAACTCACGCTGTGCATTTAGCAAATCCGGCGAATAAACGGCGGCAATAGTCTGCCCTTTCCGAATAGTTTCTCCGGTAAAATTCACATAAAGCCTCTCGATGCGTCCATTGAAATAAGACACTTGCGATTGCAGTAATCGCTCGTCAGCCTGTACCGTACCATATAAATGAATATCCTTCACAGGATTTTGTCTGTTTACCACAGTCGTCTGGATATTAGCCAGAGCCACCGCTTCCTCAGACAGCTGAATGGCATTCGGATCTACAGCCTGACCTCCCGCATCAGAATTCCTTACCGGAATAAGATCCATCCCACAGATGGGGCATTTTCCCGGTTTATCCATCTTAATTTGCGGATGCATGGCGCAAGTCCAGTACTTTATTCCATCCTTATCGGCATGTATGCTATCAGCAGTAGCAACGCCTTCACCTTTTATATCCTGCGAATGATTCCCGGAAAAGATCATCCAACCAATCAATAACCCCGCAACGAAAATCAGACCGTATTTCACGGAGTTCTTTTGAATGAATTGCTTTATTTTATTAGTATCCATAATCATGTTATTTTTAAAATTCGATATCGTTGAAAGAAACCAGTTTCTGAATGGTGGCAACCATGGTGTTATAACCCGCTATTGCCTCCGATTTTTTGAGTTGATAATCCAACAATTGCCTTTCGAGCTGTATCACATTGTTCAGATCACTTTTTCCCGATATATATTCCCTGATAATCAACCCATAAGCACTTTGTGCCAATTGTTCCTGCCTTCGGTATAAAGCAATCTTTCTGGTTGCATCATCCAATTGGTGGCGGGTCTTATAAAGCTCGGCTTCCAGGTTATTCAACGTGTTGGAGTACTTCTCCTTGTTGGAGTCCTGCATAAATTTCGTCTCCCGCTGCATAGCCTTATACTTATTTCTATAAAGTGGAATGCTTACCGTCACCATAGGCATAATCATATCTTTGCCGTTCATATCGCCCATTGACAGCATTTCCTCGTTGGTTTTCTTATTGAGCATATACTCCATACCGATACCAAGCATCGGATAACCCATTTTCTTATCCGTCTTCAGTTTTGCTTCGTAACTCAATCCTTCTTCAAGAATCATCTTTAGTGTAGGATTCTGGCTCTCAATCTTGCTCAATACCAAAAGTTCATCCAATTGAAAGAGAACTTGTGTGATAGAATCGGGTATCTGCACAGCACTTTCGGGAGCTCTGTTTAGGAAAAAGTTGAACTTTGCCGTTTCGGCCTTAATCTCGGAAAGAAGACTTTCGATATTATTATCCGTTTCCGCCATTTCTATTTGGATACGCAGTACATCGGACATTCCGGATGAAGCGCCTGCCATGCCCGAAGAGGAATTTCCTATACCGGACATTCCTCCCATCCCTGCACTTGATCCAACACCGGAACTACCCACGATATTCCCGGCAGAAGCAGAACCTCCTCCCATAGACGAAGCAGTACCCGAATTACCCATTCCGGACATTCCCCCCATAGAAGATGTTGATGAACCGGACGAAGACATACTTCCGCCAGAAGTACCTATCTGGGTGGACATCCTGGATACACTCTGCTTAAGTGGTGTGGGTGCGGGAATTGAATAACTACTGGAAGAGCTTACGGTTGGAGAAGAGAATCGTTGTATAGCCAACTCTTCCAACTGCTTCAGCATTCGCTTATTTTCGCGATTATTAATGAGTTGCTGCTTAAGATTCAGCAACAAATACCATTGAGTATATACGTTCAAATAGACATTATTGCGGGTCTCTCTGAATTGTTCATAAGCCATTTTAGCCCGATGGGTAGCTTCCGTTTGTGCCGACTTTTTCGTACCAAACCACGGAAACATTTGCATAAGCTTAAATTGGGCGACTTGCCGTCCGCCTACTATATCCATCGGCTCCAAGAAGAATCCCATCTCAAGTTCCGGATCCTGATAAGCCCCAGCCTGAGGAACTCTCTCCAAAGCAGCCTTATAGGAGTGAAAGGACGACTTTACTTCGGGGTTATTACCGGCAGCCACCTTTAAATAATAATTCAATGAATCGGCATTTTCGGCAAATACAGAAGATTGAGATATTCCCAATCCGCTGATTAATAGAAATGCCGGAGCCAAGTATTTTCGAATAGTTGTTCTCATAATCTATATCTTTATTCTTTTATACTTCCATGTTTCTCTATGACTTTTTCTCTCCACCAGCATTGCAGAACAGGGACAACAAACATTGTCATCGACTGTATCAGCATACCACCAAAGGTCGGTATGGCCATTGGTATCATAATGTCAGCCCCCTTACCAGTGGAAGTCAACACCGGCAGTAAAGCAATTAAGGCTGTGGCAGTAGTCATAGCTGCCGGACGAACCCTCTTCAGACCTGCATGCACTACGGCTTCCCGTATTTCTGCTTTGGTATGTGGATTTCGTTCAATGAAAGTGTCATGAATATAGGTACCCATCAATACTCCATCGTTAGTGGCAATACCAAATAAAGCGATAAAGCCGACCCAAACAGCAATACTTAGATTGATAGGGTGCATCTGAAACATATCACGGAGATTAACCCCGCCAACGGTGAAGTTCATAAACCACGGCTCTCCATAAAGCCATAGTAAAATAAATCCTCCCGCAAAAGCCACAAATACACCAGAGAAATGAATAAATGAAGCCGTTATTGTCTTAAACCTGAAATACAGAATAAGGAGGATCATGATCAAACTTATCGGTATGACGATGAGTAGACGATCGGCTGCTCTGGCTTGTTGTTCATAATTTCCGGCAAATGTAAACGACACACCCTTAGGCAATTTAAGTTCACCTGCTTGAATTTTTTGTTTAAGTATCCGGTCAGCCTCTTTCACCACATCCACTTCCGCTTTATCGGCTTGCTTATCGAAGATGACATAACCGATCAGGAAGGTATTTTCACTCTGTATCATTTGCGCTCCTTTGGTGTATTCTATATCGGCAACCTCGCTCAAAGGAACCTGCGCACCCGTTGCGGTGGGAATAATGATTTTGGCAAGTTCTTCAGGATTATCCCTTAATTCTCTCGGATATCTCAACCGGACAGGGAAACGCTCACGACCTTCAACGGTAGTGGTAAGGGGCATGCCTCCTACTGCCGCGCCAATCACCTCCTGCAAGTCGACTACCGTAATGCCATAACGTGCCATACTTTGCCTGTTCAACTTAATTTCCACGTAAGGAGCACCTACGGCACGGTCATAGAATACTGTTGAAGGGAGTACCGAAGGAACAGTCTTCAATGCGGCTTCCAGAGCCTTTCCTCCCTGTTCTATTGACTCCAGATCAGGCCCTGAAACTTTTATCCCCATCGGGGCACGCATACCTGTGGATAGCATCACCAGGCGGGCTTCAATAGGCTGTAATTTAGGAGCGGATGTTAGTCCCGGTAAGTGAGTGACATTGACTATTCCCTGCCATATATCGTTCGTATTTTTAATTTCCGGTCGCCATTGCCTGAAATAATCTCCATGTGCATCCACAATAAGACTGTCTGCAGGTATTAACCTGAATCCTTTTGCCGGATTGTAGGTAGAACCATCTATAAGCACGAATTCTCCTTTCCCATTGACCTTAAACTTTTCCCGATGCCCATTCTCATCCAAAATATACTCGGGACGATAGTTGATTGTATTCTCAAACATTTGTACCGGTGCAGGGTCGAGAGCGGAATTTACCCTTCCCCATTTACCGACACTACTTTCTATCTCGGGTATATTGGAGATGCGTCTATCCAGTGTCTCAATATAGTTCAAGTTCTGCTCAATACCCGTATGTGGCATACTTGTAGGCATCAGCAGGAAAGATCCTTCGTTAAGACTCGGCATAAACTCCTCACCTACGCCGGGAAACTTTTTAGTAGATGCCTGCCAGAAGTGGGTTTGTCTGAAGGTATCCCAGCCCATAACTTCGAATCCCTTAGCCACAAAGCCAAAAGTTTTGTCGAACCCGATCCAGATCAAGGTACCGAACAAGAGAGTAAATAGAGGGATAAGCATAAATTTCCAACGATGTGCCAGACACCAACGTAAAATGCGCTCATAATAAAATACCAAAAACCAGATTATGCCGAGTATAACGGCTATAACCAGTACGACAAACACCAGATTAATCGGTAATCGGGCTTGTGTCCCGACCGGTAACCACTCTACAGCAAGGTAATAAACTGCCGTAAAGAGCACTATTCCGATATTGACATAAGTGGCAATTTTCTTATTCTTCCAATGCGAAGCGAAATAATTGTTTGCTCCAAGTAAAGTTAAAGCCAAGCTACCCCAATTGCCCGTAAGGATCAATAACCCTACACCACCTGCCATTAAAACAATATTGCCTGCTCTCCGCACTTGCTTCGAAGTGATTCTCCAAGAGAATATGTAATAGGCAATGGTAGGCAACATGGCAACTCCCAACATAAAAGCTGAAAGAAGAGCAAACGTTTTGGTATACGCTAATGGCTTAAATAGCTTACCCTCTTGTGCTTCCATGGCAAAAACAGGCAAGAAGCTGATTATAGTGGTCAGCATGGCTGTAGATAACGCACCGGAGACTTCACTCACACTGCTATAGATTAAAGCGGCCAAAGCCTTTCCTTTAGGCACTCCTTTCTCTTTTTCTTCTTCCAGCCGCCGGATAATGCTCTCGACGAACACTACGCCAATATCAACCATCACCCCGATGGCAATGGCAATGCCGGATAAGGCTACAATATTAGCTTCCACTCCCACATATTTCATGATAATGAAAGTCGCAAGAACCGCTATGGGCAATATACTGGAAATAATAATGGATGCCCTAAGGTTGAGTACCAGCACAATTACGACAATAATGCAGATAAGGATTTCATGAGAAAGAGCCGTTTCCAATGTTCCTACAGTTTCCCGTATCAAGCCGGAACGATCGTAGAAAGGTACCACAGTGACCTTGGAGACAGTTCCATCAGCAAGTGATTTTTGTGGAAGCCCTGCTTCCATCTCCTTTATTTTATTTTTTACGTTATTAATGACCTGCATTGGATTCGAACCATAGCGGGCTACCACCACGCCGCCTACTGCTTCTACACCCTCTTTATCAAGTCCTCCACGACGTGTAGCCGGTCCCAAATTTACGAATGCTACATCTTTTATTCTTACCGGAACTCCATTACGTACGGTTATTACAGCATCTTCAAGGTCTGCTATATTTTTAATATACCCTAATCCTCTTACAAGGTATTCCACTTTATTTAGTTCAACGGTTTCTGCGCCAATATCCAGATTACTCTTTTGCACGGCATTCATCACATCCATAATAGATACATTGTATGCTCTCATGGCATCCGGATTTATTTCAACTTGATACTCCTTGACATAACCGCCAATGGATGCCACTTCGGAAACACCTTCTGCAGAAGACAATGAATATTTCGCATAAAAGTCCTGAATAGTTCTAAGTTCTTCCGGGTCCCATCCACCTGTAGGTTTACCGGTCTTCGGATTTCTACCTTCGAGCGTATACCAAAAAATCTGTCCGAGAGCTGTGGCATCGGGTCCTAATGCTGGCTGCACCCCGGTTGGCAAAGTACCGGCTGGAAGAGAATTCAATTTTTCAAGAATTCTCGAACGACTCCAGTAAAATTCAACATTATCATTAAAAATAACGTAGATGAACGACATACCGAACATGGAACTACTTCTAATGGTCTTTACTCCGGGAATTCCAAGTAAAGCAGTTGTTAGCGGATATGTGAGTTGTTCCTGTATATCTTTGGGTGATCTCCCCATCCACTCTGTGGCGACAATCTGTTGGTTTTCGCCTATATCAGGAATTGCATCCACAGGTACCGGATCACGCGGAAGTAGTCCGCCATGCCAGTTGAATGGTGCTGTCGATAATCCCCATACTATAACTACGATAAGCAATAGAATACTTATCAATCTGTTATCTAGAAAATATTTTATTATTCTATTAAGCATATTTCAGCAGTTTTTTTAATAAACATACTTGTTTAATTAAAATTCAAATAAATACAAAATCATTCTATATTACTTTGATTCGATTCAGCCAGTATGTTCTTAAATAATAGTTTATTAGCTATTTATGTTCAATCATAATGAAAAGTAAATCACACTAATCAATAATGTGTTTTTTACAATTCCATATTGATACACTAAACACAAATGATATGAATAGTAAGGCATTGCAGAGAATCTAATAGTTAGATTTTATACAATACACGTAGGAAGGGGCGGAATAAATCTATTATAGATTCATCCTTCCGAATTTTAAATTTGAAAAGTACAGATAAGAGCAAGTAGATCAACGCTTTTCTTACTCAGTTTATCGGGAGGAGAAAAAAATTGAGCCTTTATTAAAGACTCGGGTTCTGTTATATTTATAAGATATTTAAATATTAATCCCACATAGACAAACGAAGGTAACAGTTTGGCTATGGACAGTTCTACTTGCGAATTGAAGTTATCAGTCGCAACATATACCTTTTGGGTTTTACAGCAGGTGCCATGATCGCCCATAAAATGAGGCATAGCAGAAACTTGTTTTTGACTCTTTTCCATATCTGCACTCATGCCGCCGCAGCATGAATGATCTCCAGCAGCTTTCAATAAGCTTACTGAAAACATCTTCCCCTGGCAAAAATGCATGCTCATCATTGGTCGTACACTAATGACCAACATCAAGAGAAGAAGTAATATGGAAATTGTACGTTTCATATTTCGTTAACAAATATAATACAAATATGTTTTCTATCCATATATTATTTATTTAGGAGCCCTTCTATATAAATAAAATGCAATGAATGCATAAAGTATATTAGGAATCCAGACGGCTATGACCGGCGGGACGTTACCATTAATGGCAAAAGTGGAGGCAATAGTTTGAAAGAGAATATACGAGAAGCTCAAAGCCAAACCTATTCCCAGATGCAGTCCCATTCCTCCCTTTGTCTTTTTGGAAGAAAGAGAGACTCCGATTATCGTAAGAATAAAAGAAGCAAATGACATGGCTATTCGCTTATGGTATTCTATTTCGAATTCCTTGATATTGGCAAATCCCCGTTGTCGCTGTCGGTCGATATAGTTACTTAATTGAGGGCTGCTCAACATTTCCTGCTGATTTTTCATGATCAGGAAATCCGCCGGCTCCATAAAGAGAGTGGTATCTATTTTCTCTCCTTTTGTAATATGCTCTCTCAACCCGTTTATCTCACGAATCATATAATCATTGACAATCCATTTATGTACGGATGTAGTATCATAGGTAATGGAGCGTGCGGTTAAATGCGAAACCAATTGTTTACCTTCAAATTTATCGAGAGAAAAATGATAACCTGTCTTGCTGTAATCTTCAAAACGTTCTATATAAGCAATCACACCAGAATCCACTTCCAGTTGTATATTACGGGCTGTAGTGCTCTTACGGGGTTTATAATACTTGTCTTCAAAATTAATACGGGTGACACTGCCTTTGGGTATGATGTATGACCCTAAAGCAAACGTAACAATCGCAATGATGGCAGCCGATACCATGTATGGGCGAAGCATGCGTTTAAAGCTCATACCCGTAGAAAACATGGCTATAATCTCTGAGTTTTCAGCTAATTTTGAAGTAAAGAAGATTACCGCAATAAATACAAATAAAGGACTAAACAGATTGGCAAAATAAGGAATAAAATTCAAATAATAATTAAAGACAATAGCTTTCCATGGTGCATTATGGGACATGAAGCGGTCCATCTTTTCATTAAAATCGAATACAACAGCAATGGAGATAATCAGTGCTATTGCAAAAACATAAGTACCAAGAAACTTCTTAATAATATAGTAATCAAGTTTCTTCAAAAACTTTCCCTCACCTTTAAACGGATTTCTGAAAAGTCTTTTGGCCCTCGCTTTTATATTCCAATCTGTTTTTTTCATAATCGGGTAGATACACGTTTCACCATCATCGGTTTCCACACAGAGAAATCTCCGGCAATTATATGTTTTCTTGCTTCACCAACGAGCCATAAGTAAAATGCCAGGTTATGTATAGAAGCGATTTGCATAGCCAACAACTCTTGTGCATGAAATAAATGTCTCAGATATGCTTTACTGTAGAGAGTATCTACAATAGAAGTACCGTCAACTTCAATAGGAGAAAAATCCATTTCCCATTTTTTATTTCTCATATTGATAATGCCATCTTTAGTAAACAGCATTCCATTTCTTCCATTGCGAGTGGGCATTACACAGTCAAACATATCCACTCCTCGCTCTATACCTTCAAGTATATTAACCGGAGTACCTACTCCCATTAGATAACGTGGTTTATCCTTGGGCAGGATTTCATTCACGATTTCTATCATTTCATACATCTTTTCCACAGGCTCACCTACGGCCAATCCACCAATGGCATTCCCCTCGGCATCTTTTGATGCTACAAATTCTGCTGATTGTTTGCGTAAATCCGTATATACGCATCCTTGTACTATTGGAAACAAGGACTGGTGATACCCGTATTTAGGTTCAGTCTCATTAAATCTCTTTATGCAGCGATCAAGCCACCGATGTGTCAATCCGAGAGACTTTTTGGCATATTCATAGTCAGATGTCCCGGGAGGACATTCATCAAAAGCCATTATTATATCGGCTCCAATGGTACGCTCTATATCCATCACTTTTTCAGGAGTAAACACATGTTTACTTCCATCAATATGTGAACGAAATTCAGCTCCCTCTTCTCTCAATTTGCGAATACTGGATAAAGAAAAGACCTGAAAACCGCCACTATCTGTTAACATAGGGCGGTCAAAACCATTAAATTTATGTAATCCGCCAGCTTTTTCAATAATATCTATTCCAGGACGAAGATATAAATGATACGTGTTTCCGAGTATGATTTGGGCGTTGATATCTTCTTTCAATTCCGTTAAATGAACCCCCTTTACACTTCCTGCAGTTCCTACAGGCATAAATATTGGAGTTTGAATCTGACCGTGATCAGTTGAAATCAATCCCGCACGAGCATTACTTTTGTTATCTGTATGTTGTAGTTCAAATGTCATTCTTCTTTGGTTTCAGTCTTTTCTTTTTGCGTAGATAGATTGATAGCATCAGTAACCTTCTCATTAGTCAGTGCAAGTGCAAATACTTCTTTTATATCTTTTACATAATGAAATACAAGCCCTTTTATATAAAGATCTTGTATCTCTTCTATATTTTTTTTATTTTCCTCACTCAATATAATTTCTTTGATTCCGGCACGCTTAGCTGCTAATATTTTTTCTTTAATACCGCCAACAGGTAGCACTTTTCCACGGAGAGTGATTTCACCTGTCATAGCAATATTAGCTTTAACTTTGCGTTGAGTTAGTGCGGAGGCCAAAGAAGTAGCCATTGTTATTCCGGCAGAAGGTCCATCTTTGGGAATTGCTCCTTCGGGAACATGGACATGAATATTCCAGTGGTCGAAAACATCTTCATCTAAATCAAGTATTGAAGCATGGGCCTTAATATATTCCAATGCCAGCATAGCTGATTCTTTCATTACATCACCAAGATTACCGGTTAAGGTAAGTCGACCACCTTTGCCACGACTCAAACTAGTTTCTACAAATAATATTTCACCCCCAACAGCAGTCCATGCAAGTCCAGTCACGACTCCCGCATATTCATTACCTTGATATTTATCCCGTGAATATTCGGGTGAGCCAAGAAATTCGTATAAGTCCGAGGATTTAATTTCTTGCTTTTTAAAGAATCCGTCAGCTGCATATTGACGAGCTGTCTTACGAAGTATTTTACCGATTTTTTTCTCCAATTCGCGTACGCCGCTCTCACGAGTATATGATTCAATAATAATTTCAAGCGTGTTCTTGGGTATTTTTATATCATTCTTTTTTAATCCATTAGCTTCCAATTCTTTAGGAAGAAGATGACGACGGGCAATTTCTATCTTTTCTTCCGTAATATAACCACTGACTTCAATCAATTCCATACGATCGAGCAACGGTCCTGGAATAGTATTTAAGTTATTGGCGGTAGCAATAAACATCACTTTTGATAAATCATAATCCACATCCAGAAAATTATCATGAAATGTTGAATTTTGCTCCGGATCTAAAACTTCAAGTAATGCAGAAGAAGGATCTCCTTGCCTGTCAGCACTGACCTTATCTATTTCATCCAGAATGAAAACCGGATTCGATGACCCCGCTTTTATCAAACTTTTGATTATGCGTCCTGGCATTGCACCAATATATGTTTTACGATGCCCTCTGATCTCGGCTTCATCATGCACTCCACCTAAAGACATTCGAATATATTTCCGCTTTAATGCTGCAGCAATTGACCGCCCTAAGGATGTCTTACCTACTCCGGGAGGGCCATATAAACATATAATAGGTGATTTCATATCACCTTTTAGTTTTAGTACAGCAAGATGCTCCAGAATACGTTCTTTAACTTTCTCCAACCCATAATGATCTTTGTTCAGTGTTTTTTCAGCATTAGCTAAATTTAGATTGTCTGTAGTATAAATTCCCCACGGTAAGCTAAGCATTGTTTGCAAATAGTTCAGCTGAACACTATAATCCGGTGATTGAGGATGCGTGCGTTCTAGTTTATCAACTTCTTTCAAAAAAGCTTCTTTCGCTTCCCTACTCCATTTTATGGAGTTGGCTTTTCTACGCATTTCTTCTATCTCTTGCTCTTGAGTGCCTCCACCCAATTCATCTTGAATAGTTTTGATTTGTTGTTGTAAAAAATATTCACGCTGTTGCTGATCTATATCCTCACGAGCTCTCATTTGGATAGACTCTTTGATTTCAGCCAATTGAACTTCCCGGTTCAAAATTTCAAGCAAACGGTAAGTGCGTTCGCGTAAAGAATTTATTTGGAGCAGTTCTATTTTCTCATCCTTCTTTAAAGGTAAATTTGTGCATATAAAATCCACTAAAAACATCGGATTGGAAATGTTTTTTATTGCAAAAGCCGAATCTTGTGGAAACATGTCAGAAGATTTAATATAACGCACTGTTAAATCTTTGCATGCTTCAACTAATGCTAAGAATTCTTTATCTTCCTTTTCCGGTATTTCTTCTTGCAAAGTAAGGACGTGCCCTTTCAGATAAGGATCGACTTCTACAATATTTTCCAACTTCATTCGCTTTACACCTTGGATTATAACTGTAGTCGATTGGTCCGGCATCTCCAAAATACGAATTATTTTGCCGACTGCACCAATGCTATGTAAGTCATCGAGTAGAGGTGATTCTACATCCGCTGATTTCTGGCACACCACTCCAATGTATGTATCTTTTTTATTTGCTTCTCGAACTAATTTTAAAGAGGATTTTCTGCCTATAGAAACAGGCATAAAAACCCCCGGAAATAAGACCATATTACGCAGAGGCAATATTGGAAGTATATCGTCAACCTTTATATCCATCAATTGTTCTTCATTTCCCTCAAAATCAGCTATAACTGAAAAACCGTTTTCCTCTCTCTCTTCTGTATCTCTTAGGTAAAATCTTTTCTTCATTTTCTTCTTTTTAAGTTTATGTCATACTGACAGGGCCTATAAAGCGCCTGCAAAGTTAAGCTATTCTTCATTATATAGAAAGCACTTTCCTCATAAAAAGACAAAAACAATGCCAAAATTGCAGAGATGTAGTTACATTTCATTATTTTTGGTGCTAATATATAATACCAAATATGTCAAATCCTTATTTTGAGTTTAAACAATTTACTATATGGCATGATAGATGTGCGATGAAAGTTGGTACCGATGGCGTTTTGCTGGGAGCATGGGCTAACATCGAAAGAGTTGAAAAAATATTAGATATAGGAACCGGTACTGGGGTAATCAGCCTAATGTTGACTCAAAGAAATGCACAAGCAATCATAGATGCCATAGAAATTGACGAAGCAGCATTTTTACAAGCAAAAAGAAATGTTTTGAATTCAAAATGGGCAAATCGAGTGAATGTTATATGTTGTGATTTTAAAAAATATACTTCTGATGTGAAATATGATTTGATTGTTTCCAATCCTCCATATTTTGTTGATGCATTAAGATGCCCGAACAAACAACGATCTCTAGCTCGTCATGTCGGAGATTTAAATTATGAATCACTCTTTGGGTACTCTTCTAAGTTTCTTTCGCAATCAGGAACTATAGATATCATTATTCCGGCAGAATCTGAAAAATATATAATGAATATAGCATGGAGGCATAAACTTTTCCCTATACAAAAACTACGAGTATATTCAAAAGTAGGAAAGCCATGCCGGCGAATACTTTTTTCTTTTAGTTTTCAAGAAAAAAAATGTAAAGAAGAAAATTTATATATCAAGCTGAATGACAATCAGTTTAGTAATGAATATAGTTCCCTAACCCGCGATTTTTATTTAAAAATATAACTTTTGTGATTAGAAAAAAAATAAAAACTTTTTGCTATTAAGAAAATTGTTATACCTTTGCACTCGCTAAAAAAACACTCGGGGTGTAGCGCAGTCCGGTTAGCGCACCTGCTTTGGGAGCAGGGGGTCGTGGGTTCGAATCCCGCTACCCCGACGATCTGAAAATCAAGCACTTACAATTACATGTAAGTGCTTTTTTTATATCTTTATTTTATCTTAAACACGCTTTATAGCACTTTTTACCCCTTTATTTCCTATATTTACATGCAAATTACATGCAAATTATGGCTAGCTTAAAAATTGTTTTGGACGTAAGAAGAGCTAAGAAAGACGGTGAATATCCGCTCAAATTACAAATCACTCATAAAGGCAAGGTTATTTATATTAGCACTAATATTTCAGCTTTAGAAAGTCAATTTAAAAACGGCGTGTTAAATCGCACTGCTCAAAATTGGCAAGCAAAGAATATTGTGCTAAGGAATATGCTTTCTGAGGGGGAAATGATCCTACTTGATTTAGAAAGGAAATCCTCTTTAGCGGGAACTACAATAAATTCTCTAAAGTCAATTATAGACGCTAAAATCAAGGGAAAGCCTGAAATGAATTCCCCAAAACCTTTTATTGAATACATAGATGAATTCATTTCCCTAAAATCAAAACCTAACACAATAGAAGTATATAAGCAGACCAAGCTAAAATTGCTTTCTTATGACCCACAATGTACATTCGAAAGTATGAATATGCAATGGTTAACAAAGTTCGATCTTTGGATGCAATCTTTTGGATTGAAAACAAATGGAAGAAGCATACACATGAGAAACATACGTGCCGTGTTCAATTATGCAATAGACGAAGAAATAACAACCTTATACCCTTTTAGGCGTTTCAAAATAAAAAGCGAGGAAACGCGAAAACGTTCCCTATCCATTGATCAATTAATATTATTAAGAGATTATCCCTGCGAAGATTATCAAAAGCGATACAGGGACATATTCATGTTAATGCTTTATCTAATAGGCGTTAATGCTGTTGATTTGTTCAATACAAAGAACTTAGTAGATGGAAGACTGGAATATGAAAGAGCCAAAACGGGAAAACTATACTCTATAAAAATCGAACCTGAAGCAATGGAAATAATAGAACGATATAAAGGCGAAAAGCACCTTCTCTATATCTTGGATGAGTATAGCAATTATAAAGACTTTCTGCACCGTATGAGCATGGGGTTAAAGCAAATAGGAGAATGTAAACGCATGGGATTAGGCGGAAAGAAAATTATCACTCCCCTATTTCCTGACATTTCAAGCTATTGGGCACGTCATACATGGGCAACAATTGCAGCATCCTTGGATATTCCTAAAGAAACAATTTCTGCCGCTTTAGGTCATGAATTTGGCAACAAAGTAACATCAATCTATATCAATTTTGATCAACAAAAGGTGGATGATGCTAATCGAAAGGTTATAGATTATATAAATACATACCAAAACATGAATCTATAAATATCATATCGTGCGGTCGGCTATGGAAGCAATTCAAACAATGAAAGAATATTTGAAATGAACAATATTAGAAAAACAACTCAAAAACTATTTACAATGGCCATCTAGTGTTCTATAACCTTTACAATAATCATCTAAATATTTATTAATGTCTATAACGTTATACGGTTCATTAAATATTATATATCCTATTGCCTTAACCATCTCTTCTTTTGTTAAAGAAGATGTATCCAAGAACCTTACATCTCTTGTACCAAATAGTCTATCAAATTTGCATTCCTTTTGCCGAATCCACTCATTATCAAAATTATCACTAGCACGCTTTTTTAGCCTGTTTAAAGTTATATTTGGATCAGCTTTGAGAATAAGAATACGGCCTTTAGCTAAAGTGGAATCATAGCATGTTTGATAATAGGTCTTATTTAGCTCTATAGCCCTATCTGCACATTTTCCTTCCAATGCATAAGTTAACGGATCCAATGGAGATCTATCAATCAAAATTATTCCTTCTTCATTTTTTGATATAAGTGTATTTTTCTTTCTAAATTGGTTCGAGATCCATCTATCTAGCTGTTCTCTTTCATCATCTTGCAAATCAGTTTCTCGTTTGTCTAGGTTCTCATCTTTTATATCTGGCCATTCATTATAGGTATAGAAACTTTGAAAATAGTTTAAAGCAGTAGTCTTGCCTACACCTGCAGATCCAGAAATATAATATAGATATTTAGTATCTAAATTTAATTTATGAGATTCTTCCGAAAAAGTATAATCATCTGCATTAATCCATTCTGCAAGCTCTTTTATTCCATCATCATTTAAAAAAAGTACAATCAAATTATACATATCAAAGTAAGCTTTTCTCATCGCAAATTTTTCCTGCTCCGACATCTGGCTCTCTGTATAATATACATAATAATGATAATGTCCTGGATTAATTCTCGCATTTTGGTGCAACAAATGTCTCAAATTTTGATCATCTAAAGATGACCCTATAAATAATGTTGTGTATCTAGCAAACAAATAAAATAAAGTATTATAATGCCCAAACATGCTCGCTAATAGCTGATCTTGATAAGCGCTTTCTGTAAATACAAAATGTTCACTGTACCCATTTGTTAGTTTCTCAGGAAGAAATCCATTAGGATGATAAATCACCCCAGCATCTTTCTTAAATTGCGTCGAAGGAGTCCAAACTGTTTCAAATCCTTTATCAATAGCACCTTTATCTTTCGTCCTAAAGAGCAATTGCTCAACTAAATCATCAAAATTATAATTGATAGTAACGGGAGATCGCTTTATTATATTAAGATACTCATCTATATAGGGGTGTTTATTGGCTTTATTAATTCTTTTATATAGTTCTTCATGAATAATTTCAATCCACTCCCGTGTAGAAAAATCAAATTCAGAAAAAGTACTCCCCGTTTTATCATCAACGTCAACACTTGCCTTGTTAATTCTATAATTATATTTAAAATGTTCAAATAGTAATTGTGCCTTAGTTGTGGAAGTTCCACATAATTTTATTACTTCTTCACCATTAACTCTCTCATTTTTGGCTATAAGATCGACTAAATCTGACCAGTTCGGTAGATTCCAATGTTTGCATACACCTGCTCCAAAACAAAGAATAAATTTTCGGTCTTTGTTTCGTTGACGCATGTGGGTTATTTCTTTATGATATTGCTTTAAAATCATATTTCTTTAAATTTAAGTAAAACGGGCAGTAATTCCTCTAAAGAATTAACCAATATGCCTGACTGTCTAATCATTAAATTAACAGGGAGAAAACTTCTATACATTCTAACATCATTTCGAATACAAATAATTGGCTTAGAATTAGCAAAAGCATATCCTAATTCCCAAGCTGTACCAGAATCAACATCTATGCCATCTATATTCGCTACAACGATATCAGACTGGCGTAAGTTTTCCATATCTTGCATAAACACTTCCTCAACAGATGCTTCAGTTACAATTCCAACATCGCGTTGAGCCAAAAACGTAGTAAAACCAAGTTCAGTACAAAGATTGTCAATCTTGCAATTATATGCACGTTCTGCTTCAGTAAAAAGAGGGGCAGCTATAAATACTTTCCGATTATTCATTTATACATAAAATATTTAATAATCTATTCAATTAAGGAAAGAAATATCTAATATAAAAATTATACAAATATAAAACTTCTATATGTTATTTACCAAATATATAACAACAAAAGCAACTATATTATATTTCAACATTCACAAACAAGCACATTACAAGAGGCCAATGAGCTAATCAAAAATTACAAAGATATATTTTAAAGACTACCACACACAAAAAACCTGCTTATTCGACGGACTTTATTATCTCTATGGCTGATTGTTGTCTTTCAAGAATAGCGTTGAAATGCCACTTAACGCATCTTTGAGTATCGCTTTAACTACATTTCGTGCATCAAGATCAATTGCTTTCACTTCTTCCTTTCGGATATTCAAAAATTTAACGGACTTGATTTTTACTCTTCCAAATTCTTTGCTCTCTACATAAGCATCATCAAAATTGTATATATATTCAGGATCTTGAAGTGAGATTTCTTCTAATTCATTCAATGTTTTGATAACTTTACCTTTCTCGTCAATAATAGATTCACGTCCAATTAAACTTAAGGAAATATAATCATCTTTCCATAGGTTTGAATCAAAATAAACACTAGCCATCCTATTTCTATATGATTTCCAATCAATTTCATTTGCTTTTGCCCAGTCATCATCAAGCAGAAAGAGATGTCGTTTTATCGCTATTCCTATGTTAATTGTAACTTCAGCCACCCTGCAATCATCATCATCTTCAGGAGGTCTTAATTCTCTTAAATAAATACCACAAGAATCTGCTATTTTTTTTGCACCCGCCTGATAACCCTTTTTGCTTATCATAATACCTTGTATACCATAAAGATCAGCCAATACACCACGAAAGGCATTCACTTTATCAACAGAAAGCTTACGATTATGATTTTTACATTCAATAGCTATTTTATGCTTCTTCCCATTTATTTCATACTCCCAATATACATCAATCTGATGTCTTTGTCCCGATTTCCCTATGAGTTTGACATTGTGTTTGACATTTGTCGTAATACCACGAGCATTGATAAACTCTTGATATATTGATTGCGCAAACTTTTCGTATTCAGTATTTAGATTCATAGTAGCACGATTTTAAAAGTAACTTTATTTCAAATATAATATAATTACCTCAAAAAGGACAAATCAAAAATTAATAATCTCCATAGAAGGTATCAAAACTAGATATAGGTAATCGCAAAATACGATTCACAAAAAGCGTTCATAATTACTTAGAAAATATGTTCTGTGCGTAATTTACACCGGATGCTGTATAAATGGGTATATAATTTTATGCTAAAATTAGTGAATAAAAAAGCCTCACCGAAGTGAGACTTAATATGATAATCTAATCGGAACCATAAATTTATTGTCTTCTTCTATAAACTTAGTATATTAAGAAGCTATGAATAGATGTTGAATTAGTATCATGTATTCGCAACCTCTTTTTCGTCCTTACATTATCAACTTTTTCACGTTTATATGTTCTATCATCAGAATCATCAATTCCTGATTTATCAATCTCTAACACTTCGTTTGGTAATTCATTCAATGGTTCAGCATTTCCACTAACTGGAACAATCTTCGATAAATTCTGTATTATTAATGGAGCTGAAATACCAATATTCACAGCTAGTACAGGATTAATATTTTTTATGCCATAAAGGACAGCTAAAATACCGCCTGATAGAACAATAAGGATAGTAATTGCCCAATAAACTATAGATTTTGCATAAAGCGGAAGTTCTTTCTGTTCGCGTATTCGATACCATTTTAATAACTCGCTTAAGAAACCACCAAAAACGCCGCATAAAAAAACGGATAAAAAGCTATTGCACATAATATTTGTTTCCATAATAATAAATTGATTCGATTAAAATAACTCATCACAAATAATTACATTAAATATTTCTTACTATCGTACCAATAATAGAGCTAAGTACATTATTTTTCAATTTATCCAATTCAATTTGGGCAATACCAACCTGCTTCAAAGCTTTCATTTCTAATAATTCTTTTTTCTGCAGGATTAGAAACTCAAGATCATCTTTTGTTATTTTCCCTTCTGCTAACTGAATCGTCCATTGTTCCAATTTCGGTTTAATGCTTGAGGTAAAATTCTCGATATCAGCTTTCGCTTCTTTTTTATAATTCTTAAAAGCAGATATTACTAATTGCGTTGATTCGCTAACTAACTCTTTATAAAGAGAATTAAAATCTAAATTTCCCATAATATTTAATATTTATAAATTCACACTGGAAACCTTTATTTTATTACTTTCCAAACCGGATATTTGGTCAAATGCTTCGCCTATTGATTCAATAGATTCAGATACAACAACAGAATTCACTTTTCCTTCTTTTTTCCACCTTTCAAAATATCCTCCTAAAAGATGCCCATCTTTATTAAGAAGCTTTTCCCATAATTTGATTGATATTTCATTTTTGGGACGATTCTTTTCATATTCATAAGCCTTTTGCAAATTAGTTCCCAGATTCTGTATTTTCTCTACACATGAATCATAAGGTGTTGTTTCAGCCAAAACTATAATATTCAGAGCATCTACCTTTAAAGAAGTCGTTTGGGTATAAGCATACTGGTCAAAATGAGAGATTGAAGCACAAGAACAAACAATAAATAATACCACCAATAAACAAGGGGTGGCATTAAATCGTGATACTTTTTTCAGTGTTTTCATATAAACAAGTTTTATTGTATGCAAATTTATAATAAAATTAAATACGTTAATACAAAAAATTATTCATTTTTTATTATAAATATTTGATATTCAATAGACAATAATAAATATTTATATAATAATACTTTATATTATATTGTAAAATTATGGATATAAATTAATTAAAAAAGAAAGCCTATAAAAGAGAATAGGCTTTCAACATATTGTATAAGTAAATACTGTTTTTTTATGATGTTTTCTTTATAAATTTCAGGATCCAACTTTCTTTATTAAAAAGTAAATTTGCACTCTTATCCTTATATCGCTTCCGAAGAATCCATAGCAATTTACACTGTCGCTCGTAGATGTATATCTGCCGTTCTATGATATGACAAAGTACACCCGCTAACTTTGGGGCTAATAATAAGCCAATAAAACACCCTATAAAAAACGCAGTAATCATAGAACTTTCTTAATCAATTTCCACAACCGACTCATCCAATTAGCCTTTTTATTCACCAAAATTGCCAAGACAACAATACCAACTATCCAAACGATGCCACCTGTCCATACAAACAAAGTCTGCCACCAAGAAAGCTTTCGTTCGACAGTAACAGTCTTGACAACCTCCACAGGGTAAGGAATGGAATCACGCTTACTAATGTTTACTGTATCACGGATTAGTTTATCCCGGTACTGATACTTGTATTTATACATGTAAACAGTATCACCCTTGACTGACATAAATATACTATCAAGATGGTAGATGCTATCGTACTTTATCCGGTTAATGTAGACGCTGTCATACTTGACGGTTTCCACAGGTATATACTTGATACTTCTGCATGACATGCACAAAATAGCAAGCATTAATAACTGTAAAACACTAATAAATAATCCATTATACTTTATATCCTTTTTCATTCTCTGTACTTTTTTAATAAAATAAAAACTTCCGATAACACCCAATCATTTTAATACATATATTCGCACGTTATTTTTAAAGATTGATATCATGAGTAAAAATGAAAAGACATCTGGAAAGGTGGCTTCGAAGGCTAGCAAATTATTGTCAAATCCTTCAACCCCTAAAAGTGTTAAGTCGGTTGCCGCTTCTGCACTGACACAAGCTCCTGACAAGAAGAAAGGCAAATAGAGTGTTTTATACAACACTTAGGAATAGTAATTATTCCGTTTGCTTGTTCTAAGGTATTATTAGTTTCCTCCGCATAGCTCCCTGATAATGATATGAGCTTATCATCCTCATAAATGACAAACCCTATACTGCTAATGAGAAGACTTTGCGGAGTGAAATTTTCTATATCACTCCATCCGCCAGTAGCCCCATAGCTGTCTGTCCATATAATCATTTTAATCTCTTTCATAGCTTTGCCTATTTCAGCTCATTTATCTCTCTTTCCATATCCAACAGATAGAAATAATCCCGCACTGAGATTTTTCCGGCAAGGAGTTGTTCCCGGTAAACCGGCTCTTTACTCTTAACCGTCATTTCTTTGTTTGTTCCGCAACCGACCAATAGGCCAATTGCAGCGATAAATAATAGTTTTTTCATAAAACCTTGTTTTATTGATTAAATTATACCGTTCGTCTATTATACTTTTCAAATTAAGCTATCAGCCATACTTTTACTAAACATTAATTTATGGTTAATACTTAGCTCGCGATGAGTAGGAAGTATGACTTGTTTCGATAGAGGTCAAGAGGTTCTGCTTGCGTTAAGCAGAGCCTCTTATTACAATAAATCCCACCCTTTTTCTACGTCCGCCATATTAGCCGATGTTGCATTTTCAACCTGGCTAATTGCAGCGGCCATCGCGCACATGGTTGCTTTGTCATTGATATCCGGCACATAGGTAGAGGGTACCTGCATTTCCTTGCATACACGGGTAATATATGCACTCGTTTTGTTTTCTGTCGGTGGCGCCCAACGGTTAATCAGTTCAGCAATAGTATTAAGATTGTACAGCTTACGGTAATTCTGCAATAGCTTTATCAACGCTCTATAGCCGTAAGCCATCGACCTAAACTGTTTAAAGCTCTTGTCTTTACTGGGTATTACCTCACCTACCCAAACCGTTGAACTGTTCCGGATATTGCCCGGATTATTATTTCTGATTCCTCTACTTACTTTCATCTTGCACCTCCTTCACGTTATCTTTATTAATATAATCTACTACAGCTTTAGCTATCTCTGCAGGATCAGCCTTAGACTTTGCCAGTTCAGTGGCAAGTACCCCGATCTGCTGATACTCGGACTTAACCTTATCTTCTGCTTTCTCGAATATAGATTTAATCTCTATAAGCCCTATACCAATGGAAGCTAACAAGGTTATAATTGGGAATATAGGAAAATGATAATCGTAAAAATTATCAAGGTACCATACTCCACCTATTTGCATGGCATCAACAATACTAAGTGCAAGTAAGGCGTTATAATACCTTGCTATTTTATCCACTGTCTTTTTATACATGAAGCTAGAACGTATCTCTCCCCTTCTCTTGGCTTTACGCACTCCACTCCACAAGTCTGCTCCTATCAAAAGCAGTACTGCCATGTAATCTGCAAATAACATCCACATGACAGTGATGATTTCATTTAAACCTTTCATTGTAAAAACTATCTATTATAAGTTAACCGGTCCCGCCTTGCTCGTGAGAGTAGGTCGGGACTCTCTTTACTCTGCACTCTCTGTAGTAAGTGAGGTGTTGACTTCACTCAAAAGCTGATTGAACACAGTCAAATGGGGAACCATATCAATATCCTGTTTGAGTGAGATTTGTTTGTTACCGGATTCCTGGAACATCAAACCAATATACGTTTCCGGCTCTACATCCATTGCTTTCTTGTACACATTACAGTGCAACTTAAGCAGCTTCTTGCCATCGCTGTTGTAATCTACCTTGTACTTGTAATCTCCGCTTTCAGCTGAGCCTATTACGGCAATACTCCTTGATTCTTCTATAAACATAATCTTCTATTTTTTAGGGTTAATACTGTCTAATTCCTTATTCACGGCTTTCTTCACAAAGGCAAAGAACTGCCCCACATCCATATACCGGCGGATGATATCCGCTTTCTTCTCATCCATCTCCACTTCACCTTTCTTATAGAGTTCCTGGGCAAAATCCAGTTCTCCCAAATCGGGTGTGTTCTTATAGATCGCATTACCTAACTCTTTGCTGATATCAAGGGCACTGTCCTTCCCGGTGACATCCTGTACTGTGATTTTTCTAAAATCAATCTTTTTCATATTTATTATGTATTTAAATTTAGTGGTATGATTGGTTGATATACCATCTATTATTTACTTTATCATATAAACATATTAGTATATGCCCATATTGTACTGTAGTACTAGTAGCATATCCATCACCCCAATTATCTCCATCTATCATATGTGTACCGCTAGCCGGTACAACATTAATATTGCCCGCTGTTGTTTTTCTAATTATATACATCTGTCCATCTTCTGCACCGGAAGGTAAGGTCAGTGTTATAACCCCGGATGCAATTCCATATATAAATGAATCCATTGGGCTCAATGTCTGAGATATACTAACTCTTCTCGCTCTTAACCTAAACCCACAGATGTCCCCTTTTACGTTATACATAACATGATTCCCTGTATATTGGTACCCCGCATCATCATAAGCCGTAGCCCCCTGAATGGAGCTATATCTTCCTACATTACCATATACTGAACCTGTTATAGAGCGGTTTACTTCTATTCTTTCTGTCCCTAATATAGCTCCACCTCCAGACGATGGGAATGTATCCGCACCAATATATACAGAAGAATATTGTCCTAAAAAGCGGATTAGATTAGCCGAAAGCAACATTGAGTCAGTACCAGAAGTCGCAGTAAGACTCCCCGATCCGGTACCAACGATAAAAGGCCCTAGATTAGCCCCATCTGTTACCGTCAAACGACCGGTAGTGATATCCGTGGCATTAATGATATTGGCAATTAGCTGCCCTGTTACCACGGAAGCAGCATCAATAAGAGAGGTTTTGATATAGCCGCCCTCTACGATAGTCGTATCTAACTTGGCTAGGGATACAGCACTCACATAAGCAAGGCTACCAAGACTATTTTTAAGAGTATCGCTATAGGATTTTGCAGATGCAAGGGCGTTGTTCGCTTTGGTCGTTGCATCTGAAGCTGCTGTATTTATAGCGCCATTTATTTGATTGTTTACATCTGATGTATTAGCCTTATTATTTATTGTTGTCTGTGTACTTGAATCAAATGATGAAAATGTCATTAGCCCTGTAAAGGCTATTGTTTTGCCAACCATTGAGATACCAGCAGATGTCATAGTAAAGCTTGTTTGCAGTTCGGCTACAGTTTTATATGTCACTTCCGGCGGATTTGTAACACTTGTAAGTAATGGCAATGTATAATTATATGTTCCACTAGTCCATGTATATGCAGCCGTATGCAACACTAAATTTGATATTCCACGTCCAGTACAAGTGATTTGATATGTAGAACCTCCGCGTAAATACCAGTATTCCTCTGACGCCATAGTGTTTTGACCAATATTGCACAAAGGCCAAGTATTTGCATAACTATAGTTTGCGTCGTATATTGTTCGATGAAGTGCTATTGCACCCCAACCAGAACCATTAGTAGTCCAACTTACTAGCAATGAAAAACCACTGGTGTGTGTAGTCCATGTACCAGTATTTTCAATGCCAGTTAAGCCACGTTTGATTTCTAGGGCAGATACCATATACGGATCTACATGTACAGTCACTGGATACCAAGTGTTAACATCTAAATTACGTAAATCCAATGTAGTTACAGTTGATGGCTCTGTACTATTTGCAATTAATGTTTGTGTCTGACTCTTAACCGTCAAATTGATTGCATCAGGGGTAATCTTGGCTTCAGCCGAGGTGACACGAGTTCCAAGAGCTGTCAAATCGGATTGAGAAGCTTTCAAGGCTATCTGACTTGTATGTTGCGATATCGTAGTTTCAGCATTACCTACACGTGCGCCCAACGAATTGAAATCAGTCTGTGAGACCTTCGTGGATATTGAGTTGTTGAGGATTGTCAGTTGTGAACTAAACTCTGTCTTGGTGGTAAAAGTGTTATTCGAATACGTTTTTGCATTGCTCTCTGCCGTGTTGGCTTTGGATTGTGCATCGTTACTAGCCTCCGTACGTGTAGGTATATCATCTACATCGGTTACGTCGAACACAGTGGCATAACAAACATACCATATCAGTGGAGCTGATGCTGTAGGAGTTGAACCACCGGACAGATAGAAAAAATTTGTGGATGAAAATGAACCGGTAGAACCGCATACTACTTTAAATGCATACTCTTCCCATTTGCCTGTTCCGGCATGATCGGTCAGCCAATTTTGTGCCCCACCTGAACCGGTAGCGTTAGATGAAAACTCAACCGTGTATCCCGATGGTATATTGGCCACAAAACGAACTAAGAGTACCTGATTCGCTTTGGTTTGTGTACCAAAATAAAATCCACCCCAACCGGGACTTGCAGAACCTGATGTAGTGATTCTAAGGCAATAACCTGAACCGTTAGGATTACCGGATATGCCGGATACACGGGCATGAGTTACCAAGCCATTGCCGGTATTGTTATAAACAGATACACCATTTGCCCCACTGGCAAATATAGGATCCCGATACAGCATTTTACCCTTGCTCATGGCTGTAGCAAGTTCTGCCGCATTAGTAGCCTGAAGAGTTTTAGTCGTAACCTCGGTTACCTGCAGAGTGATGTTACTGGCCGTTTGATTGATCTCACTTTGTTTGGTGGTAACGGCAGTCAATACGTTTGATGCCGCACTGGCGGAATCGGCAGCCGAAGTGGCACTATTGGCTGCATTTGTTGCAGAACCAGCGGCGGCCGTTGCCTTGGAGCCTGCCGTGGAAGCACTGCCCGAAGCATTTGTCTCACTCGTTTTTGCATTTGTTGCAGAAGCTGAAGCCTCACCCGCCTTAGTGGTAGCCGTGTTCGCTGCGTTTGTGGCGGTTGTTACCTTAGTTGTTACCTCGCTTACTTGTAAGGTGATGTTACTGGCAGTCTGGTTAATGCTACTTTCTTTTATTGTGACTTGGGAAAGGATATCGGCGGCATCATCAGCGGCACCTTGTGCATCACTCGCTTTTTGCCCGGCTGTGGTTGCACTGCCGGCAGCAGCTGTTGCAGAGTTCGATGCTGCCGTTGCCTTTTGCCCGGCCGTAGACGCGGAACCAGCCGCCTCGCTTGCCTTTGTTGATGCCGTACTTGCCGAATTGCCTGCATTGGTTGCTGCTGTAGTGGCTTCGGTAACCTTGCTACTGATTTGACCCTCACGTATCTCAAAGTTTGTTTCTACAGTAGTAATCTTGCCGTCGGTATAAGTATTAGCCGCTGCTTGTGCATCCGAAATCGCCGTCTCTACCGTTTTGCCGGATAATAACCTGAATATACCTTTCAAATAAACATTAATGCCATACAACCCGCTATCCGATAAAGCTCCGAAGTCAGGATCGGTTATACCTGATAGGTTGCCTGTACGGTTAATGAGTTTGCCAACCAACGAATATGAGTTGATACCTGCATAATCATCCCGATAGGGTGCATTATCACCCACTGCACAGTCTATCTGTGCTTTCTGACGGGCTACTACCGTTCTGTTACCCAATACAGCTACTTCGTCCCCAACTTCGGGATTAGCACTACCAGTTTCACAATCTGACTTACTCAAGTTGAAATAACCTGCGCCAGCTGATGTTACCAACCGCCAGTAACGCTTCATGCTCGTACCCGTAAAGGTCTGACATAATACCTGGTCATCGGATACAAAATCATCCGTACTGTCATGCTCGCATTTCCAATACGTGCCACCGTCGGTTACTTTCTTTAGCTTACCACCGGCAGCGGAACGGATTACCATACCACCCTGATGGACCACTTTTTGCACAACCAACTCAAATATAAGGAATGTCTTTCTTACTGTCAGTTCGTCAAATTCACCATGCCATAACCCGTTTTCGTCTTTCCATATCTTAAAACCTGAACCAAGAAAGCCAGACACGAAAGAGTCGGATGTCAGGTACTCACGGATGATACCGTTCATGATATCAGCTGTATTCTCTACAGTCAGATCGTGAGTCTTAGCCAAAGCTTGTATTACAGCATTTAGCGTAGTTACTTTATCCGATACAGTAACCGTTTTGGCTGTGGCGGTATTGGTAACCTCTAAATCAGCAACTTTAGCCTTCAATAAAGCAATAAGCTGCTGGACGGTGGCGGTACCATCTGCATCTATGGTGGCTTTATCACTATTAATCGTCAGACCCTTTAGGAAATCTATTACTTCTTTCGCTTTGTCCAGTGCATTTTTGCGTAGGAACATATCCAACTGGCGTAAAGCAGAAAATACATTACTATTGGAAGCTATCGTGCTATCGTTAAGTCGAATAATATAGACACCGCTTCCACCTGTACCAGTATAAGTCTGTCCTTTATAGGTAACAGCGTCAACTTTATCCTCAATATCGCCGATACGGGAGTAAGCAGCTGTTTCACCGACCGTGTAAACAGGATTGTCATAAGGCTTATCAAGATTATATTCAAAACCGATTATACGGGATACACGCCCATCTTTAAAATAACCCTTATTGATTAAATTTACCTTATCACCAATCTCAAATATTCTCGGGTTATCGCCGTTAAACATGTAGACAGAATTCATCTTACAGTCGTAGGTCGACGGATCTATCTTTGTCTTCGTTACGTAAGCCTCTGTCCTTTCCTTCAGTTCTTGTTCAGCAGCAGGAAGATACTGATCCGACACTAAAGAAGTATCGAAACCGGAAAGAACGTAAGTATCACCGTTCTTAGGAACAAGAACATCACCTGGTAGGTTCCTTCCATAATCATCATTGCGGACTATTTCCCATAACTGTGCTTCAGGATTCCAAGTTCCATCAGAGAGTTTCTCCGATTTTCCGTCAGGGTTAAAGGTAACACCAAACTCCATACCATTAAGAGAGCCGGACTCAAACTTGATCTTCAGTTGTTGCCCTGCGATGATGTAGTCTTTAGAGAAAGTAATACCGGCATCTTTGAAACGGTAAGCATTCCATTTCTCTTCTGATTTTATACCGTCTTCATTTTCTATGGTATCGGTATATTCTTTAGTGGTAATGTCAGACATCGTACCAACCCTGCGAGGGTAAATATCATCAAACACGACGATATCTTCTACAGCTTCCTCTTGCGACATACCCTCGAAAGCGTCGACATAAGGAGTGTCGACAGGTAGCATCAATCTCCTTTGGACTACGCCATTAATCACCATTTGCTCATCAACCGGTCTGTAATTAGTCGGAATGTTCCTGTCTGAGCCGAAAGCAATTATTCGCGTTGCATAATCTGTCTGACTGGCAGAACGGGACATGCTTGTCACATTAACTCCTATCTCGAAATCTACAGGGTCGCCAAACTCACACCTACCAAAGTGTATGATGTTATCAGTCACCCACCATTCACATCCCCATGCTTCCGCCATAGCCGTGAGGGCATCTATCATATTCGTATTATCGTAGGAAACAAGTTTGGCGGTGTTCTCTACTGTGGAATCAATGGAGAACTCAAATGCAGTACCTCTGAAGGTATATTCCAGTGCAGTGAGATTGCGAAGAAATATTCCAAGATTTACATCAAGACTTGCAGTCAAGTTCCAAGAAGCTTCCTGCCCCCCGTGTTCAGGGATGTATTTGAACTTCTTATTTTTCCATTTATAGTAATAGGCATCAAGGCGAAGTTCATAGTCATATCCGCCAGTAGATTCGTTATAGGTAGGCTTACTATTTTCAACATCAACAAGCTCAAACAGGCCTGTTTCGTTATCTATGAAGTCACCTAATTTGAAATAAATAGGTTCATCCACGCTGAATTTGAGAATGATATAGTCCTCTTTTTGAAGCGTGAACTTTCTTTTTGCCCCTTCTTTTATTGAAGTTGAAAGAATTGTATTGCCTGATATGTCTTTGATGTCTACCATATCCCCAAAGTTCGGGGATAAAAAAAGGAAGCCCTAATTTTAAGGACTTCCATACACGACAATGAAGAGAATGTCGTAAATTAGATTCGATTTGCAGGATTAGGCTCGTTAAATTTCACAGTGAACTTACCAAAAGTCCGATCTAAACTCTGCCCGTAAGAGATACTCTTTCCTGTATAAATCAGGTGATAAACCTCATTGCTATTTGCTGGTACCTGAATAGTCAATGCACCTTTGTACAATTCACTCTGAAAAGCAGCTTTCTTAGCCTGATAGTCGGCCTGAGAGATACCCTTTATGGTGAAAGATAAAGTCACATCTCGTTCATCTAACTTCGGATTGGTGGTTATTACTTGCTTTCCGTGCTCCAATCTACTTTTATTTTCTATAAATTCTTTCATCGGTACAGGTGCGCCAATTGCATCAAGAAAGCCATCATCCATTCTTACACCCCACTCTGTGAAGGCGTTTTTATTGTTTATGATTAAATCCATGACTATATCTTTTTAATGATATCTATATTTACTGTTATTATGAAATTATCAAACCCATATCAGAAAGTAAAGGCTAATCTCATTCTATACTTTTAGTAAGAGTAGTTTAAAGATAGGAATAAAAGAAAGATATCACCATTATTTAAGTTTTCATTCACGACATTAGCGGAATTATCGTAAAATAGTATGAACTAATTGAATAATTAGATATTTTTGCTATATTGATAATAACATATTGACGATATATTATATGGATTTTAACATTAAAGAAATAGGCCCAATGACATGGGCTACACTAATAGTAATTATAATAGCGACTATTGCCCCAGGAATTATGATATTTTTCCTTTTCAACAAAGAGTTATTTATTCAATTAGATGTTTTTAAGATATCACTCTTATCAATTGCTATTACTATGCCTATTTGGGGGATAAACTCATCTATTATATATGCGATTCTTGAATCTGAAGGTGAAACAGAAGAAGAAATATTGCAATTTTGTGCAATATTAGGAGGGATTCTTTCTATATTACCTTTGTATGCCCCAATATTAACTAAAGTCTTTATTGACATTTCATCAAAATCAGGAGTATTAATTGCTCTAATAATTGAAATTATATTAATTGTATTAATTTCTTTATTCTATAATAGAAATAAGAAGAAAAGTACATAAAGCAAGATTAACCTTTATTCCTTACTTTTTCAGATATCTATATTTTTTTCCCCTATTCACCTC
The DNA here is from genome assembly GCA_963677095.1 of uncultured Bacteroides sp. Taxonomy (GTDB): domain Bacteria; phylum Bacteroidota; class Bacteroidia; order Bacteroidales; family Bacteroidaceae; genus Bacteroides. Next base: position 2,515,769 of record OY781875.1, read on the forward strand.
TTTGTTTTCTCCATTCTGTTTTGTAAGTTTGCATATTTAAGTACATTAAAAGAGAGTTGTTTCGTCCGTTTCAGGACTTTTTAATACAGCCTAATTTAGCTATTGTTGTTTAAGAAATAGTTCGATGATTTCAGCATTTTCGTTAATGCGAATTGCTTTCTTATACAAAACAAATTCTTTGCTTTCATGAATGAATATCATTCCACTTGTATTATAGGCAATGAAACTAGTTAAAGAGAAATCCTGCTCGATAATCTCGTCCCCATAATGTAATCTTACTTTCTTTTCCATTTTAATACATTTTTTATAGTTAATAATTACCCTGCCATAGCTTTAGTATTAACCTTTACATCGGCTATATCAGATTTAATATCTTTCAAGTATCTTGCAGACTTTTCGGTATTTTCTCTGATAGCTATAGTCTCCAAGTAAGTATTAGCCAATATGGTACGGGTATCATCGGCTATGTTTCGAATATCAGTACTTACAGTTAATATTTCACTCGATCTACTAGCTAAATCTTTTAAGGACATCGTCTGCTCAGCACTTTGCTGCTTAATAATCTCACTTGCAATTTGCAGGGATGTAAATCGACCGTTAAGCTCATTCCCTGTATCCTGATCCATCGTCTGAAATCCTTTGGAAGAGGCTTCTTGAGAAGATGATTCATTCAAATAGCTGAATTGATCATTTATCAACTTGGCTGATTCCGTTGCACCAGTGATTATACTATCCTTAAGATCATCCAGAGATTTTTGTTCGTCAGAAGATATAATACCATCCTTGAGAGCTTCCGCCCACTTGGTATACCACTCTTTCATCTTATCCTTGTAATTCTCTACAGCGAAAGCCTTTATAAGTGACTTTCTCATATCATCAGCCATATCATTTGAAATGTCTTTCGATGTGGCTTTCATGTCATATAGAGAGTCAAGGAAATTATCAAATAATGAATCAAAGGATATTCCTGTAAGATTTTCGTATAAGGTATCTTTAAGCTCTTCGGCACTTTTATTTGCCTTGATTATATCTTCTAAATAACCTCTTACATCATCATCTAGTTTCGCCCAAAAAGTAGGAGCTTCATCTTGTAATTTTTTCAGTTGATCAACAGATAGGTCGAATAATCCTGTCATACGACCGTCACCGATACCGTATTGGTTGAATGCGCTTCCCAATGCTGATTTAGCCTCATTCCAAGCTTGAGAACTCATATCCTTACGCTGACGAACTCCAATAGAGTGAGACCCGGCAGACGAACCGGCATTAAGTCTTTCTACGCCTAATGATCTAGCGGCTTCGGCAGATTTATCAAGAAGAGATTTAGCGTATTCGTATGATTTCGTTGCATTCTCGTTATCCAAAGATGCAACCATTTCTTTTTGCCGATCTATAACATCATCAAGGATGTCAATATATGCTTTGTATTCTTCTTTTGCTTTGTTGTACTTATCATAATTGGCTCCGAATAAACCATCAAGCGAAGTTACCACCTTTGATATACCGCTAACGGCAGACATTGCACCACCAACAATATCACCGGACATTATTTGTCCTACTCCGGCTGCTGTTTGTCCTAATCCACCAATTGCACCCGCTATGCCCGATATTTTATTTCCAAGATCATCACTACCAAAGATATTCCCGAGATCTTGACCGAATTGCTCAAGAGATGGTGAAAATGCAGAAACAGCACTACCTATTTCTGTTATTCCTTGAGATATGTTCTTATTACCTCCTTGCTTGATCTTGTCAATAGCTCCCCCTATCTGAGTTTCAAACAACTTAAATGGGCTTTGAGTGGCTAATTCGCCCTTCAACTTAGAAATGGCATTTCTTAATGATTCTACTTCATCGGTAGACATTTCTAGGTTTTGCAAAGAGTTATCACTTATACCAAGATTTAAAATATCCGCCTTTGATACTGATTTTCCACCAATACTTGCATTACCCTGTGAATCCTTTGCAGATTCAAGGTATTGCATCAAAAGTTCGGCTTTGTCAATTATTGCTTGAATCTCATTTACGCTTTTTCTTGAAGCATCTGCAAATAGTTCTCCCATCAAAGTGGTACTATTCTTTACAGAGTTATCCAATGAATCTAATTCGTTCTGCTTATCTTTTTCAAGGGATGCGGCATCTCCGGCATATTTTGCTTCATTGATCTGCTTATTATACTTTTCAATGATTGCCTGCCTTTTCTGCTGATAGTTTCCAAACTTTATAAGATACTCATTCCAAGCTTTTTCCTGATCTTTGATTTGATCATTTTGTTGCTTGGTTGTTATATTCTTCTCAATTGAATCATAGGAAGAAGTATCAACAGACAAAGAAGAATCAAATGTTTTCTTTTTATACTTGGGGTTTTGTTTTGATTTTAATTCTTCTTGAGCATCAAACTTTTCTTTTTCAGCTTGAATTGTGGCTTGAATATAATCCTCTTTCTGCCGTTGAATAGCTTGAATTTCTTTTTTATTATTAAGCTCCCTTTGAGCTTGTTCTTTTTCAAATCCGTCAGACATAAGATCTATTTTAGATTGAGAAAGTTGATTTTCCAAATCCTCATTTTGTCTTTCTCTCTCAATAGACTGTTTTTTATTCATCTCAAGTATCTTATCATTTTGAGATGATATGGAGTTTTCTTGAGTTGCTTTTTGTTTTGCAAGTCTATCAGCCTCTTTTTCTTGTTTACCAGTTTTAGAGTCCGAATATAGATCAATATTCTTTTGAGCTTCCTGTATTTGTTTTGAGTATTTTTCCCATTCAGCTGACCCTTTTTGTTCAACGCTTAAAGCGTCCCTAGATGCTTCAGCTTCTTGTTTCTTTTTCTCCCAATATGTTTTGTTTTTAGTATCGGCTTTAGTCTCTTTAGGTTTATTCGCTTCAGCTTGAAGTTTCTCAATATCTGTTACAGCTTTATTTGCCAACTTTACAGATTCTTCCGCTTCTTTTTTTCTTTTTTGAAGATCATCAATGATAGAAGATTTTTGACCACTTGGAGATTCGGCTTGTTGCTGTACAGCTTTATTTAATTGAGAATTAATGTCATTCAGCTCATTTTGTCTTAATACGGCATTTGTCTTTGCCCCAACCCTTTCACGTCTATTTATTTCTTCTGATATTTTTTTATTTAAAGATAAAACATCCATAAGTTTCAGCTTCTCAATATCCATATTGGAGAATACAGTAGGCATAAGTTTTTGCAGTTCTTTATATGCCTTTGTCTTGTCGTATTGAGTTGACGTTTCATTTTTTATAGTAGAAATCAACCCGTCTACACTCCCTTTTAGTTCATCCAATTGCCTTTTAGATGCTGCGGCCGTATCATTGAATTGTTTCTGTGCCCTCTCAGCAGCAGATGTATGGTCTGTTAAAGTCCAAAGAACTATACCTAATGTTACGATACCTGCTCCAACAGCCACATAAGGATTCATAGCCAAAATCTTGTTATATGCCGCTTGTGCTACAGCTGCGGCTTTGGTTGCTGCAATCTTACTCCATATAGATTTGGAAAAACCTTCTTCTAATACAGCATTTAAAATCAGGGCAGCCCTGTATGTTCCGTATGTAGCAACTAACCCGGTAATAACCCTGCCTACTGTCTCATAATTATTGACCAGTGAAGTAATACCTGTAATTCCGGATTTTATAAGACCTTCATTGCTTGCCCCTATATCATTTAATTTATTGTTGATGGTATCGGAAAGAATAGACATCTGCCCGGCAACTTCCTGACTTTGTTTTTGGGACATTCCGTAAAACTTACCACCTGCGGATGTTGCATCAATAAACGCTTGTTGAACCATTTCCGCGGAAATGGCACCTTTTTCCATCTCTTTTTTAAGTTCAGCAATTGACTTACCTGTCTTTGATGAAATTTGTTGAAGTGGATTAAATCCGGCATTTATCATTTGGTTTAAGTCTTGACCCATGAGCTTACCCGCTGCCGACATTTGACTAAATGCAAGGGAAAGAGATTGGAACTTACCTGATTCCCCACGGGATATATCTCCTATTGCTTGAACGTATCTAGGCACTTTATCGGCTTCAATATTGAATCCTACCATCATTTCGGTAGCGGACTGTACATCTTTCAATTCAAGAGGGGAAATGGCTGCATATTGCTTAATCTGTGCTTGTAATTCTTTTGCCTTTGACTCTCCAACCATTGTTTGAAGGGAAATTTCCATAGACCGAAACTGTCCTCTAACATTGATAATATCAGAGCCAAGCTGTTTGAGTACGGCCACTCCACCGATAACGCCAAAAGCTTTTCCTAACGAGAATGTTGAGCCTGTTGTATCTTTGACCTGAGTATCATACAGAGCATATTCATCCCTTAGCTGCTTTACAGATAAACGAGCTTTAGCTTGTTCAGTCTGTAAACCATTCAAAGCAGCTTTTTCATCATTAAGTGCCCTTTTTGCGGCGTTCAATTCACTGAGGGCGTTATTTGCTTGCAATGGATTGGTACGCACAGCCCGATAGGCATCTGTCAATCTTCTAACATCCGCTTGAACGTCCTGAACTACGGTTTTCTGTGAAATTATCTTTTGAGTAAAATCATTTACAGCCTGGGAGCCTTGATATATCTTAGATTTAAAATCACCGTCCATTTCCATAGCTGCTTTTGCGGCTTCGCTAGTCATGGACCTCAATTGAGATTGAGATTGCTGGAGTTGATTATTTAGCACAGCCACCGCACCGGGTGACTTATTTGCATCCATTGATCTGATCTGAGACTCAAGCTTTGAAATCTCTTCACGGGTTTTTTGTACAATTTCCCAATCACTTCCTATTCTAAAATATAATCTAGGCATAATTAATATCTTTTTGATTTGTTTCTTAAAAACTCTTCTTCCGACACTTCCTGCATTACATCCTCTGATGATACAGTATGAAGTTTATCTTTTTGCATGATAATAAGGTTTCTATAAGGAATTACTTCAACTACCTCTTTATAACTTAAATGAAGATTTTCCATAAAAGAAGCTACCTGACCTAACATTGTTTCATTCCCTACAACTTCGGTTTTGCCGCTACCTTTGACATTGACTTCAGAGAAGCGGCACATTCGAAAAAATCATCTCCACCGGCAAGAGAAATTACTTCTTTTCTTAATTTGTTAAGATTGGATAAACTAAGTTTATTTAGCTTGTTTTCTATTTTATAAGCTTTCCATCTCCAATTATTAACATCACCCACTATTAGAATAGACAAACCTTTAATGATATAAGGTTTATTTTCTGGTAGTTCAGCCAAAACTGTTAACTTATTATATTCTCCATCCATACCTATCTTTGAGAATCTTGATATAGCCCTACAAAGAACTTTTATGGATGGTGGATAAATAGTATATATTTCTTTACCTAGTATAATGGTAGAGAAACTTTCATCTAATATGCTATCCGATACTAATTTTGCAGCTTCATTCATAATTTTAAATTAAAAAAGGGATACGGGAACCATCCCACATCCCTTTCATGTTATACAATCTATTTTACCGTATTAACCTTCCGGTGCTTCTACTTCTGCCTGATCTCTCCATACTTCCGAAGCGAGTCCGGTAACACCCGTTTCCATTGCAACGGCTGATACACCAAGACCGATATTCTTCTCTACAAAGTTTCCTTTTGCTATGATAGAAGCATTAGGGAATACAATGTAATTACCGGTTTTAGTCTGGGCAATGATACATTTGTTTACATTCCCAACTGAGCCTCTATCCCATCCGGTAGCAGTACCTACTCCACCTTGCAAAGCAGCCTTATCTTCATACAGATATTCTCCAAGAGTAAAGGCAATGGTTACGGCACCGTCACGTTCTCTATCTTTGTAATAGATCTTACCAGTCAGCTGATTGATATAATCCGTAACAGTCGGATCATCTTCAGTGTACCCCCAAGTGTCTTGATGAACATTCTTCACCTCTTTGGTAGCTGCATTAGCAATCAAAGCTTTAATCTCCGCACCCGTTAAAGATGCACCTGTAATGGATGATATGGGGTTAGCATACCATAATTTTTTAATTCCTATATACTGTTTAGCCATAGTTATTTTACATTTAAAACTTCAAATAAAATTCTTACATTCACATAATGGCACTTTAGATCAGTGTCAATTTCACAACCAATAGAAGAAATTCCATAGCAATATGTAGTTCCGTCATAAGAACTTACCACATCATCCAACACGGTTTGAGCTTGTCTTTCAAGCTCACCCAAACGGACAGAATTAGCGGAATTCTCATTTGAATCCGGCACACATAAATTCACTTCTACAAAACCTTTTTTCCAATATGTACTAGATGTCTGGTCTTTAGCATGAATAACTATTCTTTCGGATGTAATTTCTCCCATCAGTGTTTCTCCATCGGGGACTATCTGGATACCGAAAGCCTTGCAGTCACGATAAATAATCTTTGCTATGTCGCTTGATACTATCATTCGAATTCTTCTTTAGCTCGTTTTTCTGCATTTAATGCAGCACTACTTAAAACATCAAATCCCTTGGACTCCACATTGGAAGCATAAGGATAACCTTTTGGACTTTCAGCCTCATTCTTAAGCAATATTCCTTCATCATCGACCTCACTATCGTTTGACTTTCTCAAATGCCCTGTATGGTCTTTATAATTACCATTATCTTTAGCATACCGGACCGCTTCCTCTCCTATTTCACGCTCTTTTGCAAGAACACTAGATTTCTCATCATCAAACCAAGAATCCACATCAGAAAAGTCTATATCTACATCCATAGCTCTGAATAATTAAAGTAATTGGTCCACCTCACAGCGTAAACCGTTCCGCTTCCTCTCACCATCTCACCGTCCATGCATCTAACTCTATCACCTGCTTTCAGAGAGACTTTCTTCTCGCATACGACATGATAGTCAGGTCTGTAAACGAAACCGTTATCAGAGGTAAACTCTTTCGTCGTATTATCATCACACCTGCATCCGCACACCGTTTGCCAGCTCTCACCGCCTGTGCCGGGAATAGGTTGCCCGTATTCGTTACGATCAGGCTCGGTAATAACTTTTACTTGCAATATGTGAGGGGTGAATATCATAGGAACTTCAGTTTAGATTTATTGCTTAACTCATCCGTTAACCCGTATTCCTTACATGCCCATGAATAGTAATCCTTTATGCCCTGAATGTTCCAAGACATCGAAAAACCACTCTCTGATATGGATTGCGCACGTAATAAGAGATTAGGGATAAACTTCACGATAGTTACATTGATTTTTAGCTTATTATCTTCAGTTACTTCACTGTTTGATTCAAGCGAAATATCCAAAAGGTCAGCCTCCGACAACTGAATGCCGAAGGTCTGAAACTTCTGTTTTATGTAGTCAGCTACTTTCATGCTTCAATTCCCAGAGCAGCTTCTAATGCTTTCGTTTTCTCTTCATCCAAAGCAGTCACATTCGCAATCAAAGTATCTTCTTTCATGTTCATGGTTGCTTTTTCACCAATAGTTTTCAAAGCATCAACAACGGCTTTCTTCTCGAACTCCTTATCAAAGAGAGAAAGAGTAGTTTTTTCTTCTTTCTTCTCTTCTACGACTTCAACCAATCCACGAGACACCAAATCCTTTACACGGGATTCGTCTGTGATTTCAAACTCTTTACCAACCTGATACAGTTCTTTGGTGAACTTATCACGAAAAATACCGATAACTTTTACTTTCATCTTTAGCCCTCCTGAACTGCATTAATTAATGATAGATTGAAATTCACGATCTGAGTAGGATTACTGATCTGTGGAATCCACTCGGCAGTGTACTCAAGATAACGCCCCTTGTCATCCCTTACCTGAGAGATAAGCATATCTCCATCCGCACGGCTGTAAGTTCTTTCCGGAACAGGGTCAGTAGCTTCATAAGGCGTATGAAAACGCATATAGCCGACCTTATCCTGTTGTAACAAGGTGATACGACCATCTGCATAGACTTGCTGATTCTTACCTGTCTGATCTTTCACATAATCCTCCTTGATTTCGATTGCCGGAAGTCCAATGCCGGTAAACACCTGCGATGCAAGTTCGGAAGTTACCAAAGCTGCACTTGCCATGACTTCACGCTGTCCAAGAATCATCTTGAACTTATCGCCCAATTCAGGACTACCAACGATATTTTTCACGAAAGTACCACGAGACATAATCATCTTTGAGAATGTGCCGTAGTCGGCTTTTAAAGAATTCACCTGCTCTTGCAAATAAGAGATAAACTTATCAGCCACAGCTGCTTCAGGAGTGATGAACTTAAACGGAAGTTCAATTTCCAATACATCAGGACTATTTGCATCATCCCGGTTATCCTTATTCTTAACTGTCGCCTCTCCCGTCATAAGCAATGAACCGACAACCAAATCCATACGCTTGTGAGCAGCTAACATCACTTGACGGAAATCGTCATAGATGAAGTTCACAATCTCATTCAGAGCTGCATTTTGATCGGTTGTTTTGGCTGCATTGAATTTATCAATCAAGTCTTGCAATTCAGAAAGGCGATCAATAGACATTTGATAGCGGTCGCCCAAATAAGCGATCTCACCATATCCAAAGCCTATATTCCTACGTTCACGAATAGGCTTTTCACCATAACGAGAATTGATAGAACCAGCCATTACCCCTGAAACGGTCCCGATATAATCCTTGAAAACACGAGTAGTAGTTCTACGGAAGTCAAGATACTGTAACCAATAGATGGTATCTAATCTCGTTTGAGTAACACGTCTTATGATTGCGGAAATAATGTTCGCATCATTAAATAGAGTTTCAATAGTCAACATCATATCTTAATCCTCCTATTCGTTAAATTGAAAATCGTTACCCAAGTTCGCTTTATCCTTATCGGAGAAAGGAACTACCAACTTATCCGGCTCGATCTCACGAGCTACTGCCAGAAGGGCAACATTATTTATACCCTCTTCTACTTTCCGGCTTTCGTATAAAGCGGAATTTGCCACGTTCTTAGGAGTAGTGCCATCAGCAGTTGTAGCCTCGAAAAGAACAGTATCCTTTGCTATATTTGCACCAAAGTCAGAGATGGTCAAAAGGTCATAAGACGGATTTGATTTATCAATAACCGATACGGTTGTACCTTTCGTGCCGTTACCCAAACACATGCCTGCATAGGCATAAGAGCCTTTCTTTATCTTAAGGCTTGTGCTTACTGAAGTATAGGCTTCAATTACCTTAACGTTTCTCACCACCTTACACGTCTTGTATTTAAGATTGGCTGTGATGGGAATAAACGAAGGGAGTTTGTCACCTACGTTCAGGTTCGTTTTGTCGAGAACATACGGTCCTCTACGACGAATGCCCGTACTTACATCATATCTTTCTTCAATAGATGGTTCCGGTTCTAAATCATACTTAATTCCTGCACTCATTTTAGTTCTTGTTTTGTTCTACAATCTCTTCAGTACCTTTATTGATCAGATTAGCGATCTCGGTACTTTCTTTCTCAAACTTTTGCTCCGGTGTTTCCGGTGCTTGTGCGCCTTTGAATCCGTCATTAGCGAAGTCCTGTTTCAAGTCCTTGAAATAAGTATCCAAGTCCTCATCTTCTTTAATGGAGCATCTCTTGGCGTAATTTTCGGGAATACCGTATTCCTTAGCCTTTGCAAGAATCTGCTCTTGGCGTGTAGCCTGTAGCTTCTCTTGCTTCAAAGTAGAAAGCTCGGTTGAAAGACTCTTATTAGAGTCAATCAACGCCTGTGCCCATGCGGGAACATCATCTTTCTTTTCTTCTGGTTTGGGATTAGGATCGGGATTCTCGATTGGCTTGCCCTCTTTTAGGTTATGCTTCTTTTCGTAGTTTCTAACTGCGGAGCTTGAAGCATCCCCGGCACGGAAATCACCGTAACTTGTCAACACGTCCGCAAAGGAAATCCCATCAACAATTGATGTTATTTGGCTTTCGTCCGTTAGACCTTCTGCCTTTTTAGTGGCTATCCGGTCAAGAATAGCAGAATCCACCCCTTGGAATTTGGTTTGTAGTGCTGCCAATAGTTTTTCTTTCATACCGTATGAATATTAAATTATTAAATTGAAATTCAGTGGTATAAAAGTACTTATAGGGTATCTGTTGGGGAAATAATTAATGATGGGATACACGACAATGAAGCGATTGTCGTAAATTCAATATAAAATGACCTTGAAAGATGTTTGATAAGGAATTTTCAGAGATGGGAAAGCAAACAATTCGGGAAAGACATGCTGTTAAAATAAAATGAAGGTAAAATAGAAAAATTGAAATAAATCCAAAAATCGACCTCTTTATAACCAAAGAAATCGCTATTATCTTAAAAGTGAATCGTACAAATTTCGCTGCAATATAATTTAAATCTAAACCTATAAAAATGGGTTAAAAAGGTAAATCATCAACCTCTGTTTGTTTTTTGACAAACGAGTTTGGATTTATAGTATTTATTGAATATTTCATAAACAATTTATTAGCTTTCTCCATAACTGTGCTATCCTTCAAATTGTCATTATCCAAATAGTGAGAATTAATAAATTCAACAATATCGACGTCTATGATCTTTGCACTATTTAGCACGGAAATCCATTTATCAGCTTCATTTATACTTTTTGAATTTAAAAATAAATTTCCTAGATTTTTTATATACAGATTTTTATAACTTTTATTTTTGCATAGCGTATCAAAGATTTCTTTTGCTAATTGATTGGCTGTTTTTCCATTAGACTGTATTCCTTGAATTTTACCCATTAATCCATACGGATCATTCCCTTTACGGATAGGGATTACTAATATCCGTCTGCCTAATGCAAAACCAACTTCTTGGTCACACCATTTACTCTTTATGAATTCTGGGGTTATAATTGCACAGAGGCAATCCATTGTTAATAATGCTTTCTCTATTTCATTAGCCCACTCTTTCGTGGGTTCAATATCTTCATGTGCTACAAAACATGATATTCCATAAGTGGCCAATACTGACTTTAGATTTGTAGCAGCTATTTTATTTGCTGTTAAATGACTAATAAATATTTTGTAATATCCCAAATTCCAAAATGTAAAATCATCAATAGAGTCAATTATTTCATCTTCCTCAATATCGGCATTTGGGATAATTAATATTCTATCAAAAGCGACACTCTCGACACCTCTTGTTGCATCATCAAATGCTAAAGCAATACTTTTTTCTAAATTCTGAATTTTATTGCTTTGCTTAAGTTTTGCATATTCGGCAGGAGAAACATTAATTTCAACAACGTAATAATCAATACCGCCATTCCAATTATCATGATTATAAACATAGCTATTTAAATATTTTGTGTTGAGTACACGAAAAGCATCTGTTTCTTTTTGAGCTTTTAAAAGCCCTTTCACTATTTTGATATAATAATTTATGAGATTTTCGTTCATAATACTAATTTATAAAATATTTGTTCTCAACAAATTCATAAAAAATGGGCTTTCTTCCTATATATACTTAAAATCCCAGCATAGATGCTGGAGGAATATTCAATACTCTACAAAGCAGTTTCGCAATTTTTAAGGTAGGCTCTGAACGTCCGGAGATGTAATCATTCACACGGGAAGGGCTTATACCAATTTCGCCTGCAAGCTGTCTTTGAGTCATGCCTTTTTCTTCGAGTGACAATCCTATCAGTTCAGACACAGTAGGCTTCTCTATTGGGAAGTGTTCTTTTTCGTATGCAATTACTATATCTGACATTACAGTTAACTCCACTGCATATTTATCGTTTGCAGGTGTATTATCATCAACCATCGGCAAAAGTTCTTCCACTCTCGCCAATGCAAATTTATATTGTTCTTTTGTAATCTCTATTTTTGCCATATTACAAAAGATTGATTGCAGACAATTCCTTTGTCAAAGACTGAATACCTTTCTGAATCTTCTCTAATTGTTGCCTACGAGGTTTATGCACTCCTGCTGCATAGTGCCATAGCTGACGTTCATTAATTCCGGTAATACGGCTTAAGGCAGCTTTAGTAAAGATATTACTGTAATAGTTGATAAAGGTGGCAGCATCAATTCTATATTTCAAATCAAACTCACCGGATAACACCTCACATGGATTTGAATTATCTTCTAAATATAATTCAATGGCTTCCTTCATATTCTCCTCAATTTCCCGCATGTCATTCCCGACAGTAATTACCGGAGCACCTTCAATATATGCACTCAGATTTTTACCCGCATGTTCTACAATCACTTCTACTGTTTTCATAATCACCTCCTATATTTTAAACAAAAGAGGCGGGGGCTTATTTCAGCCCCGCTTGCCTCAAAATGCTGTAATAAGTGCCTTTCTCAACGCCTTTGCTGTTATGATTCGGTACGATAACGACTTTGCCGTCTTTTTCAAACTTCATGTGGCTACCTTTCTGACTCTTTAGAACAAAACCGTTTTCTTGCAACATAGTTACAACGTCTTTAACTGATTTGTAACTCATAACGCTTTGGACTTAATTACTATGCAAATATAGTAATAAAACGAATACAATCGAATGATTTATTCATTATTTTACTATGAATAGATAAGAAAAATAGCGGTAACTCCGAAGAATCACCGCCATTCACTATTCTGGAAATTAAAAAGCTACGATGGAATATTTTCTTTTGGTTGAGCTTTAAGTTGAGTCTTTGCCTGCTCTTCTTCAATCTCCTTTAATTCTTCATCAATACGATCCGAATTCCCCGCAAACATAATGCCCTCACGCCTTGACCATATACCACCATTAACAGCAGCAACAGCAGTGGTTACTTTGTCATCCAAATCATCGATCATATAAGGAACTAAATCTACGTCAATATCTATCGTCTGTGAGGCTTTATCAAACTCATAAGAATTGATAGCTCCTAAAGCGGAAATGAGGAAATTCACACGCCTTTGCATGAAATCTCCGATTACCTCGGCGTGGTTCGATACGGCCATGTGGGCACCCATGAACATCATCCTAAAGGCTGTTCCTGACTTTGCACCGATCCCTTTCATTGCTTCAAAGGAGATTCTTGGAGTGTTAGTCATATCATAGGCGTTACTTGTGAGGGTATCTGCTTCAAACTTTACCGTATCCGGTACCTGTTCCCACGTCAAATATTGGGCGTCTGCCCCCTCACCCTCAAGCTTCACCATCCGATCTTTAGTTTTACCTGTGAATCCGGTTACATCGCCAATAAGTTTCAGAAGAGGGAAGAAGTTATAATCTATACAATCGGCATAGTTGGAAAGGAGCTTTTCCAACCTTACCCGGAAGGTTTTTATCTTATGACAGTATGTTTCGGGACGATAAGCATAAATCACGGGTAGTTTAGAGAAACCATGTTTGAAAGTCTTGCCTTCAGGCATGGTCCATGTTTTGTTTAGCTCCCACTGATAAACTGCATCTTTAGTCACTGTCATAAAGACTGTTATCTCGTCATCATCCAAGTCTTTCTTCTTGTACTCACGGGACATTGCTACTAAGTCCCCATAATCATCAAAGAACGGATAAAGCTTATCGCCTCTGAATGGAGACCAAATCACGCTTCTAAGCTTCTTTGTGGGTTTTATCTTACCACCGAAGGTAATCTTTACCTTTGCCCAAAATTTAGCCCAGAAAGAGTCATCATCAGCTACATACCAATACTCGGCAACTTCCTGTTCACTTAGCCAGGAGCGAACAATATTCTTGTTTTGGTATTTGATTTTATTCTTTTGCAAAACAGATTTCAAGGCAGCAAACAAACCCTTCTCGCCATCATCCGAAGGTGTACAATCCATTGACGGCTCAGTGCCCACGGTAAAAGCTGTTTGAATGTTCACTATATCCTGCTCCATGGGGATAGCAATGCGATTTACAGGCTCTGTCTCGTATTTAGCTTCGATATTGTAGGTTTTACCGGTCTTTTCATCAAACTCTTTCTTCGCTTCTTCTTTGAGTACTCTCCGGTCGGGATATTTCTTCTTATCCGTCATTATCTCATGAAGATCCGGATTCCAATCTTCCCACAGATTTCGTCTGTCAGGAAGCTCTGTCTTTCTCCCTTTCTTTAGGTACATAATCTTTTGATCAGTATCCTGTAATGCGAGTATTTCTTCTAAATTTGTCATATCATCCCATATTTTTATGTTTTACTTCCATTCTATTTTGTTCTATTTAGGAACAATCTTCATTTTCAGTCCTAATGTCTATCATTTTGTTAGTGATTGAATATTCCTGTCAGGTCTTTAGGCTTCTGAATTTTCCCCAAAAGGGCACATAATACATAGTAACGGGCTGCATCAATGCCATGATTGTCGTGATCTTCGGGCTCGTTAATGTAATTCCCGTCCTTATCCTTTGCCCATACATAGTTTCTATACTCTTTTATCAGATTATAAGACCGCTTAGTAATAAAGATCTCCATACTCTGCATCTTGTCGATACCGGCATTGATAGAGCCGGCACCTTTCTCCGTTGCATAGATGGTTATCCCACCGTTGTGAATCTCTTGAATTAGTCGAGGGTCGGCACTATCAGCATATACTTTCAATCCCCACGGACGAAGCGTCTTAATTATATCGGATGATAGCAGCCCGGTCCTGTAATCTATTTCATCCAGATACAAAGCATTATCAACGACACCGCAACGAATAGAAGCTGAAGGATCATGAGTATAACCAAAGTCCTGACCTATAGCTACCTTCTTTGCCCATGCCGGGAACTCATCTACAATGCCCCATTTCTTGAATACGGCTCCCTCGGCAACATCCGCCCAACGGCCGATAACAGTATGAGCATATTTCTCAGGATCTTCTACCTTCATCCGCTTAACCTCTTTCAGGAACTCATCTGAAAGGTTCTCTTTGTTATCCAAGTAAGTTGTATGGATATGAAGGACATTAGGATGTGTGGAGATTTGCACTTGTACGCCGTCAACATCTACGAGCTTATGAGTTTTCTCTATGTAGCGTTTATAAATGAAGTGATTGGAATCAGTCGGGTTCATGACAATGATAATACGGTTCTGTATTCCTTTCTGACGGATGGAGAGCATTATCTTTTCAAAGTCCTGCTCATTGGTCCACTCTTCGGCTTCATCGCAGACAAAGGTTGTTATCCCGTGAATGGATTTTAATTTCGCCGTTTGATTGCCTGATGATGTTTTGATACCCCGAAACATAATATGACTGCCTGTCATTTTATTGACCACATCCGTTTTTGTAGTGGAGAAATACTTATCTGTCCCGTCAAGCTCTATCTTCTCCATCATTTCGGGAATGATAGACATGTGAGCAGATACCATTGTATAACGAGTGTATAATACCTGATGAACAATTCTCTCCACCTCTGTCAGTTCAAAAGTCAGACGTTCGATAAAGGTAGACGCATTGAACGATTTGCCGGAGCCACGGCCGCCGGTGATGAGGATTATAAATTTCTCGTTATCGGTGTATAGGGGATAATATATTTTCTGAGCCTGAATCATACATACTCCCATTTAAACCCACCAGCAGAAGATCTTCTCCCTCGACATACAGCCGTTATATTTGCAGACCTAATATTCATTTCTCGTTCTGCATCTCTTATACACCCAAAAAACCTTAATTCTTTACCATCCTTTGACATCATGCGGACTGATTTTGAAGCAGGGTCTAAAATGCCATATTTTCCTAATTGTGTAACATTTGCCTTTCTTTTTAAGACATGAAATGCGTGTTGCATATTTTCCTTAGCTGTAACCCACTCCAAATTCTCGGCACGATTATCTTGATGGTTTCCATTAATGTGATTAACCTGAGATTTATTCTCTGGGTTGGGTATAAATGCTTCTGCAACAAGTCTACTTACCAAGTATCTCTTTAATTTTCCACTCCTCATTAAAGCTAAATTGAAATACCCTTGCAGGTTTGGAGATGGAGACATAACCTTTTTTTGAGTAGTATTCTTGTAGCAAAGGCTCATAACTCGCCCCATATTGCTAACTTCATATCTCCCTTCATAGCCTTTTATAGGCTTCCATATTTCTTTCTCATTTATTCTCTCCATCTATCTGTCCTTTAATCCATTTATCGATATCAATTCCTTTATTGATATTCTTAGGAACGGAAGTTTCATCATCTTCTTTTGGCATAGGCTTATTCCATACCTTCGGCTTTCTATTTCTCAACCAGAAAAAAGCAGCCGACATATCCGATGGAAGCTCATCTTCCAAGTCAACAACCTCAACTCTTTCTCTCTCGCATCGCCTACCCTCTTCATCAAAATAGACATCCTTAACCTTGACGGCTTGTTGTCTCTTTACCGTTCCGCCAATGGCCCTACGATAGACTTTACTCTCAACAGCGAACTCTAGAGGGGCACGTCCACGCGCCAAAGCCTCAGATAACTCGGGAATCTTGGCTTTCAGTTCATAGAAGTATGTCTCATTGTAGCCGATGTTCGCTGCAATCTGCTTATCGTCCAATCCGTCACGGGCCCAACCCTCAATACGGATTATATTTTGCATGTCTTTGAAATCAAACTTCGGTTTTGCCATATCAATCTACCCTCTCTATCTGGTCACTGAATACTTCTCCCTTTATAAACTTCATATCAGGATCATAACCAAACCTCTCACAGAAAGCTGCTTTTGCCTCGAAGGTGTCAAAGGATAACATGAGATAGGCATCCATATCGTTTGCCCTCTCTTGTGCCACCTGCTTAACTTGTTCTTTAACTTCCTTCATGTGAGCAACCTTCTCGGCCTTATCCAATTGTTTGGCGGCTTTCTCTGCTTCTTTCTGTTCGGTGACAGGTGACATCATATCACTTAGAGAATCTGCAAGGGAACTTTCTTCTTCTGTTTGAAGCAAAAAGTCACACCCGATTAGATTCAGATCTATATCCGTCAGTCCGGCATCTTTCCAATCAATATCAGGCACCAACTCACGGAGTTTCTCATCATTCCACTTGCCTTGCGCGTTTGGATTGTTTAATAAGATACAGAGTTCCTTCTCCTGTTTTTCGTCAACATCTATCATATCTACACGGATAACGTAATCTTCACCCGGGTATTTGTTTAACTCATCCATAACCGTTAGGCGTTGGTGCCCTGATACGAGTGTCATACCTGTACGTTTATTTACTACAAGCCCGCCGACTAAACCGAACTTCTTTATTCCCCGCTTAAGTGTTTTCTTCTCATCATCCGAAAGAGTACGGGGATTATAATCAGCAAAATGAACAGCAGAACGTTTAAGCTCTACTGATTCCGATGTTATGTACTTACTTAATTCCATTATAGTGCTCAAATAATATTCTTCTACTCATAGGGAATACCTTATAGATCCTTTCAAGGTCAGCCGGGAAGTTCTTTTCTAGCCACAGAAAGCAATCAAGATTAAAACCTACTCCACCCGATGCATTCTTGGAATACCTTACAGGCTCGGGCAATCCCTTTTGCTTCATATAAGCGAGAATGTCTCTTTGTGTCCAATCGCCCAAAGGGTATGCCATACCGTTTTTCTCATACGGAAAGCCCAATCTATTCAGCATTAAACGTCTATTCATCGAATCAGCTTTCTTCATCCCTAAAAAGACGTAATCAATACCGTATTTTAACTTCATGGACTTAACCACATCGGCAAGCTTCAACAATCTTACTTTTGGATTGGGTACGCAATACATCCCTGATTTAAGTATGTAGGTCAAATTCCAATGTGGTACTTGTATAATCTCTATTTTAGGATATTTAGCTTTAGCCCACTTAATCCATCTTTCAATATGCTCTAGGTCTTTCACGAAATGCATGAATACACATGTTATCCGATCAAACTTCGGGTAGATCAAATCAAGTAAAACAAGGCTATCCTTACCAAAAGACAGAAAAAGTATTGCGCTATCAGATTTTCCTCTGATAGTCGCAATACTCTTATATGTCTCATCAAGCAACATAGTTAGCCACCTGATAAACCTAAACCTTTACGGACTTCACCGTATCTTTGTCTACGGGTTACAAATCTGCCCGTACCACCTGTTAGCGAACGCCTACCGGTAACACCAGCTGCCGACGAAGCACTTGTACCTACTTGAATTCTGACTCAGCTACAAAAATTAAAATTAAACAATATGTTTCTCGATCACTTTACCTAAATTATATACTACTTGTGCAGCTATATAATCCTCACCTTGATAGGTGTAGGTTACTAATTCATGATTCTCATCCTCAAAGAGTTCTATCTTAGCATCTTTTACCTCGACAATAGCGAAAGGTCTTTCGCCTTTATATTCGCCTGTTAAGAACTTGATTGCATCGTATTTGCGAGGCTGCAAAACACCTTCAATTTCTTTCACGAAGCCTTCTTCATCCAGTTCACAATACTTTGCTTGAGAATTGGGTCTGATCTCTCTGAACTCTTGCTTTTTAGTGCCTGCTAAAATCTCATCAAAAAACTTCTCTTTGATACTTAAAGTCAATATTTCCATAATCGTGATATTTAATTTATGATTAAATAGTTGCGGGTAGTGGTAACGCTCCACTTATCTCTTCCAAGTCAAAGAAGCGAGATATCTTTTTCTCTAACCCGCGATACCTCAAAGGTACCACATATACATTGCTTCTTGAAAAATAAGGCAACACCATTTACGACAATCAGGCTATTGTCGTGGATTAGCCTAATTGTCGATATGCCTTAGTTTAATTTACTTTCTAAGTCCGAAATTCTCTTGTAGAACCCTGCCGTATGAAGCGAATTGCCTAATTTCAAGTATTTCATGTCGTAATGGTGCATAAACTCATGAAGTAAAGTACCTGCAAATACTTTAATTGACACAGCCTGCTTCTTAACCGCCGTAAGGTTATACATAGTTATCACTTCTGTCTGAACTGTATAAGTACCCAAAGTCTTGCTTCTTAATTTGCCTGTATAGCCGGTGCTGTGTGGTTGCGCTCTGTTCACCACGTTAACTTTTGCACGTGATATGCGAAACTTATCAGACAGGTAATCACAAAGCATCTGAGCTGCTTTCTGCCTATCTTTGATACTTTCACAAGCATTTAGTATACTCTGGTATTCTTTCTTTGAGAACCTGGTTAAATTTACCTTCTCAATGCTATTTGATTTTTCGTATGCTGTCATAATCATGTATATTGTTTTAGTTATTCAATTTATGTTTTTATTATCATATCACAAATATTAAATTTTATCTTGAATAAAACAAAGCTCATGAACATTATTTTCAAATTATTTTTTGATTTATTTTCTATATAATATATTTATAGTTTGAATTCTATTCCTATATTTGTATTCAAACTATAAATTGAATAACATGCTAAGAGTACAAGACATTTGTAAAGAGCAAGGAATGACAATGCAGGATTTAGCCAAGAAGATGGGAATAACCTATCAGGCCTTATATGCGTCATGCTCCGGCAACCCAACTATTGGGAAAGTAAAAGAGATTGCTGAAGCGTTGGGCGTAGACTATATCGAACTTCTCGAAGATAGATCTGAAATTAAGGTCTATATAGAATATCAAGGAGAAACGAAGAGAATAACAGAAAGTAATTTAATTAAAATATTTAAGGAAAAATAAGAATATGGCATATAAAGATGAAATCAAAAGAAAAACTAAACTAGCAGACAAAGCATATGCAGCATTCAAAGCCTTAGAAGATAATAGCTATAAAAATAGAATTCGTACCTTAACTGAAAAAAACGAATATGGTTTTGCCATATTAATTTTATGGACCAGGATCGAAATAACTTTAAAGCTATTGAGATACTATGATAAAATAGAAGAATACCCTGATAAGTTGGATTTCATAAACAAAAACTGGAGAATTTTGGGTAATGCTTATATGAGTAATCCCAGCTCTTATAATTTAATAATTCAAAATCACTCTGGATCTCTTTGGAAAACTAGAGATAGGATAGCACATGCAGCAATTAATATATCAAAGCAAGAATATGATAAATATGAAACGGCTGCGAATTGTTTTTTACCAAGTATTTCTCAGTCATTACAACCTATAAATGAATATAAGGCAAAATTAAAGAGAAAAAGAAGTTAAAAAGTACTCTAAACGCCCTATACGTCATCAAATAATCATGGGTTATCAACTATAAACAACTAATATTATGAATCGGATAGACACAAACACTCTAATAGCTATTTGCACATTCGCAATAGGCTTAACACAGTTCTTTTTTTGGCAATACATAGCTAAACAGAAATCTTATGAAGCTGAAAAAGGTAAGAACCTTGCTACGAAAGAAGATATAGCAGCAATCACTAAAGAAGTGGAGTCTGTAAAGCAAGCTACAATGAATCGCTTGAGCGACACAAAATTGAACTTCAAAAGAAATACTATTCAAGTCAATATATGATTGATTTATGTAATAAAATAGATAGAGAATTAATCGAAAAAATGGCAGAATGTAGGCCGATCATCAATAATATAATGAAAGAATATGTATGCTCTGAACGAGGCATTGTTTTTAATGAAATAAAACCAGTATACAATCATTTAAAAAAATACGAAACAAGATATACCAATAATAAAGCGGCGGCCAAGATAATGAATAATTATTCATACTACGAATATGTCGAAAGTGGAGAAGCTAATTTGGTTGGGACTGAATTTAAAGAAGAGGTATGCAACTGTATAGTAGGTGCTATGGATGGGATAGAAGAACTGCTAAGCAAGTTCCTTCCTCCTTTGGAGAATAAAGTAAAGCCAGGGTGCTAAACCCCGGCTCTATTTTACTTTTTACTTTTCAACATTTCATTATTCAACTGCCCCTTCAGCATTTGAAGATATTGATAGTTTCTTAATCCCTCTTGCTTTATGTCCCTGCTAACGATTGCTGCGGTTTCAAAAGGGACACCTTTTTCTGTGGCATTTTTGACTATCTTTCGCTCTTCTTTTTCATAATAGTCTTTATCATCAAACATAATAAGCTCCTTTCTTTTAAAAGTTAATACTATAATATAAACTTCATGTATGCTTAAAAACGGAGTTATACACACGACATAAAGAATTACACGCAGATATATATATTACAAATATAGCAAACGTTATAATACTTCTGTTTAATATTGTGTTAAAATATAAAAGACAGAATATTCACCTACCTCTAATTGATTAAGTTATTGATTATCAGACGATTCAAAATCTCGATGTAAAGATAGTCTATATCCTTACGAAAGCTCTTGTAATTCTGATACATAAACACGACATCCGCACAATTGTCAGAGATAGTTGACTTGGAAGCAATGTTTGTTACCTCACACAACTTATCCCTCAATCCGCGAAGCATCTTCCCCTCCGCTAATGTACTCGGTGAGTACAGAAATAGGATAATAAACAGAAATTTCTTACGTTGGGTGACGCTCTCCAAACAAGGCGGAAGGTCCATACTTGAGAGTATCTCTGCAAACCACTTGTAAATCTCTGGAATAAGATCCAAATCAGTAAGTAAAGGGGATGATAATTCGCTCTCTCTTTCAGAAAGCCTAGACTTTTGTTCACGAATAGTTTTTAACTCCGAGATAGTAGAAAAATCTTTCACCATAACACGATATTTTAAAAAGTAAACAGTATATTTGTATCATAATCGTGTATGGGGAATTGAGTGGTCGTGCGCTTGGTTCCCTTTCTTTTTTTAATAATTATCCCTCTTTTGAATAAGTCTATTTTCTAACCTCACATCATTACTGCAGAAGCAGCACCAACATATAAGATTATTATTTACAGAAAGCAAGAATCGCTATTTTTTGATAGTATCAACGAATTAATTATTATTCATCATTTTTTTTAAAAAATATTATGTATATAATTTTAAAATATATACTTTTGAAGTAAAGAATATGCTACCAGATTGTGAGGTTAGCATGAAAAAATTAGACTGGAAAACACTTTTACTGGCAGTCCTAACTGGGCTAATAGCAAATATTTTATCAGTAGAATACCAAAATTGTCGTTTAGCTGGCGATAGCGGCAATAAAAATGGTCTAGAGCATGAGCCTCACGTAATGACAGTGTCCTATAATGATACATTATCTGCAGGTCGTATTCAAAGTGTCAAAATTATAGTAGATGTTAAATTAAGCAGGTAGAAATTCTTTAAGCGTGTCTTTTCGGGCACGCTTTTTTATTATATATAAGATTTGATGTATAGCCAATTTTCAACAATTGTTTGCCTGTAGAAAATAAATAAACCTAACCCTCTATCAAACCACCGGTAACTAATAAGTTACTAACATCTAGTTGAAGTAAAAATAATCGGACAAAATTCCAAATACGACTAAAAAACATCAAGAATAACTCTTAGCAAAGTTATTCTTGACAGTTGTTTTATACCTGTAATTTAATGCTTACAGAAACGACCTCTACACCCATCAGGCGGAGGTCGTCATATTGGAATGTGATATTGATAATTTTTCGGAACTGTAATCTATACCACGCGGAACTTTCGTTCTGCAACTTTTTTTCGTGAGTTTGATCTGGGAAGAACCTAGCAAAGAAGCCTTGACTTTTACTTTATATTAGCAAAACACACACATTAATTTCAGAAATAAGTTACTTGATAGGCTCAATTTTTGTCACTTCATCTTCAATTCCTTGTTCTTGGTATTGAGAATTTATATTTAACAAGATTATATCTCGCTCTTTTTTCCATGACACCACTGCATGAAATGCAATTGCCAATTGAACTTTAATATCCCCCTCTTTTAGTTCTCCATTAGCACTCCATTCTTCTTTCAATTGAATATTTTCCTGTTGAGTAAGGTCTAATACAGAGGTATATAGATTTATTTTTTTATTAATTAACACTAATTTCTGTTTTTCAATCAACTGTTTGTCTAGTTCTCTAAACTCAATGCTTGGCAAATTACTTTTTTTCATAACAAATATAGCATTCCTAATACTAGATAATGAGGAATTTAACTTGATAATATGTGAAAATCCTTGTTCAAGTAGCTTTTCTACATCAAACTTCATATTTATTCCAATAACAACAATTTCATTTTGATTTATGTCACTGGCTGCTCTATGTATCCCATCTATAATGTTTTTTTCATTTAAAAGATATCTTCGAGTTTTCGCTAAGTAGAATGAATTGGGTATATACCGATTTATCACTTCACGGGCTAAGAAACTAGCATATATCGTGTCAAAATTTAAATGAGGGATATCACCTTCAATAAAAGCTGATTTATTGAATAATATCTGTGAACCCTTAAGCTCTAATTTGAGCTTATTATCTTGTTTGTTACTTGCGATGTGCTCAATAAAAATGGAGTTATACTCATTAAATGCGTTGCTAATTATTTCATTAGTCTTTGAGTTGAATTGATATAATTTCTCCTCGGAAATAGGTAAATTTACTTTTTTATATCCAATTTCTGTTTTAATTTTTTCTTTTAGACTATTTAAGTAATTATAATAATCATTCTCTCTGATACGCTCTATGTACTCCAGTTCTTTAAACAGATCAAAATTTTCCATGAGTTGTTTTAAGCATATATTAAATTCGACTAAATCATTAAGAATACTTTCCAGTCTGTAAATATCAGTTGGTAAGGATATTATTCCTGTATGATTTTGATAAGTGTAAGATTGGATTAATGAAAATTGTCGGATAAATAGTAATACTATAAATTTACATATCCAGCGTCTTGCTTCTCTACTAATCCCTAAATTATCTAGATCAGGAAAGTAGTATTTAATATCAATGCGAGAATTATGGTCAAATTTATTGTTAAATTGTTCAAACCAACTAAATAATTCAGTCATATCTTTGGGAAATAAGACATATTCAGGTGGTATGCTTTGAGTATATGAAAGTATATATTTAATTGATTTATATTGTTTGCTATATAATAAAAGTCCCCCCAATCCATAATGAAATTCCAGGAATCTATTTCTTTCTATTTCCCTATGATTGACTTCTTGGTGATTTTCTATTTCTTTCTCTTTTTGTGAATAAATCGGATAGATTACAGGTAATTTCCAACTAAAGTACTGAAAAGAGTTAGCCCAAAACATCTTCACGAATTTTGATTTTTCATATATATAGCAGATGTTTTTCCATAAATTAGCATATGTCGCTTCTGATATTTCAATTTCTTCTAAATCTTCTCCTAATAACCATAAACCACTAGTAGCCCGATGTTCTAATTCTCCAAGTCTTTGCTCTTCTTTTGCTGCTAAATTCCGATTGAGGGCTGACACTAACTGATATAAATCAACAGGATATTCTAATGGAATACCTTTCTTATGTTCTTTTCTAATAGATGAAAATACTTGATAATAAAACTCTGCAAGCGTTTCCTGAAGGTGTTCGTCTTGTTTCTCTATTGCGTACAAAGTTATTTCATTAATAGCTTTTAGGCAATATGTTTGATTTTCAGTGTTTATTTTGGTATCAAAATAAATATCAATGATATGCTTTAATAAGGATGTAGATTTACCAGTATATAGAAGAACTTTGTCAAGCCATATAAAAAAGAATATTGTTAAAATTGTGGTTAGTAGTAATACTATAATATCTGCAGAGTTATTTATGAGCCAATTATTCCAGCCAAATAATGGTTTAAATTTGAATATCAGAAATAAAAACGAGAAAATTGTAAAGAATAAGGTTAGTTTTAATATTGATGCTTTAAGAGGAAATTTCCTCAACTTACATTGTGGAAATTCGAAATTAAAAATATTAGAAAGATAATTGGAGGAATATTTATCTCCAATATTCGATGTTTTATCGATTATAATAGGATATGCAATACCTAATATTGCAATATCAATTCCGATACATATTTCAATAATATTTTCCATGCCATTAAATAACAATGGGTTTTTACTATAGCGAAGGTAACGAAAAAGTAGATAATATTATGCACAAGACAAAATAAAAGCAAATGATACTTTAACCATAATTTTATAAGCTTTCAATTTACACCAGCACCAGCCAATATAAATACTGCATAACATACATAGACTAATAGTTATTCACATCTATCGTTTGCTGGTCGGTTGACGCAGAGGTATATTAAAGGCGAATAAACCTTTCACCGTATCTTCGTTGATTATAGTATTCGTTATCATATCAAGTTCATTATTGCATTGATACTCTTGATTATCTCTACTACCAAATACAGCATTATGCCAATTGACAATGCAAGAAATATTCTTTTAATTTTTGCCATATATTTCAGTTAAATATTTAAATTGTTTCGTTAAATCGTTAACAACTATGTATGCGATGCTAAAGCATGTTATAAATTCACTGGATATACTTCCAAATTTTTGAATGATTACAAGAAAGCGTATCTTTGCAATGTGTTTTTCATAGTATTAGATTTAAGGTTAACAAAAGATTGGTTGCTCGTGAAGAGTAGCCATTTTTATTTATGCTCGTATAGAACTTATCTCTTGGTATATTTATCGCAAACTCTTCCATATCGGCTGCAGGCACAAACTCTATGATTGCGAGCCTTGCAGAAACATGAGTTCTTAATAAAATCTTTTGAGTTTATACAATCCCGACAAAAGACGGGATTAGAAGGGTTGCTCTTCTGATTGGTTAAACGGGATTTCATTTAATTCGTAAAAGTTTGTAGTCTCTTTCTTAAATCCAGCCAAGAACTTAAATACTCCGATATTACGTCCTTTGGCAATGTCAATCATAGCAGTACCGTTTGTATTTGCCGTCTTAAATGGTTCGGGATAATCCCTTCCGTAATACTCAGGACGATAGATTAGCATAACCACGTCGGCAGCTTCAGCTATCTGTCCGGAATCTCTTAGTCTCGCCAAAGACGGTATAGGGTTCTGTTGATCTCTATTCAATTGTGATAAAGCAATTACCCATATATCCAGCTCTTTGGCAATATTCTTCAACCTACGTGCAGTTTCTGCCATCTGCTGCTCCTTATTTGTTCCTTTCTGATTTACGGTAAGGATCTGCAAGTAGTCAACTATAACGCCCTCAATGTCATACTTAATCTTTAAACTTCTGATGGATGCGAGAATAGAGTCAATGTTTGAGGTGCTTCTATCATCAAAGAATATTGGTTTATTCAGAACTTTGGCTATTCCCCGATCCACATCTATAAGTTGAATGTCGGACAGTTTAGAGAATTGAATGTCATTCGACGGTACACCGCTTTCGATTGAAAGCATCCTTGATGCTATCTGCTCCTTTTTCATCTCCATTGAGTAGAAAGCTATCTTACAACCCG
Source organism: uncultured Bacteroides sp. (assembly GCA_963677095.1). Lineage (GTDB taxonomy): Bacteria > Bacteroidota > Bacteroidia > Bacteroidales > Bacteroidaceae > Bacteroides. Next base: position 2,541,967 of record OY781875.1, read on the forward strand.
TGTTCATAGCTATCTTGATAGCCATTGACGTTTTCCCTTGACTTGTCTCGGCAGCTATAATCACCAAGTCGGACTTTTGTAGTCCACCGGAACGACTGTCGAAGTCATGAAATCCCGTAGGATAGCCAGTTAATTGCGTACTGCCGGAAAGATTCTTATTGATTTGATCATATACACCTTGCACTGCATCTTCAATTGTAGAAACCGAAGATGAAGAATCAACAAAGATACCATCCAGCTTATCTTTTGCATCGGTAAGCACATCCTCAAGATCATATTCCTCACTGAAACAGTTAGCAATCAAGTATTGCCCAATTTCGTAAAACTCCCGTCTCTTGGCCTTATCGTGAACTATGGCAGCATGTTGATACACATCGAAAGTGTTGCATCCGGCAATATTCATAAAATCAATAAGATGATATTCTATGCCATCTGCGTCAAGTTGATTTTTCACAGCAATCATATCCGGCCTATTACCTTTGTCAGAAACTTCAAGAATAGCTTTGTATATCTGACTATGAAACTTGCTGTAAAAGGCTTTAGGAGTTAATAATTCGCGCACTTCATTTAAGGAATTCCTCTCTGTCATAAGAGTGCCCAATACCAGCTTTTCAGCCTCTAAGTTTTGAGGCATAACTTTATTTTCCATACTCTTTCTTTGCCCAGTTTAAAACCGTCCTGTATAGGTTGGTATATCGTTTACGTAAATCTTTTCTGTTCTCAATCTGCTCGATAATATCGGCAACTTCCTTACCCGTATATTTTTCTTTTAGTTTTAGAAACTCAGACTCAGTTATCTGAGAAGAGAAGTTTTTAGGGTTACTGCAATAAGGAGCTTTCAACTTCATCCAATTTTGGAATTTTAAAAAATCGGAATTAGCGGGTGAAGAAACGGAAGTTTCTTTCTTATCTCCGTTAGGAGATTCTTTATAATCTTCCTTTTCCTCTTCCTTTTCCTCCGTAGTGTTCACATCGTCATTATTTAATGCTTTATTAATCAAATCTTTAACTATATTCTTACCAATATATGACTTATCGTATCTTTTATCAAGGACTTGGTGGCTACGGAATGTGCGGATATAGTAATAGCTTTCTTCTGCGTGAATAATAGGTATTAACATCCGGGCATCCACTAAGGCATCTATCCACTTTTTTATTTCAGATGCGCGTAAGTTTTCATCGTAAGGGAATATTTGAGATTTAAGTAATGTTGCATTTCCTTTAATAACTCCGAAATCATCAGCGAAATTCCAACACCCAATAAAGAACAGTCTGCAAGGAATAGGAAGTCTACCTATCTTCTCATCTTCCCAAAATTCAGGTTTTATTGTTCTTATTCTTGCCATTGCTGTCTAAGTGTAAAATAAATTCATCCATCGTCTTATTATATTTCTGCAAATTGCATTTCTTACACAATACTTGAAGGTTAGACAACTCTGTTTTCCCTCCTTTTGACAGGGGAATAATATGATCTATATGAAGATTGTGCTCCTCACCACAAATCTTACAATAATGGCCATCTCTATTAAAAACCTCTTCTCGTAAATCTCGCGTAAGTTTCCAAGATTCCTTTAATCGTGGTGAATGGTACTTCGGCCGTTTTCTCCATTCTTCGTACGACATGCAAGGGATTACTTCACCATTTAATAAATCATAGTCTTTCATCTTTAATATGCTTTTTAATTAGGTAGTATAGATTATCCTCACCACTTATCGGGCATTTTGGAATATGCTCGATGTCGTTAATTACGTCTTTTAATATCTTCATAATTTCAAAATGCTACGTTAGTTAATTGTCTACCTCTACTGCTTACCTGCCAAAGTCCCCTACCCGACGGATCGACTAATTTCAAGTCCTTAACTTCTCCAAAGCGTTTTACATTACCTGCAAGATCAATTATCCAGCCACTTTGCTTTGATTGATGCGGGCGAATGGCCCTACCCACCATCTGATAATAAAGAGCTAGTGACATCGTAGGACGAGCTAAGACAATGGTATCAAGTTCGGGATAGTCAAATCCGGTTGTGAGAACGCCGACATTAGCAACAACAGGAATAGATCCGTTTTTGAACTCTGATAATATTCTTTCCCGTTCTCCTCTAGGAGTATCACCGGAAACAATAGCACAACCAGGTACGGACCATGTTAATCGCTCAGCCTCTTTCAAAAAGCGGGTGAAAACAAGAATACCTTTTCTTTTACCGCCTTGCTTCGGATTCAGAAGGCGTTGGATAATACTCACTAAATAGGAATAGAAATCTATCCTTTCGTACTCTCTGACTACTGACTTATCGGTATAATCAGCACCCGTTGAATTAACTCTTAAGTTCTGTTCATTCCAACCTAAAGGATTCATCGGGTAGTAATTCAGCCTTGCTAAATAGCCCATATCCAATAAAGTGGAAATTTGCACATGGTAAATTACTTCTTTGAAGATGACCGGACGTGTCCGGGTAATGAACTTCAGCATAGAGCCGAAGCCTTGTGATGAACTCAAACGATATGGCGTTGCCGTCAGACCTAGAACTTTGCAGTTTACAGTTTCAAAGAATGTTTTATACATCCCCTCTTTGGGATTGCATAAGTGAGCTTCGTCTACGATTATGTATTTGAAGCACTGAAATTCATCCATGTGGTTTATAGCCGAACCAATTGTAGCAAATGTGATTTTCGCAATTTGCTTTTGTCCGACAGAAGCGGAATATACAGAGCAATCGAAAGGACATACAATCTGCATTTTTTCATAATTCTGTGTCAAAATTTCTTTTGATGGGCAAAAGATAAGCACGTTACTATTCAATCGGTTGGCTATATCTGCTATAATCCACGATTTGCCACCACCCGTAGGAATGACTATTAATCCGTTATGCCTTTTCTTTATATCAAGAAGAAAGGCTACCGCTTTGTCAGATGCAGCCTGCTGATAATCTCGAAGTTTAAACATGAGCATTTCTTTTTAACTCCTCTTGAATAACATCAAGATTTTCTTCGATATATTCTTTCACGTCGTTATAAACAAAGCCAAAACGTGGGTTCGGTAGTGTCCATTCATCATAAATCCACTTTAGATATGATGCAGGTACATTAGCCATCTTTTCACCTTTATACTTTCCAAAAGGCATAAGACTTTCATCAGTTAGTTTCATATTCCTTTCTCCTTTCTTATTTCGGATTTTCAGGACATCTACCTAATTCGTACAGCCTGCAAATATTTTGTCCATTGCCCGAAAAAGGGACAAAGCATTTTCTCTTCTTGCAAGCATATTCAGCTACCTCATACTCACGAAACTTACCGTCTGAACATTTGAATCTTCTTTTCATATCTCTTTCTCCTTTCTTAATTTCTTCACTAAAGCAGTGTAGTATTTAATCAATTCTTTATACTCAAAATCAGAATATTGCCGTGTAGTATTTTTAGCTCGATATTCTACCAAATCAACTCTTTGTTCACCTATTTGGGCAATAAGGCCACGCCTGAACAATTGAGCGTTCCCCTGGTTGAAAATATTACAAGAAATGCATTGAGGTCTACAATTATCTTCATCGAAACGAGTTGAGAGATACCTGCGTGACATATAGTGTCCGTTCTGTATTCCTTTATTCCACGGCTTGAAAGTATTGCATGAAATGCACTTGCACATTCCATTCGGCAAGGCATATTTAAGCCGGATATACAACGAAAAAACATCATCTAATTTTTTCTTGTAATCCGGCTTCTTCTTCACTTTCACCCCTGCTTTATCAAACAAGGGTAAGGGCTTGTCTTTTTTCTTAGCCTTAGTTCGTTTTATATAGTACGGCATTATTTAAATCCCCACTCTTTTTTATAATCAAAGTTACTAGGAAACCCTTCGATTGTCATTGGGCTTAAGAGACGTCTTTCGCTCTTTAGCTCTCTTCCACCCCAAATAACAGGGGAGCATTTTTCAAACTCTTCTTTATTGGACACGAAGACCTCAAATTTTGGTTGAAACCCGTAGCCCTGTACACTCTCGCCTAAATAACCTTTAAATTCACGCAAAGCCAATTCAAAAGCAATTTCACAATGGTAATAGTTAGAAGAGTATACAGCAACGTAAATCCAATGTTGATAATACCCTGTCTCCGTCAAATCAGGGTTACAATGTATTCGAAAATATTTGATCTTTGAGAGTACCTCTTTTGCGAACGCCTCATATTTCTCGCATTCTTCTTTTGATAAAAACTCTTTGCCGTCATTTGCGACATAGATTTTTTTTGTGATTTCTTTTTCTTCCATAATCTACTTAATTAAAAGCCCCCAACGGGATTGTCGAGGGCAAAACAAACATATGTCGGATAACCGACCTTCGCATTCTCCGTGCTCCACAATAGCACCTTTACAGCTTTTCGGCGTCTTTCCGTCGTGTCAGCCGTACATTTAAACGGGCAACCCGGAAACTGTAAAGGCTTTTAGGCTATTGCTTGCACTCTTCATTAGGGTTTGTGGAGCTTGATAGAATCGAACTACCTTTTCTATTACTAGGCGAATAGAATCTTACCATATAAAAGGAAAGCCCCATTTACCTATCTTATTACACTGGTGACTAACCGTTATAATAGATAGGTAGGCTCTTTTTGAGTGAACACCCGTGGTCCCAAAGAGTACCCGAAAAACACCTCACCGATTTGCATTCAAAATATTGTAGTCAGCAATATGGATTCTGCAAAATGTCGTGGACGGTGCCGGAGTCGAACCAGCCTCACGGATTATTGGTATACCTCACCGTAATTTCAGCCACGATAATATAACCGCCCGTGTGCAGCCCCTCAATGATTGCAAAACTTCTACTAAAAATATATATCACTTTCGGGGCTGCGTAATCAAATCATAAGAACACCTCCTTAAACTTCTATGATTACAATATCAGGTGCAATTTCTCTGATTGCATCCAACTGTTCATCAATAACTTTGTTTTTATAGTCCTCAATAGCTTCACTAGCACCGGCAGACACAAGAGAAAGAGAAACATCACGGCCGTCAACATCGGCGTAAATCTCTACTTCGATTTCCTCACAAGCAAAGCCCTTGAAAAGCGGAATAAACAGTTTGAAAGATTTAGGCAGATTAGAATCAACCACTTGAGAATAGTTGTCTACTTTACTGCCATTCTCTTCTTTACTTTTTTCAATGTCCTGATTTACCTTTGCTTTGAAGTTTTTCAAAATGGATACAAGCTGCATATTCTGGGATTTGTCAGTAAAGAATGCCCGGTGCATCTTAATAAACAGAGAAAGCTTGTTGGGCTCCCAAGTCTTATCAGTGTTGATGCCGAACTCTTTCATTTCTTTGGATAACTGTAATATTCCACAGATACCGTTGTTATAAAAGTCTGTTTCTCTATCTACCAAACTGATACTCATATTATCACGATTAACGGTGATATTGGCTTGCTTCTGATCTATCAAGCCTACACGTTTTTCCAGCCATCGCAATGGGCTATCAATTGTTCCTGTTATATTTACCGGCACCAGTTCTTTAGGGTCAAGTGCAATCGGGGCTTTACCCTCTCTCAATACAACTTCAATAGGTGTACCATTATAATCCTTTGGTACTACTAAGTTTACTTTGTTTTCACTCATGATTCTGTTCCTGTTTTACGATTTATACTAAACACTGTTTTTTGCATTTCTTGAGGCATGATAGGACGCGAATAAACCAGTTCACCCAACTTATTATAGAATCCTGCCATCTTTTCTTCATGATAGAGGATCTTTACGCATTCCTCATTTTCCAAGTATTCAGAACCTTTCTTGATATTCTCAAGAAGTGTCTGTTTTGTTTCATTCAAGGGTTTAAGCTGTTGCTTGAAATCCTCCATAGCCTCTTTCTTTTCAGTTTCAATGTCATTGATTTGAATAGAAGTCTCGGCTAAAGATTCTTTCTTTTGTGCAAGCTCATCAGGCGTAAATCGGTGCATGTATCCGATTTCTTCTACAGCGTCGGCATTATCTTTAAGAAACTGCCACCTGTCTGTCTCAGGAATATCCTGACCTAAAAATTTGTCCATACTACTTATTTTGAAGTTTAAAAATTAGCTCATCTTTCTGTCTCATTATTTTAGCTATACCTCTCATCCGGGATTGAGCAGATAAATACATTGCTTTATAGTATCCAGCTTCTTTCAAAGCTTTCTCATACCTCGCCTGCTGTTCGGATGCAAAGCGACCAATAGAATCACGCCTATACTTTCGTTTAGGCTTATCTTCATTCCCGAATAGATCCATAACTAAATAAATTCTTTGTTAAATTCAACTGCCTGTTGGGCGTAGATTAGCATTTGATGTTCGTTTGCTGCAGGTAAATAGATACTGGCAACGGATGAACTCCAATTACGAAAGCGATCAATAGAAAGTGTCATTTCACCTGTAGTCAACTCTGCCGAACTTCTTAAATAGGTTACTTCTTTGCCTTTCTTATTTATTATCTTTCTCTCAAATAAATCACGGTTGCAAGTCCTTTTATAGAAGTCTATTTTGGCTTCATCCAGACTGCAACCGTATTCACTACCGAAATACCCTAAAAGTAGGTGTAAGTAGCTATTCTGTGCTAAAGTTCTGTTTGGTAACTTTTTCTTTACTTCAACAACAGACTTATCTATAAACAGCTTATTTACATATTCTTTAAACTTGGGTATTTGATATTCATTTCTTAAATCGAAAATCATAGACTATTCTTAATTTCATCTATAGCCTTCTTTATATCTTCAGCATTATTTGCTTTAACAACCATAACCTTAATCCCGCTTTTCCGCTCATTGTCATTTTCAATTTCTTCTTTGAATGCACATTGCAATGATTTGTCTCGTTTTAGCACGTTTAATATAGAACGTGCTATTTTATTAGGATTTCCGGCACCTTCACACAAAACGTGCTCACCGTCATCAGCTACTGTAAGGAATGACATATCCTCTTTCTCTAAAACTTCCTTTTTTAGGATCTCTGATTGATTTTCAATTGTTTTTAAAAAGTCCATATTGATTATTTTTAAGTTATTAAAATGGTAAATCATCTTCTGGTGACACACTTGGTGCATTTGCAACCTGTTCGGCTGTCGGCGTGCTCGGTTGTGGATTATAGGTCTGTAAATCACCTAAGAAATAGTTAGTACCTTCTACCCTTTCCTCTTTCTTCGGTGCACAGGATACATAGTGCGTATAAGTATTATTTCCGAATGTGGCAGGCTCTTTTCTCTCACCGACCCATACATTCAGAAAGATGCGCTCTTTGCCATCTTTGCAAATGACTTTTTTCATCTGCTAGCGAGGGATCTCGCTTAAACAGATGCTACCAAATAAATTACTCATAACTAACTTACTTTTAATGTTACACTCCCTACAACAGGAGTTTCTTTCAAATACTTCTTATACAGATCAGAATGATCTTTTTCAAAAGCCTTCTTGTCAAAGTCATTTCTTATGCCGTCCTTTTTACGTATAAATTGAATATTATCACTTTTCCAATTATATACGCCTGCAGCAACCATTTCTTTCATAACGCCTTCAATAAGCTCCTTCTTTTTATCAGCCCAAAACTTTGCCTGACCATCAATCTCAAAAATAGCTTGTTCCATATCTTGGTATTTTGCGGGTAAATCACCTTTCTTCTCAGGTAAAGCATAAGGATTGATGAATTGCGTACCAGTCAGGTCACAAGCCAATAAGTTAACGATGATTTCATTGGGGATTCTTTCGACATCAACTATATCGGCTATTTTGCCTCTTAACCATATTCCAAAAAGTCGTTCAACCTTCGCACCTACATTTTGCAATTCAAAAAAGTAGGCATATATTGATAATTGCCAACGTACAGATTCTTTATCTAACTTGTATGTAGTCTTTATATCACCCAAATGAAAAGTTGTTTCATCTTTCCGAAAAACCTTATCTATAGAACTTGCATAATGCTCATTGTCTGAAACCAAATATTCACTCTCTTCAACTGTCAATCCTTCTTTCTTTATCTTCTCAAGATAGTTTTTGGCTTCATCGCAAGGTGGAACAATGCCTAACGTGTCAGCCAACTCTATTTGCTCATGAATGAAACGACCTCTCTGAGCTGCATTGTCCAAAATGTACTTTGGAATATTATCATACTTTCTTGGGAACAGTTGCCTCTCAATCACCCCCGTTATACCGGAAAGAGGCACTCCGCATAATTGATATGTGTGTGCCTCTTGGTCAAAAATTACATTTGATTTACTTAGTTCCATGAGCTTCCAGTTCTTTACGTTTTGCACTTAATCGAGACACAAAATCCTTATTTGACTGTAACATGGTATAGTTGTTATAAATAGATGTAAGAGTCTGGATACTCTGCGCTCCATTGATTTCTTGTAACGCCATTGCCATATAGTCAGTTTCTTCAGGTGTTTCTGCATCAGGATCTTTTTGTTCTTCAGTGGGGATAAGAAACATTTGCAGCAAAGAGTATTTCAATGCTATACTCATTGCTTTATTCATACCTTTATCGCCGCTATCCATTGCTTCACCAACATTAGTCGTTTCTACAAAAGAACCGTCAGTCGTTGTATATTTGAACTTGATCGTTGCGCGGGTAAAAGTATTTGTACCGCCATTCTTTGTAATACGGTTTTCTGTACTGAACGACTGAACTTCTTGTAAGATAAAGACCTCATTTTTAGAGAACATTTCATGAAGGTCATTCATTACATTATCTATTCCCCGAAATTTAAAGCCCTGCTGCAGATTCTTTTCAGTCTTTGAAATAGCCTTTGTTTCTTTCAAGATATTGGCTATTTTAGAGTAAATCATCGGATTATCCATAATCGCTAAATTTATAAGGTTATTAAATTACTTTTTTTCTATTTAGGAACCGATCAATGCTCTGAAGCTCATACCATATTTTTCTGCCGTCTTGGGCAAATGATACCTGAGCATTATACCTCAATTTATCGAGATACTTATCTGAACATCCTAAATAAGCCATCGCTTCATCTTTAGAAAGCCAGCGTTTGGGGATCGGCTCCACCTTCCCTACTCTTCGTCCCATTTCTTGTTTCAATTTTAATTTTAGTCTTTCTCATATCCCCAAGGTCATGCCATATAGAGAATGATACAATACATAGCAAACAGCAAGCAACCACCGAACGCATTGCCGGTGTTAAATCCATCGTAAACTGTAATCCGGTTATTCGTTCGTAAATCATTGTTGCCAGTTCTCTGCCATTTCTAATCTTAAGTGTTTCAAATACCTTTTGTAACTGGTTGTTAACAGTACTAACCGCTCTACATTTGATATTTGCAATTTCTTTTTTCTCTAATCCCTGTGCATAAAGTCGTGCTGTAATCTCGCATTCGGGAGTTAGCTCGGTCAAAATCCTTTTCATAATCGTGTAGCTAAGTTCATTCAGTTCTTGTTACTATCACAACTCCCTTTTCCTTAAAAGACTCTGATTCCCATTTCTTGCCCTCATTACAATGCTTGGCATTAAAAATTGAAACATAGTTTCGGATTGATTCCAAAGAAGCAATAGGCAGTTCTATCGAAGCCCCTTCTCCTAAGTTTCGTATCCTTTCTTTCATAGTTACTTTTCCCATGTCTATAATATTTTGAATTAATAATTTGTGAGGACACCCGGACTCGAACCGAGACAAGTTATCAGCTCACTACATCTAAGGGTTGATATTCCTATAATCGAGTAGCACGTCTACCAATTTCGCCATGTCCTCAAATAAAGACCGCCCCTATTTTCACAAATAAGAGCGGCGTATGATTTAAAAATAAAGTATTTAAGATAATATAAATTCAAAGAGGGCTTTTACCTCACGGATGTCCTTTCATCCGGCATAATTGATTATTAAATTATTTAATTAAAAAACTCATCCAGTTCTCTGCAAAGTCTATCTTTATGGATAGCGACATAAGCAGATGTAATTCCAAATGCAATAAAAGAAAGCCAAAACAAGAAGTTAAGGCTTGCAACAAAAGCTAGGGCTATTATCAACGATACTATCTGTATAAGCATCAATGGCATTGCTTTCATAACCTTACAATTGCATTATGTAAATTATCGCTTGATTTACGTAGTTTAGCAATGCTATCATCAAGAAGAGATAGCAACCTATCATTATGTTTTTCACGCTCGGCAGCGCGGTGTACAATATCATTTCCCAATCCCTGTACAGCGGTACAGATGGATTGAACTGTCTTTTCTAGGTCTTTCATAATCACCTTTCTTCATATCCTCTTCTAAACCAATACATATCACCGCTATCCCTATCCGCACCTGTATATACAGGGATGAATGGGCACTCCTTATCGTCTGATTCGGAAAATCCGGTTAAATCCACTTTAACAAGTGGTATCCCGCATACCGTATCTTCTGTCACATCATTTTCGGAAATCCCATTAGACAAAGAGACATCCACTAAAATCATTTCCGGTGTTTTGCCAACTTTTCTAAGTCCGGCAGCTACTTTTTCAATTATAAATCTTTCCATAATCGTGATTTTTAAAGTTAGTACCCCTGAGCCAATTCGATCAGCAACATCACGTTTTTATCAGGGGATTTTCTTAATTTTGAGATATCAAACTAAAAATTAAGAAACATGGAATTAAATGAATTTGTAAAAGATGTCATAGTAAGTATCTATGACGGCATTTCAGAAGCTAAAAAAGCAACAGGGAAGCCAATTCTTCCATCGGCAGGTTTGGTTTCCGAAGGTATCCCTTATGTAAAAAACGGAATTGGTCCGAATGCTTCAGCAACAATGATTTCAAACTTAGAATTTGAAGTTGCTCTAACTGATGGAAGCAAAGACGGAATTAATGGGGGAATTGGAGTTCTGCTAGGTAGCCTTACACTAGGTGCTAAAGGCAATAGCGAAACTCAGCAAACATCTCTGTCCAAAATTAAGTTCAATATACCAATAGAACTTAAGTAGTCATTCTTTTTTTACTATCCAGTTGTAAATATAGGCAGCGGTGTAAGCTATATCTTCACCGCCGTGACTTACTTTTTCGGCTCTCTGCATACACCATTTGCGCAATCTCATATCATTGCGCTTCTTGAAATAATCAATTAATCTTTTAATCATCGTTGTAAATATTAGAGTTCGTACCCGTGCCCTACATCGAAGAGTAGACCTCTTATCACAAGATCCGCACGGGTTATATTGTCGAAAACAGTACGAACGCCTACCTCGTATGCTTACTGCTCAAAGACGATTTTGCGGTGTTTTCTATTAATTGTTAAACATTGTACAGCTCGCAAGCCCCAACTCGCTTATGTACGTTAATTTGCCGAGTCAGTCACCCTTATAAGCTATAACCCTTAATAAGAGGCATTCACATCACATCAAAGAACTAATCAAATAGAGCCCCGCCCGATTCTCGCTATCGGATGCCGTTCAACCCGTCAGTGGGGCATTTTTACCAGTGAGTTACCGCTAAACCTTGTGATAGTTGCAAACCAGCGTAATCCATATCATCATCTTCATACTCTTCGTTGATCTCGTGAAGCTCATTTTCAAGGCTCTCGATCTCGCTCTGTATTGATGCGATAACTTCGCTTTTGCTATCCGCATTGTATTTTTCGCAAACTTCTTTACTTGGCATATTCGTCACAGATTCAAGTTCTATATACAGCCGATCTAATTCTTTATTTATTGTGTAAGTATCCATGATTATGCAATTGATAATAGGTTAGCTTTTTTAAAGCATCTGAACTCACAGCGTTCAGTATCATAGAAGGTCTGGACTGTGTCATTTTTTGCTCTCTTATCTGTGCCCGTAATTGCAGGCATTAATTTTTCACTAAGTGTACCATAAGCTTCTCTTATGCTACCATCTACTTTTTGAAAGTAGAACTTTACAATTTTGCTTTTCAGTTGAGATTTCAGCTTCATATTTACCCAAGCTATTTTTAAGGCTTCACTCATCGAAAAGCCGTTTCGCTTAACGAATTGCCATGCGAGTGACATTACTTCTCTCATTTGATTTTTTATATTCGTGCTCATAATCGTGTAAATAATAGATTTATACTATTGCAATTCAGATATGCATTGTATATCTTTGTTGCTATCATTGAATGATTGATGATGCAAATATACTACCATTTAGTACATCTGCAAACTAATCAGTATTATTAATCATACTATTTAGTATATTTAACATTATGACAATAAATGAAAGATTTGCTGAAATTCTTAAATCAAAGAATATCAGCGTAAAAGATGCTTCTATTATAATAGGTAAATCTGAAGGCTATATACGCAAATTAATGCGTGCAGGTGAGAGTTTTGGAATAGACCCCGTACTTTTGATACTAAATAGTATAGATAATATAAATCCTGATTGGTTATTGAGAGAAAAAGGTGAGATGTATATACAAAGTAACGATACGCCTCAAATAACCGAAACTCCAACAACAGAAAAAGATATCAAAATATTGGATATTCGTGTATGTGCCGGTCATGGCATTGGGCTTGACGGAGATGAAAATCACATTATAGGATATGTAAATATTCCAGATTTTGCCGGATGCTATGGAATAACCGTATATGGAGATTCAATGTATGATAAATATATGTCAGGTGATACAATATTTGTTCGTGAAATTAAAGATAAAGGTCTTATAGATAATGGGCAGCCCTATGTTGTTATCACAAATGAGGACAGATTGCTTAAATTAATCTATATTGAAAAAGCAGGTTTAAAGCTAGTTTCATACAATCCAATATGTAATCCTGATGGGCGCCGAAGATATCCTGATATGGAAATTGACGGTAATCAAATACTTCATTTATATAAAGTTGTTGGAAAGTTAGCGAGAACACAAATGTAATATGAACTTCAATATACATAGAATAAAAAAAGTCGAATAAACCATGCCAAATACATTACAAGAGAGCATGGAGGACGTTAGTTTTGCTTATATGCAAGGATTATGTGCATATAATGGCTATACCCTGTCAGTCGCTCAACGTGATAACGATGGAGTTGATATCACTGTTAAGTGTAAGGGATATCCAAGCGAGATAAGCGGATGTTTGAAATTCTCCCCTACACTTGATATTCAATTAAAGTCATCTTTTGTTAAACTTAAACCAAAGAAAAATGGAGAACTTACTTTTATATTGGAGACTAAAAATTATAATAATCTCATAATAGGAAATAGGATGACTCCAATAATATTAGTAGTTTTGCATATGGATAGAGATAGAAAAAAATGGGTGAAGCATTCAAATTCTGCTCTAAAAATAACTAAATGCGCATATTGGGTAAACTTGAAAAATAGACAGCCTACAACTAACGGAACCAGTGTTACTGTTGTTATCCCTAAAGAAAACATTCTATCTTGCCAGAGTTTGAAGAGCTTAATGATAAAAGTGTCTAAAGAGGAAGAATTATGAAAGACTTAAAAAAAGCTATAGATCTCATTACAATAGAAAAGCTCGAAAAAGTTCTTTCTTTTTTAAGCTGGCATGAATTAAATGTTCTAATGAATGGAAAAGTACGCCAATTTGTATCCCCAGACAATGAATATGTAGCCTTGATTCCGCTTGTTAAAGAGTTTTCCGATTACTATAGAGTAATGGGGGATACATTACAATCCATTGCATCTTTTGAGAATAGAAGTATAGAAGCATTGGTTAATAGGATATTAAATCCATCATATGACATTCAAAAATGGCGCATAGCGAATAGCTATACTTCTGATGGGAAAATACCATTTTTTAGCATGACAAATACCATAGATAAAATAAAAGACGTTTTAGCTACTGCCTATTTGGACACATTAAATCCTACTAGATTTCACAAAAAAGTCTACACAACAGACGTTAATAAAACTATTTCAGAATATTCTTTTGGGCAAACTGAAATAGGGAGCTATATTCTTAATATATTATGTCCTCTTGGAGATTATCAATACACTCTTTTCAATCCAACGGAACAAGATATTCCGTTAAACCGTAAAATCAATATGCGGCTATTATCCTCAATAGATAATATCCAAAAAGACTTGGGGAATAGCAATAATAACAAAGTTGATGAAGATGTAGACCAAGGGCTATACAGTGTAAATTTTCTAGATTCATTAGTAGATATTTATAATGAAACTAAAGATGCAGAAATGAATATAATAGTTGACTGGTGCAAAAATATTAGATTCATTAATGAAGTTCCAATATCCTCCATTAAATTAGAACCTATATTTATGGATAAAGTGAACTTTATAGCAGATAAATATAGACCTAAAAAAGAAGAAAATATTCAAAGAACATTTTATGGGAAAATAGACAACATCAATGCAAATCCAAATGTTGAAAATAGAGAATATGTACAAATTAGATTAGTGGTCATTGGAGATGATCTTAAGAAACTTAATATTCAATCCAAATTAGATTATAATACTTATTATACCATAGTAAATACAGCTTTTGAGAGTGGCGCAAACGTGAAACTTTCTGGGTTATTTAGAAATACTGGACAGCAAAAATGGATCGAGAACGGACATATTGAAATGCTTAATGATTGATGTAAATAAATTAAATATTAAATGCTATGATTGACATTTTATCTATTGTACTTCTAATTTTCGGAGTGCTTCAGATTATTCTATTTTTCAAGGTATGGGGAATGACTAATGATGTAAAGAAAATGAAAGAAAGGCTTGAAAAAGACCAATCAAACGAAGACTCTATTATAATTGAGGCACAATCAAAAGTTCTGGAAGGTGACAAGGAGAAGGCTTATAAATTATATCAAAAAGCATTTTATTTAAGTATTGTTGACTTATACAATAAAACAGTTGATGCTTATGGCGATGAAGATAGAGATAATTATGATCGAGATACGTACTATGAAAATCAATTTACATTGATCGATAATTATTATTCGAAACGTATCAATAAAATCAACATGAGTATGGATACTGTAAGATTTAATTCTTTCAAAAAGACAAATACATTAATATCCAAATTATGAAAAACATTATATTTATGATATTTACTGCATTGACTATAATAGCCAACGCACAAGAAAAAGTTGTATTTAATCTTTATCCAGATGGAAAATTCAAAACTAAAGATGGAGCAAGTTATTTGGTAGTGAAATTCGATACACTATCATCGTCACAACTTTATGACATGGTAAGATCAAATATTAACGCCATTTACAAAAACCCCAAAAAGGTAATAAGTGAAGTTGAGAATAAATCCATATCTGTAAGAGGTTTTAGTCAAACAATAACTACAGATAAACTTGCATTAAGTTCACCATCTGTGTATAGCGGATACTATAATTTACTTTTTGAATTTAAAGATGGAAAAATAAAAGTAAATGCGCCAATAATTGATGAAGATATATATGATGGAACCTTAAAAACGAAATTTGAATTTATAGCTTCTCATTTCTTTAAAAATGGAGATCTAAAACCTAAGAAAAAAGAATATAAAGATATTACAGAGCTTCAACTAAATATAATTATCAACAAAATTCTAGGCTTATTACAAAATGAAAATAGAATAAAAGATGATTGGTAATCAACCCTTAAAATATACTCAAATGAAAAAGATTTTATTTCTATTACTCCAATTTGCTTTTGTCTTAAATCTACACGCTCAAGACAATACAAGATACGCAACGCACAATCTTAACATGCGTACCAAAGCAAATATCACTTCTGAAATTATCCAAGTCATACCGCAAGGTACAGCCGTCAACATTGATGAGGATTGCGACTGCAAATGGATACCAATTACTTACAACGGGCAGATCGGATACGTCTCAACTAAGTATCTGAGCAAAGAGAAGACCTCTTTAAAAGTCCCTTATCGTTCAGCCGTCAAATACTACACAAATTCACATGGTAGGCGGGTCCAATCCCCCACTCATTACAACTCAGCTCCAGCCGGGGCTACTGCATTATGCAATGATGGTACATACAGTTTCAGCCAAAGCCGACGGGGGACGTGCTCACATCATGGTGGGGTTGCAAGGTGGCTATAACAAATTAATGATATAATATGAACAATACATCAATTGGAATAAGAGTAAAACCAGATGCTGTTATTTACTCTCTCATACGAGAAAATAATCACGAAAAAGAAGTTATATTGGTAGATAAAGTTAACGTTCCTGTTGCATTACAGATACCTGAGCAGTTAAAATTTATAAGAAGTACTTTTTTAGATATTATCTACGAAAATGCCATTAATCTTGCATGCATCAGAATAACAGAACCTACAGCACGTACCATTTCAATAGAACGCATTAATATGGAAGCTGTTATTCAGGAATTAATAGCAAGTTCAACCATAGAAAAATATTATGTTGGACAGATCTCAAACATAAGTGCTAAGCTCGGAATGGCAAGAGAAAATTTCAAAACAATTCTCATGAGTAAAACATGTGATTTTTTTGAAGACTGGAATAATTTTAATAAAGAAGAAAAAGAATCTTTGTTAGCTTCTCTAAGCGCGTTTAATATCTAAAATTATGAAAAACTGCAAAGTACAATTAGATTTCGATGAATTAGAAGAAATAGGACAAGAAGGCCGAAATTCCAAGGTTTTTTTAGCTCATGATAATCAATTAGATGGAAAAATAGTAATTAAAGAGATACCAAAAAGAGAAGAAGTACCATACAACGAGTATTTCAAAGAGGCAAGATTACTATATGCTAATAATCACAATAATATCGTTAAAGTTAATTACGCATGCGAGGATATTGAAAAGATTTATATTGCCATGCCATATTATAAAAATGGCTCTTTGAAAAAGAAAATATCAAATGAAAATTATTTAACTGTCCGTGAAGTCATAAGATATGCAATTCAATTCTTATCTGGACTAAACCATATCCATTCTAGGGGGTTAATACATTATGATATAAAACCAGATAATATCATGATTTCTGATACAAATGAAGCTCTATTAGCTGATTTCGGTCTTGCCAAATATACTAATTCTGATGGATTTGCTGATCAAGATTTTTTTTATACGCTACATGCATCTCCTGAAATGCTTATCCAAGATATGCTGCAAACAATAAAAAGTGATATATACCAAGCCGGAATTACAATTTATAGAATGGCAAATGGAAATGATTTTTTCTATAAGCAAAAGCCCGAAAATAGTGTTGAATTTAGTCAGAAAGTCTTGAATGGAACATTTCCAAATAGAAACTTCTATTTACCGCACATCCCTAAAAAACTAAGAAAAATTATAGCTAAATGTATCTCTCCTAGTCCAAATGATAGATATAATAATACCTTAGAAATTATAAATGAATTATCTCTTATCAATCAAAATCTTGACATAAAACATTATACATCAAAAGGATATAGTTCATGGATTATTCCTAAAGAAAAATCAAACTATGACGTGAATCTTATACCAAACAAAGATAAATTCGATATTAAAGTTTATAAAAATAAAGATGGAAAAACAACCAACTTACCAAGTAAGTGTTCTAATAATTTAGAATATGTAAAAGCTATACTCACTTTAAATTCTATCTTTGCATCGTTATGAATAAAAGAGTAGCAAATAAAGCATCTACAAGAGAACAGAGGCTCTATCAAAGAGATAAAAATAGAATTACTGAATATTATGCCCAACAGTTCAAAGAGAACATGAAAGCTCCAAATATTCAGTTGAACATCCATGGATATACCAATCTAAAAAAGCTGAAAATTGCAGAGTCGGATTAATCTCCGGCTTTTCTTTTCGTACATGGAATCAGTCATAGCACTTTCAAAATACGTGCAAATCATAAAATATAAAATATAATAACCTGATTATAAATATATTAAATACATATAAATATCGCTTTGGGAGCAGGGGGTCGTGGGTTCGAATCCCGCTACCCCGACAGAGCAAAAAGTATCTGATATACAGCATTTTAGTATGGAATTGAGCTGATGCAAATTGCATCAGCTTTTTGTGTTTATACGTTTTTTATGCTATTTGATGCTGTTTTGGGGCAAAGTAAGCATCTGATAAAGTGCAGGTTTGCCAAAAGTAACCGCCAAGGTCAACTCCCATTAGATTTGTCCTTGGCGATTTCAATTTTTTAGTAGTTGTATCTGAATATATCACACCAAATGTGCCACTTGTATCACTCACAAATGTGCCGGATATATCACTCTTAAATGTGCCACTTTTCACAGGCTGTAATTAGATTGCTAAAGTAATTATTTATTTTATTTTTTACGTCTCATTGATTCACCTTTTAATTCTATTCGATTGGCATTACTTGTTAATCGATCCATAATAGCATCTGCAAGAGTAGGTTCACCAATGTAGTCATACCATTTTTTAATTGGAAGTTGTGATGTTATTATTACAGCCTTTCGTTCATAGCAATCTTCAAATATCTGTAAAAGAGCCAGTCGAGAGTTGTTATCCAACGGTTGTAATCCAAAATCATCAAAAATGATCAGGTCATTTTTCTCAATGTGATTGATTACTTTCAACAGCGTACCGTCAATCTTTGATAAAGTTATTTTCTCGACAAACTTATTCATACTAAAGTATTCAACCCGATAGCCCAGATAGCATGCTTGCCTGCCAAGGGCACAAGCCAGATAGCTTTTCCCGCAACCGGTTTTACCCTCTATCAGCAGATTTTCGGCTTTATTTATGAAGCTGCAGTCAGACAAAGCCAGCAGCTGATCTTTTGTAAAATTCCTTTCTGCAGAGCATAGAACCTCTTCCATAACTGCATTGTAGCGAAGTTTACTGGTTTTGAGATACATTTCTGTTCTTCTCTGGTTGCGATAAAATAATTCGGCTTCTGCCATCTTGCCTACAAGTTGTTCCGCCGTTGGACGTTCCTGTACCGGTAGGTTCAGTGAGGCCTTGAAGGTCTGTGCCATACCTTTGAGTTTCAAACCCTCCAGGTGATCTATTGTCTCTTGATTGTTCATAATTAAAATGATTTTAAATGGTTGATATGTAATTGTCTGTTTATTCGTAAGCGGCTGCTCCTCGTACATTCTCATTATGCGGGATATAGGATGTTTCAGTTTCTTGTGGTATATCTTCCTTATCCAGATTCCTTTCAAGGATGCTCTTTATCATCTGATAATTGACGGCAGAAGTGTTACCTGTCCGCTTGCAGGCCGCTTCAAGTCTGTCCGGAGAAAACTTTCTGGACAAAGAGAGGATGCCCTGACATGATTTATAGGACTGTTGTATGAACGGCTTTGATTCAAGGATTACCTCCAGGACATGGGTCGTATGTTCACCGATATATTTTCCTTGCCGGATAAAGTAATCCGCATTATACTCCTTGCTCCGCTGATAGGCCTGATGACGGGGAGGCATGTGGGTGAACTCGGTTGTGTATCCGCCCTGTGAAAACGATCTCTTATGAAGTGCGATCCGTTTATGGTTCACATATATTTCTACTGTCTGGCAATCATATACGGCTCTTGCCTTTTGATGAACATACTCGTAAGGGATACTGTAAAAGTGTCCTTCCTTGCCAATCTGAACATGATAAGTTCCGCTTATCGTAAAATCTTTGCTGTACTTAAAGGCGTAAGGTTCTGCAGGAAGGGGTTTCATAAAGGGAAGTTCTATCTCCTCAAAACGTTCCATACGGCTGTAGGCGCAACCTTGCATTTTTCGGCTGTTAAACTCATCCAGCAGTTCAAAAATACGACTGTTCAAGGCTTCCAGATTGTAAAAAACATCATTGCGCATCCGGGCATAAATGTATTGGTAGGCTTTGTTGACCAGCCCTTCTACCGGCGCTTTGTCTTTAGGATGAACAGGGCGTGTGGCTGTCAGTTCCGTGTCATAGTGTAGCCCCCATTGCAGCGCAGCTTCGTTAAACGTTGGTTCATGAAGATCAGACCGCTTCACCCACTGACGCATGTTGTCACTTTTAACCGATTCTGTTGTTCCACGGAAGTATTCCATGCATTTGGATAGTCCATAATAAAAATGTTCCTGGGTAGCGTTCAGCAAAGCCATAACAAACGACAGCGAGCTGCAGGGAAGTATACAGCACAACACAACCACGGCTGTTTTTATGCCTGTTTTCTTGTCTGTAATGTAAAGATTGTCTCCTGCAAAATCAGCCTGACATTCAAAACCAGGCGAATAGGTGTTGTGATACGAGTAGGTATGTGCTTTTTCGTATGTTTGTAAAAGAGCCTTAAAGCGTGTGTAACCATAACCTCGTGAATGCGCTTTTCTATACTCGGTCCAAAGTAGTTCGTAAGTCATGTGCTTCCGCTCCATCTCTTTCATATAGAACGGCAATAAGGGTTCCAATTCACTAAAACGCTCGTCGGTAGTCGGTTTGTATTCCTCCTTCTGAAGAATAGCGCATAGCTCCAAATCATCCAGTAATAAAAGTTCCTTGTAGCTTTTACCCGATGAATCAGCACGCCTTTTATACACTGAAACCGAAGTCCGGCTTATACGCATTTTTGTACTAATACTCCGTTGAGACAGATTCAGGTCAAAGTACTGAACCATTTTTCGTAATTCTAGCATTGTAATCTTAATGTTTGCCATGGTATCTTTAATCTCTTTTGAGATAAAGATATCATGAATGGTTAATATGATTACAGCGCTGTGCGGTTATTTTTCCGGCACATTTGTGAGTGATACAAGTGGCACATTTGTGAGTGATATAGGTGGCACATTTGAAGTGATATTATCATTGTATCTGGGCTTTCGTTAGATTTCTATTGGATCCGTGTTAGATTTGTGTTGGATTTTCATTAGATTTCTTTGTTTTCCAAACATTGGGCAGTAATTCCTTCGTAAGCATTCGGTAAATCCCGTATTGTAAAATCGTTGAAGAACATCGAAAGTCTACAGATATTCTTCAAGGATTTGCTTTATTTTTAATGATATATTCAAAAATTCCTAAAACATTCGGAGACTGTTAGGAGACCTTCATAGACATCTTAATTTATAGATTTTCTCCTATTTGGTTTTTCAGGTTGTGAGGAAGAAGTTCAGCAAGATCTTTGTTGTAGTCGTTATCATAGTCATGTATGTGGTTAAACACATATTCCATCCACTTTCTGGGGTCCACATCACAAGCTTTGCAGCACCCCATCATGGAATATATAATAGCTGCTTCCTCTGCAGCATCATGGTTTCCACAAAACAAGAAGTTTTTTCTTCCAAGTGCGATAGGCCTGATGGCATTTTCGGCCAGATTATTAAAACTTTTGGATAAGCCAGATTATTATCAATTTTTATCCGTCCATCTTGTAGATACCTTTTCATGCGGGGCCATAAAGGATAGGCGTATGCGATAGCTTGTCCCATCCGGCTTTTGGGAAGCACCCGGGGATAAGTCTGCTCCATCCATTTTTCCAGAGACTCAAAGATCGGAGTTGCCAGCTTCTGACGCAGGTCGGTACGCTCCTGGTAAGACAGCTCTTCTTTATCCGCCATACGCTCTATCCGGTAAAGCTCCTGTATTTCTTTCAATGCGTGTTCGGCCAACGAACGGTTTTCTTCCAAAGCGGCCTCAAAATGTCTTCTGATGTGAGCCAGGCAAGCCACAAGGTACACGCCGGCCTTCTCTTCAAAGACGTTATAGGCACTGTAGCCATCACTCTGAAGATATCCTTTGAACGGTTCTAATAAGTTTTTTACTGTTTGCTGCGACCGGGAGCCGTTGTCGTAATGGAAGAAGACCAGCCGCTCCATAACCGCCCGGGTCATCCACAGGTATTCCTTATCGGTCTGGGATTTCTCTTTATTGATGACATCCACTGTGGTTTCGTCCACTTGTATGTAATCCGCTTGCAGAACTTGTCTCTTGAGTTCCTCATATAGAGGTCTGAGCAGACCGCATACCGGTTTGAACCAGCCACTGAGTGTGCTTTCCGATATACGGATACCCAGATGACGGAACTCTTTGACCTGACGGTAGAAGGGTACGTGGTATTCGTATTTCTGCAACAGGATCTCCGCCAGCATGCTGGCACCGGCAAGACCTTTGTAAATGGGGGAAGAAGGAAGTGGAGCAATAACAATCCCGCCGGTTCCTTCCGGTGCAGGAATGGTATTGTCTTTCAGGCCATATTTGGGGCGGACTATTTCTTTGACATACAGTTTACCGGGTTCGAATTCCAACGTACGGATGCGTTCTTCGCCGATACGCTTGTACAGGGTCAGGTCGATGCCCTCCGGTTCTACCACCACTTGCACTACCGGAAGATCTTCCAGGAGTTTGCGGTTACGCCGTTCCACCCTTGTTTCGGACTCATGCCGGCGTATGGCAGCAACGGCTTGATCATGAGCCGCATCCAGTTGGGCTTGTTCTTCAGCCGCAAGAGTGGGGTTAAACAAGGACAGTTGGTTGGGATCCAGAGCAGCCAGTTTTTCGCTTCTCCTTCCGAAGAGTTGACGGTTGAGCCAGGCTACCTGAGACAGGAGTTCGTCTATTTTCTTCCGTAGGAGTTCGGTCTGTTCGGTGAGTTTTTGATTGGACTCGGCCAACATCTGATTGGTTTGCTGTTGGGCGCGTATCTGCTCCAACTGACTGTTTACCAAAAGTTCTAATGTTTCTACCTGAGTCATCTGTTGTCCTTATTTCCTGGATATAAAGATACAGAAAATAAGGCAGATGCACAATACTTTACACCGGAAAATCGAGCTAACCGGTGTACTCTTTCCGGACAGCTTTCAGCCGTCTGAGCCGCTCATTGGGTTTGTCCTGCATACCTTCGACCATCATGACCAGATCACGCCATTCCATAGGATAGGAACGGCTCTTTGCATCATAAGCGGGCAAACGGAAGGTTCCCTCTTCCAGGCGTTTGAGATACAACACCAGACCACCGTCTTCGGCATGGAGAAGTTTCATGGTGTTGCGGTTTCGATTCACGAAGATGAATACATCTCCCAGGCGAACATCGTATCCCATTTTCTCATGTACCACTCCACATAAGGAGTTGATGCCTTTGCGCATGTCTGTCTTGCCAGGGCACAGGAAGTAGCGCATGGTGTCATTCAGGCAGAACATGGCGATGGCAGAGTTGGGTGATTACTTGTAAGGCTGTATCTGATTCAGAGCTACCCCGGAAGTGTATCTTCATGCCAAACTCAATGGTGATAGCTCCCTCGAGAGGACTATCACCTGGTAATCCTTTGGATAAAGAAAAGGATGAAGAACGCAAACTCACAGGGGCAAACGCTGCAGCAGAGGAAGGAGAACCGGAACCATACGGACGGTTCAGACCATACTTGGATTTCCAATAATGGAAACAGGATACAGAGTAGCATTCATTCTCACAAAAGTCTTTAATGGTCAGTCCACTCTGTTGCTGGCGGCCAAGAATGGCCAGGAAATCGTCTTTGCTCATTCGTCTCATAATATACTTCTTTAATTGCAAAGTAAGACACTTCTTCGAAGCAAGACAACGGGTACTTTATCGGATGCTTACGGGGCAAATAAGGGCATATCAAATTATAACTATTTTATAACACAATCAGAAGCTTAGCAAATTGCCAATACTAACATTTAATTTAAAAATTAAAGTATGGCAACTTATAAAGCAGTAGTTCTTCAAGGTGGAAGACATCTAAAAGAAGACGGTAGATATTCCGGACCATACCCGTTCAGTTTTCTGGGGTCACATCAAGGCAACCAAAGTGTTTAAATAGCCTTTTTGATATCCGTTCATCTCTAAAAAGGATGAAAATATGGATAAAAAGACCGTTTTTGCTCAATTTTTCCGGAGCATATCCGTTCACCTTCCAAAAGCAGGTTCGGATTGTTACTATTTCCGGAGCATACCCGTTCAAGGAGTCTGTGTCTTCAGTTACATTTGTACTGGAAAATCAACAAAATTCAGTACATCAATGGCAGGAACTATCAAAGATATGAGTCAAATAAAACAAGTGCTGCAGCTAAAGCAGCTGGGAGAATCCAATCGTGGCATAGCCCGCAAGCTACCAATCGATAAGGAAACCATCAACGCTTATACGAAGACCCGGAACACTTTCTGTATGCTATCCGCATGTGCCTTGAACATTTATGAGGAGTACCGCCGATTCTTACACCGGACAATCTGAAGTCTGCCGTAATCAGTAATGACAGGCATGAACCAAAGTTGAACAAGGCACTGGAAGATATGGGCAACTATTACCACTTTGTAGTACTGCCTTGTGATCCCGCATCACCTACTCAGAAGGCTCTCGTCGAAGATGGAGTAAGGATCGCCTACACCGGATTTATGCAAAGCTGCGCAACCGTACCTTCTACTCAATCATCGAACTCAACCGGGCTGTATGGGAACTTATGACCCGGCACAATCAGACACGTATGCAGAAACGTCCCTACAGCCGTGAAGAACGATTTCATGCGATGGAGAAGGACAGGCTCAAAGCATTGCCCGAGCAATCGTACGAGATGCGATTCTATGCCGACCTGAAAGTACAACTCAACTGTCATGTGGAGCTGCGTGAAGACAAGATTACTCACTTTTACTCGGTACCTTATATATATGTGGGCAAACAAGCCAGAGTCATCTTTACGCGTTCGTGGGTGAATATATATGTAGACAACGTGCAGGTAGCCTCTCATTTCCGGAGTTATGACTATGGGTACACATCTGTCGGCGAACACCTTGCATCCAATTGCAAAGCCATTATGGAAAGGTCTGCCGCCTATTATGCAGAGAGAGCCAAGTATATATCACCGGATTGCCATGAATATGTCAGGGAGATATTTAACCCCCTGCGTACAAACCAACCGGAAGAGGTCTATTACAAACTTTGCGACTCCATTCTTAGTCTGAGACGGAAGTACGAGCTGAAGGTCTTCAACCTATCCTGCAGGCAATGTCTTGAATATGGAGTATATACATATAGAAAGTTTGAATCCATCCTCAAGCACAACAGTCTCAAGGCGGCCGACGACGAACCGGTCCTCTTTGATGCTCCCGTATCTACCAACCATGAGAATATGCGTGGTAGAAATTACTTCCAATAAAATAATCCAATTTGTATCACATAATAATCCGTTCACACAATGACAAATGAAATTCAAAGGGCTCTGCATGAGCTCAAGCTCCCGGGAATGGCCTGTTGTTGGGCGTCCCTGGAAGAGATACACCAGCTTGACAAGATCACACTTCGCGATGGTATGCATCTGATGATGCAAAACGAGCGTGATACACGTCAGAACAACCGTATCCAACGTTTGATAAAAAACGCAAACTTCCGCCTCAAAGCATCCGTTGAAGAACTGGAGACGGATACTACACGGGGGATCTCAGCTGCTTCTGTAGCTGACTTGGCTGCAGGCAGCTACATCTCCAATGGCATGACTCTAATCATTACCGGCCCAGCCGGGACCGGCAAATCTTACTTTGCCTGCGCTCTTGGTGACAGAGCTTGCCGTAATGGAATAAAAGTCTTGTATTTTACTATGAACATGTTAATAGAGAATCTCAGGCTGGTACATCTTGAAGGACGTAAAACCAACTTTTTCAGGAGACTAAACGCTCACGAATTATTGATAATAGACGATTTTGGGATGGTAAGGCTCGATGGACAAATACAGCATGACTTCGAGCAGATCATCGATGACCATTACAATCGCAATGTGCTGATTCTGGCAAGTCAGTTGCCGATATCCGATTGGTATAATGTCTTCCAAAGTGAGCTTATTGCAGAAGCCTGTCTGGACAGATTAGTGCATAAAGCCATAAAATATGACCTCAAAGGTTATGACAACAATCTAATTATGTAAAGCCCAGTGAAAAGCATATTGATTACCGGCATATTACAAGCATACTTTACGTTTGGACTTTACATAATATATATTCTTACCGAGTCCTTTGAGCCATGAGATCAAGTCATTATTATCAACCCATTCCCCAATAACATCAGAAGGAGTGAGATTTTCAGATGCCTTTTCAATAGCCTCTCTTTTCTGTTTTGAGTCGGCTCTCGCATATATCTCAGTTGTCTGTATTGAGGAGTGTCCTAATAAGTCTCGTATCCATACAAGGCTGACCCCTGATTGAAGAAGATGCATTGCCCGACTATGTCGCAGTTGATGGCAACTGGTTATCTTGGGAATGAGATTCGGATTGCTCATTCGAGCCATTACAGCATATTTCTTTAGTATATACGTTATACCTGCCCTTGTGAGTTTGTTCCTTGAGCTATTACAAAAGAGTGGATTCTTTTTACCGATATCCGTATCAATGTGATAGCAGCCCATGTATTTGGACAGGATATCAACAACATGTTCAGATAAAGGTACTATCCTCGTTTTCCGCCCCTTTCCATAGATCTTGATTGAGTATGGTTTACATTGTATTCTCAATGATTCTATTGTCAAGTCAGCGAGTTCCTGAACTCTGCAACCAGTATCATACATCAAGGCAAGTATTGCAAGATGCCTAAGTTCCCTCGGATCAGTCGTATCCGGCTGTTCAAGCAAGAGTTTTATCCCTTCCTTGGTGAAGTGCGATGGAGTTATGTGTTCCTTTTTCAGTCCTCTGATTGCTAAGACTCTTTGCCACTGGTCCATTGCTCTACGCTGTCGTACTGGAGATATGACACAAAGGATCTGATAGCAGCCAGCCTGTTGTTTCGAGTTGCAATACAGCATCCTTGCTTGCCAATCAGCCATTGAAGATATCCGATGATATTATCCCTGTTTATATCAGCAAGTGTAGCCTTTTCTGCTTTGATATGCTTTTCATCCCTCAAGTATAAAATGAAGGATATAAAAGTATCTCGATAAGCAGATACTGTATTGGAACTAACATTCCTTTCGTGGGGCAGATATATGCTGAGGAATCTCGAGAGTTGTTTTGCAAGGTCATTCGGTGCCATCTTCTTTGCTATATATAAAGTTGTTCAAAGATGAGCACTGCAGCAATAGGTCTGGATATTCACTACATGTAAGGCGCACATATCCTTCCGTTATAGTTAGAGTCTTATGCCCAAGGCACGCGGCCAACAACGGAAGTGCAGCATAGATATCCATCTCTTCCTGTATCATCTTTACAAGTGAATGAGATGCCATGGTATGTCTTAGATCATGAACGCGTGGTCCGAAGTGTTCCCCTCGATACACAATGCCACAACGCGTATATACTTTTTTGAACCATCGATAGGCATTTGCTGAAGACACTGCTTCTCCATTTAGTTTCACAAAGAAAGTATGATCAGCGTGGGCTATGCCTTTGATTGGCAACATACTCCTATAATGCAGATATTTCAACAGGTTATTCTTGAGGGAACTGCATATCGGCACCAAACGTTCTTCTCCATTCTTCGTACTGCCCCATGTTCCCACTCGCAGTATATTCCTTTCCTGATCCACATCCTTGTTTCTTAAAGAGACAGCTTCCGTGATTCTTAAACCGGTACTGTAAAGAAGACGAAGCAGGCAAGGTATAGATATGATTGGATCATCCTTCCTGCGACTTTCTCGTAATAGAAGGTCCGTCTCGCTGAAAATATCCTGCATTTGTTTTTCCGTGAAGATAAACGGTATGAACGCACGGTCATTATCGCATTTGGGCAATGGCATTATGTAAGACTTGACACCATGTTCATTCATGTATTTTGCTAACTGAGCTATCCGTGAGCATTTTCCATGGAACGTCCGGCAGCAATCATTGAGTCTTGTCGCTGCCCACGCATCCGTAAGTTCTTTGGTGTAATCGGTTCTGTAAGACCATATTGTATTGTGAACTCGTCGAACTCCTTATATGTCCATTTTGTCGATAAATTTGTCTGGCCACAGGCTTCTTTCATGCGGATTATGGCCTTCATATAGAGGGGTAACACTCCCTTGTAGTTAAACGGGGCAGTCATAGAACCATCCTCCTCTTTGAGTGTAAAAGACATCACTGGTATCCGGGACATCTAATACGCACCCCATCATGTGCGTAAGGTCTATTCGAACATATGTTCTTGTTGTATCCACTTCCGTATGCCCCAGTGTTTCAGATATGATAGGTATTGGTGTGGATTTATCGAGCATCCTTTGAGCTAGACTGAACCTCAATGCATGACCACCGTGATGACGGTCACCGTAGTCAACTCCTGATTTGCTAAAAGCAACAGCGATTGCACCATGTACTGAACCTGGATTCATTTCACCATATGGTGGACGGCAACTCAGAAAGATCCTGCTTGATGTAGACTTTGAACGTGCATTCTTGAGATAGTCGATTATCGCATTGCCTACGATGGGTAATAGAGGGAGAGTCTGAGGATTTCCAGTTTTGTACTGTATAATGTTGATGCTGTTGTTCTCCCAGTTAATATCTTTGAAGCTGAGATTTGCGACATCTGATACTCGTAGTCCAAGTCTGGAACATAATGTAACCATTGCATAGTCACGTTTCCCTACATTACTGGTTCTTGATATCGATTCTTCCAATTGCCGTATTTCGTCTGGGTTATAGAATGATGGCGTTTTGATATGCTTGACATTCTTGCCAAGAGACCGAAGAACGTAAGAATAGTCTTTGGTTATAAGATGCTCTTTATAGAAATAATTCAGGAAGCGGCGTATCGTTTCTATGTACTCCTTCTGGCGGTAGTGGCAGCTTTCTATAAACTTTACAATACAGTCTTCAATTATCCCGGACAAAGGGCTGATTCCGTTCTCAAGCAGATACTCTACGACGTTGCTGACCATTTTTTGTAGCTCCGTATTGTTTTTTTTCGCTTACACCACGGGCTTTCAAGGATTCAAAATAATCTTGAGCTGCAGAACCAATTTCACCTCTGAAGGGATACTGCGTTGGAGTACGCATCCTCTTGCCCAAATTATCGTTCAAAAACACATTGACCAAGACATCGACGCTTTTGATCAAATCACGATGGTAGAATGTGACGGTATCTCCGACATGGAAGCAAAGTATACATTCTTTGCCTACCTTCTCATCAAAGTCAACCAAGATTTTAGAGTTCATATACGAAAGAATTCCTTTCTTCCACAACCAGTTCGGGATTTCGTATACCGAGTCTCTGTAATCAATTGGTTGGCACGTTCAATTACTTTTTGAATTTCCATGACTTTTGTTTTTAATGTTGTTTTTGTAATATGCCACAGCAAAGTTATGGAAAGCAATTATGGAAAGTCTATATAGTAAAGGTTTTGTTATAAAGAGGTTAGACGGAAAATGTGCAGCACACTTTACATAATTAGATTGTTGTCATAACCTTTGTTATGGAAAGCTTTCCATAACAAAGGTGAGAGTTTAAGAAAGAAATATTAATTTTGCCACCGTTACTGAAGATTACAAAGCAAGTGAACGGGAATCCAATGGAATATCTATTGATATGAGGTATGCATAAAAAATGGCTATCCATCACGGACAACCAATCTTTTGTTAACCTTAAATCTAATACTATGAAAAACACACTACAAATATACAGATATCGAGTATTCTATCAAATTATTGAAACTTTTCAAGCTTATTTATAACATGGTTTAATATCATGACTGAATTGTTAACTATTTAACCAAAATATATGATGATATTAAATTCATTGCACTGTCAGCTTGTTTTATACAGTAGGTAACAGTAAAAATAAGAAAGTATTAACAGGAATAATACGGTTATATATGAGATAGGATTTAGGAATAGAATTAAATTGCCGCCATACCAGTTAATATATAATCACCTTTCATGTTATGCTTTATCATATAAATACGAACTTCTGTCCGGCAGGCTGACATGAGGGCATACCCAGATAATCTAGCGTTCATTGATTTAATAAATGAATACTCTGTATTATTATGGATGAATGATATACGATGATCTATCATGGTATGTGGTGTATTTGAGTGGTCAAATATACGGATTAAATGAATAGAATATTTAAAATCAGAGCATAATTATGAAAGCCAAGTGCGACACCTTTGATTATACAACGTAGAAAGCATTACCGGAAGAAACAAAGGCTGAAATCATACAGGTTCTAAAAAGTCAATCGACAAATATACCCGCTTTAGACTATGAAAAAACTTTCAAGAGATAGCAGCTATTAATCTACAAAGGCCAAAAAAATCACATAGAATCAGCATATTGAAACCGTAGATCGGATCTAATTGATAATGAATATTCAATTAAATTTATTCTAATTTAGTTATATTAATCAATAAGCTCTCATATAACTCACCTATTAATTTTATCTTATAATTGTTTCTCCACCTCCAACGCTTCCTTAATCCGATACAACCGATCAATGGCCGGGATGAATGTGGGGTTGGGATAATGAATTTTGATATCATTTATATTAGCTTGTACACATCTAGGAAGATCATAAACGTCTTCACTTTTGCTTAGTCTCAATGTTTTTGGAAATTGTACGTTTTCTGCCCAATCTAAAAGAATATTGACGCTTTCTTCACTATAATCGTGGTTCATTGTGTTTTTTGTATACAAAGGTAATAAGACTTTCGGAAAAAACACTTTTTTCAATCGCTATCCTCTCTTTTTAATCAAGCAATATTTCAAGCTTGAAAAGAGATTTGTAATAAAAAGTATGGCAATATTAAAAGATGTAAAGCTCTTAATAAGGAAAAATTATGCATAAGATTAAATTTAGCCACAAGATTTGCAACTGATGAAATAAGTATATAATTTACTATATGAACATAGATTTCTGATAATAAAAAAAAGGCAACTCATCGCGAGCAGCCTATTCTTATTAGTTAATCTTAATAATAATCTATGAAAAGTGATACAAATATACTGATATATAATGCGATAGTAAATTATCAAAGCTCTTCAAGGTAATTTATAACAAGGTTTATTAGTATACATGTATCCGTTAATTAATTAATAAAATACAATGCATAATTAACTAAAATATATGATGAAATTTAAAATAATACTTATTATGTAATTAACATTATCTGGTTATTTATTATGATGTAATGAAATGAAGAGATACCAATGATCCACAAAGTTTATTTTGAAGAGCTATATCAACTGCGATTTGGAAAAATTCCATTAATACAAATTTGATATGAACCTGTTTCGACATTCAAATTAGAAATTCTGAAGTTAGTTTTGCCATCTCCTCCATGATTATTTCCTATTAATACATACAAACTTGATTACATGCAATTTCCCAAATACGCCCATCACATATCAAAAAGTCTTCTATTTCAAAATCAAAGCAACCTAAATAATTTATCCAATAAAGAAATGTGATTAGTTTGAAAAGTTAATAATTTGATAAATAATATATCACTGGAATCTTAATTTATAAAAACAATATTGAATAAAAAAGTTTTATAGAAAAAGTAGTCGTATCATAATAAAAAAGATAATTACAAAAAAAAGTTGTGTCAAAAGAATATTTCAAATAAGCCTCAATTTTAATAAATCAAGTAAATATTTAAATACACTTTTGACACAACTTACTTTTGCTGTATTCACATTCCTTTTTTACTCTATTCTCTAACATCAGCAGAGAATCGATTCACTCTTTCTCCTTTTTCAGATTAATATATTGAATCCAAATAAGACGAAAGTTGAGATGGAGAGATGTTTTTGGCAACAATTACACCATTTTCATCTATTAAATAGTTAGTAAACCCCCTATCCAACTGGTATTTTCTAAAAAGATTGGAAGATTCGCCTTTAGTTTCTACAAAACAAGTGGGCGTAACTATTTGATCTTTACGAATGGTCTCTTGAAAAATAGAATTATACTCATCAAATGAGACAGAAACCATTATAACATTTTTAGGCAAAGATATCTCACGAAGCGCATTACTCAAACTTACGTTTTGCATCCGGGATTGCGCATCATAACTTGCCCAAAAGCTCAGCAATACAAATTTTCCTTTCAATAAGGAAAGTTTTTCGTTCGACTGCTTTGCTGACATAGATTCGATTTTAAAATCCGGGGCTATGTCACCCACGCTCAAACCTCCGGTCGGTTTGTCTTTTTCTACGAAAGATGTCAAGGAACTAAGTAGTAATACAACAAAAAGCCATCTTACATTCTTCATGTAGTTAGGTTTTAGTTAATACTATTGTTTATCAACAAGTTACGGATATTCAGAATACCGTTTATGCAACTTATAAGAAACAAATTATTATTTAGACAAAGAACACGATTGTTCTTTGTCCGCAGCAAATATACAACATTATTATTGATAATCAAGTACATGGCCATTTTTTTGCATTTTTGAAGCATATGTTAATACCCTAAATTACTCCTGTAACTCTCTATAAATGAAGTGTTAAATTGAATATTATTCAGATAAACGTACTTCTGATTTTAAGAATTCTAAGGGATAAATTAAAGAAAAAGAAAAAACAGAATTCACTTCATTAGGTATTTGCTTCCAAAAAAGTGTATTTTTGCAGCATTTTATTATTGGCAAGATTATATTTATGTCTAATTTAGATACTGAACTTATTTTAATTCGTATAACCGGCGAAGACAGACCGGGACTAACAGCTTCTATTACAGAGGTTTTAGCAAAATATGATACCACAATTTTGGATATCGGTCAAGCTGATATCCATAACACGCTATCGCTTGGTATTTTATGTAGAACTGAAGAGCAATTTTCCGGATTTATTATGAAAGAGCTTTTATTTAAAGCATCTTCACTGGGGGTGACCATACGTTTCTATCCTATTTCGACCAAAGAATATGAGAACTGGGTAAGCTTGCAAGGAAGAAATCGATACATATTAACATTACTTGGACGAAAACTATCTGCAAAGCAAATTTCCGCTGCTACGAGAATTCTTGCTGAACAAGGTATGAATATTGATGGTATCAAAAGATTGACAGGACGTATTCCTCTAAATGAATGTAATGCCCGGACAAGAGCTTGTATTGAGTTCTCTGTTCGAGGTACTCCTAATGATAGAATTGCCATGCAGGAACAATTGATGGAATTGGCTACCGAATTAGAGATGGATTTTTCTTTTCAACTGGATAATATGTACCGGCGCATGCGACGGCTAATATGCTTCGATATGGATTCCACTCTGATAGAGACAGAAGTAATTGATGAGTTGGCTATACGTGCAGGGGTTGGTGGTCAGGTAAAAGAGATTACGGAACGGGCTATGCGTGGAGAAATAGATTTTACGGAAAGCTTCCGCAAAAGAGTGGCTTTATTAAAAGGGCTGAATAAGTCTGTTATGCAAGACATTGCAGAAAAGCTACCGATAACAGAAGGTGTAGACAGATTAATGTATGTACTGAAGAAGTACGGATATAAAATAGCCATTCTTTCGGGAGGATTCACTTATTTCGGTCAATATCTGCAAAAGAAATATGGTATTGATTATGTATATGCTAATGAATTGGAAATTGTAGATGGCAAACTTACAGGGCAATATCTAGGTGAGGTTGTTGACGGAAAAAGAAAAGCGGAATTGCTTCGTCTTATTGCTCAGGTGGAAAAAGTGGATATTGCCCAGACTATCGCAGTGGGTGACGGTGCCAATGATCTTCCCATGTTAGGAATCGCAGGACTGGGTATAGCTTTTCATGCCAAGCCTAAAGTTGTGGCTAATGCCAAACAGTCAATCAATACCATTGGATTGGATGGAGTACTTTATTTTCTTGGATTTAAAGACTCTTATATAGACTTCCCCCAGTAGGATTTCTGATTTATTTTTTTAACTTTGCCGACAAATTAGAAGAAACATGAAGTTTTCTGAATTAAGTTTAAATACCAGTGTGCTTGAAGCACTGGATACAATGCGCTTTGAAGAGTGTACCCCTATACAAGAAAAGACTATTCCGCTTATACTTGAAGGCAGAGATATGATAGCAGTTGCACAAACCGGGACGGGCAAAACAGCTGCATATTTATTGCCGGTACTCAACCAATTATCGGAAGGGGGTTATCCGGAAGATGCCATTAATTGTATTGTTATGGCCCCTACCCGTGAACTTGCCCAACAAATTGACCAGCAAATGGAAGGCTTTTCATACTTCATGCCAGTATCCAGTGTAGCGGTTTACGGAGGAAACGACGGAATCTTATTTGAGCAGCAAAAAAAAGGCCTGAGCTTAGGAGCTGATGTTGTAATTGCAACTCCAGGGCGTTTAATAGCCCACTTAAATATAGGATATGTAGATTTATCTAAAGTATCCTTTTTTATTTTAGATGAAGCTGATCGTATGCTTGACATGGGTTTCTATGAAGATATAATGCAAATCGTCAAAATGTTACCAAAGAAACGGCAGACAATTATGTTCTCTGCCACTATGCCAGCAAAAATACAGCAACTTGCAAAAACCATTTTGAACAACCCTGCTGAAATTAAAATTGCAGTGTCAAAACCCGCTGATAAAATTATTCAGGCTGCATATGTATGTTATGAAAATCAGAAATTAGGTATTATCCGTAATCTTTTTGCTGAAAACACACCAGACCGTGTTATTATATTTGCTTCCTCTAAAATAAAAGTAAAGGAAGTAACCAAAGCCTTGAAATTAATGCAACTGAATGTCGGTGAGATGCATTCCGATCTTGAACAGACACAACGTGAATTCATTATGCGTGAATTTAAATCGGCTCGAATAAATGTTCTTGTCGCAACGGATATCGTATCGAGAGGAATTGACATTGATGATATTCGCCTTGTTGTTAATTATGATGTACCTCACGATTGCGAAGATTACGTTCATCGAATTGGTCGTACAGCGCGAGCTAATAATGACGGGGTTGCCATTACCTTTGTGGGAGAGGCCGAACAGAGGAAGTTTAAAGGAGTTGAAAATTTCCTTGGAAAAGAAATCTATAAAATACCCGTACCTTCAGAATTAGGCGGGGCACCAGAATATAAACCTTTCAATAAATCAACGCAACCAGGCAGAAGTTTCCAAAGAAAAGAAAAACAAGGCTATAAAGGAAGTAACGGAAAGCAAAGAGATAAAAAATAAAAAAGTATACGCTTTTATCTTTCCAATTTCTTCATTGCTAATTTTTTGTCTGTATCAATTGTTAAATTCACGATTCCCGATATATAAGTCTCCGGGATGTTGAGTATCGCTTGATAATGATATCCCTTACTATTTACTCCCATGAATTTCATATCAGCCAATACGGCCTGATCTAAAAAGTCAGAGGAAAACAAGTTGGCAAACATCTGCTTTCTGACATCTTTCCCATACAAAAGCTTCTTTCCTTCATACACACAAATATGTATGATATTATCATAATAAACATTCTCCACACTCATTCCTTCCTCGGAATATGTTGTTTTGGTAACTTTCATTTTGGACGGATTGATATATACATACCCACGATAACGCGTGTTTTTATACATTACAATGCTGTCTTTTTTTATCACCTCAGTAGTTGTAGGAATTACTTCCATATGGCTTGCGAAAGCAAGACTGTCGTCAGAATTTTCGGAACGATGTAATTTTACGACTTCTTCCGTCATAGAATGAAACCAAAAACTATAACGCGTATGTTTGTCTATTTTGTACGCAATAGAAGTATTTCCTTTGATATACAGCGTGTCACGGATAATTTTAAAAGATGCAGGTGCATTTTGTGGATCGGCATAATAAATGGTATCACCCTTGATACGCATTAAAGGAATCTCCGTATCATCATCAACCCATATACCTTGCAGCAAGTTTTTGGTAGCAATATCTTCCGTTGCGACAGACTGTGAATCTTTAGTCTTACCACATGAAACCAGCAATATGCTGAGTACAATAAATATCGTACTCCATTTATTCATACATCTCTCCCTTTCTTCTTATTTACCGATACAATGATACGAAAATCCTAGCTCTTCCATCTCTTTTTTATCATAAATATTGCGACCATCCAAAATAGTTGGAATTCTCATAGCTTTTTTGATGACTGGCCATGATGGCAAACGGAATTCTTTCCATTCTGTTACCAACATTAATGCATCGGCATCCAGAACAGCATCATACATGTCTGTTGCATAGTATATCACTTCTCCTATCCGTCTGCGGCACTCTCCCACTGCGGCAGGATCGTAAGCGCGTACAGTACATCCCGCTTTCAACAGCTTATCAATCAGTATTAATGCAGGAGCTTCACGCATATCGTCCGTTTCAGGTTTGAATGACAGTCCCCATAAAGCAACTGTTTTTCCTTGCAAATTCCCGTTGAACTGTCGTTGCAACTTTTCAAACAGTAACTCTTTTTGTTTTTCATTTACTTCTTCAACAGCTTCGAGTACCTTCATCCGATAACCGTTCTGCTGTGCCGTTTTTATCAAGGCTTTTACATCTTTCGGGAAGCAAGAGCCACCGTACCCTATCCCGGGGTAAAGAAATTTACGACCTATCCGGGTATCGGAACCTATTCCGCAGCGGACCATATTTATATCCGCGCCAACCAGTTCACAGAGGTTCGCAATATCATTCATAAAACTAATGCGCGTCGCTAACATGGAATTAGCCGCATATTTTGTCATTTCGGCAGATGAAATATCCATAAAAATAACCCGGAAGTTGTTCAGCAAAAACGGCTTGTACAACTTACTCATTAATTTCTCTGCGCGTTCGGACTCCACGCCTACTACCACACGGTCAGGACTCATAAAATCATTAATAGCATTACCTTCTTTAAGGAATTCTGGATTGGATGCCACATCAAACTCAATATCTTTCCCACGTCTGTCGAGCTCTTCCTGTATGGCAGCGCGAATTTTCTTAGCTGTTCCTACCGGTACAGTACTTTTAGTGACAACGAGTACATACTTTTTCATATTCCGTCCGATAGTACGCGCCACTTCGAGTACATAGCTCAAGTCTGCACTACCATCTTCATCGGGTGGCGTTCCCACTGCACTGAACACGGCTTCCACTTCATCCAGGCAACTCTCCAGCGATGTGGTGAAGGAAAGTCGGCCTGCTTTAGCATTACGAACTACCATTTCTTCAAGCCCACTTTCGTAGATTGGAATAATCCCCTTATTAAGAGATTCTATTTTTTCGATGTTTGTATCTACGCAAACAACTTCAACCCCGATTTCTGCAAAACAGGTTCCGGTTACTAAACCGACATACCCTGTACCGACAATTGCTATTTTCATATTTTAATCAAAAAAATCCGCATCTTTAAAAGAAACAGCTTTTCCATCTTTATCAGATAGAATCATTTGTTCTTCCGCAATAGGCCAGTCTATCCCGATGGTTTCGTCGTTATAACGGATAGATGCTTCATATTGCGAAGCGTACGCATTGTCTACTTTATATGTAAAGATAGCTTCTTCGCTCAATACCAGAAATCCATGCGCAAAGCCTCTTGGAATAAAAAACTGACGTTTATTTTCATCGTTTAACTCCACACTGACATATTTACCGAATGTTGTCGAAGACTTACGTAGATCTACAGCTACATCCAGTACTTTTCCTTTTATTACACGCACAAGTTTTGCTTGACTGTATTCACCTTTTTGATAATGCAATCCTCTTAATACACCGAATGAAGACTGAGATTCATTATCTTGGATGAAATGAACGTCACCGATATTAGCTTTGAATTCTTCTTCTTTGAATACTTCCATGAAGTATCCACGTTGATCCGAGAACACTTTGGGCTCAATAAGCCACACATCGTTTATTTCTGTTTGTATGTAATTCATATTCTGCATTTTAGATAATACATATATTACTTTTATTATCTTATTAAATAAAAAACAAGCAATATAAAACGGTGCAAAAATAGAAAAAATATCAATACATCAACTGTTGTTTACAATTAGTTTATAAGCGATAAGCATTTATTTTATTAATACCTTGACATTATTTTTGTATTCCGGGCATTACATCAAAATAATTGAAATAATATTCATATTCCCATATTCCATTACATAACTTCTTAAACTTCGTAACAATACTTGTTATATTTCACCCATTTGCTATATTATATTCCAAAAAGCACTCCTATAGCAATTAATTAAAACAAACGGTCTGTCCAGTTCCAAATGATTATTTGTTTTGTATCATTTAATCATATGTTTGATTTTGAATATATTTCGCTCTACATAAATTTGTTTCTTAAACCTTAATCTCAAAACACCTTTTCCTGTGGGCTTTTCAGATAATGGATCTAAAAAAACAATTAGTTAATAAAACATTCAAGCATGTTTATAACTTGTTGAAAAGAAAAAACAGTAAGAAAGGGCATATATTCGATTATTCTTTTAAATTTGCAGTATGATTGAATTAGCGCAGCACATAGAAGCATTATTACTAGAAAATGATTGTGTAATTGTTCCAGGCTTGGGAGGATTCATAACTCATTATAATCCGGCATCGATGATAGAAAAAGAAAAACTTTTCTTACCTCCTATCAGAGTTATTGGCTTTAATGCACAACTAAAGATGAATGATGGATTACTGGTTCAATCCTATATGGCTGTCTATGGTACTAATTTTCCGGATGCTAACAGGATGGTTGAATCACAAGTGAAGAATTTGATTGCAACCCTGCATGAAAACGGAAAAGCCGATTTACCCAATATCGGGGAATTGCGCTATTCCATTCACAGTGCTTATGATTTTCAACCTTACGATGATAAGATTACAACTCCTTATCTATATGGATTGGACACTTTTGAGATGCTTCAATGGTCTGAACTAGAAAAATCTCAATCCGGTAAAACGGCTTTACGTTCTCTAACCCCCGTATACAAAGAACAACGTATCCGATTGAATCCGATATATCTAAGTACCGCCGCTGCTGTCGTTGCAGCCATAGTACTCTCTTTCTTCTTCTCCGCTCCTATACAAAACACCGAAGTAATTGAAGAAAATTATGCCAGAATTCTTCCAAATGAAATTTTTGAGAAGTTGGAGAAACAATCCTTAGCAATTACCCCTGTAGTTGTAAACATGCCGGGAAATAAACAGAATGAACCTAATGGCTTAAACGAAGCTAAAGCGAAAAATAAAGCAATCACTCCTGTTACAGCCCGAGGAGTAAAAGTAGTCAAGACTACTACTTCCACTCAGAAGGACAACAATCATCCGACTGGAATATCCGAATCTCAATCTTACCCGGAAAAAACTAATGATTCTGAAAATAAGCAAAATACAAAAGCTTCTGCTGAAAGAAACCTCTCGGATATCTACTCAAATAAAACGTTTCATGTCATCATTGCCAGCGTCGGCACCGAAAGAGATGCGAAAGCAATAGCGGAACGTTTGGTAGCGAAAGGATATAAAGGAGCTAGGGCTATTATTGGTGGCGGTAAGATGCGTGTCAGTATAGAATCCTTTACAACTGAATCGAAAGCATATCAGGCATTAGCTAAGATCAGAACGAATGATGATTACAAGAATGCCTGGGTTTTAGGTAAATAGAACCTTTTTAATAGATATATACTTTAGTATGAAAAGAGTTCGCTGTCCCAAATGTGAGAATTACTTGCAGTTCGACGAAACAAAATATACGGAAGGTCAGTCATTGGTCTTTGAATGTGAACATTGTGGAAAACAATTCAGTATCCGCTTAGGTAAAACCAAGATGAGAGCTCCTCAGAAAGAAGAGAACCCTGATGAAACAGAGTTCAAAGACGCTTTCGGCAGTATTTCCATCATCGAAAATGTGTTTGGCTTCAAACAAGTGATACCTTTGAAAGAAGGCGAAAACATTATCGGTCGCCGTTGTGTAGGTTCCGTAGTCGATATCCCCATTGAAACATCGGACATGAGTATGGACCGCCGTCACTGCATTATTACTGTTAAACGAAGCAAACAAGGAGGACTGACCTACATCCTCCGCGATGCCCCCAGTCTAACCGGAACATTCTTTAATAATGAAATATTAGGTGACAAAGACCGCATTCGCATTGAAGATGGAGCTATCGTAACAATAGGGGCCACTACATTTATTCTTCGTGCCGCGGAATAAAACCGTTGAAGTTTTTCACACCATTTGGAAAGCTGATTCTGTTTTTTATTGTATTTTTGCCTTCCAATATATTAAAAGGGAATGGGACTTCCCTGAAACCGCTTGAAACAGAGCTGATAGTTCCTACTTTACTTAATCCTTTTAAGATTATGAGTAGGCTTTTTTTGATCTCTTCTTTCCAACTGCCAGACGGATATCCTCCTTCTCCGGTGTATCTCAGCATTGTCTGCAAATGTATTGCGCATTTTTCTTTTTTTGTAATCGGGAATAAAACAATTTCATCATAATGATCAGGAATCTTTTATTTGTAGCTTTAGGTGGTGGCTTGGGGAGTGTACTCCGCTACCTGACTTCCTTCTGGGTAGGAAAGAGTTATTCATCAGTTTTTCCATTGGGAACTTTTATTATTAATGTGTTTGGGTGTTTTATCATAGGGTTTCTGATAGGCTTATCATCCAAAACCTTAATCAGCGAAGATCTGAGGTTATTGCTAATTGTAGGTTTCTGTGGAGGCTACACGACTTTCTCGACTTTTTCAGCCGAAAATATGAAGTTGCTTGAGGTGGGAAATTATTGGGTACTTGCATTATATATCATTGCAAGTGTACTCTTGGGAGTGGTTGCCGTTTGGGGTGGAAATACATTATCTAAAATCATATCATAATGAGCTATAAAAAAATTCTAATAGCAGTAGACAGCCGTGAAAACTCAATCAACATTGCTCGTGAGGGTTTTGAGCTTGCAGACCGCTTACAGGCTGAAGTGGCTTTGATTTTTGTTGTGGATAAAGCGAAAGCTATAGGTAATCCCGATGTGGGAATCATGCCTAATGAAACTCTGATGGTTCTTAAAAAAGAAGCGCAGGAAACACTAGATCAACTTATCCATCTGACCGGACGAACGGAATCTACTGTGAAGTTCATGCCGGAGGGTTTACCTAAAGATGACATTCTCCACACCGCAGAGGTATGGGGTGCAGACGCTATTGTATTAGGTATTAATGGCAAGAATGGATTCTCACTCTGGGCAATGGGAAGTATCACTCAATACATTGTTTTGCATTCAAAAGTGCCCGTATTGATTATTCCTACAAGAAAATAAAACTAGAAAGCAACAGTTTTAATCGTATGGAAACCTAAGTGATGCATAGCCTCCCTAAGTAATAACTCGTACGCAATAAACCCGTTATCCGGAGGTAATACGTCCGTTGAGGAAGGCCGACCGCCAATTATCAACGCTAACCGCAAGAATATTTCTTCTACCTCGCCAACAGTTATTGAGGTCGGTTGCGCTTTCGCATAAGCCCCAATTTCCCGGGCTATAGCATCAAAGGTAACCAGCTGTGCATTTAGTGGTCTGATCTTCTGAACAAGCGGCATGAGATGATCCTCTAC
This sequence comes from uncultured Bacteroides sp., assembly GCA_963677095.1. Lineage (GTDB taxonomy): Bacteria > Bacteroidota > Bacteroidia > Bacteroidales > Bacteroidaceae > Bacteroides. The sequence continues at coordinate 2,583,224 of OY781875.1, forward strand.
ATCATTGATAGCCATCTCTATCTCAGACTCATTTGGAGGATTATGTTTGAAAAATCGTAGGGACGCATTCTGGTATCCAAAGGGAATAGTATCAACAATCTCTTCCCCATTATTCTCATCGAAAGGCTTGGTACATAAAGGAAACTGTTTTTCTTCATGTCGCCGATAAATCAAATAAGTCTGATCCTCAGCAATATGTAGCATTACAATACCGTTATCAGAAAAAGCTTCTCCCCTTGCCTTATCATAGCAAAACTTAAGCTGTTTAATGTCAATCTTTTCCATTCTTATCTTCTAGTAAAACAGACGTCATGCTTAATGAACCTGCAATAACCTTATCATTGAAAATTGTAACCCGATCGCTCCCACTCCGCATACCCAACACATAAAGTAACGGAAGATAATGTTCGGCAGTTGGTATGGCATAATGCACTTCTTTATGGAGAGTCTGATATGCAATCAATGGCTTAAGATCATTTTCCTCTATTTTATTTTTGAAAACTGCGTTTAGTTCATTAGCCCAATCATAACCATATTCAGCATTGAAATCATCGCTCGGGATGCGTATCATACGCAAATTGTGAATCATATTTCCACTGCCTATCACCAATACTCCTCTTTTGCGAAGAAAGCTCAGCATAGTTCCCATTTCATAATGCCATTCGGCGTTCTTATAATGGTCAATGCTGATTTGTATAACCGGAATATCAGCCTGCGGATATAAATATTTTAAAACCGACCAACTTCCATGGTCCAACCCCCACTCATTACTCTTTTTTATTTGCCGGATATTCATCTGTTCTATAATGAAATCCGCCAGCTCCGGGCTTCCGGGAGCCGGATATCGTTGCAAATAGAGCTCCCGTGGAAAACCATAAAAGTCATGAATTGTTTTTGGATGATCGTTTGCCGTGAGTTGAGTGCCCTTCGTCTCCCAATGAGCAGAGATACAAACAATTACTCGAGGTTTTGGAAGGCGTTTACTTATGTTTATCCAAGTATTGGAAAACTCATTTTCTTCAATTGCATTCATCGGACTCCCATGCCCGATAAAGATAACAGGCATGGGAGCAGTCTCTGTAAATGCGGCAGATTCGTATTCTTGTTTCAAAAGAAGATCATTCATATTCTAATTATTTTAATCTTCAGAATGATTTATTTACCACTAAATATTTCATTGCCGTTTATTGCTACAAGGCCATTGGACATTATTTAATCCGTTAGCTACTTTATTTTCTTTTTTAAAAAGTCAAGGGCTTTATCGACAGCCTTCTCCGTAACTTTTTTCTTTATGGAGTCTTTGTTGGCAGAAGCCACAGAATCAAGTCCCAGTTTTTTTCCAAGCTTGCCGAGTGCCTGACTTTCTACAGCCTTAACGGCTTGATTGGCCATACTTTTTGTATCAAGGCTCACTTTGGGCGAAGTAAATGTTCCTCCTATTTTTAAATCGACAGTGGACAAGTTGGCATAACTACCCAGAGATGAAGGCAACTTCACTTTACCGGCATAATCTATTGTCTGATCCAAACCGGTGGTTCCCGAAAGGTTCATCACGTATTCACCCCACTTAATATCAAAAGGTTTAGTGCTTACACGTCCATCTTTAATGGTAAAGTCAATATTCAAATCTTTCACTTTCATGTCTTTCAACCCTGGCTTCTTCACCGCTTCGGCAATCATATCAATCGCTTTGATTCCACTCAAGCTAATATTATGGGTAGACAATTCGCCGTTTCCTTGCATTGTTTTAATTACAGGACTCATTGTTTGATCCAAATCAGTTTGTATTTTCAGATTTCCGGAGAATGTCCCTTTCAAGCTTTCAAAAATCGGAGCTAGTTTACGAACCATATCCAATTCCTTATAGGCCTGTGCAAAATTAATGTCAGACATTTTAAATCCGGCATTCATCTCCGGTTTTTTTATATTTGCTGAAGAATAATAACCATTCATGATCACACTTCCCCCCATAGTATTCATCGAAAGATTACTCATATCCACCTTACTATCTTTAACAGCAATCTTGCCTTTCATGGTTTCAAACACCATTTTATCAAATAATACCTTTTTCAGATTAGCATCCATTTGAAAATCTATATTTTTCGGTACCTCGAATATGCCCGTACTAGCAGATACACCGGAAGAAGCACTCGTCGTATTAGCAGACGCAACAGTAGATGAGGCACTTGTCGCAGAAGTTGTTCCCATGAAATCATTCAAATTCAAGTAATTGGATTGAAGATTTAATGTACCTTTCAAAGTCGTATTCTTCAATGCATATCCCAAATAGTTCTCCAAACGACTGTCTATTGTAAAATCGTTCTTCCCGACGTTTACGGTTGTTTCACTTAACTGTAAGAATTTTGGTGTAAACGTCAGTAGCGATTTCTTAATATCGACATCCGGCATATCCTTCATTTTCAGTTTCATTCCGGTAAGTCCTATTGTTCCGGAGGCCTGAACGTTGTCATATTGTTCTTTCTCAATAGACGAGAGTAATGTGGCAAGCTTCATATTAGCATTAACTACTCCATTCAATTGCATATTATCCAATGGATAGACCTTTTTAATCATGCCTAAATCCAAAACGCCTTTTGCTTCAGCTTTTATGTCGGGATCACTTACTGGAGTCTTAATACTGGCATTCACACTAAAGGGGTTGCCGGCTAAACGAAAACTAAAAGGTTGAATATCTATAGTGGTCAGATCAATATTTCCTCCCGGATTTTTTACACTGGCACTTACATTGATTTGGTCAACTCCCGCAGGCAATGAAGGATAGTGGAACATCGCATTTTTCACTTGCATATCAATGTTAAAAGCCGGAATAGTATCCCCTTGTAAAACACCCTTAGCATAACCGCTTAATGAAGCCTTTCCATCCGTTTTCAGATCGGAATAATCTTTAGCATATATAGCCGGTACAAGAGATAATATTTCTTTAAAACCTACTTCATTAGTTTTAAGTTTCAAATCCATTTCCATTGCAGGATCTTTCATCACAATCCACCCGTCAAGCCCAGCCTTTATTGCATTTAAGCGAAATTCATTCTCTTTAAAGGTATATTTATTTTCTGCTAAATTTGCATCAATATCCATTTTAGCCGAAACATTTGCATTCGAAAGGAATGGTATACCTTTCATTTTATAAGATAAGGCTTCAGTTTCTGCCTCAAGTTTTAAAGTGGTACGATTACTCGTTAAATCTCCGGAACATTCAGCTTTAAGCTTTTTAATAACAGCATATTGGTTGGACTGGCGATCATCGTATATCAAATTCAAATTACTGACAGCCAAACGCTTTATCTTCAACCTAAACTCCGATGTTTCCTCCTTTGCAGGCATATTAGCAGTTGTATCAGGTTTCATAATATCCCAGTTCACTTTTCCATTTGGTAACACGATAGCTTTTAGACTGGCATTATTTATATATATTCTGGAAATGTTATACCCGCTATTGCCAAAAAGAGAAAACAAATTAACAGTAGCTGTTATTTCTTTGGCTTGTATAAGGGTATCATTTTTAAATTCACCCTCACCTTTTAAGTAAAAATCTTCCAAACTGACAGATGCTTGCGGAAAATGCTTAAATAAACTGACATTCAATTTATCAAAATCAAATTTGGCATTTAGCATTTTATTTCCCTCTGTTTTAACAATTCCGGCTATTTTACCTTGGAAAGCAAACGGTATAATAAACATGATCAAAAGGATCACTCCTAGCACTATACCTGCTATTCGAACTATTTTCTTTGTTTTCATACGATTGTTTTTTAGTTTTGTAGCAAATCTAATAAATCTTTCAATATATCTTGCCAAGCATTTCCATCTTTATGTATCAATACGTTCTCTAATCGATTAAATATAAAAAAACGACGGTTTAAAATCCCATAAAGGGGATATAAACCGTCGTCACGACACGAGTATTATAGTCTTAGTTTAGTCTGGCATAGCCTACCCTATAAATTAAATCTTCTAACCAGTTAATTCGTAGAGCAATGTATATCAAAAGATTAATTTTATTCTTCCAATGTGAATATCCCCGTCAGCGTTGTATTATTGTATTCGAATTCAATTTTATATTGTCCAGCTATATATCCACTCATATATATAGGAAATACAACACCCTTAGTAAGCAACAGATTGGCAGTGTATACCGGTTCGTCATCAGATAAACTCTTAATAGTTACTGTCACAGAAAGAGTTTGATTGGAACTGAATGTTATAACTGATCCATCAATAGACGCCTGAATAGATGCTGTTGTCACAGGTGTAGCTATAGTTCTCAAAGTATTACTAGTACTCATTGCACTCATAGTTGCATCCCCAGCCATTTTAAATCTGTTAATGGGAGGTAACGTATTTGTACTAAGAAGAATATCACGAGTCGTTTCCTGAGCCGCAAATAAAGTAGAGTCAAACAATAAGGATGCCACTACAATTGAAATAAAAATAAAGTTCTTCATAATTGGGTTGTGTTATTTGTTTAAATCGAGTGCAAGATAGGACTGTTTTTAGTCTTAATCAAAAAAAGAGGGGTGACAAATCACCTCTCTTCTATTTTACATAAATATCTTATAATAAGAACATTAATAATATATTTTCATTTTAAGGGGGGTTACATTTTAAAACTTCAGCAGAAAATCTTTCAATTGTATCTCATCTTTTATATTCATCTTCTCTCTTTTAACGCGAATAATACGTTGCTTAACGGCAGCTTCCGTTACGCACATAATTTCTGAAATTTCAGAACGGCTAAGCTGCATTTTAAGTAAATAGCAATAACGAATATCTCCGTCATTCAACTTAGGATAACAATCTTGTAACCTTTTGGTGAAATTGTTGTAAATAGTATCTGTGTTTTGAGCAATTGATTTCCATGCTTCTTCCGAAACCTGAGTTCTATTGTGTCCTTGTGAGATATATGATTGATTCAGTTGTTTATAAAATCCGGTTCTCAATTCAGCTGTTTCTTTTTCTTGTTGATAAATCTGGATATTCTTACGCTGCAATGCGCTTTTATACCATAAAAAGATAAAACCGAGTAATAACAGCAAGGCTGAAATAAGTGCTAAAGACATATAAAGCCATTGTTTCTTTTCTGCAGTTTCCTGCCTTAATAGAAAACTTGTTTCTTGCCACTTATTCCGATTATAGACCTGAGTAAGTTTCAAAACTTCTGCACTATGAACCTTTTTTTCTATACTATCACGTACTGAATTATATTTAGTCATATAAATATAAGCTGAATCATATCGATGAAGAGTATTAAATATATCGGCTGTTTTATAGGCCGCTCTAGCTTGTACATAAAGATCAGTAGATATGTTTGAGGCATATTTTAAATAATGCAAAGCTGAATCATACTTTTGTAGATCTATGTATAGACTACCTTTAACAGATAAACTACCGGCATCAGTAGGATAAGCCTGCAAAACGCTATCCACATAGAGTAATGAACGTTGAGGTTGCCCTTTTTGTTGATATATAAGAGCAATCTGAAATTGAACATTCGGTATTGCATACTTTGCGGACTTCTTAGATACGTTTAAAGCATAATTTTGATAATAAAGAGCACTATCTTCTTGCTCCAACCCAGAATAAGCATATCCTATGCCCATTAAAGAAGCAACAATATATGATGTGTCATTTAGCAATTTAGCATATTGAAATGCATTTGTGTAAACTTGTTTTTCTTCAGAAAACAGCCACTGTTCAGAATAAACGATCCCTAAATAGTTACGAACCAAAAACTGTAGCTTATTATCTTTACTATTTGTCAATAAGTCCTTGCTTTTAAAATAATAATCGATTGCACTTTTTAAATCCCCAGACTCTTGTGCTACTCGCCCGGCATAAAAGCACGCTTCGGCAGTCCGATTCGAGTCTTTTTTTGATGTATAGTATGATATTGCGTCAGAAAGTGAGGGTGCTGAAGCTAAATTACTATCACATTTTAATAGAGCCTGCACCTTTAGAATTGTATATAATGCATAATCTGATTTTGATAATGAAATCTCCGGCTTTTCAATTTGAGATAATAAAGTCAAGGTACTGTCAGGAAGAGAATCCACTAACTGTTTAGCCGAAACGAGTGTAGCCCCCGGACGCTGGCATGAAAAAAAGGCACATGCAACTATTGTAATAACAATAATATATATTGAAAAACGAGCTTTCATAATGTATCGTGTCGTATTTGGCGCAATTTACACATTTTATTCAACTCGATAAGCTTTTTTATATAAAAAAACAGGATGTAGTTATTTACTACACCCTGTTAATAAATTCAATAACGAAATTAAAGTATTGCTTTTACAGTTTCCAGCATGCCATTTTCCTGAATATAGTCAAGATTCGCTTTTACAGCAGCTGTTAAGCCTGGGATAAGGTTTAAATCTTCTCCCCAGATAGCAGTATTGCCTAAAACACCCTGAGTAATCTTCAAAGTATCATTGGTTATCCAAAGATCCTTCAGCAATTGTATAATTTCAGGTGCATCATTCGGTGTAATTTCAGCGCCATCTTCACGAACTCCTCCCTTATAATATGTTATGATGGCCGCTAAACCTAAAACTAACCCTTTAGGCAATTTCCCTTTACGTTCAAGGTAAGTTTTAAGCCCGGGTAAGTCTCGTGTCTGATACTTCGGAAAAGAATTAAGCATGATACTCGTCACTGCGTGATCTACAAAAGGATTATTGAAACGCTCCAATACGTCTTCAGCAAATTTCTTTGATTCGTCTTTTGGTAGATTCAAAGTTTCCATTAGTTCCTCAAACATTACCTTGTGGATATATTTGCCAATGACAGGATGTTGGCAAGCATCGCGAACAATATTAATTCCGGATAAGAACGAAACCGGAGATAAAACAGTATGAGGGCCGTTTAGCAAAGTTACCTTACGCTCATGATATGGCTCTTCTGACGGTACAAATAATACGTTTAACCCTGCTTTATCTGCCGGAAATTCTTTTGCTATCACTTGTGGAGCCTCTATTACCCAAAGATGGAATATTTCAGCCTGTACTACAAGGTTATCATCATAACCAAGTTTTTCTTTGATTTCGGCAATGTCTTTACGAGGGAATCCCGGCACTATTCTATCGACCAATGTGGCATAAACGCCACATGATTCTTCGAACCATGTTTTAAAGTTATCACCCAATTGCCACAATTCAATATACTGATAAATAGTTTCTTTCAGTTTATGCCCATTGAGGAATATCAGTTCACACGGAAAAATAACCAATCCCTTACTCTTATCTCCATTAAAAGTCTTATAACGATGATAAAGCAACTGGGTTAATTTGCCCGGATATGAGGATGCCGGTTTATCTATCAATTTACATGATGGGTCAAACGCGATGCCAGCTTCTGTAGTATTAGATATTACAAAGCGTATTTCCGGTTGCTCTGCCAGTTTCATAAATTTATCATTCTCAGAGTATGGATTCAAAGAACGGCTTATTACATCAATCAATGTAAGGCTGTTTATTGTTTCCCCCTTATCCAGTCCCTGCAAATTAACATGGTATAAATTATCTTGTGCATTGAGCATGTCTACCATTCCTCTCTCGATAGGCTGAACAACGACAACACTACTATTGAAACCGGCCTTTTCATTCATATTATAGATTATCCAGTCAACAAATGCACGTAAGAAGTTTCCTTCACCAAATTGAATAACCCTTTCCGGATATTGTTTTTTTAAAGCGGTCTGCTTATTTAATGCTTTCATCTTAATTTGTTTTTATAAATGAATTGTAATTATATTTATTCAAATTCAAAATAGAAATCTATATTTTCTTTCATCAAAAGATCTATAGGCATATATTTCATCTTTGTTACCGTTTTTTTAAAAACAGTATAATCACATAGAGCCTTTATTCCATAGTATCCCTGAAGTCCGGGACGCTGTCCTATCAAATAATTAACCTCTCCCGATCTTAAATAATTAACATTATCCGGCAATAAGTCATATCCCAATAATCCTTCCAAATGCTTTCCTTTCTCACCAAGATAACTAGCTACCTGATATATGCGAGAGTTAAAAACAACACCCAGTTTAGCTTTTGGATATTTATTAAAAAAATTATCCAATACACTTATATTCGATGCAACATCATCTTTGTCGAACAACACGTCATGAATAATAATATGATTATACTGCTCAGAAATATATTTCATAAACCCCTCAAGTCGTCTTTGCATTTGTATTTCTGCAGGGCTATCCTTACCATTATTCAAAAACAAAACAAGTTCTTGTCCCTTCACATACTTCCGCATTAAAATTTTTGCGGCAATATATCCACTTGCAACAGAATCCTGCCCTATATAACAAATCGGATTAGCATTTTCTATATTAAAATCAATAAACAGATAAGGTATTTTAGCTCTTTCCAGAGAAATGGTCAGGCGTAACGTCTCCTCGCGAAAATTCGGAGCAATAAGGACAGCATCTGCAGCTTCCTTAACGACTTGTATACAAGCCTGCTCATAAGATTTTCTATCTGCATGCCAATAATAGATATATTCTACAATAACATTAAATGGTTTGAATTCCTGAGCTGCACGCTCCAATCCTTGTGCTACGGAATGCCAATAGTCATACTTTTTATAAAATGGTGTCACACATACTATCCGATATCTTTTTTTTGCAGCCAATCCTATAGCAAACATATTAGGCTTGTAATCGATAGCGTCAAGAACAGCTTGAACTTTTATTCTACTAGATTCGGAGACATCGCCACGATTATGGAGAACGCGATCCACAGTCCCTGCTGACACACCTGCCAAATGCGCAATGTCTTTAATCGTATAATTTTTGTTTTCCATACTTTTTATATATCCAAAAAAAGGCAAAGGCATACCTTTAAAACTTAAATAATACAAATAATTGCGGCAAAGATACGAATTATTTTGTATCACAATCGTTTTTCTCTACTTTTGTGTTCGATAACGGTTAATAAAACTAAAAATCAAAACAACGACCTATTATCCTTATAATCAATGCTATAATAGGAATGAAATGAATTTAAATTATTTTACATACTAAAAACACAATAGAATGAAAAAATTTATGGATGAGAACTTTTTGCTGCAAACAGAAACAGCGCAAAAGTTATATCATGAGCATGCTTCGAAAATGCCGATTATCGATTATCACTGTCACTTGATACCTAAAATGGTAGCCGATGATTATCAATTTAAATCTTTAACAGAAATCTGGTTGGGTGGAGATCATTATAAATGGCGTGCAATGCGAACTAACGGAGTAGATGAACGCTTCTGCACCGGTAAAGATACATCCGATTGGGAAAAGTTTGAAAAATGGGCAGAAACCGTACCCTACACATTCCGTAACCCCTTATATCATTGGACTCACCTCGAACTAAAGACTGCATTTGGAATTGATAAAATTTTGAATCCGAAAACAGCTCGTGAGGTATATGAAGAATGTAACGAAAAACTAGCCAAACCGGAATATTCGGCTCGCGGAATGATGCGTCGCTATCATGTGGAAACGGTATGTACGACTGATGATCCTGTTGATTCGTTGGAATATCATATCAAAACCCGTGAAAGTGGTTTTGAAATAAAAATGCTTCCGACTTGGCGTCCGGATAAAGCAATGGCTGTAGAAGTTCCATCAAATTTCCGTGTCTATATTGAAACACTTGCTGAAGTAAGTGGCATGACAATCTCCAGTTTTGATGATATGGTTACAGCCTTACGTAAACGACATGATTTCTTTGCGGAACAAGGATGTAAATTATCCGATCATGGCATTGAAGAATTCTATGCTGAAGATTACACAGACAGTGAAATTAAAGCAATCTACAACAAAGTATACGGTGGTACGGAATTATCTAAAGAAGAAATTCTTAAATTTAAATCAGCCATGCTCATCGTATTCGGAGAAATGGATTGGGAAAAAAGTTGGACTCAGCAATTCCATTATGGTGCAATACGAAATAACAACACGAAAATGTTCAAATTGCTAGGCCCTGACACAGGGTTTGACTCCATTGGAGAATTTGCAACAGCAAAAGCCATGGCTAAATTCCTCGATAGATTGAATACTTCCGGTAAATTGACCAAGACTATTTTATATAATTTAAATCCATGTGCTAACGAAGTAATTGCAACAATGTTAGGCAACTTCCAAGATGGCACAATTCCTGGAAAAATACAATTTGGTTCCGGGTGGTGGTTCCTGGATCAAAAAGACGGAATGGAAAAACAAATAAATGCACTTTCGCTGCTTGGACTGTTAAGTCGATTTGTCGGGATGTTAACTGACTCACGCTCATTCTTATCTTACCCGCGTCATGAATATTTTCGTCGTACACTTTGTAATTTGCTCGGCAATGATGTGGAAAATGGAGAAATTCCTGCAGTTGAAACTAATCGGTTGAATCAAATGGTTGAAGACGTCAGCTATTACAATGCAAAAAAATTCTTCCAATTTTAAGTAATAGAAAACTAGAATGTTATAATAGAGGCTATCCCTTAATAGCGGATAGCCTCTATTATCTTTATCCTGATATTGAACATCTGATGAAATCTTTATGAATATCTTTTGTATATTTGCAGTCACCTTACTGATTTTTCAGAATGGTTATAATTTAAAAGATTATCATGAAAGTTAAATTTATAAGCCTTGCTAGCGGAAGCAGCGGCAATTGCTACTATATAGGAACAGAATCATACGGAATACTCATCGATGCTGGTATAGCAGCCAGAACCATAAAGAAAATATTAAAGGAATCCGGCATCGGTATGGATACCATTATTGGCGTTTTCGTTACTCATGACCATGCTGACCATATTAAAGGTGTAGGCGGATTAGGTGAAAAATTAAATATTCCGGTCTATTCCACAGCTCTTGTTCATGCGGGAATAAACAAAAGTTACTGTATGACAGAAAAGTTGCATTCATCTGTCAGATATCTGGAAAAAAAACAGCCTATGCAGTTAAGAGACTTTCGTATCGAGTCTTTTGAAGTACCTCACGATGGAACTGATAATGTAGGGTATTGCATTGAAATTGGGGACAAAACATTTTCATTCTTGACTGACCTTGGAGAAGTAACTCCGGTGGCTGGCGAATACATCTGCAAAGCTAACTATCTCATATTGGAAGCTAATTACGATGAAGATATGTTGCGTAGGGGAAATTATCCACAATATCTGAAAGAGCGTATTATTAGCCGGACAGGACACATGAGCAATACAGCTACTGCCGAATTTCTGGCAGAGAACATCTCAGAGAAATTAAAATATATATGGCTTTGTCATTTGAGTAAAGACAACAACCATCCGGAATTGGCATACAAAACTGTTGAGTTTAGGTTAAGAGATAAGGGTATCGTAGTAGGCAAAGATGTCCAATTATGTGCATTGAAACGTAATACTCCTTCTGAAATCTATGAATTCGATTAATTTCCGTTTTTCATAAAAAATAAAATACAGTATAACTTTTGCCGGGAACATTCTACAATTATTCGTGTTATTCTAGATTATTACTTTTATAATTTAGTTCAGTTATGAATATGAAAATGAATCTCCCCAATAAAAAAGAACGAAAACGTGTTGTTATTGTCGGAGGTGGTTTTGGCGGATTAAAAGTCGCTCGCAAATTAAATATTGATAGATTTCAAGTTGTCTTACTTGATAAGAATAATCACCATATCTTTCAGCCTTTACTTTATCAGGTAGCTACATCGGGCATTGAGCCTTCAGCTATTTCGTTTCCTTATCGGAAAATCTTTAAGAAACAAAAAAATATTCATATCCGAATATGTGAGGCAATACGGGTTATTCCAGAAGAAAAGGCCCTTGAAACGTCTATCGGAATAGTAAATTACGACTATTTAATTATTGCGACGGGTTGCCATACAAACTATTTTGGTAAACAAGAGTATTCTCAATATACAATGGCTCTTAAAAGCACATCGGAAGCTTTGTACAACCGTAATCGTATACTAGATAGCTTGGAGAAAGCACAAAATACAAATGACCCTCGACTGAAACAACAACTAATCACTTATGCTATTGTGGGCGGAGGTGCAACCGGTATAGAACTAGCCGGTGCTTTAGCGGAAATGCGTAAATTTGTTCTCCCAGATGAATATCCGGACCTGGAAGTTGACAAAATGAGAATCATTCTAATAGACATGGCTCCACGATTATTAACTGCATTTTCTAAAAAATCTTCGGACAAAGTAGAAGAGTATTTATCAAAAATGGGAGTGGAAATAATGACTAATACAGGAGTCATTGATTGTACAAATGAAAAACTAAAATTGGATAATGGCATTATATTGGAAACGTTCAATGTATTCTGGGTGGCTGGGGTACAAGCTAATAGTATAGAAGGATTGAACTCTGAATCTTACGGAGCAGGCAACAGATTGAAAGTTGATAAGTATAACCGTATTGTGAACTATAATAATATTTTTGCAATTGGAGATACTGCTATCATGACAACAGAAGAATATCCTAAGGGACATCCTCAAGTTGTTCAACCAGCTATTCAACAAGCAAAAAATCTGATAATAAATTTAAATCGATTAGATAAAGATCTGTCTTTAATTCCTTTTGTATACAATAATAAAGGTTCCATGGCAACTATAGGCAGAAACCAAGCTGTCGTGGAGCTGAAAAATATACATTTTTCCGGATTCTTGGCATGGGGAGTATGGCTATTTATTCATCTGATGAGTATTGTAGGAGTAAAAAATAAACTTTTCATATTTTTAGACTGGATGTGGAGCTACTTCACATATGATCCTTCATTGAGAGTTATTATAAAGCCTTTACATAAAGATTAAACTATTTTTCTTAATAATTGTTGTTTAATATATAAAGATGAAAAGTTATGAATATATTTTATCGCTTTCTTTTTCCATCGAAGTCCAATGATAGTGCGACTTCTACTATTTTGTTGATTGCTAGAGTGGTATTTGGAATATTATTAATGAACCACGGCATACAAAAATGGAGTAACTTTAATGAGATGTCAGCAATGTTCCCTGACCCGCTTGGAGTTGGAAATTCCCTTTCATTAATGCTAGCCATATTTGGAGAACTTGTTTGTTCAATGGCATTCATTGTAGGATTTCTCTATAGATTAGCCATGATACCTATGATTATTACAATGCTCATGGCATTTTTTGTTATTCATGCAAATGACCCGTTTTCCATAAAGGAACTGGCTTTTATTTATCTCGTTATATTCGTACTTATGTATGTTGCCGGACCAGGCAAAATATCTGTCGACAATTGGATAGGTAGCGTTCTTTCCAAAACAAAGATGGGAATGAAAAAAAACTGATTTACCAAGTTATTCGTATAATTAGTTATTTTAATCCATATATTTGCGCAATGCAAGAAGCAACGTAAAAAACATATATATCTAAAAAAAATGATTATGAACAAAAGTAGATTAAAATTATCTGCAACAATTGTAATTTGTGCAGCTTTTCTTTTCACTTCGTGTGTGGGCTCTTTTTCTTTACATTCCAGATTAGCAACATGGAACCAGAGTCTTGGAACAAAATTTGTAAATGAAATTGTTTATCTGGCATGTAATATTATTCCTGTATATGGAGTATGTTATTTGGCAGATGCTTTAGTTATCAACTCTATTGAATTCTGGACAGGTTCGAACCCAATGGCAAATATCGGCGATGTGAAGAAGGTTAAAGGAGAAAATGGAAATTATCTAGTAAAGACTTTAGAGAATGGCTATTCTATTACTAAAGAAGGTGAAACTGCATCCATGGATTTAATATATGATAAGGAAGAAAATACGTGGAATGTGGTTACAAACGGCATTACTACGGAACTGCTTCAAATAAATAATGATGGAACCGCTCAGATGTACTTGCCGAATGGTCAGGCCATGAATGTCACTTTAGATCAACAAGGAGTAAATGCAGCCCGCCAAGCCACAATGATAAATACTTACTTTGCAGCGCGTTAACTGGAACATTTTTCTAAGAAAATATCCGAAGAATGCAATAATACTTTTCGATGGATTTCAATAAATAAGGAAGATACTGTTTCGTTATGGAACAGTATCTTCTTTATTTATCACTATTCGAATACTAACTTTTTCTCGTCATTTCTCGGATAATCAAATGAACAGGTGTTCGTGTTTGTACCAAGAAAGATTTTATTTTTAGAAAGGATATCCTACAGCGAAATGGAACGCAAAATCCCGGCTAAAATTAGGGTGAAAAACGGGATAGCGTTCAGCTCCACTTTCCGGATTAATAGCTTTCATTCCTCCATCGAAACGGAGAATAAAGAAATCAAGGTCAAGCCTCAAGCCCACACCGTATGCCATAGCTATTTGTTTGTAGAATTTGTTAAATTCAAATTTACCTCCAGGCTGATCTTGATAATTTCTCAATGTCCATATATTACCTGCATCCACAAAAGCTGCACCTCTGAATTTCCAAAATAGCCGTGTTCTGTATTCGATACTCGCATCCAATTTAATATCCCCGGATTGATTCAGGAAGTTTCCGTCTCCCGCAAAAGAACCTGGTCCCAAGCTACGCACCGACCATCCTCGTACACTATTTGCCCCGCCCGAAAAATAACGTTTTTCAAAAGGCACAACATCTGCATTACCATAAGGAATCGCTATTCCTCCGGCAATATGAAAAGCTACGGCATTCCTATTATCTATCATAATATTTCGGCCATAATCAAAATCTCCTTTTACATATTGGGCAAATGGAATATTCAGTAATGTGTACTCTCCTTCATCGTTCTTTTTCATGTGATTCATTTTGGCAAAAGCATATAACAAATTACCGGCTGATTCTAAATTCAACCTAATAAAATAAGCATTACCTGTTATAGTATTGTTTACCAAGGCACGTCCAGAGCTATTGAATGTATAACTATACCCTGTACGTACAATCAACCTATCTTCATAATTATATTTGAGAATATAATTTTCCTTATTTTCCAAATAATGTATTCTGAAAGAATCTGAAATAGAAGGCATGTATAAATAATTGATATCTAGCAAATCAATCCGGTGCTGTGAACGTCGATTTACACCCCATTTATAGCTCCAGTTGGCAGAAGCTACTATTCGCGAGAATTCAGGTCTCATTTGATAGTTATATTGCAAGCCAAACTCGGTAGTAGCACGTATCTTTTGTTTAAAGTCGCTAGATAAAAACGGAAACATAAACCGGGGAAAACTTATGCTTGTTTCAGCACCTATCTCTTTATAATTTTCATGATTATATTCGGTCTGTAATCCGGATATCGCTTCATAAGCACCACGCAATTTTACCATAAAAGTTTCGGATCCTTTAAAAATATTACGGTTTTGGTATGAAACGGAAGCAGCTGCTCCTAAATCACCGGCCGAATTTGTGCCCTCCATTTCATACGAAACAGATCGGTGTTTGTTTCCGGTAAGCATAACATAAGCATTCAACATAGTACTGTCGGCGGGCTGCGTTTCGAAAAAGCGAATATTGGTATATTTTAATGCTGACAGCCTGCCAAAGTTGGAGTATGTACGTTGCACATCCTGCTCCTTATAAAAATCCCCCGGAACGATTTGTGAATTTTGTGTCAGGACTTTCGGACGCAAGAAAAGTTTATCCTTATAATAAATTGGAAATCCTTTATAATGTATGGAGTCATTAATGCTGATTTCACTCAATGGAGAAGTCTGCATGATATTGTAGTCAGTTATGAAGCTAACTTTACCTATTTTATATTGATGATGATTTTGTGGACTATCTGTCGTGTGTTGCCTGTATTGATCAAGATGTAAAGTCAGATCTATCTGATAGGATCCGTTTATGGTATCAGCCGTATAAGAAATATAGTCTTTATTAAACTTATAATAACCATTATTCAAAAGATTGGTTGTTATCCTTTGACGTTCATTATCAAGAGCAGTAACATCAAATAACATACCAACTTTCAGGTATGATGAAGCCGAATCCGATTTAAGATATTCTTTAATCCTAGAATCTTCAATATTATATACGAGTGATCGTATTCTATAAGCATTTCCCGTAACAATATGATAAAATACTTTTGCTTTCTTTTTTTTAACCTTTAGTTCTGGGATCACTTTAGCTCCCATATAGCCCATGTTCTGAACAGCCTTAACCAATTCTTCACATGCACGTTTGGTGTCTTCCGGACTATAAATCACCGGAGCATCCCCTACCCGCCTCAATGTTTTATTAATCCAGCTAGTCGTATCTCTTCCTGACAGATCATATACATATAATTGCGTTTTTATCAGACTAAACCATTTCGAATTCGGATTTTGACGAACATAAGGAGACAAATTCGAAGCTTTCACATCTTTATTGTCACTATATATACGAACTTCGTCCAACAGATACGATCCATCGGGTACGTATTTAGTAGCAGAACAGGAAGCAAGTAAAACTAAATACAGAATTATTGTTAAAAAACGAAAGGTTTTCTTCATTCCAAATCTTTTGATTCATGCATAATAAGCTACAAATATAGATGTATTTTTCCGTTTGGAAAACAAAAAATACAGAAGCGTAGAGTGTTTATTGATTAAATAGAAATATTCGTGTAAATTTGTAAATTGATAAGAATTAAAATAACAATGGCGCTAAGTAAAAATAGAATTAAGTATATCCATTCATTGGAGTTGAAAAAAAACAGAAAAAACGACGACGTATTTTTGGCAGAAGGGCATAAATTAGTTGGTGATTTATTGCAGTGCTTTCCATGTCGTTTTTTAGTGGCTACTCCTGAATGGATTTCACGTCAGTCTATGCTACCAGTCACTGACCTCATAGAAGTATCGGACGATGAGTTGAGTCGCGCCAGTTTATTAAAAAATCCACAGGAAGTGTTAGGAGTATTCGAGCAACCACATTATCAACTGGATAGCTCCGTGATCAATCGCTCACTTTGTCTGGCTCTAGACGATATTCAAGACCCAGGAAATCTGGGTACAATAATCCGCTTAGCCGATTGGTTTGGGATTGAGGATATCTTTTGTTCCCTCAATACAGCAGATGTTTTTAACCCCAAAACAGTTCAAGCAACTATGGGGGCTATTGCCCGAGTTAAATTACATTATTATGATTTGCCGAAACTTATTTCCTTTTTTAATAAAGAAACCCCTGTATATGGAACTTTTTTAAATGGAGAGAATATTTACGGAAAGGAATTATCAAAAAGCGGACTTATTGTCATGGGAAATGAAGGCAATGGTATCTCGGCAGAGGTCGCTGCATTAATTAACCAACGATTGTATATACCCAATTACCCCGCAAGCAGAGAAACATCGGAGTCTCTCAATGTGGCTATAGCTACAGCAGTTGTTTGCTCTGAGTTCCGGCGACAGGCCGCATCAAAGTAAAATCAAAAGGGAATAAGTGAAATATGCTATACTCTTCAGTGTGAAAAGTCAAAATGACCTCTTTTTTAAATGCTTTCTTTGCAGAAAGAAGTGTATTTTCAAAGTAAAGTTTGTTGTCCATACTATTCCGCTTCTTTGGGAGCAATAGAATAACTCCGGGAAGCCATTCTACTGAATGTGCCTCTTCATAAATTGGAAACAACTTTATTGTTTCTTCATTTATTTCTACCATATGTAATCTAATCCACTCCATACAAGGAGACAAGATACAATGGGAAGCGTAGCGTTTCATACTTACTGGAGTATCATTTATTAGGCTGTACCGCAGGTTCTATCTTGCGAATTTGCCTTTTAGGCACAGCACGTATTCGATCACGTTCCTGCGGATTATTAATTTTCTGTATTGGAGTCGGAACCGGAGAAGTTGATCCCGCAGGTATTTGAGTTTGTTGCTTTTGAGCAGGGAGTGTATCTTTCTTTACCCGATGAAGTGTATCAAGAGGGACAGTAGAGGGTGTAGGTACCGGTATATGTATATGGTAGCGCATTAATGATATGCGATCAACTAGCACAATTTTACCAGGCATTCCTCCCGAGTAATAAACAAAGCCTTTAACCTCTTTAATTGCGTGTAATGAGTCTGAAGAAAGAACTATAGCTTCTCCACCACCACTTAAAATTCTCCGCGAACAATTAATTAAACTATCGTTTTGAAGTAATATTTGCAACGCCATTACAGGGGCATGAGCAGCATCCGGAGTACCTTTAGGAAAACGGAAACGTACATTCCAACGTATGACATCCCGAACCTGAAAATTCACATCCGCGGGAAAAACAAAAGAAATTTTATTGCTAAAAGGTGTTCCTGACAATCGGTATATCTTTTGCCATGCCCATATATCAACACTATCACCGGCTAAACTCTCTTTAGGGGTATTGTTACGCAAAGCTATCATGTGATCCAATTGACCTTTTTGCACTTTCAATCTGGCAGAAATATTTTCATATATCTGCGAAAGAATATCCGGATTACCGGAAAACCATGCCATTGAAGAATCAAAATCCACTTGAGTAAGTCCATGTTTCTTTAGAGCTGATTCAATATATAATGCTTTCTTATAATTTTCAGTATATGGCAGTTGATCAGCCATCGATTTGGCTATATGGTAATCATACAATACGTTCTCCATTTCAGAGTCCGATAAGACACCATGCGGTCTCTTCACTTCGCAAGAAGCAAAAGAAAGCGTCAACAAAAGCAATATACAAAATTGAAAACAGCCCGCCCTTTTCATGATTTCTTTAATGCATGATAGGAATCATTCAAATATCTACTATAAAATAGCAATAAAGCTATAATACCACAACTAATGGAAGCATCGGCAAAATTAAATATTGGACTGAAAAATATAAAATGATCACCTCCGACAAAAGGTATCCATTGCGGCCAATTAGTATCAATGATTGGAAAATAGAACATGTCAACAACCTTACCGTAAAGTAAAGGAGCGTATCCCCCCCCTACAGGAAGAAAAGATGCAATTTGGTAATTTGTACTTTCACTAAACAGAATCCCATATAATACACTATCTATTATATTACCCAATGCTCCGGTAAGTATCAGAGATACGCATATAATATATCCGGTTTTCAGTCCCTGCTTTATTATTTTTAGCAGATACCACCCTATCATAGCTACGGCAACGATACGGAAAAGTGTCAAGAAAAGCTTTCCGAAGATCTCCATGCCGAAAGCCATACCGTTATTTTCAGTAAAATAGATATAAAACCAATCGGTAATATGTATGCTCTCATGCCAATACATGTTGGTTTTAACCAATACCTTGATTAGTTGGTCTAGAATCAGTACTGAAAATATAACCAATAAGGCTATTCGGCCTTTTGTAAAAAATTTATTCATTCTTTATTTTTTTCCGCCATTTTTAGCTTCAATACTTAATGTAGCATGAGGCACAGCACGTAATCTTTCTGCAGGAATCAACTTTCCTGTTTCCCTGCATATACCATAAGTTTTATTTTCAATGCGTACAAGTGCAGCTTGTAAAGCCTGAATAAACTTCAATTGGCGTTGTGCCAAACGAGTGGTTTCTTCTTTTGACAATGTATTTGCACCTTCTTCCAATACTTTATATGTGGGAGATGTATCGTCAGTATCGTTGCCGTCAGCTCCCGTCAGACTGGCTTTTAACTGTTCATAATCTCTCTGGGCCAACTCCAGCTTTTCTAAAATAATGGAGCGGAATTCCTCCAATTCAGCATCTGAATATCTCGTTCTTTCTGCCATAATTATACGATTTTAAATAGGGTTAGTAATATTATTATTCTTTTTCAACAGTGATAAACAGAGAAAAATCATCAAAGTTAAGTTCAGTCCCATTCTCCACTTTATCTACAAGTATCAATGAAATTCCCAAAACTTGATTGCGAATATAATCATTATATTCATTGACTGCATCATTGGTCTGTGGATTTTTAGATAAGGAAATTTTTATCTTATCCGTGATCTCAAAACCGCTCGATTTACGAATATTCTGGATACGATTAACCAATTCACGGGCTATTCCTTCACGACGAAGTTTTTCTGTCACTGTAACTTCCAAGGCTACAGTCAGTTTCCCTTCATTGCCAACAAGCCAACCCGGAATATCTTCACTAAATATTTCCACATCAGAAGCCTCTACGGTAATTTCTTCGCCGAAAATATTTAATTTATACCTACCATTATTTTCCAGTTCGGCAATGGCTTCCTGCGACAATTCAGTAACAGCAGAAGCAACGGCTTTCATTTGCTTACCAAACTTAGGTCCCATTTTTTTAAAGTCACACTTAACTTTTTTCACCAATATACCAGCAGTACCTTCTACAAAGTTTATTTCCTTCACATTGACTTCACTCATAATCAGAGACTTTACCGCATCAATATGTATGCGTTGCTCTTGATCAACAACCGGAATCATAATACATTGAAGTGGTTGACGGACTTTTATGTTAACTTTACGACGTAAAGCCAACACCATTGATGTTATATCTTGAGCTATTTGCATGCGGGCTTCCAACTCCTTATCAATAATACCATCGTTGCAAACCGGAAATTTGGCTAAATGCACTGACACCACTTTATCCCTTCCCGTAGCAAAGATTAAATCCATATAAAGCTGATCCGAGTAAAAAGGAGATATAGGAGCCATTAATTTAGCTACAATTTCCAAACAAGTATACAACGTCTGATAAGCAGAGAGTTTATCTTGCGTCATACCTCCACCCCAGAAACGTTTACGATTCAGACGAACATACCAGTTGGACAAATTGTCATTTACAAAGTCGGATATCAATCGACCGGCTTTGGTAGGCTCATAATCATTATAGCATGCATCCACTTCTTTAATTAAAGAGTTTATCAAAGATAAAATCCAACGATCAATCTCCGGACGTTCCGCCAAAGGAATATCCGCTTCCTTATACTCAAAACCATCGACATTGGCATAAAGTGCAAAGAATGAATATGTATTATATAATGTACCGAAGAACTTCCGGCGAACTTCTTCAATCCCGTCTACATCAAATTTCAAATTATCCCACGGTGAAGAATTGGTAATCATATACCAACGCAAAGGATCTGATCCGTATTTCTCAATCGTAGAAAATGGATCTACAGCATTTCCCAGACGCTTAGACATTTTATTGCCATTCTTATCAAGCACTAGCCCATTGGACACCACAGCCTTAAATGAAACATTATCAAACACCATAGATGCAATAGCATGTAGTGTGAAAAACCATCCACGAGTCTGGTCAACACCTTCGGCTATGAAGTCGGCCGGATATACCTCATGACTGTCCAGCATCTCCTTGTTTTCAAACGGATAATGGATTTGAGCATAAGGCATGGAACCTGAATCAAACCAAACATCAATCAAGTCCGTTTCACGTTTCATCGGTTTACCATCTTTGGAAACCAAAATAATATTATCTACATACGGACGATGCAAATCAATCTTCTCGTAATTTTCTTTTGCATATTCACCCGGAATAAAACCCTTATCTTTATATGGATTCGACTTCATAAATCCGGCAGCAACAGATTTATCTATTTCATGATAAAGTTCCTCTACCGATTCAATGCATTTTTCATCACTGTTATCGTCCGTACGCCAGATAGGGAGCGGAGTTCCCCAATAGCGTGAACGACTTAAGTTCCAGTCATTCAGGTTTTCAAGCCATTTGCCAAAACGCCCCGTCCCTGTGCTTTCCGGTTTCCAGTTGATTGTTTTATTCAACTCAATCATGCGCTCTTTACAAGCAGTAGAACGGATGAACCAGCTATCCAACGGATAATAAAGTACTGGTTTGTCTGTGCGCCAGCAGTGCGGATAATTGTGCACATACTTTTCTATTTTAAAAGCCTGATTGTTCGCTTTCATCATCATACAGATACTGATGTCCAATGTTTCATCTTTATCCGTCAGATTAGGATCGTAATCATTCTTCACGAACCGGCCCTCATACTCCTTATAAAGTGCTACATTAACGCGCTCCTTTACAAAATTTTCATCTAGTTCATCCAAAAGATAGAACTTACCGGTCAAATCGACCATTGGGCGCAGTTCACCTTTCTTATTAATCAATTGCAATGGAGGCACACCGGCAGCCTTGGCTACCAAAGCATCATCCGCACCGAAAGTTGGAGCGATATGTACGATACCCGTACCATCTTCAGTAGTCACATAGTCTCCAGGAATTACCCGGAATGCACCTTCACCGGGATTCACCCAAGGCATTAATTGTTCATACTCCATGCCCACAAGGTCGGTACCTTTATATTCGGCTATTACTTTGAACGGGATAAGTTTGTCACCTTGTTTATAATCCTCTAATGCAAGGCCTTCCGCCTTTTGATTGAAGTGCGTATAAAGCAAGGCTTTGGCCAATACCACCGTGATCTTTTCACCGGTATAGCCGTTATAGCTTTCTACTGCTACATAATCTATCTTAGGGCCGACGCAAAGTGCAGTATTGGAAGGTAGAGTCCATGGGGTGGTAGTCCATGCTATAAAATAAGGCCTTCCCCACACTGCCATCTCCGGCTTCGGATTCTTCATTTTGAATTGGGCCACTACCGTGGTATCCTTTACGTCACGATAACATCCGGGCTGGTTCAGCTCATGTGAGCTCAAGCCTGTACCGGCAGCCGGAGAATACGGCTGAATAGTATACCCTTTGTATAGAAGTCCTTTCTTATAAAGCTGTTTCAAAAGCCACCACAAAGTTTCAATATAACGATTATCATAAGTGATATACGGGTTATTCATATCCACCCAATACCCCATCTTGTGAGTGAGGTCTTCCCACTCCTTGGTATATTTCATCACATCCTTGCGGCAAGCTGCATTATATTCGGCTACAGAGATTTTTTTCCCGATATCTTCTTTGGTAATGCCCAAAGCTTTTTCAACTCCAAGCTCTACAGGCAATCCGTGTGTATCCCATCCAGCCTTACGTTTTACCTGATATCCTTTCATGGTTTTATAACGACAAAAGATGTCCTTAATGGAACGGGCCATTACGTGATGAATACCCGGCATACCATTAGCCGAGGGAGGTCCTTCATAAAAAACAAAAGAAGGACAGCCTTCGCGTTCTGTCATACTCCTGGCGAAAACTCCGTTTTCATCCCATTTCTTCAACACATCTTTGTTTACCTGCGAGAGGTCGAGTTGTGAATGTTCAACAAACTTCTTACTCATATCTCAACTGAAAATATTGCTAATTAACGAGCTTGCCCGCAAATACTTCAGATACTTTCCCTATCCCCGGACACAGTGCTCTCATTTTAAGGGTGCAAAGTTACAAAAAAGTTGGTAAAAAGACTCCCTTGTCCGATAAAAACATAAAAAAAGGAAGAAAACAGCTTCATCTTTTCATTGCACTCGTATTTTCGGATTAAACAAGGGCTAATCGTTAGGTTTTCCACCACTTTGTATTAAATGTTTGGATGCTTAATTTGAAGCAAACAAAGGGTTTTTATAGGCCTTTTGCCCTATAATTCTCCTGCTTTTCCTTAGTATTTGCCTTGTTTTTCCTTAATATTCAATAATAACTTACTCACGTAAACAAATAAGCTAGCAATTGTAAACTTATTTATTTACTATAATAAACAAGTCGGTTTACAATTGTTAGCTTATTACAGACATAAAAGCTTAACAGAACAAACTCAAGGGATTAACAGAAGGAATACAGGGGATTAACAAGAGGAACATCTGATCATTGTACATTCCATATAGGTACATTTCAAGATGTACATGTATATTAGCTCAAAATTACAGCAAAATCTCCTGATTTACGCCAAACTAAAAAAAATCACATATTGCATTTATAATCAATATATTACCATAGAATATTCGAAAATAACCTATGAGAGTAAACGCTTACCCTCATATCACAACCATAGCTACTATCATGCATCTATTGCCGATAAATAAAACAATAAATGCAATTTATGAGTGCATGAGAGTAAAAACGATAAAAAAATATTTGATAAAAAAGCCACAAATGATTAGTCCGACATAAATTACACTACGACAAATACCTCCACCCCCTCAATCGAATTCTTTCTTAAGTTGACTAACCCAGTCACTGATACGCTGGTCGGTAAGTTCCGACTGGTTTTCCACATCGATTACCAGCCCTACAAACCGCCCGTCTTTCACAGCCAGAGAATGCTCAAATTGATATCCATCCGTAGAGGTTTCACCAACCGGTTTAGCTCCTGAATTCACAAAGATTCCAGCCAGAAGCCCCACCCCATCAGCAAAGTTGTCGGGATAACCCAACTGGTCACCAAGACCGAAAATGGCAATCTTTTTACCCTTCAAATCAGCCGACTCTATTTCGGGTAGCGCCTCATCCCAATACATAGGCAATTCTCCATCGAACCAGGTGGAAGCACCAGCTATAATATTATCGTATTTTTCAAAATCTTTCTGGCTGGCATCCTTTACCGATACCGCATCAACAACTACTGTATCACCAAATGCTTGGATGATACGCTCTCCTATTTCACGGGTTTTAAAGGTATCCGGACAGTAAAACAAACCTATCTTTTTCATTGCATGATTAATTTAATATTATATATTTATTCAAATGACGATCAATGTTATATAAAAATACAATTCACATAATCAACTACGGTCAAAACTCAAGTAATTCTCTTGCTGCCTTATAGATATGTTCTTCATTGGGCAAAATGGCTTTTTCTAAAGCCGGATTGAAACCAACAGGAGTAAACGTAGAGCCTACACGTCTTACCGGAGCATCCAGATATTGGAAAAGCTCTTCGGTAATTATTGCCGCCACTTCAGCTCCAAAACCGGAGAACACTTTATCCTCGTGTACAATGAGCACTTTACCGGTCTTCTTCACAGATTTTGCTATAGCATCCTTGTCAAGCGGCACAAGTGAGCGTAAGTCAATCACTTCAATATTGCCTTGCTTTTCCCCTTCCAGTTTCTTCGCTACATTCAGACATAAATGCGTTGTATTTCCGTAGGTAATGACAGTCAGGTCACTACCCTCATGACGGATGCGCGCTTTGCCGAACGGAACTTCAAAATCATCAGGCACAAACGTAGAGGCATCTACTGCATTGTATTGAGCTTTAGGTTCCAGAAATAGCGTTGGCCCCTTGGAACGCAGACTAGTACGTAACAATCCCGCCGCATCATCTGCAAACGACGGATAAACAATTCTCGCTCCGGGCAGCGAAGCTAGAGAGGCTTCTAGATTCTGGGAATGGTACAATCCACCTCCGATATAACCGCCTGAAGCCAGACGAATAGTTACATTCGGAGTAAACTGCCCATTGCTGCGCCAATATTCATGGGTAAATTCCACATACTGCTCTATTGCAGGCCAGAAGTAGTCGGCAAACTCGGCACCTTCTACCACGATTCTGATCTTAGGATCGAAACGACTCATTCCGTTTGCCGTGCCCATAATGTAATCTTCGGCAATGGGGGCATTAAATATACGGCCTTCACCGAACTCCTGCTGCATCCCCTTGGTGATATTGAATACGCCTCCTTTATCTCTGTTAGCAACATCCTGCCCCCACAGGAAAGTATCGGGATTACGTCTGAATTCAGCTTTCAACGTTTCGTTGATGGCTTTCACCATCATTATTTTTTCGCCTTCTCCATGTTGTACGCCTTCTGGATACTTCTTAGCTTCATAAGCTTCCGGCAAGACAAAATCATAGATTGTAGCCGGATCAGGATCGGGTGCAGCAATTGCTTTACGATTGGCTACACTCAACTCTTTTTTAGCATCACTCTCTATCGCCTTTAATTCCTCTTCTGTGAAACGGTTATAGCGTAAAAGCATACGGCGGAACTTAGCCAGCGGATCGTTTGCTTTTACATAAGCCAACTCGTTTTCATCACGATAGAGGCTATGGTTGTCCGAATTGGAGTGGGAACCGATACGTACACAGTTAGCATGTACCATGACCGGATTTCCTGTAGTCAAGGCATGCTCGCGAGCTTCAGTCATTGCATTCATCGAATCAAACACGTCCTTACCGTTGCAGTGAATGATTTTCAAGTTCTTAAATCCACTGAAATTATCAACTACTTTACGGTTTGCCGTCTGATCTTTTTTAGGAACAGAGATACCGTATCCATTGTCCTGTATCACAAAAATAACAGGCAATTGTTCGGTACTTGCTCCGTTGATCGCTTCGTACACAAAGCCCTCGGAAGTAGCTGCTTCGCCATGCGAAGTGATAACAACCCCTTGATGCTTGTAGTAAACCATAGCCCGTGCCACTCCTGCCGCGTGCAAATCATGCGTCCCGGTGGCGGAAGAGATATTTTCAATATGCCATTCCGGTTTGGCAAAGTGATTGGACATGTGCCGCCCACCACTACCCGGGTCGGTTGCTTTGGACAACCCGTTCAGTATCACTTCTTCCGGAGTCATTCCTGCAGAAAGTACTGTCAGCATATCCCTGTAATATGGAAAAAGAAAGTCTTTTCCTTTTACGAAAACTTGCCCCATAGCTAACTGGATGCCGTCATGTCCTGCATACGGAGCATGATATGACCATCCAAGCGACTGGAGCAGATAAGCCGGAGCTTTTTCATCAAGTGTACGTCCTAAAGTCATCAAATGAAACCATTTCTTGAGGACTTCTTTTTCTGTGGTTTTTATATCAAATTTCTTCATAAGTATTAATCTATTTCGTTTTATTCATTCCAATTTTCCAGATAATCGGCTACTGCTTTCAAGAAGTTACCTCCCAATGATCCGTCTATCACACGATGGTCATAGGATAATGACAAATACATCTTCTGCCTGATAGCAATCACATCTCCATCGGGAGTCTCTATGATAGCCGGTCTCTTTTCTATTGTCCCCACTCCTAAGATAGCAACCTCAGGCTGATTGATAATAGGTGTACCAAACAGGCTCTTGAATGTGCCGAAGTTAGTAATCGTAAATGTTCCTCCTTCGATATCGTCGGCAGCCAGTTTACCTTTACGAGCCTTATCGGCAAGCGACGCAATAGATGTGGCAAGTCCGCTGATATTCAATTTATCGGCATTCTTCACAACAGGTACTATCAGATTTCCATCGTCGAGAGATACCGCTATACCCACATTAATCCGTTTTTTCTGGATGATATTATAGCCGTCGACCGAGGAATTTACTCTTGGAAAAGCTTTTAGAGCATTAACCACAGCTTCGGTAATAAAAGGCATATAGGTCAGGCTTACTCCTTCACGCTTACGGAACTCTTCCTTATGCTCATTGCGCCATTTCACCAAACGCGTCATATCTACTTCCACCACGTTAGTGACATGTGGCGATATCTTCTTGGAAGCGACCATACGATCGGCAATAATGCGACGTACATAGTCCATTGCAATCACCTCATCCCCTTCGGATACTACAACCGGAACAGCGTTAACCGGACGTTCGTCTGTTGCAGGTGAAGGTTTTTGACTGCCGGCAACAGGAGTAGATACTTGACCTTCCTGAGCTTTCCTCACAGTAGCAGTACTTCCGGCTGTATTTGCCGATTGTATTGCAGCGGAAGATACTGACGGTCTGTTCTCAAGGAAGTCTTCAAGATCCCGTTTGGTCAGACGTCCCAGATATCCCGTACCCGGTATTTCATCAAGCTTTTCGCGACTTACTCCCACTTCTTTAGCTTTATTTAATACCGCAGGAGAGTACCAGCGCGAATCCTCTGTTTTAGCCTTCTTCTTTTCATCGGCAGGCGACTGAGCCTCCTCTTTTGTTCCTATCCCTGTGGAAGCCGAAGAGACATCCGAAGTAGCCGGCGCAGCAGCATCGGCTGTTTCATCACCCTCACCTTCGAGTTCTACAATAGCGACTACCGTGCCTACCGCCACAGTATCACCTTCGTTAAACAGTATTTCCAATATTTTACCGGAAACAGGAGACGGAATTTCAGCACTGACTTTCGCTGTATTCACCTCAAAGAGAACGTCATCTTCCTGAATGGTATCACCCACTTTTACAGACCATGACACAATAGTTCCTTCAGTAATACTTTCGCCTAACTTAGGCATTTTTATTTCAAACTTTGCCATAACAAACTTATTTTAAATCTTACTAATTATGCAATTATTTTCATATACAAGAAGACAGCAACCTTGGCTTAATCCCGTTCCATGAAGCAGTAGCATATCTGCTTTCTCTAATCCGATTAATAACGGTAAGGTCTTCTTCGCTCCAACTATAGCGTATATATTCCCCGCTATCTTCTAGAAGATGCTTTACGATCTTTGTTTTAAAATCCGCAACATTCAATACTCCATGCAAATACGGCTTAATATTAGTCACCGGACTCTTTACGGAGCGTACTTGAACCCGGGAAGCCGATGAGATATCTTCCACTTCTCCATTCAATACATTTATTAACCTATGCAGATCGGAATCAAACAATAAGGTGGCATGATACATTAATCGATGCTTATATACACACTGTGCGCTACCGGAGATTTTCAGACCGGACAGATAAATAGAACGCCGTTCATCCAATTCGGGTTTTAGACCTAAATGTTGCAATGCACGAGCCGTCATATCGGCATATTTATCGAAACCAATATGCCCTGCAGTCTCTATAAACGTCAGATTCAAATTGCCCGGATCATGATAAACTGCACCTCCACCGGAATATCTTCTTGCGATATCAATGCCATTCGTTTCCGCATAATTGATGTCGACTTCAGCGCGTACATTCTGATGTCTGCCGAGAACCACAGAAGGGCGGCTTTGCCAGACCATAAAAATGTTCTGCTCAAAATTCTTCAGTAAATACTCCTCTGCGGCTAAATTGAAGAATACATCAATATTAGGATTATCAATATACAGCATCATTCATTTATGTTTATTCAAATGCTACTTCACGCAAAATTTCGCTTACCGTTGGATGCGGGAATACGATCTTCTGGAATTGTTCTATTGTGAAATGTTCATCAATGGCAGTACCGGCAAGCACGATTAACTCCGAGGCGGGATTACCATAGATATGACATCCGATTATATGATTTTGTACATCGGTAATCAATTTGCAAAGACCGTTCACTCCTTCATTCTCGGCAACGAAACGCCCTGAATAAGTCATTGGCAATTTGGATACACGGAAGGCTTCACCCGCAGCAGACAGCTCTTCTTCCGTTCTACCCACTCCGGCTATTTCGGGGTTTGTATATACCACTCCGGGAACACCACTATAGCTCATTACGTCATCCCGTCCTAAAATACGGTTGATTGCCACTTCTCCTTCACGTATAGCGGTATGTGCCAGCATAGAGAAACCTGTTATATCTCCGGCGGCATAAACGTGCGGATGACTGGTCTGCATATGCTCGTTTACCTTTACTCCTTTACGATCAACTTCTATGGATAATGTTTCCAGACCAATATCCGACAGGTTTGCCCTACGTCCCACGCTGACCAATATTTTGTCGGCAGGAAGTTCTTCCCTCTTACCGCCTTTCTCAATAATCACCTTATCCGGCGCCACCTCTACGACAGCCGTATTCAAGTGAAACTTTACGCCTTTCTTGCTGTAATCCGAACGAAGCATTGCGGAAATCTCTTTATCCATAACTCCCAATATCTCGGGCATCATCTCCACAACGGTTACATTCACTCCCACACTATTAAAATAAGAAGCAAACTCCATTCCGATGACTCCCCCTCCGATAATCACCAAAGATCCGGGAAGTTCGGTAGCTTCA
Source organism: uncultured Bacteroides sp. (assembly GCA_963677095.1). Classification (GTDB taxonomy): domain Bacteria; phylum Bacteroidota; class Bacteroidia; order Bacteroidales; family Bacteroidaceae; genus Bacteroides. The sequence goes on from OY781875.1 coordinate 2,612,921, forward strand.
AGTGCTTCCTTCGACGTCCAATACGCTATACCATCCAAGCCTTTTATAGGAGGAATAGCTGTGCTGGAACCCGTACACAGAAGAAGATATTCGGCTTGGAATTCCTCACCTTCAGCCTCTATGCGTATCACTCCGTCGCTTTCACCCTTAATCGTGGCTTGCTTCTGTATAATATCCACCCCGTTCAGATCGAGCTTGTACTTAACTCCCGTAGTGAGCTTTTTTACAATTTTATTTTTACGTAATACCACCTTCTTATGGTCGAGTGAGAATTCACCGGCTTCAAGTCCATATTTTCCGGCATTCTTCATGCCATCAAGTAATTTAGCAGAATAGAGGAAAGTTTTGGTTGGAATACAACCTTCATTCAGGCAGACTCCCCCAATGTCACTCTTTTCAAAAAGAACTGTTTTAAATCCGTTGGATGCAGCTTTTTCCGCGGCATTATAACCGGCGGGACCACCTCCAATGATTGCAATATCATATTTCATTATTTCAAAACAATTAAAGTTATAAAAGTGAATTTATATACTATAAAAATCCAATAAAACTTTAGAGAATATACATAAAACAGCAGAGCAATTAAATAAGTTCATATTTAACAAAGGTTTATAAATCAATAAGATATATGTAAACAAATGCATATTTCAGACAAGGAGTATTGTAACAAGTACATTTTTAAGGTTGATTCAGAGTTGTTTTATCACCATAATTAGGTATTTTCCAATAACAGACCGAACCATATTGAGATCTTTTCTGTTACATAGAAAGCTAATGAAAAAATAATAGCTCTAATATTTAAAACAGAATTATGAAAAAGATAGGTATTTTTTATGGCTCTTCTACCGGAAATACAGAAGAAGTAGCAAAGTTGATTGGTGAGAAATTAGGTTTATCATCTGAAGATGTACATGACATCTACAGAACAAAAGCCAGTCCGGCCGACTATGAGATTTTACTATTCGGTAGTTCACCGACAGGAGCAGGTGATTTGCAAGACGATTGGGAATCATTCCTCGTTACACTGAAGAGTGTGAACTTGGATGGTAAAAAGGTTGCTTTGTTTGCTTGCGGTGACTCTGCCACCTTTAGTGACACCTTCTGTGATACTATGGGGAAAATATATGAAGCTTTAAAGAGTTCGGGATGTGAATTTATTGGTACCGGAGTATCTACTGAAGGATATTCGTTTGATGATTCGGAAGCTGTAATAAATGATACATTCATTGGTCTACCGCTAGATCCGGATAATGAAGGTGATTTAACTGAAAGTCGTGTAGATGCTTGGCTTGAAAAACTGAAAACAGCGTTTTAGTTATTTATATTGGTTACTAATGAGATGTGGGGCTCGAGTGATTCGAGCCCCATTTTTATAGATAATCAACCTATATTTCCACCTAATGTGTCTAATGTTTGAATGAAATTGAGTAGATTTTTTTTTGTAGTGTTGGGAAAGAAACTCTTAGCGACCATTTCTGCTGTTTCAGTGGCTTCTCTAAATACTTGCTCCCCTATTTCAGTCAATATTACATAACTCACCCGGGCGTCTCTTTCATTTGTTTCTCTCGATACCAAGCCTATCTTTTCCAAAGGATTTAATACCCGCGTTACACCCGAAGCGGTGAGGCCAGCCTTTTCAGCCAGATCAATCCTCCTCAATTTATGTTCTTTCGAACTTGAAAGTAAATAAAGCATCAAATAATCAGTAAACCCCAATCCGTGCACACTAAGTGAATCAAACTTTCTGGATAGAATTGACTGTACTTTCATAATATTGAAAGCAATTAATAATTCTTCTTTAATCATTGTTATATACTTGAGTTATCAATTATAATGCAAATATAAAGCAAAATTATAAATCCACAAAGAAATAAGGATACTTTTTATTTTCTAGAAAAAAATAAATCAAAACAGGAGCAATTAAACAACCATTTATCAAATAATAACAGAAGAAAAGTCATAGATTATTTCTTTAACCGAACTTCATAAAGGTCACTCCGCCTATCTTTCAAATTGCGTACGCTACCATAAGTATGCAATTCATTCAATAAATCGAGATCGACGTCAGAAACAAGAATCATTTCGGTATTCGGAGTAGCCTCTGCCCTGCGACCATCGGTTGGAAATGCAAAGTCGCACGGAGTAAATACACCCGATTGAGCATACTGAATATCCATATTGTGTACACGTGGCAAATTGCCTACACATCCGGCAATCACAACAAAGCATTCATTTTCAATAGCCCGCGCATGAGCGCAAACCCTTACGCGTGAAAAGGCATTTTGAGTGTCAGTGAGGAAGGGAACGAAAAGAATCTGCATACCCTGATCAGCCATAATACGGGAAAGCTCCGGAAACTCCACATCATAACAAATCAATACACCGATTTTTGCACAGTCTGTTTCAAAAGTTTGTACACCTTTTCCACCGCTAAGTCCCCAACTTTTTATTTCATCCGGAGTAACATGCAGCTTCTCATACATTTCGGAAGTTCCGTCACGACGACATAAGAATCCTACATTATATAATAATCCATCTTCTTTTATTAATGGCATACTACCCGTTATAATGTTAATATTATAGCTGATAGCCAGTTTAATAAATCTTTCCTTTATTTCCTTAGTGTAAGCAGCCAGTCCACGAATGGCCTCGGACTCTTCTTCGTTATTAAAACGAGCCATAAGTGGAGCATTAAAATATTCAGGAAAAAGCACAAAGTCACTTTTATAATCGGATACTGCATCAACAAAAAACTCAACTTGCTCGAACAAATCGTCCAATGTCTTATAACTACGCATCTGCCATTGCACTAAACCTACACGTACAGTGGTTTTTGGCGCTACATAATCATTCGTTGGAGGTTGATAATAGATATTGTCCCACTGAAGCAAACAGGCATAATGCTTTGATTCCTCATCATTGGGTAAGTAGTTTTTTATCACTTTACGTACATGGAAGTCGTTAGACAGTTGGAAAGTCAATACCGGATCGAATATTTCCTTTTTACGAACTTTGTCTATGTACTCTTTCGGAAGCATTTTATCGGCATAGTTATGATAATTCGGAATACGTCCACCAAGCATGATAGCTTTCAGATTAAGAGTTTCGCAAAGTTCTTTCCGATATTCGTACATACGTCGAGCCAGTCGAAGTCCACGGTATGCCGGATGAATAAAGACTTCGATACCATATAAAATATTTCCTTTGGGATTATGCGTATTGAAAGTTTCCTTACCGGTAACTTGTGCATAAGTATGATCATTTTTCACATTATTGTAATCAACAATAAGAGAAAGAGCACAGCCCACAATTTTACCATCGACCACCGTTACGATTTGGCCTTCAGGAAATATCCTTATCAGTTTTTCGATTTGTTTGTGTGTCCAGAAAACATCACTTCCATCATTATATACACGAGTAAACGATTGTGAGAGTTGATCGTAGTCTCCTATCTGGAGGTTTCTGATCTGTATTTTGTTGATCTTTAACGAATTCATAACACAAGTAATAACTAACATCTGTTCAACCACAAAAATACAATTTTATCCTATCCGTTAGCTGTGCATATAATTATTTTACCTTAAGATATTTAATTTAATATAAAATCGTTCATATAAGAAAATGAGAGTACTTTAAAAGTCCTTTTCGCCACGGATTACGCAGATTGTAACAGATTGGTTGTACTGATGATAATCAGAATATCAAAAACATCTATGTAATCTGTGGCATGACTTTTAAAGCAATCTCATTTTTACTTATATTATTTCTGTTTCCAGACCTTTCTATCTCATGAAACAAGTCATTTATTTAATTTTTCTTCCAAAGCTTGCTCATATCCTCGAGTGTCTTACCTTTTGTTTCGGGCACCCAATACCAAACAAAGATAGCAGCTACCACACAGATAACGCCATAAAGACTATATGCAAACATCGGACTAAAGTCGTATAGTGCCGGAAAAGTGGAAGACACAATATAGTTGAATATCCACTGGAAGGCAACCGCTATGGCCACTGCCTTACCGCGAATGGTATTCGGGAAGATTTCAGAAATCAACACCCAACAAATTGGTCCCCACGACATCATAAAGAATGCTGCATATACAATAATGGAAAATACAGGAACGACTCCTTTTACTCCCATGTGATCACAGATTGCTACTGCAAATGCACCTACAGCCATACCTATGGAACCTATAATAAGCAATGGACGCCGTCCGAAACGGTCGACAGTGAAGATTGCCACCAAAGTAAACATGATATTTACAACTCCCATAATAACCGATTGCATCATACCGCCTCCTTCTGCCCCTGCACTTTCAAAAATACGGGGAGCATAATAAAGCACGGCATTTATACCAATGGCTTGCTGAAATACGGAAAGCAGAATACCAATAATGATTACTGTAACTCCATAAGTAAAAATATTCTCACTTTTTTCGTTGACTGTGGACTTAATATCTTGCAGAATCTCCTTTGCCTTTGTTATTCCATTAACTTTTTCAAGAATAGACGATGCTTTTGACTCCTGACGGATCAAAACCAGATAACGCGGAGTTTCAGGTACAAAGAATAATAAAAATCCAAATAATGCAGCCGGAAAAGCAGCGGAAACAAACATATAGCGCCATCCTTGATACACCGTCCACATATCAGAATCCTGACTTACAGAAGCAAGACCAGTCAACTCATTCTTTATGATCACAGGGTTTTGATGATCACCCATAATCATAAAATTAACAAAATAAACCACTAGCATACCGAATATAATAGCAAACTGATTGCAAGACACTAAGGTGCCCCGGATATCAGAGGGAGCTATTTCTGCAATATACATGGGGCAAACAGCAGATGCTAGGCCGATACCTATGCCTCCAACGATACGATAAAGATTGAAAGTAATAAGCAAAGCCATGTTGGGCTCATTCTGTTTGAAGAATAAAAATTCCGGATGAAACGTTCCCAATGCAGACAAGAAAAAGAGAATGGCTGCCAGACGTAACGAATTACGCCGTCCCATACGTGAAGCAAAGATACCGGATATCGCTCCTCCTATGACACACCCTATCAACGCACTGGATGAAGTAATGCCGTGCATTACTTTGTCGTAATGGAAATCCGGAGCCATCAAAAAGAAAGCCTCAAGTCCTTTCTCGGCACCGGATATTACTGCTGTATCATAACCGAACAGCAATCCACCCAGAATGGCAACGGTTGTAATGGAATAAAGGTAGAGTTTGCTACCCTCGTTTGTATTGTTCATGATAATATTATAGATTAGGTATTGAATATCTACTCACGTATTATCTTTAACAATACATGCTAACAATGGTCTCATATAATTCTTGTTTACCACTAATTTGTTTCGGTTCACCATTTGATTTGGCATAAGCCACAATATTTTCCATCGTTAATTTACCATCTTCAAACTCTTTACCCTTTCCGGCATTGAAAGAGGCGTAACGATCAGCAAACATTTTCTTATATGGAGATTCTTCCAACAACTTGGCTGCACCTTCCAAAGCACGTGCAATAGCATCCATACCAGAAATATGTGCAATAAAGATATCTTCCAAATCGGTAGAATTACGACGGGTTTTTGCATCAAAATTACAACCACCGTTACCAAAACCTCCATTGCGAATAATCTGCATCATAGCCTGAATCAATTCAAAATTATCGATAGGGAACTGGTCAGTATCCCATCCGTTCTGATAATCACCACGATTGGCATCGATCGAACCCAACATACCATTGTCTACTGCTACAGCCAATTCGTGTTCAAACGTATGACCGGCCAAAGTTGCGTGATTGACTTCAATGTTTACTTTGAAATCTTTATCCAGACCGTGTGCTTTTAAAAATCCAATCACCGTTTCGGTATCAACATCGTACTGATGCTTCATCGGTTCCATTGGTTTGGGTTCAATAAGGAAAGTTCCCTTGAAACCTTTAGCACGGGCATAGTCACGAGCCATCTTCAGCATCTGTGCCAAGTGGTCTTTTTCACGCTTCTGATCAGTATTCAATAAAGACATATAACCTTCACGACCTCCCCAGAACACATAATTGGTACCTCCCAACTCAATGGTAGCGTCAATAGCGTTTTTAATCTGAACAGCAGCACGGGCTACTACATCAAAATTAGGGTTGGTGGCCGCACCATTCATGTAACGTTCGTGGCTAAATACATTTGCAGTACCCCACAAGAGTTTGATGCCGGTCTCAGCCTGTTTCTTCTTGGCATAAGCAACAATTTCTTTCAAATTGCTTTCATATTCTTCTATTGTTGCAGCTTCGGCACAAAGGTCCACATCGTGGAAACAATAATATTCAATACCTACTTTTTGCATGAATTCAAAACCGGCATCCATTTTGTTTTTTGCAGCTTGAATTTTATCGGAATCACCATTCCAGGGGAATTGCTTAGTACCTCCGCCAAACTGGTCACCACCCTCTGCACAGAGAGTATGCCACCATGCCATAGCAAACTTCAACCAATCTTTCATTTTTTTGCCCATGACGATTTTCTCTGCATCATAGTAACGGAATGCCAATGGATTCTTACCGTCTCTACCTTCAAATTTAATTTTTCCTATTCCGGGAAAATACTCTTTTGTTGCCATAATTTTAATTGTTTATGTGAGGAAATAACCTAATGGAAATCTCCACACGGATTATACTAAATTGAATTTATTTTATCAAAATCACATTCTTTATCAAGATAAAAATATGAAGCAATGTTGCCTTACTATTTCATTTTGCCATTGACTTTTGTAAACGGTGCTTCCAGCGTGCATAAGCATCTGCATATTCCTGACGTTTAGCTTGATTAGGTTCGATGACATCCAACTTTTCGAGAGTAGCGAATGCTTCATTATTATTTTTATAAATGCCGACACCTATGCCAGCACCTTTTGCTGCTCCAACCGAACCGTCTGTGTCATAAAGTTCAATAACGGCACCGGTCACCCCGGCCAATGTCTCACGGAAAATGGGACTTAAAAACATGTTGGCATGCCCTGCATGAATTTTTTTTACGGCAATACCCATATCTTCCATAATATCAATGCCATATTTAAATGAAAATACAATCCCTTCTTGGGCGGCGCGAATGATATGCCGTTTATTATGTAGATTAAAATTCAAACCACGGATTGAACAATCTATTTCTTTATTTTCCAGCATACGTTCGGCTCCATTGCCAAAAGGAAGAATACTGAGTCCTGCACTCCCGATAGGCACTTGTGAGGCAAGTACGTTCATTTCATTATATGATATTCCTTCGGGAGCAATCATCCGTTTGACCCATGAATTCAAAATGCCCGTCCCGTTAATACACAGAAGAACGCCCAAACGAGTCTGAGTATCGGAGTGGTTGACATGTGCAAAAGTATTCACACGCGATTTCGGATCATAATTCACCTCACCATTCACACCATATACCACACCGGAAGTTCCTGCCGTAGAAGCTATTTCACCGGGATTGAATACATTGAGTGACAAAGCATTATTCGGTTGGTCTCCTGCACGATAAGTAATCGGAGTACCTTCTTTCAGCCCTAATTCTTTTGCCGCCCACGCATTTACTCGTCCTTGTTCCGAAAATGTCGGCTTAATATTGGCAATCACATCTTTATCGAAGCCATAATAATTCATCAAAGAGTCGGCCAATGAATTGTTCTTAAAATCCCAGAATATGCCTTCCGAAAGTCCTTCGACTGTTGTGCAAATCTCACCGCTCAATTTCATTGCAATATAGTCACCCGGAAGCATGACTTTGTAAATACGTTCATATATTGCAGGTTCGTTCTCTTTTATCCATGCTAATTTTGAAGCGGTAAAGTTGCCCGGCGAATTTAATAAATGCGAAAGACAATATTCTTTGCCTAATACGTCAAAAGCTTTTTGTCCGTAAGGTACAGCTCTCGAATCACACCAGATAATGGAAGGACGGAGAACTTGCTGATTCTTATCCACACATACCAGACCATGCATTTGATAAGAGATACCAATAGCCATTATTTCACCGGCATTTGCCCCTGATTCAACCATTATAACTTGAGTAGCCAGTTTGAGATTTTCCCACCAACTTTCCGGATTCTGTTCGGCCCATCCGGGTTTCACGGCAATAATAGCAGCTTCTGTCTTTGGGAAAAATGCAGTCGAAACACACTTTCCTGTTTCCGCATTTACTAAGCTCGCTTTTACAGAAGAGCTTCCAATGTCATAACCTAATAAATACATGGTATTAAAAATGTTGTGATTAATATGATTAACGTCTTACTTTATTATAAATCTTCTTATCAAAACGGTAATATCGCGCTGCACGATGTGCCACTCCCTGCTCTTTTTCTTCCAACGGCATAACATATTCCATCAATGCTATCTTCTTATGAAAGTTACGTACATCTATTTTCTTATTATAAATCAATTCATATAATTTACGCAATTGTAAGGCTGTAAATTTGCGGGGAAGTAAATCGAACAAAGCTGAAGGATTGAATTCCACATATTGCCGAATATAGATCAATGCCTCTTTTATAATCAAATTATGATCAAATGCCAAGGAACCAATATCGTGTAGTGCAACCCAATATGCCTGAAAATCATCCAGATTCCGGGATAGAGCCCGATCTATTTTTACCATAGACAAATAAGCGATAGTGACAATACGTTCCACCTTGGACTGTATAGCGCGCTCCAACCAATGAATATCCTTGGGATCTTTTGTCCGGTCTTTAGAACCGAAGGCTTTGAACTGCATAAGTTGCACATTCTTTAATCCCGTCAATTCGTTCAATACACGCTTGGCGGCTTCACCCAAATCTTCATCCATATATATAAGGCTACCGGGAAGTTTCATATCATGAAACACTTCTCCAAGTTCCTCTCCCATGCGCTTAATCAATAAGATCTTCAACTGTTCTCCATCAAAGCCAATTACAACACAATCCACCGATATATGATTATTGGCCAACGGAAGATTATTCATCATATTTTCCATCTGTTTTATATCTAATGAGCGATGCAAATATAAACACCTTTTTTGGTTTTATAAAAATATAAATGTACGAAATAAATATGTTATAAAGCACTATTTATCAAATATATACATATCATATATAATACAGTATCAACTTATTGTATTATCATCTTATATACAATATGTATTTTTAGATGAAAAAAATCAGACTTATCATATGAGATACAATAATTATAAAAGCACTAGTTTTCAGTCGTTCCAATCCTCAGGCACTTTCATTTATGCTCTCATCTTATTGTATTTTTAAGGAAGTCAGTCTTGAAAACCCTACAAAAACATTCTATTGTGTGGCGGTTAAAAGAAAAAGGCCTACATTTGCAGCACTTTTAATCAATAACTTAAAAAAACAGATAATATGAAAGCATTTGTATTTCCCGGTCAAGGCGCTCAGTTTGTTGGAATGGGAAAAGACTTGTATGACAATTCAGCATTAGCTAAAGAATTATTTGAAAAAGCAAATGATATTTTGGGATATCGTATTACCGATATCATGTTCGAAGGTACTGATGATGATTTAAAGCAGACTAAAGTTACTCAGCCCGCTGTATTTTTACACTCTGTAATTTCAGCATTATGTATGGGTGATGATTTTAAACCTGAAATGACAGCCGGTCACTCACTTGGTGAATTTTCAGCTCTTGTCGCTGCAGGTGCGCTTAGCTTCGAAAATGGTTTAAAATTAGTATACGCTCGTGCTATGGCTATGCAGAAAGCATGTGACATCCAACCTTCCACCATGGCTGCAATCCTCGGATTACCGGATGAAAAGGTTGAAGAGATCTGTGCTTCGGTATCTGCCGAAGGTGATGTTTGTGTAGCTGCCAACTATAACTGCCCGGGACAAATCGTAATTTCAGGCTCTATTGAAGGAATCAATAAAGCATGCGAATTGATGAAAGCTGCCGGCGCAAAGAGAGCTTTACCTCTAAAAGTAGGTGGTGCATTCCACTCCCCTCTTATGGATCCTGCTAAGGTAGAATTGGAGACTGCAATCAATGCAACCAATTTCCATGCTCCCAAATGTCCGGTATACCAAAATGTAGATGCTTTGCCTCATACAGATCCTGCTGAAATCAAAAAGAATCTTATGGCACAGCTTACTGCTTCTGTCCGTTGGACTCAAACTGTTAAGAACATGATTGCCGACGGTGCAACAGACTTCACAGAATGTGGACCCGGTGCAGTATTGCAAGGTATGATCAAGAAAATTGATTCAACAGCTTCTGCTCACAGCATTGCTTGAGCGACAACTAATTTTCGATAAATAAAGGGTCAGTAATCCTCGGATATAACCAGAACCCGAATAGATATGCTACTGAATAAGTAGAATACTTACAAAATTACCCGTGCTACAGATTATTGTGGCACGGGTAATTTGCTTTATTATTGGCATGTATTTTTTTACAGATAACCTAAAAGACAAAAGAATAATAAGTACTGCGTCAGCTTACGCAAGGCACAAGTTTTTGAAATTCTACATTATTTTCAAAAGAATAATAGCACTATACTAGCTTACACAAACTCTTCCTCACAATTACTTTATGGATTTTGCAGGCAACTAACTAAAGCTTTCGAGTAATACCATTCAACAGAGATCGTACATTTATCATTTTAAGGCATCTTTAATGAGTTCTGCCATTTGGCGATTACCGCGATAACCCGTGAATTTTGATTTCAATTCACCTTTCTTATTAAATATCAAATAAGAAGGAATAGCCTCAAAAGAATACTTATCCATCAAGTTCTCCCAGATCTTCGCATCCAAGTAATGCTGCTGTCCACCCATTTCCTTTATCATCTTACCCCAAAGCGCTTTTGACGATGAATTACCTGTAATATAGACATGTGCAAGCTCATCGCTTTTTAAAGGGAGATCCAGATGTCTCATTTCCTTTAGAGCCATCAAGCAGGGGCTGCACCAAGTAGCCCAAAGATCAACAACAATAACTTTACCCACATTGTTTTTTAGAATATCTGCCATCAAATGATCAGCATCAGGAATATCAGAGGAGTCTTTTACAACCAACGATTCGATAGAAGAAACTCTGCTTAAAGCCTTCTCATTCTCATGAAGAAGAATCTTCTCAATCTCCCCACCTTGAAAATACGCATGTATATTTTGCTTTTGTATTTCAGAAAGCGGATTTACATCCACATTCAATTGGCGTGCATAGCTGTTTGCCGTCAAGACATCATAATATTGACCGTTGTCAAATCCAATGAGAGTTGAAATTCGATTTTTAACGGTTCTTTGCCACTCTGCTATAGGAGTAGTCCCTATCGGGGGAATATTTAAGGTGTCATTACGAAGCACTTGCTCTTGAAAGTCGGGAAATAAAAAAGAATAAAGACACAATTTAGAATTCAGGTTGATATCTTTCATAAAATTGTAATATCCTAAAGTTGGTGTTGCGATTTTGAAAGTATCAGGTATCTGATCACCTTGATTAAAATCGCTATAATTAAGTTTTATCTCGCCCTCATAATCGAATTGAAAAGCCGAACAAAACAAAAAAACATTCTTTTTCATATAGCTCTTAAAAGGTTCACTAAGCAAAGTGTCCTTATCTACTAAATTAATTCTATCATTAACCCCTACTTCTGCATATTTCAAATATGCTTCGGGAGATTTATTATATAATTTGGGACGTACTCTATTAGAATGATAACCTGCTACTTTAGAGAATAAATCCATACCTGAAAGCATGTCACTTTCCGTAAGCTCTGACTTTGGATAATCTTCAAACTTTATGCTCCCATCTTTTGCATAAGCAAAATCTAATTTTATATCCTGATTATTCCCTATTTCAAGCAATATTGCTTTTTCTAGGTTTAAATCCGTACAAAGCCCTACGATTACAGGAATAGTTTCAAATTCAAGATTAACGAAATAATTGCCACAGCTATCCGTCATAATTTCTTTTTTTAGTATCTCTCCTGAAATAGGATGGCTAAGACTAAAGATCATTTGCACAGGCTTATCAAACCGAGCTTTTCCCATATCGGTTATTCTCCCCGAAATCTTCACTTTGCCCATCTGTATAACGGGGTTAACAAAGCTCGGAGTGAAACTTTGGGAGAAACACATAGGAACACAGAAACAAAGTAAACAAGTAACTAAAGCCAGTTTTAAAACCGTAATTTTTGTTTTCATAATATTATAATATAAAAATATATCAAATTAATTAGTAAGCTTACATATAAAGTAAATATCGAATAAAATAAATATTATATCATTCACGTTTCAAAATAAAAACATTCCACTATTAAATATATAAACCATCTAATTTTATCAACTATATTTTCTAAACTATAAAAATTATATTCAATTATCTCTCTTCAATTAATCTACAAAAAAACTATTATATGATAATTAAAAGCATTATTCTAGGATGAATATGATTTATAAAAAGCACCTCTTAATTCAAATTATTTCATTCATTTATTTTATACTACAAATGTAAGCATTACTTTAATGCTAAGATATAATAATATGTTCAAAAAATAGAAATATCCAACTCTTACGATAAATAAACTATACGGTTGAATAAATAATCATACTTTAGTCATTTATGAGCAATATTATTATATCATACATACTCAATCGGCTGCGTTAAGAAAAAGATTTTAAACTTCAACACTTTGTTAAAGAACTTGATAATTTTTTTAGGTTACGACTAAAAAAGTCATTGTAGTCTTATAGCTTGTCTTATTATTATGGAAGATAAAGATTAAAGAGAAGAAAGCCAACAAACATAGTATTCAGCATAATCCGATATGAATCAAAGTATTCCATGTCCGAGAAGCGACAATGATATAACAAGAAAAGAGAAATAACAAAAAGGCAGTTACATATTGTAACTGCCTAATATCTTGTAGTGATTCGGTTGGGATTCGAACCCAAGACCCACAGCTTAGAAGGCTGTTGCTCTATCCAGCTGAGCTACCGAACCAGCCTTAAATTGCGGTGCAAAGGTACGTCTTTTATTAAAATACTGCAAGTATTTATGTAAAAATCACTCCGTTTTTTTCAATACAACAGCCGTTCTAGCTGGAATATAAAGCTTTAGCCACTCTTTATTTTCCGTTTTATACAACGGATCGGAAATAGTATAATGCTTTACAGAATCATCTGTAAGGCCATACCCCCCATAAGCTAGATTATCTGTATTTAATACGACCTCATATGTTCCGGGTGAAACAAGAAAACCATAATCAGTGAATGAATGTTTCGGATTGAAATTAAATACAAAAACAAAGTCTTTACGCAAATATGCTAATATCTGATCATTATCATTTTGCCAAACTTCTTGTATCGGAGTCTCTCCAAAGTACTTCATACTTTTAATTAAGTGTAGCATATCAGCATCAAAATCTGCCATATAATGATAAGTCAGCTTCTTATTATCCACTAAATTCCACTGGCGACGAGCATATTTATAAGACCAGCCGTTTCCTTCACGAGGAAAATCAATCCATTCGGGATGCCCGAATTCATTTCCCATAAAATTCAAATAGCCGCCATTAATAGTAGTAGCAGTCACAAGACGGATCATCTTATGCAACGCAATTCCCCGATGTACAATATAATTTTCATCTCCTTTCTGCATGTGCCAATACATATCAGAATCTATCAGACGGAAAATTATCGTTTTATCACCGACTAATGCCTGATCATGACTTTCTGTATAAGAGATTGTTTTTTCATCTTTACGACGGTTTGTAACTTCCCAGAATATACTTGAAGGTTTCCAATCTTCATCTATTTTTTCTTTTATTGTTTTAATCCAATAATCAGGAATATTCATAGCCATACGGTAATCAAAACCATATCCTCCATCTTCAAACTTGACGGCTAGTCCAGGCATACCGGACACTTCTTCAGCAATAGTTATAGCATTAGAATTGACGGCATGAATCAATTTGTTAGCGAGCATCAGATAGCAGATGCCGTTATCATCCTGATGGCCATTAAAGTAATCGGCATAATTAGCGAAAGACTCTTCCAAACCATGACTATAATAAAGCATAGATGTAACACCATCAAAGCGGAATCCATCAAAACCATATTCCTCCAACCAATATTTGCAGTTGGAAAGCAGGAAGTGCAACACTTCGTTTTTGCCATAGTCAAAACAAAGAGAATCCCATGCCGGATGCTCACGACGTGCTCCCGGGTAAAAATATTGATTCGGGTCACCCGCAAAATTTCCTAAACCTTCTACTTCATTCTTTGCCGCATGGGAATGTACAATATCCATAATAACAGTAATTCCCAATTCATGAGCGGCATCAATTAACTCTTTCAGTTCATCAGGTGTGCCAAATCGTGACGACGGGGCAAAGAAATTAGAAACATGATAGCCAAAACTTCCATAATAAGGATGTTCCTGAAGAGCCATAATCTGAATGCAATTATATCCTGCTTTTGCAACTCGAGGAAGAATTCTTTCCCGAAATTCGTTATATGTCCCAACTTTTTCTTCCTGTTGCGCCATACCAATATGGCATTCGTAAATAAGGAGCGGATCAATAGCCGGTTTAAAAGAACGACTTTTCATAATATAAGGGTACTCTGGCTCCCAAACTTGAGCATTGAAGATGCCCGTATTTACATCCTGTACCACACGGGTAGCCCATGCAGGAATTCGCTCGCCAATTCCACCATTCCAATATACAATCAACTTGTATAAATCACCATGCTTCAATACATCGGCCGGCAATTCAATCTCCCAATTCCCATTTTCAATTCGCTTCAAATTATAGTCAGCATTTTCTTTCCAATCAGAAAAAGTGCCAATCAGAAAAATTTGTGTCGCATGAGGAGCCCATTCACGGAAAACCCACCCTTTCTCCGTACGATGCAACCCAAAATATAGATATCCCGTGGCAAAGTCGGACAACGTCTGTCTGTCTCCATTTGCAATCAACTCACCTTCTTTGCTCAAAGCATGTTGGTGACGTCCGTTAATGGCACCGGCAAAAGGCTCCAACCAGGGGTCATTTTTGATCAGATTCAATGTTTCCATAATAGGAATATTTTTATAGTAATAGCTGATTTATATAGCTTTGACTTTTATAATCATTTTTTTTACTCCCTCTGGTGTAATTCCGGGAGCATGTCCATCCTGAGGAAAAAAAATAGCGAACATTCCAGGTTTTATTGTAAGATAGTTTTCCGCATATCCTTCAAAGAAAGTGATATCTTTCTCTATATTATATGCAGCATCTGCAGGTAAACAATCTTTTGCCGGAGTATATCCCATTATTTCTGTATCGGAAAGAGGTATCTGAATATCAATAAAGGCGTTGTGGGTTTCCAATTTAGCTTCTTCTTTTGTTTTTGGGCTAGTTTGAGTTACATTCAGAACCAAGTCTTTTCCATTCAATTCTATTTTTCCTATTTCCATATTTTGCAGATCATGCAACTTAAGAAAATCAACAGCTTGTGAAAATAAAGAATTTATAGAAACATATTTATCTAAATTTTCCAATCGGTCTACTATCATAACACCTAATGTTTTAAGTTATTTAATTTTATATATAGTTTCATTCAAAATCATCAATTGTATAATTCAGAAAATCAGCAAAACGCTTCAATTGCTTAAATACGTCATTTGTTTGTTTTAAATAGTCAGGAGATCTAAAAAAATCATCAGAGACATAGTAACAACAAGTATAATCCTTGCATTTCAAATATTGCAGATATTCATAATCTTTCGGAAATCCCTTCGGAGCTGTCTTCAGAAAAGAATCACCAATGATAGGAAAATATTGCTTGAATTGGGGATCTTCCACAATACTCCGGAATTCATCCATGTTGTCATATACAGCCTGACGTACAGCTTTAAGAATATTTGGAGGAAGACAATAACTACCACCTGCAAGCAAGCTTTTTCCCGGTTCTAGATGCACATAGTAACCACAGTGGTCAGATTTTTTGCCACGAGCATTAATGTATCCTCCGAAATGAGTTTTATAGGGGGTCTTATCCTGAGAAAAGCGAGTGTCTCTATAGATACGATAAGTACAGTCTTTAGCCTCAACACTGCGAATACTCTCGTCAAACAAGCTTATTCTTGAAATTATTGTAGTGAGTAGTCTCTCAAACTCTTCACGTGCCTGCTCGTATTGTTCACGATGGGAATTAAACCACTCGCGATTATTGTTGGCATCTAAACTTTCCAGAAAGTTAAATATAACAGGGATATTCATACTACTATTCTTCCTTATTATCTGACAAACTTACACATTATTTTTGTAACATGCTATAAACGGACGCAAAAAAAGCATCAGTAATAATAAACTGATACCAATCCAATATTAAAAAACTGATAAGATACTTCTTTATCCCTGATAGTTCTTTCCTATCATAAAAGTTTTGTTTTTTTGAAATATTTAACCTAATATGGAATGCCGCCATATTGAGCATGTATGCAAAAATCAAAGTATTATTTAAAGTGAAGTTTTAAATACTTTCTCATAATAGGCCTGGATTTAAAATAATTATAGACAATAACGGGTAAAAAGAAACCTTTTATAGCTTTATTTTCAATATTTTACCTCCATTCCCTGCTAATGACAGCTCGGTTGCCTTATAGGGTAAAAGCGTAATAACTTCCGTTTTTCCAGTCAGTAAATCTTTAGACGGATAAGAATTTAGTTGAGGTATTTGCAGAAAATCAAAAGCGTGAGATGGAATATTAATGGCTATTTCTACAGGATTATGTTCAAAATTAACAACAACCAATAAGAGTTCATTATCAACTTTCCGAAAAAAAGCATATTGCTTGTGCTCATTGAAACGCCATCCATTGATATTAGCATACGTTAAATCAAAGAAAGCACCTTCAGAAATAGCTTTCTCCCTATTACAAAGTGTTAATATACGCTGGTACATCTGATACATTTTTTTTTGTTCTTCAGTGAGCATATTACCGCCAAAGCGTCCTTCATTTCTCCAACGTCTAATGCTATCCACACTCCAATAATCAAATATTGTAGTTCTTCCATCACTTCCACTAAACCCTTCTGTATCCATACCCAATTCACCAAATTCCTGCCCAAAATAAATCATAACAGGATTTGTATTCATACAAGCAGCCACTATTAATCCGGGAATTGCTTTTCTTGGATTGCTGGCAAAAAAATCAGAAGCAATACGTTGCTCATCATGATTTTCAAGAAAATTCAGCATATGTTTTTCCAGACCTCCTAAGCTCTGCCACGATTGAGTAATGGTAGTAGCAGAACCTTGATCACATATTATACTTCTCAGGGTATCATATAATCCGACTTTATCATATAAATAATCAAACTTACCTTTGAATATATAGTTATTATATTCTGCCGCATTATAGATTTCTCCAATAAAAAGAATATTAGGATATTGATTTTTAACTTGTGGAATAACCCACTCCCAAAATTCAACAGGAACCATTTCGGCCATGTCGCAACGCAATCCATCAATACCTTTACCAGCCCAAAACAAAAGAATTTCAAGCATCTTGCTCCAAGTATCCGGTATAGGATAAAAATGGCGGGTTCCACCATTCTGGTAATCAACACCATAATTCAACTTTACCGTTTCATACCAGTCATTAATATTAGGATATGCATCGAAGCGGTTGTTACCGGTAGCTTTAGCGGGAAATTCCTTATAAGGTTCTGAAGCAGATCCTTTCATATCAAACTGTCCACATAATTCTGACTGAGGTATATAATAAAAATTATTATAAGGACTGAATGCCGATCCGATATCGTCATTTGCACCTAACTGCGCCGTTCCATCAGGCTGTGCATCGGAATAGTATTGCCTGGCAACATGATTGGGAATAAAATCCATAATAACTTTTAAGCCGGTACGATGAGTACGTCGTACAAGATCCTCAAATTCTTTCATCCGGTCGGGTACATTATCGGCCAAATCGGGATCAATATCATAATAATCTTTTATAGCATAAGGTGAGCCGGCTTTTCCTTTAACAATAGCAGGATGGTCGGAATGAATTCCATATTGCCGATAGTCCGTTTGCGTAGCATGTTCAATAATACCTGTGTACCAAATGTGCGTTGCACCTATTTTTTTAATCTCCTTCAAAGCCTGGAAAGTGAAATCGGACATTTTTCCACAACCGTTTTCACTAATTCCACCATTGTAGATACAGCGACATTTATTGTTACCAAATAGCCGCGGAAGTACCTGATATATTATAATTTTAGTCTTTGCACCCATTATTATTCCATCTTATAAAAGCATTTTCTCAACGCTTTCTTTCCAAATTGTTCCTTTCTCTACAGCCAAATGTTCAAGTAAGTTATTTGCCGTTTTATATCCTTGCATAAAGATTTCCTCGGCTTTCTTTAATTCGGTATTGCTGTAACCTTCCAAATTATAAGGCTCGATTAGTAAATCCGCTTTTTCACGCTCAGGAAATGTGTTGGCGCGAAACATGAAATTGTAAGAGCGCATAGCAATACTCACAATATTCATTTTGTATTTATTCGCCATCAAAGGACTAACGTTTACAGCCACCACTTTGTTGCAAATACGGCGAATCGTTGATACAGGCAGGTTCATGAATAAACCGCCGTCTACATAGTGAGTACCATCTATATTAACAGGGGAAAAAAGTACGGGCATACAGCAGGAAGCCGCAATACGCTCTGCAATATCACCCTTATGAAAATGTACCAAACGACCATGATCCAGATCGGTAGCAGTTACTATAAGAGGAATTTTCAACTCTTCCAGTTTCTGGGCTTTAAGATTGGTTTTAAGAAAATCAATAAACTCTCTAAGGTCAAATAATCCCACCTTAGGAATAACCAGTTTAGTCAAATCCTGAAATTTATGACCGGAAAAGTAGTCAAGCACTTTATGAGGTTCATTCCCATCAGCATAAAATACGCCGGCTAAAGCTCCCGCACTGACACCAGACAATATATCGGGTTTAATGTCATGTTCCAATAAAGCTTGCATTACACCCAAATGGGCAAAACCTTTGATAAAACCTCCGCTTAAAGCAAAGCCTATATTATATTTCTTAGAGAACCAATTATTCGTCTGCACTTCCATATAAATTCACTCAAAATTTATTCTTCGCCACGAAATTAATGAAATTATTGCATCAGAAATCTATACGAAGCAGAAAATCGTATTAAAATAGCAAAAGTCGAATATCTCTGCCATTAAAAGCCAAAATTATCTACCTTTATATGTTCTTCTTTCTTTTCAACAAAGGGTTTCGCCGTCTTTTGAACAAGATTTCCTTCTATATGTACAGCACGATACGGACGTGCAGGACAGACATATTCACACCCTCCGCACCCCACACAAATATCTGTATCTACATGGGGAATAGTCAAACCGCCTTTATAAGGAACCATTGAAATAGCTTGTGTAGGACAATGTTCGGAACAAGCTCCACAGCTCGTATCTTCACGATACACAATACAATTTTCCATAATGAAAACCACCTTTCCCATCTGGGTAAGATGTTTTTGCGCTTTTGTAAGAGGCAATATTGCACCATTAGGACAAACATCACCACAAACCGTACAATCAAAATTGCAGAATCCTTTTTCAAAATAGACAGTAGGTTGCATAAAACCTTCCAAACCGTATTCCGTAAAAGATGGTTTTAGCACATGCGAAGGACATTTACTGACACACAAATGGCAGGATGTGCATTTACTTTGGAAATGTGTTCTACCGATTGAACCCGGAGGAGTTATAGGAGTAATTCTCTTATCGTTTTTCATGCCATTTGCCGTAGCCACAACGGCCTGCACATTAGCAAATACTTTTGGAGCAACAGAAACTGTTGCGACACTTGCTATAAGAAAATTTCTTTTGGAAGAATCTGCTGATTGATTAGCTTTTTGCACCCGAAGGTTATATGATAAAGCATGCTGGCGGCATTCTCCAATGCAATCAAAGCAATCCACACAACGGGTATAATCGACGAACTGCTCCGAACTATTTATACAGGAAGCTTTACATTTCGTGGCACAAACGCCACAATGATTGCACTTTGCCTTGTCAATATGTATTTTAAAAAGAGAGAAACGACTAATAAAACCAAGTGCAGTACCTACTGGACAAATTGTATTGCACCACAATCGTCCGTATTTTGAGGCCAAAAAACCAATAATAAAAAACGTAAGTAGCCCAACAATAAAAGATGGGATACTCAAGATAGAAGCATCAACTTTATAAAAAGTATAATTATCAAAATGAGTAAAAACAGATGCTAATAAATTGTTTCCGGCCATGTATACAGGTTTGGCTACATTTACAATTATCCTACCGAATGCACTGTAAGGATCAAGCAGTCCCAGCACGACGGTGAATCCGGCAAAAAAGGCAGCAACTGTTACACCAAATACACTCAATCTTAAAATAGTTTTAGGATGAGTATATTTAAAACGTTTTTTCTTTTTTGCGGTTTTTCTAGTTATCCAACCCATGATATCTTGATAAACACCCATAGGACAAATTGAAGAACAATAAATTCGTCCGAACAAAAATGTGAGGAGAAAAAGAATAGCAACAATAATTAAGCTGAGTGATAATAGAGCGGGTACCAACTGGATTCTCTCCAACCAGGAATGAGTTCCTGATGCTCTTGTAAAATCTAAAAAATAAAAAGTAATTAGTGCGAAGAAAATTAGAGAAGCAATAATTCGTATTTTTTTCAACATGGCTATACTGTATTATCAATCTGTCAAATTTTAATTCTTTTTATATTCAATTTGTCCAAATCCATGGTTCCGATTTTTAAAGCCTGACCGTTGGCAAGGTGTCCTACTGTATCGAGAGGCATTTCGCGAACCTGATTGAAGAACTTTGCAGCAGCAGTATCCACAGCCACAATATCCTGAGAAATAAATAACCCTTTGGTCAATACAACGTCCGACGCAGATCGCCCACGCGGACCATTTGTTTTCATTATACGATAAGCATCAACAACGTTAAGTACCGGTTTCTTTTGCAAAGTGCATATATCGGCTATGCATTGTTGCAAATCATTTTGGTGAAAAAAGCCACGATCCCATACTATTCCCATGTGATTCTTCATGGAAATGGTCAGGTTAGCACCTCCATGATTCTTCAATACGGGCACATTGATCCACACATCACAGTTCACTATAGCTTCATGTATCTTAGCGCTTTTCATGTTTTTACCATGAGGTAGGCTCACTGGCCGGTAATAGCTTTCCAAATGTGCAGGCATTAACTTGGCTCCAGCTGCTTTAGCCGCCGCTTCTATACCGCTGTTTCTATAACATTTTTGCCAGTCATCACAAGTATGATCAAAAACAGTCACTTCTTTCGCCCCAGCGGCAAAGCACTGCTTCACAATCTCGCCTATTAATTTAGGATTTGTATTACTGGCCAATTCAGGAGCCTTATCCCATCCGATATTAGGCTTAATCGCAACTTTTTGACCGGGTTTGATAAAGTGTTTAATCCCCCCCATTTCAGCGATTGCCCGCCGGAACATGACCTCCGGTTCACCGCCCATAACGGCTACAAGATCTACTTTCTTGCCACTGTCAGAAATCAACTTCTGTGATAAAATATCCATGGCTTCAGAGCGTTGTATGGTCATCAAAGCTCCCGTGACCGCCACTGTTTTCAAAAAATCCCTTCTATCCATAATAATCTTTATTAATGATGCATAACCTTATTAGATTTTATTTCAGAGACAAAATTTCCGCCTTTTAAAGTATCCAAGGGAACTTAAAACAAGTTTCGTCGAACAAAGCATAATCGGCATTTCCATTCACAGCGAAAGTTTTTAGAAGACCGGCATCTTTCAGCAACTCTTTAGCAAAAAGGACTGTTGCCCCTGTTTTTATTCTATCGTCAACCAAAAGTATCCGTTTCCCCTTACAATCGAAATCAATTGGCGTCAGCAGGCGTGGAGAATCGTATTTAGGATGCTGATATTCATCTCTTAAATTAATCCGAAGCAGCCGAATTTCTTTCTCCAACCGTTGATTTATGATACCGGCAGGAACAATACCCCCATTAGCTATCGCAACAATCAAATCAAAATCTTCTTGGAACTGAATGGTCCGAAAACGTTCCAGCACTTCTTCCATAGTCTTAGCCATATAATACTATTAAAACATTAAACAAAAGGAGATAAACACTCTAACGTCTTATGCATATAGCTTTATGTTCTTGCAAGAAGCTTCAAAACAGCATATCCACCAACCCATTGAATTAACATGCCGGGAATGCCAATCCTGAAATCTTGCACTGCTTCATAGAAGCCTCCGGAGATTGCCCATTCAAAAGCTGTTCCAAGTATTTGATAAGTTATAACAACCGTCAATATGGCCGGAAAAGAAACTTTTTTTACACGCGAAGCTACAATGGCAGCCATACCGGCTAAAATGAATGATTTTATAAGAATTGCAGGTAATGCTGCCGAAGGAGGCATTCCGAAAAGAATGTGATTAATAATTGGCGAGCATATAGCAGTAAGCAAACCTACCTTAAAACCAAATTTATAGCCGGCAATAAGCGTGAAAAAGTAAATAGGCAACAAAGTAGGCCCACCAACCGGTAATAAATGACAAAGCTGAGGAAAAAGAATATTACCGATAACAAATAAAATAGTAAACAAATAAGTTCTCCTATTTGCAAAGGACAAAGAGTAAAGTTTAACGGGAGTTTCCATTATGCGTATAGTTTTAGATTACTCAGAAAATAGGACACAACCTATTAAAGCTATGCCAGTTGCAAAAATAACAGATTATTTCAGAAAATCGATTCATTTTAATAGAAAAGAAAGGAAAAAACATCTTTTATTCAAATGCTTAACTTTTGTTTTAATACTCATCAATAATTAGGCAGAGCAATAATGGTTAATCTGTAAACAGACATCCTGTTTTAGGCTATCTTAAGCTATTACCATCACTAAAATGTGGGGTTATTATTTGATTTTCGACTTTATTCAACATATATTTGTGCAAACATAAAAACTTAAAAAAACATGAGCTTTCCTATTTATCCCGGAACTGTTTGTTCCATAGTCCCAGTAGTCTGTATCGTATAGGAACAATACTGAATATCCCTAAAAATAAAATTATAGTCCAAAAGGAAGTTTAGCTTCATACCATGCAATGAAAAATAAAGTCCATGCAATAAGTATATAGACGGAATACCTCCAGGTATATTTCAACAATGTTCCATAAGTAGCCTGTCTATCATACTGTTGCATATAAGTAAGAATGAGAGGCAAAT
This sequence comes from uncultured Bacteroides sp., assembly GCA_963677095.1. Lineage (GTDB taxonomy): Bacteria > Bacteroidota > Bacteroidia > Bacteroidales > Bacteroidaceae > Bacteroides. The sequence goes on from OY781875.1 coordinate 2,636,226, forward strand.
AAAACATAAAAGGTGCAATGGCGTTATTGGGGCTGTCTCCAATACGATATGCACACTGTACCACATCGGGTGTAATACCTGACTCTGCAAAGAATGGTATAAATATAAAAGACATGAAAGCCCATTTTGCGGATGCTGAAACCATAATAAGATCCATGAAAGCCGTAAAGAAAATAAAGAGAATTAATACCCACAGGCTATTCATGTGGACGGATGAAAGCATATTCGCCCCCATAATTGCAAGACATTTATTTAAATGCGAATAATCAAGGCAAGCAAACATCTGAGCAGCGAAGAAGGTTATAACAAAATATACACCCAGTAATTTCATCGGTTGGGCCAGACCGTTTATAACATCCGTATCCGTGCGATAACGCCCCGATGCAAAGCCGTATACCATACCTGTCAGTCCAATACCAAAAGATAATATAAATAAAATGCCATCAATAAAAGGAGATCGCATTAACCCTCCGTTTACGCTACGCAAAATACCCCATGATGAAAAAGTGGCCCACAAAATAACACCTGCATAGATCACTCCTACTCCTAAAGCGCCGATTAATGCACGACGTTCTTTACGGGAAACCTGTTTGTAACCGCTAAATTGTATTTCACCGTCATATTTCCCCAAAGCCGGTAGCAGATTGCGACGGGTAATGCGGTATATGATAAAGGCTATCAAAAAAGTAGATACAAACATAAAATAATAGTTGCATAACGGGCCGGTACTACCAAGGTGTACGTTCATGATATCTACGGCTTCCTGGGTTTTTGCAGCCAGCATGGCATCAAGTGTTGTAACAAGAATATTGGCACTGTAACCGCATGCAACGGAAACGTATGCTGTTATAATACCCCCCATCGGATGCAGACCAACCGAATGAAACAGTGTAGCGGCTATAGGGAGCAAAATAATATATCCGGCATCCCCTACTACATTCGATATTAAACCGAGAAAAATAACCAGTATAACAACATGCCATGGATTTCTTCGCTGCCGGGAAGTAATCCTTATACAAGCTTCTATGAAACCGGAATGTTGGGCAACACCAATGCCGAACATTGCTACGATAACGAGTCCAAGAGGAGCGAACCCCGTAAAATTAGTGATAACGTTCCTCAATAACCAGCGGATTCCTTCGGGACTGAGAAGACTCTGAACCCGTATTAATTCACCACTTTGAGGTTGATAAACATTCGTTCCATAAATATCAAAAATCCATGAAAGAATTACAATGCCCACAGTCAACAACAGAAACATGGTTGCCGGATGTGGCAGGCGCCATCTTATGCTATTCTTCATCTTCCTGCAGATTGTCAATATCAAGTATCCGAAGCTCCAATGCACGAACCACTAACCGGGTCGCATTCACTCCCATCCTCTCTCCCTGAGGGAAAAGACGGTTCACCAGATCATTCTGCCTCTTCTCCAAAGACTTAACACCAAACGGCATACCTTTCAGATTAGCAATCATTTCTTTCGTATAACCTAAGGCCAGATGCCGTAAGAAGCGCTCGTCATATTCATCAATATCATAACTAATCACAGCTTCCTGACGTTTTGTTTCATTGCAAACCGACTGCTTAAACCGTTCCACTATCTTTTCAAGAATAGGATAGTTGAACACCAGTTTCTTTCCGTCCATGACAGCCTGAACATCAGTTTTAGTGAGCAATTCACCGGTCTTAAGTATAATTCCGTCGGCACCGGCATTCAGCACATCCACCCAAAGTTTTTCATTTAGAATTTCTCCGGTAAATATCAAGACATGGACTCCCGGGTACTTTTTGAAGATAGAACGACATATTTCCACGCCAATAGTTGTAGAGCCTCCTAAACCTAAATCAAGCAATACCAGATCAGGAACCTCCGCTTCCATCAAAGGCCAAAACTCTTGTTCGGTCATGGCCGTTCCTATTACTTCGGCATTGAGTATTTCATGTCGGAATATTTCTTCCGTCCCTTTCAGTTCCAGCTTTACATCTTCTACGATGATCACTTTAAATTTCTTATCTTCCATATATGTGATTCTTTATTTATTTCTTATGGGTATGGTAAAGTAGACCGTAAATCCTTCTTCTGCAGACTCCGCAATAATTCGGCAACCCCGTTTCCCGGCAAACTCATCATGATCACGGATAATCTGTTTACAAATTAAATATTCCGTTTCTTTTAAGTCACCTTTTACAACGTTATTGGTCATGCGACTTAAATCCGGATAAAACAACTGGTTCAGTTCTTCCGGTTTCTTTTCTCTGCGCTTATCTGTAAAAGAGAACCGGACATACTCTCCATCAGGTTTAGCATCTAAATAAAGTTCACCGTCGAGAGGCACAGATAATGCCTCGTCAATCAGGCTTTCCAACAGAAAACGTAAGAGAATAAAATCGCCGGTAACTTTTACTTCAGAGGGAGTAATATGTAAGTTGACTGCAAGCTTTTTATTTCTTAACAAGCTACGGAAATATTTAGCTGCACACTCAAATATTTCATTGACGTCAACCACTCCCCTGCGGAATGTAACATCTTCCAATTGGCGGGATGCACACGAACTTAATATCGTATATATACCTTTATAGTATTCGGCTAATTCACATATACCCAGAACAGTCTCCATCTCTTCTGTCTCCTTTAGGTTTCCCGAACGCAGTCTGCCGACCAATTGTTTAATTTTATTGGGGTAGTATATGGTTTCGTGCTTGATTGTTGAGAGGCAGTTGTCCAATACCATATTTTGCACATGCAATAAACTATCCTCCCACGAAGCACGATACGCCTCTTCATGTGCCGATTCAATGTCCCTGTATTTTGTAGCCATCTTCACAACGGCATTAAAGACAACAATGGCCATGTATCGTGCTATCAGTTCGAGTAACAAAAAATCAGATTCCTGATCGGTCTTTTCCTGACTCTCAATATAGAAAACTCCTATACAACGTGACTCTCCGGCAGCATCAATTATTAAAGGAAAAGCGTCTATGTTACCTTCCGATACATTAAGTTGTGTCTCATAGCAACGTTGTACGACGTTTTTCCACCCGGCAACAGCATTTGATACCTTTCCATCTTCTGAGGAAGATGAATCGGCTTCGCCAGGATTTGATGCATATTCCAAATGATTAGTAAACTGATTATATACCGCAATACCCAGGCTATCTATAATTAAAAGCTCATTTACAGAGTCGAAAGCTTGCTCTATAATCTGTTGCGGAATATATTTTAAAGTATCCTCCTCACGTTTGAGAACCTCTTCCAGTTCCGATACTTGCGACAAAGAAGCAGAAAACACTTTTTCATTAATTTCAAAGACTTGTTCCAGATTCCATCGGTTAATCAAACGTTTACGGATATACAATATGTAATAACCGAATATAAGCAATCCCAGTAATATTACGGAAAGAATAATACCCACCATTTTGTTATTAGTGGAACGTTCCAGTTGCCTGCAATATTTTTCAAGCGACTGGTCTTCTCCGAGCAATTTATAAAGAGTGGTATATGCCATATTATTATATGTATATCCATCCCATTGTTTTAAAGCCAGGAAAGCAACAGCGGCCTCATTACGGACATCAAGTATCACATGAAAATCAGAATTAAATATTTTGTTCCACCAATCCCATTCGGCAGGATCACCTTCACCTTTCAATTTCATAAACCGATGAGGAAAACGGGAATATTTTTTATAATGTGCATTCAAACAAGCTATTGCAGAATCAGCATAAAGCAAAGCCTGTTCAAAATGATGATCCACATTGGAGTAATAAGCAGCATCAGCATATTTTGAAGCCCTATTCAGCAATCCTTCGAATTCAATTTCAGCACTCCTCGAGAGGGTGTCCTGCTCTATTTGCACCAATGTTTTGTCCGGTTGATCCATTGTTGTCTCTACAGGATCGGAGCACGAAACAAAACTAAAAGACAGTCCGAAAAATAGAAGTAAAATATTAAGTACTTTACGCACCCCTATAGGTAAGCGAAAATAAAAACGGCTACCCTTTCCTAATGAACTTTCGATATTAAATAGACAAACATCAAACACTGCATTTGTCTTACGATATTTTTCAATAATCCCTTTGCAATTCATCAGACCAAAGCCACTACCTTTATTTTTCAATAGCTCTTCTTTGTCTATTGCATCTTGTATGCCTATCTCCTGTGAATTATAAAGCTTCTCTCCTATAATACGAGTGACATCTTTTTCACTCAAGCCACATCCGGTATCCTGAACCGAGATCTCCACATATTTATCGGTTACATCTGCATATATTTTTATATTTCCACCTTGGGGAGTATATTTACGTGCATTTTCGGCTAACGTATTTATCATGAAAAGAGTCAAAGCTTTATCGGCTTTCACACAAACCTCTGTAGGAACAACTTCCAATTGTTGTTGCTTCATTTCGAATGCCCGACCACCTTTACGGATCAAATCAAAAAGCTCGTTCAGTTCAAATGTTTCAATATTTAAGCTCAAAATACCCTGTTTCATCTTAATCCACAAGGCCAAAATATCATTGTATTCATTGATTGTAGTCACCAATTCATCAATGTACTGGTATTTCTCAACTTTTATATCTACATCATAAATATAGCCTTTCTCCGTCAGCTTATGCGTCTCATTTATAATACGATCTATATACGGATGAATACCGTTGACAATGGCAAGGCATGCTTTCTTTATCACATTTTGTCGTTTGTTTTCTGCAATATGCTGTTCGTAGACATAGCGTTGTTTTTCCAAACGACGGCGTTCTTCACCAAGCAATACGGAAGTCATTCCATTTTCAAGTGCCCAAGTTATATAAGGAGCTATGACTTTAACCATAGCTCTTTCGTCCTTATTCAATTTTTTACCAATTACCAGACGTCTGTTTTCAATCCGGATATCATCTACACAGAATAAACTTTCCATATCAGCTCCAACCGTATGCAAAATGGCATCAATAATATCCTCTTCGCTTCTGGCATCAGCAGGAATAGAAGCCGTGATTTTCTGGCAAATGTCGAGCATCCTGCGCAATCTGTCCAAATGTTTTTTATGCCGTTTCTTAGAGCTCTTATTAAACAGCCCAAATAGAACAGTTACCAATATAAAGCCGCCAATGACAACGGAAAGCACAATATTCAACTGTTTTGCTTCGCTTTCCAAAGCTTGGTAACGACTCTCCCACTCTTTATCTTGACGTGTGTCTTCAAGAATATCAAGATAAATATTCCTATTATAATCCGACTGTAATTTCATGCCCATGCCGGCATAGGCCACACTCAATTGTTCGCGGATTCTTGAGATCCATTCGGGTACGGTCTTAATTTTCTGTTGTAACCAAGCCTTTTCCGTACTGATGGTATCCCTATAATCAAATGGTCTCAACCAATCCAAGCTATCGTTACATTTATAAAAACGACGGTGATGTTCATTCACACAATCCAGTGCACGTACCAAGGTGTCCAACGCTTCTTTGTACCTGCCATGTAAATTCAAATATTTGCCAATAGAAACATAGGCTCCCGATATCTGGTATAAATCATTGTACTTCTTAAATTTTTGTAGTGCCAATTGCCCTAAGTGCAAAGGCAATAATGAATCAGCAGGATAGCCCATTTGCCCCAATGCATGAGAACGTTGTTCCTTAAAAAAATCAAACGCCTCGGGAGAAGACATTAAATTCGCTATGCCTTGTACGCCGTTTCCCTCAAAGTACAGATACCCTCCGTGAGAAGCCAGTTTCCATGTCATATAAAGCTCATCAAATTCATTCAGACGTTCGTCATCGGGGGTATCTCCTTCGCAAAGTGATGCGGAACCTTTTATATAATGATAATAAAGAATCTGATTGGTGTCGGTCAGCAACTCTTCATCCGGTTGGATTTCATTAATTGAAGACATTGCTTCGGCACGTTGCTGTAAATAGTAATAATATACTGCAGAAACAATATTAAATTCGGATCGGGCATAATTTAAACGCTCCCGTTCATGCCTGTCCACAAAGAGATTGGTATCCTCATTTATCCTTCTCATCCGTATCAGGGCACTGTTACGATAATCATAAAACTCTTTGTTCATAGCAGTGCGCTGATAGACTTTCATAAGCCCGATATCAGCAATCAGCAGTTCCAGCTCATTCTTTGTCAAATTATACACTCCTTTATGGAATCGTTCGGCCTTTTCAAAATCCATCCGCATAAATGCACAGAAACCCAAATTATTAGCAGCTTCGGCCTTTCCTTGCTTGTATAAATTTACTTGTTGATAAGCTTTAGTCGCGGCACGATAAGAAAAATCCAGATTTTTGTAACGTAAAGCATAAGATACCTGATTGAGCGAATCAATCAGTTCAACTTCTTTGGTGGGGGCCGTTCCTACGCAGGAAACAAGTGTAATACATATCCCCAATAAGCTTAAGAATGGAACAAGAGTAAGTCTTTTCACAAATTCATTTCAAAATAAAAATGATATACTTTACGATACAAATATGATTAAATGTATGATGAGCAAAGCTACAAATAAATACCGGAAAGAAAAATATTTTTTCTACAATAAGTCTTGTTATATGTAGAGGGAAATTCATACCTTTGCACGCAAATTAAATCAAAAGGTAACATTATACAATGAGCGAAAAAGCACCTTTCATGGTATTTTCGGGAACAAACTCGAGATACCTTGCTGAAAAAATTTGTGCAAGTTTGGGCTGTCCTTTGGGTAAGATGAATATCAATCACTTTGCCGACGGTGAGTTTGCAGTTTCTTATGAAGAGTCTATCCGTGGGGCAGATGTTTTTCTTGTCCAATCCACTTTCCCGAATTCGGACAATTTGATGGAACTTCTCTTAATGGTCGATGCTGCCAAAAGAGCATCGGCAAAAAGCGTAGTTGCTGTTATCCCATATTTCGGGTGGGCAAGACAAGACCGTAAAGACAAACCCCGTGTATCTATTGGGGCAAAATTAGTAGCTGATTTGCTTTCAGTTGCAGGTATCGGCCGGTTAATCACCATGGATCTCCATGCTGATCAAATTCAAGGCTTCTTTGATATTCCGGTAGATCATTTATATGCATCGGCCGTATTCCTTCCATATATTCAATCTCTTGAATTGGAAGATTTGGTTATTGCAACCCCGGATGTTGGCGGATCCAAACGTGCAAGCACCTTCTCCAAATACTTAGGCGTGCCTTTGGTTCTCTGTAACAAATCACGTGAAAAAGCAAATGAAGTAGCATCCATGCAAATTATCGGAGATGTAAAAAATAAAAATGTTGTTTTGGTAGACGACATTGTTGATACGGCCGGTACAATCACCAAAGCCGGAGATATGATGCTTAAAGCCGGTGCTAAATCAGTACGTGCCATTGCAAGTCATTGTGTCATGTCCGATCCGGCATCATTCCGCATACAAGAATCCGGTTTAGCGGAAATCGTATTTACCGATAGCATTCCTTATTCAAAGAAATGTGCAAAAGTAAAACAGCTTAGCATTGCAGCAATGTTTGCCGAGACCATCAAACGCGTAGTGAACAACGAATCAATCAGTTCTCAATACATTATTTGACTCTCTTCGTCGTATTATATTGTTTATTTCGGTGAAACGTATTATCTTACCTACAATACCCACCGGGTATAAGCCTTCTACCTACCGGGTACAAGGCTTTTACCCACTGGATAAAGTGGCTTTACCTACCGACTTCAGGAGTTTTACCCATCGGCTTCGGGAGACTTTACTTGCCGTCGTATCAGAGCATGTCCCGTGGTTATTTAGAGGAAGTTTGAGCAAAACTCCATACCCACACTTCATACAGGCAACAGCTGTCCACATACTGTCCTGACGCATATCATCCACCAATTGCTGCCAGGCACGGACGGGACTGACCGGATTGTTGTCTGTAATTACGGGAAAAGAATCAATCGTTTTATCAGCAGCAACAGCAGTTTCTTCTTTTTCTTCTGTTGTTGTTGTTGTTTTATTCTCTATATTCTCTTTATAATGCGTGGATATTTTTTCTAAAGTACTGTTATTTAGCAATTTATATTCATTTTCCAGTTTGCAAAAATTCATTTTTTCGTCCAAAAAATGCTTTTTTACGGCAGTAAAACCTTGATTTTCCGCCCTTTTTTCATCTTTTTCAGTGTTTTTTTCTTCATATCCGGCAATGCTTTTTGTATGGGATATCCTATTGTCGTCAGTTTTATCTTCGGTGCCTCCTTCATTTTTCATGCCCTCTTTCTGTAGAATCGAAGACGGTTCTTTCTTCCTGCGAATATTCAGATCAAGGTTTGTAAAATAACCGTCTTCCACTTTAAACAAACCGAATTCCATTACAATTTTCACCATGTAGCTGTATGAAAACCCTTTCTCTACAAAATGCTTCAAGTATTTTAATTCCGCCCGCGGTTCAGGCAGTATACTGAGTTTTTCTATAATGTACCAATACGTACCATAAGCTTTTGCACCTTCCTGTTCTACCATTGCTTGAATTCTTGGGTCGTTCCACGCCGTGATCTGATGCTTCAGATAATAAAATCTACCCATAGTTGTTGCTATTTAAGATTTGAAATGTAAATTATTTCATTAATCGGTTTAAAAGGAGAAGGACGTCGTATACTTACTATGTAGATAAATGCATATCATGATCAGGCAATCTTTCTCATTAAAACTGCATGATAAATTTAGTGATAAAAAAATTATTTATAAGGAGATAAATGTACACCATTTCGTATCTCTACGTTCTTGGGGGTAGGCGAGAAACGTATTCAGCATTGTTTCAATTCTTTATTATGAGGTAAGAGTGTACAATTGCTATATTTAGTATTTATTAATATTTAATTTTCCAGTTTCCCCATTTTGTAGGTTCCCTTACGAATTACCTTACCGTCTTTATCTGTTTCAATAAATGGGCCGTGCTTTTTACCCTGCTTAAAGAAACCTTCATAACGATTTCCCTCTTTATCTTGCTGCACTCCACTCCCATCTTCAAGACCATTTAAAAAATGTCCTTTATAGCGAGTCCCGTCCGTTAAGGTTAAAGTTCCTTGCCCGTCAAAGTTATTATCTTTCCATTCACCTTCATAAGAATCTCCGGCATTCCATTTATATACACCGTATCCTGTACGGACATTGTCCTTCCAGTCTCCTTCGTAAACGGCACCATTAACCCAAGTGAATGTACCCTTTCCTTCTTGCACGCCATCTTTAAAATCACCTACGTATTTATTCCCATTGGCATGATAATAAATACCCGATCCTGTACGTTCACCTTGTACGTACATACCTTCATAGCGATCGCCTGTATGAAAAAAATAGATACCCTTCCCGTGTTGCATATCATCAACCCAGTCACCTACATATTTGTCGCCATTAGCATATTCGAAGGTACCTTTACCCTGACGCATATCCTCTTTCCACTGACCATCATATTTGGAGCCATCATTCCAGAGTAAAACACCATCACCATTCTTTTTATCATTTTTCCAGGAACCGGTATATTTCGATCCGTTTTTCCAGGCATAAGTACCTTTTCCTTCGCGTTTATCTTTTGCCCATTCACCTTCATACGCGTCTCCATTATAGTAATACATCGTGCCTTGACCTTGTTGGTAGTCCTGATACCACATGCCATCATAACGGTTATTGTTGAGGAAGTAATAGATACCTTTACCGTGTTGCTGGTCTTGGAACCATTGTCCTTCATACTTCTCTCCATCAGTGAAAGTATAAGTACCATAGCCTTCGCGTTTACCTCTGACATATTCACCCTCATATACGTCACCATTCTTAAAAACCGTCTTACCTTTGCCATGAGGCTTCCGCTTACTTATTTCACCGGTATATACCGATCCATCCTTAAAAGTATAGGTACCTATCACGATTTCCGAGGAAAACGTATCTTTCAATTTACTAAAAAAACCTTCTTTCTCCTGAGCTTTCACTCCACAGGATAAAGAAAATACAAATGCGAGTGTGGTATATAAATATCTCATTCGGAATTTAGTGCTAAATAAAACAATGTTTAACCATAATGTTATAATACGGGCATATAGAAAGAAATAAGGAACTTGCCAAAGATGCCGTTTATTCAAGGAGACGTAAAAAGCATTAAGCTTGTTACATCTATTTCCGTTACGAATATTACAAAGATAATAGTATCTGTTAAAAAGCCCGGATGCATGAAAGCTTTTATAATATTTTTTTGCCTGATACGGCTACTTTTAATGTATCTTTACATAAATATCGTTGCGCTAAATCGCGAATGCGAGCAGGACTTATCGTTTCTATTGCTTTTGCAGAGTTTTCAACATAACTGTCCGGCAAAGCAAAAGTATGATTGAAGATCCAAGCATCAGCTAATGAGAATACAGATTCATAATTACGACACATTTCCCCCATCATATAATTTTTCACCATTGACAACTCTTCATCCGGAACCAAATCATTCTGCAACCGGTTTATTTCATGATATACTTCTTTAATCAACGGCTCTACAAATTCATTAGCCGCTTCAGTGGCAATCACAAACAAACTACTTCCGGGATAGGTCTGAATAGAGGATGAAATGCCATATGTATAGCCTTTATCTTCTCTGATATTAGACATCAGCCTGCTTCCGAAATATCCACCCAACAGGGTCACTACAACTCTGAATTCCAAATAATCAGGATGAAGAATATCCATGGACAGCATTCCCATACGTACAGCACTCTGCATAGCATCGGGGCGCTCAATAAAAATATGTTTTTGCGAACTTACTTCAGGTACATACAGTATCCTTTCCGCTTTTTGAAGTTCTCCCCCAAAGGGTTGATCTCCAAACAAGCTATTTACTTTCAGTATGGAATCCTCATCAATCTTGCCGGAAAGATAAATGCTACAATTGTCCGACGAATAGTAACGCTTATAAAAATCTTCCAATACCGCAGGGGTAATATTACGGTAATCTCTTTCTTCAGCTGTCTGCCCACAAGGGTGATTATCTCCAAAGACAGCCTGCATCAATGAACGATGGGCCAGAAAGTCAACTTTGCTCCTGTTAATATGATATTGCTGGATATTATTCTCAATAACTATTTGTAATTCTTTCTCCGGGAACGAGGGCTCTTTAATAATAGATTCAAGGATGTCCAGCGTCTCGGGAAGATACTTGCATAATGAATATAAAGTAATATATGCAAACTCTGAAGAGCAAGATAATTCGAGCCATGCACCGTAATAATCCAACTTTTCAGCAATATCCACAGCCGTATATTTGCAGGTGCCTTCCCGCAACATGCGATTGGTAAACAAAGCCTGCAAGCATTGTGTCTGATACCAACGCCCCGCACGTATAACAATATCAATACGCACCACATCATGATCTCCACCGGAAAGGATATACAATGGAATACCATTATGCATTATACGCTTTTCAGGAGAAGGTACTTCAGATAATTGTGGTTCACGAATAAGCGGCTGAATATTTCGATCTATCATGTAGACGGTTTCAATAAATAAATAATAGTAAGGTTATAACAAAAGGAAAGTATATGCACAAGTCTCTAAAGCTAACCGTTCAAAGTCTTCAGAAAATCTTCGGCTCTAGCCAAATCTTCCGGAGTATCTATTCCGATTGTCTCTACCTCGGAAATGCCAGCCTTAATATTATAACCATTTTCCAACCAACGAAGTTGTTCTAATGATTCAGCCAATTCAAGAGAAGATTGAGGAAGAGCAGTTATTGCTTTCAATACATCGGCACGATAGGCATACAAACCTATGTGCTTGTAATATACATGATTATTCAGCCATACTTTTTTTTCTGCATTCCGTTGATAAGGTATAATAGAACGGCTGAAATACATTGCATGATGATTTTTATCCAATACAACTTTCGGTGAATTGATATTTTCCAATGCTTCAAATTTATCTTCGGCAGTGAAAGGCTTCACCAACGTGGCAATCTGTGTCTGGCTATCATCAAAACAAGCTTTGAGTGCTTCAAGCTGCGACGGTTGAATGAAAGGTTCATCACCTTGGATATTAACCACAACATCGAACCGACCGCTTATTTTTGTCAGTGCTTCATAACAGCGGTCAGTTCCGCTCTTATGGCTTAATGAAGTCATAACTACTTTTCCCCCGAAAGCTTTTACCGCCGATTCTATACGTTCATCATCAGTGGCCACATAAGCATCATCAAGTATGCCGACTACTTGTTCGTATACCCTTTGAATGACAGACTTTCCACCTAATATAGCCAAAGGCTTTGCCGGAAAGCGTGTAGACGCATATCGGGCAGGAATTATTCCTAGAAATCGCATGTTATCTTTTTCTATAAAACTCATTTCAAATTCATTTTCTCAATCTCACCTTCGCTTTATAGCCAACTGTACTATTCCACGCTGTACATAACCACGGTTCCAATCACCGGTCTTATATATTACAGAACTGTCGGCAAGAAGATCAATATCCAATCGCACTATACCAAGCTTTTTATCTTCAGGCTTTCTTCCCGCCTCCCGCTCAATTTCTTTCAATAAAGGCGTAATCTCCAATGCAGAAAGATCTGACGTAAAACAGGCCACTTGGTTTAAAAACATTTCCGTGCGGATAAAATTAACCGGAACGGTTTCCTCTTCATCCGAAAAATGAATTTCCGGAAAGAGTTCCTGCAACCGTTTCCGCGCTAACTTAAGGTTTTCTTTTCCCTGTTCGTTACTACCAAGACAAAGAATATAGGTCATTTCTTATTCAAAAAGATCATCCAGTCCTTGCTTGGGTCGTTGAACCGCAAGCGAATCGGTTCCTGCAGTACCATCATTACACGGATCAAAACCCGGCGGTAACTGGAACGTTGCTTTTTCGTCATACCCCAAAGATTTGTCGGCAAACACTTTAACCATATATTTTGCCCATATAGGTAATGCTGTAGCGGCGCCTTGGCCGTAAAACATCGAATCGAAATGAATGTCACGATCCTCACCGCCTACCCAGCAACCGGAAACCAATGTCGGAGTAAATCCCATAAACCAACCATCGGAGTTATTGTTTGATGTACCGGTCTTAGCGCCCATATCTGCCTTAACTCCCAAACGATGAACACGATTGGCAGTTCCTTCATTAACTACGGCACGAAGCATAACCAACATCTTATAAGCACTTGTCGCACTAATTACCTCTTCCATATCGGGATTGAATGTAGCCAATACATTTCCGGCACTATCTTCAATTCTTGTTACGAACAACGGAGCTACCCGTATACCTTTATTCGCGAAAGCGGTATATGCACTTACCATCTCGCCCACAGAGATGTCACAAGGTCCCAAACAAAGTGAAACAGTGGGTTGTATGTCACGATTACGAACACCGAAACTTTGTATGAGGCGTTTCAGAGCATAAGGATTAAGCTTACTCATTAGATATGCTGTAACCCAGTTATCCGAATTTGCCAAGCCCCATTTCACAGTTACCATTTCGCCGTAACGCTTGCTGTTGGCATTACGCGGTGTCCATGGCTGATTATTCTCATCAAGTAATGTATAAGGAACATGGCGGGCTTCATCACAGGGGGAAAAACCACTTTCCATGGCCAAAGTGTAAAGATAAGGTTTAATGGTAGATCCTACCTGACGACGCCCCACCATAGCCATATCATATTGAAAATAATGGAAGTTCGGCCCACCTACATACGCTTTCACATGACCGTTGTGCGGATCCATTGACATAAATCCTGCACGCAGGAAGTATTTATAATAACGTATGGAGTCCATTGGAGTCATGACCGTGTCGCGCTCACCATTCCAACTAAACACAGACATCTCCTCAGGGGTATTAAAAGCTTTCAGTATTTCGCTTTCCGACATACCGGCATTTTTCATATTACGATAGCGATCGCTTTGCTTCATGGCATGCGTCATAATATCGTCCATTTGCTGTTGGGAGATTTTATTTGTAAACGGAGCAGTTCTTCTACCTCGTTTTTCCTGAAAGAAATGTCCTTGTAAATCTTTTAAATGTTCTTCCACCGCTTCTTCGGCATACTGCTGCATACGCGAATCAATTGTGGTATAAATTTTCAAACCATCGGTATATAGATTGTATTTTGTTCCGTCGTTTTTGGTATTCTTTTCACACCAACCGTATAGAGGATTGGTTTGCCAGTCGAGTGAATCTTCATAATATTGCTGCATTTGCCATGAACGATAATCGCTCCGGTCCGGTTTCCTTGCAGTAAGCACCTTACGGAGGTATTCGCGGAAATAAGTAGCCAATCCTTCTTTATGATCAACACGGTGATATTTCAATGCTAAAGGAAGTGCCTGAAGTGAATCGCATTCTCCGGCTGTTATGAAATCGGCTTTGCGCATCTGATCAAGAACAACGTTACGACGCCCGCGGGAACGTTCGTTGAAACGTACGGGATTAAAATATGCCGGGTTTTTACACATACCTACCAAAGTCGCAGCTTCTTCTATCTTCAACTCACTGGGTTCGCAACCGAAATAAGTATATGCTGCTGTTTTTACACCTACGGCGTTGTTAAGGAAATCGAACTTGTTTAAGTACATCGTTAGAATTTCCTCTTTTGTATAATACCGTTCCAACTTCACTGCAATGACCCATTCGATAGGTTTCTGGAAAAGACGCTCCATTAGATTGTCCGCACTTGGCGAATAGAGCTGTTTGGAAAGCTGCTGGGTAATGGTACTACCTCCACCTGCATTTTTCTGAAAGAACAATCCGCGTTTTACAACAGCACGAAATAATGCTATGGCATCAATGCCCGAGTGACTTTTAAAACGTACATCTTCGGTTGCGATCAATGCATTAACAATGTTTGGGGACAATTCGTTATAACCGACATAAATACGGTTTTCTTTACTGTAAGAGTAGGTACCCAATACTTGTCCGTCTTCGGACATCACTTCCGTAGCAAATTTATAGTTGGGATTTTCCAAATCCTCTACAGGAGGCATGTAGCCTATCCATCCTTTTGCTATGGAAAAGAAAACAATAATACTCGCCAACATAGCGACTCCCAGAAAAATCCAAAGTCCTTTTACAATATGTTTTATCATAATGGTTGTCAATTCAATCCTATAATAATCGGGCAAATGTACGGAAAACTATCGGAAGCTCTATAATTTAACGTTCAAAAATAAACCGGCGGAAGAAATTTTCAGATAAAGGAATGTATGGGATTGCACATTTTACAAACGGGTGTTCTCTGAATCAACCGAAGATGGCACATTACCCAACAAATGGGGACAATTAAAATACGATTGAAGAAATAATACCGGGAACCAAACCTATTAACAAGTTGAAATGAAGATGTTTATCTCTTATAAAAGGCATGATTTATCTTATATAAGAAGAGACCGTCTCTTTGCCTCCAACAGATAATCTCTTTGGAGCCAACAGACGGTCTCTTTATATCAAAGAAATGGTCTGATTTGAATGAACAGACCATCGTTTTTCCTTATTTGTATTCTTCCCAGCTCTTGATAGCTAGATCATCAAGCGTCATGGTGCAAAATGCATTGATGAAAGCACTTGCCAGACGTCCGTTGGTAATCAATGGTACATTGAGGTCGATAGCGGCGCGGCGGATCTTATAACCGTTGTCCAACTCCCCTGCCGTAAGGTTTTTCGGGATGTTCACCACCATATCAATCTCTTTATTGTGGAGCATCTCCAAAGCCTGCGGATGTTCCGTTTCACTTGGCCAGTACACACGGGTATTCTCCACTCCGTTATCAGTCAGGAATTTCGATGTACCTCCCGTAGCATAGAGTCTATAGCCTTTTTCCTGCAACATACGCGCAGCTTCCAACATATCCACTTTCTGCTTCGGAGTACCGGTAGAAAGAAGAATAGTTTTCTTTGGTATGCGGTAGCCTACAGACAGCATTGCTTTCAAAATAGCAGCTGATGTGTCGGAAGCGATGCAACCAACCTCACCCGTCGATGCCATATCCACTCCAAGCACCGGATCAGCTTTTTGCAAGCGGTTGAAAGAGAACTGGCTGGCTTTTATACCTACGTAATCCAGTTCAAACAAGTTTTTGCTGGGACGTTCAACAGGTAAACCAAGCATTACTTTCGTTGCCAGTTCGATGAAGTTGATCTTCAAAACCTTGCTGACAAACGGGAACGAGCGGCTGGCACGCAGATTACATTCTATTACCTTAATATCATTCTCGCGGGCCAGATATTGAATATTGAACGGTCCGGAAATGTTCAGCTCGCGGGCAATCTCGCGACTGATCCGCTTGATGCGACGTACGGTTTCCACATATAGTTTCTGTGGCGGAAACTGTATGGTAGCATCGCCGGAGTGCACTCCGGCAAACTCTATATGTTCGGAGATGGCATAAGCCACGATTTCACCGTTTTGTGCCACAGCATCCATTTCCACTTCCTTGGCATGTTCAATAAACTGGCTCACAACAACCGGATGTTTCTTCGATACGTTAGCGGCAAGTTGAAGGAAGCGTTCCAGTTCTTCCTGATTAGAGCAGACATTCATTGCCGCACCGGAAAGTACGTAAGAGGGACGAACAAGTACCGGGAATCCAACTTCTTCCACAAAGCCGTTGATATCTTCCATTGAAGTTAATTCCCTCCAGCGAGGTTGATCCACTCCAATGCGGTCGAGCATGGCCGAGAATTTTTCACGGTCTTCGGCATTATCTATACTTTGGGCTGTTGTTCCAAGAATAGGAACATTCTGCGCATCAAGGCGAAGAGCAAGGTTATTTGGTATCTGACCGCCGGTAGATACAATAACGCCGTGAGGATTTTCCAATTCAAGAATATCCATCACACGTTCAAAAGTAAGTTCGTCAAAATAGAGACGATCGCACATATCATAATCGGTTGAAACGGTTTCCGGATTATAATTGATCATGACACTACGGTAACCTTCCTTACGTATTGTATTCAATGCCTGAACACCACACCAGTCGAACTCCACACTGGAACCGATGCGGTATGCGCCGGAACCAAGCACAACAATAGAGCGATGATCGCCAAAATAATGAACGTCATTGGCTACACCACTATATGTCAAGTATAGATAATTTGTCTGAGCAGGATATTCAGCCGCTAAAGTATCAATTTGTTTCACAACAGGAATGATTCCCAAACTCTTGCGGTGATTGCGTACATAAAGAATGCCATCTTCGATATCGCCTTCATAACCAATAGCACGCGCAATTTGGAAATCGGAAAACCCTTGCACCTTAGCCTTGCGGAGAAGTTCATTCGGCATATCAATAATCTGCTTATGATTATTACCCCACTGTTCCAATTCCTTTCCGGTATTAGTAATGTTCATAAGTTTATCAAGGAACCAACAGTCAATCTTGGTAAGCTCATGTATCTGATCAACAGTATATCCGGCACGGAACGCTTCGGATATTACAAAAATTCGTTTATCAGTCGGTTCGCGCAGCGCTTTGTCTATATCGGGAATCACCAGTTCTTTGTTTTCAACAAACCCATGCATACCTTGCCCTATCATACGAAGTCCTTTCTGTATGGCTTCTTCAAATGTACGCCCGATAGCCATAACCTCACCAACGGATTTCATAGACGAACCTAATTCCTTGTCTACCCCATGAAATTTGCCCAAGTCCCAACGTGGTATCTTACATACTACGTAGTCCAATGCCGGTTCAAAAAAAGCACTGGTGGTTTTTGTTACCGAGTTCTTTAAATCGAACAAACCATAACCCAAACCAAGCTTGGCAGCAACAAATGCCAACGGATAGCCGGTAGCTTTCGATGCCAGAGCTGACGAACGGCTCAAGCGTGCATTAACCTCAATAACTCTATAGTCCTCACTTTCAGGATCATAAGCATACTGAACATTGCATTCTCCAACAATTCCGATATGACGGATAATACGAATGGCAAGCTCGCGCAGTTTATGGTAATCAGTATTGGTAAGCGTCTGACTAGGTGCTATGACAATTGACTCACCCGTATGGATACCCAACGGGTCGAAGTTCTCCATGTTACAAACCGTGATGCAATTGTCAAAACGGTCGCGTACAACTTCGTACTCCACCTCTTTCCAACCACGCAATGACTTTTCAACAAGCACCTGAGGAGAGAATGAGAAAGCTTTCTCCACTAAAACATCCAGTTCTTGCTCATTGTCACAAAAGCCCGAACCAAGTCCACCCAATGCGTAAGCGGCACGGACAATAACCGGATATCCCAGTTCGGCCGCAGCACGGCGTGCATCAACGGCATTTTCTACCGCTTCACTTTTAATGGTTTTTACATGGATTTCATTAAGCTTTCTGACGAAAAGTTCACGGTCTTCGGTATCCATAATGGCTTGAACCGGAGTACCCAGGACTTTTAAGTTGTATTTTTCAAAAACACCTTCCTTATAGAGTGCAACACCGCAGTTCAAAGCCGTTTGTCCTCCGAAAGCCAACATAATACCTTCCGGACGCTCTTTTTCTATGACCTTTTCTACAAAATAAGGAGTAACCGGAAGAAAATAGATCTGGTCGGCAACTCCTTCGGAAGTCTGCACGGTAGCAATGTTAGGGTTGATCAGTACGGTTTGGATACCTTCCTCTTTCAACGCTTTGAGTGCCTGCGATCCGGAATAATCAAACTCACCGGCTTCACCGATTTTCAGTGCACCCGAACCAAGCAACAGGACTTTCTTTATATTGTTTTCTTTCATCTCTTATTAATTCAATTATATAAGTCTATCAGCTATCGTTTCATAATATCACGTAAAGGAGGATTCAATCAATAAGTCTGCTCATCATTTGCCATCCTCTTTAGCTTTTACAACAATTTTGCGAATTCATCAAACAGAAATTCCGTATCAGTAGGACCGCCTGCTGCTTCCGGATGAAACTGGGCAGAAAACCAAGGATTATGTTTATGTTTAATTCCCTCATTCGACCCATCATTCATATTAATGAAGAGTGGCTCCCAAGCCTCGGTCAGTGTGTTGTTATCCACAGCAAAACCGTGATTCTGTGAAGTGATAAAACAACGTTCGGTTCCCACCATACGGACAGGTTGATTATGACTACGATGTCCGTATTTCAGTTTATAGATTTTAGCACCGCCTGCTTTCGAAAGCAACTGATTACCCATACATATACCAAAAATTGGCAACTTTTCGTTTACCATAGCTTTACGGATGTTTTGCACGGCGGCATCGCAAGTATCAGGATCACCCGGACCGTTGGAAATAAACAATCCATCAAACTGCAGGCCGTTATAATCATAATCCCAAGGTACACGGATTACTTCCACCCCGCGTCTCAGTAGACAGCGAATAATATTCGATTTAACCCCACAATCCACCAACACTACTTTTTTCTTTTTCGAAGCTATAAAATTGGAGTTCAATACAGACTTGTCCGTATCGATGCTATAAGTAGCGCTTGCCTTGTCTGTATAAACGATTACCTCTTTGCAACTAACCCGATCTACATAATTAATTTCACTGTAACTCTCTGCCTTTATACTTTCCTCCTCACCGTCAAAAACAATACGCCCCATCATTACACCATGCTCACGGAGCACTTTTGTCAACTCACGAGTGTCGATACCGGTTATTCCAGGCACCTTCTCACGCTTTAGCCACTCGCCCAAGCTTTCCACGGCATTCCAATGACTATAATTTCCACTATAATCGCTCACGATAATTGCTTCGGCGTGAATACGTTCGCTTTCCATAAAAGTAGCCAGCCCGTTAGTTTCAAGAGTAAAAGGCGGTACTCCATAGTTACCTACCAGCGGATAAGTTAAAGTCATTAACTGTCCGGCATACGAGGGATCGGTCAGACTTTCAGGATACCCTGTCATGGCTGTATTAAAGACCACCTCACCCGCCACCGGCTTTTCATAACCAAACGACTTCCCGTTAAAACGGCTCCCGTCGTCAAGGATAAGAGTTACATTTCTCATTCTTTATATTTGCATTTACCATCCACAAAAAAGTTTTCAATTCGGATACTGTCTCCAGAACAGAAACTTATGTGAATTGTACCTATTAAATAATACAACAATTTTTATCTATTACCTGCAAGTAGTTTATTCTGTATATACTTTGAACTTTCAAAGTATTATTCTTTCAATTCTTTTAGCGGCATCCTGAAAACTCCTGTTTCCTTTATTAGAATGCGTACCTCATTCCTAGAATTGATATACTTGCTCAATATAATTAATGAATGCGGTATTCAGCATCTTAACACCACCCGGTGTGGGATAATTGCCACTGAAATACCAGTCACCCTTATGATTGGGACATGCTTCATGTAAACCTTGCAACGGTTGATACACAATCTTAACTTTTGCCTTGATCCCTTTCGGAGTGAGTAATTCAACCATCTTCGCTGAAATTTCTTCATCGGTGAACGGTGCATAAATCTCTTTCACATGATTCACCATCTGCTCTTTAGGCAAGCCTACCTGATCTTTCGATTTTCGGTAAGCAGCTTCTATAATATCTTTCATATCTCGTTCTTTCAACAGTTCAATGGCTGCCTTGAACGCAATAAACTCACTCATCTTAGCCATATCAATGCCGTAGTAATCCGGATATCGAACTTGCGGTGACGAGGAAACAATGATAATTTTCTTCGGGCCAAGACGATCGAGAATACCTATAATGCTCTGTTTCAATGTGGTTCCACGAACGATACTATCATCAATTATCACCAGATTATCCACTCCCGGAACAAGACTACCGTAAGTTATATCGTATACGTGGGCAGCCAGATCATTACGACTATTGCCTTCAGCAATAAAAGTACGTAACTTAATATCCTTTATCGCCACCTTTTCACTACGAATACGGCGAGACAAGATACGCTCGAGCTCTTCGTGATCGGGGGCATGCCCCAACGCCGCTATTTGCTGTACTTTTTCCTCATTCAAATAGTCATCAAGACCTTGTAACATACCGTAAAAAGCGACTTCGGCAGTATTTGGAATAAAAGAAAAGACGGAATGATCAATATCATAATTGATAGCCTTCAAGATGTTCGGAACCAGTTTCTCACCCAATAATTTCCGTTCTTTATAGATTTCAATATCACTTCCACGTGAGAAATAGATTCGTTCAAATGAACAGGGACGTACTTCCCGAACTTTATTTATCTGCACGGTACGCAATTTACCGGTTTTATTAATAAAGACCGACTGACCCGGCAACAGTTCTTTCACCGACTCTGCCGGAACATTAAATGCTGTTTGTATCACGGGACGCTCGGATGCCAAGACGGCAATCTCATCATCTTGATACCAAAATGCAGGGCGGATGCCCCATGGATCACGTAAAGCAAACATTTCTCCGCTTCCCGTCAATCCGCACATGACATATCCTCCGTCCCATTCCTTACTTGATGTACGCAATACATTTGCCAGATCAATATGATCCTCAATATAATTGGTGATATTCATTCCGGTCAAACCCTCAGCTTCCGCAAGGTTGAATAGACGTTCCACTTCACGATCCAAACGATGACCGACTTGTTCCAACATGATATAAGTATCGGCATACTTGCGTGGATGTTGCCCTATTGCTGTAATCCGTGCAAAGATCTCATCCACATTAGTCAGATTAAAGTTCCCGCAAAGAGCCAGATTTTTAGCACGCCAGTTATTACGGCGTAAAAAGGGGTGCACATAGGAGATGCCGGATTTTCCTGTAGTGGAATAACGCAGATGTCCCATATAAACCTCTCCGGCAAATGGAAGAGTTTTTTTTGCAAAGTCAGCATCATGTAATTGTTCCTTTGTCAACTCTTTGAAATAGTTTTGTACCGAACCGAATATTTCAGTTATAGCTCCCGAACCGAGAGCACGTTCACGAAACATATACTCCTCTCCGGGATTAGCTTCCAATTTCACACAAGCCAATCCAGCTCCTTCTTGTCCGCGATTATGCTGTTTTTCCATCAAAAGATAAAGCTTATTTAAGCCGTACATCCATGTACCATACTTTTCTTCGTAGTATGACAAAGGCTTCAATAAACGTATCATGGCAACGCCACATTCGTGCTTTAGTTCTTCCATTATTATATTAATTATACCAATAAATCAATCTATTTACACCTTCATTATATTCTTTCCACATATGTCCCGGCCACCTTAAAGCCCGTATGAACTCTCTTCGGAGACTGAACGAGTTCTGTTTTTTCATTCCACCGTAACCGACTTCGCCAAATTACGAGGTTGATCCACATCCATTCCCTTGCATACGGCAATATGATAAGCAAGCAACTGCAAAGGCACTGTCGCTACTAAAGGATCAAGACATTCCATCGTTTCAGGTAATTCAATGCAAGTATCTGCAATTTTACTGATTACCGAATCGCCTTTCGTCACAATGCTATAACTTTGCCTTTACGTGCTTTTATTTCCTGTATATTGCTTAATACCTTTTCATACAATCCGTTATGTGTTGCAATTACAACGACGGGCATCTCCGCATCAACAAGTGCTATAGGTCCGTGTTTCATTTCTGCAGCAGGATAACCTTCGGCATGAATATATGAAATTTCTTTCAGTTTCAAAGCTCCTTCTAACGCCACCGGATAACTGTATCCACGACCTAGATAGATAAAATTATGAGCGTAAGTGAATATTTTGGACAGCTCTGCAATGCGATCGTTCAAACATAGAACTTCTTTCATCTTGTCAGGAATAGTGTTCAATTCATGCACAATATTGAGGAATTGTTCTTCATCAATTGTTTTCTTCTCCTTGGCAAGTGTCAAAGCCAACATGGTCAATACCGTTACCTGTCCCGTAAAAGCTTTAGTAGATGCAACACCGATCTCCGGCCCCACATGAATATACGAACCTGTATGCGTAGCTCTCGGAATAGACGAACCGATGGCGTTGCATATACCATATATAAAAGCTCCGCGGCTTTTAGCCAATTCTACTGCTGCCAATGTATCGGCAGTTTCACCACTTTGCGAGATGGCTATTACCACATCATTACTGTCTATCACCGGATCACGATAACGAAACTCGGAAGCATATTCTACCTCCACCGGGATACGGCATAGACTCTCAATCAAATGCTTTCCAATCAAAGCAGCATGCCATGAAGTACCACAGGCCACAATAATAAAACGCTTGGCAGCCAACAGCCGTTCCTTATAGTCAATAACAGCGGAAAGCACTACATTGGTTCCTTCTACGTTGATACGCCCGCGCATACAGTCATGGATACAATCGGGTTGCTCAAAAATTTCTTTCAGCATAAAGTGCGGATAACCGCCTTTTTCCAGTTGCCCAATGTTCAAAGCTACTGTCTTTACTTCATGCGGACATTCCACATTATGCAAATTGACTACCTTAAGCTTCTCACCCCGTTTAATCACAGCAATTTCTTCATCCTCTAAATAGACCACCTTATCAGTATATTCTACTATAGGAGTTGCATCCGAAGCCAAAAAGTATTCGTCTTTACCTATTCCGACAACCAGCGGACTACTTTTCCGCGCAGCAATAATCTCATCAGGATTATTTCGGTCCAATACGGCGATAGCATAGGCTCCAACAACTTCCCCAAGTGCCAACTGTACAGCTGTCAATAAATCAATATTATTGCTCAACTGAATATACTCTATAAGTTGCACCAACACTTCCGTATCCGTACTACTTTTAAATTTATATCCTTTTGCTTGAAGTTTATCTTTAAGAACAGCGTAATTTTCAATAATGCCGTTATGGATGAGAGCGAGTCTCTCGGAAGAGGAATAATGAGGATGAGCGTTTGCGGGACTGGGCTCTCCGTGAGTAGCCCAACGAGTATGAGCAATACCTATATTGCCCGAAATATCTTTTTGAATGACAAAAGTTTCCAAGTCCGATACCTTCCCTTTTGTCTTATATACATTTAATTGCCGGTTATCATTTATTAATGCTACCCCCGCACTATCATACCCACGATACTCTAACCGTTTTAAGCCTTTGATAAGGATGGGGTAGGCTTTTCTTTGACCAATATAGCCTACAATTCCACACATAATATATAGTTTTGATTTTGCGTTGCAAAGATACATATTCTTACGAACATTAAGTCATTCTTTCTTTCATTTTCTTTATCAAATAAATAGAAAATACAGAGAATTCATTACTTTACCACAAATAAGATAAAGCTATGAATATTCTCAGAATAATTTTATAAACTTTCAATTTGAAACATAAATTGAATAAATTGGTTACATATTATAAATTAAGATATACTATAATAATAAAATTGAAACACAAAAAAGATAACCTTATATTTTATTAGAAGTAAAAGAGAATAAGACAATAACATATTGCAGTTAAATCATTATATTTGCAGAACAATTTGACAGGACTAACGGTCATAATCTGACATTAAAGTAAACTTAGAATAATGAAAAAAGAACTTTTTAACAACGAAACAGAAGCAATGCCTTACCAGCGACAGCCCAAGCAGTTGGGCTTGTACGATTCAGCCAATGAGCACGATGCTTGTGGTGTCGGTATGTTGGTGAACATTAATGGTAACAAATCACATGATTTAGTAGAATCTGCACTTAAGGTATTAGAAAACATGCGCCATCGTGGAGCTGAAGGCGCTGACAACAAAACAGGTGATGGTGCTGGAATTATGCTACAAATTCCGCACGAATTTATTCTATTGCAAGGAATCCCTGTTCCTGAAAAAGGAAAATATGGTACAGGTCTTCTTTTCTTACCCAAAAACGAGAAAGATCAAGCTGCTATTCTGAGTATTATTATTGAAGAAATTGAAAAAGACGGTTTAACTTTAATGCATTTGCGCAATGTGCCTACATGCCCCGAGATTCTAGGTGAATCGGCACTTGCAGCAGAACCGGATATAAAGCAAATCTTCATCACAGGATTTACAGAAAGTGAAACCGCTGATAGAAAACTCTATTCCATAAGAAAAAAGATAGAAAACAGAGTACGTAAGTCTGAAATTCCCACACGTGAAGATTTTTATATCGTATCGCTATCAACAAAGAATATAATCTATAAGGGAATGCTTTCTTCATTGCAATTGCGCAATTATTTTCCCGATCTGACAAATAATTATTTTACGAGCGGACTAGCTCTAGTTCACTCCCGTTTCAGTACTAACACCTTCCCAACTTGGGGATTGGCTCAACCTTTTCGCTTATTGGCTCACAATGGTGAAATAAATACTATCCGTGGAAATAGAGGATGGATGGAGGCGCGTGAAAGTGTGCTTTCCACTTCCGGTTTAGGCGATATTAAAGATATTCGCCCCATTATCCAACCGGGAATGAGTGATAGCGCTTCTCTGGATAATGTACTGGAGTTTCTGGTAATGAGTGGTTTGAGCCTTCCTCATGCCATGGCAATGCTTGTTCCGGAATCTTTTAATGAAAAAAATCCTATTAGTGAAGACTTAAAAGCATTCTATGAATATCATTCCATATTAATGGAACCATGGGATGGTCCCGCAGCTTTATTGTTTAGCGATGGACGTTATGCCGGTGGTATGCTCGATCGCAACGGACTGCGTCCGGCACGCTACCTTATTACTCACAACGGAATGATGGTTGTAGCCAGCGAAGTCGGGGTTATGGATTTCGAGCCGGCTGACATTAAAGAAAAAGGTCGTTTGCAACCTGGAAAAATTTTATTGGTAGATACCGAAAAAGGTCAGATCTATTATGATGGAGAATTAAAAAAACAACTTGCTGAAGCGAAGCCATATCGCACATGGCTTACGACAAACCGTATTGAACTGGACGAATTAAAGAGTGGTCGTACTATTCCTCATAGCGTAAAAGACTATGATCGTATGTTGCGTACATTTGGATATACGAAAGAAGATATTGAACGCGTTATTGCTCCAATGTCAGTAAATGGAGCAGAGCCCACAAATTCAATGGGTAATGACACCCCGTTAGCTGTTCTTTCTGACAGACCACAACTATTATTCAGCTATTTCCGCCAGCAATTTGCACAGGTAACCAATCCTCCGATCGATCCGATTCGTGAAGAGTTGGTTATGTCATTGACCGAATATATCGGAGCAGTGGGTATGAATATCCTTACTCCGAGCCCAAGCCATTGTAAAATGGTGAGCCTCAAGCACCCTATTTTAAGCAACGGACAATTGGATATTCTTTGCAATATTCGCTATAAAGGATTTAAGACTGTAAAATTTCCAATGTTATTCGAAGTTTCTAAAGGACGTGCAGGATTACAGGAAGCTATAGCTAAACTGTGCAAACAAGCAGAAGATTCGGTAACAGAAGGCGTAAACTATATCGTACTGACCGATCGCGATGTGGACGCAACTCATGCTGCAATACCCTCATTGCTTGCAGTTAGCGCAGTCCACCATCATCTTATATCTGTTGGCAAACGGGTGCAAACAGCGTTAGTGGTAGAGAGCGGTGAAATACGTGAGGTGATGCACGCAGCCCTATTACTTGGTTTCGGCGCAAGTGCACTCAATCCTTATATGGCATTTGGTATTATTGACCAGTTGGTAGCTAAAAAAGAGATACAACTTGATTATGCAACAGCTGAAAAGAAATACATCAAATCCATCTGCAAAGGCTTATTCAAGATTATGAGTAAGATGGGTATAAGCACCATTCGCTCTTATCGCGGAGCCAAGATTTTTGAAGCCGTCGGTTTAAGTGAAGAATTAAGCAATGCCTATTTTGGAGGATTAAAATCAACAATCGGAGGTATTCGTCTGGATGAGATAGCGCGTGACGCCATTGCCATGCACGATGCAGGTTTTGCATCCGATCACGATGGAGAATTATTACCGAACATAGGCCTATACGCATATCGTAAAGATGGTGAAAAACATGCCTGGAATCCGGAAACAATAAGCACACTTCAACTGGCTACACGGTTAGGCAGTTATAAGAAGTTTAAAGAATTCACCAATTTGGTAGATAATAAGGAAGTACCTATTTTCTTACGGGATTTTCTTGACTTCCGTCGCAACCCGATTCCAATTGAAAAAGTAGAACCGGTTGAAAATATCATGCGACGCTTTGTGACGGGTGCAATGAGCTACGGTTCAATTAGTCGCGAAGCTCACGAAGCTATGGCGCTTGCTATGAATAAAATTCACGGACGTAGTAATACCGGTGAAGGAGGTGAAGATAGCGAACGCTTCAAACCGTTACCTGACGGATCAAGCATGCGTAGTGCGATCAAGCAGGTAGCTTCCGGACGATTTGGTGTTACAACAGAATATCTGGTCAACGCCGATGAAATCCAAATTAAAATAGCACAGGGTGCAAAGCCAGGAGAAGGTGGTCAGTTACCCGGATTTAAAGTGGATAAAGTGATCGCAAAAACGCGCCATTCCATCCCGGGTATATCCCTTATTTCGCCTCCGCCTCACCATGATATTTACTCCATCGAGGATTTAGCTCAATTGATCTTCGATTTGAAAAATGTAAATCCAAAAGCAAAAGTCAGTGTTAAGTTAGTGGCAGAAAGTGGCGTAGGTACAATTGCAGCCGGTGTGGCAAAAGCTAAAGCGGATCTCATTGTTATCTCAGGTGCCGAAGGTGGTACGGGTGCTTCGCCAGCTTCTTCCATTCGCTATGCCGGTATTTCTCCTGAAATCGGTTTAAGTGAAACACAGCAAACGCTGGTAATAAACGGTTTACGTGGACAGGTGATGCTCCAAACTGACGGTCAGTTGAAAACCGGTCATGACATCATACTTATGGCTATGCTAGGAGCGGAAGAGTTTGGATTCGCCACCTCAGCCTTGATCGTTCTCGGTTGTGTCATGATGCGTAAATGCCACCAAAATACTTGCCCTGTAGGTGTAGCAACCCAAAATGAAGAATTACGTAAGCGTTTTCATGGTCGTAGCGAATATCTTGTAAATTTCTTCACTTTCCTTGCCGAGGAGGTACGCGAATATCTTGCAGAAATCGGAGTGGAAAAGATGGATGACATTATTGGACGTACCGATTTAATAATTCGTAGACCGGAAGACAGAGTTAAAAAACATAGCCTCATAAAATTCGATAATATTCTGACCCGCATAGATAATGATGCTGCTATCCGTCATATCATTGATCAGCAGCATGGAATAGACAGTGTGAAGGATGTGGAAATTCTCCGTGCCGCCGCTGAAGCCTTAGAGAGTCAAAAAGAAATTTCTTTGGAATATACCATTGCAAATACTGACCGGGCTGTCGGAGCCATGCTATCTGGAGCCATTGCTACTAAATACGGTGAAAAAGGATTACCGGAACAAACACTGAACATTAAATTCAAAGGTTCTGCCGGACAATCTTTTGGAGCTTTTCTTGTACCGGGCGTAAACTTCAAACTAGAAGGTGAGGCCAACGACTACTTGGGTAAAGGCTTGAGTGGTGGACGTATTGCTGTCTTACCTCCCGTACGCAGTAATTTTGAAGCAGAAAAGAATACCATTGCCGGTAACACAATACTTTATGGTGCAACAAGTGGAGAAGTCTACATCAATGGACGCGTAGGCGAACGTTTTGCTGTTCGTAATTCCGGTGCAACTGCTGTGGTTGAAGGAGTTGGGGATCACTGTTGCGAATACATGACCGGAGGCCGTGTAGTAGTTCTCGGACAAACCGGACGGAATTTTGCAGCCGGTATGAGTGGTGGCGTAGCTTACGTATGGAACAAAGATGATAATTTTGATTATTTCTGCAACATGGAAATGGTGGAATTGTCTCTGATTGAAGAAGCTTCCTACCGTAAGGAACTTCACGAGCTCATTCGCCAACATTACCTTTACACCGGTTCAAAATTGGCTCGCACCATGCTCGACGATTGGAGTCGTTATGTAGATCAATTCATCCAAATAGTACCAATAGAATATAAAAAGGTATTACAGGAAGAACAAATGAAGAAACTGCAACAAAAGATTGCGGATATGCAAAGAGACTATTAAACAATTGAAAGTCGAAGATTAAGAGTTAACAATCTTACTGTTAGCTGATAGCCGGCAGTTGGTAAGCAACCCTCAATTTTCACTCTTAACCCTTAATCTTCAACTTTCAATCTTCAACTTTCAACTTTCAATTATAATGACATGGGAGATCCTAAAGCATTTTTAAATATACCACGACAGGAAGCGGGATACCGCCCTGTACATGAACGCATCACCGACTTCAGTCAGGTGGAGCAGACTTTGAATAGCCACGACCGCAAATTACAAGCATCTCGCTGTATGGACTGCGGTGTACCTTTCTGCCACTGGGCATGCCCTATCGGCAATAAACAACCCGAATACCAAGACGCACTGTTTAAAAGTAAATGGCGTGAAGCTTATGAAATACTGGCATCTACGGATGACTTCCCGGAGTTTACCGGCCGTATTTGTCCCGCACTCTGTGAAAAGTCTTGTGTATTGAAATTATCTTGCGACGAACCTGTCACTATTCGCGAAAATGAAGCTGCCATAGCAGAAGCTGCTTTTCGCGAAGGGTATATCATTCCAAAGACTCCTGTACGCAACGGCAAGAAAGTTGCTGTAATTGGTGCCGGTCCTGCAGGGCTGACTGTAGCCAACCGGTTAAACCTTAAGGGTTATGAAATTACAATATTCGATAGCAAACCTATGCCGGGTGGCCTTCTTCGCTATGGTATACCGAACTTTAAACTGGATAAAGGTGTTATCGATCGCCGTATGCAAGTACTTGAGGCAGAAGGTATTAAATTTGAAATGGGAGTCGAGGTAGATGTGAGCAAGTTACCTGCCGGATTCGATGCATATTGCATCTGTATCGGTACTCCAACCGCCCGTGATTTGAATATACCCGGACGTGAATTAAAAGGAATATATTTGGCGTTGGACATGCTTGCACAACAAAACCGTATTCTTGATGGAGAAATATTCCCTAAAGACCAGTTGGTTAATGCAAAAGGGAAGAAAGTACTTGTGATCGGCGGTGGAGATACAGGATCGGACTGTATCGGCACAAGTATACGTCACGGTGCTGTAAGCGTTACCCAAATAGAAATTATGCCTCAACCTCCTGTTGACCATAATCCTGCAACCCCATGGCCACAATGGCCGATTGTCTTGAAAACGAGTTCAAGTCACGAAGAAGGCTGTACGCGTCATTGGAGCTTAAATTCCAATCAGTTTATAGGCAAAAATGGTAAAGTTTGTGGTGTGGAAGTAGAAGAAGTGGAATGGATACCCGATCCAAAGGGAGGACGTTCTACCATGAAACCCACTGGAAAAAAGAAAGTAATCGATGCTGATATGGTATTATTGGCTATGGGATTTCTGAAACCGGAACAACCAAAATTTGCTAAGAACGTATTCACAGCCGGAGATGCCTCACGTGGTGCCAGCCTTGTAGTGCATGCCATGGCAAGCGGACAAAAGATTGCGGAGGAAATAGATGCTTATTTGAATAATAATTAAGATCCAAACGGGTGTATATACACGCAGCAAGACCAATAAGGACGAGCTGCGTGTTTCATCTTAAAAATAAAGAAAGTATTAACCCCCATAACAAATTGAAATATGTGTGGAATTGCAGGAATTTTCAATATAAAATCACAAACTCCGGAATTACGTCGTAAAGCATTAAAAATGGCGCAGAAAATTCGTCATCGTGGTCCCGACTGGAGCGGTATTTTCGTAGGCGGATCTGCTATCCTGGCTCACGAACGTCTTTCTATTGTCGACCCTCAAAGTGGTGGACAACCTCTATACTCTCCTGA
The DNA here is from genome assembly GCA_963677095.1 of uncultured Bacteroides sp. GTDB lineage: Bacteria > Bacteroidota > Bacteroidia > Bacteroidales > Bacteroidaceae > Bacteroides. The sequence continues at coordinate 2,666,935 of OY781875.1, forward strand.
TCGTAAACAAGTTTTAGCTGTCAACGGTGAAATATATAATCATCGTGAAATCCGCTCAAAGTATGCCGGGAAATATGCATTCCAGACAGGGAGCGACTGTGAAGTAATTCTAGCTCTTTATAAAGACAAAGGAATTAACTTTCTCGAAGATCTAAATGGTATTTTCGCATTCGCACTATACGATGAAGAAACAGATGACTTTCTAATCGCACGCGACCCGATAGGTGTCATTCCTTTATATATAGGAAAAGATGCTGATGGAAAAGTGTACTGCGCAAGCGAACTAAAAGCGCTTGAAGGCTTTTGTGACGAATATGAACCGTTTCTTCCCGGACATTATTACTGGGGACGTGAAGGTAAAATGCGTCGTTGGTACAAACGAGACTGGGTAGAATACGATGCCGTTAAAGATAATGAAGCCAAGGTAAGCGATGTACATGATGCACTTGAAGCATCCGTTCAACGTCAGTTGATGAGTGACGTACCTTATGGAGTACTACTCTCGGGAGGCTTGGATAGTTCTGTCATTTCCGCTGTAGCTAAAAAATATGCAAGTAAGCGAATTGAGACGGATAATCAATCCGAAGCATGGTGGCCGCAATTGCACTCTTTTGCTATCGGACTGAAAGACGCTCCCGACTTGGAAAAAGCTCGTGAAGTGGCCCAATACATCGGAACTGTGCATCACGAAATCAACTATACGGTACAAGAAGGTCTTGACGCTTTACGGGATGTGATTTACTTTATCGAAACGTACGACGTTACCACCGTTCGTGCCTCTACTCCAATGTATTTACTGGCACGTGTTATCAAATCTATGGGAATAAAAATGGTACTCAGCGGCGAAGGGGCTGATGAAGTATTCGGCGGATATCTATATTTCCATAAGGCTCCCACTCCACAAGCATTTCATGAAGAAACCGTACGTAAGCTTTCCAAACTACACATGTACGACTGTCTTCGCGCCAATAAAAGCCTTGCTGCCTGGGGAGTAGAAGGTCGTGTACCGTTTCTCGATAAAGAATTCCTCGACGTGGCTATGCGTCTCAATCCTGCTGCAAAAATGTGCCCGGGTAAAGAAATTGAGAAAAAAATTGTACGTGAAGCATTTGCCGACATGTTGCCCGAAAGTGTTGCATGGCGCCAGAAAGAACAATTCTCCGATGGCGTAGGTTACAATTGGATTGACACATTAAAAGCCATCACTTCAGCCGCTATCAGTGACGAGCAAATGGAGCAAGCAGCTGAGCGCTTCCCTATCAACACACCAATGAATAAGGAAGAATACTACTACAGAAGTATTTTTGAAGAACATTTCCCCAGCGATAGTGCTGCCCGCAGCGTACCAAGTGTTCCAAGTGTGGCTTGCTCAACAGCAGAAGCACTTGCATGGGATGTCGCTTTCCAGGGCAAGAACGACCCCAGCGGACGTGCTGTGGCCGGTGTACACGAGGAAGCTTATACGAAATAAGAAGATAAAAAAGTCATAAAACTATTATAGAATAGCATACATCGGAAATAGAAATACAAACAAAACCAATAGAAAGCAGTAAATAAAGGCTTATCAAAAACTTTTATTTACTGCTTTTGCTTTGGGTATTTCCTATTCATTTTTTCATATTAGCGATAACCCCATTCTGATAATATTGAAAAGAACTCTACTTTTTATTCGGAGTATTCATTATCCATCTAATAGTTTTTGAGAGACACCGAATATCTTTGTAACCGGTAGGTAAATGTGTAATAGCCAATGGATAAACGAATAGTAGCTCATAGGTAAAGAGTTTTACAACAGCATCTTTTCTGAATCACTGTGCTTCAGATTTTCTCGATTTCGCTTTTCCATAAAAAGACCCCAAAAGTTTTTTCTCTATCTTTTGGGGTACAGTTCAAAATACTGTATTGAGGGTTATTTCTTACTTTATGGATTTTTGGGACAATCCCTAAAAACGTTTTATTTCAAAGTTATACCTTATACGACTTAAGGTTTGTTTGATTATGGCAAGACTATAAAAGCTCTTTTTATTTTTCTTTCAAAAAGGAGCCGGGATAAGTGCAAACATTTATCCGTTCTGCATTTCCCTTTTCACGAATCCAGGTCTCAAACTCGCGTTTTCCCTCTTTTAAGACAATAACACGCCCACCCGGCTTTTTATCGCCATAAGAATTTCGTCCACCGGATGCTCTTCCATAGGCAAAAGCCACATTATAAAGTGTTGCAATATAATCGTTCACATGATCGTGACCGGCAAACATTCCCATCACGTCTCCACACTCCAGCATATTTACAAACATTCCACTGTTGATGTTAGGGCTACACTCTCTTTCATTTCGCTCACCATAGCGTTTGGTATCTAAAGACTCCCATGCTTGAGTGTATTCCGGTAAAGGTATATGTATAAAAGCCAGTGCAGGGAGTGGTTGTCCGTTATTTTTCTCTGTATATTTACAACTCTCACGCGTGTACCAATTCACTTGTGACAACCCTAGCCAATCATAGCCTTTCACTTCTTTCAATTTCGAGTAGGCATTGGTGTCAAAACAGTAAAGTAAAGCAGCTATTTTAGCACCAGACGCAGAATCGTAAATGGAAAGAATATGATTACCTTCACCCTTAATACCTTGTTCAACATTACGCATCATACAATAAGGCTCCTGACGGATAATTTCAATGATATCTTTCCGGCTCACAGCATGTTCATCATCATGATTACCCAAGATAGCCGTCCATGGAGTTTTGCGTTTACTCAATTCTTTTGCAATCTCGTCCCAAGCCTGTTGCACTTCATCCATAGTCGTATTATCTCCTGTAAAAACAACCAGATCCGGTTTTTCGGAATCAACCACTTCTTTAATCATCTCTCCCACAATATTGTCTTTCTCCAAATCGTGCCCTAAATGCATGTCGGTAAACTGTACAATCTTAAATTGTCCGGTCTTATCGAAACTCAATTTCTCCGGTGCTTCCTGAGCCTGCATAAACAAGCTCATAAACATAGCGACAGCACCGATAATCAGATTCTTTTTCTTCTCCATAGTTGTATTTTTATATTAGTTTTTCTTCAACCACCAAGTGAGTTGATTGGTTTTATCATTACTATCTCCAAACTGACGGGTTATGGCAGCTGCCACATTTTCTCCGTTATTGTCATATTCACCCTGCGGATACATCCACCGCTTTGGAATTTCAGTTCCCGAAGGCCGGCGAAAATCGGGATAGCCGGTACGCAACTGTTCAAAGAAAGAGTCCCAATTACCCTGATAGAAGGTAACGAGATACTTTTGCATAACGATACGTTCTATTTTTTCTTCCGTACCATTTGCTTTGCTAAAATCCACCAACGGTTGTTGCAAATAAAGATTAACAGCATTTGCATTAAGGTATTGGGAATAGCTTTTTGCATAAGTCTCATAGAAGGAGAAAGATGCACGGATACCATTCTCATAATATGTTTGTGCATTACCGTCTATCCATCCTCTTACCACGGCTTCAGCTAGAATTTGTTGTAACTCGGCATATCCCATCAACATCGTTGGCTCCACAATAGGATCCGTACGATAACGGTCGTTTATAGGAGAAATGGTACCATTACTTACTTTCACAATAGCATCACTATATGGAGCAGCAGGGTCACCACCTTCGTATGAACTGAAATCATCGATTGCTTTACCTTCTGTTTTGCCTTTATTGGTTTGAGCTGCAAAAATAAAGAGCCTGGAATCTTGGCGTTCGCGCATACGTTGAATAAAGGTATCATCCAGATAGTAACCCGACCACTGAGCATTGAATTGCGGATAACGATTGCCTTGTTGGTCGAGATATACCAGCTCTCCGTTATCACTCAAAGAACCCATTAAAGATTTTCCGGTAGCAATAGCTTTAAATTCGGAAGCAATGTTAATATTGCCCACTGTGGTATGATTGGAAAGTGTCATCAGTACTTTTAAACGAAAAGAATTAATAAGTTTACGCCACTTATTGCCATCTCCATTGTAAATAATATCACCGTCAATTACCGAACCATCGGAAGCAAGTACATCGTCCGCTTCCTTCAACTCATTCAGGATACCGGCAAAAACGTCTTCCTGTTCATCATATACCGGAGCATATATGCCACTCTCTTCTCCTTTCAAAGCCTCGCTATAAGGAATATCTCCGAAACGCAAAGTCAACTCATAAAAATAGTATGCTCTGAAAAATTTCGATAATGCCGTATAAACCGGAGCTTTTACACGTTCAGCCTCCTCTCCCATTTTCTGTACATTGCGCAGATCGTCATAGTAACCGTAACTACCCCGCGTCCATTTGTAGTATTGATCAGCATTCTCGCCATCAGCCTGGATCACTTTCTTCGTTGCATACATGCCATCGGTACCTCTTGCAAAAGCAGTCATACAAATCTGGGTAAGTAAAAGCTTGGGGTGTGTCTGCGTTGTATTGTTGGGGTCAATATTCATCTCTTCCAGATTTACGCAAGACATACAAATCCATACTTGCAATATTATAAGTAATATCTTTTTCATTTTCTGAATCTATTTAGTTTGAATTGATTTAAAATTTCATGTTAACTCCTACACCGATATAGCGTGCAGTCGGATCATTAGCTCCTCCGTCATTGTCATTTCCTGTAAAGTCAGGATCTACAAACGGAACTTTCTTCCATATAGCCAGATTATTGCCAAATACCGATGCAGTCAACCCTTTAACCGATCCGCTCTTAGGAAGAAACTTACCGAAATCATACGTAAGAGCTACACGACGTAATTTGACATAGGTACGATCATATACGTTGGCAAACTTTTCGTTTTCGTTTGTCGAGACATACGCTCTATAAGGATAATTCTGACACCATTGCTGCCAGTCAACAGCCGTCGTATTCTTTTGATAAGTCCGCGTATCTGAAATTACGTTACCATCAATATCACGCTTCAATTCTCCACCGGTCAACACAACACCTTCCGGCACATATACCGGATGTCCTGCCGCATACTGTTCATCACGATACTCCACGGATCCAAGATGCTTTCCACCCCACCATAACTTTTGGCTTAGCACTGAATAAATAACTCCTTTATAAGCTCCGTCCAAATCTATAGCTAGCGTAAAATCCTTGTACTTGAAGGTATTCTGTAACCCAAAACGAAAATCAGGATCCATGTGACCGAAATATCCTTTATAAGCGTCTTGAGTGGGCATGCCGTTCTTATCCAGAATCACCTGACCGTCAGCACTCTTCTGCCATTGCGTACCATATAGTGCATCTGCGCGGTCACCTTCCTTCAAATCACCAAACTTCTTTTGATCACCATAAATTTCCGTCAGCCTTTTCACACTTTTGCTCCAATTCAAAGTAAAATTCCATTGGAAATCTTTATTTCTGATAGCCTGTACATTTGCCATCACTTCCCAACCATTTGTAGTGTACTTGTTACCATTCACCTTACGACTGCTAAAACCTGAGGCATTCGATATATTCAAGTCAATAATCTGATTCTCGTCAATGGTGCGATAATAGGTCAGGTCAAAAACTATCCGATTACGTAATAATGCAGTAGAAAGACCAGCCTCCCAAGAGGTTGTTTTTTGAGGTTTAATATAGTAATTAACCAAAGATGAAGGATATGAAATGGAAGGTTCAGAACCATAATTCGTATCTTTACTATAAGTTGCCATAATCTGGTATGGATCTAAATCGGAAGATACCACGGCCCACGAACCGTAAAACTTCATATAATCTATTGCTTTAGGGAGCTTAATATACTCCGAAAGCATTGTACTGAGAGCCACTGAAGGATAGAAGTATGAATTATTCCCCTTTGCTAGCGTTGACGACCAGTCGTTACGCCCTGTCAACGTCAGATAAGCATATTTGGAAAAATCGAGATTCACCGAACCATATACACTTCGGATTGACTTTTCCGTACGGTTTGCATCCGTAATAGAAGGACCTTGTGTATTTTTAATGCTATATACATAAGGCACAATCAGTCCGTCTGTTGATTGGTATTCCTGTCTATAATTCCGATAAAACATGGAGGTACCGGCATTTAGAGTGAAAAGAATATCGGAAGTCAAATCGCGTGTATAAGTAGCAAGCAAATCCGCATCTACATTCGTTTGCCGATTGTTCCACACTTTATAATCTCCGGCACGCGAATCGCCGTAATTCATATACGTTTTGGGAACCTTCATTTCCTGCAAAGCAGTTTGCTGACGCATAGCAGCACGCCCTTGTATATTAAAATTAGGCATCAGTTGATAATTAAGACGGAGTTGCCCGTTCACCACATCACGGTTTTCTATTTGCTGAAGTTCTTCGGCAGCAAAATAAGGGTTGTTATACCAAGCGTAATTATAATTAGCCTGACGGTATCCTTCCTGACCTGGTACATATTTATGTTCTCTCAGTTCTTTACCATTAACATCATCACCCATCCATACCACAATAGTGTACATGTGATTTCTTGGACCATAACCATAGCGAGGATAGCTGGGTGACAACACCTTATTGTAGGATAAATTTGCGTCGAGTTGTAAATTCTTGGCCAGATCAAAAGTGGAATTAAAATTGAGTCCTCCGGTATGCATCTTAGTCGAAGGCACCTGACCTTTTTGATAAGCATATTGCCCTGAGACAAGGAAACGTGCTTTATCTCCTTTGTAGGCAATAGATATATTGTTGTTTGTAACAAAGCCTGTTTGCAGGAAATCTTTCAGATTATCATGTGAGACCCAGTCGATAGGAACACGTTCGTAACGGGATTTATCATCGTATTGAGTGCCTGACACATCACCCCACCAAGGAATTTCCTCACCGGTTATTTTATCGCGGATTGGACTATTCCATTGAGCAATCTTAAGGCCGGTATTCAATTTAGGTCCCCAAATCATATCACCATCCGAAATACCTCCGTCAGCTCCATCCCAAAATTCATATTTGCCGTTTGAACCGTTTCCGTATTGATGTTGTGTTTCAGGCAAAACGGTATATCCGGCAGTCATCATATTATTGGTTGACACATTGATCTCAACACCTTTCTTCTGTGCAGACTTGCTTGTGATCAAAATTGCTCCGTTTTTCCCGCGGGAACCGTATAACGCAGAGGCAGCTGTACCTTTCAGTACATTAATACTTTCGATATTATCGTTGGAAATATCGTAGAAATCTGTTTCCACGGGTACACCATCCAATACGATCAGAGGAGCATTCCCCCGTAGCTTAAAACTTGGTGCCTGAAAAAGTCCCGTAGGATTGGTAACCAACAAGCCTGCCACCTGTCCGGATAGAGCCGAACCGACATTCAAACTGGGAGTCGCATTCAAAACATCGCCGTTAACTTGTTGAGTAGTGTATCCTATTTTCTTCTTTTGTTGTTTAATACCAATGGCAGTTACCACTACCTCATTAATTTCCTGAATGTTGTCAGACAGTTGGACATTAATAGAATTACTATTTCCAACCACCTTCTCTACCGTATCATATCCTATAAAAGAAAAAACAAGCGTTGCCCCTTTGGACACCGAAAGGCTATAATGCCCGTCAATATCCGTAATAGCACCATTTGTCGAATCTTTTACTCTTACCGTAGCTCCTACAATAGCCCCAGTTTTGTCTGTCACCGTACCCGTGACTCTCACAGTTTGTGCAAATATGGAAACCGTGCACAAAAGCATTGTACAAATAAATAGATAAATTTTACTGTTCATAAATGATAATGGATTAAAATATTTAAGCATAGCATATACCGGGTAAGAATACTGTCCTACCTATTACTGGTTATTTGAATTTTGATTATGATAAATCTGTATCGAAATCTATAGCTTAGTCAATTAAACTATAGTATACAGTTTATCAATAGAAATTAGATATCAGTAAGCTTTACACTTCTAAAGATTTCAAGAAGATTGTCAACCTCCTTACGGTTTTCCTGCAAAGCATTCTCAAACGACGCACTATCCGAATCGTAAGCAGAAATAGCCACTTTCAAAACATGTACAAATTCCAAGGCTATTCTATTTTGATCATCATGCTGTTCTTTAAACTCTTTATTCATCTGTTTTTCAACACTCCGAACTGCGTTATAGATAATAGGCTTGCGAATAACAGTGCGACGATTCGGATCACCGGGAACAACCTCCTCTCTTACTACGTAAATACTCATAAACAGATTATATAAGCAGCCCGCTTCTTGGCCAAATTTATAATGACTTTCATCTGCCAATGCCTCAGCTGTCGGCTTTTTAATTGTCGAATAGAATTTCCACGTCTTCTTCACTGAAACTTCCGAATCCATTTTACTTTTGGTAGTGGATTTATCACCATCAGGAAACAAGTTTGTAGCATTCGCTGTAAAGCAGAACGCCATAATCAGACTTAGAATAATAAGATTTCTTTTCATAACTTTACTCTCATTAAATGACACTGCAAAAATCTCTTAATAATATTACAAACCGATATCGCTTATATTACAATTTCTATACAACATCTTTACAATATAAGTACTTGGTTATAAATAGAATAGGCAACGAAAAAAGGAATTTATAGAGAATATACTAAAGTTTAACCACTTAGAAAACAAATCCTTGTCTCTATTTCATTTCACCCTTTACTTTTTCCGGTTGTTTATTACAAGCATCCGAAATTTATGGCATATATTTGAAGTCGAAACTAATAACATAAAAACAATGAATTCAAGAAACATCTTATTTTCAGTTGTGCTATGCTTAGCTACATGTGGCATAATGCAGGCTCAAAACACTAAAGTAATAGCTCATCGTGGTTTTTGGAATACTGACGGTGCGGCACAGAACAGTATTGCATCGCTTGTTAAAGCAGATTCCATTCATTGTTACGGATCAGAATTTGATGTGTGGCTTACTTCGGATAAAAAGTTGGTTGTCAATCATGATTCGTCATATAGAGGCATCAAAATGGAGGCATCTACATTTGAAACGTGTACTTCGCTTAAATTAAGTAATGGTGAATATCTTCCTTCCTTACAAAAATATGTGGACAGAGCAAAAAAATTAAAAACCAGATTAATACTTGAACTGAAAGCCCACAGCACTCCGGAGCAAGAAACCGAGGCTGTTAAACAAATTATCAGCATGATAAAAAAGGCGGGACTGGAAAAAAGAACAGAATATATTTCTTTTTCAATAAATGCAGTGAAAGAGTTTATCAAGCAAGCACCCAAAGGAACTCCTGTCTTCTACCTTGAAGGTAACCTCACCCCTAAAGAATTGAAAGACATGGGATGTGCAGGACCAGATTATCATATTAGCGTATTCCAGAAGCACCCCGAATGGATTAAAGAATGCCATAAACTTGGAATGAAAGTAAATGCATGGACTGTAAACGATGAAAAAGATATGAAATGGCTTATTGAACAAAATGTAGACTTTATCACCACCAATGAACCTGTTACGCTAATGGGAATTTTGGGAACAAAATGAGGATAAACACATTTAGTTAGCAAAACCTTATAAATACGTTTCAAAATGCTATATTTGAAACGTATTTATCATTTAGTAAGATGATTATTAGAAGAAATCAAATCATTTTTGCTCATTAAAAAGAAAGAATGAATATGCAGATAGAATTCATTTGTTACATTTTTCATAATAACAGCATATCAAAATTTCAAATTATAAGTTACAAGCCTTCTTTTTTCATTGATTGAAAGAATAATAAATTTAAATAGAAATAAGATACTATATTTTTAAATAATAAATCAAAATGTCGTATATTTGCAAAGTGAAACAACAAAAGGATTACATTAATCCCGACCAAAAGAACAAAATGATAAAGACTGTAAGATTCACAAAGATGCATGGTGCAGGTAATGACTACATTTACGTAGACACGATGAAGTATCCCATCAGCAATCCGGAAGAACTTTCAGTTATATGGAGCACTCCTCATACAGGAATAGGCAGCGACGGCTTAGTACTTATAGGCAAGTCGGATAAGGCTGATTTTAGCATGCGAATTTTTAACGCAGATGGATCTGAAGCCAAAATGTGTGGGAATGCAAGCCGTTGTATAGGTAAGTATCTATATGAATATGGACTTACGGCAAAAACTTCTATCACACTTGACACTTTATCAGGTATAAAGATATTAAAACTTCACATTGAAAGAGATAAGGTCGACACCGTTACAGTGGATATGGGCATCCCGACAGATGAATTAGTTGACTTTGACGGTCAGGGTATAAAATCAATGAAAGAACAACCTATCCCCGTTGACGATAAGTTTTTTGTAGGAACAGCCGTTTCAATGGGAAATCCCCATATTGTAATCTTCGTAGATGATATCAAACAAATAGACCTCACAACTATAGGTCCGAAAATAGAAAACCATCCATTTTTTCCAGGACGCATTAATGTTGAATTCGCACAAATATTGGATAATGGAAAGATAAGAATGAGAGTATGGGAAAGGGGCTCCGGCATTACACAAGCGTGTGGCACCGGAGCATGTGCCACTGCAGTGGCGGCTTTCTTAACAGGAAGAGCTGGGCGCAAATCGGACATCATAATGGATGGAGGTAAGCTAACCATCGAATGGAATGAGAAAAGTAATCACGTATTGATGACCGGAGGAGCAACCCGGGTTTATGATGGTGAAATTGAAATTAGTGAATAGATTAACAACCAAAAAGAATTCAATAACTTAAAACAAACAAGAGTATATGGCTTTAGTAAACGAACATTTTCTTAAATTACCAGGAAGTTATTTATTCTCGGACATAGCGAAAAAAGTAAATACCTTTAAGCTAACAAATCCGAGTGAAAATATTATCCGTTTAGGAATAGGTGACGTGACTCGTCCATTAATTCCAGCATGCATCAAAGCAATGCACAAAGCTGTAGATGAAATGGCAGATGCTGCAACATTTCGTGGATACGGTCCAGAGCAAGGATATGATTTTTTAATTGAAGCAATCATCAAGCATGATTATACTCCGAGAGGTATTCATCTCAGCCCGACGGAGATTTTTGTCAATGATGGAGCAAAAAGTGACACAGGAAATATAGGTGATATTCTTCGTCACGATAACAGTGTCGGAGTAACTGACCCTATATATCCGGTGTATATAGATAGTAACGTCATGGGTGGACGTGCAGGAGTACTGAATGAAGATGGCAAATGGAGCAATATTACCTATATGCCTTGTACTGCCGACAATGATTTTGTTCCGGAAATACCAAGTAAAAGAGTTGACATTGTATATTTATGCTACCCCAACAACCCTACAGGAACCACCCTAACAAAGGCACAATTAAAGAAGTGGGTTGAATATGCTCTTGAAAATGATACTCTTATATTATTTGACGCTGCGTACGAAGCATTCATAAAAGAAGATAACGTACCTCACTCTATCTATGAAATAAAAGGTGCTAAAAAGTGTGCTATTGAATTCCGCAGCTTCTCAAAGACCGCCGGATTTACAGGGATACGATGCGGATATACTGTTGTTCCAAAAGAAGTTACAGCCGCCACCTTAAAAGGAGAGCGCATTTCATTGAATAAGTTGTGGAATCGCCGTCAATGTACAAAATTCAACGGCACATCTTATATAACTCAAAGAGCGGCAGAAGCAATCTATACTTCGGAAGGAAGAAAACAAATAAAAGAAACTATAAATTACTATTTAGATAATGCCCGGACTATGAAAGAGGGCTTTGAAGCTTCCGGTTTGAAAGTTTACGGTGGTGTAAACTCTCCATACCTTTGGTTGAAGACTCCGGATAATATAGGATCCTGGCGATTTTTTGAACAAATGCTCTACGAAGCCAATGTGGTAGGTACTCCAGGCGTGGGATTTGGCCCAAGCGGAGAGGGATATATCAGATTGACTGCATTTGGCAACCATGAGGAATGCGTAGAAGCGATGAGACGCATAAAGAACTGGTTGAAGCAGTAGCCCCCCACTACTCAGTTTATTAACAACACTTTTATTGTACAAAAGCAATGTCGGCGACAGGAAACCGACATGAAGACCCTGAAATTAAGGAACTACTATAAATAGTTAAGCGCTATACTATAAGTTTCGTCGGACTGATCATCCGCAATTCTTCTAAACTTAAAAGTAAAAGTATGAAAACAAAAAACGTAAAATTGGGGGTAATAGCAATAGCGTTATTATCAGGGGGAATGCCTTCAAAAGTGAAGGCTCAAGACAAAACCGAAGCGAAAGTTGGGGCTGATTTGGTTAGTAGTTATATCTGGCGTGGTTACAATTGCGCAGGTGTAAGTTTCCAACCAAACATGACTGTAGCTTACAAAGGTTTGTCATTGACAGCTTGGGGGTCAATTGGTATCGACAAAGAAGACACAAAAGAATTGGATTTTACATTGGGATATTCTATCGGTAGGATGACACTAGCCATCACAGACTATTGGTTTGATTACTCAAAAGAAGTGTATCCCGAAGCAGAAAACAAGTATTTTCAATATGATGCACATGGTACGCAACATGTATTCGAAGGAACATTAGCCTACAATTTCGGTCCTTTGGCTATGAGCTGGAATACAAATTTTGCAGGAGCGGATTATAGAAAAGAAAATGGTAAATTGGCTTACTCTACATACGTAGAATTTAAGAAGCCGTTCAAAATCGGAGAATTAGATTTTACTGCAGAAGTAGGACTCACACCCTGGAAAGGTGCATATGCTGACAAGTTTAATGTTACAAACATTGGTTTAGGAGCATCTAAAGCCATTAAAATCACAGACTCGTTCAGCTTGCCAACCTTTGCAAAGCTAACGTTCAATCCATATACAGAAGGTGCATACTTCGTATTTGGTATTAATTTTTAAGAATTGCAATTAATATAAAGCTAAAACTTAAAAAAGCAAAGTATGAAAAAGATTGAAGCAATCATCCGCAAGACAAAATTCGAGGAAGTGAAAAATGCACTGCTCGAAGCGGATATCGAATGGTTTTCTTACTATGACGTTAGGGGGAATGGGAAAGCCAGACAGGGACGTATCTACCGTGGTGTAGTATATGACACAAGTTCTATTGAAAGAACACTTATCTCTATTGTTGTACGCGACAAAAATGCAGAAAAAACAGTGCAGGCCATCCTTAAATCGGCCCATACAGGAGATATCGGAGACGGCAGAATCTTCGTAATTCCAATAGAGGATGCCATTCGTATCCGCACAGGAGAAAGAGGCGATATCGCACTGTATAATGCAGAACAAGAAAAATAACAGGTATTAGGAAAATATGATAGGTATAACAATTAAGATATTGCAGTTTATGGATAAATATATAAAGCATTCCGTTATGCGACTCGGAATGATCGGTGCCATAGCCATGGCATTCTTCTTCGCAACAAGTACATACGCACAAGATTCTGTTGTAGTTGACAGTGTAGCTGTTGGTAGTGCAGTAGCTAAAGCTGACACAGCAGTTGTAGCAAAAGTAGCTGAAGCAGCTGCTCCTACTCTTAACAGTGGTAATACGGCATGGATTATCGTAGCCACCATCTTGGTATTATTAATGACTATTCCGGGATTAGCTCTCTTTTACGGTGGTTTGGTTCGACAGAAGAACGTACTGAGCATCATCATGCAATGTTTGCTTTGTGTGGGAATGATAAGCATCCTTTGGATAGCATTTGGATATAGTTTTGTATTCGGAACCGGTTTTATGGAATCCGGAAATCCTCTGGGAGCCATTATAGGAGGTTTCGATAAAGTAATGCTTCATGGAATAACCCCAGCTACACTTACCGTTGGGAATATCCCGGAAATCGTATTCGTATTATTCCAATGTATGTTTGCCGTTATTACTCCCGCTCTTATATTAGGAGCTTTTGCCGAAAGAATAAAATTTGCAGGATTTATGTTCTTCAGTCTCCTTTGGGCTATTTTGGTTTACATGCCTATGGCTCACTGGGTTTGGGGAGGCGGATGGCTCCAACAATTAGGGGCAATAGACTTTGCCGGTGGCACTGTTGTACATATTAATGCCGGTATTTCCGCTTTGGTTATGGCCATCATGCTAGGTAAGAGGAAAGACTATAAGATAGGAGCACCAATGAGCCCGCACAATATAACTTATGTGTTCATGGGAGCAGCATTTTTATGGTTAGGTTGGTTTGGCTTCAATGCCGGTAGCGGACTGGCTGCCGATGGTATAGCAGCCAACGCTTTCCTTGTAACTCATTTGGCAACTTGCGTGGCTGCGATGACATGGATGCTGATAGATTGGATTCATAACAAGAAGCCGACTACAGTAGGTGTATGTACGGGTGCTGTTGCCGGAATGGTAGCGATCACTCCAGCTGCGGGTACGGTAGGCGTACTGGGTGCTATTTTCATCGGATTAATATCCTCACTGGTATGTTTCTACATGGTTGCAATTATTAAGCCCAAATACAAATATGATGATTCTCTCGACGCATTTGGAGTTCATGGCATCGGCGGTATTGTAGGTTCAATACTAACAGGTATCTTTGCAACACAATACATCACTGGCGAGAATGGAGTAAAAGGTGCTTTGTACGGTGACTGGCATCAATTGTGGATACAGATACTTGCAACAGTTGCAACAATTATTTTTAGCGCTGTGATGACTTATATCTTATTCCAGGTAGTAAACAAGCTAGTTGGTATCAGGGTTGATTCACGTGTAGAAGAAGAAGGACTCGATGTTTACGAACATGGTGAGTCTGCATATAACTGATAAAATATCCCGGTCAGGCTTGATCGCCTTTCCGGGAACTAATTAAAATAATTCACTTATATTTTTAAACCAACAATTTCAACTCAAGCTATTATGTCAAAATTGAGATTCAGAGTAGTAGAGACGGCGTTCAAAAAGAAACCCGTTGCAGTAGAAGTACCGGCAGAACGCCCTTCGGAGTATTTCGCCAAGTATGTGTTCAACAAAGAAAAAATGTTTAAGTATTTACCAAGCAAAGTATATACTAAACTGATTGACGCTATAGACAATGGCGCTCCATTAGATCGCAGCATTGCCGACGAAGTTGCGGCCGGTATGAAAAAATGGGCGGTTGAATTGGGCGTAACACACTATACTCACTGGTTCCATCCTCTTACAGAAGGAACAGCAGAAAAGCATGACGCATTCATTGAACACGATGGTAAAGGTGGTGTAATGGAAGAATTCAGCGGCAAACTTCTTGTTCAGCAGGAACCGGATGCTTCCAGCTTTCCTAACGGTGGTATCCGTAACACTTTCGAAGCTCGCGGATATTCGGCATGGGATCCTTCATCTCCAGCCTTCATAGTAGATGATACTCTTTGCATTCCTACTATATTCATCGCCTACACAGGTGAATCTTTAGATTATAAAGCTCCTTTATTAAAAGCTCTTCGCGCAGTCGATAAAGCTGCTGTGGATGTTTGCCGTTACTTCAATCCTGAAGTAAAGAAAGTGTATGCTTACCTAGGTTGGGAGCAAGAATATTTCTTGGTTGACGAAGGTTTGTACGCTGCACGCCCTGACTTATTGATGACAGGTCGTACCTTGACAGGGCATGACAGCGCTAAAAACCAACAGTTGGAAGACCATTATTTCGGAGCTATTCCTCCACGTGTGGCTGCTTTCATGAAAGAATTGGAGATAGAAGCACTGAAACTGGGTATTCCGGTTAAGACTCGCCACAATGAGGTAGCACCAAATCAGTTCGAATTGGCTCCGGTATACGAAGAATGTAATTTGGCTGTAGACCATAACATGCTTATCATGGCACTAATGCGTAATATAGCCCGTAGTCACGGATTCCGCGTACTTTTGCATGAAAAACCATTTAAAGGCATCAATGGTTCCGGTAAGCACAATAACTGGTCACTTGGCACAGACACCGGTGTTCTGCTAATGGCTCCCGGTAAATTACCTGAAGAAAATCTTCGTTTTATCACATTTATTGTAAACACTTTGATGGCTGTATACAAACACAACGGTTTGTTGAAAGCATCTATTTCAAGTGCAACAAATGCTCACCGTTTAGGTGCAAATGAAGCTCCTCCCGCAATCATTTCCTGCTTCCTTGGCAAGCAAGTGTCCCAGGTTTTGGAACACATCGAAAACAGTACAAAAGATGATTTGGTCAGCTTAAGTGGAAAACAAGGGTTGAAACTGGATATTCCTCAGATTCCGGAATTAATGATCGACAATACCGATCGTAACCGTACCAGCCCATTCGCTTTCACTGGTAACCGTTTTGAATTCCGTGCTGTAGGCTCTGAAGCAAACTGTGCAAGTGCAATGATCGCTCTTAACTCGGCTATAGCGGAACAACTTGTAGAATTTAAGAAAGACGTTGACGCTCTTATTGAAAAAGGCGAGCCCAAAATTTCTGCAATTCTAGAGATTATCCGCAAATATATTAAGAGCTGCAAGCCCATTCACTTTGATGGAAACGGTTACAGCGATGAATGGAAAGAAGAAGCCCAAAAACGCGGCTTAGATTGCGAAACTAGTGTACCTGTTATCTTCGACAATTATTTGAAACCAGAAAGCATTGAAATGTTTGAGGCTACAAATGTTATGTCTAAGAAGGAATTGGAAGCACGTAACGAAGTTAAATGGGAAACCTATACTAAAAAAATCCAAATTGAGGCCCGTGTTTTGGGAGACTTGGCGATGAACCATATCATCCCTGTGGCAACGCAATATCAAACGGATTTGATTGACAATGTATATAAGATGAAAGACTTGTTCTCTGCTGAGAAATCAGCAAAGCTGTCTGCCAAGAATCTGGAACTCATCGAAGAAATTGCTGACCGTACGACATTTATCAAAGAGCACGTTGATGCTATGATTGAAGCTCGTAAAGTAGCAAACAAGATTGAATGTGAACGTGAAAAAGCAATTGCTTATCATGACAACATTGTACCGGTGATGGAAGAGATTCGTTATCACATCGATAAACTCGAGCTCATTGTCGACAACCAGATGTGGACGTTGCCAAAATACAGAGAACTCTTGTTCATTAGATAAGTTGATAGTGAATAATGATTAGTGATATGTGGTAGGCTCCGTAAGGTACTAATTACATTAACCACACTAAATGTTAAACACTATTTGAAATTATCTATTTCTTTTGTTGGTTGTTTTAAGTTTGCAGAGGGAAGGATGCCGTGAGGCACTCTTCCCTCTATTTGTTTTTTACCTGATATTCATCAGAAATTTACAATCGGTGCTTTTGTGAAAGGTCAAAGCTGACGACTATAGATGGAATAGAATTCAGCCCTAATCTAAGATTTCGGCATCATCAATGCTATCTTCCTCTGAATTAGCCTTTGTTTCGCTAATGGAAGCAATCGTTTCTTTAGGCCGCTTGCGAGTAAAAGTGAACCAGTTGACCAATTCGGATATAGCATATACCAATCCGGTGATTCCTATAATCATAAATGCAGTATCACGAGCTCCAGTCGGATTAAAAAGAGCAAAAAAACCGGCAAGTAAAATAAGTATGGGCACAATATAAAACTTAGCAGGTACATGTATCCAATGGCGAGCAGTCATTAAAGACGCTATTTGCTGAACCCCTCCCATCAACAGAATAAATCCCAATAAATAAGTCAGCAAGTCCGCAAAAAAAGAAGGGGTTGCAACAAGCCACAAGCCAAACAATAATCCGCCTACCACCTCAACAGGAAAACGTCGTTTTAGTCCATGAGGTACGGTAAAGTAACCGATAAGACTAAAAAGTGAAGAGATTATAAAAATAACTCCGATGGCGATAACCAAATAAATTCCCGCATCAGTGGGAAATAAAATCAGCACCAGACCGATAACTAATGCACAGATGGCGCGTAAAAAAGAATAATTCATTTTTTTCATAAATTCTCAATGTTTTGTCATTATAGGGCAGGATATAAAACCACGTTTTCTCAATGTATGCGAATCCATGCACCAAGATCTTCAGCCATTAGTAGGCAAAATAATAAAAATACAACAGCAATACCAAATCTCATTACAATCATCTTTCTTTCAATCATTATTAATCCCTTTTATGTTTAAAATTCCACTAAACTACCTACTTTTATAGAACAAGTTTAAAATAAAAAAGTTTTTGCGAAAGAAAGTGTAAGAAAACCTTGCTTGTTTCAATCAATCTGTTTACATTTGCCCACAGAAAAGCAAAAATAGAAATGAGAAGTATATTAGTAAATACATATTGGTGGTGGCGCCGTTACAACTCCGACAGTCGTAAGGGAGCAGTGCTCGTATGTCTATACTAATAGATGTTAACATATATAACGAAAGAGCCCTGTCGCACCTGCGACAGGGCTCTTTCGTTATATCCGCTTCTATCAAAACAAGATTTGATAAAAACAACAAAAAGAAAATCTTGATTGATTACCGAGAAAAAGAGGCTAACAGGAAAAGGAAAATATCGAGATATAAAAGAATATATAAAAATACGAATATGAAAAGTTATTTGGTAGACCGGAACGGTTATTATGGAGAATTTGGTGGGGCGTATGTACCCGAAATCTTACATCGATGCGTAATAGATTTGCAAAACACCTATCTGGAAGTTTTGCAAAGTGATGCTTTCAAACGTGAATACGATCAGCTACTACGTGATTATGTAGGCCGCCCCTCTCCTCTTTATTTGGCTAACCGCCTTTCCAAAAAATACGGTTGCAAAATCTATCTGAAACGCGAAGACCTGAACCATACCGGCGCACACAAAATCAATAATACCATCGGACAAATATTGCTGGCACGGCAAATGGGTAAACAACGTATCATTGCCGAAACCGGTGCGGGACAACATGGTGTAGCTACAGCAACCGTATGCGCCCTAATGAATATGGAATGTATTGTATATATGGGCAAGACAGATGTAGAACGCCAACATATCAATGTAGAAAAAATAAAAATGTTGGGAGCAACGGTAGTGCCTGTCACTTCCGGTAATATGACGCTGAAAGATGCCACTAACGAAGCCATCCGCGATTGGTGTTGCCACCCCACCGACACCTACTATATAATAGGTTCCACTGTAGGACCGCATCCCTACCCTGATATGGTGGCACGATTACAATCCGTTATCAGTGAAGAGATTCAAAAGCAACTCTTGGAAAAGGAAGGTCGTGAATGTCCTGATTATCTGATAGCTTGCGTGGGTGGTGGAAGTAATGCAGCCGGAACGATATACCATTATATTGATAATCCCGACGTACAAATAGTACTTGCCGAAGCAGGTGGCAAAGGAGTAGAAACTGGTATGACAGCAGCTACCATAGCATTAGGCAAAATGGGTATTATACATGGAGCACGTACGTATGTCATCCAGAATGAAGATGGCCAGATCGAAGAGCCGTATTCCATTTCCGCCGGATTGGATTATCCGGGCATCGGACCGATGCATGCCAACCTTGCTGCACAAAAACGCGCCATTGTACTGGTTGTGAATGATGACGAAGCTATTCGTGCGGCATACGAATTGACTAAATTAGAAGGAATCATTCCGGCGTTGGAAAGTGCACATGCACTCGGAGCTTTGGCGAAATTGAAATTCAAACCGACAGATATTGTAGTGCTGACCGTATCTGGACGTGGAGATAAAGATATCGAGACCTATTTAAGCAACTCCACTGATTTTACCACCGAGTAACACAGACTTTCACAGAGTTTTTATAATCTTGATAAGATGCATCGAGAAATAATGAGACAGAAAATAATTACAATAATATGAAACAATACCATTATCAAACAATCAGTCGCAAAGTATTGGGTGACCTCCATACTCCGGTAAGCACTTATCTGAAAGTGCGCGACATCTTCCCGCAAAGTGCGCTCATGGAAAGTTCGGACTATCACGGAAGCGAAAACAACCGTTCATTCATCGGCCTTTGTCCGGTGGCCAGTGTCAGCATTGATCATGGCACAGCTATATTCAGTCTGCCCGATGGCAATCGTGAAGAATATGCCATCACACATGAATATCGCGTAGAAAATGCCTTGCGCGATTTTCTCGATCGATTCAGCGTAGCAGGTGAATACTCCAATTACTGCGGTCTATATGGTTATACTTCGTTTAACGCGGTGCGCTACTTCGAAGACATTCCTGTAAAAGACAGTCGTGAAAGTACCAATGATGCACCCGACATGCTCTACATATTATACCGTTACCTGATTATTTTCAATGACTTCAGGAATGAAATGATGATACTCGAAATGCTTGGCGAAGGTGAAACAAGTGGACTCGATACCGTTCAGCGTGCTATTCACAACCGCAACTACACCGTATACGATTTTCATGCAGTTGGTGATACGACTTCCCCACTGACCGATGAGCAGCATAAAGAAAATATCCGCAAAGGCATAGCCCACTGTCTGCGGGGTGATGTTTTCCAGATTGTACTATCCCGACGCTTTGAACAACGTTTTGTTGGTGATGATTTCAAACTCTATCGCGCACTACGTAGCATCAACCCCTCTCCTTACCTGTTTTATTTCGATTTTGGAGGATTTCGCATCTTCGGTTCCTCACCGGAAACACATTGCCGCATTGAAGGCGGGCATGCTTACATCGATCCTATCGCCGGAACTACCCGTCGCACAGGCGATCCCGTTCAAGATGCAGTAAATGCCCAATATTTACATGACGATCCGAAAGAAAACGCAGAACATGTCATGCTAGTGGATCTTGCCCGCAACGACTTATCACGCAATTGCAGTGAGGTAAAAGTGGATTTTTATAAAGAAATGCAATATTATAGTCATGTCATTCATCTGGTAAGCCGGGTTAGCGGTACATTGAATAAGGAAGCGGATCCCATCAAAGCATTCATCGATACCTTCCCCGCAGGCACGCTGAGTGGTGCACCCAAAGTCCGCGCCATGCAACTGATTAGTGAACTGGAACCCCATAATAGAGGTGCATACGGAGGCTGTATCGGATTCATCGGACTGAACGGCAATCTGAATCAGGCCATTACTATCCGTACATTCGTCAGTCGCAACGGGGTATTGTGGTTTCAAGCCGGTGGCGGCATTGTAGCTAAAAGTAATGAAGAATACGAACTTCAAGAAGTAAATAATAAGCTCGGAGCATTAAAGACCGCCATCGTAATGGCAGAAGAGGGATGGGGAGAGGCTAAACAATGAAAATCGTCATTATAGATAACTACGACTCGTTCACTTACAATCTGGCTCACCTCGTTAAAGAGTTGGGTGCCGAAGTGAATGTAATTCGCAATGATCAATTCGCACTGAAAGAATTGGAACCGTATGACAAAATCATCCTTTCACCCGGTCCGGGAATTCCCGAAGAAGCCGGATTGTTGCTGGATGTGATACGTCATTACGCGGGACGCAAACCAATACTTGGAGTTTGCCTGGGTGAACAAGCCATCGGACAAGCATTCGGAGGAAAACTAACGAATCTTAGTGATGTATTCCATGGCGTACAAACTCCGGTATTTCTGGCTGGCTTTTCGCATACAGCCCACAAAGAATCAGACTCAATAACAGGAACACAGGAGCAAAATATCAATGATTCCTATAAGATGTACTCTGATTACATTTTCAACGGACTTCCGAAGGAAATCCCTGTAGGGCGTTATCACTCGTGGGTAGTCGACACCGACGGTTTACCGGACTGTCTGGCTATTACCGCCATAAGTGCCGAAGGGCAAATCATGGCTTTAAAACATCAGGAATATGATATACACGGTATCCAGTTCCATCCCGAATCCGTACTTACTCCGGACGGGAAGCAAATTATGAAGAACTGGTTATTTCATCTTAATCAAAAGGATATCATTTAATTAACGATGTCAATGAATAAATAGAAAAAAAATAACAAGTATGAAAGCGATATTAACCCGTCTCTTCAATCATGAAGAGCTGACATCGGAGGATACCAAAGAGATCCTCCTGAACATCACCAAAGAGATGTATCCCGAAGCACAAATTGCCGCTATGCTTACGGCTTTTCAGATGCGTGGCATCACAGTGGATGAACTTATCGGTTTTCGTGAAGCCCTAATGACAACACGTATAGCGGTGGACTTTTCCCCCTATCGTCCAATAGATATTGTAGGTACGGGTGGCGACGGAAAAAACACATTCAACATTTCCACTTGCGCCTGTTTTATCGTTGCCGGTGCAGGCTACAAAGTCGCAAAACATGGTAACTATGGCGCCACATCCGTCAGCGGAGCAAGTAATGTAATAGAGCAACATGGAGTTCGTTTCACCAATAATCTCGATATTTTACATCGAAGTATGGAGGAATGTAATATTGCATACCTGCACGCACAGCTATTCAACCCCGCAATGAAGTTTGTCGGCCCGGTACGCAAAGCCTTGAAGGTCCGCACTATATTCAATCTGCTTGGTCCATTGGTGAATCCTTGCAAGCCGACTTACCAATTACTTGGTGTTGCCGATCTGGCACAAATGCGTCTCTATACCAACGTATTCTACAAATTAGGTATTGACTTTGCAGTAGTAAACAGTCTGGACAGCTACGACGAAATATCCTTAACGGATGAATTCAAAGTAATGACCCGTCATTACGAACACATCTACCGTCCGCAGGATCTTGGTTTCAAGGCCGCCCGTCCCGAAGAACTTTTCGGCGGAGCATGCAAAGAAGATGCAGCCAAGATATTCGACAATATCCTTAACTTGCAGGCCACTCCTGCACAAGCCCAATGTGTTATTGTCAATGCTGCCTTTGCCATTCAAGTGATAGAACCGGAGAAGAGCATCGAAGAATGTATAGCCATTGCCCGCGAATCGCTCGATAGCGGACGCGCATTGGAAACGCTGAAAAAATTTATTGCAATCAACAGTTGATTCCCCTACATAACCGGAAAGGAACTCTAGATTATTCAACCCAACCAAGGGTTGGAAAAAGTATCGGATAATGAAGATGTAAGAGGTAAAGAAATACATCAAAACACATTGATCTTCTTATGATTCCGCTCTTGATCTCGGTGGGGGAAAACAGCGATTTCTAATAAACTCGAAACATTTTAAGAATCAAGTATTAAGACAATAAACGAAAAGATAGCAGATGAAAGATATTCTTACAGATATTATTGAGAATAAACATCTGGAACTACAATTCCAGAAACAAGCGATTTCAATAGGACATCTCCGCGAACAAGCTGACATTATTTTGTCCCAAAAAGCAGAATACCCAATCCCGGAAAGTTCTATGGATCGCAAATCGGGTAACAACCGTAGCATGAAGCACGCACTTGCCCAATCCCAAACAGGCATCATTGCCGAGTTTAAACGGAAATCACCCTCAAAAGGGTGGATAAAAGAAACTGCCAGTCCCGAGGTAATTATCCCGGGATACGAAACGGCAGGTGCTTCTGTTCTTTCTATTCTTACCGATGAAAAGTATTTCGGAGGGTCACTTCGCGATATCCGCACAGTGCGTTCGTTAGTCAACATACCCATTTTACGAAAAGATTTCATCATCGACGAATATCAGCTTTTGCAAGCGTGCATTGTCGGAGCAGACGCTGTATTACTCATCGCTGCATGCTTATCTCCGGATGAATGCCGTAATCTCACGGAAATAGCTCATGCATTGAAGCTCGAAGTGCTGCTCGAAGTCCATAGCCCGCATGAATTAGCATATATCAACAAAGACACAGATATGGTTGGAGTCAACAACCGTAATCTGGGGACCTTCGTTACCGACATACAAAATTCATTTCGCATTGCCGAAGAGCTGAAACAAACCGTAAATGAAATATATGTTCAAGAGGCAATTCCGGCACTCCCATTATTGGTATCCGAAAGTGGTATATCCAGTCCGGACACCATTCGTCAATTACGATCAACCGGCTTCAAAGGCTTTCTTATCGGTGAAACATTCATGCACACCGAACAGCCCGATGAAACACTTCGACAATTTATCGACAAATTAAGATAAAGTGAGTAATTGTTATAAAAGCACATTAATCTCCTTTCAGAATGACTATATTGAACGCCTAAAAAGTGATAAATAGATAAAAATATGTATTTTTGCAAGTGCCCTCTGATTGATTGCAAAAATGTAATCAAATGCCATGCCATACACACTCTTTAAAAATAAAACTGCAATACAAATAGATTCATAATGAATACAATTATCAAAGTATGTGGAATGACGGATGCGGAAAACATTCGTGCCGTCGAAGAACTGGGAGTGGATATGATCGGATTCATATTTTATCCTAAATCCCCTCGTTGCATTTGCCAGATACCGGAGTATTTGCCTACTAAGGCCAGACGCATCGGTGTATTTGTCAATGAAACAAAAGAAAATGTCCACATGTATGTAGACCGTTTCGGATTGGACTATGTCCAATTGCATGGCAATGAATCTCCCGAATACTGTCGTTCGCTAAAAAATTCAGGACTTCGTATCATCAAAGCATTCTCCATTCTTTATCCCAAAGACTTGCTTATTGCATCGGATTACCAAGGAATTTGCGATTATTATTTGTTTGACACCCGAAGTACCAACTACGGAGGCTCGGGGAAACAATTCGACTGGAATATTCTCTACCGCTATAATGGCAATACGCCGTTTTTACTCAGCGGAGGCATCAATCAATACAGTGCCCGGTCACTACACGATTATCACCATTCACGTATGATAGGTACCGATATCAACAGTCGCTTTGAATCTTCCCCCGGGATTAAGGATGTTGAGAGAATAAAACAATTCATTAAAGAATTAAAGGGATAATGACAGGCAGATAGATAAATTCATCCCTAAAACGTACAACCTATCATGCAAATATCAATACATAAGTAACTGTTAAAATCATAAATAAAAATGACCAATAGAATAAACGATCTTTTTGCAAGCAATCCCAAAAACCTGCTCTCTATTTACTTCTGTGCCGGATGCCCTACGCTAGATGGTACGGCTGATGTTGTCCGTATATTGGAGCGTAACGGTGTCAGTATGATCGAAATCGGCATTCCGTTCAGCGATCCCATGGCAGATGGCATAGTTATTCAGAACGCGGCTACGCAAGCTCTCCGTAATGGCATGTCCCTTCATCTCCTTTTCAATCAACTGCGTGATATCCGCAAAGATGTCCGCATCCCTCTCATTCTCATGGGATATCTCAATCCTATCATGCAATATGGCTTTGAGAAGTTTTGCCAATCGTGCAATGAATGCGGCGTAGATGGAGTCATCATTCCCGATCTTCCATTTAAAGATTATGAAGAAAGCTATAAAGCCATTGCTATACAACACGACATTCGTGTGATTATGCTTATTACTCCGGAAACAACGGAAGAACGTGTTCGTGAAATTGATGTCCACACCGACGGTTTTATCTATATGGTTTCCAGTGCGGCAACCACAGGCGCACAAAACAATTTCGACGAACAGAAACAAGCCTACTTCAAAAAAATAGCCGACCTTCATTTGCGTAATCCCCGTATGGTGGGATTCGGTATCAGCAATCGCGCCACTTTCGAAGCCGCTTGTGCCAATGCTTCGGGTGCCATTATCGGCAGTCGATTTGTTACCTTATTGAATGACGCCAAAGGTGACGCCGGGAAAGCTATCACACAGCTTAAAGAGGATTTGAAAAAATAATTAGCTTTACTTTATTTACTCCCGCGAGTTTGACACGGATGCACATTGCGCAATAAATTGTTGAACTTGCGGGAGTATATATAAAATAAAAGATTTTATGTAACTTTGCGTCCGAAACAATACGATTTGGATATGTACATGCAGATTAATTACCCTTCCGTGCTATTAATATATACCGGTGGTACCATCGGTATGATTGAAAATGCGGAAACAGGTGCGCTCGAAAATTTTAATTTCGATCACCTTCTCAGGCACGTTCCCGAATTAAAGCGCTTCAATTACCGCATTTCTTCCTATCAGTTCGATCCTCCTATCGACTCGTCGGATATGGAACCTGCTTTTTGGGCAAAAATCGTAAAAATCATCAACTACAATTACGATTACTTCGATGGCTTCGTTATTTTGCATGGCACTGATACCATGGCTTACACGGCATCGGCACTCAGTTTTATGCTCGAAAACCTTGGCAAGCCCGTTATCCTCACCGGTTCCCAACTCCCTATCGGCACACTACGGACCGACGGAAAAGAAAACCTTATAACATCCATAGAAATTGCCGCAGCAAAGAACTCCGATGGTACTCCGATAGTACCGGAAGTCTGTATTTTCTTCGAAAACGAGCTTTTGCGAGGTAATCGAACGACAAAAATCAATGCGGAAAATTTTAACGCCTTTCGCTCATACAACTGTCCTTCATTAGCTCACGCAGGTATCCACATCAAATATAATGATCATGTTATCCGCCGTCCGGATCCCGACCGTCCGCTAAAGCCCCATTATCTATTTGACACTAATGTAGTCATGCTTACCCTTTTTCCGGGTATACAAGAAAGTATAATCAACTCTGTTCTTCATGTTCCCGGATTAAAAGCGGTTGTTCTAAAAACTTTTGGTTCGGGCAACGCTCCACAAAAAGAATGGTTTATCAATCAGATAAAAGATGCAACAAGTCGTGGTATAATTGTTGTCAACATTACCCAATGTCAATTCGGAGTAGTAGAAATGAGCCGTTATGAAACAGGCTTAAAGCTACTTCAAGCAGGTGTGATCAGTGGTTACGACAGCACTCCCGAATGTGCCGTCACCAAATTAATGTTCCTTTTGGGTCACGGACTCAGCCAAAAAGAAATACATAATCGAATGAGTTCAAACATAGCCGGAGAAATAACCAAAAGCGAATGACACCCGGTTAAATTAAACAAGTTTATTTTATTACCATTGCCATCCTATTTACTTATTTATAATCAGCACCTTATGTTTTTCACTTTAGGATGAATTATTTTTCAAAAAAAACGTTTTTATTTGAACAAAAATCATCATATACAAGTTTTATATCAGAAAATATAAATATCTTTGTGGCGATTATATACAAGTTATGTATATAAACGAGCAAGTTAACAAACAAAAATGCTGAGTATGAAGAAAATTAATGGTCTATTAGTACTGGTAACTCTTACGAGTGCTATGGCCTTCAACGGATGT
The DNA here is from genome assembly GCA_963677095.1 of uncultured Bacteroides sp. Classification (GTDB taxonomy): domain Bacteria; phylum Bacteroidota; class Bacteroidia; order Bacteroidales; family Bacteroidaceae; genus Bacteroides. Next base: position 2,694,002 of record OY781875.1, read on the forward strand.
TCCAATGATGTATACGATCCGAACAAAGTCCAAACTGAGCCTACCGGAAATCCATTAGGAGAGAACTTTTCCGCTCCCGATGGTTTTAACTGGTCTATGATTAATACTGTTAAGCTTAACGTTAGCGTAAAAGACGAGTTTGCCGGACAGTACAATTACCTCGTTGAAGTATTTACCAGTAGTCCATTGAATAATACTTCCGTCACTCCTATTGCTGCAGGAGTTGCTAAACAAAACAGCAATTACACTGCGGTAGTCAATATTCCCAAAACGATTAGTTCCATCTATATCCGGCAGACTGATCCAAACCAGCGTAAAACCATTTTTCAATATACCGTACCGGAAAATGGTGGCGACTTAAGTTGTCAGCTCTATTTTACAGAAACAGCAACTAAGGCATTTGCTACACGTGCAAGCGTAACACATGGCACATCAGGATGGAACAAAATTACGACGCTTAATTATACTGAGGAAAACTATACATTACCTTCGGTTAATTCTGAAATAAACAGTAGTAATCAATTACCTGCCGGGGGTGCTTATGTTATCAAGACCGGAGAAGTCTTCAACAGAGAAGTTGATGCATTTGGCAGTGTAAATGCCAAAGTCTATGTGCAAGGAACTTGGAATGTACCCAATGGTGCTTATTTACAAGGACTTGATATTATAGTTCTGGATGGAGGTAAAATCACCGGAAATTTTAAATTGGGCTCAGGTCCTACTTCAACTTTAACCATTCAAAGAGGAGGTCTTTTATCATCCGATACATTTGAAACGGATGCAAACGTAGTGATCAAGAATTTTGGAACAATGAATATTGCAACAGTTTCTCGTTTAAATACAGGCACTATCATTTATAATGGAGAAGGGGCTAACATAAACATAACAAATGAAATCACCCAACAATATACAATACAAATACATAATCGGGGAAATATAATAATTGGAGGAAAAGCTAGAGTAAACAATGACCCCAACGAGTATATTGCCAATTATGAAACAGGTGTGTTCAAAGCCAAGATTATCGAGGGATCCGGTACTATTATTAATGACAATATCATAGAAGTTGAGGATTATAATTCAGTAAATAACAATGGGTACCTCTACAATAACTGTACATTCATCGCAAAAAACAGCTTCAGCTTTGGACATTTAATTTTGGATAAAGGTTCCGTAACAGCAGGAGCGGGAAACTCCAGCGAATTACAGAAACCTGTACCCCAAGTGACATCATACGACAATGGAGAAATATCTTTGACCAATAATTCATTTATCAAGACTACTAATTTCACATGCAAAAGTAGCCTTACCATAGATGCGGGTACCGGAGAAAAATCAATGTTACAAGTAGGAACCATTACATACAACTGGACAACACACCTCAGTGGTAATCTTGTTATAGCAGTTACAACAGAGATTAATGCCGGTACACCAAACCAATGGGGAGGCATTGACAATCAACAATGTAAAAAAGAGACATCTGTTCAAACAACCGCTTACGATGGGGCTAAATATAATATAGAGAATTGTGCAGGCATTGTATACGAAGGAGATCCGGGTGTAGCACCATACAACCCCGCAGTACCTACAGTAAACGATGCGACTAAGTATACTTATGCCTTTGAAGATAATTGGCCGGCATATGGGGACTTCGATCTAAACGATTTGGTTGTTTCTCTTAATAATAAATCCATTTCAAGCGACAGTAAAACAGTGTCATTCAACCTAGCACTTGAAGCTGTTGGCGCAAGCAAACAATTAGGCTTAGGCATCCGTTTCATAAATCTGACGACTACTCCAAGTTCTGCGAAAATTAACGGAAACAGCGTTAGTGTTGAGAACGATGCTAAAGGACCTACCTTTATTGTATTCGATGATGCTCACAGGCAATTTGGGTTTACTGATTCCAGACCATTTATCAATACAGTAAAAGACGGTAGCTCCAACCAGGCAGCAAAAACTTATACCGTAACTCTTGAATTCAGTTCGGCAATATCCGCTTCTGCATTCAATATCAACAACTTTGATTTGTTCATCATATCCAAAGCTGCTGACGTAAAGAGTAAACGTACGGAAATACACGTTGCCGGTTATCCTCCCACTGATCTAGGGAACACCTCAGCGTTTGGTCAAGGAAACGATGATTCTTCCATATCATCCGGAAAATATTATCTTAGTACGGAAAATCTGGCTTGGGGTATTGTGATTCCGGTTGATTTTAGCTGGCCACTGGAATACAATAAGGTATCGGATGTTTACACTCAATTTAAACCGTGGGTAACCAGTGGAGGTAAAGACAATGGCACCTGGTTTGAAACCAATAATGGTAAAGTATACTAAAGTTTCTATTACTTTATAAGAAAAAAGAGCCGATGGATAATTAGATCCACCGGCTCTTCTTAATCTATGTGAAGAACACAGTAAGGAATGAATGAAGAATCATTAGTTAAATATCATTAACACATTTTTTTTTAAAAGGAAGTAAAGCTATTAATCAATAAAATGTCCGTAATTTTGTTAGTTACAGCAAAATTATAAGATCATGGAAAGTAATCATAAAATGATGCGAATAGTGCAAACAGTACTTATTGCCACGATGATCTTTTTTAGCGGTTGTGAAAAAGATGTATTCAATCCGGAAAAAGTAAAAGCTACTTATGAAGATCGATTTCCCGTTAAGGATATTGATCCGGACATGGATTGGAAGATGACATCAAAAATCAACGTAAATGTTGCTGTATACGAAGATGCCGGAGTGGATTACACCATTCGCATATACAACGGCAATCCTATTGAAGACGATACTTCCGCCCTATTACTAGCCGAAGGTACTGCTAATGATAAAATTTCATTTACTACTACAATGGATTGCCCTACTGCATTAACAGATGTTTACGTATGCCGTATAGATCCGCAAAATCGCAGTGTCGTGAAACTTGTTTCAATTACGAATAATACGCTTACTACCACATTTGGTACGGCTCCACAAACCAAGTCCACCCGCAGTTTGGTATCCACCCGTTCGGGAAATGTTCCCACACAATCTCCTGATCGCAGCGAGACAGACAGCAAAAAATTAGCCCAAACAGCAGCAACCTTACAAACCAGCACCGTACTTTTTTCAGGTGATGTGTATAAAATCCCGGCCGGAACCACTTATACCGGTAATATCACCACTTGGGGAATATATGGTACAGCAGGAACAGTGATTATTGAAGGGACCTGGGCTCCCGGCAATTTATTGCCTATTATTAACACAGGTGTTGACCTGATTGTCATGGGAACGGGAAAAATCGTGCTGCCATCCAATTCCACTCTCTCGCTAGTCGGAACCACCCGCTTTATTACATACAGTGGGGCAAGCATCAATGGAAAAAATGCAACAATAGGTATTAGCAATTATTCAGGTGGAAAAACAAACTTCAATGCCGGAAACCTTACCCTAAAAGAACTCCAGATCAACGGAGTCGGAGTGTTATACAACAGTTCGGCAACATGCCAAATCGATTATCTCAACCTGACTAATGTCGGTGGAAAATTCATAAATATGGGACATGCAATCCTTGGTACCACCTATATTAACAGCAAAATAGAAAACGGATGTTATCTCGAAATAACCGGATACCTGAATGGAGATCTTACCATGGGCGACAATTGTACAGCAACGGTTGCCAACTATGGCTCCAGCGGAAATTCGGGCAAGAATATTATCATGGGCAATAATTCCATGTTGTATATTCAAAACGAAGCCTCTTTCTCATATGGAACATCATTCACGGGACCAACAAGTGGTAGTTCCCTCGTAAAGATAAATAAGCTCACCAGTCTGAATGGTTTCCAATATAAAGGTGGAAATATCTACTACGAAGTAAAACAGGTTCAAATAGACAACAGTTGGGAAAAAGACACTTTCCTCAAATACCTTAAGAACTCCGATGGTGTTCTGGCACAATGGGGTGAAGCTCCTGTCACCATTCCCGCAGGCGATTGTACCGGTAGTGGAAATACTCCCAATAACTCCGGTGGAGGAAGCAATACGGACCCTATCCCTTACACCTATGTTTTCGAAGACAATTTTCCATTGGTAGGTGACTATGATTTCAATGACATTGTTTTGGACGTCACAACAGATTATCAACGGAATAAGAAGACAAATGCAATTCAAGATATAATATTAAATGTCACACTGACGGCAGCAGGTGCCAGCAAAACCTTAGGAGCAGGTTTACGGATGGTTGGCATCGACAAATCGGCCATTAAATCCATAACGACCGGTGGTGATGCCTCACAATTTGAGACTACACTAACCAGTCCGCGTAACAGTAGATTAAAGTTCTTCAACTACAACACTTCCACACATCTGGAAGACGGTGACAATAATATTGTAATTCCTCTGTTCAATAATGCCCACCAAGTATTTGGAGTAAACGACGGTATGCTGACTAATACTCAGAGCGCTCAAACTAACAGCGTAAACAATCAGAAAACATATACCTACCAAATCATATTCGAATTGGCAGATCAGACGAAAACCGATCCGATTTTTTCAAAAGAAAATCTCGACTTTTTTATATGTTACAACTATAAGTCCATGCCAAAACGGATGGAAGTTCATCTTTATGAATTTTGGAATTACGGAGCTACAGCAGCAGGTACTGTGCAGCAAGAAAATCTTGATCTTGCAGGAAATAATACCTGGGCGGTATGCGTGCCGAATTTCCGTTATCCTAAAGAATACGTCAATATTTCCGTCACATCCAACCCGTCAGAAGGAGCCTATCCCCTATTCCTCAACTGGGCAAAAAACCGAAATGTGAATCCTGACTGGTATCTCTACCCCAACGCAGATAAAGTCTGCCGTTGAAAAAAACAAAGAAAAAAACCGGTAAATCGGAAAAGAGAACAAATAATAAAGAAAAAAGAAAAGGAAAAGGAGAACAAATAAACAAAATAAACAACAATTAATTATATACTTATGAAACAGATACTCTTGGTCGACGATAAACCCTCTATTGCAAAAGTGCTTTCCATGTATTTGAAAGAAGAATACAATTTTGTTTATCAGGAAGATCCATTGAAAGCCATTGAATGGTTACAAGCCGGGAACTACCCTGATTTAGTCATTACCGATATCCGAATGCCACACATGACAGGAGACGAGTTTTTGCAATACCTCAAAAACAACGAATTGCTTAAAGCCATCCCTGTTATTATACTTTCCAGTGAAGAAAGTACTACGGAACGTATTCGATTATTGGAAGAAGGGGCTGCAGACTATATTTTGAAGCCCTTCAATCCAATGGAGTTGAAAGTAAGAATAAAGAAAATACTCGACTAACGTAATAAGGTGCAGCAAAAATGTTCTATTTTATTTTTATAGGCAACAATCGAATAGTTATTGATCATTTCAGCCGGATCACAGGTGGAATGTTCATTGCTGTGCCCGGTATAGCAAAAGCCGGCAAAATTATAGATGGCATTCGTGAGCGGTATAATATCGTCGTTTTCTACGAGCAAATCTCCTCTGAAGTAGATTGCCCCAATATTAGCGAACTGCATCGCCTGTATCCTCGTGTATATATCATCCTCATCACTGCCTCATTGTCGATGGAAAAGCGAAAATTCTATCTGCAGGCTGGTGTAAGCAATTCTTTTACCCCCGATGCAGATGAAGAAAGCATACACGCCATGCTCAAATTTATGAAACGAAGGAAAGCATATAAACTTCAGCAGTTTAGCGAAGAACGGCGCAAGGATATCAAAGTATTCCATTTACCCTTATGGAAACGCTTGTTCGATATATTATTCTCAAGTATTGCTATCTTGCTGCTATCGCCTATACTTATCGGTACAGCCATTGCCGTCCGCCTGGAGAGTACGGGTAAAATTATCTACAAATCACAGCGGGTTGGTTCCAATTATCAGATATTCAACTTTCTCAAATTCCGTTCCATGTATGCCAATGCCGACAAAAAATTGAAAAAGTATAATTTACTCAATCAGTATGCTTTGGACAATGACAAAGACGTAGAAATAAAACAATTTTCCATTGACAAACTGGAAAATAGTGATACAATAGACGATAACAACTTTTTCGTGTCGGACGATTACATTATTACGGAAGAGGATTTTCTGCGTCAGAAAGCCCGCGAACATGAAAATGCTTTTGTTAAGATCGAAAATGATCCGCGTATCACCCGCGTAGGGCATTTCATTCGAAAATACAGTATTGACGAATTGCCTCAATTATTCAATATTTTGAAAGGAGATATGAGCGTGGTTGGCAACCGTCCTCTTCCGCTTTACGAGGCCGAGCAGCTGACCAGCGATATTTATATCGATCGTTTTCTGGCTCCGGCGGGACTTACGGGACTCTGGCAAGTAGAAAAGCGTGGTGAAGCAGGCAAGTTATCTGCTGAAGAACGTAAACAACTGGATATTAAATATGCCAAGAATTTTTCATTCTTATTGGATATGAAAATTATTTTTAAGACATTTACAGCCTTCATTCAAAAAGAGAACGTATAAAAAACTTTTTTAAAGTTTCAATGTTGCATAATATATGACAAGAAAAAATATTCAATTCTTCATCAATATCATGATATGGGGTAGTTTTTTCATTCACCCGCTTATCATTTCTGCACAACAGAACATGACGCGTGAAGAACGTGTCAAAGCCCTGGAACAAGTAAAGGCTGAAGAACAGAAAGCAAGCAATACAGGCGGTATTACCACCCTCCAGACTTTGCCGGAAGGAGAAGAGAGCCTGCAACTTCCTCCCCTCTCGGTTTTTCTGGATGCGGTCACCGAAAATGCTACGGTAAAAAAAGCCCGTTCGCAAGTGGAGCAAGTCAAAAATGATTATCGCATGGAGAAACGTAACTGGTTAAACTATTTCCACCTAAACGGAGGCTATTCTTACGGTAAATATAATATATTGAGTAATAATAGCGATGAATATACACCGATGTACCAAACGACGATGTCCAGTGCACAGCATACATTCAATGTAGGTGCCAGTGTCAGTGTCGGGATTGGTGATCTTATCAATCGACCACTGAAGCTAAAAAATTACCGTTATAACATTGAGCAACTCCAATATGCTCAGGATGAAGTGATGGAAGAAAGAAAACTAAGAGTACTTGAAGCATATAATGCCGTGACTGAACAGTTAGCCACTATTAAAGCCAAAGCTGAGACAGCAGCTTTATACAATGCCCAAACGAAAATAGTGGAATATAACTTCATCAATGGAACATTGGATATTTCAGGATTAGCTATGGAAAGAGGAAGACGTATGGGTGCTATTACAACCTATGAACAAAGCCGTGTAGCATTGCACAACTCCATCATCTTGTTGGAAATGTTAACTAATGTAAAAATCATCAAGGACAAATAATTGCATATTAATGGATATCGCACGATTCATATCACAATTTTTCTATCGTATCCGCTACTGGTTGCTGTGGGGAAGCTTATTCATTACCGGGCTGGTGGTCTATTTTACCCAGTTTCTCCCGTTCAGCTACACCGTTAAGAGTAGTATATATGCAGGTGTCACCAATAGTACTTCTTTAGATGGAAGTACCATTAACTACGCAGCCATCAACAGTACCTTCGATAATCTCATCAATATTGCTAAATCCCCCGGTACGTTGGAAAAAGTATCCGTTCGTTTGCTAGCTACCGCTCTGACCTACGGGCAAGATTGGAAAGATAATAAATATATTTTAGCCAAAAATTATCGACAACTTAAGCAAGCAACTCCCAAAGAAGTACTGGCCTTAGTTGACAGAAAAAACCTGGATAAAACCATTGCAAATCTTAAAGTATATCGCAAAGAAAGCTCCACAAACTTTGTTTATGCCATTTTTAACCGCCCCGGTGCTTTTTACAGCGCATCTGCATTGGACCAAATTGACATAAAGCGTGCCGGTAACAGTGATATACTAAATATAACCTATACATCGGCCGATCCGGGTCTCACCCAGCAAACCATCAGTATTCTTATTGACGAATTAATTAAGACTTATGAAGTTCTCCGCTTTCAAGCGACTCAAGATGTGATTGCTTATTTTAAGGAACAAGTTCGTCTGGCTAAAACTGAATTGGATAAACAAGAGGATGATCTCATGAATTACTCGATTCAAGAGCGGGTTATAAATTATGGAGAAGAAACAAAAGCCCTTGCAGGAACGAGATACGGAGTTGACGATCGTTTAGAACAAGTTGAACGAATTTATCAGGGAGCAACATCACTCCGCAAAATGCTGGAAGATAAAATGGATATCCGCGCCAAAATAATCAAAAATAACACAGATTTATTGAAAGAATTGGAGAAAGTCAGTACCTTGAACCAAAGTATTATGGAACAGGAAATTTTTGTTTCGGACAAAGCCCGTAGTGAAAGTCAGAATATGGGTAACGACAAACGGGCTTTAAAAAAAGCGGAAGAAAATATCAGCCATATCTCAGATAATTTGAATGAATATAATTTTTCCAAAGAAGGTGTAGGTATAAAAAACATGATCGACGAATGGCTGATGGCCCTGGTTAGTGAAGCTAAGGCCAAAGCTGAATTAAAAGTGTTACAATCACGCCAAAACGATATATTCGATCAATACAGTCACATGTCCCCTATCGGTACTCAAGTCAACCGTAAACAGCGTGCTATCGGAATAGCCGAAGACAATTACCGTACCCAACTTAGCGGATTGGCCAGCGCAAACTTACGATTGAAAAATATAGAGATGAGTACCAGCAATCTGCAAACTATTACTCCGCCGGACTTTCCTCTTACCGACAACGGACGCAAACGAGCTATATACGTGCTTATCGCTTTTATAGGTAGTTTGGTATTTATTACAGCTTATTTTTTACTTATTGAAATACTCGATCGTACACTTCGCGATCCGATTCGGAGTAAAAGACTTACCGGACTTCCCGTTATTGCGGCCTTCAATGGCACAAGCAATCTCAAATTCAGAGGGTTCCTTCGTATGTGCAACCGTATTGCAGCCGGTTATTGTTGCCGTCAATTGAACAATTACCTGCAAACGGGACGTCCCACTATCATCAATTTGATCAGCATGGAAAGAGGTGAAGGTAAAAGCTTCTTAACAAAATATTTTGTGGAATACTGGAAGACTGAAGAAATACGAGTACGAGTTGTGAAAGCCGGAGTGGATTTTGAAATTTCCAATCCGGAATATATCAATGCGCGGCGATTAGCCGATTTTTGGCAACGGAATGAAGCAGAGAAAGACGCAGATATTATTCTGGTAGAATATCCTGCTGTGAGTCGAAATTCCATTCCGTTGGAAGTACTAAGGGAAGCAAATGTTAATTTATTGGTAACTAATGCTTGCCGATTGTGGCGTGATAGCGATACCGCTACCCTTCAACCCATTAAGGAAGCATTACAAGATTGCCCATTCTTCCTATATCTCAATAATGCCGATCGTGAAGTTGTGGAATCGTTTACAGGTGAGTTACCCCCAAAAACGCCGATACACTCTTTATTTAGCCGATTATCTCAATTAGGGTTAACATCCAGAAAAGCTGCAGTAAAATAATTAATTAAGGATATCGAGATGGCATCTATATATGAACAACGGGAAATTTCGCCGAAACTGTTTACGTACGGTTTGTTTATAGCCGGACTTTGCGCTTTGGCTTATGCCCTTGTATTCCAAAAGTTGCTGATAGCCTTTATCATAATGGGCATACCCCTTGCTGCTATTGGCTTCATATACAGTATGCGTTATCCTAGATTAGGATTTGCACTATATGCTATTCTTTCTTATTACTTAATTGCTATCATGCGATATAGTCGTCATGAAGGATTCAGCATTTACCTTGACATATTACTAGCTTACATATCTCTATGCGTATTATTCAATGCTTGGCGTAAAGAGGCATCCATACACTTTCCAAATGCAGTTAACTTACTTACAATGAGCTATGTAGTCTGGATGTTATTTATCCTAATTGTATTTGCCAACACTACAATAACGCGCCAAGATAATTTAGTTATGGGGATAAGACAATGGATCTTGGGAGTACCAATTCTCTATGTTTTATCGTGTTTGCTGTTAGATAGTCCGAAGGTTTTAAAAAAGAGTTTGATTCTCCTGGGTTTATTTACCATAACTGCTTTCTTAAAATTACTGTATCAAAAATATCGTTGGTTTGATGCAGCCGAAATGGAATGGCTGATCAATGGTGGAGGTGCCACCACTCATTTAATTAGTTCAGGAATCCGCTATTTTTCATTTTTCAGTGACGCAGGTAGTTTCGGAGCCAACATGGGGATGATATCTATTATTTATGGAATTATATTTTTTCATACAAATAGTAGAAGTCTGCGTGTTTTTTATTTAATTATCTGCATAATGGGCATTATAGGAATGCTAATGTCCGGAACACGCAGTGCTATTATAATACCATTCGGCGGTTTAGCACTTTATTGTATGCTAAGTAAGAATATAAAAACCATCATCATAACAATTGCAGCTGGAATCTTATTGTATCTTTTCTTTGCATTCACCAATATGGGGGATGAGAATCCATTTATCAGACGAATGCGTACGGCATTCCGCCCTACAGAAGATGCATCCTTTACCATACGTATTGAAAATCAAAAAACAATTCGACAATATTTATTACTTCACCCATGGGGAGCTGGCATTAAAGAGGGAATTCCTAGAGTAATGGAAGTTGAAGGTCAATTCGTTGAAGATACAATCCCTCCCGATTCATTCTATGTTTCTATTTGGACGCAAACCGGATACTTCGGACTCATACTTTACCTTGCCATATATTCAGCAGTACTCATCAGGTGTTGCTACGTTGTAATGTTCAAAGTCCGCAATAGAGAATTGAGGCACACTCTTGCCGCATTATTGTGCGGCGTATTCGGTATCTGGCTTAACGGATATGCCGGTGAAGGAATGGGACAACCCCCCAACAGTTTTCTCATTGCAGCTGCTCTAGCTTTTGTATTGAATGGGCCTTATATTGATAGACAAATGGCTCCGGAATTATTGAATAATAAAAAACAATAAGATATGAATGACGTTTTTTCTTTATTTAATCCCGATTGGTGGATGGACGAAAACAACAATGCCCTGCAAATAGCCGATGCACTCCTTTTCCTGCTATTGTCTATTCCGGTCATTTATCTGTTCGTTTGCGCACTGTTTTCGTTGGCTAAATATAAAAACCCATATCCCGAAACAAAAATCAAGCACCGTTTTCTGGTTCTTTTCAATGTGTTTCGTAACGGACAGGAAGTCATTCAGTCAATCAATTACTTTCTGGATACCCAGCAATACCCCAGTGACAAATATGCTGTTGCCATAGCTGCTTCACAACTATCGGAGGAAGATATTGTCGCCTTATTAAAAATGCCCGTCAATATTGTTGTACCCGACAAAGAAGAATGTACTAAAGTTTATGCCATCCAGCAAGTTATGGAGCGGTATGCTCCCGATGAATACGATATGGTGATTCTTTTCAATTCGGACAACCGCATCGTGCCCACTGCACTCGATTTATTCAACAATGCCTATTATGCTGGATGTGATGCCATACAAGCTCATCCCATGACAGAGAATCTGACTACAAACATTGCCATACTCAATGCTACCAGCGAGGAAATCAACAATAATATATTCCGTAAGGGACATACCCGCATGGGATTTTCTTCGGCTCTGATCGGGTCGGCCATGGCTTTCGATTTCAGCACGTTCCATCGCATCTGCCCTACTCTTCAGGGACAAGATCTGAGTAAGGCTATTGAAGCTGCATTTCTCAAGGAAAATATTTATATAGAATACCTTGAAGAAGTGGTATGCTACAGTAAAAAGGTGGAGAGTGCCAATAGTTATGAAAAAGAACGCATAGGTTGGGTAAATACCCAAAAAAACACGACTTTCTTTGCCTTGAAAAATTTACCCATTGCAATGCTGAAAGGAGAATGGGATTACGCCAATAAGATGTTTCAATGGATATTGCCATCACGTTTACTACTTCTTGCTTATCTGGCTATTTTCACAATTGTTGTTACTACGCTCGACTGGCAACTCTCTTTTAAATGGTACATACTTATTTTCATGACGGTCTTCGCTTTTCTGATGGCTCTGCCCGAAGGTGAAATCAGTAAACAATTCCGACATGCTTTCTGGGCTTTACCGATATTGGTATTTGCTTCCGGTTTCAGCCATTTCAAAAATATGTTTTCCAAAAATAAGAGTGCAAAAGATAAAATAATGAAGGGAGAAAAAAATAAGAAAAAGAAAAAGGAAAAGAAAGGAGAAGATAAAAAGCAATTATGAAAATAGCCATTGAAGCTCAGCGTATTTTTCGTCCCAACAAACACGGGATGGACTTTTTTGCCTTGGAGACGATCCGCCATCTCGAAAAACTGAATGACGGTAATGAATATTATGTCATTACTGCTCCGGGAGAAGACTGCCACTGTCTGGAAGAAAGTCCCAATCTCTCCATTGTGGAGGTTAAGTGTCCTTCCTATCCGCTATGGGAGCAAGTAGCACTACCACTGGCTGTAAAACGATTGGGAATAGATTTACTTCACTGTACCTCCAATACAGCTCCTTTGAATTGTCCGGTACCCCTAGTGCTGACGCTACACGACATTATCTATATGGAACCACGGGCACAGCGTAGTTTATCGCTTTATCAGGAAATGGGACGTTATTACCGCAAGCTTGTCGTACCACGCATTCTGAAAAATTGCAAAAAGATTGTCACGGTATCACAATTTGAGTGTAACCGTATCCGCGAAGCCATGAAACTGCCGGATGGACAAATCACCTCAATCTACAACGGTTACAATCCGCGTTTCCGTGAGATTCCGGAAATTGATATGCATATTGTAAGCCGGTACACTCCCAAACCGGGCTTCCTCTTTTTCCTAGGTAATACTGATCCGAAAAAAAATACCGCACGTACCCTGAAAGCTTACAGCATTTATTTGCAGAAATCGAAAGTAAAGCGTCCGATGCTTATAGCCGATCTCAAAGAAACCTATCTTTACGAAGTGCTGAAACAGGAAAATATTTATCACATCAAACCGTACCTTTTCTACCCCGGATACATCGACACCAATGATATGCCGATGTTATACAACGCCGCCTTTGCTTTCCTTTATCCGTCGCTACGTGAAAGTTTTGGCATCCCTTTATTGGAGGCCATGGCATGCGGTACACCGGTGATAGCAAGCAACACTTCGGCTATACCGGAAATAGCAGGTGAAAGCGATCTTTTTGTCGATCCTACTAATCCCGAGATGATTGCAGACGCCATCTTACGATTGGAAGAAGATGAAGCTTTCCGTGACAGGCAGGTGGTACATGGATTAAACAGGGTTAAAGACTTCTCCTGGGAAAAAACGGCAGAAGCTTATTCTCATATTTATGCAGAAATATACGAAGAAATGCGATATCATTAAATATCTGGAAAATGAAAACAAGAACACCTTACGATAGGAACGACTTAAAGATTCGTAGAAGAGACAAAGTTGTTGAAATAGGATCTGGGCATAATCCGATGTACAGATCTGATGTTATTGTTGAAAAGTATATTAACGATAATTCTCATCGTTGTGGGGACATTAAGATTTATCCGCATCAAACATTTATTAATGCAGATGGAGAGGATCTTCCTTTTAAAGATCAAGCATTTGACTATGCAATATGCAATCAGGTTCTGGAGCATGCAGAACACCCTGATTTATTTATGAATGAACTCTCTCGTGTGGCTAGACGGGGATATATAGAAACTCCAAGTTTATTAGGTGAACATCTATTTCCTAAATATTCTCATAAATGGGTCATATTGGATATAGATGGTAAATTGGTATTCTTTGAAAAATCGAAAATGCCCGGAAACTATGAAAACGATTATGGCAGTTTATTTCTTGATTATTTACCCTATCAATCCTTAACATATAAATTATTGTGGTTCACAGATGGATTAATGATGAATAACCGATACGAATGGAAAGATAACATCGATTATATTGTGAATCCAACAGACGAATATTACCATAGTTTTTTCACCCAACCGTGGAATATGAAAATGGCAGAAAAATTATTTCCACGGAGAAAGGTAATACAAGAAATAATAAAGACATTCCCTGCAATGATTCATCTTGTAAAATATGAGATTGAACGGATTAATAAGCATGCTCTCATTACAATTGAAGAATATTCTAAACTACATCAGCAACAATGAGATAGAATCAGAATGCCATAATGCCATTACGTACATTGATATAATTTAGTCTATGGAAAACAGAGATTTCATCATTACCAGTTCGCAAGCATGGGACATTGAAATAGGTAGCACTATAAAGAATACAGCTTTGGAAATTTCAAAGCAAAATAGAGTGCTTTTTGTAAGTACTCCGCTTGACATGGCTTCGCGAATACGTTCTGCTTTATCTTTCAGAAAGAATACTTCCTACGAATTTCGCCGTAGAATGGATGTCCTGAAAAGTAAATCTTCTCCTTTGAGGAAAATCAACAAAAATCTCTGGATACTCGATTGCCCTTTTACTCTCTTATCCGTTAATAAATTGCCTGTTCTGTTATTCGATTTTTTCAACCGGATGAATAACCGGAAAATAGGAAAATGGATAATGGAGCAGGCTACTCTGCTAGATTTTAAGAATTACATCCATCTTATCGATACCGACCTTTTCCGAAGCAGGTATCTTAAAGAATATATTCATCCCGCAATATCGATTTATTATCGGCGCGATTACGTCATCGGATTTCCTTATTGGCAAAAACACGGCCCACGCGCAGAAGAGGGACTTGTCCGTCAATCGAATATCGTACTGGCTAATTCTTCTTATTTTGCCGAACAATTACGACCGATGAACCCTAATACTTATGTACTGAATACGGGGGTAAACCTTGAACTCTATGATGCATCCAGATCATGGAGCAAACCGGCCGATCTGGAACATATTCCTTCCCCTGTAATAGGTTATACGGGAGCTATTCTGGAAAGCCGCTTGAATAGCGGCTTGATTAACGAAATTGTTCGCCAACTTCCTCAATGCAGCTTTGTATTTGTAGGCCCCGAAGATGAACATTTCCGTCAACACAATCTGCACCGGGAAAGCAATACCTATTTTCTGGGGCGTAAAGAAGTGGATGAACTCCCCCGATATATCCGGTATTTTGATGTCTGTATCAATCCGCAGACGGTTAACCCTATTACCGATGGAAACTATCCACTCAAAATAGATGAATATCTGGCCATGGGTAAACCTGTAGTAGCGACCAGTACACACACCATGCGTGATGTCTTTACCGGATACACCCATCTGGCAACAAGAAGAAGCGAATGGGTATCCGCACTATATGAGAGCCTGAAAGAAATAGACGATAAAGAGCTCAAAGAAAAAAGAATAGCTTTTGCACATACCCACAGCTGGGGACATAGCGTCAATACCATATACCACGCCATAGAACAAACAGAAAAACAAAAATGAATCTAAACTTCATAAAACAAAAAGTAACGCAAAATCCTAAAGTAAAATTACGCATTCATAAACTGATGTTTCACAATGCCCGTCCTCGGTGGTGGGTGAAACACATATTGAATCCTATTGTATTCAGGCACGGGAAAAAAACAACGATCAGACACCATAACGTGATGAATGTATCCCCTGTAAATCGTTTCTACCTGGGAACAGAAAGCACTATAGAGGAATATTGTGTAGTGGACAATGGCGTTGGAGATGTTATTATTGGAGAACATACCCGTATCGGACTCCGAAATACAATTGTCGGTCCGGTACAAATAGGAAATAATGTCATTCTTGCCCAGAATGTTGTGTTATCCGGACTGAATCATAATTACGAAGATATATCACAGCCAATCCATCTGCAAGGGGTGAATGTGGATCCGATTATCGTAGAAGAAGGCGCATGGATAGGGGCAAATAGTATTATTACTGCGGGGGTAAAAATAGGCAAACATTCCATTATCGGTGGCGGAAGTGTTGTCACTAGAAATGTCCCCCCTTTCTCTGTTGTGGCAGGAAACCCGGCAAAAATAATAAAAGTGTATGACGTAAACCAACAAATCTGGGTGAAGCAAAGCTGAAATATCCTCTATTCTTTCTCTTCTTCTCCATTTTTTATACTTTTGCATTGTGTTTTTTAATGATAAGATGACAAAAAAATTACTTTAACGGTATTCCTCAACGAAGAGGAAGTGTTACAGTTGAGTGAAAAAACGGTGCATGAAAAAACTGAAATGGCAGTTTTGGAAATTATGGCCAAGTGTGTAATAAGTTTGCTGGGCAGTAAAATTGAAATCAGTGACCGCGAGGAACGTGCGTTAGCACATCTCCGCAATGTGACCAAGCCTTACAAACACAATGCCGAAAAAGGCAAAGGTAAAAAGAAAAAACATTGATTGCTAAAGAATTAAACCAATGTGTATATTTTCTGCCTATAACCACTCTCCTCCTTAAATAAAAAGTAAAGATTAATAAATGCTAAAAAAGGCAATTGTACACCCTTAACTCACTATAAAGAATTAAAACAACGCACAGCACGTTTCTCGGCTACCTCCAAGAGCCAATACATATAAAATAGTGTACACTTATCTCCTTATAAATAAACTTTTTATCACTAAATTTATCACACAGTTTTAATGAGAAAGATTGCCTGAGCATAGTATGCATTCTTCTACATAATAAGTATACGACGTCCTTCCCTTTTTAACCGATTAATGAAATAATCGAAACTCTAATCCTTTAAAAACAACAACTATGGATAGATTTTATTATCTGAAGCATCAGATCACAGCATGGAACGACCCAAGAATTCAAGCAATGGTAGAACAGGAAGGCGCAAAAGCTTATGGTACGTATTGGTACATTATTGAAAAACTCAGTATACTGCCAGAACCGAGGGCGGAATTAAAATACTTGAAGCATTTTGTAGAGAAAGGGTTTTCTTATAGCTATATGGTGAAAATTGTAACGGGATTCGGTCTGTTTAAAGTAGAAGACGGTTATTTTACAAACCTTGATCTGAACATTCGCAGGAAGAAAGAGACGTCTTCGATTCCACAGAAAGAGTGTATGAAGAATGAAGAAAGCACTGACGAAAAGCTTAGCGGAAATAAAGTATCCAATAAAGAAAGCATTGCCGGATATGAAGAAAAAAACACTGAAAAAGATGAAAAAAGGATGGAAAATCAAGATTTTACTGCCCAAAAAAAGCACTTTTTAGACGAAAAAATGAATTTTCAGAAAGTAGAAAATAGAAATAAAGCACTAATTAACAATGTGTTATCTGAATTCCTCCTACATAATAAAGAGAGTATAGAGAATAAAATAACAACAACAACAGAAGAAAAAGAAGAAACTGCTGTTGCTGTTGATAAAACGATTGACTCTTTTCCGACCATTACAGACGACAATCCTGTCACTCCTGTCCGTCCATGGCAGCAACTGGTGGATGAAATGCGTCAGGAAAGCATGTGGACGGATATTGCCTGCATGAAGTGCGGATATGGAATTCTGCTTAAGCGCCATTACAAAGAGGCTATCGAAGAATTCCGCAGGCATATCATCTTATATGGCAAGGGTGATAATCTACTGACAATGAACGATGTACACAACTATTTCGCCAATTATACCGCCGCGGGTACCCGTACATCCATCGCTCTGCGTGATTACCTGCTTACTCTTGATGCCGGACAGGAAAACAAACACTCAGTCTATTGCCATGAACGCTTCATCGATGGGCACCGGACTTATGGCGGCGAGCCCATACCCAACGATGCACCACCACGTCCAAACGACTGTGCGGTGTGGAATAAGACCGCCCGGAAGTGGGTGACACAGGATAACGTTCTTCCCTTTAAATAACCGTCAGGTATGACCCGTTATATCGGTGGGTAAAGCCCTTGAACTCCACAAGTAGGTAAAGTGCATAAAGTCGGTAAGTAAGGCTCCTGAACCCGGTAGGCAAAGTGCATAAAGCCGATGGGTAGAGCCCTTGAACCCGGTGGGTAAAATGCATAAAGCCGGTGGGTAAAACACCTGAAGCCCATGGGTGAAACCGCTGAACTCCGCAGACAGAGAAACTTTACCTGCCTGCTTGGAAAAACGCATCTTGCTGTCATACGCTAACACAGCAGGCAAGCATGATTCGGAAGGGTAACACTTCACCACTCTTTTTGAGCATAGAATAAACTAACTATTTTTATAAAAAAAATAAAACCATGAGAAATTTCAACTCATATCACATTGATGTTCACGGCCGTATTAGCGGCCAAGTAAAGACAATCTGCCCTAACTGCAACGAAACACGACATCACAAAGGGGACAAATCGCTGTCGGTTAACATTGACACAGGACTTTGTTTCTGCCATCATTGCAACTGGAAGGTCTATGTACCGGACGAAGCCGAGCTTCGCGAAAAACGTATGAGGGAAGAGAAGTGGAAAAAACGCATCTCCCTACCCTCCCATTTCCAACGTCCCGTATTCGATGCCCGTAAAACAACACTCTCCGAAAAGACGGAACGCTATCTTGTCGAAACCCGTTGCATCCCGCAGGATGTCATCCGCGAACTCCGGATCACCGAACAGACGGAGTACATGCCGCAGTCGGGTAGGAATGAAAACTGCATCTGTTTCAACTATTTTGAAAACGGAGAATTGGTCAACACCAAATCGCGCAGCGGACAAAAGTATTTCAAAATGGTGAAAGATGCCGAACTCATCCCCTACCATCTCGACGGAATACTAGGCACCTCCGAATGCATCATTACTGAGGGTGAACTGGACGCTGCTTCATTTATGGCCATCGGAAGAAAAGATGTCATTTCGGTGCCGGCCGGAGCCAACGGTAATCTGACGTGGATGGAACGCTTTATTGATACCCACTTCGAAGATAAGCACACGGTGTTCATTGCCACGGATGCCGATGCTCCCGGCATGAAGTTGCGCGATGAACTTATCCGTCGTTTCGGTGCCGAACGCTGTCGTGTGGTACACTACGGGGCGGAATGTAAAGACGCCAATGAGCATCTGGTGAAATATGGCCGCGAAAGTCTCCGTATAGCGTTGGAGCAAGCCGAAGAAGTACCTATCGAAGGAATCTTCACTGCCCAAGACTTGCACGCCGAACTACGTGCGCTCTACGAAAACGGCGTGGGAAAAGGCGCTGAAACAGGGTGGGCAAATTTTGACAAAAGCTGTACTTTCGAACTAAAACGGCTGATGATTGTCAGTGGACAGCCCGGCGATGGCAAATCGGAATGGGTGGATGAACTGGTATTGCGCCTCTGTCTGCGCCACGGATGGAAGATAGGATTCTTCAGCCCCGAAAACATTCCCATAGTGTACCATTTGCGTAAACTGGCGGAGAAGTTGACAGCTTTTAGTTTTGCGCCAAACGTAGGCATGACCGAGGATCTTTATGAGAGAGCGGAAAATTTCCTTACCGACAATGTTTGCCACATCCTGCCCGGCAATGATGACTACTCATTGGAAACGATCCTCGAGAAAGCCCGTGGACTGGTAGTTCGCAAAGGCATCCGGATATTGGTCATTGATCCACTCAACCGTATCGACCAGCATCTGCCACCCAATCAGACCGAGTTGCAATACCTCTCGTCACTTCTCAGCACACTGAGTCGGTTTGCCGTTCAATATGGATGCTTGGTGATATTGATAGCCCATCCGCGCAAAATCAATCGTGATCCGGTGACTGGAAAGCGTCCGCACGTAGAAATGCAGGACATATCGGGTAGTGCCGATTTCTTCAACAAAGCGGATTTTGGCATTATTGTGGAGCGGGACGATACCAAAGGTATGGTTACCGTTCACATTGAGAAGGTAAAATTCAAGCATTTGGGCTCTAAAGGTGAAGCCTACTTTGTATACAACAGAGCAAACGGTCGTTACTGGCCGTGTGAAGAAGGCCCTACTCCTATTTATGGCAATGATGCCCCGGGACCTGTAAATACGGTTTTCGATACGGAAAGCTGGGTTTGAATCATAATTCCCTATCAGAGTGTACGAAGTCCCTACAATGACTCTTATAAAAACGTAAGATTTTCTTTAAGTGTTTATCAAGGCTCACCCAGTGCATCAATTATGAGCCGCACCTGTGCAGGGGTATATCGCCTGCGGGTGCGACTCATTCCCGCTTCGAACAAACGTTGTTCCAGCCCCGGGAATGTTCGTATCCATTCGTTAAACTGTTTAACGGCAGTCTGCTGCTGCACATCGTGAATATAATATTGTGCAAGTTCACCCTTTCCGTAACTACGAATGCTGAACTGCCCTTCCTTTTCTTTGTCTTCCTGATATGATTTCATCACATTAAAGTTCATGTAAGCACTTTCATTCCTCTAGTAAAGATAATTATTTTCAATAATAAAAGCAAACAAATTAAGAGGTATTTATTATGCGGAAATGCTTATTTGCGCTTATTTCCCCATTGAGGATTGAGGCCGAAAGTCAGCGTATAATTTCTGCGAGGCATCGGCCGGCTAAGCACCGATACATATTCTTCATTGAACAAATTATATACCGAAAACTTTACTGAAATGCCTGTCCGATGACATCTGAATCGCTTTTCCAACGAAATGTCATTCATATAATAAGAATTTAACTCATCAATCCGGGAGTTCATCAAGTTGCTCGAAGTGGTATAACGTTTACTATAATAATTGTATTTATAAATCAGATAAAACTCTCTCCAGCTAACCTGCCCCATGACGGCGGATAAATATTCGGGTACATAAACCAACTGCTTGCCGATGGATTCGTCCGCCCAACTCATCGGATCACCATTGTTGATGGCACGTGTACGGCTCCAATTTGCATCGAGCCACAGCGTCCATTCACCCAAACGTAAAGAGGCCTTTCCCTTCAGTTCAACACCATAATTGTGCACCTCCTTTACGTTACGGGGTGTCCAGAACCCTTTGAAAGTGGGAAGCCACACAATCCAGTTGTCAATATGTGAATTGTACACCGTCGCTTCTCCCTTCAGCGTGAAACGGTCTGTCTGACGAAGCGTGAACTCAAGACCCGCATCATACGTAAAACCTCTTTCAGGACGTAAGTCCGGATTTCCACCGGGCTGGAAGTAGAGGTCATTTAAAGTGGGATAACGATAATTTTTTGTTATAGACGATTTGAATATGAGCCCATAACGCTTCCAAATCGTCACATCCAAGAATGCTGCCGGTATAAGCGGAGTGAACCGCCCATAGTATTCTTCCCGCACATCGACCGCCAATCCTACCCGATCGCAAGGGCGGTAACGTACCGTGGCTAATGCCGATATTTCCGGACGATTCTTCAAATACCCCGTATTGACGGCGTTCTGCTCGAGGTTATAACTATCCACATAGTTAAACCTCCCGTTCATATTTCCGCCGATCATCCATTTCTCCGACGGAATATATTCGGCATTACCCCGCAGAAATCCGGAATAAATATAACTGCTGGCATTTTCCATCCGGACCATCTGATTATCTGTTACCCGGGCATCATAGGTATATAACATGTGCGTATAAGTGTATCCCAATTTACCGGATAAGTTCAATTTTTCACTGCTTCGCTCCCATCCTCCTACTCCACGGAATGTTGTTTCCTTTTGCCGTGTTTTATAGTCAGCTTCATCCCGCTGATCACTTTGAAGCATGGGCACTCCGCGGTCGGAATTCATAAACCAGGCGGCCAAAGAAAATTTGTTACCGTCTTTACGATCATAATATAACTCTTGCAGCAAATGGAAGTCCTGATATTGACAGTTTTTATTACGGGATATTTCATAACCCGGATTATAACTGCCGTCTTCATTAATCAGAGCTTTATCATAATTGGTATATTTGAAGTCATTATCCGAACGGGTAAGATAGATCCGGGTGGAACTTTGCCATTTTTCGCCGGCATAAACCAATCGGAAGAAATCATCATATGTCTTATAGCTGCCAATGCCTTGTATAAAATGCAGATCGAATCCTTTTTTCTTTTCCGGAGCCGTTCCTAAAGTAATGGCTCCTCCCAAGGCACTTCCGGTCACATTGACCGAACTCGCTCCATGCCACAAACTCATGTCATCGACAAAATAAGAAGGTATCAGCGAAAAGTCCACCTGCCCCATCATAGGAGAATTGATGTTCATACCATTCCAAAGCACTTGCGTATGCGAGGGGGAAGTACCCCGGAAAGAAGCAGTTGCCATCGTTCCCCTTCCATAACTTTTGATAAAGATGGAAGTGCTTTGCGAAAGAATATCCGCCAGACTGTTGGTAATACTCTCGCGCAGAATCAGTGTGTCGAGCACGGTTTTGGTGGTTCCTATATCCCGAAACGGGCGTTTACCCATGACAGTGACGGTATCAAGGCGAAGCTGCCATATTTCACGATTATTTTGCGCCTGCGCGGACAAAACACTACACAATAACAAGACGAGGCTTGTTTTCCATTTATTCGGCATACTCATTGACGGTTATTCTTAAAACAGAAAGCTCCCGGTATAATGCCTACCTTAAAGGTATCCACCGGCACTGCCTGCGGGGTAAAACGATAAATCACACCTTGCTGCACGTAATCTATGGCATCTGCTACGTACACTTCCGAAGTATAAGGATCTACTGCCAGTCCATAGTAAATGCTATTTGTACCCGGTGATTTCAGAAACGGGCGCACCGGAATGCGGGATGCGGTAACATCCATACACCAAATGTCATTATTGATAAAGTAAAGGGTGTCCCGTTCACCATTAAGCGCCACTTCCGAAGCTTGTTGTCCTTTCTTGAAAGTAAACGTCTCATCCACTACCCGGGTAGCGGCATCTATCCGATAGAGTGCAGGTGCTTCATACCCATAAGGACTGCCCTCATAGCCGCCATCGGTCACCGTCCAGATTTTGCCGTATTTATCGAGTACCAACGAAGTGGGTTGTATGCCTACAGTGATTTCGTCCACCACCTGGTCTTTCTCAGTGTCTATTACCAATATCTTATTATCGTAAGACCAACAGTTGGTGAATACATACTTACCGTACTGCACCATTTGTTCGGTAGACTGATGTCCTTTGGTATCAATGGTTCCGGTCTTCTGCAAAGTTCCCGGATTAAAGATAGTGATGGTTGGCGCATACAAATCGGTTATATAAGCTTTTGTATCACTCACGAAGTGGACATAGCGGGGCGAAACCAGATTCGTAATGCCCCCTTGTATTTTGAACGTTTGTAAATCAATCACGTAGACCACCCCTGAATTATTGACTACTACATAGCCTTTGCCATTACGGGTAACCATAGACTGTGCCACATCACCCAACTTCCGGCTGTTGGAACTGTAGAACACATCGTTTTCCACTATTTTCGTACGTGGATCGTAGTAAGAAAGGCTGGCATTTCCATACTGGAAATTTCCTTCGTTGATGACGAACAGTCCGCTACCCGAAGCGTTGAATGATTTTCGGGCAAACGGATCATAGTCCATACACGATGCTATGGAAAGAAGCAAAAGAAGGACCGGAATAAGGATAGGAGTATATTTCTTCATAGGCTTTGCTTTTATCAGGCAAGAGTAGTTAAAAACGAAAATTCGAGGATGCGTCAAAACTCCATTTTCAGAACCTTCATCCCTACTGCAAATGCTTTGATAGGGTAATTTTCAGTCTTTAGAGGTTTTGACACATTCTCGAGAATAGAATCGGATGCCCGGTCTGCTTATTAATAGATAAACACTATTTCACAAAGACAACTGAGTTGACGTTGGCAACTCCGGTTTCCACTGTATGAACCGGTCCGGTTCCATTGGAACTGTAGATGTATAAATCCTGTCCCATGGACTGCCCGATACATACATCTTCATTATACGGATTAATGGAAACACTGTAGCCAAACATATACTCGGGAACAGCACTAACATTAAATTGGCTGACTGTTCCGGCAAATGTAACTTTCTTTAAATAAGTATCATAGTCCATTGAACTCCAATCTATATCTGCCGTATAAACAGCGCTACTGCCGATTCCGAAACCTCCGACGTATTCGGTAATTTTAGTATAGCCGGTATTGGTCAGTTTATATAAGGCTGAATTCTCCGTAGAATAATCACCCAAAGCATTAAAGTAAATTGTTCCATTAGGAGCTTGTTTGATCAATTTTGGATTCACAGGAACGGTAATCTGATCTTCCTCGCTTAGATCAAGCGGAAGAATGGATATCTTGTTCCCATTGCCGGCATACGTATCATCGGCGTTTCCGGAGTTACATACATAAACCTGATCGTCTGCAACGCAGATACCTTCGGAATAGGTAGCAGCCAATGAGATGGTATCTTGCACGGCATAAGTAAGTGTATCAATAGACATCACCGCTCCGGAATAGAGGCTGACGAATATTTTACCATCATAAGCCGCCAAATGGCGCGGCATAATTTTATGTCCGCTTTTCGGATCGTTATATTGAAGCAGCGAGGTTAATGACGTACCGTTGCCGGCATTAAACACCCGGATTCCTCCATTGTCGGCGGTAAGGTCATGACCGCTTACTGCACAGTACAACTTGGAGCCGTATTTGATTAAGGCATTACCGGTATCCCCTACTTCAAATGCAGACAACTCCTCCCAATCGCTATCATATGTTATTAAATATCCCGGATTAGACGCAGTGTTCTGATGCCAGGTTCCTTCACATAATACATAAGCATACGTCCAATCGGTCGTATTTGCTGAACGCGTAGACCCATTTGATGACTGAGTAGTGTCCAGCGCATCATCCGTACAACTGCCTAACGCAACGATAAGTGCGCAAGCAACACTGAAAAGGAATCTCTTTTTCATAAGTTTGATTTTTAATTATTACTAAAATCACCGGTAGGTGAATCTTTCATCTGTTGTAAAGTCGGATTGAAACCGCAGGATGTAACCGTCCATTTGCTCACTTGTTCAATCAGTGGCTTGAACGGACTGAAATTGTATAACTTCTTAAAACCTTTGATGTATACTTCCGCTACCGAGCTTAGCTTCGGGAAACAATCTATCCGGGTAATGGTCTGCTGCGAGGTTGTTTTGCCCGATATGTTTAATTCTCCTCCTACCGTTGTCAGTTCGGGTAAGTCGATATACGAAAGATCCGGTTGACTGGTATAAACCGTAAGAGCCAGATTACCTGTTACCGTAGTTAGCTTGGGAGCCTTAAGGGAAACAGCCACTCCGTTGCTGCCCATGTGAGTCTTAATGCTACCCACTGATTCCAAGTCCGGCAATACTAACTCACTTAGGATATCCGCTGTAACTGCACTGGTCGTTAAGCTTCCGGTGATTTTCTTAACTCCGTCCAATGAAACGCTTGTCCGTGCCGTTTTAATGGAGTAGTTGGCTACCGTGGTTATTCCGTTGAGAATCGGTAACGGGGCCTGATTGTTATTGGCAAACTCAATGTCACCAAAGCTGTCTTTTCCCGTCAAGGTGAATTGTGCCGTACCGCTTGGGGTAATAATGAGCTTCCCGATATTCTTTCCCGTAGCATCCAGTTGCAAAACGTTGGTGGAAGAGAGCGTGAGGGATGTTATGCTTTCCACGTCTTTTATAACCGTATTAATGTCGGCAAATGACGGGCAAGATTTGAGATTCAGCCCAGCTATACTCTTTAACTTCGGAATACGGAGAGTTTCCAACTTTTCTCCTCCTTCCACTCTGATTTGAGAGCAAGCGGTCAATGCCGGGAAGTTGATTGTTGTCAGTTTGGAAAATCCTGTATCGGAGGTATTCTTATATAGATAGCACTCATTTCCTATGGATTCTAAAACCGGAAATTCCAGTTGAGCCAATTGGTTATTGTAGAATGTTAGATTTCCTCCTACATTTCGGAGAGAATTCATGTTCATGGAAGTCATGGCTGCTGCACGAATATCCGAGCTTCCGAGAATCATTTCTAAAAGAGGCATCGAAACGGTTTCAATCTTATCTCCATTGTAGATGTTCAAATCTTTACGGATAAGTGTAAGTGCAGGGAAAGAAACCGTATTGAGATTTTCTGCAATATCTGTACCGATTGTCGTGATCAGAATGCTTCCCACTCTCTTTATCTTGGCCAGTCCGTTGAGGTTTTCACCCTTATAGTATTGCCCGATTTGGAGCTCGTCCACTACTTCGGTGAGCTTCGATAAAGCATCCAAATTCGTAATCGGATCGGCTTCGTTTTCTGCGATTCCGATGTAAAGTCCCCCTTCTATTGCGGTAACCCCGCGCTTGCCGAAAGCATCAACTTCTGCCTGGGAGTTTAGTGTGATGTTCGCCGTTTCACTGATTGCAGCGTATTGCACCGTATACTTGTACGTACGGCTGGTCTGGTTATATGACTTCACCACAAACTGTTGCTCTTCATTCCATTGGGTTATTCCGGCAGGATCGGGTGAAATGCTGGCTTGTTCGCTCAAATGGGTTGTAACGGTAGCTCCCGTAAGTTCTGTCCCTTCAGGAACGGTTAGCACAATCTCATTATCAATAATAGCTGCCTGCCAGGTATTGTCTCCTTTAGTAAGCGAAAATGAAAGCACGTTATTGTCCGACCCGACGAACGGGTTGTCGTCATCACTACATGCCGTGAACATACTTGCGATGCAAAGAACCGTCAAAAGGGTTCTTCCTAAAATTTTTACTGTCATATTTCCTGTTTTTTATAGATTTGAATCAATTATCTTTTATTGAAGAGTGGCAGGCGCTTCTCCCATCTGGTTGTCAGTGAAACCAAAGACTTCTGTGGATAGTTCTCCGAGCACTCCCGCCACAGACTGGATACCTGTCTGCACTTTGATGAAGTCGATGTAGCGCAGGTTAACTTTTTTCCCATCGGGATACATGGCATTCTCTATCTTAAATCCGTTTCCGGCGACGTCTGCATTGGCATTCTCTCCACCTGTGAAGTCAGTTCCCCAGTTATCGGCATATCCCCACTCATAAGCGTCATTGTACCATAGATTTTCATGACGGGTATTCGCTTTCAGGCGTGTGCCACGCAAGCTATACTGGTTCTCTTTTACCCATGAAGGGAAGGATGGTTTCAAATCGATACTGCCGGAATTACCGCGATTGTCCACCCATTGCAAAGGCATATTTGTTTGGGGCGCACGATAATAAGTCACTTCGTAGTTCTGATAAGTTTCCGCCTTTCCGGTTTCGCTACCGCACAGTTCGTACCAAGTATCGTCAGGCTTTCCATTACCGTTTTCATCTTGCATCACATAGACGATGCCAGGTTCGGAACTGCCCTTGAAAGCATTGCCCATGATATAAAAATCGTAGCCTTCGCTTTTATTATAGATGCTATGATCAAAGCCGACTACAATGTAACCTCCCCAGGCACCTAGTGAGATATAATTTTTATCCTGATTGATCCGCTTTTCGGCATAACTGTTAGCTTCCGCCTGGATGGCTCCGCTGATTTGTCCGACAAACTGCCCCGGTGCCGGTAACAGATCAAATACAGTTATTTGGATATCGGAGCTACCGGATTTTGGTGCTCGATAATATCTTGCTTCATCCGATTCTAAACAGACAACTGTCTGCGTGGCGCTTTTCACTATCTTGCCATCAGTCCCGGTAACCTTCACCTGATAAGTTCCGGCTTTTGAAGGGGTAAATGTATAAGTAGGTTGATTTTCACCTTGCTGCATTACCCCATCCAGTTCCCATACATAAGTAGCATTAGAAGTGGTATCAGTGATAATAGGAGCCACACAAGCAGCACGTCCTTTGGGGACAGTCAACCGTTCATTAGTGAAAGTTATATTCATTTCAGGCTTATCCGACACCAATACTGATGTCGTTGCATCTCCACTGCCATCTTCGTTGGTTACGACAAGCCGAATATTGAATTGTCCTTTTTCCGTAGCTTCGAAAGTGTAAGCCGCTCCGGTTCCTACCGTCTTACCGTTTAACGTCCATTTGTAAACGGCGCCTTCCGTGAAATTCACGGATGATTCAATAGTTACATTCTTTCCTATGTACGTAGAGTAAAGGGGAATCAAGGATACGGAAGGAATCATTTTATCCACTACATCTATCCGCAATTCCTCTTCGACAGATCCGTTTTTAGCGTCCACCCGGAACTTGAAATAGACCTCTCCCGCGACCATAGGCGAATAGGTATAAGACAGACCGGTACCAACGATTTTCCCGTTATTATCTTTCCAGGTATAAACCGGATCCGTTGCACCGGTCACTACAGGAGTAATAGTAATACTTTTCAGTATCTTGACCGTGTAAACTCCCGTTCCGTTATCGAAAGTGATGACAGGTGGTTGTGCTATTAACTCTTCATCGTCCCGGTCATTTCCGCAGGAAACAAACAGGGCGGCACAACAAAGCATAAATAAACTGGCAATTGTTTTCCAAAATCCATTGATCATAAGCATATTCTAAATAGGGTTTCAAAATAGAATAATGACAATGGATTTTACACCGGAGCAAGTCCGAAAAGTGCATATAGAAGAAACCTTTCTTATACACCCGAATGAGCATATAAGAGGTATAGATCTACTTCCCGAACGCCGCAGGAGTAAAATCCAAACGAAAAGTGGCAGGTCTTCTGACTTATTCCCTTGTTTTGTAACGCCTTCCCAGATTAAAATATCCAGTGACAAATATTACAAACCATACAGCCTCTTAACGGAGAGGCCACGGGAAAATACAGCAGCGGCTACTGTTACCGACTTGCACGGTATTCCCTTTTAATCTTCGCAACGCGACGCACTCTTGGAGCGTACGGCCTCGAAGAACCAACTTTGTGGGGCTAAAGATAGTTATAATATCATATATTATATCTTTTTTAACGGATTATTTTATTTATTGGAAAGTCTTGCTTTAGAGAAAAGCATAATACCGGTGAAAGGAATAGAGCCTTACCACCGTTTCACAAATCCGGATAAGGAAAAGCGGAAATAAAAGTAAATAACGGTAATTATCGTTACTTAAACTTACCGAAACTTACTAAAACTTACTGAACACGATTTTCAGCTTACGGCATGTCATAACTTTGTTTCAACGAAACAGAGAAGGAAAAGTCAACGCAGAATGTTCTCCACCCGTAAGCAGGTTTGTTACAAACGCACAAAACAGATTCATCGCTGCCACACCTTATCCCTCTCCCGTTTCAGATTGTAATAACCTTATTTTTTAACTTAAACCTTAACAATTATGGCAAAAGTAACCGTAGTGCGCTATCAGCGCCGCAAAAAGTTGGGGGATATCAATTCCCCTATGGTAACCTCCTTAAAACAGAAATCAGGAGATTCAAAGACTTATGACATCCAACGCCTCTCCAGTGAAATAGAAGGCATCGGATCACTTTCCGCCGAAGATGTGGAACATGTAATAAAATCTATTGTGCGCAGCATGCGCAGTGTATTATGCGATGGTAACCGCGTGAAACTCGACGGATTCGGCACTTTCTTCATCACTTTGGGTTGCTCTCCGACAGAAAAGAAAGAAGATTGTACCATCCGCAGCATCAAGCGGGTAAATGTCCGCTTCAAGGTAGACAATGCCTTGCGGTTGGTCAACGATTCGACAGCCACTACCAAAAGTGCACCGAACAATATTATCTTCGACTTGGAATCACCCAAGACGGACGACAATACATCCGGTGGAAGTACCGGTGATGGAAGTGACACAGGCGATGGAAGCGGTGATGGCAAAGACGACGATCCGTTAGGATAACAATCCCGTGTGCGGTAAGAATGCATTCAGCCCGCATTCCGCACAGAAACCATACGGAAACCGTATGAGTGCAATAAAGATATCAGGCTGTAAACAAAAGTAATAACATTAAAAAAACAAAGAAAATGAAGAAAGGAACTTGGGATACAATTTTAAAAGTAGTGATTGCCATAGCATCGGCAATACTCGGAGCACTTAGCGCACATGCTATGATAGCAGGTTAATAATGAAAACTGATTAAAGTACATTTTACTAAGGGAAGTCTGAGCGCGAGTCTGCACATTATTCAGACTTCCCTTTTTATTACAGGCAAAAAATACTTCAATACTACACAGCATACCTAATAATAAACCTGTCTTAAATAAAATCTGATGTAAATAATAAAATAATAAAAAAGATGAGAACAATCAATTTAATCGTAATCCATTGTAGCGCCACTCGCGAAGATCGTCCTTTTACCGAACAAGACTTGGAAGCCGCCCACCGTCTGCGTGGAATGGACGGTATCGGTTACCATTTCTACATCCGTCGCAATGGTGACATCAAGTCTACCCGTCCCCTCGAAAAAGCCGGTGCGCACGTCCGCGGCTACAATGCCCATTCCATCGGCATTTGCTACGAAGGCGGACTGGACACTCACGGTCTGCCCAAAGACACCCGCACCCCATGGCAACGTCATTCGCTGCGCATACTTGTCCGTGTTCTGCTATCCGATTACCCCGGAGCCAAAGTCGTTGGGCACCGTGACCTCAGTCCCGATCTCAATGGAGACGGCGAAATAGAACCCATGGAATGGACGAAACAATGCCCCTGTTTCGAAGTAAAGAAAGAGAAATGGTAGATTGAAATTAAATAAGAAATCTTAAATTATCAATCACTCCAATAAACTCGTTAAGGAAATTCTAAATATTATCAGGAAAACAAAACAAAATCATTTATCTTTTATACATTTGCTTTATGAACATAGGAAACATATATTATCATTAAACTCATGAATACAGATATTCCATTGGTTAGTATTATTGTTCCTGTTTATCAGGCTGAACTTTTTCTAGAAAAATCGGTCGAATCCATTATGAATCAGACCCTATCCAATATTGAAATCATACTTGTTAATGATGGTTCAAAAGATGGTTCGGGCAAGATATGTGATATGATTGCTGCCAGTGATAAAAGAGTCCGGGTTATACATAAAGAAAATGGAGGGCAATCATCTGCTAGAAATGTCGGAATCAATACAGCAACAGGCAAGTATATTGGTTTTATGGATAATGACGATTTTTTATATCCTGACATGTGCAAGTGTTTGTATGAGAATGCAGAACAATATGATGCAGACATCTCGGCAGGTTCTTTTATCACTAAAAATGAACTTGGTATTGTATCTCACGACAAACACACGCAAAAAACTTATATTTATAATAACAACCATGGGGTTGAAGCATACCTCTCTCGGGAAATTGTAGATATATATGTTTGGACTAAGCTTTATCGAAGAGATTTCTTAAATAGACACCATATCCGTTTTGAAGAAGGTCGTAGTGATGAGGATTGGTTATTCAATCATATAGCTTTTTTTGCAGCAGAAAAAACGGTAATGCAAGATAAGCCAATCTACGATTATCTGGAACGAGCTGATTCAACTTGCCGGACCTTTCATAAAAAAGAACTTCATAAATATCTGGACGATACTTGCTATCGACTGAATAAAATAGAAAATGACGTTAAGAATAACTATCCTTCTTATTTAATGTTGTCTAAAATACAAACTATTAAAGCCTGTTTTAACATGTTATTCGTAATTTCCAAACAAAAACACAAAGAGGAATGCGAACCATATTACACGTGGATAAAAAACTATCTCAGAAAAAATGCAAAGATTGTAATAAAAGAAAGACAACATTGGGGAATGTCATGGGGAGGAGTGATCTTAGGAGCTTATATGCCTGCCAACTTATATTTCTATTTAAAAAGATGGAGACACAAAAACGATCAATTTTAAGATATTTTTTTATTCCACACTAAAAAATAAGTGATCTATCATCTTATCTTAATTACAAAATATAAAAAATGAAAGCTATTTAGCACCTAATATCTTTCGGTAAAAGTTCACTTTTGTCAGAATACTTCGTAACCAATTCCGTTTCCGCCAGCTTCCTTTACTCAAATGCACAGCTACAGTATCTTCGGTGACCTGAACATAAGCTGCACCAAGCATACGTGAAGGCATGATAAGAATACGTTCATCAAGCACTTGCTGGATAAACCGGTCGTACTTCAAACCAAATTTCTCGGCAGCCAATGCCAAAACATCGGGAGCTATTTCTTTGGTATACCAACTGCCATCCTCTTGTATAAAATGACGCTCTTGATAGAATTTCATAGCTTCCGCCATAAAAGGATGCCCTTTTTCCGAGCCCAGTATAGCAGACAACAATCCGAGTCCTGGCACCCGAGTACCAGGAAAACGATTTGTTCCATCCGGCTCCAATCGTTCATCGGCCAATTCATCGCCTTCAATCATTTCCGGGTGATATTCAATAGCGGTAAAAAAACCGTAAGATAAAAACGGATCAAAAGATTTCTTCACCAAAACATCAGTATCCATGTAAATGCCACCCTCAGTATACAACGCATACAACCGTACATAGTCTGCAACAAAGGCCAATGCATTAGCTCCGTACGCTTCTTTCGTCCAGGAAATAGAATTAAGATCAAAAGCGTTAAGATCCCATAACCGCCATTGATAATCCGGTAATACTTTTTTCCATGAATTCATACATACACGCAAACTTGGCGGTATGGGGGTGTTATTAAACCAACAATAATGAATTACTTTCGGTATCATCTTTTTATCTCAATTAGTGTTTTTTTTATCTTTACCAACAAACAGTCCGCTAATGGAACCGGAAAACACAGCCTTTAACATATCCCATCGGCCTTGCATGGCATACTCTACAACATTGCGTATCATTACAGCCACTATCAGATAAGTACATGACAGCAGTTTATCCATGCCTTCTAAATTTCGACGGGCAAACAATACACGCCCCCGACTCAGATAATATCCTCGCATGGGAGTAACTTTGCCAACAGATTGCCCCTCTTTATGGAATACCAGCGAAGCAGGTTCATACCATATTTTATAATGATGTTTTAAGATACGATAGCTCCAGTCGAACTCTTCATAAAACAAAAAATAAGCTTCGCTCATCAATCCTACCTCTTCTATAACATCTCTACGCACCATCATGGCAGCTCCGTGCATCACTTCCACTTCTCTGTCTACCAGATACTTTTCGGGATGTGTCGCATCATAAGCAGGAGTAGCATGCTTCAACGTGATAGGAGTCATTTTCTGATGACCGTAATATTGCACATCGTAAGGCGGATAAGAAAAACAAATCATCGGAGAAACTCCTCCTATAGCAAGATTTTCCAACCTCCGGACCAACGGTTCCAAAATAGCCGATTTAATGACAATATCATTATTCAGAAAAAAGATATAATCTCCTTTAGCCTGCTTGTAACCGAGATTATTTCCCCCGGCAAACCCCAGATTCTCACCGCTGCATACCACATTAACATCAGGATACCTTACCTGTATTTGTTGGGTGTCATCACCTGCTGAGGCGTTGTCTACCACTATTACTTCGTAAGGATATCTTTCATACTTCTTTAAAGAAGCAATCAGCTCACAGGTATCCTTCCATCCGTTATAATTCACTGTTATAATTGATACCATGAAATTCTGTTTTACCGGCTAAACGACCCTGTCAATTTAGCGCTTTACACTAATGGGATTAATTATACAAAGATAGAAAAATATATATATCTTTGCCTCAAAATAAAAAGATAAACGAAAATGCCACAAAAATCGCGTTTACAAAAGTCACTGTTAAATGCCCGAGTCAATCTCATTTTCTATTTCGTAACTCTGGGGGTTTCTTTTTTCTCGCGAAAAATCTTCCTTGATACTTTGGGAGCCAATTTTATGGGACTTACAGGAACTCTACTCAATTTACTGGGATTTCTGAATTTAGCTGAATTAGGCATAGGAAGTGCAATTGGCTACGTCTTATATAAACCCTTATTTGAACACAATGAAACAAAAATCAATGAAATCATCTCTGTATTCGGATACATTTACAGGCGGATTGGATTCATCATTCTAGGGGCCGGATGTATTTTAGCTTGCTTCCTTCCCTTTATTTTTCCCAATAATGTATTTGACTTGAAAGTCATCTATTTTGCCTACTTTTCATATCTTACCAGTTCTTTGATCGGGTATTTTGCCAACTATAAGCAAACGCTTTTAAGCGCTGATCAGAATGAATATATGGTGACAGCTTATTACCAAAGTGCAATAATCCTAAAAACTCTCCTGCAAATGACTTTGGTATATTACACCGGAAATTACTATATCTGGATCAGTATGGAGCTAATACTGGGTATAGCTTATGCCGTTATACTGGATTGGAAAGTAAAGCAAATCTACCCCTGGTTAAAAAGTGAAGTTAAGAAAGGAAAAGAACTTTTTAAACAATATCCGGATGTCATGAAATACACCAAGCAAATCTTCGTACACAAAATAGCGGGATTTGTACAAAGTCAAACTGCTCCATTTTTAATATATACTTTTGTTTCTTTAAAAACAGTTGCTTATTATGGAAACTATACAATTATTATCGATAAAATTTCACAATTTATCAATGGCTTACTAAATAGTACCAATGCAGGAGTGGGTAATCTAATCGCTGAGAACAATCAAAAACGCATTCAGGAAGTCTTTTGGCAACTATTAAGCATCCGCTTCTTCATTGCGGGTGTCATCTCTTATTGCCTTTTCCAACTCACTGAGCCGTTCATTTCATTATGGCTGGGCAAGGAGTATGTATTATCCCCATTGGTATTAATTCTACTCATTGTCAATTCCTTCATTGGATTCACCCGGGGAGCAACAGACCAGTTTATCTTTGGCTACGGACTGTTTTACGATACATGGGCTCCTATAACAGAGGTTATTCTGAACCTTATAGTAACAATCGTTGCAGGCTATTATTGGGGACTTCCCGGTATATTGTTAGGAAGCATCATAAGCCTAATGGCAATTGTCTGTTTATGGAAACCCTATTTTCTTTATAATAAAGGTTTCAAAAAACCGGTAAGCCAATATTGGTTTCATTATTTCAAGTACCTATCACTTATATCATTACCAGCTTTCATCTGCTATTTTCTGTTACCGGCACATTCATACACCCCGGAAAAATCATTCGGGCACTGGCTACTTTTTGGCATCGTAAATCTATTCTCATACGGAAGTCTTACTTTCCTTATTCTATACATTTCCAGCCCTGGTATAAAAGGCCTTGCTCATAAGGGAATTAGTAAAATAAAACTATTTTCCCGATTTAAATGATCGAAAAACGCCCTCCCATTGGTCAGCAACTTGTTTCACATCAAATCTTCTGACAGCTTTGATGCATGCTTGAGACATTTTCATTCTCAGATGATCATTGTCCATAATGACGCTCAACTTCCGTACATATTCCTTAAGAGAAAAAGGAGAAACCAATATTCCGGTTTGCCCGTCATCTACAATATCGGTCGCTGCCGCAAAGGAATTAAAAAGAATGGGAACCGTACCGAAAGTCATAGTCTCCATCAACACCATCGGCCAACCTTCAAAGTCACTCATAAGGCATAATATACTTGCATCCCGATAATATATGTCGGGGTCCTGACGTCCGGTGAAT
This sequence comes from uncultured Bacteroides sp., assembly GCA_963677095.1. GTDB lineage: Bacteria > Bacteroidota > Bacteroidia > Bacteroidales > Bacteroidaceae > Bacteroides. Next base: position 2,729,519 of record OY781875.1, read on the forward strand.
TTAACTCGCTCAATATTCGAAAACTTTTTTTCCAAACTTTTCCTGATAGGGCCATCACCTACTATAACCAACTCCCAATCCGGGAATTTCCGATAGAGATGTTTCCAAATATAGACCAACCGATCGGCTCGTTTCTGATACCATTCCACTCTCCCCACATATAATAACTGTTTTTTTTTCGAAGTAAAAACAGATTCTTCTATTGCAGAGTATGTATTGGGATTACCAATGGCAATAACCTTAGATAAATCCCCTTTGTAAGCTCTTTCTAAATCCGGAATAAACTTTAAAGACAGCAAGCACAAAAGATCTGTATAGGCAAAGCAATCTCTATAACAAACTTTCAACCGATCGAGATACTCTCTTTTTATTCCGGGAACTTTTAGATAACGGGCAATACTCTTGAATCTTTCTATAACTGTGTTATTCCTTAATTTCATAGTTAGTGCCAAAAGGTAGTCGTAAATCCAAACTGGAGTATTGTGGACAACCGATATAACATGTACCCCCTCTAAATCTTTTGAATAACGAAACAGAGCATGATAGACTATAGGATCCTGATTAATCACGACATCAATTTGATGCAATTGTAGGAACTCTTTAAAATAAATACCATTATTGTCTATGTCTTCGGGCGGATATGGGAAGAAAAATACTGGAGCCGGATAGGAATAGCCTATTAGAGCTTCCTCGCGTATGTTATTCATATAAAACACATGATGTGCCCGGTTCAAAAACTCTCGGCATAACAAGTCGGTTACTCGCTCAATTCCTCCACGATGGGGATGAAACATCCTAGGATATAAAAATAATATATTCATTACACAACAGATCCAAACATTTTTTGAAATTTAACCCTCAAAAGTATTGCCATCAGCCCATCGAAAAGGGTGTATTGTTTATTGAGCAATATTGATCTTAGTATCTTGTCAGCTTTATATTCGGGAGAAAAATAGTGTTTAAACCAAAAATAATACTCATTCAATACGGTAGATAGCATATGGATACGTTTTTCTCTTGAATAATCATTTCTATATATAGACATAAGAATACGATGAAAAAGTAACGTCAGACTTTTCCAGACGCTATTTAAAGATGTATCATCCAGATTAAAATGATCTTTGTATAAGCTTATTCGATCAAAATAATTCACAAATATAGCACATTCACCTTCAAAGGAATACACGCTAACATTGTTCGACAATGAAGTTGTAATTCCCATTCTGTACACGTAACTTGCATAATTACCAATCATTATTTTATCAGCACAAAGTACGTAATCTAATAAGAAAAACAAATCTTCCAGTAACGAAAGATTTGGTATAAAATAGATATGATTATCTTTAATTTTGGATAGCAAATATAATTTACCGAATGAATACCCCACTCCCAACCTAATGTATTGTGTTAGAATCCGAAATTTATCCTTGCTTCCCAACGAGCATTCGGGTAAAGGTATCACCTTTTTTTCGCCATCAATATCAACTCTTTCTATGTTTTGAATAGCCAAATCAACATCCGGTTCACGACAGATAGTAGCATATAAGTTCTCCAGATAATCCGGTTTTACATAATCATCGGAATCAACAAATGCTACATATTTTCCACGCGCTTCTATTAATCCTTTGTTGCGTGCAGCACTTACTCCCGAATTAATTTGATGAAAAACGCGTATCCGTTTATCTTTAGAAGCATATTTATCGCAGATTCTGCCACATGCATCCGGACTGCCATCATCAATTAATAACAGTTCAAAGTTTATAAATATCTGAGAAATCATGCTTTCAATACATTGCGAAAGATATTTTTCCGATTTATATATTGGTATTATAACGGAAATTAAAGCTTTTTCATCCATAGTGCTTTCAATATAAGGTTTAAAACCTAATCTGGTATATACAATTAAAACTCACAGTTTCTTAAATGATCCCGGAGAACTAAACATCTTTTGAATGTTGAAGCGAAAAAGAATTGTGAACAAAAAATCATACAGCGCAATAAAGCATGTATCAACAACCACCGTCCTAGTTTGTCCAGTTTATAATCCGGTACATAATATTATCGTAACAGTTCGAAATCTAAAAAGGTTTACTCAATTATACCCTGAATACAATGAGATAAATATTTTTCAACATTGTAAACAGGAACAACCACTGATATTTTCGGCTTACTTTCCATATATATATTATATTCTAATCCAATCTTCGGGTATAATATCATCTTTTTCCAAATAATACCACCAATGTCTAGGTGCAATAACGATTTTATTCTCATGAAGATTTAAAAAAGCTCCCCACCAGCTAAAAGTAGAATTGGCAATGATATTATGCTTACATTGGCTCATTAAATACATATCATGCCAAGAATCATCCCCCTTATTGCCATCAATAAAAAACATAGAATCAGCACTTAGGTTCATCTTGGCATATTCTATATCATCTGAGAAGACAAAAAAAGTTGGGTTTTCTATTTTCTCTTCTATATATTGGATAGCCTTGCTATAGTACTCCAAGGGACAGCAACGACTAAATCCTCCATTGTATTGATCGTTCATATAATCTCCTCTACGCAAGTGTATGCATACACTGTTTGTTGATTTAACTTTCTCCAAAACGCTCCGAGTATATACGGATATTTGAGATTGATCAAATTGATAGGTATTTATAATCTTCTCTTTTACAGATGTGAAATATTTAGGTGACTGCCACATACCCCAATATGCGATATTAACATGGGAATACTGGAAAACGTTATCATAATATTTAAAGCTATCTTCCTTTTCATTTCGGACAACTTTAAATAATTTCCGGATAAGAAAAAAATTAGGAAAGCCAAAATCACCCGATCGTTCTAGAAAATGTATACAAATCTGCTGTAACCAATTCAATCCCTGATATGAATTGACCTTAAAAAGTCTGTCTAATTCGTATCCGTTATGATCAAACAATTTCTTCCTATATACAAAAAAACAGCATGCTTCATTTTGATAATGATGTCTTAATTCACATAAAAATGCATATTGAAACATCACATTACCTAATCCAAAAAGAGGGACGACTATTTTCATCTTCAATCATTAAAATGATACACTTATACTTGCTAATTTTCCCAAATATAGCATTGATTAAGCTAATTATGACTTTAAGCAAATATTTTTTTTACTTTAATTGATATTATCAATGAATAATATTCCAGTTTTACAAAAAACTTAAAATAAAGATATCCTAATCGCTCAGAAAACAGATAATGCAAATTCCTTAATATGAGTATTCTAGCTTGTTTAATGGAAATGATAGTTTTTACAGGTAATGGATATCTGTTTCTGCGGAATTGAATGTAACTCTCAAACTGGAATATTCTATCATCCGTATAATACAATATTCTATCGAAGTATTTGGCCTTCAAATTTTCGTAATATACGTATATATACGGATTACGCTGCAACTGCTCTGATGACGTGACATACTGAAACATGTATTGAATAACTGCAACCCGGCATTTTAAATTGAATAAGGAGGGAGCACGCATAATTGAATTGGGTTGCATGAAATAGAAATATGTTACGGTTTCTACAACAGCCATTTTGCGACTTACACAAGCCAATTTAAATGACCACAGATCGTCTTCATGAACAATTCCTTCCTGAAAAAATAAATCATTATCCAACAGAAAATCACGATTTACCAGCTTATTCCAAGCCATGACATACCATAAGTCTGTTGTATAAGCTCTGAGAATCTCTTTATTTCTATTTATTATCCCCGAAGTCATCTTTAAAGGAGGTGCCCAATAATCAGCTCCTTCTACCTTATAGTTTCCAATAGCAAAATCTGCATTATTCTCAGAAACAGCTTCTGATAGTAGCTGAATGGCTTCATGGGAAAGGTAATCATCACTATCAAGAAAATAGACATATTCTCCGATCGCATTTCTTATTCCGGTATTTCGTGCTGCGGATAATCCTGAATTTCGACCATGAGCAAAGCATTTTATTATATTGCCACGTGAATGATTCTCAGCAATTCGATTAACAATTTCCATAGAATTATCGGGTGTACAATCATCTATAACGATTATTTCCAGATCCTCCCATGTCTGGTTCAAAACAGACAACAGGCAACGTTCAATATATTCTGAAACATTGTATACCGGTATAATTACAGAGACTTTCATAATATTGTTTTATTTATCTTCCACTCCATGCGTGGTATGAATAAACTTCTTGTTTGCACTTTTTATATAAAATAGGTTTGCAAACATAAGAATAAAAGAATAAGGAACGAGTACTATAGCCTTAATTATGCGGAAGGTCCAGAATTTGCGCGGAATAGCCAGGCCCAATGCCAGTAACAAAGCACCAAGCGTAATCCACCATTTCCATGCCAGTTCGGGAACTTCAAAAGACAAAAAAACTGCAATGATAAAAATCAACCCTAACAATAATACCCGGGAGAAAGATGCTTGCTGATAGAGTTTATCGCAGAAATCCCATTTCCTGTCGCGAATAGCCGGAAGAAGCTTACTTGCAAATTCCAACAGACTATAATATTGAGCCGATAACCAACGGCGGCGTTGGAGGAAGAAGTTTCCCGGTTTCTGTATTTTTTCATCATAAACATACGTCCCGGATAAATAATGAAAAAAGACCCGATTGTAAAGTAACTTCATTTCCAGTACCCTGTCAAATCCCCCGAGCGACTGGTTATCCATCATAGCGGAATAAAACATGGAATAGCGAAATGCCATACCGGATCCGATCAAAGCCGCGGACATTTTCAAGTTGACATGACCCAAACGAAAAATGGAATTGTTAATCTCTTCGCTGATGGCATCCAGATAGGCCATGTCCGTATTCACATTTTTAGCCACGCGATGGGTTTGGAGAACTTCCACCTTAGGATTGCCAAAAGCATCGTTTATCTCGGAAAGATAAGAGCTATTGATGTAATTGTCTGCATCGATAATCAAAGCAACATCATAGTAATCTTTTTCCAAATAATCTAATGCTGCTTTCAATGATTTGGTATTGGTACTTTTCTCGAAATCGACTTGTAACAGCTTGATAGGAAGTGCCTTCAGCAGAGTATTAGTATCCGCATGCATGTGGTCAGAAATGACTACAATATCATATTTCTCCCGGGGATAATTTTGAACAAGGCAGGCTTTTACAGTATCTTGTATTACCGCATCTTCACGGTATGCTGCTATCAGTATGGCAATGCGTTTATAATCTTTTGCCGGTAAGGGCTTTCGAGGCTTAGTGAATAGAGACGCCACACTAAAAACAAAAAGGTAGATCACACTAAGCGTGAACAATATATAGACGATCCAATCCAAGGTATACGCAATATTTTCCAAAACGTTCCTGTTTACGGGGGTTATGGGACAAATATACAAAGATTGATTTAATAAAAACTAAGATATTATCTTCATTTTTTGAAAATCTTAAAACAAAAAAACGAGTAAGTTCTTTTGAACTCCCCGTCCCCGACATAAGAAAAGCCATTTGGCTTTTCTTTTAATTCCATCAATTGTTACCTGAAAAACAAATCTTCTTTTTACCTACAAAAAACTACGATAACTCTTGAAAACTTTTAATTTTTCCTTTTTACCTAATTTTAATCCAAATCTTAAGCCTATGAAAAAACTCTTAATCAATCTTTTTACCTATTTTTATCAAAATCATAAGTAGTTTCACAACTACATTGCAAATGTAAAGAGTATATCTATACTTTCCAAATATTGGAGTAAGAAATATATGTTTTATAACACCTTTTTAACTTTATAATAATTTGTTTACAAAATAAATGTAAAAAACCACCGGAACAGCTTTAATTCATGTTCCGATGGCTTCCCCTTTAAAACACCTTTAAACAAAATGATAATATAACGAATTTAAAAAAAACGTTCTACTTTCTAGCTTCAACTATATATCCTAGGGCTTCCTGACATTTCTCCGTAATAGCCGACCAATCTTTAGCAGCAATCACTTCTTTGGGGAAAAGCTTGGATCCCATACCAACACTGAAGACTCCGGCTTTAATCCATGAAGTCAAATTTTCTTTGGTGGGCTCTACTCCTCCTGTTACCATTAATTTTGACCACGGCATGGGAGCCAACAGCCCTTTTACAAACTTTGCACCAAGCACATCGCCTGGGAATACTTTGCACAAATCGCAACCTACTTCCTGTGCAAAACCGACTTCGCTGATTGTTCCGCATCCAGGTGTATAAGACACCAGACGACGGTTACATACTTTAGCAATTTCGGGATTGAACAATGGGCCTACTACAAAATCGGCACCTAACTGAAGGAAGATAGCTGCTGTAGCCGGATCGACTACCGTACCTACTCCAAATGCCAGTTCCGGACATTCCTTAGCTACATATTTAGCGACTTCACCAAATACTTCGTGAGCAAAATCGCCGCGATTGGTGAATTCAAAAGCGCGTACGCCTCCTTCATAGCAAGCTTTTACCACTTGCTTTGCTGTTTCAACATCTTTATGGTAAAAGACGGGAACCATACCGGTCTGCCCAATCTTATTTAGTACTCCAATTTTATCAAATTTTGCCATTTTCTTATTTTATTTTATTGTTTCACCACACAGTGACACAGAGCATCACAAAGCTTTTATTTTTTAATTCCCCACCCGTTCGGCACTGTGAAAGAAGAATCAACTAAAGTATTAAAAACCTTTTTGTTTGTTCTCCCACATACCCACAAAAAAATAATTAACGACACAGGGTGTGAAATCCCCCTCCATACGGAATTACTCTCCCCAATAACGGGAGAGCCGGAGGGATGGGATAAAGGGGGCAGTTCCCGTTAGCGTTGTACGCGTCCGCTAGCATCACCACCGGCCAAGGCTTCAACTTCCTCAACAGATACCAGATTGAAGTCCCCATTGATGGTATGCTTCAATGCAGATGCCGCCACGGCAAATTCCAATGCTGAACCCTGGTTGGATTTAGTAAGTAATCCATGGATGATACCGCCGGAGAAAGAATCACCCCCACCTACACGATCGATAATGGGATCAATATCATAACGCTTTGATTCGTAGAAGTCTTCGCCATTATAGATCATCGCTTTCCAACCGTTGTGCGTAGCAGAGAATGATTCGCGAAGGGTTGAGATAACATATTTAAAGCCAAATTCTTTAGCCATGGTTTTGAAGATTCCTTTATAACCTTCAGCATCGGTATGACCGCCTTCAACATCGGCCTCCGGTTTGAAGCCCAGACAAAGTTCGGCATCTTCTTCATTACCTATACATACATCAACGTATTGCATCAACGGTTTCATAATGGACTGTGCTTTTTCTTTCGTCCAGAGTTTTTTACGGAAATTCAAATCGACGGAAACCGTAACGCCGTGACGTTTTGCAGCTTCGCAAGCTAAACGGGTTAGTTCGGCTGCCTTATCGGAAATAGCCGGAGTAATTCCTGACCAGTGAAACCAATCAGCTCCTTCCATGATTCCATCAAAATCAAAATCGGATGCATCGGCTTCGGCAATAGCGGAATGGGCACGATCATAAATCACCTTACTGGGACGCATGGAAGCACCTGTTTCAAGATAATAGATACCTACGCGCTCGCCACCACGGGCTATAAAATCTGTTTTCACACCATATTTACGTAATGCGTTAACGGCCGATTGCCCAATTTCGTGTTTTGGCAATTTGGTTACAAAATAAGCATCATGTCCATAGTTGGCACAACTTACTGCCACGTTTGCTTCACCACCGCCATATACTACATCAAATGTATCGGACTGTACAAAACGGGTATTACCGGGAGTGGATAGTCTCAACATGATTTCACCTAATGTAACGATCTTCTTTCCCATAATTATTATGTCTTTTTATATATATGATTAGTAATTTCCTTTCAATTTATCATTCCGCACAAAAAGCAACACTAAATAGCTGATTATATGAATATTAAACAAACATTTTAATTAGCCGTATCACTGTTCGTGCACGGGCACAAAGATACAACAAATTTCGTAATTACAAAAATTGTCATATATTTGTGCTGAAAATTATAATATTATTATTGTGCTCGAACACAATACACGGTTTTTTGTTAATCCAATTATAAAAACAACAACATTGTGAGTAATCCGGACAGAATACGAATAAAGGACATCGCTAAGTTAGCTGATGTATCTGTAGGAACGGTAGACCGTGTTATACACGGACGAAACGGGGTATCGGAATCCAGTCGCAAACGGGTGGAGGAAATCCTAAAGCAGTTGAACTATCAGCCTAATATGTATGCCAGTGCTTTGGCTTCAAACAAGAAGTATGTATTCGCCTGTCTATTGCCGCAACATGATGCCGGTGAATATTGGACTGCTGTGGAAACGGGAATCAATGATGCTTTGATTGTATATTCCGATTTCAACATCAATATAACTTTGTCTTATTATGATCCGTACGATTATCATTCGTTTACGGATGCGGCAAAAGCAATCCTTGAACAAAATCCGGATGGTATCTTATTTGCACCTACTGTACCTCAATATACAAAGCCTTTCACGGAAGAGCTTCAAAGGCGTGAAACTCCTTATATATATATTGATTCAAATTTAAAAGATCAGCCTGCCCTTTCTTTTTTCGGTCAGGACTCACACCAAAGTGGTTATTTTGCCGCCCGTATGCTGATGTTGCTTGCAGGTGACGAAGATGAAATTGTAATTTTCCGCAAAATCAATGAAGGTATAGTCGGTTCCAATCAACAGGAAAGAAGGGAAATAGGCTTCCGGGAATATATGCGTGAACATCATCCTGACTGCCTGATTTGGGAATTGGATTTGCATGCAAAGAGGGACACGGAAGACACACAAATGCTCGATGACTTTTTTGTAAGGCATCCCAAGGTAAAGAATGGCATTACTTTCAATTCCAAGGTATATATTATAGGAGAATATTTGTTGAAACGGCAAATTTCCGAATTTAATCTCATGGGGTATGATTTGCTGCAACGGAATGTGGATTGCTTAAAGCAAGGAAGCGTATTTTTCCTTATAGCCCAGCAACCTGTATTACAGGGATACAATGGTATCAAAACATTGTGTGATTATCTTATTCTGAAAAAAGAGGTGCAACGGGAGCATTTCATGCCGATTGATTTGCTGACTAAAGAAAATATTGAGTTTTATTATAATAAATAGTGATATACTTTTTCTTTCGTCTTAATACGAAAGAAAAGGTATCAAAAAGAAAGAATCAAGGCTACACTTCCGGGGTTACTCCGGATAGTTTTACGGCTAAGAGGCGAAAACTCGCGCTCCGCGCTCAAACAACCCGCCTCTTTTTACGCCGTGAAACTACCCTCCGCTTATCACCCCTACAGTGAGGCCGTACTCTCACTTATTTGATTTACAAATTCGAGTATTAACGGTATACAAGAAAAGAACATCAACGATGTAATGACTAAAACGGAAAGAGTAAGGATAAAAATAATATATTAACAGTGTATTAGGAAAGAGCATTTACGATGCAATGACTAAAAACGGAAAGATAAGGATGAAAATAAAACATTAACAGTGTATTAGAAAAGAGCATTTACAATGCAATGACTAAAAACGGAAAGATAAGGATGAAAATAAAACATTAACAGTGTATTAGAAAAGAGCATTAGCGGTGCAATAGGTAAAGCAGAAAGAATGTGAAGGAGAATGATACAATAATAATGATACAATAAAATGTAAAAGATAGAGCATCAGCGGTGCAATAGGTAAAGCAGAGAGAATGTGAAGGAGAATGATATAATGAAATGTAAGAGAGAGAGCATCAGCGGCGAAGCGTTAAGCGAACGACCGGAGTGAAGCGTAAAAGAGGCGGGCTGTTTGAGCGCGGAGCGCGAGTTTTCGCCTCTTAGCGGAACGTAGAGAGTGAGTAGCAGAGTCGATGCAGCTCTTAATTTTTTCTTTTGATACCTTTTCTTTTGCATCAAGGCAAAAGAAAAGTATAATAAAACAATTACAAACTGAAAATATGGAAACAAAGTACCTTAAAATTAATCCTGCCGACAATGTAGCTGTAGCTATTTCGGCACTATCCGTAGGTGAAGAAATTACAGTAGACGGTGTACAGATTGTATTAAATGAAGATGTACCCGCCGGTCACAAATTTGCATTAAAAGACTTTGCAGAAGGAGAAAATATTATCAAATATGGTTATCCTATCGGCCACGCTCGTACAGCCAAAAAACAGGGTGACTGGATGAATGAAACCAATATCAAAACAAATTTGGCCGGACTATTGGATTATACTTACAATCCGGTAAACGTATCGTTGAATATTCCCAAAAAAGATTTGAAATTCAGAGGTTACCGCCGTAAAAATGGAGATGTGGGCATACGAAATGAAATTTGGGTAATTCCTACGGTAGGTTGTGTTAATGGTATTATCAATAAATTGGCAGAAGGTTTACGTCGTGAAACCGGCAACGAAGGAGTAGATGATATTGTAGCATATACGCACAATTATGGATGTTCTCAATTGGGTGATGACCATGAGAATACAAGAAAAATCCTTCGCGACATGGTGTTACACCCCAATGCCGGTGCAGTGCTTGTAGTAGGATTGGGATGTGAAAACAATCAGCCGGATGCTTTCCGCGAATTTCTGGGCGACTATGATCAGGAACGGGTGAAATTTTTGGTAACACAAAAAGTAGGAGATGAATATGAAGAAGGCATGAAATTGATGCGTGAGCTGTACGAAGTCACCAAAAAAGACAAACGTGAGGATGTCCCCTTAAGTGAACTCCGCATTGGTCTCAAATGCGGTGGTTCGGATGGGTTCTCGGGAATTACAGCTAACCCGCTATTAGGCATGTTCTCTGATTTCCTCATTGCTCAAGGCGGTACAACCGTATTGACTGAGGTTCCTGAAATGTTCGGGGCCGAAACTATTTTAATGAACCGCTGTGAAAATAAAGAACTGTTCAATCAAACCGTTCATCTGATCAATGACTTCAAGGAATACTTTTTGTCGCATGGCGAACCTGTAGGTGAAAACCCCTCCCCAGGTAATAAAGCCGGTGGCATTTCCACTTTGGAAGAAAAAGCATTGGGATGTACACAAAAATGTGGAAAAAGTTATGTAAGCGGAGTCTTACCTTATGGTGAACGTCTGAAAATAAAAGGACTGAATTTACTTTCGGCTCCGGGTAATGACCTTGTAGCTGCTACTGCCCTCGCCTCTTGCGGTTGCCACATGGTATTATTTACCACAGGACGCGGTACTCCATTCGGCACATACGTGCCTACAATGAAGGTTTCCACTAACTCAACTCTTGCAAAAAACAAACCGGGATGGATTGATTTCAATGCCGGAGTGATTGTTGAAAATGAACCAATGGACAAAACATGTGAGAAATTTATTGACTATGTCATTCAAGTAGCTAACGGCGAGCTTGTGAATAATGAAAAGAAGGGCTATAAAGAAATAGCTATATTCAAGACCGGGGTTACACTATAATCAAGTAATCAGATCTCACAGCTGACTTTCATCTTTCAGAAATAATGACATAAAACCTGGTTATCCATCTGAAAATGAAAAGAAAATAAAGGATATCTTTCGTAACTCAAAAAAATAATGTAAATTCGCGCCGCTATTACGAGTTAATAGCATATTCAAATCATTAATAAATAATAATTAAAATGGCAACTAAAATCAGATTGCAAAGAAATGGTCGCAAAAGTTATGCTTTCTACTCCATCGTAATTGCAGACGTAAGAGCACCACGTGATGGTAAATTTATTGAGAAAATTGGTACATACAATCCTAACACCAATCCAGCCACAGTAGATTTGAAGTTTGATCGCGCACTTGACTGGGTGTTAAAAGGTGCACAGCCTACTGACACCGTTCGTAACATCCTATCCCGTGAAGGAATTTATATGAAAAAACACCTTTTGGGTGGCGTAAATAAGGGCGCATTCGGTGAAGCAGAAGCTGAAACGAAGTTTGAAGCATGGAAAAACAACAAACAAGGTGGTTTAGCCGCTTTAAAAGCTAAAGAAGAGGCTGCTAAAAAAGCCGAAGCAAAAGCTCGTTTGGATGCTGAAAAGAAAGTAAATGAAGAAAAAGCTAAAGCATTAGCTGAAAAGAAAGCTGCTGAAGCACCGGCACCGGCTGAAGCTCCTGTTGAAGAGGCTCCGGCAATTGAAACTCCTGCTGCCGAATAAATATTGCAGTCGGGTTTCTTTTCTAAAAATGGGATTAAAACTAGAAATCCTCTTCGGTGAACTGAAGAGGATTTTTTATTGTTATTCTTCTACAAAATTCTTATTTTCAGGCGAAAAAAAGGATAAGTTATATTTTTTATGTAAATTTGTAACTGTAGTATCACTAAAAATTATTGTCAATGAAAAAATTAGCTTACTTAATTTCCATTGCCGCTCTCATCATGGCGTGTACCGGAAATAAAGGTTACGTAGTAACCGGAACTGTAGAAGGAGGAAATGATGGTGACACTGTATACCTACAAAAAGTAGAAGGGCGCCAGCTCGTTAAACTGGATTCCGCTGTGATAACCAAAGGGACTTTCACATTTAAGGGAGCACAAGATAGTGTTGTCAATCGTTATATCACTTATAATCAAGCCGGAAAGGATGGATTATTAATTGATTTCTTCCTTGAAAACGGTAAAATAAAAATCAGTCTGACAAAGGACAACGATTCAGCTACCGGAACTCCCAATAATGATGCTTATCAAAAAGTAAGAGAACAACTCAATGAACTGAACAGAAAGATGGGAGCCATTTATGAAACCATGTCAGACACTGCACTGACGGATAAACAAAGAGAGGCAAAATCAGATGAAATGAATGGGTTACAGGAAAAGATGATCGTTGTAGTAAAAGACGGTATCGGAAAGAATATCGATAATCCTGTAGGTGTGCATCTGCTAAAAAATAATTATTACTATCTTGAAGTAAATGATCTGGAACCATTATTACCGAAAATTCCTTCACAATATCAAAACGATGAAATAATCGTAAAAATCAAGGAAAACGTTGAAAAGATGAAAGCAACTGCCGTTGGCAAGAAGTTTACGGACTTTACAATGCTAACTCCTGAAGGAAAGAGCGTGAAACTATCTGATTATGCAGGAAAAGGTAAAGTGCTATTGGTAGACTTTTGGGCAAGTTGGTGCGGCCCTTGCCGTCAGGAAATGCCCAACCTCGTAAATGCCTACGCAAAGTATAAAAGTAAAGGTTTTGAAATCGTAGGAGTATCATTGGACCAAACTGCCGAAGCATGGAAGAGTGGAATCAAGCAATTGAAGATTACCTGGCCTCAAATGTCAGATCTGAAATATTGGAATTGTGAAGGCGCTAAGTTGTATGCCGTAAGCAGCATCCCGCACACTGTACTGATAGACAAAGACGGAACAATTCTTGCCAGAGGTTTACATGGAGAAGAATTGCAAAAGAAGCTTACTGAAATAATAAAATAAATATAGCTTTAACTTGGTAAGAAACGAATAAATCAGGCTTGACCCTATAAAATAATCCCCGGATATGTATTTCTTATCCGGGGATTATTGTTTATTCATCTGATATACAAAGTTTTCCGATTATATTCACAATAAGAAGCATACAACTATTATAAGTTTTCAGAAATAAGTTATTTAATAATTGACTATCAAATGATTAACATATTTTAAATTGGTAAAAGTTATCCAAAAAGGATAACCATATATTGATATTGATATCTTTGTAGAAGAAACTTCAATAAGAAATTCTATAAAAGACATATTAATCATGATAGAAACAGTAGTCAAAAGAGACGGGCGCATTGTAGGCTTCAATGAAGATAAAATTGTAGCTGCTATTCGTAAAGCAATGCTACATACAGATAAAGGGGAAGACATACAACTTATCCGCCAGATAACAGATCATATAGCGATTAAAGGCAATGCTCAGATGACGGTAGAAGCAATTCAGGACGTAGTAGAATTAGAATTAATGAAAAGTAGCCGCAAAGATGTGGCTCAAAGATATATAGCATACAGAAATCAACGCAGCATTGCGCGAAAGGCGAAAACCCGCGATATGTTTTTGGAAATCATAAATATTAAATCCAATGATATAACACGGGAAAATGCCAATATGAATGCCGATACACCGGCTGGAATGATGATGAAGTTTGCCAGCGAGACGACAAAACCGTTCGTAGATGATTATTTGTTAAGCGACGAAGTTTTAGCTGCCGTACAAAGCAACTACCTGCATATTCATGACAAGGATTACTATCCAACTAAAAGTTTAACCTGCGTTCAGCATCCGCTGGATCGTATTTTAAAATACGGATTCTCCGCCGGACATGGTGAGTCCCGCCCCGCTAAGCGGATTGAGACGGCAAGTATCTTAGGATGCATATCACTGGAAACCGCCCAAAACGAAATGCACGGTGGGCAAGCAATTCCAGCTTTCGATTTTTATCTAGCTCCCTACGTACGCAATAGTTACATAGAGGAAATCAAAAACCTGGAAGAGTTGAACGGAAAAGATTATTCACACCTCTATCATAAAGATTTGGCTGATTATCTGCAACAGCCTTTGGATGGCTTATCAGACGAAAAGAGAACTGTCCGGCATGCGGTAAATAGAACCGTGGCGCGCGTACATCAAGCTATGGAAGCTTTTATTCACAACATGAATACCATCCACTCCCGCGGAGGAAATCAAGTCGTATTCAGTTCGATAAATTACGGAACGGATACTTCTGCAGAAGGCCGCTGCATCATTCGCGAATTATTAAAAAGTACCTATCAGGGAGTTGGAAATGGAGAAACAGCAATCTTTCCTATTCAGATATGGAAGAAAAAGCGTGGAGTCAGTTATCTGCCCGAAGACAGAAATTATGATCTCTACCAATTGGCATGCAAAGTAACAGCCAGACGCTTCTTCCCTAATTTTTTGAATCTGGACGCAACTTTCAATCAAAGCGAGGAATGGAAAAGCGACGATCCGAAACGCTATGAACATGAAGTAGCCACAATGGGATGTCGTACGCGGGTTTTCGAAAACCGTTTTGGACCAAAGACTTCCATAGGAAGAGGAAATATATCTTTTTCCACCATTAATATCGTACGTCTGGCTATAGAATGCATGGATATTAAAAACGATAAATTACGCATAGCCAGGTTCTTTGCCCAATTGGACTCCATGCTTGAAATAACAGCAAAACAACTGCATGAACGTATGGAATTTCAAAAAACAGCATACGCCAAGCAGTTTCCATTACTAATGTCTGCACTATGGACAGGCTGTGACAAATTAGGACCGAATGATACAATCGCCTCTGTCATTAATCAGGGAACGTTGGGAATAGGATTCATCGGATTGGCGGAATGTCTTGTCGCTCTGACCGGAAAGCATCACGGTGAATCGGAAGATGCTCAAAAATTGGGACTGAAAATCGTGACTTATATGCGTGATCGTGTTAATCAATTTTCGGAACAATACCAACACAATTATAGTGTGTTGGCCACACCAGCCGAAGGTTTATCGGGTAAATTCACCCAAGTAGACCGCAAACAATTCGGAGTACTCGATGGTATCACCGATAGAGATTATTATACCAACTCCAACCATGTGCCGGTATATTACAAATGTAGTGCCCGTCATAAAGCTGAGGTGGAAGCGCCTTACCATGATTTGACTCGGGGCGGTCACATATTTTATGTGGAAATAGACGGCGATGCAACCCATAATCCGGAAGTAATCATGAGGGTGGTGGATATGATGGATCAATACAACATTGGTTACGGTTCGGTAAATCATAATCGCAACCGCTGTTTGGAATGCGGCTACGAGAATTCAACCGCCAATCTGGAGACTTGCCCCAAATGTGGCGGCACACACCTTGATAAGTTACAACGTATAACCGGTTATTTGGTAGGAACAACCGACCGCTGGAACAGCGCAAAACTGGCCGAATTGAACGATCGGATCGTACACAATTGAAATACAGCAATGATCTCTATTTTAGATATATTGGAAGATACAACAGTAGATGGTCCTGGTTTCAGAACCGCTGTTTATGCAGCAGGATGCCCTAATAATTGTCCGGGATGTCACAATCCGGCATCATGGAATATCAAAAACGGACATTGGATGTCGACTGATGAGATTTTGGGAAAAGTATTAGCAGACAATTTTGCTGATGTTACTTTTAGCGGTGGAGATCCGATGTTTCAGCCGGAAGGATTTACTGAATTGGCGCATGCTATCAAATTGAAAAGCAATAAAAACATTTGGTGTTATACCGGATATTTATTTGAAAACATCCTGAATAATCCACTGCAATATAAGCTATTGCAATATATAGATGTATTAGTGGACGGCAAATTCAAAGAAGAATTACGAGATGAAACCCTCTATTTCAGAGGAAGCAGTAACCAGCGTTTAATAGATGTATCTTCCTCGTTGGAAGTTAAAAAAGCAGTGCTTTATGATTACAATCCGGGAATATAGGCTTCTATTCCGAAAAAAAAGCATACCTTTGCGGCGCTTATGCTAGATAAGCTTTAGGATAACATTTTTAAGTATGGACTCACCAAACAGTTTGAAAGACATCACTCGATTCCTGATGGAATACGCCAATCGTCTTATGGGATCGGGTGTACACACTTCACGGGTTATTAGAAATACCCGACGTATAGGAAAATCATTGGATGTAGACGTAAAAATGAGCCTCTTTCAGAAAACGATGGTCATGAGTGTCTGCGACAATATAAGTCAGGAAGTCTACAATGAAGTTGCCATCATCCCTGTATTTCCTATTAGCTTTGAACTAAATGCAGAATTAAGTTCACTCAGCTGGGACGCATTTGATAATAACCTGACATTGGACGAATTATGGAAAAAATACCGGAAAATCATTTCCCGCCCTAAAATGGATCCACTTTGCACTCTCTTTCTCGTAGGTTTTGCAAATGCTTCATTCTGCGCATTATTCGGAGGTGACTGGACTGCCCGGATTATTGTTTTCTCAGCAACCCTGATAGGCTTCTATATCAAACAGGTGATGCAGAAGAAAAAAATCAATCATTATATTATTTTTGTTGTATCGGCATTTATTGCGTCGCTGGTGGCATCATCGGCATTGACACTGGAAACCACTGCTGAAATTGCAATTGGAACCAGCGTCCTCTATCTTGTTCCCGGAGTACCTTTACTCAATGGGGTAATTGACGTTGTAGAAGGACATGTGCTTACCGGTTGCACCCGTCTCATTCAAGCCTTGCTACTGATTCTGTGCATTGCAATAGGGCTTTCGTGTACACTTATGTTAATTAGAAACGGTTTGTTATGATTTTACTTGATATTCTTACAGACGCCATATTCGGAGCAGTTGCCGCTATAGGTTTCGGAGCAATCTCCGATCCTCCCTTGAGAGCTTTTCCATCAATTGCCATACTTGGAGGTGTTGGCCACGCCATACGCTTTTGCCTGATGCACTATCTTGGGATAGATATCGCCACAGCTTCGCTTTGCGCTTCATTCTCCATAGGCATGGGTAGTTTATTCTTGGGAAAACGTATTTACTGTCCTATGACTGTATTATATATTCCGGCTTTACTACCAATGATTCCGGGTATGTTTGCTTACAAAATAGTATTTTCGCTAATCATGTTCATGCAAAACATGAAAGTCCCCGAATTACAAGAAAGATACCTTATTGACTTGTTTACGAACAGTATTGTGACTTGCAGTGTCATTTTCATGTTGGCTATCGGTGCAACTATACCCTTGTTCCTATTTGTTAATAGGGCATTTTCGATGACAAGACATAAGAAAAATTGAATTAGTTAAGGATAAAAAGATAAAATATGGAAGTTTTTTGGAAAACAATTGCCGAATACAATGAAGGAACATGGATAGTGCAGTTGATTATAACTGTTATAGGCATTGCATTGACTACACTCCTATATCTAAAACCGACTTTACCTGTAAAACGATTGATGAAAGGATACATGGTATTCTTAAACGGATGGATATCAATTGTATACTACATGATTTACTGTAGCGAAAGAAGTTATAACTATATCCTTGCCATCTTCTGGGCAGTCATTACTCTAATCTGGCTATGGGATTTAATTACGGGATACACGCCTTTCGACCGTTCCCGGAAATATGATAAATTAACTTACGTTCTATATGCGATGCCATTCCTTTATCCCCTCCTGTCATGGGGGCGGGGTATGGATTTCCCCATGATGACCACCACCGTCATGCCTTGCTCGGTTGCCGTATTCTCCATCGGCCTGCTATTGGCTTTCTCGCGGAAAGTGAATTTACTGGTAATTTTGTTCTTATGCCATTGGGCACTTATTTCATTCTCAAAGGTATATGTGTATAAAATACCGGAAGATTTGTTATTAGCCAGTGCAACCGTACCGGCAATATATCTATTTTTCAAAAATTACTTCGACCAAAATCTCCACAAAGAAACTAAACCGAGTGCTAAATACACCAATTGGATACTTATCATTTTGTGTGCTGTTATTGGCATATTCCTTAGCATCACACTTATCAATGAGCTAATAAAATGAGTAAAATGTCCTAAAAAGCATGCTTGAATAAATTCTTGATTTTATAATGCAGATAGAGTATTTTGGAGGAGACTACCTCGTGATCCATTTCTTTTAGATGATAAAAATGCACATTTTTATAACAAAAGTGCAAAAGATATTTCATATTCCAAATTTATACATAACTTTGCGCCGAATTGGTTCGCTAGCGTTTCGCTTTATTCCAACGCTGCGATTAAAAGGGAACAGGGTGCAACTCCCGGACAGTCCCGCTGCTGTGAAGCTTTATATCAAACGATTCGATATTACTCTCGCCACTAATGGTAAGCGCTATTGGGAAGGCAATCGGAACGGAAGCCAAGTCAGAAGACCTGCCATTCATAAATAGCCATTTATCTCGTGGATTGGGTAATTGTGTTCAGTTAATCTTATAAATAAATTCAGGACTAAGCTTTGCATAAAGGTGGGAATCTCCTACCCATAGTAAAGTATGCGTCTTGTTCATTTGAAATTGAAAATGATAAAGAAAATTTTAGTAGCAAACCGTGGAGAGATAGCTATACGCATCATGCGTTCCTGTCGTGAAATGGAAATCACTTCCGTTGCTGTCTTTTCTGAAGCTGATCGCACAGCTAAACATGTCTTATATGCAGACGAAGCTTATTGTATTGGTCCTGCAGCCTCACGTGAAAGTTATTTAAACATAGAAAACATTATCAAAGTGGCCAAAGAGCATCATGTCGATGCTATCCACCCGGGATATGGTTTTCTATCTGAAAATGCCGAATTTGCGCGCCGCTGTGAAGTCGAAAATATTATTTTTATCGGACCGAAACCAGAAACCATGGATGCCATGGGAGATAAGATATCTGCCCGCATTCGTATGATTGATGCCGGGGTACCGGTCGTTCCGGGAACGCATGAAGACTTGAAAAGCGTAGAAGAAACACGAAAGCTTTGCAACGAAATAGGTTATCCGGTAATGTTAAAAGCCTCTATGGGTGGTGGAGGAAAAGGTATGCGACTCATACACAATGAAGACGAAGTGGAAGAGGCTTATACTACCGCCAAAAGCGAATCACTGTCATCGTTTGGTGACGATACGGTATATCTGGAAAAATTTGTTGAAGAGCCACATCACATTGAGTTCCAAATTTTGGGCGATAAACATGGAAACGTCGTTCATCTATATGAACGTGAGTGTTCCGTACAGCGCCGTAATCAAAAAATACTGGAAGAAAGTCCCTCTCCATTTATAACGGAAGAGCTCCGCCGAGTAATGGGTGAGAAAGCTGTTGCAGCGGCAAAAGCTGTGGGATACATCGGTGCAGGAACTATTGAATTTCTAGTAGACAAGCACCGCAATTACTACTTCCTTGAAATGAACACCCGCTTACAGGTGGAGCATCCCATCACGGAAGAAGTATTGGGAGTAGATCTTGTTAAGGAACAGATTAAAGTAGCTGAAGGGAAACCCCTACGCTTCCGGCAGGAAGACTTAAAGCAACGCGGACATGCCATCGAGTGTCGTATTTGTGCAGAAGATCCTCAAAATAATTTTATGCCATCTCCGGGTATCATCAAACAGATTATCGAACCGAACGGTATCGGTGTCCGCATCGACAGTTACGTTTATGAAGGTTATGAAATACCGGTATATTACGACCCGATGATCGGTAAGCTGATTGTATGGGCAGTAACTCGTGAATATGCCATTGAACGTATGCGCCGCGTGCTCCATGAATACAAAATCACCGGTATCATGACTAACATCAGCTATTTGCGTTGTATCATGGATACTCCTGATTTCATCAAAGGTAAATACGACACCGGCTTTATCGGAAAAAACGGAGACCGGCTCCTCAAAGATGTATCGTCAACCGATGAGGAAGATGAAAACATTGCAATAATAGCCACATACATTGATTATTTGATGAATCTTGAAGAAAATGCTTCTCTAAATACGGCAGATAACCGGCCTATAAGCAAATGGCGGGCATTCGGTCTACACAAGGGAGTATTAAGAATTTAAAGCGTAACAACAATGGAAATACATATAGGAAATCGCGTAGCAAATATAGAGTTGGTCAATAAAGAGGGAAACAATGTTTCTCTCACCATCGACGGCAAACCATTCGATGTTAACATTGTAATCGTAGAAAACGGTGCATGTTCCATCTTGAACGAAGGTAAAAGTTATAATGCCGAATTACTACGAAGCGATAACGGAAAAAAGTATAAAGTAAATACACATTATTCAAGTTTCGATGTCGAGATTGTAGACACGCAAGCCAAATACCTGCGCATGCGTCAAAAAACGGAAGAAAAGCAAGATGATAGCATCACTTCGCCAATGCCGGGAAAAGTAGTAAGAATTCCCGTATCCGTAGGCCAGGTGATGAAAGCGAATGACACCGTTATCGTTATCGAGGCGATGAAGATGCAAAGCAACTACAAAGTAAAAGGAGATTGCCGGATCAAAGAGATCCTTGTAGCAGAAGGCGATTCCATCACAGCCAATCAGCCTCTCATCACTGTAGAAACGGAAGAAGGGGAATAACAAGCTTTTTAATAAGTTAAAGCAACCAACTGGTTGCATAACATTTTTATCGCATTGCGGATTGTCCCGAACATGCGACAGGGGAAAAATGTTATATTAATCACTATAAACTTAAACAGGCCCACTTATTTTGAATTGTGAGCTGCATTATATCGGAAACAAAATGGAAAATAATAAAACCTATGCAGAATTTCTGGCACGCAACAAAGCTGCGGAACTGGGAGGTGGCGTTGATAAAATAGAAACGCAACATGCTTCGGGAAAAATGACTGCCCGTGAACGAATTGATATGCTGTTGGATAAAGGTACCTTTGTCGAACTGGATAAATTGATGATACACCGTTGCATGAACTACGGTATGGATAAGCATCACATTCCAGGGGATGGTGTCGTATCGGGATATGGAAAGATCAATGGACAGCAGGTTTTTGTATATGCTTACGATTTTACCGTATCCGGAGGTTCTCTTTCTGCCGCCAATGCAAAAAAGATTGTTAAGGTACAGCAATTGGCATTGAAAAATGGCGCTCCAATCATTGCATTGAATGATTCGGGTGGTGCGCGTATTCAGGAAGGCATTGAAAGTCTGAGCGGTTATGCCGATATTTTTTATCAAAATACAATTGCCAGTGGGGTGATTCCTCAGATTTCGGCAATACTCGGCCCATGTGCCGGAGGGGCATGCTACTCTCCCGCCCTCACCGACTTTATCTTTATGGTAAAAGATAAGAGTCACATGTTTGTAACGGGACCGGATGTTGTAAAAACAGTACTTCACGAAGAAGTAAGCAAGGAAGATTTGGGTGGAGCAAAGGTGCATAGTACTAAAAGTGGCGTAGCCCACTTTATGTGCAACAGTGAAGAAGAATTGCTATTGGGCATTCGTGAACTGTTATCTTTCCTTCCTCAAAACAATATGGACGATGTAGCTAAAACCAACTGCACCGACGATATTAATCGCGAAGATGAATCATTAGAGAAGATCGTACCAATGAATCCTAACGAACCTTACAACATGAAAGACATCATTGAAACCGTAGTGGACAACCATTATTTCTTTGAGGTGATGCAAGGTTTTGCCCAGAATGTAATTATCGGTTTTGCACATTTAGGAGGTCGCCCCGTAGGTATTGTAGCCAACCAACCGATGTTTCTTGCAGGAGTACTCGACATTGATGCCAGCGATAAAGTAAGTCGTTTTGTCCGCTTCTGCGATTGTTTCAATATTCCGCTGATTACTTTTGAGGACGTTCCCGGATTCTTACCGGGTTATACCCAAGAGAACAACGGCATCATTCGTCACGGAGCAAAAATTGTTTATGCTTTTGCCGAAGCCACAGTACCAAAGATTACGGTAATCACCCGTAAAGCTTATGGTGGTGCATATATTGTAATGAATAGCAAACAAACCGGAGCTGATATGAACTTTGCCTACCCCACCGCCGAAATAGCCGTGATGGGTGCCGAAGGCGCAGTAAACATTCTGTTCCGCAAAGCTGACGAAGAACAGAAAGCAGAAGAATTGGAAAAATATAAGGAAAAATTTGCCACTCCATTCCAGGCTGCCGAATTGGGGTTTATTGATGAAATCATTCAACCACGCACCACACGGAAGCGATTGATTCAGGCATTGGAAATGACAGAAAACAAGATGCAAAGCAATCCGCCGAAAAAACATGGTAACATGCCTTTGTAAAGCATATTCCGATATTATTAGCTAAAATCTCATTATATTATTTATATTTATTATGGCCTCGAGACTGATTCATTTCATCTCGGGGCTATTTGCATTGAAGCTACCGGGTATATGCTAAAAAGCCACTGGGTATATACGAAATAGCTACCGCGTAAAACTAAAAAAGAAATTGACTATGGAGCCAATTCTTAAGCAAATGAGACTATGAAAAAGTCTCACCTTTATGAAAAAGATGGCATTTCAAAATTAAAAATCATATAAATTAAAACCTCTTTAAAGAAAATCTCCGTTCCCGTTATATTATTCTTTTTCAGCTATGAAATAGTATATAGATAAAGGAATTATCGTATTTGGAGTTAGAAATTACAAGTAAGGCCGTCTTGTTTTTCTATTTTGAGACGGCCTCGATTTCTTACTTTTAATAAATCGGAATCAGCTTACTTCTTCTTGCCTTGATTGGCAACAGCCTCCATCAGTTTCTTAATTTCTTCCGGGTCGCCCAGAAAATAATCTTTGGTAAAATTCAGATCATCATCGAATTCGAAAACATAAGGCACAGCCGTAGGCAAGTTCAAAGAAACGATACTCT
The DNA here is from genome assembly GCA_963677095.1 of uncultured Bacteroides sp. Lineage (GTDB taxonomy): Bacteria > Bacteroidota > Bacteroidia > Bacteroidales > Bacteroidaceae > Bacteroides. The sequence continues at coordinate 2,752,934 of OY781875.1, forward strand.
CATCGGAGATACCTTTAAGATGCTTGATTATACCACGCAAACTATTGCCATGAGCTACAACCAACAATTCATCCACTTTCTTCAAATCCGGGAATATAACACAATGCCAATATGGCATAATACGTTCAATCGTATCTTTCAAGGCCTCCGTACGTGGCAATTCAGCATCCGGGACTTCATGATAACGGTCCTCAAAGCGAGGATTGCGCTCATCATCTTCAGCCAGAGGATGAGGAGCCACGTCATAACTACGACGCCAAACCAATACTTGCTCATCACCGTATTTTGCTGCCGTCTCAGCTTTGTTCAGCCCTTGCAATTGTCCGTAATGCTTTTCATTCAAACGCCATGATTTTTCAACGGGAATCCAATCCAAGTCCATATTATCGAGCACTACATTCAGCGTTTTCACAGCCCTTTTGAGATATGACGTATAAGCCTTTTCAAAGTGGAATCCATTCTCTTTTAGCAATTTACCGGCCTTAGTAGCCTCAGCGACACCTTTTTCAGTCAGATCTACATCAGTCCAGCCTGTGAACCGGTTTTCTTTATTCCATGCACTTTCGCCATGGCGGAGTAATACAATCTTCTTCATATCATTTGTTTTATTTTAAAATCGTGTTAATAAAACGCTTCGAAGCAAAAAGTTGTTCATTAAAACAACTTCTCATTTACTTCATCTGCAAATCCATAAGGTGATCAAAGCTGTGCTGTGGTAAATCGTAAAAAAGACAAGCAAGTACCTAAAAAGCTTCAGCGTCATGAATAAAATTATCCCGGTTATGAAACCAAGTTATCTCAAAAATCTCTAAAATAAAGAGGGTATGCCAAAACTAAAATACTTACTCTAAAAAGTTACAGGTTGTACTAACAAGTATAAAAAAGCCATATCAAACTCTGTTTTTGAGTAATAATATGGCTCTTTTCATTGCTGATAAAGGTAATCAAGTATCAAATTAAATGTTGCCCTTCCCTAAAATAAAATTTTGGCACACCCTCCATAAAGCTAAGACTATTTGGACATCCTTGCAGTCAAAGTATTAAAACGGGTAGTGATAATCAATTGAACCAACGCACATAGCAAAAATCCTGACGATGCGGGAGATCTGGGTGTTTAGGGAACATACGATATGCCACTTTAAAACTACCCGCATTTTCCAACTTATGCTTTACTTGGAATGTATAAAGATTGCCTTCCCTCTTCACTACATCAAACGGTTCCACTGAGTAAATATGCTGCTTTCCATCGGCTGCCACATAGATCGTAACCAATTCAATGCCAATTGCATCATTCAGGCCTTTTTCATCAATCACATAAGTGATGATATATTCTTTTCCACTTTGAATTGCACCTTTTTTGATATCTTCTTCCTTAGTAAAGGTTACCACCTCAATGCTATCCCATTTTTCGACCACTTCTTCCTTCCAGGCAGCTATCTCCTTAGCTTTAGCATATTCATTTGCTGATAAAGCATGAAAACGCTTAGCTTGCTTGTTGTAGAATTTAGTATAATAATCGTCCAATTGACGCTTCATCGTATAATGAGGTGCAATCTGAGCGATGGAATTCTTAATGGTTCTTACCCAACCTTCGGAGTAACCTTTCTTATTACGTGCATAAAACAACGGAAGAATCTCCGTTTCAAGAATACTGTAAATGGTTGCGGCATCAAGCTGATCCTGATGTTCCTGGTTTTGATAAGTGATTTTTTCACTTAAAGCCCAACCGGCTCCTTCACGATAGCCTTCCAGCCACCACCCGTCGAGTACAGAGAAGTTGAGTACTCCGTTCATCAGGGCTTTCTCACCCGATGTTCCCGAAGCTTCAAGCGGACGGGTCGGAGTGTTAAGCCAGATATCCACACCGGTAACCAAGCGACGTGCCAATTGCATATCGTAGTTCTCCAAAAAGATGATTTTGCCAAGAAACTCGGGACGGCGCGAAATTTCTATAATTCGTTTAATCAGTCCTTGACCGGCTCCATCATGTGGATGCGCTTTTCCTGTAAAGAGGAATTGCACCGGATAATCGGGATTGTTCACGATCTTGGCAAGACGATCCAAGTCGGTAAACAGTAAGTGAGCACGTTTGTAGGTAGCAAAACGACGGCCAAAACCAATGAGTAAGGCGTTGGGGTTGATTTTGTCCATCAACGAAACAATGCGTGAAGGATCACCCTGATTATTCAACCAAGTTTCGCGAAACTGTTTACGAATGTAGTCCACAAGCTTATTCTTCAATCCCATACGGGTTCTCCAGATTTCCTCATCAGGCACATCGTAAATAGCTTCCCATATTTTAGGATTGGATTGATCATAAAGAAAATTTTCATCAAAATGTGTGGCATACAAGTTCTTCCATTCCGTAGCACTCCACGTTGGAAAATGAACACCGTTTGTGACATAACCTACATGCAATTCTTCGGGGAAATAGCCTTTCCAAATGGTAGAGAACATCTCTTGTGAAACCTTTCCATGGAGCCAACTTACCCCGTTCACTTCCTGCGAAGTATTACAAGCAAATACGGACATGCAGAAACGTTCCGCTTTATCTCCGGGATTATTACGTCCCAAATCCATCAAGTCATCCCAAGTGATGCCCATCTTGGCAGGGTAGCCACCCATATACTTGCCAAACAAAGTCTCATCAAAGTAATCATGTCCGGCAGGTACCGGAGTATGAACGGTATAAAGGGAGGAAGCGCGTACCAGCTCAATAGCCTGATCAAACGTCAAACCTTCGGCTACATAGTCACAAACACGCTGTACATTAATTAATGCGGCATGTCCCTCATTGCAATGATAAATATCCTTCTTTATTCCAAGTTTTTCCAGAGCCAGGATACCACCGATACCCAGCAAAATTTCCTGCTTTAAACGGTTCTCCCAGTCTCCACCATAAAGTTGGTGAGTGATAGGACGATCAAATTCACTGTTCATATCGTTATCCGTGTCCAACAGATACAATGATACACGTCCCACATTAACACGCCACAGATAAGCATGCACAAAATAATCCATGTAAGGAACATCAACAACCACCTGATTGCCTTTTGCATCGAACACACGTTCGATAGGCAACTGACCGAAATTTTGTGCTTCGTAATTGGCTATCTGCTGACCATCCATAGCCAAAGTCTGCGTAAAATAACCATATCTATAAAGGAAACCAATGGCGCAAAGGTTTACGTTGCTGTCGGAAGCTTCTTTCAAATAATCACCCGCAAGTACGCCCAAACCTCCTGAATAAATCTTCAATATCTGATTTAAGCCATATTCCATACTGAAATAAGCAACGGAAGGACGATTTTTATCAGGCTCCACATCCATATATAATCTGAATTTAGAGTAGACATCGTTCATCCTTTTTAAGATGACCTTATCCTGTGCAAGCGCTTCAAGTTTAGCATAACTCATCCGCTCCAATAAAAGTACCGGATTCTGCCCTACTTCTTTCCAGAGAGCCGGATCAAGGCTTTTAAATAATTCAATAGCCTCAAAGTTCCACGACCACCAAATATTTTTCGCCAATTCGGACAAATTCTCCAATTCGGCGGGAATCTGAGAAATTACACTCACATCTCTCCAATTCGGAGCGTTCACATTACTAACTTTAATCTTCATTGTATGATTAATTAATTAATAAAAATCTTTTATTTCAGCTCTACATTACGACGCTCCTCAGCTCGGCGTAATGCGAGATCATAAGCTTTGTAGTAATAAGCTATAAAATGCTTCCAAAGTGCTTTCTCAGATATTTCGACGGCACTCCGGCAAGTATCCTGCACTTCTTCAGCCGTCATATCCGAGAAGGATGATACAGCATCCTTTATACCTTCGGCCACATCAAAATAATTGGTATCGGTACGGTGTATGACTTCCACTCCGGACTCAATACCCTTACTGAACTCCTTGAGGCTGTTCACCCACAACCCGAAACCGGCTAAATCCGTAGTAACGGTAGGAACAGCAAAGGCAATACTCTCCAAAGGTGTATATCCCCAAGGTTCATAATACGAAGGATAAATACTCAAATCCTGTCCCAAAAGAAGATCATAATATTGCTTGCCGAATATGCCATCTTTACCATCCAGATAGCACGGAACAAATATTACTTTTACCTTATCATTTATATGATTTACAATGCCGAGGTCTTTAATTAACTTCAGCACCCGATCTTCATCCATATTATTCAGCCAATGGGTGAAATATGGCATTTCAAGTGGCGTATCGTAATGATCTCTGGTTTTCAGGCGCTGTTGCAAGTCTTTACGAGGCGCTTTCATCCATGCCGGCACATTAATAAAAGCCAGTACGTTCTTTTTCAGTCTTTTATCATTATTCAACCGATACAGGGACTCGAGAAACACATCAATACCTTTATTCTTAAACTCATATCGACCACTGGTTCCCAAAATAAGTGTATTATCGTCCATATCGGTTCCCAGCAGACAATTTGCCACATGTAACATTGCCGCACGTGCACGTTTACGTTTACCGACAAAGGCAGAACCTTTCGGCACAAAATCATCTTCAAAACCGTTCATCAATACCACATCGGCCGGTTTTTCGAGCAATTGTTTACATTCGGTATCGGTAATTTGGCTTACGGTAGTAAAGCAGTCGACATTATGAGCCGTTTGCTTTTCAATGGAATGCTTGGATTGCATATTCAACTCCCCCGCCATCTGGTCACCATTGTATGCAAACAGATAATCGTAAAGCGGTTTATTATTACCGGCTATGGAACGTCCTATTGACGTAGCATGTGTGGTGAAAATCGTAGCGATTTCGGGAACAGCATTCTGCACATAAAGAGCTCCCAGACCTGTCATCCATTCATGTGCCTGATAAACCACTTTATCCGTATCGGACAAACTGTAGCGATAGTAACTTTCAACTACTTTACCGGCAGCATACGAAAACATGGAAGCTTCATCATAATCGCCATAAGCATGCAGCGAGTCAACTTGATAACGATTCCACATTTCAGTGTAAATATCATTTTTAATAGCAAAGAAAGGTTGGAAATCAACTAAAAAGACAATAGGATTGCCAGGAATATTCCATCTGCCTACCCGGACCTTCAGATGGTTTTCCTTTGCAGCATATTGCCTCCATTCTTCACATAAGGTTTCAGACTCTATGAATAAGTCGTTATTTTGTCCATCCCACAAATCGGGACCAATAAAAAACAATTTATCACGAAATTTCTCCTGTAATGTGTTTGCCCTGGTGGACAACACCGTATATATTCCCCCTACCTTATTACATACTTCCCAACTTGCTTCAAAGATGTAATCAGGAGTTAACATTTGTTCAGCCATACTCTGTCAGTCACAACTATCTAATACCAGATACAAAAGTAACATTATTCTTTGAAAAATAAACTTCAGACAAAAAAAACTGATAAGATATTTAAAAACAATCGTTTGCATTAAAACAACTTACACACTTTTTCAAGGAAATGCACATCCGTATCATCAAAGCTATCCAACCGCTCACTATCGACATCGAGCACCCCCCACACCTTGTTTTCATTGTCAATAAGCGGGATTACTATTTCCGAGCGGGATAATGAGCTGCAAGCTATATGACCGGGAAAAGCGTCCACATCCGGCACCACAATTGTCCGGGCCTCACTCCACGCCGTACCGCAAACTCCTTTACCTTTTCTGATTCGCGTACAAGCTATCGGACCCTGAAATGGGCCTAATACCAACTCGTCACCGTCGACAAGATAAAAACCGACCCAGAAAAAGCCAAAAGTCTCTTTCAATGCTGCCGACACATTGGCCAGGTTAGCAATTAAGTTCCTTTCCCCTTCGATAAGTCCCTTAATTTGTTTCAGCAACATTCCATACTTCTCTTCCTTGCTGCCATCACTGATGTATAAATCTTCCGCCATAATCACTAAATAATAAACTTCATACCATGATACCAATTGCATGCAAAGATAGTTCTTTCAAGAGAATACACGTTTCATTATAAAACAAGAATATTTCCTTAGTTAAAGTTATTTCCTTATTTTTGTCTATAATAAACAGAAATCTACAGAGTGATTCCATTTTATCAATTTATGTAATGTAACCTATGCAATGAATAATGATACTAAACTATTTCCATGCATCATAGCTATTTCCCCAAACTATGCATATAGTAAGGAAATGATGATAGATAAGATAAAGAAGTGGGCGGAAAGACCACACAACAACAAATCTTACATTTATCTTGCACATGGGCAAAAGGATAAAATAGAGGAGAAATTTTTGCCGGCAACTCAAAAAGGCTATCATATATTGAAAGATAACCCCCGTATAGTATTGAAATATGACTCTCTCAATATTGAAAAACATAGTCATACCATATTCGAAGGTTATTACAGAGGACTTTTACAGTTCAAAGATTATCTTAAATAAATCTATTTGAAAGTATAAAGAAAAATCAAAAATTAAAACAACTGTTTAATATTCAAAGAAAAGAAGTATGAAAATTATTAATACGGGAATAGCAGCTTTCGGTATGTCCGGGCAAGTATTCCATGCACCGTTTATCAGTACCGATCCACATTTCAAGTTATCAAAAATAGTAGAGAGAAGTAAAGAACTCTCCAAAGTCCGCTATCCTAACGCTACAATTGTACGTAGTTATGAAGAGATGCTGAACGATACGGATCTGGAATTAATCGTCGTCAACACTCCGGACACTACCCATTACGAATACACCCGTATGGCTCTGGAAACAGGCAAAAACGTGATAGTAGAAAAACCATTCACCACCACCATAGCACAAGGTGAAGAATTAATAGCTCTCGCAAAAGAAAAAGGACTGATGTTGAGTGTATATCAGAATCGCCGGTGGGATGCAGACTTTCAGACTGTGGGATCTATTATAAACCAACAATTACTTGGACGTTTAGTCGAGTTCGAATCAACCTTTGCCCGTTATCGCAACTTCATTAAACCGGACACCTGGAAAGAAACAGGGACGTTTGGAGGAGGGCTTACTTATAATTTAGGCTCACACCTCATCGATCAGGCCATCCAACTATTTGGTATGCCCAAAGCCATCTATGCCAATATAGGTACTATACGCACCAATGGGAAAGTAGACGATTACTTCCTGATTAATTTTATTGAACCGGCATCCACACCCGAACTGAAAGTCACATTAAAAGCCAGTTACCTGATGCGTGAAGCGGAACCACGGTTCATCCTACACGGCACATTGGGATCTTACGTAAAATACGGAGTAGATAAACAGGAAGCCGCTCTATTGGCAGGTGAAATGCCCAATCAACCTCATTGGGGAGAAGAGACTCCCGAAGAATGGGGCTTGCTCCACACGGAAGTGGAAGGGAAAGAGATTTGTGAAAAATATCCAAGTATTCCCGGTCATTACGCAGGTTTCTATGAAAACATTTACGAACATTTACGCTTGAGCAAACCTTTGAAGACCGATGCCAAAGACGTTCTGGATGTTATTAAAATTATTGAAGCCTGTTATGAAAGTCAGGATAAGAGACAGGTTGTTTCCATATTGTATTGATATTAAGATCGTTAAGAATACTCGTTAAAAATATTACGTATCCTCCCCTCAACGCCTGCAAGGATTTTTTGATCACAATATATTCTCCTGAAACTGTTGCATTTTAAATTTGAATGCAAGGAGGACTTCTTTCAATGCTGAATTCTTTTTTCAGAATATCCTTAAAGCCTTTGAAAGAAGTCCGGTAGACTTGCCGTGTACGCTTCGTAAGAGTTCGCGTTGTTTTGAAACCAGGCTTTCCAAAATCAGTGTCTGACAGAAACGTTAATGAATCATTTCAAATTTCCAACCATATCTTCGGGCTTCACCCATGCATCAAATTGTTCACCGGTCAAGAAGCCCGATTTTATAGCCTCCTCCCTTAGGGTAGTTCCGTTTTTGTGGGCGGCTTTGGCTATTTTGGCTGCTTTCTCATAACCGATATGGGTGTTGAGTGCAGTGACAAGCATCAGTGAATTGTCTACAAGCTCTTTTATTCGTTTCAGATTGGGCTCTATTCCGGAAACACAGTGGTCGGTGAACGATCGGCAAGCATCACCGAGCAATTCTGCCGATTGCAGGAAGTTGGCAGCAATGACAGGTTTAAAAACGTTCAGCTCATAATTTCCGTTGGCTCCGGCAAAAGTAATCGTAGTGTTGTTTCCCATCACCTGTGCACACACCATTGTCAGCGCTTCGTTCTGTGTAGGGTTCACTTTTCCCGGCATGATGGAGGAACCCGGTTCGTTCTCGGGAAGATGCAATTCGCCAATTCCTGAGCGTGGCCCTGAACCAAGCAGCCGGATGTCCTGCGCAATCTTGAATAATGAAACAGCCATTTGGTTCAGCGCTCCGTGCGTGCCTACAATAGCGTCGTTAGCAGCCAGCGCTTCAAACTTATTCGGCGCAGTTACAAAAGGCAGTCCCGTGAATTTAGCTATATATTGAGCCACTTTCACATCATATTCTTTGGGTGCGTTCAACCCTGTTCCCACAGCTGTTCCTCCTAAAGCCAATTGTACCAGATGCCCTAATGTCGCTTTCACGGTATCTATGGCATATTGCACTTGTGCCGCATACCCGGAAAATTCCTGTCCTAAAGTAAGGGGAGTGGCATCCTGCAAATGAGTTCTCCCTATTTTAACGATGTCCTTGAATTGTTTCGATTTCTCCGCCAGAGCTTTTTGCAGAGACTCTGCTTCCGGTATCGTCTTTTCTACTATTTTCTTGTAAGCTGCAATGTGCAATGCCGTCGGGAAGGTATCATTAGAGGACTGCGATTTGTTTACGTCATCATTCGGATGGATCGGACTTTTGTCTCCCAGTTTGCCACCGCTCACAACCAATGCACGATTGGAAATCACCTCATTCACATTCATATTCGATTGTGTTCCCGATCCGGTTTGCCATATTACGAGTGGGAACTGGTCATCTAACTTTCCTTCAAGTATCTCGTCGCAGACTTTTGCGATCAAATCCCGCTTTTCTTCCGGCAATACTCCCAGATCAAAGTTGGCATAAGCAGCCGCCTTCTTCAGATAGCCGAATGCGTGAATGATTTCTTTGGGCATGGAGGCCTTAGGGCCTATTTTAAAGTTATTGCGCGAACGTTCCGTTTGTGCTCCCCAATACTTGTCCGCGGGTACTTTTACCTCGCCCATCGTGTCATATTCTATACGATATTCCATAGCCTTATAATTTTGATTTTGTGCAAAGTTCACAAGAGCTTTCGGCATTATCAATACCTATTAATGATGATTTTTGACTTTAAATACTCTCTTTTTTATCCGTGAAATATGATTGTTACAGAAGAATACCCGTCTTTATCTATAATCCAGAGAAGTTCATATCCTTTCTGCAGGTATATATTTACTCCTTTCAGATAACTACCTGTTCGCTGGGAATGGTAACTACAGGATAATTTTGATTAAATAATCCCATTATCGTTTTTATATGAATAAAAAACTAACCGTAGATTTCCTCTGTAGAAGGAATTCTTATTTGACATAAAGTTATCCAAATATTTTTTAATAACAATGGTACATTGGGAAAATATTGTCTTTTTTTTTGATTGAACTTTGTATTGTAATCAACCGGTTTGAAATCAGTTGATTTGAAACTAATCAATTACATCCCTTGCTTTTCTCGGTTATATTCTTTATTTTTGTTAGTCTAAATAATGAACATTACCCGATTTACCCATAGCCTTTTTAGCATAAAGTTTAGAAGCAATTGGAATCAAAGCGATTAACAATAAAACTACAATCCCCGGATAAAAACCGGCGATTGCGATACGAATAATGCTACATACCACTACCATGAGGGTTAATACCATCGCTATGGAAGTGATAACTTTAAATGTTTTCATGCCACTATTCATATATTATTATCTGCAAATATGGTTATAATTATTGCTTCAACAAACATATAAATAAGAAAATAACTCTACTTTTGTAAATAGAACGTAAGATGAATAGATTTTATAAACCTTATTCTTCTTCATTTATGAAAAAATTCTTTTATGCAATGCTAATATTAGCTACAATAGTAACCGTATTACAATAATACACTTAAAATCCCAGCATAGATGCCGGAGGAATATTCAATACTCTACAAAGCAGTCTCGCTATTTTTAAGGTAGGTTCTGAGCGCCCGGAGATGTAATCATTAACACGGGAAGGACTTATACCGATCTCACTGGCAAGTTGTCTCTGTGTCATACCTCTTTCTTCAAGTGATAACTCTATCAATTCAGACACAGTAGGTTTCTCTATTGGGAAGTGTTCCTTTTCGTACGCAATTACTATATCTGACATTACAGTTAGCTCCACTGCATTTTTATCGTTAGCAGGGGTATTATCATCAACCATCGGTAAAAGTTCTTCCACTCTCGCCAATGCGAATTCATATTGTTCTTTTGTAATCTTGCTCATAATTCAAATATTAAATGGTTGAACAATCTATTTTATCATAATCCTTATGAGTTCCAATCCAGCGGATAAATAGATACCCGATTGTAAACTTCACAACTACCACTAAACGGTAATCATTGCCTCTGATATTAAAAACATAATGCTGATTGCCTACATAGTCAGCTGAAAGAAAATCAACTTTAATATCAGATAAGTTCTTCCATTCAGCCTTTTCTGCAATATCATACCAACGTTCAAGGGCTATACGAGAATCCTCATATCCATTTGTTCCGTAGAATTCTTTCAGCTTTTTATGTGATACTATTCTCATCCAACTTTTATTTAATACAAAAATATCATATTATTTTGAATTATAAAACATATCGAGCGAGATATTTTATAAAATAGAATAACCGAAAATAAAGAAGAGATATAAAAAAGACGTGAAACGAAAGAGGCAGGAGCTTATTTCAACCCCACTTACCTCAAAAAACTGTAATAAGTACCTATATTAACGCCTTTACTGTTATGATTCTTATCACTCTTTACGAACAAATGGCTATCTTTCTAACTCTTTAGGACAAAGCCCTTTTCTTACAGTATAGTTACAACATCTTTAACTGATTTGCAACTCATAACGCTTTGGAATTAATTACGATGTAAATATAATAATAAAATGAGTACTACATTTAATATGATATACTCAATACTGCACTAAAAATTGAACAAATCATAAAAAAACAAGAAATAAATCTCATTGACCATTCTCCTCAAACCCTAATTATGATGTCAATTCTAATTATCACAAGAAAGAACTGTAAAGAATGGAAATACGGATTGCAGGGACTTAAGACCATCTATATACTAAAGCTATACCATCTCCATACCATCTCCACTCTAACCTTATCTTGTCCAGCCTCAGCTATAGTGCAGAAATGTGGAGATGGTATGGAGATTATATTAAAGATGTATTACTTACGACTTAGACAAGGAACGAGCTATTTCGATAGTCAGATCTTTATTTAATTACATAACAAGCATTCAATGATAATTTGAACAACTTAGAATCCAGTACGTTGTTATAATATTAAATCATCATTAAATATTACATTGGCCATGAAAAAACTTTTCTTTTTACTCTTTCTCACAGGAATTATCGGCATAAGCTACTATAGTGAAGCTTGCACACGTGTTGTATATAAAGGTCCTGATAAAACAGTAATCACAGCTCGCTCCATGGACTGGAAGACTGAAATTGATGCTAACTTATGGGTCTTTCCAAGAGGTATGCAAAGGAACGGACAAGTGGGACCGCTTTCTGTAAAGTGGATATCAAAATACGGAAGTATAATCGCCAGTGCTTGGGATATTGCAACAGCTGACGGAATGAATGAAAAAGGATTGGTAGCCAATGTATTGTGGCTGGTAGAATCGAAGTATCCTAAGTTTAACCCGCAAGGGAAAGAACAAGGACTTGCCATCTCTCTTTGGGCGCAGTATATGTTAGATAATTTTGGAACAGTGAAGGAAGCCGTTGATTATATGAAAAATGAACCATTCATAGTAGTAAGTGACTACATTCCCGGAAGTGACAAATTTACAACTTTACATTTATCTCTATCCGATTCAGAAGGTGACAATGCAATATTTGAATATATAAATGGCAAATTAGTGATTCATCACGACCCTTCTTATACCGTTATGACTAATTCTCCTGTTTTTGACAAGCAACTTGCTCTAGACGAATATTGGAAAAATATTCCTGGAACCATTATGCTTCCAGGCACTAATCGTGCAGCAGATCGTTTTGTACGAGCTTCGTATTATATTAATGCCATTCCTCAAACCAATAACATACGAACTTCCATAGCCTGTGTTTTCAGCGTGATTCGTAATTGTTCCGTTCCTTTCGGCATTTCTTCCGAGACTGAACCAAATATATCATCTACACGCTGGCGTTCTGTATCCGACCAAAAAAATAAAATTTATTTCTTTGAAACAGCCTTAACTCCAAGTACCTTCTGGGTAGATTTAAAAGACTTCGATTTAAGCGAAAAAAATGGTCGGGTAATGAAACTGGATTTAAGTAATTTTGCAACCTACAATGGGAAAGCAAATGCTTCTTTCAAACCTACGCAAGCTTTTAAGTTCTTAGGCATTTAATTTATTACTGATTATAGAGAGAAAAATTACTTTTACAAGTAGGTATCTTTCTCCCATAAAGTTAGTACTAATATTGTTTACTATTTATAGTAGAATTTATCAAAGTCTATATTTACGTCTTTGGGCTTTATCACGAATGCTGAATCTTCGATAAATCCAACGGAATATTTAAGGTGTTTATCTGTCAGCGAATAAACCACCTTAAACAATTCTTTTGGAATATATTTATCAAAGTCTTTTCCGCCGCAAATAATAAGTAAGCTATCTGTCTGGCTATCCTTCCTTATTTTTTCTTCCCAGATTTTCCATATTCCTCTATTCTGTTTCGGAGTTTGCGGTAGAGCATTATGATAACGGAATGTATTTTCCAATAAAATTTTGTCATAAGCAAAATCTTCCGCATTAGCCATGTGACCTTTATCATATCCGCTATGCTCATATTTAAAACGTGGGTATTTACCTTTAAAGTTCATACCCTTTCTCGATTCATCACCGCCACCTTTATAAAGTTTATATACCACAAATAAAGGAGCTTTTACTTCATAAGAGTAATAGCTCCTGTAACACTTTTCCTTTATTACTAAATCAACATTCTGGGCATAAGATTGTACTGTGCACAACAACCACCCGATTATGATTACCCTTAACACATTCATAGTTACAGCGTCTTTAACTGATTTGTAACTCATAAGACTTTTGACTTAATCGCCATACAAACATAGTTATAAAATAAATACTACAAAAGTGGTATTCGTTATTTCACCATGATTTATAAGAAATAAAGGAAATCATATAATTCGAGATCCATTTATAACAACCCGTTAAACAAAGATAAAGAATTTATATTGCACAAAAAGGGAAGCTGACAATTCTCATATACAAAGTAGCAATAATGATACCCCGTATCAAAAGAGAAAAGACAAAGAAACAAAGCCATTCCAAAACTGTTAAAACAATTTATTTCATATAATAACCTATTATAAATAAAAATATCATATATTTGCAAATAAAGAAATTATGAAAAGAGAGGTATAAAAGCTTTAATAACTTTATTAATTTCAATCAAAACTTCACCATGCGTATATCAATTCCTTTTTGCTTTATCCAATGATATTACCGATTGGGCAAGTTTCGGAGATTATTTGAATAGGGGCTTATCTCCAATGGTACTTTAACTGAATACGTTACTAAAAAACTTAATACAATATGAAAAAGCATTTTTTATTCGGCTTCTGCCTGTTATTAACAATATCTTGCTTCGGACAAGACAAGGTAGACAGTTTGGTGCAGATTGGTATACAATACCACGACAACGGAGAATATAACAAGGCAATTGACACCTACAGACAAGCGTTAAAGATTTCACCAGAGTCAACATTGGTTAACTATGAAATATCATTATCATATTTATATGCAGGAGACAATAAGAACGCTATTAAATACAGCGATTTTGTATTGAAAAAAAATCAAGACCACATTTTGCTAGCTTATATTGCAAAAGGTTCTGCATTAGACAATTTAGGTAAGACAAAAGAGTCTATCAAGCTATTCGGTAAAGCATTAAGAAAATGTGGCGACGACTACCTTCTATATTACAATATTGGCATAGATTACAGCAAAATAAACGATACTAAGAATGCAGAAGATGCTTTTATCAAAGCCATTCGAAACAAATCAGACCATAATAGCAGTCATTACGCATTGGGACTTTTGGAAAGTCAGAATCATAATAGAGTGCAAAGTTTATTGAGTTTATATTACTTTTTAATGTTAGAGCCGTCTTCGGAAAGATCGAAAACAGCCTATGCATTACTAAAAAAACAATTTGGGGGCAATGTTCAAAAAGACAATAATAACCCAATGAATATTAACGTGTTTTTGAATGCTAAAAATATAGGCTCTGAATTTGGTTCAGCTGATACGATGATTGCCATGCTCGAAGCTTCAAATGTGATGGAAGAAAATAAGGATAAAACGCCAGAGGAATTATTTATTAACAACACAAAATCATTTTTTACGACGTTGGGAGAATTATCTAAGAATGCCCCGAAAGGAAAAGACAGCCTTTGGTGGAAATTCTACGTGCCACTATTCTACAACTTAGCAAAATCTGAATACATGGAAGTTTTTTGCTATTATATTAGCATTTCAAGTAACGATAAAGCAAAAGAATGGCTTGATGCTAATAATGAAAAATTAAAAAAGTTTGCAGAATGGCTACAGAGCAATAAAAAAACGAACGAGTAAGACTTTGTCGAGTCTGCAGGATACATTTGTAGATAACAATATTGGATAAAGCAATCCTGAAAGAAGCGTTAGAGAATGAAGGTCTTATTCTCATTGGTGCCAAGCAAGCAGATACACAGCGGATATATTTTTATGCAAAAAGAGCCCATTTGAAAAGCGGGCTCTTTTGTTATTTATATCATTCCTTTTTTCATTTTCAAAATATTTAGTTATTAAAAGTCTAATATTCCCGTTTTATCTATTTCCTTTTTTATTTATTCATATATTTAAGCAATCAATACTCCGTTTATATGGTAGATCATCGCATATCCTTTATCCACAATGATACAGAGTATTCATTTATTAAACCGATAAATTCGAGATTGTCAGGGTATTTCCTTGTGAAAGTCTGCCGGGAAGAAGTTCGCATCTACATGGCAAAACATGGCATAAAAGGGGATTATATTCTTACCGGTATGGCAAAAGTATGATATAATATTTAATCCATATTGGTAGCTAAATGGGTATCTCCACAGCCAGATACAGCATTATGACAATTGACAGATTAATGAGTATTCTTTTAATTTTTATCATATATTTTAGTTAAATAGCATACAAATTAAATCAAAGAGTTAACAACTTTACATCTAATACTAAACCTTGTTATAAATCAACCGGATATACTCAAATGATTTGTATAGGCATTATATATCAGTATATTTGCATCACTTTTCATAGATTTATAATTTAAGATTAACTGATATAACAAAGGCTGCTCGTGATGAGTAGCCTTTTTATTTATGCTCATATAATAAACTAACTAATTTTTCAATATAGTTATCGCAGACTCTTCGATATAGGTTACAAGCATAAGCCCTATGATTGCACACCTTGCAGTAACATGAGTTCCGAATAAAGTCTTTTGAGTTCCGAGAGTTTCGATAAAAAACAGGTTTAGAAGGAGCGCTCTTTTGATTGAGCAAACGAGAGTTCATTCAATTCATAAAAGTTTTTGTAACTTGCCATAGATGAGATTAGCTTATGATAACTCCAATAAACAGAGATAAAGAATTTATATTGCACAAAAAAAGCAGCTACAACTTAATGTAACTGCTTAACGATGAGAAAGAGCGGCAAACGAGGCTCGAACTCGCGACCCTCAGCTTGGGAAGCTGATGCTCTACCAACTGAGCTACTGCCGCACTTCTTACAAAAACGCTGCAAAGGTAAAAGAACTTTTTTTATATTCAAAATAATCACGTAATTTTGCTTGCTACAAAGTGTAAAAAGTCAAAAACTCCTTCTATAAAGGCATGATAGGGGAAAAAGGCATTATTTTGATACTCACAAAGATGAAAAAGATTATCCTTATTACAGGAGGTACCCGCTCCGGTAAAAGTACTCATGCTGAGAAGTTGGCGCTGTCACTCTCACCCAACCCCGTATATCTGGCCACGGCACGAATTTGGGATGAAGAATTCCGGGAGCGTGTCATAAAGCACCAACAACGAAGAGGCAAAGAATGGACGAATATAGAGGAAGAAAAAGTTCTCAGTAGGCATTTATTAAAGGGCAGAACTGTGGTAATAGATTGCGTGACTTTATGGTGCACAAACTACTTTTTCGATTCTAATGCCGATGTTGATCAAACGCTGACTGCCATTAAAGAGGAGTTCGAACGCTTCACCTCACAAGAGGCTACCTTCATTTTTGTGACAAACGAAATTGGTATGTGCGGTATATCCGAAAACGAACTGCAAAGAAAGTTCACCGATATACAAGGTTGGCTAAACCAATACATAGCCCAAAAGGCTGATGAAGTGATACTTATGGTTTCGGGAATACCGGTGAAAATAAAATAAACAATTGATTCACAACACAATGAAAACATTTCATATTACACGTCCGGATGAAGCGATTCGGGATTTTTTAATGGATAAGATCAATAATCTGACCAAACCTAAAGGTTCATTGGGTATGCTCGAGGAACTAGCTCTACAGATTGGCTGGATACAACAAACTTTATCGCCTTCACTTCAACAACCACAGAATATTATATTTGCCGCCGATCATGGTATAGTAGAGGAAGGAGTTAGTCTTTCTCCAAAGGAAATAACCTGGCAGCAGATCAGCAACTTTCTACATGGAGGAGCCGGAGTAAACTTCCTTTGTCGTCAGCATGGTTTTACTCTAAAAATTGTAGATGCAGGGGTGGATTATGATTTACCTTACGAGAAAGGTATTATCAACATGAAAGTGCGTAAGGGTACTCGCAACTACTTACACGAAGCAGCCATGACGGAAGAAGAGATGAATCTTTGTATGGAACGTGGTGCAGCGGTTGTACGTCAATGCCATGAAGAAGGTACAAATGTGATCAGCTTCGGAGAAATGGGAATAGGTAATACTTCAGCCTCATCGGTATGGACGAGCTTGTTCACCGGACTGCCACTGGACAAGTGTGTGGGTGCAGGAAGCGGACTGGACAACAAGGGTATCCGACATAAATATGAGATATTAAAACAATCGATTGAGAATTATAAAGGCGATAATTCGGCTCATGATATCATTCGCTACTTTGGCGGACTGGAAATGGTTATGGCAATAGGTGGAATGTTGCAGGCGGCAGAGCTGAAAATGGTTATCCTTGTGGATGGCTTTATTATGACAAGTTGCCTGCTTGCTGCGAGCAAATTATATCCGGAAGTTATAGATTACGCTATATATGGACACTGTGGGGATGAAAGCGGGCATAAATTATTGTTGGACAGCATGGGTGCAAAACCTGTATTGAACTTGAGCTTACGGCTTGGAGAAGGAACGGGAGCTATTTGTGCCTATCCTATTATTCAGTCGGCTGTGCGGATGATTAATGAAATGGATAACTTTGCTCATGCTTCCATCACGAAATATTTTTAAACTAACGTTTATTATAAGATGAGGTTACTTGCGGCATTGATCTTCTTTACCCGGCTTCCCTTTTGGCGGATATGTCAGGTACCGGGAGACTATTTTAAACGGATTGTCCCCTACTGGCCTCTTGCGGGATGGTTCACAGGAGGAATTATGGCAGGGGTTCTTTGGCTCACAGCTCAGTTCTTGCCCTTACCATTGGCATGGACATTGGCGGTCATTTCACGCGTGTTCGTCACCGGATGCTTGCACGAAGACGGTTTGGCCGATTGCTTCGATGCTTTTGGCGGAGGAACAACTCGCGAACGTACACTCGCCATAATGAAGGATTCGCATATTGGCAGTTATGGGGTGATCGGGTTAATCGGCTATTTTGCACTCTTATGGATGCTTATCCCTCTATTGCCTCTACATTTGGCATGTATAGTTGTGTTCTGCGGTGATTGTTGGAGTAAGTTTTGTGCCTCTCATTTGATTAATGTGCTCCCTTATGCTCGCAAAGAGGAAGAGAGTAAGGCTAAGGTTGTGTACGAACGAATGACGGCAAAAGAGTTGATCATTGATTTGGGATGTGGCATTTTACCTGCTGCACTATTCCTTCCTTTGCCGCTTTGGATTGCCTGTCTGATGCCAATACTGACATTCTTTGGGTTATACCGGTTGATTAAACGAAGAATACAGGGTTATACGGGCGACTGCTGCGGAGCCACATTTTTACTTTGTGAATTATCTTTTTATCTCGCGGCAGTTATTATATATCTTAATTACATGCAATAAGTGAGTGAAGACAACCTGTGCATTATGAGTAGTCTTTTTATTGAGCGGCAATTATTATCAATCTTAATTATATGCAATAAACAAATGGAAATTATTCTTATCAGACATACATCGGTAGACGTACCTCAAGGGGTATGCTACGGGCAAACGGACGTGCCATTGCGTGATACCTTTGAACAGGAAGCTGCAATAACCGCCGAAAACTTAAAGCTACATATTGGAGAATCCCAACAGGTCGATCATTTCTATACAAGCCCTTTGACGCGATGCGTACGATTGGCTTCGTATTGTGGACATCCCGATGCTACGCGGGACGAACGTATCATGGAAATCAATCTTGGAGAATGGGAAATGCAACCTTATGAAGCGATAAAAGACCCGAGAATTGAAGAGTGGTATGCCGATTATATCAATGTCGCCGCTACGGGAGGGGAATCTTTTATGATGCAGTTCAAACGGGTCAGTGAATTTCTTGATGAATTGAAAAAGAAAGAGTATAGCCGTGTAGTGATCTTTGCACATGGCGGAGTGCTAATCTGTGCACAACTATATGCAGGTCTTATAAAACCCGAGGAGGCGTTCAGTGCATTAACTCCATATGGTGGAATAATCAAAATACAATTAACCTAAATCTCATAACAATGACAGAGAAGCACTACTGTCATAACTGTAAAAAGCGGTTTCTCAATAATAAGCATTATGCGAATGCTACGTCCGATTGCGGCTGCCATAGCTGTAAAAAGTAACTCCTCCTTTCATTTTACTACAAAAGTAAGACACTAAAATTAAGGCAAGATAATACTGAAAACGATCAGTCTCTTTAATTATAACACAATAACAAGATACCTGTGATATCATACACCTCGCGAAAGTAAAGCTGTGATAAACATGATCGTCACAATCATTATATCTTCGGAACGATGATTGATGTGCGTAGCAAACTTCATATCTTCGGTTACCAAAAGACGTTCATTCCGTCCTATATAAGGTTTCCATACCAACTTACCGAAATAGTTATGCGGTCCACCAAAACGACATCCTAACATGCCCGCCAATGCGGCTTCGGGATATCCTGAATTCGGACTCGCATGTTCTTTTCCATATTCGCTCACAAAGTTGAGCAGTTCCATAAATCCGGGTCTCTTTTGGGGTAAGCCTTTACCGGAGTTTATAGCAGTTGGATCGACTGAAGCCGAATTATGAGTCGGATTGCCGACAGAGGTTCGTCCCAATCTCCGGTAAAGTCCCGAAGAATAGGACAAAATCATCAGAAAGGCTGTCAAACGGGCGGGGATGTAATTTGCAACATCATCCAGTTTGGCTGCAAAACGCCCGAATTCTCCGTAACGCTCATTCTTATATCCTATCATAGAATCGAGTGTATTCACCATCTTATAGGCCAACATTCCGGGTATGCCGAGAATCAGATACCAGAAAAGAGGAGCAATAACTCCATCACTCAGGTTTTCAGCAAGTGTTTCAAGAGCAGCCGTACGAACTTCCTGCGCCGAGAGTTCCGAAGTATCGCGTCCGACAATACGAGCCACTTGCATCCTGCCTTCCTCCAGTGAAGAATCCAAGGCTTCGAATACCATACGTACCTCACGTACTAAAGTCGTTCCGGCAAGACAGAAGAAAATCATCACGATCTGTATGGCAAGCAAGAATTCAGGGGAAATAGTTTTAGCCCAGTGCAGAATCAAGACGGTGAGCAAGTATGTGCCCAGCACCAGACCCGATGCCATTACTGTTCCTTTGAAGAAACGAGCCTCCCCCCTATTCAACCGGTGTTCAAAGAAAGCAATCGATTTTCCGAATCCCACTACAGGATGAGGCAACCAGGCAGGATCTCCCAACCAGCGATCGAACAGCCATGCTGCAAGCAAAGGCAGATTAACGGTAAAAGCTATACCTATAATAATCAAGACCTGTTCCATTATCGCAAAAATAATTGAACTTCACAATTATACAATGAATCCGGTTTAAACATTATTGATCCACTCTTCAATAGCTTTCATCAAACGATCATTTTCTTCGGGGTTCTGGGTAGAAATACGAAGAAAATGTTTATCCAATCCTTCAAAGTTTGAAGCGTCACGAATCAATATGCCATGCTTTTCAGCCAAATATTCTTTCAAGGCTGATGCTTTGCCATAACGAAGACGAACCAGAAAAAAGTGTGTTTGCGTATCCCAGACTTCTAAACCGTGCAAGCATTTTAATGCGGATTGCAAGCGGGCGGTCTCTTCCAAATACTCCGCTACATTGAATGGTGATTGGGCTGAATGACCAGACGAGCTAGATTTCGTGAGGTATAGTCCGGCTTCAATAGCGATTCTGTTGACGGACCAGGGCATGCGGTTCGTTCGCAAACGGTTCAACAGACCTTCATTCCCGGTCACATATCCCAAGCGCAATCCAGGTATGGCATAGTTCTTTGTCATAGAATGCAGTAGCAAAACATTAGGATACGAAGCTGCTTCGGAAACAGTAAACAACGGTCTGAGCGTAAAACACTCATACGATTGGTCCACCACGAAACAGACTTCAGGATAAGCTGTAATCAAGTCGATAAGTTCCAGCTTATCATAAACGGTTCCGGTGGGATTATTTGGATTACAGAGCCACAGCATTCTTATATCATCCGGCAGGGGCAAGTTCTCCGAACGTTTATCAGGACAAGCAGGCAGCCGGTAAACAGAGGTCACCCGGTGTCCATGCATACGGCAAGCATCTGCATATTCGCTGAATGTCGGTTGTAGAATAGCTGAATTCGTCCCTCTGAAAGTCTGGGCAATTAGATAAATAGCTTCGGTAGCCCCGTTTGTTACACAGACGGAAGCAGAAGGTAAGCTAAATTTTTCTGCCAGACATGCTTCCAATGTATAGGGTTCGGGTTCAGGATAAGAAGAAAGAATATCCGATGCTTCCCCCAATTGACCGGAAGATGTAATGCAACGGACTAAGTGAGCCTTCAATCCTGATAAATCAGTATGCCTATATATATTTGAGCTGAAATCGGCAGTTATCGCACTTCCGAATTTATACGAATCATCTCCATGCCCTTCAATCATGCCTTTTAAGTATTTTATAAATAAGCGGCAAGTTCACATGACTACGCACATGATAAGCCAGTTTATTGTATTGTTCTTCTTTAAATGCTTTATAATCAAAATTCATTCGCTCTGTAAGCTTTTCGGCAAAAGGTTCCAGCAGGAAATCGATGAATGAAGGGTTGTCAAGAATTCCATGAATGTATGTTCCCAAGCAAGTACGATCCGCAAAATAACCGTCCAGACGTCCGTCATCCAACAGATTCAGAGGAGAAGGAAGAGCGCCGGCAAAAGGAGTGGTAATGCCCATATGGATCTCATAGCCTTCACAACAATAAGACGTTTCCTTGTGGTAATTTGTTACACTCCCATTCGTTTCCTTTTCATTATTCATTCGGAAATGAAACCTGACCTGTTTTGTAAACTTCTCTCCCCTCATTTGCGTGGTCACCGGCAATAAGCCCAAGCCCGGAAGAAACTCTATCTCCCCCTCTACATGATCAGGATCAAGAATTTCCATTCCCATCATCTGATACCCCCCGCAGATTCCCATAACAGTCGTTCCTTCACGATGCGCGCGGACTATTGCCTGAGCCACTCCATTACGACGCAATTCTTGCAAATCCGCCAGTGTGCTTTTCGATCCCGGAAGCAATATAATATCGGCTTTAGCAAGTTCATCCACATTATTGGTATAGAACAAATGAACACGCGGATCATGCTCCAGCACATTAAAGTCGGTAAAATTGCTCAAATGACGTAGCAATACGACAGCCACATTGACTTTTCCACGTTCGGCATGTATGGATTTTGTATTCAACGCCACCGAGTCTTCCTCTTCGATAAAAATATCCCGGTAATAAGGGACAACGCCAAGCACCGGAATTCCACAAAGTTCTTCAAGCATTTTTACTCCATTTTCAAACAAACGGAGATCTCCACGAAACTTATTAATAAGTATTCCCTTGATTAGTTTGCGTTCGTCAGGAGTAAGCAACATCAACGAGCCATACACACTAGCAAACACCCCTCCCCTGTCGATATCGCCAATTAAAATCACATCCGCTCCCGCATGGGCGGCCATAGACAAATTCACTAGATCGGTATCTCTCAGGTTGATTTCGGATATACTCCCCGCTCCTTCCATCACAACAGGATTATGACGCGATTCGAGACGGTCGTAGGCTGCAAAGACTTCACTCCGGAAATCAATCTCTTCCTGTACCTCATCCGTAGGAGCAACTTTCTTTTCTTCGCCGGATAATTCTTCACCATGAGATTTTATCTCTCTTTTACGCCGAAAAAACTCATACGCACTTCTGTTTCCTATCGGGCGGCCATTCAACACGACCTGTGATGTCATATCGGATGACGGCTTCAACAGAATAGGATTCATATCCGTGTGGCAGGATACTCCCGCCGCTTCGGCCTGAACAGCTTGTGCACGCCCGATTTCCAAACCATCGGATGTAACATAAGAGTTAAGTGCCATATTCTGAGCTTTGAAAGGTGCAGGGTGGAATCCATCCTGCTTAAAAATACGGCAGAACGCCGCGGCAATTATACTTTTTCCTACATCACTGCCTGTTCCGACAAACATAACAGGATGCAATCTATCAGAGTTGTTCATGTTTCACTTAGTTTACCGTAAAAAAGCGGTTTTATCAGTGCAAACCTACATGATTACTTCGAAATTCACAAACATTTCTATCTATCAATACTATTTATTTAATTCATTAATATGGCATATCTGCAGCAAAACTCTTACCTTAGCTGCCTCAATAAATGCTTTTTTATGATAATTGAAGAACTTAAAAAACTGTATCATTCTTATACCGGAAATGAACCGGAAGTAATTGATGAACTTCCTTCTTCCGGATCGAACCGACGCTATTTCCGTTTATCCGGTTCACCTACTCTTATAGGGGTTTGCGGCACATCTCCCGAAGAAAACCGTGCATTTATTTACATGGCCGATCATTTTCTTAAAAAAGGATTGCCTGTACCAAGGGTATTAATCAAAAGTGAAAGTGATGAATATTATCTTCAGGAAGATCTGGGTAATACATTGCTTTTCAACGCCATTGAGAAAGGGCGTAAAACAAGTATATTCGATGAAGATGAAAGACTGTTGTTGTGTAAGACCATGCGTCTGTTGCCGGATATTCAGTTCTCCGGTGCGGAGGGTATGGATTTTTCCTATTGCTACCCACAAGCGGAGTTAAACCACCGTTCTATTCTTTGGGACTTAAATTATTTTAAATATTGCTTTCTGAAAGCTACCGGAATGGATTTCCAGGAAGACCGATTGGAAGACGATTTTCAAAAAATGGCGGACGTATTGCTGCGCAGTTCATCGGCAACGTTTATGTACCGTGATTTCCAATCGCGCAATGTGATGATTAAAGACGGAGAGCCTTGGTTGATTGATTTTCAAGGTGGACGGAAGGGACCGGTATATTATGATGTAGCTTCATTTCTTTGGCAAGCCAAAGCAAACTATCCGGAGAGTTTGCGGGAAGAATTGCTGCACGAATACATGGATTCATTGCAGAAGTACCAGCCTGTGGACGAAAACTATTTCTATGCCCAACTCCGCCACTTCGTACTTTTCCGTACCATGCAAGTGTTGGGGGCATACGGTTTCCGCGGTTATTTTGAGAAAAAGCCTCATTTTATACAAAGTGTACCTTTTGCCGTAGAAAACTTACGTCAGTTGCTTCGCGAACCTTACCCTGAATACCCTTACCTCTGTCAGGTACTGAAGGAGTTGACGGAATTGACTCAATTTACCGATGATTCGCGAAAACGCCGCTTAACTGTAAAAGTGACCAGCTTTGCATACAAAAAAGGTATTCCGGAGGATCCTTCAGGCAATGGAGGCGGATTTGTATTCGATTGCCGCGCAGTAAATAATCCGGGAAAATATGAACGTTATAAGCCCTTTACAGGCCTTGACGATCCGGTTATAAGCTTTCTCGAAGAAGATGGGGAAATCACCACTTTTCTGGAACACGTCTATTCTCTCGTCGATACATCGGTAAAACGGTATATGGAACGTGGATTCACGAACCTATCGGTATGCTTCGGTTGTACAGGAGGACAACATCGCTCTGTGTACTCAGCCCAACATCTGGCAGAACATTTAAACAAAAAATTCGGAGTACAGGTTAACCTCGTACATCGCGAACAGAATATAGAGCAAGTATTTAAATAAAGAACACTGCCACTTATCAATCGTTCATAATTAATCATTCAGTTACGTGAAAGCAATGATATTTGCAGCAGGTATGGGTACACGCCTGCGACCACTTACAGACCACATGCCTAAAGCACTCGTTCCCGTAGCAGGAAAGCCTATGTTAGAGCGGGTTATTCTCCGGTTGAAAGAGGCCGGATTTAATGAAATTACGGTAAACATACATCATTTCGGAGAACAAATTATTGAATTCCTACATGCCAACCATGATTTTGGCATCACCATTCATATCAGTGACGAACGGGGTGAATTGCTGGATACAGGTGGAGGTATAAAAAAAGCGCGCCCTTTTCTTGATGGTAATGAACCCTTTCTTATCCATAATGCCGATATCTTATCGGACTTGGATCTTGCTTCATTCTATCTCCATCATTTAGCCGGTAATGCAGAAGCAACCCTGCTCACCAATCACCGTAAGACATCCCGATACTTGTTGATGGATAAAGAGAATCGACTTTGCGGTTGGACCAATTTATCGACAGGCGAAGTTCTTCCACAAGATCTGGATTATCCTAGTGAAAACTACACGCAACAAGCTTTCGGTTGTGTTCACGTACTTTCACCATCCATCTTCAGCTATATGAAGCAGCAATGGACCGGCAAATTTTCCATTATCCCGTTTTATGTAGCCATTTGTCCGAAAGCCCGCATACAAGGATATCCGCTTGATAGTGAAAACTGGTTTGATATAGGCAAACCGGAAACCCTTGCAAAAGCTGAAGCATACTATCAAACAAAACAGGAATCATAGTATTGGTTCCTGTTTCCATATATTCTACTTTCATTTTCTCCGATAAATTTCTTCCCACAATCTGAAGATTATATTTAAATAAAAGGTAAACAACGAATTCATATCGGAATAACTCCAATTATCACCAATTTATTTCCCTATACCGTTACACTGTAGCCAAAGTTTATATTAACTTTGTAGGAAGTTGACTATAGTAAACTGAATACTAACTTAAAAGGACTAAACGTATGTACAATTTCAGTTATCAGAATCCGGTTAAAATCGTTTTTGGAAAAAAGGAGATCGGTAAACTACCCGAACTACTGGCAAAAAGCAGTAAAATCATGATCACTTATGGTGGTGGAAGTATCAAAAAGAACGGAGTGTACGATCAAGTTGTAAAAGCACTTGAGGGATATCAATACATTGAGTTTGGAGGGATTGAGCCTAACCCAAAATACGAAACGCTAATGAATGCGATAGCATTGGGTAAAAAAGAAAAGGTGAACTTTCTGTTGGCTGTAGGGGGAGGCTCCGTAATTGACGGAACAAAATTCATAGCTGCATCAATACCAATGGAAGAAGATCCGTGGGATATTTTGTTAGGCAAAGCAACCGTAGAAAAAGCTATTCCGATAGGCACCATACTTACGCTACCCGCCACAGGGAGTGAGATGAATGCCGGAGCTGTTATTTCCCGGATATCCACCAAAGAGAAATATGCGTTCATGAGCCCGTGGGTTATGCCAAAATTCTCTATACTCGATCCCGAAGTATGTTATTCCCTACCCAAACGTCAGGTAGCAAACGGAATTGTAGACGCATTTGTACATACCGTGGAACAGTATCTCACTTATCCTGTCAACGCCATGGTGCAAGATTACTTTTCGGAGTCATTATTGAAGACACTGATTGAGATTGCACCGAAGGTCATGAAAGAACAGCCCGAATATGACGATTGCGCCAACTTTATGTGGACCGCCACTATGGCTCTGAACGGGCTTATCAGTTGCGGAGTACCTCAGGATTGGGCAACACACGGGATCGGGCATGAATTGACCGCTCTTCATAATATTGACCATGCACGAACTTTAGCCATCGTTCTACCCGGGGTAATGAATATCATGCGTAATGCCAAAAGAGACAAGTTGGAACAATATGCGTATCGCATTTGGGACATATCCGCCGGATCATCCGAACAACGGATAGATGAAGCAATAAAAAGAACCGAAGATTTCTTTGAATCCGTGGGTATAAAAACACATCTGAAAGATTACAATGTTGATGAATCCACCATCGGAATTATTACTGAACGATTCAAGGAAAGAAAAATACTACTGGGCGAGCGCGAGGATATCAGCTACGGTACCATAGGCGAAATTCTCAGAAACAGATTATAGACCGGAAATAAGATCATTAACCCTTTAACAGGGAAAAAGAGATTGAGTAGTGCTCTGCCGTACATATACATATTCAAATAGTGTAAGTACAAGCAAAGCACTATCTTTTTGCATTCTTTATTGCTAAGGTGTAGCAGGAACAAAGGTATAAGGCTTGATAGAAGACAAAATAGGACGGAACGCCCTAATATTTCTAAAAAATAGTATATACATATCAAACAAACAACTACATTTGTGCCCGCAAAAGAATAATTTATTATATTTTTTTATGGAGAATAAATATCGGGTGCCTTTCAGCGCAATGGGGATTGTTTTGGCTATCGGCATCGTCTTCGGTGATATTGGTACTTCACCTCTTTACGTGATGCGTGCCGTAATCCATACCTTACCGGACGGGCAACTTGCTCGGCCCGAATATATTATGGGAGCGGTCTCTTGCGTGATTTGGACATTAACCATCCTTACCACCCTGAAATATGTTATTTTCACACTGAAGGCCGATAATAAGGGGGAAGGTGGCATTTTATCCTTATATGCTCTGATCCGTAAAAAATTTAAGTGGGCGCTGTTCATTGCAGCAATAGGCGCAGCCATGTTACTCGCCGACGGGGTAATCACTCCTGCCATGACGGTAACTTCCGCCGTAGAAGGACTTGATGTACTTGTCCCCAACATGCAGACTCTATCCATAGCCTTAATTATTGTCGTAGGGATCTTTCTGTTGCAACCTTACGGAACCGGTTCATTAGGAAAATACTTCGGTCCGTTCATGTGTCTCTGGTTCTTTATGATGGCTGTGGTAGGTTTACTCCAACTGGCTCAGGATTGGAGCGTCTTACTTGCTTTCAATCCATACTATGCCATCCGGTTTATTATTGAAGTTCCCGATGCACTGATCATAATGGGAGCCATCTTCCTCTGTACCACAGGTGCCGAAGCCTTGTATTCCGACTTAGGGCACTGCGGACTGAAGAACATACGTGCGGCCTGGATTTTTGTCAAAATAGCATTGATATTAAATTATCTGGGACAAGCTGCATGGATTATCAATCATCCGGAAAAAATCACTCACGGAACAAACCCTTTCTTTATGATGATGCCTCAATGGTTTATCATTATAGGTGTATTAATGGCAACATCGGCCGCAATCATAGCAAGTCAGGCTTTGATTAGTGGCTCATACAGTGTAATTAGCGAAGCTATCTCCATGAATTTGTGGCCTCCGGTAAAAATAGAATACCCCACTACAATTAAGGGACAGATGTACATTCCATCTGTCAACTATATGCTAATGGTTCTCTGCCTCATGGTAATGTTGGTGCTAGGGTCTTCCACTAAAATGGAAGCGGCATACGGACTTGCCATCACCATCAGTATGATGATGACTTCTATCTTACTCTTCCTGTACTTTATAAAGAATAACCGACCACTTTGGTTTAGCATCCCTGTTACCGTTTTTTTTATCGTATTCGAGTTCACTTTCTTCATTGCCAACATGCAGAAATTCGGTCATGGCGGTTTTGTTCCGGTACTCATCGGTGGAGTAGTATTCATTATTATGTATTCGTGGATAAAGGGAACATGGTTGAAAAAGAAATTCACCACATACGATGTTGTCAACAAGAACTATATCAATCAGATTGATAGAATCAGCAAAGATGAAAGTATACCTAAAACCGCTACTCATCTGGTATATATAACCAATGCAAAACGCAAAGACAATATAGAGAACAAAATAACTTCTTCCCTCTTTACCAAAACGCCAAAACGGGCTGATACTTATTGGTTTATTAATATAAGACGTACGGATGAACCATATGAATTCGGTTACGAAACAACAGTCTATATCCCTTGCAAAATATTCCGACTGGATATCAGAGCCGGTTTCAAACTCGGAATTCATACGGATAAATATGTTAACCTTATTGCCAATGATATGGAGCGTAAAGGCATGGTGGACTTATCATCACGCTACCCTTCATTACAAGGTGGTGAATACAACCATGGAGAATTTAAATACATGGTGGTAGGTCGCGTTATACGCAATATTAATATAAAACCCGTTCAACAATTTACACTGTTTTGCTACGATCTGATTAAACGTATAGCAACTTCCGATAAGCAAATGTATGATCTTGACCCTTCAGTAGCTGTAGTAGAAACCGTACCTCTCTATAGAAAAGAGCATACGGAAGAAGAGCTAAAGAACTTGCTGATGCAGGCTGATTTGAAACAACAAGTGCATAATGAATCGCAAGCAGACAAATTATAGTTTGCTACAAAAAGAAATGATCTCGTTGTGAAGTAGATAGTCTGTTTCATTTAGCAAAATATCTGTTGCAAAGCAGTTCAAACAATGATTTAATACTATTTCGCAATTCATTTGATTCATTTTCACAAAAACCGTTTACCTTTGTCGCTGTGTTAAACAAAAAGATATTAAAAATGAAAAAACTCGCTTTTTATATGATGATGCTGGTCGCAAGCATAAGTTATGCTTCAGCACAAGGAAAGGCTGATATTAAGTTTGATAAAACAACTCATAACTTCGGTACATTTTCTGAAAAAAATCCAGTGGTGAGTTGTGTATTTACATTTACGAATGTTGGTGATGGTCCGTTGGTTATCCATCAGGCAGTAGCATCATGTGGCTGCACAGTTCCCGAATATACTCAGGAACCAGTGATGCCGGGCAAAACGGGAACAATTAAGGTGACATACAACGGGACAGGCAAATATCCCGGCTACTTTAAGAAGTCTATTACTTTACGGACCAATGCAAAAACCGAAATGATGAGGATTTTTATTGAAGGGACAATGACCGGTAAAGATGGCAAATAATTTCCATTCTGATCGCTTTGATATAAATTATGGCAAATTATAAAAGGAGAATTTTTCAATTCTCCTTTTTTTTATTTCCTTTGAAGTAGATTTATTATCTATTAAATTAATCATACAACATAAACTGACAGCAATTTTATGAAACAAGAAGAAGAAAAAGTGACCGGGTTGCCGGAGAATGCCTTCCGCGAACTAAAGCCGGGTGAAGTATATAATCCCTTGATGAGTCCTAACAAAAAATACACAGAGGTTAACTTCTGGTCGGTATCGTGGGGAATTGCCATGGCAATTCTTTTTTCGGCTGCTGCTGCATATTTAGGATTGAAAGTCGGACAAGTATTCGAAGCGGCTATCCCCATTGCCATTATAGCTGTAGGAGTATCGGGCGCAGCAAAACGAAAAAATGCTTTGGGCGAGAATGTGATTATCCAATCCATCGGAGCCAGTTCGGGAGTGATTGTTGCAGGAGCTATTTTTACTCTCCCTGCTTTATACATACTTCAGGAGACTTATCCGGCTGAAATTACCGTTACTTTCACTCAAGTATTTATTAGCTCATTGTTAGGCGGTATACTGGGTATCCTCTTTCTTATCCCTTTCCGGAAATATTTTGTAAGTGATATGCATGGAAAGTATCCTTTCCCCGAAGCAACCGCAACCACGCAAGTTCTTGTCTCCGGTGAAAAAGGTGGCAATCAGGCAAAACCTCTTTTAATAGCTGGTATCATAGGCGGATTATATGACTTTATAGTAGCAACTTTCGGCTGGTGGAATGAGAACTTCACCACAAGGGTATGCAGTATCGGAGAGACACTGGCAGAAAAAGCCAAACTAGTATTCAAGGTCAATACCGGAGCTGCGGTACTCGGATTGGGATATATCGTCGGGTTAAAATACGCATCCATCATCTGTGCCGGTTCTTTAGCCGTATGGTGGATCATTATTCCGGGCATGT
The DNA here is from genome assembly GCA_963677095.1 of uncultured Bacteroides sp. Lineage (GTDB taxonomy): Bacteria > Bacteroidota > Bacteroidia > Bacteroidales > Bacteroidaceae > Bacteroides. The sequence goes on from OY781875.1 coordinate 2,783,690, forward strand.
CGTTTATTTGGGGAGATAGTGTATTGAATCAATGGAACCCTAATATTACAGCTACCGTAGGAAGCATGCTTCCGGAAGAAATATTCAAATACTATGCTAAAAGTATCGGCATCGGTGGCATTGCCATGGCAGGTATTATCGGTATCATTAAATCATGGAGCATTATCAAAAGTGCCGTAGGTCTTGCCGCCAAGGAAATGAGAGGCAATGCTACACAGGAAACAGAGGTGAAGCGCACCCAACGTGATCTATCCATGAAAATTATAGCCATCGGATCGTTACTCACGCTGCTGCTCATTATCCTTTTCTTCTACTTGGATGTCATGCACGGCAACATTCTTCATACAGTCGTTGCAGTACTTTTAGTCGCCGGGATAACCTTCTTGTTCACAACAGTGGCAGCAAATGCTATCGCCATTGTAGGGACCAATCCGGTATCGGGTATGACATTGATGACACTGATTCTGGCTTCAGTTGTCATGGTTGCCGTAGGTTTAAAAGGCCCTTCAGGGATGGTTGCAGCTTTAGTCATGGGCGGCGTGGTATGTACAGCCCTATCAATGGCCGGAGGATTTATAACCGACTTGAAAATCGGATATTGGCTAGGTACCACTCCCATGAAACAAGAGTCCTGGAAGTTTTTGGGAACACTTGTATCAGCTGCTACCGTAGGAGGAGTAATGATCATTCTTAATAAAACCTATGGCTTCACCAGTGGACAACTTTCCGCGCCTCAGGCTAATGCCATGGCAGCAGTTATAGAACCGTTAATGAACGGAGTAGGTGCACCATGGCTGTTGTATGGCATCGGTGCTATAATCGCAATACTATTGAATTTCTTAAAAATACCGGCATTGGCATTTGCCTTAGGTATGTTCATCCCTTTGGAACTGAATGTTCCGTTAGTTGTAGGCGGTGCTATCAATTGGTACGTCACTACTCGCAGTAAAGATGCCACTCTGAATAACATGCGCGGTGAAAAGGGAACGCTTCTTGCATCTGGTTTCATAGCCGGTGGAGCACTAATGGGAGTAGTAAGTGCTGCATTGCGCTTTGGAGGAATAAATTTGGTAAACGAGGCATGGATAAGCAACAGTTGGTCGGAAGTTGCGGCTCTCATTGCATATATCGTACTGATTCTGTATTTTATCAAAGCATCAATGAAAACAAAATGATGAATTAAAAACGTGAATAAACGATGACAATTGAATTTGTTTTCCCAAGTATGATGGGTACATTCAACAGATTCAAAGAGAAAATCGCTTAAAATAGAAAAAACAAAATCAATAACAATGATAAGAAAAATTCTAATTGTAGCAGCCTTAATGATATCAACCATGCTATCGGCACAAAAGCCGGCTGAAATTTTATTATGGCCTAGTGGAGCTCCGAATACTAACGGACTGAAAGGAGAACAGGAAGATTTGGAAGGAGGACGGGTGGCAAATGTTGTTCATCCCTCTATTACGGTTTACCGTCCGACAAAACCTAACGGGATAGCTATTATTATGTGTCCGGGAGGAGGTTATGCACGTCTTGCAATGAACCATGAAGGTCACGATATGGCTTCATGGATGAATGCTATGGGTATAACCTATATTGTGTTAAAATATAGAATGCCTAATGGACATGATGAAGTACCGCTATCTGATGCAGAACAGGCAATACGTCTGGTTCGTCAACATGCTACCGAGTGGGGGATAAACCCAAATCGCGTTGGCATAATGGGAGCATCTGCCGGAGGACATTTGGCCGCTTCACTAGCCACACTTTACAGCAGTGACGAGACTCGCCCAGATTTTCAGATTTTATTTTATCCGGTAATCTCAATGGTGCAAGGTATTACTCATGCTGGTTCCCGACAAAACTTGATAGGAAACACCCCGACAAAAGAGCTGGAACAACACTATTCACTTGAGCGCCAAGTTACCGTTAATACTCCTCAGGCATTTATTATGCTTTCTTCCGATGACAGCACTGTTCCTCCAACGAATGGAATTAGCTATTTTCAGGCGCTGCTCGATAAAAAAATACATGCTACTCTTCATGTGTACCCTATAGGAGGACATGGATGGGGATTCAAGGATAATTTTACTTATAAGCGCCAATGGACAGGAGAACTTGAAAAATGGTTGCGTGACGGGTTGGTATTTGCAGGTTATAATAAATAAGAATTCGCCAATATTAACATCGAAATATAATGATTAATGGAAAGGATGTAGTACATTTGCTACATCTTTTTTATATATCATTAATAACTAAACATCAATGAAAACATTCACAACTATCCTGTTTGGTGCATTATGTTTCATAACCGGCAATCTCCATGCACAAGATGAAAAAAATGTAATGCTGAATAACGCCATTAGTTTTATGGACGTCCCTTATGTAGCCCACACACTCGAAATTAATGACAAAGAAGAACTGGTGATCAATTGTGATGAAGTAGATTGCACCACGTTCGTGGAATACGTCTTGGCCATGTCCCTATCTCCTCTCGAAGATGGTCAGGTGGCTGAAGGAGACTTTGCAAACAATCTTCAGAAAATCCGTTATCGTGACGGTAAGATAGACGGCTATACTTCACGCTTGCATTACATTGCCGACTGGATCAATAATGGAGTTCGTAATGGTCTTATCGAAGATATCAGCGGTGCAAGATGCCCATATCTCCAAAAATTATCCGTTTCATATATGTCTACCCATCCTCAGTTGTATAAACAATTGAACAATTCCCCTGAAAATGTAGCCAAGATGAAAAAGACAGAAAAATCACTTAGCGGAAAAGATATCCGCTATCTTCCAAAAGATAAACTACCGAATGAAGGGCTACCCTGGATTAATGACGGAGATATCATTACTATTACAACAAACACTCCCGGACTTGATGTGGCACATTTGGGAATAGCCTTTTATGTAGATGGCAAACTAAGCCTGATCCATGCCTCTTCAAAAGAGAAAAAAGTAGTTGTATCCAATATTTCTTTATCACAAATGCTTAAGAATGATAGTAATTGGACGGGTATTCGCGTATTACGCATGAAAAAATAACTTCCTATTTATCGGTCACAATTATGCGTAGAACTTCATGATTTAGAACAAAACCTGAAGTTCTACGCATAAAAATATTATTTCTCTATCCATTTTACTATTTTCTCGCAAAACGGATCTTCACGTGGCGGAACAAAATCAACAAGTTGGCCTTTCTCATCAATCATAAACTTCTGAAAATTCCACTGAACCTCAGCTTCTATTTTCCCATTTACAGCTTTCTCTGTTAACCATTTATAGATAGGAGCTTTATTTTCTCCCGTGACATCAATTTTAGCCATCATCGGAAAGCTCACATCATAATTTTCCACGCAAAACTGCTTAATTTCTTCGTTTGTACCGGGTTCTTGACCATTAAAATTATTAGCAGGGAAACCTACAATCACAAAGTTTTTATCTTTATACTTTTCGTAAAGCTGCTGCAACTTCTCATATTGTGGAGTCAATCCGCATTTTGAAGCTACGTTTACGATCAATACTTTCTTCCCTTTCAGAGTCATCATACTAAACTCTTTTCCATCAATGTCAATCACTTTAAAATCGTACAAAGAAGGTTTTTGCTGTCCAGCCACTGCGACGGTTAGCAAACAAAACATGAAGATTGAGAATAGCTTTTTCATTTATTTATTTATTTGTTTCCTATAAGAAACGTATATAACGTAGAAAAGGTTTAAGATTGAAATATCACCATCATCTAAACACACTTACTCTTCGAATTGTCTGAGGAAAGCTAAAGTCTGAGGTTGGGTAGGAATATTATATTTCGCGACGTTCGAATTACGTCCCACTTTAATCGTCACAGCTTCTTCAGGTAGTGCCATAAACATATCTTCATCCGTAGTATCATCCCCTATTGCCATTATAAAATCATAAGTATCGTTACCCAACAATCTAAGCGCCTCGGAACCTTTCGTTACACTACTGTTTTTCACTTCCACAATTTTATTTCCTTTCATAATCTGCAAATTATGCCTGGAGCAAGGGTTAATAAGGGCGTTGATAAGCTGTGTCACCCTCAAATCCGCCAACCAATTATCCACATCTCGATAGTGCCATACAAGTGCCGTATCTTTAATTTCTATCTTTGAGCGTGGAGTGCGCTTAGCAATATGCTGTATTACTTCCAATATCTCTTTATCCCAAATAATTTTATCAAGCTTTTTATGCCATTCTCCCCTCTCTTTATAAAAAGCGCCGTGTTCAGCTGCAAGATCCAGAGGTAAATGTCCTAACCATTTTTCTAATGTATGGCGGTCGCGTCCGCTACTGATCACAATCTTGTTTGCTTTATCTTCAGACAACTTAGAAAGAAGTCTCAGTAATTCTAAAGTGGGAAAAGCATCATGAGGATTATTTTTAAATGGAGCTAATGTACCGTCATAGTCTAATAAGATCAATCTCTTTTGGGCATTGTCGTAATCCGCTTTTATCCGTACAAAATTATCCTGATTTACAATTTTACGATGTTGCAAGATATTCTTTTCTCTGACTTGCTGCAATTCGTCTATAAAGTCTTTCGCCCATTGTTCAACAGTTTGTTCCGAAATTATGGCTTGCATGGAAACCATCCTATTGCGTTGCTCTTCAATAGGCATTCTCAATGCATTTACCATAGCTTGTTCAATCTCCCGAACATTTGTAGGATTAACAATCAATGCATCGGATAATTCGATAGACGCACCAGCCATTTCACTCAACACAAGTACTCCAGGTTCGTCTTTTTTTGTGGCCAAATATTCCTTGGCCACCAGATTCATTCCATCACGAAGTGGTGTAACCAAAGCAATATCCGACAAACGATAAAAGGCAACCAACTCTTCAAACTGAAATGACCGATAAAAATAATAAACCGGAGTCCAGTCCAATGTAGAAAAGCGACCGTTAATAGCTCCCACCATTTTATCCACACGATTCTTCAATTGCGAATAGATATCCACATTATCACGCGAAGGAGATACAATCATGACTAATGATACTTTCCCGCGATATTCCGGATAATGTTCCATCAATACATTAAAAGCATCCAACCTCATTGGAATACCTTTAGTATAATCCAGCCGATCCACTGCCAACATCAGTTTACCTTTGCCAAGGCTTTTTCTTAGTTCCTCAGCACGCTTCCTAATTCCGGCATCTTGTATTGCATTATGATATCTTTCATAATTGATTCCCATAGGAAAGGCATCTACATCCACTACCCGGTCATCCAACTGAATTTCATCCAGATTACAATCCAGCTTCAGTACCCGATATACGGCACTAATAAAATGCCTCATATAGTTATGAGTGTGAAAACCTATCAAATCGGCGCCTAACAGCCCTTTCAGTAAATCGGCACTTTGAGATAAAGTTCTAAACAACTCATAAGACGGAAAAGGAATATGATGAAAGTATCCGATGGCAATGTCTGGCATCTCTTCTCGCAGCATATTAGGTAGCAACATCAGTTGATAATCTTGCACCCATACAATATCCCCCGGTTCTATAATACTTAAGGCTGCTTTACAAAAGAGAGCATTCACTTCCTTATAAGCATCCCAATACTCATTTTCATAATGGATAAAGCTAGGAAAATAGTGACAGAGCGGCCACAATACACTATTACTATACCCTTCATAATATTTTTCAATCTGGTCGGGAGTAAGATAGACAGGCTTATAATTTTTATCTTTCAATTTTTCATCAATTTGTTTCTTATCTTCTCCGTCTTCCATATACATACCCGGCCATCCAACCCAGGCTCTTTCATATACCACTTCTAGTGAATCCAGGCCTGTAGACAGACCTCCCGGACTGGATATGACTTCATATTTACCATTCTCTTCAACAATTTTTAAAGGCAATCTGTTAGATATTATAATAATCTTCATAATGGAATAGTTTTTTATGCTGAGCGATTAGGATCTAAAATTAAAACATCATTAGAGCTCTATTGTTCAACAAATAAGCATATCATGCTGATAAACAACATGATACACAATAGACTAAACGTTTCATTATTAAAGAATAAGCAGGTGTAAACCATATATTATCCACTATTTGGAACAAGAAAAATAGTCCATATAAGATGAATTTTATAACAAAATAAGAAGAAAAGATATGAAATATTTAGATTATGGAGTAATTGGAAATGGAAAAACGGCAGCATTAATATCATACAAAGGTAGCATAGACTGGCTATGTCTTCCTTCATTTGATTCACCTTCCGTTTTTGCCCGAATACTCGATAAGAATAAAGGAGGACACTTCAGCATAGAAGTAAATAACAACTATACCATTACCCAACATTATGTCAAAAATACCAATATTCTCTCAACTTCATTCGTTTCTATAGAAGGAGCATTCGAATTAATTGATTTTATGCCACGATACCGTACCGGAGATAATGATTATTATATCCCATCTGAAATTTATCGATATATCCGTTACATCAACGGCACTCCCCGTTTTAAAATAAACTATTATCCTGCAATGAATTATGCTGCAGAAACTGCCTTAAACGAAAATTTTCCTAAATTTATAAAGACTGTCTCCTCAGCTAACGGTAGGGATAACATGTTTCTTTACTCCAGTTTTAATGCGGAAGACATTCTAAATGAAAACGAAATTATGCTCGAGAAAGACGAATTTCTTTTACTCTCCTATCACCAAAAGCTTATACCCATTGATATTAACCGCATATACCTTGAATATCAACGCACTAAAGTCTATTGGCTCAATTGGAATAATCGATCGAAAAAATTTAGCGAATATAACGATGTTATTTCACGTAGTTTATTGATACTTAAATTAATGTCTTATCAGGACACTGGAGCGGTTATTGCAGCTCTCACTACTAGTATTCCAGAAACTATTGGCGAAGTCCGTAATTGGGACTACCGCTTTTGCTGGATTCGTGATGCTTCGATGTCCATCGAAACTTTACTCAAAATGGGACACCAATCGGCAGCACGTCGGTTTATGAATTTTATACAACGTATTTTAAAGTCCAAATCAGATTCATTCCAGATTATGTATGGTATTGACGGAAGTCGATTGCTGAAAGAAGAAATACTTTCTCATTTAACCGGATATGAAAACTCAAGTCCAGTGCGAATTGGAAATGCAGCATACAATCAGCGACAAAATGACTCTTTGGGTTATCTTATGGATGTCATCTATCATTACTATAAGCACTTTCCGGGTACGCTAAACGAGATAGAAGAAATGTGGGGCATTGTTAAAACCATTGCTAAAGATGTTATTGGGAGTTGGCATAATACCGATCAAAGCATTTGGGAATTCCGTAATATCGAGAAACATTTTGTTTTTTCGAAAGTCATGTGCTGGGTGGCTCTCGATCGGGCCACAGACATAGCCGCCTATATTGGCATGAAAGACTATGAAAATCAATGGAAAACAGAAGCCCAACGCATCAAAGAAGATGTATTTACTCACGGATGGAACCCGGATATCCAGAGTTTCACTCAGAGTTATGATAGCTCCGATATGGATTCTTCTCTTCTCCTTATGGAACAATACGGGTTTATAAAAGCTACCGATCCGAGATATATTTCTACTGTACAACGCATTAAAGCTGAATTATACCACAATGGATTAATGTATCGCTATAAGAATAGTGACGATTTTGGTGCACCAACTTCGTCGTTTACAATCTGTACATTTTGGCTCGTTCGTGCCCTTTACGTCACAGGTAATCAAGATGAAGCCCGCGACATATTCAATCAACTTTTGAGCTATTCCAACCACTTAGGATTATTCAGTGAAGATATTGACTTTACAACCAAACGTCAATTGGGTAATTTTCCACAGGCATATTCCCATTTGGCATTAATCAATACAGCAGCACTCTTTTCCAGAGAAAAACAAGCTTCGAGATTTATCAAACCGTAACCAGAATAATATAGGGATATATTCAGGAAATGTCCGGAAAGAATAGAATGACGTGTAATAACGAATTTTTCAGCTTCTTATCACACATCATTTTTATATTCCAATGGCTTTATTTGTATTTAAACGGTCTTTTTCTTCATCAGGAATTTCTGTGTGAGTTTCTTTCTAATCGGCTCATCATATAGTTTGAGACAGCCGTATGCCAAAAGAACAGCAGCCACATAAGTAAGTATCATATAAGGTACGGCATCCGGTAGTTTTGTTCCGGTCTTGCACACCCAAGCTGTATAGACATATATCAACGGATAGTGGGTGATATAGATAGGATATGAAATGTCACCCAGAAATTTGCATACCTTAGCCGAACGACCGGTTACATTTCCACCTGCACCCATCGAAACAATGACAGGAAATACAAATATGATGCACAAAGCTTCAAAAAGACCGTTCTTCCAAAGCCCTTCTTCACCTCCGACACGGGGATAGAAAAGCACTAGTGCGATAGCCAAGCTACAAAACCAAAAAGCACCTTTCTTTATAGGTATCAACCATCCCAGACGGGAAAGTAATAAGCCGGCAAAGAACGGATAGAGCAGACGGACAAAACCGACGTACTGCTGTTCCCAATTGAGAGCCCATCCTCCGATAATGTCACCGTTGGGAGATGTGACGCATAAGTGCATCGTAGCGCATCCTGCCACAAAGACAAACACGGCAAGCCATATTTTAGACAAACGGCGAAACACAAAAGCATAGAGGATATTGGCAATGTATTCAAAGTACAATGACCATGCAGGGCCGTTCAGCGGATGCATCTCAGTCCATCCACGTATATCCATACTTACCGGAAGAGGCAGCAAGGTACAACCCAGCAGCATAACCAGCAGCATCGTCCCCACAGAAGTATCGTGAATCGGAGGAAAACAAGACGATTCCTGAAAATAATATAGTGCGGCACCGATTATGCTACCCATTATCACCATAGGGTGCAAACGGATAAGGCGGCGTTTAAAGAATGCGCCCAATGACATCTTATTCCAACGGTCATCGTAAGCATAACCAATCACAAACCCGGACAACATGAAAAAGAAATCAACCGCCAGATAACCATGATTTATGATTTGCGCGATATGATCACCGTCTGAGTGTGTCTCGAACAAATGGAAAGCAACAACAATTAGTGCAGCCACGCCACGCAAACCATCAAGTATTTCATAGTGAGGCTTGGAAGCAAGATAAGTGTTCTGTGTGTTCATTAGGGTTTATGATATTAAATTTTGCTGCCAAAGATATAATTTTCATTTAAAAGGACAGTAATGATAATTCATCTTTTGCTGATATTTTTTAATATCTTAAACATAAAAACTCTGTTAGGCTTATTTACTCTTACGATAGCTCTTCACAGCCCACGAATTAAAGAAGACGGCAAATAGAATCAATGCAATTAGTTGTGGGAAAAGTTCCGACAACACACTGCCTCGCAAGTATACGGCCCGCATCACTTGCATTAAGTATTTCAACGGATTAAGGACTGTGATCCATTGCGCCCACTGCGGCATACTGCGTATCGGAGTAAACAAGCCACTCATCAAAATGAGAATCAGCAGGAAAAACCACATCACAAACATGGCTTGTTGCATGGTGGCTGAATAATTGGAGATCACAATGCCGAAGCCTGAAATACCCAACACAAATAAGACGGCGAATAAATATATAATCAGAAAACTTCCTGCAGGGAATATCCCGTATAAAAACCATCCTAAAGCAAAACAAAGGGTCAATACCAAGAAGCCAACCACCCAGTAAGGTATCAGCTTAGCCAATATGAATGTAAATTTCCCTATCGGAGTCACATTGATCTGCTCGATGGTTCCCACCTCTTTTTCACTTACAATATTAAGTGCAGGTAGAAAACCGCAAAGCAGAGTGAGCAACATTACCATCAGAGCCGGTATCATAAACAACTTATAGTCTAAGTTCGGATTAAAAAGATTAAGCGTGGTGACTTCCACATTTGCTAGAGCTTGCTTGTTGACGCTGATCGGTTTTGCCAAAGACTTTGAGCCTTGCGTTTCAATCAGTTCGGTGGAATAGCCTGCGACAATAGCCGAAAGGTAAGCGCTTCCCAACCCTCCTTTTGTTCCGTTTACCGCATTTGCCGCTACCAATACATGAGGGCTGTTTCCCGTGATCCAGTCTTTTTCAAAGTCATGGGGAATCTCCAATATAATATCGGCTGTACCGCGTTCTATCTCTTTCAGCCCTTCATTGTAGGACTGCGAGACACCATTCATCCGGAAATAAGTGGACGCACCTATCTTATCCACTAGCTTTCGGGAAAGTATGGAATGGTCATTATCCACCACATTGAGGTTGATGTTTTTAATTTCCAGACTTGCAGCCCAAGGCATTAAAAGCATGATCATACAGGGAAATATAAGTATCATCCTCGGCAAAAAAGGATTACGAAACAGTTGTTTGAATTCCTTCTCTATAAGAAACTTTATTGTCATAGTTTATCTTAGTTAATCTCAATCCTTTGAAACAAATATCAACTCACTTAAAATAGTCCAAGCTTATGCACCTATTCCAGACGGTTCTTGAATTTCTTAAAACTGATCGTTATCAGTACGACCGCCATCGCTGCAAGTACACTGATCTCAGTAAGCACCAGTGAGATATCCACACCTTCGATCATCAATTTACGCACGGCTTGAATGTACCATCTGGCAGGCATTATATTGGCAATCAGTCGCAAGACCCAAGGCATACTTTCTATTGGGAAAATCATTCCGGACAGCAACATGGTAGGCATCATCAGCATCAATCCCGACACCAGCATGGCGGCGACTTGCGTTCGTGTGAGTGATGAAATTAGTAGCCCCAATGATAAGGACACAAAAATAAATAGCATGGATACGACAACCAGCCAAAAGAGACTCCCCGCAACCGGTACATGCAATACATAGACCGATAGCAAAAGGATAGACCCCAAGTTGACAAAAGAGAGCACAAAATAAGGAACGGCTTTGGACAGGATAAAGAACAACGGCTTCACAGGTGACACCAATAATATCTCCATCGTTCCGGTCTCTTTTTCGCGTACTATCGAAATGGAAGTCATCATGGCACAGATCAGCATAAGGATCAACCCCATCACTCCCGGTACAAAGTTGTACGCACTTTTCATCTGGGGATTATAGAGTAGCTTTACATCGGTCACAATACCGGAGGGTGCTTTCAATAGTTTGCCTGTACCATCTACGGCTCCGGCCATCAGTTCCTGATTCATGGCATTGATGATGCCCGAAGCATAATTAGCCTGCGTAGTAGCCATATTGGGATCGGTAGCATCCGATACGATCTGAATGCGGGCATCTCCGCTATAAAGATGATTGGCAAACTGATTGCCGAAAGCAATCGCCATATCAATATCCCCTTTTCTGAAGGCTTCCTGCATCTCACCGGGAGAATGGAGCATAGTGGTCACAGTGAAGTATTCACTGGCGTCGAGCCTGTCTATAACCTGACGGGTGACCACATCATTCGAAGGATCCATCACTCCCACCCTCGCGTTCTTCAGTTCGGTGGAGATGGCGAAACCAAAAATAATGATCTGTACAACGGGCATTCCCAGCAAGATCAACATGGTACGCCGATCGCGGAAAATATGATAAAACTCCTTGCGGACAAATGCTATAAACTGTTTCATATCTAATCTGCTTTACGGACAGCCTTACGGGCCAATTGTTGAAAGACGTCATCCATAGATTCCGCCTCAAACTGTTTTTTCAGGTTGTCAGGTGTATCCAACGCTTTAATTTGTCCATCCACCATGATGGATATCCTGTCGCAATATTCGGCCTCATCCATATAGTGTGTGGTCACAAAGACCGTGATACCGCGAGCCGCCGCCTGATAAATCAACTCCCAGAATTGTCGGCGTGTAGCCGGATCAACTCCTCCGGTCGGTTCGTCAAGAAAAACGATTTGCGGTTCATGAAAGATGGATACGGAGAAAGCCAGCTTCTGTTTCCAACCGACAGGGAGACTCTTAACAAGTGTATCACGCTCCGCCGTAAAGTTGAGGCGTTCCAATAGTTCATCGGTCTTACGGGCTATCTCGGCTTCACTCATACCATAGATGCCTCCAAACAAACGAATGTTTTCCCAAACCTTTAAGTCTTCGTATAAAGAGAACTTCTGACTCATATAGCCAATGCTCTTTTTCACCTCTTCCGATTGCTTCTTCACATCAAAACCCGCCACGGAAGCTGTCCCGGAAGTCGGTTTACTCAATCCGCTAAGCATACGCATGGCAGTGGTCTTCCCTGCCCCGTTAGCTCCCAAGAATCCGAAAATCTCTCCTTTGTTCACTTTGAATGAAATGTGATCGACAGCCGTAAAAGAGCCAAAGGTCTTTGTCAATCCGTCTACTTCGATCACATAATCGCCCTCATCTTTCGACTGATTATGCTCCAGTCCTTGGGGACAAAGAATGTCGGCAAACTGGGACAAAATACGTTCCGGAGTATCAATACCCCGTATTTGCCCCTCGTTGATAAAGGCTATGCGATCACATTGCCGCGCCTCATCCATTATTGGGGTGGAAGCAAGGATAGTAATGCCCTGTTCTTTGAGTCTGCGCAGCATTTCCCAAAACTCTTTGCGCGACACCGGATCCACTCCGGTAGTCGGTTCGTCGAGGAAGAGGACATCCGGCTTATGGATGAGTGCACAACTCAGAGCCAACTTCTGCTTCATGCCACCGGACAATGCACCCGCACGCCTCTTGCGGAATGGCTCGATTTGCTGATAGATATCTTTCACCAACTCATAGTTCTCTTCTATCGTCGTATGGAATACGGTTGCAAAGAAGTTCAGGTTTTCTTCCACCGTCAAGTCCTGATAGAGTGAAAAGCGCCCGGGCATGTACCCCACCCGCTTACGGATGGATTTGTAATCTTTCACCACATCATCACCATTGACCGTAGCCGTCCCGCTATCCGCCAATAAGAGCGTAGTCAGGATGCGGAAAAGAGTGGTCTTACCCGCTCCATCGGGTCCGATCAGTCCAAATAGCTCTCCCTTGCCGACTGTGAAAGAAACGCCTTTCAACGCTTCAACCGCTCCATAATGCTTAGTCAGCTCATTTACACAGACGGCTTGCTCTATTCCGTTTAGTCCGATATCATTCATTTCATTCCTTTTTATTGGTTCTTCCTCAATTCGATTGAAAAAGGAGTCGGGTAATCTAAATCAGGAGAATTTCACTCCTCCGTACATGCCTATCTTAAGATATCCATCGTTCTTCACGGCAATCTTCACGGCATAGACAAGATTAGCACGCTCGTCATTGGTCAGGATAGTCTTCGGCGTAAATTCCGAACGATCGGATATCCACGTTACAGAACCTTCGTATTTCTTTTGTTCTTTATTTCCATAATCGGAATAAACGGTTACTTTCTGCCCCAACTTCACTTTGGCCAACTGTTCGGACGTAATATAGGCACGCAGATACATCAGACTGACATCGGCGACTTTAAACAAAGGCTTGCCGACAGCGGTCAATTCACCTATTTCTGCATATTTTGCCAATATGGTACCGCTTATGGGAGAGATAACATGACATTTCTTCAATTCATCTTCCACTTGAGCCACCTGTATCCCCACCGATGAGCTTTGCCAGGTCAGACTTTGGCGACTATTCTGTAAATTGGAGTTTTGTGCAGCAAGCTGTTTATAAAGGACTTTAAGCGTCGACTCGGCATCATCCACTTGCTTCTGATTGGCAGCACCCGCTTTGATGAGGTTACGAACACGATTGAGTTCGCGCTTGGCAACTTCTATCTGCTCTTTTGTTGCAGCCACCTGCTTCAGAATATCGGGACGTTGCTCCTGTACCGACTTTACATTCGCATTCAATTGCATCTTTTTCAGAAAGAGCTGTACGGTGTCTACTACACCCACCTCTTCACCGGCTTTCAACACGTTACCTTCTTCTACATCGAAATGCAATAATTTACCTGAAGCCTCCGAAGAGACCAGCACTTCTGTTGTTTCAAATGTCCCTGTAGCATCATATTTAGGTGTTCCATTCCCGCAAGAGGAAACAAGAACCAGAAGACCCAATGCTCCCAATCCTGAAAAGAGGTTGATCAATTTATTTGCTTTCATTCTATATTAATTAATCGTTTTACATTCTATTCTGTTTTACGAGATATATATTAGACTTCTTGTAAATTTGTTTTTGTATATGTGCGCGTATGCGTGCGCGTTGAGGGGATGAATCTCCGTAAATTCTATTATTTATTCAACGTATATTTCAGATTCCACACATTCATGAGCAACTGAATCTCATGAAGTGATTTAATCTGTCTAGCCAGATTTTCGGAAGTTATTTCACGCAGCATATCAGTTACGGTCATCGTGCCATTGGCTACTTTCGCTTCGGCGGCCTTACGAATATTGCTACGTAAACGGATAATTTCATCATCATCTACCATTTGTTTTCGCATCGACTGTATCGCATTGGTCTGCTGTGCCGATTGCAACGTAGTATTAAAGAGGAAGACATCACGGTTACTTTCCAATTGGCGGAAACCGTTATCAATCAACCGACGGTCGTTACGTAAAGTATATAAACTGCCAAAGTTCCATGATAAGCGCACACCGGCAACATAATACGGAGTAAATTCATTCTTCAGCATATTCAATCCCGGATTGCCGTAAGCACCTTGTACGAACAGACCCAGATGAGGCATCAGGCGGGTGTTTAATGCAGCTCTTTGTACTTGCAGACTTTTACCTTGTGCGTCAAACCAATTCAATTCGGGGCGATCGCTTTCTATGCCGGCATATTTTCTCCGTAGTAATAACGAGTCGGAATTGATGTTTTCTGCGGTAGACATGGAAAGATCTGCCCCACTTACAGACGCTGTTGCCGAAGAAAGTCGGGCTACCGAATCTTCAAAAGAAGGCTTCTGCAACGTTGTTGCATCCGACAATCTCTCACCTAAGAACAAGGAAAGCATCTCCACATAAGCTTTTCGGGATGACTCCAGATCGACTCTTTTTTGTTTGGTATTCAGCAATTCCACACTCACCGCATCCAGATCGGACTGATTGGCAATGCCATTTGCGATATAAGCGGAAACCTGTTTATGGCTTCGCTCCAAATCATCATGGAGCAACAGGTTCTGTTTCAATTGTTCATCCAGCATCAATATGCCGAAGTAAAGCTGATTGATCCGGTCATTCAACGCATACATATCTACGTTAAGCTTCTCGCGTTCCACGTCAGACGAAGCCTTCAATTGTTGCTTTTTAGCACGGATCTCACCACCGTCCCAAATATCCTGTTTGACTTCCAACATCAATTGATACTGATCCTTGGACATCCCTTTTAGGTCGACTCCAGGTAACTTTACAGGCAGTTCGGTCACATCACTTTGATATGTGGCCTTACCCGATAGTGCAAATTGGGGCAAATGCCCTTTCGAAGCATTCGACAGATTATATTCCGTCGACTTCTCTATCAATCCGTATTGACGTACTAATGGATAGTTCTCCTGAGCTTTTTTTCTGCATTGATCTAAAGTAAGCTGAGCACTCATCAAAGATGCCCAGATGCAGAAAGAGAAGAAGATAATAGTTCGTTTCATATTATGTATTTTTTGAATTCCATATCAATAAATATCTATTCCAAAAGGTGACCTTGAAAGATGTTGCAAAGATAAAGGGATAAGATATGTAACCAGGTTCCATTTGTTTGCAAATATGTTCGATTAGTTCGATTATCCAATAAGAAAAGCAATAAAAAGATAAATTTCTTGTCTATTTTAAGTTTTTTCTCTGCATAGATCCGTTTTTTGCCTATGTTTGTCGAGCCAATAAAACAACTATAAGATGGAAAAAAGCAAGCCACTTGAATTAGGACTCGATTTGTTGAAAAATTACGGTATTGTGGAGAATAATGAGTGCCGTTTTATTAATCATGAAATAGGTGTGGTGCTCAGCTTTACAAATATGCAAAGCAAAATACTTAAAGTAGGACAACCCTACCGACTGAAAGAAGGAAGACTGCTCTATGTACTCAAAGGCACCGCACGTATTTTGATAAACCTCATTGAATATACCGTCTCCATGCATACTATTGTTGTACTCCCGCCAAATTCCATTGTCGAACTTTTGGAGGTCAACGATAACTATGATTTTAGAGGAGTAGCTTTCACCAATGATTTCCTCCCTACCAACGAAAAAGAGATTTTAACGGATTCTTATCAGAAACAAGGCTTTACACTTCATCTGACAGAAAAAGAGTGGAAACTCGAAGAAGTTTATTTCTCCATTCTATGGGCGGTAGTGAACGAAGTTCCTTTCCGCAGGGAGGTGGTGCAGCACACTCTCACTGCAATGCTATTCAACCTTCGTTATTTACAAGATAAGAATTACGGCAACACTCCTATCGGTTCTCTCCGCAACGAAGAGCTCTTCCGCCGGTTTATTAATCTGGTTAATGAAAACTGTAAGAAGGAACGGAATGTGAGCTTTTATGCAGATAAGCTTTGTCTGACTCCGAAATATTTGGGTACTATTATCCGGCAAATTACGCAGCAGACAGTCATGGACTGGATTGAACAAGCTGTGATTCTCGAAGCCAAAGTACTATTGAAACATAGTGATCTGCTTATTTATCAGATATCGGATGAGCTGGACTTCCCCAACCCTTCTTTCTTTAGCAAGTTCTTCAAGAGGCTGACGGGAATGACTCCTTTGGAGTATCAGAAGGCTGTTTAATGCTCCATTACTTACCTTGTCAACGGGATGCCAATGCGAAGGCACGACGGTGTCTTGCCTCGGGAAAGAGAATTTCCATATAGGGAAATCGAAGTGCCCATTAAGGGGAACGGCAATTCCCATATAGGGGAACGGGAGTGCATATTAGGAGAAACGACAATTTCCATATAAGGGAACGGGGCACAGACTTACTGATTTGCTGTACACCGACTATGCCTGGAAATGGTTGACACTTTATGATTTATACTTCCTGCTTCACTATACAGAAAAGAGAAAGCCTTCCTGCTTTGCTTTACATTATATATATGCTCTTCCTGGTTTGCTTCACAAATCTTCCAAAAAGTTCCTGATTTGCTGTACACAGGAATAATGTTTAATAGAGAGTTGAATACGGAAATCCTGATAGTTTCAACATTAAATAATACGATTAAAATACCAGACACTTTCTGAGCTCAACTTAAATGCAGCAGTTCCTTTTTAGCGAAGCCAGATCAAATCCCCGATCTCAGGAACATATTCTCCATCCTTCGCATTTAACTTATACAGGTTCTTCAAACGGATTCCAAACTTCTGTGAAATAGAATGCATGGAATCACCGTCTCTCACTACATAGACAGTATACTGATCGGACGCTTTTTTCTTTTTCTCCTTCAAATAGATTATATCACCGTTCGTCAACGTATAATCGCGATGCAAATCATTATATTTCACTAACCTACGACTACTTATACCAAATTCTTTACCTAAACTCTTAAAGGTATCCCCTTCACGCGCTACGATATAAGCCAGATCATTGGCTATATATACCTGATGCTGATAAACAGGTTCATTTTCCTGTCTTCTGATTTGCTCCAATGCGCCTTTACGATCGTACTTATACAATTCATAATCTTCAATAATCGTAATCAACCTGTTGGCATAAGACGGGTCAGTGGCATATCCTGCCTGCTTCAATCCGCGTGCCCATCCTTTATAATCCGTTATATCCAATTTAAATAAGAAAGCATACCGTGCTCCACGCTTCAAAAAAGCAGAATGATCATCATAAGAATCTTGCGGATTGCGATAAGCACGGAAACATTCCTGCGGAGCATCATCATCATGACGTACCGAGCGCCCATTCCAACCGCCTCCACACTTTATGCCAAAATGATTGTTACTCTCACGCGCCAATTCGCTATATCCCGCTCCACTTTCCAACAATCCTTGTGAAAGGGTGATACTAGCCGGTATTTTATGCTGCTTCATTTGCTCTATGGCAAGTGGAGCATAACGATCAATATACTCTAAATAGCGGGCATTGCGGCGTTGCGCTACTGCTGCAACGGAACAAATCAACAATATGGCGATAATTGTGATACGTGATATCTTGGTTTTATTCATGTCCTTAACAATTGAGTTTACAAAATTCTTAAAAAGAATTGGAAATCGCAATCCCTTTCCTAACTTTGTAATACAAAAACCCCAAAACCTACCTATTTATGAAGAATTTGTCGCTACAAATAGATATCAAAATATACGATTATAAAGAACTGGCCACTCCGGACCGTCAATTAATGGATGAGGCTATGATAGCTACTAACCGAAGTTATGCTCCATATTCTCATTTTTCAGTCGGAGCTGCCGCCAGACTTTCGAACGGTATCATTGTAAGCGGGACAAATCAGGAAAATGCAGCCTATCCATCGGGCACTTGTGCCGAACGTACCACATTATTTTATGCCAATTCGCAATATCCTGATCAAGCGGTAGAAACACTTGCCATTGCAGCACGCAATGAGCGTGGCTTTTTAAGCTCCCCCATTCCACCGTGCGGTGCCTGTCGCCAAGTAATGCTCGAAACGGAAAAGCGTTTCAAACGCCCCATGCGGATATTATTATACGGAGAAGAAGGCATATATGAAATAAAAGACATGAGCGCACTTTTACCATTATCGTTCGATGCTTCGGCTATGGAATGAAGCCTGTGCAATCCATATTACAAAACACACTGGTTTTACGTGTTGCATAAGTAAGAAGTAAGGCATCCCCAAAGGGATGCCTTACTTGTGTTAAAACAGGACTTCAAGAAGTCCTGCCTGATAAAATTTAAACAACAAAACAAATTTATTATAACGTAATCACCTTATGTAAAGGCAATTCCGCAGATGATGAACCAACCATAATGTCGAAATCACCCGGTTCCACTACAAAGTCATGCTTATTTACATCATAAAAAGAGAAAGCCTCTTTATCCAACTCAACGGTTACACGTTTTGTTTCACCATGTTTCAGATATACTTTCTCATAACCTTTCAACTCTTTTAACGGCTGAGGTACGGAAGCCTGAACGTCATGTACATAGATCTGAGCGACTTCAGAGCCGTCAACCTTACCTGTATTCTTAACGTCGAAGCTGACTTTCACCTTATTCTCACCGGATTTTTCGAGTGACAAATTGCTATAAGAGAAAGTAGTATAGGACAAACCGAAACCAAAAGGAAATAACGGTTTCTTACCCGACTTGTCATAGCCACGATATCCGGTAAATACACCTTCGGAATACAATACACGACGATGGGTTACATCCCGTTTATCATAATATGAATTGTATACAGGGTTATCTTCCCATTTTTCTTCTATGGAAATAGGCAACTTACCACTTGGTGAGAGTTTACCGGTTAAGATTTCGGCAATTGCTTTACCGCCTTCCTGACCCGGATACCAAGCCATTACGACCGCTTTTACTTTATCTATCCAAGGCTTGAATTTGATGCCACCACCTGCATTTACCACTACGACTACATTGTTGTGGAAAGAAGCAATCTCATCAATAAGTAATTCTTGCCATTGAGGCAATGCAAAAGTACGGTCGAAACCTTCAGACTCAGTCATGCTATCAAATCCTAAACATAGAACAATGTTCTTTACTTTAGACAAGTATGATTTCAAGAGTTCTTCATCCAAAGCGCTTGCATGAAAACGAATAGTAGCATCCATGCCACTGTCATAGTATTCTATTCTGAAAACATATTCTTTACCGGCTTCCACTTTAAGCAGAGCATCTCTTGCGGTCAAACCGTGATCTCCCCAATCGTCCAACAACAATTGATCGTTCACATAAAGCCTGTAGCCATCATCCCCCTGCATCTGCAACTTTAACAAACCATTCTTTTGAGGTTTATAGGTCGATGTCCATCTTGCAGAAAAATGATCTGCAGGTAACCCTTCCATAGGTGCTTTATCTTTCCAGTCGTGGTCGATTTCATTTTCAGTCTGAACTACGGCAGGAGCACCTTCCAGTTTCTGGTTAGCGAAGTATTCAGCTTTGAATGGAGCAATTCCTTCTTTCATCTCTCTCACCCACATAGCATCTTCCACCAACTTAAGATCTTTCTTCTTATATACATCCTGCATTCCTTGCCATACTGTGGCTGTAGAATATGGATCAACAAATCCACTTCCCCCACCTGTAGGGATACGGTTTGCATTCGGACCGATAAAGGCAGCAGAACCTTGAAGAGGCAATATGTGAGCCTCGTTTTTCAATAAAACAACTCCTTCACGTGCCAGCTCCAAAGCGGTTTGACGGGTAACTGGATTATCTTTAGGAATGTTCTTATCAATAAGCTCTCTGTCGAGCATGCCGAAAGCAATCAAGGTCTGCAAAATATGTTGCACCTTTAAATCAATGGTCGCTTCCGAAACCAATCCGTTTTGAATGGCGGGCAAAAGATTTTTCTCATTCATGTATGCTCCATCGGGCATCTCTAAATCAAGGCCACCATTAGCAGCAGCCACACCGGAGTAAACAGAGCCCCAATCGGACATCAAGATACCTTGAAAACCCCATTGATTACGAAGAACATCAATATTCATCCAACGGTTTTCGGAAGCATGTACGCCATTAAGCAGATTGTAGCTATTCATCACAGCGCCGACATGGGCTTGCTCAACAGCTTTTCGGAATGTTGCAAAATAAATCTCCTGTATTGTCCGCTCATCAGCATCGGAACTGGTATGGTGCCTGTCCCACTCCTGATTGTTCATCGCAAAGTGTTTTATCGTAGAGATAACTCCTTGCGACTGCATACCAATAACGTATTCCTTAGCCACCTCACTAGCCAAATAAGGATCTTCGCCAAAATACTCAAAATTACGTCCGCACATCGGTGCACGATAAATGTTGACTCCGGGACCGAGCATAATGCTGACTCCCCTAGCCTTTGCATCCATACCTATAGATGCTCCCAATTGACGGACCAAATCTTTGTTCCAAGTTGCTGCGGACAAGATGCCCGCAGGATACATCGTACTTTTTGTATCATTACGCACACCTTGTGGTCCATCTGCCATTCTTATTTCAGGAACATTCAGACGAGGAATAGAGCGAATGTAGAAGTCGTGATATCCGGAGATATACATCAACTTCTCTTTCAGGGTCATTTGAGAAACGATGGCCTTGGCTCTTGCCTTGTCACTGTCTGAGACAGTGACAAGTTGAGCTTTTGCTACCGAAAAGTAGCATGTTGTCAAAGCTAATAGAATAAAAGGTTTAATTTTCATTAGGTTTATTATTAAGTTCTATTTCAGATATTCCATAAACCAATCTGTCGTACCTTGATCCAGCTTCTGTCCTTTCAGGACTTCCGGCAAACGGGTATAATTATTGCGGAAACTTTCAATACGCTGTATAAATTCCTCAGGTTTATAAGTAATCGCACGTCCGGCAGATTCCATTGTACCCAGTTCTTCGGTCAAAACAATTCCTGCCTGACGTTTCTTCAAAGCAAGTACGGCTTGTTGCATGTGACGTAACTGAGCACTGAGTCCGTCGTTTACTACAGGAGCATCAACCGGATAAGTGATTACCACCGTCTTTTCTACCGAACAATTTGTTTCAGGAACATCAATTGTCAATGCCAGTTCGTTACCATCATAAGTGAAAGCAACCGGGTTGCCATTTACTGTAACCTTTTCCGGTACGGTGGATGCCATTACTCTTACTTTAAAATTACGGTTTGCAGGCATATCTTTATATTCGCCTTTGCGGGCACCGATCTTTATCGTTTGTACATTACCCGCTTTATCGGAAGTCAATAAAGTTGTGGCATATTTGGTAGCATAATCCTTATCGTTTCCGTTATCCTCATACATATTGAATGAGCCGCTTTGTCCGGGGAATACAGTCACAATAACAGGTTCCTCATTGTTTTGCAGATTTTTCACTTCTTTATCATAGAAAGGAAGTACGGAACCGGCTTTTACATAAATAGGATATTCATCCAAACGGAATGTCCGTTCAACGGTTTGTCCGCCTTTCAACAGAGTGCCGGTCTGCCATTCATACCAATCGTTTCCGGCCGGAAGCCATACTTTCACTTTCGACTTGCCGTTCTCCATCGGAGCAGTGATAGGATATACCAACATATTATCCCCAAACATATACTCGTTCTTATTATCATAAGCCTCTTTATTCTCAGGATAATCATAATACATCGGACGACAAAGAGATAAAGCATCATCATACGTTTTACGAGCCATCGCATACACATAAGGAGCTATTTGGTAACGTTCCTGTATGGTATTACGTATAACAGTGAAGTACTCATTATTAAATACCCAAGGTTCTTTATTCAAGTTGGAATTCTTTGTAGAGTGAGTACGCAAAATAGGACTTAATGCACCGAATTGCAACCAACGCACATATAGTTCCGGATCAATATGATTAGCCGCAGTATGACCACCGATATCATGGCTCCAATACCCGTAAAGCACATTTGATGCAGTAGAATTAAAATAAGGTTGAAAATCAAGTGAAGCCCATGAGATAAATGAGTCTCCGGAGAAACCGATCTGATAACGGTGATTTCCTAAGCCACCCCATCTATGATACAATAAAGGACGGGTCTCACCATTACGCTCCATGTTCGAGAACAACACATAATTAATCCACCAGGTATTACTTAAATTAGTATATTTAGCATCATTCAGCCGTTGCTGCCAATCCAACCACCAGAAGTCAATACCTTTCTTTTCCATAGGACGAAGAATGGTATTCAACCATCCGCTCATAAATTGCTTGTTCGATCCTTCATAAGGAATTACTTTCGTTGTAGTTGTGTCAACTCCCATCCATTTAGCTAAAGCCGGATAATTATCTTCGTAGGAAGCAACACCATCAGCAGGATGAAGATTCAAGGTCACCTGCAATTTATTTTTCTTCAAATAGCTAAGGAAGCCGTCAGGATCAGGGAACAAACGACGGTTCCAGGTATATCCGGTCCAGCCGCCTTTACCCTGCTCGGTATAGTGCCAATCCATATCAACAACTAATACATCAAGCGGAAGATCGTAAGTATGGAAATTGTCGACTAATGAACGAAGCTCATTGTCGGAATAGCTCCAGTAACGAGACCACCAATATCCGAAAGCATAACGGGGAGGCAATGGCACTTTACCCGAAAAAGAAGTGAAGTCTTTAAGAGCAGACTTATAATTATGACCATAAGCCATGAAATACCAATCCTGTCCATTTGAAGTCTGACGCTCCGTCACCCATGGCCAGTCGGAGTTATCGAATAAATAACTTTTAGAATCATCGATCAGAGTCCATCCATCGGTAGAGAGCAAGCCATCCTCAATAGGCATTGCTTTTTTACTATCCCAATGAATGCCTCCATTGTATCCGTCAAGAGTACGATAAGTACCTTTCAAATTACCGGTATTTGCAACTCCAGGTTTCCAAGCGAAAGGTTTCACACCTTTAGCCGAAGTTACACTCAGGTTGGCATCGGTAAACTTACCACTGTTTTTCAAGTACTTCACAATCATCTTGGATGTTTGTACTTCAATGGTTTTTCCACTGTTCTTTATCTTGCAATTAACAGGAGAAGTCTCTCTGTTCACCGCAACAAAAGAAGCATTATCAACAAACTTACCGCCGGGCTCCCACTCCAAACGGACAACCCCATCTGTTATCAATATAATACGTACTTCTTTATCTTGGTAAACAATGTTGGATGCTTTTGTTTGCCCCTGAACATTACGGGCAAAAAGCAATAAGCATAATAAAGAAAAGAATTTAATAAAAGAGATTCGTTTCATATAAAAATATTTATAATTAGGTATTCATTTAAGTTTAATCAGATTGAGATAAAAGAACATTTAGCGTCTATTTTGCTTATTTCAAGGCCCTTCATCGTCAAGTATTAGATGATTTTGCTACAAAAAGTTAGACCCTGTAAAAATAATACTATTTTTTGTATATCACACTATTATAGCAGATGTTCCTATCTCAACTTTTTTCGATTGTATACAACATAAAGATATTGTATTGATTTCACATGCAATCATAAGTGCTAAGCGTGAAAAGAAAGAGACCGTGTCATAAAGGCACGGTCCCCAAATATATAATAACCCTATACCTATTCTATTGTTAATCACTGAATAACATCCGGAACATAAAGTACATTGATCGTAGCCGAGATGCTATCTGCCACACCATCTGTTCTTGTCCCCGCAATCTTCAGTTGTAATGTGGGAGTTGTTTCATCGGTTAACTCCATCTGGCTCAAATAATCCAAGATCTGTTTATCCGAGAGAGTCATGCTTTTCACATTATATTGTCCCAGTTTGCTCCTATCAGGAAGTGAAAGTTTCGTAGCATTCGTCGTATTTGATAGAGTCAAAGTATACGAAGGCGAATTGATGTCAATCCAGCGAACGATAGCTACTGTGGTGTCGGCGGCAACCTTACCTATATTGACCGTATAATCCGAAAGTTCCATCTTCATTTTAGTAGCCAATGGCTTTCCCATTCCGTTATCGTCACATGCATTCAAAATGCAAATGCCTACTAAACAAAACATGATATAAAAAAGAACATTTTTCTTCATGATTCTTTGTATTAAATAAGTCATAAAATTAATTATTAAAAGAGGGGCCTTGCATTGGAGTAGAAGAAGGAACTCCATCTTTCACCGTAGGCCAATCTTCCACCCATACCACAGGGTCGAGCATCAGACAACGACCGGCATCCGGATCGGCCACAGGGAAAGCGTGATACATTATCCAATCCGCTCCTTTATCATCGGTGATAATTCCCGAATTATGCCCGGTCCCTTTGAAAGCATCACTCCCTGCTATCAAAACTTCGTATGCATTGTCCATCATACTATTCCCCGCTTTATCCAGATAAGGACCAAACAAAGAAGTGGATCTTCCCACCACAGTGCGGTAAGTGGAGTTCAACCCTTCGCAACAAGAACCCACCGAAGCAAACATATAATAATAATTATTACGTTTATAAATATAAGTTCCTTCAAAGGCTTTACCGGCAATCTTCATCGGAGTGCTGCCCGACTTGATTTTCAATCCATTATCGGTAAGCTCTACGCAATAAATACCTTGAAAGCTACCCCATATCAAGTATTTATGCCCGTCTTCTTCGAAGAAACATTGATCGATACTGTTCAGCACTCCGATATTCTTACTAATCAGCAAACTACCCTGGTCTATAAAAGGACCTCCCGGCTTCAACGATGTAGCTACACCTATGCCATTATTATTAATTTCACCCCACTTCGAAAGAGAATAATAAAGTACATATTTCCCATTTATATACCGAATGTCCGGAGCCCAAAGAGCACCTCCAGATAAAAATGAGGGACGGGTATCATTTGTAAAAGCGGTACCTACCAGTGTCCAATTGACCATATCTTTCGACTGATATATCGGTATATTATGAGTGTCCTCGGTAGAGTAAGCATAAAACAGACCATCGCGGGCCCTGATCACAGTTGGATCAGGGGTACTCAATTTTATTACAGGATTAGTATAGCGGCTGGATACAGTGCCCCCAAATATTGGCGTATCTTCATTCTTGGAGCTGGAACATCCGCAAAAACATCCTAGCAAAACTATAAAAAGCACAAATCTATATCTATTCATTTTATTTTCTATTAAATTAAACAAGTTCAATCTATCTTTACTGAACCATCGTGATCTTCATAGAGTGAAGATCAAGCTTAACCGTCCAACGACCTGTTACGCCCGGTTTAAATTTATTATCTCCAATGCCATTTGCTCTGACTGCCGCATCCAACCAGATGTTGCATGGGTTTAAGGATGAAGGATTGGCGGAAACAATTTCCGATGCATATTGATTAGGATTAGTCAAAATCTTAAAGGTACTTTCTCCCGATACTTGGAAATCGGTCGCTAAGCTCCATATCTCCGGGTGATTCTTTAAATCGGCTTGCTTAAAACCGCAATTAGTGTATGCTTGTGAAAGATTCCAGCCGGCTTTTACCAACGCATCACCAATACCCCATAATCCACCATAAGGTAATGTGTATACATCAAGGCAAATCAATTTCATATCTGCCATATTAGCTGTTATTTCATAAGATGCTGTTTTTGTTATCTTAAGCATGCTTCCCGATTGTGATTCTACTAAAGAACCGGCATCGCTTCCAGGAATATATGCCGGCCAAGTCGTATTCTTATCACGTGAAAAACGAATTTCAGTACCGGCATTCAACGTACCACTCCAATGGAAAACATCCGATCCCATTTCAAGATCTGTCAATGCCGTTACAGTCTCCTGACCACCGACAGCAGTAACCATATAAAGATGGTATATAGGAATAACCGTTGTTGTCACAGTCATTTGATTCAGATCCACCACAATATCGAATACTCCCTGTTTATCGGTGGAGAAATGTTCACCGGTGCCATCTTTCGAATAGACAATAGCATTGCCATCGGTGCCCTTTAGATAAGCCGGATATCCGTTATCTTTATTTGTAGTAAACCAATATTCGCATGGGTCAAGCTGCCCCTTCCAATGATAAACACCTTCTTGATCAGTCGATTCCATTGATATTGCACGACTCTGTCCCGCAACGTTAGCCATGATATACATAATATCTGAAGAGTCGTAACCGGAAACTTTGAACTGGACTTTCGATATCTCAGGTTTTAAGTATTTCTTCGACGCTGTCACTTCGGCAATAACTTCACCAACAAGGGTCGTCACATCGCCAACACTTACATTCCATGATGTCAACAGATCATTAATCTCGCGCGCGGTCCAACTCATAGAATGTGTCCCCGGTTCTATTTTGATTAACTCACTTTGATTATCTTTGTTATCAGCCTGATACAATCTGAAATAATAACTCAATTTGGTATCAGCCCCACGATCGGTTGCTTCGTTCCAAGTAAAAGTAACCACCTGCTTATCGGCATCCACTCTTTCAAGTGCAAGGCTATCCGTTGAGGTGGCCAACTTCATCTGATCATCCGGTGAATTCAACGTATAGTATTCAGGATCCGAGTTACAGCCTGTAAAGAAAGGCAGTAAAAGCAAGAATAAGCACAAGTATATTTGTTTTTTGACTTTCATATCTTCATAAATATTAGATTGTCCATAATATTAATTCCAGAAAGGAGATTGAACCAGGTTCGGGTTCTTTTCCACTTCGTCGACATAAATCGGGAACCAGTAATAAGCCTTCTTCCAAACTCTTGTCTGGAAAACCACACGTTGATAGAATTCACCCGCATTACTTCCAGCGAAGTTCATTCCATAATTATCACCTGTCATTTCCGGTATTTCCTCTATTATCCTCCAACGACGGATATCCTCCCAGCGTGTTCCTTCACAACACAATTCCACTCGACGTTCCATCCGTACAATCTTACGTACGGCATCTTGAGTATCATCCACATGGATGTAATTCGGATCGTTCTGTGCAACAGCAGAAGTGGTATATTGACGAACACCGGCACGTACACGTATCATATTAAGATACTTCAACGCCTCGGCCCTTGCAGTCCCATTATCATAAGCTTCATTTTCAGCCTCGGCATAATCTAAATAAGCGCCACCCAACCGATAAAGCCAAAGCGGACGGGAAGTCTTCCAACTGTTTGTTTTAGGATTATCCGTAGGGTATATTTTTTTGCGCACCAAATAGCCATTTTGCGGAGCATCATGCGTAAAACCATTGTCCTTATGACTTTTTAAGAAATCATACTTCCTTCCAGCCAATGCATACCAGGAACCATTATAACTTACTGTAGTATAAAAACGGGGTTCCCTGTGGCAGTACATATTGTATGTGCCGACATCAGTGACTTCGCCTTTTTTACCCGTTCCTTCTGTCCATACCGTATTACGAACCTCCTTTTCGGAAGAGAAACCAGCTTCAGAGTAGCCACTATTCGGATCTTTTATCGGTAAACCATTATCAGTAAAGAAAGCATCAACCAATCCTTGATAGACACCCATACCACCACCACCACCAAATTCGGGTGTGACGGCTTTAAGTGTATAGAATTTATAGTTAGCATTGGCGTCACTTGTTTTGGTATAAGGGAACAAAATTTCTTTATTTCCCTCTTGATATTTGGTAAAGAACATATATTCCGTAGACATAAACGGATCGACTGTACCATCAGCATTATAAACAGTATACAACTTATGCCCGGCTTTTTCGGCTTCATCTATTAAAAGTTTACAAGCATCTGCCGCTTTCACCCATTTATTAGGATCATAAGTCGAGTTAAATAACGGTGTACCATCTTTGTTTGTGTAACTCTTATACCAATCATTTCCATTAACCAAAGGGCTGGCTGCGAAGAGTAGCATTTTTGCGCGAACCGTGAGACACATAATAGACGTAATGCGCCCATACTTCTCTACATTTTCATAAGTAGCCGGTAGCTCTTTGGAAGCGTCAAGCATTTCCTTATCCAAATAATTCACAATATCATCAAAAGGTGTACGACCCACCAACAGATCGGATAGTTTAAAATCGGAAGGAGCAATATAATCGGGCTTAAATGGAATCGGTCCGTAAGTCTCCGTCAACCCCCACCAATAATAAGCGGCAAGAAAACGACATTCCGCCTTCATGCGATCTACTTCAGCTTGAGGTAAATCCGAATCGGGCAATGCATGTACATATTTCCTAAAAAGATACGATTCACGAATTCTTTTCGGATAATCAGCCCAAAAGTTTCCACTCCATCCGGTGTTTGGAGTCCACTCTCCGAATATTTTAGGAATGTTACCCCAATCCCATTGCTGCCATCTTTTAGAGGGAGTCACATCATCCCCATAAATTTCCCAGCCAATGTCATTCAGCCAAGCTTTTGACGGATTCGGCAGTCCGGCATATACATAAGCCAATACATCTTCCACTTTGGTTTTATTTTCATAAACCATATCCATATTCAGTTCCGTATCAGGCTCCTTATCCAAATAATTACAAGAGAAGAGAGAGAACAAGCCGAAAAGTCCTGCAAAAATATTTATTGTTTCAAACCTTTTCATTTTCTTTTTTATTTAAAAGTTAACATCAATACCCATTAACAAGGAGCGCATAGGTGGATACCTTAATCCATCGCCCGAACCTAATTCTGGATCCCACAATTTGAACTTAGAAAAACAAAACAGATTATTTCCACTTACATATAAGCGAACACCTTTTGCATGAAACTTATCAATAATATTCTTAGGCAAAGTATATCCCAGTTCTATTGTCTTACAGCGTAAGAAACTCATATCTTTTTTCCACCAAGTAGAAGAACGGTAATTCTGCTTATTGGGGGATTCGGAGAGACGGGGCCAGAACACATCCTGGCTAGGATTTTCTTCCGTCCATCTATCTTGATAATTATCATAGATATTACCTAATAATCCCTGTCCACTACCCGGAATAAAGTAGGATGACCCTCCTATAATACGGTGTGTATCGGCAATGCCTTGAAAGAATATATTCAAATCCCACTGACGAAAGACAAGATTACCTCCGAATCCATAAACGATTCTCGGATCATTCGTTCCACCAATATATCCTTCATCCGCATCTGTAATCTTGCCGTCTCCATCCATATCCTTATATTTAATATCTCCGGGACGAATAGTCGAAGATCCCACTTCCTGAGTAGGGATACCGAATTTCAAATTACCACTGGCATCAAAATCATCTTTTGTGAACAAGCGTTCGGCCTGAAGTCCCCAAAGGGTATTCATTGATCGCCCTGTCAATCCACGATAAGTACCGATACGTTCAATCGGTTCGTCTTTTTCAGTCACCTTATTGATTGCATAGGAGAACGTAGAGCGCAATCCGGCACTCCAGTCCTTATTTATCTTAGTATTATAGTTCAAAGAAGCATCCACACCTTTATTGGTGACTTTTCCATAATTAGCCCAGGGAGAAGTGATAAACCCGGTTTGAGTAGGAATAGTGCTACGCTGCATGAAAATATTGGAACGTTTCTCATTAAAGATATCGACTTGCATTTCCAATGCATTCCATAGCCCAAGTTCCACACCAACATTCGTCTTCCATGCAGTTTCCCAAGTCAAGTCAGCAACACCAATATCACCTTCGGTAATGCCGCCTCTGTCAATCTGCCCCTGATCTCCCCATTGATAAGAGCCTTGTCCCGTATAAACGGTTGTGATGTAGGCAAATCTACGTCCGCCGATATTATCATTTCCCACTTTACCATACGAAGCTCTCAGTTTGAGTTTATTCAGCGTATTCTTATACTTTTCCATAAAGTGCTCTTCGGAAACAAGCCAGCCCAATGCTATTGAAGGGAAGAAACCGAACCGCTTTCCTTTAGCAAAGTTTTCAGATCCATTATAACCGAAATTGAACTCACCGATATAACGTCCGCCATACACGTATGAAAGTCGACCGGCAAATCCCTGCTTTCTATAAGGTTGTACGCTACCATCGTCATAGCTCTGTTGGTTATAAAGGAATAATGCATCAATATCACTCTTCCCGAATGTCCGGTTATATGTCAGAGTACCTTCAAGATAAGTTCTCTTCGTTCCATAATTACTTTCATTAGAGAAACTTAAAGCGTCATCGCCATAACTTAAAATATCATGTATCAAATTACCTTCGGCATCACGGCCGGTAGCTACATTATAATAACTTGGACTCATTGATCTGATACGCCCACTATAATTAAAAGAGTCGAAAGAGAATGACATTTTAGCCTTTAGCCCGGGAGTAATCATTCTTAAATTCTGCTCCAATGAGATAAGAGATTGAAGCTGTGTATTAATACCCACTATATACCCAGATTGTGTTGCAGTAGCCCAAGGATTGCTTCGATATGAAACAAGTGGAATTGTACCATCAGAATAACGTGTAGGATACACAATGGGGCTGGTTACAAAAGCTTGAGAAAACAAATCGTCAATACTATGGTTTGGTCCGTGGCGGTTTTGCATATAACCTCCCACATTAAGTCGCATAGTTGTGGTTTTCGTAATATCCAAATCCACATTAGCGCGCATATTATAACGATTCAGGTTAATGCCTGTGTTATAAGGTAATGTTTTATCCGTTGCAATAATACCCTGTTCATTATACAATGAGGCAACTAACGAATAACGGAGAAAATCGGAGCCACCGGCAACCGACATATTAGCCCTTGTAGAATAAGCATAGTTCTTCGTTATTTGATCAATCCAGTTCACATCCGGATATAAATCTTTATCGTAGCCATATCTTGTTTTATCAATCTGCTCTTGAGAATAAGGGAGTTGGGATTTATTTTCTTTCAGTTCGTTCAAGAGTTCCATATAATCGGCTCCACCAATAAAGCCGGGTAATTTAGTTGGCTCGGAAATTGAATGCTCCACTCTTACATCAACACTCGGAGGACCAACCTGCCCCCGTCTTGTATTGATAATGATAACCCCATTAGCTCCGCGCACACCATACATTGCAGTAGCCGAAGCATCCTTCAATACAGAAAAAGACTCAATTTCAGCAGGATCAATATTATTCAAATCCCTCTCAATTCCATCAACCAAAACCAAAGGAGTGGTCGTACCTGAGAAAGTTGAAATACCCCGAATCCAAAAGTTAGAATTATCATATCCCGGCTCTCCCGAACGGGTTACAGCTATGACACCGGCAATCTGCCCCGCTAAATTATTAGAAAGTGAACGGGTTGAACCAACTTGAAGTTTTGAAGGGGAAATATTGTCAATAGCACCAACAATAGATACTTTTTTCTGTGTACCATAGCCGGTTACAACCACTTCATTTAAAGCGCTGATGTCTTCTTCTAGTATTACATCGAAGTTAATCGCATTTCCCACTCTTATTTTTTGAGTTTTAAATCCGATATATGATATTTCGATAATAGCATTCTTATCAGAAATATTCAAATAGAAATGTCCGTCGAGATCTGTTATTGTACCTGCATTATTACTTTCACCGGAAATTTTCACATTCACCCCAGGTAAGGCAGCCTTCTCCTTATCGGTCACCGTACCGGAGACGCGAATGGTTTTTTCTTTTTTTTGAGAAGGTGCGGGCTTTTTGAAAACGGTAATCTGTCGTCCCTTGATGACATAAGAATTATCCGTTCCCGAAAAAAGCGCACTTAAGATTTCAGCAGGAGATTTATCAACCATATTTACCCGCACTTTGCGATTCAGATCAACAGCAGCATCTTTATAAAAAATGAAGTATTTGCCATTTTTCTCAATATAATTAAAAACCTGCAAAACAGTCATTTCATCTTGAGTAGAACTAATTTTATAATCTGTATAAAATTCAGTTGCGGAAACACTCACTGTATGAAATAAGGATAACAAAAAAAACAAAAAAATACTTTTAATTGGTAATAAATACCCTTTCATAGCCCTGTTATGGCTATGAATTACGTGATTTATCATATCTTTGTAATGAATTTAGTTAACACTATTTTCTTTATTTAAGATTCCAGGTTGGATGTGATAATTGCAGTTTCACTCCAACCTGCTTTTTGTGTTTAAGGTCCGTTTTTCATAATAATTTTGTAATAATTTAATTTATAAGGTTAACACTCAATCACGACCTAACTGGTAACCCCCATCCTTTGTCGTGATTACATCTGCAGGCATTGTGCCGGCTATAGATTCCAACACATCCTGCAAATCATCTCTCAAATCAAGCTTTCCGCTAAAAGTTATATTTAGTAATTCAGAAGCTATTGCTATCTTCTTACCGTAATATCGTGTCAGTTTATTCACGATATTTCGAATAGGCTCTTTGTGAAATTCATAGTATCCTTCAGCCCAACTGATATATTCCGATACATCAACATTCCTAACCCCGATCTCATTATGATCGATATAAGAAAGCATCTCGCCCGGGTTTAGAATTTTTTGTTGTTTGTCGGAAGTCTCTACCCAAACTTTTCCATGTACCAAAACCACAGTAGAAAGCGTTCTGTCGGGATTGGTGCAGACATCGAATGCAGTTCCCAACACTTGCACATTCATACGATCGGTTCTGACAATAAACGGTCTGGACTTATCAGGCGAAACCTGTAGATAGACTTCTCCTTCAACGTATATCTCACGTTTATTATGCGAGAATACGACAGGATATACCACCCTGGTATTGGCATTTACATCCATCCGTGTACCATCGGAAAATATAATGGACGATCTTTTTCCGGCAGGAACAATCAGTTGGTTGTAAGTATCCTCTCCATCATCCAATTTCTGCTCTACATTCGAATTGATAGAGAATTTTCCATTTTTAGTATACTTCAGTTGGCTCTCCTTGCCGGCTATTTTAAGATTTTCCTTTTCCGACAATATTAGCTGTATATCCGTATTAGCACCATTGGTAGGACGTTTCACCGCCATAATAGAATCTATTGATGATGGCACTGACCCCATTTTATCAAGCCAAATAGTACACACGACTAATATAGCCAGACATGCCGCAACACCTATTAATTTATAAAATAGATCCTTTTTCTTTTGTATCTTGGTGAGGTTTGTATTTTTGCACTCTATACGCTTCCATAATTCACCTGTATCAACAACTGATATTTTTTTCCCTGAACACAAAGACACCGTATTTAGAAAAGCCCGGGCTTGTGCTATTTCTATTCGCAATTGCTCGTCATGTAATTCCAATTCCTCCCAGAATTTCCGACTATCCTCGGTTGGATTCCTTTCGGACTCCAAGAAATAATCGTCATTGAGCAATTCAACTACTGTATAACCTGAATATGTTGATAAATCCTTCATTTCTAATCTTTGTTTAATAGGCAAGTTTATTCCGAATATCTACTCATTTACCCAATAATAAGAATTCAAAAAAAACATTTTTTATGATTTCGTATTACTGAAGACACTGCTACCCTATACAACCCGTAGCTTTGTCAGAGCCCTTTGAATTAAATTACAAGCCGATTGATAATTCAAATCCATCAGTTTGCATATTTCCTCATAGCCAAGTTCCTCATAAAAACGATAGTAGATAATCTCTCTTTGACGGGCAGACAGGCTGTCGAGCATCCGTGACACAGCTACTCCTTGCAAAGTCAATGTTTCATCAGCTATAAATGACTCTTCAACCGAAAGATCAAAGCTATATTCTTCTTCACCGGAAATTGTAGACATGTAAGCATCAAAGCGTTGCTTGCGAGCAAAAGAATTAAACAAGCAATTCTTTAACGCAGCCATAAAGTAGACTTTCACATTTTCGGGTAAGGAAAGATTTTTGTGATTTTGGTAAATCTGAATGAAGATATCCTGAATGCAATCCTTCACTAGCTCTTGATCATCGGTAAAACGACATCCGAATTGATAAAGATGTTGAACATAATGCGAATATAACCAAGCATAGGCGTCATTATTCCCTTCAATAAACAACTTCCATTGCTGTTTGCTTTGATCATTTATTTGGTTTTCCATAGATAGTATTTTTTAACCATCTCTTTAGTCATTCTGTTATATTTCACTTAAAAATAATGCCGTGTAAAATGCATGCTCACCCAACAGAATTATAAATAAATGCAATGTTTCATTCAACTATAGTATTCACAGTGTATAGATTCCCAGAAAGTTTATATATATATTTTTACATTAAGAAGAGCTTTACATTTTCTCATAGTATTAACAAACCTTCATTTATTAATGGCAAATAAGC
The DNA here is from genome assembly GCA_963677095.1 of uncultured Bacteroides sp. Taxonomy (GTDB): domain Bacteria; phylum Bacteroidota; class Bacteroidia; order Bacteroidales; family Bacteroidaceae; genus Bacteroides. The sequence continues at coordinate 2,818,399 of OY781875.1, forward strand.
TTTCAAATTATACTCACTAATCTGCCTAAAAAAAATTAATAGAATTAATCAATAGCATTAAAAGCATTGCAAAGCGTTATCTCAATTCATTTTGTGCTTGTTTTCATCTTTCATTGCAGACCTAATAATATCAGAAGAATCATGTATAGTATGATCTCCAGCATCATCTATCTATAGCCAATGGATCTGCTATACTTACAATTATTTTTACATTACTTAAAAAGGAAATGCAAAGATAAGCGATATAAGAATGAAGCCAAGTCAAAAGAGAGATTATTAAATAAAATTAGAAAAGAAGATTAAAAGATTCAATGAAACAACGATAAGAAGGAAAGAAAAAAGCATTAAACAAGTGTAAATTTTATAAACAGTTAATTCCAATATTTAGAAATCAAAAACAATAATAAAATGAACATATACTCTTTCAATTCAGTACGTAGATAATCAATAGTTTTCTGTTTATAGCGGTTAACTGATTTTACACTGATATTCAATTCTTCAGCTATTTCCGCATGAGTTTTTCCTTTGAAAAAACTTTCAATAAATACTTTGCGATAATTCTCCGGAAGCTTATCTAAAGTTTCGTACAACATCTTGTAAAGCTCGTCCAATGTATATACGCTATCCGGTTCACTTTCATATAACGGTTTTCTTTGCTGAATGGTTTCCGCATAATTCCACTCATATTCCTGGTGTTTGAGCATATTCAAACAACTATTTTTTACACAAATTTTGATGTATCCCACGGCGGTATCCGATGTGAGATCAAATGAATCAACATTATTCCACAATGATGCAAATACATCCGACACAATATCTTCACGGGTAAATTTATCTTCAATAAACCTTTTCGCATAAAGACAAAAAGGAGCATAATACAACTCATAGAGTCGCTTGAAGTCCTCCTCCTTATCTTCATTTGATGCTTTTTTCATAATATTTAGACCTATTTAGGTTGTTTATTGCGCAAATATGCAAATAAGATTATATAAAGCTAACCTATTTAACTTTTATTTTCAAAAGGCTTTTAAGGATAAAATCGTTTCTTCCGCTAACCTGCTATTTTCTATTCTTCCCAGCTCTATCCCATGAAAGTAGAAAACGAAAAATAGCACACTACCACTTTCTAAAAATCATATCGAAATGCTGAGGGAATTGCGATAACTCATATTAAAGAGATCTATTGCTGAACCGTAGCCCTTTGGTTCCCGTACCGAAGCGCTACGGTTCGCGTAGCAAAGCCCTATGGTTTGAGAACCAAAGGGCTGCGGTTTCCCTATAGATAAAGAGAAGATCGTAATTCCCTCATCATTCCGGTATGATTCCTCTCTAAAACCCGATAAAAAAAATAAAATGAGAAAAAAGCAAATTACTTGTCCTTTTAGTAGATGCTGAATTGTATTATACTTAAAACCGCAATACTTAATGCATATTAGAATGAGAATATGGAGAAAATAAATTCTGAATCAATGCTTCGAAAAGCCCAAGCACTGGCTGAAGATATTAAAGAAATGGAATCAATCGATACTTTGAAAGCCTATCAAAGCATGCAACAAAGGATAAAAAGAGACCGTCGCAAAGCGATGTATAATCAATGGACACGGTATGCCGCCTTTTTTGCCTTGCCTTTATTATTCAGTTCATTGATATTAGGATATCTATATTTTCACACACCGGAAATAAAAGAACAATATGCAGAAATTACGGCGGCAACAGGATCGGTCATGCGATATGAGCTTCCCGACCAATCCGTAGTATGGCTAAACTCAGGTACAACATTACGCTATCCTACAGTTTTTAAAAAAGGAAACCGAACCGTTGAACTAAGAGGTGAAGCATATTTTGAAGTACAAGCAGATCATAACCGTCCATTTTACGTAAAAATGCCCAATAATCTCAGTGTATATGTATATGGTACTAAATTTAATATTTCTGCCTACGACGATGAAAAATGTATTGAAACGGTACTCGAGAAAGGACGGGTTAATGTGATAGCTCCCAATCACAAGACAATCGTACTTTCGCCCGGAGAACAAATAAGCTACAATAAAGAGAATGAAGTATTGCGCAAAGAAAGAGTCGATGTATATGAAAAAGTGGCATGGAAAGACGGTAAGTTAATTTTCAGAGATGCAACCTTGGAAAACATATTCAAACGTCTATCCCGGCATTTTAACGTAGAGATTCTGTTGAATAACAAATATGGCAAAGAGTACAGGTACCGCGCAACTTTCCGCAATGAAACTTTACCACAAATACTCGATTATTTGGCTAAATCGGCAAAGCTAAAATGGACAACGAAAGAAGCGATTCAACAAGCTGACGACACATTTACAAAAAAGAAAATAATAGTAGATCTATATTAAGTAACCCTATTAAAAAAAGCCTATGAAATAACACAGTTCAAATGAAAAACAAAAAAGGAAGAAAGCTGTTCCAGCAGCTCCCTTCCCCATTCTTTCGATTCGTGGTTTAAAGTCTTGCAAACGCCAACCTCGAGTCTGGCCTTAGTTCATTAATAGTAATAAACTTAGTTAACCGTAAAGGTATGAAAAAAAATCATTCATTTATTGCATTCCCCCATAGATATGCTTTAAATCTAAAACTTCCCTTAGTTATGAAGATTAGCCTGGCATTACTTTTTGCTGTAGCATTACAGCTTTCTGCCGAGAATGGCTATGCCCAGAAAACCCGGGTAGCCATCTCGATGTCCAATGCAACTATTGAGCAAGTATTGAACAAGATAGAGGAAACATCCGATTACGTTTTCCTTTATAACAATAAAACGATTCAGAAGAATCGTATGGTCTCCGTCAGAAACAATTCCGGTAAAATAACGGAAATACTTGATGATATCTTCAAAGGTACGAACGTCACCTATACAGTAGTTGATAAACAAATCATTCTTTCGACCAACGAAAAGACACAACAGCAACACACTTCACCCATCCTAATCAAAGGGACAGTTAAAGACTCGAAAGGAGAACCACTGATTGGAGTAAATATAAAGATTAAAGATCAGGCAAATGGCGCTGTCACTGATTTGGAAGGGCATTTTGCTTTACAACTGAAAAAAGGAGAAGTCTTGGAGATTTCTTATGTGGGGTATGCCACGAAAACAGTCAAAGTGCTTGGCAATCAGGAATTAAACATCGTCATGGAAGAAGACTCAAAGATTCTGAATGAAGTTGTTGTCACTGCACTAGGCATCAAAAAAGAAGCTAAAGCGCTATCTTACAACGTACAGGAAGTAAAAGGAACCGAGATTGTAGGAGTAAAAGATGCTAATTTCATGAATAGTCTTGCAGGTAAAGTAGCCGGTGTTGCCATCAATACAAGCTCATCCGGCATAGGAGGAGGAGTAAAAGTTGTGATGCGTGGCGCAAAATCAATTACAGGCAATAACAATGCCCTTTATGTGATTGACGGCATTCCGATGCCTTCTCTTCAAACGACACAACCTAGTGATCTCTACACCGGTATGGGACAATCCGGTGATGCAGCTTCCATGGTCAACCCCGAAGATATTGAAAGTATGTCTGTGTTAAGTGGTGCTGCGGCATCTGCGTTATATGGTAGCGAAGCAGCCAACGGTGTAATCATGATTACCACCAAGAAAGGTAATGCAGAGCGCCTGAATGTAAGCTATTCTAATAATACTTCATTTTTCGACCCATTTGTAATGCCGGAATTCCAGAACAGGTATGGTTCGGATAGCGGTAGCTATTATAGCTGGGGAAGTAAGTTGGCAACTCCAAGCAGTTATGACCCGAAAGACTTTTTCCAGACAGGTTGGAATGAGAGTAACTCCGTTACTGTTTCCAATGGTACGGAAAAGAATCAAACATTCCTGTCGATGGCTTCCACAAATGCACAAGGCATAGTGGACAACAACACGTTGAACCGTTATAATTTCGCCATCCGCAATACAACAAGTGCACTTAATGATAAGCTGCACATCGACCTTAGCGCAAATTACATGAATATCCGTGAGCAAAATATGGTGGCACAAGGTCAATACTTCAACCCCATTGTAGCAACATATCTATTCCCGGTAAGTGATGATATTGATAAATACAAAGTATTTGAGCAATATCAAAACCCTGAACGAAACTTTAAAACCCAATATTGGCCTTATGGAAATTTAGGAATTGGTATGCAGAACCCTTATTGGATAACCCAACGCGACATGTTTGTCAACCATAAGAACCGCTTCTTAATGAGTGCCGGATTGAATTACACCCTTTCGAAAGGCATCACTCTTGGAGCCCGGGCAAAGATGGATTATACCTCTGCCATTAGTGAAAAGAAATACTCGGCATCCACCGATGCTATTTTTGCAGGAGATATGGGAGCATATTACAAATCGGACTATTCCACCCGACAAACTTATGGTGATATCATGCTGAACATCAATAAATACTTTGGTGATTTTTCCTTATCTTCAACTTTAGGAACCAGTATTCAGGACGTTGTTTACGGATATTACTCCATAGGAGGTGATTTGAATTCCGTTGCCAATAGCTTCACTTTAAGAAATTTAAATACCACTAAGATTAAACCAGATCAAGATAACTATCATGATCAAACCCAGTCTGTTTTTGCTACTGCACAATTAGGATGGAAAAGTAAACTTTACCTGGATGTTACCGGGCGTGTAGACTGGGCTTCCGCTCTAGCTTGGACCGATTATAATTCAATTGCATATCCCTCGGTGGGTCTATCAGCTATCCTTACCGACCTTTTGCCTATAAAAAGCAACGTATTAAGCTTCTTAAAAGTACGCGGCTCATACAGTGAAGTCGGCAACGCCCCTACCCGCTACATTGCATATCAAACTTATCCATACGAATCGGGCACACCGACCACACAGTCGACTTACCCCAATACGGATATAAAGCCTGAACGCACCAAAGCTTGGGAGATCGGCTTGCAATCACATTTCTGGGGAGATAAAATAGCTTTAAATGTAAGTTTTTATAAGACTTCGACCTATAATCAACTCTTCAACCCCACATTATCTGCCGCCTCCGGTTATAAATCAATATACATCAATGCCGGTCGGGTTGATAATAAAGGTATCGAAGCAAGCTTGACACTGAATCAACCGCTTGGACCGGTACAATGGACTTCTTCATTGACTTATACCATTAATCGCAATAAGATTAAACAGTTATTGCCCATGACCAAATTAAAAAATGGTGAAAGCGTAGAGCTTCATAGAATGGATATGGGTGGCGTTGGCAATGTAAAGACGGTCTTGACAGAAGGAGGTTCTATAGGCGACTTGTATGTAACCTGCCTCCAGACAGATGAACATGGATACATTAATGTGGACTATACTTCAAAAGCTGTTTTTGTTGATAAGAATGCAGGAACAAATAAAGACGGATACATCTATGCCGGCAATTCGCAAGCCAAATATACTCTTGGATGGCGCAACTCTTTCAACTGGAAGGGAGTATCTCTGGGATTTCTCATTAATGCACGTGTAGGCGGCATAGGAGTCTCAATGACCCAGGCACTTATGGATGCTTATGGCGTATCAAAAGCTACGGCGGATGCACGTGATGCCGGAGGAGCATTAGTCAACGGTTATCGCATCCCTGCACAATCCTACTACCAGACAGTAGGCACAGGGGCTGGCTCCATGTATGTGTACAGTGCAACCAATGTGCGTTTAGCAGAACTTACACTGGGTTATGATTTACCGGTCAGCAAATGGTTACCTTTTGTAAAAAGCATGAACCTGGCATTTACCGGCCGTAACCTGTTTATGTTCTACAACAAAGCCCCTTATGATCCGGAATTAACGGCAAGTACCGGTACGCACTTCAGCGGAATGGATTACTTTATGATGCCCAGTCTTCGCAATCTAGGCTTCTCCGTCAAACTTAATTTTTAAAGAACTATGATCATGAAACATTTTTATAAATATACTAAAGCTCTTAGCAGCGTACTCGTATTGAGCGGTTGTTTAGGACTTACCGCATGTACCGATGCATTTGACAAATGGAATATCAATCCCAATGAGGTTACTCCGGGAGAAATGGGACAAGATAACCTGACGACGGGCGCCTTCTTTACTCAAATGGAGAAAGGCGTATTCATTGTCGGTGTAGATAAAGGTGGGGAATATCAGATTACCGAAATGCTCGCGGGAGATATCTTCTCCGGTTACGTATCCAATATAACGACATATTCTTATGCTACCTACCACAACGATCACTATGCGCTTTACCAAGGTTGGTATAATGCCGCCTTTAATAATGCATACACCGACATTATGCAGCCTTGGATCTCAATCCAGAAAGAAGCCGAAAAGAACGGCACACCGGCTGTCAGTGCTCTGGCGGATATTGTAAAGGTACTTGGAATGTCACGTATCACAGACATGTATGGACCTATTCCGTACACAAAATTTGGTACAACAATAAGTGTTCCCTATGATTCTCAAAAAGATGTGTATTATAAATTCTTCGAAGAATTGGATAATGCGATCAATACCCTGACGGCATATCATACGGCAAACGCAACAGCTAAAGTCCTGTCAAAATATGATTATATATATAGTGGGGACGTAGAAAAATGGATCAAATTTGCCAACACACTCAGATTACGTCTGGCTATGCGTATCTCTTATATTGATGAGACTAAGGCGGAAACCGAAGCAACCGCAGCCATCAATCATGCCATCGGCTTAATGAAATCAGCTGACGATTCGGCCATATTACATCAAAATACAAACTTCACATTTACCAATCCACTTTGGGAAGTTAGCCAAAGCTTCAAAGACATGCGTATGGGAGCCAGTATGGAATCCTATCTAAAAGGATACGAAGACCCGCGCTTGAAAGTTTATTTCCGCCCTGCTGATACCGATGGAAACTATCACGGTGCACGCAACGGCATAAGCCGCCCGAATAAAGACAGTTATTCTCCAAGCATTTCCGGTTTGAACTTTCAAACAAACAGCAATATGCAGTGGATGGATGCCGCAGAATCATATTTCTTACAGGCTGAAGCCAAACTGCGCTGGAACATCGGAGGGGAATCTGCCGAAAACCTTTATAACAACGGGATTAAGACCTCTTTTTCATCAAAGGGAGCAAGCGGTGCCGATAACTATATTGCAGATGATACAAAGACACCATCGGATTATGATGACCCGGTAAGTTATAATGATGCCGTTAAAACCACCACAACGACCGTTGCCTGGGATGAGAGCGCATCAATGGAGCAAAAGCTGGAGCGCATTATGATTCAGAAGTGGATTGCTATTTTCCCTGATGGGCAGGAAGCCTGGAGTGAAATTCGCCGTACCGGATATCCCCAAATATTTAAGATTGTGACCAATCAAAGTAATGGCGAAGTAGCCAACGGTGAGCTGATCCGTCGGCTTAAATTCCCTACAACCGAATACTCTAATAATTCAGGCAATACAACGGCAGCCGTCACACTATTGGGTGGTAAAGGAGATACTGCCGGTACGAAGCTATGGTGGGATGCCAAATAATTTGTTAACCCTAAAAATATTGTAATATGAAAATTTTAACATATCTGTTAGCGCTTGTTTCCATAAGCTTCACAGTGACTTCCTGTGACACTGATACAGAAGCTATTGAAGTTCAAAAGCCATATACTTATAGCGATCTTTATTATCAAAATTTACGTGATTATAAAGCTTCCGACCACTCCATTGCTTGGGGATGGTTTGCCGATTATACACAGAGCCATTCTTTGGCACTTCGTTTCTTAGGTTTACCGGATAGTCTGGATATTTGCTCTTTATGGGGTGGATTGCCCAAAGATGAAGCGGTATGGAAAGAATTGCGCTTTGTGCAAGAAATGAAAGGGACAAAAATGGTATGTCCTACTATCATTCGTATCGAAGATAAAGTGGCTTATGGAGATCAACAGTTCTATCAACTCTTCCAAGATAGTTATGATTCTTCCAAAGGAACCGAAGATGAGCGATTGGCTATGCGCCATAAAGCGCTCGAAATGTATGCAGACTATTTAATGGATCCTATTTTTGAGAATAAGCTGGATGGTATCGACCTTGACTACGAACCTGAAGGCGATCGTTTATCGGGTGATAACATGATCTACTTTTGTGAATACATTGGTAAGAAGATTGGGCCAAAATCCATTAATCCCAAAAAGATATTCTGTATAGACTTTTACGGTCAATACCCCCCTAATGAATGTGTACCTTACGTCAATTATCTGGTAAATCAAACGTATGGAGGTAATCCGGGACAATTAGGAAGCTTCCCGGTTGAAAAGTGTATCTATACAGAAAACGTTGGCGATAATTGGCAAAATAACGAAGCTGGCCAGTTACTGAATTATGCAAGATGGCAACCCGCGAAAGGGCGCAAAGGAGGATTCGGAGCATTCTATATGCATCGTGACTATAACATAGCAAACGATAATCCATATCCTTATAAGCGCTTCCGTGAAGCTATTCAGATTCAAAATCCTGCAATCTATTAATCATAAAAGTTCATCTTATGAAGATTCTATATAAAAATATATTATACTGTGTGGGACTGTTCGCATTGATCCTGAATTTAATGTCCTGTGGAGATAATGAAAAATACGATTTCGAGGGAGATCCTATGAACCGAGTATTCTTAAAGAATGCCCAAAGCAGTTATAAAGTAATACACACCGCTATCGGAAGCATTAGCATGGTAGATTATAAGACTCCTGTTTTTTCTACGCAAAAAGCGAAAAGAGCAATTAAAGCAATGGTAAGTGTGGACAATTCTTATGTTAGTAAGTACAATACGGCAAAAGGAACCAAGTATGGCAGTATTCCGCTTGAGGACATTAATTTGATAAATAGTACGCTAACCATACCCGAAAACAGTATGGCATCTTCAGATTCAGTGAATATCAAAATCAAATCAACTGCATTGGATAAACTGACGGAAACTGCTTATCTTATCCCGCTAAAGATATCCGAAGCTTCCGGTGGAAATGCCGCAGCCAGTACTAATATGAATGTAACCTACGTTATTGTAACTACGGAAACGAACAATATTAACGACGCAGCAACCGAAACGGATATTCGTGGTGCCATAGTAAGCGACCGCTCTGCCTGGACGGCTGTCTCCTCTCCGACCAATTCGACCACCAGCCGATTGTTCGACGGGAACAATAGCACTTATTTCTCTCTCAGTTCCTATACTACAAGTAACGCTGACATCACACTGACTGTAGATATGGCGAAGTCTTTCAAAATATCAGGTTTAAATCTTAACTATCGTGGCAATGCCGCTTCATCTTATTTCTCAGGTGTTTCAGTCTTTGTAAGTAAAGACAATACGACATGGACGGAAGTTGGAAAATTGACAGCAACAAAATTATATACCGTATTTTATGGATCGTATGAAGCCCGTTATGTGAAATTTGTGAAGAAGGCTACTCTTTACTATGGTTCGTACTATTATACTACGATGTATCTCAGTGAGTTCAATGTTTATGCCGAATAATAATTTTTTGATCAATATGAAAAAATATACATTAATATCATTATTATCTTTCTTGGTAATCTGTATGGCAGGTTGTCAGAAAGGTCCCGAGTTTGGAGATGTTGTATATCTCACCGGCACCATGTCTCAGCCGATTGTCCGATTTACAGTAGATGGCCCTTCGAGTATGGGCTTAACAATTACTGCAACAGATAAAGTCAAAGCAGATCAAAAAGCTGTCATTAAAGCAGCTCCCGAATTAATGAAAGCCTATAACGAAGCCAATGGACGTAATTATGAAGTCCCCCCGACCGATGCATATAGCTTACAAGACGGTAATGTGACTATCAAAAGCGGTGACTATATCTCTTCACAAGCCAGATTAACCGTTAACCCCGATAAGATGAAAAAAGGCGTAGCCTATTGTTTGCCGGTTACGATAGCTTCCTCCGAAGGAGAGTTCGGTGTGTTGCAATCTTCCCGCACGGCTTACGTTGTCTTCAATCAGGTCATTACTTCCAAAGTTGCCAATATTCAGGGTATGTATTACTCTGTACCCTCATTTATGGGTAGCGGAGCAAGTAGTGTAAACTCAATGGATCAACTGACGATGGAGTGTAAAGTCTACGTCAACGCATTCCAAGGTAGTAGTCCGTTTATTAGCTCGGTTATCGGAATAGAAGAAAGATTCCTCCTCCGATTTGGCGATGTTTCGGCTGACAAAGATCAATTGCAACTTGCTGCCGGTACGGTTGGAGACAAGAAATACCCCATGACGTTAGAGATGCATTTTGCTACCGGACGCTGGTATCATTTAGCATGTGTATACGATGGCAAAACCATCACCATGTATGTAGACGGTAAGGCACAATCGAGTGTAACGACTTCAGGAGGCAAAGTCGATCTTTCATGGGATTATATGGATGGCTTCCATATCGGGCGATCAGAACGCGGACGTTATCTTAACGGTTGGGTAAGTGAAGCACGTGTATGGAATGTAGCCCGAACTCCAGCCCAATTAGAAGATTGCGTATGCTATGTAGACCCTACCACCCCCGGTTTAGTAGCCTACTGGAATTTCGATGGCACAGTTCAGGAAGATGGTTCTGTTCAGGATTTAACAGGGCATGGACACAATGCAGTTCCGTCCTCTACCCCACAATGGATAGAGAATCAAAAATGTCCGTTTTAAATAGGTATTATTATAGATAGTAAAATGCCTTGCGCTATATAAAGTGCAAGGCATTCTCTTTTTTATGTATCTTAAGCCATATTATATCACTTCATACTTCTTTTAAATATTCATTAAAATCGTATTATTGTGACAAATGCTCTAAATAATCATCGAGGTATCTTTTGGTTGATGATTTCTTTTATATCCTCTAAGGATAAATATCTGCTTTGATTACCTTTAAGAATGTATTGTGAAGCTATGATTTTACCCTTAGCATCAAGAACCATAAAACATGGGATTGAATTAACGCCAAAGTCGTTTTTCACTTTCTTTTGATCTTTGGGTAACCCCGATAAGCTCAGCCATTCAACCGGATCCTGCTTCAGCCTATTTGCCCAGCTTTTATAATTAGTATCAGTGCTCAAACTTACCATAGATATTCTATCCTTATATTCTTTATAAAACTCCTTAAGCAATGGTATTTCTTGAAGACATGGACCACACCAACTTGCCCAAAACACAACCACACAAAGTTGTTTACCATTCAGGCAATCGTTAAGGTTATACTGCTTTCCATTTACATCAAAATAACTGAACTTACGGGAGACGCCATATTTATCATATTCCTCTCTTTCTTTAATATAATTCATAAGTTCTTTACCTTTTGGAGATTGCCGAAGGTTCTCACTGAATAAATTTAAGGATGTCTTAAAATCATCTACAGAAAGATAGCTATTTTTATCATCAGAGACAGTCTCAAATAACAATTTACTATCCCGATGTTTTTGGATGAAATCTTTTGTAATATATCCTTGTTGATCTCTACATCCAGAAATTTTACTAATTAACTGCATGTTTACATCAGTCTCCGGAGAGCCGGTCACTACCCCTACAATACCGGAAGACGAAGTTTTAGGAATTGCATTCGCTTTAATTAAAGTGTTATTTCTTAACAGTGAGCTCCATGTAGATTTGACTGGGGTTTCAGCATTTATAGAAGCATCAGTCCGCTCTAAACGAAAGAGTAAATGCTCTTCCGGGATATCGGATGTCTTGTAATGAAAAGTACACTTACCGTCTACAATTCGTGCAGAATCCATTGGAAAAAAATTATAATTAAACCATTTTTGGGAATATACTAACCCACTGACTGAATCTGGGAAAGTAATTTCCAAACGTCCATCGCCGGAACCTTTTACACTATCATAAGCACAGGAATAACTAGTCCAAATATTGGGTACAAAATGTATGACAGCATGGCTATTATCTAAAAAAAGGGTACCAGCCCTTGCGCCCTCTTCTTTTTCATACGGATTTTTCATCCAAATTTCTCCTGCTTTTCCTCTTTCGTAATTCCCCAAAACATACATACTAAGACAAGTCGGGTTCTCTCGATATGTGTACTTAAATATACATTTCCCATTGCTGATTGGTACAGAATCAGTCTTCTCCACACCAATACCATATTCTCTGAACTTAATATAGCCTTTTATTGAATCAGGCAGATTCACTTCCACCATTCCGCCTTGCTTATTTTGTGCCATTGTTAATTGGCTATGGAAAAGATTGCACAATAATATAGTGCAGACAATTATTATTCGATATGTTTTCATTATTAGTTTATAAATTTCATTAGTGATATTAAGCTATTAGTGCAAAAGCTTATATAAAATACAAGCATTTATGAAGTAAATACTTATTTATAGAAACTATGCAAGCATTTACTATACTTTTTAAAATTCTAATTAAGCTGAAATTACGTGCTATTTTGTATTAAATTCTTCATTCTATTTTCAATCAATATCGGATACAAAACTACTTACTTTTTTTTATATATATCAACAAGATTAGGAATAAATATAAAAACTTTTTTAAAGTCACATATTGATATATAAAGTGAAAAGACGAAAGTAATTATGTCCATTTACCAGAAAGAAGTTCAACCGACCGTCTATTGCATAAGAACGAACCATTTGTTGCGCCTAAACAGACCATCTACTGAACATCAACCAACTATCTATTACAATTCAACCGACCATGTATTACTAAGCAAAAAAATAATAGCCTGAAATGTAAAAGACGTGAATAAAGTGGAAATAACAAGTATTGTAATGCAGAATAACAATAGATGTAATGTCTCATAACAATAGTTATTAATAAAATATCGATAGATGTAAGCTATAATAGCGGTATTTTCATAGATAAAAAATGTGGGATATTTCGAACTTGCACGTCATTAATAGAATATTATAATACTATATATCAATATATTACACCGATAAATAAGGCATTTATTGCAGGGTGTAATTAAATTTAATTGCACCCTGCTGTTTCGTTCAATTGCACCCGTGTATCATGCTATATATTAATGCGTTAGCGCCATTGGTGCAAGCAGTGCAATTAAAACAGAAAAAAAACTCTAGGGAGAGAGTACACAAATTCAAAACAATTGCTTCCTTTGTAAAATAATGATTACGAAAAATATTAAGGTAAAAGACAATGAAAAAGACAAAATTAATATCAGAAAATGCCAATTATACCGCAGTGAGCGTTGGCAAGTTAAGTGAGCTGAGTGATTATTCACTCATTCATCCTAAAACAAAGCAGGAAATTCAAGGGAAAGTGTTTCTTAAAGATCCTACTAAGGCTACAGCAACAGAGATTTCTTTCACTACCATCCCGCCGCACAGTGAAATCTCCTACTTCCATATTCATACAAAAGATGAAGAGACGTATATTATTCTCAAAGGTAGTGGATATTACCAGGTGGATGAAGATCTTTTCCCGATATCCGAAGGTAGCGTGATACGGGTTGCGCCACAAGGTGTAAGAGGTCTTTGTAATACATCGAATGAACCAATGGTATACATCTGTATACAAGCCAAAGAGAATTCGTTGGAAGAATACACCACTGAAGATGGTAAACGGGTGGAATTTAAACCGAAATGGAGATAAGCCAATCAAGCTTTGAGTAGAATATTAAATCCGTCATGAAAAACTATAAAAACTAAAAACAGATATGAAAAACGCTCATCATTATATTTTGGTGTGTATAATCGGGATTTTCACCTATATACAACAGGTAAATGCTCAGGTCACCAATGATTTTCCTAAAGCTGTAATCAAGATGGGTACGGCTAAAATATCGGGAAAAGTGAATGCCATGGTTCCTGTTGAAAACATAAAGAGCCTCAAACTTACAATTACGGTATACAATCCACTCACAGGAATGGCTGTTCACGAAAGGACACTAAAGCCCAATGATACATTCAGCTTTGATATACCCCTCGAATGCAATGAAGCCATCGGGGCGCTCAGCTTTCATATCAACGACGAGAATTCGGGAATACGGGTCATCGGACTGGAACAAAACAAAGATCTGGATCTCAGCATGACCATCAGCAGTGACAATAAAGCGAAATTTGAAACTCAGGGAGGATTAAACATTACCGAAGATGAGGCAACGGGCTTCGTTAAAGCAGTAGCAAGATTCATTGATGGTGATACATGGAATAAATATTATAAAATGACTCCCGGTGAATATGCACATTACGAATTGGAAGTCAGCCTTAAAAACAGGGTTAAAAGCGCAACAGACTCTCTTGGCCTATCCAACCGCATATTCAGATATCTGAACGATTCGCATAATTTGCTATATCTTCAATCGCAACTTTTCAGATACAAAGAAATGGCTGAAAGAAGTTTTAAGACTGCCAACCCGAAGGATACCATAACGAAATATGTGGCTAAAGAACCGGATAAGTCATTTTACACGTTTCTGAAAAGCTTCAATCTAAATGATCCCCGGTATATGTATTGTTACACTTATTCCGATTTCATGAAAGCTTTTCTCAATATCAAAGCATTTCACATACCAGAAATTAAAAATACTCCGGTAAAAGAATGGATCAACAACGTGAGAAGCAATTTACAAAATATCATAGGAGTCAATTCAACGCTTTTCTATGAGATGCTTGCTGCAAACTCGTATATATTGCAGTTGGATTATAAATATGAAGAGTTGAGCAATGCCCAGATCAAAAACATCAAAAGTTACTTCTCTACAAATAATAAGAGTATAAAAGATATATTATTGAAGAGAAACTATGAGCTGATTGAAAAGCTGGCACGTGGTAAAAATTTGAAGATCAACGAAACTCCTATGGTAGCTGACAGTAATTTGATGGATGCAATAGTGAGTAAGTACAAAGGAAAGGCTATATTGGTCGACTTTTGGGCTACTTGGTGTTCTCCCTGCCAGGATGCAATAAGAAGCATGGAGGTACTCAAAAAAGAGTTTACAGGAAAAGATTTGGTCTTTGTGTACATCACCGGAGATACATCACCTGAAGAAACATGGAGGTATCAGATAAAAGTCATAGGAGGCGAGCAATATTACTTATCAAAAGAGAAATGGAGCTTTGTAACAAAGAGTCTGGATTTCAACACTATTCCTTCTTATTTGATATATAAAAAAGACGGCACCTTGGCCGAAAAGATTATAGGTTTTCCCGGTACGGATAAGATTCGTGAAGCATTGGGAAAAGCGCTCTATTGAAATATATTCTACAATTTAAATAGCCCGCTATTCAACTTTACTAAGTTGAATACGGGCTATTTCATTTTGAACAGATTAGTTGACTAGTTATTTATTATTTGCATTTACTGCAACGCTTCCGGCCTCAGATACCGAGTAAGCTGCAAAAAAACCAATTCCTCCCCCGGTTATATTGGTCGAGATATTACTTAGCGGTCCGCCAAAAAACGGATCTTCGCCATCTCTCTCATCCTGGCATTGGTGTAAGAAGTCATAGTACTTTTTGTCTATATTGGAGATTTTCACTTTTACACGATCACCCTCGGCTATAAAAACCATTGATTCATAATCATCATTATCTTCATATTTACTCCGGTCAAGATAATCAGGGAAGTAGCCGATGGAAGTCCCTTTGATATATTGATTATCGAAACTCAGATCATCAAAAATGATATATTTACTGATCTGACTGTATAACGAATCGTTCACTTCATAACGACACATATAGTAATTCTTCCCTTCAAGCTCCTGAGCATAGATATTGAAAGAATAGAAATTACGGTTCGTTATCTGCTCACGAGTGACATTGATAGAGTCCATCGCTATTTTATCTTTTTTCATTGCGGCGGTGGCTTCATAAGTATCGAGTACTCCATCGTTATTGAAATCGACCACAACTTTCAGGTGATAGGTTTCTCCAAGCTTACCCGCCAATGGAGTCTCCGTCCGATAAGTTCCGGGAGCAGAAGAGACTTCTTTCAACGTATAAACATCGCCGCTTCCTGTGGAGATCGTCACAACAGCTCCCGATATTTTAGGATTTTTGTTCGTTTCAAAATATCCGGTGGAAGCACTGACATGCACTTCCTGATAGACCGGTTCATCGGTTATCGTACCATAAATCACAATTACCGGAGTCGTATTGTCTGTATCCAATGTAATGTCCTCGGTGCAACTTGAAAGATTTAAGCCTAGCAATAAAGCAAGTATCAATCCTTTTGTATAGTAAAGTATTCGGTAAGTCATTGTTTTCAAAATTTAAAATTATACGTGATAGAAGGTACTACACCAAATAAGTAAGTCATTTTTGCATTCGGTATTCCGCTAGGTGTGTTTTGATCATAAGTGATGATCCACGGATTTTTCTGTCCGTAAGCATTATACAAAGAGAAGTTCCATTCTCCGCTCCATTTCTTTCCGGGTTTATGCGTTGGCACATAGTTGACGGATAAGTCAAGACGGTGATAGTCTTTTTTGCGATACTCATTTCGTCCCGAATAGATAGGGAAGTATTCTCCTCCTATTTCAAAACGTCCGGTAGGATATGATGTGGGATTTCCGGTAGCATAAACCCAAGCTGCGGATATACTCCACTTCTTCGACAATTCATAAGAGGTGGAGATATTTATGCTATGGGTTTTATCAAACGGTGACAAATAAGTCTTACCTTCATTAATCTCGGGTATGGTGCGTTCGGAACGGGATAAGGTATAGTTAATAAAACCGGTCAGCTTGCCTGTATTCTTTTTCAACATCAACTCTATACCGTAAGCCTTACCTGTCCCGGTTCTCACCTCTCCTTCCAACTTATCGTTAAGCAGTAGAGTGGCATGATCGGCAAAATCAATCACATGATCCATCTTCTTATAATAGATTTCGGTAGAGAACTCAAAGTCATTATTGTTGAAGTTCTTAAAATAGCCTGCTGAAACCATATCCGCCGTCTGGGGCTTAATATTGGGACTTGCCGGAAACCACAGATCGAGCGGTAGCCGGACGAAGAGTTGTTGGCTATTTGTATAAACTGGGTGTTACGCGCATAATTGGCTTTAATGGATGAACTTTCGGATAATTTATAGACCATTCCCACTCTGGGTTCCAACCGGTAATAAGTATGATAGATCTTTCCCGATCCGTAGCGCGTAGAGTCGCTCACTTCATAGTTATTATCATATTTATAGACCGTCGCACTACCCATATTCTGGAATATAGCCAACCTCAGACCATAGCGCACCGTCAGACGTTCGTTAAGCTTATGCTCTGCAGACAGATACAAGCTGTGCTCCAACGTGTTATTGTTTGGTATTTTAAAATCGGGATAATCGGGCTGCTTAATGAGTCCGGGATTAAAGTGATGATAGGTGCTGGTTGCCCCGTAAGAGAGCGTGAGATTTTGATTAAGGGTATGATTCCAATCCCATCTTAATGCCAAATCGGTAATACCTGCTTGCCATTTGATACTGGCGTTATCCAATTCGGATTGCAACATATAGTGATAGTTTGTAGCATTAAAGCTTAGTCTTGAGATCAATCCTTCATTGTAGATATGCGACCATGTAAGCGATCCCACCCGGTTGCCATAAGAAAACTCGGCAACAGATGATGCACCGAATTTATCGTTTCCACTATACAGATTGAGTGAGAGTTTATCTCTATCGGATATGCGATGAGTCATTTTAGCGTTCAAATCGTAAAAGTAAATAATGCTCTTATTGATAGATTCATCTGAGGAAAGCTTCAAGAATAAATCGGCATAACTACGTCTTGCTCCAATCATCCAATTGGTCTTTTCACCCAAAGAACCTTCAAGCATCAGTCGACTTGAAATCAGGCCCAATCCTCCACTTCCTTTTATTTTATCGGTATAGCTATCTTTTAAGCCCACATCCAGAAGTGAAGACAAGCGCCCACCATACTTTATAGGTAAATCGCCTTTATAGAGCTCCACATTATCTACCACGTCATTATTGAAAACCGAGAAGAAACCAAACATGTGGGAAGCATTATACACCGTTGCATTATCCAACATTACAAGGTTTTGATCGGCTGATCCACCGCGCACACTATAGCCCGATCCCCCTTCGGCAGTAGGTTGCACCCCGGGAAGCAACTGAATAGCCTTGATAATATCGACTTCACCCATCAATGCTGGCATACGCTTAATCTCACTGATGGTCAGTTTATCAACTCCCATATTGGTACGGGTTACGTTTTCATCTTTCTTTTTGGCGGTAACCAGCACTTCACTCAATTCGGTATCGGAGTGTAGTAGAAAGTTGCATGTCAGTTCTTTATCGGTATTGACCGTTTGTACACTTGTCAAATAGCCAATATAAGACACTCTCAGGGTGTATGTACCTTCACCCAGCAATATGCTGAAAGCTCCGTTTTCATTCGTAGAAGCTCCACGCCCAAGTTCTTTTACAAAGACATTGACATTGGAAAGAGGCTCACCGGTTTGTGCATCGGTAACTTTACCCTGTATCCGGAGTTGAGCAGAGGATGTCTTCCGCACGGGAGCTTTCTTCAACTTCTTCTTTCCCGATATTGCAATCTGCCGACCGATAATTTTATAGGAGAAATCAGTCCCTGTAAACAAATCGTGCAAGACCTGCTCTATTGGCTTATTTACGACCGATAAAGTCACTTTCTGGTTTAGATCGGCTTTAATCTCCTCGGGATACAGAATTACATATCCGCTACTCTTCTCTATCTCGCTAAGAATAGAGATGATAGGAGTGTTTTTTCTATCAACAGATAGCCTGGTTTGTTGTGCGAAAGTCGCAGTTGTCAATAGAATCAGACCGAATACAAGAGATATTATTTTATAAAAATTTGTCGTCTCTAAGAAATAAGTCTGTCGTTGTGTGAGTAAATCTTTTACCTTCATAAAATAGATAGTTTATTCTCTTACTTTTTAGTTAAATATATGTTTATCTTGTCTCCTTTTCGTTCTGTTTTTACCGGTACGGTTGCTTCAATGGATTGCAATACTTCGTCAATGCTATCCGATAGCAATAGCTTCCCATTGCATTTCAGATTATCAACTCCGGCAGAGGTCTTTATTTCCACATTGTAATAGCGTTGCAGAACCCTCAAAATATCCTGCAACGGTTCGCTCGACATACTCAGAATACCGTTTCGCCAACAGGCGTATAGATTTGCATCTATTTCCTGAGTGGAGATTCTTTCTGTCTCGATAACCGCCATTTGGTTAGGTACGAGTTTGACTGGTTCCTTACCCTTTACACTCACTTTTACACTTCCTTCAAGAAGTGCTACTTCGTGTTTATGATCTTCCTTATATGCCGATACATTAAACTTAGTTCCCAGTACTTCGATATTAAAATCGGGAGCTATAAGCGTGAAAGGACGTTTTTTATCCTTCGCAACTTCAAGATATGCCTCACCGGTCAATTGCATTTCACGTCTGTCTTTGGCAAACAAGGTTGGGAATCTCATCTCGGAACCAGAATTCACCCAGACCTTTGTGCCGTCCGCCATAATTAAGGTGGAGTGTTTTCCTTTTGGCACAACCAACCGGTTTACCTCATCTCCACCTTTCAAAGATGCAAATTGCTTTCCGTCACGCAGATTCACCGACAGATTCCCCTCGGTATTACACTCAACAATAGCATTTTGAGGTAACTTGGTGACTTGCTTATCAATGACCAAGCAAATCTCATTGTTGATCGAATTTCTTTCATCGTGAGTTTTAACATCGGATGTTTTTTGCCACATCAATACAGCAAGAATAACACAAGCCGCAGCTGCCACATATAAAGTACGTGCCAGTACCCTCTGCCTTTTCCTACGAAGTATACGAATGTGAAGTTTACCGGTTTCTTCCTCCCGCTCGGCGGAGGAAAGATCATTAGCATTCAGGCGGACTGAACGAAGTATCTCAATAGCTCTTTCTATTTCGGGAACTAATTCGGGGTGAGTCCGCATTAATTCCTGCCAAAACTCATTGTCGTGTGCATCCGGATTTAATTGCCAACCGATAAAATAGTTGTCCTTAGCAAAATCCGTAGCCTTATAGCTAGTATAATCTTTATTTCTCATTCGTCTGATTCTCCCTTTTGAATATATAGACGACAAGAATTAAAATCTGTTCCCATTTTCCACAGAAAAAATGAGAAAAAAGATAAGAATAGATAAAGAGGTGATAAAAACGGACTTAAAAACAAGCGTCAGCTTACCTGACTCAAGGAGATATAGAGAAGTAAGAGTATAGATAGATCTTCACTTCTGATGCGTGCTATGGCGCGATGTACGAGCTTACGGACTGCCGGAGCAGTCATATCGAGAATTTCTGCAATATGTTCATACTCCATCTCTTCGATAAATCGTAAGTATACAGCTTCACGCTGACGATCGGTAAGAATATTCAGATAAGACTGGATTTGCCGCTCAATAACGACGCGTTCTTCATCGGCAATAAGATGATCGAGTACAGTGGGAGTAATACAAAAATCAACATTCGCAATATCCACTGTATCTACTCTGCTCTTCTGTAGATCCAAAATTCTATTTTTCAACGAACGGATTAAGTAGAACTTCAAATTACCGGCTTCTTCAAACGACTTTCTGTTAAAGTACAATTTACAGAACACATCTTGAATGGCATCTTTCAAGGTTTCCCGCTCAATGCCCCACCCCATTCCATACGCCATCAGTTCACTGGAATAACGATTATAGATAAATGCAAAAGTTTTATCATCTCCTTTAAAAAAACGCTTTAAAAGAAACTGTTCATCGTGCAGAGATAGGGATTTCTTGTCCATTATAAAAGATTTAATGGGGGATAAAGCGGACAAAGATACATTTTTTTTTATATTTGCAGTCTCTAACGAATAAATGATCCGATGAAAGTATCTAAGTAAAGACAACACATTTCGGTAAACATCAACCTTTTACATGCTTCTTTCATTATGCTAAGCGTCACTAATTGTAGATGTTTAGCCCTTACTGTGTCGTCTCTTCCCATTCCTAGAACAATTTTGCACTATTTTTCATTCTACAAGTGCAGCAGTATTTATCAATAAAGAAGACAGTATTTTTATGAGTATTATAATCAGAAACCTGACTTATGCCCATCCTGATAAGGAATTGCTATTCAGCAACCTCACACTCAGTATTAATCCGGGTGAGAAAATAGCATTGACCGGTAAAAACGGTTGTGGAAAATCCACTTTAATGCGTATTCTTGCCGGTGAATTGTCGCCCTCATCGGGTACGGCAACTTTGGCACACCCTTTTTACTATATTCCACAGCATTTTGGTCAGTACGACTCTTTCTCGGTAGCACAAGTCATGAAGATAGACGAACGCATCGAAGCGCTACACGCCATACTAAACGGCGACACTTCCGAAAAAAATTTTACGTGCCTGAATGACGACTGGACAATAGAAGAACGGGCAAAGGCGGCTTTGAGGGTGTGGGACATAGAAAATGTATCTTTAACCCGACCAATGGATGGACTCAGTGGCGGTGAGAAGACACGAATCTTTCTTGCCGGTTTGGAACTGCACAATCCGTCTGTGATCCTGATGGATGAGCCCACAAACCACCTCGACACAATGGGTAGAAAGAATTTGTGTGAGTACATTAAACGTACCCAAGCTACATTATTGGTAATCAGCCACGACCGCGATTTATTGAATTTGCTTCCTGCCATTTGTGAACTTTCGCAGTCGGAGATAAAATATTATGGCGGTAATTACGACTTTTTTAAGGAACAGAAGGGTATTCAGATCAACGCTTTACAGCAAAAAATAGAAGAAAAGCAGACTGCTCTCCGCCTGGCTAAGAAGACCGCCCGTGAAATGGCGGAACAGAAAGCGAAGCAGAATGTCAGAGGGGAAAAGACGAACCTAAAAAAGTCGGTACCACCGATTGCCATGCATTATCTAAGGGATAAAGCCGAAAAAAGCACGACCAAATTGAATGATGTGCATGCTGAAAAATCGGAAAAGCTGATGGAAGATCTCCGTAAGTTAAGAAGTAATATGCCGGTAAATGATAAACTTAAAACGGATTTTGCCGGATCGGACTTACATAGCGGGAAAATCCTGGTCACGGCAAAAGAGATTAACTTCCGCTATCCCGGCAATGAAGCGAACTTATGGACTAATCCCCTCAGCATTCAGTTGAGAAGTGGAGATCGGTTTACCATTAAAGGGAATAACGGTTCGGGAAAAACCACATTACTCAAACTTATAACGGGTGAATTGGAACCGGTAGAAGGTACACTGGAGCGGGCAGCGTTCTCTTATGTCTATCTTGATCAGGAGTATTCGCTCATAGACAACGGACTGACCGTATTGGAGCAGACGGAAGCGTATAACAGACGTCGTCTACCCGATCACGAAGTGAAAACTATACTCAACCGTTATCTTTTTCCAGTTCATACATGGGATAAGCAATGCCGGGAGTTGAGTGGAGGTGAAAAGATGCGTTTGGCATTCTGTTGCCTCATGATAGCCAATAACACGCCGGATATCTTCATCTTGGATGAACCGACTAACAACCTCGATCTAGATAGCATTGAAATTATAACGGCGACCATAAGAGACTTTACGGGAACGGTACTGGCGGTTTCGCACGACAGATTATTCTTGAGCGAAATCAATTGTGAGAAAGAGCTGGTGACCGAATAATAGATTGTTCAGATGAGATTGAGATGCTTTGCGATACGACAGGCTTCAATAGAATTGCTCACATGAAGCTTTTCCAGAATATTTTGCCGGTGTCTGTTTACCGTATTTATACTTATGGATAAGTCCGAAGCAATCTCTTTACTCATCCTGCCCCGATCTATCAATCGAAGCACCTCTTTTTCACGAGTGGATAAGATATCGTCGGTCGGTTGATCTTCCGATTTAATCCTGTTTCCATTTACTGAGTTGAATATGCCATGAATAGGAGTATCCGGTGAAAGATTGTAAAGACATAATGCGAGCCATGCGCTCCCATCGGACTGACCGGCGATATAGAACATCCGGTGGAGTATGGGAATATATACACCGGAGCCATCCCGCATACGTAGCCGACTTGCGATATAATAATCCATCCGTTCATCTATGGGAAGACTTTTCATAAAATAGAAAAAGCGTAGCTCGAGCAAATGCTTTTGCAGCAAATCATCCGGGTGGATGCGACTGAAGATATCCTCCTCCCAAATGGAAGAGATGGTTTTGCTTCGGTTTCGCTTTTCAAGTCCCAATATTTCGGCTGTCCCGCCATAGAACAGATAGCTGACATTTGATTTCATATCACTCAACACGGCTATGGAGTTCTCTATCTGTGCATAATTTGATGCAATCTGCTTATATTTACCCAGTAGAGCGGATAACTCCCCTCCTGTTGAAAATTCCTGTTCCAGCAGTGCTTCATTCAGTTTTGTTATAATATCCATAGAAGTGCATAAAGAATGGTTATTAATCAGTATTGCCCGTTTATTTACAAGTATTTACTTTTGCAAAAGTATCAAATTCGATGGTTATTTCATTCAGATAAATACTTAAACATACAAATAAATAGGAATTAATATCACGAAACATGAAAACAAAAAAGAGAATTTTTGCTGTGCTATTTTTGTTATCCTTAATACAAGTGATGACTGCCCAAACGTTGGAAAAGATGCAATGGTTCAATGAACCGGAAGAATGGAGCATCAAAGATAAATCGCTATCCATGTTTGTCACTCCGCAAAGTGATTGTTGGCGGATCTCCCATTACGGTTTCACGGTGGACGATGCCCCTTTTTATTACACAACCTACGGTGGGGAGTTTGAAGTCAAAGTAAAAATTACCGGCGACTATAAAGCTCGTTTCGACCAAGCGGGATTGATGCTCCGCATTGATCATGAGAATTATATTAAAGCGGGAATAGAATTTGTCGACGGAGTGTATAACCTGAGTTGCGTGGTGACGCACAAGACAAGTGACTGGAGTGTGATCAAGACCGACAAGCCCGTCCCCTATATATGGATTAAAGCAGTCAGACGAATAGATGCCGTAGAACTATTCTATTCATTCGATGATAAGAACTACACTTTAATGCGCAATGCCTGGATGCAGGATAATACTCCTGTGATGGTCGGAGTAATGGCGGCCTGTCCCGACGGGAAGGGCTTTAATGTGAAGTTTGAACAATTCAAAGTAAAGCACCTCCCCGATGCACGCAGGTTGGAATGGCTGAAAAAGAACGGAGAATAACAGACTTTTAAGGATTTTCCTTCTGAATATCAGCAACGACTATCTCCGATTGTGTCCCGATGCGAACCTTAGGACCCCAGATACCCAAACCGGAGGAAACATAGAATGTCGTATGACCCTTCTTGAGATAGCCGTGCGATTTTTCATAAATAGAGCGGGCAATCAGGTTTATCGGCCAGACTTGCCCGTCATGTGTATGACCTGAGAATTGCACATCGACTCCCGCTTCTTCCGCTTTATTGAGTTCGTAAGGTTGGTGATCCATCAAGATGGTAAAATCAGCTTCATGTCCACGCATCAACTCTTTTACGCTTTTCCGTCTTGTATTGGTACGGTCGTCACGCCCTATGACAACAATACCTGGATAGGGTTCGGCTATGCTGTCGCGTAAAGGGGTAATGCCCGATTCAACCATATACTTCAATGCGTTGTCCACCCCGCCGTAATATTCATGATTACCGGGAACCGCATATATCTTTCCGGCCTTTATCTTCTTTAATTCATCAGAGATTCGAGCTTGTATTACAGGGCGTAGACTCCGATCGAATAAGTCCCCGCAAATGAGTACAATGTCGGGTTGCTTGCGGTTAATGGCATCAACAAACTTCTTAGCACCTTCCGCTGTAATGGTGTATCCGAAATGAAGATCGGATACCATTACAATCTTTGGTTCGTATGCTATATGTTTAGCCGTACGCAACGTCATATTAACCGTTTCGATTCTGTGAAAACGGATATTTCCCATTATAAACACAATAGCCAGAATAAGCAAAGCCGATCCACC
The DNA here is from genome assembly GCA_963677095.1 of uncultured Bacteroides sp. Taxonomy (GTDB): domain Bacteria; phylum Bacteroidota; class Bacteroidia; order Bacteroidales; family Bacteroidaceae; genus Bacteroides. The sequence continues at coordinate 2,843,380 of OY781875.1, forward strand.
CAAGATGAGCTTTGTTGTTTGATAGTTCTGCTTTATAAAATCGGGCAAAATGTAGAAATAATGATCGGCAAGACGAATGACATCGAGAATGAGCACGAATGCAAAAAGATACATTGAAGCGATAAGCCATGTGCCTCCAATAGTTTGTAAAGCAGATGTAACTTTAATAGGAAAATTATCTGCCCAAACCATACTCACTATAAAAGATAGAGGAAGAAGAGCAAAGATAATGGAATATACCAGGCGAATGGGTCCTTGCGGCAGCATCTGCAGACCTCTGACATACAGATAGCCATTGAGCAATAAGTACAGCCCCAAAAATATGAAGAAGAACAATGGAATTTTCATAACTGATAATGTATTACTTATATTCTTAATTTGAATCGGGGGACAAATATACAAAAAGAGCAATACGAACACCTTTTTCAAAACCCTAAAGATTGTTTTTTGTATAGTAGTGCTATTAAAAGCTGTTTCTTGCAAAATATAAAGAATGAATATGGATATCTGTCGGTAATTAAGTATTTTTGCAAAATGTATGTACGACATAACTGCTTGCAGAGAGAAGCAGAAAATGTTTATTTTAACCCAGAGTCCCGAGTGATATTCATAAATAACTGATATAACTTTAAATGGAAATGAAAAAGTTAGAACCAACTCAATGGTTTATATTTCATAAAGACCAATTGTTGCTGCAAAAAAGAGAAAACACCTCTCAATGGCAGACTTTATACGATACAGAATTCCCCCCTTTTATAGAGACAAAAGGCAAACCTCTGGATGTAGCTCTTCCCGATGGCAGGACTGTCAAGGCTCTGGCTATTGATGAAGCCGTTGAAGAAACATCCGATTGGGTAATGGTAAATCTGAGAGCAAGTTATGACCTAATCTCTCATGAAGACTACAAAGCTGCGGGTAAAGCTTATCAGATTCTTTATTGGGATGCCCACAGCCGCTTCTGTCCGGTTTGCGGCACTCAAGCAGAGCAAAAGACTTCAATCATGAAGAAATGTCCTTCATGCGGTTTTGAGCTCTATCCTCCCATTTCCACTGCGGTTATTGTATTAATACGCCGTGGAAAAGAGATTTTATTGGTTCATGCCCATAACTTCCGCGGAACTTTTCATGGTCTTGTAGCGGGATTCCTCGAACCGGGGGAAACACTTGAACAGTGTGTGCAACGGGAAGTGATGGAGGAAACCGGACTGCGGATTAAAAACATTACCTATTTCGGGAATCAACCCTGGCCTTATCCAAGTGGACTAATGGTCGGCTTTATTGCCGATTATGATGGCGGTAATATTAAACTGCAAGAAGACGAGTTAAGTGCGGCAGATTTCTATTCTAAGGAAAATCTTCCTGAGATACCCAGAAAATTAAGTATAGCACGAAGGCTGATCGATTGGTGGCTGGAACATCAGACGGAATAAAATCTCATACCATTATCGCCTCGAGCGATACCATCCCTACCACTTATATAATCTATCATACTTAGAATTTGGAAGTCTTTTATTTCCAAAGAGCAATATACTAAAAAAAAACTTATTACATCAGATCAAAATGTAGTAAGGGTATTTCTGGGTTTTTCAGAATAGGACATATACAAGCTTATTCTATAGTATGCTTTCTCGATAACACGGAATGAAGTACAATGTAGCCTAAGAAGCCCGAAAGCAACGATCCTGCAATGATACCCAATTTAGCTTGATTCAAAAGTTCCGGATGAGCAGCACCAAAGGAGAGATTGGCTATGAATAAAGAGACTGTAAACCCAATACCCCCCAATAGAGAGACCCCAGCAACGTTTTTCCAGTTCATCCCTTGAGGCATGACTGCCAGTTTAGTTTTAATTGCCAGCCAGGTAAAGGAGAATATGCCGATAAACTTTCCGATAAGTAGTCCTAAGGTCACAGCAATGCTAACACCACCAATCAATTCACTTCCCCCACCAAGCACAACTCCTGCATTGACAAAAGCAAAGAGAGGAAGTATGACAAAATTTACAATGCCGTGCAGGTTATCTTCCAACGATTGTAAGGGGCTTATCACATAATCGGAAGCCCGACCGACTTGCTTTAACAGGGCAATTTGCCTATTCGTCAATATGATATCGTCGGAAACAGTGACGGGAAACTTGTTTATTATTCTTCGGATTTGTCCGATATATTTCCCCACATCCATACGAGGGCGGGCCGGCATCACAAAAGCAAGTATTACTCCGGAAATGGTACTATGTATGCCCGATTGCATAAATAAATACCAAATAACAACGCCTATGCATAGATAATATATCTTTTGTGTCACTCCTATTCTGCCCAAATAATATAAGAAGATATAGAGTACGGCAGCGACAAGCAAATAGCCGTAATATACCTCCGAACTGTAAAATAGTGCGATTACTAATATTCCACCGATATCATCCACTACGGCAAAAGCTGTCAAAAAAATCTTCAAACTTAGTGGAACACGCTTGCCCAACAAGCTTAACACTCCTAATGAGAAAGCAATGTCTGTTGCCATAGGAATAGCCATTCCCTTCTCGTCGGGAGTGCCGTGATTAATCAAGAGAAAATAAACCGCTACCGGCAGAAGCATACCACCACATGCCGAGATAAAAGGAAGTATGGCACGCCTAAAAGAAGACAGTTCCCCAACAAGTAATTCCCGCTTGATTTCAAGGCCGACACTCAAAAAGAATATGGTCATCAAACAGTCATTCACAAATTCTATCATAGTAAGATTCTGACTCCCATGAGAGAATAAATTGAAATTGCCAATCTGTAACTGTAATTCCTGCGATAGAAACTGATGATATATGGAAGCGAAAGGGGAGTTTGCTATAACGGCAGCTAGAACAGCTGCTACAAAAAGCAAAATACTTGCCACTACATTAAGCGGCAATGATTTTTTTTTAGCAATATGTGCCATCGTTACATGAATTTAAAACAAAATCAACCGGACAATAGATTGATGTTATTGCTCAACCTTCTTTATTGTAAAGTATCTAATCTCAACATATAAGGCATTTAGGAAACAGTCTCATTAATCGAGTTTGAGTACGGCAAGGAATGCTTTCTGAGGAACTTCCACATTGCCGATCTGCTTCATACGTTTCTTACCTTTCTTCTGCTTTTCCAAAAGTTTGCGTTTACGACTGATATCTCCCCCATAACATTTAGCGGTCACATCCTTACGCACCGCTTTAATTGTCTCACGAGCAATAATCTTAGCCCCAATAGCTGCCTGAATAGCAATTTCAAACTGTTGCCGCGGAATAAGCTCTTTCAACTTTTCGCACATCCGACGTCCCATATCGTAAGCGTTATCAATATGAATCAGTGTAGATAAGGCATCAACAGGTTCTCCATTGAGCAAAATATCAAGCTTAATAAGCTTTGACGGGCGAAAACCATTAGGGTGATAATCGAAAGATGCGTAGCCTTTCGAAATACTCTTCAGTTTATCATAAAAGTCAATCACAATCTCACCTAATGGCATATCGTAATAAATCTCCACACGATTACCGGAAATATATTCTTGCTTCACCAATTCACCTCGTTTCCCGAGACAAAGAGTCATAATGGATCCAATATAATCAGTGGTCGTTATCACCGAAGCCCGGATATAAGGTTCTTCAATATGATCTATCAAAGTAACGTCCGGCATACCGCCAGGATTGTGTACTTCTATCATATGCCCCTGTTTGTCATAAATGTTATAAGATACATTCGGAACGGTAGTGATGACATTCATATCAAACTCGCGATCCAGACGTTCTTGCACAATCTCCATGTGGAGTAATCCCAGAAATCCGCATCGAAAACCAAAGCCTAAAGCCAATGAAGATTCCGGTTGAAATGTCAGTGAGGCATCATTCAGCTGAAGTTTCTCCAACGACGAACGCAGATCCTCAAATTCTTCGGCTTCAATAGGATATACTCCGGCAAATACCATCGGCTTAACTTCTTCAAATCCAGAGATAGCTTTATTACACGGACGTGCAATATGAGTAATGGTATCTCCCACTTTTACCTCTTTTGAGGTTTTTATGCCCGATATAATATAACCTACGTCACCAGTACGAAGTTCCTTACGAGGTAGCATATCCATTCTTAAAACTCCAATTTCATCGGCGTCATACTCTTTGCCGGTATTGAAGAACTTCACTTTATCTCCGGAACGAATTACACCGTTCACTATTTTAAAATAAGCAATAATCCCACGAAACGAGTTAAATACAGAATCAAATATCAATGCTTGCAGTGGCGCTTCTTCATCACCTTTAGGACATGGAATTCGCTCAACAACGGCCGCCAGAATTTCTTCAACTCCCATACCGGTCTTACCGGAAGCGCGAATAATTTCCTCCCGTTTACATCCTAACAATTCTACAATCTCGTCTTCCACTTCTTCGGGCATGGCACTTGCCATATCACATTTATTGATAATCGGAATTATCTCCAAATCATGTTCTATGGCCATATAAAGATTGGATATGGTCTGTGCCTGTACTCCCTGTGAAGCATCTACGATCAATAAAGCACCTTCACATGCGGCGATAGAACGGGATACTTCATAAGAAAAGTCCACATGTCCCGGGGTATCTATCAGATTAAGAACATATTTCTCGCCCTGATACATATATTCCATCTGGATAGCATGGCTTTTAATGGTTATACCACGCTCCCGCTCCAAATCCATATCGTCAAGCATCTGTCCTTCTGTAACCTGAATAGTATGGGTAAATTCCAATAAACGGTCTGCAAGCGTGGATTTACCATGATCAATATGGGCTATAATACAAAAATTGCGTATATTCTTCATCGTCAATAATTATCTATCAGTAATAAGTAGTTTCGGAAAGATATGTTGATGCATCAGTCTATTAAATGCCTATTGATATACCATACAACATTATCTTTTGCGAGTGCAAATATAATGAAAAAAAGTCTGGTTTTAAGGTTTCTGACCCATTGGCAGAAAAGTATATACCTTTACCCCATAAAAGAACATGCCTTTTCTGCCGTACCCTGTGGGATGTGATACGGATAATCATAAAAACAATAAATACCTTCAAGCTGTTATATACAAATCGGCAAACGAAATGATAGTTGAAACAATACGGAAAGCAAAGAAGGTAAATATGAAATTGGAGCTGGCAAAAATAAGGCGGGAATATACAGTTGGTAATAAACTGGATATCAGTAATACAGACAACGATCCGTTTACACAGTTTGAACTTTGGCTCAATGAAGCCATTCGAGTGGAAGAATTGGAGCCTACTGCCATGATTGTCGCTACGGTCTCCCCGGAGGGTCATCCCTCCACCCGAACGGTTTTATTAAAAGGGTTGGAAAACGGACAATTCCTGTTTTATACAAACTATGAAAGCCGAAAAGGAAAGCAACTAATTGAAAATCCATATATATCTTTATCATTTGTCTGGCATAAGTTGGAAAGACAGATACATATAGAAGGGAAGGCTGAAAAATGCCTTCCGGAAATCTCGGATATATATTTTGCAACTCGTCCGTATAGAAGCAGAATCGGAGCTATAATCTCTCCGCAAAGTAAAGTCATTCAAAGTCGCATGCAGATTATGCGCGCGTTTGTTAAGGAAGCTATCAAATTGGCAGGAAAAGAAATTAAACGACCTGACCATTGGGGAGGCTTTGAAATAACTCCCGCTCGCTTTGAGTTCTGGCAAGGACGGGAAAGCAGATTACACGACCGTATCCAATATTTAAAGATGGAAGACGGGAGATGGGAAAAAGAGAGACTGGCTCCATAAGAAAAGCGCTGAGATTAGAACCTAAGCTCCATATCAGCGCTTTTCTTATGAGTTAGCAATCAACGTCTTAATTCAACTTAACAAACAGTTCGCCTTCAATTTCCTGAGTTGAGATCTTATCTTCTCTCAATAACCATCCGAGACCTAAGAACAAATCTTTATCTACTAACTTTGTAGCTTTCTTGATTTGTTTAGCAGTTAAACCCTCAGTTTCATTCAGTACATTCCAAATTTTTCCTGCAGTTTCACCAGCTTTTTCTTTTAACATTTTCGTTCTGTTTTAGTTAGACATGCTTTATAACCTGCTCACAATAGAGTTTCAGGTTTTATTTCATTGGCAAATATAACTATTTTTATGTTATATAACACATTATGACTAAGAATTTTATAAGAATGTCATAAAAAAGCTCCTCTCAGTTACTTTCTATATTTTTTAAGAGACTCCACCCAAATCCACACAGCTTCTTCAACCATTCTTACACATGGACGTTTCTGATAGTAGTGTTCTGTCCTATCTTCTGGAATAAAAGAATCTTCCGTTTTTTTCAGTCCAAGCAGTTCTGCACAGTTTAATGAGCCATTACGTTTTGAGAATAAAAACATGCCGCAAGCTGCTCCACATGTCTGACGTATCCGCTTTTGAAATAAGCTACGGCCTCATCTACCCTTTCATCTAAATCTATCATATTCAATCAATCAACAATTTCAAGCAACATGGGACAATGATCGGAATGAACAGCGTCATTTAGGATTCTTGCATCTCTCAACAACGGGCGTATTGTCTCGGTAACCATACAATAATCAATTCTCCATCCTTTATTTTTCGCACGTGAATTAAAGCGATAACTCCACCAGGTATACTCTTGTTTATCCGGATGTAAAAAACGGAAACTGTCTACAAAACCGACATTAAGGAAACGAGTCATCCATTCCCTTTCTTCGGGCAGAAAGCCACTATTCGTCGCATTACGCACAGGATCGTGAATATCTATTTCCTCATGGCAAATATTGTAATCACCACACAAGATCAAGTTGGGTCTGGATTTCCTTAACTCCACAACATAATCCTGAAACTTTTCTAACCACCCCATTTTGAATGCTTGACGCTCTTCGCCACTGGTTCCTGAAGGATGATATACGCTAACAATAGAAAGATCACCATAATCAGCCCGAATAAAACGTCCTTCCTTGTCATATTCTTCCATTCCCATACCATATTTTACATGATCCGGTTCGCGTTTTGTCAGAATAGCAACTCCACTATAGCCTTTTTTTTCTGCAGAAAACAAATAGTATTTGTCATACCCGGCAACATGCATCATTTCCGTGGGGTATTGATCCGGTTGTAATTTCGTTTCCTGCAGGCAAACAACATCTGCATTTTCCTGCAAAAGCCACTCTGGCAAACCCTTACCGGCAGCAGCACGCAGACCATTCACGTTATATGTAATTATTTTCATTTTCTGTATAGCTTATAATATCATTGATTTTTTTTAGAATTATTATCCAAATACTATTTCAAATAGCCTTCGTAACGCAAGAGCTCTTCCTTACGATCAAGTCCCCAGTGATATCCTCCGAGACCTCCGTCTTTCCGTAAAACACGATGGCAAGGAATTAACACCGATACAGGATTTTTTCCGACTGCTGTTCCCACTGCCCGTGAAGCATTTGAATCTCCCAATGATTCTGCAATATTACGATATGAAGTTATACTCCCCCAAGGAATATTCAACAACTCCCGCCATACCTTCAGCTGGAAATCAGTACCTTTAATATGAAGAATAATTTGAGGTACCTCTTCACTATCCAGAGCATTCAAAGCATAAATAGCTTTCTCTTGTATAGCATCCTTTCGCTCCTCAAGAATGGCATCAGGAAATAACTGCTTCAGTTCATCCAACGCATCTCTTAAAGCTGTTAAGAAAGCGAGATAACAAATACCCTTTGTTGTTGATGCAATCAGCATCTCTCCCCAATCGGTTACCACATAAGAATAAGAAATGGATAATCTTTTTCCTTTCTCTTCCACTCCAGATTTAATCGGAACAATTTCCAAAAAACGATTGTTTTGCATTTTACTTTTCATGATAGTCCGGATATTAATAGCATTATATTTAAAATCGTTACAACAGCAGCGATAGTATAAAGCACAAAAGAGCTCCATTTGCTATTGGCATACTGCCCCATCACCTTTCGGGAAGAAGTCAGTCCAACTTGCAAAAAAACTGTAAAAGGAAGCTGTATGCTTAATATCATTTGTGAAATGAGCAATCCCTTAAAAGGATCTCCAATAAAAAATATAAGTAAGAGAGCAACTCCCAACGAGAGGATAACACCTACTTGCGAGTGGCTGTCTTTAATATGGTAGGATTCGCCAAACATACCGGCAAATATAGAACCGGCAGCCATACCACTTGTTATGGTAGAAGAAATCCCGGCCATCAATAATGCCATGGCAAAAACAACAGCGGCACTGTCACCTAATAAAGGTTCAAGTAAGGACTTGGCTTGCTGCAATTCTCCAACTTGAATTCCTTGTTTAAAAAATGTAGCGGCAGCCAATAAAATCATTGCACTATTAATGGCCCAACCGACAATCATTGAAAAAAGAGTATCAAATAACTCATATTTAAGCACTTTTCGGATTGATGAGTCATCTTGCTTATTATATTCGTGACTCTGAATGACTTCGGAATGAAGGAAAAGATTATGCGGCATAACAACTGCTCCCAATACACTCATGATGATCAACATACTACCTTCGGGAAAAGATGGTTTTACCCAACCTTCAACAGCCATCGGCCAATCTATCTTTACCAGAAAGAGCTCATAAATAAAAGAGAGACCGATAAATGAAACAAAAGCAATAATGGTACGCTCCATTTTCTTATACGAGTTGGTAAACAGCATAATCATAACGAATGTAGTGGTAAGAATGGCTCCCCATACAATCGGTATATTAAATAACATTTGCAGAGCGATAGCTCCTCCTAATATTTCGGCCAGTGAAGTTGATATGGAGGCCATTACCGCCGACCACAAAATGGGACGGGAAATCCATTTAGGAGCATATTTCGTAGCGGCCTCAGATAAACACAACCCCGTTACAATACCTAGATGCGCTACGTTGTGCTGCAAAATAATCAGCATTATGGTAGAAAGAGTAACAACCCACAATAAAACATAACCAAATTCCGATCCCGCAGCAAAATTAGAAGCCCAATTACCTGGATCAATAAATCCAACCGTTACTAATAATCCCGGGCCAATATATTTAAAAACGTCTAAACCACCTAAATAGCGTTTATGGTCTTTACGTTTCAGATCTTGTAGTATATTTTTCATATAGTTTAATATTAAAACGTAAAAATACAAAATTTCAGCCAGAGAGCAAGTAATGTGTTTTAAAATCGAACCCCCGACATCATTGAAAAGATACCGGGGGCATACTAAAAAATATCAAAACAATAAATTAAAATCCCATTTCGTGCAAAGCATGACAAAGTTGATCTGCACATGATGTCGGACGATTACCACAACAAACTCCTTCAAGTTTTGCAATCACATCATCTACATTCATTCCCCTTACCAGTTTAGAAAGAGCTTGGAGATTACCATCGCAACCACCAACAAAAGTTACTTTATCCACAATTCCATCTTCAACATCCAACTCAATAACCCGGCTACAAGTTCCTTTTGTCTTATAAGTATATTTCATTACTGCTACTCTTCATCTTCCGGCTTCATATTAGTATAAACCGTCTGTACATCGTCAAAGTCTTCTAAACGCTCCACCATCTTATCAATTGTCTCACGTTGCTCGGAAGTCACGTCTTTCAAATCATTGGGGATATAGGTAAATTCACCACCAACATCCTCAAATCCACACTCTTCGAGATGCTTCTGAATCTGGGCATAGCTTTTGGGATCACCGTAGATTGTTATCGTTCCTTCTTCGGGATCTTCGTCGTATTCATCGTCCACATCAAAATCGATTAAATCAAGGATCATTTCTTCCATATCCATGTCGGCCTTCTTCTTGAAAGTGAACATGCACTTATGATCAAAGAGGAATGCCAAAGACCCCATCGTGCCCAAATTTCCTCCGAATTTATTAAATACTGAACGCACATCAGCTACAGTACGAGTCGGATTGTCTGTAAGTGTATCCACGAAGACCGCTACACCGTGAGGGCCGTACCCTTCATAAGTCATACTTTTATAGTCACTCTGATCTTTACCCAGTGCATTCTTAATAGCCCGGTCAATATTGTCCTTAGGCATGTTTTCACGTTTACAAGTGGCAATTACCGAACGCAATGTAGGATTGTTTTCCGGTTCGGGACCGCCGGCTTTTACCGCAATGGCAACCTGTTTACCCAGACGGGTAAAAGTCTTAGCCATGTGACCCCATCTTTTCAATTTAGTAGCTTTTCTATATTCAAACGCTCTTCCCATTGGTCTATATTTTTATGATTCTATTTAAAATGATTATCTCAACTTAGCACTTAATTTATCCTCCAGATTTTTCACCAATTTAGTCATGATCTTATCAATCATTTTATCATTCAAAGTCTGGGTTTCATCCTGCAAAATGAAGCATACAGCGTATGATTTCTTTCCGGATTCCAAATTCTTTCCTTCGTATACATCAAATAATTCAACTACTCTCAGAAGTTTTTTCTCCGTATCATAAGCTATCTTTTCGATCTCAGCGAACTGGACTTTCTTGTCAAGCAATAAAGCCAAATCACGACGTACTGCAGGAAATTTGGGAATCTCAGTATAGCTTACTTTTACTGAGCGAATAGCCTTCATTAACTCTTTCCAATTCAAGTCAGCAAAATAAACTTCATTATCAATATCGAATGCTTTCAATATTTTTTTAGTCACCACACCGAAAGTAGCCAGAAGCTTGCCTCCCTTGGTGTGTACAGATAAAGCCGCAGCATAAATATCACTGGTCAGATTGCCCACAACCAAATTATTCATGCTCAAACCTAAACGAAGAAAAATATTTTCTACATAAGCCTTCAACTCATATACCGAACTATCCTCATCGGGATGAGCCCAGGAGTTGGACACTTTCTTGCCGGTCACCCACAATCCCAGATGATAATCTTCGGAATAAGCCGCCAAAGTCTTTTCAGGATTTTTTTTCTCTGCGTTGAAATAGTAGCAGTTACCGAATTCAAAGAATTTAAGATCGGCATTCTTTCGATTTGCATTATGGGAAATACTTTCCAGTCCACCAAACAACAATGTCTGACGCATAGCGTTCAAATCCGCACTCAACGGATTCATCAGTAATACAAGTTGTTGGGATGGATAGGAATCCGATCCTTCATAATAAGCAGCACGAGTCAGTGAATTATTCAGGATCTCATTGAAACCACATCCCACTAACTGTTCAGCTATCAGATTCTGTAATTTATTCGATTTATCATGTTCACCCTTTGTTGTTAAACTAGATTTTAACGTAGTGGGTATTTCAACATTATTATAGCCATATATACGGAGTATATCCTCAATCACATCACAATCACGCTGCACATCCACACGATATGGGGGAACAGCGATAGTCAGCTTCTCCGCAGTTTCTTTAATGATCTTCATTTCCAGATTGCTAACAATACTTTTAATCGTCTCCACCGGAATATCTTTGCCCACCAAAGAGTGTACTTTCGCATAACTCAAGTCAACAATGAAATCTTTAGCCGGCTCCGGACAGATATCTTTAATTTCAGAAGAAATCGTACCTCCGGCAAGCTCTTTAACCATCAAAGCAGCCAGTTTCAGACAGTAAATTGTTGCATTAGGATCAATGCCCCTCTCAAAACGGAAAGAAGCATCGGTATTCAAGCCATGACGACGAGCCGTTTTGCGAATCCACGTCGGATGGAAATAGGCGCTCTCCAAGAAGACATCAGTAGTAGCTTCCGTTGATCCCGAATCCAAACCGCCGAAAACACCGGCAATACACATCGCCTCCTCTTTGTTGCAAATCATCAGGTCGCGGTCGGACAACTTACGTTCCACACCATCCAGCGTAACGAAAGAGGTGCCTTCCGGCATGGTTTTCACAATCACTTCTCCACCCTTTATCTTATCCGCATCAAAGCAATGCAGGGGCTGACCGAAAGCATGCACAATATAATTTGTAATATCAACTACATTATTTATAGGACGAAGACCGATAATACGCAGCTTGTTCTGCAACCATTCCGGACTTCCCTTCACCGTCACCCCTTTCACCGTCACTCCGGCATACCGGGGGCAAGCTTCACTGTTCTCTACTGTAACCTTGATGTCCAGATCATGATTTTCAACGACAAAAGTCTCTACCGACGGTTTCTTCAAATCAGAAACTTCTCCGTTCTGTTTCAAATAAGCGTATAAGTCACGAGCCACCCCGTAATGCGAACAGGCATCGGCACGATTAGGAGTAATATCCACCTCCAGCACATAGTCGCTCTTAATGTTATAATAATCTTTGGCCAATGTACCCGGAACGGCTGTTTCAGGCAGAACGATGATGCCGGCATGATCCGTGCCGATACCTATTTCATCCTCTGCACAAATCATTCCGTTGGATTCCACTCCGCGCAGTTTCGATTTCTTAATTGTGAAACATTCTTCACCGTCATAAAGCTTTGTCCCTATGGTAGCTACCACCACCTTTTGACCGGCAGACACATTCGGAGCCCCACAGACAATTTGTACCGGCTCTCCATTGCCCAGATCCACGGTAGTGATGTGCATGTGATCGGAATCGGGATGTGGAATACATGTCAACACTTCGCCTATCACCAGACCTTCAAGCCCGCCTTTAATTGTTTGTACTTCTTCCACACTTCCTGTTTCCAGACCAATGGAAGTCAGAGCCGCAGCTACTTCATCCGGTGTCAAATCGAAATCCACATACTCTTTAAGCCAGTTATAAGAGATATTCATATCGTATAAATTTTACTGTTTTCAAAAGTGACCCGCAAAGTTAATAAGATTTTTTGGTTGAGGGGAAATTATTCATTAAGAAATTGAGCAAACACTGCAGGGGTAATATGAGTTTGAAAAAAGGCCTCTAAATAAAAAATAATATACTATGATGCAGTACTTTGCATCTTCTATCGTTTTTATATAAGAATTTATTTTACTCATAAAAAGACGACTCATTATGAAAACAGTCAAAGTTATTCTGGGAATTCTATTCTCTTTTCTCGTACTTAATGCATGCAGCGACGATGATACTGTGGACAACAATGACATTATAGGAATTTGGAAAGTAAGTTGTACGGAAGGCTATTACAAAGGAAACTATATACCCGTAGATGGATTGGAAATACAATACACCTTCCTGAAAGGAGGTACAGGAACATCTGAAATACTGTTCAACTCCGGTAGTATGCAATCAGAGAATGTGGATACTCAGCATTCAATTACTTGGAAAATAAACGGCAATAAACTGATCATAATCCAAGAGGGGAAATCAACTGAATACATACAAACAGAGAAAAACAGTGACTACACAAAATACAACACCTACCAAGCTTTTGACACTTACTATATCTATGTCTTCAGAAAAACGAAATAATGCGGAAAAAGCCAAATTATTTACCCCAATTTATAGAATAGATTTTATTCCGTTATAATCCAATCAACCCTCACTCCATTAATTTTCAAGTAATCTACAAGTTGCATAGATTTAATGCCTAATACATCACAGCATACCGGTAACTTTTTGAAAGGCTTTCCATCATTAGCTGTTCGAGACTCATCAGTTACGATAACAATATCTTTGTCAAACAAATCATTATCATCATGCTGCAAGTTTCGCGCATACAATAACATTTTTGCATCCCCTGTTGTCATGTAGCTCTCTTTAGCAGCAATGTATTCGACATCGGTCATCAACTTCTTTTTCAAAGGGATACAGAGCTGGTTATCAAGTAGACTATCCCATTTTTTAGGAGCGAATGGAATCAAATCATCAGTTTTCACAACAATATGTCTCTGTAAAAAAGATAAATTAGAGAGAACCATACCATGTCCAACGAATCTACATTCTTCATATACAGCATCCAGAAGCACCGCTTCCTTGTTATCAAACTTCTGTTTGAAGAACTCCAACAATACCTGCTTATCATCAAAAGGTGTATAATACCTTAACAACATAAGTAACGAACAAGTATCGAATATAGCTAACATAAATATTTATCAACTTTAGCAGGATTAACATTCAGTTGCTTGCAGAAAGTGGCCTCATTTATAATACCTTTATAAAATGCAATTTGCATTGTTTCTAAGAATAGTTTTGAAATAATAGGCTTTGAAGGTCTAAAATTCTTATTTGTATCTTTGTTTTTGTCATCCTTTTCTATTGTTTTGCTTTTAGCATATTGTTCACGCAATGCTTCACGCACTAAATCGTAATCAATCTTCGAAATCTTACGACAATAAAATAGATATGTATATAATGCTTCACGACTTATTAAGGTATGCTCTGCCACATATTTCACCTTATCGTGATAATAGTCATCAGCTGAATCCGGAATCTCAATGAAAACATCAGCCTCTTCACCCACGATAAAATGAAACGCAAAATCATTACACCAACGTTCTATATCATCTTTAGGAGCGAAGAAATTATCTGAATCAATATCCAATGGCTCTACTTCTTCAATACCAAGTAAAAAATGACCAATTTCATGAGCCAATGTAAAAATCTCACGTTTTAGCCATTTTTGGTGCTTTAGCACAATCATATTAGAACTAATAAAAAGCCCATCGATATTGACACATTCCTTTTTGTTCCACGTTTCTATAAATTCAAAAACATAAATACCATTATCAGCACATTTGTCTATCATGGCCTTTAAGAACTTCCTTTTATTCTTATTATATCCCGGATGAAAAAGTTCACGCACTTCAATTGCTACTTTTTGGGGATCATCTGATATCATGAAGCGAATCTTACGCGGCTGTATTCTATTTTCCGAAAGTGCAGAATATGCATCTAAACAATCCTTTAGACCTTCAAATTTTTGAACCACTCGAATTGTCTCAATATTGGGTTCTATACCGAACTGCGACTTGCGGAAAAACACACTATACTCTTTTGAAGGCTTCAGTGGAGTAAAATCATAATAGAACTGAAGACCACGTTGAAAGACCTTGTCTATTTTTTTTAGCAAGCTAATTTCAATAGTGTTTCCAAAGACCTCTTTACGTTCTATCAAAATCTTACGTTTTTCATTGAGAATAGACAATAAACCCTCCTCTGACATTTTAAACAATGCCAAAAGATAATGGATGCGTTCTATATTGATCTCAACTTTCATGGGTGCAAAGATACTTTCATTATTTACATCTTTCTAATTCTCTAATAACAAAGGACACCATTTTATTCGTAACAACCAAATCTTTTTAGGATTTATAGAGCGAATACAGATTTCCATCAGTTTGCACCCCATTGCAAGCAGACACTCAAAGTCCGGCATATCCCGTTATGGGGGTGATACATCCACCAGCAACTGCCGCCTCTCCATCAACGTCAACACCTCGCCCCGCTGCAAAAGTTCGATGAGTTCCTCATCCATTCGGTAACGCGCTGCAAGACGCAGACGGATATTTCCGTCATATACGGCAAACAACTTGCCGAATTGCTGCTGCAAAAACGCCACCGTATTCTGCCCGTTCTCTTTCCGTACAAGCGGTACACAATACACTACCTCCGCCCCTTTACGGTAACCATCCACATTTCCGCAAAGTGTCAAAAGGCACTTTAGAATCAATAGTTTCTGATTCAATTCACGCAATTCAGCCCCAAGAGAAGCACCGGAATGCTTTCTGAGCTCCGACAGCTCATCCAGTAATTGGGCTATACGGCTATTTGCTGATAAAGCATGTCATACGGAAATAAAAGCCAAACCCTGCTGTTGAGAAAATCCATATCATCAAGCATTCCCCAAGCTAATTCATCCGACATATCGCCGCCATAACCTGCCGCCACAACTGCTATTGTTCTGAGCCGACTTACATATTTGCCGGTTTTTGGTTTCTTGATTGTTATCTGTATCTCGTATGGTAAACTTTTTACAAGTTGTTTAGTCATCACCCAAAATATCGTATGAGACAACACTATCCTGCCTTCGTCGGGATGATGATAAAACATCCTGTCTTCTGGCTTCTTACTTTTGCACAGATGCTCTTCCAGCCCCTCTAATATCCGTTTGCGTTCAGCATTAAGTTTTTCTTTACCCATGAATTCGCTGTATTTCAATGTAACTTTAAAACCTCATATTGTTTTTCAGTCACTTCATTTACCATAAAGTTTACATCGACAAAATTTACAGCAGCAAAGGTACTCATTCTATTTAAAATATAGAAGTCTACTAAAACTCGCAGACAGGATAAATAACGAAAAAATGTTTGAAAAATTAAAGACTTCTTGTATAAAGCGGAAACAGCCGGAAGTATAAAGCTGTACACAATAAATTAGCCAAATACGGAAACATATTACAGCCAAATGCGGAAACATATTACAGCCAAATACTGAATCTCAAGAAAAAACAATATCTTTGTATGCAATCATAATAGGACTAATCATGGAATATAAAAAACGAATTGCTGATAAAATACTGAGTAAAAGGCTCTCTAGTAAAGGAGCAATACTCATTGAAGGTCCAAAATGGTGTGGCAAAACCACAACAGCGGAACAACATGCAAATAGCGTTCTTTATATGGACGACCCCGCCTCTTTGGAAAGCAATATCCAAATGGCAGAGATTGACCCTTCAATTTTACTTAAGGGTGATACTCCCAGATTAATTGACGAATGGCAACTTGCACCAAAACTATGGGATAGCATTCGTTTTGAGGTAGACCACAGACGTGATGTCGGGCAATTTATCCTTACCGGGTCTGCAGTACCTGCCGATGAAAAAGACATTCATCATTCCGGCACAGGACGATTTAGCTGGATTACCATGCGCCCTATGAGCCTATACGAATCCGGAGAATCAACTGGAAGCATTAGTTTGGCAGATTTGTTTGAGACGCCCGAAAAAATAGCTGCTATAAACACACTTAAAATAGAGGATTTAGCCTTTCTGATATGCCGTGGTGGATGGCCTTTTGCATGTGGCATGCATGAAGAAACAGCCCTTTCTCAAGCCTTCGACTACGTTGATGCCATCATCAAAAAAGACATATCAAGAGTTGATGGTGTAAACAGGAATGCCACTACAACACGATTACTAATGCGCTCATATGCACGCAATCAAGGTTCACAAGCTTCCATAGGTACTCTGGTAGCAGACTTAACCACAAACGACGAGCAAGGAGCAAGTGAAAAAACCGTTTCATCCTATATTGATGCTCTACGAAAGATTTTTGTTATTGAAGACTCAGAGGCGTGGAATCCTAACCTTCGCAGCAAAACAGCCATACGAACTGCAAATACCAGATACTTTGTAGACCCTTCCATAGGCTCAGCAGTATTAGGGCTAGGGCCTAAGGACCTCATAAATGATCTTAGTACAATGGGGCTTTTCTTTGAGACACTTTGTGTGCGCGATTTACGAATATTTGCTGATGCGTTGGATGGGCACGTGTATCACTTTAGAGATAAATATGGACTCGAATGCGATGCGGTACTTCACTTGAGAAATGGCAAGTACGGACTTATTGAGATAAAATTGGGAGGTGACAAATTAATTAATGAAGGTGCAGAGAATCTACTAAAACTCGCAAGCAAAATAGATACTGAAAAAATGTTTTCACCGGCATTTATGATGGTTTTAACAGGAACCGGTAACTACGCATATAAAAGAAAAGATGGCATTTATGTTGTACCTATTGGCTGTTTAAAGGATTAAAGACTTCTTCATTGTATAAAGCGGAAACAGCCGGAAGTACACGGTTATATTCCGGGAAATATTTTATCCGGTTGTTTTTGCATATCAAGCAGACGCCTCTCAATCTTCTTCCAAGTATAAGTAGAAGCAAGCATTTTCACCGGTTCTGCAAAATTAATGTCATCCCAATACACAATTGCTTTTAAGGGCATAATGGGATTTGCATTATATTTCAGCTCATACGAGTGAAGCATATCACGAAATGAAAGCATATGAGACAAGTACGCAATATCTATAAAATCTTTAATACGTGAACCATTTCCTGCAATAGCATTCAACTTCATAGCTGCAATATCAGAGATACTAGCTAAACGTATATTTTCTTCTTTCAGACATTCTTTCACCCAAGGATATTGATGTGCAATACAATCAATTTTAACTCGATCTATTTCACCTTTTATTGTATTATGTGATATAAAATCCAACTCAAAATTATACTTTTCCGTTAAATATGCCGATATATTGTTCTCTTCAAACGGTTCACGTGAGAACAAATCCAAGTCTACACTAATCCGATGCCCTATCTGTAAAGCCAGGGAAGTTCCTCCTACCAAGACAAATCGCTTTAGTTCATCATCCTGCATTAATGTCTTCAGGAGTTCCAATGTTGCTGTTGAGACAGTTGTTTTGTATAGCATTTCAATTCTTCTTTTTTCATACCGAATACATTACATACAAACGATATATCCTTAGCATTCATATAAGGAATTTCTCTAATGCTCTCTTTGATTTTCTTCATTCCATATTTATTCAAGATAGCATAGAAATCATTCATCCGCCCACGCTCTATTACACGCTGTACAACTAATGTACGCATTCCCTCCCAATCAAAGCGAGACAAATCATATTCCCAAAACAAGCTGGGGCGAATTTGAGCATCAAGATGATGCTTGTAATTATCAAAAAACATTTTCCTATATGATATATTCAAGTGTACTGCTATGACAAAGATAATCAATCCTCGTCATTAAACAAAGACTTTTTCATACTTATATAAAGCGAAAACAGCCGGAACCACTTACGCAGTCCCGGCTGTCCACTTGAAAACGAGATGACCGCCGTCACCTCCAGTCATTATCTTTTGTCAAAATCCTCAATGTAACGCATCATCCCCATGATAGCCGTATAGCGAATACAGATTCCCCATCAATTTGCACCCCATTGCAAGCAGACGCTCAAAGTCCGGCATATCCCGTTATGGGGGTGATACATCCACCAGCAACTGCCGCCTCTCCACCAACGTCAACACCTCATCCCACTGCATGTGACAATGAAAAAAGAGACGTTATACAATGTTAAAAAGGAAAACGTCTAAGCAGTTTCGATATTTTAATCAAGGAAATTACTACTTTTATACTTCAAAAGTGCATCATGGATAAGGAACGTTATTTTGTGCATTACAAAGGTGGATTATATAAGCTGGTAGGATATGCCTGTCATAGCGAAACCTTAGAAGAAATGGTTATCTATCAGGCTTTATACGGCGAACATAAAATATGGGTTCGCCCCAAAGTCATGTTCTTTGAGAAGATAATCCATGATGGCACCGAAACAACTCGTTTCAAGGAAATAACAGAAAAAGAAATGTCATGCCTATTACAGCAGAAGAAAGAACATATTTAAAGAACAAGCACAAAGGGGGCAAAAATAATAGCAAAGGAGCTAATTATGAAAATTTCTATGCTACTTATAAGATAGCTCTCCTTATAGACCGCTATATCAAACAGTTAGACAATGTGCGTTTAACCTCTCAACTGGAAAATTGCTTTGTGGATGACCTACTTATAGTAGAGCCTGATGCTCACCGGACTTATCATCAATTGAAAGATGTGAAGGATTTGACATGGAATACAAAAAAATTACGATATGACTTCAAGAGGCAAAAGGATATTTCATCTGAAGTAGATGAGAATTTTGAGCTGAAATTGGTACATTCAAATTCTACTACAATGGTTACTCCCATTCCGGATGAAATCATCTCTTGTACCACTACTTTATTCTTTCCAGCCGAGAAGAGCCTTAATCAATTGATATTATCTTATTTTCCCTTAAAAGAAGCCATTCAGAGCATAACAGTTTCAAAGCAAGCTGAAGATGATGAACTATCGGGTATTGCAGGGGCAATATTGGGAGCATGGAGTGGCATGGAACAAAAGGATGTTTCCTTGAAACAAATATCCGATGCCGTACGTTATATTGGCAAGGGATATACGAATATAAAAACCTATCCGGATGCCAGTATTTCAGATGATTGTATAGAAATATTTAGACGTTGCAATCTTGATTTTTATATAAGTGGAATAAACCTGTACTGGTCTACAAAGAACAACAAGCTAAAAGGCGAAATTGAATGGACACCAGAGATAGAACAAAAGGTGCGGAAAGCAGCCCCTTCTGATTTTTGGAAATTGATAGAATTATTAAATTAAGGCAATATGAGAACCTATACGAACATAACATACGATACAGACCGTGAAACGATCCACTTGATGCAGGCATTGTCAACTCCTGGCATTTCTGTAGACGATTACCGCCGCTCATTTTACCAGATAGGAAAAGCTTTGGGAAAGTTGCTGAATGAAAAGACACAGAATGAGTATGGAAACACAATGCTGGCATGTACTTCAGAAGATGCTGACTGGTTGGCACACGGAGTATTGGATGCTTTGTCCCGAAAAGAGGTATCTTTAGCTGTGTTTTGGAATGAACGGATTTCACTGAATACCCGGACTGGATTGGAGTATAGTCCTATTGTCAAATCCTACATAGAGCCTATTGAAGAATGCCGGACACTGATTATGGTCAAGTCCATCATCAGTACATCTTGTGTGGTAAGGACACAACTGACTCGTTTGATCAACAAAATTCGGCCACAGCAGGTCTATATCGTAGCGCCGGTAATGTACAAGAACGCTCAGATTAGTCTGGAAAAAGAGTTTCCCCCATCCATATCAAACAAATTCAAATTTCTAACATTTGCCATAGATACGGTCAAAGATGAGCAAAAGGGCATCATCCCGGGGATAGGCGGAATGATCTATCCTAAGCTTGGATTGGGAGATTCGCATGAAAAGAATAAGTACATGCCGAATCTTGTAAAAGAACGAATCACGACATGTCCCCCTTTTTGACACCTTCCTCGCATCTATAATGCGGAAACAGCCGGAACCACTTACGCAGTCCCAGCTGTCCACTTGAAAACGAGATGACCGCCGTCACCTCCAGTCATTATTTTTTGTCAATATCCTCAATGTAGCGCATCACCTTCGTATCCTCCATACCGGACCAATACGAATCGTACGCCTTTTGCAAGCGCAACCTCCGACTGTAGTACAACGCATCATCCCCATGATAGCCGTATAGCGAATACAGATTCCCCATCAGTTTGCACCCCATTGCAAGCAGACGCTCAAAGTCCGGCATATTCCAATACGTCACCCTTTCCGGCTGCATTACCACGGGCACATATCCCGCCTGGATAATCTCCTCCAACGCCTCCCACGTACCGACATGTTCCGTTATGGGCGACACATCCACCAGCAACTGCCGCCGCTCCCCCAATGTCAGCACCTCGCCCCGCTGCAAAAGTCCGGTGAACTCCTCATCCATTCGGTAACGCGCAGCAAGGCGCAGCCGGATATTCCCGTCATATACGGCAAACAACTTGCCGAATTGCTGCTGCAAAAACACCACCGTATTCTGCCCGTTCTCTTTCCGTACAGGCGGCACACAATACACCACCTCCTCCCCTTTACATTCCAGATAAGCCAACAACTCCAAAGCCTTGTCTTCAGATAAGGCCCAGTCATCCGTTCCGGATAATAAATAAGGTTGATAATCTATTTGACAGTGAGAGGAGATAAGAGACATAAAAAACTATATAGAAAAATTAATGCCAAAAGAACTCTGTTATTTTATAGAAATACCTCAAAGACAAAAGAAATCTATTACTTTTTATTCCATTCTCTTTAAAAGAGCGTAAATGCTCATTCATTATGCGCAAATGACTTTGAATCCCGCTAGTACTAGCACCTCCAAGTCTCATTGTTACCATATCCAAAGGCAAATATTTTATGGAAATGTGATGTACAAATATGAAACGAAGAAGTAAGTCAAAATCAGCACATATTTTATAATCTGTTTTATATAACCCATATTTTTCAAAGCAACTCTTTCTACAATAAAAAGTGGGATGCGCAGGCATAAATCCATAACGCATTAATGACCTTTTAAATATCTTAGAAGAATAATAACGCACGCATGTGTTGAGCTCATTAGACCTTACAAAATGAATATCACCATATACTGCATCAATGTCATTTTCAAACAGCTTAACAACATTCTGTACCACGTTATTTGCAGTAAAAAAGTCATCAGAATTTAATATTCCAATCACATCCCCCGTAGCCATTTCAATGCCTTTATTCATAGCATCATAAATGCCTTTATCCTTCTCACTAATCCATTTTAACCGTTTGCCAAATGAACTTTCATGTTCTTTTACAATGTTAATCGTATTGTCTTTAGATAAGCCATCAACGATTATATATTCTATATCTGGATATGTCTGATTAAATACAGATTGAATGGTGTGATAAAGAGTCCGTTCACTGTTAAATGTTGCAGTGATTAGAGAAACCTTCATAAGTCAATTAGAACTTTTCCTCAGCCATTGTAAAGTAGCTCTTATACCATCTTTCCGTGAAAAAGGGAGGTCAGGCGCAATTTGGTTAATATAAGATAGGTCTATAATATTATCTGTCGTCATATTCTTGAGTCGAAATGAAGTCATAGGAAAAGATATTCCAATAAATTTAAGAAGATCACCTACATAAGCAACCATTTTCAGCATCCAAAACGGAACTCTTAATATTCGGGTTCCCAGTTCTGCTGCAATTTCATTCGCCCATTCCTCAATATTTATTGGAGGCTCATCTCCTATATAAAATACCTTTCTATTCTCATCCAAAGTATCATTAAGCAATATCTGTTCAATTTGGTATACCGCATTCCCTACATAACCATAAGTTTTTGTACAACTTTTCCTACCTATATGAAAATATTTATGTGACATCACCATATCAAAGAAGTTCCGATAAGGAACTCCAAACCAAGGTCCCCAAATAGATGTAGGACGAATGATAGCCCAATCACATTCCGGTAGATTATTCCAAACTATATTTTCTGTTTCAACTTTACTTTCTCCATATAATGTTGTGGGCGAATAATCGAATTGATTTTTAGGATAATAGCCAGTATGACAAACTAGCATAGAAGAAGTTATCACAATCTTCTTTAAAGTAGGAATACGCTTGCTAATAGTCATTAGATTTTGTACACCTAATGTATTAGCAGAGTAATCTTCTATTCTTGTACCTTCTAAATCCGTCCTTGCAGCCAAATGAAGGATATAATCAGGGGAAAAATCCATCATAACCTTCTCAAGAGCACGCATGTCAATAATATCGGCATTTACCCAACATTCATTTAAATCAGATATTTTAGGTCTTTGTATATCAACACATAATATATCAAAACGTTCTTTTAGCGATAATACTACATTGGTTCCAATAAAACCTGAAGCTCCTGTAATCAATATCTTCATAATTAACCTTCTATTAGATGATTTTAGTAATTAATCAACTCGGACCTATATAATTAATAAGCGTACTTTTTAAGATATTATTACGTTTTAAACTAGCCAAAGCAAATGAGAGTATTTTCCCACTATAACCCTATGATATTTGAGAGAGAAGAGCACATTTATTTTAGCTTCTTATATAAAGAATAGATTGGGGTCATTGACAATATAAATACAGAGAATGGCATTTTTAATAAAAATGAATACAAATCATGATACTTACCAATACACATTTTACCTATATGCTGATAATAGTCTTGTCTCTCTTTCTTTACGCCGGAATAATTTAATAACAACAACGCTGTATTAAATCTCCAGAAATTAAAGAAATGAATAAAAGCAAAGTCTTTACGATCAATATTTCCCTTATTTTTCCAATCTTCCATCAAGATATTTAAAATAAACAGTAGACTATCGATCTTATGCTTACTATTTTTAGAAGTGGTAATAGATCCTCGATGTATCTTATAGACATAAGTATATTTATTTACGATAGCTGCCCTTTTCGCTTTAGAAACAACTTTATAAGACCAAAGAATATCTTCATGCAGCAGACCTTCTTGAAAAGTTAATTTATTTTCTTCCAAAAAACTTCTTCTATACAACTTGTTCCATGCACTTATGCTCCACATTCTTTTCAAATATGAGGTCCTTAATGGAATGCTTTTCACGTTGTCCGATATCGGCTTTATATGAATTGATTTTGCCCCCTCCAAGCGAATATTAGCTATGGTAAAATCAGCATTCATTTCTTTTAAAGCATTATAATGCGTTTCTATACAATCAGGAGTAATCTCGTCATCAGAATCCATAAAAAAAATAAAGTCTCCATTAGCATATTCCATTCCTGTATTACGAGCGGCTGAGAGACCTTTATTTTTCTTATGACAAATTACTTTAATATTATTATGACGAACACTTCCAGAAACAATTCTCCTTACAATGTCCATTGTTTGATCAGTGGAACAATCATCAACCAAGATATATTCAATATTTTCAACTGTTTGATTAAAAGCTGACATTAATGCAGAACTCACATATCCTTCAACATTATAAAGAGGGATAATAATCGAAACCATATTGCCCATTAAAAAACACAATTTAAATTACAGAATATTATTACGCTAAAAATATTTATATAATCTATATAACCCTGGAAGCCATTACAAGATTTTTCATCAATTTTATAAAAGCAAAAAGCAATGTTAGAATTAGTAAGGGATAAAAATTTAAAGCGAAGCCGGCAAGCATATCTCCCCGCACTGTACCACTTGCGAATCCCCAAAAGAGTAAAGCAAATAGTACTGATAAAGGAGTCATTCTCTTGAATAAAAAGAAATACATCTGGGCACATATCCCTGACAACAATCCAAAAAAGGCTGCATAAAAAATTACACCAAATATTCCCCCATTAGCCCATCCTTCACCAGCATAACCTGCGGCCCAATTTACTGCGCCTGAATAATTCAAATCTTCCGGATCTAAACTCTGTCCTCCCTGCTTGACTTCATTCAACACATACCCAAATGATACTGGTTTCGAAGGAAACAAGGCCCTTGGTATCATAGCCATGACAATAGTTTTTAAAGAATAAAATGGAGATAAAAAAGGCACATCACGTCCAAATTTCTCATAACAAAACTGTACATCACTCAATATTAAATCTCCTTCTATCTCCTCATACTTTTCCGAAGCTTCTCCCAAATTCAATTCTGAAATAGCCTCGTAAGCCTGCGAAAGATCCTTGAAATCAACATTCCTTATTACAGTAAGAGTTAACACCAATACTAAGGTGCCTGTAGCTGCAACTAGATATTCTCTTATATTATGTTTAAGGGAATAGTTTCTAAAGTACGTAGCAGAGAATAAATCAGCGGCTATTAGCATTACCAATGGAGTCACTAAAGCCCCTCGAGAGCCACGAGGAAACGCTATCAGCATCAAAAGCATTATTGCAAGATATAGTTTATTTGAACATCTATTGTATTTATTAAGATAGAATCGAAACACAAACAGAAATACGACTACCGCTTTATACGAGAATTGGAGTGAAGTTTTGAACATCGATGGTAAATCGCTTTCTACAGGCTTTCCGTAAAAACGAATAAGAGCAGCTTCTAATGAACCGTAAAGAAGAGTGTTTATCCAAAGATCATATATGCAATATAATATTATAATAATAACATATGTATTTATGGCGCGAGAAGAAGTAAAATAACTTCCATCCGTAAAGGAAGAATCAGAAAGAATTACATACTGTTTTTTAAGCCAATGGATTTTAAGATGCTTTCCAATCGTATAAGATATAAGAAAAACCACAAATGAAAATAATAGAATAATATCTACTTCAGGAAGTAAATCTATTGTTTTATAATATGCAAAAAAACGCCAATATGATAATATTATCATAAATAGCGGCATTGTGGGAAGCATATAAATTCTAAATTTACAATGAACTAGCATTGTAAGCATAAGCAGAATACACAAACACCCACAAAGCGTTAAACTCATAACAAGCCTCTCAAATATCCGATAAAACGCTGCTTATTATTTTCTTTATATCAACAGACTCATAGTAGCGCAACGCACTCGATGAGTATTTATCATAGTCGATATATATTTTCTCAATGGTTGATTTGATTCTATCCGTTGTCATTGGTTGACAAACGACTTCACCACATCCATATTCCATAAATATATAATACAGACCTGGAATATCATTAGAAATCATAGGAATAGCATAACGTGCATACTCAAAGATTTTATTAGGTGCACAATACAGAGGATTTATAACAGTAGAGATATTGGCTGAATCAGGGAAGTAAGATAACACTCCAATCGATGCAACTCTAGTCACCAATAGATGATATGGAGGCCGGATGAATGGGATAAATAATATCTTTTCAGACTCATATTTCTCTTTCAAACTTTCATAATAAGATGAGCCTTTTCCCATTGCAATAAGAATATAATCATCTGACATCTCTTTTATAGCTTCGCAGAATTCTTCAAGCCGTCTCTCCTTATCAAGAAATACACCTTGATAAAGAATTATTTTCTTCCCATCTATTTTAGATAAAATAGGATTAATCAAAGTTTGAATATCTTTCGGTGCATCAATTAATTCATCTTTAGTAACATACATTTTATTAGGTAGAACATAAGGCATTTGTTCGAGAGAATAAATACCCTTTGTTATTTGAGCTCTGTTATATTCACAGCACACCACCTTGGTCGACTTTCTAACTGTATCAGCTAAATTCAAAAATGGATTTAATACCCTATATCTCCAATTAGCAACAGATTGCGTAAATTCAAGAGGATGAAAAATAACACGATATCTATCAACAAGATCATTAAGCAAACATAATGTTTCAGTATGAAATAACCATACGTAATCACTGGGCGAAATACATTCTGCTTTTAAATACTTATTTACTTGATTCTTAAACCTAAGCTTCATTACCAACTTCTTGAACAATGAATTACTATCAAATAATTTTACTGTCGGTTTGAATAAAACTCCTTGTTTCTCAAGATTTTTCTTTTGTCCCTTATCTGCATAATTCCCAATATAAACAACTTTATATCCTAGTTCAAACAGAACCTTCATAATAGAAAGTACAGGAGGATAATATATTAAATCATCCTTTAATATCAAATAGATAGTACGCATTTTCAATACTATTTCGAAAATTCATTCTGTAGAAAGCTTACGATACGTTCACAAGCATAACCATCTCCGTAAGGATTTACAGCTTCACTCATTTTATCATAATAATCAGAATCATCAAGTAAAACAGAGATTCCATTTACTATTTTATCATAATTAGTCCCTACCAATCTCACAGTTCCGGCCTCAAGTGCTTCTGGCCGTTCTGTTGTATCGCGCATAACAAGTACGGGTTTTCCAAGCCCGGGAGCCTCCTCTTGGATACCACCACTGTCAGTCAATACTATAGTAGATTTTTCCATTAAATACACAAAGGAGGGATATTCCAATGGCTCAATAAAAAAAAGATTATCGAATTTGAGCAAATCTTCTCCAAATACTTCATGAATTGGTTTTCGTACATTAGGATTTAAATGCATTGGATATACAAAATCCACATCGGTATATTTTTTCATTAAGATTTTAATGGAAAGGCACATAGAAATAAATCCATCACCAAAGTTCTCACGACGATGCCCTGTAATAAGTATCAACTTCTTTCCATTATTCAAACGTTCAACGTTATATCCTGCTATTTTAATTATTTCTTTCACTTCCGCATCAAAGGACTCATCACTCTTAATTTTCTTCACTACAGTATAAAGAGCATCAATTACCGTATTTCCAGTAATCATAATTGATGGTTCTCTTATTCCTTCATCTAATAGGTTTTGTTTACTCAACGAAGTAGGAGAAAAATGAAAAGTAGCAATACGCCCTGTTATTTGACGATTTATTTCTTCTGGCCATGGACTATAAATATTATGAGTACGAAGTCCAGCCTCCACATGTCCGACAGATATTTGCTGATAAAATGCGGCTAATGCAGTAGCTGTAGACGTCGTTGTATCGCCATGAACCAATACTACATCAGGTCGTACTTCTTTCAGTATATCACGCATTCCTAATAATACGCGTGAAGTTATATCATATAGATCTTGCCCTTGTTTCATGATGTTTAAATCATAATCAGGTACAATTTCAAATAAATGAAGCACCTGATCCAACATTTCCCGGTGCTGTCCAGTAACACATACAATTGTCTGAAAATCATTTGGGTATTTTTGAAACTCTTTTACCAAAGGAGCCATTTTTATAGCTTCGGGACGAGTACCAAAAACGAGCATTATTTTTTTCATTTAAACTTCGTATTAATATATAAAAAAACATCCTTCAAAGAACACCTTTTGACCATATAATATAAACACATTTACTATATACAAACTCATACTCTTTTATCTCAGCCTTATTCAATAGATCCTTTATTAATTTCGACTTTTAACATATGATTTTGCAATTTGTCCAAATCCGGTAGTTTCATATAATCACCATATATCCTGGTTAAATAAGCATCATAGTTTCTTGGTACTGGAAAATTATAACCTTCAAATTCACAATAGGATAATGGGAAAATTTCTTTTTCATAACGCGTATTATCGCAAAAACCAGAACCATACGTATGCCTCAGTTTTTGAAAAGGAAAAACTCTAAACACAATTCTCGCAATTGCAATAGACTTATAAAAAATATACTTATAGAAACAAAATAAATTCCGCTTAAAGGAAGACTTTTTTATATGACTACCAAACATCAAAATTCTCCACATTACTCGTTGATAAAAACATGATACACATCTATAGCTCCTTTCCAATGCAAATATATCTATATAAATACCACGATATTTATAATTACAATCTTGACCATGCTCTTCTACATATGTTTTTTTGTCACGCAGTTTTGCATAAGGAGCGACATAATACGTATCATTATCTTTAGTCTGTAAAACATAGCGTTCTGTTTCTTTAAAAACTTTTAGAAACTTCAAATAATCCTCTCTTAACATTTCTACGTCAGCATCATCATCCCAAGGTATAAAGCCATGATGTCTAATAGCTCCAAGGCAAGTACCAGAAGAAAGCCAATATTTAATATCATTTTCTTGACATATTTTATCAAAACGCTTAAGTATATCAAGCATTTTCTGTTGATGTTGGCGTAATATAGAATCATCTGGATTGAACTTTTCTCTCAATTTTTGCTGCTCTAGTGAATTTATCATAATCATCAAATAATGTTATTAGGAATCTCCTTTCTCGAAGATTTAGACTCTAAATCAATTTATATTTTAAGCAATAAAACATTCTGTATAGTAAGATTATAAACTCAGATATGACGAGTGCCCATGCGAAATTATAAATAGAAAAGACATTAGATAGATAAAGAACTATGTATAACAGAAACAATGTGACGCTAGATAGAATTACACTTATATTGAAAGGCTTTGGAAATCCAAAAGAAACAAGGACAGGAGCACCAATGTAAGTTGTTATTCCGCCAAAAAAAAGCCATAAACATAAAACCCTTAACAGTGGAACTGCAGTAGGAATTTTATCCCCAGCAAAAAAAGAAACAGCGTATGGAGCTATTATACCAATCGAAAAAGCAATAATCAAGGACAGTAAAATATCTATTTTGAAATACTTGCGTACGAACGATAAACTTTTTGTCCTCGCAATATGAGGATATACAGCTTGATTCATCATTTGCATGGGAATTAGTGCTGCGTTAGCCATCTTTTGAGCTAAATCAAATGCTGCAACAGCTTGCATGGAGAAAAATATGCCACTAACGAGTTTTGCCATTCCGTTATTAAGTACTACAGACAAACGAGACATAAAAAAAGGAATGCTGTCAACAAAGCATTTTTTTAAATCTTTGATACTAGGTTGCACTAAATGCACTCTCTCCAACTTAACTAAAACATAGAAAGAAATAACACCTGATATAATCAACCCCAACGATTGCAATAAAGCAACATATTTATAATCTTCCGAAGTTCGAATAAAGAAGAATACTGCTATGGTGTAGAAAAGAATAGAGGAGAAGCGTATGATGGTCAAATATTTCATTTTCTCTATGCCCTGATAGAACCAAATTGGGAATAAAATTTCTGACAAACAAGAAATGAATGCAAATAAATACAACAAGCATTCACTTCGTAGATAGGGGATACATATAATTCCAATAGAAAGTATGACTAATGCACACAGAAATAATATAAACTTCAGTAATAATACGGTCGAAATAATTCTGTTAAGCTCCTTCCTATTATTTCGATGAACAGAAACATCCTTTACAGCAGAAACGTCCATTCCAAAGTTAATAAAGACAACGAAATAGGAAATAATAGTCTGTGCAAAAACGACAGTTCCATATCTGTCTGCTCCTATGGTACGTATTACATAAGGCAAAGCGACAAAAGGAAGAAGCATTCGCATGATTTCAACCGCTGTCAAATAGCCTGTATTTTGAACTATAACCTTGTGACTTCTAATCTGCTGAAAGATATTCACCTTTTGTCTCAACCAGTCAATTATACCCAAAATTTTTTATTTTCTTTATTGAAAGCAAAAGAATCAATTACTGAAACTTTCACTTTATTATATATTTTTTGGGCAAATACAATATCATGCAATCCTAAGCCAATATTGTATGCAATAATTCGTTCCTTATCATTATCTCTTCCCGGGTTTTTACCTAATAATACATGGCTAAACTCATCGAATGATTTGAAATATTTGAAATTTTGGAATCCCTTTACATGCTCTGTATCATCAGCATAAACCTTATCAAAAAAAAAATCACAGTTCTGAAATCCGCGCGTATGAACAGGAACAAGCAAAACTCCTTCTTTATACAAACTATCATCAGCACAAAGGAGCTCTGAAGCATCTGTTATGCAGGATATTATCACGTCTGCATCTTTGATTAGCAATTTTATATCATTCACAATTTCAAATACTATATTGGGATAGTCTGCAAAACGTTCAATGAATAAATCGGCTTGTTCTTTATATTTTAGCAGACGAAAATGAAATTGTTTATTAGGATAGAGATCTAATAGGCAAAGTAATGTAGCACGAGCTGTATTTCCTAACCCTACAATAGAGTATATTTTTGCAGATGTTTTTTGAAATGTTTTAATAGACAAGGCTGCCACAGCTCCTGTACGCATAGTAGTAATCCAATCACCATCTAATAAGGCAACTAAATGTCCGCTATCCCCATCATACAACATAATCTCACTACTTAATGCCGGGATCCTTCCTGCAATTCGAGAAACAACTTTTATTCCAAACTGATTATCGATAGGCAATAGACACGGCATAGAAGTATAAAAATCATTACCTTTCGGATGTACACTTATCTTGGCAGGCAATTGTGCATCATATTTCATTCGAAAAGATTCTTCTACCCATCTCACACATTCCTTTGCAGAAATATTTAGGGATCTAATCTTATCTCCTCGTACAATTAAAACTCTACTATCCATGACTAATTAAAGTTGATTTAAGACTTGAATAAGTTTAGAATTATCTTTTCGATCTCGAATAGCCAAACGAATCAAATTCCGTCCTTTCATATTGGCTTTTAGCCCACAATTACTAATCATGATATCATGGTCTATTAATTTCTGTGTTAACTCACTAGAAGTGAATCGATCAATCACTTCGCACAAAAAATAGTTAGCTTGCGAAGGAACAACATGCAAATATGGTATTTGTATTAGTTCTTTATAAAATTGTTCACGCTCAGATATAAACTTCTTACATGCAATAACATACTCCTTTTCATATTTACCGTATATCTGAAGGTAAAACTCACCGAAGGAATTTATATTCCAGATAGAGACCTCTTTCTTTATCCGATCTATCAAAGAAGTATCAGACGACGCTAACACTCCTAAACGCAATCCGGGAACCCCATATGACTTACTTATAGATTTCATAACCATCATCAATGGGTGTTTCTTCAAAACTTCGTTAATTAATAGACTATTATTCTCATAACCCACAGTAAAATCAACAAAGCTTTCATCCACAATCAGACGTATCTGCCGTTCGTCACACCATACAGCTAAACGCAATACATCAACTTTAGGTATATAATTTCCAGAAGGATTATCCGGATTAATAAGTAGTAATAAAGATATCGATTTGTCTGCATAAAATTCCATTAAATCATCTGCCGTGTAAACGAAATCGGTCTTTTGAGGTATATATGCTACAATTTGCTCCGGACGGAGGCGATTGGGATATTCATCAAAGGTTGGATAAATTACACCGACTTTATCCCTTGTATGTTCTTCCATTACAATCTTGATTAGTTCTGCAGCACCGTTACCTACTACTACATATTCCTGCCTGATACCGAAGTATTTTCCTGCCAATAAAGAATTCACATACATCCCCGAAGGATATTCTGTAAGTAATGTATCAAAATTGGCACGAATCTCATCTTTCATTCGCTTGGATGGGAAATATGGATTTACAAGGTAGCAATAATCCAATAATTTAGGAAAACGCCAAAAACCTCCATAACGTTTATGATATTCCCTATACTTCGTCTCATCGCTTGAGAATATAGTAGAAGCAATATCTAAATCTTGTACATCATCTATTTCGTACCACTTCTCATCATTGATTGGTAAAGCTTTCAGTGTAGATGAATTAAGTAATGTCAAAACGCGCAATACTTGTTCATAGTACTCATTATTTCCCATTACTTTACAATACGCCTCAAGAAAAGGGACGTATTCATGGGTGGAAAATTCACGACTGAATTTATATATATTCACCGTCTTATAGTAAATATCCACATCTTCATATCTGAAAGCAGCTTTTGGAACAAAATTAACGATATTACAATCTGTATCTATACATACCATAGTACCGTCCATCCAAGTCTCATATTTCGCAACCAAAGCTAAATCAGGGTATGCATTATCTATAATCATTGAAAAGAGTGTATCATCGAATATCAAATCAGACTCAATAAGTAATGTATCTTCTTTTTGCAACTCTTCTTTTGCCAAAGATAATGAATAGATATTATTTGTCGTGTCGTATACTGTATTTTCAATGTACTCAATCTTCAGACCTTTATACTCATCACTCACATAGTTTCTTAGTTCTTCTCCCTTATAACCTATCACAATGATTACCCGAGATAATGACAACTTCGACAATTGTGTCAACACCCTATCTATTAACGATACTCCATTAACTTTCACCATGCATTTGGTTCCATTTTGAGTCAATTCTCCCAATCGTCTCCCCATGCCGGCTGCTAAAATTATTGCTTGCATCTATTTTCTGTTAACGTCCATTTTAGGCACTTAGAGAAAACCATCCAAGCGGTTTTCCTGTAAAATAAGTCAAAAATTGAACTGATTTTTAGTATTTGTTATTACCCATTCCAATGGTTAATGGCAATAAGTTCTGGTAATCTCTACGTCTTTTAACAATCTCACCGAACGTGAATACTTACTGTTCTCAATTATAATAAACATTTTATAATTATTTTTTATCTCTCACTCTATCCCACCACAAATTCAGCACAATCCAAACCACAATATCCGCAATCAGCATAATAGTATTGTCCACATAAGGCATTAGCAAAATATTGGAAACACAAAAGCCACAGGATATAAGTAATAAGGTAATCATTGCCTGACGGGGCGAAAGCCCAATAGCAAGCAACTTATGGTGAATGTGGTTTTTATCCGGTTCAAAAGGGCTTTTTCCAGTCCTCAACCTTACCAATACCACACGGATCACATCAAACGAAGGAATAATAAGGGTACTGAAAGCAATAACGAAGGCTCCTTCCTTGAAATCCAACACATCGGGAGTGTATTGGCTATAGCGGATAGCAAGGAAACTAAGCATATAACCTAGCATCAAGCTACCGGTATCCCCCATAAAGATCTTACGACATTGCTCGGCTTTGCCAAATACATTGTAGTAGAAAAACGGAACAAGAACACCTAAAGTGGATACCGCCATCATGGCGTACGTGTAGAAGCCTTCTTCTATAAAAAGATAGGTGAATACCAGCAACGCCACACTACTTAACCCGGATGCCAGACCGTCAATACCGTCTATCAGGTTGATGGCATTGGTAATGAAGACTACGGTCAGCACGGTAAAGGGCATTCCAAGTACGGCAGGAATCCCATTGATACCAAAGAGTCCGTAAAGGTTATTGATCCACAAGCCGGAAAGCGGAAAAAAGGAAGCGCACAGGATTTGGACTAAGAATTTCTGCCGGTAACGAATGCCGATCAAATCATCGGCAATACCTATGAGGTAGAGTAGCGTCATACCTGCAATCAATAACAGGACTTTGGGGATGAGGTAAGCTGTGTAAAGAGCGGATGGTTCATAGCCCAGCAACATACGCACAGCAGACACGAAGCAGACGGTGAAGAGTACCGTGGGAAAAAAGGAAACACCACCCAAGCGGGGTACGGCTATCTTGTGTATTTTACGTTCACCGGGTTGGTCATAAAGTTTTTTTCGGATTGAAATCAGCAGGATGCGTGGAATAATAATGCCTGCAAGAAATGCCGATATCAGGAAAGCAAAAGTAAGAAAAAGGAAATTTATCATGTTATTAGCTCTCTATAATATAGGGGTATTGATTTTCTTTAATCAGCCGGAGTTCATTCTGCAGCTCCAGACGTTCCATCTTCAATGAGGAACCGCTCCATTTGTCCATAATGTCACAGGACTCCCGGGCCAGACTTTCATCATAGGTTTCGGCATAACATGCAATGAGCAAACGGCATTTTAAAGGAGAATCGGGAAGTTTATCCAGCACCACCCAACTGCGGAGAAGAACTAATCTGATTTTTTCCGCTTTATCGCCATGATCGTAAATTGTGGCATTGTAAGCTTTCAACAGACTGATACAAACGGCGGCTTCATCCTCATCACTCAAAGTCCGCTTACGGAACAGATTTTCCGCCTGACGATAGACATAATCGTTCAATAGGACGAAGCGATCGGCATACACAGGGGTATCTCCCACTCCGATATTCATCAGTTCACTGGTAGATTGCCCTAACATCTCTATTTTAGTTTGTAATATAGACATTGTCTTCAATCGGACTTTATAGGGACAATTAATGAAGGATGAATAAAGGCCGTAGCTACTGCCATCACGCCGGGAATGGATACCACTACACGACGGTCGCCACGAACGCGGATAAAGATGCCCTCCACGCCCTCAAATACTCCACCGATAATGCGGACGCGTTCGCCTTTAGTCATTGAAAGATCAATAGGAGGCAGATAAACAATCTGCTGATCGGTAGTACCTGCTACAGCTATAAAGTCCCTCATCTGGTTATCCGGTACCACAATGGGCGAATTGGTCTCACGATTCATAATGTAGCGAATGGGGAGAGTAGCAGCTTTTTCTTCCTTTATTTCGTCAATCTTCCGCCGGGTGGCGCGTATAAAAACAAGGTTATGAACCGCCGGAACCAGTTTACGGATGCGTCGTTCATTTTTGACCACGTATTCGTAATGGAGCGGCAAAAAATTTTCGACTTTTTCCTTATCCAGCAATTCTTTCAATGCAAGTTCACGACTGTAAGTGATACGCAGGGCATACCAATGTATTTCATCTAGGAGATTGTTCACAAAAGGACATTCTTTGGGGACACCGGGGGAATGAAAACCTTTCCGGTTGAAATGTTAAGTTTTGATACAAAACCATTTACATTCACTGACCTATACATGCCGCCCCTATCGCAGGTGGGACAAGATGGTGTTTTATCTAAAAAAATCATCACAACACGAAGTATGAAACGCTTTCTGTTACTTTGGAAGTAACGGAAAAAGCTATTTCTTAGAATAAAGTTGTTTATTATTTTACTCTCATACCGTCATAAATAGTCTATATCCGTTTATCCATAGGCAATGCAGGCATGATAGTAACTATTATTTAACCATGAGGGTAAGCGTTTACCCTCATAGCAAAAATTCAACATATTCCATATAAAAATTTGTTTATCAAGTAATTAAGTCAATATTTCCATTTAATGCATATCATGCAATATTTCCGCATTTTTTGCTTAATTGCATACACTCACTGATAGAATGTATCTAAATGGAATGCATAATGCCCGTTTTTTTCTGCTGAACCTCTATATTCCTTTTGTTACTCCCTTGGATTTCTCGGATAAATCCTTTGAAATTATCATAAGATAACAGCTGTAAACAAATATGTTTACTATAATAAACAAATAGGATAATATCTGTTAATTTATTTGTTTACAAATGTTAGCCTTTGATCAAAGTATAGAAAAAATGAGAGGAAGCCTAAGACGTAATGGAAAAAATGTGAAAGAAAAAGGGAAGGGGAAACAAGACAAAGCAAAAGAATCATTAAGCAAAAAGACAGATGAAAGCCTTTTACCTCAAACTTTAATACACTTTTTACAATCAATATATCCCGGTTTTTTCCGAGTCATCTATCGGTATGAAGTCTTTACTCTCGTTATTACTTAGGGTATGTATTTGAAGATTTTATCTTTAAAAAGATTCATAACTTGCTTTAGCATAAACAATAAAGCGATAGAATTGGCATATAAGCCTGCGTGCACTTTAGATGTGAAAAAAAATCTTTCTCTTTTTATACATCTTTTTTTTTGTTGTTTTGGAATAATTATCTACTTTTGCCGTGCATTCGTTTTTCCGTTACTTCCAAAGTAACACGTCTTTAATTAACATATAATCAACAAGTTAATGCACATGTACGATTATGTACCGTTACGCTTGTACGAAGACTCATAAAGTTCCACTCCCTCCTCTTCCTTAGAGAATATCAAGTTTATACCGGAATATCAATCTTTAATTAAAAGAAAACAAACAATATTCCGACTATATAACGCACGGCTCATAATCTCCACCATGCCTTCGGGGGAGAATTATGCGGAAGGTATCATACGTGTCTATAATAATGATATTTGCAAAATAATAGACAATTATAATTCAAGTGCTTTCTATGAGCCCTTTTATGTTATCACAAGGGCCTATTTCCAGGGCAACTTTAACTAAATAAAGTCCGGCGCTTATTCTTCACCGTACACGTATTGCCGAAAAGATAGTTCATCACTGTATCATTGGCACGATCAATTACATTATCATCGAAAGCTTTAAGATAGGATTCAGTGGTAGTGACTGAGGCATGACCCAACCCTTCGGAAATAACAGAAATGGAAATGCCGCAATATTTGGCTTGCGTAGCCCAGGTATGGCGGGCACAATAACTGCTGACACGCTTATAAACTTGTTGCTCCAGAGCAAGTCGTTTGAGGTGAAGATTCAGCCGGCGTAATTTGCTTTGATAATCACAATACGCCGGATAACCCGTAAGCCGTCCATCGAGAATATTGAGCAGGTAAGGAGAGTCCGGATCGGTATTGGCACAATGACGGATAAGACGAAGAGCTTCATCGGACACTCGTATGCGGAGAGGCATCTTCGTTTTATGCCGTTGAAGCACCAGATAACCGTTACGCAAATCGGTTTTACGAAGAAACGCTAGATCGACAAAGCACATGCCGCGAAAGCGAAGCATTAATTCGAGACAGATACGGGCTTTTAGAGTAAGAAAGGAGGTTTGCTGCCCGGCAGATATGCCACAAGAGGAAGTACTTTGGGGAGAACCGGATAACAGCCTGCGCATTTCGGACTTTGAAAGGGCGCGACGGTGATTCCGCCGGGTGCCGGTATAGACATTTTTGAACTGGCGGGGAATGAACGGAACGAGCTGATCGTCGAGCGCACGGTGATAGACAGATTGCAGACAGCGCATATAAGTGGAAGAGGTGTTCCACTCACGACTTTTCTTCTGCACAAGGTATTCCTCATATCTTTTGAGGAAGACAGGTGTCAGTCCGGAAAGAGGAAACGAAGCTCCTGCATATTCTTTTATAGAGTTTAATACACTTTGGTGGACGTGTGCCGTACCGTAACGACCTTCTTGCTTCAAACGGTCTATGACTGACATCATAAAGCCGCCCAATAAGACTTCTTTCATAATTATAGTATTTTTGTAGTGCGAATGTTTCCTCAAGAAGGGCGCAAAAATAGAATGAAGTCTGATTAAAAACAATTATTTGGTATAAAGATCAAGAAAATTGCGTAGGAGAAAGAATTTTTATTTTAGAAAAGAAAAAGTCTTTTTCATTTCCAGTTACTATAACATCTGCCTTTATATTTTCGGCGGAAAATATTGTAAAGCATCTTCAAAATCATTTGCACGTAAAGCTAAAGCCTCCTCTATATTGGAAGCATTCAAGTCCACAATATTAAAAAACGCCTTTAATTTATACAAAGCTTCATATAATTCATTGCCAAGTAATTTTTTACGAAAAATGTATGCAATATTTGCTATTGTCAGGGATGAAGCCCATAAACTGCACTTTTTGTCTTTTTGACACATCAATATACCGGCAGCCTCCAAGTATCCTTCCCGTTTTAATATAAGATCAATTAAAACATTAGTATCAACAAATACTTTTATCATTTGCTCAAAAGATATTTCAGTCGTTCGTCATCAGAAGTTTGAAGGTCAACTCCGGCAGCAATTCCTATCACGGCTTTTATATTGTCAGACATAGTAAGCATAGGTAGTTTCTGTCTTTTAAACTTTGCTTTCTCCATTACCCGCCTGCCGGAACGCATTCGACTTCTCTTCTCCAACAAACTTTCGGAGAGTTTATTTATAATATGCAATTTCTCGTTATCACTTAATAATAATAGTTTTTCCATATACTCTGTGTGCCTGTCGGCGTTGTTTATTGCACTCATAGTTTAATCTCCTTTTTAGACAAAGTTATTACTATATTAATAAAAACAATCAAAAGCAATATTAGTTTTTATAAAAAAACGGCTTAAAACGGTAACGGGCCGTTATTATCCGGTGCACCGAAAGGATTGTTTGCAGCAGCAGGATATTCCTGTGGCGGAGGCACGGAACCGTTCTGAAGTGCATTTATTTTAGAACCGAAAGTAGCAGCGCCATCAGCAGGATGGGGTGCTATCATATCGTCTTCAGGATTTTGGAAACGGGTGTACTGACCGATGAAGCGGAGACGCACATCACCTACCGCACCATTACGGTGTTTGGCTATGATAATTTCAGCCATACCGCGTAAATCTTCACCATCAGCAGACTGATAAATCTTATAGTATTCAGGACGGTGAATGAAACAAACCATATCGGCATCCTGCTCTATAGCTCCGGATTCACGCAAGTCGCTCAACTGAGGACGCTTACCGTCTTCCCCTTCACGATTTTCTACACCACGATTTAATTGAGAAAGGGCCACGATAGGTATATTCAACTCTTTTGCTAATCCCTTGAGCGAACGGGAGATGGTACTAACTTCTTCCTGACGGCTACCAAAAGACATTCCGCTGGCATTCATCAACTGGAGGTAGTCAATAATAATAATCTTAACACCATGCTCGCGCACAAGACGACGAGCTTTGGTACGAAGTTCAAACACCGATAACGAAGGAGTATCATCTACATATAAAGGGGCGTCCAACAAATCCCTTAACTTGTAATCAAGTTGTTGCCATTCATAATCAGCCAACTGACCACTCTTAATTTTCTCGCTGGGAATTTCACACACATTGGATATCAAACGATTGACCAACTGCACATTGCTCATTTCCAATGAGAATAAAGCTACAGGATTACGATAATTTACCGCAATATTTTTCGCCATTGAAAGTACGAAAGCTGTTTTTCCCATAGCCGGACGTGCTGCGATAATAATAAGATCTGAATTCTGCCAACCGGAAGTCATTTTATCCAAACGGGTAAAACCACTTTCAAGGCCACTCAACCCATCGGTACGGGCAGCTGCTTTTTGAATTAATTGATAAGCCTCTGCAATAATAGGATTAATTTGAGTATAATCCTTTTTCATATTCTGCTGGGAGATTTCGAATAGTCGCCCTTCGGCCTCCTGCATCAGATCATCCACATCCAATGTCTCATCAAAAGCTTTGCTTTGAATATTACTGGAGAAAGTTATCAACTCACGAGCCAGCGCTTTTTGTGCTATAATTCGCGCATGATACTCTATGTGAGCAGAAGAAGCTACTTTACTGCTTAGTTGAGTAATATAAAAGGGACCTCCAATCTCTTCCAGTTCGCCGCGCTTGGCAAGCTGCTCTTTCACGGTGAGAATATCAACCGGTTTCTGATTAATCGCAAGATCAGTGATTGCAGAATAGATTAACTGATGCTTATGTTCATAAAAAGATTCCGGTCGCAAGATTTCACTTACTAACGAATATGCATCTTTTTCAATCATTAAAGCACCCAGTACTACTTCTTCAAGCTCAGGTGCCTGAGGTTGAATACGTCCGTAATCGTTAACGGGTTGTACTGTCGTCTTGCTATTGCGTGAATTTCTCTTCTGTTCTGCCATTATATATTATCGTTTTTTTCCGAAAAGGGAAACAAAGATACTCCAAATCTTCCGAAATACGGCTCATCGGACAAAGATATGCTCATTTTTTGTCCATATGGTGTGAGCCGGTCATTATTTATTAACTTTGTATCCACAAGTACGGTTAACAACATAGTGAGTTATCAGTCTGCCTGTGAATTTCTTAGATCAGAAATACGAATACATCAGGGAGCTAGGTTAAAACAATTATAAAACAACGCAATGATTACATTTCCGAACGCTAAAATAAATCTGGGGCTCAATATTGTTGAGAAGCGCCCGGACGGTTACCACAATCTGGAGACAGTGTTTTATCCCGTTGCTCTGGAAGATGCTCTGGAAGTAACCAAGATGCCGGAAGTAAGAGGAAACGAGAAATACCGGCTGCATCAGTATGGAACGGAAATAGCCGGAAAACCGGAAGATAATCTGGTAGTGAAAGCCTACCGCCTACTGGACGGTGAATTCGGGTTACCACCCATTGAGATTCATCTGTTTAAACATATACCCTCGGGGGCAGGCTTGGGAGGCGGTTCATCGGACGCAGCTTTCATGCTCAAGCTGCTGAATGAAAAGTTCCGGTTGGATTTACCTAATGAAAATCTGGAAAATTATGCCGCCCGGTTGGGTGCCGATTGTCCTTTCTTCATTGCCAACAAACCCGTTTATGCCGAAGGAACGGGAAACGTTTTCTCCTCTACTCCGCTTTCACTGAAAGGATATCAGATTTTATTGATAAAACCGGATATCTTCGTCTCCACCCGGGAAGCTTTTTCGCATATCACCCCGCACTGTCCGGAAATGGCACTGAAGGAGGTTATTAATCGCCCTGTAACGGAATGGAAGGAACTAATGG
The DNA here is from genome assembly GCA_963677095.1 of uncultured Bacteroides sp. GTDB lineage: Bacteria > Bacteroidota > Bacteroidia > Bacteroidales > Bacteroidaceae > Bacteroides. The sequence goes on from OY781875.1 coordinate 2,884,625, forward strand.
TTAATGACTTTGAGAAAAGCGTGTTTCCGCAACATCCGCAAATCGGGGAAATCAAGAAAGAACTATACAGGCAAGGAGCAATCTATGCTGCGATGAGCGGTTCGGGATCTTCGGTATTCGGGCTTTTCGAAGCGAATACCACAATTCCCGAAATTAAATGGGAAGAGAATACCTTTATTTATCAAGGAGTGCTGCAATAAGCGCCATTTCATGCCCCCCGTCACCAAGTGGTATAGTAAAAAATAAGCCTTATCTCTCGACAAGGCTTATTCACAACACAAACACAAAATAAAACACGACAAAACTACTATGCAATCTTACCTGTATATGCCGGGGAGGCATAACTATCAGTTACGAATATTCACATATACATAGACTGTTTCAGGTTGATTTGCAACTTATAAACAAACATAAAAACCATTTGTTTCGTTTATTTTGTTAATTATTCTAAATATCATTGAATGCCTTTTTCACGAAGTTTGAGCTGCCAATTCCATGCAGAAAGCAAAGTATCTTCTATGGTCTCCACAGCTTTCCAACCTAGTTCGTTATTTGCACATGCAGGATCTGCCCAAACCTTTTCTATATCACCAGCGCGGCGTCCCACAATCTGATAATTCAATTTGACACCTGTTGCTTTTTCAAAAGCATGAATCAACTCAAGTACAGAAAGTCCTTTTCCCGTTCCTATATTAAAAACTTCAACTTTCTCTTTTTGTTTTTTATCAAGAATACGGTGAATTGCAATCACATGAGCTTTGGCTAAATCGACAACATTAATAAAGTCACGAATACACGAACCGTCCGGGGTATTATAATCGTCACCAAATACATTTAATTTTTCACGAATACCAATAGCAGTCTGAGTCAGGTAAGGTACAAGATTTTGAGGTACTCCGTTAGGCAACTCTCCTAATAATGCCGTAGGATGAGCACCTATAGGATTAAAATAACGCAATAAAATTGCATTTATCGGAGCACCGGAAGTGACCGTGTCATGAATAATTTCTTCATTAATCTGCTTTGTATTTCCGTATGGCGATTCAGCTTTCTTTATAGGCGCCTGTTCGGTTACCGGAAGTATGTCAGGTTGACCATATACTGTACATGAGGAAGAAAAAACAATACCTTCAACTCCATGTTTAGGCATCAATTCAAGTAAATTAATTAAAGAAACCAGATTGTTTCTATAATAGAGAAGAGGCTTTTGAACCGATTCTCCAACAGCCTTACTTGCTGCAAAATGAATTATTGCTTTAATCCCTTTATATTTAGTGAATACAGCATCAAGACCAGTAAAATCCAAACAATCCAGTTTTTCAAAAGCAGGACGAACACCTGAAATCTTCTCAATATTATCAACAATATCTGCACTAGAATTAGAAAGGTTATCTACAATAACAACTTCGTAACCTGCATTCTGAAGTTCAACAACCGTATGAGAACCAATATATCCGGTTCCACCTGTAACTAAAATTTTTTCTTTCATAATAGGATAAGTTTTTTAGGTAATCACAAAACACGGTAAATTTACAAATTTTAATCGGATCACCACTTGTAATTAATACCAAAGCTCAATAATTCTTTCAGTTGAAAATAACTACTGCCTCTAGTGGGTGCACCACTGTCATCAAAGCGCCCGAATGCATATAACTTTGTAGACAAATACCGATTCAAAACAAAGTTTACAGTGTTCTCCCACTCTATACGTACCCAATCATAACTAGTCAAATAATTTAATCGGGAATTTAAGGATACCGAAGGAATAATAGTCCAGTCGAGTGTGGGCTGCACCTGCGAACCAAAATTATGCCGAACGGTTTCTCCTTCTTCCAAGCCGAAATTCACTTCATTCACCCTAGCATTACCAACATAGCGAAAGGTATAGGTCAAAGGTGCCATGAAAACAGAAAGATTCATTTTTTTATTTTTCAGCTTATAATCCATACCAATGCTCACTGAGAGATCGGCCGGAGCAAGAAAGGCCGAATATAATTCCTGAGAATTCGTTTTATAGCCATGAAAAAACTGGGTCTTAAATTCTGCGGAAATAGTATAATACCATTTGTTAGCGGCTTGTATACCCAATTTACTAGCCATTCGAAGTTGATCTGTATTTACAAGATATTTATGGTATTGATCAGACGCAGTAGAGCCAAATCCCAACTGGGCATCTACCAGATTTTCCCATTGAATCTTTTCTTGGTCATTGTAATTAGCATACAATTGAAGATTGGCTAAAAAAGCATTTGTGCTTTCTCCTCCTTTATACCAATTGTCCGAAACATAGTTTTGAGTCAACTGTAACGATCCGGAACCACCCGTAATCCACCAGTTCGGCTTTCGAATAACCAATTCCGGATCTTCCCTCACACCGACAACAGTCTCCCTCGCAAACAATTTGGATATCGATGGCTTTAATAATATTTCTTTCTGAATATTATCTTTAAAAGATTTTAAATGCATAATTTCATCTTCCATAGCCACGATCCTTCCGGGGTCTTTAACATATAAGTTTAATAAAGCATTGTCAACAACTTTGTTTGCACGCTCTTTCGCCGTAAAAAGAGTCGTATCAAACGGCAGTAATATGGTTGTTAAGGAATCGGTGATTTCTTTTTGCCTTTGAAAAGACCATTCCAATTTGGATAGACGTGCCATCGGAGATTTATAATAAGTAAGCGGCATAAATAAACGGTAAAAATCCGGATTGGAAACGATATACCGCTCCGGCGTAATAGGATCATTCAAATAATCTAAAACGCCGAAAAGCCTCTCGTACAACATAGATACAGTATCTATTTTAATCGCATTCTCTACAGGTTTTAACTTAAGAACGAAGTACTGTTTCAATATACCCGACAAAGTGTCCGCATTTAGGGCATACTGCCTTTGATGTAAAATTGAAGTGTTTTTCACTGTACTTTGGGCCGATAGCGACAAAGGAAACAGCACAGCAACTGTCAATAGTGTCAAATATTTACTTTTCATCATACCTAATTAAGCTATTTAGCGGCAAAAGTAAACCAAAATGTTTAGAAAACATAGGAAACAAAAATAAAAGATTGCTAACATAATAATACAGAATAATATTCTTTTAATAATTGTTTCGTCTAAACTTTATGTTCTTCCTCTTTTTTTTGTAATTTTGCGCTTTTTAAAAGGAGTGCGCAAGATAATATTGCCACTTTGTAAAAGCATGCGTAAACAACAATTAATAAATAAAACCGTGGGAGAAACAAAGTATATTTTCGTTACCGGTGGTGTTGCTTCTTCACTAGGGAAAGGCATCATCTCATCGTCCATCGGCAAGCTACTACAAGCTAGGGGATATAAAGTCACTATTCAAAAATTTGATCCGTATATCAATATAGATCCGGGGACTTTAAACCCTTATGAACATGGAGAATGTTATGTAACCGTTGATGGCCATGAAGCTGATCTTGATTTAGGCCATTACGAACGTTTTTTAGGCATTCAAACCACCAAAGCTAATAACATTACCACCGGACGTATATATAAAAGCGTCATAGATAAAGAGCGTCGAGGAGATTATCTTGGAAAAACGATCCAAATCATCCCACATATTACCGATGAAATTAAACGAAACGTAAAATTATTAGGTAATAAATATAAATTCGATTTTGTAATTACCGAAATAGGCGGGACGGTAGGCGATATCGAATCCTTACCTTATCTGGAAAGCATCCGACAGCTTAAATGGGAATTGGGAAAAGATGCTTTGTGCGTCCATTTAACCTATGTACCTTATCTTGCTGCTGCAGGTGAATTAAAAACCAAACCGACCCAACACTCCGTCAAAGAACTACAAAGTGCCGGTATTCAGCCAGACATCTTAGTATTACGAACAGAACATGAGTTAAATGTAGGTTTAAGGAAAAAAGTCGCTCTATTTTGCAATGTAGATGAAAGCGCCGTAGTACAGAGCATTGACGCTCCTACGATCTATGAAGTACCTCTATTGATGCAAGCCCAGGGATTGGATGAAACTATATTAAGGAAAATGGGGTTGCCAATAGGCACAGCTCCGGATCTTGATTCTTGGCGTACGTTTCTGGCGCGCCGACATAAGGCCGAAAAAACAAAACCTATCCATATAGCATTAGTTGGCAAATACGATTTGCAAGATGCATACAAATCTATTCGCGAAGCTTTATCGCAAGCTGGAACATATAATGATTGCAAAGTGGAAGTTGATTTTGTGAATAGTGAAAAACTAACTGATGAAAATATAGCAGAAGCCTTAAAAGGTAAGGCCGGAGTTGTTGTTGGCCCGGGATTTGGCGAACGCGGTATCAATGGCAAATTCGTAGCAATCAAATATACCCGGACTCATGATATTCCAACTTTTGGAGTTTGCTTGGGAATGCAATGTCTTGCTATAGAATTTGCACGGGATGTATTAGGATATACAGATGCAAATTCGCGAGAGATGGATGAAAAAACACCTCATAATGTCATAGACATCATGGAGGAACAAAAATCTATCACAAACATGGGGGGAACCATGCGCTTAGGAGCCTATGAGTGTGTCTTACAAAAAGGAAGTAAGGCCCACGAAGCTTACGGTTCAGAGCATATTCAAGAACGTCATCGCCATCGCTATGAATTCAATAACAGTTATAAAGCCGAATATGAAGCGGCCGGAATGAAATGTGTGGGAATAAACCCGGAATCAGATTTGGTAGAAATTGTGGAAATTCCAACTTTGAAATGGTTTATTGGAACTCAATTCCACCCTGAATACAGTAGTACGGTTTTAAAACCGCATCCGCTATTTGTATCTTTCATCAAAGCTACAGTGGCATACCAACAGGTTATCAATAAAAAGTAATATAATAAAAATAAAAATAACCCACTCCTTATGGATAAAAACACCATTACAGGTCTTGTTTTAATCGCCATTTTATTAATAGGCTTCAGCTTTTTCAGTCGTCCTAGCAAAGAGCAGTTAGAGGTCCAAAAGCACTATTATGATTCCATTGCATTAGTGCAACAGCATGAGCAGGAGCTCAAAGCGAAATCAAAAGCAGCTCTGGCTAATGAAAAAGAAATAGCGACAGCAGACTCTTCTGCACTGTTTTTTAAGTCAACTCTAGGCAAAGATTCAACTGTTATCATCCAAAATGAATTAGCTCAGTTAACTTTATCAGCAAAAGGAGGACGCATTACCTCGGCATTACTTAAGCAATATAAAGGACAAGATAAAAAAACGCCCGCTACATTGTTTGATAGGGATGATTCTTCCATGAATTTTCTGTTTTATAATAAAAAACAAACTATTCAGACCAAAGATTACTATTTTTCTATAGTAAATCCAACGGACAGCTCTGTCACTATGCGTCTTTCCGCAGATAGTACCAGCTACATTGACCTGAAATATGTGATGCATGCCAATAGCTATTTAGTTGATTTTGCCATTGAAGCTGTGGGAATGGAAGAGAAACTTGCTGCCGGAAACAAATTAGTCGATATAGAATGGTCACAACGGGCTCGTCAAATAGAAAAGGGATATACATACGAGAATCGTCTGTCCGAACTTACCTATAAGGTAAAAGGAGATAAAACAGATTATTTGTCTGCAAACAAAGATGAAGAGAAAAGTATTTCTGAACATTTGAATTGGATTGCTTTCAAAAATCAATTTTTCTCTTCCGTTCTTATAGCTGAAAACAGTTTAGAAAAAACAAAATTAGTATCCAAAATGGATGCTCAAGGTAGTGGATATATTAAAGATTATTCGACGGAAACAAGTACTTTTTTTGATCCGACAGGTAAGAATTCCACTAAGTTATACTTCTATTTTGGCCCGAACCATTACAAGACATTAACAGCTCTGGATAAAGATCGTACAGAAAAATGGGAATTAAATAGACTGGTTTACTTGGGATGGCCTGTGGTTCGTCAAATAAATCAATGGTTCACTATTAATGTTTTTGACTGGTTGTCCGGTTGGGGATTAGGAATGGGTATTGTTCTATTACTCATGACATTAATCGTAAAAGCTATAGTATTTCCTGCAACATGGAAGACTTATATCTCGTCCGCAAAAATGCGTGTTCTAAAACCTAAGATTGATGAAATCGGCAAGAAGTACCCTAAACAGGAAGATGCTTTGAAAAAGCAACAGGAAACGATGTCACTGTACAAGCAATATGGGGTAAGTCCAATGGGAGGATGCTTGCCTATGCTCATACAATTTCCTATACTAATGGCACTATTCATGTTTGTACCAAGTGCAATAGAATTGCGTCAGCAAAGCTTCTTATGGGCAGATGATTTATCTACCTATGATGCTATTATAAATTTCCCATTTCATATTCCGTTTTTAGGTAGTCACCTCAGTTTATTCTGTTTATTGATGACAGCTGTCAACATTCTGAATGCAAAGTTCATGATGCAGCAACAGGATACAGGTGCCCAACCCCAATTAGCGGCTATGAAATGGATGTCATATCTCATGCCTGTCATGTTCTTGTTCATATTGAATGATTATCCGGCCGGTTTGAATTACTACTATTTCATTTCAACTCTCATCAGTGTGTTAACAACGATAATTTTACGTAAGGCCACGGACGAAGAGCAATTATTAGCACAGTTGGAATCTAATAAAAAAGATCCTAAAAAGATGAAACAAAGTGGTTTTGCAGCTCGACTTGAAGCGATGCAAAAACAACAGGAAGAAATGAAAAAGACGAGAGAAGGAAAAAAATAATTCTTTTATCCAGAATAGAATAAAGCCGGCTAATACAATTGTCGGCTTTATTTGTCCTATTCATCGGGTTGTTCTCATATATCTATATGAAGAAAGGAAAGTGGAAAGGGAAAAAAATATAAGAAAATATTTATCTTCGCCACTAATACTAATTATATCTTATATGATACCAATAAAATTATTACTTATGTCAGCAGCAGTCATGTCAGCATCCTGCATGGAAGCGCAAGCTAATACGGGGCAAGACAAGAGCCCGATCGGGAAATCGGATATAAAAATTGCCAATCAGCGGCTATCGCCTGAAGCTTTATGGGCTATGGGACGAATCGGTGGAGTGGTCGTGTCTCCCAATGAAAAACAGATAGCATATACTGTCGCCTATTACAGCGTACCCGAGAATAAAAGCAATCGGGAAGTATTTGTGATGAATGCCGATGGAACCGGCAACAAACAGATTACACAGACGTCGTGGCAAGAAAACGAAGTAAGCTGGATAAAAGGAGGAAGTAAACTGGCCTTTCTGTCCAATGAAAGTGGCAGTAACCAAATATGGGAAATGAACCCCGATGGTACTGAACGCAAACAGTTGACTCACTACGAAAATGATATTGAAGCTTTCTCTTTTTCTCCCGATGGGAAAAAGCTGCTTTTCGTTTCGCAGACAAAAACAATAAATAGCACAGCCGATAAACATCCTGATCTGCCTAAGGCCACAGGTATTATCATAACCGACCTCATGTATAAACATTGGGATGAATGGGTGACAACAGCTCCCCATCCGTTTGTTGCAGACTTTAACGGAAGCGAGATCAATAACATCAAAGATATATTACAGGGAGAACCATACGAAAGCCCGATGAAACCATTTGGCGGTATTGAGCAATTAGCGTGGAGTCCTGCCTCAGATAAGGTAGCTTATACCTGTCGTAAGAAAACCGGATTGGCTTATGCCTTATCGACAAATTCTGATATTTATATTTATGATTTGAATGATCAGAAGACAATAAATATCACCGAAGAAAATAAAGGATATGATACCAATCCACAATATTCACCCGACGGTAAATATATCGCTTGGCAAAGTATGGAGAGAGATGGATACGAAGCTGACCAAAACCGCCTCTTTATCATGAATCTGGCTACCGGAGAGAAACGTTTTGTAAGCAAAGCTTTCGAATCGAATGTGGATGGACTTTTATGGAATAAGGATTCAAAAAGCATATTCTTCTATGGGGTATGGCACGGTGAAACTCAACTTTATAATGTCGATTTAAAGAAAGACAATGTAACTCAGCTCACAGAGGGTGTATTCGATTACGGCTCTTTAGCTCTGGCAGGTAACAAACTAATTGCAAAGCGTCATTCGATGAGTGCCGGTGATGAAATATATGCCATTGATAATACGAAAAAAGCCAAGTCCTTCGCTAACGTCAAGCAGTTGACTTATGAGAATAAAGCGATCTATGATCAATTAGAAATGGGTAAAGTGGAATCCCGCTGGATGAAGACAACCGATGGAAAAGAGATGTTGACTTGGATTATCTATCCTCCCAAATTCGATCCAAACAAAAAATACCCGACTTTACTTTATTGTGAAGGAGGTCCTCAAAGCCCGGTAAGTCAATTTTGGAGTTACCGTTGGAATTTCCAGATTATGGCGGCTCACGATTACATTATTGTAGCACCTAACCGTCGGGGTCTTCCGGGTTTTGGTTTAGAATGGAATGAAGCTATCAGTGGGGATTACGGAGGTCAATGTATGGCAGATTATTTCACTGCTATTGATGAAATGGCAAAGGAGCCCTACGTAGACAAAGATCACTTGGGATGTGTTGGGGCCAGCTTTGGAGGTTTCTCTGTTTATTGGCTTGCCGGACATCACAATAAGCGTTTCAAAGCATTTATTGCTCATGACGGAATCTTTAACATGGAAATGCAATATTTAGAGACCGAAGAAAAATGGTTTGCAAATTGGGATATGGGTGGAGCTTACTGGGATAAGCAAAACGCTGTAGCGCAACGTACCTTCGCGAACTCTCCACATCTCTTTGTTGACAAATGGGATGCTCCTATCCTCTGTATTCACGGAGAAAAAGATTACCGTATTTTGGCAAATCAGGCAATGGCTGCATTCGATGCCGCCAAAATGCGAGGAATACCTGCGGAGTTACTTATATATCCGGATGAAAATCATTGGGTATTGAAACCGCAAAACGGCATATTGTGGCAGCGTACTTTCTTTGAATGGCTCGATAAATGGCTGAAAAAATAAAAACACATATATAGAATTGAATAGCTCCTCAAAAGTTAGATACATTTGAGGAGCTATTCATATTAACAATAGTATTTTATTTAGATAACAGCAACATTTTAAGTTCAGAAATGAATTGATTCTTTATCTCCTCCATCGGAATTTCCCGATCCAGTTCCTGTCTCAAAGACGTTACTCCTTTATCAACAAAGCCGCAAGGATTAATATAACTGAAATACCGTAAATCTGTGTTCACATTAAAAGCCAATCCATGCATTGTCACAAAATGACTACTGCGTACTCCTATCGCACAAATTTTTCGAGCACGAGAAGTGCCAGCTTCCAACCATACCCCGGTTGCCTTCTCCATTCTACCCGCTATAATACCGTAATCAGCACAAACACGAATAACAGCTTCTTCAAGTAAATGAACATATACTTTCAGGCCTAAACCATATTCTTCCAAATTAATAATCGGATAACACACCAATTGTCCGGGACCGTGATAGGTTATATCGCCTCCCCTGTCTATATGGAATAATGAAGCATTAATAGCACTTAATTGCTTTTCATTTAATAGCATATTTTGTTCTTTACCGCTTCGTCCAAGTGTATATACATGCGGATGTTCGCATAAAATAATATTATTTACATAGCACTCTCCGTTTTGTTTGGCAGATACAAGGCTGTCAAATATCACTTCTTGCCTTTGCCATGCCTCTGCATAAGGTATAACGCCCCAATCAGTTACTCTTAATTCCATATATATAATAATTCAGACGTTTTAGCGTCTAATTCGCAAGCTATTCAATACAACCGATACACTTGAAAAAGCCATGGCAGCACTTGCTAGCATGGGGTTTAAAAGAAGCCCATTGACCGGGTATAATATGCCGGCAGCAATTGGAATCCCTATAAGATTGTATATAAATGCCCAAAATAAATTTTGATGAATCAATTGTACCGTACGGCGCGATAGACTGATTGCTTTAGGTAATAAAGACAAGTCCGAAGTCATCAAAGTCACCATAGCCACATCCATTGCAATATCAGTTCCTTTCCCCATAGCAATACTGACATCAGCACGAGCTAAAGCCTGGGAATCGTTAATGCCATCTCCAACCATTGCAACAATTTTCCTTTGCAATTGAAGTTCATGAACGAAAAGATCTTTATCATCAGGTAAAGCATCTGCTATATAATGCTTTATACCAAGCTTTCTGGCAACAGTCATAGCAGTACGTTCCCCATCACCTGTTAACATATAGACATCAATCCCTTGTTCTTGCAAATGCTGAACGGCTGTGGCAGAAGTCTCTTTTATTCTATCTTTAATAGCCACAACGGCAAGCAACTCATTCTCACGTCCAAAGTAAACCATACTACAGCCATCTGATTCATACTGAACCAACTCTCTCCCTAAAAGGCCAGAATGCCCAGCCGAATAATCTTTGACTAATTTATGGCTCCCGGCCCAATAATCGATATCATCATATGAAACTCTAATTCCTTTACCTGTGAGACTTTGAAAAGAATCTACCGCTGCAGGAACAATATCTTCAGCCTGAAGAGCTGCAATAATCGCTCCTGCCAAAGGATGTTCCGATTTTAATTCAGCAGCTAAGAAAATATTCTTCAATTGTATTTCTTCAGATGTGGCCCAAAGCCAACCGACGACAGTGGGACGACCTTCTGTCAGTGTACCTGTTTTATCGAGTACTACAACATTCACTTTACGCATCAGCTCCAAAGCCACCGCATCTCTTATCAGAATATGTTCACTGGCCGCTTTACCAATACCAACCATCAGAGCTATAGGAGCAGCCAATCCCAAAGCACAAGGACATGCGATTACCAATACGGACACAGCTGATAGCAAAGCACGGGAAAGTACATCCATACCACCAAATGCCATCCAAAGAACAAAAGTTAGTGCTGATAAACCAAGTACCACTGGCACAAATATACCTGTTACTCTATCCACTACCCGTTGAACCGGTGCTTTACTCCCCTGAGCTTCCTGTACCATACGGATGATATTTGCCAATACCGTCTCCTTTCCTACCTTGACTGCTCGAATAATAAAAGAACCCTTCCGATTAATTGTGCCGGCAAGGACTTGTGAATCGGCTTTTTTTTCCACCGGCACAGGTTCACCACTAATCATACTTTCATCCACATACGATACACCTTCTGTCAAAAAGCCATCTACCGGGATTTGTTCTCCCGGACGTACACGGATTAAGTCATCCACACACAATAATTCTAATGGGATCTCTTTTTCAATTCCTTCACGCAGAACATGTGCTGTTTTAGGTTGCAGTTTCATCAATTTACGTATAGCTGTGGAAGTATTCCCTTTAGCATGTTCTTCCATCAATTTCCCAGTTAACACAAATGCAATAATTACAGCTGAAGCCTCATAATAAATGTGGGGTTCTAAGCCTCTGGAAATCCAAAAATCAGGGAAAAAAGTATTGAATACACTGAATGCGAAAGCTATTGAAGTACTGAGAGCTACGAGCGTATCCATGTTGCTACTCCTTAAATGTAGTTGTTTCCAGGCTCCTGCATAAAATGGAGCCCCAAAAATGAGCAAAACAGGAATAGTTAACAACATTTGTATTAATCCTGAATATGGAAAATCCATAAACAGCAGGGAAAGTATTAGCAATGGAATAGAAAACACCCATGCACCAATTACGCGGTATTTCAGCCTACGGTAACTCTTCTGCCGCCTTTCTTCCTGACATTCATCAATATGATCCTCATTGATAATGAGGTCATATCCTGCAGCCACTACCGCCAGACGAATACTTTCCGGAGTTTGCTGACCCGATTTATAGGAGACGGAAAGCAAATTACTCGCAAAATTTACCGAAGACTCCTCTACTCCCGCTAAATGCTTTACCGCTTTTTCAACATTATTGGCACATCCAGCACAATGCATATTTAATACGGGAAATGATTTCTTTACAATATCACCCATCTTTTTCTAATCTATAATCTTGTTTATGATAAAAATCAAGCATCTTTCACAGGTAGAGAAAAACTCACAACAGCATTTAAAATGGAACATAAAAGCTCTAAAATAGAAGAAGATGCTATCTTTAAACAAAGATAACAAAGGATTTGTTTATCCCGATAGTATACAAGTATCTTTTTTCTATTTTATAGTTTGTATTAGCGAATTAAGATTTATATTTGTGGATAAGGAATCTATTAATGAAAACTTAAAATTAACGAATAACTGACATGAAAAAGCAATATGTAAGCTTTCTTACGCTCTTTTTTACAGTATGTGTGTTTTTTGTATCATGTACAAACAAAGGAGATAAAAATGCCGGAAACTTTAACTTTGATAGTATCCAAGTAAACAAAACGGTTCATCTCTTTGGAGATTCGGCAAAACCGGCCTGCAATCTTATAATCAATTTCGAATATATTACAAAGGCGAATGATAAAAAGACTCAAGATAGTTTGAATACAATCTTTTTATCCGCATGCTTAGGCGATACATTTGCAATCATGCTTCCCAAACCGGCAATTCAAAAATATACAGAGAAATATATTAATGATTACCGTAAGGATCTTGAGCCAATGTATAGCAAAGATGAGTCGGAACACCAAGATAAGAAAACAATCTCGGCATGGTATTCCTATTACAAGAATGTGGAAGGTCATGTACAATTATATCAGAAGCACTTGCTCGTATACCGTGTAGATTATAATGAGTATACGGGAGGCGCACACGGAATGTACTCATCTACTTTTTATAATATAGATTTAACAACCCTACGTCCACTGCACTTGGATGATCTATTTGAAGGAGAAGACTACAAAGAATCTCTCACTGACCTTCTGTGGAATCAACTTATGGCTGATAATAAAGTAGCCACTCATCAAGCGCTAGAAGACATGGGGTATACCAGTACCGGAGATTTAGAACCCACCGAAAATTTTTATCTTTCAAAAGACGGGATAACTTTCTACTATAATGTGTATGAAATTACCCCGTATTCAATGGGAACTGTAAAAATCACATTGCCTTACGACATAATGGATCGTTTATTAAACAAAGAGCATACAATTTTAAAAGAAATAAAAGAGTAAGCCTATACAGTATTCTTATTTATGGAAATTATTCTGAAATATTTTCCCAATATAACGGAAAAGCAAAAGCAGCAATTCGCGGCTCTATATGACTTATATCAAGACTGGAATGCTAAAATAAATGTAATTTCACGTAAAGATATAGAAAACATATACGAACACCACGTACTCCATTCATTGGGAATAGCTCAAATTATACACTTCACCCCTAATACCCGAATAATGGATTTAGGTACCGGAGGAGGATTTCCCGGAATACCTCTTGCTATTTTGTTCCCTGAAGTAAAATTTCACCTGGTAGATAGCATCGGGAAAAAAGTTCGCGTAGCTACAGAAGTTGCCAATAGCATCGCATTGGAAAATGTCACATTCAGGCATGCACGGGCTGAAGAAGAAAAACAACTTTTTGATTTTGTTGTTAGTCGTGCAGTAATGCCACTGCCTGACATATTAAAAATCATACGTAAAAACATTGATACGCATAATCATAATGCATTGCCCAATGGGCTTATCTGTCTTAAGGGAGGGGAACTGGAAAATGAAACCATGCCTTTTAAACATAAAGTTACCCTGTTTGAACTGAAGGACTATTTTAATGAAGATTTTTTCAAAACCAAAAAAGTAGTTTATGCTGCCCCTTAATTTTATGTATTTAAATAAATACTTTGTATGAGAATAAAAAGATTTGAATTCAACATGTTTCCTGTAAACTGTTACATTATATGGGATGATACGGAAGAAGCTGTAATTATTGATCCCGGATGCTATTACGAAGAAGAAAAACAAGCGTTAAAGAGCTTTATTCAAAATAAAAAGTTGATCGTAAAACACATTCTTAATACTCACCTGCACCTCGATCATATTTTTGGAAATCGATTTGCTTCCGAAGAATTTAATCTCCCTATAGAAGCTAACCAAGCTGATGAATTTTGGATGGAAGAGGCCCCTAAGCAATCCCGAATGTTTGGGTTTCAATGGAATGAAACTCCTGCACCCATTGGAAAATATCTGCATGATGGCGATATCATTACTTTCGGTAGCACCAAACTAGAAGCAATACATGTTCCGGGCCATTCACCGGGAAGTTTAGTCTATTATTGTGCGACAGATCACTGCATGTTTTCGGGAGATGTTTTATTTCAAGGTAGTATTGGAAGAGCAGATCTTACCGGAGGTAATTTTGATGAATTAATAGAACATATTTGTAGTCGATTGTTTATTTTACCAGATGAAACGATTGTCTATCCGGGTCACGGTGCTCCTACCACTATAGGTATTGAAAAAGTGGAAAATCCCTTTTTCCGGAGCTTGTAATATCAATAAATAATCATTCAAGGCATAATTAGGTAATAATCTTAAAAATATGAAAACTGATCTCTTAGCTTGCCGACATATCGGCATTAGTCATAAAGACGAAGAACAAATGCTTCGTAAAATTGGAGTAAACAGTTTGGATGAACTCATAAACAAAGCTATTCCGGCAAACATCCGTTTAAAAGAAACTGTTTCACTCCCGCCTACGCTAACAGAATACGAATTTGGAAAACACATTAGTGAGCTTGCTGCAAAAAACAAACTTTATGCCACCTACATTGGCATGGGTTGGTATAATACCATAACTCCTGCAGTCATTCAACGAAATGTATTTGAAAATCCGGTATGGTATACATCTTATACACCCTATCAAACGGAGGTCTCCCAAGGGCGTCTGGAAGCATTAATTAATTTTCAGACTGCAATCTCAGACCTTACAGGAATGCCACTCGCCAACTCTTCTTTGTTGGACGAGGCAACTGCGGCGGCGGAGGCTGTCACTATGATGTACAATTTACGATCGCGCGAAATGCAAAAGAACGGCGCTAATGTTGTGTTTGTTGATGAAAACATATTTCCTCAAACATTAGCTGTAATGCAAACGCGTGCCATTCCGCAAAATATTCAAATACGCATAGGAAACTATACCGAACTGGACTTCACAACAGATCTATTCGGCTGCATATTACAATACCCTAATTCCAGTGGAAATATAGAAGATTACAGAGCATTTGTAGAAAAAGCTCATATATCTAACTGCAAAATAGCTGTAGCTGCAGATATATTAAGTTTGGTTTTATTGACTCCTCCCGGAGAATGGGGAGCCGACATTGTATTCGGCAGCACACAACGGTTGGGAATACCAATGTTTTATGGGGGACCGTCAGCGGCATTCTTTGCAACCAGAGACGAATATAAGCGCAGCATGCCTGGGCGGATTATAGGACAATCAAAAGACAAATATGGCAAACTTTGCTATCGTATGGCTTTGCAAACGCGTGAGCAACATATCAAACGAGAAAAAGCTACATCAAACATCTGTACGGCACAAGCATTGCTTGCGACTATGGCAGGCTTCTATGTGGTTTATCATGGTCCTGATGGGTTACATAATATTGCAGAGCGTATTCACAGCATAACTGTCTGCCTGGAAAAACATATTACGAAGCTTGGATATACTCAGATTAATACCCAATATTTTGATACCCTTCGTTTTAGTCTTCCGGACACGACATCAGCCCAACAAATACGAACAATAGCACTGAGCAAAGAAGTTAACCTACGATATTTTTTAAATGGAGACGTAGGTATGAGTATTGATGAAACCACCAATATACCAGCAATTAATACATTAATATCCATCTTTGCTATCGCTGCAGGAAGAGATTGGGCAAAAGTGGAAGATATTCCTTTAAATAGCCGTATTGATAAAGATAGCCGTATTGATAAAGAGTTAAAACGTCACAGCCCTTACCTCACTCACGATATATTCAACAAATATCATACCGAAACGGAAATGATGCGTTATATAAAACGCCTGGATCGTAAAGATATATCTCTCGCGCAATCAATGATTTCTTTGGGATCGTGCACGATGAAGCTTAATGCCGCTTCAGAGTTATTGCCTCTTAGCCGTCCGGAATTTATGAATTTACATCCTCTGGTACCGGAAGACCAGGCTGAAGGCTATCGCGAACTAATCCAGAATCTGAGTGAAGCACTGAAATCTATAACCGGTTTTTCCGGTATCAGCTTTCAACCGAATTCAGGTGCTGCAGGAGAATACACAGGGTTACGTGTCATCCGTTCATATCTGGAAAGCATTGGCGAAGGTCACCGTAATAAAGTACTGATCCCGGCTTCGGCTCATGGAACCAATCCGGCATCAGCCGTACAGGCAGGTTTCATTCCTATTATTTGCACTTGTGATGAACAAGGCAATGTTGATATGACAGATCTTCGGAATAAGGCGGAAGAAAACCAAAATGAATTGGCAGCTCTAATGATTACCTACCCTTCAACACATGGGATATTTGAGACGGAAATTATTAATATATGTCACATCATACACTCCTACGGAGCGCAAGTTTATATGGACGGAGCAAATATGAATGCACAAGTGGGGCTTACAAATCCAGGCTTCATAGGAGCCGATCTATGCCACTTAAACTTACACAAGACTTTTGCCTCTCCTCATGGCGGAGGTGGACCGGGGGTTGGACCTATTTGTGTAGCCGAGCATTTAATTCCATTTTTACCGGGACATCCTTTATTTGGGAATTCAATCAATGAAGTAGCCTCCGCTCCATTTGGAAGTGCCGGCATTTTGCCTGTTACTTACGGATATATTCGCATGATGGGTATAGAGGGATTAACCCGAGCCACTAAAATAGCAATTCTAAATGCAAACTATCTTGCAGCGCGTCTTCAAGATACATATGGCATTGTTTATCGCGGAGAAAACGGATTCGTTGGACATGAATTGATATTGGAATGTAGAAAAATATATGAAGAGACAGGAATAACCGAAAACGATATAGCCAAAAGATTAATGGATTATGGCTATCACGCTCCAACCTTATCATTTCCTGTTCATGGAACATTAATGATAGAACCAACGGAAAGCGAAAGCCTGGCCGAACTTGATAATTTTGTAGACTCCATGTTATCCATCTGGAAAGAGATTGAAGAAATAAAAGAGGGCGAAGCCGGCATCGCAGATAATGTATTAATCAATGCCCCCCACCCGGAATACGAACTAGTATCTAATAACTGGGAGCATACTTATTCCCGTGAAAAAGCGGCATATCCTATTCAAAGTGTATGGGATAATAAGTTTTGGATTAATGTAGCACGTGTAGACAATACACTTGGCGATCGTAAATTACTACCGACCCGCTATGGTACATTAATATGATAGATTTAAAGTACAGCATTTCTTCACTGATTCCGATAATCAGTGGGGGATTGCTGGAACTGTTTTTGAAATTCGCGATAGAAATAGGATTTGTTGGAAAAACCTGATTGGAACATGATTTCCGAAACTGTCATTTTAGTTGTCTTTAATAATTTGGCGGCATGTTCCAGACGTATATTCCGAATGAATTCACTCGGTGTTTTATCCAACACTTCCTTAAACTTACGGTAGAGAGTGGCTTTACTTACTCCGATAAAGGAAGAGATGGACTCGGGAGATAACTTCTCATTATCTATATTGTCATTGATAAATGTGGTGACTTCTTTGATTAGCTTTTCGTCTTCCGGATACAATGTAATGCCATCTTTGATTTTTATAGAAGATAGACTGGAATTGAAATAATCTTTTAATTGGGCCTGCCTTGTTAACAAGTTTTCTATGGCCGATATGACATGCTTCGGATGAAATGGCTTGGTGATATAGGCATCCGCACCATGATTATAGGCATTGATCTGGTCTTCAATAGCTACTTTGGCCGAAATAGAGATAATGGGAATATAACTTGTTTTGGAATCAGCTTTCAAGTGATCAATGAGTGAAAAGCCATCCATATGTGGCATGATAATATCGGTAATAATGACATCAGGATGGTTTCGTCCGATGTAATTCAATGCTTCCACTCCATCTTTGGCTTCCTGGATAATATAATCCGAAAGAATATCCTTTAGTAATTCACGGATGTTATTTTCATCTTCCACAATGAGGACAACCGTATCTTGACGCGACTTCAGCTCTTTTGCCGTGAATTCTTCGCCTTTCCGGTCATCCACTATATTGGTTTGAACTGACAGACTGTCCACCGGAGCAGGTAGGGAGGGAACGAGGACGGCAAATTCGACATATTTCCCCAATTCGCTATGAACTTCTATTTTACCACCGAGCGCTTCCGTCAGATTCTTGGTCAAATTCAGTCCGATGCCATTGCTTACCGAGTTTCCGGGATTGGGCCTGTCAAAGATTTTATACTTATTGAAGATTTCCGCCATTTGTTGCTCGGTAAGTCCCTTGCCGGAATTTTTGATGATGATATTCAGTGCATTGTTCTGACGAATGTCCTGTGTCACTTCCAAATGAATAGCCCCTCCTTTAGCGGTATATTTAAAAGCATTCGAAAGCAGGTTGAAGATAATTTTTTCCAGTGCATTCCGGTCGGATAATAGGGTACCTGTATTATTGATCTCCACCTTAAACTCTATTTTGTTTTCTTGTAAGATGTCTATATAGTTGGCGGATGCATCTGTAATCAAATCTCTTATATTGATGTCCTCCGGTTTTAACTGCATTTCCCCGGGTTTTATTTTGGTAAAGGTCATTAGCTCGCTGATTAGCTTTTGCATTCTTTCCGCATTATTTTTAATGATCTCCAAATATTTACGACTTTCCGTATCCGATTTGAGTTGCTCAAGCAAGTGTTGTGCCGGTGTATAGATTAAGGTGAGGGGAGTAAAAAATTCATGTGCAACGTTTGCAAAGAAATTGAGTCGCGCTTCATACATCCTTTGTTCATGTTGTTTCTCTGTTTCTGCAATAAAAATTTGCCGATTCATGCGCATACGATTTCTGATTACGGAACGGGCAATCATTATGATGATAATGATGATGCATCCATAAACCGTTAATGCCGGTATTCCAAACCACCATGGATATCCCATTTTAATTGTCAGCCTGTATATATTGTTACTCCAGACTTTGTCGCCGTTACTCCCTTTTACTTCGAGTACATATTTACCGGGAGGAAGTTGTGCGATGATGATATTAGGATTGTTTCCCGTTTCTATCCACTCATCCGAATGGTTTTTCAGACGGTATGCGTATTCGCAGTTTTCGTTGTTGATGAAATCTTTTGTAAGAAAAGTAAGAGTGATAAACTTTTCCTCATAAGTTAAGTTCAACACTCCGTTACGAATGCGATGGTTTACATCCTGAAAAGTGTTGTATATCTTTAGATTGCTTAACGTGATTGGTGCATTGAATGCCCGTACGTGAATATTTTGGGGATTAAAATAGCTCAACCCGTTTACTCCACCGAAATACAGGTTATTATGGCTATCCTTAAAGTAAGCACCGTCGGAGAATTCATCATTTTGCAAGCCGTCATTCAGCGTATAATTTTCTATTTTATTGTTCCGGGTGTTTAAACAGGATAGTCCCTGATTAGTGCTGATCCATATGTTCCCGGTTACATCTTTCAGTATTCCGTGTATGGTTTTATTGTTTAACTTTTCATCGGCGTATTGTACCAGTTTGTGTTCATAACCTTTCCTTTCCAACCGATTCAATCCATAGCTTGTGCCAATCCAAATATCAGTTCCTTCCTTTTGCAAGCACAATACATCATTGTTTGTCAACAAAATGCTACTACCCATCTCTTTGATGTTATTTTCACGAATATCAATTCTACTTAATCCTCCTCCTCTTGTTCCGAACCAAAGTGCATCCTCATCTGTGTCGGATGTGACGGCGTAAACCACATCATTATTAAGAGATTTGTTCCTGTCGTTTGAAGCATATTGCCTGAATCCGTCTACTTTATAAATGCCATTCTCTTTGCTGATATTCATTTTTATGAGTCCGTATCCCGAAGTTCCGAGCCATAGTAGTGAATCATGGTTGGTAAAATAAATATTGTATACGGCTTTAAAGGCGGGATATCTGGATGGAATTTTAAGCTTTTCCAATTTTCCGGTTTTCACATCCAAAATATTAATTCCTGTTCCTTCGGTACCGATAAAGATCTCATTTGAACTGTTCTTTTTTAAAGCATATACGGAATTGGATATAAGTCCCTGGGATTCGGAAAGAAAATCGTGAAGCTCATTTTTAGCGGTATCCAGTAATTTGATGCCACTGCCTTTAGTACCTATCAGGATATGCCCTTTACCATCTTCGCAGAAAGCTCTTACCGGATGGGAAGTATGGATAGTGGTAAATTTTGAGTTATAGTGATAAAGTTGTATGAGTCCTTGTCCGTCACTCCCTATCCATAAGATATTTTGGCTACCGGGATATAAAGTGAAGATAGATAACTGCCGGGGAAGTTCCTCCCAATAGGAATAACTCGATTTCTTTAAGTCGTAACGAATGCAACTTCCTTCTATAAAACTGATATATAATAAGTCTCCAATGATTTTGACATCCGATACGGTTTTAGCTATATCTAATTTAATAGTTTGAGTCGGAGTGAAATCGGAGTGAAGTATGGAGAGCCTGTTTCTAAAGTTTAAGATGAAGTAATTGTCTGAAAAGAATATTTTGTTAACGAAACTGTTGGAACCGGTTAATTGCAAGTACCGGATTGGTGCGGATGAGGCTAATTGTTCGTAGGTCAGATGTCCTACTTTTCCGTCCGTCAATAAGCATAGAATTTGGTTTGAAGGGGCTATTACAAAATCTTTGATTTTACTTGCCAGTTTCGTTTGAATGGGAGTGAAAGCATCATTGTCGGGATTATAGCTAAAGAACCCGACTCCTTTTACCAGACAGAAGATTCGATTCCGGTTGGTTTTGCCGAGGATAAATGATTTTTCCTGATTGGGAATTTGATTGCCGGTTTGTAAGTAGTACCTTGTGATCTGGTGAGTTGTTTTGTCTAATTTGTTGATGCCGTTATCTGTTGCGATCCAAAGATTCTGATTTTGTTCGATAAGTTGTCTGATGATATTGTTACTGATCGAATTCGGATCGTTCTTTTTATACCTGAAGGTCAGTATATCCCTTCCGTTATATGCATTCAGTCCGTCCCATGTTCCTATCCAGATAGTATGTTCTTTGTCTTCCAAAATGCAATTTACTGAGTTATTGGTCAATCCGTTGAGGTTTGATATATATTTAACTACATAAGAAGC
Source organism: uncultured Bacteroides sp. (assembly GCA_963677095.1). GTDB lineage: Bacteria > Bacteroidota > Bacteroidia > Bacteroidales > Bacteroidaceae > Bacteroides. The sequence continues at coordinate 2,905,861 of OY781875.1, forward strand.
TTTTATTTCCTGGGGAATAGCCAGAAGACCAAAGAGAAAGCAGACAGTTAAAGTCACAACTTGTTTTTTCATTTGAATGCATTTTGATTTAATGAGCTATCGTGATAACAAATTTAATAAAAAAATCCGGTTTATACAGGGAGAAATAAGGATAGGTTCAGATACAATATTAAGATTTGACGGTGATTAAGGGAAAAGAAAGTGTGATAAAGTTCATCTTTAAGCATTTTGCTAAAGTCCTTTTATCACACTTCCCGAAAAATTTTATCAAAGTTAAAGAGATTGCCCCAAAAGATCTGTTTCATCCCTATCATTCTGCCCGAAAGTCTCTGTAACAGGCCGAAACATAAGTTAAAGCTATTGACGCAGTCTCCTTAATTGCCGTTTATTTTTTCAATTGATTGTTGATCAATAACCTGGATTTTGAGTCAAAATATCGTTACTCTTATCACGTTCACCTTGCGGGATCGGGAGCAAATAATCCCGGTTATCATCAAAATTAGCACCTTTAGTTGTATTATATGTACTTGCATAACTACGCATAACTGTGCCAAAACGTTTTTGCCTCATTAAATCGTCCCGTCTCCATCCTTCCATCGCAAGTTCACAACGACGTTCGTGCCAGATAATCTTGCGCAATTGGTCTTGCCCGGTTTCAGTGATATCCTTCAATGTATTTCCTGTTGTAGGGGGAATATAGGTTTGTCTATCTCTGCGTGGATCTACCGGGTTACTATTGCGTGCCCGTTCTCTGACTTCATTAAGATAAGGTAAAGCAGCGGCGGCTTTCCCATTCTCATTGAGTGCTTCGGCATACATCAATAGCACATCCGAATAACGTATCAGGCGAATATTATAGCTGATCATCCATACATCCATGCCTTTTTTTTCAATGGCGGGAACAGTCATCTTATAATCGTGATATCCGCTTGGTGATTCGGTATTGTCCTGTGCCTCGGTGTCTCCTACGTACCGGTCTCCTGTCTGCGTAAAAACGTATGTGATACGGGGATCATCGGAATCGTATGCACTGTAAAGGTCTTGAGTTGGTACATGAAAACCGTATCCCTGATAGCCGGTAACCCGTCTGCTCGTAAAGAAGTGGGGAACATTGGTCCCCGTTGCTACGGTTTTGTCATAAACTTTGTTCGCGATTTCGAATACGGATTCCGTACTGTTCTCATATTCCGTCCGCCAATTCATGCCATAATCGCTCAATAAAGTATAATCTTTATCTACATCTATTATTTCATGAAGAACTGTTTCAGCCGAGGCAAAATCTCCTCTGAACATATAAGTCTTGGCTAACATGGTTTTGGCAAAACCTCGGGTAACCCTGTAAGCATTGTCCGCATCATATTCCCCTTTGGAAGGTAGTTGCGATGCATCAGTCAAATCGGATATGATGAGTTGGTATACCTCTTCGGCGCTTGAGCGCGGAATTTTTAAGATATCTTCCGGTTGCATGGGAGTAGTAATCAGTGGTACTCCGCCGAAAGTGGTGACCAGGCAATAGTAGCCGAAAGCTCTTAATGCTTTTGCTTCATTGGCATAACGGGTTAGTATTTCTTTATCGCCTGTGGCATTCGGAGCGTAGTAGATCACATCGTTACAACGGTTGATCAGCCGATAAAGGATTTCCCAACGACGCCCCACTTCACCGTTGGTGGTATAAACGGTGAAATTGGATAAATCTTGAACTTCTGCCCGGTCTCCGTCGCCACCACCACCTTTTAAAGCATCGTCTGTGGTACAGTCACCAATAAAGTAATGATTCAATGCATACTCGTTCCAAGTAGTTCTTAATTGTAGATAAGCACCGGTAAGTGCCTGCTCGATGTCACTCTCCTTTTGATAATAGTTTTTGCTTGTTGTTTTGCCATAGCTCGGTTCATCAAGTGAGCAACTATAGAATCCCATTCCGATAAAAAGGCTGCAAATGGCATATATTATTCTTTTCATAATACTTTCTGTTTATTCGGTTAAAATTGCATGTTAACTCCGACAGTGAAGGTACGTGAGGTCGGATAGTGCGTATTATCCACACCCATATCCAAAGGACTATTGATGCCGAGTTCAGGATCAAGTCCCGAATAGTTGGTTAATGTGAATATATTTTGCCCGCTGATATAAACCCTGCAACTGGAAAACAGTTTTGTTTTCCGACAAAGTGCTTCAGGGATAGTATATCCTATTTGCATGTTTTGTAAACGCAGGTAAGAACCGTCTTCTACGTAGAAAGAAGAATTCCTCATATTGTTATTGGTGTCGGAATTGGTAATGCGGGGGTATTTGGCATGATCACCTTCTTTAGTCCATGCTTTAGTATAAGCTTCTTCCAGTGCATTTTGACGACCGGCAGTTGAGAGAGTACCCTTAGCTACATTCCAAATATCATTGCCCAACGTCCCCTGGAAAGCCATACTGAGATCAAAGTTTTTGTAAGTGAACCCTAAATTGAATCCGTAAATCAAATCGGGATTGGGATCACCGATGAATGTGCGGTCGTCATCATCATTCAATGCACCGGACTCTCCCAATTTGGCGAATTTAAAGTCTCCGGGTTGCGCATTCGGCTGGATTTTCGTACCATTTTTATCAACATAGCTATCTATCTCGGCTTGATTTTGGAAAATACCTATTTGTTTATATCCCCAAAAGCGCCCGATTGGTCCTCCGACATATGTGCGGCTTACACCACCGCTCAAATACTCAGATGTCAGTTTGGTCACTTTGGTTTTGTAAGTAGACATATTCAATCCGACGTTATAATTGAAATCCTTTCCGATATGATTACGGTAGTTTGCCACTAATTCGAGTCCGGTATTCTTCAGGTTACCTGCATTGAAATAGGGACTATTTGGAAAAGCTCCAAACGAGGGAATTGGCATATTTAGCAACATGTCACTGGTCTTCTTTACGTAAAAGTCCATGCTGATACTCAGGCTATTTTTGAAAAGCCCCATGTCCAAACCGATATTGGTCTGCTGGCTTGTTTCCCATTTTATATCCTCGTTTCCGACGTAAGTGGGAACATAACCTTGTGAATAACCGTTACCGAAATACCATTGCATCTCGTTGTTCGTTCCGATTAAAGTAAGCGGTGCACTGGTGTCTATGCGTTGATTACCGTTTTGCCCCCATCCTGCACGCAGTTTTAAATCAGATATCGTGTTATCAATATTCAGTTGCTTGAAGAAATTCTCATTGCTGATTCTCCATCCCAGGGAAACTGAGGGGAAGTAACCCCAACGATTGTTCTTGGCAAATTTGGATGAACCGTCTGCACGGAAATTTACCGTAGCCAGATAACGGTCATCATAGACATAATTGATACGTCCCAGATAAGATAACATGGAGGAGGTCTCCTTAGATCCTGAAACATTATCACCTGCGGTTTGCGCATCTAATATCTGGTAAATTTCTTCATTGCCCAAAGCATTTCTTTTAAAGGCATTAATACTTTCGTTTTTATTCTTCTCGTATGTCATGGCCACCATAGCATCCAGTTTATGCTTTCCAATAGTCGTGTTATAATTGAGTCGTTGTTCGGCCAATGTATTGAAAGTAACATTGCTATTATTAGTTAACTGGGTTTCTACACTATACTTACTCTCTTGATTTGCCAGATTATCCTCTGAAAAGGTGGAAGAGTAGATCGGGCGGAAATCTTTGAATGTGTCATGATATCTTTCAAAACTGTACTGTACCCGGTATGACAAGTTTTTCAGAAGCTTGACTTGAGCATATACGTTTCCAAAGGTATTGAAGATGTCATTGTATCTGTTTGGTAGTTCAAGCATGGAAACCGGATTCGGGTCGTAGGACCATTCGGTGGGAGCATATTTGTTATAATTGTAATTCTCGGAAGACGGATCTACCAATGAGCTGATTACCGGAGTAAACGGATCTGCTTTCTGAATAAAGTCGAAAGATGGAATAGCCCCGGAATCACGTTTATTTATTTTGGCCAGATTTATGTTTGCCCCTATCGTAATATATTTACTTAGGTCGTATTCCTGACTTAACTTTAAGGATAATCTCCTGAATTTAGTAGTGATGATTGCACCTTCATCGTCCACATAGCCTAAACTGATTGCCGAACGTGACTTGTCAGTTCCGGTGCGGACACTAATGTTATAATTTTGAGTAAAGGCTGTACGGGTAACAGCGTCCCACCAGTCTGTGTCGTAACCTTTATTGTACTGGTTGGTAAACTTGTCTTTCATGGAGTTTTGGAAACTGGCATCATTTTTATAAGCTTCATTGATGAATTTATAATATTCTTCACTGTTCATCATCTTTAGTGCTTTGTAACTGTTCTTAATTCCAGTATAAGCATCCAATGAAACAATAGTCTGTCCTTTAACCCCACCTTTTGTCGTGATGAGAATCACACCGTTCGATCCTTTTGAGCCATATATGGCACAAGCCGAAGCGTCTTTTAGAACTTCTATATGATCAATATCCGATGGATTTATAGTGCTGATATTGTCCATGAACTGTCCGTCGACAACGTACAGCGGATTGTTATCATTTACTGTTCCCAATCCTCTTACACGAATTACGGCATCCGATCCCGGTTGTCCTGAACTGGAAGCGACAAATACACCGGCGGCTTTACCGCTAAGTAGTTCCGAAGCATTAGATACTGCATAGTTCTTGATATCCTTACTATTGATGGAAGCTAATGATCCGGTAAGATCACTTTTCTTCTGCGTACCGTACCCAATGACTACAACTTCGTCCAGTTTATTATCCGAAGCCAATTTCACATTAATCGTTTCGCTTTGCCCTATTTTAATTGTTTGGCTTTCATAGCCTACATAGGAGAAAGAAACTTGGTCTGAAGTGATATTCAGAGAGTATTTACCGTCAATATCGGTAATTGTACCGTTACTGGTTCCGGTCTCCACTACGGAGGCCCCGATTAAAGCTTCTCCGGTATTTTGGTCTGTTACCAAACCGGATATTCTTTTCATCTGCTGTGCAAAGGTTGTTGCATCGACAAAAAGAAAGAGAATGAGTAATACTAAATATTTTCTCATGGTTTTAAGATTTAATGATATGAAATAATGTATTGTTTATTAGCAATTATTTTTCCATTGCTTAAACTGAGTTTGGTTCCTTCGGGAAGTTCTACAATTACACGGGCTTCGTTTGCCGGTATCTTAAAACTTCCGTTAGCCTTTAGTCCTTTGGCTACGTACTCTTTAGCCACAATATCAAAGAGATCGCAAGTCTGTGAAGTATGGTAGTCCACGGTCTTGTCTTCTTTGTATGGATTATAATAGAGGAATACCGGATAGGGCCTTTCTGCGTAAAAATCCGTACTATTACAGTTTAATTTGAGAATGCCTCTGACATTTGTGGTATCTACAATACTACCGAGTATACCTACCGGTGAGGAACTGTATACGCTGAACATGCTTTGTGTAGGATTACCTTTAATCCATTTAGGACCGTCACCTATAGCCACAGGACTAACTCCTTTTAGCGATTCTTTCCCGTAGTCATCTTCTTTGCGCAGTCCTTCGTAAGCAATATTGTTATCCGTTAAATTTCTAAATTCGGGAGCCCATTGATGTACGGAGTCTATATCCATTGGATAAAATAAGCGGCAGGCGCTGGCGTTGTTGAGCATCCATTTTCCTATAGCCCTGGCATATTGTGGCTCATATTTGACCATAGGGATGAATGGCCATACCGGCTTAATACTGTTCATTAAAAAGGCATATCCTCCACCGTCGGTAATACTCCCTTGCAAGCCACTTACATCATAATTACCCCATTTGCCTACAATGATTCCCCACCCTGTCCGGCCTGTCGGACTTTTGCATCCATCAAACACCCAGTCCAATAGCTTGTGTACGTCGTAATGCATGCCTTCCGTCGCATTCAGATAAGCTGCCGTATAAGCTCCCAACGGGAGCAAAGCTTCGTAGAAACGGCTTTCCTTTTGGGAAAGAAGAGCTTCAACGGCACTCTTGCTGTGTTTCAGATAGCGTGGATCGCCAAATTTATGGTAAGCGCATAGTAATACGTAAGCATGTCCTCCGGCTGCATCCTGTTGTAACGGTAAATTGCTAACCATTCCTCTCATTTTTCCATAATCGAAATAAGAATAATTGTAATTTCCATTTAATACAGAGTCGGCTTTGGTAAACTGCTCGGCTATGGATCTTTGTATCTTTTCGGCACCTGATACGCTAGGAAAGACATCACATACGGCATAGTATAATGCATTGGGCAATACGTCATACCACCAATCCCGACCATATCCCCCTCCCAACTGCTTTACTGACGGATTGGTGTTATTCATCATGATGTTCCATCCGTTGTCGCAATTGAAATAGTTTTGTACCATTTTGACGTAGTTATAGCCATCCTGATTGGTTTTATCAATGTCCACCAATCCGGCTCCCAATATAGCCGAAAGAGAGTTAAGGGCCTCATGAAATTCTCCGTTATTGTGACTTGGACCTTGACGAATATCGCCAATAGCGGTATATAGTCCAAAGGTTGTCTGATCAATATTCCGGTGATGATCATCAAGCCATATCAGATTTCCTGCTTTGCTGGGATTATGCCAGTTGAATGCAAACTGATCATATTTCTTTGCTTTAGCTCTCCAGTCCGGCATCTGGTACGACTCAGGAATATCGGGCATTAAATCCACCCTGCTGATGGAGGCTTGTGTGACTTCATCTCCAAAAGTTTTCTGAGATGAAGAGCAAGCCCCCAGTAAACTACCCAAAAGGCACAATAGAATATTCTTACTTTTTATTTTCATTTTTCTTTGTTGATATTAGTTTGGTTCGTTATATTTTTAGCTAGTGGATAAGCCAACAGTTGCAATCCGGCTACAATGATCAACGCATATTTTAAAGCGAAGTCCTGGGAAACACCGTAAGCCAGAAAGATGAAAAGAAGTAATCCGAAAGCCCTTCCTAGAAAGAGTCCGAATTCGTGGCTCATAATATAGGCATATTCATTCCTCTTTTCTATTTTAGCAACTACATCAATGGTTTTCATCATAATGGGGAAATAAGCCAGATCGAATAAAGGCTGAAAAATGACCTTGCATAATACAAAAAGAATCACTCCGATAGCTGAAAACAGTATTCCGTTACATAATGTTCCGGCAAAGAAGACTAACAAGCCCCCTACAAAAATTTTCAATCGGTCTTCGGGTTTGGCTATCCGACCTAAGACATAAACCAATATGGCCGTAAGCGCTCCGCTTATTCCCTGAATTAGCCCCAACACTCCTTCATCTCCTACTAATTTAAGAACAAGAATGGCTGGTGCGGTCACTAAGAAACCTTGCACCATTCCCTTTAGTGAAGCCAATAATAACATCTTTTTCCATAAGCGATGAAATCTGATATAGAGAAATGAAGTTTCTCGTGGTACGGTAAAATTTCCTTTCCATAAGACTCCGCATGCAATAATTGTGATGAAGACCACTACCATCGTTATTACCTGATAAGATCTGTTAATATCAAAAGCCATACCTAATACCTCTTTTCCGTTAATTCTACTGATAAAAGCACCGATAATTAGAGGGATGCCGATAGAAGCAACGGAGAAGAAAAATGATTCCAGTCCAAAGAAATAATTCCGGTTATCATCTTTTGTATTGTAAAGGGTTAATAAGTACCTGTTCGTCCAGAAGAAACCGGATGCCGCTCCCAAAAGCAATCCGGCTAATCCCAGTTCCAAAAAGCCGAGTGAATGGATTGCCATCATCCCGAACATGGAAATGCCGCTTACCAGAATACCAGCTGCATAAAGTGTACGGGCCTTGTACTTTTTAAGTAGGAATCCGTTGACAAACGAAGTGATAACAATGCCTATATACATGGCCAATTGGTAAAAGGCAACCATAGTAGGGTCACTGGTATTGCGCATGATGTACGCACCCACAAAAATCTCTACAACGGGGAGCACTAATGCATATAGCATGTTGGTGATCAACAATATGCGCATGTTATGCTCTTGCTGTTTGAAAAACAAATATTCTTGCTTTAGCTTGTTCATGGTATGCGAGCTTACTTCTTTAAAGTGTTTAATATTTCACGAACCGACAACTCTGCCCGGCAAATGACTTCGTCACTGGCTCCATAGTACATTGTTATTCGGTCTTCTTCCACCAAATGCCCATTAGTGAAGATCACATTTCCGAAGAAACCGGTTTGTTCATAATCCGCAATAGGTTCCATGATAGGTTCTTCACTCCTGGCTATGACTTTGGACGGATTATTCAAATCGAGAAGCAAAGCTCCAAGACAATAACGGTTATTAGAATCAGCTCCATGGTAAATCTCTAGCCAGCCTTCCCGGGTTTTAATAGGGGATGCTCCTGCACCGATTCGTGTACAGTCCCACATTCCAGGGCGTGTAGTGGCTATACATTGGTGATTGCCCCAGTGTAAGCGGTCGGGAGATTCGGCCAGCCAAATATAGTTTCCCCCGAGTTCCGGACTGCTCGGACGGTGCAGTGCAAAGTATTTATCTCCTATCTTTTCTTCAAACAGGGCACAATCTTTATTATGAGGGGGAAAGATCATGCCATGACGGGTAAATTCTTTCCAATCAAGAGTATGAATTAATCCTACTCCTACCGCTACCGGGGATACTTTAGTATAGGTCAAGTAGAATCCGTCTTTGCAAGTCGCTACACGGCAATCTTCTATGCCGAAAGATTCTAATTCTCCTTCTCCGAAAATAGGAGGAAGTTCCGGATACTCTTTAAAGTGTATACCATCTTGACTGAAAACAAGTCGTAAATAAGACATGGTGGTCAGGTAGTTTTGCCCTTTATAACCTATCACACGGGGGTCGGATGCATCCAATTCGGGATCATCCTTAGAAAATGACAGCACTTCTATCTTGCCATCTTTATTATATATCGGAAAAGAAATAATTCCTTCTTGTTGTATAGGACGTTCGGCTACGCGGAGGAGTAACCCTATTTTTCCCTGATATCTAAATACTCCGGGGTTTAATAAACAAGTTATTTCCATTCCTTTTATTCCGGGTTTTAGATCCCGGGGAGTTAACAAAGGGTTAGTCTCACATCTTTTTGCTATGTCCATAGTTATTTGATTTTGATTGTTTTTTCGAGGACAAATATATGTGAGTGACCAGATTTGCAGTGTTTACTATATTCTCAAATAAGTATACACATGCTATATAACATCTTTTATACAATAGATTTCTGTATTTGAAACGAGGAAAACCAATGTTAGGCTATAGAATAAAGCCAGCACAATAGCGCACTAACAATCAGCACATTAAGGTATATTTTGAGTATGCATTGGTATCATAAAAGTATACAATATTCTTATTTAGAAGTCTGAATCTCAGGATTGAGATTTCCGAACAGAGGTTAGATGTAAAGATCCCAATCTTTTCTCTAAATTGTCTTAAAGAAAGGATGCGAATAACAAAGCCATATTAAGCAGCTTTTCTAATTCAAAAATAATACAATCTAGCCTTATACTTACTTCCTGTATGTCAGAAGGGATGGATTGCTAGGGAAAAACCTTTTTCCAAAGTATAGTTGTATTGGGTAAATAAGGTTCTTATTCTGCAATTGTTATAGCATTTTCAACTAAAAAATTTCTTTTATAGGCAATGCAGTTGTATAGCCCAATGCCGCACAACCATATACTTTATGATTCTCCGGTACACCCAGTGAAGTCAACAAAGCAACGAACTTCAGGATTATCACATGTCTGCCCCATATGTATCTTCTGTTTTTAACGTTAGTCTTCAGTGTCTATTTCTGGGCTTTACTTCTTAGTCAGTCCCAATTTCACATTTAACTTAAAATAATACGTTCCATTTTCCTTCTCTAGAAAACCGTACTTATCCTTGCCCACAGAGCCTTTTTCAAACCGGCTGTTCAAATAAAGAAAATCGGCAAATACTTCCGGCTGCGATTTATGATAACAAAGCACATTACCGTCTTTATCAATAAAGAAGAAACCCTCCACGGCAGAGTCACTTCCGTTATAAATCTTCGCCGGACGCATGCCTAAAGCGAGTGCCAATAGAAATTGCTTTATCTTAAACTCATAAAATCCATTTTTATTTATCAGATCATCTTTTATTTTCAAAGGATTTATCTCTTTGATCCGCTCTGTCAAATCGCGCACACGGGCTATTCCGTCAAGATGCATCAGACGCACCATTTCGGTTAATATACGGGGAAAATGCAAATCGATCATTAACAGATTACTCCGGAATACACGATCTGCAACATCGGAGTATTTTAATACACCTCCAAGGCGCTCAATCATCATCATTCGCTCGGCTACTTCATTGGGAGATTCAGGCAAAGCGTTAATCTTATTAACCGTAGGAGTTGCAAATTTTATTCCGGTTTGTTCTAACTTTAAATTAGCAGCTCTACCACCATCCAGTAACGGATTCATAGAACTTAAACGACAGCGGACATTAAATCCGGATAAAGGAGCATCGGGATGCCAAAATGCGACGTAAAAATCAGTTCGATCATCTGTTTTGGCTTCCAGATTATAAATTGCGAGTTTATTCAAAAACCCTTCTATAAAATCGGGCACTTCCACCTGTTCCTCTCCGGATGAGGATTTAAGCAAATCAAGTAAAACGTTTGATGCTGAAGAAAAATCCTCCCGCGGGATGAACAGGTCTCCTTCCTCACCACGCATATGAATCTCTTTATTCTCTATAGAGTAAAAACGGGAACCATCATGTTCTTCACGTTTTATCAAACAGATCGGGCACTTCCCTGCATCGTCTTTCTGGGATGCAGGTGTACCCAAAGCTACTTCCCCATCCGCTAACAGCCGGAAAAAAGTATAAATTTCGCCCAGTTCACGTTTTGTTGCTTCAAAAGCCATATTGTATAAATTCAGTTGTTTACTTTCGCAAAGGTAAAAAAAGTGGCACAAATCGGCAAAGGCACTGAACTATTTAAACCAAAAGCTGTTAGTAAAACCAAAGTTACGTATAATTTTTAAAGACTAACAATTATGGAAAAAAATGAGAAACCGGTCATCGTTAAGGTTTTTCCTGACGGACCTTATGAAGTAAAAGGCGACTTTAATTTTATTGGAAGAGATGGTAAAGAGATTTCAAACAATGGTACCATCCATTTATGTCGTTGTGGATCATCAAAAAATAAACCTTTCTGCGATGGTTCCCATCATTCTGTAAATTTCAAAGATGGTGTTGAATAATTAAGATGCGCCGCAAGAAGAGACATTGCATTTCCACTGGTATAACGAATAGAGTACCAAAGTATTCACATAAAGGATGCAGTGCCCCTTCTTCTCATATTACTCTTCTTCATTCAAGAAACGCAGTGTTTCTACCTTTTCAAGCTTGGTTTTTAACTTCGGTAATGCCGATATACGAATACGTAAGGTCATGCTGCAATCCATATCATATTCCTGCTTCAGTATTTCAGGTTCTTCCTCTTTCACAATACGCATTACATCATTCATAAACGGATATTCAAAAAGCACCGTAATCACCCCGTCAACCGTTTCTTCCACAATCTTCGCATTTGCTATAGCTTCGGCGGCGGCGGCTTTATAAGCTACAATCAGTCCGTTAGTCCCTAACTTTATGCCACCAAAATAGCGCACCACAATAATTAAGATATTCGTCAATCCATGCGAGTTGATTTGACCGAGAATCGGTTTACCGGCTGTCCCCGAAGGTTCTCCATTATCATTGGCACGAAAGACATTCCGCTCATGCCCCAGCATATAAGCATAACAGACATGCCGTGCATCATAATATTTCTTCTGATAATGGTCCACCTGTTCTTTTATTTCTTCAGCGGTCTTTACCGGCAAAGCAAGTGCTATGAATTTACTTTTTTTTTCCGTATAAATTCCTTCTGCAAGAGTGGTAATCGTCTTATATACATCTTCAGCCATGACGCAAAGATAAACATAAAAAAAGGGATAGTTACCTATCCCCTATCAAAAACACATTTTACAAATTTATATCCTGAAAACAATTCATTGATGCCTTTCCGCCTGACTTTGCTTTTTAGTAGTCCGATCTCTGTCTTGATTATTATTATTTCGGGCATTAGTATTTTTGTTTCCTTTTCCTGAATTGGAATTTCCTGATTTACCGGTATTCACCCATGAAATAGAATTGTTCCGACTCTGCTTGTATTTATTATCATTGGTTGAGCGAATTGGAATCTGATTCCTGTTACTCTTAAATTTTGCATAAGATTTTTTATGTATATTGTTCTTAAGCCAAGGCTTTGAATTATTATTAAGAACAACTTTATATAGATTATACAAATCATACTTACTGTATTTATTAGGCAGATAACGGTTTGAATTCCATTTTGATGCTGAAAAATAATAAAATAAGGAGTTATTCACATCAAAATAGACATTCAAATCCGGAAAATAGTAAAAATTAGCACGATCATAACCGGTAGGTCCCCATGCAGGTTGCTGATCTATATTGATATTAACGCTTACCTGGGCATTTGCTGTACGGAATTGAAACATCAATAACATGATGCCAATGATAAAAATTGATTTCTTCATATCTGATTATTTTTGTTATTTTAATGTAAACATAATCATGAAATACCTGTCCAGGCAAGTATATTAGACAAACTACAAATTTCTATCGACCAAATACAACTAAAATAAAGTATACATGCCAATAATCTTCCGTATCAAGCGAGATAAAGAGTATATTTGCAGACTGCTTAATATAAAAAATGAGAAAAGTAATCATCGCCATAGATTCCTTCAAAGGTTGCCTGACTTCATTAGAAGCGGGAGAAGCGGCGGCAAGAGGTATTAAAAGTATCTTTCCCGAATGCGAGGTGATTTGCATGCCAGTATCCGACGGAGGTGAAGGCATGGCAGATGTTCTGATTACAGCCACCTCCGGTAAGAAGATAACACTTCAGGCGCATGGTCCGCTCATGAAATTACGCGAGGCTCACTATGGAGTATCGGGAGACGAAATGACCGCCTTTATTGAGATGGCTAATATCAGTGGACTTACGTTAGTACCTATGGAGCAAAGGAATCCGATGCTCACCACAACTTACGGTACCGGTGAAGTGATAAAAAATGCCTTGGAATATGGTTGCCGTAATTTTATAATCGGTATTGGCGGAAGTGCGACAAATGATGCCGGACTGGGTATGCTGCAAGCGTTAGGGTATAAACTGAAAGATAAAGACGGAAGAGTATTGGATATCGCAAATGGGCAAACAATGCGTCAGGTCGCTTCGATAGACGACAATGGCATATATCCGGCAATTAGGGAATCTCATTTCACCATAGCTTGTGACGTGAACAATCCATTCTTTGGTGCACAGGGAGCAGCTGCTATTTTTGCTCCTCAAAAAGGTGCGGATAAAGAGATGGTCGATATCTTGGAAAAGGGCATGCGCCATGTAGCGACAGTGATGCGCCAAACCACCGGAATAGAGATATCCGACGTTCCGGGATCCGGAGCGGCAGGAGGTATGGGAGGATGTCTTCGTGCTTTTTTCAATGCCGAGTTAAAGCCGGGAATAGAATTGGTATTAAAGGTACTGAACTTTTCGAATAGAATATCGGATGCCGATTTGGTCATTACCGGAGAAGGCAAGGCGGATAAACAAACCGTCATGGGAAAAGTGGCTCACGGTATTCTTAAAGAAGCTGACCAATGGAATATTCCGGTTGTTTTACTTGCCGGAAGCATTGAAGACAGCGAAATACTGAATGAAGCGGGATTTACTGCGGTTTTTTCCATCACTCCTGCGCCAATGCCTCTTAAACAAGCCATGCAGACGGATATCGCCCGGCGTAATATTAAACGAACGGTGGAACAGATTGCCCGTATCATTCAAAGTCAAGCAAAGTTATAAAGCGTACCATTTACTATTTCACACTTTATTGTGTTGAGAAGAAAGATCAAAAACCGGTAAAATTCCGGCGCTGAATTTGCTTTTTAATAAGTTGACCAAGTGGTCGGGCTACTATGATGAGTGTTACGGCGACCAACACCAAAACGACTCCCAGAATTATACGTGGCGTGAGTTGCTCACCGAAGACAAGAACCCCGAAGAACAAGGCGGTCAGAGGTTCGAGCGCTCCCAATATGGCAGCAGGAGTAGAACCGATATAACGGATGGAGCGTGTCATTGCCGTTAATGAAATAATAGTGGGAAAAACGGCCAAAGATAACACATTAATCCATAAAGCACCGGAAGGAACCGCCTGTAATGTGGTACAGAAATCCAAGCGCACCACATAAACCAGAATACCAAACAACAATCCGTAAAAGGTTAGTTTGGCTGTAGGGAAAGTTCGCAAGAAAGAACGGTTTACGCCTACAATATAAATGGCATAAGTCAGCGAAGAAAGAAAGACCAACCATACCCCCAATAGACTCAAAGTTTTACCTCCTCCATGATAGAGCAACGAGATGCCGAAGAAAGCCAATCCGATAGATAATATGGTGAAAGAAGAAACTCTCTCATGGAAAAACAAAGCCATAATAAGTGCCACCAACACCGGATAGACAAATAGAATAGTCGATGCAATACCCGCGTCCATATAGTTATAACTAATGAACAGGAACAGGGAGGAAGAAGAAAACAGCAAGCCCATCGCAGTCAAAGGAAGGATTTCCGTTTTCTTAATGGCAAACGACTCCCCTTGTATTTTCATCATTATTCCCAAAAGCAGACAGGCAAAGAAATAGCGATAGAACAATACGGAATCCACAAGCATTCCGGCCTTATAAAGCGGAAGTGTAAATAAGGGGTTCAACCCGTAACTGGCAGCAGCTACAGCACCATAAGTAAATCCTTTTGCACGAATACCCATTACATCATATCTCAAAAAAACGGTGCAAATATACCGTATTAAATCCGAATATAATGGCTATGCTTTAAATTACTTATGCAAGCCGGAATATGCCCGAATTTATTCTCTTATCAGGTTTCAGAGTGCTTCCCTATTTTTTTCGAAAGAAGGTTTGTATCGTTTCTCCTTCTTGTTTACTCCAACTAAGATATCCTTTGGAAAGCACCAACTCAATAACGGGAACAGGGACAAAGGGGGTGAGGAGCAGCATGACGTCTCTTTCACCCAACCGTTTTACTCTGCTCAATATCTCGTTGAGAGGACTTCCACCCTCTTCTATTACACTCCTTGCATCAAACACAATAGCCCGGGATAGATCATAATCCATCAACCAAATGGGTTCAGGAAGATTGAGTGATATGTTCTCCGCATCAGCTTTGGCAAAATCTCCCGATTCCGTATCCCGATTCAATCCGGCGGCCTTTCCCAATTCAGCAACCATTATTCCAAGATCGACTTTTCCGACTTCCGCAGCCTGGCGCAATGAAACCACCCGGGCTATGGTCTTGCGCAAAATTGGGTTCTTCAATTTGGCAAATGATGGAGAAAGCTTCAATAATGTGCCCTCCAATGCAGGATAAGCCTCCAGCATTTCTCCTATCTTAGTCTGGGGTGTGATATTTAGCAACGCCATATCAATAAAATATAAAATGAATTTATTTCGAATAAGAGAGTAGACGTTGCTCGCCTTCAAGTTGGCGATATTTGGTGAGGTCCTGGGTACACTCTATTACACCAAGGTATTCACCCGATTCGTCACGCAAAGCAATGTATTCAATGTAAACAAACATGCCTTTGAAGTTAATCCAGAAAGCAGCCTTGGACTCTTTTCCTTCTTTGAAGTCGACCAATATCTGCTCAACGATGTGTACACTTCCGGGAGGATGGCATAAGCGGACATCCCGTCCTATTATCGCGCGGTTGCGGTCGAAAATACGATGTTCACCCAAAGAGAAGAAACGGACTTTATCTTCTTTATCGACAAAAGTGATGTCCATAGGCAGATAATTGAAGAGAGCCGTAAGTTGTGCGATATCAAAGCTTCCGGTAGGTAATACAATGCGTCCGTCGGCAGATTTATAATCCACTTCACTTACCACCTTACCTTCCGGATGCCAGTTATCTTTAGGATCATAGATACAAAATCCTATTTCGGGACTTTGATGATAAATTTGTCCCCATTCATCTTCCGCAAGAGTATCCATGCACATCGGTAGCAAAATCTCTTCTTCCTTCATTATCATGCCTTCGACAGCAGACAAAGCCGGCTCAATAATATAGGCTATTGCCGATCGCAATTCTTCGGGACTGATCCCGGTACGGACATCTATAACTTCATGAGCTGCTTTAAGTAAAGCACGTGTTTCATCGTGTTTGCCCCACATTACTTTTGGAGGACCTGTAATGTCATGCTTTTCGAGGAATGGGAACAACAGATACTCTTTACGTCTATAATGCTTATCCACATCGGAAAGCTGATTCAACAGAATTTTCATCTCCAACAGGTATCCCTGCCTATCGTTGTCGTATCTGCCAATTGCAGAAAACAAGTCTCTAATACGTGAAATGACTTTCCGCAATTCAATATTCTCTTTTCTAAAGGTATCAACCGGATGCCCGGCAGGAGCTTCCTGTTGTGCAGAAGTGTCAATGCTACCGTCCAACACGGCGGTATGGATATCGCAGAATCTCAAGACTTCTTCCTCGGGAAGCCCTTCATTGATCAATTCCTGTTCCACCTCAACCACCTCGTTGTAAGGGATGGAACGTAGTAAATTGATAAGTCTTTTGCGTACGACTTCGGGAGCTTCCCCTTTGTGAAGTTGAAGAATCAAGTGCTTGAGTAACTCTTTCCTTTTCTCCGAATTGTTTATTAACTCACTCATAATCATTATTTCTTTTGATTAATAATAATTGAACCTTTCTCTATGCAGATACAAAAGTACCGCTAAGATTGTTCATTATTCGTCACAAAAGAGACGTTATAAGTAAATAATACGTTTTTGGCAGAAGTATTTATTTCCGGTTAAGCTTGCTGTGTTTTATTCCATAAGTGAAATAGACAATCAAGCCCACCGTTGTCCAAAGTATCAGTCTTTCCCAAGTAGACCAGGGAAGGAAAACCATTTGCAAGATACAGAGTGCAGCACCTAAAACAGGCACAACCGGTACCCAGGGTGTACGGAACGGACGTTTCAGTTCCGGTCTTTTCTTACGTAAAATCAAAATACAGATGCATACAATAGTGAAAGCCAATAGAGTGCCGATGGAAACCAACTCACTAAGTACATGTAGCGGGAATAGTCCGGCAAAAATAGCAGTGACCATACATGCAAACACAGTAGCACGATAGGGAACTCCCCGTTTGCTGTTTACTTTGGAAAAAAATCCAGGCAATAATCCATCTTTCGAAATGGCATAATAAATACGTGACTGTCCCAACATCATCACCAGAATCACCGAACTAAGTCCGGCTACAGCTCCCAATTTGATAAACGGACTCAGCCATTCCAACCCCTCTCCGGTACGGTCGATAGCTAAAGCGATAGGCGCCGGAACATTTAAATCCTGATAATTTACGATTCCGGTTAATACAGCAGTCACAGTCACATATAAGAAAGCACAAATCAGCAGGGATATCAAGATCCCCTTGGGCATATCCCGTTGCGGATTGCGAGCTTCCTGTGCAGCTGTAGACAAGGCATCAAAGCCCAGATAAGCATAAAACACGACTGCTGCTCCGCGCAGAATACCACTCCAGCCATACTCGCCGAATGTTCCGGTATTTTGAGGAATATATGGATGCCAATTACTTACATCGATATATGAAAGTCCAAAACCGATAAAGAGAAGGATCACTCCGATTTTGATGACAACAATCATATTATTAATAAAAGCGGATTGCTTTATACCGCCGATCAGGAACGAAGAAACAAGAACGATAATAAACACTGCCGGAAAGTTGATTAGACTGCCCGTCCATACCCACTGGTTACCGATGTGATCAAAAGGAGCCTGAGCTATCTGTTGAGGTAAGTGAATATTCCATCCTTCCATCAGACTCACGACATATCCCGACCAACCGACTGCCACACTGGAACAGGCAAAAAGGTATTCTAATATTAATGTCCATCCGATAAACCATGCCAAAAACTCTCCTATCGTCACGTAACAGTAAGAATACACACTGCCTGCAACAGGAATCATTGCCGAGAACTCCGCATAACAAAGTCCTGCCATAATACAACCCAATGCGGAGATAAGAAATGAGATGGTCAAAGCGGGTCCGGCATAACTGGCGGCAGCTTGTCCGGTAATGACAAAAATACCCGTCCCTACGATAGCGCCAATACCCAATGCCACCAAATTAAACACCGAAAGATTGCGTTTTAAACCGCCATTATTTTCATTTGCCTCCCGAAGAATTGTTGCAATATCCTTTTTCTTAAACAGATTTTCTAACATACTATTACTAAAATTTGGGCAAAAGTAAGCAAAACGAATGAATTACCAGGCTTTAATACTTCCCTACTTTTAACGAATCAATTTATTATAATGATACTGCCGCGCTATTTTTTAGATCGCACGGCAGTATTTATTCAACGGCAATACTCTATAATATCGGCTTATCTTTTCTTGTTTGTTACATCAAACCACAAGCGGGTAGTGATTTCATCTGCTCCCTGGTTCTTCACAGCCAACTTATAACTTTCACCATTTAAAGACTGCTCGGTATTTGGATAGAATAAACGACGTGGCATTACACCAGGGTTCAAAGCGGAATTAGGCCCGGGAGCCAAAGTAGGATACCCCAACCTTCGCCAATCGGTAAAGGCATCAGGACCTTGCCCGTAGTAAGCAATCCATTTTTGCCAACCAATCAACTCAAACCATTTGGAAGAATCGTATTGCACGGCTTCCTGATTTAAGTAAGCATCAATTTTAGAAGTGCTCGTTACTCCATATTGGTTTAAAGAAGCTGTAACAGCTTGTTCATAAAGTGTGGAAGCATCGGCGGTAATCCATCCGCGAGCAGCTGCTTCGGCATAAATAAACAAGGTTTCGGCATACGTAAAGAACACGGCGGGTGAGCTATCGCGCAAGAAGTAAGTACCGGGGCGTGACACTTTGGAGAAGCCCTGATTATTGGCTGCATCTGCCGAAAGCCCATTGGCTGCGCCGACATAAGTATTCACTGTTGCATCTTGAGGTAGCTGTGCGTAAACCGGTAACCTGGGGTCGCCCAATTGTTGCAGTTTATCTACCAACGTTTTGGATACACGTTGATCGTCGCGCGAACTGAAAGCGGAAGCCCAAGGATTCCATTGTGGCGAAGCGGCAAATACAAATTGCGTGATATCATCATTGCTATTAATCAGATTAGCACGATCGGTATACAAGGTGGAAATAAGATTTTTGGCAGTAGCCTCATCGCGATCGGCTATTTCGAGAGCAATACGCAAACGAAGGGATTTTGCCAGTTTTTTCCATTTTGCAATGTTATTATTATAAATGAGATCTCCCTCAATAGCATCCCCGGTAGGCTTAAGAAACTGATCGGCATTTTCCAGTTCAACCAACAAGTTTCTCAAAATATTTTCCTGCGTATCATAAGCAGGTGTAACAGACTTGGCATATTGACTATAAGGAATATCTCCAAATAAATTAGTGAGTTGAAGGAAAACCCATGAACGCCATACCGCAGCCACCCCTCTATAATTATCGTTGCTCAGGTTAGAATTAATAATTGCATTCAAGTTAGCTATTAATGTTGCATAACCGGTATTCCAGATAGAGTTATAATCGGCATTTGTCACATTGTAGCAATCGGGCTCCGTATATTGTATTTTAGCCCAATGCTGAACCCAAAGTAAAGTAGTGTTATAACTTGCAGTACTCCCCCAGTACCATTCGGCTGAATGGTATTCGGTAGCGGACAGAAGATAAGATGGTTGGGGATTTTCTGTTGCATTGGGGTTTGCATTTATATTGGCCAATTCATCGTTGCACGAAACAGCCAGCAACAGAAATGCTATAACTCCTATATAATTTAAATAGTTCTTTTTCATATCTTTATTCTTGTAAAATGAGGTTCAATCAGAATTTTAGCGTCACGTTCAATCCTATAGAGCGGGTTGTTGGCAAAGAATAGGCTTCCACACCCTGCGCATTACCGGCAGTCAACGCTGCTTCCGGATCAATATTAGGAACTTTCTTATAAATAATCCACAGGTTACGTCCGGTTAAGGTAAACGAAGCACCTTGCAAAAACAATTTGGAAGCAAGAGCCTTAGGCAGATTATAAGTAAGTGCCACTTCACGCAGCTTCACATAAGATGCATCATAAACATTGTCCTCTGTAATACTATAAATGAGATGATAATAGTTTTCCGCCGAAGTTATTGTTGTATTCTTTTGACCACTTTCGGTAACACCGTTTACAATAATACCATCTTGATAAACACGGGTGGAATTACCGTTTACATTTGCATAATACAATCCGGTAGATGAAGTGGTATACTGGGGAGCAGACAACGGAACTCTCTTGTTATCGGCGTCAACATAATACCATAGTCCTCCGTGATCAGCATCACGACCCGGCAAGGTACTTTTCAGGATTCCGGTATATTTACCAGTTTTATTCGTATTGGAGAAGATAGAGCCACCGAAGCTGGCATCAACCAAAAACGAAAGGGTGAAATCTTTATAAGTCAGTGAATTGCTCATACCTCCTGTCCAATCGGGAGTGAACTTACCCAATTTTTTGGCTGTAGTATTTACCTTAGGCAAACCGTTGGCATCCACTACAATATTTCCCGCATCATCACGTGTATAGGATGTTCCGAATAATGTTCCGTAAGCATCACCTACCGAAGCGAGGACCTGTACACCTGAAGAATAAAGTTGATAGCTCTGTATCAGACCTTCATCATCCAATTTGATTACCTTACTCCGGTTCACTCCGTAATTGGTATTGATATCCCATTGGAAATCTTTCACCCGGACAGGCGTGGCATTCAACTGCACTTCATAACCTTGGTTACGGATATGTCCGGCATTACGTACCTGCGAATTGTAACCACTAGCTGCACTGGTAGCAAGTTTCAAAATCTGATTACGGCTATCGGTCTTGTAATAGGTAAAGTCAAGATGAATGCGGTTATTCAGAAATGCAGCCTCGAGACCGGCTTCAACCGATGAAGTCTTTTCAGGTTTTAACTGCGGATTCTTACCTTCACCGGAAGATGTCTGCAAAGGATTACCCCCAAATGCTGTTTCGGAAACATATACAGTAGCCAATTGATAAGGATCGGCATCAGCACCCACTTGTGACCAACCACCACGTAACTTCAGGTAATTGACAAATGACTTTTGCAAGCCCAAAAGCTCTGACAAAAGAAGACTTGCCGTTGCCGAAGGGTAGAAATAAGAGTTGTTTGCAACAGGAAGTGTTGACGACCAGTCATTGCGTCCCGTTACATTCAGGAAAGCCCAATTGCGATAATTCAACTGCGCCGAACCGTATAGTCCGTATTGGCGTAACCGATAAAAATAATTGGAAGAAACCAATGGGTCACGTGAATTGGCAAGATTATAGAGATCAGCTACTGCCAATCTGGGTGCTTTTTGGAAATTGTTTTCATATTGCTTATTACGTACATTGAAACCTACCAAAGCATCAAGTCCCAAATCTTGAGTCAGCTGCCTAGTATATGTAGCGATCAATTCTGTATTATTTTCTTTCACGGTATAAGCATCTTCATCATAGCTACCGTAAGGCGTACCGCTTGTCCCCCACTTCACTTTCGATTTACGACGGTCATTATACCAGTCCGTACTTGTGCGGAAACGAACATTCAAATCTTTCAGCGGATGAAAATCCACATGTAAATCTCCAATCAATCTATGGCGCTCTTGACTTTGAGTATTATAATAAGCATTCCAGTAAGGATTACTGTAATAACTGGAGTTCCAGTTACGTGAATAGTTATCTTTCAAGGATTGGGTATCGACCTGACGTCCAAACCACAAAAATTGTAGCATCGTACTGTTGGAACGGTAATTAGACCCCGCCGGGTTACCCGATCCGGGCAAACTGGGTGCCGTATAAACAATGTAGTTGGCAGTGCTTCCTACCGAGAGCCAGTCAGTCAGCTTGTAATCGGTATTCAAACTGATATTTGTTTTGTTGGTTTCGGCACCGGGCACAATACTTTGTTGCTTCTCGTAGCCATAACCTACACGGAACTGATATTTATCATCTGATCGGGATATTGATACACCATTATTTGTAGTGATGCCGGTACGAAAGAAATCACGCACATTGTTGGGATGTGATATCCATGGAGTAGCGGTACGATTTCCAGAGGCATCCAACGGGCTATCAAACTGAGGTATTTGCAATCCGATATCCAACCGCGGTCCCCAGCTTTCATCCACTCCATCATTTACACCACCACCTTTTCCATCTACATATTTAAACTGTCCTCCCGCTCCCTGCCCAAAGAGATTTTGAGATTCCGGCAGAGTGGCAGCTTGTGACAGCTGAGTAGTGGAATGTAAGGTAATGCCCACCCCTTTCTGTCCTTGTCCGTTTTTCGTTGTAATCACAATAGCCCCATGAGCAGCACGAGCACCATAAAGTGCCGAAGCATTAGGGCCTTTCAATACGGTAAGCGACTTGATGTCTTCCGGGTTCAAATCGGCAATGGCGTTCTTAAAGTCACGACCGATGGATTGCCCGTTGAGTTGTGAGTTGTCCACAGGAATACCATCCACTATAAACAAGGGCTGATTTTCTCCAGCTATGGAAGTCTCACCACGAATCACAATTCTACTCGACCCGACATCACCCTGAGTATTGGTTATACGTACTCCGGCTACCTTACCACTCAAAGAATTCAATATATTGTTATCCTTACCTTGAGTTAGTGCATCCGACTTAATTTCCTGAGCCGAATATCCTAAAGCTTTTTTCTCTCTTGAGATGCCAAGCGCCGTAACCACGACTTCATCCAATTGACGATCATCCGCCAATAAACGAATCTTAAGATCCGGTTTTGCTGTAACCTCCTGAGTCGCCAATCCGATATAAGACACCACCAATTTTGCAGAAGCAGGAACATTTTGTAAAACGAATAGGCCATCAACATTGGTCACTGTTCCTTTTGTTGTTCCTTTTATGACAACACTGGCACCGATTACGGGTTCCCCATCGTCATCTGTAATTACCGTACCACGTATGGTAGTAACCTGAGCCATACTTTCTACAATACCTAAGAAAATATATAAAACTAATACACCAAACTTCTTACTCATACAACGTTTCCTTTCAATTTATAACTCACTATATTATCTCTATCTATTGCATTGATTTTAATTCTTCATTATTGCTTTTTACGTGAGTGCAAAGAAAAGAAACTATTCACATTCGATTCATACCATAAATATGGTATTTACATACCACGTTTAAAGTATATTTAGTGAGATACAAAACAATAAATAAGCTACGGCCACTAAATCAGATCCGGATTCTATCCCGCACAAATCAATGCCATTGGACGAAGCAGTAGTGACTTTGTATAAAGAGAAAAAAAATTAAAGAAATCCTTTGGACTATGAAGGACTCAACTTCCGTCAGATATTACCAGGCTTTAATAGCCCCTCCCTTAAAAATGCGCTTAGCCTTTTGTGCCACCGCTTCCGATTGGTATGCTTTTACAAACTTTTCTACATTCCCTGCATTTTTATTTTCTTCGCGAGTTACAATAACATTCACATAAGGAGAACTTGTACTCTCTTTAAAGATGGCATCCTTCAAGGTAAGCCCGGCTTGTCCTGCAGTAGGTATTGTTGATAACTGCCACTGCCACTTGCTCATCATCCAGTACACGGGGCAACTGTGGCGCTTCCAGTTCCACAATCTTAAGTTTTTTAGAATTCTCAACTATATCAACAATCGTTGGGGTATATCCTACATTATCCCTCAATCTGATCAATTTCTGTTCCTGCAAAAGCAATAATGCACGACCACCATTGGTAACGTCATTGGGAATGGCAATCTGGCTTCCATTCTGCAAATCAGCAACAGATTTTATCTTTTTCGAATATCCGGCCAATGGAAAGACAAAAGTATTTGTTACCGGCCATAATAGAATTTGAACTTTGATAGTTGGCTCTTTATTCTTCTTTGCCAACAACGGGATAATCCTTATCTATAATGTTTTTTTCAGATTCTTCTATCCCTGATAAGTCGACTTTTACTCCTGCTTGAACAGCTATCAGAACATTACGGGCATCCTGCATCGACAATGTTTCAACAGGCTTACCGGCATTCAATACTTTTAAGTATTTTTTCACTTCAACACTCAGATGGTTGTCTTTCTGATAATCCGGTGCTTTTTCTATTTGCTTTTCCATATATTCCTTCTTTCTCAGATTGGAATTGTAAGATTTATCTTTTTCTCATCATTTCTTTTTACTGTTACGCTTGTACTGCCCGGAGCAACAAATTCAACACCTCCAACCTCATAAAAGACGGCAAAAGACAATTCTGTTTTAGACTCAAAAATATTCAATTCAGTAAAATTCAAGCTAAATGTAGCAATACCATTCGCATCGGTTACAGCTTGTTTGTCAGCATCGGAACTTTTTGTAGATCCAGTGACTTCCTCATCTTTATATAAATATACAGTCGTATTAGGTTGAACAGTGCCAATTATATTCTTTACTGTAACTTGCACATTGGCGCCTAATGCAGGAGCGTCATCATCATCGTTTCCGCAAGATGCGAAACCGATGGCCATCAATAGCATTATGTTATAAAATAATAATTTATTCATATCATGTTTTTTTTAATAAGCCAACCGATTTATTTATGTGGTCGGTTGGCATTATCATATATTCCGGATATTAATCCAACTTTTTCTTAACGTCTTTTTTTATCTTCTTGACATCCTTTTTTATATCAACTTTGAGGGTATCTGCCTTTTTTTCAACAGTTTTTTTAGTTTTATCCCATGAATCCTTCACATCTTCCACTCTATTTTTTGTTGAATCAGCCGCATTATCAATGGACTTGTTTATGGAGTCTTTTGCATTCTTATAGTCCTTGTCAGCACCAGCCTTTGTGTTGCACGAAGATAACAGCAATACACAACTGGGAATAAACAACAGATTTAAAATTTTATTCATATTTTCTTTTTTAATTATTCAACATATAGAATTACGGCACGATTCCATTCCTTTACATTGAAAGGAGGATTGGTTTGCCCTTTCCATTCAACGGTAACACGGTCCCGGCTTATTCCATACTTACCAGTCATGGCGTCCGCAACATTCTGCGCCCGTTGTCTCGATAGTCTTTCATTTATAGCCACTGTTCCGGTTTCTCTATCGGCATAACCGATAATTTTAACTTTCTTATCGGGATTTTCTTTCAGATATTGAGACATGTTATACACATTCACTTCTTGATTTGATTCCACCTTTGCTTTGTTAATACTGAATAGGATAACATTATTGGCCGGGTCTTCACTAGCCGGAACTTCCCGGATAACTTCTTTTACTATTACCGTAGGCTCTGCCTTTTCCACGGGACGTTCTGAAAGTCTTGTGATATCGGCACGCTGCATGTTAATTGTATTGTTCAACTCGTCTATCTCCGATTGATCCCTTAGTATAGCTTCAGTAAATACGGCCTTCCCAATTGTGAAAATAAGGCTGGCAGAAGCGGTTCCAAGAACGTCATAACCATGCTTTCCACCTGTCCGCTGATCAAAATTATCTTTAAGTAGTTTTCCTGAAAATTCAAGATCAAGAGCAACCCGTGGTGAAAATCTGAAACGGTTAATAAGACCTGCATCAAATGTTACACTGTTTACGTGATTGCTGTTACTGGCATATACTGGTAATTCTTTGTAGTCCCATCCATAAGCCCATCCTAAGCCGAGATATGGAATGAAAGAGTAAACGTGGTCTGCATTATAATGCAACAGATAATCGGTCACATTCCACATATAATTCAGTTCGGCACTGACATACCTGTTACGAGTCATTAACGATGCATCGTTATTAAATGTATGTATATTTGTACCTCCTGAGAGTTTGATACGAGCTCCGGAATAAGGATTGAACCATTTACCAAATTGAAAATTAGGCGTTACCGTCATTCGTCTCCAGAAAGTGGCGTCTACATCTTTGTCGCCAAAATAAATATTTGAGCCGGCACCAGCTCCGATAAACCAATTATCCCAAAATCTATTAGTAATAAAGGTTGTTCTGCTACCTGCTTTGACACTATGTCCTTCTGACTGCTGAGCTGATATTGTAGCTGACACAAGAATAACAATGAATAAAAGCGTAATCTTTTTCATATTTCTTATTATTAAATTAAAATACCTTATCCGATAAGTTAAACTCCGGATTTTTTATTGTAAATGCCAAATAAAGAAAGTATCCATAAGAAGACAACAGCTCCGACAACTGACACAATCAGCATTCCTATAATTCCACCGAAATTTAGACCTAGCACTCTTGAGAGAAATCCCCCTAAGACTGCTCCTATTAAACCGACTATTAGGTTTACGACTAAGCCGAACCCATGCCCTTTTGTAATCTGCCCGGCTATAAAGCCTGCCAGAATACCAATTACTATTGAACCAATAATACCTAATTCCATTTTTTTAATTATTTTTTTCCCAACCAATTAGTGTACAAAGTACCGGAAGTTGGTTCTCCGGTCAATGTTTTTTTCACACATAATCCTTAGACTATGCTCTAAATTGTATATGACAAATAGCTGCCTTTCGTATAGTTAAAACAGTATAAAAACAAAAAAGACTTATTAATATGTGAATTATGTAATTAATAATCAGAAATGTATAACGGATATTTTACTTTATCCAGGTCTCTACAAGATGCTCAATCCTATCATCGATAAGAGGTAAGACATTTTTGCCATGCAATATCTTCCCATCAAGCACGATACGTTCAGACGTTGAATCTGATATGCGACAAAAAGTAATATGATATACAGTTTCTTTATAACGATAGTGCACTTTATAACTATTCCACTTTTCCGGTAAATGAGGTGACAAATATAATGTATCCCTTATCAGGTTTATCCCTAAAAGAGTCTCTACCAAAAGGCGATACATCCAAGCTGCAGAACCGGTATACCACGTCCAACCACCACGACCTAGATGCCCTTCAGCTGCATATACGTCAGCAGCTATCACATAAGGCTCCACCTTATAAACAGCTATTTGTTCGGCAGTACTTCCATGCTGTACAGGATTTAAAAGATCAAATAATTCCCACGCTTTTTCGGTTTCGCCCATGAGAGCAAAAGCTAACACAGTCCAGATAGCTCCATGGGTATATTGTCCTCCATTTTCACGAACACCCGGTATATAACCTTTAATATAACCGGGATTGAGATCCGATTTATCGAATGCCGGAGTAAATAACCGGATTAATTTATCTTTGGGATGCACCAATTGCTTATCCACTTGAGCCATTCCTGAAGCAGACCGTTCCGGATCTCCTGCACCGCTGATAACCGACCAGCTTTGAGGCAATGAGTCGATACGGCATTCCTCATTTATTTTTGACCCAACAGGTACACCATTGTCAAAATAAGCACGTCGATACCACTCTCCATCCCAGGCGTTCTTCCGAAGATTAATACGAAGTATTTTTGCTTGTTCAATACAATAATTGGCAAAAGAGTCATCATTGCGAGACGCAGCTAACTTAGAAAATTTTAAAAGGACATCATACAGGAAGAATCCCAGCCAGACACTTTCGCCCTGACCGTCTTTTCCAACGAGGTTCATACCATCATTCCAATCGCCACACCCTATCAACGGTAATCCGTTTTTTCCAAACTTTAACCCGTACTTTATACTTCTTACACAATGTTCATAAATCGTAGCCCGCTCTTCGGAACGCCCGGGCAAATCATAATATGATTCTTCATTGGATCCCAATGGACGCCCTTCGATAAATGACACACTCTCATCCAGTAGAGCTGCATCGCCAACACTCGTTACATACCGGCTCACAACATATGGCAACCATAAATAATCATCCGAGAAATGTGTTCTTACCCCTTTTCCCAAAGGTGGGTGCCACCAGTGCTGCACATCTCCTTCTTTAAACTGGCGACCGGCAGCTCTCAGAATTTGTTGACGTGCCATATCAGGTTGGGCATGTACCAATGCCATTACATCTTGCAGTTGATCCCGGAAACCATAAGCTCCTCCCGACTGATAGTATCCCGAACGTGCCCATATCCGACTACTTATTGTTTGATATAATAACCATCCGTTAGCCATTACATTTACCGACGGATCGGGAGTGTCAACATTGATTGTACCCAATGTTTTATTCCAATAAGCCCATACCCCATTAAGCGCTTCTTTAGCTGCACCAATTTGCCTGAAACGTGAAACTAAATCTCTCATTTCGTCCTTATTTTGAGCAAAACCAAGCCTGAAACGAGTCTCCCGTTCCTGTCCATCTGCTAACTCAAATACGACCTGCATAGCTCCACAAGGGTCTAAACCTGCACCAACTTTACCTGACAAACGGGTCCGTTTCATTGCGGCCGGTTGTGATAAACTACCGTTTCGTCCAACAAATTCAGTTCTGTCCCCGGTTAAAGTACGAGGTTCACCCACGTCAATAAAGGCAATTTGCCCGGCGAAACCTATATTATAAAAATTTCTGGCAAAAAAGACTCCGGTTTTTACATCTATTTCAGTTTGGATATGTAATAAACTTTTTTGGCGCAGATCAGCTAAAACCCATTCGTAATACCCTGTAACGGAAATTTTCCGTCTTCTTCCGGATACATTACGTAGTTTCAATACGCTAAATTTAATAGGGGAATCTATCGCAACATATACAGTCAACTCCGATTCTATTCCGTTTTCGCTATGTTCGAATACAGTATATCCAAATCCATGTCTAATTATATAGGATGTTCCTCCTCTAGCCGGTAACGGGGTTGGCGACCAGAACTGTCCGGATTGTTCATCCCTAATATAAAAAGCTTCTCCTGAAATGTCTTTTACCGGATCGTTATTCCAAGGAGTAAGTCGGAATTCATGAGCATTCCCCGCCCAGGTATATGCACCTCCACTTTCGGAAATAACCGTACCGAACTGCTCATTAGCCAACACATTGCACCAAGGTGCAGGGGTAGTCTGTCCGGGTTGAAGAGTAATAATATATTCATGCCCGTCAGGGGTAAATCCTCCCAAACCATTGTCAAATATTAATCTGGGCCTTGGCAACTGTTTATCTACAGTTCGTATGGGCGGAATTTCCGGTTGCAAAGCAAGAACTTGCAATTCATCATCCATCGTCAACGATTCTAATTGCATGGCAAGTGTTCCTTGTTCATCGGTAAGAACAATACGTGCAGCAGCTAATAATAACAACATGTCGTCATATGGGACATGTTCGATGCGGCGGATAAAAATTCCTCCCGCTTTTTCTAGTAAAGGAGCCTCAATGCCCAAGGATATGAGATTCACAATCTCGTCGTGCACTGATTGCCAATACACCGAAACATCCTCGTTCAATATAACTAATTCCACGGTCAAACCTTTCATACGCCAGTAAGCGTGTGCCAATACTATTTGTCTGACCAGTTCTATACCGGCAAAATCACTGATACGAACCAGAACAAGAGGTACATCTCCCGAAATACTATACCCCCAAAGACCGTCTTGTCCCCGTCTGTTACGCTTTAGAGTAGACGGTGAAGCCCGCCTTAATGAATTGGCATAAATCAAAGAGCTGGCAAGTTTACTGTATAGTTGGGCTTCCGCTTCAGTTATATTTAATTGATGAAGAATTATTTGGCTGTGTGTCCAGGCTAATTCGAAAGCACGCTCAGTCATTCTGAGGTCCTGATATTTATCAACTAATACTAAAGCGGCATCACGTGTCTCGGCCATTCCGAGGAGGACACAGACCGTTATCTCAGAGTTGGGCGGTATAGTCACTATTCGTCGTAAAGAAATAGCCGGATCCAAAACAGAACCGTTACTATTGGTTAATGGCCCTGAATATCGCATGGCTACAGGATTACTCAGCGAACATCCTCGCCCCACAAATAAAGTCCTGTCTGTTTCGCAAGATATCTCTTTTTGCTGGTTATCATCAACGAGTAATAAATGAATTAAATAGGGTGGATTCTCATTTTCCGAACGGGCACGCCGGGAACAGAATAACGCTGATAAAGCCGGTAGAAATTCAGTCTGCACAAATAGATTGCTAAAAGTCGGATGGGCTTCATCCGCACCTTGAGGGGCTATAACAACTTCACCGTATGTCGTCAACTCTATTGTTCGGGCCCTATGCGAGTGATTGATTAATTTAATCCGTCTTAATTCAATGTCATCTTCTGGTGAGACACAGATAGTTGTATGTATTTCTAACTTCGACCCTTTTTGATGAAACTCGGAGTATGCTTGCGTAAATATCGCTTCATTATCCGTAAAAGCAGAGACAACGGGTTGATAAGTTATGGAATTGAATTTGCCATCATCTTGATTTCTAAAATAAACAAATAGCCCTAAGTTATCGCTTGTGGCATCTTCACGCCAGCGGGTAATGGCTATATTATTCCATCTGCTATAACCGCTCCCGGCATTATTTACCATAGTATGGTAATGACCATTTGATAATAGATTTACCTCCGGAGCAATATCCATGTCTTTAAAGTGGCGAATTATTTCAGAGTCATCGGAAAGCATCGGATGAATGCCTTTTATCTCATATTCAGAATCATCTGAAATAATATTGGCAGAGATATTGCGAGGAACACGTTCCTGTAATAACAATTCGTTGGCTTTCAGTATCGGGCATGACATAAAACGCCGTTGCATCACATTTTCTTTTATCAGATTGGTCAACGCAAGTAAGCTCATACCCTGGTGGTGTACCATAAAAGAATGGATATTTACACTCGATTCATTAGGCGGTAAATGTGAAGGAGTGTAGTCAATTGCCTCATAATAGCCATACAAACCTTCGTGACCGGCTGCTGTGAGACGTTCCATATTTTCACAAGCCTCAACCGGAGCAACCATCAATGCCATGACGGTAGCATATGGAGTAATAACCAGCTCCTTCGACAGCCCGCGTTTCAAACCTAAACTGGGAATTCCGAAAGCTTTATATTGATAGTTGAGGTAAGCATCGGTACGGTTATATCCGGACTCTGAAATCCCCCATGGAACACCGAGTGTTTTAGCATATTCTATTTGGAGTTGTACCGCTCCCTTATAGGTTTTATCGAGTAAAGTTTGCTCGAAATTAGGCATGACTAACAAAGGCATCAGGTATTCAAACATGGAACCATTCCATGATAATAAGACAGGCTTGTCTTCCGCAATAAACAATAACCGGCTTAACGAAAACCAATGATCCTGAGGTACCTGACCCTGAGCAATGGCAACATAACTGCATAGTCTGGCTTCTGAAGCCAACATATCATATGAACCTGCATCACTACGTTGTTCCGCCACATTATACCCAATGGTAAACAACTTCCTTGATGTATTATAAAGGAATGTGAAATCTATTTTAGAAAAAGTTTCACTTTGACGTGCCAGTCTATTTATGTATTTTATCCTTTCTACGGCATGATTAGCAGCCTTGTGTATACAGTATAGCCATGCTGTCAAAGATTGAATCGAAGAATTCTGATCTCCTGTAAGCTCTATTAATGCCGATTCAATTAAGGGACAGAGAGTGTTCTCTGATTCGGAAATCTCTTGCAAAGTGAGAGGATTATTAAGGGTTTTTATCCTCGAAATAAGGAAGTCCATATTCTCTGTAACACCCTCATCAGGTAGGGCATACTGTATTTGAAGCCAAGGGGCTATATATAATAATTCATTGATATGGTCTTCGCAATTGTCTTTCAATGTCCGACCCCATTTTTGTAATTCCTCATTATTGGGATCAAATGATTTTATTATCTGATCAATTTGGATACTGATAAGCTTGAGGAATGCAAATGCTTTTTGTAACGTTTCAGGTTTGGCACCCAGGTCCGTTTCAAGCTGTAAGAGGAGAATATTTTTCACCGCATATTCTTTTATTACGCGTACCGTATCGAGTAACCCACTAAAAATATCAGGGGTATATGTGGAAGTGTTCTTCAACTCTTTAATACCTTGTCCCAATACAAGTAAATGTCCGGCCAAATTTCCGCTATCCACACTTGATACATAGAGGGGGAAAAGAGGTTCGAGCGTATGTGTATCGTACCAATTATAAAAATGATTTTTATACTTTTTAAGATGGTTCATAGTCACGAACATCAGCTGTGTGCGCTCTAACATTTTTCCAGCAGATAAATATCCGAAATCATGCGCCGATAAATTAGCTAATAAGGCTAATCCGATATTGGTAGGAGATGTTCGTGAAGCGATAACCGGTTCCGGCACTTCTTGAAAGTTATCAGGGGGCAACCAATTTTCTTTGGCAGTAACAAACGTTTCGAAGAAATACCATGTTTTACGGGCAATGCGATGCAGAAGAAGCGTTTGTTTAGCAGTAATGTCAGCACTTTGTTTTTTTATAGGAAGACTGATTAGCCATACAATATAAGGAGCGATTAACCATGCAACCCAGATAGGAAAAGAATACAACAATAGCAGTGGATTGAAAATAGACAATAGCCCAATGCAAAAAATAGCTAGAGCTGAAGTAAACCACATTAAAGCATAAAATCCGCACAAATAATTACCGGTCACTTGTTCGGAAGCAATCGATGTTTTCCATTTCAATAAATGACGATGAGTGATCAATAGACGCCATAAACTAATAGAAATAGCTGTAGAGTTTAGATAGGCTTCGTAGGGTAGAAGTATTAATGAGAGCAAGATTTGTTTAAACTGTCGGATTCCTTTTTTTGAAACTTCACGCAAATGAAAATACCACGACTGTTCTTTGGATTTATAGATTATGTTAGTCAACAAAGAAACTGCAAGTGGTAACATAAGTATAATAGGAATCAACAGAGGAACCAACCAGATAGCCTTGGGAGAAAGAAAATAGAATAAGACCAATAGTAACAACAATCCCGGAGAAATCAAACTACGCCGAAGATTATCCAATAATTTCCATTTTCCCAATTTGGAAATAGGGTTTTTCTCCCACTTATGATTTGATGTGGGAACACGGGGAAGTAGCCATTGTATAATCTGCCAATCCCCACGAATCCAACGGTGGCGGCGCATAGCATCCAAATTATACCCCGGGGGATAAGCCTCGTACATTTCAACATCACTGACCAAAGCCGACCGGACATACGTAGATTCCAACAGGTCGTGACTAAGTATTTTATTTTCAGGAAATCGATCGACTAATACTTGTTCAAATGCATCCACATCGTAAATACCTTTTCCAACATAAGAACCTTCGCGGAAAACATCTTGATATACATCCGAAATAGCACGCGTATAGGGGTCGATACCTGCATCCCCCGATACCAAACGGGTAAATATGGATCTTTGACTACTTGCCAGATTTATGGACACACGCGGTTGAAGAATACCATAACCTTTAACAACAACATTATGCTTTGTGTCAAATACCGGATGATTTAGCGGATGAGCCATGGTCCCTATCAATTTATGAGCCGTATTGCCCGGCAGTTGAGTATCCGTATCTAAAGTGATGACATATTTTATTGAAGAAAGCACCGATTGATCTCCTACTATTTTGGAAAAGGCACCTGCAGCACCTCCTCTCAGGAAAGCATTGAAATCCATAAGCTTTCCCCGTTTGCGTTCATATCCTATCCATTTACTTTCAGTGGCATTCCAACGACGAGGGCGATGAAAAAGGTAAAAGATAGATACGTTATCAGTGAAGGTATATTTCTTGTTTAGCCTTTCAATACCCTTTTTTGTTCGTTCAAGCAAAAGATTATCAAAAGGCATTGTCTCTTGTTGGGCATCAAGAAAGTCAGTAAGCAAAGCAAAATGTATATTAACATCACGATTAGACAGATAATGAAGTTCCATATTATCTATAAGTTTCTCAATAGCATCTATACTTGAAAGCATAGTTGGAATAACGACCATCGTCGCATTCTCTGACGGTATGCCCTCTGAAAAATCGAGTCGGGGAAGTATCTTGGGTTTGATAAGTAACATCGATAGCCAATTTACCAAATCCACCACCAACTGACTAACACATAGAAGAAAAACAAGTGATAAGATTACCATTTTCCAATTGCCGAGAAAGATATCTTGAGCATGCAATATTTTTATAAAAACACCAGCACCAATCAGAGAGAGAGATACAATGCCTCCTGCATACAAGAAAAGAGGATGTCTATAAATAAGATTTTCAATAAAAGTAGCTACTGTTTTTTTTATTTTAAGTGCTTGGCAAAGCTCTCTTTGCCCATCGTCTATCAAATAAAATCCAACATGGGTATTCCGTGTACGGTTATCTTGTTTTTTAGCTTCCTCCGCAAGTTTAATTGTTTGACTGGCTACTTCCCATTCAGTGCATGAACTTTTTTTTGCAAAGCGTTCTATGGAATGGCGGTAGTGGTCACGGGTAATAAAGTCCATCGTGGAGTATATCCGGGCAGGATCGCTCTGAAGTATTTTTTCAACAAAACTTAATGCTTCGACAAAGTCTTTCCAATCAATAGCACTCAAGGTCCGGAAACTATTAATGCTATGACTTACAGATAATTGATCGGCAGCCAGATTCTGATTTTCGGCATGCAGTAACTCTTCAATAGACAATCCATTTTCGACCAACCGTTGTTCGAGCCAACTCCGTGCAATCTGTAAAGTGGGGTTATGAGGCGACATTCGTTGACAAAACTCTGAAACAAAAGCACAAGTCAGAGGAATGTCTGATTTTGCCATATCTGATACGACTTCCACAAGCATGGATGGTTTTTTTTTTGCTACTAATTGCAACTTATCTATCCATAAATTTGCTTTATCGCGATCCAATTGATTCTTCTGTAAACGTATTACAATCCGTTGCAAATTCTCAATCAATGCTAATCTTAGCATGATCGGAACTGCCCAAAGCTCACCTAATTTTAGTTGGATCCCAGTTTGATAAGCATTAATAAATGCCCGAAGCGAATCTTCATCTATTTGTGCATCTACATGAGAAATCAGTTCTAAGATGATACTATAGATACGGGGTAAATCGCGGTATTGTCCTGTTGCGAGGCAAGGTAACTCCTGACTGTATCTCTGGGGAAAATGTAGCCTTGCCAACTGTATTTGTTCTTCTATCAGATAGAAATTATCAATTAGCCATGTAGTAGCAGGAATAATATTATAATTTTTATTGAATATAAGTCCCACTTTATTGAACTCATGAAGAATCTTATCATTATAATTGAGCCGTGTCAACAAAAAATGATCTTTCTTACGATTTGCTAATTGTTGCTGCTCAGCTAGTCCTTTTGCATGTTGTATGAGTTGCTCTATGTTGAACAATTCATCTCGTAAAGGATTTTCGTTAAGCGTAGTCTCTAAATATTTTAATTTATCCATATCTGTTAAAGATACGTTTAACAAATATCTAAAGTGTTACATACTTACAATTAAATATTACATAAATCACAGATTTTCAATATTGATTTCTCTTTTTGTTCCATGTGTCTTATAATATGATAAAGTAGTGCCTGTTATCTTCTTAAATTGGTTCGATAAATGTGCAATGCTACTGTAATGCATCTTGTAAGCAATTTCCGAAAAAGTCAGTTCATTATACTGAATAAGCTCTTTTACATATTCAATTTTATGCAATATAATAAAGTGAGTAAGTGTAATACCTTCCGACTCCGTAAACAGGTTAGATAAGTAAGTGTAGTTAAAGTTCAATTTATGACTTAGATAGGTTGAAAAGGGAACCTTTAATCTATTTTCCGAATAATGTATTGATTCGATAACCGTTGTTTTTATTTGCTCAACTATTATATCCCTTTTATCCTCTATCAGTTCCAGTCCAGTTCTATGCAAAGCTAATTTAAATTGTTTTTTTTGTTCCTGTGTCATATTCATTGAAAGATTTACGACACCTAAATCTACGTTAATGTAACTGAGGCCTATATTTTTTAGTTCATGCATAACTACCATTTTGCATCGTTGACTAACCATATGTCTAACATATATTTTCATGATGGTATATTTATCTGTTTTCAAATAAGAGAGAGTTAGAGAACTCTTTTTCCCAACCTCATTTTGAGGATCGGTTTATAAAGACATCAGATTCTGCGAAAGGTGGTGTAGATATAGAATAAAAGTAATGTTATATAAACAATTAATTAAGCCCTATTGTTCTAAGTGATTTGAATTTCATAGATCAAAAGTGTCATTTCATCTGAAACTATTAAGATCTGAAACAAATAAAAGAGGCTATGGGCAGTAGCTGAATATACTAGAATTAATAGTAGTATCTGAAAATACGGGATTGCTTTTTTAATAAACAATCCCGTATCATTCAATAAACCCAAATGCTATAACAGCGATGATAGAAATATTAAGAAAACGGTGAAAATGGTCAATACCAATAGACTTTCCTCTTTTTTATATAAATAAAAATTAATAAAATATATGATTAAAGATAAAGCATTAATGGCAAACTACTTGTATAAATCTAATTTCGGATGCAGGCTATATAAGTTCGGATTTTCCGTTTCTTCCGAATCTATAATCCTATACAAATAATATTTGCTGTTAGGTGCAAAGTCCGATCCATCAGGAAATTTAAAGATACTGTGCCCCTTTGGATATTTTGGAACAGTATGCGTAACGCCCTCTGAATCTGTATAAGTATAGTTGATAGGAGTTAATTCATTATACTGCTTACGAACGACCTTTTGCTGGTTTCTGATAATATCTACCAATGAAAAGCCCTCACCCCATAATTCTTTTCTACGTTCAAGCCAAATAGCATCCAATAAAGGCTGTCCGGACAAATCCAATGAAA
This sequence comes from uncultured Bacteroides sp., assembly GCA_963677095.1. GTDB lineage: Bacteria > Bacteroidota > Bacteroidia > Bacteroidales > Bacteroidaceae > Bacteroides. The sequence continues at coordinate 2,942,775 of OY781875.1, forward strand.
CAGTTTGAGCATTACGGGCTCTCTTCAAATCATTCAGTTTTACAACAGCATCGGGATCATTTAGCCGTGCTTTTGCCTCGGCATTTATTAAATAGATTTCTGATGTCCTCATCAATACAATATCACCTGTAAAATCTTCCCTAAACTTAAATTTGGCATAACGCATCCAGACATCAGTAGTGGTTGCTTGGCTGGAACCGGGGTTAACATCCCAATACATCATGCTCTTACGGTAATCACCGTCATCAAACAAATCACGAAAATATGGATCAAGATTGAAGCTGAAATAACCGCTACCATTTGTTGTAGTATCCCAATAATTGAAAGCATAACTGGCATTGCTTTGATCCGGAGTCTGGGGATGTCCCCATATCCACTCTTTATTATCCACACTGTTAAATCCGGATTTGTATTCTGATTCAGTCATCAAATAATTATTTTTTGCAAGTAACTGATTCGAATATTCTTTTGCTTTTGCCCAGTTGCGCGAATAGAGAGTGGCGCGGGAAAGCAATCCTAATACGACCTGAGTATCTACCTTATATTTTGATGAGCGCACATAGTTTGCAGGTATAAGACTTAATGCCTCCTCCAAATCGGATACGGCTTGCGAATATACCTCACTCACACTGGCAGCAGGTTTTCCAACAGTGCTGGCATCCGAAGGTTCAGTATAAATCGGAACACAGACTGCATTAGGATCTTTGTCTATTGCAAAAGAATAAAATGACGCCAAATGAAGATAAATAAATCCACGCAAAGCATAAGCTTGGCCTTTAATACGATTTTTATCATCTGTCGATCCTGATGCATTGTCAATGTTTTTAATAATGCCGTTCATATTATTTATAGTAGCATAGGCTAATGTCCAACTCAAAGCATTTGTGGTATTTTTCGAATAAATTCCTGTAAAAGGATAATTATCTCTCGTTGGTCCATATTTGCCATTTGCTGTCACATCCGAACCCATTACATCACTGGTTTGCAAAAAGGAAGCATATCCAGGATTGCGATAGGTATTAAAAGTCTCCATCAAATAGGCCCAACTTCCTATAAGAATTTTCTCCGCATCATCCGCTCTATCAAATACAATACCCGCATCCAAAGAAGTCGTAGGAGTAGTATTCAAATCGCAAGAGATAAACAAGGATGAAGATAGTATCAAGACTAGAAAGTATTTATATAACTGTTTCATTTCTTTCTTTTTTATAGTTTTACATTAACACCGATAGAAACTGTTTTCATTGCAGGATAACGATAATAGGTCGTTCCATCAAACGTTTGTTCGGGGTCCAATCCTTGTTCTTTGGTTAGGGTTAAAAGATTTTCAGCCTGAATAAAGATGTTTGCTGTATTTAACCCTATGCCGGTCAGAATTCTCTTAGGCAGTTCGTATGACAAGGTGAGGGTTTTTAACCTGAGAAAAGAGCGGTCTACTAAGAAACGTGTTGATTGGTTTGTCCATGAACTCTTCGGAGATGTTGTCAGTTTCGGAATATCAGTATATGGATTTTCCGGAGTCCAACGGTTTAACATATCCGCACTCCATGTCTTTCCTGCTGAGCCTTCGTGCAACAGAAAAACTTTATCCCCATTATAAAGTTTACCTCCGATTACATAGGCAAACGATGTTGAAAGTTCAATTCTCTTATATGAAAGAGAAGACTGGAATCCTCCGGACACGTCGGGCAAAGAAGAACCGCTTTTTACTTTATCACTTGTTTTGGTGGAAGAATAATCCTCAGTAATAATTTTTTCATTATTTTCATTATAGCGATACCACTGTGGATTTCCATTTTCAGGATTTACACCTGCCCACTCAACCAGATAAAAATCGTAAATGGAACCACCATCTACCCACTTCTTGGTGCCACTCCACATTTCTTTAGATGGAAGAGAAGTTATCTTATTCTTATAAGTGGTAGCATTTACAGAAAGTTTCCATTTCCAGTCTTTCGTAAAAACAGGATATCCTTCAACGGTAAACTCCCAGCCTTGATTTTTAATGGAACCGGTATTCTGACTTGTAGATGAGAACCCAGATGAAGGAACCAGGTTTTTACTAAATAAAAGATTTTTCGAACGACGATTGAAATATTCGATGGAACCATTCAAGCGATTGTTGAAAAGGCCAAAATCAAGGCCTACATTCAAATTCAAATTTGTTTCCCAAGTTAAATCGGGAGTAGCAAGTCGTGACGCAACAAGTCCCGATTCCCCCAGATTATTATTAATAGAATAAAGAGCTTGATAAGCATAATATCCTATATTGTCATTTCCCTGTGCACCGTAACTGGTACGTAGCATCAAATTGGACAGCCAGTCTTCTTTTGCAGCAGCCAGGAAAGACTCTTCAACAATGCGCCAAGATGCTCCTACCGACCAAAAAGTTCCCCAACGATTATCAGGGTGAAAACGGGAAGAACCATCAGAACGAACTGAAGCCGAAATGAAATAACGGTTATCGTACGAATAATCTGCATTTCCAAAAAAGCTCAGCAGTTTATATTGATCACTATTTCCATAAAAATCACTTAATAAAGAAGCAGCATCCGGTTCATAAAAGCCATCTGAAATCACTTTTTGCCGGCTCCCTCCAAAAGTAGAAGTATTATATTCATAATATTCCTGTCCGGCCAGAACACTAAGCTTATGACGGGTATCTATCGTCTTTGAGTAACTGACAACGTTATTAAAAGTAGTGCCGGTAGAACGAACATTCGATTTGCTTACAGATCCCCCACTCTCGGCGTTAGGTCCATATGTTGGATTACTATAATCATGATCGAAACGACTATTATAATCGATATTGAAAGAAGAACGTATGGTCAAATCCTTTACGGGAGTGAGCTGCAAGTAGCCTCTGACAGAAGCGACATCACGCTTAATTTGAGATAAATCATGCGGTAAAACGCCCAATGGATTATCTTTTGCAAAATTGGTTGCCCGGTATGGTCCGTAATCAATGATGCGCTTACCAGTCTCTGCATCTAACAGATATTCACCGGTTTCCAAATTTCGTTCATATACCGGATAAAAAGAGGGAACAGCCCTTCCAAACAGAATCACATTATTGGTGGCTGAATCATCTTGTTTCGGATAATCCTGAATGGAATGACTACCGGCAACATTCAAACCGATTTGCAGCCACTTCTTTATATCACTTGTCACATTAACACGCAAACTATAACGTTTAAAACCTGATTCTATAACGACACCCTGATCATCCAGATAGCCGGCTGAGAAATAGTATTTGGAATTGGCACCGCCGCCTTTAACTTGTACATTAAGATCTGTATAATGCGCATTTTGTGAAAGAGCATCCACCCAATTGTCATCCCATAAAGGCTTTAATCCGGCTTTTAATTTACCATCTGTCCCCACCGGTTGTGGGTTAGCCGTTCCATAGGGATTAATACCGATTTGTCCCACAATACTCTGAGAAGCATACGTTGCCGCATCAGCAGCACTCAATCCGTTATCTATGCGATTATTTCTAACGGCTTCCCAATAAAGTTCAAAATAATCATTCGTTGACAACTGATCATAATCACGTCGAGCCCGATCGGAAATTCCATATTTAGCGGAAAGCTCTACAGTTGATTTAGAGTTAATTTGTCCTTGTTTGGTGGTGATCATAATGACACCGTTGGCAGCCCTTGAACCATATAAAGTGGCAGAAGCAGCATCCTTAAGTACCGTTATTGACTCAATATCCGAAGAAGCAATCGAGGATAAAGCTCCATCATAAGGGACTCCGTCGACCACATAAAGTGGAGAACTGGAAGCATTTATTGATCCAATACCTCTAATACGAATGGTAGCATCAGAGCCCGGTTGACCTGCTGAAGAAAATGATTGTAAACCGGCAACTGTTCCTTGTAAGGCTTTTGAGACATTACTTACTTGTGACTTTTCGATGATATTACCGGCAATGTAACCGGCAGAACCCGTGAACGTAGACTTCTTTGCAGTTCGATAAGGCACAGTTATTTCTATTTCATTCAATGCTTGAGATGATTCTTCCAATTCTATATTCAAAGTTGATCTACCATTTACAGGCACTGATATAGAATTATATCCCAAATATGAAACGATTAAAGTAGCGTTTTTATCGGCATTCAATCGGAAATGCCCATTCACATCTGTAATAGTCCCGGAGTTTGGTTTATTTTTAATGGTGATTGTTGCACCGGGCAAAGATTCATTGTTGGAAGAAACACGCCCGTAAATTGTAATTTGCTGCCCATAAGCAGTGGAGACATAGCTCAAACTGCATAATAGTAGAATAATAAATTTCAATGATAATACTTTTTTCATGCTTTATTTTTATTTTTGAGTTAGCAATTCAGCCAGCTTTTTCTGTAACTCTTCACCTCTTAAGTTTTTCGCTACAATGATTCCATTTTTATCCAAAAGAAGATTGGATGGAATGGCTCGTATACCATAAAGTTTAGCAGGTGCGCTATTCCAGAATAATAAGTCGGACGCATGTGTCCAGGTAAGATGGTCTTTCTCAATCGCCTTTTTCCAGGATTCCTTGTCCTTATCCAATGAGACACCAAAGACATCAAAACCTCTATCTTTATATTCCAAATATGTTTTTACTACATTCGGGTTTTCTCTACGGCAAGGGCCGCACCAGGATGCCCAAAAATCCACCAATAGATAACCTTTACCTAGACGATCGGACAATTTCACAATATTACCTTCAGGATCCCTCAAAGCAAAATCCGGTGCTTTCTTACCTATTGATACACTTTCCAATGTCTTCACCAATTCTTTCAAAGTCTTGGCATAGGTTGTATTCTGTAATGATGGATCCAATAACTGCAAATCGGCTTTAATTTCCTCTGGCGTCAATCGATACGAGAAGTCACGATATAACGCGTAAACGGAGACTAAAGAATTTGGATGTTGCTTTATAAATTCGTCTATTTTTACACCACGTTCTTTCCTGTAAGAAACAAATAAATCATGTAAATCGGAACCGTTAACAACGCTATTAGCATATCCGTTTGACGGATCAAGAGCTACGGAAATCTTACCTTTATCTAAGAATAAAAGCAAAGAACCTTGTTTCTTATCTGTTGATAAGCCGTAGATTTCCGGCAAGTATAAGTCCTTTGAGAAACTAAATTTACCATTGGTGACTGTTACAGAATCAAGATCCTGAAACATTTTATTTTCAAACTTTTGCAAGTACACTTTACCGGAAACATTACCCAAAACAGTTCCCTCTATGGAAACTCTCTCATAACCATCCTGTGCATAGGCTACTACGCTGAAGCATAAAAATGCCATTAACAAAAACTTTTTCATCTTTTGACGTAATTTGAAATTTGCAAGAATCAATATTGATTTTCACAAATGATTAATATTAATAAGGATTTTAGTTTTTAAAGAGATGGAATCAGAAACAGCAACACATTCGCATTGAAGGGGAAAGAAAGTCTACATTTAAATTACCCAATCTAATAATAGTAGTGACATGTAATCTCTCTAATATGCATTCATTAATTGCTTTCATTTTCAGTTGCATTTATTGCTATTTCTTGAGATGCAAAGTAAGGGAAGTTTTCAAAACCTTTTTATACCATATTTATGGTATTTTCATACCACATTTGTAGCATAAAAAACCATAACGATGCAGGAATATGATAAAAGCACCTTATGTTTAATTATAAAAAATTACGGACAAATATTAAAAGGGAAAAGAGCAGAAGATCTGTTTATTCACTTTTTTTTGTATGCTATGCCATAACATGACTATATGGAATAGAAGATGATTCATCATGATTCTTGCATAATAAAATCAAGAGATTATCCAATACAAGTCCAATACATCTCCAATATAAGTCCAATGCAAATCCAATATAAGTCCAATGCAAATCCAATTAATAGTATTGGACTTGTATAGAGAAAAGAACAGAGAATGATAAAGAATAGAATGGCGAAAGTACATTCCTGATGCTTTTTTCACAAGTAAAACGAGCCCATTAAATCGGGAAAATAATTTTACTATAAGTATAAAGGGTGTATATTTTCACTCATAATGAATGGATTTATTAATTTTATATTAAAATTCAAGAGATTTTCATTAAATAATCTTCTTCATTAACTTTTTTCTTCGTTCCCCATTCCATAGTATATATCCTCATAAATGAGGATTGCAACAAAAATAAAAACTCACTACTTTTGCAGGCAAAAATAAAAGATAATGAGATATTATTTACTGCTATCAGCCTTGATGCTTTCTGAAATGAGTTTTGCAATTGTAGCCGATCCGGATTCTATCCCGCACAAATCAATACCATTGGACGAAGTAGTAGTGACTTCGTATAAAGAAAAAAAGAGTTTTAAAGAGATACCGGCGTCTGTATCCATATTATCGGCAAACGAATTGAATAGAAGTAATATTACCGACTTTAAAGATATCAGTTCTTATATCCCCAATCTCTACTTTCCTGACTACGGTTCTAAGCTAACCTCCCCGCTTTATATCCGGGGAATAGGATCGAAATTAACTCCTTCGGTTGGATTATATGTTGACGGCATTCCTTTTTTCGATAAATCAGTATTCGATTTCGATATGAACGAAGTAAACCGCATCGAAATTTTAAGAGGACCGCAAGCTACGCTATATGGACGTAATACCATGGGAGGCATCATTAATGTGTATACCAAGAATCCTTTGGACTATGAAGGACTCAACTTCCGTCAGACGGTAGCCAACTATGGGCAAACCGAATCATCGGGGTCATACTATGGAAAAATATCCGAAAAAGTAGGCTATTCATTCTCTTCCAAATACAAATACAATGACGGCTTCTTTACTAACCAATATTCAGGACATAAGGTAGACCGGTCCAACCATTTCGCAACAAAAGGTAAGTTGCAATGGAAAGCGGACAACGGATTGGAAGGTTTATTGGCTGTAAATTATGAATATACGGATCAAGGTGGTTATCCATACGGATTGTATAATCAGCAAACGGGAGTAATCAACGATGTGGATTACAATAGTTATAGTTCATATCGGCAAGGAGTCCTTACTTCAGGATTAACGCTAAGTTATGCTTTCCCCTACTTTGTGCTCAAATCGGTAACAGGATACCAGAATTTGGATGACAGGCAGGCCATAGATCAGGATTTCACCTCACAAGCAAATACTTTTGTCATTCAGACCCAACGCCAGAATCAATTCTCACAGGAGTTGGAAATGCGATCAAACAATCGTAATAAATTTACATGGATTAATGGCGTATTCGCTTTTTACAACATTGCAAACAGAACGGTGTTATATACCACCCAAAAAGATTATAAAGAACCTTCATACGGATTAGCCTTTTACCACCAGTCAACAATAAAGGACCTTTTAATAAAGCACCTCTCTGCAACAATAGGGGTACGTATGGATATAGAAAGAGACAAACAAGATTACACGGTTTGGGCATTAAAAGATGGAAATAAGACATTGGACAGCCAATTGAATGATGGCATGAACTTTACCCAATTGACTCCTAAATTATCATTGCAGTATCAGTTTAATAAGAACAACATGACTTATGCCACCCTTACCCGTGGTTATAAAACAGGTGGATTTAATGTTTCTTTTACTTCCGAGGATGAACGAACCTATAATCCGGAATACAGTTGGAACTATGAGCTTGGAGGAAAAATTTCCATGTTTAATGGAAAACTCCAAAGTGATATAGCTCTCTTCTATATTGACTGGAGACATCAACAGATCTCGCATAAAATACCAACAGGACAAATTCTCACAAACGCAGGACGTTCCTATAGCAAAGGGGCTGAGTTTTCTTTAAAAGCGCAACCTACAGCTCAACTCAACTTGCAATTATCCTATGGATATACCGAAGCTAAATTTAGAGAGTATTTATACGGAAATGATGATTATTCCGGCAATTACACTCCCTATGTACCGCGTCAGACGGTAATGCTGGGAGGTAGTTACGTATTCAATTTATATTCCAGATATATTGATCATCTGCTAGTTTCGGCCCAGTATACAGGTATCGGAAATCAATATTGGAATGAAGCAAATGCCGTAAGTCAAGGTTTCTATGGGACATTGAACGGGAAAGTATCGGCAGTAAAGAAAAATCTCACAGTAGACCTTTGGATTAAAAATGCCACTTCAAAAGACTATACTGCTTATTTATTTCAGTTAGGCACAAAATATTTTGCTCAAAAGGGAAAACCACTTACCTTTGGAACAACAATATCATTTACATTATAAGATCAGCATAATGCCGGAAAAAAGATTCAACAAGTTATTTACTTTCTTTTCACTCTATATTGCTCAGTCGGTGCCAATGAGCCTTTTTAGTACCTTGTTACCGGTATTAATGAGACAAGATAATTTTTCATTGACTTCAATAGGTCTGCTCCAGCTAATAAAACTGCCTTGGATTATAAAATTTTTATGGGCGCCTATTGTAGATGGCAAGACATCGGAATTGAAAACCTATAAACATTGGATATTTTGTTCGGAGTTTGTGTATGCTTTTCTAATCTTATTAATTGCATTTCTTGATTTAAAAACAAATTTTCTACTTGTACTCGTATTGATTGTGCTTTCTTTCGTTGCATCCGGCACCCAAGATATCGCAACAGATGCATTAACAACGCTCTCGTTCACTCGCAAGGAAAGAAGCCGTGGCAACAGCATGCAGAGTATGGGTAGTTTCACCGGCTCTTTGGTAGGCGGCGGACTTTTATTGATCTTGTACAAATATACAGGTTGGACTTTCATGTTGTTGGGACTATCTTTGTTCGTCATCATAATGCTGATCCCATTATATCGATATAAAGACGAAAATTTCGTTTCCCGTTCAGGACGAACACCGATCAGTATGAAAGATCTGGTTCTATTCTTCCACCAACGTAGAATAGTTCCTCAACTTACATTTCTGGTTCTTTTCAATGCCGGTTTGATAGGTACACTTGCAATGTTGAAGCCATGGCTTGTCGATTTGAACTATCCCATCGCACACATCGGCATAATGTTCAGTATTTTTGGTTCCCTATGTGGTTGTATAGGTTCTTATTTTAGTGGAAATATCATTCGAAATTGGGGGAGAGGAAACGCTGCAACCTTGTTTGCATGTTGCATTCTTTTCACTGGGTTATATTTTACAGGTTTATCCTACTTCGACGTATTAAATACTCTCAATTTATATTTGGGAATTCTATTTCTTTGGACTAGCTACGGATTGGCTACGGTGCTTGTCTATACCATTGCTATGGATTATGTCAGAGCAGGACGCGAGGGAACTGATTTCACAATCCAAATAGTCGTGTTGCACCTAAGCAGCATGCTTATAGCAGTAGCAAGCGGAAAGCTGGCTGACAACTGGGGATACACAGCTCTATTTGTAGCGGAAAGCATTCTATCGGCTCTTTCCTTTATTTATGTTATGTTTTACTTCAAAAGGATTTTTCGATCATGACAACTGATTTGCTTTTAAAATATAATGTTCCGACGCCCCGATATACAAGTTATCCTCCCGCCAATTATTTTCATGAAGCATTTCATGAAAAAGAATATAAAGAAGCAATCGTTACGTCCAACCACACTTCTCCTTCTCATATTTCTTTTTATATTCACATACCATTCTGCCCGCAGCTTTGTTATTATTGTGGATGCAACTCCTACCCTATGGAGAAAAAGCAGATTGTGGAAAGTTATATAAGTGCATTAAAAAAAGAGATTTGCTTAATTTTACCTTTACTCGATAAAAGTCGTAAAATAGCGCAAATTCATTATGGCGGAGGTACACCGACAGCAATACCGCTGCATTTTTTAAAAGAGATCAATGAACTCTTACTCTCAAACTTCCAATGCATTGAGCGTCCGGAAATTGCAATAGAATGTCATCCAGGCTATCTTACCGAAAAACATTGGTTACAGCTAATAGAGGCAGGTTTTAACCGTTGCAGTATCGGAATACAAGACTTCAACACAGAAGTATTAAGAATAGCAAACAGACGCCCGTCCCTTTTGCCGGTAGAAGAAATATTCAGCATACTCCGCCCTCATAAAGTTTCTGTTAATCTGGATTTTATCTACGGTCTTCCGGGACAAACAAAAGAGAGCTTTAAAGAAACCATTTTGAAAGCGGTCTCTCTCAATCCGGATCGATTGGTCACATTTTCGTATGCACATGTACCATGGGTTAACAAAAATCAATTGATTCTGGAAAAAGCCGGATTACCACCAGCAGAAGTTAAGAGTGATATGTATCAACAGACGACTGAAATAATGAGTGATCAAGGATATGTACCTATCGGGCTGGATCACTTTGTACTGCCTGACGATGCGCTGAATATAGCTTTAAACAATGGTTTACTGCATCGCAATTTTCAAGGATATTGCACCAGAGCAACTACGGGACAAGTTTATGCTTTTGGCGTTACCGCTATTAGTCAGCTTTCCTCGGCATATAGTCAGAATACGCGTAGCATTCCACAATATATTGAATCAATAAACAGTGGCAGTATACCAGTGATGAGAGGGTATCTTTTGAACGCTGAGGAACAATTAGCCAGAGAGGTGATTACAACATTAATGTGCAACGAAAAGCTAAACTGGTCAGAGTTAGCCGGACTCATCAACATTCCGGCATCCGAAATAAAAAACCGTCTGACATACGATGCCTCAAAGTTAGAGGAAATGGCGGAAGATGGCATTATAACCTATAGTCCCGAAGAAATCAAAGTAACAAAAAAAGGAGCGCTTTACGTACGCAATGTGGCTGCGGCATTTGATCCGCTAATGCGGAATAGTAATGTACTGCATTTTTCTAAACCGGTATAAAACGAAGTCACTAATACAATTATAAAATGGACAAAAAAGTTGAAGTAGTAGTTATTGGTGGTGGAATCACAGGATTAGTTACCACTTTTCTTTTAAAAAAGAAAGGAATCAATGTATTATTACTCGAAAAAACAGAGCGGGTAGGCGGACAATTGCATACTATAAATGATGATGGTTTTTTGTTTGAATCCGGGCCCAATACGGGAGTCATCTCAAACAAAGAAGTATTAGACCTATTTCGTAAACTTGGAAATGATTGTACATTGCAGATAGCCCGTAAGGAAGCTAAAGTCCGGCTTATATGGAAAAAAGGGCTATTCCACCCACTGCCTAGCGGGCTCTTGAGCGCCATATCAACAAACTTATTTTCCTGTTACGATAAAATAAATATTCTTTTTGAACCTTTCCGCAAGAAAGGAACCGATCCTAATGAAAGTATAGCTGATCTAGTAAAACGCAGGTTAGGAAATTCGTATCTGAATTATGCTGTTGATCCTTTTGTCTCTGGAGTTTATGCAGGTGATCCGAACCGTTTGGTTACCCGTTTTGCTTTGCCTAAGCTCCACAGACTGGAACATGAATATGGCAGTTTTATCCGCGGAGCCATCAAACGGCGGGATGCACTGGCCTTAGAAAAAAGACAAGGTATTTCCAAAGATGTTTTCTCCGTAAAAGGTGGATTTGAACAATTGGTAAAGGCACTTCAAAAAAATATAGGGGATGAATCCATATATCTTTCAACAGGCCCGCTAAAAGTAGAACCATCTGACAATAGTTGGATTACGACTTTAGCTGTGACAGGAGAAAAAATCTTTTCAAGCAAAGTAATAACCACAGTACCAGCCTATGCACTACCCGAATTATTACCTTTTGTTGATAAAGAGTTTATGGAACCGATCTCCTCTCTTCCCTATGCTCCGGTTGTACAAGTTGGTGTAGGTATCAAGGATAACAGCCGTGTTCCGCTAGCATTTGGTGGATTAATACCTTCTATAGAAAAGGAAAAAATACTGGGAATTTTATTCAATTCTTCCTGTTATGACGATAGAGCTCTTCAGGGAGAATCTTCTTTATCTTTTTTCCTTGGAGGAATGAAACATCCGGAGTTGTTACACCTATCGGATGAAGAAATTACAGAGTTAGTAAAAGCAGGATTACACAGAATGATGAAATATCCCGAAAATACTCCAATAGAGAAAATACATATCTTCCGCCACTCCAAAGCAATTCCCCAATATGAAGCAGATACGGAAAAACGTCTCAGGAACATCGAATTACTACAGAAGAAATACCATGGGCTCATTCTGGCTGGTGGCATACGGAATGGCATTGGACTCGCCGATCGTATCAAACAAGCTACGGATATGGCGGAATTATGAATAATTGACGGTTGATTTCAAAATCAGAAGCTCTACTTCCACACCAGAAAGTAGAGCTTTAACAAATAAAATGACGGAAAGCGTATACATTTAGTCCAACTTATGTATAATCAGCCCCGAACGAAGTTTAGGTTCAAACCATGTTGTTTTTGGAGGCATAATATTACCTATATCGGCAATATCCATTAATTGCTTCATACTAACGGGATAAAGAGCTAATGCCATTTTCATTTCGCCATTATCCACTCTCTTCTTCAATTCACCTAAACCGCGAATACCACCCACAAAATCAATACGTTTGTCGGAGCGAAGATCTTTAATGCCCAAAACCTCATCCAGTATCAGATTAGAGGAAATTGTCACATCCAATACACCTATAGGATCGTTATCATCATATATGCCCGACTTAGCCGTCAAGCTATACCATTTACCCTCCAAATAGAGAGAAAAATTATGTAAGCCCGAAGGTTTATATATAGCCTCACCCTTTTCTTCCACCACAAAGTTTCTGTCCAATGCCTCTAAAAACTTAGTCGGAGTAAGTCCGTTAAGATCTTTCACCACTCGATTGTAATCAATAATAGTCAATTGATTGGCCGGGAAACAAACTGCCATAAAATAGTTATATTCTTCCTTTCCAGTGTGATGTGGATTTTGCTTTGCCTTTTCTACACCAACCAATGCCGCAGCAGCACTACGATGATGACCGTCAGCAATATACAAAGCAGGCATTTTAGCAAATTCTTTGGTGATAGTATCTATATCATTCTCGTTATCAATAATCCAAAATTTATGTCCGAATCCATCACCGGGAGCTATAAAATCATAGATTGGTTTTTGAGTAATATACCGGGCAATAATCTCATCCAGCGCAATGTTGTCAGGATAAGCAAAGAAAACAGGTTCGATATTGGCATTATTCACGCGAACATGCTTCATTCGATCTTCTTCTTTATCGCGACGAGTCAGTTCATGTTTCTTAATTACCCCATTCATATAGTCGGGTACATATGCACCCACAACCAATCCGTATTGTGTCTTACCATTCATGATTTGGGCATAAATGTAATAATTTTCCTTATTATCCTGCACCAACCAACCTCTATCCTGAAACTGTTGAAAGTTCTCTGCTGCCTTGGCATAAACACGCGGATTATGCTCGTCGGTTCCAACAGGAAAATCAATTTCAGGCTTAATGATATGATACAGAGATTTCTCATTACCTTTAGCTTCTTCACGAGCTTCATCCGAATTCAACACGTCATACGGACGTGAAGCAACTTGTTCAACTAAATTTTGCGGAGGACGAATTCCCTTAAAAGGTTTTATTGTTGCCATAACAAAGTTTGTCTAATCATTTATAATTAATCAATAGAAACGAAATATTATTTCCGATTGATTTAACTATTGTTTATCAATTATTTTGATTTACTTTTTGAAAAGTAGCTATTTAATACCAATCCAAGACCTACTGCGATCAATACAAATGCAATAGTTCTAAACACGTCTAGACAAGTATCAGAAAAATACTTGCCGAAAAACATATTTAAGAATTGCAGCAATAGGGATATTACTATTAAGATTCTTCCGAATAATACTTTCCTCATGCTAAACTAAGGTTATAATTAATTCTTTCTTAAAAGAAAATTCACACTCAAGTAAAGAGTGGAACCGATAATTAAAACTGCAGAAAAGCCTTCACAAAAGCTTACGGCAAAGATGGGATTACTTTTTATTCACACGGAATTTTTCGCAACCATCTTTAAAGAAACCTACAATTTGTTTGGCAGCAGCAATACCTGCATTGATATTTGCTTCGGCTGTCTGAGCACCCATCTTTTTAGGAGTAGAAAAATAGCGACCTGCAAATTTTGCCGCAAATTCATCATTAGCGGCAGGCATAATATCAGTAACATATTTCAAATCAGTACGCTCTTCCATCAGCTTAATCAACTCTATCTCATTGATAACTTCCTTGCGGGCAGTATTCACAAGTACCCCACCTTTGGGCATTTTATTGACCAAAGCAAAGTTGATAGAATTCTTAGTTTCAGCCGTAGCCGGGATATGGAGAGAAACAACATCACACTTACTATAGAGTTCATCGGTGGAAGCAAGAGCCACTACCCCATCCTTTTCAATCACTTCTTTCGGGCAGAAAGCATCGAAAGCATAAACTTCCATACCAAAGCCTTTAGCAATACGGGCTACATTACGCCCCACATTTCCATAAGCATGAATTCCCAGCTTCTTTCCTTTTAACTCCGTGCCTGAAGTGCCATTATAAAAATTACGCACGGTCATTACCATCATGCCAAAGGCTAATTCGGCCACTGCATTAGAATTCTGTCCGGGCGTGTTCATCACACATACATCATGAGCCGTAGCGCTATTCAGGTCTATGTTATCGTATCCTGCACCGGCACGTACCACAATTTTCAAAGCTTTGGCGGCATCCAATACTTCCGCATCAATAATGTCACTGCGAATGATAACGGCATTGGCATCTTTCACAGCATCCAAAAGTTCGGCTTTCGAACCATATTTTTCCAATAAAGCAAGTTCGTAACCAGCCGTTTCAATTTCCTTACGAATACCGTCCACAGCAACTTTTGCGAACGGTTTATCTGTTGCAACTAAGACTTTCATAATTTATAAAAAATAAAAATATACCACCACAGATTACACAAATCCCCGCAGATTTTAATTCCAAAAACAATCTGTGAAAATCGATGTAATCTGTGGTGCGTTAAATTATTAATGAAGTTTTTCAAATTCCTGCATGCTATCAATCAAAGCCTGCACACTTTCTTTCGGCATTGCATTATAACAAGAAGCGCGGAATCCGCCAACAGAACGATGACCTTTAATTCCGACCATTCCTCTTTCAGTAGCAAACTTCAAGAAATCAGCCTCAAAATCCTTATATTCAGGAGTCATTACAAAGCAGATATTCATACGCGAACGATCTTCTTTAGCAGCCGTTCCAACGAATAATTTATTACGATCTATTTCAGCATAAAGCATTTCAGCCTTTTCAGTGGCACGACGCTCCATTTCTTTCACGCCGCCTTGAGCCTTTAACCAACGTAATGTCAATAGAGCCGAGTAGATAGGAACTACAGGAGGAGTATTGAACATAGAACCATTATCAATATGGGTCTGATAGTTCAGCATCGTAGGAATGTAGCGGGAAACTTTACCTAAGGCATCATTTTTTACAATGACAAAAGTAAGACCTGCGGGAGCAAGATTTTTCTGGGCACCTCCATAAATACAGATATATTTAGAAATGTCGATAGGACGAGAGAATATATCAGAAGACATATCTGCGATCAAAGGAACATTTACATTCAGATCGCTTTTGAGTTCCGTACCGAAAATAGTGTTGTTTGTAGTAATATGCAAATAGTCCACATCAGCAGGAACAGTATAATCTTTAGGAATAAAAGTATAATTTACATCTGCCGATGAAGCAACTTCCACAACTTCTCCAAACCCTTTCGCTTCCTTCATCGCCTTCTTAGCCCAAGTCCCGGTATTTAAGTAAGCAGCCTTTTTTTCAAGAAAGTTATATGGTACCATACAGAACTCCAGACTTGCACCTCCACCCAAGAATAACACCGAATAACCTTCGGGAATATTAAGTAATTCTTTAAACAGTGCCACAGCCTCATCAACAACCGGTTGAAAGTCTTTGGCACGATGACTGATTTCCATCAGCGAAAGGCCTGATCCATTAAAGTCTAAAATAGCTTTTGCCGTTTCTTCAATCACTTCATGCGGGAGAATGGAAGGTCCTGCATTGAAATTATGCTTTTTCATTTGAAGTTTGTTTTGGTTATACAATTCGTTATTAATGTCTTTAGACTTGGCGAAATTACAGATTTATTTCTGTAAAACAAACCATTCCTTATGAAAAACAATTTTTACCCCCGCTTTACCTTACTTTTTATTGGTTTATACAGTAAATATACACCATTTTGTTATCCAAAAATAACAAGTTGTCATTTTTACAATAAAAAGAAAGTTCTATGGATTTATTACTTAAAAAGAAGAAGAAACAACGCCATTTTAATAAATAATCATAAGAAAACTATCGAGCTTCTTCTATAATGGTTTTTATGCCTTTAACCTTTTCTCCTTGAATCAGACTAAGCAATTGTTTTACTTTTGAGCGTCGGATTGCAACAAAAGAATAATGATCTTTCACATCTACCTGACCGACATCCTCACGAGTAAGTCCACCCTTCTTATACAAAAAACCAACAATATCTGTTTTGCCGAGTTTATCCTTCTTCCCTTTGCCTATATATAAGGTATTCCAAGTTGGTTTGATTGGTTTTGGCACAATCTCGGGAAGATTAAAAGCCGGAAGATTATCATTAATATAAGATGGGATTTGTTCTTCGGTATGCAATAGCAAAAAGGCTTTACCTTCCTTTGTCCAACGTGCAGTACGCCCGTTACGATGCGTATAAGCTTCTTCATTGACTGGCAAATGGTAATGAACAATATTTTCAATATTCGGTATATCAAGTCCACGGGCAGCCAAATCTGTAGATATCAATACAGGACAACTCCCATTCCGAAATTTATAAAGAGCGCGTTCGCGATCAGGTTGTTCCATACCCCCGTGAAAACTATCACAAGGGAATTTTCTCGATTTTAGATAGTTGGCTATACGCTCCACACTCTCCCTGTAATTGCAAAAGACCAAAGTAGATGCACCTTCAAGAGTACAGAGCAAACGGTAAAGCGTCTCCAATTTATCCTTATCCGGTGAAAAAACAGTATTGACATCAAGTCGAATGGCATCTGATTCAGGATTCAAAAAATCCAGCTTCACAACTTCACCCAATCCGGTAAACGTCGGAATCTCATCAGCATCGGTAGCGGAAAGCAGCACTCGCTTTTTCAAAGCGGAAAGATAACCAATAACCTCAGCCATTTCTTCCTGAAAGCCCAACTCAAGACATTTATCGAATTCATCAATTACCAAAGTTGAAATAGAATCTATCCGGATATTGCCTTTTGACAAATGATCGTTCATACGCCCGGGAGTGCCTACAATCACTGCAGGATGCATAGCTCTCATTGTTCGATGCTCTTCCATAGCCGGACGTCCACCATAACAACTCATGGCTTTAAATATACTTCCCACTGCCTTAAAAACCGCTTCGATTTGCAAAGCCAACTCTCGCGAAGGGACCAAAATCAAAGCTTGTACATCATTAATATGAGGGTTTAATGACTGCACCAACGGGAGTAAAAACGCCAATGTCTTACCAGAACCGGTAGGTGATAGCAACACGACATCATTGTCCGTTACATAAGCTTTTCGCGTAGCTTCCTGCATAGGAGTTAATTGTTCTATTTGCAGATTTTGCAAGATATCAGAAATCTTCATTCCAAAATATATTAATTAATCTTGCAAAGATACAGATAAGTCTGCGAATAATCTTTATCCCTGAATCGGGAATGACAAAAAAGGCTGTTTCGATGTGAAACAGCCTTGAACCCGGCTTAATATAGATATCAGGATAGTCTTCCCAATTTCTTTCCTTATATTATATAATAAATACCAGATAAGAATATCAATTTTCTTCGGCAAACATTGGATCCCAAGCCGGCAACATTACGGGTTTCTGCTTGAAGATGTCTTTTACCTTCTGCGAAACGTATTTGGACTCGACAACCAAACGGAACATGTATTCATTAAACCATTTATCTGTCATAATCAAATGTCCCTGATAACCGCTTTTAGCTCCCCAACTGTTTTCAACCATCCATTTCACCGGTTTCCCCTCTTTGTCCAAATCTACAGCCATTAAGGTCATTGCATGTGAAGACCCACTGGAGAATGTCTGTATCCGTTGCTTTTTATCCATACCGAAAGTGGTTCCCATTAATGAAGCATAATCAAAATTATCTTCATCAAGTAAACCACGCTCTTTATCCAAAAACTTACCAACATCACAGGAGAAATACATCATCGTACTGTCTTTCAATGAAGCAATAGCCATTTCTTTTATATCTTCAACAGGCAGATTGACATATGTCCAATTTTTGCCATCATACCGATGCCGGTCATACTCTATCTCATAGCATTTATAGTATTCACGCGTAGGATCATTCATCAACATTACATAATTATTGAGCAGATTTTCATCACCATATTTTTTCAGAAAAGATTTCGGTGTATGGTGTTCTGTCTCAATCGGATTACCCTTGGCATCGTTGCGTACGAAGGTAAATTCTGTAGGAGGAACGCCCAGATTCAACACAAGCATCCGGTAAACAGTACCGAGCATTTCGGTTTTCTTGCTTGCCAATGCCGCCGGTTTTACACCTTTTGCTACATCATCCCGCAAAGTCAAACCGAATTCTTTCAATTTTAAAGAAATCAGATTAGACATCCGCGAAGTGTTGTCACTACTGTTTGTTTCCGGCATAACTTCTTTCGGAACAAGTCCGTATTTAGTGGCAATGTCAGCAACGCCGGTAAAGGTACCTCCGTCACTCAATGGATTTTTGAAAAGCCATTCAACAGTTTTGTCGTTCAGCGGTTTACCACTGGTGTCTATTATTCCTTGCAAAAACAAATTTGATTTTTCCAATTGATCCCAAAAGAAAGTATAAATCTGGGAGAACTCAAAAGATTGAAAATCATACTTAGCTATTGCTTTGGAACGCATAACATTCAATCCCGTAAACAACCAGCAACGACCTGACGATTTCTGATCTGTGATGCCTTTGGAGTTAACTTTTATAGAGAAATGGGTATCTATATCATTCCTGTTTTCCTGATTAATAACCAATTTCTGAATATCATTACTACCAATAGCATTCCTTATTGCCTTATCGAAGGGGGTGCCTTGATAACTTTGCCGAATTTGATTAAGCATAGACTCGGATAGTCCGCCTTTTTGATCTTGAGCACTAACAGAAGATAGTACAACAAGACAAGCGAATACGGATAAAAGATATTTCTTCATATTCAAAATTGTTGTATATTATAAAATTAGATCAGAATTTTCCCGATAAAAACAGAAGAAAATAACCTTATGCTACCAGGAAACAAATGATCGGACACAAAATTAATATCTTTTCTTAAAATATAAGATTTTCAATAGATAAAAAGGGTAATTAATATCAAAACGCACAATCTTTCAATTTTTAATGAAACGTTCACACATGACATTATATTTCTACAAAAGCCAAGTTCATTGAGGTATTACACGTTTTCAAAACTTTTTCTTGTTTTAAAAATATATTATTCATATTTTTGAAGTTATTTACAAACAAAGCATCAAAAGATTTGATTAACATATCACAATGAAAATTTGCGAAATAGTATTCTGGTTATGTATTTTTATTGTTTTCTACACTTATATTGGGTATGGAATATTATTATATATCTTAGTCAAAATTAAAGAAAAGGTAAACTCGCCTATATCTACTTTCCCAATGCCAGATGAAGCATTGCCTGAGATAACCTTATTTATAGCTGCCTACAATGAGGAGAGTGTCGTAAATGAGAAAATGCAAAATTGCCTGGAATTGGATTATCCGGTTGAAAAGCGACACATCCTTTGGGTGACCGATGGAAGCAACGATAAAACAAATGAGTTATTAGCCATTTGGAAAGAAGCTAAAGTTTTGTTTCAGACCGAAAGGCAAGGTAAAACAGCGGCAATCAATCGGGGTATGAAGTTTGTAGAAACATCCATAGTCGTATTCACCGATGCCAATACCTATCTAAATAAAGAAGCTTTACGTGAAATTGTACAGGCCTTTGCTAATGCAAAAGTGGGATGTGTAGCAGGAGAAAAGCGCATAATGGTGAAAGATAAAGACAATGCTGCTTCCGGAGGAGAGGGTATTTATTGGAAATATGAATCAGCTCTTAAGTCGCTAGATTCACGATTTTACTCTACAGTCGGAGCTGCCGGAGAACTCTTTGCCATCAGGCGGAAACTTTTTGAAGAAATGAAATCGGATACATTATTGGATGATTTTATCCTTTCACTTCGCATAGCAATGCGAGGATATATCATAAAATATTGTGCTAACGCATATGCCATGGAAACAGCTTCGGCCGATATGCAAGAAGAGGAAAAACGTAAAGTAAGAATTGCCGCAGGAGGTTTACAATCTATCTGGAGACTACGTCCGTTGCTAAACCCTTTCAAATACAGATGGCTTAATTTTCAATATATATCACATCGCGTATTACGCTGGTCGGCCACACCTATCGCATTATTCTTATTAATTCCCTTTAATATAGTATTGGTCTACATCACCCTCGCACCTTTATATATTGTATCTCTTGTGCTACAAATACTCTTTTACATAATGGGAATTTGTGGCTATATCACATCGAAAAAGCATATAAAAAACAAAATATTCTTCATTCCCTACTACTTTCTTTTTATGAACCTAAATGTATTTAGAGGAGGATTTTACCTGTTTAAACAACGCAATAATGCCGGAGCATGGGAAAAAGCAAGAAGAGCAAACCGATAAAAACAGAAAAGGCATAAAGTCATGAAAAATATTCTGAAAAACCCCGGTAATGCGGATAGGTTATTGAACATGATATCCGATACGCTTATACTATTGGATAAAAATGGGATATGCATTGACATAGCCATATTTGACACCAACCTGTGGTTTTTGAAAAAAGAAGTATTATTAGGCAAAAACCTTATTAAAAAACTTCAGACAGATATTCGTAGCATATTTTACACGGAGTTCAAGAAAGTTACGGAACAACATCTTAAATCCACCCGCAATTACAAATTAACCATACGGCATGAAACATATTTCTTTAAATGCATCATGCAACCATATGGTGATATGGTACTTTGCCAATATCGAGACATTACTGCAAGGAGTCAACAAAAACTGGAAATAGAAAAGAAGAACAAAGAGCTTTCCGAGGTTCAGAAAGTAGCACTTATAGGCAAGTGGACCTATAATACCCAAACAAAAAACTTCGGTTATTCGGGACACACTCAAATAATGTGTCTAGAAAAGGAACAATATATTTCATTATGCTCATATTTAAACATAATACTTCCAGAAGATAGAGATGCTTTTACCATATGGCTCAGCAGAAATCTGGAAGGAAGCACAAAAGATAGCATTGACTACCGCATATTCTACCGGAACGAAATTTATTATGTACGCTTAAAAGTCTTTTCCCGCGAATGCCACACCGCAGATAATATCGTATTGGAAGGATATATTCAGAATGTTACCGATATACAGAAAAGAAGAAACGATATAAATTTATTGACTCATGCCATAAACAATTCCACCGAGGATATTCTGGCTATTTGTGAAGATGGCTCACTGCTCTTTGCAAACCGGCGTTACAAATATCATCAAAACTTGGGAAATACGGAAGATATTACCAAGCTAAAAGTATATGACATAAGCTCATATGTTAAGAACATCCACGAATGGAACCAGCTCATCTCTCCGGTTAACGAAGATCATCACCACACCAGCTTCATCACCTACAATCCATTTCCAAAACATCCTGAAATATTGGCTTATGAAGGAAATCTCTATAAAGTAACCAGCGATCAAGGGATAAAAACATTCTGGGTATTCGGCAGAGATATCAGCCAACGCATACGGCATGAGCAACAAATCAAACAATTCAGCCAAGTACTCAACAAAATTATAGAAAACCTGCCAGCTGCAATTACTGTAAAGGATATAGAGAATGGATATAAATATTTGTACCGAAGCCGGGATATAAGCAACAACCGTCAAATGAGCCAGAATACTTTGGGTAAAGATGATTTTAGCATACATCCTATAGAAATAGCTCAAAAAGAAAGAAAAGAAGATATCTATGTGGCCGCAAGTGGAGAAGAAAAACACTATGTGATAGAAAAACATGACACTAACGGAAATCCGATTTACCTGGATAGGCGAAAAATAAGAATAGAAAGCACCGACTATCCTCCCGTTTTACTCTGTATTGAATGGAATATTACCGACCTGGAGTTAATGAAGCGCGAATTGCTTGCTGCAAAAGAAAAAGCTGAAACATCCGATCATCTGAAATCCGCTTTTCTTGCTAATATGAGCCATGAAATACGTACACCGCTTAACGCAATTGTGGGCTTTTCACGTATAATTGCAGAAAGTGAAAACATTGAGGAGCGCAAAAATTACTATAATATAGTAGAGGCAAATAATGAAAGGCTGCTACAACTTATCAATGAAATACTCGATCTGTCAAAAATCGAATCGGGTATTGTAGAGTTCAACATCTCATCGGTGCAACTCTATGCCTTGTTTAATGAAATACATGACGCACACGTATTCAGATGTCCCAAAGGAGTAGAATTGATTTTCGAACCTTCGGAAGAGGAAATATGCCTCAATACGGATAAAAACCGGCTTTTTCAAGTCCTATCCAACTTCATTGGGAATGCTTTCAAATTCACGACTAGTGGAAGTGTCCGGTATGGATACAGGCAGGAAGGGAATTATATACTTTTTCACGTAACTGATACCGGATGTGGCATTCCTCAAGATAAAATAGGTAAGATCTTTGAGCGCTTTATTAAAGCAAACTGTTTTGCGGAAGGTACAGGATTAGGATTAGCTATATGTAAAACGATTATAGAAAAACTAGGAGGGTCCGTATCTGTCATGTCTAAACTCTGTGAAGGTACGAGTTTCTATTTTACCTTACCGTTAAAAGGTAACCAGCCCAACATAAAGGTAAAAGATAGCAACTGGTATTCTTTGGGTATATTGACTGCTAAAGATGGAATGCAAAACCCAAGCCAACTCAAAAAGGAGAATAAATATAATCGCATAAAAAATATCCTGATCGCAGAAGATATTGACAGTAATTACATTCTGGTAAGAGCTATCCTAGGATCACTTTACCATCTACAACGGGCCAAGGATGGTGAAGAAGTAATAAAATTATTCAGAGATTCCAGTCCAGATTTAATTCTTATGGATATTAAAATGCCTAAATTATCGGGACTGGAAGCAACTAAAATTATTCGCAAGGCATCATCTGATATTCCAATCATCGCTCTCACCGCATATGCTTATGAAAACGACCGTAGTGCAGTATTAGAGGCAGGGTGTAATGATTTTCTAGCTAAGCCTTTTAAACATGAAGAATTAGAAGAGATGATAAATAAATGGATAAAATAAGGGGTTCATTGAACCCCTTATTTTATTTTTATTCTTAGATTGTTTAGCGACTCACACTACTCACGTTATGCAAATACATCACTTCGTTCTACGTATGCTATAATATCTCCTTTATTCACCATGGCTCCCTGACGGGCACAAACTTCAACAACTTGTCCATTAAAAGAAACAGGAACTCTTTCATATTCTCCCCACGGTGTAGAAAGGTAACAAAAGGCTTCATCATGTTGATATCTCCGGCCGATAAACGGAGCAGTTGAAGGACCATCGACAGAAACTTCCCAAAGAACCTGTCCTTTAGAAGGAGCTATAATAGGATCTGCTTTTACGCGTTTGAGTTTCTTAATTTCTTCTTCAGAGTAACCATTGTTCGCCATCGAAGCATCTTTGGCACGTTGCAATTCATCCAGAAATCTTTTCTTTGCCGTTCCCGATTTATAATCACGATATTGTCTGTCATGCATGGCAAGTTCAAAGAGTTCTTCATCATCCGGACCATATTTCCAACCGTTCTCATTCATTTCTTTCCTATATTCATCCAACGCATCAGGGTAATTCAGTTGCGGGTCGGTATCAACAAACTCATAGCCTTTGGCTTTGGCCAATTCGATAATTTCAGGAGCTAACGGACCGGGAAGCCGTCCGCTCTTACCTAGAATCATATCCCAAGTGTGATTGTCTATCATCGTCCACCGTTCTTCACCCTTCACTTGTTGCATCACATTCATCAACGCTACGTTTTTGACATATTGGCTAAACGGTGTAACCAAAGGAGGATATCCCAATTTAGGCCATACATATTCCACTTCATCAAAAAGCATCACGAGTAGATCATCCAAACTAAGCTCCGGCTGATTTTTGCTCTTCAGGATCATATTTATTCCGGAATGAACACCTTTTAAATCGGCCATCATTGATCCCATCATACCACCCGGTAATCCGCACTTCAACAACAGTGAAGACATCTGCTTATTGGTAGGATCCATAAAATAGCCTAGAAAATCATCAATAAACTCTTGAGTCATTGAACGCGCCTTCATGTAAGCTTTCATGTTAATCTCGGGAACCTGGAATCCGGCATCTTTCAGCATGGCCTGAACGGAAATAACATCGGGATGGACTTTACCCCACGACATCGGTTCCATTGCCACATCAATGATATCAGCTCCGTTCTCACAAACCTCCAGAATAGAAGCCATTGATAAACCGGGTCCGCTGTGGCCGTGATATTGTACCAACACATTCGGATGTTTGTCTTTAATTGCTTTGGTCAAACGCCCCAGCATTGCAGGACGGCCGACACCAGCCATGTCTTTCAAGCAGATTTCAGGCGCTCCGGCTTCAATCAGCTGGTCGGCTACATTTACATAGTATTCCACCGTATGAACGGGAGAATGCGTTATACATAAAGTGGCTTGTGGAATCATACCCGCTTCAAGAGCGTACTTTATCGATGGGATAATATTACGAACTTCATTTAATCCGCAAAAAATACGGGTTATATCAACCCCTTGTGCATGTTTTACCTTATACATCAAGCGACGCACATCAGAAGGTACCGGATACATACGAAGTCCGTTCAGCCCACGGTCTAACATATGAGTCTGAATACCCGCCTCATTGAAAGGTTTGGTAAAAGCCCGCACAGCCTTATTGGGATTTTCACCGTAAAGTAGATTGACTTGCTCGAAAGCTCCTCCGTTAGTTTCAACACGAGAAAAGCATCCCATTTCCACAATTAAAGGAGCAATGCGAACTAACTGATCTACACGAGGTTGGTATTTACCGGACGACTGCCACATATCACGGTAAACAAGGCTAAATCTAATTTCCTTTTTCATCTTAACTAGTCATAATATGGTTTTACATAGATAATCGGGTTACAATACCTACAAATATAAAGCATTATCTTATCATTAAGGCATAAAAATACAAGAAATATTTGCGTTCTAATGCATTTTTAATGATATATTGTAAAGATTAGCTTATGCCAACTTACAACTAATATATTTCCCTAAGAGAAGAATGAAAAGAGAAAATTAGACAAAGTCTTTAAGTTCTTGTTGTAATCGCTTTCGGGTGAAGAAAATACGGCTTTTCACAGTACCTAAAGGCAGTCCCAGATGGTCTGCTATTTCCCTGTACTTAAACCCGGATATATGCATTGAAAAAGGAATTTTAAAATCACGCGGCAATTCATTAACAATCCGGTGCATCTCCTTTGAATCATAATTTCCTTCCGTATTATTAAAGCCTGATTCTTGAGGCAAATTGAGGTGGTAAAAATTATCAGTCTGATCAACAAAAGTTTGTTCACGAATAATTTTCCGATAGTTATTAATGAATATATTACGCATTATGGTATAGATCCATCCCTTAAAATTCGTATCAGGCATATACTTGTCTTCATTATCCAAAGCTTTCAACGAAGTCTCCTGTAGCAAGTCGTTTGCCTCTTCACGATCCGCGGTCAATTTATACGCGAAACGCAATAAATCGTCCTGTACACCTAGCAAGTCTTGTCTAAAATTATTCTCCATAATATCCCCTCCTAAAAATAGTTTATAGATAGTTTAATCTTAAAAGCAAATATATAATTTTGTTTTTTAAAATCAAAGAAATAAATCAATTATTTATATTACTTTTTCAAGTAATCAATAAGTATTATATTTTTCTGTCACAGCAGCAAATGATATGACAATGCTATTACAAAAACACCACAAAGTATTTATTTTATAAAAAGTGTAAATAGAAGAGTATTAAGCAATAAGATGAAAGAGAGATTACCGCAAACTTAAGTTAACTTTGATGCTGAAATAACAATAGAAGTTACGAGCCACGTGAAGTATATCATTCATTCTTTGATAAAATGGGAAGACATATCTTATATTTCACAGCAAGAATACGGGTAAGAAATACCGTAACCCCTCCTATCAGTTGACAAGCATAAGGTTCGAGACCGCTTACCACTCCTAGCCAGTAGGTTGTGCCTCCCAACACACAAGCCATTGCATAAATTTCTTTTCTGAAAATCAGCGGTATTTCATTAATTAGCACGTCGCGGATAACTCCTCCGGCAGCTCCGGTTATACTGCCCATTATGACTGCCACCCAAAACGGATAACCCATAGCCAGACTCTTTCCCACTCCGACTACGGTAAACAATGCCAGCCCAATAGTATCAAATATAAAAAAGGTATTATGAAGATGAATCAATGACTTACCAAAAAGAATAACCCAAAACAAAGCCAAACCGGTACAGATCAAATACACCGGATCTACCATCCATCCGGGGGTGACATCAAGCAACACATCGCGTATGGTTCCGCCACCTATTGCGGTTACAAATCCCACAACATAAGCGCCAAACCAGTCGAACCGTTTTGCCGAAGCCAAGCGGATGCCGCTAATGGCAAAAGCAAACGTTCCTATAAAATCGAGTATTTGGACAAAAGTCGGCATATTGAAAGATTTTTATCGGCAAAGTAACAAATAAATTCCTTAAGAAAGCGTATTTTTGCAGCCCGGAATATAAAAAGCAAGTAAAAATGAAAATTACAATTGTAGCGGGAGCTCGTCCGAACTTTATGAAAATAGCACCAATCACCCGTGCAATTCATTCATATCGTGAAGCTGGAAAAGATATTTCATATCGTCTGGTTTATACAGGCCGGGCAGACGATGAAAGCCTGGATGTATCCTTATTTTCCGATCTGGATATGAAAAAACCGGATGCGTATTTGAATGTGACCGGAAACAATCATTCTGAAGTTGCGGCTGCTATTATGCTTGCTTTTGAAAAAGAACTGGATGCCCACCCTGTTCAGGTGGTTATTGTGGTTGATGACCTTACTGCAACAATGAGTTGCTCCATTGTTGCCAAGAAACGGGGACTCAAAGTGGCTCATCTTATTGCCGGTACACGCTCATTTGATATGAATATGCCGCGCGAGGTAAACCGTACCATTGCGGATGCCATATCCGACTATTTATTCACGGCAGGTATGGTTGCCAACCGTAATTTAAACCAGGAAGGAATGATACCGGAATATATCCATTATGTAGGTAATATCCTGATTGATACGATTCGTTATAACCGGAATCGCCTTCTAGAACCATTATGGTTTTCAACACTGGGACTGGAGAAGAAAGGCTATCTGCTCTTTACTCTCAACCGCCACGATCTGTTGGAAAGAAGAAACATGCTAAAAAAGTTACTGCTCATTGTAATTGAGAAGTCAGGAGGCATGCCGATAATAGCTCCACTGCATCCTTATGTACAAAATGCTATCGAAGCGATGGATTTCCAAGCTTCAAACCTGTACATTCTACCGCCTCAACGCTATCTTCATTTCGGATTTCTGATTAATGAAGCCAAAGGTATCATTACCGATTCCGGAAATATTGCCGAGGAAGCTACTTTCCTGGATGTTCCGTGTATCACGCTCAACTCGTATGCAGAACATCCCGAAACGTGGCGCGTGGGCACAAACGAATTGGTAAACGAAGATCCCGAAGCACTTGCGGAAAAAATGGACGTCCTAATGCACGGTGAATGGAAACATACTACCTTGCCCGACCGCTGGGATGGACGAACTGCCGAAAGAATAGTACAAACTTTACTTAATGGAGAAAAAAATAATTAGCTTCGGATCCGGCTACTTTGTGCATAGATGTAATTTAAGATTTCCACACCTTCAAAATCAGCCCACAATCAATGTCCATCGGATGCCGGACTGCCGCAGAAAGCGCTAGGTTATAATTAACAGTAGGAAACAGCTTACTATTAAAACATAAAGTTTTAGCCAGTAATAGCCAAGCCTCCTTACTTATTTGAAAAATCAATAACAGACGGATAAGAAAGTAAATAGCAATGATTTTAGGTTGCTATATTCGTCAATATAGAAGATAAGAACTAAAAAACAGCTAAAAAAGAATAACAGATAAACATTCCACCTGATTCATTAGTTTATATTAAATTATTCTGCTCAATATATTCAATAAGAAATTATTATTTTTGCCACTAGAGAGACATTCATACGATTATGAAACAACAATATAGAACACATTTCCTCTTTTTGCTGTTCTTGTTTATCCTGCCACGTGTGTCGGGACAAATAAAGGGAGTTGTAACCGACTCCGTCACCCATGAACCAATGATGTATATTACCGTACAATATGAAGGAAAAGGTGTGGGAGCATTGACAAATGCAAATGGAGAGTATCAAGTGGAAAACCGTAAAGGATGGGATGAATTGACCTTTTCATCTGTAGGATATGTTACGAAGAAAGTACGCATAAAGCCTGATACCAAAGTTTTGAACGTAAAAATGGTGCCCGCCGATATTCAACTGTCGGAAATTGTTGTCAAGCCACAAAAAGAGAAGTATTCCCGTAAAAACAATCCGGCTGTAGAATTCATGAAGAAAGTCATCGAACATAAAAAAGGATTGAAGCTTGAAACAAACGACTACTACCAATATCGGAAATATGAAAAGATGAAGATGTCTATCAATGACATTACGACTGAGAAATTGGAAAAGGGGATTTATAAAAAGTTTTCTTTCTTTAAAGATCAGGTGGAGACATCCCCCAAGACTCACAAAATGATCCTTCCTATTTCCATTAAGGAAACCGCTTCACGTACTATTTATAGAAAAGAACCAAAAAGTAAAAAAACAATTATTGAAGGTTATAATTCAAGTGGAATCGAAGAATTCTTCAACACAGGAGACATGTTAGGTACAATCTTAAACGATGTATTCTCCGATATCAATATTTACGATGACGATATCCGGTTGTTGCAAAGTTATTTCGTCAGCCCTATAGGAAAAGGAGCCATTACTTTCTATAAATACTATTTGATGGATACCGTAATGGTGGACCGGCAGGAATGCGTACATTTGACATTTGTTCCTCAAAATTCACAGGACTTTGGCTTTACCGGGCATCTTTACGTTGCAAAAGACTCTACCTATGCAGTGAAGCAGTGTACGATGAATCTTCCTAAAAAAACCGGGGTAAACTTTGTTGATAGCCTGGGAATAGCGCAGAAATATAAGCAGTTGTCAAACGGAAACTGGGTATTGACCGATGATGATATGACGGTTGAATTAAGTCTTATGAAAGGTATACAAGGACTTGAAATAGAACGAATCACAAAATACAACGATTACACTTTTGATGAAATAGAGAATCGTCTCTTCCGCCTGAATGGTAGCGTCATTAAAGAAGCGAATATGCTGAACAAGAGTGACGAATACTGGGCACAAGTTAGGCAAGTGCCTCTTACTCCCAAAGAGAGTGATATGGGTGTCTTTATGAATCGTATTGAACAAATTCCCGGATTTAAATATGTCATATTCGGTGCCAAAGCTTTAATAGAAAATTTTGTGGAAACGGGAAGTAAAGGACACCCCAGTAAGTTCGACTTAGGCCCTATTAATACCATAGTCACAAGTAACTTCGTCAACGGAACGCGTTTCCGTTTAAGCGGCATGACTACTGGTAATTTTGATCCCCACTGGAACTTCAGCGGATATGGGGCGTACGGTACCAAAGATAAGAAATGGTTCTATGAGGGACAAGCTGCATATTCTTTCAATAAACGTGACTATGTGCTTTGGGAATTTCCTAAGAACTATCTTTCCTTCAGTTACAGCTATGATGTCATGTCTCCAATGGATAAATATCTGGAAACAGACAAAGACAATATGTTCGTAGGATGGAAATGGACTAAAGTAGACCAGATGTCCTATCTACGGGATGCAACACTTACTTATGAACTTGAAACGAACAGCGGTCTTTCTGTAAAAACCATCGCCCGCCATCGTAATGATGAACCCGCGGGAGGGGTACTTCAATTTTGGAAAAACAACGGACAAACTCCAGGTGTATGGGATAGTTCGAATACTTTTGTAAAAGACATCACTACCAGCGAACTTGGCGTCACTTTGCGTTATGCTCCCGGTGAAAGTTTTGTCAACACCAAAGAACGCCGTGTACCGGTTTCATTCGATGCCCCCATATTTTCCATTTCACACACTACCGGATTCAAAGGAGTACTTGGAGGTGATTATAATTTCAATCTGACAGAAGCCAGCATACGCAAACGTTTTTGGTTCGGTTCATGGGGTAAATTGGATATTACTCTCCGTGGAGGTGCCCAATGGAATACAGTGCCTTTTCCATTACTGAATCTTCCGATGGCAAACTTGTCATATATCACCCAGCATAATGAGTCTTTCAACCTCGTCAACAATATGGAATTTTTGAACGATCGTTATGCATCAATGGCATTAACATACGACCTGAACGGAAAGCTTTTCAACCGCATTCCACTCGTAAAGAATCTGAAATGGCGTGAGATATTCCGCATCCGCGGACTATACGGAACGTTGACGGATAAAAATAATCCTTATAAGAGTCAAAATAATGAATTGTTCCTTTTCCCGATGCGTAATGGCTTACCTACCAGCCGTGTAATGGACAACACACCGTATATGGAAGCAAGTGTGGGAGTATATAATATATTCAAATTGTTACATGTTGAGTATGTACGCCGGTTGACTTATCTCAATTATCCAGGCGTACAAAAAGACGGCATCCGGTTTATGATACTGATGATATTCTAATCGAAGCTTTCCACTTTGATTAGATTATAATAACAAAATTGAAAAAGAATAGGACAATTAGCATATCACAGAAATAAAGTTTTTTGTCACTGTGTATCACTGATTGCCAATTATTAAAATATCAAATCAAGTGCAACCATTAGCGGAAAGACTCCGCCCCAAAACCCTGGATGAGTACATCGGTCAAAAACATCTTGTTGGACCAGGTGCTGTACTGCGAAAAATGATTGACGCAGGCAGGATATCTTCATTCATACTTTGGGGACCTCCCGGAGTAGGTAAAACAACATTGGCTCAAATCATAGCAAATAAATTGGAAACCCCTTTTTATACGTTAAGTGCCGTTAGCAGTGGAGTCAAAGATGTTCGCGATGTGATAGAACGAGCTAAAAACAACCGGTTCTTTTCACAAGCCAATCCTATTCTTTTTATTGATGAAATACACCGCTTCAGCAAGTCGCAGCAAGATTCCCTGCTCGGAGCCGTGGAAAATGGAACTATCACGCTGATTGGTGCAACCACGGAAAATCCCTCATTCGAAGTCATTCGTCCGCTTCTCTCCCGATGCCAACTTTATGTACTTAAATCATTGGAAAAAGAAGACTTATTGGACTTGCTTCACCGCGCCGTTTCGGTCGATACGGTACTGAAGGAACGTAAAATAGAACTGCAAGAAACAAACGCCATGCTGCGTTACAGCGGCGGAGATGCCCGCAAACTACTCAACATACTGGAATTGGTTGTAAGTTCGGAAAATGCAGATCCGGTTATCATTACCGATGAAGTAGTTACCGAACGCCTGCAACAAAACCCTCTGGCCTACGATAAAGACGGTGAGATGCATTATGATATTATCTCCGCATTTATCAAGTCCATCCGCGGCAGTGATCCCGACGGCGCTATCTATTGGCTTGCGCGCATGGTTGAAGGAGGAGAAGACCCTGCTTTTATAGCTCGCCGCTTATTAATTTCCGCAGCAGAAGACATTGGCTTAGCCAATCCCAATGCGTTGTTACTCGCTAATGCCTGTTTCGATGCCGTAATGAAGATAGGATGGCCGGAAGGGCGTATTCCACTTGCGGAAACCACAATCTATCTAGCTACCAGTCCCAAAAGCAATTCTGCATATCAAGCTATCGGAGATGCATTGCAGATGGTACAAGAGACGGGAAATCTACCTGTCCCACTCCATTTGCGCAATGCTCCAACCAAGTTAATGAAAGAACTGGGTTATGGTAACAACTACAAATATGCCCATAATTATGCAGGTAATTTTGTAGAGCAGCAATTCCTTCCCGATGAATTAAAGGATCGTCACATCTGGCAACCTCAAAACAATGCCGCAGAACAAAAACACGCCGAACGAATGAAAACGTTATGGGGAAAGCGTTATGAGGAGAATGAATAATCAATAAACAACCGGCCAAAAGTATTATAGTGGTTTCTAACAATAAAAAACAGATAAAATGAAAATAGTAGCATTAGACGGATATGCCGCCAACCCCGGAGATTTATCATGGGATGAACTAAAAACCTTGGGAGATTGCACCATTTACGAACGCACAGCTCCCAATGAACTTTTGCAACGGGCAGCAAATGCAGAAGTATTATTAACAAACAAGGTTGCTATCTCTGCTGAGACGATAGCTGCCCTGCCTCAACTGAAGTATATCGGAGTTTTGGCAACAGGATACAATATTGTTGATGTCAATGCGGCAAAAGAACGTGGCATTATTGTAACCAATATCCCGTCATACAGCACTCCGTCTGTCTCGCAAATGGTATTTGCCCACATCCTCAATATAGCTCAACAAGTACAGCATCATTCGGAAGAAGTACGTAATGGTAAATGGAGCAATAGCCCTGATTTCTGTTTTTGGGATACTCCCCTCATTGAATTACGGGGCAAAAAGATAGGAATTGTAGGTTTAGGGCACATCGGATATACCACAGCTCGTGTAGCTATAGGCTTTGGCATGGAAGTATATGCATATACTTCCAAATCATTACTTCAACTACCTCCAGAAATTAAAAAACTCGATTTGGATCAGCTGTTCGCAGAATGTGATATTGTCACCCTTCATTGTCCTCTGACAGAGAGCAATCGTGAAATGGTAAATGCACAGCGCCTGTCACTGATGAAGCAATCGGCCATCCTGATTAATACCGGAAGAGGTCAACTTATCAATGAACAAGACCTTGCCAATGCTTTAAACGAAGGGAAAATCTATGCAGCCGGACTTGACGTTCTGTCGCAAGAACCTCCACGGGCAGACAATCCGTTGTTAAGTGCCCGTAACTGTTATATCACTCCTCATATTGCATGGGCTAGCACCGAAGCACGAGAACGTTTAATGAATATTTTAATAGAGAATCTGCAAGCATATCTTGGCGACAAGCCCATTAATAACGTGGCTAAGTAAGAAAAGTTAAAGAATGACTTTTCTGAATCTATAAAAATATGGGAAAAACAGCTGTTAAAGGACTATTATATACCATTCCGGTAATTATTACCCTGACACTCTCGGGAATTACCATTGTTGCTTCATTTACCGGGCACTATAACCCTGCTGTTTCAGTTATCCTTCCGGTATTGGAGGTTTCTCTTCCAATACTGCTTATACTGGACTTACTGGTTTTCGCTATTTGGACAATAGCACGTAAATGGTGGGCATTAGTTCCCCTTTTTGCCCTCTTGCTCAATTGGAATTACCTGACTGCCGTAATTCAGTTCAATGGAATCAAGAAAGACAAAGTGGCATTAAATGATAGCATTTCGACAAATCTTACTTTGGCTACATACAATGTGCAAAGCTTTGGTAATGAAATAACCGGATACTCTTGTAAAGAAATCGCCCGTTACATGCAAAAGGAAGGAGCTGATATCCTGTGCTTTCAGGAATTTCAGGACAATCAATATTTCCCGATAGACAGTATTCGCCGCATCCTTTCACATTGGCAATACGTATGTGTACCCGCCAAAGATTCTATTCAAGGTATACTTCCCATTGCTGTATTCAGTCGTTATCCCATCATCAGGCACAAATATATTACGTACTCCGGGAGTTCCAACTGCAGTATGTTCTGTGATATTGTAATCAAAAACGATACCATTCGTCTTATAAATAATCACTTGCAGACAACAAGCGTAAGCCTAAACCGTAGAAAATGGGAACGCGAACTGACTTCGAGAGATTCCAAACGTGAAGTAACTGCTATGAAAGGAGCTGCCGAAACATTATACGATAATAGTGTGAAACGTGCCACACAAGTTGACAGTATATGCCGTCTCATTGATGAAAGCCGATATCCGGTCATAACTTGTGGAGACTTCAATTCATTGCCTTCTTCCTATGTTTATCACGAACTGAGCAAGAGGCTTAAAGATGGCTTTAAAACTTGTGGGAAAGGATATATGTATACCTATCGCTACTATAAACATCTTCTACGAATAGATTACATCTTCCATCCTGCCGGTTTCAAAGGAATACGTTACTATTCACCTAATTTGGATTTATCCAGTGACCATAATCCGGTATTGATGAAGATGAAATTAAAATAGTTGTATGGAAGGTGAAATATTAATGAGGAGTATCCGGCAAGTTTAAAACGATAAAGCGCCCCGCTACAATGTAACGGGGCGCTCATATTATAACAATATATTCAGAGAACGCCTTAAAAGAAAACTTTTAAAACGTTCCTTAAACTTCTAACCATATCACCAAGACCAGTCACTCTCACTGTAAGCACTTTCAGCCTGATTTTCGACATCATCAGGTAAGTTACAGAAGAAATCAAGACCGGTAAGTTGTTCCAACTTATCAATACTTACCGCATAAGTTTTCATAACTTCGCTAGAAGCATATTTACCATTGCTATAACCATAGTCATCACGATGCTCCATCCAAAAACCAATAGCATGATATGCTCCGTCCTTTTCACTCAGAATAGCCATGAAGTAATACTTAGGGCATGCAAGTCCATGTACAGTAAAACCTTTATCATTAGTCCATTGATTTTTACTGCTATCCACGTAGTTGATGAGAAGTTGATCAATCGTACCGCCTTTTGCTAAATATACCTTATCATACTTATTGGAACGTGCCCAATCCTGAACCAAGCCTTCGAATGAAGCCCAGAACCCTTGATTAAATGAAGCAATCTGCGGGCTCATATTACTATAGTAAAATGTCTGCTCATTCGCTTCTTTTGAGTAAACACGATCATAAGAAGCACATAAATGACCTTTGTCAAAACCATCATTCTTATGATCTTCCTCAGTAGTTTGCATAGCAGTAGACAATCCGGGATCAACAGCCCAACTGTCCGTACGATCAATCGTAATCTTACTAGTCACAGCATCAAAAGAATAAGCCACCCAGGCAGAATGCTTTTTCTCGGCATTCCATTCCAATGCATAATTTAAGACTTGACTTCCATTAAGCGTTACATAATGATCAACGTAATAATTTGTGGTATTCAGATGGGGCATCTCATAATTTGTCACCGACACTTTGTCGTAACCGGTATTTGCATTGACATTGGGGCGTTCATCAACTTTTGCCACCAAATATTCAAGACCCACATTATTCCCTTCAATATATGCAACACGCACTTTGGTGTACTTATATGCTGCCACAGAAGTATAACGTACCCAGTAAGTTGAGTTATTATCAATGACAATACTATCTTTCCAGTCTCCACTTGAAGGAACATCACCCATAGCATCCAGTCGCGTAGCATCGTTCTTCATAAAGCCAAAAGCCGTTCCGGTAAGCTTCTTATCCTTTATATAAAACGGTTTATCGAATCCTGTTGGTTGAAAGACTGAAAAGCCGGAGTTTCCTCCCTCGTACCCTTTAAGCACGAGAGAGGAAGAGTTATCTTCGGTTGTCGCAATATAACCATTGGCCGGTGCATCCGACGAATCGCAAGCAGCAAAACAAAAGATGCACAGGGACAGGTACAATATATTCATCAATTTATTCATAAAAACGATTCTTATTTAGCTGCTTCTTCAGCCTTTTCTTTAATTACTAAGTTCTTTACTTCCCAAGTAGGAGCTGTTACACTATTGCTCACGTATTTAAATGCGATATGCACTGTTTTTCCAATATACGCACTCAAATCAATTTGCCCTACATTCACAAAGTCCCAAGTAGCACCATCCGACCACGTAGGTACACTTAAAGACGTCCAGGTAGCCTTCGTTACATCACTGCCATAGTCAGTAGAGATCATAACCAAGAAATGATCGGCAACAGCCTCACCATTTAGATATCGATGAGCTTCGTCAAAAGTTAATTCGGGAGCCACAGCCTTTTTGAAATTAATAGCAGGTGATACAATCCAACTTTCAGCAGGGTTATTTGTATTGTTTGCAAAAGCAGTCGCTTTCCAACCATACAAAGCTGTATTACTCCAAACGTAGGTCAAACCACCCAAGTTCACATTTTGAATGGTAAATCCACCTTCATCTCCCAAGAACGACTCAGAAAGATAAACACTCATATTGGCAGCAATACCGCTTGCATCCTTAGTAAAGGTAACAGTTGTAGGCAGGTACGCAGGAGTCGCAACCCATGTACCCTTATCAAAAGTATATTCTACAGCCTTGGAAGTTTGCGAAGCATTATTATAAACAACAATCACCTTGTCGCCTTCCACAGCAAAAGGATACAAATTAACGAGATAGATTGGCAGAACATAATCAGGATTGCTGATGACATTACTACCTAAAGAAGTATAAACTGTCGGATTGACCACAGCCACCTTGACATCACTATTAGTATATGCCGACCATGCAGAACCATCGTAAACATAAAGTGCTGCTGCATTCGGCTCTACTTGTGCGGCACGAGTCACAGCCCTTGTGGCCAGTGCCTTAGTAGCTGTAGCCTCCTGTACCGATGTAACCATTGTATTCAGATATTTACTACTGCTTACACCGATAGCATATCCCTTTACTATAACTTTTTTTCCGTTCAAATCGGAGCTAATGAGCCCTGTAGTCGGGTAAGAAAGACTACCTTGTACCGTGGTAGATCCGTCAATAATCACATTATAGTAGCTGCCGCTAATGCTCAATGTTCCTTCATAAGCGACATAAGCCACATAAGGAGCAGTCAGATAAGCTTCCATCGCCTTAGCATCCAGAGCGATTGGTGTTTTGGTTATTGCCTGACCTTGGCCATTTACTGTAACTTCTGCAGTAGCACCATACTGCATAAATCCAGAGTATGCAGAAGTCGTGCCCTTTACAGTTACGATATCTCCCTTATTGGCTCCTGTATTACTCTTGTACACCAAGACATTACCCGTACCGTCAGAAAGCAAGAATCCACGGGCATAAGTTTCAGCCACTGTACCCGATACAGTATAATCACCGGCAGTAGCAAGTGCCACAACACCAACAGGTGTAACAACCGGAGTTGTCCCCTCAGCCACAACGGAAGTAGCCATTACGTTGGCATACTTTGCTGAGCTACCTATAAAATAACCTGTAATAGTAACATCCTGACCATTCAAATCACTGCTAACCACACCACCCATCGGATAAGAAATGCTGCCTTGACGAGTTGCTCCGTCAACCGTTATATTATAATAGGTACCACTAATGGAGAGCTTTCCCGTAAAACTAATATATTTTATAGTCGGACTAGCAGACAGCGCATCTAGTTCCGCACCATTCAATGTTTGTGCGGAAGGATATGCAAAAGTCGTACTGCGTTCCAACAAGGTTATTTCCGAAGTCGCGGGAAATTGCATTAAGCCGGAATATATGGATGTTGTTCCGGAAACACTCACTACATCACCCACAGAGTAATTGGAATAAGCATTGAGATAGACCAAAATCGTAGCCGTTCCATCACTCAGCAGAAACCCGCGCGCATAAGTTGCCACAACTTCTCCCTTCACTGTGTATTCGGCTCCGGCTGTATTCGCAATAATTTCAGAAAGTTTAGTATAGGAAACTTCACCACTATTGCCTCCCGTACTCGGCTCAACACTTGAATAAGCATAATAAACAACTTTCATATCACCGCTTACAGCTCCCGCGACATTGCTCTTCAACAATGCAGGAATTTTGTTCATTGACAACGGCGAAAGAAAAGAGGCATTGATGTTTTCTCCCCATACCGTTTTATAATCATCACTCGTCAATGTATAAGTTGATATATTCTTAAAATCTCCCAGATATGCCGACGGGGCTTGGTACTGATTATAAGTAACTACAAACTTGGAACCTATATCGGCGTTAGGATATTTAGAATTTAAATATGCAGGTAAATAATCTTCTCCCGAAGCTTCTTCGGTGAAATATTTATTCGTACCCACAGCATTTAAAGCAACCAATGCGGTCTTATTTTCCGGATCCTTTGAAAGAGCAAGTTCTTGATTAGCCTTCAATTGAGCTATCGAAGCATACTCGCCGGATTGCAAAGTCACTGTCATATTCTTTACATCAGTCAGATTGGAATTTAGTCCGAACTGATCGTTGTAATCACTGCAAGCAGACAATAAAGCCAACAGAAATGATGATGCGAATAGTATTTTTTTCATATTAGTCTCTTATTTTCTGTTTTTAAAAGTTTACCCTTAATTTAACACTATAAGTACGGCCAAAACTGTAGAATACATATACATTATCCGCCGTAGCTTCCTTATAAGTTGAAGTAACGGTAGCATTCGGATTATAAGCCTTAGAAATGTATTGATAGTCGAGCAGATTGTTTACATTACCGGACAATACGGCATCAAGCCCTCCGAATTTAAATTTGTAAGAAGCATTCATATCAATCTGACTGGCAGCAGGAGCTTTCCATGGTGAAAGAATTTCAATATCCTTTCCAAGTGACAAGTCACTACCACTAAATGAATAGTATGCATAATTACGCCCTTGATAGGTCCAGTCGGCACCCAAACGAATCTGCTTGCCAATATTTACATTTGCACCAAGTGCAGCGGTAGTCTGTGCAGAACCTCCTACACGAATACCTTTCAGTTTTATACCAGCATAAGCCTGATCGGCTGCACCCGGAGTCGTCACCGTACCGTCAGGACGTAACGCGAAACCATTCACATCGTATGCATAGCCTACAGCATCACTATCCCATTTCCAGTCACCCCAAGATAGCATACCGGACAGTTCCAACCATGGTAATGGATTAGCTTTCAAATCAACTTCCACACCCTTATGAAGAGCATCTACTCCACTCATATTCATGAAGAATTCCTGTTGATTATCCAGAGTACCACTCTTGGTCATCGTCTTATCCATCCATTTGGTATAATAACCGTTTACATTTAAATTCATCCAACTATTGCGCCATCCGTAACCCAATTCCGCTGAAAGTACTTTTTCGTTCTTGGCTTCCTTATTAGTCACGTTGCTCGTAGTAGCAGAGAGAAAAGCACCGTAAGAGAATTTAGGAGCACGGCTTATATACCCAATATTCATAAAAACATTATGATTTTCATTTATATTGTAGTTTGCCCCTCCCTTTACTGTAAAACCTAAGAAGTTAACTGTTTTTGATTTAGCATGTTCTTTGTCATAATAAAGGCGGTCATAACGCCAATATGAAGTATTTGATAACGATCCGTTTAGAGATACGGAGAGCTTATCCCGGTTATATTCAGCCTGGAAAAAGCCACCCTCTTGCATTACATATCCGTCATAATCACGATAAATAACATCTCCCACACCTAACTTTTGGTACCTCCAAGTATCAGAAGAAGCATTTATATTATTTTCGACTTTAACATTCCCACGACTTGGGTCCATGAAGTATTTACCACCATAAAGATCGGATAACTCATTGGTGTGAATACCTTTGTAATAACGAAAATCCACACCGCCATAAAAGTCTATATACTTTCCGAACTTTGTTGTATAAGTAGACAACAACCCATACCAGTTATGATTATTTTTTGATTTAGACATTGCTAATAATGAACCGTATTCACTTCCTTCATTAATTGTTTCGATAGCTCCATAATCAAAAGTGCCATCTGCTTTACGAAATTTAGTCTGTAACGCTCCGTAACGAGCGCCATACCAGTCAGTATAAGAATATGAGGAAAATTCATTATTACCTTGTCCGGAATAACCATATCCACGTCCGATTGAAACATAAGCCGAAGTACTTAAAGACGATTTATAATTAATCTGCCACTGGTGATTAAGGCTGATCTGAGGCTTATGATAGGCGTTATAATCTCCAGAACGCTGTTGTCCGTTAGAATCGAATCCATAAGACGGATTATATTTATAATCTTTCACACCATACACTTTTTCCACCATTTGCCAGTCCGCAATGGTCAAACCTCCGCTATTACTACGTTGGTAATGCGTTTGAGGAGCACCGAAAGCTGTTAGAGACAACTGATGACTTTCGTTCAGGCGTTTAGACAATTGGAAATAATAATTATAAGCGCTATAATTAGTACCTTGTATATAACCGTCACCCCAACTTTTTCCACCCAAAAGAGAAAAAGCCCATCCATCCTTGCTTAATCCGCTAGATACAGAAAACAAAATCTTATTCATACCATCGTTACCAAGGCCATAAGATAAAAATCCTCCTTTTTTAGCATCAATACCGCGTGTCACAATATTAATGGTACCTCCTATAGAGGGAACAGATAGCTTACTGGCACCCAACCCACGTTGCGTCTGAATACTACGCGCTACATCGCGTAACCCGTCCCAATTGGACCAATACACACCGCCCCACTCCATATCATTCATGGGCACGCCGTTTACCATAACCGCAACGTTCTCATTTCCAAAGCCACGCATATAGATTTCAGAATCACCATACCCGCCGCCTTGTTTATTGGCAAATACACCTGGAGTAGACTTCAATATCTCAGGAAGTTCCTGAGTACTCAACTTCTCCTCAATAAAGACAGGATCTACTGTAGATACTGCAACAGGAGTCTTACGGGCAACAGCCAATGAAGAAGAGATAACCACATCTTTCAACATTACAGCATCTTGATCCAATTTGATCACTCCCAGATCAATAGTACCGCCTTTCTGCGTAATCTTCTTCTTTTGATCCTTATAACCAATATAACGAAACACTAACGTAGCATTTGTACCGACATTCTGCTTAAAAAAGCCGTCAATATTAGTAACGCTACCCTGAGAAGTTCCCTCAACCAATATTGAGGCGCCAACCAATGGTTCACCACTTTCTGCATCTACCAACTGACCCTTCACTGTAGTTTGTGCCCATGAGACGGCACTAAAAGCCGACAATGCAACCACTAACAGGAAATGAATGAGATGTTTTTTCATACTTCTGTTTTTTTTGTTAATGAACTAATTAAATATTAAATTATGTTTTGAGAGACAAATATAATTAAATCGCTTTATACTTACATTATATTTATACACATTTTTTGCATTACATAAAATAAGATTAAATTGATGTTCATTTTAGAAATACATTAGAAATACGATGCCCTAATCCTTTAGTTATTAAAGGGTCTTAAGGTTAAAACAATATGTAAGGAAAGTACAATTATGGCAAGACATTTTATCAATATATACAAAAACACCCCAAATGTGCATTAACACATTTGGGGTGAAAATTATTCAAATATAACGTTTCCTCCGATACTGAAATGTCTAAATCAAATTCCTCGACATCAGTATGAAATCAACCTCTTATCAATTGAAAATATAACGTATGCTAAACATTACACGATAAGTAGAGGCAGTAGCGTTATAGTTAGTATAAGTGTTCTTCAATACCTGGTTGTTTACTTTCACCATAGTGTATGTTCCATCACCGTTATTCTTAAGTGGATTAATACTATTCACTTGTTTGTAAAGTCCCCACTTGCTGTTCAGCAAGTTGCCCAAGTTCTGAATGTCGACGCCAAGCTGCAATGTGTTCTTCTTTCCACCCACCAACAGATTAAAATCCTGATTAAACTTGAAGTCAACCTGATGATGCCATGGCATCTCAGCTCCACCACGTTCGGCATATTGTCCCAAGTGGTTTTTCAGATACTTATCTTGCATTACATAATTCCAGAAATCATTTTTCTGATCTTCAGCGGTATAGCCGGTTACACCCTTAAAGGTCAATTCATCTTTCGAAGCAGGAATATACATCAAGTTGTTTGCACCACCGTCGCCCACAATATTACTGTCATAAGTATAAGAGTAACGTGAATAGGAATAAGTTCCAGCATATCCCATAGGCATACCTTCATAAATGACAGAGAAGCTACTCTTCAAATTCTTGGTCCAGGAAATGGCGTATCCAGCAGATGCCAAAATACGATTGGAAGCCACATAAGTACCGTATCCTAAAGCATGATCATTAATGCCATTCACTGCGAAGAGATTGGTAGAGTAAGCAGAAGTCACCTGATCACCAATGCCGTCACCATAAGAACGAGACTTAGAGTGAGTATAAGCAAAAGACAAGTCAAGACCAAAGTCGAATGCCTTGTGCAATTGAGCAGTAATGGAATAGTAAAAAGCTTTATTACCACCGTTCTCTATAAGATAAGCAGCGTTGTTAGCATTGTATTTCTTATATGCGGTTCGGGTATCATTAGTCGAGAAAGTTTTGGTTCCATCAGCATAG
The DNA here is from genome assembly GCA_963677095.1 of uncultured Bacteroides sp. GTDB lineage: Bacteria > Bacteroidota > Bacteroidia > Bacteroidales > Bacteroidaceae > Bacteroides. The sequence goes on from OY781875.1 coordinate 2,985,448, forward strand.
ATATTGGCATTGGTAACGACAGCAGGGCCAAAATCTCTATTGTAAATACCTTCTAACGTGAAATCCACATCCTGTGGCAATTTAGCATCGAAAGCCAAAGAGGTCTTCCAAGTAGCCGGCATCTTTAAATCTTTGTCGAGAATGGTCGGCGAAGCCGGTGCTGCAAGATTCTGAGGCTGAAATCCGTTAGGATACAACTCTTTCAAAATATCACTTACATTTGCTTTAAAATTGGGATGAACCGCTGCAGAAGCAGCTGTAGCCGAAGTATAAGAATATGTATACTGACCAACATTGGAATTGCTGACAGCAGATACCAACCATACGAATGGCATACGTCCCACAAAATAACCAGTTCCACCACGAAGTACGTATTTACGCTCACCCGTAATATCCCAGTTAAAGCCCACACGAGGAGAAACCGAAACAGAACTGTTCGGAACCTGATCGGTAGAGAACGAACGATCACCGAATTTCAACGCAGCATACGCTGTATTGTAATTGTTGCCAAGCGACGGATAAACAGGAAGTTCAAAACGCAAACCTGCAGTAAGTTTAAAGTTGTTGTTTACATTCCACTGATCTTGAATATATGCAGAGTAATTCAATGTCTTCATTTTAGCTTGAAATTGTGAAAGGTCTGCACTATTGGAGTGTGTAATCAAGAAAGCGGATGGCTTGGCACCACTCGTGAAATCACTCCAAGAATTGAACACATAGGCTCCATTGCCGCCCTGCATATAACCATTCAGAGCAGAGTTGGATTCAAATTGTAATCCCGCCATAAGATTATGGTTACCCAAGGTCCAGTTGGCTTCGTCGGTGGCAACAAAAGTCTTCACCTGTCGGAGATTGCCTGCAGTGAACAAATCGGTACCGAATTGTGCATATACTGCACCATCTTGCAGAATATAAGTAGTAGGAAAATCAGCACCGTCTGTAGAACGGGGTTCGTCCTGATAAGAATAGGTGAGGCGCAACATATTGTTCACCTTGCCCCATCTCGATGCCCATTCGGAAGCTAAAGACGTGTAGTTTTGCTCTTGATAGTAGCGGGAGTTGAAAAAGTATAATCCGTAATTGGAAGTTGAAGTCTGTCCACTAGAGATAGATGGATTTGTACTTCCCGGAAATAATACAGCAGCTGTTCCCCACGGATTAGTAGAAGTAGACGGGGCAGAGCTATATTTATTCTTTGTCTTCGAGAAACGAAAATTCAGCTTGTTATTCTCGTTAATATTCCAATCGAGACGAGCCAGGAATCTGTAAGTCGGAGTGCTGGCATTGTAATCCTGATATACTCCCGGATCATATTTATAGGTATCAATTAGATACTTACGAATTTCATTCATTCTTGCAACTGTAGGACGATGGTTTATACTTGTATATGTACCATTATCAGTATCGCTTGCACGAGCAGTAGGGCCTGCCGAAACTACATCTTCGTATTCACCGTTCAAAAAGAAGAACAATTTATTTTTAACGATAGCACCACCCAGTGTAGCTCCATACGTATAATCGTGAGACTTGCTCAGCGTGAGCTTGGAATCAGCTATTTTATCACCCATCAAATCATTGTTAGTAAGGAAAGTATAAGCGGAACCCTTAAAATCATTTGTACCTGATTTAGTCACCGCATTTATAGAACCTCCGGTAAACCCACTCTGACGAACATCATAAGGAGTAACAGATATAGTCATCTGCTCCAATGCATCAATAGAGATGGGGGCACCTCCGGCAGGAACATTTGAGCCGATACCGAATGAATTGTTGAAAGAAGCACCGTCCACAGTAATGTTGGATTGGCGATAGTTACCACCACCTACGGCAAAACCGTTGCTTGTAGTGGCAGACTGAGGCGACATACGCATTATATCATTCAAACTACGGCTTACTGTTGGAATTGCAGCCATTGCCTTACTGTCAATATTCGTAATTGCTCCGGAACGATCCGTCTTCATATTACTACTCTTTGAAGCGGTAACCACTACCTCATCCAACAGTTCATTGGATTCTTTCATGTTAGCATTGAGCACATAATTTTGGCCCAATGATAAATTAATACCTACAAAAACTACAGACTGGAAGCCAACGTATGAAATGTCCACCTTGTATGGGCCTCCGCTGCGCATACCCGATATGGAGTAACGTCCATCCACATTAGTAAGGGCATTATAGCGCGTTCCGGAGGGTTCATGAACAACCCTGATCGTCGCGCCAATAATCGGTTCATTACTTGAGTCAGTCACTTTACCTCCCATTGAAGAAGTCGTAACCTGTGCATTCAAGCCGACGGCAATCAACATTAGCATTGCAGTAAGCGTTAACCTGATTTTACTTAGCATAAACTTAAATTTTGATCACTAATAGTGTTAATTAAACATTAAATTATGTTCTAAGACGCAAATATAGAGATTAAAATCCATTTCAATATTACAACCATGCTACATTTTTAAACGAAAAAAAACGTATAAGAACAGTATGTAATAAAAAAGCTCTGCAAAATACCGTATAGCTTTCTATTTGGTAACTATAAGACACTTTTTCGTTTCAACCTATCAGTCAAAATCAATCATTTATTAACTTTCTATATCTCACCCGTTTTGGTTCTTCATTACCTAGACGTTTCATTTTGTTTTCTTCATATTCCGAGTATGATCCTTCAAAGAAGAAAACGTTGGAATCCCCTTCAAAAGCGAGGATATGCGTACAGATACGATCGAGAAACCAACGGTCGTGGCTGATCACCACCGCACATCCGGCAAAGTCATCCAAACCCTCTTCGAGCGCACGAAGCGTGTTTACGTCGATGTCATTCGTCGGCTCATCCAGCAACAGCACATTGCCTTCTTCTTTCAAAGCCATAGCTAAATGCAAGCGGTTACGTTCACCACCCGAAAGCACACCACAAAGTTTTTCCTGATCACCTCCTGTAAAATTGAATCGTGACAAATAAGCACGTGCATTAATATCGCGACCTCCCATACGAATCAATTCCGTACCACCTGAGATCACCTGATACACACTTTTATTCGAATCAATATCTTTATGCTGCTGATCTACATAAGCGACTTTTACTGTCTCTCCGACTTCAAACTCACCACGATCAACTTTGTCCAACCCCATGATAAGACGGAACAGCGTTGTCTTACCCGCACCATTCGGACCAATTACACCCACAATACCATTAGGTGGAAGCATAAAGTTCAAGTCATCAAACAACAATTTGTCATTATAAGCCTTAGCCACATGCATAGCTTCAATTACTTTATTACCCAAACGCGGTCCGTTAGGGATAAAGATTTCCAATCGCTCTTCTTTCTCCCTCACATCCTCATTGAGTAATTTATCGTAAGAATTCAGACGAGCTTTACCTTTGGCCTGACGAGCTTTGGGAGCCATACGTACCCAATCCAACTCACGTTCCAGGGTCTTCCGACGTTTACTTGCCGTCTTTTCCTCCATCTCCATACGTTTAGTTTTCTGTTCCAGCCAGCTTGAATAATTACCTTTCCAAGGAATACCCTCACCACGATCAAGTTCCAGAATCCATCCTGCCACATGATCAAGGAAATAACGGTCGTGCGTTACCGCAATCACCGTACCCTCATACTGCTGCAAATGTTGTTCCAGCCAGTCGATAGATTCCGCATCAAGGTGGTTCGTAGGCTCATCCAGCAACAATACATCCGGTTTTTGAAGCAGCAACCGGCAAAGCGCCACACGCCTGCGTTCACCTCCGGACAGATACTTCACAGTCTGGTCTTCGGGCGGACAACGAAGCGCATCCATTGCACGTTCCAGTTTACTATCTAAATTCCACGCATCCGTAGCATCAATAATATCTTGCAATTCACCCTGACGGGCAAAGAGCTTATCCATCTTTTCGGAATCCTCATAATACTCGGGCAAACCAAACTTCTGGTTAATCTCCTCATATTCATTCAATGCGTCCACAATGGGCTGTACCCCTTCCATTACAATCTCCTTCACTGTTTTTGAAGGGTCGAGATAAGGTTCCTGAGCCAGATAACCCACGGAATACCCCGGTGAAAACACTACCTCACCCTGATAAGCCTTATCCAGTCCTGCAATAATTTTCAGCAAGGTCGATTTACCCGAACCGTTCAAACCGATAATTCCGATTTTAGCTCCGTAAAAGAACGAGAGGTAGATATTCTTCAACACCTGCTTATTGTTCTGCTGAATAGTTTTATTCAGCCCTACCATGGAAAAGATAATCTTCTTGTCGTCAACTGTTGCCATAAATATAATATAGGTATTAAGTTCGTTTATGCGTACAAAGATAAGAAAAAAAGCCAATTCCATTTGCTATTTCCAAAATAGTGGCTATCTTTGCACCCGCTTAACAGCAAAAAGATAAAGGTTTGATTCGCTAGCTCAGCAGGTAGAGCACAACACTTTTAATGTTGGGGTCTTGGGTTCGAGCCCCAAGCGGATCACAAAAAGGTAAAAGGCTTAGAAAAAATTCTAAGCCTTTTTTGATGTTGTCTCATTAAAAAACCGCAAAACACTTTCTATGTGCCTTTCCAAAACGATTTATGAATATTGAAGCTCTTTAACTAAAAACGAATGGTATCTTTTGTTTGCAGTTATATCAAAGATTACTTTCATAAAAAAGATCCTTTACTTCATGGGGCTTACAACGTGCGTACTGCTTTACTCCGGCAACTTTAGCTCCCAATTCGGCGGCGGCATGCCATCCCCATCTTGGGTCGTACAACATTCCACGCCCTAATGCTATCAAATCTGCTTTCCCTTCATTTATCACATCCTCTGCTTCTTGGGGCTTTGTGATTAAACCAACTCCTATAACCGGCATCGTCACTTCTTTCTTTATAGCTTCAGCAAACGATAGTTGGTACCCGGAATGGATTGCAGGCATCTTCTGTAATCCACCATCAACACCTCCGGTCGAAACGTGAATATATCCACAACCTCTTTCTTCTAATTGTTTTGCCAACTCAATGCTTTGGTCCAAATCCCAACCACCTTCTATCCAGTCCGTTGCCGATATGCGGATACAAACGGGAAAATCTTTTGGCGTAACAGATTTTACCGCATCAAAAACTTCCAAAACAAAACGCATCCTGTTCTCCAAGCTCCCGCCATATTCATCTTTTCTCTTATTAGTAATAGGAGATAAAAACTGATGCATCAAATAACCGTGGGCTGCATGCAATTCAACAAGATTGAATCCGATATCCACTGCGCGTTTGGCTGCTTGGGCGAATTGCCGGACTATTGCCTTTACTTCATTTCTCGACAATTCTTTTGGAATAGTCCCTCCTGCGGTTAAAGGTTCTGCCGATGGAGCAAAGGTCTGCCAACCGTTAGGAGCATCGGGAGCTATATATCGATCAGGCTTCCACCCCAAATCGGTAGATGCTTTGCGACCGGCATGTGATAGCTGTATGCCCAAATGAATCGGAGAATGGAGGTGAATAAAATCAACGACTTTCTTCAAAGCAAAAGCTGTTTTATCATCCCAAAGTCCCAAATCGGCAAACGAAATTCGCCCTTCGGGAGCTACACCTGTAGCTTCAAAGATTAAAAGACCTGCCCCTGAAAGGGCTAGATTACCATAATGCATCAGATGCCATTCGGAAGCTTGTCCATTTACTGCGGAATATTGACACATTGGCGGGACAACTATTCGATTATCCAACTTTAGTTGTCCGATAGTTATTTCTGAAAACAGTTTACTCATTATTTTATGATTATTTAGTTAGGTTTCTATAAGTAGTACAGAAGTCGTTGTATATAACAGTTTTTTAAGCGAAACAGTTTAAACGCAAGTATATGAAATACTTAATATTTCAATAAGCATTCATATAAATTATAGGCTATAAGATAAATCTGAATAATGCTTTGCGATAGTTTTTCGAAGAATCCTAAGGTATTACTAAATATGCTCAAAAATATAATGTGTTGCAAGTATCTAATTATAGGATGATTAGGCAATATCTATTCTTGCCAGCGTTATCACTTGCAAATCATATTAGGGAACATTAGCGTCCCGTTAAAATCGGGACTAGTTAAACTTTAATCAAATAGCCCCGGAAAAAGGGAATCATTTAGTTCTTTGACATCATTGAAATTAGTCTTATCGAACAGGTCTCGTAAGTGTGCCTTATCCGTCAATGAGATGCTGCTTGAGCCATTTGAAGAAGAGCTCAACGAGCCATCTTTTCTTATAGAGATTGGCAACGTCTAATGCTGAAACATGTTTGGCATTCGTCAGGAAAGTAAACTCGCGGTCATCTTCTTCGTCATAGTAACGAATGAGTCTAAAGGACTCAGGATATTTTTTCTCAGAGAGATAACCAGTCAGTTTTACTTCCGCATCTGTCAGTACATTCTTTGGCATTCTTCGCTTCCATTTGAGCATTTTGTAATTCAAGTTTGTCTTGGCTCTGACTACATAGAATGAATCTGTAAGGTGCATTCTATATAATTCTTTAAAAGAGTCGTAAGCCCTGTCAAATATATAGTAAGCATATGGCTCATAAGGGATTGAAGACATTGCTGTAGAATCGTGTTTGGATGCTATGGTCACAGTATAGAAGGCTGGAACCTGAGCCTCTATGTCATATAAGACATGAGCTTTGACTCCTCCCTTTCTTCTTCTAAACTTAGCCCACGGAAAAGTTGCAAGACATAACGGGCAACAATCAAGTCACGGAGGCTTTCGCGATTACTCAATTGTCCAAACATCATTGCAAGCAGTTGATTCCAGCAAGTGAAGTGCTTCACATAGCGATTGCCATCATACTTGCGAACATAGTTGTTGAACTGAGTCCTGTTCAGAAAAGCGGTAAGTTGAGCGAAAACGTATTTGTCTTGAAACATAGCAGTCTTTGGGATTTGGCCGCAAAGTTACATATCAAGTCCGTTTCATTTCAAAATGCTACTTATTAGACTGTATTTCAATTATTTCAAAGAACTATTTCTTCACTTTAACGGGACAGTAGTGGTTTCATGTAGAAAGTGGACCCTTTTTCAATTATTATATACACCGTATGTTAGCGGCAGCCGCATATAACTTCAAAAGAGCCATGAGGGTTCTTCGACTACTTTTAAAAAGAGCCAGCGAAACACTCACCATAAGAGAGGTTTCGCTGAAATATACTTTTTAAGGGACGACTACTTATTAACAATTTTGAACTTTTTCTTCTTGTCTTATGAGATCCTGTTTTTTTTAGAAGTTATCATATATTATCAGGCATTAAGCGGAATGGTGAAAATGAATGTAGTTCCTTCACCCAATATACTTTTAACTTCTATACTCCCTTTATTTCGTAAAACAAAGTCATTGCACAATACGAGCCCCAACCCCGAACCTTTTTCCTGATTGGTACCATAAGTGGACCGAAATTCATTATGAGTGAACAAACTATCAACTATTTCCTGAGACATCCCCACACCATTATCCTCAATCGCTACTTCAACAAACCCACTCTGCTCGGAAAGGTTGATTTTAATCACTCCTTGGGGACGGGTGAACTTTATCGCATTGGAAAGTAAATTACGAACCACTAAATTAATCATATCATAATCTGCATAGGCCTCATATATTTTCCTTTCTTCAAATTGAATATCAATAGACTTTTGATTTGCTGCCATAGAGAGCAATAATATATTTTGAGTAATCAGCTCATTCACAATAAGTGATTTGGGATTACAAACAATTTCACTCCGCTGAGACCGCGACCAATTTAGCAGATTTTCGAGCAAATAGAAAGTATTTTTCGACATACTCTTCAATTCATTGAGAAGATCTGCTTGCAAATCGGGAGTAATTTCCATATCACTGGTTAAAAGCTCAATGATCTGCATAAAATTTCCAACCGGACCGCGAAGATCATGCGAGATAATAGAAAAAAGATTATCCTTTGTATTAAGCATTTCCTGCAATTGTTGCTCAATCTTTTTCTGTTTACTTATATCAATATGAGTACCGACAGCCCGAATAGCTTTGCCGTTCTCATCCCTCTCCACGACTCTTCCATGATCTAAAATCCATCTCCATTCTCCTGATCTATCTTTTATTCGGAAAACACTTTCGTAATAATCTGTTTTACTCTTTACATGATTGTCGAAAGCAAGCAACACATTAGGCAAGTCTTCCGGATGAATCAGTTCTTTCCACCAGCGGCCATCTTTGGGCATCTCATCATACTCATAACCAAGCATGGTATAGCAAGTATCGGTAAAATAAGTTTCGTTTGTCACCAGATTCCAGTCCCATAATCCTTCCTTAGCACCTCTTAGCGCAAGCCTAAGCCGTAGTTCACTATTCTGAAACTGATTCAGATAAAGTTTCCGCTGCAGGGCATTAGTAACATTGCTAGTTATAGTCGACAATAAAGTCATCTCATCTTCCATCCAGGTCTTATTCCGCAAACATTCATCAAAACCCATAAATCCCCAAAAACGATTCTGTATGTAAATAGGGTAAGCCAATAATGATTTAATATTTAAAGGTTCCAATAAATCGATCATATCCTGAGGTAATTCCTGTATGTTTACAGAAAAGATACGACCTTCTTCCTTCAACATTTTTTTCCATGAAGGAACTGCTTCAAAAGGGACCATTTGAAATTCATCTTTTTTTTCAGTAATTCCTTCATTACACCATTCATGAGTATTACTCGTGAACCTCTCATCCGCTGTATTCTCGCAAATATAAACACGACTAACATTAGAGTGCTGACCAACTAATTTCAATACCGTATTAATAACACTATCAAAATCATCCGATTTATTAAGAAGCTGCGTAACATCAGCCAGCAACTTTTGCTGATGATTAAGATACTTCAACTTCTCTTCCATTTGCTTTCTTTGAGTAATATTAGTTACAGCAGCAAGCAAATAGTCCTTGCTTTGTATTTTTATCCGCTTGAATGAAAGCAAGCATTCTAAGAGTTCTCCTGACTTTGTTTTTATCGTTGCTTCTCCTTCAGCTCTTCCCTTCGCCGAAAACCGTTTAAGCATATCCTCCCGCTGAGCATACTTATAATAAATACCTAGTTCGCGAACTGTTTTACCGGAAACTTCTTCCAAAGTATACCCAAGCGCTTCAAGAAAAACGTTATTTACATTAAAAACAACATTCGAATCAAGGGCGGTAATCGCCATCATCGTTTGAGTGCCATTGAATATACTAAGAAAAATATCTTCGGAAAAATACTTTGCAGCCAAATTAGTACTGACCGCCACAACAACATTTTGCCCTTTCCACCAGCCAATGTAAAATTTAGTATCAACAGGAATAATTTCACCGTTTTTTGTTATAAAAGGATATGGACATGAAATAACATCCCCTCTTATTGCCAAAGGTATGATAACACCCATTTTTTCTCGATAATGAGAAGAATAAACAGTTAGAAGGGTTTTATTACTTAAACTTTTTCTACTGTATCCAAGAATTGAATTAACAGCCAGATTCACATCAATAATATTTCCGTCCATGTCTAATATGAACAGAAAATCAAGCTTACCACCAAACAGTTCATCAAGTTTACTTTCCGAAATAAAATTCATACATTTTGCGATTAAGGTCCTATACAAGCACAATAAGCTAAAGAGTAGTAAATGTAGTCAGAAAGTCTAATTCAACAAAAAAAATACAAAAAAAATATTTCCACTTTTATCTCTAAAAGGTACAAAGCTTTGCTCATAGAGCAAGCATGCGTTCCTCTACGAGGAAAACGAGTTACTTTTGAGCCCGCAACAAGAAAGGAATCTCACTTGGTTCTTTTGCCACAGGAATACCAGCACCTTCAAATGCAGCAATTTTTTCGGCCGCAGTGCCTGCACCACTTGAAATGATAGCACCGGCGTGCCCCATTTGCTTACCCGGTGGGGCTTGCTGTCCCGCAATAAACACAGCAACAGGCTTAGTCACATACTTTTTATATATTCCGCGGCTCGTTCTTCAGCATCACCGCCAATCTCTCCAATAAGAGCAATAGAATCCGTATCCGGATCCTGTTCAAAAAGTTCTAATAATTCTTGATAATAAAGTCCCACAACAGGATCACCACCAACACCAATCGCAGTAGATTGCCCTATTCCTTCAGCAGTAAGATTATAAACCACTTCATAGGCAACGTTCCGCTCCGGCTAATGACCCCGGTGTGTCCTTCTCTAAATATCCCTGCCGGCATGATTCCCACTAAACTTTCACCAGAGGAAATCAATCCAGGGCAATTCGGACCAATCAATCGAGCTCCCTTCCGTTGAATATAATGATAAGCTTCCACTACATCAAGTGTGGGAACCCCCTCCGTAATACAGACAATCAGTTTCACTCCTGCATCAGCAGCTTCCATCATCGCATCTTGTTCTCCAAGCTCCCGCCATATTCATCTTTTCTCTTATTAGTAATAGGAGATAAAAACTGATGCATCAAATAACCGTGGGCTGCATGCAATTCGACAAGATTGAATCCGATATCCACTGCGCGTTTGGCTGCTTGGGCGAATTGCCGGACTATTGCCTTTATTTCATTTCTCGACAATTCTTTTGGAATAGTCCCTCCTGCAATTAAAGGTTCTGCCGATGGAGCAAAGGTCTGCCAACCGTTAGGAGCATCGGGAGCTATATATCGATCAGGCTTCCACCCCAAATCGGTAGATGCTTTGCGACCGGCATGTGATAGCTGTATGCCCAAATGAATCGGAGAATGGAGGTGAATAAAATCAACGACTTTCTTCAAAGCAAAAGCTGTTTTATCATCCCAAAGTCCCAAATCGGCAAACGAAATTCGCCCTTCGGGAGCTACACCTGTAGCTTCAAAGATTAAAAGACCTGCCCCTGAAAGGGCTAGATTACCATAATGCATCAGATGCCATTCGGAAGCTTGTCCATTTACTGCGGAATATTGACACATTGGCGGGACAACTATTCGATTATCCAACTTTAGTTGTCCGATAGTTATTTCTGAAAACAGTTTACTCATTATTTTATGATTATTTAGTTAGGTTTCTATAAGTAGTACAGAAGTCGTTGTATATAACAGTTTTTTAAGCGAAACAGTTTTAACACAAGTATATGAAAAACTCAATATTTCCTGACTTTGACACTTTTATTTCAGTGAATTTATAACAATCAAATACACAGTGTTTTATGAATTTTGGGTCACCGAAATGGGTGACGCAGGCAAAAAAAAGAGTATTTTTGTGGTATGTTTGTACGCAAAAAGAAAAATCGGTCAGGCACCACAAGTGTAGTTGTGGTAGATAAAAGCGGAAAACACTTTCGTGAGTTAAAAGCCATTGGTGTCAGCGATAATGAAAAAGAGATAGAAGAACTGTATCAGCAAGGCAAGAAATGGCTTGATACTTATCTTGGCAATCGCGATATGTTTTCAGAACATACACGCGAAGAGGAAGAAAAGCAAGTAACCGAGCGTTTATTGGGCAATATAGAGAATATACTGCTCAATGGGACTCAACTTATACTAAACCAAGTGTTTCAATTGGTTGGTTTTGACAAAATTGACGATGAGATATTGAAACATTTGGTAGTATCGCGCATTTGTCAGCCGCGCAGCAAGGTTGCAACAGTTGATTATTTGAAGTCGTATTTTGACGAAGATGTGGAGTTGCACAAAATATATCGCTATTTGGATAAATTACATGACACGCAAAAAGATACAGTCCAGCAAATCAGCGTAGCACATACGCGGAAGATTTTGGGAGGCAAAATCGGACTTGTCTTTTACGATGTAACCACCCTTTATTTTGAAACTGATTTGAGTGATGACTTACGCAAAACGGGATTTTCAAAAGATGGGAAACATTCTCAACCACAGATAGTTCTTGGCTTATTGGTCAGTTCAGGCGGCTATCCTTTAGCCTACTCCATTCACGAGGGCAACAAATATGAAGGACATACGATGTTGCCTGTTGTGGAGGACTTTGTGAAACGATTTGAATTGAAAGATTTTGTAGTAGTTGCCGATTCGGGACTGATGAACAATGATAATATCGAACTTTTGGAACAGAAAAGCTACCAATATATCATTGGCGCAAGAATCAAAAATGAAAATAAGTCGGTTACCCAATGGATTTTGTCGCAGGAAAAAGGCGATGGTAAATTTTATGAATGTCAAAAAACAGCTACTTCTCGCCTGATTGTCGGTTATTCTGAAAACAGAGCAAAGAAAGACCTTTATAATCGCGAAAAGGGCATAAAACGGCTTGAAAAAGAATACAAGAGCGGTTCAATAACAAAGGACAAGGTTAATAAGCGCGGCTACAACAAATTTTTAGAAATAAGCGACAATATAAAAGCAAGCATAAATTACGATAAAATCAGAGAAGACGAGCGTTGGGACGGCTTGAAGGGCTACATTACCAATACAACTTTGACGGCAAAAACAGTTTATGAAGAATACAGTGAACTATGGCAGGTGGAACGGGCATTCCGCATAACCAAAGGCACTTTGGAATTGCGACCGATGTTCCATTTTACCAAAAAACGCATTGAGGCGCATGTTTGTATTTGCTTTGTAGCCTACAAAGTGTATAAAGAACTTGAACGTATTCTTAAAACGGGTGGGATAAATCTGAGTGTAGATAAAGTTTTGGATATTGCAAAAACGATAACAACATTGAAAATCAAATTGCCAATCAGCAATGAAACGATGACTAAGACGATGTTGCTAACCACAAGGCACAAATCTATTGCCAAACTTTTTGACGAATTTTTTTGGAAATCCCTTTAGGGTGACGCATTGTCAAAGTCAGGAGTACAGAAGTCGTTGTATATAACAGTTTTTTAAGCGAAACAGTTTTAACACAAGTATATGAAAAACTCAATATTTTATATAAGCACCTATCTAAATTACAGGCTATAGTATGTATATAATAGTTAACTTTTGATATTGTCACTTTTTTATACTTAGATTAATTCTGTTAAAAACCCATTCCCAATTGTAACATAAAACGCTGATCATCATTGGATGCAAAGAATGATAGTTTTCCGGTAAACTGCTTGAATAGTGTCAGCCAAAATCCACCACCATACGAAGAATGCCATTTATTAGAATCTTCCTTCGGATACCACACACGCCCATAGTCAACACCTGCAAATAAGCCGTATTCAAAGGGTGTGAAATTGTTCTTTAATTCACCCATATCCCATCTGAATTCAGAAAATTGATAAAAAGATTGTTTACCGATGAAACGATTATTTCGGAAACCTCTTAACTCAGTTGTCGCAGATTGAAAAAAATCGTATTTATCAGAAAACAACGCTTTGGCATTTACTTCTGTGGCAAAAGACAAATGACTTATCAAATGAATATTTACACTTAAATTGGTTTTTGCATAAGGAACGTAACGTCCCATATTTCCTAAATTAAATATTCCTCCGGTAGACAAACTTACTTTGTATTTTGAAATAATATTATTTGTTTTCTTATCCAGCACATACCGTACATTTAAATCGAAAAAAAATTTAGTGTCGAAAATATCATTGTTGTCATCATATATCTGATTAATATAGCGGTCTCTGTTCTTTGGATTATCCACTTTATCAATCTCTAACGAACTTGCAATATCAAATGTTTGGTATTTATCTATTTGATAATAAAATGCGGGGGTGACTGCATATTTTCCCAGGTATACCCTGTTAAATTTTTTATCTTCGTCTTTATATCCTGCCGTTGAATTTCCATAACCAAAGAAGTTTGAAAAATAAGCAGAGCTACCTATAAAGGCCGACAAGTGAAAACTTTTTCTCCCATCATAGTCGGGAAAAATTCCCTGATAAGTAAAACCATTGATATAGTCAAAACTAAGTTGATGCCATTGAGTATAAGGAGTTCTCTTGAAGCCATTTACCGTATAGGTAATAGATGTTCCGAGGTTAATACCCAGATCGGAATCATAAAGCCCGATAGGAGTAACCGATAACTTTTTATGACTTAGTTTTTTATAATCATACTTTAATGCATCTTCTTCATTACGGGGATATATAATCTTTATTGACGATGTATCCCCCAATCTTTCTTGTTGAGATTGAAATTCATAAGCTTCTATTCTCTCGTTGTGAATAAAGTCATATCGATTTTTCCCTTTTCCTCCGATTAGCAATATTTTTATCCGGTTTGTTGGACGGCTTCCTTCAAATATGTCATTGCCTTCTAATCCATAGATCCATATTTCTTTAGTCTGTTTGGAAGAATAATGTCGATCAAAATACGGTTGGTCTGAATTTGAATTATATATTTGAATTTGCAAATTATCCATTTTATCTTCGCTGAATACGAATCTGTCATCATTATTTGTTCCTGTAATCACAGGTGTTTTCTGCAATACAAGATAATACCGATGTGCAATATCTTCTAACTGGCTACGCCGGGTTATTAGCTTTCTTTTTATTTCTTGCATGTCCTCATCCTGCACCTCTTCGGGTAATGCTGAGAAAGCATTGTTTATCAACTGATCTGTCAAATGAGTCTGCAAGTATTTAGCTTGCTCCAACCAAACACGTTCTTCGCTCTTTTGGGTAAGAGCCATATCTAATGCATAGCCAAGTGTATTGAATTTCTTTACATTATCCAGTGTTTCATCATAATTATTAATAAAACCCAGGCCTAACATTCCCAACAAAGGCCTGAATAAAACCCCTCCTACTTTCGAATAAGCATGATTACGGTCAAACACCATCGGTTCAAATACAACGGAATCATTCTTCAATGATGTAATCCAGCCCCATGATTCGGGGATTTTATTCCAGTCTCCAATCAGCATATCAAACAATCGTGTGCGGATATAAAGCGGCTGATCCACATTATAAGTATCCCCTTTATGTAATTCTTCAAGAAGTTGTTCCACGCCGGTAAATAACCTTCCCTGTTCTGTAAAAGGCAAACGTGTAATTGTTACCAGATTCTCCCTGATATTGCTACCGTCTGCAACGGTATCTGTAGTTTCACCTGTTGAAATATATGCAATATCATATCGATTAAAAATCAAGCCAACCTCTTTTGCCATGAGGTTAGAAGCGATGAAGCCATACGGATGAACAATCGTAAATGCTTCCGTAATAAAATTGCCTACGTAAGTATCTTCTAAATCACCAATATCATAAATATTTTTAAAAAAGTTCGAATTCAAAAAACAAGTAGACCCTCCAAGTGGACGCAGTAAATACAAGTATTCATTCTTATCCTTCAATACTAAGGTATGCAAATCCTTAAATTCTCTGAGAATGGATAATCCTCCATATAATGATTTCAAACTAATTGCTTTTACACTTACCGCCTTATAATACAATGGTTCGTAATGCGTACCCCACAAACGATGATATAAAGAGCCGTGTTCTCTCCTTTCTTGTCCATATATAGATTTCTTTACAATATCTCCCAGCTGAATAGGAATAGAATCTCCTTCGTTCTGTGCATTTAATGCAGTTACGAAGAAGATAGATATAATGATTAAAGAGTAAAATTTAATTTTCATACATAAAATGATCTTATAACAAACTATCAGATAGTAAAAAGTACTAAGTAATATATTTTTAAAAATATTAAATGGCTTCATTTTATTACATTTTTATAAATTCTATTTAGGAAAGATAATCAACAAATCATTATAAGCCTTAATAAAAGAAGCAACCTATCTCTTTCAAGTCTCCTCCCGATGCAGACTAATAAGATGGACTTTTCAGAATCAAAATGTCCGATTCTTATCCTACCATTCATAACTAACGTATTAGCAATTTATAAAGGAAAGAATAAACCTACATACAATGTTATATATTTCTGATTATTAATTATATAATTCACAGATTAATAGGTCATATCTGTCTTTAAATTGTTTTAACTATAGAAAAACAGGGATCTGTCATATAAAATTCAAAAGCATAATCAGAGCATTATGTATGAAAAGAATTAAGGTATTATCGGAACTGTCAACGCCGATATGCCGTATCACTTTCGGTTGACTAAAAATCAAATAAAAATAATTAAAAAACAGGAAAAAAATGAAAAAGATTATTAGGATACTTTTTATTTCCGGATTTGTATTGGCATTAGTTTCATGTAATACAACAAGAGGTGCTGGAAAAGATTATAAAAGTGTAAAGAAATCGGTAAATAAATCTGTCGATAAAGCCGTAGATAAAACAAAAGAGAGCGTCGAGAACGTAAAAGATTCATGGAATAACGCAAAATCGGATACCATCAAAGCTGATATAAAGTAAGGATATTCAAAAAGAATGGGAAGAAAAGTAGCCGATCAGCTTGTCGAAACATTGATAAATGCAGGTATTAAGCATATTTACGCTGTCACAGGTGATAGTTTGAATGAAGTCAATAGTGCGGTAAAACAAAATGATAAAATAAGATGGATTCATGTTCGCCATGAGGAAGTAGGTGCATATGCCGCTTTAGCCGAAGCCGAATTGAATGGAATAGCATGTTGTGCAGGCAGTAGTGGCCCCGGCCATGTACATCTTATCAACGGATTATATGATGCCCACCGGAGTAATGTACCGGTATTGGCTATTGCATCCACATGCCCTACATATGAGTTCGGAACTTCTTATTTTCAAGAAACGAATACGATCAAGTTATTTGATGATTGTAGTGGATATAATCAAATAGTAACAACAACAAAGCAATTTCCTCGTATACTTCAGGCCGCTTTGCAACATGCAGTACTGAAAAAGGAAGTAGCTGTAGTGGGGTTGCCCGGCGATATAGCGGCGAGTCAGGCTGAAGAGAATGTCACAGCAGATAATCTTTTGCCGTCCAAGAGTATATATAGACCCCAAGATTCAGAATTAAAAGCACTCGCTGATCTTATAGATTCAAGTAAAAGAATTACCATCTATTGTGGCATAGGGACAAAGGAGGCCCATGATGAGCTTTTAAAATTGGCATTGCTCATAAAATCGCCAATTGCATATTCATTCAGAGCTAAGATGGCTGTACAGTACGATAACCCGAACGAAATAGGGATGACCGGTTTGCTTGGACTCCCATCAGCCTATCAGAGTATGCACAAATCAGACCTGTTAATACTCATAGGCACGGACTTTCCATATGAAGGCTTCATGCCGAATGATTTGAAAATAGTACAAATTGATTCCAGACCGGAAAGAATAGGGCGGCGTGCGAAAGTAGATATGGCACTTGGCGGTGATGCGAAAGATACGTTGTCTGCTCTTCTACCTTTTATAAAAGCTAAAGACGATGATAGTTTTTTGCAATCTCAGCTCAAAGCGTACGAAAAGGTAAAAGATCATTTGCGGGCTGCTAAAGAACATAAAGGCATACAAAATGCAATTGCTCCCGAATATGTTGCCGGCATTATTGATGAAATAGCCAATAATGATGCTGTATTTACTGTCGACACCGGCATGTGTTGTGTTTGGGGGGCCAGATATCTGCATGCTAC
The DNA here is from genome assembly GCA_963677095.1 of uncultured Bacteroides sp. Taxonomy (GTDB): domain Bacteria; phylum Bacteroidota; class Bacteroidia; order Bacteroidales; family Bacteroidaceae; genus Bacteroides. The sequence continues at coordinate 3,002,889 of OY781875.1, forward strand.
AGGAAAACGTGAAATGCTCGGCTCTTTCAGTCACGGATCAATGGCTAATGCTATGCCAATGGCTATTGGAGCAGCCCTAGCCAGACCAGGCCAGCAAGTAATAGCCCTTTGCGGTGATGGAGGATTATCGATGATGCTTGGAGATTTGGTTACGATTGTTCAATACAAACTCCCTGTAAAACTTATTGTTTTTAATAACAAGTCGTTGGGTATGGTCAGACTTGAGATGGAAGTGGCCGGATTGCTTGATTCTGAAACAGATCTGAAAGACATGGATTTTGCCCTTATTGCGCGAGCTATGGGTATGGAAGCATTTTCAATAAATAATCCATTGGAAGTTGAAGAAACATTAAAAGAGGCTTTTATGATTGATGGACCTGCATTAATATCCATTGGCACAGATCCTAATGCATTGGCTATGCCTCCCAAAATAGGATTTACACAAATAAAAGGATTTGCTCTTTCCATGTCAAAGTTAATACTGAATGGGCAAATAAGCGAAGTCTTTGATACGATTAAAAGTAATGCAAAACATATCAGGGAAATATTATAAGAAAATTTTAAGCATAAACAAATATAAATTATTATCTAAATTATATTTTAATCATATACAAAAGTAATTCATCCGATTTTAACCCCATCCAGAATAGTTTCTGAGCGGGGGGATAATGAGGTAACGACTGAATAGGATTCAAGTAACGAGTGAATGCCATTCAGGTAACGAGTGAATCAGGTTCAAGTTACGACTGAATCTCCGGCATTCCGAAAAGCAATCTTCAAACAGTTATCTATTGTAATAATTTATCAGAAAAGCATTGATTACCAAACGTACATATCAATAAAATGAGAATATTCAATAACACTATCCAATAGACTAAATAGCAAACGGTAATTCCATCAGGATACCCCCCAAGCAAATCACATATAAGTACTCCCCGATAATCAATGATTATCGGGGAGTACTTTTTTAATGTATAACGTAATAACACCATAAGCTAAACGGAAGAGAGTATCCTGCACGGACGCTCTCTTCCTTAATACAGAGAGGGTTCGCCTCAATGTAGAGTTAGAATAAAACGCATAATAATATGCAAAAATCAAGAGAGAGAGTTGATTCTAATTATGTATAATATTCTATCGCTTAGCTTATTATAAATTAGATATTGTCTTTCGTATCCCACCATACACGTTTCCAACGGTTGTCGCTTCCACCTAAATACTGGTCGATGGCTGCTTTGGCGTTCTCCACATTATATTGCTTATCCGTATCGGAGTATTGCATTCTGTAGGGATACACCGTTATACTGTTAGCTGATTGTCCCGCTTCAATTGGCAGTGTCGGGATGTTGTAACGACGCCAGTCAGACCATGCTTCCACTCCATCGGTCAGGAATCCGGCCAGATAACGCTGTGTTACAATCTGCTTGAGTGCTTCAGTCTTATCGGAAGAAAGAGCCACTTTAGCTGTTTTAATATAATCCTCAACACCTTCTGCCTCACTGAATTCGAAGGATGCACGAATACCGGCTTCATATAATGCTTTAGGATCGGCAGTGATCCAGCCCAGTTCTGCTGCTTCCGCTTCAACCAATAATGCACGGGCAGTGGTTATAACCCCATACGTAGCCAACTGCTCACAGTACTTTGCTGCAACTGAGCAACACTTGGATGCTGCTGATGTAACGGCATCATTGGACTCCAAGCCGAAAGGTACGCCATAGTATGCATTAAAGTCTGTAGGATCTCCGGGACGATCACCTTTATAACCTACTAAATCAAAGTAAGCAAACAGTCGGTTGTCTTTGTAATCTTTCAAAGCATTAACTATCACGCTGTTTGGAACAAAATTGAGGTTAGCCGAAGAATAACCGGTATTCCCGATATAATACATCCAACTATAAGTCTGACTGTCGAATGTATAGTGAAAACCGTCTCCAACTGCAGTCATACCACCGTCAGCATAAGCTTTTGCAAAGCGAGTCTTACCATTTGAAGGATCAACATCTGCCATTTTAATAGCCATCATCATACGGAGAGTGGCATTAAACTTCTTCCATTTACTAATATCACCTTTATAGAGGAAATCGGCATCGGTCAATGAAGTACTTGCATCGAATTGTGCAAAGGCACTTTGCAAATCGGCATCAAGAGAAGCATAAACAGATTCCTGTGAGTCAAACTTCGGAGTCCAGATATCATCGCTTTCACCTTTAAACGCTTCAGAATAAGGAATTGGTCCCAGAATATCCGTCAATGTCATGTAGAAGAAGGCTCTTAATGTTTTAGCTGCTGCTATCTGATTATCATTTGAACCGAATGAAGCGACAACCGCCGTACTTTTTACAGCCTCGTCTTCATTCATTGAAATGATGGTATTCAAGTTTTTAATCGCATACCGGTAATAATCCGTCGTACTAAAATTCACAGTCGTCTGCAGCGGCCCATATTGATTATTCTTCGACTCAGACAAGTAGCCCGTCCACTCCATAGGCCAGGGGTCATAACCGTAATCGGTCATTATAAAGTTACGTACATATCTACCGGAGTATGTAAATAGCATGGAAGTATACGCATCACTGGGCTTATTCGGATTTTTATTCAGGTCACCGAAATCTCCCATATCGCATCCTGTTAACCCCACTATGATGGTTAATGTCAGTATTAAATATTTTATATGTTTCATCTCTAATTTCTCCTATTTTTGCATGTTAAAAACCTAATTTAACGGTCAAACCAAAAGATCTCGTAGAAGCGGCCTGACCACCTTCAATCCAGTTTGTTCCGGATTCAGACGGGTCTACATTAGGACAAGCGGAATAAATGAGCCACGGATTGGAAGCTACAAATGAGATGCTTGCCGAGCTAAGACCGATGTTAGCTTTTGAAAGCAGGGAAGTCGGAACACTGTAGCTTAAAGAAAGCTCGCGCAACTTCAAATAAGTACGGTCGTAAATCCACGCATCATTGTCATAGTTTGCCTCGTAATGGAAGTAGTTATACGCATTCATGTACGCAGTGACAGCTTCACCTGTTGTGGAGTCTACACCTTTTACGTATACACCACCGCCTTTACTGATCCCTTCACGAACATTCACGCCTTTATTATTTGTATAAGAGGTAGCAGCAGCAGTTCCCGAACCGTTAGACCACAGATTTGTCCAAGACACCATCTGGCCTCCGATCATAAAATCGAAGTCGGCACTCAAACGGAAGTCTTTATAACGTACACTGGTAGAAAATCCTCCGGTCCAATCGGGTTGGAAATTACCGGCTTCTTTCTCTACATTTGTCTCATAAGTAAGCTGATATCCGCCACCCCACGCAGCACTTGTAGTCGGCTTTAACAGCAACTCACCATCTTCATTGCGAGCTGCACGAGCCATCGTAGTAATTACACCGATAGGTTTCCCCACTTGGGCTTTCAAGTACCAGTTGTAGACAAAACGATTTCCGGCCAAAGTGTATTGTTGAATATCTTCATTCAAACGAATCAGTTTGTTTTTATTTTTAGAGATATTTCCTTCAACATCCCACTGGAAATTACCGTTTTTCAACGGGGTGCCACCAAGAGATATTTCAACACCTTTGTTTCTTACCAATCCGGCATTCATCTGACGGGAAGAATAACCCGATTGGGGAGCTACGGTAACATTAATGATCTGATTTTTAGAATCCCGTTGATACAGGTTGATATCTCCCCATAAGCGTCTGTCGAACATACGAAACTCAGTACCAACTTCGTAAGTAGTAGAGATGGTCGGCTTAATAGACGGATTCAACTGTGTAGCAGATTGATACAATGTAATTTTAGAGTTATACTTTGTATCCGTCTCATATACCGGTAATGTTTTGTAGACATCTAAAGAAGAACCTACCTGAGCCAAAGAAGCACGGATTTTCCAGAAGTTAAGCCAAGTTGCTTCTTTGAGGAAGTTGCTTAAGATCACACTACCGGAAAGCCCTCCATACAAATAGCTATTGCCGTTTGCCGGGAGTTTTGAGCTCCAGTCATTTCTGAGAGACCCATCCAAGTAATAGGTATCATCAAGTCCGAAAGTAGCGGTACCAAACAAACTCCTTTCTTTGAAATGTTGCTCTTCATTGGTAGCCGTAACATAACTTGCGGATCCGGCCAAATTGTAATAGTCATTGATGGTCAAACCGCTGTTTGTGTTAGCTTTCAAAATGCCATAGTTATAATTTCGTTCTTCTGCAAAAACGGCAGCGTCCACAGACAAACGATTATTTATAAAACGATCTCCCCACGTTAAACGTCCCTGTACTGTCAAATCACGGGTATGATATTGGTTTTCGGCATATTTAGACTGAAAATTGATGGAACCGTTAGCATATTTAGTTTCTTCATTATTATTCTTCAAATTTCCCATTACACGAATCCCTGCCTTGAAATTATAAGGTAAAATAATCTCGGCATCACCTGTAAATACATTCCATTGATCGGTGGTGTACACATTGGCATTATCTAAAATAGCATACGGATTATCATGGAAGTTGGCGCTTAAATTATCCGTATCAATAATGTTCCATGTACGCCAGCTACCGTCGGCACGCTGATAGTCTTTGTAATCTTTCAGATTAACGCTGGTTTGTCCCCATTGCAGATACTCATACATAATATTACGTTCACCTCCATAACCTTCCTGCGCAGCATTATGATTACGACGGTAGGTATATTTGTAATCTAATGATACATTCATCCAGGTTGCCGGTTTAAATGAAGTTTTTACCGAAAGAAAGCGACGTACAGCTTCTGAATTACGCTGAATACCATCTCTGGTGCTATTGGTGAATGAGATACGTGAAGTGTAGTCTTTCCCGGCTTTAGAGAAAGCGACATTAGTGGTATTTGTAACCCCAGTGCGGAATAAGTCACCCAAGTTTAGACGGGCAACATAAGGATCGGCAACACCGTATTTTGAACTGGTTTCATCAAAATACAAAGCAGATGCCATTTTCACATTCGGATTAAAACGGGCTCCCCAACTCTCATCCGAATAATAATCATAGTAATATGAACCGTCACTATTAACATAGCCTTCAACTGTACCATAAAGATATTCCGGACTCATGGTGTCATACTGACTACCATATTGGGCATCGTCTACTTCTCCCTGGTAACCCAAACTACCACCACCATATTCTTTCTGCATATTAAAATGCTTATAATAACTTTCCCATTGCAGAGTATGACTAACCTCTATACTCCCCTTGCCTTCTTTTGCCGGCTTGGTAGTAATGATAACGGCACCGTTACCTCCTTGTGACCCATACAAAGCTGTGGCAGCAGCACCCTTCAGGACGTTAATCGTTTCAACGTCATCCATGTTGACGCTATTTTTATTGGTTATAGATCCGTCCACTACATATATAGGTTCGGAACCGGAGATAGAAGTAAAATCCGTTGTACCACGAAGCACGATACTTCCGGAATCGAACGTAGCACCCGAAGCGCCGAAGAAACGGGCACCTGCAATTTTACCGGCCATCGCATTTCCCAAATCGGTCTGGCGGGCAGTGGTTAATTTATCACCCGAAATCTTTTGTGTAGAATAACCTAATGATTTCTCCTGACGTGTTAAACCTTGTGCTGTAACTACCACTTCATCCAAAGATTCGGCCACCGGCTTTAAAGCAATTCTGATAACGCCGGCCCTAATTGCAACATTCTGGGTTGTCATACCTATAAATGACACCTGAATCGTTTTGGCGGAAGCCGGTACGTTTGATATTGTAAACTCACCATCAATATTTGTAATAGACCCTATAGTAGTGCCTTTTACTAATATTGACGCCCCCACAACAGGCTCTCCATCTTCCTCGGAAGTCACAACCCCCGAGATCTTTGATGTTTGAGCTGTCACTAAACCTATGCCCACAAACAGGCAGGTTAATAATAACATTAACTTTCTTTTCATAAATTCTCTCTTAAAAAATTAACCTACAAAAACAATTTTTAATCTATCACTTTGCAAATATATACATCATTTTTTAAATCAAAAAGATATTTTGCTATTTTTTTCACTTAAGTCATATTTATGGCATTTACGATACTTTATGATACGTTTTAGATCATATATAAATCTTATTACCCTATATTATAGTAAAAATATGAATTAAAATTAAACTTATTATAAAAATAAAAATACAACATATTGACACATTAATATCATAAATATTATAAATATTCATACATATTGCCATTTATAGCATAGTATATAAAAATATAATTCAAGATTTTTATATAGAAAAAAAGACGTTATTTTTACCTTTATTGAAATTCAATAACATTTATAAAAAATATAAACTTTGAATGCAAATGTATCTACTTAAAAAGTATGTTCAAATAGGTTAGATAAAAAGAGAAATAAAAGATAGAACGGGCCCTTAATAACAAATATTAATCTAATATTAAACAAAACAATGTGATTTTATAGATTTTAAATCTATGGTCTTAAAAAAAATAAAACTGTGAATAAAAGAAATCAGCTTACCTAAATATTTTTTTTGAAGATAGGATCATAAATAGATTTGATAAAAAAAAGCCTGAATTTGGAAAGCAAGCAACAGAGAACATATTGAAAGAATGGAATAAGAAAAAGAAGAGAATTATTTAGAATAGTTTAGACCAAAAACACTACACTAAAAAGTGCTTTGTTTTTCCCTTTTCAAGAAGCGAAAGAAAGTCATAGCTATGACCAGACAAACGATGCCTTGAGTAAATTGGCAATTCTGCGCTCCTATAATTTTAGCCAGCCAACCTATAACCAGACTTCCAAGTGGAATCATTCCCATCGTAGCCATTGCAAAAAAACCAACCACCCTGCCCCGCATTTCCGGAGATGAAACCGTCTGAACAATGGTATTACAGATGGGCATGGTCGACATTGCACCAAAACCGCAGATCAGGCTCATCATCAGATATAAATATAGAATATGTACATAGGACATAACAACAAGAGCAATTCCCAGTAATACCAGATTGAAAAACAGCATATCCTTAAGTTTGCTCCCATTTTTTTGTGAAGCAATGACTAATGTACTGATTAAAGCACCCAATCCTGTAGCCCCATTAATATATCCGAAGGTTGCTGCGTTTCCTGCAAATACATCATGCGCGAAATAAGGTTGTAAGGTATTGTATGTAACAACCAAAAACGAAACCAATGCTGCCAGTAGTAGCGTCCTTCCAATTTCCTTATTATTCACAGTATACTTTAGCCCATCATTAAAATTTTTCCATGAATTCTTATTTCGTGTTGCTATTTCATCATGCTTGGGTATTTTCAGCTTGAATAGACAGTAGATAACCGCTATAAAGCTTATCGCATTGGCAGCAAAACAGGCAGTGGCACCGTATCCGGCCATTACAACCCCTGCCAATGCCGGACCAGCCAGACGGGTGAAGTTATTCAAAGACGAGTTCATTGCAATTGCTCCCGGAAGTAAATCAGAATTGGATACAAGGTCGTTTACCATAGCTTGGCGAGCCGGTATATCAAAAGCATTGGCTATACCCAAAATAAGGCTTAAAAACAGGATAAGCCAAATGGAATGCCATCCGAAGTAATAAAGCGCTGTTAGCAGAACAGCCTGAAATGCAGAGACAATCTGGGTTACAATCACAATTTTATTACGCTCATATTTATCGGCTGTTATTCCACCCGCAGGAGAGAGAAAGAAAGAAGGAAATTGCTCGGCAAAAGTAGCGATACCAACCATCAACAGCGAATGAGTAATCGTATAGACAACCCAAATCACAGCAGTACGCTGCATCCATGTCCCCATTCGCGATATAATCTGACCGAAGAAAAAATAACTGTAATTTCTGGAAGAAAAAACTCTAAATACATACGGTGTTACCATAACATGTCCAGTTTAGACTAAATAATAAAATTGGTCGAATAAAAAGCAAAAAAGAATTAAGAGATACCTTTATAGAATATTTCGCATTGTACGTGAATCAGTTTTGCAGCATCATTTGGTCGCCCGTGCAAATACACTTCGCGATTAATACCTCGCAATGAGCATAAAAAGATCAGTATTGTAGTATCCAATGCTTCGTCGCTAACCCTCTTTATCACATTCTGTGTCATGGCTTCCATAAAAACAGGCAAGAGAACGACTTTCTCCTGCTGCACGTATTTCACGTGCACATTACTTTTAATCAGGTTATATTGCTGCATCTCTTCAGGAGGCGTGAAACGCTCCACTGTAGCATAAAGGGTTTTTCGCTTACGGGTCATATCATATTTAACCCTCCCGAATGTTTCTATCTTTTCAAGAAACGTACTGCACTGATTCATCTGCCGTATGGCTTCCATGATTATTTCATTGATTTCCATATCGAGTACAGCACTGAATATCTCCTCCTTGCTCTTAAAATAATAATACAGGGAACTCTTCCCCTTTCCGATGAAATTGGCAATATCTTCCATCGTAATTTTACCCAACCCTTTCTCCTGAAAAAGTTTTTGAGCACCACACAAAATTCGATCCCTCATACCTTGCTCAGTTATCTCCATTTCCGGCAAAGTTATGAGTTTTTAGACCAAAATATAATTTAAGTCGAAATAGTAAAGATTATTAGTGAAAACTTAACTTTACGAAACAGTAGCATCAAGAGAATATAAACTGGCTACGTCCTAATGATTGTTACGCAAATCTTTCACCCTGACAGCTTTCCCTTCACTTTGAGGCAAAGATCCTTTTTTCACCAACTTAACTTTCGGCGTTACCAGAATCTCGTCCTTCAACAAGCGGGTGATTTCTTTACGTACATTTTCCAACTCAATGTAATTATCAGTAGAAAGATCGCTAAGTTCAACTTCAACAATCATTTCATCCTGATTGTCTATAGTATCAAGGGTTATGAGGTAATTGCTGCCTAATGCCGGATATTGCACCAGTATTTTCTCTACCTGCATGGGGAAGATATTCACTCCCTTTATAATAAACATATCGTCGCTACGTCCCTTAATCCGATCAATCCGTATATGAGTACGCCCGCAAGGACATTGACCGGGAAGAATACGGGTAAGATCACGAGTGCGGTAACGAATAAGAGGCATCATTTCACGGTCGAGAGTGGTAAGTACCAGCTCTCCCAACTCACCTTCGGGAACAGGTTCTCCGGTTTCGGGATCAATAATTTCGACAATATAACAATCTTCCCACAAGTGCATACCGTTTTGTTCCTGACATTCAAACGCAACTCCGGGTCCGTTCATTTCGGTCATACCAAAACAATTATAAGCTTTTACACCAAGCATCCGCTCTATTTTGCGACGCTGTTCGTCGGTGTGGGGTTCGGCACCAATAATAAGGGTTTTCAGACTGGAAGCAGCCGGATCAAGTCCTTCTTCCTGAAAAACCTCCGCCAAACGAATTGCATAACTCGGAATGGCATGCAAAGCTGTGGTATGAAAATCGGTAATAAATTTAATCTGGCGTTTACTGTTTCCGGCAGCAGCAGGCACAGTGAGTGCACCCAGGCATTCAGCGCCATATTGAAAACCCAGTCCCCCTGTAAACATGCCATAACCGGAACTATTTTGAAACACATCCGCCTTACGAACTCCAACCATATAAAGACATCGCGCCACCAAATTGGCCCAGGAATCAAGATCATGCTGCGAATGAACAATCACCGTTGGGGTCCCGGTTGTTCCACTCGACGAATGGATACGCACTCCATCTGCAACCATATCGCCCGAAACGAGCCCGAAAGGATAGTTGGCGCGCATATCCGCTTTAGTAGTAAAAGGTATCCGACGAAGATCATCCAGCGTATGAATATCGTCGGCTGTCACACCGCATTCTTTAAAGACTTTGTTATAATGTGGCGAGTGAGAAGCAATCTTTATGGTTTTCTTAAGCCGTTCCAGTTGGAGTCGATGAAGATCGTTACGATTCATCGTTTCGATATCCTGCTCCCAATATTGTGTTTTCATGAGTTCTATTCAGATGTCGTTATTTTATCAGGTCTTCTGCTATTTCCTTACCCGCAGCAAGGGCTTTAAGATTCATTTCTACAATAGCTTCTCCTTTGGAAGCAAAGATTTCACGAATGCTGATTTGCACTTTGTCGTAATCTATCCCCAAAAAAGGAATGGTAGCACCGAGCAATACAATATTAGCCACACGTGGAGAACCTATTTCTTTGGCTACATTGTCTACATTAAGGATGACTTTATGGGGTAATTTGTCCAATTCAGCCCTAACATCACCTTCATTGGGATAATTTGGAATATTAATAAAGGGTGTTTCATTAGTCACCAGCCACCCTTCCGGACTAAGATAAGGCAAATAACGCAAGCTTTCCATCGGTTCGAGTGAAATGATCAAATCACACTTTCCTACAGGAATGAGATCGGATGATATGGGACGGTCGCTAATACGAAGATTGGACTGTACATCCCCTCCCCTCTGGCTCATACCGTGTACTTCGGCCTGCTTCATATATAGTCCTTCTTTTAATGCGGTCTTACCAATGACCGTTGCAATGGAAAGAATTCCCTGTCCGCCTACTCCGGCGAGTATTATATCTCTTTTCATAATCGTACGACTTACTTTTTTCTTTTTTTACGTGCTAAGGTTTGAATACATTCGCGCCGCGGAATGATAACGGATACTCCGCTGTACTCAATTTCCTCACGAATAACCTGCTTCATTTCTTCATAATTCTTCTTCAAAGGCACTACCACACGGATGTGTTCGGGCAGAACGCCTATACCGGAGCAGATCGCTTCAATCCGTCCCGTTCCGGCTGAATCCTGTCCACCGGTCATGGCAGTGGTTTCGTTATCGGAAATCACAACAGTAACGTTGACATTCCCATTTACGCAATCCAACAAACCAGTCATACCGGAATGCGTAAAAGTGGAATCACCTATAACAGCTACAGCCGGATATAAGCCACCATCTGCCGCTCCCTTGGCCATTGTGATGGAAGCTCCCATATCCACACAGGAATCAATAGCATTGAATGGAGCACCGGCTCCAAGGGTATAACAACCGATATCGCTAAAAACTTTATGTCCGGGATATTCTTGGCGTAGCACTTCTGTAAGAGCAGTGTACATATCACGATGTCCGCAACCGTCACACAGTGCGGGGGGACGCATCGTAACTAATGAAGGGGTATGGAAAGCAGGTTCTGTCTTTTTGCCTACAGCTGCTCCAACTGTGTCAGGGTTAAGTTCACCATCGCGTGAAAGAGTTCCGTCAAGACGCCCCTTTACTATAATGCCGATACCAAGATAGCCTTTAATCAGGCGTTCTACAAAAGGCTGCCCATCTTCAAGAACTAATATTTCGTCACACTCTTCCACCAATTTAAGAAGCTGCTTTTGGGGAAGCGGATACTGACCGATCTTCAGAACCGGATATTCACAGCCATCGGGATAATTCTCCATGAGATAGTTGAATGCAATGCCGCATGCCACAATGCCAAACCTCCTATTCTTTCCATCAATATATTGATTATAAGGAGATTCCTCTGAGGCCTTTACAAAAGCATCTTGTTTCTCCAATAAAGCTTTATAGCGTTTACGGGCAATACCGGGCAAAAGAATAAACTGCCGCGGATCATCACTGAAAGACAACTCATTTTGGGGTTTCTGTACTCTACGTTCCACACCCGAACGGGAGTGGGCAAGGCGGGTTACCATACGCATTAATACCGGCTCCCCTGTTTGCTCGGCAAACTCAAACCCGCTATAAACCATATCATAAGCTTCCTGCTGATTACTTGGTTCATACATCGGTATCAAAGCAAAATCACCATAAAAGCGACTATCCTGTTCATTTTGTGAGGAATGCATGCTGGGATCATCGGCGGCTACAACAATAAGCCCACCTTTCACGCCGGTTACCGCAGAATTAATAAAGCAATCGGCCGCCACATTCATGCCAACGTGTTTCATGCATACCAATGCACGTTTGCCGACAAAAGACATGCCCAAAGCAGCCTCCATGGCTGTCTTTTCATTAGTACACCAACGGCTGTGGATGTTACGCTCTGCAGTCAGAGGAGCCGACTGTATATATTCCGTGATTTCGGTAGAAGGGGTGCCGGGGTAAGCATAAACGCCCGAAAGACCGGCATCTAATGCCGCTTGCGCAATAGCTTCGTCGCCAAGTAAGAGTTGCTTGCTCATATTTTAGATTATCTTTATATTAGTCAAAGTTTATATTAGTCAAAAAATCCGATAAAAAAAAACGCAGGTGACGCAGCGATAACAAGGTACATTTACCTCCCCAATCTGCATTACCTGCGTTTTTCGTCCGCAAATATAGCCTTTTGCTTTTATTTTATCACAAAATCATTTAAAAATCTTCCGATCGTTTAATGCTTTCCAGTATTTCTTGGCATTTTTCATGTGATCGGCATAATTTGCCGCAAAAGCATGGGTACCTGAAAAATCGTCTTTGGCACACATGTAAATATAATTATGTTTCACGTGATTCAACACGGCATCAATACCTATTGTAGAAGGGATACGTATCGGCCCGGGAGGTAAGCCGATGTTCCGATAAGTGTTGTATGGTGAGTTTACTCTCAGGTCTTCATTGGATATGCGACGGAGGGCAAAATCTTGCAGAGCAAACTTAATCGTAGGATCGGCCTGCAATGGCATTCCGGCACGCATGCGATTATAGTATAGTCCGGCTACCATTGCCTTTTCCTGATTATTGTTCGTTTCCTCTTCTACAATGGAAGCCATTGTGGAAACTTCGGCGGGAGTCAGCTCCATTTCTTTAGCTTTGGCCATACGGTCGGAATTCCAGAACTTATCATGTTCTTTCTTCATACGGTCAAAAAACTCATCCACGCTCATATTCCAATAAACCTGATAGGTTTCCGGTATGAAAAGGCTCGGCAAGGTTTCTTTGGTGTAGCCTAGCTTCTCACGGAAGACGGAGTCGTTCATCACTGTTACCACTTCAGCAGAATCGATCATCAACTGCTTACCTACACTACGTGCAAGTTTATCCAAGGTACGTACACTGCCAATGGTTAGATTCAACGGTTCTTGATATCCTTTGTAGATGCGATTGAAAACTTTGAATACATTATCGCCGGAATGAATGACATAACGTCCTGTACGAATATGACCGGAATAATTCCGCCATTTCACCAGCCAGTTAAACCCCGATATTGCAATGGGGTTTCCCGCCTTTTTGACCTTATAACAGACGGAATCGGCATTGTCGTCACGGTCTACATAGACGTAAGCTGTTTTTTGGGAATGAAACTGTGGGAAAAACAGGAAATACCCCATAGTCAGGAGGGAAAAAACTATTATTGCCAAAACTCCAAAGGAGAGTTTTTTGACTACATTTTTCTTCATTCTTATTATTAAATTAAAGTCCGGCAAAGGTAAAAAGAATCACTGAAATAATATTCTTTTAAAAAGAAAAAAGGAATGGCAATTTAGTGATTACCATTCCTTCTTATATGGAAGCCGCATCGATGATGTGATGAAACTCCAGATGACATGATTTGAGTGCTCGTCCTCTCTGTAATCCACCGACTAAGAGTTACCCCGAAAGGCGTGGCCCGCCATTGAGAAACGAAGCTTGTCTCGGTATTTCATAAAAATTGATGAGTTTCCCGATCCAATCAATGCGGCTCTTTTTTCTTCTACAAATGTAGCCCTTTTCTATTAAAGAAACAAACGAGGACTGGCTTTTGTTTTATACACGAATGTAATATCATAAATGTGTCATGCATTAATCATTGCTGCACAACGACTTATATGCGAGACAAATTTTTATTTATTCCACACTCTTGGAGCGGGAACAGGCTTCAGTGGCTCACGATTCTTCAGCTCTTTCATTACCTCATCTATGGCACGATTGAGTTGCTGATCTTCTCCACTCCATTCTTTAACAGGATCATTGTCTATAGCAATATCCGGATCAACACCATGGTTTTCGATGATCCACTGTCCGGTTTTAGGATCGTAACTGGTAAAGAACGGTACACGAAGATCTGTTCCATCAATAAAGGGTAAGGATCCTGATATTCCGACAATACCACCCCATGTACGAGTTCCGATAAGCTTACCAAGTCCTAATGCGCGGAATCCCCAAGGGAATAAATCGCCGTCGGAAGCAGAGTACTTATTTATCAGACAAACCTTCGGACCGACCTGAACGGCATCGGGTACAGTACCTATACGGGTGGAGCCGCGACGCATGGTGAGTCGGTATGGTTCGCGTGACAAACGTTCGAGAATCATTGGAGACACATTCCCTCCACCATTGGCACGATCGTCTATAATCAAACCTTCTTTATCCAGTTGCGGATAAAAATAACGGGCAAATTCATTTAAGCCTTCAGGTCCCATATCGGGTATATATATGTATCCGATCTTTCCATTGGATGCCTTCTCCACTTTCTTTATGTTATCTTGCACCCATTCGTATTGCGACAGTGTATATTGCTCAGTCAATGGACTGACAACAATCTTACGGGCACCACTCAATTGAGCCTTACTGTTCAATGTGATCTCTGTAGGAACTTCTGCCTTACCAACAAGTAGGGAATACATATCTTTTACAGTATTGGTGGGAATACCATCGATAGCCACAATAAAGTCACCTACTTTTGCATTAATCCCCGGTTCGGTAAAAGGCGAACGCAGACTCTTATCCCAAGATGCACCTTGATAAATCTTTTCAATACGGAAGAAGCCTGTCTTGTCACGGGAAATATCCGCTCCAAGCATACCGGTATTCACTCTTTCGGCACGTTCGGCTTCACCCGGATTAACGTATGCATGGCCAATACACAACTCGCCGATCATCTCTCCTATTACATAATTCAGATCAAGACGGTTTTTTACGTATGGCAGCAGTACGGCATATTTCTTTTTAATAGCTTTCCAGTCGACGCCATGAAGGCTTTCCATATAGAAACCATCGCGATAAGCTCGCCATGCTTCATCGAATATTTGTGCCCATTCCTGAGAATAATCGGTAAATATCTTCATATTACCTATTTCCACAGCATCTTTGAGCTCAATTTTTCCTGTAGGTATAGCTGTCACATAAAGTTTCTTATCTTTATAGAACAGTGCTTTCTTACTACCGTAGTTCAAATCCATATATGCACCTTCGGCTATTATTTCTTCTTTCTGCAATTTCAGGTCGTATAGAGCCACAGTACCTCGTTTGGTATAGTATACCTTTTCACCATCGGAATAGAAACTCCGGTATACGGAAGCCGGAAGAGGAAGGTTGACGATACGATCGCTAATACCTTCAAAATCTATTTTGATAGTAGACAGAGTATCTTTGGAAGTAGCGTTTTTCTTATCTGCATCTTTTTTATCGGAAGCTTTTTTATCGGACACATCTGTCACACTTACTTCTGCATCTTTCGCAAGGAATGGTGAAGGAGTATCTTTGGATAACAGGCACAAATATATTCCATTAGTGTAGTTATACACATGATTCCATTCTTTCGAGCCGTAAACAGGGTTGAAGTCTCTTGATGAAGAGAAAATAATATACTTACCGTCTTTGCTGAACACAGGTTCATCGGATTCATACCATTTATCTGTTATGACATGTTCTTTCTTATCTGCTATATTGTAAACATAAACAACGCTGAAATTATTAGATTCAAGCCGGGTATAAGTCAACCATTTGCTATCCGGAGAAAAACTAACATCCTGAGGCTCACCAATGGGATCTTGAAACAAAGTCTCCTTATGCTTAGATACTACATTGAGCAGATTAAGGCGGTTTTTACGATCGATATAAACAATTGACTTTGAATCGGGGCTCCACAAAAACGAACGAATATATGTATCATTATCTTTAGTCAATTGTATCGGTTCGGAACCTTTGGCATCTTGCGAATAAAGTTCCGTTTCACCTGTGGCATCGGAAATGTAGGCGATGGATCTTCCGTCGGGTGCCCATTGCGCATTGCGTTCATGAGCGCCGGGCGAACGGGTTATATTTTTAATCACTCCTTTATCGGAAGGAATATTAAAGACCTCGCCTCTGGTAGTCACAGCTAAACGTTCACCATCGGGAGATAGACTGGCCTCAGTAATGTATTTCCCACCGTCTTTGATTTCACTCCGGGCATAAATATTGTCCGATGCTAATGTTATGTTTATTTTAACCGGTTTTTGGTCTCCTACGTTTAGCTTATAAAGGAATCCGGCATTTTCAAAAACAATAGTGTTGCCGTTACAGCTGGGAAATTTCACATCATAATCAGTGAAATTTGTAACTTTATCTGTCTGCCTGGTCTTGGTATGGTATACAAACAAATTCATGATCCGATCACGATCGGAAAGAAAATATATATCTTCTCCAATCCACATGGGAAAAATATCCTGAGCCACATTATTGGTAACATTCTCGACTGACTTCGACGCAGGATCATATATCCAGATATCGTCTGCCATCCCACCCTTATAATATTTCCAAGTACGGAATTCACGCATCACACGATTATAAGCCAGTTTTTTACCATCAGGGGAATAACTGCAAAAACCACCTTCGGGCAAGGGAATAGCATTGGATAAACCTCCTTCTTTATCTACCAAATATAAACGTCCCACAAAACCACTACCAATCCGATTACGGTACAGGATACTTTTGCCATCGGGTGTCCATCCCATAACAATATTATTAGGACCCATACGATCTCCAATATCATCGCGGGAGTTCGTTGCGGTATAAGTTATACGCAACGGTTCACCTCCTATAGCCGGAATGGTGTAAACCTCAGTATTTCCATCATATTGTCCGGTAAACGCTATCGTTTTTCCATCCGGAGAAAACTTCGGGAACATCTCATAACCGACATGCGAAGTAAGACGTTGAGCCTCTCCACCATTGATAGAAACTTTATAAAGATCTCCGGCATAAGAAAAAACAACTTCATTGCCATCTGTTGACGGGAAACGAAGAAGTCGGGCTTCCTGCGCACCAGCCAGAATATATGACGCAGAAACCAATAAAAACAAAACAAATTTCTTCATATTACACTGCATTAATGATAAATTGTACAAATGTATATTTTTTGTCCAAAAAAAAAGCCGATTACATAAAGTAATCAGCTTTTATCTATATCAATTGCTTTATATTAAGCAGCTTTTGCTTTAGCAACAATAGCCTTAAATGCTTCCGGATGATTCATCGCTAAATCGGCTAATACTTTACGATTGATTTCAATACCTGCTTTATGTAAAGCGCCCATCAATTTAGAATAAGACAAACCTTCCAAACGAGCGGCAGCATTAATACGCTGAATCCATAATGCACGGAAATTTCTCTTCTTATTCTTACGGTCACGATAAGCATATGTCAAACCTTTCTCCCAAGTATTTTTGGCAACGGTCCAAACATTTTTTCTTGCACCAAAGTAACCTCTGGTTAGTTTCAAAATTTTCTTTCTTCTTGCTCTTGAAGCAACATGATTTACTGATCTTGGCATAGTTTTACTTGTTTTTGAATGTTAGCGTCATTACTTCACGCAATGAACTTAAAGCTAAATGCATTCGGTTAATACTTAAAATACTTTTTGCATGATTACTTCATAGCCAAAAGCTCTTTCACTTGACTGATATTCGTAACATCCACTATAGTTGAATAACACAAGTTTCTTTTTTGCTTTTTGGTCTTCTTAGTCAGAATGTGGCTATGAAAAGCATGCTTTCTTTTGATTTTACCCGTTCCGGTAAGAGTAAATCTCTTTTTAGCACCGGAGTTAGTCTTGATCTTTGGCATTTTATTAATTGTTTAATTATTAATGGTATGGCAACGCACTATACCTGCGCTACGCATTTATTCTTCTTTTTCTTTCGCTTCAGTGCTCACAATATCACCGACGGGCTTAGCTGATAAAACATTCTTTTTTGGAATATCTTTTTTCTTCGGCGAAAGCTGAATAATCATACGTTTACCTTCAAGTACCGGAAGTTGATCGACTTTAGCAAATTCTTCCAAATCATTGGCAAAACGTAACAGTAAAACTTCCCCCTGCTCTTTAAAAAGAATTGAACGTCCCTTGAAAAACACATAAGCCCTAACCTTGTCACCGTCTTCCAAAAAGCCCTTTGCATGCTTCAACTTAAAGTTATAATCGTGTTCATCTGTTTGCGGACCAAAACGTATTTCCTTCACATTGATCTTAACTTGCTTCGCCTTTTGCTCTTTCTGACGTTTTCTTAACTGATATAGAAACTTAGAGTAATCAATAATACGACAAACGGGAGGTTGTGCATTTGGAGATATCTCCACTAAATCCGCTTCGTGTTCCTCTGCCAGTTTCAAAGCCTGAGCTATCGGATAAACCTTAGATTCTACTTCGTCACCAACAATGCGGACTTCCTTGGCACGGATTTGCTCATTAATCCGATATTGCCCTTTTAAGCTGTCATTTTTCATTAAAAACGTTTTCTTCCTGTTTGTTTTATTATAATTTAAATTCTAAATTTCCATAGAAAGCTAGTTACAAGCATTTAGTCACAAATAATTTGACGCTTGAGCTACAATCGGCTGCAAAGTTACCATTTATTTATCATATTTCGAACCTCTTCTTCCACTTTTTTTGCAAATTCCTCAAATTTCATGGAACCTTTATCACCTTCTCCTTGCTTTCTAACGGAAACCTCACCATTCTGTGCTTCCTTTTCACCAACTATAAGCATATATGGAATACGCTTTAATTCGTTGTCTCGTATTTTCCTGCCAATCTTTTCATTACGCTCATCAACAATGGCGCGGATGTCATATTTTTTAAGTGTCTGTTTAACAGACTGGGCATAATCGTTGAATTTCTCGCTAATAGGCAGAATAGCCACTTGATCGGGAGTAAGCCATAAGGGAAATTTACCTGCGGTATGTTCAATAAGCACTGCAACGAAACGTTCCATTGATCCGAAAGGAGCACGATGAATCATCACCGGCCGGTGTTTCTGATTATCTGCACCAGTATATTCCAGTTCAAAACGTTCGGGTAAATTATAATCTACCTGAATGGTACCCAACTGCCAACGCCTGCCGATAGCATCTTTTACCATAAAATCAAGTTTAGGCCCATAAAATGCGGCCTCACCATATTCTATCTTAGCTTCCAGCCCTTTTTCTTTGCAAGCTTCAATAATGGCTTGCTCTGCTTTTTCCCAATTTTCATCACTACCAATATATTTCTCGCGATTCACCTTATCACGCAAAGAAATCTGTGCTTCAAAGTTGGCAAATTCCATAGATTTGAATACTATAGAAATAATATCCATCACTCTGAGGAATTCATCTTTAACTTGATCCGGACGGCAGAAAATATGGGCATCGTCCTGAGTAAAACTGCGTACACGGGTTAATCCATGCAACTCTCCGCTCTGCTCATATCGGCATACTGTTCCAAATTCAGCGAGACGCAAAGGCAGATCTTTATACGAACGGGGTGAATTCTTATAGATCATACAATGATGAGGACAGTTCATCGGTTTGAGGAAATATTCCTCTCCTTCCTCCGGAGTATGAATAGGTTGAAATGAATCTTTTCCATATTTAGCATAGTGCCCCGACATAATATACAGTAGCTTATTCCCAATAGGCGGAGTAATCACTTCCTGATAATCGTAACGTGACTGAATACGACGCAAGAAACTTTGAAGACGAAGACGTAATGCGGCGCCTTTCGGTAACCACATCGGTAGCCCTTTGCCTACTGTATCGGAGAACATGAACAAGTCCATTTCTTTACCGATTTTGCGGTGATCACGTTTCTTGGCTTCTTCAACCATAACCAGATATTCATCTAGCATTTTCTTCTTCGGGAAGGTAATACCATAGATACGGGTCATCATTTTGCGATCTTCATGGCCTCGCCAGTAAGCGCCGGCTACAGACATCAGTTTGATAGCCTTAATCGGTGCTGTGGTAGCTAAATGCGGACCACGGCAAAGATCGGTAAATGTACCTTGAGTATAAGTTGTGATATGACCGTCTTCCAATTCGGAAATCAATTCGCATTTATAGCTTTCACCACGATCTCCAAACTTTTTCAGTGCGTCTGCCTTAGAGATATTTTCACGAACCAAGACTTCTTTCCTAGCTGCAAGCTCGGCCATTTTAGCTTCAATAGCAGGCAGATCGGCTTCCTTAATGGTAGCCTCACCCGGATCTACATCATAATAAAACCCGTTTTCAATAGCAGGTCCTATACCAAACTGAATACCAGGGTAGAGCTCTTGCAGTGCTTCCGCCAACAAGTGTGCACTGGTGTGCCAAAATGCATGTTTACCTTGTTCGTCATCCCATTTATAAAGTACAATCTGAGAGTCTTGCATAATGGGACGGTTCAAATCATAAGTCTCACCGTTTACACCACAGGCAAGAACATCCTGTGCCAAACGGGAGCTGATACTCTCAGCTATTTCTAAGCCAGTAACTCCGTCACTATACTCACGCACGGATCCATCTGGAAAAGTTATTTTTATCATAATTCGTTATATTTTCAATTTTCAAAACACAAAAGTAGTCAAATCTTCCTTATTATCCATTTTTTAGCAAAAGAATGTTATTCACGGGTATCGGTGAAACGTTTTATAACGTTATATGCCGATACAATGCCAAGTTCACCGGCCTTACTCAAATCGGCGATACCTTGCTTATTGTTACCTAAAAAAATATTGGTCAGTCCACGGTTGAAATAGGCTTCAGCAAAGTCTTTATTGAGTTCTATTGCTTTGTCATAATCCACCAAAGCGGCACGATAATCCTTTAAAAGTGACAATACATTCGCCCGGTTGTAATAACCGTAAACAAAATCGGGAGCCAATTGAACAACACGGTTCAGATCATTTTTGATGATCTCATAATCCATTGCCGTAACTTCTGTTTGTTTCTGTGTATCCGTAAGAACACTCCCGTCATCTTGTGCTTCAGCTTTCTTATATTCCAATTGTTTACAACGTACTAAAGCTCTCATAAAATATGCCGGAAAGAATTGATCATCAAGTAAAATAGTTTTAGTAAAATCTTCTATTGAACTGGTAAAATCTTGTACCAGATAGAAATCCATTCCACGCAGAAAACGTTTCTTAGCATCTCTATCATTAGCAACAATATCGGAAGTATGAGCATCAATTAATGCAAAATGGGATTTGACTTGCTCTTCCGTAAGAGGAGCTTCCATATTTGTAATGATCAAAGGCTTCGGAAGCATCTTTTCACGATTCAATTCGTCGATGTATTTATAGTAATGTACCAAACGCTTAACCTCGCTTGTTTTCTCATAATAAGTCAAAGCATACATCGGTTCGAGTTTGATTACCACATTCCTATCCTGTACGCGACCGCGATAGTCATTCTTATACTTTTGGTCCATTTCGGAATCATCAGCAATTACTATTTTGCCGTAATTCTCCATATCCTTATCTGATTTTTTGCGTGTCTTACTTTTATCTTCTTCTCCTGAATTATCAGCAAGGGCTTTATTCTTGGAATGAGTATTATTCCGTTTATCCAACTGCATCTTCATCACCTTAAATTCATCCAATTCAGCGCCCTTGCGATCTCCTACTTTCTTCCGGGCTTCAGCACGATAGTAATATCCCGCCATAAAGTTAGGATATTGTTTGATAACCTTGGAATAATCACTTATCGCTCCCCGGTAATTGCCTGTTTGTGCACGCAACAGTCCACGATTAAAAGTGGCCATCAGATTATCCGGCTCAATTTTCAATACAAAATCAAAATCCTCAATAGCCCTGTTATCATCTCCAACTTGCGCACGCAACAAACCACGATTGTAATGGCCAATGAAATTATTCGGATCGATGTCCAAAGCCAAATCATAATCACTCATGGCACCTCTCAAATTATTCTGATGAAAACGGGATAATGCACGGTTTATATAGTTCCCTGCATTTTTTGCACTTAAATGAATAGCCTGATCCAAATCTTTTTCGGCATCAGCATATTTAGCTTGTTGAATACGGATCATGGAACGTGCACTCCAGCCATCCGGATCATAACGATCCATCTCAATAACCCTATCAAAGTCATTCAATGCCTGAATCGTATCTTTTTCCTTTAAAGACACTTCTCCACGCATCAGATAAGCTTTCGTGTACCGGGGAGAAATAGCCATAAGTTTACCCAAATCCTCTTTTGCCGATTTATAATCATCCTTTTGCATGTGACAAAGTGTCAGGTTATGCCATAAAACAACATTTTCCGGATCGTACTTCAGAGCCATCTTATAATCTTCAATGGCGCCATCAAATTTATTTTGACGTATACGGGCCAATCCTCTTATCTGATAAGCTCCAACCACAAAAGGATTACGCTGTATGGCAGCATCACAATCACTTTCAGCACCTTGATAATCATCCAGATTTATTTTTGCCAATCCCCGGTAAAAATAAGGCTCGTACAAATATGGCTTAGCGTTGATTACTTGGTTAAAATATTGGATAGAAAGTACGTAATCTTCAAAATAAAGTGCATTACGAGCAATAGTCATTACTCGTTCCGTATTAATTTGAGCGCACAAGAACGTAGGAAATAGCATTAATGCTATCAGTATCTTTTTCACCATCTTGTATTATAAATAGCTTGTATACGAAACAAAAATAATGCTTTTCACTGACTCCCAAAGATAAAGAGAATGCTTTTTATATTTTTTGTAGCTTTATACCATTTATAAGTAATTTCTACTTGATAGTCTTTACTTTATAAGTGCAATGCGCCTTACCTTTCAACATCGCGTTAAGTTTTCCTTTAATCATCTGCTTACGCAAGGGAGAAATATGATCAATAAACATTTTCCCATCCAAGTGATCAAACTCATGCTGCATAACACGTGCCAGATAACCTTCAACAATTTCATCATGTGCTTCAAGATTCCCGTCCAAATACTGCACGTGAATTCTATTGCTACGCTTTACAGATTCATGAATTCCGGGCAAGCTTAAACAACCTTCTTCCATATTAACTTCTTCACCGGATCTCTCTATAATATGAGCATTAATAAATGCTTTTCTAAACCCTTTGTATTCGGGATGATCTTCAGACAGGACATCGAGGTTAATGACTACAACTCTGACAGGAAGCCCAATTTGCGGAGCAGCCAATCCAACGCCATCGGCATTATCCATGGTTTCAAACATATTGGCTACAAGCTCTTTCAGGTTAGGATAATCCACTGATATATCTTCTGCTATTTTTCGCAAAACCGGTTGTCCGTAAACATAAATAGGTAAAATCATTCTATATACTATTTCGATTTATAAAATATATAAATTATTTATCTCGAGGAAATAAACGTTTGTTTTCCAAATAAGTTTGCAGTATAATCGTCGCACTTATTTCATCTACTAATGATTTGTTTTGGCGACTTTTCTTCTTCAGCCCACCTTCCAGCATAGTGCGATGGGCTAAAACTGAAGTAAAGCGTTCATCCACATACTCCACCGGGATATTCGGAACAAGTTTCTTTAACGAACGGACAAACGGCTCAATATACTTCATGTTCTCTGAATGCTCGTTATTCATTTGTTTAGGAAGGCCAACAAGAATTTTTTCCACGGGTTCTTGAGAAACGTAAGTGGAAATAAATTGTAAAAGCTCATTAGTAGGTACTGTTGTCAACCCATTTGCAATCAACTGCAAAATATCGCTAACAGCTATTCCCGTACGCTTTCTACCATAATCAATTGCTAATATTCGGCTCATTTAAGGCACAAAATTACGATTAATAATTGAAATTCTAAACTTCACATCATTATAATAACAAAAAGGCTGTTCCTAAACTAAAAACGATCTTTACATTACATATATTTTTTGTATTTTAAGAAATGAAATAGTCAATCTTTAATAAAGCAAATATCTTCAGATCCTATCATCCATTATTCTAAATTTCATCAATCAGATTGCATAAAAAAATCGTGTCGGAAATAAATATACTTCCGACACGATCATTAAAACTTAATATATTACGAATATATTATTATTCAAGAATAACTACACGGTTTAAGTAGTTCTTACCAAACATGTTAGCAGTACCACCAAATCCTACGAGTTCAAGCTGATCCTTGCTTACACCTTCTTTAATCAAGGCATCATAAACACCCTGGGCGCGCTTCTCAGATAACTTTTGATTCCATCCTGCACTACCAGTAGCTTTATCTGCATATCCTGCAACCTTATATTTCTTATCCGGATTAGCTTTCAAAGCTTTAGCTGCCAACTGGATGTTAACTTTTCCATAGTCATCAATACGAGCACTACCTATACGGAAGAAAATAGCACGAGGACCTGCAGTTTCAACCTCTTTAACAACTTCTTTAGTTTCAGCGGGCTTCACATTTGACAACGCATTCTTGCAGTCAGCTAAGTCAGCCTGAGCTTGAGCTAATTCTCTACGATATTTGTTTAATTCGTCATTGATAGCACTTTGATCAACTTTAGCCCCACAAGCAACAAAGTTCTTACCGCCGAAAGTATAAGTAAGTCCAGCTGTTACAGAAACGGCACCGTCTGTATAGCTATTGTTACTATATTTACCAAAGATCGAAGGAGAAACCTCACCTCTTGCTTCCAAATCAATAGAGATATACTTGCTCACTTGGAAATTGGCCAACAAACCAACAGAACCATTGATCATCGGTTTAATATCGCCGGATTCCACTGTTCTGGTGTAAGTTCCATTCGCATTATTTAATGCAATACTTTCATCAGAACGATCTCTAGCGAAAGTGAAGCCCGGACCTGCAAAAGCAGAAAGATTAAATACCCGATCGGGGTTATAACCGGCAAACAAGTTACTAAGACTCATTAAACCGTCCAAATGAGCCGTTACATAATTAAATGTTTTATAATCATCATTATTCCCTGGAGTCAAAACATAGGATCCATTGGAAACCGCATATGTACCCGTATTACGGGCCATATTCAATTTCTGGCTCCATGCAGCAACCTGACCACGAAATCCCCATACAGGATTAATCCATTTTCCTAATGATAAAGTTACATGAGGAGTAATAGCATCCCCAAGACTATTATCCGAATTTACGTTAGCTTGTGCGCCAACACCCACGCTGATGAAGACATTGTCCTTAGCTTTTTCGCTATAGAACTTCTCTTTAGTTTGAGCAGTTGCCGTAGTCGCAGCAGCTACCAGTAAAGATAATATTACTAACTTACTTTTCATTTTTTATTTGTTTTATTATTTATATTATATTTTTTTCAACAAGGCTATCACTTCAAATAAATTTTATACATCACTCCGCCTGTAAAGTACTTCATTCGTTGCATCTCCATTTGCAAATGCAAATGATTGAAAAACAAATAAGTACAACCTAATGCAACATCTTTTGAATCATACTCTGCAATAAGCTTTAAATCCGGAAGTCTGGAAGGTGAATAACTAATTCCACCGGCGAATCCATTGAGCTTATATTCTATTCTTCTATTATAAAGATAAGATAGATGTGCTCCTATGGTTTCATTACCAATTTGGAAATGCTTTGTTGCTGCAATAAAGAAACGGCTAAAATAACCATTACCTTCTTTAGTATCAACAACCCCTCCACCCGAAGAAGTAAAAGGGTCTGAAGTTCCTAATACCACAGCCGGAGTATACTTCCAAAATTGCCCTTCTTTCAAAGCTCGCAGTCGGAACGAAAAATATCGATCCTGATTTGTAAATCCAGTGTAACCATAAGGAGCCAATCCTAACGCTTCTGCTTTAAACAGAGTACAAGTATAAGCTATCTCCAAGAAAGGGAAAATGGTTACATTCAAATAGTAATTATAAGTATTATAATACCATGTGGCAGGAGTTATCTCCTTATTCATGAAATTACCACCTATCATTACAGTTTTATCACGTTGCATCTCAGCTGAAGGTGCATGAAGCAAACCTGTCGTTCCATAAGTGAGTTGAGCAAACAAGAGACCAGTATTACATATAATAAAAAGGAATATTATAATTTTTTTTATCATATGATACATTGATCCATAAATTCAATGAACACTTGTTTACTCACTCTACAAATGATATTAGTTAACTCCGTCTACAATACCACCACCTGCATTGTAATCCTCTCCATGACCATGACCATGACCCTGACCATGAGAATGATCCCAAGAAGCATATTCACGAGAGAATGTATACGCACCATATTTCGTGAATTTCACAACGTAGTTAACGCTCTTATAAGCAAAAGTATAAGTCTTTGTTGCGTAAATGGCATTAACTGTCAATGTATTCAGATAACTTCTGGCCGGTAAATCAAAAGAGTAAAGATAGTCTTTATCTAACACTTCGTCCGTAATATCACCAATCGTTTCTTTAGCGTAAGCAACCAAAGCTTCTTTAGCATTCGAAGGTGCACTTGCGAAAGCTGCGTCAATTGTAGTTTGATACTTAGTGCCTTCAGGCAAAATAAGAGTCAGAGAATAGTCTTTCTTACTATCATTATCATTTACAATATACAGATCCGGTTCTGTCGTAGAAGAATGAACAAAAGCTTTCTGTGTAGATGTTTCATTAAGAGTGTAAGTTGGAAGAACATCATCAGGGAATGCATAGTCACCGGCAATAACAACATTCTGAGTACCAATGGAAGCCCCACCTGATGAACCAGCATCCAGATTTACTGTAAAGGTATAAGTCTTTCCATTATACGTAAATATCACCGTATTAGCTCCAACATTTGGTGTAGCTGTATTATCAATACGCTTACCTAAATTGTTATTCTTAGAAGAAATACTGTACAATCCATTAGTTCCCGTAGTTGTAATATCTACTACTGCCTTTGTAGAAGCAGTTTGCACAGAAACTTGAACACCACTAAGAGGCTTACCGGTAGCATCCATTGCAACACCGGTAATCGTGTAAATAGGATCAGATTCTACATATGGAATCGCTACATCATCATTTTCGCTGTAGCAACCCACAAGAGTCGTTCCACAAAAAACAAGTAAGGCCGCTGCTAACTTAGCACCTAAGCCTAAAAATTCACCTTTTACTTTCATTTTCATCTCATGATTAATAATTTAATAATTCCGATTTAATAAAATATGGGTTAAAACTACTTTCATATCCATAAACTGTACTTAATTCCGGGATATATGATTTCCCATAATATTGCTCATTTCCTCCATTATATGATATACCAAAATACCTGGCCGGAGTTACTCTAACGTGTTTCCTCTTATATTTACCATAAGGAGGAAGTAATATCTGGAAATAAAATCCACCATTTTTGGGGGCGTGTTCCGCTTTCATTGCATAGAAACCTATCGCCGCATAACGGAAGGTACGCATCATATCTAGTCGTATACCTTTTTCACCCAACAAATATTGCTCCACTTTGAGACTGAAAGAGGTATTATACTTCGGCCAATAAAAACTAGTACCCAAAGTCCACGTCCACCGCTTTAAAGGACTCACATGCCAAGCAAAATTTTCAAAATACGAATTACCTGTATATCCAGTCTCCGCTTCAATTGAGAATCGATTATCAGCCAATAAATAATGTTTAACTGATAAATCCATACCCCATCTTCGATTATTGAAAGTCCCTATGATGCCTTTAAGGAATATGTTATAAGGTAATCGAAATGTCTGGGATAATGTAATATACCCTTCACGAATTTGCTTATATCGTTGTCCATATTCATTATAGATGGGGAATATTACTTGCCCTGTCAATTTCATACCTTTCCATAAGGACACTTCAACAGCCGGACTTATATTAAACAGAACCTGATATATTTGTGTTATAATCAAGTTTTGAAAGCTAAAATCCGGATATACAACTACATCAACCTTAAACAAAGAGCTATTTTTTCTTTCCTTTATCTGTTTCCAAGTATCTCCGATATCATAACCCACAGTCCAATCAGATCTAGAAACATTAGACATTGAATCCGTCTTCTCCGGACGATACAATATTGATATCTGAGGCACATTATTATCTAAAACAATAATCCGGCAACATTTGTTGTCCGGTAAACCTGTCTTCTGGATAATATCCACGGCTTTTCCTAATCCTATCCCATTAACACGAAATGCAGTATTCTGCAAAACGTAAACACGCTCATTTTGATCTTCAGTCCAACCGACATTTTCAAAACCCATATCAGTTAAAACATCAACAGTTTTTTCACCGCTTTGGGCATATCCTTTAAAAGGCATAAACAAACATAATATGAACGCCAAACACAGCATTATTGTTTCAACACCAGAGCATCTTCTCATAATTAAGTTTTTTATACCAATTTCCAAACCTATTTGAATTTGTTAAATAAGTCCAAATAACATCACAAAAATAGACACTTTTTTAATAACGCCAAAGAATTTTACATGAAAAAATAAAATTATCACATATTTATGGATAAAATCAGGAGATAACTCATAAGATTCATTTCATTTTTGAATAATAAATTAAATCCAAACGACTATAATAAGTTATAATTATCTTATTATATCCCAGTATTACACGATATATCGAAAAAGAAAACATGGAAAAATGATGTAATCCAGAATGCATATTTAGAAACCTATAAAAAAATACTTTAAACAAAAAACATGATTAAAACTCGTAAAAAACAAAATCGATTCAATAATGAAAGGAAAGGAATTAATAAATAAGACCTTAAAAAAGGAGCGTCTTATTCAAACGCCCCTTTTTAATCTATAAATACAAATTACTTTATACGATAAAGCAGCCAAGAGCCTTGAAAGTCTTTTCGATTAGGATATTTGGCTTTAAAAGTATCACGTGCATTTGCCGCCGTAGCGCGATCATCAAAGGTATTCACAATAACCCGATACATGGCTGCATCCGAATTAAAAGCAACGAGAGGATTGTAACCTTCCTTAGTCAAGAAGTCTTTTAAACTTTCTGCGTTCGCTTTCACTCCAAAACTTCCACAGACAACACTATAATCTTTAAGCCCATAATTACCGGATACAACTTCCACTCTTTCATTACGCACTCCCGCAGCTGAGCTCTCTACAACTCTAGGAGCTGCCTGACTGCTAACAACAGGAGCTACTTCAGTAGTTACATTCGCAGTTTGAGGTTGGGTTAATTCCTGTTGCTTTGCTTTTTCATACGCTTTTTTGTAAGCACTTTCACTTGACTTACAAGAAGAAAAAGCGATTACAATACATATTCCAATTCCTAATACAACTGATTTTTTCATAATCTAAACCTTTATAATTAATAAATTAAACTATTTTATAGTACTTCAGACTTTACTTGTCTCTTACAAATAATTTTTATTATTAAGCAAAAATACGCCTTACTAAGCGTCATTATACTACTTTTTACGTTAAATATAATTAACCGATACTGCTTTGACAGCCTAAAAGTTCACTCACTCACCAATCAACGCATTTACTAATAATACAATAAATACAAACCATTTTTCAACATTTCCATACACAAACGTAAGTCGTTATTAAAATATCACAATTTCTCTTTATCACAAAGATAATATAGAATAATAACAGGGCTATAGATTGAACACATTTTGAAATAAAGTGTTTAATTTATAACAGCATATTAACTTTAGCAAAAAGAAAATTATGAAAGGATTAAATTTATTTGCAGCTTTTTTAGGTGGTGCCGCTATAGGTGCTACTCTGGGTATTTTATTTGCTCCGGAAAAAGGTGAAAATACCCGTCACAAAATCGCCGAAATCCTGCGTAAAAAGGGAATTCGGCTAAGTCACAACGAGATGGAAAATCTTGTAAATGAAATTGCAGCTGAGATTAAAGGTGAAGCAGCAGAGTAATGAATTAAAATAGAGCTATCATGTTTACGAGTAATCAAAATGTAGAAAATCTACAGCAACTAATTGTAGAAGTAAAAAAATACATAAAGTTACAAAAAGAATACGCCAAAATCGAAGTAACTGAAAAATTAGTGATACTGCTTTCTACATTCATATTATTAGTAGTAGTGCTTATTTTAGGCATGGTAGCTCTATTCTATTTATCATTTGCCATTGCCTATATTTTAGCACCGATTGTAGGTGGATTAGTGGCAAGTTTTGGGATAATTGCAATTGTACATATTATACTGGCTATTGCAATCATCGCCTTAAGAAAAAAAGTAATCATAAATCCAATATCAAAGTTTATTGCTAAATTATTCTTAGAAAACGAATAATGATTATGAATGAAACGAAACAAAAAATACCTGCCACACTTGATGAAATCATCCAATTAAGAAAATCAAAATTGGAAGAAATAAAAACTCAAAAGCAAGTACTATCAGATAGTGCAAAAGACATATTTGCTCCTTTTAAACCATTTGCATCAAGAGGTTATAACATCATCCATAGCATCAATGCAGGCATGGCTATTTTCGATGGCATCATATTAGGGTTTAAAGTTATGAAAAAAATAAGGAGTCTGTTCAAGTCCAATCGAAAAGCTTGATGAGGCTATGACGTTATTACAAATACAAATAACAGACATAGCCTCAATGCATTATATCAAACATAAGTTTCCAGCAACTTCACTTTTCCATCAGGAACAATTCTGACTTCCTGTATTGCAGCAGGTAAAAGAACCGTTTCACCAGACCTTAACGAGATTTCAGTCTCACCATCTGCAATCAAACGGCAACTTCCCTGAACACAAATAAATATTATAAAAGAATCCAACTCAGAATAGTCGCAAGAGATTTCTTCCTCCATATCATATACGGAAGTCGTAAAGTAAGGACTCGCAACTAACTCAACCGGCTCATTCTTTATTTTATCATACTTTGTCCGGAAATCATCTTCAATATCGCCAAAATTAATAGCTTCGATTGCCTGCGTAGTATGAAGTTCACGCAATTTTCCATCTTTGTCTTTTCTGTTATAATCGTATATACGATACGTAATATCGGAAGTCTGTTGAATTTCGGCAACGAATACCCCAGCTCCAATTCCATGCACTCTTCCAGCAGGAACATAAAAGACATCGCCTTCTTTAACTTCACAAGATTGCAAGACATCTGCGAATGTTCCGTCGTGCACTCTTTCTTTATATTCTTTAGACGTTATCTGTTGGGAAAAACCGGAAATCAGTTTAGCTCCCTTATCCGCCGAAACAACATACCACATCTCATTTTTTCCAAAAGAATTATGCCGTTTTTTGGCAAGCTCATCTCCTGGATGTACTTGAATGGATAAGTCTAATTTTGCGTCAATAAATTTAATCAGTAAAGGAAATTTTGCGCCAAAACGCGCATAATTGGACTCCCCTACTAATTCTTCACGATACTTTCTGACCATTTCTGACAAAGTGAGCCCTTTATCGGGACCATTAGCCACAATTGATTCATGATTTTCCACTGCTGATATTTCCCAGCTTTCACCGACATTTGATAGAGATTCGTTCAGATGCTTAAATTCAATAATTTTATCACCTCCCCAGAGCGTCTGCTTTAAAATGGATTCAAATTTCAAAGGATACATTTGTTATATACTTTAAAAACATTAATTATTAAGTACTACATTTTAATTTTCCAACGGCAAACATACAAAAAAATATCAAATTATCACACGAATATCAAACGCTAAACTTTCCTAAATCAAACTTTATATTTAAGGCTAATCCTTTGTAGGAACAAAAGAATTTCTTTTTATTTGCAAGAAATTTAATAATACTAGGTATGATAAACACCACTCTAACCGAAAGGAACTTGTCAGGACTTGAAAAAAAAGACTTTCAAAAGAATATAAACAATAAAAAAACAGATTTATTTATTTTAAAAAATGCCAATGGAATGGAGGTGGCTGTGACAAATTACGGCTGCGCCATACTCTCCATCATGGTGCCGGATAAGAACGGTAAATATTCAAATGTTATTTTAGGTCACGATAGCATAGATCATGTTATCAACAGTCCGGAACCCTTCTTAAGTACAACAATTGGCCGCTACGGCAATCGCATTGCAAAGGGTAAGTTTACGCTCTACGGAGAAGAACACGAATTGACAATAAATAATGGCCCCAATTCTTTGCACGGAGGACCTACCGGATTCCATGCCAGAGTATGGGATGCGATTCAGGCAGATTCTTCCACCGTTATTTTTGATTATCTCTCCAAAGATGGAGAAGAAAGATTTCCGGGAAATCTAAAAGTAGAAATAACTTATCACCTTGAAGATGAATCAAATTCACTAGTGATAGAATATCGGGCTACGACAGACAAAGCCACTGTTGTAAACTTAACAAATCATGGTTTTTTTAATCTGGCAGGTATATCCAATCCAACACCGACTGTCCTCGATCATTATATCACGATCAATGCCGATCATTTTATACCTATAAATGAAGTATCAATTCCCACAGGAGAAATATTAAAAGTAGAAAATACTCCTATGGATTTTCGCACTCCCCATACAATAGGTGAGCGCATTGACGAGAAATTCGAACAGCTCATTAATGGAACCGGATATGACCACTGCTATGTATTAAACAAGCCGGAAGTAGGCGTATTGACTCTGGCAGCAACTTATGCAGAGTCAAAAAGTGGACGTACCATGGAAGTATACACCACAGAAAATGGCATACAACTATATACGGGTAACTGGTTAGGAGGGTTT
Organism: uncultured Bacteroides sp.; assembly: GCA_963677095.1. Classification (GTDB taxonomy): domain Bacteria; phylum Bacteroidota; class Bacteroidia; order Bacteroidales; family Bacteroidaceae; genus Bacteroides. Next base: position 3,035,517 of record OY781875.1, read on the forward strand.
ACCGGATCGCACGGTGCAACTTTCCCGGCCAGAAGTGCTGTTTGTTTCGAGGCTCAATGCTTCCCCGATTCCCCTAATAAAAGCTATTTTCCTTCAGCTGTTTTATTACCGGGAGACGAGTACCAACAAACAACGATATATAAATTCGATGTACAAGTATAAAGAGAACTAACCTAATTTTATAAACTTATAATTTATTCAATCATGACACAAGAAAGACAGAACGGTAAACTCATCGCCATCATTACGATGATTTTCCTTTTTGGTATGATTTCATTCGTTACCAATCTCGCCGCTCCCATGGGGATCGTGCTGAAAAATCAATTCTCAGTATCTAATGCTCTGGGTATGTTAGGCAACTTTGGTAATTTTATTGCCTATGCAGTAATGGGAATACCAAGCGGTATATTATTACAGCGCTTAGGTTATAAGAAAACCGCACTGATTGCAGTTGCCGTGGGTTTCATTGGCGTAGGTATCCAGTTCCTGTCCGGTCATTCCAGTCCGGAGATGGCTTTTGCCGTGTATCTTGCAGGTGCCTTCATAGCCGGCTTCTCCATGTGCCTACTTAACGCCGTTGTTAATCCGATGTTGAACAAACTCGGCGGTGAAGGAAATAAAGGGAACCAGCTTATTCAAATTGGGGGTTCTTTCAATTCCGTGATGGCCACTATTACTCCGATGTTTGTAGGTATTCTTATTGCCGGTTCTATTGAAAAGGCTACCATTTCCCAAATATTCCCCGTGATGTACACTGCAATGTTTGTATTCGCTATTGCATTCTTTGTACTATTATTCGTGCCTATACCGGAACCTAACGCCAACGCTTCTACTGAACCCATCGGTAAACTGATGTCCGGTGCATTAAAATTCCGTCATTTCATATTGGGAGCGATCGCCATTTTTGTATACGTAGGTATTGAAGTGGGTGTTCCGGGTACGCTGAATCTGTTCCTGACAGAAACCGTAGAAAAAGGCGGAGCAGGCATCGCTTCCACCATCTCAGGCTTTGTGGTAGGAACTTACTGGTTCCTCATGTTAATCGGACGTTTGACCGGTGCTTCCTTAGGTGCTAAAATTTCCAGCAAAATAATGCTTACTTTTACCGCCACTTTAGGTTTAATTTTAGTATTTCTCGCCATCTTCTCATCTACAGATTCCCTGATTAATCTGCCGGTACTTCAACAGAGCGCTACAGGCGGCTTGTCTTTCGGACTTGCAGAAGTTCCTATTAATGCGATGTATTTGGTATTGGTTGGATTGTGTACATCCATTATGTGGGGTGGAATTTTCAATCTTGCAGTAGAAGGATTGGGTAAATATCTGGCGGCAGCGTCCGGTTTATTCATGGTATTGGTTTGTGGTGGTGGTATTCTGCCTGTTATTCAAGGCTGGGTAGCTGACATAGCCGGTTTTATGCCAAGTTATTGGGTTATCATTGTGGCACTTGCATATCTATTGTTCTATGGTCTGGTTGGCTGCAAGAATGTAAATAAAGACATCCCTGTAGATTGATAAAAGAAAAAACTAATATTTATCACACATAATAATAACATCATGGATATAGAAAACGTAAGAAGTCGCTTCATCAAGCACTTTGACGGAACAACAGGATCAATGTATGCTTCGCCAGGGCGTATAAACCTGATTGGTGAACATACTGATTATAATGGAGGGTTTGTATTTCCCGGAGCAATCGACAAAGGAATGGTTGCTGAAATCAAACCTAACGGAACAAATATTGTAAAAGCATATTCAATCGATTTAAAAGATTATACAGAGTTCGGTCTGAGTGAAGAAGATGCACCCCGCGCAAGTTGGGCCAGATACATATTTGGAGTATGTCGTGAGATGATAAAACGTGGTGTGCCTGTGAAAGGCTTCAATACTGCATTTTCCGGAGATGTTCCTCTGGGAGCCGGAATGTCTTCTTCTGCAGCTTTAGAGAGTACATACGCTTTTGCTTTAAACGATTTATTCGGAGACAACAAAATAGATAAGTTTGAGTTAGCTAAAGTAGGTCAGGCAACAGAACATAATTATTGCGGCGTGAATTGCGGAATCATGGATCAATTTGCTTCTGTATTCGGAAAAGAAGGAAGTCTAATCCGTCTCGACTGCCGCTCGCTGGAATATCAATACTTCCCGTTCGATCCTAAAGGATATCGTCTGGTTCTTGTTGACTCAGTGGTTAAACACGAATTAGCATCCTCTGCTTATAATAAACGCCGTCAAAGTTGCGAAAATGCCGTTGCCGGTATACAGAAAAAACATCCTCATGTAGAATTTCTACGGGATTGCAGCATGGAAATGCTTGTAGAAGTTAAGAGTGAAATTAGCGAGGAAGACTACAAACGGGCAGAATACGTTATTGAGGAGATCCAAAGAGTATTGGATGTTTGCGATGCTCTTGAAAGAGGTGATTATGAAACTGTGGGACAGAAAATGTACGAAACCCATCATGGCATGAGCCAACTTTACGAAGTAAGCTGTGAAGAGCTCGATTTTCTAAACGACCTTGCATTTGACTGTGGAGTAACAGGATCCAGAGTTATGGGAGGCGGCTTCGGTGGCTGCACGATCAACCTTGTAAAAGAGGAACTATACTCTACCTTTATAGAAAAAGCCAAAGTACAGTTTAAAGAGAAATTTGGTAGAAGTCCAAAAGTTTATGATGTAGTAATTAGCGATGGTGCCCGTAAATTGGCATAAAAAAATAAAAAGCTGATGAAATAAAAAGCGTTTCCCATACAACGGGAAGCGCTTTTTTTATATCATTACTATATACTCCAATTCTGTTCAAAGGTACTAGGTCCAGACAAGCTCGCACCAAGCAGCACTAAAGTTACATACAAAGAGAAGTATGACGATACAATAATCGTATTTTGAACGATATCAAAGTTAAGCAATAGTATTAAAGTTGTATATTACGTATTAAAGATTTATCTTTGTCCTTGCAAACATTGAAACAGTTTGTTACCAAAATTTCAAAAATATCAGTAAATTTAATCTCAAAAGATATGAACGATAGAAAACTCATGAATCGTGCAGCAGACAATATCCGCATTCTGGCTGCTTCTATGGTTGAAAAAGCAAACTCCGGACATCCTGGCGGTGCAATGGGGGGTGCCGATTTTATAAATGTACTCTTTTCTGAATACCTGATATATGATCCTGCTAATCCCACTTGGGAAGCGCGCGATCGTTTCTTTCTCGACCCCGGTCACATGTCGCCAATGCTATATTCCGTATTAGCGTTAACCGGAAAATTTTCATTGAACGAGCTCCAAGAATTCCGTCAATGGGGAAGTCCGACTCCCGGACACCCCGAACGTAATTTATCCCGTGGCATCGAAAACACCTCCGGTCCTCTGGGACAAGGACATACTTTCGCCATAGGAGCGGCAATTGCCGCCAAATTCATGAAGGCGCGTTTCAGCGAAATCATGAATCAAACCATTTATGCTTATATCTCGGACGGTGGAATACAGGAAGAAATTTCGCAAGGAGCCGGACGTGTTGCCGGTGCTTTGGGACTGGATAACTTTATTATGTTTTACGACTCCAATGACATCCAGCTTTCCACCGAAACCAAGGATGTAACCATTGAAGATACTGCCAAGAAATACGAAGCATGGGGTTGGAAAGTCCTCCAAATCAACGGTAACGATCCGGATGCCATCCGTGCAGCTCTTAACGAAGCCAAAGCGGAGAAAGAACGCCCCACACTGATCATCGGAAAAACCGTGATGGGTAAAGGCGCCCGCAAAGCGGACGGCAGCAGCTATGAAGCGAACAATGCTACACACGGCGCTCCATTGGGCGGCGATGCTTACACCAATACCATCAAAAATCTGAATGGTAATCCGGAAAATCCATTCGTTATCTTCCCCGAAGTGGCCGAATTATATGCCAAACGTGCCGCCGAACTGAAAAAGATCATGACGGAAAGATATGCCATAAAAGCGGCATGGACCAAAGCCAACCCGGAAGCAGCCGCCAAACTCGAATTCTTCTTCTCGGGCAAAGTTCCGGAAGTGAACTGGGCGGCAATCGAACAAAAAGCGGGAAGCGCCACCCGTGCAGCATCCGCTACCGTATTAGGTGCTCTCGCCACACAAGTTGAAAACATGGTGGTAGCTTCCGCCGACCTTTCCAACTCGGACAAAACCGACGGTTTCCTGAAGAAAACCCATTCCTTTAAAAAAGGCGATTTCAGCGGAGCCTTCTTCCAGGCAGGCGTTTCCGAATTGACTATGGCTTGCGTCTGTATCGGGATGTCACTACATGGCGGAATCATTCCGGCCTGCGGAACGTTCTTCGTATTCTCCGATTATATGAAACCCGCCATACGTATGGCCGCTTTGATGGAAGTTCCGGTGAAATTCATCTGGACTCACGATGCCTTCCGCGTAGGTGAGGACGGGCCGACTCATGAACCGGTGGAACAGGAAGCCCAGATTCGTTTGCTGGAAAAAATGAAGAATCACAAAGGACACAACTCCATGTTGGTACTCCGTCCGGCAGATGCGGAAGAAACAACCGCTGCATGGAAACTGGCAATGGAAAACACATCCACTCCGACCGGTCTGATCTTCTCCCGTCAAAATATAGCCAACTTACCCGCCGGAAATGATTACACTCAGGCAGCCAAAGGCGCATATATAGTAGAAGGATCAGAAGAAAATCCGGATATCATATTAGTCGCTTCAGGCTCTGAAGTATCTACTTTGGTAACCGGTGCCGAGCTTTTAAGAAAAGAAGGAGTAAAAATCCGCATTGTATCCGTTCCTTCGGAAGGTTTATTCCGCAATCAGCCCAAGGAATATCAGCAATCCATTATTCCAACAGGAGCCAAAATATTCGGTCTCACAGCCGGTCTTCCTGTAACTCTTGAAGGACTTGTAGGATACAATGGTAAGGTATGGGGATTGGAATCTTTCGGATTCTCCGCTCCTTATAAAGTTCTCGATGAGAAGCTTGGATTTACCGCAGAGAATGTGTACAAGCAAGTAAAAGCAATGCTTTAATAAAATACTTTTGCGACACTCTTATAAAAACAAAGGAAAATGAAAACAATTGGAATTTGTTCCGACCATGCCGGATACCTATTGAAAGAGTACGTTAAACGCTGGTTGACTTCAAAAGGTTGGGAATTTAAAGACTTTGGCACACACAGTGAAGAGAGTTGCGATTATCCCGATTTTGCTCACCCGTTAGCTCTTGCTGTAGAATCCGGTGAATGTTATCCCGGTATTGCGGTGTGTGGCAGTGGTAATGGCATTAGCATGACGCTCAATAAACATCAGGGCATTCGTGCAGCTCTATGCTGGGAACCCGAAATAGCACGTCTAGCGCGTCAACACAACGATGCAAACATCCTTGTCATGCCCGGACGATTTGTCACCAATGAAGAAGCCGACAAAATCATGACGGAGTTCTTTGAAAGCCAGTTTGAAGGTGGGCGTCATCAAAAAAGAATTGATAAAATTCCAGTGAAATAAAAGCGACTGATTATGGAACACCTACAAAGGAAGAATGTTCCAAACAGATAAAAAAGAGCTGCCTCGAAAATTCAAGGCAGCTCTTTTTTTATTTATAAAAACTGCTAATCAATACAATATATGAATTTATTTCATCTATATTTCAGTAATACTTTCTTAATACCATCTTCGTACTTTCTCCACTTTTTTGCGCTCTAGCTGAGGCGAACCAGAGTAAGGATGGAGTGGAGATGGTATGGACTTGGTATGGAGATGGTCTTGTTTTTTTTCATATTTCATCACCCGAATGGAAATCTTTTGTAAATTCGTAAATTCTATGATAAATTAGAACAAATTTATTTGGTTATGTTCGTATGAATCTTCAACTAACAGACGGTATTATACACGGCATGCTGCATCCCGGGCGTGCTGTTGTTCTTCCTTTCCCCGAGCTATACCGAGAATTATCTTCCTTGCCCGCAACACTGCCGGAATTGAGAGACACGCTTCGTACGGCACTGGGAAAGTATATCAATTTTCAATTTGAAGAAAAGATACCTGACATCACTCTCCTTGTTTCGGATAGGCATACTCCTATCCCTACCTATTACATCAGCCCGGAAATCAACATGGAACATTTAGTAGATGAAGATACTCCGCAAACACGATTTTATGACGCCGCAATACGGGCGGAAATAAGGCTGACCAAACTTACTCTCTTGGAACATGCCCGAAACTTTCGTTCCGACATTGAAACTCGTAATGAAGTACGTGAGGTACTCTCCTACCTCTGTGAATATATCAGTTACATCAATCAGCACATGGAATGTGAACCCGGTATTTTTTGCATGCTTACCCGATATCTCGTCAAGCTCTATTATGAAGTGGCAATTTTATTTGAAGAGATCTTAAAGGCAACGGATTATCGTCCTTTTGATGATTTCTTCTATGATGCTTTCGGTTGTTATCCTTCGAAAAAACGGGTGGAAGCTTATCACTGCGCTATCTATGTAGGAAAGATACAAAGAGCTATCATGGCCGGCAAACCGGTAGCCGATTTACATCCTCTACTTCAAGAAGTAACCGGGCTATTGGATGCGTGCCCCGAACATACATCGTTGCTTGCTGTTGCTACGATACTGGAGAATGCCATTTTTTTGCAACAAAGTAGCAAAGTGCAAAACGGAGAAGTGCTCTTGGAACAGGAAGTTCCGTTGCAACAGTTGGGAGATAAAACTGAGACAATCCGGATTTCCAGGGAATGTCAGCAGACAATCAATGACGATATTTTGTCCCGGGCCAATCCCCGGGAAATCATCGGCATTCTCGAAAAGGAACAGACGCGCCTGGCCTGGCTGCCACCCTGTAAAGCTTTATTGTTTACCATTCCACGCCAACTGAATCGTTGGCTGGAAGAGCAAATAGAGTTATGCCGGAAGAATATCGCACAGTCTTTCCTACCGGTTGAACCGGTTGCCCGGCAAAGCAGTCTGAAAGCCAAAAGAACGAAAGCAGAGATATCCAAATGCATTCGGCAGGCACATAAGAGACTCGATTTTCTAAGCGGTTGCAATCCACAAAACAGAAAAATCATTTCCGATACAGATTATAATCGATTGTTACTCTACACCGATTCCTTTTTGCAGACTGGCGGCGAGCTGCCTGCCGATATACACTCCATCAATACCGGAACTTCTATCGAACATTTGCGCTACACTTATTATTTACTCTATAAAGAAGATTGTTCCCGGTCCATTCCGCGGGAGTGTTTCATCAACTTCCTCCATGCCGTATTCTCCCAATTTGCCAATACCGAAAAGAGCACTACAGCAAAGGTTTTTTCAAAAGCTCCAAAATCGTATACCCAAGATGTAAAGAGTTGTCAGGATAAGAAATAAGAGCGGATAATTGCTGATATAATGCTGATTTTAGTTTATTACAATTAAAATCAGCTTTTTTATGTTGATATACAGTAGACTATATATTAGAATATAAGTGATTGAAAATCAATACATCTATTATTTGTTAAATATAAACTTTAGTGATTTAAATAAATATTCAGTGGTGATTTTACTGATTCGAAATCAGCACTGATTCAGCGTGTTTTCATCCAATTCATTTGTACCGCGATTTCATTGAACGAAGTCGTGGTTTTCTCATCAGGAATCGCCGCCGAACGGAAAACCGCCATAAGGCAAAAGACTTTCGGTGAATGAGGATTAAAAAAATGAAACGGAAGGAATCTATTGTTATCACAAACGAATTATTGTATGAAATGTTGAAAAAATTATTAAACAAAGTGGAGCGAATGGAATGCTTGCTAAAAAATGAAGGGAATGCCGGACAAAAATTACAGTACGCTCCTTCAGAAAATGTTGCCGCAGTGGAAAATAACCGGGAACACGAGGCATTAATGGAAGACAAAATGGAAGGAGCCTGCTTGCTCGACAATCAAGATGTGATGCAGATGCTTCGTATCAGTCCGCGTACCCTTCAGACACTCCGCAGCAATGGTACATTGGCATATACACGCATTCGCAATAAAATCTATTATATTAAAAGTGATGTTGAACAGATTTTACGAAACAATTATGTGATGTATAAACTGAGCGCACATGGCAAGGACTGAGTAACCGCTTCCACCCGTAAAGAGTAGTATTTAGAAGGGTATAGCAGACTGTTTACCTTGATGTACCACATAGATCGATAAACAGCATTGAACTCTCTGATTACCATAACTAATACTTTTTGCCGTAACTGTCTAGAAATCGGACATATCTCGTAAAACAAGTAGAAGTATAATCATTCTTTTTGTGAAAGTGAAGAGATATAGCATTTCGCGCATGGCAGATACAGCAAAAAAGTAACTTAAAATAGAACAAGCAAATTTCAATAGAAAAAACTATTTTATTTAAAAAGTATAGATTTATAAGGAGTAAAAAGACATATTGTCAGACCCACATGACAATATGTATACGAAATATATGACAAAATAAATTAGGCACACTTTTGGTATAATTAACCTAAATATATCAAGAAAGGAGGCTTTTTATGTAGCAACACATTTATAGATAAACCTGTTTTGAAACAATAAATGTAGTCGAAGTTTCACGGATGTGGAAGATCCGCTTTCAAATTGAATGCAAAGGTAATATTAATAATTAATGTTACTAATATTTTTAGCTTATTTAATAGATAAATATGCTTTCAACGGCTACTCATAAATAAAAATAAAAAAATAAAATTTATGGTTATAAAGCCTACAATTTCAATTAATCCGCTAGCAGATTATATCTATGCGACTGATAATCGCAAGAAAAGAATAATAAAGCAACAAAAAAATCCACCATCTATAATAGTAGCAAGATATACAACAGCTCGTGCTGCAATAAAAGAATGCGTAAAAAATGAATACAATAAAAGCTTCATTTATGATGCAGTACAAAAACTACAAACAAGAGATGTAAAAACCAAATGGGCTATGGATGATAAAAGAAACTCCATATTAGCCCTTAAAGAGTTTTTGAAGATCAAATTTCCATTCGAATCTCTTAAGTGTACATTTACTAAGCCTACTATTAAATCATATATGCTTAATGATGTGGAGATCCATGTTGCTCCTGACCTTATTCTTAAATGGGAAGAGAATGGACATAAATATATTGGAGCTGTCAAATTTTGCATACGAAAGGAAGTTTTAGATCTTCAGAGAGGCCAGATTGTATCTTCTATTTTAGCAGATTATCTAAGTTTTGTATACCCTGATTATGAAGTATTTAATAAATATTGTTTATGTGTTGATATAATGCAAATACGCTATTACTATGCTTCGGATAGCAACAATTTAGGTCTAATAAAAGAAGCTTGTACTGAAATAAAGAATAATTGGTCTATCGCCTAATTTATTTTAATTGGGTATATTCACATCGAATATACCCTTTTTATTAATTGTTCTTAAGTGCAACATTTTCCCCAAAAAGTGTAACATTGCCTACCAATCCCCCTTGTGCAAAATTAAAAGGCTATCGTAATAACTCTTATAAAGTTCCACATTGTTCTTATTTAAAAATGACCTCAAAACATTCTTTTATTAGTTGACCTGTATATGCAAAGTTTGCAAACTCATAAGTAATAAAGTTATTATATACTTATCAGTTTGACAAACACGAAACTTTAACCAATTTTATAAGTGATCATATAATATCAAAATATATATCAATATAAGCATAAATAATAATATATTATCACTTATAAAAAATGCTTAAGTTGTTGATTTCAAATATTACTTAGCGCGTTAAGAAAAGACGATTCAAAAAAATGAATGTAAAAAGCTCTTGCAACAGGAGCCTCTTGACTTTCTCATAGGCGGAGTCATCAGGAAAAATCCCCTACGCTCTTTAGTGATGCTTGCTCTCGCATCGGATATGATGGATGAGTCTGAAAGTCTTTTTAATAGCAAGACCTATCAAAGATGATATATTAGAAACCGAATAATCGAAGCACAGCATACTACTAACATAAACGGCAAAGGAGAGCCTGCACTTGCGGATATTATTGCGGTGGCAACTAAAATTGGATTATAAAAGCAGCATACGACTCAGGTAATCGAAGAATTGACAGAGAAATGCACCATAAAAAAGATGACAAAATTCATTATTAAGAAATAATAAGCTGACAATAGACCGCCCTATTTTCTATTAAAGTTTTCATCCTCCACTGTCAGGCATACTTGTATGGCTTCCTTTACAGCGTTCTTTTCCAATACAAAAAAATCACATTCTCCTTTCTCCTTATAGTAGAATATATGCTTATATTTTCATTCATAAAGCCTTGCACAAAAAAGATAGCATAATGCTTCTTATTATGCTCAACAAACATTATGTTCGCATAACATAATCATAATCAGTATGGAATTTGTAGATAGAATAGAAGAGAGCGACTGACTGACTAAAGCACTCTTAATGTGACTCATATTGATACCCTTAGTACAATTCTATCCCATATTTTTCTTATAAAAAACAACGTTGGATGTCACAAGTTCAACAAACCGATACTTGCACCCTAATAATGCTTTTAAAATATTCGGTCGGAAACACATCCTATTTGTACTGCCCTTTACAATCATTAATTCTTTCATTAATTGGGCTGATTGGTAGCATTTGGAGTACAAATAAAGCTATTTCCATATCAGTTTCTGCAAGTTGGGAACAGGCGTCTCTGAAACTTGAGACAAATTCTTTTCAGCTTGGGACAGCTTATCTTTCTCTTCCCTGTAAATGATTGTGGTAAACTGATTACCAGATTCTTTATTAATAAACTCAATCTTAGCACCTTCGTTTATAGCTCGAATAATACCTGAGCCTAACCCTCTATATAGCATTATTTTGGCACAAAAATTGCCAATTAATTGGTTACGTTGATTAAAAATTCCTAATTTCATCTCTTCGTCAGGCCGTCCAGCAACAGCCGGGCTGATAAACTTAACACGATTTTCAAAAATCAGCAAGCGGATCGGAGCAGTCTTTATGTATTCTCGATTACCCTAAAAATGATGTGGAATAGGTACTGCAAAATAATTATGTGAGGTACAAGCTCAGTGCACGCATAAAAATGAAAATCAGAACTTTAAATTATTTCTATTAACAAAAACACCCCATTCTCCGATGGAATATATTCCACCGTCTCCCCATCATAATAATCAGCATCAGAGGGATTCAAAGATTTTGTAGAACAATCACTATCTATAATATCAGCAAAGCCACATCCCAGTGGATGTAACTTGTGAGTTGAGACGATAAACCGATTTGTGATCTCAATGCTGCGTGATTCGCCGCTCTCGTTATACAATGCAAACGGGTAATAGTAGCACTTGCTATAACTATCGTAATAGATCTCACTCTTTCCATCCACTATCATGGTAGAAACGAACTTATATTTATAGCCATCCAATAACTTGAGTGTGATACCGGCTTTAGTATCAAATAAACCGTAGGCATAAGCTCTGTAATCGCCTTCATCGGTACTGCTAAGGGGAGCAGAGTAAACCCGGATACCATAAAGATCACTATCGCTACAGGTACGGGTGAAAGGGGATTCGCCAATATCGGTTGTCTTTCCCTGAGAACCAACGGAGACGGCGTATTCTCTAGGTGTATGAACAGGCTTCGCAAAGTCTTCCTCCTCATTGTGACATCCCATGAGGACCGGAACAAACAACATTCCGAATAGAATCTTTTTCATTCTATAGATCTAATATACTCTCATTTGTCCCCTCCAATGAGATCATAAATAAGAAGCGTGGGAACTATTGAATATTACTGTATCGAGGCCCTAGACTGCCCAAGTTGAATAATAAACAATAGCCCACGCCATACGATATATAATGTACCGAATTAGGTATATATACAACATTGACGTGAGCGTTCTTGCCTATTATCCTTCAACTTTGAAACTGTCTAGGTTCCGATGCAGGATAATATTTTAAAACGCTTTTGCTATATAAAATAAATACAGATAAAACCAATCACTTCGTTTTATCTGTTGCAAAGGTATATTATATTTTTTAATTTTTTCATCGCTATTACATTTTTTCAATTCTATTCATGCATCGTTAATGCTTATTTATTAACGCAACTTTTCCATTTATTCTTTTAAAAGTTGTATGATGTTTTATAATTTTGTAGGTAAAACTTTTAGTTAACAAAATTATGGAAACAAATTCCATCAGGTTTAGGGTAGACTCCCTCATTATGAATTTGGAGTTGTGCGTAGAAAAGTCGGATGAATATAGGCAATGTATATTTCGGGATGAATTATTGGAAGTTTGGGCCAACGAAAAAGCGCTGAAACGGGTGGACCGGTTGTTCTTTACTTTTAATTCAAAAAAGAAAATAGATGAAGCAGAGAAAATTTATAAGGCAACTGTTGATCTTTGTAAAATACCACGACTTGAAAAAATATACCTTTACGTGCATCAGTTGGTGGCTCAGGTTTATCAGTTTTCGCGGATGTATTGGAAATCGGTCAGCCAACAGAATTTGCCTGTCACGGTGAAGTATCCCGAAATGATGGCGCAGATTATTCCGTTCTTCAATAGTAAAGTACTTCCTGCTTTCGGAAAAAAGAATCTATGGTTTATATAATAATACAGCAAAATAACGCAAAGTAACGCAAGCCGAACGCAGTTTAAAAAGACTGCCTAAACCCTCCCTATCTTTGTGTCGTGACAAGGCAAAAGAGCTCGTGCCAAGTCCGATAACAATAATATTAATTTAAAAAAATTAAAATCATGGGAAAAATAAAGAAAGGAATCCTCGGCGGATTCTCTGGAAAAGTAGGTAATGTGATAGGCAGTTCGTGGAAGGGTATCAGCTATATGCGCTCAATGCCTCAGAATGTAGCTCAAACTCGATCGGTGGCACAGTTGGCGCAGAAGGAACGCTTTGCCCGAGTAATTGGTTTTCTGCAACCGATCACCGCTTATTTACGTGTTGGTTATAATGGAGTTAAAGAACATCAGTCCGCTTTTAATTCGGCAGTGTCTTATGTGATTAAACAAGCCACGACCAATGAGAGCATTACCTATAGCAAAGTATTGGTCTCACATGGTAATCTAACACCACTAACAGAGGCCTCGGCCACTAAAAGTGACGGGAAAATTGCCTATACCTGGACGGATAATAGCGGACAGGGAAATGCACAAGCTACCGACTTGGCTATGCCATTGGTATACAATGTCACCAAAAAAGGAGCAGTATATGCCACTCATGCAGCTACACGTGCGGAAGGAAAAGTAGATGTGACTATACCTACCACTTGGAGTGCCGATCATCTGGAGTTTTATCTGGGTTTGGTGAGTGAAGACGGCCTGTCACCTGCCAACAGTTTATATCTGTCCGGAAGCAATACGGATGGTGATAGTGGCTCTGGAAATAGTGATGGTACCGGTGGTGATGGCAAAGATGATGATCCGCTTGGATAAACCTTAGGGAATTTTTTTATAAAAAAGGGGATGTTGCTTTGAGCGCATCCCCTTTTTTCATAAATCTGTTGTTATCCTTTAATTTATTTGCTTATTTTTGTACTTCACTTTAATAATAGTTCAATATGATTAGAATAAATGTTTTTACTCAAGTAAATGCGGAAAACCGTTCCGCTGTATTGGATATTGCCAAAGAATTGGTATCCAAATCATTAAAAGAAAACGGATGTATCGCCTATGATATTTTTGAAAGCGCTACACGTAGCGATGTTCTTATGATTTGCGAAACATGGAAAGATGATGTCACATTGGAAGCACATGAAAAGACTGAGCATTTCACAACACTGATACCGAAATTGCAAGGACTGGCTTCCATGAAAATAGAAAAATTCAATTTCTGATTCATCTGCCTCTTACGATTTTATGTTTCCCGACTTCCTTCTTTCCGCTTCAAAAGATCCGTCGGACTTTCTCCAAACTGTTCTTTATAGCATTTGGTGAAATAGGAAGGAGAAGAGAAACCGACTTCATAAGCAATCTCTGCAACTGTCAGATCGGAAGAGGCAAGCAGAGATGCCGCTTTTTTCAGGCGCATCTGACGCAAAAGCTCATTGGGTGAATAGTTTGTTAAAAACTTTAGTTTCCGGTAAAGTTGCACCCGACTCATCCCCATATCCCGTCCTAAATCTTCCACTTTTAATCCGGACTCTTTCATTTTCTTTTCTATCAGTACTCTGAAACGAGATACGAAATCTTTATCCATATCCGAGATATCCTCCTTTACAAGCATCTGCTCATCACCTAAAAATTGCCGAAGCTGACGCCGGGAAGCAATCAGGTTGCGGATACGCGATAACAACAATTGCGAACTGAACGGCTTAGCAATATATGAGTCCGCACCACCATCATATCCTTGTATACGTTGCTCATCAAGCGAACAAGCGGTCAAAAGAATGACCGGAATATGACACGTTTGCACTTCACTTTTTAAACGCCTACAGCACTCTACACCATCCATACCAGGCATCATTACATCTGAAACAATAACATCAGGAACATATTTCATCGCCAGACGGATTCCAACATTTGCATCCTGAGCTTCAAGCACATTGTATTCCGTGGTAAGGAGCATCTTTACATATTGGCGTATATCGGAATTATCATCAATGATTAAAATCGAGGGAAGATCTGAAGATGGTACTTTATCATCGTCAAGAGTATCTTGCTCCAACACGCTGTAAGGTATGCTCTCGTCGGGTAATGTTACACTCGCAATAGGAGCCTGGGACGCAATGTGCTGGATAGGGAAAGTAACGTAAAAGGTAGTCCCTTTCCTATCACTATTCACAGAAATATGGCCACTATGCATTTCAACAAAAGCATGCACTAATGCAAGCCCAATTCCAGTACCCGCTTGATGCCCACTAACCTGATAAAAACGTTCGAACACAGCTTCAACTTCTTGCGGAGAAATATAACTACCGGAATTAAATACAGAAAAACAAATTTCTTTTTCTCCTTCCGCTCCGTCTTCATGAATTGTATCCAATTTTACGACAACCGACCCGTTTTCCGGAGTATACTTCACTGCATTGGAAAGTAGATTAAAATAAATACATTCCATCTTCTCTCCATCTGCCATAATATTAAATCCCAATTCGGAAGATATTTCAAAATGGAAAGAAATATGTTTCTTTAGAAAAGCCATCCGAAAAGAATCATTCCAACTCCTAAAGTTCTCCAACATATCGAAAGGTGCGGGATGAAACTCCATCCGTCCATTCTCTACCTTACGAAAATCAAGAATCTGATTTACCAGCCGTAGCAGAATATTGACGTTCTTCTTCATCAACTCCAAAAGATAATGGGTACGTTCGCTAAGTGAAGAATCTTCCAATAGCCTATTCACAGGATCGGATATTAAAGTCAACGGGGTGCGGAAATCGTGCGAGATGTTGGTAAAGAACACTAACTTGGCATGTGTAGCTTCTTCTAATTCACTAGAGAGTTGTTCCAATTGATTCTTCTGTCCTTCCAACAATAGTTTTTGCTGTTCCAGTTTATCTCGTTGTAGCTCCAGTTTTTGTTTTTGGAGAGAGAGTTTATTATTTAACTTGTTCTTAGCACGCAGGGAGAAGTAGACGGCAATAAGGAGCCCTATTACCAACAAAAGCATTAACAGGCTACCATAAAGTATTATCTTTTGAGTAGTGTAGCGATCAAGATATTGATTGATTTTGCCATTCAGCATCTCTATTTTTCCATCCAAAGTAAAAATATGTGCTGTCTGCATCTGCATGATCAAAGCATTGGTCTTATCCACCACAGAAGTATTCAGTAATGTTTCCCGGGGGAATTGCTGTTTCTTCAATATCTTCATCGCAATCTGCATGACTTTATCACCGCCGGTAGGATAAATAAAAGTGGCGTCCAACTTACCCGCAAGCACCTGCTCCACGCCTAGATCTTTTCCCGGCAACGCATCTGTACCAATAAAACGGATATCGCGTGCTCTACCCCTCTGCAAAGCGGCAGTATAAGCTCCCGCAGCCATCGGATCATTTTGAGCATAAACCACATTAATATGAGAGAAACGGCTAAGCAAAGTATCCATCTTTCCTTTAGCCAATGGTCTACGCCACCCGGCATCTTCATGAGCAAGAAGATGAAGACCGGGATGACCAGCAATTGCAGAAATAAAGCCTTGGTGACGATCCATAGCAGGCGTGGAACCTGATAACCCGGTAAGTTCTGCAATAGAACCTTTCCCATGCAACAAGCCGGCAATATAATTGCCTATAGCTTTGCCTATTTCGTAGTTGTCTGCACCAACATAAGCCGTATATTTATCGGAAAGAATCTTGCGATCGACTACAATTACCGGAATTCCACGATTGTAAGCTTCTTCTACGACAGGGGTAATAGGAGCTGCTTCGTTGGGAGCAACCACTAACAAGTCAACACCTTCGTTGATAAAATGGTGAATGTCTTCTTTCTGCTGCTCATTGCTATCATGAGCCGTGCGGATCTCAACCTCCACTTTATCATAAAAAAGAGCCTCCCGAATGATCTCTTTATTCATTTGATGACGCCACGCATCATCACTGCATTGAGATACACCGATTCGATAGCGTGGCTCGTAATCAGTACACGAAGTTAGCAACACCAAGGTTAACAAACCAAACAGAAATGAAAACGTCTTTTTTTTCATCATATAAGAATGAAAAGACACTTTTTTCTGTGTAAGAATCTAAAGACAAGATATTTATACATCAAAAATTCTATAAATCAAACATTCATTACCTTATTTTTCAAGTTATCTGGCAATTCGGGCATCGCTCCACTTTGTGTACAGACATAAGCTGATGCTTGAACAGCAAGAAGGTGAGATTCCCGTATATTTTTTCCAGATAGAATAGAAGCACAAAAAGCAGCAGTAAAGGAATCGCCTGCCCCAACCGTATCTGCAACTGGTACTTTTGGAGTTTCCTGAAAAGAGACACTCCCTGGAGTAAAAACATAGCTACCGTTTGTGCCACAAGTCAGAATTAACATTTTAAGATTATATTTTGCTATTAATATCCAACATTTGTCCTGTAAATCAATGCCCGGATAGCCAAAAAGACGACTAATAGTGACTAGTTCCTCATCGTTTATTTTCAAAACATTACAGCGAGACATTGAATCACACAAAACTTCTTTAGAGTAAAAATTCTGACGAAGATTAATATCAAAAATCTTCAATTGCCCTTCTCCATCAGGCATCACATCAAGAAAATGTTGAATGGTAGCGCGACTCACTGCACTGCGTTGAGCTAATGACCCAAAGCAAACCGCACGAGTTAATAAAGCCAACCTATTCAATTTATCGGTATACGGAATATTATCCCAAGCCACGCCTTCACGAATTTCATAACATGGCACGCCTTCCGCATCAAGAGTTACTTGTACCGTACCTGTTGGATAATTCACTTGTTCTATTAATCCTTGTAACCTCTTCTCCGCAAATATATCCAATATCTCTTTTCCATTAGCATCACTTCCTACCGCACTAACTACGCGGCTATCAAAACCGAATTGAGAAACATGATAAGCAAAGTTGGCCGGAGCCCCTCCTATCTTCTTACCTTGAGGAAGTACATCCCATAATGCTTCCCCCATTCCGACTATAATCGTATTCATAACTCTGTCTTATTATTTATAAAAAGCGAATTAAGCTTCTTTTTTAATAGAAAACATATAAAATAGTAAATAAATAACTCCGACTGTCATAACTAACACTGCACCTCCCTGCCCAACAGCATCGCTAGCCACTCCCATTGCCAAAGGAAATATTGTTCCTCCAAATAATCCCATAATCATTAGTCCAGAAATTTCATTCTTTTTTTCGGGCATCCACAGCAAAGCTTGTGAAAAGATAATTGGAAATACATTTGAATTCCCAAAACCAATCAAAGCTATACATACGTATATCACCTTAATATCACGGGATGCAAAAAGCCCAGCCATTGCCAGAAGCATTATGCAGACACTAATACCCAAAAATAATTTAGATGAAATACGTCTCAAAATAAAGGAACCCAGTAAGCAACCGACTGTACGGAATATAAAATATAGGCTCGTTGCGAACCCCGCTTCGGCAAGACTCATACCAACACGTTCCATTAAGATTTTCGGAGCAGTAGTGTTAGTCCCTACGTCAATACCCACATGGCACATAATTCCGATAAATGAAAGAAGAATGAACGGCTTGCCCAAGAGAGCGAGACATTGCATAAATGTAGAGGGTGTCCCTTCCTCAAGTTCTTCTTTAATCGAAGTTGCATTCAGCCACAGCACTGCAACAACAGAAATCAAAGCATAAACAGGAAATAATATACGCCAACTAAGCCCAAATGAAGGAAGAATAGCTGTTGCTCCCCACATGGCAATGTATGGGGCCAAGAAAGAGGCTATTGCTTTCACAAACTGACCAAAAGTGAGACTACTAGCTAACTTTTGCTTACTCACAATTGTCGAGAGTAGTGGATTGAGTGACGTTTGCATCAATGCATTGCCAATACCCAAAAGAGAAAAAGAGATTAACATCAATGCATAGCTATCACCGAATACGGGCAATAATAAAGAAAAGAATGTAATCACAAGGCTAAAAAGTACCGTTCTTTTCCGGCCGATACGATTCATCAACATTCCGGTAGGTACAGAAAAAATCAAGAACCAGAAGAATACCAAAGAAGGAAAAATATTGGATTGAGAATCCGTCAACCCCAAATCTGCTTTTACATAGTTGGACGCAATGCCAACCAGATCAACAAATCCCATCGCAAAAAAGCAAAGCATTACAGGGATTAACTTCGTCAACGAAGTGTTTTTAGTGTTTTCCATATATATACATTAATCTTATAATTATACAAACGAATTAAGGCATGATCCATAGTTCTAATAATCAGGATCGAACCCGCTAAAGACTTCTTTAACAGAAAAGATGCTGCAAAAGAAGTTTTTTTTCCATGTCAAACGAAACAATTTTGTTTCAAACTATAACATTTTTGATACCGGTAAATTTCATAATGTGCCATCTATTAAGCAGAAATATAGCTATACGATCCAATTATCAATGACCAATACTACCATACCAAAAGGCTGTAACATTATAATCAACTACCCCTTTATGCCAACTCAACATCTCCATATCAAATTTAAATTTATTATTGAATGGTATGACATCAAGGTTACGAGTTCGTAAAAAAGCATTTTGCCCATGTGAAGATGATTCATCTGCACGGGGAGCTCCTCCAAATGGCGTCATAAAAGCGACAACAGGCGCCCAAGAACAGTTGTAATAGTCTTCCAGCCCTGTCCCCATAAAAGAGGGAAACTTATCATGATCCACCCATATTTTTTCATCTCCTTCTCCATACCAATCGGGGCAATGATTGTACAAAGAAAGCAGGTCTCCGCAATAGACTCCACGGCCATTTATCGTAGTAAAATTCCAATCCAGATTCGTATTAGAGTCATAATCATTATTCACCGGAATATTCTTTTCCAGATGAGTCCGGGCATGGAAATACATCGCATTTTCAGTTCGATCAAAAGTATCCGTATACACCGTAAAAGCCGCTTTACAATTCAAAGTTCCATGACTTTCAAGTCGAATATTTGCAGTTTTTTTATAAGGCATTACCCAGCGACTCAACATGCTACCTTTTCCATCGGAAGAGAAATACCAGCTATTCATCGATGGGGCTCCTTTCCCTCCGCTAAAGAAATCGGATAAGGAACAACAGACACATTCGGTTCCATCAAAATCAATCTTTATCCAAATGCTATCCATCAACTCGGAATATTTTTCGGGGGAAAAACCAGAAATCGACACAAGAAGCGATTTTATCGCCCTGTTACCTTTTGGTAAAGTTAACGGCTTGTCGTTCGCACTATTTACGATAAAACGACTCTTTATCCCATGATTAAAAGTTTTTGGAGCTAACAAAAGATTATTCGTTACCGCAATCTTATTATGCAAAGACTGAAGTTCACGTAATGAGAAGGTACGTACAGACGTATCCATTTTATACTGCCTATAACAGACTTGATAATAACGGGGTAATTTAACGGAATAATCAGGCTCCTCAAATGTGATCCGACATGATTTGGAATAAGGCAAAGGCAAGAATAAAGTGGTGCCACCGGTTTTGGAGATATCTTTGTCATAATGAGTATGCTTTAAAGATAACGCTTTCCCTACATCTATCGGGAAAGCAGAAGTATCATAAGCCGGAATTTCAATCTCCGGATATGGATTACCATCAAAATAAATGCGCAGTACACCACGTTTATCATTAGTCGTCAACCAAATACGTGTAACCACCCCCGGACCGTTTTCTTCAAAAAGGACTTTTTCCACTCGACCGCCAATAGTATCCAAACGAACATAACCTCCTCCATCATTATTCGCAAACCATCCCGGTAAAAAAGGACTGACAGTACGTCTATCATAACTACTTACTTGTGCCGCACGATAGTATGGAGTAGGAAAAACAGCTATGGCATCATACGATACCATTTCATTAAGCAGGGAATTGAGGCTGATTTGAGATTTGGCGGAGAAAGCATAACTTTGAAGAATTGCTATCATCGCATAAAATAAAAAAGAAATAATTTTGCTCATCGATCAATAAGGTTATGATTTTAACTCATTCAAAAGACACAAGTTTTATTTCCATATATTTATATCACTAAAATACAATTGTAAAACTAATAAAAATATGAAGTAAAAAGTTGGGCAAACATAATATTATACCAACCAGGATGATATAATAAATGTTTCGAGCTCTAATACATTTGATACATGTCGGTATAACCGACCACTAATATATTATTTTGCAATCGACGGTTGGCAAGATGTTACATTAAAATGGACGATAAACCGATATACCGTCAATTATTGCACCTTTTCAATCAAAATCTCATCAAAAAGAACAGAAAGCTTTCCTTATTTTTGCATCAAAATATCTAATAACCAATAAAAAAGAGGACGCATGAAAAAATTATTCGGAACACTTTGCCTGATTCTTTCGGTTGTAGCTACTTATGCCAATCCGATTGACTTTGACAAAGCTTTCAGAGAAAGCGCGACGATTGAGAGTCAGATAAAAAAGACTTCTTTCTCCGATCGAACTTATAATATCATTGATTTCGGGGCAAAACCCGATACGCCAAATGATCCTTGCCATGAAGCGATCAACCAAGCTATACTAAAGTGTAGCTTAGATGGAGGAGGAACCGTAGTCGTTCCGAAAGGAACGTTCTATACAGGACCTATCACTTTAAAAAGTAATGTAAACCTTCATGTTTCCGAAGGGGCTACTTTGAAGTTTTCGACAGATCAAAGTCTGTATTTTCCGGCGGTTCTTACTCGTTGGGAAGGTATAGATTGCTACAATGCACATCCTCTTATTTATGCTTATGGCGAAACGAATATTGCAATTACAGGAAAAGGTGTCATTGACGGACAGGGAGCTAACGAAAACTGGTGGGCAATGTGTGGTGCGCCAAAGTATGGCTGGAAAGAAGGCATGGTAGCCCAACGAAATGGAGGACGCGAACGACTTCTGATGTATGGCGAAACATCGACTCCGATTTATAAGCGTATTATGACTCCGGAAGATGGTATGCGCCCGCAGCTAATCAATTTCTACTCTTGTAATACCGTGTTGATTGAAGATGTGACTTTGCTCAACTCACCATTCTGGGTTATTCACCCATTATTTTGTGAAAGCCTTATTGTCCGTGGTGTCCATGTTTTCAATCGCGGTCCTAATGGTGACGGGTGTGATCCCGAATCATGCAAAAACGTATTGATAGAAAATTGTATTTTCGATACCGGCGACGACTGCATAGCCATTAAATCGGGACGTAATGCCGACGGGCGAAAGTGGAATATTCCAAGTGAGAATATCATTGTACGCAAATGCTTTATGAAAAATGGTCATGGCGGCGTAGTTGTAGGAAGTGAGATATCCGGTGGATATCGGAATTTATTCGTAGAAGACTGTAAAATGGATAGCCCGGAATTAGACAGGGTAATCCGTATTAAGACCAGCACATGCCGTGGAGGACTCATTGAGAATGTATTCGTACGGAACATTACCGTAGGGCAATGTCGGGAAGCAATATTACATATCAATCTGCAATATGAGAATAGGGAAAAATGTAACCGTGGATTTACTCCTGTTGTGAGAAATGTTCATCTCAAAAATATCACCAGTGAAAAAAGTGAATATGGAGTAAACATCGTCGGCCTTGACGATAATGACCATGTCTACAATATCAGCGTTGAAGATTCCCATTTTAATAATGTGTCCAAGAATGGAAACAGTATAACCGGAGCAAAAGACGTTACGCTTAAAAACCTCTATATCAACAAGAAATTAATTAAATAAAAGATCAGTTTTCAATAGGTCAAAACCCGGATCATTGACATTTTGATAAAATGTCTTGATTCCGGGTTTTTAAGTTTTCGCATGTCATTTTCTTATTTTTCACGAAATTGTTGCTTTCCGTCTGCAAATAAAGACTATATTTGCCCACTGATAACCGGAAATTGATATGGATATGGAGCAACTGAAAACAATCAAAGAGCTTATCAATCAGGGAAATGTGAAACAGGCAATCCGGATGCTTGATAATTATCTCCAAACCTCACCTTCTTCCCATGACGAAGCATATTATCTTAAGGGAAACGCTTACAGGAAAGTGGGAAACTGGAAAGAAGCTTTAAATAACTACCGGCTAGCCGTCGAGATCAATCCGAACAGCCCTGCCGCCCAGGCAGAAGAGATGGCTATGAATATACTCAATTTCTTTAATAAAGACATGTACAATCATTAAATATAAAAGTAAACGTAAATTATGGCAAAGATAAAAGGAGCAATTGTAGTGAACACCGAACGTTGTAAAGGGTGCAACCTATGTGTGGTCGCTTGTCCTGTGGATGTAATATCCCTCGCCAAAGAAGTAAATATGAAAGGGTATAATTTTGCCCACCCCGTATTGGAAGATGACTGTATCGGCTGTGCCGCTTGTGCGACTGTATGTCCGGACGGATGCATCTCCGTATATAAAATCAAAGTAGAATAAACATGTAAATCTGTATAATATGGCAGAAGAAGTTGTATTAATGAAAGGGAACGAAGCGATCTCCTATGCTGCAGTCCGCTGTGGTGTGGACGGATACTTCGGATATCCCATTACTCCCCAATCGGAAGTGCTGGAAACTCTTGCAGAATTGAGGCCGTGGGAGACTACCGGTATGGTGGTGCTTCAGGCGGAAAGTGAAGTAGCAGCTATTAATATGGTATACGGCGGTGCCGGAAGCGGAAAGATGGTCATGACCTCTTCATCCAGTCCCGGCATCAGCTTGAAACAAGAGGGCATTTCATACATTGCAGGTGCCGAACTCCCTTGTCTGATAGTAAATGTGATGCGTGGAGGACCCGGTTTGGGAACTATCCAACCTAGTCAGGCTGATTATTTTCAGACGGTAAAAGGTGGAGGACACGGTGATTATCGCCTCATAGCACTTGCACCGGCATCTGTACAGGAAATGGCTGATTTTGTTGAACTAGGCTTCAAATTAGCTTTTAAATATCGTAATCCGGCTATTATTTTGGCCGATGGTGTGATTGGCCAAATGATGGAGAAAGTGGTACTTCCGGCTCAAAAGGCGCGTCGTACCGAAGAAGAAATCATTGCGGAGTGTCCTTGGGCTACCACAGGAAGAACAAATATGCGTAAGCCTAACATCATTACTTCATTGGAACTGAAACCTGAAGAAATGGAAAAGAATAACTTACGTTTTCAGGCCAAGTATAAACTGATAGAAGAAAACGAAGTTCGCTATGAAGAAATTCAATGTGAAGATGCCGAATATCTCATTGTTGCATTTGGGTCCATGGCTCGCATCGGACAAAAAGCATTGGAAATGGCACGTGAAGAAGGTATAAAAGTTGGTATGCTACGCCCTATCACACTATGGCCATTCCCGACAAAAGTAATCGCTTCGTATACTGACAGAGTAAAAGGAATGTTGGTTACGGAACTTAATGCCGGTCAGATGATCGAGGATGTTCGTCTGGCGGTAAACGGTAAAATACGCGTTGAGCATTTCGGACGGTTAGGCGGTATTGTCCCCGACCCCGACGAGATTGTACACGCATTAAAAGAAAAACTTATTTAAATCAGAATCCGGATAAACCTTATAAATATGAACTCTGATAAGATAAGAAGTATTTTAAATATCATTTTCATGATACTTGTACTGGTAGCGGTTATCCTCTATTTTACCGGGAAAAACAGTAATATATTATTTATCTACTTATGTGGAAGCGCTATTGTGATCAAGTTCATTGAATTGTTTCTACGATCCATTAAACGTTCGGGTAAAGAATAAATCTGCCCGTCTAAATTTAAGATTATGACAAGAGAAGATATCATAAATGCGGGAGCTCTGGTTTATAAAAAACCAACCCTGATGAACGATAATCCCATGCACTATTGCCCAGGTTGTAGCCATGGTGTTGTGCATAAACTGATTGCCGAGGTCATCGAAGAAATGGGAATGGCGGAAAAAGCCGTCGGCATTTCTCCGGTGGGATGTGCTGTTTTCATTTATAATTATATTGATATTGACTGGCAGGAAGCTGCCCACGGACGGGCACCTGCACTTGCCACCGCTATTAAGCGACTATGGCCGGACCGACTGGTGTTTACCTATCAGGGAGACGGTGATTTGGCTTGCATCGGAACAGCGGAAACCATTCACGCCTTGAACCGCGGTGACAATATCTCTATTATCTTTATTAACAATGCCATTTATGGTATGACAGGAGGACAGATGGCTCCTACCACTTTAGTAGGTATGAAGACATCGACCAGTCCTTACGGTCGCGATGTCCAATTGCATGGATACCCATTGAAAATGGCAGATATCGCAGCACAATTGGAAGGTACGGCATACGTCACCAGACAGAGTGTGGAAACCGTTCCTGCAATTAAAAAAGCAAAAAAAGCCATCCGTAAAGCTTTTGAGAACTCTATGGCCGGTAAAGGCTCCAATTTAGTCGAGATTGTATCAACTTGTAACTCAGGCTGGAAAATGTCACCGGATAAATCGAACAAATGGATGCAGGAGCACATGTTTCCGTATTATCCTTTGGGAGATTTGAAAGACAAATAACGAGTGAATAAAGACTAGGAACAATGAAAGAAGAAATTATAATAGCAGGCTTCGGTGGACAAGGTGTTTTGTCCATGGGAAAGATATTGGCATACTCGGGGTTAATGGAAGGAAAAGAAGTTACTTGGATGCCGGCGTACGGTCCCGAACAACGTGGTGGTACTGCAAACGTTACGGTTATTGTAAGTGATAACAGAATTTCATCACCGATTTTGAGTAAATATGACGCAGCTATCATATTAAACCAGCCATCGCTTGAAAAATTCGAGAGCCGTGTAAAACCGGGTGGAGTTTTGATATACGATGGATATGGCATTATCCATCCGCCTACACGTAAAGATATTAATGTATATCGAATCGACGCAATGGATGCAGCCAACGAGATGAATAATGCAAAAGCATTCAATATGATTGTACTCGGAGGATTGCTAAAGCTCAAACCGATGGTCACGTTGGAAAGCGTTATAAAAGGTCTGAAAAAGACTTTGCCCGAACGCCACCACCATCTGATACCAATGAATGAAGAAGCCATAAAGAAAGGTATGGAATTGATTCAGAAAGTATAGTCTCATTTAGACAGAAAACATAGCATTATCTTACTACGTTTCTTAAGGATATTCCTAAAATAAATCTTTAAATAAACGCCGGAAAGGTTGACTTTAAGAAGCAATTGTATTATCTTTGCGAATGTAATCCTGATTTAGGTTCGGGTAACAGGCAACAGAAGGGAGAAGCGCAAGTTTCATCCCTTTTTTTATATCCCATCCCAAAAAATGAAGAAACATATAGTGTTATTGAGCAAAACATATAGTGTTTTCGGATAAAACTAATAATGTAATGAAGCAAAACTAACCATCTAATCAGCCCCAACCAACCGTCTGTTGACGGAAAACCCGGTATCTTCACCGAAGAAATAAACCAAAAAAACAAAAAGCATTTAACCCCGTTAATGTTTTATAAATCTACTCTTGACGGGAAAGGAGTAACGACCAAAGTCACGATTTTACAAAATCGTGACTTTGTAAAAATAGGCAAAAAATATAGAATTCGGCAGGTGAATAATTTTTTATTGTATCTTTGCGACTAATTATGAGACGCTTTTTTCTGGCATACATTATATTATCTACGTTTGGAGTGTTGAGCTATGCCCAACAGACTCTGAATCGAATTAACCGGGATCAATTCGGCAATCAAATAGATCCGTCTACCCGACCGGCTAATCTGAATAACGATAGTACCGAAGTACAAAGTCTCCCGCCTAAGTTATATATGTGGAGATTGAGTGAAACATTGGGCAATCGTATTATTATCCCTGTAGATACGGCTTATCATCATTTTCAGAATACTAATCTGGTGGAGGGAATTACCGGACACTATAATTATTTGGGGAATTTGGGCTCGCCACGTTTATCACACTTGTTCTTTGATCGTAGCGATTACGATTATCTTTCCATTTTCATGGAACCTTATTCAAGCTTTTTTCAAACTCCAGATCAGATCAATTTTACCAATAGTAATATTCCGTACACCAACCTGACTTATTATAAAGCAGGAGATAAAGTAAACGGAGAAGAACGATTTAAATCATACTTCTCGGTTAATGCCAATAAAAGACTGGCTTTTGGATTTAATATTGACTACCTATACGGACGCGGATATTATTCAAGTCAATCAACGGCTCATTTTAACGGAAGACTATTTGCAAGCTATATCGGAGATCGCTACCAGATTCAAGGTGTTTTCAACAGCTATAATTTGAAAATGAATGAAAACGGTGGTATCCAAAATGATCAGTATATTACCCGTCCGGAAAATATGGCAGAAGGAAAAAAAGAATATGAATCCACTACTATTCCCGTTAACTTTGACCGGCCTGCTACAAACCGTAACCAAGATTATTACCTTTATCTGACTCATCGCTATAGGCTTGGATTTAAACGAAGTACATCAAAAATTGATGAACAAAAGAAGGATACGGTTAAAACAGAAGAATTTGTGCCGGTGACAAGCTTTATACATACCTTTAAATTGGAGGGAGCAAAACACAACTATAGCGCAGAAAGTGAAACTGAAAAATTATACGATAATTCTTATTTTAATAAGAAATTGGCTTCAAAAGATTCTACGCAAGCTTTCAGCATCAAGAATGTATTTGGCATCGGTTTATTGGAAGGTTTTAATAAATATGCCAAAGCCGGTTTGACAGCATATATTTCACACAAATATAGTAGATATGATTTAATGGATACACTACAAGTACGAACAGACTTGGATAGTGTGAAAACGACTCGATACTCCGAACAAGAGGTGTATATCGGCGGAGAGTTAGCTAAAAGACAGGGCCGCTTTCTACATTACAATATAAATGGGGAGATTGGATTATTAGACAAAGCTTTGGGACAATTCCGCCTGAACGGTGATATGGATATGAATTTTAGATTCGGGAAAGATACCGTTACTTTGATAGGACGTGCCTCGATAACAAATACTCTCCCTTCATTTTATATGCGCCATTACCACTCTAACCATTTCTTCTGGGACAACGACGATATGGATAAGGAATTCCGAAGTCATATTGAAGGGGAACTGAACATAGAGAGATGGGGGACGAACTTAAAAGTTGGTGTGGAGAACATCAAAAATTATACTTATTTTAATCAAAAAGCTTTGCCGGAACAATTCAGTGAAAATATACAAATTGTATCCGCCACCTTTAAACAAAACTTTCGCGTCGGCATTTTTCATTTGGATAATGAAGTAACATGGCAAAAGAGCAGTCAAAAAACGGTGGTTCCATTGCCGGATTTATCACTTTATCATAATTTCTATCTGCAAACAAAAATAGCTAAAAAGGTTCTAAGTGTACAGTTGGGTGCTGACGTAAGCTATTTCTCTAAATATCAAGCACCTGCATACATGCCTGCCATACAACAATATCACTTGCAATCGGCAACTGACCAGGTGGAAATAGGAGGATATCCTATCGTAAATGTTTATGCGAATCTTCATTTAAAACGGACACGTTTCTTTGTGATGATGTATCATGTTAATCAAGGAATGGGTAATCGCAACTCTTTTTTGGTGCCACATTACCCCATCAACCCTCGTTTACTTAAGCTAGGTCTTTCCTGGAATATGTTCGATTAAATAAGTTTAACATGAAAATATCCAAAACAAAGTTATTGAAATACATAGTTTTAAGTATTATAGCGGTCACTTTGACTCATCTATTCTTTAACAAGGAAAAGCACGGTCATCCACGTGATTACCCCGCTATAACAACAAGCAAAGAGCTTCATGTCACTACAGAATATAATTCCATCAGCTTTCATGTCGATGGTGATACCGTATCCGGATTTCATTATGAGCTCATACAAGCTTTTGCCCGTGATCATGGGTTGAAGGTTGTTATTACCCCCGAAATGAGCTTTGATAAACAGCTTGAAGGCCTGGCTGAAGGTAAGTATGATATTATAGCAAACAGCGTTTTGGCAACAAGCGATCTTAAAGATTCCCTATTACTTACCAACCCTATTATTCTCAGCAGGCAAGTATTAGTACAACGGAAGAAATCTGCAAAAGACACTACTTTTATTAAGAGTCAGTTAGATCTGGCCAAAAAGACATTGTACGTCGTAAAGAACTCTCCCTCTTTATTGCGTATTAAAAATCTGGGAAATGAGATCGGAGATACCATCTATGTAAAAGAAATTGAAAGATACGGATCGGAACAGTTGATTTCATTAGTTGCCCATAGCGATATTGACTATGCTGTGTGTGATCAGGAAATAGCCCAAGCTGCTACCGATAGCATGCCTCAAATAGACATTAATACGGCAATCAGTTTTACTCAATTTTATTCATGGGGAACCAGCAAGCAAGCACCTATCCTACTAAAGACACTCAACACTTGGCTGGAGACTTTTCGCAAAGGGAATGAATTCAAACAAATATATAAAAGGTATTACGGAAGAAAATAAATAGATCCTTTTGTATTTATCTTCTTTAGGTTCGTCACTCTTGCAATGATTCAATTTCGCTTAACCATAATTCCGAGGAAGCATCGCTAGGCATACGCCAATCTCCCCGTGGACTAATAGATATACTCCCAACCTTAGGACCGTCAGGCAAACAGGAACGTTTGAATTGTTGATTAAAGAAACGTCTGAAGAATACTCCCAGCCATTTTTTTATTGTTCCCTTATTATAGTCTCCTTCAAAAGTGGAAATGGCAATAGCATAAATTTTGGCAGGTCGGAAACCAAACCGGATAAAATAATAGAGAAAGAAATCATGCAACTCGTAGGGGCCAACCAGATCTTCCGTGATTTGTGATATATTACCATCTTCATCAGCCGGAATAAGTTCCGGGCTAATTGGAGTGTCCACTATATCCAATAAAGTAGAACGCGAAGCTTCATCCATATCGTGATCCGCCACCCATTGGACAAGATGCTTTACTAGAGTTTTGGGTATACTGCTATTCACTCCATACATGGACATGTGATCACCATTATAGGTTGCCCAGCCTAGTGCCAGTTCCGAAAGATCACTCGTACCGATAACCAGCCCCCAAGTCTGATTCGCAATATCCATAAGAATTTGTGTCCGTTCGCGCGCCTGAGAGTTTTCATATACGACATCATGCACATTCTTGTCATGATCTATATCTTCAAAGTGCTGGATACAAGCATCTTTTATGCTGACTTCCCGAATAGTAACCCCCAGTGAATCCATCAAAGAAACGGCATTGGTATAGGTGCGGTCGGTAGTCCCGAAACCTGGCATTGTAACCCCTATTATCCCTTTTCTGGACCATCCCAATTTATCAAATGTCTTTACACACACTAATAAAGCCAAAGTAGAATCCAATCCGCCGGATATTCCGACTACAACACTTTTAGCAGAAGTATGAACTAAGCGTTTAGCTAATCCGGCAACTTGTATGGCAAAGATCTCTTCGCAACGTTCATTAAGTTCAGGACCTTGTGGGACAAAAGGATGTCTATCAAAGTGACGTGTGAGCGTTAGTGACCGTGATTTGAATATATCGGCAGATATACGTTGTACCGATTCGGGAGATATACATTGACCTTTACAGGTTGCAAATGTAGTATTCATTCTTCGCTCCGCACGTATACGTTCCACATCAATCTCGCTAACAATCATCTGACTGTCAAAAGAAAAGCGTTTAGATCGTGCAAGTAACGTACCGTTTTCATAAATCAATCCGTTACCCGCAAACACAAGATCGGTGGAAGACTCCCCAAAGCCGCAAGAGCTAAAAACATATCCGGCAATACAACGTGCAGATTGCTGAGCAATCAATGAACACAAATAATTATGTTTTCCAATACTTTCGTTACTGGCCGACATATTGAAAAGAATTTCAGCTCCCTGCAGAGCCAAGTAAGAACTTGGAGGAATAGTTGCCCACATATCTTCACATATTTCAATACCAAAAGTAACGTCAGAAGTTTCAAACAGTAAATTCTCTCCCAGAGGCACATTTTGCCCACACAAGCGTACTGAAGATTCTATTACTTCTGAAGCGGAAGCAAACCACCGTTTCTCGTAAAACTCTTTATAATTGCACAAATATTTTTTAGGAACCACGCCCAATATTTTCCCTTTTTGAATAGCAATTGCAGTGTTCAGAAGCGAACCGCCCACAGGTACAGGTACTCCAATAATGGAAACGATATCCAGTTGCCGTGTACTATTCAATATTTGCATCAACCCCATCTCAGCTTCTTCCAACAGCAAAAGCTGACCAAATAAGTCACCACATGTATACCCTGTAATACTAAGCTCAGGGAATACAACTATTTGTACGCCAGCATTTTCAGCATCATTAATACTTTGTTCTATTTCTCCGGCATTGAACTTGCAATCCGCAACTTTAACATGCGGCACAGCCGCAGCAACTTTAACAAATCCGTGGTTCATATTCAGTATGTTCTCTATTTCTGCAAAAATACGGTATAAATGTGAGCCTGCTAAAAAAAGACTTGAAAAACTTTTGAGAAAATTAAAAATCTATATACCTTTGTTCATAAATTAAATGTAATTATTACAAGTTTGTAAAAGCCATAAGTCATGGATGCTATTAAACTATTGGAACAACATAACATAAAACCATCGATGCAACGTATTGCTATCATGCAATATCTTGTAGACCATCGCACGCATCCTACTGTAGAACAAATTTTTGCATCTTTATCCCCTTCAATGCCAACTCTATCAAAAACCACTGTATATAATACTTTAAAGTTATTGAGTGAACATGGAGCTGCACAAACGCTCACCATAGATGAGCGAAATACATGCTATGATGCGGATACAACGCCGCATGCTCACTTCTTGTGCAAATGCTGTGGTCGGGTTTATGATCTTCCTATAAATAAGGATATAAAAAGAGTGGAAGCAGTAGAGATAGGAGGACATTACGTCCAAGAAGAGCACTATTATTATAAAGGAATCTGTAAGTATTGCAAACGCAATGACGCTTAGCGTCTAAAGCTGATAAATAACTAATTCAATTAAAATCGGAAAATGAAAAAATTTAGATGTACCGTATGCGGTTACGTATACGAAGGTGATGCTGCACCTGAAAAATGCCCTTTATGTAAAGCTCCGGCAAGTAAGTTTGTTGAAATAATAGAAGAACCTGGTGGTGCATTGACTTTTGCCGATGAGCATGTTATTGCTGTAGTAAAAGGCTGTGACGAAGAAATGATCAAAGATTTGAATAATCATTTCATGGGAGAATGTACAGAAGTTGGAATGTATTTAGCTATGAGCCGCCAAGCCGATCGTGAAGGTTATCCTGAAGTAGCGGAAGCTTACAAAAGAATAGCTTTGGAAGAGGCGGAACATGCAGCTAAATTTGCAGAATTACTAGGCGACTGCGTTTGGGATACCAAAACAAATCTCGAAAAAAGAATGAACGCAGAATGCGGTGCTTGCGAAGACAAGAAGCGTATTGCTACCCGTGCCAAATCATTAAATCTTGACGCTATCCACGACACAGTTCATGAAATGTGTAAAGACGAAGCTCGTCATGGCAAAGCATTTGAAGGGTTATACAACCGCTATTTCAAAAAATAAAGTAAAATAGTTGTGATCGTTTGTTTCGTATAAATATAGAAAAGAAGTATAAATCATACTGTAAATGACTGGGAGAGACTACCTTCATGCAAGGTAGTCTCTTTTTTAATAAAAAACGAGCTTCTCATGTCACGTTTATGTTTATCATTCGTCTTAATCATGTAAATGGAACTCAAAGAGTTTAAAATAAGCGTACTCCCACTCCGTTGTAAATTGTTGAATTATGCACGGAAGATTATCGGCAACCCGGAAGATGCGGAAGATGCCGTACAGGAAGCAATGCTTAAACTGTGGAACAAAAGGCAGGAGATGGAGCAGTACAAAAGCATCGAAGCCTTTGCCATGGTGCTGACACACAACCTCTGCATGGATGTGCTCAGAAGCAAACGCGCCATTGATACATCTTTGGAGAATATCAGCGGTACAACGGTGAACAGCACTCCCGAACGGTTGATGGAAGCTCGTGA
Source organism: uncultured Bacteroides sp. (assembly GCA_963677095.1). Lineage (GTDB taxonomy): Bacteria > Bacteroidota > Bacteroidia > Bacteroidales > Bacteroidaceae > Bacteroides. The sequence continues at coordinate 3,068,298 of OY781875.1, forward strand.
CGAAATACGGCTGATGCACGAAATCATAGCTTCTCTACCCACCTTGCAACGCACAATTATGCAGATGAAGGATATTGAGGAATATGAGACGGAAGAGATTGCAGAAATCACCGGATGTAGTGCCGAAGCCATACGTAGCAACCTGTCGAGAGCACGCAAAAAAGTGAGGGACATTTACCTGCAAACCATACAAGAAAAGAAAAGGAGGAAACAGGCATGAAGATAGAAGACTTATTGGAACGTTATTTCGAAGGAACAACTTCGTGTGAAGAAGAAAAAGAGCTTAGACGCTTTTTCTGTGGAAGGAATGTACCGGAGCATCTTGAGATGTACAGCTCTTTTTTTGCTTCGCTGGATAGGGAATCGAAAGAATTCCATAAAAAGCAGCTTCCGAAAAAGAGCAGTTTCCGACATCGGCTGATATACAGTATCGGCGGGATAGCTGCGGGATTGCTGCTAATCATCGGTATCGGTCAAATTTTTCAAGATGAGCACTCCGTACAACAAGACTATGTCATCATCAACGGAAAGAAATATACCGATGCCAAACTTGTACGGGAACAAGCTCTTGATGCCTTCAAGGACATGAAGATGACCAAAGAGGATATGCGCGAACTGATGTTTGAATAATAGATAAATCAAAAAAACAACAAAGCCATGAGCAAGCTTATTCGTACCCTGATATGTAGTCTGCTACTTCTGTGTAGCGCAGGCATACAGGCCCAAAAAGGGCTACAAATAGCTGACGTATTCCAAAAATACGGCAACCGGAAAGGTTCTACATACGTCGAACTGTCTAAGAATCTTTCCAAGACATGGGACATCACCCATTATCAAAGTCTGAAAATGCAAAAGGCGGAAGGAGCATTACCCGACATCTACCGCAGTTTGGAAGCAGACCGCGAGCATGCAAAGAAGATAAAAGAGGTGGTAGCGGACGGTAACATACAATCAGGTTACTATCAATTGCCTCCCGTACAGAAAGGTATCAATCGCTACATTCTTTTCCGCTTGGGGAAAAAGGGAGAAGCTACATTAATCTACATTGAAGGAGAAATTGACAGTGATGACCTCCTGTCACTCATGTTCAATAAAGACTAACGGATAATCAATTAATCACATATAAACACTATCAATTATGAAACGGATATTATTTCTACTTTCTCTCATGCTCTGCATGACTGCCATGGCACAAGAGAGCATTCCGCAAGACACCACCGTATATATTAACGGACGGAAAATCAATATCAATGAGAAGAACGGAAAGATAAAAGTCAGGATGTATAACACTAATGCCCTCAAAGATAGCGTTGAAGACGTACAAGTATTCGAGGGCGTTTATCTGGACGGACGCAGTATCGAGCGGACCACGATTGTATCCATGCCTTTTGTAAAAAGGAAAAAGGATAATTACCGCTTCGATCCGCATTATCCCGCCATTTACTTCGGATTCAACAAGTCGGCCGACAAGACTTTCCGCTATTCATCTTCACTTCCCCAAATCAATTCCAAATCATGGGAATGGGGTATCAATCCGTTCTACGGCGGTATAGCCATTAGTCCGGACAATCACTGGGGGATCACCTCTGCATTAGGCGTTGCGCGTATTGTGTATAAATTCGACAACAACTACGGTTTGGAGAAAGTAGACGGCATCACTGTTTGTAAACCGGCAGAAGGTGATATCGAATATCAAAAAAGTTGGCTGCGTTACTGGGCATTCCGTTTACCCATCAGTCTCGAATGGCAAACCCGATTGGGAAGCAGCCGTGCATTCATTGCTACCGGAGTTGAGGCTGAATGGCGTACCGGTATAGTTTCGAGAGCTAAATATGATGGAGATAAACACACGCTCAGCAATAAGCTGAATACCAATCCGCTCGGACTGAACATGCTGATACAAGCCGGATACCGTAGCATTGGATTTAACGCCCGCTTTGCACTCACCTCTTTCTTTGAAAAGAACAAAGGTCCTGAGATGTACCCCTCTTCTATCGGTCTTGCCTGGTATTGGTAAATTAGGATCGACCTTACCTGCCAAAGCTGATATTTCAAACTATAAATATGCCGTTTTTAATTACCGGCAAACAGTAATTAATCATATAGCGTTGCCGCCTCGAAATCCCTTCGAAGGCGGCAATTTACTATATAACAGCATCTTATAACACAAAACGCCCCATCACCATAGGCACTATCCTATATATGGAATAGTATAGTATGATTCTCCATTCAAATCATGATTATTTCAGATACAAGCCAAACTTATCTAAAGCACAAGCTATAAGAGAAAGAGGAAAAAGTGGCAAAGCTAATATTCCGACTCCAAAAATAGTGTACATTTGTATTCGTGATAAACAAATTAAAGCAAGCTTACATGACAAAGGAAGAACTGATGAGAAAAGCAATAGAGCTTTCCATAGAGAACATAGCCAATGGTGGCGGTCCGTTTGGAGCCGTCATTGCTAAAGATGGAGAAATAGTGGCTACAGGGGTCAACCGCGTAACTGCCTCGTGTGACCCAACTGCACATGCCGAAGTGAGTGCTATCCGTAAAGCAGCTGTAAAATTAGGGACATTCAATCTGCATGGATATGAGATCTACACTTCCTGTGAACCCTGTCCGATGTGCTTAGGGGCTATCTATTGGGCCAGACTTGATAAAGTGTACTATGGCAATAATAAAACAGATGCAAAGAGGATAGGCTTTGACGATTCGTTTATCTATGATGAATTGTCGTTGAATCCTGCCGATCGGAAATTGCCTTCTGCGGTGATGCTACCTGAAGAAGCAATAAAGGCTTTTGAGGAATGGGCAAGAAAAGAAGATAAAGTTGCGTACTAAACTTATATTTCTTACCATTTCACATAAACAGCATAATAGATAAATATAAATCCCCGCCTATAATATCTACAGTCGGGGATTTGAGTTATAAACAAGTATTACATGAAAAACTACTAAATCATTTCACAGTCAGTTTTTTAAAATCTAAAACCTAAAGTAAGTAAAACCTGACTGCGAGAATCAGTTACCTTTGTAGCATTTTGGGGCTTCTCTATTTTATTTCCTTCGGGATACCAGAAAGGATAAAAATCAGATTTCTGAACTGAATATTTATAAGCCAAATCAGCATAGAAAGATGATCCCCGATAACCTACACCAATGGTATATGTATTCATAGCTTGCAAATTTGCAAAATCAGTATCTGTTTGTATGGAATTGATAGGAAGAGCCTTGACAGCATCTTTTTTAAATATAGCAGAGTTATAGTTATATCCCAAACGGAAAGCGAATTCAGGAATCACCTTGTATTCAGCACCTATACGAAAAGTATTCACACCCTTCATTGTATATTTTGCTTCATCATTTTCTACCCCCATACTATTTCCATCACCATCATTAAACCTTGTTGTAGAATAATCTTGATATTCGTATTCCGCACCTAATGCCAAATTACTACCGAAAGTATAACCCAAACTCAAATTATACTTCCATGGAGTATTAATTTTGAAATCACGTTTCATATCACCGTTTAGCTGATTTTGTGTATCAATGATATGTCTTGTTGTATTCGCTGCATCAGCACTGGCATAAACATCAGATTCCATTCGAGCGCTTGTCGCCAAAGTCAGGTTATAGAATACCGGAGTATGAATAGCCAGACCTATACGCAAAGGAGAATATTCAAATGGACGTAATATCGTTCCTAATTTAAAATCGAATCCTGTTCCACTAATATTATTCCAACTTTGTAAAGTATATCCTTCACCATTCCCAAAGTCTTCATCATAATAGGTATTCTTGGTATAATCCACATTATAAGCCCCAATGGTCAAACCGAAATATGCACGATCATTAAAGTTTAGAGCCACATTAAAGTCATATTGATCAATGCCACCTCTTTCTCTTGAATGAAAGTCACGTACTTGTGCACTATTACCCACAATGCTGTTAAAGAAATTATAATTCAGAAATAAAGGGTTCCCATTTTCATCTTTGATTTGATTTCCATTTTCATCTTTCAGAGGATAATCGGTAACTGAAGTCGTTTCGGAAGGATTGATTAAGTATCCATCATATCCCAACGCCGATAGCCATCCTATATCATTATTATTATAATGATTCCCATTATCCCAATACGCAGGAGTAAGCCCGTCAGAGGCTGAAGCCATATAAAAAGTCTGCGACATACCTCCTAAATCTCCCGCCATATTCATATTACGATAGAAAGACTTTGTCCGTTGGTAATTAAAACCGAAGTTTACATAGCGTAAAGAACCCTGATCTCCTATCTTAGTGGTAAATACAGCACCTATATTATTCAGGTTCCAACGGTTCTTATCTGTACTAAACGTACTTCCGTCGTACTTGCTTTCCGTATTTAACGTTGAAAAACTTAATGAACTGCTGATATCATTAGTACGAAAGATGCCTATACCGGCAGGGTTGGTTCCAATGGTCGAAATATCACCACCCAGTGCTCCCATAGCACCACCCATGCCGACAAAGCGGGCTGTTCCACTCAAATCTTTATTGATTATATTGGCAGCATCATATACATTCTGCCCTTGTGCTCCTATCCCTCCTATCAGGAAAAGAGCCCCTAGTATTATTTGTTTTTTCATAACTGAATTCTTTTAAATCAAACTATTGGTAAAAACAGAATTCTTTCTTAACGTCTGCCTCCGCCCGAACGGGAAGAGCCACCGCCACCGGAAGAACTACTACCACTGGAACGGGAAGAACTACTTCCACCGGATGAATAGCTACTGCCACTACTTGAGCGTGAACTGCTACTATAAGACGAACCACTGTCGTAAGAACGTGAACTACGTGTACTATATGTACGGTCATTATTTCCATTAGAATAACTACGTGAAGGGTTATCGGAAGTGCCACGACTGTATGTAGGCACTCCACTGGAACGTACAGATGAGGAAGAACGGCTGCTTGGAGCAGCAGTTGTTCTGCTACTACGTACACCCTCTACATTACTATCGTATGAGCTACTACGTGTACTGCTCGGACGAGTGTATATTGAACTTCTGGAAGAAGCTGCATCTGTACGGTCACTCACTCCACGACGTATAGCATCATCTGACGATGAACGGGTACCAACAACACGTCTGATAGAAGTGGAAGAACCACGTCTGACTGTTCCGTCTTGTCCAATTACATAACCACCACGCGAAGTCGTCATTCTGTCGGAAGCAACAGTTCTACGAGTCACACCGTCCGGACGTGAACTAATGGAACGACGATTGGTATATGTTCCTGCCCATCCGCCCCAGTGACCTCCACCACCAGGATAATAGCCTGATCCCCAACCGGAATGATGATGCCCCCAACCCGAGCTCCAACCGCCATAAAAGCCGCCCCAGCCAAAGTACCAGTCATTGTAAAAACCACCCCAGCCATAGGATGGATACCCCCAACCATAATAGGAAGGATATCCCCAGCCATAAGAATTATAACGCCAATCCCACCATAAACGATTGGAGAAAGTTGGAAATGCATAAGCATAAAGTCCATCGGTGTATACGTTCCAATCCCATGAATTCATGCCATAAACAACATCCCAATATAACGGGCTACTAATACTTATAGCATAACGGGGATTACGGAAACGGATAATACGCATAGCGTATTCATAGTCGTCTTGCGAACCATTAAATTCGCTCACCCACTCCCCATCCGGATCGGAAACATTTTTTTCATCTACATATAAGGTATCATTATCATAGGTGAAATCATTTTCTTTGGAAGTGTAACGACGGTTATATTCATCTACGTCGCGGGTTTTACCTTTACGATCGCGAACCACAACAGTAGTCTGACCGGGAGAGGTATAAACCGTTGTCGGGGTATTAGACTTTACCACGATTTCTTCTTTAGAGGAGGACACTTTAGTCGTCGTCTGTTTTTGTTCCTTCTTATCTTTCGAAGGTACGTAGTAAAGGTCGTCATCTATGCTTTGTGCTGCCAACGACCATGGGAGGCAGAAAGCAAAAAGCGATAAAAAAACAATCTTTTTCATATTTAAGTGTGGTTTATAGGTTTTACAATCTCTACTTTTTCACATCACAAAGATAATGCCGGGGTTTACTACTCAGGGAAGATTTTCCCCAAACATTTATAGGGATTTCCCTAAATAGATTCAGGGTGTTTACGAAACAGAGTAATCCATCTACAAAGCTATTTTCAGCAAACAAACTTGTGAGTTCACCAATTATCATGTAGGTTTGTAGTTTCTAACAAAAATAGAACAGAACAGGTTCACTAGACAATGTTCGTTGCTATTTTTAACAATATAATGATTATAAGATGAAATATTTAGAATTTCACTTTAAGAGTACTCCTAACACGGAGATTATAAATGACGTTTTGGCAAGTATCCTCGGTGATGCCGGATTTGAAAGTTTCATAGAACAACCTGACAGACTAGAAGCATATATTCAAAAGGATCTTTATGTCGAAGAGACTGTCAAAGAAGCGATCAGAAACTTCCCGCTTCCTGACACTTCGATAGAATACACATGGAAAGAAGCTGAAGATAAAGATTGGAACGAAGAATGGGAAAAGAATTTCTTCCAGCCAATTATTATCGATGATCGCTGCGTCATTCACAGTACTTTTCACCATAATGTTCCCAAAACTGAGTATGATATTGTCATTAATCCGCAAATGGCTTTCGGTACAGGACATCACGAGACCACCAGTCTGATCATCGGTGAATTACTTGAGGCGAATTTAAAAGAAAAATCGTTGCTTGACATGGGATGCGGTACATCCATTCTTGCCATACTGGCCCGTATGAGAGGCGCGACTCCATGTACAGCTATTGATATTGATGAATGGTGCGTTCGCAATTCTTTGGAAAACATAGAATTGAACGGAGTGGATAATATTGCCGTATCGCAAGGCAATGCGTCTTCATTGAAAGGGAAAGGTCCGTTCGATATTATTATAGCCAACATCAATCGTAATATTCTGCTGAATGACATGCAACAGTATGTTCTTTGTATGCACCCGGGTTCCGATCTTTATATTAGCGGGTTTTATATAGAAGATATTCCATTGCTTCGTGCAGTAGCAGAGCAGAACGGCTTACACTACATACATCATAAAGAGAAGAATAATTGGGCTGCCATAAAATTTACCCTCTAACGTTGCGAAATAAATTTTATTTATGCAGAGCCAAAGCTTTCAGATCAGCCAATGATCCGTTGAAAACGTTCAAATCAACTTCTTCTTTAATCCCCGGTACCGTACCGACATCGGTATGTTGCCAAAAGTTCCAATGGCCTTCATACTTCACCGAATCCACGTAGTAATGCGCAATCCAATATGGGTAAGCATTAAAAGCAGGATCATTAAGATATTTTGTTTTGAACTTATAAGAGGTATACAAAATAGGCTTTACTCCATAATGAGCTTCAACACGGTCAAGCCAAGTCTTCACTGCTATCCGGAATTCAGCAGCGGAACGCTTTCCGGTTTTTTCCACATCAAGTACGGGCGGTAAGTCACCTTTTGTAAGAGGTACGGTACGGATAAAAAAGTCAGCTTGCTTTAGTGGATCTGTTTTTGGATTGAAATAATGGTACGCACCCCGGATAAAACCATGACGACGAGCTTCACGGAAATTATGTTGAAAAGCAAAATCACTATGATCACCTCCTTCTGTGGCCTTCACAAATACAAATTGAATAGGGAAAATGAAATCTTTATTATGAGTAAGTTGATCCCAGTTAACGAACCCTTGATGATGGGATATATCGATGCCGTGAACTTCATAATCGACCGGCATACATACTCCATACGCTTTTATTCCATGACAAGGTTTCCAACGATAAGCATACGGACGAATGAAAAACCAATAAAACCCGGCGGAAAAAAAGACTATAATAAAAAGTGCAATAATGTTGCGCAGCCAAGCCGGCATTACCCTTTCCCGACGCTTTTTCGATGAACGTGTGGTCTTCTTGCGTGAAGTCGCAGACTTTCTAGGCTTAGTACGTCTTTTCTGTGCAACCATAATATTATGTAAATGAGACGATTGAATAAAAGTAAAATATGCACAACACAAATGTACATGAAAAAATTGACTTTTTACACTTAGATACCTGAAAAAGGATTTATCCCATGCAAGACAAAAACGAAGTATAATTTCGTAAGATTTCAGAAACAATGTATCCTCTCAAGAATTTCAGGCATTACAATAAAATAAAAACTGTGCCTAAAGTCGACCTCTAAACTACCTTCCCCATATTTGCTTGTAAACAAAAGAAAGTTCAAATTGAGATGACTTGAGACACAGCTTTCTTCTATCGAAAGTTTTTACTTAGCTTGTTCCAATTGTAATGTTTTGGTAGGCTGATCGCAAACTTCTGTAGGTCCAAAGTATTGGATAGGACCCGGATACACATAATCAGTTACCATTGCCCAGCTTTCGCGCTTTGCAGCAAATGCTTTAAACGGAGCGCCATTAAGCTTAACCAATGCTTTCTGGATAACAGGCTTCATTTCACCGTGGCGACGTTCCATATTCATCATCATTGTGATAGGCACACCGCCTGCAATCCATTCGTCGGCAGGAGCCGTAGTATTGCGTACCGAAGCCATGTAACCCGTTTTCCCATTGGCAATCAATGCGGATGCGGCATAACCTAAGGAATAGCAATAGTCGGCATCATAGTTGGATGGAGCTGCGCAACGACCTTCATAACCGAAGAAATGGTGCTGAGCAGCAAACTTGCCCACATATTTACCTTCTTCTTTCCATGTGGCAAGTTTGGTAGCCACCATTTCGGATAACAATTTCTCTGTTTCAATAAGAGAAACCTGTACGTTTCCGTGCGGATCACGATCCAGTGACAACTGACGCGCTACACCCTCAGGCAAGCTGGCATAAACGGCTGCATTCTCTCTGGAAAGCTTGCTGATAATATAATCGCGTTGGTGCGATTTCTTGATATGGGAGAATTCTTCTGCATTAGCGGCAAGAAAATCATTCAATTCGGCAATCAAACGTTTCATCGCAGGGATGAACTCAATCAAGCCTTCGGGAATAAGAACCGTACCGAAGTTGTTACCTTGGGCAGCACGAGCCGCTACAATTTGAGCAATGTAAGTCACAATATCATCCAAAGACATATCCTTAGCCTCCACTTCTTCGGAGATGATACAAATGTTAGGCTGCACCTGCAGGGCACATTCCAGGGCAATATGTGAAGCGGAACGTCCCATCAGTTTGATAAAGTGCCAGTATTTACGGGCAGAATTACAGTCACGCTGGATATTGCCGATCACTTCGGAATAGACCTTGCAAGCCGTATCGAAACCGAAAGAAGTCTCAATCATTTCATTTTTCAAGTCGCCATCGATAGTCTTAGGACAACCTATCACCTGAACGCCGTATTTCTTGGCTGCATAATATTCAGCTAATACACAGGCATTTGTATTGGAATCGTCTCCACCGATGATAACAAGCGCCTTAATACCCAATTCTTTCAAGATTTCATAACCTTTTTCAAACTGTTCTTCTGTCTCCAGTTTGGTACGTCCCGAACCGATAATATCAAAACCGCCGGTATTGCGATATTCATCAATAATATCGGCGGTCAGTTCCATGTAATTATGATCTACCAGACCGCCGGGGCCGAGAATGAAACCATAAAGTTTGCTATTCTTATTCAACTTCTTGATACCGTCAAAAATACCGGAGATCACATTATGCCCACCGGGAGCCTGACCACCTGAAAGAATCACTCCGACATTAACGGCAGGAAATTCTGCAACTTTATCGGTACTTTCAAATGTAATCAAAGGCATTCCGTACGTATTCGGGAACAATTTCCTGATCGCGTCCTGGTCGGCAACGGACTGTGTAGCCGTACCTTCAACCGCTTTCACGGCGCCCTTCAAAGCTTTCGGAAGTTTAGGCTGGTAAGCGGCCCTCGCAATTTGTAATGCACTTTTAGTCATTTCATTATTTATTTAAAGGTGTTAGTAAAGTTCTGCTTTTAAAGCGTTGCAAATTTCGTTTTTTTTTCCGAATTACGAAAGCGTGCATATATCAAAAAAAAAATGAAATATTGGTTTATGCCATGGAAAGTACCTATCTTTACCAAAATATTTCGATTCATTCACTTTAATTTTAACGATTATGTCAAGTAGAAAAGAACTTAAAAAGAATATCAACTATATTGCAGGAGAACTCTTTATGGAATGTTTGGTGAACAGTTTATATGTACCCGGAACAGACAAAAAGAAAGCTGATGATTTAATGGGGGAAATACTGAAAATTCAAAATGAATATATTAGTCGTATCAGCCACACTGAACCTGGAAAAGCCAAGCAATATTACAAAAAGCTGAAAGAAGATTTCAACACTAAAGTGGATGAAGTAATTGAAGCTTTAGGCAAATTGAAATAAAAGCCGGAATGAAGAAACTTATATTCAGCTTTATCTATCGCTATATATTAGGATGGAAAAAGGTCGTCCTAGTACCCGATTATGATAAATGCGTTATGTGTGTGGCACCTCATACTTCTAATTGGGATTTACTCTTCGGAAAGATTTTCTATAATGCATTGGGAAGAAAAGCTTCTTTCATGATGAAGAAAGAATGGTTCTTTTTTCCTTTGGGGATATTATTCAAAGGCATAGGAGGAATACCTGTAGATCGGGGACGCAAAACTTCATTAGTAGACCAGATGGTAGAAAATTTTAAGAAAAAGAAACGTTTTCATTTGGCTATAACACCTGAAGGAACACGCAAAGCAAACTCCGATTGGAAAAAGGGATTTTACTTTATTGCAATGAAAGCACAGGTGCCTATAATCCTTATTGGCATTGATTATCCGAGCAAAACAATCACTGTTGGAAAAGCTATAACCCCAAGCGGTGATTTTGAAAAAGATTTAAATGAGATAAAACTCTACTTCAAAGATTTCAAAGGTAAAAAACCGGAAAACTTTGCTTTGGGAAATTTTCATGAATAGCCTTAGCCTTATACCTTATTATTTTATCAATAGATAGATGCATAATACGGAAGGACAAAGAGAATCAGATACAATACGGGTTAGCCTCTTGCAGACCGATATAATATGGGAAGACAAAGAGGCTAACCTTTCTCGTTTACACGGAAAGCTCGAAAAGCTCTGCGGATCAACGGATATTGTCATCCTCCCCGAAATGTTTTCCACCGGATTTAGCATGAATAGTCATAGATTAGCCGAACCTTTAACAGGCAATACGATATCAACTCTGAAACAATGGGCTTTAACATATCAGTTGGCTATAGCCGGTAGCTATATTGCATCTGATGAAACCGGAACTACTTCAAAGAAGCAAGAATATTATAACCGTGGTTTTTTCATTACTCCCGAAAATCAAGCTTTTTATTATGATAAACGCCATCTTTTCCGAATGGGTAGTGAACCGGAAAATTTCAGTCCCGGCAATCAGCGTACTCTCATCTCCTATCATGGTTGGAATATTTGCCTGCTTGTATGTTATGATCTTCGTTTTCCTGCTTGGAGCCGTAATCTAAACAATGAATACGACTTGCTGATTTACGTAGCTAATTGGCCGGAATCACGGCGTCAGGTATGGGATGTACTCCTCCAGGCCCGTGCATTGGAAAATATGAGTTATGTATGTGGAGTCAACCGCATTGGTAAAGACGGCAATCATATTCCTTATAATGGAGGGAGCATCTTATATTCGGCCAAAGGAGAACTTCTGGCTAAATGTAATGACAATAAAGGAGAGGTTACTACCATAAAGATAGATTTATCTTCACTGAATCAATTCAGAAACAAATTTCCTGCATGGAAGGATGCAGATCACTTCACCTTAGATTAAAACATTTTAAATGTCAGAGACGTACTTTAAACTAATTTTAGAAAAAATACCTAAAAGAAGTGAGCCCTTATTTGCTCAAAAGTCGCTAAATTTGCCTTGAGTTAACAATGAACATTGCATTCATTATTTTGTTTTAGTCTAAACAAGCGACAAAAGAATAAAAGCTTAATCATTTATTATTAATACAAAATCGATTTATGAAAACCAATCTTAGTTCTCAGATTACTCTTAACAGAGTCTCCCCCAGGTATTATAAACCTGAGAATGCATTTGAAAGGTCAGTTCTCACCAGACTGGAAAAAATTCCGACCGACATTTATGAATCGGCAGAAGAAGGCGCCAATCACATAGCCAGTGAAATAGCGCACATTATTCGCGAAAAACAAAAAGCCGGCCGCTTTTGTGTATTGGCATTAACAGGTGGTAGCTCTCCCCGTAATGTCTATTCGGACCTTATCCGAATGCATAAGGAAGATGGCTTAAGTTTCCGCAATGTTATAGTGTTCAATCTTTATGAATATTACCCGCTAGCTCCGGATGCGATCAACAGTAACTTGAATGCTTTAAGAGAAATGTTCCTTAATCATGTGGATATTGAGAAACAAAACATTTTCAGTCCTGAAGGAACAATTGCTAAAGACACTATTTTTGAATATTGTCGTTTATATGAACAACGTATAGAAAGCTTCGGTGGATTGGATATAGCTCTACTAGGTATAGGACGTGTAGGTAACATTGGTTTTAACGAACCGGGTTCCCGTCTGAATTCAACCACGCGATTAATCTTATTGGATAATGATTCGCGCAACGAGGCATCCAAAATGTTCGGAAGCATTGAAAGCACTCCCATCAGCTCCATTACTATGGGTATCTCTACAATTCTGGCTGCTAAAAACATCTATCTCATGGCATGGGGTGATGAAAAAGCAAAGATGGTGAAAGAATGTGTTGAAGGTCCGGTGACCGACACGATTCCCGCATCATATTTGCAAACACACAATAATGCGCAAGTGGTTATTGACCTTGCAGCTGCCGGAAATATAACCCGTATCCAACGTCCTTGGTTAGTTACATCATGCGAATGGAATGACAAACTTATCCGTAGTGCAATCGTATGGTTGTGTCAATTGACTAATAAACCTATTCTGAAGCTTACCAACAGGGACTATAACGAAAACGGGTTAAGCGAATTACTTGCACTTTACGGATCAGCGTACAACGTAAATATCAAAATTTTTAATGATTTGCAGCATACCATTACCGGATGGCCGGGTGGAAAACCCAATGCAGACGACACTTACCGTCCCGAACGCGCTAAACCATATCCTAAGCGCGTGATCGTATTCTCACCTCACCCGGATGATGATGTCATCTCGATGGGTGGCACAATCCGCCGCCTGGTAGAGCAGAAACATGATGTGCATGTGGCTTACGAAACTTCCGGAAATATTGCTGTAGGTGATGAAGAAGTAACCCGCTTCCTGCATTTTATTAACGGTTTCAATCAGATATTCAACAACAGTGAAGATAAAATAATCTCCGACAAATATACAGAGATCCGTAAATTCTTGAAGGAGAAGAAAGACGGTGATATGGATACACGCGACATTCTGACCATTAAAGGTTTGATCCGCCGTGGTGAAGCTCGTACAGCATGTACCTACAATAATATTCCATTAGACCATTGTCATTTCCTCGATCTTCCGTTCTACGAAACCGGTAAGATTCAAAAAAATCCGATTAGCGAAGCTGATGTGGAAATTGTACGCAATTTGCTTCGTGAAGTAAAACCTCATCAAATATTTGTTGCAGGCGACTTGGCCGATCCTCACGGTACACACCGTGTATGCACCGATGCTGTATTTGCTGCAATCGATCAGGAAAAGGAAGAAGGTGCGAAATGGTTAAAAGATTGCCGCATATGGATGTATCGTGGTGCGTGGGCCGAATGGGAAATTGAAAACATTGAAATGGCTGTACCTATCAGTCCTGAGGAACTGCGCGCCAAACGTAATTCTGTCTTGAAGCATCAGTCACAGATGGAAAGTGCTCCATTCATGGGTAGCGACGAACGTTTGTTCTGGCAACGCAGTGAAGACCGCAACCGCGGAACTGCCGCATTGTACGATAGTCTTGGGCTCGCTTCTTATGAAGCAATGGAAGCTTTTGTGGAATACATTCCACTCTAGTCTGTCAGCCCCTACCATAATAAAACGGGTAATAACTCATTTTATAGTTATCGGATTAAAATCCGACGACCAATAAACGGGTTACTATCCGTTCTCTTTTCTTCCAGTCCCACTCCTCCTTTATCTTCTTTTCTTTTCCTTCTATTGCATCCATTGATATATTAATGTGTTTCTTCTCTTTATTCCGGAATAAAGCGCAAGAATCTCCTCTAAAAGTAAAGATAATGTGACTCTTTTATAAATAAACTCGCATTTGCATTCATCAATATGAACATTCAAAAATTATACTGTATATTTGCAACTATCTGATAGAAGTCTGAAAATTACCACGATCAAAAAGGTCAATCAAATTATGAAGAAAAGAAAATTATACCTGTTTTTTTGCTTTATAACAATTATAATCTGCCGGATTGAAGCCCAAGACATAGAAGCTAACGTACGCGATCGACTCCAATCTTTCTTTCAACAATACAGCGCAGAAAATGTAAATATAGGAACAAGTAAACTAGATAGTTTCCACGTTGATTTCGAACGTAAAAAGCTATTTATTTATGCAGACGAAAAATTCGCATATCAACCTTTTCGACCGGAAACCACCGATGCTATTTATCATCATTTAAAACAGATTCTCCCTGGCCCAGTGAATTACTTTGATATAACTCTTATGAGCGGTGGACGCTCTATTGACGAGCTAATACCCAATTTCTATCGAAAAGGGAAAAAAGACAAATCCCGCTTATATGAGAATCTGGAATATAAAGGCAATCCATGGGTAAGCAGAATACGTCCTTACGAAATATCGCGGGGTTTACAAAATAAACACGTTGCTCTATGGCAAAGCCATGGTAAATATTATATTGACAAGACCAACGAATGGTCGTGGCAACGTCCACGCCTGTTTTGTACAACAGAAGACCAATTCACCCAGTCTTTCATTCTTCCTTATGTAATTCCCATGCTGGAGAATGCCGGAGCTAATGTCTTTACCCCTCGCGAGCGGGATACACAAAAGAATGAGGTTATTGTAGATAATGACGGAAATTCTGCGAATCGTGGAAGTGGCACTAATTCTCTTTATCTTGACATCAGAAGCCGCAAGGCTCATTGGGAACAGACAAATCAACCTGGTTTTGCACAGCAAAAGCTTATCTATCAAGACGGTGAAAATCCATTCACAACCGGAACAGCACGTTTTGCCCGCACTGAAAAGAAGAAAGATAAAGCATTTGCCGAATGGATACCGGACATTCCCGAAACCGGAGAATATGCTGTATATGTATCCTATCAATCTTTACCAAACAGCGTAAGCGATGCCAAATATCTGGTTTTCCACAATGGTGGAGTTACTGAATTCAAAGTCAATCAGCAAATCGGAGGAGGTACCTGGGTATATCTCGGAACATTTACTTTTGATAAAGGAAGAAACGATTACGGAATGGTAGTGCTTAGCAACGAAAGCAAACAAAACGGAATGGTCTGCGGCGATGCAGTACGTTTTGGAGGAGGTATGGGAAACATTTCCCGAGGTGGGCAAACCAGCGGGTTGCCCCGTTACCTTGAAGGCGCACGCTATTCGGCCCAATGGGGCGGAATGCCTTATAACATCTATGGAGCGAGAAAAGGCTCAGACGATTATTCGGATGATATCAATGTTCGCTCCAATACCATTAATTATCTGGCAGGTGGCTCTGTATTCAATCCTTCTCAAAAAGGATTGGGAGTACCTTTCGAATTATCTGTTGCCCTCCACAGTGATGCCGGTTTTAGCAAAAGTGATCAGATTATAGGAACATTGGGCATATACACC
The DNA here is from genome assembly GCA_963677095.1 of uncultured Bacteroides sp. GTDB lineage: Bacteria > Bacteroidota > Bacteroidia > Bacteroidales > Bacteroidaceae > Bacteroides. The sequence continues at coordinate 3,084,164 of OY781875.1, forward strand.
ACCAATTTCAATAACGGAAAGTTAGCTGCGGGTACCGATCGCTACGCCTCACGCGACTTATCCGACATCTTATTGACGCAATTGCAAAAAGATATCCGATCTACATTCAAGATAGACTGGACACGCCGTAGTCTGTGGGACAGAAATTATAGTGAAACCCGCCTCCCGGCAGTTCCGTCGACAATCATCGAATTATTGGCACATCAAAATTTTGCAGACATGCAACTGGGGCACGATCCCAATTTTAAATTTACTGTCGGCCGAGCCATTTACAAAGGTATTCTGGAATATCTAAGCAGTCAGCACGGAGAAGAGTATATTGTGCAGCCTTTGCCTGTGAGCAACTTTGCAATCCAATTCGGAAAAAAGAAAAATACACTGGATCTGTCATGGCGAGGTGAAAATGATCCGCTTGAGCCAACAGCCAAACCTCATGAATACATTGTTTACACGCGTATTGGTCGTGGTGGTTTTGACAATGGCGTTCGTGTCAATTCACCCTCATATACCGTAAAAATAGAACCGGGCATTGTCTATTCATTCAAAATCTCCGCAGTGAACCGCGGTGGTGAAAGTTTTCCTTCGGAAATACTCTCCGCCTGCAAGGCTAAACATGAAAAAGGAAAAGTATTAATCATAAACGGGTTTGATCGTATCAGCGGTCCCACAACAATCAATACTCCTGATAAAGCCGGATTTGATCTCAATACAGATCCCGGTGTTTCGTATCGTTATGACATTTCTCTTTGCGGAGTTCAAAAAGAATTTTCCCGTACACAGGCGGGGAAAAGTCTTGGAGAAAGTACCGGAGAATGGGAAGGCATAAAAATTGCAGGAAACACATTCGATTACTCTTTCATACACGGAAAAGCCATACAAGCCACTGGAGGATACAGTTTTGTATCCAGTAGCAATGAAGCGATAGAAAACGACAAAGTCCGATTAAATCAATATGATGTAGTGGATTACCTCCTCGGGCTGGAAAAAGAAGATCATAATAATCCTGCAGGCAATAAGTACTACAAGACCTTTAGCTCGCCAATGCAACGAATGCTGACTGCATATTGTCAATCGGGAGGCAAATTACTGGTAAGCGGTTCTTATATTGCCAGCGACATGAATGATACCCAAGGAAATAGGGATTTTACTCAGAACATTTTAAAATACAGCTTTGGCGGTTCCCTGAAAGCTATATCCTCAAGCGGACAATGGAATAGGGAAAATTCAGGAAACAGTGGTCAGACAATAGCAAGCAGTGCAAACGAAGCCAGTATTGGAATCAACGGACTGGGACGAAACCTCACTATACCCTGTCTGCCTAACGAACAAACATATCCGGTAGTGTCTCCGGATGTCATACAGCCTGTTGGAACAGCTTTTCCTGTTATGCTATATACTCCCGGAAATCAATGTGCTGCAATGGCTTATAAAGGTAATTACCAAACTTTTATAATGGGATTCCCTTTTGAAAGTATTCGCCAAGAAGCCGATCGGAATGCAGTCATGGCATCTATTCTGCATTACTTTGAACAAAAAAGCACAAAATAACATGACCGATTGAAAATAACGATTATCTTTGCTTATGATGTGAAACCTTTAAATTCTGAGCGTTATGTACACTATACAAGCAAATGCCAGTGGCACCCGTAAACTGGATATATCGGAAGAGAATCTCGCTACGATTGAGAAATACAGGCTTTTCGGCCATCTGATTGATAGCAACGGCATTGTAGACGAAACCGTATTGGAAAAACTCCGGTTGAATATCCGCTCTCTTATTGCTTCTCAAGAAGAAGATAGTAAAGATTTACTCGACCTCTGCATCGACGTAATCTATCATAATAACATGAAAGCATTTGGTTTGCAGCAGCTTATCAGATTGTATATCGAATGGCTTTCCAATCAGGAAACCACCGAAGATGAAGAGGAATGAAAACAATCAATACTTGCGGAAAACTGCCATACAGTCCGCTCATACCTGCAATTAAAGCATTATGTGAAGCCGTATCGGGCGAAAAGTTGGAAATCATTATGGATAATGCCGTAGCCTTTGGTGATCTGAAAGAATACCTTTCCGAAATCAAAATAGGATTTCGAGAGATATACGACGGAGAACAGATGACGGTACAATTCACCGTAAAATAAGAGGCAGACAGACAGATATCGGGAACAGTGGGAACCATACGGTTTCCACTGTTCTACTTCCCCCCTTAACATGTTCTCCAAGCGGCAGAAGATGCCTGTAGCATAACGCTATCCGGCACATTTTCTTCCGTCTGCATGAAAATGCTAAAATTATCACGTACCTTTGCAGCATGAAAGAATATCGAGTGACCGATTGGCTGCCAACTACAAGGAAAGAAGTAGAACTACGTGGTTGGGATGAGTTGGATGTGATCTTATTCAGTGGAGATGCCTACGTTGATCATCCTTCTTTTGGAGCCGCCGTCATAGGACGTATCCTCGAAGCGGAAGGATTACATGTAGCTATCATACCACAACCCAATTGGAGGGATGATCTGCGTGATTTCAAAAAGCTTGGTCGCCCCCGTCTCTTTTTTGGTATCAGTGCGGGATGCATGGACTCCATGGTAAACAAATACACAGCCAACAAACGTCTTCGCAGTGAAGATGCCTATACTCCGAATGGTCGCCCGGACATGCGCCCCGAATATCCTTCCATTGTCTACACCCAAATTCTAAAAAAGCTATATCCCGATGTTACCGTAATTCTAGGCGGAATAGAGGCAAGCCTGCGTCGTGTCAGTCATTACGATTATTGGCAGGATGAACTGCATAAAAGCATACTCGTGGATAGTGGTGCCGATTTACTCATCTACGGCATGGGTGAAAAGCCTATTGTGGAGCTGGTTGATAAAATGAAAGCTATCACAAAAGCGAAAGATACGGGGCAAACGCCGGATATTTCCGGTTATTCTTTCCCTAACCTACACAGCGAGATAAAGGAACAGAAAGAGAAGTCGATAGAGCATCTGTCTACTGAAAAGGGTATGAGTACACAGATTCCAAATTCGTTCTTCACAATAGCAGACTTAAAAGACTTGCTTACCATCCCCCAAATAGCATACACCTGCAAAACTTCCGACTTCGTTCCGCAAGAAGGTGATATCCCGTTGGCTTCACATGCCGAATGCCTGCGGGATAAAAAGAAGCAAGCCGCCAACTTCCGTTATGTAGAGGAAGAAAGTAACAAATATGCCGCTTCGCGCATTACACAGGAGACGGAGAAACTCACCGTAGTAGTCAATCCTCCTTATCCGCCCATGTCGGAAAGTGAACTTGACCGTTCTTATGAGTTACCTTATACGCGCCTACCTCATCCCAAATACAAAGGTAAACGCATTCCGGCTTATGATATGATCAAGTTCTCGGTCAACATTCATCGCGGTTGTTTCGGTGGATGTGCTTTTTGCACCATCTCCGCACATCAAGGCAAGTTTATCATCAGTCGCAGCAAACCGAGCATATTACGGGAAGTAAAGGCAGTAATGGATTTACCTGATTTTAAGGGTTATCTAAGTGATCTCGGAGGGCCTTCGGCTAACATGTATCGCATGAAAGGACGCGATGAAAACGTTTGTAAGAAGTGTAAACGTCCGTCGTGTATCCATCCCAAGATCTGTCCAAATCTGAATACCGATCATCGCCCGCTGCTGGATATTTATCATGCCGTAGATGCATTACCCGGAATCAAGAAAAGTTTCATAGGTAGCGGCATCCGATATGACCTGCTGCTATACCGCAGCAAAGACGAAGCCGTAAACCGGAGTGCGGAGGAATATACCCGCGAACTGATTGCCAGCCACGTAAGCGGACGTCTGAAAGTGGCTCCCGAACATACCAGCGACCGTACCTTGTATGTAATGCGTAAACCTTCTTTCCAACAGTTTGAAGAGTTTAAACGAATCTTCGACCGCATCAATCGCGAAGAAGGGCTTCGCCAACAACTCATACCCTACTTTATTTCCAGCCATCCCGGCTGTACGGAAGAAGATATGGCGGAACTGGCAGTGATCACCAAACGACTGGACTTCCATCTGGAACAGATACAAGACTTTACTCCCACTCCAATGACCGTTGCCACCGAAGCATGGTACACCGGCTATCATCCCTACACACTCGAACCGATATTCAGTGCAAAAACACAACAGGAAAAGCTGGCACAACGTCAGTTCTTCTTCTGGTACAAGCCGGAAGAACGGCGTAACATTATCAATGAATTACGGCGGATAGGACGACAAGATTTAATTGATAAGCTTTACGGGAAAGGGGACGGCAGATCAAAATAACTTCGATAATATCTTCCAGAAAATATAACAGCTGTACTCCAATTCCTTCACCACTTTCCAAATGATTGTATATCAAAATATTACGGTGAATACTAAGAGAGAAGATCAGGTTCCGATACGCTTCACTTCCTTCACCGAACAGGCACTATCCGGCTTTACAACGAATTTATTTATTACATTAGTGGAGTCAGAATGCAGTATTTAATAGCGGACTACTACTGTTGTCCAATCGGCCGAGTCAGGTAGGCTACATCGCCGACTTAAGTCGTCTAATCGGATGACTGCAGTCGGCGATGTATAGAAAACGATTATTTTTCACAAAAGAAAGGCATGTCCATCGTATTCTATAGGCATGAAGATCCTATACGCTACAAGGTGAAAGGGGTGAAAGAGGATGAATACCCGTTTTACGTCTTTCCATTCACATTAAATAACTGAAACATAAATATTTAGAAGAGAGTGAAAAGGATGCAACAGCCAAATACAGCAGCGTACATGTAAGGGAAGTGAGCAATTAACTTTAGAAACTATTCTTCTACTTCCATCGCAACAATTTCCTTAAGCACACTGACTGCGGTTTCTACATTGGTTACGCTCTTCACCAACATACTACGCCGGTTATTTTGGTCGCGCAGATTGCAACGCCGAGTGTACTTCATCATGTAGGCAATGAGCTTGCCAAATGATTTGCTCTTATAGTATGGACTTTCCGGATTGGAAACCATAAACAGAGTCATACGTCCGCCTTTCAGGAAAACCTTTTCCACACCAAGACGGGCGGCAATGCGTCGCAACGGCACAATGCGCAGTAGTTCTTCCGTTTCAGGAGGAACAGGACCGAAGCGGTCAATCAAACGGGTACGAAAAGCCTCAACATCGGTATCAAGCGTGAGTCCGTCGAGTTCGCGGTAAAGCAGCATACGTTCGCTACTGCCTGTGACGTAAGTTGCCGGAAGCAAGAGTTCAAGATCACTTTCCACCTGACTGTCATCTACAAACTGTTCGCCACTGATGGTTCCATCGCTTTGCAGTTCCTCGGCATAAAGTTCGGCAAATTCGTCGTTCTTTAATTCGTGGACGGCTTCGGAAAGAATCTTCTGATACGTCTCATAACCCAGGTCGGCAATGAATCCGCTTTGTTCGGCACCAAGCATATTCCCTGCGCCACGGATATCAAGATCCTGCATGGCAATGTGGATACCACTGCCCAAGTCACTGAAGTTTTCTATGGCCTGCAAACGACGTTTGGACTCGGGAGTCAGTGAGGACAAAGGAGGTGCAAGCAAATAACAAAAAGCTTTCTTGTTACTGCGCCCCACGCGACCGCGCATCTGATGCAGATCACTCAAGCCGAAGTTCTGCGCCTGATTGATAATGATCGTATTGGCATTCGGAATATCAATGCCGCTTTCTATAATAGTGGTTGCAATCAACACATCATAATCGTAGTTAACAAAATCAAAAATGATTTTTTCCAGTTTGGCAGGTTCCAGCTGTCCATGACCTATAGCCACGCGGCAATCGGGAATATTCCGTTCCACCATCATTTTCAATTCAGGCAGGTTAGATATGCGGTTGCTCACAAAGAATACCTGACCGTTGCGACTCATTTCAAAGTTGATCGCATCGGTAATGACTTCTTCATTAAACGTATGTATTTCAGTCTGTATGGGGTAACGATTGGGTGGCGGCGTGGAAATCACACTCAGGTCGCGCGCGCCCATCAAAGAGAACTGCAAAGTACGCGGGATGGGAGTTGCCGTCATGGTAAGTGTATCGACATTTACTTTAAGCTGACGCAATTTTTCTTTCACGGATACACCAAACTTTTGTTCCTCGTCGATAACGAGCAGACCGAGGTCTTTAAACTTTACGTCCTTACCCAAAATACGATGTGTACCTATTAAAATGTTCACCTCTCCTTCCGACAAGGACTTAAGGATAGCCTTTGCCTGGGTAGCAGTACGTGCTCGGCTAAGGTATTCCACACGACAAGGGAAATCTTTTAAGCGTTCGCTAAAAGTCTGGTAATGCTGATAAGCCAACACAGTAGTAGGTACCAACACCGCTACCTGTTTATTATCCGCCGCGGCTTTAAACGCAGCACGAACGGCGACTTCCGTCTTTCCGAAGCCAACATCACCGCAAACAAGTCTGTCCATCGGGCGATTATTCTCCATATCGGCTTTTACATCTGTCGTTGCTTTACTTTGATCCGGCGTATCTTCATAAATAAAGGAAGCTTCCAACTCCTTCTGCATAAAACTGTCCGGGCTAAACTGGAAACCTTTTTCTTCACGTCGCTGGGAATAAAGTTTAATCAAGTCACGTGCAATATCCTTTATCTTTGTCTTAGTACGCTCTTTCAGCTTTTCCCAGGCTCCCGTGCCCAACTTATTGAGGTGCGGCATTTCGCCATCCTTCCCCTTATATTTGGAAACTTTGTGCAATGAATGAATAGAGACGAACACCACGTCTTCATTCTGATAAACCAGTTTCATTACCTCCTGCGTAGTATCGCCATTGGGGATGCGTACCAGTCCGGCAAAGCGCCCCACACCATGGTCGGTATGTACCACATAATCGCCCGGAGTAAACTGATTCAGCTCTTTAAGCGAAAGCGCTACCTTTCCGGAACGTGCCTTGTCGCTTTTAAGGTTGTACTTGTGGAAGCGGTCGAACAATTGATGATCGGTGAAGACACAGATATTTAGTGTATTGTCCGCAAATCCCTCGTGTAAGGTACGTTCTACAGCAATAAAGCGAATGTCATCCCCACGATCTTCAAAAATGGCACGGATGCGGTCAATCTGCTTGATGCTGTCACTACAGATATATAAGGTATAGCCCTTATCAAGATACTCTTTGAAACTCTCGGCCACCAAATCGAAGTTTTTATGGAAGATAGGCTGAACGGAAGTATCAAACGAGACCGTTGCATCTGGAGTACCCGTCGGTTTGTTACCGAATTCCATCCGGTGGAAATTAAGCGCCTCCTGAGCAAATTCGATTCCATCCAGTAACTTTCCTTCCAGACTGATACTTCCATTTTCTTCTGCTTCACGGGCAACAATGGCTTGCGGAGCAAGCGCTTCATCGTGGACAGACTGGATACGTTCGCGAAGCCAAAGGAAATCGCGCATAGCCAACAAAGTATCTTTAGGCAAGAAATCAAGGAAAGAGACCATACCTCCCCTACCGTCTTTCTCTAAGCTTCGACTTAAGTCGGGGACAATAACCACACTCTCCTTTTTGGTTTTCGATAACTGCGTGTCGACTTCAAAAGTACGAATACTATCCACCTCATCGCCAAAGAAATCAATACGGTACGGGAATTCCGACGAAAAAGAAAACACGTCAATAATACTTCCGCGTACGGCATACTGCCCCGGTTCGTAGACATAATCCACATATTCGAAACCATAACTGCGCAACACTTCCGTGATAAAGTGAGTATCCACCTGCTCCCCCTGATGGAGCTTCAGTGTTTTCTCACCCAATTCTTTACGGGAAACCACTTTTTCGGCCAGCGCATCCGGATAAGTCACAATACAAAGCCCTTCTTCTCCCTTCTGTAAGCGGCTCAACACTTCGGTACGGAGTATCTCATTCGCAGCATCTTTCTGCCCGTACTTGATGGCACGGCGAAAAGAAGATGGAAAGAAAAGGACTTTTTCTTCACCCAGAATCTGAGTCAGATCGTGATAGAAATATCCCGCTTCCTCCAAATCACTTAATATGAAGAGAAAAGGGAAACCGGTACGCTGTACCAACACAGAAGAAAACAATGAAGCGGAGGATGCACAAAGGCCTCCGCAAAAAAAGTGTCGGATCGAATGATCTTTAAGCAGTCTGCTCACAGCTTCCACATTGGGATGAGCGATGTATAGTTGTTGGAGTTCAGAAATGGTCATTACTATTTACTTTATGCATACTTCTTTTCACCACAGATTACATAGATTTACACAGATTATTTTTTGCTGCGCACTGCACAATCTCTTATCCTAAGTCCCTTGCTTTCTCTCCAGACTCTTTGTACGCGCATCCGGAGTCTTTTACTATCAAACATTCTTATTCCTATAATATCTGCACCATCTACTCCTGAAACAAGACATCATGCATATTCGGAATGCAGGCAAGCATGAGCAGGAAGAAGAATCTAAAATGTCCGGTTGTTGGCAATACGCCCACTATAATCTGTCAGATATAAGTTTAATTAAACAATCTGTGTAAATCTATGTAATCCGTGGTGAAAATCCGGTGCAAAATTACTAAATATTCCTCAGTTATATTCGTTAATTAGAGAAAACACTTAACTTTGTTCCCATTAACAGCCCCCATTTATGGATATACAAACGTCAGATAGTATCGTTATTATCCCGACCTTTAACGAGCGGGAAAACATTGAGAAAATCATCCGAGCCGTTTTTGAGTTGGAGAAAACCTTTCACATTCTCATCATCGAAGATGGCTCGCCGGATGGTACCGCCTCCATTGTCAGAAATCTACAGGAAGAGTATCCGGAGCGTTTGTTTATGGTGGAACGTAAAGGCAAACTGGGGCTTGGCACTGCATACATTGCAGGTTTTAAGTGGGCATTGGCACGCAATTATGAATACGTATTTGAGATGGATGCCGATTTTAGTCATAATCCCAATGACTTGCCCCGGCTTTATGCGGCATGTAGTACAGAAAATGCCGATGTAGCTATCGGATCGCGTTATGTCAGCGGAGTAAATGTCGTAAACTGGCCGATGGGGCGTGTTCTGATGTCCTACTTCGCATCAAAGTATGTACAATACCTTACAGGCATGCCCATACATGACACTACCGCCGGGTTCGTATGTTACCACCGTCGGGTTTTGGAGACTGTAAAGCTGGATAATATCCGCTTTAAGGGGTATGCATTCCAAATTGAAATGAAATTCACAGCCTTCAAATGTAATTTTAAAATAATAGAAGTACCTGTCATTTTTATCAACCGGGAACTTGGCACTTCCAAGATGAATTCCAGCATATTCGGTGAAGCAGTATTCGGAGTGATCAAGCTGAAAATACACAGTTGGTTTCATAACTATCCGAAAATGAGATAAAAACTTAAACAAAAATGAAAAGGGTATTAATCCATAATGCAACAATAGTAAATGAAGGAATTTCCGTTCAAGGTTCCGTCGTATTGGAAGGTGAACGAATTATTGAAACACTAACCAACGGAAAGCAGCCTTCCGCTTCATATAATGAAGTTATTGACGCAACAGGCTGTTATCTGCTCCCCGGCGTTATTGACGAGCATGTTCATTTCCGCGATCCCGGATTAACACAAAAGGCTGATATATTAACAGAAAGCCGTGCTGCTGCTGCCGGAGGAGTTACTTCCATCATGGATATGCCCAACACCACTCCGCTAACCACTTCTCTTGAGGCTCTTGAACAGAAACAGGAATTGATGAGCCGTAAGTCGCTTATTAATTATTCCTGCTATTTCGGGGCGACCAATGAAAATTATAAAGAGTTCGGCAAATTGAATAAACAACAGGTCTGCGGCATCAAGTTATTTATGGGAGCAAGCACAGGTAATATGCTGGTGGATAAAATGAATGCGTTGATGAACATATTCGGTGGAACGGATTTACTTATTGCTACACATTGTGAAAGTCAGGATATTATCAAGGCAAACATCAAACGGTATAAGAAGATGTTTCCCGACAATGCGGAAATTCCGGTAAGCAAGCATCCGTATATCCGTTCGTCAACTGCATGTTTCCGTTCTTCGGAACTTGCCGTACATCTTGCTACAATCAATGAAGCACGACTTCATATACTTCATATTTCTACGGGACGAGAGTTGCAACTCTTCTCCCCTGCTCCACTTGCCGAAAAAAAAATCACCGCCGAAGTATGCGTTCCTCATTTACTCTTTAGTAATGCCGACTACAAAACACTTGGCAGTCGCATCAAATGCAACCCGGCTATAAAAAAGAAATTAGATCGCGATATTTTGAGAGGTGCCGTCAATTATGGAAATATTGATGTCATAGCCACCGATCACGCTCCACACTTGCTTAGCGATAAGCAAGGTGATGCTTTGAAAGCTGCATCGGGTATGCCAATGATTCAATTTTCACTCGTTAGCATGCTTGGGCTTGTAGATGAAGGAATATTCTCAATGGAAACTATTGTAGAAAAGATGTGCCATGCACCCGCGCAGATTTATAATATCAGCAAACGTGGATACATACGTAAAGGTTATCAGGCCGATCTTGTACTGGTACGCCGCGAGCAAGAACCTTGGAAACTGACTTCCGACAAGATACTCAGCAAATGTGGCTGGAGTCCGCTTGAAGGAAGGTCCTTCCATTGGAAAGTAGAAAAGACATTTGTCAATGGCTATCCCGTATATACCGACGGGCAGACTGATGACAACTACCGTGGACAAATGTTGAAATTTGAACGATAATTTGCAGAACTTTCGGCGAGCTTAATCCGTTTATATCCGTATGAAAGAAGAAATTGTAACCTATTCCATACACGAAGTAAGCCCGTATATCAACTGGATTTACTTTTTCCATGCATGGGGATTTCAACCCCGCTTCGCAGCTATTGCCAATATACATGGCTGTGATGCCTGCTGCGCATCATGGCTAACGACTTTTCCGGAAGCCGACCGTCCGAAAGCAGTTGAAGCAATGCAGCTGTTTAAAGAGGCCAACAGGATGCTGGATCAGTTGGACGAAGAGTACAAAGTACACGGACTCTTCAGCCTTTGTAAAGCGAATTCCGATAATGATAACCTGATCATAGAAGATACGGCGTTCCCATTATTACGGCAACAAACACCGCATCCGGACAACAGTCCGTATCTGTGTTTAAGTGATTTTATCCGGCCGTTATCTTCCGGCATCCCGGATACGATCGGGCTATTCGTTGCGACTTGTGACAGCCATTTGGAAAAGTTGTATGAGAATGATCCTTATAAACGGATATTAGTCCAGACATTAGCCGATCGCCTGGCGGAAGCCGCCACCGAAAAGATGCATGAATATGTACGCAAAGTAGCCTGGGGATATGCTAAAGATGAGAACCTTTCTATGCCCGAACTTCTTGAAGAGAAATATCAAGGCATCCGGCCTGCTGTAGGATATCCTTCGTTACCCGATCAGTCGATAAATTTTCTGCTCGACAAATTGTTGGGTATGCATAAGATTGGTGTAACATTAACGGAAAACGGTGCTATGAGTCCACACTCTTCCGTATGCGGATTAATGTTTTCACATCCTTCTTCCCATTATTTTGCAATAGGAAAAATCGGAGAAGATCAGTTGGAAGACTACGCCAAACGACGCGGAGTATCTCCCGATAAAATACGTAAATTCCTCATAGCCAACCTCAAACTTTAATCTTTTGTAGCCTGAATTTTGGAGAAATCCCATTGGATTTATGATCGAAAAAGGATAAAAAAAGAAAAACCATTCTTCTGCCTTGTTAAAGTGTGATTTTTGAGGCACATGAGAGACTAATCAAATAAAGAGCAAATTAAGAGATATCGAAGTAAAAATGGAAAATGTAGAACAAGAATTCCTAGCTGTAATCCGGGAGTATTCTCGTGTCATCTACAAAGTGTGCTATATGTACACCACACCTAATGCTACGATAAACGATTTGTATCAAGAGGTAGTTCTAAATATATGGAAAGCATTTCCTAAATTCAGGAAAGAGTGCAAGATCTCCACATGGATTTATCGTATTTCTTTAAATACTTGCATCAGCTTCTTACGAAAGGAAAAGAACATTCCGGAAATCGTCACACTGACACAGGAGGCCGATCGAACTGAAGAATCGGACGAGACCCAGGTGATGCTGAAACAGCTTTATCGAATGATAAACCGGCTGGGAGAACTGGATAAGTCCATCATACTACTCTATCTGGAAGAGAAAAGTTACGAAGAGATTTCAGAAATCACCGGCTTGACTCTGACCAATGTTGCGACAAAGATCAATCGCATTAAGGATAAATTAAGAAAAATGAATAAGGAGGAATAATATGGAATTGGATGAGCTTAAACAATCCTGGAATAAGTTGAATCAACAACTGGAAAAGGATACGGTTGCCGATGAAAGCCAAATCGCAAATCTTATCAATAAGTACAAAGCCAATGCGAACAAAAGTCTGAAGCGGCTTACCGGTTGGCAAAGATTATCCATAAGTATAGGTTTTGTGGGGCTATTTGTTCTTTTAATTGTATGCCTGTTGCCTTCTGTCTTTCACATAGGTGAAGAATATCAATCGAAAATCAACATTCTTATCATTTTCTTTGCAGTAAGTCTCATTATCGGTATCAGCTGGGATTACCAGAACTACGTATCTATAAAAAACATCCACATTGATATTATGCCGGTAGCAGAAGTCAGCAAACGAATGTCAGCATTCCGCCGTTGGATGAAGTATGAAGTGATTGCCATATCCATCTGGATCATCCTGTTCAATATCCTTAATTATTGGGTTATGGATTATTATTTAGAGTCTGCCGCTACACAAATTCTTTTGATCTCATTCTTCATCCTATGCGATGCCGTAATCATCTACTTTCTATATAAGAAAATAGCCTATAAACATCTCAATAAGATTAAAAAGAACATTGAAGATTTAGAGGATATATGCACAGAATAACCCTGATTGTCTTTTTACTGCTTCTTATACCCGACGTATATATTTATTTAATCTATATTTTTCGAAAGGTAAAGAAAAAGTGGATACATGCCGTTTATTGGCTACCAACAGTTCTATTGCTTATCGGATATTCTTATTACACCTATTTCACAGGTGATAATGCTTTGGCCAATCACACACAGGCCATTGGTAAGCTGGCTATCGGATTATTCCTATTTTCCATACCTAAAATAGCATTCATGCTCTGCTCTCTTGCCGGCCTATTGTTTCGCTTGCTATACCGGCCATTACATACTGTATTTGCAGGAGTAGGGATATTCATCGGAATCATACTTTTTGCCGGCATACTATACGGATCAACTTTAGGAATTAAACACTTTCAAGTGAAAGAGGTAACGTTCTATCATCCTAATCTACCCAAAGCTTTTGATGGTTACAGGATCACTCAAGTATCCGATATCCATATCGGTAGTTGGAAAGGAAAAGAAGAGATTATCCGTAAGATGGTGGAATTGGTCAATAACCAACATGCCGATATGATTGTATTTACCGGTGACCTGATTAACCAGAAAAGCACGGAATTAGATGGATTCCAGAATATATTATCCTGCTTTCACGCTCGGGATGGAGTCTACTCTATCTTAGGAAATCACGATTACGGCACATATTACCACTGGAAAACACCTAAAGAGCAAATGGATAATATGTACCATCTGTTACGGCAAGAAAAAATAATGGGATGGCAGCTTTTAAATAATGATCATCGCATCATTCATTATAAAAGTGACAGTATTGCTCTTATCGGCGTAGGAAATGATGGAGAGCCACCGTTCTATCGTTTTGCCAATTTGAAAAAAGCATCAAAAGGTACCCGGGGAATGTTTCGAATATTGTTAAGTCATAATCCTACCCATTGGAAACGTGAGGTTCTGCCCTATACGGACATAGAATTAATGCTCGCCGGACACACCCATGCCATGCAAGGCATTTTCTTCGGTCATTCGTTAGCCTCGCTCATTTATCCCGAATGGGGAGGCATGTATGCCATGAAAAACCGACAAACATTATATATAAATATAGGTATCGGTTACGTCGGCCTGCCATTCAGATTCGGCGCCTGGCCGGAAATAACAGTAATAAAATTAAAATGCGGGAATAAAGCTCAATTCTCAAAATAGATTATCTTTGCGATTAAAATTCAAATCTATGAAGATACTCTATAATATTTATCAAATCTGTTTTGCATTACCTATTTTATTGGTATTGACTATTATCACGGCATTAGTTACTACGGTAGGATCTTTAATTGGTGGAGCACATATTTGGGGATATTACCCGGGAAAAGTATGGTCGCAATTGGTATGTTTTTTCCTTTTAATACCAGTAAAGGTAAATGGAAGAGAAAAAATTCACAAACATACTTCCTATGTCTTCGTTCCTAACCATCAAGGCGCTTTCGACATCTTTTTGATTTACGGATTCATCGGTCGTAATTTTAAATGGATGATGAAAAAGAGTTTGCGCAAAATGCCTTTCGTAGGAAAGGCTTGTGAAAGTGCCGGACATATTTTTGTAGACCGCTCCGGCCCCAAGAAAGTTCTTAAAACAATTAAGCAAGCTAAAGCGTCGCTAAAAGACGGAGTCTCACTTGTCGTATTCCCCGAAGGGGCCCGTACATTTACAGGCCACATGGGATATTTTAAGAAAGGAGCTTTCCAGTTGGCTGATGAACTACAACTGGAAGTAGTGCCTGTCACCATAGACGGCTCATTCGAGATATTACCACGAACCGGAAAATGGATAAAGCGTCACCGTATGATATTGACGATACACGATCCCATTCCACCGCATGGGCAAGGGACGGAGAATATAAAGGCTACCATGAACCAAGCTTACACTGCCGTGGAAAGTGCATTGCCCGAGGAGTACAAGGGAATGGTGAAAAATGAAGATCAGGAACAGGGATAGCCCCCTGAAAAGCTATGTATAACTCCCGTAAATAACTTTATAAAGCTGTTTAGAAAAGCAATCAGGGCAAAGTACTATTACCCTGATTTTGTTGTTTGATAGCAATACTCTCCTCCATTCTCCGATGTTCATCAATTAATTGCATATTCTCCTTGGCTTTCGAAAGAAAATCCTTTATCAATGGATTGTTTTGGAAAGAAGGCGGAGCATTATTTACAATTTCTTCTATTTGAGGAGTCATAACCGGATAAGGTAAAGAGCTGCATAACATCATAAATACACCCGGTCCAAGCACATTATTATAATTCGTCGAAATGAAATCCTTAATATAATCATTCATCTGCTTAACCAATACCGCACTCTCTTTTGACAACTGATCATGCACTTCACTCAAATCCGCACCATCCATAACCATCCTGGCTTCTTTGCTATCCAGTTCGCTGATGCTCACCTCAAAAGTATTACGTTTAGCTAAAAACTCATATAAGGCCTCATTCAAGGGAGTCCCTTTGGCATCTAATTGGGAATCTGTGATAGAAACTTCCATCTTACCATTCTCCAGAACCAACGGCATAATACTTTCACCATCTATATATAAAGAGACAAGCATGGCAGAATCAATCTTTCCTTTCATCGTAAACAAGCCGTGAATAACTTCGGCCGAATCAACGTTTATCCACTGTCCACCTTTATAACTTTTTAAAAATAGCATCTTACCATCAAGACTAGTAATAGATGAAGACCCTTCAATTTTATACTTCTTTGTACAAGAAGCAAAAAATACTAATAATAACAAAGGTAACAAATGACTTAAATTCACTCTAATCATGCAAATACGATTTAATGAAATGTTCCACAAATGTACGATGTATTCAAGTTGTAAAAAAACATTTTATCAATATTTAAATTTTGCCTTGTTTTTTTCTTTAATATTATTTATAAGCTATCAAAGAAAGAAAAACTATTCAGTGTTTTTTCCTATTTTTGCAAAAATAAGATGGATAACATATTCTGAAACTATAAATCAATGGGAATGAAAATCAAGAACTATTTAGTATTATTTGCCACCCTGGCATTCGGCCAATTTATAAAAGCTGACGAAGGAATGTGGCTGTTGCAGTTGATGAAACAGCAAAATTCTATTGACCTGATGAAAAAGCAAGGGTTGAAGTTAGATGCGGATGCATTGTACAATCCAAATGGGGTCTCACTAAAAGATGCAGTAGGAATCTTCGGAGGAGGATGTACGGGGGAAATCATTTCACCCGAAGGGCTGATTTTAACAAATCACCACTGTGGATATGCATCAATCCAGCAACATAGTAGTGTGGAACATGATTATCTAACCGACGGATTCTGGGCAAAGAATCGTAACGAAGAGTTGCCTACTCCCGGATTAAAATTTCAGTTTATTGAACGTATAGAGGATATTACAGACATCGTCAATCAGAGAATAGCCAAAGGAGAGGTTTCGGAAGTGAAAGCTTTAACGCGCCCTTTCCTTGATAAGTTAGCCAATGAATTATTCGAGAAAAGTGACTTGAAAGGGAAAAAAGGCATTCAAGTACAAGCTTTACCCTTTTATGCCGGCAATAAATTCTATCTATTCTACAAAAAAGTATATTCGGATGTGCGTATGGTGGCTGCTCCTCCTTCTTCTATAGGAAAATTCGGAGGTGAAACCGATAACTGGATGTGGCCACGTCACACCGGCGATTTTTCTATGTTCCGTATCTATGCTGATGCCAACGGTGAGCCCACAGAGTACTCTCCGGACAACAAACCATTGAAAACTCCGAAATACTTAACCATATCCATTAAAGGACTGAATGAAGGAGATTACACCATGATTATGGGATTTCCCGGCAGTACCAGCCGTTACCTCACCGTATCGGAAGTTAAAGAACGCATGGACGCTTCCAATGATCCTCGTATCAAGATTCGCGGCGTACGTTTGGCTGTGCTGAAAGAAGTTATGGACGCTAGTGACAAGACACGTATCCAATACGCAAATAAGTTTGCCGGTTCAAGCAACTATTGGAAAAACTCAATAGGAATGAACAAAGCTATTGTTGATAACGATGTATTGGGTGCAAAGGCTGAACAAGAAAAGAAATTCAATGAATTTGCCAAGAACAAACCGGAATATCAAGGAGTCGTAGCAAAGAT
This sequence comes from uncultured Bacteroides sp., assembly GCA_963677095.1. Lineage (GTDB taxonomy): Bacteria > Bacteroidota > Bacteroidia > Bacteroidales > Bacteroidaceae > Bacteroides. The sequence goes on from OY781875.1 coordinate 3,101,279, forward strand.
TGATTCTATTGTCAGCAATACAATGCCGCTTACACGCCAATTCTACTATTTGTCTGAAGCTTTCAGAGGTGCCATCGAATTCGGAAGTCCTTTCCAGTTAATGGATCAATTGAAAAAAGCGATCAATGAAAAGAATGATAGCTTAAAAAACAAGACGATTGAAGAGCTTAAAAATGTTTTCGAATCTATCCATAACAAAGATTACGATCATGAAGTAGACCGCAAAGTGGCCAAGGCTGTATTTCCTGAATATGCTAAAGCCATCGCAGCGGCCGACCGTCCTGCATTTTTCAATGTAATTGAGAAGCAATTCAAAGGTGACTACAACGCTTATATCGACGCGATGTACGATAATTCCATCATGGCTAACCAAGTAAACTTCGATAAGTTTATCAAGAAACCAACGATTAAAGCTATCGACAATGACATGGCAACCGAATATTCACGTGCCAAGTTTGAGAAAACAAATGAAATAGGGAAACTCCTGAATACGGGTAGTGATGAACTGGCATTGTTACACAAAACATATATTCGTGGTTTGGAGGAAATGAAACAGCCGATTCCCTCTTATCCCGATGCCAACTTTACCATTCGTCTAACCTATGGCAATGTGAAATCTTATGATCCTCGCGATGGAGTACACTACAATTATTATACAACAGCTGATGGCATATTGGAAAAAGAAAATCCTGAAGATAGAGAATTTATTGTACCGGGAAAATTGAAAGAATTGATTGAGAAAAAAGATTTTGGTCGCTACGCGTTAGCAGATGGAAGATTGCCCATCTGTTTCCTGAGCAACAATGATATCACCGGAGGTAATTCGGGAAGCCCCGTCATGAATGCCCAGGGACAACTTATTGGTTGTGCATTCGACGGTAACTGGGAATCATTAAGCGGAGACATCAATTTCAACAACCAATTACAGCGTTGTATCAATCTGGACATCCGCTATGTGTTGTTTATTCTTGAAAAATTAGGAAATTGCAAACATCTTGTCGATGAGATGACAATTGTTGAGTGATAAGTGTTTAATGATAAGTGATTGGGAATTATAAAACCAATCACTTATTATTATTTATACGCCAATCATAAACCGTTAATCACAATATTATAAATGATAAAGAAAACTCTTTTACTCGCTACTTTAACTTTTTCCATGTTACATTCTACATTTGCAGATGAAGGCATGTGGATGCTTACTGATTTAAAAAAACAAAATGAAGTGGCAATGACAGAGCTCGGCTTACAGATTTCTGTCGACGACATCTACAATCCTAACGGAGTTTCCCTGAAAGATGCAGTAGTGCATTTTGGCAGCGGTTGTACCGGTGAGGTTATATCGGCAGAGGGATTAGTTCTAACAAATCACCATTGTGGATACGGATCCATAGCTCAATTGAGCAGTGTGGAGCATGATTACCTAACTAATGGTTATTGGGCTATGAATAGGCAACAGGAACTGCCCTGCAAAGGTTTGACCATTACATTCATCGATCAAATTCTGGATGTAACAGATTATGTCAAAGAGCAGTTAAAGAAAGATCCCGATCCAAATGGGGTAAATTATCTGTCTCCCAAATATTTGGCAATAGTAGCCAAGCGGTTTACCATCACCGAAAACATTCAAGATAAACCGGGACAATCTTTGGAACTGAAAGCATTCTATGGTGGAAACAAATATTACATGTTCATAAAGACCACTTATAATGATATCCGTTTTGTAGGTGCCCCACCCTCTTCCATCGGGAAATTTGGTGCAGATACCGACAATTGGATGTGGCCCCGCCATACCGGAGACTTCTCAATCTTCCGCATTTATGCAAATTCTAATGGCCAACCAGCTCCTTATTCTGCTTCCAATACGCCTTTAAAAGTGAAAAAGCACCTCACAATTAGTCTGGGAGGATACCATGAAGGTGATTTCACATTCGTAATGGGATTTCCGGGAAGAAACTGGAGATACATGATCTCGGATGAAGTGGAAGAACGCATGCAAACAGTTAACTTTATGCGTCAACATGTGCGTGGAGTACGTCAGGAAGCATTACTGGAAGAGATGCAAAAAAATCCGGCTGTTCGTATTCATTATGCCAGCAAGTACGCTTCTTCGGCTAATTATTGGAAAAATGCGATTGGTATGAATGAGGGATTGATCCGTCTCAAAGTTCTTGATACCAAGCGTGCACAACAAGAACAGTTGCTTGCGCGAGGCCGTGAACTGAACGATTCCGCTTACCAGAAAGCTTTCAATGAGATCAGAAACATAATAAAGCTGCGTCGCCCGGCTTTGTATCATCAACAAGCCATTCAAGAAGCTTTGATCACAGGTCTCGATTTTATGAATATTCCAAATACCACGGCTCTAATGGAAGCCTTGAAAAGCAAAGATAAAGTCAAAATCGACGCAGCAAGCGATAGTTTAAGGATTGCCGCCAACGGCTATTTTTCATCTGTACCTTTTCCGGAAATAGAACGCATTGTAGCTAAAAAAATGTTGCAGACTTACAAGCAATATATACCGGAAGAACAGCGTATCGGCATTTTTGCTATTATTGATCAACGATTCAAAGGTAATAGTGATGCATTTGTAGATGCGTGCTTCAAATATTCCATATTTGGAAATAAAGAGAACTTTGACAAATTCATCCGTAAACCCAATTCATATAAGTTAGGCTTTGACTGGATGGTTTTATTCAAACACTCTATTACCGACGGACTGCTTCGAACCGCTATCGCGATGGCTGAAGCAAATAAAAATTACGATACCGCACACAAGGTATGGGTGAGAGGTATGATGGATATGAAGTTAAAGTCCGGAATTCCAATCTATCCGGATGCAAACTCAACTCTTCGACTTTCCTATGGTCGTGTGCTACCATACACTCCTGCCGATGGTGTAATATACAACTATTATACCACACTCAGTGGCGTAATGCAAAAAGAAGATCCTAACAATTGGGAGTTTGTAGTACCCGCCAAACTCAAACAATTATACCAGACAAAAGATTTCGGACGATATGCCATGCCAAACGGGGAAATGCCGGTATGTTTCATCGTTAATACCGATAATACAGGAGGTAATTCGGGTAGTCCGGTGTTCAATGCCAAAGGACAGCTCATTGGAACAGGTTTCGATAGAAATTATGAAGGATTGACAGGCGATATTGCTTTCCGACCCTCCTCGCAACGAGCTGCTGTTGTTGATATCAGATATACTTTGTTCATCATCGATAAATTTGCGAGTGCATCTCATCTAATCAAAGAGTTAACGATTTCCGAATGAACCTAATCCATACTCATTTTGTTATATAATCAGAAATAGATAATTTAGTACATTCTAAATGATTAATATCCTTGACATCAGTTCTAAAAACGAATGATACCAAAGGATATTCTTACAAGAAAGAGAGTTGCTGGTTATCTGCAGTGATCATAATAACAAGTAGAATAGAAAAGGAACATTATGGAAAAATTCAAAGACTTAATACAATCGGAAAAACCTGTACTGGTAGATTTTTTTGCCACATGGTGTGGTCCTTGTAAAGCCATGCATCCGGTATTGGAAGAATTGAAAGAAGAAATCGGCAATGAAGCTCGCATTGTAAAAATCGATGTAGATCAACATGAAGATTTGGCTGAGTTATATCGTATACAAACTGTCCCGACATTTATAGTATTCAAAAAGGGAGAGGCTTTATGGCGTCATTCCGGAGTAATTCGCGGAAAAGAATTAAAGGCTGCCATTGAGCAGGCATACGGCTAAGCAGGATTATAAAAAAATGCATATTAAGGTATCCCATTTAGGATACCTTATTTTTTTACATCTTCGCCAAGATCTATCTGCTATTGCAATTCAAAGTCTTTAAGCAAAGGTATTATTGCCCCAAATACGCCTGACAAAATGGATATTTGATAACTTAAAACAAGAACTAACCTTATATAAAAAGTACTAAAGCAGAACCGATATTATATTTCTTCAGATTTTCTACAAAATGTAATACTATTTTCACACCTTAAATTCAATCTACATATGATATGAATCAGACATCAAAATATCAATTCACCATCATCGTTCCGGTATATAATGAAGAAGATAACATATACTTACTCGAACAAAAAATAAACAGCTTTTTACCCACATCTTTATATTCTTCATGTGCTCTATTTGTAAATGATGGCTCTACAGATTCTAGTTTAAGGCGCATCATTGAAATATGTCAACGCAATGATCATATGTTTTACATTTCCCTGAAATATAATTCCGGACTTAGCACCGCTCTTAAGGCGGGAATTGATAGCACGGAATCTATTTACGTTGGCTATATGGATGCAGATTTACAAACTACTCCGGATGACTTCAACCTATTGCTCAATGAAATAAATGATTATGAGCTTGTAACGGGGATACGGGCAAATCGAAAAGATTCGTTTTTTAAGAACATCCAATCAAAAATAGCGAACGGCTTTCGACGAATGATGACACATGACAGCGTACAGGATACAGGTTGTCCACTCAAAGTTATGCATACGATATATGCAAAACGAATTCCGTTCTTTAGCGGAATGCATCGTTTTCTGCCCGCATTAATACTTTTACAAAAAGGAAGAATAAAACAGATTCCGGTTCATCATTTTCCACGAATGACAGGAAAGTCCAAATATCATTTATGGAACAGATTAGTTTCTCCTTTTATTGATTGCTTTGCATATAGATGGATGAAAAAACGTTATATAAGCTATCACATAACTGAAAACAATCTAGTCTCAAAATGACCAATACATGGATACTCATCTCATTATATTTACAACGGGATTTCTTGCACAACTGTTCTTTTCAGCTCGCACTATCGTTCAATGGATTTTATCCGAACGTGCAAAGCAAGTGCTATCTCCTTCTGTTTTTTGGATATTAAGTTTGGCAGGTTCCTATTTATTATGCCTATATGGGTGGTTCCGAAATGACTTTGCAATTATACTGGGACAATTTATCTCTTATTATATTTACTTAGGAAATCTAAATTTAAAAGGGATATGGGCAAAAATACCTATTTTAATAAAAGGTCTTCTGTTAATAACGCCAATATTAGCGATTGCTTTCATGCTACAAGATGTAAACGGATTTATAAGGAATTTCTTCGAAAATAAGAAAATTCCGCTGTGGCTGATTACCTTTGGTATATTGGGGCAAGTGATCTTTACACTTCGCTTCATCTATCAATGGTTCTACTCCTATCATTATCATGAATCGTTACTCCCGGAAGGCTTCTGGATTATCAGCCTGATTGGTTCTTCTCTGATTCTAATCTATGGCATAATAAGGCTCGATCCAATATTGATATTAGGACAATCTTTCGGACTGATAGCCTACGGGCGGAATTTATATATAGGTCATCATGAATCAAAATATGCAATTGATGAAAAATAAGTTGCCATACATAGGTATATGCTTAGCTCTGTTACCTATTCTACTCTTTAGAGATTATACTCCGGATAATGAATTACGCTATTTGAGTATTGCTGATGAAGCGCTGAGAAACGGGACGTTTTTTACTTTCACTAATCATGGAATTCCGTATGCAGATAAACCACCTTTATACTTCTGGCTCATCATGTTTGGAAAATTCTTATTTGGAAAACATTACATGTTATTTTTATCAGCAATATCCCTTATTCCGGCATTAGTTATAGTACATACCATGAACAGCTGGATAAAAAAAACAAGTAAAGAGATCCGCTTAACCGCAGGATTGCTTTTACTCAGTTGTGGTCTCTTTCTTGGTATGACAATTATCTTACGCATGGATATGCTTATGTGTATGTTTATTACTCTTGCATTGCACACTTTTTACAAAGCACTAACAGAACAAGATAGCCGGCAGCGAAATGCCGCTCTATTTCCCATATATGTTTTTTTCGCAATATTCAGTAAAGGACCAATAGGTTTATTAATGCCACTACTTTGCACGATTGCGTTCTTAGTTCTAACAAAACGAACTCATACTATAGGGCAATATTGGGGAATAAAAACATGGGGGATTCTTTTAATTGGGTGTCTCATCTGGTTTATCTGCGTTTATGCAGAAGGAGGAACATCTTACCTGAATAACCTTCTCCTTCATCAAACGGTAGATCGTGCTGTAAACTCTTTCCATCATAAACAACCATTTTATTATTATTTTATCTCAATGTGGTATTCCATGTTTCCCTGGTCAATAATGATTATTGGAATAATCGTCACCGCCATTTGGAAGAAAAAAGTAAATTCGGAATTACAACGTTTTTTTCTAACCGTTGTAATAACGACCCTTATTCTCTTATCACTAATCAGTTCTAAAATCGATGTATATCTACTCCCAATCTTCCCTTTTGTTGTGTACTTAACAATATCACTATTCCAAACCAAATGGAATCATTGGCTAGCTCTATCCATAGCGATACCTTCGTGTGTATTCATTCTAGCTATGCCCACACTCTTCTATTTAACAAACCAGCCCGACACTCATTATCTCGGACATACTCTATTCTATGTAGCCACATGTATATTGAGCATAACCGGAGCCTATTCATTGTATACACTCTACCATAAAAAACTAATCATAAAAGCTATTTGGCAACTCGTCATCGGCCTGTTTTGCGCCATATTTATCGGAGGATGGGCTATACCTAAGGTTAACGCCGAGTTGGGGTATGGAGAATTATGCCAAAAAGCTATAAAAGTAGCCAATGAAAAACATTTGTCAAGTTACAGTGTATACGATATTTCCAGACCGGAAAACATGGATGTATATCTACAAAAGAATATACATATAGTAACCATTGAAGATATTAACTCTGGAAAAATAGGAAACACGGTTTTAATGATACCAACCAAAAACGTAAAATTACTGAAAACAACAATTTTGAAAAATGAGGCATATACCGTGGGGATTTATAGTATTATTACATTATGAATGAAGAGCAGCTAAAAATGAAAGTATTAGTTACCGGAGCCGCAGGCTTTATCGGAGCATATATGGTAAAAGCCTTACTCAAAGAAGGATATGAAGTTGTTGGGCTGGATTCGATCAATTCATATTATGACAAACAATTGAAATATGCCCGCCTTGAAGAATCAGGCATTAATAAAAACGAAATAAGAAAAAATAAGCTCGTTACCAGTCAATCCGATTCGAACTACAGGTTTATCAAACTTGACTTAACAGACAAAACAGATATAAAAAATCTCTTTATTACCGAAGGATTTGATATTGTTATCAATCTGGCAGCTCAGGCAGGCGTACGATACTCTATAAAAAATCCATACGTATACGTTAAATCTAACGTACTGGGGTTCTTAAATATTTTAGAGAATTGCCGTCATTATGGTATCAAACATCTATTATATGCCAGTTCAAGCAGTGTTTATGGAATGAATAATCATACTCCATATCTGGAAACAGATCAGACCGACACCCCTATCAGTATATATGCAGCAACTAAGAAAACCGATGAATTAATGGCTTACTCATATAGTAAGCTATATGGCATAGCAACAACAGGACTGCGTTTTTTCACAGTCTATGGCCCTTGGGGAAGACCAGACATGGCACCTTTTATTTTTTTAAAGTCAATATTGGAAAAAAAGTCGATAAAAGTCTTTAATCATGGAGAACTTAGCAGAGATTTTACATATATTGACGATATTGTGGAAGGTGTAATGCATATGGTGGCATATCCTTCCACAGAAACAGTTCCATACCGCATTTATAATATAGGAAACTCCAATCCTGTAAAACTAATGGACTTCATATCGGTAATAGAAAAAGTAACCGGAAGAATGGCTATAACGGAAATGATAGGTATGCAACCGGGAGATGTATATTGCACGTATGCCGATACAACCCATTTAAAACAAGATTTCGGCTATATCTCTTCTGTTTCAATACAGGAAGGAATACAGAAGTTTTATGAATGGTACATGAAATATTACTATAAAACCGATGTATCATAAAAGAAGTTTCTCTTCCCACACACCAGAATGCATTTCCATTACTCTATCATATCCGGCTCTTTGCAAAGCCTTAAGGGCTTCTCTACGCCCATCATTGATGCGTTCTGGATAATGGGCATCGCTATTCACTAGCACACGAATACCCCAGTCATGTAGTATCTTAAAGTATCGAATATCAGGATAAAACACATTTAAGTTCAAATAGACTTTTGTATTTATTTCCATCATATAACCCTTGGCCAGTATAGCATCAAAATATGAAAGGACAAGATCATTATACCACTTTTCATCCAGTAGCCCCGGACGATAACAAGCTGCATTGTAATGTACTTTATCAGCATGCCCTACAATGTCAAATCCTCCTAACTCGACCATTCGTAGAGATCGTTCGTAATAAAGCCTAATAACCCGATCCAAATCACCGTGAAAATAGTGGTCTACAATAAAACGAAATTTATCAGCAGGAACATCAATATCAACAACTTCCCGGGAATCATTATAAAGCATATGAACCGAACCAATGCGATAGTCCAGAGGTAATTGGAGAAAACGAGAAACCGACGGGTTGCTTTCTTCATTCAGGTAGTCAATTTCCAAACCAATAAATAATTCTATCTGATCTGCATATTTCGCCTTTAACCTATTAAACTCGGCTAAATAATCGTCCATGCTATCCCACTCCATTGTCCATGCTGTAGGAAAAGGAAGTGGAGCATGAGAAGAAAAGCCATAAGCCGAAAATCTGTCACTGATTGCAAAACGTACAAAATCCTCCATATTAGCCCGCCCATCACAATACAGACAATGACTATGATAATTGGTTAAATTAGCTATTCCCGTTTTCACCATACTCTCGCATATTACCCTTCTATTTCGCTCAATTCCAACCAACGCAGAGTCTTTTCATCTATCATATCGCTCAACAACGGCAAGCGCTTTGATTTTTCAGTCAGTTCATCTACTGACAGTTTTCCGCTACATAAAGTCTCTTCAATTTCTTTTTTTTCTTCTTCCAAAGATGCGATCTCTTCCTCAAGTTGTTCAAATTCTTTCCGTTCTTTGAAAGACATTCTACGTTTCTCGTTCAAGCGTACTTTAGCAGTTTTTTCCTCCGATGATCTTAATGTTTCTTTTTCTTTTACCGCTTGCAAATGTTGCTCCTTCCATTCTCTATATTGAGTATAATTTCCGGGAAAATCACGAATATCGGCATTTCCGTTGAAAACCAGCAAATGATTAACCACCTTATCCATAAAATATCGATCATGGCTCACAACAATAGCACATCCTTTAAAACTTTGCAGATATTCTTCCAGTACATTTAATGTAACAATATCCAAATCGTTAGTGGGTTCATCCAAAATCAGGAAATTAGGATTTCTCATCAGAACAGTGCACAGATATAACCGACGACGCTCTCCACCACTTAACTTATAGACATAATTATACTGCGTTTCAGGAGTGAAAAGGAAATGCTGTAAAAATTGGGATGCGGTAAGTTGTTTCCCATTACCGAGTTCAATGACCTCAGCGATATCCTGTACGACATCAATCACCTTCATCTGATCATCAAACTGTAAGCCATCTTGCGAATAGTAGCCAAACCGCACGGTTTCCCCAATATCAATACTACCGCTATCCGGCTTCGCCTCCCCCATCAAAATCTTGATGAAAGTAGATTTTCCAGTCCCGTTATTACCAACAACGCCCATTTTCTCATAACGGGAAAAAATATAAGAAAAGTCCTCAAGTATCTTTAGCGAACCAAATGACTTATAAAGATGATCAGCTTCAAATATTTTATTACCAATATAAGAAGCTTTTACATCCAATTTAACATTAGCATCGTTAAAGCGTTGCTTAGCAACTTTTTCCAAGTCATAAAAAGCCTCTTCACGATAACGGGCTTTGTGTCCACGAGCCTGAGGCATGCGCCTCATCCATTCCAATTCTGTACGGTACAGGTTATTAGCACGGGCTACTTCGGAGTTAGCAGCATCCATCCGTTCCTGACGCTTCTCAAGATAATAGCTGTAATTGCCACTATATTGATAAAGTTGACGATTATCAATCTCCATAATTTCGGAGCATACGCGATCAAGGAAATAACGATCATGCGTCACCATCAACAAGGTAAGATTGGTACGTCTCAAATATTCTTCAAGCCATTCCGTCATATCCAAGTCCAAGTGGTTTGTAGGTTCGTCCATAATCAGCAAATCCGGTTCAGTTATTAATGTGTTGGCCAAGGCCACACGCTTCAATTGCCCTCCTGAAAGATGCTTTATCTTCTGATCAAAGTCACGAATCTTCAACTGCGATAAAATCTGTTTGGCTTTTTGTTCGTATTCCCATGCTTTTTCATGATCCATACGTACCAATATTTCTGCCAAACCGGGATTTCCCTCCATTTCCATGCAGCATTCATACTCCTTAATCAACTCAACAATCTGATTGCCGTGGTGGAAACAAGCCTCCAATACGGTAAGCTCCTCCGGATATTGGGGATTTTGCTCCAGATATCCTATACGAAGATCCCTACGAAAAGAAATCGTTCCATTCTCATACCCCTCCTTGCCTGTCAAGATATTTAACAAGGTACTTTTTCCCGTACCATTTTTCGCAATTAAACCAATACGTTGTCCCTCGGAAATTCCGAAAGACAAATCTTGAAACAAAACCAAGTCTCCAAAAGACTTCGTTAGGTTCTCAACCTGTAAACAACTAATCAAACCCACTCTTTTTTTAATATGTATTTACAACACCGGCCTATACCAATTCAGCATAAGTCTCAGCTAAACGAACTTCTTGACCGACCTTAACTTTACTCCAAACCAATTTCATCGGATCAATCCAAATTCCGGTCATTTTATTGAATAAAACCGGATCCTCTCGATTGCCATCAATTAAAGTCCGCCACTCCATACCTTCAACTTCATTGGCAAAAATAACACACAAGACTATTCCGATTGAAATCCAGACATCCCTCTTCTTCGTCGAAAGAGTCCCATTATCTACGATCATCTGCATATTCTCGATATCACTTTCTCCTCCCTGGAAATCTTTCTTTAATAACTCCTTTACAGTAGAAGACATCCATTCAAAAGATTCATTGATCTGATAAATTTCCAATAAGCGTACAGGTATAATCTCAGCAGGGTATTTCATATCCGGCTTTCGAACTTCCAGAGAAATTATAATATCTTCAGCTTCAGTAACGGCACCTCCCTTGGGAGTTGTGAAAGAACATTCAAAAGCAATATCATCTATCCCTGTAATCCATATATGAGAAATATACTCTACCTCGCTCTCTATAAAAGTCTCATTACTGTATACGCAACTCAACGTTCCGACTTTAACCGTAATAGCAGATGAATTTTCTTTCAATTCCTGCCTCATAGATTCAATACCATAATTATCAGTCTCCCCTCTGTATGCAGAGATACGAAAGTTACCGGTCCATTTATCAGGATTATAGAAAAGAAATGAATCTTCGCCACCCTCAAATTCACTCCAACTTGTTGGATACAACATTGAGAACCATGCTCCCGGAGAAATAAATTTCTTACTTTCTACCATTCTTATTAATTATTTATATCTAAAGAATAATCCAATTATTATTGAATCTATGCAAAAGTAACATTAGGTAGATTGATATGCAAACGGAAAGAACAAAAACAGCCGATTCTCTCGAACCAGCTGTCTCAATCATCATCTATGAATGAAGACCTTTTAAGTCTTCAATATCTTATTAAATTTATATGAAACGTGAATGAAAATGCTATTTAATTAGTTTACAAAGATAATTAATGATATGCAAGTAAAGAAATATTTTATAAGATAATTAACTCATCAAATGAATAAATTGAAAGTTTTCATATACAAATAGTTATATTTGCATACTTTGAGATAGAAATAAAAAGAAAGAGCTAAATAGAAAATCTGTTTAGCTCTTTCTTTTTATAAACTAAATTCTTATTATTTTATATAACCATAATATTCATCTATGAATTTACTCTTGATCAGAATCCCACCATACATTAACCGACCAAACAGCATCATCCAGGTTCCAAGCCTTTGCAGACATGTTTGCACCTGGAACCTCAGCACCGATAGCTTGCAAGTTGGTAGCATTGTAACCGGTTTCGTGTGAGCATTGTGGCCAGCGGCGGTATTGCTTACCTAGAGGAATATATTTCTGAGCATCAGTATTTATATAATATTCAGCCGGAATCTCCCAATTCAAAAATACTTTAGAATCGTAGTCGTAACGACGCATATCGTTGAACACTTCTATCGACCACAGCATTGCCATACGCTTTTGAGTCATAATCTTAGCCAAGGTAATGTCACTTTCAGTACCTATGCCATTGGCAAGATAGGAATCAATATTACTTTGAACCATAGGCGTGAATGACGGGCAATTTGCCAAAGCTGCATCTTCGCCTATCCATACTTTCAATTTCTGGTTCATGAGTTCAATATTAGCCTTGATTCCTTCTTTGTATGCTGCAAAAGCGCCTGCCTTGTCACCTTTCTTAAACAATACTTCTGCTTTGATGAAACAAGCCTCATGATAAGTTGCAATCCATGTCGGAGAAGAGGGTCGATCATAAAAGATACCGGACTGGCGGGATTTAACATCACCTTTCAACTTCTCATACAACAAACTACTAAATCCGCCATATCCTTTTGATCCAGAGGTCGTTTGCACATAAATAGTATCGCCGAGACATTCCTCACCTGCAGCGGGATCAATGTACCATCCACCTTTACTAACACTATAAGAGGTAGTATATGGATGTTTTTGAAGACGAGTCAGAGTATGCATGTCAATACCGGCAGTCCGACGCCAATTACCTACCCATTTCAAACCTTCGGGTGAAGATGCACCCTTTGAAGAATATGCCCAAGGAAGTACATGATCTGCACGTGGATCTTCCACTCCATAATCAGCGAAATTAGTAAAGTTATCAATCATCATCTGGGTAACATAAAAGTTGGAGTTCATACCCAACACAGAATACATAGGAGAATAATCAACAGGTTCATTCCAACCCAATACATCGCGCGATGGTCCATAATCGTCAGTATGGTCGTAAATGGTATTGTCATCATTACTTGTATGAGCCTTTGCCAAACATGCCAAAATCTCGTCAGCATCCCACTTGCCATCTTTATAGCTTCCAGCCTGCTTTTTGCTCAGGTGGTTGATCCAGCGTGCCTTAAACAGATATGCCATCTTCAGCCATTTGCTTACATCGCCATTTGCCCATGTGTCACCTAACGAAAGTGCAGGTGCACCCTCTTCTTGAGTCTTTTGTAAGAGTTCTATAGCTTCCTCTATTTCCTTAAGACAGCCTAGAAAGATGGTTTTGCCATTGTCATACTTAGGAGTAGCGCTTTCACCAAGTCCTTCGGTATAAGGCATTTCACCATAGAGATCGGTCATCAACATATAGCCATAGGCATGTATTAGCCGGGATGCAGCTGCATAATGATATGCACCTTGTTCCATAGCCTTATCGTACAGCATCTGAAGATTTGAACCTGCACCTACAAGAAACCATTGGTAAGGTGTTACCAGAACACTTCCCCCTACAGGTTGCCACTGTGAAAACAAGCCATAAGTGGAGGTACGGCTATTCATAGTCATATCACCCATACCCATGAAGGTACGCATAGAAGCAAACTGATAGGCATCGTTAGTATAGAACTCAATATGTGGCAAACGGTTTACAATCGTTGCACTTTGGTCGGTAGGCGTGTTAGGATCAACGTTCACGTCCAGCCATTTTTCGCAGGAAGTGAAAGAAGCCAGACCCATTAGACCTATTATCATTGATTTTATTATTTTCATAATCAAATAATTTTATTGTTTCACAAAAGGTTTAGAAAGTCAAGTTCACGCCAAATGACATGCTCTGGGTAGCAGGTACACCGCAGTAGTCAAACCCTACCGAAGAAGAACCTCCACGACCTGAACCTGCAGCGGCAACTTCCGGATCACCATCATAGTTAGTGAACAACAAAAGGTTATTTGCCGATACAGAGAGGGAAGCACGTTTGATGACTTTCAACTTATTGAGGAAGGTACGGGGAACATCGTAGTTCAGAGATACACTACGCAAGCGAAGCGAATTGACCTTCGTGATGTAGTTGGCACTTTCATAGTTGTAATAGCTGGTATAGAATGACTTAATGACGTTTGCTCCACTCATCCTGACGCCATTAAAGTCATAAGTCTGGTCAGCCTTCCATTCATAATGACGATCCTCATAAACAGGATCTGTAGCAGTACCTACATTTTCCGCACCATCAATAACAAGATGGTCGCGAACATCTCCCGAAAATTTACTGGTACCGGTCTGGGTCATGGTATATTTGGTCCCATTAAACACGTCACCACCAACACGGAACTCCCACAGCATATTGAAAGTCCAATTCTTATAGGTTATGGTATTGTTCCAACCGCCTGTGAATTTGGGTTCACGGTTACCTACTTGATATGCCGTACTCTTATCATAAGTAGGCATACCATTCTTGTCGAGAATAATCTTTCCCTCGGGGGTACGTGAATACTTTGAACCAGAGATTGCCATAAAATCGCCACCGGAGAAAGAAGCAGCCTTGGCATTACCAAACTGAACATCGGTCACATACATAATGTCCATACCAGGGAGTAACCCGTCCATTGTACCACGGTTTCCTGCTATGTTGACACCGGTTTCCCAATTCCATTCTTTATTCTGAATCGGAGTGCCACTAATAGAAAGCTCCATTCCTTTATTATATACATTACCTGCGTTGATAGAACAGAAGATATAACCGGTAGATTGCGGACCGCGTGGAGAAAGAATCTGGTTGTATGAATCATTGGTATAATAAGCATAATCCAACTTCAGGCGGTTATTAAAGAAGCGCATTTCCAAACCGATTTCTGTTGACTTAGTCATTTCGGGCTTGATATACGGATTACCACGTGTCCAACTGTTACCTACTCCAACCTTGCCGCCAATATATGTAGCAACAGGCCATAGAGCAGTATTCGTTTCATAAGCGCCGGTATCCTTACCTACCCTTGCCCAAGAAACGCGTATCTTACCAAAGTTCAGCCAATCCATCTTTGGCAACAGTTCGGTAAACACTAAACTACCGCCAAATGAAGGATAGAAATAAGAACGGTTTTCGACGGGCAACGTAGAAGTCCAATCGTTACGGCCGGTAACTGTTAAGAACACAGTGTTTCTCCAGTCTGCACGAAACTCTCCGAATACACCAACCAAGCGTTTATTTGAAAGAATGGTTTTGAAGTTGCGATCGTCACTTGTAGCATTATCGGTAGCATAGAATCCCGGTACCTGAAAATTCCAGGCCATTTCATAATGAGTATTGGTTTTGGTGTTATCGGTCGAAGTGCCGAGCATCAAATTAAGGTCGAAATCTCCAAGCTTTTGATTGAAATTGGTCATGAAATTGGTTGACACATACTTGAAACGCAAAGTATTGTCACTCATCATACCATTCTGCCATTCCTGTTTGATAGCACCGTTAGGAGCTATACGGGTGTGGTTGTCTGTAGTATAAGAGTCTACCCCCATACGGTAAGCTATCCACCACCACTTTGTAATATCAGCTTTCACATTGAAACTACCGGTAAAACGTTCGGTAGCATCGTATAGTTTGTTCTTATTAAGTATCCAATAAGGATTGTCACGTTCCTCCCATGGATCAAGACGGTCGCCAAACATACGATAGCGTGTTCCATCATCATTGAGATAGTGAGCCATATCATCGCTTGGCGACCAAGTGTCAACCGCATAAAGTGCTCCTGTACCTGCCGAGTTGTAAAGTGAAGCAGATGTAAGAGTCTTCTGAGTACGGGCATTAGAGTAAGCTACATTGGCACCGAAGGTAAAGATGCTATATCTTTGCTCACCGTTAAAACGAAATGTAGACTTACTGTAACCGGTAGTCGGAATGATACCGTCCTGGTCATAATAAGAACCCGATAGATAGAAATTACTGTTCTTTGTTCCACCGGACACAGACAGGTTGGTGTCATAGATACCGCCATTTTGATAAAAATCGCCAATATTATCGTAAACAGGATCTGTCGCACTCATTTTCTCTCCCCAAGAGTTATAAGAAAAGTCATTGAATGTTGTACCGGTGTAATTACCGCTGCCGTCATATTGGTCTTCCATATAACCCCTCTTATATTTTGTTTGCACTTCGGGTAAATATTTTGCCCAGGATGAGATGTACTTGGTAGAAAGATTTACCTCGACAGCTCCTTCCTTACCCTTTTTCGTAGTAATAAGGATGACACCGGCGGAAGCGCGTGAACCGTAAAGTGCAGAAGCGGCAGGACCTTTCAATACAGACATGTCCTCAATATCTTCCGGATTGATGTCCATCACACGGTTTGACATTGTAGAAGAAGATGAACCTGCACCATCAAATGCCGAGTTGCCTACAACCGATGATGAATTATCGTATATTACACCATCAACGACAAATAGAGGTTGATTGTCTCGGCTTTCGCTAGCAGACGTACCTCCACGAAGAATAATCTGCGAGCCACTACCGGCAGCACCCGACGATTGTGTTACATTTACACCGGCAATCTTACCGGAGAGTGAGTTGATGACATTCACTTGTTTATTGCGCATCAACTCTTCTGCTTTCATATCCGAAACAGCATACCCCAATGCTTTCCTATCTTTCTTAATACCCATTGCGGTAACTACAACTTCCTCCAATGCTTGAGAATCATCTTTTAAAGTTACAGTATATGCGTTTGCGGAGCCGACCTTCAATTCAGTAGTTTGGTACCCGATATAAGATACTACCAATATGCTACCAGTAGAAACATTTACTGAAAACGTACCATCTGTATTCGTAATGGCCCCGGAGTTTGTCCCCTTTACAGATACACTAGCACCGATAACGGGCTCTCCAGCCGTATCTACTACTCTACCTGTGATTTTCTTTACTTGCTGAGTACTTTGAGTACTTGGTATCATATACTCCATATTAGCAGCCACTGCTGAATAATAAGAAGACATACCAAACAATGCAAGCAAAACGAATAATAAGCAATAATTTCTTTTCATAAGCTATATAATTTGGATTTATTTGCAAATATATAAACTAATTTAAGTTTCAATATATATACTAAGCTAAATTAATACTAATAATAATTAAAATAATTGTTTTTTTATATTGCAAACAATACCATATTGAACCTAAATATAGCGAATCAATACTATCAAAATCAATATGAATACAATTAGCAGTATAATATATTATTATGATTATATTTTAAATTTAAAAATATCTTTTTTTATCATATAAGCTTTATTAAAAATCATAAGAACAATTTGACTCAAAAAATAAAAACAATATATATTAACCTTGTTTTCGCTTTATATACATAAAATAATTTATAATAATGCAAAATTAGATCATAGGCACACATATACTAATGCCATTTAAATTAAATCATAAACCAAACACATAAAAAATGTAAACCGGACAATAATAATAAACTAAAATATTTTTAAATACACACAAAAGCCCTAAAGCAATGATTATTTATCATCAATAAAAATCTTCTAGATTTAATTGAATTAGATTTCATAACTTCAATACCATTTTCATAAAAAAGAAATAGATAAGCTATGGGATATTATATGCAATCGATTTTTCTAAATCATGAACAATAGTCATATCCATAATACTAGCGTATATCTGAGTTGTCCTGACGCTTTTATGTCCCAGAAGCTTTTGAACAGTAGTGATATTTATTCCATTATATATTAGTAAGGTAGCATTTGTGTGACGAGCGGTATGAAAAGAGATATTTTGTGATATACCAGCTAATCTAGCAATTATACTCAAATCTTTATTTACATTAGAGTTATCATGCAAAGAAAAAAAATCATTTAGCTGATTTCTATACTTATTTAATATATCAAGCCCCTTACCACCGAATAGTAAATATAAAGGAAGGCGCACTTCAGTAGTAGTTTTAATGGATTTATATACAATCCAAGTATCTCCATACAGTTCAACAACATTTTGACATGACAAACTAATGAAATCGGAGTATCGCATGCCAGTATAACAACAAAACAAAAATGCATCTAACGTCTTTCTATACTTTGAATATTGACCTTGCAATTTCAATGTCTCTAACAAAGAGAGCTCTTTAAAAGATAAATAAGTATGCTTCCCTTCTATCATTTTAATTCGATATTTACGAAAAGCATAATCTTTAACTTCTATATATTCTTTGTTAATAGCTATATTTATACATCGCTTCAAATGTTTCATATGTTTCGCAATAGTATTAATATGATATCCACTTGAAAGTAAAAACGTTTCAAATGAGGTTATAAATTCATAGGTCAAATCGCAAAATTTTATTTCTTTTTTAAACTTTTGAAGTAGGAGGAGAGTAGAAAAATAGTTGCGTTTAGTAGTGCTTTTTAAAGAAGATGTTATTATTTCTTGTTTAAAGAAAGTGATAAAAGAATCACTGTCTTTTTTGTCATACAATGCATTCTTCAATGTATCCAAATCAATAAGCTTTCCTTGTTGCCATAGTTCTAATTCTTTTTTTTCAATCATAGTCATAAAATCATAGATAAATCGATTAAGAGCATCTGCATTGGGATGATTTTTGATCAATAATTTTTTATTATCCCATTGGTCAGGCTTCAAATAGATCTTTGTGGAAAAATATTTTTTCTTTTTATTTAAATAAGCTTCAACTTGAACTAACGATACTCCTCTTTTATTAAGAGACTTCTTTCTATCATAGACTAATTTATAAATAATTTTATCCATATCTAAATATTTTATTATAATGTTATAGTTATATAGAGGTTTATTTTGCAAAATCAGAGATAAAATTACCTAATTAATCATACTTTCAGAGATACTAACTAGTAAATATTTAATGCCTAAGATTTTCCGAATACCAATAATTTTATCGCAAACGACAACAATACCTTACGGCTGATCCGGCTCTTTTCATTATTACTTATATTCAAAATAGTGAATGGTGCTCCATGATAGCAAACTTTATATTTATATATGTAAGTACTCAAAGTACAAATTAACATATAAGTACTCAAAGTACTCAGCAAGTAAAGAAAATCACAGGTAGAGTAGTAGATACGGCTGGAGAGCCCGTTATCGGTGCAAATGTTGTGGTCAAGGGAAATAAAGCCAATGGAACTATTACTAATGCAGATGGAAAATTTACTTTAAGTGTATCTCGAGGAAGTAAATTGGCAGTATCTTTTATAGGATACAAAGCCGCAATGGTGGAAGTGGGGAACCAAAATAGCCTCACTATTACGCTAGAGGAAGATGCTACTATGCTAGGTGAGGTTGAAGTTACAACAGAATTTGGCTTAAAGCGTCCCGCTCGTTCAATTGGTTCTTCTGTACAAAATGTAAAGGCAGCTGATATTATCGATTCCGGTCGAGACAACTTTATATCTGCACTGCAAGGACGTGTGTCTGGTATAAATGTAGTTTCAAGTGGTGGGGCCCCGGGAGCATCTACCACGGTAACGTTGAGGAGCCTTACTTCAATATCTGGAAATAATCAGCCCCTTTATGTTGTCGACGGTATTCCTATGAACAATTCGTCCTTTAATGCCGCGTCTGGATTTGCAAAAGCGGATGTTTATGCAGGCCGTTCGCTGGATTTCTCATCACGAGGTAATGATTTTAATCCCGAAGATATTGAATCGATGACGATCTTAAAAGGAGCGGCAGCAGCAGCCCTATACGGCTCGGATGCATCAAACGGAGCAATCATTATCACCACTAAAAAGGGAACTCCGGGAAGAGGGAAAGTCTCTTATAGTAATTCTTTTCGTTGGGATAACGCTTATGGATATCCGGAAATTCAAAACAAGTATTCGAACGGAGCGTATGGAGCTACCAATTGGTATAATCTGTCACGTTTCGGCGGACTCTACCCGGAAGGGACAAAGTTTTATGATAATATTGGGACAATCCTACAAACAGGTTTCAGCACCAAACATAACATATCAGTGGAAACAGGAACTGAAAAGTTAACCATGCGTGCTACAGCTTCTTTTTTAGACCAAACGGGTGTCATAAAAACCACTGATTATACTCGTAATAACATTTCATTAAGTGGAAAAGCACAGATTAACAATTGGATGAGGTTCGAAGGATCTATGGAATATGCTTCCACAACGAATACAAAGGCGACAAAAGGAACGTCCGGACCTCTCTATTATGCCTTTCGTTGGCCTATCATAGATGACATGAAAAAATACTTGGATCCTGATGGAGTACACATGCGTTATCCGGCAAAATATGTAGATGGAGATCTAGTCAACCCTTTGTTTATGTTATATAAAAATAAATACTATGATGAGTCCGACCGAATCATTGCTAATGCAACAGCCATTATCAATCCTACGAAGAACACATTCATTCGTGCTCAGGTAGGATGGGATGTCGGAGCGCAAACCTTTGAAACGTCAGAGCATCCTTATTGGTCCACCTATAATTACGATGTACAACCGGGCAACGGTGGGGTCTACAACTTGTCCAAAGTAAATTTTACCGATCCCACCCTGAATATTCTTGCCGGATGGAACAATTCCTTCTTTAATAAGAAACTGACCATATCGGCTCAGATAGGTTATCACCAATTGGAAAATGCGGTAACAAGCCTATCTTCTTATGGAACAAAATATGCAGTAGTTGAACTGGCTTCTATTAACAATTGCGATCCAACCACCATCGTATCTACAAAAAGTTCGACAAAAAGAAGAATACAAGCTATATCTGGACAAGCGGAATTCGGATACAACAATATGGCATTTCTTACTTTCCGTGCCCGCAATGACTGGTCGAGCACATTGCCGGTAGAAAACAATTCTTACTTTTACCCGGCGGTCGAGGGATCTTTTATAATGACCGAACTACCCTTCTTAAAAGAAAATAAAAAAATTACCTATTTGAAACTTCGCGGAGCATGGGCGCAAGTAGGAAAAGATGCCGGCCCACTCGAAATCAATCCAGAATTGGAAGCGACAGGAATGACAGGAGGAGGTTACAGATATGGTTGGACAGGCCCTAACCTCGCCCTAAGACCGGAGATGACTACATCGTGGGAAACCGGTTTCGAAGGACGTTTCCTGAATGATCGTATCGTGACGGATTTCACCTATTTCAGAACGCATTGCGACGACCAGATCGTAAAAGGCTTCCGTACGAGTTATGCCGGTGGTTTTGTGCTTAACACCCAAAATATGGGTAATTTCAAAACATGGGGATGGGAAGCCCATATTGATGGTGACATCATTAGTACAGCCGATATGCGATGGAACGTAGGCCTGAATTTATCCCATACCGGATCAAAAGTCACTTACATGCCTACACCGGAAGTTTACGATGCCTATACCTTCGGTAATACCGCCGGCGTACGTAACGGCGCTATGGTAGGTTACCCACTTACCACGGTCACCGGAACCGATTTTCAACGGAACGACAAAGGGGAAGTATTAATTGACCCAAAATCCGGTTATCCATTGGTTTCCGATCTATATTCCGTATTAGGTGATCGTCAACCGGAACTACGCTTCGGTTTCAATACGACCTTCACTTATAAGGGATTCCGTCTCTCAGCAATGTTTGCAGGTATGAATGATGCCACGGTAGTAAATGGAACGAAACGGACTATGATGCAAAACGGTTTGAGTTGGGAATCGGTCAAATTGCGTGAAAGTGGTCCGGTTGTATTCAGCGGAGTGCTAAAAGATGGTAATGAAAATAGCGACCACGCCACTCCCAACACGATAGCTGTAAGTTATGATCTTACTTCTTCAACAATATATGCCGGAGCAGCCCCCAATTGGATTGAAAATCACGTAAACTATTTGCGTCTACAGGAATTGCGTTTCAGTTACACCGTCCCCTCCAAATTTCTAAAGAAAGTTTGGAATGGGTTAATAAGTTATGCTAATGTTTACGTTTGCGGCAACGACCTCCTTACATGGACAAATTATTCGGGAATTGACGCTGTAGGCAATACGGTAGCCGCCTCTGCCGGGGGCAGTGGCGGTGAAGGTTACGATACATGGAGTCTACCTTCCCCACGTGGCATCACTTGCGGTTTAAGCGTAACTTTCTAAAACTAATTACTAAAAAACGGATTAAAATGAAGAAAATAACTCTTATATCAATAATGAGTGCACTTTTGTTTTTCAACACAAGTTGCGATGATTATTTGGATGTTAATAAAAATATTGATGCTCCGGATGTCATAGAAGAGTATCTATATCTCTCAGGAATTATACAGTCAATGGCTCCTTATTGGGACACTTATTATGACCTGTATGCCATAGCTCCTATGGCTCAAATGTTTGCCACCAATGCAAGTGTCTATACCGGATATGCCAATCATTACACCTATAGTTTGACTAGTGACGTGGGTGCTCTTGTATGGCGTCAGGTTTATTGGAACCACGGGATGAATTTGGAGAATTTTATCAATCAATCGGTTGCGGAAGAAAAATGGACAATGGCGGGTATAGGTTATGCCATAAAAGCATATGACTGGGACTTACTGACCAAAATATACGGAGAAGCGCCGATGAAAGAAGCCTTTACTGCCGGACGCACCGAATTCGATTACGATTATCAACCCGATATTTATGCACAAGTACGTGAATGGGCATATAAGGCTATCGAATATCTGGGAAAAGAAGATACCCATGTATATGCTAATAAACTGACTGGTAACGACTGGATTTATAAAGGAGATAAATCCAAATGGACCAAATTTGCCTATGCTGTAATTGTACGTAATCTGGCCTCATTGTCCAACAAGACAGACTTTACTACAAAATATGCCGATGAGTTAATAGATTGTGCGAGCAAATCATTTGCAACACCCGATGATGACGCCACTATAGCGGTATCCGGAGGCTCGCAACAGGTTCCATACGCCGTCTATAACAATGCATGGGGTACTGCAAGAGCTGCTTCTTATTTTTTAGGGCAAAATAACTTCCAGCATGATTACGCAGTACAGGTTATGACTGGTACTATTCCACAATATGCCGACGACGGAAAAAGAATAAAATTAGATCCCATACCGCCTACGCATGCAGACAGCGTTCGTGCGAACTACTATCCGTATGAATTATTGGAAAAACAAATTATTTGTGACACTATCATTACTGTTCCCGGACATTATGACCCGCGCGTGGCTGTAAAACTAAGTGCCTCCGATGTGACTTATAACAACATTGACAATGCAGACAGCGTAAAACGGTATAAATATTATGGAGGTCAATCAAGTACTTCGGCATATAGCCCGCAAGGCGTCAATGTGACTTCTTTTTACGGTCGTGCCGTTGCAAACTCTATAAAAAATTCTACGACCGCACCTCCCAACGATGGGATAGGACGCTGGCTGTATCGTGATGATGCACCTTATGTATTAACTACCTGTGCTGAAATTAAATTCTGTCTTGCCGAAGCTTATTGGAAAAAGGGACTAAAAGACCAAGCACTTACAGCATTCAAAGAAGGGATAAATGCAGATATCACTTTCACCGGTAAATACATTTATCCGGGTTCCAAAGGTAAACAAGAAGGAGGCGATAAAATAACGGCAACCGTATACAATAAATTGGCTACCGAATACCTTGCCGGTCCTTACGTAGCAGGACTAAAAGTGAGTGATCTTACTCTTTCACATATTATGATGCAGAAGTGGGTGGCACTTTACCCATGGGGAGCCATCGAAGCTTGGACGGACTTGCGTAAATATCATTATGATATCGCCTATACCGGAGACTATCCGTACAAAGGCAATGGATGGGACAATGACTTTTATAGCACGGCCAAGCAAGATACCGACCCTAATAAAGTATATAAAGGT
This sequence comes from uncultured Bacteroides sp., assembly GCA_963677095.1. Classification (GTDB taxonomy): domain Bacteria; phylum Bacteroidota; class Bacteroidia; order Bacteroidales; family Bacteroidaceae; genus Bacteroides. The sequence continues at coordinate 3,125,227 of OY781875.1, forward strand.
TTTTATCTCCCGTCCACAAGAGGAATTGAATTCCGCAATACATTATTTAACGTCAACAATCAAGGCTCCCCTTGCTATCGTATAAGACCGCGTTATAATTCCGAATATGTATGGAATCTACAAAAGCTATCCGATCTGAAACCTATTCCGGGAACAGCTCCTTATTACCAATGTTCCATTCCATGGTTTGCTTATCCTGGAGATTATCCCGAAACAGCTAAGGGATTCACGGCCAACTAAAAGAATGATAGAATATAAATAATAGAATAGTTATATGAAAAATTTAAATTATACAAATATCTTTTTATTGGCAATATTCTGCTTGATTTCATGTGATAAACATGAAATAGAATTTAATGCCGAGCCGGTAACTGATATGGCTGAGTTCCAAATACACTTCTATACTCCTGTTGACCCAGCCGCAAGTCGTACCGATTTATTCATGTACAAAATAGAGGTCAACGGACAAATGGTGAGCAATAACACCACTCCACTGGTTACGTACAATGCTCAACCCAGCAGCGCGGTGGGCATGTATTATACCGCCACTCCGGGGCAAGTAAATATCAAAATGTATCAAAGTACAAATTTAAATCTTGCTTACGACCAGACCGTTACTCTTCAGAAGAGTAAACAAAACGTAGTTGTTTACAATTTAAGTAAACCACCAATTGTTTTTGATACCGAGTATCCTTTTGTTGTCGACCGCAGGACATATGACACAGATACGATTGCGTTCGTAAAATTTTATAATTTTTTATATGAAGACCCTAATACTCCAACAACGCTGAAACTGCAATACCAATGCCGGAAGCATTGGGTGCATCCATTGTATACTCTTTACGATCAAATGAATGGTACGATACCCGAAGGCAAAGAAGTAGGAGATGCCACAGGAACCAAAGACGGCGTGGATATGGGACCATGGATCAACTTAGGCAAGCCGGTTGCTTTCGGAGAAACCACAGGATGGCAGGTTGTTCCGGTGGAAAAGAATACTTATGTATCACAAGGAAGCGCACGCCTCGACTACCGGATTTTAGTTGTAGAAGGTGGCGTCTTGGATGATGGCACTATGCTAAAGGGCAATATGAATGCAGATGGTATACTGTTGGCGCAAACTACAAGCGGTACAAAGCCTGCCGTATACAGTGATTACTGGAACAGTACGGTAGGAAAGAGAATTCACCATTTCTTTGCCGGAACGCGTAAAGGAAAACCAGGATCAGGAGTACGAACATTTACCTGCCGTTAAAACACGGAAATGCGCATTTTAAATTTATAAAAAAAATTATATTGAAGACTCTAAAATAGTCTTTATTTATAAATGATGATTGAAACAGCCTGTTCGGGAGAATTGGCTGTTTTTATTTAATTACAATAAAAAGAAGATTGTTAATTCACTATTTTCCAATGGGTTGTATCCTCCTCCTCACATCTTTAGAGATCTCTAGAAACATATAATTCAACTTTCCGGAATGAATACCGTTCTCGCCTTGCTTATATTTCTCATTGGCATATTCTTTCGACTTTTCAAATGTTATAAGGGACATTTGGTTTTGAGATTTACCGACCATTGTCGAATCCAGTTTTTCATCGGGGAAGAAGTCATCCAAGTCCACATCACCGATCATAGTTGTTTCCAGAAAATTCATATTCTTATGGGAAGAATCGGTATAATACCCCACAAACATATGACCCGGAGTACGTACCAATATCGGTTCAATATTTATAGCGCGAAGCAGGGAGGCAAACAGAACGCTACCATCCACACAGTTAATCTGAGACGATTCCAATGCGTCATCAAAAGTACGGACACGCTGAGAGTAAACGATGTTACTGGATAAACTGGTATTCGAAACCGAGCTGTAACGGAAATTACGTTTTTGCAATATATTCCACAATGCATAAACTTGCTTATCCACCGCTTCCGGTTTACCCGCTTGATATCCAAGAAAACGAGTAACAATACGGGTATCAAGCGCTTCACGTAAAAGTTTATCGATCATAGGATTCTCTTCATTAACATATGCTGCAAAGAAAAGACCGGTATCATGGAACTTCGTTCCGTCAGTCACATACCCCAGCAGGCATTCATTTATACTGCGAACAGAAAATGTTCGCACGCGCTGACCCAGATTTTTTCCATTCATCTCTACCGTTACAGCCACACTGATAGGCTCTGCCTGACTATTATTCTTCAAGGCTTCATAGTTCCATATAATATCGGGATAAATGGTGTAATCCGTATGTGATTTATCTAATATAAACTCTGATACTGATTGGGAAAAGAACGGCGTTTCACAGACTTCAACCCGAACATGGCTGTATGCCTTACCGGAGCGAAGTTTCACCGAAATACACGATTTGGGATTACCAACATATAGAGAATCGGCTGGAACAATTACCTGGGCATCAGTTGTGGCAACCGATAGAATACTGGATGGAAAGATGTTACCTCCCAATAAATCGGTTATTTCAAAACCGGAACGTAACGGTCCCAAATTCAACCATACCGAAACAACTACAATAACAAACAGAACACTGCTTATTAAAATTAAACGCCACTTAGGCTGCTTAAAATCTATTTTATTAAAGTCTACCATCTCTCTCAAATAATTGGACAAGCAAAAATAAAGAATAAACCTGAGAATTCGGATAAAATAGCTATATAACTAATTTATTAATGATAGATAGAAAACACATTGTGCATTGAAGCAAAATTTTAGTTGAAAAAGGTTTATTTTAGGATGTCTTAGAAAACAATAGATCTTATTGAAATAACAAATAATCTTATGTGGCATAACAATAAATGTTATCTCGCATATCAAGTAATGATATTATAAAGATGATCAGGATGGTCATTAGCTATGTAGATCTATGAAAACGGGTAAATTCTTTCCTCTTAATATAATTGTAATATTTGTTTCACTGCCATGTAACAAAATCCTCTCAAATTTGTTGCAAAAAGAAAAATATATATAACTTTGTGGTAAGAGCTCCGTTACTTACCCTTTAAAACAATATAGAGATGAACAACAGCCGAATTTTAGTTGTGGATGACGAAGAAGATCTTTGTGAAATCCTAAGATTCAATCTTGAAAACGAAGGATATGAAGTAGATACCGCAAACTCTGCTGAAGAAGCATTGAAACTGGATATCAGCAAATATAACCTATTGCTACTGGACATAATGATGGGTGAGATTTCCGGGTTCAAGATGGCCAGTCTTTTGAAAAAAGATAAAAAAACGAGCCAGATACCTATTATATTTATTACCGCAAAAGACACTGAAAACGATACAATAACGGGATTTAACGTAGGGGCCGACGACTATATATCGAAACCTTTCTCTTTGCGCGAAGTTACGGTACGTGTAAAAGCTGTACTACGACGCACTAAACAAGAAGAGCCGGAACAACAGCCAGAGCAGATAGCCTATAAATCGTTAGTAATTGACACTGTAAAGAAAAAGGTAATGATTGACGAGCAAGAAGTTCCGTTGACAAAGAAAGAATTTGAAATACTTTTCTTGCTACTCCAAAATCAAGGACGCGTATTTTCACGCGAAGACATTTTAGACCGCGTCTGGAATGATGAAGTCTATGTGTTAGACCGTACTATTGACGTCAATATTACCCGACTTCGTAAAAAAATAGGAATATACGGTAAATGTATTGTGACCCGTTTAGGATATGGATATTGCTTTGAAACAGAATAAGCCTCCGCACTTATTGCCTTTTAGTCGGAAATTATTTCTTTCCGTCATTATGTTGTTCCTTATATTTGCAGGGTGCTTTCTCACCTATCAATACCGGTGTGAAAAAAGATACAAGATAGAATTACTCGACTTACAATTGGTAAATTGTAATGAGCGCCTATACCAAAATCTGGAATATGTACCCCAAACGTATTGGCGTGACACCATAAACAATTTTTTAAAAGACAACGGAAACAAAGATTTACGAATCACAATCATTGATCTGAAAGGCAACGTACTATTCGATAGCTACGAAAATCATAAACTAAAAAATCATGCCAACCGTCCGGAAGTCCGTCAGGCAATGCAAAAAAATCATGGATATGATGTCCGGCGTACATCCGAATCCACCGGACTGACTTACTTCTATTCCGCATCGAAGTACAAAGATTATCTCATCCGGTCGGCATTGCCATACAATCTCAGTCTGATAAAACACTTCGAAGCTGATCGCCATTATCTATGGTTCAGCATTATCATATCCATGCTCCTGATATTTATCTTCTATAAATTCACTTCCAGGCTTGGTGTGGCCATTAAGCAACTGCGTGAGTTTGCCCAAAAGGCAGACAAAAATGAACCGATAAATATTGATACCATGTCTGTTTTTCCCCATAACGAACTGGGTGAAATATCACAGCACATCATCCAGATATATAAGCGCCTGAGCGAAACAAAAGAAGCGCTATATATTGAACGTGAAAAATTGATTATGCACCTTCAGAGTTCCCGCGAAGGCTTAGGCATATTCAACAAGGATAAAAAGGAGATTTTAGTCAACAACCTTTTTATCCAGTATAGTAACTTGATTTCCGATTCAAACCTCGAAAGGACAGAGCAGATATTTTCAATTGTAGAATTTGAAAAGATCACTGAATTTATTAATAAAAGTCACACCGTGGAAGGAGGGGAAAGACGAAATTCCATTACCATCAATAAAAGCGGGCGTATATTTACAGTGGAATGTATTGTCTTTCAGGATTTAAGTTTTGAAATATCTATTAATAATATTACGCAGGAAGAAGAACAGGTTCGTTTAAAACGGCAATTGACGCAAAACATTGCGCATGAGTTAAAAACACCTGTAAGCAGTATACAAGGTTATTTGGAGACAATTGTAACCAACCCAGATATTCCCCAAAACAAAATTCAACAATTTCTAGAACGATGCTATGCACAAAGCAACCGTTTAAGCCGATTACTTCGCGACATTTCCGTATTAACGCGCATGGATGAAGCAGCCAATATGATTGATATGGAAAAGGTAGATATCAACATGATTGTACACAATATCATCAACGAAGTTTCGCTGGAGCTGGAAGAAAGGCGCATCAAAGTTTTTAATTTATTGAACAGTAACATAACCTTAAGAGGAAACTACTCTCTACTCTACTCAATATTCAGAAATTTAATGGACAATGCCATTGCTTATGCCGGAACAGATATCCAAATTCATATTAGCTGTTTCAGAGAAGATGAAAATTTCTATTATTTCAGTTTTGCGGATACAGGAATAGGCGTTACTTCCGAACATCTAAACAGATTATTTGAGCGTTTTTATCGTGTAGACAAAGGGCGCTCCCGCAAATTGGGAGGAACCGGATTGGGATTGGCTATCGTAAAAAATGCCGTTATTATTCATGGCGGAACAATCTCTGCCAAAAACAACCCTGGAGGGGGGCTCGTATTTATATTCACATTAGCCAAAGAAAAGAAATAGTATTGTATTTCACGAATTCTTTCTTATCTTTGTAACGCATTGGTTTACTACCTTTTTTATCAAAAAGAAGTAATTAAAAGGGAATCAGGTGTAAATCCTGAACAGTCCCGCTGCTGTAAGTTCCATGCATGTTACAGGTATACACTCACGCCACTGATTCATTCGGGAAGGCGCTTGTAACAGGAACAAGTCAGAAGACCTGCCATGCAACATTTATCATTGCTTTCGAGGAAAAAGCGGTGAGTCTAATGAACCGGACAATACCGTCCATCATTTCATTCATCTATTATCAGAGAAAGTAAGAAGAATAAACTCTGCCAAGTTTATTTAAATGATGTCCGGTCGAAGTGATTCGCCCGGACATTTTAACTAACTTTCGTACCACGTCAGCACAAATTCCGAATGAAGGAAGTAATGTATTTTAAAATGCAAAGACTCGGGAGTACGATATTCTTCAGCATCCAATAAACCTTCATGAGCTACATGGAAAGGTAAAATCCGTATATGCTGCAGAAAGTCAACATCAATGGTATTCAAACATTTAAATACGACTTCCTTTGCCGACCAATGAAGTAGCAATGAATAGGTGGTATCGGCTTCATCATAATCCGATAATTCTTCATCTTCCCTTATAAAACGATGGGCCACTCTACGAACACGATCACTATACTGCTCAATATCAATACCCACCTCTTTATCCGATTTGCCTACAATGACTGAGACAAAACCACGGGTATGGGATATGCTAATAGACAATGAGCCATCTACCAAATACGGTCTTCCGTTGGAATAATATGCTATTTCCTTCTCCTCACGGAGCAACTCAAATAATAAGACGCGGACAGCTATCCATTCCAAACGACGAGAACTTGATGCAAATTGCATCGCCTGTTGTCGATAAACCTCAGGGCGAGGTAATAATTCCAACAACTGATCTAATGTTTCGGTAACATTCCAAATTCCCCACTGACAAGAGGAATCATTATGCAACATAAAAAGAGGCATTACTAATACACTATTTATTGGTTGTTCTATCTGCACCATTTTGTGCGCCAGACGGAATAATGGTAAACTTCACTTTCAGAATTCGTCGGTTGTTCATAGCAAGAACTTCAAACTCATAACAGTCGTAGGTAACTTTCTCGTGTAAAGCAGGGAACTCACCTTTCAATTCAAGCAATAATCCGGCCAATGTATCGGCATCTCCCGCAGCTTTATCAAATATCTTGTCTTCTACCTTAGTTATTTTATAGAAGTCTATCAATTGAGTTTTTGCTTCAAACACCCAAGTGTGGTCATCAAGCTGGGCATAAGTTCGTTCTTCTTCATCATATTCATCACGAATTTCACCCACAATTTCTTCAATAATATCCTCCATAGTGACCAGCCCGGATGTACCGCCAAACTCATCTACTACAATCGCAATATGTATCTTATTAGCCTGAAAATCACGCAACAAATCATCAATCATCTTTGTTTCCGGAACAAAATAAGCCGGGCGAATCAACGATTGCCAACGGAAATTGTCACCCTTATTGAGATGGGGCAGTAAATCCTTAATGTACAACACCCCTCTTATTTTGTCGCGTGTACCGTCATAAATAGGTATTCTGGAATACGCATTATCTACAATACATTGCAACACTTCTTTATATGAAGTATGAATATCGAGATCTACCATATCCAGGCGAGAAGTCATTATTTCTTTCACTGTTTCATCGCCAAAACGGATAATACCCTCCAGGATATTATTATCTTCGGAAAGCTCTGTCTTGTCCGTCAACTCAAGAGCATGTGAAAGTTCATCAACAGATATATTATGATTTTTACGTGCAAAACGTTTGCTAAAACCGTTAGTCGACTTTACCAAAAATGACGTCAACGGATAAAATAATGCACGCAAAAAGTAAATTCCCGGCGCTGCAAAACGACAGAAGAGCAAAGGTCTTTGTGCAGAGTAGATTTTGGGCATGACCTCGCCCAAAAAAAGTAATATAAAAGTAAGTATAACGGTAAGTATAAAGAATTCCGCAATAGTGGAATGGAACTCAAATACATCCATAAAAAAAGAATTGCACAACATGATAATGGTTACATTTACAAAATTACCCACTATCAAAACTGTAGCTAATAACCGTTCGTTATCTTTTAATAACAAACTGATCTTTTCGTCTGAGGTATGTTTTCTCTCTCTGATTACATTCAGATCAGAAGGAGAAAGAGAGAAAAAAGCAATTTCGGAAGCAGAAATAAAAGCCGAAACAAATAATAAAAACCCTGCCAAAATAATAGCTATTATAGCCGATATGGAAGGAGCATGGACTTGTAAGCCATAAAAAACATTTGCCAACTGGCATAAATAAACATCAGAATCCAAAGAATTCGGTTTTAGTTAAACATTTTTTAGAACGGCAAATCATCTGCCGGATTATCTTCCACCGAAGAAGCTGGCTTAGGTTGAGTAGCTGTTTGCTGTCCCGATGGCGCAGAAACGGATGGAGTAGCGGATGCTCCCGCTTTCGGAGTTAACATCTCCATAGCATCCACAAAAATCTCTGTCACATAACGCTTTGACCCTGCTTGGTCGTCATATGAGCGGGTACGGATTTTGCCTTCTACATAAAGCTTATCCCCTTTATGGACATACTTTTCAGCTGTCTCAGCCAATCTATTGCGCAATATAAGGTTGTGCCATTCGGTTCTTTCCGGTACCTGCGTACCATTAGCTAAAGTATATGCACGGTCAGTAGTGGCCAAAGGAAAGTTTGCGACAACATTACCACCGTCAAAATATCTCACTTGAGGATCTTGTCCTACATTTCCTATCAATATTACTTTATTTACTGACATAAGCTATTTCCTTTCTTATATTTTTGCCAAAATTAGTTAGAATAAATTCATCAACCAAAAAATACCCCTAACTTTTACTGATATTTTTCTAAAAAAGCATATATCAAGCGAGGTACTGCATAATGTTCCAAGTCTTCCCTTCTGATACGTAAATAGGATGAGAAAGAGATGGATTGTTCGGGCAGAACGACTTCAAAAAAATTCGCATATATCACTCTATGCGAAAGTACGTGCTTGACATTAAGCCATAAAGGGTGTATATCAATGGAATCTCCTTCGGAAAAGAATGATTTCACCTGAGGTAATGAAGCAATATCATTTTCAGTAATTGGCGAATCGGTTTCCACCAAAGGAAGCTCAAACAAGTTTTTCCAAATGTCGTTATCTGTTCGTTTTCGTATATAAGTATATAAGCCGGCGCGCACGTATATGTAGTTGAAGTATCGATTTATAATTTTGGTTTTATGCTGTTTCACCGGTAACTGCGCAATCATATCTTTCCGCAATGCAAAACACCCTTCAGCCAAAGGACAAGACATACAGGAAGGAGATTTCGGAGTGCATTGCAATGCGCCAAAATCCATAATAGCCTGATTATAAACGGCTGGATGACTTTTATCCAGCATTTCGTCTGCTAAAGCAGTATATACCTTTTTTCCTTCGGTGCTGTCAATTGGTGTTTCCACACAAAAATAGCGAGACAAAACTCTATACACGTTTCCATCTACTACGGCATACGGCATATCATAAGCGATAGAGCAAATTGCAGCGGCAGTATACGCTCCAACTCCTTTCAGTTTACGAACCCCATCATAAGTCGACGGAAAAACACCATACATACTCTTTGCCGCAGTATGCAGATTACGGGCACGTGAATAATATCCCAAACCTTGCCAATATTTCATTACTTCATCTTCAGAAGCTTCCGCCAAATGAGAGATATCCGGAAATCGTTTTACAAATCGAAGAAAATAGTCATATCCCTGATTGACCCTGGTTTGTTGCAGAATAACTTCTGATATCCATATCATGTAAGGGTCTTTAGTATTACGCCATGGCAGATCACGTTTGTTCTCTTCGTACCATTTCATCAATATTCCTGTAAAAGTATTCATCAGAAGATCCTTATAATAAATAAAGTAACTACTATTTTTTTATTAGGCAAAAATAAAACATTTTTTGCCTAACAAATGTTGGTTAAAGGAGTTTTTTAGAAAATTGTCGAAAATATATTTTTTAGAGAACGCAAAAAGCTATATATTTGCAATCCAAAAAATTAGAAAACAATAGTAATAATATTTTTTTTAAAAGAAATGACTAAAGCTGATATTGTAAACGAAATTACAAAAAATACCGGGATAGATAAAACCACGGTACTTACAACTGTTGAAGCGTTCATGGAAACAGTGAAGGAATCTTTAGCGAAAGATGAAAATGTATACCTTCGCGGGTTTGGTAGCTTTGTGGTGAAAAAGAGAGCGCAAAAAACAGCGCGCAATATCTCCAAAAATACTACTATTATTATTCCGGAGCATAATATTCCGGCATTTAAACCTGCTAAAACTTTCACTATTTCAGTTAAGAAATAAGAATAAGAGTTATTAACCTAATAAAATTATTGAAGCTATGCCAAGCGGAAAGAAGAAAAAAAGACATAAAATGTCTACGCATAAACGTAAGAAAAGACTAAGAAAAAACAGACATAAAAGCAAAAAGTAATTTTTAGTCTGAATGACAGAAATAAAGAACAAACTTGTGAAGCTCAACTTGTCTCGCGGGTTTGTTCTTTGTTTAAGTAGCTAATTTTAATTAAAAGCAAACAATTGTGACAAGCGAACTCGTTGTAGACGTACAACCCAAAGAAGTATCCATTGCTTTACTCGAAGATAAGAGTCTGGTGGAACTTCAAAGCGAAGGGAGAAATATCTCTTTTTCAGTGGGAAACATGTATTTGGGACGGGTCAAAAAGTTGATGCCGGGCCTGAATGCCTGCTTCGTGGACGTGGGTTACGAGAAAGATGCTTTTCTTCATTATTTGGACTTAGGTCCTCAATTCAACTCTTTAGAGAAGTACGTAAAGCAAACTTTAAGCGACAAAAAAAAACTTAATCCTATTACTAAAGCAACCCTGCTTCCCGATCTGGAAAAGGATGGTACTATAGCCAATACGTTAAAGGTTGGACAAGAAGTTGTGGTGCAGATTGTTAAGGAGCCTATTTCGACCAAAGGACCACGTCTCACCTCCGAGATTTCATTCGCCGGAAGATACTTGGTACTAATACCTTTCAATGATAAGGTTTCCGTATCTCAAAAAATTAAATCGGGTGAAGAACGCGCTCGCCTCAAACAGCTGTTGATGAGTATTAAACCGAAAAATTTCGGGGTTATAGTCCGCACAGTTGCCGAAGGAAAGCGTGTGGCAGAACTTGATGGTGAGCTTAAAGTTTTATTAAAACATTGGGAAGAAGCAATTACCAAAGTACAAAAAGCAACGAAATACCCTACGCTGATTTACGAAGAGACTAGTCGTGCCGTAGGATTACTGCGCGACTTATTTAACCCCTCATTTGAAAACATATATGTAAATAATGAGGCGGTATACCACGAAATCAAGGATTATGTCGCGCTTATTGCCCCCGAACGGGCAAGTATTGTCAAACTGTATAAAGGTCAGCTTCCTATTTGCGACAATTTTGGTATCACGAAACAAATCAAGTCTTCATTTGGTAAGACCGTTTCATACAAAAGTGGTGCCTACCTGATTATTGAGCATACTGAGGCGCTTCATGTTGTAGACGTGAACAGCGGTAATCGCACCAAAAATGCCAACGGACAGGAGGCTAACGCACTTGATGTGAATCTGGGAGCAGCCGACGAGTTGGCGCGTCAATTAAGACTGAGGGATATGGGTGGTATCATTGTGGTTGACTTCATTGACATGAATGAAGCTGAAAACAGACAAAAGCTTTACGAGCGTATGTGTGCCAATATGCAAAAAGATCGGGCAAAGCATAACATCCTTCCCCTCAGTAAGTTCGGACTAATGCAGATAACCCGCCAAAGGGTAAGGCCTGCTATGGACGTAAACACTATGGAAGTCTGCCCCACATGTTTTGGTAAAGGTATTATTAAATCGTCCATACTCTTTACGGACACTCTTGAGAGTAAAATTGACTATCTTGTCAATAAATTGAAGATAAAGAAATTCTCACTTCACATCCACCCCTACATCGCCGCCTATATCAATCAGGGAATGTTTTCTCTGAAACGAAGGTGGCAGATGAAATATGGATTAGGCATCAAAATTATTCCTAATCAGAAACTAGCTTTTCTCCAATATACATTCTACGACCCTAGTGGGGAAGAGATTGATATGAAGGAAGAAATTGAAATTAAGTAAAAAGAAAAGCTGCTTCAAATTATTTAAGAAGCAGCTTTTTTTATTACATACAGTAGCGGGATTGCCACCTGTTTTCTTCATTAGCTAAATTCTCCCTCTCAAAGCGAATCAGGAATATTATTACATCATAGTCTTATCAACCGCCAACTCAAGCCAAACAGGCCAGAAGATAGATTTCTCTAGTATCTTCTCTCGTTAACTTAACGTAGCTACCAACCAGTTCCCCTTTATTACGATGTAAATTATCAACTAAGCGATCAATATCAGGATTGTCGATACCTAACTGTTTGAAATTTACAGGCAAACCAAGTGAAACGTAAAAAGATTTCAAACGCAAGATTCCTTCCAAAGCAACAGCTTTTTTATCAGAAACATCAGGGACGCCCCATACACGAACTGCATACTGAGCTATTTTATCCACATTGTGATCTGCCATCCAAGTCATCCATGCCGGGAAGATTATAGAAAGACCGGCACCATGGGCCACATCATAAATAGCACTAATCTCATGTTCCAGGAAATGAGAAGCCCAATCTTCTTCACAACCAACCCCGCAAGTTCCGTTATGTGCAATCATTCCAGACCACATCAAATTAGCCCGTGCACCATAATCCATCGGATTTTTTATTACTTTGGGTGCTTCATTAATGATTGCAGTCAATGTCCCCTCGCACAAACGATCTGCAATCTCAACCTCCCGAGTATTGGTAAAATAGCGTTCCATGATATGAGCCATCATGTCAGCAACCCCACAAGCAGTTTGATACGCAGGTAAAGTGTAAGTTAACTCAGGATTCATGATAGAAAAGACAGGGCGAAGTACACTGGGGGTACGTAAACTCAGTTTTTGTAAAGTATTAATTTTAGTAATTACAGTATTGCCGGAACCTTCACTTCCGGCAGCAGGAATTGTCAGAACAACAGCTACTTTCAACGCTTTAGTCAGCATAGTCTTACCAACATAGAAGTCCCAGAAGTCACCGTCATAAAGCGCACCTGCAGCAATAGCTTTTGCTGTATCAATTACCGATCCACCGCCCACAGGAAGCAACATATCAACTTTTTCATTACGACAAATCTCTATTCCCTCATACACTTTGGTATCAATGGGATTTGGTTGTATTCCACCCATAGAACAATATTCAAGCCCTGCATCGTGCAATGATTTTTGCACTCTATCCAATAAACCACTTCTCAGCACAGAACCGCCACCATACACAATCATGATTTTACGCGCACCATATTTGCGAACTAGAGCACCGACTTGAGATTCGGTATTCTTTCCAAAAACAAACTCTGTAGGACTATAGAAAACAAAATTATTCATATCTATTAGAATTTTTATATCAATTATAATCTCATGATATTATTATTCGCAAAATAAAACCGCCGGAACTATAATATGTTCATTAAAAAGAAAATACATTAACTTATTTACTTTTTAATTTTTTATATTTAGTCATCTAACCACAACCACCACTTAAAAAAGAGATAACACTTCTTTTTCAAATTTCATCTGCATTCGAATTGTACTAAAAAATATATAAGAATCCAAATTCCCTTTTTCTATTCAATATACTTTTCATAACGACTGAAAAAAAATTTAAAAACTTTCCAGCTCATCAGTATTTTTTCAAAAAGAAAAATTCCCAATAAAGCACAAAATATGCCCAATAAAACATCTATTAAGTAATGATGCCCCGAATAGACAGCAGTCCACCATATGCCAACCATAATTACCGCAAATAAAGCTATTAACCAATTCTTACAACGATTAATTTTGGCATATGTCAATGTTATAACCATGTATGCAGCGTGCAGAGAAGGTACAGCAGCAAATACATTGGCATTACGCCCATAGATGGAATGGAATACATTAATCCCAATTAGCGCATCGAATCGACCCAACCCGGCCACATTACCTGGAGTATTAAGTACGGGGTTAAATCCATAATTCATCGCATACCAAGGTGGGGCTGCAGGATAAATATAATATCCGGCAAATCCTATCAGATTAACAAAAAGAAAAACCATCGAGAAACGAAGATAATTTCTCCGATAACCTTTAAAATAAAGCCATAACCCGAATAAAATTGGAACAGGGACCCAGCAAAGATAAAATACCCCGGCAAGAAAATCTGCAATAGGCCAATGATGCAATGCAAAGTATTCACATGGAATAAGTAAACCGCCATTTACAGATATGCCAAACAGAGACTTTTCTGCCGAATATAGACCTTCAATATCAATCGTATGAACACGGTAATTAGGATAAACCCTCATCCAATCGTATGAAATACCAAATAAAATAAAAGGAAGTAAGGCCACCGCCAATTTCCGAGAAGAGACCCCGGCAAAAAATAAAAAAAGAAATAAACCGACTATTAAAAAATGCTCTGTACGAAGTCCTATAAACAGAGCGGTTAATGACAAAAAAACAAGTGAAATAATACTAGCCAATAATGATTCTTTCAGCGCCGGCATTTTTTTATTTATCATTTCCATTTAATAATTTATAACAATGAGCTAAACGGGCAAAAGCGGTCCAATTGGCAGCAATAGCAATCACTCCCATAGGGACAATTAAAATAAGCATCGGATCAAACAATGTAGCATCTTCGAAGATGCCACAAAAGATGGCAGCAAGGCTCGTAAGAACAACACGTTCAGGGCGTTGCATGAACCCTACTTTACATTCAAGCCCTAAACCTTCGGCACGGGCACGAACGTAACTCACCATCAAAGATCCTATAAGTGCAATAAAAGCAATAATTGACCCCCACAAATATCCAGTCAAAACAAGATAATAAAAAATTCCAAAAAGAGTAATTAGCTCACTATATCGATCAAGTACAGAATCATATAAAGCCCCAAACTTTGATTCCATTTTTCCCACACGCGCTACTCGCCCATCCATCATATCAAAAAGACCGGCAAATAGAATAATTCCACCGCTCCACCCGACATAAGCCAGATTATAAGGTTCATAAATACTACCATAAACCAGTATACAGGCAACCAGAATATTAAGAACCAATCCAGTAGTAGTAATAAAATTTGGAGTAATGCCAATCTTGATCATCCCATTTATTATAGGATTAATAATTTTGTATATGAGTTGCTGCAACCAATCTCTATAATTTATTTTCATTCTGCTTAATATTTAAATAACCCTTCAAAAACTCTTTAATATTATAGTTTCTATAAACAAAAACCCGTTGTAAATAAAAATTCCAAAACAAACCCACCAATAGTGATACTATAACCTTTGAAAACATAAATAGGTCATGAATATAATGCCCCAAAGCAGTATTCAGCCATGACATTCCTGTCAACCATTCAGTCAAAACAAAAGTACCCCACGTATTAAGTAATATACTTCCTGTCCAAACTAAAAAGTACTTAAAAGCCACATTCTTTTTCTTGCATTCTTCGGCATGAAACACCCATCCGTAATTGATGGCACAATTCACTATTCCACCTATAACAGAGCCAAAAAACGTGGCATATAAATAATATACGAAAAAAAGCTTTACTAAAAATACAGTAGAAAGAAAATCCATAAAACTTGCCACCTGAGCCGAAAGTTGTGCCTTCAAAAAAAGCCAAAGCTCATTTCGCCAACCTGCAAATCTCCTATTTGTCAATTGATCAACCATCGTACGAGTATAATAATCAAAAAGCTATATATACCTGCCAATATATCATCCATCATAATTCCTACACCACCCTTTAAAGATTCCATTTTTCTTATTCCCAATGGTTTAAATATATCTAATAAACGAAATAAAGCAAATGCAACTACGGTATAAAGCACATTACCTGCAGGCGCAGCCAAAAGGGATATCCACATCCCTACCATTTCATCAATCACAACCCTAGAAGGATCTTCGCCCCAAAAAAGTTCTATGCGATTGGCACATTTAATACCCAACAACGTAAATAACAAAATAAAAGCAATGGTGAAACATAACAAAATTGATCCTGAGACACAATATGACAAACCAAACCAAATCAGAGTTGCCAAAAAAGCCCCTGCTGTACCTGGTGCAAAAGGAGAAAAACCAGAACCAAATCCCGTACAAACGAGTACGTCAAAGAAAGAAGGTTTTTTCATCAAAAATAGAAAAATAAAAAAGTGGTAAGGTGATGGAGCAACTAAATATGCTATCCTATCACTTTACCACCTACATTATAGACTATTAATCCAGATAGGAAGGAGATTTCTCACCTACCATCGTACGGATCGTTTCTTTTACTATTCTCCACTGAGTGAATAAATCATGCACAGGTTGATGTTCTAAATCGTGCATCGGACTTTTGCAGAAGAATGACAACCATGTCTGTATGCCACACATGCCAGCACGCAAAGCCAAATCACTAAATAATACCAAGTCCAGAGCAATAGGTGCAGCAAGAATTGAATCACGACAGAGGAAATTCACCTTTATTTCCATTGGATATCCCATCCATCCGAAAATATCAATATTATCCCAAGCTTCCTTATTATCTTTACGAGGAGGATAATAATTAATACGTACCTTATGATAAACATTCCCATAAAGATCCGGAAATTTTTTCGGCTCAAAAATATTATCAATCACGGACAATTTACTCACTTCCTTCGTTTTAAAATTATCAGGATCATCCAAGACTTCACCATCGCGATTCCCTAAGATATTAGTGGAAAACCAACCGCTTACACCAAGCATACGAGTTTTAAACATCGGAGCAAGTACTGTTTTCATCAACGTCTGTCCACTCTTGAAATCCTTACCGGAAATAGGGATATTTACTTTCTTGGAAAATTCCCACATGGCAGGAGTATCCACACACAAATTAGGAGCTCCCATAATAAATGGTGCTCCTTCAGCAAGTGCAGCATAAGCATAACACATACTTGGTGAAATAACCTCTGTGTTATTTTCCTTCATTGCTTTTTCTAAAGAAGCAAGGGTCATGTGTTCATCTGAAAGCGGAATATAAATTTCGGTACTTGCAGCCCACAAGACAGCAACACGTTCACAATGATTGGCAGCTTTAAATTCACGAATATCCTGACGTAGTTGTTCTACCATATCCCAACGTGAAACTGTTTTCTTAATATGTGTACCGTTAAGACGTTTTGCCCAGTTATGATCAAATGCAGCAGGCATAGGCTTAATTTTTTCTAATTCATCCTTTACCCCATTTAAATCTTTTTCTTTCAAAACTTCTGCATATTTGGCAGCCTCGTATGCATTATCAGGGAAGATGTCCCATCCTCCGAAAACAATGTCATTCAAATCAGCCAAAGGCACTACATCTTTAATGAGTTTTTCGTCGTTGTTTTCCATGCGAATAGTAGCCATTTGCGTAATGGAGCCGATAGGTTTTGCCAACCCTTTACGGGTAGCCAAAACCCCCGTTATCATTGTAGTGGAAACTGCACCACCCACTCCGACTACCAATACGCCTAAGCGACCACTAGCCGGTTTAATGTTTTCTTTCATTGCCATTGTAACTTTATAGAGTTTAAAAAATTGCTCAAATTTAGACTATTTTACTCAATTAGCATTCGTTTTTTTTGCCGTTTTAATGATCTGTTAGCAAGATTTAAGTTAAAAAGTGACATGTAAACTTATTCGCAATCCACTTTTATCAACATTCGGTAGATTTCTGTAAGTTAAACGCCAAACATAATCAAAACGGAGGACTTTAAAAATATTTTCAACCCCCGCTCCGACTTCAACAAACGGAGTATTTGTCATCATAGAAGTGGTTGAAGGAAAACGAAAAAGTCCATCACTCTTTTCGGGATTATTTTTATCACTCAAGCTACCATATAAACCCCTACAAGAAAGAACTTCACGCCATTTCAGTTTTTTCAACAAAGGAATACGATTGAAGACAAAACCATTTAAATAATATGTCACATCCCAGGAAGCATATTGGTCATTCATAAATTCCATTGCATTCATCAACGAATAAGACTCCGGCTGAATTGTATAAGAAAGGTTTGCATTAGGTATGATCAGTAAGGGAAAAGGTACTTTATCCCACACTTTTCCAGCCTTAAGGATAACATCTGTATAGCCAAAAGCCGAAAACCAAAAACGCTTCTGAAAACCCGCTTCACTATAATTATAGGTATAATCTCCCCCTAAAACGCCTTTTGCCGCCATAGTATACGAAAGGCTAAAAATAGGAGCATCCAAAGATACAGGAAAACGATTCCATTGAGTCTGATAGAATTTCTCATTAGGAGCATAACGGAGCTTTACCTCAAACTCACTGGTGGAGAAACTTTTAACCGGAGTATTCTTTTCATCTTGTTTTAAAAACGGAATCAAAAAGGAAGACTCATCTTCGCGCAAACGAGTAGTCAACTGAAAAGAAAAACCTGAATAAGATTCATTTGTATAAGTAAGTTCTGCTTTATGCAAATACCCTATTCTATCATCTTTCTGACGTTTCCATGTCAGAAAAACATTATCCTGACTAGTATATAAATAATGTTGCCCATATTGATTTACATCAGATGAATAACTTATCTTTAAAGAACGAATAGGAAATTCATTAGCGTACTCTTTCTTTTTATTGAAAGAATATTCCAACTCGGCAAGTCCTTTTAAGCGGTGATCACGTAGACCATAAGCGATATACCCTTTGCCAAACAAACGAGGATCGAGCCATGCCGTCGTCATCCCTCCTGCTCGCAACCTTAATCCTTCCAAAGAATTCCCGCTAATGGTAGTATTCATCATTCCGATATAAAACAGTGGTTCTTTTATAGAAGTAGGAATATATCCGGTAAAAAGAACTTTCAGAATTTGCTCTGTCCAATAATATACCGGATAAGAGCGTAATTGAGCCATCATTTTATCCACCGAAGTCTCTTTCTTACTAACTTCGACTTGACGATTAGTATCCCAGTAAGCCTCCGAACGATTGGCTGCTTCGGGCGGTTCAATTATTTTTTCGGGCTTTCGAAACGCAGATTCACTCTCCTGAGTGGATTCATATTTATAATTACGATAATAAACACTTCTTCGGGCGTACAAACCATCACTTTTATCACTCAACTTAAGCTCTGTAGTAATATGTTCATCGGTAAGCTGGCGTGTACCATCTTCCGCGCGAGAAAAGTTTTGTTCAAACTTCATGTAGTCCACAAAATTCAAATTGATCTTTTGAGGAAAATTCATAATAGCACGACGAACAAAATAAGTACTATCCAATGTCACATATAAATGTCCGGTAAACCCAAAAGATTCTGAATTGAAAGGAACAAAAGTCAAATCGACACAAGGTTTACCTGCAACAGTAAGGGTATCCATTAGATAATATTTATAAAAAGAAGGTCCTAAAGGGGATATCGGGCTAACAAATTTATTAGTAAATAATGTAATATTGTCATCATAAATATCCACATCGGTCATTGTCACACTAATAGCCTGATCCATTCCTTGCTGTGAAAGCATTTCATCAACACCAGCCTGACGGCGGGCATAGACTTGTTGCTTCTCGCTGTGAGGGGATTTCCGATAATAATCGGTAGCCAGCAATTCCCTATTGGATATCGCTAGCACAGGTTTACCTGTCACTGCCGAAGTATCGACATAATTAGTCAGAAATTTAAACTTACGGTAAAGCCATTTTTGCTGTTTAACGCTATCAAAGTTATTGATGGCAAAAGTCATGATTTCGTAACGGTCACGCTGCCAGAAATCAAGTTCTTTAGGTGAATAATCATTCTTATGGGCTATCATCTGACGAATAAATTCAACCGCCGGATTGTCTTTCTTCTTATAATGTTCACGTTTTGGTTTGACCACAACCTCATTCAATGTATACTCAATAGGTAACAAAGTAATAAAGTATCGGGCGTTGCGTGTAGTGTTAATAATCCGGGTGTATGATTTATAGCCCACTGCTGAAACGACTAACTCAGCTTTAGTACGAGCAGTCTTGAAAGAAAAGGCGCCCCCATCGTTCGTTAAACAACCTTCGGTACCTCCTTTCAAGTAGACTGAAGTATAAGATAATGGCTCATTTGTCAGCGAATCTTTAACAATTCCTTTAACAATATATTGCGCTTGCAGAGACAAGCCTATGCAACAAAAAACTATAAAAAATAAAAACCTGACAGAAACAACCTTCATACCTTACAATTCAAACACCAATAAGGCGGCAAAATTACGAAAGAAAACTTTTTTAATATGTTCCGTTTTCCATAATAAATGTTCTAAAAAGACATTTATTCTAAAAGCATCACCTCTATGGTAAAAAATAACTATTAGCTCGCAAGACTTTTATTATCCATTAAACAATATTGCCTTAACAACCAAAACTATAAGAATGTTCTTCAGTTTTCAATTAATAAAAAATAAGATTGATATTATTAAAACCGAAAATATAAGATATAAATTAGATAAGAAATTCAATTCAACCCATCCCTATAAAGCACAAATTAGTTTAAAAGCTTTCCTATTACGGAAATAATATACGGAAACGAGTCAGTCCATCATTGTATGTGTGCAATGAAAATGTGCAGCCATGGCGACTAAGCACCTCTCTAATAAAAATGAGCCCAATGCCTTGCCCATTGGGCTTAGTGGAGAAGAACGGGCTAAAAAGTTTAGCTTCAACCTCTTTTGATATCCCTGCACCATTATCTATCACTTCAACGCATGCCGGATGAACTGTTCTTACAACGACTTCATCTTGCTTATCAGATTGTTTTTTTACGCTTTCAATACTCTCAACAGCATTTTTAATGATATTAACTAATACTTGTTCAAAAAGGGAAGCATCCAAACACACTGTACCAACTTCCGGGTCACATTCTAAAATCAATTTTACATGAAGATCATTGCACATGCCTTCCATGAATCGTTTACAGGAAGAGACCAATTCATTAAGTTTGGCAGGCATCAGATTAGGTTCCGGTATTTTCACAACATCTGCAAACCGCGTAATAAAACGGCTCATTGAAAAACAACGATCAGTGCAGACATGCATTACTTCACAAATATCTTGCATACCTTGTTCCTCCGAGAGTGCTTGCTCCATGGTATCAAGAGTAGAAATAATACCAGCAGTGGTATTATTCACCTCATGAGCAATCATGCGAATGACTTTCTCATAAGCGCGTTTTTCCGCTTTCATCACCTCTTCCGTCATCCGCTCAATTAAATAAAATGAATGCTTAAAACCACGATCGATAAAAGACGAATGAGTACATTTATAAATATTTGAATCATTCAATCGAACCACAGAAGTGCGTTCTCTGGGTATGATATACAACTCTTCCGCAAGGGGGGAATCCAATTGATCAAATTTCTTTCCTAAGACATCATCTAAGCGAACTCCAAAGACTTTTAATGCCATCGGATTCATTTGGGATATTTCTTCATCGAGAGTCATTATAACCACCCCCATCGGAGAAGCCTGAATAAGTAAGTCCAGAAAATGATTTTGCTCTCGTAAGCGTAAACGTTCGTTCTTCAGCTGCTCCATCATTCTATTGAAAACATTAACAATACGATCGGCTTCATACTGTCCCACCATACTAAGACGACTACTGAAATCCTGCTCACGCAAAAGTTCCATACCACTACCGATAGTATTCATCGGTTTCACAATCTTGCGATAGAAAATAAATAAAAAGATAAGAATAAAAGCAATAATCCCCTCCACAATATACAAATGAAGAGGTAACATTTTACCTGATAAGAAAACTAATATGCCCCCTAATCCCAATAGAAAGAGCACGAGTATCAAAAAAAAGGCTTTTATCCGCATCTAATATTTATTTCTCATTGATAGTTATGTTGTATTTTTCTAGCCGACGGTAAAGTGCCGCACGACTAATGCCCAAGGTGAGAGCAACTTGACTAAGATTTCCTTTATGCCGATCAAGTGCCTGCAAAATAGTTTGCCGTTCTATTTCATCCAATGTCATACCTGCCAGAGAAGAATCTTCAGTAACTTTTACAGGTTCTTCAATATGCTGATACTGCAATTCAAAATCGGAAGCATCCAAAAAAGATTTTCCACTGACAAGAATAGTACGTTCCACCAAATTTTTCAGTTCACGAATATTTCCCGGATAAGGTAAACGAGATAAAAAACTTAATGCATCTGTGGAAAAATCTGTTCGGGGAAGCTTATTCATTTCAGCTTGGCGATCAGCAAAATGACGTACCAATAAAGGAATATCTTCGCGACGCTCACGCAAAGCAGGCAACTTTACCGTTATCAAATTAATACGATAAAATAAATCCTCACGAAACTTACGTTCTACAACCATTTTACGCAAATCGGCATTTGTAGCCGATACCACACGAATATCTGTTTTTCGGGGACGGCTATCTCCCAATACTTCAAATGTCTGATCCTGCAAAACCCGCAACAATTTTACCTGACAAGAAAGATCGAGATCACCAATCTCGTCCAGAAAAATCGTACCTTTATTCGCCATTTCAAAACGCCCGATACGGTCGGAAGTAGCATCAGTAAAAGCCCCTTTTTTATGTCCAAACATTTCACTCTCAAACAGGCTTTGCGAAATACCTCCCAAATTGACTTTTACAAACGACTCTTTTACCCGCTGGCTATTAATGTGAATTGCTTCCGCTATTAGTTCTTTACCGGTTCCGCTTTCACCTGTGATTAGTACAGAAGCGTTAGTACGAGCTATACGGGCCACAGTGCTCAATACTTCCATCAATCCCGAGGATTTTCCTATAATATGACTTCTGTTTAATGCATCTGTTTGCTCCTTCGGAAGTTCCGTTGAAGTAGCTGTCAACTCCAATGCAGTTTCAATACGCTGCAAAAGGGCTGCGTTATTCCACGGTTTAGTAATAAAATCGAAAGCTCCCGCCTGCATACCTTGAACAGCAAGCTGAATACTCCCCCATGCTGTCATTAAAATAACGGGGACCTCCGGACGAAAGATCTTCACTTGTTTTAGGAGAGTTAACCCTTCTTCACCGGAAGTTGACAGAGTAAAGTTCATGTCCATCAATATTAGCTGAGGCGCTTCAGCACGAATCACCTCCATTGCCTCACGAGGACCCGGAACTGCCTGGGCATCATATCCGGCACGCTTCAGCATAAAACCGAGTGAAGAACGCACAGCACTGTCATCGTCAATTATCAATATCATAAGCTATACAAAGTTATCAATGACAAATATAAATATTTCTTAATACAATACCACACAAGAAGTTAACAATCTTGCATCTTAAGAAAACAAACTCACAATAATAAGTGCGATTTGCAGAAATAAGAACGTAAAAGCACTCACCCTTTTACTATATCGTCAAAATCAGCTTCGAGTTCACTGTTACGTTCAAAATCCCACAAAGTCAAACTGCGAATCTGATAATAATAATACCAATAAGAAAATAACTCCGAAATATGCTTCTGACGAGCCTTATCTTTCGAATTCTGAGAGTCATTCAAATCAAGTGTACTGATTTTGCCAATCATAAACGTTTCCACACTGGTTTGGTAGCGTTTTTCAGCAATAGTATCCGCTTCGGCAGCAATACCAAGCTGTTGCGCCTGATTATTAAAATTTGCAACCAACAAATAAAGATTCTGATTAAAATCCATTTGCTCCTGGCGTATCTTAGAAAGTACCACTTCCCGATTACTTTGCGCGACACGAACTTTTCCCCTACGTTTTCCCCAATCGAGTATAGGTATCTTAACTCCTACTTGAATAATCTGGTCATCCAACAAATTTCGATATGCCGAAGACAAAGCGTGATCTTGCCCCGTATAGCCAACGCTGGCAAAAAGATCAATGCTCCGCAAATTGCCTCGCGCCGTGGCCACCTGATAATCCGCTTCCAATTGACGACGACGGATATTTTGTGCAAAGGAATTACGTTCTAATGCTTTATTCAATACTAAATTATACTCCATTTTCAAGTCAGCTACGGACTCCGGCAGAAGAGGGATTAACTTTTCATTTTCAGATAATCCTAAAAAGGAGCGCAACTGGAACATCTTTGCGTTAAAATTGCTTTCTGACTCTGTCACATCAGCTTTTCCTTGCAAAGCATTTAGTTTAAGTTGTAATAGATCATTCTCCGAAATCTGCCCCATCTTGCGTTTTGCTATGGCTACCTCATAAAGACGGTCGGAATTAGTTTTATTCTGCCTGTTAGTTTCCAACTCCTCTTTAGCCAACAATAAATCAAAAAAGTAAGTGATAGTTTTCATTGTAACCGATTCTGTAGCGGTAATAAAAGCGGCTTTCGCTTCTTCATACCTTACAGGTTCTATACGACGGTTCCATTTTAATGAATTAACACCAAAGACAGGTTGCGTTAATTGTAAACTTACAGGAACAGACATATATTGTTTTACTCCCCCGGTACCCAATTGTTTAATAAAGTCAAGTGAAGATGCCAACGATAATTTACCACCTGTAAACCATAAGTTCTGATCGACCGAGAGCGCCCCGGAAAGGCCAAGAGTATTATTTCTGACAAAGGAATAAGATCCATCGGCATTTTGATAGGAACTATACGATTTATTATAGTTAGGTAGTGTACCCGTAAAATTCACTTCCGGAAGTAGATTGGCCCGGAATGTTCGATATTCCCAATAAGCTGTTTTCAATTCATTCAATGCCACAGCAGCGTCCACCGACTGGATACGGGCTAATGCAATAGCTTCGGTTAGCGTAAGTATACGCTCGTGGGATGTAGTTTCTTTTATTTGAGCAAAGCCACCCAAAGGTAGCAATGTGCCAGCGACGAATAAAATAAAATTCTTCATGTTTACCTAAAAATAGAGTTGCAAACATAAAGACAAAGAGTATGCCAAATGACCTGAAAACCGTACAACGAGGGGGTATGTTCATTTTCGAACACCTACGTTGTTCAATAGCGAACAACAAGACGTAAAACGTCGTAATAGTACCCCATATCAGTATAAGCCATTAAGTACATACCGTAAAAGAGTCATTACAGGACTCCTTTACTACTTGGCAGCTCAAAATGATAAATATCCCTTCTGACAGCCATTTTAATGGCACGCGCTAAAGCTTTAAATATACCTTCTATCTTATGATGTTCATTCTGCCCATCCGCTTTGATATTAAGATTCATCTTAGCCGCATCACTCAACGATTTAAAGAAATGCAAAAACATTTCGGTAGGCATATCGCCTATCTTCTCACGCTTGAACTCTGCATTCCAGACCAACCACGGACGCCCGCCAAAATCGAGAGCCACCTGACACAAGCAGTCGTCCATAGGCAAGCAGTAACCATAACGTTCAATTCCACGCTTATTTCCCAGGGCCTGATAAATGCAATCACCCAATGCAATCGCCGTATCTTCTATCGTGTGATGCTCATCTACCTCCAGATCTCCTTTGACATGGATAGTTAAATCCAATCCGCCATGCTTGCCTATCTGCTCCAGCATATGGTCAAAAAAGCCCAGTCCGGTATGTATATCGCACACGCCGTTCCCATCCAGATTAAGAGAAACAAAAATATCCGTTTCCTTCGTGGTACGACGCACCTCTGCCCTACGTTCCCCCGCAAAGAGGAATTCAGCAATCTTATCCCAATCTGTCGTAACAAGCGCACAAACATTTTCCAAACTTTCGGGAGCATTCAGCAATGAAATATTATCTTGCAGGAGAATAGCGCGGCAACCAAGATTCTTTGCCAGTTCTACATCCGTAGAGCGATCGCCTATCACGAAGCTTCCGGCCAAATCATATTCAGGATTATCCAAATACTTCGTCAACATCCCGGTACGGGGCTTACGAGTAAGTGCATTATCCCCAGGCATACTGCGATCAATAAAAATTTCATCAAATGTGACACCTTCTCCTTCCAGAGTTTTCATCATCAAATTGTGCACCGGCCAAAATGTTTCTTCAGGAAAAGAAGTCGTGCCCAACCCGTCTTGGTTAGTTACCATAGCAAACTCAAAATCGAGTTTACTACGAATAAAACCAAGATTGCGCATTACTTTGGGATAGAACTCTAGCTTTTCCAAAGAGTCCAATTGATAATCAACGGGAGGTTCTATCACTAAGGTTCCATCTCTATCTATAAATAAGACTTTCTTTTTCATATATTATCCATTCAATATGCGATCAATGCCTCAATTAATTTATTATTCTCCAAATGCGTGCCAACCGTCACTCGTAAACAATTGCCACAAAGAGCTATCGAATTACGATTACGAACAATGATACCACGGTCCACCAAATAATTATAAATATCCAAAGCGTCAATCACCTTTACTAAAAAAAAGTTAGCATCCGAAGGAAAGATTTTCAAAACACAAGGCAATTGAGCAAACTTCTCCATAAGATCACTCCGCTCTTTTTTCAAAGTCTCCACCCAATCCTCTATCTTATGAAAATGACTCAGCATTTCCATCGCCTGTTTTTGCGTCAGCAGATTTACATTATACGGATACTTTATCTTACTAAGAAGTGCTATAATCTCAGTCGAGGCAAAAGCCATACCTAAACGAATCGCAGCACATCCCCACGCTTTTGAAAATGTCTGAAGAACGATCAGGTTAGGATAATGATCAAGCATACTCAAAAATGACGTTCTTTCGGAGAAGTCTGCATAAGCCTCATCCAAAATGACCAATCCGTCAAAGACATTAAGCAATTGTTCTATGTCTGTATGATTTAAATCGTTGCCTGTCGGGTTATTAGGAGAACAAAGAAAAATCAATTTGGTATACCTATCCGTAACAGCCAGTAACTTATCAATAGAAAGCTGATAATTATCATCCAATAAAACCTTGCGATACTCTACATCATTTACATCAGCACAGACCTGATACATACCGTAAGTGGGATCAATAGCCACTACATTATCTATACCCGGTTCGCAAAAAGCACGAAAGAGCAAGTCTATGGCTTCATCACTACCATTGCCCAGAAAAATATTCTTGGGAGATACTTTTTTTATTTTTGAGATCTCAATCTTCAAATCCCACTGCATCGGATCAGGATAACGATTATAAGGAGTATTATAAGGGTTTTCGTTTGCATCAAGAAAAACAGATGCCGCCACTCCTTTATATTCATCACGCGCCGAAGAGTAAGGCTTCAGTTGCCAAATATTCGGACGGGTAAGTTCTTGCAATGTTTTCATATAAAATATTTCGTATGTTAATGTTAGAGTTTATAATCTATGAAGTAATTCGGACCAAATGTTTCCCCTACGGCGATAAAGAGCATTTATTCCAAAGCTTTTAACCTAACCGTTATAGCATTTTTATGTGCATCAAGATGTTCATTTGCTGCCATCGTTTCAATCGCCGGACCAATCGCCTTAATGCCTTCGGATTTTATCTCCTGAAAAGTAATCTTACGGATAAAGCTATCGAGGCTGACACCACTGTACGCCTTGGCATATCCATTGGTCGGTAGAGTATGATTTGTTCCCGATGCATAATCACCGGCACTTTCGGGTGAGAGTGAACCGAGAAATACCGAACCAGCATTCACTATCCGTTCGGCAACAGACAAATAGTCTGTCGTCTCAATAATAAGATGCTCCGGTGCATACTCATTGGTCAGTTCTATGGCTTCATCCAAATTACGAACCACAATCAATTTGCTATTTGCCAAAGATTTCTCGGCAATTTCCTTACGCGGCAATTCAGCCAATTGCCGTTCCACTTCCTTTTCAACCGCTTGTTGCAACTTTTCAGAAATCGTGACCAAAATAACCTGACTATCTACACCATGTTCTGCCTGGCTCAATAAGTCAGCAGCCACAAATACCGGGTTCGCCGTTTCATCCGCTAAGACCTCCACTTCCGATGGTCCGGCAGGCATATCGATTGCCACATCACGCAGGCTCACCAATTGTTTGGCAGCAGTAACATACTGATTACCCGGACCAAATATCTTATAAACTCCAGGAATGCTCTCCGTACCATATGCCATTGCCGCAATAGCCTGCACACCTCCAATTTTGAAGATACGATTAACACCCGCTGTTTGCGCTGCGAAAAGAATAGCCGGATGTATCTTCCCATTACGCGCAGGAGGAGTACAAAGCACAATTTCCTTACAACCGGCAATCTTGGCAGGAACAGCCAACATCAACACTGTAGAAAATAGAGGAGCGGTTCCACCGGGAATATAAAGTCCGACTTTCTCAATCGCAACCGCCTTTTGCCAACAAGTCACCCCGAGCACCGTCTCTACTCTTTTACCTGAAAAGCGCTGCGCAACATGAAATGTCTCTATATTTTGTTTAGCCAAACGTATGGCGGCTTTCAGTTCTTCATCCACGAGCAATCCAGCTTCTTTTATTTCTTCTTCGGTTACAGCCAATGAAGCTAGTTCCACTTGGTCAAATTTCGCCTCCATCTCCAATACAGCACGATCACCTTCCAACTTTACGCGATCAATAATCCCCCGTACCGTATCAAATAAATTTTCAGTATTCATCACAGGACGTTTCAACAATTCCGTCCATTGCGAACGATCTGGATAATTAATTAATTTCATAAATTCTTTCTTTTTGGAGCTTTTTCTTTCGTATCATGACGAAAGAAAAAGTATATCAAACAATCATTTTTTCAATGGGTAATACCAGAATTCCTTCAGCTCCAAGCGATTTCAATTTCCCGATAATCTCCCAGAAACGTTTCTCATCAAGTACCGTATGCACCGAACACCAACCTTCCTGTGCCAACGGCATTACCGTAGGACTCTTCATGCCCGGAAGAACAGCAATAATCTCTTCCAAACGATTTTTCGGTGCATTCATTAACACATATTTCTTATCTTCTGCAGTCTTCACCGCATCAATGCGAAAAAGTAGTTCTTTCAGCACTTCGCATTTTTCTTCCGGCATATTTTTATTACCGATCAGCAAAGCTTCCGACTTCATTACCACTTCCACTTCTTTCAAACGGTTACTTATCAAAGTGGAGCCGGAACTTACAATATCAAAAATAGCGTCCGCCAATCCAATGCCCGGAGAGACTTCCACCGAACCGGTGATGACATGAATTTCGGCATTCACTCCTTTCGCTTTTAAATAAGAAGAAAGAATGCCAGGGTAAGAAGTCGCAATTTTTTTCCCCTCAAACCAATCCACTCCCGAATATTCTATATCTTTTGGCATAGCCAATGATAAGCGGCATTTGCTAAATCCCAAACGTTTGATTATTTTAGCATCTTCACTTCGCTCCACAAATTCATTCTCACCTACAATACCCAAATCTGCAACTCCGGTTGCCACTGTCTGAGGAATATCATCATCCCTTAGGAACAACACTTCAATGGGGAAATTTGTCGACTGTATCAATAATGTACGTTTCGATGCACTTAATTTGATATCCGATTCTTCTAAAAGCGCCATCGTCTCTTCATAAAGACGACCTTTAGCTTGTACCGCAATTCTTAACATAACTCTATTTATTCTATATATTATAAATTCACATCTATATTCTGTATTGAATATCATCAAAATATCCATTCAATCGGAACAGGAAGAAAACAACAAAAAACGAGGCTCGCCAAAATTCGGCAAGCCTCGTCATTTATGTTTTCATCGTTATGCACAACAATCATACGCCCACCGGTTATTCGTTGGAAAAATGATGATGACGATGATGTGCTACGATATTCTTCATTTGCTGTTTTTTATGTTTTATGCGACAAAATTAAAGTATTCGTTTGAAACAGCCAAAGAATTATCACAAAAACTTTCATTATTCTTTCAAATCAACGGTAAAACCTCTTCTGATTCCACGTCACAAGAATGAAAATGCATTGTTTCTTTTGCTTTCTCTCGTGAAAAAGTAAAATAAGTACAAAGGGCTTCGGTACAAACCTCTCCCTTTTCGTTATAAATACGGGCTTCTATAATGGCAATGTTACGTTTTTGCTCTTTCAGACTGGCACGTAACACTATGTTTGCATCATTGGTTGAGATTGACTTACGAAAACGAGTCTCCATCTTTGAAGTTACTCCTGTCGTTTGCAATTTTCGCAGTACTACCCATGCACATATCTCATCCAAGAGTACGGACTGAATTCCACCATGCAATGTGTGAACCCAACCTTGAAATTCGGGTTGAGGCTTCCAAATACTAACGATTTCATTTTCATCTTCATAAAATTCCATTTTCACTCCAACCGGATTGTGAGGCGCGCAGCCAAAGCAGTTGTATCCCTCCAAATCTTTCCACGGATTAATAATCTTTCTCATATTATCTGTTTTTAAGTCCATTCAATTTTCATTCTTACCTTAAAATTTAGTCACAAACTTAAATAAAAAGAGACAATTATAAGCATGCCATTTAATAAAACAAAGGTTTTATAAAGGAAACACGAGGAAAAAGCACAGCTGTTTACAGATAATTCATTATTTCAACAATGATGTGAAGTCTGATAAAGTATAGAAAAAGAGTTCATTATGCCAAAGAGCATCATCCGTATCAAAAAAAATAAATAGAGTAACCAACCTTACTTCTTCTTCATATCAAAATCATATCAAAACCGTGTTTGCTCCGTACTTTTTCCGAATAAAGTCCCATTAATACGGAGAAAGTATGGAAAAAGTACGGAGCAAACACGGCTCAGGTAATAAGGAGATAATAAGAAAGATGAATCCCTTTATGAATTTTCAACAGATTTACGAAGAACCGATAGAGTACATTATTCTTGTTTTTTTATGCTGTTAACCTAGTAAATAAAAAACGGTGTGTATATTTGCATTTCGTATTTGCAAAGATACATTGAAGTGTTATTGGTAAACAAGGACAATTGTCCCAGTGCAATGCTATATGCTACGAACAAATATTAATTTTTATATATTAAGCAGACTCATCAGAATCAAGAAAAGACATTATCTTAAAGGAATGCAAAAAAAAACCTTATTTTTAAACAAGATGAAATGAGCAACAACTGGGAAGTTTAAATAGAACAAAAATATTTAGCCATAATAACAATGAAAAGATATACACTTTTCTTTTATCTCTTATTTGGAATGAATGCTATAAATTACGCTCAAAACAAATATCCACTTGCTATCTCCGAATACAAGTTGGATAATGGTTTTACTATCTGGATTAATGAAGATCACACACAACCTAAGGTTTTCGGAGCTGTGGTGGTGAACGCAGGTTCGAAAGATTGCCCCAATACCGGTATTGCCCATTACTTTGAACACATCATGTTTAAAGGTACTGAAAAAATAGGAACGACAGACTATGGTGCAGAAAAAGTATATCTGGATTCCATACAACAAAAATATGATGAACTAGCTAGTGAGAAGAATGAAAGCAGACGTAAAGTCATACAGAAAGAAATCAATCAACTGACTATAAAATCGGCGGAATTTGTGATACCGAACGAATTTAACCGGCTCATTACCCTATATGGTGGAAGCGATTTAAACGCGTTTACCTCCTATGATATGACGGTTTATCATAATGTCTTTTCACCACAATACATCAGGCAATGGGCAGAGCTCAATAGTGAACGGCTTCTCAATCCTGTATTCAGAATGTTTCAGAGTGAATTAGAAACTGTTTATGAAGAGAAGAACATGCGTTCCGATGCTTTGGGAGCTACAGCTTTGGAAAAAGGAATGGAACGCTATTTCCAACCACATCCTTATGCCTATCCCATTATAGGCAGTACGGAAAATCTAAAGAATCCGCGTCTCTCGGAAATGGAAAAGTTTTTCAAGGATTATTATGTGGCGGGAAATATGTGCCTGATTCTAAGTGGAGATATTCACTCTTCAGAAGTAATACCTGTTTTGGAAAAAACGTTTGGACGGATACGACCGGGCAACACCCCAAAGTTCAATGCACCCGCTCTTCCGACTTTTCACGGACAGGAAAAGTTTAAGGTGAAGATTCCTGTTCCCATCGTGAAATTATCTGCGGAAGCATGGCGTGGTGTTCCAAGCAATGCCTCCGACGAATTGCCTTTGCAAATAGCTTGCAAACTACTGAGTAATGACAACCAAACCGGATATATTGACAAATTAATATCCGATAGTAAGATCATGGCGGGTGGAGTGGAAAATGGTGGGCTGGATCACGCCGGATTCATAGCTGCTTATGCCATTCCGAAAATTTTACTCCAGTCGAACACCAGAGCCCGTAACCTGATCAACAAACAGATAGAACGTATCAAAAAAGGAGATTTCAGCGACGAAGCTTTCAACGACATCAAGTTGGGCATGAAGCGTAATTATGAATTACAACTGGAAGATATCAACCAGCGTACTTTCGCCATGTTTTCGCTCTTTACTCAAAGCCGGTCATGGCATGATTATCTGGAAAATTTAAAGCGCATTGACGGACTGACTAAACAAGATATTATAACGGTTGCTAAAAAATATTTCACTAATAATTTTTTGTTGTTGGAGAAGAAAACCGGAAAATATCCCAAAGATCGTCTACAAAAGCCGGGATTCGCTCCTATTATCCCTAAAAATACGGAATCGCAATCGGCCTATGCACAACAGTTATCTCAGATGCCCATCGATGAAATGGCTCCCCGTTATTTGGATTTCGAAAAAGATGCCCACATCTACCGGCTTACACCCTATGTCAATCTATACTGTAGTCCAAATCCTGTAAATGATATCTTCACGGTAAAGTTAAACTTCGAAAAAGGCATTTTGGAATCGAACATGGCAGAACCGGTAAGCAACTATCTCAATCTATTAGGGACGGACTCATTGAGTTTTGAACAGTTCAAAGAGAAGCTCCAACAACTGGGTAGTACGATGGGTTTCTCTACCAGCGATAATGCGTTCACACTCGAGATAAAAGGGTTCGACGAGAATCTGGAACCGACTCTAAAATATGCCGGAGAGTTTATGATAGAAGTAAAAGGAGACCAGAAGAAACTAAAACAAATAATAGATGCCCAAAAGATAACTTATAAGACCCTTGTCAAAGCGCCGCAAGAAGTAGCCCGGGCATTGACTGAAAAGGTTATTTTCGGAGATCGTTCAAGGTATTTGCGTCAGTTATCTATCGCCGAAATGAAAAAATTAAAAGCGGATATTTTATTGGATGAATTCAGAAAACTAACTTCGGTAGCTTGCAACATTCATTACTGCGGTAATCTCGACAATAATAAAGTTGTGGAGGCCGTGAAAAGTAATTTCAATCTAAATGCAGTAAGCATAGCCTCCAATGCCCCTTATTACCGCCCCAACAAGACAGTAGAAAAGAATACAGTATATTTTATTAACGAACCTAATGCTTCACAAAGTGTAGTAGTGGCATATATCCCAGGCGAAATTAATGCCGAAGATGATAGTAGAAATACTTCGGCACTCTTCAACAACTATTTTGGCAACGGAATGAGTTCCATCTTGTTTCAGGAAATACGTGAGTTCCGTTCATTAGCCTATGGGGTAACCGGTAAATACAATCTTAGTCCAAATAAGCATAGAGATAAGAAAGGGTTTTCATATATTGCGTTAAGCACTCAGGAAGACAAGACAACCGATGCCATTAAGTTGGTCGATTCACTGCTAAATGATATGCCTTTGAAACCTGATAAAATTAAGGTATCCCGCCAAGATCTTATTAATTCTGCAAACAATGATTTCCCAACTTTCCGTGAGATTAGTCCGAAGATTGCCGAATTAAGACAAAAAGGAGAAACAGAAGATCCAAATATTCAATTAATCAAGGCACTTCCGAATATCGACATGGAGGATATTAGAAACTTCTATGAGAAGAATATACGGAATAAACCGATAGCCTACATTGTGGTGGGCAATTCTAAAAATATAGATATGGAAAAACTTAAGCGATTTGGTGAATTCAAATCGCTTAAGATTAAAGATGTTATTCATAAATAAATCAAAAAAATAACAAATACGTCCAAAATAAACACAACGAATAGCGATATCACATTGCCAATCCGGCAATATCTTAATCTATTTTCTCAGTCCAAAGTTCCACGTCCGTAGGACAGTACCGTAATGTACAAGCTATTATGCCGTAAACCACCAGAAGAAAAACGATATATACTATTATTCCAATCATCATTTTCTCTTTATTACAAAACCCAGTGAACTATTTTTTCCAATTTTTAGCTCTCTTCCGCAGTTGATCCAAGGAGTTACCATCATCGTCTGCAGTCTTCACTGGAGCTTTCGGAGCCGGCTGGCCTTCTATGGTAGGCGTTGTCTTCTCAGCATCCCTCTTTACGGCGGATCGGGGAAGAGACATCGCCTGATATTTTTTATAAGCATCCTGCAAATGTACCGCTTCCTCTTTATTCAACGATATGTTTTGATACCCCTGCGCATAGTGAACGACAAAGTTTTCAACAAGGTTATCTTTCAAAAAAGATAAATCCCCGGAAAACAGCACTCGTATCTCTGCGGTTTTTTGGGCCACCGAGTTCATCCTTCGAGCTTTCGCATATCTGACTGCGTCCAACTCGTATTTTCCTTTCGACGTGGCAAATTCGATTTTCTGATTCTTATAATATTCCACAGGTACGGCTTCTTCAAATACCGCATCGGTGAACATGTATTTTAAGGATAAGTTCAAAAAGGAACTGCCGTTTTCATCGATAAACCTCACTGAAATCATCGGCTCTTTAAACCTGGGCTTCTTTTGTAATTTGCCTAACGATATAACCTTCCATTCGGTGGAAGTCACATCCGTCAATTCCTGATGATCCGGCTGGGCGAAAACATTCGATGCAACCAACATAAAAGTAAATAATAACCCGTATTTTAAATGTCTCATAGCTTTCTATTTTTAATCTTCGATTATAATTTTTGTGCCTGATTCCTATTCTTACTCAACCTTTCCCATAGGTTCAATCGGTCTGCCAAAGCTTTAACCTCCGTATCCAAACTGACACGATGATACAGATTCGGATCGAGTTCACACGCTTTTATTAAATGCACGGTTGCCTTTTGATCCTCATTTTTCCTCGCGGCTATTATGGCGGACAAGTATTCGTTTTTAGCGGTCTGGGGTAATTTGTCCAGAAGTACCTGAGCCTTATCGTTATATCCCATACAAACCAAACACAAGGCGGCATTGTAGTCAGGATAATTAGCCAGAATTTCCAAAGCGGGGTGATATTGACCGTCCATCAAAAGCTTGACTGCTTCGGCATAATCTTCCCGATAAGTTTCTTTAACAGTATCTTTCTCAATATCATTCCGGCTAATCTCCATTACAAAATCCGTGTGCTCCAGTTTAGGATATATTTGTTCTTTGATTATCTTATAATCATCCGGGAAACGGGATTTAATATCTTCTTCCGTTTTATCGGGATAAGTTGCCGTTGTAAGCATATTTAAGATTTCGGAAGCATTGGTAATATCATTGCGTAGTTGAATTTCTTTCACTAACGTATTCCAATCTTCACTTTTCGGCTTTATGACAAGAGGTACGGAGATTTTAGTTTTCAGATAATCCACAATGGAAAGTGCTCTTTGCCGGGTCAATTCACTGTTACTGTTCCACTCTCCCGCTAAGTCTACTGAAGTTTGTATTACAACGCTATCGATAGA
Organism: uncultured Bacteroides sp.; assembly: GCA_963677095.1. Lineage (GTDB taxonomy): Bacteria > Bacteroidota > Bacteroidia > Bacteroidales > Bacteroidaceae > Bacteroides. Next base: position 3,160,493 of record OY781875.1, read on the forward strand.
CAATTCATTCTTGGCGGAATACTCCTTATAGGCTTCAAACAACTTATCGAAAACGGCAGGATTTGCTGCCGCATCAAATTTTGCGCTCTTTTTAGACCTGTATTTGGGATAAGTGACTATTTTATCAAACATGAATTTATACATCTTCTTTCTCTCGGTCGCCAAAGAACTTTCGGCTAACTGAGATAAGGAAGCAATATAATAAGTCAACGTATCGGAGGGCGGGAACTTAAAAACCGTACGGTCAATTGCCTCGGCTTTTGCCTCCAAAAACACTTTTAGGTTTTTCATTCCCGGCCTCACTGTCCAGGGTTGCCTGAAAGTGTAAACCATATCGTTCTCGGCCGTTATGACGGTATCAACTCTGATTTTACTCGTATCCGACTTATAAGGGAATTCCACTATCTCTTTGAAAATATCGCCTTTACGATTCATATTCAGCTCATTCAGGACGATCTCATCAATCAGGTAATGATGCTTTGCAATCTTTACGGAGTCCTCCTTTGTAAAAGCCCGCGCCTTAAGATCTTTCAGGGTCAACCCGTTATTATATAAGTACCTGTACTTACGCGGAACATACCTACGCCTCAAAACACTGTCTTTCTGGCTATGTATATTCAGATTGTAGGACACCGTATCAAGCCAGCTCAGAGCAAAACGGTTCCTGAGAAAACGGGCGTAATCTTTTTCATACTTTTTTTGGTATTTCCCGTAAAAATCAACGGGTTCCTTTTCTTTAAGGCTATGCTTATCGGTCAAAGTCTCCGCTTTTCTCCAATATTTTTCGTACATGTGGCGTTTATGGCGCATGGAAAGAGCTTCCATACTGAGAAATTCCCTTTCATTTAACCTTTTCCAGTTCTCATAATCCATCATCAAATCATATTTCGAACGATAATCATTATAATTGCGCCTTTGTACTCTTCCGATCTCTTTATTCAGCCCTTTCCAATCGATAAACAGTGAATCATACGCCGACCGGGGGACAATTGTCGCCAGAAAATCATTATAAGATTCATAGTCCATCATCTGTTTTTCCTTAAAACTATCGCCGGTGAAAATGACCGTATCTAACGGGCAAATACTATCGCCGTCTATCAGTTTCGGAGCGACAATCAACCGCCAATTAGGATCCAGTACATCAATGGGAGCAATGACATTAAAATCCAGACTTACCTTTCCATCCCGTTCCGGAGCAAAATGAAATTTTACCTTAACGACGACTTCATTCAGTTTATATACTTTATTCGTATCCAATTTTGTCATTTCACTTGCAAACTCCTCACCTGGCTCCAGCTGCTGCTCTTCCTTATTTGTAAAGGACACCTCTTCCGATACGGTTCTCGGAGCATCTTGTCCCTCGATTCCACCTCCGTCTATAAAACTGATTTCAGGCTTTGTCGTTTGCATGAAAAGCCGTTCCGTGTCCAAATGCCTGTAAGGCTTACGCGATATACACGATGAAAAGATAATCATTATTGTTAGCACTGGGAAAGTCAATAAAAGACTCGTAAAAGCAATAGAGGCACTTTTTTTCGTTTTCATTTGTTCCATTATACTGTTATTCTTTCTACAAGCGGGTTATACTTAATCTCAACCGGGGTATTTTGATTCGTAACATGTCACTCTTAGTCATTGCAGAATATCCTAATTTTATTTCCGTAACTTTCGGTACGGCATCTTTATATGTATACTCGGGATCGCATAGGTATTGCTCTTCCACGACCCAGTCCTGATTCGTAGCTTCGGCAGACACTTTAGCGTCTTCCATATTCTTTTTATACAGCGTATATTTGCCTTGCAACTCTCCGGCGGCATTTATTCTTCCGGTTGCTTCATATTTCAAATTCCCCAATTCGATGTTAAAAGGTTCACACAACGTATCATTTTTGACGGCCAATCTCAAGTTATTTACAAAATAAACCTCTTCCGGAACCAGTTTGATTTCTCTTCCTTTCCCTTTTATAAATTCACTTTTTCTTTTCCATTTCCGTTTATCACAATTGATGACGACGGTTCCGTTCAATCTCCCGTCAACAAAAGTTGCGGTAATCTCCTCCCTGCCGGACCAATTGCTCCTGTGGCCCTTAGGCAAAGACCATGCTCTTCTGTATTTGCCATGAGGCACTTTCCGACCGTCTGCGGTTTTATAATACTCGTAAGTCTCAACACAACCGGTATTTCGATCTTCGAGTTTTTCAACAAATATTTTAGGCCTTTCTTTTATCTTGTCTTTACCGCTTGAAAATGCGGGAGTTGCCGACGCAATGCACAGCATCAGCAAAATAATTCTGTTCTTCATATAATCTAAATATTTATTAATTCGTTATTTAATCCAAATGCTATGAAACAATATCTTTATTTACACATGTAGACACCATATTATTCCTCCACAGAAAAAACCCCTTACAGCGCACGTTACATCCCACTATTATTTCACTATCCGATTCCTTTACGATATCAAAATGAAAATTATCCTGCTTTTTCATTCCATTCAAACTCTTTATAGCTGTAAAGAGCATCGGATTATCTTCCTCCAAATATTCCACTTTCAAAATAACATCTTCGGAACTGGTTGAAAACAAATAAAAGGCGGATCGCTCGAATGCAAACCAGCAATTATCAATCTTATACAGGCAGATAAAGTCGTAATTATCCTTCTCTTTCTGTAATATCCGCTTTATGTCATCATCTACAACCATTTTTATTATTAGTCAGGGAGTTGCTCTACGGTAATAGTCCGCACCAGATTTCCCGCTTTCACGATGACAGTACCCGAACAGGTGGAATCAGTCGGAGCCAGCGTCCCGGTAAGCGTATACCGGTTATCGCCTGAAGCTGAAAAAGTAAGATTTGTAATCCAGTCCGCATCCGTGGTAGCAGTTAAGTTAGCGGTTGGATTCGTTTTTAAAACAACGCCAAGGGTCTTCACCCCGTCACCTATAAGTGAAATCGAGTTGGAGGAAACGCCCAATTCATATTTACCGTCGGCTATGATATCGGTGATATCGTCATTGTTATCAACTACCTCCGTAAGTATATTTGCCGAATAATCCGCGTTCAAGGCTTCTTGCAAAGTCGGGTAACCGAGGCCGGACACCTTGGCGATCCGGATCAAGTAACGGTGATTGCGCACAGGATGTACAGCTCCTCCCACGCTATTCTTCAACCAAATCTTATAATAGCCGTCCGTCCCATCATATTTTCCATGTACAATGACGGACAATCCGGTATTATCCAATACATTGTTCCTTTCATATAAATAAGCCTCGGTAGTGACATTCGCCGTGGCAGTGTACCAGATACCCGATCCGTCAGGATTTACATAATCGATATATTGCGTCTCCGAAAATACGCTCACGGATGTAGGGACTCCATTGGACAAAGCTCGATTATCCGGAATCACCTTGCCCAGTGCTGCGCTTTGTTGCAAGGAAAAACTTTCCAACAAAAATTTATCGATGCCGTTAGCGGAAGTAGCAGCCGCACATTCCACCCGCATAGCCACTACCCCGCGAATCAGATTGATTACACTGGTTTCAGTTCCTGGCACAATGGAAGACAATTCCGTCCTTCCCCACATGACCAAAGGCAATTCAAGAGAAGTATAAGCGGATAGGGAACCGGTTTTCAAGGTAAGAGCAACGTCATCTTCCGTCATTCCCGATGAAATGTCACCGAAATTGACGACATCCGTATTCGTTTCATCCCTGCCGTTGGTAATGACATGTATCGTACGGGAAACAGAAGATGCCGGAAGCCTTACGGTAAAAGTCCGGGAATCTCCGGTCGTTTCAATGCCATTGACCTTTATGCGTTGCAGGAACAGGTCATTCTCGTCGAAGACCAAAAGATCAATGCAGTAGATGGAAGAGTCGGTATAGGACGACGACCGCACCGACACCACCGACGAGGCGCTCTGCGTCACGTTCAACGAAAAGGCAAGTTCCACCTCCTGTCCGGTTATTTCACCCGTATCGTCTGATGTCGAACAAGATGACAGGGACAATAACACAACCATACATGCCATTAAATATTTCATTCCGTACCTTTATTTCTTGTTATTATAATACTTTTCAAGTCTCAATGAATAATCGTCCTTAGACTCTCCTTCCAATTGCGGCGGAATATTTACACCTGTAGCTCTTGCAGAAGTTACAGCAGAAGCATTTGCAGAAGTATAGATCTCTATATTCGCCGTCCTTTTAATTTTATCAAAAGTGACACGACCGACCTTTACAAACTCAGTTCTATATTGATTATAAGCATTTTTTTTCTGCTTATTTATTACTCGTGTGGAGGGATTAGTGTCATTGCTATAAATATTCTCTCCAGTATCATTATGGAAATTCCTTCGTAAAGCGTATTCCTCATAACTATCTCCATATTTTACCATCTCACCTCCTTTATAAGCGGTAATTTCTACTTTAATAGGCGTAGATGACTCTCTTTCCCACCAAATGGCATACAAATCGATGAATATAAAGCGTGGCAAAAGATCATAATTAGTCGTGGAACAAAGATTTTTCACATTGACATAAACGCTCTCTCCCGCATTCTCGTTGACATTATCTCCTCCCCAAACAAGAATAGGGAGTCCTGAAGTGTTCAATTGTGCACCCTTACTATTTCCTTCATGACCATATAGACCGTATCCTAATGGTCTATTATCGACATTTGCTAGTCCGGTGTTGGTAAATTCCGTAGCCGTATCCAAATCCTTACCGCCGGTTCCAGTCCAATCATACCTGAATAACAAATAATCAAATTCGGGAATAGTAATAATGATATGATCAAGTTGCTTCACTTGAATTGTCTTGATATAATTCGGATCATTGACATGCGCTATAGCTATGGTTCCGGTTCGCTCTTGTTCATCGGGACCTTCCGTCGCCGTTACTCTCAAAACGCCACCCACATTCGTTGCAGTCAACCATGTACCTGATGTATTTACCACATTCCAATTGGCATCTCCACCGAGCGCTTTTATTAAATCATCGGCAAAATCGGTAGTACCCCCTTGTCCACCTATTTCAATAGCAGAAGGCGCTTCCAAATGCAAATTACAAACTTCAATGCTGTCATATTCCATGGTATTCAGGTTGGCAAATTTATAATAAGTATTGCCGTAAGATGTCCCGTTAGTGAAGGTAAGGGTTGCAGGGATTCCATTCCCTGTCCCGCTCGTCGGACTACAAGTTGCAACGGCAGAGTTTCCCACCACCCCCATCATGAGCCATCGTGAGTCGGTGGGAGTAACCGTTAGTGATGCTTCCCTTGACTGAGTCGCTTCCGACAAGAGAAGCCTTCGGGGGTTCAATGAAATTGAACCGGTCGTCACAGGTCTTGGAGCTTGAGTCACCGTAATGACCTTGGTCAGATTTCTAACTTTCAAATTGAATGTCCCAGTACGGGGAGCCGTATAATCATCGGTAGATGCCGTTAATTTAACCTGACTATTTGCGAAATCAACAGTAGCGGTCAGCCATGAAACGTCAGAAACTACCGAGCATTCCTCCGGCGAAGGTAAAGCATTCGTCTTATATGGGAAATCTTCAGTTACTCCCATCCGGACAGTGCTTTTCTCCACCGACAGGAAAGTCTGGGTAAGGTCGGACTCTATCGTGTTTTCATCCCAAGGAAGAACGTTTAATGTTCCGTGAACCAAAACGGCCGAAACATCGGTTTCGCCTCCCAAAGTGGAAATAGAGGCTGTAATATCATATATTGTATTGCGATTGATCTTATAGCCGTTATCGCCATTAATTAAAATTTTATAATAGTTATTTTCATTGATTTCCCCACCCTCTTTTTGGTAAGGGATCTGAAGAATAAGAGCCGTGGCATTAACCTCTGTCGAATAGGATTCCCTCAAGTTCTCATTGATATAGGCATGGAAAACGAACACAGTGGAATCGGTACGTGAATCGGCTGTCAGATTTGTTTTTTGTCCGTTGAAATAGGTCACGGTTGAAGGATTCATCTCTCTCGATACCAGATAGGACCGGTCTGCTTGATTGATTACTTTAACTGCCGTCGAAGTCCCCGCGGGCGCCAATGAGATATTTTTCCCACCGAAAGTAAAATTCTTCGTGGCCAACGTCATTTTTACTTTGGCTATATTCCTGATTAAGGAGATAGCAACTTTTGCATTATCGGCGAAATTATGATTGGCAACCATCCCATGCATGACCAACGCGCTATTTTCACCCGAATAAGAGATATCATCGGTAACGGGATCCGTAATGATTTCATTAAGTTGCATTTCGGTTGTAATATCATCCAATGAACCGAAGGTGTAATTCCCTACGACGTGCACATCCCGAGACTTATCCAAGTTAGTCAGGACATCCGTATTAAGAATCGTGATGATCTGCTCATTCAACCAACGTCCCATATCCACATCCGACGATGCACTTACGACCGGTGAAATGCTGATATAAGTCGAAAATTCTTTTTCCCCCGTTGACGAATCAAAGATAAAAAGCGTAAGATTACGGATAACGGACTCATTGAGTGCTTCGGTATCAAAAGAAGTACCATCCTCTCCGGTAGCCGGAACTTGCAAGGCGATCTGTACTTTTCCCTTGGTGTCCACCGTGGAGTCGGTTTCGTTCTCAAGATCTCCCGTACACGAAAGGAATAAGAAAGGAATTATTAAATAGCTTATTATCCCCAAAAAATTATTTATCATATCACGCATAACTTATATTTATTGCACTAAGTCTGTTACATCATATTGTTCATACAATCCGTCAAACCCGGATATAAACAAATTTAATTTAGTAGACATGGTGGTTCCCCCTGTTTTTCGTCTTACCTGTATAGTTACAGGTGAAGGCGTAAACTGACCGAAAGTAGCCGTACCGTCGACAAACTCGAAATTGCCGGTATCCTCCAAAGTCACCCACCAGTTCCGTTCCTGCTTCATTTCCATTTTCCAGGTAGCTAGTGTTCCTGTATTCCCCGTTTGTGAAAAAGAGAACAATTGCGCCTCATATTTACTTGACACCGTTGTCCAATCCAATATCTCCGTCTTTATTTCTAGGCCTCCCTTGGCAGTCAATGTCAACAACAAGATATGATTGTCTTTAGGCACTGTATTCACTTCCACGGTTTTGGAAAAATCAGAACCGGACAATCTTTTGAAATTGACGGACAGTCTTATTTTATGGGTTGAGACATCTGTCTCCGATTTCGATTTATGTGCGGGAATAATAAAATCCACAGTGTCACTTACCGCATGACCCGGCGTTGTTGTGGAAGCGGTAAAAGTAATACTCTTGGTCATCGGAGCGGAACTCACCTCAGGATGATCTTTATCGGGATACAGTGAGCCGTCCCACGACAGAGAGGTCGGAACGTCTAACAAGGAGACGGTATTTTCCGCTCCCATGGCAAATCCGATGCCGTCACCCAATACCACGCGGACTTTAGCTACGTTACGCTCAAGTAAGGCCGATGCAGTCTGATCCGTATTTGCAGTAATGGATAAACCATCGATCAACGCCATCCGTATCTCCGGCACATCAGGCAATATCCCGTTTTGAGGAATAGTCCGCCACATCAGCAACCGTGACCTTTCCTCCGAAGCAGTAGGATAAACCAATTGTTCCTGAATATTCGAATCGTTGCATCCCACCAAGATAAAATTCCATGTACCTGTGGGTATACTCATCTTCAAATATTCGGAAGTTCGCTCTACATTCAAAACTTTGTGATGAAAATAGTTGGCATTAGGTACCTGGGCATTAAACACATATACATCCGTATAATTGCTTATATTTCCGGAAATAGCGTTCAATCTCAAAAGAAGTGCTCTTGAGAAAATCTCTTCATCACTCCCGTTACTTTTATCATCGCATGAAAAGTAAATGAGAGAAAGAATTAAGATCGAAATAATATATTTTATTCTCGAAAACCGGTTCATCATAATCGTATTTTTACGGCTGTTTAACTCGTTCACTGAAATACGTAATGAATATTACACCATGCAATTTCAGTTCTGAGGCCTTTTAATGATCGAATGGAAGATAATCCTGCATAGTCCAGTGCTCCAGATTTCGTTTCATCGTAATTGACAATTCGTCGCTTATTCTTATCAAAGTATACCAACCCTAATTTAAGAATAACCTTCCGACCATCAGTATATGCAAATGGTAGCCATCTACCACACTCCTGGCAATAAATTTCAATAATCTTGTCTTTCAACCTATAGTTAAAAGAGTAATGATGCGGTATAATACTGAGTTTGGTATCATTCACAAAAATCAACAATAATTCTTTATAAAAACTCTCTTTTTGTTTAATCTCCTCAGGCCAAAAGTCCGTAGGGCTAAGTTGTGACGTATCACATACTTTTACTCTGTTTTCAGAATCTGTATATATTCGGAATTCTTTTATTTCAGAATAACGGAATGATAAAGCTAACGGAATAAAGGAATATTTCATATTTCTTCGCATATCAAAGATTTATAGAAAGATAGGATTTGGCGATTTATTCGGTTATTGAAAAACCGGCGGATGCTTCGGTCTTCGAAATCAGAATATCGGGAGCATTATCCGGTTTACTTACGGAATCGATGCCCACCACTAACCGTTTACTTCCGGCCTTCTCCTGATTGAATAAGATAATGCCGTTCAGATTGATGGCACTTCGATTACCATCACCCCAAATCCGCAAATCGTGGCGGTTGGTAAACGCAAAGTCCTTCCCTTCTTCAGCGGTAGTCTGGGGCAGTACCGAACAGGCTATTTTGATATCGCCTCCGGTCGCATTAGTCAACGAGACTCCATCGGATGCCCTGACCAATGAAACTTTGAAAAATCCCGATACGATACTGTTCATCCGTCCGTGATCGCCCAATGAAGCGATGCTAATCATAGCCGGCTGATCCACGATAGTCCCGATGCAACTCAGATTCGTACTCTCAAAATTGATGGTTGCATCGTTGATCGCATATATTTTATTGAAATCCACGACCACTTTCTTGGGTAATTCATAACGGGTGTCCGCAAAAGTTTTCACATTGAATTTACCCTCGGACGCTCCCCGGCCTATGACCACACGCGGACTGACTCCCATATCGAAATCATGGTTATCGGCTGTTCCTTTTCCATAAGCTCCATCTATAATAATATCCGATCCTGTGGCATTTATCAGTTTTTCCCCATTGGTTTTGAATATACCCAATTCGTAGACCACATCCTGTGTACCTTCCTGTCCGTCTCTGGTACCTACCGGTTTCACCAAGACTTCCAAATCTTCAATATCGCCTGTCCCCACGGGTTTTACCAGATAACTCTGATCCACATTTGCCAAATGCAATTCGAACATCTTGCGCCCTTCCATCAGATTATTCGCTTTGACGGGGACTACCACATCTTGCTTAATCATATAACGGGCCGTGCCATCGTTGGAGGGAACAAAAGACAAAGACCCTTTGACCGGCGTATAGTTGTCGACCTGATTGGCCGTTCCGTCTTTTGTGAAATACTCAACCTTCACAGGTACGGGAACTCCCCCATTAGCCACCGGATAACCGGTTAGTGTTACCGTAAAAACAGCCGTCGTAAATCCGTTCACCGGTTTATTGATTTTCACATCCGACACATAAATGCCATGCCCCAGCTTGATCAAACGGTTCTTCATTCCTTTGAAGAGGACATCGCCGTTTTCGGTAAACAGAATCTCATCGAACATTTTCTTATCATTTTCAATCGCATACCGGTCAAACAAAAGATCTCCGCTATTGGAAAGCATACATATCCGTCCCGTAGCATGTTCCGCCAAGAAGATGCCATTGGTGGACACATGCACCTCATCAAAGTTTGCGTCGGTTGCCTTCTGATAAATCTGCCTGCCATCTTTCGAAAGTCCGGTAATCACTCCGCGGCTGCGTTCGCTGTCAAATCCCGCAACCACAGACTCTCCAGACTCTGCATTCAGACTCATCCCCGATACGGCACCTTTCATTATATATTTTTGCAACTCGGTCCCATCACTCCGAAGAAGGGAATAATAAGCATTATCTCCTCCATTGCCTCCGACTAATACATTACCGTTTTTTGCCAATGACAGATATTCCAACGAAACTTTCTGGGAGGCGGGAATAATCTCCTTACTGAATATGATATCGCCTTCGGGACGCATCTTTATTACCCGGCCTCCGGCAAGGTTACTATTACCTATAAGGAAGATATGATCGTCCGTAGCCGTGATCATTTTCATAAGTTGGAATTCCGGTTCGGGCAGCTTCGTTACAAAAACGGTTTTACCATTACTATCCAAACGAACAATCACGGAAGCTGTTCCTTTTTCCCCTGTAAATGCCGCATGCACATACTCCTTCATGCTCCCGAGCACATCAAATCCGATGCACGGGCCGCCTTCTTCCGAAATATATTTATAGATGATCTTGCCTGAAGCATCCACCTTGGCCAACATTCCGACCCGTACATTCTCCGCACGGGTTTCATATCCACCCAAAATAAAGCAACCGTTTGGCAACTGCTGGCCACAAAGTAATTCGCTACCGGGCTCACCCACACAGACATCGGTCAGGATAACGCCCGTCTTATCCGTAATAACAAAACGTCCATAGAGCTTCTTGTCTTTTTTCTTCGGCAAGAAATCATAGGACTGTCCCAATATCAAAAGTTTCTGACCGCCAATGTGATATACATTGCTGATAGAAGCAAATCCTTTTGAAAACGATTGGGAGGACAAGATTTCACCATCTCTCTTGACCCATGAAACGGTCAGCATCCCGTCATTATTAGCCACAAGTGCTACTTCGCCATTAAGAACCGGGCACGTATGTTGATAGGCAATCCCATTACCATACGTCCGATCATAAACCGCCGGCATATATTGGGCTATCGTTTTTACCGGAAAACAAGTGCAAACCAGTATTAACATGAAAGAACTGATATACAAATTACTTTTAGACTGCATTGTGTTAAAATATTTATGTTACAACTTCATTATTGCTTTAATCTCTACACGCCGGTATTCCCTATTACGCCAGATTCTATCGAAAACCGGACTTTTCCCTTCGGTATAAGGAATATTTTTATCCCGGTAAAAAGCCGGAATACCGGTCGAGCTTTTCTCCGGCAAAATCCGACCTTTACCCTCTATAAGAAAAACTTTGTCCAATCCGTGGCTTATAAGCCAAGAAGCGGTCTCTCGGGCTCTTTTCCCGGACAGCTTATAATTATATTCTTCCGTACCCATTTCGTCTGCATATCCTTCGACAATAAGAGTGTCCATACGGCTAAAATCAGTCACTCCATACCACCTGGCAAGTTCGGACTTCGAATCTTCAGTCAGGGTATAATGGTCAAAATCAAAGTACAAAGTCAGCACATCTTTTATCAAATAATTCGGATAAGCGATTTTCTCATTTCGGGGTTGTGCCGTTTCATCTCCTTTACTCACAAAGTCTATGAATCCGGAAGATATTGCTCTTGCTTCAGAAATGCCCGACAGCAGATTGTTCGCATTTACGGAAAGATTATTCCGTTCAAAATAAAACAGGTCGTCTTGATTGGACAAGTTTCTGTCCGACACCATGTAACCGCTATCCCTGTTTATAAACAATAAGCCGAAATCGTTCATCACTGTATTCACGGGATAAGCAAAATGATAAAGGCTTCCTGCTACCGCCTGTCCTTCTTCGTAATTTATACTGTAAATATCATACCCGCCGAAACCCGCATGTCCGTTAGAAGAAAACAAAAGTGTTTCTCCGACTAAAGCGGGCGAAATCTCATCACCTTCGGTATTTACCTGCGCCCCCAAATTAATCGGTTTCCCCCAGGCACGGGTAGCGTCATCCCAATGAACCACATAGATATCATACCCGCCGAAACCTCCGGGCATATCCGAGGCAAAAAGTAAGGAACGGCCGTTGTCGATAAAAAAAGGATGCGAGTAAGAATAACCCTCTTTTTGGGGAAATGCTTCCCTGAATGCAGACCATCCACTTCGTTTTTTATTATAATCGGAATGGTATAATTTCGTTTGGAAAGCATTCAATCCGTTTTTGCCTACATCAATGCCTTGCCTGCCATACATCACCTGGGTGACAATCATATCGGTCATATCATCCGAAAATGTAACCGGACCATTTTGCAAGCCGGCAGGCACCATATTCAGAAAATTATCTTTATCCGGTTTATCTCCATTTCCATAGATAAGATGATAGCTACTGCGATGATAAAACTTCTTATTGGGATCATGAAAACGGCTGTTACTACTCGCATAGAAATATTCGTTTCCTTTTCTTCCCACCCAGAACTCGGAATTGGAAGTATTGACATTTTCTACGGAACGAACGATAAATTCAGGGGAACCGATAGGCATAAACCCATCCGAATAGTCAAGCGCATGCAATATATTCCGGTATCGCTGATCCGATTTATAAGCATCCCTATAAGCGTATTTCCGCGCCAGACTGACCGCTTTCATTTTTTGTCCCGAGAAACGCAAGGCATCTAAAAAATTACAAACATCCACAGAATTGAACAACTGCTCGGACGAGTTCATAGCTGCGTCGTAGTGGGGTATGGAGGCTTCATAGTCAGAGAGTGTGAAATACAAACGACCGATTTTAAGATGCAGGGAAGCGGCATAGTCCGGACTCAGAGAATGCTTGAAGGCCGTCTCATAGATTTTCATAGCCTTGTCAAAATTCTGCTGGACGAATTTCCGGTCTCCCCTCATCTCTATACTTTTCCCTTTGGGATCATCCATTCCCTCCCTTCGCGCGTCTTTAGCCGACACGGCGTCCGGTAAGAAAACGGAAGAGAGCAGAAAAAGATGTACTGTAATTAATATTTTGTAGGTCATGCTCATCTTAATATGTTATACACTAAAGAAAGTCCTATTTTAGTGGGGCCTATGTAACTTTTCGTTTTTTTGCTTTCCAATTTGAACCTGGCATATTCCCCCCCTAACTGATACTTGTCATATTGCATGTGTGCATATCCCAATCCGATATTGGCATCGATACGGAAACGGCTGGATAAATAGAACTTGTATCCTCCGGTAATGCCCGTAGACAGTCCCCACCCCTTACGGCGGTAACTCATTTTGCTCTCATCTTTGTTTTTCAACCCGATATTAAAATTACCGGTCATTACATAAGGGCCTACATAGAATCCGTCCCAAAGATCATTGGTGTAATAATATTTAGGATTCACATAATACCTGAGATCGATACTTCCTATTAACGCCCTGAAAACTTCTTCGTTCTTTTTAAACAGATAAGGTAACCACATCCCCTCAACATTAAGTGTCAGCAAGCGTCCCACAGACCATTCTATACCAAAGTTCGGACTTCCCGACAAGATGAAAGGTACATTGGTTTTCAGTGCCTGTCCTTTTACCTGCAGGCTGTAACCGAACACTAACAGGAATGCCCCTATGGTAAGGATATATTGTGTAAATCGTTTCATCCGATTCATATTTATTTGATATTTTGTTCCACTAATAATCAACCTATTACATTTCAACCCCATTTCCTCCAGGACTGGAATTACCACCGGATTCTATCTGCGGAGACCATTCCTTTATATTGTCCAAATGCAATATCTGGATATTATCGCCATCTATTTCCACGACTAATGTTTCATTCATGTGCAGCGTTATCGGATTTGAATTTTCATCTGCGATTTCAACATCAAAGGAATATAGTATATTACCGTTTTCACCGATAAGGTTTATTGATAGAATAACAGGTCTATCATCTTCTGTGAAAAGAGGAAATGGAAAATAATAATTCTGAAATCCGAAATCAAAATCCCGGTATGGATTCTGGTACAATGTCGCTTCCAGCAGCATTGTATCTTGATCGGTATAGCGGGAGGATCTTGTATTCACGCTGTCCGAAAGCTGTGACAACTTCTGAGTGACACCGATACCTTTAGCTATGACATTTACTTTTTTAATATTATCGAATGTCAACGTAGGAGATATTTTCGTCAACCTTTTAAATGCAACGCAAATACGACCTACATATTGTCTTTCAAACCGGGCCGTATCCATTACGACAGGCCCCGGATAATGGATGGTCGGAGTGGCACACTCCGTATAAATGGCCGGCGGTTCGGAATAATAACTGTCGGAAGACTTTTGCAAGCCGAATGCCGCTGTATCGAATGAAGCCAAATCACTGAAAGTCACACTCTGCATATTTGCAAAACAGAAAACAGAGTGCGTTCCCGGGAAAAGCCGGAAATTAAAATTCCCTTCTCTCGTTCTGACATTTTCAAAAAATGGATAATTCGAATATTTTTCTTTTTCCAAATCCGTAGTATTGTAAATCAGAATGCCAAGATCTTCTATCCGATAGATATCGGACAGAAGATCCTTATCCGCTTTAGGAACATATACGATATAATTCGTTTCATCCTCAAAGTAGTCATATGTACATGAGTTCAGAATTGAAAGTAAACAAATAACGAGGACTGAAAAGCAAAGTCTCGATGAATTATATCCTTGGATCATACGTTCTTAATTAGATATGGCAAACTTAATTGAAACCGGTCTCCTACGGCAATCTCCGCCTTCGGAAGAACAGCCGTAGTGATGGGGGAGACCGGCATATATTTAATTTCAGCAAAAATATTAGAGTTCTATCGTTTCGCTCTGGATATTAGAATTCCATGGCTCAGGAGCACTGACAAAAATAGATAAACCACCTTCCTGTGTAGGGTCCGTCGGATTCGTCGGATATCCTTTGGAAGTAATATTTATATTCACTTCCCTGATTACATTCGGGGAGAAAACGCCATTAATTGTTCCATACCAATATACAGGCTTGGCAACCGATGCAATAGTCCCGTCAGCATATTCATAGCCTGCCGGTGCTTTTGCTGCTATAACAATGAAATATTTCCGCGCAGCAACGGCATCGGAAGCAGGCGCCATGTTATCCGCTTTCATTGCATTAGGCCAAACCAAAATATCATTCCACAACGAATAATTTCCTGCTATAATTGTGGTCGGGTTGCTGTAATCCGTTTCTAAAGGATTCTCGGTCTTAAAAGTGGTCGTACCCGTAGAGCCTATCAATATACGATTGGGATCTGACGTATCAAAAATGCCTCCGGTAAACGTTCCGGCCTGAAATCCCATCTTTACCGGCATATTATGTACCGCAATAAAACTCGTATCACTATTAAAAGTAACCGTACTCAAAGCGGGAGCCGATGCCGGCTTATCCGTTTTATCAATTCTGACACGCATCAGAGAAACTTCCCTCACTAAAGACAATGGCGTACCATCAAGATTCGTCTCCTTTCCCAATTCAATCTTTACATTTTTTCTATATGCCGTGAATATTTCGGAAGTCGGAGTATAAGCCTTATCTTCCGGGGTTATCCCGAAGGTATGACCTCCAGGGAAAGAACCGGATTTCAGATCAACAAAAATGTCTGTATTCAAAATTTTATTTCTCACATTATAAGCATCAAAAGCCGTCCAGGTCGCTCCGCCATCCCAAGTAGTAGCAATATTATCCGAAGTTGAATTGACATTGGCGACCAAAGCTAAATCATAAGTTCCCACCGGCACATTTGTCCACTTAAAAATCTTATCGCTCGATGTCGCTGGATCAATGATATAAGAGAAAGCGATTTTTCCCGTTGCATCATACAAAAACAACTGTAACTGCTTTACATTACTCCAACTTGTTACGGGTATTGCCGTCGAATTATTCCCCTCTTCCACTCGGGTAGGAGTCGCTTGTTCAAAAGTAATTTTCGCAATTAAATCTCCCGATTCTGAAGTAGCCGTATCCACATCCTCATTGCTTGCGCATGCGGAAAGAAATAGCAACACCATTACAAAAAAACTGTCACATACTTTTTTCATTTCAATTTTCTTTTAATTTTTAAATTAATTACTAACACTTTAAAATTTCCTCCCTATAAATCAATATAATCGGAGTTTTACAAACACACATTACTACATACACCTCTTTGATTTTCAAACGCATTAAAACATCAAAACTTACACCACGTATTTTATTTTGTGGCAAAGGTAATTTATGTATAATAATTTAAGGTTCTTCATTTTTCCCTACTTGTTCTTTAAACTTTCCCGTGAAGTATTTTTTTGCCTTATTTCGCCGGGAGTCTTGCCCAAATGGCGTTTGCAAAAGTCGTTAAATGTCGATTTGGAAGAAAACCCGAATTCCTCACTGATCTCCTTGAAACTGGAGTCACTTGAACAAATAGTATGAAACAGCTTATTTACTTTCTGTTCAATCATCCATTTATATCCGGATATTCCGAACACTTTCTTAAAGCGTTTCTCAATGCCGGATACCGTCATATTCATAGAGTCCGCCAGTTCAGACAACGATTGATATTTATAGCCATTCTGAATGACATAATGGGAAAAACTGGAATCTTGACTAATTGCTTCTTTAAAAAAAAGTGAAAGTTCTTCTTTTTTATAGGAAGCACCCAATATAAAAAACAGTTCTTTTATTTTGTATGACAAAAAGAGATTACATGTAAGCCCATTCCTTATACACTCTGCAAGTTGATCGGCATAATCATGTAATATTATATTGGTTTCTAATAAAAAGGGGGTTCGAACATCTGGATTACATCCGTTTTGAGAATAGACTGCCAGATCTTCCAAATAACGTTGGTCGCAAAACTGAATTTTACAATACAACCTTATAAACAGTAAATTGGATTGAGTCCGGGCATTGCAGATGAGCTTATAATTTGCAGGTAAATACAACATTTGCCCTTCACACATGGAAAAATCAACAAAAACTCCCCAAGAACAGGAAATATTCCCCTTTCGTAAAAGAAGCACATTGTTGAAAACCGACAATTCTTCAAGGTAACAATTCTCTTCGAGATCTTTGATTTGCATACAGGAGTCCGACTCACAGTTATAATTTACACACTGTTTGCAAGAGTGTAGAAAACTCATAATTATATCATTAATATTTGTAAATTAATAACTTGTGTAATCTGAGCAATATCGTAAGAAAATCAAATAAGGCAGGCGTGAATAAAAATTCTAATTAACTAAACAGACAGTTTTCTATAATAACCGATAATGTGAAGGTTATAATATCCGAAATCTTTATGAAATATAATTTTTATATTGCTAAAAAGATCCTCTTCGGCAAAATGTTATGCCAAATAAAACAACTATAAATCCAGTAATTTGACAGGTATGTTTGTAATGTTTATGTATTATATTATAATATATATAATAGTGTACGAAAATACACAAAAAGCAACTTGGTTATGATTCTTTCACGTTAACAATGATTAATTTTCGTTTTTTCTTCTTTAGATTTATGTTTTTGCAGCTCTAAAAGAGGAAAAATGGAATATCCACTTATACCGAATGAAATACGGATCGTTTTTCTAATCTTCGTTACCTACAATGATATTCCCGAGATTTTCTTCAGATATAAGTTATCCACCAAAAACACGTTAAAAATGCAATCAGTGATTATCACCGACACTTTTTTGAATGTTAATAAACATTTTCCGCAATTTTAGGGATTGGTTCTTTAGTAATTTGCGAATGAAGAAAAGAGGCTAAAACAAAAGGTTAACGTCCAAAGTATAAAATAACTTCTTTTTGAGTTTGGCAATTTCAACGAGTATAAGGTACTTCTTATTATAGTATTCAATTTTATATCTCGTAAGACATAAAAAAATAAGCAGATCTTTTGTGATTCTGCAAGGTATATGTGTAAACTAAAAAAGCCATATCAGGTAAAATCCAGCATCACCGATTTCGTTTCATTAATTCGTTTCATGGATTTTCGACTGATAACAGGAAGGCTTCATTAGTGAGTCAATTTACGCTGATTTCCCAAAGCTTGTCTAATACCATTGATAGTTGTTCCTGCTTCCTGTGCAAGCATAACAATTCTACAATAAACTTCCCCCGCAGGAATACGGATATTCAGAGTACCGCTATAGAATTTGCAAAGAATCCAATCTTTACTCATTATATATTGATATATCGTTGATGCGGCTTATGAATGTCAATAACACCACCCTGTTTCTCCGTTTTTAAATTTGATGCAAAAAATGTTTTAAAATTAGACACAAAGCCAACTAACCGGGTGGTGTGTACAAGGTAGCATTTATTTTCGTTTACTGTAATTATCCAACCCTGTTTGTAAGAAATCAAGATATTTTGGGATGTCTTCATCGTAGGAATAAGACTTATTAAGCGGATAACCATTATTATCCACCAACACATAGAAGGGTTGGGCATTAGCTCCGAATTTTACCCGCTGAAGATAGCTCCATTTATCCCCTAATGTACGTAATGTACGTTCTGTCCCATTCTCAACCACTTTAACAGGTTCTGCCAATTTGGTTTTATTATCCACATAAAGTGAAATGAGTACGTAGTCATTATTTATGATATCACTTACTTTTGGATCCGTCCACACAGCAAGTTCCATCTTACGGCAGTTTACGCAACCATATCCGGTGAAGTCAAGCATCACCGGCTTGCCGGTTCTACGGGCATACTCCATACCCAAATCGTAATCATCGAACTTTGCATGTATTTCATTCTTATATAGATTGAAATCCTGTGTCTGCAAAGGGGGTGAGAATGCACTCACCGCTTTTAATGGAGCCCCCCACAAACCAGGAACCATATATACTGCAAAAGCCAGTGATACAAGCGCTAAAAAGAAGCGGATCACACCGACTTTAGTGTCATCATCATCATGCTTGAATTTGATCTTACCCAACAAATAGAAACCTAGCAAGCCAAAGATGACAATCCAAAGCGCAAGAAATGTCTCACGGTCAAGAATGTGCCAACCATAAGCAAGGTCTGCCACAGACAAGAACTTCAAGGCAAAGGCCAATTCCAGAAAACCTAATGTCACTTTAATCACATTCATCCAACCTCCCGACTTAGGCATAGACTTCAACCATGACGGGAACAAAGCGAATAAAGTGAAAGGTAATGCCAAAGCTATAGCAAAGCCAAGCATGCCTATAGCCGGTCCCATGACACTTCCGGTGGTAGAAACTTGAACTAGCAGAAATCCTATAATCGGTCCGGTACAGGAGAATGAAACCAACGATAAAGTAAATGCCATAAGGAAAATACTCAGCAGACCGCTGGTCGTCTCTGCTTTACTGTCTACAGCATTACTCCACTTGGAAGGCAATGTCAATTCGAAAGCTCCGAAGAATGATGCGGCGAACACCACCAACAGCAAGCAGAAAAGAATATTGAAGACAGCATTAGTAGAAAGAGCATTTAAAGCGCTGGCCCCGAAAAGAGCCGTAATAGCCAGACCTAACGTGACATAGATTACAACAATCGACGCACCGTATGTCCAAGCGTCCCGGATACCTTTTTTCTTATCTTTAGAACGTTTCAGGAAGAAACTTACCGTCATTGGTATAATGGGCCATACGCAGGGAGTAAACAATGCCAGTAACCCACCTAAAAAGCCTGTTATAAAGATATAAAGCCAAGACAAGTTTTCCTGTGAAGCTGTTCCTCCAAACGATTGTAACTGAGAAATGACCGGTTTCCAAAGATCCACATTTGCTGAATCGGTCACAACAATATTGGTTGCAGTGGAGTCTTTTGCTATACTATCGGTACTTGCTGTTCCGCCTTCTCCAAGTGCAGCATTAGCAACATCTGCTTGATTGCCATTTGATTCTTGCACCGCCGCATCCTTACCACCCGGCTTATTTGTGGCAGGAGTATCTGCCTTTCCTGAAAATTTAAAAGGTACCTGCGTAGGAGGCAAACAATTCTCATCGTTACAAGCACCATATTCCAAATAGCCTTCAACATAATATGCCCCACCCGTCAAAGTCAGTTTCTGAACAAACGTTGCTGTGTTGACAAAGTAACGTACTTTCATATCAAATAACTTGTCAAAAGTAGCGACTTCCTTACCTTGCGGTTTCAACTTGCCTGCAACTTTAGCGCCCGATATCTTCTCTAGATTAAATGTTGCGGAGATAGGGCCACCATCTCCCAAATCTGTAGAGTAGATATGCCATCCTTTGTCTATGGTAGCCGTAAAAACGATTTCAGCTTCACTGGCGGAAACGGTTTTCAATTCGGTTTTAAACTTTACAGGCTCTTGTATCTGCGCCCGGAGCATTATTGTAACCAAAAGCAGACAAAGGGTCAATATTTTTTTCATATAATCCTGTTATTACTCAGTTATTGTCAAAATTCGTAATCCACACAAGCACGGCTTTCCTTTACATTGGCAAGGATTTTACCAGCTTCCACATGGTCGGGATGAGTAGCATAGAATTTCACATCATCCAATGTATCAAACTCACTATAAAGAGCGATGCTCCATGTTTCCGCCGGATTTACATTCAAACCTACTTCTATCTTACGAATTACGGATATTTTTGAAGGAAGAGCTTCAATAGCTTTTTTAAAACCATTCATAGCAATCAATTTCTCTTCAGCAGATGCCTCATCTTTGAGTTTGAACAGTACAATGTGCTTAACCATAACTATAATATTTTAAATGATTTATGTTTATATTTGTTCTATTAATATTCACTTATTTATATTCTACCTTATGAGATTTCGGGAATTATCACGTATATTTGTCCTTTGAAACAGTTTATATAACTACAAAAGTACTGGTTTTGTTTTAAATATACATTTAAACGGATGTTAATAATAGGAATAGCAGGCGGCACCGGATCCGGAAAAACAACCGTCGTGCGTAAA
Source organism: uncultured Bacteroides sp. (assembly GCA_963677095.1). Classification (GTDB taxonomy): domain Bacteria; phylum Bacteroidota; class Bacteroidia; order Bacteroidales; family Bacteroidaceae; genus Bacteroides. The sequence continues at coordinate 3,181,242 of OY781875.1, forward strand.
ATTGTTGAAAGCCTCCCGACAGGTGAAGTGGTGCTATTGCCTCAGGATTCATACTACAAAGATAGCAGTCATGTCCCGGTAGAAGAACGCCAAAATATTAATTTCGATCATCCCGATGCCTTTGAGTGGTCACTTTTGTCGAAACACGTATCAATGCTCCGTTCCGGAAAAAGTATAGAACAACCTACTTATTCATATCTTACCTGTACACGTTTACCGGAAACCATTCATATTGAGCCACGTGAGGTTGTTATTATAGAAGGTATTCTGGCTTTATGCGATAAAAAGCTGCGCGACATGATGGATCTTAAGATTTTCGTAGATGCCGATCCCGACGAACGGTTGATTCGTGTCATCCAACGCGATGTCGTGGAACGTGGACGTACAGCCGAAGCAGTCATGGAGCGTTATACCCGCGTGCTCAAACCGATGCACCAACAGTTTATTGAACCTTGTAAACGCTACGCCGATCTCATTGTACCCGAAGGTGGCAATAATCAAGTTGCCATTGATATTTTGACTATGTACATTAAGAAACACTTATAATAGCGCTTCAAAATAAGATTTTATACAAGTCTTTTCATGAAGTGTTTACTGAAATGAAATTTCCAACATCACAGGATATCTCATAAATAAAAAAGAAGCACTAATGAAAAAAAGAAGCAATTTCACAAAATTATTACCCATCATTCTAGCCTGCTTGTTTATAATTACCGGATGTCACAACAAGAGTGATGTAAAAAAACACTCTGTCGACAAATTACAACAGATAAAAGATAGCGGCGAACTGGTAGTGTTGACCATGTACAGTTCTACTTCTTATTTCTTGTACCGTGGTCAGGAAATGGGTTTCCAGTATGAATTAAGTGAACAATTTGCAAAAAGCCTGGGGGTAAAACTCCGCGTGGAGGTTGCCCGCAATGCACGCGAACTTATTGGCATGCTCCAAAGTGGAAAAGGTGATCTCATTGCTTACAATTTGCCGATAACCAAAGAATGGAAAGACAGTATTCTATATTGTGGAGATGAAGTCATCACCCATCAAGTCATCGTTCAGCGAACCGGTGGAAAAGTCAAGCCTCTCAAAGATGTTACCGAACTTATAGGTAAAGACATCTACGTCAAATCGGGAAAATTTTATAATCGTTTGGTCAACCTCGACCGTGAACTTGGTGGTGGAATTCATATTCACAAAGTAGAGACCGACAGCATCAGCACCGAAGATCTCATTACACAAGTATCGCAAGGTGAAATACCTTACACGGTGGCCGATAATGATATAGCTCAAATTAATACAACATATTACTCCAATTTGGATATATCCTTATCAATAAGTTTTGATCAAAGGGGATCATGGGCTGTACGGCAAAATTGCTCGGAACTTGCAGCCGCTGCTGATAAATGGTTTAAAGCAAATAAAACCTCACCCGATTATACGGCAAGTATAAAACGATATTTTGAAATACGTAAAACGATACCACATTCCCCCATCCTTTCACAGCTCGAAGGGAAAATTTCCCACTATGATAAATTATTTAAGGAATATGCCCATAATATACGATGGGACTGGCGCTTATTAGCATCACTGGCTTATACGGAATCTAATTTTGATACGACAGCAGTATCCTGGGCAGGCGCAAGAGGTCTAATGCAGCTAATGCCCATTACGGCTCGGTCCATGGGCGTTCCGCGAGGTAAAGAGCACTCCGCAGAAGAAAGTGTAAAGGCTGCCGTAAAATACATATCCGTCATAGATCGTACTTTCTCGAAAGTGTCCAAAGAAGAACGCATAAAGTTTATACTGGCTGCTTACAACTCAGGAATCGGTCACATACAAGATGGTATGGCTTTGGCTCAGAAATATGGCAAAAACCAATATATCTGGAAAAACAATGTAGAGCGTTATGTTCTCTTGAAAAGCAATGAGGAGTACTATTCCGATCCGGTATGTAAAAATGGTTATTTCCGTGGACAGGAAACATGCAACTTCGTTAAAGAAGTTACTGAACGATATGATGTTTACAAGAAAAAAATATCCAAATAATGAATAGGAATCTATGAATAAAAATACCCTCGCTACACAAAGCCCTTAAATGGGATATTTTAGCGAGGGTATTTATTTTTTCAGGAAAGAATCCTTTTCTTTTTATTCAAACAGATTCAATTTGTTTTTTCTAACTTCCTCTAGTGGAATTGTTTTCGTTGTCTTTACCGCATTTTTTTCTCTCAGTTGCTGGTATTCCACATCCAGTTCTTGCGCCAATTCCTTCTTCTGTTTAGGATTCATCAGTTTGGCCGCAACCGCAGCATTTTGTGAAGCATCTTTCAAATGTACAACCGGAGCATGATATACGGGAGCAATTTTTAAGGCTGTATGTAAACGTGATGTCGTAGCACCTCCTATCAGTAAAGGAATATCCAAACCGGCTTTTTCCAACTCGGATGCCACATGTACCATCTCTTCCAACGAAGGAGTAATCAATCCACTGAGTCCTACCATATCCACTTTCTCCTCTATGGCTCGTTGTATTATGGTCTCGGCGGGAACCATCACACCCAAATCTATGATCTCATAACCGTTACAGCCCATTACTACGGAAACAATATTTTTACCGATATCATGTACGTCACCTTTAACCGTAGCAAGTAATACTCTTCCGGCAGATGTGCTTCCTTCATGCTTTTCCGATTCAATAACCGGCTGTAAAATCGCCACAGCCTTTTTCATGGTACGTGCTGTCTTCACCACCTGAGGCAAAAACATTTTGCCTGCACCAAAAAGGTCACCTACATAGTTCATACCTGCCATCAGCGGACCTTCTATCACATCAACCGCCATAGGGTAGAGCTTCAATGCCTCTGCCAAATCTTCTTCCAGAAAATCTCCTATTCCTTTAGTCAAGGCATATTTCAATCGTTCTTCCACCGAAGTCCCATCACGCCACGCAAGCGCCGAAGAGTGGCTTTCGGTAACTTCACCACCCGTCTGATCTTCTGCTTTCATGCGTTCCGCCAACTCAATTAACCGTTCGGATGCGTCCGAACGACGGTTCAGCACCACATCCTCTATTAGCTCCAGAATGTCAACTGGAATATCAGTGTATAACACAGATGAAGCCGGATTAACAATCCCCATATCCATTCCATCACGGATGGCATAGTAGAGGAATACCGCATGTATGGCCTCACGGATATAGTTGTTTCCGCGGAAAGAGAACGACAAATTACTTACTCCGCCGCTCACATGTGCCCCGTAGAGATTTTTTCGTATCCATGCCGTAGCTTGAATGAAGTCAACGGCATAATTATTATGCTCTTCCATGCCTGTAGCAACAGCAAGTACATTAGGATCGAAAATAATATCGTGGGGATTAAAATTAAGCTTTTCTACCAATAATTTATAGGCTCTCGAACAAACTTCTATTTTGCGTTCGCAAGTATCCGCCTGACCTTTCTCGTCAAAAGCCATCACTACTGCCGCAGCCCCGTAACGTTGTATGGTACGCGCATGTTCGAGGAATTTTTCTTCACCTTCTTTTAAAGAAATTGAGTTAACAATGGATTTTCCTTGCAGACATTTCAACCCGGCTACAATCACTTCCCATTTGGATGAGTCAATCATCACAGGAATACGGGCTATTTCAGGTTCCGAAGCAATCAGATTGAGAAAAGTGGTCATTTCGACTTCCGCATCCAATAACCCTTCATCCATATTCACGTCAATCACCTGCGCTCCGTCTTCCACCTGTTGGCGTGCAATGCTTAGCGCTTCATCATATTTCTGTTCTTTTATCAATCGAAGAAACTTACGTGATCCCGCCACATTACAGCGCTCACCGATGTTGATGAAATTCTTTTCGGGAGTAACCTCCAGCAATTCAAGTCCGGACAGCCAAAGACAATCGGGTTTGGAAACAGGCACATGAGGCTTAGCTCCCGCAATCAGTTCTTCATATTTTGCAATGTACGCTTCGGTTGTACCGCAACATCCACCAAGAATATTCACCAAACCTTCGTCAATGTATTCGCTGACTTCCTGTGCCATGTCTTCGGGACTCTGGTCGTACTGCCCCAGACTGTTAGGTAATCCGGCGTTGGGATATGCACTAATATAATAAGGCGCACGGGTAGCAAGTTGTTTCAAGAAAGGTTTCAATTGTCGTGCACCGAACGAGCAGTTCAATCCCACGGAAAAAAGATCAGCATGTTGTATGGAGGCAAGGAAAGCATCCAATGTTTGTCCCGACAGTGTACGCCCACCCGCATCGGATACGGTGACCGAAATCATAAGAGGAACCCGGATACCGGTCACTTGCATAGCTTGTTCGGCAGCAAAGACAGCAGCTTTGGCATTAAGCGTATCAAAAATCGTTTCAATGAGTAAAGCATCAACCCCTCCCTCCAGCAGAGCTTCCATTTGCTCACGATATGCAGTAGCTAGCTGATCGAAAGTTAAAGCACGGTAAGCCGGATCGTTTACGTCGGGACTCATGGAACAAGTTTTATTGGTAGGTCCCACGGAACCAGCTACAAAGCGTGGTTTATCGGGAGTAAGTACAGTAAATTCATCGGCAACGCTACGGGCCAAACGTGCAGCAGCAAGATTGATCTCGCGTACATAGTCCTGCACATGATAATCGGCCATGCTAACCGTTGTCGAACTGAAAGTATTCGTTTCAATAATATCCGCACCGGCAGTAAGGTACTTGCTGTGTATTTCCCAGATGACATCAGGACGGGTTATACTCAAAAGGTCATTATTTCCCTTTAACAGCCCGTTGATTCCGGTAAAACGTTCCCCTCTGAAATCTTCTTCTTTCAGATTATAACGCTGTATCATGGTGCCCATTGCACCGTCTAATATAAGGATGCGCTCACGCACCAGTTCTCGAATATTTTTTTTCATGAGTAACCTGCCAAGAATATAAAAAAGTCAATGTAATACTTGCTTCTCAAAAGAAACACAAAGAAATGAATTTTGTTTGGAAAACAGCTCCTTCACCACAAAGTCTCACAGAGTTTCACTAAGTTTCTATTCCAATTAATAATATATTACCGCTTAAACATCCGTGCCATATCGCGTTTGTCATCTTTTTCTTTCAAGGCTTCGCGTTTATCGTATTGCTTTTTACCTTTGGCTAAAGCAACCACCAATTTAGCAAGTCCTTTTTCATTAATGAACATTCGGACGGGAATAATTGTGAAACCCGGATCTTTGGTTCCACGAACAAGTTTCTCCAATTCCTTCTTATTTAACAACAATTTACGCTCACGCCGAGCTGTATGGTTGTTATATGAACCGTAAAAATATTCGGCAATATGCATATTCTTCACCCACAACTCTCCGTTGGCAAAGTAACAGAATGTATCCACTAAGCTGGCTTTGCCCAACCGTATGGATTTAATCTCAGTACCGGTAAGCACAATACCGGCAGTATAAGTATCCACTAATTCATAGTCGAACGTGGCACGTTTATTCTTTATATTGACAGGAGCTTGTTTCATAACATCATCAATCAAATATCAAATCATCAATCGAACACCAGCATCAATTTATTAAAAATCATCTGGATCACAAAAGGACAAAGCAGCAATAAAATGGAAGAAAATATAGTAAACCGTAAGCGTTGTTTTTCTTTTACCTGCATCAAAATTGAAGCTCCTTCCCAGACTACAAACACAGTATAGAATTGTAATAACAATCCGATAATACTAAAGTCGGGTAGTAAACCAATAATCATTTGCAGCAAAAATAATACCACGAGAGAATAGCCGGCAAATTGTTGCGACAAAAGCATATCACTTTTCATCCGAAACAGTCTCACACCCATTGCATTGATGAGGTATGCCGCCAGAAAATATCCTCCGAAGAGAGAAACCGCTATGGCACAACATCGTGTCATAGCATACTGAAAACTCACTGCGCCATCCCATCCCATCGACAATAATGCACCAATAAAAACGGATAAGCCGCAGAAACCGATCATAGGATAAACAAAAGTAACAAATACTCTTTGCCTATCCTCATGCAAACGAATTTCCTCCCAGGCGCGAGCCGGAGAGGAAATCAACAACATAGCTATGTGAAATAAAGCTTTATATTCCAAGTGAAATTTTATAAATTAGTTAGAAGTAGGTTTATACTCTACTGTATATGTTTTCTGGGCAGTTTGAGAATCGCTTAAACTTATACTATAGGGATTCTCCACCGTTACGACATTGACTTTTGTCGGAGCAGATGCCCCTGTCTTTTCTTCATAAGCCTGAAAAACACGACTCAAGTCAAAGTCTTTATATAATAATCTCAAATAACCATAATTATAATATGATTGATTGGCATAATCAAGGGAAGAAGTGGAAGTTCCCGAATCTCCCATATTGTTATGACGCAAATATAATGTCAAAGGACCGCCATTAACTTGCTCCTCAGGATAGTAAACTAATGTAAAATAGTGATATTTTGCATTCATATAATAGTCTACAGGAAGAATCAGTGTTGTAGCATCAAAGAAATACGGCTTCATGCCGGAAGAAGATGATTCCAATGAAATTATAGCGGCATTTGAGATAGAATCATTAGAAGCCCCTTTATTATCAACAATCTCAGCCGTACCATCAAAAGGAAGTAAACCTCCGAAATCAACTCCCGTGATAGATGTGGAATTATCAGGTACCGTAACCAATGAAGTATCCCATGTTACTACAACAAACACAAATTGACCTACATAAGAACTCAACTGTACTTTATTTGTAGCCTCCCAATTTGCAATAGAGGCAGTAGTAGGAGTAATTGTAACACCATCTGCAGTTTGGAAGTAATAATAGCCGTAGCTCGAAGAAACTTTCGCAAAATATTGGCGGGTTGCCGTAGTATCATTGTCTGAATTCAAACAAGATGTAAAAGAGATGCCAAGTATTAAAGTAAAAGCAATCGCGAGAAATTTAATTTTTTTCGTTTTCATTTTCAATTAGATGTTATGTTTGCAAAAATAAATAAAAGAATTGAGTTACATCTAACTCCACACTTTTTTTTACGGTTTTTAGGGAAAACGGAAACTTAAATGAAATACTGCATCCATAACAGTCATTTAACTTTCATTTACCATAAAGCCAACGCCTCATTTCGTTTTTCCATTCTGCAAATAAAGGATGAAAAAATAATATCCGGGAATGTTGACGACGAAAGCCTTCGATTAATGGACAAACCGCTTAAGATAATATGCAAAAAGGAGCAATGATAACTTGACATTCTAAGAATCGACATAAAAAGAGTTATTGCCCATCAGACGGTTATTTTAGCAAATAATTCCAAGTGATCATCCACGTATGCGGCTACTAATGAAGTTATTTCTTCTTCCTTTTCCAGAAATTCTTCTTCCAAATCATCAAAAGCTTCATACTGTTCATACATGGCCATAAATTCATCATCGGTACGTTCACGTTCCAGATCTTTCCGATGAACGTCATATATTTCTTTAGCCTTATAAATCAATTTACTGAGTTCCCCAACTCCCCATAAGCGCATTACTTTAGCAAAAGGATTAGCAAAAACATATCCCCCATATCCATTCTGTATCAATTGGCAAAAGCCACCTTCCATCAGTTCATCACGGAGTAATTGATAAGCCAGCAAAGAATGCTGCTCCCCCGTCAACAACGGCATTGTCTCTGCAGTCAGTTCTCCACCGATTACTTCTTTATATTTGTCAGTAAACACCTTTATAAAAGCATCCATTCCGCCACCTGCAGCTTTACGCAGTGCTTCATCTGTTATTTCTATCATATCTTTATTTTAATTAATACAAGACAAAGTTACGAAATTATAATATGTATGCCACATCTATACAGAAATAATAACATCAAGGCTCCACAAACCGGAAAGGTGTTACGATGAAGAAATCATTTATATAAAAATAGGAAGTTATATGAATCAAGCATTTCCATCATTTTAAGATTGTAAAGTAGAGATTACAATACCGTCAAGAGGACATTACAATCTCTGCTTTTTCATAAAAAAGCAGGAAAAGTCAAGTTGTATAAACGAAGAAAAAGGTACCTTTGCGCCCGATCTGATAAAAATACGACATCTTTTATTATTATATTATTAAAACAAGTGGAATTATGACTTATTCACACGAAGTGGAACACATGTGTGTTGTAAAAAAAGGGCCTAATCATGGACCGGCTCCTATCCCCGAAGAAGGTAAATGGGTAAAAGCAAAAGAGATTGTTGACATCTCAGGTTTGACACACGGTGTGGGTTGGTGTGCTCCTCAACAGGGCGCCTGCAAACTTACGCTGAACGTTAAAGAAGGTATCATTCAGGAAGCTTTAATTGAGACTATCGGTTGTTCCGGTATGACTCACTCTGCTGCTATGGCATCAGAAATTCTTCCGGGAAAGACTATCCTCGAAGCTTTAAATACCGACCTTGTTTGTGATGCGATCAACACTGCAATGCGCGAACTTTTCCTCCAGATCGTATACGGACGTACCCAATCAGCTTTCTCTGAAGGCGGATTACTGATCGGTGCCGGACTGGAAGACCTCGGTAAAGGTTTGCGCAGCCAAGTTGGAACCCTCTACGGCACACTGGCAAAGGGAACTCGCTACTTGGAAATGGCAGAAGGTTATATTAAGACCTTGGCATTGGACAAAGACGATCAGGTATGCGGCTATGAATTCGTTCACATGGGCAAATTCATGGATGAAATTAAGAAAGGTACCGACGCCAACGAAGCACTGAAGAAAGTAACCGGTAACTACGGACGCTTTACAAAAGAAGCAGGTGCAGTTAAATACATTGACCCACGTAAAGAATAAGGAGGAAAGGAATTATGATTAGAGAAGTAAAATTTGAAAGTCAAGACCGTCGTATCAAGCAAATCATTGCTACATTGAACGCTAACGGCATCAAAGACATTGAAGAAGCTAACGCCATCTGCGAAGCTCATGGTCTCGATCCTTATAAGACGTGTGAAGAAACTCAGCCAATCTGTTTTGAGAATGCAAAGTGGGCTTATGTAGTAGGTGCCGCTATTGCATTGAAGAAAGGTTGCAAGAATGCTGCTGACGCTGCCGAAGCTATTGGTATCGGTCTGCAAGCATTCTGTATCCCCGGTTCTGTAGCCGACGACCGTAAAGTAGGTACCGGTCACGGTAACCTCGCTGCAATGTTGTTGCGCGAAGAAACCAAGTGCTTCTGCTTCCTTGCAGGTCACGAGTCTTTTGCCGCTGCCGAAGGTGCTATCAAAATTGCTGCAAAAGCAGATAAAGTACGCAAAGAACCTTTGCGTTGTATCCTGAACGGTTTAGGTAAAGATGCTGCTATGATCATCTCACGTATCAACGGTTTCACTTACATTCAGACTCAATTCGATTACTATACGGGCGAACTGAAAGTTGTTCAGGAAATCGCTTACAGTGATGGTCCTCGTGCTAAAGTAAAATGCTATGGCGCTGACGATGTTCGCGAAGGTGTAGCTATCATGTGGAAAGAGGGTGTAGACGTTTCCATCACAGGTAACTCTACTAATCCAACCCGTTTCCAACATCCGGTTGCCGGAACATACAAAAAAGAACGTGTACTGGCAGGTAAGCCCTATTTCTCTGTTGCATCAGGTGGTGGTACGGGCCGTACTCTTCACCCGGATAACATGGCTGCCGGTCCTGCTTCTTATGGTATGACAGACACGATGGGTCGTATGCACTCCGATGCTCAATTTGCCGGTTCGTCATCAGTTCCTGCTCACGTAGAAATGATGGGATTCCTTGGCATCGGTAACAACCCGATGGTAGGTTGTACTGTAGCTTGCGCAGTTGACGTTGCAACAGCTTTAAGCAAATAATTCAAAAATTATCTGATACAGCTGAATCCCCGTACCCATAATGGTTACGGGGATTTTTTATTAAAAAACATTATCTTTATATCTGATATGTCCTTGCAATAATCGGTTCTTTGAAAATAATATTATCTTTGCGTGCATTTATAATAGAAAATACAGGATGTTAGAGTAAATGCCACAAAAACTAGGAACAAGAAACATGGAAGATATTAAGTTAAAAAAGAGCTATATAAAAATAGATCAACCTTCCTATATAAGTTCACTCATCTGCCTTTTAGTAGGAAGCATTCAGATTGCATTAACCCGTATATGGACTATAGATGATTCAGCTCATATTGTTCTTTTAGCTATCTCTTTCGTTCTTATCAGTTTTGCCATTTATTCGATAACCACCAGCATAAAAAACTCTCCAAGCGTCCTGTTCAATGACGATGTACTTCTTGTCGGCTCTAAGGCTTACTATTGGAAGGATTTTAAAAAAGCATCTTTCACAGGCAGAAAACCGTGCAAATGCATATTCCGCTACTCAATGGAAGGAATGATGCTACAATTTTCCAACGAAAAGCCTGTTTATTTACTGGATTATGTATACTCCAACCTATGGGAATTAAAACTATTTGTTCAGCAAGTCATTATAGAGGAGAAAAAAAAGACTGAAGTTCCGTCATTTATCTCTTCCCAAAAAGAAATGACCCACAGTAAACAGATTTGTTATAAAGGGAACTGCTTCTTTTCCGCATATAGTGTATTATATTGGGGAACAGTTATTATTTTAGGCATGCTGGGAGTAGAATTTTGTCATATCTATTTTCTTTCTGATTGTACACTTGCGGGAACAGTACTGTTGACGTGTATCATTGCCATTCTGCTTTTACTCTTTTGGGCTATAAGCTGTACAATGTATTATTTTGAATTATCCGATAACCATCTCATCGCCAAAAATCACATTTTATTCTGGAAAAAGGATGTATACCCTCTCCAAAGTATTCGCGAAATAGGATTCGATAAAGGCTTCATTAATAATCGCCGGTTCAGCTTAAAACTGATTACCAAAGACTTCAAATATTCCATCTATCCTGCCGGAACACTTTCGCAAAAGACGTGGAAAGAGTTGGGAGAAAACCTTAAGAAACAAGGAGTAAAAATCAGAAATGAACGATGACTAAATAATCAAAAAAAGCTACCGAATCTCTCCAGTAGCTCCTTTTTAGTATTTTATACAGAAAATCTTTTCAATAATCTAGTAAAAGAAATTATTTATTATCAGAAGATTCCGGAGCCTTATCAATAAGTTCCATAAACTGATCCAATTTAGGAGTGATAATAATCTGCGTTCTACGATTACGTTGTTTACCCAATGCAGTGCTATTATCTGCTATCGGATTGTACTCACCACGACCGGCTGCCGTCAGACGCTTAGGATCAACGCCATAGCTGCTCTGCAAAACTTGTACGACAGAGGATGCGCGCAAGGTACTCAAATCCCAGTTGTTACGGATGTTAGGACGGGTAATAGGATCGGTATCCGTGTTACCTTCAACAAGTACATCATAATCCTTATAATCCATGATAATTTTAGCAATCTTGCTTAATGTTTGTCCGGCTCTTTCGTTCACTTCGTAGCCACCTGACTTGTAAAGCATATTATCTGCCAACGAAATATATACTACGCCTTTCAACACTTGTATATCCACTTCCTTGAGTTCATCACGGCTCAACGAACGAGTCAGGTTGTTAGACAGCACCATATTCAAAGAATCGGATTTGGACTTGGTTTCAACCAACTGCTTAATAAAGCGATTGGAAGCGTTAATCTCGTCAACTAATTTGGAAATGTTAATATTGCCCTGAGAATTTTGTAGTAAACTCTTATCCAGTGAGCCTTGTAAAGCGGAATATGCCGAACGCAATTCCTGATTACTTTTTCTAGCTTCAGCCAAACGATCATCGAGGCTTTTGCCACTGGCACGGCATTCAGCCAACTGAACCTGGGCATCCTGATAAGATTGGTTCAATTTACTATGCTCGGTTTGCAAATTTTTATAATCCTCTTGCAGACCGACAAACTGCTTTTTGCTTACGCAACCGGTAAACAACAGACTACCTACCAGAAGAGAGACCGAAAAAATATAACGTTTCATAGGTGCTTATATTTTTAATTAATTAGAATATTATATATTAAACAACGCACTTCGTCTAGCGTTAGTTGTACAAATATACATAAAACTTCTATTACAAGGCAATTTATTATTGATAAGTAACAATATATTAGATTCTTTAAAATGTTAAAAAGATATGCTATCGCGAAAAAGCGGATTTTCAAGAAGAAGACGCATTTTAAGCTTGAAATGCTCTTAAAGAAAGAATCCGGGCAACAAAGTAATCTGTTGCCCGGTCCATAAAGTTAGAATGAGATATTTAAAATAATTAGAGGCTTTTCACAAAGCCGGAAATAATCATATCATCTTAAGCGGTCAAGTTCTTCGAGGGCTTCTTTCTTTAAAGCGAGAATAGAAGCAGCCGTTTCTTCACTTTCCTCTTTCAGTATATCTTCGCCCCAGTGGGTATTGGCTTCTATACGCTCACGTTCGCGTATTTCCTTAGCTTTACGTGAATAAACGATCATACGCAACGATTGATCGTAAGTAAAATAGTTCCATACCCAATTCAGGAAAACAACCAGTTTATTACGTACACCCAAAATGGAGCGTAAGTGAACCACCAACCACACTACCCATGCAAACCAACCGTGCATTTTAATTTTACTAAACTCTGCAACAGCACGATTACGCCCCACGGTTGCCATGGTGCCCAGATTGACATACCGGAATGGCTTAGGATCCTTACCTTTGGTAATCTTTACCAAGTTTTTGGCTAACAGCTTGCCTTGTTGGATAGCTACCTGTGCTAACTGCGGATGTCCATTGGGGTAATTTTCATCGGCAAACTGAATACACTGATCGCCAATGGCAAAAATGTCATCATAACCTTCTACACGATTATAAGCATCTACTTTTATACGGTTACCTCTACCCATTACGTCCTTAGGAATATTTCCTATAGTTACTCCTTTCACACCGCTCACCCAAATAAAAGTACGAGTGGCAATTTCACTACCATCACCCAGCATTACTTTGTGATCTTGATAGTCTACCACCATTTTGTTGAGCAAAATGTTCACTCCCATTTCACGCAAAAACTGCTCTGCATGACGCGAAGATTCTTCGGACATGGCAGGCAACAAGCGTGGCCCGGCTTCCACTAAATAGATATGCATCAGGCTTGTGGGCAAATCGGGATAATCGTTAGGAAGTACAAAGCGCTTCATTTCAGATAACACCCCTGCAATCTCCACACCGGTGGCACCGCCACCTACAATGACCACATTCAGCAACTCTTGTTGTTCCAGTTTTGTAGCACAAGTAAGTGCCCGTTCAAGATTGGCCAGAATCGCATTCCGCAAACCCATTGCTTCGGAGACGGTTTTCATTGGCATCGCTTCGGCTTCAATATGCTTGTTACCGAAGAAATTACTCGTTGTTCCTGCTGCAAATACTAAATAATCATATTCAGCCTTACCTATTGACGTCTGAATCAACTTACGATCAGGAAAGACTGCACGCACTTCCGCCATACGGAAAAAGAAATTTTTTCTTCTCTGAAAATTCTTGCGGAAAGGGAAAGAAATTGAGCTCGGTTCTATACCTGCCGATGCTACCTGGTAAATAAGAGGTGGAAATTGATGGTAATTATTCTTGTCGAACAATACGACTTGAAACCCTGATTTCTTTAACTTATTGGCCAGGGTCAAACCTCCAAAACCTCCACCTACAATAACTACACGTTTTTTTTCGTTTTTGGCAATGTTAAGACTCATATCTACATGCTTTTTGTAATACCTATTGTAATCTGTTTTGTGCTACAAAATTAGGAAAAAGCTAACATAAAAACATCATAAAACACAGTCCAAAATCATTTTTATTTAAAGTCAATATAAATAAGTTTAATTTTGCAATATAGAGGTTACATTATGACGAATTTGTTAATTTTGCATTGCGCAAAAATGCCATATATGTGTAATACTAACATAACATAAGAGGAGTTGCCCACTTAATAGTTAAAAGACTCGCAAACCTCAAATGCGAAAGAATAGTATTAATAGCATCACAGATTTATGTCATTAAAACAATATTTTTATTGTTTTGATTGTTAATAGTAGAAAACAAAATAAAAATGAGAACGAATACTTATCTAAGAATTTTCGTCATTCTATGTGCTTTATGTACTTTTAGCCTCTCAACGAGTATGGGACAAAAAAGAAAATCAATAAACAATAAGACTATGAATAAAGAAATTTATCTGGCAGGAGGTTGTTTCTGGGGAACGGAGCACTTCTTAAAATTAATTGGCGGAGTGGAGAGTACACAAGTAGGATATGCTAATGGAAACATCGCCGACCCAACCTACCAACAAGTATGTGTTGGAAATACAAACTTTGCCGAAACAGTAAAAGTGCAATATGATCCGCAAAAAGTAGGATTGAAGCAGATTCTCGAACTCTACTTCAAGACAATAGACCCGACAATACTCAACCAACAGGGACATGATATAGGTACACAATATCGTACAGGTATTTATTATACTGATCCGTCAGACCGACCCATCATCCATTCCATAGTGGAAGCGGTCAGTCAAAAATACTCTAAGCCGATTGTTGTGGAAGTAAAAGAGCTGGAAAACTTCTACAAAGCCGAAGAGTATCATCAAGATTATTTGGACAAGAATCCGGGGGGATACTGCCATCTTGACCCTTCTCTTTTCGAATTAGCCAAGAAAGCTAACTCCTCAGCCACTTCCAAATAAGAAGTGGCTAGGTGAGAATATAGAAGAATTCGGTATAAAACGCCGTAATAACGCTAAGTATCTTTCGAACCAAAAGATGATCAAGGAAGTGAATGAGATTCCTGATATCAACGCGATCAATATGGAATGCATGACTTCCTTGATTATAGGGTTCGTAAGTTGGTATATTATCTCTTGAAAATAGTGCTATGGTAGGAATGCCCACGCTACTGGCCAGATGCATCACACCACAATCTCCGGTAATAAAAACAGAACCTTGACTGATAACAGCCCCCATTTCACGAATATCCGTACTGTAGTAGTTCAATCCGGCAAAATCTATTTGTGAAACATTCTCCTTGGGAAGAACCTCGAGTAAATTATAGGAATCTCCATAGTTCTGCTGCAGTTCGGCATACAGTTCTTTCCACCATTCTTTGGATAAACATTTGTCGCTTGTAGCATAAGTATAGAACATAATCGTAGGCTTCTCATTCTTAACAATACCTCTCAATAACGCTGCCCCGGAAATCAGTTCATCATCTGCAAGCCGTAAAGATAAAGCGTCCGGCACAGGACGCTCTCCAGACATCGACACCTTCATCTGTTCAAGTAACCAATCAAAATTATAAACAGGGCTTTTGGCCATATGCCCGGCATCACTGTTGGATGTTGATACAAATTGCGGAGAACCAAAGAATTTTACAGTACCTCTTACCCATTTTGTACACAATCTACCGGAAGAAGATCCTGCATCCACATTAAAAACAAGATCGTAACGATGTTGCTGCAAATGTATCCAGGTCATCAGATAGTTGAAGAGTTGTTTAAAAGGTTTGGAGGGCAAGCGGATAAAACGTCCAATATTGGGATAGTTCTTAAAAAGAATAGGAGCCAAATTGCCCCGGACAAACAAGTCGACCTTACAATCGGGATAAACACTTTCTATCCTCTGTAAAAGCGGAGTCAACATGAGCTGGTTACCCAAACGACTATTGGGGCGAACAATAAGAATTCTATTAATAGAAGTAGTCACACTAAACCCTGACCCAATGTTGTGAATCGGACCAACATGTCCTGTAAGAGTGCGCATTATTTTGCGTCTTATATCATTAATAATATCTGTATTCATCGGCATAAGTATATTCAAATCTCTATTTGCTATTTTCCGGGTATGTTTTCTGACCTCATAATGCAAATATAAGAGAAAGACGGGAACATCCGGATTATTATCGACAAAATACCAGATAAAAACGATAAACTTTATGCACGACTATCGTTTGATGGCTGTGCATAAAGCAAAAAATATTAAAAAATGGTCTAAATAAGAAATATAAGACATTGAATCACGCTTCAATGCCAGTTACTGTTTTCAATAAATAACCGATCAAAAAGCTCAGCGCCGCAACAGAAAAGCTTAATATTGCCATTTCAAAAAAACGACGTTTAAAGTTTTCATTACGAGCCACGGAATAATAGAAATTAAAGAAAGCAATGATAAGCAATGCCATTAGCAACATAATGCCAAGTGCTAGCATTGTACTGGAAAGTAAGATAAACGGCATTACCAAAGCCACTACCGTGATAATATAGGCTATTCCGGTGTAGACAGCCGCTTTAGCCGGATGTTTAGTGGGATCTTTATCCGATTTGGTAGATAAATATTCCGATGAAGCCATGGACAGCGCTGCGGCAATTCCGGTAATACTACCGGTTAATGCAATCAATTTGGTATCATTAAGGGCCAATGTAAAGCCAGCCAAAGCTCCGGTAAATTCCACCAGAGCATCATTTAAGCCCAATACCACAGACCCCATATACTCCAATCGTTCTTCATTGATTAATCCGATCAACTGCTGTTCATGTGATTCTTCATCCCGTGCCATCTCGGAGAGATGCTCCAAATCGGCATGCTGGGCATAGGCATTGCTAACATCTTTTTCATTCGTTTCCATCTGACGGACAGCAAATGTCAGACCAAAAGCACGCGCCATCCAAACATAAGCGAAAACTTTAAACTTATTTGGAGTAACATCCCGCTTAGTATAATTGCGTAATGCAACATAGTGCCTTCTTTCATCCGCAGCAATACGCAATAATATGGCTTTATTGGCAGGATCTTTCTCTATTTCGGCTAGTTTTTGATAGATAACTTCAGAAGTTTGCTCATCTTTTTGAAATATAAATAATTGTCTTAGCAGTTCCGGACTGTAATTCTTCTCTTGCATTTTTATTCTGTTTTAATTCTATATAAACATTACTGAATTTAAAAAATAAGGTGTTGATGCAGCATTTCTATCCTTTTCTTAAAGTCCATCATTAAGAAATCATTCATGAAAAATTTGAAAAGAATGACGTCCTTTTGATTTTCTGACAACAAACTCATCATAACAAAAGCAAGCCTTTATTATTGAAAACAATTCAACTATAAAGACTCTCCCCTATTCTATAAATTCATTTCAAAAATAGTAAATCAGAATGAATTTATGCCAATAAAAGTATTAATAATTGCGCTGTTAGTACTCGCAGAAACATAGTAAGTGGGTAAACAGTGGCATAACCTACTGCAGGAGCATCCGTAGAAGTCAAATCATTGGAATAAGCCAATGCCGGAGGATCGGTCATTGAACCGGACAACACTCCTGCCAAAGTATAATAATTGAGCTTAAACACATAACGCCCTACAATACCTGCTAAAAGTAGTGGAACAACGGTTATGATCACACCATAGCCAATCCAAACATAGCCACCCTTATAAATTATGGTATCAATAAAACCTTCTCCTGCTCCCAATCCCACACAGGCAAGAAAGATAGCAATACCGATTTCACGTAACATTAAGTTCGCACTCATTGTGGTGTACGTAATGAGTTTATACTTTGGACCAAAACGACTAATGAGAATCGATACAATAAGCGGCCCGCCAGCCAACCCGAGCTTAACCGGTTGCGGAATACCGGGAAATGCGAAAGGAATACTGCCAAGCATACAGCCTAATGCGATGCCAAGGAAAATAGGGATAAGATTCGGATGATCCAAGCGTTTCATAGAATTGCCTAATACTTTTTCGGCATGCCCTACGGCAAGCTCACCGCCAACTACCGTAACACGATCGCCCATTTGGAGCTGTAATTGGGGAGAAGCTACCAGATCAACTCCCGAACGATTAACACGAGTAACACTGGCTCCAAAATTATTACGTATTTTCAGTTGTGATAGAGTCTTACCATTAAGTTCGGGTTTGGTAATCAGAATACGGCGGGAGATTAATTCTTTGTTAAGTTGTTCCCATTCCACATTGACCTGTTTGCCAAAGAAAGCTGCAATAGCTTCTATATCTTTCGGATTGGAAATCAGCAAAATTTGATCATCCACATGTAACACCGTTTCCGAATTAACCAATTCCGTAGCTTGATCGCCGTTGTGATGACGTATACGTGAAATGACGAATTGGCGATTCACTAACGGACGGATATCCCTCACCCGCTTACCGTCAATTGCTTCATTACGAATTTCCAGAGACACCGGGCGGACTGTCAGTTCCTGCAAATGTCCCAACCCGCTCTCGGCGTCATCTTCTTCCTTTTTTGTATTCACGCGGAAAATATACTTTAAAACCAAGAGAGAGAGAATAATTCCAACCACACCGAGTGGATAAGCAACGGCATAGCCCAAAGCAATGTCTGGAGCATCCACTCCGTTGAGATCACTATTAGCTTGCTGAGCGGCGCCCAATCCCGGAGTATTGGTCACGGCTCCTGAGAGAATACCAACCATCGTGGTTATTGGAATACCTGTAACAAAGTGAAGGATAACTGTAATAGCAACGCCCAGAAAAACAGCTATCATTGCTATAATATTGAGCGTAAGACCTCCTTTTTTAAAAGCGGAGAAAAAACCGGGACCTACTTGTAAACCAATGGAATAAACAAAAAGAATCAATCCGAATTCTTTCATAAAATGAAGTAAGTGTTCATCCAGATTCAGATTGAAATGCCCAAACAATATTCCCACAAACAGTATCCATGTCACTCCCAATGATATTCCGGCCACTTTAATTTTTGCTAGCATAATGCCAAAAGCAATCACAAGCGAGAGAATAAGTACGGAATGTGCAACTCCTCCTCCCCAAAGATTAGGGTAGCCCTCAAACATATTACTAAAAAAATCTACCATAAAATATTACCACTATTTTTTTGTTCCTTATTCGATTCCTTCTTTATCTCCAGCAAACATTCAAATGTCGCACCACAACGCGGACATACCTTTTTCATAGGCATACCTTTTTTAGATTAAACAAAGATTTTTATGACTATTCCTCTAACCCAAGAGCAGAAACAGCTTTTTTATGAATGGCAATAGTAAAGCTTCACAGCAGCGGAACTGTTCGGGATTCACACCCGATTTCCTTTTAATTTAAACGACCGAAATGATCAGATAAAACCAATTCGCCGCAAAGATAAGAATAAAAAATGAAAGAAAACCTAAAAAACGAATTATGGAGAAATACCAAATAACGGGTATTTTAAAAAGAGAAAAAAGGTGTGGCAAAAGCCGCCCGAAGAATTATCTCAACCATGGATAAAATATGTAAGACAAATCTAACATTCGGTCTTCCTGCCGCACCTCTATATTATTTTGCGGAAAATGTCGCAAACTACAATCAAAATAAAATCAAGCGAGGGTGATTTCTTTATCCAAATAAACATCTTGAATGGCCTGGATAAGTTCAACACCTTCTTTCATCGGTTTCTGGAATGCCTTACGACCGCAAATCAGTCCCATACCTCCAGCGCGCTTATTGACAACAGCAGTATATACGGCATCTTTCAAGTCGCTTTCTCCATGAGATTCTCCTCCTGAATTGATCAAGCCAACCCTACCCATATAGCCATTAGCCACTTGATAACGACAAAGATCAATCGGATGGTCAGTAGTTAGCTTATCATACATTGCAGAACTACTTTTAGCAAACTTAATAGCTGTAAACCCACCATTATTGGTCGGTAATTTTTGTTTCACAATATCTGCCTTTATTGTTACTCCCAAATGATTCGCCTGAGCAGTCAAATCCGCCGCACTATGATAATCCACACCATCCTTTTTAAAAGCATCGTTACGCAAATAACACCAGAGAATAGTAGCCATACCCAACTCATGTGCATATTCAAAAGCTTCGGCCACTTCCACAATCTGCCTCCGGCTTTCTTCCGAACCAAAATAAATTGTAGCACCTACTGCAGCAGCGCCCAAGTTCCATGCCTCTTTAATTGTTCCGAACATAATTTGGTTATAAGAGTTCGGATATGTCAATAATTCATTATGATTGATTTTCACCACAAACGGAATCTTATATGCATACTTCCGCGCAACGGAAGCCAATACGCCATAAGTGGTTGCCACTGCGTTACACTCCGCCTCCATTGCTAATTTGATAATGTTTTCGGGATCAAAATATAACGGATTCGGCGCAAAGGAAGCACCCGCCGTATGCTCAATCCCTTGATCCACCGGCAATATGGAAACATATCCGGTATTAGCCAACCGTCCATGCCCAAAAATACGTTGTAGATTATTCAACGTTGGAATATTCCTGTCGGAATCGGTCCAAATTCGGTCAATAACATCAGATCCCGGAGCATGGATTAAAGATTTATCAATCGTTTTACTCACGTGATTCAGTAGATAGTCACTCTGATCACCCAGCAATTGTACTATTTTAGAATGTGCCATAATTATTTAAATTTAGTTTCATCTATCAACGTCTATCAGACTAAATAAGTTCTCCTTATTGCACATTTTTAGAAGTAGCACCAATAAAAACCTTTCCTTTTTCATTTTATTAAGTTGAGTCCACTACAAAGAGTACGCAGAATCTCATGTCAAACACGACTACAAGCATGCATATTATTAAACAAAACAAAAAGAAACCATACTTATATGCAACCCATACTTGAAGTAATAAGACGTTTACGAGTGACACACAACACCTTACTGTTGCTTACCAAAAATAGAATTGTTCTTTTGGCGTTTTTTTCTACTTAACCATTAGGAATATAAATTTTATTTCTAACTTTGTCAATAGTATAGGTTTCACGATCATCGCCAGTATGATACGGAATTAAAAGGGAATCCTGTGAAAATCAGGAACTATCCCCGTAGCTGTAAGTTTCTTCCTGCTCTATATGCAGAGAACATGTTATTACAATCATAAACCACTGATTATCAATAGTCGGGAAGGTGTAATAATAGAAATAAGTCAGAAGACCTGCCTATAAAATCGCACTCATTCATGGCTTTCGGGTGAAAAGCAATAGGATGTATCCTCATTGATTCATTTTATTACTATGTTGCGCGAGTTGTCATTTATTGGTTTGTTCAATGTTAATAATTTTAATTATCAAATCTTAAGTTTATAAGTATGATCAATTCAGAGGTATTCATTGTCAAAAGAGACGGGAAGAAAGAACTTTTCTCTCTGGACAAAATTAAAAGCGCAATTAGTAAAGCATTTTTGTCGGTAGGAAGTTTTGCGACACAAGATGTCATCACCCACATCCTCAGTCGTGTGAGTATAAACGACGGAAGCAATGTGGAAGAAATTCAGAATCAAGTGGAAATAGCATTGATGGCGGAACATTATTATGTCGTAGCTAAATCATTTATGCTTTACCGTCAGAGACATTTGGAAGATCGCGAGGAACGTGACAAACTGCGATTCCTGATCGACTACTGTGATGCCTCCAATCCTGCCAGTGGTAGTAAATATGATGCCAACGCCAATGTGGAAAATAAGAATATAGCCACTCTGATTGGCGAACTTCCCAAGGCGAACTTTATCCGTCTGAACCGCCGCCTGCTGACCGACCGCCTGAAAGATATGTATGGCAAGGAACTTTCCGACCGTTATGTGGAGCTACTCAACCATCACTATATTTACAAAAACGATGAAACCAATCTTGCCAATTACTGCGCAAGTATCACCATGTATCCTTGGCTTATCAGCGGAACGACGGCTATCGGAGGAAATTCCACTGCCCCCACCAATCTTAAATCATTTTGCGGTGGGTTTATCAATATGGTATTTATTGTATCGAGTATGCTTAGCGGTGCATGTGCCACTCCGGAATTCCTCATGTACATGAACTACTTTATCGGAAAGGAATACGGAAAGGATTACTATAAAGATCCCGAAAAAAGTGCAGACTTATCATTGAAACACAGAAACCTAGATAAAGTCATTACCGACTGCTTTGAGCAGATAGTCTACTCCATTAACCAGCCCACCGGAGCCCGAAACTTCCAGGCTGTATTCTGGAACATTGCCTATTATGACAAATACTACTTTAATAGTCTGTTTGAACATTTCGTATTCCCCGACGGGAGTCAACCGGACTGGGAATCATTGAATTGGTTGCAGAAGCGTTTTATGAAGTGGTTCAACAAGGAACGTACAAAAGCCGTACTGACTTTCCCTGTCGAAACCATGGCTTTGCTGAGCAAGGATGGCGACGTAATGGATAAGGAATACGGTGACTTTACTGCTGAAATGTATGCCGAAGGACACTCTTTCTTCACCTATATGAGCGATAATGCCGATTCATTAAGCAGCTGTTGCCGATTACGCAACGAAATACAAGACAACGGATTCAGTTACACCCTCGGTGCCGGAGGTGTATCCACCGGTTCGAAGAGTGTACTCACCATCAACCTAAACCGCTGCATCCAACACGCCACAAAATCGGGTATTCTCTATCCTTTCTTCCTCGAAGAAGTAGTGGATCTAGTCCATAAGGTACAGCTGGCTTACAATGAAAATCTGAAACTCTTGCAATCCAAAGGGATGCTGCCCCTGTTCGATGCCGGATACATCAATATGGGACGCCAGTACCTCACCATCGGGGTGAATGGATTGGTGGAAGCCGCGCAATTCCTGGGTATTGAAATTAATGATAATCCGAAATACGAAACGTTCGTTCAGGAAGTTTTGGGTGTTATAGAAAGATATAATAAAAAATATCATACTAAAGATGTACTGTTCAACTGCGAAATGATTCCAGCCGAAAATGTAGGTGTAAAACATGCCAAATGGGATAGGGAAGCCGGCTACGAAACTTTCCGCGACTGCTATAATAGTTATTTTTACATTGTGGAAGATAAATCATTAAATGTAATAGACAAATTCAGATTACATGGTCATCGGTATATTGATCATCTTACCGGGGGTTCGGCACTACACATGAATCTGGAAGAACATCTGAGTAAAGAACAATACCGCCAATTGCTTCGCGTAGCCGCCAAAGAAGGCTGTAATTATTTCACGTTCAACATTCCTAATACCATTTGTAATGACTGTAACCATATAGACAAGCGTTACCTGAAAGAGTGTCCCGTATGTCATAGCAAGAACGTGGATTATCTTACCCGCGTAATCGGCTACATGAAGCGTGTCAGTAATTTCTCGCAACCGCGACAAAAAGAGGCCAACCAAAGATATTACGCTAACAGCCTCTCCCTCACCTCCACTGAGAAAGACGCGGAAAGAGTGAAAAATACTTCAAATTAACCGTTATTAAATCGTTATAAGAATATTACCTAGTCCCTCTCCTTACCGGAAAGAGATTAGGTAAATTGGAAAATCACAAACTAAGAAAAGATGCTGAAATATACCGATTACGATATAGTTTTCCAAGAAATTCCGGATGAAGTGACGCTAGCGATTAACATATCCAACTGCCCTAATGGGTGCAAGGGATGCCATAGTCCCTACCTAATGCAAGACGTCGGAGAACCATTAACTACAGAAAGCCTTTCCGTACTTTTACAAAAATATGGAAACAGCATCACATGTGTTTGTTTCATGGGAGGAGATGCCTCGCCTTTCGAAGTGGAACAACTTGCCCTGTTTCTGCAATGCCAATCTATCACTCCCATTAAAATCGGTTGGTATTCAGGAAAACAAGACTTACCATCAGGTTTCGATATAAACTCTTTCCATTATATTAAATTAGGCCCTTATATTGAAAACCGGGGAGGATTAAAATCAGAATATACCAATCAGCGGCTATATAAAATTGTCAATGGAAAAATGATTGATATTACCCACCGGTTTTGGAGGCAAAACACATGGCATAATCAATAAATAGTTTCTTCATTTTCCCATGAAACAACTTATATATCATTATTTTTGTATAAGTTTGCCGACTCAATATTATTCAGACCTAAATAAATACGAATCATTAAACAAGCGGAAAAATGGGGTCAAACGATAATCTTTTGATTCGAGCATCTTGGATAAGTACTATAGGAAACAGCATATTATCGGCAGCAAAGATTTTTATAGGATTCTCTGCAGGCAGTCTTGCAGTACTGGGTGATGGAATAGATTCGGCAACCGATGTAGTTATTTCCATCGTAATGATCTTCACTGCAAAAATTATAAACCGACCGCCAAGTAAAAAGTATGTTTTCGGTTATGAAAAAGCTGAAGGTATTGCTGCTAAAGTATTATCTATAATCATCTTTTATGCCGGATTGCAAATGCTTATTTCTTCAATCCGAAGTCTTCTTGTCAACGAAACAAAAGAACTACCCACCACAATAGCTATTTATGTTACTATATTTTCTATTATAGGAAAGTTATTGCTCGCTACTTATCAATATCGCCAAGGAAAGAAGATAAACAGCACTCTTCT
The DNA here is from genome assembly GCA_963677095.1 of uncultured Bacteroides sp. Classification (GTDB taxonomy): domain Bacteria; phylum Bacteroidota; class Bacteroidia; order Bacteroidales; family Bacteroidaceae; genus Bacteroides. The sequence goes on from OY781875.1 coordinate 3,205,624, forward strand.
CATAGCAAATGCTGTAAATATGCGTAACGACGTGATAATTTCGGCAGGTGTACTAGTGGGACTTATATTTACTTTCGTCTTCAAGCTTCCTATACTCGATACCATTACCGGACTCATCATCAGTTTGTTTATTCTCCGGTCTTCCATCAAGATCTTCATGGACTCGAGCATAGAACTAATGGATGGAGTTAAGGACATGGAAATATATGATATAATATTTATGGCTGTACAAAAAGTCCCCGGTGCCGGCCATCCCCATCGTGTACGCTCGCGCATGATCGGAAACTTGTACGTCATTACGCTGGATATTGAAGTAGACCCTTATATAACAGTTATACAGGGACATGAAATCGCTGAAGAGGTAGAGAACAGTATAAAAAAATCCGTAAAAGATGTGTATGACATTATAGTCCATGTGGAGCCAGCCGGGAAATCGCAAGCAGGTGAAAAGTTCGGTGTAGATGAAAAAATGCTGGAATAAAGTGACTGAAATTTAAACTCTAATACAACCCAATAACATTATTTAAAATAAAAATTATGGAAACAAAGTATTGTCAAAGTTGCGGTATGCCACTGCAAAAGCAAGAAGAGTTCGGTACAAATCACGACGGTAGCAGAAACGAAGAATACTGCTGTTACTGCTATAAGGACGGGGCATACACATCAGATTGCACGATGGAAGAAATGATTCAACATTGCGCACAATTTGTAGATGAATTTAATAAGGATTCTGATATCACCTACACCAAAGAAGAAGCCATTGCAGAGATGAGAAAATATTTCCCTACACTTAAACGATGGGCAGGGAAATAAATAGCTGTCGGAGAGTATATTGTTACCCCGCGTAACTGTGCATACCTCCCAACAAAAAATTCACTCCGAAGTAAGTAACCAATACCGAAAGGAAAGCCACGATAGAAAATACGTGGAAAAACATTGGCCGACGGAACCAAGGTAAGGATTCTGTATGCAAAGCCAAAGCATACACCAGCATCGTAATAAGCGCCCATACCTCTTTGGGATCCCATCCCCAATAACGTCCCCACGACACATTAGCCCAAACTGCACCGATAAAAATACCAATCGTCAATAGAAAGACCGCCGGATAAAGCAGTATCTGGCTAATAACCTGTAAACGTTCTATTTGCAGCGAACAATCGCGACGGGAATAATGCAGAATGACAGCCGTCACCCCGTTGAGCATGATGAATGCCAGCAACGAGTAGGCAAGCATGATGACAACCACATGTACGGAAAGTAATGGCGACTGCAACACCGGCATCAATTGGGTAATCTGAGGATTGGCTTCACCAAGCATGGAAACCATCAATGCCAATCCGCATACCAAAAAACCGAAAGGCAACATCATAGAGAACTTCCGTTGTAACAAGAAAGTAAACAACAAAGCACACCAAGCCATGAATTGCATGGTCTCAAAACCATTGGAAAGAGGCAAGTGATTGCTGACGTAACCGCGTAAAACAATCAAAACCAGCAGATAGATAAACAAGACTATCATCAAAACTTTGCAAAAACCAGTGAACCACAACCAGTATTTATCAGATCTTACCTGTTCCGGTCGGTCGGCATTTTCCTCAATAACAACGTCTCCTTTGTCAGAAACGGCATTATCGCTATTTATCATTTGCAGGCCACTTTGTTCTCCGTAAAAATTCCGTCGACAATAAAGCACAAAAGTCACCAAACCCATCAGGATACATACCATAGCAACCGGCTTGGAATAATCCATCACGTTATATAACTTTTCAGCATTGAACCGACTGGCCGAAGGCAATACCCCGGCAGCTTCTTTCTGCTGAAACTTTTTTATTTTATCTAGCAAGGCAGAAGCTTCGGCATAATCTTTCTGGGCAACCATTTCAGCCACATATCCCATACTATTATGAACAAACATTGCTAAATCGGCAGGCATATTACGGGGTAAATCGTCAGCAAGAGAATACCATTCAACAGATTGTGAAGAAGATGAATACGGATATATCTTTAACAGACTACCCGTAGACACCATACTCACAAGGTTGAATTTCTCATTCGCCTCCTCAATAGCCCGCATATCATTCGCAGATCCGGATTCCATTCCCCTTTCCAGCTTATAACCGTTAACATCCGCAAAATCCACTAAACGGGCATAAGAATCTTTTACGCCTAACAGCTCTTGTACTTCCTTTGTTTTAATTCGAATAACAGGTTCTTCTTTCCAATCGTCATAATAAAAGAACCATCCGGATAAAACCTGCTCCGATGTAAGTCCTTTATAAGTGGAATGACCACACAGCTTAACAGTAAAGTCTTTAGCCAATGTCTGTAACGGACAAATCCGATCATTATAATAGATATAAAGATCACAGAATTTCTTCGCAACATCCCTTGGAAGAGCTTGAGGAATTTCATTGGCTTGTATGCTGGAAAAGCTCAAAAAGAGCAAGAGACAGATCACTCCGCCACGTTGCAGTAAAGGATGTTGAAGCAATTGGTAGAAACGGCTATTCTTTTGAAACATGAAAAGAATCATAGTCAGCAGTAACAATCCATATCCCGTATAAGTAATAGTAATACCGTAAGGATCGTATGCAACAGAGAGTGTGGCTCCCTTAGCATCCATATCATACTGAGACTGGTAAAAACGATAATTCCGATAACTATATATATGATTCATCGCAACTTTACCTTCCATCTTCGTTTCCCCATCATTAACAAGAATAGTACTGACAAAATCCATCGGAGCAAAAGTCCCCGGATAGTATTCCAAATGAAAATCTTTCAAAGAAACTTCAAATGGAAGCGTTTCCGCCTTCATATCTGTGGTTACAAAAGTAGTCATAGGCTCCTCACCTTGCCGCAAATGTATTTTACCTTGCAATCCGAAAAGATGAGTAACGAAAGCGCCACCTAAAATAAGTATAAAAGAGAGATGAAGCATAAATGCAATAACCTGTTTTTGCTGCTTACGAGAAATTAAATACCCCAAACCTACTAAGGCACATATACCCCATAAACTGATAAAAAATGGAGAACCATATATGAATTTGGAAACAAAAGCCGTATCGTATAGCTTTTCCAAGACTGTAGCTATGCTCATTATGAAAACAAGGAAGACTATCAACCCAAAAGAAAGATATTTCAACAATGTGGAATTTACGGTTATTCTCATAGTTTATTTTTTAATGAAAAGATATTTTGCAGCCTAACAGCCACAAAAATACAAATCTATTAAATTGAATCTATGAATTTAACGATAGCATTACGTTCTGATTTAGATAATTCACGAAATTTATTTATAACACTATACGCATTACTGTTTTCATTTCCGTGCCACATAATTGCTTCAATAACAGTACGGGCGCGACAATCATGTATGCGGTCAGAGGTAGCGGAACCCGTACATTTCTGATGCAAACCACGTCCCCATAATGGAGTTGTACGGCTCCATCCTCCACGGATATCATTCACCATGTGAAGTTGATGTTGTACCATATCGGTATAAGGCCATATCTTTTGATTCGGATATCGTGGTAAACGGCTATCCCCATTAGCGAAAAATAGATTCGGATCAGTAAAATTATCACTACCGGTCGTCCATGTAGGACGATGGCAACGTGTACACCCTATCTGTTCAAAGAGCTCCTTACCTTTTAAAACATCTTCATCGTCCACATTACGAGCTGCAGGAACAGCTAATCCTCTGTGCCAAACCATGAAATCAATAAAATCATTGTCACTCATTTCCACCGGTAATGTCTTCGAATTAAGATAGTTCTTTATGTTATCTGCCACGTTACTAGTCCACCACTCAGAATGCTCTTTTTGGGGATCAACCTTAGCTATAAAACCAGGAAATCCCGCTTGAACCTCCGGATCTTTAGACGAATATTCGGCATAAGTACCTGCAGCGTCCAAATAGTGATATCTACGGTTACTACGTGTTACATTCGTAATGTTCCACATGGCATTGGAACCCGGCCCATCAAGTAATGGACCACGACTCAGTGCATAAGTATAGCGTAGAGCATGCTTTTCTCCATTTCCCTGAAGAGAATTACTATACTGCTTTACCCATTCACCATTTTTAAAAATAGCCGGATTAATAGATGCACCTGCTGTTTCTTCTTTAGCATACTGAGCTTTTATATCGTCGTCAGAAATGGCATCCAACAAGCCTGTACCATAGATACCAATCGTAGATTCAAGACGCACTTCATAGTCCTTGGGGATGGTATACCCCTGATTATAAACATATACAGCTTCCTTAGGGAGAGTAACTTCAGGATATTGCAACTCATAAGTTTCTCCATCCGGAAATTTATTGCCCCATTGGTCTGTGTAATTTTTCCATTCTACAGTAATCTTACTCTCATCCAAAGGAGCTTTAAAAGGGGCAACAGCATGAGACTGCGGCATACCAGCCAACCAGGAAACATAATTATTATCATCGGGTGTATAAACTACAAGTAAACACCCGTTACCTATTTCATTCGTATTGAAAGTACCGGCGGCAATACGCCTGCCATGCCCATAACCGGGATGACAATGAACACACGAACTACGAACATAAGCAGGACCCAATCCTTTACGTACTCCTTCCACATTAGCTAAAAACGGTTTTTCAAACAACTGTTCCCCGTTCTTAAAAGCCTGATACAGTCCGGCATTTTCCACAGCAGGAGTGGGTTGTTCATAAGCATTATAAGTAGTTAAATAAGCTGTACCAAGTTCACCACCGGTATAATACCATTCGGGAAGTTCCTCTGTTTTTCCATCATCCTTTTTCGTATCGTCATCACTACACGATGTTATGCCTAGAAAAACAAGCACTCCCAATGAATAATAAAATTTCTTCATATATCAAATAAAATTAGTTAGTTTATAGACGTTAGTAAGCGGGCATACTTTTTTGAGTATACCCGCCTTGAGCCTGATTATTAAAATCAATATTTAGACAAAGCTTGGGCTACTTCTTCTAAAGCATTCACCAGATCCGTGCCAACCACTGTTACAGCCTCTCTGGCATTGGAATCTGTAGAAGCACTTTTAGCAAATGGTTCCGGAATTTTTTCGATGATGTCAATTGCATCTTGAATAGCATTCTTTACTTTCGTATCTAAAGTAGGATCAACCGATTTAATATAGTCACTAATTGAAGCATCACTGGAATTAATGCCCTCATAAGAGTTCTGAATACTGATGATATTATCCGTGAAATCCGTAATAGAATTCAAACTATAGGGAGATTCAATATAATTTTTATCTTCTTCAGAAGAACCATTGACCGGTTTGCCTATCTTTGTATTACCAACCTCATCGGCAATATCAATACACCCTTGAATAATATCTTGGGCAGCAGCTAAAAAGTTTTTATATTTACTACCAGCCTGACCGGAAGTCAACATACTTTCACCATAATTGAAAGTTGGTTCAAGCTCTGCATCTTCCAGTATATTTTGTTTTGCTGTCGTAACATTATCAAGTCCAGCCCAAGAAGCCTCCAACCGTACACACTGATTACGTAAGTCTTCTGCAACGGCAACAAGATAAATTAGCTCATTAGTAGTATATTTACTGATATCACGAGGCTCTGATTTAGTCTCTGAAGAGTCAAGCTGAAACAACATATATTCTACTGCATGGAAGCCTAATAATCCGTATCCTAAAATGCCAGCTCCCTTTTCACTTATAAGTTGCATTTGTTGTGCATTATTCAAAGTAGCATCCATCGTTGTTTTATCCAACGGCCATGAATCAATATGTGGATCTATATTATAATCGGCAGCGGCTCCATAAAGAAAAGCTTCACTTAATTCCCAATATTTACGGGCTGTATTCCACGATTCTCCTGCAGATTTCACCATATCCGATGTTAAGGTTTTATTTGCGAAAGCTTCTTGTATATCCACACACCTTTCATATAATTCAATCGATGCATCAGACATTTTAGTATAAGTACCAATAACCGTATTATTCACATAAGGAACAACAGCTGTTTCCAACGTACTTTCTTTAACGGAATCTACATCGTCGTCACTATCACTACATGCAATCATGCCTGTTGTTAGTAAAACACTCATTGCCAAATACAATGGAAATCTGAAATACTTTTTCATTACCTTAATTTTTATAGTTAGATATAAATTAATTTATTTTGTAAAGAAGCCGGCATAAGCTACACCTAAAGAGATTGAAGGCTCATTATTATATTTGCTTTTCAACAGCCCGACAGAGTACTCGCCTTTTATCACAATATCTTTCATCGGATAGTAATTAACGCCGGCGGCAATCCGCTGACGGCCGCACCACTCGTAATCCGTCACTCCATTGGCTGTCTTAAGCATAGAGTCATAATAATCATACCTTCCATACAGATAGAATTTCTTTCCATCCTCTTTTAATTTATCAAACTGTGAAAAAATATCATACCCTGCTTCAACTCCTATAGCAATAGCATCAGAAGCCACAGCCTGTTTAGGGGAAGGAGAATCTTTACGCATACTCATGTTATATTGGGTGATCTTCTTAGAGTCTGTCAAATGTCCATAATCAGCATTCCCCCGGATAATCCAATTGTGAGCATCGTAATGGAAGTCAAAAGCTCCAATCATTACCGTACCCTTCACGTCTTTATAGTTAGTGGATTCATTCACACTGAGTGTATTACTAAATGAATTGCCGATATAGCCGCTCAATGCCATACGCAGGCCGGGAACGGAATAGTTATCCACACGGAATGCACCGGCATAAGAGTTTGCAATTTTAAATTCATAAGGGCTACCGGCACCGCCTTTAATCCAGTTCTGACGTCCGAAACGATCGGAATCCAATCCGGGAAGAAGCATTGCCTCATAACGCCAGTCACCTGCACGTCCCCAGATACTGACACCCGTCTCGTGCCATGTACATGGCATAATGGTATTTTCACCTTCGGGACGATACACCCCGAAGAATTCAGTAGGCATATGGTGTTGGTTCGTCATACCAATAGGGACGATGATGTGTCCCATTTTCAAATTGAATTGGGGGCTAAATGACTTCTGAATCCAGAATTGTTCGAGGGCAACCTCCCCTCCACGCTCTACTTCAGATTCGTATTCTCCCCCTTCTTCTTCCTCCATCTCCACAGCACTTTCTGTTCCCCCATGTTCAAACTCTATTTCGCTGGAGAACGTCCACCCCTTACCAAAATCATAGCCAAGAAAGATGACCACATGAGGTAAATCAAAACGCCCATGACTTTTGGCATTTTTATAGTTTTCCGCACTGGTATAACGCAAATAGTTATCGCTATAAAAATTACGGGTCATCACTGCTTCCCCATAACCACCTATAGTTAAGCGGGGCTTAATGATCTCCTCTACTCTTTGCTCGGTTTTATTCGTGTTATCCGACTTTACATCAGGCTTATTTTCGGCAAAAGCATTTCCTCCGAAAGCAGCCAGACACAAAGAAAGTCCTAATACCTGTCCTTTCATTTATTTTGTATTTTTATATAAAATTAATTAGCGCAAAGTTACAGATGGTTAAAAAGCGGAACAATACCTATAAATGAGTATAATTACACGGCTATTGGCAACAAGTAGGTATTTCTGTAATGATTACAAATTATTCAAAATGGAGAAGACATAAAGGAAATAACATTGATACCTGATAAAAAAGGTGCAAAGCAGTTCTCCCCTTTTAATGATAAATGAAAAAGTATTTGCTTGATCTAGCATATCATTGTCCAACTAATTGCAGAATACCTACATTAGAGTAGTTTCCCAGCTCAAAATCGTCATTTATAGGTATTTCAAGAACGGTATCCTTACCTTTACTTTGCATTAAATTTTAATTGCATAACATTAATAACATTATTATCAAATGAAAAAGATTGGTATTTTCTATGGTTCTTCCACAGGAACCACACAAGGGATTGCAGAAGCAATCGCTTCCAAACTGGGCATTCCGGCATCAGATGTTATCGATGTTGCCAAAATGACGGCCGACAAAGTGAACGGCTATGAAGTTCTGCTCCTCGGCACTTCCACATGGGGTGACGGTGAAGTGCAGGACGACTGGTATGATGGTATCAGGGTTTTGAAGTCTGTCGACTTGCAGGAAAAAACAATCGCTTTCTTCGGTTGTGGTGATTCCGATTCTTACGGTGATACTTTCTGCGACGGAATGGGAGTGATTTATGAAGATATCAAAGATTCAGGCGCCACTTTCGTAGGGAAAGTGTCAGCAAGCGGATATTCTTTTTCTTCTTCCATCTCGGCAATAGACGGGTCATTTATCGGACTTGCCATTGATGACGTAAACGAAAGCGACAAGACCGATGAGCGTATTGAAGCCTGGGTAAACGACATCAAGAACCATTTGGCCTAATTTCTTTTAATCTTTCATTGCTATATGATAACCTCAGATATTAATCCGGTAGAACTGAAAGTGTTCTTGAATCATATTTATGAATTCAAGAAAGGGGTGCGTCAGATGATTCTCTACACCACGAACAGAAAATATGAAGATTTTGCCATCAGACGGTTGAATAGCCAAAAAATAAGCTATATCATCCAACCGGTCGGAAATGATAGAATAAATTTATTTTTCGGTAGTAAAGAATGTATCAATGCCATCCGGCTTTTGGTGACTCAACCGCTGAACAAGTTGACACCGGAAGAAGATTTTATTCTCGGAGCAATGCTGGGATATGACATATCAGCACAATGTAAGCGCTATTGCGAACGGAAAGTTCGCTGCGCTTGATTTTTTCACGCCACAGATTCACATAGCGTTCCACTGAGTTTTCTCTTATGTTATATTATTAATACTTTCAATATTTATCTGCAATAAATAAAAAAACTCAGTGGAACGCTATGTGAATACGTGGTGTAAAAAGAAAAACAATAAATCGATGCAATGCCCTAAAGTCAATATTGAAGCAAATATTCTACAAGCAGCCGAAGAAGTCTTTTATCGAAAAGGATTTTCTAAAGCTTCCATGAGGGAAATTGCCAGCGTATCACAAGTGGGACTAAGCAACATTTACAATTATTTTAAAAGTAAGGATGAAATATTCCGCCGTATACTAAAACCGGTAATATCGGTTCTTGAAGCTATGCTGAACGAACACCACGGAGCAGAGAGGGCTGATATTATGCTAATGCAATCGGATAAATACCTAAGAACGGCTATTGATGAATATATCACATTGATCCGGAAATATCGAAAATTACTGGTATTACTATTCTCTAAGTCACAGGGTTCGTCGCTTGAAAACTTCAGATCCGAATTTACAGAACGTTCCACAGCTATCGTAAAAAAATACTTTTTAGCTATGAAACAAAAATATCCGCAAGTTAACATTGATATTTCCGAATTCTCCGTTCATCTGCACACGGTGTGGATGTTCACCTTATTTGAAGAATTAATCATGCACAAGATAAAACCTAAAGAATTGGATAAGATAGTCACCGAGTATGTGACTTTCGAAGTAACTGGTTGGAGAGAGCTTATGAAAATATAAGCTCTCTCTTTTTTTTGAATGATTTTGAATATTGTTCGTTTTTAAAACTAAATAAATATGAAAGAGAAACTACAACTGAATCCCGTAGAGGAAACATTATTGATCACCCTCTACATGCGTGCCAAAGAAAGCCGCCGGAAAGATGCCATCTTGCATGATGAGCTGGCCTGCAAAATGATAGACAAGATAGATTACGACTTTTCCAAATTCGATAAATCAGCGATGAGTGCCTTGGGATGTGTCATCCGCGCACGGCATTTCGACAGGAAAGTGCAGGAATTTATCCGGAAGGAGAAATGTCCGGTAGTTGTAAACATAGGCTGCGGGCTCGACACCCGTTACCAACGCATTCCAGACAAACGGAACGCCCTGTTTTATGAACTCGACCTGCCGGAAGTCATGCAACTGCGCGAACGACTGCTGCCTCCTTACGAAAACAATGATATTCCACTGACCGCTTCTCTATTGGAGAGTGGATGGATGGATGACTTACGCACGAAGCATCCGGATGCCCGGTTTATTTTTATCCTCGAGGGAGTGGTGATGTATTTCTATGAGAAACAAGTCAGGACACTGTTGGAACATCTGGCAGCCCGCTTCCCCGGCGGGGAGATTCATTTTGACGTATGCGGAACCATGTTTATGAAGAAAGGGGTAAAACACGACACATTGAAGTACATGAATGCTAATTTCCGTTGCGGCATCAACGACGGACGGGTAATAGAGCAATGGGTTCCGCAACTGGTAATGACGGACAGTCTTTCGTATATGGATATCGAGAAAAAGCGTTGGGGAATGATGGGTGTACTATGTCGTTGTCTGCCGCGACTGGCACGCAAGTTCAGCAGTATTTTAGAATATAAAATCAAAGAATAAGCCTCTCCCCTGCTATCATTTTCAATATAAAAGTAGGATCATGAAAAAGAAAAAAGGATTACTAACGCTGGCCGGCATATTATCGGCGGGCAGTGCGTTGTACTAATATTATAATTAAATTATAATTTTACCCTCATACCCTCATAATTTTCCTAAATCCCTTTATTTATTGGATATAGAGGCATGATGGTAACTATGATGGTGACTATGAGAGTAAGCATTTACCCTCATAGTCACTTTTTAGGCGAGTCAGGTAACATATTGTATATCTTTACATTATCATTTAACAGGCACATAAATGGGCTGCATCAGTCCACCCACATTTTCCAGCTTTCCTTCACTGCGCAGACGGCGCAAATGACTCATTGCCGTACTCCTTGCCATTCCGCACAAACTCTGAAAGTCTGTTCTTCTCAAGAACTGATGCGTTTTGAAGTAGGCCGTCAGGCGCTGATCAATCTCTTCATCGGTCAGCCGTTTAAAATCCAGGCTCCCTTTCATGCACTTCACTTTCAGTGTTCCCAGTCCGTTTTTCAAGGTCTGGTCTGCACGGAATTTGATGGCTTTCAGCTTCACTTTCGTAATTTTCCGCTTCATGTCCACAGTCACCGGCTCGGTAGTGGTCAGACAGGGATGAAAATAACCGATGCCGTCCAGATGTACCTGTCTGCCCTCGGCCAGTTCTTCGCCCATGATGTGCGAAAGGGCATCCAACACGGCCATCACGTCGGTTTCCGTGAGCGAACAGCGTTCCTGGATGCGACGGCGGAGCACGGCGGTGCTGGTGGAACCGTTGTACTTGATGCGTGGATGCAATGTTTTCTCTCCCTCCCGTTTATCTGAGGGTTTCGGATTTTCATACCAATCAAATAATATTGCCATAATTTTTAAGTTTTAAAGTATACGTATCATTCCTGTCAGAGCCTATGTGGGAGATATTAAGCCCCTATCTTTCTTCTGTTGGTCCCCTATCTGCCTCTTGTTTTATCTATAGCTCCTTTCTATTAATGCCTTAAGTTTATTAAAAGCTTACATCTGTTATCTTATAAGATTACTAAAATAAACAAATTTATTGATTAATGATAGCTTATTGATTTACATTAGTTAGCCTTTATTCATTATAAAGCAAAAATACAATATAAACAGGGAAAAAACAAATAAGAACTGCATTAATATCGAAAGAAGAAAGGGTGTTCGGGACATAATTACACATCCAATTAACAAACAAACCCGAATTCCTTGAAAAAACAAACTTATGCTACACTTTGAGATAACGATTCCTTATCTTTGCGTTCATAACGTGCATTATTTCGACCTACAATATATAAGATGAATGTTCGATGGAACACTTATTCAAAACCGGGACTTGGACGACGTTTCATCCAAACGCCGTAATCCTATATTAGCCGATGTGTTTGCACAATTAAATTTTATGGAAAAGTGAGGAAGCGGGTTGCGAAAAATATGCAATGAATCAGCCAAACAAGGGTTTGGCAGATTACGTTGTGGACAATTTCTTCATCCAAGGAAGAGAAGCATGGCATACGAGTTAATCCAAGAAGAATAAAAGAATAATAAGGAATATATTATTCCATGTTAAAATATAACTATTGAACAGTAAAAGGTAAGGAACAGACAAAAGAAACCGTTATTTTACAACTCCATTTCAGAGGTAGGGAACTTTAATTAGAAACAGGTACAAATGAAAGAACAAAACGACATATCACAGACGCAACCGGAGTTTGAACAGATAAGGGAACTTACGGAGTGTAAGTGCTATAAACTATCATTTAGAAGATCTCTTCAAGAGTGGGGAACTGCAAGAAACAGCAGTTATTCGAAAAATTCGAATAACTGCCGATAATGGGAAGAATCACGAGATAAATATTTACCTTTGCATTGAAGTAAGACGAGAATAAGAAAGGGAATTACTCATAATCACATTCCCCAAGGCTACCCGCCTACTTATTATCATAAAAATGAAAATCACCTTAATCAGAGAAGAAAAAAACAGTGGGAAAGAGGCTCTAAGTACTTGTGAAACAAATACACTATTCGAGAAAATAAAATCGGAAACAAAATCCGGATACATCACTGCTTTACGGGAGATACTGCCTGCATTAGAGGGAACCCATACCCGATATGAGCACATAGACAAACTGCCGCGCATTTATCCGGCTGTGGAATACAGCCGTACTAAAGAGGGTGAGCGGCGAATGAAACACTACAACGGACTGGTACAGTTGGAAGTTAACAAACTATCCGGACGATATGAAGTGGAATTCGTAAAACGACAAGCGGCGCTTTTGCCACAGACTTTTGCCGTTTTTTGCGGTTCCAGCGGACGAAGCGCGAAAATTTGGGTACGATTTGCTTTGCCTGAGAACGGAGGATTGCCTGTGGATGAAAAGGAAGCGATTCTGTTTCATGCCCATGCCTACCGCCTTGCCGTGAGGTGCTACCAGCCGGTATTACCTTTCGACATCACTCTGAGAGAACCGGCGTTGACGCAAAGTTGCCGGATGACACTGGACGAATCACCCTACTATAATCCCGATGCCGTACCTTTCTGTCTGGCACAGCCACTCACGATGCCGGATGAAGGAACTTTCCGCCAGCAGAAGCAGGACGAAAAGAATCCACTCGCACGCATGGCACCCGGATATGAAACGGCAGAAACATTTAAGATGATTTACGAAGCCGCCTTAGGTCGTGCATTCCGCGAAATGGAGGACTGGAGGCGTGGCGACGACTTGCAACCGCTGCTTGTCCGCCTTGCCGAACATTGTTATAAAGCAGGTGTGCCCGAGGAGGAGGCGGTGCGCCAAACGCTGATACATTATCACGGTGAATCTGATGAGCAGATTGTGAGACTGACTTTGCACAATCTTTACCAGGAATGCAAAGGTTTCGGAAAGAAAAGCAGCCGGAGCAAGGAGCAGGAAACGGCTTTTCTGCTGGAGGAGTTTTTGAACCGACGTTACGAGTTTCGCTATAACACGGTATTGGACGATTTGGAATACCGCCAGCGTGATTCCATCCACTTCTATTTCAAGACTGTGGATAAACGCGTGCGCAACAGCATCTCCATCTGTGCCCTGAAAGAAGGTATCAATGCATGGGATCGCGATGTAGACCGCTTCTTGAATTCGGAATATGTCCCTTTGTACAATCCGGTGGAAGAGTTTCTGTACGACGTGGGCGGTTGGGACGGGAAAGACCGTATCCGCGCTTTGGCAAACTTGGTTCCATGCAATAATCCGTATTGGCGGGAGCTGTTCTACCGTTGGTTTCTCAGCATGGTGGCGCATTGGCACGGACTGGACCGTCAGCATGGAAACAGTACGTCACCTCTTCTGGTAGGGGCGCAGGGTTATCGCAAATCCACCTTTTGCCGTATCTTGCTGCCTCCCGAACTGCGTTTCGGTTATACGGATAGCCTCGACTTCAAGAGCAAGCAGGAGGCGGAACGTTATCTGGGACGTTTTTTCCTAATCAATATTGACGAGTTCGACCAGGTGAATATCAGTCAGCAGGGATTTCTGAAGCATCTGTTACAAAAGCCTGTCGCCAACCTTCGGAAGCCTTACGGCAATGCGATACGGGAAGTACGCCGGTATGCTTCTTTTATCGGTACGAGCAATCAGAAAGATTTACTTACCGATCCCAGCGGAAGCCGCCGTTTTATCTGTATCGAAGTAACGGCGCCCATCAATACGAATGTCACCATCAACTACAAACAGCTCTATGCACAGGCCATGGACGCCATATATCATGGAGAGCGCTATTGGTTGAACGATGAGGATGAAGCGGTTTTGAAGCAGACCAATCGTGAGTTTGAACAAATAAGCCCGTTGGAGCAACTTTTCCATTGTTATTTTCATCCCGTGGATTTGGAAAAAGAAGGTGAATGGTTCACTGCAATGCAGATCATGAACAATCTACAAACAAAGACAAAGGATAAACTGGCCATCAACAAAGTCGCACAGTTCGGGCGCACCCTCCGGAAACTGAATATACCTTGCAAGAAGTCTATGCGGGGGACGCTGTATCATTTGGAAAAGTTAGAATAATTCATTTTTGGCTATGAGGGTAAACAGTTACTCTCATGGTTATTGCCATGATTACCCTCATAGCTGTATTACCTATGTATAAAGAGTTGTAGCATGATTATGAGGGTATGAGAGAAAAAATAGATAATATAAATATGACCGGCATGTATTCCGAAGCCTGATTTAAGTCAGATTATAAGAAAGCTTATTGAGTAAGTGAAACACCCCATCCGTATTAAACTTAGATGATCTTTCTCCAAATCAAAAAACAGTATAGCATATGAAGTTTCTGAATGTCTTGATAAACATCTTACTTTTTTCCGTTTGTACTCTTCGCCCTGCTGCATACGCACAAACAGAACAGAAGATACTCCCTGTTCCCCGGAACTTACCGCAGGATTATCCCCGTTACTTGACAAACACAAAAGGGAAGGCCGAAACGCTGAAATTGATAAAAAAAGAGGCATGGGCGAAAAGCATTTTTGAAAAACTTAAAGAGCGGACAGATAACTACACTCAACGAACGGAAAAAGAGCCCGACTGGTTACTGTCCCGTCTGGCCATGTACTGGAAAACACATGCTACGGATATTTTCATCAAAGGTGAAACATTTGACCATGCAGGAGGCGAAAAAGCTCCGGCTCCCACTGTACGCTACACCGCCACGCGCGGTACAATGGTAACTTACGGGCGGCCTAAACTGGAAGATATCATTCCCTATGACGACGATGAAAACGGCAATGTGACCTTTTGCAACAATTCCTTACCGGGACGTCCAATGGAAAAGGTACATCCCTCCAAAACCGGGCGCAACATTGAAAGTCTGAACTGCGAAATCATCGGCATTGCCCGCGATGCCGCCTTTCTGTACTGGCTGACAGGGGATGAACGGTATGCCCGACTGGCTTCCGGAGTATTCGACACTTACATGACCGGCATTTACTACCGCAATGTCCCCATTGACCTGAATCACGGGCATCAACAGACTTTGGTGGGCATGACCTCTTTTGAAGTCATCCATGAAGATGCCCTCAATATCATAGTTCCGTTATACGACTTTCTTCAAGATTATCTATCCAGGCATTACAGAGACAAAATGCCCGTTTATGCCGATGCATTCAAGAAATGGGCGGACAATATCATAGCCAACGGAGTACCCCACAATAACTGGGATTTGATACAGGCACGATATATCATGAATGTAGGTATCATTCTGGAAGACGATTCGCACTACCCCGACCATAAGGGACGACAATACTACCTTGATTACGTGATGAACCGTTCCAGCATCCGCCAATGGAACCTGACCAAACTGGCCGACTATGGCTTCGACCCGAACACGGGAATCTGGGCGGAGTGTCCCGGTTACAGCAATGTGGTAATCAATGACTATGCCGACTTTACCAACCTCTTTGACCGTAATCTCAATTACGACCTGGTGAAGGCTATGCCGGTACTTTCGAAGGCTGTGACTGCCGACCTGCAATACCTGTTCCCTAACAGAATGATTTGCGGTTTTGGCGATACGCACCCCGGATACCTAAATCCCAACCTCTTTATCCGCATGATTCAAAATGCACAGACCAACGGGAAAAAGGAACAGGAAGATTATTTCACAGCACTGCTGAAATGTCTGAATCCCGGTGCAGGAAAGCCTGCGGAACAAACTACGAATATTCCTGTATCGGTCAGTTCCTTTTTCAACGACAAACCTCTTAAGCTAAAACCGGAAATCACCCCGGGACGTATAGAAGATTATGTTTCTCCCCTTTTCTATGCTCCAAATGTCTCGTGGCTGGTACAACGTAACGGGATGCATCCACGCCACAGTCTGATGATTTCACAAAATGCCAGTCTGGGCAACCACATGCATGCCAACGGCATTTCGATGGAACTATATGGAAAAGGATATGTCCTCGGTCCCGATGCAGGTATCGGCACCTACTTGTACAGCGGAACAGACTATAGTGAATATTATTCGCAATTTCCCAGTCACAATACAGTATGTGTAGACGGGATATCCAGTTATCCGGTGATGAAAAGTAACCATGCCTTCAAATTGGAATCATGCTTCCCTTCGTCTTCCGCACCAGGCAAGCCTTTCACGCCAATAACCTACAGTGAAGTTTCTTTCCGTGAACCGGAAAGTCGTGCCGACCAGAAACGGCTGATGGGCATAGTTACCATCGGCAACGAGACCGGCTACTACATAGACATTTTCCGCAGCCGAAAAGAACTTGGTGATGACAAGATGCACGACTATTTTTACCACAACCTCGGACAGACCCTCTCACTGACTGCAACCGACAACTCTGATATAGGCTTGAAACCCACTGAGGAGCTGGCATTTGCAGGCGGACACCTTTATGCTTACTCCTATTTATATAATAAGAAAATGGCTACTACCGGCAAAGATGTGAAAGCCACTTTCACCATAAAAATGAAAGACGACGATGACATTTCCATGAACCTTTGGATGAAAGGAGAATCCAACCGTCAGGTTTTTACAGCATTGGCACCCATGACCGAAGGACTTAGCCGTACACCGGGCATGCCTTACGATATAAAAGGCCAGCCGACCCTGACTTTTGTAGCCCGCCAGCACGGAGAAGCTTGGAAACATCCGTTTGTTTCCGTCTACGAACCCTCATCCGTAAAAGAATCCGGAAGCATATCCCAAGTGAGTTTCCCGGCAGTAAGCAGTCCTCAAGAAGGGAGCAATGTAGGCATACGCATAGACCGGAAAGACGGACGAACCGACTTTATTCTTTCTTCGGACAATCCATCGAATAAATGTACAAGCGGTGAAATGAGTATGAAAGCTACATACGCCTTATGGGGAAAAGACAAGAATGAAACAATCACCTTATTCCTCGGCAATGGCACCCTGCTCACGACTCCTGATGTAACGATTGAAACAACAATACCCATTAATCTCTTATTAGAATATAAAAACAATGCATGGTACTACATCACTTCGGGAGAAGGCATTGTCAGCATAAAGGGCATAAGGCACACTGTCAAAGCGACGGAGATGCCGATAAAACTTCTCTAGAGAAAGAACGGTACAAATTATTGCAACGGTAGATTTTACAAGGTCTGCCACGTAGCCTACCGATATTTTCTTTATATTTGCTTACGCGAAGTAAAACCCAACAATGAGATGCAATATTTAGTAAGGAACATATTAACACTTATTTTTACAGTTTTCTTATTATCAGGCACACTGTCCGGGTACTCGCGTACTTATACATTCCGCGGCCTGTCCGTCACGGACGGGCTTTCCGATCTGGTAGTCAATGCTCTTTATAAGGACACTAAAGGATTTGTCTGGATAGGGACTGGCAATTCTTTGGAACGTTTCGACGGAACACGCCTGAAACATTTCCTCATTCCCGGCTCAAATGAGAAGCTGAAACGGGTAAACGCCATTGCCGAAACCCAACAACATCAAATATGGATGGGGAATGGCATGGGACTTTGGCGGGTAAATCAGGAAAAAGAGACTCTGGAACTGATTGCCGCCGAAACCATTCGTTATGTGGTACATTCCATCTTTACCGATAAAAAAGGAAAGCTATATGTCGGAAGTGAAGGCGGCTTATTTATTTACCAAAACGGAAAAGCGGAACAGCTATTAGCAGACCCTAATATCCTTTCGGCAGCTAATATCATTAACGGAATGGTAATGGATGATAAAGGGCAGCTCTGGATGGCAACCGGAGCAGGCCTGTATTCAATGACGCTCTTCAACAAGAAAGTAAAATCATACCCCACAGGCAGGATGGCTACCACATCATTCAACAATATAGCCCGCATCGGCTCCAAATTCTATCTGGGAACTATGGGTCAAGGTATTATTTCCTTCAATGACGCCACCGGCCAATTCAACCACTACGTCAACGTCGGCTGCAATGTGATATCCTCTTTATCCAGCGATGGAAAAGATCTGCTCTATGTCGGCACGGACGGTAACGGGGTACATTTTATTTCCACCCGGCAAAACAGAATCATACGCTCTTTCCGACACGAGGCCGGAAAAGAAGAAAGTCTACGTTCCAATTCGGTTTATTCGGTACTGGTCGATCGCGAAGGTTTGCTTTGGGTAGGGTTTTACCAACTGGGATTGGACTATAGTCTGTATCAGAGCGGACTGTTCTCCACCTACAGTTATCCTCCTTTCTTCGACTCCAAGGATATGCCGGTACGCACCATATCGATTAACAGCAGTGAACGCTTAATCGGCTCCCGCGACGGACTGTTTTATATTGACGAAAAGACACACCGCTTCAAAAGTTTCAAAACTCCGGAACTTCGTTCCGGCATGATTATGTGCAGCCTCTATCAGTACGGGAAGTATTATATCGGGACATATGACGGAGGAATGTATATCTTCGACCCGTCAACCCTCTCAATCCGTGATTTTGAACCCGGCGAACCGCAGCCGTTTGAGAAGGGACAAATATTCTGTATCAAAGCCGATAATGAAAACAATATATGGATAGGTACTTCCATAGGGCTGTATTGCTATAAGGGGAATAGACAGCTTTACCACTATACCAGTGCGAATTCCAAACTACCCGAAGGCAATGTATACGAAATTTATTTTGATTCCACCCGCAAAGGATGGATTTGCACCGAAAACGGGATGTGTATCTGGGATCCGTCTTCACAAAGTCTGAAGACAAACGTTTTTCCGGAAAACTTTATCCATAAAGAGAAAATAAGAGCTGTGTTCGAGGATTCCGGACATCATCTGTATTTTATACCAGACAAAGGCAATATGTGTATTTCCGATTTATCCATCAGCCGGTTCAAAAGGATACGGCATGGTACTTTACTGGAAGGCAAGGATGGCATGTTCATTACGGAAGACCGAGACGGATGGCTATGGATTGGTACGGCAAACGGCTTATATCGTTATGACAAAAAAGAGACCTTTATCCCTTATAATTTCATAGATGGCATACCTAGTTCCATCTTTACCTTCTGCCCACCGGTAATAGACCGGAATAATATCCTTTGGATGGGTAATTCAAAGGGATTGATCTATGTTGATTTGAATAAAAGCAATAAAAAAAAGCAGACTGAATATCCACTTGCCATTACAGACATTTACATTAACGGGAAACCCTACGAAAATCTACTCCTTACAAAGAGTGGAAACTATGATATCAGCTTGAAATCTTCAGAGGATAACTTAACGGTTTGCTTTTCAGGGTTTAGTTATACCGATCCCTCCTATATGTCATACGAATACAAGCTGGAAGGGGAAGATAAGGACTGGCAAGTGTTTACCGGGAAATCGGAAATCACTTATTACGACTTATCATACGGCAATTATCTCTTTAAGTTGCGCCGCATCGGAGACCTTTCCTCTGAGATACGGATGAGCATACGAATAGCATATCCGATATTACGGTGGAGCATCATGGCAATCATAACATTAGCCTTGCTGGGAGGGTATTATTTCTTTTACCGGAGCAAAAAAACGAAACAAGGGCGGGTAATGACGAATGTCTCCGAACCCGAAGAGGCACACGACGGTGATAAATTTGAAAAAACGACTGAAGAAAAATATAAGACCATCAAAATCAATGCTGAAGAGTGCAAGCGGTTATCCGAAAAACTGGAACAACTCATGCGACGGGAAAAACCCTATATCAACCCGGACTTGAAGATTGCCGATTTGGCAAATCTGCTTGATACTTCTTCACATTCCTTGTCCTACTTGTTCAATCAATATCTCAATAAAAACTACTACGACTACATCAACGACTACCGCATCACGGAATTTAGGCATCTGGTAAACAAAGACGAATATTTCAAATATACCTTAAGCGCTCTTGCCGAATTATGCGGCTTCAGTTCCCGTGCCTCTTTCTTTCGTTATTTTAAAAAAGCTACCGGAATCACTCCCAATGAATATGTCCATAGTATAGGGAAGACCAATGAATAACCCTCCTCTGCCATACAGGCATCTTGCTTAAATACAACGATATTTCCTCTCCAAGAGTCTCAAATTATTAATTGATACTATTAAACAAAAAAATGCTAAGTAACTATATTACAGTCACTTAGCATTTTTTAAGTCTAAGTTAATGAGATGAGATTTGTTAGGTACTACAAAAAAACACATTCTATTCTTTAACCAATATATTTGCATTCATAATGCTAACGTGAAACCATTAACCAAGTCTGAAACATGAAAGACGATACTATGACATCCATGCAATTAATAGCTGATTCCTATGCTGATTATCATCAGTCTATCTATTCTTATATATCCTATAGAATAAATAATAGAGAAGATGCCAAAGACTTATCCCAAGATGTATTTGTTCGTTTAATGGACTATAAGCAAATGCTCCGTCCCGATACTGTCAAGTTTTTTATTTATACCATAGCTCGCAATTCGGTGAACGATTATCTACGCCATTACTATAAGGTCCAGGAAGTGACGTCATATATCTATGACCGCACAACGAATTGTAGTAACAACACGGAAAGTGAAATCATAGCCAAAGACCTGCTGGCATTTGAAAAAAAGAAACTGAGCCTGTTACCTGCACAACGTAGAAAAGTTTACTACATGAATCGTTTCGAAGATAAAACAGTATCGGACATTTCCACAGAAATGAACCTCTCCCAACGCACAGTCGAAAACCATTTATTTATAAGCCGCAAGGAAATACGCGAGTATATCAAACAATGTATCTAACAATTTAATATGTTTTACTTTAAACTTTTTACTTATGATGAAAAACTTAAAAAGAGCATTTACATTACTATTTATCAGCACGTTATCAGTAATAGTATTTGCACAAAACAAAATTACTGGTCGTGTAACAGAGCCCGAGGGGGAGGCTATTATCGGCGCCAGTGTTTTTGTAAAAGGTACTTCCAATGGCACCATAACAGATTTGAACGGGAATTTTTCTCTTAGTGCGGACAAAGGGACACTTGTTGTCTCATATGTCGGTTATCAGACACAGGAAATTTCAATTACCGGAAAAACAACCTTTAATATTTATTTAAGGGAAGATAGTAAAATGCTAGATGACATCGTAGTTGTAGGTTATGGCACACAAAGGAAAGCTTCATTAACTAGTGCAATTTCACAAATCAAAGGTGAAGAAGTTTTTAAAGATCGAGGTATCAACAATGTATCTGTTGCACTACAAGGTGAGATTCCAGGATTGGTAGTGACCCGTAGCACTACCCGTCCGGGAAGTGAAGGGGCAGCCATAAAAATCCGTGGTGATGTTTCCGTTAACGGGAACTCCAGTCCGTTGGTACTTATTGACGGAATTGCCGGTTCATTAGACGAATTGAATCAGATGGAACCGAATGACATTGAAAATATCTCTGTGCTGAAAGATGCTTCAGCAGCTATTTATGGAGCACGTTCCGCTTCCGGTGTATTGTTGGTTACAACCAAACGTGGTAAGAAAGGTGCAGCAAAGATTACTTACAACGGGGCTTTTAGCACCACTATAGACGGAATACAGCCACAAGTTACGACCAATGCCCAGTGGTTGGAAATGTTCTATGAAGCACAGTATCAGGATGCCCGTGCAAACAATCCTACCGTAACAACACATGCAGATCTTAAACCGCTGATCAACTGGTGGATTCTCGGCACAGGCAGCGTATTGCCCGGTGTAGACGCCAATGGGAAAAGTTATGAAAGGGATGTATTATGGCAAGCTCTTCACGACGGACAAACGTTAGTATTGACAAATAGTGGAAAGACTTACCGATATGAACCCGGACACTACCTGATGGATGAATTGTATGGACAGGCATTTTCACAAAAACATTCTGTAAGTATATCCGGTGGAGACGATAAATTCGGCTACATGGCATCGTTAGGCTATTCCAATAATAAGTCACAATTGAAAGTGGCCGATGATGGGGAGAAGAAATACAGCGGACGTCTGAATATGGATTATCAAGCTAATAAAACATTAAAACTGGAAGCGGGCATGTCTTATGAAAAACGCGATATTTCCACACCCAGTACAGATGTCGGAAACGGGTATTATGACCCGTGGTTCTGGCCTATACAGAATGAATACGGACATTATTACGACACTTTCGGCTTCCGCAACGTAGTAGGTGGTCTTGTAGATGGCGGGCGGATTAATACCGGATTCGCCACATTCCGATCCAATCTGAAAGCAACATTCGACCTCTCCATACTGACCGAAGGCCTTTCGGTATCAGCAGCCGGCGGTTACAAAACAGTGGAGAAAAACATCCAGTCTACAAAGAATTACATCTATTATTACGATTGGGTGGACGTACTAACAAAAAAAAGAACTGACAGCGGTAGCGGTACACTGAGTGAAGAACTGAATAAGTGGGAGAACATCACACTCGGCGGATTTGCCAATTACGACCGCAAGTTTAATGAAGTCCACCATGTATCTGCCATGTTGGGTATGACTGGCGAACAGGAAAACTGGAAGAAAGTTTACGCCGCACGGAAAATGGGACCATTATACGAAGGCTCTGACCTAACCGACTTGAATGTATGGGTATCAGGTACAAACAACGAAGCATCCGGCGGACAAAGCTCATGGGCGTTCTTGTCCTATATGACCCGTCTGAATTACAGTTATATGGATAAGTATCTTGTTGAGTTTCTGGGACGTCGTGACGGTTCATCCAAGTTGTATCCCGATCAACGTTGGAAAAACTTCTATTCGGTTTCTGCCGGATGGGTGATTACTCAGGAAGAATTTATGAAGAGCATTAAATGGCTTGATTTTCTAAAACTCCGCTATAACTATGGTAAAACCGGAAGCGTGGAAGGCATCGGCAATTATGAGCAATATGCCACTATAGCGTCCGAAGACGCTTACTTTGGAAGTACACTTTCCGTACAGCCTTCATTAAAACTGAGCGGTATGACCTCATCCACCCGTACATGGGAAACTCTCAACAGCCATGATGCCGGTTTGGATTTCACACTTTTAGGCAATAAATTATCAGGATCTTTCGATTGGTTCCAAAAGACAAACGAGGGTATGTTCATTGACGTTACCTACCCGTCCGTACTTGGTACAAGTGCACCAAAGACCAATAACGGAAAGTTCCGTACAAGTGGATGGGAATTTTCATTGAACTGGCGTGATAAGATAGGACAGGTAAGTTATAATATCGGTGGATTTATCGCTGATGCCAAGTCAAAAGTAATGGAACTTCTGAACAACCAGAATGTTCCCAATCCGGGCAAGAACTCCAACCGACTGATAGGAATGCCCCGTGAAGCAATCTATGTGTACAAGACTGATGGTATCTTCCAAACTCAAGAAGAAGCTAATGCTTACTATGAGAAGTATTACTGGAATACGGCCCATTCTGCACCTAAATCGGGCAATATCCTCCCCGCCCCACAGGAAAAAGGAACTAATCGTCTCCGTCCCGGAGCCCGTAAATTAGTGGATAGCGACGGCGATGGAGCAATCACAACCAAAGACCTTGTATATGCAGGTGACGCTGCCCCCCATCTTACATTCGGAATCAAGGCCGGTTTGGAATGGAGAGGAATTGACTTTTCCGCATTCTTCCAAGGAGTAGGCAAACAAAAAGTATTGCGTACCGGAAACCTTGCCAGTCCCTGGTTTGTGAACTATACGCTGCAAAACTCAGTCTTTGCAGGGAAAATGTGGTCGGATATCGCTATTCTTTACCCTGACGAAAAATCAACTCTTGTAAACGTGAATACGAGTAGCAACTATACAATTGCTTCACGCGACAATAGTTTTAACCGTTTCAACTATGAAAATAAAGATGTAAGCGTTCAAAATTCAAAGTACATCCGTCTGAAGTCTCTTGTATTAGGTTATACACTCCCGAAAATTTTGATACAGAAAGCTGCTTTGAGCAAAGTCAGAATTTACTTCTCCGGCGATGATCTTTGGGAATGGACCAAAGTGAAAGATGGCTATGACCCTGAACATGGAGAAGCATCTAACAGCACATTTCCATTCAGTCGTTTGTTGTCTTTCGGCGTGGACATTACATTTTAATCACTTCTAAAATCAAACTTAATATGAATTTACATATGAAACGAATTTATATAGCCATATTGTCTTTTGCATCGGTAATGATGTTTGCCGGATGTAGTGATTTCCTTGACAAAGAGCCATTGTCAGATGGTACAGAAGCAATATTCTTCAAAACTCCAGATCAATTCATACAGGCGGCAAATGCCTTATATAACTTGGAAGGATGGAAGGACTACAATGGTGCAACTACTTATTATAAGATGGATCAAGGTATGGACATTACCAGCTTCAGCTCCAACGGAGGCAGCTCTGCCGGTGAATCCGATTGGCGCTGGGATAAAACGTACGGTTATATCCGTAATTGCAACATCCTGCTCTCAAAGGCAGACGAATATACGGGTAACAAGACCGATCTTAATGCTTCTGTTGGGACAGCTTACTTTTTCCGCGCATGGCAACATTTCTATCTGCTCCAACTATTTGGCGGTGTGCCCATTGTCGACCATGTACTCGATGTTAATGACGGAGTACTCATGGGTTCGCGCAACAGCCGCTACGAAGTGATTAATTTTATTGCCAATGATTTGCGAACCGCCATTCCCCTGCTCCCACAAGAGAAAAACATCTCCATTTCCGATAAGGGAAAAGTCAGCCAGGAAGCTGCCAAGTCATTTCTTGCAAGAGTACTTCTCTATGAAGCGACATGGGAAAAATATGTTCCCAACATTAATTATGACTTGGATGGTGACGGAAACAACACAGGAGCAGGCACAGCAAAACCTTCGGGTTACCCTTCCATCACCAACATGTTGACCGAAGCCAAGCAAATGGCCAAAGAGGTGATTGATGAAGCCAATACCGGCACGTTCGCCCTTTGGCAGGAGTGCGATTCTCTGAGTTATTACTATCTGTTTAATATCGACGACAAAGGAGGCAATATCTCCAACTTTATGGGAAAAGGCAAAAGCACTAATAAAGAATTCATATTCAGCGTGAAGTATGACTACGATGTAAAAAGAGGGGATGTAAACCTTGCGCATACCATTAGTTGTTGGCAGGGTGGCAATATCAGTACTTATCTGGGTGAAATGTTCCTATGCCGTAACGGTCTCCCTATCCGCGTAAGTTATACCGGCAATATGGCAGATGCACAAAATAATCCCCAATTCCTGGGTTTCAGCCATTTCAATGATGAATTCCGTAACCGGGATTACCGTTTTATCGGTTGCGCTTTTCTACCTGACCGAGTATCCTGGCAAACTGACGTGAATTATGGAATACCTTGCACCGTGACAGGCCAACCTTATGTTACCCCGGTTTATCCGCAAGTTCCCTATAACCCGAACGACCCGGCATTCAGCAGCAAGGCTGCTATTTACTCCCCAACACTCTATGGAGGGACACATAATGCTTATGGCAGCCGCAAGTTTATGCCGGAGGGCGCCAATAGAGCAGATAAAACAGAATCTCCCGATTATCCGCTTATCCGTCTGGCAGAAGTTTATTTAATATATGCCGAAGCTGCCGTAGAATTAGGTAACGGAACCATAACCGATGAGGAGCTTAATTTTTCAATTAATAAAATAAGAGCTCGCGCAGGTGTTGCTCCATTAACCAATGCTTTGATAGCTAACGTATGGGATGCCGGATGGTGGGATCACA
Source organism: uncultured Bacteroides sp. (assembly GCA_963677095.1). Taxonomy (GTDB): domain Bacteria; phylum Bacteroidota; class Bacteroidia; order Bacteroidales; family Bacteroidaceae; genus Bacteroides. The sequence continues at coordinate 3,231,747 of OY781875.1, forward strand.
CTCAAAACAAAACCGTATGTAAGAAAATGAACATGTTGGATGAAATCCGTCGGGAACGCACTTGCGAATTGTTTGGCGAAGGTTTCCGTGAGAACGATTTAAAACGTTGGGGTATAGCTCACATTAATCTGCGGGGACAGAAACTCGGACGCCATGTTTATGGCACAGAGTATATGACAGCCATTGCCAATGATGCCACCCATCACGGAGAGCCATGTTATCAACCCGCCGTCTATCCATTGGATTATGGCGTGTATGAAGAAAGCGGACCGGATTACGGACGATCAATCGCGACAATTCCGGGAAATTTACTTTATTCCCAACGCGATTACTTGGCTCCGATACCTCTGGGACAGATAAGATTAAATCCAAGTTTAAAGCAAAATCCGGATTGGTAACAAAAATTGTTTTCTATAGGTAGTTTTTAAGAGTTTGCAGACCCAATAAAATGTCTGCAAACTTTTTTTATATTTTTCATATATTCTTTCCAAATAACACTTGTCTCAAATCCTTTTTAATCGTACAGGTACTTATCCCCATACCTCGTAGGAACTTAAAATAACGAAAGTATGGCATACAGCGGGTAATTCGTCATCCAATCTTGCTTCCGATATGCAGACATTGAGAACCGCACTCCGCGCAAACTTGGATTCCGTTCGACGAATGCACGCAGACTCTTGGATTGTAGATTTTCTTCTGCTTTTACTTCTACGGGGATGATCTCTGCCTCATGCTGTAGTAAGAAGTCTATTTCTCCACGGGAATTGTCCGATGACCAATAATATATGCTCAAGTTCTTGACTGTTTTAAGTTGTTGCAATACATATTGTTCAGTCAATGCGCCCTTATAATCGGCAAACAGGGTATTCCCCTCAAGCAAAACCTGAGCAGGCAAGTTACTCATAGCAGACATTAGTCCGGTATCCAGCATAAATAACTTGAATGCAGAGAAGTCTTCGTAAGCCGACAAAGGCAATTGTCCTTTTTTAGTACGGTTCACCTTGTGTGTAAGCCCGGCATCTCTTAACCATTCAATGGCAAGTTCAAACTCTTTAGCACGTGCACCTTCTTTAAGTTGTCCATATATAAATTTTCTATTTTCCCTGGACAGTTGGGCTGGGACGGATCTCCAGACCATACGTATCCGCGGCACTTCTGATATGGGAGCATGTTTGGAAAAATCACGATCATAGGCATCCAGAATGTTTTGTTGTAATTGACGTACCTTCATCAAATTTTTCTCAGTGATAAAAGAATATACAACTTCCGGCATTCCACCAATAAAATAGTATTGTCTAAGATATTCTTGGAACTTGGATTGAAATACGGTAATCAATTCCCAATCTTTAGATTTTAACAACTTACTCAGTTTCTCTTGCCCCATTGCATCCAAAAATTCAAAAAAAGAAAGTGGATAGAGATCCATGAATTCTACCTTCCCAACAGGAAAAGAATCGTTTTCGTGCATTGCGATACCAAGTAGTGATCCGGCGGCAATGATATGATATCCGGGAGCTTTCTCCTGAAAGTATTTCAACGCTATAAGCCCCCGTGGAGCTTCTTGTAACTCGTCGAAAATAATAAGCGTGTCTGCATCAATCACGATATCGGTAATCAACTGCAATCCCAGCAATATTCGTTCAATGTCGAAATCTTTTTGAAAAACTTGTTTCGCGACCTCATTGTCTTCGAAATTGATATAAGCAAACTTCTTATAAGCCTCTTTGGCAAATTCTTTCATTAACCATGTCTTACCCACCTGGCGGGCACCTCGAAGGATAAGGGGCTTCTTGTCCACCTTGGCTTTCCATTCATATAGTTCATTAATCGCCTCTCTTCTCATTGTCTATTGATATCTTAATACATGAAAATCAACGGCAAATATAGTAAGTTTATAAAAGAATAGCAAAGAGTCGCCCTGATAAGTGATACCAATTTACAAAAAGACATCCATAAAAGTGTATATAAGCGCAGAAAGTCGTCCTTAAAATGTAATACTACAATTGGCACTTAGTCTCATATTGTTTTATTTAAACCGAACATTCTTTACAAACTCATTATGCCGGAAAGAATCCAAGCTGTTCAACTTCTTTCCGTTAATGACCACATTCTCAAAAGTCACGTCTTTCACCTGACGGTCTTTATCCAGACCTTCCAGCACGCCTTGCGAATCGTTCGGCCCGTTATATACGATATTCCGGAAGGTAACATTCTCCACGCCACGCCCGGGCTGTTTGTCATACTTATCATTATAACGTACTTTGATGTAGAAAAGACGCCCCTCCTGTATACTTTCCACCCGGATATCTTCGCATAGAATATTGCGTATCAGATTACGGTCGCCTGCATCAATGGCAATGCAACCCTGATAAGGGGGATCGTCTTCATCATGTTCCAAGATATCTATATTACGAAAAGTCACGTTTTCCATTACTTCCCCCGGAACGGCATCGGGGTTCCCATGACCACCCAGGTTAATAGGATGGGCAACATCCGCCCATAAAGTGGAATTCTGCACTGTGATGTTACGGCTGCCGCCATAGAAAGCCCAACGATGGTTATACAAGGCGATGCAGTCGTCACTATTGCGCATAAAGACACGGTCTACCACTACATCGCTACAGCACATCATGTCAATGCCGTCACTCCAACCCTGATAACTGAAAGAACGCAGGTTACGGATGGTGATGCCTTGCGATTGTCCGCCGGAAACGGTGTAATGGCGCGGATTGATAACCGTCAGTCCGTCAATCGTGATATTTTTGGAGAACTCTATGCCTACCCCCTGTTGTGGAGTCAACAAGAAACCGCGACCGCAGATCTTTACGTTTTCAACACTGTCACAATTCAATTTTCCTTTCAGTACGGCACCGGGCTCCAGATATACGGTTGTATTTGATGGAATTTCAAAGGTTTTCGTCTCTTTGTTTTCGGGCTCGTGCAGCCCGACTTCAAAATACATCACGCCCTTGTCACCCTTCTTCGGGCGCCCGGTTTCTATCGGATTGGTAAAAATATGAAGGTTATGCAGACGGTCGCCGTTGCATTCCAATGCAATATCTTCGGGGCGGTCTAAAACAAAAGTCATCACATTCCCCTCAATCTTGGGAACAATTCCTTTAGATATGGGACGGATTAATGCCGAACGTACTTCACCGTTGTTTTTCTGCACCCTGACCTCAACTTTTCCATCAAAGTCAAACTGGACAAACGAAGCATCGGAGTTCGTATCCATATCCACTTTCACGTTATATTCATAAAGATCAGTCCAGCCCTTTTCACCTGCGGGACGGACTTGTACCGTAAAATCATCGTTATGCATCGCATAATAAAGCTGACGGGGAACCGGATAAGCGACCACTTGGGCTTGGATACTCATACAACTTAAGGTAAGTCCCGCCGATAATAAACCTGCAATTAATACTTTCATCCTATCTGTTTTATTGCCATTTTACAAAGATATACGAATGAAAAGAAAAAAAGACTTAAAGCGGTTGGCAACTTTTTTCAAAGACCATCGCTTTTATTTTCCTGATTTAGGTATTTACAATATTATTGCTATGAGTACATTCGGTATGGAAGAGGAAGAGGACGGACGAACATGCCCGAATCTTCCATCTGCGTAAGATAGGGTAACAACACTCTTTTTCAAAAAAGCTATGGAGACTTCACACCTGTCAATACGGGATCGGCTTATGATTTCCTTTTATCAATTTTCTTCATTTCTTTAAATTCCGATTTAAGTGTTTTCTTAACATCCGGAATCATCTGTTCTTGAGGTAGTTGCTCAGGACTCTTCCCTGCATTTTTTATGATAATATTCCGAACCTCCCGCCCGACATCATGATGTGTCTGCTCCAAATGAAGCTGACCCTTTATATTCTGTGATTTGATACGTTCTTCCGTTTGAGTTATACGGAAAAGATTGGCAGCCAATTCAGTACGTCCCATAGTCTCAAAAAGCTTATCCTTATCGCATCCTCTTTTATGGGCCAACTGGACATTCATCATATTGTACATACCTAAATATCCGGCATTAGCAAAACGGGCATAATCTTCAACTCCTGCCCTTTTTGCCGTTGCATTCAGAGACTTATTACCTTCTTTTATTTCATCACGAATCAATACCCTTTCTATGTCACCATCATCTTGCACATAAACCTCAAATTTACGCGTTTGCTCTGCAAAATAAGCTTGCACCCGAGCCACTTCCGGCTTCTTTGGATCAGCATTCATGGCAGTCAGATAACAAGCAAAACGTGTCAACTTAAAGTCATGCTCTTTCTTTCCGTTTACATTCCGATCTACATATACGATATTATCATAGTGGTCTATATTTAAAGAAATGAAAGCCTTCGTTGCTCTATCTATAACCTTTTTGAAAGCTTTCAAATCTGTATAGCCCAGCATTAACATAAATTCTGATGCCCACCAATAAGTAATTCCGTTCTGATTTTTAAAATCTTCAAAGCTTAAATCATCTATAGGTACAATGTCTGCCATAATACTGTTTCCTTTAATATTGCTTCAAAGATATATATTTAAATCGGCTTGCATGTAAGCTTTGAAGAATTTATAAAAAGATATTTCCCATATAGCCAATGGAAATGGCAAGGCTGACAAACTTTCATCCTACACTTCTGATAAAAATGAAATCTATACACGTCAATTGAGTGTATGGCAACTTTGAGACGTATATCTACAAAAAAACATATAATGAAAACCAAACTAATAGTTACCATATTTGCACTTATAACTTCACTCTGGGATGGCTTCCCGGTATTGGGCTCTTACGGAGAGATAGGCAATCTTCGGGCACAAACATCCACGGAGCTACGGCTAAGCTCTCCCGGCGGGTTACACGAAGTCTGTTTCCGGGAAAAACAAGCCTCTCCCGGAGTAAATGAACTGCATTACCAAGTCAATTACAAAGGTAAGCAAGTCATCGGCGATTCCCGTGCAGGCTTGCAACTGGACAACCGGACATGGGAGTTGGCACTGGCACTGAGAATTAAGCAACCGGAATGCTGGATGGATAATCTGGAAGTGGACAGCGTTGCTTATAGGACAGAAACCGATAAGACCTGGCTTCCGGTTTACGGAGAACGCAGTACGGTATGCGACCGCTACAACAGTGCCGTGATGTACCTGTCGAAGAAAGACGGCTCGCTATATCGCCTCAACATTGAAGTACGTGCTTATGACGAGGGAATCGCTTTCCGCTATTTCTTCCCCGAACATCCCAAAGCTGTTTTTCATAAGGTGACGGATGACCTGACTGAATATACTTTCGCTCCCGGCACTACGGCATGGACGGAACAATGGGCGCAAGCTCCTTTCGAACATGTATCCATAGGCGAAATCAAACATCCGGTGGAACGGGCCCTGACCCTCGAACTTCCCAACGGACTTTGGACGGCATTAGCAGATGCCGATGTGGACGACTGGTGTCTGACAAAATTCCAAGCATCGGGAACAAAAGCAAATACATTGGCCTCCGTCATGTATAGTCCGGTGGATATCGTAACCTATTACGCCACTCCGTGGAAGGTTATCATGACGGCAGAGAAACCGGGTGAATTACTGGAACATAATGACATTATTCTCAACTTGAATCCCCCATGTGAGATTACTGATACCGACTGGATAAAACCGGGAAAAATAATGCGTGAAACCACCATTACAACCGAAGGAGCTATTGCCACCATCGATTTCTGTGCCGCTCACCATATTCCTTACATGCTGTTCGACTGGCAATGGTATATGCCCTGTACTTCACACGACGGAGATGCCACAAAGGTCATTCCCCGGATAGACATGCCGCGTGTCGTCGCATACGGTAAAGAAAAAGGGGTAGGCATCTGGCTATACGTCAACCAACACGCCCTGATGAAACAAATGCACGAACTCTTCCCTTTATTGCACCAATGGGGAATTGCCGGTGTGAAATCCGGCTTTGTGGAATATGCCAGCCATCGCTGGGCAACATGGTTGCATGACATGGTACGTTATGCCGCCAAGAACCATCTGATGATAAATATCCACGACGAATTCCGTCCATCCGGTTTCAGCCGTACTTATCCCAACCTGTTGACACAGGAAGGCATCCGTGGCAATGAGGAGTTTCCCGATGCCACACACAACACTATCCTCCCCTTTACCCGTATGATTAACGGTGCGGCGGATTATACTATTTGTTACTATGACCCGCGATTGAAAAATACCCATGCCCATCAGTTGGCAGCTTCACTCATTTTCTACAGCCCGTTGCAAACGATCTTCTGGTATGACCGTTCTTCCTTCTACCGGGGAGAACCCGAGATAGAATGGTTTGAGAACCTTCCGACTGTATTTGATGATAGTAAGGTATTGGACGGCATGCCCGGAAAAAACGCAATCATAACCCGTAGGAAAGGGGAAGAATGGTTTGTCGGGGCCATCACCAACAATGAAGGATCCCAAGAAAGCATTTCCCTCTCATTTCTTGATAGAGGAAAAACTTACCTGGCATACCTTTATACCGACGGAGGAGAAGTAATAAAAACGCGTACGCAAGTGAAATGCGACCACAAGCTGGTAAATGCTTCACAAGCACTGATATTCAACTTGAAGCCGAAAGGAGGAGCCGCCATCCGGTTTGTACCTGTCAGCCAGCAAGAAACAAAGAAATACAAAAAATATAAAGGAGAAGCTCTATAATTAATCCACCATTGAGTAACCGGAAAGATTCATCCGTATAATTACAAAAACCAAATATTAAGCATAATGAGTCTCATAGAGTCTAACGTTATACAAAAGAAATAATTATATGAAGGTTAAAGGATTGTGGGTAAGCTGCCTGTGTCTGATCACGGCTTGCAGCACTCCCGATAATGGATTGGATGTTAACAAAGAACTGAACTATTGCAACAGACAAGTGCACCGCACATTGCAGGAACTGCAGAACTCCCATACGCTCACGGCGGAAGCATCGGGAAGCGTCCCGTCCGGGAAGCAGAAAATAGATTATAACATGATGCCACGAAACATAATGGATAGCCTGACGACATGGGAATGTCGCAAAGTATCCAAGGATGAATGGTGTAGCGGATTCTGGCCCGGCATTCTATGGTATGATTACGAATATACCCATGATAATGCCATAAAAAAACAGGCCGAACGATTCACTGCCTCGCTGAAGTTTTTGTCCGAGATACCGGCCAACGACCACGATCTGGGCTTTCTGGTATTTTGTAGCTACGGCAACGGTTACAGGCTAACCCACAATCCTGAATATAAGCAGGTCATACTGAACACAGCAGACAGTCTGGCTACTTTGTTCAGACCGCGCGTAGGTACCATACTTTCCTGGCCTCGCCATATACAGATGTTCGGAGGACACAATAGCATCATGGATAACATGATTAATCTGGAGATGCTTTTCTGGGCGGCTAAGAATGGCGGTAATCCCTATTTGTTCGATATTGCCGTGTCACATGCCGACAAAACCATGAAATACCAATTCCGCCCCGACTATACTTCTTATCACGTAGCTGTTTATGATACCATAACAGGAAAGTTCATCAAAGGGGTGACTCATCAGGGGTACTCGGACAACAGCATGTGGGCACGCGGTCAGGCATGGGCCATATATGGATATACTATGGTTTACCGGGAAACCCAAGATCCCAAATATCTTGATTTCACTCAGAAAATCACGGATGTATATCTGAAGAGATTGCCGAAAGATTATGTTCCTTATTGGGATTTTGACGCACCGGATATTCCTAAAGCTCCGCGCGACGCTTCCGCCGCATGTATTGTCGCTTCCGCATTATTGGAACTTTCCACTTATCTGCCGGGAGCAAAAGGCGCGGAGTACAAGAAAGCCGCCGTGAAGATGCTGACTTCACTTAGTTCGGATAACTACCAATGCGGTAAGAGCAAACCCGCTTTCCTGCTTCATTCCACCGGTCACTGGCCGGATAAAACGGAAATAGATGCATCCATAATTTATGCCGATTACTACTACCTTGAGGCATTGATGCGGTTGAAAAAGCTGGAAGAACACAAAAATATACTCGAATAAGATGTTCGAAACACTGTTCCCGGATATTGATACTGCCCGATTCAATATCCGGGATTGCAAAATCACCAAAACAAATTATCATGAAAAACTCTTTTAAGAAAACAGCTTATCGATTACATTAGCCTTTCATTCAAATTTCATCAATCCAAATCCCAAACTCCGGCTGTACGTTCCAACTCGACCAAAGCGGCATTGTAGTTGTACAATGTTTCAATATACTGTGATTGTACTTCATTGTAGGTACGTTGTGCATTCAATATTTCCAATAAAGGAGCTTCACCACGGTTATAACTATAAATTTTACCGTCGAGAACTACCTTCGCCTTCTGCATCATTCCGCTTTGGAAATGTTTAACCTGGGTGGACAGGGACTGGAAACTCTGATAGGCTTGTATCACTTCAGTCTGTACCTGCAAGCGGGCTTGGTCATATTGCATCTCAGCCTGTTGGGCACGAAACTTGGCGGCCTGCAGCGCCCCTTTATTCAATGAAGAGAACTTCAAAGGGAGTGCTATTCCGGCGGTAATTCCATTATATGCAGGCGCCGGGGCTTCTTCATTGCGGACACGGTTGTTATGATTAACAGACAAAGAAACATCCACATCCGGCAATTTATCACGCCGGGCTACCGTTACCGCACGACGGGCAACTTCCGTATTCTTCATTGCAGCAACCAGATCCGAACGGTTATCCACCGCATAAGTCATCAGTTTATCGAGTGAGAAATCACGTTCAATGGTCTTCAAGTTCTCCTCCGGACAGTAAAGCGTATCCTTAGCTACCGTACCCATCATCAAGGAAAGTGAAATTGAGGCATTTTTTAAGTCCGTTGCCGCCTGTATGACTTCATTGCGCATCATATCCGCTTCCAATTTACTCTGGACGGCTTCCACTTCCATAATCTTACCGGCACGGAAACGGATACTGTCCGCCTTAGCTACGGCACATATACTCCGATAGGAATCTTGCTTCACTTCATACAGTTGTTTTTGCTTCTGTACTTCCAGATAGGTATTGGTTGCCTCCGCCCGCAAATTACGGAAATAATCGGTAAGAAGTGCCTCGGATAGCTCACTTTGGCTACGGGTCAGACGGACATTGGCGCCGCGCTTACCCAACGACAGCGTCTGGGTAAGACCAACTTCAACACTTTGCCCCATCTGCAGGGAACGATCCTGGTTATTACTGTAAGATACCGAAAGCTCGGGGTCATTGAAAACTTTGGCCGCAATGGCATCCGCGCGGGCAGCGCTGACATTCAGCTTTTCCGCCCCGTAACTAAGGTTCCCGGCACTCACTTTCTCCAAATACCGGCGAAAAGTGAGTGGCTGGGTATGCTGTGCTTGCAACATCCCGCCACAAGCAAACAATAAATATAAAATAATCGTATTTTTTTTCATAAACGGTCAATTTATTACCGGATGTCCGGCTTGATGGGCTTCTTCTTTATCTTCAATCCGTTTTTCCATCATGTAATATAAAGTAGGAAGCATATAAAGCGTAATGACGGTGGCAAACAGCAGGCCATAAACAATAACCGTTGCCAGCGGCCGTTGCACATCCGAACCTATGCCTGTGGATAAAGATGCCGGAAGCAAACCAAGTATAGCCACGGTAGCGGTCATCAGGACAGGGCGGAAACGATGCCGTGTCCCTGTAGTCACAGCATCACGCAACCCCATCCCCGAAGAGCGCAGGTTGTTGATATGTGAAATCATAATCACTCCGTTTTGTATGGCTACCCCGATAAGGGCAATAAAACCGACCGCCGAAGATACATTCAGCGTCATACCCCGCACATTCAACGCCAGCATACCGCCAAACAACGCCAACGGTACGACAAACATCAGCAAGGCGGCCTGACGGAATTTACCTAACGCTGCAAACAAAAGCAATAGCATCAGTCCTAACGCCAAAGGCACTACCACTCCCAGACGGGCATAGGCGCGTGTCTGGTTCTCGAACTGCCCCGCCCACTTTAATTGGAAAGCATTATGATCGTACTTCACATCACGGCTTATGGCACGGTTGGCTTGTTGCAGGAAAGAGGTCAAGTCGATTCCACGCAAATTCACATGAATAGTCAAATGACGTTTATTCATTTCACGTGAAATAGTACTTGCACCGGTAGTCATTTTAATGTCAGCGACTTGACTCAAAGGTATCTTAGCTCCTGAAGCAGATGTCAACATTAGGTTTCCAATGCTTTCCGGAGTACTGCGATTCTCTTCATTAAAACGGCAAATCACATCGTACGACTTGCTCCCGATAAAAATCTGAGAGATTGCCTTTCCACCTATGGCCAACTCTATCAAATCGGACACATCGGAGATGTTCAATCCATATTGGGCTATACGGTTGCGATCAGCTATAATCTGCAATTGCGGCATCGGAGGTTCCTGGTCAATAGCAACATCCACAGCACCGGGAATTTTCTTGATACTCCCCTCCACCTCTTCGGCAATCCGTCGGGTTTCTGCAATATCTTCACCATATATTTTAATAGCGAGATCACTGTGTGCTCCTGCTATCTGATCCATTACCATATCCATAATGGGTTGGGAGAAGCTAACCGAATAGCCGGGAAGCTTCTGCAACGAATCGTTCATCGCTTCAATCAGTTCAGCTTTGGTACGCCCGCTTTCCCAGGTATCATACGGCTTCAACCCGACGGCACATTCCACATGAGACAAAGAAAAAGCTTCGGCTCCTTCATCATCGCGTCCGACTTGGGTCATCGCATAAGACACTTCAGAGAATTTGCTGACTTCTTTACGAAGCTCCTCTCCCATTTGCTTGGACTTTTCTATGGAAATACCCGGAGGCAATTGTACTTGTATCCAGATAGATCCTTCATCAAGAGGAGGAAGAAAATCCTTGCCTACCATCCAACTCAATCCGCCTGCAAATATCAGGATCACAGCCAGGACACCCAGCACAAGTCTGTGCTTATCGAGAATCTTCAGAATTTGTGCATGATATGCCACGGTCATGCTCTCCAACCATTTGTTATGGTAGATTTTACGGGGTTTGCGGTAAGCGACAAACGCCAATCCCGGAATCAAGAACAAAGCCACTCCCAAGGCACCAAGCAAAGCATACCCCACCGTGTAAGCCATCGGGGTAAACAATTTACTTTCAATATGCTCAAATGCAAACAGAGGAAGGTAAGCTGTGATGATAATCAAGGTAGAGAAAAAAATGGGACGCGCCACCTCGGTAGTACGACTCAAAAGGGAATCTTCCGTTAGCATCTCCGTAGCATGCCGCTCGCGCTTCTTTAAGATAGTTTCCATCATCACAATGGCTCCGTCGACAAGAATACCGAAATCTATCGCTCCCAACGAAAGCAAGTTGGCAGGAATGTTAGTCAGATGCATCAGAATAAAAGCTACCAACAGGGATAACGGAATAGTAACCGCCACCAATAAAGCCCCGCGCCAGCTACCCAAGAACAAAATTAAAACCAGTATAACCAGTATCATACCTTCGAAAAGGGTATGCGAAACGGTATGCAACGTTGTGTTTACTAAATTGGTACGATCCATAAAAGGATGGATATGGGTCCCCTTGGGAAGGATTTCATTATTCAGTTCATCTACAGCTTGATGCACCCCTTTCAATACACGCGACGGATTTTCACCGCGAAGCATCTGCACAATGCCTTCCACACCGTCGGAGTAGTGGCGTACACCGTCATCGAAACCCAACACTCCCTTGCGTTCCAAATTACCGTACTTAAGCGTACCGATATCTCTCAGATAGACAGGCGAACCATTATCCGATTTCAACACAATATTACCCAGATCATTTAAATCCTTCACCAGACCAATGCCACGGACTACGTAACTCAAATCTCCGCGGCTCAACATGCTGCCTCCGGCATTCACATTATTCTGGTTAATCTTGTCGGTAACATCCGCCAACGAAAGATTATATTCCTCCAGCTTTTGCGGATCGATTTCTATCTGGTATTGGGTGGTTATTCCACCGTAATTGCTCACATCGGCCACTCCGGTCACTTGTTTAAGATAAGGTATGATCACCCACTTATGCAAATCGGTCATAGCCCTTAGATCCAGACTGTCGCTTTCGATAACGTAACGGAAAATTTCCCCGGTGGGAGCAGTCAGAGGATTCAGTCCGGGAACGGCTCCATAAGGCAGTTCCACATCGACCAAACGTTCCTGCACGCGCTGCCGTGCCCAGTAATCATCCACGCCGTCATCGAACACCAGCACCACTGTACTCAGCCCGAAAGTATTCTTGCTCCGCATCACATTCAGTCCCGGCATACCATTGACCGCCCTTTCGATAGGAATGGATATTTGCTGCTCTATTTCTTCGGCGGCAAGCCCCGGAACCTGTGTTACAATCTGTACGGTAGTGTCGGAAATATCGGGATAGGCATCAATAGCTAACTGCGTCCACGAATAATATCCCACCGCACCCACAAAACAGAAGATGACGAACATCAGTCCCCGCCGATGTAACGCCAAATGAATCAATTTCTTTAGCATGGTGTCAGCGGGCGTCAATTAAATAAAAAGCACCTCCGGTAATAACGGATTCACCGGACTTCAATCCCGACAAGACAACGGTTCTATTCCCATCCGCCACGGAAGTAGTGATTTCCCGTTTCAGATAGGAATGCTTACCTGTCGATACCAGCACATAAGGATGCTCCTGATGTTGCAGAATAGCCGAGGTTGGAATCAGGATTGCACTACCCACCCTATCCGTCAGCTTTACGGAACCATACATGCCCGGTTTTATATTCCGGTCGGCATTGTCACATTCCACCAGCACTTCCACCGAGCGGGTTTCTTCATTAAGCATCTCACTAATATGATAAATACGTCCGCTAATTTGTTTTCCGGGCATGGAAACCAATTCAACTTGTACTTTATCCAATGAACGGATTAGTGGCATATCCTTTTCTTTCACGTTGGCAGATACCCATATTTTACTTAAATCGGCAACCGTTGCAACAGGTTCGGCGTCTTCCTTCAGATACTGCCCTATTACTATATTATCATTCACGATTTCACCGGATATTGGAGAGTGCACAACTAAAGGTTGCCCCAACACTAACGTCGAAGGATTAACTTGGAATACCTTTAAAGCGCTGAGTGCATTCTCATATTCTTTCTTTTTCAACTCATATTCCACTTCTGCCTCGTCAAGATCTTTTTGAGCACCCACCTTATTGGCAAAAAGATCCCTTTCACGCCGGAAATTCTTTTGTGCAAGCACCATTTCCTGCTTTGCCTGATAATAAGCCTTACCGGCTTCAAAAAAAGAAGGAGAACTGATTGCAAAAATCGGGCTACCCTTTACTATTTTTTGTCCCAGATGAACAAATGTTTTAGTGATTCGCCCCGCAAACGGTGAGGCTATTTCAGCATAATTAGCAGGAATAGCTTTAACTACTCCTGAAGCCGTAAAATTTTGTCGAAAGGCTTCTTCTCTGACAGTGGATATTTTCAATTTCTGCTGAATTGGAGAAGTAGAAGATACTATAATCGTATCGCCACGTACAGTATAATCAGGAGTCGTATTTTCCGTCTTATTACCGGTACAAGAACAAGTTACTAAGCCTGCAAGGCAAAGTAGTTCTAAATATTTCATATTTCGAAATGTATAAGTATGAATGACTGAAAGGTGACTGAGCACCTTCTTTTTATAAACTCTTTAAACTTAATTCATAAATATACAGAAAGGAGGAGCACGTAATGAACATACAGTTGCACTAATGCGAAAAAATAGCAATTCAATATTGTAAGAAATAAATCTCGAGAAAACACAAAGGAATATAAAAGATGCAAGCGGAGAAAAAAAAGCTAAAGTTACATTCATCCAAGCAATTGTTCCCACTTCACCCAAACTGTGACTGTGATGAGCACCCGGAAGAAAAGGATGAGAGTGAGTAACGATTTGATTTTGGATGATATGTGTATGAATAAAAGCTGTATTACTTATATGGTAATATAAAAATAATACCACCAAAAACGATTTGAATATGGATTGAACCGCTTTTTTCATATATTGCCGCAAATATATTAACTTTCCTATAATTAACTAATGGAAGAATGAATTATTATGCAAACAAAAAGAGCCCGATTGCTCAGGCTCTCTTTGTTTTTACAAATAAGTTTCATTCTTAACACAATCTTATCGATCACATTAAAAACATTCATTTTAAAACTACGGTTACTTTAAAGCCATATCCCTACTTATGCCAATCCGAATAATTCCAAATCACTTTCAACCGTACCGATTCCGCCTATATGGAAAGTATCAACAAGCACTTTTGCCACATTCGGCGACAAAAATGCAGGTAGCGTTGGGCCTAAATGTATCTTCTGTACACCGAGGCTAAGTAGGGCAAGCAATACGATAACCGCTTTCTGTTCGTACCATGCAATGTTGTAGACAATTGGTAATTCGTTAATATCATTTAGCTGGAATACTTCTTTCAGCTTTAAGGCAATAACAGCAAGCGAATAACTGTCGTTACATTGCCCGGCATCCAATACACGAGGAATGCCATTGATATCACCAAGTGAAAGTTTGTTATAGCGGTATTTGGCACAACCGGCAGTCAGGATTACCGTATCTTTGGGCAGCGTCTGAGCAAATTCTGTATAATAGTCACGACTCTTCATACGCCCGTCACATCCCGCCATAACAATAAAACGACGGATAGCACCGGTCTTCACCGCATCCACTACTTTATCGGCAAGCTGTAAAACCTGATTATGCGCAAAACCGCCGACAATAGTACCCTGTTCTATCTCCGTAGGAGCAACGCAACGTTTCGCAATTTCAATTATTTCGGAAAAATCCTTCTTTCCATCTTCATCCGGAATGATATACTTGCAACCGGGATAACCCGTAGCGTTGGTTGTAAACATACGCTCCTTATATTCGGCATCCGGCAGAGGTGGCACGATACAATTGGTGGTAAACAAGATCGGTCCGTTGAACGTAGCAAACTCTTCACGTTGTTTCCACCACGCATTACCATAATTGCCCACAAAATGAGAGTATTTCTTGAATGCCGGATAATAGTGCGCCGGAAGCATTTCGCTATGGGTATAGACATCCACCCCTGTGCCTTCAGTCTGTTTGAGGAGTTCCTCCATATCTTTGAGATCGTGACCGCTGATAAGAATTCCGGGACATGTGCCCACACCGATGTTCACTTCCGTAATTTCAGGATTACCATAACTTCCGGTATTAGCTTCATCCAACAAAGCCATTGTTTTTACACCGTATTCTCCGGTTTCCAATACAAGTTTCACCCATTCATCAGCCGACAGAGACTTTACAGCAATCGTAGCTAAAGCATGTTGTATAAAAGCGTGAACGGAAGTGTCAGAATAACCCAAACGCATGGCATGTTCCAGATAAGCAGCCATACCCTTCAGACCATAAACAATCAATTCTTTTAGAGAACGTAAGTCTTCATTAACTTCACGCAGAACACCTACTAACTCTCCTTTTGTCTCATATTCCGAACGATCTCCACTCCAAAGTAGTTCATCAACTTCGGGCAGTTTTATTCCTAAAGCTGAAGCTTGCCCAATCAAAATGCGACGTAACTCAAGCCCCTTGTCTACGCGTTTCAGTATACTTTCATCATCAAAGTTTGCATTGGTAATTGTACAGAATAAGGCATCTATTACGAACTTATTTACTTCATCATTTTCAGGTTCGCCGGCTGTTCTTAAAGAATCGGCAACAGTAGAAACACCTCTCACCACAAATAATAAAAGATCCATAGCTTGTGAAGTGTGGCTTTCTTTTCCACATACGCCTTTTAGCGTACAACCAACACCCTTTGCAGCCTCCTGACATTGATAACAAAACATCTTTGCTTCCATCATAGTTTATTTTTTAATTAATGATTCAACGTTTGATGTTGCAAAGATCGCCTGTTAGCTAGACATAAAATGTCACATATATTACGCTTTTATATAAATATAGAATTATTTATTTTATTCTCTGGTCATTAATCGCTGCTCCGCCATCTTTTCATATTTTGTACCGGATCGACCATAATTGGCATAAGGATATATAGAAATTCCGCCACGAGGAGTAAATAATCCGGTTACCTCAATATATTTAGGATTCATCAACTGAATAAGATCTTTCATAATGATATTGACACAATCTTCATGAAAAGCACCGTGGTTACGAAAACTAAAAAGATAAAGTTTTAAGCTCTTACTCTCCACCATTTTAATATCGGGAATATAGCTGATACGGATTTCTGCAAAGTCCGGCTGTCCCGTTATAGGGCATAAACTCGTAAACTCGGGACAATTAAAACGTACCCAATAGTCATTCTCCGGATGTTTATTATCAAATGCTTCAAGCACTTCGGGAGCATAATTCTGCTTGTATTCGGTTTTTCTCCCCAAAAGGGACAGTTGATCTTTCAATTCTGACATATTGCATAAGGTTTTAATAGTTTTACCACAAAGAATTGGCACATCTTTTATATTCGGGACTGAGCGAAGCTTTGCGGATGATTTGCTACAGAAGAATTCAAGTACTTTTCCAGTCCTTCACGACGAAGCTTACATGCCGGACAATGTCCGCAACCATCACCGGGAATTCCATTATAACAAGTGAGTGTATCCTTACGAACAAGTTCCAACACACCCAATTCATCTGCCAATGCCCAAGTTTCCGCTTTATCAATCCACATCAATGGCGTATGAATAACAAACTGCTCATCCATTGCCAAATTCAGTGTCACATTCAATGATTTAATAAAACCATCTCTGCAGTCAGGATACCCGCTAAAATCCGTTTGAGAGACTCCAGTCACAATGTGATTGATACCGCGCTCACGGGCATATACAGCGGCAATACTCAGAAAGAAAAGATTTCGTCCAGGCACAAAAGTATTTGGATAGCTATCAGCAGGTTTCTCCTGATCCATTGTCATCGTGACATCTGTCAGCGAATTGTGACCGAGTCTACCGATAAACGAAACATCCATCGTTTCAAAATCCACTCCGGCTTTCAAAGCAATATTCCGTGCCAGCTCCACTTCCTTTTGGTGTTTTTGTCCGTAAAGAAAGCTCAAAGCCAACACCTTATTAAATTTTTGTTTGGCCCCAAACAAACAAGTAGTGGAATCCTGTCCACCACTAAAAACGACCAATGCTGTTTCTTTATTCATAAAATATGCTATAAATACAAAAAGAGAACTCTATTTTTTAGACACAAAGTATTCCTTACAGCTCCTTTAATTTCAGGATATTATACGAAATGTTTTCATCATATACATCGCTACCATCCACTCGCTTTATATAGCTTACTACATGAATGGTCACAGGCAATACAACAACCTCATACATGGTTTTCAATATGATCTGAATACCTATCATTAATAATAGTTCAGGCCAGGCAATAAGTCCTCCAAAAGCAATAGGGAAGAAAATCAATGAGTCGCCCGTCTCCCCTACTACAGTAGACCAAATGGCACGGACAGAAAAATGCTTACCGGCACTGGACACTTTCATCCGGCTCATTACATAAGCATTAAGAAACGAGCCGACTAAAAAGGCTAATAGGCTAGCTACGACTATACGCGGCGCCATCCCAAAGACAAAGTTGAAGTGGGCGGCACCATCCCAAAAGGGCGCGGCAGGCAATGCCACGGCAATCAAGCCGAGTGCAACAACAAAAAAGTTCATCGCAAAGCCGCTCCATATAATAAGTCGTGCCTTGCGAAATCCCCAAACCTCAGCTATGCAATCATTAATAATATAAGAAATAGGAAAAACCAGCAATCCCGCAGTAATGGTAATACCAAAAACTTGAATCACTTTTGTTTCAAGAAGATTTGCTGCAATCAAACATACATTGAAGAGAATGCCAAGCAGCATAAAAGGGACAGATACTTTTTGCTTCATAACTCCTGTTTTTTACGTGGTGTTCTAGAATACACGACCGCTATTCGCGGCATCACATTTTTAATTCGGCGACAAAGATACTATTTTCTCTCCAAACAAGCAAATATTGTTTTTTTAACCAAACAAAAATAGACTTTACTTGCATGCTTCCTTTTCAACCAACAAATTGGAATCCAAAACAGTTAACATACTCTAAATTATGTTTATCAAAAAAGAAATATATAAACATAAGGCAATAAGCAAAAACAGGTATATAACACTGAATAACAATGTATATAGAAAATATAAACAAAATAAAACCATACAATTATTTTATATTTTATTTAATTTTCATTCATGCAAATTTCTTAAGTATATAAAAGCAAGTATAACATTATTTAATGATAAATAAAAAGCATACCAAATAAAAAATGCATCATATATATTTGATTTGCCGGTCTTAAGAAGTATGCCGAATTTGAAAAAACGTCTATGATTTTATTATTTACAGTATAACACTAAACAAAACATTGAGCCTATGAAAAGAAGTATGAAACTCAAAAAATTAAATTTATCTAATTCATTAATTCTCAAATTAAGCTTTAATTAAAAACTCTAAATCATGAATGAGAAATGTACACGAGGAATACTACGCAGCAAAATCCTCACAACAATTGTCGTAGCTTCCACCTTTATCGGAAGCAGTAATATTATGGCTGCGGAAAACAAGATATCCGAAGCATCAGAAATCAATGATCAACTCCAAAATCTAACAGTCCATGGAACAGTGGTAGATCAAGCTGGAGATCCCGTCATTGGAGCGAGTGTTTTAGAGAAAGGAACCAATAATGGTATAATGACTGACCTAGAGGGAAAATTTATGCTCCCTGTAAACAGAGGATCCACATTAGTTATCTCTTATATCGGTTATAAAACCCAAGAGGTTAAAGCAATGGCAACGATAAAAATAACATTAACGGAAGATTCCGAGATGTTGGAGGAAGTAGTCGTTGTCGGTTATGGTGTCCAGAAGAAGAAACTGGTAACCGGAGCCACTTTGCAGGTAAAAGGAGAAGATATTTCCAAACTGAACACGGTCAATGTGCTCGAAGCCATGCAGAGCCAGTCGCCGGGTGTGAACATCACCCAGAACAACGGCTTCCTCGGCGCGGGTTACAAAGTGACTATCCGCGGTCTGGGTACTAATGGATCGGCATCCCCACTTTATGTAGTCGACGGTGTTCCAGGAGGCAGTATCGACGGGCTTGCACCGACGGACATCGAGTCGATTGACGTATTAAAAGATGCCGCATCAGCCGCCATATACGGTGCGCGTGCTGCAAACGGCGTGATTCTTGTAACGACCAAAAGAGGTAAATCCGGAGTTTTTCAGGCAAGTTATGACGGATATTATGGGGTTCAGGACTTGTACAAAATACCGACTGTACTGACGGCGAAGGAATACATGACCATGCAGGATGAAGCATTGGTAATGGATGGAAAGGCCCCGCAGAATTGGGCTCCACCAATCCTGCCTGCACAAGACTTGAAAGCCATAAACGAAGGGACATGGCAAGGAACCAACTGGTTGAAGGAGATACTCAACAAGCGAGCTCCCATCCAGAACCATTCGGTTAACTTCACCGGAGGTACCGACCGTTCCACCTATGCCATAGGTTTCAACTACACCCGGCAAGAAGCGACAATGGGAGTTCCCAATTCCGCTCCGGTCATGGACAGATACAATGCGCGCATCAATTCCCAGCACGTCATCATAAAGAAAGGGAATCTCGATGTATTGTCTGTAAGTGAAACGGCAAACTATAAATTCCAGCAAACATCCGGTTCCGTAGCGGTAGACGACATTTACTGGAATAGCGTCCACAACATGTTGGTCATGAGCCCGCTAATGCATGTGTACAATTCGGAAGGAGGTTACTACATGTATAACGATCAATATAAAGACGGATACAACTGGGATACCTCGAATAGCGCAAATAAGAATCCTATCGCTTATCTTGATTTCCTGCAGAGCCAGAATCTGAGCAAAAGTCATTATCTTCAGGCAAGTTTCAACGTAGGTTTCCAACCGATTAAGAACCTGAACTTCAAATCCCAGTTCGGCTATATCATGAGTGCAACCAGCTACCGCTCCTACGTTCCTGCTTACGGACAATTGACCGCTACCTTAGAAGGAGATAAAGATCAAGTAACACAATCAATGAGCCTGAATAACCGCTGGAGTTGGGACAACACAGCAAATTATATCTTTAACATAGGCAACCACAACATCGATATCCTGATAGGGCAAAGCCTCGAAAAATGGGGTATGGGTGAATCCATTTCGGGAAGCAAGAAAGAATCAACGTTCGATGACTTCAAACACGCTTATTTTGATAATGTTCCCGGCGCCGCCACTACCAATTCACTGACCGGTTCGCCCAGTGCTCAAGGAGCTTTGGCCTCCTTTTTCGGGAGAATCAATTACAATTATAAAGAGAAATATATGGGCAGTGTAATCATGCGTGCCGACGGTTCCTCGGTTTTTGCCCGCGGACACCGCTGGGGCTATTTCCCTTCGGTATCAGCTGGCTGGGTCATTACCAACGAAGATTTCTTGGCGAACTCCGACATCGTGGATTTCTTGAAACTCCGTGCCTCTTGGGGGCAGAACGGAAACTGTGCCGTAGCCACTTTCCAATATATGGCAACCATCTCAAGCAATAACGATTACGGTGGTTATCCTTTCGGAGACTCCATGGGTGAAGCATCCATCGGCTCTTATGCCTACCGTCTTGTAAACCCCGATTTGAAATGGGAAATCCAGGAAACACTGGACATCGGCATCGATGCGCGTTTTTTCCGAAATCGCCTGAGTGCCGAGTTTGACTGGTATCACCGTATGACTAAGGGCTGGTTGGTAATTCCACCCGTATTAGCTTCATTCGGAGCCGATCCTGTAGCCAAAAACGGAGGAAATGTTCTCAATACCGGTGTGGAACTCGGATTGCATTGGAACGATAAAATAGGACGTGACATAGACTATGGCGCTAATCTTTCATTAGGATATAACAAAAATGAAGTAAAGAAAATTGCTAGTAATGACGGCATTCTTCATGGCGCAAGCGGTGTATTTTGGAATGGCGCCGACGAATGTTTCCGGGCCGAGGTAGGGACACCTTTCGGTTATTTTTATGGTTACCATAGTCTGGGTATTTTCCAGAATCAGACGCAGATTGACAATTATAAAGGAGCTCTCCTAAATGGAAATAAGACACGACCCGGCGATGTGATCTGGGCGGATACCGACGGCAACGGCAGCATCGATGCCAATGATCGTACCATGATAGGCAATCCTTACCCCGATATTACGATGGGACTTTCGTTCAATGTAGGTTGGAAAGGAGTCGATTTTTCGATAACCACTTACGGAGCTTTCGGGCAACAAATCATGAAATGTTACCGTGACTTTGTAACATCACCGTACAATAATTATACGACAGACATTTACGAACGGTGGCACGGTGAAGGTACTTCCAACAAATTGCCACGTCTTACCAGCTCAGGCAGTAACAACTGGGATCGTATTTCAGATATCTATATGGAAAACGGAGACTATTTGAAAATTAAAAATGTCACATTAGGTTACGACTTGAAAAAGGCATTTAAGAAATTGCCGATGCAACAACTGAAAATATACGTTACCGCTCAAAACTTATTCACTTTCACGGGATATTCCGGCATGGATCCTGAAATCGGTTACGGTAGCGGATTTTCGTGGGGATCAGGCATTGACCTCGGTTACTACCCCAGCGCACGGACATTTATGTTTGGTACTAACATCAAATTTTAAAACGTTATGAAAACATCAATTATATTTACGTTCTCACTGATTACAGCATTCTGCCTGTCAAGTTGCGAGAACTTTCTGGATACGGAAAACTTGACGGAAAAGACCACAGCAAATTTTCCGACTACGGAAGCTGAAGCAAATGAAATGCTAACCTCCATTTACGCCAATCTCTTGTTTGAAGACCCAGAGTCTTCCTCCTACTTCTATTATGCACAATTAGCGAGCGACGATTGTCTCGGCGGAAATCTTTCCGGTTCGAACAACTGTGCAACAAACTTCCTGATGTTCACCAATCTAAACACCGTTGGAGGAATTTGGAGCAGATGTTACAGGCTGATCAACCGTGCCAACGCCGCCCTCGCTTCGTTTGACAATTTAAAGTCATGGAGCAGTCAGTCCGAACACGACCGGCATTTCGGCGAGGCCTATTTCCTGCGGGCGTTTGCTTATAACGAACTGGTACAAATATACGGCGGAGTACCGTTACGCACGACCAACGAAGCGACCAACATACCACGTTCATCAGTCGACGAAGTTTACACCCTGATTACTTCCGACCTGAAGCAGGCCATCGAACTGATCCCCAACCGTATTTACGCCGCAAATTCAGATTTGGCAGGGCATGCCACCAAATCCGCCGCACAAGCCATGATGGCGCGTGTTTTCCTGTTCTATACCGGTAGATACGCCAAAACGGAACTCCCCGGAGGAATCACCAAAACACAAGTTATCGACTGGATTGACGATTGTGTGGAGAATTCGGGACACAACCTGGTTCCCGATCAACGCGCTCTTTGGGCATATACCAACAATGCGACGGAAGACAATGATCAGAATTACCGTTATAGCTATGCAGTTAACAACCATCTGCATTGGGTGGGCAACAGTTCCATTGAAACGGTATTTGCCAACAAACATAAACTGAAAGGCAACAGTTGGGTTTTCACCCAGTACAGTAACACAGTGGCACAATACTTCTCCCCTTCGGGTGACAATATGGTGAAAAGTCCCCGCTACGAAAGCTATCCTTTCGGACAGGGATGGGGAGCCGGCCCGGTATCTCCGGCAATGGTTGAAGACTGGAAGAACTGGTCGAAACAGCAAACTTACTTGAACGGAGCAACCGAAGATCCCAGATTGACCGGTTCTATCTGGTCCTACCGCGCTCTCAATCCGAATAACGCTGGGAATGAACTGCTGAACCGAAAACTATCCGCCGACGAACCGGATTACACGGTTTCAACACGTTACTATGAACAAACCGGTTATTTCCAGAAGAAATACATTAATATTCTGTCCTACTATAACGGATCAATCAACTCTTTCGGATTGCAAATGTATCCCAATGAAAACCCTACACTCAGTCAATCGTTGAATAACATTGCCGACCTGATTCACATCCGCTTCGCAGACGTATTGCTCATGCAATCGGAATTGAAAGAAGAAGCAACAGGTTTGAATCGTGTCCGTGCCCGTTCCAATCTAGCTCCGGTATCTTATTCATTGCAAGCCATAAAAGATGAACGCCGCTGGGAATTTGCATTCGAATCCATACGTTGGTGGGATTTACTCCGTTGGTCGGGCCCTTCTCTTGAAGAAGCAGGTGATGCTTTGAATAGACAGAAAGGATTCACTCTCATTAATGCCGCTGAAATAAAACAAATGGTTAATTACGATTATAAGACACGCTTGAAAGAAACCCAAGGATATTGGCCGATTCCACAAACAGAAATTGATAAGTCAAATGGAGTTCTTGAACAAAATCCCGGATGGGAACCTACCGCCCAATTTACCGATTGGAATAACATGTAGCGGATTATCCACTTTAATAATCGAAATCAAATGAAAACGAGTAAATTATATATCATATTATTAATGGTTGCAGCCACGTGGTATGCTTGCGACCCGATTGAAGACGAATCGTTGAGGGAAAAATACTACGAGAATGTAGGCACTCCCCTCACGAAAACCGAACTGGAAGCAGCAATTTCCATTACCCAACCGATACCCAATCAAGACGCGGTGGTGGAAGGCGACCAATATGTAGTGCTTAAAAACAACCGCCCGGATATACCCGGAGTATGGCATATTGAATGGGGAGACGCAAATAACAGGAATACAAAAACATTGGGAACAGATAACGATACGCTTATTTGCGAAACCAATGATGTTTATGATATTTACTTCGTCGGTATCTCCGCAAACAAAATCATCCAAACCGACCCTGTTCACGTAACGGTAACCAATTGTTTCGACTCTTGGCAAACGCTGTTGACCGGTGCTGAAGATAAGTCGGATCAGACGGCGAAAAAAACTTGGGAATTCTGGCCGAGTCCCAACAACAAGATTGTCTATTTCAACGGAATGTACGCGAACTGGTTGGCCGGTGATGTAAATATGATACACGAAGGCATCAACAACTGGGACGGTGGAGGAACGAAACTAGCCACTGCGGGGAATTATACGATAGTATTCGAATATACCGGGCAGAAATTGACCACCTATAAACCTGACGGAACCCTGTTAGCGGAAGGAACTTATGCGTTCTCCCACGATATTCCGAATGGTGGTACGGGAACTCCTCAAGACTATATAATCGGTAGTCTGGTCACAACAACTCCTCTTCCCGGTAGCACAACTTCATGGGAGGTCCTCGGAAGCCGTCCTACATATTGGCTATGGCTTCTTGATGAAACCCATATCGCTGTTGTACATCCTGCATCAACCTGGGCACAAGGTGACTTTTATGACAGTAGTGCATGGTACGGTTTCTATCAAGCAAAACAATAACATCAATCAAAATGGCCTGTGAGGGGATGAAGAACATGTAGGAATTGTTCGCAGTCCCCTTTTGCAGGCCACAAAAACCATTCGCAATATGAAAAAGATTCTATATATAGCACTGACCGCTATAATTATGTTTGCAAGTTGTAATGACGACGATTATGTAACGGGCATAAGAGCTCCCGGTACGGATAGTAACATACCTGAACCGGTGGAAGGACGTATAGCCCTGGCTTACGTAACATCCTGGAGTACGGCTACGGCTCTTCCCGACCCCACCTACCTGACAAATATCAATTACGCCTTTGCCGAACCTTATGTGGAGGGCGGCGTCTACAAAGGAATCTATGTGTTAGGGGATGAAAGCCGTTTCCAGCAGATAGTCAATCTGAAGAAAATTAATCCTAATCTGGTTATTTCCATTTCTTTCGAAAATGCACAAGGCGAAGGGTTTTCGCAACTCGCCAAATCGGATGAATACCGCAAAGCTTTTGCCAATGATTGTAAAGCCTTCCTACAGAAATGGGGCATAGACGGTGTTGATATGGATTGGGAATTTCCCGGTCTCTCTTGGAGCGGCGACCCGAACGCTTACGATGTGGCAGTGGATGTGGCGAACCATGTACTATTGATGAAGCAATTGCGTGAAACTTTAGGAAATCAGTATCTACTTACCTATGCCGGTTATTGCCAAGATAAGCAAAAAGTCACGGGAGGCTGGCGTTATATCGACATAGCAGCCGTAGCGCCTTACGTCGATTTCGTGAATATCATGACCTACGACTTGGATGCGGCTCCCCATCACCAGTCCGCGTTGTACGATCCGTCAGCGGCTTACGACTGCACCCGTGCCGTCCAAGCCTATCTCGATGCAGGTATGCCAGCAAGTAAATTAGTTCTCGGCATTCCTTTTTATGGCCGCCATTCTTTCTCCAATTCACCCACAGCCATTAACTATAAGGATATACTTGAGCTTGATGCCCAATCATACAAAATAGACAATTGGGATAATGCGGCATCCGTACCCTATGTCACTTATAATGGAGTATATTATTGTGGATATGATAACGAAAGGAGTATAGGTATTAAAGGCGAATGGATTCTTAATAAAGGAATGAGAGGGATGATGTTTTGGGATTATGACGGGGATGATAACAATGGAACGCTACGAAAGGCGGTATGGAATGCAGTAATGAAAAAAGAAGGATAACTTAACACAATATTCACTGTTTCTTGTTTTTAAGAGAGGATGCCACCGCTATTTGTCGGGCATCCTCTCTTCTTATTCCATGCCAGCTATCCGGTAAATTTAAATCAACAGTCTGTAGAGCCATAACTATTATTTTTTTGCTCAATATTGTCCATAATAGTAATTATGACTAAATTGCGCTCGCAAAATGAAGGATATATAAATTCCCCAACCTTAAAAAGTCAAACATGATAAACAAAAAATATATACATGAAAAAGATCACTTTTCTGATATTATTAATTTTCATTTGTGCAAAATCACTTTTTGCGTCCTCATATCTCTTTTTTAAAAGGTTTCAGGTAGAAGACGGGCTTTCTCATAACACCGTCTGGTGTGGAATGCAAGATAGCTACGGATTTCTGTGGTTTGGCACCAGTGATGGTTTGAACTGCTATGACGGACATACAAACAAAATATTCAGAAACGTATTAAATGATAAATATTCATTAGAAAATAATTTTGTACAAACTCTTTTTGAAGAAAGCAAACAGTACATATGGGTTGGAACAAATTGGGGTATTTACATTTACGACAGGAATACCAACCATTTTACTCATTTCAATAAGCGGACTAACTATGGAGTCCTTATTAGCAGTGAAGTTCGAAAGATAACAAAAACCCATAACGGATTAATTTGGATTGCCACTTTAGGGCAGGGATTATTTATTTATAATCCTAAAACTGATGTATTGATCCAAAATAGCTTCCAAACTTCTTTTGTCTGGGACATCTGTGAAAGTAACACACGGCAAGTGTATATTTCATCCTTACAGGATGGATTATTCTGCTTCAATGAAAACGGAATTATAAAAAGATCACCTTCACCTCTATCAAAATTATGCAATAATACAGAAAGGCATAAAATCAATTGCATAGCAAATATTGGTGGCGTTATTTGGATGGGGACTGATAATAAGATGCTCTATAAATGGGATGAACGCAAAAAGATTTTAAGCGGTTACAATGCGGCTCCACTTTCTATGGGGCTTATAAGGTGCATGCTAGATTATTCAAAAGAAGAATTATTAATAGGTACTGAAAACGGTTTATATTTATTCAATTATAAAGAAGAAAAAATTTTAAGAGCAGATAATCCTTCTTTGCGTTCCGGAGCACTAAGTGATTTATCTATAAATAATTTGTTTAAAGATGCAGAGGGAGGTATCTGGATATTAACCAATTTGGGTGGAGTAAATTATGCCAGCAAACAGACAAAACACTTCGAATCTTACTACTATTCATCTGATAGTAACAATAAAGAAAGCACAGGAATTGTGGTGGGACCATTTTGCGAAGATTCTTCCGGAAATATCTGGATAGGTACGCGTGACGGTCTCTATTTACTAAATGCAAAAACACATCAACTAGCTAAACATCCTATAAGTAAGCTAGCTCACGGGAAATGCGATATACGGACATTATTTCTTGATGGTAACCAACTTTGGATAGGAACTTATGGAGACGGTGTGAAGGTATACAACATTAATACAGGAGCAATTAAAGAGTATTATTACTCTCGTGATGTATTGAATACCATATGCAGTAACGATGTACTTAGTATCTATAAAACGCGTAATGGAATCCTATATATAGGAACAAGCTGGGGACTCTGTCAATACAATCCAAAAGAAGATAATTTTTCAGTAGTCATTGCTATTGGGACAATGATATCCGTTATTGATATCCTCGAAGACAGGCAGGGTAATCTTTGGGTCGCTACTTCCAACAGCGGAGTATTCCGTTATCAACCGAAACAGGGAAATTGGAAACACTTTGAGCATAAGCGGAAAGATGCCACTACAATTACAGATAATTACGTAATTACAATGTTCGAAGATTCCAAAGGAACAATGTGGTTTGGAACAAACGGCGGAGGACTTTGTTCTTTCGATCCCGGCAAAGAAGTCTTTGCTGATTTTGACCCAGACAACACCATTCTTCCAAGTAAGGTTATCTATTCTATTGAAGAAGATCGAAAAGGTAACTTTTGGATATCAAGCAATATGGGACTTATTAAGATCAGCCCGAAAAATAAAGAGTTTCTCCGCCGCTTTACAACAGGAGACGGACTTCAGGGTAATCAATTCAATGCACATTCCTCATTAAAGACTTCAAGCGGTAAATTTTATTTTGGAGGAATTAACGGATTTAATGCCTTTACCCCCGAAGCATTAATGGACAATAAATATATTCCTCCCGTATATATTACAGATATTCAGCTTACCTATACAAATGACGATCATTTGGTTCAAAAAATACTAGACTTAAAACAACCCTTATATGCCAGCCGGGAAATTACTCTACCTTATGAATATAATAGCTTCATAATCAGCTTTGCTGCTTTAAGCTATGAAGACCCGGGGAAAAACCACTATTCATACATGTTAAAAGGGGTAGATAAAGAATGGATTGTAAATTCAAAGATGAATTCGGCTTCTTATACAAATCTATCTCCGGGAAAATATGAATTCATGGTACGTGGTTCGAATAATGATAATAAGTGGAACATGACGGGAACTAAGATTACGATCATTATCACTCCTCCATGGTGGCGTACTTCGTGGGCATATACCCTATATATACTACTTTTCCTGGGAATTGCATACTACATGGCGTTACGGTGGGATCAGTATATTAAAATAAGATATAAGCGTCGAATGGAAGAATTCCGGATCTCCAAAGAAAAGGAAATCTATGAATCTAAAATAAGTTTTTTCATTAATCTTGTTCATGAGATTCGCACTCCGCTGAGTTTGATTTGTTTGCCTTTGGAAAAGTTGATGAAGGAGAATAAAGATAAAGAAATGAAGTATTTATCCATCATCAATAAGAATGTCAATTATTTGCTAAATATCACGACTCAACTGCTTGACTTTCAAAAAATGGAAAGCGGTAAACTGCAATTAAACGTACAATCGGCCAATATAAGTCAACTAATGGAAGATATATACGAGCAGTTTACCGGACCAGCCGAATTAAAGGGAATTACAATCACGCTTAAGTTCCCCGATGAAGCAGTATATGCAGCGATAGATTTGGATAAAATACGGAAAGTATTGGTTAATTTGGTTGGAAATGCAATTAAATACGCAAAAAACGATATCGTACTTGAGCTTAAATATTCAGATAATCACTTTGACATTTGCGTAAATGACGATGGCATTGGTATACCGGATGCTGAAAAAGAAAAAGTATTTGAGGCATTTTACCAAGTTCAGAGTAGAGAAAATGTGGCCGCCGGTACAGGTATAGGGCTTGCTTTTTCTAAATCTTTGGCCGAAGCACATCACGGGGAATTACGTTTGGAAGACAGTTCTCTTGGCGGTTCCTCTTTCATCCTTAGTCTTCCGATGAATAAGGTTATTGCCAATGAAAAATCGATATCTAAACTGAAAGACATTACAATCGTTACAACAAATGAAGAAAAAAGTGTTGCAACCCATCATTCTAGTGCTAAACTAACAATTCTGCTTGTCGAAGATAATATCGATTTACTTAATCTTACAAAAGAAGCACTGAATTCTACATTCCGAATATTAAAAGCTGCAAATGGGATAGAAGCCCTCGAAGTTCTTTCCAACGAAAGTGTGGATGTGATTGTTAGCGATATCATGATGCCGGAGATGAATGGATTGGAACTGACGGAAAAAGTAAAAAATAATATTGACTATTCCCATATTCCCGTAATATTGTTGACCGCAAAAACGACACTTGAATCCAAAGTAGAAGGATTGGAATGCGGAGCAGATGTTTACATAGAAAAACCATTTACTGCACGTCAGTTGCAAATGCAAATAGAGAATTTAGTCAAGCTAAGGCAGAATTTTCACAAAATGATGGTTGACCTCTTTGGTAATCAAGCTGAAGATGTGACTTCTGAATATACCCTTTCACAAAAGGACCTGGAATTTATAGCCCGTATACAAGAAGTTATTACAGAACAGATGGCAGATGAGAATTTCTATATCGATAGTTTGGCTGAAGTTATGCACATGAGTCGATCTAATTTTTATAGAAAAATCAAAGCATTGTCTGGAATGTCACCCAATGATTATCTGAAAACAATCAGACTAAATCGTGCTGCCGATTTAATAAAGAGCGGTGAACGCATATCCGAAGTTGCGGAAAGAGTTGGGTTTACTTCTTCTTCATATTTTGCAAAATGCTTTAAGACGCAGTTTGGCGTATTGCCAAGAGATTACAAAGGATAAATTAATAAGTAACTGTATGTTCTTCACGGAGAAATCTCCATTCATGAAATATGGCGTTTTTACCAAAACAATGCAGTTTAGGAGCTTCTTCTGTAACTAAAGAGCAGTTTTTGTCTTTTATTGGACATTTTTTTTTGTATAAAGAAAAAATATAGGTCTTTATTTGCACCTGTCAATCCTAAAAACATTAACTTATTTTATTATGAAGAAATTATTAACATTGGCTTTATCGGCAATTCTGCTTTGTAACGCTCAGGCTTCCGATTTATTTAAGCCCGTAAAAAAAGTTGCATTGCGTGCTCCGTCCGTGCCGCTTGTTGTATCAGATCCTTATTTTTCAATTTGGTCTCCGTACAATAAATTGAATGAAGGCACAACAAAACACTGGACAAATGCAAAAAAGCCTTTGCTAGGTGTATTACGTGTAGATAATGAAGTCTATCGTTTCATGGGAAAAGTAGAGCCAAACCTTCAGGCTATCGCCCCAATGACAGACATTGAAAGTTGGGAAGGAAGTTACACCAACCAAACTCCTTCAACAGGTTGGACAGATACTCAGTTTGATGACAGCAGTTGGAAACACGGAAAAGCTGCTTTCGGAACCCGTGATATGCCTCGCATTCATACGGAATGGAGAAATGATGATATCTGGGTGCGCCGCACATTCAATCTGGAAGATCTTAATATAAACGATAATTTCTTCTTAAAGTACTCCCACGACGATGCATTCGAACTTTATTTGAATGGAGAAGAACTTGTAAATACAGGGTATTCATGGAATAATGATGTGTACCTTCAACTTACAGATGCAGCAAAAAAGAAACTTCGTAAAGGCAAAAATATAATTGCCGTACACTGTCACAACACTACAGGAGGTGCATATGTCGATTTCGGAATCTATAAAGAAAAGAAGCAAAATGCTGATTTCAAAAAAGAGGCCATTCAGAAATCCGTCAGTGTACTTCCGACACAAACCTATTATACTTTCACTTGTGGACCGGTTGAATTGGATGTCGTATTTACTGCACCTCAATTAATAGATGACCTTGACTTATTGTCCACTCCTATTAATTACATTTCATATCAGGTACGTTCTACTGATAAGAAAGCACATAATGTACAATTCTATCTGGAAACAACTCCGGAACTTTCAATTAATGAGCAAACCCAACCTACTGTAGCCCGGACGATGGTACGTAATGGCATGAGTTATGTAGAAGCAGGTAGTATTGACCAACCGATATGCGACCGTAAAGGTGATGGCATTTGCATCGATTGGGGTTATGCCTATCTGGCCAGTGGAAACAGTTTCGATCGTTCAATGAGTCTGGGAGATTATTATGGAATGAAAGAGGCTTTCACGAATAAAGGTAAGCTTCTTCCTGCAATGAAAAAAATCACTACCTACAAGCCCACGGATATACCGGCAATGTCATATATGCACGACTTGGGTAGCATAAATAAAGAGGGCAAAGCCGGATATGTAATGATTGGATATGATGATGTATATTCCGTGGAATATATGTATGAGAAGCGAATGGCTTACTGGAAACATAATGGCAAGGTTACTATTTTCGATGCATTTGAAAAAGCAAAAGAAAACTATCTCTCTACTATGGAGCGTTGCCGTGACTTCGACAAAATGATTCTTAACGATGCCGAGAAAGCCGGCGGAGAAGAATATGCTGAGCTTTGCGCATTGGCATACCGCCAAGTCATTTCCGCTCATAAGCTCTTTACGGATAAAGATGGTAATCTGTTGTTTTTCTCTAAAGAGAATAACAGTAACGGTTGTGTAAATACAGTTGACCTTACTTACCCATCCGCTCCGCTCTTCCTGGCATACAATCCTGATTTACAAAAAGCCATGATGACGAGTATCTTTGAATATAGTGCTACAGGACGATGGAACAAATCTTTCCCGGCACATGATTTGGGTACTTATCCTATAGCAAACGGGCAAGTATATGGTGGTGATATGCCTATTGAAGAAGGTGGAAATATGGTCATATTAACTGCCGCTATAGCAAAAGTAGAAGGAAACGCTGATTATGCGAAGAAATACTGGGATTTACTGACAACTTGGACGGACTATTTGGTAAAATACGGACAAGATCCTGAAAACCAACTATGCACCGACGACTTTGCGGGGCACTGGGCACACAATGCTAATCTTTCCATCAAAGCAATAATGGGTGTTGCAGGATACAGTGAAATGGCACGTATGCTCGGAATGAATGAAGTAGCCGATAAATATGCGGGAATTTCAAAGGCAATGGCCGCTAAGTGGGAACAGATGGCGAATGAAGGAGACCACTATCGTTTAGCTTTTGATCGTCAAAACACATGGAGCCAGAAATATAATATTATTTGGGATAAGATGTGGAATCTTAACCTCTTCCCTAATAATGTGATTTCAAAAGAAGTGAATTATTATTTGAATAAGCAAAATGCATACGGACTTCCACTTGATTCACGCAAGGAATACACAAAATCAGACTGGATTATGTGGACAGCCGCATTATCACCAGATATAACAACATTCAAAAAGTTTGTCGCACCAGTATATAAATATGCCAATGAAAGTACTTCACGTGTTCCTTTAAGCGACTGGCATCACACAGATAGCGGAGAATTCGTAGGCTTTAAAGCCCGTTCCGTAGTTGGTGGATATTGGATGAAAGTTTTGATGGACAAAAATCAATGAATGTTTTGACTCTTGTTTTTTGGTATCTGAATTATTTCTTATAAATTGCCGCAAATTATAATCGCGGGAAATGAGACTGTGCCATGGGTACAGTCTCATTAAACATAAACCGGAAAGCATCTGTTTTAATGAAAAAATCACTTTATATTTTATTCTTATTTTTCGTTTGCCTCGCTTGTTTGCATAAATCGTCCGACAAAGGAGGAGTCGGAACGAAAAGCAACACATACAACAACCCACTACTACCCTCAGGCACCGATCCTTATGCCATCTATCGCAATGGTAAATATTACTACATGCAAGGGACGGGAATCAATAAACTTACCATGTGGGAAACAGCGGATATTACAAACATACGGCATGCCAAGTGCAAAAATATCTGGATACCGGACAACAAAGCCTATTCATTCAATATCTGGGGTGCAGAATTGCATCACATCAACAACAAATGGTACATCTATTTTGCAGCCGATGATGGGAAACTTGATAACCATCAACTCTATGTATTGGAAAATTCATCACCCGACCCCATGAAAGGGATATTTAAGATGAAAGGGGTTATCAAAACCAACAACGAATGGAATTGGGGAATACAGGCAACAACCATCGTCCATAAAGGCGTACAATACTTACTATGGTCGGGATGGCCCAAGCGAAGAATCACTACCGAAACCCAATGTCTTTACATAGCAAGCATGTCCAATCCTTGGACTTTAAAATCACCCCGTATATTAATATCCAAACCGGAATATGAATGGGAACGCCAATGGGTTAACCCCGACGGAACACGTACCGCTTATCCCATATATGTGAACGAGTCACCTCAATTTTTTCATTCCAGGAACAACAAAAAAATCTTAATCTACTATTCCGCCAGTGGTTGCTGGACTCCATACAATTGTTTGGGAATGCTCACAGCCGATGCCAACAGTGACTTACTGAGTCCGGCTTCATGGAAGAAAAACCCATCTCCTGTATTTCAACAATCACAAGAAGACGGAGTATATGGGCCGGGAAGTCCTTGTTTTGTAACGTCTCCGGACGGAAACGAATATTATATGTTATATCATGCCAGAAATATACCAAATAGTGACGGAGGGCCGGAAACCCGCAGTCCGCGTATTCAAAAGGTTGATTGGGACACAAACGGCATGCCTGTATTGGGTAAACCTGTCTCCGAAAAGGCCTCACTTTCCAAGCCATCCGGAACATTCTAAGGACCATAAGTAAAGTGTTTTTGGTTCGTATTTGTTATTTTCTGAACGTTTTTTTGCCTGTTTTCGTATATTTAATCGCGTTCTTTGTAACATCACTTAATACAATCCAAATAGTAATTAAACATTATGAAATTTAAACGTCTTCTTTTTCTGGGAATGATCTTTAGTTTGTCTGCGTCTGTTTTTTCACAACAACATTCCGCCGACAAAAAACAAACAAGTGGTAATCCTGTATTTCCGGGATGGTATGCAGATCCCGAAGGAGCTGTATTCGGAAATGAGTACTGGATTTACCCTACTTATTCGGCTCCATACGATCAACAGACTTTCATGGACGCCTTTTCTTCACGTGATCTGGTACATTGGAAAAAGCATCCCCGCGTGCTATCCATTGAAAATATCAGTTGGGTGAAGCGTGCTTTATGGGCGCCTGCCATCATTGAAGCAAACAAGAAATACTACTTCTTTTTCGGAGGAAATGATATACAGAACAATAATCAACTTGGAGGTATTGGCGTTGCCGTAGCCGATAATCCGGCCGGACCTTTTAAAGACGCACTCGGGAAACCATTAATCGGACAGATTGTCAATGGCGCACAGCCTATCGACCAGTTTGTCTTCAAAGATGATGACGGGCAATATTATATGTACTATGGTGGTTGGGGACATTGCAATATAGTAAAGATGTCACCCGACTTATTAAGTATAGTACCCTTTGCTGATGGAACAACTTATAAAGAAGTCACTCCGGAAAACTATGTTGAGGGACCATTCATGCTAAAGCGAAATGGTAAATACTACTTCATGTGGTCTGAAGGAGGATGGGGCGGTCCAAATTATAGCGTGGCTTATGCTATCTCCGACTCTCCATTCGGCCCCTTTAAGCGTATCGGAAAGATTCTCCAGCAAAATCCGGAAATAGCAACAGGCGCAGGGCATCATTCCGTCATAAAAGGCCCCGGAAAAGACGAATGGTATATGGTATACCACCGTCGTCCATTGGGAGAAAAAGATGCCAATAGTCGCGTCGTATGTGTCGACCGTTTATATTTTGACAATGACGGTTACATCAAACCGGTGAAAATTACTTTCGAAGGAGTGAAAGCAAGCCCTCTTTCAAGTAAGAAACAGAAATGAAAACACACAAATATTCTAAGCGCACAATCATGAAAAACAGATTTTCAATAATCACTTTTCTATTACTCTTATTTCCAAGTATTGCCATCCATGCGATTACAGAAGACAAAAATAAATCGTATACGGACAAAGAAGCTACTCTAGCAATAGATGCTTTTCATAAAACATTCTATAATCCGGAGATGAAACTATATGCCATCTCATCGGATATGAAGGGACGTGCAGCCATTTGGGTGCAAGCTATATATTGGGATATGATTATGAATGCATACAAACGTACCCAAGCACCGAAATATCGCCAACTCATAGAAGATATTTATCAAGGAGGATATGAACAATATGATAAATATAACTGGAACAATAAAGTGGAATGGTTCATCTACGATGATATGATGTGGTGGATCATTTCTTTAGCAAGAGCATACGAAATCACCCACGAGCCCAAGTATTTGGCTCATGCATCTTCAGGATTTTACCATGTGTGGAAAGAATCATATGATCCCGAGCGAGGTGGCATGTGGTGGAATTTCAAACATGACGGAAAAATGTCATGTATCAATTATCCTACGGCAGTGGGCGCAATGACACTGTATAATGCAACAAAAGATCCTGACTATCTGGAGAAAGCAAAAAATATATATGCATGGTCACGAAATGTTTTCTTCGATAAGAAAGACGGACGTATTGCCGATAGTATGCATTATCATTTCCAACGCCAAAACGGTATGGATATAGATTGGACAACCCAACTTTATAATCAGGCAACATGTATCGGATCGGCTATCATGCTGTACAAAGCAACAAAAGAAAAGCAATATCTTGAAGATGCTGTTCTCGCCACAAATTATGTACGGAACTCAATGTGCGATGCTAATGGATTATTGCCCTTTAAAAATGGCATTGAACAGGGCATTTACGGAGCTATTTTCGCGCAATATATCACTATGCTCATAAAAGATGGCAACCAGCCACAATATACAGACTGGCTTCGTATGAATATTGATACGGCTTGGAACAATCGGGATATGAGTCGCAATATAACATTCAAAGATGCTTCGCAAGCATGTCCAAAAGGGATAATGGAAAGTTATGATGCAAGTTACTGCCCGGCTTTGATGCAAGTCATTTCCCCCCGATAACAAAACAGATAACCATTTTAAAACATTATAATAGAATAGACAATGAAACGACAATTAATGACGTTATTCTTCGGTGTAACAACTTTCTTTATTTCCAGTTATGGAAACACCAAGATAGCACACGACACTAAAAATGAATTGAGAGCGCCAGCCTATCCGTTAGTAACGATTGATCCATATACCAGTGGATGGTCATTCAACAATCACCTTTACGATGGAACGATAAAACACTGGACCGGAAAGGATTTTCCCTTAATCGGCGTAATCAAGGTGGATGGGCAATCCTATCGATTCATGGGAGAAGAAAACGTTGAATTGCTAACCCTCGTAAATACATCGGAGCAAGGTTCTTGGAGTGGAAAATATACGACTAACCAACCGGCTGAAGGATGGCAGAAGATGTCTTTCAACGATGCAGCCTGGAAAGAAGGCAAAGCTGCTTTCGGTACAATGGAGAATGAATCGACTGCAAAGACTCAATGGGGAAGCAAATATATTTGGGTACGACGGACAATAGATATCAAGAATAGTTTAAAAGGACGGAAAGTTTATCTTGAGTACTCTCATGATGATGACGTTATTATCTATATTAACGGCATTAAAGTGGTAGATACCGGTAACGCATGCAAGAAACATGAACTTACAAAACTACCGGATAATGTTGTCGCAACATTGAAACCGGGTAAGAATCTTATTGCCGCATATTGTTACAATCGTGTGGGCAACGGATTGCTTGACTTTGGCCTTGCTCTTGAAAAAGAAAACCAACGGAGCTTTAATACTACAGCAAAACAGCTTTCAGCAGAAGTACAACCTATGCAAACAATATATAAGTTTGCTTGCGGACCGGTAAATCTGGATTTGACTTTTACCGCACCTCTTTTTATGGACAACCTTGATCTGATGTCCCGTCCGGTAAATTATATTTCTTATACCGTATCTTCCAATGATAATAAGAATCACAACGTAGAATTATACCTCGAAGCCGGTCCGCAATGGGCTATCGATCAAGCAGGCCAAGCCTCAACATCCGAAAGCTTCGAAAAAGATAATTTAGTATTCCTGAAGAGCGGAAGCAATACACAGAAAGTGTTGGAGAAGAGAGGTGATGATGTACGCATAGACTGGGGGTATTTCTATCTGGCTGCCGACAAAGGAAACACACAGTATGCCACCGGAAACGCAACAGAGCTAAGAAAAAGTTTTGGCAAAAGTAAATTGGCAGCATCAAAGACCAATGGGTTCGACCATCTTGCAATTACACGCCAGTTGGGTAATGTTCAAAATGCAACCGGACATTTCTTAATCGGTTACGATGATATTTATTCCATACAATACTTTGGGAAGAATCTACGTCCTTACTGGAATCGTAATGGCAACAAGACGATTACATCGCAATTTGAAGAAGCGGAACAGGAGTACAATACGCTTATGGAAAAATGTGTCGCTTTTGATAATCAGATGATGAAAGAAGCTACCGAAGCCGGAGGACATAACTATGCAGAGCTTTGCGCATTAGCCTATCGTCAAGCTATTTGTGCACATAAACTGGTTGAAGCGCCAAACAAAGATTTACTATTCTTCTCAAAAGAAAACTTTAGCAACGGTTCCATTGGAACTGTTGACATAACCTACCCTTCCGCCCCACTCTTCTTGCTTTATAACCCTGAATTGGCTAAAGGATTGCTAAATCACATTTTCTACTACAGCGAAAGCGGGAAATGGAATAAGCCATTTGCAGCACACGATGTAGGTACTTATCCATTGGCTAATGGGCAGACTTACGGTGGTGATATGCCCGTAGAAGAATCTGGTAATATGTTGATAATAACCGCTGCTATAGCCGCTGTGGAAGGAAATGCCAACTACGCAAAGAAACACTGGGATGTACTGACGATCTGGACAGATTACCTGTTAAAGAATGGCCTTGATCCTGAAAATCAGCTCTGTACGGACGACTTTGCAGGACATTTTGCACACAATGCCAACCTGTCAATAAAAGCAATCTTGGGTATTGCATCTTATGGCTATTTGGCTAATTTGCAGGGAGACAAGGCAACCGCTGACAAATATATGGATGCTGCCAAAAAGATGGCAACCGAGTGGAATAAGATGGCTTATGATAGAGACCATTACAAACTAATCTTCGACAAGTCCGGTACTTGGAGCCAGAAGTATAATATCGTATGGGACAAGCTCATGAAATGGAATATCTTCCCTAAAGAGATTGTTCAGACAGAAATTCCTTATTATTTAACGAAGCAAAACAAATATGGCTTACCTTTGGACAATCGTGAAACGTATACAAAGACAGACTGGATTATGTGGACTGCAACTTTAGCTCCCGACCGAGCTACTTTTGAAAAGTTCATCGATCCAATTCATTTGTTTATGAACGAGACGACCACCAGAGTTCCGATGTCCGACTGGATATTTACGGATACGCCAAATCAAAAAGGTTTTCAGGCACGTTCTGTCGTTGGTGGATATTTTATCAAGATGCTTGAGAATAAACTAAATAAATGAGAATATGAAAAAAATAACCTTAGTAATTGCCGCCTTGCTGAGCGTTTTAAGCTCTTCCGCTAAAAACGGCACCGACCCGGTGGATTATGTCAACCCGTTGGTCGGCTCTCAGTCTAAGATTTCTCTGTCTACGGGAAATACTTACCCTGCCATTGCCCTACCATGGGGTATGAACTTTTGGATGCCCCAAACCGGTAAAATGGGAGACGGTTGGGGTTATACCTACGATGCCGACAAAATTCGCGGATTCAAACAAACACACCAACCGAGCCCTTGGATCAACGACTACGGTCAATTTGCAATCATGCCTGTAACAGGTAAAGTTGTATTCGATCAGGATGAACGTGCCAGTTGGTTTTCGCATAAAGCGGAAATAGCAAAACCCTATTACTATAAAGTTTATTTGGCCGATCACGACGTAACAACAGAGATTGCGCCTACCAGCCGTGCCGCCATGTTCCGTTTTACCTTCCCTGAAAGCAAAGATTCATACGTTGTCATCGATGCTTTTGACAGAGGCTCATGGGTAAAAGTTATTCCGGGAGAAAACAAAATCATCGGATATACGACCAAAAACAGCGGAGGTGTCCCCGAGAACTTCAAGAATTACTTTGTGATGGTATTCGACAAATCGTTCAGCTTCACTGCAGCCGTTACAAACGGTAATATCAAGCCGGGTGAACTGGAAGCAAAAGATAATCATGCCGGTGGAATTGTCGGGTTTTCAACCAAACGCGGCGAACAAGTAAATGTTCGTGTAGCCTCATCTTTTATCAGTCTGGAGCAAGCCGAACAAAACTTGAAAGAGCTGGGTAATGATAATTTTGACAAAGTCGCAGCAAAAGGCCGTCAAGAATGGAATAAAGTATTGAGTAAAATAGAAGTAAATGATAACAATGTGGACAATCTGCGCACATTCTATTCTTGCTTGTATCGCTCGGTTCTATTCCCACGTAGCTTCTACGAATTGGATGCCAACGGAAAACCAGTTCACTATAGTCCATATAATGGTCAGGTACTTCCGGGATACATGTTTACCGATACCGGCTTTTGGGATACTTTCCGATGTC
This sequence comes from uncultured Bacteroides sp., assembly GCA_963677095.1. GTDB lineage: Bacteria > Bacteroidota > Bacteroidia > Bacteroidales > Bacteroidaceae > Bacteroides. Next base: position 3,271,623 of record OY781875.1, read on the forward strand.
TGTTCCCCTTCCTCAACTTGATGTACCCTTCAATGAATACTAAAATGCAGGAAGGTTTGGCTAATGCATATAAAGAAAGTGGTTTCTTGCCTGAATGGGCCAGCCCGGGACATCGTGGATGCATGGTCGGTAACAACTCTGCATCAATCGTTGCCGATGCATATCTTAAAGGATTAAAAGGGTATGACATAGAAACACTTTGGGAAGCAGTAAAGCATGGAACTAATAATGTACACCCACGGGTATCGTCTACAGGACGTCTCGGTTATGAGTACTATAATGAGTTGGGATATGTACCCTACAACGTAGGTATAAACGAGAGTGCAGCCCGCACATTGGAATATGCTTATGATGATTGGTCAATCTACAAGCTGGGTAAAGCATTGAATAAACCGGAAAGTGAAATCGGCATATACGCCCGTCGTGCCATGAATTATAAGAATTTATTCGATCCCGAACATAAATTGATGCGTGGGAAAAACAAAGACGGACAATTCCAATCACCATTTAATCCGTTAAAATGGGGAGATGCCTTCACCGAAGGTAATAGCTGGCACTATACCTGGTCCGTATTCCACGATCCTCAGGGATTAATCGACTTGATGGGTGGAAAGGATTCTTTCAACCAGATGATGGATTCCGTATTTACTCTGCCTCCATTGTTTGACGACAGCTACTACGGAGGAGTAATCCACGAAATACGTGAAATGCAGATTATGAACATGGGTCAGTATGCTCACGGAAATCAGCCTATACAACACATGATTTATATGTATAACTATTCCGGACAGCCATGGAAAGCACAATATTGGGTTCGTGAAGTTATGGATAAGCTTTACACTGCAGCTCCCGACGGATATTGCGGTGATGAGGACAATGGTCAGACATCGGCATGGTACGTATTTTCGGCGCTCGGATTCTATCCGGTATGCCCTGGAAGTAATCAGTATGTGTTGGGTACTCCCTATTTCAAGCAAGTTAAACTACACCTTGAAAACGGAAAGACAGTATCTATCAATGCCCCTACAAATAGCAAAGAAAGCCGTTATGTATCTTCAATGACTTTGAATGGTAAAACTTACGATAAGAATTACCTGACTCATAAAGACTTGTTAAATGGGGCATCCATCAATGTAAATATGAGTGTTAAGCCGAATACGAAACGCGGTACAAAACAAGCTGATTTCCCTTACTCGTTCTCAACTGAACTGAAGGCTAATCATTAATACAAATCCGGAAAAGTTATTAACTAAAATATAATATCATGAATAAGTTTTCTGTATGGGCACTCGCTGCCCTGGTTATGGCTAGTTGTGCTACAGCCAACAAAGAAAAGCCGACTGATTCCGGTTTGATCCGGAAGGATTTCCAGACTAATGTAAGTGGCAAAAAGACCGATTTGTATGTACTCCGCAATGCAAACAAAATGGAAGTTTGTGTAACGAATTTCGGAGGTCGCATTGTGTCGGTAATGGTGCCCGACAAGACCGGAACTATGCGTGATGTCGTGTTGGGATTTGACTCGATACAAGACTACATTACTATTCCTTCGGACTTTGGAGCAAGCATCGGACGCTATGCCAACCGAATTAACCAAGGACGTTTTACGTTAGATGGAAAAGAGTATCAACTACCCAAAAACAACTATGGACACTGCTTGCATGGCGGTCCTAAAGGTTTTCAATATCAAGTATACACTGCAAAACAGCTCAATCCACAAGAACTGGAACTGACCTATCTCTCCAAAGACGGAGAGCAAGGCTTCCCTGGAAACCTGACTTGCAAAGTATTGATGAAGCTTACCGATGATAATGCCATCGACATCACATACGAAGCAGAAACAGACAAGCCGACAGTTGTAAACATGACCAACCATTCATATTTCAACCTGGACGGTGATGCAAGCAGCAATGCTGAACATCTGTTGACGATTAATGCCGATAATTATACTCCGGTTGACAGTACATTTATGACAACCGGTGAAATTGTTCCGGTAGAAGGCACTCCTATGGATTTCCGCACTCCAACAGCTGTAGGTAAACGTATCAACGATTATAGCTTCGTTCAATTAAAGAACGGAAATGGATATGACCACAACTGGGTATTGAATACAAAAGGCGACATCACCAAGAAGTGCGCAACACTTGAATCACCTAAAACCGGCATTGTATTGGATGTATATACCAACGAACCGGGAATTCAAATGTATGCAGGAAACTTCCTTGATGGAAAGGTAAAAGGCAAAAAAGGGATAACCTATCGCCAGCGTGCTTCTGTATGCTTGGAGACTCAAAAATATCCTGATACCCCTAACAAACCACAATGGCCTTCAGCTGTATTACGTCCAGGAGAGAAATACAACAGTCATTGTATTTTTAAATTTTCCGTTAAGAAATAAACTGAACAAATAGAGATATTTGTCAAGAGTAGATTTACATAACATTAACAGGGATAAAGATCATTTCGATATCCCTGTTTTTTTATGCTCCCAAATATATAGGCATTAGCCAAAAGAGATGGTCTGTTATGTATAAAAAGACAGTATGTTGGGGCTAAAAACATGGTTAGTTTCATACCATATGATGGTATGTTTCACTCCATTACATTAGATGTTTATCATTTATCATAGTATGTAAAAGGAAGAGGGAAGAAACTTTTGTTTCTCCCCTCTTCCTTTTATTCCCCCAACCTAAATCAGGATTACGATGCTAAAATTACTACATTTTAAGCCCGAATACAAGTATTATACCAAGTTTATTTCCTCCTTTTTCTATAAGCAAAGAACGTAGCCAATATGACTTAATTATGAGTAGTACCATTACCGATTTATTCAAGCATTAAAAACAAACAATATTCATAAAATAAATATACATATCAAAGAATAATATAACATTATAATCCATATATTTGTACTAATATATCACATTCAAAATACAGATTATAAATATATTATAAAATAATAGTAGCATGCACTTAATATAAATACTATCAATATATTAAACAACAATATTTTGGACAATTTGATACATAAATATTGTGTATACTTAATTACATATAACCACATTAATAACAGAGCTCTTATGAAGACATTAACAACATGCTTATTTTTGTTTTGCACTGCCTACATGTCAGCGCAAACCGGGAAATCAAGCTCATCTGTCAAATGGAATGCTAACACTCAGTCAGACATACCAGAACATTTCATCATTCATCGTGCTACCATTAATCCTTTTGTGGAGAATGACACAACTTTCCTATATAAAAAGACCTATCAGGAAGGCAATTATATCACAAGAACAAAGATATACATAGACAAAAAGGGATGGAACTCGGAAGCTTACCGGCGATGGCTGTCATACACTTCTCTGGACTCATTGACACTTGCAAACCTTAGCAAAAGACTCGAGCCTCTTAAAAAGAAGTACCCTGAATCATTGTCCAAACATTCCTTACAAGGTTGTCCCCAAACATGGATTCCGCTTTGTTCTTTTAAGGGGAAGTTGTATATAGATGAAGGGAACAATCAACTCCAGTTCAATGACCCTTTGTTTGTATCAAACTACATGGAGGTATTGCCTTATCTTATCCGTTCGTTCAGAAAGTTGTCTCCTACACATTATCGGGGTCAATTCTGCTCGGAGTATGGTAACTTGCCTTTTGACGGGACTTTTGATTTGTATATGATAGATACCAAGCGTAAAGTGGCCGTTATCCGCGAAGGTGGCCAAGACAAAGAGTATTCTTTGTACGTGGCAAAAGAAACGGCACACCTGTTTGATAAGATAAGTTGGCGCTGTGATGAAGAGCCTCAAGGAGACGAAATAGAATTTGATAAAATAAACTATCCGAAGTTGATTGCCGGACATGAATAACATTCTGTACTCCCACCCTAAAGTTAATAAAAGAAACAGCCCATTCTAGGGCTGTTTCTTTTATTTCAAATTCATACCTCGATATTTGCGTCCCATATTGGTACAGAAATTAAGTTATGATTCAAATCATATCAAAAGAATTCGGGGGCTATGCCATTCGTATAGAATGGATCTCATCCTACACGAGGGATGTATACATTCAAAGTGCTGAAATTTAATATGAAATGCGTTGCATATTAACCTCCAATACTTGATTTATAGTCATTTACTATTGGCTTATACATCTCAAGAGTGTGATAAATAACATAAAACAGAGAAGTATTCCTTATTACAAAGAATACTTCTCTTTAATTATCAAAAAAACTACCAATTTCGATTCATCAGAATCTATATCTTACCATTCAATAGCCTGATCTTCATCAGGTATCTGAGTATTGATTTTACGTTCCAGAATCATAGAACCTCTCACTGTGTATTCAATCTTTGCTCCAGGAATTGATGTGTAATCCGTAAAATTATAATCTATATTACGGATAGTCACATAACGGTGCAATAAATACGGAAGGGTAGCATCCATATCTTCATCTATTGTATAAGACGGATTCTTATTTAAGTTGAATTCCATCAGCGGATTATCCGTTGTGAGTGTCAGATTATTCGATTTAGGGTCAAACTTAACATAAATCTTATAATTGACACGATCAGCACGATCTTCATCAATAGTTCCCGCATAAAAGAACACCGAAGTCTCATCGAAAACATAAACTTGCTTTGTGTTTTGTACGATAGAAGCATCGTTCTCCGATCCTTTTAAATAAATATTCAAGGTGGTACTACTATATGCGCCAGAATAATCATTAAAAGGCATCACACGCAATAAAGCTTTCCGATAATTCTTGCGTGGATGCGCCTTATAATCATAAGATGGATCATCTACTATAGTCAAAGGAAGCACCCATTTATCTACCAGATTCAGATTCTTTAGCGTAAAATTAACATTAAGTAAAGAGGTGTTTTCTCCTGCCTTAATATCCACAGTTTCGGGTATCGTGAAATATTGGGAATCTAGTTCCTTATAGAACAAATCCGTACGGTTTTGGAAACGTTCGTAATTTAAAACTTGCAAAGTGTCAGGATCTACAGCAATATGAACAGTAATATTCCGATCATTCGTAGTCGAACCACTTACAATAAGCGGCAACTTATAAGTAATGTTTCCATCAGTCTTATAACGTATATAAATCGGAGTAACTCCTTTAGCATCAATGGGTGCTTTAAATGAGATATAACGTTCGTACTGTTCATTTTTCCATTCATCATTGCATGAGCTGCATAGTATTAACGCAGCCAGTATGGTCAGCAAACTATATATTTTTTTCATATATCAATCTCTATTATTCTTTAATCATAATATGTCCATCCCGGGTTTTGGGTAAGTCGTTTGTTATGCTTCAACTCATCATGCCTAATAGGCCAGAACCACATCTTCTGAGCAAAAGTTGTAGGGAGCGCCCATATTGCCACAGGAGTGTGGAATAAGTCTCTTTGGCTATCTGTCATCAAAGGATTACAACCATAGATCGGTAACGATTCCTCAATTTCTGCATCTTTCCAGCGACGCAAGTCGTAATAGCGTTTACCTTCACCCATTAATTCAATCTGACGCTCGCGTTTAAGCTTTTTCCGGAATTCATCTTTATCGGCATATACACTGGAAGAGTAATCCGGTACCCCCCCACGGATACGTACAGGTTGAATACCCCGTTTTAACTCATTAACATCACGGCTGATTGTATAGGTCTTCGAACCATCCCATGATTGAATATTATAAGATTTATCCAGTTCGTTCAATGCTTCGGCGTATATGAGTAAAATATCTGCATAACGAATAGCTGGTTCTGCTTTAGGAATAATTTTATTGATATCTCCATTCTCATAGGTATCATTCGGATGCACAAATTTCATAACACCGATACCAGAACGAAGCCAAAACATGGTATTAGTATATCCATTACCATTACCACGATAATAAAATACTTGCTGTTCTCTATTCTTATCCTGACTCTCATTCAATAAATGCCAGATAGAACCATTAAAAGCAACAGAAGCATAAAAGCGAGGCTCGCGATTGGCATATTGTAAAGAAACGTTTGCTCCCAATGGCTTGTAATGTCCATTATTAATATCATCTTGTGTCGTATAACCTTGTACGCGATCGGAACCATCCCCACGTCCCATTTCTTTATCTTTACCCGGACAATCTGTTCCATTATTCATGTAATATGCATCGCATTGTTTTTGAGTTATTCCGTGTGTATTCCAGCCGGAAGCAATACGGGGTAATTGATGGGCCACCATCGTATTAACACCTTCTCCCCCGTTTTGTCCACGAGTGAAAATTAGTTCCGGATTCTCAGAAGCAGTCAACGTTCCATTAAACACCGAACGATATGATTCAAACGGATCAATATCTTTCCAACCGTCTGGCCAGTCTTTCTCGGAGAAATTACCATCGGCAGGAGGTATAATCGTTGCAGGATAAGCGGCGCTGTTCGAGGTCCGTAAATGAGCTACATATAGTGAATAAACTCCAAGCTCCATGACATCTCTAGCAGCCGCAGCAGCCTTAGCCCATTTTTCTTCATTATATTCGGGAGATAACAACTGCCTTCCTTTATCATCAACTAACTTTTTGGCATAATCACTTGTGTTCCCATTCATTAACGGACTTGCAGCATATAACAAGACAATTGCACGGGTAGCCAACGCAGCTCCTCTGGTAGGACGAGCTGCGTTTTCAGCATCACGTCGACCTAAAGGTAAATCTTTTGCAGCCAATAGCATTTCATTACTGATAAAGTCCGCACATTCTTCATAAGAACTGCGAGGAATGGCTATATTATCATAACTTTCCGTGTAATCAATTCCTTCATCGGGAAGTAAAGGTACCGGACCGTATTTACGCAAAAGTAACCAATAATAATATGCTCTTACAAAACGGGCTTGAGCTTTATATTCACGGATCAATTCGGGAGTCATCTCTTTATTCATATCAATATTCTGAATAAAAATAGAAGCTTGCCGTATGCCTTTATAACAACTTGCCCAATTATTATTGTAACCGTCATCCTCAGTATATTCACCGAGTTTAAATTTATTATAAGACAAGGAATTTATATTATTAGAATCATAATTGCCATCCCTGTCTCCATAATACATATCATCTGCAAAGCAATGAGGAGTATATCCTTTGCTGCAGACATCAGCATTTTCATTTATTAAAAATGAATAAGCATAAGTCAGCCATTCTTCTGAAAACTGTTTATTCACAAACGTAGACTCGATAGTTCTGCGATCTTTGAAGTACTGATCGGACTCCAAATAATCCGAACAAGATGAAATTATTACTGTACCCGCCAAAGCCAATAATAACTTACTAATATTTTTTATCATATTTAGCATTATTTTATAAGTTAACAGTCATTCCTAATGTCAAAGATTTAGTCAACGGATATGTCTCTCCACGTGGGTCTCCCAACTCCGGATCCCATAACTTAAAATCAGACCATGTCAAGAGATTAGATCCGGTCAGGAATATGCGTACATTATTGAAATGAATCTTATTGATTATACTTTTAGGAATGGTATATCCTATCTCTACCGTTTTCAGACGGATATAAGATCCATTACGCAACCAGAATGTCGAATTTTGCTGGTTATTACTATTTCCACCATAACTCAATCTCGGATAAGAAGCATTGGGATTTTCAGTAGACGGATCACCGGAAATATCGGCAGAAATCCAGCGATCGTCTAACAAACCTTTGAAGGGTACGCCCCACTCTCCTTCACTAAATGCATATACACATTTTCCATAAATAAAATAAGTAGATTTACCAGCGCCTTGAAAATGAACATTTACATCCAAACCTTTCCAATTAGCCGAAGCTCCCAAACCATAGATCAAATTTGGTTTTGCAGTTGCCCCGATAGCGACTTTATCACCATCGTCTACTATACCATCACCATTAACATCCTTATATTTAATATCACCCGGCTGATAGGTTCCATAAGTCTGAGTCGGACTATTACGAATATCATCATAATCTTTGAACAATCCTAGAGCTATCAAACCTTTGCACTGATCTACGCGATAGCCTTCCTCGAGTTGATATCCATAAACTTTGTTCTCTTCGTCTTTTGCGAGTACTTTATTCTTGCTATAAGTAATGTTTCCTCTGACTGTCAAATTAACTTTTCCGATTGTTTGCTTATAAGTAAAATTACCATCAAACCCTTCTGATTTTACTGCTCCAACATTAGCAGATGGGTTGGATCCCAATCCCACCATAGATGGTAAATACTTACGTTCCATATATATGCCGTCACGTCTCTCGTTAAAGTAATCGACAGTAGCCAAAAAGCGTTCATTGAAAAGAGACAAGTCCACTCCAAGGTCATTCTTAGTGGCAATTTCCCAAGTAACATACGGAGAAGCGACAGAACTAAATGTTAGTCCTCGAAAAGAATTATTACTTCCATACTGTCCCCAATTATATCCTGCCCTGTCTATTAATTTAGTATTATCGTTAGGATCAGGAACTTGATCTGTAAGAGTATAAAGGAATGGGAAGCGAATATCTCCTAAGTTATCGTTACCTACCTTACCATGTGAAAAGCGCACCTTAAACATATTAATCCATTTAAAATTCTTTTTCATAATAGATTCTTCTGCTATATTCCATGCGAATGAATAAGCAGGAAAGAAGCCGAATTGGTGACCGGTTGCGAAGTTTTCAGAACCGTTATAGCCAAAATTAAAATCAATAAAATAACGAAGAAGCCAATTATATGTCGCACGCCCAGCCAAAGCCTGATTTCGTTTGGAAACACCATTCTTAATATCACTGCCTAAATTTTGGGTTTTAACATAGGAATCTTGTGTATATTTCAATGCAGCTCCAAAATGATGATTTTTGATACTCCGATCCCAATTAAGCATTAAGTCCAGAAACTCTCTACGGTCTCCATCCGAGCTGGTTTCTTGATGCATATCACTGGGGTCAGATATGTGAGTCCACAAAATTTCCCCGGTATTCGGGTCACGGCTACGTTCAGCCCTCCATTGATCCGGCCATCTCAAACGCTTAATATTGTTATTATTATTCGTATCATACCCAAAGCGTCCGGTGAAGCGCAGCCCTTTCGTAACCATATCAAGATTTTGTTCCAATGTGACATTAGTTTGAATAACATTTACCCAGTTCTCATTGTAACCTGTCTGAGTCGCTGCAACCCAAGGATTTGTATGATTCCCAGTACCTATAGCGGGGATCTTTCCATCCGAATAGATTACCGGAGTACGAACCGGTGAATATCCGAACAATTCGGGCCAGACATCATCGTCTCCCAAACCCGGACTGTTGCGTTTGGAAAGAGAACCGGATACCCCGATTTTTAACACTGTAGTTTTTGTAATATCAATATCGGTATTCATTCGATAATTCCATCGCTTATAACTGGCATTTGTATTGTAGTCTTTTCGCAATGTTTCATCCGTATTATACATACCTTGATCTTCTACATAACTTGCCGAGACAAAGTAGCGCGCCGTGTTACCTCCACCATTTATATTCAAATTTGCACGATAACTCATTGCTCCGTCTTTCAACAACAAATTTTTCCAGTCTACATTAGGATAAAGGTCGGGGTCGAGTCCCAGTCGTAGAATGTCTAACTCTTCAGGTTGGTAAATCGGAGTTTGATTACGGGTAATACGTGCCTCATTCAACAAATTCGCATAAGTAATCCCATCAACGAAATCCGGTGTATTAGTACGGGTATTGTATGTAGTTTCCACTTTTGCATCAATATTAATTTTTCCCGCTTTACCATGTTTTGTAGTAATCAGCACTACACCATTAGCTCCTTTCGATCCATATATTGCTGTAGCAGAAGCATCTTTAAGAACCGAAAAGGATTCGATATCTTCAATATTAATCTCATTAAGATCGCGTTCAAAACCATCAACTAACACGTATGCTCCTTGATTCGCTCCAAAGGTAGATATACCACGAATCCAAAATTCAGAAAATTGCCTACCGGGCTGTCCGGATGTTTGCATTGCCATAATACCAGCCACATTTCCAGCCAAAGCATTCGTAATGCTAGAAGATGGATTTGACTTCAGATCATTTACAGAAACCGTCGTTACAGCTCCGGTTACAGTCAATTTCTTTTGTGCACCGGTTGCCGTCACAACGACTTCATCCAATACGCTGGATGCAGCCTCTTTCAAAACAACATTTATTACTCTTTGTTCTTTAACCAGTACTTCTTGTTTATCATATCCGATATAAGAGAATATCAGTTTACGATAAAGCTCCACCTTGATGCTGTAATGCCCGTTTACATCGGTAATAACCCCCATACCCGGCATATCACTGATTGCAACATTAGCACCAATTATGGGTTCATTATTAACATCTGTTACGGTACCTTTTACTATTACAGTTCCAATTTGCGCAAGGGCACTAACAGAGACCCCCAGCAACATGATACATGTTATTAGAAAATTCTTCATATACCTGTGTGTGTTTTATTTATTAGATTATTGTTCAAAAGCAATCTTACGTATACGGCGGTTAGTATTGTCGTTGATATAAAAGGCTTTTTCTTCCTCATTATATGCGAGGCCTGTCGGATCTCTAAAACGAGCATCCTTACGTAAGTCACCTTCAACATACCCCCATTTATCAGTATTAAGACTTTCACTACCTCGTCCTGCAAAAGTTGTTACTTTTCCCTCTGGCGTCAATTTCCTAATATCATGATTATCCCTTTCGCAGAAATAAAAATCATATTCATCCGACTTACCGGCATAATCTGAATTCTTCACAAACACACCTTGATAAGGCTTAGCTAAGCGGGCGTTTGTACCAACACCATCTATCCAGCCACTTTGTCTTGCTGTTCCACAAATTACATAGGGTTGATTGAATCTTTTTTCTTCCCAATTATAATCAGTACGCAATATGTAGTGTTGATTAATAACCACGATATACGCATAATTACCGGTTGGGTGCATTACAATTTTAAACTCCCACTCATTATCCTGTATTTTGAACAGTTCTTGATAATCTTTCACATTCCATGACCCTGAATAGAACTTGTCCATGTCAAAACGGAAAAACTGTCCCTTTTCATAACTATTAAAATACATTTCCCCGGTAACAGGGTGAATAGAAGCTCCATTGCATTGTTTATATTCAGTTAACCGTTGTGGATCTTTAAAACCACTCGCACGAGAAAGAATAGAAACGGCGGCATCGCGATCACCGGCGTCATTTGCAATAAGCATATACTCTCCATCGAGTGTGAAGTCAATGCTACGCATTCGATTCCATTGCCCCATTCCCTTAGTAAAAGCTGTCGTTACTGTACTGTCCTCGAAGTTTATTAACTTTACATAATCCGAGTTATCATATACAACATAAAGGTGTTTTGGATTTTTAGGATCGAACATCATAACAGCATCGCTACCAAATCCGGTACACTCGGAAAATTTACCATCATGCCAACCTTGGTCATCTCTTTCATTACGGTAACCGCACAAAGTTGAAACCACCATTTTCTTCTGATAATCAAATTTTGTGCTTGCATCTGCAATAACGGATTGATCCCGATAGTCAACTTTTACTTCAATCTCTCCACTATACGCTTTCTCAGGAACCAAGCAATAAAGACTTTCACCTTTCACACTAATAACAACGGCTTGTTTGCCACCAATAAACACATGCACTTTCGACGGATCATTGCCGAAATTGCTCCCATAGATCACTAATCTCTGACCTACTCCTCCGGACTTAGGAATAAAATCAGAAACTAATACAGGTTTGGATGGATCAAAAGGCTCAACTTCCGAACTATCCTCGCTGTCTTTGCAACTTACGAAGCAAAGAGCTAGCATGGTAAGCAAGGTCCATAACATTTTCTTACCACTGATTTTCATCATGATACAGATCATTTTCGTAAATAAATTTAATGATTAATAATAGTATTATATTCAAGTGAGGTGCTTCCATTTTATAAGTATTAACAATCGAAAGTGTTGTAAATAAACGTTCTTTTTAGTTAATTATACGTGATTTTTTATCCATAAAAAGATATAATTTGACCATTTTGATTTAAATAAAGAAGATATTTGATAACAGATAGATAAGAAACTGCATTTGAATAGTTTTTTTTACTTATTGAACAATTTATAGCATTACAAAAGAATATAACAAACAGATAGTCATAAAGAATATATTTTTCAATAATACTTATTAATCAGGAATAATAAATTTTCATGCTTCACAAATAAGCAAAACCTCTGAATAAAAAACATCAATACGCCTATTGATGACTAAAACAGTATATTTCGATAAAACGTGCTTAAATGTTAGTCGTTCATTTATTTTTAAGGAATATCAATAATCAAAGCTTTAGTTCCGATTATCCCAGCATCCGAATAACCCTCGCAGTGAATAATATATCTTCCGGATTCCCTGTTGTTCACATAAAAAGAAAGATGTGCCTTACCATCAAGTCCTGTTTCTAAAAATGGATTCCAATATAATGTATTTCGCGGTTTTGAATCTTGAAAAAAAGTACTATCAGATAAAACCGGAAGATAAAATTCCTTAGTTTGACTATAACCAATCCACTTACAGATCAATTTATTTGAAGCCTTAATTGCTCCTCTTGATGGACGTGAATAAAGTGCAATAACCCCACCCCGACTTGCAAATCCACCAAAAACGGTTAATGTAGACCTTAAAACCTCTACCCGTTCAATACTTGAAGCTTCCAATCCATACACCAGCTCGTCGTCACGCACTACATAGCCATCAAGTACCAATGTAGCCTTTTCACCCCGATCATTTCCCACTATATGCGCATACAAAAATTCAGGTTTTTTCGGATTTCCATCATGAATCATTTCTACACCGGGTATTGAACCAAGCAATCGGCGTACATCACCCATACCGCTATTTTCAGGCACCTCAACACTCGTTTTTACGAATCCATCACCATATAGCCGACGTTTCTCAATCTCATCTCTTTTTTTTGCCGTAACGGTCACTTCACCTAAATTAAAAACTTGCTTATCTATATTCTTTGGAGAATTCGGTAATTTGGTTATCTCCCATTTCGTATAGTACAAACTGTCTTCTAATAAAGTAAGAGGGGCATTTTTTACGGCAGGAAAAACAATTTCACGATCAAGTTTCAATGGATAAGTATTACCTGCATTATCTGTTGCGGATAATACAACATCAGCGGTATCATTAAAAGATATATTCGATATCTGAAAATGCTTTTCATTATCAGGTACACCGACTGCAAATTGCTGAAGTGCATCCCGCCGTACAATAGCCTGAACTGTGGCGCCATTCAGTCTTTTCTTACCAATATTTTCTATACTTCCCGACAATAAAAGTCCATTTTCCATTGGAAACTTATTTATGGAAACAGGCTTAGCTAGATCATCCAATGAATAACGGCACCAACCTTGGGTTAACAATAGTAATTCTATCTTCGACAAGCAATCGGAAGAATCCGGAGACCAATAGCGTTGCGGTGAACGCACCGGACCTTTTAATTCACTGGATAGAAAATAATAAGTTGCCAGATTATCACGTTCAGATATCTGCTCTAGTAAACTCCCGCATACGGCTAGTGAGAAAATTCCTTTTGCAGGCATTCCATCAGGATTATCTGAATCAATATCAAGTGATATTTTCTTATAGTTTCCCTCTTCTTGGATTTTTGATGATAGGTTCAAATTCAATACTGTAGGAAAATGTTCAAAAAGAAGCCGTTCACAGTATGCATGGTAGTTTTCGTCAATAAGTGTAAGTGTAAAAACGCCTACAGGAAGCTTATCAAGGGGTAAATCAAAAAGATTAATATTCTTTGAGACATCAACGCCCAATTGTGCCAAAACCCGTCCTTCCTGATGAAGGACTAAGGAATAGAAATGTCTTGTATCCACCCCTGTATTTGAGAGTGAAATGCGTAAAGCATCATTTAAATGTTTGGTGGAAAGCACAAAGCCTGACGATCTAACTTCCGGTAAAATAAAGGATTCAGCACTTCCAACAAGCCGGGCTGTATATCGTTCGTTTTTGCGAGGGAGAAAAGTAAAGGAACCTTTTCCATCAAAGGCTGTATGAAAATGTAACAAGGTGTCGCCATTAGAATTTAAGATCACGCCTTTTGCAGATACCCCTCTTCCTATATTATCAAGTACTTCAAAAGCTACTTTTGATATCAGACTATCAATCATATCGCCTCCCTCAGGATAAAAATGCAAATGAATATTGTCTTGTGCGTTTAACTTTTTTTTCTCATTGTTATCCTTAACTCCATATACAAGCAATTCCCGGCAAAAAATACCTGAAGTCTCGAAGTTCTGCATCCATCGGGTATATGCACGAAGAAAATAATGGCCCGTCGGTATATTATCAGGAATAACTATATTTCCGGCGTACTGTCCATTAGCTATTGGATATTTAGCCTGAATTATTATTGTTCCTTTTTCATTTACCAAATCGACATATACAACTTTACTAACAGAAGTCGCTTGGGAGGATACAAATTGGTAGACTTTTAACCAAATCATTTCGCCGGCATAATATATTGTCCGGTCCTGATGCAAATACAATTTTTCGATGGGACTCCTACGTAAATGATCGTTCAAACGACTTACAAGAAGGGTATCATTGGAGAGAGTAGCTGAAGCCGATAATATATTCAAATATATTAAAGCTAATATAAAACCTATATTTTTCATTATAACATTCTATTAGATTATTTACTTTATAAAACAGAATAAAAACAATGAAATTTCTACAGTAGCTAAAAAAAATCTGATATTATGAAATAAAATTATTGAAGGGCACTGAATAAAAATGGGAGAGAAATGAATGTATTTCTCCCCCATTCAATATAAATATTACCTATTGAATTATTTCAACCGAATTACTTTAGAATAAATACCTTGATCAGATCCTGTAGGCCATAAACAAATACGTGCAAACAAGGTGCCTCGCTTCAAAGCTGTTTGAAACGTAGCATTGCTAGTATAGTCTCTTGTAGCATAAGTATAGACTTTACCAGTTTGATCAAAATTTGCAAGATTATCAGTTTCATCATAACGATCAACATTATGCTCAGCATCGCTAATATATTGCGTCGTACTCAATAACAAGATCATACGATCAATACCATTACCTGCAACTTTATTTACCTTGAACGATGCATTAACTTTATTTCCATCTAAAGTAATTTTAGCATCGTCAACCAAATAATAAGGAACAACTTCCACATCCTGAGTGGCAGTTCCTTTCAATTTCACTTGTATAGTATCACGTCCCTGAGCCGTCCAAGGACCATTCCCTGATTTTGTAATCAACTGATAATCACCATCAAATATACAAACAGAGTATTCGCCATTCTGATTTACAAAAACCTCAACAGGATCATGTTTAGCATATCCACGCTGATACAAATACAATTTAACAGCTTCATTACCACGCAATTGCAAAGGCTCACCTTGATAAACCACGCGTCCTTTTATTGTGGATGTCGGTTCATCATAATTATCCTTCATACAACCTGTAAATATCAGAACCGACAAAGTAAGAACCGAGAATATTTTAGATATTGTTTTCATTTTCATTTTCTTTGTTTTAGGTTATTGATATGGATTCTTCACCAATTTAGGATTATTACTAATCCAACCATTATCAATTTCTGAATAGTACTGAACATCAGTACATTTTAAAGGACGACGCCACAAATCAAGTTTCTGCATATCTTTTTCAATAAACGCCCACTTTCCATTGTTAACATCCCCGGGAGCTACCACCTTATAAGGCCATAAGCCCAAACGCTGTGATGTACGCATATTAGGATCACCGGTCCAAATTTTACTTGCTTCCATCCAACGCTTCAAATCCCACCAACGATGACCTTCAAAAGCGAATTCCACTTGATTTTCATGCATAATCTTTTGATGATCAATAGACTCCAGTGGTTCAACTCCAGCTCTTGTACGCACTTCGTTAATGTATTTCAATGCATCAATATCTGTATTGTTGCGACTCAATTCCCATGCAGCTTCCGCAGCAATTAAGTAAGCTTCTGAAATACGGAAATAGACATTCCACATTTCCGAACCACGTCCGATAGTACCTGCAGATGGAGTTGCGTCCAAATATTTACGTACATAAAATCCGGTTCTGTTAATTTCACGCATATTTCCGGCAAAAGGACCGTTATTTGCAGTAATTAAATTACCGTCTGTATCGTATGAGTTACGGTCACTTGTCAATTCAGTCCATTTTCCATCTTTTTTCTTTAATTGACCAGCTTGCAATTCTATAACCTTACTGTCAAAAGTCGATCCGGGAACAATAATACTACCCATCAAACGAGGGTCACGATCCATAAATAAATCGGTAGGATTTGCAAAGAATTTAGGATTATCCAACGTACCAATATCAAATGAAGTGCTCTTACCCTTCTGCTCTTCCGTTGCATTAATTGGTTCAAAAGCTTCTACAATATTCAACAATACTGATAAACGGTCACTGCCCGTATCTTGTTCAATGCTCTTCGGCAGGTTATTTTTGGTAAATTGGTGTGTTTGACCTGGAGAAACGTAATCACGAGACCAAATAACTTCTGTATTGGCGTCTTTCTGACATACAGCTTTATAAAAATTATCGGCATAGGCCTTAGGAGTATTTTCCGAAGCATGCATCAATTTATATGGTCCATGCTGAATAACATCCGCAGCAGCAGCCAGTGCTATTTGATAATATTCTTTAGCTTTAGAAGCAGGAATACCGACTTCACCACCGGCTGTGCGCAACTGAGGATGAGCCTCAACTGTATTATAAGTAGCTAAGGAAGCAGCTGTTATTGCAGCACGCGCCTCCAACATTTTTGCTACCCAATAATTAGCACGCGCCGAATTTTTATTGGTATCTTTAGTCAGCATACTTGCCGCTTTTTCACACTCAGATATTACATAATCATATAACTCCGCTTCTTTAGAGCGAGGAACTTGCAAAGTAGTAATATCCATACCGGGAGTGTAATCAAACAATTGGTCACCTACGATAGGAACACCACCTAAAGTACGTCCCATACAGAAATACAACCAAGCGCGAATATACCGTACCTCACCCATATATTGGGTCTTAGTGGCTTCATCAACGGCCTTAGATGCCTGAATTCCATCCAAAAATTGATTCAAATCGTGAACCAAAGTATAGTCATAAGGACGCCATTTATTACGATCTATATTTTCATCGCTATTATTATCGAATGTAATTACTTCATCCAACATGGCCCACGCATCCCAATCATCGATGCGTTCGCCTAAAGTAACACGACCATAAAAATTCGCCAACACTGACTTGACAAGAGTAGGATCTCCAAAAGTCTGATCTTGAGTCAATAAAGTATCAGGCTTGGTATCAAGAAAGCCACTACAAGAGCTGAATGATAGCATTGCAACGGCCATCGCAGAAAATATATATTTTTTTCTCATTGTATTCTTAAAATTTAAGATTTACACCAACATTTATTACTCGCATTGGAGGATAATCCAAACCGTTATCACTGGCACATTCCGGATCCATAACAGACAAATTGGAGATCGTCAGCAAGTTTGTTCCGGAAACATATAAACGTAAGCTACTAATTCCGGTTCTATTCAGCCATGTTTTCGGGAATGTATAACCAAATTCCAGATTACGCAATTTGATATAAGTTACATTATGCAACCAATATGAGCTTGTATCATAAGCACTTGTGTCATCCGTGTTCAATCGAAGCATCGGATATTTTCCCGGTATCAATTCACTATTAGCATCCCAGATATCAGAAAGACGCCATGCATCTTTTAATACTTCGTCAGGGCTGTTACCATCATTTTGGAATGGACGAGCTGTCTCATAACGTTGATTCCATGAAGTCATACCTGATCCGGTCCAATCCATCGCCAAATCGAAACTTTTCCATGATGCAGAAAGATTAATACCAAAATTTATGGTAGGAGTACTATCCACACGATAACCAATAGGACGTTCATCCAAGTAATTGATCACACCATCATTATTTTGGTCTCTATACATAATATCACCGGGAACTACCGTACGATTACCTCTTCTGTCATTATCAATGGGGTAATTAGCAATTTGCTCCCAACTATTAAAACGTCCTATAGCCTCATAGCCCCAACTTATATAACCAACACGATGCCAGATACTGTTACGATATTCATCCCATGAATTGCTGAAACGAGGTTTATATTGTTCATAATCCCAAAAACGAGAATAGGTCATGTTAGCTCCCACACTATATTTAAAATCATTTATATTGTCAGCCCAATGAAGAGAGGCATCAAAACCTTTCGTCATATCCGATCTCAGGTTCTCTTTCGGAAGGCCAAAACCAACTTCATTAGGTATCAAGACATCATATCTTGATTCGGGGATACCATCACGAACACGGCGGAAATAATCGAACTGTACATTCAAACGATTATTTAAAAATCCCATGTCAAAGCCTAAATCCAGTATTTTAGCTGTCATCCATGATAAAGTCTGATTAGGTAAGCCACGGGTAGAAGTTCCTACAACCCAATTACCATCTAATACAGCCCCTCCATTGTTGTAATTATATCCTGGTAAATAATCGAATGGAGAATAAGAATTTTTAAAATTATCATCATTGCTACCATCATCACCAACTTCTCCGTAAGAACCACGTAATTTGAGGTTAGTTATAATTCCACCGATTTTACTTTCTTTCCAGAAATTCTCCTCGGAGATACGCCACCCTAAAGATGCAGAAGGGAAGAAACCCCAACGTTTTTCCGGACGAAACTTCCATGAACCATCCCAACGGCCAATTAACTCTACCAAATATTTGTCGGCATAGTTATAGTTAATACGTCCCAAATAACCCATACGAGCTTCAGTACGATCACCATAATCATTAAATTCCTGAATCTCTTTTAAGCGAATCAAATCCATACCATTAGAAACCGGTGTGGAATGGATCCACATCTGAGGATGTTTACGTTGACTAGCTTCAAATCCAGCCACAGCCGTAATGGAATGTTCACCAAATTTACGATCAAAATTCAATTGAAAATTGGAAAATTGATCTTCCATTTTCTCACGGTTACGTTCACGATATGGATTACTCATACGATTAGTTACATCGTATTGCTCGGTCTGTTCATTGTAGCTATATAACTGATAGGTATACTCCTGATTATCAAGTTCATTGTAGGCATAATAATAACCCACCATACCTTTAAATTTCAACCCCTTAAGTATTTCATATTCCGCATTTCCACTCATTTGAAGTACACGCCATACATCCGAAACCCGACCTGTGGTATTGTAATTCAATAATCCAAAGTTCGTCTCAGGTTGATCGGACACCAACTGTGGATAATCCGGATTATCATTTGCAAACGGACGCTTTGTAGGCTGGTTTTTCATTGTAGCAAAACGAGGTAACCAAGTATCATCTCCACCAGGAACGCCTGGGTGATGACGATCCTCAATACGACCATTCATATTCGCACCAATTTTAAAGCGATCATTGACATTCATTTCAATATTCATTTGAACATTGGTACGACGAAAACCACCATAGTTGCGAATTGTAGCATCCTGATCGATATGAGATACTGCTACATAATAGTTGGCTTTATCAGTGCCTCCCGAAAAGCTGGTATTCAAATAATATTGTGGCGAGGAAACCCAAATATAATCTCCCCAGTTCCAACCTTGATATTTGGGCTCAGTACCTGCCATCCATTTATCATACTCTTCTTTGCTATAGCGACGAGTGGCATCGGTACGTCCTGAAAATGTCTCGGCAGTAACATAAGCCTGAACATAATCTTTGGCACTTGCCGGACTAATGAATTTAGAATTCTTCTCCCACCCGTAATATGCATTAACAGAAACAGTATTCTTAGTATTCCGGGTACCTTTTTTTGTAGTAACAACCACCACACCGTTAGCGGCACGAATACCATACAAAGCTGCAGATGCATCTTTCAATACGGAAATAGACTCAATATCATTAAAATCCATTTGGTTGAACTGTCCGGTATCCGATATAACCCCATCAATTACAAATAGAGGAATACCCATATTACGGATCTGCAAAGCCGTTTCAGCACCAGGTCTACCATCTTGTTGACGAGTATTCACACCGGCAATTTTACCGACCAACGCGCCACTGGCAGTTACAGCCGAAGAGCGTGCAATATCCTCCGCCTTTATAGAAGAAACCGCTCCTGTCAATGTAGCTTTCTTCTGCGACATACCGAAACCGGTAACTACGACTTCATTCAGTAATTTCATCTCCTCTTTCAGTGTAATCTGAATAGAATTTGCATTCTGAACCTTTACCGTTTGAGTTGTATAACCAACATAAGAAACTTCTAAGGAAGCATCCCCTTTAACATTGACTGTGAACTTTCCTTCCATGTCCGTAATAGTGCCATCAGGAGTACCAGTCACTTTTACTGTTGCACCAATGATTGGTTCACCATTAACATCAACAACAACGCCTTTTACGGTCCGTTGCTGCTGAACAGAATTGACAGCCAACGTAACTCCCGTCTCCATGCTCTCGGCATTAGCATAAATGCATGCGGGCGGCAATAGCGAAAAAGCAGCTAAGCAAAAAGGAATGCGCCAAATTTTGCTACGATCTTTTAGGCAAAAAAAATGTTCTTTTTTACGCATAGTACATTAATTTAAAATAGAGGTTCTATAAAATCCATTTTTAAGAAAAGCATCATTATGGAAGTTCGCTTCGCGATAAAAAATTAAGGTGAGGTGAGTTTTCATAATATTGCTTCATAATTTTGAAATCGTGCAAAGGAAGTCGTACTCTAGCTAATAAAGCAACAATATCTGTTCAATAAAGAACAGAATATGTTCTTTTCAATCCGGCAAAACAATTATAGAAAGCAACATGAACAGTTTTTTTCCTTTCATTGAATAAATTATTCTACTGACTGAATGAAACCTTCTATTTACTGGATAGATCCTTTCATTTTTCGCCAATGTGCATAAAGAGATTGGGTAAACAGCTATCGCCATCTACCAATAAAAAAAATAAAAAGCTATTTATTTTTTGGCTGTACCGGAAGGTTTTGATAAGACTACGCCCACGCGAACAGGAACTCCTAAATCCGGCATTCCTTGGGCATCCCAACCAATTTTTTGTAAACGTGGACTACGGGTATCACGACTGCCTGCATCACCATTTGTCACCTGCCTTGCATGATAAAGAATATACCACTCTGTTCCATCCGGAGAAGGAACAAATGATATCCCTCCAGGCCCATAAACTTCATTTTCCGGTGATTGCCGGAAAACCGGTACATTTTTCTTTTTCCACGAATTCGGATTAAGGAGATTGCTATTTGCATCTGCGGTCAACATACCTATACAATAATAAGGAGTCCAGGAACCACTGGCAGCATAATATACAATAACTTTTTTATAATCTTTTGAGTGGAAATATTGAGGGCCTTCATTCACATAAATAGGATAAGCCGTACGCGTTCCATCCGGATTAACCCATTGACGCTCCCATTCATACTCAGGCTTTGAAATTAGTACCCGTGGAGAATCAATAGTCCACGGATTTCTCATTTTTGCAATATAAATACATTGGTTCTCTGCATAAATTCTTCTTCTGGGCCATCCGGACCATAAAAGATAAAGTCCTCCTTTATGTTCAAAAACATTAGCGAGTATCCCCCAATTCCATTTTATATCCGTTACAATACGTCCCTTCATTTGAAATGCACCTTGCATGGGGTCCAAAGATGTATTTTCTAATACATATAACTGATGATTATCCGTATTACCATCATCCGCAGTATAATAAATATACCATTTCCCTTTTATATTATGAATTTCCGGTGCCCAAATATGGAATGAATTAGACGGATCTATAGGCCGCCATACCACTTTACATATCGCATGTTTCAAAT
This sequence comes from uncultured Bacteroides sp., assembly GCA_963677095.1. Taxonomy (GTDB): domain Bacteria; phylum Bacteroidota; class Bacteroidia; order Bacteroidales; family Bacteroidaceae; genus Bacteroides. The sequence goes on from OY781875.1 coordinate 3,293,595, forward strand.
CTGTAATATCAGGCGTTTCCCACAGCATAATCTTATCCTCAGTCCCATGAATATAATAATACTTTCCATTATAAAAAATAGCACTAGGATCAGAGCCTTCGGGTAAAAGAGGATTTGTATAGGTGTTTTTTGCTAAATTTGCCTGTTGTTCTGCTCTCCGAGCATTCTTATTTCCACAAGCATTACTAAAAAATAAGATGAGTAATAACAGTATGATATTTTTAATTTTCATAGTCTTCATAAAAAGAATGACGCAAAGAAAAAGGTTTCTATTGAATATGAAAGATAAATTCTCTTCAATAAGTAAAAAACATATTTTTTCATATTCCCGGGCCAAATATAGCAAAATACAACCTGTTTTGAACAGCAATTACCATTTATTGAATAAATTATTCCCTGCTTTTCTCTGAGAATTCATAAACTTTGTATTTAAATACCATAAAACATAACCCTAAGAAACATGATTATGTTCTTTAGTATTAGATTCACAACTCTATCACTTAAATCCTTACGGAAAACAGGAAAAACAAAATTTATAAAAAAAGAATGACAAGATTAAAATCGATTTTTATGTTGCTACTGTTGATGTGCAGCATATCAACTAGCTGGGCCCAAGTTTCAGTAGTCAAGAGCGGAAGCAAAATCAATGAATTTGAGTTAGTAAAGCCCAATCAATCAACCAAACTTTACTATGATAAGCAAGACTTCGAAGTAGTAAAAAAGACCTCTAATCTGTTTAAACATGATGTACAATTAATTACAAACCAACCTATTACAATAGGCGACACAAAAGAAAAGCTAGCGCCAAATAGTATAATTATCGGTACATTAGGATACAATAATTTAATAGATGAACTGATCGCAAAAAAGAAACTGGACCTTAATTCGTTAAAGGGTAAATGGGAAAGTTTCCATATAGAAGTAATACGCAATCCATTTCCCGGAGTAAAAAAAGCATTAGTTGTGGTGGGAAGTGATCGTAGAGGAACAGCATACGGGCTTCTTTCCATTTCTGAAGCAATAGGAGTTTCACCGTGGTATTGGTGGGCAGATGCTCCTGTCGCAAAACAAAAAGAATTATGTATTGAAGTCAAAACAATGACCTCTAATGAACCTACAGTCAAATATCGCGGGATTTTTATCAATGATGAAGACTGGGGATTATTGCAATGGGCCAAGAAAAATTTCGAAAAAGAGCGTGGTAACATTGGCCCTAAGACTTATGCTAAAGTATGCGAACTTCTTTTGAGATTGAAAGCAAACTATCTCTGCCCTGCGATGCACGAAGCTTCCACTGCGTTCAATAAAATTCCTGAGAATAAATTGGTTGCAGATTCATTCGCCATAATAATGGGATCCACTCACTGCGAACCCTTATTATTCAACAACGCAAGTGAATGGAATAAAAAGACAATGGGAGAATGGGATTATGTAAATAATAAAAAGACGATTGACAGCGTATTAAAACAAAGAGTCGTTGAAAATTCTCCATACGAAAATGTATATACATTGGCCTTAAGAGGACTGCACGATCAGGAAATGAAAGGAAGCGATGACATGAATGAACGTGTAAAAACCCTTAGCAGTGCTTTAAATACTCAAAGACAAATATTAACTGATGTAATAAAAAAGCCGGCCGATGAGATTCCGCAAGTTTTCTTTCCTTATAAAGAGGTATTAGATGTATATAATGCAGGGCTTCGCCTTCCGGATGACGTTACAATCGTTTGGCCGGATGACAATTACGGATATATGAAGCGCTTGAGCAGTCCGCTAGAGCAAAAACGTTCCGGTCGTTCGGGCGTCTACTATCATATTTCTTATTTGGGAAAACCACATGATTATTTATGGATGAGTACCATATCGCCAACATTAATGTATGAAGAACTACGTAAAGCGTACGATACAACGGCAGATCGTGTATGGTTGGCAAATGCAGGGGATATAAAATCATGTGAATTTTCAATGGATTTGTTTTTATCCATGGCATATGATATCAATTCCTTCAACTATGATAACGTTTCAACTTATCAGGCAAAATGGTTGGCCAAAATATTCGGAAAAGAATATTATAAGGATTTTCTGGATGTTACCACAACATTCTATCATCAAGCTTTTTCCCGCAGACCAGAACTTATGGGATGGGGATATCAGTGGTCAACAGATAAAAATGGAAAAGAGCGTAATACCGACACAGATTTTTCATTCACCAATTATCGTGAAGCAGATTCTCGTTTATCCGAATATAACCGTATAGGGAATATAGTCGATCATATTTTGAATCAGCTTCCGGAAAATAAAAAAGCAGGATTCTATCAATTACTTTATTATCCGGTAAAAGGATGTGAATTCATGAATAAAATGATTCTTAACGGGCAAAAGAACCGTCGGTACGCATTACAGGGAAGATCTACCACAAATGATCTGGATAAAAAAATCAGATGCTACTATGACAGCTTGCAAGTAATAACTCAGGGATACAACTCGCTACTGGATAATAAATGGAACTTTGTAATGACAACCAAACAGGGGTTTGCTGCTTCTTATTTTGAATTGCCAAAACTGAATACCATTAATTTACCCTCAGAAGCATCCCTAGGAATAGAAGCAGAAGGGGAAGATGTTATAAAAGGGAAGAATAGTTTCCATTTACTACCGGCATTTAATACCTATCTTCGCCAATCTTATTATTTCGATATATTCAATAAAGGGACTTCCGCATTAAAATGGAACCTTTCTACTTCTTCCGATTGGATCATTCTTCACAAGAAAACAGGAACTACAACTTTGGAGGATCGCATTTGGGTATCTGTTGACTGGAATAAAGTCCCGACTGGCGAGCGGGTTTCAGGAGTAATTGATATTAAAGGAGAAAATGCCGGAGAAGATAAGATATATGTTTCCGTATTTAACCCTTCCTCCCCTTCATCCGCACAAATGGACTCTTTATTTGTAGAGCATAATGGATATGTATCTATAAATGCAGCCGATTTCAACAGAAAAGTTGAAAATAAGGAGATAGAAATTAAAACGATCCCTAACCTGGGATTTGAAAACGAATCAGTACAACTAGGTAATCCTATAGCACCCGTTCAAAGAACAGCTGGTAGAAATACACCTCGTGTTGAATACGACTTCTATACTTTTGAGCAAGGTTCCGTTGATATATACACCTATGTTTTGCCTACATTTACCCTAAGTACGGATCGAGGTTTTGCAGGTCATGAAAGCACAAATATAGAAACAAAATATGGCGTATGCATTGACGACGGGCCGGTCATGAACCCTTCCACTTCTTCATTTGAGTATGCTCAAATATGGTATGAAAGTGTATTGAAGAATTGCCGGATAAACAAAACTACATTGCATATTAATGAACCCGGTAAGCATACATTAAAAGTGATATGTGGAGATCCTGGAACAGTATTACAAAAGGTTGTAATCGATTTTGGCGGCATGCAAAGATCATATATGGGACCAAAGCCGACAAAAAAATAATCACTTAGGTATATTATTATATAAGATGTCAAGACCGAAAATATCCTTGGCATAAATCATGAAATAAAGTATAAAAAAATAGCTATATGAAAAGTAAAAATTTCAAGCTTTTTATTTTAGGAGTGCTCCTTATTTCAGGGGTTTCGGCCAAAACTGCCACAAGAGTCACAATATTGGACCGCCCCGCATGCATAGGAGTGAACCCTAACTACATGGGCAACCGTCAACCATTGAAACCGATGAACTTTTTAAAGCTCCCTATCGGAAGTATCCAACCCGAAGGGTGGTTAAGAAAATATCTGGAGCTTCAGAGAGATGGTTTAACCGGACATTTAAATGAAATAAGTGCATGGCTGGCAAAAGAGAATAATGCATGGTTAACAAAAGGTGGAGATCATGGATGGGAAGAAGTCCCATATTGGTTAAAAGGATATGGAGATCTGGCATATATTTTGAATGACCCCAAAATGATAAGTGAGGCCAAAATATGGATTGAAGGTGCATTGAGAAGCCAGCAGCCAGACGGATATTTCGGACCTGTAAACGAAAAAAACGGGAAAAGAGAAATATGGGCACAAATGATCATGTTATGGTGCCTGCAATCTTACTATGAATATTCAAAAGACCAACGGGTAATTGATCTTATGACCAATTACTTCAAATGGGAATTGAGTGTACCGGATGAAAAGTTTTTAAAAGATTATTGGGAAAATAGTCGTGGAGGAGATAATCTGTTGAGTGTATATTGGCTCTATAACCGTACCGGGGATAAATTTCTATTGGAATTAGCTAAAAAAATCCATCGGAATACGGCAGACTGGACACGCCCTTCTGCTCTTCCCAATTGGCATAATGTGAATATAGCCCAGTGTTTCCGGGAGCCTGCGACCTATTATATGTTGACCGGAGACTCCACACAGTTACAAGCTTCTTATAATGTACAAGAATTGGTCCGTCGCGCATTCGGACAAGTACCGGGCGGTATGTTCGGAGCTGATGAAAATGCACGTATCGGCTACATTGATCCCCGCCAAGGAGTTGAGACCTGCGGTATCGTAGAACAGATGGCTTCAGATGAGATCATGCTTTGCTTGACCGGTGATCCGATGTGGGCGGATCATTGTGAAGATGTTGCTTTCAACACTTTCCCGGCAGCTGTTACAGCCGATTTCCGTGCACTGCGGTATATTACTTCCCCGAATCATGTAGTCAGTGATTCAAAGAACCATCATCCGGGTATTGACAATTCTGGTCCATTCTTATCTATGAATCCGTTCAGTAGTCGTTGCTGTCAGCACAATCATGCCCAAGGTTGGCCATACTATGCGGAACATCTGATATTGGCAACCACTGATGGAGGAGTAGCAACAGCACTATATGCTGCTTGTCAGGCAACCGTAAAAGTAAGTAATGGAAAAGAAATCCGTTTGCACGAACAGACCAATTATCCTTTTGAAGAAACGGTATCATTTACCATAGAGTCCGGAGAGGATATTAATTTTCCTTTCTATTTGCGCATCCCTGCATGGACAAATGGAGCGACCATCAAAGTGAATGGTAAAAGTATATCTGTCAAAGCTGAAGCTGGAAAATATATATGTTTGGAACGTATATGGGAAAATGGCGATAAAATAACTCTGGATATCCCGATGAAACTGAGCATGCGCATATGGCAGGCAAATCGTAATAGCGTAAGTGTGAATTATGGTCCGCTGACCTTATCGTTGAAAATAAAAGAACGATATGAAAGGAAAGACAGTCGCACCACAGCAATAGGCGATTCACAATGGCAAAAGGGAGCTGATGCCAATGCATGGCCTACTTATGAAATTTATCCTGATTCGCCTTGGAACTACGCTTTGGTATTGGACAAAAATAACCCTTTGAAAGACTTGAAAGTCGTGCGTAAAACGATTTCATCCGATAAGCTCCCATTCACATTAGAAAATGTACCCTTGGAGGTGAAAGCTGTAGGACGATGTATCCCTTCATGGAAAATTGACGAATACGACTTGTGTGGTGTACTTCCTCCGGAAAATGCATATAAAGGTAAAAAAGAAGAAATCACTCTAATTCCAATGGGAGCCGCCCGTTTACGTATCTCTGCATTTCCAAGAGCAGAGAAATAGTATGCATCAAATATTAGCAAATAGAAAATAATCTAACTAATGAAAAAAGTATTTCTAAGCTTATCTTTGGCCCTATATTTTGTTTGTCCGCTTATTGCAGGACAAACCAAATACGCTCAACATACAACTCCGGGAGCAAAAGATATGAGTGTATTTGCGATGCAAACCGGAAACCCTGTAATTCCCGCTTATCTAGCTGACGCAACTATCATTTATGACCAGAAGACAAAGATGTTTTATGCTTATGGGACAAATGACGGTGCCGGTGGTGGAAATGTATATCCCACGCAAATGTGGTACTCTAAAGATTGCAAAAATTGGATTAACCGTCCATTACATCTGCCCCAATCATGGACCGATTATGCAGGAACAAGGGCCTTATGGGCTCCAAGCATGATTTACAATCCTTCTACCCGGAAGTATTACCTGATGTACGGAATTGATTGTAAGACATTCGTGGGCATGTCCGACAAGCCGTTAGGCCCTTGGGAAGATGCAAATGCTGTTGCGCCCGGAAAGATGCTTTATAAGGGATACGACGGACAATTCTTTCTGGATGATGACCATACGATGTACATCACAACCGACAACGGCTTTTTCAAAATCATGAAGCTGGCATTCGATACTCAAGGAAAAATTTCCATCGACAATACGGACCCACGATTTACACAGACTGATTCCAATGAATTTATAGGCAAATACTTTTATAAAAGTGTCGAAGGGATACGGAACATGTTCGAAGCTTCATTCATTTATAAGCGAAATGGTTTATATTATCTAATGTGGTCGTTTGAAGGAAGTGAGAACTACAACGTAAGATATGCCGTATCCAAAAATATTACAGGGCCATATCGAGAACTGAACGGTTCAATGGAAACCGCCATTCTGCAACGTGATGATAAGAATCAGATACTTGGTCCCGGTCATCACTCTATGTTCAATTATAAGGGACGTACATTTATAGCCTATCACCGGCAGCACTTCCCATTCATTGACAGTAAGAGACAAACCTGCATTGATGAAGTATATTTTGCCCCGGATGGAAGTATATTGCCCATCACTCCGACACATAAGGGTGTTGAACTCATAACCGGAGCAAGACGGTATAAAGGGAAGAATCTGGCATTGGGCAAGCCTACGAAGGTTTCAAGTACCCGCCAATATGATTCCACCCCCTTTCAGCCACGTTATCGCACTGTAGGTATTGATTTCAGCTTTTCCGGGAATTATGCTGTAGATGAGAACTATGGTACCCATTGGGATCCAGGAATAGGAGCCGTAAGGCCGTGGATTATCATAGACTTGGAAAACGAACACCCTATAAAAGAAATAGAAACGATTTTTGAATTTACGAATCGCACTTATAAGTACAAGATCGAATACTTGTCATCCACAGATGCCCAAGGACTTGACCAAGCTGCTGCCAATGGTAACTGGCGACTGTTTACAGACAGAAGCATCGAAGGCGCTCCGCAATCTCCGGTAAAAGATATAGCTAAGAGTTCATCTGTGAAAGCCCGCTTCATCCGACTCACCATATTGGCTGCAGATGTTCCGACTACTGCCGACGGTCTTGACGTAAAGAATGCAACAAATGGTTGGAGCATTTTTGAAATCAGGATATTTGGCAAATAAGAACGATTAACCTTAAGCATCACTGTCCTTCTCATTTTATTAATACAAGTTATTATATAGGAGATACATTTAGCTAAAGGCTTATGTAACATTTTAGAGCAAATCAGTACTTATAGAGCATATGAATATTTATCCAAAGGAATACTTATAAATATCACTGATAATAACTTCTCTAAGTGGAAAAAATCCCTCTCCAAACGCATTTGGAGAGGGATCCACAAACAAAATAAACACAACAGACAGTGATGTCACATCCTCATCCGCCGATATCGTTACAAAAGCATAATGCTTCCTATATATATTTACTATCCAAGCATTTATAGTTCTTCAGAATAGCATCAAAACATAACTTTTCCAGCTCTAATATTCAAAATTATTGAGCACTTGTTAAGTCAATATACATTTTATCCAAAGAGACAGGAGTTATCAACTTATTAGTATCCATAAAAATATTAGAAGACAAATCTAAGTCGGTCGGCTTACTCTTAAATAGATGAGTAATGACGCGTCCATCCGGTTTAGTAGTACATTCACCTTCATCGTTGAATGTTATAGCCTGCAATTTCGCGGTAAGACCATCCGACTCTTTCAACTTATTATCAAAATACAAGTACCAAGTTTCATTGGCTGCTCCTTTAAAAGTAGGATAAGCCGTTACAGCAACATACTGTCCCGTGATCGGTTCGCCTGTAGTCCAATCCACAATCGTAATTGGAGAAAGAGACAATAAATTACCTTGCATAGTAAAGCAATAACAATTATTGCTACCTAGTGTTCCCGAACTAATCAAGCCTACATTCTGGGTATAGTTTACAGAGCTTGCTCCTGTTGTAGGGTTTGGTTTTGTTACAATCTTAACAACAGGATTAGTAGTTGTCCCTTCCGGCAAGATTAGTAAGTATTCCAAGCTACCAATACCGCTACCTGTTGAGGTTTCCGTAGATTTTGCCTGATATGGTGTATACACATCTCCTCCAACGAGAACTGTAACACTGGCTATATCACTAAACACAATGTCCTTTATAATAAAGTCAAGCATAGTCCGCTTATGGTCCAAAAGAATAGAAGTAATATGAGCAATAGTTGAAATCTGACCTTTGCTCTTATATAAAATGTCTTGGTTTAATAATTTAGCAGCTGTAGACTGATCTGTATCAATAGCCGCATTTACTGTATTTGGATAAAGATATAATTCTGCCCAAGGCTTTTTATAATTAGGATAATATTTATCCGTCAATGGTCTCCAATACTTGTCGACAGTGACATATTCTCCTCCTGTGAAACTGCCTTTATCATAAGCAGTGGATACATTCCCATTATATAAAGTCAAATCTAATTTCCATCCTAAAGCTCCCCTTGAATCAATAGTGCCGCCTAATGAGGAATTTTTTGATGTCGGATCCGAAGCAGTATTAACCACATAATTTATCTCTCCAACAGTTGCTTTAGTTGTAGTACTTAGTTCTGTTCCGATAGTTTCCATACTCAATTTAATTCCCTCTATTCTTGTTTCAGAGTCATTCCCGGAATCGATATCTTTTTCACTGCAAGCTCCCATTAAAAGAACTAAATTGAAAAGACCTACTGCGATATATATATTATGTTTCATCACATTCACAACTTAAGAAGTTATTCAAATAAATCAAAATCATTATTCTGAGCATCTTTTATTGTAGTGATGCCGTCAAATAATATTCCTTTTAGAGCTACATCTATCAGCTTATAATATTGTCTACCATTATCAGTCATTGTTACACGACTATCAAGAGTGTATTGATAATTCTTCCAATCTGCTGCATCCGGAACCTTAATATATCCTCCTTTTAATAGCAAGGAAAGTGTTATTAATTGAAGCGTATTTGCAATTTCATATTTTCCTGTAGTAGAGTTATACTTTGGCATCTGAATGGGAATACCAATATACCCCTCATCTTGATTAAATCCACGAATTGTAATACTTGCTGTCAAATTATAGCCTTCAGGAGTAAGTGTAACCAAATAATCCGTACTGGCAACTGTCTGGATATTAGTCTTATTAGGAATATAAATAGCTCCACGGTAAGTACTGTTGGCAGTTGTTCCTTCCACGGTAACCAGACCGACCATCATGCGCCCGTCATCATCCTTATTAGGCCCTATCTGAACATTTTCAGGCAAAATTAACTCGGCAGTTCCATCCACTTTACAGTAAGCCCAAAAAGCCGTTTTATTACTATTGTAAGTCAATTCCAATATCAAATCTTTTATAGCAAGTCCATTAGCATTTTGACCTGCTAAACGAAACGTCAAACGACTTTGCTCATGCTTAAAAGCAAGAGGGATAGGGTCAGCTGTCGGCATAATGTTGACAGTACTTGCTTCTGCTTTCAAACGGTCGGCCTTTTGATAATTTTTCAATTCTCTCTGATCGGTAATAATACCTTCATCCCGTACATCTTTACTTGGCCAGAGTGCCTCTAATTTACTTATATAAGTATTATCCAGATTAAACCGGAAATCTCCTGAAAATATATTACTTGCAGCACCGTATATATAAGTAAAACCTTGCACTGTGGCAGACCGACTGGTAGTAATATTTACGTCTATTTTATCCCCATCATTAAAAAAGGAATTCAGACTGCGAGTCAGAGTTTGCTCTGCCATATCTTGTACTGTAGGCGACAAAGACAATGCATATTCCCCCCCATCTACATCAGAATCATTTTCACTTTGGCAACCGATAAACGATGAAGTTACCCCAAGCGCAACTATTGTATAAATAATAAATTGTATTCTCATATCAGTTCGCTTTTTACTTATTTTCCAAATAGAAAGGATATTCCCATATCAAAGTCGGATAAGTAGATGGAGATTGACCCATCTTTACCCATGAATCACTCCAATTCAATTTTGGCCAAGTGGGCCATCCATCTACTCCAACCAGTATACCTCCATTATATAAGGGCCAACTACTTGGCCATGTCAAATCAAAGTCATTCACGCCGGATGTTACATCATCTTTTTTAGTATAACAACCACTCACAGAAGTCGCAGTACCGGAAGGGAGATTAGCTGAAGGAACTACATTACAAAAACCTGTAGCAATATCTTTCACCTCAGTTAATGGAGGAGTTATGGTAGTAACCGATTTATACCCTACTACATCAGTCAGTGTACTGTAACAATTCGTTATACTTCCCGCAGTTAATGAACCACAAAAACCACTTGCATAAGCGTTTTTATAAGTTGTTGAGTTATTATTTACTACTAAGCCGGCAGAAGATGATGCCGTTTGTGAAACATACGAATCTTTTATTGCAGCTTTCTGCTTCTGATTACCGGCACTTCCGCAAAGTCCTCCTGCAATTACATTTTCTCCGCTCACCGTTATTTGAGGATTTTCAACTTTACAACCTTGAATCGTACTGGTGGTATTCGTATAATCTTTCATAAGATCCTCTATCAATGCTTCTTTAACAGAAGCCGGAATATCCGATGGTACATCTGCAGCAACAATGTCACGAATCCTCGCAGTAGGTAAAGTCGGATTGGCAATGCCACAAAGTGCTCCAACCGAGCAAGTATCTGTCAAAGCCGCATTAGTAAAATCGACTGCCACCGTTGGAGAAACCAAATTAATATTCTTCAGAGCTGAATTTCCTACAATAGAGCCAAATAATCCGAATCCTTGATTTCCCATTCCATCACTATTATTAGTAGCAGGGGTCGCATTAACCGTCAGATTTTTAATAGCGTGCCCTCCCCCATCATAAACACCACTGTAATAAGTTTTGGGAGTCCATGATATACCGGATAAATCAACATCACAAACCTGATACGCACTACCAGCACTTTGCAAAGTAGATGCATCATATACCAAATTGTCCGAAGTCGGAATAAAGACTTCACCCGTATTCATATTATATCCGTAACGGTAGACTTGCTGCTGAGCAAAATCTATATCCTCAGGCACCATCAGTGTCAATTCATCACTTTGGAATAGTATGTCTCCTTTTTCTATTTTATTGTCTTCATGTGTATAATCATCATGATGCTTTGCATCGGTTAAAGAAGGACTTTTCCATACATAGGCCGTATAACGACGGACATATTTTCCACTGGATGTAGGAGATGGAGTAAGAGGTTCGTATTTATCTACCCAAGACTCTCGTCTATCTATTCCAGTTGTATAACTATCAGCATGAGGATCAATATTCGGCAATAATTTAATAGAACCATCGGTCCAATTTGTAGACTGCGGAAAGTCGGATTCATGATCGGCAACCAACACCAGCTGTACTTTAAATGTCTGCTGTGGATAAAAATTAAGAGTTGCCATAAAAGCATTTGTAGGGTTCACCGTAGTCGATGCTTTATAAGGAATGTAAGTCTGATTCTCATAATCACTCTCTGTAATCGGATATTCCGTTTCATCAGCTTTTACCTTAAAGTCATGCACATTCGAGTTATAAGGATAAAAAGCTACGATAGTCATGCGATCGTAAATATAGATATTGCTGTCATCAACAGGCACTATTTTGCCTCCACTTACTTTACATTCCAAATTACGGATATAAGATCTAGACAAATCATCAGCATCATAATCATCTTGATAGTAAATATAAAGACCTATATGGTTCTTTCCGTTTGCAAGATCATTTATATTGCTTACATCACCCAATTCTGCTAAGCGGGTATTAGCTTCTGCCGTACTGGCATATAAATTCAACAGCGTTCCATTCTTTGAAGAACCATCATCAAGCGTATCTTCCGAACATCCGTGAAAGATGTAAGAAAGCAGGATTACTCCAAAAAATGCTATATATTTTATTATTCTTTTCATATTAGTTCATACTATTATAATTCTTGACTCATCTTTATGGTATAGGAACCGGTATCGGCCATGACGAAACGGAAGAATTCAAAGTAAATATCCACTTAGCTCCATCAGCACTCAATCTTGATGTCAGTTTATCCGTATAAATAGCAGCACTTCTTATTGTTTGCGCAGCAAGATCAGAAGCATTATCAGTAAGCCCTACTATTGTTGTTGCATTTTTATTGCCGATAGCGATTTCATTACTGATAGCCTGATTTTTGCGAGCTACACCGGTCAACCAATAACATGTATCTATTATTTTACTATTTGTTGATACTTCATCTTTTCCACAGATACCACCCAAATTCGTTGCCGACTTATTTAATAAACCCACATTAAGAGATGCGGTAATTGATGCTGCAGACGCATTCTGGTTTTGTCCGCAAATACCTCCAACGGTTATAGCATTAGCAATATTGCCGGCATTAAGACATGCAAGCACCTTTCCCGTACTTCCATTCGAACCACAAATGCCTCCTATAGTCTGTGTGGCAGTAGCTACAATATTTGTTTGATTGACGCAACCGGCTATTGTTCCATTATTTACAGCGCATATACTACCGGAATAATCACCACTTGTTGAAGTTATGGCGCCGGAAGCGAGATAGATATTTTTCAAAGTACCTTTATTTTCTGATACTAATCCATTTCCCGATAAGTTAAGATGAAGAATTTTATGCACTTTATAGCTACCAGCATCCCATGTGGAACCGTCTAATACAGCCAAAGATGGAAATTCTGTCGGAGGAACAATATCAACCGAAGTATTATCCATATCAATATCATTCACGATACGATAAGTACCAGTTGTGGAAGAAGTAATGCTGTTCATAAATAAAGCAAACTGCAAAGGAGTAGTGATCTCATAATAAGGTTCCGTTGGTACATCTACATTCTGTTTCAACCCATTCTCTCCCAATACAATTTTGAGACCACTAGCACTAGAATTGGTGACATCTATGTCTTTTATCAACAGTTCATTCTGAGAATATAGATCTGCCTTCAGGCTGGAAGCGGAAGCAGTTCCGGCTATCAAATCGGAAGGAAGAGTTACAAAATTTATTGTACCATTGTTTCCTTTACCAATATATTGATAAGTTTGACCACCAATAGTATGTTTCAGTACCATTTTAGTTATTTTTGTTTCATCATATCCCTGACCGCCACTTTCACCTTCGATATTCAGTGAGACAGGATAAGCTTCATATCCCCATGTACCGGTTCCGGACTTTGTAGTCCAATCATTCAACGTCAATTTTATGCCCACTAATTTCAAGCGTTTAATCTGAAATGTGAGAGTGTAAGAAAGTCCGGGATCCAACTTAAAATCAGACAATGTCCCATTCTTATCTGCTTGAGGAATAGTAAATGCTGCCAAATCTCCTACTGTCGCGGTATAGTCATCAATGACCAAAGATTTCATTAGACCTGTACCTGATAATACTTTCCCTGTGGGCACTAAATAGTGAGTACCTACTTTCAATGTATAATCGTTAGCATTGGCTGTACCAGCACCGGTAACCATATTATAAGTTCCTCCAGTTACAACCGCTGAGTTTTTCAAAGTCATTTGAATATTAGTCGGCAGAGTAGGTTGCACACCTCCTGTGACAGGATCATCAGTCGCATCAATCACATCAATGTTTACCGTCACTTTCGTCATGAGATGTTGGAAAGTCATATACTCAACCGGAGAATCGGATTTACCTGAAACGACAGTATTACCTGTTGCGTCAGTTCCTTTACCGAAAAGAATATCATTGGATAGCGCTGTTCCTGAAGTCAGATTTATCGTATTAGCCGGAGTACCTATAGCTATAGTGCCTGTATGGACATAAAGATTTATAGCCGTTTTCCCTAACGGATAATAAACGTTGGAATTCAAGTTATTTCTTCCATCTGATTTATTATCACCTATAGTCATCGGCATATTGGAAAAGTACACGCTATTATCCGCAGCAGTCCTTGCAGATAGATAAAAATTCACATTTGCATTTTTATAATCAACCAACGGATTACCCGTTGTAATAAGCAAACCGTCCCCCGTAGCCCGAGTGAGGGCACCGGATAGTTGCACCGGAGTAGTACCCGGAGTGAGTTCATCACTAAACTGTTCCGTGGAGCAGGCTGCAAGGGCCGTCATCAATAATACAGTCATCGCACCTTTATATCGTTGTTTCAACATATCTTTATTCTCCTTTCTTTTTATTCAATAACCACCGTACTCGTTCCCTTATAATCCCATTCGATTAACTGTCCTTGCAATTGTATCGTAGGAGAAACAGGAGGAATAGCCGTATACTGTAACTTAATCAGAAGAACGGTAGTCTTACCCATTTCAAGGGTCAAAGGCGAACCATCAATCTGTTTGAATTGATCCAGTGGATAATCACCGCCAACTTCTATCCCCATATTGGTATCTTTCACCTTAAAGTTGATGCTACTGGATGAAACTACATTTACAGCGGAAGTACTCGGCAACAGATAGCAGACGGAAGTTGGCGTACTCCCCGTATTATCATACGGAACAGGCAACATAGATGATGAAGTCGCCAAAGTATATGCAGTTTGATATGATGTACCGGGGTTCGCTAAAGTCCACTGTGAGGATACAAGATCAAAATTTCCTTGGGTAACTTTAGTATTAACAACCAATAAACTGATTTTTAACTGATTGACCGGATGTGCATTTGATGGAAGAATATTACCATCTTGATCTACAACGATCACTTTCACAGCTAATCTCGCCATGGCATGTTTAAAATCAAATAATACGGATACACGGGTTTTGTTATAGTTTCCAATGGTACCCGTATATAATAAGTCGGGGAAAAAACCGGGTGCAGCCCCATTCACAGTCAACTTCATATCGGAATTCGGGCGAGTTACACGGATATCAACGCTCGGTATTGGACTATAAGCAACAAAACTTAAATACTTATTCGGTTCAAAATACCAGTATTTTAACGAACTCAGAGTTATAGGATATTCGGCATATCCGTGTTCCCAAGTTGCATTACCAATTGTTCCCGTTTCATGATTCAAATAAAGATTGTCAGAAGTCCAATTTGTTGGAATAGGTGATACTGCTGTCGCATTTGCCGCAACGATGGCTACTTTATCTTCATTGGAAAACGTAGTTGCACGTGTCTGGCTTTCGACAGTCACCGAGGGAAGATTGGCGCTAAACATAATGGGTACCTGTTGTCCCTCATCCGGCTCTACAACATCATTGTTGCAGCCGGATAAGGACAGTACACCGAATGCACCTATCATTATACTATATATATACTTTTTCATCATCTCTGAAAGGTTTACAGATTATAGTATTGTTATACTTCCACCGGCTCCATTCTGCCACGGAGCAACGGTAGCACTAAAGATCAATCCTGTCTTTTTCAAGGTAATATTGAAGACATGGTTTTCACCTGCCTTGAAATCATAGCGTTCTATCTCGGCATTGTAAGTTTGTCCATTCAAACCAACCGTAACAATGGCAGTCTTACTGCCGACTGTTCCGATAACTTGCGGCATAATAAATGCTTCATAGCTGGCTACGGCAGTTCCTATACCTTGCACTGTATTTGCCGTTGATAATTTAGTAGGAGCAAATGAACCGGTAGCTGCTCCGGTAGCTGTTGCTGTTCCATTTACAACATCCACCGTACCGGACAGCTTGAAATTAACTAAATTTATAACGCTAGGACTTACGTCGGGAGCAGTAAAGCCGTCTCCATTAAAGAGGTTCACGGTAATCTTGCTAAGTACGTGCTTAAAATTTAAAGAAACATTCGCACTACCCGCTACAATGATACCATCACTGCCCGAAGGAGCGGCTACCATAATATCATCCTGATGTGAATTTGTCGTACCGCTACTCTTGCAAGTCCAGCTAAAGGTATTGCCCGATGTTAGACTTGACGCACTGGCAGGGAATACTGCCGTGATCTTTTCCCCGGTTTGGGAATCATCCCTGTACCACGTTGTAGTTGCAGGAGTAAGCGTTCCGCTATTCACATCACCTGCATATTTATAAGTTGTATTTGTAGCCGTGACGTTGTTTCCGGATATTTTATAAAACTTAATCTGATCATTATTTTCAAATCCACTGGCTGATGCAGCCGTTGAAGTGAACGAAAGGGCAAGGTTGTTAGTCTCTTCCGTCCAACCTGTAACATTGACAGATACTTTCAAATCGGATGGCTCAATGTTTATAATTAAATTAGTCGCTTGTCCTGCTTTATACTCCACATTAGACGGGAATGTCACAGTATACTGACGCCCGGCTATTGCGACGAGAACTACAGTAGAACCGGTTGTAACAGTTTGTGCCGGCAAATAAGCGGAAGCTTCCGTATTGCTGAGAGGGCCCAGTGTAATTGTGCCGACAGAAGAACCTTCCGTATATATACCATTATTGATAATTCCACCAATCTTATAATTCGGCAAAGTAATCATAGCAGCATTCAACTGCACATCCGTATAAATAGTCGATGTCAATTTAACTCTGATTTTGGCCACCCTATGGAACATCTGGAAATTAATAGCAGTGTTGCTTTTACCTCCGTCATTAACAACAGGCGTAGCTGTAATGTAATCTTTCGATTGGTTATAACTTGGTGTTGCATTAATTTCAGGTCGGGTAATGGAAGCATAAAGATAGCCTGTATTCTCTATATTTTCCCAGTACAAATTAGCAGGAGATCCTAAATCATCTTTGAAATTCCATACCGAACCTGAACTTGTGTGTTCAAAATATCCGGGTACTGCCCCACTGCTAGTATAAAGCTGAAGTTTATCGCCGTCTTGTAAATCTCCGCCATTGGCCGACAAATTTTCCGTTCCAATCGTTATTGTTTTTGTTCCAAGATCTTGTATTGTCCAAGGAGTAATAGTTGTGCTGACCACAACATTTGCTTTCTTCAAATCCAGCGTCATCTTATAAGCTGTTCCTTTTGCATAAAGAAATCCAGGGGAGGCAGCAGGTACTTCATAAGTACGTCCGTTGACAACGACCGTTACCACATTATTCCCCGTCGTAATAGTCTGTGGCGGGAAGATAGACACTCCATCCTTAGGAGTTATATTTCCGGTAGTACCCCCTATTTCAAATGCTCCCGTTGTAGCATTCAGTGTTCCACTATTAAGATATCCGGGCAAAGTAATTACTGCTCCCGCCAAATCGGCAGCAGAAAATGTTCCATCCGTAGATTTCAACTCAACAGTCAACTTCGAGCCTGCATGTTTCATTGCAAGATTGACACCTTTATACTGATTAACGGCTGTATTGTCGGAAATCAAGATATCATCCATCTGAGTATTGTTAAGCTTTGTAGCTAAAACTGACGTTCCCCGAAACTCTACCGGGTCACCGTATATGTTTTCCCAATAAAGAGGAGTTAACGGCGTCCAGACATCGGAAGTTTCATTATACGTAAATGTGCCGGCTAAAGCGAATTCAGGATTGGTTATAGTCCCACCGATTGATGTTTTCGTATCTTTCAGATAAAGTTTGATCTGATCGTTATTTTTGAAATCGGCGTTTGTCCCCAGACCGGTTACCAAACGCACTACATCCATTGAGCTTTCCGTTCCATCGGCCCATGGCTCAATAGTAGCCGTAACTTCGGTAGGGGTCGTTTTCAAATGTACATTGAAAGTATATTTATAACCACTTTTGAGTTCAAGGGTATTATCCATAGTGGCAGTATAAACTCCACCGTTAGCAGTTGTTACCTGAAATGTAACCCCCGTACCGGCCGCACGAGGTAAGAGAATACCTTGCCCCACCAATTTTGTATTATCAAGTTTTACCGGAATAGCAATATCTGCTCCCGAAACGGTATTAACAGCCAAGCCATCCCCTATCAGATCATAACTTCCTGTCGTTTTCATACCTTTCAGGACAAGCTGGCAACCGGTTAAATCAATAGGTGTTTCGGCATCAAGATTTATAATAACCTTAGCTAAGCGATGGTAAAATTTCAG
This sequence comes from uncultured Bacteroides sp., assembly GCA_963677095.1. Classification (GTDB taxonomy): domain Bacteria; phylum Bacteroidota; class Bacteroidia; order Bacteroidales; family Bacteroidaceae; genus Bacteroides. Next base: position 3,311,703 of record OY781875.1, read on the forward strand.
ATTCACATCCGGATGATCTTTTGAATTACTACCATTGGTATGTACAGCTGTCATTAAGTCAATGTCGGCAAGATTATTTTGACTCGTGACATCTACAGCCTTAATAAAGTTGGCTGACAAAGAGTTGCTATACGGATAATAAGCTTTGAAGGTTGCTGCATCCCCGTTTATAGGATAATACATGATATTGGTAGCGGGATTGGGAGAAAAGACGCCATCACCAGCCGTAGTCACGTAATCTTGATTGCTATAACCGCTGACAACCCCTACGGGTGGCTGACCACTTGTTTGTGCAGGAAGAGGATATTCCAACATGGTAATTCCAATATGGTCACCCATTCCCCACGCTGCATCCGCCGCACGAGTAAGACCAGCCGTCTCAGAGAAACCGACCCCTGCCGTAATCTTTGCCGCGGTTTTATCTCCGGATAAGGAGAAATCTTCGGTATTACAGGCTGTAACCAGTGTAGCCAACAAAGATCCGCTTAAGAAGAATTTATATATAAAAGATTTCATACGTTTGTTATATTTAGATGTTTCTCCGTAAATTAATGCAAATCCATATCATATTCGCCTCCATAAGTCCAATCCACAAGTTCCGTACTGAGTACAAGACCTACCTTGTTGAGCGTAATGTTGAGAACATTATGCTCACCCGCAGCAAATAGTTTATCTACGCTTAGTTGCCCATAGAACTTCACTCCATTCAAAGTGACCGTTACAATAGTAGTCTTACTTGCGGAAGTAGCGGCAATGGTTTGTGGCATAATAAAGGCTTCATAACTGGATACCACCGTCTTACCTGTTATGGTATTGGGAGTAGACAATTTTGTAGGTTGGAAAGCAGAAGTTGCCATACCTGTAGGAGAAGCCGATCCGGTAGCCACGTTTACAGTACCGGAAAGTTTGAAATCATTTAACTCCACAACACTACCTGCTATTTCCGATGCAGTGAAGCCCGTACCAACAATAAGATTAACCGAGACTTTGCTCAACACATGCTTAAATAGGAAAGCAACATTGGCGTTACTTGTTTGAATCATGCCATAGCTTCCATTAGGAGCTGCAATAATCACATCCTGATTGTGAGCATTGGTTACAGAACCACTTGAACCATTACTACATGTCCAATTGAATGTATTTGCCTCGGAAGAAACATTAGTCTGAGAAAGTACGGGAAATACCCCGGAGATTTCGTCACCGGTTTGAAAATCATCTCTATACCAAGCTGTTGTCGGGTTAGTCAAAGAAGCTGTGCTTCCGGAAACCGAATAAATATATGTATTGGTATTATTAGTTACCGTATTGGATGAGTTGAGTTCATAAAATTTAATCTGATCGTTATTTACAAATCCGCTCGCAGTTGGATTGGTCACTGTAAAGAACATTGCATTATCAAATATAATCGGTGCCTGATCCACCCAATTGGCTACACTGACACTAACTTTCAAATCGGACTTTTCAATCTGTATTTTAAGATTGGTTATTTTTCCAGGGGTATAGGCCACGTCATCAGTATGTTTAACGATATAGGTACGACCGTCAATTTCAATAACCACCAAAGGAGTCTGTTTTCCTATCGTCTGTTCCTGAAGATAAGAAGCTGTGTTGTAAGTAGTCAAAGCACCGGATTGTGAAGGAACGACTTTTACCGGATTGTCCAAAGTAATGGTTCCTTTCAACGTTCCACGGCTATACAAACCTTTATTCATACTGCCTCCCATATCATAATTGGGCAAAGTAACTTTTGCAGCAGTGAGTTTTGCTTCATCGTAAGTATTCGACCAAAGTATCACATTCACTTTAGCAACCTGATGAGTCATTGTCAAGTTTATTGCCGTGTTGGTTACTCCTCCGGTATTCGCAACAGGAATTGCAGTAATATAATCTTGCGACTGGTTGTTACCCGAAGCATTGGATAGGGCAGGACGGGTAATTGAAGCATAGATAAATCCGGTTTTTGCAATATCTTCCCAATACAACGGAGTGGAAGGATTGCTGTAATTCCATGCCGAACCGTTATAAGCAAAATAGCCATTTAAGTCTGTCCTGCTTGTGTTATCTCCGGTATAGAAATATAACTGATCTCCGTTCCGAAGATCCCCACCGTTAGAACCAAGGTTGGCAATGCCAATACGCACATCTTGGAACTCATGCGTTTCTTCAGTCCACGGGGTCACCATAGCACTAATAAGAACACCAGCTTTCTTTAAATCGGCTATTAATGTGTATGCAACACCTGCTGCATATTGAAATCCGTTTGACTCGGTAACTTTTACGTTGTATGTACGTCCATTAATTGTTATCGTAGCAAGATTTCTATCGTATGCGATAGTCTGCGGTGGAAAAATAGCGACTCCACTTTCAGGAATGATATTAGTAGTCGAAGTACCGATGACAAATGCACCACTTGCACCGATAGAACCGCTGTTTAAATAATCGGGTAAAATAACCGAAGCATTTTTCAATTCATCGGTCGTAAATGTTCCATCGGAAGATTTTAATTGAATAGTAACTTTCGATCCGGCATGGGCCATTTCAAGATTAACTCCCGTATATTGACTGACACTAACATCTTTGGATACCAAAATGTCAGCCATCTGGGTGCTGTTTAGGGCTTTGGCAATAGTCGTAGCCCCCCGGAAGGCAGCAGGATCAGCTTTAATGCTTTCCCAATAAACCTGCTTATTAGCGATCCACTTATTATCTGTGCCATATGTAAAAGTAGTCAAATAGTTAAAATCGGTATCACCCTGATCTTTCAGATAGAGATTTAAGACATCATTCGGTTGGAAATCTCTGCTATCATTCAATCCGGTTACTATACGAACCACATCAGTCTGTCGCTCCGGGCCTTCAATCCAAGGAGTTATTGTAGCACTGACAACTATAGGAGTGCTCTTCAAGCGGATGTGAAAAGTATGTTTATAACCTGCTTTTAACTCAAGATCTTTATCCAATATTGCAGTATAAGTTCCACCATTGGCTGTTGTCACTAAAAAAGTCACTCCTTCGGCGGCAGCCCTAGGTAGCAGAATAGCTTCACCTTGATTATTGTGTAACGGAATGTTGACATCAGCTCCCGAATTTGCATCCACAGCTAAGCCATCTTTCATCAAATCGTATGTGCCCGCCGTTTTCAAGCCTTTCATGGTAAGTTTACACCCGTCCAAATTTATTAATCCGGTTTCATCAGTGGTAAGGTCAATCGAAACTTTAGCTAAACGATGATAGAAATTAAGTTTCACATTAGGTTCATCAATAGAACTACCGGAAACATGCTCAGCCGTCATCAGATCAATATCTGCCAACGAAGTTTGATCTTTTGTGTTCACAGGCATCAGCATATCCGTCGGCAAATCCTTCTTATAAGGATAATAAGCTTTAAAGGAAACGGTAGTCCCATCCGATGGAAAATAAATTATTTTCGATGCATCGGCAGGTGAGAAATTACCATCACCGGATGTTGAATAAGAATAATTCCTGTAAGGTTCAATAACGCTCACCGGTTGTGGGTTAACCATTGTAATCCCAATCGCATCATTTACGTCCCAAATATTATTGGTAGCACGAGTTTGTACACCTCCGGAAACACGCACGGCAACTTTGCCGCCATCCGGGGATGTTTGTAGATTATCATTGGTACATGCTGTAGCAACAACAGTCATCAATACTCCATAAAATATCGTTTTGCAGAGAAGTCTTTTCATATAGAATTTATAATTTTATTATTTATTCATTTTTTAGTGTTGAGCATCTATCCAGACCTCAGGTCCGGCAATCCAGTCCTCAATATTAGCTTGGAAATCAGCTCCCAGACGAAGTTTCATCTGTATAATCCATGGTTGCACAACATCCTTAGTGTGAAAACCATCCAAATCATTTGTTACATCAAAAGTGTACACCTTTTGGACGCCTCCTTTATACATGATATTTACAGTAAGTACCTGAGGAGAATTTCCATCAAGACCCAATAAGCGGCGACTATCGGTATAGTAACCATCTGTATCGGGTATGCTTAAAGTGTAATTTACATATCCTGACTTCAAAGCGGGAAAACGACTGGTAGCACCATTATCAAGAAAAGCATTATTCAAATCGCGCGAGATTGTAATCCCGTTTACAATGCTATTAACTGATTCCACTAATTGTGCATTCAATCCTTCAAGTTTAATTTTTAGCACAAGCAATCTTGTCTGAATCATGGTCGGCACATCATAATTGACAATTCCCCAATCGGGTACACTTGTCGGTATATTAATATCCAGATACCCCCCCACAAAATCACTCGGATCATTTGCCTCACCATCAGTTCCGACTGTTACACTGACTGTTTTCCCTTCAACTTTGACTTTTTCATCTACCCCTTTCACAGGTATGGCCGTATAAAATCCTTTCATTAAGTCCAGTGGTCTATTACTACCAACCTCCACAATGCGGGAAGATTTATTCGGGTCAATAAGAGTAGTGAGAGCATCTTTCAGCTCAATATTCTTACCGGAATTTAATTCTTTTGGACTAATAGGAGTGATAGTATACTGTCCCGGGCAGTTATCAGTATTATAATCTTCCTTTATACAAGATGTAAAAAGCAAGATTAAAACGACGCAAGCAGCTTTAAATATCTTCTCTATCATTGTCTATTCTCCTCTAATAAAATGATACGTTTCATATTACTCTGAGCTTCCGGTGTGCTCAAATCTGCTCTCTGAAGGTATTTTTTGGCTGCAACGAGATTACCCCGCTCCAGTTCCATTGCCGCAGCATTAACATTGGCATCCGGATTATTAGGATAGGTTTGTACTGCTGTTTGAATGATCTGATAGTATTCGGCAGAGCCTTTGGGACACAATTGAGCTGCATCAAACATCTCGCGTACACTAAGTTGTTCCGGATTATCTCTTACCAATACGCGGGCTTCTTCCGGAGTATAATCGGGAAGTTGATATTCTATTTCATAATCGGAATGTCGCAAGGCCGGGAACCAATTAGTTTTCATATATTTATAAGCTTCAGGCATTTGCTTCAGCTGCTGTTCTTTGGTATCGGGATGTACTTCACTACGGGCTATTTGAAGTATGCGCGCTTTTTCACTCAAATTGCATTGTTCGGCATATAGAATAAAACCATCCCAGTCTTCCGGAGTATAATCGGTACTTATTATCGAATCTTTTAAATTAAATTTCCTAACTATATGTTGCTTAAGAGCCTGTGTACGCCCTTTTGCCAAATAAGCATTATGAGTATAAGGACTTTCCGGAGAAGCATAACCATGAATTCTGATCGATCGTATCTGCTCCGGTTTGAACCCCCTCAATGTGCTATCAATCCGTGCAAGTTCTATCGCATTTCTTCTGTATTCAGGATAAATCACAATCTTGTCAACAGGAAAATCAAGAAAAGCGCGTCCTTTATAAACACGACGCTTCACAATCTCTTTTTTAGGTATACAATACGTTACATCCGGAAGATCGACCTTTGGCTTTGGAAAAACAATTTGAGATAAATTCTGATTAAAAGTCTCTTCCTGTGCGTTACCGCATCCGCAAAAGGTTTGCTCCAATACGATTTCAGAACCATCCATCCACTTACTATAAGGTAAGGAGGCTTCATAATTAATTACTTGTTTTTTCCCATTATTATGACGGTACACCCAATTTTCATCAACAGGCATCCTGTCTTTACGTTCGGATATAATCAAACGCTTACGTCCATATACATAAACAGGGGATAATACAGCTTCTTCATTCCCAGATCCATGTAATACAGGTGTAAAAGTAACCATGCGATTGGAAGCAAGGCGAAAATCTTCAGACAGAATAAGAGTCATCCTTACTTGCAATGAGCTATCTGAAAATAAATTGAACCTGACATTATCAACTTCGGGTCTCTCTGTAAGTTTGCTCTGCCCTTTTAAGGCAGCACAGCATAAAAGAGTGCAAATTATCAGTATATTTTTCATTTGGTTTTGTTTTAGAATAAGTAGACAAGACTAACGGCAGCTTTAGTAGGCCCGATATAATTTCGGTTTTGATCTTTTTTCAAGCGCTTGCCGCAATCCTTACACTGATATTTATCATAATGGATATATGCATATCCGGCGCCAATATTGGCTTCAATATTCCAATGTTTATTCAGTACCCATTGATAGCCATAAGAAATCCCGGCACCGATGAATTCACCTTCGTAACGATAATCTTTTAATTTGGGCCATAAACCAAAAGGCATATCCACACCTCCCACATTAAAAATACCGGCATGAGCATGAATACCCAGAAAAGAACCACTAAATCTTTCACAAAACCAAAAACGGTATTCGGGTTGTATCAATAAATGCTTGAAAGATTTGTTATCACCAAACTTCCATGGATTGTAGTTAACATAAAGATCCAATGTGTTTTTAGAAGAAATTCCTATTTCAGTTGCTAAATTGAAAGTAGTTGTTGCATCTGCTATCAAATTAGATTTTATGGCAACTTCTTGAGATTGGACTGAGGTATACACACAAAGCAATCCCAAGGTAAATAAGAGACACTTTAATTTAACCATTATTTCATTTGTTTACTTGTAATTAATTGAATATTCTATTTAAATAGTTGTACATAGTGCAAATATACAAGTATTAGATCATTATAAACAACATATTTAATTGAAATGATTACAAATAAAACAATGTTTAACAATATTTGCTATTTCAAGTATTTTATACACTAAAATTCACACTTACGGGTAAGAAAGAAGAGATGTTTTACACAAAATTCACACTCAAAGAGGTTATTATGAGACTCATTTGGAAAGTCTATTAGAAGTCAATTACTTTTTATAACCTGCAAAAAGAGAAGAAAAAACAAGAATAGAGGAAAATATAAAGATATTACTCACAATTATAGAGTTTAAAAATCTATTGAAAAAATATAAATTTAGCAATAGGCAATTTCGCTAAGAAAATACTTCGCATACATTGATCAAGAATAAAAAAGAATCCGGCACCAGGGAAAAATAATTCTCCAGTGCCAGATTCAAAACCGTTGAAAAGGATATAGACTAAAACTTATAATTCACACTTACGCCAAATACCTTGTTAGTACGGCTGTAAACATCCTTATCAATTGATGCATCCAAGCCACGCGGGCTTACCTTAGTATAGTCGCTGTATGTAGTCCAGAAATAAGCAACGTCCAAACTCAACGGCCACCAAGTATCGTATGCGTCATGCTTCAATTTTGTTTACCCCCATTTGCCGTATCTGCATTCTTATCATCGAAAAAGAACTACATTTAGGGTATAACATAAAACTCACATTCAATGTGGTTATGCTTGAAAGATATACTACAAATAAAATCACTGAAAGTTTATTTTTATAGGAATTTTTACAGAATGATTATTCTTATTATCCCTCACTGTAATTTCATCTTCGTATTCTGGAACATAATATGAATATCCCTCCGGTTTACCTTTTCTTCCATAATCTTTATCAAAGCGTACATATATTAACGATTTATTTCTTGGCATTTCAACATAGAACGATGAACCATTTATTGTTAAAGAATCCATTTCTAATAAATAACCAAACCATGAATATTTATATCCCATTTCATGCGTATTATTTACAATATATTTATAATCTCCACCAATTTTAGTAAATTTAATCGTATAACTCCCAGGAGCACTAAGATTCACTATATTATTTTTATTTATAATATTGCGAGTGTCCCAAAAACCTTGCTGAGTAGCGTTCGTTGTTGTTAACGTAAAAGAAGGATATGAAGTATAGTTAAATAGAGGCTTTTCTCGTTGATTATATCTATCTTCTATCTCTAGCATAACCTCTTCTTTCAACTTAGGATCATCTATAAATTCCCAGATTGGAATTAAATGTTCCAAGCCACTTTGAATTAAAGTAGAATGTTCTACATCAACACTATTAGCCCATTCACCCCAATTAATAATATCAGTTGAAATAGTACCATTTTCACTTCTTATTACCTTATTTTGAATATACTTATTACCGCCCGATTGAATTACAGACAGTGAAGTATTTACAAGATTCTGCGAAACTTTTAAATTTACAGAATCATGTGAAATAACCCGAGATGCAAAATCAGTAGTTAACGCAATAAGTTCATCCTTTGTTTTATCAGTTTCTAAGGCAGATGCTAAAATCGAAAGCTTTCCACCAACATAGATATCTGTCAAAACATGTGTTCCATAATCATCCACAATTTCTTTAGCAGTATAATGTTTTAATGCATACAAAAAATCATCAGTTAAAAAATACTTTAATCTATTAATATTATAAGTATTAAAAAACACTCTCTTAGTATTTATACATAAATCTACTTTATAAAAAGAGTATGTTTCTTTCTGGGTAATTGTATTATCATAATCCAGCTTAAATTCCAAACTACCCCAACTAATCCAATTACCCGTATTTACAGTCAAATGAGAACTAACTTTTTTATAAAAATCATCCAAGGAAGAACCATAAATCTCGTTTTGAGTAAAATCACCATGAGATAAAGATTCTTCTATTTTTCCTGCAGGTATCCCTGTCACTTTCTCACCTGTAAGAGGGTCTCTTGCATCTCCAGAAACGTAACGTTCTATACTAATTACTGCGTTTAATCCTCCTTTATAGTTATCACCGACTGAATACAAACAATTATATCCATAACCCAATAAATCCATTTTTCCATCACCAGCAGAACGGGTAGTAACAGTCATCTCATTAGACTTTGTTGAAATCATAGCCTCATCTCCTACATCTTTACTACAAGATGCTAAAATGATAATCGATAAAAAAATATATATATACTTCATCATTTTTTAAATTAAAAAATCTTTTAATCTTGTATTTTCTGATTATACTGATTTAGAACTTATAATCCACACCCAAGCCGAACACCTTATTTGTACGGCTATAAACATCTTGTCCTGCGAGAGGCAACCCGTTATACTTATCCATGGACTTGGTATAATCGCTATAAGTTGTCCAAAAATAAGCTATATTCAGTTTAAGTTTGGAGGACATTTTGACACCAGCACCAAAACCTAAAGAATATGAATCGCAAGAGAAGCTGGTATCACTCTGAAAATTATCGGTCAATCCGTAATCCGTACGCTGATATCCGCCGCTAATGCTTACACGGTCTATCACATCCCATTCCACTCCAGCAAGATATTCGTTAGTACCACCTGTCAATGCCTTTTGCTTATCATTTGCCATACCGGCCTGTTTATCATAAAAATGATGATATTCCACCGAAGCACGGAGAGTGGGATAAATCTCATAGCCAACGGCAGCAGTTAGCAATGCCGGAATATCACTAGGAGTATTCACACCATCTCTGTACGGAGCTAAAGGATTTTTTTCATCCATTGTCATTGTAATTCCGTTCTGACGAACTTCAGCTTTTCTAGTTTTATTCTCAAGATTAAGGCTCGTCATAAATTCATATTTAAGTCCGACATTCCACTTTCCCAGCTTGACATCTGCTCCAACAATAGGTGTCATCCCCCAGCCTGTCTGATTACAATCTAATTCAATGCCAGCCAATTCTGTACCAACTTGTTTTAGATTGGCATTCAAAAAGCCTTCGTAACCACCCGTAAAGTAGTTCATACGCCCACCACCAAATACAGACAACCATTTACTTACTTGATAACTTGCTCCGAATTGCAGGCCGTAAATAAACTGCCTGCCGTTCATAGCACTGATAATGGTATACATGTCAGAAGTAACTGTTCCCTTCGTAGCTTCGCTAATAGAACCCATAACCAAAGCATCAAACATAGGCAATCCCTGATCGAAAGATGCTTTTCCTCCTCCCTCCTCCTACGGCAAAACTACCGGAGAATACCCAATTGTCTTTTTTATAAGCAACTTGAATACTAGGGATAAAAGGTGCCGAAGCGGTCCCTTTGTAATGACGCATATGCCCTTCTTCGGGAAACAAAGGAAACGTTGCATCAATCACACGTGTTTGATAGGCACTCTGCCCATTGAGTGACAGATAGAGACCATCATCGGGTAAGAAACCCAATCCACCAGGATTATAATATACCCCATCAATATCAATAGATGCACCACGGGCAATCATACGAAGAAAAGAAACATGCTGATTGGTATTTGTCAAGAAACCACCCGCGAAAGTTAAATTTGAAACGATTAGCAACAAAGAGCTAATCAAGGAAATTTTTCTCATCTAAATATTTTTTAATTGTTATCGGGCGCAAAGTTACAATAAAATTGCACTCCAAGAATAATTTTGTGCAGAAAAATCATTCTAAGCCAACAAACACCCTAGAATAGGAATAGTTTCAAATATAACTAAACACGTGGACAACTATTTATAATTGCTAAAGACTATGAACTATAAATAGCAAATACCGGGACATTTATCACGTCGAGTATATCTCTGTAAACAATCATTCCACAGCTTCATCCACATCCAGCCATGACAGATTGGAGGCTATGAGTATCCGTTCAATTACCTGACCCCGCTGCCCGCGTCTATATTCGGGGATGAAGCGTACTTTCACGCTGGTGATTAATTGGGAAGTTACTTCTTCGGAAGTATCCACACCCTTATTTGATGATTGACAGGAGAGATAGAACGTGCCTACACCTTTCAATTGTACTGATCTTCCTTCACTCAACAACTCTTTCATTACTTCACCTAAATTTACAAGTACTGCATAAGTATCTCCTGGAGTTAACGTAGAGATGCGTGAAAGTTGTACCGCTACCTCATCCGTGGTAACAGGACGCCCTTTGGTTATTGCCCTCAGATACCATTTCCCATTCAGTTTCTGTTTTTTGTAAAAAGCCATATCTGTTCCTCCTTATCTTTAAGATGCATCTATATCAATGTCCGGATATAATGAAGATGCCCCCCGGATTGATCTATCAATCAATGCCGATGATTCCTACAATCATTGGCATTGATTGTAGGAATCATCGGCATTGATTGTATACTAAGTAACAAAGGTACAACAAATGAGTCACATTCAAAACAAATAAGATCCGTATTCTGATGATGGAAATAGGCATTCATCCTTTTTACTGAACTTTATTAATCCTGTATGCGTTACTCTTAAATAATAAAAACATTCTAAAAACTCCATAAACTATGGCATATATTATCGCATTTTTCGGAGCCAAACCTTATGATGAAGCATCATTCAAGGAAAAGAATGCAGCATTCAACTACGAACTTCGCTACTATAAAGGTCATCTCAATCTTAATAATGTCATCTTGACTCAAGGCGTGGATGCCGTATGTATATTTGTTAACGACATAGCAGATGCAGAGGTTATCCGCAAAATGGCCGAAAATGGAGTAAAGCTACTTGCGCTACGATGCGCCGGATTCAACAATGTTGATTTGAATGCTGCAAAAGCCAACGGAATAACCGTAGTCCGCGTGCCGGCTTACTCCCCCTACGCTGTCGCCGAATATACCGTCGCCCTTATGCTTTCACTTAACAGAAAGATTCCCCGTGCCACCTGGCGTACACGGGACGGAAACTTTTCCCTACACGGTTTACTCGGGTTCGATATGTATGGAAAAACCGCTGGAATTATCGGTACGGGAAAGATCGCTAAAAAACTCATTTGTATTTTACGCGGATTCGGTATGAATATCCTTGCTTATGATCTCTATCCCGATTATAACTTTGCCCGCGAGCATCAGGTGGTATACACTTCTTTGGATGAATTATACCACAATTCCGACATTATTTCCTTGCATTGTCCGCTGACGGAACAAACCAAATATCTGATTAACGATTATTCCATCAGTAAAATGAAAGACGGAGTGATGATCATCAACACCGGACGGGGACAACTTATCCACACCAATGCTTTAATAGAAGGGCTAAAAAATAAAAAAATAGGTTCTGCGGGACTGGATGTATATGAAGAGGAAGGTGAATACTTCTATGAAGATCAATCGGACAGGATAATAGATGACGACGTACTGGCACGCCTGCTTTCGTTCAATAATGTTATTGTGACCTCACATCAGGCTTTCTTCACCCATGAAGCCCTTGAGAATATTGCGGTAACGACTCTTCAAAACATTAAAGACTTTATCAATAAAAAACCTCTGGAAAACGAAGTAAAGCTATAGCGATCGTGTTTTTTAGCTAAAAATAACAACATAACGATTACTATATAAACTGTTTTTCGTAATATTGCGGTAGATTAATCGGGTTGTAAATGATACTTCATTATATTTACCATAGCGGATTTGCCATCGAAACAGACGATGTAACGGTCATTATTGATTATTACAAAGACTCTTCCAGCGAAAATCCGCATGCAGGAATTGTTCATAACAAGTTGCTGAGAAAACCCGGCGAATTTTATGTTCTCTCTTCACATTTCCACCCCGATCATTTCAATCGGGATATCTTGTCCTGGAAAACAGAATATCCAAATATTCATTATATTTTTTCAAAAGACATATTAAGGCACCGACGCGCCTCAAAAGAAGAAGCGGTTTTTATCAATAAAGGAGAAGTTTATCAGGATGCGAATATACGCATTGAAGCTTTTGGCTCAACCGATTCCGGAATTTCATTTCTGATTGATTTGCAAGGCATAAGATTGTTCCATGCAGGTGATCTGAACAATTGGCATTGGGATGAAGAATCCACCCCGGAAGAAGTGCGCAAAGCAGAGAATGATTTTCTGACGGAACTCAAATACCTGAAACAGGCAACTCCACAAATTGATGTTGCAATGTTCCCGGTAGACAGTCGGCTCGGCAAAAACTACATAAGAGGGGCTGAACAATTTATCGATGCAATAGCTACAGGTACATTTGTTCCCATGCATTTTAGCGAGGATTATGAGGGAGGCAATCGTTTCCGAATAGTTGCCGAGAACAAAGGCTGCCGTTTCATATCCATTACCCACAGAGGTGAAAGTTTTGACATTACTAAATAAAACAACGAATCATGAAAAGTCTTACACAAATTCTTATCGCCTTGTTTTGGGTCGTTCTACCGGCAACGATTTACGCACAGAGAGATGATAGCAAATATCTGGTCGGTGCCGTACCTGAAGTTAATGGTAAAGTCGTATTTTCCAAGGATTTCAGCATCCCCGGAATGACAAAAGACGAAATTTACAAACGTGTACAGGATTGGATGCAAAGCCGGCTGGCTAGCAATAATAATGCAGAAAGCCGTATCGTATACAACAAAGAGGAAGACGGTCTGATAATCGGGATAGGAAAAGAATGGATCGTATTCAGCTCAAGTGCGTTATCGCTGGACCGTACGGAAATCAACTATCAATTATCTGTCACCATCGAAGCGGAAAAGTGTGTATTAAAGGTTGAGAAAATACGGTTTGCCTACCGTGAAGGAAAAGAGAAGTATACGGCTGAAGAATGGATTACCGATCAATATGCTTTAAATAAGAGCAAAACAAAACTTGTGCTTGGCTTGGCTAAATGGCGTAGAAAAACCGTTGACTTCATTGATAATCTTTGTCTTTCAATGGCTGATGCTCTAAGTAAAACCCCTAATACAGAAGTTCCACCTAAGGAAAACGTAGAGGAGAAAAAAACAGAAAAGAGTGTTGCAGCTTCCGGAATCCTAGTTATTACCCCTAAAAAAGAAGTGGATGTAACCACTCCCGTTACAGTATCAACAGATAACACCATAAAAATACAGGTGAAAGATGTTGCTCCTAAAGGAACTCTGAAAAATATTACCGAAGCCAATAATGCAGCGCAGAATGTTCAACCGATAGCATCAGGTGAAATGCCTGGATACAAGCAAATTGCCCCGAATGAACTATCGGCCGATGTCATCCGTATGGGAACCGGAAGATTGGTTATCGTAATAGGTAAAGATGCATTCAATATGAGTATGATGACAGCCAATGCTGGCGGTTCGTTAGGAAAAACATCCGGAAAGTCCGTTGTTTATACGTTCCTTTCACCGGATCAGGCTTACGATAGCATTGAAAAGGCGGAGACTTATACTGTCCGCTTTTACCCTAACGATAAAACCGAACCATCCGTAATTTTGGAATGCAAGAAAATGCCGACACAAGCTCCTATGGAAGGACAACCTCGTATGTATGCGGGAGAAATTTTAAAGGCATGGGTTAAGTAGCCTCTCTCTCGACCCCTCCCCCCCCATAGGGAGGGGAGAATTTCCCAATTACACAATAAGATTGGAGCATGTGGGTAATTAACTATTTAAAATAAAGACAAGGAAGATGGAAATAAAAGGAAAATTTGATCACTTCAATATAAATGTGACGAATCTCGAACGGAGTATTTCGTTCTATGAAAAAGCATTGGGATTAAAGGAACATCACCGTAAAGAAGCCTCGGACGGATCTTTTACCTTAGTTTACCTGACTGACGAAAGTACCGGTTTCTTATTGGAGCTCACCTACCTCAGGGACCACACTGAGCCTTATGAACTGGGTGAGAATGAGAGTCATCTATGCTTCCGTGTCGCAGGAAATTATGACGAGATCCGGCAATACCATAAGGAAAACGGATGGATCTGTTTTGAAAACACCTCCATGGGGTTATACTTTATTCATGATCCGGATGATTATTGGATTGAGGTTCTTCCCTTAAAATAAGCATTTCCTTTAAATGGAATAAAATTAAAGCCAACTAATTCACTCAGAGTTAGTTGGCTTTTTTGTATCTTTAAGCAGGGATATTCAGTAAATGTTTCTCCTTTGGAATTCAGGAAGTCATTTAATTAAACCGCCGTAACTCTCGTCATTGATGGGAGGAAACCCCATGGAACTCCATAAACCACTCCGCAGCGACCTTTATCCCCTCTTCATAAGACGTTGGGGTAAAGTTGAATGCTTTTTCAAACTTTTCGGAACTAAACCTGAAAGCATATTCATCCTGATAATTAAGTTCGTAAGCTTCCCTGATAAACGGAACGAACCATCCCATTACTTTGAATACCCATTTAGGCAGTACCGTTACTTTTCCGTTACCGCCCATGTGCCGGGTCGCTATCTTTACGAACTCCGCTCCGGTAGGTGCAGGCAAGGCAGAAGGTAGATGCCAGATTTGTCCAAATGTATCTTCCCTTCCTGCTAGCAACCAGAGCGCTTCTGCTGCATCCGGAACATAATTGAATGATCGCGAAACATTAGCGTTTAGAGGCCACATGGCTCTTTTCCCCTTTTTGAGTTTGGAAAATACATAAACGCCGGGAGCACTTTTATCCGTTACTCCGGGACCGTAAAAATCGACCGCCCTTGTAATCATTGCTTTTATCGAACCCTCTTTCATTTCATATTCGAGCATCCGGGCAATTTCGGCTCTTACCCGTCCTTTTTTGCTTATGGCATTATAAGGGGTTGATTCAGTAATAATTCCATCTGTCTTACCGTACATATAAGCATCATCAAAAAAGATTAGTTTTGAGTCGGCTGCTTTGCAGGCATCTATCACATTGCGCATAATCACAGGCCATTCTTTCACCCAAACTTTTGCATCATACCGAAGCCCGACAGTAAGGTAAACGATATCCGAGCCATTGACCGCCCGGAGAACATCGTCTTTATCCAACAGATTCGCCTTAACAGTTTCTGCATCGTCCACAGACTTGGGATTACGGGAAACAAGCCTTATCGTTACTTTTTCCCTTTTTAGAACCGGAAGCAGAGCATTGGCTATGGTGCCGTTTGCGCCTAATATTGTATGTAACGCCATCGTTTCTGCATTTTATTATTGATAATCATTTTCTCAATGCAAAACTACTCAACGGTGCATGAATGGATCTTGATAATTATCAAGAATTTGTTTTATTTCTGATCCGGCTTAATGTTTCCGGGGTCATACCCAGCATGGATGCGATATATTGCAGAGGTATTTGGTTGAACAATTCCTTGTTTTCGCTGAAAAAAGAATGATACCGCTCCTCCGCAGTCTGCGAAAGATGGCGGAAGATACGGTTTTCCATCATTGTAAAGCATTTGATAAGAAACTGTTTTTCTACATCTTTCCAAGTGGGAATAAGGGCTTCGACTTTATCATATGATCCTTTAGTGATTGTATAGACGGTTGTTTCCGTCAAAGCTTGTATGTTCCATCTGGCAGGATTGCCAAAAGTGAAACTATCCAAGTCTGAAATAAAATATCCATCAGTGGCAATCCATTGGGTGACCTCCTTGCCGTCTGCCAATGAATAGATGCGGAGAATTCCGTTTTTGATAAATGATAGTTTTCTGCATACTTTATCTTTATGCAAAAAGTAATTGTTCTTTTTCAATGTTTCCTGCTCAAAAAGGCAAGCGATGTTTTCAACATCATCATTTTCTAAGTTAAAGTATAATTTCAGGAAATTATTAAGGTTGTTCATATTATTTTTTTGAAAAAAATAATGATAATACTGTCATCTCTCCTGTTTTCGTTATCGGCTTGCATGCCAACCCTTTTCGGCTTGCAGAGTGCTAATGGTCGCCTTACATAACGACAATATTTTCTAACCGCAAATCAGAGTGGAAATTATAGTATAAAGCTTGATGATACTGCTTTAACACCCCACTCACTTGCGCCTGCCTGCACGTTTCTTGCGGATATCAGCTTTCATCTTTGCAGCACCCGACCCGTGCAAACCATGAATATAAGTCGCCTTCTTTGCTTTAGTTTTTACTTTTTCCTCTCCCTTAGGCTTGTCTTTTTTACCTTTAAAGACAATTCCCCCCATCATAGCATCTTCTACACTCATATCTATTAATATTATTTCAATACTTCATTTATTTTCTCCACTAAACTGGAAAATTCTTCTTCATTATACAGACGAGTTTTCTTCAAGATGCGACCATCTTTACCGATAAGTACATTACGCGTTATTCCCGATTCCCGAAGCGCATACTTGGCATAGACATCAGCACCGGGGTCGAGTGCCAGAGGATAAGTGATACCGGTCGACTTGCTAAAAGCTATAACTTTATCCAGCGGCTCATCCCTGTCAATGCCTACGAGAACAAAGTCTTTATTATCCTTATGCTTTTGCCAAATATCCCGTTCAATGAAAGGCATCTCTTTCCGACATACGCTACACCAGCTAGCTGTGAACTGTAGCATAACTACTTTTCCACGAAGTTCGGAGAGAGTGACCTTACTCCCATCCATAAGGGTAACTGTAAAATCCGGAGCCATATCTCCTACATTCACAATATATCCGGTACTGTCTGCCACCACATCCTGTGATTTAACCACAACGGCACATAACGCAAATAAAACAAAGGTAAATACTTTAATTGTTTTCATTTCTTTTCTATTTTTACTTTTCAAATCATCTAAAAGGGGAACAGCAAAGGTAGAACAAATATCATTACCAAACCCATAATTAGTTGTAATGGAAGCCCCACCTTTATATAATCCATAAAAGTATATCGTCCTGCAGGCATCACTAATGCATTGGGAGGTGTTGAAAACGGAGATGCGAAGCACATGCTGGCAGCAACAGCTACACCAAACAGGAACGGATATGGGCTCAATCCCAATTGTTGTGCAGAATGCAGTGCAATGGGAGCAAGAAGTACGGCTGTAGCCGTATTGCTGATAAACATCGTCAAAAGAGAAGTGGTAAAATAGATACCTGTGAGCAAGACGTAAGGCCCATACCCACCCAATCCGTTAACCAGCGAACGCGATACCAACGCAGATGCACCTGTTTTTTCCAAAGCCAATGACATAGGCAACATCGCTGCAATAAGCACAATGCTCTCCCAATTTATTGTTTTATAGGCAGCCTCAACACTTCGCAAACATCCGGTCAGCACCATTAACAAACCCGCAATGATTACGGCTGTAACCGGAGCAATAGGAATGAAATCGAACATCATGGATACTACCATTCCAAGCATAATCAACGCGGCAACGGGAGCTTTATGGGTCAACGTTACCTTAGCAGCTTCCTTCAAAGGCTGTCCCAATACAACCCAATTGTATGTTTCATTGCTCAAGCGAGAGATATTATCCCACGTACCTTGTACCAGAAGCACATCACCGGAATGTATTTTTTCATCTTTCAAGTTTTGCAACAAGTATTCACGCTTACGCTGAATGCCCAGTATATTAACATTGTATTTTTCGCGAAAGCCGGAATCTTTCACCAGCTTGTTTACCATACTCGATGCCGGCATCAACAGAATCTCGGCAATGCCTATATCCATGAAGTTCAACCCGCTATACGAATCACCTTCAGCTGTATGAGTATTTAATAACTTAAGCTCATTTTCATCCGCAAAGAGCTGAACATTGGCAAATTCACCCAACACATACAAAATATCGTCATTCTGTATGACAGTACCGGCAACAACCATCTCTTGGATAGTTGTCTTAAAGAAATGGCGGCGGGATGAAGGAGATTGCCTCCTCACTTCGAGAATACCAACATTATAGCGTTGAGGTATCTGAAGTTCCTGTATTGTTTTCCCGTTCAAAGGAGAACCGGAAGTCACTTGTACACGGCATAAGTTTTGTGATAACTGATACTCGCCCGCCAACTCCTTCAACGACTTTTGCTTTCGATCGGTGATCTTCTTGTCTGCTTGTTTGGACAGGAATATCTTACTCAATGGAATAAGCACGATGAGTCCTACAACCAGACAAACCAATCCAACCGGAGTAAAAGAGAAGAATGTAAGCGGAGCATAACCTGCATTCGACAAACTTTCTTGAATCACGAGGTTTGGAGGTGTACCGATAAGCGTCATCATACCACCCATGCTACTTGCAAAAGCAAGAGGCATCAACAAACGACCGACATTGATGCGCGAATTCATAGCCATACTGACAACAATGGGAAGCATCAGGGCCACCGTGCCGGTGTTGCTGACAAATGCTCCGATAAAAGCTGTAACAAGCATTATTAATACAAATAGCTTCAACTCATTACCGCCGGCAAGTTTTAGAATGCGGCTACTGATCATTTTTGCGAGTCCTGTCTGCAAAATAGCCCCCCCAACGACAAATAACCCGATCATCATAATGACAATAGGGTTTGAGAAGCCGGTCAATGCCTCTTCGGGTGTCAATATCCCAAATGCAATCAGCAAAACTAAAGCACAAAGAGCAACCAAATCGGAGCGCACTTTGCCACTCATAAAAAAGAAAGCAGATAATAATAAAACAAGCAGTGTTATGATCATGTCAGAAAAGTATTTTTAGTGAATATAAAACAATGGCATTAATAACATTGCGTCACAAATATCCTAAAAATCCGTCAAATATGCAAGAAATAAGAGATGCAGTATCCAAAAACTTTCATAGAAACTGAATAATTAAACAGTTTATCGAAATGGAGATTACTTCGGCATCAGCTCTTCTACTTCTTCGATCGTTACACAATTAAAATCGCCATACACCGTGTTCTTCAATACCGAAGCAGCAAGAGCAAAGTCCAACGCTTTCTGATCATCTTCCGGATAACGGATTATTCCCGTAATCATACCTGCTACAAATGCGTCCCCAGCTCCAATACGATCAACTTCCCGTTCAATATCATACACCCTCGTATGTTTTAATGAGTGCTTGGAATAAACTACAGCAGCCAGTAAATTATGATTGGAAGTGATGGTATTGCGTAATTCTAAAAAAGATTTCCGGCAATGGGGAATGAGTGCGGAAACCTGCTTCCCAAAACGTTCAAATCCCTGTAGATCCAAAGCAAACGAACTATCCAATGCGTTAAAACCAACAGGTTCTATCCCCAGAATTTCCTGATATTCCGGTTCGGCACCAAAGACGACATCACTATATTGCAATAAGGGAAACATAACTTCCCTGGCCGAACGCCCGTAATTCCATAACTTTTTACGGAAGTTTAAATCACATGAAATGATAAGTCCCATACGCTTTGCAACTTCCAATGCTTCCAAACATACATCCGCACCGTCCTGAGAAAGAGAGGTGGCTATACCCGACCAATGAAACCAGGCGGCATCGGCAAAGATACGTTCCCAGTCAATCATACCAGGGCGGATAGTGGCAAAACCGGAATCTTCACGGTCGTACACCACATTGGAGTTACGAAATGCAGCACCACTCTCAAGGAAATAAATACCCATACGTTTACCTCCATACACGATATTGCCGGTATGTAATCCATATCCGCGTAAAGTATCAACACAAGCCCGGGCCAAATCATTATCCGGCAAACGGGTGACAAACTCTGTAGGTATGCCAAAATTGGATAGAGAAACCGCTACATTGGCTTCGCTTCCACCATAAGTGGCAACAAAACCCTTCGTCTGCGAATAGCGGCGAAAGTCGGGAACAGTTAGCCGTAGCATTACTTCGCCAAAAGTAACGACTTTATGATCTATAAGATTATTTTTCTTGTTTGAGGCCATAATTAAAAGCAATAATTCTATTTAGTCTCAAAGATAATACCATTTTTACTGTTTCGCAGAGATCGGTGAAGATATTATTTTAACTCGATTGCATCTCACCTAAAAAAGTGTACATTTGTAACGGAGTTATTATATTGATCCATAATGAGAGAATTCATCATAGCCGACAATCAGGACATCACCAAAGCTGGGATGATGTTTTTACTGAGTAAACAGAAAGAAACGGAATTACTGTTGGAAGCTGAAAGCAAATCGGAGCTAATTCAACAGCTTAAACTACATCCGCAAGCCATAGTCGTTTTGGATTATACTCTGTTTGATATATCCAGCGGTGAAGAGCTTATGGTGTTGCATGAAAGATTCAGAGAGGTTGACTGGTTATTGTTTTCCGATGAACTAAGCGTAGGTTTCCTCAGACAAATTTTATTTAGCAGTACGGCTTTTGGGGTTATATTGAAAGATAGTTCGAAAGAAGAAATTCTGACGGGCTTACAATGTGCTTCAAAAAAAGAACGTTTTATTTGCAATCAAGTCAGCAACATGCTTCTGGCAAGTAATACAAGTCATACAAGCCAATCGCATATAAATATCAAAGAAGATTTATTGACCCCCAGTGAAAAGATTATACTGAAAGAGATCGCTTTAGGTAAAACGACAAAAGAAATTGCGGCAGAGAAAAACATTAGTTTCCATACGGTGAACAGTCACCGGAAAAACATCTTTCGTAAAATAGGGGTAAATAACGTACACGAGGCCACAAAATACGCGATGAAAGCAGGTATCGTAGACCTCGTGGAATATTATATATAAATTTCTCCGCTACCCATGCATATCTGTGAGTTTTCGTCGTAGAGAACACCAAACTGTCCGGGTGCAATACCTTGCAGCTTTTCGGATGAAACAATGCGATAGCCGTCTGCTTCGTGGGTTAGCTTGCCTTTAGTAAAATCGGGAGTATGGCGTATTTTAAAAGTCACATCCACTTCCGTTTTATCTTTCCAGGGATCATCCGTGATAAAATGGAAATCGTGCATCTTAAATTCATTGCCATATTGCATTTCCGTATCATATCCTTTGGATACATAAAGCACATTGTATTCTATATCTTTACGAACCACAAACCATGGACCGCCGCTCAGACCTAAGCCTTTCCGTTGTCCTATGGTATGAAACCAGTACCCTTTATGGGTTCCGATCTTCTTACCTGTTTCCAACTCGATAATAGCTCCTTCACGCTCTCCAAGAAAACGACGAACAAAATCATTATAATTTATCTTACCCAGAAAACAGATCCCCTGACTGTCACGCCTACGTGCGGTAGGTAGATTCGCGCGAAGAGCAATATCACGAACTTCATTCTTCATCAATTTGCCAAGGGGAAACATTAGTTTGGACACTTGCAGGTAATCAATTTGAGCTAAAAAGTCAGTCTGATCCTTCACCGGATCAACGGCGGTACCCAGCCATACTTTGCCATCTATATTAATGGTAGTGGCATAATGACCGGTAGCTGTAAAATCAAACTCCTTACCTATTTTCTGCTCAAAACAGCCGAACTTAATGTATTTATTACACATTACATCGGGGTTGGGAGTCAACCCACGACGAATTTTATCAATGGCATATGCGGCAACCTGATCCCAATATTCCTGTTGCAAATCAATCATTTCCAATGGTAAACCATAACGGCGGGCAACGGCATTAGCCATTTCCCAGTCTTCTTCGGCAGAACAATCCATATAATCGACACCGTCCATCCCTATTTTTATATAAAACAGAGATGGGCGGTAACCTTCTTCACAAAGGAGGTGTGTTACAACAGAACTATCCACTCCTCCTGATAACAACAAAGCTATATTCACTTCAAGACATAAATGTTTCTACAAAAGTAATGATATATCCTGATAAAACAATCCTTGATACCCTATTATATTTTAGCCAAAGCCTGATCCAAATCATCAATAAGGTCGTCAATGTGCTCTGTACCAACGGAAAGGCGAACAGTGCTACGTTTGATGCCCTGATCCTGTAACTCTGCATCACTGAGCTGGGAATGAGTTGTGGTTGCCGGATGAATCACAAGAGATTTTACGTCTGCAACATTCGCCAGCAAAGAGAATATTTCGAGACTATCAATAAAGCGATGAGCTTCTTCCTGTCCTCCTTTCACTTCAAAAGTAAAAATAGAACCGGCGCCTTTCGGAAAGTATTTCTTATATAATGCATAATCCGGACTTTCCGGCAAAGAAGGATGATGAACAGCCTCTACTTTGGGGTGCTTTTTCAAGTATTGCACCACCTTCAGAGCATTTTCCACATGACGTTCAACTCGTAGTGAAAGAGTTTCCAAACCCTGCAAAAGAATAAATGCATTAAACGGACTGAGGGTTGCACCCGTATCACGCAACAGAATTGCCCGAATACGTATTGCATAAGCAGCCGGACCGGCGGCATCTACAAAACGGACACCGTGATAGCTAGGATCCGGCTCAGTCAATTGAGGGAATTTACCGGAAGCAACCCAATCGAACTTACCTCCATCTACAATAACTCCACCCAGCGAACTTCCGTGTCCACCAATAAATTTAGTTGCGGAATGTACCACGATATCAGCCCCGTACTCTATCGGACGTATCAGATAAGGTGTACCAAACGTGTTATCTACAATCAATGGGATGCCATGACGATGAGCAATTTCAGCAACCGCTTCAATATCTATAATATTCGAATTGGGATTACCGAGAGTTTCTATAAATACGGCTTTCGTATTATCCTGAATTGCTTTTTCAAAATTAGCCACATCCGAAGGCTCTACAAAAGTTGTTGTCACCCCATAAGTAGGTAAAGTATGTGCCAGTAAATTATAGGTTCCTCCGTAAATAGTCTTGGCCGACACGATGTGATCGCCGGCACGCGTGATATTCTCAAAAGCGTAAGTTACGGCGGCCGCTCCCGAAGCAACAGCCAAACCTGCCACACCACCTTCCAATGCAGCAACACGATCCTCAAAAACTCCCTGGGTGGAATTGGTCAGACGACCATAAATATTCCCCGGATCTTGCAAACCAAAGCGCGCAGCAGCATGAGCCGAGTTGTGAAAAACATACGATGTTGTTTGGTATATAGGTACAGCGCGGGCATCTGTTGTTGGATCGGCTTGTTCTTGGCCTACATGTAGCTGAAGTGTCTCAAAGTGTAATTTTTTCGTTCCCATTGTTTTCTTTATATTTTTAAGTTTATTTTATTGGTTACAAAGATATCATGATTGCCACAGAAAGGCAATGGCACAATATAGGGATTTTTATACCATATTTGTGGTACGAGAATGAATATTTCATAAATTTGCAGCTATGAAAGCTAGAAATCTATTATTATTCTTATTGAGTGCACTAACCCTTTCCATATATCTGGCATCTTGTGGAGAAGATCGTTGGCCGGAATATGCTGTGCAAACTCAAACAGACCGTTGGATAGATGATTCCATGCGGGTGTGGTATTATTGGAATGAAGACATACCTAGTTCAAAAAAATTAAACTATTTTTCTGAACCTGCTGCATTCTTTAAATCACTCCTCTCCAGTGAAGACAAATATTCTACAATAGATAGCATTATAGGAATATCGGACAGTCGCAGTGCCTTGGAGTCGGAATATGGTTACGGTATTCAATTTGAATTGGATAAAGTGGAGAATAACGATACTGCATACTATGCACGTATTCTATATACCGTTAAGAACTCTCCGGCTTCGGCAGCAAAGCTTAACCGTGGACAATGGATTATGTCCATCAACAACGAGCCCATTACGAAGAAAAATTATCCGGAATTATACCAAGGTAACGGAATAAAACTGCAAACGGGTT
This sequence comes from uncultured Bacteroides sp., assembly GCA_963677095.1. Classification (GTDB taxonomy): domain Bacteria; phylum Bacteroidota; class Bacteroidia; order Bacteroidales; family Bacteroidaceae; genus Bacteroides. The sequence continues at coordinate 3,335,935 of OY781875.1, forward strand.
ATTATGATTCGGTAAATGACACCATTCTCGCAAATAAGGAAATGATAAATATAGGTGCTGCAACAACTTTAGATGATAATCCGGTATATTATTACAATACTTATATACAAGGTGAGAATCGCATAGGTTATTTGGTTTATAATCGTTTCAGTCCCGGTTCTACGAACAACGCCACTGCCTACGACCAATCTTTGCTTAATGCCTCCAACTATTTTGCCGCTCAAAATGTAAATCAGTTTATTTTGGATTTACGCTACAATAATGGAGGTTATCTAAGTTCGGCACAATTATTATGCGGCATCCTTGCACCGTCCTCTGCATTGGGACAAGAGCTTGGGTATCTGGAATTCAACAAACAATTTAATCCACGCAACCGTGAATTCTATATTGACCAGAGCCTCATTTCCAATGGCTCTAATCTCAATTTAGGCACACTCTATGTACTCACTAGCAGTGAAACCGCTTCAGCTTCAGAGATGCTCATCAACTGTCTAAAGCCATACATTTCTAAAATCGTCTTAATCGGGCAGACCACCGTGGGTAAAAATGTCGGTTCAAAGACGTTTATCAATACCGATTTGCAAATTGCAATCAATCCCATTGTATGCAAGATTTATAATTCGCAAGGCAGCTCAAGCTATTCCAATGGGTTTAAAGCGGATTACCCGTTGAGCGAAACTTCAGATTTAAAGTACTACCTTCCTTTTGGGGATACGAACGAAATACTTTTATCAAAAGCTATCAGCCTCATTACAAATACAAGTGTCACCACAAGTAGTACAAAAAGCACCCAGTCTTTGAAAGTTACTCCTGTGGTAAACTCTATCACCCGCAAGGCAGATCGTGCTGTACAATTAAAATAGGTAGAAATTAACTTGCAATACCAGATAGAAAAAACAACGTGATAACAGATTAGACACAATTAGGCTTAAATCCTTTTATATAAGCCTCCGATATACTTTCATATTTCAACGTATCTTTTATTAACTTCAAGTATTGTAGAAATTTATACTGCAATCCCTTTGCGTTATTATTAACTATAACGTGAATACACTTGACCCCATTACTTGTCCTCATTTCTATTAAGGTTTGGAAATAAATCTTCTACAGAAACCCCTAAATAATCGGCAATAACCTTTCTTTTCAAAGGAGGAGGTGTAGTTTTTCCATTTATCCATCTATAGACGGACACGGTATCAGACATTGTCACTTCAGCAAGGCCCTTGATGATTTTTTCTCTTGTCGGCAGCCTATTGATATAGCTCGACAAATCTTTCTTTTCACTCTGTGTTGATTCCATTTTTAATTGATTTTATGTATTTAGTATCTTCGATTTAAAATATTCTATATAACTTCACCGTGAAGTTTTTACTACATATTACAAATATAGTCACATTTGTGTATATAAACAAATAATAAAGCAATAATGTATACACATTCGTGAATATTTAAACCATTTTAAACATATAAACGCATGAAAGAAGCTTTTCAGCGAATAATAGAAATAATTGAATACTACAAGCTAAATCCCAACTCTTTTTGCGAAAAGATCGGATTTGGATATACCACATTCATGAACTACAACTCAGGGATACGCTCTCCTAATAATGCGGATTTATACTTTAAAACATTGTCCACATTCGTGGACATAAGCGCAGAATGGTTAATAAGAGGTGAAGGCGATATGATTAAAAGCTATAAAGAAGCAAATCAGGATATAAAACTCATAAATTTATTAGAAAAGATGCAGGAAAAAATGGTTAATCTTGCAGAAGAGAATGGCTCATTAAAAGAAAAGATTGAAACGATGAGGAAAAAGAATCCATATACCCAACCAAGCATTCGCCCATCTGTTGTAGCGGATAATGAAACGGAAGAGAGCAAGCAATAATAATTTAATTCATAGGCAGATGATTAATCATCCTTAATTCTTATTTAGTAGTTAAAGGAAGTCTTTTAAAAGAAAAATCCTCAATAACTTCTCATTATCAAGGACTCAAGGGGTGGCTGATGGGGTTCGAACCCACGACATTCAGAACCACAATCTGACGCTCTAACCAACTGAACTACAGCCACCATATTTGCGTCATTTCTCAAACGCGGTGCAAAGATAGATAATATCTCGAATACTACAAATTTTCATCTGTCTTTTTTATTCTTGATTTTGTGATTCTTCAAGCTCACCTATGCCTATATTATGCTTTTGAAGCAGTAATCTCGCATTTTTAGTAAAGATTTTCAGATGATTACGCCCATCTCCATGCAAGGAAGACAAATCAGCATAATCAACAGGGTAAAGAATGAAATTTTCTCTTTTCGTAAAGAGCGGTCGGGCAGTCCAGACTAAATTATAACCACATTTATACAAACTAGTCGAAGATTCCGGAAAAAAAGTCTTTTTCTCCAACACTAAAGTAAATATTAATCCTCCATCCGTATTCTCCTTACTCATGTTCGATATGAAGTTACCCAATGAATAAACTACGACATGCCGGGTTCCATCAACGCTATCTCTACGAAGCTCCATGGGTTGAATGACATGAGGGTGAGAGCCTATAACATGAGTCACTCCTTGCTGAAGAAGCCAATCCGCCAGTTTCCTCTGCTCATTATTGGGCAAAGATTGATATTCTACCCCCCAGTGCATACAAGCAATAATCGCATCGGGATGCCATGATTTAGCCATCTGAATATCCTGAGACATACTGCTCTTATCTATATAGTTCACCACATTGGGTTCAGATACCAAAATTCCATTTGTAGCATAAGTATAGTTTAGCAGAACGATCCGGAATCCTTCCTTCTCTATCAGCAGCGGATAATTAGCCAAACGCTCTTTTTGATTCTTATATGTTCCGACGTGAGGAATGTGCAAAGAGTCTAGCATAACAATTGTTCGTTCCAGTCCTTTCTTTCCGCTATCCAAACAGTGGTTATTAGCAGTCAACAGAATATCAAATCCCGCATCTTTTATAGCCTTAAGATATTCATCGGGAGCACTAAATCGAGGATACCCCGTATAAGGTTCCCCTCCGAGAGTTACTTCCAGATTTGCAATAGCGATATCTGCTTTTTCAATACGATTCTTTACTAAGGAAAAATTGGATGAATAATCATAACCACCATTAGTTATACGCGCTGCACGAATCTGACCCTCATGCTGCATAAGATCACCTACAAATAATAGCGTAATCCTTTCCTGAGAAAAGAGGTTTACGCTATATATTATTATCATAAGGGCGATGAATCGTTTCATTTATCCAAGCCTATTGATAGATTGCTTTTTTCCCTGCCAGCAACGTATTCTTCATTAACGAAACAATAGTCATAGGTCCCACTCCACCCGGAACGGGAGTAATAAATGAACATTTCGGTGCAACTTCATCAAATTTCACATCACCGGTCAACTTAAAGCCGGACTTTTTAGTGGAATCCGGTACGCGAGTAGTACCGACATCAATTACCACAGCACCTTCCTTTACCATATCCGCTTTCACAAAGTTAGGCTGGCCAAGAGCAGCAATAATAATATCCGCTTCGCGACATTCCTTTACCAAATCTCGACTTCGACTATGGCATACCGTTACCGTAGCGTCCCCCGGATAAGCTTTCTGCATCATAAGGTTAGCCATCGGTTTACCCACAATATTACTACGACCCAAAACGACGCACTTCTTACCTGAAGTTTCTATTTCATAACGTTTAAGTAATTCAAGGATACCGTTAGGAGTAGCAGAGACATAACAAGGTAACCCAATTGACAAGCGACCGACATTTATAGGATGAAAGCCATCCACATCCTTCCGATAATCGATGGTCTCAACCACTTTTTGTTCAGAGATATGCTTAGGCAACGGGAGCTGAACAATAAATCCATCAATATCTTCATTTTCATTGAGTTCATTCACTTTTGCCAAAAGTTCTTCCTCTGTAACATCAGTTTCATAACGAATCAATGTAGATTTGAAACCGCATACTTCACAGGCCTTAACCTTAGCAGCAACGTAAGTTTCACTGCCACCATCATGTCCTACAAGAATAGCGGCTAAATGAGGACGCTTGCCTCCTTTAGCAATAATATCAGCAACTTCAGCAGCAATTTCCTGCTTCACCTGCTCCGAAATAGCTTTTCCGTCAATAAGGGTCATTAATTATGATATTAAAATTATTTTCTGAATTTAGGCATCATCTTACCTGCCTTGCTACCAGTCACCATCTTCATCATCTTACGAGTCTGATCAAATTGCTTAAGCAAACGGTTTACCTCCTGAATGTTTGTGCCACTCCCTTTAGCAATGCGCTGACGGCGCGAACCATCCAATACTTCAGGATTAGCACGTTCCTCAGGAGTCATGGAATAAATAATCGCTTCAATACTCTTAAAAGCATTGTCGTCAATATCCACATCTTTAATTGCTTTGCCTACCCCGGGAATCATAGAAGCAAGATCTTTCAAATTACCCATCTTCTTAATTTGGGCAATTTGACTTAAAAAGTCATTGAAATCAAACTGATTCTTTGCTATTTTTTTCTGCAAACGCTTGGCCTCTTCTTCGTCATATTGCTCTTGCGCACGTTCCACCAACGAAACGATATCACCCATTCCCAATATACGATCGGCCATACGAGAAGGATGGAACTGGTCAATAGCATCCAACTTCTCACCGGTACCGACAAACTTGATAGGCTTATTTACCACCGAGCGGATTGAAAGAGCGGCACCACCACGGGTGTCACCATCCAACTTAGTGAGAACAACCCCATTAAAGTCCAGGCGTTCATTAAATTCTTTCGCCGTATTCACAGCATCCTGACCGGTCATAGAATCGACCACAAACAGAATTTCATTCGGATTGATGGCTTGTTTTATTGCAGCGATCTCATTCATCATCTCTTCATCAATCGCCAATCGACCGGCCGTATCGACAATAACGATATCATACCCTTTTGCTTTAGCTTCTTTTATAGCATTTTGTGCTATTTCAACTGGATTTTTACTCTCCGGTTCGGAATACACAGGCACCTCAACTTGTTCGCCTAACACACGTAACTGTTCAATTGCAGCGGGGCGATAAACATCGCATGCCACTAACAAAGGTTTCTTGTTTCTTTTTGTCTTAAGCATACGGGCCAGTTTACCCGAGAAAGTAGTCTTACCGGAACCTTGAAGCCCAGACATCAAAATAACGGCAGGTTGTCCTTTAAGATCAATTTCAGCCGTTTCGCCTCCCATAAGTTGAGCCAACTCGTCATGAACGATTTTCACCATCAACTGGCTGGGTTTTACAGCTGTAAGCACATTCTGACCCAGCGCTTTTTCTTTTACAGTGTCAGTGAAATTTTTAGCGACTTTATAGTTGACATCGGCATCAAGCAATGCTTTACGTACATCTTTTAAAGTCTCGGCAACATTAATTTCGGTGATCTTACCTTCACCTTTAAGAATCTTAAATGACCTTTCCAGTCTTTCGCTTAAATTATCGAACATGATATTATATCGTTTCTTAATTACAAATTATTATGATTGAGGTGCAAAAGTACAAAAAATCCTCGTATTTCACTCCACGTATAAAGAAAGTCATTCCTGAAAATGGGCAGGATAGGTAAAAATAACGGTAGGAAAAGAGTTCGGCTCACTAATAATCTGATAAGTTCCCCCGAATTTTTTTAAGAACAAAGTATTAATATCGTTTTGCATTGCAGTTTCCTGATTATCAAAACCAACATCCGCCAGCCAGCTATTAACGATCTTGAAACACAAGATTTCTCCCGTTCTTTCCAGCGTAAATGTGATCGATTTTATTTCAACATCATCCTGAAACGGATAAGTCAGTACACTCACAACCAGCTTCATCATCAGGTTAAAATCCATTCGTACAACATATTGATTCAGGCCGGAAGAGAATTTAATCTGTAAATGAGGACTTTGCATGACAGCAGAACCGACCGCATCATTGCAAAGTTGTACAATATCATAATTAATGATTTGATATTTCATCATACCTGCTTCCAGACGGGACAGATCAAGTACATTGTTCACCAGCCTCATTAACTTCTCCGTATTTCGTTGGATTATTCCCGAATATTCTTTCTGCGTAGCAGCATCTATATCCGTATCAGAAGCCAAAAGCTGGCAAAAACCCACCACTCCATTCAAAGGGACTCGAATTGCATGACTCATATTAGCCAGGAAATGAGTTTTCATTTCATTAGCTTCTTCTGCTTTTTGTGTAGCTATAAGTGTTTCATATTCAGCCACTTTTAAAGCCTTCCGTATCCTATTGACTCGTTTCATGTATAATATACTTATCAACAATGCAACACTTACAGTCAAAAGAAGGATAATTTGCATGCGATTCCTAATCTCCCCTTTTTCCAACAACAGCCTGTCATAATGATACATCGATTTAATTTCATCCATTTGTACACCCGATATAACATTGATTATTGAATCCTGAATATGATTGGATCGCTCATAATAGAATAAAGCCTCCTTATATTTACCCATTTCCAACAAAACATCAGCCTTATAATTCAGTTGCTTGGCATAACTCATTTGTTCCGAATCGGACTTTCGCCAATTACAGAGAGCGGAATCTATACTGGAAAGAGTTGCATTATAATCTTTCTCAGCATAGTAAACCCGGGCGGAACTCCCCTGAAACATAGCCACATAAGTAGGATAACTTTGAGGAGTGACATAGCGTCTTGCCTTGTTAATACAGATTTTAGCGGAATCAATTTTGCCGATGGCTGTATAATAATCACTATATGCAGTTTCAAGATAGAGGGAAAGACTTGTATAAGCACCTTTCATATCCGGTTGTTCCTTTACAATGATCTTTATTAACGAGAATGCTTCATCAATATATCTTTTTATTTTCCGGCATTCATTTACATTTCTGAAATATTCAATAAACTGACATAAAATATCGATCTTATCTTGCTTATACTGTATATGTGGAAAAAGACGATAAACTTTCAATAAGGTAGAAAGCTCTTCATTTCTCCGGTTTGTTTCATGGTATGCATTAATCAAGCATTGATATGCTGCTACTTCTCCGCTAATATTCTTTAGCACATCAGCCTTATCGAGCATTTTCTGAGCCTCATTGATGGCATATTCATATTGCCTCTTATAAATATATGTATTAATCAGAATCTTCTGGGCATTAAAATACATACTCCAATTGCGCAAACGTTCAGCCAGGGGTTTCAAATAATTTACCCATTTGAATACACTGTCAGCATTGTCTACATTATAATAATAGATAACTTGAAAATACGAACTGCTACATATATATTTCGGATTATTCTGAAGTTGAGCTTCCTGAAACATCTCCTTTATGTACTTTAGAAAATCCGGAGAATCTTGCTTGGTAAGCGTCATTTTCTCCATAGCCTTCAATCGCAGAGAGTCGTGAGGAAGAATGGTCAATTCGGTCTCAAGTCGTTCAAACTCCGCTTTCGAAAGATGCATATTTGTGGAGGCGTACAACAAAGTAACTTTAAAAAGTACATATAATATCAAGCTAATGCGTTTCACACGGTCTCCTCCTTTCTTCCTTTGCGGGTAAGCGGATGCGTAAACATAAAACGGGCTCCATCCTTATAATTCGGATCAATCCATATCCTGCCACCAAAACGTTCAACAATAAGTTGCGAAATAGAAAGTCCCAAACCACTACCTTGTACGTTTTCATTCAGCTTTTCAAAACGGTTGAATATCTTTTTCTGCTTTTCCGGACTAATTCCACAACCCGTGTCTGTCACACTAAAAAGAGCGTTCTTAGGAGATTGCAATTCCAATGAAAGCACAATCGTTCCACTGGAGGTAAATTTTGTTGCATTGATAAGCAAATTAAACAACAATTGCTGCAAGCGGGCACCATCCGTATACAAATCCAGTCGTTCCAATGATGTCTCAAAGACCAAAGAAGCATTTGTCTGCTTGATCTTATTTACCGTATCAATAATACCATGACAAATACTGACAGCCTCACAAAGAGCAAAATGAAATTGCATTTTGCCCGTATCAAGACTGGAAAGATCCACCACATCATCAATCAGCTTCAATAAAAGTTCGGAGTTCTGTAAGATGATATCGTTACACTGTTTTCGGGTTTCGTTATCTATATTCCGATCCGTAAGAATTGTTGAGAATCCCGACAATGCATTAAGAGGAGTTCGTATTTCATGACTCATATTAGACAAGAAAAGACTTTTTGTCTTCATGGAATTCTCCATCTTAACACGAGCTTTTTCCAGCTCAACCTTTGACAGAGCCAATCGTTTGTTTATTTTGCGGACATGAAAAACCGAAAAAATAAAGATAGCCAATATGGACACACAGCTTATGATAAGATAAGAAAGTAAAGTACTCCGTTGAGTCTGATTATCCACAGTAAGATGATCAACCTGATATATTGTACGCAACAGATTTACTTGGGAAGAATAGTTCTGAGCATCAATTGAATCGCGAACCGCATTTATTTTTTTGTATGTTTCACAGGCTTTGGAGAAATCCCCCAACTTTATATACATCGTAGCTATCGAAGACTTTGTCTTAATATAACTATCATAAGTATCCAGAGGACTTTTTATATTTGATAAACCGTTATAAAGAGTTATAGCTAGTCTATAATTTCCTGTTTTTTTTGCATACTCAGCTTTCAGCCGCTTTAAAACAAATTCGTGATAGGCAAAAGGGTACCTTTTATACCATCGTTCCGCGCTATCAATGCTTTGCAGAGCTTCTTTATTTCTATCTGTGTGTATATTGTAGTAAGCATTAAAGGTATGCCATAAGAAATGGTTATATTGCCTGTTTTCGTAAATAGATTTAACTTGCTTTAGGTATTTCTTTATCTTAGTAACCTGATCTATTTTAATGTAAGCAGGTATTAGCTGTTGCAATACCCTCTCCTGAAGCTTATGCGGATTAGGAATATTCGAAAGTATTTGCATTGCTTCTTCATACTCTATAATAGCCTCTTCCATCATGCTTGCATTAAAATAAGCATCTCCCACCGCTAAATAAGAAATCGCAACGCCCGCATCATATTTCATTTTTTTCGCTTCCTGCAAAGCATTTCTAGCTTTAGCCAAAGCTTCGGTTATATTACCTTGTGATATCAATGAACGGCAAGCTACATGCTTCATTAAGAACATGCGCTCGTAGTCCTTCTGTTTCCTGAAAGCATTGACTAATCTATATTCCCACTGTATGATTTCGCTTGGTTTTAAATTCGGAGAGAATCCTAAGTTGTTATCCATCAAGGATTTAATGAGCCTTAGACGTTCACCGTCACACATTATACCCGTTTCATTTGGAAAAACAGAGGTATAACAAAAAAATAGCAACAATAACAATGATATGATAATCCTACCAGTTTTCACTTTTGCGCATAGATCATTAGATTTGTCAAATAAACGTTGAAAAGATAGATAAAAAAGAATAAAAGAACAAGACTTCCACTCTTTTTTATCTATAACTGTTTTATTTTATTTATTTAAGCATGAATCAGCTATTCATACTCAACAAAAACTCATCATTATCTTTCGTTTTTTCCAATCGGTCTTTTACAAAATCCATAGCCTCTATCGGATTCATATCAGCCAAATACTTACGCAAAATCCACATTCTGTCCAACGTTTGCTTATCCAGCAATAGATCGTCGCGACGAGTACTCGAAGCCACAATATTGACTGCCGGGAAGATTCGTTTGTTGGACAAGTTTCTATCAAGCTGCAATTCCATGTTACCCGTACCTTTAAATTCTTCAAAGATCACCTCATCCATTTTCGAACCGGTATCAATCAGTGCCGTTGCAAGGATAGTAAGCGATCCGCCGTTTTCAATGTTACGGGCAGCACCGAAGAAACGTTTAGGTTTATGGAGTGCATTGGCATCCACACCACCGGAAAGTACTTTACCCGATGCAGGAGAAACCGTATTATACGCACGGGCCAAACGGGTTATGGAGTCGAGGAAGATCACAACATCATGTCCGCACTCAACCAGTCTCTTCGCTTTTTCCAAAACAATACCTGCGATTTTCACATGTCTCTCGGCCGGTTCATCAAATGTAGAAGCAATCACTTCCGCATTTACGGTACGAGCCATATCAGTTACTTCTTCAGGGCGTTCATCGATAAGTAGCATAATCATATAAACTTCCGGATGATTGGCTGCAATGGCATTGGCAATATCTTTCATTAAAATTGTTTTACCAGTCTTGGGCTGGGCCACAATCAATGCACGTTGTCCTTTACCTATAGGAGCAAACAAGTCAACTACACGAGCCGATAAAGAATCGGAGTAGCCACCTTTACACAATTTAAATTTTTCATCAGGGAAAAGAGGAGTAAGATGCTCAAAAGGTACACGATCACGCACATAAGCCGGATCACGACCGTTAATTTTCTCCACCTTTACCAACGGAAAATACTTTTCACCCTCTTTTGGAGGACGGATAACACCTTCCACTACGTCACCGGTTTTCAAACCGAACAATTTAATCTGCGATTGCGATACATAAATATCATCCGGAGAAGATAAATAGTTGTAATCGGAAGAACGAAGGAAGCCGTAGCCATCCTGCATTATTTCCAGTACGCCGGTACCGGTCAGAATATCATCAAACTCATAAGTTTTTTCTCTTTCCTGAGCAGGTTTGCGCTCCTGAATCGAATTATTATCATTAGCTGATGCAGGTACAGGACGTTGTTGCACCTGTCGCGGAGCGTTATTATTAGGATTCGGACGATTATTGTTCTGCGGAGCATTATTTTCACGTGGACGAATCACAGGACGCTGTTGTTGCACCGTTTCCGTTTCAGGTATTGAAGGTTCTGCTTTAGTTGCTTCGAATTTACCCAATAATTCCGAAGGTAATTCAATTTTTTCTGTCGGTAGATCTTCAATAGGGATAAAATCATCTTCTGCTTCTGCTACAATAGGGCTGTCATCAATAACAGGACTTTGTCTGGGTTTCTCCCCTTCAAAAGGAAGTTTCAGTTCTGCTTGAGGAGCATTTTGATTACTAACGGGCGCTTTGGCTGTTTTAGACTTGCGAGGACGACCCGGTTTACGTTTCGGATCATTCAATTCTTCGCGGGAAGTAGAAGTTTGAGCGGGAGAAGGGACCTGAGCCGGAGTAGAAATCGTTGCAGCAGGTTTTTTTTCCGGGGCGGTATTCAAAGGGCTCTCAGTGTTCTTGTGTTGCTGCGTCGCATTGGGTGCGGCTGTTTCAGTTTGAGTTTTAGTAAGGTTTCCATTTTTATTAGCGGAAAAGACCTTATCGACACCGGTATTTTCTTTTTTTACCGTAACCCGGGTTCTTTTCTGCTTATCAACCTTACGTTCTTCTTTCAATTTATCTTCAGCTACTTTCTTTGTTGCCCCGGCAATGGCTTGTTCGTCCAATATTTTATAAACCAATTCTTCTTTCTTAAGTGAGTCTATTTTTTTTATGCCTAATTCTTGAGCAATAGCCTGTAACTCCGACAAACTTTTGTCGTTTAATTGAATAATGTTATACATACAGTATAGGTGAATGTTTTTAAAGTTTTTTGAATAGTACACCACAGTGCAATAAGTACCATGCACAATGCGGAAACATGTCTTAATTTTAATTATGAATAAGGGATAATATTGAATCGGAAATCTGATTACGCTCTCCATAAAGGAAAACTCAGAAAGTTTCAACGCAGCAAAGGTAGTAATTAATTTTATAATAGAACATAAAAAACTTATTTTTTGTGCAAAAAATAATATTGCATCTAATTAAAGGAATAATATCACCTACAATCTATACGAATAATAACAATTTTTCGCGTATTTTCATCCACTCTGAAACGGTTATCAATACGTTCACCTACCAACCACACAATCTGTTCACCGCAACAGAGTACCCATTGCTGTTCCTTTTGCAACAAGGAATATTTCCGGTCGGTCAGGTAGTCACTGACTTTCTTTTTACCTTTCATGCCAAAAGGAACGAAAACGTCGCCATGCTTCCAGCGACGGAAACTGAGCGGATAATTCACTTTTGAAGCATCGAGACAAGCCACGCACTTATCCTTCGGTACAACAAAATGCTTAGGCCTTTCCATTTCCTCCATCGCGTACCGGAAATGAGGGACATCAGTCGCTGTATCCGCAAGTGTCAACTTCTCAATAAGCAACTCATTCCTGTCCTTCACTACCCGCCATTCCTTGCTAACAAACTGCTTGCCGGGCTGGTTATGAAGAGCATAAAAGATATCTTTTATCTGAGCCGGATTAAAACCCAACGGATAAAGAAGCTCATGCAACAAAGCTTCCGGAGCTGGCTCTCGCAAAAGTGCATCGATCAGCACACCTTGCGAAGTACGGATGCGCTCCATTCCATCTTCCACGCCTTTTTTATACACGGCATACACCTCATTCAAATAAAGAGTGGTATTTATTATCGTATCTTTCACCGAAGGATTGATCCGTTGCATCAGTGGCAACAAATTCAGTCTGATCTGATTACGCGTATATTCATCCTGCAAATTCGTGCTGTCCGTTACAAACTCCTGCCCCATCCTTTCCAGGTAATCCAAAATATCCGCACGGCTAACACACAGTAAAGGGCGGACCACAAATCCGTTTACGGGACGCATTCCCAACAGACCGTTAATTCCCGTCCCCCGGAGAAGATTCAGCAGAAAAGTTTCCACGCTGTCGTCTTGATGATGAGCTACAGCTATCACAGCGGCATGCCTCTCATGCCGGAGATTCTCAAACCAAGCATACCTCAAATCCCGCGCTGCCATTTCTATAGAGATATGCCGCTCACCGGCAACCCGTACGGTATCGAAATGCTGCACCAGCAAAGGCACACTCAGAGCCGAACATAAATCCCGGACAAAGTTTTCATCCCTGTCGGACTCTTCCCCTCTCAAATGAAAATTGCAATGCGCCGCTTCACACGAATACCCCATGTCCACCAACAAACGCAGCAAGGCCACCGAATCGGCACCGCCACTCAGTGCAACCAGAATCTTATCATCCAACGAGAAAAGGTTCTCCCTGTCAATGTATTGTGCTACTTTACCGGTAATCATGGAGCAAAGATACAGCATAAAATTCAAAATACACTTTATCAGACAGAAATACAAACACCATCACTACACATCTAACCTTTCAAAACGTTTAGAATCCTAAAAAACACCCGTCATAACAAGGCATCTCAATCTCTTATTTGAAAACAATCTAAATAATTTGTGCCCTATATGCAATTCTTATATCTTTGCACCTAAAATTCAAGAAAAAGGTAATATGCGTTTATCCGAATTAGAAACAGGAGAGAAAGGCGTTATTGTAAAAGTACTGGGTCACGGTGGTTTCCGCAAACGGATTGTCGAAATGGGATTCATCAAAGGAAAAACGGTGGAAGTGCTTTTGAATGCCCCCCTTAAAGACCCGGTGAAATATAAAGTAATGGGATATGAGATTTCATTACGACGCCAAGAAGCCGAAATGATTGAAGTGATAAGCGAACAAGAAGCAAAGACACAAGCCCAGAAGCAAGCCTATCATCAGGGGATCAGCGAAGACATCTACCCCGAAGAAGAAGAGTTGAAACGCATTGCACTCGGTCAGCGCCGTACCATAAACGTTGCGCTGGTGGGAAACCCCAACTGCGGCAAAACCTCACTTTTCAATATAGCCTCAGGCTCCCACGAACGGGTTGGCAATTACAGCGGAGTGACGGTAGACGCCAAAGAAGGCCATTTCAGCTTTCAAGGCTACAAGTTCCGCATAGTCGACCTGCCCGGCACCTACTCCTTGTCTGCCTATACCCCGGAAGAGCTCTACGTCCGCCACCACATTATCGATGAGACCCCTGACATTGTTCTAAATGTAATAGACGCTTCCAACCTTGAGCGCAACCTCTACCTGACCACACAGTTGATTGATATGAACGTGCGCATGGTTATTGCACTCAATATGTACGACGAATTGGAAGCCAGCGGTAACACCCTCGATTACGACCAGCTTTCACAACTGCTTGGCGTCCCCATGGTACCCACAGTCTGCCGCAACGGCAAGGGAATAGAACAACTGTTCCACCTTGTAATCAACATCTACGAAGGCGCCGACTTTGAAGATCAGAGAGGCAAAGTCCCCGCCGAGCTCCTGAAAGACTTTCAGGCCTGGCACACCGAGTATGTGCCCGACCATGCTTTCGACAGCGAAGGCAGTTCCCCCTTGCGCCTACACTACCGCCATATCCATATCAATCATGGCCCCGAGCTCGAGAAGAGCATTGAAGCCCTTAAAAAGCAAGTAAGTGAGAATGAAAACATCCGCCATAAATATTCCACCCGGTTTATGGCTATCAAACTGCTGGAGAACGATCCCGATATAGAAAACATAGTGAAAGCCCTTCCCAACGGCAACGCCATCATGGAAGTCCACGAACGGGAGAACCGCCGCATCCGCGATGTCATCAACGAAGATTGCGAACAAGCCATCATCGATGCCAAGTACGCTTTCATAGCCGGTGCACTGAAAGAAACTTTTATAGACAACCATCAGGACAAGCAGCAACTCACCCGCATCATAGATACCGTAGTCACACACCGAATCTGGGGTTTTCCGGTATTTTTCCTGCTCATGTACCTCATGTTCGAAGGCACCTTTATCCTTGGCGACTATCCCATGCAAGGCATCGACTGGCTCGTGAAAGCTTTAGGCGACTTCATCCGCACCAACATGTCTGCGGGCCCACTAAAAGATATGCTTGTAGACGGAATCATAGGTGGAGTAGGAAGCGTTATCGTATTCCTCCCCAACATCCTGATCCTCTACTTTTTCATTTCACTGATGGAAGATTCGGGATACATGGCCCGTGCAGCTTTCATTATGGATAAAATCATGCATAAAATGGGACTTCACGGCAAATCATTCATTCCTCTCGTGATGGGATTCGGTTGTAACGTACCCGCAGTACTGGCATCGCGAACCATAGAGAATCGTAAAAGCCGTTTAATCACCATGCTCATCAACCCCTTAATGTCATGTAGCGCCCGTCTACCTATCTATCTGGTATTGATAGGAGCATTCTTCCCGCACAACTCCAGCTTTATCCTGCTCATTCTCTACGCTATAGGCATTTTCCTTGCCATAATCCTTGCACGGATATTCAGTAAACTGCTGGTACACGGCGACGATATACCTTTCGTAATGGAGCTCCCCCCATACCGGTGGCCGACATCAAAATCCATCTTCCGCCACACTTGGGAGAAAGGAGAACAGTACCTGCGTAAAATGGGAGGCATCATCATGGTAGCTTCCATCGTAATCTGGGCATTGGGATATTATCCTAAGCACAACGACTACAAGTCAGCATCCGAACAACAAGAAAACTCATATATAGGAAAGATAGGAAAAGCCATAGAACCCGTCATGTCCCCATTAGGATTCGACTGGAAGCTGGATATCGGACTCCTATCCGGTCTGGGCGCAAAAGAACTTGTGGTCAGTACGATGGGAGTGCTATACGCCAACAATGCCGATGCCGATTCAACCAGTTTAGGTGAACGCATCAATATCACCCCGTTGGTAGCCTTTGGCTATATGGTGTTTGTCCTGCTCTATTTCCCCTGTATAGCCACTTTGGCAGCCATTAAGCAAGAGTCCGGCAGTTGGAAGTGGTCATTATTTACAATGCTCTACACTACCACATTGGCATGGATAGCGGCATTTCTCATTTATCAGATAGGAGGTTTATTCACATGAACGATTGGCAGCAAGTAGTAGTCATTATATTATTAATACTATGCATCATCCGCATAGGACGGAGCATCTACACCTTTTTTCGTAAAACGAACGACAAGGCAAATCCATGCGATACATGCCCTACGGGGTGCGAATTGAAGGATATGATCGATAAAAAGCGCACTGAATGTAACAATTCGCGCAAACAAAATAAGAAAAAATGCTGCCGATAGTTGCCAAAAAGAAAATTTGTACTACCTTTGCAACCGCAATCGGGAAACGGTTCCTTGACCGAGTGGCTAGGTAGCGGTCTGCAAAACCGTCTACGGCGGTTCGAATCCGCCAGGAACCTCGAAAAAACCCTCTTAGAAAGCTTCTGAGAGGGTTTTTCTTTGACTTTCTTTCTAAAATAGTGCTATATCCGGTACTTACATTTAGCCATTTTAGAAAATAGACCAGCACACCCCGAAATTTACTCAGAGAATCCTGATAATTGACATAGCCTTTATAGTTTTGAGTAGTGAATGAGTCCTTAAAATCGGCTGAAATGAATAGCCATAGAAGAATTCGTTATCACTTTCTTTCCGTAGCTCCGTCCGGAAAAACAGGATACTGTCCTGCTGAGCCGCCCCATCGCTATTCCGTATGGAATATTTCTCGAGGCAATTCCGATAATACAGCTTGTAGAATGCATACATAAAATACTTATTCATATATCGTATTGTGTTAAGATAAACCGGTTTTCCATGAGCCATTGCATAAAAGTCCAATGTATCAATTTGAATTCCAAACAAAAATAATAGATATTCAAGCGTTTTCCAAACTGGTCGGTTGCCGGCGGTTTACCTCGGTTTAAAATAGCTGAAAATAGTTCAAAAAAACGATGAAACATACCATGAAGAGCTATTAGAAGGGCTCTGAAATTGAATGAAATATAGCGTGCAAAAAAAGGACACGACATAATTAATAGAAGAAGAATATATAAGAAATATATAGATCAGACTCCTTTTCTTTTTTCGATTTATAATCAATTGGAAGACCATCTGTTTTGTTTCAACAGATGGTGTGTTAAGGCAAAACAGACGGTTTGTCTTCTATCAACAGATCATGTGTTGATAGCAAAAAAAAGTCTTTCCGCACACGCTAGCACGGAAAGACAAACAAACAAAATAAATTGATAAGAACGACCTCACGTCGCCACTATATCATAAAGTATCATTCCAATTCTTCACCCCATAGTTCAACATCGGTAGAACAGTGTGCCATCAGGCAAGCTATTCCGCTGCAAAAAACAACAAGAAAAGAAAAAGGAATTATCATTTTATTCCATATTTTATGACCATTTTTTTATAAAAATTGCTCTTATTTTATTGCAATTTTTCGTGATTTATGATCTTGTTCATCCATTCATACAGATAAAATTGTTTCACCGTAATTATATACGTTACAAGAACAATAAATCTATTTATCGTTTGCACATAAAATACAACACTGCTTTCATCGTCAACAGCTAGAAAAGTTTACAGCAAAATAAAAAGAATTACTTAAAACGTTTTAAAAAGGCACGGCAAAGAAAACAACAATCCATACAGAAACCTCAATTAACCTCTGTTTATTAAATAATTAAGAGACATTGTTTTTCAACAGCGTTATCTTCTCAGCAGTTATCCATCCTAAATAAACCGATGTCATCTTTTATTTTCTGTGATACATAATATTTACTTATCTCTTTCTCATATCTTTATAATAAAGAAAAAAATATCAGACGCAAATATATGAATTAATATTAAAAAAAAGCCATATCATCCCAATTTTAATGTGAAATTATATAAAAATATCAAAAGTTCGAACTTTATGATTTAATGTAAAATAAAAAGTCATAGAGCTACTTTCCCCTTACAATCAATTTTTATTGTTGTTTTTTTACTCCAGTTACTGTAATGGAGTAAATTCCAACTTTTCCTTTTTTATACTTTTCAATAATATCTACAGTTAAATGTTCCTGTAACACTTCATCGGGAATCATCACAGTTTTTGTCCGTTCTATTTTAATTTCTGCAAAATCGACCTTTTCTATTTCAGCCAGATAATCTTCGCGCTGAATAGCACTTGCTATGCACCCGGCATACATGGCGGCGTTATCAGTAAATTCTTTAGGAAAAGTTCCATTGAGTACCACATCGGAAATACAGAAATGCCCTCCAGGTTTTAACACCCGATAGATTTCACGAAATATTTTGCTTTTCGAAGGAAGCAGATTTAATACGCAATTACTCACTACAACATCTGCGGTCTCATCCGGCAAAGGCATATTTTCTATATCCCCTTCTATAAACTCCACGTTAATAAGTCCTCTCTTTGCTACATTTCTTCTTGCTTTTGCAATCATTTGCGGAGCAAAATCAATACCAATCACAAGACCGGTATAACCAGTTTCCCCGCATGCTATAAAGCAATCGTTACCGGCACCGCTACCCAAATCAACAATTGTATCCCCTTGTTTTATCCGGGCATACCGGGTTGGCAGTCCACAACCTACACCAAAGTCTGCATCGGGTTCGTAACCTTTCAACTGGGTATAGTCTTCACTCATTATGGTATAGATTTTCTTCGAAGCTACGGCAGGAGTAGCCGGATTACAGCAACAAGAAGTTGCTCCATCGTTTGCTAGGGCAAGATCGTTGTACCGCTGCTTTACCATTTCTTTTTTATCAATATCTGAATTTTCCATATTTATTACATCATTATTTATATTTTTGTATCAAAGTATTTACGCTTAAGCCGTAGGGCTACGTTGACCAGAATAATCAGTGCGGGAACCTCAACCAACGGTCCGATAACTCCGGCAAAGGCCTGTCCGCTATTGATACCAAACACACCGATAGCCACGGCAATAGCCAACTCAAAGTTATTGCCGGCAGCCGTAAACGAAATAGAGGCATCCTGACTATAATCGGCTCCCATACGTTTACCGAGAAAGAAGCTGGCAAGAAACATCAGTCCGAAGTATATGAGTAACGGGATGGCAATGCGAACCACATCAAAGGGAATTTCGACAATGAGTTGTCCTTTCAAACTGAACATCAGAATGATGGTAAACAACAAGGCAATAAGGGTCAGCGGAGAAATAAAGGGAACAAATTTCTGACGAAACCATTCTTCTCCTTTTGTCTTTACCAGAATGAGCTGGCTCAACAAACCCAAAACAAAGGGAATACCCAAATATATGCCTACACTACGTGCTATTTCACCAATGGTTATATCAACTTCTTGTCCGCCAACACCAAATAAAGGCAGCAAAACGGATACAAAGAAATAGACGTAAACACTGTAAAACAGTACTTGGAAAATACTATTCAGCGCAACAAGTCCCGCAGCATATTCACGGCTACCGCCCGCAAGTTCGTTCCACACAATAACCATAGCGATGCAACGTGCCGAACCGATGAGTATCAACCCCACCATATATTCGGGATAATCACGCAAAAACAAGATTGCCAAAACAAACATCAACAAGGGACCGACAACCCAGTTGAGTAGCAACGACGCACCGAGGATACGTTTGTTACGGAATACCTTACCCATTTCATTATAACGTACTTTAGCCAGGGGCGGATACATCATCAGGATCAATCCGATAGCCAACGGAACATTAGTCGTCCCACTGGACATGGCATTAATACTGTTGGCTACAGACGGAAAGAAATAACCTGCAGACACGCCCAAACCCATCGCTAAAAAAATCCAAAGGGTAAGGTAGCGGTCTAAAAAGTTCAGTCGCTTACGGGCAACTGTAGTGTTACAATATTCGGAATTCATATTATTCTCTATCATTATTATTTATAATCATTTTCTACGATGCTCAGCAGCAGTCATGCTCTATAACCGTTCACTGAAATCATCGTTATAAATACTTTCTTATCGTGGTACTTTATATTCATTCATGGCGTTCAATTTGCTTTTTAAAGATTGTCCTCAACAAACTTTTTGCAATAATCTTTTATCATATCCCTTACACTGCGGAAACCGGAAATAATCTCTTCTTCGGTGCCTTGTATCTTTGCCGGATCGGGGAAACTATGATGCAACTTCACAGCCCCGGCAGGATAGTACGGACAGCGTTCGCGGGCATTATCGCAAACGGTAATTACATAGTCAAAAGCAATATTGCGATATTCATCAACAAGATTGGAAGAATGTCCCGAAAGATCGATATCGTCCTCTTTCATAATAGCTACAGCCCGTGGATTCACCCCATGTGTTTCTACTCCCGCACTATACACTTCGGCTTTATCGCCGGCAAAATGCCGCAAATACCCCTCGGTTAGCTGACTGCGACAACTGTTACCGGTACACAACACCAATATCTTTTTAGGCTGTGCATTGAACAGGAGTTCCCAATGACCGACATCACGCCATTTACCAAACTTGCGTCCGATTTCTTTCATGCGGGAGATCTGCGTAAAACCAAATTTTTCGTGTAAGCGAACGCTATCTTCATTAGGAATGGAAATGCCGGCAATCAACACGTGGACTTCATTCTGATCAATATGCGCCAGCAAATGTTGGAAAAGTTGCGTACCGTATCCCTTCCCTCTTTCATCTTTATCCAGATAGATGCTTTCCTCCACAGTCGTGGAATAAGCACAGCGATTATTCCAACGATGGGTATAATAATAGCCTATTATCTTGCCTCCTGCTTCACCGACACAAAAGGAATGCCCCGATTCAATTACCTCATTCATTCTATTCTTCATCTCGGACTCCGAAACCGGCATGGTTTCGAAAGTCACAGTAGTGTGTTCCACGTAATAATTATAAATATTACAAATGGCACCGGTATCACCCGGTGTTGCGTTTCTAATGTTCATAGTTTGTTTATTATAATATGTGTATTTGTGATTAAGAATGCTTTATCTGCATCCACGAAGCATGTTCGTAATTCGTAGTTATACGAACAATTAGTATAAAAAAATAGATCAATTAGCATTTATCCGCTTTTGTCACTTCCACAAGTAATCCGTCAAACAATTTACGTGCAAGCGCCCAGTTTTCCTCATTGATACAATACCTCACACTCGGTAAGGTGATGGTTCCTTGTATCAGCCCGGCATCTTTCAGTTCTTTGAGGTGCTGCGACAAGGTACTTTTTGCGATAGGCAGTACTTCGGACATATCGCCATGATAGCAACAAGTCTGTTTGGCCAGCATTTGCAAGATAGCTATCCGGACGGGATGACCCAATGCCTTGGCAAAACGTGCCAACTGTTCTTGCTCTTTAGTGAACTCTTCTTTTCCCATAATCTTAGTTATTATTCGCAAATATACGAACAATATTTTAATCACCGCATAAATGGGCAAAAAAGATATTCGTTATCTTTGTGGACTTTAATGTTCCCTTGGAACAGCTAACTCCAAAACTGAAAAGATGAAGATTCTCTGGCTCGATTTGAATAGTTCTTACGCACACTCCTCTTTGGCTCTTCCTGCTTTGCACGCTCAAATGGCGGACAGAGATGATTTGGAATGGGATATTGTGTCGTCTACAATCAACGAAAATGCGGGGATGACGGCTGCTGAAGTGGCTGCTAAAGGATCTGATATTGTTGCAGCGACCGCATGGCTGTTCAATCACGAGCAACTGCTACATATCTTGGCACGGGTGAAAGCATTGTTGCCTCAATGCCATATTGCGTTGGGCGGACCGGAATTTCTGGGGAATAATGAAGAATTTCTTCTAAGAAATCGCTTTGTAGATTGTGTATTCAGAGGTGAAGGTGAGGAAGCCGTACCTCAATGGCTGAATTGTACAACGAACGGCGAACTATGGTCGGATATTCCCGGCTTATGTTATCTGGATGCAAACGGTCTTTACCGTGACAATGGCATAGCACGGGTACTTAACTTTGCCGAGCTCATTCCACCCGAAAAGAGTATCTTCTTCAATTGGAGCAAACCGTTTGTGCAACTGGAGACAACACGGGGATGTTTCAACACTTGTGCTTTCTGTGTAAGTGGAGGTGAAAAGCCTGTAAGGATATTGCCGATTGACGAAATAAGGGAACGACTGGAGCTGATACGCTCGCACGGTATAAAGAACGTGCGTGTACTCGATCGCACATTCAACTATAATCCGCAACGCGCCAAGGAATTGTTACAGCTTTTTCTCGAATTCCATCCCGACATCAGGTTTCACCTCGAGATGCATCCGGCTTTACTGACCGATGCTTTAAAGGAGGAATTGAGTCGGATACCGGAAGGGCTACTGCATCTGGAAGCGGGCATACAAAGTCTGCGTGAACCGGTGTTGGAAAAGAGCATGCGCAAGGGTAAGCTAGCGGATGCACTGGAAGGTTTGCGCTTTTTATGTGCATTGCCCAATATGGAGACGCATGCCGACCTCATTGCCGGACTGCCGCTGTATCACTTGGAAGAGATTTTTGAAGATGTGCGAACTTTGGCTCACTATAATGCGGGTGAAATCCAGTTGGAATCGTTGAAATTACTCCCGGGCACGGAAATGCGCCGTCGCGCCGAAGAGCTGGGTATCCGCTACTCTCCTCTCCCTCCTTATGAAGTGCTTCAAACGCGTGAGATAACTCCCGATGAATTACAAACCGCCCGCCAACTTTCACGCTTACTGGACGGATATTATAATGCTGAAGCGTGGCAGGGCATAACGCAAAAACTAATCGTGGAGAAAGAAAGTTTCGTTCACGATTTTCTGGATTATCTCATCCGGATAGGATTGATAGATCAACCTATGGGACTGGAGAAGCGCGGTATCTTGCTTTACGAATTCTGTAAAACACATTATCCCGAATATCGGAATGCAGTAACCATAGCATGGATCGAAGCCGGAATGTCACTCAAAAAAGTTCCGGCGGAAAAAGTGAGGACGAAACATCAGCAACCACCCGCAAGTTGGGAGGTCATCTATGGCACGTACAGAAATGAGCTACGGCTTTGTTTCCTACCCGATGACGATACGCTGCAACAAGGATACTGGTTTGGCTTTGAAACGGAGATCCAACAAACCCACCCCGTCTTTAAAGCGGTACAATACAATGAACAAAATTAATGAATGGTTAGTTTCGAAGATAGAAAAAATAACATGGAAAACAAGAAAATAGAGAAAGCTGATTTTACGCAGGAGGCTTTGGAAGAGCATTATTATCAATGTGAATTCAGTAAGTGCTACCTGTCGGATATGAAGATCGGTAAAGTGATCTTTGAAGAATGTACATTTAAGGAGTGCAACTTCTCACTGGCCAAAGTCCACAACGCTTCATGGCAAAACGTTATTTTCGAAGGATGCAAAATGACGGGAATGGATTTTACGGGCAGTAATAAGTTCAGCCTTTCACTGGAGTTCAATAATTGTCTTTTGTCCTATGTGCTTTTCACCGGGATGAACCTCAAAGATACACGCTTCAGCAACTGCGATTTGCAGACTGCGGACTTCACCGACACCGACCTTACCAATAGTGCTTTCGTGAATTGTGATTTAAGTTCCACGGCGTTCTACCACACCAATCTGGAAAAGGCGGACTTGACTTTGGCGCGCAACTATAGCATCAGTGCTTTCAACAACCGACTGAAGAATGCCCGTTTCTCACGCTACGGACTGGAAGGTTTGCTAGCGGGAACAGGTGTGGAAATTATAGACTGACGGCTTGCATCTTTTCGCGGTCGGCCAGAATAGCTTCCATATTTTCTTTTGCCCAAGCAAGCAGCGCATTAATGTGAGGTAACAGTGACACAGCCCGCTCGGTAAGTGAGTATTCCACTTTAGGAGGAACTTGTGCATAGACTTTACGATTCACATAGCCATCCTCCTGCAAAGTACGCAGAGTGACGGTCAACATCTTTTGCGAAACATCGGGTATGGCTTTCTGAAGCTCACCAAACCTCATTACAGGATTCTGTTGCAAGGTATAAAGCACCAGCAATGACCACTTATCACTTATACGAGCCATAATGTTACGAATAGGGCAATCAGCGTATGGGCCCGACCGGAAATCGAATTCTTCCATAAGAATTTATAAATATACTGTTACTTTACAAAAGTAACTATTATACTGATTATAATTACACAGCGGACATCGGAATTTTGCAAGATTTATGTTATCTTTAAGCCCAAATCAGATGCAATGGATATAAAAGCACTTACTCAAATTCCTCTATTCCGCTCCGTTCCACCCGAAAAGATCGAGCATATCTTTGAAGAGCTGAGCATTAAGGAGAAACGCTTTAGGAAGAGTGACATCCTGGCTATGCAGGACGAGTCTTGCAACAGACTGATCATCCTGGCTACGGGAAGTGTAAAAGCGGAAATGACGGATGCTTCGGGAAAAATCATCAAAGTGGAAGATATCAGTGCCCCCAGTCCGCTTGCCATACTCTTTTTATTCGGCACGGACAGCAGGTTTCCGGTTCAGATTACCGCCATAGATGATATTTCAGCATTTATTATTCCGAAACAATCCATTATCAAAATGTTGGGCATGGATGAGATTATACTCAAAAATTATCTTGACATCTCGGCCGATTTCGCCTCAAGACTGAGCAAAAAGCTTCACTTTCTTTCATTCAAGACAATCCGACAGAAGCTGTCGATGTATTTGCTCGAACTTTCGCAAAAGAGCAATAACAACACCGTGGAACTTAACCGGACGAAGACTGCTCTCGCCGAATACTTCGGAGTATCCAGGCAGTCGTTGGAACGGGAACTGACCAATATGCAAAACGACGGACTTATTATGTCCCAAAAGAAAAGGATCCTGATCCGGGACAAAAGCAAACTCGTACAATTGGTACAATTCTCATAAAGGGTTTTAAATATCCCTAAAATGATATATATTTGTAATCAATATAACAAAGTATATCATTTATGAAAAAAGAAAAAACAACTAAAAAAGAGAGAAATCCGCAAGAAGAAATGCAAGCTTTACAAGACACACTATATGTCATAAACGGAAAATGGAAGATTCCAATTCTTAACTCCATTTGTAACGGGAATAAACGTTTTCGTGAAATAGAACGAAGTATTCCGGGGATAACAACAAGGATGCTTTCCAAAGAATTGAAAGAATTAGAAATGAATAAATTCATTGTTCGTTCGGTACATCCTGATACACCTGTAACCATTGAATATACTTCTACGGAATACTGCAAATCTCTAGGGAATGTCATTATCGAAATGATAAAATGGGGTAAATCTCATAGAGAACTTATTAGAAAAGGATAATTCTTTTTATCTCACCTACAAACTATTTATTCATTTTAAATGCTTTGGACAGGAAAGAGAAAAATACTCGCACAGGAAGAATTCTTCTCATCCGGGTAATTTTTTTAGCATCGCTACCTATAACTGTTCGAAACTTCTTATTTTTTCCAGTGGCTACTTTATATATCGCTTTAACGATTTCATGTCGCTTTTGTGTATCTGCTTCCTGAACTGATGTCATCATTCTTTGCTCGACAATATTTGTTATTTTGTCATATGCTGTTATCATATTGTTTTTTGCAAATGATGTATTATTTACAAATTCGGAAGCGAATCCACCCGGCTCAATAAGCCGTAACTCTATATTGAAAGGCTTAAGCTCTACGTATAATCCCTCAATAAGTCCTTCAAGTGCAAACTTAGCCATATTATACACTGAGCCTAATGGTAAGACTGCACTACGCCCCATTATGGAACTGATATTTATAAACATTCCACCATTATTTTGACGGAAGTGGGGTAAAAATTCCTGTATAACACTGATAATACCCTTTACATTAACATCTAACGCCTTATTAATATCCGCTTTGTTTATTAATTCCAATGCACCATAAACGCCGATACCTGCATTATTAAGAACAACATCTATTTTACCAAAAGCGTCTATTGCTTCACTTACGGAATTTTTCACTTCTTGCGGATTTGTAACATCCAATTTAAGTAGTTTGATGCTCCCATATTGAATCAAATCTTTTTCCTTCTCGGGTGAACGCATTGTTGCTACTACATTCCAGCCATTTTGTGCAAAATAGATAGCAGTGGATTTCCCTAATCCGGAACTCGTACCTGTAATGAAAATTGTTTTATTTGACATAATGTTTTAGTATTATATTTTAGGCAAAGATACAATACATCTGATATACTTTTGTATCTAGTATATCAAAGTATACCAATATTGTTAGTTTATTCATTGTGTCATAGATATTTAAGTGTTTAATGATACAAAATAGAGAATATATTATTACTTTTACAAAATATTCGTCGATAAAACAAGCGACATACTACATGGTTATTATATAATATAAAGGAAAATGAAGCCTGAAGCAGCAACCTATTACCAGTCAGTCATCAGCGAGAACAACAATACCATAGCATCTTTGAAGAGACAGATACACTTAATGGGAACCATCCGTCTGTTACTGCTCATCGGCTGGATTGCCCATCTCCTTCTCACCCCGCATCTGAACTGGCCATCGTTCGGCGGCATCTCGGTACTGTATTTCACTCCTTTCACGGTGTTGATGATTTTGCACAATAAACTGGCTCTAAAGAAGCAATATGCCGAAACGTTACGAACCCTCTGCGAGAACGAGCTGAAGGCGCTCCATTACGATTACTCGGCTTTCGACGACGGAGCGGCAAGCAAAGATGCTCATCATCCATTCAGTCTGGATCTCGATTTATTCGGGGAGCAATCGTTCTTCCAATCCATCAACCGGACTGTCACGCCCTGCGGATCCGAAAGGCTAACTGACTGGTTGTTGATGCCTCTTGCGCAGAAAACCGGCATACTGGCACGTCAGGAAGCGGTTAAAGAGTTATCGGGCAGACCGGAGCTCAGACAGCATTTCAAGGTCATCGGTTATGCCCGCCAGCGGGATAAAAACGATGCCGATTTGCTCGAGAAACTGACGGAACACTCCGCCGGCATCACTCATCAAAAGATATGGAGCATACTCACCGGGCTCATTCCTACTCTCTGGGTTGTGGTATTGCTGGGTACGTCGCTCAGTCTGATGGATAGTGCAATAACCATCCTGTTCTTCATCATAAGCGGTGCAATAGCTAACAGTAAATTCAAGCAAGTCACCGAGGTGCACAAGGCGCTGGACAAGATACAGAAGATTATGTCGGCTTATGCCAATCTCATTGTGATCATTGAGAAAGAAGAATTCCATTCCCGTTTGCTGACTGATCTGCAAAAAAAACTCCTTGCAAACGGCTTTCGGGCTTCGCAAGCCATCAATCAGCTTACTCCCATCCTTAAAGTACTGGATCAACGCGGAAGCGTACCGGGGGCACTTTTCAACGTCTTTACGTTACGGGAGATTCGTGCTATAATCCGACTGGATAAGTGGAAGCGGGCACACCACGCACA
Source organism: uncultured Bacteroides sp. (assembly GCA_963677095.1). GTDB lineage: Bacteria > Bacteroidota > Bacteroidia > Bacteroidales > Bacteroidaceae > Bacteroides. The sequence continues at coordinate 3,363,076 of OY781875.1, forward strand.
TATTGCACAGTGGTTTGAGGCTTTAGCGGATTTTGATGCCCTGTGTTCGTTGGCCGGCTTTGCCTTCAACAACCCCGACTACATTTATCCGGAGATTACAGAAGAATATTTCACCCTGTCGGGTAAAGCTGTCGGACACCCTCTCATCCCCCGTGAGAAATGTGTAAAGAATGACATTCACATCGAAAAGCATCCTTATTTCATGATTATAACGGGGGCAAACATGGCCGGAAAGAGTACTTACCTCAGAACAATCGGAATCAATTATCTTCTTGCCTGCATCGGGGCTCCGGTTTGTGCCGCCGAGTTAACGGTATTTCCCGCTGCAATGGTCACCAGCCTCAGAACCTCCGATTCACTGAAAGATAATGAGTCGTATTTCTTCACGGAACTGAAACGATTGAAAATGATTATAGACCGCCTGCAGAACGGCGAAAAGCTGTTTATCATACTCGACGAAATATTGAAAGGTACAAATTCGGAAGACAAACAGAAGGGTTCCCTTGCCTTAATCAGACAATTCATGACTTACCAGACCTGTGGCTTGATTGCCACTCATGACTTAATACTGGGTAATCTGCGCAACGAACATCCCGACAACATTGAGAACTTCCGGTTTGAAGCCGATATTGAAGGGGATAAGCTGTTTTTCTCCTACCGCATGAAAGAAGGGGTCGCCCAAAACATGAATGCCTGTTTCCTGATGAAAAAGATGGGGATAACCATCTGACGAAAGCTTTCCCCCGAGGTTACGATGAAGTTCTCCAAAAGATTGAACAGGAAAACTTCAGGATACAGTTCACTTTAAAGATACTTATTTGAGGATACAGTTCATTACAGAACAACTAGTATTGCTAAAAATATTTAGGGATATTCATTAAATGTCTCAAACTTATAGTGAGTAGAGAGTGATGTCAACTCTTCAAGCGACATCGCTATCTGTTTTTTCTTCATTTCTTCTTTTCGCGGCTAAATTGGGATACGGTTTCATTCATAGCAAAGACTCATACAGAGGCCTATTACAGGAATTCTTTACATAAACTTATTACAGAGATTTATTACAGGAATTCATTATAGAGAGGACACCAGTTGCTTCAACTTCGTTTCCTGCATCTTCAGGTTATACTTTATGCTGATCAGCCGTGTGGACGACTGCACATAGTTTTCTTGTGCCTGATGTACTTCGAGTGAGATGGTCTGTCCCAACTCGAGACGATGCAGACAGATGTCCATATTCTCTTTTGCCAGTAAATTATTTTCCTTTTCTATCTCGAGCAATTGTTGCTGATTTTCATAATCGGTATAAGCATTCTCCAACTCGATATTCAGTTGCAACCTGGCATGATCGAGATCGTATTGGGCGGTGAGTAATTCCATTTTCGCCACCGACACTTTACGCTTGGTTTCGCCGCCCGTATAAAGTGGGATGGATAGGCTCCCGCCAACTTGCAGTCCGTTGGTACGGTTGCGCAACGTAGACCCTTCCGAATTGTTGGTCTGCGAGAAGTAATAGCCTCCCTGAAAATTCACAAGGGGAGAATTCCCTTTACGAGCTTCCTTCAAGGTCAGATCGGCAATATCGATCTGCTTCTTCAATTCGCGGATATCGGTGTTGGAAGCTTCCAGCTTCAGTAAGATCTCATTTTTGTCGGGCACCTGGGAAGGCGGTATGGAGTCGCTTACTTCAAACTTTGCCGTAGCCTCTTTCCCAAGCAGACCATTCAAGGTCTTCTGAGACTCACTGATCACATACTTCTGATTGATAGCATTTTCGATAGCCACATTCAAATCGATCTTAGCTTGCAACAACTCCGTTTTGGCTACCAGTCCCGAGTTATAGCTTGTCTGGGCTATGGCAACCCGTTGCTTATTGTACCGGATGACTTCATCCAGCGATGCCAGCGTCTGCTTCTGCCGCACAATATCGTAATAGGCGCCTATTACATCGTAAGTGACGCCCAATATCCGGGACGTATACTGAATCTCACCGAGTGACTGCAATTCATTCAATTTTCTTTTGGTAATAAACATCTTGCCGCCGTCATAAAGCGTCCAGTCGAGTTCGGTGTTCGCCCCCATCACAGTGGTAGACTGACCGGAGTATTTGTTGATTGTGCCACCGGAAAGCTTCTGATTGATATCGTTGTAGGCATAACTGCCCGATCCGTTTAAGCTTACCGTCGGTAACATCCCCGCATTGCCTCTGGTATTGTTTATTTTGCTTATATCGGCATCATTACGGGCAACCAATATATCAAAGTTGTTTTTCAGTGCAATGTCTACGGCACGCTCCAAAGTTAATGACTCTTGGGCGTGAAGGGCAACTACCGATAAAACTATAGTGAGAAGTACACCTATTCTTTTCATGGTTTGTCTGCTGTTTTTTTAGATAAAACAATGTACATTACAGGAATAACAAAGAGCGTCAGGATGAGCGAGAATAGCAATCCGCCAACAACAACAGTACCCAATGGAGCACGACTTTGTGCTCCCGAACCAAGTGCCAACGCAATGGGCAAGGCACCAAAGAATGTTGCCAATGAAGTCATAAGAATAGGACGGAACCTTGCCGCAGCAGATTCAAATGCCGCAACTCTTCTATTCAGTCCAAGCTTACGTTTCTGATTGGCAAATTCCACAATTAAGATACCATTCTTGGTCACAATACCGATAAGCATAATAATCCCGATCTCGGAAAAGATATTGAGCGTTTGTCCGCATACCCACAAGGAAAGCATAGCCCCCGCAATAGCCATAGGCACGGTAAGCATGATAATGAACGGATCGCGGAAGCTCTCGAACTGTGCTGCCAGAATGAGGTAGATCAGCAACAACGCCAACACCAGTGCAAAGGAGATATTTGAACTACTTTCGGCAAAGTCTCTGGATGATCCGGACAATGCCACGTTGAAAGAGCCGTCCAGCAGTTTGCCGGCAATGTTCCGCATCTCGTCGATACCTTCGCCAAGGGTCTTTCCAGTAGCCAGGTTGGCGGAAATGGTAGCCGACTTGTATCGATTGTAATGGTATATAATAGGAGGATTACTGTTCTCTTTAGCCTGAACCAGATTATCGAGCTGAATCATCTCGCCCGAATTTGCCCTGACATATAAAGAGGTGATATCTCCCGGTTTGTTTCTGTCCTGCTTCTCTACCTGCCCTATTACATAGTACTGCTTATTGTTCTTCAAGAAGTAACCATAGCGTGTTCCGCTATAAGCCAGATTAAGTGTATTCGATATTTCCTTCCCGCTAATGCCCAGACTGTTTGCCTTGAGCCGGTCAACTGTAATATTCATTTCCGGCTTGTTAAACTTCAGGTCGGCATCAATATTGCTGAATACGGGACTGTTCTGTGCCTGTTCCAGAAACTTAGGCAAGACCGCACGGATCTTCTCAAAATCAAGATTCTGAATGACGAATTGCACCGGCAGACCTCTCGAAGATGATGTTGTGATTGTAGGTTCCTGACTCGGAATGACACGCCCGTCAGGAATGGTGGCGTAGATCCGGGACAGTTTGTCGTAAAGTTTCTGTTGCGACATCCGTCTCTCCGAAGGATCGGATAGGAAAGTCATGATGCTTCCCGTATTCGCACTGGAGTTACCTCCTCCCGCATATCGTGCCAACACAAAGGTGACTCCCGGAAGCGAGTCCTGGTTTATCCGGGCAACATTGTCTATCAACGTCTTATTGTACAGGTATTCAGTCCCTTCCGGTGCGGTAATTGCCGTACGGATATAACTATGGTCTTCCAAAGGGGCAAGCTCGGACTTCAGAGCCCTCGATAGCGAGAAGATTAAGATCACACAAAGTCCCAGAATGGAGAACGCAATCCATTTGTTAGAGATGAAAAAACTCAGAATACGTCTGTAACCTTTTTCCATTCCCACAAAGAAGGGCTCACTTGCCACATAGAATTTGGAATGATGGGAAGATGAACCGCCCAGCAATACATTGAGCACCGGTGTCAAGGTCAACGAGACAAGCGCTGAAATCATCACCGCACTTGCCACTACTATACCAAACTCACGGAACAAACGCCCGGTAAAGCCTTCGAGAAAAACAACCGGAACAAACACGATTGCAAGCGTCAACGAAGTGGAGATCACGGCAAAGAAGATTTCCCGCGCTCCTTCAAAAGCCGCTTTCCATTTATCCATCCCCTGCTCTATTCGCTTGAATATATTCTCTGTCACCACAATGCCATCATCCACCACTAAACCCGTGGCAAGGACAATACCCAATAGCGTAAGCACATTTATGGTGAACCCGCAGATGTACATGACGAAAAAGGTTCCAATGAGTGAGACCGGAATATCGAGAAGAGGACGCAATGCAATGATCCAGTTTCTGAAGAACAGGAATATAATGACCACCACCAGAACAATGGCGATAGCCAATGTCTCAACCACATCGTGCACCGACTGGCGGACAAAGATGGACTTATCACGCGAGATGTCGAGCTCGACCCCTTTGGGAAGGGTCTCCTTTATTTGATCCAACCGCTTATAGAATTCGTCGGCAATCTGAATATCGTTTGCTCCCGGCAGAGGAATCAGGTTCAGGGTCATTCCAGTCACTCCGTTGATCGTAGCACCGCTTTCATCGTTTTGCGGGCCCAGAGAAGCCTCCCCTATATCGCTAAACCGGACAACTTGACTGTCCGTCTCCTTTACGATAAGATTATTAAAATCCTCTTCGGTGGTTAGCCTGCCATTTGTTTTCAATAAAAGCTCGGTTGCATTTCCACGTAACTTACCCGCCGGCATTTCGACATTCTCATTGGCAAGGGCGGCATCCACATCGGAAGCCGTTACACCATAAGCAGCCATCTTCTCCGGCCTGAGCCAAAGACGCATGGCAGGTCTCTGCTGACCGAAAATGGAAACTGAGCTCACTCCGGGGATGGTCTGCAACCTCTCTTGCAGAACGTTTTCAGCATAGTCGCTCAACTCGATGGCACTCATCGAAGTGCTTCGGATATTCAGCATGATGATAGGATCGGAATTTGCATCAGCCTTGGTAATGGTGGGCTGTGCATCAATATCCTGCGGCAATGTTCGCGTAGCCTGTGACACCTTGTCTCTCACATCATTCGCCGCCTTCTCCAGGTCGGTATCCAAGTTGAATTCCACCGTAATCGTACTGGTACCGATTGAAGATTGGGAAGAGATGGTCTTCACCCCTTCTATACCGTTAATGGACTTTTCTAGCGGTTCGGTAATCTGCGACTCTATAATTTCGGAGTTTGCTCCGGCATAAGACGTCTGCACCGTAATAATAGGAGGGTCAATGGCCGGATACAACCGAACACCCAGAAATTTGAATCCCACAAACCCCATCAGAATAATTATCAAGCTCAATACGATTGAAGCTACAGGCCTTTTTAAAGCGATATCGGAAATAACCATAATTATCTGTTTACTTGTTTATTGAAGAATAGGATAACTTGGCACCTTCTTTCAAAAATAATAAGCCTGTCATAATGATCGTATCTCCGGGAGCTATTCCTTCAATCACTTCTATCTTCGAAGATTGCCGTATACCTGTTTTTATATTTACGAAATGAGCTTTCCCATGATTGGCAATGATAACCTGCTTGTTATCTTCATCCGGAATGATCACTTGTGTAGGAATCATCAATGCATTATTATTCTCACCGAGTTTGAGGTTCACATTAGCGAATGCACCCGGAATAAGTTCCTTGGAAGAGGAGGAAACCATGGCCCTCACTTTCAGATTACGGGTGGAATTCTCTATGCCGTGCTCGGTGGCAATCACCTTTGCGGCAAACGAAGCGTTGTTGTCGTACATGGTGAAGCTCACAGGCATACCGACAGTGATCACTGAACCGTATTTCTCGGGTACATAGAAATCCAGCTTTATCTTGTTGTTTGTCCGGATAGTAGCCAGCATAGTGGAAGAAGTAACCACCGCCCCGACACTGACATTCCGCAGACCGATAGTCCCGTCGAAAGGAGCGCGGATCTCAGTCTTGCGGATAAGTGCCCGCTGTTCGGCTATATCGGCATTGATAATATTAAGTTGTAAAGCGGTTTGTTCATAGTCATTTTCACTGATACCTTTAACCTGTAACAACTGCTTTTGCCGGTTAACCACGCGTTGTTGGATGGCACGCTGCGACTCCAACTTCCTTAATGTAGCTTGCAAATCATCGTCGAAGAGTTTCACTAACAGAGTACCTTTGGCCACAAATTTACCTTCCGGCAGATTAACGCTGACCACTCTCCCGGCAACCTCATTTTTCAGTTCCACTTCGTCAAAAGCAACCAGTGATCCTGTTACGGTGATATCGGAAGTGAGCAAAGATGCCGTTACCACGAAAGCATCTACTTTCTTCTGTACATTCTTTCTCGAATCACGTTCCTTATCATCCGATTTTGTAAATCCCACCTTAATAAAAAAAGCCGCCAATAGCAATAAGACTACTCCCAAAATAAGATTTGTTCTCTTCATTGTTTTATTCATGATAATTGTATAAAGCCTGGGTTGAATTGTCCCGGATCACTGTCCGTTTACGAATGTTTCACAAAAATAGGTATCAATACTAACAAATAGAGTAAGTAATACTGTTTTTAATTATACATTAACATTTTTAGTACAAAAATACTTTTCCGCGACTGCAACTGCATAAAACAGGTATATTCATAAGATTTATATCTGAATACATTCTTTCACCATTCATTTTTATCTCTTAATACTTCCGTATATTATATTTTGTAGCATAATTTTGTACCACAAAATAATAAATTATATTTCAAGCCTCCTTTCATCACAAACAAATTTTATTTATATTTGCCAATAGCCGAAAAGGTAGTTCATTATTTAACAAAAGTTCGGCATCATGAACAACACATTACTAAAACTGCAACAACGAATTAGAGGAGCAAAATACTATTTTTGCGGGACACGGGAAAGGGTATATATTCCTTACTCCCTTCCAACTTTCTACGGGGTAAAAACTTCCGTTTTTTTCGAAATGGTAAATGACTGTCTACAAATGTTTGTCAATGTATACGGACCGTCGGTAAATAAAGAATGGTACAGCCAATTATCGGAAGATATAAAAGCAAGTCTCTCTGGGCAATTGTATGAAATTATAAACGATTGCGAACTCACTAGGAAAACAATTCCCCCATATCTGCGTCTGCGCGACGACCTTTCACCATCGGCGGTTACCGGTTCATCGTATGATAAAAATGCCATTGCTTTTTTATGCGGCATGAAAGTTTCAGCCCTGTTTGCCGATTCGCCTATCGAACGGATAACGCTCGCCATCCGCCTGGCACAGTGCAGGTACTACGCCCGGAAGATTAACAAACTGCATATTATAGCGCCTATACACCAACTTGAAACTGTCCGTGCCCGAATAAAAAATATCTGGAAAAACATACCCGTCCGTCTGCTTTGTTCAGGTATGGAAAGCCTGAGCCACAGCAACCTGACATACATGGAGGCGTTGGAGTTCACTGATCCCGGAACTATGCTGGTGGTGGAAGAATGCCACCTGTTGCGTTCACCACAAGCGCTTCGATCGGAACGGGTGGTGAAAATTGCACAAAGATGCAGCTATAAACTTATCATGACCCGCTCCCCTATTGTAAACGACATTCACGATGTATACATGCAATACAAAATACTGGGAAATGACATACTAGGCTACGAACGATGGGAGGATTTCGGTAAAATGCACATCATCTATGCCGGTAGGGCAGGAAAACAAATTGTAGGCTACAAAAATCTTTCCTATCTGACCGGCATGGCGGAACCTTATACATACGCTATTGACAGAATATCGGCGTTGCCTCTTCCTCCTCTTGCCACCTGCACCTATGTTTGCTACCTGAATGACAAACAGAAGTATTTATACAAACAAAAAAAAGATGAATTACTGAGGCTGATCCGTACAGATGAGTTACAGGTATACGACATATTCCGTATTCTGACGCAGCTGCAAAAAATAGCATGTGGATACTTGCAACAAAAGCAGGGCGTTTGTTCGTTTCTGGGAACAAACAAGTATAGGTTGCTCGACCAGCATCTGGGAGGAGGACCATGTACGCTTCTCTGTAAATTCCGTTTCGAAACCGAACTGTTGGCGCAGCATTTAGGCAGGGAGAATTGTGCACTATTTTGTGGAAATAACAAAAAAGTAAGGGAACGAGAGAAAAAAGAATTCTTGAGCGGGAAGAAAAGATACTTTATTTCTACTATAGGAACAGGGGCTACCGCATTGGAAGACTTACAAGAATGCCGTCATTTCATCTTTTTCAGTATATCGTTCAAATACGGTGAATACCGGCAGTGTATGGCACATATTGCGAACGACCAGCGAAAGTGCCCCGTACGTGTGGAGCGTTTCCTTACAGATTCGGGCATAGACCGGACCCTAGCACGAAATCTCTCACGTAAAGGAAAACTATCCGGCATAATCAGTGAAATGTTCAAAGACCGGACCAGATTACGTGATTTTGCCGGAAAATTATAAATCAGATATTACTATTAATTTTATTATAGAGATGAGAATAGAGAAGATTTATGGCTATCAACAGGATTTATATCCATGGATAGGCCCGTTTGTGATGAACCCGGATGTATTGCGGATTAATGGCGGGTATCCGTTTAAAAACAGTGAAGACCACGTGTGGTATCTGGCCGTAGAGGGAAAAAATATGGTGAAAGGCTTTATCGCTTATGCCAACGGAGCGCTATGTAACGACTTTGCGTGGCAGGACAATGAAATCCTCGAACAACTGATTGTGGCAGCTTTGCGGGATGTACCGGCCAGAACGGAAGTCACCTTTATTGCCGACAGGAATGACCGTCCCCTGCTTGAAAAGTTAGGATTCATGATCACACACGAAAGGAAAAACTATTTCAAAATGAGCAGACGGATATGAGTACCGGTATTGAAAAGAATGTCTACGAAGCAGCTATGGAGCGTATTGCCTACATCTTTGCCCATTTTGAAAATATTTATGTGTCTTTCTCGGGAGGAAAGGATAGCGGAGTAATGCTTAATTTGGTACTGGATTATATGCGATCAAACGGTATAAAACGCAAAGTAGGAGTATTGTTTATCGACCTGGAGGCATTCTATAAGCGTACCATCGAGTTTATCGAACAGATGATACGGGAAAATAAAGAGCTGATTGAGCCTTACTGGGTATGCCTGCCGCTGATCACCACCAATGCCGTCTCGATGTATGAACCCTACTGGATTTTCTGGGAACCCGAAAAACGAGACAAGTGGGTACGGAAGATGCCGGATTATGACTTTGTAATCAACACGGACAACAATCCGTTTGATTTCTACCGGAAAAATATGACTTTCGAGGAATTTATCGCACACTTCGGTGACTGGTATACACAGGAACACGATGGGGCAACGACCGCCTGTCTGGTAGGCATACGCACCGATGAGAGCCTGAACCGCTACCGCGCCATTGCCCGTGACGATAAAGCCTCGTACGGCGGTAAGAACTATTCAACCCGCATCAGTGAATATACCTACAATTTTTATCCCATATACGATTGGCGTGTGGAGGACATATGGACCTACAACGGGCGGTTTCACAAATCCTATAACAAAACCTACGACCTATTTTACCGGGCCGGAGTACCTTTGTCAAAAATGCGGATTTGCGAACCCTACGGAGACGAACAGAAAGCCGGGCTCAATCTTTTCAAAGTGATTGAACCGCAGACCTGGGTGCGGGTTGTCGACCGCGTGAGCGGTGCGAACTTCGGGAACATATACTGCGGCACGAAAGCCACTGGAGCAAGGCGGATCACCCTGCCCCCCGGGCACACATGGAAAAGCTACTGCAAATTCCTGTTGCAAACCCTTCCGGAGGAAACAAGAAATATATATGTAGAGAAGTTTATCAAGTTCATCCGCTATTGGAACCAAGTGGGCTCTCCGGTAAGTGATGAGGATATCCGGCAACTTGACCCCGACATGGTGATCAATACCCATCATTTCAGTAACCGCGGACTGGGAGACAAATACGTGGTCAAGTTCCGGCAAATACCGGATGTATTGCCGGGGTTGGACAATAAGACGGATTTCCTCTCGTGGAGGAGGATGTGCATGGCCATCATCAAGAATGATGTGATTTGCGCTTCCCTTTCCTTTTCCATGACCAAACGGCAGATTTTAAAACAACAAGCACTCATACGTAAATATCAGGAAATGTTATGAAAGAATGGACAAACAAAGAATATCCTGTTAAAGGAAAGGTGGAAGAGTTGTGCCGCTACATTGCGGAATTACCCGACGACAACATGAAGATCGATACATTGAATTATATCCGTGCAAAGTTGCATGAGGTGAGTCCGTTGCGACATCATCCGGTGGACTTTGTAGCATGGGAAACGGCAGAAAACGTAGAAGGAAACAACTATAACCCCAACGCAGTAGCCCCACCGGAAATGGCATTACTCATCACCTCCATTGAACAGGACGGATACACTATGCCTATTGTCACAAACCCCGAAGAGAAAGTAATCCGCATTGTCGACGGTTTCCATCGCCGGCAAGCCGAACAGCGATCGGCAAGAATCAAGAAAAGTACAATGGGGCGGCTACCGGTTACATTTATTAGAGAAGAACAAAGAGGGCTAAGCGACCGGATGGCGGCAACCATACGCCATAACCGTGCCCGGGGCTCCCACGATATCGACTTAATGGCTAACATTGTGCGTGAACTTAGCGAAATGGGAAAATCCCCTATGTGGATAGCAAAACACGTAGGCATGGATATGGACGAGATCTTACGATTAAAACAACTCACCGGCATTGCATCACTTTTTGAAAACCGTGAGTTCTCTAAAAGTAGGAACCTACACTAATCTGTTCTCTTAAGCTTAATTTTCTCAAATGTTATAGCATTATTAATGCTATTTTTCAGTGCATACTTATATAAAAGAACAGTTCATTTCTGTCACAATTTATTCATACTACAAAGTATTTGCCTTTAAATATAAATTATATATTTGCAAAATATACATTATGGAAAAACAAAAAATTGGAGAAAATGCCGGTAAGATATGGCATTTTCTGAATGCACACAGTGATGAAATTTTGATTGCTAAATTGGCTATAGAACTCAATATGGGTGTAGAAGATACAGCATTAGCCGCAGGATGGTTGGCGAGGGAAAACAAAATAGACATCAATAGACGGAACGGATTAATCTTTATATGCCGAAATTGAACATTTAATCACGATTTACCGTTATTTTGTTATTGATAGATCTGTTGTTTTTAGGAAATGCACTATAAACCACAGTCATATGAGTCACCGTGGCGATATATGATGATAAACTATCATAGTATAGAGTCAATATATGCATCGGCAAATAAATATATACAATGTTTATATTTAGAATGCCATTTTCCATTCTTCTAAAGTAGATTATTCGGGGAAAAAATTCCAGAATAATATTAGGTATATTATCATCGGATTCAAAATCAGACTGGCTACAAAATTTTGTCTTTGATAATAAAAATAGAAAATTGACCGGCTTCCGTCCGTTAGCATGGAAACCATTTTAAATAATTAATAATAAGCGATTATGAAACAAATGAAATTGATGGCACTGCTGTTAAGCGGTGCAATTGTTATTGCCGGATGCGGTTCAATGAGCAATACGGCAAAGGGTGGAATTATCGGTGGTGGTGGTGGTGCCGCTGCAGGAGCCATAATAGGCGGTTTGCTGGGTAAAGGCAAAGGAGCAGCAATCGGTGCGGCAGTCGGCGCAGCTGTAGGTACGGGTACGGGTATCATTATCGGAAAAAAGATGGATAAGAAAGCCGCTGAAGCTGCCAAATTGGAAGGCGCCCAGGTAGAAAAGGTGACGGACAGTAACGGACTTGCAGCCGTGAAGGTTTCTTTTGATTCGGGCATTTTGTTCGCTTTTAATTCTTCTACGCTGAATAGTTCTTCCAAAAATTCATTAAATGGTTTGGCTAAGATATTGAAAGAAGATGCCACTACGGATATTGCCATCATCGGACATACCGACAAAGTGGGTACTTATGACGCCAACATGAAAGTGTCGAACGATCGTGCCAATGCCGTATTGAATTACCTAAGAACTGCCGGCGTAAGTATTTCACAATTCAAGCAAGTGGAAGGGGTGGGCTATACGCAATATGATGAAAGTGTAAGTGCAGATCAAAACCGTCGGGTGGACATTTACATGTATGCTAGTGAACAAATGATTAAAGATGCCCAAGTCGCCGGCAATTAAGTCGTCCGACTTCAACCTCTATATACTGATTACACAGATTTCCGCAGATTAATTGTACAAACGCATGCTTTTATTAATAGCTTGCCGATGTGCATTTGGTAACATGAGACCGGCATCATATCTAAATATTTTATCCGGTTAAACAATAAGTAATTCTAATGCGATGGATGGCACAAGTAATCAAAACAAAAAGTTCCAGAATGAAAAAGAGAAGCATTGGGCTATTCTTGAAGAATATCCCGATGCCGTAATTGCCATTAACCAATACGGAAGTATTGAATTTGTCAATAAATTGGCCGAAGCTATTTCCGGTTATGACCGGAATGAAATCATGAAAAAAAATATCACAATGCTGATGCCGGAGACTTATGTCGCACACCATGACGGCTACCTGAGCCGTTACATGGAAACCCGGATACCCCATATCATCGGCTTCGGAAGGCAAGTGGAATTACTGACCAAAAGCAAGGTGATTATTCCCATTTTTCTTATGGTCACCCAAATGATTTTTGAGGAAGAACATATCTTCATCGCTTTCATCAAAGATTACAGAGAACAGCAAAAGAATGAAGCCGAAGCCCGTCAGCTATCCTTAATAGCAAAAAAAACGAAAAGCGGAATTATCATTTCCGATAAAGACAGAAAAATAGAATGGGCTAATGCCGGCTTTTTAAAAATGAGCGGCTTTTCCATGGAAGAACTGATCGGGAAAAATCCGGGCAATCTTCTTCAAGGGAAAGATAGTAACAAGGAAACAATCCTGAGGATGCGGCAAAAACTGAATGCCGGAGAGCCGGTAGTGGAGGAAATACTTAATTATCGGAAAAACCATGAGACGTATTGGGCAAAAATGTACATTGAACCGGTAACCGATGCATCCGGAAATGTGGAAAACTTCATTGCAACCGAATTCGATATAACATCGGAGCGGGAAATGAGGATGGCTATTGAACAGGCCAACGAAAAAGCGAGACACTGGAACACCCATTACAAAGCACTGGTCGATGCCATCCCTGATTTAATGTTTATTTTTGACAGCCGGGGGACTTACCTCGAACTTCATTCAACAGAAGAAAGTCGAAAAGATTTACTCGATTCCCCTGAAAATCTGACTGGAAAAAATATATTCGATATACTCCCGGAGGCAACCGCCCGGTTATTGTACGAACACATTCTTGAAGCAATTCGCACACAAAAAAGCCAAACATTATACTATACACTTGAGATGACTTCCGGCAGGCAATATTATCATGCCCGGATAGCTCCTTTGCAAGGTGGAGACAGAGTTTTAGCCATTGTTCTAAATATTACCGAACAAAAAAAAGTGGAAATGCAAATCTTGACAAGTGAAGCACGGCTGAACGATACGCAACAGATTGCACGAGTGGGAAGCTGGGAGATTGAAATAGCAACCAATCAAGTATACTGGTCAAAAGAGACCTACAACATATTTGGTATCACAGATATGAATACTCCTCCGGAAAAGACAGAATTCCTCCAAACGGTACATTCTGATGACCGCCAGGCAGTCTGCGGGGCATTGGACAGTATTGTACGTGAAGGCATTGAGCATTCGGTCGAACTCAGGAATATTCTTCCGGACGGATCCGTTAAGTACATCCTGGCACGCGGCGTACCTGTGTTTGAGGGTGGAATATTAACCAAAGTTAGGGGAACGGTTTTTGATATTACAGAGCGGAAAGAGAACGAAGAAACTCTGCGTATAGCCAAAGAAAAAGCGGAAGTCTCGGCCAAAGCAAAAGAGTTGTTCCTGGCTAATACCAGCCATGAAATACGTACACCCATGAATGCAATTGTGGGTATTATCGAACTTCTTAGTAAAACCAAATTAACCGACTCACAGCTCGAATATCTTGATATCATTGAAAAATCAACGGGAAATCTGCTTAATATCATAAACGATATCCTGGATATTTCGAAAATTGAGTCGAATAAACTGCAAATAGAGAAATCATCGTTCCTGATGCGAAGTATCGTCGACTCGATTATCGACACCAATAAGATTAAAGCAAATGAAAAAGGAATAGAATTGCGATTGCAATTTTTGCCGGGAGATGATGCTTATGCCTTGATCGGCGACTCGCTGAGAATAGGACAGGTATTGCAAAATCTGATCAGCAATGCTGTAAAATTCACTCCTAAAGGTTGGGTGGAATTATCCTTGTCCCTGCTTTCGCAAACCGATAAGATTATCAAAATAAAATTTGAGGTAAAAGATACCGGTATTGGTATTAATCCTGAAAAGTTGCAAGCTATTTTCGACGAATTCTCGCAGGCCGATACAAGTACTACCCGCATATACGGAGGCACAGGGCTAGGCCTGTCCATCAGCAAGTGGCTGGTGGAACTCATGGGGGGAGAATTGAAAGTAAACAGCATTCCCGATATCGGCTCTTCGTTCTATTTTGAACTTGAACTAGAGAAGGATCTTGCTCCTCAAACAGGAAAGACTCCCGTCGGCGAAGCTAAACAGGGAGAGAAAGACCTGTCCGGCATCAGCGTGTTGCTGGTAGAAGATCAGGAATTCAATCAATTTGTCGCGAAACGCTTCCTCGAGGGTATGCACGCAAAGGTAGACATTGCCTCAAACGGAAAAGTGGCAATTGAAAAGCTGACGGAGAATGATTTTGATGTCGTCTTAATGGACATCCAAATGCCAGTAATGGACGGTGTTGAAGCTACCTATTTTATCCGGCAACACATGCCGGCTCCAAAGTCCGGTGTGCCTGTCATTGCACTCACCGCACATGCTTTGAAAGGTGATGATAAAAAATACATGAGTGCCGGTATGGACGGCTACCTATCCAAGCCATTCAGTTCCGATAACCTTTACTCTGCTATATCCAAGGTATTGAAAGGAGATAAGCCGGAGCAACAGCCGGATAGCCCTGAACCGGAGGAAGTGATCGTCCCTGTGGACATCGACAACGGAAACACAAACAAACTATATGACCTTTCAACATTCCGTTCCATGTCGGCCGGTGAACCTGGGTTTATGGAGACTATCACTTCCACATTTATAGATGAAACAGGAAAATACCTACAAAGAATCCGGCTCCACATTGCGTCGTCGGATTATGCCGTGATTAAAGCATCGGCCCATGCTATTAAACCGAGTTTCAAGATGATTGGACGAACCGATATCTTCGACGAGCTTGAACAAATAGAAAAGTTTGCAGAAAAAGAAAAGGGGATGGACAGCATTTCATTACTCGTCCATCAGATAGAAGAAGCTTTTGACCTAATACGGACAGAACTGAGCAAAGAATATCCGGCCTAACTGACTTTTGTCGTATTTTATACCTATTCAATCGGTTCTGTTCTCTTCGCTCCATATCATGAAAACAGGCATAGGTTCGGAGTAAAAGAGACAAGAAAGAAACAAGAACAGGATAAGACGGAAACAGGAACATGCCAATAAGTCGAATTAAAAATAAACAACCGTACGCCTACAGAATGGACAGAGAACAGGTAGGTTATGTCAAGGTTAGGGAATATAAACGAATTAAAATTTTAAAAAACATGGAAAACAAAACAGGAGACATTAGCAAATGCCCGTTTCATCAGGCAATGCAGAAGCAAAACACAGGAAGCGGAGGAACGAAAAACCGCGACTGGTGGCCAAACCGATTAAACCTGAACGTCCTTCGCCAACATTCCGCTTTATCCAATCCCATGGATGCAGCCTTTAATTACGCCGAAGCGTTCAAAAGTCTCGACCTTGAGGCTGTAAAAGAAGACCTTCGTAAACTGATGACCGATTCACAGGATTGGTGGCCGGCAGATTTCGGACATTATGGGCCATTCTTTATCCGCATGGCATGGCACAGCGCCGGCACGTACCGGATAAGTGACGGGCGTGGAGGCGCAGGTGCAGCTCAGCAACGCTTCGCACCGCTCAACAGTTGGCCGGACAATGCCAACCTTGATAAAGCCCGCCGTTTGCTGTGGCCCATCAAACAGAAATACGGCAAGAATATCTCATGGGCGGATTTGATGATCCTTACAGGCAATGTGGCTTTGGAGTCAATGGGTCTTAAAACCTTTGGATTCGCAGGCGGCCGCGCGGACGTCTGGGAACCGGAGGAAGATGTTTACTGGGGATCGGAAACCGGATGGGACGACACAAAACGCTACTCAGGCGACCGTGAACTGGAGAATCCGCTGGCTTCCGTGGAGATGGGATTGATTTATGTGAATCCGGAAGGGCCAGACAGAAATCATGATCCGTTGGCCGCCGCTAAAGATATCCGTGAGACTTTTGCCCGTATGGCGATGAATGATGAAGAAACGGTTGCACTTATTGCCGGCGGGCATACATTTGGCAAGACCCATGGAGCCGGAGATGCAGCAAATGTGGGACCGGAACCGGAAGCCGCCGGACTAGAGGAGCAGGGGTTAGGTTGGAAGAGTACGTTCCGTAGCGGGAAAGGCGGTGATGCCATTACCAGCGGATTGGAAGTCACGTGGTCCCAAACCCCTACCCTATGGAGCAATCACTTCTTTCAAAACCTGTTCGGTTATGCATGGGAACTGACCAAAAGTCCGGCAGGCGCCTGGCAATGGGTGGCTAAAAATGCCTACAAAGATATCCCCGATGCACACGATGCTTCCAAAAAACATCCTCCTTATATGTTGACCACCGACCTTTCACTGCGTTTCGATCCGGTCTACGAAAAAATATCAAGACGTTTCTACGAACATCCCCGTGAATTTGCCGATGCCTTTGCCCGTGCCTGGTTCAAACTGACACACCGCGATATGGGACCCCGTACCCGCTATTTGGGTCCTGAAGTTCCTGCCGAAGAACTGATCTGGCAAGATCCGATCCCTGCCGTCGATCATGTACTTATTGATGCGGCAGGCGCAGCCGAATTGAAGAACAAAATATTGAATTCCGGTTTCTCCGTTTCTCAACTGGTATCCGTAGCCTGGGCATCCGCTTCCACTTTCCGCGGATCGGACAAACGCGGAGGAGCAAACGGTGCACGCATCCGCCTTGCTCCGCAAAAAGACTGGGCGGTTAATAATCCCACCCAATTGAAAAGCGTACTGGAAGCATTGGAAAAAATACAGAAAGCCTTTAACGACGGCCGAACAGACGGGAAGAAAGTTTCCCTTGCCGATCTTATTGTGCTGGCGGGATGTGTTGCGGTGGAAAAAGCCTCCGGGAATGCCGGCTATCCCATTACCGTGCCTTTCACACCAGGACGTATGGATGCTACGCAGGAGCAGACGGACGTAGAATCATTCGCTGTTTTAGAACCCGTTGCCGACGGTTTCCGTAACTATCAAAAAGCCCGGTACACCGTCTCTGCCGAAGAATTACTGGTGGATAAGGCACAATTGCTCACACTGACCGTTCCCGAGATGACTGTTTTGTTAGGAGGCATGCGCGTCCTGGATGCAAATTTTGACCACTCAAAACATGGAGTTCTCACAAACCGTCCGGGAGTCCTGACAAATGATTTCTTTGTAAACCTGCTTGATATGGGCACGGTATGGTATTCCGTTTCCGATACACAGGAACTCTACGAGGGACGGGAACGCGCTACAGGGCAATTGAAATGGACGGGAACGCGTGCCGATCTCATCTTCGGTTCAAACTCGGAACTGCGTGCTATAGCCGAAGTGTACGGAAGTGCGGATGCCGACGAAAAGTTCATCAAGGACTTTGTGTCAGCATGGGTCAAAGTGATGAACCTCGACCGTTTCGATCTGCACGACTGAAAAAAAAGAGGGATGAGTAATATGATTTTAGATTGCATTGAAAAATGAAAGACAGAACCGGTCATAACCAAAACAAGCAATGTCCTATCCGAGATATTGCTTGTTTTGGTAAAAAGGAATAGTTGTTTTTTTGCGGAAGAATACTTGTTTCGGATCTCTTTCCTAAGCGTATTGACTTATACTAAGAAAAGCCACCTAAATCCGTATAAGACATTGTATAGAAACCTATTTGTATGAAACAAACTCAGCCTATTTACAAAACATTATTCCTTCAATAGGTGCACCTTACTCTCCAGACTTTTTCGAAGGGATTGCAAAACGGGCAAAACTATCGGGCATAACTCTGAAACAGTGTTTTCGCAATTCTTATTAATTGAAATCTTATAAATCTTATCAATAATTCTGTAACGCGTTGGATAGAACTTGTATTTACTTTTGCAGTGTAATTTAAGAATATAAAAACGATGACAATAGTAAAAAAAAGATTCCCTGTATTAGAGATGAGTTGTGCCTCTTGTGCAAACAAGGTAGATAAGGTTCTTAATCAACAATATGGAGTAAAGGAAGCTACAGTCAATTATGCTACAACTTCGGCTACCATATTGTATAATCCGGAACAAACCTCTCCTGAGATACTGAAAAAGGCGATTCAAGACGCAGGATATGATTTGTTGATTGAAACAACAGACGATGTTTCCGACAAGGTGAAAGAAGCCCATTCGGAAAAATACCGAAAATTGAAACGTCGGGTAATATGGGCTATAATCTTATCCGTTCCCATTGTCGTTATTGGTATGGTATTTATGAATATACCTTATGCTAACGAAATTATGTGGATATTATCAACCCCTGTTGTATTTTGGTTTGGACGTGATTTCTTTGCAAATGCATGGAAACAACTCAAACATCGCACAGCTAATATGGATACGTTGGTTGCATTAAGTACCGGAATAGCTTATCTCTTTAGCATATTTAACATACTATTCCCCGATTTCTGGCTATCCCGTGGAATTCACCCGCATGTATATTTTGAGGCTGCAAGTGTGGTGGTTGCTTTTATCTTGCTCGGACGTTTACTCGAAGAAAAGGCAAAGAGCAATACCTCTTCAGCCATCAAAAAGCTGATAGGCTTACAGCCTAAAACCGTTCTTATCGTCAATGAAACAGATGAACAACAAGAAATTCCTATAAGCCAGGTAAAAAAAGAGCAGATTCTAATTGTTAAACCCGGCGAAAAGATTGCTGTAGACGGAATTGTTACAGAAGGGAGTTCCTATGTAAACGAGAGCATGCTTAGCGGTGAGTCCATTCCGATACTGAAAGAAGATGGCTCGAAAGTATATGCAGGGACGATCAACCAGAAAGGCAGTTTTCGTTTCAGAGCTGAAAAAGTTGGATCGGAAACAATGCTTGCCCAGATTATTCGTATGGTACAAGATGCGCAAGGCAGTAAAGCTCCCGTTCAGAAAATAGTAGATAGAATTGCTTCGATATTCGTTCCCGTCATTATAGCAATATCAATATTATCTTTCATTGCATGGATGATACTCGACTTTGAAAATGGGTTTAGCCATGGACTTTTAGCTATGATTACCGTATTAGTGATTGCTTGTCCTTGCGCATTAGGACTGGCTACTCCAACAGCTATCATGGTTGGTATAGGAAAAGGAGCAGAGAAAGGTATTCTGATAAAAGATGCGGAAAGCCTTGAAGTAGCCAAGAACGTGAATGCAATTGTTTTTGACAAAACCGGAACAATAACCGAAGGGAAACCCATAGTAACCGATCTTCTTTGGCTTGATGAAGATGATAGCCGAAAAGATATACTTTTCAATTTGGAAAAGTCATCAGAACACCCTCTTGCCGATGCTGTTGTAAATCATTTGGGCAAACTAAAAGAAGTCGCACCTGATAATTTTGAGAGTATAACCGGCAAAGGAATTAAAGGCATTGTTAATGGCGTTTTATATTACGTCGGAAATGAAAAATTATTGGAAGAGAATCATATAAGTATCGGAAAATCATCCAATATTGAATCATCCCGACTGGCTCTTGATGGCAAAACCGTAGTTTGGTTTGCTGATAATGAAAAGGTTCTTGCAGTTTTGGGTATTACCGATCAAATAAAAGAAACATCAGTCAAAGCTATATCTCAACTTCGTTCGGCCGGCATAGATGTATATATGTTAACCGGAGATAATGAAGCATCGGCTCGAATAATAGCAGCCAAAAGTAATATCAACTATTTTAAATCCGGTGTACTTCCTAATGAAAAAGCTGAATTTATAAAGGAACTACAGCATAAAAATAAGGTAGTCGCTATGGTTGGGGATGGCATTAATGATAGTGCTGCATTGGCTCAAGCCGACCTTAGTATAGCGATGGGCAAAGGGAATGACATAGCTATGGATACAGCTAAGATGATAATTATTTCGTCAGACCTCATCAAGATTTCGTCTGCCATCAGATTATCCAGACTTACAGTGAGGACAATCAAACAAAATCTATTCTGGGCATTTATTTATAACCTGATAGGTGTTCCCCTTGCTGCCGGAATACTCTATCCTGTTAACGGTTTTTTACTGAATCCAATGATTGCCGGTGCGGCAATGGCATTAAGCAGTGTAAGCGTGGTAACAAACAGTTTACGACTTAAAACTAAAAAGATTGAATAATTATTTAAACGAAAAAAAATATGAAGAAAGAATTTAGAGTTTCGGGAATGACTTGCAAGCATTGCCGGATGCATGTCGAAAAAGCATTGAATAGCATAGATGGAGTAAAAGCAAATGTAACTCTTGATCCTCCTGTTGCAATCATCGAATTTGAGGGAGAAGAAAAATCAATAGCCGAATTACAAAATGCTATTTCTAAAGAGGGTGATTACAAATTGAGTGATTAAACCTGATCCAATGATTTTCTCTTATGATCTTTAATTTTTTTGAAATGACTGGGCGTAAGTCCAGTCACTTTCTTAAATTGTGCACTTAAGTGAGCCGTGCTTGAATAATTGAGTAGATCCGCTATTTCAGCCAAAGACAACTCATTATAAACGAGTAATTCTTTTACCCGCTCTATTTTCTGGGCAATAAAATATTTTTCGATGGTCGTATTCTCCAATTCGGAGAATAGATTGCTGATGTAACTGTAATCATGGTGTAATTGGGCTACCAGATAATCCGAAAGGTTCATCTTCAAAGTTCCGTTTTTCTTGTGTACCAATTCTATTATTGCATTTTTCACTTGTTCAATAATCAAGGCATATTTATCATCTATTAATTCAAAACCGATAGGCTCCAATACAGCTTTTATCAGGGCTATATCATTATTTGTTAGTGATTTGCTAAAAACGACACTCCCCAATTCCACAAACTGAGTTTTGAATCCCAAATTTTCGATTCGTTCGCGTACTACCATAATACAACGATTACAAACCATGTTTTTGATATGGATCATATTATCTTCCATTGATAATGATATTTTAGTTTTTGTTCAAGCCACCTTTGTTTCGTTCTTTCGACAATCCCTTTTAAAATTGAATCGGAAGATTTGACCATAATTGTGTCAATATTCATAATTGTATCTATTCGCATACAATTATTATGCATTTAAGCCCACCTTAAACAATATCTATTATTAGTTCTCTACTTTTGCATTGAAATAGGGATCATACTGAAATAGTTTATAGGCTAATAACGAATATATGTCTCAAATATAAAATAAATTAGCATGGAAAACAACTCTTAAATTAAGATTATGAATATCCTCTGTCATTTTTTGGCTTTTCCTTGACTTTCAGACGTCAGTGATAAACAACAAAAAAGGGGCTGTCCAAAAAGCAGGATAACCCCTTTTTGTGGAAAAGAATATTAATTAAGTATTCTATAATCTGTCGGCGAACAGCCAACGACTTTTTTAAACATCCGGCTAAAATGATGCGGGTATTTAAATCCTAATTCATAAGCAATTTCATTAACGGATTTTTCAGGATTAAATAGTTTGTCTTTTGCTTTTTCGATTACTTTCTGCTGGATGTATTCTTGTGCGGATTTTCCGGTTTCCTTTCTAATCAAATCTCCAAAATAATTGGCTGACAGATGTAATTCATCTGCAAAATATTGTACAGAAAGCAAACCAATAGTTTGAGGTTTATCCGATTCAAAATAGATATTAAGTTCCTTCTCAAAACGCGATAAAATATCTTCGTTTATATTCTCCCTCGTAATAAATTGTCTGTCATAAAACCGTAAACAATGATTGAGGAATACTTCTATATTTGCAGTTATGATTGATTTACTGTGCTTATCGATGGAGTGTATTAATTCTTCCCTTATTTCCTTAAAGCAATTTATAATAATCTGCCTCTCACGCTCTGACATATGTAGGGATTCATTTGCTTCGTAGGAAAAAAATGTATAATTTTTCATATTTTGTCCAAGTGTTGTTCCCCGAAGTAAGTCCGGATGAAAACAAAGCCCCCAGCCTTTCATCTGAAAGACTTCGCCTGTATCGTCCTTTCCGGCTATTTGCCCCGGCGCAATAAAAACAAGCGTACCTTCCTGATAGTCATAGGTATGCCTTCCATAGAGCAAATCACCACAATTGACATCTTTCAGGAAAATAAAATAGAATCCATACCTTTTACGTATATGCTTGAAATCTTTATTTACGGCGGAGAAGTCAATAGAATTAACTAAAGGATGTAGCGTTTCAACCCCAAGAAATTCGCAATATTCATGAATTGTATCAAAGTTTAAGACAGTATTCATATCGTTTCATTTTAAAATTAAAGCTATTTCATTGCAAAAATAGATATCTAAAATTGAATTACAACAAAGTATTTACCTAATCAGTAATAATGGTATAAGAATCAGTAATCTGTCTATTTACATCGGCAACAATAGATTATAAATTTGTATGATAAAAATATAAATTTATAAAAGAACAAAATATGGAACATACGGTAATATTGATAACAAGTACTTATGTGTCCTCTTTGGATGTAAAGAACAACCTGAGTGTGCAACGGGCTGAGGTTGTTAACGCTCATGGCGGCGATGTAACTGTTGTCTATTTACCTGAAATAGGCATAAAAGGTAATATTCATTTCTTAATGTTCGATTTAAACAATCTCGAAATAGCCAACCATTTTTCAGTTTGGTTAAAAGAAAAAAGTTGGATTAAAATGTTGAAAAACAAAGAATAGAATCAATGAAAATGATAACATCATTTATTCAAATAATAGGATTCTCCGTAGTTCTTTTCACGTCATCGTGTAAAGACGATCAACCTGCTAATATACAACCGGCAAATCCCGAACAGACACTAATTGTTTATCTTTCCCGAACCAATAATACAAAGACTATAGCCGAAATTATTCAAGAAAATGTAGGTGGGACATTGGTAGCACTGGAATTGGAAACACCATATCCCAAAGATTATCGGACAACAGTCAATCAGGTCGCAAATGAAAATGCAACAGGCTTCTTACCGCCACTAAAAACAGTAATTGACAACATACAGAATTATGATGTAGTATTTGTTGGCTTTCCAACTTGGGGAATGCAGTTGCCACCGCCTATAAAAAGTTTTTTACATCAATACGATTTAAGTGGAAAGAAAGTAATTCCATTCAATACAAATGGCGGTTATGGTATAGGCAATAGCTTTCAAACCGTAAAAGATTTATGCCCCAATAGCGAAGTTTTGGACGGATTTACTATCCGAAGCGGTTCGGAAAGGGATGGGATAACGCTTGCTATTACAGGAAATAAAGAGACGGAAGCTGAAACAGAAGTCAAAAGCTGGCTTAATAGAACAGCTATAATACAAAAAAGTGAATAAAATCTCAAAAATAAAAAGTTATGAAACAATTAATGAGTTTATTGATATTACTGATTACAACACCAGTCGTATTTGCACAAGATAACCGTATACCTACCAAAGGACTTGCAGTATTTTCAGGGGACGGACAATTTAAGCCTTATGAATTTAGCCGCCATGCAGTAGGCAATGACGAAATTCAGCTTGAAATTTTGTATTCGGATATCTGCCATAGTGATGTACATCACGTTCGTGAAGATTGGGGGCCGGAAGAATACCCGATGGTTCCCGGACACGAAATTGCGGGGCGTGTGGTAAAGGTTGGTAAAGATGTTACAAAATTCAAAGTGGGTGATTTTGCGGGTATCGGTTGCTTTGTTAATTCCTGTGGGCATTGTGAATATTGCAAGGCTTGTTTGGAACAATATTGCAAAGAAGTGGTTTGGACATATCACGACTATGACCAATTCCACGATAATGAAGCAACACAGGGCGGTTATTCAAACAACATTATACTGACGGAAAAATATGCTATAAAAATTCCTGTAAATGCAGACATAAAAAAAGTAGCACCCTTGCTTTGTGCAGGTATTACAACGTATGCACCTATCAAATATGCAGGCGTAAAGAAAGGCGATAAGGTAGGCGTTGCAGGCTTTGGCGGATTAGGGAATATGGCAGTACAATATTTGGTAAAGTTGGGAGCAGAAGTAACCGTATTTGATATTACCGAAGAAAAACGGGCAGACGCCAAACGTTTGGGGGCAGTAAAATATGTGAATATAAATAATCCCGAAGAATTAAAAGGATTGATTTCCGAAACACAGGAAATGTTAGACTATTCGGTAACAAACAACCTTTATCCCGAAGTAGAAGTTATTAATGCAGACGGAGAAACTGTTACCAATACTTACAAAGATGTGGTGGACGGAGAAGTGAAATTCCGTTACGTCATTGATATGAAAACCTTGAAGTGAAAAATAATAAAATAAAACAAAATGAAAAAGTCAAATAAAACATGGTTAATCACAGGATGTTCAACTGGACTAGGACGTGCTTTTGCACAAGAAACACTTAAACAAGGATACAACGTTATCGTAACTTCCCGAAACCTTAAAGCCATTCAGGATATTATTGAAAATTATCCTGAAACAGCTTTAGGCTTGGCATTAGACGTAACCAATAAAGAACAGGCTAAAGAGGTGGTTGAACAAGCCGAAGCAAAATTTAAAAGTATCGATATTTTGTTAAACAATGCAGGTCATGGATACAGGTCGGCAGTTGAAGAAGCGGATGGAAGTCAGGTTAATGAACTTTTCAATACTAATTTTTTCGGTACGGTGAATATGATAAATGCAGTTTTGCCTACAATGCGTAAACAAAAATCCGGTACTATTTTCAATGTGTCTTCCATTGCAGGGCGTTTTTCAAATCCGGGATCGGGTTATTATTCCGCGACCAAATTTGCAATTGAGGGAATGTCTGATGCACTTAACAAAGAAGTCGCCCCGTTGGGAATCAGAGTGGTTATCATTGAACCCGGTGCTTTTCGTACTGATTTTACAGGTCGTTCATTAGCGGGTACACAGACAGAAATTTCAGACTATAAAGAAACGGCAGGCAAAAGACGAAAAGAAAACGACCATACATACGGTACCGAACCGGGAAATCCGCAAAAAGCAGCACAGGCTATTATCAAAGTGGAAGAATGTAGAAAAATTCCGTTCCGTTTACTGCTGGGAACTGATGCCGTCAATCTTACCCGTTTGGAGTTAGAAACCCAATTAAAAGAATTGGAAGATTGGAAAGAAATTAGTTTTAATACAGATTATTAAGCAGAATTTACTGCACACTATCTCAATTATAAGTAAACGCACCTTAATTATCATTTTATCATAAAAATATATTTTAAATTGAATTACAACAGAATATTTATCAGATAAGTAATAATAATGGTATAAGAATCTGTAATCTGTCTATTTATAAGGGCATTTATTGTGCATAAGTTTGTATCGTGATACTATAAACTTCTAAAAGAAAGAATATGAAACATATATCAATATTGATAATAAGTACCCTATGTATCCTTTTTGGATGTAAAGAGCAACCCAATAGCCAAGCAAATGGATTGCTTGTAATAAAAGAACAAGGTAGTTTTTCGGTTGGCGGTACGGTCATACAAACTCCGGGGACTTATGATGCAAATGAGTTTGATAATTTCAAACCTTACCCCAACGGGCAAACTTTTCATGGCGACCATGCTTATGTATTTTATCAAATACCTGATAATGCCCGTAAATATCCTCTCGTATTTCTACATGGTGCCGGACAGTCAGCAAAAACATGGGAAACCACACCGGATGGAAGGGAGGGTTTCCAGAATATATTTTTAAGAAGGAGATTCAGCACCTATCTGGTAGACCAACCGCGCAGGGGAAAAGCCGGACGAAGCACTGTTGCTGCAACCATAGAACCCATAGCCGATGAACAGATGTGGTATGAAATATTCCGCATCGGTATTTGGCCGAACTACTTCGATAATGTACAGTTTCCGCGAGATAAAGAAAGTCTGGAGAACTTCTTCCGCCAGATGACTCCCAATACAGGGAATTTTGATGTTAATGTGATAACAAACAGTATGGTAGGACTTTTCGACAAAACAGGTTCTGGAATTCTTATAACGCATTCTCAGGGAGGTTTACCCGGATGGTTTACAGGAGTAAAGAGTAATAATGTGAAGGCCATCGTATCGTATGAACCGGGCACATACTTATTTCCCGAAGGTGAACTGCCTGAACCCATCACGGGACGTACAGGCGTATTGTCCGGTGTCGAAGTTCCGATGGAAGACTTTAAAAAACTCACACAAATACCTATCATCTTGTATTTCGGAGATAATATCGGAAAAGAAGTAACCAATGAACTTGGTGCAGAAAACTGGCGTATACGCTTGGCTTTAGGACGACTCTTTGTAGAAACGATTAACCGTTATGGCGGAGATGCTACTTTGGTAGAATTACCTCAAATAGGTATATATGGCAATACACATTTCCTCATGTCTGACCTGAATAATATCGAAATCGCAGATTTGCTCTCGGACTGGATGAAAGAAAAAGGACTTGATTAAAGATCAAATAGGTTATGAAAATAACAGGCTTAAATAAAATTATAAGAATTAGTAATATGGTACTACTATTATCATTAATGCTATTTTTCACCAATTGTGGGGATAAAACCCCTACCGATTCTGACAATCAAGAGATTGTTGATGGAAACGAGAATAACGGAAACGGAGGAAATAATATGAATATGGCTGCACACCTGACAATAAATGATTATGTACGTGATATCGTCAATTATCCTGCTTTTAATGGGTTGGGGGAATTGCTCTTATCCCGTGATGATAATTCGTCTTATTATAATACACCTATCTCAAATGTCGGTTCCCTTATGCCGTATCACGGAAATGTCCGTCCGGAAGTAGTCGTAGGTTCGGTAAATTACATGATAGATGAAGTGAATAAAGGTAAAACGATCTTTTATGATATTTACACCGGGCAATCAACTTATTCAAGAGACTTTTCACCTTCATTTATAACCGTTGCTGCAAACGATGGAATAGTTAATGTGAATACGGTGGAAAGACGTGTCAAAAATTTACGAAAGGCGGGTGTGAAGGTTGAATATCACAGGTATCAGACTGCCGGACATGGATTTGGGCTTGGAACAGGTACGGATGCCGAAGGATGGTTAGACTTAGCTGTCCGCTTTTGACAACGGCACATCAAAGAATAAGAAATATTAATCACAAAAAAGATATATGAAAAATTTATTTTTAACCCTATTGATGATGTTGACAATATGCCCTATGGCATGTTCAGGCAATAATAACCGTTCTACTTCAATGAATGAACAAATGAAGACAAAAGCAACAGAACGAAAAATTCTGATAGCCTATTTCAGTTGGGGAGGCAATACACAGCAAGTTGCTGAAAATATTGCAAAACAGACCAGAGGAACACTATTCAGAATAGAAACAGTAAAGATTTATCCGACAGAATATGAAGCTTGTACGGAAGTGGTAAAAGAAGAACGGGATAATGGAATTCGTCCGGAACTAAAAACGATAGTAGAAAATTTGGATCAATATGATACTATTTTTGTAGGTTGCCCCGTTTGGTGGCATACTGCACCTATGGCAATCTGGTCATTTTTAGAAAGCAAAAACTATAGTTTTAAAGGGAAAACAATTATACCGTTTTGCACTTATGGTGCAACATATAGAGATGAAACATTAGCTAAAATAGTTGAGCTCACACCTGACTCTAAGCATTTGAAAGGTTTTGGAACAACTGATAAAAATGCTGATGTAAAGCCGTGGTTGGAAGAAATCGGCATAATAAGAGACAAGTAATTTTTAATCAATAAATAAAAATTATCATGGAAAAAAGAATATCAAAAAACAATATATCAAAAGTATTATTTCTGGCATTGAGTATATTGATGATAAGCGTGCAAACATCTTATGCACAGCAGGCAACAACAAATTGTGAGCAGACAAAGCAGGAACTTCTCGATTTATCAAAAATGAAATGGCAATGGATGGCTGACAAAAATGTGGACTCGTTGAATAACCTCTTCCACAACGAAGCTGTATTTGTCCATATGGGTGGTACGATGAATAAGGAACAAGAACTGAATACGATCAAGAGTGGTGGCATCCATTACAAGCATGCAGAAATACAAGAAACATCGGTTCGGTTTGTCGGTAACACAGCAATCATCTTAGACAAGATTCGTCTGACGGCCGTTGTCGGTGGCAATGAAGTTGTCAATCCCTTTGTGGTTACGGAAATATATGTGTTGATAGATGGTAAATGGAAGTTAGGTTCGCTTTCATTCACTAGATTACTCGGAGAGTAGAACATAACAAATTGATTTATAAATTTATAATAGATAAAAAATGAAAAACTTAAAAAAATATTTCCCGTTAATAGCAATATTGCTGTTTGGAAGTATGCATTTTGTGAATGCACAAAATAGGAGTGCGAATGTACCCATGTTAAAACTGAACAATGGTCTGGAGATGCCTCAATTTGGGCTTGGTACTTTCACTGCATCAAATGAAGCCTGTAAGGAGGCTTGCCTTGTTGCATTAAAGAACGGTTATCGCCATATAGATACTGCCCATGCTTACGGAAACGAATCCGGAGTAGGCACAGCAGTTAAAGAGAGTGGCATCCCTCGTGAAGAAATCTGGATTACCAGCAAACTTTGGCCATCCGAATACGGAGAGGGTATAACCATGCAAGCTATAGATAAGATGTTGGCTCGTCTGCAAACAACTTACATAGACCTACTGTATGTTCATCAACCTGTCGGAGATTTTGTAGGTGCTTGGAAAGATATGGAAAAAGCCGTAGAGAGCGGGAAAGTACGTGCATTGGGTATTAGTAATTTTGATGACAGTGATGAAGCATTCCATGCCATTGTAGATAATATGAAGATAAAACCTGCTGTGATGCAGATAGAATGCCATCCTTATGCTCAACGAAATGATATACGAGAGAAAGTAAAACCCTATGGAATAGCCATAGAATGTTGGTATCCGTTAGGACATGGAGATAAAAATCTGCTTTCTGACCCTG
The DNA here is from genome assembly GCA_963677095.1 of uncultured Bacteroides sp. Lineage (GTDB taxonomy): Bacteria > Bacteroidota > Bacteroidia > Bacteroidales > Bacteroidaceae > Bacteroides. The sequence goes on from OY781875.1 coordinate 3,392,579, forward strand.
TAATTGCTAAGATTGCAGAAGCGCACAATAAATCAATTGCACAGATAATACTCCGTTGGCATATTCAAGAAGGGCTCTCGGTGATTCCCGGAGCAACTAATCCCGATTATATTAAAGAGAATATCAGCATCTTCGACTTTACTTTAAGTGATAATGAAATGGCAACAATGCGTTCATTAAACAAAAACAAACGCTTCTTTACAATGACTCTTGAGCAAAAGCAAGGATTTGTCAATATTAAAATGAATGATTAATAAATAAAAATAATCATATCATGAAAAATAACGGCATGAAAGTATCAGTTCTAAAAGCACAATTAGACATGATAGAGAAGATTTCCAACACAATGAAATAATATTGGAATTAAATATTAAAAAAATGGAAAAAAGAGTATTAGGGAACAGAGATTTGGAAGTTTCCGCTATCGGTCTTGGTTGTATGGGAATGAGTCACGGATACGGAGTTGCATCTGATGAAAACGAAATGATACAGGTCATTCATCATGCAATGGAAAAAGGAATAAATTTCTTTGATACAGCTGAGGTATATGGTCCTTTTACTAATGAAGAATTGCTAGGCAAAGCATTGGAACCATACCGGAGAGATGTAATCATTGCGACTAAATGCGGTATAAAGACTATAGACGGTAAACAGGTTGTTGATGGGAAACCGGAAGAGATACGAAAATCTATTGAAGGTTCCTTAAAACGATTAAAGACCGATTATGTCGATTTATATTACCTGCATCGAGTCGATCCCAATGTGCCGATTGAAGATGTAGCGGAAACAATGAAGGAACTGTATCAAGAAGGTAAAATACTTCATTGGGGATTATCTGAATCCGGAGTACAAACAGTAAGGAGGGCACATGCTATTTTCCCATTGACTGCCGTCCAAAGTGAATATTCTATGTGGTGGCGCGAGCCGGAAAAAGAGCTGTTCCCTATTTTAGAAGAGCTTGGTATAGGATTTGTTCCATTCAGCCCTCTCGGTAAAGGGTTTCTTACAGGTTCATTCACTAAAGATACAGTCTTTGGTAAAGATGATTTGCGCCCCGGTTTTCCACGTTTTACCCCGGAAGCATTAGATGCAAATCAGAAATTAGTTGAGTTTGTAAAAGAACTGGCAATAGAAAAGAACGCTACACCTCCACAAATAGCTTTGGCATGGGTATTAGCAACTAAACCTTGGATTGTTCCTATTCCAGGCACAAGAAAAGCTGGGAGGATAGATGAAAATATTGGTTGTATTGATATTGAATTGTCAAACCAGGAAATTGCCAGAATCAATGAGAGATTAGAGCATATCCATGTAACAGGAAACAGATATCCAGAAGAATTTGCCAAAAGGGTCGGAAAATAGATAATGATTAAGAAAAATATTTAACAAATCGGTTGTGATAAGAGTAAATTTAATCTGTATAATTACGATATTATTGGAGATATCGGGTAATGTAAATGCACAGAATGATATGTTAGATAAGAGAGAAGAAAAGATTATTACTATCTCCGCACTTACTGCCAAAGGAGATTTAGAAAGACTAAAACCGGAACTTGTTGCAGGTCTCGAAGCCGGTCTGACCGTCAACGAAATAAAAGAAGTATTGGTACATCTGTATGCTTATTGCGGATTTCCAAGAAGCATTCGGGGGCTACAAACCTTTATGACTTTATTGGATGAACGTAAAACCAATGGTATTAATGACAATCCGGGACGGGAAGCATCGCCGATTAATGAAGAAGGCAGTAAGTATGAACGTGGAAAAAAGATTCTGGGCGAACTGACAGATATGCCGCAACCCGATACACTTTCGGGCTATTCGGCATTTGCTCCTACAATAGATACTTTCCTTAAAGAGCATTTGTTTGCAGATATTTTTGAACGTGATGTGTTGAATTATGCCCAACGAGAATTGGTAACTATTTCCGTTATCAGTGCAATTGGTGATGCAGAACCCATGCTCAAAAGTCATTTAACTATTTCACTGAATGTCGGTTTAACACCCGGACAGTTGCAAGAATTTGTAGCAGTTATTAAATCAACGATTGGGACAAAAGAAGCATCCGATGCCCAAAAAGTATTGAATGAAGTTCTAAAAAGCAAGAAGTAAATAAACTAATACACAAAATAATGAAAGCATTAATTTTAATAATCGCGACAGCTATGTCATTGACAATAGATACAGCAAAGGCTCAAACTACGCAAAAACAAAATCCATATACGTTGGTGTATGATGGAGCTATTACCGAAAATCTAAAAGGGAAAGTAAATATTCATCCGGTAACGTATAAACTAAACGGGATTGATATAGCAGCGAATGTCTATACACCGGCTGATTACGATCCTTCTAAAAAGTATCCTGCTGTGGTGGTAGCACATCCAAATGGAGGAGTAAAGGAGCAGACCGCTGGATTATATGCACAGCGTTTAGCTGAAGCAGGTTATATAACCCTTGCCGCAGATGCTGCTTATCAAGGAGCAAGTGGCGGAGAACCCCGTCATACAGATAATCCAGCCTACCGTACTGAAGACATTCATGGTATGGCAGACTTTATTACCCAATATAAAGGGGTAGATGCAAACCGTTTGGGCATTCTTGGTATTTGTGGCGGAGGGGGTTATACTTTAAAGGCAGCCCAGTCTGACAAACGATTTAAGGCAGTAGCAACATTAAGTATGTTCAATTCGGGTGAAGTAAGACGCAACGGATTTCAGAATTCCCAATTGGCTACCATACAGCAACGTTTACAACAGGCCTCGGATGCAAGAGCTCAGGAAGCTGCAGATGATAAAATTATTTATGCTGGAGTAGCAAGTATTACAGACGAAGAAATAGCTAAAACATCGACTGACCTATACCGGGAAGGATACTTGTATTATTATAGAACCTATGCACATCCAAATTCCACCTTTCTATATACAATGAGCAGCTTACTCGACTTGATGACATGGGATGCTACTGCAAATATGGATTTAATTAATCAACCCTTGTTGATGATAGCCGGAAGCAAAGCCGACACGAAATATATGACGGATGAAGCGTTTAGCAAAGCAACCAACTCAAAAGATAAAGAGTTGTTTTTGATTGACGGAGCTACTCATATACAAACCTACTGGAAACCCGAATATGTATCGCAAGCCGTAAATAAATTAGTAAACTTTTATCAAACGAACCTTTAAAGAATGATGAAATATAAAATAAAATCTATTCTACCTCTTGTTTTTGCATTATTAGCCGTAAATTTGGTATTTACTGCATGTTGTAATAATCAAAAAAATAATGATAAAATGGAAACTTCAAGTAGCAATGAAATAAATCAGATATTTCCAAAAGGAGAAGCCATCAATAACGATTATTTCAGTGGGACAGCATGGCTTCAAATGTTAGTTACTGACAAAGATAAATTTGATTTGACAATCGGGAATGTAGTATTTGAGCCTGGTGTAAGAAATAACTGGCATTCACATCCTGGAGGGCAAATTCTGCTTTGTACAAAAGGAACAGGATATTATCAGGAAAAAGGAAAACCAATCCAACTACTTAATGTCGGGGATGTGGTTGAAATATTACCCAATGTTATCCATTGGCACGGTGCATCTCCTGATAGTGAATTTACACACATAGCTATCACTCCACAATCTCATAAAGGTTCGGTTGTTTGGATGGAACCTGTGACCGATGAAGAATATAACAGCTATAAGAAATAAAGTTTTCAATAATTATAAAAAAAAGAAATATGAGTAAGGTCGAAAATATAAAAGGAAAAGTTGTTGTAATTACAGGTGCCAGCAGTGGTTTAGGAGAATCAACTGCACGCTATCTTTCGGAACAGGGAGCAGTTGTCGTATTAGGTGCACGTCGTAAAGACCGCATTAACACATTGGCAGACGAACTGATTAAGAATGGAGGAAAGGCTCTTGCCGTTGAAACAGATGTAACAGATCATCTGCAGGTAAAAAAACTGGTCGATGCCGCCGTCCAACAATTCGGGCGTATAGATGTGATAATTAACAATGCAGGACTGATGCCACTCTCTCCATTGGAATATCTAAAGATAGACGACTGGAATCAAGCCATTGATGTTAATATCAAAGGAGTTTTATATGGTATTGCAGCAGCCCTGCCACATATGAAAGAACAGAAATCGGGGCAAATTATCAGCGTATCTTCAGTAGCAGGTCATACAATCAGCCCAGGTGGAGCTGTTTATTCGGCTACAAAGTATGCAGTACGTGTTATTTCAGAAGCATTGAGGCAGGAGGTAAAACCATATAATATTCGCGTGGCAGTAATTTCACCCGGAGCTGTTGCGACTGATTTGCCGAATAGTATTACCGCACCTGATATAGCCGAGGGCATTCATAAATATTACGAACAAAATGCAATACCTGCTGATTCGTTTGCAAGGGCTGTATCATTTGTTATCAGTCAACCCGAAGATGTGGATGTAAACGAAGTCTTATTCAGACCTACTGTCCAACAATTATAATCATATAATAAATGAAAATATTAATATTAGGGGCGGCAGGACAAATTGGGCGTATGCTTGCTAAAGACCTTATCGAACAGACTGAGAATGATTTGGTACTATATGCCCGCAATGCTTCCAACAGATTAAAAGGTTTGACTTCAGAAAGGGTATCGCTGGTAAACGGAGATTTTTCGGATTATGTTCACTTGGTGAATGCCATGAAAGGTGTTGAAACCATTATAAAAGCGATGAAAGCAGTCGGTATAAAAAGAATTATTGCAGCATCCATTCTGGGGATCTATGATGAAGTACCGGGAGCTTTCGGCGACTGGAATCGTCACATGGTAGGTGACAAAGGTATTCAGCTCCATAAAGAGACTGTTGCATTGGTGGAAACTCCCGAACTGGACTATACTATTTTGCGTCTTACCTGGCTATACAACCAGCCCGGCAACTGTAAATATCACCTTACAAAAAAAAACGAACCCTTTCAAGGAGTACAAGTAACACGTCAAGCAGTTTCACAGTTGATTGTAGACATATTAAAAGATCACAAAGGACAGTTTATTAAATCAAGCCTCGGTGTAAGCGAACCTGATACCAATTGGGATAAACCTTCTTTTTATTAAAACTGTGAAAAATTGAAATTTAGAACAATGGGGAATAATTTATAACCAAAAGTAGATACCGTTGATTCTATTCACTATGTAAACACAATTCAAAGAGTGAAAAAAAATTAGTTTAAGTATCGATTATTAATAGAAAATGGAAAAAGTAAAATTAAATAATGGCATAGAAATGCCGATTTTAGGGATTGGTGTTTACCAGATTCCTGATTTTAAAGAGTGTAAGCAAGCGGTGCTAACTGCTATCGAAGCAGGTTACCGTTCCATCGATACGGCTTCTGCCTACCAGAATGAGGAAGCAATAGGCGAAGCTATCAATGAAAGTGGCATAGATAGAAAAGACTTATTCATCACGACTAAACTATGGATTGCCGATGCCGGATATGAACATACATTGAAGGCAGCAGAATTATCTATGAATAAATTGCAAGTGGATTATCTTGACTTATACTTGATCCATCAACCATTTGGAGATGTGTATGGTTCTTGGCGAGCGATGGAAGAACTGAATAGACAAGGAAAAATACGGGCTATCGGCATAAGTAATTTCTATACTGACAGGGTAATGGATTTGATAGTAAATAATGAGATTGCACCCGCTGTAAATCAGATTGAAACTCATCCTTTTTACCAACGTGAAGAAGACCTGACATTTTTGAAAGAAAATGGTGTACAGATGGAATCTTGGGCTCCGTTTGCCGAAGGAAAGAATAACTTGTTTCAGAATGATAAATTGCTGGAGATTGGTAAGAAATATAATAAGTCTGTCGCCCAAGTTATACTTCGTTGGTTAATTCAGCGTGGTGTGGTTGTGATTCCTAAATCTATAAAAAAAGAGCGGATAATTGAAAACATCAATGTGTTCGATTTTGAACTGTTAGCAGAAGACATGGATATAATTAAATCCTTAGATACGAATAATAGCTTATTTTTCAGCCACCGCGATCCGGAAATAATCAAATGGATGTCTTCATTTAATAAGAAAAGAATAGAGTAATGATTAAAGTTACAGTCATTAACGGAAGCCCTCGAAAAAAATGGAATACAGCTACAATGCTGAAAAAATTCATTGAAGGTGCTTCATCAACAGGCAAAGATATTCAGGTTAATTTTTTTCATTTATACGATTACAAATATCAGGGGTGTATAAGTTGTTTTGCCTGTCATCGAAAAGGTTCCACATATGGTAAATGTATTGTACGTGATGATATAACAGACCTTTTAGAAATGGTTTCTCATGCAGATATTGTTGTCTTTGGCTCACCAATATATTTTCATGAAATTACCGTACAATTGCGCGGATTTCTTGAAAGACTTATATATCAGTATCTTTCATTTGATGCTGAACTGAAAGGTAATCTTGCTCCTAAAAGTTTACATACCGCATTTATTTATACGATGAATGTGACCAAGGATATCATGGAAAAAGGTAATTATCCGATTATCTTAAACGAAATTGAAAGATATGTTTGGAATGTATTTGGGCAACAACCTGAAAGGCTATGTGCATATAATACATGTCAATATACGGACTACAGTAAATATGTCGCAACTTATTGGGATGAAAATGAAAAGGCTGAATATCGTCGAACACAATTCCCGTTAGACTGTAAAGCAGCCTTTGATCTGGGAGCAGCAATGGTGCAAAGAATAATTAAGGTTGAATAACACAGTATGATTTTAAAATCTTTGGAGGCCTCTAATGTACCTCCGGAATTGTACGTGGGGTATGAGAGGAATATATTGTCTGTTTCAAAGGAATTCCCTATGCTGCGCCGCCTGAGTGAATATCGCTGGCGCCCGCCTCAACCCAATGCCTATATGGCAAGGGGAGCTTGATGCGGGCCAGTTTAGGGCAAATTGTGCACAAGAAAGCTGGCCTCGGGGTTCTGGCGCAATTGCGAAAGGCTCATCGGAAAATTGCCTTTTCCTCAATATCTGGCTACCTGCCGGGACTAAGCCTGAAGCAAAACTGCCAGTTATGGTGTGGATACACGGCGGCGGTTTCGTTGGAGGAAGCGGTTCGGAACACACCTTCTCGGGGAGAAGAATTTGCCAGACAAGGCGTCATCCTGATAACCTTTAACTATCGTCTCGGGACGTCTCAGTCATTTTGCCTTCGCTGCGTTGAGTAAATAACATCCGGGGAAGAGGCGAAAGGAAGTTATGCCTATATGGATCAGATCGCTGCCCTCAGGTGGGCAGGAAAAAATTGCCGCATTCGGAGGCAATCCGGATAATGTTACGATTTTCGGCGAGTCTGCCGGAGATGATTACTGATAATAGGTAAGATTTCCTCATTAGGGAGCTTGTCTTTGTACTTGTCCAGAATCATTTTTAGGAATATAAACGGAGACATTGACATCCGCACCTGTCTTCACCCGTTTGGTCATGATCCAAAGGTTTCCATCAAACGATTTACGGATATGTTCTTTCCGCAGTCCGGCTACATCTATGTATGCCAACCCACAAAAACAGTAGAAGATTTGAAATTTATCTATTGAACAACAGATAATTAAAGAAAGGAATATCAACAACGGGTAACGATTTGGAAACGAGCAAAACTCTTTGGTCTGCTATGTTTTTCCATTGTTTCAAATAACCCTTAAGCCACAAAGATAAAAATACTTTCGTAAAATCTACCTACTAATAGATATATTTTTTATCTTTGCAGCATGAAGAGTACAAGAGGTGAAATAATTCGAATAGCAGATCATTTGATTAGAACTAAAGGTTACAATGCTTTTAGCTATGCTGATATTTCAGAATGTCTTAAAATTAAGAATGCATCTATACACTATTACTTCCCTTCAAAATCGGATTTAGGCGTTGAGGTTATTAAGAATACGATCATAGGTTTTAAAGATTTGACAAGTTCTTGGATGGTTTTGGATGTAAAAATTCAATTTGAAAAGTTTGTTACGATGCATGACAAAACACAGAAAGAGCATTGGGTTTGTTTAATGGGTGCACTTTCTTCGTCTTTTGATACCCTGTCTGATGAGATGAAATCAGAACTCAATAAAATGGCAAATATAATTATTGATTATCTGACCGAATTATTAGCTAAAGGGAAAGAACAAGGTGTTTTTTCTTTTACAGAAGATCCTAATACAAAAGCCTATTTGATACAATCCTCGTTATTAGCCTCTCTTTTACTTGATAAAGTAATGGGAAATAATACGTATGAATTGATTCAGAATGGCATTTTACATAGTTAATTTTTTTTGTTTAAAATATCTACCTATTAGTAGATAGATTAATATTGAATAATATGAAGAGAGTGGTAATAACAGGAATGGGAGTTGTTTCTCCTTTAGGAAATGATATAGATACTTTTTGGAGTAACGCTATTGCGGGGAAAAGTGGAGCAATGCCGATAAGTAAGTTTAATCCGGAATTGTTCAAAACCCACTTTGCTTGTGAAGTAAAGGATTTTGACCCAAAACTATATTTGGATAATAACGAAATAAAGCGAACCGATTTGTTTACTCAGTATGCTCTTTATAGTGCAGCAATGGCAATTGAAGATTCGGGTATTTCCGTAGATCAATATTCTCCTTTCGATATTGGGGTAATATGGGGAACCGGACAAGGAGGTTTGACAACTTTCGAGAGTGAGGTAACAGATTATATAAGGAATGATTCTCAACCCCGGTTCAGTCCTTTTCTTGTACCTAAAATGATCCCGAATATGGCACCCGGTATGATTGCGATGAAGCATGGATATATGGGTATAAATTATTGTGCGGTTTCAGCATGTGCTACAACAAACACAGTAATAATGGATGCGTTCAACTATATCCGATTAGGAAAAGCCAAAGCTATTGTAACGGGAGGTTCCGAAGCCCCAATAATAGAAGCTTCTATTGGAGGATTCAATTCCATGAAAGCTATGTCTACCCGAAACGATGAATATATGACAGCTTCCCGTCCATATGATAAAGATCGGGACGGTTTTGTAATGGGAGAAGGTGGTGGAGCATTAATCCTCGAAGAATATGAATCAGCCAAAAAGAGAGGAGCTAAAATATATTGTGAAGTTGTAGGTGCTGCAATGACATCTGATGCATATCATATGACCGCCCCATTACCGAATGGTGAAAGTGCTGCCCATGCAATGAAACTTGCTTTGGAAGAGGCAAATTTATCACCGGAACAAGTCGATTATTTAAATCCTCATGCTACATCTACTCCTATCGGAGATTTATGTGAAATTAATGCAATAGAATCAATATTTGGGACATCACCTGGAAATTTATTTATCAGTGCAACAAAGTCAATGACAGGACATCTACTGGGTGCAGCAGGAGCTATTGAAGCGATACTATCTATAAAATCTATTATAGAAAGCGTTATTCCACCAACAATAAATATTGAGAACCTCGACCCTAATATATCTGACAGCATCCAAATAGTACAAAAAGAATCCATTCAAAAAAAGGTGTCAGTTGCTATGAGCAATTCATTTGGATTCGGAGGACATAATGCCATCGTTATTTTCAAAGATATTTGAATATTTTATATGAATCATGAATGAATTAATATATAGGAATAATGAAAAGCTTCATTATAAACACAATAAAAGCGTTAGTATTAAAAGATAATAAGAATTGGTCTAAACTAACCAATAATCCGTATTATGACGAACCACTTATCGGATTTGCTTCTACCGATGATTTGCTATTTGAAGAATATAAAACAATCATAGGCGATGCGCATTTAACCCCCAAAGAAATATTTGGAGCATATTTTGGCAAGGAAAGCTATCATGGAGGAACTGTGATTAGTGTAGTACTTCCTATTAATGAAAAATTACGGAAGAGTAATAGACCGCAACGAATACGTCCATCAGATGAATGGATTGATTTCAGAGCCTTTGAAGCAGGATTTTTCCTAAAAGAAATTTCAGTTTCATTGGAAAGAATACTTAATGACATGGGATATAAAACCGTTGCTCCATCCTATTCTTCTCTTTTTAAAATTTTTCCGGAGAAAGACAATATTTACTCCAATTGGTCGGAAAGACATATTGCATACGTAGCCGGTCTCGGTACATTTAGTCTCAACGATGGTTTTATCACTGAAAAAGGAATGGCAATAAATCTTGTATCAGTGATAACAGAATTAAAACTTGAACCGGATAGCAGAAATGCAAAATCTATTACCGATAACTGTCTGTTTTGTAGAAAAGGAACTTGCGGAGCATGTATCAAAAGATGCCCGGTAGGAGCTATCACTACAAGCGGACACGACAAGATAAAATGCCGTATCCATGTGTATGGAGAAGAATCAAAAAAGTATGCAGTAGAACATGGAGGGAGTGATAAAGTCGGCTCAGGATGCGGACTTTGCTTCACAAATGTACCATGTGAATTTAAAATACCTAAATAAATTCAGAAATATCTATTTTCATTCAGCATAAAAACAGGACTTAGGTCTGATTATCAATATTCACTCTAAAATTTTATGCTTATGAATGATTTAATGAAAACAGAGTTCTTCGGTTTGATGAACGAAAACTCACAGAAAATTACAAATGAAGAAATGCAAATTGCCTATGAGGGCTTTATGGAACAGGTAAGAATAATCAGTCAATCCGAAAATAGCCTTTCGGAAACCTTTCGGATGCTGAATATTACTCGTGTTGAGTTAGTAGGCATAGAATCGCTTTATCGGTACGGGCAGGGGGAAAAATGCCCTAAAATTAGCCTATCATAAAAAAGCGTTATCCCTTGTTAATACTGAATTAGAACTTCTGAACCTAAAAATCCGCTATCCCGAACAGTTCCGCCAGTCCGAGCAACAAACATTTCAATCCGACCTTTATATTCTCCCTAAGTCGAAAGATTTGGGGATTGTTGCTTTGGCGGAAATCATAATAGCCCTTTTCTTTTCAAAGAAAGTATTCCAACGGAACGGAAAACCTGCACATCTGAACCAAATAGCAGATACTTTTGAAAAAATATTCAATTGCAGTTTCGGGAGTATTTACGACCAACAGGAAAAGGTATTTGACCGTAAACCGTTCAATCGGACAAAAGCCCTTGACTTCCTGCGAAACCTCATAATCCGAAAGGACAAAGAGGGTAAGGATAAACAAGATGAAAAATAACCGTTTTGCAACGACCTAAATAAAAGGCTGTTATAAAAAACTTTCGGGGGAGTAGTTAACTACTCCCCTTTTTCCGTTTCTCCGTTCTTCCGTCCTTTGCTTCATCAATGCATTGAAAACAAATAGTATTAATCTAAAAAATGAAGCAATATGTATATCAATAATGATGATTTTGAAAAATGGATGGAAAAGCTATCCAAAAAACTAACGGAAATAGGTCAGGACTTGAAATCCCTGATTAACACCAACGAAGTATTCGAACCTGACGAGAAACTACTCGACAATCAGGATTTAGCCTTTCTACTTAAAGTGTCGTACCGAACACTCCAACGATACCGGACAAGTAAAAAACTTCCTTTCTTTATGGTTGGTCATAAGACCTATTACCGTACTTCCGATGTTCGGGAGTTTGTCCGTTCTCACATGGATTTTCAAACCTACCAAGATTTTGAAAAGAAGCACCCGAAGAAAGGCGGGGATAAAAAAGCGAGTAATGATAAATGATTCTGCTTTTCTTGGATTTAAGCAGAATGAAGAGATCCAATGAAGGCTGTATTTAGTCAACCGCCTTGTTTCCGCTCCGCATTCAGCAGAAACAACATCGCCTCATGGCTCTTTTTGTTTAGCCGAATTAAGCAAGAGGGAACGGGACAAGTCCTGTTCTTTCCTCTTGCCCTGCGGGACAAAGCCTTTTTAATCAAAGGCTTAATAAAGACAGGTGTTATAACACCTGTTATAAGTCTTTTTGTATTCAGACTTATAGCCAAGAAGTTAACTGTATAAATTGTTATAAAATAGTTATAACTATGGCAGACCAACATCGAAAAACAGTTTTTACCACCATTGGAATAGATACGGAAACCAACAGGATGATAGAAAAAATCTGTAAACGCTATTCGCTGAAAAAAGGGGAAATAGTAAAATTGGCTTTTCGATACATCGACAAAGCCCATATCAACCCTGCCGATGCTCCCGAGTCGGTAAAAACCGAACTTGCCAAGATAAACAAACGTCAGGATGATATTATCCGCTTTATCCGCCATTACGAAGAAGAACAGCTGAATCCGATGATACGCACAAGTAATTCAATAGCGGTTAAATTTGATACCATTGTCAAAACCTTATCGGAAAAATTAGATTTGGAGGTAAAAAACTCAAAAGATATTCTTGTTCAGGTATTACGAAAATTGGATGAACAGTTTGGGAAGCAGGCGGAAGTTATAAATAACCATTCCAAGTTTATCAATAACTTCTCCCAAACACAGCAAAAAGATTATAAGAAACTATTAATGCTGATACAACTCTATTCGGAATTGTCGGCTTGCGGAGTGATGGACACTAAACGAAAAGAAAACCTGAAAACGGAAATAGTAAAGCTGATTAACGAAACCCAATAAAACTCCTATCTAATGAATATAGACTTTCCACCACCATCGAAAGGTACATACAACAATGCAGGCAGCAGCCGGACGCTGTGCAATTACCTCGAACACGAAGATATGGAACGCATGGAGCAGGGAATATATACAGAAGGATTTTTCAATCTGACGGAAGATAATATTTTCAAATCGCAAATTATAAAAGATATAGACAGCAATATTGGTCAACTCCTAAAAACGGACGCCAAGTTTTATGCTGTCCACGTCAGCCCGTCGGAAAAGGAACTGCAAACAATGGGAGGCGCCGAACAGGAACAAGCCGAGTCTATGAAACGCTATATCCGTGAAGTATTCATTCCCGAATATGCAAAGAACTTCAACAAAGGATTATCGGCGGAAGATATTAAATTTTATGGCAAGATACATTTCAGCAGAAACAGGTCGGAAAACAAGTTGAATATGCACTGCCATTTGATTGTCAGCCGTAAAGACCAAGCAAACAAAATCAAGATTAGCCCGCTTACCAACCATAAGAATACCAAGAAAGGAATTGTAAAAGGTGGTTTTGATAGGACTGCCTTATTTGATAAAGCCGAAAAAGGTTTTGATAAACTGTTCGGCTACAACCGCCCATTAACAGAATCTTTTGAATACTACAACACGATGAAGAACGGAAACATCTCCGACCAACTCAACATGCAAGAGTGGAAAATTAAGGAGACCACCCAAACACAAAACACTCCGCAAAATACTGTTCCCGATGAAAAAGAAAAGAAACAGATAGTCAGCCCGACTGATTTATGGTTAAGTTCAGTTTTGGGTATCCTTATTCCCGAACCAAGCAGCAACGAGGAACAGCCTATCAAACGACCAAAGAAAAAGAAGAAACGAAGTAGAAATTTAAGGAAATAGACTTATCCACTATCTTTGTACTCATCATTTTAAAAATATTAGTTATGTCCGACAAGTTAAATAATGCATATATCACTACAGAAGTAGAAAACTGGAATGATTTTTTTCTTTTACATCAGCGATTTATTTCTCGGTTCGTTTTTAGAGGACAGGCAAATGCAGATTGGAAGTTACAAACATCTTTGGATCGGTTAATAAATAAACTACATCCGAACTATATAGACCCGATAATCCCGGCGTCCTATGAGGATAGAATGATAGAAGAATTTGTTTGGAAGTATCCTTTGTATGAAAAAAATATCATACCTCAAAAAGAGGAATATATCGAATGGCTTGCATTAATGCAGCATTATGGTTCTCCTACTCGCTTATTGGATTTTTCTCATTCGCTGTTTGTTGCATTATTTATGGCAATTGACAATTATTCGTTTGATTATTCGGCAGTTTGGGGATTAAATAAGATAATTTTGAATCATAAAATATTTGATAAATATAGGGCAGAATACGAAACAAACTATGCGGGTGGAAATGATTTAGAAAATTACATTTACAATCGAGCAAATACATCCATAAAAAACAGTATGAGTGTTAATCTTATTGAGCCTGAATTATATGTTGTAAAACCAAAGAATTGTAATGAGCGACAAAATAGGCAACAAGGATTATTTGTAATCCCCAGTAATATACAGAGTTCCTTTGAAGAAAATTTGTTTGCATTAGTAAATGATAAACAAGTATTATCAATTCCTATAAAAAATTTGATAGAGTACAGCAATTCAAGAAGTGGAAATTACTCTCAATCGGATATACTCCTTGTTAAAATAAATATTCATAAACGTTTGAATTTGGAAATAACCAAAATCCTAAAACAAATGAATATTTCAGCAGAAACCTTGTATCCGGGCTTAGAGGGTTTGGCAAAATCAATGTCTTGTCTAAGAGATGCTATGGGTGATTATAAATATTAATGTAATCCTTTATTTATCTGTACACAAAGGTATATTCCAAGAGTGAAACGTCAACACCAAGCCCTCCGGGTTTTGCAGAAAATCTCCACACCTACGCTACGCTTCGGGTAGTATTTTCCGCAAAAGTGTTGCCTTATTCATTCTTTCCATAAGACGGGTGTTTAACAGATAAACAAAGGAAAAATATATGCTGTGGATTGGTTGTACTATGCCACACGAAGACACTTCCTGCCTTTGCTACATATTTCTAAAAACCGACCTATATTCTGCTTTCCTTTGCCTGCAAATCATTGCAATGAGAATAATTTTAATAATCAGTAAAACAATTTTATTATGGATATTATAGCAATCGAAAGCAAGACGTTCGACCAGATGAAAGAGCGTTTTAAGGATTTCTCCCGACAAGTGAAAAACCTTTGCGGAGATAATCAGGACAAAGAAAAATGGTTAAGAAATGAGGACGTTTGTAATCTCCTGCAAATATCGTTGAGAACATTACAATCGTATAGGGATAGCGGTATTCTGCCATTCTCACAGATTGGACGGAAATGTTATTACCGTGTGTCGGATGTAGAACAGCTAATAAACCAATCAAAAAAGTAATCCCATGAAAGAAGAAATAGTATTTGATTTGAGCGTGTTGGTTGGCACATGGGAAAGCGTGAACCTGAATCCGACAGTTATCATTTACCGAAATGGCGACAGCTATTTGCTTAGCGTTATCTACATGAATGAAATAAGCCGACAGGCAATCCCTGCTACCTATGAGATACAAGAGGATGAAAACGGATTCTTCATTAATTACAACCTGAAACGGACAGCTATCAGCTATGATACAAAACTGGATTTATTAACCCTCTCCGCATTAGGCGACTATATGCGGAATTAAAACGGATGCCACAATGGAAATATTAGATAGAAAATCAACGGATATAGCTTCTTTTTTCATGGTTATGGACGAACTATTGGACACGATAGGACAAGCCTTGAAAAACCGTACTCCACACCTAAACGGAGAAAAGTTTCTTTCAAACCGAGATGTATGCCAAATGCTTCACATTTCATCCCGTACTTTACAAGATTGGCGGGACACAGGGAAAATCCCTTTCATTCAGATTAAGGGAAAGATACTGTATCGGCAATCGGAAGTTTTGAAGTGGCTGGAACAGAATCGTTGACAGTAAGCTATTTTAAATGAATACCTTAAGAAAGATTTAGAAAATGATCTCTAAGTCTTTTTTTATGAGTATTTTTGCAGATGGTTACTTTTCTGATATGATAAGAAACCGTTTGCACCAATTATATAATATTTATATGGCAATAGTAAGGCCCAGACTAAATGATTATTATAATATTCCTTTTTTACAAGAGGAGGTCGATTTTGCTATCCCATTCCTAGATGAAGATATTCCATTATATGTTGATCCTTTTTTGTTGTGGAAGATTAATTCGCAACAAGATAATGCATTACACAACTCTATTGTTAATTCATTCAATCAACTAGGAAGTTTATATCTGAAAGGAAATGAGCAAAAAGCCTGTGATATTTTGATATATTTATCTGAGTGTAATGAAGTCGGATTGGGAAATTCAAAAACAAGGCAAGGAAAAAAGATTGGAGGGAAAATAGCCAATGAAATTTTGTCGTTATTTAGAATTATTCCGCAAATAAACAAACAAGGATTTCAACATTTTGAAGAAATTCAACTTTTAATAGATGGTGTTTCTAAAGATAGGATAAGCGACATTACTTGTTGTTTGATAAAGTCCTTTTTAATAGATTATACAATAGAGCAATGTGAAATACATAAAATACCAATTGAGAAATGCACCATTCCAATTTTTAACTACAAAACAAATGAGATAATTCAGGAAGAGACTTTTTTGCCGATAAACCCAACCACCAAACAGGCAATAATTCTAACGCCTAAAAGATGGTTAAAATATGTTCCTTGGATAACATATGATGACTACTTTAAAAATTACTATGTAAAAGATATAAACAAAGAATATGACGGAAGGTTAAACAGGGTAAAAATTCTAAATTTCAACAGACACAATTATGATTTAGTTCAAACATATATCTCACTCAAAGAGAGTTCTGCAAAAAATCTACTAAATGATCCTTTATTTAGTCAAATTCCTGTTTTATCAGCCAAAAGAAAAGTTAATACAATATTGAAACTTCCGACAGGAAAAACAGACAATTCTGATAAAAAGTATGAAGATTTAATGGTGCAGACAATGGCATCTTTATTATATCCTCACCTTGATTTTGCACAGGAACAGAGTCGAATTGATTCAGGCTCTCAAATTAGAGATTTAATTTTTTATAATAACCGTTCATTTGATTTCTTATCTGACATTTATGATTTGTATGAGTCCAGACAAATAGTCGTAGAACTTAAAAATGTACAAAAGATAGAAAGAGAACACATTAACCAGCTAAACAGATATCTAAGTAATCAATTTGGTAAATTTGGAATAATCTTCACTCGAAACAAACCTGCTAAAAATATATTGAAAAATACTATAGACTTGTGGGCTGGTCAAAGGAGATGTATTATTATTTTAGATGATTCGGATTTGCAATTAATGTATGATGTTTATGAAAGTAAACAAAGACTTCCATTAGAAGTAATAAAAAGAAAATATATTGAATTTACGAGAATTTGTCCCGCTTAAAATACAATCATATGACAAAAGAAGAAATTGATAGATTCGAAAAACTCCAAACGCAAATTGAAGGTCTGCATACTGAAATCAGTACTTTATCAAAAAAATCACAGAATGATGCATTAAATAAGTTTAAACTTAAGTTTGTAAATCAACTTATTTCAGAAGCAAATGAATTATTAGGTGAAGATTATAAACCCTTCAAAGATTTTAGTTCATTTGACGAAAATGATGTTCCTACAAATAGTGATGTTGCTATGATGCTTACTCAATATTTAAACTGTTTAGAAAAGCTACGGACAGATAATATTAAGAAAGAAGATAAGTATCCTCAGAACTGGTATTGGATTGTGAATGGGAAGATTTCAGACATAAGAACGGTTACCCCCAAAAAGATAAAAGAAAAATAATATGGCAAAAAAAAACGTAACAACGAGTAAGCCGACCAAGGCGCTAGCAGAGCAGTTTGACATGCTTTTTCCTATTCTCGACTCTGTCTTTTCAGAGCTAAAAGAGTTATCTAAGAAAAAGCAAGATGGAGCATTGAATGAACTAAAAGTAAAAATGACAAATAGAATATTAGCAAAAGTAAAAATAATTCTAGATGATGACCCAACTGTAGAGTTTTTAGATTTGCTTGACGAAGTTTCCCTTCCAACAAACAGTGATGCTGTTTTGATTATTGCACAATTTAAAGCTGCCATGGAGCAATACAAAGGTAAGCACTATGTTTGGACTGGAATGGAATATATTTGGGAGACTAGTGATTAAAACCTGACAAAAACGAGGAAGCATAAGGCTTTCTCGTTTTCCAATTTTTTACAGATTGTTCTCATTATTTTCCCTGGTAGGGAATCTCCTATTTCTTCTGCCCTGCTTATAGATTTTACCATCATTTTCAGATAGTTCATATTTCCCCTGAATGTTTTCCGCCAAATTCGTCATATCTTCGTTGATTTTAGTACGGGTGACTTCTGCATAGATTTGGGTAGTTTTGATTGACAAATGCCCCATCATTTGGCTAAGCGTTTCAATCGGAACGCCTTGCGTCAAACAGACGGTCGTTGCAAAGCTGAAACGGCTCATATGAAATGTCAGTCGTCTGTCAATTTTGGCAATCTTAGCAAGCCGTTTCAATTGCCAATTCATATTGACATGGGTTTGCAGTTTGAAAACTCTGCCGTCCTCTCCTGCAAATTCCGAATCCTTGTACTTGTCAAGGATTTTCAGCGGAATATCCAGTAACGGGATATAAGAAGTCGTTCCCGTCTTCTGTCTGTTCAAGACAATCCACAAACTACCTTCTTCCTGCCGTTGGATATTGGAATGTTTCAGATTCCTCAAATCAATAGCAGTAATGCCGGTAAACACGCAGAAAATAAACATATCACGGGTAAAATTCCATGTTGTGTGTTTCGTATGCACCTGCATCAAACGCTCTATTTCGTCATTCGTGAGCCACGGGCGTTTAGGTCTTATCTTTTCGGGAACGACGTCAAAAAACGGGTCTTGCCGTATCAATCCTTTATGCTTCGCCCTCGTAACACAAGTGCGAAAAGGAATTAGGTTGCACTTGACCGTCCTCGGTGTCATTCGTAAGTCTAATTTCAGGTACAGGGCAAATGCTTCCACAAATGCAATATCCACCAGACCGAAAGGCATATCGGTCACATTATATTTTTTTGAAAGGAAATCTTTCAAATGCCTGTAAGCATTAGGATATACAGGATAGGTAGATTCTTTTATCTTAACCCCAATACTTTTCCGCTTTTCTTCCACCAGTTCTGCAAATTCCTGCATCAAGGTATTGCGGTTTGTACCGATACCACGCAGGGCATTTTTCAGGGATTCGGCGGTAATATAGCCTTTATCCTCTACCATTGCTTTGTAGTGAGTATTCAGTTCGGATTTATAGCTCTCTATTTGCTTGTTTATGGGTGGTGCATTGGATTTACCGATAGCCAATCCGTCTTGTGCATTCCACTCATTGGGAAGAATATCCATTCCCGTACTGAACGCTTTACTTTCTCCATCCACGCTGATACGCCCCATTATCGGACATTTGCCCGATTTCTTTTTCTTACTGGTATTGAGATAGAATAATATACTGAATGTACTTCTGTTATGTTCCATGATTGTATATTGAATATTGTTTTTACTGATTATTTTGCTTCTGTATAGCTGAATTTACCCGCAAGGCGTTGGGATAATTGTTTCATGTCGTTGCCAATCTTCTCGTTATTGACACGGGCGTAACGCTGGGTAGTCTGTATATTACGGTGTCCCATCATTCGGCTGACACTTTCAATCGGAACACCTTGCGAGAGGCATAATTGGGAAGCGAAGCAATGACGTGCAACATGAAAGCTAACGTTGGTCGTTATATCACAATGCTTTGCGATGATTTTTAGGGCATAGTTAATTCTGCCAATACTTAATAAGGAAAAAACGTGATTGTCTTTTGCTAATCCTTTGTATTTCTCCATAATCTGAATAGGAATATCCAACAGCTTAACATTGAAAGGAGCATCCGTTTTTTGCCTTGACATGGAAATCCATAAGCTACTGTCTTCCTCGGTAATTATATTTTTCCACGTCAGTTGCTTCAAATCGATGAATGACAAGCCCGTAAAGGCAGCAAAGACAAACAAATCACGGATAAAACTTTGGCTCGTTGATTTTATTGGAGTTGATATAAGCCGTTCAAACTCTTCGGCAGTAAGCGAACGGATTTGAAATTCAGGCTTTTCCCACTTGTAACCCAAGAACGGTGGGTAAGTTATCATATTGCGGTGCAAGGCTATCCGAACCGCTTTCAGCAGCAGGGCGACAATAGAGGCGATAGACTCAGATTTCAGTTTACGTTCTACCCGTAGATAGAAGTCGTAGGCTTCGATAAATGGCAAATCCAGTTGATTCAGGGGAATATCATGAATATGATACTTTTCGTTCAAAAACCGTTTAAGATTTTTGTAGGCAACGTTATATTTCGGATAGGTGTTAGCCGAACGGTCAATGCCTATCCGTTGGCGAAACTCTTCTGCCATATCCTTGAAATGGACAAGCAGGGTTTTCTGTGCAGTAGCTATTCCCTGAAAGGCGTTCTTAACTTCAATGGCTGTAATCTTTCCTGTCCGGTGTAGAATTTCCTTGTAGTGGGAATGTATCAGGAGATTAATTTTATTAATCTCCCTATTGAGTTCAACAGCAACACGGCTTTTGCCGATTGCCCGACCTGATTTGACATTCCAGAGCCGTTCTTCTACTTTCAGTTTGGTCGCAAATTGGGCGATACTGTTTCCGATAATGATTTTCCCGACAATTGGATAGGATACATCTGTTTTGTCTTTGCCTTTTTCAAGTCTACTTTCTCGTTTTAGGTAAAAAGATACTTTAAGTTCGTTTGTCATAACACTCACATTTTTAAGTTGATAAAATTACTTCTTATGTGAGTTATTTGAATAATGTAAACCGCAGACAAACAGCGTTATATGCTACCACTTAAAGACACTGAATTGCCGTGTTTTGCTCCGTCAAAATGGGTAACGTTATAGAGACGGAATGTTTGCTTTTTTATGCCGAAATCGGCATTTTGGCTACTCGGCATTCCAAGACAGAAACGGACAATCATTTCTGACTATTAGCCTGTTACCCTCTTTTTCTTTCCTTCGCTTTTTATCTACTATTCCACAAAAACAGGAAAAGACAAATAGATCCCGAACGTGTTCCAGCCTTTCGGAAATAAGTTTGAGTTTAAGAATCTTCTTGATTTCATCTTCGGTCAAATAACCTCTATCCACCCTCTGCAAGCGGATTTTGTAGTTTGCAAACGGGTCGCCTATAATCAGTCCGTTATTGCGGGCAATCAGGATTATACGTTTGAAGAACTGCATAAACTTAGCAGCCGTGTTGGAATTGCACTTGCCGATAGTTTTCAGATATACTTCAAAATCAGTAATAAACATTAAGTTTATCTCTTTCAAAACTATATCCGATAGGTTATATTTATATTGTATGAAGCTGGCAAGGTGCTTCCGGGTTACTTCATACTTTTGGTAAGTAGATGCGGATTTCGATATACCTATAAGTTGCTTAACATCATCATTATGCTTTGCAAATAAATTCAGTAGGGTTTCGTGGTGTTCAGTATGACCTAAAAACTCGTTCTTCACTTTCTCGGCAGTTATATAATTATCACGCCGTTGCTGTTCATGGTAAATTTGATTCAGGGATGCTTTAATATCATCCAGCAGATTATTGATTTGGCCGGCAGATTTTCCTGTGGCTTTTCCGGCTTTCACATTCCAGTTCTCAGGAAGGATGCTTTGTTTCGTACTGAACTGGCAAACTTTTCCATCAACGGTAACTCTTGTCATAATCGACACCTCTCCATTACGCTTTTCCGACCCTTTTTTCAGGTAGAAAAGAACTTTAAATGTACTCTTCATAATTTCACTTTTCAATGTTACAAAATTACTTTCAATGCATTAATTGTGAGATATATACAGGCTGTACAAATTGGGACAGCAAGAGGTCAATTTCGGACAAATCGTTACCGTTTTTGTCCGGAATGGAATCGGTAACGATTTAGGCACAAATTTGTGTCTTTTGGGGGCCTTTTCGTATCTTTTGTGACGGACATGTTGGACACAAAAAAACCTACAAGTTGTTGACTTGTAGATTTTTGTACTGTTATTGTCTGGTTTTGTCCAGACCTTTCAGCGGAGAGACAGGGATTCGAACCCCGGGAACCTCACAGTTCAACGGTTTTCAAGACCGCCGCAATCGACCACTCTGCCACCTCTCCTTGCTTATTCAGTAAGCCCTCTCGTTAAGAGTGGTGCAAAAGTACAACTCTTTTTTAATTCTGCAAATAGTTTACTTAAAAACTAATAACCAATCTGTAAAATAAGCCCTATCATTACCTAAAGAATGAGAGAAAAACCGCCAAAATACCTACAATTTGCTATTTTGACATTGCAAAATCGATATTCCCTAAAAAGTATAACGACGAAATAGGAAAATCGTTGTAACTTTGCGCGCTCTAAAGATAACCTGTTAATTCATAACTAAACAAAACCTCTTATGGAACTTAATAAAAACTTTATCAACGGAATTTGGAGCAAGGAAATCAATGTTGGTGATTTTGTAAGGTTAAACATCACTCCTTATACTGGCGATACTTCTTTCCTGCAAGGTGCTACTGAACGTACTAAACGTATTTGGGAGCTTTGTCTGAAAGCGCTCGAAGAAGAAAAAAGCAATAATGGCGTTCGCGCTCTTGATCCCCATACTATATCTACTATCACTTCGCATAAAGCCGGCTACATTGATAAGGATAATGAACTTATTGTTGGTCTGCAAACCGACGAGTTGCTGAAACGTGCCATCAAACCGTTCGGTGGCATCAATGTTGTGGTTAAGGCTTGTCGTGAAAATGGTGTAGAGGTAGATGAAAAAGTAAAAGATATTTTCACTCATTATCGTAAAACTCATAATGACGGGGTGTTCGATGTATACACCGAAGAAATCCGTTCGTTCCGCTCTCTCGGCTTCTTAACCGGTCTGCCGGATAATTATGCACGCGGTCGTATAATCGGTGACTACCGCCGTTTGGCTTTATATGGCGTCGATTATCTTATCGAGGCTAAACAAAACGATCTTCATAATTTAACCGGACCAATGACTGAAGCGCGCATCCGTTTGCGTGAAGAAGTTGCTGAACAAATCAAGGCTTTGAAAGAAATCAAAGTCATGGGAGAATATTATGGTCTGGAACTTGGTCGCCCTGCTACTTCGGCACAAGAGGCTACTCAATGGGTGTACATGGCTTATCTGGCTGCTGTAAAAGAACAGGATGGAGCTGCGATGTCATTGGGTAATGTATCTTCGTTCCTTGATATTTATATTGAATATGACTTGGCTCACGGTAATATTGATGAAGTGTTTGCTCAGGAATTGATCGATCAGTTTGTAATTAAATTGCGTATGGTACGTCATCTGCGTATGCAATCCTACAACGATATCTTTGCCGGTGACCCGACTTGGGTGACTGAAGCTATCGGTGGTCGCTTCAACGACGGACGTTCAAAAGTGACCAAGACTTCTTTCCGTTTCTTACAGACTCTTTATAATCTGGGGGCTTCCCCCGAACCGAATATGACGGTACTTTGGAGTCCCGAACTGCCGGAAAGTTTCAAGGCGTTCTGTGCACAGGTTTCTATTGACACGAGCTCTATCCAATACGAGAATGATGATTTGATGCGTGAAGTACGTACTTGCGATGATTATGGTATTGCTTGCTGCGTATCTTACCAGGCTATCGGTAAACAGATTCAGTTCTTTGGTGCACGTGCCAACCTGGCAAAGGCTTTATTGTTGGCTATCAACGGTGGTCGTTGTGAAAACACTGGTACGGTAATGGTTAAGGACATCCCTGTATTAAGTAGTGATTCGCTGAAGTTTGAAGAGGTAATGGCTAATTACAAAAAAGTACTGAAGCAGATTGCCCGCGTATACAACGAGGCGATGAATATTATCCATTATATGCACGATAAGTACTACTACGAAAAAGCGCAAATGGCTCTTATCGACACTGATCCTCATATCAATCTGGCATATGGTGTAGCGGGACTCTCCATCGCACTCGACTCTCTATCCGCTATAAAATATGCTAAAGTTACGGCAAGACGCAATGACATCGGTCTGACCGAAGGTTTCGATATTGAAGGTGAATTCCCTTGCTTCGGTAATAATGACGACCGTGTGGATCATCTTGGTGTGGATTTGGTATATTATTTCAGCGAAGAGTTGAAGAAGCTTCCGATTTACAAGAATGCACAGCCGACTTTATCCTTGCTGACTATTACGTCCAATGTGATGTATGGTAAGAAGACCGGTGCTACTCCTGACGGACGTGCAAAAGGTGTTGCTTTCGCTCCGGGCGCCAACCCTATGCATGGACGCGATAAGAATGGGGCTATCGCTTCTTTAAGCTCGGTTGCCAAACTTCGCTACCGCGACTCACAAGATGGTATCAGTAATACATTCTCTATCGTTCCGAAATCATTGGGGCCAACACAAGAAGATCGTATAGACAACCTTGTGACCATGATGGATGGTTATTTCACTAAGGGCGCTCATCATCTGAATGTGAACGTGCTTAATCGTGAAATGCTTGAAGATGCCATGGAGCACCCGGAGAAATATCCGCAGTTGACAATTCGCGTTTCGGGTTATGCAGTTAACTTCGTCAAGTTGAGCCGTGAACATCAGCTGGAAGTTATCAGCCGCAGCTTCCACGAGCGGATGTAATAACTTACCGGAAGGCTTACGTTAGATCGCCGGATTTGTATAAAGGATCGCACCACAGATTACACAGATTTACACAGATATCAGAACTTATGATATTTGAACAATTTGAGTAATCTGCGGTAAAAGCCTTCATCACAGTTTCAGTATGCAAAAATATGAGTATTAGTGTACATTCTTACGAGAGTATGGGTACGTTCGACGGTCCCGGATTGCGCTTGGTGGTTTTCCTCCAAGGGTGCATGTTCCGTTGTCTCTATTGTGCAAACCCGGATACTCTCGAGAGAACAGGCGGCAAACCTACTTCATCGGAGGAAATCCTTGAGATGGCAGTCAGCCAAAAGGCTTTTTTCGGCAAGAAAGGGGGGATCACCTTCTCGGGTGGTGAGCCGACTTTACAGGCTGAAGCGCTTATTCCATTGTTTCAACAGTTGAAAGATAACGGTATACATATCTGTCTGGATACAAATGGAAGTGTTTGGAACGAGCATGTGGAGAAATTGCTAAGCCTGACCGACCTGGTTCTGCTGGACATCAAGCAATTTAATCCCGATCGTCACCGTAAGTTAACGGGGTGCAGCAATGAACAGACTTTACGGACTGCCGCCTGGCTCAACGCGTACAACCGACCAATGTGGATACGATATGTACTTGTACCGGGGTACAGCGACTTTGAAGAAGACATCCGTGATCTAGGCAAGCAATTGGGAAGTTACTCGTCTGTACAGCGTATCGAGATCTTGCCTTACCACAAGTTGGGAGTACACAAATATGAAGCTATGGACATGGAGTATCAATTAAAGGAGGTAAAAGAAAATACTGCCGAACAATTGGCTTCTGCACAGAAATTGTTCGAAGAATACTTCACTACTGTAGTTACAAATTAAAAAAAGGCATAAAGTTGCCAAGATGATGGCAAGTTAGTGCCAATAGGTTGGCACAACAAAAACTCTATTAATAAGTCAAGCGGATACCGGCTTGCATAGTGAAAGTAAACGGATTCTTTTTACGGTTGGTTTGAACAGCGGAACCGTCATCAAAGTAATAGGAAACACCCGGTTCCAGATAAAGTCCAACTTTCTTGCTCACATTATATTGTGCACCAACTGCACCGGCTACCGAAAGCTGTAACGGTTTTACGGTTTCCTTCTCGCTGTCAATCTCCCCATACACACATTTCTCGACCATTCCACCACCGGAAACATATAGAGTCACTTGATTATGACTAAGGAAATTCCAATTGGCTCGCAAAGGAATACCGATGTAATGAAGCTTTTGAGAAACGCTCTCTCCTACCCCTTCAAAAACAATATCCGACGAAAGCATAGTGTATACCAGACCTGTTTCTATTGAAATATGATTCGAGATCCCTTTA
Source organism: uncultured Bacteroides sp. (assembly GCA_963677095.1). GTDB lineage: Bacteria > Bacteroidota > Bacteroidia > Bacteroidales > Bacteroidaceae > Bacteroides. Next base: position 3,418,413 of record OY781875.1, read on the forward strand.
CGCACGGAAAATCCAAAGCTCAAAGGTTGTTTATGATGTACTTCAGCTACTTTTTGCAAATCGTACGTCATGTATGGAAGTCCATCTCTAAAAACGATCTGTTCACCTTTAGGAACAACCACAATGCTATTGGATGCAGAAGCTAAATCCAGTTTTCCTGAATAGCCTGTAGGATCTGACATCATAAGATCACCTCCATTGCTACCGTCGAGATTCAATCCACCGACATTACCGGCTAAGCCGAAAGTCCAAGGATGCCTTTTAGAAGAGCCTTTCTCCACTGGCAGTTGCAATTTATCTCGTCCTGAAGGACGACGTGGCACTCGTTGTTGTTTTGTCTCATGTCCCTGTTCAACCACTTTAGTTCTTTCTTGAGAAGATGATTTTGCCTCTACATTATCTTTTTGAACAGACTTATTTTCTTCAGCCGTAAGCTGCACTGATGCAACAGTCTCACCTCTTTCATTAAGGGGCATATTTCCGACATGATTTGAGGATTTTACCGAAGAAGATACAGGCTCAGCATTCTTAGCCACAAGTGAATATTCACTCTTCTGCCGACCATTTAAAACAGAGGAAGGGGTTGTCTCCTCATCGGATTTATCAAACGGAAGCTTATCAGGTTCCGGTATGGGAAGTGTAGCTAATGCCGGCTGGGCAGCACGACGAGCCTCATCTACCACGGGAGTTTGTAACAACCATACACTAACAGATGATACAACAACAAGAAGTACAGCAGCAACCGCAATAGACCAACGACGGAAAACAATCCGCTTATGTCTTGCAGCATCTAAGAACGGTGATGATAAAAGCTCTTTTTCCAAGCGCTCCCAACCACCGGCCGAAGGCAGTTCGGAATAGTTATCCAACCGCTTCTTCATGCTCTTTATCCATAAATCATCTTTTCTCATTATATCCTTTACCTAAGAATTATATTTCATCCACTTTCGTATTTTAGTTGCCAATGCGGCCTTTGCACGGACCAACTGCGATGCAGACGATTTTTCATTTATACCCAACAATTGGGCTATCTCTTTATGGGATTTTTCTTCAAAAATATACAGGTTGAATACCGTACGATAGCCTACAGGCAATTCACTAATGTATTGCATCAAGACTTTCTCCGGTATGGTGTCTACAGTAGCCGGTGCCGGTTCTTCATACACCTCGGAAGTATCTTCCAGCGCAATGGATTGATTCATAACATCATTTTTTCGTAAATATTCCAAAGCCAGATTCACCATAACACGATCCATCCAAGCTTGAAGTGAACCTTTTCCACGCCACGTGAACTTATTGAAAGAACCAAAGATCTTTAAGAACCCATCGTGCATCCAATCTTCTGCAGTATCACGATCACCGGCATAACGCAAACACACGCCAAGCATACGTCCCGAATAACGCTCATACAGTTCTTTCCGGGCAATATTGTCGCCTTGCCCGCATCGTTCTGCCAATTCCTGTTCTTCCATTCTTCTCTTCAACACGTGTTTACCTTATAAATGCAATGAAGGCAAAAATACTGCATATGGAAAGCCCAAATTCGTTCTTTTATTTATTTAACACTCTAGCAAGCAGTAAAATGCAATAAGGAGCATTTATTAAGCAACGAAATGATATAAAGAAAACCTGGACTTATGAAGAAATTAACATCTTATTGGCATGTACTCCTGCTCATACTGGCAATGGGTGCAACAGTGCAATCGTGTATGGATCTTGACGATGATAATAATAGTAATACAGCCCTGACTATTGGCACACTCAAAATAATAGCGGGTAAAGATTATTATTTTACTTTGGATAATGGGAAGAAAATGTATCCCAGCGATACAACATATATCCATAATTACACTCCGATGGATGGTCAACGTGTTTTTATCTATTTCCAACCGTTGGAGCAGGCAATTAACGGTTACGACTACAACGTCCAGTTGTATCGATTGGAGAACATTCTTACCAAAGACATTATCCCATTAACGGAACAGACGGCGGACAGTATAGGAGACGATCGGATAAATGCCACCAGCATGTGGATTACGGGTAATTATCTGAATATTGAGTATCAATTGTACACAAGCAATAATCCCAGCAAGAAGCACATGTTGAATCTGGTAATCAATCAAACAAAAAGTTCTTCGGATAATGACACCGATTACTTCGATTTGGAATTCCGACACAATGCTTACGATGATCAGGGGACAACATTAGGATGGGGAGTCGTTTCATTCAGGCTTGATAAGATAGCCGATCAATTGGACGGCAAAAAAGCACTAAAAGTTCGTTTCAACAGTATCTATGAGGGTGAGCGTTACACCACAGTCAATATTAACAACAAGATCTCTCAATAAACCTTTCTTTCATTCATTAAATGGAATGTAGTTCTTTCTGCATTTCGCGTTTTTACATCAAAAGAGTGAACAGCAACTTAATAATGCAGTTCACTCTTATTTTATTAGTACTTTCTAAATATACAGCGCTCTTATTACCGGTTGAATATGAACTCTAAATATGACTCTTACAAGTCCTTCTCCAAAGCTGTTTATCCCCTTTAGTACCTCTTGTCCCTCAAACTATATCTTCAAAGTGATTCTTGCTATATTTCCGGCCTTATCCTTCAAATCGAATATGGATACTCCCCCAATATTTTCATCAACGATATCTAATTGGAGAACATCATATTTCTTATCATAAGCTAGCGGCATCAAAGAAATATGTTCAAAGAAAGAAGACGGATTATCATTTAATAATTTCCAGCCGCCTTCACCCCATTTCAGCACAATATGAACAATTTCATCACGTGTAGCAGATATTTCCAGCAGATTACTTGTCAAGCTATAAGGGGCAATAACGATAACCTTAACTGAAGTCTTCCTTCCTCTTTTATCATACAAATCATAGTAAGTATTCCCCGGTTTAAATGTAGTAATCTGGAGATTGTCATTACTGAGCACCGTTACTTTAGCCGAAGTCCCTTTAACTTTCTCAACCCTATAACCGCCGAGACCAAAATCCATATTCTTCAGGGTATACGTACTGGCGGTATCCATATTTATAATATAATTGCAAGGTTCGAGTGCCTTAGCCTGCGAATAAATGGTAAGATGAGCGCTTTGTCCTTTTTTATCGGAGATATTTATGGCTACGCTATTACTCAACAAATCCACCGTTACTTTATTGTCTTTTATAGTAATATTAGCATCCCCACCATTCTCTGCAATGCTAGCCACATAATCCCCATTACCCTCAGTAATTTCAAAAGTATAGCTCAGGCTATCAATCCATATATAATTTTCAGTAGATAGTTTCAAAGGTTTCACGACCTCAGGCTGTTCATCATCATGAGCCTTATCACAAGCTATAAACAGACAAATTGAAAATAAGAATAAAACTATTTTTTTCATGATAATATAAGTTTAGCAAATGCAATATAGAGTTTTCGTAAAGAATTCATAAAAGTAAGAAGAATAACAGAATAAAGTTCAGCATAACGGTTAATTATTTTTAATTATAAAAGATATAGATATTATTCCCACTAGCTCAAAGAAGCTTTTACAGTCATTTCATATTATAGATATAGATTGGGATTTATTATAAATGAATTTTTTCACGGCATAAACACACATAGTACGATTACACCAACAAATACAAACGACTGAAATCAAAAGTAACAAACAGAATACAAGTAATTGTAACCGAAAAATACAATTAATGTTGTTTACATTAAAGGATTATATAAAAATGTATACTTTTTACAGATCATGATGTAGTGTTGATGAAGTAGAACAATAAATCGTCAACCCGTTATGATAGATAACAAACTTTTTATGATAGATAATAAACCATGCTTTATATAATATTTTGATTTCTTTGTATATATGATAAAAACATATATATAAACTATTATGATCAATGATTATAAAATTCCCAAGGTTTCATTCTGCATTACTTGTAAAAATAGATTTCATCAGATTAAACAAACCCTTCATCAAAATCTAGAAGATAATCGCAGGTTACAAGAATTTGTAGAATTTGTCCTTGTTGATTTTGGGAGTACGGATGGACTTCGCAAATGGATATCAGACAAATTCAAAGGTGAAATACAATCTGGGTATCTAAAGTACTTCTACACTGAAGAAATGCCTTACTGGCACGCTTCCATAGCGAAGAATACAGCTCATACGTTGGCAAAAAATGATATTCTAGTTAATCTGGATTGCGATAATTATACAGGCATTGATGGTGCCTGGTTTGTTATCCTGCAATTTATAAAGAATGGTGAAAGCGTATTTCTTCATCAGTGTTCTAACGACGGTTTCGACGGCTCTTTCGGACGTATTTCAGTAAAACGTGATGCCTTCATTAAGATTGGAGGTTATGACGAAAGTTTTGAGCCCTCAGGCTATCAAGATTTAGACCTAATTAACAGACTAATGGCAAGAGGTTATAAACGCATTGAAGTGAAGAACCCTGAATACAATAAAGCAATAAGAAATACTAAAGAGGAAGGAATTTTACTTACTCGCTCATCATTCAAAACCTGGCATGAAATGGATAAACATAATGCCATAATTTCTCAAAATAATATTCTTGCCGGGCGACTTATTGCCAATAATAGTTGTTTCGGTATAAGAGATAATATTTTTGACATAGATGGAAATGTACCAGTAGAGATAAGTTCAATGAAACACACCAATAAAATATCTTTTAATATTACTTGCATGAACCGTCTTCACCATCTTAAACAGACTTTGAAGATAAATATTCAAGATAATCTCTTATCTGGGCAAGTAGAATTTAATCTTTTGGACTATAATTCAACGGACGGATTGGAAGAATGGGTAAAACAGCATGATGAATTATTTGACACTGGCGTATTCAATTATTATAAAACGCTCACTCCTCTTTGTTACCACCGAACGCATAGCCGGAATATGATATTCCGGCTGTCAACCGGAAATATTGTCTGTAATTTGGATGCCGACAATTATTTAGGTGAAGGTTTTGCTGCACACATACTAAACCTTTCATACATAACAGATCAAGATGTATTTTACACTCCAAGCTACTCAGAAAGAGATGTTATCGGGCGGATATGCTTGCAGCGCAAGCACTTTTTATCTGTTAACGGCTACAATGAGGCGCTTCCCGGATATGGTTTAGAAGATATTGAATTATATTATCGATTATGGAAATCGGGGATAAAACAGGACTTCATTTCTGAGAGTTCTTTCTGCGGAGCAATACACCATTCGCACGAGGAACGTATTTCACAAGAGTATATGGGCAAACGCATAACTGAAATGTACTTATCTCATAAAAACCCGTATCAAACGCAAATTTTATTACGATATCAAGACGATAACTACTTTAAAACAACCCTAACAAACCAGATTTATTGCAATTATAACCACCAGACTGGATACACAAATATAAATCAGTATTTTCTGGATGAAAGAAACCGGATTATTGGAGGTAAAAATCCGGAAGAAGGGCAATGGCGAGAGATTGAAGATCATCTATCTCCTTTTCATAGAGTAGATAATACAGAGTTACAAGCAGAAATACTCCTCTACTTATCAGAAACCCACAATTTCTGGAAAATAAAAGAGTATGAATATAACGGACTACCTGTCAACCCCAATGGTTTTGGAAAAGGAACAATATACAAGAACTTTGATTACAATAATCCTATATTCTTAAAATGATGATGAACACAGCATTTATTCAAGACGGCAATAAAACCTGGCATTGTTTTTCCATCTTTTATCCCCAAAATGAGTGGCAACACATATTGCCTCTATTAAATACTTATATGATGTCCAAGCCTGATATCTATCAATATATGTTTTTCTTTTCTCATGAAAGAGGAGAGCACATTAGGGTGATAATATCCTCCTACACTAAAGACGCAGTAGCTTTACAAGAAGCGGTACACCAAGCTTTATCAGAAGTTGTAGAAAGATACCCTTCACGCGCTACAATATTGGTAGATTGTGATAAAGAACTTTGGGCAAACCATGCTGCTAACACTGTAGAGAGAAATGGATTTGAGTTTTCTTATTATAAGTCATACAATTTTCCATATAATATGTTTCTCAATTTAACCACATTGCTTATCGTCCGCCTATTGGAGAATGATTATAGCGAAGAAAGTCGCACATCCGTGGCATTATACCTATATACCCAATTATGCCATTCTATGCAAATGGCTTCACTTCAGAATTTTCTACATTCACTTTCTATACCTGATTGTACAGAAAATGTGGAAGAAGAAATGCAACTGATAAGCTCTTATTGGGAAAGCAATCCCCAAGAAGAATTTTCATCAGATATTGCAATATTTCATTTCTGGAATAAGGAGAAAGAATGTATATACTCCATAATGGGAGTTGCTGCGGGTTTTAACGCCTTGACATACAATATTAGAGAGCAATTGGATATAACCTCTAAGAGTTATTCGTATGCTCTTAGCCTACTTAAGGCATGGAGTATTCATATGACAAAATAAAGATAATTAAAAATAATAAAACCATGAAACCACTTTTTACTTTGTTTCTTCTTTTTTCTTTCTTTTCTATATCATGCTCGGCCCAATTAAAGCAAAATGAACCTTCACAGGATATAGAGAACAGCTTACTTTGGAAAATATCAGGAAACGGATTACTGTATGATTCCTACTTATTAGGAACAGTGCATTCTATTGAACACACTTTTTTATTTAGTATTCCCGGATTTAGGAAAGCTTTCCACACAGCCAAACAAATAGCAGTGGAGTGTAATCTCTTTGCGTTGGATTCTATCCGTGCAACATCTAGGCAGACTCCTAGAAATTATGTTTTTATGCCTAAAGATAGTACTTATTCAATGTTGTATAATCACATTGACTTTCAGTTCGTAGACTCCGTACTAAAGACCTTTACTCTTAATTACTCAAAATATGAACCTGCATTTTGGAAGGGAATGCTAATCTCTATGTGGCAATTCAAAAAACTACCGGACATGCGACAAGGTATGGATAGACGCATCTTATTATTGGGATATCAAAACAATAAAAAGATTTATTTCATGGAATCGCTAGAAGATATTGGACAAAAATATATTAGACTTGATTCTCTGAATTATACTCCAGATTTGCATTACCAAGCGAACACTTTGCTATACACATTGAAGAATAAAGAGCTAATATGCTCATTTATTGACACAATAGAAAACAATTATCGCAAACAAGAATTGAATAAATTATCTTTTAAAAGAATAGTTTATAAAGACACAGATATACCGGATAGTGTACCAGAGATTCTAAAACAGACCGAATTTCAGCTTCTCGATACTCGAAATGAGGAATGGATGAAAAATTTGCTCCCTATGATAAATAAAGACTCTTCGCTAATCGCAGTTGGAGGAGCCCACCTTATCGGCACCCAAGGACTAATCATGAAACTAAGAAAACTCGGTTATGTTGTTGAACCAGTCAAATGACTTTATACAAAAAAAGTCATTTGAGGTAACTTCTATAAGCAATGTATTGCATACCAAAGTATATTAATTGAATCTAAAGTCTTTTATGCAATTACATCATAAGTTCTCCGTTTTACTTAAAGGTAAGAAGTATTTATAGAATAAAATAAAGGTAGCTTTATGGAAACATTCAGAAATATACAATTTGATTCTGATCGAATAGCGATAACAGGGCATTCTTGCATGCACATGTTAAACTATGAAGATATAGTCTATATTATGACAGACAGGCCATACATTATTATTGTCACCAAAAATAAAAAGAAACACTATCTGCTGCAATCTTCTATTAAACAGATAATAAGCATGCTTCCCTACTTTTTCTGTATCTGCAATCAATCGACTATTATCAACACTAATTATTTGATTGGTTATCAAAAGATAGAAAATGAATTCAGAATACAATTGATTATTGGTGCTGAATTCAAAGTATCAAGGAGATATAAAAACTTACTAAGAAATATCAATAACATGAATTTATTGTAAGATAGAAAAATAACGCAACTTATTTATAGGCACAGAATGACCAAATTGTACATAATAATATACCAGATTGCACATTGATAATATATATATATTATACATCTAATTAAAAGGGATACATTTAGCAATATGTTATTAAATAAGCCCTTAAATTATAAAAGAATTAAGAACACATCAACAGAACATATTTAATCATTAATCAAACAAAAAATTAATTGGTATAAAAGATGAAGCAACTATTTATTATGCTACTATTTATAGCATCTTCCATTGGATCCTATGCAGATAATACAGGGCAGGCTAATGATACAACGGCTGTTGATACAACAAAATATGTATTCATTTTAGACGGAAAAATTGTATCGATAGAATATATAGGTGAACATCAAGATGCAATAGAATGGGTTACTACTGCCCAGTCTGTCCGTGACGCCGTTTTTATAACAGCAGGAGAATATAGGAAACCATTTTATATGTTTCGCACCAGAAAAAAAGAGGAGGTCAGAAAATGAAACTAAAAATTATTTTATTAGCACTACTGTTTCCATCTGTCATAGCATACGCACAAGGAAAGTATCACATTGATGGAATACTGAATAATGACTACAATGGAAAATATGTAAAGCTATTCCAGTTTCAGGGGGATACCTTGATCACATCCATTGATTCCGCAAAGGTGGAAAATGGTAAATTCTATTTTGAGGGAGCTCCCCATATTAAGGATTTTGCCATTGTCACCATCGGGAATTATCCTTATATAAAATCGCTTGAAGCTATTCTTGAGGAAGGCCACATAAAAGCATATATGGATACCGCTTTTATCGCATCCGGGACATATCTTAATAATTTACACAACACCTTAGATACTGAATTCAGGCGAGTGTATGATAAATGGTATTACTTGATGAAGGGTAGTGACACTGTGAATATTGAAAGAGACAAAGCGCATGATGAGCTTCAGAAATTTATATATAATTCAACCATAGAGAATAGATCGACTGTCGTAGGAAGAAGATTTATTAGAGATTATAAATCGGGTATTTGGCCTCTTGAGAACATGGTTAAGCTCCACGATCAATTAGAAGCTTTAGAAAAGAATAATTCTTTGGTGACACAAAAAGATATAGATGATTTATCTAATTCCATAATAAGAGATAAAGATAATGCAGAAAGACAAACGAAAATGAACAATACTCAATATGTGGATTTTGAACTGCAAGATACGCTTGGAATGAAAAAACATATTGCTGAATACGTAGGGAAATCACGTCTGCTTTTTATTGATTTTTGGGCGTCTTGGTGTAGTCCATGTAGAGCCGAAATTCCTCATATTAAAGATATTTATCAAAAATATAAAGACAAAGGATTAAATATTCTGACTATCTCATTAGATACGAATCTAACTTCCTGGAAAAGCGCATTGAAGAAACTGGATATGCCCTGGGATCAGCTTATAGAAATAAAAGGAACAGATTCGGCTTTAGCCAAAGCATATCAGTTTTCAGGGATACCTTATGGTATACTAATTGATGCAAAAGGTACTATTGTAGCAACTGGAATTACAAGTGCAAAAATTTTAGAGATAGCAATATTGAAACAGCAATAAATAAAGTAATGATTTTCCGAAAGGTAAACGTACCTATGCCATTTTTCAGCAAGTTAAAGCGACTAACAGAGCATATTTAATCATTAATCAAACAAAAATATAATTGGTATAAAAGATGAAACAACTATTTATTATGCTACTATTTATAGCATCTTCCATTGGATGCTATGCAGATAATGCAGGACAGGCTGTTGATACAACCAAATATGTATTCATTTTAGACGGAAAAATTGTATCGGTAAAATATATAGGTGAGCATTTAGATGCAATAGAATGGCTTACTAGTGCCCAGTCTGTACGTGACGTCGTGTTTATAACAACAGGAGAATATAGGAGGAAACATTTTATATGTTTCGCACCAGAAAAAAAAGAGGAGATTAGAAAATGAGACTAAAAATAATTCTATTAACACTACTATTTTCATCTATCATAGCATATTCACAAGGCAAGTATCATTTTAATGAAATATTGAATAATGACTACAATGGAAAATATGTAGAGCTATTAAAATTTCAGGGGAATGCACTTTGTGACTAGTATGTCAAGATTTACTATATACTAAACCATATATTATAATACCATACCAAAAGAAGATGAAAATTATTGCCAAGAAAAACGAAAATACACTAACTTCTATCCTTTCTTTGCTGAATGTAGAATATACAAGAGAATACACAAACAAATACTTCAATGAACATCCATATAAGTATAGTTTATTTGGGTTATCCAAAATGCTCACGAACTATGGAGTATACAACAAAGGGATAAAAATAGCTAGCAAAGAAGATATTCATTTTTTAGAACCACCATTTATAGCTCATATAGGAAATGACTTTGTCACGGTTGACAATATATCTGAAGAAAACATCAGTTATTATTGGTATAAGAGACAGCTCACTATTCCCATTAATATTTTTCTAGAGATGTGGTCAGGGACTGTGCTTTTAGCAGAATCCAATGATGATTCTATTGAACCGGACTATAAACAGCATAAAAGAAAAGAGCAACTCGCCTCACTCCAAATAAAGCTACTCCAGCTAGCCGGAATAGTGCTAGGAGGAATAGGCATATACCAAAACGCTATTTTTTCAAGTGGGGGACTAACTCTTTTGTTTGTTCTAAACTTGGTGGGAATATATATCGGATATCTTCTTATACAAAAACAAATTAATATTCATAGTAATGTTGCTAATAAAATTTGCTCATTATTTGCTCACAGCGACTGTAATGATGTATTGAAATCTCCTGCATCTAAATTTTTAGGAGTAATAGGGTGGAGTGAATTAGGATTCAGCTATTTCTTATCCAATGCATTCCTTATTCTTTTTATACCTAAACTTTTACCTTTTTTGGTATTCTTTAATATTCTGTCTTTACCTTATAGCTTTTGGAGTATATGGTATCAAAAATTTAGAGCTAAAACATGGTGCCCGCTATGCCTCATAGTACAATTGCTATTTTGGTTGTTGTTCATATCAAGTTCCATTTTTGGATTTATCCAAATTCCACATTTCACAATTATGAATTGTCTATCCATAGCTTTGATTTATGGAATACCTTTTTTAACAATTAATATAATACTCCCCCATCAGATAACAGAAAAAAAATTAGCAGAAATTACTCAACAATTCAATAGTTTACAAGTAAATGATAAAATATTCTTAGGATTACTCAGAGATCAACCTTTTTATGAAGTTGACAAGAACGTTCCAACTATAATGTTTGGTAATCCAAATGCAAAAAACATTATAACAGTATTTTCAAATCCCCATTGCGAACCTTGCGCAAACATGCATAAAAAACTGGAACAATTATTGAAGGATACTAAAAATCAATATTGCATTCAATATATCTTATCATCTTTTAATGAGTCCGTAAATTCCAGTTGTGAATTTCTTATTTACGTAAATAATGTGTTTCCAGAAATAGAACGAAACAGGGTCTACAATGAGTGGTTCGATAAAGGAAAATACGATAGAGAAAATTTCTTTAAAAAATACTCGTTTATCGAGAATAAAAATATAAGTGAAGAGTTTCAGAAACATTTGGAATGGAAAAATAAAACAAAATTAAATGCGACACCAACAGTTCTTTTTAATGGTTATGAGCTTCCTGAAATGTTTTTTCAACAAGTAGACAAGCTCGTGTTTTTTACAGATTTAGAGATCGATCCTAAATAAAATTGCTAAAGTTGCAGGGCAATAAAATGTAATAAATCTGCAACGTTATTTAAATTCTAATTATATGAAGAAATTAAGTAAATTGAAACTAAAACAGTTTCATGAAATGAGTGAATCTGAGATGAAAGATGTTATCGGAGGTCACACCGACTCCTATGGACCCAGATGTAGCATAGGCAGTGCTTGTTCAGTCACATTTGTTGGTGAATACGGCCAGTCCACAGGATCAGAGACTGGTACATGTCAACAACAAACATCAGGAAATACTGTAACATGCTTTTGTAATGCAATAACTTATGACACACCACTTACCAATCAAAGTGGAATGAGTCATTGTTGGGCTTAATAAAAAACAGACCGTTATAATTATTGAATAGTTATGACGGTCTTTATAAATAAATTAATCATGAAAATATATCGAATAATTATAATCAGCACAATTTTTCTATGCAATATTGTTTATGGCCAATCAGCTAAATCACAAAGCAAGAAAGGAGGAATAGTCGAAATTAACCTACCCGATTCAATCAAAGGGTATATTAAATTTAGAGAAGCATATCCACAACCTAGAGATCTTGATTCTATACCTATTAGTAATGGGAAATGTATCTTAAAATACAAATATTTAGAAATGCCAATAATTATTGGTTTGGCTTTATTTCAGAATGGCAAAGAAAAGAAAGTTGAATCTCTCTTTATGAAAAATCCATATGATATGCCTTACGGTAATATCGTTTTGGATAACAGCCATACCATTATATACATTGCTCCATGGATGGTAACTCGTTATATCTGTAATTGTGAGAATATGATAGGATCCGGAAAAGGAAGTTTGGAATTTTCTTTTCCGGATTCTATACATGGGTTAGTGTACTCCAAGAAGTGGTATGGTTACCAATTTGTAACACAAGATTCTGCGCGTATTGTAGATGGTAAGTGCACATTTCATTATAACACATCTGATATTTCTGACGAACGTTTATTGTTTTTTGCGGGAGACGATCAGATTCCAATTGTTCTGGAAAATATTAAAACACCTACTGCTTGGAATTATTTATTAAAAAATAATACTCTTATTAAAGCTAACGTTATTCCTAAAAATATTCGTACTGGTATTTTAGGCATTGTGAGTGGCTCTCCGGAGACCGATGTGCAGATGCAGTTAATGAATGATAAATTGGGTTGGAAAGACCAGCAGGGATATATTTCAAAAGCATTCATCCAAAAGTATCCAAGCAGTAAGGTATTGCTTAACGAGGTATTTGACGATAGAAGTCGTTATTCTTCTGTAGATGATTTGAAGGTATCCTTAAGTCTCTTTAGTGAAAACGCACAGCAGTCGTCTAAAGGCAAAGAACTTGCAAACTACATTAAAGAAAGAGAAGAATATGATAAATACGGCATCTCCCGTAAATTCGTTTATTTTGATACAAATGGTAAGCAGTACAATTTCAACGATTGCCTGAATGGCAAGCAGCTTTGCGTGGTTGTTTTTTGGGCGAGCTGGTGTGCTCCCTGTATTGAAGAAATACCCCGGCTTAAAGAATTTTACAAAGAATATAAAGATCAAATATCCCTCGTAAGTTTAAGTGTAGATACCGATTATAAAAAATGGACAGAGAGGATGAGACAACATCCGGTTGAATGGCTAAGTTTATCGGGACTACCCAAAGATAAAAAGAAAGTGATGGATGACTTTGGCACTAATGTGGTTCCGGCTTTTATAGTTCTCGATGCTAAGAGCAAAATTATCGCTTCGCAATATATTCAAAACGGAAATAATAGAAGATTAATGGAGTTAGAGGATGTAAAAGAAATCATCAATCTAAAAATTCTCCACTGATTCTTAAAGGAAATAAACTTACTGAAGATCTATTTTAGAAGACAGGAGAACTTATTTTACAAACAAATTATTATAAAAACAGATAAAGTTGCAGGGAAATGAAGTGTATCAAATTTTCAGCATCATTTAAATTCTAATTATATGAAGAAATTGAGTAAATTGAAACTAAAACAGTTTCATGAAATATGAGTGAATCTGGGATGAAGAATTTGCTCCCTATGATAAATAAAGATTCTTCGCTAATCGCAGTCGGAGCAGCACACCTTATCGACGAACAAGGGCTAATCACAAAGCTAAGAAAACTCGGCTATGTTGTTGATATTGTTGAACTATTTTAATATGAGAACAGTCGCTATATGTAACTCCTGTATAAGAGTATTGATATAAAAATAAAGATAACTTTATGGAAACATTTAGAAATATACAATTTAATCCTGATCGAATAATAATAACAGGGCACTCTTGCATGCGAATGCTAAATTATGAAGATATAGTCTATATTATGACAGACAGACCATACATTATTATTGTCATCAAAAATAAAAAAAACATTACTTGCTGCAATCTTCTATCAAACAAGTGATGAACATGCTTCCTGACTTTTTTGTATCTGCAATCAATCGACTATTATCAACACTAATTATTTGATTGGCTATCAAAAGAAAGAAAATGAATTCAGAATACAATTGGTTATTGGCGATGAATTCAGAGTATCAAGGAGATACAAAGGCTTATTAAAAAACATCGATAACATAAATTTATTATAGAACAACAAAAATAATGCGATATAAGATAATTGGTTTCTATTTATTAACGATATTCGTTACGATTAGCTCCTGTATAGGGCAAAAGAAGGAAGTAAATGAACTTAGCATCAAAAAAAGATATAATTCTACTTTTCTGCCTTACGGAGCTATCCCTATTTACTACAACTTAGATAGTATAAAGTTAATTTATTTCGATGCAATATTAAATGATACAGATAATGTGGTTATCATTTGGGACACAGGAGCTAATCGAGTAACAATGCCTAATTTATTTATAAACAGTCTTAATGAAGAGGATCGTTTAAAACTGAAAATAGGATCTAATGAGTTAATATACAAAGAAGAGATTTATTTTTCGGATGTTTTTAATCAGGGAATAATCGCGCGAAAGAGAAGGAAAAACATTTTATTTACAGGTTGGAATTTGTTTAAAGATAAAATTGTAGAAGTTTCTTATGCCAATAGATATATCCGTATTTTAAAAAACAGTAATAACTTGGAAGGTTACGAATGCATTCCATTTAGCATAAAAAATAATAAGCTCTTCACTAACATATATGTTTCTATGCAAAGCAAAACATTCCACATCAAAGATGCTTTGATTGATACCGGTTTTAATGAATCTTTTATCTCAGATAGCAGAGAACTATCGGGTATAGATATGAAAAAATCCCGTCAAGTACCAGGCTTAGCCTCACCGAATAAAAATCCTTTTGATGGCAATTTTCTGTTAGCAGATAGAATTAGCATAGGGAATATACATGTAGATAGCATAATGATATGTGTAACAGAAATGGGAGCATTAAAATTTGGGAACTGGACTTTTACTAATATTCTGGGAAATACATTCTTTGAAAAATTTTCAGTGATATTTGATTTTAGAAATCAAAAATTATATTTAAAGCCATTAAATGATTGGTTTGAATTATATGGAATCCACCTATTTTATTGGTTCTCAAAGGAAAGAAAATGAATTCAGAATACAATTGATTATTAGTGGTGAATTCAGAGTGTCAAGGAGATATAAAAGCTCATTAAAATACCGGTAACATGAATTTATTGCAAAACAAGAAAATATCATAACTTATTTATAAATACAAGATGACCGAATTGTACACAATAATATACCGAATTGCACATTGATAATACACACTTATTATCCATTTAATTAAAAGTCATATATTTGAAAATATATTATTAACAAAAATTTATAGACATGAAGAAATTAGGAAAATTAAAACTGAACAATTTCAAAGAAATGAGTGACCAAGAAATGAAATCTGTAACAGTATATGCCCGGGCAAAAAGCATGTATAGAAACTTCCCCAACTTGTGGTGGCGTGTGTGCACCTGACTTCGTATATGTATATGATAAATGGAAGACAATTCAAAAAACTTGTACAAAGAATTACGCTATGATAACACACGAAATAGTCTGTACTTGTTTGCCATTATAATACTCAACTATAACTATTATCATTAAAGGGGCAATATTTTTCTTTTATTTAGAGAGAAATATTGCCTTGTAAATCTATATCAAACATGAAACAATTACTAATTATACTACTATTTATAGCATCTTCCATTGGATGCTATGCGGATAATACAGGGCAAGCTATTGATACAACGAAATATGTATTCATTTTAGACGGAAAAATTGTATCGATAGAATATATAGGTGAACATCAAGATGCAATAGAATGGGTTACTACTGCCCAGTCTGTCCGTGACGCCGTTTTTATAACAGCAGGAGAATATAGGAAACCATTTTATATGTTTCGCACCAGAAAAAAAGAGGAGGTCAGAAAATGAAACTAAAAATTATTTTATTAGCACTACTGTTTCCATCTGTCATAGCATACGCACAAGGAAAGTATCACATTGATGGAATACTGAATAATGACTACAATGGAAAATATGTAAAGCTATTCCAGTTTCAGGGGGATACCTTGATCACATCCATTGATTCCGCAAAGGTGGAAAATGGTAAATTCCATTTTGAGGGAGCTCCCCGTATTAATGATTTTGCCATTGTTACTATCGGAAATTACCCTTATATAAAATCGCTTGAAGTTATTCTGGAGGAAGGTCACATAAAAGCATACATGGATACTGCTTTTGTTGCATCCGGGACATATCTTAATGATTTACACAACACCTTAGATGCCAAATTCAAACAATTGTATAACAAATGGTTTAACTTAGCAGTAAATGGTGCTGCTGTGAATGTTGAAAGAGACGAAGCGCATAATGAATTTCAAAAATTTATATATAATGCAACCATAGAGAATAGATTGAATGCAGTGGGAAGAAGATTTATTAGAGATTATAAATCAGAAATTCGCCCAATTGAAAACCTTGTTAAGCTCCACGATCAATTAGAAGCTTTAGAAAAGAATAATTCTTTGGTGACACAAAGAGATATAGATGATTTATCTAATTCCATAATAAGAGATAAAGATTATGCAGAGAGACAAACGAAAATGAACAATACTCAATATGTGGATTTTGAGCTGCAAGATACACTTGGAATGAAAAAACATATTGCTGAATACGTAGGGAAATCACGTCTGCTTTTCATTGATTTTTGGGCGTCTTGGTGTAGTCCATGTAGAGCCGAAATTCCTCATATTAAAGATATTTACCAGAAATATAAAGATAAAGGATTAAATGTTCTGACTATCTCATTAGATAGGAATCAAGTATTTTGGAAAAACACATTGAAGAAACTGGATATGCCTTGGGAACAGCTTATAGAAATTAAAGGGACGGATTCAGCTTTAACCAAAGCATATCAAATATCAGGAATACCTTATGGTATACTAATAGATTCGAAAGGTATTATTGTAGCAGCTAAAATTATTAGTGCAGAAAGTTTAGAGGAAGCAATATTGAGACAGCCCTAATTTTATTATCTCAGAAATATTTTATCGGACAGCAATAATTTAGAATACAATTGGCTATTGGCGATGAATTTAAAGTATCAAGAAGACACAAAAGCTTATTAAAAATTACCGACAACATGAATTTATTGTAAGATAAAAAAACATTGTAACTTATTTATAGGCACAAAATGACCAAATTGTACATAATAATATACCGAATTGCACATTGATAATATCCACATAGTGTACATTTAATTAAAAGGCATATATTTGAAAATATATTATTAAGTGATTTCTTGAGTTATAAAAAAATAAGAATATAATTATATATCAAATATGAAACAATTATTTATTATGCTACTATTTATAGCATCTTCCATTGGATGCTACGCGGATAATGCAGGGAAGCTGACACAGCTTTTCAATAAATGAAGCGGTGTCTATATATAGACAGGCATTGTCTATATAAAATAAACAATGAAGATAGATCAACTCGGAACTTAAACCTTTATATTCGCTGATGCTTGGTTCTAAATACGTTTTATATATGAAGGCAATAATCTTCTTTTTAATTGAATGTTTGTTCTCGTTGTTGGACTTCTGTAATATGTGATGACATATTATTATGGAGATATGCTCAGTGATAATTACCTATTTTATTAATTCAAAATTTCAAAGAAATGAAAAAGTTAAAGAAAATCTCACTAAAGAAAGAACAGATTGTTAATCTCAATCAGTATGAAATGAATCAGTTGCAAGGAGGAACTTGGAGCAAAGTATCAGAGGCTATTACCACATGGAGTCTTGGACATTCTTTAGACTATACAATAGAGCTAACAGAGTCTATATTGAAGGATAATACTGTGTGGATAGGTTGTACTACTGATCCTGAACGTTCTAAAATGTATGGTGGGGCACCTGGCTGTGTTGGCTAATAGTTTTGTGAAAATATCGAATAAGTTCCATTGTTAATTTATACTATATTCTAAAGTGAAAGAAGCTGTCTTATTAATCATTTTATTATCAGGTATTTACATCGCAATAGATAAGTTTTTATTTTTTATGACGAACGATGCTCTTAGGACTCTTCTTGTTTATGCATGTATGCTTTCTTTCTTCTCATGGCTTGTTAAGAAGAAAATTAAGAATAAGGATATAGATAAAAAGCAGATTCAATTAGGGAAAATTCGTTGGGGTATTTTTCTTTTTTTATGTATAGGTACTATTCTTTGCAAATTTGTACCTGTACATATTCCTCTTTTAGATATCCATTTTGGAAAGATTTTGATGCATCAAACAAAAAAAGATTATTGCTTGGATATTATCAGTTATTGTTTCCTTATACCATTTCTCGAAGAACTCGTATTCAAAGGGCTTATTTTAGCTCATCTTCTTAGGCGCTATTCACCGGTTATTGCTATCTTGTTATCGGCCTTAATATTTGGAATAATGCATGCATGGAGTCCAATTCCCACTTTCTTGTTTGGAATATTATCCGGGTTAATTTATTATTATACTAGTAATTTGACTTATAGCATACTATTACATAGTTTTGCTAACCTGATTAGTCAGTTATTAAAACTATATTTAAGCAATGATGCTACAAATATTAGCAAGCTAGAGGCAATAATAGGATCAAGTTTATTCTATGTGATATATATAATTATTGCTATTGGTTTTGTCTATGCGACATATCGTGTTTTTAAGAAACGAACTCCTGCTTTTACTCGAGATGAACTTTAATCATGACAATGAAGAATAAAGTGAAACAAGCGTTTAGTTCACATTGTAATAGTTTGGATTATAGTTCCAAAACAAATGTCCATTATGGTGTCGTCGAAGGTGATGTGGGATTAATGCTTTGCAATGCTTATTTCTATCTTGCATATAAGGATGAGAAATTTATGGATTCTTGTTACAGTTTAATAGAGAATCTATTGGCAAAGCATAAAGTAGATTACTCGTTAGGATATGGGCTGACAGGTTTGGCTTGGACAGTTAATCTATTCAATGTGAATGGACTTTTAGAGGCGGATGCTGAAACTTGGCTTAAGAATGTAGATTGTTTGTTGGAAGAGAAATGTTTGCATTTGATTCAGAAAAGGAATTTCGATTATTTTTCCGGTTCGCTTGGCCTTTTGAATTATTTTTTGTGTAGACAGCAGAACAGCTTATTGGAAAAGGTAAATAGATTGGTCAATTCATTTCTTAATGAAATCAAAGAAATCTCTGAAGAGGGCCTCTTCTCATATAAAGAGACACTAACTCCGGGCGGTACAACAGTGCAATTACTAAACTTGGGTGTGCCTCACGGAGTAACAGGAATTATTCTATTCCTTTTGAAATTGAAAAAAACAGGTAGAGATGTGGATTATATTCTTCATCCTCTGCTGGAAAAACTCTGGAGTTTTCAGAATATAGATTCCAAACCATATCAATTTTCTAGCTTTATGGGAGATATTGAACGTGGTAGTCATCTTGCCTGGTGCTATGGCGATCTTCCTATTTTGTACCTTTTCGAGATTATCACCCGGGAAGATTCTTATGAGAAATACAGAAAAGGATTGGATTATTTATACAAGAAAACAATTGTTAGAACAGATTACCATAAGGATAACTTGACACTATGCCATGGTCTACCTGTAATTGTCTATTTCTTCTATAAACTAAAAAGTATTGATACAAAATATGAAAAAACATATAATTACTGGAAACATCAAATGGATATTTTATATAGACAATATCAGATTGACCATAGTGATATAATGCGTAGGGAATATTGGTCAGATTTTTCTTTATTTAATGGATTCTCTGGATATTTCTTAGTTAATTTAACAATTAATGGTTATTGTCCCGATAATTGGGACAGTATTTTGTTAATATAAATAATATTATTATGAAAACAGTTGCTATTTGTAATTATGGCTTGAAAGAAAGTGATAAGTGCGTTCATTTTATTAATTTCTCATTATGTGATAATGAGATTCCTATTGTATTATTGGATGTAGAGGAAAATTTTGATAGTTTACCGGAAGACGGTGTGTTAATAGAAATTAATGCGTTTTCATGTAATTATAGGGACAAAGCTCTTCTGTTTAAATTTAATGAACAGTGCAGGAATCAGAGTGTATATAATACTTATTGCTATATGCCTTTTGGATCTGAATTCGTTGGAAGGGTCATAAAAATAGGAGATAAGGTGGCATTATTGAGTGTTGGAGATAGGGTTATTCCCAATGGGGCGTATCCTTATTGGGCTAATGGTTCATCGGGAGGATTACCAACCAATTGTGCATCACAAAGAGTTCAATTACATCATCAACTCTCATTGATAAAGGTTCCCGAATGTATGCCTGATGAAGTAGCAGCATCGTTTACTATTGCGAGTCAGACTGCATATAGTATGGTCCGAAAACTTAATTTGGAGGCAGGAGAGAATGTTTTAGTTACAGCCTCTTCCTCCAATACTTCTTTGGCTGTCATTATGGCTTTGAAGAAACTAAATATTAATGTCTATGCCTGTTCTTTAACTAATAGGTATGAAAAAGAAATAAGAAAATTGGGTGTAAATGGATTCATTCTAAAGTCTTCTTTAGAAAAGAAGGAAGAAATGGATGCATTCTTCAAAAAAAATGGCCTAGTAGGTTTTGATGCTGTGGTTGACCCTTTTTTCGATATTTATCTGCAGAAAGTTTTAGGTATGATTACAGTTGGAGGAAAATATATCACATGCGGTATGTATCATCAAAGTAAATATTATAGGGGTGAGGCCACTTTTTCATTGAATTTAAATTCACTTTCGCATTGTATTATCCGGAATATATCAATTATTGGAAACTGTCTAGGTACAAGTGAAGATTTGCAGGCGGCAATTCTGGACTATCAGGATGGTTTGTTCAACATTATGATTGATTCTGTATATTCGGGAACAGATTTATTGCCATTTCTGGAAAAGACATTTCATTCTATTCCTCGATTGGGTAAAGTTGTATACAAGTATGAAAAATAATAGGCTATACCAATCTTTTGATCGCTTCATTTACAGAACTCCCATATTACCATTTACTGATCTGAATAGAATAATTGGATTTGAAGGTGAGTTTCCGGTTATTACTCCTTTAATGGCTGAAGGAATATATTTGGCTTCCCCTGTTTTGTATGATGAATTGATTAAAATGCTAAATGGGAATCTTATCGATAATAAAGAAAGGAATAGAATAATTACTTCCGCTATTAAATATATAAGTAGGATGTCTACGAGATGCACTCCTTTTGGTTTGTTTGCCTCATGTTCAATAGGACAAATTGGCTCGGCAAGCGATTTTATATTGCATGAACAATATCAAAGAAGTACGAAACTCGACATGTATTATTTGTGCTCATTAGTCCAAACCATTTCTAAACAACCGGATATTAAAAGACAATTACGATATTTTCCCAATAATACGCTATATAGAGCTGGTCGTTCGCTACGATATGTAGAATTTAAATATGAAGGTATTAAAAGGAAACATACACTTTCTTCAGTTAAATACGATAGATATTTATCTGTTATTTTATCTAAGAGCAAATCGGGTATATTAATAGATGAAATACTGGCTTACTTATTATCAGAAGATATAGACAAAGACTCTGCCATAGCATATATTAATGCGTTAATTGAGGGGCAGATACTGGTGAGTGAACTTAATGTGACTGTTACGGGAACTCCTTATATGGAGAGAATTATTAATGTACTTTTCAATTTGAATGATAAAGCTAGTCAACATTTCGCTGAATCTTTATCCGTAATAGATTCCCTCTTAAAACAGCTTGATAACGGGCCGATAGAAAAGCCTGTTAATGTTTACAAGAGAGTTATAGAAATAGCAGGTACAAATGCTGTCCCCGTATCGGAGAACTATTTATTTCAAGTAGATACATTTAGAAATAGTTCTGTGGCCTGTATAGGAAAAAATATTATGGACGAACTGCATTCAGTAATCAATTTATTCTGTAAGACAATGCCTAAGCAGGAGAATGCGGTTTTAGAAAACTTTAAACGAGCTTTTTGGGATCGATATGAAACGGAAAGTGTTCCTTTATCTTTAGCTTTGGATTCCGAAATAGGTATAGGGTATCCGATAGGAAATGGAATAGCGGATATATCTCCATTGGTCGATCAAGTATTTTTACCCCAAAACAAAAAACTTCTTTCAGACGATATACAAACAATATTTCTTGATAAATTTTTGAATAGGGAACAAGGTTGGATTGAAGAGATTATACTGTCTGATAAGGACTTTACTGCTTCTATTGACAAAGTTAAGCATTTACCGAATACAATATATGCCGTGTTTCAAATTATTGAAGATTCTTGTAGTAAGACGTTGTTAAACATTAAAGGTATTGGATCCTCGGCAGCTAATCTGTTATCCCGTTTCTCGCATATAGATCCACAAATACAAGATGTTATTAATACAATTTCATCAAAAGAGAAAGAACTCACATCCGATGGAATTATAGCTGAAATCATCCATTTGCCGAGTTCTAGGGTTGGTAATATTATAACAAGAACTCATGTAAGGGATTATGAGCTAGTATATTTGACTAGTTCTGAGTTGCCTCAATCAAATCAAATAATGATTTCAGATTTGGAGTTATCATGCCGAAATGGAACCCTGTCACTTTTTTCAAAACGACTAAACAAGAAAGTTTATCCACGCTTAACAAGTGCACATAATTATCACAATGACACATTGCCTGTTTATCGTTTTTTATGTGACTTTCAGCATCAAAATACGATAACAGGTTTTGGTCTCAGTTGGGAGATGATGGATCGTTGGGTAAACTATCGACCGAGAGTTAGATATAAGAATTGTATACTTTCTCCGGCTGCGTGGAAGATAGAGAAAGAAGAACTGGCGGACTTCTTCCAATTGGGAAAAGAGGAATTATGCCAAAAAGTAAGTGAGTGGAGAGAGAAACGAAAAATTCCTTGCGCTGCATTACTTACAGAGGGGGACAACGAATTATATGTAGATTTTAATGTTGAATGGAGCATTCGTGCTTTTCTTTCTGCTGTCAAGAATAAAAAAAGAATAGAAATCATTGAGTTCCTTTTTTCTAATGAAGATTTAGTCGTAAAAGGAGAGAATGAAAAAGGGTATTTAAATGAATGTATCGTTTTATTTAATCGAAAAACATGAGATTACAAAGAAAATTTATTTTGGGTAGTGAATGGGGCTATCTTAAGATATATACAGGTAGCAATATTGCAGATAAAATCTTATTATATCGTATTGAGAAGATTATCACGACCTTGAACAAAAATGAATTAATCAGCCAATGGTTTTTTATCAGATACTCAGATCCGGACTTTCATTTACGAGTACGTTTTTTATTGAATACTCCTTCAAGTTTAGGAAAGGTAATAGAAATATGTAATAAATATCTATCTCCTCTTGTGCGGGATAGAGTGATATGGAAAATTCAGTTTGATACTTACAATCGGGAGATAGAGAGATATCATGAACACTTAATGGAGTTGTCTGAATCATTATTTTGCATAGATAGTTGTTTTACATTAAAATTATTAAAGCTGTTAATGAAAGATGTAGATGTGAATGTACGTTGGCTAATATCTATTGTGATGGTTGATAGATTACTAGATGATTTTGAATATGAAACTATCGAAAAAAGGAAAATACTCAGTTCTCTCAATCATTCATTTAAAGCAGAATTTGGTTTTAATCAAAATAACTCAAAGCAATTTAATACATTATATAGACAGTATTCAAAAGACATTTATAATGCCATTAGCTTGGAGAATTATTATAGACCATATAAACGGATATTGAATGCTCGTTCTAAACGTCTGAAAATTGTTGCAGATAAAATCATGAAAGTGGATGGGAATGAAAACAAAGATACGCTATTAAGCAGTTACATACATATGATGTTAAACAGGATATTTCGTTCTAAGAATCGTATTTATGAGTTGGTTATATATGACTTCATGTATCGGTATTATGAAAGTGAAATAGCGCGGGATAAATACAACTTGAATATTTAATATGAGATTTTTTCCTCATTATCAACAACTCGATTCTATGGACTGCGGCCCCAGTTGTTTACGCATAATCGCTAAATACTACGGCCGCAGTTATTCTCTGCAGAACTTAAGAGAAAGAAGTTTCATTACCCGTCAAGGGGTTTCCATGTTAGGAATCAGTGACGCAGCAGAAAGTATTCGTTTCAGAACACAAGGAGTGCGCATCAGTATGGAACAACTTATTGAAGATGTTCCCTTACCCTGTATCCTCCATTGGAACCAAAATCATTTTGTGGTATTATATACTATAAAAAAGAAAAGCAGTTTTTTTTCAAGCAAAAATAACGAATACATATTCAACTTATCCGATCCTGCTAAAGGAAAGTATCAAATAGATGAAAGAGGATTTAAAAAATGCTGGATTAGCACGAAAGAAGAAGGCAAAGATTCCGGTTTTGCCCTATTATTAAGCCCAACCCCAGATTTTTATGAGCAAATAGACGATCAGGAACAACAAAAAAGAAATCTCTCTTTTTATTTAGGCTATCTATTCCCTTACAAATCACAATTGCTGCAACTCATTGTTGGCATGTTACTGGGAAGCGTCTTCTCATTGATCCTTCCCTTTCTCACACAAGCCGTAGTTGACCAAGGTATTGGGAATAGTAATCTCAATTTCATAACGTTGATACTTATAGCACAGCTTATATTATCAGTCACTCAAATGGGAGTCGGTTTTATTCAGAGTTGGATCACCCTACACATGAATACAAGAATAAGTATCACGCTGATTTCTGATTTTTTGGCCAAATTGATGAGGCTACCCATTCGTTTTTTCGATGCGAAAAACATCGGAGATATTATGCAGCGCATAGGCGATCATGGGCGAATCCAATCATTTATGACAGGTACAACATTGTCAACCGTTTTTTCATTTTTCAACTTCTTCATTTTTGCCTTTATAATGGCTTATTACAACCTGACCATATTAACAGTATTTCTAGTAGGAAACACGTTGTATGTGTTATGGATATTATCTTTCATGCGTTATCGGCGTAAACTGGATAATGCCCGCTTCACGCAAGCCTCGGCAAATCAGAGTAACATGGTACAACTCATTACCGGAATGCAGGAGATTAAATTAAATAATTGCGAGAAGCAACAACGTTGGAAATGGGAATCTATCCAAGTAAAATTATTTAAAATCAGCATCAAAGGAACTGCTTTGGGGCAAGTGCAGCAAGTAGGTTCCATCTTCTTCAGCCAAACGACATCACTCGTAATCTCGTTTTTATCGGCTAAAGCAGTTATTAATGGAGATATCACATTGGGAATGATGATGTCTATAAGCTACATCATTGGTCAGTTATCCGGTCCGATAGGTCAGGTTATCAGCTTTAGTCAGTCTCTTCAAGATGCCAAGATCAGTTTGGAACGATTAAATGAAATTAACAATAAAGAAGAAGAAATCGTCTCTGTTGATGAAAAAATAAACACACTACCGGAAGATAAAACAATAAAACTGGAAAATGTTTGTTTCAGCTATGATGGCGCAGAAAGGGATTATGTATTGGAGAACTTGAGCCTCACCATTCCACAAAACAAAGTGACAGCCATTGTTGGCGCCAGCGGAAGTGGCAAAACGACCGTAATAAAACTCTTATTAGGATTCTATAACCCTGTGAAAGGAGATATTAAAGTAGGAAAATACTCGCTCAAAGATATCAATCCTCACTTATGGAGACAAAGTACAGGAGCCGTAATGCAAGAGGGATTTCTTTTCTCAGATTCTATCGCAAACAATATTGCAATAAGCGAGGAGACAGTAGACAAAAATAAATTATTGCATGCAGTAGAATCCGCCAATATTAAAGATTTTATTGAATCATTACCGCTTAAATATAACAGTAAAATAGGCATGGAAGGAAGTGGCGTCAGTCAGGGACAAAAGCAACGTTTATTGATTGCACGCGCCATATACAAAAGTCCTATGTATCTGTTCTTTGATGAAGCGACCAATGCACTGGACGCCAATAACGAAAAAATCATACTTGATAATCTAACTCAGTTTTATAAAGGCAGAACCGTGGTAATAGTGGCGCATCGACTTAGTACCGTTCAAAATGCAGATAATATCGTCGTTATGGAAGCGGGAAATATAGTAGAATCGGGAACTCACAAAGAATTAACGGAAAAAAAAGGGGCGTATTACACATTAGTAAAGAATCAGTTGGAATTAGGAGTATAAATTATGGCGGACAAGAAAAAAGAAATAGAACTTAGAAGTGAAGATTTCAATGAAGTGTTAGGCGAAATTCCTTCCTGGATTCTTCGTTGGGGGATAACGATAATCGCGTGCATTGTCATTGTCTTATTAATAGGTAGCACTTTATTTAAATATCCCGATACGATCAGTTCAACAATAACCTTAACAGGAACCACCCCTGTATCAGAAATAGTAGCAAAAACGTCAGGCAAATTACAGGAATTGTATGTAAAGAACAATCAAAAAGTGAAAAGGGGTGAATATCTTGCTGTAATAGAAAATCCCGCAAAAACAGACGATATTATAAAGTTGAAAAATATCATAGGAAATATAAGCAATAATCTTGATACCATAGCATTAATCCCATCTCAACAGCTGCAATTAGGTAACCTGCAAACGGTATACTCTTCCTTTTACTTGGCAGTATCAGAATATAGGCAGTTCAAAGAATTGGCGTATCAATCAAAAAAAATAGACTTGGTAAAAGAACGCATTAGCAAAAATGAAGTCTATTACAGGAATATGCTACGACAAAAGCACTTATCAAATATCCAAGTAAGGATATCACATCAGCAATATACAAGAGATTCGCTATTGGGGGTAAAAGGAGTAATATCCAAAGAAACGACAGAAGAGTCTTATAGCCAATATCTGCAGTCTTCTCTTTCATCTGAAAACATGAATCGATCTTTAGAAAATATACAGCTTCAATTGGGGCAGATGCATGAATCTCTATATGATACGGAATATCAATATATTGATAAAAAAAACACATTAGAAACTCAACTACGCTCATTGATTAATCAACTAAAAACTGAAATTGATGCATGGGAAATGAATTATGTGTTGATTACTCCGATAGATGGTGAAATTACATTCACACAATATTGGACAAAAAACCAAAATATAACAACAGGAAATATTACTTTCAACATAATACCTGATAATCAAGGGGAAATTATCGGAAAGGCTCAATTGCCGGTAGAAAGATCCGGAAAAGTAAAAGTGGGGCAAAAGGTGAATGTCCGATTTAGTAATTATCCCGACAAAGAATATGGGATAGTAAGAGGGGTTGTAAAAAATATTTCTTTAATACCCGTTACAAATGAAGATAAAATCAAAACTTACACTGTTGACATTCAGCTGCCCAACGGACTAAAAACCACTTACAATAAGAAACTTCCGTTTTTACCGGAAATGACAGGGCAAGCTGACGTTGTAACCGAAGATATATCATTATTGGAACGGTTCTTATTACCACTTAAAAAAGTTATAACAGAAAGTTTATAAAAATGGAAAAGAAACAAGATGAAATTTTATCCCGTATCGCCAAACTATTAATGCTTCACGGCAGTTACAGTACAAACCTAGGACTCTTGAATGGAAAAATGGGAATGGCTCTATTCTTTTATCATTTATCCAGATACACAGGAAGAAAAATATATGATGATTTTGCCGGAGAACTCATTGATGAAATTTATGCAGAAATTCATGACCATTATCCGGCTAATTTCAAGGATGGACTTTGTGGTGTTGCCTGGGGGATAGAATATCTGATTCAAAATCATTTTGTAGAAGCTGATTCCAATGAGATATTGTGTGACATAGATAAAATGATTTTCGAATGGGATGTAAGAAAAATAAGCGATTACACACTGGATAGCGGCTTGGAAGGGATAGCCCACTATCTAATAGCCCGCTGTGCCGAAAAATCCATGAATGATATTATTATTCCTAAAGAATACATCTCGGAACTAAGCTCTGCATTGGAAAACACAGAAAAGAGTGAAATATCTGTCATGTTAAAAACGATTCTAAACGGGGAATTTTCAATTGCAAAGGACACATTGTTAACAGAGATAGCCCTTAATGTAAAATACAACATAAACAATATCTTTAACGATAAGCGTTTACTAGGAATTAGAAATAATGGATATGCAGGGATCGGGCTAAATCTAATTTTTAAAGAGAAATGAAAAACATAAAAGTTTATATATTCAATAGCACCTGTAGAGCTGCGAGTTATGGAATTGGTACATATATCAATCAACTGACTTTATGTCTAAAAAAGACAACTATAAGTTTCGAGATCATACACCTGAATGGAACAGGAAAAGAGGTTACGGTTACCGAGGAAAAGGGATACCGCCAAATAACGATTCCCATAGCCAACTACAAGAACAAGAAAGAAAGTGAATATTATTATAGAAATGCGACATACTTATTAGATGAATATATCGTTCAAGATAAAGATACAGAATGTATCTTTCATCTTAATTTTATGTCCAATCCTCAATTTATATCCTGCCTAAGAAAAAGATATAAATGCAAAATAGTCTTGGTTTGCCATTACACCAATTGGAGTTTCTCATTACTCGGAGATGAAAAACACCTTTTGTCCATAGTCAATAATGGAGCTAAAAAGAGAAATATAGCAGAAAGACAATGCTATAACGAGCTGAGAGACGACATAAAAATGATTAAACAATGCGATAAATTTATATGTGTTGCCAAACATTCTTTAGATACATACCTAAAAGTCAGTGACATAGACAATACGAAATGCCAAATCATTAATAATGCATTGGAAGATGAATATAGAGAACTTACTCCAAGCCGGAAACAAGCACTAAGATCCAAATGGCAAGTACCCGATAATATCAAAATTATTTTATTTGTCGGACGATTAGATGAAGTAAAAGGGATCGGCTCTTTAATCAAAGCATTCAAAAAACTCCTTAAAACAAATCCTAATATCCACTTAATATTAGCCGGTGATGGAAATTACTCTGAATGGCTCGCTGAAGCTGCTGAATGCTGCACAAAAGTGACTTTTACCGGTAAGTTATGTAAAAAAGCGATCAAAGAGCTATATCAGATAGCGGACGTTGGAGTTATACCTTCGATTCATGAAGAGTTTGGACTAGTAGCCATAGAAATGATGATGCACAAGATACCTATTATTGCAGGAAATACAGGAGGTTTATCTGAAATTATTGAGAATAATATAAATGGACTAAAAGTTCAAATTCAAAAGTTGAAAGGTAAGAGAGCCATATCACCTCAACTTTTATCAACTAATATAAAATTGTTAGTAGAAAATGAGAAACTTGCTTCTGAAATAGGCTGTAATGGACGAAAGAGTTTCCTTGAAAAATATGAGATATCCTTATTCAAAAACAAAATGGAAGCTTTGTATAACAACTTATGAAGCAATTATAAAAAACATAAAAGTTCTTGCAATAGAAGGGATAGTATAAAGTGATCTTCATTTGATCTGACTTCAAAGTAAATACTAAGAATAAAAGCCTTCCAACAGCTTTATTTGAGGTTCATAAAACTGTTGGATTTTCTTTGGTACTTTTTCAAAAAAAGAGAGCTCTATTCTCGTCGCACCTTTAACAGTTTTTCTCTTCCATGAACCGACTATCTCTCCATCGAGCATAATAGTAGGTGAGAATAACCCGTTAGTTGTCATAACCTTACCATAATGAGCTTTTTCGATTAACTCGGAACGGTCTTTGTAACTAACCACAAATTCATCGAAAGGAGGTAATAACAATGCAGAGCACCCATTTACAGGCGGAATATTAAGATCATTCTTCAGCCAGAAATCACGTCCGTTCATTGTTTCACATATCAATTCACTTTTTATCAGACCAATGGCTTGCTTACATTCGGTTATTGTCAAACCCGACCACCACACAAAATCACTCAATGTTGCAGGAGCATGGCTGGTGAAAAACTTACGCGCCAAAAGTCCCAATGCTTCCTCTTTATGTAATGTTCGTTTTCGAGGCACCCATTCCTCGAGTAACGTAAATGTTTGATCTTTTCTCTTTAATTGTCCGTTAACCAGGATACCTTCCATTTCCGCATAATGAATTATTTGATTCAAAACATTGATATCAAACACTTTGTCTAGAGACAATAATTCATCATTTATCTCACTTTTGGTTAGATGTTTCCCGCCTTGAAGCATTTTTTCCAATAAGGGGATAGTGCGGTAGATTAAGTTTTCATCCACTTGACGTATTCGGGCATACAAACGGTAAATAGGTTTTAACCGTGGATTGGATAAATCGAACATCCAATGAATATCCTCTGCCAAGACAAAATGCCAGGTTGGGCGTAAGATATGGATACGAATAATCTTTCCGGTATTTAGTGCTTCATCCACTTCACGCACTGCTTTACTTCCCATCCGTACTCCGATAGCCCATTTGGCTAAATCAAGCGACTGGGATTGCATGGCTCCCATCCACGAAACAATTTGTTGTGGTTCTTTCAACGAGCAACCGGCAAGCAACTGATTATATAAACGTATTTGAAGAAGTTCCGATTTATTCATAATTTCCTTTTATTGGAACAAAAATGCCAAATTAATACTTTTTCGGCTTTCTCACCACTATCCTGTGCTATTTTTACAATAAGATTGCCGACATTCTTATGCACGGACTAATTAGAGAGATATTTTGCTAATTTTCTTCGGATGCTTTCATCATCAATATTCCTATCACAACATTTCATAAACAGATAATTAAATAATAGCAGAACTTTGTAGTAATAAAATTCGTTGTTACTTTTACCGCCCAATAATAAAATAGGTATAGAAAATAGATGTGTTATGTATCAGATAGAAATAAAAGACGTATATAAATCATTCAAGGATGTACATGCTGTAAGAGGTATTTCTTTTGCAATACATCCCGGAGAATTTGTGGCTTTACTTGGCCCTAACGGAGCCGGAAAGACAACAATGGTTGAGATGATGGAAGGATTAAAAAAACCGGATTCGGGAGAAATTCTGCTACAGGGTAAAAATTGGCAAAAGAATGAGAAAGAACTTCGGTCAATTATCGGTCTATCATTGCAAGAAACACGCTTTTCCGACAAGCTGACTGTCTTTGAGACCTTATGCTTGTTTGCCAGTTTCTTCCGGCTCGACAAAAAGCGAGCAAATGAAATTATCGGATTGACCGGCATGGAGAGTAAACGAAAATCGATGGTAGGAACACTCTCCGGAGGACAACGGCAACGGCTTGCTTTGGGGGTAGCATTATTAAATACTCCGCAAATCCTTTTTCTGGATGAACCTACTACCGGACTTGATCCACACTCACGACTCGACCTTTGGAATATTCTAAAAGAATTAAAAGACAGAGGAGAAACCACTCTCATCCTGACAACACATTACATGGAAGAAGCGGAATCGCTTTGTGACCGGATCATCATTATTGATGAAGGGAAAATTTTAAAAGAAGGAAAACTGGAAGATTTACTAGACGAGAATTCCCGTAATCTTGACGAATTATTCATCAATCTTACAGGAAAAACTCTCCGCGAAAATGGAAGCGTCAAACTATAATATATTTATACACTTTCAATTGTTTTAATAATGAAATCAATTAAAAACCATCAATTATATCAACTCTTTAAAACCCAATTCTTACTGACAATCCGTGAACCGGAAGTCCTTTTTTGGGGTATGATTTTTCCTGTACTTATTTCCATTGGATTAGGCCTGGCTTTTACACAGCAACCAGAATCAAAATTTAATGTTATTCGCGTTGAGAAGAATCAAACAGAGTTAGATTCTCTTCTTAATATCTTTGGCACAAATTCAGAGAGCAAAGGAGAAAGCATCCAAAGTTGGAAAGTAAGTAATAAAACACTGGGTAATGTTGTATTCCGATTTTCAAAAAGCGACTGGAATTCAGCCATCATATCGTTGAAGAGAGGTGAGGCAGATGTGATTGTTACGGACTCATTGGGAAAAGCCACTTATCATTT
Organism: uncultured Bacteroides sp.; assembly: GCA_963677095.1. Classification (GTDB taxonomy): domain Bacteria; phylum Bacteroidota; class Bacteroidia; order Bacteroidales; family Bacteroidaceae; genus Bacteroides. Next base: position 3,450,787 of record OY781875.1, read on the forward strand.
CGACCCACTCAACTCTCAGTCTCAATTGGCATATATGAAGCTTTCGGCTTTGATTAAATCGCCTGCTTCGAATATGAATACAGAAAGTACGGATATAAAACCATTGACATTAATGGGTGTTCGCTATATTGACTTCCTGATTCCGGGACTGGTTGCTTTCGGATTGATGAGTTCTATCATGTGGGGCATTAGCTATACAATCATTGAGCGAAGGTCGCAGAAATTATTAAGACGAATGGTTGCGACTCCTATGAAAAAGTCCTACTTTCTCTTTGCATTGATGTTTGTCCGCATTCTCATGAACGTGATTGAGTCTCTGATTTTATTGTTTTTTGCCTGGTTAATATTCGACATTCATATCCAGGGAAATATAGGGGCATTGATTGTTCTGTTTCTGGCTGGTAATCTTGCTTTCACGGGAATTGCCATCTTGGTTGCATCCCATACTACAAAAACGGAAGTCGGCACCGGATGGATTAATGCCGTACAGATGCCCATGATGTTACTATCGGGTATTTTCTTTAGTTATCATAATTTTCCTGAATGGAGCATCGGCACTATTAAGTTGCTCCCGCTCACAGCGCTGACCGATGGAATTCGAAGTATTTTTAATGAAGGAGCCGGATGGCTGGAAATTATTTATCCAACTTGCATATTATCCGCTCTCGGACTAATCTGTTTCGTTATAGGTATGAAACTCTTTAAGTGGAATTAAATCTGTATCTCTCTAGCGCTAGGAATATTTACTCGCCACATTGGGAGTAAAGAGGAAAGATTCTTTATTATATAAAAAAAGGAAGGGAATTTTCTAAGAAAATCCCCTTCCTTGCGGAGAGAGCGATCGGTGAACCTTCCCATCCATATAACTTTAAGTCAACACTTTATATTTTCCAAACTTATTGTCGGTAACGAATTAGGCACAAGTTTCAGAGTCCTATTTGTCCACCTTTGACCTATGCTTTTCTGCATATATCTTGGGTTCAAAGATACAAGCTTTTTCTGAATTGGCAAAACATCTATCCCATAATGTTTTGACTTAGTGCAAGGTGCAAGTATCTATATATAGATATGCTTGCACCTTGCACTAAAACTATTTATCAATCTCTGTCCTCTTTAAAAAGTCAGCTTTGTACTTATCTCCCCACTGCCATAAATTATCAATGATTGGAATCAGTTCTTTACCAGATTCTGTCAGTGAGTATTCCACTTTTAATGGCAACACAGGATAAACCTTCTTTTGTAGGATACCCATTTTTTCCAATTCGCCCAATTGTTTTGTCAATACACGTTTTGGTGCGACACTTATACTCCGATGTAAATCACAAGGTCTTATAACCCCTTTGTCAATTTCAGATATTAGCCATGCATTCCAGCTTGTCGATAAAATATCAATTGCAATCCTCACTGAACAATCGGAATAGTCCATTGGGTTTTTCTTAACATACATATATCCATCTTTTGTTTATTCGTCTGCAAAGATAGTCATTTATTAATCAAATAGGGCTAAATTTATCACCGGGTGAAAGATTTATCGCTTATTGCTCAAGTAATTAGCATATTCTATTTTTGCAAAAAATATTTTTAAATATGAGCAAAAATGATATTATAGTTAAAGGAGCAAGAGAGAATAATTTAAAAAACATCTCAGTCAAAATACCCAAAAAGAAGATAACGGTATTTACTGGAGTATCGGGTTCTGGTAAGACTTCATTAGTATTTGATACAATAGCAGCTGAATCACAAAGGCTTTTGAATGAGACTTATGATAGTTTTATTCGTCATCGATTGCAACAATATGGCAAACCGGATGTGGACAGCTTGCAGAACTTAGCAGTTGCAATTATCGTGAACCAAAAAAGAATAGAAGGAAGCGCTCGTTCAACAGTAGGTACTATAACGGATATTTATTCTCTTTTAAGGTTGCTCTTTTCCAGAATTGGAAAACCTTTTATTGGTCATTCCTCTGTTTTTTCGTTCAACAATCCCCAAGGAATGTGTTCTTGCTGCGAAGGACTTGGCAAAACAAGTATTGTTGATTTAAATGAATTGATAGATAAAGAGCGTTCATTAAATGAAGGTGCGATAAAATTCCCTACGTTTGAAGTCGGCGGATGGCGTTGGACTCGGTATGTCTATTCAGGACTGTTTGACAATAATAAGAAGATAAAGGATTATACGGAGAATGAGTGGTATAATCTTGTTTATGCAAACGATTTGAGGTTAGCTAATCCTGACCCGAGATTTCCTAAAACAGGAACATATGAAGGGATTTTACCACGTTTTGAACGCAGTTTTTTCAAGAAAGAATCAAAGGAAGTTACAGGAAAAAGTGCATCAAGATATAAGGAAGTCGTAAAACAAGGCATCTGCCCTGAATGCAATGGAGCTCGTGTGAATAACAAGGTATTAGGCTGCAAGATTGAAGGAAGGAGTATTGCCGACTGTTGCAATATGCAAATTGACGATTTACTGGAATTCATTAGAACCTTAGAAGACGACTCTATCACTCCATTATTGGATTCAATCATTAAAAATCTTGAAAACTTATTGTCCATTGGGTTGGGATATTTGACTTTAGGCAGGGAAACATCTTCATTGTCTGGCGGAGAATCACAACGAATAAAACTTGTCCGGCATTTGGGTAGCAGTCTGACCGACCTTACATACATTTTCGATGAACCAAGTATTGGGTTACATCCAAATGATGTACAACGATTAAATAAATTATTAATCGAATTGAAGGATAAAGGTAATACCGTATTGATCATAGAACATGATCCCGATGTAATAGCTATAGCTGACCATATCGTCGATATGGGAATTGGTTCTGGTAAAAAAGGTGGCAATATCGTTTATGAAGGTAACCTTGACGGCTTGAAAAAAGCAGACACGCCAACTGGTATTTATCTTAATTGCAATAATTTGCTTAAAAGCAACTACAGAAAATCATCAGACTATCTTTTCATACAAAATAGCACACTTCACAATCTGAAAGGTATATCAGTTCAGATTCCCAAAGAAGTACTGACAGTGATTACAGGCGTAGCCGGTTCTGGAAAAAGCTCAATTGTAAAGTCGTTAATCAATCAGTATAAAGATATAGTTGTAATAGATCAAAGTGCTTTGCGAGGCAGCAAAAGGTCTAATATTGCAACATATACAGGGATATTGGATCTAATACGGGGATTATTTGCAAAACAAAACGGCGTCAAACAATCATTGTTTAGTAATAATTCAGATGGCGCTTGTCCCGAATGTAAAGGATTGGGTACAATATCAACTGATCTCGCCTTTTTAGATGCAGTGGAAGTACGTTGCGAGCATTGCAACGGAAGTGGTTTTAAACCGGAAGTCTTGAAATATCGGTTATATGGTAAAAGTATCACAGACATAATGACAATGACGATTAGCGAGGCGAATACATTTTTCAATGAACATGAAATAACTGGACCACTCAATCGACTTTGCGAAGTAGGTTTGGATTATTTGACATTGGGACAATCATTGAATACATTTTCAGGTGGCGAACGCCAACGCCTTAAACTGGCAACAGAACTGAGTAATAAAGGAAATGTATATGTCTTTGATGAACCTACCACAGGGCTTCATGGCTCAGACATATCTAAACTTATAAAGCTATTCAACAAGTTTGTTAATAATAAAAATACGGTTATTATTATTGAACACAATATGGATGTTATTAGTCAAGCCGATTGGATAATAGATATGGGGCCAGGTGCTGGAAAAGATGGTGGAAATATAATATTCGAAGGGATTCCACAAAAGATTATTGCAGACAAAGTATCTTTAACAGGCAAGTATTTGGCTATGTATTTGGATCACAGATAAAATTCGAATATAATCATGATGAATAAGATATACCAGATTTCAGAAGAACTAACTTCTATTGTTCGAGAAAAAGAGTTAGAAATGTCTGATATTATAAGGGATGTCCCTCCTACTATATTGTTATTGGAAAACGGCTTTATTGACCTTAAGAATATCGTATCAAGTTTTACATTCCCATCGAAACACGATGAAATAATGTTCTTTAAAGAAATAAAACCTCAATTGTTTAGTAAGTTGATTTTTTTTCGCAAAATATATCAGTTGGAGTTAAACCGTCCCATCTCAAATTACAAAACAATCCGGGTATATTTAGAGAGAGAACATGAACGAATCAATCTGTTTTATAACAGAAATACAGAATTTATACAATATTACCGTTCCGGTAAAGCAAATTTTGACGAATATTATTTTGTAAGAGGAAGGAAAGATATGGAATTAAATCTTGAGAGTTTTTATTTTGAGCGAGATCCAAGATTTTCCACACATTTCGATTTCAAAGTAGCGAGATTGCTGGCAAATGATATGTTAGCTGCGCACTTAAATTATCAATTATCCAAATTGAAATATCAGGAAGAGAATGACTTTTCAACAGATATTGAAATTCCTTCTGCCCAATGGACGGATAAAAAACGGCTCTCACTGAAATCATATACGGCATTTATGAAGAAAAGAGCATTAATTCCGGAAACATCGAAATAAAAGCTTTGGCAACTATTTTTGGCAGAATATTCAATGTCGATTTAAATGATATTTATCATATATACTTAGAAATCAGAAGTCGAAAAACTAACAGGACAGAATTTCTAAACCGACTGATTAAGACTCTGAACAAGAGAATGGATGAAGCTGACAGTAAATAAATCAATTTTATGTATTATATTTGCATGCGTAAAATAAAGATTTTAAGGAGTATATTAGATACTTCATAAATATATAACATAACGTTCGCTGAACGTCTCGATGTAGAAAACTGGTAATTTTCAAAAAGAAGAGAGACAGATGCGCAATGTTCATGCTATACGAAAGTATGGCGTGGGCTTGCCTGTTTTCTTCTTTGGGTATACCAGTACCTCTACGTCGGAACAGTGTGAGTTCCACGCTTCTTTTTTTTGTATACTGCAGAAACATTGGATAAACATGAGAAAAATCAAGTTATATATAGCAACTTCCATTGATGGATACATTGCCCGAAGTGACGGCGATTTAGATTGGCTAACAGGATTCCCCAATCCTGAAAAAACAGATTACGGTTACCAAACCTTATTTGAATCCATAGATATTGTTATTATGGGTGGACGGACTTATCGTGATATCTTAAGTATGGATGTAGTTTGGCCATATCAGGCTAAGAATACCTATGTCATCACTCATCATTCTTTAGCTGAAGAAAAAAATATTCAGTTTATCACCCATGATATTGTTGAAACAATTACCCAAATACGTAATGAAAACGGACAAGACATTTGGTTGGTCGGTGGTGGTGAAATCGCCTCTATGCTATTAAATTATGAGTTGATTGACGAAATGATAATCACAACTATCCCGATTATCTTAGGTAATGGTATACCATTATTTTCAAAGATTACTAAGGAATTTCAATGGGAAGTATCCATTTATCATAAATATAAGAATGGAGTAACACAAAGCCACTACAAAGTAAAAAGATAATCATTTTAAAACTTATCTAATACCAAAAAGTCCCTAGTTTACCCAACTTGGGACTTTTGCTTTTTATAAAGGATTCCGGTCATTTACCCATAAGACATAGTATCAATAATAGTTGATAGAATTGTTTTTTCATTCTTTATTTGACTATTATTAAGTGGGTTAATGTGTTTTTAATGAAAAATTTGCACCCAAGTTATGTAAACTTGTGAAATCGCAAATATAATCCTTCCGATCTTTGCAGAAAATCAATAAACTATACATTATGGATGTGATAATGATAGAATCAAAAGCTTTTAAGGAACTTGAAGCAAAGATTAATACTATTGCGGATTATATCTTCAATAAACAGGAAGCGGAAAGTATCAATGAAGATGAAATTTGGGTAGATAGTTACGAAGTCTGCACATTCTTAAAAATCAGTGACAAGACATTGCAAAGACTTCGGGTAGCTGGAATAATTGCCTATTCCAATATCCGGGGGAGATATTTCTACAAAATCGGAGAAATAAAACGAATGTTGGAAGAGCGACTGATTAGGAGTAATACCGAATGTCTAAACGACTTAGTAACGAACCATAAATTATATGTTAAGGAAAGAAGAAATCTTAGAAAAGACAAGTAATGGACTGAATGTATTTAGACATTACATCCCTTGCCAATGGCGTGTAGGTCGGAATTTCTTCAATCCATTATACGAAGACAAGAAGGCTTCTTGTAATATCTATTTTGACAGAAAAGCAAGCACTTACAAACTGAAAGATTTCGGCAATGACGAATATAGTGGGGATTGTTTCTACTTTGTAAGTAAACTGAAGGGATTGAACTGTAATAATGCCAGCGATTTTGTGGAAATATTAAAAATGATAAACCAAGACTTGTCGTTAGGATTACTGGAAAATGTTGAAAGATCTGTACCGTACATTCCAGAGCCACCCATTTCAGCTATACCTGAAAATAAATCCAAGCCATACAGTTTTATGGAACAGAAATTTACCCGAAATGAATTGGAGTATTGGCAACAATACGGTATAACTACTGAAATGCTGAAAGCATATAAAGTTTGTTCCATCAAGGAGTTTAAAAGTGAAAACAACGAAGGAAAATCTTACTCAATCGTTTCATCAGCTTTAGAACCCATCTTCGGATACAAAAGCAAACGTTATATCAAATTATATCGGCCATTCTCAAAAATGCGCTTCCTATATGGCGGTGATATTGGTGAAAAATATTGTTTTGGATTGGAACAATTACCCGCCAAAGGAGATACGGTCTTTATCACAGGCGGTGAAAAAGATGTGCTTTCTCTTGCATCACATAGTTTCCATGCAATATGCTTCAATAGCGAAACTGTAAGCGTTCCTACTGAAATTATACACAAGCTAACGTTTCGTTTCAAGCACATCGTCTTGCTTTATGATATGGATAAAACAGGTTTGGAAAGTTCTGCAAAACATGAAAAGCAATTATCGGGACATGGAATAAAACGACTTTTACTTCCACTTCCAGGAACGAAAGAAGAGAAAGATATATCCGATTATTTCAGGCTGGGAAACATCAGAGAGTCATTCCTTAAACTATTTCTTGATTTATTAGATACTCTATATAGCGATACTATGACCATGTTGAAATCGTGCGAGATAGATTTTAATAATCCTCCGGAAAAGGCTCAGGAAATTATTTCTGCTGGGGATGTACCACTGGGAACACAAGGAAATATTCTTTGCATCACGGGTGGTGAGGGAACAGGGAAAAGCAACTATGTTGCAGCGTTAGTGGCGGGGTCAATCCGACCTGAAAATAGTCAGGTTGATACGTTAGGAATCAATGTGTATCCAAACACCCAAAATAAGGCCGTTTTGCTATATGACACAGAACAATCGGAAGTACAGCTATTCAAGAATGTTTCTAATCTTCTAAAACGGGCAAAACGATCTGAAAAGCCGGATGAGTTCAAAGCCTTCTGCTTAACAGGAATGTCCCGCAAAGAACGTCTACAGGCTATCGTTCAAAGCATGGATAAATTTCATTATCAATATGGCGGTATCCGGCTGGTAGTCATTGACGGCATTGCAGATTTGGTGCATTCCGCCAATGACGAAGTGGAAAGCCTTCGCATAGTGGATGAGCTTTATCGGTTAGCCGGAATTTATCAAACCTGTATTATATGCGTTCTTCACTATGTTCCGAACGGATTAAAGCTTCGTGGACACCTGGGGTCTGAACTCCAACGCAAAGCAGCTGCTATCCTTTCCATCGAACTGGATGGCGATGCCACTATCTCAGTAGTCAAAGCCCTGAAAGTAAGGGAAGGCAGTCCGTTAGATGTTCCGTTGATGCTCTTTTCTTGGGACAAGGAAGCTGGAATGCACCTATATCGTGGCGAAAAGCCCCGCGAAGAAAAAGAGAAGCGGAAAGAAAAGGAACTGGTAAGCGTAGCCCGTGAGGTTTTCGATCAGCAAACCTATATAACCTATATAGACCTGTGCGAACAGATACAACAAATTATGGATGTAAAGGAACGCACGGCAAAAAGCTATATACGTTTTATGCGGGAGAAAGAAATAATCATCAAAGACCCTTCAAACCAGAGTTATTTTATCAAAGGTCATATATAATCAGTAACCATGAATATAGATAGAGAAAATTTTGAAGCATGGATGGAACGCATGCTAGACAGATTCGATATGTTGGACAAAAAAATAGAGCGACTCACAACCCAGCGCAATTGCTTGGATGGAGAACAGCTATTAGATAATCAGGATTTAATGTTTCTATTGAAAGTCAGTCTACGTACACTCCAACGCTACCGGGCAAAAGGTATTCTGCCCTATATAAAGCTGGATGATGGACGATGTTATTATAAGGCTTCGGATGTATACCAGCTGATAAGGGAAAAATTTTGAATAATATACAGACGGAATGATTGTCACCTATATATCTGTAATTCTTGAAAATAGAGTATCTTTGTATCCGAGAACAACTGCAATAAATAAAAATAAAACTTATTGGGTTTGTTCTACAAAATCAAAATATAACTAATTTGCAGAACATGAAATGGAGACAAGAGCAACAAGGGTAATCACACCACTACCTCAAGAAGAATGGGGAATTATCAAATTTATTAGAATATCAAAAAATAATATAGATGGAAGAAATATTAATGCAGACATAGTTTATGTGCGTAGTTTATCTGGTGAATACAAAATGAAAGAAACTCCTAAATCTCACACAGCAAAAGAAGAGTTTGACCGTTTACTATATGGAATACCTCAAGATTCTTTTCCTTCTGACAAATTTGACATGATGATAATGGACATGGTTAAACAAAAATATCCAGATGCAAAAACTTTTAATAAGTTGATGATTCTTAATGTAGAAAAAGAGGATATGCAATATATAAAACAACATCCTCACAGTATTGCTGCTATATATGTATTTCCAAATATCTCCATCAATAACATGCAATTAGCATCAATGTGTAGAGTGTATCAAAAATCGTTAGATATATATGTCGATTGGTTTAATTCAGATGATTTCAATAATGAAGGATTTAATCTATATTACTCTCCTGACAAAAGAGATGAAGTAAATTTATTAATGCAGAGATTTGATATAGAGATAAAGAAATTCTGAAAAAGCGCCCAGTGTCCCCACCGGGTGCTAGTCACAAAAAAGTTTCAATTATAGGTAACATAAAATCTATTCATTATGGAATTTCTGTGGTAAACATACGGAGTTTCAAGATTATTACATCTTACTCCCCCTTGATTTCTTTGGAGTTCCAGACTGCCCGTTTTCTTTGATATCTTTCTTTTCCTGTTTCCCTACCTGGTTTTCGGTAAGCTGAGTCTGTCCTTTTTTCAAGGGCTCGTTCACTTTCTTGGTTGCTTCATTAGTTTTGCCTTCGGAATTGACTGCTACCTGTGTTTTGTGTTCGTTGGTTGGGGCTATTTCTTTGGCTTTCTCCTTTGCTTTATCAGGATTATATTTGTAGAAATCTAGCTTCCCTTTTTCATGGTTCACCTTAACATAGGCACTATATTCCTGACCTTTTTTGTCTTTTAGGCCTTTTACATAGATGGTTTTATCATCTCGCAAATCAGTCTGCTGTTTTTCGGATAAATCCACTCCTGCAAGGGTCATGGGAATGCGTATCTCTTGCTTGTTCTTTTGCTGTTCTCCTCGCTGCTGTACCTGATTTTGGGCTTCTTTGGGAAAGATAAACTCAAGGCTGCATTTCTCGGCATTGACTTGAACAAAAGCAGAGAAAGGCTTATTCTTCGCAGAAACCATATTATCCAACCATACGGCTTTGCCTTCCATCAGGACAACTTTCTGTTTTTCATCCAACTTAACGCCTTTTATTTCATCAGGGAGTTTCAGGGACGAAGCTTTCATAGATACCAGTTCGTTCGTTTGCTTGTCGATACTGATAAAAGAAGGTATAAGTTCGCCTGTACGATAATTCTTTATATCGACAACCCTACTCATATTCCCAGTTTCCTGGAGAGATTTTTTGTCTTCATCGGTGAACTGGTGTCCGAAGAAAGGGCGATCAAGTTTCGGTTGCTTGCGGATACCATGAATTGCCAGCACTACATTTCCTTCCCTATCCGGACGGAACGAAAGGCGGGCATCCATTTTCATTACCATTGTCCCGAAATTGGCTTCAATAGGAAAGGTCGATGGAGACTTGTATCCCCTCAGCATAGGCTCTAAAGCTTTTGACTTCTCAAGCTGTTCTTTGGTGATACCCAGATTTTTCAAGGAATCCCAGTCGATTTTATTAAGGTCGATGAAATACTTATTCGTATCGGGTTTCTGTTCCTGTGCTGTGGATTCTTTCGGACTTTCTGCCTTCAGGTCTTTAGGCTCGATACGGATTTTATCAAGCATTTCATCCGCAGCAGGTGTCGGGTTCTTGATATTTTCCTGAATGATTTTGACTGTACGTTCAGTGTCTTCAGGTGCTACTTTGAAGAAACTGAAACGGGTCGGGTTTTTTAGCTGGTTGAAAAAGTTCTTCAAGAAATTTTCAAGTGCGTTGCCCTGTTTATCTACTTTCAGGAAATCATTGTTATGTTTCTGCTTTGGCGGAACGGTTTGCAGTTCTCCGTTTTCATCAATACCCTTTACGGCATTAATTGTTTTCTTCTCCTTGTCAAAGACAAGAAGAATGTCCATCATCTGTTCGTCTGAACCTGACCGGTTGTTTGAATTTACATCCATAACTTTTGATTTTTAAATGAACAAATATTGATTATCAAATCAAAGGTATGGAATAAAAAAAAACTTCCACCTTGTCTTTAGGAAGGTGGAAGCAGATGTCTTTGGAAGGCGTTAAACGTCTTAACTGCTAACATTACGAACATTATCTTCTCCAAACCAACTTTTAGCTTGAGTAATCACGGCATCGCTTGGAGAATCAAAATATACTATCATATTTTCTTTAGCACGAGTACAACACACATAAAATATCTTTTGTGTTCTTGTCAAAACGCTTTGCTTATCTATTCTATTTGTAAAAAGATACTCAAAATTATAATCATTCCATTTTCCATTATCTAAAACGACTAAAACATTATCAAATTCAGTCCCTTTAGTTTTATGTTGAGTCGAAAATGGAGTAAAGCCTTCTAAGTAGTAGTATAAGTTTTGGAACTCCTGAAATTTGATAGTTTTCACTCTACTATATAAATAGTGATTATCTCCAACGAATTGATTAAAAGAATCATCTTTTCTGCAAATCCCTTTTTCGTCAGCAACATCTATGACATTCTCAATTGTATATTCAGACATTTCGCTAATCTCAGCGATTATAGTTTTAAGATTCTGTTTATCTGCAATGCAATTAACTTTATACTCTGTATTTCTCAAAAACTCGTTATAATGCTTTTCTTTGTATAAATGTATATTGGTCTGTATTTTAAATAGATGCTTAATCAGTTTATCCCTTTTAGACCCTTTCTTATTCTCATCATCTTCATCCTGCTTTTTGTCGTCTATCAAGCTGTCTTTGTTAAGATAAATCTTTCCAACGACAGAAAATGGGAAACTTCCTAACATCTCATAAAGAGGTTTTGTTTGAGGGTCTTCAAGTAGAAGTTCTTTTCTTAATCTTTTATCTTTACCTCTACCTTTAGTTAATTGAATTTGAGTTACAACATCATCAAAAGTTGCGTCTTCATCAAAATCCAACCCATTTTCTTTTTTTTTAGCAAGAATATCGTTTTTTAGCTTTATTATCGGATCTTTATCATATATCTCCATCAGTTCCGTAAATCCAGCTTTTGGTGCAATAAGATTATGCGTAAGATTAAGTTCTTTTGTTTGTTTAGCATTATCAAAATCCCATCCTGAAAAATATGTAGTGTTTTTTATCGCATCCAAGTTTCCCCCGAATGAATACAGAAATTTGATATTCCCTTGTTTAACCACACCATTAAACATATTTGGCGCTTTCTCATCAGCAGAGGGTTCTTGTTGTAGACGGTCAGTTCTTAATTTATTTGCCAAGTCAATAACTAATTGAGGGTTTCTTCGATTTTGGCTTTTAAGGACTTCCACCACATCGTTTGAAGTTATGTATTGTTCCAAATCGCCAATTCCATCTTCATATATTGACTGCATGGCATCCCCAAAGAAGCCAATAATATTCTTTTTTGCGCTTTGCTTTAGATGAACTAAAAATATCTCAACAACTACTGGACTGGTGTCCTGATACTCATCAATAAAAATAAATTTGAACTTATCTTTTAAAATATTGCATAATATTGGGTAATGTCCAAACATATAGTTTGCCAAAACAAGTACTTCATCATGTGAAATAATACCCTCCTTAATCCTCAAGTATTCTTTGTATTGTATCCCTTTTTCGATTTTATCGAAATAAGTACTATCAATAACATCCTCTCCTGAAAGCTTTTTAATGTCTGATGAATCATCATTTAATAAGGCAATTAAACTTTTCTTCAGTTCCTTTTTGAAAGTCTTTATATTATCCCACAAAAAATCATGAATAGTGGATACAGTCAAATTATCATGACCAACACGCTCTTCTATTTCCTTGACGGCGGCATTGGTATAGGTCATACAAGCAACTTTTGCAGTAGGATTATCGGCAATGGCTTTTTTAATTACCTGCACTAATGAATAGGTTTTCCCACTTCCCGCGCCACCACTTAGCAGAAAGTTTTTTCCATTTTTAATATGTTCAAAAATTTGAACAACTTCCGGTTCTAATTTTTCTTCAACCATGATAATCCTTCTTTTATGTATACAGGAATCTGCCAGTTGCTAAATTCATTTTCGCCTGCATCAGTTTTGCTATTCAACAAAATTTCCATTGCAAACGATGGCTTTTTACCCACGCATTTATCTGCCAAATCGTAAGAATCATTTGCAGCATCTTCAAATAATGAAATATTTTTCAGACTTTTGAAATTATCTTTGTTATCAATTATAAACTGCCTATTTATATGAAAAAAAGCATCTTCAAAACTTCTTGCATGATAAGCATTTTCCTCCACTTGATACACTGCTAAAAGATTTCCTTTCCTATTGGAAACCCAATTATTACCTTTTTTCTTGCGGAGAATCTTCCAATCAAATGATAATTTCTTAAAATAGCCCAAATCATTTAAGCCATTATGGAAAAATGAAAGAGAAGCATTCGTAGTGAGTTTTGCATTAGTGTCACAAACTCTACATTTTGTCCTATCATCTTTTGCGGAATCAATGTCTGTAATAATAAGAGATTTCAGCCCAATAAAATCAAAGAACTTTTCAAATATATGAGAATATGCACCAACTTCAATGATTGAAATATTTTGAGACAACAAAGGCAACGATTTATCATCCTTGCTTTTATCCTCTTGGTCAATCTTCTTCATTATAGCTGGAAGTAAAATCCTCTCCGTATCTCCTTCAATGAAAATAGCTTTATCAGCAAAAAATAATTCAGACCGGTGAAGTGTTAGGTATTGCTTCAAAAACTTAAAATAATCTGCTTCCGCTTTACCATATATAGCCTTCAAATCTTTTAGGTTCTTGGCTATTACTTCGTTTTTATTCTCTATTTTGAAGAAATATTTGATATCATCAAACTTGCTTTCCGAAGTTATGTGTGATGAATGTGAGGTAATAAGTGTTTGCAACTGGAATTTTTTCACACCATTTTCATCTTTTCCTTCACTGGCTTCCTTTAAAATATCTTTAATATTTTTGATAAACACATATTGCATCTGTGGATGAGTATGTGCTTCCGGCTCTTCAATAAAAAGCAAGTTTATATCTGCTGGCTCTTCATTGATGTTATTTCCTCTTCTAAAGTCATTAACAAGTAGTTCTATATCAAATATCATACTTATCAAATTCAAGTAGCCTAATCCGTTATAATTTTCAGGCAAAGAACAATCTTCATTATGGTCATACATTACTGTTGTATTACCTTTAAGCAATTCTCTATGTTGTAATGTAGAATTAATACTAATAATAGAATCTCCTTTTTTAATTCCACCAAATAGCTCCACTTTGTTTACAACCTTCTCAAAAATCCCTGCATATACACCATCTAAGAAAACATCAGTTTCTTCCAATTTATCTTTAAAGGATTTTATTTCTGGGGAATCCTGTTCTGTTTCTTCTTTTCTTTTATAATATTCTGATGCTAAAAAAGATAATGTTTTATCAGAATCTTTATTTGATATTTCCCTATTTGCTGGAATAATATTGAAATTTATTACAGGTAGTAAAGGGATTTTTTCATCCACAATATTAATGTATTCTGTGTCATTTTCCAGCTTGGTAGTTGTATCAAAAGCTATGGATTTTTTCAGTATTCTAAAGTAATTCTTACTATTGCGTTTCATAAATTCATTGAAAAGGGTATTCCTCCTTTCAACCTTATCATCAGAGGAATCACCTTCGCTTTCAGGCTCACTTTCTGTCACTTTATTTTCTCCACCTTCCTCTTTTTTTTCTTTTTTTAATTTGTATTCGTGAAAATCACCCTTTATTTTTTTGAAATTTTCTTCATCCAATATGTACTCGAATAATAAAACGACAGTTCTATTATCAGGGTCTAAATCCATCATCAGTTTGCTAACATTAGCTAAAGAATCGGTCTCTGTATATTCAATGAATAATTTCAAGGATAACCCAATATTTTTCCACTTATTATCATCAGTGCCTTCTAACTCCGTTATTATTTCTTGGTATTTTTCAGTAGTGTAAATAGTTTCCAATTCTTTCTGAAAATCAAGATTGAAGTCATCATAGGAAAAAGTCGGAGTTCCCGATTTCTTTCCTATAAATTTATCTAATATGCATAATAATGATGTCTTACCACAATTATTCTTTCCTATGACAAGAGATAAATCATCTTCCATATCAAGTTCAAATGACTTGAGTAAACGATAATTGCAGACTTTTATTTTCGATATCTTCATAATAACAGATGTTACAGAATGTGCTGATTTTCGTACTTCAAAATTTTTAAGACTACAAAGTTAGCAATTTAATAAAAAATATCCGTAAATATTTGGATACTTTTGGGTTATAAGAAACCCACACTCTCATTTTGATGTGTGGATTTCATTGATTTTATCAAGTCAGTAGCTTATTCTTCCCCCTTCACCAAATACTGTAACTCCGGGTCGCTTTTGATACGTTCCATTTCATCAATGACAATCTGCTTCACATCTTGTTTTACCTTATCGTAATTAAGTTGGATTTGCTCTTTCATTAGGTCGTTACCATCTGCATCCAGGAAGTCAATAATTTCCGGTATCTTTTCATAGCGAGCAGTTTCACGTTTTACTTTCTCCTTGTCAACCACGATTTCAGCATGAAAAATCTTTTGGTCTATCCGTTCATCGAAATTATCACTGACTGCACCCACGAACATCCCCTGCGTAAGATTGGATATTTTACTGGCTGGTATCAAACTGTCCATCTGTGTACTGATTGAGGTTGATTTATCCTGACGGTTGATTGTCATGGACTGGCGTTTCTGTAATACCTTTCCGAAACGGTCTGACAATGTTTTTGCCGTTTCTCCCACTACCTGACCGGAAAAGATATTCCCGACCGTATTTTGGATTACCTTACTTTCCTTATCGCCATAATCCCTTGTAAGCTGGCTGTAATCCTGAAAGCCCAAACAGATTGCTACTTTATTGGAACGGGCAGTCGCTATCAGGTTATCCAATCCACGAAAATAAATAGTCGGCAGCTCATCAATAATAACCGAACTTTTAAGCTGTCCCTTCTTGTTAATTAGCTTCACTATACGACTATTGTACAGTCCCAAAGCGGCGGAATAAATATTCTGCCTATCGGGATTGTTACCGACACAAAGGATCTTCGGTTCGTCTGGGTTGTTTATATCCAGTGTAAAATCATCACCTGTCATTACCCAGTACAATGCCGGGCTTATCATCCTCGATAGTGGTATCTTAGCCGATGCGATTTGCCCTTGTAACTGATCTTGGGCTTGCGATTCCCACGCATCCATAAAAGGACTTAAATAATTCTCAAGTTCCGGGTAAGAAGTCAGAATAACGAATGTATCCGCATACTTCCGGTTCAGGAATTCTATGGCATGAGGAAAAGTGCAATATTGTCCGCCTTTGTATATCTTGAGAAACCAAATAATTGCTGCCAGCAGAATAATTGGGGATTCCACAAAGAAGTCGCCCTGCTTCTGAATCCAGCTTCGGTTCAGGTTCAGCATAATGGTGTATGCCGATTCGTAAGCATCCGATATATCCGTCATAAAAGCCGGATTGATAGGGTTACATCGGTGGCTTCGTCGTGGGTCGTCAAAATTGATAACATAGAACTTAGGCATCACCTTATACGCATCCGAATGAGTCATCAGGTGGTTATATGCGATTTCCGATAAGTCCGGGAACTTATAATCATAACAATAGAGCACAAAACCCTTTTCTATCTGCTGTTTAATGTAATTATTAACCACAGCATAAGATTTACCACTACCAGGAGTTCCCAGCACAATAGTAGCCCGGAACGGGTTTATCACGTTTATCCATCCCTTGTGTTGTTTCTTCTTATACCAAAAACGTGATGGAAGATTCACTGAATATTCATTCTCCATCAGGCGGGTTTCCTGCATGAAGCTTTCGTTCTCCAAATTGAAAACATCGTCCATCATGTTGTTTTTAAGTAACCGGGACATCCAGACTCCTGCAACCAATAAACATAAGTATCCGCCAGCCATTGACAGGATATAAAATGTAGCGTTTGCCGAAAGTGGTAATGGCAAATACGGCATCCACCAGTTCAGGAAAAACAGAATAAATCCAGCTATCAGGAAAGCGATAATCTTTCCCCACGTAATCTTTTCATCCTTTACTCCTTTTGTTCCTAAGCAACTCAAGGCAATAAATGCCACTGCAAATACCTTCGTAATAAGTATGTGGCTGAACAGCCCTGCGGTTCGCTGAAAGTTTAACAGTATCTTATCGAGTACGCAGATATTGATACCCCAGTTTACTATCGACTGGTAACAAAACCAGTAAATGTTGATTACCACAAATAAAATACTGATTGCCCGCATAAAGTCCATGACTTTGGCAAGCCCTCTTAAATCATCTTCATTCTGCATAATTGGTTGTTTTTTAGATTATTATTACATCTGCCGTCCATAACGACGTTTTTTCTTTTTCTTGGGAGTTAGCGGAGTTTTATCATTCCCTGCCGATGAATCACTGCCACCGGGCAGGATACTGAAAAGGCTTCCGATTGTAGATTCCCCGCTTTCTGATTGCCGTTCTGACGGCACGAACGGTTCTGCCGAAGGTGTGAACGGTTCTTTTGGAATATCCTGTTTTGTGTGTCCCTCGCTTGCATGGGATTCTCTAAACAGGTCATTAAATGCATTGGCTGAAAATTCCTTTCCTAAACGAGAGCCATTCAGGATGGCTTTGTTCTCATGGTCGATAAATGTTATACCATATGTGCGCCCTTTCGGGTTCTGCCGGAATACGACTTCAATACCTTTCTCTTTTAGGTTCTTTTCAAATTGTTCCCGTAAGCTGGCTGACTTCATGGCTTCCGATACCCTGCCTTTGATATTGGCTTTCAGTTTACCGTCTTTCCACTTGGTCGCTGTTTGTCCCATCCTGCGTTCCAATGCTTCATAACCGACTGACTTTCCCAGCCGAGAAGACTTGATGGGATTACCCAGCTTTTCGCCTTTATCATCGGTGGCGGAATAGACAATACCGCTATAAGGTTTGCCCCTGACTTCTCCTTTTACTTCCTCTGCATGTACATTATATAAGGATAATAAGGTCTTGAGTTCATTAAAGCTTTGGAACTGGTAAGTATTTACCAGCCCTTTCACGGTATTGGATAGCTGGTGTTTTACATCACCCGCAGCATAATCGACCTTTTGAAATTGGTACTGTTCTTTTTGTCCTTTCTTCTCGGCAGGATGCAAACCGTATTTTGTTTCCAGTTCTCGTGTGATGTCTTTGCTACGGCGGTGTTCAAACTTATCATTCAGCTTTTTGCCGTTCTCGTCCACCCGCAGGGATACGATATGCAGGTGGTGGCGGTCGATGTCTTCATGCTTATAGACCATATAAGGCTGATTGCCATAGCCCAGCTTCTCCATATATTCCTGTGCAATCACCGATAGCTGTTCATCCGAAAGTTTATCGTCCGGGTGCGGATTCAGGGATATATGAATGATGGGCTTTTCAGTTTTGATGTCTTGGGGAAGGTGCATTTCAAAACTTTCTATACAACGCTGGATGTTGAAATTACCATCTTCACTTTCAAACATCCGGTTACTGAAAAGTACCTTTCCCTGTTCTTCATCGACCTTATTCTGATTGTATGCCAGCGCACCGAAAAGCGAACTACCCACATTTATTTTTGCAACCATTTACATAATATTTTCTCGTTCGACATAGTAAGCAAGCTTCCTCTTTTCTCACTTACTCAAATATTTGTCTTCAAATGCCTGTGTGAGTTCGATAATTTTTCGGCTTAATACCACCAGTTCTTCGGTTGCTTTTTCTAATTTATAGAGAAAAGAAAGGGCTTTCTTTTCAGTAAAATTGGAGTTCAGAGCCTTTACGACCTGATTATAATTCACTCCGATTGCTCGGAATTGCGCATAAAAATTGGTCAGACGTGTGTAGTAATCTACTGCTCCTTTGTCGATTTTTACCACTTTGAATGATTCACCGAAAATTCGTTTGGTGATGTAATGCGCTTTTGTCCGCATACCGGACTGTTCAAAGAGAGCCAAAAAACGGGCGTGATCGGCAGAATTGAAACTGATTGAATACCGGAAAACTGCCGGGTCTGCCTTTGGCTTTCGTCCTTTGCCACCGGATTGTGGCACATTCGTTTTTTCTTTTCCCATACCATTATTCTTTAAAAGGTTTACGACTTCGGAGTACAACCCATCCCGGCTTGTCCGGGCAAGGGGTTCTAAGCTGCTGAAAGAATTTCAAGCTGCGCAGAACACACCTTGCTATTTGCCTGACGCAAATAAAATCCGCCTGTGGACGGATTAGCGGATAGCCATAAGATAAATGAACTCCGGAAAGCTGCCCAATCGGATGTTTTTTGTCCGTTTAAACAGGATTCCGGTGCAAAGTAACAGGGATTAATTATGTTGTAAAATAGTGCATTATAGGACAAACAAAGTCATTCAAAGCCATCGTAAGCCACTTTCAAAAAGGGGCGGTTTTTATCTATTTATTTATCCTCGAAAACTGGGTTGAAATAGAGAAGTAAAGCGGTAAATACCGATAGAATCATCGATATGAATAAACACCGGTTTACTGATTTCAAGAAATCAAGAAATAGTGAAATAGTGAAATCAATAAGACAATATGTAAGGAAGTCGATACTTCCTTATTTCCATGCAGGAATAAATACATATTAATTGGTTGACTGACAGGAATAGATACTGCGATAAAGCAATAAATCAATAATGAAGTAAAACAATAAAGACTGAAAGAAATGAAAAAAGAAACATTATTCGTAGCCTTCTCCACCCAAAAAGGTGGTGTCGGCAAAACTACTTTCACTGTGCTGGTAGCAAGCTACCTGTACTATCTGAAAAGTTACAATGTAGCGGTTGTGGATTGCGATTACCCACAACACAGCATCAGTGCCATGCGTAAACGAGATAGTGAACAGGTCAATAGTGATACGAATTACAAGCTGCTAGCCTTTAACCAATTCAAGGCATTGGGAAAAAAAGCGTATCCGGTCTTGTGCAGCACACCAGAGAATGCGATCACCACGGCCAAAGAATATCTGAAAACCGAACCGCTCGAAATAGATGTAGTCTTTTTCGATCTTCCCGGAACGGTGAACAGTGAAGGTATTATCAATTCACTAGCCTCCATGGATTATATCTTTACACCGATTACCGCCGACCGGGTGGTGTTGGAAAGCAGTCTGTCATTTGCCATGACGGTAAACAATCTGCTGGTAAACAATGATGCTTACCGAATACAGGGTTTACACCTGTTTTGGAATCAAGTTGATGGGCGGGAGAAAACAAACTTGTACAGTATTTATGAAAATACCATTAGCGAACTGGGACTTCCCCTTATGAAAACTTTTATTCCTGATACAAAACGATACAAAAAGGAAATGTCAGGCGAAAAGGTCTCTGTCTTCCGGTCTACACTGTTCCCTGCTGATAAGCGGATGATAAAAGGCAGTAACCTTGAAGAGCTGGTGGCTGAAGTTGGATACATTATAAAACTATACTAACATGGCAAAGCAGGAAAAAGTACAGGTGGATGAAGATTTTATGAAACAGATTATTTCACAGGGTTTGCCCGTGAAACAGGAAATTCCACCTAAAATCGTAAGTAAAAAGCCGGATTCACCTGAAGTAATACAGGAAACTATGGAAGAACCTGTCCGGCAACCGGAAGAAAAACCCATCAGGGAAGCTACCCGCTGGAAGAAAAGTACCCCTGCCGATTATCGGGAAATCTACTTTCAGAAAATAGAACTTCCCGACCGCCAGCCTATCTATGTGAGCCGTTCCACACATGAGAAGCTAATGAAAATTGTGAGGGTTATCGGTGAGCGCAAAGCGACTATAAGCAGCTATGTGGAAACGATTATCCTGCATCACTTCGAGCAATATCAGGACGAAATCAACGAATTGTATAGAAAAACGCTGGAAAGACCGATATGATACTAGAAATAACAATTGCAGGAATAATTATTTATTACCTCATTCTGTTTTGGTGGCTCAGAAAAAAACGGAGAAAGATGCCTTTGCAAAAGGAGGAGATCAATCATGAGAAAAGGTCAATCATAGGTGAATCTACCTTTCGCTTAAGACAAGTAACGTCATATAAAGCCACTGAAAGACAATTTTCTAAAGGGGTTAATAATACTTCTACATTTGCCTTGCAAGACACGGAAGAGACTCCATTGCCGATAGATGTTGAGTTTGAAATGGTGTTTGAGGAACACGCACGAAAAGAAGAATTGGAAGGGGAAAAATTGGAATTTGACGATAGTGGCATAGTACTTTCCATAAGTGGAGAAGGTCAATCGGCACGGGGAATCTCCTTTGAAGAAATGGCACAGGCTGTCCGGGTTATCCATCAAGATGAATCGCCGGAAGAAGAGGAACGTAAAGCACTACAAACGCTCGCCGTTATGCAACAGACCAGTCTGTACGACACAGTGATAGAACAGATAAACGGGGGCATGGTACGGGTGGCGGAAATGCTGGGTAAATACGATGCTGTATTTATCGCCCCGCCAAACGAAACCAGCCCTGAAGATTTACAGGCGTTCGACATGAAAAACTATATGTAGAACCTCTAAAACAAATAGGTATGAAAGAAAAAGACTATGGTTAGCTTCTGACAAACATTACAAAAAGGTCTATGGACCAATCCACAAAACTTTCAGTTATTAATCCAGTCGGACAGTGGATCATCCGCCTGCTTCCGGCAATAAAAATCAAGTTCAAAATGAAAAAGAAGATATTTCTTTCAGTAGCCATTGTTTTGGCTACAACTTCCGCATTTGCACAGGGTAACGGAACAGCAGGTATCACCGAAGCAACCAATATGGTTACCAGTTATTTCGATCCGGCTACAAAATTGATTTACGCCATCGGGGCTGTAGTTGGCTTGGTCGGTGGTGTAAAAGTTTACAACAAGTTCAGTTCTGGTGACCCTGATACGGGTAAGACTGCTGCAAGTTGGTTCGGCGCTTGTATTTTTCTTATCGTTGCCGCCACTATCCTGCGTTCATTCTTTCTTTAAAAAATATGGCAGGTTATTCAATCAATAGGGGAATAGGTCGCCCCGTAGAGTTTAAGGGGCTTCGCAGTCAGTATCTTTTCATATTTGCCGGAGGACTACTTGCCGTCTTTGTGGCCTTTGTGGTGATGTACATGGTTGGTATCAACCAATGGATTTGTATCGGCTTTGGATGTATCTCCGCCTTGGTACATGTCTATCTGACTTTCACCCTGAATGACAAATACGGGACTTACGGACTTATGAAGCTTTTCGCACGCAGAAATCACCCCCGTTATATCATCAACCGCAAAGCTATTTCCCGATTATTCATTTATAATAGGAGGAGAAACGCATGAGAAATTTATTAAAAGCAGCCACATTGGAAAGCAAGTTTCCTTTGCTATCAGTCGAACAAGATTGCATCATCAGTAAGGATGCCGATATAACAGTAGCTTTTCGTGTAGAACTTCCAGAACTTTTCACCGTTACCGGAATCGAATACGATGCGATACATTCAGCTTGGCATAAAGCAATCAAAGTGTTGCCTAATTATTCGATCATCCATAAGCAAGACTGGTTTATCAAGGAAACTTATATGCCGGAGGTTCAAAAGGACGATTTAAGTTTTCTATCTCGCAGTTTTGAACGACACTTCAACGAAAGGCCGTTCTTAAATCATACTTGCTACCTGTTTTTGACAAAAACAACGAAAGAAAGAAGCCGTATCCAAAGCAATTTTAATACGCTTTGCCGGGGATTTATCATTCCAAAAGAAATTCAGGATAAGGAAACATTACAGAAATTTATGGAATCGGTCGGACAGTTTGAACGGATTATGAACGATTCGGGATTTATCACTCTTACCCGCCTGAACTCGGATGAAATTACAGGAACACCGGAAAAGGCTGGTATTATTGAGAAATACTTTTCCTTGTCGCAAAGTGACACTACTACTCTGAAAGATATTCAACTTAATGCTGAAAATGTACGTATAGGCGACAATATTCTATGCTTGCATACCCTTTCAGACGTGGAAGACCTGCCCGGTAAGATTGCAACCGATTCCCGTTATGAAAAGCTGTCCACCGACCGAAGCGACTGCTGTTTGTCGTTCGCTGCACCTGTGGGAGTGTTGCTTTCCTGCAACCATGTGTATAATCAATACATTTTCATAGATGATCATGCGGAGAATCTGAAACGCTTTGAGAAACAAGCCCGCAATATGCATTCGTTGTCAAGGTATAGCCGTGCCAATCAGGTGAACAAAGAATGGATTGAAGAATACTTGAACGAAGCACACAGTCAGGGTTTGATTTCCGTCCGCTGTCATTGCAACGTGATGGCCTGGTCAGACGACCGGGAAGAACTCAAGCATATCAAGAATGATGTCGGGAGCCAACTTGCCTTAATGGGATGCAAACCTCGCCACAATACTGTGGATACCCCGACCCTTTACTGGGCTGGTATTCCTGGCAACGAAGGCGATTTTCCTTCGGAAGAATCCTTCTTTACCTTCATCGAACAGGCTTTGTGCTTCTTCACAGAAGAGACCAATTACATGTCTTCGCCTTCCCCGTTCGGGATTAAGATGGTGGACAGGCTGACGGGTAAACCGCTTCATGTGGATATATCCGACCTGCCGATGAAAAAAGGGATTATCACGAACCGTAACAAATTCATCTTGGGACCTTCGGGGTCAGGAAAATCCTTTTTCACCAACCACATGGTACGGCAATACTACGAACAAGGTAGCCACGTACTTTTGGTGGATACCGGAAACAGCTACTTGGGGTTGTGCGAAATGATAAATCGTAAAACGCAGGGTTCAGATGGAGTTTATTTCACCTATACAGAACAGAATCCCATAGCTTTCAATCCATTCTATACCGATGATAACATCTTCGATATTGAAAAGCGGGAATCCATCAAAACGCTTATTCTGACGCTTTGGAAGCGGGACAACGAACCACCTACACGAGCGGAAGAAGTTGCCCTTTCCAATGCGGTAAACTTATACATAGATAAGCTGAAAGGCGGCATCCAACCATCCTTCAATACATTCTACGAATATGTAAGTGGTGAGTACAAAGAAATATTGATATCGAAACAAGTCCGTGAAAAAGATTTCGATGTGGCGAACTTTCTGAATGTACTTGAACCTTACTACAAAGGTGGAGAATATGATTACCTGCTAAACTCGGATAAACAGCTTGACTTGTTGTCCAAACGCTTCATCGTCTTTGAATTGGACAATATTAAAGACCATAAAATTCTGTTTCCTATTGTCACCATCATTATCATGGAAGTTTTCATCAATAAGATGCGTAGACTAAAGGGAATCAGAAAGTTAATACTAATCGAAGAAGCATGGAAAGCCATTGCAAAGGAAGGAATGGCGGAGTACATTAAGTACCTCTTTAAGACCGTCCGCAAGTTTTTCGGGGAAGCAATTGTGGTTACTCAAGAGGTCGAAGATATTATTTCTTCACCGATTGTAAAGGAATCCATCATCAATAACAGCGATTGTAAAATCCTGTTAGACCAGCGGAAGTATATGAATAAGTTCGATAGTATTCAAGCACTCCTGGGGCTAACGGAAAAAGAAAAGGCGCAGGTGCTTTCCATCAACATGGCAAACCATCCGGGGCGTAAATATAAAGAGGTATGGATAGGGCTGGGTGGTACGCAATCCGCTGTATATGCTACGGAAGTAAGTTTGGAAGAATATTATACCTACACAACGGAAGAGAGTGAAAAGCTTGAGCTATTCCAACTTACCGAGAAATTAGACGGCAATATCGAACTTGCCATTAAACAGCTTGCTGAAAGTAAGCGCAATCAGAATTAATATCAATCAAAAATAATAAAGCAATGAAAACAAAGATAATAGCGTTAATAGCAGTTCTGTGCTTTTTCGCAGGTAAGGCTAACGCCCAATGGGCCGTAATTGACCCAACAAACCTGGCTCAAAGTATTGTGAATACAACTAACCAAATTGCACAGACTTCCAAAACAGTGAGCAATACTCTGGATAATTTCAAGCAAACCGTCAAACTCTACGAACAGGGAAAGGAGTATTATGATGCCTTAAAAGCGGTAAACAACTTAGTAAAGGATGCCCGCAAAGTACAGAAAACGGTGCTTCTACTCGGTGAAATTACGGATATATACGTTACAAATTTTCAATTAATGCTTTCCGATAAAAACTTCCGTCCGGAAGAACTGAATGCGATTGCTTTCGGTTATGCGAAACTATTGGAAGAAAGTTCGGATGTGCTTACAGAACTTAAAAACGTAGTGAATATCAACGGACTTTCCATGAGTGATGCCGAACGCATGGAAAGGATAGACAAAGCATATAGCTCTGTGCTGAATTATCGGAACTTGGTTGCTTATTACACCCGCAAAAACATATCTGTTTCCTACTTACGGGCAAAGAAAATCAACGATACAGACCGGGTAATGGCTTTATATGGAAATGCTAACGATAGATACTGGTAATCATGAACTTGCTAGCCGTTGATTTTGGAAACCTGCACGAGATTCTGAGAAATCTATATGAGGATATGATGCCTCTGTGCAGTAGCATGACAGGAGTAGCCAAAGGCATGGCGGGATTGGGTGCATTGTTCTATGTGGCTGCGAAAGTATGGCAAGCTTTAGCAAGAGCTGAACCTATAGACGTATATCCGCTTCTACGTCCTTTTGCTATCGGGCTGTGCATTATGTTCTTTCCCTCGTTTGTCTTGGGGACAATCAACAGCGTAATGTCTCCGGTAGTGAAAGGCACACACACCCTACTTGAAGGGCAAACTTTTGATATGAATAAATACCGTCAACAAAAAGATAAGCTGGAATATGAAGCCATGTTGCGAAATCCCGAAACCGCTTACCTGGTTTCTGATGAAGTATTCGACAAGCAATTGGAAGACTTGGGATGGGCTCCTTCTGATTTGGCGACAATGATGGGGATGTACATGGACAGGAGTGCATACAACGTCAAGAAAATGGTTAAGGACTGGTTCCGGG
This sequence comes from uncultured Bacteroides sp., assembly GCA_963677095.1. Classification (GTDB taxonomy): domain Bacteria; phylum Bacteroidota; class Bacteroidia; order Bacteroidales; family Bacteroidaceae; genus Bacteroides. The sequence continues at coordinate 3,476,610 of OY781875.1, forward strand.
AATTGCTGGAAATCCTCTTTCAGGCCGCAGCACTTGTCATTGACACGATACGAACTTTCTTTCTGATCGTATTGGCAATACTTGGGCCAATAGCTTTTGCCATATCAGTCTATGATGGATTCCAGTCCACCCTCACACAATGGATAACACGCTACATCAGCGTTTATCTATGGCTTCCCGTATCGGATTTATTCAGTTCTATTCTTGCCCGCATTCAGGTACTGATGCTTCAACAGGATATAGAAGCCCTTTCCGATCCGAATTTCATCCCTGATAGTTCCAATACGGTTTATATCATCTTTATGATTATCGGAATTGTGGGATACTTTACCGTTCCAACTGTAGCAGGCTGGATTATTCAGGCTGGCGGACTGGGTGGTATGAACCGGAATCTCTCTAAAACAGCAACTACGGGAGGAAACCTTGCAGGGGCAGCAGCAGGGGCAGCCACCGGAAATATCTCAGGAAAACTAATCAAGAAATAAAACAGTAAATAAATGGAATTTAAAAGTTTAAAGAATATAGAAAGTAGTTTCAGACAAATACGCTTGTTTGGAATTGTATTTGTCTGTGTATGCACTGGAATTGTAGGATATGCCCTTTGGAAATCATACAGTTTTGCAGAAAAACAACGTGAAAAGATATATGTCCTTGATGGAGGCAAATCTCTTATGCTGGCACTTTCACAGGACTTATCGCAGAACCGCCCGGTAGAAGCCAGGGAACACGTAAAGCGTTTCCATGAACTCTTCTTTACCCTTTCTCCGGATAAGAACGCTATTGAATCGAATATTCAACGTTCGTTTTTTCTGGCGGATAAAAGTGCCTTCAACTACTATAAGGACTTATCCGAGAAGGGATACTATAACCGAATTATTTCCGGGAATATCAATCAAACGGTTCAAGTGGACAGTGTGGTTTGCAACTTCGATCGATACCCGTATCAAGTGGCGACATACGCCAGGCAAATGATTGTCAGGGAGAGTAGTGTTACCGAAAGAAGCCTCGTTACCCGGTGCCGGTTGTTGAACTCTGTCAGGAGCGATAATAACCCGCATGGCTTTACTATTGAAGCTTTCGAAATTACGGAAAACAAGGATTTACAGGTATTAAAACGGTAAGCTATGGTCAAGAAAACATTCACGAATCTTAGAGGCTGGTTGGATCATAAGCTCCGCCATGCTTGTGAAAGGTTATCAAAAGATACCCGAATTGTCATTATTGTGATTTTCATTATCGGGGGTAGTATCCTCTCAATTTACTGGACGATTTCGTCCATATACAATATGGGTAAAAAGAGTGCCGAAAAAGATTTTATGGAGATTAAGCATATTGAACGCTTGAAACTTCAACGCAAAGACAATATTAACCAGTATCAATTAAAAGAATATGGAACAAAATCAGAATTTGAATAAACGTGAAGAGAAGGAAAAGAGACCGCTTTCCCCTCAGGAGATGCAAAAGCGGAGGAAGCTTATCATTTTTCCATTGATGGGAATTGCATTTGCCAGCTGTATGTGGTTGATATTTGCACCTTCACCGAATAATGAAGTGAAACCGAATGAGATAAGTGGTTTCAATGCGGATATACCCTTACCCCAAAAAGACGGTATTATCAAAGACAAAAAAACGGCTTATGAACAAGAACAAATGCAAAACAAGCAGAATGAACGAATGCGCTCTCTGCAAGATTTTGGCTTTATATTGGGCGATGAAAGTAAAATAGTAGATAATCCAGGTATGAATCCGGATTTGTCGGATAAGCAACCGCTCACTGCCGGTCTAAATTATTCGGGCAGTTCTTCGCCTCGAAATTCTTATGTCCAGTCTTCAGCTTATGCGTATCAGGGCATAAACCATCAGTTGGGGAGTTTTTATGAAACGCCCAAAGAAGATAAAGAGAAAGAGGTACTTACCCAGAAAATCGAAGAACTGGAAAACAGGCTATACGAAAAAGAAAACAAGGGCACAAATACAGCAGATGAACAATTGGCTCTACTAGAAAAGTCTTATCAACTGGCTGCAAAATACATGAACAACGGCCAGACCCAAGAAAGAACAATAAAGCAAATCACGTCGACCATACCCATGCAGGGAAAGGTTCAGGCTTTACCCGTAAAAGCTGTTACAGAAACAACCGTATCGGGGCTGCAAACATCTATGGCCGATAAGGAATTTATTACAGCATACAGCCAGCCACGGAATCTCGGACTTAATACGGCGGTGGGGAGTGGATTGTCCATGGGAAAAAATACCATCCTTGCCTGTATTCATGAAAACCAGTCTGTTATGGACGGACAGAGTGTACGGCTTCGTCTTTTAGAGCCTTTGGAAGCAGGGAATATCATTGTACCAAAAAATACGCTTTTCTCTGGGAATGCAAGGGTTCAAGGCAAACGAATGGATATTTCTATTTCTTCGATGGAGTATAACGGCAATATCATTCCGGTAGAATTGGCGGTATATGATTGGGACGGACAAAAGGGCTTATCTGTTCCATCTTCATTGGAAATACAAGCCCTGAACGAAGGCATGGCGAACATCGGTGCGGGACTTGGCTCAAGTTTTACTGTCAATCAAAATGCCGGAGCTGCCATTGTTTCTGATCTTACAAGGGGGATATTGCAAGGTGGATCGCAATACCTTTCGAAGAAATTCAGGACGGTAAAAGTAAACTTGAAAGCCAATTATCAGGTAATGCTATATTCCAAACAATGACAATCGCTTAAAAATCAATTACTAATCAGCCGGGAAGTAGCTATCGATCTGCCAACGGCATCTAATAATCAATTTATAATGAAAAAGATAATTATCATGTTCGCCTTGATTTTCTGTGTAATGACGATCAAAGCACAAAGCAACGATTTGTTTCAGGGTATCACCCAAAAGCTTCCCTACGGGCAAATGGTTACGCCTTATGGGGTTCAGGTAACGTTTGCCAAAACAGTACATATCATTTTCCCTTCGGCTGTGAAATATGTGGATTTGGGTTCCAACCACCTTATCGCAGGAAAAGCGGACGGAGCGGAAAATGTGATCCGTGTCAAAGCTTCGACTGAAGGTTTTCCGGGTGAAACCAATTTTTCAGTTATCTGTGAGGATGGCAGTTTTTATTCTTTCAACGCCAAATATGCCAAAGAGCCGGAAATGCTAAACATCGAAATGAAAGATTTCCTTGAAAATGAAAGCATAACCGATTACTCCCACACCCGGATGAACATTTATTTTCGGGAACTGAGAAACGAATCGCCTTTGCTGGTGAAGTTGATAATGCAGTCCATCTACAAAAACAATGACCGGGAGATACGGCATTTGGGATGCAAGCGTTTCGGGATACAGTTCTTAGTCAAGGGGATTTATGTGCATAACGGAATGTTCTATTTCCATACGCAGGTAAAGAACTTTTCCAACATACCGTTTGATACGGACTTCATCAAGTTTAAGATTGTCGATAAACAAGTGGCAAAACGCACCGCCATTCAGGAATCGGTTTTGTATCCTGTACGCAGTTTTAACGAAGTGATTACCATAGGAGGAAAGTCCACCATCCGCACGGTCTATACTTTACCAAAGTTCACTATCCCGGATGATAAAATACTGGTGGTAGAGCTGGTCGAAAAGAACGGTGGCCGTCACCAAAATATCCGTATCGAAAGTTCGGATATTGTGAACGCCAGAGTGATTAACGAACTTAAAATCAAATAAGATGAAAATTTCGAGTAAGAGAGAGCAGAAGCAAAACTTGTTTTGTGTCCTGCCGAACGGAAGAAATTTACACAAAAAATTAATCTGTGTTATAGTAATGTTGTGTTTGTGCCAGACTTTTAACCTGGCACACGCACAACGCTACCTGCCCGGACAAAAGGGAATCCAACTTACAGGCGGCATGGCAGACGGCTTTAAGAAGCCCGGTAAACCGGAATCGGCTTACTATTTCGGTGCTGCGCTTGCCACTTATACTAAAAACGGAAACCGTTGGGTGGTCGGTGCGGAATACTTCAATAAGGAATATGAATATAAGGATGTAACAGTACCTGTAAGTCAGTTTGCAGGTGAAGGCGGATATTATATCAAGTTGCTTTCCGACCGCCAGAAAACGTTCTTCCTATCTTTCGGATTGTCGGCACTCGCCGGATACGAAACAAGCAACTGGGGTGATAAGGAACTATACGATGGCTCTACACTCACAAACAAAGATACTTTTGTTTATGGCGGGGTTGCTACGCTGGAACTGGAAACTTACCTAACGGACAGGATGGTTTTCCTTATCAATGCCCGTGAACGTGCGATGTTCGGGTCTTCCATCGGGAAGTTCCATACACAATTCGGGGTCGGTTTTAAATTCATAATAAATTAATGCGATATGAAAAAGATAATCAGAAACATATTAATGGGGATGTACTTGCTGGGAGCAATGCTGCTGGTGTTTTCTTGTGATGATAAGCTGGATGTTCAGCAGGTTTACCCGTTCACTGTTACGACTATGCCCGTGCAGAAAAGCATCGTGATGGGCGAAACAGCGGAAATACGCTTCCAACTTCACAGGGAAGGTATTTACGAAGAAACAAAATACTTCATCAGGTATTTTCAACCGGATGGCAAAGGAATATTGCGGATGGCGGACGGAACGGTTTTCCTGCCGAATGATTTGTACCCGCTTTCGGGTGAAACGTTCCGCCTGTACTATACTTCCGCTTCCACCGACCAACAACAAATTGACGTATATATTGAAGATAGTTTCGGGCAGGTGGTACAGCTAACGTTTGCTTTTAATAATGAGAATGAGAAGGAAGAGCATAAGGAATAGCAAACTTTAGACAACCTATTGAAAAACAACTGACAAGGAATTTTGTCAGTTGTTTTTTTATGGGTATTTTTGCAGAAAAGTTATTGATATGTCGAGAAATCAGTTGGTACAATATTGTCATTCTCAATATGCTCTAAAAGAAGGGCAATGTCCTGATTGTCCTAATAAAGAACAAGGTTTGTGTGCCTCTAAAAATTGTAGCACATGTTTTTATGATATGTTTTTTTGTGGAAAAGAACGCTCTTTCAACTGTATTTGTAGCACATATAGTTATGTATGCAGATATATTTATCAGTATTCAAGTGAAATTATTTACTTATTAAGACTTATAAAATCTATCTTTACAGGCGAACATAAACTTGAAAATCTTAATATAATGTCTATTGGCTGCGGTCCTTGTTCAGAAGCATTTGCCATAGAATTGTTTTGTAACGAAATTAAATATGAAGGAAATATATCCTATTGTGGGTTTGACTTGAATCCTATTTGGGAAGAGGTTCACAGTTTTGTAACGGACAATTTGTCATTTTCCGCTTCGATTATTACTGAGGATTGTTTTCAATACGTTGAATCAAAGCAAGATTTTATTTACCCCAATATCCTGATATTTAATTATTTATTTTCAGATATTGCAGTTAAAGGAAATCTCAATCAATTCATAACTGATGTTGTCGAAAAAATAATAGATAAAATGCCCGCAAAATCAATAATTATAGTAAACGACATCAATCATTATATGTCACGAGATTATTATAAAGTTTTAATCAGCAAATCAAATATTAAAAATAATATTACACAAGCATCACTAAGCTTTTCCGGATATCAATATGGGGATAGATATTCATATAATAATGCGTTCTTTTATTTAAAAGAAGATTCACTTAAAAAATTAATCAGTTTATACGACACAAGAACGCTATGTACAAGTGCACAGCTATTAATGCTAAAACGCTCGAATAAAGAATAAAATCACACAAATATGATATTAAGCGCAAGTCGTAGAACTGACATTCCTGCATTTTATTCTGATTGGCTTTACAATAGAATAAGAGAAGGCTTTGTCTTTGTACGAAATCCTATGAATATTCATCATATCAGTAAGATAAATATCAATCCAGATATTGTGGATTGCATAGTATTCTGGACGAAAAATCCTAAAAAAATGCTGAGCAGGTTAAACGAATTAGATGATTATAATTATTATTTTCAATTCACTATCAATCCCTACAATCAGCAGTTAGAATTAAATGTTCCTCGAAAAAATAACATTATAGAAACATTCCGTGAGTTATCAGAAAAAATTGGTTCTAATAGAGTTATATGGAGATATGACCCTATTTTACTTTCAAATGACATAGATGTAGTTTATCATATAAAATATTTTGAAGAAATAGCTAAACGACTATCTTCATTCACTAACAAATGTACTATCAGTTTTATAGATAATTATAAAAAGACAGAGAAAAACCTTAAAGGAACAAATTCAAGAGAATTGATTGATGAGGAAATCATAACTTTATCTAAAGAATTGGTGAAAGTGGCATCATCTTACAATATTGAAATTCAAACGTGTGCTGAAAAAATTGATTTAGAGGAAATAGGAATAAAACATGGAAAGTGTATAGACAATGTTACCATAGAAGATATTGTAGGATATCAATTGGAGACTAAAAAAGATAAAAACCAACGTTTTGAATGTGGATGTATTGAAAGCATTGATATTGGTGAATATAACACATGTCTTCATAACTGTTTATATTGCTATGCTAATTTCAATAAAGAACAAGTATTATTAAAAAGAGGAAAGCATAATCCTTCTTCTCCATTATTGATAGGCGATGTAACTGATAAAGATATTATAAAAGAAAGACACTTAGTTTCTTTAAGAAGAAAAGGGTTATTTGAATAATGATTTTAAATCAAATATTATAATGTATATTTTAGGAAAACGTGCAGATTTACTTGACGAAGCAGATATAAGACGCCTCGTTGAGAATAGGGTTCAAGAAAGCAAATCTTTGGATTATAAAAAGGAACTTAAAATAGGACAAGATAAAGATAAGAAAGAGTTCCTTTACGATGTTTCTGCCATGTATAATACAGAAGGTGGGTGTTTAGTTTTTGGTATTGAGGAAAGTAAAGACGAAAAAGGATATAATACTGGAACACCCGCAGCCATTTGTGGAATAAATATAGATAATTCAGATAAATTGACACAGCAGATCGAAGATATAATAAAAGGGAACTCAGAACCTCGCATTTCTAATATTATCTTAAATATTATTGAAATGGAAGGCATATTTATCTTAGTAATAGGAATTCCTAAAGGATTGGGATTCCCTTCGATGATAACATTTAACGAGAGTAATAAATTTTATAGACGAAGAAACAGTGGGAAATATGCAGCTGATGTTTACGAATTAAACCAAATGTTTATGCAAAATCAGATACTTAAAGAATATGCGGAGAAGTTCAGATCAGAGAGAATTGAAAAAGTGAGAAATCTCAAAGTATTTCCTATGCTTGACAACACAGCTTCTTTTTTTATCCAAATTATCCCTTTCAGTTTTATAAATGAAAGAACACTTGATTTTACCCAAATAGAAAGTATGAACTTGACTACCACTATGAGACCTATGGGCGCATCAGGTTGGGATAAAATGTTTAATCTTGATGGATTTGCAACTTTTTCCACTTCTTATGATAGACAAAAAATCACAAGCTATGACCAGATTCTTAGAAATGGAATATATGAGGTTTATACCTCAAGCGTTTTTGAACAAATTAAAGACGATAAAGGTATAGAGGTAAATTGTATATACGGTCAATACCTTATTTCTAATACTATTGAAAAAATACAAAATGGATTAGCTGTTTTACAGAAATTTCAAATAGAACCCCCATTCTTAATTTGCTTAAGCATTCATAACATTTACAATGGAACAATAAAAGGAGACAGGTTGTTTGGACGAAGGTTTATGACTAATGAAATAATTTTACCTCAAATAATTTTACCTACATATGAAACCAATATTTATACTGAATTAAAATCTAATTTTGATATTTTATGGCAATCAATAGGTTATTCAAGTAGTCCTAGGGAATAATTGATAAAATTAAAAGTTCTTACAATCGGTTTCTTTGCTACTTTCTTTTTCAGCACACTTTATGAAAGAAAGTAGCGGACGGGGAGTCCGCCCGCTTATATCTATTATTTTTTAGCGAGCCATTCATCTCGCTGTTTCCGGCATTCTTCTAATGTTTTCGCTACCGTAGAGAAAAGTTCTCCATCCATATGGCGATAATCATACTGAAAGTATTCCGTTCCCCTAAACGCTCCCGCAATAAACGTTACATATTTTTCCTGTCCCGGCTTTGGGGTCGTGGACACTCCGTTTTTGTTTAGTGATTCCATATATTAAATTAATAAAGTGAGTAATATGGCAATGAAAACCGCAGCTATCAAAAGGTTATACAGTACGGATACGAATAACCGAAGGAGAAAACGGGCAATGAAAAACGCTATTATCAATACTGCCCATATACCCGCCGAAGTGGACAGAAAATAAATTACTGAAGCCAGTAACCCCACCCGGAGCAATAATCTAAATAAACCGCTTATTTTCATTGTTTTGTGTTTTATGGGTGAATATATCACACCAAATGTGCCACTTGTATCACTCACAAATGTACCGGATATATCACTCTTAAATGTGCCACTTTTCACAGGCTGTAATTAGATTGCTAAAGTAATTATTTATTTTATTTTTTACGTCTCATTGATTCACCTTTTAATTCTATTCGATTGGCATTACTTGTTAATCGATCCATAATAGCATCTGCAAGAGTAGGTTCACCAATGTAGTCATACCATTTTTTAATTGGAAGTTGTGATGTTATTATTACAGCCTTTCGTTCATAGCAATCTTCAAATATCTGTAAAAGAGCCAGTCGAGAGTTGTTATCCAACGGTTGTAATCCAAAATCATCAAAAATGATCAGGTCATTTTTCTCAATGTGATTGATTACTTTCAACAGCGTACCGTCAATCTTTGATAAAGTTATTTTCTCGACAAACTTATTCATACTAAAGTATTCAACCCGATAGCCCAGATAGCATGCTTGCCTGCCAAGGGCACAAGCCAGATAGCTTTTCCCGCAACCGGTTTTACCCTCTATCAGCAGATTTTCGGCTTTATTTATGAAGCTGCAGTCAGACAAAGCCAGCAGCTGATCTTTTGTAAAATTCCTTTCTGCAGAGCATAGAACCTCTTCCATAACTGCATTGTAGCGAAGTTTACTGGTTTTGAGATACATTTCTGTTCTTCTCTGGTTGCGATAAAATAATTCGGCTTCTGCCATCTTGCCTACAAGTTGTTCCGCCGTTGGACGTTCCTGTACCGGTAGGTTCAGTGAGGCCTTGAAGGTCTGTGCCATACCTTTGAGTTTCAAACCCTCCAGGTGATCTATTGTCTCTTGATTGTTCATAATTAAAATGATTTTAAATGGTTGATATGTAATTGTCTGTTTATTCGTAAGCGGCTGCTCCTCGTACATTCTCATTATGCGGGATATAGGATGTTTCAGTTTCTTGTGGTATATCTTCCTTATCCAGATTCCTTTCAAGGATGCTCTTTATCATCTGATAATTGACGGCAGAAGTGTTACCTGTCCGCTTGCAGGCCGCTTCAAGTCTGTCCGGAGAAAACTTTCTGGACAAAGAGAGGATGCCCTGACATGATTTATAGGACTGTTGTATGAACGGCTTTGATTCAAGGATTACCTCCAGGACATGGGTCGTATGTTCACCGATATATTTTCCTTGCCGGATAAAGTAATCCGCATTATACTCCTTGCTCCGCTGATAGGCCTGATGACGGGGAGGCATGTGGGTGAACTCGGTTGTGTATCCGCCCTGTGAAAACGATCTCTTATGAAGTGCGATCCGTTTATGGTTCACATATATTTCTACTGTCTGGCAATCATATACGGCTCTTGCCTTTTGATGAACATACTCGTAAGGGATACTGTAAAAGTGTCCTTCCTTGCCAATCTGAACATGATAAGTTCCGCTTATCGTAAAATCTTTGCTGTACTTAAAGGCGTAAGGTTCTGCAGGAAGGGGTTTCATAAAGGGAAGTTCTATCTCCTCAAAACGTTCCATACGGCTGTAGGCGCAACCTTGCATTTTTCGGCTGTTAAACTCATCCAGCAGTTCAAAAATACGACTGTTCAAGGCTTCCAGATTGTAAAAAACATCATTGCGCATCCGGGCATAAATGTATTGGTAGGCTTTGTTGACCAGCCCTTCTACCGGCGCTTTGTCTTTAGGATGAACAGGGCGTGTGGCTGTCAGTTCCGTGTCATAGTGTAGCCCCCATTGCAGCGCAGCTTCGTTAAACGTTGGTTCATGAAGATCAGACCGCTTCACCCACTGACGCATGTTGTCACTTTTAACCGATTCTGTTGTTCCACGGAAGTATTCCATGCATTTGGATAGTCCATAATAAAAATGTTCCTGGGTAGCGTTCAGCAAAGCCATAACAAACGACAGCGAGCTGCAGGGAAGTATACAGCACAACACAACCACGGCTGTTTTTATGCCTGTTTTCTTGTCTGTAATGTAAAGATTGTCTCCTGCAAAATCAGCCTGACATTCAAAACCAGGCGAATAGGTGTTGTGATACGAGTAGGTATGTGCTTTTTCGTATGTTTGTAAAAGAGCCTTAAAGCGTGTGTAACCATAACCTCGTGAATGCGCTTTTCTATACTCGGTCCAAAGTAGTTCGTAAGTCATGTGCTTCCGCTCCATCTCTTTCATATAGAACGGCAATAAGGGTTCCAATTCACTAAAACGCTCGTCGGTAGTCGGTTTGTATTCCTCCTTCTGAAGAATAGCGCATAGCTCCAAATCATCCAGTAATAAAAGTTCCTTGTAGCTTTTACCCGATGAATCAGCACGCCTTTTATACACTGAAACCGAAGTCCGGCTTATACGCATTTTTGTACTAATACTCCGTTGAGACAGATTCAGGTCAAAGTACTGAACCATTTTTCGTAATTCTAGCATTGTAATCTTAATGTTTGCCATGGTATCTTTAATCTCTTTTGAGATAAAGATATCATGAATGGTTAATATGATTACAGCGCTGTGCGGTTATTTTTCCGGCACATTTGTGAGTGATACAAGTGGCACATTTGTGAGTGATATAGGTGGCACATTTGAAGTGATATTATCATTATGGGTGGGTTCCCTCCCTGTGAATAATCAGCAAACACGGAAAACAAAACCGTCTTCAAACCAGTAATCAGTCATAAATAAATCGCGGGCAAACCTTTCGTAATCAAAGTATGTTTTTGCGAACTCCGGCAGTTCGTAGCACTGTTCTACAACTTCATAGGCATAATCTTCTTCATCGTTATATTTGCTCTGAAAATCATCCCTGAAAGAAGAAATAAGGTCGTTTGCATCTTCGGTCGATAGGTCGTGCGAACCGTGATTACACCACACTAAAAATGCTTCTTGCTCGTCTTCGCTTAAATCGTCCATCGCATCCCGGATGTCAAAAAAGTTATCTGATAACCAACTTTCGCCGATTAATTCGTCCGGTATATTTTCCCAGTCCTGAAACATATATTCCGGGTCTTCTTCGTCTGCGTGTAACTTCTTACAAGCTTCGTAAAACTCGGCTTTGTCCGAAAAGTCGGAAAGGTCAAACCACCTGCCCTCGATTGAGCCATCGTTGTACTTTGCATATGTACCTACATAAATCCTTGCTTCGCTTAAACTTGTTGCTTCCATAACTTCTGATTTTTTAGATATATGCGGATTCTTGAGGTGAGGGAGTCTAGTTTCATAACTTTTTTTCCTGCTTCTCGTAAATCCGACTTTTTTTATATGCGTCTTTCCGTCGGGTCGGTCGTTTTCGTTTCATATATGCCGGAAAGTGTAGGCTTTAGTCTTTGCAAGTTTTTGTGGAAAAATACGCTCAAGCGAAGCGAAGCAGGAAGATTTTTGCATCAAACCCTTTAGGGCTGAACTTTCAAAGACGTTAATAAGCCGTAAATACTTTTGCATATAGAAATGGAAATGATCAACCGCCCCCGATGGAATGACTGCCTATGGGAGGGTTTAATAAAAGAAGCAGGATAAGATCTGATTTCGACAAAAGAAGGGCTATAAAAGCCCTTCTTTAGCAAAGCTGTAATGATCTTCTTCGGTCATAATGATATGATCCAGAAAAGAAATATCCAGAAGCTCACAAGCTTCCTTTAGCTTTTTTGTTAACCGAATATCTTCCTGGCTTGGTCGCAAAATGGACGACGGATGATTATGTGAAAAGATGATAGCAGAAGCATGTACTTTCAATGCCGTTTGCATAATGATTTTAATATCAACCAATGTACTGGCCACACCACATTTTGAAATATTGGAAATCCCCAATACCCGGTTAGAACGGTTCATGAAAATAACATAGGCCTCTTCATGGTGTTGCATACATTCCCCGAATGCAATCTTGAAAATTTGTACTGTATCTTCAGAACATTTAATCTGGAAACGTTCGGTTGTTTTCACATTATCCTTATAGGACACTTTGATTTCTGGAATCTTGGAATAATCTATTTTCATGACAAGCAAAATTTAAAATGAAACATTATTTTTTTGCTTTCACGTTCACAGGAAATTCATTCACTTCATGCAAGGTTTTGAGTGGGAATACTACCCGCAGGTGTGGAGATTGCCAATGCAAACACGCAGTGCCTGACCTTGCTACTTGTGGGTGATTTCCTGTATCTTTGCCTAAAAATTAGTGGAGAAATGACTTTAATATTAAGAAAATGGCAAAGTAGATATTTTTTCTATTCGCAATATATTAGTTCTTCGTTTTTTTCTGCTATCTGCTTCTGTTTGTCGAACGAGTGTCCAACAAGTTTGATGAGCCTATTGAACAGTATAATTAATCTAAAGCACAAACACACTAAGTAGAAAGCCTCAGGGTTGCGAAAGAAGAACTGGAGCTAATTGAAGTGAATAAGGCTTTCTTACATTTGTTGAGACTTGAGAAATAGTTGCATTTTCTATTCCCAATCTTTATTTACATAAAATATTGAGGACTAAAGGTCTATTGCATAATACAAATCATTATATTTGCAAAACACATCAATAATTTGACTGATGAGAAAGATAAATAGACTAAAAATCGTACTTGTAGAACAGAATAAAACTGGAAAGTGGTTGGCGGAAATGTTGGGGAAGAATGAAGCGACTGTTTCTCGTTGGTGTACTAACGAAGCACAACCTTCTCTTGAAACATTGGTAAAGATTGCCAAAACGCTTAAGGTTGATGTGAAAAATTTACTTGTTTCAACAATAAAGTAGATGATTAAATGCGTAATAAAGTATTTATAAGCCACGCAACGCCTGACGATAACGATTTTACGAAATGGCTATCTTTAAAACTTATTAGTTTAGGCTATGATGTTTGGTGCGATATTCTGGAATTACAAAAGGGAGTAGATTTTTGGAGTAGTATTGAAAAAGAAATTCGAGAAAATACATGTAAATTCTTAATTGTTTTATCAGAAGTATCCAATCAACGTGAAGGTGTTTTGAAAGAATTAGCTGTCGCAACCAAAATAAAAAAACTATTAACGGACGATTTGTTTATTATTCCATTGGCCATTGACAACAAATTATCCTATGATGACATTAATATTGAATTGGTTCGATTAAATGCTATTGATTTCAAATGTTCATGGGCAAAAGGACTTCAAGATTTACTTGATGCATTGAAAAAACAAAATGTTCCTAAAAATAATCCAGATCCCAATAAAAGCAATTTACTCTATCAGCAAATATTCTTGCAGGATAAGCATGTCATTGAAAAGGAGGAAATTTATGATTCAAATTGGTTTCCTATAATCTCTTTCCCTGACGAGTTAAGGTTTCACAACTATGATTGGCGTTTACCTAATGATTTTGATGTTAGAAGATTGACATTTCCTGCCATTCGATATAAAAAGTACCTATGTACTTTTGCTTGGGAATATGATTTTACGCATCATTTGCCCAAAACGGAGACTTACGATAACAAGCAAACAATTAGAATACCGACCCCGCAAATCCTATCAGGAGAATATACCAGTCCATTCATTAGTAATGCTGAATGTCAAAGGCTAATAATTCAATTAGTCAACAAAGCTTTTGAATTAAGGATGAAAGATAAAGGAGTCTCTGAATATCCAATGTCAAACAAAATGGGTTATTGGATAAAAAAAGGCATACTTGAAAAAGACAAGTTTGAAAAAGTTCAATTAGTAGGAACACAAAAGGACAAAAATTGGCACTTTGGGATTTCCAGTTTAGCCAAGTTATATCCTTATCATGTATTAATGATTTCATCACATATTTTCTTCACGCAAGATGGACAGACATTAATTGATTCAAAAAGTAAACAACATGCTGCTCGAAGAAAACAAGGAAAAAATTGGTGGAATGATGCTTGGCGTAAACGGCTGCTTGCATTCATAAAATATCTCTCGGATGACAACATCTCATTTTACTTAGAGATGGGCAGTGAAGAAAAAGTACATGTCTCAAATACCCCGCTACAATTTGTCGGACAGGTAAGTTATAATATTCCAAATGACAAAAATCTGGAAGAAGAAATTGAATTGGATGATTTGAATGGATTGGATAATTTTGATGAAGAAGAAATGGAGGTAACCGGAGAATGAAGGAACTTATTTACATAGAAGAACCAAATGTATTGTTTGCGCATGGACAGAAATGTACGGATGTAAGGGATGGGCTTAGTCTTTTTGGTCCCTTAACTTCTTTATATGGGATTAAAAGCGGAGTTGTTGCCACAAAAGAGGGATTGGATATTTTTAAAGAGTACCTAAATCAAATCCAAAAACCAATTTACAATACAAATAATGTTACTCGCCCGATGTTTCCGGGTTTCGAGGCTGTTTTTGGATGTAAATGGGAATCTAAAAGCGTTGTATTCAAAGAAGTGACTAATGAAGAAATTGGTCAATCTATGTATAATGACAGTACGCATAAACGGACGTATGATTTAGTAACCTTGTTTATAAACAAAATCATTGCTGCGAATAAAAACGATGAGGAAAAAGTTGATGTTTGGTTTGTTATTGTTCCAGATGAAATATATAAGTATTGTCGTCCTAATTCTATTCTGCCAAAAGATTTAGTTCAAACAAAAGCACTTATTTCTAAATCTAAAGCAAAGAATTTCCAATATGTACCTACATTATTCGAAGAATTTAATGTTGAGCTAAAAGCGCAGGAGCAAGAGGCGAAAGTATATAATTATGATGCTCAATTTCATGACCAATTAAAGGCGAGGTTGCTATTACACACCATACCAACTCAGATTCTCAGAGAAAGTACCTTGGCATGGCGAAAGATAACCAATAAATTCGGTGCACCAATTAGAGATTTCACAAAAATTGAAGGACATTTGGCCTGGACGGTATCAACCGCCGTTTATTATAAAGCCGGAGGGAAACCGTGGAAATTATCTGATATTAGAAGTGGGGTCTGTTATCTTGGGTTGGTATATAAACAAATTGAAAAAAGCAAAAACCCTAAAAATGCCTGTTGTGCGGCTCAAATGTTCTTAGACAATGGAGATGGTACTGTATTTAAAGGCGAGATTGGGCCTTGGTATAATCCCGAGAAGGGAGAATTTCATTTAAAAACCAAAGAAGCAAAGGCTTTGCTTACCCAAGCCTTAGAATCGTACAAAGACCTAAACGGGGAAGATCCCAAAGAAGTGTTCATTCATGCCAAGACAAGATTCAATATTGAAGAATGGGAAGCCTTCAAGGAGGTTACACCAAAGGAAACAAACCTTGTGGGTGTTACAATAACAAAAACAAAGCCCTTGAAACTTTATAAAACGGAGGGAGATTTTGCAATATTAAGAGGTAACGCATTTGTTGTAAATGATAAAAGTGCTTTTCTATGGACAGTCGGACATGTTCCTAAAATTCAGACCGCATTATCAATGGAAGTCCCAAATCCAATTTTTATTGAGATAAATAAAGGCGAAGCTGATATAACACAAGTTCTAAAGGATATTTTAGCTCTGACAAAATTAAACTACAACGCCTGTATCTATGCAGATGGTGTTCCTGTCACGCTAAGGTTTGCAGATAAAATTGGTGAAATATTGACTGCCAGTACAGATATAAAAGCACCACCATTAGCATTTAAATATTATATATAAATAATTGACATTATGAGTATCAGCAGTTTTATGAAAGGACATGTATCTGAAATAAAAAACATTATTTCAGATTTGCCAACCGATTTTAGTTCTCACGACTTTATTGAGAAATTCTCAAAAAAGTATGAATCGGAATATATTGATATGCTTGTACTCTATAAGGGTAGAGAAGCTTTCAAAACGGTACATGCACAAATAGCAAAACAACTTAGTTCCGATATGAAAACATACGGTATTGCCAAGAGCAAAAAAGGATCAAGTGAACATGTATTTGGAGACACAGATATGGTACAATGGTGGGAAAAGATATAAAACGATGAGTGTAGATAGCCTGAAAACATACCAAGATATTATCAAATATCTCAACAAACAAAAGCGGACTAAACATTTACTGTTGGGCAACGGGTTTAGTATGGCATATGATGCCAAAATATTTTCATACAACGCGCTAAGTACGTTTATAGCAAATTCCGAAAATGAATTATTGAAAGAATTGTTCAAGAGCATTAACACAAGGAATTTTGAAGTAATCATGCAGCAATTGGATCTTTTTGCTGATGTTGCAAAAGTTTTCAAAGCCGAAAAATCTTTTATTGACGAAATTAAGCAAACAAGCGAAAAACTAAAAAACAGTTTGATTGATGCAGTTCAGGTAATGCATCCTGAGCATGTTTTTAAAATACCAGAAGAAAGAAGTATTGCTTGTTGTGCTTTTTTAGAAGATTATTTAGCAAATGATGGATATGTTTTTTCTTCAAACTACGACTTGCTACTTTATTGGGTTTTAATGCGCAATACGTCCAAAAATGCTGGAGATGGTTTTGGCCGAGAAGTTGAAAATCCATTAGAAGATGGAGAATTTATACGCGATTATGAACCTGAATATTCAGAACTCCGTTGGGGAAAACATAAAGACAGTCAATCTGTATTCTACTTACATGGGGCGCTCCCGTTATTTGATGCAGGTATAGATATAATTAAGGAAGAATATGATGGTGATTACCTATTGGATAATATCAAAGCAAGAATGGAAAAGCAAGAGTATCCTATTTTCGTAACCGCAGGCAATGCTACAGAAAAACTGACACATATAGTGCATAACAGATACCTTTCTTTTTGCTATGACGCATTATCGTCAATAACGGGTACTTTGATAACATTTGGATTTAATTTTGGAGATAATGATACCCATATCATTGATGCTATCAATAAAGCTGCGCAGCAGCCCATATCAGACAGACTTCGTAGTATTTACATTGGTGTGTATTCTGATAGTGACTACGCACATATTAAGAAAATAGAGAAAAAATTTAAATGCCCTGTTCGTATGTATAATGCAAGAACAGCAGATGTTTGGAAAATACCAGTGGAATTATGAAGTAAGATATATAACAAAATAGGTATTTATGGAACTATATTTGTTTGAACAAAGATGAGGTGGCAAATACCCTTACGCGGTTCGTTTATAGAGAACGAATTGAGATGAATTGACAGCAGCTCTTATTTTCCTGTCAAAATACGCAGAACCATTTATATACCCACTCATTGAAAATTTCAATGGTAAGATCAAAAATACACTAAAGTACCTGTCAATTTCTGAAATAGAAAAGAACTGGAATCAGCCTATTTGGAACTGGGGGATTTTTAACCAGTTCCTCACTATATTTGAAAACAGGATTCAAGTATAAAAACCGAATCCTGTAGCTTCGAGTTTACACAAAATTTTGGATAGTCCCTTATACAAAATTCTGGACATTCCCTTTAGTATTTATACAATTTATCGAACAGTTTCGCAGGTCGTTATTCGATTAATTATTACTAAGGAAAACACCCTACTCTTTCGGCTTCTTCTTCACGGTATGCTTAACCTTCAATACAGAAAGGTTAAATTCAATCGTTGTTTCCGTTCCTACAGTCTGAAAATCATCGTTCAATATATCAGAGATCAATTCCCCACTTTTCTGCATCATTGTTTTTTGCTGCTCTTTTTCTGATTGTTCCGATAGTTGGGAGATTGTGCGGGACAAATCCCTGACTTTGGAAAAAGTTTCAATGATGGCAATGGTCGTTTCCGTTGCTTTGGGCGATTTCAGAATAGTTGCCAACATATACAGTCCTTTTTCACTGAATGCCTTTGGTGAGTATTTGAAATGTTCACCACGCCCTAAATTCTTTAAGGTCGAAATTTTCGACCTTAAAGAATTTGCTTCATCCATAGACAAATACAGGATATAACCTTCCGGGAATTTATCTGGATTATTTTTGACTGCTTCATTGATACGCTTTGTTTCCACCCCGTATAAGTCAGCAACATCACTATCAAGGATCACTTGTTTTCCTTGAACTTTAATGATTTTATTTTCGATTGAAAGAGGTTCCATATTCTTTTGTTTTTTAATGCTTTATATTGAAAATCGTTACCTGTTTCGTTACTGATTCATTACTATTGGAGAATAAGTAACTATTGGGCTATCTTTTTATAAATTTTTTCAATGCCGGAAAATTGCTCTGAGAGTCCTTTCATGTCGTCACTAATCTTATTGTTCGTAATACGGGCATAGATTTGGGTTGTTTCAATATTGGTATGACCGAGCATCTTTGAGACGGTTTCGATGGGAACACCTTTGCTTAATGTAGTCGTGGTGGCGAACGTATGGCGAGCTATGTGGAAAGTAAGGTTCTTTCTGATTCCGGACAGATCGGCAATCTCCTTTAGGTACGAATTTAGCTTCTGGTTGCTGATTATTGGGAGGATTTCCCCATTTGGGAGCTTGTTTTTATACTTGTTCAGGATCATTTTGGGAATATCCAATAACGGGACATTGACATCTGTGCCTGTCTTCACTCGTTTGGTCATAATCCAAAGGTTGCCGTCAAACGATTTGCGGATATGCTCCTGTCTAAGACCTGCCACATCTATGTAAGCCAAACCGCAAAAACAAGAAAAGATAAATAAATCACGAACATGTTCCAACCTTTCGGATACAAGGTTGAGTTCTAGTATTTTTTTTATTTCATCTTCCGTAAGATAGCCCCTATCCACTTTTTGCAGCTGGATTTTGTAATTCGCAAAAGGATCTCCAATAATAATTCCGTTATTTCGGGCAATTAGAACGATGCGCTTAAAAAACTGCATAAATTTGGCTGTGGTGTTGGAATTGCATTTGCAGATCGTTTTAAGATACACTTCAAAATCGGTGATAAACATTAGGTTTATCTCTTGTAACGAAATATCCGACAGATTGTACTTGTATCTTATAAAATTCTCAAGGTGCTTCCGGGTTACTTCATACTTTTGGTAGGTAGATGCGGATTTGGATATACCGATGAGTTGTTTCACATCGTTGTTGTGCTTCACGAACAGATCCAGTAATGTTGCATGATTCTCTGAATGACCCAGAAACTCATTCTTTACCTTTTCGGCAGTAACATAGTTGTCCCGCCGCTGTTGTTCGTGGTAGATTTGGTTGAGAGAAGCTTTGATGTCATCCAGCAGCTTGTTGATTTGGCCGGCAGATTTTCCGGTGGCTTTCCCTGCTTTCACATTCCAGTTCTCGGGAAGGATGCTTTGTTTCGTACTGAACTGGCAAACTTTTCCATCAACGGTAACTCTTGTCATAATCGACACCTCTCCGTTACGCTTTTCCGACCCTTTTTTCAGGTAGAAAAGGACTTTAAATGTACTCTTCATAATCTCACTTTTCAATGTTACAAAATTACTTTTAATGTATTAATTGTGAGATATATACAGGCTGTACAAATTGGGACAGCGAGAGGTCAATTTTGGACAAATCGTTACCGTTTTTGTCCGTAACGGAATCGGTAACGATTTAGGCACAAATTTGTGTCTTTTGGGGGCTTTTTCGTGTCTTTTGCGACGGACATATTGGACACAAAAAAACCTACAAATCATTGACTTGTAGGTTTTTGTACTGCTATTGTCTGGTTTCGTCCAGACCTTTCAGCGGAGAGAGCGAGATTCGAACTCGCGGTACACTTTTGGCGCACACACGCTTTCCAGGCGTGCCTCTTCAACCACTCGAGCATCTCTCCAATAAATATGGTCGATAAAAAAAGCGGAGAGACAGGGATTCGAACCCCGGGAACCTCGCAGTTCAACGGTTTTCAAGACCGCCGCAATCGACCACTCTGCCACCTCTCCAATGCAAATAAAAAAAGAAATGTGCTTTCTCCAAAGCGGTGCAAAGGTACAAATTATTTTTAATTCTACAAGCCCACCTCTTCTTTTTCATGATTTAATCGTACTTTTGCATTATGATATATCCACAAAGTTTTGAGCCAAAAATAGGCTTCGACCATATCCGCCAGCTACTAAAAGATAAATGTCTCAGTACGCTTGGTGAGGAACAGGTAACGGAAATGATGTTCTCCGATATATTTGAAGAAGTTGAGGAGCGTCTGAATCTTGTCGCCGAATTCGTTCGTATTGTTCAGGAAGAAGATAATTTCCCTGCACAATTCTTCTTTGATCTTCGTCCTTCTCTTAAACGAATACGGGTGGAAGGCATGTACCTGGATGAGCAGGAGTTATTCGATTTACGCCGATCCCTCGAAACAATACACGGTATTGTACGCTTCTTAAAAAACGACTCTGAAGATGAAGGAGATTCACCTTATCCTTGTTTAAAAGAGCTTTCAAAAGACATATTTACTTTCCCTTCATTAATACAAAGGATTAATGCGATCTTATCTCTCTATGGGAAGATTAAAGACAATGCGTCAGTAGAATTAGCTAGAATACGTCGCGAATTGAATAACACAATGAGCAGTATATCCCGTTCGCTTAATTCCATCTTACGAAATGCTCAATCGGAAGGAGTCGTGGATAAAGATGTTACTCCGACAATGCGTGACGGGCGACTGGTTATTCCGGTGGCTCCCGGCCTCAAACGTAAGATTAAGGGAATTGTCCACGATGAATCGGCAAGTGGAAAAACGGTCTTTATTGAACCGGCGGAAGTAGTCGAGGCAAACAATCGAATTCGTGAATTGGAAGGTGAAGAAAGGCGGGAGATAATCCGTATCCTAACAGAGTTCTCCGCTTTACTCCGTCCGGACATACCTGCCGTACTGGAATCGTATGAGTTTCTAGGTAAGATAGATTTTATCCGGGCTAAAAGTCTCTTTGCTATACAAATATCAGGAATCAAACCGATATTGGAAAATAGGCAGTTACTGGATTGGGCTACCGCAATACATCCCCTACTCCAACTTTCGCTGGCAAAACATGGTAAAAAGGTAGTGCCACTAGATATAGAACTGAATGAGAAGCAACGTATTCTGATTATTTCCGGTCCCAATGCAGGAGGAAAATCAGTCTGCCTTAAGACGGTAGGATTACTACAATATATGTTACAATGCGGATTACCCATCCCGATACATGAACGGAGTCGCGCCGGAATTTTCCAAAGTATCTTCATAGATATTGGCGACGAACAATCCATTGAAGATGATTTGAGCACTTACTCTTCACATCTCACCAACATGAAAGTCATGATGAAGCACTGCAATGAAAGTAGCCTCATCTTAATTGACGAGTTTGGAGGTGGAACAGAACCTCAGATTGGCGGTGCTATAGCCGAAGCTGTATTGCAGCGCTTCAATGAAAAAGGAACGTTTGGTGTAATCACCACCCACTATCAAAACTTAAAGCACTTTGCAGAAGATCATGAAGGAGTGGTAAACGGCGCCATGCTGTACGACCGCCATTTGATGCAAGCTCTATTCCAGTTGCAGATCGGTAATCCGGGAAGTTCATTTGCGGTTGAAATAGCTCGTAAAATCGGTTTGCCGGAGGATGTTATAGCCGATGCTTCGGATATTGTGGGACGTGAATATATCAATGCTGATAAATATCTGCAAGATATAGTACGGGATAAACGTTATTGGGAAAGCAAGCGACAGAATATCAGGCAACGGGAAAAGCAAATGGAAGAGACCATTGCCCGTTATCAAACTGAAGCGGAAGAGTTGCAAAAATCCCGTAAGGAGATTCTTAAAAAAGCCAGAGAAGAAGCGGAACAATTATTGCAAGAAGCAAATGCTAAGATAGAAAATACGATTCGTGGAATAAAGGAAGCTCAAGCAGAAAAGGAAAAGACACGGTCAATACGGCAGGAATTAAATGAGTTCCGACAATCGGTGGAAGAAAAGACGTCCAAAGATCTCGAAGACAAAATACTCCGTAAAATGGAGAAACTTCGCGAAAAAGAGAATAGAAAGAAAGATAAAAAAGCCGGGAAAGTCGAGGCCAATAAAACTTCTCCAAATGCTCCAGATGAATTGAAAGCAAAACGGGAGGCAGAGAAATCTGCTGCCATAAAGCCGGGAAGCAATGTGCGAATTAAAGGGCAAACGACTATAGGGGAAGTCCTGGAAATAAACGGAAAGAATGTGATTGTAGCATTCGGCAGCATCAAAACCAATGTAAAATTGGAACGATTGGAAGCTAGTAACTCTGCTCCTCCAAAAATTGAGTCTTCCACCAAAAGTACATTTGTCAGCAGTCAGACTCAAGACAGTATGTATGAGAAAAAGTTAGTTTTTAAGCAAGAGATTGATGTCCGGGGTATGCGTGGAGACGAAGCGCTACAGGCTATCACCTATTTTATAGACGATGCCATACAAGTGGGTGTATCGCGTGTACGCATCTTGCATGGTACCGGCACAGGAATATTAAGAACATTAATCCGCCAATATCTACAGACCGTATCGGGTGTAAGATATTTTGCCGACGAACACGTTCAGTTTGGTGGAGCCGGCATCACAGTAGTAGACTTTGAATAAACTCAAAAACAATATATGATGATGAAATCAATTAAAGAATTGTATCGCATTGGTACCGGGCCATCGAGTAGCCATACAATGGGCCCCCGCAAAGCTGCTCAAATCTTCCTCGAAAGACATCCAGAGGCATCATCATTTAAAGTAACGCTATATGGAAGTCTGGCTGCCACGGGAAAAGGGCACATGACGAATATTGCGATTACTGAAACATTGCAACCGGTTGCGCCTGTCGAGTTTATTTGGGAGCCCAAAATATTTCTACCTTTTCACCCCAATGGGATGAAATTCGTATCATTGGATAATGCCGGTAATGAGACGGATCAATGGACGGTATTTAGTATCGGCGGTGGAGCTCTTGCCGAAGAAAATGATGGAGCCTCCTCCATTAATACTCCTGATGTTTATAACATGAGCCACATGACCGAGATCCTACAATGGTGTGAGCGTTCCGGGAAAAGTTATTGGGAATATGTCAAGGAGTGTGAAAACAGCGACATTTGGGATTACCTGGCTGAAGTCTGGAAAACCATGAAAGAAGCCGTACACCGTGGTTTGGAGCAGGAAGGTGTCTTACCCGGTCCTCTAAATCTGCGTCGCAAAGCTTCCACTTATTTTATCCGGGCTAGCGGATACAAGCAGTCTTTACAATCGCGGGGTCTCGTATTTGCTTATGCTCTTGCCGTAAGTGAAGAGAATGCATCAGGTGGTACAATTGTTACCGCACCGACATGTGGTTCTTGCGGGGTAATGCCTTCGGTACTTTACCACTTGTCTAAAAGCAGGGATTTCAGTGACATCCGTATTCTAAGGGCACTGGCAACAGCAGGTCTAATTGGTAATATCGTCAAGACGAACGCGTCTATATCGGGTGCAGAAGTCGGCTGTCAAGGGGAAGTCGGAGTAGCATGCGCCATGGCATCGGCAGCCGCTAATCAGTTATTTGGTGGCAGCCCTTCGCAAATAGAATATGCTGCTGAAATGGGATTGGAACATCATCTTGGTATGACCTGCGACCCTGTATGCGGCTTAGTACAGATTCCTTGCATTGAACGAAATGCTTATGCTGCGGCACGTGCACTCGATGCAAATCTCTATGCTTCATTTACCGACGGCATGCACCGGGTATCATTTGATAAAGTGATCGAGGTGATGAAAGAAACCGGAAACGATCTACCGTCCCTTTATAAAGAAACCAGTGAAGGCGGATTGGCCAAAGGTTATAAGCCCATGGGGGAATAAAACAAATCAGGTGATCGTTTCTGTACTGAAGCAATCACCTGATACATTCAAAAAAAGGATTAATGATACTATTTTAACTACTACTCCCAGTCTTTAACTTTGAACTCTTTCTCAAAAGTGTTTTTCATCTCCTCTCCGAACTTTTTCCATTTATCGGAATTCATCATGTCTTTCAATGATTCCAACCCTTTCAAATTATCCAGATTATTCAATCCTTCAAGACTCTCTAGAAATCCATTATCAGCAAGATTTATATTCACATTGGGAATGGAATAAATAGAATGTTCACCATTGATAAGCCCGGAACTTTGATATTTCATGATGCTTTGAATATCTTTTAGGGTCATTTCTCCTTCCAGATAGACATATTTTAGTGAAGCGGCGCCATCTATTATCATTATTAATTCTCTGACCTTATCGCCTTTACGGTTCACATAGAATTCGGAGCTGGAAACAACACCCTTCTGCTTCATCAACAAATCATATTTGGATGACTCCACCAAAGCTTTGATATCCTTGCGCATACTTTTCTTGATATTATTGTCCATGGTAGACAGAATCTGCACGCAATCCAATTTGCCGGATACCTTGCCAATATATACATCTCTGGCGAACAAATTCGGATTCATTTCAATCATCGCTTTTGATATATAGACGGAAGAGACCCCTTTCATATCATTGTAATTATTGAACAAATTCTTTTGCGCACGGCACATTAACGGCAGCATAAGCAATATTATCAGTCCAAAGAGTTTACTACGTTTCATAATCAATGCTTTTTAGTTATTTCTTTCTTTACTTCACAAGTCACTTTATGGATGTCCTGTTGAGTCTTTTTTACCTCAGTGACTCCCTTATTCAAATTAGTGGATACTTCCATCAGCGTAGACTCCAAGACTTCATAAGCCAGTTCCGGATTGGAGAATGTGTCCTCAGGGGTGGGCGGACGCATCTCTTCACGAAACACTCCCATACTGTAAGCTATAGCCACAAGCAACAGAAGTGAAGCTGCAATGCTCCCAACCCATTTCCAATTACGTTTGGAACGATTACGGTGGAAGAAGCGTCTCTCTTCTTCGGCCTTCTCATCAATGAGACGATTAAGTTTGCTCTCCAGACCTTCGGGTAAAGAAGGCTTTTCTTTTTGTTGGTACAGGAAAAGGAATAGCTGCTGATCCTTACTCAATTCAGCTGAGACTTTTTCCGTACGAAAAAAATGGATTAAAGAGCTTTCTTCCTCTTCCGTTGTATTTCCTTCATAGAATTGGACAAGTAACCGTTCAACTTCTTCTACTTTCATAATGATCCAATCTTTTAAATTCTTCACGTATTTTTTTCCTACCTCGCGATAATAACACACGTACATTTGTAGAATTCAATCCTGTAATGTGCTCTATCTCCTCGTAAGAACATCCTTTTACATCTCTAAGCACCACTATTCGTTGCTGCATTTCGGGCAGACGGGTGATGATCTCTTTGATTTGTCTTGCTTCATCTTTCAGTGCCAGATCTTCCGGAAGTGAAACGTCATGTACCGTAGTAAGTGGTACCGATTGCCGGGCTAGCAAATATTTACCGGAGCGCAACAAATCAAAACACATGTTTTTGACTAAAGTGACACAGAATGCCTCTATATTGGTAATAACGGATAGTCCGTCACGTTTTTCCCAAAGTTTCAGATAGGCCTCCTGAATCAGATCCTCTGCATCGCCGGTATCTTCCAATAGGTGATACGCTATACAATACAGCTTCTGATGATAAGGCAAAAATTCTTTCTTGAAACTTTCTGCATCCATGGATTATGATCACTTTTATCTTTAAGACGTAAAGAAAGGGATTGTTGTTACAAGAACAATAAAAAATAAATTTAATAAGAGGAATGAAACATACAAAGATCTGCTTTTTCGACTACTATAATTCATACTAATGTGAGTTCAACACCATACCAAAGCCGTACTTGCTCCGTAGTTTCTCCGTATTATTCCCTTATATAGGCTGTTTTACGGAGAAACTACGGAGCAAGTACGGCTTTGGTAAGAAGATAATAATAAACTGAAGCAAATTTGTTAAACAGGTAAAACAGTTTTTTTATACCTTTGGGATATGCGATTAAACTATCGAGCAGAATAAAATGGATTAACTTCAATATCATGGGAAAAATCAAACAAAACCTTTTAGGAGGATTCTCAGGAAAAGTAGGACCAATAGTAGGCGGTACGTGGAAATCAGTAAACTATATACGTGCAAAGGCTGCCAAAGTCAGCAATCCACGTACGGAGAAGCAGCAAAATCAACGGGGAAAGTTTGCTATTGCATTCAATTTTTTAAAGAGCATCACGCCGTTCATCCGCATCGGTTACCAAACGTATGCGCAAGAGAAGACGCCATTTAATGCAGCAATGTCCTATATGCTAAAAAAAGCCATAAAGAGCGACGGAACTGATGTAATAATAGACTTTAAACGGGTAATGGTATCAACGGGCAGTCTAATGCCTGTATTTGAAGGTAAAGCCACGAAAGAGCATCGCAAAATGATTTTTAGCTGGGTGGATAACAGCGGCATGGGAAATGCAGAAACAACGGATGTAGCGATGCTTTTGGTATATAATAAAGACAAGGAAACAGCTGTATATGATACAGATGCTGCCATGCGTTCTGATACTCATGCCGAACTGACACTACCTGAAAACTGGGATGATGACGAGCTATTTCCCTACCTGGGTTTTATCAACGCAGAAGGAGATAGCGTAGCCAATAGCATCTGCCTGTCTTTATCCACTAAAAATAAAATAACCGGTGAATAAGAATACAGGCAGAATTGAGATAAAGAGGAGCCAAACACTAAAGAAATAAATCAGCGTAAATAAATATAGGCCAACGTACTTAGGCTAATTGTAATCCACAACAATACCCCTTGTATCATCGGACGCACTCCCACTGCTTTCAGCACATCACGCGAGAGAGAGGCCCCGATAAAGAATAAGGTAATGGTAAGTGTTTTACGTGCAACATGATTAATTCCATTGCCAATCATTATACCTGTTGATGTGGTATTCAAGACATAAGTATTGAAAACCATAGCCAATATAAAAAAGAAGATAAACCAAGGGATGCTTATTTTCCGTCCTTGCTTTTTAAAAAGAAAAGAAGTCACCAAAGCCAACGGTATGATCCATAAAGCACGTGTCAGCTTAATGGTAGTGGCAACCTTAAGTGCCTCTTCACCGTATGCAGCTCCGGCACCAACCACTGAGCTGGTATCGTGGATAGCTATTGCAGCCCATGTCCCAAAATCCTGCTGGGACATATTTAGTGCATGACCTATCACCGGAAAAAGGAATAAAGCAATGGCATTGAGTATGAAAATAGTACCTAACGAAACAGACATTTCCCCATCATCGGCTTTCAGTACGGAACCTACGGCAGCAATGGCACTTCCGCCACAAATTGCAGTTCCGGAACTTATCAAGTATGAAGTATCACGATCCACTTTTAGAAACTTACGACCGAATAGCCAACCGATAAGCATTGTTCCGACTACAGAAAGTATCGTAAACTCCATACCTTGCTTACCCGAAGCCAATGAAGCCTGTAGGTTCATGCCAAATCCCAATCCCACCACAGAGTATTGCAGCAAGTATTTAGATACTTTTTTATTAAACTTGGGATGCGCCTGTCCGCAACTCAATGCATAGATAAGGCCAAGGAACAAAGCTACAGGAGGAGTGACCCATGCCGAAAAGGCCTGCCCACCAGGGATGTAATCCAACAATAAAAAAACTGAGAGAATAACCAGAAGTGATACATAAATAATCTTGTTTCTTCTTTTTAGGGTAGCCAGCACACTGCTGACAGCCACTGTCGTTTGATTTGAAGCCATATTTTACAAATTAAGAACTTGCCTGACTGTTCATATTCCAACCTGCCAAGTTCGGGGTAAGCAATCTTTTTTCCTTTTTTACAGGATGCAAAGGTAAACTTCTCCTTGCTAACTTCCCAATTGAATTTATTTATACATCATAACATTTGGTTATATCTTATCAGAAAGCAAGCCATAAGAATGAAAAAACGCACTGTCCCCGGCACTCAGAGCAGAAACAGTGCATTATAATCAATAATCAAATCATTACTGAGAGACCAATTCAACAACTCTACTATGTGACTGTTGAGCTGTGAAGAGGTTCAAACCAACATTCATAAGAAACTCTCCGGAGAATAATTCATCCTTACCGAAAATGGAAGAGTTCGATCCTTGCATCAAGTTAATTTCATGTATACGGTACATCTTATTAGGATCCAGGCCCTGCAAACGAACCGGCAATAATTTTTCATTATAGCGGGGATGTATATCAAATGCAAAAACAACGGCATGCGTCTTATCTTTGCCAACATAAACGGAAGAAGTATGATTGCCTTCGTAAGGTGATACAAGTCGAAACAAATCACCCTCTAAAATAACAGGCTTCAATCTATTATAGTTGCCAACGGCATTATGGCAAAAATTTTCTTCATCATTATTCATATCCGATAATTTAATATCAAAGCCCAGCTTACACATCATCGCTACGTCTGTACGGAACTTAATACTTGTATCTTTATTCCAGGTAGTTACATGTGCACATATCGCCTTAACAGGAAAAACTTGGGAGTATCCCCACTGAATATACAAACGTTCAATCGGATCGGTGTTATCACTTGGCCAAAACTCCGTAAAGTACTTCAAGGCTTCATAATCCGTACGACCGCCGCCACCCGCGCAAAGCATCATCGGCAAGTTGGGATACTTAGCTTTAATACGATCTAACACATGATATAAACCACGAACATAATTTATATACAAATGACTCTGTTTGTCTTTCAGATAGGGTGAGTAAATATTGGTAATAGGACTATTGCAATCCCACTTAAAGAAAGCGATATCAGGGTATTTTGTCATCAGATTATCCAATACTCCATATACATGATCCTGCACTTTGGGGTTACTTAAATCAAGTACCAATTGATTACGGAAATAATATTCATCCCTGTTAGGCAAGTGAATAACCCAATCGGGATGTTTCTCGTATAATTCACTTTTGGGATTAACCATTTCCGGTTCAATCCAAAGTCCGAACTTGATATTTCTTTCTTTAGCAGCAGCCGTCAGATAGCCTAATCCATGGGGAAGCTTATCAATCGTCTCACTCCAATCGCCCAACCCTTGATGATCACCGTTCCGGGGATACTTATTGGCAAACCAGCCGTCATCAAGTAGAAACATATCAACGCCAAGCTTTACCGCATCGTCCATCAGCTTCACCAACTTTTCCTCATTAAAATCAAAATATGTCGATTCCCAATTATTCAATAAAGTCATCCGGTCTTTATTTCCGTCTTTCATTTGATATTCACGAGCCCAATCATGAAAGTTACGACTAGCCTGTCCCCGCCCATTAAAACTATAAGTAAAATAGAATTCAGGTGTATTGAAAACTTCATTCGGTTTCAGATAATACTCCGAAGCATAAGGGTTAATACCTGAAACGACACGAAGTTCATTTTTATTATCCACCTCAAACTCAAATCGGAAATTACCGGTCCACCCCAGTGTTCCCACCAATATTTCACCTGTATTTTCTTCCGCTTTTCCATCCAATGACAATTGGAAAAATGGAGAACAAAACATATCGGCACGTGTACCAAGTTTCGTGTCAATGACTTTTTTCCCATATTCCAAAGGTTGCTCTTTCATATGAGTTTCACTTGCCCAATCGCCCGCGAATTCCGTTAGAAAATATTTATCGCGATTAAGATGCAACATGGAAGATGCATACTTTCTTAATTCTATCGGTTTCTTTTCATTGTGACTTATTTCGGTGAATGTTTTGATGACATTCTCTTTTTGATATGCCACATAATGCAACTTCACTGTCACGGGGTATTTATCATCTTGCAATACAATAACAACTTCTTTTACATTATCAGAGATTTTGTTTTCGGAATCAGAAATATATTTCAGCAATAAAGAAGAATTGCCATCGTTATGCACAACATGTATAGCGGGTTCAAAATAATCTTCCATACCATGAGTTATATATGCTTCCGCCCCCTGCGGTAAATGGATCAAATCACTTGAATAATTTAGTTTTTTCCCAAAATAACTTTGGTATAAACGACCATTTTCTTCTACCCGGAGTATCAGACTGATATTGTCCGTTTCAATTTTGATGACCGGATGATTTGCCGCAGAGATGAAACTAGTAATACATAAAAAACAACCTAATAATAATAGTTTTAACTTCATGATATCTGTTAGTTGATTAATAATTATAATGCAAAAATAGGCAACAACCCATATTATTATGCGTTCAAATGCGCCAGAAAATAATAGATTTGATGCGTAAATATCTTTTTGAACAAAAATTAGCTTCAATAGCAAAGCCAATCAACAGAATCCGCTAACTTTGTTAAACTATCCAATGCCATGACATATGCCAAAAATAAAAGAAGGATTTAAAGGAGAACATGCTATCGTACTTCCGGCATTTCTTATTGACGAACTTAAACAAGATCCTTTAGGGAAGGAATTATACATAACCGATATTGGCTACTACCCTCACGCTAACTATCATTATAGGGAACGTAGCAGCGAAGAGGCCAAAGAATTCATTTTTATATACTGTGTAGAAGGAGAAGGATGGTTCAATCTGGATAACCACAAATATAATGTCACAGCAAATCATTTTTTTATCCTTCCCGAAAATAAAGCACATGCTTACGGAAGTAACTCAGACAATCCATGGACTATCTATTGGATGCATTTTAACGGAGCGAAAGCTGCTTTTTTCAGTACAGGATTCAATCAGCCTGGAAGCATTGCTTTACAGGAAGAATTGCACATAAAAGAGAAACTGACTCTGTTTGATGATATTTATTCATCTGTTGCTTCAGGATATAGTAAGAATTATATGCTTTATGCAACCACAGCCCTTTTCCATCTTTTAGGTACATTAAAGTTTATGAATGAATGCCGGAAGACCTCATCAAATTCCGCTTCTGATGATATAGCACAAATTGCAATTCATTTTATGCAGGAAAATTTAAATAAGCCAATCCGGTTAGCTGACATTGCTGCAAAAGTCAAGCTATCCGCTTCTTATTTTTCATACCTGTTTGAACAAAAGACAGGCTCCTCTCCTCTACGGTATTTTACTTACCTTAGGATTCAAGAAGCCTGTCATTATTTAGACTTTACAAATTTAAAAGTCAACCAAATCAGTCCATTAGTCGGTTATGAAGATCCTCTTTACTTTTCCCGCTTATTTACGAAGATAATGAGAATGCCTCCTTCCGTTTACAAAGAAAGACAAAAAGGCTGATTTTACCAGTCATCTGTGCGGAAAGGAGCCACTGGCAGTCCATTCTCGCCATATAAGTTGCATTCCGGATTATCAGCCCAACCATAACGTGCTGCAAGAGGAGCATTTACCTGCGGAGCATATACTTCTATCTTATCACCTTCTATAACTGCAGTAGCGGGATAAAACACATGATCTGCACCGGCAATGGTAAAGCCTGTCAAAACAGAGTTTTTTGCAAGAAAGCCTTTTCCTATATTTTGAAAATCGAGTAGAATATGCTCTCTCTTTATGGCAAAACTTTCAAACACAGGAGCAGAAAAAGAAACCTTTTTCCCATAGGTGTTTGCCAAAGCAATCAATGCCAAACGGCGTCCTACTTCTTGTTTATTCTTGGGATGAATATTATCGGCCAGCCCAATGTCAATAGTAACAGCCATACCCGTATTATTGAGTCGCAACGCCTTAGCTTGCGCTTCACGCAGGGATGCCCAGGCAGATTCGGACTGTACCTTCTTAGACTCCATGAAATTTGCCAATTGTACAAAATAAAAAGGAAAATCATTGTTCCATTTCTGTCTCCAGTCAACAATCATTGAAGGGAAGAGATCACCATATTCTGCCGCACGACCTACATTAGCCTCTCCCTGATACCAAATAACCCCCTTTATCGGAAAACCGACCATAGGATTAACCATAGCATTAAACAGTACGGTAGGATAGCCGGCACTTGTAGGTGCTAACGGAGGAGTAGGAAATCCTTTCAATGATAATCCTACATTATACTTCCAGTCGCCCGATAAACTTATTCGCTTTCCTTCCGATTCAATATAAAAGTCTTTGTCTTCACCATGAATTCCGCCTTCCCCGCCAAAATCGGAGACGCGTACGGTAATCACGCGTTTGCCTTCTTTTACCAATTCTGCCGGAACAGTATAAACACGTGGCGTCATAAATCCCGAGCCACGAGCAATCTCAGTCCCGTCAAAGTAAGTTATATCTTCATCATCAATCATTCCTAATGCCAACTTTAAGGACTTTCCAGCCCATTCGGCGGGAATATCCAATGTCTTGCGGAACCAGACTACACCATCAAAATCTTTCAAACCTTTACCTTCCCAATATCCGGGCAAACTCATGTCCTTCCATCCCTCCTCAGATAAGGAATATGATGCCCAGTTAGGTTTCTCCTCACACATCCCTTTATCCTTTTTATATAGAAGTGATTGCCATTCGCGATAATCATCCTTATAAGCTTGTTGTATACGTGTACTATCAAAATTAAGCTCCTTCATTTTGGCAGCTTTATCCTGATACCCCAAGACGTCTTTTATTGTCTCATAGCTCGTCCATGCTTCAGCGGGTGTACCTCCCCAAGTACAGTCGATAACCCCGATAGGAACATTCAATTCTTTCCATAACGAACGGGCATAGAAATAGGCTACCGATGAAAAATTCGGCACACTCATAGGAGAGCACTGTTTCCATTCTCCCATTGTTGACACCACATCATTTAAAGGTGATAAAGAGGTATTCTTCTTTATTTGAAACAAACGGATAGAAGGATAATTAGCATCCGCTATTTCCTGCTCATAGTTCATTATCTTTCCCCATCCGGCTATCGGCATCTCCATGTTCGACTGTCCGGAGCAGAACCAGACTTCACCGATCATCACATTTTGCAGTTGCATCTTATCGCCATCGGAAAACGTTAATGTATAAGGGCCTCCAGCTGTAGGAGTAGCAACAGACAGACTCCATAGCCCATCTTTTTCAATCTGTTTAGAATAGGCTTTATTATCCCATCCCGTTATTAATTGGAGCTTTTTCCCCGGCTTTCCTTTTCCGTGAAAAGTAATATTTGTCTTCTGCTGAAGAACCATATTATCAGTAAAGTAAGCCGGTAATGTCACCTTTGCGTGGGCATTACATACCAAACATAAAAGCCATAACAGGCAAATCTTTTTCATACATATTAATTTAAATCCTTTTTTCGCTATAAAATTAATAAAAAATAATTCCTATTTACCATTATTGTATGGTGTTACCTCTAATTTATATGATCCCCCTTTAAGCAAAGCTTTATCAAATGAAATTTTTATATTCTTCACTTCCCCGGGCATCAAAGTAAAATAGTCATCATCCATAATGGCAGGGAGAATACGTTCACCATCAAAGTCCCGTAAAGCTTGTAGATGTACGGCAAAAGCGGCACATCCTTCTGACTTCGGATTGACAATTGTTGCGTTAATCTCAGCCTTATCTTTTTTATAAACTAATTTGGATGAAACTTTCAAATGGCTTTTCGGAAGTTTATTCAACGCAGTAAAGTCCATACGGTCGTTGCCACGCCAATAGTTATTCTCGGAAATCAGCTTACCTGTTTTGTCCTTCAAGGTCAACCGGATAAAATGTACATCTGTCAATCCGGCACTTGGTTGTGTACCGCTAAGTACATCGAAGCTCCACAAAGAGTAACCAAACCACCAACCTAGCTCAATACCTAAAAGACGCACATAACGTGCATTCGTCTCAGGAAAAGTAATTTCATCTACACCGCCATGTCCCTCATTCGTCTTGTAAACTTCTTTCCAGTTTTTAGCATCATCTGATACTTGAATCTTATATCCTTTACCATAGGAAGCTTCCCAATCTAAACGTACACCTCCAACCGGTTGTAGGCTGCCCAAATCAACATATATCCATTCATTATCAGCTTTTACTGCTGCCCAACGGGTATCTTTTTTCCCATCGGTGGCATCGGAAGGTTTTCCGAAAGAAGTGCTCGAAGCAAAAGTAGGTTTGTTCAAAGATAAATTTTTACGTTCTTTATTAAAATTAATATTAAAGCACTGAACCGCGGAATTACTTGGCGAAGTAACCGTGGCAGATTTGTTATATGCCACAACTTGCTTGCCATCTAAATTAAAAACTTTCACTTCAGCAGTTAACCCATCCAAATCATGTGCCGTAGTATTCGACACCTTCACATCATCCGTCACCGGATTCCAAAAGATATGAACCGGTTCACAAGCAGATTTAACTCCCCAATATGCACCTGTCAAATCATAATAATAATCATAAGTCTGCCAAACCATTGAAGGATATGCAGATTGCCCCATCCAAGTCATAACTCCGGATGCATCTTCCCACATGCGATCCAACCAACCCTCGTACATCGCTTTGTTTGATTCAATATTTATCAACTGAGCCTTCCGGCAATAATCTTCTATATTATCAGGCTTTCCGAAAGATTTTGCAATAGAGGCATCGTATCGATCGGGGGCCGCATTAAAAGCACTTTGGCCAAAGAAATGTTTGTTCCACATTTCGTCGCGAGGCCACCAATGATCTCTTGGCATAAACTTTTTGAAACTTTCAAAAGTTGGAACAACAGCAGTACCTATTTCGGAACGGAATCCCCATCCACGTGCAGGCTCTCCTTCTAGACCATCAGGATATTTAGAAAAATAAAAACGAGGTTCAAATGCCCCCCACGGACCGCTACCGGTCAATCCCTGGGCATGAGAGTTGGGCTGGAAATAGCGATCTCCACCATCAAACGTTTTTATATTTTCAGCCATCCAGCCTTCCAAAGGTGGTTGAGGATTAGACTCATTATCTCCACACCATACGGCTACACAAGGATGATTTCGTACTCGTTTGATCTTTTCGATCATATTATCATTAAATACGTTAAGATCATAGGGCAGATTGGGGTTAGAATTAATCCAAAAATCATCCCAAACCATAATACCGTACTTATCACAGGATTCATAAAATTCATCATCCGTGACAGATCCCAGCCAATTCCGAATCATATTAATATTCATATCCTTATGTAAAGCAAGTTTCGTATCATATTCGGCACCACGGCAACGCAGCATATATTCCGACATTCCCCAATTAGCTCCTTTTACAAAAACCGGAACGCCATTTATATAAAGATGAAAAGTATTATCTTTTTTATCGTAAGTATACTTCTTTATACCAAAAGAGAGATCCTTTTTCTCGGAAACTTGTCCATCTATTAATGCCTCAACTCTACAGTTATATAAATTGGGCTGTCCATAACCATTTGGCCACCATAAACGAGGCTGATTTATACTGAGTTGAGGGAAATAGCGCTTATCAAAAGTAATCTGTTCTGTAGAACCGCCATTTAATGAAATTTCTTTTTCAAAGACAATATCTCCCGGGGTAATCGTTCCACGGACTAAAGCTTTGACCGATGTCGTCGAATTATTTTCAACCCCTAGCGCGATACTCAGATCGGCGCGCGCGCGGGTAGGCAAGTCCGTCCGTATCCACGGATCAATCAAAGTCGCCTTCCCTGAATTGGAAAGATAAACTTTATCTGTTATGCCGCTATTCAAGCCGGGAACGTATGGCATCCAATCCCATCCGCCACTTGACAAATAAGTAGGACTACCTTGATTGGCTAATGGAGTTTTAGGCATGTGAATAAGTACAGCCAGCACATTCTCTTTATTACGGTTGACAATACCAGTCACATTAAAATGCCCGCGATGCATAAAACCATCCAATGTTCCCAATAATATTCCATTTAAGTAAATATCTCCGCGACGGTTCACTCCATCAAAGTTAAGCCATATTAAATCCCTTGAAAAGTCTTCAGGTAGGTTAAAAGTAGTGCGATACCAAAAATCACGGTCGTACTTACTTCTATCCACCTGATATATATTATCACCAAAATTCGGATCTTTCTCCAAACCGGCTATAACATACGAATTAAAAGCTGTCCCAGGCACTACAGCATCTACCCACGAACTTGCATTATATTCGCTTTTAGATAATGACGCAATATCATCTTTAACCTCATTTTGTGGTTTGAGTTTCCATTTTATCTGTGAATTATCACTATTTAAGAAAACAAGTTGTGCACCTGCAACAAATGCATAGTGTACAAAAACAAAAATAACAAGATACTTTTTAAAATTATTCATATTTATATTTTTCATCGATTCCTTTTCCAAATCTAAAAATAGTATAGTGTTTATAGGTTTCTCCCAAATGTAACAAACATGAAGGAAAGTTTGAGTGCGAAGGAGTATCAGGGTAAAACTGAGTTTCAAAACAAATACCAGTATCCGGATATTTGTAATAGCCGGCCGTATAGATAAGTACTCCAGGTAAATCCGTTAACACAGTTAGGCTTCTCCCTGTTTCCGGTTCAAAAAGATATGCAGCTTTTAATAATTCAGGAGAAGACTCCTCCTTCAATACATAGCAATGATTATATCCTTTATTCCAACGAATTTGTTCATCATCAGAATAAATAGATTTCCCGATTTGTTTGAGGTAAGTAAAATCAAAAGGCGTATTTCGGACTCTATTCAAGCGTCCGGTAGGAAGAAACTCCGGTGTAGTGTCCAAGATCCGATCAGAAAAAACACGTAAGTAATGTTTCGTAATTTTGGTTTTCGTCCCACTCAAGTTAAAATACGCATGGTTTGTTATATTAAGGTAAGTAGAGCAGTCC
The DNA here is from genome assembly GCA_963677095.1 of uncultured Bacteroides sp. Lineage (GTDB taxonomy): Bacteria > Bacteroidota > Bacteroidia > Bacteroidales > Bacteroidaceae > Bacteroides. The sequence continues at coordinate 3,513,561 of OY781875.1, forward strand.
GTTTGTGCATAATGCATAACAGAAAGCTCATTTTCGTCATTGAAACGATAATCGGTTACAACATGAATGGTTCCGGGATATCCCCCATCCCCATTTGGAGAAATCAAAAAGAAACGAACTCCATCCGCCAACTCTTCCCATTGCCAGATTCTATTATGGAACCCCGAATAGCCGCCATGATTTGTGTTTAATCCATCATTGGCCTCCAATAAATAAGTCTTCCCATCTATAGTAAAAGATGCATTTGCAATGCGGTTCGCGACCCTCCCGATAGTAGCCCCCATATAATACTCATCGTGTAAATAATCGGCAAACTGTCCATAACCTATCAAAACATTGGCTAACACATTGTTTACATCAGGTATAACAGCTGCTATCCAGCGAGCTCCCCAATTCGTAAATTCAACATAAGCACCAGCGTTATTGATCACTCTAAATTTTAATATCGGAGATCCGGATTCAGTATAAGTTTCGATCCAATGCAATACTTTCATTTCGTTTTGTGCAAAAGGGCAGCATCGGAAAATGAAATGTATTTCCGATGCTGCCGGTTATTTACAAACTAAAAACTATTATTTACTATATCCAGGATTCTGATCATCAGGAGTAAATGCATCATTTGTTTTAATCTCGGTATCAGGGATAGGATAACGCTTATTGAAATCTTGTATCGTCCCAGACTCATGAGCCCATTTATTCCGTTCTTTTACCAATTCTACAAATTTATTTGTACGTAACAAGTCAATACGACGCCAGCCTTCGAAGCATAGTTCACGCATTCGTTCATTCATGATTTGAACACGGAAATCATCTTGTGACATACCGGAATTCCATTTTTTGTCATCCGGCAAATTTCCACCCCACGCACGTTTCCGAACATTATCATCAACAACCTGCACAGCTTCTGCCGTTTGACCCAATTCATTTAAACACTCGGCATGTGATAATAAAATGTCCGCATACCTGATCATTGCAAAATTCTTACCGGAATTCCACATATTATTGATTCCGAGTCCCGAAAGGATGTCTGTACGGTAATCTTCATATTTCTTAATATGGGGATCCAACTCATCCGTGGTACCCGTCCATTGGGTCTTCGATAAATCCGGGGTTACATACTGATATGAACCGTCATTTGAATACTTATTGGTGTAGTAGGTAAAATCATAGCGTAATGCTGCGTCTTTGCGCAAATCTCCGTTTTCCCATATACCGCCATTATCAACTGTTTTGTACACAAATGGAGTTGGTACTAAAAAGTCATATCCGGAAAAAGAACATCCCTGACTAAACCAAGAGTCACAAGCACGTGAGCCACAATCAAATTCCCAATAATTACAATCAGGCCATACATTATTGAATTGTAGCTCGAATAAAGATTCAGCCGAATTGGGATTATCATAACGAAATAAATCAGCATATTTATCCAGTAACTTATATCGACCTGTAGCGATAATCTTCTTGAAACAATCATCCGCTTTAGAAAAATCTCTAAGTCCCGTTTCCTCGGGAGCCGACATGTATGCTTTACCCAACATAGCCAGTGCAGCACCGGACGTGGCACGCTGCGGCTCGCTATTATAAGAGTCCGGCAAATTATTAGCTGCAGTTGTGAAGTCAGAAATGATATATTCCCAGACAGTCTTTAAGGGTTGGCGACCTAAGCCCAACTCTGCCGTCTTACTCATATCAATGACAGGAATTTCCCCCCAATACATACTCAATTCATACATCAACATACCCCGGATAAAGCATGCTTCACCCATCAATTTTGCCGCACGCTCCGGATCCTCGGTAGTCATACTCAGTGCATAAATAGCCTTTGCAGCCGAAACAACAGCAGGCCAACGATTATTCCAAATAGAAGATACCTGAGTAGAAGTAGGATTCAATTGGCCGTTATATTTATCCATACCGGCTTGATCACCGGAAGAAATCAACTGATAATTACCTTGTTGGGTTTCATCCGTTCCCAGATATGGCATTAAACCGTTACGACCTGCTTTGCAATCCCGGTAACTCTTGTACAAACCAAGAACCAATGGCTCTACATTATCTATTTTTGCAAAAACTTGTTCTTCAGTTAAAGAACCTGTTGGTTGCACATCCAAAAAATCGGAACAGGAAGATGTGTTTAGCATGCAACTTACAGCCAATACACATTCTGCTATATATACATATATCTTTTTCATTGTTCATTTCTTAAATTAAACATTTCACTAGTTCTTTATCAGAATGCTAAATTAACACCGAATGTATACATGCGTGTAGGAGGATACCAATCGCCGGTTTCGGGATCATAACCATTATAATTAGTCAAGCAAAAGAGATTGGAACCAGTAACATAAACACGTAAATTACTAACTTTCATTGCCTTAACCGCTTTATTCGAGAAGTTATAAGCCAATGTTAAAGCCGATAAACGAAGGAATGAAGCTTTTTGTACACTGAAATCCATTTGACTGGCACTGTAATGATTATAGTCGAAGCCAGCCAATACGCGTGGGAATCTGGCATCGGTATGTTCCGGTGTCCAACGATCCAACAAATCCGTTGAAGCCACACTCGATCCCGTACTACCAATCAATGATTCATACCATGGACTTAATTTCTTTGCACCGTATGAGTAACTGAAAACAGCATTCAAAGACAATCCTTTCCATGTCAAATCGGAAGAGAAACCTCCGTAAAATTTAGGATCTTCAGAACCGACAACTACACGGTCATTTTGATCAATTTGTTTATCATCATTCACATCCAAAGGATAAAGATCACCCGGATTTACATGATAACCATTCCAATTGATTTTATTCAAACGATCCATATCCGAAGCTTGTGCAATTCCACCTGTTTTCCAGATATATATTGTGTTACGGGATTCACCCAAGAACAAGTTTCCTTCTTTCTGAATATTTCGATCACCGTCTACATTATATACCACACCTGTACTACCATATAATTGAGTAACCTTATTCTTATCCATAGATAATGTAGCAGCAAAGTTCCACTCAAAATCTTTAGTTTTCAGTAAATTGGTATTCAGTGCAAATTCCAATCCCTTATTTTCAATAGCACCTATATTTTCAATCGTGCTCGAATATCCGGTGGTAGTGGGTAGTGAATGACTCATTAACAAATCTTTATTCTTAATTAGGAAAGCATCTACCGATAATCTAACACGGTTTTGTAGAAAACCCATATCTACGCCGAGATTCCATTGTTTTTGTTTTTCCCAGCTAATATCAGGCGTTCCGCGACGTCCATTTGAAACGAATGAATTCGTATAACCCGTATCGGAAGTTCCTGTATAGCTAACATTGTAAAGAGACAAATAAGCGAAATCGTCAATGTTTTGGTTGCCAACCACACCGAAACCGGCACGAACTTTCAACTGATCGAACAACTTTTGATCTTTCATGAAGTTTTCTTCAGTCACATTCCAAGCTGCAGATAAAGATGGGAAAAGACCCCATTGATGTCCTTTGGCAAATTTTGAAGATCCGTCATAACGAGCTGTAGCAGTCAACAGATACTTGTCTGCATAATTGTAATTGGCACGTGCAATATAAGAGAATAATGCCTGTTCAGACCACGCCGATCCTAAGCCACGCTGATCTTTTTTATAACCGGAACCCAAACTGTGGTAACCGAATAAATTAGTACCGAAACCTGTTGCAGTGGCATTTATATAGCTATAGTCGGTACGGGTAGCACTTGTCCCCACCATTACATTAAGCTTATGTTTGCCAAAGCTTTTCTCATAAGACAATGAGTTATCCCATTGCCAAACCGTACGTGTATCACGATTATCTATTGCCTCTCCCTGAGTTCCGTATCGCTCGGATTCATAAATATCGTTCGGTGTATATTTATTCTGTTGCTTTTGAGCATAATCAATAGAAAATGTAGACCGGAAGTTCAAACCTTCCAACGGATTTACATTAATATAGTTGGAGCTGAGCAAACGGTTATAAACTAAATCATTATCAACTTGTAAGGAACGGATCGGATTAAAATTATTCTGATCAAAAATACCTTGCCAGTTCAAGGTTTCAATTTGATCGGAAATGGCCAGCATTGGATTTGCCAAACGGGCACGATTCATTACCCCATCATCAACCAAAGTATTGTCTGTACGCGTATAAGTGGTATTCGTACCAACCTTTAACCAAGGTTTAATCAGCTGATCGGCATTGATACGGCCTGTATATTTCTGTTGTTCGGACTTTTCAATCACACCTTTATTGTCCATATAGCCAAAGCTGATGTAGTAAGAACCTTTGTCCGTTCCGTTTGAAAGGCTTACCACATGATTATGCTGCACTCCTGTACGACTTACTGCATCCAGCCAATCATAATTTTCATTATTCTTATAAGCATTAAATTCATAATCGGCGAATACCGTGTTTGAACCCATAATCACATTGTTGACATAAGCATCAACATCACCGGTAGGATTGGTTTGCATATACCCATTGGTATATGCCTCTTTACGCAATTCAAAGAGCTGGCGAGTATTCATTGTTTTAGGTGTATTGGCATAGGTTTGAAAACCGATCCAACCATCATACGAAACTCTTCCCTCTCCTTTCTTTCCTTTTTTAGTTGTAATAACAACAACGCCATTAGACCCTCTTGATCCATATAAGGCAGTAGCTGATGCATCCTTTAAAACTTCAATAGATGCCACATCATTCAGGTTCACAGCATTAAAGCCAGAGAATGAGTTATCCATGACCATACCATCCACGACATAAATCGGGTCGGTAGATCCGTTAATGGTATTTATACCACGAATTTTGATTGAGGTATCATCCGTCGGACGAGTCGGTTGTGAAATAAATACACCAGCCACACGTCCTTGGAGTGCCTGATTTACACTTGTCACAGGTTTCTCTTCCAAGACTTTTGAACTGACACTGGCTACAGCCCCTGTCAGATCACTCTTCTTCATAGATGTTCCGACAATAACGACCTCATCTAATGTTTCATTATCCTCTTTCATTGCCACCCTGATCTGCTGACCTCCGATGACCTTGACCTCTTGACTTACATATCCTATATAAGAAATATGCAATACATCTCCTTTTTGGACTGATAATTTGAAATTACCGTCGAAGTCAGTAATAATGCCATTAGTTGTACCTTTCACTACAACACTGGCACCTATTATAGGTTCGGCTGTTGCATCATCTATTACCTTTCCAGTAATTGCAATGTTTTGTGCTGACAGGTTACAGCAACAAAGCACAATAAGGGTTAAAATAATAAGCCTGATTCTTTTCATAATCTGTTAATTTAAGTATAATTTAAAGTATTTATTGGTTTAACTTCTCAATTTGAAAACAACGACATCTAATGCCGGAACTGAGACATCCAGTTTGTTTATTGTTGTAAACTCTTTACCACTCCATAGTTCCTTCACTTTATAAGATTTTGTAAGACTTAGTCCTAAGCGCCCTAAAGAAATTGTTTGTTTTAACTCTTCATTCCTGTAGTTGAAGACAACAAAATAAATTTGGCCATCTTTTTCAATTCTAATAAATTGATTTTCAGATTTTTCACCATCTCCATTGACCGGACGAAACGAACGCCCATTAGCAATATGATTGATGTCACTGTTAGTAAGGTATTTCATTGCTTTTTCTTTCACATTTTGAGACCCACCCTGACTAAAGTCGTCACCTGCGATAAACAGTCCAGTTATAACTCCAGAAGTAACACGAGCTCTATTTTCTCCATCGGTCGCTTCACGCAATACGATATGATCAGGATCGTTAAACTGATATACCTTATCAAGCCACCAACCATAGGATAATGCATTCAATGTATATTCGGTATCCTTCATTTTATTCCAAGCATCACAAGCAATCCGTCTGGATTGTGCATAATTGGCTGGAAATATTGGGGAAATAGAAAGATTAATATACATATCTGAAAAATATTTATCGAGTAATTTCATTCCATAGTTATAAGCTTGTATACCGGTATGTATATTAGGATTATACCATTTATCGGCTTCCATAGATCCATGTGTCATAAAATCCAACTTGACATATTTAAAACCTGCTTTATGGAAAAGCTCTGCAGTATGTTTCATCATAGCTTCAACAGCCGGATGAGTCGGATCAATAGCATACGCTCCATCAAGTTCTTGAGGCTTCCCATTTGCATAAAGATATATATCTTTATATTTATAATTCGGAGCCTCTTTTATTTCACGTTCCGGATTTTTACCCCAATCGGTAAAAGGGGTCCAATAAATTCCGGCAACTTGTCCATTGGCTTCGCATTTATCCACAAAAGCCTTCAATTCGTTTTCCGAGAACTTATTCCATCCGGAATCAAGTCCAATATAAACCAAGTGATCTGGATTTTCAAAATGATGATTTTGCAGATGTTGTTTATAGAAATCCGAAACCTCAAGCGCTTTTTCATAAGTCAAATTAAACTGTAACGCTCCCCAGCTGTTCCAGCCAAAAGGAACAGCTTTATTCCACGCTCGTGGAGGAGCAATTACTGCATTTACTTGAGCATACTCTTCCAAGCCTTCACGCCAATCATCAAAAAAGCCAAGTAAAATCTTCGGTGATTTAATTTTTGTACCAACTAAAGCACCATGTACTTTCGAGTCACGTGTTGTCTTATCAGCAGCACCTCCATAGCAAACTAATGAACCAACGTTATCTAGATTCTTTTTACCTATTGTCACAGCAGATTTCCAGTTATTATGCTCTACAGATCCTACCACTAAAGCATCTCTATTGTCATCATTATATATGGCTGTGACTTCATAACTGGTCATTCTTTCAAAATTAAGTGGAAGAGACTGATACCTAATCCAGCAATCATTATCAAAAGGAACAAATAGCGCACGGCTTCTTGTTCCTTTATTCAAGACACCCGGCATATGAAGTACGTTAACCGGGGCCATGTAATTAGATGATATAGATGTTTTGCTTTCTAAAGTGAAGTCTGTTAATACATAATCCTTGCCTGAATAGAGATAAAAAGACTGCACCAAGGTAGGATATTTATTGCTCGTGTACCGAACTTGATAGCAATATCCTTTTCCTAAATTATCACTGATTTTTGTAACTAGCACACTGTGGCTATCATAACTATTGCTACATATTGTATCTTTTTTAAGCTTATAAGATACATATACATCATCACAAATAAGTTCCTTACCTTTTTTTATGTCTATTCCATTTGATTTGGAATCATAGGTGAGTGACCATTTATTTGTAGTTAATGTCGCTTTTGCAATACTTGCAGATGAAAAACCTAAAAAAGCCACCAATGCAAAAGGCCAAAGCAATAATGACTTTAAAGTCGAATAATCATTCTTCATACTATTTTTGTTTATCAAAGTAATAAGTTCACTTAAGGTCTGCTTTCCTAATTTCAACAAGAGACAAATCTCTATTAGAGCAGGGCAAAAATAACCGTACTTCGACAATCAATAAGTATACAAACGCTCCAAGAATTATGAATTTTGCGGCAAAAATGTATTTGCGGATGATAAATCCGCAAATGCTTCATTTTTTTGCATCATTTTTTTCAATTACAAATTATTAGCCTTATTATCTTTTGTAATTTGATTCTGCTTTTCAAACTCTTTGGGAGTCATACCAAACTGCTTCAAAAATAGTTTGCTAAAATATGATGAAGAATTTATACCTACCATATAGCAAATATCACCTATGCGATACTTCCCTTCTTGTATTAACTCCGCTGCTTTCTTTAAACGAATGAGTTTAATAAAGTCTACAGGCGAGAGATTAAACAATATTTTTATTTTTCTTAACAAACTAGAACGACTCATACACAGAATATCCGCTAGACGCTCTACATTAAAATTCTCATCCGATATATTATCTTGTATTAAGCTTATCACTTTATTCATAAACTCTTCATCGGATTTATTCATTTGCATATTATGCACAGGAAAGAAAGGACGCTTGGAAAAAGCCTCACGTTCTTTCCTACGATTACTCAATAAGGAGAATATCTGAGTCTTTAAATAGTGAAAAGAGAATGGCTTTTCCACGTAAGCTTCCGCGCCTATTTGCAATCCACTTATCTTACTTTCCAAATCATTTTTCGCCGTCAAAAATATTACAGGAATATGGCACAAATCAATATCTGATTTTATTGCCTTACATAGATCCCAGCCATTCATTACTGGCATCATAATATCACTGATAACTAAATCAATATGAGTCGTATGCAAAATTTCTAATGCTTCAGACCCATTGTAAGCAGTCTCCACCGTAAAAAACTCTTCTAAACGCTCTAATATGAAAGCTAGCATACTTTCATTATCTTCAACCAACAATAATCTGTAAATTTTCATATTATCTATTTCCACAGAGCTTTCTTCATCTAATATTTCAATATTCTGTTCCACTGCTTTTTCCATTTCTCGCTGTACTCCTTCTTTATTCAAAGGAACAGTAAGCACAAATGTATTCTCCAATTGATCAGTATCGAGATATAAACACCCCTTATGCAAAGCTGCTAGAGAACGAGCTAGAGGCAAACCAATGCCAACGCCCATTCTCGGTACATCCTTTTTCTTTTCCAGCTGGAAAAATGGTTCAAATATCCGTTGGCTGGAGTCTTTTGGTATTTTTTCACCATCGCTGATTACACGAATGGAAAAAGATTGTTCATCTTTTAATAGTTCTACAAAAATGATGTGCTTTGCATATTTCAGAGCATTACTTAATAGGTTACTCAATATTTTCGTTATGGCCTCCCTGTCAATAGCAGCTATAACTCTTTCTTCAGGAATACTTTGCAGCAACTCTTTCTTTTCTTGTAAAATAGTCGGTTCAAAGCGAGCAATCATATCACTCAATAAGGCTGTAATATCCACACTCTCATATCTCATCTCAAATTTCTTAGCACCTATCTTTTGAAAATCCAGTAACTGACCGGTCAATTCTAGTAACCGCTTAGTATTTTGTCCTATAACTTTCAGATTCTTGTTTATTTTGGGATCTTCAATGCCCATCTCTTCAATCGTTTCCAAAGGTCCGTTAATCAGAGTTAGAGGTGTACGAACCTCATGGGCTATCTCTGTAAAGAAGTTAATTTTGGATGCATAAAGTTCCTTCTCTTTCTCCATCTCAAATATTTTTTGATTTTCCTCCATTTCTCTTTCTTTTCGTTTTTTATACCAAAAGAAACAGCAAAGTATAATATTTGCGACCCATATCATATAAAGTATATAAGCCCATATAGACTGCCACCAAGGAGCTAAAATAATGATCGTCAGCGAACGAGTAGCATAGGGACCATCTTTATCGTTATTTGTAGCTCGGACATGCAATGTATAATTACCAGGAGGTAACTTAGCGTATGAAATATTCTGATTACTGGCAGCTTTAATCCAATCTTTATCAAGTGGATCCAATTTATAATAGTATTGATTGGACTCTGTCGTAGAGTAGCTCAATAGCGAAACATCAAAACTAATATTGGATTGATCATAGAATAAAATAATTTTGTCGGTATGCTCAATACATTGTTTCAATGGAGAATTAGCCGAGTGTACTGTTACTTCTTTATTATATATTTTGAGTTTAGAAATATAGATAGGAGGCAAAAAATTAATTCTTTCTGAAGAATTAGGGTCAAAAGCGATGAGCCCATCTATCCCACCAAAATAAAATTTACCATCACTACCTTTTAATGCTGATTTATAGTTGAACTGATTACCGAGTAAACCGTCTTTTGTAGTATATACCCGGACTTCTTTTGTATCAGGATTGAATCTGACTAAGCCTTTATTCGTTCCAAACCATAAATTGGACTGTTTGTCCTCCAATATTTTATATGCAACATCATCCGGAAATCCATCTTTAATAGAGAAAGTTGTAAAATCGTCTGTTTTAGAATTATAGCGGCAAATACCGCCGCGATCAGTAGATATCCAAATAATCCCCTTTCGATCCTGCATCACCGAGCTCAATGAATTCGAACTTAACGAATTGCTCTTACCATCTTCGTGATTGTACTTCTTAAATTTCTTTCTTGAAGTATCATATTTCCAAAGACCACTTCCCATGGAAGCAAACCACATGGTTCCACTTTTATCTTGATAAATATCGAAGATCCAATCAAAGCCAACCGCGTCTACTTTAGTGAAGTGAAAACTTCCAGGAGAAGCCTTATATAACCCCCACCCAGTCCCTATCCATTTAAATCCATTTTTATCAATGAAAAAAGAGTATACACTGCCTTCACCAATATTCAAAGCCGTATAACTATAATGTTTGATATCTTTTCCCCCCAGCTGAATGACATCTAATCCTTGCTTAAACAGGCCGCAGAAAACTTGATCTCCCCAAACAGACATAGATAACGTGACCAAATGATTACCAGGATTACGCTCATCGGCATTCAGTCGGCTTATTCTTCCCGATGCAATATTCAATATATTTACTCCATTATCTTCTGTCCCAATCCAAATATTGTTTTTATTATCTTCGACTATTTCTCTTATTCTCTTAGTATTCAATGAATTAGAATCACTTCCGGGAACATACTTATCAAATAGAATATCACGATGAGGTAAATAATCAACACCTCCAAACATTGTTCCAATCCATGTACCTCCTTCACGATCACGATAAATAGTGTAGATAATCTTATCGGATAAGCTAAAAGGACGCATCAAATCCTGCCTAAGATGTACAGTCTTATTTTTCTTCTCATCTACAACAAACAAACCTTCATGAGTCCCGACCCAAAGTTCATCACCTAAACAAGTCACATTACGCACGTAAGTTTTACTAGCCTCCGGCAGTGCTATTTTCACGAGACTGTCTGTAGAAGGATTATATTTCATTAATTCTCCTTCGTGAATAGCCATAGCAATCCAATTGCCATAATTACAGATCGCATTTATGTTTTTGCCTTTTAACGAATTTCCAACTTTATTATAACAGAATTGTTCGAACTTGTCTGTTTTTTGATTATAACGAAAGAGCCCAACACCCCAAGTACCAACCCAAACCTCACCATTTGGGCGAACGCAGATGCAATCCGGGGCTTCAGTCTTAAAATGAGCTTTATTAGCAATTTGATAAAAATACAGTTTATCTTCTCTATAGCGAAATACTCCCTGATCAGGAATAACAATCCAAATATTGCCGGTTAAGTCTGATACAATATTTGAAACCCAATTATTCATATCCGTCCCGGCTTTAGTCTTCACGTTTATAAAAGAAAAGGTATCTAAAGCTGGATTGTATCGATAAACTCCTCGATCTGTCCCAACCCATAATTGATGTTTTTTATCTTCAAATAATGCGGATATATTATTATTCCCTACGCCGGACTTATAGTCATAGCAATTCATTTGTACGATAGAAGTCCCGTCAAAACGATTTAAGCCATTCTTTGTTCCGAACCACATAAAGCCATAATTATCTTGTATTATGGCTTTTACATTACTCTGTGAAAGACCGTTTTCACCAGATATGTGAGAGAAATAATAGTTTGACAATCCTCTTTCTGTAGCATGCAATAGACCAATAGTCCATAGACAAAGTAAAACAGATAAGATTTTTTTCATAGTTTTAAAATTTAAGCCAAAGATAAAAAGGAAAACGAAGAAATGAGATATACTAGGAGGATAAAGGGTGTCATCTTTACCCTTTTTCACGAATGATCATAATAAAACCACCTCCAGAAGCCATATCTATATTGAAGGTTTTCATACGATCGATGTCCATATCCATGTGTAAATATTGATTCGCATCTTTTGCACAGTCTTTCTTATCTTGAAATATTTCAGCTTCATATTTCTTCCTTTTGTCCAAGAAAGAACAATCAAAAAGTACATTTCTTTGCCCCCAAGCATTTAAACCGCCCACATACCAAATTCTTCCTTTCTTCTTTGCAATTACAGCATACTTACCAACATAAGCTTTCAACGGAATAGTCTTATCCCATGAAGTCGGTACTTCTGCGAGATATTTTAGTATATCTGGATACTTTCTATACTCATCAGGGGAATCGCACAAACTCGCGAATGGAGCAGAGAGAACGACAAACAAAGCTAGTTCGTGTGAACGCGTTCCTAATGAGCTCGGTAAACCCGGATCTATTGGTTTAAATGTGTCTAAATTACTATTGCGCATTGAGCCCGGAGTATAATCAATCCCACCTCCCAACATTCGCATGAAGATGCATTGCAACTGATAGTCCGGATTGGAAGTCGTATCCCATTTAAAACACTCTTCACTCCGCATTGCTTCATAAGATAAAATATTGGGATATGCACGATGAAGTCCTGTAGGTTTACTGCATCCATGAAAATCAACCATTAAATGTCTTTCGGCACAAGCCTTCGCTAAATTCTCATACTCCGGCATTATTTGAGCATCGTCGCGATCAAAAAAATCGATTTTCACACCGACGGCACCCCATTTACTAATAGAATCTAAATAACAATGAGGATGCTGAAATAAAGTAGCTGCAACAGTCCAGAGCCATACCCCTACGTTTTTCTCCTTGCCATAGCGGATTATGTCCTTAATATCAATATTCTTATTCAATTCGGCCGGATTAAAAACATTACTCCACCCTGCATCAACCAGCAAATAAGGTATTTTATTTTCAGCTGCAAAATTGATATAATATTTATATAGTTCTGTGGAAAGATTCTTAGAGCCAGATGGGAAAGGAGCATTCTCTAAAATAGCACAATGCCACCATTCCCAGGTTGCTTTAGCTGGCCGGATCCAACTCGTGTCTGATATTTGTTGAGGTTTGGCCAAAAGATAAATCATATCGTTGGCCAATAAATCTTTATCATCCCGCGCTACGATAGCTATTCGCCAAGGGAAAGCATGATTGCCGGCAGTACGGGCCAAATAGTTTTCACGTTCTTTTACAACTGTGATAAAATTTCCCCAACTTCCCATAACAACCTTTTTGGGATAAGCAGCCCAGAAACCTTTCATTTGACTTCCTTCTTTACGTAGATACATACCGGGATAATTATTCAAATCAGATTCAGCAATCACAATACGTACCTTTTTCTTTTCATTCGTGAATAATGTGGGAGTAATGCCATATTTATTTTCAGCAATATCCGAAATATGGCTATAAGAGACATTGCTGAGTTCCCATGCTGTAAAATTGTTTGTTTCCGGCAAAATAATAGAAGGATTATCCGCCAGATTGAACGATGCCTCTTCACTGTGTACAATCAAAGAATCCTTCGCAGGCAGATTACCACAAAAACGATAGGCCATACCTTCATTATACATACGGAAAGCAACGGAATAGTTTCCCTTATATTTTAGTATCAGCTCATTATAATGATTGGATAATTCATTGTTGTTACCAGCTACCGGATAGACTTTCTCGGAAGTAGTACTTCTTGAAATACCGAGAACCTCACCTTTACTCCCCCATATCTTCCCATCTTCCATGGTCATACGGATAGCAGAAGGAGAAATAATAATATCATGCCCCATTTTCAAGGAGTATCGCAAACCATTGTTATTCTCTATAATCAAAGTCAAACGATTATCAGGAGAAGGCAATTTATAAACCGGAGAGTTCTGTGCCCATGCCAATGGACATAAGAACATTTCTATTAAAGCAAAGAATATATAGTACTTTTTCATATATTACATAAATTACGATGAATCTGAGCTCCTTGATGATTAACGTCAAGTTCTATTACTTTATCCAAAAATTCAATAGCCTTCGAAAAACATTTTAAACCTAAATAACCCAGCCCCATTACATAATAACAGTGAATACGGTTACGTTTGTCCAAATCATCTTCCCAAATAGCCAAATCGGGTAATGAAACAGCAAAATAGTCGATACGACAAGAATCAAACAGATGTTTTTCACCATGTTTAATCAGTTTATTGAAACAACTTCTCGATTTATCATCCTTCCCCAGTGCCTGCCAAGCGAGACCTTGATAAAAGATTTTATCGGGCTGAGCATCATTGTAAAAGAAAGCTTGTTGGGGTTCGGAAGAACCCTTTGTTGCTTTCTCAAAGCAAGTTAAGGCACCTGAGTTATCTTTTAAGCCTAATAATGCTTGGCCTTTATAATACCAAATATCATTTTCTTCCGCATTCACAAGTTTCCCTTCACCTAAGTTATAAGGATAGCTATTTGTTTCTTCTAATAATGTCCAAGCTTCAGCATAGCGCTTTTCTTTTAAAGCTATTTTCGCTAATTCTACATAACACAAAATATATTGTCCGGTTACCTTACCCTCACCTCCCTCCCAAGGGTGAAAATTTCTGTGGGCTAGTAATGATTTAGCTTCAACATAGCGCCCCAATTGATTATATAATGTAATACGTTCAATTGAAAGATCATCACGTTGTTCAACTTCTGGTAAATGTTTTTCCAAAAAGTCCAAGCGCCATATATGCGCATAACCCAAGCGTTTATAGAGTTGATCTAGCTCCATCAAAACGCGAGCATCATGTTCATTCAAGGAGTACGCTTTTTCCAAAGCTGTTAACGCTTGTTTTTTATCCCCACACTTATTATAGTAAGCTTGAGACAAATTACGCCACACGGTAGGGAATGATGGATCTATTGTTCTAGAGCATTCCCAACAAGCTATAGCATTGTCATATTGCCGGGCAGCATACCAAAAATTCCCCAAACAATAATTAGCCTTTGCCGCTTTTGTATTTAGCCTTATTGCATCTTGAAGGATCAATACTTCCTCCACACGATTAGGAAAACAATACGAATAATCTTCCAACTCTGCTTTCGTATAATACTCCAACGCTAAATTTTCTTCGCCCATACAAGTGTGGAAATAGCCTATTGCATAATACACTACAGGATAGATTTCTTTTGCTTCGGAGAGATAAAAATCTAAGAAGGAAATTGCTTCAGCATACATGCCCGAAGCAGAGAAATCGAGTGCATACTCAATATAGCCATGTACCCGATTGCACATCATTTTCCGTATCTCCTTAAGCACACCCACATCTCCTGTCAAAAGATACTTTTCAAAGCGACACCCCATATTAAAAGAGTCCAACTTCAATGATTCATCAATTAATGTAAGCGCCTCTTCTTTACGGCCCAAACATCGCAAAATAGAAGCTTTTAATTGGCGGGCTTTATGATTATGCCAGTTACGAATCAGTGAACGATCTATTTTATCCAATGCACTTTCGAAATTGCCCTTACGAGTATCCAACTGCGCCAATGCATAATAGGCTGCATCCTGCCAGGCAGCATTCCATGCTGACTTGAAAAATGCATCATAAGCCTCATCCCATTTATTTTGCAACATACAACTCCAACCTAAATTATAATAAGGTTCTCCATCATAAGGGTTTGGATTCCGCTCTATTAGAGTCTCAACAGCTGCATTAAAGTATTTTTCCGCTTCTGCAAACCGGGCTTTACGCATTAGCAATAATCCCATTGCATTATTACATCGGACATCTCCAGGCTCACGACGCAAGGCCTCCATATAGTAATCAATCGGATTATAAGTAGCGTGGCGATATTGTTCCAAATGTAGGCCAGAAAGAAACAACTGCTCAATAGAAGCAATATCCTTCGGATCTTTTAATGCCTTTGCCGGATTTGGTATTGGCTTTATTTCAGGCTTTTCGGGTAAATATGACAGCATGATTTTGCCCTTATTGTCATATATTTCGACATTAATCTCCTCTTCTTTTCTTTTTCCTTTTGTAAAAGTACAGGCAAAGGGCTCAATTGGTGAAATTTGTATTGTTTTATCTAACAAAATGATATTCTCTAAATCCTTAACCAATACACGTACCCCCTCTTCCAAACCTGTTGCATAAAGTTTTATCAGAGCCTGATCATTCTTTACTTCTAAATTTAACAGAATGTCTTTATTAGCATTTTTCACATATCCAAGTTCACTGTATGGCATAAAGTATTGTACCCATGATTTTTCTTCATAGGGTTGCAACCATGAAAAATCAGGTTGGTTGTCCGTATACATACCGGTCATCAGCTCTATGTATGGTCCATCTTCATCTGTAAGATTACGATCCCATGCTTTACCAAAGTCCCCATTTCCCCATGTCCACTGTTTTTTTCCCGGAGATACATGATGATCGGCTACATGCAATAAACCTCCATGAACATTTTCCTCATACCCTCCGACAAAATCATATTTTGATTTAATTGCCATATAAGATGTAGGCACTGGAATGTTTTTGTATTTAGAAATATCGACACCTGCTGAATAATCCTGCTTATAATAAACCCCGGTAGCTATAGGAAAAGAAGAAACGTCACGTTTTCCGTGATCAAACACCGCATTTACATCTGGGGGAAATACCGAATGATAATGATCATTCACTACTACAGCAGGATTAGCCCACCACAAAAAAGTCTGTGGAAATGATGTACGATTATATATTTTCACTTTGATCTCAATAAAAGCTTTATTAGGATAGAGTGTAAATCCTTGCATCCCTTTAGTACGAAACATACGCTCCACTTCATTGCACCAAATTGTTTTACTTCCATCAGCATTCTCTTCTATCGAAAAGTCAGTAGGTAGAAATGTGGATGGACGATGATGCTGAGGCCAGTTGAATTCAATGCCACCCGAAATCCATGGACCTGTAAGGCCTACTAATGCAGGTTTAACAACTTGATTATAGTAAACAAAGTGACGCTTTTTTATTTTATCATAAGCCATGTGTACGCGTCCTCCTAGCTCCGGTAGAATCATCACTTTGATAAACAGATTTTCAATAAAGAGAGCATGATATTTTTTATCAACTTTCTGATCTGATATTTTTTCGATAACAGGATAAGGATAGACTGATCCACAACTTCCTTGGTATACCCGCTTTTCAAGAAAAATAGGATTCTTTTCTTCTACACCTATTTCATAGGTAGGCAACATTATATCTTCTTCCCAAGCGCGTACTTCTCTTTGATCAACAGTGCTTTTTATTAAGTATTGAGTTATTTTCTCCATAATATGTATATGTTATTTCACTAAATCTCTTTCTATTTCTTCTAGACTCTTGCCCTTCGTTTCGGGAAGATAAAACACAACAAATAATCCTCCGCCTAAACAAATCAATCCATATAGCCAAAAAGTTCCGGCGGCACCCAAAACTCTATTTAAAACAGGAAAAGTATATGTTAATATAAAACAAGCAGCCCATAATGAGAAAGTGCATACAGACATGGCAACGCCACGGACATGGTTAGGGAATATTTCAGAAATAATCACCCACATCACCGTTGCCAATGTCATAGCATAGCAGGCAATGGCTATTACAACTATAATCAATAGAGTGACCCCGGTAATATGAAAATAGTAAGCAGCTCCCATGAAAGAATATATTATAGCAAGTCCGAAAGAGCCTGTCAACGTTAAGACTTTTCGCCCCCAACGATCAACGACAAACATAGCCAGCACTGTAAATATAACATTGGTAATACCTGTTACGACAATATTCATTAAGACATCGGACACTCCATATCCTGCTGTCATAAAAATTTCTTGAGCATAATTAAAAATGACATTAATTCCACACCACTGTTGCAAAATAGCCATTACAACTCCGATAGTAAGCACTTTATACATTGTCGGATGAAATAACTGTTGAAGTGTCCCCCTCTTTGATTGGTTGACAGAAACGGTATCAATAGCCGCTAACTCATTGATTGCATATTCATCTCCACCTATACGGGTAAATGTTTTAAATGCTTCATCACGTTTACCGGAAGTAATCTGCCAACGGGGACTCTCCGGTAAAAAGAAACTGGAAATAAAGAATAAAGCCGAAGGTACAGTCATCGCCCAAAACATCCAGCGCCATCCCATCTGCCCATTCCATGATGCACGAATCATTTCATGGGTAGCTCCCGCAGCCACAGGTTCCGCTACCTGCCAATTAACAATTTGTGACGCCAAAATGCCCAACACAACGGTTAATTGGTTGATAGAGACAAAACGACCCCTCAAATGGGCAGGAGCTATTTCTGCAATATACATTGGTGACAAGCTGGATGCAATACCAATAGCAAAACCACCGATCAACCGAAACAGATTGAATGTCGTAAAAAGATGTACCGAACCTGTACCAATAGAAGTACATATAAATAATCCGGCCGCTAACGTAAGTATAGGTTTGCGCCCAAAACGATCGCTAAGCCTGCCGGCACTCAATGCACCAAATAAGCATCCGATTAAAGCTGTGCTCATAGCCCACCCCTGCATTACCGGTTCATCGGCAATACCGAAATATTGTTCGTAGAAAGGTTTTGCTCCTCCGATAACGACCCAATCGTAACCAAAAAGAAAACCGCCCATTGCTGAGATTAAAGCAATTAAAAATAGATAAAAATTAGATTGTGTTTTCATGACTTTCATACTATCAATTATTATATAATACAAAGTAACAGGGATTTAAAACTTTAGGGAATAGAAAAAATCACTGAATATATGGACAATATTACTTTTTTATTAAACAATGAAAAAGGAGTACGCAAACATGCTTCGACATTCTACATACCCCTTTCTCGACAAAAACCTTTTTATTTTATTTCCAATAAGTCGTTTTTCTTCATATCAACAGTTATCAGTCCCTTTGCATCCGAGTGGGCAATAGCTTCCCTCCCGTTTAATACAACTCTGTATTTTTTCCCATGAGGAAGTTTGACTTTTATGGTCTGGTCTGTAATAGATCTCAACGAAGCATTATCAATAACAAAATTAGTCCAACTAGCCGAGGCCTGCGCTCCACCACGTAAGCATAAACCTCTAAAGCGACCATTCTTCCAAACCTTCGGAAGGCAGGGCAAAAACTCTATATAGCCTTCATGATTTTGTATCAACATTTCCGCCATACCGGCAGTTCCTGCAGAATTTCCGTCAAAAGAATAAATGTCACCTTCAGCACCGGCAATTCCCCCGGGAGAAACAGTTAGCAGATTTTCACGAGACAGCTTTCCCTGCAATAATTGAATGCTCTTATACGCTTGCTGCGCATCTTTCAGGCGTGCATAAAAACAAATCATATTTGCACGGCTCCATTCTGTATCTTCCCAATCTTTAGCAGATAAACGATTTTCAATAGTTTTACGTGCAGCAACGGCTAAATCCGGTGTCTTATCTAATGTAATCTGAGCAAAAGGATATAAAGCCAACAAATGAGAAGTATGCCGATGGTTTGGATGAACCTCATCATAATCTTCATACCATTCGCGGATAGCACCATTTGCCCGTAATCTAATGGGAGGAAGCTTGCTTAATGCCATTCGCAAGCGTTCTGAGAATGGCTGATCAATACCTAAAATTTCAGAAGCCCGTATACAATCTGTAAATATTTCGAATGCCAGCTCGCGGTCACAAGTCGGCATCATAGAAGCCACCATTTCTTTACCATCTTTTGTACTAAACCAATTCTCAGGCGAAATACTCGGTCCCGTCATCAAATAGCCACTCTTAGGATCTGTCGCCATAAAATCGAGAATGAACTCTGCATTACCTTTTAATAGCGGATAAGCGGTCTCCGCCAAATATTGTTTATCTTGCGTATACTCATACTGTGTCCATAAATGAGTGGCGAGCCATGAACCGGCCATAGGGAACAAACCCCAGATAACACTACCGGAAGGTGAGGTATATCCCCATACATTAGCTGTAGTATGAGCTGTCCAACCCTTACATCCATATATCACTCGAGCTGTTTTGCTACCATGATAAGCCAAATCTTTGATATAGTTAAAAAGAGGGATATTACATTCCGCCAAATTACCGACATTAGTGGCCCAATAATTTTGCTCTGTATTGATATCAAGATGATAATCGTTAGTCCACCCCATATTACATGCCTTATTATCATTAAAAAAGCCTTGCAATGCTATCGGCAAAGGGGAATTTTCACGAGAGCTTGCTATTGTCAGATAACGTCCATATTGAAAAAAGAGCGCATCCAGTCCCGTATCCGTTTTTCCTTTTTTTACCTGCTTCCAGCGGATATCCGTAGGAAGAATACGATTAGTATCTTCTCCGAAAGATATCGCCACTCGATCATATAACTTACTATAATCCCTAATATGTTCTCTTCTTAAGTCATTATACGATTTATGTATGGCGCTTTCCACACCCTTTGCACCCAAACTCTTATAGTCCGGACATTTATAGTCTGTGCGTATATCCACAATCAGAGTTACCGCGTCAGCGCCACTCACTTTAATGCCGGTATCCTCTATATCTATTTTGCCATTATCTGCAGATGCTGCTATCCTACCCTCAAAATTCACTCCTCCGGGACCGTGCATAGGGAAATCAACTTTTCCGGTAAACAGTAATTGATTATTTTCAACGGAGAGCTTTGCCTGACGTAATAAATCTAAAGTCATATCCAAATTGATAGCTTTACGTTTATCAGCCGATAAGCGAATAACAAGTACACTATCCGGATTCGTCGCAAAATATTCACGTTTGTAAGTAACCCCATCTATAGTAAAAGACACGTTTCCAATCGCTTCATTCAAGTTTAATGAACGACGATAATTTGTTATATTCCCAGTAGGATAAACAAATTGAAACTTTAGGTTACCTACCGGGAGATGAGTTCCGAAAGAGGTCTGCATCCCAGACAAGTTATCATTAGCTACACGATTTGCTTCAGAAAGTTTACCTTGAAAAAACAAATTCTTCAAACTATCCATCCTGGCGCGACCAAAAGGTCTGTCCTGACTGCCGTTATATTGTCCGGACCACATCGTCGATTCGTTTACCGCCAATGTTTCGGTATTCACACCTCCATATATCATAGCCCCCAAGCGTCCATTACCAATAGGTAAAGATTCCATCCATGTTTTTGCCGGCTGGTCATACCATAATTCCGCCGGTCCACTCATATTCTTCACACTTTGGCATCCCACAAACAAAAATGTTGCAACCAGTATACAAAACGTCAATCTTTTTATCTTTTTCATAATTAATAGAGTTATCCGATTTCTATTGTTTCGGTGTTCTATCCATAACAAACTCTAATGTTCCACCATCCGTTATCTCTTTGTGGGTAATCCACAAACGGTTCAATTTCTTTCCATTCAGCCTCATTGAGCGAACGTAAATATCACTCTGTTTTCTGCGGTGAACTTTCACTGTAAACGTTTTCCCTCCAGGCAGACTAATAATTGCTTCATCCAACGCAGGGGTACCAATAATATATTCTTCACTAACAGGATTGACAGGATAAAATCCGAGTGCTCCGAATACATACCATGCGGACATTTCTCCACAATCGTCGTTACCGGCATACCCCGATGAAGTTGTGTTATAGAGGTTATTCATGATATAAGATACATACTTTTGGGTTTTCCATGCTTCTCCTGCACAAGCATATAAATAGGCCACATGATGACTGGGTTCATTACCATGAGCGTATTGCCCGATAAAGCCGGAAGCATTGCCGTTTAGCTCGCCACTGTTATGATGGGAAGTGAAGAAAGTATCCAACTTGGCAATAAAAGCCTGCTTACCCCCTGTAAGAGAAATCAAATCAGGGATATTATGTGGAACATACCAAAAATATTGCCATGCGTTGCCTTCCGTAAAAGGATATCCGCCATTAGCACCATATTTATACGGGTCAAAAGGTTCTATCCATTCGCCTTTATCATTCTTTGGTTGAAAGAATCTGGTTTTCGGATTAAATAGATTCCGATAAAAAGCGGAACGTTTCATAAAAAGCTTATAATCTTCTTCCTTCCCCAGCTTTTTAGCCAACTGAGCTACGCACCAGTCATCAAAAGATTGCTCCAACGTAATAGATACAGATTGACTTTGTATGTTTTCAGGCATATAACCATATTTCTCCCATACATCAAAGGGTGAGTTGGGATGGGAAAATTTCGAACTGTTGCGTACAGCTTCATATGCTTTTTCAGCATCTACCCCTGCAATACCTTTCAATACGGCGTCTACAATAACAGGGATGGAATGGTTTCCAATCATACAATAATTTTCTTGTCCCCAGAGTTGCCATATAGGCAAATATCCATAATAATCGTATTGGCGTATCATACTCCTGACAAAATCGGCTGTTCTGTCAGTATGCATTAATGTATAAAGAGGATGAGCACCTCTGAAAGTATCCCACAGCGAAAAAGTCGAATAATGCGTTTCATTATTTTGTGTATGGCGTGTGGTGTAATCGGGAGCCATATAGTCTCCATTTACATCACTCATTACATTGGGTTGAACCATTGTATGATATAAAGCCGTATAAAATATTGTCTTTTGCGAATTAGTTCCTTTAATCTTTATTTTTTCCAGTTCCTTTTCCCATAAGTTTTCCGCAGCCAAAGCAATCTTGTCAAAATCCCAAGAAAGAACTTCTTCCGACATATTCAAACGGGCATTTTCTACAGATACGGAAGACAAAGCGACTTTGCAAATTAGCTCTTGATCGCGTTTCCTGTCAAAAGAAAATAATCCACGTAAATCAGTACCATTAATAACCGGGGTATCACTATATTTTCTATTCTCATCGTATAATACCGATGAAATGGTTGGCTTGGAGAATTCGATATGAAAATAAACTTTTCTTAGCTTTGCCCAGCCTGTGATAATACGAAAACCTTCCACAATAGTAGGAGATATAAGTCTGATTTGAGACTGGATAATACGACGTCCCCAACTACCTTTGTTTGCAGAATGATTTAAATCGAGCCAAAGTTTAATTTCCCCATCATGAGGATAGGTATAGCGATGAATGCCGGTATGAACAGATGCGGTTAATTCGGCCTTGATTTTTTCATCACTAAGTAATACCTGATAATATCCTGGATGTGCATTTTCATCTTTATGCGTGAATCGGGATTTCTGCCTATCACTTTGAGTCGGAAATAGCAAGATATCTATTAAGTCGGAGGCACCTGTACCACTTAATCTAGTATGGCTAAAACCGTATATAATAGAATCATTATAATCGTAACCGGAGGCTTGAGCCCAATCAGGGGCTTCACGGGTATCCGGGCTCAGCTGTACCATACCAAAAGGCACTGTAGCCCCTGGATAATTGTTACCAGAAAGACTGGATTCCACAGCTCCCGTCCCTATAAACGGATCAACCCAGTGTATTAAGTTTTGGGCACAAACAATATTGGTAAAAGCTCCCCAAAGAGATAAAAAAAGAATAAGTGGTACCTTCATGATTGATTAAGATATATTGCAAGCAAAAATAAGCCTTTCACACTTCACTAAATAAGTGCATTTTCGTCTATTTTACGCTCATTTGCATCAAATCATGAGTAATGCCATAAAACTCAGCCTTTCATTATTTAATTTGGTATTTTTAGGGATAAAGTATTCGACAGGTATTACAGATATAAGGTTACACCCTTTGGTCATGATGCATTGCGAATTGTATAAATTCTTGGGATAAACCACTCTCTTGCCCCTGCAATTGAACAAAGCTGAACTCACGCAACATAGGCATTCCTTTTATCTCAATGACTCGCAGTTTGCCGGCATAAAGTTCCTTACTGACCGATCGAATGGAAACAATGCCCATACATTCGGTATGCTCCAAAAATAATTTAATACTCTCTGTACTTCCCAAATACATTAATACCCGAAGTGAAGAGAGTTTCATGTCATGCTCCTGAAGGGCTTTTTCAAAAACATCCAATGTGCCCGAACCTCTTTCACGAAGCACCAAAGGGATATTTAATAACTCTTCCGGCGTAATTTCTTCCGTAAGGATCAGCTTGCCCCTACTCCGTGTTACCGCCACCAATTCATCACTCAAAAAAGTTGAATACTTCAGATTAGGCTGACGAATCACCCCTTCCACAAGTCCCATATCAATACGATGTTCCTGAAGAGCAGTTTCTATTTCACGTGAATTTCCATTCATCAGCGAAAGATTGACTTGCGGAAACTTATTTATAAATGATGCCAATAAAGGAGGAAGGACGTATTGGGCAATAGTAGTACTTGCTCCAAGACGAAGCTCTCCGGTGTAGTTATTGTTGAGCAAGTGCATTTCATATTCTAACCGTTTGTAAGCATCCAGGATGCGCTCACTATGCTCCAACAGTAATTCTCCCGATTCCGTCAGAGTGATTTTACCACCCTGGCGGTCGAATAAACGTGTTTGGTAAGCAGTCTCCAACTCATGAATATGCTTGGTAATAGCCGGCTGACTGATGAACAATTCCTGAGATGCTTTAGTGAAACTCAGGTTCTTTGCTACGGATTGGAATACTTTTAAACGGAAGTCAGACATGGCAAAGATTTTTTATCACCGCATAAGATCCAAATCTTCACTACGAATGCCTAATGCATGCATCAGTGAAAAGATTAGAACTTCACCTTTATAACGGGATGAAACAGGGACTTTGGCAGGGAAAAAACGAATGATCTCTTTATTCCCATCAAGAGCAGTTAACTGTCCTGTATCTTCCAGCAACACATGAAGGCGTTCTCCGTATTCATTATCCGCCGGAAGTAAAATGACCCGTTTTACATCTTTTGAATTAAGAGTAATTTGCAATAAGTCGAAGAATACGCTCTCGCGTGAAATCAATCCTTCGGAAGATATGGCCGAGAATATAAATTCACCAAACTGATTACGGCATCCCCACCCATCAATGGACTTCAGTTCCCGGGTAGTGAAATGCTCCAAATAAGACACACTGTCATCGTAAACAAACAATATCTGAGTTTTATGGTTACCTTCCCTTAGACCGGCATCCAATACCAAATCTATAGTCCAGGTTTCCAGATCAATCTTTTTCAGTTTACGACTAATGCTACCTTCAAAAAAGCGTACCAGATTGATAATCGTTTCGTTTAAACCCGGTACATCTACAAGAATGATGTTTTCAGCTAGTTTTATATTCTCTGACATAAATATTTTGTTCTATCTTGGGCATAAAGATACGATAAAGCTTCTAAGTAAAATATATTCCGTGCTAATTTTAAACAGCTCTTTTTAAACAACTCTCAAAATAGTAATAATGAAATTTTAGCAGATTCAATCTGGTGAATTATTCTACATGCTTGGAGCTAAAATGATTATAATCTTCATTTTTATTCGATAATAAAAACAAAAGTAAGCGCACCAAGTCATTTTGGCATATAACCATCTATTTATCATGCTATTTTGTCATTTCTTCGTCACTGGCAAATCTTTTGCCCCTTAATGATTGTTGAATAAATAAGATATGAAAGGAGACAAGATATGAATTTCAATAATTTTACAATCAAATCACAGGAAGCCGTTCAAGAAGCGGTGAACTTGACTCAAAACAAAGGACAACAGACCATCGATCCGGTTCACTTGTTGGGTGGAGTTTTGAAAGTAGGTGAAAATGTCACTAATTTCATCTTCCAAAAACTTGGCATGAACGGACAACAGATTGCGTTGGTGCTTGATAAACAAATGGATTCTTTGCCTAAAGTTTCGGGTGGAGAGCCTTACCTAAACCGGGAAACAAACGAAGTACTGCAAAAAGCAACTCAATACTCCAAAGAAATGGGAGACGAATTTGTTTCTTTGGAGCATATCATTCTGGCTTTATTGAATGTAAAGAGTACCGCTTCCACAATTCTCAAAGACGCCGGAATGACGGAGCGTGAACTGCGTGAATCAATCAACGAGTTACGAAAGGGAGAGAAAGTGACTTCACAATCGAGTGAAGACAACTATCAATCGTTGGAAAAATATGCAATCAATCTGAATGAAGCAGCCCGCAATGGCAAGCTTGATCCTGTGATTGGGCGTGATGAAGAAATCCGCCGAGTATTGCAAATATTGAGCCGTCGAACCAAAAACAACCCGATCTTGATCGGTGAACCCGGTACAGGTAAAACGGCTATTGTAGAAGGTCTAGCCCACCGTATCATTCGTGGTGATGTGCCCGAAAATCTGAAGAACAAGCAAGTTTACTCATTGGATATGGGTGCTCTCGTCGCAGGTGCTAAATATAAAGGTGAGTTTGAGGAACGACTAAAATCGGTAATTAACGAAGTGAAAAAGTCCGATGGCGATATTATCTTGTTCATTGACGAGATTCATACATTGGTTGGTGCCGGTAAAGGTGAGGGTGCCATGGATGCCGCAAACATCTTAAAACCAGCTTTGGCCCGAGGCGAGCTTAGAAGTATCGGTGCCACAACTCTCGATGAATATCAGAAATATTTTGAGAAGGATAAAGCTCTTGAACGTCGTTTTCAAATTGTAATGGTAAACGAACCGGATATCCTGAGTACCATCTCCATACTCCGCGGATTGAAGGAGCGATACGAAAACCACCATCATGTCCGTATTAAAGACGATGCTATTATTGCTGCCGTGGAATTAAGTAGCCGTTATATTACCGATCGTTTCCTGCCGGACAAAGCTATCGATTTGATGGATGAAGCTGCCGCAAAATTGCGCATGGAAGTTGATTCAGTACCGGAGGAATTGGATGAGATCTCCCGCAAAATCAAGCAACTGGAGATTGAACGCGAAGCGATTAAGCGGGAAAACGATAAACCGAAGCTGGAACAGATAGCCAAAGAGCTTGCCGAACTGAAAGAACAGGAAAGTTCATACAAAGCGAAATGGCAAAGCGAAAAAACACTGGTTAACAAGATACAACAAAATAAAGTTGAAATAGAAAACCTGAAGTTTGAAGCCGATAAGGCGGAACGAGAAGGTGATTATGGCAGAGTCGCCGAAATACGTTACGGTAAATTGCAGGCGCTCAACAGCGAGATTGAAGAGACCCAGCAACAGCTTCATGTTATGCAAGGTGACAAAGCTATGATTAAAGAAGAGGTCGACTCGGAAGATATAGCGGATGTGGTATCTCGTTGGACAGGCATACCGGTGAGTAAAATGTTACAAAGCGAGAAAGATAAATTATTGCATTTGGAAGACGAGTTACATCAACGGGTGATTGGGCAGGATGAAGCCATACAAGCTGTTGCTGATGCTGTTCGCCGGAGCCGTGCAGGCTTACAAGATCCCAGACGTCCGATTGGTTCGTTCATCTTCCTTGGTACTACCGGCGTGGGTAAAACTGAATTGGCAAAAGCATTGGCTGAGTTCCTGTTCGATGATGAAACCATGATGACCCGTATCGATATGAGTGAATATCAAGAGAAACATAGTATATCACGTCTGGTAGGAGCTCCTCCGGGATATGTAGGATATGATGAAGGCGGACAATTGACTGAAGCTATCCGCCGTAAGCCTTACTCGGTAGTGTTGTTCGATGAGATAGAAAAAGCGCATCCGGATGTATTCAATATTCTGTTACAAGTGTTGGATGATGGTCGTTTGACCGACAATAAGGGACGTACGGTGAACTTCAAGAACACTATCATCATCATGACCTCCAACATGGGTAGTGCTTATATCCAAAGCCAGATGGAAAAAATGAACAGTATCAATAAGGAACTAGTGATTGAAGAAACTAAGAAGGAAGTGATGAACATGTTGAAAAAGACTATTCGCCCCGAATTTTTAAATCGTATCGATGAAATCATTATGTTCCTGCCGTTGACTGAAAAAGAAATAAAGCAGATTGTGGTGCTTCAAATTAAGGGTGTACAAAAGATGCTTGCTCAAAACGGGGTAGCACTTGAACTGACCGATACTGCCATAGAATTTCTAAGCAAAGTCGGATATGATCCGGAATTTGGAGCCCGTCCGGTGAAACGTGCGATCCAACACTATCTCCTCAATGACTTATCGAAGAAGTTATTGTCACAAGAAGTCGATCGCAGCAAACCGATCATTGTGGATACCGAAGGGGAACAATTGATATTCCGCAATTAATGCAGACAAAGTGGTTTTATATATAAATACAAAAGGGCTGTTTCATAATTTTCTTTATCCACATTGTTGTGGTAGCAATGCGATTATGAAACAGCCCTTTTGATTATTCTTTTAAGAAAATTATTCCTATTCATCGGCACTCTCGGCTTGCTGATTGTCTTCAAAGTCAGTCAATCCGGCAGCTACAAGAATATTATACCAGGAAATCAATTTCTTGATATCCGATACATATACGCGATCGCGGTCAAAACTCGGAAGCACTTCAGCCAGATAATCACGAAAATCATCAGATGTAGCTTTCTTCAGTTCCATATTAATAGGGTTACCGCCTTCTTTTTCTTTAATAGCCTGCAATACATCCTTCAAAGGAACATCATCTGTATCGGTATACATTGCAATATCTCCCAAAGAGATAATCTTTTCATTGCCATAGGCTGGAATGCGTTTTTTATCAATAAGCGACTCCACAATTAACATATTCCTGCCTTGCGAGATGAGTTTGTACAACCCTGGTTTTCCGGAAATAGACAAGATAGTCTTCAACATAGTATCTTATATTTTTTCGTTAATAATTCATTTTTTCGGATGGCAAAGGTAAACATTATTTTCGGATAGAAAAGTTATGAGTTCCAAAACCTGAGGAATTAAAAGAGTTTCACCATCGTTTACAATTATGAAGTCCGCCTTCGAACGTTTCTCTTCATCACTCATCTGACTTCTTACTCTTTTCTCTACCAACTCTCTGGATACCAAGTCACGCTTCATCGTCCTGTCAATACGAATATTCTCCACCGCATAAACCATAACCAGAATATCAACCTCATCCCTGAAACCGGCTTCCAGCAAAATAGCAGACTCCATTGCAACAAAAGGATAATCCTCGTGCCGACCGACCCATTGTCGGAAGTCATCTCTCACCCGAGGATGAATAATTGCATTAACAATCCCTGCCTGCTCCAGCGAAGTAAAGACAAAAGATGCCAACAATGCTTTGTTTAATTGATCACCTTGATAAACCTCCTCTCCCAGTAACTCCACAAGTCTCCTACGAATATAAGGATCACAAAGGGTTAGTCTCTTCGCTTCATCATCTGAAATATATACCGGGATGCCCATCACTTCGAACAAGCGGGACACTACACTTTTTCCACTGCCGATACCACCGGTCAAGCCTATTCTAATTGCCATGGGATGGGGGATATAATTGCTCTATTATAAAATCGACTTTTTCCGGATTAAAACGTATATGCCTTATGCCTTTAGGGGCAGCCAGAAGTTTTACTGTAAACTTATCGGAGTTAAGTTTTTGCAGCTCATCGTAGGAAATGCCAATACGAAAATCGTCAGAATGGATGCTGCGAAAACGGCTTAAACCTACTTGGAACGTTACATTAATTTTAGACGGAAAAGTCCGCAATACTTTACCGGGAGGAAACTTTACCCCGAATATCGGAACTTCAACAGTTTTATCCGTAAAGAAATCTACCGGAAAAACAATTTCAACATTTCCGGGAATAAATTTTACTCCCTTACGGACTATCAATGGCACTGATTTTACTACTGTATCGGTGATATTATCCAATTTAAGATTTTGAGTATAAGCTGCTGTTATAGTATCCAGTATGCGGGAAGGAGCATAAACCAATACAGAATCAGGACGGAAAATCGTATCGGAAATATAATATTGCCTTCCGGCGGTAACTCTACCTTGAAATCTGACCGGTATCAGTTTAGAAGAACCATTCGTATAAATATAATCTATCGTATCTGGCTTTACCCACAGCAACTTGGTAGATAGGTTTAACTGGCTAAGAATCTTCTTTTCAAATTGTGAAAAGTAAATTCTCACATGGTTTCCTTGTCCTTTAAAATCGCCATAATTCAAGGTTACCGGGAAAAAGCTCTTTGCAAGCATATAGTTTAGCAATACTGTACCTTTATCCTTTACCCTGATACGTAACTCCGAGGGAGGATCGGAGGTAATTACCACATTATTGGGGATTCCTTTTAAACGTACAGGAATAGAGAACTCTACTTCATAGTCATCATTCAAGGTTTGCAACAACCAGAAAGCACCTGCTATGAAGAAGAAAAATAAAAAAATTAAGAATTCTCTACTCTTTTCACTGAGCAGAAAATTCTTAAAGCTTTTAATTATCTTATAATATATGTACTTTACGTCCCTACGTCCAGACATAGGCTAATATAAATTACATATTATTTTGCAGCCTGACTTTTATTGGCATCACCCGCAGCTGCAAAAACAGAGTTTTTATCAATAGTTACTTTCACGTTGGAAGCAATTTCCAAAACAACATCGTTGTCATTAATTTCCTTTATAATTCCATGAATTCCACCTGCTGTAATTACTTTTTGATTAACTTGAAGTGATTTACGGAAGTTCGCAATCTCTTTTTGTTTTTTATTTTGCGGACGAATCATAAAGAAATACATGATAGCAAACATTGCAATCAATATAATCCACATCATACTACCATCGGGACCGGCGGCAGGAGCCTGCAATAATACAGTCATTAAGTTCATAAACTATTCGTTTTTTAAAATTTTAATACAGAACAAAGATATTAACTTTTTGCTAACTTCCCGTCTTTTTTCAATTGATTAACTATTCCATCCAAAGTACCATTTACAAAACTTCCGCTCTTGGCCGTACTGTATACTTTAGCAACATCTACATATTCATTCAAGGATACGCTAACCGGTATATTTGGGAAACTCAATATTTCAGCCAAGGCACATTGCATAATGACAACATCCATAAAAGCTACTCGATCTAAATCCCAGTTACGGGTATTTTCGCTAATCAGATGGCGGTAATAATCACAATTCAGAATAGTACGGCGGAATAAACGACGGGCAAACTCCTGATCTTCTTCATCTTTAAATTCCGGAAGTAATGGTTGATCCGCACCATTCTTTTCATCAAAACGTTTAATTGTTTTCAAAACGAAAGTATCAACAATCTCCTTGTCATCATTCCAATACAAACTTTGGTCTTCAAGTAAGGAATCAAGAGATTCATTATTAAAAATAAATGCCTTATAAAGTTTTCTCCATAATTCTCTATCCGATTCATAAGAATTATCCGAAGATGCCAAATACTCTTTGTAAATTTCGGAAGTAACAATTTTCTCATATAAACCTTTTACAAAATCTTCATCAGTTACCCATGAACGCTTCTGATTGGCAGAAAAGTCCAATAATTGTTTATTTATCTCCAATTGAGAGATAAAACGATTTTCAACAAATTTCAGGTTAGGATGCAAATCACCTTCCGTAGGTGCCAATTTCGCTTTAGCGACATCAATCCGTTTTTGTGCATAATTCGTCAAAGCCACCATCAGCATCAGCAGATAATTGTAAAGATCATAAGCTTTCGATAAGCTAAAAAACAATTCCTTTTCCGCTGCATCTAAATTTTTACTTCCGTTCTGATAATAAGCATACACAATCTGTATAATCTTGAGACGAATAAGAACTCTGTTAATCATAAGTCTATATAATCAATTGTTATTTTGTTAACAAGGTGCAAAAGTAGATATTTTTAATGAGCTTACACAAATAAAACACATTTTTTTATGAAGTTATTCATTATCCGGACTTTTTCTTTTGACAATTTAAAAAAAATATTCAATTTTGAACCCAATTACAACTAGTAACCTAAAATATGGAAGACTTAAAGAAGAAAAACGGAGTGGAGATGAACGATAAGGAGATTATTTTCTCAAAATCCATTAAAGCCGGCAAACGAATCTACTATCTGGATGTAAAAAGAAACAGAAAAGATGAAATGTTTCTAGCAATCACAGAGAGCAAAAAAGTCATTACCGGAGAAGGGGAAAATACGCAGGTTAATTTTGAAAAACACAAAATCTTTCTTTATAAAGAAGATTTTGAAAAGTTCATTAGCGGGTTAAACGAAGCGGTATCATTTGTCAATGATCATGATAACTCAATAGAAAGTACCACACCTGCAACCGAAGAAAAAGAAGTAAGCGGAGAAATCAAGATCGATCTTGATTTTGAAGCACCGACTCTTTGATATTTCAAAAAAAAGCTGTACTTTTGCAGCGCTTTTTTGCAACATCGTGTGGTTTTATAAAATCATACTGTGTGATGGTGAATTAAGCAACATGTAACTTAATTTAGAGTAACACAAAAAAAATAGAAAATGAAATCAATTGAAGTAAAAGGTACTGCAAGAACCATTGCAGAGCGTTCTTCTGAGCAATCTAAGGCTTTGAAAGCCATTCGTCAAAACAAAGGTGTACCCTGTGTTCTTTACGGAGCAGGTGAAAACATCCACTTTACAGTACCTGCAGAGGGTTTGCGTAATTTGGTTTATTCGCCTCATATTTATGTGGTTGATCTGACCATCGACGACAAAAAAGTAAATGCTATCATGAAAGATATCCAATTCCATCCGGTAAAAGATACGATTCTGCACGTTGACTTTTATCAAATTGATGAAAGTAAACCTATCGTAATGGAAGTTCCCGTACAGATGGAAGGTTTGGCAGAAGGTGTTAAAGCCGGTGGTAAATTAACACTCCAAATGCGTAAAATAAAAGTGAGAGCTTTATACAACATTATTCCTGAGAGATTAACGGTTAATGTTTCCCATTTAGGATTGGGTAAAACCGTTAAGGTTGGAGAATTAAGTTACGAAGGATTAGAGATCTTGAGTGCTAAAGAAGCTGTAGTTTGTGCGGTTAAATTGACTCGTGCAGCAAGAGGAGCAGCTGCTAGCGGCAACTAATCCGGTATAGTCGATAAGATATCCGAGAGGCGCGGGTTAACGTAAAAACGCAGATTTTCAATCCGCGGATGATTGCGTTAACCTGCGCTTTATTTATGTAAAAACGTACGCAAGCTTTTTTGCAAACCACGGCATAAAGGGAATTTCAGATAAGCTGAAGCATAGAATCAAGGCATAAAAAATTATTCCCCAAATGCCTGGAAAATATATTTACATCACTACAAAGTCACAGGAAATGAAATATTTAATAGTGGGGTTAGGAAACATTGGTCCTGAATATCACGAAACTCGTCATAATATTGGTTTTATGATTGTTGATGCATTGGCAAAATCCGCCGGTGTTTCTTTTATAGATGGCAGATATGGCTTCACCGCCAACATTTCTGTTAAAGGGCGCCAGATAATCCTGTTAAAACCATCCACCTATATGAACCTCAGCGGAAATGCTGTCCGCTATTGGATGCAAAAAGAAAACATTCCTTTGGAAAATCTGTTAGTTGTTGTAGACGATTTGGCTTTGACATTCGGAACATTAAGATTGAAAGGAAAAGGGAGTGATGCCGGACATAACGGATTAAGGCATATTGCCGCCATATTAGGGACGCAAAATTATGCCCGATTGCGTTTTGGCATTGGGAATGATTTTCCTCGTGGAGGGCAAGTGGATTATGTCCTGGGACATTTCAGTGACGAAGATTGGGTAACAATGGATAAGCGGCTTGAAGAAGCGGGAGAAATAATTAAAAGCTTCTGTCTGGCAGGCATTGATATTACGATGAATCAATTTAACAAAAAATGAGTGAAGCCAGAATAGATAAATGGATGTGGGCGGTACGGATATTCAAGACGCGCACCATCGCAGCCGAAGCATGTAAAAAGAGCCGAATCAGTATTAACGGAGCACTTGCTAAAGCTTCCCGCATGGTAAAGCCCGGTGATATCGTACAAGTACGGAAACCTCCTGTTACCTACTCTTTCAAAGTTATTCAAGCTATAGAAAAACGTGTAGGAGCGAAACTTGTAGCGGATGTGATGGAGAACGTAACCACTTCGGATCAATATGAACTACTTGAAATGAGTCGTATAAGTGGCTTTGTAAACCGTGCCAAAGGCACCGGACGACCAACTAAAAAGGATCGGCGAACATTGGAAAATTTTACGGAGCCTGAATTTACAGACGGGTTCGATTTTGATTTCGATTTCGACTTTAAAGAAAATTCACCTGACGAATAATATCATGGAGCAGAAAACTATCAAATGGGGATTTATTGGTTGCGGAGAAGTGACCAAACAAAAAAGTGGACCGGCATTTAAAAAAGTGGAAAGCTCGGAAGTCACAGCTGTTATGAGCCGCGAACTTTCAAAAGCTAAAGCTTATGCTATAGAAAGAGGAATTTCAAAATGGTATGACGATGCCCAAGAGTTGATTGATGACGAAAATGTAAATGCTATCTATATCGCAACTCCTCCTTCCTCACATGCAACATATGCCATCATGGCCATGAAAGCCGGAAAGCCTGTCTATATTGAAAAACCGATGGCTGTCACTTACGAAGAATGCTGTCGTATAAACCGCATATCCAATGAAACGGGAGTACCTTGCTTTGTGGCATATTACCGACGCTATTTACCTTACTTCCAAAAAGTAAAAGAGTTGATAAACAAAGGTTGTATAGGTAATGTTGTCAATATACAAATACGTTTTGCACAACCTCCACGAGATTTGGATTACAATAAAGCAAACCTGCCTTGGCGTGTACAACCGGATATTGCAGGTGGAGGATATTTTTACGATCTTGCTCCACATCAGATTGATCTCCTGCAAGACATGTTCGGCTGTATTCTCGAAGCTAGCGGCTACAAGAGCAATCAAGGAGGTTTATATCAGGCGGAAGATACCTTAAGTGCTTGTTTTCAATTTGATAATGGTGTGGTAGGAAGTGGATCCTGGTGTTTTGTAGCACACGATTCAGCTCGGGAAGACCGGATTGAAGTCATCGGTGATAAGGGAATGATTTGTTTTTCCATTTTTACTTACGAACCGATAGCACTTCATACGGAAAAAGGAAGAGAGGAAATTGTTATAGGCAATCCCGAACATGTACAACAGCCGTTAATCCAGGCCGTGGTAAACCATTTGCTTGGCAAATCGATTTGCACCTGTAACGGTGAAAACGCGACCCTGACCAACTGGGTTATGGACAAGATCTTAGGAAAAGTCTAATAAGAACATATAGACATATTAATAATATAAGCAGTAAAGGTGAGAATGACTCTACTCTTTACTGCTTATATTTTTATAAAGCATATCCCTAACAAAGGGAATCCAAAATCAGTTAATCAATTTATTTCTTTTTAGCTGCACCCGGAGAATATCTGGCATTCAATCCCTCAATAATATCATTGGTAATATTATAGGCACTATCCGCATACAGAAGATTATCAAAACCGGTATTACTCAAAATCAAGCTATATCCCTTAGTTTTATTATATTCTTTCAGGAAAGCATTGATAGAATCACGAAGTTGCAAACTGTTCTTTGCATTTTCATTCTGCAATTCGGCAGTCAACTTATTCTGCAAGAGCTGTAAGTCCTGTTGTTTCTTAGCCAAACGGGCATTTTCCTGCTCTGCACGTTCACGGGTAACAAAAGCATTATTCTGCAATTTACGTTGGAACTCCTGAACCTCAGCATCAAGTTCACGACCTTTTTGGTTTAACGTCGCACGTACATTTTCTTCACGCTTCATCATTGCCTCATTCAAATCATTCCAGAAATTGTATTTGGTCAATAAAGTATCTATCTCAACATAAGCGATTTTCATGCCTGACAATCCGGCTTGTACTTTGGGTGCTGCGTTAGATGCTTTATCACCTTTGCCTGAACACTCGGAAAATAAAACGATAAGCGCAAGAGCTGCCAAACCGTTCATGAGGTAGTTTAATCTCTTCATAATTTAAAAATAAGTATCTATTTTAATCCTAATTAATTCATACTATTATTTAAGGCTCAAGAATATCATGTACTATGAAAACAGTTAAGCATTTCAGATGTTAATAAAATGCCGCTTGTTTAATAAAAGCTGAATTCCCAGCAAAACATTTGAGTTCAAAATAAAACTTTTATTCCTGACAATGCGAAGATATTGCAACAATTAACAATGTTATCAAAATTCTATCAGGCATTTCCACTATTTTTGTGGATGCAAATATAGGGCTTTGTATGGACTAACCGGCTTTTTTCTTCCTAAAAAAAGAGAAAGGAGGATAATATAGTCAACCTATTTAACCATATTTAGCAATATTCGGAAGTAAAGTAACATTCATAACAATATTAATATGGAAAAGAATGAATTAAAACCGGCAAGTGTATTTCATTATTTTGATGAAATATGCAAAGTGCCACGTCCTTCAAAAAAAGAAGAAAAAATTATAGCCTTTTTAAAGGCTTTCGGAAAAGAGCATCATTTGGAAACGCTCAGTGACGAAGCAGGTAATGTCTTGATAAAAAAATCTGCCACTCCGGGCATGGAGAATCGAAAAGTCGTTGTATTACAATCACATATTGATATGGTATGTGAAAAGAACAACGATGTACAACACGACTTCCTGGCCGATCCCATTGAAACTTTTATCGACGGGGAATGGCTTAAAGCCAAAGGAACAACACTTGGTGCGGACAATGGCATAGGAGTAGCAACGGAGCTTGCAATACTTACGGATAATAATATAAAACATGGCCCGTTGGAGTGTTTATTCACCGTTGACGAAGAAACCGGCCTGACCGGTGCTTTTGCATTAAAAACCGGTTTCCTGAATGGTGAAATCTTATTGAACCTGGACTCGGAAGATGAAGGAGAATTATTTATTGGTTGTGCCGGAGGAATAGATTCGGTAGCAGAGTTTTCGTATAAAGAAATCGATATCCCATCCGGATATTTCTTTTGCAAAGTACAGGTAAAAGGCTTAAAAGGTGGTCATTCGGGTGGCGACATTCATTTAGGATTAGGCAATGCAAACAAAATCCTAAACAGATTTCTCAGCGAAGCTTTCAAAAAGTACGACCTTTATCTTTGTGAAATAGAAGGAGGAAATTTACGTAACGCCATTGCTCGCGAAGCGCATGCTGTGATTGCGATACCAGAAGACAAAAAACATGAATTGCGGGCCGACTTGAATATTTTTGCAGCAGATGTCCAAGCCGAATATGCGGTTACAGACCCTGATCTGAAACTTATTCTGGAATCCGAATCTCCATATTCGAAAGCCATAGATAAGGACACAAGCAAGCGTTTATTGCAAACCATATATGCTACTCCACACGGCGTATTTGCCATGAGTCAGGATATTCCGGGACTGGTAGAAACATCAACAAATCTTGCATCGGTAAAGATGAAACCAGGCCATGTTATCCGTATTGAAACGAGTCAACGTAGTTCCACTGCATCTTCCAAAGAAGATATAGCCAACATGGTAAGAACCGTATTTGAAATGGGTGGAGCACAAGTCTCTTTCGGTGATGGATATCCCGGATGGAAGCCAAATCCTCATTCTGAAATTTTGGAGATTGCAACTGCCTCATACAAACGTTTATTTGGAACAGAGGCAAAAGTAAAAGCCATTCATGCAGGATTGGAATGTGGATTATTCCTTGATAAATATCCTTCGCTTGATATGGTCTCGTTCGGGCCGACCCTCCGGGGAGTACATTCTCCGGACGAACGGATGCACATTCCTACGGTAGATAAATTCTGGAAACATCTATTGGACATTCTGGAACATATCCCCGAAAAGAAATAACAAATAATAATTCACCACACAGGCTGTTACAAAATCAATAAACTTATTTCTATTAGCATAAACGATCTCAAAAGAGTTTAAAGATTATGCAACAGCCTGTTTCTTTCACTGCATCAGTTTGATCTTTTTTATAAACCCTTATTTCGCCTTTTAAAATTATGATACCTGATGACTTATCCTTAAGCAAAAAAGAAATTATGCTTAATAACAATTCCATCATTTTTCGTCCTATTGAGGAAAAAGACAATATGGAATTAGCCATCCTCATTCGCTCCATTTTTGAAGAGTATAATGCTCCCAAAACCGGGAGTGTCTATGACGATGAGCAGACAGATAATTTGTATCAAGCCTTCATCGGCATTAATGCAGAATACTGGGTGGTAGAGTCTGAGCACAAAATCGTAGGCGGATGTGGCTTTTATCCGACAAAAGGACTACCCGAATCGTGTGCGGAGATTGTCAAATTCTATTTTGATTCTCAGTTAAGAGGAAAAGGTATAGGTTCCCGCCTTCTGAAAATGATTGAACAAAAAGCCTTTAAAGCAGGTTATAAACAGCTCTATATTGAATCCTTCGGGCACTTCAAAGAAGCAGTATACCTATATGAAAAACAGGGATATAAAAAATTAGACTCACCCATGGGAGCATCCGGACATCATGCCACTACAATACACCTGTTGAAAAATCTGTCTGATCATGAATAAAAGTAAGATTATAAAATCTGTTAATCTCTTTATTCTGATTAGCCTCTTTCCTTCTTTACCCTCACGCGGACAAACGATCAAGGATACCATTACTTTCCGTGTGATGAGTTACAATGTGGAGAATTTATTCGACTGTCGGCACGATACTTTAAAGAATGATTACGAATTTATGCCCGACGCTGTTCGTCATTGGACTTACGACAAATACAAAAAGAAGCTCGATAATATTGCCCGTGTAATCACAGCTGTTGGTGAGTGGAGTTCACCCGCCCTCGTAGCTCTTTGTGAAGTAGAGAATGACAGTGTCATGCGTGACCTCACTCAACATTCCATTCTACGGGAAGGTGGATATCGATATGTCATGACCGAATCACCCGACCAAAGAGGTATTGACGTCGCATTGCTCTACCAAAGAGGAGTTTTCAAGTTGTTGTCTACACAAAGCATACGGTTGATGTCGCGCAAATATAAAGGATTTCGTCCGACGCGGGACATTCTGCACGTTTGCGGTTTATTGCCGGACAAAGACTCTCTGGATGTTCTCGTTTGCCATCTGCCCTCCCGCTCAGGAGGTGAAAAGCAATCGGAGCCTTTCCGCATTATCGCGGCAAGTGTGCTTAAGAGTGCAGTGGATAGCCTCATGCAAGTTCGCTCCCGTCCCCGCATCCTTATTATGGGTGATTTCAACGATTATCCCAAGAATAAATCCATCAAACAAGTTCTTGGAGCCATACCTCCGCCTTCCGATATGAAAGAAATACAACCTAAACAACTTTACCATCTACTTGCTCAAAAAGCAGTAGAGCAAAACGAGTACGGAAGTTACAAATTTCAAGGAGAATGGGGATTACTGGATCATATCATTGTATCCGGATCGCTACTTGATAAAGCAGGCACATTCCATACGGATCTTTCAAAAGCGGATGTATTTCGTGCTCCGTTTATCTTGATCGACGACGAGCGTAATGGAGGCAAACAACCCTTCCGCACTTATCAAGGTATGAAATATATAGGAGGATATAGCGATCATCTACCCGTATGGGCGGATTTTACTCTCGTTTATTAATTACATCCCTCTCTTAACAGACATCGGCCATTATCCGGGCATTGAATTTGATAAAATACCATCTATCCCAAATGATGTGCTAAACTTCCTTCAACACATAGCCTTTTTTCATCAATGATTCTATTTTAACCGTCAAATCATTACGAAGCGCTTTACGCAAATAAGTAATTTGTACATTAAGTGCTAAAGAATTGGCATACGAGGTATTTCCCCATACTGCATTAAGCAAAATGTCCCGTTCCACGGTTTTACCCAGATTCTTCGCAAGCAAGCGAAGCAAGTCCGCCTGACGGGAAGTAATGAGGACCTTATTGTTTCCTATCCTTATTTCATTGGTACTGTAATTAAACACCGACTGTCCAAAACAGTAATTTTCTTCCTCCATCGTACTTAACAATGAAGAAGTAAAACGTTCACGAATGCGGGCAATCAATTCCTCCGGATAAAACGGCTTAGCCAGATAATCGTTTGCTTTCAGCTGAAAACCTTGTAAACGATCCACCTTATCACTTCTATCGGACAAAAAGAAAATAAGCACATGCTTATCCTGCAAACGGATACGTTCGGCAACTTCAAATCCATTGCACTCGGGCATACTAATATCAAGCAGCACAAGATCAGGTTTAATCACAGAAAATTGTTCCAGAGCAATATTACCGTTACCAGCATAAGTCACTTCATACCCTTCTTTTTCCAGAAAACGTTTCAGTAACATGGAATACTTAAGATCATCGTCGGCAAAAAGAATCTTTAAAAGCTTCATATCAGTTAAAAAAATGAGAAAATTATATTAATACGATATTCTTGTCATGATTAAAGTAATCATACCGCTTTACAATCCTACTGATAAGGCAAACTTACATAAAAATATGTGATTTATAAGCGGGTTCAATAAATAAACTGAAGTTTTTATAGAGGAAATGTACATGAAAATTTGGCTCATTACACACAGATACATAAAAAAACACTCATGTTTTATAGGAGAAGTGTACGTGAAAATTAGTTTTTTACTCACAGCCCACAAAGAAACACTTTATATTTTTATAGAATAAACTCACATCGAAATTTGATCTATAAGCAGACTTCATTATAAAAGAAAAGTTCTGATAGAAGAACTATAAGAAAACTTCTACTTAAGTTTCATTGTGGGATATTGATATTCACTTCAGTTCCCTTTCCGGGCTGACTGATTAAAGAAATATTTCCATGATGAGCCTCAACCAAGAGTTTCACATAGCTCAGTCCTAACCCGATACCCGGCAAAGAGGGATCATTCACATTGCTACCCCGATAAAACTTATCGAACACCCGACTTTGTTCGGAAGCAGGAATACCTATTCCGTCATCAATAACCCGCAGCGTCAACAAATGATCATGTAAATTGCAATCTACTGTAATATGTACGGACTGGCCGGAGTATTTCACCGAATTTTCTATTAAATTGCTAACTATGTTGGCAATGTGTATAGGATCGGCCGTAACCAGAATATTTTCACTAAAACTGGTTTCCACTGACACTTGTTTCCCTTCGGGAATATGGCAAAGGCGAACCAATTTTTCTACCACATCTTTTATATCGAAGGTACGGACAACAAGTTGCGTATGTTCATCATCGGCACGCGTCATGTCGCGCAACTTGGACAGATAAGCAGAAAGGTTATCCAGTTCGGACATCGAATCACGCACCACTTCATCCATTGCTTTTTCATCCGTACGCATGGTCTTGTCATTCAAAAACGCCACACACATTTTCAGGGCCTGTACCGGACGTTTCAGTTCATGAATCATTGTGTTCACAAAGCTCTTCCGTAATTCATCTATTCGTTTTTGCTTCAAGATTGTTTTTATCTGAAACCACAGACAAACTCCCAGTAGAGTGATCAGACAAATACTACCCAATAGCTGCCATCCCATACGCACTAATAAAACATGAGGTCTAACATCAACATTAACCACCAGAAACTGATGTTTCAATGGATTATAAGGATAGTGAACTTCAAGTCTGGGGTGAAACAGCGTAAAAGTTTGTTTCATTTCGGGCTCCCACTGAAATGTAGTATCCTTCGCTATTTTCAATCTTGTACTAAATGGAATATCTCCCACCCTCAAGGTAAGCAGAGAATCAAAACGTTGTAAGTTAAACGGGGCATCCACCTCTAACCGATAAAGCTCAACCAACTGGTTTAAATTAACAGATGCAAAAGTCGGAACTGTTATATGAAAAGAGTCTTTATAAAGCACCTTCTGGCTGGCAATATACCTATTCCATGAATCATTAGACGACCTATGTCTTATGCTATCCAATGTTTTATCCAAATTAATATGCTTTTCTTTTTTTGAACGGGAAGATATACCAGCAGTATCTTTCAGAGCCACAGTCCCCAGAACCAATGTATTCACAATCTTATTCGGACTCAGCTGCTTCATATTAATATTATAAAAGCTACTGCGCCCTTCTCCAAACACTTTTTTAGGCAACAAACTACGAATGGAATCATTAAGCTTTGCCGTTTGCAGAATATCATTATACAGCTCGTGCATCTTTTCATCATTAATATATTGATATTGGTTATTCAACCAATAAGCTTGCCCGGCGGTTATTAGCAACATTGCCATAATAGAAAGCACCCATACTATTTTTATTCTACGCTCCATACCACAAACAAATTAATAAAATTTACGTGATTAGGACTCAATACACATTCAAGTCCACAAAAGGTAAATATTGCCAAAGTGACGCCACCGTTCATCGACAAAAGCTTTCACAATATTCAAGATAACATTCGGAGCCACAATTTCCGATATATGCATCCGATTATTAAGAAACGTAACAACCTGCTTCTCTTTTTTTTCGGGTGCCATTGACTCCTTGCAATGAACAGAGACAAAGGTAAACGATTCATTATAAAATAAAGTACGCGCATAAGGGTTATTATCGGCAACGTAATATTTCAGTAATAACTTTTACTCCACATACTCCGTAAAGGGAAATACATTTGCACAAGGAAAATTTAATTATTTAAACTTATAAGTATATGAAAATAACGATTTTTATTCTGTCCGCATGTATGAGCGCTGTATTTGCTTCTCAAGCACAAGCGCAATTCTTTATCAAAGATGGTAGCAAAATGCAGCAAGATACCATCGGACAGGTACGCCTCACCGTGCAATACCAGACTATGATAATCCCCGATATGCTGAATAAGGACAAAACGACCGAGGAAACCATGATGCTGGAAATAGGAAAAGGGATGTCTAAATTCTACAGCTATACCAAGTATGTCTGTGATTCGGTACTCAATGCCGATTTTGCCAATAAAGCCTCTCAGGAAACAATAAATGAACATCTGAAACAATACGGCAAAAGTAAACTGACTGAAGCAACTTTTAAAGGATATCCTTTGGGAAAAGTTACTACCCTTGACGAAATAGCGGGACTGACCCGCTTGCGTTGCGAAGAACAGGAAGAAGCTCCTCAATGGACTTTGAGAAATGACACAGCCACGATCCTCTCCTACTTCTGTCGTAAAGCGGAATGTAAATTTAAAGGTCGCAACTGGATAGCTTGGTTTACGACCGAGATTTCCACCACTGAAGGTCCCTGGAAATTATATGGCCTACCTGGGTTAATCATAAAAGCGGAGGATGAAGAAAAACATTATGTATTCGTTTGCGCAGGAATAGAGCAATGTCACGGTAACAAACCTATCCTGTTTTACGGAAAGAATTATGAACCGGTTAACCGCAAAGCATACAACAAAATACACGAACGTTATAACGCCGATCCGGTAGGATTTATCACCGGCTCCAATCCCAATATAAAAATCATCATACGCGATGAGCAAGGAAATCCGTCGAAAGGACTCAAGAACATGCCATACAATCCGTTGGAACGGGAATGAAGAACACATCAGCTATAATCTTGTATATCGTCCTATTCATATTCACGGTATTACCGCTGCATGGCCAAAATCTTAGTGGCACAGTAACAGATGCTGAAACCAACCAACCTCTGGAATCAGCGATGATCGGTCTGATAGGGGGGCAAGTCATGATAAGCTACGCGTTGACTGACGCAAAAGGGCATTACACGCTACCTTGGAAATACAAAGAAACACTACAACTGACAGTCTCACTGTTAGGATACCGGAAGGAGATACGGGATGTACATGATGCGGGAACTTTGGACGTCAGTCTCCAGCCCGAAGCTATCGCGCTAAAAGAAGTGGTGATACGCCCCGGAAGGGTCTACAGTCAGAAAGATACCATACGCTATGATCTGTCGGAATTTGCTTCTTCAAAAGACATATACATTAAAGATGTGCTAAAAAAGTTACCCGGCATAGATGTGGATGAAAACGGACAGGTAAAATACAAAGGTAAAGCTATCGACCACTATTTTGTGGAAGGGATGGACTTGACAGGAGGACGGTATAATCAAATAAACAACAATCTCAGCGCCAGAGCGGTGAAAACCGCGGAGATCATGGAAAATTACCAATCGGTAAAAGCCCTGCAAGGTAAAATCAATTCCGATGAGGTAGCATTGAATCTGAAACTGGATCCCAAAGTGCGTGATCAATGGATTGTAAACGGAACATTCGGTACCGGATGGAGCAACGATGTTCCTCCCTCATTCAATACTGAAGATCCTGCACAAGAGAATACGAACAATAAATGGCTATGGAAAGGTACGCTCAGCGGACTTCAATTGGGCAGAGGAAAGCAAAGTCTTTACGCCTACAAAACCAATAATAACGGGACAGACCTCAGTAATGAACAAAGCCTGATGATAAACAATAATCCGGATCAATCTGCTGCCTTAAGCAGCTTCCTCAGTCCGTCCGATATTACTGCCCCCCTTGACAAATCACGTCTGCTATTCAACGAAACCCACACCTTAAACGGTAACCGGATGTACCGATGGGATGATGAACGTTCTCTCCGCCTGCAAGCCGGATACACACATGACCGCATTCGCCAGCAGAGACAAAATACGCAACTTTATTACCAGCCTAATGATACAATCCGTATAGATGAAAGCTACCATTATCTCTTGATGCGGGATGCAGCAAACATTGAAATGGAATATGAAAACAATAATGCAACACACTATCTGAAGGATCGTTTTAAAATGGAAAGCGAAACAACAAAAGGCATCTCGCCAGAATTGCAACAGACCATCCATTCATCCCGAATGACTGCAAGTAATGTTTTCAGTTTTATCAAAAACCGGAAATTGGAGACTTGGGGACTGTATTCAAACGCTTATTATACTTATCTACCGGCATTACTCCTTTTGAATACAGAAAAAGAACGTTTCCGTCAACACTGCCTGTCTGCAGACAACTATATTTCATACCTAAAAAAATATAACGGTTTCACACAACAGTACAAAGCAGGCATACAGGGAGAATGGAATACGACCCGAGCCAATACGGATAATAAGTTCAACAACTCCCCGTTCAACGCCTCTTATATTGCTGCATATTTCAATCCGTACTTCCAGTTGGAACGTGATAAGATACTCGCAAGCCTTTCATTTCCGACACAATATCAACGTTATTTCTCATTAGATCGATCCTTACCAACTATAAATCCTACATTCTATGGTCGTTATCAAA
The DNA here is from genome assembly GCA_963677095.1 of uncultured Bacteroides sp. Taxonomy (GTDB): domain Bacteria; phylum Bacteroidota; class Bacteroidia; order Bacteroidales; family Bacteroidaceae; genus Bacteroides. The sequence goes on from OY781875.1 coordinate 3,558,359, forward strand.
TAAGCTACCACTGGAAACTTTCCATCTACGGGAATATAAATCGTAGTGCCGGAGACATTACCGAAATCTATCCGCAGCCTTACCAGACCGACTATCGTACTTGGCGGAACAGGGACGGGAGCTTCCCCGTAAACGTCCGGCAGAGTTATAATCTATATGGTGAATACAAGAACACCGTACAAGAGTTTTTTGTCACAGCCCAATTAACATACAACCGTCTGCAACGCAATACCATTTACGAACAAAGTATATCGAGTGAAGTTACCAGCTATACACTGCGGAGTTTTTCCAATCATACGGACAATTGGCTTTTCAGCGGTACTATTTCTAAAGGGATATACGATTGGCACTTAAAAGGCTCCTTGACTCTGAAGGCCAGTCACAACAAGGGAAAACAACTTACCGGTGACACCTCACAGCCCTCTTCTATTCTTCCTGAAGATAAAGAGAGCAATATATCGGGGAATCTACAAACTTATCGTTATGATAACTTGACTGCAGAACCTAAATTGATATGGTCACCCATCGATGCTTTCGAAGCGGAATACAATGCCATGTTGGGATATACAAAAAGCAGCATAGAAAGCCATAAGTTGACACCTTTAGTGAATATAGAACAACACTTGTACCTAACATTCAGCTTTGGTCGGATAAATCTGCGTCTTTCCGGCGAACACTACCGGAATGAATTAGGTAACGGTACGCAACTCAATACCTTGTTTGCCGATGCATCACTGAAATATAGGAAAGGGAAATGGAGTATAAATACTATGCTCAACAATCTCTTCAACAAAAAAGAATATGCATATACCATTTATTCCACAACACAAAGCTCCACTTCACAACTGAATATACGCCCACGTGAATTGATGTTCGAAATAGGCTATCAGTTTTAATCAATCACCCCATAAACTACGAAAAATGGAATAACACAGAATACCGAAAATCGTTATACCGCCAACCAATACAGGCGCATTAATATGTTTCACATGCTCCATGCAGTTATGACCACTTACTTTCCGAAACAAACGGAACATCAGATAAGCCGCTATAAAACCGATAGTAGCTCCCGCAATAATATCACCGGGATAATGTACGCCAAGATAAATCCGTGAATAACACGTAAGCACTGCCCATGCCATCATGAACAGAGTAAGCCATTGCTTCCTGAATAAAAAACAAATAAAAAAGGCCAAACCAAATGTATTAGCCGCATGACAAGACGGAAATCCGTAGCGTCCTCCTCTATATCCATCTACAATGTGTACCATACAGGAAATAGGATTATCCAGATGAGCCGGACGGAGACGTTCCACTAAAGGGCGGATCAATGTCGCACCAACCTGATCGGCAATTGCAATAGTCAGCCCCAGACCAATCATACAAAGTAATGTCACCTTCCAACGGAAATTGCGAATCATGACATACCAAATGGAGATATACATGGGGAGCCAGATAATTTTACCGCTATATGCACTCATGAATGTGTCCAAAAAAGAACAATGCATCTTATTGATCAGAAAAAAAGCGTCGGTATCCGCTTCATTTACTTCATGCAGAACATCTAAAAGAATCATTGGATTATCTTTTTGCTATATCGTCATATATTTTTTGCAAATATGCTTTTCCAAACTCCAGATTCTTTCCTTTTGCAGTTCCTTCATCCACAGCAACATGTTGCGATTCACAGTTGTAGATCAACTTATCATCCGGAGTTGCCATTCCGAAAGCATCGGGAACAGTAAAAAAGGCAAAATGGGGGGAAAGAGGGTTTAACATATCCTTGCTAAACGTAAACATAGAATGAGGCAACGACAACTGAGCCAGCAGTGTCGCTGCAATATCATGTTGAGAACCATAAACCGGAATGCGTCTTGGCTCACGAACAGCACCGCCTATCAAGATCAAGGGAATTTGGTAACGCTCTATAGACAAATTATCAATATGCTCGGGATATGCTCCCAAATGATCCGGTACCAATACTATAACAGTGTTTTTCCATTGAGGAAGACGACGGAAATGTTTCACAAAATCTCCCACACAGCTATCTGTATAGGCAAAAGCATTTAAGCGATTATTCGCCAAACGACGATAAGGCACTTCAAACGGTTCATGGCTACTGGAAGTCTGTAACACCCGGAAAAAAGGATGCTTAGCAACTCCGGCAGGCTTACCGGAAACAGTAGATTCGGCACTTAAATCCTGTAACAAACGTTTAAACACAAGATGGTCGTGTACCCCCCACTTACTTAAGCGTTCCGATACCGGAAAATCCACGTCGGAAATCAGTTCGTCAAATCCGGAGGTTATGACATAAGAACGCATATTGGTGAAGTCGGCATCACCACCATAATAATATTTAGTCCGATAACCGGCTTTCTTCAAACTTCCGGCAATGGAAGGAACCGATTGTATCTTATGAGGATATTTCATAAGGCTGGTAGTCGGTTGGGCGGGATACCCGCTTAAAACAGCAACCATTCCCCGATCGGTACGGAAACTGTTAGCATAGAAATTGGTAAACAACACCCCTTCTTGTGCCAGAGTGTCCAAATTAACGGCAACATTCGGTTCCCCTCCCAATGATTTCATTAATTTGGAAGAGAAGCTCTCCATGATGACGAATATGACATTGGGACGCTTAGTGTTAAACAAAGAAGTATGTAGAGTGTCTGGCACGATCGCCGTACTATCCAATACCGCAGGATCAAGCATTTTTTTAATCAGTTTATCCGCCTGGGCAGATTCCATAAAACGGTATTGTTTACTAAAGTCTGTCTGCTTGGCAAGTGATTCCATTAAGCTGAATACAGGGTTGATGGCAGCATGATTCAAACGTTGATTGGAAGTGAAATACACCTTTCCCACATTCATCGTAGAAACTGTGAAGCCCCCACGTATAGGAATAAATAGCAAGCCGGTGACCAATAAAAGAATACCTGCCACTTTCAGATAATGGAAAGGAAGTTTCAATCCACGCCAAATGCTTCGCTGAACAAAATAGAATATTAAATAAAGAACAGCTGCATAAACCAGCATGACTCCCACTCCCATAGCCACAACCGACAAGCTCACACTAGCTATAGCATCTTTGGGTGAAGAGAAGAAATAAAACAGCGGGGTTGCATCCAAACGAAATCCCCAATACTCATACAATGCCAAATCGACAGTGAAAATCATGGAGAGTAAAATAGAAAGTATGAGATAATAGATGTTCCAAATTTTACGAAGGGTATCAGAAAGCGCACAAGAAGAAGCAATAAAAAGAAAGCCTGGTATTACGGTAAAATAGCCGGCTAAGGAAAGATCTAAAGGAAGTCCATGCCACATCACCTTTAGAATATCTGTCACGGACAATCCGGTGTACATGGAACTATAATAAAAAATAAATAACGGCTTTTGAAATACAAATATTATAACAAAAAGTAAATACGTTTTTAACAATCCTAAAAGTCTTTCTCGCATTGGCCTTCAATTTAGATTAAATACGAGGAACAAAAATAGTTCTTTTATTTAATCATCAACCGTTATTGAACTTTAATACTATAAAATAACAGTAGTTAACACAATAATACAAAAATTTTATTCACTATAAGCTTACAGAAGTGATTTTAAATAACTATAACCGCTATTCGTTTCGTTTCAGCAGAAGTTTACCAGTAATAACTCCGGGCAATTCTTTTTCATAATGAGTCACCATCACCATGGTTTTATCCTTACGGGCACAAAAAGCTTCAATGATTTTTTTTACACGCCAACGATTGAAAGTATCCAATCCGTGGAGGGGTTCATCCAATATAAGTAATTCGGGATCTTTCACAAAAGCACGGGCTAGCAGGGTCAATCTTTGCTCTCCACTCGATAATTGCAAGAAAGGTCTATCTTTCAGAGCAGCAACACCAAATATATCCATCCACCATTCGCAGATAGCTATTTGATCGGAATGCGGACGCTTATATAGCCCTATACTATCATGAAGGCCCGATGCTACAATGTCAATAGCCGGTATATTCTTCAGATAGGCTCGATGCATTTCAGGGCTAACATATCCGATATGTTTTTTTATTTCCCAAATACTCTCACCTGTTCCCCGTTTACGTCCAAACAAACTGATATCACAAGCATAAGATTGGGGATTATCGGCACAGACCAAGCTGAGTAAAGTAGACTTTCCCGAACCATTTTCTCCACTTAAAGCCCATTTTTCCCCACGCATCACGATCCAATCCAATTCCTTCAATATCGTACGCTCACCGTATCGGATACTGACTTTATTCAGTTTCACAACTTCCTCGGATGTATAGTTAGAATCACCATAAGGTAAGTTTACAATACGTTCATGCAGAGACTCTGCATCAGAATGATTTTCATTAAAGTGAAATTCAGTCATATATGCCTCTCTACTTATCTTCTCCCCGACCGTCATTCCTTCTACAGGCACTACATGGGTAATAAAAGATGGTATATCATCCAACATGGAAAGCACAAGCACCAACTGCAACGCATGTTTGCGTGACAGATGTTCGAGCAAATCGAGTAAAAGAGTTCTCGTCACAGCATCAAGTCCGATAAAAGGATTATCCATAATCAAGACTCTGGGAGCAGATAATAAAGTTTTGGTCAGCTGAAACTTTCGCAATTCCCCACTGGAAAGAAGAACGATCTTTTTATCGAGCATGGGCTCAATACGAAATAGACTGAAAAGCTCATCCTGCAACTGTTTATCTTTTATCTCCCCCAACATTTCACGTACATCCGGTATATCGTCCAAATCGTGACTGTTCCAGCGCTGCTGATAATAATAATTAGCATCAGCCGTCCCATAGGTATCCCGGAAAGTGATATATTTTATATTTTCATAAGTCGTACTTGCCGTCGAAGGATGAAAATTGTAAGTCAGTTCCCCGTCCCGTAGCGGGTACTTACCGATCAAAAGGTCGACAAGTAAACTTTTACCGGCTCCATTGGGGCCCACAATTGCAAGATGCTCTCCTGCGGCAAAGTCCAAATTGACAGGATGTGCCAAACGAACAAGCGGGTTGCGCGCTACGCCACCCGCCATGTGTATAATATTTTGTTGCATACTTATTTGTAAATGATCAATGCCGACTGTGCAGGAACCGCCACTTCAGGACCGTACATCATTCCAAGTCCCTGCAAGCTAATTAGCCCATTCCTGCAAACAGCCACATATTTACCTTCGGGGACTGATTGCTTAATCGATTCTTTACGAGCATTTAACACGACAATAATATCCTCCCAACTGTCGCCGTTAGCATAGTTTTTCAGCCGGAAAGCAACGATATTACGGCCTGGGACAGGTAGGAACTCAAGATGTTTACGAACCCTATCGGCACTTCCCATACGAAAAGCCGGATGTAACTTACGTAATAGAATCAGTCCCTTATAATAAGCAAATACATCCGCATGCTCCGCCTTCCGATTCCAGTCGATCGCATTAATGGAATCGGGACTTTGGAAACTATTGTGCACCCCTTTCTTATCACGCATCACCTCCTCACCGGCATATATAAACGGAATACCCTGTGAAGTAAATACCGCCGTTTGAGCTAGTTTATCCAGATCAATCAATTCTTCCGATTTGATGCCCGGTATGCTTGCTCTCAGTCGATCTACGAGACACATATCGTCGTGACAAGAAACATAGCTGATCATTTGTGAAGGCTCCATAGCCCAAGGTGCTTTGCTATAATTTACCGAATCATTCTTAACCTGGGGGTGACGGATAGCTCCTGCAATGCCAAATTTGATACTCATCTCCTCTCCCGGCAATCCGGCAAGAAAAGCGCCTTTATGATTGTTATTAAAAGGTCCACGAAGAGCGTCTCTCAATTCATCGGAGAAAGCCGCTATTCCGGGCATCTTATGTATGTTGGCTTTCATTGCCAACGAATCAGCGGAATATTGGGGAGCTTGTGCTGCCCATCCTTCGCCATAAATAAGAATAGAAGGATCTACCGCCGACACTGCACTATGGATCTCATTCATCGTTTCAATATCATGAATTCCCATCAAATCAAAGCGAAAGCCATCCACGTGATATTCTTTTATCCAGTAGAGCACGGACTCTATCATGAATTTACGCATCATCGGACGATTACTTGCCGTTTCATTGCCACATGCCGAACCGTCGGCTAAACTACCGTTCGGTTTCTGACGATAGAAATAGCCCGGAACGGTGCGTTCAAAGTTACTTTCCTTGGTATTAAAGGTGTGGTTGTATACTACATCCATCACCACACGTATCCCTGCTTTATGAAGAGCCTGCACCATCTGCTTAAACTCCCTGATACGAACCACCGGATTATACGGGTCGGTTGAATAGGAACCTTCGGGTACATTATAATTCTGCGGATCATATCCCCAATTATATTTATTCTCGCGGAGCTTGGTTTCATCTATCGAAGCAAAGTCGAAAGACGGAAGCAAATGGATATGGGTTATCCCAAGCTCCTTCAGGTGATCAATACCTGTGGAGAGATTTTCAGGGCTGACCGTACCTTTTTCTGTAAGTGCTAAGAACTTGCCTTTATGTTTAATTCCGGAAGAATTGGAAATGGAAAAATCACGGTAATGCATTTCATAGATAATTGCGTCGGCGGGAGAAGCCAATTCCGGTCGCTTATCTTCGGCCCAGCCAGCAGGATCAGTCTTGGTCATGTCAATAATAGCCGCACGCTTTCCGTTCACACCAACCGCTTTCGCATTAATACCCGGAGTACTTCCCATCCATTTGTCTTTGATCTTCACATTAAACGTGTAAAACTTTCCAAGCAGATTCCGCTCCACCTTCGCTTTCCAGGTACCATCTTCGGAACTTTCCATGTGCACCGTTTCATACGCATGTCCTTTATCACCGGCATCATACAGCATTACACGTACCTCATCGGCTGTTGGTGACCACAAATAGAAAGTGGTTGCCTGAGGAGTATATTCCATCTCAGTCAAGCTTCCCGAACGGACAGGGTATGAATCGTATGAGCTATATTCTTTTTTCACCGAGCTGCATCCGGTTATTATTGCAAGGACAAATCCAAGCAAAATCCAATTATTCAGTTTCATATTACTTTATTTTATCCGGGTTTTTAGCCACATAATCTTTCCAGCTATGATATCCCTTTTCAACCGTTGGACGTCCCATCTGCAAAAAGTGGCAATATGCAGCAGCCAATCCGTCCGTCGCATCCATAAATGTCGGCATATCTTCTTTAGGGAAACAAAGCATCCGCTGCAACATATCCGCCACCTGCTCTTTGGATGCCTGGCCGTTACCGGTGATCGCCATTTTTATTTTCAAAGGTGCATATTCCGTAATAGGAATGTCCCTACTCAGAGCCACAGCCATAGCAACCCCCTGCGCTCTTCCCAGCTTCAACATGGATTGCACATTTTTTCCGAAAAAAGGAGCTTCAATAGCCATTTCATCGGGTAAATAACTTTCTATAAGACCAAGTACCCGTTCGTGAATCTGTCGTAACTTAAGATAATGATCACGATATTTTCTGAGATCAATGATTCCCATGGCAATCATCTCCGGCTTTGTGCCTTGCACCCTGAGTACCCCATAACCCATAATGGTTGTACCGGGGTCAATACCCATTATAATTTTTTCCTTAACCGGTTGTATCACTCTATTACCTCCATCAAAGTAGGGAATCCCACAACCTTATCTTTAAAAACCTTTATCAACTCATCATTCAGTCTGGCTCCCTGTTCAAGATGCCAGCGGTGCAACAAACCGGAACTTTCCACTTCAAACTGAACAGAATAACACATACTCCCCTCTTCCCTGTGACTTAACACTCTTGCGATGCGGGGGGAAGATAGAACACCCGCTTTTGCGACTTCTGTTAAATAGCATTCTTTCAACCAGATCAGAAAATTCTGTTCCAACCCTTCTTCCACTTGATAAGTCGTATTGTATATCAACATATTTTTATCTTTAACTTTATAGCGCAAACTTAGCAATTATTTCAGAATTATCCATTATATTTGCCGCATCAAAAAAAAGACAATAACATGTCTTTGTAAACGATAGTAAAAGAAAAGGGGTATTAGCTCATCTGGCTAGAGCGCGACACTGGCAGTGTCGAGGTGAGCGGTTCGAGTCCGCTATGCTCCACATTCATCGAGTTATTTTAATAAATTCTCGAAACTTCACTCTCCACCAGTCTTTCTTTAGTAGTATTTCCGGCTTTTTAATACAAGCTATTAAAAGCATAAATACGCCATATCAACAACATTATGGTGATTTTTTAATATCTAATACTAATAATATGAAAAAACTTTTTTCCCACATCCTTGCTTTAACGCTTTTCCTGGTATTCAATGCCTGCTCTAATGAGAAAGAGGAAATTCTGACTGCATCCGTACAGACTTTAGAGTTTGAACCCGACGGAGGTATAAAAACCGTAACCATTGAATCGAATGTGGAATGGAAGCTTATCTTTCAGGTTGGACAAACATGGTGTACCACAACTCAACAAGATGGTAACGGAAAGAGTTCGATCGAAATAACCGCACAGACAAATGGCCTTAAAACTCAAAGACTTGCGGAGCTATATGTGAAAACGAAAAGTAAAGCTCTTATCATCAAGATCAATCAAAAAGGGCAGCCCGCCAATAAAGGATTTTATTACCCCCTCCTGAATATTGAGACGAAGAATCGTCAGGTTATTGACTCTAAAGATATTTATGTGGATGCGACATTTTCAATCTCGGGTAGAAATGGTCTGGGTGAAAAGACAAGTGTACTGTCGGGTGGAAACATGCAGATTAAAGGACGTGGAAACAGCACATGGGATATGCCAAAGAAGCCTTATCGCATCAAACTCGAGAGTAGTACCGGTATCCTCGACATGCCTTCGAGCAAACATTGGATATTATTAGCTAACTATTCGGACAAAACATTATTACGCAATTCCTTGGCGTTTGAAATCAGCCGTCGCATGGATTTTGTCTATACACCCCGTTCTAAATATGTTGACGTAGTATTAAATGGAGATTCCATCGGAAACTATCTGCTTTGCGAACAAATCAGAATCGACAAAAACAGACTCAATATCAGCGCCTTAAAACCGGCAGACAACGATATAAGCGGCGGCTATCTATTAGAGATCGACGAACGTATGGGGGAACCAAGTTGGTTTAAGACTCAAAATGCAGAAATGATCTTTTGCGTTCAGGAGCCTGAAGACATACCGGACAATCAAAAAACATATATCACCGACTATGTCCAAAATATTGAGAATATCATATATGGGAAAAATGACACCAACACTATGAGTGAACTACCCAAATATTTGGATATGAAATCGTTTATCGACTACCTTCTTCTAAACGAATTATCAAAGAATGTGGATGGAAATTTACGACTAAGCACCTTTGTTTTCAAAAACAGAGGCGATGATAAACTATATTTCGGTCCTGTATGGGATTACGACCTGGGATTCGGGAATGTGAACTACTACGACTGTGACAAAACAGCGGGGTGGTACGCCAGTAATGCAGCATGGTATCAGAAATTGTTTGCATATCCCGAGTTTCAGAATATGGTAAAAAATCGTTGGAAGGAATTACGAAGCGATAAACTGAAGGAATTCGACACATTTATCGATACAAATGCAAAGCAAATGGAGATGTCTCAGAAAAAAAATTTCAAACGTTGGGATATTTTAAATATATATGTTTGGCCGAATGCGGTAGTAACAGGCAGTTATGAGAATGAAATAAAATATTTAAAGAACTGGTTATCCGGAAGATTGAATTGGATGGATCAGCAATTAAAATAACATGGAAGTAAAACATGCTATTTATGAACAAGGGCTGCTCAATCAAATGAACAGCCCTTATTTCTTAAACCTAACCTTATAGTAATAATCTGAAAATCAATTCTTATTTAGAATTTTCAAGCGTACAAATACTTACTCTATTCCAATCCGGCTCAGAGAACAGATTACCGACTCCTTGTCCTTCCGCTGCAATCCTACTGGAAGATATTTTATATTTGTTAATCAACAGATCTTTTACAGCTTCTGCACGTTGATTAGCAATTTTCGCATTAATCTCTGCACCTCCTTCCGGTGATGCATATCCTTTGATAATCACGGTAGCATCGGAATGGTTCTTCAGATAGATAGCTATACGTTCCACATTCGGCAATTGAGAAACATCAACAGTAGCTTTTCCTTGACGGAAACTAACATAAGATTCCATCGTTGCATTGGTATTTGTTACAACAGTCGGTTTTTGATCACGACAGGCATTCAAAGCATTCTGCAGATCATTAATCTTTTGATTAGCTTCATTTTGGGCTACCTGTGATTGATTAAGTTGATCTTGAAGTTCGGAACGCAAATCGTTTACTTTTCCATTCAATCCATCTACTTCCGCCTGATCATAAGCCTTAGCTAGACTCATATAATGTTTACCATTGGAGTTCTTAAAATGATAAATCAACCCGGCTGTCAGTTCCGCCGCCGCATTATTTGCGTTAAAACGAACACCATGCTCAGGTTTATCACCCTGTAGATTATACACCAAAGCAGGCTTAATAGCCAATGTCCATGCTTTTTCCTGACCAAGATTAAAATTAAAATTCAATCCCAACTTGGAAGATAAGTCATTTTGATCACCATTCCCATTAACATAGCTATGTAACCAACCGAAACCGGCTACAGCTTCAACTTCAAATGGACGGGGAGCACCCAAGTAAGTTCCGAACAAATTATTCAGGTTGAATTTACCTAAAAGACTTACATTGGAATAATCAAAAGCCGTGCGGCTTGCACTGGTATTAACCGACCATAAGCCTTCAAGGCCAAAGCCGACAACTGGTGTCAATTGTTTATTCAACTCGAGCCCCATAGTAGGACGCATGTTCGGGAAAAAAGCACTATTTTTAAGCGGAGTAACCCCACCAAAATTAACCCCAACAGACCAGTTGTCTTTTACTTTATTCCCTACTAAAAGATTCTGTGCAGAAACCACAACTGATGCAACACTTAATGTCGCAATAAAGAAAAACTTTTTCATCATAAAAATAATAATTGATATAAAATAAAATAATTAATTAAAGTATTAACAAGATAGTTGCAAATATGTTCAATAAGCTAGTTTTCTTATTGTATATATTATCCATTATTTTATTATTCTATCCAAAAAGAGATATAAAACACTTTGTAATACAACGCTTTAACAAAAAAAATAAAAGTTTATTTTTTTATTCATCAGACCAAATGTTAGAATTCAGAAAATAGATGTATATCATATTTGTATATCTTTTATCATAAACAAGCTAAATAGATAGTTGCATAAACAAAAGAAATATCAAAATAAGCACTTAATAAACAAAAACTTTCGTTTTTAGAATCAGGATACAAAAGCATGAATAATCCCTGCCCATAATGCAGTTCACACCATAAGTATATCGCGCGGGCGCGCGCCTTTTCTCTATTTTTAATAGAAAAATCGCCGTACATATATTATTCATATTATTAGGGTAAAATACATGAATGCGTGTAGCGCGCGCGTACGGCGAAAATATTATAAGAAACTTGGTTTTTGGGACTCAAGTAAAGAGTAGAAAAGCAATAAAAAGGGATGCTAAACGGACAAATATAGGCAGACACAAAAACAAGTAATGTAAACGAACATAACAAGTATTGGCTTTTTCTTTACAACAGAGCAAATTTCAAAGAAAGAGAGAAGAGGGTATCACAAGAAAATTGTATCTTTGCTGCGTTTTATACATTTCGTAGAAATATAAAAATCAATGATATGATAGCTAAAATCAATGAGCTTTTACAAGAAGTGGAAGCACTGAAAGCTGCCAATGCCGATGAACTGGAGGCACTCCGCATCAAATATCTCAGTAAAAAGGGAGCCATCAATGAACTGATGGCGGATTTCCGCAACGTTGCCGCAGAGCAGAAGAAAGAGGTCGGAATGAAGCTTAACGAACTCAAAACCAAAGCACAAGAAAAAATTTCCGTTCTTAAAGAACAGTTTGAATCACAGGATTCCGGCTGTGACGATTTGGACCTGACCCGTTCGGCATACCCCGTGAAACTGGGTACCCGTCATCCGCTTTCCATCGTTAAAAATGAAATTATAGACATATTTGCACGACTTGGCTTCAGTATTGCCGAGGGTCCCGAAGTTGAAGACGACTGGCATGTCTTCTCAGCATTGAATTTTGCCGAAGACCATCCGGCTCGCGATATGCAGGACACTTTCTTCATTGAATCACACCCCGATATTTTATTGCGTACTCATACATCGTCCGTACAAAGCCGGGTTATGGAAGTTTCACAGCCTCCTATCCGCATTATCTGTCCGGGTCGCGTATACCGTAATGAAGCGATCAGCTATCGCGCGCACTGTTTCTTTCATCAGGTGGAAGCCCTGTATGTAGACAAGGACGTTTCGTTCACCGACCTGAAGCAAGTATTATTACTCTTCGCTAAGGAAATGTTCGGAGCAGATACTAAGATTCGTTTGCGTCCGTCATACTTTCCGTTTACAGAACCCAGTGCCGAAATGGATATCAGTTGTAATATCTGTGGTGGAAAAGGATGCCCGTTCTGCAAGCACACCGGATGGGTAGAAATTCTGGGATGCGGTATGGTAGATCCGAATGTTCTTGAAAGTAACGGCATAGACAGTAAAGTATATAGCGGTTATGCACTCGGTATGGGTATAGAACGTATCACTAACCTGAAATATCAGGTGAAAGACCTTCGTATGTTCTCCGAAAACGATACACGTTTCCTGAAAGAATTCGAGGCCGCATATTAGACAATTTAAAAATAAAAGTGGAAAACTGAGGATCAAACCTAACTGTCATAGATCAGGGGGAATGTTCAGTTTTCCACTTCCGTTTTTTAATTATACAAGCTTATTTGCATATGAAAGATAGACTAATCACCCCAAGCTATTGCTTTATATTAGCAGCTAATTTTTTACTGTACTTCGGTTTTTGGCTGCTTATCCCGGTATTGCCATTCTATCTTTCCGAAATATTTGGTACCGGAAATTCCACAATTGGCATCATTCTGTCCTGTTATACGATAGCTGCATTATGCATCCGTCCTTTTTCCGGTTATTTTCTTGATACCTTTGCCCGTAAGCCGCTTTACTTGCTGGCTTATTTCATATTCACTTCCATGTTTGGAGGATACCTCATTGCAGGATCGCTCACCCTATTTATTATCTTCCGGGTGATCCATGGCATATCATTCGGTATGGTAACCGTAAGTGGTAATACCGTAGTGATTGACATCATGCCTTCTTCCCGCCGGGGTGAAGGATTGGGATATTACGGGCTCTCCAACAATATAGCCATGGCTGTCGGCCCCATGTCCGGACTCTTCTTGCACGATGCGGGAATGAGCTATCCCGTAATTTTCTGCACTTCCCTGGCATCCTGCTTCGTCGGACTTTTATGTGCATCGTTGGTAAAAACGCCCTATAAACCACCCGTTAAGCGAGAGCCTATCTCCATGGATCGTTTCATCCTGTTAAAAGGAATTCCGGCAGGCATAAGCCTACTGCTACTTTCAATACCTTATGGTATGACTATCAACTATGTAGCCATGTATGCCAAGCAAATCGGAGTCAATGCCACGACAGGTTTTTTCTTCACTTTCATGGCAGTCGGAATGGCAATCTCGCGTATATTTTCGGGCAAAATAGTAGACCGGGGCAAAGTGACACAAGTCATCTCTGCAGGATTATATCTTGTGATCCTCAGTTTTTTCCTGCTTTCGGCCTGCGTATATATCATCCACTGGGATAGTATGGCCTGTACCATCGTATTCTTTATGGTCGCCTTGCTACTGGGTATAGGCTTTGGAATTATGTTTCCGGCATACAATACGATCTTTGTCAACCTGGCTCCCAACAACCAGCGGGGAACAGCCACTTCCACCTACCTGACTTCATGGGATGTGGGAATAGGTATCGGGATACTGACCGGAGGATACATTGCGGAGATCAGTACCTTTGACAAAGCGTATTTATTGGGCGCATGCCTTACCATAATATCAGCAATGTATTTTAATAAAAAAGTAGCTCCACACTACCAAAAATATAAATTGCGATGAGAAGAAAAGAACGATATGAAAAAGTAATTGCATGGTTCCGCGAGAACCGCCCGGTAGCCGAAACCGAATTACATTACGGTGACCCATTCGAGTTATTGATAGCCGTAATTTTATCGGCACAATGTACAGACAAACGGGTGAACATGATCACTCCTGCTTTATATCATGATTTCCCCACTCCCGAAGCTCTGGCAGCAAGTACCCCTGAAGTGATTTTCGAATACATCCGCAGCGTATCTTATCCCAACAACAAATCCAAGCATCTGGTAGGCATGGCCCGCATGCTTGTAAAAGATTTTAATAGCCAGGTTCCCGATACGCTCGAAGATCTGACAAAATTGCCCGGAGTAGGCCGAAAAACTGCGAATGTGATACAATCTGTCGTATTTCACAAAGCGGCCATGGCTGTAGATACCCACGTCTTCCGGGTGAGTCATCGCATAGGGTTGGTATCCGACAGTTGCACCACTCCTTTCAGCGTTGAAAAGGAACTGGTAAAACATATACCCGCAGACCTGATTCCGATTGCCCACCATTGGCTCATTTTACACGGAAGATATGTCTGTCAGGCACGCACACCCCAATGTGACACCTGCGGATTGCAAATGATGTGCAAGTACTATTGTACGAAATACAAAGTGGGTAAAATAGCCCCCAAAAAGCAAGAATAAATAACGATTTCGTAGCCATAAAAGGAAATTAATATTAACTTTGCAGTCACGAAAAAGATTTAATAACACTTTAAATAAACTGAATATTATGACGATCGATCAATTTAACTTTGCCGGTAAAAAGGCATTCGTCCGCGTAGACTTCAACGTGCCTTTGGACGAAAACTTTAATATTACAGATGATACCCGTATCCGTGCAGCCCTCCCCACATTGAAGAAAATTCTGGCTGATGGTGGCAGCGTCATTATAGGTTCACACCTCGGACGTCCCCAAGGACCTGCAGACAAGTTTTCCTTGAAGCATATCCTGAAGCAGGTATCCGAGTTACTGGGTGTTAAAGTGCAATTCGCCAACGACTGTATCGGTGAAGAGGCTGTTGTAAAAACTGCCGCTTTAAAACCGGGCGAAGCATTATTGCTCGAAAATCTTCGTTTCTATGCTGAAGAAGAAGGCAAACCCCGTGGTTTGGCAGATAATGCAACCGATGAAGAAAAAGCAACTGCCAAAAAGGCTGTAAAAGAAAGTCAGAAAGCATTCACCAAAAAATTAGCTTCGTATGCCGATTGTTATGTAAATGATGCATTCGGAACAGCTCACCGCGCGCACGCTTCCACAGCTCTTATCGCTAAATATTTCGATAAAGAACATAAGATGTTCGGTTACCTGATGGAGAAAGAGGTGAAAGCCGTAAATAAAGTCATGACCGATATCCAACGTCCGTTTACTGCCATCATGGGTGGTTCAAAAGTTTCTTCGAAAATTGAAATCATCGAAAACCTTTTGAGTAAAGTGGACAACTTGATTATCACCGGTGGTATGACCTATACTTTCACTAAAGCTCAAGGAGGGAAGATCGGCAATTCCATCTGCGAAGAAGATAAACTGGATTTGGCCTTGGAACTGATAAAAAAGGCAAAAGCAAAAGGCGTAAACCTGGTATTGGCCGTTGACGCGAAAATTGCAGATTCTTTCTCAAACGATGCTAAAACAGCTTTCTGCAAGGTAAATGAAATACCTGACGGATGGCAAGGTCTGGACATAGGTTCAGAAACTGAAAAGATTTTTACCGAAGTAATTAAAAACTCCAAGACTATACTTTGGAACGGACCTACAGGTGTATTCGAATTCGACAACTTCACTCACGGTTCACGTTCGGTAGGTGAAGCTATTGTAGAAGCGACTAAAAACGGTGCATTCTCTTTAGTTGGAGGTGGAGACTCCGTTGCATGTGTTAACAAATTCGGATTAGCTAGCGGCGTTTCATATGTATCTACCGGCGGTGGCGCACTGCTTGAAGCTATCGAAGGAAAAATTCTTCCGGGTATCGCCGCTATAGAAGAATAAAAAAACAAAACCAGCATAAAAGGCAACTCTTATTGGAAGAGTTGCCTTTTTAACATTTACCTACAACATACACACAATCTGAAGAATCTATTATTATGCTTTTATCCAGTTCAATGAAACGGCTCTTGCCTGCATTCGCCTTTATGATATGTACAACATGTAGCATCTCGGCCCAAGAAGCCAACCTTAACAAAACAATAAACACACTAAAGGAACGAATTACCTTATCGGGATATGCACAAACCGGTTTTACTTATGATGATGCCGAAGGTGGCAGCAATGGCTTCGATGTAAAACGTATCATTTTTATGGCTGAAGGCAAAATTACGGATAAATGGTCATGCTACTTTATGTACAATTTTAATAGCGGTGGAAATCTGCTTGAAGTATATACGGAATATCATTTCTTACCGCAATTCAACGCCAGACTGGGACAATTCAAAACAATGTTCAGCATTGAAAACCCTCTTTCTCCCACTGTCGTGGAATTAATTAACACTGCTTCGCAAGCCGTAAACTATTTAGCTGGAGTAAACGGAAGTGATCCGTTATATGGGTCGAATAGCGGACGTGACATGGGTCTCCTTATCTATGGTGACTTCTTTAATAAATTGCTTCATTACGACTTTGCCATAATGAATGGACAAGGTATTAACGTCAAAGACAGAAATAACAATAAAGACATTGTTGGGAACCTCATGATAAGTCCGCTGAAATGGTTATCCGTGGGAAGTTCCTTTATCAAAGGAAAAGGTTGTGCCATTGCGACATCAAATGTCAACCCCGATATCAAAGTGGGTGAGATGTATACACGCGACCGTTGGTCGATCGGAGCACTGATTAAAACCAGACCGATAGATATCCGTACCGAATATCTGACCGGTAAGGACGGTAAAGTGGAAAGCAATGGATATTATGCTACGGCATGTGCCCATATCTTGCCTAAACTGGATGCAATCGCTTCTTACGATTACTTCAACAAAAACAAGGATATGGACGATAAACAAACCAACTATACCGGTGGATTGCAATATTGGTTCTATCCTCGTTGCCGTATACAGGCGCAATACACGCACTGTAACCCTTGCAGGGGGGAAAGTTCCAATCAACTGCAAGCTCAATTACAAGTGAGGTTCTAACAATGAACATTTTGGCACTTTTTTTGTAGTTTAAATAGCGATGGGCTAAAGAAAGGATAGATTATGAACGAACAACTAATACTGAAGCAATATCAGCAAATCACAGAATTATTAAGTGAACGTCGGCTAAATGAAGCTTGTACCCAATTGGAGTCATTCTTGCATGACTGTAACGATTGGAGCTTAACCAACCGTTTGGAACAAACTCAGACAGCTTATCGATACATGCTGCAATACATGCGTCAAGGAATGACAGACCCCACCAGATATGATCTGCATAAAAAACTACTGGCAGATGCATGGGAAATAGCGGATCAAGCGCGTATTTCCATGCTCGATGAGGTATCCAATAGCTATTACCATATGTTACGCAAAAATCAAAATGCACTGCCGGAAGGATATGGTATAGACACTTTACAAAAAATACTCGAAGGTTTCTCTGACGAAATGGCAATTTGTCGGTTGACCCCCGGTTATCAGGGATTGAATGAAATATTGAAGCGTCACGAAGATACACACCGCATTTTATTTCTTATAACATGGAGTAACTCGCATTGGAGTGCAGAAGAAGCAAGTCAGGCACAATCCATGTTAAAATCGGAACTTATGCCACAGAATGACTTGTGCCTCTTTACCAGTGCAATCACGCTGAGTCTGATGGAAGCATTCGATGATCAAAAGGTAAACTGGTTGTTGGATGGCATTCACCATAAGAGCGTACAAGTAAACCAAAGAGCTTTGATAGGATTAATATTTACTTTGCATATCCACTCCAAACGCATTGAATTATATCCGGCATTAAAAGCCCGCATTTCATTATATAGAGAAGATCCGGCATTTATCAAACAAATCAACAGGATTTATATTCAACTACTTCGCAGTCAGGAAACAGAGAAGATTAATAAGAAAATGCAGGATGAGATCATTCCCGAAATGATGAGGAATGTAAACTTTATGAGAAACATTAAATTCGGGTTTGAAGAGACGGAGGAAAATGACGTAAATCCCGATTGGGAAAAGGTTTTTGAAGAGTCCGGCTTGGAAAATAGAATGCGGGAAATGAATGAACTCCAACTTGAAGGAGCAGATATATATATGAGCACATTTGCGCAGCTGAAAAGTTACCCATTCTTTCATGAGCCTCATAATTGGTTTTATCCTTTTGATCCCCAGCATTCCAGTGTCATACACCAAGTCGGCTTAAAGCCATCCGATGAAAATTCGGTTCTCGCACTTCTTTTGAATTCAGGTTTTTTCTGTAATAGTGACAAATATTCTTTTTGCTTTACAATCGCCGAACTACCTAAACGTCAACGTGATATGATGCTTAACCAATTGAGTCCTCAGGATCAGCAGGATCTTTTGGATGAAAAAAATGCTGCAAGCCTTAAGGAGTATGCTGTCAGACCGGATATAGTAAGCAATCAGTATATACACGATCTATACCGATTCTTTAAGTTAAGCCAACGCAAAGCCGAGTTCCGTAATATTTTCCAGGAAGAGATCGCTTTACATCGGAATCCCGTATTGAAAGACATGCTGAAAGATTCCGCACTGTTAAGTGCAGTCGCCGATTTTCATTTCAGAAAAGAACGTTTTGTTGAAGCAATTGAGCTTTACCAAATTTTGATTGAGCGAAAGAGTACCGACGCAAATACATATCAGAAAACTGGTTATTGTCTGCAAAAAGAAAAACGATACCTTGAAGCAATCAGTGCATATCAAAAAGCAGATGTCTTAAAACCCGACCATTTGTGGACACTACGCCATCTGGCAACATGCTTCCGACAAATAAAGGACTATAATTCGGCACTAAAATATTATCAACGCGTGGAAGCTATTCAGCCGGAAAACCACAATGTCCTGTTTTATACCGGAAGTTGCTTGGCGGAACAAGGTAATTATGAAGATGCGCTACAATACTTCTTCAAATTGGATTATTTAGAACATGACTGTGTGAAAGCATGGCGTGGCATAGGATGGTGTTCGTTTGTCTGCGGGAAATATGAGCAAGCAATGAAGTACTATAATAAAATCTTGAATGCCAAACCACTTGCCGTGGATTATCTTAATGCGGGTCATGTGGCATGGAGAAGCGGTAGCATTGAAAAAGCCGCCGAACTGTATAGAAAAGCCATTCAGGAAAGCGGAAACAAAGAAGTATTCCTGGAGTTGTTCAACAGAGACCGTAACAGCCTTATCAGACAAGGCATCACCGAGGAGGATATTCCACTAATGTTGGATATTATTTAGGTTTATATCTTTTTCAATTCCTTATACAACCGTTGTATAGGTAAACCCATAATATTAAAGTAGCTGCCGGATATATTCTCTACGCCAATGTAGCCAATCCACTCCTGAACGCCATAGGAGCCGGCTTTATCCATTGGCAGGTAGCGGTCGACATAATAAGTGATTTCCTCTTCGCTCAATTCTGCAAATCGGACCTCAGTCGCAGCGATAAAGCTGCGCTGCCATTCGGTTGTAGTCAGGCAGACTCCGGTAAAGACATTATGTGTCCGGCCGGATAATAAACGTAACATTCGCAATGCATCCTCTCTGTCGAGCGGTTTACCCAACACCTCTCCGTCAAGCCAGACAATTGTGTCAGCGGTTATAATCAGTTCATCCGGGTGCATGATTTCACGATAAGCTTCAGCCTTTTCACGGGCTATATACAATGGAATATCACCGCCTTTCAAATGATCGGGAAACGATTCCTCAATATCAGGAAGAGTCCGTACTTCGTAATCCACACCCAAACCGCTTAACAGTTCTTTTCTCCGGGGGGAATTTGATGCAAGGATTACTTTGTATTTCTTTAAATTATCCAACATTTAATTTTTAAACTAATATAAAACCTACCATCCGAACGCATCATCAACCATCCAACGACCTTGGGTTTTGAGAACTTGTTCCACAACATCACGTCCACATCCGTATCCTCCTTCCACATGCGAAATATAGCGGGACACGGCTTTAACTTCATTTGCAGCATCCTTAGGACAACAAGGCAATCCGCATTCACGCATCACCTCAATGTCGGGAATGTCATCACCCATATATAGAATTTCCTCATCGGACAAAGCATGCCGCTCCCGGAAATCGCGATAATCATGAATCTTTATGGAAGAAGCCATATAAATATCTTCTTCGGGAATACCCAATGCAAGAAAACGTTTGCGTACCGCCAATGTACGACCACCGGTAATAATACCTAAAAGCATACCTTGCTTTGCAGCAAGATGTAATGCATATCCGTCTTTTATATTTACCGTACGCATAGGTTCACCTTCCGTACTCATAGGAATCACGTTTGCACTCAGAACTCCATCCACATCGAACAAGAGCGCTTTTATCTTTTTTAAATCATAATTAACCGTACTCACAATCCTACCATTTATTCGAGAATGGACTTGTCGGCAGAAGATTTTTCGTTTGCCAACTGATAAATACTCTCACTAAGCAATTTGTATAACTCTTGCAATTCGGGCTCATCGGATAGCATTTCCAAATGCTTATCCATAACTTTACGGTCGAAACGGACTGCCGGACCGGTTTGTGCTTCGGAAGGCGATAATTGATGTACTTTCCCGGCTGTTTCATCAATAAGGGGAAGAATTACTTCAAAAGGAAGGTTATATTTATCCAACAGTCTTGCGGCAAGAGCATACATGTGGTTCGCAAAATTACAGGTAAAGACAGCCGCAAGATGTAAACACTTTCGTTGCTCGGAAGTCGCTTCATAGACCTTTTCCGATAAAACAGAAGCAATAGTTTTCAGTAAACCGATATCCTCTACGGAATTACTTTCAATAAAAACAGGAATCGAATTGAAATCAACCTCCCTTTGTTTGCTAAAAGTCTGCAAGGGATAAAACACTCCATAACGATTCGTCCTCCCCTTCCATATATCCATAGGTATACTTCCGGCCGTATGTACAAACAAAGCGTTATTCTTCTTGTTCACAATGTCTGGAAGTAACTCAACCAAGGCATCATCTTTAAGCGACACGAAATACAATGATGCATCACACCTGACCTGCGAAAGTTCTGTGGTGTGTTCAGCCTCAACCACCTTAGCCAACATTTCGGCTGAAGCCTCCGTACGACTGTAGACTTGTATTATACGGAATCCGCTACGATAAAGAGCTTTTGCAAGATTTGTAGCCAAATTCCCCGCTCCGATAAAAACAATCGGTATCTCTTGAATATTTTTATTAATTTTCATAAAAACTCTTTTAAAAACCCACAATGCCGTTTTCTACAAAAAGTGGATTATTAAGCCTTTCTACTTTGTAGCAAGCCAATATAAAAGTAATCCGACAAGTAGCAAGCCTAGAGGTAACAGATAAGCGGACAGACTTCCAAGTAAAGTCGTTATCAATCCGAAATTCAAAACCAGCCACAATCCAACCAGTATGATACCGATCGATTTATCGCGTTTGAGAATCAGAAATATTAAGGCTGTATATAAGAGAAAGTTGTCCCTATTCATCACCCAAGGTAATCCAAGTGCAGAAAAAGAAGCCAGTTTATCAATCAGATAAAGTATGCCGAACACAATTAAAGCAATAGCGGCCGCTTTATAAGTATCCTTATTATTGTTTGCCCTTGACGCACTCACCGTTACTTTCCTCCAAACTTATTAATGTGAACCTTTTCCCACTGCAAATGCTCCTCGTCGAATGGCTTGCGCTCCATAGCTTTGTGTCCAATAGCAATAATATTAAGCACTTGTAATTGAAGAGGAATATCAAGAACCTCATGAACAAATTCGTCGGCTAACATGCCGGAAGTTGTAAAACGCTCACGAATTTGCACCCAGCAGCTACCTAATCCCATATCTTCGGCTTGCAGCTGTAAAAGAATGGAAGCGATTGAAGCATCTTCAATCCAGACATCACTAATCAAAGGATCGGCAAGCACGACAATGGCAAGAGGAGCCTCAGCCAAAAACTGTGCACCTTGAGCTTTGCAATGTGACAATTTTTCCAGTTTTTCTTTTTCGTCGACAACTATAAACTGCCAGCCGTTGGAACGTTTGGAAGTCGGAGCCATTAAGGCTGCTTTCAGTAACGTGACGACCTCATCCTGCAACAACTCTTCCTCTGTAAATTTCCGTATGCTATGACGTTTTTTCAGTAACTCACCAAAACTTTCCATATTGCAAAATTATAAAGTAATACAATCAAAATGAACAAAACGGCAAAGGTGAATGTATCATATCCAACCTTTTATCAGTATTATAGAGACAAAGATAAGAGATTATTTTTAAATTTGCAGCAATGCCTTTGAAACTGACCACATACCATCACGGGAATGACATACCGGTACTATCGGAAAACGATACCTTTCATTCCACTGAATTGTTTCATATCTATGAAGCGACACGTGGATATGTACCCCTACTCGTGGTCGCTTACGAGGGAGACATCCCCGTAGCAAAAGTGTTGGCTGTCATACATAAAACCCTTCCTTTTCGACTCCCGTTTTTCAAAAGGTGTGTCATATATGGTGAAGGGGAGTATTTTAATGGAAGCATTGACCGGGAAGCTGTTTTCAACGTAATACTCAATGAGCTTACCAAAATAGCAATCAGAAAATCTTTCCTGATTGAATTCCGGAACTTGGACAATGCCTTGTTTGGATACAAAGCTTTCAGAGAGAATCATTATTTTGCCATTAACTGGTTGCGCGTACGCAATTCGCTACATAGTGTAAACAAAGTGGAAGAACGTTTCAGCCTTTCAAGAAAACGTCAAGTAAAAAAAGGATTGAAAAACGGAGCGGAAGTTCGTGAGACTCATTCGCCGGAAGATATCCAAGCATTTGCCCAAATGCTACACCACATCTATTCTTCGAAAATACGTCGACATTTTCCAAATAAAGATTTCTTCCTGTATATGGAGAAACAAATGCAGAGTAGCAAAAGGAGTAGAATTTTCATTGTAACGTATAAGAACAAGATTATAGGAGGAAGCGTCTGTATCTATTCGGGCGAGAATGCTTATCTTTGGTTTTCGGGAGGAATGAGGAAAACGTATGCCTTGCAATACCCCGGTATTCTGGCTGTATGGCATGCATTAGCCGACGCAAAACAACGTAAATACCGCCATATGGAATTTATAGATGTGGGGTTGCCTTTTCGTAAACATGGTTATCGGGAATTTGTATTACAATTCGGAGGTAAACAGAGCAGTACCCGCCGCTGGTTTCGTATACGTTGGGAATGGCTGAACAAATTAATAAACAGGATGTACGAATAAAGAAGCGGCATAAAAACATAGACCAAAAGACTTAGAAAATCAATAATAAAAGGGCTGCATCCAGACATTGAAAAAAACGTATGAAGATTATATCTGCAAAGAAAGAGGAGTATTCTGAACGAAATACTCCTCTTGACGTTAAAGATTAATGTGTTAGAGAGATAGAGAATTTATATTAAAGAGATTCTTTTCGTATAACAATAGAATTCAAGTTACTCTTAATTCTTTCACTGAGTGATTGCAAGTGTATTCGAGTAGCCTTATTTAAATTGGACCTCCTCAAAACTTTATCTATAATTGATTTTTGATATTTTAACTCCGTGACAATAGCACCTTGCATGTCTGACAAGAAATGTGGGTATACAGCATATCCGTTGACCAAGCCCGGGTTTTCTTGAGCATAAGCTTCTTCTATCAAGCGATATATATATATATTTTGTAGATTCCTTCTATAAAAACTAATATTACTTCCGACATAGATTTCTTTTAATATTCCACGATCAAGATCATGAAAAAGTTCATCCAAACCATATTCTTTTCCCTTAAACTCATATTGATTATTAAGCAGGGTACTCATTCTAGTGCGGGATAAAATGGCGAAAACGACATCTTTTTGAAGATTATTCAGTTCAATACCAAAAGAATAAGGCATTTTATCAAATATATCTTTAACGTTAAGCCACTCAGGCGTCTCAAACAACTGATTATTTAAAAACTCCACAGCCCGTTTTTGCTTTAAATACTCTGTTCTGGCATATAGTGGCTTTTGATCGATTCCTCTCAAGTCATTGTGATATATACCGCCAATATTTTTCATCACATGTCCAATATATCTGTTATATTGCCCAAAGACTTCCGAAAAAGCTTTCCCTAAATCAGTATAATCCTTATCAGGCTCCACATACCATTCTGCCAACTGTGGAACAATTCTTTTTAAATTTTTAATACCATATTCACTGGCTTTCATCGCATCATCTCCCAAATCTTCATTTTGGCATCTGGGATCAAACGGTTCAGTTTCTCCACCAAACCACAAACGATGATTTACTTTTAAAGTATCTGTGACAATTTTACCGAGTCGACGCTCTACACTCTTTATATCAACACTATCGGGCATCCATTTATAGCCCCAGTAAATAGCCCATTTATCATAATCGTTTATTCTTGGAAAAAGTCCGGCCAAACCGACATTATCTTCCGGCTGGGCAACATAATTAAATCGGGCATAATCCATAATTGATGGAGTATGTCCATATTTCTTCAGCCATTCTTTGTCTCTTAACTTATCAACCGGTACCGTGGAACTAGAACCAAAATTATGCCTTAGTCCTAATGTGTGTCCAACCTCATGGGAAGAAACAAAACGAATTAACTCTCCCATCAGTTTGTCATCAATTTCCGGTTTACGTGCCCGTTTGTCAATTGTCCCACATTGAACCATATACCATTGCTTCAAAACAGACATTACATTATGATACCAAAATATATGACTCTCTATAATTTCACCACTTCTAGGATCAGCCACGTGAGGCCCCATCGCATTGGCAATTTCCGATGGACGATAGATAATAGCTGAATACATTGCATTGTCCATGCTCCAAGTGCTATCTTCTTGTGCAATAGGTGCCATACGTCCATAAATTGCATTTTTAAAACCAGCAACCTCAAAAGCTTTCTGCCAATCATTTACTCCTTGTATGAGATATGGAATCCATTTCTTAGGAGTAGTAGGGTCAATATAGAAAACAATAGGCTTTTTAGGTTCAACGAGCTCCCCTCTCAAATATTTGTCAATATCTTCAGGTTTAGGCTCTAACCGCCAACGTGCTACATATTTAGTGATATCCACCCCTTGAGGGTTGGCGTCAAAATCTCTAAACCCAACGGTAAAATATCCAACTCTTGAATCCTCCAAACGAGGCTTCATAGGTTTCTCCGGCAATAATACCAAAGAAGAATTGAGTTCTACTGTATAATTAGGCCAAGTCGGATTTTTACCGGCTTTATAAGTCTTTACAGCCCTCACTTCAAGGTTTGTAGGATATGAGTGCACATATTGAATATAGCTCTTCTCATCTTCCTGAGAACCCAAGCCTGCTCTATCCTTCAATGGTTGATTCTCAAAGTAAAGGACATTATTGTCACTACCCAAGAATTTAGTAACATCGATGACAGCAGCAGTTGAATCACTGTTATAAGCCAAAATAGGGAATGACTCAGCTATAGCTTGCACATTATTTGCAATCACATTAGCATACATTTGGGACGTACTATCTTTGGCATACTCCGTAAAAGATATTCTCTTCAGATAAATTTTATTATCATACCCTTTAGTCCACTGATATACACATTCTCCAATCTCATCGCCATTCAGCCCCCAACTTCCGTTACGCATGTCAACGGAGGCTTTAGCAATCCTATTTACAGCCAATATATCACGGCCGAATAATGAAAAAGGTATTTCAAAGTAATATTTGTCTTCTTTCGAATGTACTGTAAGAAAGCCTTTTTGGGTTTTCATATCAGATTTGATAATTTCTTTATAGGGCTTTATAGCAGTATCCTTATGTGTTTTAGTCGAATCTGCCTGTGTAACCTTATTCACTTGACTTTTTTTCTTTTTTTTAAACAGCCCTTGTGAATCAGCCAAAGCATTCATACACAGAACGCTACCTACAAAAATAAAGATGATTAAATAAATAAATTTTTTCATTCGTCGTTTTATTATTATTTATATTAGGATATTCTCATCGCGGATTCTGTGAAATCTCCGGATTAAGAATTATATATTTTGTTCCTATCGGGAACACATAATGATTATCTCCTGGAGCCAATGTATAGGTTTCCCCTTTAAACACCCTAGTTACTGTTTTTGCAAACATAGGCTCTGCATTTAAGCGTTTCTGATCATACCATCTGAATCCCCTTCCAAACAACTCACGCTGTCTTTCATCAATAACCATTTGCAAAGCTTCTTCCTTACTCACCGCAGTTAAAGCCTCATAATCATCTGATTTAAAACGTTTCTTCCGTAAATCATTAAGTATATCGACAGCAGTGTTATATTCACCACTACGGGCTAAAGCTTCAGCCTTAATCAGCATCATTTCAGGAACGCATGGACCTGTATAAACCCCATCGTATGTCAGTTGATACCCACTATATCCTCTTCCTTGGAAGGTATTCCACGAAAAATTACTACCGGGTACTGTAAATAACTGATAGCGTAGATCTTTCTCCCCAAGCAAGCCGAGTAGATGGCTGCTAAGTGGCAAAACAGGACCTATATTAGATAGTGTCTTATAAAGTAATATTTCCGGATTGTACATCTTCTTAGGAAATGCCGTTTTATTGCTTATATAATCATTCAAGTCTATCAAAGTTTTTTTCTTTTGCAATGCACTATCAGCATATTGGTAAGCAGAATCATAATCGCCCATCTGAAGACAAGTACGTGCCATTATACCAAAAGCACTGATTTTGGAAGCTTTATAGATATTATCTTGCACATCCGGTAATACCGCACTTGCTTCTCTGAGATCTTTTTTGATTTGGTTATAAACATTCTCTACGGATGCCCTTTCCAACGAGCCATAAAGATTGGGAGTCAATAAAAGAGGGACTCCTGGATCAGTGGAAGCCGTTGATGAATTATATTGTTTAGCAAAAACATTGACCAAATTCAAATATGCAAATGCACGATGAACTTGAGCTTGTGCATAAATGTTTGCCTTTTGTGATACTGTACCATTCTCACTATCCATCACACCCTCAATAACCTGATTGCAAACATATATCTCTTTATATAATTTTGTCCAATCAGGATCTTCTTCTATATCAGTATAAATATAATCCTCCCATTTATAAACGGCAGCATCTTTAGTAGACATTCTTGTTTGAAAACCAGCATCATTTATATCCACTTCGTCTGAAGCTAACTCTGTGTAATAATATGCCTGATTCATTATATAGTCATTATTGAGCAAATACTGGTAATCATCCGTATATTTAAGAGTCCTCTGACCAATTGCATCAATTTCTACATAATCCCTACAGCCGGAGAGAAGTAATCCCGCCAGAATTAAATCGAATATTATCTTTTTCATTTTATTTTTGTTAGAATGAAACATTAAGATTGAAAGAGTAGTTTTTGGAAGGAGGCATGCTCGTATAACTACCAGAGAAAATATAATCCGGATCAATACCTTCTTTATTTTTCGTCCACAACAACCCCAAATTACTCATAGACGCCCCCATTGATAAAGAACGAACGCACTTTAGCTTTTTTAGAATGGAGGCAGGTAGGCTATAAGAAAGAGAGATTTGATTCATTCGAATATTATCTCCACTGATCAAACTTGCATCTGAAAGTAAATACCAACTAATACTATTATAGTTACTATTTATTATTCCCGGAATATTCGTCTTTTGCTCATCCCCGGCAACTTTCCACCTGTTAACAAGAGCTTTGCTTGTAGCTAAAAAGCCAGAATAACTTGTACTTGTAGGGTAGTAAGTCGAAGCAATATCATTTTTTAGAACTTTATGCCCCATTTCATAAGATGCATACAAAGTTAAGGTGATATTTCTATAACGGATAGACTGAGATAATCCCCCAAAATAAGGAGGGGTAGTCCTTCCCGCATAATAACGATCTTCCGCTTTTATTGTAGGATAAGATGTGGAAGAAAGTTTATCTCCCGCAGCATTGTATATCTGTGACTGGCCATTACTATCCAAGCCAGCCCACCTATATAAGAATAAATTATCCACAGGATAGCCTGTGGTAATAACAGAAGTGCTTCCCACCACTGTAGAAGTATTCGGGAAACGATTATCTGTTACTTTATTGGTATTATATGACAGGTTAAAACCTATATTCCAGTTCCAAGAACCACTACGTATAATATCCCCGGAGATTTTCAAATCGTATCCATGTCCTTCCATATCTCCCGTATTAAAGGCCATTGTACTCCACCCATAAGTAGAATTAAAAGGTACGTTAGCCATTAATCCATAAGACTTTTTTTGGTAAAATTCTAATGTCATACTTAAACGGCTATGCCAAAGTGAAAGGTCAATGCCTTCATTTAGTGTTCTAGTAGTCTCCCAGCCTAACAATTGATTTCCAGGAGTACCAATAGAACCATAAATTAAATTAGTGTAGGTATCTCTCCCTAAAATAGAGATTAATGGATAGGCAGTACCGGTACTCGGGACAGTACCTCCGGTACCATAGGTCAGACGAGCACTTAACCCACTCAACCAAGAAACGTCAGTCAAAAAACTTTCAGATTTTGCATTCCATTTAAAGCCAGCCGACCATAATGGTTTTGCTCTTTTACTACGTTCTACTCCAATCATACTATAATCATCGAAACGCATACTCCCGGAAATATAATATTTACCACCATAAGAGTAAGAAGCATTACTATAATAAGAAAGATAACGTTGCTTGCTACCAAATATCGTTCCATCATAGTATCCTAAAGTTTTGCTATATCCATATATCGTCGGATAAGAGACTGTCGGATTCCAACTAGAGGATGTTTGAGTATCTTCATCATATCCATAACGCGTTTGATTATATCCCCTTGCTTGATTTTGTCTGATTTCAGAGCCCAACAAGAACTGAAGACGATGAACATTATTCCATTTTTTGTCCACATTGACCTGTCCTCTTACAGAAAAATCTTCGGTAAATTCATTACTTGTTTTATAG
Organism: uncultured Bacteroides sp.; assembly: GCA_963677095.1. GTDB lineage: Bacteria > Bacteroidota > Bacteroidia > Bacteroidales > Bacteroidaceae > Bacteroides. Next base: position 3,587,631 of record OY781875.1, read on the forward strand.
ATACCGCCCAATGGTACTCCATAGCTCAAGACTCCATTTGATACGGTAGTACCTTCATTTATAAGGCTTCTAGCCTCATAACTCTTAACTTCATTCAGCAAAACTTTCTCGTTTGAAGACTTTTGATATATCCCCGAGAAACTTGCAGACAGCCACTCAACTGGTTTTATTGTCAACATAGCATTAATACGTGTGGCATTCTTATTGTAACTAGTATTAGAATAGTTTAATTCATCAATAGTATTATAAGTCCATGGCAAATAACCCTGATTTTCATACCCTTTAATAACATTCGGAGTAAAAATCAAAGCTCTATTAATAGATTCTCCCGATTCATCAACTAACATATCATAAGGACGTAGCCCTTTATCTCCAGGACTCATCGCCGTCAATACCGCATCATTTACACGGTTATTTGCATAAGTCTGATTAATACCGGCATATACAGACAATTTCTTATCAAAAAAATAATTCGTTATATTAGCTGTTATCGAATAATTTTTGGACCAGTTATTTTTAAAGACCGGACTATTGCCGGTAAAATTACCCGAAACATAATAACTTCCATTTTGATGGTGCCCTGAAAGAGATAGGTTATATTGTTGAGTAACTGCATTCTGCAACAAATATTTCTTTATCTGATCAGAATTACTGCGTTGTGAAAGCGCTTGTAGCTTAGCATCACGTTCTTCAGATGTGATATCCCCTCTCTGAGCAGCAAACATATATTGCTGAGCTTCACTTACATTTGCATATCTCCAATAAGAAGTGGGATCCGTAAAATAGTTATGATTAAATAATTCTTGCTCCAAATCAATATATTCGGAACTATTCATTACATTCAATTTGCGAATATCAGCAGGAGCTGAAACGGATAAAGTCATGGCATAATTAACTTCAGGTGGCCCTTGTTTCTCACGTCCTTTTTTTGTTTCAATAACAATCACACCATTTGCAGCCTTAGAACCCCATATAGCAGTGGCAGCAGCATCTTTGAGAAAAGTGATGCTTTCGATGTCAGCCATATTAAAAGAACTTAGAATAGCATTGTTGCTTCCACCGCTTGTACCAGAAAGAGAAGTTCCAGGGTAATTAGCCAAACTTTGATTCATCGCAGGAAATCCATCAATAATGATTAAAGGACTACTACCCGAGTAAAAACTACTCTTACCCCGAATTTCAACTGTGTTATTTTTCACATCAAAGCGCACACCTGGAACCTTACCTTCCAATCTTTCCATGATATTGACAGATGGACTCGCTTCTATATCTTTGGCAGTCACAAGCTCAAAAGAGCCTGTTGCTACAGTCTTATTTATCTTTTGGTATCCGTTGGATACAACGACAATCTCCTGAAGATTAGTAGAGGACTCGACCAATGAGATATTCAGGAAGTATTGATCATCATTGACCTTCAAAGTCTGGGTTATAAAGCCTATAAACGAAAACGTTAAGGCATCACCTTTTTGAATCGATAGTGAAAAGCGTCCATCGGCATCGGTAGTCGTTCCCGTATTCCTCCCATTAATGCGTACAGATACTCCAGGAAGAGTTACACCTGCATTATCATAGACTTTTCCGCTTATAGACCGCTCGTCCTTCTCCGATATGTTTAGAGGTTGAGATGAAAAAGACGACCGCTTTAAAATTAAAATACTGTTTCCTTTAAAGCTGAAAGTCAGATTAGTTTTAGCCAACAACATTTTCAATGTTGTATTTACACTCCTGTGTTGTCTTGGAAGAGTCAAATTCCGATAAGGAGAAACCAAATCTAATGAATAAGCCATTTTATATCCAGATAATTTTCCAATGCTATCTAGTCCGCTACGAAGTGTCGCATTGTGCAATTCAATATTGATAACAGTCTCCGGGGTTTGTGCTTGTAAATTTTCACAAAAGGTTAGTTGAATAACGCAAATAACTGCTACGATTAATATGCTCTTGATATTTTTTAATGTCTTCTTATCTTTCTGAAGGATATTAAGACTATTTAAATCATATACGCATATACGTTTGTTTTTTTTCATATCTTTGTATTGTAAAAAAATAATTTATTTTTTTATTCCCTATAACCCCTTTATGCTTGCGACGGCGGAAGGGGTTTTTTATTCTTATGACACAGTATAGCAAAATCAAGATGAATCCATATTTTTCATTTGTATAATTAATATATTACGACATCATCATTTTCAATCCGGTAACGTACATTATCCATTATTTGACAGAGTGTCGACAAGACGTTATCCAATGTTTCCGTACCATTAAATGAGGCTACTAACTTATGATGAAGCAAGACTGGATTTTGAACAATAATTGTCTTTTCATAGCGCCTTCCCAAAATTTTCACAATATCTTCAAAGTCGATACCATCAAAAGTCATTTCTTTTTTAGTCCAGTCTACAACGGTTTTCTGAGCGTCTATTCTATTTTCTTTATTTGCGACTTTTTCTTCCGTATTATATACTATCCTTTGGTTTTTAGTCAATAAGGCTAATACTTTCCGATGAGATTGCACCATTACTTTTCCTCTAGTAACCACTATAGATATTTTCTTTTCCTCATCCCACGCTTTTATGTTAAAGGCCGTTCCAAGTACTGTTGTTTTTATTTCGCCACTATTTATAATAAAAGGTTTATTCGGATTGTGTTTAATATCAAAATATGCTTCCCCTTTGAGTTCTACTGTTCTGGATTCCCGATTAAAGCTCTCTGAAATAGCCAAAGAACTCTTAGCCTTTAATAGAACCAGACTACTATCCGGTAAGATGATATATCTGGAATAAGAAGTAGGCATAGTTGTAGCAATCACTTCCTTCTTTATAATAATAGCGTCATTCGGGGTATTCATTTTCCAAAAGCCAATGCTTCCCAGAACTATTAACACAGAAGCAGCTATACTGATAGCAAGCCTATTAAGTCTACGTTTCTTGACAAATGATTTATTAACGAGAGAAGAACGATCTTCATTCAATATCTGAGATAAAATTTGGGCTGCTTTATCTTCCGAAAGCTTATGCGTTATTTCCTTTTTATTCCAAATCGCCTCAACTTCAGGTTCTAAATCATTATCATCTAATCTATTAATAATATGAGCCAGTCTTATCTGATCTTCAAGTGTAGAAGATCCAGATAAGTATAATTGCAATAAATCTTTTAATTCTTCCTTTGCCATTTTATTTTTGCAATATTAAAATATGGTATAAGATTTCTAATATAAGCAGCATATTGATGCTCTTATACAGTATATGACGACAAAAAAGATATTGGCACCTAGCCTATCCCTACTATTTTTCAAATAAAAAATTTAGTTTGTATAGTCGAGATAAGAAGGAGAATGATTTCCTGGTAGTAGTTAAGCAGATAAACGCGCAATTTAACAAGAGCCTGCCGCATGTGATTTTGACTGGTAGATACACTTATATTAAGTTCTGAAGCAATTTTCTCATGATCCCAACCTTCAAAATAACGCATTGTGAAGATTTTCTGCTGTTGAGGTGGCAGCTTTTCAATAGCCTCATGAATAATTTCTTTCAATTCGCTGTTCAATAAAAGTTCGGAAGGGTTTTCAGTATCAACTTCATCAATATCAGCGAGTGTCTCGGTTATGTACAAAATATCCTTGGCCATCCTCCGAAGTTGATCTATGGCCATATTCTGAGCTATCTTAAAAATATAAGCATTTAGATTATCAACAGAAGATAAAGTATCTCTCGCTTGCCAAACTTTCATAAAGACCTCTTGCAATAAATCTTCCGCTTTTGTTTCTGATTTCGTAAAATGATAAAGAAAATTGTATAACTTATCTTTATACGCATAAAAAAGAGCGGAAAACGCTTTTTCATCTCCTTTAATTATGCGTAATTTTATCAAGTCATCGCCATAATAATCCGTTATCATTTTGCTCTCAACAATATAAATTAGAGTGCAAAAATGCAGAAAAAAATATTAGAATTCAGCTCTATTTGCTTATTTTTTAATGATTAGCATAAATTATTGTTTTCCATCCAATATATTAAAGAGTCATAGATAAAGCTATTAAAAGAAACAAGCTGCTCTATAAATTAGAACAGCTTGCTTCAATATTAACTATGATCTATTATGAGGCTTTTATTCTACCCTTCCCGTATTACTTGTGAAATTCAAATAAACTTTTTGTCCGGTTTTACCTTGGACACGTTCCTGATCACCACCATTTCCGCGGTATGCGATCTTGCCTGCAAGAACAATAAATTCGGTCCTCCACCAATCGGTAGCTGCCGTTTCGGGATGAACACAAATACGTACTTCACCGTCTTTTACAAATGCAGGAGAGACAAATTCACCATCGGCGGCGGTCGGAATAGTAAATAGATCCTGATCAACCAATTGCGAATTCCACCCGTCATAAGAGGTATCACCCATTAAGTAGATATTTGGCTTCTCGAATGCCACTACTCTATCGTTGCCGACAACAGATACATAAACCAAGTACCAACCGGATTTACCAACCTTTATATTACCACCCGAATCGGACAAACCTGCTAGTTGAACAGATGCATCGGAAATTGTAGCAGCAAAACCAAAGTCATTTCCCCATCCGGCTTGCGGAGCAAATTTCACCTCATCATTAGCCGTAAAATAGTAGATTCCCCAGAATGCACCCTTTGTACTATTCACAGGAATAAATTGATTCCATGTGCCTCCCCAAGAATAAGCACTACCGGTCATGTAGAGCTCAGTCGGAGCACTGTTATCTTTCACTGTGAAGCGATAGTTGGTAACATCCAATGTGATCTTTATCTTACCGACCAACTCTGCTTTAATAGCTTGCGTATTGGCCCATACTATAAAATTATCACCCGAAGTATCACCATCTACAGCACTACCCAATGCTTTATCCCAATTCAAGTTGTCCCCATCAATAGCAGAAGCCGGGAAAAACTTGAAGTATGAACTACCAGTGTTATCCAACTCCAATGTATAAAGATTCTCATTATTAGGATCCTTAGTCATTGCAATCGCACCGGCTGCATTCCAACCCTTAAAGTCGCCTACCACATAGTAACCGGCAGGATCAACAGCAGGTGTTGCACCCGGCTTTAAGTTGATTGTCACTTCATTCCCCGAAAGTTGAATACCCTGTCCGGAAGAAGTCGTAGCAGATGCCTTTATCGAGATCTTTAATTCACGACTTACACTGGCGCGACTCTTATAAGCCAACTGGGTTACACTATCGAGTTGAGCCAATGAAACTTTTACAACATTACCGCTCTCAACAACGTATGGCACGGTATAGCTCCCATTCAGCGTTAAAGAATTGAATTTAATCAAGCTACCTTGTTCAGCCGTAGTCGAACTTAATTTTACGATTTCCACAGAATCCGTTGTAGCCGCATCCATTACAATATTGGCGTCTTTCCCTGCCACGTAAGTAGCAGTCAGTTGCCCCAGCGCATCCTGCTGAGTATTGGACTGGGGATCAGCCCAGTCCTTAAAATCTTCGTCGCAAGCAGAGAATCCGATCGCTGCCAGAAACATCCCTGCATATATTATATGTTTTCTCATAATGAATCTTTCTTTTAAAGGTTAATTACTTTATTTCTCCTGTTCCTGCAGTAAAGTTCAGTTGCATAACTTTGCCTGCTGACCCTTGTACAGAATAGTCGGAACCGACATCAGCTCCCCAACTATCATTCACTGCATGATTTTCACGATAGAAAATAGTACCATTATAGAGTGTAAATTCCGTTCTCCACCAATCAACTTCCGTCTTCACGCACATACGAACTTCACCACTTGCCGTCATAGCGGGAGATACGAAGTTCCCGTCTTTAGTGTCGGGAGCAGTAAATTTCCATGCGTCCACATAGGCCCACGAGCCACCGGTTGAATTACCAAACAAGTAAACTTCACCCGGATAGAATGTCATGGCAAATGCATAATCATTATTTTTAACGGTTGCCTTCACATAAACAATATACCAGCCGGCAGTGGCCACTTTAATATTGTCGTCACCAGCTACTCCGGCATTAGCCTTATCGGTAATGGTAAGTCTCTTGTCTGTTACGCCAATGTATTCATTTTGTTTGGTACCAAACTTGAACTCAGAGTTTGCATCAAAGTAAATCATTGTCCAGAACTGTCCATCCAAACCGCTAACTGCAACCATTGGTTTCCATAAACCCCAATTATTGAGCATCGATCCCACAACGAATAATGTCTTAGGAGGAGCTAGAGAACTGGCTTCTTTAGTACCCAGAACTTTTGGCAAATTAATCACATTAGAGTAGCATACCCCTCTACCGCTATCAGTGATAGCTGCTTTTAACCGTACATATACACTAATCGGGTCGGTAGGAAAAGCGGCAGTCTCCCCATTTGCAGCAGTCCACAAATCCAAAAGTGCACTGTTCAGTTCGGAAGCAACCACATTCATCTTGGCTGTGGTATAAGTGCTTTCAAGAGTTGCATAATTAGCTTTGGTATCAGCTGTGGCATCTTTGAAATCAGCTTCCAAAGAAACCTGTACCGTATAAGTAGTAGACGCAGGAAAACCATAATCAGGCTGTGAACAAGCCAGTTCCAGCGTCGAAGCATTCTTCAAGTCATACACATTATTAGAAGCATACGCAGGCGTATTCAATACAAATGTGTCAGGCTCATTCAAAACAGGATTGCTGCCGTTATCCGTATCGCAAGCAGTAAACACTGGCAGTGCAAACAGGACGGCAAATAATATATTGAATATATTTTTCATAACGATATTCTTTTATAAAATGGTTAACGACTGATTAATATCCTTGATTCTGTGACATATTCTCATTATTGTTCAAATCCGATACAGGGATAGGATAAACATTATAGAATGATGCAACGCTTGTCCCATTAGCCACTCCACCTTTCCAGTCCCAAAGATATTTGCTGGTAGTGAACATGCCAAAGCGAACCAAATCGGAACGACGACGTCCTTCCAAATAGAATTCACGTCCCCACTCATCAATAAGCTCCTGTTCGGTAACCGTCTGCACCATTCTCGTGCAATGAGCGCGTTTGCGAAGTTCATTGATATCACCGGTTGCATCCTTTCCTTGACGGAAGAGAGCTTCAGCACGGGTCAGATAAGCTTCGGCTAAACGGAACAAAGGGATGTCCGTATCAGGATACTCAGTATGATTGGTAGCTTTCCCGTCCGAACGGATATTCTGCCATTTAACAATAGATAATCCATCATTAAATCCTGTAATAGCATCAGTTTGCAATTTACGCTTGCCACCGCCAATGCCGGAATAAAACATAGCACGATCATCTGCAGCAGCCTTAATCAAGTCAGATGTTCTGACGCCATATTGTGCATCAAAAGCATCAATCTTAGCATCGGTATCAATATCTGATTTAGCTGGTGCTGTGACATCCGAAGGTAACATAGGCACCTTGGAAAGATCCGAGAAAAATTTCTGTAACATCGAAGCACGGGCGAAAATACAAGACCAACCATTCGTCGTTCCCATATAAGGCATGCCACTGGTACGGGTACCACAAATAAGATAGGTAGAACCACCATAGTTACGAGTCTTCACACCATCTTGACGGATAGGGAGAATGATTTCCTGCATGGCATCGGCGTTCTCATCGTTATCTGCCATGAACAACAATCTGTAATCCGGACACAAAACATAGCCAGAATTAATCACCTTGGTGGCGTAAGTCTCGGCATTTGCATAATCAGCCGTTCCCGTATATACTGCAGCATTCAAATATAAGCGCGCACGCAATAGCCAGTTGGCAGCTTTGTCCGCACGTCCGAAAGGAGCCTGGCGGGGTTCGTACATATCATTTTCTATATCACCCAATTCATTCTGGATATAAGTATACAGTTCTGTTCCTTTCTTTTCAACAGGAAGATCATTATTAAAATGTTCCTTAAACGGAGCTTTTCCAAATAAATCCAGAAAATACCAATAATGCAATGCACGCAAGAAACGAATTTCCGCACGTTGGCGTAAAGTTGTATCATCTGTTTTTCCTTCCGTCTGATCCAGGAAGAAGTTATATTGTGTAATATCATAGCCTAAACGGACATAAACCCATTCCGTCCGCTGGCTGGAAGAGTTCCAACCGATTTTTGTAAACTGGGGAATATCTACGTTATCCTGCCATGCCCAAACACATTCGTCTGTGGGTAATTCATTACAGTTAAATGTAGTACGATAGAAGCCGGATTCTCCTTCATCCTGTCCATCCAGGTCAGGAGATCCTGCAACACCTTTCTGTCCGGTCACACCCAGCATGGCATATCCTTTGACAAATACCCCTTCCTGATCAAAACTAGCACCCGTCTGGGGATCAATCGGGCTAATGTCCAAGTCGTTAACACACGAAGCTGCTCCAAAAGTAACGGTAGCCAGCAACGCTGCTGAAAATATATGTTTGATAGATCTTGTTTTCATGATAACTTCATTTTATGTTATTTAGAATTGCAAACTCAAACCCAGTAAGAAAGTCATTGCTCTGGGGTACAATTCCCTGTCAATACCACTCTTGACTTCCGGGTCAAGACCTTTATATTTACTGATAATAAACGGATTCTGTACAGTGGCGTAAACACGCCCTCCGATACCCTTATAAGTCTGGCTCTTCAACAGATTCTCGAAAGAATAACCTAACGTTATATTATCACAACGCAAGAATGATGCATTACGTACAAAGTAATCACTCATATAGTAGTCACCTTTTCCTGTAAATCCAAGAGCGAGGGATTCAACAGGTATATTGGTGTATGCATTATTCGAATACAATCCTGTAGTGCTGACATTAGCCCTATTAGCCAGAAAATCATAGTACACATAATTGTTAAGGCTCGCACGAAGGGCGAAGCTAAAGTCAAAGTTCTTATACATCATCTTGGAAGTAAGTCCCATCAGCACATCGCCGGCGGGTTTCTTATAGATATATTTATCCGAACTATTTATAATACCATCTCCGTTGCGGTCAACAAACATGTTTTCAATAGGCTTGCCATTATTATCATATACTTGTTGATAAACATAGAAAGAGTTTGCAGCATAGCCTACTTTATTCACTTGTATTTTAGTATTATTGCCTCTGGATACCTTATCACCTGTTTCAACATAATAGTCAGCGTCATTACCACTAGTCAGCTTAGTAATCTCATTATGATTCCAAGTCACGTTATAACTTAAATCCCAAGTGAAATCCTTTGTAACAACCGGTTTGGCATTAACAGAGAATTCAACGCCATAATTCTTCAACGAACCGATATTTTGCATCATCTGTGCATTAAAGTTTGTACCAACTGGAATTTTCACACTGTTAAGCAAATCATCCGTCTTGCGATAATAACTATCAACAGCACCATTTATTCGGCCATTCAGGAAGCCAAAATCCAACCCTGCATTCCAAGTAGTCGTCTTCTCCCACTTTAATTCTTCATTGAAAGCTTTCGGGCGCGAAGTAGAGTAATAAGTATCTCCAAAAGGATATTGGGCATAGTCGTTATTCACTACATAAAGAGGCAAATAAGCGAAATCATCACCTATATCTTGTTGACCTGTAATACCCCAGCCCAAACGCAATTTCAAATCAGAAAGGAAATTCACATCTTTCAGGAAACTTTCCTCTTTCAACTTCCAACCCAAAGCCAATGACGGGAATATACCCCAACGATTGTCTTTAGAAAAGCGTGAAGAACCATCCCAACGCGTGGTAAACGTAAACAAATAGCGACTCAATAAAGAATAGTTCAGACGACCGAAATAAGAAACCAATGTATTTCTGGTTGCATAAGCCGTTTGTGCACGTAAAGTTGCATCATGAGCTTCCTCAGTGTATGAATCCCAACCTTGTCCCTCATCAAAACCATTACGATGAAAATGTTGTTCCTCACCGCCGACCATTACATCAAAATCATGAACTCCTAAAGATTTGATATACTGCGCATACACATTATAAGAAATGTTATATTTATATTGTGTGGCAATGCCATTCCAACCAAAATAATTATTACTGAATGAATACGGAGAAGTAATTGTAGTCTGAGTACCTTCCGCATACTCACCACCCATACTTGCATGAATGTGAAGATCGGGCAGGAAATGTACTTTATAATCTAAATCCACATTTCCCACGAAATCATTACTATTGGCTTTATCATTCTTGAGCTTCAATGCAGCCAACGGGTTTTGAGGTGAGTTAAGATTTACCGTATACTTCCAGGATGGATCACTGAAGCCGCTGGTAGAAGCTGTATTCTGCCAATAGCCACCGGTAAATTGGTAAGCATCACCGGAGTCATAAACTGGACGGGTAGGGTCAATAGACAACGCACTACCAACAGAAGCGCCCGTATCGGCATATCGGTTCTTACCATTCATATATTTAGCATTGATATTGAATTTCAAGTGGTCATCGAAGAAAGAAGGAGCCAAATTCACAGATGCAGTAAAACGCTGGAAGTTGGAAGTCTTCACAATACCATTCTCATTCGTATATCCCAAAGAAACGCGATAAGGCAGATTCTTAAATCCTCCGTTGATAGAAACATGATGGTCGGTACTTATAGAAGTGCGGTATATTTCATCCTGCCAGTCTGTATTAGCTGTACCCAGTTCAGCCGGTAACTTATCCCCCCACAACTTTGCAGCATAAGTACGGAATTCATCACCATTCAATACATCATAACGTTTTTGGGTTGTGGAGAACGATACATAACCGTTATAGCTTACACTCGGGGCTTGTCCACCCTTTCCTTTCTTTGTTGTAATGATGATAACGCCATTAGAAGCACGAGAACCGTAAATAGCTGTTGCAGAAGCATCTTTTAACACGGTAAAGGTCTCAATATCAGCCGGATTTACCATCGACAACCCATTGGACATACCTTTTATACCTTGATTATCAATAGCCAATCCATCAATTACGATCAACGGATCATTGCTGGCATTCAAAGAAGATCCTCCGCGAATACGAATTTGTGCACCACCACCTGGGGTACCGTCATTAGAAATAACGCTTACACCTGCTACTTTACCAGCCAACATATCCTGAGCATTGGTAGTAATGCCTTTACTCATTTCATCAGGTTTAATGGCCATTACCGAACCTGTTAAGTCGTTTTTCTTCACTGTACCATAACCAATCACCACGGCTTCCTGAAGCATAACCGCATCATCCTGCAAAGTTATATTCATTGAAAGTGTGGCTTTAGCTTCCACAGTTTTATATCCGATGAATGAAATCGTGAGGGTCGCATTATTCGCAACTTTCAGTGTGAAGTTACCATCAAAATCGGTAATCGTCCCATTCGTAGCATTCGATTTCTCTACGACATTAGCGCCAATGACAGGTTCACCCGTGGCATCTTTCACATGCCCTTTCACAGTAACTGACTGTGCATAAACGCCCACTGACAAGAACAGCCCTAACAATAGGGGAAGAATCTTTTGATAGATTCTAAGATTAACTTGCTTCATGCATTTAAAAATTAAAGTTAACAATATGATTTAATTATATTATATATTCGAGATTCTCTCACTCGGTCATCTTCTATGCTTTTCAAAGCAAGAATATAACATGATGTAAGCAAAAATAGAGTTTATCATGTTAGAGAAACATAAAGAATAAATAAAATATTGGTTTATATCAGCGCAAACGATTGCAAGAATTTACGTGAAAGCTTTCTTTATGTCACTGTGGCGGAAAGTTTTGGTTTTCATACTTTTGTCTATCGAAGCTTATAGGATAAAAAGAAGCGGCATTCTCTAAAATGTATCACTAATTAGACCTTATATCATGAAAAAATTTACTTACCCGTTATTGTTTTTTATCATCGCAATCGTTGCTGCTTCTTGCAGTAAGAGTGATGATCCTATCGTTACCCCTCCTATCGAAATTAAAGCTGGGTTGAACTACTCTCTCGCGTCACCCGATGCAGACAAAGAGTTAACCATTATATTTAAAGCAGCTTCTTCATCTGCATTATATAATTATACAGGCGATGTATATATCCACATCGGTATCGTGGAAGACGGAACATGGAAATATGTTCCTGCCGCCTGGGATGAGAACATCAGTAAATGTAAGATGACTAAAAGTGATAGCAATGTGTGGAGTATCACTCTTTCACCTTCCATCCGTCAATGGTTTGGATCGGGAGAGACGTCAATACAGAAGTTGGGTATTGTCATCCGCAGTTCCGACGGAACGAAAAAGGGAATAGATTCCGACTCGTACCTCACCGTAACCGATTCAAAATACAAGCCTTTTACGCCTGCCGCGATTAAAAACAAAACTCTTCCTACGGGAGTGAAAGAAGGTATAAACGTAATAGACAATTCCACAGTCACATTAGTGCTTTATGATAAAGATAAAAACGGCAGTCATAAAGATTACGCTTATGTAGTAGGCGATTTTAACAACTGGAAACTGGCGAATGATGAAACTTCACAAATGTACCGTGATGATGCAACGGGCTGTTGGTGGATCACATTAACCGGGCTGACAGCTACAAAAGAATATGCTTTCCAATATTATGTAGGAACCACCGCCGGCGGCTCTTTACGTTTGGCTGACGCTTATACACGTAAGATACTCGAGCCGGATAACGATGCCAGTATACCGGCTTCTACCTACACCGACAATAAGACATATCCTACCGGAGGAGTAGGTATCGTATCCACATTTAAGATACAAGAAGATGTGTACAACTGGAAAAATACTTCTTTCAAAGTTGCTGATAAAGACAATCTGGTAATCTACGAAATGCTTTTACGGGACTTTACCGCCACCGGTGATATTAACGGAGCAAAAGATAAACTCAGTTACCTGAAATCACTGGGGATAAATGCCATAGAACTAATGCCTGTACAGGAGTTTGACGGAAACGACAGTTGGGGCTACAATCCTTGCTTCTACTTTGCTCTGGACAAAGCTTACGGGACAGACAAGATGTATAAAGACTTCATTGATGAATGTCATGCACAAGGTATTGCCGTCATTTTCGATGTAGTATACAATCAGGCTACAGGAAACCAGCCTTTTGCTAAGTTATACTGGGATAGCACCAACAGCAAACCGGCATCCAACAATCCTTGGTTTAACACCGATGCACCTCATCCATATAGTGTGTTCTGTGACTTCAATCACGAATCATCCCTGGTACGTACTTTTGTCAAACGTAACCTGAAGTTTTTACTTAGCGAATATAAAATCGACGGATTCCGCTTTGACCTCACCAAGGGTTTCACCCAAAACTCGAGTACGGAAGCTACAGCATCCAATTACGATGCCAGTCGTATTGCCATATTAAAGGATTATAATAGTGCCGTAAAAGAAGCCAACCCGAATGCAATGGTTATTTTGGAGCACTTCTGTGAGACAAGAGAGGAAGCCGAACTGGCAAATGCCGGCATGTACTTGTGGCGGAACATGAATAATGCTTATTGTCAGTCGGCAATGGGTTATGTGGAAAACAGCGATTTTTCGGGATTATATTTCGGTAATACCATGCCTGCCGGATCACTGGTGAGCTTTATGGAAAGCCATGATGAGGAGCGCATGAGCTACAAACAAAAGACATGGGGTAATTACACCTTCAAGACCAGCCTTAGCGACCGGATGAAGGAACTGGAAGTCAATACAGCTTTCTTCCTTACCGTACCGGGACCTAAAATGATCTGGCAGTTTGGTGAGCTGGGTTACGACTACTCCATTGACGAAAATGGAAGAACAGGCAAGAAACCTCTTAAGTGGGATTATTATAGTGACAAAGACAGAAAAGCACTGTATGACACTTATGCCAAAATAATGCAGTTACGGAATGGCAACGAAGACTTATTCGATACTTCGGCGACATTCAGCTGGCAGGTGGGCACAAACTACTGGGACAACGGACGCTTCCTGACTTTGCAACATGCAGGCAAGGCGCTGGTTGTTGCCGGCAACTTCACCGATAAAGCCGGGACTTATACCGTTACATTCCCATTTACAGGAACCTGGTACAATTATATCACCGGTGAAACATTGTCTGTAAGCTCCACCACACAAAGTATTGCTGTGCCGGCTTATAGTTTCAAACTGTTCACCAACGGAGATTTTTAAGGTACTATCGCCAATTCAGACTGTAACACAGGAAGACAAGATGATACCGCAATCAGTAATCCTTTGCCAGCCAAACTGCAAAGAAGTAATCATACACCCGGTAAACATCATCTTCCTGCGTTATCAGGTCATTCTTCAACAAGGGCCTGAGATCAGTAAACTCGATCCTTCACTCAGTTTTTACTTTTAATTTAAATTCATTTTTACCCTCATGCTCTCATAAATGTCTTATATTCCTTTATTGATCGGAGATCAAAGTATGTCGGCAACTATGAGGGTAGCTATGAGGGTAACCGTTTACCCTCATAGCGATTTTCAGACTGATTCTGCCTTCATACTTCTTTTACTAAGACCTGATGTTTCTCTCATTCAGTCTCTATGTTTCTTCTATTAGCTTATTAGGTTTATTATCAGCTCACAATTGTAAATCAATTTGTTTACATTAATAAATAAATCTATTCATATATGATAGCTTATTTGTTTACATTAGTAAACTTTAGTTGAATAGGAAGCAAAAATAAAACAAATCTTAGGGCGGAAGCGTAGGATGAGATATGAACCTGTTTTATCTTCCGAGTACTTATACTGAGCACCAGTTCATTTCACGGTGTGAAGTATCAACCTACCGGACTTAACTCCCTTCGCCTTAGCTTCAACAGCAATTTCACCGGTATATTCATTGCTCTGAACAATCGCCGTCAACTGACCACTGAACAGATGCATCCGAGGCAAGTGAAAAAGATCAAGGCAAGTGGGATCCCCATTGGCGCCTGCACGATAACTCCCGGCTCCTCTTACAGAAAAGGAAACAAGACGATGATCTGTAGGACAAAGATTACCATCTTTATCCACTATGCGTACCGTAATGTACGCCAAGTCTTTTCCATCGGCTGTAAGCTGCGAACGGTCTGCCGTCAACTCCACGTGATGAGGCTCTCCCGCAGTATGGACAGTTTTTACTTCCACCTCCTTGCCAGAAGCATCATATGCCACAGCTTTCAACTCACCCGGTTCATAAGAAACATTTGTCCATATCAGACGATACCTACGTTGCAATGCCAAAGAATCTTTTCCTTGCAGCGCTTTGCTTTCCTCAGCCGATAACTTGCGTTGTTTGCCATAACTTTTGCCATTGACAAACAATTCGACTGAAGGATAATTGGTATACACAAAGACCGGGGTATTCTCTCGTTCCCTGCCCTTCCAGTTCCAATGGGGAAGGACGTGAAGTGTATTCACCTGCTTGTTCCAGATGCTGCGATAGAGGTAATAGCGATCTTTGGGAATACTTGCCATATCTATAATTCCAAACATGGAACTGTGATTAGGCCACGCATCCGTATCATAAGGAGACGGCTCACCCAGATAGTCGAAACCCGTCCAAACAAATTGCCCGATAGTCCAGTTATAATCATCGGCAAGGGCAAAGTCTTCATCGGGTACATTTGACCATGAACAATACTCCAAATCATACGAAGAAGACTGGTGATCAGGATAGATTGCATCGGCTTTCTTCAATACAGGAAATTTATATATTCCTCTTGAACTGACAGTAGAGGATGTTTCCGATCCCAGCAAAATATTTTGCGGTAACTTATCGTATCCTTCAAGATAGCGGTGGGCACGGTAATTAAAACCGGGAACGTCAATCATAGCGGCAAACCCGTTGGCAAGTACACAACTCACCTGGTCCATTCCGCAAGTCACGGGACGTGTCGGGTCTTCACGGTGGCAGATATCCTGAAGGAAAGCTGCCACCCTATAGCCTTCGGGACTGCATTGAGTAGGCACTTCATTGCCTATACTCCACATCACCACAGACGGATTGTTACGGTATTGGTGCACCATGTTCACCATATCCTTTTCCGCCCATTCGTTAAAGAAGCGATGATAGCCGTTTTCACACTTTGCGATGTCCCACTCATCAAAAGGTTCTATCATAACCATGAATCCCATCTCATCACAAAGCTCCACAAGCTCGGGAGCAGGCATATTGTGGGCAGTGCGTATGGCATCGCAACCCATATCCTTAAGTAAAGTCAGTTGACGGCGTAAGGCTGCTACATTGACAGCTGCTCCTAACGGACCAAGATCATGATGATTGCATACTCCCTGGAACTTACGGTGCTTTCCATTCAGAAAGAAACCTTTATCCGGTACAATCTCAATGCTGCGGATACCAAAGCGGGTGATATAGCGATCAATCTCTTTCCCATCAAGATAAAGCGTTGAGACTGCTTTATAGAGCGATGGGCTCTCGGGAGACCATAATTTTGGAGAATCCACAATAAAGTTTTGCTCAAACGGTTGTGCATGATTAATGCGACGGATATTATCTTTAGACGCCACGACCTTACTGTCCGGACCAAAGATTTCAGTTAGTATTCTGATATCTCTTGAACCGGTGTTTTCCACCGTGGTAAGCAGACGTATAGAGGCATATTCAGCAGAAACATGAGGCGTGGTCAGTTGCGTACCCCATACCGGTACATGGACGGAATCCGTAGTTACAACGTGCACATTCCTGTACAGCCCTGCACCGGGATACCACCGCGAAGACTGCGGTTTATTTTCCAGACGAACGGCAAGCACATTGTTTTTCCCTTCTTTATTCAGGAAAGGAGTCACATCGCAATAAAACGAATTGTAGCCATAAGGCCAAAAACATGCCTCCTTACCATTGACATACACCCGGGCTTCGCTCATTGCCCCATCAAATATCAAGGTGGTCTGTTTACCCGCAGGAACATCAAAAGCCGTGCGATACCACCCGATTCCCACATAAGGCAACCCTCCCGTGCGACCGGTCTTCGCCGTTGCCACATCCTCAAAATTCTGTGTAATAGCCACATGCTGCAAATCATAAGAACGATCGAACGGACCGTATATAGCCCAATCGTGCGGGACGGTCACGGTTTGCCATTTACTATCGTCATAACCGGGACGCTCTGCTTCCGCAATTTCCCCTCTTGTAAATTTCCAATTCTTTTCAAGCTTGTATTCGCTACGCTGTGCCTTTACACTGCCAATCGTCAACAATAAAGAAAAGAATATAACAGTTGTCCGCTTCATTCATTGAAGTTTTTTAAGTTTTACATAGAAAAGAACAGTACTATAACAAATTCTCCTTCTTCTCATACAAATATATCATAAATAAAGTTCCGCAACTGAATAGAAAAACATTTTCATTTTTCACAAATACCTTAGCTCCAAAACACACTTTTTGTATATGCTATCATTCAAACTGAACCGACGACGCTGATTCGGGTTAAAATCAATGAAAAATCAGTGGTATAAACAAGCTAAGCTCCTTCATTGCCGGAAGAACCTTGCCTGTGTGATTGTCAAAAAGCCCACGATTAAGCCATCCTTCAGTTACAGTATTACCACAGGCATTCTCCTCGGGAAACCACCAAAACAATCCTGTTACATTGGTATGACGACGCAACTCTGCCACCAACTCATAGGTAAAGATACGCTGTCCTTCTATACTAATAGGATAAAATTCAGAGTATTCATCCATACTTTTTGCCCATCGGTCATTCTCGTGTGAATAATAAGCAGCCGTTTCCACTATCATCACCTCTTTATCCGGAAAATCAACGGCGAGGGAATCAAGAGTAGCAGCAAGTACCCCCACTGTCTTGTGCCACATAGGATAATAACTGAGCCCGATAATATCATAATCAAGTTGTCGTAAATGATTATAGTAAGCCTTAGTTTTATCCCATTCGCCCGCTTTCTCGGTATGAATGATAAGCTTTGCCTTGGGACAAATTTCACGACAAGCCTTGGCTCCACTCTCCAATAGTTTTACAAGCGAGTCCCAGTTATCAGCTCCCAATGGATCGACTTTTGCGACAGGCCACATCATTCCGTTGGTTATCTCATTGCCTACTTGTATTAAATCAGGACATGCACCAGCTTTCACCAAAACTTGAAGACTGTTTTTTGTATATTGATATACACTGTCAGGCAATGAAGCCGCTTCGGCGTTCAGCCAACGATTTGGCATAAACTGCTTACCCGGATCAGCCCATGTATCGGAGTAATGGAAGTCAAGCATGAATTGATAATTCGCTTTCTTTATCTTTTGTCCGAATTTAGTCACATAATCCAAATCTTGGCACACACCCTCACCTTTGTGTTCTGCAGAAGCCTTGGAAGGATCAACAAAAAGTCGTACACGAATGGCATTCCAGCCTTGTTCCTTGAAATATTCAAGAGGCTTGACTTTCTCCCCCGCTGCATTTTTATAGACAGTTCCTGCTGCCTCATAAGAAGGGAGTAAAGAAACATCTCCTCCCAAAAGACACTGTTGAGCACCCATCTGTAAAGCATGACCAGCCAACAAGACTCCGAATAATAATATCCACTTCTTCATATTAATCCTTCTATATTATCACACAATTATTTGCTAAAGAAATGATAGTAACCGTCAATATCATTCAATATAACCACATATTTACCTGCAGTTACCGGAATATTGGCCCCTCCATTTACTCCAAATCCATACGGGAAAGTAGTAGACCCCCAGTTAGGAGTCCAGCCGGGATACAAGAATTTGGCCGTCGTATCTCCACTTGTCGCGTCCAATTCATATTTCCATACATGGTTGATTACACCTCCAACCGTATTTGCAGGAATCATCTTTGTATCAGTTCCCCAGCCATTGAAATCACCGGAAATCAGCAGTTGGTCATAAACGTTTTTCGGTTCATCTGTAGCAACAATGGAGAGAGTATTCACTTTTGTATTCAAAGAAATCTTATAGTATCCACTTGCAGGAACATAAAAATCACTGCCTTCACCATTAGCATCTTTCAGACGGGGCTTGTTAAAATCACCTCCATCAGCTCCCCATTGGTCATCCCACTCACCGGGAACCCTTATAATTTTGAAGCCCTTATCAGAAGGAAAATAACCGGTATAAGTCAAATCCCCTTTACCTGTAACGTCATCATATTTAGCACCTTCAACAGGTGACAATGGAATTACCCCCGTACCAATTTCACTTCCCCAAGATCCATCACCAATACAACTGCCAACCAGATACCACAATTCCGGATCTGCTGACACCAGTGCTACATAGTAGGGATGAACAGAAAGTTTTATGACATTTGAGTAACATTCATACCCTGCATTCAATTTTGCTCTCATTCTTACATACAATGATATTCCTTCGGCAGGCAGTTGACTTGCATCGGTATAATTACCTAGTTTCATGATAGCTTTATTCAGCAAATCATCCGCAGCACCAAACTCACGAACTGTGACAGAACCATCTAGTTCAATATAAGTAGCATCATCCGCCTCTGCAGAAGTTGCATCGTTCCAAGTGCCGGAGACAGAAACCTGTGCATAATACTTAACGAGTGCCGTATAGCCATATTCCGGCTGTTTATAGGTTAATTTGATGGAATCTGTATTTTCCAAATCATACACATTACCTCCTAATGCAGGTATATTCAGTTCAAAAGTACTTGGTTGATGTACTGTCGGGTTAGAATCTCTATCATCTGTACATGCAGCAAACATTGCAAATCCCACCAACAATAAAGTGAATAAATATTTTTTCATCTTCTGTTCTTTTTTTATTAATAACCCGGATTCTGAGCCAAGTTGGCGTTGTTAGCCAAATCGTTTTCAGGAAGGGCAAAAATCGATCTATTATTGCTGAATTGTGCACCTTCATAAGTGCCTCCCATCCATTCCCACTTGTAAGATGCCTGACCGGCATATTTTTTGAATCGTATCAAATCCATACGACGACGACCTTCAAACCAGAATTCTCGTGCCCACTCATCACAAATATTATCCAATGTATAAAGATTCTGTAAAGCAGCTTTGGCACGGGAACGAAGTACATTGATCTTCTCCTTTGCATCTGCATTAGGTCCATTTAAGCGAGTAGATGCTTCCGCATAAGTTAAATAAGCCTCAGCAACACGAAAGAGAAAGAGGTCTGCATTTACAAAGTCGACCACTTGATTAGATTGTCCATCCGAACGAACGTTACGAAACTTAACGCAAGCAAAACCTGCAGTTGCATCAGTTTCATCTTTAATGGAAGCAGAAAAACCATTACCATAAAAAAGAGCACGATCATCATTGGCCGGAGTCGTCATTTCAGCAATAGTCTTTCCTGAAGGTGGAGTGGCAGTATAGAACTTATCAAGCAATTGCTTACGAACCCGGACACATTTTCCCCAACTACAATTCGTTCCGGAAGGAATAGTGGCATCCATCGTTGAACTATAAGAGGCAAGTACAAGGAAGTTCGTTCCACCGTAACTTTTTGTAGAAACTCCATCGAATATTATCGGGAAAATAGCTTCATATTGCGCCCCATTCGTATTATTATCTGCCAAGAAAAGCATCTGATAAGCAGAATAAATCTCACCAGTTACAGGATTAGTCGCTCCTGTTGTACACAAATGATAATATCCGTTGTTTATTACTCTTTCTGCATAATCCATGGCCTTCTGCCATTGAGCAGTGCCAGTATAAACTTCCGCATTCAAGTAGAGGCGAGCCAATAAGTTCCATGCGGCCACCTTATCAACTCGGCCATAAGTATTTTGTCCCGGTTCTGCCATATCAGCTTCACATTCCTTTAGTTCTTTCTCTATATAATCGAAATATTGAGTGCGTGTATATCGTTCTGCCAATTCTGAAGAAACTTTTTCCGTAAATGCGGCATTGCCATACAAATCCATAATATAGTAATACTGCAAAGCACGGATAAAACGGATTTCCGCCCGTTGCATAGAGGATGTACCACCATCATCAGGTACTTGTTCCAAGAAGAAGTTACACAACGTAACAGTAAAGTAAAGACGATAATAAAGACCTATAGAGAATGCAGCACTTGCACCATAAGAATTATGAAGCATTTCATCCATACCGGTATCAACGAGCCAAATCCAGTGGGCTTCATCTGTAGTAAGTTCATTCAAATTCCATGCCATACGGAAAAATTCCGAACGCCCCTCGTCCATGTCGGCAATATCAGCATTCCCATTCGGTCCAGTCTGACCAGTCAAACAGAAACTTGCATATATCTTATTGAAAAGAGCATCTTGATTTAAAGTCATGGTTTGCTGCGGGTTGATAGGCACAACATCCAAATCTCCGACACAAGATGAGAATCCCAGCATAAATGTCAAAGCAGCAACTGGAATAAATGATTTTATATTATTGAATTTCATGTTATTCTTATTTTAAAAAATTAAAAATTAAGGCTAAGTCCGAAGATTCCCACAAAAGGACGGGGATAAATGCTGCCATCATACCCACCATTGATTTCTGGATCTATGCCTTTATACTTCGTTATCGTAAATACATTCTGAGCTGTAAGATAAGCACGACCACTGATTTTCTGCCCAAACAGCTTGTCAAAAGAATAACCCAGCGTAATATTGTCACATTTCACAAAAGAGGCATTCTGAATGAAATAGTCAGAAAGAGCATCCAATGCATCTACCTTCTTCCAATTCTTGGTCAATGACATTTGCGGCACATTGTGCCATGCATTTCCTGAATAAATACCTGTTACAGACAAATCCGAGCGATTGCATTCAACGGCATTATAAGCATAATTACCCAAACTACTACGTAGAGAGAAGCCAAAATCCCAATTTTTATAAATCAATTTAGATGTCAATCCTATCAACACGTCCGGATCGGATTTCTTATAGAAATAACGGTCGTTATCATTAATAATACCATTGTCATCACGATCTACAAATTCACCCTCTATAGGCTGACCTTTCTCATCATACACTTGCTGATAGGTGTAGTAAGCAGAAACTGCTTCGCCTACAGAATATCCTTTGATTCCATTGGAACCACTATCACCAACAGCAATGCCTCCATGACGGATGATGTATTTATCGCCCGTACTCTTCACCAGTCCATCAATTTCATTGGTATTATGAGTAAGGTTGAAACCCAGTTCCCAACGCCAATCTTTCCGCTGAATGGCTCTCCATGTCATCGCAAACTCAAAACCTTTATTGTGCAACGAGCCGATATTGCTCGTCACTTTATTCTTAAAGTTTGAACCGGCAGCGACATAAACGTCATTAATCAAATCCTTCGTTTTACGATAATAATAATCAAAATTAGCGGTAATTCTGTTATCTAAGAATCCCATGTCAACTCCGATGTTATATGTGGTTGTTTTCTCCCAAGTTAAATCACTATTATAAGCATCCGGACGATAAGTGATACCATTACCCAAAATAGGATAATAAGCGCCTTCTGAATTTGGTGTATATGAAGCAAAGTAGGTGTAATCACCAATACCTTCTTGCTGACCGGTGATACCATAACCTGCGCGAATCTTAAAATCGGAAACAACATCCACATCTTTCAAAAAACCTTCTTCCTTTACCTTCCATGCCAATGCTACTGACGGAAACAATCCCCAACGATTCTTTTTAGAAAAACGAGAAGAACCATCATCACGCAGAGTAAAAGTCAGCAAATAGCGATCAAATAAAGAGTAGTTCATACGGCCAAAGAAAGAAACTAAATAATTTTCAGTCTTATAAAGTGTATTTTCTGACGGATTGTAAATTTCACCGGCATGTTCCATATTTGTATCAGGGTAGGTTCCATAGTAATAATAATCCGACTTTTTATGGAAATGCTGCCATTCATAACCGGCCATAATATCGAAATGGTGTGCCGTTCCAAAGTCTTTCATATACTGGGCATACATATTCAGGGACAAATTGTATGTATCCTGCGAATTCCAACCGACACGTCCATAATAATAATTATCAAGGTCAAAACGACTATAATTTTTATGAGTCTTGCCGGTTGCAACGTCCATGCCACCATTTACGTGCAAATGCAAATCTTCAAAGCCATGAATTTTATAGTCCAATTCGATATTTCCCATCAAAACTTTCGACTTCCCCTTATCCGAACGGTTATTCAACATACCAACGGGATTGGCAGTAGCCAAAGTATTAATATTATGTCCCCATTCATGATCTTTCCAATCCACAGCTTCAGACCATTCCCAATATCCACCGAAATTTTTATCATAAAATTCAGTTCCACCATAAACCGGTTTGGTAGGATCCATTGAGATTGCAGCTCCAATAGCATCTGTATTAGCGTAATTTGTTACAGAATACATTCCCTTTGCATTAAAGTTCACCTTTAAATGATTATCAAGAAGAGAAGGAGAGAGATTTACATTGGCTGTATAACGCTCAAAACTTGATGTTTTCAAAATACCCTGTTGGTTGGTATAACCCAAAGAAACACGATAAGGCATATTCTTCAAACCACCGGAAATCGTGATATTATGGTCTGTATTGACCGCTGTACGATAAATTTCATTTTGCCAATCCGTATCAGCAAAGAGATGATTTCCTTGAGCATCTGTATAACCCAATGATTGATATTCCGCACTTGCCAAGAACTCTTCATCAGAATAGCCGTATGTATTTTGTACAAGATTCATATACTCTTTGGCATTCAATACATCGAGTTTATTTGTAACAATACTGACAGATACATTACCATTATAAGCTATACGAGGCTTAGAATTGCTCTGTCCCTTTTTAGTAGTAATCAAGATGACGCCATTAGAAGCACGAGAACCATAAATAGCTGTGGCCGAAGCATCTTTCAACACCGTAAAACTTTCAATGTCTCCCGGATTCACCAGAACCAAGGGATTAGAAAGCCCTTGTACTCCATAATTATCCATGGCAAGTCCATCAATTACAACCAACGGGTCATTACTGGCATTCAATGAAGAACCACCGCGAATACGGATAGTAGCGCTACCCCCCGGCTCACCACCATTGTTGACAACACTAACACCGGCAATTTTACCT
The DNA here is from genome assembly GCA_963677095.1 of uncultured Bacteroides sp. GTDB lineage: Bacteria > Bacteroidota > Bacteroidia > Bacteroidales > Bacteroidaceae > Bacteroides. The sequence goes on from OY781875.1 coordinate 3,611,588, forward strand.
TGCATCATATCCTGAGCAGATGTCGTTAAGCCTTTATTCATTTCATCCGGCTTAATTGCCGTTACAGACCCTGTCAAATCATTTTTCTTGGCCACACCGTAACCGATAACCACAACTTCATCCAGCAATTCATTATCTTCCAACAAAGTCACGACAACATTTGAAGTAGCAACAACTTCCTGAGTTTTATAGCCGATAAAAGAAATTACCAAAGTAGAACCTTTGGGAACATTTAATAAGAAATTACCGTCAAGGTCAGTGATTGTGCCATTTGTGGTATTTCCTTTTTCTACTACACTTGCACCTATCACGCTACCCAAGGCATCCTTAACATGCCCTTTCACGGTAATGCTTTGTGCATAAGTGCCTACTGACAAAAATAGCCCTAAGATTAGAGTAAGAATTGTTCGATAGATTTTAAGATTAACTTGCTTCATGCATTTAATAAATTAAAGTTAACAATATCAATTAGTTATCCAAGAAAAGTTACAATTCTGATATACAGATATATAACAACCTAAATATTTTATAAAAATTACAAGATTTTTTATCCTTATATCAAAGTATTTTTTCGCCTAATAGAAAAGTATCCTTATTTGAAAGCATCCATAATTACCGTAGGGCGTCCCTCTTCAGTGAAAGCTCCCAAACGGTATTGACTAGGTTTACATTCCGGTTCCCAATAAAACACTCCTTTACAACGTCCGGCGGTATTCTCCTTACACTCCTTCAAGATACGAGTCAATTGTCTTTTACCTTCCGCCAAGACTGCTGGAGTAGCCAGATTTCCGTTATCATCAGCACATTCCATTCCGGTTTCCACAATCATCATATCGCAGTTATATTTGGCACATACCTTCTTTATATTGGCGATACAATCCGTAATAACGGCATCTGCCGTTGTATAGCTGAAATCGGTATTTTGCATTGCCCAATAAGGATAAAGCGACATACCTATCATATCCCATTTGGCTCCATTGCTTTTCAAGATATCCAAATTCCAATTATAGAGACCGTTACTAAATCCATTGTCCAAATGCACCATCACAATAGCTTCCGGAAAGACCTTTTTTACAGCATCATATCCAGCAGCAAACAATCCGGCATATTGCTTCGGATTCTTGTCTGCCTTGCCCATGTCCCATAAAAAACCATTGCTTGTTTCATTACCCACCTGGACCCACTTCGGAGTAATTTGGTTATTCTTCAATAATTGCAGGACCTCATTGGTATGGTTCGCAACATCCGTTTTCATCTGTTCATAAGTGTGCGACTTCCATGCAGCAGGAATATTCTGTTTGCTTGGGTCTGCCCACCAGTCACTATAATGGAAATCCACCATAATATCCATATCCAGTGCCTTGGCTCTTTTGGCCTTCATCAACAAATCCTCTTTATTGCACCAACCATCATGTTCATCAGGATTCACCCACACACGCAAACGGATAGCATTCAGTCCGAGTTCTTTCATCAGTGCCGTACACTCACGTTTCTCTCCCGAAATATTATAAAAGGCATATCCCTTGTACTCATATTCGGTTATCCAACTGATGTCGGCACCTTTGGCAAATTCTTCTTCCGTGGTTTCACCGTTATCATCAGGATTAATATCCGGAAGAGATTCTGTTTTACCCTCACTACCACATGCCAATACAGCAAAGGCAATGCTAAAAAACAAAATCAAAAATTTCACATGTTTCATAGTTACTATAATTAAGGTAATATTCTTCACATAATCAAAGTCAGGACTGACCTTTCACTGGCAAATGTAGAGCAATACCGGTTTCTACGAAAGCAGATTTCGGACATAAGAGGATAAAAAAAAGACAAACCCTCACCAGAAGACATCAGATGAGGGTTTATTTTACAAAAGCAGCATTATCCTGCCATGTATTGTTTGGGCGTCATTCCAAACTCACATTGAAAGCACTTGGAAAAATAGGAGTGATTGGAGAAACCGACCATATACATGACCTCGGCCACCGTAAACTTTCGCTGCTTTAATAGCATGGCAGCTTTCTTCATTCTTATAGATTTAATATATTCAACCGGAGTCATCCCGGTGAGTTGTTTTAGCTTGCGATAGAGTTGTTTGGTATTGACACCCGACCATTCGGACAACGCATTTACATTCAATTCCGACTCGGAAACATGTTCTTCAATTAAATAAGTAATATCGGCAAGGAATTTTTCATCATAAGATACCGCCTCTATTTCTTTGGGCTGAGTAATCACTTCCATCCGGGCTTTTTCTTCATGTTTCCTACTACTACTGACTAACTGTTCCACACGCGAAAGCAAAATGTCAGGCTCAAATGGTTTAGGAATAAATGCATCCACATGCATCCGAATACTTTCCAATTCAGTCTCCTTATCACTTTTGGCTGTTAACAGAATAACAGGGATTGTTGCAGTCAGAACTTGCTTTTTCAAACGACGTATCATTTCGAGTCCATCCATCACAGGCATCATGACATCAGCGATTATAATGTCAGGATGAAGTTTTGAGCAAAATTCCAGACCTATCTTTCCATTTTCCGCTAACTGGCAACGATAATATCCTTGCAAAATATCTTTAATAAATCCGGCGATTTCAAAGTTATCGTCAACAATCAATACTAAAGGAGCCTCATCGTTTATCGTCTGTTCATCGTCTGAAAGTTCCAACCTCGGAGAACTGTCTCTAACCGGAAGAGTCAGAAGAATTGTTGTTCCCTCACTTTCTCTGGAAAAAAGAGAGACACGACCCCCATGTAATTCCGCATATGTTTTCACCAAATATAATCCGATACCGGTTCCCTCTTTCTTTCCGGCTGTCTTTGAAGACTGGAAGAAACGTTGAAAGACATACGGCTGATCTTGTGGGGAGACTCCTATACCCGAATCTGTAACTGAGATGTCAACATCTTTACTATTCTCCTGTTCCTCTAATTCCAAGGTAATATTTCCACCTTCAGGCGTATATTTCACAGCATTAGATAAAAGATTATCTAAGATCGATTCAAGCTTGATAGCATCCATACTGACGTATATTTTATCCTTATTGCTCCGGAAGTCAAAAATCAAGTTCTTTTCCTTTCCCTTTTCCTCGACATATAGTGAAAAAATCCCTTTTGCAAATGATACCAATTCGATTTTAGAAAATATAAGCAAAGTATTATTATCGCTATCCATCCTGTTAAAATCCAACCCTTTATGAATGAGTGAATTCAACTTCATCGCATTCCGCTGTATCAATTCCAGTTGCTTCTTTTCCTCCCTATTCCTTATTTCAGCGAGCATTTTACTCACGGGGGCTATAATCATACTCAGCGGAGTCTTCAAATCATGGGAGAGGTTGGCAAAAAAGTCTATTTTCATTTGCGACTGTTCCAGTATTTTCTCCTTTTCCATACGTACCAGATGCAAACGACTTTTTACCCGGAAGAAGTTTACAGTCCACGCAATCATGGCAACCCCCATCAAAACATAAACCAGCTTTGCCCATAAAGTATAATACCAAGGTGGAGTAATTGTCACCTCCCAGAAAGAAAATTGAGCGGAAGGACTTCCATTATCATCCAGACGTCCGACTGCCAACCGGTAAGTCCCATAAGGAAGATTATTATAGTTAATTCTGTTGGAACCGGGACTTAAAACATTCCAATCCCTATCTATCCCACCCAATCGATAAACTAACTTATTCTTTTCTTCCAACGAATAAGGTAAATCGGAAAATTCAAAAGACAGGTTATTTTTATCATAAGTCAATTCAATCCGTTCCATACCGCGAATACTATATTCCCCACGCTTCGGATTGGGCTGCCAGAACTGATTATTCACATAAAGTGCAGTTAAATAAATCGGGCTTTCAACAGATTTTGCCAACAAAGCCTCCGGAGTAGACACTGCAAAGCCATCTGCAGTACCCAAATAAAACATACCATTCTTTTTATCAAAATAAAGTCCGGTAAAACGCTTATTCGATAAGTGCAACCGCCGAATCTGTAGTGAATACTGATCAATCACCCAGAAACCATCCGTGGCTGATATCCAGATTTTATCATTCGCTTCAATCATACTTAAAACTTCATTATGATTGTATGCATTAAGCGGAAATACCCGGGTGTTATTATTCTTAGGCTGAACACGAATTACCCGATCAGGAAAACCAATCCAGATAAAGCCTTGTCCATCACATAATAAGAAGTTAGGAATCCCCATTCCTCTGAATTGATCCAAATTCAGAGGAGTTACTTTACCCATGGCAGCATTGATTTTTTCTATGCTGTTAGGACTATTGTAAAGCAACGCCCACACATTGCCCGATTTATCAGGAGTTATTTGGCTTATAAACATGCCCGAGAGTCCGTTATGAGTAGAATATAATTTATCTGCAATATAGGGGCTATGGGTTGCATGCATTAATTTTTGCTTATCCACAACAAAGATACCGCCGAGACAAGTAGCAATCCACAGCCGTCCGCCGGAATCTTCAAAAAGATTATATGCCCAATTTGAATTATAGCGATGCGTACTGTCCACAATACTATAATGAATAAATTTCTCACTCTTATAATCATAGCGGCTGATACTCCCATCCGTTGCAATCCAAAGTTGATGTTCGCGATCTTCGTAAATACACCGCACTCGATTATGAGCAAGAGGATGACGTTTATCCCCCATTTTATACCAAACTACCTCTTGTTTCCCTCCGGCTGGATTAGTAAAGCGTATAAGTCCGTTTGTTCCCCCAAACCAGTAAAAGCCTTTCGAATCACGCAACAAACAATAAAACTGGTTTCCTTCACCGGTACCTGTGATCTGCGATATAGGAATGTAACGCAACACGCTATTATGACGAAACATAGATATACCGTAATCAGTACCTAACCAAATGTTATTTTCTTTATCCGGAAAAATAGTCCAAATGATATTATTAGCCAACGACTGAATATTACGGGAATCATGCACAATATGTTGCAATTCTTCACCTTCACAATAAACATAAAACCCATTATCGGTACCCACAAGCAATTGGCCGTTTCCATCAAGTGCAAGAGATTTCACCGAGTTATCATGAAACCCTTCTATCGATTCCGCTTTTTTACGGATAGGATCATACTTATATAAACTTCCTTCCGTGCCAATCCAGATACAACGGCGTTTTTTATCTTCCAACAATGAATTCACAAACTGATTATTTCGTCCTAAAGATACTGGAAGGGAAATAAGTTCAAATCGTTTTTTGCCGGGCACATAACGGCAGCACCCGTTATATGTCCCGATATAAATAGAGTTGTCCGAAGTGCGAATAATAGAATATACAGTCTGATGAGGAAGTCCCGCCGTGACATTTGAGAGTTTTCCGGTAGAAGGCATATAAGTGTAAAGCCCATTCAACGTTCCCAGCCATAACACACTATCTTGTAATACCAACGTACGGATATCTTTAGGAAACTTTACTCTTGCATTCTCGTAAGTATCTGTACGGTAATTATAAACGAGCAAGCCATTATCAGCTCCCAAGTAAAGATAAGTGTTATGAGCAACTGTCCCACAATAAATACGCGTATTACTGGCATCGCCAAATGCAAAATGAGGTTGTACGGAATAGCCGTCATAGCTAAACAACCCTTTATTAGAACCAATCCATACCATTCCTTGCGTATCCTGAAGAAAACAGCCAATTATCGAAGCTTCCGTACCCAAGCTGATATTATCAAACAAATGATAATCTGATTTCTGTCCGAAAACAGATGACATCATCACTGACTGTAATAAGAGGTAACAAAAGAAAAAAATTCTACGCATAACAAATGCTATGTTTGTAAACACAACAAAGATAAATTTAATTCGTAACAAACAATTAAAAATAGCGATCAAAACAAAGAAATGCCCGCTTCATATCTAAATGCAAACGTTTGCATTTTGCTATTTCATAATAAAATAGAACGATAAAAGCCATTTCTATAATTTAGATTATTTTTGTGTCACAAGATACCTTATATTTAATTTAAATATTATTGTTAGTACTCTTGATTTGGCAACAAACCTTATTTAATATACCTTTGGCTAAAACTAATATCATATTATGAACAAACCGCAGATAACGATTAAGGATATTGCCCGGGCACTGAATGTTTCCCCATCCACTGTGTCGAGGGCACTGAAAGATAATCCGGATATCAGTCAGGAAACCCGCGATTTGATCCATACTTATGCCCGCGAACATAGCTACAAACCTAATGTTTTAGCGGTCAATCTCCGTGCGAGTCGGAGTAATACCATTGGAGTAATCGTTCCCCAGCTGGTACACCATTTTTTTTCATGTGTATTAAGTGGCATTGAAACCACAGCAACCAAAGCCGGATATAATATTCTTCTTGCCCAAAGCAATGAATCTTATGAGCAGGAAGTGAATATTGTACATTCGTTTCTGGCAGGTCGCGTATGCGGAGTTATTGCATCTTTAGCTAAAGAAACATCTCACTATGAACATTATCAGGAATTACTGAATAACAATATTCCAATTGTATTCTATGACCGGATTTGCACGGGATTGCAGACGGAACGTGTGGTGGTAGATGACTATGCCGGTTCGTTTGCCGCTGTGGAATATATGATACAAACCGGCTGTAAACGTATCTATTTTTATGGTGCAGACCCACATCTGGAGATTACCAAAAACCGCCGGAACGGTTATCTGGATGCCATGAAAAAATATAAGATCCCGGTTGACGAGAGCATGATAAAGTTGTGTGATACGCGCGAACGTGCCATTGCCATTACTCCCGATATTCTTGAAAGTGAAGATCGACCGGACGGTTTCTTCGCAATCAATGACGAAACGGCTTCCGGAATACTATATGCTTGTAAGCTGGTCGGAGTAAAAGTACCCGAAGAAGTATCTATCTGCGGATTTACCGATGGAGATATTGCTCAAAATACCGACCCAAAACTGACTACCGTAGAACAACATGGCGAAGAAGTAGGCAAATGTGCTTTCGGCATCTTACTCGAAAAAATAGAAAAGAGTGAAGAACGTGCCAGCAACAAGATTGTCCGCACCAATCTGGTGGTAAGAGGAACTACAAAATAGAGCCTCTCCCTTGCCCAACTCCCCTATATAAAGGATGTGAAGGGGAGAGAAATGAAACGAAAGTAAAGAGGGAGTGAAGAAAAGATGAAAGTGAAGAGGAAATATTAGGAAACAAAAATAAAAAACAGAATGGATAATAATGGTAGTAATTTAACTCCCCTTCCTACGGGAGAGGGGCAGGAGGAGAAGCTTCAGGGGGAAAGGCCGGGGTTTCGTCCCGATCTTGGTTTTTGGAAGCTATGGAACATTAGCTTCGGCTTCTTTGGCGTACAGATTGCCTACGCCTTACAAAGTGCCAATATCAGCCGTATCTTTTCCACATTGGGTGCAGACCCACATAATTTAAGTTATTTCTGGATATTACCTCCGCTAATGGGCATCATTGTGCAACCCATCGTCGGAGCCGCAAGTGACAAGACCTGGACACGATTCGGACGGCGTATTCCCTACTTGTTTGTCGGTTCATTGATTGCCGTACTGGTCATGTGCCTGCTGCCGAATGCCGGTAGTTTCGGAATGGCGCTAGGCACGGCAATGATTTTCGGCTTGCTTTCCCTGATGTTACTCGATACCTCCATCAACATGGCCATGCAGCCGTTCAAGATGATGGTGGGGGACATGGTCAACGAAAAGCAAAAAGGACTAGCCTATTCCATTCAAAGTTTCCTATGCAACGCCGGCAGCTTGGTTGGTTATTTATTTCCGTTTATTTTCACCTGGATAGGAATCAGTAACATTGCATCCCAAGGAGTTATCCCCGATTCCGTAATCTATTCATTCTATATTGGAGCTGCAATTCTTATTCTCTGTGTCATCTATACATCGGCAAAAGTTAAAGAAATGCCTCCGGCAGAATATGCAAAATATCATGGCATTACCGAAAAAGAAAAAACGGAGAAAAGCAACATGATACAGCTACTCGTTAAAGCGCCGAAAGCCTTTTGGACGGTAGGAATCGTACAATTTTTCTGTTGGTTTGCCTTTATGTTCATGTGGACGTATACCAATGGAAGTATAGCAGCCAATGTATTTGATGCTCCTACGGTGGAAAGCGTGGTGAACGGAGTCAGCAAGGTGGTGCTCGACACGAAAAGCGTGCAATATCAGGATGCCGCCGACTGGGTTGGCGTACTCTTTGCCGTACAAGCTATCGGCTCCGTTGTTTGGGCAGTGTTTATTCCTTTATTCAAAGATCGCAAGTTGGTGTATTCACTCAGTCTAATATTGGGAGGTGCCGGTTTCATCTCCACTTATTTCATTCACAATCCATATTTACTGTTCGTATCCTTCCTGCTCGTCGGATGTGCATGGGCGGCTATGCTGGCGTTGCCATTCACCATTCTGACCAATGCGCTCTCCGGTAGCCATATGGGTACTTATCTGGGACTGTTCAATGGTACCATTTGCATCCCACAAATTGTTGCAGCATCTCTGGGTGGCAGCATTCTCAGTCTGTTCACTCCCAAGGGAGCGCTTCCCCCCGAAATCAACATGCTGATCACGGCAGGCATTATGCTGATTATCGGAGCGGTTTGTGTCTACTTTATTAAAGAAACAAGAGGAGAACAATCTTAATCCCGTGTTCATATAATAACGAAGGAGTCGCTTAAAAAACGGCTCCTTTATTCGTTCTACTGGTAATATCTATTTTTGTATCTACCAGTCGGAATTGGAAGAACTCAAATCTTTAGTTCTTCTGCAAGCTCTTCCTGAAAATGATCCATCGTCCGTCAACGGTCTGTCCATACATGACGTCCCGTTAAATTAGCTACGGAAAGTAAGTTTGCCAAAACAAATCTGCTTTTTTGCCGGTTTTTCCTTTTATCCGTTTATTTGCCTATCTTTACCGTCGTAACTGTAATAAGGAATACGCCATGAAAAGATACCTTAAAACCGATGAATGGAATATTATTGAAGAAAGCTTTCAGGCAGATAATCTGAGAATGTCAGAAAGTATTTTCAGTCTGGGTAACGGTCACTTCGGACAAAGAGGCTATTTCGAAGAGCCTTATCGCAGTGACAGCTATCGCGGTTCTTTCGTAGCCGGTATCACTTTTCTGGATAAGACACGGGTTGGTTGGTGGAAAAATGGCTTTCCACGATTTTATTCCCGCGTACCCAATGCAGCCGATTGGAACTCAATCAATATCCGACTTATCGATGAAGAACTGGATTTATCGCAATGGGATGTAAACAGTTTCCGCAGACGTCTGGATATGAAAGCAGGGATATCCTACCGGGATACCGAAGTTACCTCACCGAAAGGCAATCACCTAAGTCTGCATGTGGAACACCTTAACAGCATGTCTCATCCCGACCTATGCCTGATTCGTTATGCAATAACATCCGTTGATTATAGTGGCAAGGTTTCATTTATACCGAATATTAATCTCGAAGCCGGGAATAGAGAAGAAGAACCGGAAGAGAAAGTGTGGAATATTCTTCGTTCGGGTGTCACACATGATTGCGCATATATGTGGACACAAACCCGCAAAGAAGATGGACAGGTGTGTTACGCAATGACCTATCAATTTTTCAAAAACAATAAGGAAAGCGCCACAAACCCCATACGCATAGAGAAAGAAAAACAAACCGGATTTAGCGTTGGTGCCGATATAAAACCAGGTGAAACAATTTCACTTATTAAATACGTAACAATCGCTTCCTCACTTTATTATGAGCGTCAGGAATTGGTAGATATATCCATGGGGCTAGCCCGTCGCGCCAAAGCTACAGGTTGGGATGCTCTCGTAGAAGAACACCGTACTGCGTGGAAAGAAATATGGAGTGAAACGGATGTTATCATTGAAGGTGATCCGGAAGCACAACAAGGCATCCGCTATAATATTTTCCAACTGTATCAAACCTACCGGGGAGATGACTCGCGTCTGAATATCGGACCTAAAGGCTTTACCGGGGAAAAATACGGAGGAAACACTTACTGGAATACAGAGCTATGTTGCGTGCCATTCTTTATGTTATCTACTTCCAAAAAGATTGTAGAAAATTTGCTGATGTATCGGTATCGTCAGTTACCTAAAGCTATAGAAAACGCCCGTAAGTTGGGTTTCAAAGACGGAGCGGCACTTTTCCCTCAGGTTACCAGCAACGGCGAAGAATGCCATAGCGAATGGGAAATTACATTCGAAGAAATACACCGTAACAATATTATAATATATGCCATTGCCCAACATGCCATTTTAAGCGGAAGTCTCAAATACATTGCAAAATACGGATTGGAAGTAATGATTGCCGTCTGCCGGTTTTGGAGTCAACGGGTCTCATTTTCACAACCTAAACAAAAGTACGTGATACTTGGAGTGACCGGTCCCAATGAATATGAAAATAATGTGGACAACAATTGGTATACCAACTATTCATGCGTACAATGTCTGAAAACATCTTTGGAATATCTGAAAATAATAGCCGAGAAATATCCGGAAGATTATTCACATGTCCGCCGGATTACCAATCTCAAATATGCAGAAGAAGCCGAGCGATGGGAAGATATCATTGCCCGGATGTACCTGCCGGAAGATAAGGATTATGGCATTTTCATTCAGAATGACGGCTATATGGATAAAGTTTTGGAAACGACCAGTGCCATTCCGAAAGAAGAACGTCCCATCAATCAACACTGGTCGTGGGATCGGATCCTCCGTTCCTGCTATATAAAACAAAGCGACGTTCTACTGGGATTATACTTATACTATTTCAATTTCGACGATGAAACCGTACAACGAAACTTCGATTTTTACGAACCGATGACTGTACACGAATCATCTCTTTCACCGCATATCCATTCTATTCTGGCTTCACGCATCGGGTATGTGGAAAAAGCCTATGAGCTTTTTATACATGCCACCCGACTGGATTTGGATGACTATAATAATGAAACGGAACAAGGTCTGCATATTACCAGTATGCCCGGCAGCTGGCTTGCCATAGTGAAAGGATTTGCCGGAATGCAAATACAAGATAGGAATATGCTGTGCTTTTCACCTGTTTTACCGGAAAAATGGAAAAGCTATTCTTTCAAAGTGAATTATCAGAAATATACGCTACATGTATCTGTTGGGGAGAAGATTGGGATATCACTCACATCCGGCAATGAATTGAACATACAAATCTATCAGAACATCTATAGCCTGAAACAGAACACAGTACTATCAATTCCTATAAAAAAGAGTCGGAACGAATAGTAAGTTGTCTTCTCAGGTATTATAGGGAATGCCAATAACTACACAACTGATAAAAATTCATTTCCTATTCTATGAAGTCCTTCAACAATACGTTTACGTTGTTGCTTACGAGGAATTTTTATGCCAATAGCATAATGGCTGAGAAGTTGCTCATTTATACCGATAGCCCATTAATACTATTTAACAAACGCCTTTCTACCCGATCATACCTAATAAAGCAAAAAACCACCCTCATTACAACATTTTGCAGCAAGGGTGTTTTCATAAAAACGAGACTTTTCAGACGGTCCTCTATTCTTATTATTCTTTTATTGAGAAATCAAAATTCGCTGGTAAAGTGGAACTTGATCTGTTTAAAATCTATTTGAGCCATTTGCAGTACATAAGCACTGTCTGCAAGAAAGACATTGCGCCCTTCACGGTCTTTAGCCATATACTGGTACTTACGCTTCATAAAGGCTTCAAGCTCGGCGGCATCATCACTTTCCACCCAACAAGCTTTGTACAAGCTCAACGGCTCCCAACGACAGGAAGCGTTGTACTCGTTCAGCAAACGGTACTGGATGACTTCGAACTGCAACTGCCCCACCGTACCGATAATTTTACGTCCGTTAAACTGATTGACAAACAACTGTGCAACCCCTTCATCCATGAGCTGGTCAATCCCTTTCGCCAATTGTTTCTGCTTCATAGGATCGGCATTCTCAATGTATTTGAACATTTCCGGTGAAAAACTCGGTATTCCGCGGAAATGCAACACCTCGCCTTCAGTTAGTGTATCTCCTATTTTAAAGGTTCCATTATCCGGTAAACCGACAATATCTCCAGCCCAAGCCTCATCAATGGTAGTCTTACGCTGTGCCATAAACTGGGTGGGAGATGAAAAACGCATCGTTTTTCCATGACGAACATGATAATAAGGGGCATTACGGACAAATTTTCCCGAGCATACCTTGCAGAAAGCCACACAGGAACGGTGATTCGGGTCAATATTGGCAGTAATCTTAAAAATAAAGCCTGTAAACTTCGGCTCTTCCGGTTTTATTTCACGCTCTTCCGTATGAATGGGACGGGGACTTGGAGCTATCTCCACAAAACAATCGAGCAACTCCTGCACCCCAAAGTTATTCAATGCCGAACCGAAAAAAACCGGTGCAAGCTCACCGTTTAAATAATTCTCCGCTGAAAACTCCGAATATACTCCGGCAATCAGTTCCAAATCAGAACGCAATTTATCGGCTAAAGAAGTACCTATATGACTATCCAAATCGGTAGAATGAATGTCTACCTGAACTTTTTCGGTAACAACTTGCTTGGAAGGTTGATAAAGATCAAGCTTTTGTTCATAGATGTTATACACCCCTTTAAATCGAGCACCTTGTTCAATAGGCCATGATAGAGGACGTACCGCAATGCTCAATTCTTCTTCAAGTTCATCGAGCAAATCAAAGGGGTCTTTACCTTCACGGTCCATTTTATTCACAAAAATAATAACCGGAGTATTACGCATGCGGCAGACTTCCATCAACTTACGGGTTTGAGACTCCACACCTTTTGCACCGTCAACCACGATAATTACACTATCCACAGCAGTCAACGTACGATAAGTGTCTTCGGCAAAGTCCTGGTGACCGGGAGTATCGAGGATATTGATTTTATAGTCTTTGTAATCAAACTCCATCACAGAGGTTGTTACGGAGATACCACGTTGCTTTTCAATATCCATCCAGTCGGACGTAGCAGTCTTTTTTATTTTATTACTCTTCACTGCACCGGCAACTTGTATCTGACCACCAAACAACAATAACTTTTCGGTTAATGACGTTTTACCGGCATCAGGATGTGCAATAATCGCAAAGGTGCGTCTTCTTTCTATTTCGTTCATACTTTATTTTCAATTCTCAATTCTCAATTTTCTGACGCATTCCTCAAGAGCCTCTTCCCAATGAGGAATTTCTATTCCGAATGTATTTTTGATTTTAGTCTTATCGAGCACGGAATATTGCGGACGTGCTGCTTTTGCAGGATATTCACTGGTATGCAAGGGCTTCACTTTACATGAAGTAATACCTGAAATACGGTGAATAGCAACAGTAAAGTCATACCAGGAACATACACCTTCATTACTGAAATGATAGATACCCGGTACTATACCTTGATTAATCGCAGCAAAAATAGCTTGCGCCAAGTCGTTGGCATAAGTCGGCGTACCGATCTGATCGAACACAACTCCCAATGTATCCCGTTCCTTACCCAGACGAATCATGGTCTTCACAAAATTATTTCCAAAAGTAGAGTACAGCCATGCCGTACGAATCACCATTGCTTTTTTGCAGTTCTGCATAACGGCCAATTCTCCTTCTAGTTTAGTGAAACCATACACTGAATTGGGACATGGGGCACAATCCTCCGTATAAGGTATATGAGCTGTCCCGTCAAATACATAATCAGTGGAAATCTGAATCAATGCTGCATGATTAGCCTCAGCAGCCCGAGCCAGAATACCGGGAGCTTCCGAATTTAGTTTACGGCACAAATCCTTGTTATCTTCCGCTTTATCCACAGCGGTATAAGCAGCACAATTCACAATAACATCAATACGGTTATCCGCTATGTAAGCAGATACCGCATCTTTATCACAAATGTCCAGTTCGTTGACATCCGTAATATAATAAGTATGTTGCGGGTTCTCTTTTGCAAGGACTTGCATCTCATTGCCGAGTTGACCGCCGGCACCGGTTATCAAAATTCTCATCGAATTATCTTAAGTTTTACAGTATATTACAAAAGACTATTTATAATCAGTCTTCCAGTTTTAACTCGCCTCTCTGTTCCTTCTCATAGTAGTTGGCAAGTAAAGAGATAAAACTACTGATAGCCTCCATTGCTTTTGTTGTTCCAGGTGTAATCTCTTTTTTCTGCAAGCGCAACAAAAGTACTCCATACAAAGCTTCAAAACAAGTTTCGAGTTCAGAATCCTCCTTTTTCGCATTTTTCTGCCTAAGTTCCACAATAAAAGGCAAAGCCTTAAAATACGCAGCACTATAATAAGGGAACTTCGGTGAAGCAAGTAATTCGGCATGCAAGTCCGTTAAGTTCAGGACAACATTCCGGTTAATCTGTAGATGTCCACTTTCAATGACTCCCTCGGAGCGCATCATCTCAACGAGATTGCCATACCATTCACTTAATTCAGAACGTTCTTCTTCCGGATAACGAGACACAATCCGGCTATTTATCCGATCGATATCACACCCATTGGCGCGAATCAGATCTTCCACCTGCCACATATATATAAGGTATTCCGCAATGTTTTTTTCTTTCAGTTGCCGTGCAATTTTCATTATAGTAAAGCTTTTATTCTCAATACAGAGACTCGCCCATTAAAGTAAATATGAATCCAAGAATTGAAACGACGATAACTATAGTTCCAATAATACGATTTAAGAGCCAGATACCACGCAAATTAAACTGACGACGTACCCTATTCACAAAGTAAGTGATACTTAACCACCACAATAAAGCTCCTAGAGCGATAGCGATATATCCGGTTACCGCCTCAAAGACCAATACGCCTTCACTGACAAAAGCAAACCGGGCAAAAAGACCAATATAAAGGAATATAATTAACGGATTGGAAAGTGTTACCGCAAAAGCTGTGATAAAATTATGAAAATAAGTCCCCTTGTTGGTGGAAACAGGACGGATAGAATGAACGGGATTACTCCGGAAAGTATATATACCGAAACCTAACAGCATAATACTGCCAAATAACTGAAGATAGAAGATATTCTTATTCACATAATCGAATACAAAGCTCATTCCATAACCGGTCAACAGCGCATAGGCAATATCGCTCAGAGCAGCTCCGAGTCCGGTTACAAAGCCATACCAACGGCCTTTGTTCAATGTACGCTGAATACATAATACCCCTACAGGACCTAATGGAGCAGACACAACCACGCCGATAATGAATCCTTTCCATATTATGCTTAACACGGTTTCAATTTGTACCATGCCGCAAATATCGTACTTTTTTACGATACAGCACAAAGGCGTTAACGTTTTTTCGACAGGATTTATAAGTTTATGCCAATATTTACAATGCACTTTCCTTCCCCAACATTTTTTTGTTTATCTTTGCCGAAAAATATGCGGAATTCCCCGTAAACAGTTTTCTTGTTTTCCCGAAACATCGTTTCCGGACGTCAAAACAGTAAATCGTCAAATCGAAATAGAACTATGATTCTTTTTTTCAGAACCCCATCTCAAAGCGTAATTGCCGTAGAATGTGATTGCGCACTCTCTCAAAAAGACAGTGACAAACTTTGTTGGCTCTTCGGAGAAGCTAGGCCCGAGAGTGAAGATAACCTGAAAGGTTATTTCATTGGACCACGCCGTGAAATGATTACTCCGTGGAGTACGAATGCCGTAGAAATTACTCAAAATATGGGTTTGAACGGCATTTTCCGTATAGAGGAGTATTTCCCGGCGAAAGATGAAGAAGCCGAACACGACCCGATGCTGCAACGTATGTACAAGGATTTGGATCAGCTGGTTTTTACAACCAATCGCCAACCGGAACCAATTATACATATTAAAGATTTAGAGGCATACAACGAACAAGAAGGTTTGGCTCTTTCACAGGAGGAAATGGAATACCTGAAAAAAGTAGAAAAAGACCTTGGCCGTCTTCTTACCGACTCGGAAGTCTTTGGCTTCGCCCAAATCAACTCCGAACATTGCCGCCATAAGATATTCGGGGGTACTTTCGTCATTGATGGTGTGGAACAGGAATCATCACTGTTCCAGATGATAAAAAAGACCACTCAGGAGAATCCAAACAAAATTATCTCGGCTTATAAAGATAATGTAGCCTTTGCCGAAGGGCCGGTTATCGAACAATTTGCACCGGCGGATCAATCCAAATCCGACTTTTTCCAGGTCAAAGACATAAAGAGTGTGATTTCATTAAAAGCGGAAACGCACAACTTCCCCACTACTGTGGAACCGTTCAATGGGGCTTCAACCGGAACGGGAGGTGAGATTCGTGATCGTATGGGTGGTGGTAAAGGTTCATGGCCTATTGCCGGTACTGCCGTATACATGACTTCTTATCCCCGTACCGACGAAAGACGCGAATGGGAAGATATTTTGCCCGTACGTAAATGGTTGTATCAAACACCCGAACAGATCCTGATCAAGGCATCTAACGGAGCAAGTGACTTTGGAAATAAATTCGGCCAGCCGCTGATTTGTGGTTCGGTACTGACTTTTGAACATAGGGAAAATGATGAAACCTACGGATATGATAAAGTAATCATGCTTGCCGGAGGCGTTGGCTACGGCACTCAGCGTGATTGCCTGAAAGGCAGTCCGGAGAAAGGCAATAAAGTGGTGCTCATCGGCGGAGATAACTATCGTATTGGTCTTGGAGGTGGTTCGGTATCTTCGGTGGATACCGGTCGTTACAATAGTGGCATTGAACTGAATGCCGTACAACGCGCCAATGCCGAAATGCAGAAACGGGCATATAATGTGGTACGTGCGCTCTGTGAAGAAGAATCGAATCCGATTGTCTCTATTCACGACCATGGTTCGGCCGGACATGTCAACTGTCTGTCGGAATTGGTTGAAGAATGTGGCGGACTGATTGACATGAGTAAGTTGCCCATAGGAGATAAAACACTTTCGGCTAAAGAAATTATAGCCAATGAAAGTCAGGAACGCATGGGTCTGTTGGTTCGCGAAGAGGCCATTGAACATGTACGTAAAGTTGCCGAACGCGAACGTGCTCCGATGTATGTGGTTGGTGAAACCACCGGAGATCATCGTTTTGCTTTTCAACAGGCAGACGGTATACGTCCGTTCGATTTGGCTGTCGATCAAATGTTCGGTTCTTCACCAAAGACTTACATGGTGGACAAAACGGTGGAACGTCATTATGAAATGCCGAAACTTGAACACGGAAAATTACACGAGTATCTTACAAATGTATTGCAGCTCGAAGCTGTGGCATGTAAGGACTGGTTAACAAATAAAGTGGACCGCTCGGTTACCGGTAAGATAGCCCGTCAGCAATGTCAGGGTGAGATTCAGTTGCCATTAAGCGACTGCGGCGTAGTGGCTCTGGATTATCGTGGAATTAAAGGAATTGCCACTTCAATAGGGCATGCTCCTCAAGCCGCCCTTGCTGATCCGGCTGCCGGTTCAATTCTTGCGGTGAGCGAAGCGCTGACCAACCTGGTTTGGGCTCCTCTAGCCGAAGGTCTCGATAGTGTATCCTTATCTGCTAACTGGATGTGGCCTTGCCGCTCTCAGGAAGGAGAAGACGCACGTCTGTACATCGCCGTAAAAGCACTCAGCGACTTCTGCTGCGCATTGCAAATCAATGTTCCGACGGGTAAAGACTCATTGTCCATGACTCAAAAATACCCCGATGGCAGTAAAGTGATCTCTCCGGGAACGGTTATTGTTTCTGCCGGTGGTGAAGTATCCGACGTGAAGAAAGTGGTATCTCCGGTACTTGTCAATGATGCCAAATCCTCTTTATATCATATTGATTTCAGCTTCGATTCGCTTAAATTGGGAGGATCTGCATTTGCCCAGTCTCTGGGTAAAGTGGGTGACGAAGTACCTTGCGTACAAGATGCGGAGTATTTCCGTGATGCATTCCTCGCTGTGCAAGATTTGATCGACAAGAGATTAATCCTCGCCGGACACGATATTTCGGCAGGAGGTTTGATCACGACTTTATTGGAGATGTGTTTCGCTAATATGGATGGTGGTCTGGAAATCAACCTCGACAAGATGAGTGAAAGAAATCTTGTGAAGATCCTCTTTGCCGAAAATCCGGGTATCGTGATACAAATTAGTGATCGTCATAAAGAAGAATTCAAGAAGATTTTGGACGAAGCCGGCGTAGGTTATGTAAAGATCGGCAAGCCAACGGACGAGCGCCATATTCTGGTTAACAAGGACGGGGCAGTCTACCAGTTCGGCATTGACTATATGCGTGATGTGTGGTACTCCAGCTCTTATCTGCTCGATCGTAAACAATCCATGAATGGCTGTGCCAAAAAGCGCTTCGAGAACTATAAAATGCAACCGATAGAGTTTGCATTCCTTCCGGAATTCAAAGGCAAATTTTCGCAATACGACATCAATCCCGATCGCCGGACTCCAAACGGCATCCGTGCTGCCATCATTCGTGAAAAGGGTACAAACGGTGAACGGGAAATGGCCTATTCACTCTATCTGGCCGGATTTGATGTAAAAGATGTAACAATGACCGACCTGATCAGTGGACAGGAGACTTTGGAAGAGATCAACATGATTGTCTATTGTGGCGGTTTCTCCAATTCCGATGTACTTGGTTCAGCCAAAGGATGGGCAGGCGGATTCTTATTCAACGAGAAAGCCAAAGAAGCATTGGATAAGTTCTATGCTCGCCAAGATACCCTCTCTCTGGGAATATGCAACGGTTGCCAATTGATGATGGAACTGGGTCTGATTAATCCTGAACATAAGAAAAAAGGTAAAATGTTACATAACGACTCCCATAAGTTCGAGTCGGCTTTCCTCGGAGTTACCATACCCACCAACCGCAGTGTCATGTTTGGTTCCTTAAGCGGCAGTAAACTGGGTATTTGGGTGGCACACGGAGAAGGAAAATTCTCCCTCCCTTATGATGAAAACCAATATAATGTAGTTGCCCAATATAGCCATGACGAATACCCGGGTAATCCCAACGGTTCGGACTATGGCGTGGCAGCGTTGGCTAGTGCAGACGGACGCCACCTGGCAATGATGCCTCACCTTGAACGAGCTATCTTCCCATGGCAAAATGCTTATTACCCTGTCGATCGTATAAATAGCGATCAGGTTACTCCATGGATTGAAGCTTTTATCAATGCCCGCCAATGGATAGAGGAAAAGCAGAAATAAAAATGACTTAAATCATTCTTATATTATCAAAAAGGAGCTATCGTGAAAGTAGCTCCTTTTTTTATTCCGGTACTGCTTGCTGCTTCTTTATTCTATCAATTTAAAGGAATCTCCGCCGCCGATTGCTATCATGCAATAAATCAATCCTTATCATAGCAAACGAAATAAACCTTAACTTTCTAAGAATATCATTTTGTATTTATCAACTTATTTCCTTAGATTTGCCTGAGATTCATAAGATGGCATAACAGCAATTAATAAACTCTGACTGCAATGAATAAGCTACTTCTCTTATTTTGCTTCCTATGTATTTCTAATTTTAGTGGTGCGCAGCCACAAAATTACAATGAAATAAACTCGACTACTGCAGAGACGTGGATGTTTATTATTGCGGCTATATTTTTTGTTGCGATGGGCTGGTATACACAATACTTCTTCACCAAATGGAAACAACGGAAGACTCTGGATGATAGAATAAAGTTTTATATCAATACAGCTCACGACATACGGACTCCGCTGACACTTATCAAAGCTCCGCTGGAAGATCTTTTAGACAAGGAAGCTTTGAGTGAAAGTGGATCAAGAAACGTAAATACCGCATTAAGAAATGTAGAATCACTGCTTCGTCTTACCTCAAACTTTATTAATCTGGAACGGGCCGAAGCCGGTTCGGCATCGTTATATGTTGCGGAGTATGAGTTGGGCTCCTATCTACAAAAGACCATTGATTCTTTTCATTTCTTTGCCGAAAACAAACGCATCAATCTGATTTACGAGAGTAACTTCAGGTTCCTCAACACATGGATTGACAAGGAAAAGATGGATTCCATCCTGAAGAACGTGATCTCGAATGCGCTGAAATACACTCCCGAAGGGAAAGAAGTACATATCATTTCCGCCGAGACCGACAGTACATGGAGCATTGAGGTAAAGGACAGTGGCATTGGAATACCAATAGCCGAACAAAAGAAAATATTCAAAGCTCATTTCCGGGGAAGTAATGTGATCAATACCCAGACAGCCGGAAGCGGAATAGGACTCATACTTGTATGGAAGCTAGTACAGTTGCATAAAGGGAAAATTACGTTCAGCAGTACCGAGAATCAAGGCACATACTTCAAAATGACATTTCCTAAAAACGAAACACGTTACAAAGAGGCTATACATACCACGAAACAAGAAAATGAGCAAGTGGTTTATTCGAAATCCGGAGTGCCACAAAACGCATTTGACGAGGAGAGCCCCGTTAAACAGATCGAGCAAAAAAATAACGCTCCTAAGTTACTGATAGCGGAAGACAATGACGAGTTGAGAGGATATTTGCAACATACATTATCGGAAAATTATGTTGTCAAAGCGTGTTGCAATGGCAAAGAAGCGCAGGAATTGATAGAAAGTTATTCTCCCGATCTAATTATTGCAGACATGATAATGCCGGAAGTATCGGGAAGCGAATTGTGTACTACGCTAAAGAACAAAATAGAAACGTCTCACATCCCTATCATCCTCATTACTTCCTTAGATAACGACAAGAGCATTATCGAAGGTATGAGTACGGGCGCCGACGAATACATTGTCAAACCGTTTAATATCAGCATTCTCCGGATGACGATTTCCAATTTACTAATCAATCGCGCCTTGTTGCGACAGAAGTATGGTAACTTGGAGCTGAATGACGATCAAAATGGTCCGGACTGCATCAATTGCTCCACGGACATTGAATGGAACTTTATTGCCAGCGTAAAGAAAAATGTGGAGGACAACCTCGATAATCCGGAATTTAATGTGGATGTATTATGTGGCTTGGTGAATATGAGTCGCACCAGCTTCTACAATAAAATCAAGGCATTAACAGATCAGGCACCAGCCGACTACATTCGATTGATCCGGTTGAAACGTGCAGCATATCTACTCAAGGAGCAACAATACAGTGTTACTGAAATAGCAGAAAAGACGGGTTTCAGTGATGCCAAATACTTCCGCGAAGTATTTAAAAAACATTTCAAAGTCAGCCCCAGCCAATATGCCAAGAAAGGAGACTCCGCTTCGGAATAAAGCAATCGGTTGAATACTCTGACAGCAAGACTGCTTTCAACAAAGATATCTGCATAAATAAAATCCCTCCTTTATCAGTACCTTGCAGGTATAATAAAGAAGGGATATTTCAAATAAGCCTCTATTGTAAAAGAGAGCTTAAAGCTTCACTTTCTTTGATTTCGATTTTGACTCATTGTGTATTCTGTCAAGAGCGGTAACCACGTAGCGATACTTGGTTTTACCATCATTATAAGGCAACTTATAGAAGCTGTCTCTAGTTATGGCAACAATATGTGAGGGATCATCAATATTCACCTTCTCCTTCGAGTCAAAACGATAAACGACATACTGAACGGCGCGGTTCATCTCATCTTTATATTTAGGAGCCGTCCAAAACAGGATATAACCATCTGCAGTCCAAACCGGCTTCACTTTCTTCACCTTATCGGGAGCGATATTGTCCATAAAGTCGAAAACGGGAGGTAGAGCCGGATATTTATAGTATTCAGCTATAAGCGCATCGCGATAATTACCGGCATTTTCCACAACTGAACTTGCCGGCCATTGGCAACTGCCCTCTATGGTCTGGAATGCCCGTTGCAAAGCCATCTTACGGGGTAACTGATTGATAGACGGATTTTGTGGATCGGCATTCTGCACCGTATTCATCACCGATTGTCCGATAAATAAAGGACGGTTCTCGGTATTTTTAGCCCACCATCTCACCAACGTATCATAATCGGCAACGGGATGACCGATCTGCCAATATATCTGCGGGATATTATAATCAATCCAGCCGTTACGCGCCCAAAGAAGCACATCGGCATATAAGTCATCATAGTTTTGCAAGCCATTGGTCTTACTACCTAGCGGATCACTGGATTGATTCCGATAGATACCGAAAGGAGAAACACCGAATTTAACCCACGGCTTCAATTCACGAATAGTCTCGTGTATCTTTTTAATCAAAATGTTCACATTGCTGCGACGCCAATCCGCTCTACTGGAAAAGCCACCTCCGTAACGGGCAAAGCTTGCGTCATCCGGAAAATCCTTACCCTTGACCGGATAAGGATAAAAATAATCATCCATGTGAATGGCATCAACATCATATCGCGAAACGATATCACTAATCACCATGCAAATATGACGACGGCTTTCGGGAAGAGCCGGATCAAAATATAACTGATCACCATAAGTCAAAAACCATTCGGGATGTATATTGTAAACATGAATAG
Source organism: uncultured Bacteroides sp. (assembly GCA_963677095.1). GTDB lineage: Bacteria > Bacteroidota > Bacteroidia > Bacteroidales > Bacteroidaceae > Bacteroides. The sequence continues at coordinate 3,634,093 of OY781875.1, forward strand.
GGGCCAACTCACTTTTCAAGGTGGTTTTTACACGATAAGGATTGATCCAGGCATGAAACTCCATACCGCGCTTATGACACTCTTCAATCATAAAGGCCATGGGATCCCAATAAGGATCGGGAGCTTTGCCTTGAACACCTGTAAGAAAACGGCTCCATGGCTCCAATTGCGATGCATATAAGGCGTCTGCTTCAGGACGAACCTGAAAAATAATAGCGTTAATCCCAGCACCTTGCAAAGAATTCAGCTGATCAATCAACATCTGCTTCAACTTCTCAGTAGGAATACCTTTAAATTGCCCGTTCACCGTCTGGATCCAGGCACCACGGAACTCTCTTTTCGGATATCTCTCGGACTGAGCCTGTACCAGCCCCATCACGACAAAAAGCATGCAGAACAAACATGCAAGGAATTTACTTCTCATCTTCTCCATCAATTATTTTTAGATTCTATAATTATTTCATTTTGCCTTTCACAGCACCTTCTTCCAACATTTCCTGCGGATAAAAATACAATATTTTACATTGGTAACTCTGATCGTATTTAAAAGTATAACAAATCTTAACCAAGACTTCATGTGCCATATTTAAGCTATAGTAACTATCTTTGCAGTTTCAATTTATATATCCATCCTCGGACATGTCAGAAGAAAACTCTATAATCATCAAAGGAGCGCGCGTCAATAACCTGAAGAATATAGACGTAGAGATTCCTCGAAATAAACTTGTAGTTATAACCGGATTATCAGGATCGGGTAAATCATCCTTGGCTTTCGATACACTGTATGCCGAAGGACAAAGACGTTATGTGGAAAGCCTGAGCAGTTATGCCCGTCAGTTTCTCGGAAGAATGAGTAAACCGGAGTGTGACTTCATCAAAGGAATACCACCGGCCATAGCTATTGAGCAAAAGGTAAACAGTCGTAATCCTCGCTCCACTGTGGGAACATCAACCGAAATATACGAATACCTGAGGTTGTTATATGCCCGTATAGGACGCACTTTCAGTCCCATTAGCGGGAATGAGGTTAAAAAGCATTCCGTCGAAGATATCGTAACCTGTGCGTTGCGATATCCCGAAGGAACAAGATATACTATCCTTACGCCTGTATTATTGCGTGAAGAGCGCACCATGCAGCAACAGTTGGAAATAGATATGAAACAAGGTTTCAACCGGCTGGAGGTTAACGGCGAGATGGTGCGTATCGATGAATATGCCCCTAAAGAGAAAGACAAAGTTTACCTCATGATAGACCGTATGACTGTTTCCACAACCAAAGATGCCATCAGCCGGTTGACAGATTCCGCTGAAACGGCAATGTATGAAGGCGACGGTAGCTGTCTTCTACGTTTTTATCCGGAGGACGGCACTACGCAACTCCATCGTTTCAGCAAGAAGTTTGAAGCTGATGGTATGACATTCGAAGAACCGAATGACCAGATGTTCTCATTCAACTCTCCTATCGGTGCTTGCCCCGAATGTGAAGGATTCGGTAAAGTGATAGGGATAGATGAACGTCTCGTCATCCCCAACCGTTCTTTATCGGTATACGACGGAGCAGTAGTCTGCTGGCGGGGGGAAAAAATGGGAGAATGGAGGGAACAAATAACCCATCATGCCGAACAAGCAGGATTCCCTATTTTTACTCCCTATTTTGAATTGACCGATGAACAACGTCGGATGCTATGGGAAGGTACTCCTTACTTTGAAGGTATCAACAGCTTCTTCAGAATGTTGGAAGAGAATCAGTATAAAATACAGTATCGTGTCATGTTGGCGCGATACAGGGGGAAAACCCTTTGTCCTAAATGCCATGGCACACGTCTGAAACCAGAAGCCGGTTACGTGCGTGTAGGAGGAATAAGCATTTCCCAACTGGTTGATTTGCCAATAACGGAATTAAAAGTATTCTTTGATAACCTGAAGCTGAACAAACATGACAGCGAAGTTGCCAACCGTATACTCACCGAAATCAACAGCCGCATTCGTTTCCTCATCGACGTAGGCTTGGGATATCTCACCTTGAACCGTCTCAGCAACTCACTTTCAGGTGGTGAAAGCCAGCGTATCAATCTGGCAACCTCTTTAGGCAGCAGTCTGGTAGGTTCATTATATATACTCGACGAACCAAGTATCGGTTTACATAGCCGCGATACCGACCGCCTCATCTACGTACTCCGCCAATTGCAACAGTTGGGCAATACGGTTGTGGTGGTGGAACACGATGAAGAGATCATTCGTGCAGCCGATTATATCATAGATATCGGTCCCAAAGCGGGACGTCTGGGAGGACAGGTCATTTATGAAGGAGATATGCGCGACTTGAGAAAAGGTAGTGAAAGTTATACCGTCCGTTATTTACTGGGAGAAGACAAAATACCGATCCCCGAACATCGCCGTTCATGGAACAACTATATAGAAATAAAAGGTGCACGTGAAAACAACTTGAAAGGTGTGGATGTACGTTTTCCTTTAAATATTATGACAGTCGTCACCGGAGTCAGCGGTTCCGGCAAAAGTACATTGGTACGGGACATCTTTTATAGAGCGCTGAAACGGGAACTGGATGAATGTAATGAATCTCCGGGAGAATTCGGATCTATTGGAGGTGACATAAAGAGCTTAAGCAACATAGAGTTTGTCGACCAAAATCCAATTGGAAAATCTTCCCGTTCCAACCCTGTAACTTACATAAAGGCTTACGATGAGATCAGAAAGTTATGGGCCGACCAACCGTTGGCAAAACAAATGGGGTATACAGCGGGGCATTTTAGTTTCAACAGCGAAGGAGGAAGATGTGAAGAGTGCAAGGGAGAAGGAGTTATAACGGTAGAAATGCAGTTCATGGCCGACTTGGTACTGGAATGTGAGTCATGCCATGGCAAACGTTTCAAGTCCGATGTTCTGGAAGTCAGATATCAAGGGATTAACATCTATGAACTGTTGGAAATGACAGTGAACCAAGCTACTGAATTTTTCACTCAACACGGGCAGAAAAAGATAGTAAAAAAGCTCACGCCGCTTCAGGATGTGGGATTGGGTTACATCAAATTGGGACAATCCTCTTCTACCCTGTCCGGAGGTGAAAACCAGCGCGTTAAGCTGGCCTATTACCTCAGTCAGGAAAAAGCGGAGCCAACCTTATTCATCTTCGACGAACCCACTACAGGCTTGCACTTCCATGATATCCGTAAGTTGCTCGAAGCATTCGATGCTTTGATACGACGGGGACACTCCATCGTTATAATAGAACATAATATGGATGTTATCAAGTGTGCGGATCATGTTATTGACCTCGGACCGGAAGGAGGAGACAAGGGAGGAAATATCGTTGTAACAGGTACCCCCGAAGAGGTTGCAAAGTGTGCAGCAAGCTACACAGGACAATTCCTAAAGGAGAAATTGCAGGAAGTATAAAAACGCTCAATCCTAAGACATTCATGTTCGTACCACATTCGTACCAAGTTCGTACCATGTTCGAAGCAGAGCCATTTCATCCGGCCACCAACTCCGTCTGTATGGACCGAAGAAAACAGGAACAGAGTACGACCTTGTTCCCTACCCGGATCGCCGGAAAATCTGTTCCGGAAAACTTACCGAAACTTACTAAAACGTAAATAACGCTCAAAAACGTTACTTAAACGTACGGAACGTACTAAACACGATTTTGCCTCTTCTCCCTGTTGTAACTTCATCGCCATAATCAATTACAAGAAGTATTATTTATTAATTAACTAATTTAAAATTTAAAGATTATGGGAACAATTAATCAAGGTATTTTAGGAGGTTTCTCCGGGAAAGTAGGTAGCGTAATAGGTGCGTCATGGAAAGACATAAGCTATATGCGTACACGGGCTGTGAACACTAAAGATGCACACACGGAGAAACAGTTGAATCAGCGCGCAAGATTTACGCTCAGTATGGATTTTTTAAGACCAATGAAGGCGTATTTGCGGGGGCTATAAGGATGAAGCTCATCGATGCAGCACGTTCAATGCAGCGCTATCATACGTAGTAAGGATAGCTGTAGATGGTGAATATCCCGAGTTAAAACTTGACTACGCCAAAGTACTTGTTTCAAGGGGTTCTTTGATTCCGGTAGCAGATGCATCGGCTTCGTTGAACAACGGGAAAGTAGAGTTTAAGTGGACGGACAACAGCGGACAGGGTGATGCGCTTGCCACGGATATGGCTATGCCGTTGGTGTATAACACCACCAAAAAGATTGTGATATTCAACACACAAGACAGCTTGCGCTCCAGTGGTAAAGCGGAACTGAGCATTCCGGAAAATTGGGCGAAAGATACCTTGCAGATTTATCTGGGAATGATATCGGCTGATGGAAAAACGTCTGCCAACAGTATATATCTTTCGGAAGCCCAAAGCGAAGAAGGTGGAAATACCGGAGACGATGGAAATACCGGTGACGGAACAGGTAAAGACGATGATCCACTAGGATAAAGCCTTTTTAAGAGCAAACCAAAGCTCTTACTTTACAAAATCCCCCTCGCTACAATGCTGTAACGAGGGGGATTTTATATTAAAAGGTCCTTCTACCTGATTCAAGATTGATTGTAGAACATGATTCACCTGGCATATGACTTATACATAAAAGAGCAATGCCGTGTATTGTCACTTCGTTCCGTTATTACCGATTATGTTTCTATTTTACAACCGAATAAACAAAGAATAGATTGTAATCTGCTTCCTTTAGAATAGCCCTTCCTGAATTTTATTTTAGAAATAGAAACCGAAACCGACTTTTACACCGAACTTGGAACGATCATCATTCACATCCCAGAAAGCAGCCGGTTCAACGGTTACTGTCCGCGAAAGGAAAAAAGCATAACCGGCTTCCAGTCCGAATGAAAGTTTGGTATTATCAATGTCATTTCCCCAATCCCAACGGTTCACATTCATATTGGCACCAAGGAAAACACCAACTTGATCAAGATAGTATCGTCCACCCACACCGAGTGTATAGACATCAAGATTACTCCCTTCATAATTCCAGTTTACACCGGCATTAACCAACAGGGCCACATTATCCATTAAAAAAGTACCAACCTTCCCTTCAAGGCCGAGTGTCGTTTTCCCGGCATCCGTATCATGAGAAAGCTCAAATCCGGTGAGGGATGGGCTTAAAAACCATTTTCCTTTTTCAAACTGTGCCTTGGATAAGGCTGCAAATGCAAGCAAGCAAACAAGCAATAAAACTCTTTTCATAATGTTATGTTTTGGGGTTGTTATAATTCTCTTCTTCGTGACGTTTTTTTTGTAGATTTTCCTTTTTACGAAGTACTAACCAAAGCAACAATACAATAATATAGGAAATAATCACAGTCAAATATTTCTCCACATTATTGATAGCTGTATTCTTGGGCAAGGAATATACAGCCGACAGAGAGATATAGATAAATAAAGCGGTCGCTATTGCCGTCGATTTCCTCATTTTCTTCATAATGCATCAATTCCTTATTAGTAAGTCTAAGTATAAAACCGGCTACAAATGTAATTGTTTACAAAACGAAGACAAAATTTTCGAGGGTTTTGATTAACTTCGTCCCCAAAATAAAAGAGAACCATCATGAAACGATTCCGCATTCTACTGCCCTATATATATTTATTCATCATTCATACCTCACTTGCCGCCCAGAGCCCTAAATACGAAGTTCGCGCCGCATGGGTCACAACAGCCTACGGTTTGGACTGGCCGCACAATAAAGCCACTTCTCCATCGAGCATACGGAAACAGCAGGAAGACCTGATCAATATATTGGATAAGTTGAAAGCAGCCAACTTCAACACCGTATTATTTCAGACCCGCACACGAGGCGATGTGTTCTATCGATCCCAGATAGAGCCATTTAATACTATTCTGACAGGCACTGTAGGAGGAGATCCCGGATATGATCCTCTTGCTTTTGTCGTTGACGAATGCCACAAAAGAGGGATGGAATGCCATGCCTGGATAGTGACCATCCCGCTTGGAAACAAAAATCACGTGGCTTCACTAGGGAAGTATTCGATAACAAAACGTAATCCAAACATTTGCACTCCATACAAAAGAGAGTATTTCCTAAATCCGGGAAATCCCCAGACTAAAGAATATCTGATGAATATAGTGAAAGAGATTATAGGCAACTATGATGTAGACGGTGTACATTTTGATTATCTCCGTTACCCGGAGTATGCGCCGAACTTCCCGGATTCCTACGATTACCGCAAATACAGCAATGGAAGAAGTCTGGCCCAATGGAGAAGAGATAACCTCACGGAAATCATCCGGTATATATATAAAGAGGTAAAAACAATAAAACCCTGGGTAAAGGTGAGCACATGCCCTGTGGGCAAGTATAAAGATACTTCACGCTATTCTTCGCGTGGCTGGAACGCATTTTATACTGTATACCAGGACGTACAAGGCTGGCTTGGAGAAGGAATTCAGGATCAGATCTACCCCATGATGTATTTTCGCGGAAATAGTTTTTATCCTTTCGCGCTCGATTGGCAAGAACAAAGCAATGGGCGACAAGTTATCCCCGGACTTGGCATTTATTTCCTACATCCCAGTGAAGGAAACTGGACAATAGACGAAGTTGAACGACAAATCAATTTTGTCCGCGCTCACAAGTTGGCTGGTGAAGGACATTATCGGGTAAAATACGTGGTAGATAACATCCAAGGGCTCTACGACGCATTGATCGATACCTATTACACATCACCAGCCTTAGTCCCTCCCATGCCATGGATAGATAATACCGCTCCTACCCCCCCCTCTCATCTCAACGTTTCCCATCAGGAAGATGGGTATGTTCATTTAGGCTGGACGGAAGCCAAAGATAATGATGCCAAGAACAAACCGGCATATGTTATATATGGTTCAAATAACTATCCGGTCGATATTTCAAATCCGGAAAATATCTTGGCTCAAAATATAAAAGGCACCGAATTTACTTATGTTTCCATCTCTCCATGGATGGAAAAGAAATATTTTGCTGTAACGGCTATTGATCGATGTGGAAATGAAAGCAAACCTTTGCAGCAAGAGCTCAAAAAGGTTAAATAGCAAAGCAAAATATAGAATAATATTTTTTGCAATCAATGCAATAAATTAAACTTATCAAATCAGAACGTAGGCACGATACTGGCTTTTGGGTGTAACAGGTACTAAAGAGAGGTATCCGGAGGAAATTCTCCCATTCTTGACGGATAGAGGAAACATTTCCCGTGCTTGTCGATGTTCTTCCACTAAAGCATCATTAGTTCTATGATATTCTATCATAAAACTACCCGTTTTACCGGGGACGATGAAATTCTCATAAAGATAATGAGCAACTATTCCCATATTAAATCGCATATTAATTTCTACGCATGGATGGATGTAATAATCCATATTTGACTGCTTCGATTTACAAATCATCATATCCACTCCTAAATAGCCACTATAGTGATGAGACAGAATATCCGTCAGATATTGTTGTATCTTTTCACGTACCCTTATTAAATTAAAAATTGGCACAGACTCTGTTAAAAAGTTTTCCATCTCTTTAGAGTCAGCTAAAACATTGCCAGTATATGCACCTTTTGGAGTGGTGGTGAATAATGAATAGCCCATAAACACGACTTTATCCTGCCCATCAGAATAGAATTCCATTGCAAAATCTTTCACTTTATCATAGACAGGCTCTGCTACAATACTTCCCTGTTCTTTTAAAATGCGGTTGCACCACCCCGATATTGATTTGGTAAAAGTCCCCGTACACCAGCTCAGACCTTTACCACTTCCCGACCAAGGAGCTTTTAATACACATGGATTATTCTTTTCAACATAGGATTTACATGACAACAAATTCGATAGAACGGCAGATTGCCCGCAACAATACTCTTCATTATTGAATAGGTTCAAAACGTCATTTGCAAAAAGACGGGAAGAAAGAGCACGAATTATTTTCTGTTCTTCGGATGTGGGTATTTTAGATGATGAAATCCCGCTAATTAACAGTTCTTTACACAAAGCTGGACTCCATCCCCATGGGGCAACTTGCAGCACATTATGGTAAATAGCCAATTCCGGTTTAGTTAAAATCTCCACCGAAAGAGAAAACACATTTTTCAACTCTGCAAGATAACCGGTATTATAAGCAGAGGCCGCCAAGACAGTACTTCCGGGTTGGGCATACCATATCGGTAACAAAGCGAGATCTTCAGCCATTCGCCGGGCAGAGGCCGGAGCCATATAATTTTCATCATTATTGGCAAGAGCCATATCCGAATCCGGATTAAAAATATAAAGTCTCATGGATTATTATCAATAAGATTTTGAGGCTACAAACTTACAGAGAAAAACTAAAGTAGGCAAATAGATAAACTTAGCTAATAAAAAAGTTTTTTTGCTATCTCTACTTTGCAATTATAGAAATAAAAGGTATATTTGTGGCCCATAAAAAACTGATATATAAAGAGCATGGAAGCATTTTATCGCACACACGCTTATCTAGTTGAGCATACTAATGCCCCTGTCCGCCGGGATCTCATGGATGAGATCGATTGGAACGACCGACTCATAGGTATCAAGGGAACACGCGGTGTGGGAAAAACCACATTTTTGCTTCAATATGCCAAAGAAAAATTTGGCACTGATCGCTCATGTCTCTTTATAAACATGAATAATTTCTACTTCTCAAATCACAGCATAGTCGATTTTGCCGATGACTTTCACCGCAAGGGAGGAAAGGTTCTACTCATTGATCAAGTGTTTAAACATCCGGATTGGAGTAGAGAGTTACGTCTATGTTACGATCGCTTTCCCAACCTGAAGATAGTCTTCACCGGCTCATCGGTAATGCGTCTGAAGGAAGAGAATCAAGAGTTACGCGACATCGTAAAAAGTTATAATTTACGCGGATTTTCTTTTCGGGAATATCTCAATTTACAAACCGACATGAAGTTCCGTTCTTATACTTTGGAAGAGATACTGAGCAATCATGAACAAATTGCTAAAGGCATTTTATCTAAAGTCCGTCCTTTGGATTACCTACAGGATTACATGCACCATGGATTTTATCCATTTTTCTTAGAAAAACGTAATTTCTCGGAAAATTTGCTTAAAACCATGAACATGATGGTGGAAGTAGACATTTTATTAGTTAAGCAGATTGAATTGAAATATTTATCTAAAATTAAAAAGCTTCTCTACCTGTTGGCAGTTAACGATCCTAAGGCACCTAATGTTAGCCAACTGGCTAACGATATCCAAACATCACGTGCCACGGTAATGAACTACATCAAATACTTGGCAGATGCGCGTCTTATTAATATGGTTTATCCTTATGGAGAAGATTTTCCCAAAAAACCATCTAAAATAATGATGCATAACACGAACCTGATGTATTCCATTTATCCGGTGAAGATAGAAGAGCAAGACTTACTCGATACATTCTTTGTGAACATGATGTGGAAAGACCATAAAGTGAATAAAGGAGAAAAGGGTATATCTTTTATGGTTGATGAAGTAATGCCTTTCAGAATTTGTTGTGAAGGCACCAAAATAAAAAACAACCTGGGCATCACCTATGCTATTGATAGAATAGAAATAGGACGTGGAAATCAGATACCTATTTGGTTGTTTGGTTTTTTATATTAATATATTTTTTACTTAATAATTCATTTGGTTATGACTAAACAGAAGAAATTTATCACTTGTGATGGTAACCAAGCTGCAGCACATATCTCATATATGTTTTCCGAAGTAGCTGCAATCTACCCCATCACTCCCTCTTCTACAATGGCTGAATATGTAGATGAATGGGCGGCTAAAGGTCGTAAAAACATCTTCGGCGAAACAGTATTAGTAGAAGAAATGCAATCAGAAGCAGGTGCCGCCGGCGCACTCCACGGTTCGTTGCAAGCCGGAGCACTAACCACCACTTATACTGCATCCCAAGGTTTATTATTGATGATCCCGAACATGTATAAGATAGCTGGTGAATTCTTGCCATGCGTATTCCATGTTTCAGCTCGTACAATTGCTTCACATGCATTATGTATTTTCGGTGACCATCAAGATGTAATGGCTGCCCGCCAAACAGGTTTTGCCATGTTGGCAGAAGGATCTGTACAGGAAGTTATGGACTTAGCCGGTGTAGCACACTTATCTACAATAAAGACTCGTGTACCTTTTGTCAACTTCTTCGATGGGTTCCGTACCTCTCATGAAATCCAAAAGGTTGAATTACTGGAAAACGAAGACCTCGCTCCGCTTATCGACCAGGAAGCTTTGGCTGAATTCCGTAGCCGTGCATTAAATCCATCCCAACCTGTTGCCCGCGGTATGGCTGAAAATCCGGATCATTTCTTCCAACATCGTGAATCAGGCAACAAATTCTACGAAACTGTACCTGAAGTTGTAGAAGAATACATGAATGAGATCTACAAGATTACAGGACGTAAATACGGATTATTTGATTATTATGGTGATCCGCAAGCAGAACGTGTCATTATTGCTATGGGTTCTGTAACAGAAGCCATTCGTGAAACAATTGATCACTTAGCCGCACAAGGCGAAAAAGTGGGATTACTTTCAGTTCATTTGTATCGCCCATTCTCTGCAAAACACTTCTTGGCAGCCATGCCTAAGAGTGCAAAACGTATTGCGGTGTTAGACCGTACGAAAGAACCCGGAGCTACTGGTGATCCTTTGTATCTTGATGTAAAAGACTGCTACTATGGTGCTGAAGATGCGCCCGTTATTGTTGGTGGTCGTTACGGTCTAGGTTCCAAAGATACTACTCCTGCCCAGATTTTAGCAGTATATAAAAACCTTGCATTGCCAATGCCTAAGAACCAATTTACCATTGGTATTGTAGATGATATAACATTCACCTCACTTCCACAGGAAGAAGAAGTTTCAATGGGTGGCGACGGTATGTTCGAGGCTAAATTCTACGGACTGGGAGCAGACGGTACAGTCGGTGCAAATAAAAACTCGGTAAAAATAATCGGCGATAATACTGATAAATATTGCCAAGCATACTTTGCGTACGATTCTAAAAAATCCGGTGGTTTCACTTGTTCCCACTTACGCTTCGGCAATCATCCGATTCGTTCCACTTATTTGGTGAATACTCCGAATTTTATAGCTTGTCATGTTCAGGCCTATCTGCACCTTTATGATGTAACCCGTGGTTTACGCAAAAACGGTACATTCCTCTTGAACACAATCTGGCAAGGCGGAGAGCTGGCTAAGAATCTGCCGAATCGCGTAAAGAAATACTTTGCAAAAAACAATATCACGATTTACTACATCAACGCAACACAGATTGCTCAAGAAATCGGCTTGGGTAACCGCACCAATACAATCTTGCAATCTGCATTCTTCCGCATTGCCGGAGTAATTCCGGTGGATTTGGCTGTTGAACAAATGAAGAAATTCATTGTGAAGTCATACGGTAAGAAAGGTGAAGATGTTGTGAATAAGAACTACGCTGCAGTTGATCGTGGTGGCGAATATCAACAATTAACCGTTGATCCTGCTTGGGTTAACTTACCGGATGATCCGAAAGCTGAAAATAACGACCCTGTATTCATCAACGAAGTTGTTCGTCCCATCAATGCCCAGGACGGTGATTTACTTCCGGTTTCTGCATTCAAAGGTATTGAAGACGGTACATGGCACCAAGGAACTGCCCAATACGAAAAACGTGGTGTAGCAGCATTTGTACCTGAATGGAATCCTGAAAATTGCATCCAGTGTAATAAATGTGCATACGTTTGTCCCCACGCATCTATCCGCCCGTTTGTACTCAACGAAGCTGAACAGAAAGAAGCTAAATTCGATATGTTGAAAGCTGTAGGTAAAGTATTCGATGGCATGACATTCCGTATTCAGGTTGATGTACTCGACTGCCTTGGTTGTAGCAACTGTGCAGACGTATGTCCGGGCAATCCGAAGAAAGGTGGAAAAGCTTTGACGATGAAACATCTTGAAAGTCAGCTTGGCCAAGTTGAAAACTGGACATATTGCGTGGATAATGTAAAGACTAAACAACATTTGGTTGATACGAAAGCCAACGTAAAGAACTCTCAATTTGCAACTCCTTTATTCGAATTCTCCGGAGCATGTTCCGGTTGTGGTGAAACACCTTATGTTAAATTGATTACCCAATTGTTTGGTGATAGAGAGATGGTAGCTAATGCGACAGGATGTTCTTCTATTTACTCCGGTTCAGTACCATCAACCCCTTACACTACCAACGAAAGAGGACAAGGTCCTGCATGGGCAAACTCTTTATTTGAAGACTTCTGTGAGTTTGGTTTAGGTATGGAGCTTGCTAATGAAAAGATGCGTGCTCGTATAGCAAAGCTAATGAATGAAGCCATCGCTGATGAGAATGTACCGGAAGATTACAAAGCTGTATTCAAGGAATGGATTGAAAATATGCTGGATTCTGACAAGACTAAAGAATTGGCAGATAAGATTATACCAATGCTGGAAGTTGCTCAGGATAAGTGTGATTACTGCAAGCAGATTGCCGGTTTGAAGCAATATCTGGTAAAGCGTAGCCAATGGATTATCGGCGGTGACGGTGCTTCATACGATATAGGTTTCGGTGGACTCGATCATGTAATTGCATCTGGTAAGGACGTTAATATCCTTGTTCTTGATACCGAAGTTTATTCAAATACCGGTGGCCAGTCTTCTAAAGCAACCCCTGTAGGTGCAATTGCTAAATTTGCAGCAGCAGGTAAGCGCGTACGTAAGAAAGATCTTGGCTTAATGGCAACAACTTACGGTTATGTATACGTTGCTCAGATTGCAATGGGTGCGGACCAAGCTCAAACATTAAAAGCTATCCGCGAAGCTGAAGCATATCCAGGTCCATCTTTAATCATTGCTTATTCTCCCTGTATCAATCATGGTTTAAAGGCAGGCATGGGTAAGAGTCAGGCCGAACAGGAAGAAGCTGTAAAATGTGGTTATTGGCATCTATGGCGTTACAATCCGGCTTTGGAAGGAGAAGGAAAGAATCCGTTCATCCTTGATAGCAAAGAACCGAATTGGGATGCGTTCCAAGATTTCTTGAAGGGTGAAGTTCGTTACTCATCAGTAATGAAACAATACCCGGAAGAAGCTGCTGAATTGTTCAAAGCTGCTGAAACTAATGCAAAATGGCGTTATAATAGCTACAAGCGTTTGTCTCAAGAGAGCTGGGGTTCCGCAGAATAAATAATTCTTTGATTTTATAAATTTTTCAAGTGGAGGTTTGTTTATATAACAGATCTCCACTTGTCATTTAAAAAATCAATAGAGCACATAGTAAAGTCCTATACTACTCGAAACTCAAGGCCGCCGCACAAGCATAACCCTCTTCGTACAAATCAGTCAGCTTATCAATATTTCGTTCTATACGATCAACAATAACCGGTTTTTTCGGACGAATAACAGTAATTATACCCTTATCCTCCATCTGTTCAACCAATTCGAGTTGTTCATTATATATACGGCTACGCAGTTTCAAAGCTTCTCGCATACGGGGATATTTCCGATAGAGAAAAGCTGGAACGGATAGCTCTTTATTTTCCTTGCGGTAACCCCGATTACGGGTAAGAACCACCACATTATGTACGAATCCGTCGGTACGGGCACGCAATAAAGGAATACTATCTACAATACCTCCGTCCAACATGGGCACTCCGTCAACATAAGCTATCGGACAAACAAAAGGGAGACTACTGGATGCACGCACTATATCAATTAAACGATTCTTATCCTGCTTTTCCTCAAAATAAACGGCATTTCCGGTTTCACAGTTGGTGGTAGTCATAACAAAGCGTTCAGGACTCTTGAAATAAGCATCATAATCATAGGGCAAAATATGCTCGGGAAATTCATGAAAGAGTAAGTCGAAATCCATTATATTACGCTTCTTCAAAAGATGTCTTAAGCCGATATATTTATACTTTGCAAGCATATCTATATTACTGAATTTGGCACGCCCGCGCTGACCGGAGATATAAGAAAGTCCATTGCAAGCACCTGCACTAACACCAATGACATAAGGAAAGCGTATGTCCCTATCCATAAAATAATCCAACACCCCACAAGTAAATACTCCGCGCATACCACCACCTTCAAGTACCAGCCCGGTTTGTGAATCCACGCAAACCCTTTTCTCCATATCAATATGATTTTATCCACAAATATAACCTTTCTTTTCGATATTATATTTATATTTGCAACCACTATAATTTATATAAATCCACTTATCACGATGAAAAAGTCAGTATTTATTGCTGCTCTGGCATTTTTGAGCCTGCACATAGTAGCGCAAGATGCTCCTAAAAAAGAGAAAGGAGAAAGTTTTGTCTTCACAACAATTAAAGAAAATCCGATTACATCAATTAAGAATCAAAACCGCTCAAGCACCTGCTGGAGCTTTTCAGGTCTGGGCTTTTTTGAATCTGAATTGTTACGTATGGGCAAAGGAGAATACGATCTCTCCGAAATGTTTGTCGTTCACCATACAATGATAGATCGGGCGGTTAACTATGTGCGTTATCACGGAGACAGTTCATTCTCTCCCGGTGGTAGTTTTTATGATGTGGTATACTGCATGAAAAATTATGGTCTTGTTCCTCAAACGGTAATGCCCGGAATCTTATATGGAGACACATTACCGGTACATAATGAATTGGATGCTACGGCAGGCGCTTATGTAGATGCCATAGCAAAAGGAAAACTGAAAAAATTGACTCCGGTATGGAAAAACGGACTGGTTTCTATTTATAACACTTATCTTGGAAAATATCCGGAAAAATTCACCTATAACGGAAAAGAATACACTCCGAACTCATTTGCTGAGTCTCTTGGATTAAATTTGGATGATTACGTATCATTAACATCTTATACTCATCACCCATTCTACAAACAATTTTCTCTTGAAATACAAGATAATTGGCGTAATGCTTTGTCATGGAACTTACCACTCGATGAACTTATGGCAGTAATGGATAATGCCGTAAAACAAGGATACACTATTGCCTGGGGAAGCGATGTAAGCGAGCAAGGATTCACTCGTGACGGTGTTGCTGTTGTTCCGGATGCAAACCGTGGTGCGGAGCTAACCGGTTCTGATATGGCACATTGGACGGGAATGCCTGCAGAAGAGAAACGAAAGGAGTTGACTTCCAGACCTTTACCGGAAATAAGTATTACTCAGGAATTACGTCAGGAAGGTTTTGATAACTGGGAAACAACAGATGATCATGGCATGGTAATCTATGGATTGGCAAAGGACCAAAACGGGAAAGAATACTTCATGGTAAAGAACTCATGGGGTAAATCCGGTAAATACAACGGTGTATGGTATGCTTCAAAAGCCTTTGTTGCATACAAAACAATGAATATTCTTGTTAACAAAAACGCCATACCAAAAGATATCGCTAAGAAGCTGGGAATTAAATAATTCCTATTCAGATAAATAAATAGAATAACCCTTGCACAAGATACTCTTTAGCAAGGGTTATTTCTATATTCACTATTTCGATTAACAAGATTTCGTTCAAAGCATTATCTTCTTCTATTTCATCATACGACTATTAATATATTCCATAAATTTATCTTTGTAATTATCTCCGACCGGGATATATGTATTTCCAAATATAATACGGAGCCGGGAGACTTCCGTTATCTTACGAAGGTTGACAATATAAGAGCGGTGAACACGCATAAATTGAGAAGCCGGTAAAATCTCTTCCAATCGTTTCATTGTGATTAAAGGTATCAGAGGCTTCTCCTCACCTTCCATAAAGATACGGACATATTCGCTCATCCCTTCTACATATTTAATATTACTCAGCTTGACAAGTGTCACTTTCGAATCGCACTTTACAAATATAGCCTCCTCATCGGGAAAAGTAGATTCGAAAACCCTCCTAGCCTTATCAATAGCCTTTAAGAAATCCTGAAAACCAAATGGTTTAAGCAAATAGTCTACAGCATCAACCTTAAACCCTTCGACAGCATATTCGGCATATGCTGTCGTAAATATAATCAATGGTTTATCTACTAACGAACGGACAAAATCCAATCCGTTTAAATCCGGCATATTTATATCGACAAAGAGTAAATCAATTTTCTGTGTAGTAAGTTGTTTCATTGCTCCAAATGCATCCTTACATGATGCAATAAGATTCAAGAAAGGTACGCGGGAGATATAGCCGTCCAATTGAGCCAATGCCAAGGGTTCATCATCTATAGCTATGCAATTTATCATATTTCAAATATTTATAGGTACAATCAGTCGTACATTAAAGGAAGCTTCATTCTCATCAATGAAGAATTTATGTCGATCACCATACAATAACAACAATCGTTTACGGACATTGTCCAATCCAATGCCATGATATTGATCCTTTGAATTACTAAAGTTACTATTTTCACAATGGAATAATATTTCATCATTTTCAATCTGCAATTCAATTAGCACAAACGAAGGATGCCTATAACTAATTCCATGTTTGAAAGCATTCTCTACAAATGTAATAAACAACAAGGGAGGAACTTGCACATTATCAATTATATCAGGAATAGAAAGCGTTATCTTTACATTATCAGTATACCGGATTCGCATAAGTTCAACATAATGCCGAAGAAATTCCCCCTCTTTGGATAAAGAGATTGTACGCTTGTTAGACTCATAGAGGACATAACGCATTAATCTGGACAATTCTACGAGGGTTTGCTTAGCTTTTTCCGTATTGATATCAACCAATGCATGTATATTATTTAGCGTATTCATAAAAAAATGGGGATTGATCTGATACTTCAAATATTCCAACTCAGTCTGTAGATTGTTGTGTTCAAGTTCTTTCATTGCTTCCTTATCGCGTAAAGATTTGAAAAAGAGTTTGACTGCAAGACTAAAACAAAACATTAACAAGGCAATCAGCATACGCCCGAAAAAAGGGCCCTTAAGTACAGGCAGAAAAAAAGGCATATCCTCGCGAGGCGGATGAGGGAAACGATGATGGGACTCTTCACGCCATTCACCTGTCTCACCCGGCAACAAATGTTCGCCCGGTTTAGTGAAGTTTTTACCATCATATTTTCGCCCTAGAATATGCTCCATCCGATCCTGTTCAAACTTATTAAATCGTTCGGCATCTCTGTTACGCCAAAAGATGTCTGTAAGAGAAAACACAAAAACAGATATGAATATAGCAGAAACAGCATAAAGAGTTATTTTCTGACGAAAAAAAAGAAGAGGCAACAATATCTTGTTGTTGAGTAAGAAAAGGATAAAGAAAGGTAATATATCAATCCAAAATCTAAAAATCCGTTGCCAGTGTATGACATTAACGTTGCCAGACAAGAGTTCAAAAAAAGCCGTAGCTACCGGAACAAGGATTACAATTGTCCAAACGGCTATGTAAACTAAAAGCTCCGGTGAGCCATGCTTATTATAGAACTTCAATAAATTCATTTTTCGCTACATTATCTTTTAATGAGTAAAAGTAAGATAGTCCTGGCGAATGATAAAATAAAATAGATAAGCAGCGCTATTGCATCGTCTAAACATCACTTATCGCCAACCTCCGCCACCTCCACCGGAAGATACATTGCCTACGGTGGTAACCGTACTACTTGGCGTAAAAGTTGAAACTTTCGAACCACTGGTGTAGGTACCTCCTATAACCAAACCATTAAAAGTACTTCCCCCTGTAACCGAGCCACCGGTATAAATGGTATAATTTATACCGGAAGACAATTTAGGACTACTAAATAAAATTGTCATTTGAGAGTAAGCACGCGGAATGGTGTATGACATTACATGCGTTCCATCCGATGTTAGAATATTGAAAAGATTCCCAGCTGTTCCGGAGCCACCATACAAAAGAGTACGTTGCGTTGTTACACTCGAAGTAGGAGTGCTACTTCCACCACCAATTCCGAGCAAAAGTCCTCCTGTTATTTTAAATGTATTCTGGTCACAATCGAATCCTTCTTCAGGGGATGTTGTTCCCGAAGAAACAATCGTACCACCCGTGACGGTTAGTGGTCCATTGGAATCAATGCCATCATTACTCATGCTATAGCAATATATGCTACCGTCGTTAATCACTATACTTTTAGATGCATTGATACAATCATCATAAGCATATACACTGACATTACCGCCGTTAACAGTAAGCACACCTTTACTTTCTATACCCTCACTCCCTTCTCCACCGGTTGTTATTACCTGAACTGTTCCGGAATTTATAGTCAGGTTACCTTCCGCTTTTATTCCCTTAGCAGAAGAATCCAGACTACCATAAACATATTGTTTGCCAGTAGTCATTATTTTCACCGTGCTATTATCAACAATCAATGCACCGTCACAGCTTAGTCCTTTTCCTGCATTTCCTGTGCTTTTTACCGATAAAACCGTGCCATTCAGAACCAAATTACCATCACAATTTATTCCAGCCGAAGAACTTAAGTCACTATTTTCATATAAAACACTCCCTGATGTCAACAAAATCTGTTTACCTCCCGAAAGAGTAACATTGCCATCAGACTTCATGCATTTGGAAGCAACTCCTTTAACCTCTGCTTTGACAATTCCACCGGAAATCGTAATATTCCCGGTAGCCTTCAAGCCCATCCCCTTCTCCGCTATAGTGGAAATCTTTAATAATCCATCACTCATCTTTATATAAGGAGTAATCGTTGCATCCGTGCCTTCATACGAAGCTGACAGGGCATCATCCGTTGCAGCAATAGTCACTGAGCCTCCACGAATATCAATATATCCTTCTTCACATTCAATTCCGTCGCTAGAAGCTGTTACATTTAATGTACCGCCGCCAATAATAATTTTATCATTAGAATGAATACCATCCTTTACGGCCGAAGCAACAGCGATATTACTCCCACTCCGGATGCGTACATATTCATCACTACAAATGCCATGCTTATACATTCCATTAATTGTTAACTGTCCTGTTCCTCCGAAAATAAGCTGCCCTTCGCTAAAAAGGCAAGCTTTCTCATCTTCACCTTCCACAGCAGTATATGACGTAGCGTCTGTCAAGACATTTTCAGTTCCTTGCTTCACTTCAATAAATGCACGTTTGCCGGACTGGATATTGATTGCTGCTCCAGTACCGTTGGTTAATGTAACTCCGGCTAAAGTTAACTTGAACTTTTTATCACTATATATTTTAAATGATCCATCAGAAGCCGTACCACTAATTATGTATTCCACTCCTGCTATAGACGATTTCACCGTAACATGAGCCTTATCCGCTGTCACAATCACTCCATCAACCACACCACTTACAGATGCAGAACCATTGGAATAAATGATATTTACAACAGATGAGAATGTCGAGTTTTCTACAAAATCATCATATTCGTCGTTTGATTTATCCGTTACCACAGTTTCTGCCTTTTCCGTATATTCTCCGTCAGACACATCATCCCAACTGATGTTAAAATCCAATAAACTGCCGGTAGTGCCACCGGATGAATCTCCGGTAGAGCCTCCTGCTCCACCACTTGTATCCGTATTTTCTTCTTCAAACGGATTACTACTGCATGCTACACACAAGTAGAATGAGCATAAACACATTATTAAATGAAATACACAGTTTCTCATGATTATAATATTATAGTTACCCTACATTTTCTATGAGCATAAACCCAAATCAGAATAAGATAACAAGTTTAAAATTTAAAAGTATACCCGGTTCCCAGCACATGTCCATTTTGTTCATCATCATCAGCATGATCCTGATAACGATAGAACAGATCAAGAATATGCTTTTTGCTGATTTTATAGTTAGTACCCAATGTCCATCGGGTTTTATCCAATCCCCATTCATCAGAAACAGAATGATATAGTTCTAAAGAAGCATATGGGGAAAAACGAGACTTTTTCAAGTTCCACTCCACTTGTAAACGAGAACGAAGTATATTCGTCATTTTACTGCCAATAAGCTCGTCATCTTTACGAGAACCATCATCACCATCGTATTTGGGAACAGACAACGATGACCGATAGGTATACTGGTATCTCTCGCGCAATGAAAACTCAAAGTGTTTCCATTTTATATTCCCTATCAACGATAAATACATGCGGTGCCTAGGCGACCAATAAGCCGGTATATAGTTCCCTTTGCTTGTTGTCTCTTCTTCCTGATAGCTACGAATAAAAGTATACCCGGCATCAGTTTTTAGATAAGACGAAAAGCGATAAGCTACTCCTGAACCAATCGACCATCGATCCAGATTTTTTAAGCCATCTCTTGTACGTAGTTCTCCTTCTACAGATGCATCAAAACCGGGAAATAACTTTTTTCTGGCTTCAACACTCGTCCATATACCTAAGTCATCTTTTTGTGCGGATATGGTTCCCGATACACACAAGAGAATAACTAATAATAATCCATACTTACTCTTGATCTTCATCGTTATAATTTGAATCATTCATCTTCTCTTGGCATCCTCATTAAAGAATCAACCGTATTTATATCATTGCCTTCCGGCTCATAATATATTTTTAGTAACGCTGCATCACGCAAAAAATCAATATGCCCTACTTCAACCTTAATAATGTCCAGTCCAGTCCGCTCTTTCAAGTCGGCAATCAGCTCTGATTTTCGCTGCGGGACAACCAGTTCAATGCGATCATACTGAACTATCTTACAGGAAATATGCTTCAACCAGCGATTACTTTCGCATAGCCATATACTAATTACAAACAAAAGATTCGTTCCTAAGAGTTCCATGTAACTGACTTCCACCGATAAGGCATTAATAACCGAAAGTGCAATAATCACAAAAAGATAGGTCATCTCGCGCACAGGCATTGATTCTGTACGATAACGAATTATACCAAAAATAGCAAATAATCCTAAAGCAAAACCTATTTTCAATTTTACACTTCCCAATAAAAAAATCATCAGGAAAATGCTGATACTAATCAATGTAAAAGTGAAATAGTAATCCCGTCTCCTGCTCTTCGGATAATAGAAAAAATGAATTATTACAAGCACGATCACCGTGTTGAATAGAAAACGTAACAACAATTCCACAAATCCCGTGGCATTCATCAATGGAGTTTCCATAAGGCCGATATCATTTAAGTCATTCATATTATTTAGACTACTTCATTCATTTTCCTTATCCGATATAATTTTCTCACTTTAGGTTTAAAGCGATTTCCTTTGAGCTCTTCGTCCGTAAGAACACATCCCATGCAATATTTGCTAAAGCTGACAGGCCTTATATGTAAAGCATGCAAAGTTTCATGAATAGGCGAATAGCAACGACCATCACGTTTTAGCTCAACGACAGCAGCATAAGGCAAAGAGACGCTATTGCCATTATTTAAATTTCGGAAAGAAATACCGGTATCAATAGTGAGCCGTTCACTGAGAGCATGGTTTACTAAAGTAATCCTATCGAATTTATTTTCAAGCTGAGGTGTAAGTTGCTCCCATCTGTACCATGCATATAGGGATAAAAAGCGATCAGCTTCTTCCACGGGTAACTTATTGAACCCCGGTATTTGAATTCTCTTTTTGTCAGTACGCCCTTTGTTATTCTTGTTTTTCACTTCAAGAAATGTCAGATTAGAAGAAACATAAGTGCGCATTCGTATTTTCTCACGAACAACACGTCCGTTTTGGTGGGTCCGAAACATTTCTTGATCATCCGTATCCATGTAAATCGTGTGATAAGGAATATTACGCTCATTATTTACATCCTGAACACGATATTCCAAAGACGCTAAGCGTAATACAATAGCCAAGGTATCAACCGGAAGAATATATTTCGTATCCAATCTGTTCATCAACTGGATTCCAGACATTTCATCCAAACTTATAGGGATGAAATCCTTTAAGATGGCAATAATCCGATCTAAATTTGTCTCCATAACACACGATTTACGTTTATATTACAAATATATTTCAATATTCAATCCGAATAAAATAGAATCAACTAACGTCCCGTTTTTCTCGATAAACGGAATATGCTCTAGTTCAAAGAGTCTTAAAGGATGCTTTTTATCCCGCCTTTTCTTGCCAAACTCAACTCTTTGCGTAAATTTGCAGCCTGATTATCAACTTAAAGTTTTCAGTATAAGGAATATTATCACTTCTATTTTTCCTGTTACTGGCTCAAATAAACACTAATACTAATAATTAATAGCATGAGTTTGAAAATTGTTGTATTGGCAAAACAAGTCCCCGACACACGTAACGTGGGAAAAGATGCCATGAAAGCCGACGGAACTATTAACCGCGCGGCACTGCCCGCCATTTTCAATCCTGAAGACCTAAATGCTCTCGAGCAAGCCCTCAGATTGAAAGACACTTATCCGGGATCTACTGTTACTATTTTAACCATGGGACCGGGCCGGGCTGCCGAAGTTATTCGCGAAGGGCTTTTCCGGGGTGCCGATAACGGATATCTGCTGACCGACCGTGCATTCGCAGGAGCAGATACACTTGCCACAAGCTACGCATTAGCTACAGCTATCCGGAAAATTGGTGAATATGACGTCATTCTTGGAGGAAGGCAAGCCATTGATGGAGACACAGCACAAGTAGGGCCACAAGTTGCCGAAAAGTTAGGATTGACGCAAATCACCTATGCAGAAGAAATCCTCCATGTAGAGAAAACCACCGGACGAATCACTGTGAAACGACACATTGATGGAGGGGTAGAGACATTAGAAGGACCTTTACCTATTGTAATAACCGTTAATAGTAGTGCAGCCTCATGCCGTCCCCGCAATGCCAAACTGGTACAAAAATACAAACGTGCTTTAGGCGCTCAGGAAAAGGCAGCCATCCTTAAAGAAAATGAACCTCTTCCATATGCCAATCTATATGAAAAATATTCCTATTTGAATATAAAAGAATGGAGTGTAGCCGACGTAAACGGAGATATTGCACAATGCGGTCTCAGTGGATCACCTACTAAAGTAAAAACCATACAGAACATATCTTTTCAGGCTAAAGAGAGCCGGACACTCAGTGGAAGTGACAAAGATGTTGAAGATTTAATTGTTGAATTGTTAGCTAACCATACTATCGGATAATATTATGAATAATATATTTGTATATTGCGAGATTGAAGGCGTAAATGTTGCCGATGTCAGTCTCGAACTGCTTACTAAAGGACGCAAGTTAGCTAACCAATTAGGTTGCCAACTTGAAGCAATAGCAGTAGGAACAAACCTCGAAGGAGTCGAAAAACAAATTTTACCATACGGAGTAGATCACCTGCATATTTTTGATGCGCCGGGGCTATTTCCTTACACATCTCTTCCCCACTCTTCCGTATTG
The DNA here is from genome assembly GCA_963677095.1 of uncultured Bacteroides sp. GTDB lineage: Bacteria > Bacteroidota > Bacteroidia > Bacteroidales > Bacteroidaceae > Bacteroides. The sequence continues at coordinate 3,657,439 of OY781875.1, forward strand.
ATTAACTTATTCAAAGAAGAGAAACCTCAAATTTGCCTGATGGGAGCTACTGTCATAGGACGCGATCTTGGTCCACGAGTATCCTCTGCGCTCACCAGCGGTTTAACGGCAGACTGTACTGCCCTTGAAATCGGCGAACACGAAGATAAGAAAGAAGGTAAAGTATACGAAGATCTTCTGTATCAAATCCGTCCGGCATTTGGAGGAAATATCGTTGCTACGATCATCAATCCCGATCATCGTCCACAAATGGCGACTGTACGGGAAGGTGTTATGAAAAAAGAAATACTTGATCCGCTCTACTCCGGTGAGGTAATCAAACACGATGTAGCCAAATATGTTCCGACTACGGATTATGTGGTAAAAGTCATAGAACGCCATGTAGAAAAAGCTAAGCACAATCTGAAAGGTGCCCCTATTGTAGTAGCCGGTGGTTACGGTATGGGAAGCAAAGAAGGATTTGACATGTTATTCGAATTGGCCAAAGAGCTTCATGCCGAAGTAGGTGCCAGTCGTGCAGCCGTTGATGCGGGTTTCTGTGATCATGATCGCCAAATTGGTCAGACCGGGGTCACAGTTCGTCCTAAATTGTACATAGCGTGTGGTATTTCCGGTCAAATTCAGCACATTGCCGGTATGCAGGAAAGCGGAATTATCATTTCCATCAATAATGATGAAAATGCACCGATCAACACTATTGCAGATTATGTAATTAATGGTACAGTAGAAGAGGTAATTCCTAAGATGATTAAGTACTATAAACAGAATAGTAAATAAATTATGGCAAATTTTTATACAGAAATACCGGAACTTAAGTTCCACTTGAATAACCCCATGATGGAGCGTATCTGCGAATTGAAAGAACGCGGATACGAAGATAAAGATGAGTTTGATTATGCTCCGCAAGATTATGCGGATGCTATGGACTCTTATGATAAAGTCCTCGAAATCACCGGCGAAATCACCGGTGAAGTAATTGCTACGAATGCCGAAGGAGTCGATGAGGAAGGTCCTCACTGTGCTAACGGTAGAGTGGAATATGCCAGTGGCACAAAACAGAATCTGGATGCCATGGTGAAAGCCGGATTAAACGGTATGACCATGCCACGTCGTTTCGGTGGTTTGAACTTTCCAATCACTCCTTACACGATGTGTGCTGAAATTGTTGCTGCAGCCGATGCCGGTTTTGGCAATATCTGGTCGTTACAAGATTGTATCGAGACTCTTTATGAATTCGGTAACGAAGAGCAACATAGCCGCTTCATCCCACGTATCTGTGCCGGAGAAACAATGTCTATGGACTTGACAGAACCGGATGCCGGCTCCGACTTACAGAGTGTTATGTTGAAAGCTACTTTTGACGAAAAAGAGAATTGCTGGAGATTGAATGGCGTAAAACGTTTCATCACAAACGGTGATGCTGACCTACACTTGGTATTGGCTCGTTCTGAAGAAGGAACAAAAGACGGACGTGGTCTGTCCATGTTCATTTATGACAAACGGGAAGGTGGAGTTGATGTGCGTCGTATTGAAAACAAATTAGGTATTCATGGCTCTCCCACTTGTGAATTGGTTTACAAGAATGCTAAAACTGAGCTTTGCGGAGACCGTAAGCTGGGCTTGATCAAGTATGTGATGGCATTAATGAACGGCGCCCGCCTGGGTATCGCAGCTCAATCGGTTGGCCTATCTCAAGCTGCCTACAATGAAGGATTGACATACGCCAAGGACCGTAGACAGTTTGGTAAAGCCATTATAGAATTCCCTGCTGTATATGATATGCTCGCTATCATGAAAGCTAAACTTGACGCAGGTCGTGCTTTACTCTATCAGACTTCACGCTACGTAGACATCTATAAAGCTCTTGATGATATTTCACGTGAACGTAAATTGACTCCGGAAGAACGTCAGGAACAAAAGACATATGCAAAGCTTGCAGATTCTTTCACTCCGCTGGCTAAAGGTATGAACTCTGAATATGCCAATCAGAATGCTTATGATTGCATTCAGATACATGGTGGATCCGGTTTCATGTTGGAATATGCCTGCCAACGTATCTACCGCGACGCGCGTATCACAAGCATTTATGAAGGCACTACCCAATTGCAGACAGTAGCTGCTATCCGATATGTCACAAACGGATCGTATACAACTACACTTCATGAATACGAAGCTATTCCATGCAGCGAAGAAATGCAACCGCTTATGGATCGCTTGAAAGAAATGACGAACAAATATGAAGCCTGTACTCAGGCTGTAAAAGAAGCGCAAAATCAGGAATTACTCGATTTTGAAGCACGTCGTCTCATGGAAATGGCGGCAGACTGTATCATGTCTCATTTATTAATTCAAGATGCAACAAATGCTCCTGACCTATTTACAAAATCAGCAGTAGTCTATTTAAATTATGCTGAAGCTGAAATAGAAAAACATTTCAACTTCATTCGTAAATTCAAAGCAGAAGAGTTAGCCAGTTATCGTAAATGAAACCATGTTTTTCCAAAAAATACGGAAATTGATTAATGAGGTAAAACTGAAAGAGCTAAAAGAAAAGCAATAAGAGGCAATTCGATAGTCTCAATTTTATAAAAGCGCCTTCGGCACAGTATAATGTAACGAAGGCGCTTTGTTGTTTTATCAGTTTCAAATACTTTTTACTGTATTTGTGACTTTCAGCCTATAATACCAAAAGTCTTATATAATCTCAAGCCAACTAGAAAATTCTGTTCTATAGAATCTGAAAAGATAAACGACGATTTATCTAATACTATCGTTTCATCTAAATATTACCAAATAGCTTTAATGCATTATCAGAAGTAATTTCTCCCACCTTTTCAGGCTCTACCTGATAAACTTCAGCGATTTTCATCATTGTGCTAACGATAAATGCACTCTCATTCCTTTTCCCACGATTGGGTACCGGAGCAAGATAAGGTGAATCGGTTTCCAGCACGAGGCGTTGTAAAGGAAGAACCTCTTGCAAGACCTGAGGCAAAGTCGATTTCTTAAAAGTAACCACCCCATTGATCCCAAAAAGAAAGTTTGTGAATTCCAAAAAGCGTACAGCCTCATCGATTGTTCCGGTGAAACTATGAAAAACACCTTTTAAAGAAGTATTTTTATAAGGAAGTAATAAATTGTAAACCTCATTAAATGCATCGCGACAATGAATGACAATAGGTAGGTTATGTTCTAATGCCAAATTAACTTGTTGGTCGAAAACACATTGTTGTTCTTTAAAATAAGCTTTATCCCAGTAAAGATCCATGCCGATTTCTCCCACAGCTACATATTTATCTGGAAAAGCCAATTCCTCACGGACTTTTTGCAGCTCAGTCATATAACCATCATTGACAGATGTCGGGTGCAATCCGATCATGGGGAAACAATATCCTTTATAGTTTTCGCATACCAATAATAAGGATTCAAGCGTGGTGCTATCAATATTAGGCATATATATCCGCTCAATCCCAGCCGCTTTGGCACGATCTATCACTTGGGGCAAATCATCTGTAAACTCTTCTAAAAATAGATGTGAGTGTGTATCTATCAATCTCATTATTCAACCTACTCTATTTCTTTTTCACTGGTACGGTAATAATATACCAGTCCATAATCACGGCATAAATTCAATCGTTTTTCATTTGGAGCCACATCGACATATCTTGCTTCCACCTGATTCCAAATATCCAGAATTAATCCATCCACTCCGGGACGCATTGACGATACTTGTTCAAGACTACGCGACGTTAATACTTGCAGATTTTTTTGCCTTTCATAGCTTTCTGCAAAGATATCGTAATGAACTTTCACTTTGGCTACCGTCGGATTGTAAATGGGAATTCCCCCCTGGGTTATTCTTTTATTTTCCCCGTCAATGACTTTCTTTCCCCATTCCAAAATTGATGCTTCTGAAGTCAAATCAGGCAAGCTACTGCTGTCAGCAGATAATCCGTAATATAATTTATGAGCCAAACGTATCTCCGAACGAAGAATTGCCAAATTCAGAACTTGAAGGAAATGAGAAAGATATAAACGAGCCATCTTAACATTAGCCTGATGCTTCCTTCCGGCAACAGACTGATTCTGAAAGCATTCCACATAGTATAAATGAGCAGCTTCAAAACGAACCAAAAAATTGCGTGCATCAGTGAGCGCCTTCAAGGAAACGGCCATATCATATACGCCCTGAGTATCTGCTTTTGCAATTACAGCTTTCAGAGCCCTTATTCTTGCTTGATCGGTATTTGGCAATCTCCTATATGGCATAATGCTTAACTATGTTTCACGCGACATCAATTTCTCTATCAATCTTTGTAACTCTCTTTTCTTTTCAGCTTCCACATTCACTACTTTAAGGCTATTTAACGCTCTTATGCTATAGTCCGCTATTTTATCTTCACACAGCTTTTTCACTCCAATGCGGTTATAGAGATCGGTTACAGCTACTATCTTCTCAATAGGAACAAAATTGTCGGACATCAGCCACTGATCCAGTTCCTTTCTTTGGACTTTATTGGCATGCTCCAGTGCTTTAATCAGCAAAAACGTTTTCTTATTGCATAAAATATCACCACCGATATTTTTTCCGAATATCGAAGTGTCGCCATAGACATCCAATAAATCATCTTTTAATTGAAAAGCAACTCCCATTTGCATACCAAAATCATAAAGATTGGATGCATCCTCAGGAGATGCTCCTCCCAACAACGCTCCGATTTTTAAACTCGTTGCAAGCAAGACAGACGTCTTCAAACGAATCATTTCCAGATATTCATCCTCAGTCACATCTTCTCTCTGCTCAAAATCCATATCAAATTGTTGCCCTTCACATATTTCAAGAGCAGTCCGAGTGAACAAATCCAAGACTTCTTTCAAGTATCCGGGATTACATTGAGCAACATACTGATAAGCCAGCACTAACATCGCGTCACCCGAAAGAATGGCAGCATTCTCATTCCAAACTTTATGAACGGTTTCCTTCCCTCTCCTGAGATCGGCGCGATCCATCAAATCATCATGCAAAAGCGTATAATTATGATATATTTCTATTCCCGATGCAACCGGCAATATGGAGTTTACATCATCTTCATATAAATTATAAGCCATCAACATCAATACGGGACGGATTCTTTTCCCACCCAACGATAACACATATTTAACCGGTTCATATAAATCCTTAGGAGTACGTGTAAACTGTAGTTCTGTAATATATGTATTAACTTTCTCTAAAAGTTCGTGAGCTGTAAACATCATGGTCAATCTTTTAACAATATGAGCAAAACACACTCATGTCCATCTCATTGCGGACAAATATAAGGATAAAAACCGAAAGACAATATAGAAAAAGGAAAGATAGTTGCAAATAAGAAACTTAGATTAAAAATTAGACAGAATACGGATTAATGCAAATTAACAAAGCAGTATTATCCTATCATTTCAACGATAATGTTCTTTAGCATGCAAAAAAATGCAGTATCTTTGAACAATAAACAACAATAGTTATGAAGAAAATAGTTATTGCAGTAGATGGTTTTTCTTCCTGTGGAAAAAGTACCATGGCAAAAGATCTGTCTCGTGAAATAGGATACATCTATATTGACAGCGGCGCCATGTATCGTGCTGTAACTTTATATAGCTTGGAAAACGGAATATTCAACAATGAAGGCATTGATACCGAAAAGTTACAAAAAGAGATGGATAGCATTCACATCTCATTTCAACTTAACCCCGAGACAGGACGTCCCGACACTTATCTAAATGGAGTCAATGTTGAGAACAAAATCCGGAGTATGGATGTTTCTTCTCATGTAAGCCCCATTTCTACATTGGGATTCGTACGCAAAGCGATGGTTGCCCAACAACAAGAAATGGGAAAAGCGAAAGGCATTGTAATGGACGGCCGTGATATAGGTACCACTGTTTTTCCTGATGCGGAACTAAAAATATTTGTAACTGCTTCTCCCGAGATCCGGGCCCAGCGTCGTTATGACGAACTGAAAGCAAAAGGACAGGAAGCCAGTTATGACGAGATACTGGAGAATGTAAAGCAACGCGACTATATTGACCAAAATCGTGAAATTAGTCCCCTACGTAAAGCAGATGACGCAATATTACTGGATAATAGCCATATGACCCTTTCAGAACAAAAAGAGTGGCTGAAAGCTCAATTCGAGCAAATAGCCGGAATATAAAATTAAACTATTAGTTGGAATTATGGTAAAAGTAGAGATAGATAAGGGCTCAGGCTTTTGCTTTGGCGTAGTCACCGCGATACGAAAGGCGGAAGAAGAATTAAAAAAAGGAGGTAAACTGTACTGCCTCGGCGACATAGTCCACAACAGTTGTGAAGTGGAACGGTTAAGAGAATTAGGGCTTATCACGATTAATCATGATGATTTAAATCGCTTGCATAATGCCAGAGTACTTCTGCGTGCTCATGGTGAACCACCTGAAACATACGAAATCGCACGTAAGAATAATATTGAGATCATTGATGCAACTTGTCCGGTAGTTCTTCGTATTCAGAAAAAAATAAAGCAAGAATATACGCGTGAGAATTATGATCCGAAGCAGATTGTGATCTACGGAAAAAACGGTCATGCTGAAGTTTTGGGATTGGTAGGCCAGACTACAGGAGACGCAATCGTGATTGAAAGTCTGGAAGAGGCAAAACAACTTGATTTCAATAAAAGCATTCGTCTATACTCCCAGACCACTAAATCATTGGATGAATTTCAGCATATTGTCAGTTATATCAAAGAGCACATTTCACCAGATGTTACATTTGAGTACCACGACACAATATGCAGGCAGGTGGTCAACCGGTTTCCCAATATCCGGCAGTTTGCAGCCTCGCACGATTTGATATTCTTTGTTAGCGGCAAGAAAAGCTCCAATGGCAAGATGCTCTATGGTGAGTGTAAAAACATAAATTCCAACTCACATTTAATTTACAGCGAAGAAGATATTGATTATAACCTGATTAAAGGAGTTTCGTCCATCGGAATCTGTGGTGCAACATCCACTCCCAAATGGCTGATGGAAAAAATATCAGATTCGATAAAATCACACCTTTGAAACGCCGAATTAACGTTAATTATTAAACTTCACCTTACAATTTTGTTATCTTTGCGACAATTATTAAGGATAAAACAATAGGTTGTTATGGCAAATATTAAATGTATAGGTATTTTAACATCTGGAGGAGATGCACCGGGAATGAATGCCGCTATCCGCGCGGTAACACGTGCAGCTATCTACAACGGACTTAAAGTAAAAGGGATATATCGGGGTTACAAAGGATTGGTTACAGGCGAAATCAGTGAATTCAAAAGCCAGAATGTAAGCAACATCATCCAATTGGGAGGTACGATTCTAAAGACTGCTCGTTGCATGGAATTTATGACACCCGAAGGACGTCAGATAGCGTACGATAACATGAAGAAAGAAGGCATTGATGCCTTGGTTATTATTGGAGGAGACGGTTCGCTAACAGGCGCCCGTATTTTTGCCGAAGAATTTGACGTACCTTGCATTGGTTTGCCGGGAACCATAGACAACGATTTATATGGAACGGACACTACCATTGGGTATGATACAGCATTGAATACCATTCTTGAAGCTGTAGACAAGATTCGCGATACAGCAACTTCGCATGAACGTTTATTTTTTGTAGAGGTGATGGGACGTGATGCCGGATTTCTAGCTTTAAACGGAGCTATTGCTTCCGGTGCCGAAGCTGCTATCATCCCGGAACTTAATACCGAAGTAGATCAATTGGAAGAATTCATCAAAAATGGATTCCGCAAATCGAAAAACAGTAGTATTGTTATAGTAGCAGAGAGTGAACTGACCGGAGGTGCCATGCACTATGCCGAACGTGTAAAAAATGAATATCCGGAATATGATGTACGTGTTACTATTTTGGGGCATGTTCAACGTGGTGGAAGCCCAACAGCACATGATCGTATTCTTGCCAGCCGCCTCGGAGCTGCAGCTATAGATGCAATCATGGAGGGGCAACGCAACGTTATGATTGGGATTGAAAACGATGAAGTAGTTTATGTACCTTTCACCAAAGCAATTAAAAACAACAAACCGATCAAACTGGAATTAGTAAATCTTCTTCGTGAATTATCCATTTAAGCAACAAATTGTATAGCAGAAATCTGATAGAGATTCTTCATACAATCCTCAGAGAATAGATATAGAAAAGACTACCCGTAAAGAGTGGTCTTTTCTTATATAAGGCCAACAAGAATTAATATAAAAAAATAAAGCTGTCCCCTTAATTGAAGAAGACAGCTTTATCTTTGTATAAGCAAAAGCGAGTTATCTCTTTTTCAATGGTATATACGGAACCTCTTCCAATACGTTTTTATAGGCAGGACGAATAATACGTTTACCTTCAAAGTTTAGTTCTTCATTACGATGGGCACACCAGCCTACAATACGAGCCATTGCAAATAGCGGAGTATATATTTCCTGAGGCAAACCGATCATTTCATAAACAAAACCGGAATAGAAGTCCACATTACTCGAAACGGTTTTCCCATTATTTTTGATCCGACCAAAAGTCTCAATGGCACGCTCCTCCAACAATTCAAGGAATGCGAACTCTTTCTGCCTTCCCTTTTCCTTAGCCAGATCGCGAGCAAGCTCTTTTAGCAATACAGCACGAGGATCGGATATGGTGTAAACCGCATGACCAATACCGTAAATCAATCCCGTTTTATTATAAACTTCCTTGTTCAACATGCGGGTGAAATAAGCATCTATCTCATCAACACTTGTCCAGTCTTGTATATTTTCTTTCAAATGGTGAAACATATCTGCAACCTGAATGTTGGCACCTCCATGTAACGGACCTTTCAGTGAGCCGATACCTGCCGCTATGGAAGAGTATGTATCCGTACCCGTAGACGACGTCACCCGAACCGTAAAAGTAGAATTGTTACCACCACCATGTTCAGCCTGCAATACAAGCAATAAATCGAGAGTTCTAGCATCAAGTTCGGTATAATCGCGCTTCAACATGTGAAGGAAGTTTTGAGCTATAGAAAGTTTCTCTTGTGGATGACGGATATGCAATGAACGTCCAAATGTAGCATGACGAAGCATGTTATAAGCATAAGCTATGATAGTGGGAAACTTTGAAATCAACTCAATGCTCTGGCGCATAAGATTATCGCGGGATGTATTATCGGCATCAGAATCAAAACGATACATCTCGAGCACACTACGAGCCAGAATATTCATAATGTTGTTGCCTTCAAGCTCAATAATATTCATTTTGGTCTTCTGTTCCAAAGGCATGTTATCATAAATCAGTTCACTGAATGATGCTAATTCTTCCTTATCAGGTAGACTACCGGATAATAAGAGGTAAGCAACTTCTTCAAATCCGAACCGTTTCTCTTTAATCATGGCGTGTACAATATCTTCTACGTCGTATCCACGGTAGAATAGTTTTCCGGGAATGGGCTTCAAGCCTCCACCGGGGATCCGTTCATATCCCACTACATTACCAATGCGGGTAAGTCCTACCAATACACCGGTTCCATCCTCATTCCTCAAGCCACGCTTCACGTCGAATTTTGGAAATAGCTCTGTATCAATTCTGACAGCCTCTTTCATCGATTCCGACAACTTATAAACCAAATATTCCTTTTTCATATTCGTTACGTTTTAATCATTAACTTATTATTCAATTCTTTTTACGATTTCTTTCGTAAAAGCAGAAGTGGATAGAGAGACACCTCCGGGCATAAAGCGGGCAAGATCGGCAGTAGCACGTGATTCAAGGAAACTCTTCTCCAAAGCATTCTCTATCAGTGCAGCAGCTTCTTTCCATTCCAAATATTCAAGCATCATTACCGCAGAAAGGATAATGGAACAAGGATTCACAATATCATTCCCTGCAATATCGGGAGCAGTGCCATGTGTAGCTTCAAAAATAGCATGTCCCGAGTGATAATTAATATTCGCTCCCGGAGCAATACCAATCCCTCCTACCATGGCAGCCAACTGATCGGAAACGTAATCACCATTTAAATTAAGTGTTGCTATAACAGAATATCTCTCCGGCGTAAGTAATGTATTCTGTAGAAAAGCATCAGCAATACAATCTTTAATGACCAACTGACCCGTTGCCAGTTCATCCGCAAACTCACGTTGTGCCAGTTCATATCCCCATTTCTTAAATCCACCTTCGGTAAATTTCATAATATTACCCTTATGGACCAAAGTCACGGAAGGTAGATTATGATCAAGGGCATATTGGCATGCTGCACGTACAAGACGTTCGGTGCCTTCCTTGGAAACAGGTTTCACTCCAAAGGAAGAAGTCTCGGGAAAACGTACCTTAGTCACATTCATTTCATTCTTAAGGAAATGATAGAATTTTTCCGCCTCGGGTGTGCCGGCTTCCCACTCAATACCGGCATATATATCTTCCGTATTCTCACGAAACACGCACATATTAACTTTTTCCGGTTCACGTACGGGAGAATGAATCCCTTTGTACCAGCGGACAGGACGTAAACAAACATATAAATCGAGTGTTTGTCGTAACGCAACATTCAAAGAACGTATTCCCCCTCCCACAGGAGTAGCCAGCGGACCTTTAATACCCACTAAATATTCTTTAAAAGCATCCATTGTTTCGTCAGGCAACCATGACCCCACTTTCCTGAAAGCACGTTCACCAGCTAAAACTTCTTTCCATTCGATGTGCCTTAGGCTTCCATAAGCCTTACGGACTGCCGCATCAACAATAGCCTGCATGGAAGGAGTTACTTCAGCTCCCACTCCATCTCCGGTAATAAAAGGTACGGTAGGCACATCAGGCACCAATAGTGTACCATCGGTTTGCATTGTAATTCTGCTCATTTTCTTTTTATCTTGCATTTAACGCAGAGCCGGCACGAAACCAACTAATCTGCTGTTCATTATAAGTATGTTGTACATCAAAACAATCTTTTGTTCCATCCTCGTGATGAAGAATTACTTCCATATTACGTCCCGGAGCGAACTCCTTCAGCCCCACAACCGAAATCAAATCATGTTCCCGTATCTTGTCATAATCGTTTTTATCGACAAAAGTCAGCGCAAGCATACCCTGTTTCTTCAAATTCGTTTCGTGAATACGTGCAAAGCTTTTTGCCAGAATAACACGCACGTTTAAAAAACGCGGTTCCATAGCAGCATGCTCACGACTGGAGCCTTCGCCATAATTCTCCTCAGCTACCACTATTGAAGCCAATCCTTCCATTTTATACTGCTTTGCAGTACCCGATACAGTGTCATACTTACCGGTCAATCGATTCCAAACCTTATTGGATTCTCCGTTAAAAGCATTAATCGCTCCCATCAACATATTATCCGAAATATTCTCCAGATGACCACGGAAACGAAGCCATGAGCCTGCCATCGAAATATGATCAGTAGTACATTTACCTTGGGTTTTGATAAGAAGAGACATGTCCATCAGATCATTCCCATCCCAGGCAGGGAAAGAATTTAGTAATTGGAGCCTTTGAGATGCAGGGTTGATAGAGATTTCAAGCTCTCCCCCTTTGGGCGCAACATAACCTTGTTTTCCATGAACGAAATCTTTTGAAGGAAGTTCTTCGCCAACCGGTACATCCAACTTTACCTGCTCACCCCTTTTATTTACCAACGTATCGGTAAGCGGATTAAAGCAAAGATCACCGGCAATGGTCAAAGCCATAGTTAGTTCGGGAGAAGCCACAAAGGCGTGGGTATTGGGATTACCATCGGCGCGTTTCGCAAAATTACGATTAAATGATGTTACGATTGAATTTCTACGGGTAGGATCATCGGTATGACGTTTCCATTGTCCAATGCACGGACCACATGCATTTGCCATGATTACAGCACCTATATTTTTAAACGTTTTAATCATACCATCTCTTTCGGCAGTAGCCCTGATACGTTCGGAGCCGGGATTAATAATTAAAGGAGAAGCCACCTTCAATTCTTTTTCGTCAACCTGCTTCGCCAAGGAGGCAACACGACTCAAATCCTGATAAGAAGAGTTGGTACACGAACCAATTAAGCCCACTTCCATTTTTTGCGGATAACCGTTTGCTTTCACTTTAGTTGCAAATTCCGATATTGGGGTAGCTGCATCGGGAGTAAAAGGCCCATTTATATAAGGTTCAAGAGTAGACAAGTCTATATCAATAATCCTGTCGTAATATTTTTCAGGATAAGCAAGCACAGCATCATCTGCACAAAGATCAGCAGCAACAGATTCTGCAAGCAATGCGACCTCTTCCCTTTCAGTAGCTTTAAGGTAAGCGACCATTTTGTCATCAAACGGAAACAATGAAGCTGTAGCACCGACTTCAGCCCCCATATTACAGATAGTAGCTTTTCCGGTTGCCGACAAGGAAGTTGTTCCGGAACCAAAATATTCTATAATAGAGTTTGTAGCTCCTTTTACGGTCAGTATACCCGCCAACTTCAAAATCACATCTTTCGGTGCCGCCCAATTACTCAGGCTACCACTCAAACGTACTCCAATGATTTTAGGCATTTTCAGCTCCCATTCCATACCGGTCATTACATCGACAGCATCTGCGCCACCGACCCCGATAGCAATCATGCCCAAACCTCCGGCATTCGGTGTATGTGAATCGGTACCAACCATCATTCCACCCGGAAAAGCATAATTCTCCAATACGACTTGATGAATAATGCCTGCTCCGGGTTGCCAAAAACCGATTCCATAGCGTGAAGAAGCATCACGCAAAAAACCATAAACCTCTTCATTTGCCTGATTAGCAACGGCAATATCATCATCAGCTCCCTTATGAGCTTGTATTAGATGATCACAATGTACAGTCGAAGGAACTGCAACGTGATCTCTCCCCGAATTCATAAATTGCAGCAACGCCATTTGAGCTGTAGCATCCTGCATGGCTACTCTATCCGGCCGAAAATTAACGTAATCTTCACCGCGTTTATATGCTTTTACTTCGTTTCCGCCATACAGATGTACATACAATATTTTTTCCGCCAAGGTCAACGGACGCTGTAATACTGCTCGAACGTGTTCTATTTTCCCCTTGTAAATTGTATAAAATGCATTAAGCATTGAAAGATCGTATATCATACCACTTTTATATTGAAATATTTACGATTGAAAAGATAACAAAAGTATATTATAAACAAGCAAAAAGCTTATTAGTTTAATATATTACCGGTTTTCTTCTCTCAAAATGGAAGATTCGCTACCTTTGCAGGTATGATCGAAACAGAATTGAATAACCCGACAAACCATATTCAGCAGCAAATTTCTTTACTACGTATGGAATATGAATATGAAAAAGAAGAATTCAAGCGCCAATCCGAAATTATGGGAATCGCCCGAAAAGTCAAACGGGGAATCTGCTGGTATCCCATCACAACAGGGCGGAGTTTCTATAATTCACTCAACCAACTCACTCTTGAAATTACCCGAAACGAAGATTTTGACCTAGAGCATAATTTTGAATTCGGACGACCGGTTTGCTTCTTTAGACAGGCTGCTAACGGACAAATCACTTATTATAATTTTGTCGCCACAGTCAGCTATGCCGATGAAAAAAGGATGGTGATTGTGATGCCGGATTTCGGGAGCATAACAGACATTCAAACAAGTGAAAAGATCGGTGTGCAACTCTACTTTGATGAAACATCCTATCGGGCAATGTTTGAAGCATTGGCTGACGTACAACAAGCAAAAGGAAACAGACTGGCAGAATTGCGTGACGTATTATTAAGTACATCAAAACCTGAATTCAGAGAGCTTTATCCTGTACGTTTTCCATGGCTGAACACAACACAAGAGAATGCGGTCAACAAAGTATTGTGTGCCAAAGATGTTGCGATTGTCCACGGTCCTCCGGGAACAGGAAAAACAACAACTCTTGTCGAAGCTATTTATGAAACGCTCCACCGCGAACCTCAAGTTATGGTCTGTGCACAAAGTAATACGGCTGTAGACTGGATTTGCGAAAAACTGGTAGACAGAGGAGTTAACGTTCTACGTATCGGTAACCCGACAAGAGTGAACGACAAGATGTTGTCCTTTACATATGAACGCCGATTTGAAAACCACCCCTCTTATACCGAACTTTGGGGGATACGTAAAGAAATCCGTGCAATGCAGGGACGTACCCGAAATGCCAAATACGAAGAGCGGGATGGGGTACGCAACAAATTGAACAATTTACGTGAGCGGGCTACCCAACTGGAGATACAAATCAATGCAGATCTATTTGACTGTGCTCACATAATAGCCTCTACATTAGTTAGTAGCAATCACCACTTACTCAATGGCAAACACTTCAACACGCTCTTTATCGACGAAGCGGCTCAAGCATTGGAGGCTGCCTGTTGGATTGCCATTCGCAAAGCCAACCGCGTAATTCTGGCTGGCGATCATTGTCAGCTACCGGCAACCGTCAAATGTCACGAAGCTGCCCGCCAGGGACTAGAACAAACATTAATGGAAAAAGTCGTGAAGTCAAAACCTTCAGTCGTGTCATTATTGAAGCTCCAATACAGAATGAACGAAGCCATTATGCAGTTTCCATCGCAATGGTTCTATAATAATGAACTTCAGGCAGCACCTGAGGTTAGTCATCGTGGCATTCTCGACTGGGACACACCAATGAGTTGGATAGATACTTCGGACATGAAATTTAAGGAAGAATTCGTAGGCGAATCCTTCGGACGTATCAACCGGGAAGAAGCCGATCTCTTACTGGAGGAGCTAAAAGCATACATTGGGCGTATTGGTGAAAAGCGAATACTCGAAGAACGAATTGATTTTGGGCTGATTTCTCCCTATAAGGCCCAAGTCCAATACTTGCGAAGTAAAATTAAATCCGATTCTTTCTTCCGTCTTTTCCGCAGTCTACTCACAGTCAATACAGTAGACGGTTTTCAAGGACAGGAACGCGATGTGATATTCATCAGTCTTGTCCGCGCCAACGATGAAGGACAAATTGGGTTTCTGAATGACCTCAGGCGAATGAACGTTGCCATAACCCGTGCCCGAATGAAACTCGTCATCCTCGGCGATGCAAAAACAATGGGACGGCATGCTTTCTATTGCAAATTACAGGAATATATTGTCAAAATTGGTCAATAAGAAATATTTCTATTAAATCAGAATATTTTAGAGAGATCCATAGATAAGAAATCGTCTGCTTTTATGCCGTTATCCCCAATAATAAGAGCGTATTCAGGATTAAATCTTTCACTAAAAGCGTGAAGTCCCGCCATATATTTTTCATCATTACTCTTCACTTCCAATGCTACGATTCTATTATTCTTGCGCAAAACGAAATCCACTTCATTATTGCCATCCCTCCAATAAAACACCTCATACCTATATACAAATGAGTTACTGATAATGTGGGCACCAATAGCCGATTCAAAAAGGTGTCCCCACTGTTGCCTATTCATGACCGCTTGCTTGAAAAGCAAATTATTATATACGCTAGTCAGAGCATTGTTGAAAACTTGCAGTTTCGGTATACTAGCTTTACGTCTGGACATGTCTATGGAGAATTTCTGCAGACCTGCAATTAATCCACTATCCTTCAACAAATTCAGATAACCCGAAAGTGTTACGGTATTCCCCGCATCTTGTAAAGAACCAAGCATTTTAGTTAGAGAAAGGATTTTACCAGAGTATGCAGCAGCAAGTTCAAATGTCTGACGCAATAATGCCGGTTTACCTACCGGTGAATCCATCAGAATATCCTTATTAATAGTAGCATCAATAATAGATGCGCTGATATAATCTCTCCAACGTTGTTCATTTTTAATAAACGAGGCTGCTCCCGGATAACCTCCGAAATACATATACTGCTCCAAAGTTAAGTCAAACGCATCCCTCATCTCCGGAAAGGACCAATGAGTCATCCGAATCTCCTCAAACCGCCCCATCATAGATTCCGATAGCCCTTTTTCCAACATTACACGTGAGGAACCTAACAGAATGACTTTAATATTAATGTCATTCATGCTGTCATAGTCCCATTCTTTTTTTACGACTTCACTCCAGTTATCTATTTTCTGTATTTCATCTATTACAATAATGTATTCAGCCAATTGTTGAACTCTCATCTGAAGTCTGGCAGACTGCCAGCAACTGCTAACCCATGAGTTTTGAGTAGCAGGTATTGTATCGGCTGAATACAGTTGGGAAGGTTGGTCAATCTCCTTGAGTACTTGCTTCACTACTGTTGACTTACCTATCTGGCGAGGCCCCATGATCACTTGAATGAAATGCCGGGGTTCTTTCATTCGATCTACAATAGTTTGATAAACCGCTCTTTTATACATAACTCTTAATTTTACTAATTATATTGAGTAATTTTGCTCAGTATACTAAGTAAAATCACTCAATAAACTGAGCAAATATAGCCAATTATTCTTAAAGCAATCAATCTTCAGACAAAAATCTATCACTGTACGACTTTGGCTTTCGGGAAACGGAATAGAATTCGAATTTATCTTTTCCGGCTAAGAACCTTATCTTTAGTTAATTAAAAAGCAGTTCGAATGTTGTCCTGCCCCACAACAGATAGTCGTATCCAAGGTTTGGGAAGTGTAGTTTCCTGCATAGGAAATGATAATTTCTCTATATCGTTACGTTCGTTCCCAAGGCTGGGAACGAACGTAACTCCTAATGGGAACGAAGTTGTATGACTATGCCTGGAAATGGTTGACACTTTATGATTTATACTTCCTGCTTCACTATACAGAAAAGAGAAAGCCTTCCTGCTTTGCTTTACATTGTATATATGCTCTTCCTGGTTTGCTTCACAAGTCTTCCAAAAAGTTCCTGATTTGCTGTACACAGGAATAATGTTTGACAAAAAGTTGTATACGGGAACTTTCATGGTTTCAACGTTAAATAATACGATTAAATTACCTACTATATACAATAAAAAACATCTTGGTGGTCTTCCGTCACCGCTGGAGGAGCAAGTCCTCCAAAGAGCGCAACATGCAGTCTTCTCATCTGTACGGGTGTTTTCATCCCGTTACTCATGTGCGGACGTCTGTTGTTGTAGAAATCAATGATACTCTCCATAAGTCGCTGTGTCTGTTGCATGTCTTTGGGACGTTTCATTTTATAGAGCCATTCCTGCTTGATGATGCCGTTCATTCTCTCGGCTATGGCATTGTCCGTCGGATTTCCGTCCTCTGTCATGCTGATACAGGCACCTATTTGCCTGAGCCTGTCCACATAAAGGTTACAGCAGTACTGCGAACCACGGTCTGAATGGTGTATGAGTGAGTGGAGGCACAGTCCCTGTTCCTGGGCACTGTCTATTGCATGTTCAAGTACAGAAAGAGTGTGAGAGGCCGAAAGGCTGTCAGAAAGCTTCCAGCCGATGACTTCATGCGTAAAGGCGTCGGTAAGCAGATGCAGGTAACAGACGCCTCCATCCGTGTCTATATAGGTGATATCCGCCACCCACAACTGAGCGGGAGCCGTGGGCGTGAAACCCTTTATCAGATTCTTATACTTCCGATAATTGTGGTTGGAATTAGTCGTATGCCTGCGCCGCAGAGGAGCAAGCATCAGATGTTTGCGGTGCATCAGTCTGTAAAACCTGTCACGCCCCGGCATCTTCGAACCAAAAATATCACGCAATATCAGAAACAGTTTGTAAGCACCAATTCCGGGGGCTTCCGAGCGTAACTGGACAACCACTTCAACGATTTGGAATTCCAGCAGGGAACGTTCCCCGATCTTCTGACTGCTTACCGAATAATAGCCTTCGCGAGTCTTGCCAAACAGTCCGCTCAGCCAACGGATCGAATGACCCGGATGCCTGAGCCGAAGGCTGTCTACTGCTTGGCGCCAGCTTTTTTTAGCAAGTCGATGCCATACTCTTCACAACCTATCTTCAATAACTCGGAGAGCGCTTCATTACGAAGCTCTGAATACTCCAAAGCTTTACGAAGACGGGTAATTTCAGCCTTCAGAGAAGCTGAGCTCTCCAAAGCCTTCAAGTCTTCTTCAGTACGTCTCTTACGCATCGATGTCAGTTTAGTGAGTAATTCTTCAGACAAAGATAACGATTCGGGGCTATTCTCAAAACGATTCTTCCAACGATAAAGGCTCGTCTTGGATATACAATAACGATCACTGGTAACAGATAATGACTCTCCATTTGCATAATAACTGCTCAGAACCTCAAACTTGAACGAGGAGCCATAATCAATACATTTGCTTACTTTTTTCTTTTTCATCTTACACCTTTTTTTGTTAAATAGGTGTAAACCATTTCTGTATGAAGTCAGTACTACGGACAAGAAAGTGTAAGGGGTAGCTAAAGTGAAAGAAGCTGGTTGCGCAAGGGCAAGGGCTTAAAGCTAATCTCCCCAGTCATAGCCGTCTACATAATCGTCAAAATAATTATCGAGTTGGAGACCCGATTCTTTAGCTAGTCGGATGACGAATTGCTGATCAGCGGGTTTAATCAATAAATCACCTTTACGGGCAAGGTAGTAGTTCTTACGTCCGAAATGCGAAATAAGCCGCCAACGAAATGTACCGGCAACACCGACAGTCAAGGCATCCAGCGTATGTATAAAGCCCTTGGCATAGTGTATTTTTTCAACCGAGCGGAAATATTCACAATTACCTTTCATGGAAGCCAGCTTATTGGGAGTCAGGGTGGACAGAAAAGGATATTTTACGGGAGCATATTCTAAAGCGATATGACGCAAGCAAACGGAAGCCTTGGGACAAGTATTGGCTGCGCATACACCAAAACCATAAGGTACTTCCGAGAAATCAAAAGTCTCCATTTTGTATTAGTTTATAACTATCTGTAAAGGTAAGCAGAATAAATAAGAAAAAGGAGAAATTATTTATAGATTAAGGTTGAAGATACTTGGAATTATTGCAACTTCTTTACTTATCACTAGGCAAAACTAAAAAATGCTTGCGATTTACACCTAAAATGGGAAGAATTGAATGAAAAAACGATTGCTCCTCAGGGATAAATTGAACGGAAAATTCTTACTTACACCCTACAAATAAGCACATATAACATTGTATATCAACACACTATCCTTAAAAATCAATCGGTGCAATTAAATTTAATTGCACCCTGCTGTTTCGTTCAATTACACCCGTGTATCATACTATATATCAATAAATTAGCACCATTAGTGCAAGCAGTGCAATTAAAACAGGCAAAAAAACTCTGGGGAGAGAGTGTGAATTATCACATTATGTTGAAGGGGATAGCTAAAACGGAGACACTTAAGAAGGGGATATGTGGTAATTAAATAAAAAGAGATGAATATGATAAAAAATTAGGGGTATTGTGTAAATACCCCTAATTTATATCCTAATCCAGTTTTTGCAAAAAGCTAACAAAGAAAATTATTAGCTATTCTCAGGACGAAGTTTACGAACAACCGCACCAGCTTGCCACATTTCGCTTTCACGCAATTCCTTCAATTCGGCATTAAGTTTCTCACGATAATCGGGCTGAGAGTTCGAGTCAATGGAACGTTGAGCTTCATGACCCTGTTTAACTTCACTATATAATTTTTCGAATACCGGTTTGGCAGCATCGTGGAACGGGCCCATCCAATCGAGTGCACCACGTTGAGCTGTCGTAGAGCAGTTAGCATACATCCAATCCATACCATTCTTAGCAAACAACGGCATCAATGATTGGGTCAATTCCTCAACGGTTTCATTGAAAGCCTCAGAAGGAGTATGGCCATTTTCACGCAAAGTTTCGTATTGTGCCAAAAGTAAACCTTGAATAGCTCCCATCAAAGTACCACGTTCACCGGTTAAGTCTGAGTAAACTTCTTTTTTAAATGTTGTTTCAAACAAATAACCGGAACCAACACCAATGCCTAAAGCAATAACACGATCCCATGCCTTCCCGGTAGCATCTTGGAAGATAGCAAATGATGAATTCAAACCACGGCCTTCAAGGAACATTGTACGCAATGAAGTTCCCGAACCTTTGGGGGCAATCAAAATAACATCTACATCGGCAGGAGGAACAATACCTGTACGTTCCTTATAGGTAATAGCAAAACCGTGAGAAAAATACAATGCCTTACCTGGAGTTAAATGCTTCTTTATTGTCGGCCAACATTCAATCTGAGCAGCATCAGAAAGTAATACCTGAATGATTGTACCTTTTTCACAAGCCTCTTCTATACCAAACAACGTTTCACCCGGTACCCAACCGTCAGCTACCGCTTTATCATAAGTTTTGCCCGGACGCTGACCAACAATCACATTAAAACCATTATCACGTAAATTCAGTGACTGCCCTGGTCCTTGAACACCGTAACCAATTACTGCAATAACTTCATCTTTCAATACTTCACGAGCTTTTTCCAAAGGAAATTCTTCGCGGGTTACCACATTTTCGACAACACCGCCAAAATTCATCTGTGCCATTTTTTTTACTTTGTTTTAATTGGCTGCCTATAGCAGCCTGTTGTTACTAATATTATTTCTCACCACAGAATACACTGAGTCTCAAAGAGTCTTATCTTCTTCATGATTTTATCATTAAACCCTTTATAGAAATTACATCTATTACTCTGTAAAACGCTGCGTACTCCGTGGTAAAATACTTTCAAAAATTACTTTCGAACGACAAACCACTTCGCTGTCATTCTTTCTAACTTCTATTTCATAAGTCTCTCCACCAGTCTCATCTCTATAAAACACCAACTCATCACCATAGTAACTTTCGGCTACATAAGCCATTTCAAAACGACGAATGCGTTTTTCTTTATAAAATGAAAGTGGAAAAAGATCGAGTATATGCTCTATATAACGAATACTATTAAAATGTCCATTAATATCTATATCACTATATTTGGCTTTTACTTTACCAACCGGCTCGGTTGTGTTCACCTTAATGCGCGAAGGCTTTTCAATAGGACAAGGTTCATCTTTGCAAATATAGTCTGTTATACTTCCACCATGCAGAGCCAATAAATCAGCAGGCTTCCGAGTGGCAAGATTAATCATAGCCCAAACCGAACGGGCATATCCGATATTTTTACCGTCTTTATTCACAATAGCAAAATTACGATCGGTAAACAACCGGTAAACGTTTTCCACCCATGTGCTAATACTAAAGTCTTCATACTGATAAGGCATTTCATCCAGTTCCACAGCTAAACGCGAAAGTACCCAAGTATAATTATCTTCATTGAGCGTAGCAATACCAAATCCACGTTCGTTAGCATGAAATCCGGCGCAATTCAATAAATGATTACCCAACACACCCATAGTAAGCCGTCCGGTAAAATCAACATGAAAGGGTTCAGCTATAAATTTATAAACCCCGATTTTATTCTCTACACTCATTACCCTTCTTGTTGCTTGCTTTGAATATATTTGGCTTCGCGACCAGCGAGATATTCATTTACACGTTCGAAGCAACTCGTGGTTATTGCAACCCTCCCGGAACGAACAAACTGGAGCACACACCCTTTATCACGCAGATCTTCATACAAGGCAGTAATATCCTCGCTTATTCCATTTTTTTCGACTATAGCAAAAACGGGATTCACCTCTACAATGCGTGCATTATATTTTCTGATCACTTTTGAGGCTTCAGGAGTTTGCTCCAAAGCTGGAGTTGCCAACTTGTACAATGCTATTTCATGCTGATAAATTTCATCATCTGTAAAATAGTGCGCCTGTAACACATCGATTTTTTTAGCGATTTGCGTGGTTATTTTTTCGATAGTGTCCTTATCCGTCCACGTTGTAATGGTGTATTTATGCACCCCTTTAATGGAAGAAGCCGAAACATTCAGACTTTCTATATTGATTTGTCGACGTGTGAAAACAGCTGTAACCTGATTGAGTAATCCGGCAAAATTTTCCGAATGAACAATAATTGTATATAATGTCTTATCCATATCTATATATAAATTAAGAATAATGAAGATTTAAAGATTGGAATACATTTTCCCAATCTTCATATTTTCCCATTGTACTAACATTCCAAGAGCATCTGATTCACAGAACCTCCCGGAGGAGTCATTGGCAAAACATTTCCTTCTTCTATCACACAAACCTCCAATAAGAATGGGCCGTCTGTTTCAATCATATCATTTACCGCTCTTTTCAGTTGGTCACGCGATGTAACCCGACATGAGGGAATATCGTATGCAGCAGCAATTTTCAAATAGTCGGGATTAGCCATCGGCGTAAACGAATAGCGACGATTGAAAAACATAGCCTGCCATTGACGCACATTACCGAGATAGTTATTGTTCAGTACAATGATTTTTACCGGAGCACGTTGTTCCATTATTGTTCCCAATTCCTGAATGCACATTTGTAATCCACCGTCACCCATAAACGCGCATACCGTGCAATCAGGACGACCAAAAGCGGCTCCAATAGCAGCAGGTAAACAAAATCCCATTGTTCCGAAACCGCCTGAAGTAACAATACTGCGGTTTTTACTATATTTAAAATAACGTGCGGCTATCATTTGATTCTGCCCAACGTCCGTCACCAATATACCTTCATGGTTGGTTGCATCGCTCACCGCACGTACAACTTCTCCCATTGTCAGCTCCTTTCCTAAAGGATTCAGTTCCGGTCGGATAACTTTTTCTTCCTCTACTTTCTCATAAGCGAGAAAACTATCAATCCACTCTTTATGCTTAGCAGGCTTTAGCAATTTGGTAACAGCTTCAAGTGTATCTTTACAATCACCAAGTACGGCAATATCCGCTTTTACATTCTTATTCACTTCAGCCGGATCAATATCAAAATGAATAATTTTGGCTTGTTTGGCATAAGTGTCAAGTTTGCCTGTAACACGATCATCGAAACGCATACCAACAGAGATTAAAAGGTCACATTTATTGGTATTTACGTTTGGTCCCAGATTACCATGCATACCCAACATTCCTTTGTTCAAAGGATGCTCCGTAGGAAGAGCGGAAAGTCCCAGCAAAGTACAACCGGCAGGCATGTCCGCTTTCTCGATGAACGCTTTCAATTCTTCTTGGGCATTACCCAATTCCACACCCTGCCCTACCAAGACCAGCGGACGTTCAGCCTTATTTATAAGATCTGCAGCCTGAGCCACAGCTTCCTGATCAACTTCGGGAACCGGTAAATAACTACGGATATAATCGACAACAACAGGAACGTATTCTGTTTTTTCTGCCTGTGCATTTTTAGCAAAATCAAGAACGACAGGACCCGGGCGTCCACTTTTGGCTATATAGAAAGCACGAGCTACGGCCCATGCCACATCCTCAGCACGTCTGATCTGGTAGCTCCATTTCGTTATAGGTTGTGTTATACCGAGCAAATCGACTTCCTGAAAAGCATCTGTCCCTAAAAAAGCTTTACCAACCTGCCCTGCAATAACTACGATAGGAGTACTGTCAATCATAGCATCAGCAATGCCGGTCACCGTATTTGTTGCACCGGGTCCACTCGTAACCAAACAAACGCCAACTCTTCCGGAAACCCGTGCATATCCTTGAGCCGCATGAGCTGCACCCTGTTCATGACGTACCAAAATGTGGTTCAATGTTCCATGATGATCAAATAAAGCATCGTATGATGGCATAATAGCACCTCCGGGATATCCGAATATTGTTTCCACTCCTTCATGTTCAAGCGAGCGCATCAAGGCTTCGGCACCGGTTATCAAAGCAGTTTCTTCTCCATCCGGCCTTACTCCAAGTCTATCTTGAAAAGAAGGCGCTATATTTTTCTTTATATTATGTGTCATATTCTTTTCTCTTTATTAGTGAGATCTTTACAAACTTCTAATCAATCAGTCTGACAGCTCCTTTATCGGCAGAGCTAACCATGCTGGCGTATGCTTTCAGACTCTTTGAAACTTCACGTACGCGAGTTTTCGGGGTGAAAGGACGACTGGAAAGTTCTTCATCGGTCAGGCGTACATCTATCGACCGGTTCGGTATATCAATTTCAATAATATCACCATCTACTATCTTGCCAATATTACCGCCCGCAGCAGCTTCGGGAGAAATGTGACCGATACTCAAACCGGAAGTACCACCACTAAACCGTCCATCGGTAATCAAAGCGCACTCTTTTCCAAGATGACGGGATTTTATATAGGAAGTCGGATAGAGCATTTCCTGCATACCGGGTCCCCCCTTAGGACCTTCATGAGTTATCACCACAACATCTCCGCTGACAACTTTTCCTCTAAGTATGCCTTCACAAGCCGCTTCCTGAGAATCGAAAACCTTAGCCGGACCGGTAAACTTCCAGATGCTTTCATCCACACCTGCCGTCTTCACCACACAGCCATCCTGAGCAATATTACCTTTTAAGACTGCCAATCCACCATCTTTACTGTAAGCATGTTGCAGATCACGTATACATCCTTCAGCACGATCGGTATCCAACTCTTTATAATATGTTTCTTGAGATCCAAGTACAAGATTGAAGCGTCCGCCGGGAGCGCTTTTATATTTTTGAATAGCCTCATCACAAACACCGGCTTCAGTAACAGCGTATTTGCCGATTGCTTCAGCTAAAGTCATTCCATCCACACGATAGACGGAAGTATCGACCAAGCCACCTTTTGCCAGTTCATTCATAATAGCGATGATACCACCTGCGCGGTTTACATCTTGAATATGATATTTTTGTGTGTTAGGAGCAACTTTACAAAGACAAGGCGCTTTACGGGATAACAAATCTATATCACCCATGCTAAAATCAGCCTCAGCTTCATGAGCCACTGCCAAAAGATGGAGTACGGTATTAGTCGATCCTCCCATTGCAATATCCAGCGTCATGGCATTAAGAAAAGCCTGACGGGTTGCTATGTTACGGGGTAGTACCCGGTCATCCCCATCGCGATAATATTTATAAGCATTTTCAACGATCAATTGAGCAGCATCTTTAAACAATTGGGTGCGATTGGCATGAGTCGCTACAATCGTACCATTTCCCGGAAGAGCCAATCCGATAGCTTCATTCAGACAGTTCATTGAGTTTGCAGTAAACATTCCGGAGCAGCTGCCGCAAGTGGGACATGCATGTTGTTCTATATTAGCTACATCCTCATCACTCACACTACTATCCGCCGATTTTATCATTGCATCGATCAGATCAAGATGCTGACCATTCCATTCACCCGCTTCCATCGGACCACCCGATACAAAAACGGTGGGAATATTAAGTCTCATAGCCGCCATCAACATACCCGGAGTAATCTTATCACAATTGCTAATGCATACCATCGCATCAGCTTTATGAGCATTGACCATATACTCCACACTATCGGCTATTATATCACGCGACGGCAGAGAATAAAGCATTCCATCATGCCCCATAGCTATTCCGTCATCAATGGCAATTGTATTAAATTCAGCTGCAAAACATCCCAACTTTTCAATTTTCGTTTTTACTTGCTGCCCTATTTCATGTAAATGCACATGTCCGGGAACAAATTGAGTAAATGAATTGACTATGGCTATGATGGGTTTTCCCAACTGCTCCTTTTTCATACCGTTTGCTACCCATAGCGCACGAGCTCCTGCCATACGGCGCCCCTGTGTACTGGAAGAACTACGTAACTGATGTTTCATTTCAAATCTTCTTTTAATAAAAAAGCCTCTCCCACAATGTGAGAAAGGCTCATTAACTTATATCATAACGTACGAATACATACACAACCTTTCTCACACTCTTGATGACACCACCACGACGCGAATAATATGCAGGACTGCCAGGTTAATAGATGTATGTAGGTTCATAACTAAAATCTCTTTATCAATATCTTTTTTGATTCCTTGAATCGTGCTGCAAAGGTAAGGGCTTTTTTATAAACTCCAAACAAATCGAATAAAAAAAAGATAGAAAAATAAATAATCGTAAGAAAACCGAGCTATAAAATCAGTTTTTATCACTAAAACAGCTTCTTATATTCTAATCATTATTTATCCATTATCCAAGCCAGCAACAACATCACTTCACGGAGATGGAGAACATTTTAAATATTTAATTGTTGTTTTAAAATTGATAATTCGGCTAATACAGGATGAATTAGCTATCTTTGCGGCTCTCCAAAGAGATATAACATTTGATTATTAACTAGAAAGACAAAAATGGGAACATTAGAAAACAAGTACATCACCGTAGCTTACAAGCTGTACTCTATAGAAAACGGAGAAAGAGATTTTGAGGAAGAAGCCACCCCGGAGCATCCCTTTCAGTTCATTTCCGGCATGGGGCTGACTTTAGAATTATTCGAAAAGGAAGTGCAACATTTACAAAAAGGCGATAAATTTGATTTTACGATTGCTTGTACCGATGCCTATGGCGAATATGATGACGACCATGTAATCGAATTACCAAAACCTATTTTTGAAATAGACGGAAAGTTTGACAGCGAGCGTATTGTTGAAGGTAATGTAATACCACTGATGACTGCCGAAGGTCAACGTATTAATGGTACGGTATCCGAAGTCAAGGATGACGTAGTTGTAATGGACATGAATCACCCTTTAGCAGGATGTGACTTGAATTTCGTAGGCGAAATTGTAGAAAGTCGTGCTGCTACTAACGAAGAGTTGGAAGAAATAGTAAGATCCATGAGCGGCGGGGGATGTAATTGCGGTTCAGACGGCTGCGGCTGTGGAGGTGAATGCGGAAGTCACGATGATGAAGACGAATGCGGATGCGGCAGCGGATGTGGTTGTCACTAAATCTATAAACAGTCTAAAGGCTGCATCAGGATAGATTTTCTAATGCAGCCTTTTTCTATATTCGGAAGTCGTTATTATTTCTTTCCTGTCATGATGTCAAGAACTAACCTATCGGTTTCATTCATCCCTTCCGAACCAATACGAGTTAAATTTCGGATGCTTTGATCAACATCTTTATCAATAATACCTTCCACGGAAGTGACACAGCGGTTTTCCATTGCCATAATTGCAGAAAGAACTGCTGTCGATACTCCAGTAGTAACTTTCAAGGCGCAGCTTGGTTTAGCGCCATCACAGATCATTCCTGTAAGATTGGCTATCATATTTTGTACCGCATAAGCAATTTGCTCGTAAGTTCCACCCATCAGATAGGTAATGCCGCAACTGGAACCGGTGGCAGCCACCACACAACCACATAAGGCAGAAAGGCGTCCAAGGCTCTGTTTTATATAGATTACCGTCAGATGACTCATCATTAATGCCCTTATCAGTTCATCCTCCGATTTGCCACTTTCCTCGGCATAAACCAATACGGGTAAAGTAGCTGATATCCCCTGATTACCACTACCGGAATTACTCATTACCGGTATCATGGCTCCCGCCATACGGGCATCGCATGCACCGGAAGTGTACGAAAGAATATGAGAGAAGATACTGTTACCAAGAATTCCATGTTCATAAGCTCCACATAGCATTTTACCTAATCCATGACCATAATCTCCTTTAAAGGAACGTTCTGCCGCCGCTTTATTCAAACGAGCGGATTCAAGAATAAAACGGATTTCATCAAGTGGGCTAGTTACAGCAAAATCGTAGACTTTACGCAAGGTTAAATCAAGTTTATTCGATTCTGCATCGCAAGTAGCCTGGCATTTTCTATTCAAGAGGACCTCATTGTTATGCTTCAAACAAACAAAAGTCGTGTGTTCGCCCGCAATAATAGAAATAGCCTTATCATCACCACTTTCGCAACAAACCTCAATATACAGCTTCTCATCAATATTTTCTTTCAGGGCAATGCCTATGCGTTTTTCATCTATAAAACGTTTACCTTCTTCCACTGCTTGCGGCGTTATATCACGCAAGACCTCTAACTTATATTCGGATTTTCCGACTAATGCCCCCAAAGCGATAGCGATAGGAAGTCCAATCATTCCTGTTCCCGGAATCCCCACTCCCATTGCATTCTTTAAAATATTTGCACTCAAATATACCTTAATATTCTCAGGACGCTTACCTAAAATTTCCGTAGCCTTAGCCACACACAAAGCCACCGCTACAGGTTCGGTACACCCGATAGCCGGAATCACTTCTTGTTTGACCAGTTTGATAATACGTTGTCTTTCAGCACTTGTCATATTGCATTACATTCTTTACGTGCAAAAGTAAGCAATAGTTTTAATCTTTTTGCTATCTTTAAGCACTCAAAGTACATAAATCCTAAAACAGATACAAATATGTTCAATTCATTTGGTAACATTCTTCGTTTTACCAGTTTTGGAGAATCACACGGTAAAGGTATAGGTGGAGTTATAGACGGATTTCCCGCAGGTATTGAGATTGACCTGGATTTTATTCAAAATGAATTAAACCGGCGGCGACCCGGACAATCCGCCATCACAACCCAACGCAAAGAGGCAGATCAAGTGGAGTTCCTTTCCGGCATCTTCGAAGGGAAATCAACAGGAGTACCTATCGGTTTCATCGTCTGGAACAGAGATCAACATTCCAACGATTATGATAATATGAAAGAAGTATATCGTCCTTCCCATGCCGATTATACCTATAAAGTGAAATATGGGATCCGCGATCATCGCGGAGGCGGGCGCTCTTCAGCACGTGAGACAATTGCTCGCGTAGTGGTAGGTGCTTTGGCTAAACTGGCTCTCCGCCAACTGGGAATTACTATCTCGGCATTCACATCGCAAGTAGGTCCTATTCGACTGGAAGAGAGTTACACGGCTTACGATTTAAATCTTACCGAAACAAACGCAGTACGATGCCCTGACCCGGAAAAAGCACGAGAAATGGAAACTTTAATCTCAAAAATAAAAGCGGAAGGAAATACCATCGGAGGAGTGATATCATGCGTCATCAAAGGTTGCCCCATCGGTCTGGGGCAACCGGTATTCGGCAAACTCCATGCTGCTTTGGGCAATGCAATGCTCAGCATTAACGCCGTTAAAGGATTCGAGTATGGTGAAGGTTTCAAGGGTGTTGAACTGAAAGGATCAGAGCAAAACGATGTGTTTTACAATAACGGTGGTAAAATAGAAATGCGCACCAATCACTCGGGAGGTATTCAAGGGGGAATAAGTAACGGACAGGATATTTATTTCCGCGTTGCCTTCAAACCAGTGGCTACCATCCTGATGGAACAACATACCGTTAATTCTGAAGGAGAAGATACCACATTAAAAGCCCGTGGAAGACATGATCCCTGCGTATTGCCTCGCGCAGTTCCCATTGTTGAATCAATGGCGGCAATCACCATTTTAGACTATTATCTGATCAGCAAGACTACCAGGATTTAAGTATACAGGAGCGGCTTTATAGTTGAATTTATTAAGTGAAATAAAATGAGCGATATCAAGCAATATATTATTGAGAATGAAAAAAAGATGCTGGAAGATTTATTCAGTTTGATCCGAATACCCAGTATCAGTGCCAAACCGGAGCATCACGATGACATGTTAGCCTGTGCCGAACATTGGGCACAATTATTACTTGATGCGGGTGCAGATGAAGCAATAGTGATGCCCTCAAAAGGGAATCCGGTTGTATTTGCCAAAAAAACAATTGACCCTAACGCCAAGACAATTCTTATCTACGCCCATTATGATGTGATGCCGGCGGAACCATTGGAACTGTGGAAAAGTGAACCTTTCGAACCGGAAGTTCGAGACGGGTACATTTGGGCACGTGGTGCCGATGATGACAAGGGACAGTCTTTCATTCAGGTTAAAGCTTTCGAGTATTTGGTTAAAAACGGATTGCTGAAAAATAATATTAAGTTCATTTTCGAAGGAGAAGAAGAAATAGGATCTCCCAGCTTGGAGGCTTTTTGTGAAGATCATAAGGAATTGCTGAAAGCTGACATCATCTTAGTATCCGATACAAGTATGCTGGGAGCGGATTTACCTTCACTGACTACCGGATTACGCGGGCTGGCATACTGGGAAATTGAAGTGACAGGACCTAATCGCGATTTACACTCCGGACATTTTGGTGGCGCGGTAGCCAATCCCATCAACATGTTATGTCAACTGATTGCCCATATTACCGATGCCGATGGACGTATCACCATACCCGGATTCTACGACGATGTTGAAGAAGTTCCTCATTCCGAGCGGGAGATGATTGCCCGTATTCCTTTTAATGAAGAGAATTACAAGTCTGCCATAGGAGTGAAAGAGTTGTTTGGGGAAAAAGGATACAGCACGCTTGAGCGAAATAGTTGTCGTCCATCTTTTGATGTTTGCGGTATTTGGGGTGGATACACGGGTGAAGGATCGAAGACGATTCTACCGTCTAAAGCGATAGCAAAAGTCTCTTGCCGCCTAGTTCCACATCAAGATCATCATAAAATCTCACAGCTATTCATCGATTACATCGAAAGCATTACCCCGAACTCAATACAGGTCAAAGTGACTCCCATGCACGGTGGACAGGGTTATGTTTGTCCCATTAACCTGCCAGCCTATCAGGCAGCCGAAAAAGGTTTTGAAAAAGCATTCGGAAAAAAGCCTCTCGCAGTAAGGCGTGGAGGAAGTATTCCGATTATCTCCACCTTCGAACAAGTGTTGGGTATAAAAACCATACTCATGGGATTCGGACTGGAATCGAATGCTATTCATTCACCTAACGAGAATTTCCCGCTTGATCTGTTCAGAAAAGGAATTGAAGCTGTTGTAGAGTTCCACTTAAATTACAAATAATCTGCTTTGGAAAAACAGATTATCTTGGGTGTACATATTTTATCAAACTGGAAATAGAGACTCATTCAAAAGACAAAGTTGAATTCAGATGAAAATTTTTCATATACAAGTAATCGGATTAATGTCCGGCACTTCACTGGACGGATTGGATGTTTGTTGTTGCACCTTTCATTGCGAAGAAGGCAAATGGACATTTGTGATTGATTGTGCAAAAGGATATGAATATCCGGATGAACTGAAACGGAAGCTTGGTACGGAAGCACAACAAATGAACGCACTGGATTTTATCACCTTACATAGCGCTTACGGCAAATATCTCGGTCAACGGGTAAATGATTTCATCCGTGAATACAAGGTATATCCGGATATTATAGCTTCTCACGGACACACCATTTTTCATGAGCCACAGAAAAAAGTTATGTTCCAGATTGGAGACGGTGCCGCTATTGCAGCAGAAACACGTATACCTACCGTTTCTGATTTTCGTCGCTTGGATATTATGCTTGGTGGACAAGGAGCACCACTTGTACCGATAGGGGATCGGTTACTTTTTAGTGATTATGACTATTGTCTTAATATTGGAGGATTCTCAAATATCTCGTTTGAGCAAAACGGTCAACGTATAGCTTTCGACATCAGCCCGGTAAATTACGTAATTAATCACTATTGCCGCGGAATAGGCCTCGAATTTGACCGGGATGGGGCAATTGCCCGCAGAGGTGAAATCTGCCAAAACCTGTTGGATGAATTAAACAAGATGAAGTTCTATCAGCAAGAAGGTCCTAAATCCCTCGGACGGGAATGGGTAGAAACATTGGTTTATCCGCTACTGGAAAAACATGGATTGAGCATGGAAAATATGCTGCGGACTTTTTACGAACACGTAGCCTATCAAATAGCTCGTGTTATTATTGCCAATCCGACAAAAAATCAGGAAGGGAAACTACTAATCACCGGAGGAGGTGCATTCAACAAATTCTTAGTAGAACGAATTGAGGGTTTATGTCCGTGCCGGGTAATTATACCGGACCGGCTGACTATTGAATATAAAGAAGCACTGATTTTCGCTTTTCTCGGTGCACTTTATATGGCAGAAGAACCAAGCTGCCTGGCTTCGGTCACGGGCGCTCCCATTGATAATATCGGCGGTATGTTATTTAAAATATAATGATGCTTGCGTAAAATAAAGATTCAATAGATACCCAAATGAAAGATCACGAAGATAAATGGAAAGTCATTTCCAGTGAATATCTACATAAAGAGCCATGGCTTACCGTTCGCAAAGACCATGTCATATTGCCCAATGGCAATCATATTCCGGCCTATTATATATTGGAGTATCCTGAGTGGGTCAATGTAATTGCCATCACACGCGAAGGTTCGTTTGTTTTTATCCGTCAATACCGACACGGAATACAGGAAGTCTCTTATGAGTTATGTGCGGGCGTATGTGAAAAGCACGATACATCCCCTTTAATTTCGGCACAACGGGAATTGCTGGAAGAGACCGGGTACGGCAATGGAATATGGAAAGAATATATGCAACTTTCTCCAAACCCCAGTACACATACTAACCTTACACACTGCTTTATTGCTACCGATGTGGAAAAAATATCGGAACAACACTTAGAAGATACGGAAGACTTATCTGTACACTTATTAACCCTCGAAGAAGTTAAAGACCTGCTGCGAAAAGATGCAATCAAGCAAGCCCTAATGGCAGCTCCCCTTTGGAAATATCTGGCAGAAAACAGTCTCGTTTAGGCTGTTTCAAAAGGCTTACGAAATGTACAACCATTACGCCATTCGGAACAGCCATACGCTGTTTTGCCTTTAATAATTATGCCCTTACCACATACCGGACAAGGTTGACCCACCAAATGATGATCGATATTAATGACTGGGGCAACCGAAATTACTGTTGTAGTGTTCACCCCTGCTTCATCCGAGTTTTCTGCATCCAAGGAGAGAGTAGAAGGACTTTCTACTTTTTTACGAGGTTTAGTCTGCCTTTTTGCGCGAGTGGAACCACTGTCGTTTTTATCATCCGAAGATTTATCATGCTTCTGAACTTTGCCCTTTTCAGCCAAATCTGCTGAAGATATAATGGTAATATGACGGTTAGTATTATCCGAAAGTACACTAGTAACAACTTCAGTCACCATTTGCTTCAACTCTTCCAAAAAGCGTGAAGCGTCATAAGTTCGCTTCTCTATTTCACGCAGTTTCTTTTCCCACATACCCGTTAACTCAGCAGACTTTAACAATTCCTCATGGATTATTTGAATCAATTCTACACCGGTAGGAGTCGCAATTAAATTCTTCTTTTCCTTACGAATATAATTTCGTTTGAATAATGTTTCAATAATGGCAGCACGTGTAGAGGGACGCCCTATTCCATTTTCTTTTAAAGCATCACGCAACTCATCATTATCCACCAATTTTCCGGCAGTCTCCATAGCACGGAGTAAAGTAGCCTCGGTATATGGACGGGGTGGTTGTGTCCACTTCTCAAATAATTCCGGAAAGTGCGGCCCGGATTCGCCCTTTATAAAAGCAGGAAGAACATTTTCATCACTCCCCTCTTCTTTCTCATCCTTATCCGAAGTACTAGAAGAGAAAGCACCGAATACCACACGCCATCCCGGATCTAGAATTTGTTTCCCCATCGCCTTAAAGCTTATACTTTCCACATCTCCCAACACTGTGGTGGTGGCGACTTTACAATCGGGATAAAACACTGCAATAAAACGACGTGCCACAAGATCGAATACTCTCCGTTCCATATCAGTTAGATTCTGAGACGGCTGCCCTGTGGGAATTATAGCATGGTGATCGGTTACTTTCGAATTGTCGAACACTTTCTTCGATTTCGGTAAAGGAATGCCCGAAAGTGGAGTGGTTAAAACTTCATAATCACGTAAGCCTTTCAGTATTGTGGGACACTTGGGATAAATATCTTCACTCAGGAAAGTGGTATCCACACGTGGATAAGTGGTAATTTTTTTTTCATATAATGACTGGATTGTTTTTAAAGTATCATCGGCAGAATAGGCAAACTTCTTATTGCATTCAACCTGCAGCGATGTCAAATCAAACAAACGAGGAGCGTATTCTTTTCCCTCCTTTTTCGTCACACGTGCAATGATAAATAGAGAATTTTTTATTTGCTCAACCAATGCTTCCCCTTGCATCCTATTCTCTATCGGGTCTATTCCGGGGTTATCGGCATTCTTCTGACTATCCTTACTAACAGGGGCTGCAGTTTTTTTATTTTCCTCTTCCAAAACCAATTCTTCTTCGCTCTTTTTGATCATGGCAGAAAAAGTGGTATCTCGATATATAGTCTTTAACTCCCAATATTGTTTAGGGGTAAAATGTTCAATTTCCAGCTGACGGTTAACGATAAGAGCTAATGTAGGAGTCTGCACTCTGCCAATAGATAACACTTGCCTGTTTTGCCCATATTTCATAGTATAAAGACGGGTTGCATTCATCCCCAGTAACCAATCGCCGATAGCCCGACTTAATCCGGCTTCGTACAGAGACTGGAACTCCTGCTGATCTTTGAGCTTGGCAAAGCCTTCACGAATAGCCTCTTCCGTCAAAGAAGAAATCCATAACCGTTTTACAGGACAACGTGCACCGGCTTTTTGCATAACCCATCGCTGAATAAGCTCCCCTTCCTGACCGGCATCACCGCAATTTATGATTTCATCGGCATGCTGCATAAGATTTTCAATAATCCGAAATTGCTTTTCGTAAGTAGGGTTACTAATAAGCTTAATCCCGAAACGAGGAGGAATCATAGGCAAGCTACCCAAGCTCCACGACTTCCAAGCAGGAGTATATTCCTGAGGTTCTTTTAAGGTACAAAGATGTCCGAATGTCCAGGTCACCTGATACCCGTTTCCCTCAATATATCCGTCTTTCTTAATTTTAGCCCCTAAGACTTCGGCTATATCACGTGCCACAGAGGGCTTTTCAGCAATGCAAACAATCATCAGTAAGTTTGATTTTAGACAGGCAAAGGTACAAAAAAGAGATTAACATAAGAAGTATAAATACGGGAAGTGATGGGCTATAATCATTTCATACAAGAAACAAGAATAATTTCTTCCTGCACTAAACGTTTCATTTTGTCAGTATGAACAAACAAATAAGCCATAATTTTCATTATTTCACCAACATATTGTCATCACAATTAAATAATTATTCATTTTATAAACATAAATACTTAATAGTATAAAACCTTGAAATGCTAAAATATTTGGATTTCAAATACTATCTTTGCAAAAAAAGGAGGGAAAGATGTTTGCAGATTTTAATCTTCAGCAAATGATAAGTGCATTCATTGTACTATTCGCAGTTATTGATATTATCGGTTCTATACCCATTATCATAAACTTGAAAGAAAAGGGGAAAGATGTTAACGCGATGAAAGCAACTCTTATTTCCTTTGCACTGATGATCGGTTTCTTTTATGCAGGGGATATGATGCTGAAACTGTTCCATGTTGATATTGAATCGTTTGCCGTTGCCGGTTCACTGGTGATCTTTCTTATGTCTTTGGAAATGCTTCTGGATGTAGAAATCTTTAAAAACACCGGTCCTATCAAAGAAGCAACTTTAGTGCCATTGGTTTTCCCGCTACTGGCAGGTGCAGGAGCTTTTACAACATTACTTTCGCTACGGGCGGAATACGCCAGCGTCAATATTATTATAGCTCTGGTATTAAACATGGTCTGGGTTTATATTGTCGTAAGGATGACCGGGCGTGTGGAACGCTTACTAGGAAAAGGAGGCATTTATATCATCCGTAAATTTTTCGGTATCATCTTACTTGCTATTTCGGTAAAACTGTTTATGGCTAACGTAACGCTCCTGATAGAAGCCGTACATTAATCTCTATAACAAACATAAAAAAGGATGATCATGATGACCATCCTTTTTTCATTTATCTTATATCTAATCGTTGATTAGTTTACAGAAGCCATGTGAGCGATCAAATCAAGAACTTTGTTAGAGTAACCGATTTCATTGTCATACCAAGATACAACTTTTACAAAAGTATCAGTCAAAGCTATACCTGCTTTAGCATCGAAGATAGAAGTACGAGTATCACCCAAGAAATCAGAAGAAACAACTGCATCTTCAGTGTAACCAAGGATACCTTTCAATTCGCCTTCAGCAGCTTCTTTCATAGCAGCGCAAATTTCAGCATAAGTAGCAGGTTTAGCCAAGTTAACAGTCAAGTCAACTACAGATACATCCAAAGTCGGAACACGCATAGACATACCGGTCAATTTACCGTTCAAAGAAGGAATAACCTTACCTACAGCTTTAGCAGCACCGGTAGAAGAAGGAATGATATTGCCGGAAGCAGCACGACCACCTCTCCAGTCTTTCAAAGAAGGACCGTCAACAGTCTTTTGAGTAGCTGTTGTAGAGTGAACTGTAGTCATCAAACCGTCTGTGATACCCCATTTGTCATTCAATACCTTTGCGATAGGAGCCAGACAGTTCGTTGTACAAGAAGCGTTAGAAACAAACTGAGTGCCTTTTACATAACTCTTTTCATTAACACCGCAAACAAACATCGGGGTGTCATCTTTAGAAGGAGCAGACATTACAACATATTTTGCACCAGCTTCAAGATGAGCTTGAGCCTTTTCTTTAGTCAGGAACAAACCAGTAGATTCAACAACATAATCAGCACCAATTGCATCCCATTTCAAATCAGCAGGGTTTCTTTCTGCAGTTACACGAATTACTTTACCGTTTACAATTAATTTGCTGTTTTCAACGTCAGCTTCGATTGTTCCGTCAAATTGGCCGTGCATTGTATCATATTTCAGCATATATGCCAAATAATCTACCGGGCAAAGGTCATTAATACCAACGACTTCAATATCGTTTCTTTTCTGAGCAGCGCGGAATACGAAACGTCCGATGCGTCCGAATCCATTAATACCTACTTTAATCATCTTGTTTAAACTTTAAAGGTTTATAATATTTGTTCAAATATCTCTCTAAGACAATGCTTTTATTTTTTTTAAAGCGCTGCAAAAGTAAGAAAATGTTTTTATATTTGCACCTCTAACAGCAATTAAATAAATTTAAAGATGGGAAAAAGTGTCTTTTTACAGGAATTCAAAGCTTTTGCCATGAAAGGCAACGTGATAGACATGGCTGTCGGTGTAATTATTGGTGGCGCATTCGGTAAAATAGTATCCTCCATTGTGGCTGATGTGATTATGCCGCCAATCGGACTTTTGGTTGGTGGAGTAAACTTTACGGATTTAAAATGGGTTATGAAACCGGCAGAAATTGTAAATGGAAAAGAGATTGCGGCCGTAACCCTTAATTACGGGAATTTCCTTCAAGCCACCTTCGACTTTTTAATCATCGCTTTTTCTATCTTTTTATTCATTAAACTGATAATCAGATTGACGACCAAGAAAGAGGAAAAAACAGAAGTTGAAGCACAAGCACCCCCTACCCCGACGAAGGAAGAAGCGTTGTTAACGGAGATTCGCGATTTATTAAAGAAACAAAGCGAATAACAACTTCGGATTAAAGTTCCACATAAATACAACCTCATATTTTAGGCCTTACTGCTAAATATGAGGTTTTTTTAAAATAACAGAACTGTAACCGAAATCGGATTTTCTGGTTATTTCTCGGGATTTTCTTACCTTTGCAAATCATTTACATTAAACTCTATACAGCTGTATGCAAGAAAAAATTATTATTCTTGATTTTGGTTCGCAAACCACTCAACTCATTGGCAGAAGAGTGAGAGAATTAAACACTTATTGCGAAATAGTTCCCTATAACAAGATGCCCGAAAACGATTCCACAATAAAAGGAGTTATCCTATCGGGCAGTCCATTTTCTGTGTATGATAAAAATGCCTTTAAAATAGACCTTACCGAAATAAGCAACAAGTACCCGATCTTAGGAATATGCTATGGAGCTCAGTTTATAGCTTACTCAAACAATGGTAAAGTAGAACCTGCGGGAAGCCGTGAGTATGGACGTGCCCACTTGGATTGGATTGAAAAGGAAAATCTCTTATTCAAAGGAATTAAAGAGCACACACAAGTCTGGATGAGTCATGGTGACACCATTACAACAATTCCGTCCGAATTCAAAAAGATAGCATCCACCGATAAAGTAGAAATCGCAGCTTATCAGGTTGAAAATAAGAAGATATGGGGTGTGCAATTTCATCCGGAAGTATTCCACACGGAAGATGGAACTCAGATGCTGAGAAACTTTGTAGTAGACATTTGTGGATGCAAACAAGACTGGAGTGCAGCTTCTTTCATTGAAACTACCGTGGCTAAATTAAAAGAACAACTCGGAAATGACAAAGTAGTTCTGGGATTGAGCGGAGGAGTAGACTCTTCGGTTGCAGCTGTATTATTGAATAGAGCCATCGGGAAAAACCTGACTTGTATATTTGTCGATCATGGCATGTTGCGTAAGAACGAATTCAAAAACGTCATGCACGACTATGAATGTTTAGGTCTGAATGTAATAGGTATAGATGCCAGCTCTAAGTTTTTCAAAGAGCTGGAAGGTATCAGTGAACCGGAACGTAAACGTAAAATTATCGGGAAAGGTTTTATTGATGTCTTCGATGAAGAAGCTCATAAGATCAAAGATGTCAAATGGCTCGCCCAGGGTACAATATATCCGGACTGCATCGAATCACTCTCCATTACGGGAACAGTGATTAAAAGCCACCACAATGTAGGTGGACTTCCCGAAAAAATGAATTTAAAATTATGCGAACCTCTCCGTCTTTTATTTAAGGATGAAGTGAGACGTGTCGGTCGCGAACTAAAGATGCCTGAACACCTCATAACCCGCCATCCTTTTCCGGGCCCGGGTTTAGCGGTTCGCATCCTGGGAGACATAACTCCCGAAAAAGTACGAATTCTGCAAGATGCCGATGATATATTCATTCAGGGGCTCAGAGATTGGGGATTGTACGATAAGGTATGGCAAGCAGGTGTAATTTTATTACCGGTACAATCAGTCGGGGTAATGGGTGATGAGCGTACATACGAACGTGCCGTCGCCTTACGTGCTGTTACCTCCACCGATGCCATGACCGCAGACTGGGCTCATCTTCCTTATGAATTCTTGGGTAAAGTCTCCAACGATATTATTAATAAAGTAAAAGGAGTAAACCGCGTCACTTACGATATTTCGTCAAAGCCACCTTCAACCATTGAATGGGAATAATACAATAAAACAGGCAGTTTACAAACAAGGGCCTCCCGCTTCTTAAAAGCTGTCGTCTACTTATCATCTCTTGCACACCTTATATTTTCGTATTCGAATAATAGTCAAGGTGTGCAAGTTTTTTATAAACCAAAATAAGCTAACGATTCCCCCGGTTCAAAACGATCGTATCCGGAGGTAGAAGCTATTATTAAATTCATCAGCCATGAACCAAAAAGATATTATACAAACACAACGACACATGTTCATATAATATAAAATATTTTCATAACCATATTTCAACCACACACAAGAGTGATTTATCAGATCTTCATCCCATCCAGAAGACCTCCGGAAAGGGGGTATATTCAGGTTACGACTGAATAGGATTCAAGTAACGAGTGAATGGCATTCAAGTAACGACTGAATTAGATTCAAGTCACAAGTGAATTCCGATCACTCAAGAAAGCAAATCTCAAAAAAATGTTTTATGTAAAATATTTATCAAAAACACAAATTCGGTGAAATTCTTATCATATAAAAGCCTCCTGATAAATACAGCTAAAGAAAAACAATCTATATCAACAAAAAAAGACTACTCATCCACAAGGTTTTCAGCTTTAGGTATAACAATTTCTCCGCGATGCAATTTTATCAATCCATCCTCTTGCATTTCGTTCAAAGCTTTGGAGACATTACCTCTAGTCTCATTCATAATAAAGGCAAGATCTTCCATTTTGGTTTTCAATTTTTTCTCTCCGTAAGCACGTTCCAAATGTGAAAGGATAAAGCGGATGATACGCTCCTTCAGACCATCCGGAGCATTCAACCACAAACGATTGGCATGGGTTTGGGCACGATTACTGATAATATTCATATAATTCAACCGGAATATTTCATATTTAAACAAATCGCTAAGTACAAAAGCTTTACTAATTTCAACAGTATGAACTTCAGTATGAGCAATATATGTTGAAAAGTAGCTTGTATTCATTCCAAATAAAGATTGTGGTTCAACAAGAAAAGGGGTCTGAATAGACTCAGTAAAGGTATAAGAATCGTTCATCGCTGAAGTGGCAACTATAACCTCTCCTTTTAGCACAAACAATAATTGATGACAGATATCCCCTCTTTTCACTAAAGTTTCCCCAGGCTTATGCTGTATAAAATGTAATTTTACTTTTGCTAATATATTAGTGAAGTCCTCTTGCGCTAGCCCTTGAAAAAGAGGTAATTGAAGCAGAGTATCAAACATAGTTTCCATACCTATAATATTATAGTTTTAAACAAAAGTAAACATATTCACTATTCACTGTAAGTCAACAGTCTTACTTTTTGTTTTTTTTATTATTTGTTAAACGAACTACTCATTTAACTTTAAACCTTAAAAAGTCGAATGAACTAATTATTATATGCGTAGAAAAAACGCCAATACCTAAAGGCTAAGAATAATTATGTCATTTGAAACATTTAAGCCGATTTGCCGATAAATTCCGCAATCCTATAATCTTCAACGAAAAAGCCCCCTACAGGACGCGTGATAAACAACCAATTAACAGTGTATAATATTCTTTGTTAAAATAACATTGCAACTTCAACATATCAACTATTTTTTTTGCATTTTTGCAACTAAGATCATTTATGACCAAACTTATAGTATGAAAAAAGTAGAACTAACATTAATACTAATTTATTTTATGAATATGCTTCAGGCACAGAATCCTTTTTTCGAAAAATATTCCACCCCTCATCATACATTCCCGTTTGATAAAATAAAAACGGAACATTACGAACCGGCAATATGCGAAGGAATCCGGATACATCAGAATGAAATAAAAGCAATAACCGATAATACTGGAACTCCGACGTTTGAAAACACGATAGCGGCTTTTGAGAGGTCGGGCAAGTTTTTAAACCACGTAACAGCGGTATTTGACAATATGCTGAGTGCGGAAACCAATAGCGATTTACAAAATCTGGCAAAAACAATTATGCCGTTACTAAGTGAGCATAGTAATGACGTATCGCTGAACGAAAAACTTTTCTCACGGATAAAGACTGTATACGAACATCGAAACCAAGAACACCTTAATCTTGAACAAACCACCCTTCTGGATAAAATATATAAAGACTTTGTACGTAACGGAGCCAATTTATCCAACGAACAGAAAGAAAAGTACAGAGAACTAAGTAAGGAATTGAGTCTGCTGGAACTGGAATTCAGTGAAAACAGTTTGAAAGAGACAAACGAATATAAGCTTGTAATAACAGATCCCAAACAATTGTCCGGACTCCCTGAAAG
This sequence comes from uncultured Bacteroides sp., assembly GCA_963677095.1. Taxonomy (GTDB): domain Bacteria; phylum Bacteroidota; class Bacteroidia; order Bacteroidales; family Bacteroidaceae; genus Bacteroides. The sequence continues at coordinate 3,698,689 of OY781875.1, forward strand.
TACTATAAACGGAGCGGAAGAAGCCGCCAAAGAAAGGGATATCAAAGGATGGATCATTACGTTGCAAGCTCCGAGTTATGGACCGTTCATGATGTATGCCGACAACCGCGATTTACGCCGCGAACTTTATATGGCCTATAATACGAAATGTACGCATGACAACGAAAGCAGCAATCTGGAAATCGTGAAGAAAATAGCAAATACCCGAATGCATATTGCTCAACTGCTTGGCTATCATAATTTCGCCGAATATAATTTGGAAGAACGAATGGCCCAAAACAGTAGTAATGTCTACAAACTACTTCATCAGTTACTGGATGCATATAAGCCTACAGCCCAAAAAGAATATGCAGAGGTTCAGAAGTTGACCCGGGAGCGTGAAGGCCGGCAATTTCAGCTTATGCCATGGGATTGGAGTTACTATTCTCAAAAGCTGAAAGATAGAAAGTTTAAAATTGATGATGAAGCGCTACGCCCTTATTTTGAATTGGATAAGGTAAAGGCAGGCGTTTTCGGACTGGCAACACGCTTGTATGGAATCACATTCAAAAAAAATCCGGAGATCCCGGTCTATCATAAGGATGTTGAAGCATATGAAGTTTTCGATAAGGACGGAAAGTATCTGGCTGTTTTATATACCGACTTTCACCCTAGAGCGGGAAAACGATCCGGTGCATGGATGACGGAATACAAAGGTCAGTGGATTGATCCGAATAATGGCGAGAATAGTCGCCCGCACGTCTCCATCGTGATGAATTTTACCAAACCCACCAAAGACAAACCGGCTTTGCTGACATTCGACGAGGTAGAAACTTTTCTCCACGAATTCGGGCACAGCCTCCATGGTATGTTTGCTAACTCGACTTATGAAACATTAAGCGGTACAAACGTATACTGGGATTTTGTAGAGCTTCCTTCCCAGTTCATGGAGAACTACGCTACAGAAAAAGATTTTCTACATACATTTGCCCGGCATTATCAAACCAATGAACAAATCCCCGATGAACTGGTGCAACGAATAAAAGATTCATCCAACTTTAACGCTGCTTACGCTTGTTTAAGGCAGGTTAGCTTCGGGTTGTTAGATATGGCATGGTACACTCGGGAAGAGCCCTTTGAAGGAAACGTCAAAGACTATGAAAAACAATCATGGGCAGATGCCCAGATCTTGCCGGTTATGCCGGAAACCTGCATGAGTACTCAATTTTCCCATATATTCTCCGGGGGATATTCTGCAGGATATTATAGCTATAAATGGGCTGAAGTATTGGATGCCGATGCTTTTTCGCTATTTAAGCAGAAGGGAATATTCAATCCTGAAGTAGCTACATCTTTCCGCGAAAATATTCTTTCGAAAGGAGGAAGCGAGCACCCAATGGTTCTTTATAAACGTTTTCGCGGGCAAGAGCCAACTATTGATGCTTTATTAATCAGAAACGGAATAAAAAAATGAAAAAGAAAAGCATAATGAAAAATACCTATAAACTCCTATTCATAGCATTATTATTTCCTCTACTCAGCGGATGTAATAACGAAGATGACATTATTCAAATTCTAGTGGGAAAAACATGGAAGCTGACATATATCGCAGACGAAAATGAACCTACTAAAATGTATAATTTCTGGGGTGATAATAACGATGCCTATAAGAAAAGCCAGGAAACTCTGGCTAACGCTTCAACTTACACGCTGGTTTTTGAAGGTAGCGATTTAAACGGAGTAGTAGGAGGGACAATCTCCGGGTATGTTTCCACCACAAATATTTCGGGTAAATGGAATGCCAGTAAAGAAAGTTCAGCTTTAACGACTTCGGATGTTAAAGCTAATGCCGATGCCGATAAATATATCGGAACGGCATATATAACGGGCATCACCAATGCCACCAGTTACAAGGGAAGTGACGAGAACAATCTATATATCCATTTTAAAATGGGACAAAGATCATATTTTCTGGCATTCAAACCTAAACAGGTAGACGAGCGATGAATGAATCTGAAAAGAAGCAGGAAGCATTAGATAGAAGATACATCAGGATGGCAAATATTTGGGCGGAGAATTCTTATTGCAAACGCCGACAAGTTGGAGCCTTGATTGTCAAAGAAAAAATGATTATATCCGATGGTTACAACGGTACTCCATCCGGATTTGAGAATATATGCGAAGATGAAGAGAATATGACTAAACCATATGTCCTCCATGCAGAAGCAAATGCCATTACTAAAATTGCACGCTCAAACAATAGCAGTGACGGAGCAACGATGTACGTGACAGCTGCTCCTTGCATTGAGTGTGCAAAGCTTATCATACAGGCAGGAATCAAAAGAGTGGTATATTCCGAAAAATATCGTTTGGAAGATGGAATAAACCTGCTAAAACGGGCAGGAATAGAAGTTGTTTATATTGAAAATCAATAAATTTAAATACAATGAGTAACAGAAACTCTTCACGTTTTACCCCACTCATCATTGCAATCAGTATAGTGGTAGGCATCTTGATCGGGACTTTTTATGCTCAGCACTTTGCAGGAAACAAACTCGGAATTATAAATAGTTCCTCAAACAAATTAAATGCATTGCTGCGAGTTATAGACGACCAATATGTGGACACGGTAAACATGACCGATCTGGTTGAGAAAGCGATGCCGCAGATTTTAGCCGAATTGGATCCTCATTCCACTTATATTCCGGCACAGGATCTTGATGATGTAAATTCCGAACTAGAGGGAAGTTTCAGCGGAATTGGTATCCAGTTTACCATACAGGATGATACCATCCATGTAAACAGTGTAATACAGGGAGGACCGTCCGAAAAAGTAGGTATAATGGCAGGAGACCGGATTGTTTCAGTCAACGACAGTACATTTGTTGGCAAATGGCTAACAAACGATAAAGCAATGCACACGCTAAAAGGAGCAAAAGGTTCCCAAGTAAAAATCGGAGTCAGACGTGCCACCGAAAAAGGAATACTCAATTTCACAATAACCAGAGGAGAAATTCCGCAAAATACCATTGATGCGGCATATATGCTTGACAACGACTTCGGATACATACAAATCAGCAAATTCGGAAGAACATCGCATGTTGAATTGTTGAATGCCTTAGCTCAGCTGAATCATCAAAGCTGTAAAGGATTAATCATCGATTTACGGGGTAACACCGGTGGATACATGGAAGCTGCCGTTAGAATGGTTAATGAGTTTTTACCCGAAGGTGAACTTATAGTATATGCCCAGGGAAGAAAATATCCACGGACTGAAGATTTTGCAAATGGAACGGGAAGTTGTCAGAAGATGCCTTTAATCGTTCTCGTAGACGAAGGCTCTGCTTCGGCAAGTGAAATTTTTGCAGGAGCAATTCAGGATAATGACAGAGGGACAATTGTCGGTCGTCGTTCTTTTGGAAAAGGTCTGGTACAGCAACCCATTGACTTTAGCGACGGTTCCGCCATTCGCCTTACCATAGCCCGGTATTATACACCTTCAGGACGTTGTATTCAACGTCCTTATGAAAGCGGAAAAGACTCTAAATACGAAATGGATTGGCTAACACGTTACGAGCACGGGGAATTTTTCTCTAAAGATAGCATTAAATTAAACCAAAAACTCCGCTATCATACTCGTTTAGGCCGTCCTGTATATGGAGGTGGAGGTATCATGCCCGATATTTTTGTGCCGCAAGACACAACCGGAACTTCATCTTATTTAATTGAAGTCATAAACAGAGGTTTGGCGATGCAGTTCTGCTTCCAGTATACCGATCGTAACCGAGATAAGTTAAGTAAATATAAGAATGAAAACGAATTAGCAAAGTATCTCCACCACGAAGGCATAGTAGAGCAGTTAGTACACTATGCAGAGCAAAAAGGAGTCAAAAGACGTAATATACTTGTTCACAAATCGTACAAACTTCTCGAAAAGAACTTGTACAGCAATATCATTTATAATATATTAGGAAAAGAAGCATATATCCGTTATGCTAATCAAAATGATCCTACCGTAAAAAGAGCGTTGGAAATTTTGAACAACGATGAAGCATTTCCAAAAGCTCCATCAAAAAAAGATACGAATAAGAGTAATGAAAGAAAGAAAAAAAGAGTTGCGGAAGCGTATGGCTGCATTAAAGACCCTTCACTGTCTTTCCACTACGCATCTTGCAGAGTCTAAACAGATATTAGTCCTTTTGGAAAAACATCCCGTTTTCCAAAAGGCTAAGACTATTTTACTTTATTATTCCCTTAATGATGAAGTGAATACTCATCCGTTTATTGACAAATGGTGCAAGCAGAAAAGTATTATTCTTCCGAAAGTCATTGGTAACGAGTTGGATCTGAAAAAATATGACGGACCGAAAAATTTAGAAAAAGGAGCATACGGCATTGAAGAACCGGTTGGGGAATCGTTTTCCGATTATCAGGCAATCGATCTGGCTATAATCCCTGGAATGGCTTTTGATAATCGGGGAAATCGCTTGGGTAGAGGCAAAGGTTATTACGATCGATTACTGCCTAAATTATCTGCCTATAAAATCGGAATATGTTTCCCGTTTCAGTTAGTCGAGGAGGTTCCCGCCGATCAATCGGACATTCCAATGGACGAAGTAATAACTTTAAAGATTTAGCGGAAAATTATGTTATGAATAACGTCTGCTCCGACATGACGATTCAAATTACGGACAAGCAGCTCTCTCCCCATCATCAGTTCCTGACGCAGAGCTGCTGAAGTCAGGTGGACATATAAAACCTGATTACGGATATATAACTCCTTGGTATATGAAGCAATAGTGGGACCCAGAACTTCCGACCATGAACGAAGTAATCTTTGCTCATTAAGTGGACTTTCCAGACTTTCCTGTCTCAGAAAATTCCGAATTAGAATACCAATTTGTTCCGCATCATTACGCTTCACCTTGCAGCTCCTTTCCTTCAACAATTATTCCGTTATTCACAAGAAACATTTTATAATCACCTCCGATTTTCTGAAGAATTCGGTCGAGATGCTCACGATTTGTATCGGTAATAAATATCTGCCCGAAGCTATCACCTACCACCAATTTTATAATTTGCTCCACGCGAGATGCATCCAACTTGTCAAAAATATCATCAAGTAACAATAAAGGGACTGTCGTTCCTCTCCGTTTTAAGAAATCAAATTGTGCCAACTTCAAAGCAACAAGGTAAGTCTTATTCTGCCCTTGTGAACCTTCACGCTTAATGGGGAAACCATCCAAAAGCATATTCAACTCATCTTTGTGAATTCCGCGCAATGAATACCCCATAATCAGATCACGCTGACGATTCTCTTTAAAAAGACTTGCAAGGTCTTCATTACGGGCATGTGAATCATATGACAGAGAAACGATTTCCTTATCCTGCGATATATAGGAATAAAAAGACTGAAAAATCGGGATAAATTCCTGAAGAAAGGCTTCCCTTTTCTGAAAAACCACATTGCCGGTCTGCGCCATCATCTCTTCCCAAACAATAAATAATTCTTCATCCACGGGCTTATCACTTTTCAGAAGTGTATTACGTTGTTGCAATGCTTTATTGTATCGGATTAACGCATCTAAATATTCTTTATCATATTGCGAAATAACTACATCCATAAAGCGACGGCGTTCATCACTTCCTCCAAGAATCAACTCCGAATCGGCAGGGGAAACCATTACGAGAGGCAGGAAGCCAATATGATCGGAAAGCCGGGTATATTCTTTCTTATTCCGCTTAAACGTTTTTTTCTGTTTGCGCTTCATCCCACAATAAATTTCTTCGGGAGTTCCGTCGGCAGACTCGTAAAACCCTTGAATGACAAAGAAGTCCTGACCATGACAAATATTCTGTGAGTCAATCGGATTTCCGGAGCTTTTACAGAAAGAAAGAAAATAAATAGCATCCAACAGATTGGTCTTACCCATCCCATTTTGCCCGAAAAAACAATTCAGTTTATCGGAAAAAGGAAGCTCTACCTGCTTAAGATTCTTATAATTAAGTATGGATATTCGTTTCAAAATCATATTGTGAATCCTATATTCAGTCACAAAAGTAGAAAGAATTTCGTGGTTTTCAGATATTAAGTATAAAAAAGATGCCGGCAAATTTCGTTGATAGCTATAAAAAAGTTACTTTTGCGGGTCAAATTAGCATTATAAGAATAATAACGAAAAATACATATTAAAAATGGCAGAACAAAAAAGACATGAAGGCTTGAATGTGGGAGCAGCACTGACAGAGTCAGAAGAATTCTTTATTAAACACAAAAACCTGATCATTGGTATAGTATTGGCTATCATACTTATCATTGTCGGAGTGGTTCTTTACAAGAACTTCTATATAGCTCCCAGAGAAGAAAAAGCGCAAGCAGCCTTATTTAAAGGACAAGAATATTTTGAAGCGGATGCCTACGAACAAGCACTTAATGGGGACAGTGTAGGATACGTTGGCTTTGTAAAAATTGCTAATGAATACAGCGGAACTAAAGCTGCAAATCTGGCTGAGGCATATATGGGTATCTGTTATGCCCATTTAGGTAAATATGATGAAGCAGTTAAAGCGTTGGACAAATTTAGCGGTGACGATCAAATGGTTGCCCCTGCCATAAAAGGAGCTATGGGCAATTGTTATGCAGAACTCGGACAACTGGACAAAGCTGCATCATTATTATTGAAAGCTGCAGATGAATCAGACAATAACTCTTTAAGCCCAATTTATTTGTTGCAAGCCGGAGAAATTTTAGTTAAGCAAGGCAAATATGATAATGCCATTGATGCCTATACTAAAATCAAAGACAAATATTTCCGTTCATACCAAGCAATGGATATCGACAAATACATAGAACAAGCCAAATTATTGAAGAAATAATATACGATCGATAATCGATACACGGATTGCACAAAATATAGCATTGATTTTCTTGCTATAAAAGTAGTGTAATCCGTGTATTTTTTCTCCCCCCTTTCTAATAATAGAAATTAATACAGAATTTAATAAACGATTCATTATGGCAACAGCTTATCATAATCTTTCAGAATACGACTTCAACTCTGTTCCAGATGCAAAGAAGATGAAATTTGGTATTGTAGTATCTGAATGGAACTATAATATTACGGGCAAGTTATTAGAAGGTGCATTAAAGACACTCAAAAAGCATGGTGCAACCGATGAAAATATTCTCGTCAAAACAGTACCGGGTAGTTTTGAATTGATTTTTGGCGCCAATCAACTTATTGAATATACCGAAGTTGATGCAATTATTGTAATTGGATGTGTTGTTCGGGGAGATACCCCTCATTTTGATTATGTATGTATGGGTACAACGCAAGGTGTTGCCCAACTAAACGCAACAGGTAATGTACCAGTTATTTACGGTCTGATAACGACCAATACGATGGAGCAGGCCGAAGACAGGGCTGGAGGAAAACTGGGAAATAAAGGCGATGAATGCGCAATAACTGCAATAAAAATGACTGATTTCGCTTGGAATTTACAAAAATAGTCGTATCTTTGCACCGCTGTTAGAGAAAAGGATATCATAGTCTAAAATTTGACAAGCAAGGGGGCAAATACCAGAGTGGCCAAATGGGGCAGACTGTAAATCTGCTGGCTTACGCCTTCGGTGGTTCGAATCCATCTTTGCCCACTTAAAATATGCGGAAGTAGCTCAGTTGATAGAGCATTAGCCTTCCAAGCTGAGGGTCGCGGGTTTGAGCCCCGTCTTCCGCTCTCTTGAGGGAATCTGGTTTTCAGATTCTCTCATTTTTTTATATCTGTTCATAATTCATCCTTACTACCACCGATAAAATACAAAATTAAGAACTATATTTGCCGCGAAAATAAATCGCATTATCCGTTGAATATTTTGAAACTTAATTAACCAACAATGAGAGCGCAATCTATAATTCCACTTAAACAAAGCTTAACACGTGAAGCCCGTGACTATGTAATGATCGCTTTAGGGATGATTATGTATGGAATTGGTTGGACAGTCTTCCTGCTACCAAATAATATCACTACAGGGGGGGTACCAGGTATTGCCTCTATCATATATTTTGCATCCGGATTTCCAGTACAATATACTTACTTTACCATCAACTTCCTGTTATTAATACTTTCTATTCGTATCTTGGGATGGAAGTTCTGTATTAAAACAGTGTATGCCGTATTTACTTTAACGTTCTTCCTTTACATCATCCAGCATTTTACAAAAGATATCGTCTTGCTAAAAGATCAGCCTTTTATGGCTTGCGTCATCGGTGCCTCTTTCTGCGGATCGGGTATCGGCATTGCCTTTTCTTCAAATGGGAGCACAGGCGGAACAGACATCATTGCCGCTATTATCAATAAATACAGGGATATCACATTGGGAAGAGTAATGTTGTTCTGTGACTTAATCATTATCTCATCAAGTTATTTTGTTCTCCATAATTGGGAAAAGGTTGTCTATGGATATGTTACATTATATATATGTAGTTTCGTTTTAGATCAAGTTGTAAACAGCGCCCGACAATCGGTTCAATTCTTCATCATCAGTGAAAAATACCAGGAAATAGCAAAGCATATCAATGAATATCCCCATCGAGGCGCTACGGTTATTGACGCTTCAGGTTTTTACACCGGCAAAGAAATAAAAATGCTGTTCGTTTTGGCAAAGAAGAGGGAATCGACAATCATTTTCAGACTAATAAGTGATATTGACCCCCATGCTTTCGTATCACAAAGTGCTGTAATCGGAGTGTACGGAGAAGGCTTTGACCGAATAAAAGTGAAATGAAAGGAATGCTTCTTAATAAGCGCAGCGGGGATTATTCCAATTGAAATACCCCTTTCTTCCATACATATATCAGAGGAGTACGAATATATGCTTTTATTTTATCGGATGTTTCCTGCCCCAGATACTCGGGAGTGGTAAATGTGAAAGTCAATTTATTATCATTAGGAGAAAAATCGGCTTTCATCAACAAAAGATCAGCCCCTTGCAAAGCATCGCGCACACTATAATCAGCCATCGTATCTGGTACTGATAAAAAATCGGCAGCAGCAGGCATTGCCAGAAAAGCCGAAGCGGAAAGCTCTTTCCAATCTGTGGAATAAAAGCGAATATCACTATCACACACCGGAGCACAAGCCGTTGATAAAGTGCATATTATTTTTACAGTATCATTCAGCGAAAGCAGTTTCATTTGCCAAGAGCTTTGGCTGGTCATTTGCATACGAATATAATCCGGCGAGAGACCTGTCATTTCCGATTTGGCCCCAAAGCGATTGGTCACTTCCGCCTTCATCTTACTCCCCAAAAAGTCTATGCAATCAGCCCGGTTCACGGGAGTAAGCAACGGAAGAATATTGTCGGGCATATTTATAAAATAATCTTTGGCTTGCTGGGCATTTAAACCAACAGTAAAGCTACAAGCCAAATACAACGCAATCGCTATTTTTTTCATTGTAATATTCTACTTCTATTCATATTTCTACGCAAAATTCAGATGTTATATATTCATAAAACAATCTGTTCCGCAAGATTATCACATTTGTATAACTGAGAAGAATATAATGATAAAAGATATCTTTTATTCATCTTTACATCCTTACCGCAAAGATAGTAATTTATGCAATATACCAAGGAAACCGACTTATTTAAAGATAATTAATCACACTATAGAAAAGATTACCTTAGCAAAATTCAATAAAAAACAAAGAGAGCTGTTCGCAAACAACCGTACAACTGTCCGATATCGTACACCTTCACAGAAACATATATAACTGTATTACAGCTATTTAATCATTTGGCATATCTATTGAATATATTGAAGCGAAAGAGGCAACGAAAAAAAATAGAAATTAATGCCACTTTTCAACGGCTTAGTTCCGTCTAATGAATATAAGCGTTGAAATATTAATATTAAAAGCAATAAATACTTAAGATTATGAGAACTACAAGATTCTTTAAAACAGTTGCAGTGATAACTTTAATGGTAGCAGGTGTTATTAGCTCTAAGGCACAAGCCCAAAGTAACTTTATAACAAATGAAGTAATGAAGGGTGAACAAGTTGTCTCCAAAACCATTTTCAAGAAAGATGGTGCTTATTTGTATAAACATATGATGTACAAATACGAATATGATGAAAACAGCCGAATGATTACCAAAATTGCCTCAAAATGGGATTCAACTAAAGAAACATGGGTACCCTACTTTAAACTGACCTATCAGTACAATGATAACAAAATTGTAACCTGCTATGCACGCTGGAATAATGAACGTAAAGCATACGATGCTAACGAAGAGCAAAGCGTTTGTGAAATGAATGATGAGAATATGCCGGTAGCATATACTATTTATAAACAAGAAAACAACACTAAGCCTCATTGGAGCATGGTCAGCTATAAGAGAATGAATAGCAACACCAATTTGTTTGCCACAGCAAAATAAAACTGCGGACAATAAAGTTAATAACAATTTGATTTGATTGAAAAATCCGCCCTGGTACTCAGAGGCGGATTTTTTTATATTACAAAAACCAAACTGTGATTATCTGCTTCCCAAATAAAGAAAGAACATTCCTATCAAAACCAAAATAAGATCGATAGCTTTACTTTTCAAATTCTTCTCATGAAAGAATAATGCCGCAAACAAGAATGATACAACTACGCTACCACGCCGTATCATTGATACAATGGAGATCATAGAGTCCTGATAACTTAATGCATAAAAATAAACAAAGTCGGCAGCGGTCAAGAAAATAGAGATTAGTATTATAGTCCAATCCCAACGAAACGGAGTACTTTCTTTCCGCTTAGGATACCAAAGCAAAATAATAATAGGACACATAATAAAAACTTGATAAATATTATACCACGACTGCACAACCATCGGATTGAATTGTTTCATCAGGTATTTATCGTACAATCCGCTTATAGCACCTGTTATAGCAGCCAGTATAATAAAAAAGATCCATTTGTTGTGTTTAAAGTCTATACCTTCTTTTTTCCCCGAACGACTTAGCATAAAAAAAGAGAGTACGGCAAGCAACACCCCTATCCATTGATATAGATTTAGTCGCTCACCGAAAATCAACATGGCTCCAACCAATACCATAACCGGCCGCGTGGCATTAATAGGCCCCACAAGTGTCAGCGGAAGATGTTTCATTCCAAAATAGCCAAATATCCAGGAAGAAAGTACGATAAAAGATTTTATTACAATAAACTGATGAACATCCCATCCCACTACCGGGACATAAAACATTGTTCCTTCGAGCAAGCCCGGAATAAAAGCCGATATAAAAATGAATGGGAGAAATATCAAACTGGAAAACAGAGTATTCAGGAACAAAACAGGAAGCACGGCATTATCACGCAAAGACTGTTTTTTAAAAGCATCGTAAAATCCCAGCAAAGCAGCCGAGAGAAAAGCAAGAAACAACCACATCTTATCAGTATTCTATTTTAATTTGTTATTGTACAAACCGGGAGCTATTTCAACGCCCGCTCTACAAGTTTACCTATTGAATTTTCTATTTGTTCACACTTTAAACAAAGTTACCATTCTATCAAATGTTCAGGAAAGCATAAAGATTCAGTTCCTAACTAAACAAAAGCAATCATCGTTCTACCAGTCTAAGATAGAAACAAAGAGCTGTTCGGGATAAGCGATATCAGTCAGGAACAAAGCATTACCCGGTACAGAAGTCCCTGCAAGACATCTGTTTTTCTGTTCTATTATTTGCCTAAACCCCTCAACAGTCATTTTTCCACGTCCCACGTCAAGTAATGTACCCACAATAGCACGCACCATATTCCGAAGAAAACGATCGGCACATATGGTAAACACCCAGGTATTATCATCAAGTTGTTCCCATTCGGCACGCATCACCTTACAATTATTGGTTTTCACATCGGTATGTAATTTACTGAAACTGGTAAAATCGGTGTAATCGAACAACACCCGTGCAGCATCGTTCATCCTTACAAAATCCGGAGTCTGGAATAAACGATAACAATATTGCCGACTAAATGGAGATTTTATAGTAGTGATATAATACTTGTACGTACGCGAAACAGCATCAAAACGTGCATGTGCATCTGCCTTCACAAGACGAAGTTGATGTACTGCAATATCCGGAGGTAAAAGCCGATTCAGCTTATCCGCAAAAAAAACGGTATCCAACAGTTCATTACTGTCAAAATGAGCCACCATTAGCGAAGCATGTACACCGGCATCAGTACGACCTGCACCAATAACTTCAACTTCATAACGCAATATTGCTGAAAGAGCCTGCATCAAGTGTTCCTGTATACTGTCCCCATTTGGTTGTATTTGCCAACCATGATATGCAGTACCATCATACGACAGATAAATAAAATAACGGTGCATGTTCTCTTTGTTTCGTTTTACGGTTGCAAAGGTACAAAAAGAGATGAAAAAAAAGCAGAAATCTTTTCCAACTGTTTCAGTAGATTAAATTATCTTTGTAACTTATTATAGATGTGAATAAATGTTGTAACACATGCAAATCACCAATAATCAGTCTATATCAGATTTTTTGGTGCATTCTCATAAAAAATTATCGAACATAAACAACTATGCAACGTAAAATCCGTTTAATCCTACCGCTATTCTTGTCTTGTACAGTACTCATTACCTGCTTGGCGTTATGCAGAAAGAAAGACATGTCACTTAAACTCAATCACCCTCACAACATTAAAGGAGTAATAAGCTACAAACGTTCTTTCGGAGATCTTAATGAAGTCCAATTGAAAGCAGCACAAGCTATCGGGATCGCACCGCTCTCATGCCGTAAAGAAGCAGAAGCTTTAAAAGAAAAATTAGATCATATTGAAACAAACGAATATTATACAGTAGATTCTTTAACTCACTCCCTACCCTATCTCATCCCCTCCGCAACCAGCTTATTACAAACAATCGGGAGCAATTTTCTCGATTCATTGGAGAAAAAAGGACTAAATCCGAATAAAGTGGTGGTAACTTCCGTTTTACGTACGCAGGATGATGTGAAACGATTACGCCGGGGCAATATGAATGCATCGGAAAATTCTGCGCATTTCTATGGCACCACCTTTGATGTCAGTTGGAAACGTTTTGAAAAAGTAGAAGATGAAGATGGACGCCCTTTGCAAGATGTAAATCCAGATACATTAAAGCTTGTACTTTCGGAGGTGTTACGCGACTTACGAAAAACGGAAAAATGCTATGTCAAATATGAATTGAAACAAGGTTGTTTTCATATCACGACACGACAAGAATAACTAAAAAGGATGCATAATAGTCATCAACTATGCATCCCATTGCTAAATAGACATCAATAACGAGCTATTTTACGACAACTAAATGTGATATCCAATCTTCGGGAATATTATTAATATTATAAACCTTCAATTCAGGGGTAGAAGTTGTTAGCGGAGCCAAAGTTTCATTCAAGAATTTATTCTCAAGTTTCCACATAGCCCCCGTAGCAGGATCAACAATTAACATTCCGATAATTCCACCAAAAAGGATATTACCGAAATACCATCCTTCAATTTTGAAAGTTACTGGAACAATTTTTTCTTCATAGCCAGGTGCTGTAAATTTCACCTGATATTCAGCTTTAGAAAAAAAACCGGCGCCAGCTTTCAGAGGAACGGTAGCTGGAGTATTCCCCAAATATATCTCTTTACCCTTCTTATCCGTCACTGATATTTTGGCTATAGGATTACTGTTAATAGAAAGAGGATAAGTACTTTTTGTAAAAATAGTTGCACAACTTGACAACAAGACTCCAAAACCTAAGGTTAATAGTACAATTACATTAATCTTTTTCATTGAAATTCAGTTAAATATTAAACAATTAATCACTTGTCTCAAAACAAGACAATATTACAAATACAAAAACAGTTCTTCTATCAAAAAACTCCAAGAAATTAAGAGATAGTTATAATACATTCTAAATGTGTTTTATAGACACAACAATTATACACGTTTTATTCCATAGGCGATTTTTTATGTTTAAGATAAGTAAATATATGTAAATAGATCGAACTGCCAAGCAGTTTTTTCACGACTCTTCCATCAGACGCCAGGCCATTGGTAAATAATTCACAATATCACCTGCCGTCATACCAATCATACCTTTCTTTTTAGCTGCAATATCCCCAGCTAAACCATGAATATGAGTTGCAAGACAAGCAGCATCTTCCGCTCCAAAACCTTGAGCCAACAATGCAAGAATAATACCTGTCAACACATCCCCACTTCCTCCCGTAGCCATGCCAGGATTGCCGGTAGTATTAAAGAAACACTTCCCTTCGGGAGTAATAATAGCAGAATAAGCCCCCTTCAATACAATGTACACACCTGCTGTTTTGGCTAAATCACAAGCTTTCATCAGCTTTTCGTACGAGTCTTGGCATTTTCCAACCAGGCGTTCCAGTTCTCCGGGATGAGGCGTAAGTATGCTTCCTTTGGGTAACCGCCCTATATAACTGCGGTGTTCAGCCAATAAATTTAATGCATCTGCATCTATCACCATAGACGTTTGACAAGTATCAATCTGAGCTAACAGTGCGGATTCTGTCTCATTTGCTTTTCCTAAGCCCGGACCTATACCTACAGCTTGGTAATCATCCGTATCTGTCGGACAAGTAAAATAATCGGTTCCCGGATCAACTTCCGTCATCGCCTCCGGAACAGCTGTCTGCACAATTTCATTATTACCGGAAGGGACATGAACGGTTAGTAATCCGATTCCCGAACGCAAGCAAGCCTTAGCAGCCAATATAGAAGCACCTGCCATACCTTGCGAACCGGCAATAAGTAAAGCATGCCCAAAGTTTCCTTTATGCGCAAATTTAGATCTAGGCTTCAACAGTTCTTGCAGATCTTCACGTTCTAACAAAAAATAAGAGGTATCCATTTCATCTATGCCTTCCTCACTCAGCCCGATATCAAGCAACTCCCATTCACCGATAAACTCCTGATTCTCGGCAAAAAGGAATGCCAACTTTGGAAATTGCAAGCTCAGAGTTAAATCAGCACGAATGATATTGGTACGAATATTAAACGTATTCTCTTCTCCCATTAAACCCGATGGAATATCCAAAGCAACAACTTTAGCCGAAGAGGAATTAATGTATTTCACCACAGCGGCAAATCCCCCACTCAAAGGTTTATTTAAACCACTGCCGAATAATCCGTCAACCACCACATGCTCATCTGTAAGCATGGGAGGAATAAATTGAGTAGATACTTCATGAAAAACGATATTTTCCAATCCGGACAGTCGCTCTTTATTCGTTTCGCAATCGGGAGAAAGAGTCCCTTTTGTATTAAACAAATATATAGAAAGTTGATACCCTCTCCCGGCGAGCAATCTGGAAACAGCCAAAGCGTCACCTCCGTTATTACCAGGCCCTGCAAAAACCGTAAACAGAGTTTCCGTATTCCACCGCTTTGCAATAGCCCCTGCAATAGCTTCCGACGCACGTTCCATTAAATCAATTGAAGTAACCGGCTCATGCTCTATAGTATATGCATCCAACTCTTTAAGAGTTGAGGTAGGAAATATTTTCATGTCACTTGTTTTTACAATTCATTTCATAAAAAAACAATAGAAAAGCTATCGTCGGACAAAATTAAGCGTTTGATTCGAAGAAAGCAAGAGAAACCAACTTACAAAAAAAATGAAATGATAAAAACACCTAACGACATCATATTATTCAATAAAACAGCTTTTATTTCACAAAATTTCAAGGAATGAGAAATCAATAATCCGCATGCTTCTAATCGAAAGTATTTGCATACATTTGCACACGTTATATAAGAAAAAGAGAACATTATTCCCTGTTCTCAGCAGAAATTGCATAAAGATTGACAGTAAATACAGATATATCGATGAATACTCAAAATAATAAATAACAATGAATAATTCCAAACACCCAAAAGGGCTCTATCTTATTTTTGCTACCAGCACAGCAGAGCGATTCGGCTACTATGGCATGCGCGCCATTTTCATCTTATTCTTAACCCAAGCCTTAATGTTTGACAAAGAAAAGGCAGCCTCCATCTACGGAAGCTATACTGGATTGGTTTATCTTACTCCATTAATCGGCGGATATATTGCCGATCGATATTGGGGAGCACGCAATTCTGTGATTCGCGGAGCTTTAATGATGGCAGTAGGACAGTTTTTAATGTTTTTCAGTGCTTCCACATTAGGAAATGTACAGCTTTCGCAAGGATTAATGTTCGGAGGTCTTACCTTTCTTATCATGGGCAATGGTTGCTTCAAGCCTACCGTAGCTTCACTTGTGGGACAATTATACGAACCGGGAGATAAACGTTTGGATGCTGCATATACCATATATTATATGGGGGTGAATGTTGGTGCATTCCTTGCACCTTTAGTCTGCGGCTATTTCGGTGAAACCGGTAATCCGCAAGATTTCAAATGGGGTTTTCTTGTCGCCGCCTTGGTTACGGTGGGTATTGTAATCCTATTCCAGACGCAAAAAAACAAATATCTCATTGCACCCGATGGAGAGCAACTGGGCATTATTCCGGATGCCAAAAGAGATAAAATGAATAAAGCAAAGAATGCTACTATAATCCTAACAGATGTTGAAAAAGAAATAAGTAACCAACAGAAGCAAAAGGCAGAAAAGCATAAAGAAAATGGAAAATATTACCGACTCGTTCTACTAACCATTGCTCTGATTTCTTTCTTTTACTATTGTTTTGGCAATGAATGGATCAGCATTGGTATTTTTACTGCCTGCATCGTATTCCCAATCAGTATATTGATGGATAGCAGTTTAACAAAGATAGAACGTGACCGTATTTACGTCATTTATATCATTGCCTTCTTCGTTATTTTCTTCTGGGCTGCTTACGAACAAGCAGGAGCTTCGCTTACTCTCTTTGCATCCGAACAGACCGACCGTGTTATCTTCGGTTGGGAAATGCCGGCATCCTGGATTCAGTCGTTCAACCCTTTCTTTCTAGTCATTTTAGCAAGTATCATGCCAGGGATGTGGCGTTTTCTAAACAAACACCACATGGAACCAGCTTCTCCTGCGAAACAAGCTATCGGATTACTTTTGCTTTCACTGGGTTATCTATTTATCTGCTTCGGAGTGAAAGATATACAACCGGGCATAAAAGTTAGCCTTGTCTGGTTGACCGGTCTCTACTTCATCCATACGTTAGGAGAGCTCGCTCTATCTCCCATTGGACTATCAATGGTAAATAAACTCACCCCTGTACGTTTTGCGTCACTTATGATGGGAGTATGGTTTCTTTCAACAGCGACAGCAAACAAATTTGCCGGCACATTGGGAGGCTTGTATCCGGAAGCCGGAAAAGTTAAAATATTCCTTGGATACCGCATTGAAACCATGTATGACTTCTTTATGATATTTGTTATAATGTCAGCAACAGCAGCACTTATCCTCTTCCTACTCACAAAGAAATTGAAGAAGATGATGCATGGAGTGGAATAAAAAGTGTATTTTTGTGCCAACTTTTAAATAATAACCCTTATGGATACCGTACAAATTAAGGACAAAAAATTCACTATTTCCATCCGCCAAGAAGAGATACAAAAAGAAGTAACACGTGTAGCTAATGAGATAAACCGTGATCTTAAAGGAAAAAATCCATTATTTCTCAGTGTATTGAATGGCTCATTCATGTTTACCGCCGACTTGATGAAACAAATCAACATTTCCTGTGAAATTTCATTTGTAAAGTTAGCGTCATATCAAGGAGTATCTTCTACAGGGGTTATTAAAGAAGTGATTGGAATCAGCGAAGACCTTACCGACAGGACCGTCGTTATTGTGGAAGACATTGTAGACACCGGCTTAACCATGCAACGTTTATTAGATACATTAGGCACCCGCAATCCGAAAGAAATACATATCGCATCCCTTTTATTGAAGCCGGACAAATTGAAAGTAAACCTGAATATAGAATATATTGCCATGAAAATACCCAATGATTTCATCGTGGGTTATGGACTTGATTACGATGGTTTTGGTCGTAACTATCCTGATATTTATACTGTAGTAGATTGATACAACTAAATAATTTTGTTAGAACAGCATGTTGAACATTGTAATTTTCGGTGCTCCCGGATCAGGTAAGGGAACACAAAGCGAGCGTATTGTAAGCCAGTATGGCATCAACCACATTTCTACAGGAGATGTATTGCGTGCCGAAATTAAAAACGATACAGAACTTGGGCAGACAGCCAAGAAGTATATGGACCAAGGGCTATTATTGCCTGACGAGCTGATTATTGACATTTTAGCAAGTACACTCGATAATTTAAAAGACAGTAAAGGTGTAATATTCGACGGTTTTCCACGCACTATTCCTCAAGCAGAAGCATTAAAGAAGATGCTTGAAGAAAGAGGACAGGAAATCAGTATAATGCTTGATCTTGATGTTCCGGAAGATATCTTAATGGAACGTCTTATCAATCGTGGCAAACAGACCGGGCGTATTGACGACAACGAAGAAACAATCAAAAAACGCCTGATTGTATATCATTCACAAACTTCGCCTTTAAAAGAGTGGTACAAAAAAGAGCATAAATACCAACAAATAAAAGGATATGGAGAGTTGGATGTTATTTTTGTCGACATTTGCACTGCAATAGATAAAGTAAAATAACAAATAACAAAAAATTAAGAGTGACATGGCCGAATCAAATTTTGTTGACTACGTAAAGATATACTGCCGTTCCGGAAAGGGCGGAAGAGGCTCTACGCATATGAGGCGTGCGAAATACGTCCCCAATGGAGGTCCCGACGGAGGAGACGGTGGACGAGGCGGTCACATTATATTGCGGGGAAACCGTAATTACTGGACTCTACTTCATTTGAAGTACGACCGCCATGCCCTTGCCGGACATGGTGAATCCGGTTCAAAGAATCGAAGTTTTGGTAAAGATGGTACCGATAAAATCATAGAAGTACCATGTGGCACCGTAGTATACAACGCTGAAACAGGAGAATACCTCTGTGATGTTACCGAACATGGGCAGGAAGTTATTCTTCTTAAAGGCGGACGAGGCGGATTAGGAAACTGGCATTTTAAAACAGCAACACGTCAGGCACCGCGTTTTGCCCAACCGGGTGAGCCAATGCAGGAGATGACTGTTATTCTTGAGCTCAAACTCCTTGCAGATGTCGGACTAGTTGGTTTCCCGAATGTCGGAAAATCCACTCTATTATCTGCTGTTTCTTCCGCAAAACCCAAAATAGCCAATTACCCGTTTACGACTCTTGAACCTAACCTTGGCATCGTTTCTTATCGTGACGGAAAATCATTCGTAATGGCGGATATTCCAGGAATCATTGAAGGTGCAAGTGCCGGTAAAGGACTGGGATTACGATTTCTTCGTCACATCGAGCGAAATTCGTTACTACTATTTATGATACCGGCAGACAGTGATGACATCCGGAAGGAATATGATGTTTTATTGAATGAGCTGAGTACGTTCAATCCCGAAATGCTGGACAAGCAACGTGTTCTTGCTATAACAAAGAGCGATATGCTCGATCAGGAATTGATGGAAGAAATAGAGCCTACACTCCCTGAAAGCATTCCTCATGTATTTATTTGTTCCATTTCCGGATTGGGAATCTCGATTTTAAAGGATATCTTATGGAACGAACTCAATAAGGAAAGTAATAAGATAGAAGGACTTGTTCATCGCCCAAAAGATGTAAGCAAACTTAAGGAAGAGCTGAAAGATATGGGTGAAGACGAAGAGCTCAATTATGAGTACGAAAAAGAAGAGGATGTAGAGGATTTGGAAGACTTTGAATACGAGGAGGATTGGGAGGAGGACGACCAATGATTCCTCTGGCAGGCGATAAAAGAATGTTGGGCTACGGTATCATGATGCCGTATTCCAACATTTTTTGTTTCTCAACAACGCGTCATGGCGGCAACAGTACGGGTAATTACTCATCTTTCAACTGCACTCCTTATACTGGTGACGACAAAGCACTTGTGAGACAAAATCAAAAGTTACTTTGTGAAGCAATGCCTGAATCTTTTAAAGAACTGGTGATCCCTTTTCAAACTCATGGCACTCAAATGGAAGTAATATCACAAGGTTTTATTTTAGCTTCCGATAAAGAAAGAGAAAATAGCTTGCAAGGTAAAGATGCCTTAATGACAAAAGAGCCGGGCTACTGTATTTGCATTTCCACCGCCGATTGCATTCCAATCCTACTTTACGATCGTAAAAATCAGGCGATAGCAGCGGTTCATGCTGGCTGGAGGGGAACTGCCAATACGCTTTTGCAAAAGACATTGGAGCAAATGCAACTCCTTTATGGGACGAAAGGAAAAGATATTGTTGCCTGTATAGGGCCTGGAATATCACTCGCGTCATTTGAAATAGGCGAGGAAGTTTATGAAGTTTTTCGTGTGAACGGATTTCCGATGAATGAGATATCTCAATGGAATAGTGTAACACAGAAACACCATATTGACCTGTGGAAGGCAAATCATTTACAACTTCTAAATTTTGGAGTACCTCATGAACAAATTGAAATGTCGGGCATCTGTACATACATTCACCATAAAGACTTTTTCTCCGCTCGCCGCTTAGGTATCAAATCCGGACGTATTTTGTCGGGGATTATGCTAATTGATCAGCAAAGTTTTTAAACTGAATCTTTAGAATAGAGTATCATTCTTTAATAAATGACAGTCATGTACCAAATAACCGTATCGGAAGAACTAAAAAAAGCTTGTCCTGAATTTAAGGGAGTAGCCGTGTATGCCGCTGTAAAGAATACGGCATACAATACAGGGCTCTGGGATGAAATTAACGACTTCAAAAAAGAGCTGATTGAAACATCTCGTTTGGAAGATATTAAAAATCACCCAGCCATAGCTGCTACCCGTGAAGCCTATAAACGTTGTGGAAAAGACCCCGGACGATATCGTCCTTCTGCCGAAGCACTACGCCGCAGACTTTTACGCGGAATAGAATTATATCAAATAAATACTTTAGTAGACCTCATAAATCTGATATCTTTACGTACCGGTTATTCTATCGGCGGATTCGATGCGGATAAAATACAAGGAAGTTCACTGACACTGGAAATAGGGACAGCAGATGAACCCTTTGAAGGTATCGGACGTGGAACGTTGAACATAGAAGGATTACCCGTCTATCATGATGCAATAGGAGGAATAGGAACTCCAACCAGCGACAATGAACGAACTAAGATGGATCTCCAAACACAGCATATACTAGCTATTATTAACGGATATAGTGGTGCACAGGGACTAAAAGCAGCGGCAGAGCTGACAATGGAACTACTAAAAAAATATGCCGTTTCAACTGGAACCGACTTCTATTATTTTGAATAACTAGAATCATACGACGCATTCGATCGATTATTAACACAGAGGCAGAACTGTGTTTTGAAAACAAGAACAAGGGTACAATAAAAACACTCTCCAAAAAAAATAAAACAGAAAGTCTTGAGAGTCCGCTTGTTTCACTAAATTTGCAGTTTGTTTATTCCAAGAATATGATTTGATGTGATTTATAAATAGATTAGATGATAGAAAAACTGATTGTTCTCGAAGATATCGATCCGGTAATTTTTTACGGAGTTAATAATACAAACATGCAATTGATAAAAGCTTTGTATCCAAAGCTTAGGATTGTCGCTCGCGGCAATGTGATCAAAGTATTGGGAGATGAAGAGCAAATGTGCGCTTTCGAAGAAAATATTATCAAGTTGGAAAAGTATTGCGCCGAATACAATTCGTTGAAAGAGGAGGTTATTATCGATATCATAAAAGGCAATGCACCCCAGGCAGAAAAATCGGGTAATGTCATTGTATTCAGTGTGACGGGAAAGCCCATTATTCCGCGAAGTGAGAATCAATTGAAACTTGTGGAAGGTTTCGCCAAAAACGATTTGATATTTGCAATAGGTCCGGCCGGGTCAGGAAAGACATACACTGCCATTGCCCTTGCCGTGCGGGCACTGAAAAATAAAGAAATAAAAAAGATCATACTCAGCCGTCCCGCTGTGGAAGCCGGTGAGAAATTAGGTTTCCTCCCCGGAGATATGAAAGATAAAATCGACCCTTATCTCCAACCGCTCTACGATGCCTTGCAGGATATGATCCCGGCAGCTAAGCTGAAGGAATACATGGAGCTAAATATTATTCAGATTGCTCCATTGGCTTTCATGCGAGGTCGCACACTAAATGATGCGGTAGTTATTCTTGATGAAGCTCAAAATACAACCGCTCAACAAATTAAGATGTTCCTTACCCGTATGGGAATGAATACTAAAATGATTGTAACGGGAGATATGACTCAAATTGATTTGCCTACATCGCAGACATCGGGATTAATTCAGGCTCTCCACATTTTAAAAGGAGTAAAAGGCATTAGCTTTGTTGAACTCAATAAGAAAGATATTGTCCGCCACAAACTGGTTGAACGTATAGTAGATGCATACGAGAAATTCGACAAAGAACTGACAGATCAAAAAAGACAAAGGGAAGAGAGCAGGCAATTGGATAGAGTAAACCAAGAAATGAACAAGATTTAAAAATCCACTCATATAAAAACAATAAACAATCGTTATTAAAACAATATTAAAAATGAAAGCATTAACTAAAACTGATTTCCATTTTCCGGGACAGAAAAGTGTGTATCACGGAAAAGTTCGTGATGTGTATAATATTGGGGGTGAAAAACTGGTTATGGTAGCAACCGATCGCATTTCCGCTTTTGACGTAGTATTACCCAAAGGTATCCCCTTCAAAGGACAAATGCTCAATCAGATTGCCGCTAAGTTTCTGGATGCAACGACAGATATTTGCCCCAACTGGAAGCTGTCGACTCCTGATCCAATGGTAACGGTAGGAGTATTGTGTGAAGGCTTTCCTATTGAAATGATCGTACGCGGCTATCTATGTGGGAGTGCATGGCGTACCTACAAAAGTGGTGTTCGCGAAATTTGCGGAATTAAGTTACCCGAAGGCATGAAAGAAAACCAGAAATTCCCCGAACCGATAATTACCCCTACAACAAAAGCTGAAATAGGAGAGCATGATGCAGATATTTCAAAAGAAGAAATTCTGGATAAAGGACTGGCAACTCCTGAAGAATATGCTATTCTTGAGAAGTACACAATGGAGCTATTTAAACGTGGTACTGAAATAGCTGCTGCCCGCGGACTGATACTTGTTGATACTAAATATGAATTCGGTAAACACAATGGCAAGATATACCTAATGGATGAAATCCACACCCCGGATTCAAGTCGCTATTTCTATTCGGAAGGTTATCAGAAACGCTTTGAAAGAGGAGAAGCTCAAAAGCAACTTTCCAAAGAGTTCGTAAGAGAATGGTTAATGGATAACGGTTTTCAAGGGAAAGCCGGGCAACAAGTTCCGGAAATGACAGATGAAATTGTAACATCAATCAGTGATCGTTACATAGAATTATACGAACATATTACCGGAGAGAAATTTGTAAAAGAAGATGCCGGAGATATAGCCGTACGCATTGAAAAGAATGTCATGAACGAGCTTAACGGAAAGTAATCGATAACACGCCAACCGTTGACAATACAAGGATATACGGTTCACAATAAATAAACGGAATTTAGGTGATTGGTGAAAAAGACATTATTGCATACTATTCATCAATCACCAACCGTTAAATACCAATAAAATGAATTACCCTCAGGAAGAGATCAAACCTTATTCTCAAAACGGAAAGAAAAGTGAACAAGTAGAAGTGATGTTCGATCATATTGCTCCTGCTTACGATCGGCTAAACCACGCCCTTTCGTTAGGTATTGATAAAAGCTGGCGTCAGAAAGCAATCAAATTTCTAAAGCCATTTCATCCGGAGGAAATCATGGATGTGGCAACCGGAACGGGAGATTTCGCCATACTCGCTTGCCGGGAATTGAAACCGAAAACCCTGATTGGAACGGATATATCAGAAGGAATGATGAGTATAGGCCGTAAAAAGGTTGAGCAGGCAAAGCTCTCGGATATAATTTCCTTTGCCCGCGAAGACTGCACAGACCTGTCGTTTAGCTCCGGAGTATTCGATGCAGTAACAGTTTCATTCGGTATTCGTAATTTTGAAGACTTGGACAAAGGGCTGACGGAGATATGTCGGGTATTAAAACCTGGAGGCCATTTAGTCATACTGGAATTATCTACTCCGGATAGTTTTCCCATGAAACAGCTGTTCACTATTTACTCTAAAATAGTCATTCCGTTCTTAGGGCGAAATCTCTCAAAAGACAATAATGCATATACTTATTTACCTCAGAGTATTCGTGCTTTTCCCCAAGGTGAAGTTATGCAAAATGTCATTCGTAAAGCCGGATTCAGTCAGGTTAATTTCAAAAGACTGACATTTGGTATATGCACACTATACACAGCGACGAAATAAAGCATTTTTTCTACTCTTTACGGTATAAAGAATAGAGATGTTATTACACTTTTTAATCATAAATCAACAATCAATAAAGGAAATATGCAAAAATACGGTTTAATAGGTTATCCATTAAAACATTCTTTTTCCATCGGGTATTTTAATGAAAAGTTTAGAGCGGAGAATATTGATGCCGAATATGTAAACTTCGAAATACCAGGCATTGAGAACTTCATGGAAGTTTTAGAAGAAAATCCAAACCTCAATGGGTTGAACGTTACTATTCCATATAAAGAACAAGTCATTCCTTATCTTGATGAACTGGATAAAGACACGGCAAAAAGAATAGGTGCTGTTAATGTAATCAAGATTATCCGACAGAAAAGTAAAGTGAAGCTAATTGGTTACAACTCCGACGTTATAGGATTTACAAAATCCATTCAACCGTTACTCAAGCCTCATCATAGAAATGCCTTGATTCTGGGAACCGGAGGGGCATCCAAAGCCGTATATTACGGATTGCTCGATTTGGGTATCAAAAGCACCTTTGTATCGCGTTCCAAAAAAGCATCAAATATAATAACCTATGAAGGACTGACTCCCGAAATCATTGAAAACAATACGGTCATAGTAAATTGCACTCCTGTAGGGATGTATCCTAAAGTAGATTTCTGCCCATACCTACCTTATAAAAATCTCACTCCGAAACATCTTTTATACGATTTGCTTTATAATCCGAATGAGACATTATTCATGAAGAAAGGTCAGGATCAGGGGGCAACAACTAAAAACGGGTTGGAAATGCTTCTTTTACAAGCATTTGCTGCATGGGAAATCTGGAATAAATAACTAATTCCCGTACTAAAATAAACGCAAAGAGATTACTTCAAAATGGGAAAAAGGACAAAATATATTCTGGGAGCTATTCTTTTTATCATACTTCTCGTATTTACGAGCGGAAGTTTTTTCATGCTGAATTATTCTCTTACCCCTAAACGAAACAAAGGGAAAGATCTTTTTGGATCGTATGTTTTTATGTTCAAAGAATATCCTTATATAAAGCCATGGGTGGATAGTTTACAAAACGTAAAAGCTTTGCGGGATACTTTTATCGTTAATCCGGAAGGAGTAAAGCTACATGCCATTTACATAACCGCCTCACAGAGTACACAAAAGACGGCCGTCATTGTACACGGCTATACGGACGATTGTGTACGAATGCTTATGATAGGATATCTATACAGCAAAAATTTAAACTATAATATCTTGCTTCCGGACCTACAGAACCACGGGCTAAGTGAAGGAAAAGCGATACAGATGGGATGGAAAGACCGTCTGGATGTAATGAACTGGATGGATGTAGCCAATACCATTTTCGGTGGAAAAACGAAGATGGTGGTACACGGTATCTCGATGGGTGCAGCTACTACAATGATGATTTCCGGAGAAAAAGCCACTCCGTATCTAAAGTGTTTTGTAGAAGATTGCGGGTATACCAGTGTATGGGATGAATTTAAGCAAGAGCTAAAAAGCAGATTTAATCTGCCGACATTCCCACTGATGCATATCACCAGTATGCTCTGCCAATTAAAATACGGTTGGAATTTTAAAGAAGCCTCTTCTTTGGAACAGGTAAAAAAATGTCAGCTTCCAATGTTGTTTATACATGGAGATGCAGACACTTACGTACCTACTTGGATGGTTTATCCACTGTATTTTGCCAAACCGGAACCCAAAGAAATTTGGATAACACATGGAGTCGAACATGCTCTTTCTTATAAAACATATCCCAAAGAATATACTAAAAAGGTGAGTTCTTTTGTAGGGAAATACATCAATTAAAATAGTCCGACCAGCTTTCTTAAACAAATAATCTTCAGAAAAGCATTTACCGTAACATCTTCTTTTCAAAAAGAGACATTTAACATCTTTAATTCGGTTAAGTGTAATTAAAAACACGTTGATTTTGATATACAAATATAGATATGCAAGAAATATCTGTATATTTGCTGCAATAATACGGTAACAAATGAAAAAGCTAATCCCTTTCATAATATTGTTGATGTCTGTTTCGCTCGCTGCGCAAACACAACAAGTATATACTATCGACAATATACCTAAAGTACATTTGCAAGATAAGACAAGGTATGTATGCGATCCGACAAATATCCTGTCTACAGAAGCCCGGGACAGCATTGATCGTATGTTATACGCTTTGGAACAAAAGACCGGGATAGAATCGGTAATCGCAGTCGTACCATCGATAGGTAATGAAGATTGTTTTGACTTTTCCCACCAATTGCTCAATAAGTGGGGGGTAGGGAAAAAAGAGAAGAACAACGGATTGGTCATTCTGTTGGTAACCGATCAGCGTTGCATCCAGTTTTATACCGGATATGGTTTGGAAGGTGACCTTCCGGACGCCATCTGTAAGCGCATACAAACGCGTAACATGATACCCTATTTAAAAGAGAGTAATTGGGATGCAGGAATGGTTGCAGGTATACAGGTCGTATGCAAGACACTGGACGGAAGTATGACTAATGATTCCGAAAATGAAGACAATGGAGCTTTTGGAACAATACTCTTTGCTGTTTTCGGAGTCTTTGCTATAATCATAATTATCAGCATATTAGTAGCCAGAAAAGCAAACAAATGCCCGAAGTGCGGAAAGCACAAATTGCAGCGCACCAGTGTATCACTCATCTCTAACAAAAATGGAATAAAGACAGAAGAAATCATATATACCTGCCGCAATTGCGGAAACCA
This sequence comes from uncultured Bacteroides sp., assembly GCA_963677095.1. Lineage (GTDB taxonomy): Bacteria > Bacteroidota > Bacteroidia > Bacteroidales > Bacteroidaceae > Bacteroides. Next base: position 3,725,902 of record OY781875.1, read on the forward strand.
AGTTGTACGCCGTCATCAATCCGAAGACGACGATTACCACAGTGGAGGGGGAATAGGCCCATTTGTAGGAGGTCTTGGCGGTGGTTTCTTCGGAGGAAGCGGCGGTGGAGGCGGCTTCAGCGGAGGAAGTTTCGGAGGAGGTTCCGGCGGAGGTGGCGGAGCCGGATCCCGTTTTTAATCACTATCAATTCATAAAATTAAAAGTATAAATTATCATTTAATAATAACAACGTATGAAGAAATCTACTATCATTCTTCTTGTGGCTTTGGCCATTGTCCTTCTTTGGGGTGTAACCGGTTACAACGGTTTGGTAAATATGGATGAAAAAGTAAGCAACCAATGGGCAAACGTTGAAACTCAATATCAACGTCGTGCCGATTTGATTCCTAATCTGGTAAATACAGTAAAAGGATATGCAACTCACGAAAAAGAAACTCTGGAAGGTGTTGTACAAGCTCGAAGCCAGGCCACTCAAATAAAAATTGATCCAAACGACCTCACTCCCGAGAAGCTTGCTCAATATCAAAAAGCCCAAGGTGCAGTAACATCCGCTCTCGGCAAATTGCTAGCCATCACGGAAAACTATCCCGACTTGAAAGCCAATCAAAACTTTCTTGAACTGCAAGCCCAGTTGGAAGGTACTGAGAACCGCATCAATGTAGCTCGTAAAGACTTCAATGATTCAACTAAAGCATATAATGCCGCTATCCGGAAATTCCCCAAAAATATATTGGCAGGCGTTTTCGGATTCAGTAAACGAGCTTATTTTGAAGCAGCTGAAGGCGCAGAAAATGCTCCTAAAGTTGAATTCTAAGACAACTATAACTTAAGCTATAACAAAGGCTTAATTGATTACAAGAGAGAAAGGAGATAAATGTTTGTTTGTCTCCTTTCTCTCTTGTATTTTTTATATAGCAACGCTATCTGGTTGAAATGTCACATTTATAACTTGAACTCAAGCAAGGCAAATAAATGTTATATACTATTTTGCTATCATGCCCTCATATATGCGCTACATTCCCCTATTCATAGGCTATCAAAAGATGAGGGTAATAGTGAGAGATACTATGAGAGTAAACAGTTACCCTCATAAGCATTACATCAACTGATAATCTGTCTTAGCACAAGTCTTAATCAATATAAGTTACCTACAATTCTGACTCACATACTCCACAGCTGTGACTCAAGTGAAGTACTACTGTCAGTAAGTTGCGCCACAATTGTAGGTAACCAATGAATATAGAAGTAAAGCAAAAGCATAATAGAGAGATAGGCCAAGGTTAAAGCATACGCTACTCAAAAGCTAATCGAGAATAAGATCTTAATCCAGACTCACCTTCACCTTTCACCGCAGGCAGGCAGGCTCACTTTCTTTCACAAACACAAGGCTGTAAGCAAAATAATAACTATTTTTGCACATTCAATTGAAGCAAATCAAAAACTCATGAGTAATCAAAGATACATGATGCGGGGTGTCAGCGCATCAAAAGAAGATGTACACAACGCCATTAAAAACATTGATAAAGGTATATTCCCAAAAGCTTTTTGCAAAATCATTCCCGACATTCTCGGAGGAGATCCGGAGTACTGCAACATCATGCATGCCGACGGAGCAGGTACGAAATCATCACTAGCTTATCTTTATTGGAAAGAGACAGGTGACTTATCCGTATGGAAAGGTATTGCACAAGATGCTCTGATTATGAATATCGACGATTTGCTTTGCGTTGGTGCAGTGGACAATATCTTGGTGTCTTCCACTATTGGTCGTAATAAGCTGCTTATTCCGGGTGAGGTTATATCGGCCATTATCAACGGGACGGATGAATTGCTTGACGAACTTCGCAACATGGGTGTGGGTGTTTATGCAACGGGAGGTGAAACGGCTGATGTAGGCGACTTGGTTCGTACCATCATTGTAGATAGCACCGTTACTTGCCGCATGAAAAGGAGTGACGTGATAGATAATGCCAATATCCGCCCGGGAGATGTCATTGTCGGACTGGCTTCTTACGGGCAAGCTAGTTATGAGAAAGAATATAACGGCGGTATGGGCAGCAATGGATTGACGAGTGCCCGTCATGATGTTTTTGCCAAATATCTTGCCGCGAAATATCCCGAAAGTTATGATAAAGCGGTACCCGACGAACTGGTTTACTCCGGTCAGCTTAAACTCACCGACGCCGTTGAAGGTAGCCCCATTGACGCCGGCAAGTTGGTACTCTCCCCTACCCGCACATACGCTCCCGTAGTCAAAAAATTGTTGGATGAATTACGCTCTGATATTCACGGTATGGTACACTGTTCGGGAGGCGCACAAACAAAAGTCCTCCACTTTATAAACGACAACTGTCGTGTGATAAAGGACAACCTATTCCCTGTTCCTCCTCTATTCCGCACCATCAAAGAGCAGAGCAATACAGATTGGGTCGAAATGTACAAGGTATTCAATATGGGCCATCGTCTGGAAGTCTATCTATCACAGGAACATGCTGAAAAAGTCATTGCAATAAGCAAAAGCTTTAATATTGATGCACAAATTGTAGGACGGATTGAAGAAAGTGAGAAAAAGGAATTGATCATAAAAAGTGAATTCGGAGAATTCAACTATTAATAAGACGAAGAATGGCAGAAAACAATACCATACTCGAGAAATTGGATGGGCTGGTAGCCCGCTTTGAAGAAGTATCTACGCTGATTACCGATCCGGCAGTGATTGCAGATCAAAAGCGTTACGTCAAACTGACTAAAGAATACAAAGAACTGGGCGATCTGATGAATGCCCGCAAAGAATATCTTCAAGTGCTCAATGGCATTGAAGAAGCTAAAGATATTTTAGCAAACGAAAATGATCAGGAGATGCGCGAAATGGCAAAAGAAGAGCTCGATGCCTGCCAAACGCGCCAACCGATCTTGGAAGAAAACATAAAGCTATTATTGGTACCGACTGATCCTCAAGACGGACGAAATGCCATTCTCGAGATCAGAGGTGGTACAGGAGGGGATGAAGCAGCTATTTTTGCAGGGGATTTATTCCGTATGTACTCCAAATACTCCGAAACCAAAGGTTGGAAACTGGAAATATCAAGTGCCAACGAAGGTGCTTCCGGAGGATTCAAAGAAATCATTTGCAGTGTTACCGGTGAAAATGTATACGGTACTTTGAAATACGAGTCGGGGGTACACCGTGTGCAGCGTGTTCCTGCCACCGAAACTCAGGGACGTGTCCATACTTCGGCAGCATCTGTGGCTGTCCTCCCTGAAGCTGAAGAATTTGATGTGGTGATCAACGAAGGGGAAATTAAATGGGATACTTTCCGTAGCGGTGGCGCAGGTGGACAGAACGTGAATAAAGTGGAATCCGGGGTGCGCTTGCGTTACAACTGGAAAAACCCGAACACCGGCGTTGTGGAAGAAATTCTGATAGAATGTACCGAGACACGCGACCAACCCAAGAACAAAGAGCGTGCACTCGCCCGTCTGCGAACTTTTATTTACGACAAAGAACACCAGAAGTATGTAGATGATATTGCTTCCAAGCGAAAGACGATGGTATCCACCGGCGACCGTTCTGCTAAAATACGTACATACAATTATCCGCAAGGACGCATCACCGACCACCGGATTAATTATACGATCTATAATCTTTCCGCATTCATGGATGGAGATATTCAGGATTGCATTAACCACCTGATTGTTGCGGAAAATGCAGAACGACTGAAGGAGAGCGAGTTGTAGATCCGCATTTAGCGAAAACCGAGTCCGCATAAATTCGCCAACTCATACATATTATGCACAATAGCAGTATATATAGGAATAAGGAGACAAGAACATTATGAATAAGCAAGAACTATTCGAAAACATAAAACGAAAAAAGTCATTCCTTTGTGTCGGTCTGGATACTGATATTAAGAAGATCCCGCCGCACTTACTTCAGGAGGAAGATCCCATATTCAGTTTCAACAAAGCAATCATTGATGCAACTGCAGAATATTGCATTGCCTATAAACCTAATCTGGCTTTTTATGAGAGTATGGGAGTAAAAGGCTGGATCGCCTTTGAAAAGACCGTTCAATATATCAAAAAAAGCTATAGCGACCAATTCATCATTGCCGATGCTAAACGAGGTGATATTGGAAACACTTCGGCAATGTATGCCCGTACTTTTTTTGAGGAGCTCAATATTGACTCTGTCACCGTAGCACCGTATATGGGTGAAGATAGTGTGACTCCTTTTCTGACCTACCCAAACAAATGGGTCATTTTGTTAGCCTTGACAAGTAACAAAGGATCACACGATTTCCAGTTGACAGAAGATAAAAACGGAGAACGGCTTTTCGAAAAAGTACTTCGTAAATCGCAGGAATGGGCTGATAGTGAACAGATGATGTATGTGGTTGGAGCCACGCAAGAACATGCTTTCGAAAATATTCGCAAAATTGTACCCGATCATTTTCTTCTTGTACCCGGTATCGGTGCACAAGGAGGCTCTTTGGAAGAAGTTTGTAAATATGGCATGAACGCAACTTGCGGACTCATTGTCAACTCCAGCCGTGGTATAATTTATGCCGATAAAAGTGAAAAATTCGCCGAAGCTGCGCGTGCTGCAGCCCAAGAAGTACAGCAACAAATGGAACTGGAGCTGAAAAGATTCCCGAAAGCCAATTTCCGGAATTTGTAATATGGACAATATACACGAAAGAAAGATCATTAACGATCCTGTTTTTGGATTTATCAACATCCCCAAAGGATTGCTGTATGACATTGTACGCCACCCTCTTTTGCAACGTCTCAACCGTATCAAGCAAGTGGGATTGTCGTCTGTAGTCTATCCCGGAGCACAACACACCCGCTTTCAACATTCATTAGGCGCTTTTTACCTTATGACGGAAGCAATCCAGAATCTTACGGCAAAAGGAAATTTTATTTTTGACAGTGAAGCCGAGGCCGTTGAAGCTGCCATACTGATGCACGATATCGGTCACGGTCCTTTTTCGCATGTATTGGAAGATACCATTGTAAAAGGAGTCAGCCACGAAGATATCTCGCTTCTGTTAATGGAACGCATCAATAAAGAGATGAACGGACAACTTACACTTGCCATTCAGATCTTTAAGGATGAATATCCAAAACGTTTTTTGCATCAATTGGTCAGTGGCCAACTGGATATGGACCGTCTTGACTATCTGAGACGGGATAGTTTCTATACCGGAGTAACAGAAGGCAACATCGGGTCGGCCCGCATTATAAAGATGCTCAATGTCAAAGACGATCATCTGGTTATCGAATCAAAAGGAATCTATTCCATAGAGAACTTTCTAACTTCCAGACGATTAATGTATTGGCAAGTATATCTGCACAAGACCTCTGTTGCCTACGAAAAAATGTTGATCAGCACCCTGCTTCGCGCGAAGGAACTGGCAAGCAAAGGCGTGGAACTCTTCGCTTCCCCTGCTCTGCATTTCTTCCTTTATAACGATATCAATCGGGAAGTCTTTTACAATAATTCCGATTGCCTCGAAAATTATATCAAACTGGATGATAATGATATATGGACATCATTGAAAGTATGGTGTTCACATTCCGACAAAGTACTCTCCACCCTAAGCCAGGGAATGGTCAACCGGAACATCTTTAAGGTTGAAATTTCCACAGAGCCAATAAGTGAAGAACGAAAAAAAGCACTAACTTTGCGCATCAGTCAGCAACTAAATATTTCAACCTCCGAAGCGAGTTATTTTATCTCTACCCCCAGCATCGAGAAGAATATGTACAATCCGGCAGATGATAGTATTGATATACTATATAATGACGGAAGCATTAAAAACATAGCGGAAGCATCGGATATGCTAAACATTTCTCTGTTATCAAAGAAAGTGAAAAAGTATTACCTGTGCTATCAGCGTTTACCGAAGTAAGCTAAAATATTCATGCAGCATTAAGGATATATTAAAAAAAAGTCCGTTATTTGCGGCTTAAAGTTATTAAATAGAAATTATTAAAATGGAGTTTTCGGCTAAACAAATCGCATCATTTACACAAGGAGAGATTATAGGAGACGAAAATGCAACAGTACATACTTTTGCAAAAATAGAAGAAGGAATACCGGGCGCTATTTCTTTCCTCTCCAACCCCAAATACACGTCATATATATATGAGACTCAAGCCAGCATTGTTCTGGTAAACAGAGATTTCGAACCCGAGCAAGATGTTAAAGCTACACTGATTAAAGTGGACAATGCTTATGAAAGTCTGGCAAAATTATTAACGCTCTACGAGCAAAGCAAACCCCCAAAAACGGGCATCCATCCTTTGGCATATGTCGACGAGCAAGCTAAAATAGGCAATGATGTTTATATCGGTCCCTTTGCCTATATAGGTGCAGGAACCGTAATTGGCGATCATACCCAGATTTACCCGCACACCTATGTAGGCGATCATGCCAAAATAGGAGAAAGCTGCGTGATCTATTCGGGAGTAAATGTTTATCACGACTGCCGGATAGGCAATCGCTGTATACTTCATTCGGGAGCAGTGATCGGTGCAGACGGATTTGGGTTTGCCCCAACTCCCGAAGGATACGAAAAAATTCCACAGATTGGTATCGTTATATTGGAAGATGACGTTGAAATAGGGGCTAATACTTGCATAGACCGATCTACTATGGGAGCCACTGTCATACATAAAGGAGTAAAACTGGATAATCTTATTCAGATTGCCCATAATGTGGAAGTCGGTTCAAATACCGTAATGGCTTCTCAAGTAGGAATAGCCGGATCTGCCAAAGTAGGTGAATGGTGTATGTTTGGCGGACAAGTGGGAATAGCCGGACATATTCATATTGGCAATAGAGTCAATATTGGTGCTCAATCGGGAGTACCCGGTAATATTAAAGATGGAAGCCAGCTGATAGGCACTCCTCCGATGGAGCTAAAACCTTATTTTAAGGCGGCTGCCGTATACAGGAAATTGCCGGACATGTATTTAGAACTGAATACACTCCGTAAAGAAATAGAAGAATTAAAACGACAATTAAATAAGTAACCCATGTTGAAACAAACGACTTTGAAAGATAGCTTCTCGCTTAGCGGAAAAGGTCTTCATACAGGACTTAGCCTGACAGTTACTTTCAATCCGGCTCCTGAAAATCATGGATATAAAATCCAACGTCTCGATTTGGAAGGACAGCCGATTATTGATGCTATCGCGGATAATGTGGCAGAAACCACGCGTGGTACGGTTCTTTGCAAGAATAATGTAAAAGTCAGCACCGTGGAGCACGGCATGGCTGCTCTTTATGCATTAGGAATAGACAACTGCCTTATACAAGTTAATGGCCCCGAATTTCCAATTCTTGATGGAAGCGCTCTATATTATGTAAATGAGATAGAGAAAGTGGGAATTGAAGAGCAGGCTGCTGTAAAAGACTTCTATATCATCAAGTCCAAGATTGAATTCCGTGATGAGAATACCGGTTCTTCCATTATAGTTCTTCCAGATGAGAACTTCAGTCTGAACGTTCTGGTTTCCTATGACTCGACAATCATACCGAATCAGTTTGCTACTTTGGAAGACATGTCAAAGTTCAAGGATGAAGTTGCCGCAAGCCGGACTTTCGTTTTTGTACGTGAGATAGAACCGTTATTGCAGGCAGGACTTATCAAGGGTGGTGATCTGGACAATGCCATTGTGATCTACGAACGTCAGATGTCGCAACCGGATTATGATAAACTGGCTGATGTAATGGGTGTTCCACACATGGATGCCAACCAATTGGGTTATATCAATCACAAACCTTTGGTATGGGCAAACGAATGTGCACGCCATAAACTGCTCGATGTCATTGGTGATCTTGCCCTTATCGGTAAACCAATCAAGGGACGCATCATAGCTACTCGCCCGGGTCATACCATCAACAACAAGTTTGCACGGCAGATGCGCAAAGAAATCCGTATGCACGAAATACAGGCACCTACTTACGATTGCAATCGTCCGCCTATTATGGATGTAAACCGTATCCGCGAGTTGCTTCCCCACCGTTATCCCTTCCAACTGGTTGATAAGGTTATTGAAATCGGAGCCAACTATATCGTCGGAGTAAAAAACGTAACAGCCAACGAACCTTTCTTTCAGGGGCACTTCCCTCAGGAACCGGTTATGCCGGGAGTGTTGCAGATAGAAACAATGGCTCAGATAGGTGGATTGCTAGTACTGAACTCTGTTGACGAACCGGAACGGTATTCCACTTACTTTATGAAAATAGATGGTGTAAAATTCCGTCAGAAAGTCGTTCCGGGAGATACATTAGTCTTCCGTGTAGAACTATTAGCACCGATCCGCCGTGGCATTTCTACAATGAAAGGTTATGCCTTTGTTGGCGAGAAAGTCGCTTGTGAGGCGGAGTTTATGGCTCAGATAGTGAAAAACAAATAATTTAAAAAATGATTAGCCCCTTAGCGTATATACATCCCGAAGCTAAAATCGGAGAAAACGTAGAGATTGCTCCTTTTGTATTCATTGACAAGAATGTGATCATAGGAGATAATAACAAAATAATGGCAAACGCAAATATATTATATGGCTCCCGTATAGGAAATGGAAACACCATTTTCCCGGGTGCCGTAATCGGAGCCATACCACAAGATTTAAAATTCAGGGGAGAAGAGACCACAGCCGAAATAGGCGATAACAACACTATTCGCGAGAATGTGACCATCAATAGAGGAACAATAGCAAAAGGTATGACCAAAGTAGGTAGCAATAACCTACTGATGGAATCCGTTCACGTTGCTCATGACGCCTTTGTCGGTAGCGGATGCATTATTGGCAATTCCACCAAGATGGCAGGCGAGATTGTTATTGACGATAACGCTATTATCAGTGCAAGCGTGCTGATGCACCAATTCTGTCGTGTAGGCGGATTTGGCATTATTCAAGGTGGCTCCCGTTTTAGTAAGGACATACCTCCTTATATTATAGCCGGGCGTGACCCCATTGCCTACTGCGGCATTAACATTGTTGGTCTACGTCGCCGTAACTTCGCTAATGAGACGATTGAAAACATTCACAATGCCTACCGCACTATCTACCAAAGTGGATTAAACACAACGGAAGCATTGAAGAAAGTGGAAGAAGAAATCCCGGCAGGTCCGGAGATTGAATATATTGTTAGCTTTATCCGTAATTCGGAACGTGGCATTATCAAGTGAAAAGAAAACAGTAAAAAAGAATTTTGTAATTAATAACGGAATATGGTTTATAGATTTACAATCATCTCTGACGAGGTTGACAATTTCCTCAGAGAAATACAAATAGACCCGGAAGCTACATTTTACGACTTTCATAAGGCCATACTGAAATCAGTGGACTATACTGACGATCAGATGACATCTTTCTTTATTTGTGACGATGATTGGGAGAAAGAGAAAGAAATCACTCTTGAAGAGATGAATGATGATCCGGAAGTAGACAGCTGGGTGATGAAAGACACCACCATTAGTGAATTAATTGAAGACGAGAAGCAAAAATTAATTTACGTTTTCGATTATATGACTGAACGTTGTTTCTTCATCGAATTATCCGAAATTATCACCGGTAAGGATATTGAAGGCGCTAAATGTGTCAAGAAATCGGGAGATGCCCCGAAACAGACTATTAATTTTGAAGAAATGGCTGCCAGCAATTCTTCACTCGATCTGGATGAGAACTTCTATGGCGATCAAGACTTCGATATGGATGAGTTTGACAAAGATGGTTTCGACTTGGGTGAAGAAGGTGAAAGCCCACAAAATGAAGGCTAAAATAAACAGTTATTGGCTTTATCCGTAGAAAACAGAATCATAACATAAAGATTTATTTTGTATAAGACAAAAACAATAATCTAATATTTTCTAGCATAAGCTGTGCCAGAAGTCCTGTCGTTAGAACTCTTCTTACTTAACTATTTACAGGCAAGGAAGAAGACTTCTATTTGCAGACTCCTGGCACAGTTTCTATATTATCAAAAAGGGAATATCCGTTTCCATGCAGATACAAAAAGAAAAGAAATTAATCGTATTAATAGGCCCTACCGGCGTAGGCAAAACCGAACTAAGTCTATCACTGGCAGAGAAGTATAAGACATGCATCATCTCTGCCGATTCAAGGCAACTTTACGCAGACCTAAAAATAGGAACCGCCGCACCAACTGTAGAGCAGCTCGAAAGGGTAAAGCATTATTTTGTGGGAATTCTGCAACTGACCGATTATTACAGTGCTGCACGTTATGAAGAGGAGGGTATGGAGCTATTAAGTAAGTTATATACCGAGTACGACACCGTAATCCTCACCGGTGGTTCGATGATGTATGTAGATGCTATCTGCAAGGGAATAGACGATATCCCCACGGTGGATAAAGAAACCAGAGAGCTAATGTTACGCCGATATGAGACCGAAGGGTTGGAGCCGTTGTGTGCAGAACTCAAACTACTCGATCCGGAGTACTACAAGATTGTTGATTTAAAAAATCCGAAGCGTGTGGTACATGCTCTCGAGATTTGCTATATGACGGGCAAGACTTATACCTCTTTCCGCATCCGTGAGCAAAAAGAACGTCCGTTTAAAATTATAAAGGTAGGATTGACTCGCCCGCGTGAAGAACTGTATGAACGTATAAACCGTAGAGTAGATACCATGCTCAAAGAAGGATTAGTAGAAGAAGCCCGCCGGGTTTATCCATTTCGCAAACTAAATTCATTAAACACTGTCGGGTATAAGGAAATGTTCAGCTATCTGGACGGAGAATGGACCTTACCTTTTGCCACGGATAAAATTAAGCAGAACAGCCGTATCTACTCCCGTAAACAGATGACTTGGTTTAAACGGGATGAAGAAATCCATTGGTTTCATCCCGGCGATACGGCAAAGATCTATTCTTATATCGACATGCTCATTCAGTAACCGGATTCTCAAAAGAGCAGTGTAATCCTCTCAAAGCCCTCGCCTTTTTTATTCACTTTGCATTCCGAAAGAAAGCACTCTCTTAGTATTTCCTGTCAAAATGAATAGATAGAAAGGTGAGAATTCTGCTCAAGGTAATGCTGTGATTGTTTGCTTAAGACGAATATCCTGACTTGAAGCTCCGATAAGTATTTCAAATTCTCCCGGTTCCACAGTCCATTGCATATTCCGGTCGAGCAATTGTAGGTCCGATGGTTTTAATGCAAAAGCAACTTGTTTAGTCTCTCCCGGTTGCAACGACAAACGGTCAAAGCCACGAAGGTCGGAGTCATAAGCAATCACACTACTGACTTTATCGCGTACATACAGTTGCACAATCTCATCACCCGCACGGTTTCCGGTATTCGTTACATTAAACTTTACCGTATATTCACCCTGAGTACGCTGTCTCAAAGGAGTAACCTGTAAATCATCATAACGGAAGGTAGTGTAGCTCAATCCATATCCGAAAGGATAAAGTTCACCCAACACGCGAGTCGCCCCCGCCCCATTCGGTCCAACTCCCGGTTGTCCGCCATGAGAGCCTTTTTTAAAAGGAAAATTCAGTTCGATCTGACCTATACTCTTTGGAAAGGTCACGGTGAGTTTACCTCCCGGATTATGCTCACCAAATAAAGTCTCGGCAATGACTGTTCCACCCTGTGCATTGGGAAACCAAGCCTCCAATATAGCCGGGATATGGGCATTCGCCCAATTAATTGTCAGCGGCTGCCCGTTGATCAAAACCAATACTACCGGCTTTCCTGTAGCATACAAGGCTTCAAGCAATTGTTGCTGTCTTCCGGGAAGATCAAGGGAAGAACGCGACCGGCTTTCGCCCGTTCGAAGTTCATCTTCACCAAGTACGGCAATAATTACATCACTCTCCTTACCTTTTGCTACAGCATCATCAATACCTTTCATTTCCTGCTCTGTTATAGCATTAGGGAAGAGTTCCGTATTAGGCCAACCCTTGTCCACCACATCACAGCCTTTTGCATAGTCCACCTCTGCCACGCTTTTCAGATAGGTCATCAATCCTTTGAGTACGGTAACGCTTTCCAGTTGATTAGGGCCGTAACGGCTAATCATATAATTACTTTCATCGGCCAGCGGACCCGCAACCAGTACACGCTTTACCTGCCGCTTATCAAGCGGAAGAAGGTTATGCTCATTTTTAAGCAGGACTAGAGCCTGCGTCTGAATCTGCTTTACAAAGTCCATATTACGATTTATTCCACCCACCTTATCGGCATCTCTCGTCTCAACATACGGATGATCGAACAATCCTAAACGGAACTTTACCCGCAAGACCTCAGCTACGCGCTTATCCACTGTAGTCATGGGAAGTTTCTTTTCCTCAAGCAATCTACGAATCGGAAGAATAAAATCGGCAGGTGAAGTGAAGTCGGTACGCACATTCAAACCAGCTTCCAAAACCTGACGAACCGCCTCCTCATAAGTATCCGCCACATGATGCTTGGATTCAACAAACTCCACCGCACCACTGTCGCTCACAACATAACCGTCAAAACCAAATTCCTGACGAAGCAGCTCCGTCAGGAAATAGTAACTCGCCGTAATTGGAACACCATCCCAATCGTTGTAACTGCTCATCACTCCCATTGGATGAGCCTTTTGAATCACGGTCTTAAACGGATAAAGAAAAAGTTGATGCAACTCACGCGGAGCCACATGCGGATCGGTACGGGCATCTCCATCCCGTCCACCTTTAGGTATACTGTATACGGCAAAATGTTTTAAAGTAGATGCCACACCCTGCGACTGAATACCTTCCACCATTTCGGTGCCGAGAGCAGCAATCAGATATGGATCCTCCCCGTAACACTCCAGCGTTCGTCCCCAACGAGGATCACGTACGACATCCAAAATCGGTGCATAGACATTGGTGTATCCCAATGTTTTAGCTTCCTGTCCTACAATTTCACCGGCGCGGTACACCAGTGCTTTGTTCCATGTACTGCCAATACCTATAGGAGCTGGTAAAGGGGTGGCTTTTGTATGATTCAGTCCATGAATTCCTTCATTGGTAAAATCGACAGGAATACCCAGACGAGTCTCCTCTATGAACCAACGTTGAACAGTATTGATGGCTTTTGCATGGTTACTAAATGGGTAAAGCAATCCGGGAACACGCCTTGCCCCGTTTCCCACTCCATTTAGCATTTCATCAATATTGGCAATACCATCCTTCCATATTTCATTTTTCCAGCTATCCACAGGTAAAGAGTCCTTCAATACCCTGCCATATCCGTAAAGAGTAGCCAATTGACAAGTCTTTTCCTCCACAGTCATTTGCGACAGCAAGTCATTAACTCGCTTTTCCAGAGGTTGTCCGGGGTCTTCATAGATATCCTTTACCCCATTTTTATTAAAATCTATCCAACCTTTCTTATAAATACTTTCGTTTTGCGACAAGACATTTCCGATGACAATAAAGCATAATGCTACGGAAATCAAGCTAGCTTTTCCATTCATGGCTGATTAATTCGATTTATTTAAGGTTCCACCATCGGTTTATATTGCATTTCAATATACTGACTCAGTTCACTATAAAGTTGCTGCATCTCTTTTACATCTATGCCACCCCTTTTACGCCAACGCTCCAATGCCGGTTTACTTTTATGGAAAACTTCTTTTTCAACCGGAGCGAGCATCTGCATGTATCCGGTTTGCGAATTGTTATAAAGTTTTTCCCAATTAAAATACCGGCTACTTCCCATGCCTTGTTTATAAGCAAAGACATCACCGGATAATTTCACGGCCCAATCGCCCAACGGTGCCACCTTTGTTTGTTGATCACGGGCAATCAAACGCGGAAGCCCCTTCTCAGCATCCTTTAGCCATACCGGCATGGCAACTCCCGTAGGAGGATATCCCAGAATAGTCCACATTGTTGTCAATTCAGGATTTTCGCCTATTTTCACCCCTTGTACCACAACCGAACTCGCAGTACTACTGCGTGCGATAAAATCCTGATCAACAAACCAGCCGGAAGTCTTCGGACGATTGAAATCACCACCTTTCAGATCAATACCGAGCAAAGGATTGGTAAATGAACGGGAAAGTTCCGAAAAAATCCATTCCGGAGTAATCTGTCCGGTAGCAGATGCAGGCATCAGTATCTTATCTTCCTGCATATATCGAACGTATCCGGCACCTTCATTAACTTTGCCGGAAAAGGAAAAGTTAGTACGCGCGATATAACCGCAAGGAGCATCTTTCGGATTATTGGCATCGAACATCACATATTTATAATAACCTACTTCAAACACGGCTGCTCCATCTTTCGCATCTATCACCCCGAAATTAGCCTCAATAAAACTCGGCTTAGCTATGGTATCAAGAAAATGGCAGAAGTCTTTCACGGTAGCACAAACTTCCAATGCACGTTTCATTATTCTCCCGTTGGCAGCACCACGCTCTTCACCCGGTTTCACTTCCATAAGATTATAAGATTGTGTATTCATGATAGAAAAGCCTGCAGAGTTGGTGCCAATCCAGACATCGGTAGGATTATTTTCCACACTGTTCACAACAGCCATAAATGGATATCGCCCACCTGTAAAGTACTTCACACAGTTTTGTGGAAAGTCCGTATCACGATTTTTCCATAATAAAGGTCTCCCATCGGGAGTGATCTTACCGGATATAACAGCCGACGTACAGGCATATACAGGAATCAAAAAGCTAATAGTAGCAACAAAAATAAGAAGTAAAAAAAGACGTTTCACCATAACCTAGATTATATAAAGAGGAACACTCGGAAATAACAACCTGTCAGCATACCTTCCACAGACATCGCTTCAATCACGACCGACCGGTAAGAAGAAAGTGCTGATTTACAAAAATACAAATATTTCTCAGTTTACAGGGAAAAAAGACAAAACTAATAAGAATATTCAAACTAAAATCAAGCTATCAGAATAGACGGTGTGAATCAGACCAAAGTTAATTATATCTTTTACAATACCATTTAGATTATAATGTTCAAAGTATAGAGTTCTCAAAAACGATGAGCCCTTGCAAAAAGATTATTCTGCAAGGGCTCATCGTCTTATTACTTTTTCTGAAGTATTATCCAATAAATATTAACAAATCAAGGATATCTGTCATAGCCGAACTATCTTCAATCAACAATAATCTGGCGGACTGAAGCATTCACTTCACGCTCTCTCAACAGCTCTTTAGCAGAAACAGATATTATCCTTCCATCGGGAGTCGCTATACAAAGGGAACCGTTCTGAGCAGCTGTCTCTTCCAATAATCTTTGTTCAGCCACTTCCAAGCCCCAATGCAACTTATAACTCAATTCTCTTATTTCCTCATTCTGCTGCATGTTTCCTGATTTCGTTAAACCGTTCTTTATCATATATCTGTGGTTTCAAATTTGCTCCACCTTCAGCAACTATAAACCGTGGAGTACAACTATTGTCCGCTAACATCCAATAATCGACGCACGGCATATAAATGTTAAATAAATTTTCAATGCCAGCCTGATAACGACGATAAATTACAGTCTTCGGTATATCGTGCCCACCGGCTTTTACCCGTTGAGCCACTCTGTTAACCGCTAATTCAGGAGAACTCAACCAAAAGAAAATCAGACTAACCTGATATCCCATCCGTTGGGCACTGGAAACCAAACGCGTATAAGTACGTGTAGCCAATGTCGTCTCCATAGAAAAATCAGCTCCCGCTATCAGCAATTCATTCATTCGCTTCAGCATCAACTTCCCTGCCTCAATCGCCACACTTGCCGGATTGAAAGGAGATAATCCTTTTGCTATTTCATCTGCATTCACAAACTCGCGACACTCCAATATTTCAGGCAATACCGTATACGAAGCGGTTGTTTTTCCGGCCCCATTACATCCTGCTATAATATAAAGCTGCTTCATTTTTGTGTCACAAGTATTAATATAAATGCCAACAAAGATATGCATTAATTCATTTCAAAAACACAGTTATAGATAAATTATGTTTTTTTATCCCATAGCCACACTAATTTACAAGATTATGTTAAAAAACGGTTATTCTTCATTTAAGGTCACTTTGACTTGTGAATCAGCTTTCTGCTTCTGACTTTTCATACCAACAAAAGATATGTCCAGGTTAGCTCCGTTGGGCACTTGTAGCTGGAAATTCCCTTTGCTATCTGTTATTGTTCCCAATGTAGAATTTTCCACTTTTACAATTGCTCCCTCTACCGGTTTATTTTGTTTATCGGTCACAATGCCACTGACAGTCATTTTTCCGTCTGTATTTTTCTTTTTTGTAGAGATATAAATACTTCCGCTTTGATCTCCATCCTTAACGACGTTGATACGTTCAATTTCATCGGGAGACATTTTTTTAAGATGATCTATACTCATCTTCGTACCATCAACATAATAATCCACCTGTTTCCCAATGGTTAATGCCTTATCATACTGACCGACAACCACATCTCCATTGGTAACGGAACGATCTGCATCCATCTTCTTGCCATCCTTTTTTAATGTGACCAAAACAACTCCGTTTTTGCTTTTATCTCCATACCGGCTCACAGCTGAATCACCTTTCAACACGTCAATACTTTCAATACGATCCGGATTTAATGCTTTTATTACATCTTGGTCGGCTTCTTTCCCATTAATTATGAATAAGGGTTGCGCAGCACCTCTAACGGTGAATACACCACCAACTTCCTTCTTCTGCTCTTTAGTAGAAAGATTGGAAATAGTGCCTGTCAGAACTTGCCTAGGCCCCTTTAGTGTATCGGCAGGCAATAACATTGCATTCGTTTCCTGAGATACTACTTCAGTGCCTCCAACGAGCTTTTCTTGAACGAGATCTTTCAGATCATTCATTTTCACTTTAGATATAAGTTCCGCTTTTGCAGTAACTTCAGGCCTGGCAAAAGCAACAACAGCAATTGCCGCTAGTGGAAATACATACAAGTATTTCAGGCGTGCCCATGGATTCGATTTTTCTTTTAACATCATTGATATACGTTTTTTTAGTTTACTATGATTAAAATTATTAGCTACGGAAAATAATTTTGAACCGACGGCTTTTCTAATAAGCAATAACTGGTAATGTTTCTCATCAATTCCCGCATCAAGGACGGTTTCATCCGCTTCATATTCGTGAATGTTCTGTAACTCTTGTTTTAACAACCAAGACGCCGGATTAAACCACTGAAGAAAGATACAACAGTCGGCTATTAGGAGGTCCCATGAATGCCGGTGATATATATGCGCAAGCTCATGAATGAGGATTTCTTTTCCATTCTCTTCCAAATCTTTTTGCGAAAGAACAATGTAATTCATCCAACTGAAAGCTGAGATATTCCGATGATGAATAATGAGATTTACATGACCCTTTATTTTGCAGACATTGTCCGGAACAGGAATCTGAAAAAAAGACTTTTGAATTTCCTTATTCTCCGGTGACACAGCTGTGAGTAATCCTCCGTCCCTTTTTATATGATATCGTGTGCCGGATTTCAATAAGGCTCCCATATTGATTACAGCATACACACTACGCAATGCAAAGAATAAAATTCCAAGAAAATAAGCCAGCAAAACAAGCTGAACACCGAATGAAGCACCTTGAACAAGAGTTGCATTCATGCCATTACCCGAATGCATCCTTTCAGCCAGCAGCAACCACTGCTCCAATGTCATCACAGACCGATGTACCTCTGATTGCTGTTTCACACTGACTTCCAACAAGGGTAGTATGAATGCAAGAATCAGACTGGCTAGCAGAGCAATACGGTTAAAACGGTGGAACGTCTCACGACTCAAAAGCAATCTGTAAAACAGATAGAACAGAGTCTGGCACACAGATGCCTTTAAAATATAGACAAAAAATACCCCCATTACACAGACATTGTATAAAGATTTGCACTCAATAAATCCGGTATATCAAAAAAAAGACTTAGTTTGCTTTCAATGCTTTCTGTAATTCGTCTTTCATGGTGTCAACACCCGGAAAACCTGTTGCACGATAAGCAACCTCACCCGATTTGTTTATCACAAAATAAGTGGGAACACCTTCTACCTGCAATGCTTTAACAAAACCAGCCCATTGTTCTTTTGTCACCCGATAATGTTCACCATGAATATCAGGAATCATATTTTTCCATATCGCTTCGGGAGAGTTATCACCTGCCAGATACACATAAGTGATGCCTTTATCTTTAAGCTCTTCTTTCATCGGCAACATATCTTTCATAGCCCGTATGCACGGCCCACACCATGTTGCCCATACATCAACCAAAACGACCTTGCCCTTATAGGGAGCAACAAGAGTTTCAAGTAACTTATCACCGGCTACAACCGTATCCAATTCACAGACTTTATAGCCGGTTTTCTTGGCGTTTTCAGCAAGCAAGTCGAGCAACGCCTTATTCTTGTCATTCAGTATTTTGCTAAACTCCTTCAAACGATAAGCATTTACTTCATTTTGTTGATCTGCAGTAAAAGTCTTGTACTCTTTATCCAACTGGGTCGCCAAACGATTTGCACCCACAATTTGACTCAAGAATCCATCGAAAGGCAGTTTATCTTTAGCCAAGACTTCCTGGCTCAACAGAAATGAAGGATAATCGAAACAATACATTGCGTTCGGATTGCGTACAATACTGAATTTTAAAAGATCATCGTAATAAGTGCTATCCACTTTCAAATCTTCAGCCGTTGGTTTCGGAGCATCTTTCACTCCCGCAAACATCGGAGCATAAGTCAAAAGCGTCTTATAATTGCTCACTGCGGACCAAGCATCCATTTCTATATTCCATAACAGGAATGAACGGTAGGCATCACTTAGGCTTTGATCAGCTTCTAAAGTATTTCGTTTATCGGAAACAATTTTCAAGATATGTTGCTTGAACTGTAGGGGAGTCATACCGCAGACTTCCTTCAGTAATCCGGTCATATTTTCACTGACGCCCAATGGATAGTTTTTTTCTATAATTTCAGTATTCAATGCTGCCATTTCTCCTTCTACCCAGATTTTCTTCTCCGAAGCAAGTTCATCTTTAAACCAACGGCTTTGCGGAATGTAGATTTCGGGTAAGTTCAATGTGACAATGGTTTCCTTACCCGGTACCAGACAAAGCGTATAGTTCAACGAACCGATACTCAACTTGACACTTGTAGGAGACATTAAAGGAATGTCGGCATGGAAAGAACCATCAGGATTTATACTGATTTCTTTCGATTGGGTTGCTACAGGTAGCCAGTCCTTATAGCGTACCGACATTGATAAATTCATATTCTTATAGCCTAGAAGTTTTCCGCTCAGCACAGCCGTTTCTGGTTGAACTTCGGGCGAAGGTAATGCAGTTGCTTTACCAGGCTCATACTTCTTCAGTGACTCGGGTATTTCAACAAGAGGTCGTTTGCCCGTTAGCTGAATTCCATAGATTTTCCAATCGCCAGGGCCATCGCCTTCTATAAAACTAAAACTATCCGCTTTTGTAGGTAAGGGTTGGAAATATAACTTGAAAGACAATTCCCCTTTTTCATCGGGTTTACTCCAATCTTTCGTGGTAAGGCCTTCCACTTTAATTAAGGAATACTTTTTTCCAGCACTTTCCAGCACTACAGAAGGTGACAGTTTAACCTGATCTGTCGGAGTACTGAAGATCTTCATGTCCATCACTGTAGTATCCTTCTTTAAAGTTACTTTTTCTACTTCCAGTATTTGCGTACTCCTTGCTATGAAATACGGTTTCTCATACACCTTGTCTTTTGCCCACAACTGTATACAAACAATTGTCATCAAAAGGCTGACCGAAACAACATAGTTTTTCATCTTGAATTCAATTTTATTTGTTCTTGTTTTTTCCCTTTTCAACTTCAGCAATCAATTCTTTCAATTCTTCTACGGATATATCTTCCTCTTTAACAAGTGAAGACACTACGCTAAGAAATGAATTATTGAAGTATTTCTTAATAATCCCTTTCAAAGCCCCCTGCCGAAAGTCCTCTTCACTGACTGCCACATAGTACTGGTAAGTATTACCAAAGACCCGGTGTGACAGGAAACCTTTATCTTCCAGACCTCTCACAATTGTTGATAACGTATTGAAATGAGGTTTGGGTTCATCATAAAAAGCCAAAAGTTCTTTCACAAACAAATCTCCCTTTTCCCAAAAATGGGTCATAATCTCTTCTTCTTTTGCTGTTAGTCCTTTCATTATCGTTTCTATATAGCTAGTATTTTTAATTTTATCAAGATTCGTAATTAAGTAGAAAAGTGATTTATATCATTCTTTTTCGCAAATAACTATATTTTATAGTTTATAAACTAATTATTATAGTTAAATATAACTAAACACAAAATACCTACATATAGCGATTGTCTTTTTCAAATAAAAACTGTTATTTTGCATTTCTTATATAAGAATACTAAAGTTTTTAAAATACAATGAATGAGCCACATAAATATCGCGCTACAGATAAAATGAGCGATCTGATATTCGATAACTACTCCCTACTGATGGTAATGAGCCGATTTGGATTGTCATTGGGTTTTGGAGATAAGAATGTAAAAGATGTTTGTGAAGCACAAGGGGTGGACTACAAAACCTTTTTGGCAGTAGCTAACTTTATAAGTGAAGAACAATATTCGTATAACGATGATGAAAATGCTTTCTCCATCTCTTCATTAATGGAATATTTAAAACAAGCCCATACTTATTTCCTTGATTTCTGCCTACCGGCTATTCGACGCAAGCTACTCGAAGCGCTCGATTGTTCACGAACGGATAATGTCGCTTTTCTGATTCTTAAGTTCTTCGACGAATATGCCAAAGAGGTTCGCAAACACATGGAATATGAGAATCAAGCTGTATTCACATACGTCGAAGAAGTGATGAAAGGTAAACTCTCCGACACGTACAACATCGCAACATTCGCCAGCAAGCATAATCAAATAGAGACCAAGCTGACCGAACTTAAAAGTATCATTATAAAATATTATCCGGAAAAAGAAAACAACAACCTCCTAAACGCTGTCCTTTTCGATATTTACAACTGCGAACATGACTTGGCTTCGCATTGTCAAGTAGAAGATTACATGTTTGTCCCGGCCGTGAGACAAATAGAAAGGAGATTAAAGAATGAGCAATAATCCTTCTTTGAAAGTTGTTGTCGCTGAAAACTCGGTTATCATTCGCAGCGGCATCATTGCTGTATTGAAACGTCTGTCAAGTTTAAATATTCACCCGATAGAAGTTTCTTCACCGGAAGGTTTACAAGGCTATATACACATGCACACTCCTGATATTCTGATAGTCAATCCGACTTTCGGAGGATGGTTTGATCTTCCCGCTTTCAAAGCCGAAAACAGCAAGGGAGGCATCAGATATGTCGCAATCGTATCGACCGTGATCGACATCAATCTATTAAAAGAGTATGATGAGCAAATCTCCATCTGTGACGATCAAGAGTTAATCAACTCGAAGATCAACCATCTACTATGCAATGATGTAACAGAAGAAGAAGGAGAAAACGAGCAAGAAGCACTTAGCCAACGGGAAAAAGAGATCATTACTTGCGTTGTAAAGGGAATGACCAACAAAGCTATTGCCGACCAATTGTTTTTATCCATCCATACAGTCATCACTCATCGACGGAATATTGCCCGCAAACTGCAAATCCACTCCCCCGCCGGCTTAACAATATATGCTATTGTAAATAAGCTGGTGGAAATACAAGATATTAAAGAGACGCTATAAAAGCCAAGCAATTAAAGAGATAAAACATATACAATCATAGCAATGGATATCTTAATAATATCATTGGCATGCATTTAAAAATATCAATAGTTCCTAATAAAATTGCTATCAGATATTTTCCGAAAATTAATCTAATAGTAACCAACAACTAGTCGCTTAAATTTAGAAACCATTAATAGGTTTCATTTGATCATAATGTTTGGAATCACATGATTGATTTATAGGGACGTACTTCAGAGTATAAAAATTTAGTCAGAAAAAATAAAAAAACATGATATTAATATTTTATATGAAGTCGTAGAATATAAAAAATATTTTGGGGACAGATAACAAGAAAAAGAGCTATCCGAAAAACAGGATAGCTCTTTTCATATACAAAATTTACAAAAACTTACAGTTATAATAATTGCATCTGATTATGGTTTTACCACTGTAAACGAGAGTTTTTTCTCAATTTTATTATTACCGAATACATCTGTAATGGTTATCACCAACTGAGAAGGAACATCGGCATTTACAACAGCGCTATCACTTCTCTTTGTGAATGTAACGGAACCATCACTATTCAATGTCGGGATATAATATTCATTTTCTAGTCCATTTTCCACAGTTATGGTTTTGAGTGATATCGTCTTTATCTGATAAGTACCTTCTTTCAACATCATTAGAGTGGTATTCTTATCATCAGCCTTAGTGATGATATAACCACCGTCATTTGCAGCTGAATGATGAATTAAGACTTTACTAGCCAAAGGATATTGGATGCTGAATGCTTTATCAAGAGTGATTGCAGACTCTTCGGGAATACTGACAAACTTAATTGCAAAAGGAGTTCCCCATACAGGTTTCCAATTATTATTATCGGTAGCAACAGAGGAAATCGGGCCGTAGTTATAAGAAACTTTCATATCAATATTCTGACCCTGGCTCCCTACAAAACTGTTATCAACCGCAATGTTGTCCGGATCAGAGAAATCCATCTTTGTACCCTGATCTGCCTTGCTTGCAAATGCAAAATAACTACTGTTAGAGCCGTCAATCATATTGAAGATCTTAGAATATGCAAATGTAGCTTTCGTTCCATCACCATTAAACACAGGGAATACAGTGATTACACCGGCATTCAACATTCCTGTCTTGGCAGAAAATCCACTCGGGAATGCGGGCATTTTTTTAGTCAAAGTAACCGGTACGCTGAGCACTAGCAAACCATTGGTGTTTGTGAAGTTAATATTACCGGTAACCGAACCGTCATTTGCAATTTTAGTCAGATTTATTCCGAATAATTGTACTGCAGCAATATCTTTAATACCGGCAGCCGAAGTCAAAGACACCTGGGTGGTCAGATCTTTTTTAAAGAAGAGAGCACTGACTCCTGTCATATCATTGCCATCTTTATCCTTAAGAGACACAGCATAAGTTGCATTTTCCAAATTAAGCGCATCGGGATCGGTTGTAGCCAAATTAGCACTCAAATTAAGCTTAGTAGTATTATAAATACTCGATACACTAGGAGCAGCAGGCTCAAGTGTAGCATTCAAAGAAGGAGCATTTGTGTTTTGATTACCACAGACAACAGAAAAATCTTTCAAAACTTGTTCATTCCCTGAGAAATCAATGGCATAAAGGGTGAAACTAACAACCTTACCATTAGCATTAGCGCTAGGTACCTTTAATGTGAGTACATCTCCTTTCACTACATTGTCATAACCGGTAACGCCGTAGCTTCTCCATACTATTTTTTGGTCATCATTTCCTTTAAGTGTAGCATAGCAAGCATAAATCTTCGCACCGTTACTACTCTTTACATTCACGTCAAATGATTTATTTATTTCTACCGGAATATTGTTACCTATAGCAACATTATTCACAGATGTAGCGTTAACATCCAACAAATGAGTGTAGTTTGTGCCCCCATCGGTGAATGCCAATTTATAAGGTGAGGCCACAATCCTGGGACTATTGTTAAGAACTTCTATTTTTTGGTTGGTGGTTGCAATAGCAAAGAGATAGGATTTACCATCAACTTTAGTAGCTTGGGCGAAGCTTGCTTTATTATAATTATTCTTCAATTGTGCTGTAACCGCCCATATACCACCTTGTGAAGAGCCTCTTGTTATCGCTTTATTATAAGCTTCAACAGTTATATCCAGATAAGACTTGATACTTTCCCCATTACTCTTAACGATATCCAGCATCTCAGGGGTTATTTCACTGGTAGAAGGTGAAACCTGAATGTAAACAGAGGTAGCAGGAACTGTGTAAAGTTGATCTTTTTTAAAAGAGATTGCTCCTTGAAGACCCTCACCAAAAATGCGATCTGCATCACACTTAACTGCTGTAAAATCAACATTAAAGTTAGTCGTTAAATTCTCTTCGAAACTAATAGCGGTTATCATATTAAAGAAGAAGCTCTCCAATATATTCAGATGACCTTCCAATGCCCCAACTCTTTCACTAAGGTCGGAAATTGCAGCTTTATTAGCATCCACATTCGCCTGAACGGCAGCAACGTCTTCTTTAGTTGCGGCTTTGTCCAAAAGACTTTTCTGAAGTTCCAAATCTTTTAAAAGAGTGGTTAACTGTGCATCAATGTCTCCGAACTTCTGCTTACTATCGGCATCCAATTTAGAGATAGCCCCCTGTTGGGTCTCAAGCATAGTCTGCTGTTTGGCAATATCTTCAGTCGCTTTTTTAACTTCAGCTGAGAGCGTTTCTAAAGTATTTGCAACTTGATCAATACGAGTCATTGCCGACTGTATTCTTCCAACAGTTTCAACGAGATCACTATAACCCACTAACATCTGTTGGACGGCACTTAATTCACCTTCAAGACTTGCTAACTTGCTTTCTGCATCTTTAGCATTCTGATTCAACGCCTTAATATCTGTTATATTCGCATTAATCAAAGCAGTTAACTCAGTCTTAATGCTATTCATATTAGCCAGAGAAGAAGCTATTGCATCAGCTTTAGCTTGTAAGGCAGCTTTAGTGGCATCATCCTTAGCAGCATTAATTGCATTAGTCAAATCACTTTGTGAAGATTGAAGACTTGAAATTGAAGCATTTAATGCATCGATTTTAGTCTTAAAATCGGAATTCGTCGTCGCAACCGACTCTTTCAGCCCATCAATATCGTCATCGTAATCTTTACAACTAACGAAAGTTGATGTACCTAATAATGCCAATAATCCAAAAAGCATTACTTTAATAAATAGTTTTCTCATACGTGTAATTTTAAAAATAAATAAATATATAATTATGCCAATCCGCCGTTGAATTTAACGGTGAATCTTGCTATTTAATATGCTATTAACTTAGAGCAACCATTCTTTAGAATTTAAGCCAATATTCTCACATTAGAGAACACCATGCATTGTATTTTATTTTACATTTTCAAGCATTAACGCTTAATATCCTATTAAATAAATATAAAGCATCAAACTTTATTTAGTGTATTTCGGATTCAAAATTATTAATATAAAAGAGCATATCAAAAGCATAAAAACACAAGAATGAGTTATTCTGCAATATTATGATAATATGATGATCAAATACAACAATATCCTGCAAACATTCACATAATGATTACAATTTAAAAAATAAAAAAATCTGATTATTATATATTTAAATAGATTTTATTTCTACATTTGCGATACTCACTACAAAACAAACAATCATGGTATGCTCTTCGCAACAGTCAATTTTTGTACGAATATTAATAATATTGACTTTTATTATTTCTATATGTTTTTCTTGTAAACAGGCTAAGCATTCCGATTTGCATGGAATAATAGATTCTTTATTAGAATCAGGAAGAGACTCTTTGTTATCCAATAGTATATTCTCGAAAAGTGCGTTAAAAAAAGTAATGGCTTTAACAAAAGACAGCATGCAATATTATGATGCATACGAAGCATACGGAACAGTATTCTTAACCTCATCTCAATTAGACTCCGGTATCTATATCAAGAATAAAGTATTAAGTTTTCTATATAAACAACCTGATTCTAAGCAGAAAGATAAATTACTATCCTCTGCATACAACGGACTAGGCAACATTTACTCACTTACAGGAAAACCAGATTCCGCATTAATATATTTTAAGCAAGCACTTAATTATCGCATCAAAGGGAAAGATAGAATTGATATACAAATCAATATTGCTGATCAGTATAAACAAAAAGGAGACTATGCCACCGCAGCTTTTTATTTACGAGATGCCTTATCAGCATGTGATTCTCTACACCTCATAGATTTGCAATTTCCTATTCATTTTGCATTAGGGGATATTTATCTTAGTTTAAAAGACTATAAAACTTCAGATTTCCATTATTCACTTGCAGAACAACAGTTTTCATATAGAAAAATAATGGAAAAAATAGTATTCAGTAACAACAGAGGAAATTATTATTATTATCTGAAAAATTATCAGAAAGCAAAAGATTGGTTTTACAAAGAAAAAAAAATAGCTATAACATCAAAGAACACTTATTTTCTAAATCTCAGTTATTTAAATCTATCTGATGCTAATTTAAATATAGGAGAGCTTGATTCTTGTTCCTTTTATATCAAAAAAGCACAAGCATATTTTCTATCCATCCGTTTTGGAGCTGCATTATATTACATTAATACAATAAAAATTGGCTTAGCCATAAAACAGCATAATTATGTTTTAGCTGCGCGATTAGAAAAGCTGTTCGGAAATGAAGAAGAAATATCACCAAATATTATTTCAATACGCAATCGTTATTTAGAAGCTTTATTTATCAAACAGGATAACTATAAAAAAGCCTATCAATATCTTAAGGCTAACATGCTATTAAACGATTCTATTCGCAGCAATATTACCCAAAAAAGAATAGAAGAACTAGATATGCGTTATAAACAAGATACCATTCTCAAGGGAAAAGAATTGTTGATACAAAGAAGAGAAGCCGAAGTTAAATCTTTAAAAACAGGCACTTATATTTGGATTTTAATAAGTGCATTAGGACTTATACTCAGTATATTTATCTATTTCATAATTAAAAAGAAACATAGCATGCAAAGAATGGAATATATCAATCAAGTAACAAAACTTAGAATGACAAATATAAGAAATCGAATATCTCCTCATTTCATGTTCAATGTTCTAAACAATGGCATAAATGGCCTTGACTCTGAAAGCGAAAATAAGCTACACACATTAATCCATTTATTACGTAAAAGTCTAGATATGACAGAACAGACAAGTATTAAACTCTCCGACGAAATTGAATTTGCAAAAGCATATATAGAAATAGAGAAATATAAATTGGGGGGAAATTTCAAAATGATTTGGAATATTGCGGCTGATATAGATATTAATGAAATAAAGATTTTTCCAATGATGTTACAAATTCCCATCGAAAATGCATTAAAGCATGGTTTAAGGAATATCGAAAAAGAAAAACGACTAACTGTAGATATCTTAAATGAAAAAGATGGTATTGTAATCATCATTTCCGATAATGGTAAAGGATATTATCCGAAAAAAGCTAATAATTCATCAGGAACAGGAACCGGTCTAAAAGTATTAAGACAAACCATACAAATATTAAATTCATGCAATAAGCACAAAATTACATTTTCCATTACAAATAAAGAAAGCGAAAAAGAGACAGGTGCTAATACTCAGATATTTATTCCATATCAATTTAATTTTGAACATTATGAAAGAAAAATATATAATCGCTATCATTGATGATGAACAAAAATCCATCGATAAATTAATGGATTCATTAAAAGTTTTTGAACAAATAGCAATTGCGGGGACTGCTCAAGATGGACAATCAGGAACAGAATTAATTCTCAAAGCAAGACCTGATCTAGTTTTCTTAGATATTGAAATGCCTGATATCAACGGATTTGAGTTATTAAAAGAACTAAGAGAAATTATAAACTGGCCTCTACAAGTTATCTTTTACACGGCATACGATAGTTATTTGTTAAAAGCTATCAGAGAATCTGCATTTGATTATTTACTAAAGCCATATACGGATTGTGAATTTCTTACAGTAGTAAACCGCTTCTTTAAATATATGCCTATTGCTAACAAACAATATAATTTTAAAGATGAAATAGATAACCTTTCAGATGATGTGCCTTTTCTAATAACAACAATAAAAGGATATCGGGCCGCGAAGGCCAGTGAAATTGGATATTTTGATTATGACAAAGAAAAGAAAAGATGGTTTGCTATTCTGGATGGGAAAAATATACCCCTCAAAAGGAATACTTCTGCAAACGACATTCTCAGTCTTGCACCTGTATTCGCACAAATCAATCAACAGCAAATCATCAACATATCTTATCTAGAAGCTATAGAGGGAAAAGAATGTTTGTTGTGCATTCCTTTTAACAAATCTGGGAAGTTATCAATATCAAGAAACTATTATTATTCAATTCAAGAACGTTTTTTATCAATTTAAGCTAATATTACGAATATAGATTTCCACTTCAAATTCATTTATCATTTAATTGTACTCATAGCATTATCTATTTCTTATGTAAGGCGTTAAATTTTCTATGCTGGATAAACAGAATAAAGGCAACCAATTTGTTAGTAATTGGTTGCCTTTATTTTTTAAGAAGCACGTTGATATTGATCTTTATCCAAAGATCAATATTTCCAACTATTTTATCACCTTAATCTCAGCTGCCTGTTTCAATTCAACTCGAAGAGAAGCATCAGGTGATTGCGGATTCCAGATAATTTGATGGCATTCTCCTTTCTGTAAAACAGATTCGGAGTTATTCCTTCCGCTTAAGTATTCTTTATCAATGTGGAAGGAAGTCGTATTAACGTTCCACGTACGTATATCATCCAGATATAAATGCAAATTCTCCACCTCACCGCTATTAAATTGCCAATCACCACGTTGAACATTTAATGCTTTAAAATGAGAGCTTTCCATCACAGCATTTCCTCTTACTCCCACTGACAAGCTATCACGTTTAAAACCTTCTATCTTAACATTCTGATCTAAAAGATTAGCGTTTAGCAATTGCACTTGATCGGGCAAAGCTATTTTCATTTCTCGCGAATGAACGGTGAACCAATCCATTGAACGTTTCTCGGAATCTAGTTTTCCTTCACTAAAATCGAATACAATCTTCAATGTATCACCCGATGACTGTATTTTCATGTAGCGATCCATATCGGAGGAGTATGCAAAACTTGCAAGATTTCCTTTTGAAGGAGAGACTGTCAACGGCGTGTCTTGAAATGAGGCCCAACGAATCTTTGTAGTTGCTTCCACACTGGGATTCAGAGAAGATTCATTCATCGTTAATTCCA
This sequence comes from uncultured Bacteroides sp., assembly GCA_963677095.1. Lineage (GTDB taxonomy): Bacteria > Bacteroidota > Bacteroidia > Bacteroidales > Bacteroidaceae > Bacteroides. The sequence continues at coordinate 3,754,957 of OY781875.1, forward strand.
GCACCTTACACTGCGGCAGGTTTACAGTTTTATACGCCCCGGCTATTTTTAATAGAGCTCTGTCCGAATCAGCTGACCACGTAAATAAATAAACCAAAGCGGCACTCATAACAATAAGTCCGGTGAGCAGCATGCCCAGGATTATATAAGTTGTTCGTTTCATAGTTTTCTTTTTATTTTTGTTTCTTAGTAAAATCCAAGTACATGTCCGACATCTCCTTAGCCGAAATACCAAGTGTATACATTTGTTTGAAGAAATAATCTATTTCCTCTTTTAGAAAATACTCTTTCCGTAATGAAAGAATCAATTTACGCGCACCTGATGAGACAAAATACCCGATGCCACGTTTATTATAGATAATTCCTTGCGATTGCAAATAATCATACGAACGCATCGCCGTATTAGCATTGACTTCCACCACAGCCGCATACTCCCTTACAGATGGGATGCGTTCTTCTTCACGATATTGCTCGAGAAGGATCTCATCACAAATGCGGTCTGCTATTTGAAGGTAGATTCCTTTTATTTCTTTGAAATTCATACTTACCAACGATTAATAATTTCGGACTCTTTAAAACGGAAGTAGGCGAGTACCCAATCGAAAACAGCCATCACAAAAAAGCCTACTGTCATAAGACATACCAGTGTTTCATCACTTATTGGCGGGTGGAACCCGTAAGTTTTACCTTCTGCCAGAATCTTTACCAGTAATAGTCCTATCGATATATAAATCACAGCTAAAACAATTACAGCGGAAAATGTTTTTATATAGGCATTCTTAGGCCAAATGACACTTCCCAGCACAAAAACCGATTGAATATAGCAGTATATGCTAATTCCAAGCACAAAGAGTTGTGGTGTTTTAAAAGCAGTCCAGTAGTCAACATTATTACCTTCGCCAACCAAATGACAAAGAGGAACTGAAGCTATAACATTTTTCAGTTCGGGATGGCTTATGCTATAGATTAACACGCGTGTCCAGTCAGCCAGGATAAAAGCGATTAGAAATACAATCAAGAAACCGAAAGTAAAGACAAGCCAACGTGAAAAGAACTTCTCAAACATTGTCGCAGGAGTCATCAACACCGCTATCCGACTTGTTTTCGACTTCATCCGCTCCATTATAAAGGAAGCACTAAGAAGTCCCATTATAACAATCGCCCAAAGAAAAACAATAAGCTCGAATGTCCAGATAGGATCAGCCCCGCTTTTTACACCGACAAAACGACTTGGTTCTTCATATTGAAAATATCCATTCCAAACAAACGCCACAGCAAATAGTCCATAAATCATGACCACTCGAAGTATATTTGTCTTCCAACTTTCCACCATTTCTTTGCGGCAAAGATCCACAAAGCGGGACATACTAAAAAAGGTATCACGTATCATTTTTTATTTTCATTATGGTGAAACATTCTTTTAATTTTTTCAGGCTCGGCAAGTATAGCGCCGAACAACAGCTCAAGATTGATCTCCGACTCCTCTCCATCTGTATTGTGCAACAATAAATAATTACCTTGTACCGAGGGAAGAGTGAAAAGTGCATTGCTTACCAGATCGCGGTTATCACTTTCAATGAAAAGTAGTTTATTGCAAATATCTCCAATAGATTCGTCAAGCAATACCTGACTGTTATCCATTATTAAAACATGATCCAGAATCCGATCAATATCCCTTACCTGATGGGTTGAAATGACAATCGTTTTATCATCCGTCATTCCAGATGCAATAAATTTGCGAAACTGACTCTTTCCAGGAATATCAAGTCCATTGGTCGGTTCATCCATGATTAACAATGAAGTATTGGTCGCCAAGGCAAAGCTCATAAACACTTTTTTCTTTTGCCCCATAGATAAAGCGCCTAAATTGACATCCTGATCCATCTCAAAATAATGAAGATATTTCACCATATCCTCTTTGCTAAAGCGCGGATAAAACGGACTGTTCAACTCCACATAACTAAGAAGAGAAATTGGAGGCAAATCAAATTCTTCAGGTACCAAAAACATATCCCGAAGAGTAACCGGCTGGCGGAGACGAACATTGACATCATGATAGATCACTTCTCCTTTTTTGGGAATAAGTAATCCACTCATCAAATAAAGTAAAGTAGATTTTCCGGCACCATTCCGTCCCAATAAACCATATACTCCACCTTTTCCCAAAGAAAGCGAGAAATCGTGTAGAACTTCTTTCTTACCCCTACGATAACTGAATGAAACGTTTTTTACTTGCAGCATAGATTATATTAATTATATATTAGAATATAAGTGTACTATTGTATTAATACACCGCAAATATAGATAGTATTTTTGAAATAACAACTATTAGACTAAATAATTTTGATATTATTGATAGTAATGGGCGTTGCGGCAAGAGGCAAAGAAGTCTAAGAAAGTATCTATTAGCGCATTATCACCATAAAAAATTCCCGGACATTCGCGATATCACATCGGAAATGAACGGGAAATCTTTTTCTTAATAAAAGTGGTTACGTAATTATGACTAACTAATTCATTAAATCTGATACTGCAAAGATAGGGGGCTGACAGACACAGCGCAATCCCTAAAATGAGGTATATTTATAAAATTATATAGCTACAATTAGGTATATCGATCTGATAATTCATCTATAGCGATAGGCAAAGATATAATAGATTATCACAAGGAGAATAAGCAGAATAATAGCAATGTTGGTGCAAATATGAACCATCCCGGTGGAGATACCACAAGCTTGTTCATGCTGAGTGAAGACAATTGTTATAAAGATTAGCAATGTCATCACATTGAGTACGCGTACAAGTCGTCTTGCCAGAAAAAGTTGCACTTGAGCATTATGCTCCGTAATACGAAAAGGGAATTTTATCATCCGTATCGGGACATAAGCGGAAATTCCGAGAATGAGAGCCACAGCTGTTGCGCCACCTGCTGTGGCAAAAACAGAGGAAGTTCCGGATTTATCGTGAAGGATAAAATATATCCATATTGCACTACCCCAAGTAAACAGAATCAATAGTAAAACTACAATTTCGAGTATCCGATCGACTAATGAGGGATAAACCCGTGCAACCTGAATGTTTTTTGCAGAATAACGACCTAAATCTAACATAATCTTTATTTTTTTTCGGTCAACAGAATAAGTACTGAGTTACAAAATGGGATAACTGACCTTTTTGTTATATGAATTAATCAAAGGTGAATAAACTATTCATCATTCGAATTATCTTCTTCGGGTTTAGAACTTAAAAGCTTCGGCTTTACCTTTTTCTGTCGCCCACTCTTCTTCAATGCTTCCGAGATAATCCACTGCAATTGTCCGTTGGTACTACGAAACTCATCGGCAGCCCATTTTTCAATAGCTTCCATGGTTTCGGCATCAATCCTTAAAATGAAACTTTTTATTGATGATTCTTTTTTAACCACAATATTTCTGTTTTTCTCAACCAAAATCATTGCTATAAGATAGCGGATAGAACGAGAATGGTTTTCTTATCCATAATACACTAATTATCTATTTGCTCCAATGGCATGGCATAAGTTCTTGTGTCTTACAAAAGACACCACATCATTCACGACATAATCGGGAATAGACGAAGGTTGCCCATACTCTGCTGGAACCGATTTCCCACTCCCCTCTTGCATCAGATGATTCAACTTGGGATAAGACTTAAAATACACATTCTTATGTCGAATCAGTCCGGTTCTCCATAACCCGAAGTCTTCCATAGTGACTTGATAGTCACGCTCTCCTTGAAGGATCAAAATCGGTAAACTGAGTTTAGCCGCTACACTTACAGGTTTATATGCATTTGCAAAGGCCCAATAAGAAGAAGGTATGTTCAATAATAAGGGTACTTTAGCATCAAAGCCGGCCGTACCAATTCGTTTTATATTTAATGCCTGTTGCTTGACAGTCGCAATTTTCGCCTTAGCAGCTGTGGATGTATCGGACAAAGCGGTAAGATAAGTGGTTTGTTCTACAATAGCATCTTCCAAGGGACGTGCCAAACCAGCCAAAAGTATTATTCCGGCCAGTCCTTTTGAGCGTTCTGCAATACGTGGAGCAAGAGTCCCACCCTGACTATGTCCCAATATGTATACACTGTCAGTCGCTATTTCTACACGGGACTTTGCCAACTTTATCGCAGATAAAGCGTCATCCACCGTTTCAACATCAAAATCCATCTGACGACCTGCCGGAATAAAGGATTCTCCGTAAATACGCGTACGCTTATCATATCGAATGACAGCTATCCCGTGCTTGGCAAGCCCCCATGCAAAATCACGAAAGGGCTTATTGGGACCAATTGTCTCATCCCGGTCGTTCGGACCGGAACCGTGTACCAAAATAACTACAGGGACTTTCGTTTTACCCAAAGGTAGAGTCAAAGTGCCGGGTAATTTGAATCCATCGGTCTCTATTGTGATATCCTGTTCGGAAATCTTTGTCTTGTCATAAGTAACAGTCGACTTAACCGGTTCGGCCGGCACAGGCATTAAGCGAAGCGAATTAATATGCTGATCCTTATCAAAAGAAACCAGAAAACGTAAGTTATACCGCTCAAATTTCATGTCGGCATAATAAAGTGAATAGCCTTGGACGACTTCCTTTTGCCATTCGCCTTTGGACTGTAACTTTCCAAATTGCTGTTCGGTCTTATCAAAAGTTTCATTAAAAATAGCCGGACTTAATTGAGATTGAAGTTCCTTTGTCAAGTTAACATAGATGCTATCCCCTTGTCCGCCAACAAAAAGATCGTACACTTTCTGAGCATGTTGGAAAGATCCATCTTGAGCAATAGCCGAACATGCCTGAGCCAGTAAAAGCCCCACAAGCAGTGCCCACTTGGATATGACAGAATGATTCATAATCAAGCAATTTTAATGGTTCAACGTACCGGCATTAACAACGGGTTGTACAGCCTCATCAGCACAAAGCACAACCAAGAGATTACTAACCATTGCCGCTTTCTTTTCCTCATCCAACTCCACAATTTCTTCTTCCGACAGTTTATGTAAAGCCATTTTCACCATAGAGACAGCTCCTTCAACAATCTTCTCGCGAGCGGAGATAATAGCCGAAGCCTGTTGACGACGTAACATCACAGCTGCAATTTCGGGTGCATAAGCCAGATAATTGATACGGGCTTCCACTACTTCCATTCCTGCCATTGCCAACCGTTCATTCAGCTTTTGTTCCAGTTGATCATTGATTTCTTCTCCACCCGATCTCAGGGTAAGCTCTTCATTGCCGGATTCATTATCATCATAGGCATACTGGCCGGCTACCTGACGCAATGCGGCATCACTCTGTATCTTAACAAAGTTCTCGAAAGCTGTCATACGATGTGCGACGGCATTACCCAACGGAGTACCCGAAGGAGTATTGGCAGAAGCCATTGTCTGCGCATCTATCTCGAACATTGCCTTATAGGTATCTTTGAGTTTCCAAACCAATACCAAACCGATCATAATGGGGTTACCTATTCTATCGTTAACTTTGATGGGTTCGATGTCGAGGTTACGGGCACGCAAAGAAAGCTTTTTCTTATCCAGCAGCGGATTTACCCAGAAGAATCCTGTCTCTTTAAAAGTGCCTTGATACTGTCCGAAATAGACCATAGCCCGGGCTTCGTTGGGTTCCAACTGTATATATCCGGCAAATAACACAAGCCAAACTACAAAAAGAATTATAGCCAGAACCAAAGTGGGAATGCTTGTTATAACTCCCCAAACCATAAGTAGCGGCATTACTATTAAATGAATGAATAATGCTAAAAATCCATTCATCTTAAGTCTCTTAAAATCAAACTCTTTCGTTTCCATAGACATTTAATTAATGATATTATTTTGATATCACAAATATACTATAGAAAGTTCAATAAATGCTTTTAGCGTGTATTATTATAGATTATTAACAATACCGATATTATGACTAACGCGAAACTTGGGAACTTCGCTCAAAAGATCGAGCGTATTTACTCCTTCAGCTCTTATTGTATATGGTTATTCAATATAATACTCTTCATCGGACGTTTGAGTTGGGGTTGCTCAATAGTTAAAGTAACCGGACTAAATATCATAGAATAGCCCTATAAAATCAGTATAGTAATATTTTTCTTTGGTTGGAAAATGAGTGAAAGAAAAGTTCCTGCGCTACCTACTAGAGTAATATACAACAAATATTCTCTTTTGGATTGAGTAAAAACCAAGTTGTTTTGTGGATTAAGTTGGGACGCTTTCGAATAAGAACATACCTTATTGATAGACTCATTCTATTTCACCCCAGAACTGAACATAGCATCAATGCCATTGATGCCTATATAAGTCCGAGAGTCATATAATGCATCCTAAGCCTCATTATGGCTACACATCCGTGTAAAAGCTGTCCCGACAGTAGGAGAACCCCATCACATATAAAACCTCATTCCGCCACACATCCGTGACTATACCGAAACAAGGTACAAAAAGCTCTAAATAGCAGTTATTGAAGAGTATATTAAGTAAAGGGAAAGGAATAATAATTAAAATCGGTAACGCCAAAGAATCTTCCGCACCGACATTTACCGACATCATGTATCTTGTCAGTGGTAATAAACTAATGTTGCCGGACTACGCGTAGCGCCAATATTTGGCAGCAAAAACAGTAATACCGGCAACAAGTCTCGTTTCTATTCCGTTATTTCATTGCACTAACAGCAGCAGCCAATTGACTCAACGCCTGCTCTAACACAGCGCGCGGACAAGCCACATTGAGGCGCATAAAACCTTCACCGGGTTTACCGAATGTGGTACCATCATTTAAAGCCAGATGGGCTTTCTCCACAAAAAAGTGACTTAGATCGGGCTGATTTAGTTCCAAAGCACGACAGTCGAGGAAAATAAGGAAGGAAGCCTGCGGACGTATCATAGTGATAGCAGGGATATGTTCTGACAAATATTTCTCGGTAAAATCAATATTACCCTGGAGGTAATCCAACAGTTGTTCCAACCATTCTTCACCATGCTTATAAGCAGCGGCTGCACCGATGTAAGCAAGCAAATGCCCTTCATCAAATTCCCCCGCTTCCATAAAACTGTTAAAGCGGTTACGTAGCTCTTCGTCTACTGTAACTACAAATGAACTTCCCAAGCCGGGCATATTGAAGGTTTTGCTGGGAGCCATAAAGGTCAATGAGTTGCTTGCTGCATCTTCCGATACGGCAGCAAAAGGATGATGCTTGTATGGCTTAAAAGTAAGATCGGCATGAATTTCATCGGAGAAGACCAATGTGCTGCTTTCCTTACAGACTTTTGCTATCTCCTTCAATTCATCTACCGTCCATACACGGCCCCCCGGATTGTGAGGATTACAAAGAATAAGCACCTTGCAGCCTTGAATATCTTCTTTGAAACGTTGGAAATTAATATGATACTGCCCATCCCGCAAGTCCAATGGTGAATAAATAACTTCTCGTCCCATTTTCCTACTGACGAGAAAGAACGGATGATAAACCGGAGTCATCACCATCACTTTATCACCGGGAGAAGTAAAGCATTGCAACCCAAAAGCCAAACCACGAACAATACCGGGAACAAAGGTCAACTCTTCACGGGAAATATCCCATTGATAACGGTGGTGTAACCATTCACAAATGGATGCATACCATTCCTCACATGCAGTAGTGTACCCTAATACTTCATGCTCAAGACGTTTTCTCAAGGCGCCAATGACAAAAGGTGGGGTACGGAAATCCATGTCAGCCACCCATAACGGAAGAAGGTCATCTCTTTTCCATCTTTTTTTGTAATCGTCCCACTTCACCGAATCGGTACCTTGGCGATCTATTATTTCATCAAAATTATACTTCATTCTATTTCTATTTAAAACAACATACATTATTTGCAATAAGAATTTGGAGCAGTTAGGGCTCCTATTACTTTTATATAAACCCTTATATCATCAATTATCTTTTCGTCATTAACTTTCATAGCACATTTTGATATAGGACAATAAAAGCTGTAAAAACCTTCACCCTTTTTTAAAAGTCAATGCAAAAATACAAATTATCCCCGCTTTTGAGTACTTTTGCACGTAACTAAACAGAAAATCTTATGATTAAAGCCCTATTTTTTGACATTGACGGCACATTGGTGAGTTTTAAGAGTCATAAGATTCCAAACTCTGCCATTGAAACTATAGCAGCTGCCAAAGCCAAAGGAATTCGGATATTTATCGCCACCGGCCGCCCTTCCGTTATCATCAACAACCTTTTACCTTTACAGGAAAGAGGGCTCATAGATGGATATATCACCATGAACGGAGGATATTGCTATGTGGGCGACAATGTTATTTATAAAAGTGCGATACCGGAAGCTGACGTACGAACGATGGCAGAAACCTCGGCTCAAAAAGGATTCCCCTGTATTTTTGTGGGGGAACATGATATTTGTGTATGTCAACCGGACGAAATGGTAAGGAAAATATTCATTGAACATTTAAGAGTTGGAGAACTTCCCGAAAAGAAATTTGAAGAAGCTATAGAAGGCAAAGAAATCTATCAGATTACTCCATTCATTACGGAAGAAGAAGAACGCAGGATTCTCCCTTTATTGGACAATTGTGAAGCAGGACGTTGGTATCCCGCATTTGTTGACATTACTGCAAAAGGAAATACAAAACAAAAAGGTATTGATGAAATCATCCGTCACATCAATATCCGACTCGAAGAAACTATGGCTATTGGAGATGGGGGTAATGATATTGGTATGATTCGTCATGCTGCAATCGGAGTAGCTATGGGCAATGCTACTGATACAGTAAAGCAATATGCCGATTACGTAACATCCTCAGTAGACGAAGACGGAATAGCTAACGCTCTTAAGTATTTTTCAATTGTTTAATCCTTAATCCGCATTATATTGAGTTTTTCTCCCGACACCAGCAACAAAGAATTTCAGGATGCTCTGAATCTCATTCAATATACCCGCCAATCTGTCTTCCTCACGGGAAAAGCGGGTACGGGAAAATCTACGTTCTTACGATATATATGCCAACAGACCAAAAAGAAACATGTAGTTTTAGCACCTACCGGAATCGCAGCAATCAATGCGGGAGGAAGTACGTTGCACAGCTTCTTTAAACTCCCCTTTTATCCTCTTTTGCCCGATGACCCCAACTTAAGCCTTCAGCGAGGGCGCATCCATGAATTTTTCAAATACACCAAATCACATCGTAAAATGCTCGAAGAGCTTGAATTGGTGATTATTGATGAGATTTCTATGGTACGGGCAGACATCATTGATGCTGTCGATCGCATTTTACGTGTGTATTCACGTAATTTGCGGGAGCCTTTCGGAGGCAAACAGCTTCTTCTCGTTGGAGACGTTTTCCAACTCGAACCGGTGGTTAAAAATGACGAAAAGGAGATACTCAATCGGTTCTATCCGACTCCTTACTTTTTCTCAGCCAGAATATTTAACGAAATAGATTTGGTTTCTGTTGAGCTACAGAAAGTATATAGACAGACTGATAAAGTATTTGTTAATATTTTGGATCATATTCGTTCGAACACTGCTGGAGCGGCAGATTTGCAATTGCTCAACACCCGATACGGAACCGATATTGAGCAAAACGAAGCAGATATGTACATCACTCTTGCAACTCGCCGTGACAATGTGGACTATATTAACGAAAAGAAGTTAGCGGAACTTCCCGGAGATTCTGTAACTTTCCGAGGAGAGATAAGAGGAGATTTTCCAGAGAGCAGTTTACCGACCTCACTTGATCTGATATTGAAACCCGGTGCCCAAATTATTTTTATTAAAAATGATTTTGATAAACGCTGGGTTAATGGGACTATTGGCGTTGTCAGCGGATTTGACGAAAAAGAGGAAACACTCTATGTCATCACGGATGATGGCAAAGAGTGTGATATAAAACGGGAATCTTGGCGAAACATCCGATATACATACAACGAGAAAAAGAAACAGATCGAGGAAGAAGAATTGGGAACATTTACACAATACCCCATCCGTCTGGCATGGGCTATCACCATACATAAAAGTCAGGGACTCACATTCAGCCGCGTTATCATTGATTTTACCGGAGGAGTGTTTGCCGGTGGACAGGCCTATGTAGCACTCAGTCGTTGTACTTCATTGGAAGGCATCCAACTCAGAAAGCCAGTAAGTCGTGCCGACATATTCGTACGTCCCGAAATCATAAGCTTCTCCGAGCGTTTCAATAACCAGCAGGCCATTGAACGGGCTCTTAAACAAGCACAAGCAGATGTACAATATGTAGCTGCAGCCAAGGCTTTCGACGAAGGTAATTTTGAAACCTTTCTCGATGAGTTTTTCAAAGCCATCCACTCCCGATACGACATTGAAAAACCTGTTATTCAGCGGCTCATCCGTCGTAAATTAGGTATTATAAATCACCTGAAAGAAAGCAATGAGTTTCTGAAGACAAAAATGGCGGAACAACGCAAAAAATTGCAAGTTTATGCTCATGAGTATTATCTTATGGGAAATGAGTGTATTACTCAAGCACACAATATCCGTGCCGCACTAGCCAATTATGACAAGGCCCTAGAACTCTATCCCGAATATACAGATGCCTGGATAAGAAAAGGCATTACACTAATGAATGAAGATAAAACGAGAGAAGCAGAAGAATGTTTTAATCGTGCCATTAAGCTTCGTCCAACAGAATTTAAGGGGATTTACAACCGCGGTAAATTGCATCTTAAGTCAGGAGAAATTGAAGCTGCTATCGCTGACTTTGATAAAGCTACTACACTCAAACCTGAACATGCCGGAGCTCATGAACTTTTTGGAAATGCATTAATGCAAGCCGGAAAAGAAGCCGAAGCTGCACTTCAATGGAGACTGGCTGAAGAGTTGAAGAAACGGAATCAAAAAAAATAAAAAACGAAAAATCAAGTAAGCTCCGTATATAATCTCATTTTTTTTGACTACGTTTGTAATATAGAAACTAAACCTTTATAAATGAAACCCTTATGCTTCTGAAACTTTATGATAAAAATAATAATTCGGAATATTTACAAGAAGTAATTGATGTATTGAATAATGGTGGACTCGTCATCTACCCTACCGATACGATGTATGCTATCGGCTGTCATGGACTGAAAGAACGTGCCATTGAACAAATATGTCGCATCAAAGAGATTGATCCTCATAAAAACAATCTTTCTATTATTTGCTACGACCTGAGCAGTATTAGTGAGTATGCAAAAATGGATAACAATACATTCAAATTAATGAAAAGGAATCTTCCCGGAGCATTTACTTTCATTCTCAACGGAAGCAGCAGACTTCCCAAAATATTCCGCAACCGTAAAGAAGTGGGCATCCGAATGCCGGACAACAACATCATTCAAGAAATAGCCCGGATGCTTGATGCTCCCATTATGACCGCTACCTTACCTTATGACGAAAACGAAGACATAGAATATGTCACTGATCCGGAACTTATCGAAGAGAAATTCGGAAACACAGTTGATCTTGTTATTGATGGAGGAATAGGTGGCACAGAGCCTTCAACCATTGTTGATTGTACCGGAGACGGAGCAATAATCATTCGTCAGGGCAAAGGTTGGCTGGATGAAGGATAATTGTCATTCTTATAAAGATCGTTCAATTTATCTCTTTCACCCACAATCCACACAATGTCATTATCCTTGAACATCATCTCCGAAGCTGGATTCAAAAAATGCTCACTACCCCTCTCAACTCCAATAACCATTCCTCCTGTTTTATCTGTAATACCCGAAGTACGAAGTAGTTTTCCTGTCAAACCATTCCTCATAGTAGCAATAACTTTTATCAAAACGATATCTTCCACTCCACATTGTTTCTGAGGAGACTCATCATATTGTTTAAAGATAGGAAGGAATTTTTCAAGTTCTTCGTCTGTAGCAGTAATTCCAATATGATCAAACGGGAAGAGGCGCGTATCTTTTTTCGGGGCATATATCAGACGTTCCCCTCTCTTTATATATACCACATTTACTCTATAACGTTTTCGCCAATCCAACTCTTCCAAAGATTTCCCTATGTAATTAGCACATTGGTCGACTTCCAGATCAATCAAATTGATATTCCAGAATGATGACATCGTACGGGGCGACATTTCTTCCTTAATAAAATTGGCTTTTTTTTGAACTTCCTCATCCCGACTATTAAAGTTCGAAAAAAAACGAGATTCCAATTTCTTATAAATATTCTTTTCTTTTTTGGATGCAAAATAAAGAAATGCAATGATAAATGGAACAAAAGCTAATGCATAAAAAGAAAAGAACCTTACTATTGGATATGAAATCAAGAGAACAGCAAAGATAAGTCGCGTCACTGTGACCATCAATAGTGGGCCTCTCTTATATTCTTCATGAACCCACAACTGCCCGATATCAAGATCATCCGGATTCTTAAAAAGAATAGCCCAAAGGAACGGTGATAAAACCACAAATATCAAAATCAAAGTAATAGTTTTGGGAATAAAAGAAACTGCATCAGGCATAATTCCATTAACAAAAGGATAAAGAACTCTTGTTCCCAATGCAAGAATTGCAATAGATAAAATTCCATTCGTGACGATGGTAACATGGGTTCGCATCACAAATTTTTTCCATTTACTTTCCGCCTGAATGGTTTGTGTAGAAGAAGAATAAGCATTAAGATAAAAAATCCACTTTCGGGGTAAAATACGCTCCAGAAATAAACTGAAATGGCCCGAGTACTTAATCATATAAGGAGTGGTAAACGTGGTGATTGCAGAAACCCCCACCGCAATCGGAAATAAGACATCGCTAATCACCCCAAGACTCAATCCCAATGTGGCAACAATAAAAGCAAATTCCCCAATCTGTGCCATACTCATTCCTATTTGTACGGACTCATGCAATGACCTACCAGCTATTAAAGCACCCAATCCCGTACTGAACACCTTTCCTATAATCACTAGCATAGTTATGACAAGCACTACTCCAATATTTTCACCTATCAATACCGGATCAATCATCATTCCGATAGATACAAAAAAGATCACACCAAACAAGTCCTTCACAGGCTTAGTTACACGTTCGATCCTCTCTGCTGAAGTCGTCTCCGCCAGAATAGATCCCATAATAAATGCTCCGAGTTCTGCTGAAAAGCCAACATATACTGCAATAGTTACCATAATCAGACAAAGACCAAGTGACAAAATCAAAAAACCTTCATCATCCAAACTCTTCTTAATCCTCTTCAAGAATGAAGGAATGAGATAAATACCCGATACGAACCATAATATCAGAAAAAAGAATAACTTACCAACCGTAAATATTAACTCCTGCCCTTGTATATTTTTTGCCACGGCTATTGTAGACAGCAGCACCATCAATAAGATAACAACAATATCTTCCACAACCAGAATTCCAAATACAACTTTAGTATATCCCTTTGATTTCACTCCCATCTCATCAAAAGCACGAATAATAATGGTTGTTGATGAACTAGCCAGCATACCTCCGAGAAAGAGACAATCCACATCACTCCATCCTAAAAGTTTACCCGTAAAATATCCGGCAATGACAATAAATACAATCTCAACCATTGCAGATATTGTTGCCGATCCACCGACGCGCATTAATTTTTTAAAGCTAAATTCAAGTCCTAGCCCAAAGAGCAAAAAGATTACCCCAATATTAGCAAGCGTCTCTATATTTTCCGGTTCAGCAACAGTGGGAAAAAGTTTCATATGCGGACCTATCAGGAATCCTGCTAGAATGTAACCTAATACTAATGGCTGCTTAATTTTTCGAAACAATAATGTCACAAAAGCACCGGTTCCTAGTATTAAAGTGAGATCCAGTATTAATGCCGGTAAATGATGTTCCATAAGTTTATTTGAGTCTTTATCTAGCGTTATTAATTGAAGTGAACTCTGTAAAGTTACGAAAAAAAACTCTTTTATTCAAAATCAAAGAGTAGAATGAGATATAATAGTAAGCTAGTTTGTGATAATATCCAATTATTTCATTATTATAATCCGGAAATATATTTAAATATATCTTATCGCTAAAAACAAATAAACTTGTTCTATTATATTATTATAATAAAACAAGAAAGATCGTATCAATTTACGGTGCAACTTTTCTTATGTGATATCTTACAATCTCTTTCATTTTCATATAATATAAAAACAAAGCGGAGGGCTTTTCTATCAACAGAGTCCCCCACCGCCCAGGTTATTCGAATATATATTATATCCAACACCCTACCAGTAATAATATTTTAAACAAACACAACTTAAAGCCGTTAATAAATTTAGTTTTATTATAACTTTACTGTTTTATACACGTCTTTATTTTTAAGCATAATGCACTAAAGCTCAAAAGAGCCATAGACATACGCTCCATTATCTCCTTTTATCTCCAATAAGAAACTTCCAGATAAATCAGTAGGAAGTTGAATTCCATTCTGCCCCGCCGAAGTTATATCTTCGGATGAAGAATAAACAGGAATGCCATTTTGAGAGATCGTTATAATAATAGAACCAACAGAACGAGAAAAAGACAATTGAACAAAATTACTCTCCACTGTCAAGTAAGCACATATCGGTATATCAAGAATAACCGAACGAGGACCTCCACCGCTACTAGAAGAATTGCCAAAAGGAATATCATTTGCAGATAAAGAAATCTCTTGCATAGATTCATTACTGCAATCTTTAGCAGTCATCGCAAAGGCATTTGTTGCCAACAAAGCAAAGCCTATTAATAATGAAGAGAAAAAAAATGTTTTCATCGTGTTCCCTTTTAATATGAGGCAAAAATAGTATAATGAAAGATCAAGGCAAAAAGAAAAAGTGGACAAAAGGGAAAAAACTAAAAAACTATTTATCAATATATTACAAACGCAAACAGCTAATTAAGAGTGGACAAAAAGAGAAATCAATATAATGCAATAAGCTTCTCCAAAGATTCTTCCTTAGAAAGATTCAAATGACTTTTCAAACGTTGTTTCATTTTATAAACAGAATTCATTTCACAATCAAAAACCGTCATCAACTGATTATTGGAAAATCCCACCTTTAACAACACAGCCAATATCAAATCTGTTTTTGTCAACTGGTACTCAGTCGTCAGACGTGTGATATAAGATGCGAAAATCAAATCTATGTAATCCAAAAGATGCATCTTCTCAGCATTGGTCATTCGCTCAACAATTAAAGTTCCTTGTTTGAGCTGATCGAGCAAATAAAGAGCTTCCACAAAAACATTTTCACGCAATTCACGATTTTCGGCCGCTAAACAGGCTACTTTGCGATTCAACTGGGCAAGATCCTCCTTTTTCTTTTCGCTTTCTCTCTCTTCTGCTTGCTTCAATTGGCTTATCTGATATGCATATTCTTTTAAAACTCGCTCATTTCTCTTAATCATTTCTATGTTCCGTAGGAAATGACGCCTATATTTTTTTCTGATCACTCTCAATAAAAGAACAACAGTAGTGACGATAATTAAAAATGCAAATGAAAAGATGTAAAGATAACGTTCTTTTTCAAGCTTAATACGAATATTCTCCGATTTCAATTTTTCATTATCGTATTTCCGCTGCAAAGTAAGAATCTGGCTTTGCAACTTTTCATTTCGAACCAAATCAAGCAAAGAATCCGATTTTTCTTTATAGGTAATTGCTTTATAATAATTACTCTTTTTCTTCTCTAATTGATAAAGATAAAAATAAGCCCCGGCAGAAAGATAGTTGTCTTTCATAAGAAATGTGGAATAATAGCAGGACTCAGCCTTATCCAGTTCTCCCATATCCATGTAAAGACAACCAAGATCCAGATAATAACGATAATGATCTCTAACCGTCTTACCAGATTCAATTGCCGCTAGGAAGTAATCGACCGCTTCATTATATTTCTTTTCCTGTTTTGCAAGGGTGGCTTGTAATGATAAAAGTGACGAACGTACATAATCTGTAGTATCTTTTAGCAATAATAAACCTTTATCTATACAGTATCGTACACTATCATTTTTAGATTCCACCAAATAGACATTAGCCAAATCACGGTAGGCATAAGCCATAGGTGTTACTTCATCCGCCAACTCATACAAGGTAATCGCTTTACAGTAATGATTAGCAGCATCTGCATATACCCCTTGATCAAAACTAATGTAGCCCATATACTCTTGTAGCATACCCCGCAATTTATATGCGTCCATACCATCAAGCATCCGGTCTGCTTCAAGATAAGTTTTCATAGCAACGGGGTATTTATGATCCAATGAGTTCAATTTACCGGCATAAAACAAAGCTTTTCCCGCTTTTAGTTTATCAGCAATACTTTTATAATACTCAACAGCTATAGCAATAAGAGAATCGGACTGCAAACTATCCAGATAGTTCTTATCCCTTGCCTGCGTCATCAGTAGCGCATAGTCAGCACTCTCTGCACCACGAAGTTTATCGGGATGTTTTAATTTATTAAGCAGCATTAAAGCACTATCCGGATGATTATTCATGCATTCATCAACCTTATCCAGCAAATCTCGATTATCATCACGAGTAGTACAGGAAAAGACTCCTAGTCCGAAGAAAATGCAATAGAATAATAGTAGTCTTTTCATTCGTTTTTTATTCAGAGTAAGGTACTTCAAGTAGTCCTTATAAACACTAAAAAAATAGGCTCTTATATTATTGGCTAAAAATAAACTTCTCTGCCCAAAAAAACAAGTTTATCGGAGTAAAAATGTAAATTGCGCCCAAAAGTAAATTGTAGGAATTCTCTATATATAAGCAGACAAAAAAGCAAATAAAGAAAATAGAACGGATACTGAAACAAAGAAAAGGCCACATATTAGAATTATGCGGCCTTTATAGTATTTTAACAACATTCCTTTCTGATTACTTACTCATATCCATACAACTAACATACGCAAGTGTAAAATAGAGGAGCTAACCAAAAAAAAGTGTTTGCAGCAAAACAAAAAACGCCTCTTATTTCAGTAAGGAGTCCGGATTAAGATGATCGGCTTCAATATCTTTGAAGTAACGGTAAGTACCAACCTTTAACTCATCGGTAGCTGCATCATCACAAACAATAATCCCCTTCTCATGCATTTGCAAAGCACTGATAGTCCACATCTGCGTAATGCCTCCCTCCACAGCCTGATAAAGGGCACGGGCTTTGTTATGACCGTTTACAATAATCAAGACTTCCTTAGCGGAAAGTACCGTACCAACTCCCACAGTCAGTGCCGTTTTAGGTACTTTATTCACGTCATTATCAAAAAAACGGGAATTAGCAATGATTGTATCGGTAGTCAGAGTTTTCTGACGGGTACGTGATGAGAGTGAAGATCCCGGTTCGTTAAAAGCAATATGACCATCAGGCCCAATACCGCCTATGAACAAATCAATGCCTCCATAAGACTTAATCTTATCCTCATAGCGGGCACATTCCACATCAAGATCGGCAGCATTACCATTCAAAATATTGGTATTTTCAGACCTAATGTCGATATGACTGAAAAAGTTATTCCACATGAATGAGTAATAACTTTCAGGATGCTCTTTTGACAAACCGACGTACTCGTCCATATTAAAAGTAACTACGTTACTGAATGAAACAAAGCCTTTTTTATTCAAATCGATCAATGTTCTGTACATACCTAATGGAGAAGAACCGGTAGGACATCCCAGAACAAACGGTTTCTCGGGTGTCGGATCGGCAGCCTTAATTTTGGCTGCTACGTAATGTGCAGCCCACTTAGATACAGATTGATAATCCGGCTGGATAATTAGTCTCATGGTGATTGTTTTTTATGTGTTAATAAATAAATTAGGGGGAAATTTGTTAATCACTATCCGCGATCTTTCTTCAAACGCTCTGCCATAGCGCGTCCTAGATTCTCACATTGAGTGTAAGTGATCTCATTCATAGCCTGTTTCATCTCAACAGGATCACCGACAATCTCAAATTTACTTTTCTCAGCAAATTCCGCCATACGTTTTACAGCAGCGCCTGCCCAACAGAACGAACCAAAATAGCCCAGATAACGGCCTTTAATATCACGTATAAGTACCTTGGACAGCAAAGATTCCACTTCCGGATAAATTTGATTACTATAAGTGGGAGCACCTATAATGAGTCCGCGATACTTAAAAATGTCAGATATGATATAAGAGGAATGACTCTTATTTACATTGTGCATTACTATATGTTTAATACCTTCGGCACAAAGCTCTTCTGCAATAGTTTCAGCCATTTGCTCGGTATTGCCATACATGGTGCCATATACTATTACCACGCCTTCGTCAGCATCATAACGACTCAGGCGATCGGTCATACGCATCACTTTATCCAGATGTTCACCCGTCCATATCGGACCATGGGTAGAACAGATGAGTTTAATATTCAAATCTCTTAACTTTTGCAAGGCTTTCTGCACTGCGGAGCCGTATTTACCTACAATATTGGAATAATACCGTATCATTTCATCCCAATGACGCTCTGTATTGATGCATGAATCAATAAACCCTCCATCCAACGTTCCGAAACTGCCAAAGCCATCACCCGAAAACAGAACACCTTCGGTTTCATCGTAAGTCATCATTGTTTCAGGCCAATGAACCATGGGAGTAAGATAAAAACGTAACTTATGATACCCTAAGGCCAAATAATCTCCGTCTTTTACCATATATTGTTCACCGGTCACTCCGTAAAAACCTTCAATCATGCCAAAAGTTTGTTTATTTCCTACGATGACAATATTGGGATAATGCTGTTTAATAAGACGGATAGAACCGGAATGATCCGGTTCCATATGATTTATTATTAAGTACTGAATGGGGCGTTCGCCAATGATATTTTTGATTTTACGAAGAAAAATTTCAAAATAGCAGACATCTACCGTATCTACCAACGCAATGGTTTCATCATCAATCAAATAAGAGTTATAGGAAACTCCGTAAGGTAACGGCCATAAACCTTCAAACAAAGGTTTGACGCGATCGTTGACACCCACGTAGTGTATTTTCCCTTTTACAACACTTTTACGGTTCATATTTTTGTTATTTGTATTTAGTATGAATAAGAAACTGGTGCAAAAATAAACCTTTTTTCTCAAACTTCATATTTCTTTCCTTGATAAGCTCCCGATTCTAACATTCTTTTTTGGAGTAAATGATTGAATTCGTAGTTCTTCAATCCCCAGTCCGGAGCAACCAACCATTCTTTAGGAGATTGCGAAACGAAACGTTCCAGTATAAGATCGGGACGCAGGTGCTCAATATATTCTATCACCAAACCGACATATTCTTCCAATTCAAAAAGATGGAAATCTTCAGGATGCAGAACATATTCACGCGCCATCCGGGTGCCTCGAATCAATTGTAACTGATGCATCTTCAACGTTGTTAACGGCAAACGCGATAATATTCCGGCCTGACGCACCAACTCTTCACGCGTCTCATTCGGAAGTCCCAAAATGATATGTCCTCCTACCGGTATTCCACAAGACGCCGTACGTTGCACAGCATCAATGGTATCTTGATAAGAATGCCCGCGATTGATTCTCCGCAAAGTACTATCATTAATGCTTTCAATACCATACTCCACTAACAGAAAAGTTGTTTTATGGAGTTCTATAAGATAATGGAGCAGCGCATCAGGCATACAATCGGGACGAGTTCCGATAACCAATCCCACAACATCCGGAACGGAAAGTGCTTCTTCATACTTTCGTTCCAGAATATCCAATTCATCGTATGTATTGGTATATGCTTGAAAATAGGCAAGATATTTCATGTCGGGGTATTTCCGGGAGAAGAAACTCTTACCCTCTTCCAACTGCCTGGTAATGCTCTTATCCGTTCGGCAATAGTCAGGATTAAACGTTTGATTATTACAATAAGTACATCCTCCATGGCCTTTTTGCCCATCCCGATTAGGACAGGTAAAACCGGCATTCAGTGATATCTTCTGTACTTTATACGGAAAACTTTCTTTCAGAAACAACGAGAATTCATTATATAATAGTGGTAGCATACTTCGTTTTTCAACTGCATTTAATGCATGCAAAGATAAGCATATCACAGCATAAGACCAAAACTGTTAATAAACACAAAACAAAGAAATAATCCAAGACAACCGGTATTGATCATTTTGCTTATTTACAGAGCGTTTAATTACTATATCAAAGCATAAAACCGACATATTTTAAATATAATTTTATGATTAGACACGTTTTTTACACATAAAAACAAGATAAAATACAGATTACTCAGAAAATAAATTCATAGATTTGCCTACAACCTTAATAAATCAAAATCCAAAAACATTAATACGATATGGCTACCATCGCACTCGACATTGGAGGTACTAAAATAGCAAGCGCTATTTTCTTCCCCGACGGCAATATGTTATTTAACCGGAAGCGACTTCTGAAAGGAAGAAGTGGAAATGATGTAGGCTATCTCGCCACAGAAATACTCAGTAAACTCTTGGTGGTGGCACGCAAAAGCTGTATTCCCATTGACAGTATTGGAGTATGCGTACCGGGAATTGTATACTCACAAACCGGACGGGTATGGGCTCCCAATATTCCCGGATGGGATAACTATCCGCTACAGGAAGTGCTTCGCAGAGTGGTGCCACCTGAAATTGATATTTACATAGACAGTGACCGCACTTGCTATATGTATGGCGAGATGTGGCAAGGTGCCGCCAAAGAGTGCCACAGTGCTATATTTATTGCAGTGGGCACAGGTGTTGGCGCAGGTATTATAATCGACGGTCACGTATTGCACGGGGCAAGTGATATTATAGGAGCCACAGGATGGTTGGCATTACAGCCTCCATATAATAAAGAGTATGACCCTTGCGGTTGCTTTGAATATTATGCTTCCGGAAACGGAATAGGTGCCCGAGTACGTGACGCTGTCCGTGCGGATAAAGCTTACAAAGGGAAATTGCGACAAAAACCGATTTGCCGGATTTCAGCATACGACGTATTTAGTGCATACAATGAAAAAGATCCTATAGCTATTGCTGTCTTGAATAAAGCTGTCGAAATGTGGGGAATGGGATCCGCCAATCTGGTAAGTCTACTCAATCCACAAAAAATTATCTGGGGTGGAGGAGTCTTTGGACCGGCATGCATTTTCATAGAAGACATTTACAAAGAAGCTTGCAAATGGGCACAACCACTCAGTATCAAACAAGTGGAGTTTGTCCCTTCACAGCTATCCGGGAATGCCGGACTTATCGGAGCAGCATTTCTTGCCATTAAAAATCATTTGTATGAATAATTACAATACAAAAAAGGTATTTATTGCAGCATGTATCGGAATGTGTTTCTTTGGTATATCAATGCTCGCACTAGGTTCTGTTTTACCAGCACTTACACTAAAGTTAGGATTGAGCAACCTTGAAACTACGGGACTGGTTACATTCCTACCACTCGGATTATTGGGAGGTTCCCTATTATTCGGACCAATTGTCGACCGTTTCGGGCATAAGACACTTTTGCTGATCAGCTGCCTTATCGTACTACTCGGTTTAGAGGGAATCGTCCTATTCGAAAGCATTCCCCTGCTCCAACTGTCCATAGTGGGAATAGGATTGGGAGGAGGAATATTAAACGGAGAGACAAATGCTTTGGTTTCAGACATCTCAAATGAGAAAGAGAAAGGTGCTCGGCTTAGCCTACTTGGAACATTTTATGGCATCGGAGCATTAGGTATTCCGGTACTGCTTGGTACCCTCTCAGAACACTATTCTTTCGAAACCATATTGCAAGGTACCAGTCTCATTATGTTAACAGGAATCATATACTGCATCACAATCGCTTTTCCCCCTCCAAAGCAACCTCAAGGTTTCCCGATAAAAAAAGGATTGAAGTTACTAAAAGAAAACAGCCTTATAATTCTTAGCCTCATATTATTTTTCCAAAGCGGCATTGAAGGAGTGTGTAACAACTGGACAACTCTTTATTTGGGACAGGTCACGACTATTCCCTCCGGGCAAGCATTAATTGCTCTAACCTGTATGGTGGCAGGACTTACTACGGCACGCCTTCTTTTAGTCGTATTATTTAAGAAGCTGAAAATGGAAAGTGTGCTGTTTTTCAGTTTGCTTACAGCTGCTATAGGATTCGGTCTCTTGTCTTTTTCACCCGGGTTTATCCGTGCTGCAACGGCAATGGTACTCATAGGCATGGGGCTGGCGTCAACTTTCCCTGTCATATTCAGCATCATAGGAAGTAAATATGCTTCGCTATCAGGAACTGCTTTTAGCATAGCACTGGTTATCGCTCTTATTGGTCAAACACTCTTGAATAGCTTGACAGGAATCATATCTCAACAATACGGTATCAGTACATATCCCTTTATGATGATTGCCGCTATTGCTATTATGCTACTATTATTCAAACGTTCACTTAAATAATATTCACTCTAAAAACAAAAATTATGTTAGCAAACGAATGGTTAAAGAATGCGCACGGCATCATGGAAAAGTTGGAAGCCACGCAAATGGAGAATATCAAAAAAGCCGCTACTGTAATGGCCGATTCAATAGAAGCAGGGCGATGGGTTCACACGTTCGGCTGTGGGCATGCCACTATCCCTGTTGAAGAAATGTATCCACGCATTGGTAGTTTTGTTGGTTTCCATCCTCTTTGTGAGTTGCCACTGACATTCTTTACCCAAATTATCGGTCAAATGGGTATTCACCAGTTTTTATTCCTAGAAAGAGCCGAAGGATACGGACAGGAAATCATGAAAAATTATGATTTCGATTCAAAAGACTGTATCTGGATCTTTTCGCATACCGGTATTAATGCAGTAAATATTGATATTGCCTTGGAAGCGAAAAAGAAAGGAATGAAAGTCATTGTTTACGGTTCTGCAGGAGAAACCGGCGAGAAGCCAAGTCGCCATTCAAGTGGTAAAAACTTATTCCAGATAGCAGACATAGTAGTCGACTCTTGCGTTCCTTTGGTTGATGCATCGGTACCTTTGAAGAACCATTTTGACAAAGTAGGTCCACTATCAACACTGAGTTTCGTATCCATGGTTTGGATGACCATTACCACTGTAGCTGAAATTCTTGCCGAACGTGGTGTACATCTATACATCCATCCATCGCACAATGTGCCTGGCGACACAACCGCACATGAACGTCTGGATGCTGCTATTGCCGAATATCAAAAAAAGGTAAAATGTCTTTAACATGATGTCGACCTAACCAGCTTGTATCAATAGACTAGGTTCCCGTCTTGGCTTTGCCCCCACAAAGTCCGGATGGGTTCCTTTTCGTAGAAAAAGAAAACTTTCATTGCTTCCTTTGCGGCAATTGGTTATATTTGCTGCACAAAAAATAAGGTTGGATTATGAAACGAATCAATATTGTTGTTTTTCTCTGCCTGTTCACACTCGCAAGCTTCGCGCAAGGCCGACAAATACTTGATTTAAAAGATATCACATCGGGTAAATTCCGTCCGGAAAACATCTATGGAGTAATTCCCATACCCGAAGATGGGGAGCACTATTCCCAAATGAATGCAGAAGGTACGCAAATCATCAAGTATTCATTCAAAACAGGAAAACAGGTTGAGGTTTTATTTAATGCCGCTACAGCCCGTGAATGTCCATTTAAAAAATTCGACAGCTACAGTTTCTCTCCGGATGGCACCAAATTACTTATTGCAACGGCAACTAAACCGATATACCGTCATTCTTACACTGCCGTACATTATATATATAGCTTAAAACGAAATCTGGATGGTAAAATCAATAATGTAGTAGAAAAACTTTCAGATGGAGGTCCGCAACAAACCCCTATATTCTCACCTGATGGCAACCTGATAGCTTTCGTACGCAAGAATAATATTTTTCTTGTAAAACTATTGTTCGGAAATAGTGAGAGTCAAGTAACAGAAGATGGAAAACAAAACGCAATAATAAACGGTATTCCGGATTGGGTATATGAGGAAGAGTTCAGTTTCAACCGGGCATTTGAATTTACCGCCGATAGTAAAATGATTGCTTATATCCGTTTTGACGAAACGGAAGTTTCCACATACTCTTTACCACTTTTTGCAGGAGAAGCTCCCCACATGAAGGATTATGAAAAATATCCGGGAAGTTATGTCTATAAATACCCCAAAACAGGAGAAAACAATTCAAAAGTATCGGTACATACATTCGATATTAAATCCAGAGTAAGTCGCCAAATCAAGTTACCGCTGGAAGCCGGCGGATATATTCCACGCATCATTGCAACACAAGATGCAAACAAGCTTGCAATTGTAACTTTAAACCGTCACCAGAATCGTTTGGATCTTTACTTTGCTGATCCCAGATCCACCGTGTGTAAATTGGCAATTCGTGACGAAAGTGATACATACATTAGCGAGAATACATTCGATAATATTAAATTTTACCCCGAAAACTTCAGTTTCTTAAGTGAAAAGAGTGGTTTCAACCATTTATACTGGTACACTATGGGAGGAAATTTGGTTAAGCAGGTCACTTCCGGAAATTATGAAGTTAAGGAGTTTTTAGGATGGGATGCCGCAGAGAATGCCTTCTACTATACAAGTAATGAAGAAAGCCCGTTACAACAAGCAGTCTATAAGATAGATAAAAAAGGGAAGAAAGTAAAGCTATCTTTGCAAACAGGGACCAACAATGCACAGTTTAGTACTGATATGAAATATTTCATGAATCGGTACAAGAACTTACAAACGCCGCTAGTTATCACATTGAACGATAATACCGGAAAAATACTAAGTACGCTAGTTAGCAATGAGCAACTGAAACAAAAGCTTTCTCAATATGATATTCCTCAAAAAGAGTTTTTTACTTTCCGGACAGCAGACGGCACCACACTCAATGGGTGCATAATGAAACCAACCGGTTTCTCCTCATCTAAAAAATATCCGGTATTGATGTATCAATATAGCGGGCCCGGTTCGCAACAAGTACTTGATTCATGGGGAATCAGTTGGGAAACATACATGGCAAGCCGCGGATATGTTGTAGCATGTGTTGACGGACGTGGGACAGGAGGTAGAGGTGCTGCTTTTGAAAAGTGCACCTATATGAATCTCGGGGTAAAAGAAGCTCAGGACCAAGTTGCTACCGCTGAATATTTAGGGACTCTGCCATATGTGGATAAAAACAACATTGGCATCTGGGGATGGAGCTTCGGAGGTTATATGACTCTCATGAGTATGAGTGAGGGAACTCCCGTATTCAAAGCCGGAGTTGCAGTAGCCCCCGTTACAGATTGGAATTATTACGATACGATATACGGAGAACGTTACATGCGCACCCCGCAAGAAAATGCCGATGGATACAAAGCTTCTTCAAATTTCACCCGTGCCGACAAATTACATGGTAGCTTGTTGATTGTACATGGTATGGCCGATGATAATGTTCACTTTCAAAATACAGCCGAATATGCAGAGCATTTAGTTCAGTTGGATAAACAATTTGATATGCAAGTATATACAAACCGAAATCATAGTATATTTGGAGGCAATACACGTTATCATTTATATACTAAACTAACTGATTTCTTTGACAGAAATTTAAAACAATAATGCCAAGACAAATAAATCTGTACTTGGATATTAGAAAGTAGATTATTTTTTCCACATTAATCGATATATACAATGGATAGAGTACGTAAACCGGAATGGCTAAAAATAAGGATTGGAGCGAACGAACGTTATTCAGATACCAAACGAATCGTTGAATCTCATAGTTTGCACACTATATGTAGTAGCGGTCGTTGCCCCAACATGAGTGAATGCTGGGGAAGAGGAACTGCAACTTTCATGATCGGAGGTGAGATATGTACCCGTTCCTGCAAGTTCTGCAACACATTGACCGGTAGACCTCACATTCTTGACCCTAAGGAACCGACTCATGTGGCAGAGTCCATTGCCTTAATGAAACTCTCTCATGCAGTCATAACTTCGGTAGACCGCGATGATCTTCCGGATCTAGGTGCAGAACATTGGGTACGGACAATTAATGAAATTAAGCGACTTAATCCTGAAACGACAGTGGAGGTACTCATACCGGACTTTCAGGGAAAAGAAGAGCTCATTGCAATGATCATTGATGCAAAACCCGAAATAATTTCCCACAACATGGAGACCGTAAGGCGAATCACCCCATTAGTGCGTAGTGCAGCCCGTTACGATACCAGTCTTAAAGTTCTGAAACAAATAGCGAAAAGTGGATCAACTGCCAAATCCGGCATAATGGTCGGCTTGGGAGAAACAACATCAGAAATAGAAGAACTAATGGATGATTTAGTAGGGTCCGGCTGCTCAATCTTGACCATAGGACAATATCTTCAGCCCACCCATAAGCACTACACTGTTAAAGAATATGTTACCCCCGAGCAATTTTTACGTTACAAGGAATTGGGACTCTCCAAGGGTTTTGCTGAAGTGGAAAGCGGACCTTTGGTACGTTCTTCCTACCGCGCCGAAAAGCATATCCGTTTTCATAAAAAGGATGTCAAATAGAACCAACCAGAAACTGATTTGTTATAAGTAAAACGACTGAGTAATACGTATAATGAGCCATAAAGGAGTTCTTTCATCAAAATTCAACATGTCCTTGGGATTTATCCCGGTTATCATATCTATTTTGTTATATGAAATTATAACCAAAGATATTTCCATTTATATCGGAACCGGTGTAGGTGTCTTGTACAGTGTTTATACATTTATAGGTAAAGGGAAATATATACCACATTTTATTCTTTATGCTACTACGGGCATGCTCATTTTAATGACAGTCGCAACCCTCATTTTCGGAAACTGTTGTCCTAATCATTACTTTCCCATAACACTTGAAATTTGCGCAATCATCCCAGCTGCCATTTTTTTGATGAGAAAGAAAAGTACTTCAGGAGAGCAGGGAGGACAGTCAAAGGGTTTTATGGATCAACTTTCTCCCGGCTCAATATCGGCAAATGTATCCATTAGAGTTGTGCTTATAGTTGCGATTATTCATTTTGCAGCAATAATCATTGCTCTCATATTTTTCCGTCCTTTGGACAGATTAACCGAGAAGGTATTGTTCTGTATTTGTCCACCTATCGTTTTCCTGCTAAGTATTCTATTTAATCAGTATGGTATTCGTTTCTTCAATAAGACAATGGAGCAGAGTGCTTATGTGCCGATTGTCAACACCAAAGGAGATGTATTGGGGAGAAGATTGGCCTCAGATGTACCCAAAGAAAAAGCGGCATATATTCATCCGATCATACGTATTGCAATATCGCATCAAAGTATGCTTTACCTCCGTCCGCGTTCTCAATATTGTATTGCAGAAATAGGAAAGACCGACATTCCTATGGAATGCTATTTACTTTACGGAGAAAGCCTGGAAAACGGAGTCAATCGATTAATAAAAAGAACACTTCCTAACTTGTGTACAAAAGAGATCAAGTTCAATATTATGTATCATTTTGAGAATGAAGAAACAAACCGTTTGATTTATTTATTCTTGCTCGAACTCAATGATGATAATGCTCTGCTTGATAAAAAATTCAGTGATGGAAAATTATGGACATTCCGGCAAATAGAGCATAACATTGGAAAAAACTTCTTTAGTCAAAGCTTCGAACATGAATATGAACACCTGAAACAAGTTATTGATACAAGAGAAAGATACAAGGAATTTTAGATAAATCGGGAATATTTCCACGCCATGCTTTAACAGACTTTGTTTTAATATATTCTCCATCGCAAGTTATATTTGCGGCAATGCAAAGTTTTGTTTGAGGACGACAAGTATGTAAAATTTCCTCAACAAGTTTGTTATTGCGATAGGGTGTTTCAATAAATAGTTGGGTTTGGTACTCCGTATAAACACGCTGCTCAAGCAATTTTAGAGTCTTGGTACGCTCACCTTGTTCTATAGGAAGATAACCATGAAAAGCAAAACTTTGTCCATTAAAACCAGAGGCCATAACAGATAAAATAATAGAAGAGGGTCCCACTAAAGGGACCACTCTTATATTTTCACGTTGGGCAATAGCCACAACATCAGCACCCGGATCAGCTACGGCAGGACAGCCCGCCTCTGAAATCACCCCCATAGAATACCCTTCCTTCAAAGGTTTCAAATATCCGGATATATCTTCCGACGGAGTGTGTTTATTCAACGAATAAAAAGTCAAAGCATCTATATCAATATCTTTTGCCACTTTTTTCAAGAAACGACGAGCAGAACGTACATCTTCTACTACGAAATACCGGATATTTAATATAATCTCCTTATTATATGGAGGTAATACCGTATCGAGTGAAGTCTCACCCAAAGTAACAGGTAATAGATAAAGTGCCGTTTCCATTTTTATCCGTAGATAATTTTCCCGTTTTCGTCTTTAAACTCATCGTCTATACCTTTCTCATAGGTAGTCATCGCCCTCAAACTCATACCAATGCTGGAAAATCCTCCGTCATGATACAAATTTTGCATAGTTACCTTGCGAGTCAGATCTGAGAACATTACAATGCAATAGTCTGCACAATCATCGGCAGAAGCATTACCTAATGGCGACATCCGATCGGCAAAATCAAACAGTTTGTCCATACCCTTCACTCCAGAACCGGCAGTAGTCATTGTTGGAGATTGAGATATGGTGTTAACGCGGACATTATGTTCACGGCCATATATATATCCAAAACTACGTGCAATAGATTCCAATAATGCTTTGGCATCGGCCATATCATTATAACCAAAGAAGGTGCGTTGAGCTGCAACATAACTCAATGCAAGAATCGAGCCGTATTCGGCAATAGCATCAAGTTTTTTAGCTGTTTGTATCATCTTATGAAAAGAGACTGCGGATATGTCAAAAGTCTGGCTTAACATTCCATAGTCCAAATCATCATAAGGACGTTTTTTACGAACATTAGGAGACATTCCGATGGAATGAAGAACGAAGTCTATTTGGCCACCCAAGACTTCCATTGAGCGCTTGAATACAGTCTCTAAATCTTCTACACTGGTTGCATCGGCTGGTATTACTTCACAATTCAATTTCTCTGCCAAAGCGGACACTTCGCCCATGCGAACTGCTACCGGCGTATTTGATAAGGTGATCATAGCACCCTCTTGAACAGCCTTTTCTGCTACCTTCCAGGCAATAGATTGCTCATTAAGAGCACCGAAAATTATGCCTCTTTTTCCTTTTAATAAATTGTAACTCATACTTATTTATACTAGAATTGAATTGCAAAGATAGATATTTCTGCATAAAAAAGCCGGAAGTGTGCAAAAAAACGGGTAATTACGACAAAAAATGCACTTAAACCAACAAATTATACACATCTATTCACCAGAACACCTGTACTTTTGCAAATAGTAATTAAGAGGTTTTTTCATAGTATTTATTTAAAGTTAGAATTAGGTTAACATGAATCATTAATTATTACCTTCACAAATTGCTCGTGAGAGTCGTTTGTGAAAGTATAATTAAGCTAAATCCGCTTATTACGCTTACAGAGAAACACGCAGAAATAATAACCAATAATAATACCCTAAAATATAACGAATGAACACACTTGCAAAGAAGCTAATAACGGCTGCCATTCTTTTTTCTCCGTTACAATACGCTGAAATGAACGTTTATGCCCAAAACACAAGTCAAACAGAGAATGATATTTATAGTAATCTACCGTTTGAGATGCCCATAGTAGAGCAACCTCATTTCAACAATTACTTTGTCAATATTAAAGATTTTGGAGCGAAAGGAGATGGTACTACGCTGAATACGCAAGCAATAAATAATGCTATAAAATCGGTCAACGCCAAAGGAGGCGGTAAAGTCATTATTCCGGAAGGAGTCTGGCTAACGGGTCCAATTGTCCTACTAAGTAATGTAAATCTTTACACTGAAAAAAATGCCTTAGTTTTATTCACTAACGATTTCAATGCATACCCTATTATAAAAACATCGTTCGAAGGACTGGAAACCAGACGTTGCCAATCGCCCATTTCGGCATGGAACGAGGAAAATATAGCGATCACAGGAGATGGAGTTTTTGACGGATCAGGAGATAGTTGGAGACCTGTAAAAAAGGAAAAAATGACAGAGATCCAATGGAGAGAATTGGTAAAATCAGGCGGAGTATTGGATAAGAACAAAAGAATTTGGTATCCGACAGTCGGATCTCTCAAAGGAGCCTTGGCCTGCAAAGATTTTAATAACCCGGAAGGCATAGAAACAGACGAAGAATGGAATGAAATACGCCCATGGTTACGACCTGTCCTATTAAACTTGGTCAAGTGCAAAAAAGTATTGCTGGAGGGAATCGTATTTAAAAATTCTCCAAGTTGGTGTATACACCCGCTATCATGCGAAAATATAACAATCAATAAAGTAAAAGTCTTCAATCCGTGGTATTCACAAAATGGAGATGCGCTCGACTTGGAATCATGCAAAAATGCATTGATTACCAACAATATATTTGATGCAGGAGATGATGCAATATGCCTGAAATCGGGAAAAGATGAAGATGGACGCAAGCGTGGGGAACCTTGTCAAAATGTTATTGTTAAGAATAACACGGTATTGCATGGACATGGAGGATTTGTTGTCGGCAGTGAAATGTCCGGCGGAGTGAAAAACATCTATGTATCGGATTGCACTTTTCTGGGTACTGATGTCGGGCTAAGGTTTAAAAGTACCCGTGGACGTGGTGGCATAGTGGAAAATATATTTATCAATAACATTAATATGATAAATATTCCTCATGAAGCATTGCTCTTCGACTTATTCTACGGTGGTAAAGGGGCAGGTGAGGAAAGTGAGGAAGAGTTGGCAGGACGGATGCAGACAACGACTCCAGCTGTTACGGAAGAAACACCTATATTCCGCAATATTCACATCTCTAATGTAATTTGTACAGGTGCAGGAAGAGCCATGTTCTTTAATGGATTACCAGAAATGCCCATTCGCGATGTTTTCATCAATAATGTGATCGTAACAAATGCCAATAAAGGTATCGTGGTTAGTCAAGCCGAAAATGTAACCATTGATAATGTGCAAATATCAACACAGGCAACGCCCTTAGAGTTGAATCGCGTCAAAGATGTAAAAATAAACAAGAAAGTTTATAATAATAACGCAGATAAGCCTTTAAAAATAAATTTATAAACAACATTAATAATTGAAGCATTTTTTGATTTATAAGAATAAAAAAGCCTGGGCTATAGGATTTGTATCAAAATGATAATAGAATATATCAAAGATTTCCGGTAATTTTGTCTCAATCAAAAAACAATGAAATATGAGAAACTATCTATTTATCTTATTTCTGGGAAGTTGCATTCCTGGCATATTAAAGGCTCAAGCAAAGGAAAAAGTCTATAATGTAGAAATATCCAATACTTGGGTGAAATCTAAAAGTAACGAACCGATTGTTATAAAGCTGAGTGATATACAACCAACTTTTCAAGTTCATTCGGTGGTTGTAATGGATGGTAATAAGGAGATTCCATCACAATTGGATGACTTAAACGGAGATCGTAAATATGATGAACTAGCTTTTGTGATTGATGTACCGGCGAATAGCAAGAAAACGTTGTCGGTTACATTTTCTTCCGTAAAAAGTAATAAAACATATCCTGCACGAGTATATGCCGAAATGTTGATCAGTGACAAAAAGGGTAAACATGTTCCTGTTACCTCGGTCACTATTCCCGGAACAAGCAATATCTATAATCAAATGCATCACCACGGGCCAGCATTCGAATCGGAACTGGTGGCATATAGGCTCTATTTCGATAAAAAGCAAACAGTGGATATTTACGGCAAGTTCAACAAAGGTTTCGAAATTAAGGAATCTCAATTTTATCCAACCGATGCACAATTGGCAAAAGGTTTTGGTGATGATGTATTAATGGTTGGCAATAGTTGCGGCGTCGGTGCGCTCAAAGGATGGAATGGACAACAAGCAACCCACATTGAACCTATAGCTACACAAACAGAGCGCATTATCGCATACGGTCCTGTCCGAACAATCTGCGAAATAGAAGCTAACGATTGGAATTATCAAAATTCCAACCTCAATATGATTAACCGTTATACCTTATACGCAGGTCATCGCGATGTAGTAGCCGAGACATTCTTTGAAGAACCGTTAAAAGATGAGATTTTCTGTACCGGAGTACAGGATATCAAAGGTTCGGTTTCTTATTCGGATCATAAAGGCTTAATAGGCTGCTGGGGAAGAGACTGGCCGGTAAATGATACTATCAAGTATGCAAAAGAAACAGTCGGGCTTGCAACCTATATTCCACAAAAATATGTCAAATCTGAAGTTAAAGATAAATTGAACTATCTTTATACTATTGGTGCAAAAGGAACTGCATATTTCAAGCACTATCTCACTTTTACTTCAATGAAAGAAACTTTCGGATATAAAACTCCGGAAGCTTGGTTTTCTTACATCCGTGAATGGAAAGAAGATATGGAACACCCTGTAAGTGTAAAAATTAAGCCTTAGCGAATTTTATATAGGATAAGAAATTGGGCGTCCGCTTAAATTCCCAATTTCTTATCCTATATAATACTTATCACAAACTGTTTTTAATCATTAAACAATGCCATGAACCTTTCGAAATTATTTTTCTGCATCTCTCTATCGGTTAGTATGTCTTTATTTGCCCAACAGAAAAATTATGTTTCACAAGTATGGGTCGCCGATAAAGGTAATGGGACGTATCGAAACCCCGTTCTCTATGCGGATTATTCTGATCCGGATGCATGTCGTGTTGGAGAAGACTTTTACATGACATCTTCCAGTTTCAATTGTCTTCCCGGTTTACAAATACTTCATTCGAAAGATTTAGTGAACTGGTCTATAATTGGAGCTGCAATACCCTATGCGTTATCTCCTATTGCAGCCCCCGAACATCCAGAACATGGAAATAGAATATGGGCTCCCAGCATACGTCACCACGATGGATATTTCTATATATTTTGGGGAGATCCCGATCAAGGAGTCTTCATGACCAAAGCCAAAAAGACAGAAGGGCCCTGGTCGGAACCTGTACTTGTTAAAGAAGGAAAGGGCATTATCGATACTTGTCCGTTATGGGATGAAGACGGAAAAGTGTATCTAGTACATGCCTATGCAGGAAGTCGGGCTGGATTAAAAAGTGTTTTAGCTATCTGTGAACTGAACGCTGAAGCGAATAAAGCCATAACCCAATCCCGTATTATTTTTGATGGTCATGATAAAAATGAAACAAGTGAAGGTCCTAAATTCTATAAACGTAATGGGTATTATTACATTTTTCATCCAGCAGGAGGAGTTGTATCAGGTTGGCAAGTCGTTCAACGTTCCAGAAATATATATGGACCTTATGAATGGAAAATAGTATTAGCTCAAGGTAAAAGCCCAGTAAATGGGCCTCATCAAGGAGCATGGGTAGATACTCCGAGTGGGGAAGATTGGTTCCTTCATTTTCAAGATATAGGCGCCTATGGGCGTGTTGTCCATCTGCAGCCCATGAAATGGGAAAACGATTGGCCTGTCATCGGCATAGATAAAGATGGAGATGGATGTGGAGAACCTGTACTGACTCATAAAAAGCCCAATGTGGGTAAGACATATCCGATATGCACTCCGCAAGAAAGCGATGAATTTGATGGGTATACCCTCTCACCTCAGTGGCAATGGCAAGCCAATATCAACGAAAAATGGGCGTACTTTGCTGGTGATCAAAGCATTATACGACTATACTCCTATCCGGTGGTAAAAGAATACAAGAATTTATGGGATGTAGCGAATCTACTGCTACAAAAGACCCCAGCCAATGATTTTACGGCAACCATGAAACTTACGTTCCATCCCTGTCCGTCATACTTTGGCGAACGCACAGGATTAATTGTCATGGGAATGAACTATGCCGGTTTAATTTTGGAAAACACCGAAAAAGGACTAACACTCTCTCAAATCGCCTGCATTGGAGCCAACAAAGGGAAACCGGAAATCATTAATGACAAAATAGAATTAGAGAATAAAACGATCTACTTAAGAGTGAAATTCAACAATGACGGAGAAAAGATCAAGAGTAGTGAAGGCGGACACGATCTTTTGGTGAAGTGCGATTTTACTTATAGCTTCGACGGAAAGAACTTCAAGCCAATGGGAAAGACTTTTCAGGTTAAAGAAGGACAATGGATTGGAGCCAAGGTAGGAATGTTCTGTACTCGCCCCGCAATAACGATCAATGATTCAGGATGGTCTGACGTTGATTGGTTCCGTGTAACAAAGTAATCTGATTTATCGCATGAAAAGGCCATCATGATTCTTAGCTTATAAATCATTTTGTATCAAACTAGTCTGCAACCCTACTCTCTTTTGGCAGCAATGCAACAAAATTAAAAATCCTCTTGCAATAAAGATTTTTGCAAGAGGATTTTTGATTTTATATATTTGCAATAATCAAAAAATATAGAATGAAAAAGCTAATTATATTCGATCTGGACGGGACACTCATTAATACAATTGCCGATTTAGCCCAAAGTACAAATTATGCATTAGCACAACTAGGCTACCCCACCCATGAAGAAGCCAAATATAAATTTATGGTTGGGAATGGCATCAATAAGTTATTCGAAAGAGCTTTGCCGGAAGCTGATAGAAATGAAATAAACATCCTGAAAGTACGTGAGAAATTTATTCCCCACTATGATAATCATAACTCTGATAAGAGCCTGCCTTACGAAGGAATAAGCAAGCTTCTCAACCAATTACACAGTGATAATATTAAAATAGCTGTAGCCTCCAACAAATACCAAAGTGCAACCTCCAAACTTATTGATTTCTACTTCCCGGAAATCCATTTCGAAGCTGTTTTGGGACAACGTGAAGGCTTTAAGCCCAAACCGGACCCTAGCATTATATATGATATTTTAAAAACAACGCATGTAGAAAAAAAGGATGTCTTATATGTTGGTGACTCGGGAGTGGACATGCAAACAGCATTGAATGCCGAAGTCACCTCATGCGGAGTAAGTTGGGGATTCCGTCCGCGCAAGGAACTGGAAGAGTTCAAGCCAGATTATATTATCGACCAACCCGAAGAAATCTTAAAAATAGTGCAATACTAATTTGCACTATAAAGCCACCCACCTGATAGCAATGATTTTAGTCTTTTAAATAAAAAACAAAGTAGATTAAAAATAGGTGGAAATATTTATCTTTGACTAATCGTCATAATGAACCATAAAACACATTTAATCTTGGAAGAAAAATAGACTTTTCACAAGTGTCTTTTCTATTGAAATATATAGTAATGCCGCATCAGTGCCATACCCTTGGCACAACTATGCCTATATATAGGCATAAATATAACAATAGCTTTTAAAAGCGCTACTGTCCGAAGAAGCTACCATTGCTCCCAGTATCAATAATGCTATTATATACCAGCAATAAAGAATAGCATTCATTGTTTTACGGTTAATATAAGCCCAAAGTAAATACAAACGTCGAAATTCGTGTGAAAACCCTGTTTTAATATTAAAATGAGCAGATTATTTCAATATCATTTATTTCAAGAAACAACAACTTATAGTTTATCTTCACTACAAAAACAAAAAATACCACTTTAAAAACAAATATTACACATCCATATTTTCACATAACAATACATTTGCAACAAAGAAATTAGCGGTGTGTCCGAACACACTACAGAAAAATACATTTTTAAATCAATACCATGCAAAGGAAGTCTAATAAAATGAAAAACATGTGCGCTACTCTGCTATTATCTTTAGCAGTATTTACGTCGCTTAACGTATCTGCGCAAAATGTCGCTGTGAAAGGCACCGTGAAAGACAAAACAGGAGAAGCCATTATCGGCGCTTCTGTAGTTCAAAAAGGAAAAGCCGGTAATGGAACTATTACCGATATTGAAGGCAATTTCAATATCAATAACATTCCTGCTGATGCTACATTGATATTCTCTTATGTAGGGATGAAATCTCAGGAAGTAGCCTTAAAAGGAAAGAAAATGATCGACGTTGTTTTAGAAGAAGACGCCCAGGCTTTAGAAGAAGTAGTAGTTATTGGTTACGGAACAGTGAAACGTAAAGATATAACAGGCTCCGTGTCTTCCGTAAATGCCGACCAAATTGCAGCTGTCCCTGTCGCTTCAGCAACAGAAGCTATTACCGGCAAAATGGCAGGCGTTCAAATCACTACTACGGAAGGCTCTCCAGATGCTGAAATGAAAATTCGTGTACGTGGCGGGGGATCAATTACTCAGAGCAATGAGCCACTTTTTATTGTGGATGGATTCCCTGTATCATCCATATCGGATATTGCACCGAATGATATCGAATCAATCGACGTATTGAAAGATGCTTCATCTACTGCTATTTACGGTTCACGTGGGGCAAACGGCGTTATTTTGGTTACAACTAAATCGGGAAAACAAGGTAAATTCAGTGTAAATTATAATTCGTATTACAGTTGGAAAAAACTTGCTAAGAAGATGGATGTGCTGGCGCCAAGAGATTATGTGAAATGGCAATATGAGTTGGCTGCACTGAAGAGCTCCACAGACTTGACTTCATACACCGATTTTTATGGAAACTATAGTGATATAGATATGTATAATAATGTTCCTAGCAACGACTGGCAAGACTTAACCTTCGGACGGACAGGACATACCTTTAATCAGAGTTTGAGTATTAATGGAGGCTCGGATAAGATCCGTTATGCCTTTAACTATTCTCATGTTAACGAGAAAGCCATCATGGAACAATCCAGTTTCAAAAGAGATAACTTTAGTCTGAAACTGAATTCAAATCCAACCAAGAAGCTGGCTGTGGATTTCTCTGTAAGATACTCCAATACAGATATCAATGGTGGTGGTGCCAACGACACCAAGAGTACTTACGATTCCGACAAACGTCTAAAATATTCTGTAATATATACTCCAATACCTTTACGCAATCTTACAACTGATAGTGGGAATTCAGACGACGACTTAGGGAACTTATACGACCCACTAGTCTCCATTTCAGATAATGCCCGCGAACAAAACAGAAAACAGCTAAATATGGCAGGTAGTATAACTTGGGAGGTTATTGACAATCTTAAAGTAAGAGCCGAACTCGGATTAGATGATTATCATTTTACCGATCAACGTTTTTGGGGATTAACAACTTATCTTATCAAAAACGAACCAGCTGTAGAAAATCAAGGCAAACCGGCCGCCCAATTTGCGAATACGGCACAAAAAACATTCCGCAGCACTAATACAGTGAACTACGATTTTAAAAAATTGTTAGGAGACAATCACCATTTGAATCTCATGGCGGGACATGAATATATCATAATCAAGCAAACAACCTTGACTGATATGATGCATGGTTTCCCAATATGGTTCACCGCAAATGACGCATGGTCATTATCGACGCAAGGTGTACCTTACTCCATTAATAAAAACCTTAGTCCAGACGACAAATTGCTTTCGTTTTTCGGACGTGCTAACTATGATTTTCAGAGCAAATACTTAGTGAGTGCAACTTTTCGTGCAGATGCTTCTTCCAAATTCAGCAGTGAAAACCGTTGGGGGTATTTTCCCTCGGCAGCTATTGCATGGCGTATCTCTTCCGAACCGTTTATGGAAAATTCTAAGAAATGGTTGGACGACTTAAAGTTGCGTTTTAGTTACGGAACAGCCGGCAATAATAATATTCCTTCAGGACAACTTACGCAAGTTTTCGAATCGAAAGCCACAGCTTGGGTCAATGGTTTCAATAACTATTGGGCAGCCTCTAAAACAATGGCTAACCCTGATTTGAAGTGGGAAACAACTGTTACCCGTAATGCCGGCATTGACTTTACTCTACTTGGTGGAAGACTGAATGGAACAGTTGAAGGTTACATCAACTCTACCAAAGACTTATTAATTCAATTCCCAGTTTCGGGGACGGGTTATGACAACCAATACCGCAACATGGGCAAAACAGAAAATAAAGGTGTGGAAGCTACAATAAATTGGACAGCAATCAACACGAAGAATATCGAATTGAGCTTTAGCGGTAACATCGGATTTAATAAGAATAAAATCAAATCACTGGGTATAATGAATGACTTTGGTGCAGAATCACGTTGGGCCTCTTCTGAAATAGGATATGATTACTGGATATCAGTAGGTGGAGCTGTCGGACAAATGATTGGCTACCGCTCAGATGGCCGATACGAGGTCTCGGACTTTGAAAGTTACGATGGCTCAAAATGGAACTTAAAAGACGGAGTTACTGACGCTTCTGCCATAGTAGGTACACTTCGTCCAGGTGTGATGAAACTAAAAGATATTAAAGGTGATGATAACAAGGTTACAACTGATGACAAAGAAATCATCGGTGACGCTAATCCCTTGCATACAGGCGGCTTCTCCATCAATGGCAGGCTATATGGTTTCGATCTTTCCGCTAACTTCAATTGGAGTTACGGTAACGATATCTATAATGCCAATAAGATTGAATTTACCCAAACCGGAAAATACCAATATCGAAACATGATTGATCTCATGGCGGATGGTAAGCGTTGGACAAATCTAAATGCTGACGGAACTATTTGTAACGACCCTGCACAATTAGCTGCAATGAATGCTAGTACCACAATGTGGTCACCCAAAACCGACCGGATGATCTTTACCGATTGGGCGGTAGAAGATGGCTCTTTCCTGCGACTCAACACCTTGACTTTGGGTTACACCATTCCACCATCACTATTGCAAAAATTCAAGATTACCAGCTTACGCTTTTATGTTACCGGATATAATCTTTTCTGCTTGACCAGTTATTCCGGATATGACCCTGAAGTATCGACTATACGTAATACTAATTTAACCCCGGGCGTAGATTATTCGGCTTATCCAAAAAGTCGTCAATTCGTAGTCGGTGTGAACCTTAACTTTTAAAACTATACGAAAATGAATATGAAGAAATTTACATATTTAGTCAGCGTCTCATTATGTCTATTGACAGCATGTGACATGGAATCACCCAGCAAATCATCGTTGGACGAATCCCTGATCTTTTCGACCCCTTCTTTAGCAGAAGCTGCTGTAATGGGCATTCATGTGTCCTTTGGAGAAACAAACTCTTATCGTGGGCGTTTTTTACCGTACTATGGCATCAACTCAGACGTTGAGTGGATTAATGGAATGTCAACAACGACAAATGACGACGGCAAGTATTCACTAACAGGATATGCCGCCAGCCCTACAAATACGCAAATGAATGATGCAACTAATGCTTGGGCCAAATTCTATGAAGGAATTGAAAGAGCCAACTTAGCGATACGCGGTCTGCGCACTTACGGCAACGTAAGTTCAAATTCCGAATTGGCGCAATTACTGGGTGAAGCCTTGACTTTACGTGCTGTTGTATATCTGGACTTGGTCAAAGCATGGGGGGATGTTCCCGCACGTTTCGAACCGGTTACTTCCGAAACCACTTATGTACCACGCTCAGACCGTGATATTATATACAAGCAATTGCTGGCAGACTTACTGGAAGCGGAAAATTTAGTACCATGGCCCAATGGTTCCACTGTAACATCAAGTGTAGAACGAGTAAACAAAGCCTTTGTAAAGGCTTTACGGGCTCGCATTGCTCTTTATGCCGGAGGATACAGCCAACGAAAAGACGGTATACGTTTAAGTACCGATCCAGAACTGAGCCGCGAAAAAATGTACGCAATCGCCAAACAGGAATGTGAAGACGTAATCAATCAAAACGTATGTAAACTCGGTTCATTCGAAGATAACTTCCGCCGGCTTTGTTTGGAAAAGACGGATGCAGGACAAGAATCAATATGGGAAATTCCTTTTGCCGCCGGACGCGGACGGGTATTGTATACATTCGGTATCAAGCATCAGGCTGCTGACCAATATACTCAGCAGGCACAAGGTGGGGTAAACGGACCATTACCTTATTTATACTACGATTACGATTTACAGGATGCCCGACGTGATATAACCTGTGTACCTTACGAATGGTCAAAAGCTGATCCCTCAAAACAACAGCTGCGTTCACTTAAAAACTGGTGCTTCGGCAAACTCCGTTACGAATGGATGACCCGTATTGTGACCTCTACAAACGATGATGGTATCAATTGGCAGTATATGCGCCTTGCCGACGTGTATCTTATGGCGGCAGAAGCCATTAACGAATTGGAAGGGCCTGCAAATGCGGCTAAATATATGAAGCCTATCTTAGACCGGGCATTACCAGTTGATAAAGTAACGGCATATATGACTAAAGCAACCGCAAATAAAAGCGCATTTTTCGATGCTATTGTGGAACAGAGAGGATTGGAATTTGCCGGCGAATGTCTACGTAAAGCCGACCTTATCCGTTGGAATCTGCTTAAGACCAAATTGGACGAAGCAAAAGCTAAGATGGCACGTTTGGCCACACATACCGGCGAGTATGCCGATCTACCAACCAAGCTCTACTATAAGACAGGTAGTGATGGCGAAAGTTTGGTTATCTACGGACTCAACCATGGTGACACAGATGCAGCAGGCGCCATACTTGGTTATTCCAATAATACCGACTGGATTAAAGCCGATGGCTCATCATTACCTCAAGAGCTTATTGATGCATTATACCAAAACAATCCCGATGAGCATCAATACTGGCCCATTTGGAAAACATTTATCGACAGTAGTAATGGAACTTTAACCAATGACTAAGAATGAAGATTATGAACAAACTATTTAAAAATACCATACTCGCCGTCAGCTATGCATTGGCTGTAAGTGCATGCTCTGATCAAAGTGAACAGATCACAAGTATTGACTATGAACGTTTATTCTCTCCCATCAATATGAAAGCTGAAATCAAAAATGACACTGTTTCTGATGTGACTTGGACTTCAGTAACAGATGCAAGCAGCTATGACGTGGAGATCTATGAAGAAGATGGAAATATGGCATTTAGCGGAACTCCGCTAAGAGTATCAAGCGTCACAACAGCAGAAGTTTTATTCACAGGGCTCGCATGGGATACCGATTATTCAGTGCGCGTCAAAGCAAAGGGCGAGAATATAACTGAATCCAAATGGACAGCTTTGACCTTCAAAACCAATCATGAACGGTTGCTTACAATTGCTGACGATACAGAGCCAAGAGAAGTCACTTTGCAATGGCCTATAGGACAAGCAGCAACTGCTATCACTATTACTCCGGGCGATATTACGCACAATATTACTGCAGAAGAATTGGCTACGGGTACAGTCAGGATTACCGGATTAACGGGTAAAACAGCCTACACGGCTACACTGAAAAACGGTAAGAAAACACGTGGTCTGGTAACTTGGACGACACCTATCGATCCTTTAGATGGCGCCACAGTAGTGACACCTCAAGATGATCTAGCGGCAGTGCTTGCAGCAGCTAACGATGGAGATATTATAGCACTGGAAGAAGGAACTTACAACATCGCAACACTCAATATAACAAAATCTGTTATCATTGCAGGGGTTAGTGCCAAGAGGAAACCTGTGTTGCAAAGTACAATTATCAAACCCGATAATAATGCGGGGCTGGAATTGAAAAACCTTATCTTGGATGGGACAGGCTCTACAGGTGACCAAACCATTGTTTATGCTGCCGGTGACAACTTCGGCGCATTAGCCATTGATGGATGTGAAATAAAGAACTATACGAAAGGTGCTTTATATGTGAACAATAAAACGAAAATTAAATCAATTAGCATCACCAACTGTCTATACCATGAAATAGAGTGTAACGGTGGGGATATGTTCGACTTCCGTAATGGACTGGCTGAAACATTCAAATTTAGCAATAACACGGTTTATAATAGTGCTTTGGCTCGTGATTTCTTCCGAATGGATGCTCCAGGCTCGACGAATTATCCAGATAGCAAGAGTGTGATCACCATTGAAAACAATACGTTCTATAAAGTAATCAATGGAGCTACCAGACGTATGTTATACATTCGTTTGGGGAATCAAGAAATTCATTTCAACAAGAACATTCTTGCAGGAACTCTGGGTTATTACACCAATCAAGCAAGCACGATCATTACAGAGATGAAAGACAACAATTATTTCAACGCTCCGAACTTTACGGCAAGTACCCAATCCAGTGCAAAAAATGATACCGGTACCTATACTTCGTTAGATCCAGGTTTTACAAATGCAGATGCAGGGAACTTCAAGGTTAGCAATACAACGTTGATTACTAAAATTATTGGCGACGCAAGATGGCTTAAGTAAATCACAAATTTCATTATAATAGA
Organism: uncultured Bacteroides sp.; assembly: GCA_963677095.1. Lineage (GTDB taxonomy): Bacteria > Bacteroidota > Bacteroidia > Bacteroidales > Bacteroidaceae > Bacteroides. Next base: position 3,797,295 of record OY781875.1, read on the forward strand.
AGCAGTAGATCCAATGGGAATATCCATCCGAATCTACTGCTTTTTTGTATTAAAGATATGCAATATTACAATTAGTACAATCATCTAAAAACATAAAAAGGAAAATTCAATGCGACAAAAACACAATTATCTCAATTTGAAGATATATTTTTGCAGAAAATAGCAAATTGGCATTTCAAATGAGAATAATAAAGACTTATGCATTTACCATCTGCCTGATCATTGGAATTGTGATAGGAGGAATTAGTGGAATAGTATTTGGTGAAAAAGCCTCCGTTGTCAAACCGATAGGTGATCTCTTCCTTAATATGATGTTCGTGCTTATAGTTCCACTGGTATTTCTCAGCATATCAACAGCCATTTACAACATGAAGCAAATGAACATGATAGGCAAAGTAATGCTTAACATCATTCTAGTTTTCCTCATATCGGCAATAATTGTAGCAGCTACGGCATATATTCTGACGATTTTCTATAACCCGCTTAATGGAGTGGATAGAGCCATGATAATGGCAAATTTACCGGAATATAATTCAACGGCACATCTAGGCAGCGGAGAGTTGTTTGTAAAGACATTCAGTGTTCCCGATTTCTTGCAGTTGTTTACTAAAGCAAATTTACTTCCTCTCATTCTTTTTTCAGCATTCTTCGGCTTAGCCACTGCGTATAGCGGGGAACATGGTAAAGCTGTAGCCCAATTTTTGAATTCGGGTATGGTGGTTATCTTACGAATGATGAAGATTATTATGTATGCTGCTCCGATAGGACTTGGATGTTATTTCGCCGATACTATCGGAAAAGTCGGTACTCAGATTTTAAATGGCTATGCTAATGCTTTTGCACTCTATCTGGTACTTACTGTAATTTGCTATTTCGGGCTTAATTCTCTATATATCGGGATGGCCGGTGGAACAAAAAGCTTGCGTGCTTTTTGGCGACACATCATTACACCTTCACTTACTGCTATTGCCACTTCATCGAGTGCCGCGTGCATCCCCATTAATATCGAAGCCTCAAAAAAAATAGGTGTTCCTGCAAATATTGCAGAAACGGTTATTCCTTTAGGAACCAACATGCATAAAGACGGATCGGTAATGGGGGGCATTATTAAAATTGTTTTTCTTTTAACAATATTCGGACAAAACACTGGTTTCTCTGGTAATGTGGTTTTTATTATCGGTGTAGCTCTGCTTGTCGGAGCTGTTATGGGAGCCATTCCAAGCGGAGGCATGACAGGGGAATTATTAATCTGTTCGGTTTTCGGGTTTTCGCCACAACTTGCCGGAACGCTTATGGTAATCAGTACAATTATTGATGTACCAGCCACATTACTGAATTCTACAGGTAATATTGTTAGTTCAGTACTTGTCGCCCGGCTGACAAAGGGTAAAGAATGGATGGAAAATAACAGGGAAGAAAACGATATACCATAAATAGATTCAATCAAGAATCATAACAGCTTCCAACTCAGATAATATTTGCAAAAATCAAAGTTATCATGTAGATTTGTAAATCTTATCCATCCCAAAAGTCAAAGCTATGAAATATATCCTTGTATTTTTATTTTTGATTCCTTTCGCATTTGTGGCCAATGCCCAATTACCATATCAAGATCAGTCTCTCACCCCTGAAGCACGGGCTAATGATTTGCTATCCAGACTGAGTTTAGAAGAAAAAGTCGCTTTGATGCAAAACAATTCCCCCGCCATCCCGCGACTGGGAATTAAGCCCTATGAATGGTGGAACGAAGCACTACATGGAGTGGCACGCTCGGGACTTGCCACTGTTTTCCCACAGGCAATCGGGATGGCTGCCTCTTTTGACGACATACTCCTTCAGAAAATATTCGATGCAGTCAGCGACGAGGCCCGTGCTAAAAACCGTATAGCCAAGGAGCAAAATAGTTATAAGCGATACCAAGGACTGACATTTTGGACTCCTAATATCAATATATTCCGTGATCCACGTTGGGGAAGAGGACAGGAAACCTATGGAGAAGATCCTTTTTTAACTTCAAAAATGGGAGTAGCAGTAGTCCGTGGATTGCAAGGGCCTGAAAATTCAAAGTATAACAAGGCTCATGCATGCGCTAAACATTATGCTGTACATTCCGGTCCGGAATGGAACAGGCATAAATTCAATGCCGAAAATATAAATCCACGTGATTTATGGGAGACATACTTGCCAGCATTTAAAGACTTGGTGGAAAAAGGCAAAGTAAAAGAGGTTATGTGTGCTTATAATCGATTTGAAGGTGCACCTTGTTGTGGGAGCAACAAATTATTGACTCAGATATTACGCAACGAATGGAATTTTCAAGGAATTGTGGTCAGCGACTGCGGAGCAATAAACGATTTCTATGAAAAAGGGCATCACGAAACTTATGAAAGAAAAACTGACGCAGCAGCAGCGGCTGTTGTTACAGGAACGGACCTTGAATGTGGAGATGTATATAAATCGCTGCCGGAAGCTGTCAAAAATGGAGTCATACAAGAAAAAGAAATCGACCGTTCTGTATTCAGACTTCTCAAAGCACGTTTTGAACTCGGTGAAATGGACAATAATACGCCATGGGATAGCATTCCGGCATCAGTAATAGATAATGAAGCGCATAGACACCTCGCACTCCGTATGGCACGTGAATCAATCGTTTTATTGCAGAATAAAAATAACATCTTACCCTTAAAAGACAACATGAATATTGCATTGATCGGGCCGAACGCTAACGATTCTATCATGCAATGGGGAAATTACAACGGCTTCCCTTCGCATACTAGCACCCTGCTGGAGGCTATGAGACAAAGAATACCTGAAGATCAATTCAACTACTATCCGGCATGTGACCGTATCATCGATCGCAATTTTGTCAGTCTATTCAATCAGTGTTCAGCCAAAGGGAAAAAAGGATTTAAAGCAGTGTATTGGAATAACAAGGAATGTAAAGGAAAACCTGTCATAGAGAGGCAAGAAAAAAATCCACTCCATTTTGTAGTAAACGATACCACAAGTATTGCACCGAATGTTTCTCCGAATAATTTTTCAACGATTTATAGTGGTGAAATTTCTTCTGGAAAAAGTAAATCTATAGCATTTCGTATATCGTCAAAGGGAGAATACAAACTATCCATCAATGGAAAAGTCGTTGTATCAAACAAGTCTGCTTCGCAGCAAACCAAAGATGTTTATACGCTTAAGACCCAATCTGGAAAGATCTATAAAATAGTACTTGCTCTCCTGTCCCCAGAGAAAGGTTCCACTCTTGGCTTTGATCTAGGTGAATACAGAAAGATAGATTTCAACCCAATAATCAAACAACTTGAATATGCCGATGTTGTTCTTTTTGCAGGTGGCATAGCTCCTTCTCTTGAAGGAGAAGAAATGGCTGTAAATGCCCCCGGATTTAAAGGCGGGGACCGTACAAATATAGAATTACCTGATATACAACGTCAACTTTTGGCTGCGCTCAAAAAAGCGGGAAAGAAAGTGGTATTTATTAATTTCTCAGGAAGTGCCATAGGGTTGGTTCCCGAAAGTCTAAATTGTGATGCCATTCTGCAAGCTTGGTATCCGGGGCAAGCCGGTGGAACTGCTATTGCAGATGTTCTTACCGGTTCTTACAACCCTTCCGGAAGATTGCCGATCACTTTCTATAAAAGCGTTGACCAACTTCCCGACTTCCAAGATTATTCGATGAAAGGACGTACATATCGATACTTAAAAGAAAAACCATTATTCTCTTTTGGGCATGGGTTGAGCTTTACCTCATTTGCATACGGGAAAGCTAAGATAGAGCACAATGAGTTGATCATACCGGTAACAAATACGGGCGACAGAGATGGAGAGGAAGTGGTCCAATTGTATGTACAACGTCCCGAAGATCAAAACGGACCAGTGAAAACCTTGAGAGGATTTAAGCGCGTTTTTATCGCAGCGGGAGACACATGTCTGGTTAGCTTTCCACTAAACGAAGAGACCTTCAACTGGTGGGATACTTCTACTAATACCGTGCACCCAATGAGCGGACAGTTTAATTTAATGTATGGAGGAAGTTCGGACGACCAGAAATTAAAAAGCTTATTATTCCATAGGGAATAGTTATGAATAAAACCATTATTATATCTTGAGTAAAGTCCACAGATCTCATTTCTTGATAATATTTCCTTAATACCATCTCTATACATTCTCCACTCTTTTGCGCTTCAGCTGAGGCGGATTAGGGTAAAGAAATAGTGGAGATGGTATGGACTTGGTATGGAGAAGGTATGGAGAAGGTATGGAGAAGGTATGGAGATGATTCAGCATTAGGAAAACTCATCTATGCACTACCCATCTCTTGTTTTTATTTTACAAAGGTTTCTTTCTATTTATTGATTTCCTATCGGAAATTTCTATATTTATTCCACTGAAATATACGATTTTGGGGAAGAGTCAATTTGATATTTCACTTTGTATAGGCACCTGGGATAAGTAAGAATTCATTGAGTATTCTTTTTAAAGATGTGATCACGGAATTCAGTAGGAGTCATCCCCATTTTCTGCTTAAAACATTTACTGAAATAACGGGGATCGTTAATTCCCACCATATAAGAAATTTGAGTCATAGTGAATTCTCCCGACTCAATCAATTTTATGGCATGTTTAATGCGCATTTCCTTTATAAACTCGACAGGAGCGAAACCGGTTAAAGATTTCAGCTTTTTAAAAAACACCGATCGGCTTACGGCAAGTTCCTGTACTAAATCGTCCACAACCAGATCACCATTATCCATATTCTTCTCCATCAACTCAGTCAATTTATCCATAAACTCTTTATCCCGTCGGGATATGCTAGGAACATGTTCTTCCATTGAAAGAGACTCCGTCTGATTCTGTTCCAAATCCCCCTCAGGATTAGCATGATACTTCTGCTGCAATTTTCGGCGTTGTTGAAGCAGGTTCTTAACGCGCACTTGTAAATAAACAGCGCTAAAAGGCTTAGTAATATAGTCATCGGCTCCATATTCTATTCCTTCCAGTTTGCTCTCCTCGGAAGTTTTGGCTGTAAGTAATACAATCGGAATATGGCTGGTATTCATATCAGCTCTAAGTTCGCGAGTCATTGAAATTCCATCTTTTTCGGGCATCATCACATCACTGATTATGATATCGGGAAGATATTTCAACGCTTTATTCCATCCTTGTAATCCATCTATAGCCTCAACGATTCTATATTCAGAAGAAAAAATACTCCGTAAAAACAATCTTAGTTCAGCATTATCTTCCACTATCAGCATAAGTTCCTTTGACGTAATATCTTCACCGTAAAAGTCTTGGTCGGGCATTACTTCTGTTGTTTCACAACTATCAGAAACAGGCTTCAGTTCCAACTCAACAGTCGAATCGTCCTGCAAGAATTCCACTCCGCTTTCATAATGTTCCTTTCCTTTCAGGAAGCTGACCATGAAGCAGCTCCCCTCTCCTAATTTACTATCTACCGTTATATTTCCTTTATGCATTTCCACCAATTCCTTCACCAAAGACAATCCAATACCGGTACTGGCCTGATGAAACAGATTTTGATCAATCAGATTTTCAAAACGAACGAAAAGGGATTTCTTCTTGTTTTCGGCTATACCAATCCCTTGATCCTGAACACCTATTGAAACAGTAGTTTCATCTTCCCGAATGAAAACCGTAATCATTTTCCCATTAGGCGTGTATTTGAAAGCGTTCGAAAGAAGATTAAATATGATTTTTTCAAATTTATCCGAATCAACCCACATATAAAGTTCCTTGCTCTCCGTCTCAAATAGAAAATCTATTTGATGTTCTTCAGCCGCAGAGTCAAAGTTCTCCATTATCCGTTGGATAAAAGAGACAATGTTAACCCGTTGCACCTGCATCTTCATCTTTTTATTCTGGATTTTGCGAAAGTCTAATATTTGATTCACCAATCGTAACATACGACTCGTATTGCGTTCGACTATCTGTAACTGCTCACGGGCTGTCGGGGGTATTTGTGGATTCTGTAGCACACATTCTACCGGTCCCGCTATCAATGTAAGAGGGGTACGTAGTTCATGGGATATATCGGTAAAGAAACGAAGTTTCATATCCGTCATTTGCTGTTCCATTGAGACGCGATGTTTCAACCGGTAAATAGTAAAGAGAATGTATGCCGTAACAACAATTATGGCAATAATAAAAAGTACATAAAGTAGATAAGCCAAAGGAGTCTCCCAAAATGAAGGTAATATTTCGATATCAAGCGAGCGAATATTGCTTGTCCAAACGCCATCACTGTTAGTTGAACGGACTTTAAACACATAATGACCCTTTGGCAAATTGGTGTAAGTGGCTAATCGCTGGTTGCCAACATAGTTCCAATTCTTTTCAAATCCCTCTAGCATATAAGCATATTGGATTTCAGAAGGAGCCGAATAGTCAAGAGCTGCAAATGAGATAGAAAAGATATTTTCTTTGTGTGACAAACGCAACTCCTTCACATCATCCAATGTTTGTTTTAGTATGGATTTGTCCCCTGGTATCACATCCTGATTGGCAATTAGCAATTTGGATAAAACAATTGCCGGAACATAGTTACTTTTCTTTATAGAATCTGGATTAAATGAGAATATACCGGTATTGGAGCCAAAAAGCATTCCGCCCGTCGAAAGATAAGCTGAAGCTGCTTCACTAAATCTGACAGGAAAGGAAATTGTCTTATCATCATAATTTTCAAAGCGTTCAGTTGAAGGAATAAATTTACTAACCCCGTTTTCCGTACTTAACCATAGATTTCCATGCTTATCCTCCTGCATGGACAAGATTATATCCGAAGAAAGCCCTTCATTCACCGTATACGATTTAAACTCGGCATTACCTCTCTTATCTAGAGATATAAGTTTGTTTAATCCTCCACCAAACGTAGCTGCATAAAGTTCTTTCCTCTTCGTCACAGTAATCCAATGTACATCATTGTTGCTTATGCTATGAGTTTTTTCGGGTACCCGTGAATAATGGTGAAAGACAATATCTTCGGGATTCTTAAAACTTTCATCAAACATTAAAGCTCCAACAGTTGTACCGATCCAAAGATGTCCATTCCCATCACTTGTTATAAAACGAACCTTATAGCAATTATCAATCGGATAATTTTTCAAATTATTTCGGTGATTAATAAAGATTTCTTTTTCTTTCTGATCCCGAGTCAAATAATTTATTCCACCTCCATAAGTAGCCACCCATATTCGACCGCGCTCGTCTTCATAGACGCAATACACATTATCATTACTAAGACTATATATATCATCTTTATCATATCTGTACCGTTTAATCTTATAATGAAAACTCTGCTGTTCGGGTTCCGCTTTTATCAAGCCCTCCCCTTTTGTTGCAATCCAAATGTTTCTCATACGATCCTGCATGACAAAATAAACCGTACCGCGTATAGGTAAACCGGAGTTAGAGACGGCTCCGGTTTCCGTAAGGTATCCACAATATTTTCCCTGCTTATAAACCCTTAATTTACCATCTTTCAAACCTACCCATAAGTTATGCTCACGATCTTCACATAAAGCGCGCACTTCATTACTTAACGATTCATAAGAATGAGGTTCAGGGGTTATCATACGAAACTGTGGATGTCGGAATGTTATCTTCTCAAGTCCTTTTGAATGGGTACACATCCACAAATTACCTTGCCTATCGGAAAAAGCACTGTGAATTTTGTTAGAAAAGTGCCAATTATCGCCGGACAAGCTATTATAAAAAGACTTTAAGCTATTGCTCTTCCGGTCAAAATAAGAAAATCCTCCTCCATAAGGGTGTACCCAAACCGTTCCATAAATATCTTCATGAATATGAAAAGCAGGATGGGAACGGTCAGTTGTAGTAGCCTCGACTGCTAACTCTTCACATTTCAATATTTTCGTACGAGGATTAAAGTGAATCACTTTACCCGGTACATGTTGTTCAAACCACACTTCAAACGACTTATCCACATAGACCGAAATGATTGGAGAACCCGGAAAAAGGGAAGCCGGATAGTGCTCCATCAATTTTGTTTTAAGCGTATATACAAAAAAACCATCTTTGTCAGTAACGAAAATCATTTCTTTGGTTCCCAATCCAGCAATTGCAACAATACGCGAATTCGTCGGCACTTTTAGTAAATTAAATCGCCCGGTGCTCTTTTGATAACACCATATTCTTCCCCCATCGGAACCAAAATAAAGTTGGGAACCCCACTCTAAGCAAGAATAAAAAGACTGACCGGCTTCTTTTTTATGCAATTCATCATTTTCAGCAAAATAAAAAGCAGGAGAGTTTTCTCCAATGCGAATCTTACCGAGCCCATTATTGGTAAGTACCCATTCATTGCCTATCAAATCCTGATATACATTAAATGCTCTCACGATGGGAAAAGACTTCTTTTGAGATGAATACCATTCAGAAGTCAATTTATAATTTTCCGGATTAGTAATCACTCTGATGGCTCCATCAGAATCCGTCAAAAGCCATACCACACCATTATCGAGTATAATTATTTTAGTAACAGTTATAGTACTACCCGCCTGATTTCCAGCCGGAACACGTTCAAAAAATTCAGTTTTGGGATTAAAACGATATACATGATTGTCATAAGTCAATAGCCAAATAAAACCATACTTATCCTCTCCCATGTAGTCAATTCTATTATGACTTAAGGTTATCTTATTATCCAGTCTGGCCTTATACTTTCTGAAAGAGTAACCATCAAATTTGTTGATACCATCCCAAGTAGAAAACCACATATTCCCTTTATGATCCTGAAGAATCGACATAATAGTATTTTGAGACAACCCGTTTTCCGAAGAATAATGAGTAAAAATACAGTCATGCTGCCCTTTGGCAACAGTCGAAAATAATAATATATTTAATATGAAATATAAGGTTCTTTTCATAGCACAAGATCTATTCTATCGGGGTAAAGATACATAATTCAGCTTTATATTACTTATCTTTGTGAATATTTTAATCGCTTTCGACTATGAAACAATCGATTCTTTTTATTTTTATATTACTATCGTATTTTTTCAATGCATCAGGACAAAATAAAGACAGCATAAATTATGGAATAGCCAGAAATATGCCCTTATTTTATAAACAACTGAAAGGACAATTATCCTATCCAATGGCATGGGGAAAATCTCCTATTAGAAATTTCAACAAATGGAGGAATAAAGCGAGAAAACAAGTTCTTGAATGCATGAGGAATGTTCCACCGGCACCAGATAACTATAATATGGAAATCATTGCAACAGAAAAGCGCAACGGATATAAAGTACAAAAAATAACATTCAACTTGTCCTCTTGGTATAGGGTCCCGGCTTATTTGCTAGTACCGCAAGGAAAAGGTCCTTTTCCCGCCATTGTAATGTTACACGATCACGGCGCTCACTTTTCCATTGGTAAAGAGAAAATGGTACGCCCCTTTGATGTTAAGAAAGAAGTACTTGCTGACGCCGACGATTGGAACATACGTTGCTATGACGGTCAATACACCGGAGATTATTTTGCAGAACATGGCTATGTCGTATTATCTGTGGATGCACTGTTTTGGGGAGAAAGAGGTCAGAAGGAAGGACCAAACTACGAAGGACAGCAAGCTTTAGCATCCAATTTTCTACAAATGGGTGCATCATGGAGTGCCTTTATTACCATGGACGATATACGAAGTACAGACTTTTTAGCTTCCTTATCTTTTGTCAATGCAAGTAAAATCGGCTGTCTAGGGTTCTCAATGGGAGGTTATCGTTCATGGATGCTTTCGGCACTGACTGACCGTATAAAAGCTTCTGCTTCTATTTGTTGGATGAATACCACCGAATACTTAATGGATTTATCAAATAACCAGAATAAAGGGGGATCGGCTTATTCCATGCTCATTCCCAATATACGTCTCTACTTCGATTATCCCCATGTAGCCAGCATAGCCTGCCCCAAACCATCCTTATTCTTCAATGGAACAAAAGATAAGCTTTTCCCGGTAAAAGGCGTGGAAGATGCTTACTCAATCTTGCACAAAGTATGGAGTAGTCAGCATGCTTCTGAGAAGTTGGTAACCAAACTTTGGGACGAAAAGCATTTTTTTAATAAAAGCATGCAGAAAGAGACTTTGGAATTCTTCGATAAGTGGCTGAAGTAATTTTTTGACGGAGTCTTCCATTCGTCCATTTTACCTTTTTATATCCAACAAGGCATTCCCGTTTTTAACAGGATTCCAATTGTCTTTACCGGAAAGCACTGTTTCTATCTCATATCCACGAATAGACTTCAACTGCCTTGAAAAAGAGGCACGCTCTTTCGAATTTGCGCCATCTCCTTTACTTTCAAACTCCGCGTAAAAGACGGTTTTCTCAGCATCTTTCCTTCCCCAGTTGTGCCACCCGGCAGGAAGAATATGCTTTCCCATCTCACATCTGATAAAAACAGCTTTTGCATAGGGTCTCCAAGGTCTTGATAGGAAAACGTCGTCCACTCCCTCGCTGGCTGTAAGTACGCAATCATAGAATACATAACCATATTTCTGTCCCTCGTCGGTAGAAGGTGCCGTGACATACCCATTACCTTTACTATGAATATGGCATCGATTAAATACCGCTGTCGACCATCCGAAAATAAAATCAACGGTACCTTCAATATAACAATCCTCATAATACTGACGGCATCCTTTTCCATAGGTGTAAAGAGTATCCTGAAATCCGATAAAACGGCAATTTTTAAAATAGGCACGATCGCCACTCACAAAGCAGGCGACGGCTTGCCCCAGCGGACCGGAAGTATTTTCAAAAGTAAGATGCTCGGCATAAAAATCCGGAGCATAAATATAACAGGAAGAAGATCCGGAAGTGCCTTTTTTCTCTCCGAAAAGATTCTTTTTGTCGGCATAATCGTCATAAGAAATAACAGCATTCTGTTGACCTATCAGAGAAACATTTATTTTACATTCGGGAATAATTAGCTTTTCATGATACACACCTTTACGAACCAGAATGGTTGTCCGCATATTCTTACGAAAATCGGGTACGGCGTTAATCGCTTCCTGCACACTAAAGAAATCACCACTACCATCCTGTGCCACAACAAAGTCATAATGTCGCACATACTTAGCCAGTTCAGGGACAACCTTTGCAATAGCATCTATTGCCAGACCGGCAACAATACGCCCGCCATGTATATTGAGGTGGGTGTCATCTTCCCTACCTTTAGGATAAGCAGGATATTTATTTGCGGGTATCCACATAAACAGTTTCTTCGATTCCACAGCGCCCATCCCCTCAACCAGATCATGAGTAATTCTATTCATATCGACAAAAGGGACTTTCAACTCTTTGGCTACATTTCGCGGAGAATCCAAATATGCTCCATGAGTATCGATCAATTTTACCTCTTTTGCGGAAAGGGTTTTATTGATAGCTTTATATGCCGTGTCTTGATTAATATTTTTTCTTATATCATCCTGACTTATTGCATTCTTAATTGCATTACTCCCGGGCAATCCGAAATTTCGCCTAACAATCGAGTTAAATAATACGGGGATACCACCCTTTGCACGGGTTTCGTTCACAAAACGTACCAAGTTAGCATCAAAAGATGATCCCGGATCCGTATGACGCTTAGGGTCATCCTTTTCATCATTATGCCCGAACTGGATAAAGACATAATCCCCTTTCTTAATACGCGAAACAACAATATCCCAACGGCCTTCATCAATAAAGCTTTTCGAACTGCGTCCGTTTACTGCATGGTTCTCAACCCTTATTTCCTCCGACAAGAATCCAGGCAGCATCTGCCCCCAACCTCTTTCGGAGTTTTCTCCAGTCAACTCTTTATTCGCCATAGTCGAATCACCAATCATAAAGATTGTGACAACCGGTCTGCCTATTTCAAAGGAGGAAAAGAGTAGCAGCAAACCTAAAAAGAATGCCCATCTATATTTCATAATTTTATCCGTTTAATTTCATTTTTATATCATTGAAAAAATAAATTCAAGCTTCGCTTTCAAAACAGACAAAGCTTTAATTTGCCAGTTCAATATTAATCCTATAAGTTTGCTCCCAAATTATCAAACTCAAATAGATGAAAAAGACTCAAAGCAATACTTTCATTTTTGAAAAAGAGACGGCATGGGAACCTGCCGGTGAAGGAGTAGTCAGGCAAATTATGGGTTATGACGGTCAAGTCATGCTTGTCAAAGTAAAATTCGACCGTGGAGCCATAGGCAGTTTGCACACTCATTATCATACCCAAACGACTTATGTAGTCAGTGGTAAATTCGAATTCACCGTCAATGGGAAAAAGCAAATCGTAGAAACAGGTGACGGCATTTACATCGAACCCGATGCAGAGCACGGCTGTTCTTGCCTTGAAGAAGGCATATTAATTGACTGCTTTAGTCCAATGCGCGAAGACTTTCTACGCCGTTAATCTGGTTTTATAGAGATTACTAAAAGGTAATCTCTATAATCACACCATAACCTGATCATCTAGCAGAAAGCCAATTTGAACATATCTTAAAAATGTACTCCAAATTGCCATACCTTTCCGCCTCCATTTGTGACAACTGTTTAGCCCACTTCACACGCCCGGGAGAAGCTCCTTCGCCTATGCTACCATATTCTGCATAACGGACAGTCTTTTCATTTTCCACATTTTTCCAATTATCCCATCCTGCCGGACAAATGTGTTTACCCATCTCACAATTAATAAAGATTGTAGCCGCATACGGACGCCAAGGGCGACCCAAATACACTTTATCAACACCCGACTCAGCTGTTAATTTACACTTTTTAAACACATAACCCACCTCAACATCCTGCGGAGTTGAAGCTGCAGTGATATATGAATTTCGCTTGCTATGAATAATACACCCTTCGAATAAGGCAGTTGAAGGGCCGAATATAAAATCGGTAGTCCCCTCAATATAGCAATCGAGAAAGTACAAACGCGTTCCTTTTACTCCCGTATAAACGGTGTCTTGATTACCCAAAAATCTACAACCAACGAATTTAAGCCGGTCACCCTCAGTATGGAGAGCTACTGCTTGCCCCAGTTGTGCGGCATTATTTTCAATAGTCAAGTTTTTAAAGGTCAAATCATTTCCTTCAACTTTCACCGTATAGGTTCGAAAAGTCCCCATCTTATCAATATTGGCGTGATCATCATAAGTGATAATAGTCCTAGCGGAATCTTCACCTATAAATTCTACATTCTGAAGCCATGATGGAATCACCAATTTTTCCTTATACACCCCGTTCTTTATCAAAACAGTCACTTTATAATCCATAAAAGCCCGAATGCCTTCCATAGCCTGATTCAAGGTACGGTAATCACCCGTTCCGTCACGTGCTACCACAATAGTATCCTTCCAATTCGCACCATAAAGGGAAGCTGTACAAAGACACTGAATTATGAACAGTGAAAATAAACAACGACTAATTTTTTTCATCTCTATTTTTGATTAACCACAGTTTTTACTTGCTCCAACCTCTCCCACTCCAAACTGGCCATGATAAAAGGTGCAACAGCTTTGGCATCGTTACTGCGAATTTTTTCATTGATATAATAATCATAATCACCCATACGATAGTCTGTACCGCCCAAACCGGCAACAGCGCAAGCTTTCGTTATAGAGACCAAGCCGCTTTTGTCTACTTCAATAAAGGTATTCAAAAGTCCCTTATAGCCTTTTATGGCTACATTTAAATATGATTTATCAATATAGCCTTTCCTGACCGCTTTAAATAAAGCATAGACAAACATACTGGAGCAAGATGATTCCAAATAGTTACCCTTATCACCGCTTCTATCAAGTACCTGATACCAAACTCCGCTGACCGGATCTTGCAGACGCTTTAACTGTACGGCAATATTATTCAAAATAACTAACATCGAATCGCGTCCGGCTTCGTGCTTGGGAATAAAATCCAGAGCATCCACAAAAGCCATGGCGTACCATCCCATGGCACGCCCCCAACAGTGTTGAGATTGCCCTGTCACCGGATCGGCCCAGCGTTCCTTGCGACTCACATCACAAGCATGACGATAGAGACCGTTTTTAGGATCGTAGGTATGCCGTGCCACGGTAATAAACTGATTAATAATATCAGGATAGTCACTTACTCTATTATTCCGATAAGCATACTCCGCATAAAAAGGGGCTCCCATATAAAGTCCGTCCAGCCACATCTGATTTGGGTATATTTTTTTATGCCAAAAACCACCATCTTCATTACGGGGATGTGTATCCAACTGACTACGAAGCAAAGCAAGCGCTTTCTCATACTTCTCGTTTTTGGTTTCCTCATAAATACGGAACAAGAATTTTCCCGAATTCAGGCGATCAATGTTATATTCAGCCAATTTATAAGTTTTAATCTCACCATTATCATTGATCATGGTATCTGCATAAGCCAAAGCATAATTAAATATGGAGGAATCAGCATAAACATCATACACGTCAAGCATAGCTTGAAGTTCGAGTCCATGGCAATAATCCCATTTCAAAGTATTCTGAAAATCCAGCTGCCACGATTGAGGGCAACGAATCATTTCCGATTGCACCATACGTACAGACCAAGGCAGACCGGTGCTCACTTTTTGGGGTTGTCCCCAACAGACAAGGGTATAAAACAAAATAATGCCACACCCTATTATTCGACTTTTCATTCGTAAAAAATTTATGTTATTCAATGATATTTGTTGGAAGCAAATATAAGAGAAGCTATCGTTATGCATAGTGCAAATTCCGTTCATAAAGGTGCACTATTTAATAGAAAGAGTTAAATTTAGATCATTCACAAAATAAAATAAGGAGAGTAATGCAAAAAACATTACTCTCCTTATCGGATAATTGTAATGCCTGTCACATTATAAATCCGTGACAAGTTTATATTTTGGAACAAGCAATTTCATAATTGCCCAAGCAATTATATAAGCGAATGCACACACCGTAAACATTATCATATAAGCTGTTTCGGGTTTACTCGAGTAAAGGTCTGTGATAAAGCCTGCCAAAAGCTGTACCAATACACCTCCAATACCGCCGGCAAGTCCACCAATTCCGGTAACTGAAGCAATCGCTTTCTTAGGAAACATATCAGATACAGTAGTAAAGATATTAGCAGACCATGCTTGGTGGGCAGCACCTGCAATACAAATGACTGTGGTAGCCAAATACATAGCATAAGAACCAAATACAGCCTTATCGCCAAAAAATTGGGTCAGCAAAAGTAAGACGGGGAATAAAGCAATAATCAGCATCGCCGTCATTCTTGCCTTATAAACATTCCATCCTTTATTCATAAAATACATCGGCACACTTCCACCGAACACACTACCGATAATGGCGATGCCGAAAACAATAAATGTCGGCCACATCACTTCCTGGGTTGTCATATCGAACTGCTTTTTCAAGTAGTCCGGCAACCAGAAAAGCAAGAACCACCAAATACCATCAGTCATGAACTTACCAAAGAAGAATGACCATGTTTGTGGATATCTCAGTAACTTATTCCAAGCCACCTTCTCTTTCTTACCTTCAGCCTCAGCCTTTCTTTGCTCAGGAGTAAGTTCCACATCATCACTATGAATATAATCAAATTCTTCAGCGTTGACTTTCCCTTTTTCTTTTAATTTCTTGGGGCTATCATAAAGAAGAAACCAGAATATTAACCACACAAGTCCGATAGCACCGGTCAGGATATAAGCCATCTTCCAACCCGATGCATCACCAAAATGAATTAAACACCATGGAACAAATAAAGCGGAAATCATAGCACCAATATTGGCACCGCTATTGAAAACACCGGTTGCCAACGCTCTTTCTTTTTTAGGGAACCATTCGGTTACTGTCTTAATAGATGCAGGAAAGTTTCCGGCTTCACCAACTCCGAATAGACTTCTTATCATTACGTGCACGGACACGGAAGTGCCCACAAAAGCATTTCCAATGCCGCTTAAAGACCAAAGTATTAATGATAAAGCAAGACCCAATTTCGATCCGATTTTGTCAATGATCATACCGGAAAAGACTGTTACACCGGCGTATGCTGCTGTAAAAAATGCAGTTACATAAGAGAACTGCGAATTAGTCCAGGCAAATCCATCCGGAGAACAAAAATATTCTTTCAAGAAAGAGATCACATTACGATCCATGTAATTAATGGTAGTAGAAAAGAAGAGCAATGAACAAATTACCCATCGGTATTTGGTCATTTTTTGATTTAAGTCATTTAATGTACTCATGTGAATTGATTAATAATTAATATTTTGAGCTTCAAAAATACATATTTACGACTACAAAATAGTACAAATAATGCTTAAAATGTTGTATTTATTGATTTTTTCACTTTTTAAAATAAACAAAATAGAGAAAAGTCCAACAAAATGGTTCATTTGTGATAATAACAGAGCTGATATCAGACTTAATCGGAGAGGTAAAGAGGACACAATAAAAAAAGGGAAGTCTCACGACTTCCACAATTCTTCTAACCTTAAATCTAAATCTCTATGAAAAAAACGTGGTACAAAGGTAGAGGTTTATATAATAACAAGGTATTAACAAAAGATATAAAGGATAAGATTATGCTTAAGAATTACTAAAGTCCGTCTCTATTCCTAAAATATGGTTCAATAATCGGGCATAAATAGGGTCTTTTTTCATCAATTCGGGTACTCCGGTAATGAACATTTGCTTTCGTGCTCTGGTTAAAGCAACATTCAGTTTCCGATCTATTAAGGTCCCGTTTTCTTCGGTAATATTAGAAAGATACTTCAACTGATAAGAACGATTTATACAGAAAGAGTATATGATCACATCGCGCTCGCTTCCCTGAAAACGCTCTACGGTATCTATCAATACTTCATTCAATGCTGGTATTCCCAATGCACTTATCTCCTTACGGATCAGAGCGATCTGGCTCCGATACGGAGCAATAATTCCTAAAGTACAAATATCAAAAAACATTTCACCGCATTTTCGTCCATCGTCGATAGGAATTTGTTTCGTGGAATACAGTTGATAAACAGCTTGAGCTAAACGGGCCACAATTGTAGCCTCCGAATGATTCACTTTCGGAGAATGGACAAATGATTCGGGTACTGAGGGGATGAATGAAACCCGACGAGATAAAGCTTCTTCCCAAAGATCATGCTTTGCCTTAAACGCAAATGGAATGGAAGATAGCTGATGGGGCAGACCGACAGATGCCAGTTTACCCCCATAAAATGCTTTATTAGGGAACGAAGCAATCACCGGATGCATACGCCCTTGCTTACAAAGCATGTCACAAGCATGATAGTTTGATGAAGAGGTTTTATATAATCTCTCGAAAAGAGAGTTTTTCAGATTTATCAGCCCGGCCTCTCTTAAAGAGTCGTCAAAAACTTCACATTGCTCATCCGATTGCAATACAACAGCCGGTAACTGTTTATAATCTCCAATCAGTATAAACTTACCAATAGCGTTTTTCCCGGCATAAGTCCGATGACACAGCAAGCCTAGCAGTTGTGGTTCCAGTATTTGTGTCGCTTCATCAATAATTGCTACATCAAATGTTTTCAGTCTGAATATCTCTGTCTTTGATGAAAGTGTAGCAACCGTCCCGATAAATACCGGACAACTTTCAATGCGTTTCTGTACTTCTCGACGGGTAGAGCAAGCATCCAGAACATTTTCTATTAAATATTTCCGATAGGCGGGATCGCAGGAAAGTTCACTGCCGATACGGATAAATTCAAGTCCGGGAGTAATACCGGTCAGTGCCTTGCAAATCTCATCGACGGCACGATTGGTATATGAAAGCAATAATATTTGTTTTTCTTCACGGCGAAAAGCCTCAACCATCCCGCGTAAAGCATGAGATGTCTTACCTGTTCCGGGAGGACCGACCAACAAGAAAAAGTCCTTCGCGGCACAAGCTTTCAAAATCACCCGTTCAAAGTCGTTCGTTGCAGATGCTATTTTTACATCAAAACTTCGATCAAATTGAGGTTCGCGTTGAGTAAGCAGTAAATCGCGCCTTTCTTTATTTGCCGACAGAAAAGTGGAAAGTCCCCAATACATACTCCGAAAAGTAGTATCCATATAGTCGTGCTCAATAGCATAGCAACTTTCTTCAGGCAATACTGCAATATTCTGCTGGGAAGCACGGAGACGGACGCATATCTCGCTTTTATCCATCCTTTCAATATTGCCTTTAAATACCATTTTATTGGTCACATTATCCGTACCCGTATTCCGCTCGTACAATACAATAGCATCACCTTCACGAAAGTTCGGTAATGCCACAGACTCTTCCAAAAGGGATGATAGTTCCGCACCGACTGTACGTCGTGGAGCTCCTGCGAGCGTGATAAAAGGTTTATGGATTTCGGCAGCATGATTTTCCTTAATCCGGAGATTGTACATAATCTCCCCGGCATCCAATTTCTCGTCCAATGTGGCAAGCCAGAGGGATGATGCTCCGGCACAGCCTTCACGATCCACATCACCCGTCTTTGATGTATAGAGTTCTTTGGTAATGAAATTATAAAGCGAATAAAAATAGTTTCGCTCCAAAGCGGAAAGTGAACCGATCCGCTCTTTAACCGTGTAGATTGATGGATAAAGATACCTTTTCCACAACACATTATCCAGATGACGTTCATTCAATACCTCCGGATCTACTTCTTCCAAACGTTCCGCAGTATAGGATATCGTATTTCTCAACTGAATGGAATATTCCGTAGCAACAATACGGTTACGAACATCCATCACACGGCGAACCATAGCCCAAGAAGAACGGGCGGGATATAACAAAGGGTAACGGGTGTACAGCAAATAAGCTCTGACTTTGCGATGATCCATCCCCATGGAATATTCCAACACAGCCTGATACAAAAGCATCTGTACCCTGTTGTTTTCCTTAGGCTCAACCTTGCCCGGTATGGAATATTCATCCGCTTTACCGGATTTCATTTCTATAAAAGCCGACATATCTTGCTGCATATAGTCCAAACGACCTTGCAGCCCTAAAGCTTCACAAATATACGAAGGTTCCAATACAGCATTTCGCTTATCAAGATCATAGCCGGCCATTGAGAAAGTTTGCTGTAAAGTAGTGCGAATATTTTCAAAATGACGTTTGCAATCTGCAAAGAAGTCCTTTTCTTTCTGACGATCGAGCAAGTCGGGACATGCAGCCAATTCTATGGGATAGGTACGGAATGCTTTTTTCATGCAGGCCGTATAGTCAGGCTCTACTTCTGAATGAATCCATTCGTCCAAAAAGAGATTGGCAATATTACCCAGCAGAAGCGGACGCGTATTATCGGGTGTGCGAAAACGGGCCAATAGATAATTGGCCGGATGATGCCCATATTCCTTAAAACATTCCGCTAACGAACTGATATCAATCAGGTAATCAGGTTCCAGTATAATGAAAGAAGGGGTTAAGATGCCGTTCCGGTCAATCGAGACATCCAACAGATTCAATTGGGCGTGCTTCCATAAGATTTTGCAAGTCTCACTAAACTCTTCATTGATCTGAGGAACATTATAACGGACTTTTAGAAAGTCATCGGAGATAGTCTCCGCAGGTTGGACATAAAGATACTTTTCATCTGAATATTGAAAACAGACACGCATCTGCTTTACTCTCTTACTGGCAGGAGGATTGACAAAATAAGTTGCATCCGCCCGGGGAAGCAAACGATAGAGCTCGTCGGGTATCTCATCACCACTCAACCTCTTGATGAAGAATGCCAGTGTTTTGGCATCCCGGAGCATAACTTCAGGAGGAAAGCATTCATCTCCATTTAATATGGCATTCGAAGTCAACCGGACTGTATGAAGGCGATTTTGCTCGGGAACGGAAAGATCAATTTTCGACGATACAAAGCTGATACGCGCAGACAAGTCGGTGAATTGCAGACTTCCTTCCGGAATTTGTGTGCGACAGAGGTGCTCCAATAATCCACGGAATTGGCGATATACAGGTATAAGCGGAAGATTTTTTTGCCGTATGAGCGCAAACAATAAAGCGAAATATTCTTGTACCTCATTATTCATCTTGCAAAGATAAAAGATAATTTGCGAACACCTATAATGAGCTAAAGAATTATAAACTAAGAAATGATATTATAGCTTTTATCTCAAAGTTATATTATTTTTTCATCAATATTCAAAGCTTCCATAAAACGTTTGATTACTTCAGGTTTTCCTATATGTTTACCCTTATCTTCGCTTATTTTACAAGTGTCATTATAAAAAGTCCACAATTCCGTAATTTTTGCTGCTACAAGTTTTATAACGATATTCATAGGCTCCACCCCATCGAAGTTATTCGTGAAATGCGTCCCTATTCCAAATGAAGGCTGACAATAATCTTTAGCATACTGTTGTATCTCTATAGCACTTGCAGTATCAAGAGCATTACTGAAAATTACTTGTTTTGACTTGGGATCTATCCCCAATGACTTATACTTCTTTACAATTTTTTGTAACTGATCATAATTGTCTCCACTGTCTATTCTCAAGCCCTTGAAGAGATTAGCAAAATCTTCGGAAAAATTAAGGCTAAAAATATCCCAACCGAAACTATCGTATAAAAAAGTTCCCAACGCGCCACGAAAAGTGTTACGCCACGAATTCATAGCAATATGATTGGCCATCTGAGGTCCATATATTCCACCTATAGCACATACGAATTCGTGTGCCATAGTCCCTACAGGCAACAAATCATACTTCATCGCAAAATAGACATTACTCGTCCCGATAAATTTCCCGTCCCATTGCCGACTACCATAACAATCTTTCATCGCCCTAACAACAATATCTTCTGCCTTGAAAGAAGCCCGACGACGAGTTCCGAAATCGCTATATACACAACCTGCTTCCAGGAGACGATGAGCCTTGGCATAAGATTTCCGGTAATAATCCTCATAATCAAAACGAGTACATTCTCCGGTCATGATGTAATAAAGTTCGGAGATGATTGCAAGAACCTTTACTTCCAGTAATATTGTATCGGCCCAACTCCCTTCAAACTCTACATGCAAATGCCCTTCTTCGTCTTGCCAAACCTTCACCCACTTACGACTAAAACGATACCCTTTCAGATACTTGTAAAACCAATGAGGAATATAGTAACATTTCCTAATCATGAAGTCAATCTCTTCATCAGTGATTACAACCTGCTCAAGCAGGACAATCTGCTCCTTCAATCTGTCGGCAAATCCGACCGGATATATAGTGTTGTCTCTGTCCGTAAACGAATATTTCACCTGTGCTCTGGGGAAGTTGTCGATAACGGCACAGCACATTGTAAACTTATATAAGTCGTCATCGGTAAAATGGTTTATTAGTTGTCTCATGGCAATAGTATATTGATTGTCAGGCTCTAAAAAATCTGTTTTTATTATGTTCCGGCTGTCTTGATATTACGAACTCAAAACTTAATCCGTTTTTTTATCCTTAATCATCAGGATGCTCAATTCATAGAGCAGGTAAAGAGGAACCGAAACAACAGTCAAAGTAAAAGGATCGCCTGTGGGCGTAATCACTGCAGCAACAAATACAATGAGAATAACAGCATGACGACGGTATTTGCGTAGGAAAGACTTATGCACAATACCCATCAACGAGAGTAACCAGGTGACCAGAGGTAATTCGAAAGCCAGTCCCATGCAAAGAACCAGCATCATAAAATTATCAATATAGGAATTCAAAGAGATCTGGTTCTCAACTTCCACACTCAACTGATAAGTAGCCAGAAAACGGAGTGTTAAAGGGTAGACCATAAAATAGCCCAGCAACACACCTATGAAAAACATCACCGTGCCAATCCATAATGCTTTCATCACCCCTTTACGTTCATTGGGATATAAAGCCGGACTAATAAAACGCCAGATTTCAAAAAACAAATAAGGAGTGGCAGTAACCACTGACATCCAGAAAGCCGTAGATATCTGGATAAAGAACGGAGCAGCCAGATTAATATTGATCAGCTTGACATGAAAATCCTGCGTAAAGAAATCGTCATCCATGTGAAAAACCTGACCGACATAACGCAGAACATCGTAGAAAACAAAATCATTGTGACATGGTGCTAATATGACTTTATCGAAAAGCCATGGCATGGCTATAAAATAGCCTACCGCCAATACAAACCACACCACGAGCATGCGCATAAGCACCCACCGCAGTTCATCCAAATGATCCCAAAAAGTCAATTCCTTTTCAACCATATTACAGAAGGGTACTCAAATCAACATCATGCATAGAAATGTTATCCGGGCAACCCGGGTAATCTTATTCTTTTTTGGTAGTATTATCAGCCGGTTTTTCCAAGTCTTCCTTGGCTTTGCTAATTTCATCTTTAGCTTCGTTCACACCTTCTTTAAAACTTTTCACTCCCTTTCCAAGCCCCTTCATCAATTCAGGAATCTTTTTTCCGCCAAAGAATAGTAAAATAAGAGCTGCGAGAACGATCCATTCGGATCCACTAGGCAAAAAGCCCAATAAAAGTAAATTCGTCATAGTACTTGTTCTTTAATTTGGCTACAAAAATAGAGTTTTATTATGAATGACCAACGGAAGATGGACTAAAAGTAACTGAATATTAAAAGAAAAGAGCAAATGTATAGCTTTTTTCCCTTAATCTTGATAATAGACTCTCTTCACACGTGTGGATACACTGGTCAGTACCTCATAAGGAATCGTATCCAGCACATCGGACAACACGGTTATGGGCAGGTGATCGCCGAATATTTCAACAGAGTCTCCTTCCACACAATTAATATCGGTAACATCAATCATGCACACGTCCATACAGATGTTACCCACGTAAGGAGCACGCATTCCGTTCACCAAACAATAGGCATGTCCGTTTCCTAAATGGCGGTTCAAGCCGTCTGCATATCCTATCGGTATGGCAGCAATACGGGAAGGACGACTAAGCAGACCTTTACGGCCATACCCAACCGTATCTTCGGCAGGAACATCACGTATCTGAAGGATGGTGGTACGCAAAGTACTGACATTATTTATAATGGTATTGTCAATAGGGCTGATGCCATATAAACCTATTCCTAAACGCACCATATCAAGTTGCTTTTCAGGAAAACGTTCAATAGCAGCCGAATTACAGATGTGCCGTATGATTTTATGGTGAAATGCCGCTTGCAACTTCAATGAAGCTTCGTCAAAGATCTCAAACTGGTGGCGTGTAAAATCATCGAATTTAACCGAATCACTACCCACAAAATGAGAGAATACGGAACGGGCAATCACGGCGTTCTGTCCTTTTAATCGTTCTATCAAGCGTGGCATATCTTCGGAAGAGAAGCCTAGCCGGTGCATACCGGTATCCAGTTTGATGTGAACGGGAAAATTGGTAATGCCTTCCTTTTCGGCCTCACGGATGAGAGAATCAAGCAAATGAAAGCTATATACTTCGGGCTCAAGACTATAATCGAACATGGTCTTAAATGCTGTCATTTCGGGATTCATGATAATAATGCTGGCCGTGATACCAGCTTTACGCAATTCCGACCCTTCATCCGCCACAGCTACGGCAAGATAATCGACATGATGTTCTTGCAAGGTTTTTGCAATTTCATAAGAACCTGCCCCATAAGCAAAAGCCTTCACCATACAAACCATCTTTGTTTCTTTTTTCAATTTGCCCCTATAATAATTCAGGTTGGCAATCATCGCTCCGAGGTTAACCTCAAGAATGGTCTCATGAACTTTCTTTTCCAAAAGTTCCGTCAAAGCATCAAAGCCAAAACGACGTGCTCCTTTTATTAAAATAATCTCATTTTCAAGGCGTAAATCGCCACGACCGATAGCAGCCTGTAAGGTTTCGGTATCAGGATAAAAGACTTTTTCAATGCTGAAGCAAGTCGCGCATGATGCGATTTCGCGCCCCACTCCGATAATCCGTTCGATGCCACGGTTGCTAACCAACTGAGAAACCTGTCGATAGAGATCAGGAGCTAACTGCCCCGTTTCCAGTATATCAGACAGAATCAAAGTCCGTTTCAATCCTTTCGACAAAGAACGGCGGTATAAGAAGTCTAATGCAATATCCAAAGAAGCAAGATCAGAATTATAGCTGTCATTAATCAACAAACAACCGTTTTTTCCTTCTTTCACTTCCAAACGCATGGCCACAGGTTCCAGTTTCGCCATCCGTTTACTTATATTCTCAGGCGAAAGCATCAAATAGACACACGCCCCAAGGCAATTGAGTGCATTCTCAATGGATGCATCATCAATGAAAGGCAAGGTAAAGCTATTCTCCATATCCAGATAGCGATAGGATACAATGGTACAATCATCCTTTTTCAATATCTTATTTATATATAAAGGACGCTCCGCATCTTTCCGGCTCCATGCTATTTCGCGTGCACTGAGCATGGCTTGCGCCACACAATTGCTGAGAAACTCATCATCCCCGTTATAAATAATCACATCACAATCCTTGAACAGGATCAGTTTTTCCATACATTTCTCCTGCAAAGAAGAAAAGTTTTCCTGATGTGCTCCGCCAATATTGGTAAGTATGCCTATTGTGGGACGGATTATAGTTTGCAAAGCGCGCATTTCTCCCGGTTCCGAAATTCCGGCTTCAAAAATACCCAATTGTGAGTTTTCACTCATTTGCCAGATGGACAGCGGAACACCGATTTGGGAATTATAGCTGCGCGGAGAGCGGATAATAAGGCGATCGGGACTAAGCAATTGATGTAACCACTCCTTTACAATGGTTTTACCATTACTTCCCGTAATACCGATTACCGGGATATGATATTGTTCACGATGCAATTCCGCTAACTTTTGCAAAGTCTTGAGTACATTGCCCACAATCAGGAAATTAGCATCTTTATAAAAACTGAAATTAAAAGAATCCTGTTGGGAGTCAATTGAAGTTGCTTCGCTGATCACAAAATTACGTACACCCCGGAAGTATAAATCCGCAATATATCGGGCACCGTCACTGCGTACGGTGGTTAAAGCAAAAAACAATGTTTCTTCGGGAAAACACAAGGAACGGCTATCAGTTAACAGCCAGTCAATGGTTGCAGGCGTGTCCCCCACACGTTGTGCACCTATCCGTTCGGAAATTGATTCAATCGTATAAGACATATTTCTCTCTCATTTTGAAAATCTAAGTACGGGTATTTTTTGTTAAGTCGATCTATTTTTAACACAATTTGTCCTAAAAAAC
Source organism: uncultured Bacteroides sp. (assembly GCA_963677095.1). GTDB lineage: Bacteria > Bacteroidota > Bacteroidia > Bacteroidales > Bacteroidaceae > Bacteroides. The sequence goes on from OY781875.1 coordinate 3,822,533, forward strand.
TTTTATACTTCTCAGACTCCGGATGGAATGGTTTATGTTGCAATGCTTTACGTATATTTTCACTTTCTTGCATAATTTCTAACGTCTCGGCGGAAACACAACATTCTACAAACTTCTCCCAAACATATTTCACCGCCAACTCCGACGGATGTACCATGTCTTCGGCATAAAAGCGATAATCCCGCAGTTCATCGAGCACTATTTCATAAGCAGGGAAATAGCTAATATTTTCCGGGAATTTTTCTTGAAGGGCATCTATAGCCAACAATAAAGTCGATTTACTCAGCTGGTTTTGATGCATCCCATCACGTACATGACGGATGGGACTTACCGTGAAAAGAATCTGTAGAGATGGATTAATTTGCTTTAACTCGTTTATTAATGCGGTATAATCTTGTACAATCTCTTCTACCGAAAGTTTACGGCGGGTAAACAAATTTTCGGGTTGTTTGTGGCAGTTACCGGCAATCTTGCCGTTTTCTTTCTGCTCATACACCCATGCCGTACCAAAAGTTATCAACAAATAGTGCAACGAAGTAATTTTCCGGTGTGCCTCGTTCAGACGATCATTAATGCGGGACAATATTTCTTCACTGTCGGAAGAAGAAAAATCTCCATGATGCATAGCACTGTGCCAGCACTCCCCGTAGAAAAACAAGTCGTCTTTGCTATACGTCTTGCCCGCTATTATCTCACGTAAGGAGGTCGAAATGGAAGCTGGATTATAAAGCACTCCGTAAGGATTGACATCACAACGAAATTTGGCATCATTGAGCAACCGCCCGATGTGTGTTGCAAAACAAGAGCCCATGAGCAAGAGTTCGTCTGCATAGGTCATACGGAAAAAAGCGACGGGAAATTCCACAGGAGTAGTCAGGTTCATAGGCAACTAGTATCTTCTATGATACAGAATGATCTTATATCATGCGAATATAGTAAAATCCATTCGTATTTCAATAAAGCGATAAACAAAAACAGTAAGAAAAAAAGAGGTATGCAGATCGCCTATACCATTGTATTCAATGTCTTGGCGCGATCTGCATACCTCCTATTACTGAAATAAATCAGGCTATTACATTTTACTTTTTACCAGCCAAACTGAACGGAAATTCCTTCCGGAGAATTTTCAAATTCTATCAGATAAGTGTTACTCCGCGTATTCCAGTTCTCAACGCTGAAAGTTTCCCGCCCGTTAATCTTCACGCTCTTAGGACATTTCGGAAGAAGCACTCTTGAGATATTGGTTGTTTCAGCCGGACTCTTCGCCACATACCTGTAACTATTCTTGCTTCTTTGTTCATTATATTCTTTACTGGCCGACGCCAATACCTGAGCCTGGTTCTTATTCTTCACGCGCTCCACATTCAACAATAATGCTTGTTCTCCCGGATAGACCTTTTTTGAATCGTATACAGGTAACTTAGGATCAAACAAATCAATTAAACAACCTTTCACTTCATACGGGGTTTTGCTCACACTTTCTTTCAGGACTGCAGCTAAATCATATACGCCTCTTTGCAAATAGAAATTGTTTTTAAACACCAGCTTACCGGCTTTAGCATTTTGCTCGTACATACGTTTTACCAAACCCACAAACATCTGGTCACCTCCTTCTTTTAGCACATAATCTTTAGGATCGGTACGTACAATATATATAGTACCTTTACCGTATTTATATTCCCCTTCCTGAGGTGTGCCGGAAAGTCCCATCAGTTGGAATAAGTGAGCAGATGGCGTTTCATATTTGTTACCTTCGGTATTCCACCATTCTCTGACAGTCTGGAAGGGATCTTTATCAGTTCCACTAAAAATCAGCACTCCACCTTTTTTCACCCATTCAGCTATATATTGGTGAGCCTTTGCAGCCAGTGGCTTCATATTTGAATAAGACATCAGCAATACTTTGGTATCAGCCAATGATTCCTTATACTCCAGATTTTCGATATGAACCGTTTTAACAGGCACTCCCCTTTTCAGAAGAGGCAAAGCCTGACCATAGAAATTGGATAACTGGGGGTCATCATATCCTTTATGGACAGGAAACCGCTGAAACATTAATGAATTCGCCATTAATACGCTGATTCCACTACTACCCGTCAGTTTATTATTTGACAAAGGCATTTTGCCCAGCGCATTAATCATCATCTGCATTTGCGTGGAGTAAAAACGGGGAATACGCTCTTTCTGATTACTGTTGGCACTGGTGCGGTATAATCCTTCATAGATTCTTTCCGGCCAAGGCATTACTTCATAATTGCCTATATTTGGATAAAGCAACTGAGCCGTGAAAGTAGCCTCATAATTCTTCTTATAATCGCTCCAGTCACGAGGCCAGTCTTCTATCGGATCAGTTAAGAAGAACATCTTTCTTCCCGTAGGAGCTGTCATCGACTCCATGGAGCCATATTCCAGATAAGCTGTTTCAAAGACTCTTTCCTGCATCTTCCCATTATAGTAATTGGGCTCACGCGAGGTTCCGGTCCATACCTGTGCGATATATCCGTCAACACAAGGCAACGACGCCAAACTTGCTTCGGGACTGACAATCATCCATTGAGAATAATTCACCAATGAATGTGTCGGAACATAACATTTCACCTCCACTCCCTTTGTCTTCCCATATTCTTTGGCAAAAGTAAATATTTCTTTCAAAGCATTGTAATACAAATGATATTTCAGCTTACTGGACAAATAAGTATTCTCGGGAGATTCGTGTTGAGGCCGCCACGGAAAGCCATAATATTTCTCCCATTCCTTTTTAAAAGCTTCGCTATATCCGGCTCTCGCCCAAAACTCAGGTTCTTCCATAAAAATACTATGAACACCTGCGTCAATCACTCTTTTAATGTGCTTTTCTTTCAGGTAATTCAAAAAATTCTCCGACGGAACAATGTAAGGAACCATGTGTCCATGCCAGATGGTATCTCCTTTTTCTGTAACCTGTCCTTCATCCAAATGCCACTTACCATCCCACTTACCCGTAAAGTAATCCTGATATTCACCCCAAGCAATACCGGTCATGAAATGAACGATATATCCTTTTTCTTTCCAAGATTTAACCCGCTCTTCAAAAGAGGGCCTTTTTGATTTATCCGAAGGGTTACCTCCCACGCCATATACCATTACCGCTTCCGCGCGATTGTCAATGGTAGGTCTCCACTCCCGCGAAGTTTGGAAAGTGGTTTTCACACCATCTGTGTTCTGAGCATTAACAAAAGCCGTCACTCCAAGAAGCAAAAGGCCCGTCATTAAATAGTTGTACTTCATATCTCTGTATTTTTGGGTTATTAGATCAAGTAAAACCGCCCCATAAAGCAAAAACAGAAGGAGGCGAATCAACCAGATAGATATGATCCCCCTCCTCATAATAACCGATTAGGTGATTATCATGGTATTAAAACTTCCATGGGCTCACTATAATTCCATCTTCTTACTCCACTACCTACCGGAGTATCATAATTGATTCGTGCTGCGGCACGAACAAACACCTTGCGTCCGGAAGGAATGGTACCATTCGATTTAATAGTCACAGCTTGTCCTAACAAACTCTTGAAACTATCGCTTGAATAGTTTATGCTACTTGACCAACGTTCGTCACGTGCTCTGTATCCTACAGATGAAGAGTAACTTACAAAAAACTGGATATCAGTAACATTCAGATATTCGTCTTTATAATTTCCCATTGGCTCTATCTTTTCACGAAATATACCTTCCGATACGCCACGTTCCACTACTACCTTAGCTTTGATCACGCCATTGCTTACCATAGGGTCACCTTCAATCCGAACTTTTAAAAAAGGTTGTACTTCAAATTTTACTTTGGTAGTACCTTCTATCTTTGTTTCAATAGACTCATCAGCCAAAGGCACACCATCTGTATTCTCTCTTACCAAAGGAATGAACGGACCATCGATGCGAATATAGTAATTTCCTTTGAATATCTTCGTATTTTGGAAAGTTCCGTCAGGCATACAATAGAAATCGGGATTGTGAGTTACATTTTCCCCCCAACTCTGCTCGGTGAGGCGTACGCGGATACCCTCACTTCCTTGATCAGTCAATATTCGCTGTCCCGTAGCAATATCGACTACTTCACCCCAAAGCGTTTCAGAGGGTTCCTCATAATTATCTAGCTCGAACATATCACAAGATGTCATCAAAAACATGACACTTAATAAACCATATAATTTTATTTTTTTCATATCTTTATATTCCTAATTATTTAACCACTATATTATCTGTTAGGTTGCTGGTCTATTACAGGACTCTTTGAAATCTCACCAGACGGAATAGAAAAATAATAATCAAGAACTGTGTATTCAAATGTTTTTTGACTTACCCACTGGTAATGACTATCAAAGAAATATTTCTTAGCTTTGGTAGAGTAAAATGGATAAATCCCTCTGAAACGATAACGTGCTTGGTTACTGTACATATCCTTATCACGAGATTCTCCCCAGAATCCGCTACGACCTTCGTAATGATTCACTCTCCAGCGTCTTAAATCCCACTTCGTCTTATTTTCAAATGCCAATTCTTTACGACGTTCCTTACGAACAATATCTCTACTTTCCTCATCGCCTTTCAATGTTCCGGTAAGTAACTTTGCACCCGCTCTTTCACGAATATCATTGATGGCTTTTGTAGCCACAGCAAGCATATCGGTTCCATCTGGAGAAGGGACAGTAGCCATAGATAATTCAACCGCGGCTTCGGCAGCCGATAGCAAAACTTCTGCATAACGCATCAAGATGAACGGCTGGGCAGAATTACCTTCTTTAGCAGTAAACGAAGGATCAGGGTTTAACCATTTACGTCCATAAAGTCCAGTTAAACAGCCTTCTCCATTGTCATAGAACGGTCCGTTAGCACCAGCGGCAGTCATAGTTGAGCCATCCTCCAAAGTTACAATTTCTTGATTATTACCTTCTCTCGGGCTTAGATACAAGGTTTTGGGCTTTTGTGTATATGCATCAAGATTTTGATATAAGGTAGTGGCTGAATTATAGGAATAATCTTTGAATAGCGGCTTAACAGGAGCTTCGCCAGTGTAAACACCACCACGAATTTCAATTAACTTACCTTTGAACACATCATTTGGAAAAATTACGTAAGCTCTCAAACGGGGTTCCGCATTTTTATAGAAATCAAGCGGAGAATCATACATTAGATAGTTTCCTTCTACGTTTGAATTACCGGTCGTCACCTTTAAGGTTCCATTAGGATAACGGTCGAATCCATCAAACAATTCCACGAAATCGGCAGTTGGACATACACCAGAAGCCAGCGGAGAACGAAATATAAACGGAGCGGAGTATGCATCGTATGCATGAGTAACTGTAGGATAAATGTATTCCTTTACGTAGATGTTTTCCGGACTAGTCAAATCGGAAAACATATCCACCATATTTTGATACTGTGCTTCTTTATCCCCTGCAGCCCATTTTTTCTTATACAAGGAATATCCACCGTTTTTAATTACTTCAGATGCAGCTTTATATGCCTCAGTAAAGTATTTTTTTGAATCTACTTGCCAACTGCCTTCGTCGAAGCCTATGACACGTATTCCCGTTTTCTCACCCAAACCAGTTAAACGCCCGCTGACAGTTTCATTATATTTAGCTACACAACCGGCATAAAGCATAGCCTCCGCTTTAAACGACAACGCTACATATTTATTTGAATAGCCACTCTTAGGACTTTTGGACTGCATTAATGATACAGCCATATCATAATCAGCCAGCACTTGATTCCAAGTGTCCTCTTCACTGGAACGGGGCACCTCTAATTCATCAGATGATGCGGGGTATTTAATCACATGAGTAACTAAAGGTATTCCTCCAAAACGTCGCGCCATAGCATAAAACACAGTGGCGCGTACATAATAGGCTTCACCTAAATAATGGTTATAAGTGGTTTCAGGAAAAGAACCGGCATGAGCGGGCAAGTTCTCTATTAAATAGTTGGCATCGCGGAGCAAACTAAAAGCTTGTCCCCAATAAGCATTATCTTCTCCAGTAAAGGCGCGACAAATACCATCCCGGTTCATCGCCTCGCCTGTACCCTCAATACCTGTAGCATTTAGCCATCCATCATATTTGAATCCCCACTGTGCCATGTATTTGAAATCTTCAAATGGCATATTGCTATACATTCTGGCCATATAAATGTCCATGCCTGATTCACTGGAAAGAAGGCTTTCAGAGGTTACAATATTCTTTGGGGCAATATCCAAATCAACACATGAAGTGACAAGTGTCATGCATAGTAAAGCGGATATTATTTTATTTTTCATATTCAGTCATTTTTTGTTATTATTTAAATAATAGATTTAGAAAGACAGACACATACCCAAAGTATAAGTCTTATTCAATGGATACATACGTCCTAAATCATCATCCGGATGCTCCGGATCGACAAACTTCACCCCCGTAAAGGTTACCAGGTTATAAGCATTGGCATAAATACGTAAACTTACATTCGACATTTTAGTGATGCGAGGCAATGTATAACCTATTTCAATGCTCTTCAAGCGCAAGTAGGCGGTACTTACACGATTGAAGGCCGAGTTACTCTTAGGATAACGACCTGTATAAGCATAATAACCAGATATCCATTGTGTAGAAGGTGAATAAGGATCGGCTGTAGGATCTACCGGATGCCAACGGTCAAGATATTGTGTTAATGTACCACCACCATTAGTTCCCCAAATAGCATACAAAGGTTCCTTGTATTCCATAGAGCCTAATGCAGATCCTTGCAAGAGCATGCTAAAATCAAAGTTTTTATATCCCATTCCAACATTCAAACTGAAGTTTAGCCATGGGGTTTGATCAAAAGCAAAAGGATGTTCATCCAAGCTGTTTATTTCACCGTCACCATTCCAGTCTTCATATTTATAATCGCCTGGAAGTATGTCTCTTTCCTTAAACATTTTATACGCCCAAATATCTTCCCAACTGTTATATCGTCCAGCTGATGTATAACCAAACTGAGCACCTTGATAACGGTTAGTCAGATTATCATTACGCCATCTGTCATATGAATTACCCCAAGGTCCTTTTTCTGATGCAGTCAGGTATTTCTGACGGGTAATAGTGGCAATTCCTTTTAAATCATAAGATAAATCACCTATTTTATTACGGTGAGTCAATTCCAATTCCAAGCCAATTTGGCGATCGCTGTCCAAATTTTCGCGGGGAGCAGTAGCACCTACTACAGTAGGTAAAGCACCAGCACGGCGTGCAAAACGACCTGTACGATAACGGTTAAAATAGTCTAATGATATCCCAAGTAGACCTTCCCAAGCAGTGAAGTCCATACCTATATCAAAAGTTTTCGACTTAAACCAGGTTATATTTTCATTAGGCAATGCCAATGGAGTAACACCATATATAAACTGATTATTAAACACATAGCCAGGAGCGTATTGGTTAAAATAACCGTTTTCAGCGTTGCCACTAGTGGAAGGATAAGTGTAACCCATGGCCCAATCATATTCCAGACTACCATCATCACCCAGTACCCCGTAACTGGCACGAAGTTTCAGCTGATTTATAAACTTTAAAGCCTCAATCGACCTAAAGAACGGTTCTTCCGAAACTCTCCATCCTACAGATACAGATGGGAAAAAGCCCCACCTATGTCCTTTGGCAAACTTAGAAGAGCCATCATATCTGAACTGTCCTTCCAAAAGATAACGATCTAGATATGAGTAATTCAATCGCCCAATTAGAGCTTCATTGGCTTGCTCATATAAATCGCCACTTCCGCTATTCATTGCGCCTACCTGTCCATCGGTAACACCTGCCAGCAAGTAGGGCATAGAAAATGCCAAGTTACGCAATGCGTAAAAGTTGTCACCTGTACGTTTCTGTGCTTCCCAACCGATAACAGCTGCCACTTTGTGATCAATCTTAAAAGTGCGGTCATAATTCAAGGTAAACTGCCCAAGTACTTGTGACTTGTCATAAAACTCTCTGCGAAGATTATTCGGAGAACTATTATTGAAAAGCTTCTGATTATAAGCGCCTGTAGACTCGTTGTATGCATACTGATAGTATTCCTTACGATAAATTTCGTTATTGTCCATGCGATAATCGTAGCTAAATATTCCCTTAGCAGTCAAACCTTTCAACAGTGAGATATATTCTCCTAAATCTATGGTCAGACCTGCCGATGACTGAAAGTATTTCTGCCTATATTTTCGATGCCCGGAAATATCCGACGTCATCATAGCAATAGTATTCTGTTCTAATTCCAGACCATCATAATTGAGCATGGTATTCTCCGGATCGGCGTAGGCTGGGAAAAGTACCCCTTGTTTCCAATAGTTGCGTATAATATCAACGGAACTGTTATAAGGAGTGTTCCGTTCATCAGAAATACCACTTAGATTGATATCAAATTTCACACCTTTAGCTAATTGAGTGGTAATATTTGAACGAAGATTGTATTTGTTATAGTTTAAATCTCCGGAACGGAAAATACCTTCTTGATAAAGATAACCCATGCTAATATAATAAACCGTTTTATCATTACCGCCCGAGATACTGATGTCATGTTGTGTCTGAGGAGAAACATTAGAAAACAACAAATCATTCCAATTGGCAGTCCGTCGTGTACCATTACGAAACGCTTCGAAATCAGCGTCTTTATAGACCAGTGAACCGCCATTAATATTATTCATTGACTTTTCATTGTAAATAGTCATAGTTTGGTACGGGTCAGCTAGTTCCGGCATTCTTGACGGTCTTTGTAGTGTAAACGAACCGTTATATGTGAACTGAGTCTTGTTAGCAGTACCTTTTTTAGTGGTAACCAATAGCACACCGTTCGCAGCACGCACACCATAGATAGCAGCCGATGCATCCTTCAGAATAGAGATGTCATCAATATCTGTTGCATTCAAGCGCTGAAAATCTTCTACTGTACGGGGCACCCCATCAATAATTACTAACGGACTACCCATGCCGCGAATATCGAAGCTATTGCTATAGGTACCCGGTTCAGAACTTTTCTGCCATACCCGAAGCCCAGGAATACGACCGGTCAACATATTCTGTGGATTTTCACTCTTAGTTTTAATCATCTCCTGACCTTTTACTCCAGATACTGCACCGGTTATTGACCCGCGACGTTGTGTACCATAACCGATTACCACTATTTCATCCATCATCGTAGCATCGGTTTTCAGAACGATGTTAATATTGGTGCGTCCATTCACTTTCTCTTCCACACGCTTCAAACCAACATAAGAAAAACAAAGGGTTCCATTAGCAGGAACAGTAATTGAATAGTGACCATCCAAATCCGTAACGGTGCCTATAGATGAGTTCTTCAGAAGAACCCCCGCTCCTATAACGGGCTCATTAGCATCATCCGTTATGATTCCCGATACTTTGATAGATTGCTGTGCAAAGATTTCTGTAGGAATGAGCATCCATAGCAGTACCAGCATCACACAGATAAATCCTTGTCGGATTTTGAAATTATTTTTCATGTTTATAGCATTAAAGTTATTTCTTTTGTAATTCATATTTTGCCAATACCGCATATTCTGCAGCAAAGGTGAAAGTAAACATTCCCTCTACCTTGTTATGCCCTTGCTCACGGCTCCAGCCTACCAATAAATTAGTGGGAAGCATATGCTTATACAGATAGTTTTCATACGCATAATCCAAATTCTTCTGATAAGCGTCAATGTAATTTGCACTAGGCAAATGAACTGAATAGGAATCGACATAACCACGCATCAACACACCGTTAAACCAGTTATTGAAGCCGTTGATTTCAAAACTGTAATAACCCGGTTTAGAAGCTCCATACTTAGCAAAATATTTAAAGCTCTTATCCGCCAAATCAGACAGATCATTTTTATAAGTGGGATCGCCCGTAGCACGGTACAAATCAGATGCTCCGGAAAGCATGGTACCACTGTTATAAGAAAAGGCCGGACCTTCACGGTCTCTTAACTCAGTGTTCTTACGGTACTTTGCACCATTTACCTCTTCATAGACTATGTCACAATTAGGCCAACAGCCACCCATCAAATCATCATACACACCATCCGATGTAAGCAAATGGCTTTTCTGCCAGTCGTATACAGCTTTAGCCATATCCAAGTAATAGTCAGCTTTTTTTTCAACCTTAGACAAACGGTTCTTGTCCGGGGCAATGTATTTATAAGTTATCTCATCGGTTTTATCTTTATACAGTTCATGTAGCCACACCAATGAGCTGACCAGCGGCCCGTTGCTGCAAGAATGCTTAGTAGTATATCCCGGTCCCCAAGTAATACCTCCGTTTTGATTACCATTTGCATCTAAAGTACAATCCCATCCGTCCAATACATATTCTATTAGATACTCGGCTTTTTCTAAATATGGTTTTTCACCGGTAGCTTTGTAAGCATCCAAACACTCACGAATCAGCCACATCTGGTCATCGTATACATTCATTACGCCTTCCACTTCGGCCATACCTTTTTCACGACCTCTATTCACGCCATACACAGTCCACTCTTTAGTTTGTGTAAACGATGTCAACGTATAAGTACCCAAATAATATTCGGCATTGCTGTACAGTTTAGACAATAGCTCTTTGTACTTGTTGTAATTAGCATCATATAGTTCCGTAATGCCTTTTTCCTTCTGTTCTTTCAGTGCATGTAATACTGCATTGACTGCTTCAATAGAGCTGGTATACATCCACACACTGCCCACTTCGTCGGAGCGTGAACCGGTGTAGGGATTATAGTAACGCGACATAGTCATACCTGCACCTGTGAAATAACAGTTTACTGCATTGTCTATTAATTCCATGGCATGTTCCACATTTTGTTTAGAACGTTCTTCCGAAGTTAGTTCAGAATCGTTTTTCTTACCACCGTCAGAGGAATTATCCGAGCTGCTACAGGAAGCAATCAACATGACTATACAAGTCATTGATATAAAAAATCTTCTCATATTTATATACATTTTCTTTGTTTCCACCATCAGCCCAATGTACTTCGAAGCAATATTGGGCAATGGTAGAATTGTTCGTTAGGATTAATTTATTTTAAGCTGATAGAGTTGATAACCAATTTGTTTTCATCACCATTGGCCTCTCCCTTATATACTCCCAAGGCAATGATCACGTTCTTTCCATCAAACTGCGATAAGTCATATACAAATGAGGCATAAGCATTGGGCTTATCCGAACTGCCATTCTGGTGAACAAACTTCCAACAGCCATCGGCTGCAGCTTCAGCTTGGGCAGCTGTATTCGATATCGGTTGCAAATGGGTTACAGTTCCATTTTCTTGGATAACTGTTATCTTGAAGAAGGTTGCATTACTGCTGAAATTACGAGTTTTAAAAGTAAGTCGATCTTTTCCCGGAGCAATAGCAAATTTGCCGTAGAAATAAGATTCAGGAACTATGGTGCTGACATTATTTCCTCCACGGGTCTTTATGAGATAACCTTCAGATGGGAATACTTCCGGATCTTTTTTCACTGGCATGAATGACCATTCTGCACCAATATGGGAAACGTCCCTCCAGCTTCTGTATGCATCTTTATAGTTCTCTCCACTACCTCTTATCGGGCTTATGCCGGTAAAGTTGCTCTTGGTTTGCGGCATAGTAGAGCGAACCATTTCGAGAGTCATTTTCCAACCTGTTAAACCGGGAACTTCGGTACCGGGTAGCCAGCCCCATCCTTCAATTGCTTCGTTTGCAAAAGCAATACGCCGCAGAACCAACTGCTTCCAATAATCACCCGTTTTCTGACGGAAAGTTCCGATAGCCACAACCACTTCCTTACCTATATATTCACTTAGATCAACGGGAACCGATACATAAGCTTCCGAATTCAGGGTTCTGATACCGCCAATTAGTTTAGCTTGCGGATCCGACTCCGTCAAATCCACCACCTGCACACCATAATAAACCGGAGCATCATCACTCGCACTATGTGTACGTATTTGCAGGGTCATAATCTTATTATCGGCTGTAATGGACTTGCTGCCATAAACAAATGAGTCAAACATTTGCAAATCTACCGGATTACTCTTCTGTTCATCAATATTATTCCGAATCTGCAAAGTTGTACCTTCATTTTGCTCATCCCAAGCGCCCTGAAAATTTAGTGTACACATATAATCACAAGCCCAGTCCCAATGCGGATAACTTTCAGAATTACGTCCGCCACGGTACTCATTATAATACCACTTTTCAGCTCCTTTCAAATCCTCAACGGTAAGATTGCGCAAGATTTCCCTGCCACCCATACGAAGATCAATAATAGTGATACCATCCACAAATCCGCTTACGGGAGCTTTCTTCACAACAGTAGCATATCCGTCTTTTTCAAAAGTTATGGTATAATCTGTCAGCGGCAGATTAGCAATCTCGAATGTACCGTCACTACCTGTGATTGTTTTCACTTGCGGGCTAATGCTTACAGTTACTCCCGCCAATGGGGCGCCATTGGCTTTAGAATCAGTCACCATACCCCGGATTTTAGCTGCTGCATACTCCATGCTGGAGTTTACGGTAGCCATCAAAGCTTCATTGAATTTAGATGCGGTAACCGTTACACTGACCTTCTGATAATCTTCTTTTATAAAGGAAATCAGATGTGTACCTTCCACTGGTACATTCTTCAGTTCATACATACCTTGGACATCAGTAGTAGCGGTAATGTCAGTACCGTCTACTGTCACGGTTACTCCAGAAAGAGGAGAAGATAAATCATCGGTAACAACGCCGCTTACCGTTCCATACGATTGCGGCCCACTGTTCTTGTCATCATCTGAGCAGGAACCTACCAAGCATACCATACAAACCAGTACAGTCATGGTCCCCAAAAAACATAGCATTTTTTTTAGCTTCATGTTTGTTAGATTGTAATAAAGGTTAATAATTAGTGTTAGACATTCGGTTTATTAAGAACGGGCACACTTACCCGACAACACCGCCTGTTTTTTTGCAAATTAGCGAAGCGAAAGATTACTAAATGGAGTAATAATGGGTTAATTTCTATAAAAAAGCAATAACCGAACAGAAATTAACCCATTATATAGTAATCTGATAATTAAACGTACTAACCTTTATATACGTAGTCCCCTAAAAAATATGAAAACATTCAAAGCACTAGACTTAGTGCCAATAATAACTGAAAGGATGCGGATAATCTTCACCGGTGGTTTGCTTATATTCGCTGATGAAACGCTGATAAGAGATAATTGCAGCGTTCTCTCGTTTCAGAATAAATAAAGCTTTTAAATGGAAGGATAGGGCCACTTCATTCAATGGGTCTATATTAAACTCGGCCTGTGTTAAATATAACACAGCTTGATAATCACGGCTATTAAAGGCCATTTCGCATTCTTTCATAATAATACTCTCCAATTGAAATTCCACCTCATGCTTGAAGCGGTCAAATGCAGGGTTATCAAAAAGCTGCAAAAACTTACCTCTACTCATGATGGTCAGAAATTCTTTTTGACGCTCTTTCAGTGTTTTTTCTGAAACAATCTCCATGCAGCGCAAATAATCACAGTAGACTTCCGAATTAAAAACCAGCTTAAAATAGCCTTTTTCATAAACCAATTCAATTCCGTCAAGCTCATTCAATATTTTCCGAAGATGATTAATTGTCACACTTCGGGAGTTTTTCACCTTATCTTTTGATTTGCCCGACCAAATAAGGTCACTTAACAATCGAGACGATATGCCTTCTCCTTGCGAATATTCTAATATCAAACAGAACGTCTGCTTAATGCGCGGCGAAAACATATAGGTTATATTCCGTTTCTCCCGGTCAAACACTGAAAAATCACCAAAGAGATAAATCGAATTAGGCAAGGTATAGTCGTCTATCGGAGCTTCTTTTTCTTCCACTTTAGGAATGTTAAAAGGCTCTTCTTCGTCTCTATACTGATGCAACTTACGTCGGTATTTTATTCTCCATCTAATCACCACAACAAGAACCACCATTACTGCCACACCCAAAAAACAAAGTAGGATCGGTTGGTTATGGCTACTACCCAACCCGGCAAATTCATCGTAAGTGACAGGAGGAAACATCAGAGAATATATCGTAAGCGTAGAGGAAACATCATCTTTTGATTCTTGTACCGTTACCAGGAGGCGACTCTGTCTTTCACAATAATACAAGTGTGCGTTAGTAGTAATTTTATCCGATAAGATAGGAATAGAATCTGCCAAAATGCAATAGCTTCCATCCTTTACAGAGAACCTGTATAATTTAAGAAAAGAGTGCGATACGCTTTCAGGATAGCGCAGAATGTAGAAGCATGAATCATTCAACATGACCATACCACGTGCAGGTACAGTATTTATATTTCCGGCAGGTATCTCCCACATTTTTTTTATCCGTCGATTATTTAAGTCTATAGAATAAAAATCATTCAAATAATGTCGTCCCACCACTTGGTCGCCCGATTCATTACCCATTCCACCAAAAATGTACAAAGAATGCTTTTTTTTATAATAGCCCATCGTAGAGAAATACCTCGGACAGATTACATCACCCTTTAATGAATCCAATACTTGCCATTGTTTGTCGACAGTACTTAGTGCATAAAACTTTGAGCTGTAATACATCTTGCCAAACCCTCCAAAAATGATGTTCCGATTATGTTCAGCATCAAAAAAAGAAGCATGGTGGTGCAACTGCATGTTCAATTGCTCATGACTCTCTACTGTCCAGATTAAAGTTTTCAGGTCAAGGCTGGCAATAGTAGATCCTACCTTGGAGTCTTCATGATGGACTTCATATACATACAGTTTGTTCTGGCTTTCATCAATAAAACTATTGGCTAAAAATAGCGGAACCGGACAAGGGTTGGCATAAACCCGAACAGTTTTCTTACCAGTCAATGTCTGATAAGTATAGAGTGTATCACGATTGAAATAATAGACTTCATTGGTCTTTGAACGGAAACAGTTACCGGCGTTCTGACCGGAAGAAAAACAGGTCTCTTTGTGCCAATGGTAAGCCTCATTAATCAACCAAATAGGATTCTCTACTTTTCCATACACCCGTCCGTCAGTGGCACGCACCTCGTTGCCCTTAGCTTCATTCAACGGGAAAACATAAGCTTTCTGCCCACTGATTTTCAATTGTCTGATAGCGATTGAAGGCACATCTATAATATAGTCACTTTTGCCAAAAATAATTTCCGGAGTCAATTCATTGGGCAGAGATACTTTCCGACAGGACATCTCCTTGTTATGCACCTTCAAGGTGATTTCATGTCTTTTCAATGCAAAAGCGATCTTAACCTTAAACCAATGATCTTTGGTCATCTTGGCTTTATCGACAGGCATAGATATCAGTACGCTTCGGCCCTCTTCATTCAGACGGAAGAGTACATCTTCACCATGAATATCGAAGAAAAGATTGAAAATTTTAGAATCGTCCCCAGTTTTAATCCGCATTATAGAACCGATTTCAGTCGTCGGATACAATGCCATATCGAATTCTATATCCATTCGATCCTGAAAAACAGGATGTTTCCGATCAAACACCTTATAAGAGGTACGTCGTTCTATGGGGCGATCAGTGCTATAAAACTTCAAGCCGTAAGCCGAAGCTGTCTGAGGCAAGAAAAAAGGGAGTATTAATATAATATATTTGTACAAAGACATTGTATTATTTTTCAATGATAGTTTATAAGACTAAATCCGATAAAAAAGCTGTTAACAGGAAGGCTCACTTCTGCGTCACAAAAATAATCAATTATCTGATATTATTAACTTTTTCCAAAAAACTCATAATAAATGTTTTAACATATCCACTTTAGTAGATATCTATAAGAATGCGAATATACTAAAATCAATTAGTATTTCAAATAAAGTACAGCAACATATAAAGACAATAGGAACTACAATATAATTGTATATACTATCTTTTTGAGTATATACAAAATTAGATATGATCTAAATAAAGAAGCGGTAAGAATATAAACACGTCCTTTCATTTGGAGTATTTTTTCTTTATTTATTTAAGTATAATAAAATGATAAAAAAAAGGAATGCCTTGTCCCAAATAGATTTGGCAATATTTTCAATAGCCATAAAATGAATGAGGCTTTTTACGGCAGTTAAATAAGCGTATGCAGTCGAATAACGTCCTACACTGCAAAGAGCTTTGATAAATTTTGAACACGAATTGAAATGGGATTTATTAATTTCGTTTGTTTGATATTGTAATCATATTATTTCTCATAACACATTACTTCAACATTTAGTATAAAGCAATAATAAAAGAAATAGGAATACAGACAAACAAAATTAAAAAAGTATATACTTGTTGATATTCAACAATACAAATAACTATCACGAAAAATAAATAAAGTCACATTTATTTTCCTCCTTTATAATATATTCTTTATTCTGTAAGCAAGTAATTATTACATCTGATTGAGTTATTAATGGCCTTGCACTAAAGCCACTTCTATTTCGTTGACATTCGCATCTTTCAATAGTACTGTTTTATTTTGATCTAACAGATATAGAGTGGGTATTGCTTTTAAATCATATAAATTCTGATTTCGAATGGAGAGTTTTTT
The DNA here is from genome assembly GCA_963677095.1 of uncultured Bacteroides sp. Taxonomy (GTDB): domain Bacteria; phylum Bacteroidota; class Bacteroidia; order Bacteroidales; family Bacteroidaceae; genus Bacteroides. The sequence continues at coordinate 3,839,118 of OY781875.1, forward strand.
ATCATAGCCACATATCCAATCTTTTGGAAAAGCGTCCAAATGTCTTTGCCATTCTGCAAGATCTTCGTCGGGGTAGACTGAAAGGATGGTGAGTTTTTCCATATTAATATCCCGGGTGATAACAGCTGAACCTTTTAAAGCTTCAATAGTCTCTTCACAGGCATGACAACCGGGATTATTTATGAATAAAATAGTATATTCAGATTTAATGTCATAAAGTGTTTTATTACTACCTGAAGCTAAGGTATAGCGGAAATTAGTCGCCCGTTTACCTATTCTATTTTTTTCTGCCATTTTCCGACGTTCTTGCGGTCTGATTTTTTCAATATCACTCAATAACGGTGAATTTAACATTGCATCTAAAACTGAAATGTATAATTCTTCATTTCGCATGGGTGAATTGGGATCATAAAGATACTTATCAGCCATTTTTGTGAAATAGTCATATACTTTTTTATTTGCTTCAGCTTTTTTGAAGAACTTGGATATTGATTTTTGTGCAGTAGGCACAGGTGCGGTTTTGAGAAAATCAATATAATCCACCCATGCTTGCTCCCCGATTTCCGGCCGATGAATAGAATTGGTATCTGCAAAGTTGAAGTTATCCCAATAATGCTCCGAAAGGTAATTACCACGCGCTTCGGGAGTTTGAAGGGTTAACGGTATTACCGGCAGTTTAAATGAGTTTGTGGGATTTTGACCTGTTTTGCTTTGCACTTTATCTTTTTCGTGAATGTTATTACAGGAGCAACAAGTGACTGAAAGCAAAGTTAAGATTACAAGATAATGTTTCATCGTACCTATAAATGTATATTTTAGATGAAGGTAAGAAATATATCGATAATTTATAATATTTCCCACCTTCTCTTTTTAAGAAAAAAACAATTCATTCTTTTTTTTAACTAGCAGCAGATTAAATTCTTTATTGACACAGCCAACCTCTTGGAGCAAATTCGTGAAGCAAACAATTTAGTTGTTTTATTTATTGTATTTGTCACCTAAAAGAGGTACTATTGTATCATACTGAATTTGATGCTACAATAAGGTAATTACGCATCTGTATATAAAACACTTATGTTTATTTAACTGAAAATATTAAATTTCTACCATGTTTGATATAAAAAAAGAAGTTTGTGTTTTTTGGTTCCGTCGGGATCTGAGATTAGAGGATAATGCTGCTCTTTTTAGGGCTTTGACGAGCGGATACAAAGTATTACCAATATTTATTTTTGATAAAAATATTCTCAATCAATTTGATAAAGGGAAAAATGCTCAGGTAGAATTTATTCATAAGCAATTAATTTCGCTGAAAACAAAACTACAAAGTTTGAATAGTTCTATAATTGTAGCACATAGCACACCCTGCGAATTTTTCAAGCAAATTACAGATAAATATTCTGTAAAAGCTGTGTATGCGAATGAAGATTATGAACTTTCGGCACGTAAAAGAGATGCTGAAATAGAAAGACTATTGAATGCAAAAGAGATTCAATTTCATACCTATAAGGATCAGGTAATATTTAGCAAGGACGATATTTTAAAAGACGATGGTACACCATATACCGTATTTACTCCCTATAGTAAAAAATGGAAAAGTTGCTTCAAACCCGAGCATATCATACCATATGATTGCGAAGTATACTTTAATAATTTTGTACACTTTGAATATCCCGACTGTCCCTTATTATCTGAATTGGGGTATGAAAGTAGTCGTATAACTTTCCCTAGTAGTGAAATCGGTGAGCTGCTTATTCAGAATTACCACATTTATCGTGACTATCCTGCTCTGGAAGCGACATCTCGTTTGGGCATGCACCTTCGCTTTGGCACGATCAGTATCAGAAAACTGATTTCCAGAGTATATCAGCTTAGCGATACATTTCTGAACGAGCTGATCTGGCGTGAATTCTATTTTGCCATCACATGGCATTTTCCTCACATTGGCGAAGGGTATTCGTTCAAAAGAAAATATGATGATATAGCTTGGCGGAACAATGAAGATGATTTCAAGGCATGGTGTGAGGGCAAAACCGGATATCCATTTGTAGATGCCGGAATGCGCCAACTCAATGCTACCGGATTTATGCACAACAGGGCAAGAATGATTACCGCATCGTTTTTAGCAAAACATCTATTAATTGATTGGCGATGGGGAGAGCGCTACTTTGCGAATAAATTACTCGACTTTGATTTCTCGGCAAACAATGGAGGGTGGCAATGGGCTGCCGGGAGCGGATGCGACGCAGCTCCTTATTTCAGAATTTTCAATCCTAAACTGCAAGCATTGAAATTTGATAAAGGCCGAAAATATATACAGAAATGGATTCCCGAAATCAACACCAACGAGTACCCCAAGCCTATAGTCGACCACGACTTTGCTAGAAACCGAGCATTGGAAGTATATCAAAAAGCATTGAAAGATTAAGATATTTATAAGATATGGCAAAATGGCAACGAGGTTTGAATCAAAGCGGGTTATGAACTCTTCGCTCTCTATGGTTGCGGGTCAATAAAAGCAACAATGTCAATGCTGATACTTTACTAAAATCCTCCGACATCGTTGGTAATTTTCTCAAATAAGGTTACCTCATAGTCCATTTTTCCCAAGTAACAGGCGGCTGGTAGATTGGAATAGAAATCTCATTTATTTTTAGCAATATTATTAGCCATTCCTCTAAATATAAAAGCGTGAAAAGGAAACAGCATATACCAATATAGTCTTCCCCACAGCCCTAATGGACGAAAAGTTGCTGTTTGCACGAGTTCATTATTCGAATTGACTTTAAATTCGAGCCATGCTTCTCCGGGCAGTTTCATTTCAGCATAGAGCAATAATCGCTTTTGTTTCTTGCTTGCCAATAAGACTCTCCAGAAATCAAGAGACTCACCCGCATTTATTCCAGTATCATCTTTACGCCCGCGGCGTATGCCGATACCTCCCACCAGTTTATCGGCAAAGCCACGCAAATTCCAAAGCCAGTCGGCATAATACCAACCATGTTTCCCTCCTATCTTCCAAATGTTTTGCAGAGCAAGTTCAGGATTTTCTAATTGCACGATTTGCATATTTTTCAGACACCCCATGGTCGGTACGGTTATATGGGCATCTATCCCATCATTCAACGTGCGGCTTGATAGTGCATCAGTCCAACTCGATAAAACCCTGTTTTGATCTATTTTATCAAAAGCCATCTCAATGGCTTCTTTATAAGTAATGGGTTGTATGCCTAATAATTCATTTAACTTATTTGGTTTACAGATGACTTCCACTTTCATACTTTTTACCAGATTCTGAGCCAGTGAAAAATTAGTGGAAGTAACAAAATAAAGCCAATAAGATGAAAGTTTGGGTGTCATGACAGGGACAACGAAGACAGATCGTCTAAGTCCTCTGACTTGGGCAAACTGCAATAGCATTTCTTTGAATGTAAGTATATCGGGGCCTCCGATATCGAAACTCTGACGGTAAGTTTCTTTGAGTAAAGGAACGCGCGATAGTATTTGAATGACATTGCGTATTGCTATCGGCTGGCACTTGGTATTGAGCCAACGGGGAGCAATCATTACAGGCAGTTTTTCGACTAGATCACGCATTATTTCGAAAGATGCACTCCCCGAACCTATAATAATGCCCGCTCTCAATGTAGTCAACGGTATCTTACTTGCAAATAAAATATCTTCTACGTTTTTTCTCGATTGCAAATGTTTTGATAAATGCTCGTCATTCACTATGCCACTTAAGTAGATAATATGTTGGGCTTTCGTTTTTTCCAAGGCGCAGACAAAGTTATGAGCCGACTGCTTTTCCATAGATAAAAAATCGCCCGAAGGGGAAGCCATGGAATGGATCAGGTAATAAGCCGCATCAATGTCATCGGGTATAAGTGATAAGGTATCAGGCTTCAGAAAGTCAACCTGGATAGCTCTTACCTGCTCTTGCCGTTCGGCTGCAATATGAAATCTTTTAGTATCCCTTACACAACAAACTATGGTATGCCCTTGATCGACAAGTACAGAAAGGAGACGTTGAGCTATGTAACCGGTAGCACCCGTTAATAATATTTTCATAATTAAATTTTATTAATCCTAGTTTGGTAGTACACTTTATTACTACATTGGCATAAGAGATTGGGGCCCGGTCTCCTTTATCTATAACCATTCCTTTTAATGAATGCTTCTGCTGGACAAAAGCACTGATACCAAAAAGCAATATAAATCCTACTAAAATAGTTCTCATAAATATTCAATAAGCGAATCATCTTAAACTCATAAATTGAACGTTTATACAAAGAAATAAGTTCACAAAGCGGTTATTGATGACTATAAATATCCAAGAAATTTGCTAGAATAGAAGCACGTCCTTTCATTTGGCATATTTTCCTTTATTTAAGTATATATAAAATGATAAAAATAAATGGGAAACATTATATAACTTCAATTGTTACTATAAATGTCAATGTCCGCAATGAAAAGATAATCACCTCAAAAATAATATATCATGAAATTCTTTATTGACACAGCCAACCTGGACCAAATTCGTGAAGCGAACGATTTGGGCGTATTGGACGGAGTAACTACAAATCCTTCATTAATGGCAAAAGAAGGTATTAAAGGGGCAGAAAATCAGCAAAAGCACTATTTAAAGATCTGCAGCATAGTAGATGGAGATGTCAGTGCCGAAGTTATTGCAACGGACTATGAAGGCATGATTCGCGAGGGGGAAGAACTCGCCGCTCTACATAAAAACATTGTGGTGAAAGTTCCCTGCATTGAGAATGGTATCAAAGCGATCAGGTACTTTGCTAAGAAAGGGATTCGTACAAACTGTACACTGGTGTTCTCAGTCGGTCAGGCCTTATTGGCTGCAAAAGCCGGTGCGACATACGTTTCTCCATTTGTAGGACGTCTTGACGACATTTCCAGTGACGGAATAGAGCTGGTTCGAAAAATAGTAGACATGTATGCCACATACGGCATGAAAACACAGGTATTGGCGGCTTCAATTCGTAGCACGCAACATATCATTCAATGTATAGAAGTCGGTGCGGACGTGGCGACTTGCCCGCTTTCCGCCATCAAAGGACTATTAAAACACCCACTTACGGATAGCGGATTAGCTACTTTTCTTGCCGATTATAAGAAAGTAAACGGATAAAAACAGTTATTTAGGTCAATATTCAGCACTTTTTACGACTACTTTAGGGCTCGTTTAGGGCTACTTTATCTCTAAAAGCACTCTGCTTTTACCCTTTTATCTTATTGTTTTATTCACACTTAAATCCTTATATATCGCTTACCTACAACTGTGATTCATCTTACCAACAGTTGTAGGTAAGATGAGTCACAGTTGTGGAGCAGGTGAGTCACAGATGTGAGTAAATAGTATAGATGCGCTATTGATAAAAAACGGAATGGGTATAATACTAAAAGAAAGCGGCATTATACGGGATAGCAAGTATGTCTGACACAAGTTTATATGTAAGATCATACAGTTATAAATATAGACTAATAACAAAGAGTTATTTAGTAAAAACAACCAGCTAAAATGGGTATAAAATAGTGGGTGCAATTAAAATACGCAAAAAAACTCTAGGAGAGAGACAAAGTGAAATGGATTGAGAATCCGCCCAAACCTGTCAAAAAACACATAAAATAACACAAACATCTCTTTTCTTTTGCTATTTTTGCAGTTTGTAATCTCTATTACAGGAATGAATAAAGAATTAAGTACATATAGCTTGCTAAATTCCATTTCCTACCCCGAAGATCTGCGCCACTTGAGTGTAGAACAGCTTCCGGAAGTATGCAACGAATTAAGGCAAGACATTATAAAAGAGCTTTCTTGCAACCCCGGGCATTTTGCCGCCAGCTTGGGCACAGTGGAACTGACTGTTGCGTTGCATTATGTATTCAACACTCCGTACGACAGGATTGTGTGGGATGTCGGACATCAGGCTTATGGTCATAAGATATTGACAGGTAGACGTGAAGCATTCTCTACCAACCGTAAATTTAAAGGTGTCCGTCCCTTCCCTTCTCCCGAAGAAAGCGAGTATGACACTTTCACTTGCGGTCATGCTTCAAATTCCATCTCCGTAGCTCTGGGTATGGCTGTTGCCGCCACACAGAAAGGAGAAACCGACCGTCATGTCATAGCTGTTATCGGTGATGGCTCCATGAGTGGAGGTTTAGCTTTTGAAGGACTAAACAATGCTTCGTCCACCCCAAACGACCTGCTCATTATTCTGAATGATAATGATATGTCGATAGACCGTAGTGTGGGAGGAATGCAGCAGTACCTGCTCAACCTTACCACGTCCAATCGATACAACATACTCCGTTTTAAAGCTTCCCGAGTGCTTTTCAAGATGGGCATCTTAAATGATGAACGTCGAAAAGCCTTAATCCGGTTTGCCAATAGCTTGAAATCAATTGCCGCTCAACAACAAAACATCTTTGAGGGTATGAATATCCGCTATTTCGGACCAATAAACGGGCATGACGTAAAAAACCTGGCTCGCATTTTGAAAGGTATAAAAGACATGAAAGGACCTAAGATCCTTCATCTGCATACCATCAAAGGCAAAGGTTTTGAACCCGCAGAAAAAAATGCAGCGGTTTGGCATGCACCGGGAAAGTTCGATCCTTACACAGGAGAACGCTACACGCCGGATACGCACGACCAGCCACCACTTTATCAGGATGTGTTTGGGAAAACGCTAGTGGAACTGGCTAAAAAGAACCCGCGTATAGTCGGCGTAACTCCAGCTATGCCTACAGGCTGTTCCATGAACATCTTAATGAAAGAGATGCCGGACAGGGCCTTTGATGTGGGCATAGCGGAAGGACATGCCGCTACTTTTTCCGGCGGAATGGCTAAAGAAGGAATGCAACCTTTCTGCAATATCTATTCTTCATTTTTGCAACGCGCTTATGACAATGTCATCCACGACATAGCAATCCTACGCCTTCCTGTTGTGCTATGCCTTGACCGGGCAGGATTGGTGGGCGAGGATGGTCCGACACATCACGGTGTATTCGACTTGGCTTATCTCCGACCGATACCCAACCTGACAATCTCATCTCCTATGGACGAACATGAGTTGCGCCGCTTAATGTATACCGCACAGCTACCGGACAAAGGGCCGTTTGTCATAAGATATCCGCGCGGAAGAGGACAATTGAAAGAATGGATATGCCCCTTGGAAGAAATTCCTGTAGGTAAAGGAAGAAAACTGAAAGACGGAAAAGATATGGCTATTGTGTCCTTGGGACCGATAGGAAATATTGTTTCCAAAGCCATTGAACGTGCCGAAGCGGAGAAAAACATGTCGATTGCCCATTACGATTTGCGGTTTCTAAAACCGATAGACGAAGATATACTAAACGAAATCGGCAAAACATTCTCGCATATTATCACCGTAGAAGACGGTGTGATAAAAGGAGGCATGGGAAGTGCAGTGCTGGAGTTCATGGCGGATCACGGCTATACACCGCAAATAACACGCATTGGTGTACCCGATCTGTTTATAGAACATGGCAGCATACCGGAACTGTATCACTTATGTGAAATGGATGAAGATGGTATTTTTAAAGCAATTATAAAGTGAAAATTATCATTGCCGGAGCTGGGGCGGTCGGTACGCATCTGGCTAAATTGTTGTCCCGTGAAAAGCAAGACATCATCCTGATGGACGAAAACGAGGATAAATTGAGTACGCTAAGTACCAATTTTGATTTGATGACCGTAGTGGCCTCTCCTACTTCTATTAAAGGCTTAAAGGAAGTAGGTACAGGAGAAGCCGATTTGTTTATTGCAGTTACTCCGGATGAAAGTCGCAACATGACGGCTTGCATGCTGGCCAACAATCTTGGAGTGCGTAAGACAGTAGCCCGTATTGACAATTACGAATATTTGGAACCTAAAAACAAAGACTTTTTTCAGAAGCTTGGAGTAGACTCCCTGATTTATCCCGAAATGCTTGCGGCTAAAGAAATCGTATCATCAATACGGATGAGTTGGGTGCGCCAGTGGTGGGAGTTTTGCAACGGTTCACTCATATTAATAGGGGTCAAGATGCGCGAGAAAGCTGAAATCCTGAATATACCCCTGTATCAGATCAGCAGCTCCGATAAGCCATATCATGTTGTCGCCATCAAACGGGGAAATGAAACGCTCATTCCAAGGGGCAATGATATACTCAAATTATACGACATGGTATATTTCACCACTACGCGCGAATATATTCCATACATCCAAAAAATTGTTGGTAAGGAGGACTATGCCGATGTGCGCAACGTTATGATAATGGGTGGCAGTCGTATTGCCGTTCGTACAGCCCAATATGCTCCTGACTATATGCAAATTAAAGTGGTGGAGCAAGACCTCAACCGCTGCAGCCGACTCATCGAACTTTTGGATGACAAAACAATGATTATCAACGGCGACGGACGCGATTCGGATCTATTGATACAGGAAGGATTGAAAAGGACGGAAGCATTTGTCGCTCTTACCGGAAATTCGGAAACCAACATTCTGGCCTGCCTCGCAGCCAAACGTATGGGGGTAAGAAAAACAGTAGCTGAAGTTGAAAACATAGATTATATCGGAATGGCCGAAAGTCTCGATATCGGTACGGTAATCAATAAAAAAATGATTACCGCGAGCCATATTTATCAAATGATGTTGGATGCCGATGTGAGCAATGTGAAATGCCTGACCTTTGCCAACGCCGACGTAGCGGAATTTACCGTTAAAGAAAAATCACTCATCACCAGACACCTTGTGAAAGATCTCGGGCTCCCAAAAGGAACCACCATAGGAGGTCTGGTACGAAACGGAGAAGGGGTTGTCGTTACAGGGAACACCCAAATTCTGGCGGGAGATCATGTAGTCGTTTTCTGCTTAAGTATGATGATCAAAAAGATTGAAAGATATTTCAATTAGCAATTGAAATGATTAATATCAAAACCATTGTCCGGATCATAGGCATATTGTTACAACTTGAGACTGTAATGCTATTACTCTGCTCACTTGTATCCTTCCATTTTGGCGAAGACGACCTTATGGCGTTCCTGCTTTCAGCCGGTATCACTGCGGTAACAGGTATCATATTATTATTTCTCGGTAAAGGAGGAGGTCGTCAGTTAAACAGACGGGATGGATATGTGCTGGTCACTTTTGCATGGATTGCATTTTCACTTTTCGGCATGCTCCCGTTTTACTTAAGCGGATACATACCGAATATCACGAATGCTTTTTTTGAATCAATGTCGGGCTTTAGCAGCACCGGAGCAACCATCCTCGACAGCATAGAGACTCTTCCCCACGGATTACTGTTTTGGCGTTGCATGACCTTATGGATAGGTGGTTTGGGAATAATCATGTTCACCATTGCAATCCTTCCTGTTTTTGGAATCAGCGGACTGTTGGTTTTTGCCGCTGAAGCTAACGGACCAACGCACGACAAAGTACATCCCCGCATAAGTGTTACCGCTAAATGGATTTGGGGCCTTTACACCGGAATCACGGGTCTGCTTTTCGTCTTATTAATGTTGGGGGGTATGAACTGGTTCGACAGTATTTGCCATGCCTTTGCCACAAGCGGTACGGGAGGTTTCTCTACAAAACAGGCAAGCATTGCATATTATCACTCTCCTTATATAGAATATGTTATTTGCATCTTTATGTTCATCTCCGGCATTAACTTCACCTTATTGCTACTGTTTGTCAACCGGAAGTTCAGTAAATTCTTCCATGATGCAGAATTGCGCTTTTATACATTATTAATTCTTATTTGCACATTAATTATCGCAATTGTACTGTATTACAACAATCCGGATAATTTGGAAGAATCATTCCGCAAATCACTTTTCCAAGTAATCTCTCTGCTTACTTCAACCGGATTTGCAACAGATGATTATACGTCATGGCTACCGGTTACAGGAGGTATATTAACCATATTGATGCTTATAGGAGGTTCGGCAGGAAGTACAAGTGGAGGTATCAAATGTATCCGACTGATTATACTCGCAAAAATCTCACGTAACCAATTCAAACGCATTTTACATCCGAACGCCGTTTTGCCGGTACGGATAAACAAACAGGTGATATCTTCACCGATACAGTCGACAGTGCTCGCCTTTTGCTTTCTGTATATTGCCATCATTATTATTGCCACGCTAATTTTGGTAAGCATGGGTATAGGCTTTGAAGAATCCATAGGATGTGCAATATCCAGCTTAGGAAATATCGGTCCCGGACTAAGCGACTTCGGTCCGGCTTACTCATGGAATGCCCTTCCTGATGCCGCAAAATGGTTGCTATCTTTCTTAATGCTGTTAGGTCGTCTGGAGCTCTTCACCGTTCTTCTGCTTTTCACTCCGGAATTCTGGAAACGAATTTGATTTAGGATAAAAAGTGCTAAAATTGTATTTTTGTCAACTCGATATGCCAAAAGTAAGGAAGATAAATTATATATTTGCCCACCGAAAGAGAAAAATGGTCGTATGAGACAGTACATTGAACATTGTATGTTAGCCTTATTTACCATGCTACAACCTAAAAACCGTAGTATGAATGAGTCGGCTTCATACATATTATCAACGGACAAACAGTTTTCTTATTCCTACTCCAAATTCGGGGTATTATTCCTTTCTCTATCCTATTATTGCAGTAATAAATTGTGCTTGGACAGAGAGAAGATATCATTAATAAATCAAAATCAAATTAGCAAGAGTCATAAACTTGCTGATAGTTATGCCGGATGACATTCTGTAAAGTTTTTATCCTGCATATTAGTTTAATATACATCTAAAAGATAATTAGATTTATGAACTTTATTTTGCTAGTGACCGTCCTGTTGACGGCAATCGCTTTCGTGGGTATTGTTGTCGCTTTATCAAAAGCGATCTCACCGCGTTCGTACAACCCACAGAAAATGGAAACCTATGAATGTGGAGTCCCTACCCGTGGTAAATCGTGGATGCAATTCAGAGTGGGTTATTACCTGTTTGCCATCTTGTTCCTGATGTTTGACGTGGAAACGGTATTCCTGTTTCCCTGGGCAGTCATCACGCGTGATTTGGGCGTATCGGGACTTATCAGCATCTTATTTTTCTTATTCATCTTAGTTTTAGGACTAGCCTACGCTTGGCGGAAAGGAGCATTGGAATGGAAATAAAAAAAGAACCAAAAATAAAGTCTATCCCTTATGGAGAGTTCAAGGACAATGAAACCCTTGAAAAACTCGTTCAGGAACTTAATGCAGGCGGCGTCAATGTGGCGCTTGGCATTCTGGACGATTTTGTCAATTGGGGACGCAGCAATTCGCTGTGGCCGCTTACATTCGCAACAAGCTGTTGCGGCATCGAATTCATGGCATTGGGCGCAGCCCGTTATGACATGGCACGTTTCGGATTCGAAGTAGCCCGTGCCAGTCCGCGTCAGGCAGATATGATTATGGTATGCGGTACGATTACAAACAAAATGGCTCCGGTATTGAAACGTCTATACGATCAGATGCCCGACCCTAAATATGTTGTAGCGGTGGGCGGATGTGCAGTTAGTGGTGGTCCTTTTACCAAATCATACCACGTAGTCAATGGAGTTGATACGATTCTGCCGGTAGATGTATACATTCCCGGTTGCCCTCCACGTCCGGAGGCATTTTACTATGGAATGATGCAATTACAACGCAAGGTAAAAGTGGAGAAATTCTTTGGTGGCGTGAACCGGAAGGAGAAAAGGCCGGAAGATGATGCAGCAGAATAACACAAACTGACCCAATATTATCCGAATAAATAACAATACTTTGTATGCACTCAGTGACGGGTGAAACATTCAGAATATGGAAAATATACAATTTATAGAACCTGCGATTTTACACGATGAAATGCTCCGCTTGCGGAATGATCGGCAAATGGACTTTTTGGAATGTCTAACCGGCATGGACTGGGGCGCTCCCGATGAAAAAGACGAACCGGGAACGATTCGTGGACTTGGCGTGGTATATCATCTGGAATCAACAGCTACAGGTGAAAAAATCGTAATCCGTACTGCAACCACCAACCGTGAACGTCCGGAGATTCCGTCTGTTTGCAATATATGGAAAGCGGCAGACTTCAACGAACGTGAAGTTTATGATTATTTCGGCATTGTATTTATCGGGCATCCCGATATGCGTCGCCTTTACCTGCGTAACGATTGGGTAGGTTACCCTTTACGTAAAGACAACGATCCCGAAAAGGATAACCCTTTACGCATGGACAATGAAGAAACTATTGATACTACAACCGAACTAGAGCTAAAACCAGACGGAACTTTAAAGAATAAAGAGCTTAAGCTTTTCGGTGATGAAGAATATGTAGTAAACATTGGGCCTCAGCATCCGGCAACACATGGTGTAATGCGGTTCCGTGTTTCACTGGAAGGGGAAATTATCAAGAAAATCGATGCAAATTGCGGTTATATCCATCGTGGTATAGAAAAGATGTGCGAAAGTCTTACTTACCCTCAGTCTCTCGCTCTTACAGACCGGTTGGATTATTTGGGTGCACATCAAAACCGACATGCATTGTGTATGTGTATTGAAAAAGCAATGGGCGTTGAGGTTAGTGACCGCGTGAAGTACATCCGGACGATTATGGATGAACTTCAACGTATTGATTCCCACTTGTTATTTTACTCCTGTCTTGCAATGGACTTGGGTGCCTTGACTGCTTTCTTTTATGGATTCCGTGATCGTGAAAAGATACTCGACATCTTTGAAGAGACCTGTGGCGGGAGATTGATTATGAACTATAATACAATAGGTGGAGTACAAGCTGACTTACATCCTAACTTTGTAAAACGGGTAAAAGAATTTATTCCATATTTACGCAATATCATTCACGAATATCATGACTTGTTTACAGGCAATATTATTACTCAAAACCGTCTGAAAGGTGTGGGAGTACTGAGCCGCGAGGATGCTATCAGCTTCGGAGCAACCGGAGGTACAGGCCGTGCATCGGGATGGGCATGCGACGTTCGAAAAAGAATACCATACGGAGTCTACGATAAAGTGGACTTCAAAGAAATAGTCCGCACCGAAGGAGATTCATGGGCACGTTATCTGGTACGTATGGATGAAATTATGGAAAGCTTACATATTATTGAGCAACTGATTGACAATATACCGGAAGGATATTATCAGGAAAAGATGAAGCCAATCATCCGTGTTCCGGAAGGAAGTTACTATGCTGCAGTCGAAGGAAGTCGTGGAGAATTCGGCGTATTCCTCGAAAGTCATGGAGATAAAACTCCTTATCGCGTTCATTTCCGTGCTACCGGAGTTCCATTAGTCAGTGTAGTAGACACGATCTGCCGTGGAGCGAAGATTGCCGATCTTATCGCCATCGGAGGAACTTTAGACTATGTCGTTCCTGACATTGACAGATAATGATAAACAATTAGCGACTAACGATCAATGATTAACGACTAGTGATTAATGATTAACGATCTCCATTGTTTTCACTAATCACCAATCACTAACAACTAAATAACTAAATAACGTGTTTGACTTTAGTATAGTAACCAACTGGATACACCAGACTTTGACATCCCTCATGCCGGAGGGACTGGCAATATTCATCGAGTGCTTGGTAATAGGCGTGTGCATTATTCTTATGTATGCAGTGCTCGCCATTATCCTTATTTACATGGAACGTAAGATATGCGCTTTCTTCCAATGCCGTTTAGGTCCGAATCGTGTCGGTAAATGGGGAGTCTTACAAGTAATCGGAGACGTATTGAAAATGTTGACCAAGGAAATTATCGAGATGAAGAATGTCGATCGCTTCCTTTACAATCTGGCTCCGTTCATGGTACTTATAGCCTCCTTTCTTACTTTTGCCTGCCTGCCTATAAATAAAGGAATGGAAATTCTGGATTTTAATGTGGGGATTTTCTTTATGTTGGCTGCCTCCAGTATTGGGGTAGTAGGTATATTACTTGCTGGTTGGAGTTCGAACAATAAGTTTTCACTAATCGGTGCAATGCGAAGTGGGGCCCAAATCATCAGTTATGAACTATCTATCGGATTAAGCATATTGACCATGATTGTATTGACCGGTACGATGCAATTCTCCGAGATAGTAGCACAGCAAGCTGATGGATGGTTTATTTTCAAAGGGCATATTCCTGCAATTATTGCATTCATTGTTTACTTAATCGCAGGAAATGCCGAAACCAATCGTGGTCCATTCGACTTACCCGAAGCAGAAAGTGAATTGACCGCAGGTTATCACACCGAATATTCCGGTATGCACTTCGGTTTCTTCTATCTGGCTGAATACCTGAATATGTTCATTGTGGCGGGTATAGCCGCAACGATTTTCCTCGGTGGCTGGATGCCTTTCCACATTGTAGGGTTGGACGGTTTTAATGCCATAATGGATTATATCCCCGGATTTGTATGGTTCTTTGGCAAAGCTTTCTTTGTCGTATTTTTGCTGATGTGGATCAAATGGACATTCCCTCGTTTACGTATAGACCAAATACTAAGCTTGGAGTGGAAATACTTGGTGCCAATCTCAATGATCAACCTCATATTAATGGCCTTGATTGTAGCTTTCAAATTACATTTCTAACAATCATTCCTATCAAATCCACGTGAGAAGCAAATAAAAAAGATTAAGATATGGATCAAAATAAAAAATATAGTTATTTAAGTGGTTTGCTAAACGGCATCAAAACTTTACTTATAGGAATGAAAACCACAATCACAGTTTTCTTCCGTAAAAAAGTAACCGAACAATATCCCGAAAACCGGGCAACATTGAAGATGTTCGATCGTTTTCGCGGTGAATTAATAATGCCGCATAATGAACAGAACGAACATAAATGTGTGGCTTGCGGACTTTGCCAAATGGCTTGCCCCAATGACACCATTCACATCACAACAGAGACAATAGAAACTGAAGATGGCAAGAAGAAGAAAATATTGAGTAAATACGAATATAATCTGGGCTCATGTATTTTCTGTCAACTTTGTGTGAATGCCTGCCCTCATGATGCGATAACCTTCGATCAAGAGTTTGAACATGCCGTGTTCGATCGCTCCAAATTGATATTAACGCTGAATCATCCCGGCAGTAAATTAATGGTTAAAGAAAAATAAGTAAAATCATGGAAATAACCTTTGAAACTATAGTATTCTTTTTTCTTGCGGCATTCACCGTTGTATTCTCCATTTTTACCGTGACTACCCGCAGTATCGTCCGTTCGGCAACTTATTTACTGTTCACCTTATTTGGTACGGCAGGAATTTATTTCTATTTAGGATATACATTTCTGGGATCTGTTCAAATCATGGTTTACGCAGGGGGTATCGTAGTCCTTTATGTATTCTCCATTCTGCTCACCAGTGGTGAAAATGACCGTGCAGAGAAATTCAAGCGTAGCAAGCTAATAGCAGCCCTCGGAGCAGTTATTGCAGGAGCAGTTATATTTTTGTTTGTGATGCTTAGACATAAATTCATACCGGCAGTATCGGAAACATCCCCGGTGGAAGTTAATATCAAGACTATCGGAAATATGATGATGAGTAGTGATAAGTACGGATACCTTTTACCCTTTGAAGCTGTCAGTATCTTATTATTGGCATGCATCGTAGGTGGGCTGCTGATTGCCAGAAAACGTTAAATTCATTAATCTATAAATTTTATTCTCATGATTCACATGGAATATTACCTGATAGTTTCAACTATCATGCTTTTTGCCGGGATTTTCGGGTTTTTCACTCGCCGAAATACACTGACAATGCTTATTTCAATAGAATTGATACTGAATGCTACAGATATCAACTTTGCAGTATTTAATCGTTTCCTTTTCCCCAACGGATTGGAAGGACACTTCTTTGCTTTATTCTCCATTGCAATTTCAGCAGCGGAAACAGCTATAGCTATTGCCATTATGATCAATATCTACCGCAATATTCGCAGTATTCAAGTGAAGCATCTTGATGAAATGAAATGGTAAATTAAAGAGTATGGCAGTATCGATTAACATAAGAATAAAAAAAGATAATTGACAATATGGAACTGACTATTTTGATTCTCCTTTTACCGTTTTTATCATTTCTTATACTAGGAATAGGCGGTAAATGGATGACACATCGTACGGCTGGATTGATAGGCACTGTGATATTAGGAACAGTGGCAGTATTAAGCTACTTTACAGCCTTCCAATACTTCACCGCACCACGCTTGGCAGACGGGACATTTGCAACGCTTATGCCCTATAATATGAAATGGTTGTCGTTCACATCAACGCTTAGCATTGATTTAGGCGTACTGTTGGACCCCATTTCAGTAATGATGCTAATCGTTATTTCCACTGTTTCTCTGATGGTGCACATTTATTCTTTCGGATATATGAAAGGTGAACGTGGCTTTCAGCGCTACTACGCTTTTCTCAGTTTGTTTACCATGTCAATGCTGGGACTGGTTGTGGCAACGAATATATTCCAAATGTACCTCTTCTGGGAGTTGGTGGGTGTCAGCTCATATCTCCTGATCGGCTTCTATTACACTAAAGCCTCGGCAGTTGCAGCTTCAAAGAAAGCTTTTATTGTTACTCGTTTTGCCGATCTCGGATTCCTTATAGGTATTCTCATTTACGGATATTATACGGGGACTTATACTTTCCATCCGGATGAAGTATCACTTCTTACCGGTGGAGCAGCTATGGTGCCACTGGCTTTAGGGTTAATGTTTATCGGAGGTGCCGGTAAAAGTGCAATGTTCCCATTACACATCTGGTTACCCGATGCAATGGAAGGTCCGACTCCCGTTTCCGCATTGATCCACGCAGCAACGATGGTCGTTGCCGGTGTATACCTCGTTGCCAGAATGTTCCCGTTATTTATAGATTATGCACCAAACACTTTACACCTTGTTGCCTATGTAGGAGCATTCACAGCATTTTTTGCAGCATCCATAGCATGTGTACAAAGTGACATAAAACGTGTACTGGCTTTTTCCACTATTTCTCAAATCGGTTTTATGATGGTGGCTCTTGGAGTATGCACGTCTGCAGATCCTCATGAAGGAGGTCTTGGATACATGGCCGGAATGTTCCACTTATTTACTCACGCCATGTTTAAAGCTCTGCTTTTCCTTGGGGCCGGTAGCATTATCCATGCAGTGCACAGTAACGAGATGTCTGCAATGGGCGGTTTAAGAAAATATATGCCTATCACTCATATTACGTTCCTAATAGCCTGCTTAGCAATTGCGGGTATTCCTCCTTTTTCCGGATTCTTCTCTAAAGACGAGATACTGGCAGCGTGCTTTGAATTCAGCCCTGTAATGGGATGGATTATGACAATTATTGCAGGAATGACAGCCTTTTATATGTTCCGTTTATATTATGGAATCTTCTGGGGAACTGAAAATAAAGAGCTCCACGCCGAACACACTCCCCACGAAAGTCCTTTAGCCATGACCTTTCCGCTTTTATTCCTTGCAGCAATAACCTGCTTTGGTGGCTTGATGCCTTTCGGTAAGTTTATATCATCAAATGGACATGCATACGAAATACATATAGACTTAGCTGTCGCTGCAACAAGCGTTATTATTGCGGTTATATCCATTGCTATCGCCACCTATATGTACAAAGGTAGCCAGCAACCTTTAGCCAACTCGTTGGAAAAGCGCTTCAGCAAATTATGGACGGCAGCATACCATCGATTTTATATTGACGAAATTTACCAATTCATCACTCATCGCATCATATTCGGTTGCATCAGTCGCCCTATTGCATGGTTTGATCACAATGTTGTGGATGGTTTCTTCAACTTCCTTGCATGGGGTTCGAATACAACCAGTGATGAGATACGCGGTTTACAAAGTGGACAGATTCAGCAATATGCTTATGTATTCCTGCTTGGAGCTTTAAGTTTAATATTGATTCTGTTACTTTAATCAATAAAGAAGAGTACGTTACTCGATGATTATGGCTTACCAAACAGAGTTTAGGGTCAGCGCACTCCGATAGATGAAAAAGTATAATTATAATGTAAAACATAAAATAATATAACTATAAAGATGAACTTGTTATCAATCTTTGTCCTCATCCCGATGTTGATGTTATTGGGGCTTTGGTTAAGCCACAATATACGGCAAATACGTGCGGTGATGGTTGTAGGCGCATCGGCATTGGTCGTAGCTGCCGTTGCACTAACAGTGGCATATCTTAACGCCCGCCATGCCGGAGCAACAGACGAAATGCTTTTCCGTGCAGACATACCTTGGTATCCAGCACTAAATATCCAATATTCCGTAGGAGTAGACGGTATCTCTGTTGCCATGTTATTATTATCTGCCGTCATTGTATTCACAGGAACTTTCGCTTCATGGAAATTACAGCCATTGACGAAAGAATATTTCCTTTGGTTTACATTGCTTTCCATGGGTGTGTTCGGCTTCTTCATTTCCACGGATTTGTTCACGATGTTCATGTTCTATGAAATAGCTCTAATCCCAATGTACTTATTGATTGGTGTATGGGGTAGCGGACGCAAGGAATACTCAGCCATGAAACTTACATTAATGTTGATGGGAGGTTCAGCATTCTTGCTGATTGGAATTTTAGGTATCTACTACGGCTCGGGTGGAACGACAATGAATCTACTCGAAATAGCCAAATTACATAATATCCCCATTGAACAACAACGGATATGGTTCCCGCTTACATTCCTTGGTTTTGGCGTTTTAGGTGCTCTATTCCCATTCCATACATGGAGTCCTGACGGTCACGCATCCGCACCGACAGCAGTATCAATGCTCCATGCAGGAGTTTTGATGAAATTGGGAGGTTACGGTTGTTTCCGTATTGCAATGTACTTAATGCCCGAAGCTGCTCAAGAACTTGGATGGATATTCCTTATACTTACCGGAATCTCAGTAGTTTACGGTGCTTTCTCTGCTTGTGTACAGACAGACTTAAAATACATCAACGCTTATTCATCAGTAAGCCACTGCGGACTTGTATTGTTCGCCATTCTGATGATGAATCAAACCGCATGTACCGGAGCTGTATTGCAGATGCTTTCTCACGGATTGATGACCGCATTATTCTTCGCTCTTATCGGTATGATCTACGGTCGTACCCATACTCGTGATATTCGTGAGCTTAACGGATTAATGAAAATCATGCCTTTCCTTTCAGTGTGCTACGTTATTGCCGGTTTGGCCAATCTTGGTTTACCGGGACTTAGCGGATTTATCGCTGAAATGACAATATTCAACGGAGCATTCCAACATCCCGATGTATTCCACCGCACATGGACAATCATAGCATGTACCAGTATCGTGATTACTGCTGTGTATATTCTGCGTCTTGTAGGCAAAATCCTATACGGGACTTGTACCAACAAACATCATTTGGAGTTGACGGATGCTACTTGGGATGAACGTACGGCAGTGATCATACTTATTGTATGTGTAGCAGGTCTGGGACTTGCCCCATTGTGGATGAGTAACATGATCAGCGACAGCGTATTGCCGCTAGTACAAGTTTTTAGATAAAACCATTGTCAATGATTCGGAGATGAAAGTGATATGAACTTCAATCATTAAATCGTAAATCGTCAAATCGTAAAAATATGGATTATTCCCAATTTCTCGCTATGAAAGGAGAGTTATCGCTGATAGCTGTTATCATGATACTCTTCATTGCCGACCTCTTTTTCTGTCCGGATGGGCACAAGAAAGATGGCAAGCCACGCCTCAATACATTATTACCGGTTGTATTACTCACGATACACACCTTGATTAATATCATTCCAAGCCCGGCTACAGAAGCTTTCGGCGGAATGTACTACAGCACTCCCATACACAGTATCATCAAGTCGGTATTGAGCATAGGTACCATCATTGTATTCCTGATGGCTCATGAATGGCTCCGTCAACCGGACAATCTGATCAAACAGGGTGAATTTTACGTGTTGACATTATCAACACTGTTGGGAATGTATTTTATGATCTCAGCAGGACATTTCCTCATGTTTTTTATCGGTCTTGAAACAGCAAGTATCCCCATGGCTGCTCTTGTTGCATTCGACAAATATCGGCACCATTCGGCGGAAGCAGGCGCCAAATACATACTGACCGCTCTTTTTTCGAGTGGCTTGCTTTTATTTGGATTATCACTTATATACGGAACGGTAGGAACAATGTATTTCACAGATATACCATCCCACATCAACGGAAGTGCACTTCAGATTGTCGCCTTTGTCTTCTTCTTTTCAGGAATGGGTTTTAAATTATCTCTTGTTCCTTTCCACCTCTGGACAGCAGATGTATACGAAGGTTCCCCAAGTACGGTAACAGCTTACTTAAGTGTTGTCTCAAAAGGCTCTGCTGCATTTGTGCTTATGGCAATTCTGGTTAAAGTATTTGCCCCAATGGTTGCCCAATGGCAAGAAGTATTATATTGGATTATCATAGCCTCTATTACACTAGCCAACTTGTTCGCTCTACGCCAACAAAATATCATGCGATTGATGGCATTCTCCAGTATCTCACAAGCCGGATATATCATGCTTGGCGTAATTAGCGGAACTCCTCAGGGTATGACTTCACTGGTATATTACGTATTGATTTACTTATTTGCCAACTTAGGTGCATTCACCGTAATCAATATTATCGGCTTGCGCACACAACGTTACACACTTGAGGAATATGATGGTTTGTATACCACAAATCCCAAACTATCTTTCTTAATGACATTAAGCTTGTTTTCGTTAGCCGGTATTCCACCATTTGCAGGATTCTTCTCTAAATTCTTCATCTTTGCCGCGGCATTTCGTAGTGGCTTCCATTTGCTTGTGTTTATAGCTTTAGTGAATACCGTGATTTCACTTTACTACTACCTTAAAGTTGTGAAATCAATGTACATCAATAAAAATGAAGATCCGGTTGTTGCTTTCCGTAGTGATAATTACACGCGTACAAGCTTATTGGTTTGTACAGCAGGTATCATTATATTAAGTATTGCCAGTGTTGTTTACCAATACATTGATAAATTCTCTTTCGGACTTTAAATAAAATAAAATGAATAAGAAAAAGAGATTGCTTCGTTTGAAACAATCTCTTTTATTTTTTCTTCCAGATCAAGGGATATTTTAAAAACAGAATAAATTTAAGCAACTAATTTGGAATATTCAGCAAATCTCTTCCCTGCTGATACAAAGAACAAGAACCGGTCTTAAACCGGGAAAAATATCACAATACTTTTATAAAACGATTTCAGATAAAACTATCTCACGGATTCAGCCAAAGGTAAAGTAAACCAAAAACAAGAACCTTTTCCCACCTCACTATCAACTCCGATACTGCCACCCAGTTGCTCCACAATACTTTTGCAGATGGAAAGTCCTAATCCCACACCTTGAGTATAAGTATTCAACTTAATAAAACGATCAAATACATATTTTTTCTTCTCTGATGCAATACCAATTCCGGAATCTTCGACATAGACACGTAAAATGCCATCATGAATATGATAACCCAGACGTATTGCCCCTTTGGGAGTAAATTTTATGGCATTATCTAATAAATTAGTCAAAATCTGTTGCAAACGATTATTGTCACAAACGATATCACATTCCGGCAACTCCGGCTCAAAAAGCAAATCAACTGAAGAGTTGATTTGAGGAGTCACCGTTTGTATCACATTCTGACACAATAAATTAAAATCAAACTGAGTATAATAAAGTTCAAACTTACCAGCTTCTATTTTAGAAAGATCCAATAAATTAGAGACAATCTTCAATAGATGACCATTATTTTCCTCTATTATTTGCTGGAATTCTCGTTTTTCTTCCTGATTATTTGATTCGATTAATAAGGTGGAAAAACCAACAATTGCGTTCAATGGAGTGCGTATCTCATGACTTATATTAGCAAGGAAAGCTGTTTTAAGCAGGTTAGCTGCTTCCGCCTTTTCTTTTGCTTCAATCAGTTTTAACTCTGCTTCTTTTATTTCAGTAATATCATAATTGACACCAATCAACTCTATTATGTTATTCTCCGGTTCATACACATTCAAGATAATATGCATCCGTATCCAATTCCAACCTTCTTCAGTTCCTGACCTACATACACGAACTTCTCTTTGGAAATAGTTCGCTTCCCGACGTTTAGCCTTTTCATAAAAGTCCAAAACATGCTTCCTATCCTCAGGATGCATTTTAGGATACTTACCCACAATATCACTTAAAGGTGTGTTTTCACTCTCACCATTATTTTTATACCACTGTCTAATAGCATAGCCAGTGCTAGTCATGACATTCAGCTTTGAATAGCCAACCTTAGCATACCCCGAGATTAAGGAAAATAGCTGTTCGAACTCACTTATCCGAGTTTCAGAAAGTAATTTTGCAGTATTATCAATGTTAATCAAGAAAAAACCTTGATATTCTCCTTCGGCATCATATATTTTGAAGACTTTCACACTTATATCAGAAACCTTTCCCTGAGTAGAAGACGTTCTCTCTGGCTGATCAAGCTTATAATCATATGAAAAAACAAAATTTCCTTTTAGCTTTATCCACACCTGAAGATCTTCAGGTATATTTGTTTTCGCAAAGAAATCACTTCCAATAATCTTGTTCTTATCCTCTATCCCAAAGAGTTCCATATCCCGGGTATTAAGATCCACCAGTTTTCCATCCTTATCATAAAGCTCAATACCTACAGGCATAATAGTAAAGACATTCTGCAGCAAAATACGGCTTCTCTCCAATTCAAGAGAAGTCTGCTTCATTTCCGTCACATCCATGTAAAGCAGTACAAGTTCATCCGGTTCAGGTGAATAAGCCAGACAATGACTATTTCTGCCAGCAGCTTCAAAATAAAGATCAAACTCTTTATAAGGAACCTTATTAAAAGCACATTGCAGAATTTCCGACATTTTGAGGCTGAAATCCTCCCTAGAAACATCAGACATGCGGCTACCCAACAAATCCTTTTCAACTTTCCCGTACAAATCCGCGGCAAACTTATTTACTTCGGTAATGCGGAAGTCACGAACCGAATCGGTTCCGTCGTATATTGCTGAAAGACGTACATACCCCAAAGGCATGTATTTATATAAATTACGTTGAAACACACGTTCGCGACTCCGAGTATCCTCATGCAAAACTTTTAAAGAACCGAATAGTTTTTGTTTATCTTTAGCTTGAGCAACATTGGAATCGTAATAGAGGCGCACCCAAGTATATCCATCAGGCGTTTTAATGGGAAAGATTTTCTCAAATATACCGGAAAAGTTCATAGAAAAGAAAAAAACATTTATTTCTTTCCGGTATTCCTCATCAATCAATTCTATAAATTGAGCCAAATTCAACATATCTGCAAACCCTAAAAGTTCACAAATAGATTCAGAAAAGAAAATTTCATTCCTAACCAAGTCCAACTCCCACCAGCCTGCTTTTTCAAGAATTGAGAGACGATGAAAATATTCAGAATCTAAAAAATGATCGTCCATAATTTAGCCTTGATTAATATCATCTTGCAAAGATAATCAAATAAATGAAAAAGCATGAATTCACATTTTTGATTCCAACAACGTCAGACCAGCTGCAGATACAATTTGTCACAGATTTGAAATCTTATAGAAAAACAAATGTATGACATGTGTATTACATCTGTAATCCCTATACTCCATCTTTACAGCGGATAAATAAAAGTATAAAAGATGAGTATCACTAAAAACATTAAGAAAAGCCTTATTTTCATTTTTGCTCTCCTTCTCACCACGGCAGGAATGGCAGCAACTATTAAAGGAAAAGTTATTGATAAACAGACAAAAGAACCTTTAACAGGTACTACAATTCAAATTGCTGGAACAACATTAGGGGCTATTGCAGACGCTGACGGTAACTATAATCTCCCCGTAAAGCAAGGGACTTACACCCTTGAAATCAGATATGTGGGTTATAAAAATATCCGTCAAGCCAACGTCAAAGTGGATGGTACGGAACTTACTCTGAATTTCGAAATGGAAAACGACACACAAACACTTGGTGAAGTGTCTGTTGTAGGACAGAAAAAAAGGAATACTGAAAACGCTTTAATCAGCGAGCAGCGGCAAAGCCTTATCGTACAAAGTGGCGTATCCGCCCAGCAAATAACCAGAACCCAAGACAAAGATGCTTCGGAAGTTATTAAACGTGTTCCCGGAGTCAGCATCATAGATGAAAAATTTGTGATGGTGCGCGGCTTATCGCAACGCTATAACAATGTATGGATTAATGGTAGTGCCGTTCCAAGCTCCGAACCGGATTCACGCGCATTCTCGTTTGATATCATCCCCAGTTCACAATTGGACAACATGGTCATCGTAAAAAGTCCTGCACCGGAATATCCG
The DNA here is from genome assembly GCA_963677095.1 of uncultured Bacteroides sp. Taxonomy (GTDB): domain Bacteria; phylum Bacteroidota; class Bacteroidia; order Bacteroidales; family Bacteroidaceae; genus Bacteroides. Next base: position 3,863,536 of record OY781875.1, read on the forward strand.
GCAGACTTTACCGGAGGATTCATCATGGTGAATACAAAGGACATGCCCAGTGAAAACTCATTCAACATTTCTTTGGGAACAAGCATTAACGATCAAACCCATTTCAAAGATTTCCTTTATAACCAAGGCAGTTCTACTGATTTCCTTGGCTTCGATAATGGTCTACGTTCACTCGACGGAGGTATAAAAAGTACTATGAACACATTTCCCAGCAACCCGAGTAGTATTGACCTGTTGAATAACGGGTTGAACAACGATTGGACTATAAAGACAAAAACTCCTGTGGGAGACTTGAAATTCAACATGAACTATGCCCACCGTTGGGAGACCGAAAACGGACGCCAGTTCGGCCTGCTTGCCTCGCTCAACTACAGCAATACTTATAAGACTTATCTGGATATGGAGAATTCACTGTTCGGTTCTTACGATGCGGTAAACGGACACTCCGTTTATTTGCGTAAAAGCACAGACAACCAATATAATAATGATGTACGTGTAGGTGTGTTGCTCAACTTTATGTATCAGCCCAAGAATAGCCGTAATCATTACGAATTCAAAAATATCTTCAATCAAATCGGTAAAGACCGTTACACCAGTCGCTATGGATTCGATGCTCAAAACAATAACGAAAAGACCTACGAATATTACTATTCCAGCCGTAGCACTTATAACGGACAATTCACAGGTAAACATACTTTCGAGGATAGCAAACTTGACTGGAGTGCAGGCTATTCTTATGCCAACCGCCTCCTGCCCGACCGTCGCCGTTATATTTTGAACGATATCGACGAACCTGGAACCATCACTTTAACTTCTGCTAACGATATCAGCCGTGAATTTACCCGTCTCGACGAACATGTAGGATCCGCAAATGTCAATTACCAACGTGATTTCCAATTTGGAGACTTCACTCCTACTCTGAAAATCGGAGGTTATGGAGAATATCGCACACGTACCTACAATACCCGCCAGTTTTTTTATAATTGGGGAGACAACATGCCTTCAGGGTTTAGAAAATTTGACCTACCCATTCAACTGATGGTAGATGACAACTACGGGGAAAATAAGTTATTCATGTACGAGCAAGTACGCAAAAGTAATGATTATTCCGGCAACAACTGGTTGGGAGCAGGGTATATCAGCGCCAATCTTCCCATAAGTACACGAATTGATATCTATGCCGGTATCCGTTATGAATACACTAAAATGGAATTAGTGAAAAATACACGTGATGACGTGGAAAGTCACCAGAGCATGTATTACAAATACAACGATTTATTTCCATCGGTAAATGCCACGTACAAACTGACCGAAAAGCAGCAATTACGCCTTGCCTACGGTAAATCGGTCAATCGTCCCGAATTCCGTGAAGTTTCCACTTCCGTTTATTATGACTTCGATTTGGCTTCCGATGTAGAAGGAAATCCTGGACTAAAACCTGCCTATATTCACAACATAGATTTTCGTTATGAATGGTATCCCTCCAACGGTGAATCAGTATCTGTAGCTTTATTTTACAAACATTTCGAATCTCCCATTGAGTGGACTTACACCGTAGCTGGCGGCACCGACCTTGTGTATTCTAACAAAAATGCAAAGGCGGCCAACAACTACGGGATAGAAGTAGATCTACGTAAAAATCTGAATTTTATCGGTCTACCACACTTTAGTTGGTCATTCAACGGTGCACTAATCAAGAGCAAAGTGCAATTCGAGAAAGGCAGTAAAGAGGAAAGTCGTGCTATGCAGGGTCAGTCACCTTATCTCATCAATACAGGCATATTCTATCAGCACCCTAAATGGAATTTGAATATTGCCGCATTATACAACCGTATTGGTAAACGCATCATCGGTGTAGGACGTACAGTGGGAACAAGTGGAGATCAAACCAGCAACATCCCAAATTCTTATGAAATGCCACATGATGCCATAGACCTTTCCGCCAGCAAAAAGTTTGGAAAGTTTGAGGTGAAAGCAGCAGTACGCGACCTTCTGGCACAACGTATTAACTTCAAACAATTCGGAGATGTGACAAGTAGTGCAGGAGAAAAAATCAAATATGAGGAAGTAACAAAGAGCTATAAGCCTGGGCGCAATTTTAATTTGTCCATGGCCTACTCATTCTAAAAATAGAAAACTAACCGGGGAAGTTTCCCTATAAACAACAAAGAATAATTATGAAACGATTGAGAATGAACGTTATGAAATGGAGCAGTTTTTTCTTTATGGCTGCGGCTTTTACTGCAATGACTGCTTGCAGCGACAGCAACAATGACGACAACGGTACTACGGATACTACCGATCCAATAGTTACTTATCCAACGACTGGGGATGAAAACTATCAGAAGCTGCCTACAAGTACAGGCATTTTATTCAAGAACGGTACCCAAATAGGCAATGGAAAACAGGACTTTTGCTTTACCGGTAAACAAACCATCAAAAAAGGGACTTATAGTCTGGTAGGTTGGGTTTATGTACGTCCGGGTGCCGAACTCACCATCGAAGCAGGCACTATTATTAAGGGCGATAAAACAACTAAGGCGGCTCTTATTGTAGAACCAGGAGGTAAAGTTTATGCTGAAGGAACAGCCACCAATCCCATTGTATTTACTTCCGCGCAGCCAGCAGGTAGCCGCCGTCCATGTGACTGGGGAGGCCTGATTATCTGCGGTAACGGAAAAAACAACAATACAGGTGGACAGCAAATTGAAGGTGGTCCGAAGACTAAACATGGCGTAAACCAAACCGAGAATGATAATTCCGGTGTCTTCCGCTACATACGCGTAGAATTTGCAGGAAGTGTATTTGCTACTGATAAAGAAATTAATGGCGTTACTTTCGGATCAGTGGGTAGCGGTACGACTGTTGATCATATCCAAGTCTCTTATTCCGGAGATGACTCATTCGAATGGTTCGGCGGTTCGGTAAACTGTAAATACCTCATTGCTTACAAAGGTTGGGATGACGATTTCGATACTGACAATGGTTTCAACGGGAAAGTACAGTTTGGCCTTTCCGTACGCGACCCGCGCATTGCCGATACTTCACAGTCCAACGGTTTCGAATCGGATAACAACGCCAGCGGAGACAATATTGACCCCCATACCACTTGTGTATTCAGCAACATCACCATGATTGGCCCGATGACGAGCAAGAATGTAGCAGCCGGCTTCCAGAACACAACCGATTACATCAATAGCGGAAACATGAGACCTGAAAATGGTCCTGCACTTGGTAAATTCCAATCCGCTATGCAAATTCGTCGCGATAGCAAATTGAACTGCTACAACTCTGTTGCTTTGGGTTGGCCTGTTGGGCTGATCATAGACAATGAAAAAGGTAATTGCCGTAACTATGCCAGCAACGGAGTTATCAAATTACAAAATCTGTTCTTTGCAGGTATGGGTGTTACAGGTAGCGATGCCAACAAAAAATATGATGATCAACTTGCCTCATGGAGTATAGTAAACGGACAGCCCGTTGCTACTTATGATACAACCCAGTCTTCTTTCTCCACTACATTCTTCAAGGGTGTCAGCAGCAATCAAACTCTTACCGAAGACGGTTTGAAATTGACCGATCCAAAGAATGTAGGTCAAAACTTCTGCCCGGGCGCTGGTAGCCCACTTCTTAACGGTGCAAGCTTCACAAGCCTGACAGGTTTCACTACAGTAACTTATGCAGGTGCATTCAGCGGTGCAAGCGATACTTGGATGGATGGTTGGACAAACTTCGATCCACAAAATACAGCTTATTAATTAAGCCGTTCCCGCATACTTTTATTTGGATTTATATGCCTCATTCCCGGTTATATCCGAGAGTGGGGCTTTTTCATGATTTTAATAAAATAAGATGAGATGCAAGCTGATAATCTTATAACGTCTACGCTTTGCACAGCTACTTCCTTTCGTATATACCATCTTATTCGAAAAGAAAATTATAGAGCCTATAAGCTATTAAGTGCAGTCTCTGAAAGAGGAACTAATCAGTATACGACTGAAATAGGATGAGAATACGACTGATCTACCATCACTATAGAAGTGATCTATACTCACATCACGATTCGATATTTATCTTTCCATAAAGAGAGCTAAGCCAAGCTCTCTCCAATGAATATTCCGCCATTATAAAAGGCTAAAAAATAAGTGATCTCGTCGAATAGTTCATACAAGTTTATTTTCGCTTGTACTATGATAAAAGATCGTTAATACTATAAATGTCCAGATATTGATTTTTGTAAAATCAAAAAAGGAAGCGATCTTACTAAAGAAAGCTTCCCTTAAAATACAACTACAGCTAATAGAGGCAATATCTTTACTACTTATTGAGAATTACAGTTGATTTAGGTACACCATTAAATGATTTCATGAGACTTTTTGTCTTATTATCAATAATTTCATAGTAAATATTTCCGGCTTGCACACCTTCCCACTTACCGGAAAGACGTAAACTCTTCCCTGAAACTTCACCTACAAAATCGGCGGTATAGTTTGCTGAAAGTTGACTCAATTGAACCATTATTTTTGCCGTGACTGAAGTGTAAGCTGGAACTTTTATATTAAAAGAGTAAGTACGGGTATCTTCATGCGTCTCACTACTCCCCCATTGCCAATCGGCACTTGTTGTAGTAGTTATATCTATTTTAGACGATGCAATAAGTGGCACTCCCACTTCGGCAGATGTATTAACTTGTACTTGTGAGCCAACAGAGTTAGTAAAAGTTGAAGTTTCCGAAGCTTTTCTATTGAAAGTTGCTGTCATATTTGCTTCGGCAGCACTATTGTTTTTCACTTCAATTTGGTCCATAAATGCGGGCAACGCTTTAATTACATCTCCTGCGTCCAAGGACCATGTTAATTTATCTAATCTAAAATTTTCAGCAGGCTGAATTTCCCATAACTCTGTATAATTATAATAATTATCATAATTACCAATAAAGTTAACAACAGATCCATTTCCTCCTAAATCTCCTTTCCAAGATGGCCTATAATCACCCTGATTGATCATCACATAATCATTTGGAAACCATTCATCGGGATATGTAGTTTTTTTGCAATAGAATCTCCACTGGTGATAGCTATATACACCTTCAGGGTTGTGAGGATAAGGAGCATAATCTTTAGTAATAAGAGAGGGCGCATAAGCTGTAGTACTCTCCATCCCTAAATATTTTCTAGAGCTGATCATGTCAAATGAATACACTGAATATTGTACTAGCGCATCCGTACCGTCTGAACCACCATCAGCTGAAATCACTGTTTTATCGTAAGGATCAATAATCCATTTCTGATTCTTACTAGAATTCTTCGCTTCCAAAGTTACGGTATAATTGGAATTTGCAGTCAGATAAGCACCATTAGAGCTGCCTTTTCCTCTGTTTACAATATAAACAGGCATGCCTAATAGTTTGTAGACAGGTTGTTGTTCTTCCAAAAGATACTGATCAAACAAACCCTTTGTTTTAGGTGCATTTATTAAAGCGACTTGGCTTGTATCCAAGTCATCTTGTTGACACGCAGATAATGTAAACAGCACAAATACACAAAACAATAATTTAATTTCTTTCATAATAATGACTCTTTTAAAATTAATGTTATATATTTTTACTATAGGATATAAATATAACCGATCAACATTTCTATTCTATTACATCCATGTTAATAAAGAAATTCAGTATTATACGAAAGGAATTTTTTCCACTCTCTGATGAAATAAGGTAAAAAGATTCCAAGTTTCCGAGAATAGTCCTTATGAGAAAAGACAAAAAAGTAATAGGAGCTCTTACGACATAATCTAGAGCAATATGTCATAATCCTTATTCAACAAATAAAAAAAAGAGAAACTTAGCTTAATGCAGTACTCTTGCAAAATCAGCCCCTGACGGAGATTGAAAGACACTCAAGTCAAATTCGGGGATAATTGCCAGTACATGATCGAAGACATCCGCCTGCACACCTTCATAGGGCACCCATTCTTTAATGGCGGAAAAGAAGTACAATTCGACGGGGATGCCATGGTCTGTAGGTTGTAGTTGGCGAACCATGCAGGTCAGTTCGTGGTTTACTTCGGGAAGGCTCTTCAGGTATTGGGTAAGATAGGCCCTGAACACACCTAGGTTAGTCTGTCGACGACCATTCACCAGAACAGAATTATCAATAGAATTTTCTTCATTATATTTCTTCACTACTTCTTCCGTGTTATTGATGTAATCGCTCAATAACTGGATCTTACGATACTTTTCCAACATCTCCGGCGTACAGAATTTCACACTATTCATATCGATATTAACCGACCGCTTTACACGCCGTCCCCCACTCTCCTGCATTCCGCGCCAATTCTGAAAAGAATCACTGACCAATGCGTAAGGAGGAATAGTAATAATGGTATTATCCCAGTTGCGTACTTTAACCGTATTCAGTGTAACTTCAATCACCGTGCCATCAGCATTGTACTTCGGCATGGAGATCCAGTCCCCAACCTTCAACATCTCATTTGCAGATAGCTGTATCCCGGAAACAAAACCCATAATGCTATCTTTGAACACTAGCATCAAAATAGCAGCGGATGCTCCCAGTCCCGTAAGCAGAAACATTGGGGATCTATTGACCAAGACACTTACGACTATAATTCCGCCAATAAAAAACAAAACGACTTGTGCCGTTTGCAAAAGGCCTTTCAACGGACGATCACGAAATTGTTCCTTTTCGCTATACACCACATAAACAGCCGATAGGAAAGCACTGACAAAACTGATAAAAGCTATGATGATATAGACGATACACATCCTCAAAATAAAGTCGAGGGTAGGTGTATCGGTCTGTGAAAAAGCGACGGGAATAAGTATATAGATAATAACAGGAGCCACCATGCGACTAAGATGCACCATCACTTTACGATCGAAAATGATATCATCCCATGTCGCTTTAGTTTGCTTAATGAGATGGGATACAATTCGAAGCAATACTTTACGGCAAATTGCATCTGCCAGAAATGCAATCACAAGCACTCCTGCAAAAGCAACGAACTGGTCCAACTGATCGGCCATCGACTGCCCGAAACCTAGTGAAACCAATCCCGCATTAACTTGCTCTACAACATTCATACCTTTCGTTCCTCTATTATATATTGTTTGTAATTTCTTCTTTCACTATTTCCATCACGTTTTCGCAAGAAGCTGAGCAAAATCCTATGTGCCTTTTCACAATGCTGTCATCAGCTTCATCAAGAGATCTTCCCTTTCACTTTATTCATAAACTCAGCAATATCTTCTTTCAGCCATTCATAGAGATAAAGGCCCTTATAGCCGGTATTCTTCTTTAGCATTAATTCCACATTAGTCTGACTATGCTCATAGCTGGTCAACTCATTATGGAACTGTTCATCATGCTCCGCCAGTTTTTTGATTTCAACTTCTCTCTCACGACGCAGAGCCGTACACACCGGAATGAGTAGTTTCATCACAACATTATCCATGATATGATGTCCCTGAATATAAAGATAAGTGCTATCGGGTGTCAAGCCTAATTTACTCAATTCATCCGCCATATCCTTCACTTTACTGACATCATTGGGAAAACGTTTCTCCAATTCGGCTAATTTTATAGATACGTTTTGCTGCATTTCGCTCAAGGCTCGCTCCGGATAACGGGTACTAACGTCTTGTACTCGTACACAGGTATTAAAGTCATACATTGGAAATGTATTTGTATCTCTTTGGCGATAAAACCAAATATTCCAAAGGAAAAGCGGATAAGCTATTTGTGAATATTCCTTCATAAAAGCAGGGAAATCCATCAGCTTACGATCATTCAAGGTTGCTTGAACACAGACTTCATGCAAACTTTCCGCATAACATAAAAAGCTTTCAATAGCATAACCGTATGTCTGGAAAATATACGGATTACTGTTTATTTTGCGGGAAACATTCGTAGCACCCTGTAACAATAAATCGTAATCGCTATCTACACAAGCAATCATACTTTTGCCTAACGCATCAGTATCAAGCGTATTCATCAACACCATTTTCTTTCCCTTACTCAGCGAAGTAGACGAAGGAAGCATCACCTGAAAATAAAACTCATCATTTTCAAATTCAGACAGTAGCGTACGCCAAAAAGCAATATCATCGAAGCTTTCCACATAAGCCACAATGCGTTTTCGGACTTTCTTTGGATAGAGTTTGTTCGCTGCGTCAAAGTAGGAAGACGTAAGATTATGCCGTAAGGAAGTTGCCATATTTACAATTTACAGATCAATATACGATCTATTAAGTTCTACATTAAAATAGATTAGGTACAGAGACAGGAAAACAGCCTCATTAAGAAATTTATTCTTTAACCGAGACGGCAATATCACTTACCTCAGTCACAGCATCCAGCCAACCTTCCATAATTACAGCGGGGGAATGCGTGGTAAGTATCAACTGTACATTAGGATTTAGTTCTTTTATCATGCTGATAAGCTTTTGCTGCCATTCAATATGAAGCGAAGCTTCCGGTTCATCCATAAAAAGGACATAATGCTGATTGTCCTGCACCAAGGCAGTAAGCAATATAATCAACATTTGCTTTTCACCGGAAGATAACTTATAAGGCAATAACTGTTCGCCATCCTGATAGAAAACAATCTCATTGCTTTTCCTATCTATGGTTTTACGGGTATAGCTAAATAACCGGTCTATTAAATTTTGGAAAGTTCTTTTTGGCTTGGATAGCAGAGCTGCCTGTTCCCGTTGGCTTTCATCACCGGAGAGCAAGTCTATCATTCTGTTGCCTATATTCACCTGATAATCCAGATAACGACGTTGCAAGAGATACAGTTGCCAGTCCATCTCCGACTTTACATGTGGATCGGCCATACGTGCGGTAAAATCCCCCATTATCAAAGGACGATCGTAGCTACGTATGACATCGTAAGGGATATAAGTGGCATCCGGACTGTCGAATTCTACAATTACCCCATCTATTTCTCCATTCTTTATCTCACCGGACAACTTTTCCAGATAAGTAACGGAACGATTAAGGATGGTTGTTTTACCTACTCCGTTGATGCCGGAAAGAATATTAACATCGGGACGCAAATCCCAAGCGACGTTATATCTATCCCACAGCTTGTGAATTTCAATTCGCTTAATGTAATTAGCCTGCTGTTCCATAAATTCTTGCTTTATATCAAAAGCAAATATAAACATTCCGAATAATAAATTCGTTACTTTTGCAGCGATTTTAAGAAAAGAACATGAACGATAAAAATATGAAGGGGCATATTCTTGCCCTGAGTGCCAACATCATGTGGGGATTGATGTCACCGATCGGTAAATCAGCCTTACAAGAGTTTTCTGCATTATCCATAACCACTTTCCGTATGGTGGGAGCCGCCGCCGCATTCTGGCTACTCTCCTTATTTGTGAAGAAAGAGCACGTCAACCATAAAGATATGTTGAAACTATTCTTTGCCGCCCTGTTCGCTTTAGTTTTCAACCAAGGAGTATTTATTTTCGGACTTTCACTTACATCGCCTATTGATGCGTCTATCGTCACAACAACCCTTCCCATCATTACCATGATTGTTGCTGCTATTTATCTGAAAGAACCGGTTACCAACTTGAAAGTACTCGGCATCTTTGTCGGTGCCATGGGTGCATTGACTCTCATCATGAGTAGTCAGTCGGGAGCATCGGGAGCCGGGAATATTTGGGGCGATCTTCTTTGCATGATTGCACAACTGAGTTTTTCCATTTACCTGACAGCATTTAAGGGACTGACACAGCAATATTCACCCGTTACACTCAATAAATGGATGTTCATATATGCATCTATTTGCTATATTCCTTTTTCGTATGGTGATATTACTGTAATAAACTGGAGCAGCATACCGGGAACGGCATTATGGGATGTAGCTTACATTGTTTTGGGAGGAACCTTCTTTGCTTATATCTGCATCATGGCTGCGCAAAAACGAATGCGACCTACCGTGGTAAGTATGTACAACTACATACAGCCTATTGTAGCTTCAATCGTATCCATCATATTGGGGATCGGTACATTCGGATGGCAGAAAGGAATCGCTATTCTTTTAGTCTTTGCCGGAGTTTATATCGTCACGAAGAGCAAGTCGAAGGCTGATTTTGAAAGAGCCGGGCGGGAAGTGTAACAACCCTCCCGGCCTTCTATCATTAAATGGATTGAATAATATCGTCCAGTGCCAAACGGCTTTTAGGAGTTATCGAAGGTTGGTTTGGATCATCATCCGAACGATATCCTAATGCAACAGCAAACAACGGTCTGTACCCTTTCAACGGAAGTATTCTGGCATATTCCTGAAAATTAATACCTTCCATCGGAGTAGAATCAATCTCCATGCTGGCACATGCACTAAGGAAGAAGCCCAAAGAAAGATAGACCTGATGGGCCATCCAAATCTTTATTTCCGATTCCGGACGGGGCTTTATATTATTTTTGTAATAAGCAACAGCACCTTCAGGGTAATTCTGTACAACTCTATCTTCAAAAATTTTAACGTCATCTATGGCATAAAACACCACTAAATGACTTGCATCCTGAACCTTATGTTCATTAAACAAGGAAACAGCTGCCAATTCATTCTTCACTTTATCATCCGATACAAACACAAATTTCCAAGGTTGACTGTCAATAGACGAAGGACTTAGTCTCAAAATCTCTTTTAACTTGTTAATTTCAACATCGGAAATTTTCTTTTCCAAATCAAACTTTTTAGTAGTATACCTACTTTTTGCCAAATCCAAAAAACTCATAACTCTATTCCCTTATATTAAACTATCATTTTTATATTTGCAAACATAATTATAGTATATAATGTTCGCAATAACGGTCAAAAGCATTATTCCGGCTTATTCCAACCTTTGAAGTAGACATCCAATAAATCTTTGGCAGCAGCAAAAGAAGTCAGCTTTCCTTGCAAGACCATTTGCTCTTTTTCGGTCATCAACGACTCAATTTTAGAATTCTGATAGAAACTGTCACGAAGCCATTCGTTTATACTTTCGTACATCCAATACTTGCTTTGCTCATTACGGCGATATTCAAAGTAGCCGCTTTCTTTAACAAAGTCTATGTACTTGTAAATCATATCCCAGATTTCTTTCACACCTAAGTTATAGAAGCCGGAATATGTCAACACTTGAGGTGTCCAACCGGAATCGGGAGTAGGAAAAAGATGTAATGCATTACGAAACTGTGTAGCCGCAAGTTTGGCACGATCCAAATTATCTCCATCAGCTTTGTTTATGATAATACCATCGGCCATTTCCATTATTCCGCGCTTTATTCCTTGCAGCTCATCACCCGTCCCTGCCAATTGTATCAGTAGAAAAAAGTCGACCATAGAGTGCACAGCAGTTTCACTTTGCCCTACTCCAACTGTTTCCACAAAGATTTTATCAAAACCGGCGGCCTCACAGAGAACAATTGTCTCGCGGGTCTTACGAGCTACTCCTCCAAGAGAACCTGCAGCTGGACTGGGACGAATAAAGGATTTAGGATGTACCGATAGCTTTTCCATCCGCGTTTTATCACCAAGTATACTTCCTTTACTTCGCTCACTGCTAGGATCAATGGCCAAAACAGCTAACTTACCCTCATATTTCTCCAACACATGCAACCCGAATACATCAATAGAAGTACTTTTACCCGCACCGGGTACACCGCTAATACCCACCCGAATAGAGTTTCCCGAGTAAGGAAGACACTTCTCTATAACTTGTTGGGCAAGAGCCTGATGTTCGGGTTTTACACTTTCTATCAAAGTAACTGCCTGGCTGAGTACAGTGATATCCCCCTTTACAATTCCATCCACAAATTCGGCAACGGTAAATTTCCTTTTCCGTATTTTCCGGCTTTGCTTCAGATATGGGTTAATAGATGAAGGTTGCTCTATACCTGCATTCACAACGAGTCCCTTATATTCTTCACAGTTTTCAGGATGTTCCATGATCTATTTGGCTTTTATATTAATTTCAGTTTTTGGTTGGGCCGGATCATTGGTAATCATCAAAATACGAAGATACCCACGTTTACGGATAATATTCTTTTTATCCACTATAATACGTAAAGCCGCCGATTCACCGGGCTGAAGAATGCTCTTCTTTAGACTTACCCCCACAGCCGGATTAAATACCTGGAGTTTGTTGACATGTAACGGAGATTTACCAGTATTAGTAATCAAGATATCCTCTTGCGCTTTATTCTTCTTAAGTAACATGGGACTCAAATCAACCTCTGTCTTTGAAAGATGAACAGCAGGTGCATTAACCCTTTCAGTATCCGTTAATCCTGTAAAATCGGGTAACAACACGGCTGAAAATGGAATCTCGTTTTCTTCACTTACTTTATCACCGCTAAAACGTGCCAGATACACAGAAGCCTGAGTCAATCCGAAATCGGGTAATTTTTCAGCTTTGAGTGTGAGCATAATCACTCCCTTTTCCCCTTTCTGCAAAGTTTCCGGTTGAGCCTCCATTTCCAGATAAGGAGGTAAGTGCATCAAAACCGGTTCATAAGGTTTATCGGAGAGATTAACCACTCCTATTTTCACCACATCATGCTCACCCCGATAAACATTCGGAAAATCCAGAACGTTCTTATCCACTCGTATCTGACCGATAAGGTAAGGATAGGTTTGGGTATAATCTTTAATCTCAGTAACCACCTCCCCTATAAAATGAAGATAAGTCAAATGAGGATTGGCGTTGGAATACACAGCAATGGATTTATTAAATTGCCCCAAGGCTTTGGCATCAAACTCCACAGAAATCATTCCTTTCTCACCAGATGCTATAGGTTCCTTTGTCCATTGTACAACGGCACATGCACAAGATGGCTCCACTTCGGTAAGCACTAAAGGTTGATTTCCAGTATTAGTTATGATATACTGCACCGTGACAGGATGCCTCCATTCGATCTGCCCGAAATTATAAGTCTCCTTATTCGACGAGAACCGTGGCTGAGCCATTACTGTAACGCTTAGTGCAACTAATATATAGGTTATAAAAAATCGTTTCATCCTCACTTTGTTTATCTATTAAGAGAAGGCAAAAGTAGGGCTTTTCAATGAAAGTTCCTAACTGCCAATTCCTAATATTGCTTATTTTACGACTACTTTGCCCGAAGCCGAATGTGTAGCATATTCTGGTGCGTATGCACATTGCAAAGTAGCCAGACCATTTTCATATTGACCGCTACGGGCAACACGATAGCTATATTCAAGTACCCAAACTCCTTTTCCCAGATGATCAAAGAAGAAATTCGTGGAAGCATCTTTAACCTCGACATAATAGCCAAGCCCGTTGTCCCACTGATATCCGGATAACGTTGATTCCGGCTCAAAGCATGCCCCACGCTGATCTTTCAACTGAACAAAATCCATCGCACGATCCAATCGGATGGTCAGGCGAGAAACGACTTTATCACCCACATTCAGTTTCGTAGACGGTGTCAGCGGCTGCAATTCTTTTCTTCCATCAGGCAGATTAATCTGAATATACAATTTCTTCTCCACATTCAGTTCACCTCCATGCTGTTTCACAGCAGAGATATCTTCCAGATATTGAGCATAAACAGCCCCCCAAGCTATCCCCGCATCACGTTTAGTGACAGTTATGGATTTGGCACGGATTACAGAACTGTCCTCGCCAAACACCTCTTTGACATAACCCAATCCCGCCGTAGCTTTAGCTATTGGTGATGCTGTTTCTATTACTTTGTTACCCAGTTTAATGCTCACATCTCCCGGGTTAGCCAACAGATTACTGCCTTGACAGAGCAAAACATACACAGCATCAGCGTCAGCTACAGCAGAATTCCAATTGGTGGTCTGTTTTTGTTTAAGTAACCAAAGTTTCATATCTTCCAACAACGGAGTATTGCCTTCCGTCAACCGCAGGGCTTCCATTGCTTCCACATGGATGGAGACCGGCAACATGCCCCATAAATAAGGAGTTTCGTAGAAAGCGAAATAAGCACCGCGCTCAGGAGTTGTCACCAAATGTTCCTTAATAGATGCGATAAAGTCCTTTGCGTCAGCATTTCTTCCGCTCTTCTGCAGAATAAGGGCAGCCTGCGCCTTGAACCTGATAGATGAATCTTTCAGGTTTTTACCAACCAAATCCAGAAAATACCGGTAGGCTTCTGCATTTGCCACAGGCACTTTTTCACCGGAAAATGCAATGAGATACAAGTAGTTCATTACAGAAGATGAGATCGAATAAGTATTTGCCCCCTCTTTCTTCGCTTTCAGGGCATCTTTATATTCTTGAAGTGCTTCTTTGTGCAGATATTCCCAGGATGTACGCAACATTTGCTGTGCCTCATCGGCATTGGGTTGACCGGTAAGCAAAGGAAGACGAATCAATAGTTCTGTAATATAAGCAGTCGTTGAACGACTCCCATTCATCCCTTTACACCAACTCCATGTCCCATTTGCATTCTGAAGTTCTTTAAGCTTCGTAAGGGTGGCAATATTATTATTCGATAGATTATTCAAATCAAATAAAGTAGCAATACGAGCCATCTGTTCTGTTTCGGATGTTGCTTCGCTTAACCATGGAGTTTCTTCAATCAAAATATTCTTTACATCTTGATTCTTTTGTAATCTGCTCATAAATGTTTCTTTACTATCTCCTGTTGCTCTCCAACTATCGAATACCGTTTTTATTCGAGGCTGACTATTAACAATAAAAGAAGCGAGTGAATTTGCATAATAAGCTGTCGCCCAAGATATAGCATTATCATTTTGAGGTAAATTCATCGCAGGTAGGGCTTGCACGGCATACCAAGCCGGATTTGAAGTAAACTCCACAGTTAACCGGCGATTGGTAGCCGTATTGCTATTTCTGTTAAAGAGGCTGTCTAAAGCAAAAGTACGTGTTTCCTCTCCTCTTATAGGCAAAGTGACGGTCTCCGTTATGTATTCCTTATTGCTAAGCACCGGCAATATATGTTGCTCACCGTCGCTAAACGATCCGCCATCTGCAATAAGACGAACTCCCAATAAAGCATAGCGATCTGTAATATCGAAATCAAACTTCACCGAAACGGTTTTACCGGCGTCTACAATGAAGGCTTGCTTTTGTGTAGAAATAATCTTATCGGACATTGGATCAAACAGTTCAAACCGCGTAATTCCCCTTATCTCCTTACCGGTAAGATTACTAATTGAAGCAGCAATGGAAGTCTGATCACCCACGCGTACAAATCGGGGGAGATTCGGTGAAAGCATAAAATCTTTTGCAGTCACTGCGCTGCCTTCGAGCGTACCGGTCAGCATATCTTTTGTATGCGCATATCCACGGAAACTCCAACGGGTAAGACTCTCGGGCATCGTAAACGAGAACGCAATTTCCCCCTTTTCATTGGTACGCAATTGTGGATAAAAAAACGCTGTTTCCGAGAAATTGGAACGAAGAGCGGAATTATCAATATGCTCATTCTCATGGGTAGTATTTAAAACTTTTTTCTGAGTTCCCGAACCAATACGAGCTTGTTCAAAAACTGCGAGATCTTGGCTATGTTCTTCATCATTTCCTTTCACATCGGCAATAGAAACTGTAACTTTAGTTCGGGAAAGCTTTTCCTGGGACTTTATTATATCTCCTTCCGCCACAGTGGCTCTGATAATTGGTGCGGAAAATCGTAAGGTTCCGGATTCTTGTAGGTCAATTGATGGTAGGAAAAATCTGTCATAAACCAACTCTTGATAGATAGGATATGACATCGGGAAGACACAGTTATAATAAACACTGCCAAGATAATTCCCCGACCAATTATAATAGTAATAAGGAAATGGATAATCAATTTTGAATAATTGCCGGTTTGGATAAATCTTATCTAGAGATGCATCATACATTGTAGCCAGCATTTCCGCATTAGCAGCATTGCCTTTTGGAGTCTTTATAGTCAATTTCCATTCTTCCTGCTGCCCGGGAAGAAGCTTATCGCGGAACACCTCCCACTTCATCGTCAACTCTTTTGAAGGTAAGCGTTTATTTAGTGATACACTCTTTGAATAAATAACGTCGTCCTTAATAAAAGTAAACAGAAATTCGGCCTGCCTTCCATATTCGGGTAAATAAGGAACTTCATAACGGACAATTGAATCTGAGATCTGTAATATTGAACTTTTCAAACGTTTATTTCCGCTGAACATATCTACCATGACGTACGCGTCCTTAAAAGAAGTTCCAAAGCAGAATTGTGCAGGACGTGCATCATCAAAGTCTGTATTACGAGTATACAACCAAATATCCGACTTGGAAACCGGACGATTATCCCAATACGAGAAAAGTATGATGGACTGTTTATAATCCACAGTCCGCCCATCCTTATCACGGGCAGAAAGTTGAAGTTCATAAGAGCCGGATGGTAGTTTTTGCCATTCCGCCAACAAAGCTTCTTTATTTGAGGTAAAAGAATCGTGTAATATTGTTTGCTTCTTTCCATTCTCAAGATGTACCAGACAATATTCCCCTGTTATATCCATAGGCTTTTCACTCAAATTCCGGGCAAAGAACGTTGCACGAATGGTATCATCTTTACACACTCGATCCGTAAAATCGGTCGACAAGAACAAAGAACGATTACCCGCTGCTAACGATGTTGATGCGCGTTGAGTTTCACCAGCCACGGAGGTCACATTAGCTTCAATTACATAATTAAATACACATTCCGAAAGGCCTTCAACTCCTTCCAAATAGACCGGAATGGAAAAATGTCCATCTGAATCGATACTCCTTTTATCAGATTTCAATGGGGTTGCATTTCCAACTCTTTCAATGTAACTCCCCATTAGCCATGGATTATAATTTCTAGTGACTGTATAATTGATTTCCACATTTTGAACCGGTACTCCGCTAAATGTCTTTACAAGTCCCTTCACTAAAACAGAATCACCGATTTGATAAGATTCTTTGGGAGCATCAAATGTTATTTCAAAAGTCGGGCGCTTATATTCTTCCACTTGAATGTTCCTCGTAGCTCCCTGAATATTCATCACCTCAAGCATATACGTTCCATTCAGACAAGCAGATGGAAGAGAAAAGTCTGTAGTGAATGAACCAAATTCATTGGTTACCACTTCCTTTTTAGACAATTCCCGATTATTCACATCACGCAATACCACTGTATATTTTCTGCCTGGTGCAATATTGGCACTATCATTCTCTTGTAGATAAGCAACGCCCTTTACATATACAGTTTGAGCAGGACGATACAATGTGCGATCAGTGATTAATTTCACTTGTTCCACCCTATTGCGTCCACTTTCCCAATTTCTGTAGTTGCCACCATATTGTGGCGTCATGACATTATCTTCGCCTTTAGTCGCAACCAATGTGCGATAATCGCTATTCCATACCACCGACACTTTACCATCTTTCCCTGTGGTTAGCTGCTTTACAACCATACCTTTCCCAGAATAAATAGAAATCTGAGCATTATCAATGGGATATCCGGTAGCAGCATCAAGAGCAACAATCTCTGAATTATTATTAGGAAGTCCTAAGGTAAGAACCTTAAAGCGGGTAAGAGTTATTAAATTTTCCGAGGTCCCCCCCCCTTTTCCATCTGGTATTAGCTGCAAAGCATATATACCAGGTACATTCGGAGTTGGCACACGGAAAACAGTATCAGTCGACTGATAATCATTAGGACGAAGTAGTTGAAAGTGTTGTTTTACCACTTCCTTTCCTTTTCTCTTAATCAGACTAACCAACGAAAGATTAGCACCTTCTTCAAGTTGAGCATTGGTAAGCCCGCTCATTTTATAAAAACTCACGGTAAAGCCTTCAAGATTCCGGTGGTTTATATTCATTCTCAAGGAATCACCAGGATATGTAACCTTCGAGGTATTCATTGACAGTTCCGGTAGTAGTATTTCTTTGCGAATCCCTTTCAAAAGAGCAATACGACTGTACTTGGGATAACGTATAATAGCCTCATCGCAAATAGCCAACGCCTCCACATTTTTATTTAGTCCGCGATAATAAATGGCTTTTGCCATATATGCTTCTGCACAAACATTTCGCCCACCATAAGTTTTAATCAACTGATCAACTTCATGTAAGTAAGTATCTTTTTCTGTATCATGGCTTCCTGCAAATGGACGAAAGACAGGCCCATTTTGGCCTTTCTGCCAATCCAGCCAATCTAATGTTGCCAAGATAATGGCATCATCACCATCTGCCGCCTTTTCATATAAATCAATTATCTGCCGGAATATTTGTTCTATTTCTTTTTTGCATACAGTATCCGTCTCCGTATTAAAAGAAGATACTTGTTTCAGTGCACTGACAGCACGCGAAACCAACAGATGATACATATCATGATGGTAATATCCACTTGCATCACCTTGAATTGTAAAAGGCGAATAAGCTCGCGTAGACACCTTTTGTAAATCGGAAAATTCTTTTAGTGATTCATTGGCATATTTTATCACCTGCTTCGCGAGCAAGTTTCCACTCCACTCTCGAATATCATCCGGCAGTTCTTTCTCATTAAGTTGCAAAGGCGTTCTTTGCCGTAACTCCCAACTGTTATCTGAAGCATAATCTGCATAAATACCCGCTATTAAAGAGTTCAAAACAGCCCGATTTACCACATTCTTTTCACGTAATGTCCAAGCTTCCAGATCTTTTAAATTCACATAGAAGCTATCTGGAGTTTGATTATTTTGAAAAGAAGAGCGGGTTATATATGCCTTTAACATCTGGGGAACATTCTTTTCACGCTCTCCCTTACGATAAATTTGATCAGCTAACTTTATCGCAGTCTGAGGTAAATCCTTTTCCTGAGCTTGTTCAACTTGTTTCCATAATTGGTCAAACGTTTGGGCATGCAACATTTGCAAGTTACTCGAAAGCACAGCAATAAGTGTTATAACGAAACAATTGTATATTCTGTGATACTTCTTCATAAAAATCTTTTGTTAGTTTTCGTACTAGTGAAGACAAAGAAAATAAATAATGTTTAAATGAATACCATTTTTGACTTAAAATATGCGGATAGTAAATAAAAAGGCGGAAATCTTTAAAATGTTTCCGCCACAAAATAGGAGAATATCTGCCTCCTACATCACACAATGGTTTATAAAAGAATTCTATTATTCACAAGCCGGAATATCCGAAATGCTTCCATAACGATGATATTCAAAAGCGATGCTTTGTTCCTTTATATAATGAATCAATTCAATGCGCCCTTCTTTTACCGGTATGGCAGTTGCAACATACTTATTATTCTGAGCAGCAACCTCATATACTTTCAAGGGAATATCAGACGAACAAGTACGAATACGTTCATATTTCTTAATTGTAGAAAGGAAGTCTTCCAAGCTCTCCTTTTTCAAGAGACAACCGATAAAACTTAATGCAGAAGTCCGGTCATCATTTGGATCAAAACTTATAGTTAACGGAGTACCACATAACTTAGCAGCCAATGCTATCATCTGTGCATACTCATTAGCATCATTCGGGAAAAGACGAAGTACCATACTCTTCAAAGGCAAATAACGGAAAATATTCTGTTCGCCATATAATTTGTTTATATCCCTCGGATGAGAAAACTCATTCTCAAAAGCTTTAACATAATTCATTCTATAGTCAATCGTACTGTCAAATTTATCAGTGATTGATACAAAACAAGAACAATAATTAGGACCACCAGCCTTAACACCTCCACCAAAAGCTGAAAGTTTCATGCCTCCAAAAGGTTGCCTGTTGACAATCGCACCCGTTATACCACGATTGAGATACAAATTACCTGCTATTATAGAGTCTTTCCATAATTTCTGCTCTGATTCATCCAAACTTTGAAGA
Organism: uncultured Bacteroides sp.; assembly: GCA_963677095.1. Taxonomy (GTDB): domain Bacteria; phylum Bacteroidota; class Bacteroidia; order Bacteroidales; family Bacteroidaceae; genus Bacteroides. Next base: position 3,883,379 of record OY781875.1, read on the forward strand.
CCAGATGTCAGACCATAATCCAAACCATTTACCAGTTCAATGCCTTCCTGCAAATTCTCAATGCAGACCACACTTAACATCGGGCCAAACAGTTCTGTACGGAACGAATAGCTACCCGGCTTCACCCCCCACTTTACAGTCGGTGCCAGCACATACTCTTTCTCATCCAGAAAACGTGGAGGTACCAGCCAAGATTCTCCCGGTTCTAAATTCAATGCACGAAGAAGTTTCTCATTATTGCTTGTGATCATCGGACCCACAACATTACCGGCATTCCAGACACTTCCCGTCTTCATACTGATGGCTGCATCCATCAATTTTTCTCGAAACTCCCGATCCTCATAGACAGAACGTTCAACCAATAGCAATGAACAAGCGGAACACTTCTGTCCGGCATTACCAAAAGCAGATGTCACCACATTCATTATAGCATGATCCCGATCACCGGATGCCGTTAAAATAATAGCATTTTTCCCTCCTGTTTCTGCAGAAAGAGGAGTCACGGGATTTACTCTAGTAATATTTTGAGCAGTTTCGGTACCACCAGTCAGAATAATGTGCTTAACAACCGGAGAAGTTGTTAATAAGCCCAGTGATTCACGGTCGGTTATCACAACTTGCAACGCTTCCTTAGGAACACCTGCATTCCAAAAAGCCTTGGCAAAGAGCCAAGCCACAGGAGCAGCAACCGTTGCCGGTTTCAGAATCACGGTGTTGCCACCGGACAAAGCTGCAACAATTCCCCCAATGGGAATAGCACAAGGAAAATTCCATGGAGAGATCACTAAAACCGTGCCTTTGGGGGTAATATCCACATTATCAAGTGCCGCAAATTTCTTCATCGTAGTCGTATAAAAACGGGCATAATCTATACCTTCGGATACTTCCACATCACCTTCCACTACAGTTTTTCCGGTAAGCGCACACATACAGCCTATCAAATCTCCACGTAGGTCAGCCAAGTTATCAGCAGCTTTATACATGATAGCATGCCTTTGCTCCAAAGTCGTCTTTCTCCATTCAGCCGGATCATTTTGGGCAACCTCCAATATTCTCTCCACATCTTCTTTGCCGGCGACAGACATCTCACATACACAAACTTCATCATTTTGACAACGGTCCATATATTTATGGAGTTTATCAGTAACTACCATGTCAGCACCTATCTGTAGAGGAATAATCTCAGGAGCGTCGTTTATAGTCTTTTTCCATTTCGCAAAGATATTTCTTACCCATTTCTGATTTTGCTCTAAGTCAAAGTCTGTATCCGGTTCATTTATCATTTCATCACCCGGAGAAACAGACTGATAAGGTTTATTTCGATCCTGAATGCGTGTAGGAATGTGAAATATTTGATCCTTCAACGCATAAGCATCTTCAAATTGTTTCTGCAAAAAGCCCCAAGCTTCGGTATCCGGCTTGAGATTGAAAGAGTGCGTAAGGAAATTATCGGGTGCCGTATTTTCATCCATACGGCGCACCAGATAAGAAACGGCATTAAGGAAATGTTCATCTTTCACAACGGGAGTGTACAGAATGACATGATTGCCGAGTATGGATTGGGCACGCCAAACGTGGTTAGCCATACCTTCCAACATCTCAAAAGACATATATTCAGCCGTATCGTATTTTTTAGCCAAAAGATAAGCATAAGCAATGGTAAACAAGTTATGCGAAGCTACTCCCAGATGAAGCACTTCTGCATTTTCGGGCAAAAGGCCACGCTCCAACAGATGCAGATAATTAGCATCCACTTCTGTTTTCGATGGACGGATAGGATTAGGCCATCCACGCAAGGATGAAACCACTGTTTCCATTTCCAAGTTACATCCTTTCACAATACGCATTTTTATAGGAGCTCCACCGGCTACTACACGGGCTTTGGCAAATTCTAATAATTCGGTTTGGAACCCATAAGCATCCGGCAGATAAGCCTGCACAACGATACCGGCCGAATAGTCTTTAAATTGTGGCATTGATAGGACTTCTTTAAACAACCGCATGGTAAAGTGTGCATCCTTGTATTCCTCCATATCCAAATTGACAAACTTAGAACGCTTTATTCCATATTCATCAATATAAGGATTATCTATCGCCTTTTGATAGAGAGCGCTCATACGTTTTACCAATTCAGGGAAACTTTCTTCATAATTAAGTGCATGGGTTTGGGCATAAATACCCGATATCTTTACCGAAATATAATTGATATCGGGATACTCCAAAGCTTCCAGATAATGATAATAACGCTTATCTGCTTCTCCATTACCCAGTACGACTTCCCCTAACAAGTTCACGTTTTGACCTATCTTCTCTTTGTAACGTGTCGCCAAATGATCAGTCAGTTCAGGGCGTGCCTCATCAATGATTACTTTAGAGGTATCAATACGCAAACGTTTCTTTATAATAGGAATAGCAATGAAATCAAAATAATGTCCAAAGGAGCGATACATTTTAAAAAGCAAAGCATCGCGCTTATTTAGAAATTCAGGAATACCATATCGGTCAATCAAAGTTTTGATGCGTTTTGCCAACTTCTTACGATCATGAATCTGGGAAGATTCATCGAGCATTTTCACTAGAAATTTTTTATCTTGAGGTCGTTGCACCATTAACGCATATTTGCGCTGTTCACGACGTTCTTCACTTGTTATTGTTTCTTCACATGTGTTATACAGCTTCAGCACCCACTCCAGTACTTCGGCTACGGTTGGTTTATCCATAAAAGAAAAAGATTAAAGTATTTGTACTAAATTTAGATTCGCTCTGACAAATACATTATAGGGTGGGACTGAACATGACAGCTCTGTAGCGGTGTAACTCCGACAACGCCTGCATGGAAAATTGATCAAAAAGCTGCCTTTTCATTGTTTCTAATATCTAAAGACCTTAATTACAACAAGTGTATGCGACAAATATACACTTATCTATCTAATAAACAAAAAATTATACTTATTTTTTCTTGAACAATCATAATATCAAAAACAAATTTCCTTCATGCAGAAAATTCATTATCTGCATGAAGGAAATTTCACACTAAAGAAGAAGACTAGTTAAATAGTCCATTGATTATATCCGGTACATCGTCACCCCGCAAAAGCTTCGCAACAATAATCCCATTTTGATCAATAATCCAAACCGATGGTATAGTGCGTACTCCATATAATTTGCCTACGCTATTTTCTCTCCCCTTCACATCTGACAATTGTAACCATGGAATATTTAGCCGTTTGATTGCTGCAATCCAACTATTTTTATCACGATCCCACGAGATACCAATGACTCCTAATCCCCTGTTCTTATATTTTTCATACAATTTTATTAATTCAGGCATCTCATGACAACATGGTACACACCAACTCGCCCAAAAATCAATAACCGTATATTTATTTTTTGCCACGATATCGGAAAACTTTATCAACTTTCCGTTTGGATCAGGCAATTCAAAATCAATATAATGTTGTCCCTTCCCGGTTTTCTCAATACCATTCAAGAAATCACGTTGCTGAATTACAAATGGATGCTCTTTATATTTCTCGGGAACATTAGCTATAAGATTAGCCAATTGAATAACCGGAGTGAATTTTGTGTATTCAAACAACAATAAAAGCCCAAGCGGATTATCAATATTACGATTTATCGCATCCACAGTATAATTTTGAGTTGCGTTCCGCCAAAAAGCGACATCCCCTTTTAGAGCTTCTTTTTTGTCCGGAGAAGCCTTTTCATAAGATTCATCCGCCTTCTCCCAATTCTCCGATAAACCTTCACGGTGTTCTACTATAACTTGCAAAGAATCATTAAGAGCAGTACCGGAAACAAAGGCCGATTTTCCTAAATCAAAATAAATAGTCCCATTTTGTAACAGAAAACTTTTTTTCACCGGATCTCCTTTGCCAATTCTATATTCCAAAAAGGCAACAATCGTAGAATCCTGTGTCCCTTTAATCTCAAAACGATTTCCGCGCACCGGAACTTTCTTTATTAGTTCGCCAGTCTCTCTGTCTACTATTTTTTTCAGAAAAATAGTATCGATCAAATTACCCTCTGCTATTTTACCTGAAAGAGTATAGGAGTTTTGAGCATATACATTAAAAAAGACCGACAAGGCTAAATACATTATAAGAATCAAACGTTTCATATATTACTATTTGTAAATTCGTTTATAACCGGCACCCTGATTCCAGTCCGGTATTTTATCCGCATCGGCAATGCTGTAACCAATTGCATAATTTAAGAAGATATCATCCAAAGAACCGGAAACATCCCAAGAATCATGATACTCATCAGATGGTTGATGATAATGCCTTTTTGTATCCTTTGGCGCAGCTTTATCTACAAAATCGGTTCCTCCAGAAGCAATAACCACAGGAATACCCACCTTAGCAAAGCTGAAATGATCCGATCTATAGTATCCGCCACCGGTTTGTTGAGAGGAAGTGGTGACTTTACGCCCTTGGGCAGCCGCAGCATAATTAACATAAGCATCAGTTTCAGAATCACCTTTTGCCCCAAGTCGAACATCATATGACTTTCCGCGTGGAGCTATTCCATCAAAGTTAATATCGACAGCTGTCTTTGCCAAAGGAACTAAAGGGTGATCCACATAATATTGAGATCCCAATAATACGGCTTCTTCGGCTGTCACTGATAGAAATAGAATAGAGCGACGAGGGCGTACAGATTGCTCTACAAACTTTTTCGCTATGGTCAGCAAAGCAGCAACACCGGAGGCATTATCACTTGCTCCATTATAAATACTGTCGCCATCAATAGCTTTACCTACTCCAAAATGATCCCAATGGGCTGTATAAATGACATATTCATCCTTTAAATCGGTACCAGGCAATATACCCACCACATTATGAGAATCAGCGGCTTTAATATGATTAATTAATTCAATATCCGCATGTGCATTTAATGGCACGGATTTGAATCCTTTCTTCAGCGATTCTTTAAAAAGTTCCTCATAAGATAATCCAGACGCCTGAAATAACTTCTGAGCTTTCTCTTTTACAAGCCAACCTTTAAATTTCACCTGATCAAGATTCTGATTATCCGACACTAATTCCAAATTATGTCCCGACCATGAATTCTGAACAACATCCCACGCGTATGAAGCAGGCTTGGTATCATGAATGACCAATACTCCCGCAGCACCCTGTCTGCTTGCTTCTTCAAACTTATAAATCCACCTTCCATAATAAGTCATGTTGTGACCACGAAAGAGTGACGTATCGTAATATCCCGGATCATTGACCAATGCCACTACAATTTTCCCTTTTACATCAACACCTGCATAGTCATTCCAACCATATTCGGGAGCATTAATACCAAAACCCACAAAAACGAACTGAGCCTTTCTTAAATTGATCTTCGGCGTTTTCTGAGGAGACCAGATAATAAAATCTTTATATTCCTCAAGCTTTATGTTATTATGCTTACCCTTTACTACTATCTGTTTGTTTTTCGTTCCGGTAACCACATCCAATAAAGGTACACGCTGGAAATAACTCTCGCCGTTACCGGGCTTGAGTCCAAGTTTACTAAACTCACCCGCAATATAGTCTATTGTTTTAGTTTCATAGCCAGTCAGCGGTTTACGTCCTCCAAAATCATCGGATGCTAAAATTTCCGTTTGTTTTCTAAAATAAACCTCATCTTCCGTTTGCTGGGATTTTTGGGCAAATGCATGTCCACCAATAGCTAATGCCAATAAAAAAGATATATAATATTTCATTTTCTTAATCCTCTATTAAATTATTTACTGTTCGTTCACTTGTAGGTATTGGCCAAATATAACCGTTGGTCGATGGAGTAAATGTGCCATTACGTTTCACAAAATCTTCTCCTCTGCGATGAATGTCAATAGAACGAATGCCCTCACCAACAAATTCGGCACGACGCTCATTATATATGGCATCCCTCAAAGTACTTCCACTCAAATTATCTATATCGAGCGGATCAATATCAACCGGAATGGAGCGGCGGCGAACATCCTTCAATGCTTCTCTCGCCTTATCCGGTTGATTATTATTATAATAACTTTCGGCCAGATTTAATTTGACTTCAGCATACCTGAAGAGTGGAACCCAGTCGAGATAATTTTTAGAATCCGTATATTTTTTCAGTATATACTTGGAGTTAACTTTACCAACCAAATCTGAAATACGTGTATCGCCCGAAAGTGCATATGCTGGCTTTGCCAAATATCCAGAAACATCATCCAAGACAAAAATATTGCCGGTACTGTAGTAATAAGCAAGTGCAGTCTGATCTCCCCCCTTATTCGTATCTGCCATAGGGAAAGTAAAAATCACTTCACTGTTTACATTATTCTTAAAAACTGAAGTAACAGAATTCTGTAGTGTATATCCACTGATGGCTTCGCCTTGTTTAATCGCATTCACCCAATCTTTTTCTTCCATATAAACCCGTTGCTTCAATACTCTTGCAGCAGCCTGACTTGCGCGCGTAACACCACTATATGTGTTACCTGCATTTGGCAACATGTTTATGTTGTCATCAGATAGATCATTGAGTATCTGGGCAAATACTTCCGAAACAGTTGCACGAGCCAGGTTATTATCTTTTGTACTACTTTCAGCTCTCAATCGCAAAGGAACTGATTTGGCATTAGGATCACTATTATATGCTGTCGCATATAGGGTATTCAAATAGTAATAACTCAAAGCTCTCAAGAATTTAGCTTCAGCCACATACTGATTGTATGAGTCACCTGCAATAGCTTTTGCAGCATCCAAATTTTCAAGAAAAGTATTCACTTCATTAATAACCGCATAAAGTTTAGACCAGGTATCCGAATTATCGGTTGTTGTCAATCCCACCGCCATCTCATATACCGTATAACACTCATACACATTTGAAGACAGTGAAGCTATATCTTCACCTCGAACATCTGCATAAGCCCGACCCTTATAAGCCAAATAGCCTTTGGCATCGCTATATATTCCCAATAAATTACTCTTTATCTTTTCAGGACTGGAAAAAATATTGGATTTTGTGGTTTCCAGCACAGGATCTTTATCTAACATTGATTCGCAAGAGCTTATCAAAATCCCGGTGAGAACTAACTGAACTATTATATAAAATCGTTTCATATCTTATCTTTATTATGGATTTAGAATGTTATTTGTGCACCAAATGTAAACGTACGAGCTTGCGGAGTAGTATTGTGATCGGTACCTCCGGCTAAATCAGGAAATTGAGTTTGCGATAACACTTCGGGATCAAGACCTGAATATCCGGTCAACACATATAAATTTTGAGCCTGTAGATAAAGCCTCAGTGAAGAAACACCTAGATTACGCAAGACCTTCTTCTGGTCAAAGGTATAACCCAGAGACAGATTTTTAAATCTGAGATAATCTCCTTTTTCCACCCAATCGGTAATAGGTAATGCACTGCCATTGGAATAGTTATCACCATATACCGGTAATGCATATTTTGCATTGGTACGCTCGGGAGTCCAATAATGGTTTTTATAATCCACCGAGTTATTCCAAAAACGTACATCGCTTAATGTTGCAGTAGAGCCATTATATATTTTATTACCACCGGAGAACTGGAAGAAAAGTGATAAATCAAAATTCTTATATTTAAAATTATTAGACCATCCTCCAAACCATGTTGGTAACGTATTTCCGGCTAGAACCCTCTTAAGATCACTTTGCGCATATGGCTGTCCATCTTCTGTGTAGAACTTATTACTTTTCTCATAATACATCAGCACCTTCTGATTATCTTTTCCTGTAAAGACCCTTCTACCGGTAGTCGGATCAACACCTTGGGTCTCGTATAAATATAGCTGGCCAATAGACTCACCTACTCTGGTAATATTCGTAGTTTCGCCATTACCGGCAGTAATAAACTCAGTCACTCCATCACTCAGACTTGTAACGACGTTTTTATTGGTCGTGATATTAAAAGATGTATTCCATGAAAAGTCCTTTTTACGAATAACATCAGCACTCACAGACAATTCAATGCCACTATTTCTCATCGCTCCCGCATTTGTAGTAATGTAATTATTCGGAATACCTTCCGAAGGAGAAACAGGCACTTGCAAAATTAAATCCGATGAAACATTACGATAATAGTCAAAGTCCAGATAAATATTGTTCCAAATCAACGCACTGAAACCAGCATCAAATTTCTTACTCGATTCCCACTTTAAATTCTCGGAATCACCAATCTGACCCAGCACATATGCGCCATCAATGCCATAATATGTACTACTGTAATAAGACTTCGATGCATAATCGTTAATCCTCGTATTCCCCACTACACCCCAGCTAGCTTTCAACTTCAAATCATTAATCACGCTTTTGACAGGTAAAAAGAACTTTTCTTCCGAAATTCTCCATGCAGCAGACACACCCCCAAAATCACCCCAGCGATTATTCTCACTCAAAGCCGAATAACCATCCCGACGATAATTTACAGACAAGATGTAACGAGAGTTATAATCATAATTGATCCGACCGAAATAGGAGATTAGAGCATTTTCCGATATTTTGCTGTCAATGGCCGTTATGTTCTTATAAGAAGCTTCATATATATTATATGAATTATCTACAAGATCGCTACGTGTATTTCCCCAATATTTATATTCCTTCTCCGAAACCTCTGTTCCCGTCAGAAAGTTGAAGTTATGAGCCCCAACATATAGTTTATAATTAGCGGTATTAGTCCATGTGTACTGTGTACTTCTTGTCGAAACATTCGTAGCAACTCCATTCTGTGGGTAGCCTTTAACAACTGTGGGAGCATAAAAATCACGATCTTCAATACGGACATAGTCTTTACCGTACTGTGTGCGAAGTATCAGATTTTTAACCGGTGTAATTTCACCGTAGTAAGTGCTTAACCAACGGACATTTTCCGTCTTCACCAAACTTCCGGATTCAATAACAGCCAAAGGATTGTCAAGAGGTGCTTGAACCGTATTAGGTCCATATCCCAGATGCCCTTGTTCTTGATACGGACTTCCGTCAGCCGCATAAGGAGAAATATTGGGAACATCGGCCCACGCCAAACGAGTAAATGCCGAATATGCCATGATGTTTCCACCCCGGGAACGATCCGCCGTCTCCTGATTTGAAAGAGAGACCGATTGACTTCCCCCAATTTTCAACCAACTGGCAGCTTGCGCATCAATATTAAACGAAGTACCTAAACGCTTATACTTATCTCCTTTCAATATGCCATTCTGATCTAAATAATTGGTAGAGACATGATATTGTACTTTGTCATTACCTCCATCTATACTAACGCCGTGACTTTGTTGAAAACCACTTTGGAAAACATAATCATCCCAATTGGTATCAACGACTCTACCATCTTTATCGTAAGACAGGTTGAAAGCTTTCGAACCATCGGTTGTTGGTAAGGATGTACTCAATGAATATTGATCGGTCCCAAACCGGTTCTTAACCGCATAGTTTTTCACATCTACAAAATCTTGTGCATTTAATATATCATAATATTTCACTGGAGAAGAGACTCCAATCCAACCGTTGTAAGAAACCGTTGTCTTTCCTTTAACCCCTCTCTTCGTTGTTATTAAGACAACTCCATTAGCAGCCCTCGATCCATATAAAGCTGCAGCAGAGGCGTCCTTTAAGACGTTTATAGATTCAATGTCATCGGGATTAATATCTGCAAGTGCATTAATATCTCCGGAATAAGAAAGATTGCCGGATTGAATGGGAATACCATCAACTACATAGAGGGGACTGGTACCCGAAGTTATTGAAGCGACTCCACGTATGCGAAGTACCGGTGCCGTCCCCAGGTTTCCCGAAGGTGAAGTCAGTTGCACACCGGAACTTCTTCCTTGCAGTACCTGATCGAAACTAGTTGCCGGAACATCCTTAAACGCTTTATTCTTCACTGTCGATACGGAAGATGTCACATTCTGACGACTTTGAGTTCCATATCCTATCACAATCACCTCATTGAGTAGCTGATGATTTTCAGACAAACTAATATGCAATCTGTCATGGGGTGTTTTACATAGAATATCCTGATCTTTGTAACCTATAAAGCTTATGTGCATTCGCGCAGGAAATTTCGAAAGTTCCAAACTAAAAGAGCCATTCAAATCTGTTATAGCTCCTACTTTTTCCTCTCTTACATAAACAGAGGCACCCGAAAGGGGTTCATTTGTTGTCTCATCAATAATAATTCCTTTTATAACACTTTGAGAAAGCGCCTCAATAGTAACGCCTAATAAAAGGAACACACTTAAAACCAGCTTTTTTAAAAACTGAAATTTCTCCATCTTTTTACTTTGCTTAATTAAACTTATACCAGGTTATTCATCACTTCACTATGTGCTGCGTTAATCCAAATTTTACGTTACTTAATATTTATAGTTAAAGTTTTGCAAAGTTAAAGGGAAGAAACAATTCATTTTATAACCTAAATGTGGTATATTAATAGCAAACCTATGGTAGAATTTATATGCACTTATTGCTTTCCATTTATATACTAATTTTATACTTTTGCAATCAATTTCAAGCTAGTAGCAATGAAACAATAACCTATATTACCTAATAACACAATACAATGAAACAAACTCTGTTAAAGTTTATTTTGTCGGCATTACTCATCTTACCGATCATGGGGCTGAATGCAGCCCACAGTATGCACCCTCTGCCTCAAATTGCTTACGTTAAAAAGAAAATATCCGAACAGCAAGAGCCTTATTACACTGCTTACAAACAGCTATTGCATTATGCTGATTCTATAGTAAGCCTAACCCATCACGCCGTAGCAGATTTCTCCATACCCGAACTTTCCGACCAGCCTGAGGTACATCAAAAGAATTCACTAACCTTACAACAAGATGCTTTTGGTGCCTATTGTTGTGCGTTAGCCTATCAATTATCAGGAAAGAGTGAGTACGGTGAAAAAGCTTGTTACTTCTTAAATGCGTGGGCTACAATCAACAAAGGGTATTCCGGACATGACGGTCCATTGGTAATGACTTATTCCGGATCGGGTCTGCTATTGGCTGCAGAACTATTGTCAGATGCTCCTATATGGGATATCAAACAAAAAGATACATTTTCCAGATGGACATCGGATATTTATCAGAAAGCCGCCAATGGAATAAGAACTCATAAAGATTATTGGGGAGATTGGGGACGATTCGGTTCACTCCTTGCAGCGTCATTTTTTAATGAGAAAGAGGAAATCAGACAAAATGTCAATCTGATCAAATCCGATCTATTCACTAAGATAATCCGCACAGACAATCAACCTGACGAAACTCTTAAAGGAATCGGCGATATATGGGATAGCTATTTCTCGTTGGCACCTCTTACTGCCTCATGCTGGATGATTTATCACTTGACCGGTGAAAACTTATTCGTATGGGAACATGACGGAGCATCCATAAAGGAAAGCCTCGACTATCTTCTTTATTCTTTCCAATCGTATGCAAATGAAGATAAGGACGCAACAGAGTCCCACCAGGCTTGGCCGGGTAATCTGATAGAAGCTATGAACGGAGTATATAATGACACCCCATTCATACACTTTACCGAAAAAGACCGTCCTCATATTTGCTCAACTCATCATTTCGCATGGGTATTCCCTACTCTAATGCCCATTTCAATGAGTGGATATGATTTGTCCGACAATAATACATGGGCTAATTACAACAAGTATGAGTTGGAAAACAAGACTGTAAAACAACCTATTGCCGTATTCATGGGAAATTCCATTACGGAAGGATGGTTCCGCAATCATCCCGATTTCTTCAAATCCAATAATTATATAGGCAGAGGTATATCGGGACAAGTAACCGCACAAATGCTGGCACGTTTTCGTAGAGATGTTTTGGATTTAAAACCCAAAGTAGTAAGTATACTCGCCGGAACGAATGACATCGCTCAAAATTGCCAATATATGTCTGTGGAGAATATAGCCGGAAACATATTTTCGATGGCTGAGCTAGCCCAAGCTAACGGAATCAAGGTAATCATTTGTTCAACCTTACCTGCATCCCACTATCCGTGGCGACCTGCTATAAAAGATCCCGCCCGACAGATTATCCGGCTAAACAAGCTACTAAAGAAATATGCCAATCAGCATAATATCCCTTATGTAGATTTCCATTCCATAATGAAGGATAAGGAAAACGGATTACCGGAGAAGTATTCCAAAGACGGAGTCCATCCTACCCCGGATGGTTACACGATGATGGAGTCTATTATTAAAGAAGCAATAACCAATTTATTAGTTGGACGGTCAGATAAATAGCATTGGGAAATTATCCTCCTACTGAGATTTTAGCATTTAGTCCTTCACTTGAAATATTTTCTCGACGGACATTTCAAGTGAAGGCTTTATTTTTTCCATCTCTTCAATTATTACGCACAAGACTTGAACCGTGCAAAGAAATGATATATATTTGCGGATAGACAAAACAAAATGGCAAATTATAAGTCCATTTTCGAATCTATAAAGCATATATGACAGAGAAATATAGAAAAGTGTACGCAATATGTGCATTAACTTAAACCAAAACGTTGTACACATATATTCCAATTCATACAAATAAGCTCAGAAAAATGAAAGAAACAGGAATCATCATCAATGAAATTGAAATTTTCAAATCTCCCATCAAGCTAAAAGAACCATTTGTCATCTCATTAGGACCACTCACGCATGCTCAAAACGTAATAATCGTGATTCATTCCAGCGAAGGTATCATAGGCTCCGGCGAATGTAGCCCGTTTATGTCCATTAATGGAGAAAGCATGGATACCTGTTTTATCGTAGGCCAATATCTGGCACAGGCATTGAAAGGAAAAAACGCTCTTGATATTGAAGGATGCACCGATGCAATGGAAAAAACCATTTTCGGAAATGCAAGTATTAAAAGCGCTTTTGACATGGCATTGTATGACATTGTAGCGCAACACGCCGGAGTTCCTCTTTATCGGTATCTGGGGGGAAAGAAAGGAAAAGAAATACAAATAGACTATACCGTCAGTATCGGTGATCCGCAGAAAATGGTAAAAGATGCGCTGTCCATAGTGAAAAGGGGATTCCGGATTATTAAAGTCAAATTGGGAGAATCGAAAGAAACCGACGTTGAGCGTATCCGCCTCATTCGTGAAGCCATTGGGTTGGAGATCCCCCTACGTATCGATGCCAATCAAGGTTGGAGCGTCGATAGTGCTATAGAAATATTACGCGAAATGCAGCCTTACAACATACAACTTTGTGAAGAGCCTGTAGCCAGATGGGCATTCATGGAATTGCCGCGGATACGCAGGGAAAGTCCGATACCGATCATGGCGGACGAATCATGCTGCAATCACCACGATGCTGCCAGATTACTGCAACTGGGAGCATGCGATATGTTCAATATAAAGCTCGGTAAATCGGGAGGCATTTACGACGCACTCAAAATCATAAACATTGCAGAGCAAAGCAACACCGTTACCCAAATCGGCGGTTTTCTCGAGTCGCGTCTAGCCTTTACGGCTTCTGCGCATTTGGCTTTAGCCAGTGATATCATACAATATTATGATTTTGATACTCCGCTCATGTTTGTAGAAGATCCGGTAGTGGGAGGCATAAAATACGGTCCTCACGGTGAAATTACCGTGCCCGAAGTACCCGGACTTGGAGCTAAAATGGACGACGCGTATCTTCAATCCCTCGAAAGTGTAACGGTGTGATTACAAATTTCTTTGCAGCCAGGTTTTGTCGTGGATTCCTCTACTTTGAAACCGTATAGGTCCTGTGGAAAAATCAAAAACAGTTTGTTGGGAGAATATGGCAATTACAACTCATTGGTCATTTGTACACCTTTCCCTTCCAATACAAATAATTAAATATATTATGTGCAAACTTTGCATATCGATAATTGTTTAACTGATAATTAATAACAGATATGGAAAAGATCAAATTAGGTAAAACGGATTTGGAAGTTGCTCGTATTAATTTCGGAGGCAATGTGTTCGGGTGGACACTGGATGAAAGACAATCGTTCGAAATACTCGATGCTTTTGTCGGTGCAGGTTTTAATTTTATCGACACTGCCGATACTTATTCGTGGTGGGTGGACGGAAATGCAGGTGGAGAGTCGGAAACCATTATCGGTAAATGGATGAAAGCAAGGGGTAACAGGGATAAAATAGTGTTGGCAACAAAAGTCGGTTCAGCCAATCGGAAGCATAATATCGATGTCAGCAAAGCACATATTTTAAAGTCGGTGGACGAATCACTCAAAAGATTGCAAACGGACTATATAGATCTTTATTATACACATTTCGACGACGGTGTTACGCCCGTTGAAGAAACCTTATCGGCTTATGATGAAATAATAAGAGCGGGCAAGGTGCACTACATCGGGGCATCGAATATCTCTCCGCCCCGTTTGACGGAGTCTCTTGATTTGTCACAGAAAACAGGTTTACCTCAATATCAGGCTCTACAACCGCTTTATAACTTATTGGAACGGTCTAATTATGAAAACAAATATGCTCCGATCGTAGAAAAACACGGGCTGAGTGTATTGACCTATTACTCGTTGGCATCTGGTTTCCTGACGGGGAAATACCGTACCCGGGAAGATGCAGGCAAAAGTGCACGAGGTGGGGACGCTATTAAATATTTGACTGACAAAGGGCTGAATATCTTAAATGCCTTGGATCAAGTTTCGGCAAAATACAATAACAAACCGGCTACAGTGGCCTTAGCCTGGCTGTTGACCCAGTCCCATGTGGTGGCTCCTATTGTCAGCGCCACAAGCAAGAGGCAGTTGGAAACATTGTTTGCCGCCCCGGAGCTGAATTTAGATAAAGAAGATATTGCATTGTTGAATGATGCGAGTAAATAAATGAATAAATACAAAACGATGAAAAGACAATTCTTTTACCCGGTTCTATAAAAAGAATTGAACTATTGAATCTATATGAATATAAAAAAGTGGCTACCGTTAGCAGGACTTTCACTCTCAGCTTTTATTTTTAATACGACAGAATTTGTCCCCATCGGTCTTTTGAGTGACATTGCAGCCGATTTTCAGATAACAGAGGCTAAAGCCGGATTTTTAATATCAGCCTATGCGTGGGTCGTTGCCATCGTTTCTTTACCCTTGATGCTTATCTGTTCAAAGATAGAAAGACGTTTGCTCCTCACCGTCCTATTTACTCTTTTTATCGGATCTCATTTATTATCATTTTTAGCTCAAAGTTACACCGTTTTACTAATCTCGAGGCTTGGCATCGCATGTTCACATGCTGTATTCTGGTCTATCGCATCACCATTGGCCGTAAGAATATCTCCTGACGGTTTCCGCTCGTTTGGACTCGGACTTGTTGCCGCCGGCAGTTCGATTGCTATGATATTAGGTTTACCGTTGGGAAGAATTATCGGGCTAGACTTTGGTTGGCGAATTACTTTCCTGTGTATTGCCATATCTGCATTTGTGATTTTAGTTGTTTTACGGACAGTCTTCCCGAAATTAGAAAGTTCTAATTCGGGGACTATTAAACATCTACCTGCATTGTTTAAACGTTCGGCCTTGATTTATCTGTATATCTTGACTGCTGTCATCGTTACAGCCCATTTTACTTGTTATTCCTATATAGAGCCGTTCCTAATTAGTGGTGCAGGACTAAGTCCTGATTTTGGGACTTTTGTTTTATTGCTTTTTGGATTGGCCGGAATCGGGGGTTCACTCATTTTCTCGCGTTACAATGACAAACATTCTTTCGGTTTAGCCAGCATTGCCATAGGAGGTGTTGCTTTGTCTATGATGTTGATTCATCTATGCTCTTTTAGCCCGTATAGCATCATCGTTTTGTGTGCTTTTTGGGGTGTTTCCATTATGCTTTTCAATTTGATTTTTCAATACCATGTCATCCAATTAGCACCGGATGCAACAGCTATCGCAATGTCAATATATTCAGGAATCTATAATATAGGTATCGGATGCGGCGCTCTCATCGGAGGCCTGGTGCTTACCCATGCATCGGTCAGCGATGTGGGTTATGTTGGTGGGAGCATCGGTATTTTAGCTTTTGTTTTCTTTTTTATGACATTGGGGAAGTATTTGCAAATGAACAAGCAGCCCGTTATAGATATTGGCCTTTAACCTCCCTAATTCATCATATGTATTTGAAGCCAGAATCACTTTACTACCGGAGTTGAGCTTGTGTTTGACGGTTTTCAACCTTCTCGCATCATCGCAGGTGTACGTGTAGAGTTCCGTCTGGGTGGTTTTACCTGTGGCTACATGGATACGCTTCCTCTGCAGGGGCTGTCCGGTAAAGTTATAGGCAATAATTTCCTTCTCGGTTCCTCCGCTCAGGGGATTGTTCCCTTTGGTTTGTATCACACGTCCCTTGTAATCGTAATACATCACCGAGTAAAGGTAGGTGAAAGATACCGTACCGTTCGGAAGCAGCTGTGCCGTCAGGGTGCCGGTAAGAAAAGTCTTGGCGCTGACGGTATAGCGGATATTGAAGCCTTTCAGAAACTCGTGGGTGGTGATATCGGAGTCAATTAAGGAATATTATTATAATGCTACTATTTTCATTAGTATTTAAGTGATTTGTTCATTTTGTATGTCACGCCGTTTATTTTTATTCTATTTGAGTTACATAAGACAGTCATATTTGCATTTTCTTTATAACATACAATAATTTTATATTCAGATATAAAGATTGCAGGATCTTTTTTTGCACGATTTAGTTCATTTGCAATCATACAAATAGAATCTTTATTCTCAATAGAGATTTTCTTATCTTTTTCATAAAATATAAATTTTGTTACTTCATCTCCATTTATCAAATTTCTTGAAGTGCAAGAAAAAATACTAATCACTATTGGAATAATAAAAATAAGTTTTTTCATCATCAATAAGTTTTATGGAAGTTTACTATTTACGACTATTCTTCTTTGCTTGCTCTTTCCTACTACGGCGTCAATGAATCCATTATTAACTTTATTTCCAGCACTCTTAACGACTGTTGCATTGGGGAGAAGAATGGTTGCATTATATAAATGATTAGGCGTTGTAATCATTTTACTACCTATTCGTTCACCAGTGTTTCCTAGAGGAAATCCCCCTGGAGCTGCATATTCTATACCTTCTTTCACATAGTCTGAACAATTATTGCTCATTCCATTGTACTTTGAGTTTGCATTTTGATGTGCGTACAAAGCACCATTTACTATTTCATCTGAAATGCACCAGTATTTAATTGTATTACGCCATCCGGCACACGACCTTCAGAACCAGTAATATCTGTGTTAATTAACTCATCTACAGTGGTCACTTTACTGTTATATACCCCCGGAATATCTTCTGATATATTATTCTTATTTGCTCCCTCTCCTCCTGGCCATAAATCATAATATGTAACAGTTCCATCCTTAACTTGCTTTGTAACAGGATTCCCTTTTTTATCTAAAACTACGTTCCCTTTTTTATCTTTGATAATTTCAGTCTTATAGTTATCAATTGCAATTCCAGCATGTCCTATATTCCCATCATGAGAAGCCCATGTAATCAGATATACATCTTCACCTTGAGGATCTATATATTTCATCGGGTTATTCCCCAAATAAGCATAGGGTGATATGGGATAATACTTTTCCGCCATTGGATCCACCGTATTGAATCTCCCCAATGCCGGATCCATATACCTTGCCGAATAATCATAAAGATTGAGTCCCCTGTCCGTATCCAGCTCCTTACCATTATATTTGTAAGGCTGAGAAGAAGTCTGTATCCCTTCTGCAAAGGACATCCCGAACGGATAATAATGGTTCGTCTGTTTGATATTACCAGTTCTATCAGGATAAACAAATACAGCTATTGGAATATAATACTTAATAATATTGCCAATATCCTGGAGCGTTTATTGTATCAAATACATTAAAATGAAGAATCTCTCGGGGGTAAGAAATAGCTATCTCGAGAATATTATCTATTCTGTATTTAAAAGTTGTATCTATTACTCTTTTCCCAGAAAACAATTGATTATCCAGTGTAATTAACCTTATTACAATTCTTAACTGTCTTTATAGTTCTGTTTAATAAACGAGACAGCTTCCATTCCCCATATATCATCAATATTTTCCTCATCTCCTTTTATATAATTTGTAAAATACGGTCCCCTAAGCAGCAGGCTGTCATTTACCCATATTTTTATATAATCTTTTCCGTTTCTCTCGTTGGATGATGATAGTTTTACTAGTAAAAAAACGAATCTTTCCGAGATTTCATATCTACCTTAGAGCAAAAGGACAAAAGTATGCCACCTAACAATAGCAATATGAGCTTTCTCATTTCATCAACAGGTTTGAACATTGTTATAGATAAGCCATTTACATATGTAACAGTAAAATATTAATATTCATTTTTTAGATAATAGCTCCTTAGCCTTTCCTAATGTAAAATAAAAAGGATCAAACGGAAAACTTAGACACTCTTTCGATCCATAAATGAGACAGAGTTCTATGTGTGAATCGACGCAACTTATGATTGACACCAACTCTTTTTTGTGAAATATTTGAACGGCACAACAATCGTCCGTTGTCTCACTTATGCGAAAATAACGCAAACAGTCTCTTGTTGATTCAGTCATATTATTGATTCTCTCATATCCTGCTACTAAATGTAATTTTGCTTTATTAAGAGCACCATAGAAAGGCTCAAATGAGAGTTCGATAATATCCGTTTTACCACGATATATCTGAATTTCAATGTATTCATGCTCAAGGTTAATCTCGGCAAAAAAGTCATTTTCTTTACTAATTTCAGCCACTAAATATTCTCTATCTATAGGACTTGCTATTACTATTTCATATTCATCAACATTCATTCGTTTTTGTTTTTAAGGTTCAAGAAATCCAATAAAAATACTTTCATCTACGTTAAAACGCGCCCCTTTACCTCCTGGAATTTTATAATCAACAACTTCACCTCCATATCTTCCTATTTTAACAACATCTTTATTCACAACTCGTTTCACATTTGGATGTTCCAATATTTCTTTCAGTATTTTTTCTCCTTGCACATTTATTGAGGCTGGATTTCCCATAGCTTTAGGAAATACACTACCTGTTCTATCTCCGTGTTTTTTCAAAGCTCTACCTACAGATGTAAGCCCAGCCTTAGAAAGTATCCTGCCAGCTCTTAACAATTTTGCTATATCCTTAATATTCAAAGGAGTTGTCGAAGGTAACGGTGCTATACCCCCCATTGGTGCCACTCCTGCTATTACCCCGTCTGTTCCAACCCTATACGTGAAATTAGTTGACGGGCTATAGTAGTTGGCACCTCTGTCCAGCAAATAATAACCAATATATCCCCAAAAACCTGAGACTGGTTCCGATGCTCTTGTACCAATTAGATTGCCCGAAGCTACCGTAGTGACTTCATTCAATGAAATTACATCTTCTTTTGAATTAAATTTTTCCCAGTCTACATTATTAACAGCAATCGTATCAGTACCATATGGGTCGGTGAAGTTAACGGGATTATTCAAACAATATGAATAGGGAGAATCTGAGTAGTAATTCTCTATACTCGGATCCAAGGTATTGAATCTTCCCAGTGCCGGATCCATATACCTTGCCGAATAATCATAAAGGTTCAGTCCTCTGTCGGTATCCAGCTCCTTACCGTTATACTTGTAAGGCTGTAAAGAAGTCTGTATTCCTTCTGCAAAAGACATCCCGAATGGGTAATAATGGTTCGTCTGCACAGCAGTTCCGCTTGCATTGGCTATCACCCGGTTATTGCCAAGATGGTCCGTCAGGTAGAAGTAGTATGCTCCACCTTCAATGTATCCTCCATCAATGAGAATCCGCTTCAATACACCGTTTTCATAGATCACATTTCCACAGTATTCCGTCGTCTTGCTACCGATCAGCGCTTTCAGCTTCCTTCCGTCGGCAGCATACGTATAAGAGTTTGTAGCCGAACCAAGAGAATTGCTGATAGTAAGTGTCTGTGGCAAATTTAGTAAATTATATGTAATACTGTTTATTCCTTTATTTAAATCTTGCGTTAAATTACCATTGGCATCGTAACTGTATTCTTTGGGGGTATTGGAGTTGTTCTTGAAGTCCATACTTGCTGACAGGCTCACGCTTGCCCCACTGTCTTCCACTTTGAATAATTGGTTGCCTGCATAAGTCATTGTCAGGTTATCAACAATCCCGTATGTACTCGTTCCCGTATTGCCTCTTCGACTGAGCGAAGTCATATTCCCCTGCTTGTCATAGGTATAAGCCGTATTGAAATGGTCATTACTGCTTCCGTTCTCCAGATAGTTTGCAGCAGTCAGACGTGAAAGGTTATCATAAGCGAAGACATACCCCCTTGTCGGAGTTTCGTTGGACATCTTCCAGTTCATGGCGGAGATATTGCCATTATACCGGGCTGTGCTTCCTGCGTAAGTATCGTTGTAATACAGGGTCTGGTTGAACAGCGGGGAAGAGGATGATATCAGCCACGAACGCACATTATAATTGTACGTGGTTGCAAGGTTAGCCTGTCCGTTACGGGTACTGGTCTTTAACCTGCCCAGTTCATCATACGTGTTTGAAGCCAATGTTACCGCTGCTCCCTTGTTAAGACTGTACTGTGTGGTTTTCAGCCTTAACGCAACATCATAAGTATAAGTGTACAGTTCTGTCTGGGTATCTTTACCTGTGGCTGCGTGGATGTGCTTCTTTTGCAAGGGTTGTCCGGTAAAGTTATAGGCGATGTATGCCTTCTCCGTTCCTCCGCTAAGGGGATTGTTCCCTTTGGTCTGTATCACCCGTCCCTTGTAATCGTAATACATCACCGAATAGAGGTAAGTGGAAGACACCGTACCATTGGGAAGCAGTTGCGCCGTGAGTGTGCCGGTAAGGAAAGTCTTGGCACTGACGGTATAGCGGGTATCAAAGCCCGTCTGGGCATCATAACCTGTAATGCCGGAGTCAATTCCGTTGGAACCGATAAAGGCATAGTCGTCGTAAGAGTTCACGGAGGGTACTGTAGGGTTGGTAAGCGTGATTCCAAACGATGAAGAATATCCCTTGTAAGTATCTGTGGTGGTGTTGCGTGTTGTTTTCATCCAGAATCTGTAGAATTTCGTAGATTGGACGATTAACTTTCAAGTTGTTAGCCACGATAATCACCTGAGAGTAAGTGATGAGAGTACAATAGACCTGCGCCTTGACAACATTTATCGTTGTATCCCAGAATGATTTGATGCGTAGATGTTGCTTTATCCATTTGAAAAATAACACCACTATACTCCTTTCTTATATAGAAGTGCTATTTCAGTTGCTTTAAATTTGAAATTATTGGTGATAAAAACAAGCTGACAAAGAAAAGCCCGGCAAGCCAGGCTCTTCTTGCTTACTAAGAATCATATTATATATCACTCTCTATTTGGGGTATCTGTTTTGTAGAAGTACTCTACATTTGCTGACTTTATTAGTACAAGACTTTTTTCTCTAAATTCATATAGCCACATTGGGTTTTCAAATTTAGAGGAGACAAGTAATGCATCTGCATTTGTCTTTTTAATATAAATAAATTTTCCATCCTTTCTAAAATAATGTTTCATTTCTTCATTATTTATATTCTGAGTAGCAACATATATTTTTCGCCTATTATATTCCAAGAAACCATATATATTATATTCGTAATACTTTCCTCTGTTCTTAAACAATTGTTCATTAGAAAAATCTGCAAGTATTTCGACAAATATACTTTTATCGATTTTGGCTACAACTATATAGAAATGTGTCCATATTGTTTTTTCTGATATAGACTTAGTAATGAAAGTAAAAATAGAATCCATCTTTGCGTCTATAATAGTTAAAGAGTCCATTCTTATTTTCTCGGGAAAATTATCATTATTTGTAATATCTTCAATAGAATCCTTTGGATAAAACTTTAATGATACATTCTTTTTCCCCTGCGCACAAGCATTTGCCATTAATGTAATTCCTACCAATAAGGCAATTGTATATTTCTTTAATGTTGACATAATAATGCTATATTCATGGTGTTATTATAATTTCCTTTAATAATCCTGGTACTGAAAACATATTATAAGGAGTATATTGGGAGTCACCAGGGGTGAAAATATTAAATGTTGCATTAGGAAATCGT
Source organism: uncultured Bacteroides sp. (assembly GCA_963677095.1). GTDB lineage: Bacteria > Bacteroidota > Bacteroidia > Bacteroidales > Bacteroidaceae > Bacteroides. The sequence continues at coordinate 3,905,556 of OY781875.1, forward strand.
GATTGTACTTTAGTTGCCACATTAATATCACCTTGTGATACTGTTGTTGTATTATTAGGATGATCGTGATTTGCTTCACGGACAGTTACTCCATTGGGGACAAAAGATGATATAAAAGATTGACTAGCATCATTACCATCTGTATGGCTTGTTCCAATATAATTAAGCTGTTCGTGTCCTTCTACTCCATCAACCGTAGCTTTTACTTGAGTCCATTCTACATCTGAATACTTTGCTGCAAATTCAAAAAAAACAGTAGATTGTTTATCTCCAAAAGCTGTAAAAACGTCCACCTGAGCCGATGAAAAATTCCCATTAGAATCACGAGTCTTAACAAATTCTGTAATTTTAGAACTTAATAGATCTTTGGGGACTTGAATAAAATTTTTATTATCTACACCTCCTTTGGAACCAGTCGCATATATAGTATGGTTTCCGGCATTTGTTTGTTTCACTAGAGTTATGTTACCATTTCTATCCATTCTATAGTCATCTTTACCATCTGGATCAATTCTATCTACAGGATTTCCACTACAATACACATATGGAGACATCCAATATTTTTTTTCGCATAAGGGATCACGAGTGATAAATCTCCCCAGTGCCGGCTCCATATACCTTGCCGAATAATCATAAAGATTCAGCCCCCTGTCGGTATCCAGCTCCTTACCATTATACTTGTAAGGCTGAGAAGAGCTAACCGCACCTTCGGGGAAGGACATCCCAAACGGATAATAGTGGTTCGTCTGTACTACTGTTCCGCTTGCATTGGCTACCACCCGGTTGTTACCCAAATGATCTGTCAGGTAGAAGTAGTATGTTCCGCCTTCAATGTACCCTCCATCAACAAGGATTCGCTTCAATACACCATTTTCATAGATCACATTTCCGCAGTAATCCGTTACCTTACCACCGATTACCGTTTTCAGCTTCCTTCCGTCAGCCGCATACGTATAACTGTTGGTAGCTGAGCCCTGAGAATTACTGATAGTAAGCGTCTGTGGCAAATTTAGTAAATTATATGTAATACCGCTTATTCCCTTATTTAAATCTTGTATTAAATTACCATTGGCATCGTAACTGTACTCTTTGGCGGTATTGGAGTTATTCTTGAAGTCCATACTTGCAGACAAACTGACACTTGATCCGCTGTCCTCAGTTTTTACGAGTTGGTTGCCGGCATAAGTCATAGTGAGTACGTCAATGTCTCCGTATGTGGCTGTTCCCGTATTGCCTTTGCGATTGAGGGAAGTCATGTTCCCTTGCTTGTCATAGGCATAAGCCGCGTTGAAATGATCATTGGTACTTCCGTTCTCCAGATAATTTGCAGCGGTCAGCCTGGAAAGATTGTCGTAACTGAACTTATAGCCGCGTGTCGGGATCTCATTTGACATCTTCCAGCTCATGGCGGAGATATTACCGTTATACCGGGCTGTGCTTCCTGCGTAGGTATCATTGTAATACAGCATCTGGTTGAACAGCGGGGAAGAGGATGATTTCAACCACGAACGCACATTATAAGCATAAGTGGTTTTGAGCGAGGATTGCCCGTTCCGTTGGGTAGTCAGCAACCTACCCAGCTCATTATAAAAAAATAAAACCCTACAAAAGCAAGGTTTTATTTGCTCGAAAAAAACACTATTTTCGTAGCCTAATAGAGAGGATTTATAATCCTCTTAAGGGTTATAGAACTAAGGATAATCAGGTTCAATTGCTGAAATCCATGCCGTCCCGTTGTATGTTAAAGAAATCTTTAAATCGAATCAAATCGATCTTATATTTTTTACCATTAATAATAATTCTTGTAGCAATAACCCAATACTGTGGCAAACTTGCTCCATTTAATTTATCTTCCTTCTTTATTTCTTCTACATTCCATTCAGAAACTAATTTCATCATATATTTGGTAAATCCAATTTCATTCGACTCTATGACGTTTTTACCACCATTTGGCGTATTGTAGTAACAGTTATCTGAATCAAATGTTAAGGTATCTGACTTATTCCATAATGTTAGCGTTATCATTGGTGAACTATAATCATTTTCATTTTCTAATAAAAAGAGAGTATCATTCTTCTCTATATTTAAGTGATTAAAACAATCTGAACTTTTACGTAAATTATAATGCCAATGCACATATTGTGAAGGACTAACCCTAAGTTGTACCTTTCTTATCTCTTTGGATATTTTATTCCAATTCTGACACATAGAATCGTTAGTCACTAAGGCTAAAAATCCTATAAATAAAACTGTTCTTATTTTCATAATCTAATACATATAAGGCGTTGTGGGCACTGTTACCCCATTAATACCAACTATTCTTTTATAAAATAAACTCATATTCGTGTGAGGAATAAGGATTCTTGTGGAATTCACTCCGGGACTATAGTGCGTTCTTAATGGTAGTCTGTGTTCTGACCTTAATTGATTTTCAACATGAGTGGCATATTTCTCCGCATTTGGAATATTAACAGATTGCCCTTGTTCATTTGTAACAGTAACCCAAGTAGAGCCATCATAAGTGCCATTCCAAACATCCTGAATATGGCCCATTTCATGACCTAGTCCGATATAGGCAGGTCTGTTTGTGTCCCCTTTTTCGTCAGGACCTCCATCTGTAGAGCTGGGATCCCACAAAATATATTTCCCTTCTGGATCTGCTTTATTGGACTTCCCTCTCGCCATTCTAACATTTTCCTTCGACCCCATCAAATCCTCAACCAATTCAGCACCACTAGCACCACCCCTTAGCTCACCCAATGCCGTAGTTAAGCCATTTACGAATTCATTATCACCTGAGTACATTTGCCCGTTACTGTCTATGAAGCCATAATTACCTTCAGCATTCTGCCCGTAATAATAAGCCGTATTTGTTGCGACACCATCCACCATCGTTGTGACAACTGTAGATATCGTATCGCCATTTATATCAATACGATTAATCGGATTATTCCCCACATACGCATACGGCGATACCGAATAATATTTCTCCGCCAATGGATCCATGGTACTAAATCTCCCCAATGCGGGATCCATATACCTTGCCGAGTAATCATACATATTGAGTCCCCTGTCGGTATCCAGCTCCTTACCATTATACTTGTAAGGCTGAGAAGAAGTAACCGTGCCTTCGGGGAAGGACATTCCAAACGGATAATAGTGATTCGTCTGTTTGATATTACCGCTTTCATCAGCTACCACCCGGTTATTACCCAGATGATCCGTCAGGTAGAAGTAATACGTACCCCCTTCAATATATCCTCCATCAACAAGGATTCGCTTCAATACACCGTTTTCATAGATCACACTTCCGCAGTAATCCGTTGTCTTACCACCGATTACCGTTTTCAGCTTCCTTCCGTCAGCAGCATAGGTATAGCTATTCGTAGCTGAACCCAGAGAATTGCTGATGGTAAGCGTCTGTGGCAAATTTAGTAAATTATATGTAATACCGCTTATTCCCTTATTTAAATCTTGTGTTAAATTACCATTGGCATCGTAACTGTATTCCCGGGTGGTATTGGAGTTGTTCTTGAAGTCCATACTTGCTGACAGGCTCACGCTTGCCCCACTGTCTTCCACTTTGACTAATTGGTTGCCTGCATAAGTCATTGTCAGGTTATCAACAATCCCGTATGTACTCGTTCCCGTATTGCCTCTTCGACTGAGCGAAGTCGTATTCCCCTGCTTGTCATAGGCATAAGCCGTATTGAAATGGTCATTACTGCTTCCGTTCTCCAGATAGTTTGCAGCAGTCAGACGTGAAAGGTTATCATAAGCGAAGACATACCCCCTTGTCGGAGTTTCGTTGGACATCTTCCAGCTCATGGCGGAGATATTGCCATTATACCGGGCTGTGCTTCCGCCGTAAGTGTCATTGTAATACAGGGTCTGGTTGAACAGCGGGGAAGAGGATGATTTCAGCCACGAACGCACATTATAGGCATAAGTGGTTTTGAGTGAGGATTGTCCGTTCCGTTGGGTAGTCAGCAGCCTGCCCAGCTCATCATACGTGTTTGAAGCCAATGTTACCGCTGCTGCTCCATTCGGACTGTACTGTGTGGTTTTCAGCCTTAATGCATCATCATAAGTATAGGTGTACAGTTCTGTCTGTGTACTCTTACCTGTAGCTGCGTGGATATGCTTCTTTTGCAAGGGTTGTCCGGTAAAGTTATAGGCGATGTATTCCTTCTCCATTCCTCCGCTCAGGGGATTGTTCCCTTTGGTCTGTATCACTTGTCCCTTATAATCGTAATACATCACCGAATAAAGGTAGGTGGAAGATACCGTGCCCTCCGGTAGCAGTTGCGCCGTAAGTGTGCCGGTAAGGAAATATCAATTCTAAATATCAGGTATGAATGGCAAATATACTCTAATGGACAGGAATGAAATTGAAGCGATGTCAGAAGAATAACCTGATTTAGAAAGCAAATAATATCAAAGTGAAATTATCAAAATTGGTAACTATTGGAGTGGTACGCAGTATTTTGTGGAGTTTGTGACGAAGTTATCAAAAAAATCCGTTCTGCTCTCCATCTGATATTGGAGAACAGAACGAAAATTTTATACTATACCGTAATTAATGGCCGAATTGTTCAGCAAACCTTAATTACTGAAATCCATGCCATCTCGTTGTAAATCAAAGAAATCTTTGAAATAAATACAATCAATTTTGTGTTTTTTACCATTGATGATAATCCTCGTAGCATAAACCCAATACTGTGGTATACTTTCTCTATTTAACTTTTCCTCCTTTTTTATTTCCTCTATATTCCATTCAGACACTAATTTCACCATATAGTTAGTGAATAGTTTCTTTTCTGCCATTACATAACTTTTTCCTGCATCATTTGATGTATAGGAAATCATATCTGTATTATTCCAAACTATTGATTTCAGCTCAAGCGAACTCCAATCACCATAAGATTCTAACATAAATATAGTATCTCGCTTGGTAACATGAATATGTTTTAAGCTATTAGAAACATTTCGTAGATTGTAATAGCAATTTATGTATGCTTTTACATTGGGTTGATCTAATAACTGTATATCTTTGATTTCTTTGGAAATTCTATTCCAATTTTGACAAATCAAATTATTTGTCGTAAACAATAATAAGCATACTATTAAAGTAGGTATTTTCATTTTTTCTATTTATTAATATGTATATGGCAATCCAGGATATACTCTACCCTTAATCGTAGTTGTTCCTTTGAAAAATAGACTATTTCTAGTTCCTGTATAAAGAATTTGGGTCGAAGGATCTCCCATTCCAGAAGGTGTAATACCATAATGTGTTCTTAATGGCAGTCCGTGTTCAGCCCTTAACAGATTTTCCACATGAGTGGCATATTTCTCAGCATTTTGGATGGCTCCAGCCCAACTGCTCTTATCATATGTCCCATTCCAAACATCCTGAATATGTGCCATTTCGTGACCTAATCCGATATAGGCAGGTCTTGTTGAACTTCCATCTTGAGCAGGACCTCCATTTATAGAGGTTGAATTCCAAAAAATGTATTTCCCTTCAGGATCCGCTCTGTTGGATCCTCCTGCTACCATTCTAACATTTCCTTTCGACCCCATCAGATCCTCAACCAATTCAGCACCATTAGCACCACCCCTTAACTCGCCCAGTGCCGTAGTTAAGCCATTTACAAATTCGTTATCACCTGAGTACATTTGCCCGTTACTGTTCATAAAGCCATAATTACCTTCAGCATTCTGCCCGTAGTAATAAGTCGTATTTGTTGCGACACCATCCATCATCGTTGTGACAACTGTAGTTATCGTATCGCCATTTATATCAATACGATTGACAGGATTATTTCCTACATACGCATAGGGTGATATTGAATAATACTTTTCCGTCATCGGATCCATGGTATTGAATCTCCCCAATGCCGGATCCATATGCCTTGCCGAGTAATCATAAAGATTCAGCCCTCTGTCCGTATCCAATTCCTTACCGTTATACTTGTAAGGCTGTGAGGAAGTCTGTATTCCTTCTGCAAAGGACATCCCAAACGGATAATAGTGGTTCGTCTGTACTACCGTTCCACTTGCGTTAGCTACCACTCTATTGTTACCCAGATGATCCGTCAGGTAGAAGTAATACGCGCCTCCCTCAATGTATCCTCCCTCAACGAGAATCCTTTTCAACGTACCGTTTTCATAGATCACACTTCCGCAATAATCCGTTACCTTACCACCGATTACTGTTTTCAGCTTCTTTCCGTCAGCCGCATAGGTATAGCTATTCGTAGCTGAACCCAGAGAATTGCTGATGGTAAGTGTCTGTGGCAAATTTAGTAAATTATATGTAATACTGTTTATTCCCTTATTTAAATCTTTCGTTAAATTTCCATTGGCATCGTAATTGTACTATTTTACAGAAAGTAAATATACCGGTATAGATTAATAAACAACGAATCTATATCAGGGATAAGGTATTACTTCTCTAGTAATATTTCACTTGCCTTTTCTAAAGTCTTAATATATTCATCTAATGGTAGAAGAATAGAACGTTCATTATAAGAGAATGACTCTATCTCTAACAAACCATGATCCTGGCTAATTTCAGCTATTACATAGTTATCACATTGGATTTCTGCAATAAGCTTTTCTCTATGAGGTACACTCAAAATCTGTATTGATATTTTTTTCATAATAATGAATTATATTATTTAGGTTCTAAAAAGCCAATAAATTTTGTCCCATCGGAAGAAATACGGACACCCTTACCACCAGGAATTGGGTAATCCAATGCTTCTCCAACACTACGAGATTTTCCAACTGAAGCTTTCACATTCGGATGTTCCAATATTTATTTTATATTTTTTCTTCTTTTGTCAGCTATTTGACAATATCTGTGCTAAGGAAAATTTCATGCTATATAAGACTTATTTCATTTCATAATCGATTATGTTACCAATGGTATCAGTATATAAAAGCCATTAATTGTCTGAATCATCTGCATTTATGCATAATAGCATGTGTAGTAATTTATATTGATATACAGTTATGCTCATTTAAAACATAACAAAAAAATCGCAAACATTGATAAACGCAAATATCAAATAAGGTAAAATATTTATAATTATTTATTAGAGATAATCATCTGGTATACTTTGCAATTGATCCTCCAATATCCAATTCAAGGGCTTCTGTTTTGGATCAAACCAAGGGGCTCCCTTACCAAGCCATTCTTTTCTGAAATTTCGTATTGAATCAAGGCTATAGTCTTCATTACCAAATTCTACACCACAACATGGGCAGATTTCAAATGTAGGGTTTTGCCCATCATTTCCCCAAGGTTTAGTTGTTATGTATAAACCACACACTCTACAATTATGATTCTTCATTTTCATATTTTCATATTTTTATTGTTTTAACCAATATTTCATTCCATCAGTAGGTTTAAACATTGTTTTAGGTAAGCCATTTGAACCCATAACGGCAAAAGTATTAGTACTAGAATTGTATCTCATAATATCACCATTAGGCCTAACTTTCGTCAATGTACCTACTGGAGGATTCTGCAAAAAATCTTTGGTTCCTTCAACGTATTGTTTCGCATTTTTATATTGTGGGAATTCTTTAGAATGTTTTAAGAAATGATTGAAAGCATTTCTTACAGCACTTATCTTTGAAGTTTTATTCCATAAAGTTTCAATGCTTCTTATAAGATCCCCTTTACCCACCATTGGCAATGGTGGAGTCCCTCCCATTGGTGCCACTCCCGTTATTACTCCGTCGGTTCCAACTTTATATGTAAAATTAGTTGATGGGCTATAATATCTAGAACCTTCATCCAGTAAATAATAACCAATATATCCCCAAAAACCAGAGATAGGTTCTGATGCTCTTGTACCAATTAGATTATTGGACGCTACCGCAGTAACTTCATTCAATGAGATTACATCATTTTCTGAATTAAATTTCTCCCAATTTAAATCATTAACAGCAATAGTATCGGTACCATATGGATCGGTAAAGTTAACAGGGTTGTTTAAACAGTATGAATAAGGGGAATCTGAATAGTAATTTTCGACATTTGGGTCAACTGTATTAAATCTCCCCAGTGCCGGGTCCATATACCTTGCCGAATAATCATAAAGGTTCACCCCTCTGTCGGTATCCAGTTCCTTACCATTATACTTGTAAGGCTGTGAAGAAGTAACCGCACCTTCAGCAAAGGACATCCCAAACGGACAATAGTGGTTCGTCTGTACTACCGTTCCACTTGCATTGGCTACCACCCGGTTATTACCCAGATGATCCGTCAGGTAGAAGTAGTATGTACCGCCTTCAATGTACCCTCCCTCAACGAGGATTCGCTTCAATACACCATTTTCATAGATCACATTTCCGCAGTAATCCGTTGTCTTGCTGCCGATCTCCGTTTTCAGCTTCCTCCCGTCAGCAGCATAGGTATAGCTATTCGTAGCTGAACCCAGAGAATTGCTGATAGTAAGCGTCTGTGGCAAATTTAGTAAATTATATGTAATACTGTTTATTCCCTTATTTAAATCTTGTATTAAATTACCATTGGCATCATAGCTGTACTCTCTGGCGGTATTGGAGTTGTTTTTAAAGTCCATGCTTGCAGACAAACTGACACTTGATCCGCTATCCTCAGCCTTGACCAGTTGATTGCCTGCATAGGTCATCGTCAGCACATCGATGTCTCCGTATGTGGCTGTCCCCGTATTGCCCCTGCGGTTGAGGGAAGTCATATTCCCCTGCTTGTCATAAACATACGAAGTATTGAAATGGTCATTGGCGTTTCCGCCTTCCAGATAGTATGCAGCAGTCAACCGGGAAAGATTATCATAGGAAAAGGCATAGCCTCTTGTCTGGGTCTCGTTTGACATCTTCCAGCTCATGGCGGAGATGTTTCCGTTATACCGGGCTGTGCTTCCTGCGTAAGTGTCATTGTCAATGATGCCTTAGCTATTTATTTGGGGGGTTGTAATGTAGAATGCTCTACAAATACGGCTAACAGTCTATATATGCAAGATACTCCAGTGGATGACGATTCGCAAGGAGGCAATTCTGGAAACGGTGATGGTGGTAAAGATGATGATCCGTTAGGATAAACGGACGCTTGCTTACCGAAATTAAAGAAGAAATCCCTCGGAAATGAAGTGCACCCCTAAAGTGTTATGTCTAACTTTTGGGGTGCACTTCATATAACTACTTCGGGGATTTTCTTTCTTTGAGAAATATCAACTTAAATAATGCTTAGGAAGTACCTCAATTATAATTTTTAATAAATTTAGCTGCATTATAAAGATTCATCGTCATTCTGCTAAGAAGTATTCCTCATTACTTTTATCCCAAATGACAATGCCGGTCGAGACCGGACTCGTTTCAATGGGTTTAATTATCCCATCGGTAGTTATTTGGTAAGTAGTTGTCCAATATTCACAATGCAAATCACGATGGTACTGGTCTATTTTAGGCTCAGTAATTTTTATTTGTCGCACAGTAATTCCTTGCTTGGTTATCTTTAAACTGCTCTTCCACCTGTCATTATCTTTAGTTAAAGATAAACGGGAAAGAATTTCTCCTTTGTTGTTATAAGTGATAAGAAGTATTTCCCCTAAATCAAAATTCCACTCTGTATCTCCTTCGTATCGAAACTTATTCACAAGTACAATTAAAAAGTCTTGTCCATAATCAATTTTAACTCCATAGGAATAGCTAAAAAGACCAGCATCTGGGTTACAAAATCCTTTTGTGCAGATGTATTTTGCAGCTAAACCTTCCGGAATCTCTTTATAAGTTTCATGCAAGATGCTATCGTAGCGCTGATTAAAAACAGAATGGTAACTCTGACGATCTCTGATTACGAGTGGAAGATTCGTATTCCCAAAATTCCCCAAATAAGAGTTAAAATCAGAGTCTTGCGCTTTGCAGTTGGTCAAAAAAAAGCAGCAAAGCAATGCGTATACAAATGTTTTCATTATCTATTCCTCCTTATCGTTGTTACTGTATAGTTTAATGGTTTTGGAGCATAATTGTACGTTCCAACCATTTTATTATTCTCTATATGAAGTTGGTTTGAAGAAGATCTTCCATTGGCACTACTTCGCGGATCGAAGAAGTTGTAGGTTTTTGAAGTAATCTGACCATTCGATAATGTTTCTGTTTTGCTTGATACAACAATAAAATGGTCTGTCATTCCATCTCCATTTGGTTTTAGGTTATTGACTTGTTTTGGTTTATAATCCACACCAACTTCTATTGGATTTCCATTTTCAAGTGCCTTATCTATTGCATTAATTCCTCTTGTTGCATTAGCAGTTGCAGTTGTTGCCACTCCATTAGCATCAGCATTCACAACATTGATTCTTTCACCATTAGAGTTCACTCCCTCATTAGCAAGCATCTGGTCACTTGCTATTTTGCAACCAGTACCTGTACCTTGAGCAACAAAATTATCCTCTTCTATTCCGGTATAAGTTATTGATGTAGCTTCATTTTGAGTATAAGTAAGTGTTGTGTGATCATCAATATTCTGCGTATAATTTGCGCCAATATTCTTATACCCTTCAATATCGGCACTTCCTTTTTTCCAGATTGTTGCTGAACCATCAATGCTTGTGTACCAGTCCGTCCCCGTAGGATCAGTCCGTTTTAGCGGGTTATTCCCCACATAAACATACGGTGATATCGAATAATACTTCTCCGCCATCGGGTCCACAGTATTAAATCTCCCCAATGCGGGATCCATATACCTCGCCGAATAATCATAAAGATTCAGCCCCCTGTCCGTATCCAGCTCCTTACCGTTATACTTGTAAGGCTGTGAAGAAGTAACCGCACCTTCAGCAAAGGACATTCCAAACGGATAATAGTGATTCGTCTGTTTGATATTACCACTTGCATCAACTACCACTCGGTTATTACCCAAATGATCCGTGAGATAGAAGTAGTATGCTCCACCTTCAATATATCCTCCCTCAACAAGGATTCGCTTCAATACACCGTTTTCATAGATCACATTTCCGCAGTAATCCGTTGTCTTGCTGCCGATCATTGTTTTCAGTTTCCTTCCGTCAGCCGCATAGGTATAGCTATTCGTAGCCGAACCCATGGAATTACTGATGGTAAGTGTCTGTGGCAAATTTAGTAAATTATATGTAATACTGTTTATTCCCTTATTTAAATCTTGTGTTAAATTTCCATTGGCATCGTAATTGTACTCTCTGGCGGTATTGGAGTTATTCTTGAAGTCCATACTTGCAGACAGGCTGACACTTACACCCGTATCCTCCGCCTTGATTAATTGGTTGCCGGCATAGGTCATTGCCAGGTTATCGATGAGGCCATACGTGCTTGTACCCGTATTACCCCTGTGGGTTAAAGCGGTCATATTGCCCTGCTTGTCATAAACATACGAAGTATTGAAGTGGTCATTGGCGGTGCCGCCTTCCAGATAACCTGCGGCGGTCAAACGGGAGAGATTGTCGTAGGTGAATTTGTATCCCCTGGTCTGGGTTTCGTTTGACATCTTCCAGCTCATGGCGGAGATGTTTCCGTTATACCGGGCTGTGCTTCCTGCGTATGTGTCATTGTAATACAGGGTCTGGTTGAATAGCGGGGAAGAAGATGATTTCAACCACGAGCGCACATTATAGGCATAGTTGGTTTTGAGCGAGGATTGCCCGTTCCGTTGGGTAGTCAGCAGCCTGCCCAGCTCATCATACGTGTTTGAAGCCAATGTTACCGCTGCTCCCTTGTTAAGACTGTACTGTGTGGTTTTCAGCCTTAACGCATCATCATAAGTATAAGTGTACAGTTCTGTCTGGGTATCTTTACCTGTGGCTGCGTGGATGTGCTTCTTTTGCAAGGGTTGTCCGGTAAAGTTATAAGCGATGTATGCCTTCTCCGTTCCTCCGCTCAGGGGATTGTTCCCTTTGGTCTGTATCACCCGTCCCTTGTAATCGTAATACATCACCGAATAGAGGTAAGTGGAAGATACTGTTCCATCCGGTAGCAGTTGCGCCGTGAGTGTGCCGGTAAGGAAAGTCTTGGCACTGACGGTATAGCGGGTGTCAAAGCCTGTCTGGGCATCATAGGCTGTAATACCGGAGTCAATCCCGTTGGAGCCGATAAAGGCATAGTCGTCGTAATAGTTCACGGAGAGTACCGTAGGGCTGGTAAGCGTGATTCCAAACGATGAAGCATATCCCTTGTAAGTATCTGTGGTATTGCTGCGGATGGCCTTCACCACAATACCGTTTAGCGGAGAAGTGAGGGCTAGTGCATCATAACTTCCCGTACAGGTACCGCTTACACAAGTACGTCCGAAGATATCGGGAATGTTGAATGACCATATACCCGCTGCACGTTGGCTGCCGTCCTGTGAGAAGATCAGGCGGTCGGCGGTATCGTAGACATAGTAAGTCCACGCACATCCGGGCAGGCGTTTGGCCTTGCAGCGGTTACGACCGTCGTACATGTACAGGTAGGCATAATTGCGCAGGACAGCGGAATTGGCATTGGTCCATGAAGTGCCGCTATTCATGTTGTCCGAGGCCAGCGGAGGAAGTACGGCAGTCAGGTTGCCGAAGTCATCATACACATAATAGGTATCGTGAGGAATCTTTGTACTGCCGCTGCGGACGAGCTGACGGGTAAGTACCACCTGTCCCAGTTTGTCCTTGAACTCGAAAGAAGTGTTGCCGTCTTCATCCGCAGTGCGGGTGACGTAAAGCTCCGCCGTGGCGTAATTGCCTGCAAGGGTCACAGTGACTACGGAATCGGTAGTGCTCGAAGTATCGGAGACTTTATAATAGACACAGTTCAGGGTATCGTTGCCCGAGACATTGGCCAGGTAGGCGGTCTTGGCACTTCGGGAGTTGATTTGCCAAGCGGTTCCCGGGCCGTACTGTTCCAATATCCTGTTTAAGGGTGAAGCTTCATAGACAGGAAGGGAGTAAGGATTCTGATCGCCGTTAAGTCCCTTTGCCGAGGTTTTCACTGTTTCGGGGGTGACATACGCTCCGTTGCCCGATGACGTGCCGGGAAGCCAGCGATTGGACTCACGTCCCACGACATCATACTCCTGCAGGGCAATATATTTGTTTTTTGATACTAGTGATATATTCTTCTGCTTTGGTGGTCGGGATACAATAAAAGGAAGAAACGAAAATTTCTTCCTTTTATTGGCTATTATCCAAACATAAATCAGGATTACAAGAGTTAAAAAAACGCTTTTTGATTCTAAATCCAAATTTTATGCCAGCTTTTTTAGCTGCTCTACATTCTTATACAAGTAAAAATCATTTGGTTTCTTTTATTTTGCGTTTAATAATTATGTATGCTGATATCTTTAAGTAAATATAGTCCATTGAACAAACTATTTATTGATATAAATATCCTAATAACCCTAAGGAAGATGCACGAAAATAAAAAACAATTTCCATTATAATTAATCCAATTAAAACATATCCTATAGCAAGTATTATTTTATAGAATTTTACCTTTTGCAATGTCCTATCCCGTAAATTTACTTCTGTGTGAGCGACATAGTCTCCAAGCCGCATTCCCTTTGGATGAAAAAACATAACGAGTAAATCTATAAAACTTAGAAAATAGAATAAGTTCCTGATTATACATTTTATAGGAGATGCAATTCGATCTTTATTGCTATCTACGACTTGAATACCTAACAAACGTTTTCCTATGCTCATTCCATCAAAGCTATCTTTACAAATTATTATAGCCCATGCAAAAAGGCCAATCATAGGAGAGATTACTCTTACACTAAGACAACTCAATATCACATTGACAATAATAGCCAATGTAGCCACCATTATAATGTCAATAATGAACGCCACAAATCTTTTAATTTTCATATTTCTTTATTTAAACAGTTCAACAGCAAAATTCCAAAGCTCATTCAAATTTATTTGTATTTCCACTCCAACGCCTAAGGCTGCAGAAACATTTATATTACCTGTGTCTATTTTTATTACTTCTTCTTTTTTTACTTCTTTATATTCTTTTTTAGTAGAGTCAAACGTAGTGGTAGTTTTATGATCTTCTGACCACATAGGAACACTAACTTGAAATCCCTTTTCTTTTACGTCATGCGAAGTATCTAATTTATAGGCATTATCATACACCTCAACTCCTACAATTCCTGTATTGACTGCGACTCCACTTGTAACCTTGAAACCATCACTTCCTACTTGGGCGCTTCCTGCATTAATTTGAGCACCTACATTTACTCCCGCAACTTTAAGAGAAAAACCTGTATTTAATCCCACAGAAACATTCCCTGAGACACTATTCTTAAGATGTGGCAACGCATCTTTCCAATCTTTTCCATTAGGGTCAATGAACTTCAGCGGGTTATTCCCCACATAAACATACGGACTTATCGAATAATATTTCTCCGCCATCGGATCCATAGTACTAAATCTCCCCAGTGCCGGGTCCATATACCTTGCCGAATAATCATAAAGGTTCAGCCCCCTGTCCGTATCCAATTCCTTACCGTTATACTTGTAAGGCTGTAAAGAATTCTGTATCCCTTCTACAAAGGACATCCCAAACGGATAGTAGTGATTCGTCTGTACTACCGTTCCGCTTGCGTTAGCTACCACTCTATTGTTACCCAAATGATCCGTCAGGTAGAAGTAGTATGCTCCACCTTCAATATATCCTCCCTCAACAAGGATTCGCTTCAATACACCGTTTTCATAGATCACATTTCCGCAGTAATCCGTTGTCTTGCTGCCGATCATTGTTTTCAGTTTCCTCCCGTCAGCAGTATACGTATAACTGTTGGTAGCTGAGCCCTGAGAATTACTGATAGTAAGCGTCTGTGGCAAATTTAGTAAATTATATGTAATACCGCTTATTCCCTTATTTAAATCTTGTATTAAATTACCATTGGCATCATAACTGTACTCTCTGACGGTATTGGAGTTGTTCTTAAAGTCCATGCTTGCAGACAAACTGACACTTGATCCGGCATCTTCTGCTTTGACCAATTGATTGCCTGCATAAGTCATTGTCAGTACGTCAATGTCTCCGTATGTGGCTGTCCCCGTATTGCCCCTGCGATTGAGCGAAGTCATATTGCCCTGCTTGTCATAGGCATAAGCCGCATTGAAATGGTCATTCGTGCTTCCGTTCTCCAGATAGTTTGCAGCGGTTAGTCTGGAAAGATTGTCGTAAGCGAACTTATATCCTCGTGTCGGGCTCTCGTTTGACATCTTCCAGCTCATGGCGGAGATGTTTCCGTTGTATCGGGCTGTGTTTCCTGCGTATGTGTCATTGTCAATGATGCCTTAGCTATTTATTTGGGGTTTTGTAATGTAGAATGCTCTACAAATACGGCTAACAGTCTATATATGCAAGATACTCCAGTGGATGACGATTCGCAAGGAGGCAATTCTGGAAACGGTGGAACCGGTGATGGTGGTAAAGATGATGATCCTTAGGATAAACGGACGCCTGCTTACCGAAATTAAAGAAGAAATCCCTCGGAAATGAAGTGTACCCCTAAAGTGTTATGTCTAACTTTTGGGGTGCACTTCAAATTGCCGGGCTTTTCTGTTTATAATTCATCTACGATAAGTTACTGAAATAATCTTATTTCCTTTGTAAACATAGTAATAAAAATACGGATCAAAGAATGGAGGTGGAGCTCCAAAACCTCGGGCATCTACAGAGTATTGATTGTTAGGAAAATAAATATATTCAAAACATTTCGTATCATTAGTAGGAACAAGAAACTTATAAAATGTCATTTCAAAATCAACTTTATTATCAATATCTGACAAAATTATAACTTCCGTCTGAACACTTTTATCTTCAATATAGCCTACGATTCTCGAATTCGAGCTATAAATATAATACTCATTCAGTTTATCTTTCTTTGCAGAAGTAAGACAAAATTCGGGGACAGAATCATGAATTCTTAATTCTAAAAGGATTACATCACTAGATTTAGTTGATATATAAGCACTATCTTTTATTCCTTTAATTATTGAATTAAGTTGGTTATTTATTATCTTGAAATTTTGCAAAACAAACCCATTATGTCTTGATTCCTTTTTACAACTAGCCAACCCTATTATAAATAAGAATCCAATGTAAAAAAGTAAAATCTTATTTCTTTCTTTTGTTCTCATATTTATACACGTTAGCATTGTTATAATAAATATTCCTTCTATGTTGAACGTCATAGACTCTATATACAGTTGTATTGTTTGGATGCGCAGAATTCATATAGTCAACCATCTTTTTATCAGAATACCTATCAGCTTTATCCCAAGAATTAAAGCCCGATGGACCTTCACCTGTCAAATGACTATGCGTTATTTGCGTAACATTAAGACCTTGATTTAGGAGATCATTCGCAATTGCAGGAGCTACACTTTCAGTTGTTCCATCGTGAGATGTTGATATAATATTGTCTTTCGATTTTGAATCAGTTACTTCTGTTCTACTCCATTCAACTCCAGTATTTTCTGATAAAAAGTCATCTACTTTCCCAGCTACCTTATCGTTAGAAACATTGAAATAATCACCAACCTTTTTCCCATTGTCATCAGTGTAGCTCTTAACTTCTCCTATTGACCCAGCAGGCATTACTAAGGTATTGTTCTTATTGTCAACTGCAATAAGTTTATCATCCTTATCCTTAATCCCAAAGAATTTTCTTATACCATCTAGTATAGGATTAGTTTTGTAAATATATCCTTCCTTGTTAACTGAGTAATCAGTTAAGCCTTCTGGATCTACCATATTCACAGGGTTATTGTGGCAATAAACATAAGGAGAGATTTCAGGATATTTCTCCGCCTTTGGATCCACAGTATTGAATCTCCCCAGTGCGGGATCCATATACCTTGCCGAATAATCGTAAAGATTTAGTTCCCTGTCCGTATCCAGCTCCTTACCATTATATTTGTAAGGCTGAGAAGAAGTCTGCGTCCCTTCTGCAAAAGACATTCCGAATGGGTAGTAATGATTCGTCTGTACCGGATTACCACTTGCATTGGCAACCACCCGATTATTACCTAGATGATCCGTCAGGTAAAAATAATACGTTCCACCCTCAATATATCCGCCATCCTAAGATTCGCTTTAAAGCACCGTTTTCATAGATCACATTGCCGCAATAATCCGTTACCTTGCCACCGATATTAGTACTCAGCTTTCTTCCGTCCGCCGCATACGTATAGGTATTCGTAGCCGAACCGAAAGAGTTGCTGATACTTAACGTTTGGGGCAAATTTAGTAAATTATACGTAATACTCGTTATTCCTTTATTTAAATCTTTCGTTAAATTACCATTGGTATCATAATTGTACTCTCTAGCGGTATTGGAGTTGTTCTTGAAGTCCATACTTGCAGACAGGCTGACACTTACACCCGTATCCTCCGCCTTGATTAATTGGTTGCCGGCATAGGTCATTGCCAGGTTATCGATGATGCCATACGTGCTTGTACCCGTATTACCCCTGTGGGTTAAAGCGGTCATATTGCCCTGCTTGTCATAAACATACGAAGTATTGAAGTGGTCATTGGCGGTGCCGCCTTCCAGATAACCTGCGGCGGTCAAACGGGAGAGATTGTCGTAGATGAATTTGTATCCCCTGGTCTGGGTTTCGTTTGACATCTTCCAGCTCATGGCGGAGATATTGCCGTTGTAACGGGCTGTGCTGCCACCGTAAGTGTCATTGTAATACAGGGTCTGGTTGAAAAGCGGTGAAACGGATGATTTTAACCATGAGCGGACATTGTAGGTATATGTTGTTGCAAGATTGGCCTGTCCGTTGCGGGTGTTGGTCTTCAAACGTCCCAGCTCATCGTAGGTGTTTGAAGCCAGAGTCACCGTTGTTCCGCCATTCAGGCTGTATTGTGTCGTTTTCAGTCTTCCCACATCATCGTAGCCATAGGTGTACAGTTCCGTCTGGGTGGCCTTGCCTGTGGCCGAATGGCTGTGTTTCTTCTGCAAGGGTTGTCCGGTAAAGTCATAGGCGATGTATTCTTTCTCCGTTCCTCCGCTCAGGGGATTGTTCCCTTTGGCCTGTATCACTTGTCCCTTGTAATCGTAATACATCACCGAATAGAGATACGTGGAAGACACCGTGCCGTCGGGAAATAGCTGTGCGGAAAGTGTACCGGTAAGGAAGGTTTTGGCGTTGGTGGTATAGCGGGTATCAAAGCCCGCCAGGACCTCATACGCGGTAATGCCTGAATCAATGCCGTTGGTGCCGATAAAGGCATAGTCATCATAGTAGTTCACATTCATTACTTTAGGGTTGGTAAGAGCGATGCTTGGCAGGGCATATCCCTTATAGGTACCCGTGGTATTGTCCCGGTTGACTTTCACCACGATATTGTTCAGTGCGGGAGTTGTTGAAAGTGCATTGTAACTTCCCGTACAGATTCCGCTCACGCAGGTACGTCCGAAGACATCCGGTAGGGTGAAAGACCACTCATTCGTAGCCCGTTGCCTGCCGTCCTGTGAAAAAATCAGCGGTCGGCGGTATACATCCAACAAAATAATAATATATATACCTGTTAAAAGTGGTAGAGTATATTAATAGTCGTGATTTGAGAATATTCATAGCTGTATA
Source organism: uncultured Bacteroides sp. (assembly GCA_963677095.1). Classification (GTDB taxonomy): domain Bacteria; phylum Bacteroidota; class Bacteroidia; order Bacteroidales; family Bacteroidaceae; genus Bacteroides. The sequence continues at coordinate 3,924,173 of OY781875.1, forward strand.
ATCTAAAATACCCTAACAGAGTTGACTTATAATGTCAACCTATCAGGGTAAATAAACTACTATCTGCTAATGGAATTTAGAATTGGATTAGCCGTATGCATATTTAAAATTATTGCTGATTTAATTATTCTTTTTAATATTGGGTTTAGAAAAAGTATTTTCTTCATTTTTTAAAGGGAATGGCATAAAAGGATACGCAAAGTCCATCTGATAGTTATTTATTTTTCCATCTCTGTCCTCTATTGCCCAATAAACCTCATTCTGACGACTCGTTCCATTCTCTTTTCTTACCTTAGAACCACCCGATGAGATATATTTCTCAAGTCCAGAATAAATACTGATATCTTTGTGATTTAATTCTATTTGGCACAATGCTATAACCTGTTCTTTTTCGATTAATGATGCTGAACCAATATAAAATAAAATATTAGAATTGTGCGGATCTATTTTATCAATATACAATTCGTAGACTTCATTTGGTGGGCATACTTTTATAATGCTGTCAAGCAGCGTTTCAATATCCGATCTAAGTTTAATCTGTTTTACCTGCTTGTTTTGCACTCCACAGGAAAACAATAATAAACAAAATAAACCTGCTAATCTTATTCTCAAACCTTTCATTTCACATTCAATGATTTATAAAAATTATTACTTCTTGTATATTGAATTAAGCTAAAATTACCCTTAATCAGATTTGTGATATTAGCATCAGAATAATGTTTTGTAATATTAAATATTCTGTATCTATTGAAACCGATGGAAGTATTTGTCATATTAGGTGCAGAAACAATAAAACTTATAGCGTTTTTTCCTCTTAATTGAAAAACATATACAGGTTTATATGGGGTTTTAAATGACGCCACTCCTAAATCTCCAAAGCTGTCGTAATCAAAAGTACTTGGGGCAGAACCGTTAGGATGAGTATGAGCAGTTGCTATTGTACTAAAAATTAGTCCATTTGCATCAACAACATTACCATTTTTAAATGAATAATCATAATCTCCTATATCTACGCTAGCAGACGTGTTTTTATAATCAGGTAAAACTAATACGCCATTATCTGTAATGGCAGCCATGCTTTCATTGCCTGTTTTTTCAGTCTGACTTACCATTCTGGAATACCCGCTTGCCTCATTAGAGTACATTATACTACCGTCATCTCTATAATTTTCAATGACATTTCCTTTCTTATCTTTTACCTGATCAATAGCTCCAATATAAGTCTGTCCCTTTTTTAACTGAGCTTGCGAAGTTATGTTTGGATCAAATTGTCGTGTCTTATCTTTATCCCAATACCAGTCCCTTCCATCGGGGTCAATCATAAAGATTGGGTTATTACCTACATATATGTACGGTGATATCGAGTAATATTTCTCCGCCATCGGATCCACGGTACTAAATCTCCCCAATGCGGGATCCATATACCTTGCCGAATAATCATAAAGGTTCAGTCCTCTGTCGGTATCCAGCTCCTTACCGTTATACTTGTAAGGCTGTAAAGAAGTCTGTATTCCTTCTGCAAAAGACATCCCGAATGGGTAATAATGGTTCGTCTGCACAGCAGTTCCGCTTGCATTGGCTATCACCCGGTTATTGCCAAGATGGTCCGTCAGGTAGAAGTAGTATGCTCCACCTTCAATGTATCCTCCATCAATGAGAATCCGCTTCAATACACCGTTTTCATAGATCACATTTCCGCAGTATTCCGTCGTCTTGCTACCGATCAGCGCTTTCAGCTTCCTTCCGTCGGCAGCATACGTATAAGAGTTTGTAGCCGAACCAAGAGAATTGCTGATAGTAAGTGTCTGTGGCAAATTTAGTAAATTATATGTAATACTGTTTATTCCTTTATTTAAATCTTGCGTTAAATTACCATTGGCATCATAACTGTACTCTCTGGCGGTATTGGAGTTGTTCTTAAAGTCCATACTTGCGGACAGACTGACACTTGCCCCACTGTCTTCCACTTTGACTAATTGGTTGCCTGCATAAGTCATTGTCAGGTTATCAACGGTCCCGTATGTGGCTGTCCCCGTATTACCCTTGCGATTGAGCGAAGTCATATTCCCCTGCTTGTCATAAACATAAGCCGTATTGAAATGGTCATTACTGCTTCCGTTCTCCAGATAATTTGCAGCGGTCAGTCTGGAAAGATTGTCGTAAGAGAACTTATAACCTCGTGTCGGGATCTCATTTGACATCTTCCAGCTCATGGCGGAGATATTACCGTTATACCGGGCTGTGCTTCCTGCGTAAGTATCGTTGTAATACAGGGTCTGGTTGAACAGCGGGGAAGAGGATGATTTCAACCACGAGCGCACATTATAGGTATAGTTGGTTTTGAGTGAGGATTGCCCGTTCCGTTGGGTAGTCAGCAGCCTGCCCAGCTCATCATACGTGTTTGAAGCCAATGTTACCGCTGCTGCTCCATTCAGACTGTACTGTGTGGTTTTCAGCCTTAACGCGTCATCATAGGCGTAAGTATACAGTTCTGTTTGTGTAGTTTTACCTGTGGCAGCATGGATGTGTTTCTTTTGCAAGGGTTGTCCGGTAAAGTTATAGGCTATGTATTCCTTCTCCGTTCCTCCGCTCAGGGGATTGTTTCCTTTGGTCTGTATCACCCGTCCCTTGTAATCGTAATACACCACCGAATAGAGGTAAGTGGAAGATACTGTTCCATCCGGTAGCAGTTGCGCCGTGAGTGTGCCGGTAAGGAAAGTCTTGGCACTGACGGTATAGCGGGTGTCAAAGCCTGTCTGGGCATCATAGGCTGTAATACCGGAGTCAATCCCGTTGGAGCCGATAAAGGCATAGTCGTCGTAATAGTTCACGGAGAGTACCGTAGGGCTGGTAAGCGTGATTCCAAACGATGAAGCATATCCCTTGTAAGTATCTGTGGTATTGCTGCGGGTAGCCTTCACCACAATGCCGTTTAGTGGAGAAGTGAGGGCAAGTGCATCATAGCTTCCCGTACATGTTCCCGTAACACAAGTACGTCCGAAGATATCGGGAATGCTGAATGACCATATACCCGCTGCACGTTGCCTGCCGTCCTGTGAGAAGATCAGGCGGTCGGCTGTATCGTAGACATAGTAAGTCCATGCACATCCGGGCAGACGTTTGGCCTTGCAGCGGTTACGACCGTCGTACATGTACAGGTAGGCATAATTGCGCAAGGCAGTGGAAGTAGCATTACTCCATGAAGTGCCGCTATTCATGTTATCCGAGGCCAACGGAGGAAGCACGGCAGTAAGATTGCCGTAGTCATCGTAGACATAATAAGTGTCGTGAAGAATCTTTGTACTGCCGCTGCGGACGAGCTGACGGGTAAGTACCACCTGTCCCAGTTTGTCCTTGAACTCGAAGGAAGTGTTGTCGTCTTCATCCGCAGTGCGGGTGACGTAAAGTTCTGCCGTGGCGTAATTTCCTGCAAGGGTTACGGTAACCAAAGAGTCGGCGGAGGCTGAAGTATCGGATACTTTGTAATACATGCAGTTCAGGGTATCGTTGCCCGAGACATTCGTAAGGTAGGCGCTCTTGGCACTTCGGGAGTTACTTTGCCAGGGGGTTCCCGGGCCGTACTGTTCCAATACCCTGTTTAAGGGTGAAGCTTCATAGACAGGAAGGGAGTAAGGATTCTGATCGCCGTTAAGTCCCTTTGCCGAGGTTTTCACTGTCTCGGGGGTGACATACGCTCCGTTGGCAGATGAAGTGCCGGGAAGCCAGCGATTGGACTCACGTCCCACGGCATCATACTCCTGCAGGGTTACCAGATCGGCTCCCGAGGGAGTGACTTTCCGCTGCACGTTCTGTACAGGTCGTCCCAGCCCGTCGTAATACTGGATGGCATCAAGGTACTTGGTTCCATCCTCACTGGTAAAGGTACGTGTCAGGATGTAATTCTGATCCGGGGACTGAGCGTAAGCCTTGGGAACTGTGCCAATAACGAAACAAAATCCAAAAAATAATCCAATGATATAATTAGTTGATTTCATGACTTGGTTCTTGTTAATTAAAAATTAATCGATAACTATTCCGAAACGTTTGAATCAGACTTCGGCACGACAATGCCATCCGAAACAACCGGCGGATGCCCATTGTATTCCCAAATACTTAAGCAAGAGTTTGCACCTATAGTATAATTTCCAGCAGAAGTGATGCAAAGGTTCACACTAAATATACCGACAGAATGCATTTTATCTATTCTAACCAGTGTGGAACCTGCAGGGAGTGTCTTCGTTATTTTCTGTTCTGCATCTCTGCTAAAAGAATAAGAAGTTCCTCCAATAGAGATAGTACATTCCCCTAGCGTTTCACATTCCAGGCCAAAATCTATGCTAACTGGCACTGTGCAATTAATGTAACCTTGCATTGTGTAGTTTCCGAGAGACTCTTTCTTAGTTTCCGTGATATCAGTGAATTCAATTGGTGCAGCTAATACTGTAAATGTGCTTGTACAGGTTATTTGTTCTCCAGTCCTTGAATCTGTTACAATGCAAGTAAGAATCATTGTACCTTGCTGGTTCAGTGTAACAGAAATGCTGGAAGCTGTTGAATTGGAATTATCATAAAGTAGACTGCCACTCGAATTCTTTAAAGTCCATGAATATTGATATTTACCACTTCCACCATTTGCTGATACAGTGAAAACTTGCGTTGTTCCCATGGGATAACTCGAAGATGTGGAAAGATTGCCTGCTAACTTGACCAACATAGCAGTATTATAGTTATAGTCATAAGAACTGGTTTGTTTGAGATTGTTGTCCCTTATAGTGATCAAGCGACCTGAAGAATCATACTCGTATGTAGTTACCTCTCCATTGGGTGTCGTCATACTTTTCATTCCAACCAATGGCTCGTAGGTGTAAGTGGTAACTTGGGAGTTAGGCATTTCTTTCTGTAAATCTCCATTTCTCAATCTCGCTTCATATTCTTGGTTCATAGGCAATAGATAAAATGATTCGATATCCGAAACTGGAAATATCTTTTTTACGGCACTTTGCACTTCCTCATACTTTGCATTTTTTATTTCTGCGACAGGATACAAACCATTGTATCCCCAAAGATGAATAATATTCTCTCCATTTATGGTCATATAATGTACAATATTTCCTTTAAGATCATAACGCTCAAATATAACATCCGTGCGTAGATCAGAGATCCCAGATTTGGATGATTCTATTTTACCTAGTGAAATTAAATTTTTTGTTTTTTCAATATCTTGAATATATTGATTATGTATTCTATTTATTTCTTTTTTTCTTTCAGTTGAAGTAATATTCGTTATAATTTCCGTTGGTATATTTACCATATGGTATTCTTTCATCTTTTCGTTTATAGAAGAAGTTGAATCTATTGAATATTTGATTTGCTTTTCAATGATGTTATTTTTACTATCAATTTTTTTCTCATAATTTGCAAGTAAATTTGCGTTATTGTATCCATATTCAGTTGTAGTTTTAACAGGTGCTTCTCGATTTTCATTATAATCTAGCTCAGTAGTTCGAGCAAGTTGCCATCTTTCGCTGTATAAGTCATAATATTTAATAGTCGACATGTCTTTAGTTATATCTTTAGCAATTGGCATTTGAAATACCTTAAGCCCTTTTACAATATAGGTGTTCCGATTATATAAATATTCAAAGGTTTTCTTTTTATTCAATTGCATATTATTATCAAAATAGCATATTTCCATTATATTTCCGTTGTCTTGGTGCGATACTGAAGGAAAACCTTTAATCAATCTATCTGAAATATTAGAAGAATCGTCTCTATTATTAGAATATTTATATGATGTTTTGCCAAAGCCAGTCTGTCCGTTTGTACTGTCTACTATATTTTCTTCCACACATGAGTATCCAACGTGTCCCCCCTGTGCAGAATAACTAAAAGGGGTGTATGGTATGGAAGATCCATTGAGATATAATGCCGAATAAGCATCTGTAAAGACAGCTCCTCCCGGATTTATTGTATAAACATTTTCTTTTAAAGCGTATTGGATGAAATGCCAAGGAGGAGCCATTAAAAGACCACCGGTATAAACAAACTCTCTTTTATTCAATTTATTATCTTTCGTATAATTCGTAATTGTTTTAACTCTGAGACCAGCACCTTTTCCTAATGTTTCAATTTCTTTAATGATTGCATTAGCACTAATTCTGACTGTTGATTCTTTCCATCCTTGATGATTATTCCTTATATCAAAGTAATAAGTACCGGCTGGAAATTCTAAAGTTTGCTTGTATATATTGCTTCCTGTATTGTCGAAATGAGAAGAAGCATTTGTTTCGTAATAAAAGTCTTTAAATTCTATTCGCTGCCCAGAAGGATCTAGTTTATATATATAAACATATATAGAAGGGTATGGATATCCTGGATCTGGTTTGAGTGGATAAAAGTATGTTTCCAAATTCACAATTGTCGGTTCTTTTATCTCAAAACTTTTAGTAGAGACACAATACGAAGGTGAACATAATTTTAATGAATAAAAATCAAATATTGTTTTCTGTTTATATACAACTTCCCCTATGGGATTCACATACTGATGTAATTCATAATCAAAAGAAGTTTTTCCTCCTGTCGGGTATTGAATACTCTCTAAAATGCCATTAAATGAATTTGTATTAGCATTCTTATCAATACCTGAATAGTGCGTGATAGTGCTTCCATCTTTGATATATATTTCTGGGGATAATTTAAAAGAAATCTCATCTTTAGGGGGAGTAGAGGCATTATAATACCCCCAATCATCACAAGAAGGTGAATTCTTATCAGGTAATTCGCCCCTATTGTAAGATAAAATGTACGAAAATGGTTTTTCTGTATTACTATCAAGCTCTACAGCATCAAGCATTAAGCGACATTTTGATGAAGTATTTGTATCTCCTATATATGAATGTTGGAAAGCAATGCTTTTAACGACTTTATTTTGAATATTATACACAGTCATTGATTCTAGCTTTTGGGCTTTTTCTCCATTTGAAGATTCTAAATCTATTCTATCAGAATAGTCAAAATATATATATCCACCATCAAAAATGATTTTTTTCAACTTAGATTGTGTGCATTTTGAATATGAATAATTATAATATTTGTACACTCTTTGTAAATCTTTGCCTACACGTCCTCCTATGGCGTAACTAACATCTTCAACAACTGATATTGGTGTAACGATTGTCTCTGAATCATATTTAAATGAAATTCTATTATGATTTGGTGACACAATGCTATCTAAGTACCAAGCTGTATATTCACTATGTGCACTATTTTGTGGAAAATAATTTTTAGGTATTGTAGAATTATAATCCGAAAGAGTTACCGTGTATGTTGCAGAACTCTCATGGGGAGTAAAATAATACTTAAAACCATCTCCGTCATATATTAGAACATTTAGCTTACTAGGGGAGGGATCTATAGATATGTCGAGATAATTATTTTCTTTTAGAACAATCCCTTTTGCGGAAGTAGATGAGTTTCCATACATGTTTATTTTATCAAAAAACATTGTTCCAGCAAAAGATAAAAAATTAAAATGAAACAAGTCTGGCTCTGAGTCTAACTCTCCATTTAAATAGGATCGATATTGAGGTAGATCTTGATCAAAATATTTTTGATCAAGATCATTATTTGAGTTCCAGTGAGCGAAAGTGGTATCATAATAATATCCTTTGGGAGTTGAAGTTAAAAAATCATCTAATCCACGCATTTCTCGGACAATACTTCCTCCTGCATTGAGTGCCCAACCAAGCCCCACAGAGCTTGCTTCTTGAGATACCCTAATCCCTGAAGCATGATAAGATAGTTTGATTGGTATCGTTTTATTCTCTAATTTGAGTTCATAAAGAGGTATGGATATATCTGGAACTCCTGTGTAAAAACCTACAGGTATAGCTCCAAATATGCCTAGAGAAGCGGCATTTGGAGATACCGCAGCGACCTTTGGAGCTGATTTTATGCCATAATCATCGCCATCTGTACTTGACATAATAGCATTTTCCTTTTGTAAAGGAGGTGGTAATAACTCTTTGGAGAAAATTTCAGTAGAAGTAGCAACTGTAATTGCTACATAAAAGAATAGCGTAATTCGTCTTTTCATAACATAATATTTAGTATCTATCTTATTATACTAGGTGAGCACTAATGAGACAACAAATATTTATATAAATATAAGGTTACATTTATGCTTGCTGAAACACCTTTTAATAATGTCACAAAACACATGTGTTTTATGGCATTATTGAATTGTTTGTCCCAGTTGGAACATAGGCATGTACATTGCTATCAGAACAAAAGCCACGATTCCGCCTATACAAAGAATCAAGACAGGTTCAACAATATTCCCTAATTGCTTCAAATCATGTTCAAGCTCAGAAGTTAAATCGTTGGCTTGATTTAACAGCATTTTATCAAGGCAGTTCGTCTCTTCACCAACCCGTATCAAGGTAATCAGCTTGGCGCCGTAAATATTTTTATATTCATCCATCTTGCTTGCAAAAGATTCGCCTTTCTTTAGCCCTCCAATAATTTCCGCAAAAGAGATACTATAAGGATAAAATCTTATAATAGACTCTAGCATGGAAAGTGAACGTATAAGTGGAACGCCGGAACAAACGAGTAAATAAAGGAGCTTGCAGAATTGCGCCTGATAGTGTATTTTGATAAGACTACCAATTAAAGGAATATGCAGAAGCAAAGAGGAAGTAATTTGCCTGTATCTATCCGTTTTGCCATACATTTGTTTTATTATAAAAAAGGAAGAAACAAGTATAAAGAATAATAAGAATGCGATTGGGAAATGAGCTGAGATCTTCAGCATGAACGCCGTTATTTCGGGTAATTGTCCTCCCATACGGGCATAAATTTGCTCAAACATGGGCACTACCACCGTTATCATGAAGAAAAGTACTAGCATGGCTACCACTACAATTATGACAGGATAACTTAAAGCACTTATAAGCATACGACGTTGCTCATTCTTTTTATGGTAATAATCGCAAAGAAAAATCAGTGACTGATCTAACTTTCCGGTTTCCTCGCCTATACGAATTACGCCACAGTCCAGTTCGGTAAATGCGTCTGTCAACTCCATACTTTTCCAAAATTCATTTCCAATGAGAACATGTTGATAGATTGACTTCAAAAGGTCTTTTCCTTTTTGATTCTTTTCTCCTTGTATCAATAACTCAAATGAACGGCTAAAACTTAACCCGGCTTTCAAGAGCGAATGAAGTTGTGAAAAAATAAGGTGTTTTTTTGTGTCGTTTATCACACGATTTTTAGTATTCAGTGTCATAATCCAAGGGTTTATTATTCAAATTAAAACCGTTATTAGGAGGTAACCCATAACTCAACAGCAGAGTATCTCTTCCGATCAGTAATGACACATAGATAGAATCAACGGACTGTGTATTATCCGATAAGATATGAGATTTTATGGATTTAAGGTGGGTGAAGAGTGTATCCATATGGTCAGCATCTCTATATAATATTAATAAATTACTGTCTGTGATAATACGGGTTATTTCCATTTCAGAATTTAACAATAAAAGATCACTCCCCTCCTTTTTTATACTATCAGTCTTCTCTAAAAGAAGATTAAGTGTATGATGTCCATTCAATAATTCTATTTTGCCCTCTAATTTTCCGCGAGTGAGCTGTCCGTATGTATTAATAATATTTAGTCCATCAAATAAGAAAAGAAATAAGATACCCGACAGGATCATTACAACTAATATTTCGGTTAGAGTCACCCCTGACAATGACTTGCGAAAGAGGTTAACGCTTTTTACATATATCGATAGTTTCTTCTTATTCATTGGCTTTGAGAAAGTGAAAGCGAATTTGTCGATGCTTCTTATTAGTCGTTGCAATCATTTCTATTTGATAAATATTTTCTTTGTATGTGGAAATCTTTACGTCTATTCTCCCCCATTCATATTCATGGATGTCTTCATCGGGAGTAACATCATTCATACAAATCTGTCTGCGGCATTTATTTAAATCCGTTTCAATCAGTAAGTAGTCTGCATCTTCATTGTCATACACCATAAGGCGGGTAAGTGTATCCATTGCCAAAACAAAAATAACCATAAAGATTACCGATGCAGTAATGGTCTCTAATAGTGTGGAGCCGGAAAGCGTATGTAGTAAATACTTGTTCTTCATCTATTATTTGATGTTATTGCCGTAATAAATTATATTTTTTCCCATTGCGCGTTACAACCAACTTTTCCTCTGTAACTTCAGCAACAACAAATTCTCCGACTTTTTCTTTTGGCTTCAACATCGCACTTTCACCGTTGCGATTTAGCAAAATCTGAATACTTTTGCCCATTCGGATAATGCCTTTATATTGAAAATCAGGAGAAATATCTGCAGTCGGGGTAGTTGTCGTTTCTTTTTTAGGCGTCTTAATGACTTTCCTCTCTACTTTGTTGAGTTTCTCTGGCATATATCCCCCAAGAAAAGGATCTCTATAATTCAGCAAAAGTGAGACAGTATCTTTCTTTACTTTCTTCACGATTTTAGCTATGGGTGTGCTTGCATTATTATCATCCTTAAGCGTTGCATATATACGATATGCAACAGTACACCATATACCAACAGAAAGTAATAATAAAAAAAATATTGTATACTTGTTTTTTTTCATATTTCATACTTTTATTACCGGATAAAAATACTTACTATTTTTTAATTATAACATTAATTTTACGTTACTTCTTTTGTGATAATGTTACATTAACGTTAATATTTTATGGAATGTCACACTATATTAGGTAGAAGCTTTACATTTGTTTATTCACATTAATAAAGATTGGGCATGAAATGCATAAAGGGGTCGGCATTACCAACTGTTATGGTCGTTACTATTTTAATTTGTTTATTGGTTCTTTTTACATTCATGTTGTTTGATATGAATGCTTTATTGTATGCAGGATATTATTCTGAGCGCCAACGAAAAGAATACTTAAATTCTGCAATTATACTTTACTCTTGCGACAGTACTTTTACAAAAGGATTGGATGGGAATGCTGAATATCAATTATATAAAGAAGAAGATGCTTCAAAAGTTCGTTTTCAAATAAATCCTTGGGGATTTTATGAAGTTGTGAATGTAAGTTCCATCGATTTAAAGTATCATACTACACGCTTAATGGGTAGAAAACTAGAGTGTTTACAAAAAGCTGCTTTATGGGTAAGTAGTCGTGATATGCCGTTGTCTTTAGCCGGGAACACTAAAATAGATGGCACAGTATTCGCTCCGCTTAATGGTATAAATTATATTCAAATAGAGAGTAAGTCGTTTACCGGAGAAGCAATCGCAGAGTATCGGATACATCTGTCTGATCGTGAGCTTCCTGCAGTAGACTCGACTTATACCAGTCGGCTAGATGCTTGGTGCAATAAGATGAGGGCAAATATGCAGCCTATCTCTATAGATGATATGCAAGCTTATTATAGTTTCATGAAAGATCCAGTATGCTTTAAACTTGCTGAAAAAACAGGTGAGCTAACCATGCGTGGTCACGTAATTCTTTATGCAAATGAAGTAACGATTTCATCAACGACTAGCTTGACTGATGTAATCCTTGTAGCTAGAAAGGTGACCATAGAAAAGGGATTTACCGGTTCCATGCAAATAATGGCCAGTGACACAGTTATCTTGAAAGAAAACGTTAGATTATGCTACCCTTCAGGGGTTTTATTAAATGGCAATAGTGGAAAGACTTACCTTGAAATCAATTCAGGTAGTATATTAAACGGATATGCAATTATAAAAGGTTCCGTTGATAAAGAAGATATTCTTCGTATCTCACCCAACTACAGACAAGAAAAAAAATCATTTTTTGGAGGTTTACTCTATGTAGATGGCATAGCAACACTTAGTGGGATTGTTGCTGGAGCCACCTATATAAAAGAATGTTATTATCTTCCGTTTAATGGCAGCTATGCGGGAGCCTTGTTTGATGCAAGAATTGATAGAAACGAACAGGGAGCTTTCCCTTTTTTATTCAAGTCAAGTCCATATCAGCGTAAAGAGATAAAATCAATGCGTTAACATAAATGTAACATTAAATCGTAAATTGTAACATTGAGTTAACATTGAAATTATTAATCAATAGAATATCAATTATTTATTAAATTATTAGATATTATATCCATTGAAAAATGTAACATTATATAGCGAAAATGTAACGTTGAATTAACGTGATTTCTAATTTCAACTATTTAAATTTGAGGGTTCTGTAAATACATCTTCAAATTGAAATATATGAAACGAAAGCAACACTCACATTACAAGCTAAAAGCCTTTTCTTTAGCAGAATTATTAGTTGTTATAGTAATTATCGGAATTTTGGTACTCATAGCCCTTCCTAATCTTATGCCCCTAATATCGAGAGCGAAAAGTGTGGAAGCTCAACAGCAACTCATATTCCTGCACTCTCTGGAAAAAACTCATTTCTACACTTATTCCCAATATTCTTCATCATTAGATGAAATCGGTTTTGAACAACAAAAGCTGACAACGGATGGAGGTAATGCAAATTACTTAATAGAGATTGTAGAAGCCGGTGAGGATGGTTTCCGCGCAACAGCCACTTCAGTTGTCGATTTCGATCGGGATGGAGTATATGATGTATGGGAGATAGATGAGAATAAAAAACTGGTTGAAGTCACAAAAGATTAAAGCTATGGAACTACTCATCCTTTTTTCTTTATTCCCGATGATTGTTTGGGACTTCCGGTGTCGGAGAGTACTACTTTGGCATTTGCTCTTATTTGGAGTATTGCAACTTGTATTAAGTGCCTATCGACTAGGATGGGCAGTTGTATCTCAAAATCTGATAATCAATGTCCTTGCTTTGTCCGTCATAGGTATAGCCTTATGGCTTTATATTCGCATTCGTTTTGGTCGGAAAACAGTGATAGGCATGGGAGATATTATTTTCATTTTCTTGCTCTCACCTTATTTTAGTTGCCGTGAATTCATGTATTTTCTAATCATATCTTCATTATTAACGCTCATAGTATGGATGATATGCCGATACATTCATATTGAAGAAAAAAACAATGAGATACCTCTCATATCAGCGTTTGGTATTTGCTATTTCATATTATTAATTTATCAGAGACTAATGACTTTATGACGATAGACGAACACATATCCACAGAAGTAATTCAATCGTTTTCGACTTCGGAAGCAAGAGATTACGGGCTGATTCCTTACCAATATTCAGAGGATCAGCTTGAATGCTATGGGAAAGAAGGACTAAATTATACGGATATCGTACAAGAAATAAAAGTGCTGTTTGGATTTAATGTATCGGTATTCCCCATCCCACCACTTGACTTTGAAAAAACATATAACAAATACTATAGAGATTCAGGCAAACAAACCGCGGGAATTAACATATCCAGCATCGGCGATTCTGATTTCATTAATTCACTTATTGAAGAAGCGGATTCCATTCATTCCAGTGATATTCATATTGAATCGTACGAAGACCGATGTAGAGTACGTATGCGTATTGACGGTAAGCTGATTGAAAGGTATGTTATAGAAAAGAGTAATTACCCGGCATTGGTAAACCGGATAAAAATTATTTCGAACCTTGATATCTCGGAGAAACGTCTTCCGCAAGATGGGCGTATTCTATTTGAGAAAGGCAATAAAAAATTTGATGTACGTACTTCCGTACTACCTACCATCTATGGAGAAAAAATTGTTTTACGCCTCTTAACCCGCGACCAGAAATTGTTGGATTTAAAAAATCTTGGATTTAGCACGAAGCAATACGATGATTATAATAAGTCTATAGCTAACCCTAATGGATTAGTATTAATCACAGGGCCTACAGGATCAGGTAAAAGTACAACACTTTATGCTACATTACGTACCCTAAACAGGGAAGATAACAATATTTTGACTATTGAAGATCCGGTGGAATACACATTAGAAGGTATCAATCAAGTGCAATTAAAAGAAGAGATAGGTTTGACTTTTGGAAACGCACTCCGCACTTTCCTACGTCAAGATCCGGATATTATCATGTTAGGAGAGATACGTGATCAAGATACTGCAGAAATGGCTATTCGTAGTTCATTGACAGGACATTTATTATTATCCACCATCCATACCAATAGCGCTTGGGGAAGTATCACTCGTCTTATTGATATGGGCATCCATCCTTATCTTATATCAGATACATTAATAGCTTGCGTTGCCCAAAGATTAGTCCGGATATTATGTCCCCATTGTAAACAAGAATACCAAATAGATGAAGGAACCGCAAACATTTTAGGATTTGAAGCGCATCATCATTACTATGGAGCAGTGGGATGTAAACAATGTTATTACACTGGTTATTCTGGCCGAAAAGCAATTTATGAAGTGATCCGAATAGACCGTATACTGGCAGAAGCTATTCGAAAAAAACAACTGGATATAGAAGAATATCTCAAGAAACAGCATATCACAACACTTAAAGATTCAGCTCTTTCTTTATTGGCACAAGGGCAAACCTCTTTGGAAGAAGTATTGCCTATTATGAATGACACTATTTAAAATTTCACCAGAATGAAAAGACGATTTATCATACTTATTGTTTTCTTCTTTTTAATGAATATTGAGGGATTACAAGCTCAAGTATCGGATTCTTTGCGCTTGTCAATACTTAAAGAAAACCTTAATCGGGCAATGAAACAAGATTCATTGTATGCCGAAAAGATGGATTTTTCAATCAGTAATATGCCTGTTTCCCAACTTATCAAGAGCATAGCAAAAGCAAGCGGACTAAACATTAATCCCCGGATTGGAGAAGAGAAACTGATTACATGTAATTTTAAGCAAATTCGAATTATAGATATTCTATATTTCATCTGCAAGGAATACGCCTTAGAAACAGAATTGGTTGGCAACATATTGTCAATTGTTCCGTACCGACCTCCTATTATAGAACCTGAAATTGGAATGAGCTATGATTCAGAAAAGAAAGAAATATCTTTCGACTTTTCGAGAGCTAAACTGATTAACGTAGCCAAAACATTCTCCGGAAAAACCGGAATTAATATAATTATACCCAATCAACTATTTGAACACAGAGTCTCTTCTTTTGGGAAAGCCATGACGGTAGAGAATGCTGTGCAATGCATAGCTGCTGTCAATTCATTGATAGCGCAGAAGAAAAACGAAACTACCTGGGCCCTCTTCCAAGCGGAAGAGGGTAAAAGTAACATGCCTTTGCAAAATAAGTTCAGTTTTAACGCTGATGAGTTAAAGATTGACTCTTTAGGGCTTATTAGTGCACATATTACTAATAGCAATATCAATGTGATTGTTACGGACATTTGTAGACGGCTTAAGAAAAACTATTTTTTTACCGACAATTTGGATCGTATAACCGGTATTTATGTAGAAAAAGTAGATATAAATACCTTCCTGAAAGTATTATTTACGGGGACTGAATTCACTTGGCGGATTGAGAATGGTATTTATCTATTTGCAAAAGCTAATGACAATAATCCGTTTGCTTCGGTAAAAGTGCTACCGATGCGATACCGGACGGTAGATAAAGTTTCAGATGTCATTCCCGCCGATTTGAAAAAAGGAGTTGAAATCCTCACTTTTCCCGATTTGAACAGCCTTGTCATCAGTGGAGATCAGCGAAGGATGATGCAGTTGGTATCGTTTATTACTGATATAGATAAAAGTGTTCCACTTATATCTATTGATGTCATAATTGTAGATGCCAGCGATACAAATACTCGCGAAGCAGGTATTTCTTTCGGAAAAGGAAAAGAAGCTGTTACTTCCATTGGTACTTTTAGTCCGGGGATTGATCTCACGCTAAACGCCAATACCATAAATAGGTTAATTAACTCTTTCAATGGTTTCGGTTCTATCAATTTGGGAAAAGTTGGTCCTAACTTTTACGCCGGTTTGAAACTGTTGGAAGAAAATAATATTGTAACGCTTCGTTCGACTCCGAAGCTTTCTACATTGAACGGGTATAAGGCTACCTTGAAGAGTGGAGAAACAAAATATTATAAAGAAAGCCAAACCAATATTATTGGTACACAAAATCCGTTGCAATCGGAATCTTACCAATGGAAGAATGTGGAAGCTAACTTGACACTGGATATCTTACCTTATGTCAGCTTGGACAGTTGCATCACGTTGAAAGTCGATCTATCGCAAAGTGAATTTACCGAACGTGAGTTGAAAGACTCACCTCCGGGTACGACAAACCGCAGTTTCAATTCCATTATCAAGGTAAGGAACCAAGATATGGTACTATTAGGAGGTATAGAACGGAACCTGACAAGTAAAATTAGTTCCGGATTACCCCTCATTGCGCGTATCCCCATTCTAAAATGGATATTCGGCACTTCATCGAGAACAAAGAAAGTACAGAAGTTGAATGTTTTCATAAAACCGACTATTATCTAAGTACTTATGCCAATTATAGGAAAAATATTATTATTCGAGGTCAGCATCACGGATAAAGGAAATGAGACGAAACTATATAAGGTTGCTATCTCTAAAGGGAAGGCTTCATTTGTACAAAAAGAGTATACCGGAACGAACTCATTGGAAAAATGGAAGTATTCACTTGCGTTTCTATTCATTACAGGCAATCAAGTCGTAACCAAACCTTATACTCATGACGATCTTTCCATCAAAAGAATTTTGGAAAATAAAGATTTATATTGTGATATCACAACTACAAATGAGGAAAGTCAACAAACTATTTCTTTTGTAAGGCGGGAAATTCCGGATGAATTGTTGGGACAATTGAAAAAAAATCAGATTCCGTTGATAACCTTATTCATAGGGAAAAAGGATAACTATTCCATAAAAGAACGGATAGAACTATTTTGGAGAAAGGAGATGGGATTTCGTATAATACGCAAATCTCCGGAAAAATTCAATATGCTCTGCAACTCGCTTTACCATAGGTTGCAACTTCCTGTACTTATTGTGTTTTTCCTCTTACTATTAGGAAATTATTTTGTTAACTCCCATTTCAGGCAAGAAAATGCAGCGATGAACACTAGCATAAATATAAAGCAGAAAAGTGATAATATTCGACAGAAAGAAGATGAAAAGTTTAGCCGTTTGTTAAAGCTCTATCGCCAAGCTCCAGATTATTCATTGGCATCTGTTGCTGACAGAATAGCTTCATACATACCCCAAAACTTAACCTTAAATATGCTTTCCATTTATCCATCCACATCCCATTCAAACCATCTGTTGAAGTCCAAAAAAGACATGGGGCTTGTGAATAAAGTCATTCTAATAAAAGGGTGGTCGGATATTCCGGGTAGCATTACTCTTTTCACTCAATTTCTCGGTAAAGATAATATGTTCGATAAAGTGGAGGTCATATCATTATCCAGACGAAAAGATCAAAACTTATTCGATTTTGAATTGCAACTAACTGTATCAAAACAAGAAATATGAAAAAGTACAATGGCATTATTAAATTGGTCGTCTTATTGATTTTAGCTCCAATTATTATCTGGAAGTTTGGGCTAAAGCAAACAGCCGATTTATATTGGGAAAGTAAGCAACTTACCAATTATGTTCCGAGTAACATCAGCAAAACCAGCAATGAGCACTATCCTTCTAAAGTCCAATCTTTATTAGGGGATGGAAGTATTCTTCAATTATGCGCAGCGAATCTAGTTGCAGAAAATATCAAAACTGTAGACTATGCTCCTGAAATTATTGATTCGGAAGGAGGGTATAATCTATACTGTGGAACCTGGACGTTAACCGGCAGATTTATCCATTTGGTAAAACTTGTTTCGCAAATAGAGCGACAACAGCCCCCTCTACGCATTTCTTCTCTTTGTTTTGAAGTTACCAAACCCAGGCAAGAAGAGAAAAAATTAATAATGACAGTGTCATTTATAAATATTGAAAAATAAACAGCATTAACTAAAATAATTATGAAGAAAGACGCACTATTTCCTATTAAAATCTTTATATCCGGTCTGCTGATTCTATTTTTAACAGCAACGAGTTACGCACAGGATAACGGAGGATATATTCCCAATATAAGAGAAGAAATCCTGCCAAGCCCAACCTCTAAAATATATGCCCGCTACATGGGGTACAAACCAGATATGTCAACGGGAAGTATGGATATTTCTATTCCTCTGTATGCAGCGACTGTGCAGAATTTCACTCTTCCTCTCAAACTTCAGTATCACAGCAACGGAACGAGAGTAATGGAAAATCATTTTCCATTAGGATATGGTTGGATATTAAATCCCGGGCTGAGAATAACCCGTACCGTTATAAATAAAGCGGATGAGCGTGTAAACTTTGATGTACGCACCAATGAATATAACTATACTTATGAATATTTGTGGCAATTGAATGATAAGAACTACCCTAAAGATGCTTCTCATGATATTTTCACAATACATTTACCCGAGCAGAACAGTACATTCTTATTGGAAAAAGAAAATGGAACTTGGAACGTATTAATTGCAAACTCTTCACTAAAGATTACCCCTCAATTCAATACCTATAATGAATTAAACGGTTTCTCCGTGATTGATGAAAAAGGAATTACATATAAGTTTGGCGGACAATATACGGAGAAAGATGCCGAAAGTGGATATCTCACTGCATGGATGCTATATCAGATCGTATTACCAGGTAAAATACCGAGCCAGATAGATATAACGTGGAATAAGAAGGTTGCTATTTGCAATGCGGAGTCTATTACCAATGATTATATTGTCATTCAGGACCAATATTACGAATCACAAGAGAATCCAGGGGCAACAGGACTAGGATTCAACGCTTTTCAAAGTACCCTCACTTACGACTATCTGACACAAGAAATATTTCTTCCCCAATTGATAAAAATGCCCAATCAAACGATTGAATTCAGTTATAACGATTATTTTGAAGATATCTACATGAGTGGTTTTATCGTAAAAGATATAAATGGAAGCGAAGTGAAGAGATGTAGTATGACGTATAGTAATGAAAATACAACTTTGGATAGCTTGTATATCAGTGGCGAAGGAACTTATAACTTCAATTACTACGGTGGCGAATATATGGATTCCCGCTCGCAGGATTATTGGGGATATTACAATGGAAAGATAAATCCTACGTTAATTCCAAGTTTTCGGGTACCTATAACGTCATTTTCTCCTACTATTTATGAATTTGCAGGGGCTGATCGCAGTATAGACGACACAGCCATGCAAAACTTCATGCTGAGAAAGGTGACTTATCCTACAAAAGGATATATGGAAATAGAGTATGAACCGCATGAGTTTAATGCGCTGCAAGTAGCAGGTATTCTCATAGATGGGAACTACGTCACTTCTCTTTCGAAAGGTGGAGGTGTAAGAGTAAAAAAGACAGTAAGCTATTCCGGTAATGGTAGCCCTGAAATAATACGTACTTACAAATATGGAGTTAATGAGAATGGGAAAGGAGTAGCTCCAGATGTGCCTGATCTACGCTGGTTTGTGAATGAACAATATGTCTATCATGCGGACGATGCTTATCTCTATATATTTAACCTCGCTTATCGTCAACTGATAATAAACGGCAACTCATCCACTGTTTCTTATCCAACTTATAATCCAAGCGTGTGGTATCCAGTAGTTACTGAATATGAAAGAGATTTGAAGACTACTTACTATTTCGATTATATAACTAATGGATCAGCAATACTCGGCCAACAAGGTGGTGAATATCCTCCATTCTATATTATGCATTATAATAACCTAGCACAAAAGGGTGCCCTATTAAAAAAGAAAGTTTTATTCAAAAAGTATAATGATAACTATGTTCCAATAGAAAAAGAAGAATATGATTATACCTCTATAGGTATTAGCGGGCATCTTGATGTTGCTAATGTTACAACTTCCAGATTTCACTCTTGTAAAGAATCATATAACGGAGATTATTCTATCTCGGACAGCCACGCCACACCGAATGCTTATTATGCAGGAATTTATTGGATACATCTTCGAGAATATCTTCCTTGCAAGGAGAGAAAAACACTTTATCAGGAGGATGATTCCATTGTGACGGAGAAATCTGTCGATCTTGAATATCAGGATAACAGAGTATTGGCTCCTCGCTGTACTATTTGGGTCAATAGTCGTGGAGAAACCTATTCCGATTATTTGTATTATCCTTGTGACCCGGAAATAGGGAGTTTACTTACAATTCCACAACAAGCAGCTATCAACACCATGAAAAGTAAGAACCGGATATTGCAGCCTCTTGTATATATACGGAAAAAGGGTAATACAGAACTTCTTCGAAAAGTAATCCAATA
This sequence comes from uncultured Bacteroides sp., assembly GCA_963677095.1. Classification (GTDB taxonomy): domain Bacteria; phylum Bacteroidota; class Bacteroidia; order Bacteroidales; family Bacteroidaceae; genus Bacteroides. Next base: position 3,944,497 of record OY781875.1, read on the forward strand.
TAAGGATTTCGGAAATGACCTTTTGCTTCCTGAGAAGGAGTTTTATAGAAAAAACGGGAGTAATGAGGAAGAGCGTATTATTTATCAAAAGTATGATGAAAAAGGTAATCTTCTGGGAACAATTAAAGATGGAATGACTCAAGTAGTCTATTTGTGGAGCTATGGCTCCATGTATCCTGTAGTAAAAATAGAGGGAGCCACTTATGCAGAAGTCGAAAGCTGGCTGGGAGCAGCTACCATTAATAGTCTGGCAGCTAACACAACAACTGTTACAACAGCACTAAATTCTATTCGCAACACACTTTCGGGACGAGGCGTATTACTCACCACCTATACTTATCAGCCGTTGGTCGGTATGAAAAGTATGACGGCACCCAATGGAGAGGTAACTACATACGAGTATGATTCTTCAGGTCGCTTGGTTAATGTAAAAGATCATACTAATAAAACGGCTGAGCAATATAATTATCATAATAAAAACCAATAGCTATATGAAAACGAACAGTCACTTTATCTTATTTATATGCTGCCTGTTTTTATCAGGCATACCGCATCGGGCTTATTCTCAGTCCTCTGATCAGAATTACATCCTGACACGTACCTTTACCAGTGAGGATGGAACCAAGTACCTTGATGCCATCCAGTATTACGACGGGCTGGGACGACCTGTACAGAACGTGCAGCGGAAAGTCACTCCCTCGGGAGCCGATCTGGTAACCCTGCAGGAGTATGATGCCGTGGGACGTGAGTCCAATCGCTGGCTTCCCGGCACTTCATCTGCCAACGGAGCGTATGTCACCCCCGAGACAGTGAAAACCTCGGCAAAGGGACTTAACGGCGATCAGAATCCTTACTCCCTTCCTGTCTATGAAGCTTCACCCTTAAACAGGGTATTGGAACAGTACGGCCCGGGAACCCCCTGGCAAAGTAACTCCCGAAGTGCCAAGAGCGCCTACCTTACGAATGTCTCGGGCAACGATACCCTGAACTGCATGTATTACAAAGTATCCGATACTTCAGCCTCCGCCGACTCTTTGGTTACCGTAACCCTTGCAGGAAATTACGCCACGGCAGAACTTTACGTCACCCGCACTGCGGATGAAGACGACAACACTTCCTTCGAGTTCAAGGACAAACTGGGACAGGTGGTACTTACCCGTCAGCTCGTCCGCAGCGGCAGTACAAAGATTCTTCACGACACTTATTATGTCTACGATGACTACGGCAATCTTACTGCCGTGCTTCCTCCGTTGGCCTCGGATAACATGAATAGCGGCACTTCATGGAGTAATGCTACTTCCACTGCCTTGCGCAATTATGCCTACCTGTACATGTACGACGGTCGTAACCGCTGCAAGGCCAAACGTCTGCCCGGATGTGCATGGACTTACTATGTCTACGATACAGCCGACCGCCTGATCTTCTCACAGGACGGCAGGCAACGTGCAGCGGGTATATGGTCATTCAGCATTCCCGATATCTTCGGACGTACTTGTGTTACGGGAACATGTACGGGAAGCTATGATGCACTTGCCCTCACTTCTCCACTAAACGGCATTGTGGTGAAGGCTACCCGCAGCAATACCACAGATACTTACAAGGGATATGCTTCATCGTTTGGAATCACGCTTACCAGCCCTACGGTACTCTCCGTGAACTATTACGACGACTATGCCTTTATCGGCTCCAACGGGATTGACTCCGGTATTACAGCCTATGATGCCCAGACAGGCTTTGACACCCGCTATACCGTCAGTGCCAAGACTTTCCTTACCGGCACACTCACGGCGCAACTGCTACCGGATGGAACAGTATCTTCCACTTACCTCTATTCGGTGATGTATTACGATTACAAGGGACGGGTGATACAGACCAAAGGGAACAATCCCCTGAGCGGAGGAACGGAGAAGGCATACATCGCTTATAACTTTACCGGACAACCCTTGCAAAAGAAGCACATCCACGCAGCCACAGGTAAAGATACCCAGACAGAACTGTACACTTATACTTATGATGATGCGTTAAGGCTGAAAACCACACAGTACAGTCTTAACAAGGGAGCAGCGGTAACATTGGCTTCAAACACGTATGATGAACTGGGCAGGTTAAAGACCAGTACCCGTAACGGACAGGCTAACCTTGCCACCACGTACAATTATAATGTGCGTTCGTGGCTGATATCATCCTCTTCCCCGCTGTTCAACCAGACCCTGTATTACAACGATACCTACGCAGGAAGCACAGCCCGGTATAACGGTAATATCTCCGCCATGAGCTGGAAGATGTCAAATGAGATCCCGACACGGGGTTATAAGTTCTCTTATGACAATCTTTCCAGACTAACCGCTGCAAACTATCTGGAGAACGGAAGCGCGAATGACCATTTCAATACGGCTTATGCCTATGACAAGCAGGGGAACATGACTTCGCTCAATCGCAGGGGTAATACGGGAACAGCCACATACGGAGACATTGACGTACTGGCAATGACTTATGCAGGCAATCAACTGGTCAAAGCGGAAGATGCCGGATCAAGTGTCAGTCTGTCTGCAAGTATGGATTTTAAGAACAACTCCAATACCCCCAAAGAATACAGTTACGATGCCAATGGTAATTTAATACAAGATTTAAATAAGGGAATAAACAGTATTACATATAATTTACTAAATTTGCCACAGATGCTTACCATCAGCAATCCTCTGGGTTCAGCTACGAATAGCTATACCTATGCGGCTGACGGAAAGAAGCTGAAAACAATGATCGGTGGTAAGACAACGGATTATTGCAATAACATGATTTACGAAAACGGAATATTGAAGCGAATCCTTGTTGAGGGAGGATATATTGAAGGTGGAGCATACTACTTCTACCTGACAGATCATCTGGGTAACAATAGAGTGGTAGCTAACGCAAGCGGAGGTATAGTACAGACGAACCACTATTATCCGTTTGGAATGTCCTTCCCCGAAGGTACGGTTAGCTCTTCACAGCCTTACAAGTATAACGGTAAGGAGTTGGATACCGACAGGGGACTCAATCTTTATGACTATTCTGCAAGGTATATGGATCCGGCACTGGGGAGATTTAGTACTATGGATCCATTGTCGGAGAAGTACTATTCCATATCACCCTATGCGTATGTGGGGAATAATCCGATACGAAGAATAGATCCTACAGGGACGGACTGGTACACAAGCATTGATGGTTCAGCAATGATCTGGAGAAAAGGAAGTGCCGATATTGAAGGGTATAAGAATATTGGCGCAAATTATACGCAGAATATTGATGATCACACAACACTCACCTATACTCAAAATGAAGCTACATCAATAACTTATACCGGAATAGAAGAGGACAATTTTGTTGCTCAAAGTACAGGTACTGGTTGCAAAGTAGCAAGTGACCAGATGCTTGCTAATGAGGGAGTGGATTCTAATGGTGAAAGAATCAATGTTGTGAATTCTGATGCTAATGGAGTGGCAACAACTGCAACTGCTAATGCGACAAGAGGAATTAATGCAATAGATAAGGCACTTGAAAATGGAAATCCAATAGAAGTTGGCGTTGATTATTCTCCAGAGCAATTACATAACAAAAAGCCAAACGGTGATGGAATGACAGATCATTTTGTTGTAGTATCCAGTAAAACTGAAACGTTAGATAATGGACAAGTAACCTCAACAAATTATAATTTCTTTGATCCAAGAAAGAAAACATATGGAACTAATTCATTAAATATATTAACAAGGCAAAATAATATGTTGAAAGGAGCGTTTCATGGTACTAGAATAATTCCTTATACAGTAACCACCGTAAGAACAAGCAGCCGATGAAAACAAAAATATTATTTATCCTATGTGCATTTACATTTATTTGCAAAGCACAAAATAAAGACTTTAGTCAATTTATAAATAATTTTGGCACTGTCGAACTCCCTGTTTTTGGTTCTGAATATAATAAATGGAATATGATTTTAAATCAAAGCTTTGATAAGGTTCAAGGTAGGATGCCTAAATCTATTCCAGAAAAATATGTAACGACATTTATTTGTACTGGAGGTTTTTGCAATCCCAATAGAGGATATTACAGATATGATTATTGCGTAAAAATCTCTATAAACACTAACTTTTATACTGTATTAATAAGTGAGCTTAAATATGAAGGAGATTCTGAGTGGGATTTTGATTTAGCAGAAACTTTGCTTATTACTTACACAAAATCAGGTAAAATACTTTCACGCAAATCATTATCAAAAGATAACGGAGAACGATGGCAAAGTAGCATCTCTTTGACAAAAGATAAAATTATAGTGCAACAAATAAAGAATACTGCATCAAAAGTTTCTTTAGAAAAAATAATGCCCTGTAAAGTCTGGACAACTGAATATCAAATATCGGATACAGGTATAATAGAAATAAAAAATGTTAGTCCAAAAGAGAATGGAAAGATAAAATGGGATGATAAAATTTTGAAGTATGAGTTGGTCAATTGAAGTGAGCCCCAAAGTTTGGACAAAAAACTTTGGGGGTTATTTATGAATAAAAAACATTCCTTCTCTGACCGTTTCATGTATATGCATCTGCTTAAAGATGATTACAGTATCAATTATGTAAGTACTAAATATGGATCGGCTCTAAACCCTTAACCTGTCTGTGGGTTCAGTATCAACAGAATGGGTTAGAATCCTTACGCAAAAAGAAGAATATTTGTGCAAACGGAGATATTAAACGTTTAATAGTCTGTGATATTTAAAATAATCATCTATGCTTTGGTTGAAGCTTCGTTAAAATATGGAGCAAGTGCAAACCGTATTTCAGTTTGGCTTCGGATAACCAAAACTGAGGGCTTGAATACGCTTGATATTACAAAAAAATGAGGCCGACCCAAAGGTATGGGAAGGCCTAAGAAGAAAGCGCCTCAAACGGAACTTGAAAAGTTCCGCGAAGAGAATCTTAAGCTCAGAATAGAGAACGAGCTATTAAAAAAAGTACAACTTAGGGTTAGTCCATCACTATATGTGCGTTGGCATTACAACTTATGTAAAAGCTCAGACTATTTCAGTCATTTAAATGTAGAGAAGAATGATACTATTTTCATATTAGAGGATGAAAGTGATTATAGTTCATCTATGATAACATTATCTGTGTGGAATAGGTCAGATACATTGGACTATTATTCTGAAGATAACCATTCTAGTAAACATAATGGATCAAAAGTTAAGTTATCCGATGGCATCATGTATACCAGATATATGATGAAACTGGTTTCTGAATGGAATATAGCAGAAATAAAAAAAGAAGAAATATCTAATGCTCATAGCCAACCACAAGATTGGGTTTTTGCTACGAGGATTATCATCAATGGCAAAAAATACAGAATTGATTGCCTTTATTTCAAGAAGTTCTTTGATTTACAACGAGATGGCATGGGTTTCAGCAATTGAACCCGATTATTCTTAGTTCTATAACCCTTAAGAGGACTATAATTTCTCTCTATTAGGCTACGAAAATAATATTTTTTTAAGTAAATAAAACCTTGCTTTTGTAGAGTTTTATTTTTTTATGATGAACTTGGACGATTGACGATCACCTTGCGTAAGTCAACTATGCTACCACCTATGCCTATAATGTGCGTTCGTGGCTGATATCATCCTCTTCCCCGCTGTTCAACCAGACCCTGTATTACAATGATACCTACGCAGGAAGCACAGCCCGGTATAACGGAAATATCTCCGCCATGAGCTGGAAGATGTCAAATGAGATCCCGACACGAGGATATAAATTCTCTTACGACAATCTTTCCAGGCTAACCGCTGCGAACTATCTGGAGAGCGGAAGCGCGAATGACCATTTCAATACGGCTTATGCCTATGACAAGCAGGGGAACATGACTTCCCTCAATCGCAAGGGTAATACGGGAACAGCCACATACGGAGACATTGATGTGCTGACAATGACTTATGCCGGCAATCAACTGGTCAAAGCGGAAGATGCCGGATCAAGTGTCAGTCTGTCTGCAAGCATGGACTTTAAGAACAACTCCAATACCCCCAAAGAGTACAGTTATGATGCCAATGGTAATTTAATACAAGATTTAAATAAGGGAATAAACAGTATTACATATAATTTACTAAATTTGCCACAGACGCTTACCATCAGCAATTCTCTGGGTTCAGCTACGAATAGCTATACCTATGCTGCTGACGGAAGGAAGCTGAAAACGGTGATCGGTGGTAAGACAACGGATTATTGCAATAACATGATTTACGAAAACGGAATATTGAAGCGAATCCTCGTTGATGGAGGATACATTTGATAAAAATTCGGTTCCCTTTTCTGATTTTGGTCGAGCAAATTCCCTAAATAATATTAATGGTCGTTGGGTTCTAGGCATAAATGCTAATGGAAGTTATATATACATAGAAAAATTGTTTCCAGAGAGAAATTCAAAAGATGTTTTGAAATCCATAAAATAGAGATTATGAAAAATTATTGCATTATATTGATTTCCATTCTCTTCATCCTATTGAGTAGTTGTAAGCAAACAATAATTATAAGTGGTATTTATAGCGACAAAAACTCTCACGTATTTGTTTTTTCGAAAGATTCTATGTTTCGATATGAATATCAGGGCTATTGTTACAGTAAATCATCTGGCATTTGGAATAAGAAAGGTGATTTTCTTTACTTAAATAGTTTTATCCAAATTGAAAGAACACCTCTTGAGTATGTTAAAATTAAGAATAATACTGACAGTGCTATTATAGTTCGCATAGAAGTAAATTCTCAAGACAAGCCACAAACCGATTATATTTGTTGGCCATTTATAAATGGGAAACCGTGTCTTTTTGATCCAGAAAGAGGGTCATATTCTTTTAAATCAGAGATTCCCATTAATAATATTTGTTTTAGAATACGGAAAAGCCCTTTCATCATTAGAGGAACAGGAAGTAAAATGTGTTATGATGATATTGAAACCGAAACAATATACCCTCATTTGTCAGTTGGAGAAAATCTTGATGTAACAGTTAATATTGTTGATTCTCTATTTGGTTACACAGTATTTAAAGATGAAAAAATCGAATTAAAAAATGGAAAAATAATTTTCAAAAACAGAGAGAAAAAAAATAAATTGTATTTGAAGGAATAATTTTCATCAGCAAGGTTATGTTTTCGTTTTACGGAAACCCTTGAAATATAGTAATACTCCCGGTGGTCAAATAAAGAAGGTCATCGGGATTTTACTATTATAGAGCCGCAATATTTTTCTGGAAGAAGTCTTTGAACTTTTTTTGAGTGAGAAAAGTATCTACTATTTTGAACACCATTTTCTTTTCTTCCGGGTCGAGGTTCTGTATCATTTTCACCTGTTCGAGCAAGGGAACAATCCCCTGAGCGGAGGAACGGAGAAGGCATACATCGCTTATAACTTTACCGGACAACCCTTGCAAAAGAAGCACATCCACGCAGCCACAGGTAAAGATACCCAGACAGAACTGTACACTTATACTTATGATGATGCGTTAAGGCTGAAAACCACACAGTACAGTCTTAACAAGGGAGCAGCGGTAACATTGGCTTCAAACACGTATGATGAACTGGGCAGGTTAAAGACCAGTACCCGTAACGGACAGGCTAACCTTGCCACCACGTACAATTATAATGTGCGTTCGTGGCTGATATCATCCTCTTCCCCGCTGTTCAACCAGACCCTGTATTACAACGATACCTACGCAGGAAGCACAGCCCGGTATAACGGTAATATCTCCGCCATGAGCTGGAAGATGTCAAATGAGATCCCGACACGGGGTTATAAGTTCTCTTATGACAATCTTGATAGACTAACCGCTGCAAACTATCTGGAGAACGGAAGCGCGAATGACCATTTCAATACGGCTTATGCCTATGACAAGCAGGGGAACATGACTTCGCTCAATCGCAGGGGTAATACGGGAACAGCCACATACGGAGACATTGACGTACTGGCAATGACTTATGCAGGCAATCAACTGGTCAAAGCGGAAGATGCCGGATCAAGTGTCAGTCTGTCTGCAAGTATGGATTTTAAGAACAACTCCAATACCCCCAAAGAATACAGTTACGATGCCAATGGTAATTTAATACAAGATTTAAATAAGGGAATAAACAGTATTACATATAATTTACTAAATTTGCCACAGACGCTTACCATCAGCAATCCTCTGGGTTCAGCTGCGAATAGCTATACCTATGCTGCTGACGGAAGGAAGCTGAAAACGGTGATCGGTGGTAAGACAACGGATTACTGCGGAAATGTGATCTATGAAAACGGTGTATTAAAGCGAATCCTGATTGAGGGAGGGTATATTGAAGGTGGAGCATACTACTTCTATCTGACGGATCATCTGGGTAACAATAGAGTGGTAGCTAACGCAAGCGGAACGGTAGTACAGACGAATCACTATTATCCGTTTGGAATGTCTTTTGTAGAAGGAATACAGAATTCTCCACAGCCTTACAAATATAATGGTAAGGAGCTGGATACAGACAGAGGGCTGAATCTTTATGATTACTCGGCAAGGCATATGGATCCGGCATTAGGGAGATTCAATACTGTGGATCCGATGGCGGAAAGCTATCCTTGGTTATCACCATATAATTACTGTGCAAATGATCCTGTTCTAAACATAGATCCCACTGGAGAAGATTATTGGAGTACTAATAATCCGGATGAAATCAGGCGCTTTTTCGAATCGCAGCGCTATGGTAGTTCTTCCAGTTTTGAAAATTTTGATTATGGTTCTTGGACTCATGTTTCGGATGCTGAATTTACAGGTATCTAAGCTTCAATGACAAAACCAACACCTTTTTTACAAGTTACGGAGCGGTTGAAAACGGAATGCCTATAGTAGTTGGTATATCCATTAAGGCTGCTAATGTGTGGAATGGCGGTGCATCAATAGAGGGAGCTAGAGGTAAATGGAATGAAAAAGCCTCAGGAAGAGTGGAGAATGTGTATCCTGAGTTTGATTTGCTCACTATTGGAAGAGGCTTGCTTAATTTAGCATCTCATGCTGTCGCCAATGCAGCAATGAGTGGAGTAAAATATTTAGGATTAAGCTCTACAGGTAGAACGGTAGCTACAAATCTTACAGAGCAATTAGCGATGAAAGAAGCAATGTCAAATCCAACCGCAGGAAAAGTTATAATGAAAGGATTGAAAGATGCCCGTTGGTCAGGGTGGAGTAAAATGCAATATGTCCATACAGAATTGAATGGTGGCAAAACAGTAATACACTATGTTGGCAAATTTGAAAATGGAGTTCTTAAATATGTAGACGATTTTAAATTTAAATAAATTATGAAAATACTTTGTATAAATAATACAGGAGCAGCTTTACGCCCTTACGAATATGAATCTATTACACAAAAGGAGATCTTCGGAAGATTTGATTCATCTGCTATGACAGAATATGATGTAACCATAGGGAAAGAATATTCAGTAATGGGAATAGTGATTTTCCAATGCTATCAAGCATTTCTAATAGATGAAAATGGGTTGATTTCAGCTTCTCCTTGTCCACTCTTTGAAATTATAGACAATAAATTAAGTTCAAATTGGCATTTTCGATTTATAAAAAAAGAGGAAAGTATTTACCCTTTCGTCCAAGCTATTTTTGGGTATTCTGAATTTTGCCTTAATGAGAAAGCATATGAAAGTCTTATAGTAGATAGACAAGAAGAAGCATGTCAAGTTTATTTCAGGCGCAAGATAGAGTTAGAGAAAGAATTATCTCAATAGAACTCAAGGCTAGAGAATCACTTAAAAGAATTGCTCTTTGATATATTCATAACGTTACAAAGCAGTTGCCATAATATCCCTGCACGGTTCACAATTCCGTAAGCTATAATAGTTGGAGATTGGCAGGGAAAGCTGATTAATTTCAACCAGAACTTTTGCCAATACGAATATTATTTGAATAATGGCTATATGCATAAAGACGAGATATCAATATATAAAACAATTGGGCAGCTATTGGAAAGATCACCTTTGTTATAGTTGCCCAAAGTTTAATTTTTATGTCGATTTATATTCGGAGGAATGCTTCAATCTTTAATTTATACCTATATATTGACTAAATCATTAGATGTATTGTATTAAATATCCAACACCTGAATAAATCATAGCTAAAATAAAAAAAATGACACTCTTTATTGCATAAATTAAAAATAATTCTATTTTTGCAAATAAGAATAAAAAAAACGCTAATTGAAATAAAAAATAACAGATTATTGCTTGACAAACTATCTAAGAACTTTAATTTATGACAAGACTTTTATTAATTGAGAATGATATAGATTATATATATATCATAAAGAATGAACTGGAACACATTATTGGTAAATATCAAGTGTTGGTTGCAACAAATAGACAAGAAGGAATATCAACATTAAAAGCCGAAAAAGTAGATGTCGTCCTCTGTAATGCAGACATCGCAGGAGAAAATGCCTATAAAGCACCAACGGTAATTCGCCAAGAAGATCAAGATGTAGTTATAATACTATCAGGAGCTAGGCTTTCTTCAAAAGACGTTATTAGTGCATACCAAAATGGCATGAATGCATATTTATTGAAGCCTTTCATGCCATTAGAATTATGTGCTTGCATTGATTCTTTACTAAGATTAAAAAAACAAAATAATAATATTATTCCCTTTGTGGGAGATAGAAATGAATTTTCTTTAGATACAAGACATTGCATTTTATTAAACAATAAAAGAGAAAATAATATTTATCTTACAAAAAGAGAAGCACTTATATTAGAATTGCTAAATAATAATAAAGGCAATATTGTGCGACGTGAAGAAATAATAGTGAGTATATGGGAGAAGAAAGATGGAGAAGACCTATATGCCTCGCGAAGTCTGGATGTAGTAATTGCTAGATTAAGGAGTAAACTTAAAGAATGCTGCAATATACAGATAGTGACAGCTAAAGGAGTAGGGTTAAGACTTGAATACTAGACTAGAATGGGTTGTAAAGTACGTAATAAGAAAAAATTAAGTTATTCTCTCATACGATTTACTTTACAACCCACAATATAATTCAAATAAGATCAACTCGGCATGACCCAAAAGAGGAATGTAGAAATCAAATGTTCCTTATAACCACTACGTTTTACGTCTACAGTATAAGTAACGATATTCTTATCTCCTACCGTCCGATTGACCGAGATGTTCGTATCGGAATATTTGCTTTCCACACTCACTGTCGACTCCCAATAAGACTCTAAGGCTACCGAATAATCGACTTGGGACTTCTTCAGACTTTTAGTATACGATGTTCCTCGAATGATAATCAACTTATCGCCTTCTCTATCTAGCAAAGCACCATCTTCTTGAACTTTAAACTGCTTATCGTTAATTGTTACGGAAGTGATACCTAATACCGTAAAATCGGGAGCTTGCTCATCTTCTTCTTCACTGACACAGGAAAACAAAAATACCAGCGAGAATAACAATAAAATATTTCTTAGTCATTCTATCAGATCTTAAATTACTTTCCAGGCATTTGTTCCAAGGTTGCCACCAAGAATTCATAAAACTTAGCAACAGTGGGGATATATGCTCGCTCATCCGGTGAATGGGGCGAACGAAGTGTAGGACCAAATGAAATCATATCAAGGTTGGGATATGTCATGCCGATAATGCCACATTCCAGACCGGCATGGATAACTTTTACCGCGGGTTCTACACCAAACTGTTGTTTGTAAGAGTCCTTCATTGCATGAAGAATAGGAGAATCGACGTTAGGTTGCCAACCGGAATATCCCCCACTCTGTTCTATTTTCATTCCTGCCATTGAAAAACATGCTGTCAAACTATTGGCCAGAAATTCTTTCATTGTATCGCAAGAACTGCGGGCCAAAATGATGACTTCAACTTTTCCTTGACCGGCAACAACAATCGACAAGTTCGAAGAAGTCTCGACAGTATCAGGTAAAGTGGGAATCATACGCATCACCCCATTCTGACAAGCCAGTAGAGAATCAATAAAATTATCCTGAATTTCCTGAGGAATAACAGTTGCAGGCATGTCAACCGACTCCAGCTTCAACGAAATACCGCTTTCAATAGGAGTATACTCAGATGCGATCTCCGCCTCATAATCTTTAATATAATCTTCAAGTCCTTCGGTATCGGCAGAATTAAAGACAATTACGGCATGGGCTTCACGGGGTATGGCATTACGCATATTTCCTCCTTCAAAGCTAGACAACTGGGAGTCAAATTCCACTAGCAGATCACGTATTACACGAGCCAGCAGTTTATTGGCATTTGCACGTCCCTCATTAATTTCCAATCCGGAATGTCCTCCTCGCAGGCCTTTTAAAACAAGTTTCTTTGCAACGGAATTCGCTGAAGCTTTCTCTTCTTTATAACCCAACGTTGCATTCAGGTTAAGCCCTCCGGCACAACCGATATAAAGTTCTCCTTCATCTTCAGAATCGAGATTTAACAAAATCTCGCCTTTCAAAGTTTCAGGTTTTAAACCAAATGCTCCGTACATGCCGGTTTCTTCGTCTTTGGTAATTAATGCTTCAAGCGGTCCGTGCTTCAAATCCTTGGCTTCGAGTACAGCCATAATAGCAGCAACTCCCAAACCATCATCTGCACCCAGAGTAGTCCCTCTGGCTTTTACCCAATCGCCATCTACATAAGTATCAATGGGATCTTTGGTAAAATCATGAATAGTATCGTTGTTTTTCTGCGGAACCATATCCATGTGTGCCTGAAGGATTGCCATTTTGCGATTCTCCATCCCCGGAGTGGCAGCTTTGCGGATGATCACATTGCCGGCTTCATCTACAAACGATTCCAAACCAAGACCTTTACCAAAATTGATTAGAAATTCCGTAATTTTTTCCAAATGTCCTGACGGGCGTGGAATTTGTGTCAAAGAATAAAAATGTTTCCACACATTCTGTGGGGTTAAGGATAAGATCGTACTCATAATGCTATTAAGTTAGTTTTCGCAAATATACTTTTTTTATCCCAATAGTGCGAATAATACAAGACTATTTTACCCGGTTTACCCAAGAAAGATGGAGCCAGCCCCAGAATCCAAGAATTACTACCAGCAAGGTCTGAATACCATGTACAATAAGTGCAAAGATACCGGCATCAGTAGGATCCACTCCATAAAGCATCATCATGGTTATTACAGCAAAATGCCAGGGACCGGCACCATTGGGAGTGGGAACAATTACAGCAAAGGTCCCTCCTACGAACATAACCAAAGCAGCTAGAAAAGAAAGATGAGAAGTGAACGAAAAGCAAAAGAATGTTATGTAAAAATGAAGAAAATAGCACGTCCATATCAACACGGTGTAAAGGATAAATAGTGGAACATTCTTTACATTACGCAAAGACGTTACGCCCGACCAGACATTTAGCACAATACCTCTTACTCGTTCAAAAAACGATAGGGCACGCATCAGATAATAAAGCAAAATAGCTACTCCAATAATACAGAACAATACAATATAAAACCATACTGAAGTGAACAAGTGCATTAAGGTTGGTATCTTTGTACCTGTCTGATCAAAAAAAGTCATAAAGACGGGCATTTGAACAAGAAAAGTAACTCCTGTAATGATTAGCATGCATACTGTATCGACTAAACGCTCGGTTACTACCGTCCCAAGAGATTTTGAAAAAGAGACGTTATCGTATCGCGATAGAATTCCGCAACGGGATACCTCTCCTAAACGGGGAATTACCAGATTGGTAGCATAAGACACAAATATGGCATCTACACAGTCGCCTGTTTTAGGATAAGCTCCAAGGGGCTCTAAAGTTTGTTTCCATCGCCATCCGCGGAAGACATGACTCATCACACCGAAAAGAAGTGAAAACAACATCCACCCCCAATTCATTCTAGATAAAAGTACCTCTTTAACGCGAGAAAAATCAAAATCGCGATATACCCAATAGAGAATAAAGCCACTTAAAGCAAGTGGTAAAAGGATCTTCAATGTTTTTTTAATGAGTTTATTCATGCCATTTTCATCTTTCTTCGCCTAAAAAAACTATCTTTGTAAGCTGCAAAAGTAACGATTAAGTTGATACATGCGATTAGTAAAACCTAAAAAGTTTCTCGGACAACATTTTCTAAAAGACCTGAAAGTGGCCCGGGATATAGCCGATACGGTAGATATTTATCCCGAATTACCCATATTGGAGGTAGGGCCGGGTATGGGTGTCTTAACCCAATTCCTGGCTAAAAAAGAACGCAGTTTAAAAGTAGTGGAAGTAGACTATGAGTCAGTAGCTTATCTGCGTGAAAACTATCCGTCACTGGAGGAGAACATAATTGAAGATGACTTTCTGAAAATGAATCTGCAACGGGTTTTTGGTGGAAGACCTTTTATCTTGACAGGAAATTACCCCTATAATATATCAAGCCAGATTTTCTTCAAAATGCTCGATAATAAGGACTTGATACCTTGCTGTACCGGTATGATACAAAAGGAAGTTGCCGAGCGGATTGCTGCCGGACCGGGTAGCAAAACTTATGGCATTCTCAGCGTATTAATTCAGGCTTGGTACAGTGTAGAATATTTGTTCACCGTACACGAACAGGTTTTCAATCCGCCACCCAAAGTAAAAAGTGCCGTTATACGGATGATGCGCAACGACACCTTGGAATTAGGATGTGATGAAAAGCTGTTTAAACAAGTTGTCAAAACGACATTCAATCAGCGTCGCAAAACATTACGTAATTCCATTAAACCGATCCTTGGAAAAGATTGCCCACTAACGCAAAATGTGCTATTTAATAAACGACCGGAACAATTATCCGTACAAGAGTTTATTAATCTGACCAATCAAGTGGAAGAGGTACTTAAAACAAGAATTTAAATTCTGATATCTATCCTATGGAAGAAGTATTTATCGATGATGTAAAAAATCATATTGAACAAAAGGAGTTTGAGAGAGTAAAAGAATTACTGGCCGACCTTCATCCTGCGGATATCGCTGAACTATGCAATGACCTCTCTACTGAAGAGGCCCGGATATTATATCGGCTACTCGATAATGAAACGGCTGCTGATGTTTTGATGGAAATGGACGAGGACACCCGTAAAGAACTTCTCGATATCCTCCCATCGGAAACTATAGCAAAGCGTTTTGTGGATTATATGGACACGGACGATGCTGTAGACTTGATACGTGAATTGGATGAAGATAAACAAGAAGAAGTCCTCTCCCACATTGAAGATATAGAGCAGGCCGGAGATATTGTTGATTTGCTGAAATATGACGAAGATACGGCCGGCGGGTTAATGGGAACCGAGATGGTGACCGTCAATGAAAATTGGAGTATGCCGGAATGTCTGAAGGAGATGAGACTTCAGGCAGAGCAATTGGATGAAATCTATTATGTCTATGTTATTGATGATGAAAATAGACTCCAGGGAGTATTTCCCTTAAAAAAAATGATCACTTCACCGTCTGTATCAAAGGTAAAGCATGTCATGAAGAAAGATCCCATCAATGTACATGTCGATACTCCCGTTGAGGAAGTGGCACAAATCATCGAAAAATATGACTTGGTTGCTTTGCCCGTGGTAGATAGTATCGGACGGCTTGTAGGACAAATCACTGTAGATGATGTAATGGATGAGATTCGTGAACAATCGGAACGTGATTATCAGTTAGCTTCAGGTTTGTCTCAGGACGTGGAAACGGATGATAAAGTTATCAGGCAAACGAGTGCCAGGTTGCCATGGCTATTGATAGGCATGTTGGGAGGAATAGGCAATTCCATGATATTGGGAAACTTCCATACGACTTTTGTTACCCATCCTGAAATGGCGCTATACATACCGCTCATTGGAGGAACAGGAGGCAATGTAGGAACCCAATCGTCTGCAATTGTAGTACAAGGCCTTGCCAACAGTTCTCTCGATGCAAAAGATACACTAAAACAAGTTTCAAAAGAGACTATAGTGGCATCTATTAATGCAACAATCATTTCCTTATTAGTCTACATTTACAATTTTATACGCTTTGGAGCAACGGAAACTGTCACCTATTCCGTATCTATCAGTCTGTTTGCCGTTGTTATGTTTGCTTCCATTTTCGGAACATTAGTTCCTATGACACTAGAGAAACTGAAGATTGATCCGGCTATCGCAACAGGCCCTTTTATTGCTATAACAAATGATATAATAGGAATGATGCTATATATGGGAATTACAGTACTTTTATCATAAATAAAAAAAAACTATAAAAAAAAGTATGAAGTAAAGATTTTATTTCATTAATTTGTGAGCTATTGCGAGTTGATAAACCGAATTTTCTTAAAATATATAAATACAAATGATGGACACTCATGACACTAATCTCCCCGAGAAACCAGTGGAATTAGAAGAAGACAAAAAAAAGGAAGAGGTCTCTGAGAATATATCCGGAGAGCCTCAAGCTGAAAACGTAACACAAGAAGAGAAGCAGACGGAAGCTACCCAGATAATGACTAAAGAAGAGATTCTGACAAGGCTAAAGGAAATATCCGCTGATGTTGCAACTGTGGACAAACAGGAAACAGATGCGCTGAAGCAGGCATTTTACAAACTGCATAATGCAGAACAAGAGGCAGCAAAAAAAATATTTATAGAAAAAGGGGGGACAGAAGAAAACTTCGCCCCAATATCTGACGCGCTTGAAGAGGAGTTCAAAAACATCATGTCCATCATAAGAGAAAAGAGAAACGAATTGAACATTGAAGTGGAGAAGCAAAAAGAGCTCAACTTGCAAATAAAGCTTTCTATTATCGAAGAGTTGAAGGAATTAGTGGAATCTCCGGAAGATGCCAATAAATCATATACCGAATTCAAAAAATTACAGCAGCAATGGAATGAAGTAAAGCTCATCCCGCAAGGCAAAATAAATGAGCTGTGGAAAAATTACCAGCTTTATGTAGAGAAGTTTTACGACTTATTGAAACTGAATAATGAATTCCGTGAGTATGACTTCAAAAAGAATCTGGAGATAAAGACACATCTGTGCGAAGCTGCCGAGAGACTGGCAGATGAGCAGGATGTTGTATCGGCATTCCACCAATTGCAAAAGCTTCATCAGGAATTTCGCGATACCGGTCCGGTAGCCAAAGACCTGAGAGATGAAGTATGGAACAGGTTTAAGGCTGCATCAACAGTTGTCAACCGTCGTCATCAGGAACATTTTGAGGAGGTAAAAGAGCTTGAATTGCATAATCTGGATCAAAAAACGGTAATTTGCGAAATCATAGAGGGTATAGACTACAGTGAATTGGTAAATTTTGCAGCTTGGGATAACAAAACCCAGGAAATCATAGCTCTTCAAAACAAATGGAAAACGATCGGCTTTGCTCCGCAAAAGATGAACGTAAAGATATTCGAACGTTTCCGTAAGGCATGTGATGATTTCTTCCAAAAGAAAGGGGAGTTTTTCAAAACCCTAAAAGACGAAATGTCTCAAAATCTGGAAAAGAAAAGAGCGCTATGTGAAAAAGCTGAAACATTGAAAGACAGTACGGACTGGAAAACCACTACAGACGAACTGATCAAACTTCAAAAAGAATGGAAGACAATAGGCCCTGTTGCCAAAAAACATTCGGATGCCGTTTGGAAAAGATTCATTGGTGCATGCGATTATTTTTTCGACCAAAAAAACTTGGCTACCTCTTCGCAACGCACAACAGAACTTAGCAACTTAGCTCTTAAGAAAGAAGTCATTGAAAAATTAACGGCAATTGACGAGGGCACAGATGCCGAAGAAGCAATTCGAATTGTACGCGAACTAATGAAAGAATGGAACAGCATCGGGCACGTTCCCTTTAAAGAAAAGGATAAACTGTATAAATTATACCATACACAGGTAGACAGACTTTTTGAGCACTATAACATAAGTGCGTCGAATAAGAGATTGAGTAATTTTAAATCGTCGATTAGCGCTATACAGGAAAATACTCCGCAAGCTTTATATAGAGAGCGTGAGAGACTGATGCATACTTTCGAGAATATGAAGAATGAATTGCAAACGTATGAGAACAATTTAGGCTTCTTAACCACTTCTTCCAAGAAAGGAAGTAGTTTGCTAACCGAGGTAAATCGTAAAGTCGAAAAATTAAAAGCTGACTTGGAGTTGGTACAGCAAAAAATTAAAGTTATTGATGAAAATATCCAAGAAGGATAATATAAATTAAAGAGAGAGAGCATAAAAAAAGCTTGTCTGACGAAAGTCAAACAAGCTTTTTTTTAGTTGGGCTACCTGGATTCGAACCAGGAATGACAGGACCAGAATCTGTAGTGTTACCATTACACCATAGCCCAAACTATTTTCTTTTTTGCGGATGCAAAGATACGAAGATTTTAAATATGCCCAATAAAAACAAACTTTTTTTTCCATACAACAAGCTAATAAGCCGGGTACCAAGGAAATAGATTACCTAAAAAAAAACAAAAAATGAAAGAGTTTTATTTTTTTCGAGGTTTGATACAAGAAATCACCGTATATTTGTAAAATCTTTAATATAATGATGATAATGAACGAAACAAAAAGACTCATTCAACAAATTACAGAAGGAATTCAAGAAAAAAAAGGAAAAAATATAATCGTCGCAGATCTCACAAAAATTAATGATACAATCTGCAATTATTTTGTTATTTGTCAAGGGAACTCTCCCAGTCAAATAGTTGCAATAGTAGAATCAATTAAAGAATGCGCGCGAAAAGGCTCTGGAGACAAGCCTTTCGCAGTAGATGGATTACGTAACTCTCAATGGGTAGCAATGGATTACGCTGATGTACTTGTACACGTATTCTTGCCCGAGATACGAGATTTCTATAATCTGGAACATTTATGGGAAGATGCCAAACTAACTAAAATACCTGATATCGATTAATGATGGATAATAATACGAATAAGAAGCCTAATAATAAGACAAATATGCCCAAGTTCAATTTGAACTGGATGTATATGATTATTGCTTTAATGCTTTTAGGACTATACCTGACAAACGACAATAGCTCAGGGAGCAAAAACGTTCCTTATGACCAATTCCAGCAATATATTCAGAATGGATATGTCAATAAGGTAATCAGTTATAATGATTGCACCGTCGAAGCATTCATCAAACCACAATATGTCAGAAATGTATTTTTTGGAGATTCCAGTAAAGTAGGAAAGAATCCAATGATAACCACCGAAGCTCCTTCAAGAGATAACTTAGCGAATTTTCTGCAAAAAGAAAAGGATGAAAAAAAATTTGACGGTTCAATCAGCTACAATAAGAAAGAAAATTATCTGGTAGCCATTCTTTGGCAAATTCTACCAATTGCATTCCTCATCGGATTTTGGATATTTTTATCCCGCCGTATGAGTGGAGGCATGGGAAATAGTGGCGGTGGTGGAATATTCAGCGTCGGTAAATCGCGCGCTCAACTTTTTGAGAAAGGAACATCTGTGAAAGTAACTTTCAAAGATGTAGCCGGACTCTCGGAAGCCAAACAAGAAGTTGAAGAGATTGTGGAATTCTTAAGAGAGCCACAGAAATATACAGAATTAGGAGGCAAAATTCCAAAAGGAGCATTGCTTGTAGGCCCTCCGGGAACGGGTAAAACATTATTGGCTAAAGCTGTAGCAGGTGAAGCCAATGTCCCTTTTTTCTCTTTATCCGGTTCGGATTTTGTTGAGATGTTCGTCGGCGTAGGAGCTTCGCGCGTACGTGATTTATTCCGTCAGGCAAAAGAAAAAGCACCATGCATTGTATTTATTGACGAGATTGATGCCGTAGGACGTGCACGTTCAAAAGCTGCAGCAATGGGAGGTAACGACGAACGGGAAAACACATTGAATCAGCTGCTGACCGAAATGGATGGCTTTGGTTCGAACAGTGGGGTCATCATCCTTGCTGCAACCAATCGCGTGGATGTGTTGGATAAGGCTTTACTCCGTGCAGGACGTTTCGACCGGCAGATTCACGTGGATCTGCCCGACTTGAATGAACGAAAAGAAGTTTTCGGGGTACATCTACGTCCTATTAAAATAGACAATTCTGTGGACGTTGACCTCTTGTCGCGCCAAACTCCGGGTTTTTCAGGTGCAGACATTGCTAATGTATGTAATGAAGCTGCATTAATTGCTGCCCGACATGGAAAAAAGTTCGTAGGTAAACAGGACTTTCTAGATGCAGTTGACCGAATTGTTGGCGGATTGGAAAAGAAAAGTAAGATCACAACAGAAGAAGAACGTCGTTCCATAGCCATACACGAAGCCGGACATGCAACTATTTCCTGGTTATTGCAATATGCCAACCCTTTGATTAAAGTAACAATCGTACCCCGTGGACGTGCGCTCGGAGCTGCTTGGTATCTACCGGAAGAGCGTCAGATTACGACAAAGGAACAGATGCTGGACGAAATGTGCGCAACATTGGGCGGACGTGCAGCTGAAGATGTATTTATCGGAAAGATATCAACCGGAGCCATGAATGATTTGGAACGTGTAACCAAACAAGCCTACGGGATGATTGCTTATCTGGGAATGAGCGATAAACTACCAAATCTTTGCTATTATAACAATGATGAATATTCATTTAACCGCCCATATAGCGAAAAGACAGCAGAACTCATTGATGAAGAAGTAAAATTCATCATAAGCGAACAATATGAGAGGGCTAAGAAAATCTTATTCGAACATAAAGAAGGCCATAACCAGCTGGCACAGCAATTGATAGAAAAAGAAGTCATCTTTGCTGAAGATTTGGAACATATATTCGGAAAACGTCCATGGACTTCCCGCTCAGAAGAAATAATCTCATCTGGTAAGACTCCAGAAAACTCCTCAACAGAGAAAGAAAGCGCAGAAGCTTCAGTTGAGAAAGAGGTGCCGGAAGGAGCAACTGATCAAAGCGAAGAAACAACAAAAGAAAAGAATACGGAACAGACTCCTGACAGCAGCGAATCTAAAGATTAAAATCGGATAATAGTGAAAAATAATTTTATACTCCGCACTATCACTGGAGTTTTATTTGTTGGCGCATTAGTGGGCTGTATTCTATACAGTCCGCTTTCATTCGGGATATTATTCACTATAATAACAGCATTAAGCGTACGTGAATTTAGCCACTTAATTAACGAGAGTGGAGAAGCTACGATAAATAAATTCATCACTCCTATAGGAGGGGCTTATTTATTTGTTGCTTTTATGTTCTATTGTCAGGCGGACTCAGATACCCAGGTATTTCTACCTTATTTGGTTATTATGCTATATTTGCTTATAGCCGAGCTTTATCTAAAAAGGAAGAATCCAATTGCCAATTGGGCTTATTCTATGCTAAGCCAATTTTATATTGCAGTCCCCTTTGCCTTACTAAACTTTTTAGCATTCCAATTTGATCCTACTATCGGTAGCATTGTTTATAATCCCATTTTGCCAGTATCAATATTTATATTTATCTGGTTAAGTGATACGGGTGCATATTGTGTTGGATCGCTTATTGGAAAACATCGGCTATTTGAACGTATTTCTCCTAAGAAATCATGGGAAGGAAGCATTGGAGGCGCTATTTTTTCAATTACATCTTCAATAGCCTTTGCTCAGTTTTTCCCATTTCTATCCTTGACGGAATGGATGGGACTGGCACTGATTATTGTTGTTTTCGGCACTTTAGGCGATTTGACAGAATCGCTAATGAAACGCCATCTAGGCATTAAAGATTCCGGCAACATTCTTCCCGGACATGGTGGAATGCTTGACCGTTTCGATAGTGCATTAATGGCAATTCCAGCAGCAGTTATTTACCTTCATTTATTAAACCTTGTTAAATAAATATTTTATTCTAGATATAAAGAAGGAACTTCAAAATAAAACTGAAAGCGAGGGTGTGTCATAAGTCTATTTTTCAGAGTTTAACATTACTCATAATGCCTTTTGACAAGGGTAAAGTAGTGATTTCAGACTTTTAACACATCCTCTTTTTTTATGAGATTGAGTTATTTCTTACAATAACAATCGAATTTTATGTGAAGAAGAGAAGTTAATGAAATCTTATTTTAACTGCATCTTAGTAAAGTCCTTATCTTCAACATTTTTAATATCATTTTTTTCTTTCTTGTCAAAGGTTAGTTCCACTTCGCCATTTACCTCGGAGTTCAACTTTAACTTAATTCCTTTCGTTGTTTCCATATCAATATTCAAAGTACTTAAATTGAATGAAACCAAAGCCATAGCACGGTAACCACTTAAATCATTGTAATTATTATAACGAAGTTCCAGATGTATATACCCATCATCCGTTCCCTCTGCCTCGGAAGATTGGACAAGACTTATGCGATGCTTGGTTTGTGAGTTCGTTGGAAGATTTTGTTGGAAAATAACATTCATATATCCCCCGCTTATAGAAATATCGCCTTTAAAAATGTACAAAGGATCATTTCCATACTCCTCTTCGTTACCGGAAGACAGGGTTTCAACGCTTTTGGTTAAAGCATTACGTATACTCAGAATCTTAACAGCATGATCATAGCCTTGAAAATTATCATAGAGAGGATTGAACACAGTCAGGACTCTTTGTCCATCGACCGGTTGATACCAGCCTAAATCAAGATTAACAGGCCATAATGTACCCCAAGTATCGCAATCCAAGTAAAACGCATTTCCGGTCACACGCACTGTCGACCAACTCGGATAAGAGAAATCTCCAATAGAATACCCATCGCTGTCATCGCAAGATGAGAAAGCGGAAAGTATTAACAGACAAGTTGCCATAAATAACCAATGTAATTTCTTCATAATTAAAGTCCTTTTTAGTTATAGTTTTATCTATGTTATCAATTAATATCAAATGATTTTACAACTGTAAAACGAAGAAAGCCGGGCACTTACTGCACCGGCTCTTCATCTTTTGACTTTTTTTATAAAAAATATAAGAATTACTATTCTCCTCTTAGCAAACTGACTATTTTATTAGCAGCCTTCTCCGGAGCTCCTGCTATCCCTAAACGCGCAGCAACAATACCATAACCGGAAAGCATTTTCTTCCGATATAAACCATCCTGCAATATTCGCTCCAACTCAGCACGAATTCCATTCACAGTCATAGTGTCAGCAACCAATTCCCTTACCACTTCATAATCAGCAACCAAGTTAACCAAAGAAATATACTTTACTTTCAATAAATGTTTTTTTAGAAAAGTAATTATTTTCCCTATAGGAGTATGATAGCAAACTACTTGAGGGACTCCAAATAAAGCAGTTTCCAATGTAGCTGTACCCGAGGTAACTAATGCCGCTTCCGAATGCATAAGAAGACGATAGGTCTGACCAAAAAGAATTTTCACATTAGAAGAGCCCAGTACTTCATTATAATAATCGGGAGTAATTCCTGGTGCACCGGCAATGATTAACTGATAATCATTAAAAGCAGAAGCAGCTTCAATCATATCCGGCAGATTATCTTTTATTTCTTGTTTTCTACTTCCTGCCAATAAAGCTATGATGGGGTTAGACGGTAAATTGTTCTCCCGGACAAAATTAGCTTTACTTTCAGAATGACCGGTCCGAAAAGCCTCAACTTCATCAAGTGTAGGATTCCCCACATAATGAATGGGGTATTGATGTTTATTAAAAAAATCAACTTCAAAAGGTAAAATTGAGAATAATTCATCAATATCCCTCTTGATGTTTTTTATCCGATATTCTTTCCAGGCCCAGATTTTGGGAGAAATATAATAGTAGATCGGTATACTCGTATGAGATTTAACGTAGCGGGCTATTTTAAGATTAAATCCGGGATAGTCCACCAAGATCAGAACATCGGGATGCCAGGAAATAACATCCTCCCGGCATAATTTCATATTAGACAAAATAGTCCTTAGATGCAATAATACCGGGATGAATCCCATATAAGCCAAATCCCGATAATGTTTCACTAAAGTGCCACCTGCACTTTGCATCATATCCCCGCCAAAGAAGCGAAAATCCGCTTCAGGATCTTCCCTCTTCAAAGCCTCCATTAATCGGGAAGCATGCAGATCACCGGAAGCCTCACCTACTATTAAATAATATTTCATCCGTACAAGAAAATAAAAATTATTCCGTTTGGTCAGAACCAGGTCTTCAGTTCATCTATCAAACTGTAAGCAGTCATATCAACCGTCGTAGGAGTAACGGCAACATATCCGTTCTCTATAGCCCAACGATCGCTGTTTTCATTATCAGCCTCCTTACTTTCAAATTCACCAGTCATCCAGTAATAGAAAGACCCTCCTCTACGGGTCAGATCTTCCCATTCATTAACCCAGACTCCTTTAGCTTGTTCACAGATACAAACACCTTTCAGCTCTTTAGTATCGGGGATATTCACATTGAGGCAAGTCAACGGAGGAAGCCCTTTCTCCAGTACCCGGGTCGCAATCTCACGAATATACTTTCCACCCGGCTCAAAATCAGCATCCGGAGCATGATCACAAAGAGAAAAACCGATAGCAGGTACACCCTTCAAACACCCTTCAATAACAGCACCCATTGTTCCCGAATAATGGACATTAACAGAAGAATTGTCACCATGGTTAATTCCTGACACCACCAAATCGGGTTTACGATCAAGAAGAGCATGGAACGCCAGCTTGATACAATCGGCCGGAGTTCCGGAACATTTGTAAACCGATAGTCCAACTTCTCTGCGGAGCAATTTATAATTAACCGGTTCAGTCACTGTTATTGCACACGCACTCCCCGAACGGGCAACATCAGGCGCTATTACTACGATTTCGCCTAAAGGGCGAAGATATTTGATCAGTTCACTGATCCCCTTAGAGACAACTCCATCGTCATTAGAGACCAATATCAAAGGTCGCTTATTTTCCATATCACAATTTATACTATATATTTCGTACAAAAGTAACGAAAAAGCCGGAGCCTCCTTACTTAAAATAGAAAAAACACAAATGACATAGGCGTTTACAAATCTTAATCTTCTGCAAGCGAGCCAAAAAGAATGTATCTATTTCATATAATTCTGTATATTTGCAACTCAAAAGGAAAAGTGTATATCGATCTGATAGATTTGTTTGGAGAGTAAGTTACGTTGAGTTATTAACAAAAGAAGCAACTTATCAACAAATATAGCAATCTTTCTTTTTTCGTATAGGCACTATTCGGAATAATCATTTATTTCGCTGCCGATAAAGATTAAAAAATATGGGAAAAATTATTTCTTTGGCAAATCAAAAAGGAGGAGTAGGAAAAACTACAACGACAATTAATCTTGCCGCCTCACTCGCTACGCTAGAAAAAAAGGTTCTTGTTGTGGACGCTGATCCTCAGGCGAATGCTTCCTCAGGTCTAGGTGTTGATATCAAACAAGCCGAATGTACCATTTATGAATGTCTCATTGACGGAGCAAACGTACGTGAAGCCATCCATGATACTGAGATAGAGACCTTGAAAGTGATTTCCTCCCACATTAATCTTGTTGGTGCGGAAATCGAAATGCTTAATCTTAAAAGTAGAGAAAGAATATTGAAAAACGTACTATCTCCGCTCAAAGATGAATTCGATTATATCCTTATCGATTGCTCTCCGTCATTAGGCTTAATCACTGTGAATTCGCTAACAGCCGCCGATTCGGTGATAATACCAGTACAAGCGGAATATTTTGCATTGGAAGGGATCAGTAAATTGCTCAATACCATTAAAATTATCAAATCAAAACTGAATCCGTCTCTGGAGATCGAAGGATTTCTGTTAACAATGTATGATTCACGGTTACGCCAGGCCAATCAAATATACGACGAAGTGAAGCGCCATTTCCAGGAGTTGGTATTCAATACGGTGATACAACGTAATGTAAAGTTGAGCGAAGCTCCGAGCTACGGTATGCCTACCATCTTATATGATGCAGAATCAACGGGAGCGAAAAACTATATGGCTCTTGCCAAAGAATTGATTAAGCGTAACACTCATTAATAAGAAAGTACCATGGCACAAAAAAGAAATGCATTAGGACGAGGGTTGGATGCCCTACTTTCAATGGATGAGATTCAAACCGAAGGCTCCTCATCTATCAACGAAATAGAACTTTCGAAGATATCCGTAAATCCCAATCAACCACGTCGTGATTTCGATCAGACCTCATTACAAGAGCTAGCTGACTCCATTTCCGAAATTGGTATTATACAACCGATCACCTTACGTAAGTTATCCGACAATGAATATCAAATTATTGCCGGTGAACGACGTTTCAGAGCGTCCCAGTTAGCTGGCCTTCAGAGCATTCCCGCTTATATTCGCACAGCAGACGATGAAAATGTAATGGAGATGGCGCTTATTGAGAATATACAACGGGAAGACCTGAACTCCGTGGAAATTGCCTTGGCTTATCAACATTTACTTGAACAATACGGACTGACACAGGAAAGACTTAGTGAACGCGTCGGGAAAAAACGCACCACAATTGCCAACTATCTTCGCTTGCTTAAACTCCCCGCTCCCATACAAATGGGAATTCAATATAAACAAATAGACATGGGACATGCCCGCGCATTAGTAACACTAAATGACCCGAAACTTCAAGTTAAAATTTTTGAAGAAATCATAGAACATGGGTATTCAGTGCGTAAGGTGGAAGAGATTGTAAAATCTCTGAGTGAAGGAGAAACAATAAAAAGCGGTGAAAAAAGAATTGCTCCGAAGCGAGCCAAGCTTCCCGCAGAATTCAGCGTACTAAAAAAGCAGCTTTCGGGTTTCTTTAATACAAAAGTACAATTAACCTGCTCCGAGAAAGGTAAAGGAAAAATCAGTATCCCATTCAGTAACGAAGAAGAATTGGAACGTATCATAGGTATCCTTGATACACTGAAAAAATAAATGATTAGAATAAAAAATATATACCAATGGCGTATCGTTTTGCTGCTCTGTTTATTTCAAACAGCAGGGATTGCCATCTATGGACAAAATCATCCGAGGGCCGCCGCTAAACGGATGCAAAAAGAGGTCTTAGATACTCTAAACAACTCAAAAAAAACAGATGCAACAAAAGATAAGTTACTTAAAGAAAAAGGAAAAAGTCAGACGGAAATTATTACTATAGATAGCATAGCCAGTGACAGCATTGCTGCAGAAAACAAACAGAAGCTAAAGGAACTGACTTCTAAAGTTACTCCCCATATAACACTGACTCCTTCTGATAGCATACAGGCTGCTTTGACTAAGAAAATATGGGTGCCTAATCCGATAAAAGCTACGTGGTTGGCTTTGGTCATTCCGGGAGGAGGGCAAATCTACAACAGAAAATACTGGAAACTACCCATTATCTATGGAGGATTTGCAGGATGTGCCTACGCACTTAGCTGGAATAACAAAATGTACAAGGACTACATGCAGGCCTATAAGGATGCCAGTGAAGGAAATTGGAATGCCACTAGTATAACAGATTTGATACCTCCAGGATATAATATTTCAGAAAGCCAATTGACAACCATATTGCAAAAGCGTAAAAACCTGTACCGCCGTTATCGTGATATGAGTGTTTTTGCATTTATCGGCGTATATTTGATTTCGGTTATTGATGCTTATGTAGATGCTGAATTATCAAACTTCGATATATCTCCGGATCTCAGTATGCGTGTAGAGCCGACAGTTATTAATAATCAATTTGGCAAAATGACCTCAAACCGGTCTGTTGGAGTCCAATGTAGTTTCCGGTTTTAATTAAATAATTCACGAAAAAATAGACACATGAAGAATAAACATATAATAAGCATGAAGAAATTTATAATCTCACTCTTTTTCTGTTTACCACTCTTTATTCCACAAATAAAAGCACAGGAAAGCGTAGAAGTAGTTGTCCGTCAGAATGGAAAAGAACGCGCCGAAAGTATTCAGCTTCCTAAAAGTATGACTTATCCTTTGGATAGCTTATTCAATGACTGGAAAGCAAAAAATTATATTGATTTAGGAAAAGACTGTAGCACTTCAACCGCAAATCCTTATTTTAGCGATTCCGTATATATAGATAGATTATCCCGTATACCGTCTGTCATGGAAATGCCTTACAATGACGTTGTAAGAAAGTTTATTGATATGTATACCGGACGCCTTCGCAATCAGGTAGCTTTCATGTTAAGTGCATGCAACTTCTACATGCCTATCTTTGAAGAAGCGTTGGATGCCTACGGCCTGCCGTTGGAACTCAAGTATTTACCAATAATAGAATCGGCTCTAAATCCTTCGGCTGTTTCCAGAGTAGGCGCATGCGGATTATGGCAATTTATGCTTAATACCGGAAAAATGTATGGATTGGAGAGCAATAGTCTTGTAGATGAACGTCGTGATCCGATAAAAGCCACTTGGGCAGCTGCTCGTTATCTGAAAGACATGTATGGTATTTATGGAGACTGGAATCTTGTCATTGCGGCATACAATTGTGGCCCCGGAACAATAAACAAAGCAGTCCGCCGTGCAGGAGGAAAAACCGATTATTGGGAAATATTCAACTATCTTCCGCGGGAGACACGCGGATATGTACCGGCATTTATCGCCGCCAATTATGTTATGACTTACTATTGCAAGCATAATATTTGTCCGATGGAAACAAACATTCCTGATGCCACGGATACCATACAAGTAAATCGTGACGTACATTTCGAACAAATCGCAAATGTATGCGGCGTTAGCCTCGATGAAATAAAGAGCCTTAATCCCCAATATAAAAGATATATCATACCGGGAGATAGCAAACCGCAAACCCTTCGTCTCCCTCTCAACTATATCAGTAAATTTATAGACAATCAAGACAGCGTTTATGCTTATCAACGCGATGAGCTCCTGTCTAACCGGAAAACAATAGCTGTTCCGGAAAATCAAGTTGCTTATTCAAAGCCAGCCCGGAAAAGAGCCAGCATTACTTCGCATAAGATACGAAGTGGCGAAACGTTATCAACCATTGCTGAAAAATACGGAGTAAGCGTGAAAGAATTGAGGCGTTGGAATAAATTACGGGGTAATAACATAGCTGCAGGAAAGCGCCTCAAGATACACAAATAAAAAAAGAAGAGGATTGTATCCTATTGAATTTTGATTATTTTTGTAATTGCAATATTAAGAAGCGCATCATGGAAGACAGCTTAAGCCAAAAAAATATTAAGGAGAAAAGTGAAGAAGAAATGATTGAACAGGCCTTTCAGGAACTGTTGAATGATTATTTGGCTACCAAGCACCGTAAACGGGTTGAAATTATTACCAAAGCTTTTAATTTTGCAAATCAGGCTCATAAAGGAATCAAGAGACGCTCGGGTGAACCTTACATCCTGCACCCTATTGCCGTTGCAAAAATCGTCTGTAATGAAATAGGTTTGGGCTCTACTTCCATTTGTGCCGCATTGTTACATGACGTTGTTGAAGATACCGATTACACAGTAGAAGATATTGAAAATATATTCGGTCCGAAAATAGCTCAGATTGTTGATGGGCTGACTAAAATAGCCGGCGGTATTTTCGGAGACCATGCTTCTGCACAAGCTGAGAACTTTAAGAAATTACTGCTTACCATGTCCGATGACATCCGAGTCATTTTAATAAAAATAGCAGATCGTTTGCACAACATGCGTACGTTAGGTTCCATGCTTCCCAATAAGCAATTTAAAATAGCCGGCGAAACATTATACATTTATGCTCCTTTAGCCAATCGTTTGGGCTTGAATAAGATTAAAACCGAACTGGAGAATCTTAGCTTCAAATATGAACACCCCGAAGAATACAGGGAAATTGAAGAAAAGCTGGAAGAGACTGCAGTGGAACGTGATAAAGTCTTCAAGGAGTTTACAGCACCCATCCGTGAACAAATGGATAAAATGGGACTGAAGTATCGGATTCTTGCGCGAGTTAAATCCATCTATTCCATCTGGAATAAGATGCAGACCAAAAACGTTCCTTTTGAGGAAATTTATGATTTACTCGCGGTGCGCATTATTTTTGATCCTCGCAATCCGGATGAAGAACTCAATGACTGCTTCGACATCTATGTATCCATATCTAAAATATATAAACCTCACCCGGACCGGCTTCGCGACTGGGTAAGCCATCCGAAGGCAAACGGTTATCAAGCCTTACACGTAACCTTAATGGGTAATAACGGGCAATGGATAGAAGTACAAATCCGTAGCGAGCGGATGAATGATGTCGCCGAACAAGGATTTGCAGCACATTGGAAATATAAAGAAGGTGGCGGTAGCGAAGATGAAGGCGAATTGGAAAAATGGCTTAAAACAATTAAGGAAATTCTGGATGATCCTCAACCCGATGCGATTGATTTCCTCGACACCATTAAGCTCAACTTGTTTGCATCGGAAATATTTGTCTTTACTCCTAAGGGAGAACTAAAGACCATGCCTCAAAATTCTACCGCACTGGATTTTGCTTTTTCACTTCACACCGACATAGGCAGTCACTGCATTGGTGCCAAAGTAAACCACAAACTTGTTCCGTTAAGTCACAAATTGCAAAGTGGGGATCAGGTGGAGATTCTGACTTCAAAATCGCAACGTGTACAGCCTCAGTGGGAAATATTTGCGACTACCGCAAAAGCAAGGGCGAAAATTGCAGCAATCTTGCGCAAGGAACAAAGAAGTAATCAGAAAAAAGGAGAAAAACTCCTTAATGAATTTCTTAAAAAAGAAGAAGTTCGCCTGGAAGACATTATCATGGAGAAGTTGTGTAAATTACACAACATGAAGAACTTTGAAGAGCTTTTGGTTTCTATCGGAAGTACTAAAATTGTGCTTGGTGATGTTGATAGAAATACAATCAAAGAAAAACAGAGTACAAACTGGAAAAAATATCTCACCTTTTCTTTCGGAGGGAATAAGGATAATAAAATGCTTGAGATGGAAAAGCTCCTACCTTCGCCCTCCACAGAAAAAATCAATCCCAAACAAGTACTTAAACTTACCGATGAAGATATCCAGAAAAAATATATCATGGCGGATTGTTGCCATCCGATACCTGGAGATGATGTGCTGGGATATATGGATGAAAATGAACGCGTTATTATTCACAAACGACAATGCCCGGTGGCTGCCCGCTTAAAAAGCAGTTACGGTAACCGTATTCTGGCGACCGAATGGGATACTCACAAAGGCTTGTCTTTCCTCGTAAATATCTATATTAAAGGAATCGATTCAATGGGGTTGCTCAATGAAGTGACGCAAGTAATCTCCCGGCAACTGAACGTAAATATCAGAAAGCTGACCATTGAGACAGACGATGGTATTTTTGAAGGCAACATCCAGTTATATGTACATGATGTTGATGATGTGAAAAAGATCTGCAATAACTTAAAACTGGTACAGAACATCAAACAAGTAACACGGGTGGAAGGATAAAGAATGTTACCCGTTCCGGCTTTCCTCTTTGACATTATCCTCCAACTTTTCCACCTGCTCGTAAGTAAAACCATCTAAAGCCTTTTTCATGCTTAAAAGCTCTTCACGGATACCCTTCAACCTTTCAACCACCTCAAAATTCTGTAAGGTAGCCTCCTTATTATCTTTTATCCGTTGACGGGCACCCGGTATTGTCATTCCCCTTTCTTTCACCAAGTGATAAATCAATTTCACAACTTCAATATCTTCCTTGCGATATTGCCTTACACCACGTCCACCTTTCTTCGGTTCCAACTGTGGAAACTCCTTCTCCCAAAAACGTAACAACGATTCATTGACATCGAACATTTGTGCGACTTCGCTGATAGAATAATAGAGTTTTAAGTCTTTATCTTTATTCAACATATCCTTTCCAATTAAAACATTACACTGATTCTAATCAAACACTTTTCCATGATTGGCAGCAATTTGCACCATACGATCATAATCGTCAGCACTTAAGTCCATAAAATAGTAATTTACAGGATTCACGATCTGCCCCTTGACGTGAACCTCATAATGCAAATGCGGCCCGGTACTTTTACCGGTACTCCCTACTCCTCCGATCACTTCACCACGAACAACGCGATTCCCCACCTTCGCCTGGAAGTCACGTAAATGTGCGTAAACCGTTCGATATCCAAAACCATGATCAATAATTATAGTATTACCCAAACCGGACTCCCACCCTGCCTTCACTATAATTCCATCACCCGTAGCATAAACATCTGTGCCCGGATGAGCAGAGAAATCCATACCCGCATGAAATTTAAGAGTTCCATAGATAGGATCTACACGCGTACCGTATCCTGATGCCGTCTGCCGGAGATCTTTATTGGAAATAGGCTGAATAGCCGGTATGCATTTCAACATTTTATCATGACTCTTGCACATAGCCACAACATCATCGAACGAGCGGGACTGAATATAAAGCTGTTTCCTCAGCATATCCATCTTTTGAGTCGTATTAATCACCAAATCAGCATTAGCCATACTCATTAAATGCTCATAACGATTGGTACCTTCATAACCGGCTTGCCGAATGGCCGACGATATTGGATCGGCCTGAAAGATGACACGATAAAGATTATCGTCGCGTTGCTGAATATCCTGCAAAACCCCCATAGCCCCATCCAGACGACGCGAAAGGACATTATATTGCGCCAGAAGTTGACTATTATCTTTTCGCAATTCCTTTTCGGAAGGCGAGCCGAAGATAAATAACAGAACAATAAAGCATCCGGCACCCAGTCCCATTCCGACAAATAGACGACGTAAAATACTCAATGCCCGCTGGCGGACAGTTGGGTAAATACGGTCATAAGTCTGCGTCCGCGGGTTATAAATATAGTATACTTTGCGCATCTAATGGAAATATTTCGCAGGTTGATAAAGCAAAAGTAATAAAAACAAGCTATCTTTGCGTTGTTTTTTCAAGATTATTAACCTCAAGGATAGAGACATAGAGTATGTTGACTGCTAACGAAATCAGAGATTCCTTCAAGAATTTCTTTGAGTCAAAAGGACATCAGATTGTACCTTCGGCTCCAATGGTGATAAAAGATGACCCTACATTGATGTTTACCAATGCAGGTATGAACCAATTCAAAGACATCATTTTGGGTAACCACCCGGCGAAATATAAAAGAGTTGCGGATTCACAGAAATGTCTGCGCGTAAGCGGTAAGCATAATGATTTGGAGGAAGTTGGACACGACACATACCACCATACAATGTTTGAAATGCTAGGTAACTGGTCATTTGGCGATTACTTCAAAAAAGAAGCTATCTTTTGGGCATGGGAATATTTGGTAGACGTTTTAAAACTCGATCCTACCGACCTATATGCAACCGTATTCGAAGGAAGCCCCGAAGAAGGATTACAACGTGATGACGAGGCAGCATCTTATTGGGAGCAATTTCTTCCGAAAGACCATATTATTAATGGTAACAAACACGATAACTTTTGGGAAATGGGTGATACAGGTCCATGTGGACCTTGTTCCGAAATCCATATCGACTTACGTCCCGCTGAAGAACGTGCCAAAGTATCCGGTCGTGACTTGGTAAATCATGACCATCCACAGGTTATTGAAATTTGGAATCTGGTGTTCATGCAATATAACCGTAAAGCTGACAGTAGCTTAGAACCACTCCCCGCAAAAGTAATTGATACCGGAATGGGGTTTGAGCGTCTTTGTATGGCTTTACAGGGGAAAACATCAAACTATGATACGGATGTATTCCAACCGATAATTCAGGCTATTGCAAATTTGGCTGGCACTTCATACGGTGTTGATAAGCAAAAGGATATAGCCATGCGCGTAATTGCCGATCATATTCGTACTATTTCTTTCTCCATTACTGACGGACAGCTACCCAGCAATGCAAAAGCCGGTTATGTTATCCGCCGTATTCTCCGTCGTGCCGTACGCTACGGATATACTTTCCTCGGACAGAAGCAGGCCTTTATGTATAAATTACTTCCTGTTTTAATAGGAAATATGGGAGCGGCCTATCCGGAACTCATTGCACAGAAAGACTTGATTGAAAAGGTGATTAAAGAAGAAGAAGATTCA
Organism: uncultured Bacteroides sp.; assembly: GCA_963677095.1. Classification (GTDB taxonomy): domain Bacteria; phylum Bacteroidota; class Bacteroidia; order Bacteroidales; family Bacteroidaceae; genus Bacteroides. The sequence continues at coordinate 3,978,525 of OY781875.1, forward strand.
TTCCTTCGCACGTTGGAGACAGGTATCCGTCTATTAGATAAAACCATGGAAGATGCTAAAGCTGCCGGTAAAACGATAATCGATGGTAAAGACGCTTTCACTCTTTATGATACCTTCGGGTTTCCACTGGACTTGACCGAACTTATTCTTCGTGAGAACAAGATGACTGTTGACATCGCAGCATTTGATGCCGAAATGCAACAACAGAAACAGCGTGCCCGCAATGCTGCCGCCATTGAAACCGGCGACTGGATTGTACTTAAAGAAGGTACAACTGAATTTGTAGGTTACGATTTCACCGAATATGAAACATCCATCCTTCGCTATCGTCAGGTAAAACAAAAGAACCAGACCCTATATCAAATCGTATTGGATTACACTCCTTTCTATGCAGAAAGCGGTGGTCAGGTAGGTGATACCGGAGTATTGGTAAGTGAATCCGAAACCATTGAAGTAATCGACACCAAAAAGGAAAACAATCTACCCATTCACATCACCAAGAGGTTGCCGGAACATCCTGAAGCCCCAATGATGGCCTGCGTAGATACGGATAAACGGGCCGCTTGTGCAGCCAATCACTCCGCAACCCACTTGTTGGACGAGGCTTTGCGTGAAGTGTTGGGTGAACACGTTGAGCAAAAAGGTTCTTTGGTAACACCGGATTCTCTTCGTTTCGACTTCTCTCACTTCCAAAAAGTCAGTGACGAAGAAATTCGCAAAGTAGAACACATCGTCAACACCAAAATACGGGCTAATATTCCTTTGAAGGAATACCGCAACATACCTATTGAGGAAGCCAAGGAATTAGGTGCCATCGCCCTTTTTGGTGAAAAATATGGCGATCATGTCCGTGTTATCCAGTTCGGTTCTTCCATAGAATTCTGCGGAGGTACGCATGTTGCCGCAACGGGTAATATCGGCATGGTGAAGATTATCTCCGAAAGCTCGGTTGCCGCAGGTGTACGCCGTATCGAAGCTTATACAGGAGCACGGGTGGAAGAAATGATGGACATCATACAAGATACGTTACGCGATCTGAAAGGGCTCTTCAACAATGCACCCGACCTGATCGGAACCATCAATAAATACATTGATGAAAATGCGGGGTTGAAGAAGCAGATTGATGATTTCATGAAGGAAAAAGAGGGGCAATTGAAAGAAAGACTTCTAAAAAATATTCAAGAAATCAATGGCATTAAAGTAATTAAATGCTGCGCTCCCATACCTGCTGAAGCAGCTAAAAATATCGCATTCCAACTTCGTGGGGAAATAACCGAAAATCTGTTCTTCGTTGCCGGAACAGTATACGAAAATAAACCGATGTTGACCGTGATGCTGAGTGACAACCTCGTAGCAGGAGGCTTGAAAGCAGGAAATCTCGTCAAAGAAGCGGCAAAACTGATCCAAGGTGGTGGCGGTGGACAAGCACACTTTGCAACAGCCGGAGGTAAAAACTCCGATGGCATTACCGCTGCTGTGGACAAAGTAATAGAACTTGCCGGACTCTAAAACGGTATTCAAATCTCATTATTCTAAATAATGAAAGGCTGTGTTAGTTGAATCTGACACAGCTTTTCTTTTTGGTAATGATTTGTCATAGATGCAAGTATTGTGCCAAGCTATTGGCACAAAATTGCCATACTATTGGCAAAGAGTTGGCATTACTTCATCTTTACGAAACGTAACTACCACTCATACTCTTCAAAGTAAGCATCAAAATCTGGTGATAGAGCTATCCCACAATTATTAAATAAATAACAGCAACAGAAAAACAGAAATCTCTCCTCTACAAATTTTGGGAGATATAAAAGTTTGTATTTTTAATAATATGCGTTTTTGGGATAATTGACCAAGTATAAAGTCCCTGTAGCACGGGTAAAAGCTGTATAAAGCCAGCGGAAATAATCGGGAGTAAGGTATTCATCGGACATATAACCCTGATCAAGGAATACATTTTTCCATTGCCCGCCCTGAGCCTTATGACAAGTGACCGCATAAGCATACTTCACTTGTAAGGCATTATAGTACGGATCTGCTTTCATCTTTTTCATTCGCTCACGCTTTGTTGAAATATCGGCATAATCACCCAATACAGCATAAAATAACCGATCATTATCTTCTTTGGATAAAGCAGGAGTCTCGCTATGAAGAGCATCAAGCAACAGGTTGGCATCCAGTTCAAAATCATCATAATCGGGAAAAGTCAGCGTAACTTCGGCAAAGCGAAAACCATACAATTCACGCATACGACGGACCCGGCGTAATACCGCAATTTCCCCATTGGCAATAAAATCCATCTGCTTACTCTTTTCTGTCCAGAAGTAGTTGTTTTTTGCTACCATCAACAAATCCCCGGCATTCAGTTCATCTTCACACCAAAGAATTTGGGCCCTTATTCCCTTATTATAGATATTGGCACGTTTGTTCGAGCGGCATATCACAATCGTCTCATCCATTCCATCTCTGTCGTAACAAGTAGATAGCGTTTCAATCAATTCTTCCCCCGGCAAGATTTTAATATCGGAGAAACCTGATATCTTTATCTGAGGAAGTGAGGTATATTCATCTTTGAAGATAAGCTCTCTCAACTGGGTTGCATTCCATAAGATACCGGAATTCTGCATTTGACGCACCACTTGAGTCAATGTCACTTCCCAGACTTCAAAACCATATCCTTTCAATGCATCGGCAAACAAAGCCGGACTTTGCTCTTCCCCCACCGGAGCAAGCTGTGCCGTATCGCCCATCAAAAGGAGCTTACAACCCATACCCGAGTAAACAAACTGTACCAAATCGTCCAGTAATCGACCCGTACCGAACATGCTGCTCGGCAGTCCGCCATTAGAGATCATTGAAGCTTCATCTACAATATAGAGCGTACTGGTTGTCAGATTGTCATTCACCGAGAAATTGGTCATCTCGTTCGAAAAACTCTGTTGACGATAGATCTTCTTATGAATGGTAAAAGCAGGATGCCCGGCATAAGCTGAGAACACTTTCGCTGCACGTCCGGTAGGAGCCAGTAGTACGGATTTTTGCTGAAGCTGATCGAGCGCCTTAACCAAAGCTCCGACAAGGGATGTTTTACCTGTACCCGCATAACCGCGTAGAATGAACACCACATCTGTCCGTATACAAGATATAAATTCCGCCAGTTTCCCTATTGCCACATCTTGTTCAAGGGTTGGTTCGTAAGGGAAAACCCCCTTTATAAACTTTTCCAGATATTCGTTTATCATTGTTTCAAAGGGAAAAACAGTCAAAAGTTACTGTCATTGGAATAATTTTTTTAAATTCGCAGTACGAATATAAACCAAAAAAAGATATCTTTCACGAAAACAGGACTTAATATCGTTTTCGAAAGAATTATGGAAACAGTTGATTTCAGCAAATCGGAACAGTACACACTTTCTATCCGCTTAAGCACGGAAGGATTCATGCTTTCTGTTTACAATCCGCTTGAGGGTGAAAATTTTACATTTATCGAAAGAGAAGTTGATGAAACTTTATCACTGACAGCGAATATAAAGAAAATGTTCCGGGAAGTAGAATGGTTAAACCATACTTTCCGACGCGTTAACGTTCTGATGGCCGATAAGCGCTTCGCCCTTATTCCACTGGAATTTTTTGAAGATGAACAAACCGAAACCCTCTTCTATCATAGCCATTCGGCACGGGAAAACGAATTGGTGCAATATAATATTCTCCGGAAAAATAATGCTGTAGTTCTTTTCGGTATGGATAAAAGTTCCTGTAACTTCCTCAGAGAACAATATCCCGATATCAAGTTTTACTCCCAGGCAAGTTCACTAATCGAATCATTTTCAACAAAAAGCCGTTTGGGAAACAGCCGGAAAATGTACGTCAATTTAAGAGACGCAGGAATGGATATCTTTTGTTATGATCGCGGTCACTTGTTATTGGCAAATTCATTTGAATGCCGCGAGACAACAGATCGCATCTACTATTTGCTTTACACTTGGAAGCAACTGGGCTTTGAAGCCTTACGGGATGAGTTACATTTGAGCGGTAATTTATCCGATAAAGAGGCTTTATTGCCCGAACTAAAAAAATATATCAGGCAGGTTTACATCATGATTCCTGCTACGAACCTCGATTTACGTTCCATTGTACTATGCGAGTAATCAGCGGGATATACAAAAGAAGAAGATTCGACGTGCCCCATAGTTTTAAGGCACGTCCTACAACCGACTTTGCTAAAGAAAGTCTTTTTAATGTGCTATCCAATTATATGGATTTTGAAGATGGTGTCACAGCACTCGATTTATTTGCCGGTACAGGGAGCATCAGCATTGAATTGGCATCAAGAGGATGTGATCGGGTGATTAGCATAGAAAAAGATCGCAATCATTATGCTTTTATCAATAAAATAATGCACGAAGTTAAGGCCGAAAACTGGCTACCGGTAAAAGGTGATGTTTTCAAGTACATCAAGAACGGAGGTAAAAAATTTGATTTTATTTTTGCCGACCCTCCATACGATTTACCGGAATTGGCATCGATTCCTGATCTTATATTCGAAAACGGTCTACTGAAAAAAGATGGCCTTTTTGTTCTGGAGCATGGCAAAACCAACCACTTTGAAAGTCACCTCAATTTTATAGAACAACGTGCATACGGCAGTGTCAATTTCTCCTTCTTTCAAATAAAAGAGATAGAAAATATAGCAGAGTAATAAGGAAGAAAACAGCAAAATAAACTTTTATACACCTTAAGGACTTAGCTTGGTTACAATAACGGTGACATCAGTCTGACTAAGCTCTCTTTGGCTTTCTGCCTCCATGGACGCTTTTCCCAGTTTTTTAGAAAAATTTGTGTACAATCCCGTTGATCGAAAAGAAAAATTTCACGGACTTGCAACGCTGTTTCCACGTCATAGATAAAGGCATTAACTTCAAAGTTGTGTTCAAAACTTCTAAAATCCAGATTGGTTGAACCCACAATGGAAAGCTCATCATCGGAAACAATTAACTTGGAATGTAGAAAACCTTTTCTATAAAAGTAAACTTTCACTCCTGCCTGTAATACATCAACCAGATAGGAACGCGATCCCAAATGTGCCAGATGGCTGTCGGCACGCAATGGCAACATTAACCGTACATCTATCCCTGCCAGTGCAGCGGTTTGTAATGCTATCATGATCGATTCGGTAGGAAGGAAATAAGGAGTCTGAATATAGAAATATCTTTTTGCATTGGCTATAGCCATCACCAATCCTTGCATAATCTCCTTCCAGAGCCCAATAGGTTCACTAGTAACAACTTGTACCAATGAAGACCCGCAAGGTTCTATTTTAGGAAAATAACGTGATGCGGTTATCAAAGTCCTGTCCACAAAATACCAATCAAGCAAGAATGCTGTTTGTAGACCGTGCACAGCTTTTCCTTCGAGCATCACATGCGTATCCCGCCAAATACCCCACGGGAATCCGCGCATATAACGCACGGCCAGATTCATACCGCCGACAAAACCAATCCGTCCGTCAATAACCACTATCTTACGGTGATTACGATAATTCACCTTACTTGTAAACAGCGGGAAACGTACTTTAAGGAAACTTCTGACCTCAATGCCGGCCGAACGCATCTCATCAAAAAAGCGGTTAGGTACATGCCAACATCCCACATCGTCATAAATTACACGGATTTCAACACCCTCACGAGCTTTATCAATCAACGCATCGCGAACCAGACGCCCGATGGCATCATCCTCAAAGATGTAAAACTCCAGATGAATATGCCGGGTCGCTTTCTTCAATTCCCGCAATAGAGATTGCAACATGGAAAAACCTTCGGTATATGTCTCCACCCGATTCCCTTCAAAAGGGAAAGACTGATTGATATCTTGAAACAGCGAAATAAGGCGGCTATAATTTTCCGGAAGAACACAAATATCCTGAGCTAAATATTCAGCCATTGGTTTCTTGAGCAAGTGGTTATAGCTTTTCTTGCTGATGATCCGTTCTCGCCGTTGACTACGACCGAAGAAAAAATAGAATACAAGCCCAACTACAGGAAGAAACAACAATACCAATATCCACGAAAGGGTCTTCACCGGATTTCTATTGTCGAGAATAATAACGACAATAATACCGATGATAATGCCAAAATATAAAACATTAAATGCAATAGTGGCAATCTGGCTGGTTATACTATACCAATCAATCATGTATGACATCGAATTAGAACAGCGCGGAAAACAAATGTAAGAATTTCAATATTATCTTCATTATCGGTTACAGTAATTAATGTTTTTTTAAGAAAGGAAACCCCTTTGGTTCCCATATAATGGAGAACCAAAGGGGAATTTATAAAAAGAACTGGTTAGGTTTTCAGAATGAGCGTCCGCCACCAAAGCCTCCGCCGCCAAAGCCACCTCTTCCTCTTGGACGATCTCCACCGGGGCCTCCAAAACCGGGAGCATCAAAGTCCCGGCGATTCTGCATTTTCTCACGGGCGGCTTTACTACCGAAAATATTCAAGCGATAAATAAAGTGCAGCATGCAATAGCTGTTAACTCCGTTATATTCAGAGACCGAACGTCCGGTAGCAGTCAGCGAACGGCTGATATTGCTCTGACGCTGCAAAATATCATACATTTCAAAGCTAACGGTAGCCGCACCTTTCAGGAAGGTTTGGGAAGCTTGTGCGTTCCAAATGAGTTCATTGCGGTTCATACTTGCATCAGAATAGCCACGCCGACTTTGATTAGCAATATTAGTGGAAACACTCATACTCCATGGCAATGTGACATTGGTACTTGCCCCATAAGAAAAAGTATAAGGCTCCTGATTATATTCGGGACGTAGTTCATTACGTTCGGAAGTATACGAAACAGAACCGTTAAGACCAAACTCAAACCAATTATTACGGTAACCCCCATTGAGACGTTCGCCTAAAGTCAATCCCGTAGTCGTATTTTTCTGATCAGCCTTTACCGCCTGGTCATACAAGAAAGCAACATTGTTCTGATAGTTCACTGTTGAGAATGAGTTTACAGTAAACCTTTTATCTTTTAATGCCGTATTATAACCAAACATACCGAAAGCATTCCAATTACCATTTATGTTTTTCGGAGTCGTTATCGTTCCACCGGTTTGATCATTATACTCCGTACTGTTGCTAATACTGTTTTGAGTAGCCGAAAAATTAATATTTGCAATAATACTACGCTGGTTTACGGCATTAAACGTATTATAGAACATACGCATGGAATGTGTAAACGATGGCTTCAAACCGGGATTACCCACCCTGATATTCAAGGGGTCTGAATTATCCACTATCGGCAATAAGTTTTCCATACTGGGTTGTCCGGTATTACCGCGATACGTAAAACGCAATTGGCTCACTTTGGAGAAACGGAAACGTAAATCCACATTCGGAGCAAAGTTAAGTACCGTACGCGTTGTGTCCGTCATATAACTTCCGCGTATATAGGATAGTTTGGTATTCTGAGGTTGAAAAGATAATCCGGCACTCAACTGATACTTTTCACGGATAAACCGTAATGAAACAGATGCATTGTGATTATAGTAGCGATATTGGGCATATTTACTCAAACTGTCCACGGCATTTTCGGCATACCCAACAGGCAGTGGGGAATCTATCCCCCAATCATTATAATTCTGCAAATCATAAGTAGTTTTGTCACTCTTACTGTATTTATACTGGAATTGATAACTGAATTGAAGGAATGTGGCCCGGGCAATCGGTTCACTATAGGTCAATTGCGCCATATAATTGAAATTCTTGGTAGGCGTGGTAATATATTGATTACGAATCAAAATGGAGTCATTGCCCAGATAATTCTGTAACTGATAGTAATGGGTAGTGGACTCAGTATATTGATCACTGTTATTATCGCCATATCCAAAACTTCCTCTGAAAGTAATGTTCCGCCCTTTATTATTCAATTTTCTATTAATCTGAACAGTAGCATCGGTTGATACGCTGTTGGACTTGTTTAACCCCTTCCCATTCGTCGCATTTACACGAACATCTCTCAATGGATCATCTGTACTAATCTGATCAAAATCCAGATAATCATTAGGATTGGGCACTAAAGCATAAGGGTCACTATTAAAAGTTCCGGACTGTGATAAAGAATAATTCTTTGTCTTTCCATAAGAAAAATTCGGCCGGAAGATTATGTTAGTCAGCGTATCCGGCTTCCACTCCATTCTGAAATCGGTACTAAAAGATTTATTGCTATTCCAACCATGTGAATTGGAATTGGAGAAGGAATTACCACTCTGCAAGAAACGTTCGGAAGAGTTAATACTTGCAATATCAGCATCATTAGAATTAAACCGGGCACTACCTCCCAACTCTATTTTAGAGGTTTGAGTTGCAAAATTAATACCATACTCTTTCGGTGCATTCAAACCATTATTAGCCCGCCAACGCGGTCCTCCGCCGCCACCGGAAAATCCTTGATCATTTACATTGTTAGCCGAACCAATTACAGATACTTGTGTCTTATCAACAAAACGATTCATCATTCCACGACCAATATAGCGATCATGGCTACCTATTGCTGCATCAAAATTTCCAAACCAGCCCTGGTTCATCCCTTTCTTTACAGTAAGATCAAGTACGGTTTCTTCGTCTCCATCATCAATGCCGGTAATACGCGCCAGATCGGATTTCTTATCATAAGTTTTAAGCTTGTCAATCATATCAACAGGCAAATTCTTAAGACCTGTTTTCACATCGCCGCCAAAGAACTCTTTACCATCTACCATGATCTTCTTCACATCCTTACCATTGATTTTCACATTTCCATCGTCATCGATTTCAGCACCCGGAAGTTTCTTTACCAACTCCTCTAACATGGCGCCCTGAGGCGTACGATATGCTGAAGAATTATAGACCAAAGTATCTTCCACCGCCTGTACTTGAGGAGCTTCGGCTGTCACCACTGCCTCAGAAAGCAAAATAGCATCAACTTTCAATGAAACCGTTCCTATATTCCTATTAGGAACAGAAGAAGATAATTGTAAAGGCAAAAATTTAGTCTGGAAACCCACGTAAGACACCTTAAGTACATATTTACCACCCTTAACTTTTTTAGGGAGTGTGAAGTTACCATTCTGAGAAGTCATTCCCCCTGTAATAAAAGTACTGTCCGGCAATGACAACAACTGTACGGAAGCCTGTATAGCCGGCTCCTTAGTATCGGCTTCAATAACGTGTCCGGAAACTGCAATAGTTACGCTTTGTGGGTAAGCGGAAAGGATTGTTGACAGTAAAGTCACCATTCCGACGATCATTCTTTTCATTCGCTTTTGTTTATTAAAACAACATTCAATCTTTTTACACTGTTTAATTGGACGTAAATACGTTCTAAAAGTTTAATGAGGAAAAAACAAAATACTTTAATTATCGACGTTTATACAAAAAAAAACGACGAATAGTCCATTTGTACATATAGAAATTTGCAATCTCTATTCAAAAGGAACAATTCCGGCATATACCACCTTACACACCAAAATATAGTACCAATACAGGGATTACATTTAAGATCAGACTAGCAATCTTTTTCAAAAACAAAAATAGTTCTTTTCAATAGAAATCCTATCTTTGCGTAACAAATATCACTGTATTATGAGCAAACAGAAAATTATTCTTTGCGAAGATCTGAAGAAAACTTTCCCCCAAATCCTACAGGAATGTTCTTATGACAAAGTATATGTATTGACAGACGAGTATACCCATCAATATTGCTATCCCTTATTAGAGCATTCGCTATCAGAGGTAGATCAGATCACTATTGGTACGGGAGATGTAAATAAAACGCTGGAAAGTCTTGCTTTTGTATGGCAAGCCTTGAGTGAAAGGGGTGCCTCACGTCATTCATTGCTTATAAACCTTGGTGGAGGAATGGTTACTGATCTTGGCGGCTTTGCAGCATCCACATTTAAAAGGGGAATAACATACATTAATATACCTACAACACTACTAGCTATGGTAGATGCTGCTGTTGGGGGCAAAACAGGCATAAACTTCAACGGATTGAAAAATGAAATCGGCGTCTTCAACCCCGCAGCTTACGTTGTACTGGAAACGGAATTCCTGCGCAGTCTCGACGCACAAAACTTCTTTTCAGGCTATGCCGAAATGTTAAAACATGGATTAATCAGCACCCAAGAGCATTGGGCAGAACTGTTGACTTTCGATACAGAAAATATAGACTACTCCGCTCTAAAAGCAATGGTCGGTCGATCCGTTAATGTTAAAGAGCAAATCGTAGAAGAAGATCCTCTGGAGCATGGTATTCGCAAAGCCCTGAATTTAGGACATACCGTAGGGCATGCCTTCGAAAGTTTGGCATTAGCGGAAAATCGCCCGATATTACACGGTTATGCCGTAGCATGGGGTATCATTTGTGAACTTTACCTCTCGCATGTCAAAGTCGGTTTCCCGATAGATAAGATGCGTCAGACGATTCAGTTTATACATCAGAATTATGGCGCTTTTTCTTTTGACTGTAAGCACTATGATCGGCTTTACGAGCTAATGAAGCATGACAAAAAAAATACTGCCGGCATTATCAACTTCAGTTTGCTAAGAAATATCGGCGATGTCAGTCTTAATGAAACTGCGGATAAAGAAACCATTTTCCAAATGTTCGACTTTTACAGAGAATGCATGGGCCTATAAAAATTCATACCAAAGTGGCTTTAAAACGAGATAACATAAAGGGAAGTTATTAAATTTAATCAACCAAACATTTGCTATTTTAAAATAAAGCCTTACTTTTGCAACCGCAATTCGGGGTGTAGCTCAGCCCGGTTAGAGTACGCGTCTGGGGGGCGTGTGGTCGGAAGTTCGAATCTTCTCACCCCGACTGAGAATAAAAAAAGGAGTTAAGTTTATAGCTTAACTCCTTTTTGTTTCTAGAGTAAATTGATAATATCTTTAATCATGCACCTGAAATAAATTCAGGATATAGGCAAACTCCGTGTTATCAGACCAAACCAGATATGGATCAAGTGGTTTAGGGCCACAACCATTGGAACCTACGCCTAGCGTCTTGGAAGCAAGAGTAAACACAGTAGTTTCACTCGTCGGTAAGTCAATCTTGTATTCCACATTTTGCATTTGCTCATCAGTATGAGGCAATGCAGAAAACTGCATCAGGTTTTTATCCGACTGAAAAGAGAATGAGGGCATGCTGTTTCCACTCAAACCGACCCAGCGGACTTCTTCATGATTACCCCGCTCCATCGGTTTCTCATATTCATATTGATCGTTCACAAACAGTTTATATAGCCCTACGTCCTGAGCTGTTTTGCGATCGGCATAGTTCTCTATCGGCCCACGTCCGAAATAAGTCACACTATCGAGTTTCTTATCAAAAAGGAAACGCACTCCAATACGTGCCAGATTAATACGTGTACCAGTGAACTCTATCTTGTTATTCACGGTGACAGTGCCATCACCTTTTACCAAATAAGTCGCAGTATGAAGGACTCCAAACCCTTCTTTTCCATCGGCCTTCACTACTGAGATAATATTTACGGAGCTCTTATCAACAGGCTTCACATCAAGACTGACTAATGAATACTTCAAGCTATCCACACCATATTTTTCCCATTGACGGAAAGCCCACATATCATCATTCCGATGGGCAGCGCGCCACAAATGAAGTCTTGGGCCTCCATTCGCAGCCAGAACATTGGTTCCATCTTTAACAAGCTGGGTCAGAAGACCGCTTTTTTGGTCGAAAACTAAAGAGAAGTTCTGACCAGAGATTGTAACCGATTGGGCATCCTTACCAACTTTTACAGGACTTACAGAGGCTACTGCATTTACAGTAGAGGCTATATTTGCAGGCAATTTAAATTGCTCTGAAGCAACTTCAAAGCCTTTCTCTGCCCACAAGGTATTTGCTTTTTGCCGATAAGAAACGCGTAAAAAATACTCGGCATCGGACTTCGGGCTCTCTATCCGATACGGGATAGTCGTCGTAACTTCGGAGCGGGGAGCAATATAAGGCATATCCAGTTTCCCGGAAGCAATGACTTTTCCATTTTCTGACAATGTCCAAGATCCTTCAAATCCATCAAGAGATATGAATTGATATTTATTTCTGATTAGAACTGTTCCTTTAGACGAATCCACCAATTTAGTATCAATCCATTGAAACGATTTCTTCATCTCGGGATAATGAGGTTTCACACGATTTCCTTCCGTAACACGATCATACGAAACGACTCCCTTATGAATAAAATAATGGTCGTTAGGATATTCACCAAATCCTCCGCCATAAGCCAATATAGGGTGATTGGGATCACGTTTGTTCCATAATGCCTGATCCTGATATTCCCAAATAGCTCCTCCTACAATTTCAGGATTATTGTCAAAGACTTCCGAATACTCGCCCAATGACCCCATGGAATTAAACATAGCATGGGCAAATTCACAAATGTAAAATGGCTTTTTAAGATCCTTATTCCGGGCAACTTTTGCAAAATCATCAGGAGTACCATACATCCGACCATCAAAATCAGAAGGGTTCTTGTCTCCGACCCCAAAACGTTCATAATGAACAAAACGCGTCGGATCGATTTCTTTTACTTTATTCATCGCAGCAACAAAGTTAGAGCCAACTCCACCACACTCATTACCAAGAGACCAGATTATCACCGAAGGATGATTCTTAAAGTTCTCCACATTGGCTACATTGCGATCCATGATTGCAGCTTTCATCAATGGTTCTTCGTCAAATCGGCCGTCATAACCGTGGCATTCACAATTAGCTTCCGCCACAAGCCAAATACCCCACTCATCGCATAACTCGTACCAACGCGGGTCATCAGAATAATGACACGTTCTCACATGGTTGCAATTGCCTTGCTTAATAACCTGCAAATCCCTAATCATTTGCTCTTCGGTAACCGCATGCCCTACATCTGACCAATGCTCATGCCGGTTAACCCCTTTCAGTTTAAGAGGCACACCATTGACAGTCATGATCCTGCCATTAATTTCCAACTTGCGGAAACCGACTTTGGAAGAAAGTATTTCTCCTTCGGAATTAGAAAGAACAACAGTGTAAAGATTGGGAGTCTCAGCCGTCCACTTCTCAGGGTTAGCAACATCCATTTTCACAATCAGTTGCTGTTCTTGCCGGGTCAACAAGGCTTTTCCCGTCACAGTATTTTTTGCGACTTCATTCCCTTGTTTGTCATACAGAGTTGCAGTGAGAGTCTGTTGCTTACTCTTCTTAGCACCATAGTTTTTTACCTTCGCAACAACCTCAAGCGTAGCATTCTTATACTCTTTATCAAGATCCTGCTTTACAAAGAAATCCCGCATATGTATTTGAGGTGCACTCCATAGCGTTACGTTACGGAAGATACCATGCAATCGCCACATATCCTGATCTTCCAGCCATGTACCCGAACTGTATTGATAGACTTCAACTGCCAAGGTATTCTTTCCTGCATTCACAAACGGAGTTAAATCGAATTCGGCAGCATTACGACTGTTCACGCTGTAACCAACCTTTTTCCCATTAACCCAAATAAAGAAGGCACTATCCACGCCGTCAAAAGTAATAAAGATACGGCGCCCTTTCCAACTGGAAGGTACATCGAAATCACGGCGATAGCTACCCACCGGATTACGTTCCTTATATGCTGTATATTTAGGATCAGGTTCACTCATCACATGAGGAAAGTCTCTTTTTATGGTATAGCCCAAATTTCTGTAGAAAGGAGTACCATAGCCTTGAACTTCCCAATTGGAAGGAACCGGAATTTCTTTCCAGGCAGAAACATCATAATCCGGTTTGTAAAAATCGACAGGACGCGTTTCAGGAGTTGGTACCCAATTAAATTTCCACATACCGTTTAAAACACGACAATAGGACGAAGCATGACGATTGACTACTAAAGCCTCCTGCAAGTTAGCATAAGGCATCAACGTGGCATGATAAGCCTCTTTGTTAATACCTAGACACTCCGTATTTTCAAGTTCGGGAGGAATCAATGCATCTTTAGATTGAGAGTGTAAACTACAAGTAGAAGCAAGTAATATTGCCACTAAGTAAAAGATTTTGTTCTTTTTATTGTTTTTCATACCAAATAAATAGAGATTTTTGAGTTATCATGAATATTGTCCCAAAGCTAATAATAAAATATAAAAAAGGCTGCAAACTATATAGAATAATACTATTAGTATGCAGCCTTTTATTATCCAAAACTCTTTTTACCAGCCTTCATTTTGTGGGTACACCTCACCAACTGTCACTCGATTAATCTGACTTTGCGGTATTGGGCGTAACTGATCTTTCTCTTCAATATTCGTTTTTGCAACTCCATCATTATAGAGTCTAACCCTTGTCAGTAATGTACCGGTCCGAGCCAAATCAGCCCATCGGCAATGTTCTGCCAACAACTCCCGTGTTCTTTCTTCCAATATAAAGTCAAGAGTTATATCCGACGGCTTGACATCAAGATCTCCCGATGCAGAAGTAGATTTATTGCGCGCACGTTCTCTCAATATATTGATATATTTCGCAGCATTCTCATTATCATTCAATTTATAGGCAGCTTCAGCAGCCAATAAATAAGTTTCACCTAGCCTAAATATTATATATGAACGATCTGAATTATCATTATATTGTGCCCTTGTCCGATCAAGGAACTTAGTGATTGTCGGAAATATTTTATAGCCATCATAAGCCTCCGGGGTAAATATCAAATATTTATTTCCATTTCTGTTCTGGGTTTTAGCTTTGATTTCATCCACTGTCATATTATAACCCGGATAGTAGATAGCAGTATCTCCGACAACAGTATACTTCCAATCAAAAGATTCTTTCTTCCCATTGATGTTATAAGAAACAGTACCGCCATTTTGCGTTTTAGTAGCATACCACACCTTTTGAAATGTTGCATCGTATCTTGTATCCTTATCCCTGTTGTTAAAAGCATTATAAGTATATTTATTGGGATTAAACCAAGAATAGCAGCGCCCGTCATTAATATTACGTTCTCCCATATAAGCTTCATAGCCATTAACATAATAATGATTTAGAGTGGAAGTACGTCCATATGTATTATCCAAATCCCAATCCATACGGGCTACAAATAATTCCTCTTTATTTTTCCCCGAAGGATCATCATTCACCTCGTTAAAAACATCGGCAAAATTAGGCATTAAGGAGATTCCCAGAGAAGACGCATCGGCTATCAATTTTGATGCAACATCATAGGCCTTTTGATAATATTCTTTCGCTTTGTTCGGATCGTAATATTTGTTATGGCTATTATTAGGATAAGAAGAGGAACTTTTGTCGTACACCCAGCCCAATGTCAAATAGACCCGGGCCAATAAATGACGCGCTGCAGCACCTGAAGCACGCCCAGCCTCCAATCCATTCAATTGTAAACTTGGAGAACATTCTGTAGAAGCGTCTATCAAATCTTGAATAATCACATCGTATGCCTTCAACATATCATCCCGTACCGCAGACCTGGAAGGCTGATCATTGAATGTAGTAGATACAGTGACATCACCAAATTGTTGCACCAAATTAAAATATAGAAAAGCCCTCATAAACTTAGCTTCACCCAGATATTGCGTCCGTTGAACTAAAGTTAAATTGGCGTCAATTGGAATACTTTCTACATTCTCTATCATATAATTCAATGTATTGATATTAGAGTATGCATACGACCATAAATTACTTAAGAATTCATTGTTAGCCGTATATCGGGTAGGATCATATATGGACAATGTGGTTGTTCTATTTTCAGTTGTACTGCTTTTGAGTTCATCCGTCCCGGGATTCATTAAACCATGAATACCTCCTTCATCTCCATACATACTACCTAATACAGAGTAGGCTGAATTCAATCCCATCTTAAAACCTTGAGATGTCTTTAAAAAATCTTGAGTCGTACTGGAATGGTTTTCTTCTTCAAGCCAATCTTGGCATGATGCAAGAGCTATAAAAAAGAATGGGAATGCTATATATATTATTCTTTTCATGTCTTTTACTATTAAAATGATAAATTAACCCCTACTATAAAACTCCTCGTCGGTGGAGTATTTAAATCAACGGTACTCGAGGTCTCCGGATCAATGCCCCCGTCCTTCTTATATTGGCTGCTAAACCAGGTATATAAATTATATGCCGTCGTATAAATCCTCATAGATTCAATTCCATATTTTCTGGAAAAACTTTGAGGAATAGTATATCCTAAGGAAATATTTCGCAATTTCAGATAAGAAGCATCATATCGAGCCAACAGTTTTTTATTATCTCCAACACCGGAGACCGATGGCTTCGGCCATCTTGCATTCGTATTTTCCGGAGTCCAATAATCTATTTTCAGATTATTAAATGTTCCCTGCATGGTATTCATCCAGCCATTGTGCATGTTTGAAGTTAGAATTCCCCCCGAACGGAAAGAGAAGAGAAAAGATAAATCAAATCCTTTATATGCAAACCTATTGGTAATACCGCCTTCAAAATCAGGAGAACGTCTACCTAAAAAGACTCTATCATCGTCATTTATCACTTGTTTAGCTTTAGGAGTCACACCATCTGCCTCATAATCTATGTGATGGTTCTTTATCTTTATAGTGCCAATTACAGAAGAATTACCCGAAGTTGGATACCCGTAACTCTCAGCTAAAGTACGATCTTCAGGAGTATCCTGCCATAACCCATCCGCCTCAAGAGAATAGATTACCCATCTGTCTTTTCCGACATAAAGATTATTGGACTCATCTTTTAATACGCCTTCGCCCAAGCTTGTCACTTTATTCCGGTTAGCAAAAATATTAAAATCTGTGCTCCACGATAATTTATTTTGCCCATCGCCTTCAAGATTAACAGAACTAATATTCAATTCAACTCCACGATTACGGGTATTCCCCAAATTCGTTAAATAGTTAGAAGAGTATCCCGAAGTGATCGGCAAACTAACTCCCAACAGTAAATCTTTTGTTTTTTGTTGGTAGAATTCCAATGTTCCATTAATTCTATTAGAAAGAAAGCCGAAATCGATTCCCAGATTAATTGTTTCCGTATACTCCCATCCTAAAGATTTATCCGGTACGGAATTCGGATACACACCCACAACACCCGAAGAGCCTAACATATACTTATTAGTACTCAATTTAGACATGGTCTGATATGGATTAACTGCAGTACTCCCGACATTACCCCAACTTGCCCTCAACTTCAAGGCAGAAAAGACATTCTGCTTAGACATAAAACTCTCCCTCATAATATTCCATCCCAGTGCTACTGATGGGAAGCTATGCCATTTATTACCCTCTGCAAGACGGGAAGAACCATCAGAACGAATTGTAGCCGTCAATAAATACTTTTCACGAAAACTATAATTTAAACGTCCCATAAAAGACATAATTCTCCATTTCTGAAAATCTCCACCTCCGGAAATTGCACCCAAAGCCAACTCGGGCGAAGGATTATAAAACTGAATGTTATCATTAAAATAATTGTAGGCCTCTATAGAATTACCATCACGCTTATATTCCTGAATACTCTGCATCGCAGTAAAGAAAATATTGTGATCTTTATGAATAGTCTTATTCCAGTTTAAAATATTTTCAATTGTATATTCAACTCCCAAATAATGATCGGCATAAGACCTATTCTGTGCACCCATTCTCTTTGTAGTAAGACTCGCTTGGAACTGCCCCAATGTTTCATATTTTAATTGCAGGCCTCCATTAAATCTATAACTCAATCCATAAGGGAGTTTAATATCTAAATACCCCACATTAAATGTAGATAAAGCTCTACGCTTATCCACTACAGCCCCTTCTCGCAAATCCAAAAGAGGATTCCATACCTGGCCTCCACTTCCCGGTATTTCGTTGATCAAAACTCCATCCGCATTATATGGAGTTGCAAAAGGAGAAGCTCTTAATGCTTGATCCATAGGATTATTATTCTCTCCATTATTCAAAATATATCCGTTCAAAGAAGAGAATCCCATTTTCACATATTTCCCAATCTGACTATCTACGGATATTTTTGCGGTCATGCGTTCAAATGAATGAGGAGCATAATTATTCTCACCCTTATAGTAGCCGACCGAAGCATTGTAACTTGTCTTGTCATTTCCTCCATTTAGAGAAAGTTGATGATTCATAGTCATTCCATCTTCATAAATAAGGTCTTGCCAATCCGTATCATTACCAGCGTAATAACCTTCCATCTCCGCTTGATCTTTAAACACTCTGTTAATTTGCATGATTTCAGGATCATCCGGTCCAGTATACTTATCACTGTTAGCATTATAAAAAGCCCACTGTTTAAACCGGATAAATTCTTCAGAGTTCATAACATTGTATTTTTTGATGGCTTTTACCACTCCATAATATCCACTATAAGAAACTTTAGTCTTTCCTTCGATCCCTTTTTTAGTTGTAATCAGGATAACTCCATTAGCGCCACGGGAACCATATATAGCAGTAGCCGATGCATCTTTAAGAATACTAATACTCTCAATATCATCGTTGCTAATATCATTCAGATTTCCACTGAATGGAATTCCATCAAGAACAATTAATACATCATTAACGGCATTAATGGATCTCTCACCCCTAATACGAATTTGAGGAACAGCTCCCGGGTGAGTACTTCCACCTGCCATTTGCACATCAACACCCGCCGCAAGTCCTTGTAATGCCGCTGCAACATTAGCAACAGGAGCCTCCTTCAGACTTTTGTTACTAACATTAACCATCGCACCTGTTATATCAGATTTTTTTTGTGCACCATAACCAACAACCACAACCTCACTTAATGCTTCAATACTTTCATCTAAGGTAACATTATAAATATTTTGTCCAGCCTTAACTTCAAGAGTCTGTTCTTTATATCCTATGCTACTAAAGACGAGTATATCACCGACTTTAACATTCAATGAATATTTTCCATCCAAGTCGGTTATAGTTCCATTACCTGTCCCCTTAATCTTAATAATTGCTCCGATTATAGGGGCAGATCCATCCTGCACCATTCCCGAAATTTTCTTTTCGGCCTGCTGCACAACCAGTTTATTTTCCGCAATGGCAGAAAAAACCGGATACGTTAAAACAAGAGCTAACAATAGCCCTAATAGATATCTGGCTTCAGATATCTTCTTCCTTTTTTTTGCTGTTAACATAGTTCTGATTTAATCGTTATTAAACACAATTAGATAGGTTATTCTATTCTATCATTCTCTATAATTAATTTATCAATCTTCTTTGCCCATAATTCTCCTAAGATTTTAGCGCCATAAGCATTGGGATGTAAATAATATATTCCTTGCTTTCCCTCCTGAGGTTTATAATATTTAGGGCCATGATTACGAAACGACTTAAAACCTTTTTTATCCCCAGAAAATACAAAACCATAATTCTCTTTGGTCAGCTGATCTATTACCGGCATATATGTCCTTAATCTATTAAGACCCTCTTTAAGATACACTGCACCGTTTTGAGTATTTTCACTATACCATATAGGATAATGTATCATTATTTTAGCTAAGGGGAATTTTGAATGTATCGAGTCAATAATTATCTGCATATTCATCTTGTATGCAGAGGCAGAGACAGGTGCCCCTGTGGTACCTTTACAAGCACTATCATTTGTTCCCAATTTAATTGAGAAAACAAGGTACTCCTCTTTCTTATAGATTGAATCGGCTGCAGAAACAACACTTCGAAAGGCCTTTCCTGAAGGCAAAAAATTATAAGTGGTATATCCGCTCATACCACAGTTAGCATATTTAACATCATAACCCAGACTGTCCAAATACATTGCAGCAGCAACAGGAGGCGGTGTCTGCAAATAAGTCCCTTCAGTAATACTATTACCTATAAATATCACATCTACTTTAGAGCGAAGCGGGGGTTCCGGAAAATGCCTTTTAGAACATATGGCCTTAGCAATAATTCGCGCCATGGTAGTTGTTCCTTTGACATTCGGATGAATTTTATCATATACAAAATTACTTTTCCCAATAAACGGAGTATGTAAATCTATTATTTTAGCTCTTGTTTTGTAGCTGACTTCCTTGATCATTGGAATCATTTCAGCAGTAATCGTATGGTCATCCACAGGCAAAACATTCCCCGGAAAAGCAGGAAGCGGATAGCACAAATATATTTTAGGTTTGCTTGTCAAACTCTTAAAAGAGTCGACAAAGTCAATGTAATCAGTAACAAATTGTTCCTTATAAAGCCAATTCTTGGGCTTCGCATCATTGGTTCCCATCTTAATAATCACAATATCAGGGTTCCACGTCAAGACTTCTTCATACCGGGCTTCATTCCAATAAGGGTAATTGCCTTTCCTTAACATCGTACGTCCGCCAATACCATAATTACGAACATCGTATTGGTCTCCAAGCAAACGCTGCAGAATCGTTGGATATTTATCTTTTAGCGGAAGAGCATAATTTTCTGTAATGCTGTTCCCAACACATGCTACTTTAATCTTTTGCGCAAAAGAGAAATTACAAAAGAGCAACATGATCACTACCACATACATTTTATATCTTTTCATTTCTCAAAAAATTTAGTTTTATCCCAATTATAAGGGAATGGTATCTTTTTATAGTATTCAAGAGAATGTTTTGGTTGCTCATATTCTGCAGGAATAGGAAGCCCGGAATATTTCTGAAAAAAGAGTACACAGGCGTCGCGCCACCAAATCGCTTCTCCCCTTTGAATCTTTAGTAATGAAGAAACATGTTCAAAGCGCTCATTATCGATTTTCCCTTTCAGTCGATTCCATATATTCTGCATCTGCTCAACTTCATCCACACCTTTATAATAATGGGCTACCAACTCATTCCATAAAGTTTGTCCGGATGGCATTTTATAATTCCAGGGAACTCGATGAAACCACAATAGATAGGTAGGCGGGCATTTCCCAATATCATTAAATTCTTCCTTTAAAGGAGAATGATATTGCTCTACAGCATTGCTCCCATTTACTGTCCTATCCACACCAATACTATCTTTGGTAACCTTATGATAATCAAAAGCAGTCCATACGGGGTCATCATGCCATGGCTCCGGTCCATTATGTGTATCAAAGTTCATGATATGATTTAATCCTAAAGGCATCATATAATTTACAGCAGCTTCACGCGACATAAGCATCATATTCAAAATCGGGTCAATAATCTCCTCTTTATTGGAAAAAGTTAATCTAACCCATTCTTTGGCTATATCTTTGGAGCTCAAATCGGGATTCCATGCCAAGCGTCCAAAGGCATACCAGTTTGCCTGTCCAAACAAATGGCCTGTCCAGTTCAAATCAGAACCTATATTCGATACTCCGGCAATAGCAGACATCCCATACGTTTTATTGTAATTCTGTAAAATCCTAGAAACCGTTGATCCGGGACCATTCTCATAAGTATCGGATTGGAGCGTCTCTTCATACAAAGTCCCTAAATATACCAGATGACCGGCATGTCCCAAATTTTCCTGGGTAATCTGAAATTCCATTGCAAGAGGAGTATTAGGCATGGCCCCAAATAAAGGATGAAAAGGCTCGCGGGGTTGAAAGTCTATTGGACCATTCTTAGGTTGTACAAAGACATTTCTTCTGAAAGTGCCATCCAAAGGTTTAAATTCATTATAGCCCGTAACCACGCGATCTACATGCCGCTCATTCTGATAAACAAAAGCTCTCCAGAAAACAATCCCTCCAAAAGGTTCCAATGCGTCGGCCAACATATTAGCTCCATCGGCATGAGTTCTTCCATAATCCTGTGGTCCCGGTTGGCCTTCAGAGTTCGCCTTTACCAGAAAGCCTCCAAAATCAGGGATTAAAGCATATATTTCTTTTACTTTGTCTTTCCACCACTGCTTTACTTTTGGATCTAAGGGGTCCGCAGTATCTAGCCCTCCAATTTCTTTGGGAGCACTAAATTTTGCTGTGAGATACACTTTTATGCCGTATGGACGAAAAACATCAGCCAATCCGGCGGCTTTTACCAACCAATCGGCACGCAGGCTTTTTGCACTTGCATTTACATTATTCAGAATACTACCGTTAATACCGATTGACGCATTTGCCCGGGCATAGTCTGTATAGCGTTTATCTTTATATGTCGGAAGTCTTTCCCAATCCCAAAGACTCGATCCGGCATATCCACGCTCAATAGTACCGTTAAGATTATCCCAATGGTTCAGTACACGATATTTTAAGCTCGGTTCTTCTGTAATAGCTAATCTTTCAATGGAACTATGCATTTGCATTAATCGGAGATAGCGAAATACGCCATAAAGAATCCCAACATCCGTCTTAGCTATTATACCTGTAACTTGCTTTCCCTGGAAATTTAAACTCCGAATCACAAAGCCATCATCATTCAACTTGTTAATATCTTGAATAAATGGCTGATGTTGAAACGCAGGGATCGTCTTTGGAGTACCTACAACCAGAGTATTATTTTCGATCACCTCCGTTTCAGTCAACTGCAAATCCAACAACCCCAAAAAGCCATTTCTCAGTTCGTTTTTCGCAGCAAGTAACTTATCTGAAGAACAAGGGAAAATAACATGATGGTTCTTTTCTCTATATGAGCTATACAAAAAAGGATTATCAACCTTTTTATAGCGTAACCATAAATCATATCCATTTTCGGAATAAATAAGGTTAACACAACAAACAATAAGGAACAGCAATACAACTATTTTCTTCATAGCTTAAATTATTAATCCAATTCCAAAACAGCAGTCCATCCTCCATTTGGAGCCATTGATACCTCATATTTCGTTTTTGATGTAACAACCTGCACCTTTTTCCGATAGTCCATAGCCTGCCTGGATGCATTTGGTCCATCTTCGTAGGAAATCATTTTATATTGCTTGCCGGTTTGCAAGAAATTAAAGTCAATTATTACCTTCTTTTCATTGCCATTGGTAATTCCCCCGATATACCATTTATCACCTTTTCGCTTAGCTATAATGACACCTTCCCCCAAGATTGCAACCAAAGGAACGGTTTCATCCCAAGTCACGGGAACTTTAGTAATGAACTCTGTACACTCTTCATTCATATAATACAATGTAGGGTTATCACATAGCATCTGCAATCCGCTTTCAAAAATCGTAAAGAGAGCCATACTGTAAGCTCGAGTCCCCATTCCTGCAGAATTAGGGCGATTACTACAATATACTCCAGGTTGCATATTAATCATAGCCCCGGGCGTAAAGTCCATTGCTCCGGCTATGTTTCGGATAAACGGTAAATAAATGGTGTTATCAGGTTTACATCCTCCCATCTGTTCAAGCCCTCTGACGCCCTCATACGAAAGGATATTGGGATATTTATATTCTAATCCTTTAGGAGTTATCGCTCCATGAAAATCAACAAACAATTTATATTTAGCCGCTTCCTTTGCGACTTTTTCATAGAAATTCATCATACATTGATCACTCCTATCCATAAAATCAATTTTTATTCCTTTAACACCCCATTCCGAGTAAGTTTTAAAAAGGTCCATATGCTTTTCCACAGTTAACCATGTAAGCCAAAGGATAATACCAACATTTTTTCCCTGCCCGTAATGGATTAAACGATGTATATCAAGTTCTGAATTAGGAATAAATGGATTAGTTGTTTTTTGAGACCATCCTTCATCCAAAATAATATACGGGATATTAAACCTGGAAGCAAAGTCTATATAATATTGATAAGTTTCAGTATTACAACCTGTTGAGAAATTAACATCTTTCCCATAAGGGGCACATCCATTCCACCACTCCCAACTGACTTGCCCCGGCTTAATCCACGATACATCCCGAATTTGGCTCTCCTCTGCTAATTTATAGGGCATCGAGGTCTTCAATAATGTTTTATCATCTTTCGCCACAACAAAGTAGCGCCAAGGATAATCCCGTCTACCCGCCGTTCTTGCAATACAATCTGCCTCTTTCAATATTTTCAGGCTACGGTCTCCGTCATCTCCAAATTCAACAGGTAGTTTAGGAAAAGCAGAAGATAAACCATACGATACTCCCTGCAGAAACATACACGGATAATCAGCTACATTTGATTCGGAAATCAAAACCCGGGAATAGGAGGTTTCAATCAAGACAGGTAACGTCGAGAATTTACCCATCCGCCTCCATTCATTAGAATCAAGATGTGTATAAGCTTCTTCATAGGCTGTTTTAAAACCAGAAGGAATTTGCAGATGCAATTTATAATCACATGGAAATTGTATTTGAAGCTGTTCATTAAGAACGTCGACCGAATCAGGCATATCGGTAATAAAGCGGTAAGCCAATCCATCATCATAGGCCCTGAATTCCAAAGAAAAATTGTCTTTAAAAGATATCTTTAATAAGTTATATTCATCAATTATTGTTGAGAATTTCAAAGGGAATACCGGCTTCAAAACCCGATGGATATTTTCTTTCTTTACTTTTTTCACATAAGAATTTAGTCCAAGTGTCTTATTTTTTAAAGCAAGTTCTATGCGGTTATTCTTAAAAATTAAATGCTCATTGCAAAAAAGACTAAAAAACAGATTATTACCAATTTCAACTTGAATACGCAGTCTATTATCAGGTGAAAATAATTCATAAGAGTGCTGAGCGGATAGGTTAAGTGTGAATAGAAATATTCCGAATAATATCAATTTTATTTTTTTTCTCATATTAGTTAAATAGTTTTATTTATAATCTTACTCCCGAGTTATATATTTATTAAAATATCATTAGTTATTCCTCTCAACATCGCATAATGAACTCATATCTACAATATTTATTTTCATAATAAACACATATCATATATCAATAATATGAGAATTATAATTCACACTTAAAAGATTGCCCATTAGAAAAGTAATATCAGACTTCATAGCATTTTTATTAAAAATATCTTCTAAACAGAGATATGCAACAAATATAGAAAAGGGGATATAGCACCGCTGTACGAATATATGCCATTTATGTAGCTGAAAAGGGTCGTACAAGCATTTAATACAACTTCGGCACAAAATCATACTTTTTTTACTACATTAAAATCCGATAGTAAAGGCATATTTGCTACTTTTGTACCTAGTCCAATTTAAATCTGATATTTTTATGAAAGCCATTTATCGTTTTTCCGCTTCAGTCATTCTAATTTTCTTTTCTGTATTTTTCTGTTATGCAGCGAATCAATACAGTATCCGTCAACTATCAAATAAAAGTGGATTATCCAACAGTGCCATTCTTTCAATATGCCAAGACAAAGACGGCCTACTTTGGTTTGGATCATGCGACGGATTAAACACCTTTGATGGCAATAAATTACAGTTATATACTCCCATTGACTTTCGAAATAACATTTCCGGTAATTTAATCAATAGTATAGTAGAAGCAGAAAAAAATATATTATGGATAAAAACGAATTATGGATTGGATCGTCTAAACACAAAAACGCAAGAAATCCAATATTTTGAAAATTTTAAAGATATCAATAAAATAGCCAGATCTCCCGAAAATGATATTTATATCATAAAAGACAATGGAGATCTCTATTGCCTTCCTAAAGGTAATAAACAATTTCAGAAGCTATTAACAGTAAAAGTCAATATCGGAGACATCTGCCAAATGATAGTGGATGATTTCGAAACTTTATGGATATTTTCCACAAACGGAGATAGTAAAAGTTTCAATATAATAAAAAGAAAGAATGCCATACAGTTAAAGCCAACTAACTACTTCCATCATCCCAAAAAACTAAAATTTGTGTCGGCAGACGAGTCCGATATTATTATCTTTGCAGACGAAAATAATTCTCTATATGAGTACAATCTAAAAAACAAAAAAACATCCTTCATTATAAACTTATCGGCAGAAATACACTCCCGTGGGGAAATATCCTCTATAATACGTCATCATAATGATTATTTTGTGGGCTTTAAAAGCAATGGATTAATTCAAATCAGGCATCAAAAGAATTTAAAGAATCCATATCGTATCCAAGCAACCAATATCCAATCGGGAATTTTCTGTTT
Organism: uncultured Bacteroides sp.; assembly: GCA_963677095.1. Classification (GTDB taxonomy): domain Bacteria; phylum Bacteroidota; class Bacteroidia; order Bacteroidales; family Bacteroidaceae; genus Bacteroides. The sequence goes on from OY781875.1 coordinate 4,004,560, forward strand.
GGTCAAAGATAAAAACCAGGACATCATTTGGGTCGGAACAGATGGACAAGGAGTGTATATGTATTTTGTGAACGACTACTCTATAAAAAACAATATACTGAGTAGTTCTCCATATAATATCAACAATCCGGTAAGAAGCCTATTTCTAGATAGTAAGAACACATTGTGGATTGGGACTAAAGGAGGAGGAATTCTACGTTTATTCAACTATTACTCGGAAAGCAATATATACGACCATCTACAAGCAGATAATAGCGCATTAGCAGATAATGCCGTATATTGCTTTGAGCCAAGTGAGCATGGAATATTATGGATAGGAACAGAAAATGGAATGAATTATTTTTCTTACAAGGATAATAAAATAAAAAACTTTCCCCTTCTTGCAGGAGGTAAAAACGTAAGATATATCCATTCGATTTGCGAATTTAATGACAGTACATTATGGATTTCTACCGTTGAAGAAGGTATAATAAAAGTAAAATTTAAAATGTCATGCAACGAACCGAAAGTTGTTTTTGCAAAACGATTTATACAAGAGAGAGGCAAGCGCTTTGCAAATAACTTTTTCACATCACTCAAAGAAAATGATTCGATCATCTGGTTTGGAAACCGTGGGTATGGAGCATATCGTTGGAATTCATTAACCGATAGATTTAAATCATTTCATTTCAATCAAACGGTAAAAAGCCAAACTATCAATGATATTTTTGCAATTCACAAGAACAAAGAAGGGTACTGGTTTGGAAGTAGTAACGGGTTAATAAAATTAAAGAATAAGAAATATCACGTTTACAACGAAGCGGACGGCTTTCCAAACAACACAATACATGGCATATTGGAAGACTCGCATAGTAATCTCTGGCTAAGTACAAATCAAGGTCTTGTACGTTTTAATGCTGTAAGAAATACAATACAAACTTACCCGCAAAAAGGGTATTTTGAAATAACAGAATTTAGTGATGGGGCGTTTTATAAAGATGGAAGAACCGGGACTTTGTTTTTTGGCGGGACTAATGGATTCATAAGTATTAAAGAAAACATGATTGACATAAAACCATATACACCTACCCTCAAGTTTTATCGGCTATCTATATACGGTAAAGAATACAATCTTTTTAGCAAAATAATGGAGGATAAGGGAAAGTCTATATTAAAACTGAGTTATAAGCAGAATTTCTTTAACCTATCATTCAGAGCCATTGATTATATTAATGGAAATAATTACGTCTATTATTATAAAATAATCAATTTAAGTAATGAATGGATAGACAATGGTTTTTCAAATACTGCAACATTCTCCAATTTAACTCCCGGTAAATATATATTATTGGTCAAATATAAAAATAAGAATACGGGAAAAGAGAGCACGCCTCAAAGTATAATTATACAAATCACCCCTCCATGGTACACAAGTATAATGGCGTACTGGATATATGTAATAATTATAATCAGCATAATTATGATCAGCATCAAATGGAGTATTAAGCACTACCATCATAAGAAGAATAGCATGATAAGACAAATCAATCAACAGAAAAAAGAAGAACTATATGAGTCCAAACTACGCTTCTTCACTAACATTACACATGAATTCTGCACACCACTTACATTAATTTCAGGGCCATGTGAACGAATACTTTCCTACAAAAACACAGATTCTTATATCAACAAATATGCAAGTATGATTCGGCAAAATGCCGGCAGGTTGAATTCCCTCATTCTTGAACTCATAGAATTCCGTAGATTAGAAACAGGAAATAAATCTCTCAAGATAGAAAAAGTATTCGTTAGCAAGCAAATACAAGATATCACTGAAGCATTCTCCGAATTGGCAGAAAGAAAGAAAATTAATTATAAACTAAAAATACAAGAAAATATCTATTGGAATACGGATAATAGTTGTCTATACAAGATAACGAATAATCTAATCTCGAACGCTTTCAAATATACACCAGATAACGGAGAAATTACAGTTGAATTGTATATAAATGAAAACAACTTACTCTGCATTCGTATATCAAACTCAGGGAAAGGCATACACAAAGAAGATATAAATAAGATATTTGACAGGTTTCGCATACTTGACAATTTTGAATCGCAAGAAAGTCAATTCCCACGTAATGGGTTAGGATTGGCAATCTGTCATAGCATGGTTACTTTATTAAAAGGTGAGATTGAGGTATCAAGTTTACCTTGCGAATTAACTACATTCAAAGTACAATTACCACTATTAGACATTACTGATAATACTATAAATAATAGTATTATCAGCATGCAACTCAATCTAAACGAAAACATAAAGGAAATTAAAAAAGAAAAAACCAATGCTTTTGATTCGCAAAAACGTACGATTATGATTATCGATGATGACACCTCAATGTTATGGTTCGTTACAGATATTTTCGCTAACAAATACAATACAATATCCTTTGAAGTAGCAGAAAAAGCTTATGAATCTCTAAAGCTACAGTTGCCAGATTTGATCATTACTGACATAATGATGCCTGACATGGATGGTGTATCGTTTATAAAAAAAGTAAAATCGAATTCTATCCTAAATCATATTCCGATTATAGCATTATCAGCATTAAATAATATAGATGAACAAATTAAAAGCATCGGAGCAGGTGCTGAAGCCTATATTACTAAACCATTCGACATACAATACCTTGAAACTATTGCAAATAGATTAATTCTACGAAAAGATGAACTAAAGGCATATTACAATTCGGTATACAGTACATTCGAACTGGAAAATGGACATCTATTACATGTTGATGACAGAGCATTTTTTGAGAGAATGATGCAGAATATCGATAATAATATTCAAAACGCAGACCTCTCAATCGAATTTCTAAGTAAATTAATGGGATGCAGCACGCGCCAGTTCTACCGGAAATTAAGAAATATAACAGAAAAATCTCCTGCTGAAATTATAAAAGAATATCGATTGTCAATAGTAGAACGATATTTAGTGATAACAACCCTATCAATAGAAGAGATTATGTATAAAGCTGGATATATCAACAGGGGCACTTTCTATAAGACATTTACACAGCATTTCGGTATGTCACCCCGTCAATATAGAGACGCAAAAAGAAATGGTTTGGAGAGCGATTGAACTTTCAAAAGCAAATTCTTATTATATAAAAATAGCTCCGAGACATATTCTCAAAAATATCTCTCGGAGTACATTAATTTCCTATTCCGCCAAAAATGGAAGAATGTTATTAAAGAAAACCTTTCTTCCTAATTATTTCAGAAAGGAAAGGAACTCTTATCACTAAAAGCTCAACGGCACAATCAGTTTTACACTAAAGTTACGACCCATATTATAAACGCCCTGTCGTCCGGTTACCAAATTCTCATCGCCATATTTCAATCGGCTTAAATGATTCTGATACGCCTTATTAGTGAGATTATTGGCTGTAAAATACAAAGAAGCCAGTTTACGACCTTTATGTATAAAATCGGTGCCTAAAGAAGCATTCAATAATGTGTATGATGGAGTAGCTGTCTCAGTCCCGAATGCAGAATAAACATGATCTTGTTTTAAATTACATTCCAGACCGAATGAAATATAAGTATTATTCAGAGCCTTACCATGACGAATAAGATCGTACCGAAGTTCAGACATCCATTTGGGAGCGGGTGTAAAAGGCAAATACTTAGTGGAATCCGGTTGATTAAGTTGTACTGAATTCACGTAAGAAAATGTGTTTTGAAAATGCAAACGCTCAACGGGATGAATATCAATACTGGCTTCCCCACCAAGTATACGGGCATCTCCGGAGACAAACTGATAAGTCTGATATCCATCGGTCAATATGTCTTCCCCATTACTGTCCGTCAGCTTATGAGAAAATATATAATTATTTATCCGATTTGCAAAGAGAGAAAGTTCTCCCGATATAAAGGAAGAAGAATATCCTATACCCCAATCGGCCTGCCAACTGTTTTCAGCCTTCAATTCCACATTTCCTTTCTCATAACGTATTGTACCTTCATGTACACCATTGGATGCCAATTCACTGATATTGGGAGCTCTAAAACCTCTTGAAACATTTAATTTGGTATACCAGGAATCGGAGATTTGATACGTCAATCCCAAGCTGCCACTAATTCCTTGAAAATGCCGCGAGAAATCAGAAAATTTCTGTTCTGCACCCGCTGCATTCTTGTCTACAATCTCTTCGTCAGCATTCAGGTACAACGCTTTTCCACGGTTACTTCGATTATCATAACGAATACCACCGCTGACGTCAAGCTTACCAAAATTACGGCTGGCCAGAAAAAATGTCCCGAGATCAAAAAGATTATATTCGGGTATAAGGAATTCTGAACCCTTATTCAACGACTTTTGATACATTCCATTAGCTCCAACCACAAACTTATAGCCGGCTATCTCAGGAAAAGAATATCGTACATCATAATTCACCGTATGAAGTTGAAAATAAAGACCATAATCATTTGGGGACAATACATCCTCAAATTCCTGACGGCGGTTTTGCTGATAACCGATAATGGTTCGCAAGTTTCCTTGGCCGATTACTATATTATTATTCAAAACAGCTTTATAATGGTAAATCTGCTGATAAGGCATCGGATGACCATAAGATTTGCCATCTTTATCTGTCGCAACAGCTTCTCCTTCCTCCCCGTTTACCACAACCGGTTTCAAGAATTTACCACTTTCCTCGTCACGCTCACCTTCTACTATTCCGGGAGTCAGGTGGTAATAATCAAGAGTCAGATGGGAATATCCCCAATTACGGCTAATCCCCAATAAGCCGGACAATGCTCTCTCTCGGAAACCGGAACCGTAAACATATCCATCATACTTGTTTTTATATGAGTGGGCCATTTTATCGCTATATCTCCAATTCCACAAGAATCCGTTTTTATTTCCAGCGGTATTTAAAGAATAGTTGAACAAACCGTTATTAGTCTGATATTCTGTAGCAACATTAGCCTTGACAGAACCTTCCGGCAAGATCGGATCAGACTGAAAGTTGATCACGCCAGCCATAGCATCCGAACCATACATCAAACTAGCAGGACCTTTAAGTATATCAACCGAATTTACACTCTGAGGATCGATTTCGATACCATGCTCATCCCCCCATTGCTGTCCCTCCTGACGTACCCCGTCATTGACAACGACGACTCTATTATAACCCAATCCACGTATCACTGGTTTTGAGATACTTCCTCCTGTTGTAATTTGTGAAACTCCGGGTTGTTTCGCTATTGCATCTATAATGTTCGTAGAAGCTTCTTCTTCCAGATCTCTTTTTGAAACGTAAGATATAGGCGAAGGAGTCTTTTTTATCAGGGAGTTACCGGTCAAGGCTGTAATTACGACTTCATTAATCGTAGCATCAGATTCTTTCAATACAAAGTTCAAAGAGCTGACCGTTCTCAAATCTATTTCCTGCACAATAGTCTGGTGACCGAGATAACTTACCTGTAAAGTCGTTTTTATTGCGGGAAGACCGGTTATTGAATAATAGCCTTGACTGTCTGTAACCGTTCCTTTTTTTAATTCAGGAAAATAAAGGTTGACTCCAATAAGTACACTCCCATCGGTACTATCTGTTACTTTCCCTTTAAGTGCCCCGTTACCTGCCGGTGCATTAGCAAATGTCGCTCCAAATGAAAAAAGGAGCAACATCATACATACGTATATATATTTCATGATTTTTCTATATAATGATAAAATGCGACTATTATAAGGTATAAAGTGTAATCTATCGCACATATGCACCAGATGCATAAGTATAAATCACTTTACCCAACTTTGACGCAATATTTAATATTAATTGATATAAACAACATGCATAAAAGCTCGTTCAGTCGACCCTATATTTACGAATAGAGAGACAAAAGCATTCGCTGAAACAATCAGGAGTACACACTCTTATATTTCCAAATACAATATTAAATATATCCGGTGAAAATCAGATTGATTTCAGTAGCCTCATACATTAAGGAATGTCAAGCTGTGAAAGGAGGTGCACGCAGACCATGCGAATGGAAAAGAATGAAAACTTTTCCATTTTCATAACCGGGAACAGCATATGACAGCAGTTCCGCAACAAATGTCAATTGGGGAGTCTCCGAATTAATAAATGGAGACAGTGTAAAATTACAGATAGGACATGAATGCTGAAAATCATCTCCATCGCAATTGTGGTGGCTACAGCTTGACGAAACAGCAGACTCATGATAGTGAACACTTTTCACTATCTGAAATGGCATGAGTGCTATAAGAAGCATCCATGCTATTGTTATCCTCATTCTAGTTTCCTTTTTTATCCCGTTAAGCATAGCAGAGACAAAATTAATAAGAAAATTGTCAAAGCAGATATTTCGCCATTTATTTATTATTTTTTTATATATTTTTTTGTGAGCTGCAAATATTCCAATCTTTCAAGATTGAAAAGATTTAATAAGAGACTTTACGCAGATGAAGTAAAAAGAGCCCTCCCGTCGCTATCAATGCAATGGATAAACCAGTATAAAAGAATGCTATAAACCAATCAGGAAGCAAATGAAATATACGGATAGTAATGCCCAATGTCATCATAAATCCCATAATAGTCCACCCTTTCATGTCGAAAAAGGTAAGCGGATGATTCTCATCATCTTTCAGAGCTATACGGTGTGTATGTTTCACAAACATTCTTTTGAATATTAGGAAAAAAAACACTCCAAAAATAGAAACAGCTCCCAATGCTTCCACCGACCAGTAAGAAGGATTTTTCAATCCGGTTAAAATTCCTATTTTAAGTATATTCGCCCCTGCAATAATCCACACAAGGCCAGCCGTAAGAACCAATGTCTTTCTTCGCACACGAAGCCTCAACAATTTATTCATATCTAATATTCCGGTAGATTCGTATTTTAAAGTTATCTCTCAGTGCCTAGCAAGTAAAAGCTCGAAATTCGTTAATTAAAAACAATAAACAGTTTGAATAGAGAACTAATGCCCCATATCTTTAAGATGTAACTCCAGAGCCTTAACCGAAATGTAAATCTCGTAAATAGAAATAGACAAAGACACTATCAGGAAAACAAGCGCCAATCCAAAAATAAAAACAGAAATTAACCGCAAACCGATGTAAATGGTAAACATGCTGATAACACATAAAAGTAAACTTCCAATACCTGTCACTTGCATCGCACGCGTCAAATAAAGCCGCTTACGGAGATTTTCTATTTGGGCGGCGGTCACATTGGAATGGCTTTCCAGATATTGATCTTTTAATGTACGGACCAGATTGGCATAGGAAAGAAAACGGTTGGTATAAGCCAGCATGATTAATGATATAGCGGAAAAAAGTAATGCCGGTGTTGTCAGGTCAATTCCCATTTTATTCATTTTTTTAATAATACAAATATATGCAATATATATCATTCTAAAACGCAATGATTATTAAAATAAAACACTATATTTGCAATAGACTTATAACTTTTTAAACACTTAAAGCCATGAAAAAAGTATTACTCATTCTTATTTCTGTTTTCATTTTTACAGCATGTAATTTAATTGATAAAAAGCCTAAAACTATTCAGCTTGAGAATCCTCGTACGCAAATTTGTTTAACGGATACCAGTATTTTGCTTCCTAGCTTTACGACCATAACAAAAGGGGAGAACATAGAGTTCACTACTCAGTTACAGTTTAAGAAAGATGGCGTGTATTTACTGAGTCAGGAGAAACTTCTTAGTGCCAAAATATCACTTGAATACACCGATAGTATACGTAAGTCGAATGATGGATTCCACATGACCAACAATACGGACAATGTGGGATTGAATTATATATCAAAAGATGATAAGAGTAATTTCGTATACTTCGCTCCTTACAATAAGTTTATGAAAGGTCGTTCAAATCAAGTTAAAGAATGTCGTATCAAGTATTACGCTGATGCCAAATACAAAACTGAGGATTATGCAAAAGATGAAGCTTCTTTTAATAAAAATGAGTTCGATCAATACATGGGTACCTTGAAAACAAATCTACAATAAAAACAGAATTCCCATAAGAATATTTATACCCCTTCACCTCAAATGCATTATCTTTATTAAAAGGTATTGCGGGTGAAGGGGATTTCTTTTTAATTTACTTTTATAGCTATACGCACGATTTCATGCAATTATCTTGTACATTTACTCCTATAAATTTCTCAAACTTATGAATACTAGGACATCACCAAATCTCATTACGGAACTTAAACCGGATGAGATATTTGTATTTGGAAGTAATTTAGCCGGATCACACGGTGGAGGAGCTGCTTTGCTGGCATGGAAACATTGGGGAGCTATCTGGGGGCAAGCTTCCGGTTTGCAGGGACAGACTTACGGAATACCAACCATGCATGGAGATCCGGAGGCGATCAAACCTTATGTAGAAGAGTTTGTCAACTTTGCAAAAGAGCATCAGGAACTGATCTTTCTAGTGACGGAAGTCGGATGCGGTATTGCCGGATTTACTCCGAAAGAAATCGCTCCATTATTTAAAGATGCAGTAGAAGTCCCAAACATTTATCTACCCAAACGTTTTTGGGAAGTTCTTGCTGGACGATGTTGATTGCATAAAACAAGCGCAATGATTTTCAAATTTCTTCATTCGGAAATTTTATTCTATTTTTGCAAGAACGATAAAAAGCCATACTAAAGAATACGGGGTTTGACAGATTTACAAGCCATTAATAATTATGCGTTACAAGATCACAGCACCATCAGCCTTCCATACGATAATAAACCTCCCATCGTCAAAAAGCATCAGCAATAGAGCTTTGATTCTCCATGCACTTTCACAAGGAAAATTGCAACCGGAGAACTTGAGTGATTGTGATGATACCCAAGTAATGCTTAAGGCCCTAAAGGGAAATCCGGAACACATTGACATACTTGCGGCAGGAACAGCCATGCGGTTTCTCACTGCATATTTTAGTGTAAAGCCCGGCAGTAGGACTATAACCGGCACGGAGCGGATGCAGCAACGACCAATCAAAATCCTGGTAGATGCCTTACGAGAATTGGGAGCTCAAATAGAATATGTGGAAAACGAAGGTTTTCCTCCGCTAAAGATCAACGGAGCATCGCTAGAGGGGAAAGATATTACACTTCCCGGAAATGTAAGTTCCCAATTTATCTCTGCTTTATTAATGATAGGACCGGTATTGCAGAACGGACTAACCTTACACTTAACCGGCGAAGTCATTTCACGTCCTTACATCAACCTCACCCTGCAATTAATGAAAGACTTCGGTGCTAATGCGGTATGGAGTTCAACAAATAGCATAAAAGTATATCCTGATGGATATAATAAAGAAGTCACTTTCCGGGTTGAAAGTGATTGGAGCGCAGCCTCTTACTGGTATCAAATAGCAGCATTAAGCACTGGAGAAACAGATATTCAATTAAACGGACTTTATGCCGACAGTTACCAAGGGGATAGCTGTGGAGCTAAAGTATTTGAACGCCTGGGAATATATACGGAATTTAACTCCAGCGGAGTTAAACTAACTAAAAAACCTCTGAGTATTTCCAGATTGGATGAGAATTTCGTAGAGATACCCGATCTTGCACAAACCCTTGTAGTCACTTGTGCGTTACTTGGCATTCCGTTTCGCTTCACCGGATTACAAAGTCTGAAAATAAAAGAAACTGATCGTATCAATGCTTTAATCTGCGAACTAAATAAGCTAGGCTATATCCTGCACTCGGAACAAGACAGCATACTCATCTGGAATGGAGAGCGTTGCCTACCCGAAAAAAAACCTGTTATCTCAACATACGAAGATCACCGAATGGCCATGGCCTTTGCTCCGGCAAGCCTGATCATACCAAACATTACCATTGCAGATCCTTTTGTGGTATCCAAGTCGTATCCGGGCTATTGGAAAGACTTGCAGCAATCGGGATTCTCAATTACTGAGGAATAAGAAAGCAAAATCAGATCTAAAAGTAAAATGGAAAATTTAATAGATATATTGCAATACACATTCTTCCGGCATGCACTCATAGGAAGTCTATTGGCAAGTATAGCCTGTGGATTGATCGGAACGTACATTGTCACGCGTCGTCTGGTATTTATCAGCGGTGGATTGACTCACGCTTCATTCGGAGGAATAGGTCTGGGACTTTATACCGGTATCTCTCCTATTTTATCGGCAGCCATATTCTCCATACTCTCGGCATTCGGTGTGGAGTGGCTGAGTAAACGTAAAGATATGCGGGAAGATTCTGCTATTGCAGTTTTCTGGACTTTTGGTATGGCAATAGGCATCATATTCACTTTTCTATCACCGGGTTTTGCCCCCGATCTCTCTGCATACCTGTTTGGTAATATTCTAACTATAGACAGAATGGATATTATGTTGCTTGCCGGTTTATCTATTATATTAGTCATATTTTTCATATGCTACCTGCACCCGATTATTTACATTGCTTTCGATCGTGATTTTGCACGTTCACAAGGCATTCCGGTCAGGTTGTTTGAGTTTATATTAATGACATTCATCGCATTGACCATAGTAGCCTGCCTACGAATGGTAGGTATTGTACTGGTAATCTCGCTGCTTACAATTCCCCAAATGACAGCAAATTTATTTTCACATCGTTTCCATTATATCATTTGGCTTTCAATTGGAATCGGCTATCTCAGCTGCCTTGGCGGTTTGATTATATCATATTACCTGAATGTGCCTTCTGGAGCATCTATTATTTTTTTCTCTATTATCATCTACTCAGCATGTAAAGTAGGAAAAGCAATTCACATTCCAACATTTCGAAATAATTAAACCCGAACACAAAAAATGCATTTAATATTCTGAAAATGAAAAACGATAAGCCGGAGAAAGAAAATATTATTTTAGAGAAAAATGAATGAGAAAATGGCATTATCTTTGAAAACTGAAATGAAATAAAATGGAAATAAAAATTCAATCACTGGATCAGATTCACGATGCTGCCCGTGAATTTATAGCCGCAATGGGCGATAATACGGTTTTTGCCTTTTATGGTAAGATGGGAGCAGGCAAAACAACTTTTATTAAAGCTATATGCGAAGAACTTGGTGTATCGGATGTAATCACTTCGCCAACCTTTGCTATTGTAAATGAATATCGTTCCGATAAAGGAGGAGAACTGATCTATCATTTCGATTTCTACCGTATCAAAAAACTGGAAGAAGCTTACGATATGGGTTACGAAGATTATTTCTACAGTGGAGCCTTATGCTTTATCGAATGGCCGGAGTTAATTGAAGAGCTCTTACCAGGTAACACAACAAAAGTGACAATTGAAGAAACGGAAGAAGGACAGAGAAATGTCTCTTTAGAAGACTATAAACAATAAATACAAAATAAAAGAAAAATCAATGTATGAGCCCTTATATTGTTCAACTCCTATTCTTTTTAGCCGGACTTGTCTCCATACTGGCAGCATCTCTTGACTGGGATTGGTTTTTCAACTCACAAAACGCGAGATTCTTTGTTCATCGTTTCGGCCGTAAACGTGCCCGCTTATTTTACGGCATTCTGGGATTTATGCTCATAATAATGTCCTTATTACTTATAATGAGCACCATTAAAATGGATAAATAAATCGTTTGAAAAGAGACCTAAAATGGTCCTACAAGCGTAATCACATAAAAAATTCCCCCTTCATTTTTAATAAAATTAAAATGGAGGGGGAACTTTTTTATCGTTCAATTATTCTTCATCTAACGATTCTGTATATTCCATCTCACCTTGCACAACAAAGAGGATATCCTCAGGATCGTATTCACCCATTTCATCCTTATGGGCTTCTTTAACTATATAGTCCACGATTTTTCCCAAGTCAATATCGATGTAACCGTCTGCATCAGGCTTTGCATCCAGAATGCCACTTTCAGAATAGTATTCATCTATCAGATCTAAAAAATAGAAGAGTTCATCGTTTGAAAATTTATCTTTCAAATCCTGCGGCAAATAGTTCTTGATGTACTCAATGGTTTTTTCATCATCAAGATCTTCTTTCAAAAAATCGTCTTCAAGTCCCATAATCATGTTTTTTAGGGGTTAGTTTTAACTCTACAACAGAGCTTTGATTTTAGCATCAAAAACAGCCTTGGCAGCAGACCCTACTTGTTTGTCCACAACCTCACCGTTTTTAAAGAAGAGAACAGTCGGAATGTTGCGGATCCCGAATTGGGCCGGAAGGTTTTCATTCTCATCCACATTACATTTACCCATTGTCACTTGGTCCTTGTGTTCTTCTGCAAGTTCCTCTATAATCGGTCCAACCATCTTGCACGGGCCACACCAGGGAGCCCAAAAATCTATAACTACAGGCTTACCTTCAGCGAGGATAGCCTCATAATTTTTGTCTGTAATTTCTAAAGCCATTTTATTATTACTTAATGTTGATAAAATTCTATTTCAATATAACGGTAGCAAATATAATCAATTTATCCGAAAGCTAAGTTCAGGGCGTTCATTTAAATAAGAGATCAATTCATGCCCTACCGAAAGCTTCACAGGTCGGGATATCAAATCCACAGTCGTATTGTTATCGGGATCCGTCACCTTAAAAAACAGTTCGGCATTTCCGGGATGTTCCTTTGTCAAAGCAGACAATTCGGCAACCAAAGCTGAATTCAAGATAGATAACGGAATAAGAATGGTTACTTTTGTAATTAGCCTGTCTTTAACATCGGGCAATAGTTCCATTGAAGTTATCTTCAATTCCAATTCGTTCTGTTTCCATTGTTTCGGTTGGCAACGAGCCTTAATAAATAAGAAAGTCCTTTCACCCAAATATCCCTGATAAGTGACCCAGTCACTCCCAAAGAAAGGAATTTCAGCCGAACCCGAATAATCTTCTATTTTAACAATGCCATAAGGATTCCCATTCTTGCTGACTCCACGACGTACGGAAGTTACAATTCCCCCCATTGTTATTTCACGGCCGCTCAATGTTTCTTTATTCTCCAATTCGGCCATATGAGTATTACATACATATTGCAAAATTACGGAAAATTCGTCCAGCGGATGAGCAGATAAATAAATACCTACCAGATCACGCTCTTTATTCAAACGATCTAAATCACTCCAACGTTCAGCAGCAGGGATTTCAGGTTTGGCTACTTCCACCATATTTTCTCCTCCAAACAACGAATTGGTAACAATAGCCTTATCCGCCTGATAGCGGGTTCCATATCGAACCAACGTGTCAAGAAAGATTTCAGCTTTTGAGTTTATAGCAAAAAACTGCTCACGTTTCAATTCAGGGAAACTGTCGAACCCACCGGCCAAAGCTAGACACTCCATATTTTTTCGATTGCAAGTAGCCAGATTAACACGCTGCACAAAGTCAAATATACCGGCAAATGGACCATTTTTTTCACGTTCTTCCATAATATTCAGAACAGCTCCTTCACCAACCCCTTTTACCGCTCCGAGGCCAAAGCGGATATTTCCTTCTCCATTAACTGTAAATTTCAAATTACTTTCATTGACATCAGGGCCAAGTACGTTAATTCCCATCGCTTTACACTCATCCATGAGTTTGGTAATATCCGTAATATTGGATAAACTTCGGCTCATGACAGCAGCCATATACTCCGAAGGATAATTCGCCTTAAGATAAGCCGTCTGGTATGCAACCCACGAATAGCACGTTGCATGCGATTTATTAAAGGCGTATGATGCAAATTTCTCCCAATCCCCCCAAATCTTCTCCAACACCTTAGGATCATGCCCATTTTTCTTTCCACCTTCAATAAACTTAGGTTTCATATGATCCAGCTTATCGCGAAGTTTCTTACCCATCGCTTTACGCAATGCATCGGACTCGCCTCGGGTAAAGTCGGCTAATAGACGGGATAAAAGCATCACCTGCTCCTGATATACCGTAATACCATAAGTATCCTTGAGGTATTTTTCCATTACCGGTATATCATATTCAATTTTCTTTCGTCCATGCTTACGATCGATAAAATCGGGGATATAATCCATTGGCCCCGGACGATACAAAGCATTCATGGCGATCAAATCTTCAAATGTGGAAGGCTGTAACTCCCGCAGATATTTCTGCATTCCGGCAGATTCAAATTGGAAAGTACCGACAGTACGTCCTTCACTATATAACTTATAAGTCAAAGGATCATCAATAGGTATATTGTCAATATCCAGATGAATACCACGATGTATGCGGACATTTTCAACAGCTTCCTTTATAATAGAAAGCGTTTTAAGCCCAAGAAAATCCATCTTAATCAAACCGGTTTCTTCAATCACCGAACCTTCGTACTGAGTAACCAGCATTTTCTCTCCGGTTTCCTTATCATCGGCCGTGCTCACCGGTACCCAGTCTGTTATATCATCCCTGCATATTATTGTTCCACAAGCATGTACTCCAGTTCCACGAACATTTCCTTCGAGCATCTTGGCGTATCTCAACGTATCCCGAACCAACGGATCCGGAGATGCTTCCGCCATTTGTAATTCGGGAACGTATTCTATCGCATTTTTAAGATTAAGTTTTTTATCGGGGATTTTATCCGGAACTAATTTGGCCAAGCGGTCAGACTCGGATAGCGGAAGTTTTTGCACACGGGCTACATCTTTTATAGCCAGTTTGGTGGCCATTGTTCCGTAAGTAATGATATGAGCCACTTTCTCCTGCCCATATTTGTCAGTAACCCAGCGTAAAACTTCACCCCGTCCATCATCGTCAAAGTCCACATCAATATCCGGCAAAGAAATGCGGTCAGGATTTAAGAAACGTTCAAACAGCAAATCATATTCTATAGGATCTATCTTTGTAATACCAAGACAATATGCAACAGCCGATCCCGCAGCCGATCCACGCCCCGGCCCTACGGAAACCCCCAACTCCGTACGCGCGGCATTAATAAAGTCCTGCACGATTAAGAAATAACCGGGAAAACCCATTGTTTTCATAATATACAGTTCAAAATTAAGCCGTTCCCGTATTTCTTCGCTCAACGGATCACCATATAGTTTTTTAGCCCCTTCAAATGTCAATTTGGCCAAATAATCAGCTTCCAACTTTATACGATAAAGCTTTTCATAGCCTCCAAGACGTTTTATTTTGGCAGTGGCATCCGCTTCACTCAGCACCACTTTACCATTCTCATCTCGGGTAAACTCATCAAACAGGTCCTGCTCGGTATATTTATTTCTATACACTTCTTCCGTCCCAAAGCCTTCAGGTATAGCAAAAGTAGGCATAATGGGAGCATGATCAATGGAATAAAATTCCACCTTATCCAATATTTCCAAAGTATTGGATAAAGCCTCCGGAACATCAACAAATATTTCATTCATTTCCGCCCGGGTCTTCATCCACTCTTGCTTGGTATATAGCATACGATTCGGATCGTCCAAATCTTTGCCCGTACTTAAGCAAATCAATCGGTCATGAGCTTCGGCATTTTCCTCATTAACAAAATGAACATCGTTGGTGCATATCAACTTGACGTTATATTTTTCCGCAAACTCAATCATCTTTGCGTTAGCCTTCTGCTGCATTGGATAAGCTTGATGATTAGCACGCGCTACAGTAGCTTTATGGCGTTGCAACTCAAGATAATAATCATCTCCAAAGAGATTTTTAAACCACCGGACAGCTTCCTCAGCCTCATCCAATTTATCCAGAATAATTTTTCGAGGAACTTCACCGCCAATACATGCGGAACAAACGATCAAACCTTCATGATATTTTTCCAATTCACTCCGATCGGTCCGCGGACGCATATAATAGCCCTTTGTCCAAGCTCTTGATACCAACTTTATCAGGTTGTGATATCCTTTCTCATTCTTCGCCAATACAATTAGGTGCCAACCGCTCTGATCAAACTTTCCTTCTTTCTTATCCATAGCCCGACGGGCTACATACATTTCGCAGCCAATAATCGGTTTGAACAACTTATCTTTCGCCTCTTCGAGTTTCAAACGGCATTCTGCAAGCTCCGAGTCTTTATCCGTGCATTCTATTTTTCCACTTTCAATGCCGGAAATACGCTTTTCAAGATCTTTAATATCGCCTTTGGGGACGCTATTTTTCTTATTTACATAATTGATAAATTCCTTGATAGCAAACATATTGCCATGATCAGTAACGGCAATACCTTTCATACCATCTTTCATGGCTTTGTCCACCAAAGCACTAACGCTTGCCTGACCATCAAGCAGTGAATACTGAGTGTGGACATGCAAATGAATAAAATCCTGCATAAATCAATCCTTTCTAAAATAAATGTGCATAAAAGTACGATGTCTCTATCGGTAAACAAAAATAATAAGCAAAAAGTTATCAACATACATATTTCTCATCCGAATTCCTTGTTAGATTTTCAAAATAAGTCTATTTTTGCGGATATTTTGTATTCAAAAAGCGCAAAGCATTTACATGGGCCGATTAAAAAGATTAAAAAAGATACGCATTCATCGCGAAGGCACACACACACTGACTGGCAGTTTGTTACTATTGTTGATCATTAATGCCGCCTTTTATTTCGGACTTGAATGTAAAGTCCCGTTTGGGATCTCAGCGGCAATTAGCATTTTTATATATGGGATGTTAGTTAACTTCTTTCAATGCCCGATCCGTTTATTCGGTCACGATACAGAAAAGATAGTGGTTGCCCCTGCCGATGGAAAAGTTGTAGTAGTAGAAGAAGTGGAAGAAAATGAATACTTTCATGACCGCCGAATTATGGTTTCCATATTTATGAGCGTTACCAATGTGCATGCCAATTGGTACCCGGTGGACGGTACAATTAAAAATGTATTCCACCAGAATGGCAAGTTCATGAAAGCATGGCTTCCAAAAGCAAGTACCGATAATGAACGTTCTACCATTGTCATAGAAACTCCGGAAGGTGTGGAAATTTTAGCTCGCCAAATTGCAGGAGCAATGGCACGCCGTATTGTGACTTATGCGGAAGTAGGTGAAGAGTGTTATATTGATGAACACATGGGCTTCATCAAATTCGGTTCCCGTGTAGACGTCTACTTGCCCTTGGACAGTGAGATAATGGTTAAACTAGGACAATATACAGTCGGCAACCAAACGGTGATAGCCAAACTTAAACCCTAAATAATGACTAATTTAGTTACACGTCATATTCCCAATACTCTGACCTGTTTAAACTTATTTTCAGGCTGTATT
Organism: uncultured Bacteroides sp.; assembly: GCA_963677095.1. Classification (GTDB taxonomy): domain Bacteria; phylum Bacteroidota; class Bacteroidia; order Bacteroidales; family Bacteroidaceae; genus Bacteroides. Next base: position 4,021,756 of record OY781875.1, read on the forward strand.
GCTTCAGTAATGGCTTTCGAGGCTAATTACAATCTAGCTTTGACATTTATTATCATCAGTGCCGTTTTCGACTTCTTCGACGGGATGTGCGCACGTTTGTTCCATGCTCCTTCCCCTATTGGCAAAGAGTTGGATTCGCTAGCCGATGATGTTAGCTTTGGAGTAGCTCCCTCAATTATTGTATTCTCTTTATTGCGTCAAGCTTCATATCCCATATGGATGTCCGGTATACAGGATTATGTTCCCTATTTTGCATTTATTATTTCTGTATTCTCTGCACTCCGTCTGGCAAAATTCAATATTGATGAAAGACAGACCAGCATGTTTATCGGATTGCCGACTCCGGCCAATGCTCTGTTTTGGGCGGCAGTAGCCACCAAATATCAAGATTCCATATCACAGGGGGGCATATGGCTTGCAGTATTATTAATCTTTATTCTTCTTTTTTCTCTTTTAATGGTTGCAGAATTTCCCATGTTTTCATTAAAGCTGAAAAGCCTTTCATGGCAGGCCAACAAGATTCGATATTTATTTTTGGCAGTAAGTATCCCTTTATTATTCTTTATTGGATTTGCTTCTGTTATTGCGTGGTATATTATTCTATGTTTCTTTGTCAAAGAGAAACATTAAACAAATAGTTGGCACGCTTGTTGTAATAACGTTCATGTTATATTAATGAACACATTTAAAAGTATCCGCCAATGTTTAATATTGTAGCATTCTTGTTTTTCTTCATATTAATTATTTTGTTTATCGGACTTAGTTTCGTAGGCTCAATCCTACGAGTTCTGTTCGGATTCGGAAGAAGGCATTCTTCAACAGGAAGTTACCAACGTACTGGATCCTATCAATCAGGAAGCCAAAACTCCACCGATTATACCTCTTCATCGTCGCAAAACAAGAGTTCTTCGGAAGCTGATAATCAGACAGGAAAGCATAAAAAGATATTTTCTAAAGAAGAAGGAGAGTACGTTGATTTTGAAGAAATAAAATAGATACAATTATTAACGCTTCGTCACAAAAAAATCTTTCATGATCATGGCACATTCTTCTGCCATAATCCCCATAGTCACCACTGTCTTCGGGTGTAATGCTTCAGAAGCATAACATAAATATCCCCTTTTTTCATCCCGGGTACCAAAGACCAAACGTCCCATTTGAGACCAGGCAATAGCTCCGGCACACATCACACACGGTTCAACCGTTACATAAAGAGTGCATTCATTTAAGTATTTTCCTCCAAGCGTAGCGGAAGCGGAAGTAATGGCCTGCATTTCAGCATGAGCAGTAACATCTGTCAGCGTCTCTGTTAAGTTATGAGAGCGGGCTATAATACGATCTTTACAGACAATTACAGCTCCAACAGGAATTTCTCCCCGCTCTGCAGCTCTATGCGCTTCCATTAATGCCTGTTTCATATAATAAACATCATCCATCATCGTCTCATATCATGTTCACCGAACAAAGTGGGATAATCCTCTTCCATATTCTTATAAACAAACATAAGAACCGTCTCTCGCAGCCAACGAGATTTATTCGTTATCTTATATTTTTCCAGATAACGATCCACAATCTGCTGTTCTTCATTACTCATCAGGCATACCATCCTTTGCTGCCGTTTCGGACTTTCAGAGACTGATTTTGTACATTTTTTATCCCGCTTTCTCATATTCCCTGCAAAAATACGCTTACTTATCTAAAAACAAAGCGGATAGGAGAGTTTTTTCACAAGATAATATATGCAAGAGATAAATGAACTATGTCTGGGAATAAACGAAAACATGACATAAACCATCTTTTCTTGTCTCCGTTCTTACAGCCATGTTGAAATTTACCAATTCCCGTTCTATCCATTTAGGAATATGGAGACAGATAACCTCCAATTCTGTAAACTGTTCTTTCTGAAAAAAAGGCAATAAAATTTCTTTTGAGCTCATGGAACTGTTTTTTTCTTGCACTTTTACCAGATTTATCCGATAACACAATTTTCCATGTTCTTCATTCAGGATAGGATATATATCTTCAGCATCTTTTTTCTTAGATTCAATTTTTAATATAGAATCCCTGATTTGTGCTTTATATTGTTCTTTTATAACACTAAGATAAGGAACAGCATGACCATGTACAAGAAAAAGGCGGAGATGCAATTCTTCTTCGAATATGGTTTGAAAGATTCCGATACTACGTTGAGCGATGAGAATTTTACAATGAATCAAATGTGGTATCAGGGTATTAATACTCTTCCTAATATCAGACAAAATCATATCCGTGTTAATATAAAACGGAACTTGGTCGGTACACGTCCATCCTGAATTTTCATTTTCCTGATAAATTTTTACCATCCCCGACCGATCAAAGGTCTGCGTATTTCCCTCTGGATCCATAAAGATTGCAATTCTCATATTCTTCTGTTCCCGTTATCCTGCAGTGCATTCTAAATACCGTATTTCTTCCCCTTTATTGATAAGATTTCTATTCTCACCACCACCGTAGCATTTAAATTAGTCTTGGGAAATTCAAACTTTCGGGTAGTAAACTGCGCTACAATTCTATTTAATGCATCTATCTTCTCCTTCTCGTCCTCAACAAAAATGCACTTCCCAAACCCAATCACAGTTCTGTGCTTTGCTTCAAAATCACAAGCCATCTCAGCTTCTACGATACCATTATCTATTGATATCTCAAAACAAACATTACTGTTTCTCTTCATTATTCCTATTTTGGTTCCCGCTTTTGCCGAATGGAAATAAAGTGAATTTCCGTCATAAGCATAAAAGACAGGTACCAGAAAAGGCAAATCATGGTCCGACAAAGCGAGATGCATTACTTTTCCACTATGCAGGATTTCAGCTATTTCATTTTCGTCATTAATCTCCCTTTCTTTGCGCCGCATTATTCCATGCGGATGTGTCTTGTTTTCCATCATATATTTGTTATAGTTTCTTTGTGAACAAGCAATTAAGAGGCCGTTTCAACATGAGCACGGATTAGATTCTGCCTGTTAAAGGCTATTTTCGCAGGATTAAATAACCGCTTCACTTCATCACACAAATGTAGAACCCTGACGGCATCAGCAAGCTGCGGTTTACCATGAAAGTAATTGTCTAAAAAGCAGATGCCGAATATCTTATCCAATGACTTGACGTCCAGACTCATTTTTTTCGGAACCTTTACAAGCTTTTCCACCGTCATCATTAAAGTGATAAAATTGTGATTCATCGGTTCTACCCCATAAAGTTCACACAGGGCTACTAAATACCTTTCAAGTGCCACCGAAGCCACATTAAAAACAAGACTATATCCCTGTCCCAGGCTCCAAAATTGCAAAGCCCTTTTTTGGTAAGCCTGTGCGTCTTTATAATCATCTTCAAATAAAGACTTGATTTCGTAATCATACTCCAGATTTCCCATTTGCTAGATTTTTAAGTTTAGATTACCATACATTCAACACCCATTCTTTATTGTGCTTATATTCCATATCGGTAAAAAGGGCATTTGCCATTTGTTCTGCAAGGCAGATAGCACCGGCATAACCAACAACCGGATGGCGGAATTTACCAGCCCGGTCATATACGGGAAAGCCGACACGCACCATAGGAATATTATAGTCAATAGCAATGTATCTGCCTTTAGAGTGTCCCAAGATAAGGTCAAGCTCCAAGCCTTTGTTCTTAATCCGATCTTCCAATTCCCAGAAATCGGCATTAGTGACTATTTCCATATCAAAATCAACGGCGGCTTTCATCGCCTTGATGCGCGGATCGTTGATATAGCTTTTATTGTCATCACCAAGCAGCAACAAAACCGGTTCCATTTCTAAATCAAGGCAAAACTCTGCAAGTCCGATTACTAAATCAGGACTACCATATATCGCTACCTTCTTATTTGCAAGAAACATGTGTGAAACATCGGCAATAGCATCAATAGCTATCCCCCTTTTCTTAACCAATGACTCAGGAATAGGCTTACCGGTCATCTTCTTTACATTCTGCAAAAATGTATCCGTATTGCGGATTCCAATAGGAGTCGGGCCTATTATTGCCGGGACATCAAATTCACGCTCCAGATACTCGGCGGCTTTTCCTCCTTCATACCTATTCAATGCTATAGTCCCAATGGCATTAGCTGTGCTACGAAGATCTTCCACAGTAGTTTCTCCATGCGACACATGATTGCCATCAGGCATTACGGGGGAATCAAACGTTTCTATCTCAAAAAGAACCGTGGCAGCCACTCCCATCTCCGACAGAAGTGACTTCAACTCCGTAACATCTCCCGGATCAACCCAACCTGTGATTAAATTTATTTTGCCATTAGACTGATTCTCCTTCTTAGCGAAATATGAGACGAAATCTCTCACGGCAATGTCATAACCGGTTATCATGCTTCCCACAAAACTTGGAGTATGAATCGGAATTAAATAGACTTCCCGCCCGGGATATTTTTCTTTCAGCAAGCCTTTGTTCAGTTTCAAAACCACGCCATCAATGTCATCACCTATAACCTCCGTCGAACAAGTAGTAATGATAGGTATTACTTTTAGGTGCGGATACCTCATCAACATGACATCCACTCCCTGTTCCACACGATTTAAAGCTCCAAATACAGCTGCATCTTCATGCAAAGAAGAAGAAGCGAGTTCAAAACTCTCCTTGAAATGCTGGGAGAAAATTAGACGGACAAACATCACACAGCCCTGTCCTCCGTGAACAAGGCCAATACAATCTTTAATGCCTATGCTGGCAAATTGTGCACCCGCAGGCTGACAAGTAAATATAGGATTGATTACTCCTACTCTATCTTTAGGTTTTATGTCACAACTCATCTTTTACTTTTTTTATAAATACATCTAACGAAAATATCGGTTCGCGGAAACAGTCTACCCTTTCAATGATATGATACTCCCACTATTCACACAAGGATAGACTAATACTGATCTTTAATAAGTTCCTTATTTAAAGAGCCTTTAATCATAGTATAATCCATTTTTTCTTTCAGCAATAGCATTATCTGCCCGATGTCCTCCTTACTGATCTCTTCCAACCAAGGGAAATAGCGTAGAAAAGCTTCTTTCAAGGTAATTGCTTCACTCCAATAATATCTATCGGCATAACTATCATCATCACGCGCATTCTCGCCACAAAGCAATTGTCGTGTTTTTGTAAGAATCCTCTCATTCTGAATTTCCCTATCCCACCCACGCGAATTATATTGCCAAAGGCAGTGTTTGGAAATATACCATTCTAATTGACCCATTTTTTCTTCGGCAATTATTTTATCCATAACCAATCCTTTTTTTAAATTTTATTCGACATCAACAACTTTATTCTTATATAATTTTTCGTAAGGGACCTGTCGCAATTCACCGGTATTGGGATCGGGAAATAAATATTTATTTTCTTTCGCTTTTTTACGAAGACCGGGTATCGGATCATACTTACTGGTACATCTCTTCAACACCGTAGAGTTTTTGATTTCATCGTCCAAGTTTACATCAGAGAGTAGTTGCGGAGTTTCAAATCCCTTATCGACAGATAATTCATCTTTACTAATGTCTATAAAGGACAATTTATGAATAGGCGAATAAACACAATTATAAATATCTCTTGCCAACCGTACCCAACCTTCAAAGCCTTTGTACGGCCCATTATGATAACCGTGCACATTGAGATAGGGTACCCTGATTTTCTTTGCGACTTCTCCCGGTCTCTTACCGGTCATAATCAAATCCGGTTTTAACTCGTACATGGCCTCTAAGGCTTCCAGCTCATTAGGATCATCAATAGCCAACGCACCCGGCTCACAACGTGAAATACCTTTTTCCATATCACCCTGATGCCCGAACTTTGTATATACAGAAACCACATCAATGCCAATCTCTTTGTGAATCATGTGCGCCCAATGCCACAATTTTGATCCCCCCGGCCAAAGACACATTTTCACTCCCTTTAACCGTGCGGCATACCAATCCAATTCCGGTTTCCAACGAGCAGTTTCTTCCTCTATTATTTGACGGGCTTTATCTTCTATTCCAAAGAAGTAGCCTATCTTCATCAAAGAATCCGATATAGCCTCAAACCCAAAACCATCAATGTCCATACGGGGAATTCCATAACGAACACGCAATTCGTCACAAATATATTCAGCCGAACGGGCACACTCCAATACATTCAGTTGAGCCCTATGCATGCACCTCAAGTCATCAAAACGGCTATTTCCCGTAAATGTGGAAAGAATTTGAATACCCATCCGATGAAAATAATCTTTCATGATCTCCTGATCACCTTGTATATTATACTCACCCACGTAATTGATGACATACTTGCTGTAGATCTCCGGCTCGCCGGTACCTACCATTTGCGATAACCAAGCCAGATTTATTTTATGATGGCCTCCCGACTGACTAGGCCCGGCAAATCCGGGAGAGTTTACAACAAAGACTTTCTTTCCCGGCATCTCTTCCATCACTTCATCTGCAATGGCATTGAGATCATCACCAATCAATGCCGAAGCGCAAGTTTGATAGACAGTCATTCTATTGATATCGGGGAAAGCTTTGAAAGCCTCCACAATATTCTTTTTCAGCATCTTTTCAGCACCAAACACGATATTCGATTCTTTCATATCGGAAGCAAAAGTATACTTCAACTGAAAATTTCCATCATCACTAATATAGCGTTTGGTCTGCCAAGTATCATAAGTACATCCAACAGGGCCATGGCTCAAGTGTATCACATCCTTCATGGGTGTACCAATAACATGTTTTGCACCACAATAAGCACATCCCCTTTCCGATATGGTTCCGGGAATCGTATTCAGGTAACCCAATGGGAGAGCATCCGTCAATTGTTCTCCCTGTTCTTTATCTACCGCATGATGCAACCGTTCCGGTATACATTCACTGCATTTAAATTGATGATATGGCATATAATCTATTTTTATAAAGCAGAATCACCCCTTTCCTGTGTACGTATTCTCAGTGCATCATCTGTAGGACAAATAAATATTTTCCCGTCGCCGATATAACCCGTACGGTTGGCTTTAATAATCGCATTTACTATTGACTCTACAACTTCGTCTCTTGCCACGATTATCAACATACGTTTGGGTACAAACGACATGCCGGCTATACTTCCCTTGGCAATAACATCTTTACCTACATCCAAGCGATTGAGTATAGGGTTCATTCCCTTTTGATGACCTCTCCCGAATACGGGAAGAGCCGTCATTGAAGGAACATTCAACTCATCCAGACTTTTTTTGGTCGCATTCATTTGACTGGGGCGAATCAGTGCTATTATTTCTTTCATCTGCAATCTCTGTTATTTTGTTATAACTCACTAGAACCCGTACGAATGGTACGCACTTGCTCTACCGGGGAGATAAAAACCTTTCCATCCCCTTCATTTCCCGTATAAGCTTTATATTGAATTATTTTCAGAACCTCTTCAACCGATTTATCCTCAATTACAATGATTAATAGGATTTTCGGAAGTTCATCATAATGAAAATTACCAACCGTTAAGCCCTTCTGCTTTCCTCTTCCGAAAACAGGCATTTTTGTTAAAGAATAGAATCCCGCACTGGCCAATCCTTCTGTCACACTATCAACAGTTTCCGGACGCACTATCGCTCTGATCATTTTCATATAACATCTATTTTAAATTAATATTTGAGGATTGACTAAAGACAGGCTACTCGGCAATACCATATTTCACTACCATAGATTCAAGTTCATTCACTGTAAGTGGTTTTGGTATCACGTACACCTGGTTATCAATAATCTTACGGGCCAATTCACTATATTCTTTTGCCTGGTTTGATTCGGGATCATATTCAATTACGGTCTTTTTATTGAATTCCGCCTTCTGAACAATATTGTCACGCGGAACAAAATGAATCATCCGGGTTCCGATTGCAGCAGCAAATTCTTCTATGAATTCCGCTTCTCTATCCACCTTACGACTATTGCAGACAAGTCCTCCCAAACGTACTCCGCTCTGTTTGGCATACTTTACAAGACCTTTGCAAATGTTATTCGCTGCATAAACAGCCATCATCTCACCCGAGCATACGATGTAAACCTCTTGTGCTTTACCATCACGGATCGGCATGGCAAAACCACCGCAAACAACATCGCCCAATACGTCATAAAACACATAGTTCAAGTCATCGGTATATGCCCCTTGGTTTTCCATCAAATCAATAGCAGTGATTACCCCCCGTCCGGCACAACCTACTCCCGGTTCAGGTCCACCCGATTCACAGCATCTTATTCCACCAAACCCAACGCTGATAACTTTATCGGCAGTGACCAATTCAGCACCATCATCGCGTAAAGTATCCATAATTGTTTTCTGATTCATTCCACCTAGAATCATACGGGTAGAGTCGGCCTTAGGATCGCAACCATGAATGAAAACTTTTTGATTGTGAAAGTAAGCCATAGCTGCTGCTGTGTTTTGTTGAGTGGTAGACTTTCCTATTCCACCCTTTCCATAAAAAGCAATCTTTTTCATAACTAATACCTTTATTAAAAATTACAACTATATAATAAATACTGCATTTCCATATAAAATCGGTGTTTTTGAATCCAACTGCATTCTTATTCACAATTTGGTATTCAACGCCAGTTCCGTCAATACGAATATTATAAATCAAGAAACATGCCACAAAGCAAAATCCAAGATTATAATACATATAAACAACTATATACCAATAACTTAAAAGCACAAAAAGAAAAGAGAGGCTTATTGATACAAACAGAAATATCATACAATTACGTGCCTCATAACACCAAATATTACATTTACGTAGGATTTCATATCATATCTTAAATCATCGGTCCGATATACTCTTATACCTTAATAAAAGGCCGACATTCCAACAAATATATATTAACGTGAGTCCGATGAAATATATTCATTTAATTATTGACAATGAGCGATAAAAGCAATAAATTGAAAGAGATTCTCTAAATTCAGCTGATAACCCCAGAGATACCAATATTACCGTGCTCCTGTTATGCCGCTCATCTCTATGCCGTGATTTAACAAAAACAATATCAATTATTTTTTTTATCAATTTTACCATCATACTCTCATATATATCGTATATTCCTTTATTAATAGGCAATATAAACATGAGAGTAACCATGAGAGAAACTATGATGGTAAGCACTTACTCTCATAGTTTTTTTCAGCTATTCCCATGTGATACATTCAACTTCAAGATATTGATAATAACGGAAGACTTTGCACAAATCGGGCGATTTTGCCATCATTTTAGACTTTAAAGCATATGCATCAATGAGGTTCAAAGCTGATATTGAGGTTCAGAGCTGATGTGTAATGCATCAAGCCCTTATGTTTCTTCTGTTAAGCCTTATGTTTTCTTCCATTGAGTTCTTTGATTTGTTATAAGCTTACAATTGTAGACATCTTTGTTTACTATAATAAATCTTTTTATTTATAATTGATAGCTTATTTATTCACAATAGTAAGCTCTAATTCGATATTAAGACAAAACAGGAAAAAACTATAGGGCAAAAGTATACTAATGTACTTCCCTGATAATTGTTGACTTGTTAATAACTTCTTCTAGTTTTAGGTTGACTAACTTTATTGAAAGAAGAAAAAAAGAGAGAGATAGGGAAAAACAGACGAAAGACCGGGCATCGGTACAAGAGGGCCTGATACAAGTAGTATAAAAAGTGAAGCTTTCTCTATTTTAAAAGAATTCATCGAGCTGACATTATATTACAATAAAGACAAGAGATATAAGAATCAAAGATTGGTAAATCCAACGTTTATGTAGAAAACCGCATGGAAATCCTACATTCACGAAACATCCACTGGTGCCATGAGATATAAAGCATTGAACGGGAAGAATTATTTCACACTGATTATCTGCTATTTACGTTATACAGAAGAAGTCATCACTTACTTTGGCACAGACTTTGACTTTAATTCACAGACTAAAAAGATAAATTCAGACCCTCAATTTTACAAATATGTTTTTAACTAACCGGCATGCAGGATTACAAGATTGTAACTAGAGAAAAAGATGGAAAAGCATTATCCGTGAGGAACATAAATTGTCTATCCTGAATTCATTGTCTTATCTCTTCCTGCATGTCGATTTTATTCTTATGAAAAAAAGACGTAAAAACGATATCAAGATGAAAGATTTTAGTAAACACCCGTGCTTCAATGTGGAAGCAAAACATAAATATGCAAGAGTCCATTTGCCGGTAGCTCCAAAATGCAACATACAGTGTAATTATTGTAACCGCAAATATGACTGCTGCAATGAGAGCCGCCCGGGAGTAACAAGCGCCATACTCTCTCCTATACAGGCCGTACATTATTTAAAGAAATTGAATGAAGAAATTCCGAATATGAGTGTTATCGGAATAGCCGGTCCGGGCGACCCGTTTGCAAATCCGATAGAGACTATTAGTACAATGAAAATAGTCAAGCAAGAATTTCCGGACATGATTTTTTGCTTGTCAACAAATGGATTGAATTTAGCGCCATACATTGATGAAATAGCAGAGATCGGAGTTTCTCATGTTACTATCACTCTCAACTCTTTGAACATTTCAACATTAGGCAAAATCTATCGCTGGGTATGCTATGACAAAAAAATCTATTATGGAGAAGAAGGAGGGCGCATTTTGTTAGAGCAACAATTAAAGTGCATACAACAACTAAAGGACAAAGGAATCATCGTAAAAATAAATACGGTGATTTGCCCGGGTATCAATGACATAGAAGTAGAGGAGATTGCCAAAAAAGTAGCTTCCCTGGGTGCCGATACAATGAACTGCATTCCAATGTATCCCACGAAAGACACAGCATTCGGGTTACTGGAAGAACCTTCAAAAAAAATGATGAAACAAATAAAGGAAAAAATCACCAAATATATCAAGCCAATGGCTCACTGTGCCCGATGCAGAGCGGATGCAGCCGGATTATTAGGTCACGACAATTTAAAAGCGATGAATGCAATAGGACAATATTCATTCACTGTTATGAGTAAAGACTCCGAACGGACAAGGGTGGCCGTAGCAACAAACGAAGGATCATTGGTAAACCTCCATTTAGGTGAAGCCTCCAAAGTCTACGTTTTTGAACAAAGCCATAATGGCTATCACTTGGTTGATATTCGTAATACCCCTCCGGAAGGAGGAGGAATGAGAAGATGGGAGGCTTTGGCCCAAAACACCTTACATGATTGTCAAGCCATTCTCGTATCGGGAATTGGATTCACCCCTATGCGCATTCTCCAAAAAAGTGGAATCAAAGTTATTCAGATGAATGGATTGATTGATGTAGGACTTGATGCAGTATACCATGATACATCTTTGCTTTCTCTTTATAAGAAAGAACACACTGTATGCGGAGAATCCTGTAAAGGCAACCAAAAAGGATGTGTATAATTTAATTATTTATGACTAAAGATAATAATAAAATATGGATTATTGATACTACGTTAAGGGACGGAGAGCAAGCTCCAGGCGTAGCCTTTTCCAGAAAAGAGAAAATCAAGCTGGCATCTATGCTTAACGATATTGGCATTGATGAAATAGAAGCAGGTACACCGGCGATGAATGAAGAAGTAACGGAAACAATACGTCAAATAGCCCGGCTACCTCTGAAATCACGCATTCTGGTATGGAGCAGGGCCTTAATCAAAGATATCGAATCTGCTGCCGCTACCGAAGCTGATAGCATACATATTGCATTTCCCATATCCTCCATTCAGCTTACCACTATGGGAAAAGACTGGCAATGGGTGGAAAGAAGTGTCCCTGCAATGATAAATCATGCAAGACGTTTTTTCAATCATATCAGTATAGGTGCCCAGGATGTTTCGAGATGCGAAGCAGAAAGAATATTGCAATTTATCTCTATGGGTATCCGCTGCAATGCTGATCGGATCAGACTGGCAGATACCGTAGGGATATTAACTCCAATCAAAACTGCACAATTGATAAATGAATTAAATACAATTTACCCCGACTTAGATATTGATTTTCATGCGCATAATGATTTGGGAATGGCGACAGCAAATGCAATCACAGCATGGCAAGCAGGGGCAAAGAGCCTCAGTGTCACGGTCAACGGATTAGGGGAAAGGGCCGGTAATGCAGCTCTGGAAGAAGTTTTGATGATGTTTTCTTTAAATTCCACATACAAAAAATATGACACTTCTTTACTATTCGATTTATGTACCTTCGTTTCTAAAATATCCAATCGCCCGATACCGCAAGGCAAAGCGATTTGCGGAGAAATGGTTTTCAGCCATGAGTCCGGAATACACGCCAAGGGTACTTTAAGCAATCCTATAGCTTTTCAGGCATTCGACGGGAAATTGGTAGGACGTGAAAGTTATCGTAACCTGTTTGGAAAGCATTCCGGAACAGGAGCATTACAGAATCTCCTTACTACCCAACACATTTCTTATGATGCCCGGACACTCGCTATATTAAAAGAAGAAATTTATCATTTCTCACAAAAACACAAACGTAACATATCGCTCTCAGAGATCATGGAATGCTATTGCAATTTGAAATAAATATTTCACATACGAAGTACAATAGGAAAGAATAAATAGGAAAATAAAAATAATATGTAGTTCATTTATACAGTTAACCTTTCTTTTTATCAGAATACACATTATCTTTTTATCTTTGTATCATAGTATCATAAACATTAATGATTAATTATGTTTTGTGAAAAGTATAAAAGAGATTGTTATGCTGAGACTGATTTGGCATTCTTAGTAAATATAAGTAGTAATATTGCTCACAGTATTGATATAAACAAAGACTTAGAGGCAATATTAGAGCAACTTTGCGAATATCTGAATGCCCAATATAGCATCTTTACAATTGTTGATCATAACCTTGATATAATAATGATCAGCGCAGCATATGGTCTAACGGTAGAAGAGAAAAAGAAGGGATTCTACAAGATAGGTGAAGGCACCATTGGCGAAGTTGTCCGTACCGAAAAGCCTATAATCATTCCAGACATTTCAAAAAGTAACAAGTTTCTTAATAAGATAGGCATAGAACCATCAAAATACTCGAAGATGGCATTTTTATGCGTCCCTATCATTGTAAAAAACGAAATCAGAGGAACACTCAGTATACACAAGGCACATTCGGGGGCGACAGATTTCTCTCCGGAAATCAAGTTCCTCAATATTGTAGGCATGTTAATCGGTCGAAATATATCAATCAGACGTAAACAAATCGAGGAATTAGAAGAACTAAGAAAAGAAAATATACGTCTTAAAGGAGGTAGATCATATAAACCTGAAAACATCATAGGAAACTCTTCGTCAATGAATAATTTATATGATATGATTGATAAAGTTGCCGTTACAAACAGTACAGTTATGATACGTGGAGAAAGTGGAGTAGGAAAAGAACTCATTGCAGAAGCAATACATAATGCCAGTCCCCGCGTACAAAAGCCGTTTATAAAAGTCATTTGTTCCGCTTTATCTGAAAACCTTATAGAAAGTGAACTTTTCGGTCACGAAAAAGGTTCTTTTACTGGAGCCAGCAATACTCGCATGGGACGCTTTGAAATGGCAGATGGCGGTACTATTTTCTTAGATGAAGTAGGAGATATTCCCTTATCCGTACAAGTAAAATTATTAAGGGTAATACAACAGCGGCAAATTGAACGTGTCGGAGGAAATAAGACAATTGATATTGACGTGCGAATCATTACTGCAACGAATAGAAATTTGGAAGAAATGATTGAAAAAGAGTTATTTAGAGAAGATTTTTACTATCGAATAAATGTTTTCCCTATCTATGTCCCTCCACTAAGAGAACGAAGATCGGATATCCCCATACTGATAGATCATTTTATCAATAAACTCAATATAAAAAATAAAATGAAAATAAAACGCATCACCGGCGGAGCATTAGACATGTTGATGTTATATTCATGGCCAGGCAACATCAGAGAACTGGAAAATGTGATTGAAAGGGCGATGATTCTCAGTACTGACAATGTCATTCATTCTTACAATCTGCCACCTACGCTACAAACTGGTTTTTCATCAGGTACCGTCAATAAAGGCACTTTGAGTAATGTGTTGGAGAAAGTAGAAAAGCAGATGATCGTAGACGCCCTTATTGTCGCAAAAGGTAATATAGCCAAAGCTGCATCAGAGCTTGGAATTACTGAAAGAATTATGGGGCTCCGTATAGAAAAGTATGAATTAAATCCTCAAAATTACAAACAATTATCCAATGACAAATCCTAACATCACCATTCATCTCTGTAATTATTCGAATGCCAATGATTTAGAAGCCGTAAGCAGATTAATGAATGCTTACATTGAAGACGATATGGGAGGCGGAGAAACGTTATCACCATTACAAACGCTTCATTTAATCAATGCACTGAATGAACACCCTAAATCTATTGTTTTATTGGCTAAATCGGAGCACACTTCTTATTGCGGCATGTTAATTGCTTTTGAAAACATATCCACCTTTACTGTCAGCCCAATGATTAATATCCATGATGTGATAGTCTTAAAAGACCATAGAAATCAAGGCATTGGAAAAATATTGATGAAAACGATTACAGCCATTGCACAAGAACGCAATTGCAGTAGGATTACTCTAGAAGTGAGAGAAGATAACTACGCAGCCCAACACTTATACAAGAGTATGGGATTCAATGAAACCAGTCCTACGATGTATTACTGGAGAAAGAACCTCAGATATTAAAAAGTGGACATCTCTACGATTCATACACCTCTAATTAAAAACTACTTATTTTTTTTAGTTTAAATCGGCTTCTTTCCAATTCACAAGATAAAGTAAATGATTTATCTTTGCGCATAAAAAAGCTCTAATAAAGCAAAGATTGATCATGGCAGCACACAACAAATTAGGAAAATTCGGAGAAGATACCGCAGTGGCGTATTTGGAAAAAGAAGGATATGCCATTCGCGATCGCAACTGGCGGAAAAATCATCTCGAACTGGATATTGTTGCCTCTCAAAACAAAGAGCTGATCATTGTAGAAGTCAAAACCCGAAGCAATACAAACTATATTGAGCCTCAGGAAGCTGTCAATTGGCAAAAGATACGGCGCATAGTTATCGCAGCTGATGCCTATATCAAGCATTTCAGCATTGATATTCCTGTCCGTTTCGATATCATAACAGTTGTAGGGGAACCGGGAAATTTTAAAGTGGAACACATTATCAACGCTTTCTACCCACCTATGTTTTAAATAAGCCCATAAACATCAAAAGTAACGTTCTTAAAGTCATGAATTCAATATCGGAAACTCATCAAAGGAGCAGGGATATTCAGTAAATGTTCCAAATTAGTTGGCATGGTTTTTATTTTAAGAAACATATATTAATATGCACAATCACTTTAAATGCTCCTCCATATATTCCTTGGGAGATACTCCATAAACTTCCTTAAATGATGTGGAAAAATGGGACAGATTAGTATAGCCTGTTGCATAAGCGACTTCAGAGACCGTTAGTTTTTTTTCTTTTAATAGAGTAGCAGCCTGCTGCAAGCGGATATTCCGGATAAATTCCCGTGTGGACAGGTTAGTGAGTTCCTTCAATTTCCGGTGAACATGTACACGACTCAATCCCACATTAGAAGCCAACATCTCTACACTCAGATCCGGGTTGGATAAGTTCTCGTTAATAACCTTCATGATTCTACCCATTAGAATTTCATCAGAAGACCTCATGGAAATTTTTTGTAATTTATCCTCTTGCTGCTGAGCGCCACTAAATTTATTACGCAACAATTTACGATTGGAGATCAAATTGGCAACCGTGCTCTTCAGCAACTCCGTATTAAAAGGCTTAACCATATAGGCGTCCGCCCCGATCTCCAATCCTTCCACTTTATCCTCTTGAGTAGACCTCGCGGTTAATAATATTACCGGTACATGGTTAACATTTGCATTCTGCTTTACCTTACGGCATAAAGTCATTCCATCCATTTCAGGCATCATAATATCACTGATGACCAGATCCGGTGTATCAGTTAAGATAATGGAATAAGCCTCTTTCCCGTTTTTGCAAGTCATAATCCGATATTCACTTTGCAATTCTTCTTTCAGGTAAGTTTGTATCTCTTCTTCATCTTCCACAATCAGCAAGCGCATCCGGGTCTTGGATTTAATTCCTCCTTTTTTATGTTCATCCGCCTCTTCTTCTACGAACTCTTCCTCAAGTTCACGCCTTTCCGGACTTGCCAAAGCGACATGGGACTCAACATTTACCTCTATATCTTCCAATTCGTCGGCACGGAGATGTATAGCCCCCAATGGAATACGTATGATAAACCGGCTCCCCGCAGCATCTTCGCGATTTTCCGCCCAAATAATGCCATGATGCAGTTCTACTAATGAACGGGAAAGATGTAAGCCAATACCTGTACCAAAATTGGATTTCGTTACATCATTATTTATCTGGTAGAAACGCTCAAATATTTGTTCTATCTCATCCCTGTCAATGCCAATGCCACTGTCAGTCACCGTAATCTCAAAATATTCTTTCAAAGCATCTTTACGCATGGCATCTTGTCCGATAGAAAGCAAGACTTTGATTTCACCCTGTTCCGGAGTATATTTGAAAGCATTGGAAAAAATGTTCATCAAAATTTTATCAAAATTGTTCAAGTCCACCCAAACTTTCAGTTGGGACATTGCATGTTCAAAAGTAAACCGGATATTCTTTTTCCTGGCCAAATAATCAAAAGTCAGCATAATATCATCTATGAATCCCACCATGTCCGTCTCCCTAAATTTCATGTGCATCTGCCCCTTATCCAGCTTACGGATATCCATTAATTGGTTAATCAGACGGAGAATGCGCTGGGCGTTACGATAAATCATCAGATATGTTTTGTGCAGGTTATCATCCTTCTTATCTGCCAATAACTTTTCCAACGGATTAATAATAAGTGTCATCGGGGTACGTATCTCATGCGAGATATTAATAAAGAATTGCAACTTAGCTTCATTCAGTTGCTCTGCATGCTCCCGCTTCATAATTTCACGGCGATGTCGCATACGGGATAAAATATAATTCACAATACCCAATAGAAGCAAAGCGGACAAAAGCACATAGATACAATACGCCCACCACATTTGGTACCAGGGAGGAGTAATCAAGATTTTTATAGTGCGTACATCAGAATAATTGCCATGATTCAGTGCCCGTACCTGAAAAGTATATCTGCCCGGGGGAAGGTTATTATAAGTCACTTTGTTTACTCCGGGTTCAGTACTGAGCCATTGACTGCTCAACTCCTCTACTTTGTATTGATAAGAAATTTGCTCCGGGTTGTTATACTGCAATGTGGAGAATACAATACTAAATGTATTATCCCGGTAAGACAGCTGAAATAAGTTCGCATCCAACACAGAAGTATATATGACAGGTTTCCCGCCCGAACGAATACCTTTATGAACCGATTGATTGAATATCAGGAAGTCTGTAATCCAAACCTCGGTGCTTTTCAAATTACTTCCAATAGTATTCGAATTAAAGCTGGTGATACCGTTAATGCCACCAAAATATATTTTACCTGCCTTATCCTCATAATAAGCACCATGCGTAAATTCATTCCCTTGCAAACCATCACCTGCATAATAATTAATAAAACGATTGTTTGTTACATCATATTTACATATCCCCATGTAAGTACTAATCCATATATTCCGTTTATTATCTTCACAAAGTCCGCATATCACATTATTGGGTAATCCATCCGCCATAGTAAAACTTCTCATTTCTTGCGTTTTCTTATTAAAGCGATAAAGCCCGTCCGTAGTACCCGCCCAAATATTCCCGGCATGGTCCTCCATCAATGCATATCCCACTTGGTCTTCAATTAATGCATTGACATGCTTGTAATTGATAAAACTGCCGTTAACCGGATTGAAACAACTGATACCCTTATAATGCCCTAACCATATAAGTCCCTCACTGTCACATAGAATATAGTTTATCCAGTCATTAGCCAATTCATTCCGGGTCAGATTACCAGTCTCCTTTTTGGAAGACTCGTAATGCTCCAGCTTTTTAGTAATCAGGTTATATCGGTAAAAACCTGAGCCGAAAGTTCCGATATAGAGATTCTTATGCCGGTCTTCCGTAATAGCATATATCTTTTTATTATCAATAGGCAACGGATACTCACATTCTCCTGTTTCCCGGTTTAACTTTGCCAAACCCTGCGGTGTATAGGAACCCATCCAAAAGTTTCCCTCTGTATCTTCATACGTGCACATAATAGTATTGGCAATTGAACGGGCACTGTCATCAGGCTTGTAATGGCGTATTTTCTTTCCGTTTACATCCAGTTCAAATACTCCTTCATTATCCATGCCAACCCATAAATGACGGTTACGATCTTGATAAATAGACATAACAGCCCCCCGACCGATAGGATTATAATGAATGGACCGCGCCCCATAATATTCAAATGGATTTTCTTGTTTTGGAATCAAAACGACTCCTCTCTGGAATAATGCCAGCCACAAGTTTTTATCCCGGTCTTCCAGAATGGAATGAATTTTCCCCTCCGATAAGTCCAATGGGGCGGAATTAATCGTATAGTCTTCTACCTTTCCGGTCATCCGGTTAAAAGTCTTCAACCCCTGTCCGTCAGTACCAATTAAAAGGCGGTCATCAGCCAATGCCATACAATAGATTGATAGAGCCCCACTTCCCGAATAAGGAATGGAAACAAAACGTTTCTTTCCTCGGTCATACCGAAACAAGCCTTGCTTTTGCGTACCAATGAAAAGATTGCCATACCTATCTTCTATCAGGGAAGAGATATTATTATCATTCAGTGTAGAATTCTTAAAAACGCTAACCTTTTGCGTCGATGGATAGTAACACAATAGCCCGTATCCTTCCGTACCAATCCAGATGTTATGGTGGGAATCTTCACAAATGCTATAGTAAAAATTATAATTTACCTGTTTCATGATAACCTCCACGGACATTGCTTTCTTCAGATCACGCCCTAACTTAAATACCCCCTGACCGGATGTCACTATCCATATTTCACCATTATGCAATTCATGTATTTTGGTAATATGAGGAAACACCTGCTTACCCTCACGTATCATCGGTATCTCCCGAAATGAATCTGTCTCCCGGTCATATCTCATCAGCCCGTTAATACAACCAACCAATAAATTCTGCCGGCTATCCTCAAAAAGCGTACGTACATAATTATTCTTCAGGGAAGTGGAATCCCCTGCCACATGCTTGTAATTTAAAAAGCGTAATCCGTCAAATCTTCCGAGTCCATACTCGGTCGCTATCCAGATAAATCCCCGTTTATCCTGAAGAATCTGGTTGATTAAGCTACTGGATAATTCGTTATTGGTAGAATAGAATTTACTGGTTTGTGCGTCGACCTGTGCCAAGCAACACCAACCGACTAAAATAAAGAAGACTCTCCGTAAGAATGTTTTCATGGTATCATAAGTAAGTAGTACAAAGATAATAAAAAAGAGAAAGGTCCGACATGATGAAAGAGTGATTATCATGCTAATAAACCGATAAAATCATGATAGAATATATATTTGAAACGCCTGCAAAACATTTTGTAACATACGGAAAAGTCATGTTACATTTCAATGTAACATAGATAACATTTTCCAAACGAGTTTAAAAAAAAATCATATATTTTTGTTTTCACTTAAAAGTGATATTTAACCATTTAATTTAATAATATGAAACAGAAAAGAGAAAAGCACGCTTTTATATCTTTGTTAAAAGAGAATATTATTGTTATTCCATTAAATTAATTTTATTATGAAATGCACAATTTATTATTTTAAGCCTATAGGGCTTCTATTCTTTTTATGCCTAATACCTCTATGGGCGTTTTCACAAAGCATTACAGTGAAAGGAGTGGTGAAAGATATCATGGGAGAGCCAATCATCGGTGCAAGCGTTATGCAGAAAGGAACCAGCAACGGCATTATTACAGACATTAACGGCAATTTTTCCCTGAATGTACCTGCTAACGCCACAATTGCCATATCATTTGTAGGTTACAAGACACAGGAAGTTCCGGTAGGCGGAAAAATTCAGTTCAACGTTACGCTAAAGGAAGATACTGAAATGTTAGATGAAGTAGTTGTTGTCGGCTACGGGCAAATGAAGCGTTCGGATTTAACAGGTTCCGTAGTATCAGTAAATAGTGATGCAATAAAAAAATCAGTAATTACCTCTGTGGATCAAATACTACAAGGCAGAGCCGCCGGTGTACAGGTACAAGCCAATACAGGTATGCCTGGCGGTAGTTCTTCTATCCGTATCCGCGGTATTAATTCGCTCAATGCTTCCAACGAACCTATCTTTGTCATCGACGGTGTTATTATAGACAACTCTACCGGTTCAGGTACTGATAATGCCCTGGCATCTATCAATCCTTCGGATATCGTATCTATGGATGTTTTAAAAGATGCTTCTGCCACAGCTATTTATGGAGCACGTGCAGCCAATGGTGTGATAATGATTACGACTAAACGAGGTGAATCCGGAACAGCAACGATCACATATGATGGCTATGCTGGATGGCAAGAAATGCCTAAAAAGCTGGATATGTTAAACCTACGAGAATATGCAGAACACAGAAACGTACGTTCTGGCAAAGATTATGCAGATCAAGACTGGGGAATAGTGAATAAAGACAATAATTTTGTACGTCCCGACTTGTTGGGAGAAGGCACTGACTGGCAGGATGAGATGTTTTCCAAAGCGTTCATGACCAGCCATAACCTCTCAGCAACAGGTGGCAACGACAAAAACAACTATGCTTTGGGAGCAGGATATTTACAACAAGATGGTATTGCGATAGGTTCCGGCTTCCGTAGGCTAAATCTACGCGGCAACTTCGATTCCCAAGTGAAAAGCTATCTGAAAATGGGTATCAACTTTGCATTCAGTGAATCAAAACAGAAGTTAACAATTTCAGATGAATCGCTTATCAGAACCGCCTTAATGCAGAGCCCAAATGTGGCTGTGCGGAATGCCGACGGTACTTACGACGGTCCTGATACGGATGAATGGACACAGACTAATCCTGTAGGTTTGGCTATGATCAATGATAATCGTAACGAAAAGATGAATATCCGTGCCAACACCTATGCAGAAGCTACTCTCACAAAAGGACTCACATTCAAGACGGAACTTTCGTTTGATTATGGCATTACCAATACTTATAAATTCGATCCTTCATACGAATTTGGCGCTATAGTTAATGAAACACGTACGGGCACTTTTTCCAAAACATATAATAAGTATTGGAGTTGGAGGAATATAGTAAACTATAATCGCACTTTCGGCATACACAATATTAATGCAATGATCGGGCAAGAAATGCAAAAAAGTAAATGGGAGTATCTGTATGGCTCCCGTACAGGATATCTATCCAATGCCGCAACCGACCTAGTATTGGGTGATGCCAGCAAAGCTACCAATAACGGAAACAGTGGCGAAAGCTCTATCCTCTCCTACTTCGGACGTTTGTTCTATTCATATAATGATAAATACTTATTAACATTTACCCTGCGTCGGGATGGTTCTTCCAAATTCTATAAAGACAATCGCTGGGGCTGGTTCCCTTCTGCAGCTCTAGCATGGAAAATTTCTAATGAATCATTTTTGAAGGATAACAGTGTAATTAATAACCTCAAGCTCCGTTTAGGCTGGGGAGCTGTAGGTAACCAAAATATTGTGAATAATGCTTATCGAGCTATTTATTCTTCCGTACCTACTACTTGGGGAACCGGCCTGCTCGCAGGGAATACCCCTAACCCTGACCTGAAATGGGAAACCACTTATTCAAGCAATCTTGGTATCGACCTGAATCTATTCCAGAATAGAATAGAACTCATCGCGGATATCTATTATAAAAAGACAAAAGACTTATTGCTCCAAGTTCCTCTGCCCGCTTATGTAGGAACGTCAAGCAGTCCCGGCGCAACCGCTGCTCCGTGGAAGAACATTGGTTCACTGGAAAATAAAGGTATCGAGTTGACCTTGAATACCGTAAATATAGACAAAAAAGGTTTCCAATGGAAAAGCAATTTCGTCTTCTCCATGAATCGCAACAAAGTAAAGGAGATGGATACCCCTACCAGCTTGATAGACAAAACAAATCAAACAGGTTCTACAATTACAATTCTGACTCGTACGGCAGTAGGGCAACCCATAGGTCAGTTCTATGGCTATAAGGTCATTGGGCGCTTTGAGAAAGCAACTGATTTCTACTACAAAAACGCGAATGGTGAAGTTACTCCAGTCGCTCTCCCCGAAGGCATGAGCATTGCCAAAAATAGCATATGGATTGGCGATTACATTTTTGAAGATGTTAACAAAGATGGTGTAATTAATGAAGAAGATCGTAGCTATATAGGTAACCCAGAGCCTGACTTTAATTTCGGTATCGGCAATAACTTCTCTTATAAAGGATTCGACCTGAGTATTTATTTAAATGGATCTGTCGGTAATGAAGTCGTGAACTGGGGACGCCGGGAGTTGGGAGATTCACATGCCAACACCAATTTGTTGAAGAGCGCGCTGGATTATGCACAACTCGGTTTGATTAACCCGAATGGACCGGATGACTACCGCAACGTACAGATTATTGCCGGTGACAAATATGCATGTCGCATGGCAGGTTCAACCAAAACTAATGAATCCAATTACCGTTTCAGTAATCTATATGTAGAAGACGGATCATACCTCCGTATCCAGTCTGTTTCGTTAGGATATACTTTCCCACATAAATGGATACAGACATTGGGAATACAAAACTTAAAAGTATATTGTAACCTACAGAATGTTTACACATTCACCAAATATAAAGGTATGGATCCGGAAATAGGTTCTGCAAACCAAGACGCTCTGCTAACAGGGTTTGATAATTATCGTTATCCATCACCGAGAATTTACACATTTGGATTGAATTTGACTTTCTAATCTTTTAATAATTGATTATATGAAAACAAATAAATATATATACTCCCTTATGCTGATAGCTTCTCTGCTGTTTACAGGATGCAGTGATTTCCTGGATTCAACAGATAACTCTAACATTGCCGGAGATAATTTCTACCTAACCGAAGAAGACTGCAAAGCTGCAACTGCACCTTTGTACAGTAAAGTCTGGTTTCACTTCAACGACAAATTTTATTATGGAATGGGAGACGGACGCGGTTATAATCTCCGTGCCCCTTATTCCGATTATATCTATCCATTCACGGATTTAAATGAAAGTGGATTGACTAGCCCATTGGTACAAGCTTGGGAGTCCTTTTACATTGTAATTCAACAGGCAAATAAGGTGATCAACGGTATCAAAGGTGGTAGTATGAGTGAAAGTGTTAAGCCACAGTATATTGCAGAAGCCCGCTTCATGCGGGGTGTAGCCTACTATTACCTAACAATGTTGTGGGGCAATATCATTCTAAATGAAAACTCTGATGAACTGGTAAATAATCCGATTGTTGCTCCAAGTTCAATACCAGATGCGTTTGAATTTGTGATGCGTGACCTGGAATATGCAGCAAAGTATTTACCCGAAACATCTTATGCAACCGGTCGCGTAAACAAGTACAGTGCTTTCGCTATGCTCTCACGCGTATACCTTACTTATGCCGGATACAGCGATAATCCGAACAGTACCTCCCGTAGCGCGGAATATCTGGAACTGACAAAAAAAGCTGCTATGAAAGTTATTGAGAACAAGAGTTTCAGCCTGATGAGTAATTATGCTGATTTGTTTAAAATAGAAAACAATAATAATAATGAAACCCTATTTGCACTGCAATGGGTAGCCAATAGTACTACTTATGGCGAATCAAACACCATTCAAAATTATTTTGCCTATGGGTCAGATGTTACAGGTACCGACCGTGCCTGGGGAGGTGCCACTATAGCACAGCCCAATGTAATTTGGGAATACGAACAGGGAGATACACGTAGAAAAGCAACCTGGATGGCTTACGGTGATAATTATCCGGAGTTAATGAGCGATAAAGGTGGTTTGACCTTTGAATACTCGCAGACCCAATTGAATTGCAAAAAATATGTATGCGGTTCCAGCAAGGATAATGCCTTGATCACTTACGGAAACACTCCTATCAATACTTACATGATCCGTTTGGCAGAAGTGTATTTAAATTATGCCGAAGCTGCATTCGGTACAAATGTATCTTTAACCGCCACTAAAAGTGAAGATGATACAAAAGTTACTTTAGGAGCTAACGTAACATGCAATGATCCGACTGCTTTCGAACTCTACAAAGCAATACGCACCCGCGCCGGGTTATCAACAAACGGAACTTCATTCACTTTTGACGATTTGCGTCGTGAACGTCGACTGGAACTTTGTTTGGAAGGTCAATACTGGTATGATATGGTACGTTGGGCATATTATCAACAACAGGCGGTTCTCAATTACATCACCGGCCAAAAGCGTGATACGAACATTCCCGTACTCTGGGATGAAATAACACAAACTCTATCCGAAGATAGCAGCAAGGACCGTACCCAACGCTCGGTAGGAGATGTACAAGCCAAAATTTTCCGGCTTCCATATCCTGAATCGGAGACAGTACAGAATCCCTTACTCAAAGGTGAGCCCGTTCCATACACTTTCACCGAAAGCAGAATAACCGATTTGTTTAACGAATAAAAATGACGCAATGAAAAAGACATATTTCCCTTATGCCATAAAGGTATTAAGTATTCTGTTGACCGTCTTTATCTGTACATCTACTTTCACGGCATGTGATGATGATGACAAGAGCAGTAGTACCGAAATGAATATTACAGGCATTTATTTGGAAGATGCCAGCTCGAACATACCTGATAGAAAAGTTGATTTCGCACGTTTAGGGCAATTGATCCGTATCGAAGGTTCCGGTTTCACAGGACTCAAAAGAGTCTATGTCAATGGGTATAGCTGTTACTTCAATCCCGTATATGTCAGCGAGAATTCATTCTTGGTCTCCGTCAGTAAAGACGTTCCTACTACAACGGCTGAAGAAAGCGAACGTAATAAAATTAAGTTGGTAAAAGATGGAACTGAACTGACTTATGACTTCACAATCCGTGCCAGCGCTCCGAGTATTACCAATATCTCAAATACCCTACCTAAAGCTGGCGAAACAATTTTCGTTTACGGTGAAGGATTGCAGGAAGTATCAAAAGTTACTTTCCCTGGCGGAATCACAGTAGAAGGTGCGGACCGGATATTCTCTGATGAAGACGGCAAGTTCTTTACTGTGGTCGTTCCCGAAGGCATTACTGAAAGTGGTTACCTATCAATAGAGTGTGCTAACGGAGGCGCCTATTCTCCATCATATTTCAATTACACGAAAGGAATAATCCTTGATTTTGACACCGACGGTCAGCAGGGATCCTGGGGTTCAGATGCCAGTATGATTTTTCCTGAAGACCTGGTTAATGATCCTTTGAATACCGGTCGTGGCAAATGTGTTGTACTCCCCGCTTCCAAACAAATTCCCGTAGCAGCAGGTAAAAACCGCACAGCTGAAGTATGGACGGCAGGCAACGGTGTAGACGACTGGACCCCTGCCACCAGAGGCATTAGTGCCACTACCAATGTATCCCAATGTGGCATTCAATTTGATATTTATGTCCCAGAGTCTAATCCTTGGTCGGGAAGTGGCTTTATCAAAGTTTGTCTGGTAAATGGTTTAAATGGTGGTGAATGGGCTTCAAGTGATAATAAGGACTGTTACAATTATGTACCATGGATTGTAGATGGTAAGGCCGTTCCATTTTATACTTCCGGTTGGCAAACTGTGACCGTACCATTTAGCAAATTCTATATTTGCTCTACGAATGCGAATCTGTCAGATTTAACCTATCAATTTATTCTGGATCGTCGTGCAAATGCTTCCTATTATAATTTCGGCTTTTACTTTGAAAATTCCGATATCACATTGGACAAAATCACGGGCAATAGTGCTGATGAAAAGACGGAATTCATATCAACAGCAACAAGCGTACAGATTTATATAGACAATGTACGTATAGTGCCGCTTAACACTCCTGAATACACAGACTTTCCGAATAGTGAAATCACCGAATAATAATGATTAAAATAGCATATTATTATGAAACTAAAAAATATATTACCAATCGTTGTTTTGGGCTCTTTGGTATTCCAAGCGTGTGATGACTCTAAAATGAAATGGTACAATCCACATGCAGGAAATGGTATTGCCAGCTCTGAACTTCCTTTGCAACTAGCTGAAAAAATTTCGCGTTATGATGTAATTAAAAGCTACATTCCACGTACTGACTTTCAAATTGGATCAGGCATAGGAATG
The DNA here is from genome assembly GCA_963677095.1 of uncultured Bacteroides sp. Classification (GTDB taxonomy): domain Bacteria; phylum Bacteroidota; class Bacteroidia; order Bacteroidales; family Bacteroidaceae; genus Bacteroides. The sequence goes on from OY781875.1 coordinate 4,048,176, forward strand.
GATATTTACATGAACGACGAAACGTATCGCGATATTGTGAACGCCAACTTCAATAGTATTACTTTAGGCAATGAGATGAAACAAAGTTCCATATTGAATAATAAGGGCGAAGCCGACTACAGCAAGGTCGATGCTTTTTTACAGGTTTTACCACAAGATATAAACCTCTACGGGCATAATCTAATTTGGCATACACAACAAGCAGCCACTTATTTAAATAATCTGATTGCTCCTACAATCATTATTCACCCGGACGATACAGACAAGATGACCAATATTATTAATAACAGTGATTTTGAAGCAGGGAATATCAGTGGCTGGGGAGCATGGTCAAGTGCGGGTTGCAAAGCTGAAATATCAGCGAAAGGAGAAGGGTACAACAGTGATTATGCCATGAAACTGACAAATCCGGTAGCCGGAGCCAATTATAGTGCTCAGGCTTACTACAAATTACCAGCTAATTCAATAACGGCAGGTAATACTTATATCTGTACATTTTTTATTAAATCAGTGGAAGGAGATGACGTATTTCAAATCCAACTGCAAAATCGTACGAGCTATTCAGGAAGTCATTACATTGGTAAAAAGTTACCTGCCGGACAATGGTACTCCTATGAAGCTGAATTTACAGCAGACGAAAATGATACCGAAATGGACCACATTGTAATTGATTTTGGCGGTAGTGCAGGGATTTATTACATCGATAATTTCAAATTCGGTAAAAAGAAAGAAGATCCTGATGCAGGAAGAACTAATTTATTGAGTAACGGCAACTTTACTAATGGAATTGACGGATGGAGCAAGTGGAATGGTGATGACGGAAGCAACACCTGGAATAGTTCTGAAGGAAACAAAGATAAAGGCTGTCTGCAAGTAGTAAATAAAGTTGATAATGATGGTGGCGAATGGAAAGTTCAGATTCATTCTAATTTGATTCAAAACATCCCTTCAGGTACTAACTTATATGTTTCCTATTACATAAAGACACAAAGTGGCATAGGTTCCGTACGCATGTCTACAACAGGGCAATCTCATTACCAAAGCAATCAAGAAGTTACTCCTGGCTGGAAACGTTTGGAATGGACTATTACTGCCGAAGGTGAAATTAACGGTATAAATTTCGATTTAGGATTAAAAGCAGGCACTTATCTTATTGATGACGTTATGGTATCTCTTGACCCCTTCAATACAACAGAGTCTTTTGCGGGTCGTGCTTCCACCAGAAGTATTGAATATATTGAAAAAACGGATGAAGAAAAAGAGGCCTTAATTAGTGCTGCAATGGAAAAATGGATTAAAGATATGGTCGAGCATTACAAATCTCGTGTCCATGCATGGGATGTATTGAACGAACCCATCGATGATGGTGGTAAACTTCGCGGTGTAGATGTGATACCGTCAGAAGGCGATATAGACTCAGATGATTTCTATTATGGGAAATACATGGGTAAGATATATGGTGCCAAAGCCTTTATATGGGCTCGTGAAGCTGATCCGACAGCCAAACTATTTATTAATGATTATAACTTGGAATATAATTTAGGCAAATGTGATGCATTGATTGAGTATGTAAAGTATATTGAAGAAAATGGAGGACAAGTTGACGGCATCGGAACCCAGATGCATATCGCTATTGATTCCGATAAAGAAAAAATAGCCAGCATGTTCGATAAATTGGCTGCTACCGGCAAATTAATCAAGATTACAGAATTGGATATCAAGGTAAATACATCTTCACCGACTACAGCCAATCTGGCTGCACAAGCTGAGATGTATCAGTATGTGATTGATACCTATAAAGCACGGATTCCCGAAACTCAGCAATATGGCATAACGATATGGGGTGTAAGTGACAATGCCAAAGAACATGAATATTGGATTCCGGATGATGCACCTAATATTTTCGATAGCAGCTATGCCCGTAAGCACGCATATAAGGGAGTATGTGATGGACTTGCTGGTAGAGATATCAGTGTAGATTTTCCCGGAGATTTACAATAAATCACAATATATCTATTAAGTTTTCAATTAGGCAATTAGTACAAGCCGCAGGCCGGATTTTCAGATCTAACCTGCGGCTTAATTGACAATATTCCACTGCTTGTATTTCATCTATTTTATCTTGATAAAAGTATAATTCAATCCCGTTTTTATCAAGAAAAACGTGTACGAAAAAATATGTAACATGAAAAGAAGCATGTGTAACATAGCCGAAAGCAAATGTAACATGTTTCCGGCTTTCTATCGGGATTAACTTCTACTTTTGTAACCATACGAACAATAACTGTAACATCGAAATTATGAAAACAAATCAACATATTATTTATGAAAAAATTACGCTCACAGGATTAATCTTATTCATCTCCATGGCCCTGCAAGCCCATCAAAATACAGCCCGGTTGCAGAAACAGGGCACTGCCACACAATTGATTGTAAACGGGAAACCATTTCTCATTCTCGGCGGTGAGCTTGGAAACTCTTCCGCCGGATGTGTGGAAGATATTGAACGCATATTCCCGAAATTACAGCGCATGGGACTCAACACAGTACTGGTTCCGGCTTATTGGAATTTGATTGAACCGAAGGGGGGCACATACGACTTCACGCTGACTGACAAGGTTATTCATCAAGCCCGTGAGAATCAACTCAAAGTAGTCTTCCTTTGGTTTGGTGCGTGGAAAAATTCCATGAGTTGTTATGCCCCCTTATGGTTTAAACAAGATTACAAGAAGTATCCCCGCGCTTACACCAAAGAAGGTAAACCATTGGAAATTGCCAGTTCTTTTTCGGAAAATGTATTTCAGGCGGATAACCATGCTTTCACTCAATGGATGAAACACATTGCTTCCATAGATGAAAAAGAAGGCACTGTCATTATGATCCAACTGGAAAACGAAATAGGAATGCTGGAAGATGCACGTGATTATTCAAAGGAAGCAAACGAAAAGTTCAATGCACCTGTTCCTACAGCTCTAACAGATTATCTACAAAAGAATAAAAAAACTCTCCATCCACAAATGCTGAAGAAGTGGGAAAGTATGGGCTTTAAACAGAAAGGAACTTGGCAGGAATTTTTCGGAGCAGATATTTATACGGATGAAATCTTTATGGCATGGTCGTATGCCCGGTACGTAGAGCGAATGGCACAAACTGCACGTTCTATCTATGATATTCCCCTTTACGTGAATGCAGCAATGAACAGCCGCGGACGGAAACCGGGAGAATACCCTTCTGCTGGTCCGCTGGCACATTTGATTGATGTATGGCATTGCGGTGCACCAAGTATTGACTTTCTGGCTCCGGATCTATACGATAGAGGCTTTGTGGATTGGGTGGCTCAATATAAATTGTATAATAACCCTTTGTTCATCCCCGAAACCCGCATGTCGGACAATAACGGTGTGCAGGCTTTCTATGTATTCGGAGAACAGGATGCAATCGGTTTCAGCCCGTTTTCCATTGAAAATGGTTCGGATAGTCCGGAATCACCTACCATACAAGCTTATGCCAAGCTGAAGGAACTCATGCCCTTAGTGACGAAGTATCAGGGAAAAGGGCAAATGCATGGTCTCTGGTTTGATGGGGAAAAGAAAGAGCGCATCCTGGAACAAGACGATTTGCTAATCACCTGTCTCCATTTCTATACTTTGCCTTGGGATTCCCGTGCCACTGACGCCAGCGTGTGGCCCGAGAGCGGCGGGATACTACTCAAGCTGGCTGCCGACGAATATATCGTAGCAGGGAGCGGCATTGTCGTAGTCTTTGAGAAAAAAGGGGAAAACAAAGCGAAGAATGCCAAGACATTGGGTGAAGACGGATTCGTCAGCACGGGAAGTGAATCATTGCAACAAACCACGCGTTGGCAAGATAATGCACGATGCGGCATCGGGTCTGTAGACGAAGTTAATGTAAACAAAGATGGTTCATTAGACTATATCCGCCGATTAAACGGAGACCAGAACCATCAGGGACGTCACATACGTATCCCGGTCGGACAATTCAGTATCTTACATGTGAAATTATATGAATACAAATAGTAGAATGATGAAAAAGACTCGTTATAATAAAGTTGGATTAGGTTGGGCAGTGCTGCTTTGCCTTTGTGCCCTGCATGCAGGGGCAAAGGTAAAGTTGCCTGCTTTGATTTCGGATGGAATGGTATTGCAACGCGAACAATCCATTAAAGTATGGGGCACTGCAGATCCCGGAGAGAGCGTGCAAATAAAGTTCATGAAGAAAAATCTCCCTAAAACAGTCCAAGAAGGAAAACTGAAACCAGCCTACACTACTATAGCCGATGAACAAGGGAGGTGGAATGTAACCCTCCCTGCCATGCAAGCAGGCGGACCATATGTTTTGCAGATAAACACACTCGAAGTGAAAGATGTACTGGTAGGGGACGTTTGGCTTTGTTCCGGGCAGTCGAATATGGAGTTACCCGTAAGCCGGGTGACAGATATGTTCCGAAACGAGATTAAAGCTTACAGCAATAATCGGATACGGCATCTGAAAGTACCTTATACCTATAATTTCCATAACCCGCAAAATGACCTGCCCAAAGCTGAATGGAAAGTGTTGGATCAGGAGAATGTAGGAGAATTCTCAGCATTAGGCTATTTTTTCGCTAAAGCGATGTACGAAAAGAACAGTATTCCCATCGGACTGATCAACTCCAGTTGGGGAGGAATGCCAATAGAAGCATGGATCAGTGAGGAAGGAATCAAAGAATTCCCAATGTACCTGCATGATAAATGGAGGTATGAAGATGATGATTATATAAACAAGGTCAAACAGGCAGAAAGCACAAGTCAATACAGATGGATGGTCTCCCTTTATCGTGGAGACATTGGTCTGCATGAGCAGACACCTTGGTATGCTGCGAATTATGACGACAGCCAATGGGAGAAAACCGGACTGTTTTCATCAACATGGGGAAGCAACGGGCTGAATCCCGTCAATGGCTCTCATTGGTTCCGTAAAAATGTGGAAATACCGCAGAACTGGGACGGGAAAGAGGCGACCTTACGCCTGGGATGCATTGTGAATGCCGATTCTGTCTATGTAAACGGTACATTTGTGGGAACCACCTCTTACCAATACCCTCCACGTATCTATACCATTCCGGCAGGTGTGCTGAAAGCGGGAAAGAATACACTGACCGTACGCCTTATCAGTTATTCCGGTTATCCGTATTTCGTCAAAGAGAAACCATACAAAATTATCTGCAATAATGAGGAAGTCAGCCTGGAAGGTGAATGGAGCCATCGGACAGGTGCGGAAATGCCACCATCGCCGGAACAGACTTCTTTTAACTCCAAGCCCGTATGTCTTTACAATGGAATGATTGCACCATTACTAAACTACCGGGTAAAAGGGGTAATTTGGTATCAAGGCGAATCTAACATATCACGCCGCAATGAGTATACAAAACTACTGACCGCTCTGATTACTGACTGGCGCACGAAGTTTAATTCCACACATCTCCCGTTCTATATCATAGAACTGGCGGATTTCCTTGCTCCCGATGATCCGGACAGGAAGGCATGGGCGGAGATGCGCACGGCACAGGCACAAACAACAAAAAGCAATCGACACACCCAACTTATCCGTAACAGCGATTTGGGAGAATGGAACGATATCCATCCACTGGATAAGAAAACATTAGGGCACCGCGTTGCAGAAAGTGTGTGGAAAGATATGGAAAATGAAAATTAAGAATTAATTATGAATACACAGAATCAAAAAGTGTCGATGGCCGAGAAAATCGGTTATAGCTTGGGGGATTGCTCTGCGAACCTCGTGTTCCAGATGATGATGATTTATCAAACCAAATTCTACACTGACGTATTCGGTTTGGAGGGAGCTATTGCAGGCTCCGTCATGCTGATTGCCCGTATTGTCGATGCTTTTGTAGATCCTACTGTAGGCATCTTGTCAGATCGCACCCGAACGCGATGGGGAAAATACCGCCCATGGATACTTTGGACGGCTCTTCCATTCATGGTTTTCTACATACTGGCTTTCTACAATCCGGGCATCGAGGACAAGGGATTGGTAGCTGTTTATGCAACAATCTCCTACTCCTTGTTGATGACACTTTACTCTTTCAATAATACACCTTATTCGTCATTAGGTGGAGTCATGTCCAGTGATATTAAGGAGCGTACCAGCATCACTTCCATCCGTTTTGTATCCGCCACCGTTGCACAATTCGTAGTACAGGGACTGACACTTCCCTTGGTGAGCAAGTTTGCCGGTGAGAGTGGTGATAAGGGACACGGCTGGCTATGCACCGTCTCACTGTTCGCCATTATCGGACTGGTATTTCTGGTCATCACATTTTTCTCCAGCCGCGAACGTATAACTCCGCCTGCAAGTCAAAAAACAAATATAAAACAAGATATCAAAGACATATTCAAAAGTATTCCCTGGAGAGCAATGTTTATCTTGACCCTGTTCTTATTCACTACTTTAGCCATGTGGGGAAGTTCCATGAACTACTACTTTGAGAATTATGTAGACCCGGGAGCCTTGTATGCTTTTCTCGACAAGCTGGGTCTGGTTGCTACAGAAACCGGTGGTGGCATAGGTCACACGTTACTCAATGCATTCGGATTAATCGTAAGCAGTCCGGATAAGGCTTATGAAGTGGGATTTGGCGTATTCAATATGCTAGGAGCTTTGGTGCAGTTTTTCGGAGTAATCTTCCTGTCGGGCTTCCTTGCCAACCGTTACGGAAAGAAAACCGTATTCATAGTCTGTTTGGCATTGACAACCCTATTTACGGCATTTTTCTATTTTCCCAATGAAACGGATATAGAAACGATGTTTATACTGAATTTTCTGAAAAGTTTGGCTTATGCCCCGACTGTTCCTTTATTATGGGCCATGATTGCCGACGTGGCGGATCATTCGGAATATGTCAACCATAGGCGCGCCACAGGATTTGTCTTTGCCGGTGTCGTATTTGCCCTAAAAGCAGGACTGGGTATCGGAAGCGCTATTTTAGGATTCCTGCTTTCAGGTTTCGGTTATATATCGGGAGCAGGTGTACATCAAAGTGAATCTGCCATACACGGCATCGTACTTTCATCGAGTCTTATCCCCGCCATTACATTTCTGGTAGGTGTCATTACGCTTTATTTCTACCCCATCACTAAGAAATATAACGAACGAATGCAGGCCGAACTGAGTGAACGCAGGTCGAAAGCGGATTACTGATCCTGCGGACAATCATTATACTATAATACTTAAACAGCACTGTTATGAAAATCAATCACTTTATGATCATTGTCTTTGCATGTGCCAACCTGTGCAGTTACCACATGCAGGCCCTCGCCGGTGAACCTTCGTTGAAAAGCATCCTGGGGAACAAATTCCTCGTCGGCGTTGCCGTTAACAGCGAACAAGCATCAGGGCAGGACGCGAAAGCAGCGGACATCATTAAGCAGCATTTTAACTCCATTGTCGCAGAAAATTGCATGAAATGCGAAGTTATCCATCCCGAGGAAAACCGTTATAACTTTACCCTTGCCGATGAATTTGTTAAATTCGGCGAAGAAAACGGGATGTTCATCACCGGCCATTGCCTGATCTGGCACTCCCAACTTGCTCCTTGGTTTTGCGTGGATAAAACAGGAAAAAATGTATCTCCCGAAGTATTGAAAGAACGGATGAAGAAACACATCCATACCATCGTCAGCCGTTACAAAGGCCAAATCAAGGGCTGGGATGTGGTTAACGAAGCCATTATGGAAGACGGTTCATGGCGGAAAACAAAATTCTATGAAATATTAGGTGAAGAGTATATCCCTCTCGCTTTTCAATACGCCCATGAAGCTGACCCTAAAGCTGAACTTTATTATAATGACTACGGCATGAGTGCGCCGGGACGCCGGGAGGCAGTTGTAAAATTAGTAAACTCTCTGAAAGAAAAAGGAATCCGAATAGATGCCGTCGGTATGCAGGGACATATGGGGATGGACTATCCGGATATCAAAGAGTTTGAAAAAAGCATCCTTGCTTTCGGCTCCACAGGAGTCAAGGTTATGATCACTGAATGGGATATGAGTGCATTACCCACCGTACAACAAGGAGCGAATATTTCCGATACGGTCGCTTACCAACAAATGCTGAACCCTTATCCGGTAAGCTTGCCGGACAGTGTTTCCAGAGTATGGAACAACAGGATGGGGGCTTTTCTTAATTTATTTATCAAACACGCCGATATAATCAGCCGTGTAACCGCATGGGGAGTATCGGACAGCGATTCCTGGAAAAACAACTGGCCAATGAAAGGACGCCGCGAATACCCGCTCCTTTTCGACCGAAATTATCAGCCAAAGCCTTTTTTAAAAGAAGTCTTATCGCCAAAAACAGCTATTTTTGATGAGTTTGTTTACAGCGTAAATCCTGTAGAAAAAACAGAGGAATCCCCCACAAATAACAGTCCGGTAATCTCCGGAAGAACAATTCTGAATCCTATATTATCGGGGTGCTATCCCGATCCCAGTATATGTCGGGCAGGAAATGATTATTATCTGGTTAATTCTTCCTTCGCCTATTATCCCGGCGTACCTATCTGGCATAGCACCGACCTGATAAGCTGGGAACAATTGGGCTACGTCCTGAACCGCCCTTCACAGCTCCAATTGAATGATGGGCTACGCATCAGTCAAGGTATTTACGCACCGGACATTCAGTATAACCCGCATAACCGACTTTTCTATATGATTACCACCGGAGTGGGATGCGGCGGAAACTTCTATGTGACTACCGACAATCCCCGGAAGGGAAACTGGAGTGACCCTGTATTTTTACCTAAAGTGGGAGGAATAGATCCCAGCCTCTTTTTCGATACAGACGGAAAAGCTTACATTGTGAACAATGATGCTCCTGCCGGAACCCCAGAATATGATGGACATCGTGCCATCTGGATACATGAATTTGATTGGAGGAACAACCGCGTTACGGGAGAGTCGAAAGTGATTGTCAACGGTGGTGTAGATCTCTCGAAAAAACCGATCTGGATAGAAGGGCCTCATCTCTATAAAGTAAACAACACCTATTATCTGATGGCAGCCGAAGGGGGTACAGGTCCGGAACATTCCGAAGTCATATTCTCGGCAGATTCTCCTATTGGCCCTTTCAAGCCTTGTGCTATCAATCCGATATTAAGCCAACGGGATTTAGCGGCAGACCGCCCGAATCCTGTCACTTGCGCCGGACATGCCGATTTGGTACAAACTCCCGAAGGTGACTGGTATGCCGTCTTCCTTGCTGTCCGCCCCTATCGTGACGAGCATGATGTAATGGGACGGGAAACCTTTTTGTTACCAGTCAGTTGGAGCGAAGGGCAACCGGTTATCCTTCCGAAAGAAAAAACCATTACTTATGCAACAGACCGTAAGTATCCTCCTACTCCTTTATGGACAGCGGAAGGGCTAAGCCGGGAAGCATTCTTCATCCGTACGCCCCAGACACCCTTTTATAAAATAGATAAAACGGGAAAGCTAACGCTCGATGCCCGGAGTGCCCGTCTTAATGACTGGAAACAACCTTCCGCAATAGGAAGATGGATAACCGACTGGCACTTCATCGCGCAAACCGCACTTAGTTTCACTCCGGTCGCTCCAAACGATTTTGCAGGAATAATTTGTTTCCATAACGATGACTGTTACATCCGTTTCGGTAAAACCATAAACGAACAAAATCAGGAAGTTTTACTTCTGGAAACATATAGCCTCGGGAAACTCTGCCGGCAAACAACTTATCCGTTACCCCAAACAAACGGGAAAGTTTACCTGAAAATAGAAGGAGACAAAGTTGTCAATTATACCTTCAGTTATTCTTCCGATCCAGGGAAAGGCTGGAATCAGATAGGAGAACCGGTGTCGGCCGATCTTCTAAGTACCCGGACAGCCGGTGGGTTTACGGGAACAATGGTCGGCATTTATGCCACGGGGAAATATGACAAATAAGAATTATTAAACAATAAGTGACATCGATTATGAAGAAAGAAATGAGATATCTGATTCCGGGAGATTACATGGCAGATCCCGCTGTACACGTGTTTAACGGTAAGTTATACATCTACCCTTCCCATGACTGGGAAAGCGGAATTCCCGAAAACGATAACGGCGATCACTTCAATATGAAGGATTATCATGTATTTTCAACGGATGACGTAATGCATGGAGAAATTAAAGACCATGGCGTAGTATTGACCGTAGAAGATATTCCTTGGGCAGGACGGCAATTATGGGATTGTGATGCCGTCCGGAAAGACGGAAAGTATTACATCTACTTCTCCATGAAAGACAAGAACGACATTTTCCGTATTGGAGTCGCCGTGAGTGATCGTCCCGAAGGCCCATTCACACCTCAATCCGATCCGATAAAGGGCAGTTACAGTATCGATCCCGCTATTCTGGATGACGGTAACGGCAATTATTACATGTATTTCGGCGGTTTATGGGGCGGTCAGCTGCAACGTTACCGGGACAACAAAGCACTGGAATGTGGTATATTACCCGCAAACAATGAACCGGCAATTCCATCGAGAGTTGTAAGACTAAGCCCAGACATGCTTGAATTTGCCGAGGCTCCCAGACCGGTTATCATATTGGATGAAGAAGGTAGGCCATTGAGTGCCAGAGACAATGACCGGCGTTTTTTCGAAGCTTCCTGGATGCATAAGTACAACGGGAAGTACTATTTTTCATACTCTACCGGCGACACACATCGGTTATGTTATGCCACTGGAGATAACCCATACGGACCATTCACCTATCAAGGAGTTATTCTCACGCCAGTTGTAGGATGGACAACCCATCATGCCATTGTGGAATATAAAGGTAAATGGTACTTATTCCACCACGACTCCGTACCTTCGGGGGGGAAAACATGGCTGAGGAGCCTGAAAGTTTGCGAGTTGGAATATGACGTGGAAGGGCACATTATCACGATTGACGGAGAAGGAGCATGAAAAGTAGATTACTTATAATTGTCCTTATAGTATGGAACATAACGATCACCGTAAAAGCAGAAGACGGCAGCCGGTTATGGTTAAAAAATAATGTGGAAACGAAAGCCCTCGATTCAAGACACAGAATAAAGGTAGCCGTACCCAGGCATACTCCCACTTTAGACCTTGCATTACAAGAATTGCAACAGGAATGGAATGGATTGTCGGTCGTCCTCAACTTAAAGAAAGACAAGGAACTCAAGAGGGACGGGTTCACCATACATGAGGAACAAAACCGGATAATCGTAAATTCTCCGAGCGAAACAGGCTTGCTTTATGGTGTATACCATTTATTACGTTTGCAATCCATAGGTGAAAATACCGGTTCATTACAGATAAAAGAAAACCCGGTGTATGACCTTCGTATCCTCAATCATTGGGACAATCCGGATGGAACCATAGAGCGGGGCTATGCCGGACGCTCTTTGTGGAATTGGGAAGAATTGCCTTCCGCCCTGTCGGAACGATACCGCACATATGCCCGTGCCAATGCATCCATCGGTATCAATGGCACAGTACTGAACAATGTCAATGCATCGTCCCAGATACTTACTTCCGGAAACCTTGAAAAAGTGAAAGCTTTAGCCGATATATTCCGCCCTTATGGCATACGGGTTTTTCTTTCCATTAATTTTGCATCTCCCATTCAGTTAGGTGGATTACCTACCGCCGACCCTCTGGAACAGGACGTTATAAGTTGGTGGCAAAAGAAAGTAAAAGAAATATACCATCTTATCCCTGACTTCGGAGGATTTCTAGTCAAAGCCAATTCTGAAGGACAACCCGGCCCATGTGACTTCAGACGTACACATGCTGACGGAGCCAACATGCTGGCAGATATCCTAAAACCATACAAAGGCATTGTCATGTGGCGAGCATTCGTTTACAAGCCATCGGATGCCGACCGTGCCAAACAAGCCTATCAGGAGTTCCAACCGTTGGACGGACAATTTCGTGATAATGTAATCGTTCAGATAAAAAACGGCCCGATTGATTTTCAGCCCAGGGAACCATACAGTCCGCTATTTGGTGCTATGCCCCATACCGGACAGATGGTAGAATTCCAACTGACACAAGAATATATGGGTTTTTCCAATCACCTGGTTTACTTGGCTCCAATGTGGAAAGAATTTTTTAATCTTGTACCTCCCGCATCTTTAAAAGCAATGGCAGGGGTATCCAATATCGGAACAGATAAGAACTGGTGCGGGCATCCGTTTGCCCAAGCCAACTGGTATGCATTCGGACGTCTGGCATGGAATCCAAAGCTAACTTCCGAAGAAATAGCCGACGAGTGGTTAAAGCAAACGTTCACAAGAGATACCGCTTTTACAGAACCGGTAAAGGAAATGATGATACAAAGCCGCGAGGCGGTGGTGAATTATATGATGCCCTTAGGCCTACATCATATTTTTGCCTGGGGCCATCATTATGGCCCGGAACCTTGGTGCAATATTCCGGGAGCACGTGCCGACTGGTTACCATCCTATTACCACAAAGCTGACAAAAAAGGAATAGGCTTCGACCGTAGCTACACTGGAAGTAATGCCGTATCTCAGTACCCGGCAGATTTAACCGGTCAATACGGTAATATCCATTTTTGTCCGGATATCTATTTACTCTGGTTCCACCATGTGGCATGGGATTATCCGATGAAAAGCGGTCGCACATTATGGGATGAATTATGTTACACATACGACCACGGAGTCCGGCAAATAAGGGAGTTTCAAAAAACTTGGGACAGAATGGAAAAACAGGTAGATCCGGAACGATTTAAGGACGTACAGTCCCGACTGAGAATACAAGTACGTGACGCCGTTTGGTGGAAAGATGCTTGCTTGTTGTATTTTCAGGAATTCTCTAATATGCCTATTCCTCATGATATTGAACGTCCCATCCACAGCCTGGATGCCTTAAGAAAGGTACGACTACCCATCAGCAATTACGAATGCCCCACAGAAGAATTGCTAAATCAAAACAGATAAAAACAACAGCTAAATAGTAAAGTATTATGGAAAAGACTTGGAGATGGTTTGGCAAGAAAGACAAGATCACGCTGGACATGTTGAGGCAAATAGGTGTTGAAGGAATAGTGACGGCACTGCACAACATCCCTAACGGCGAAATTTGGACAGAAGAAGCTATCAATGACCTGAAAAACTACATTGAATCCTATGGACTTCACTGGTCGGTGGTCGAAAGCTTACCCGTTTGCGAAGCGATTAAATATGCCGGAGCGGAACGGGAACAACTGATAGAGAATTACAAAATTAGCTTGGCAAACCTTGGTAAATGCGGGATAAAGACCGTCTGCTATAACTTTATGCCCGTTATTGATTGGATTCGTACTGACTTGCAGCATCCTTGGGCAGACGGTACTTCATCCCTTTATTTCGACCGTGTCCGCTTCGCCTATTTCGACTTGCACATTCTTGGTCGTGATGGTGCTGAAAAAGATTATCCCAATGAGATCCTGACACAGGTTAACGAACTGGCTAAAACGATTACGGAAACTGAAAAAGACAATCTCATCGACACGATAATTGTTAAGACACAAGGCTTTGTCAACGGGAATATAAAGGAAGGAGATAAGAATCCAGTCCTGTTATTCAAACAATTGCTGGCATTGTACAAAGGCATTGACCGGAATGCATTGCGGGAGAACATGCGTTACTTCCTTGCAGCCATCATGCCTGTTTGCGAAGAATATGGGGTGAACATGTGCGTGCATCCCGACGATCCTCCTTTCCAGGTATTGGGACTGCCGCGCATTGTTACGGGCGAGGAAGACATTGCCTGGTTCCTGAATGCTGTAGACAACCCGCATAACGGGCTGACTTTCTGTGCCGGTTCCCTAAGTGCTGGAGAACAGAATGATACCCGCGAGTTAGCAAAGAAATTTGCCGGACGTACCCATTTCGTCCACCTGCGCAGTACGGAGGGCATACCAGGCGGAAATTTCATCGAAAGTTCCCACTTGGGAGGACGCGGGCACCTGATTGACCTTATCCGCATATTCGAGAAGGAAAACCCGCAACTGCCCATGCGTGCAGACCACGGACGCATGATGCTGGGTGATGAGGACAAGGGCTACAATCCCGGTTACTCGTTCCACGGACGCATGCTCGCTTTGGCACAGGTAGAGGGAATGATGGCAGTTGTCAGCGATGAACTCCGGCGAGGGGTTTTAAATAGGATGTAACTGTTCATGGTTTAGGTAGTACCTGTCCCGTGGCACACAAAAAACAAACAATAACAAATCACCGAAATTATAAAAATAAAAAAGGAATTATGATGAATGAACAATTTAGTATTGCGGGCAAAGTAGCTGTTATCACCGGAGCCGGAGGCGTGCTTGGCGGCAGCATTGCAAAAAGTTTTATGCAGCAGGGAGCCAAAGTAGTGGCTGTAGATATACGTCAGGAACAGTTGGACAAGCGAGTGGAAGAACTCAAGGCCTACGGTGAAGATGTTATCGGCATCGTAGGAAATGTGCTCGATATTGCAAGTTTGGAACAACTTGCCGCAGACATCGTTGCCAAATGGGGACGTGTGGATGTTTTGCTCAACATTGCGGGTGGCAACATGCCGGGCGCTACCCTTGATCCCAGCCAGCATTTCTATGACATGGACATCTCCTGCTGGGAGAAAGTAACAAACCTGAATATGAACGGAACGGTTTATCCTTCGCTGGTATTCAGCAAAGTCATGGCTAAACAGGGGAAGGGATGCATCGTCAATGTATCTTCCATGGCTGCATACAGCGCCATTACCCGCGTACCGGGTTATTCCGCCGCCAAAACAGCCGTAGCCAACTTTACCCAATGGCTGGCGAGCGAACTGGCACTGAAATATGGGGATGGCATCCGGGTCAATGCCATTGCCCCCGGCTTCTTCATTGGCGACCAGAACCGTGCTGTGCTTATCAATCCGGACGGCTCGCTGACCGAGCGTAGCATTAAGGTACTGGCTAAAACTCCGATGAACCGCTTTGGCGATATTACCGAACTCAACGGAGCTGTACAATTCCTGTGCAGCGATGCAGCGAGTTTCATTACAGGCGCCCTGCTTCCCATTGACGGAGGTTTCTCTGCGTTTAGCGGTGTATAAAATACGATAATTAAATGATTAGAATAAGGATACAGACTTTTATACTACAATAACGGAGGAGGGAACAAAAGAAAAAGATCGCAAAAAGTTATCTCCGGACATCATTTGGCATATTTAGTTTTATTCGTAGCTTTGCAGCTTATTATCAATTGCTTTCCATTTTTTCTTATATTCGTGAGGAAAACCTATTAGATATAAGTATGAATATAGAAACCGCAAGAGAATATTGTCTTGCAAAGAAAGGGACAACCGAAAGCCTTCCATTCGATGAATATTCACTCGTCATCAAAGTAATGGATAAAATGTTTGCCTTAATCGATTTGGAAGGTAGCAATAAAATTTGTTTGAAATGTAATCCTGACTATGCCATAGAATTAAGGGAAGAACACACCGAGATTGTACCTGCCCGATATTTTAATAAGAAATATTGGAATCAGTTTCCCTTGGATCATGGCATAGATGATATTCTGATCAAAAGGCTGATAGATCATTCCTACGACGAGGTTTTGAATAAGTTCACTAAAAAAATGCGTGTAGAATACGATGCCTTACCCTGAACCCTTTCCGGTACCTCTTATAGAAATTGAAGAAACCGACTCGACAAACCGTTACTTGAGTAAATATTGCCACAGCCACAAGGTTGATGAGTTTACCATAGTCAGTACCGTAAAGCAAACTGCCGGAAAAGGACAGATCGGGAATAAGTGGGAATCGGAGCCAGGAAAGAATATCACTTGCAGCTTTGTTGTTTATCCAACCTTTATAGAAGCTAAACACCAATTCATTCTTTCACAAATCGTATCTCTTTCTATAAAAGAAGAATTGAAACAATGGACGGACAATATTTCCATCAAATGGCCCAATGATATCTACTGGAAGGAGAAAAAAATCTGCGGAATATTGATAGAGAATAACCTGACCGGACACTTTATCAGCAGGTGCATCGTCGGAATCGGAATAAATATAAACCAGCAGATATTCAGGAGCGATGCACCCAATCCGGTTTCATTATATCAGATCACAGAAAAAGAGTACGACCGACTCCTCGTCCTCTCCGGCATTATGCAGAGAATAAAAGCATACTATTTGCAACTACAACGTGAGATTATTATCAATAAAACCTCAATAAGCAATTATATTGCCAGCCAATACGCAGCATCACTCTTTCGCAGAGAAGGTTTTCATCACTACGCTGACCAAGAAGGAACATTCCTTGCCCGCTTAGTACGCGTAGAGCCTGACGGGCGGTTTATTCTTGAAGATACTTCCGGAAGAATTCGTTCGTATCTCTTTAAGGAAGTGCATTATATACTGTAATTTAAAGCAACAAAACATCTATATTCAAGAAATCATTTCTATCTTTACCCCAAAGATGTATCTTATACGAAAACTGATATATCTATTATATTAATCGAGAATATTATATAATTCAAAAATATATCCGATTGCCATATGTCAAGGACTATTTTATTACGGAGAAGGAAAGAGTTTTTTTTTGATGATATAAAAGTTTCCATTGATAAAGATCACTTCTTTCTTGAAAGAGGTGAGAAAATAGAAGTTGAACTATCCGAAGGGGAGCATGCCATTCTTATCGAATCATATTGGTGTAGGAAGCATCAGACATTCTACGTTCAAGGTACTGATTTGGAATTCATAATAGAAAGAGCAAGATATAAATATTATATTGCTATGCTGATTTGCATATTCTTACTAGCATTTTTGGCACTGATAATAGACATGTATCAAAAATTATGGATATTCACTGCACCACTACTATTCTACTATCTATTTCTAATCTTAGACATGTTTATTTATAGAAATAAGTTCTTCAATATTCGAATTTCTCCTCTACCAAACAAGGGAGAGTCCAAGTAGAAACTTTAACACAGAAATAAAAGAGATATCCCATTACAGAAAGGTAACAACAGACCGGAATAATCAATACGGATTAAATCAGAACATTAAATAACGTTGCACAGATAAAATACACCGTTAGCAATATCCTATAGTTGAATCTCAATGAAGTTCTGCTTCGGTTTTCTTTATTTTATCCAACGTTTTTCCGGCTTCCGCAGAAGGGAAAAGCTGGAGGACTTTTTGTAAATAAGTCCTAGCTTTAGCATAGCCCGAAGTGAATATATCGGACAATCCATTGCGATAACGGGCATATTGCATACGGGTAGGCGCACTTATTTTCTTATAATCATCTTCCAGTTTCTTCTTATCCTGCTCAGCCTGCAGATAATAATAATTTCCTAGAAAGATATTCGCCTGTAAGTTATTTGGATCAAGGGATAACACGTTTTCATAAAGTTTGACCGCATTCTTCTCTTGCCCGCGCATCATTTCCATTCCGGCACAAGATACCATCATAGATACATCCTGAGGACGATATTGCAAAACTTCTTTATAGAAAAGATAAGCTTTGTCGTAATTGCGCAAGCTCTTATAACGGGTTGCCAATTGTTGGGCAAGGCGTGGAGTTATTTCTTTTGTCTTATCAACATTAGTCCAATAGTACATTTCAGTCTGATCAACACCAGCATCGGCAGCCTGACGGAACAAGCTAACGGCATAATCATCTTTTCCCGCAGATAAAGCCTCCGTCGTCTTCTGCAACAATTCTCCGGCCGATTGTGCAGATAGCGCAACCGGAAAAGTTACATATAGGAACAATAGCAAAGTTAAGGATCTCATTTGATGTCTTTATTCGTCAGTTTTCCATGTACAAAGATAGCGAAAAATTAGGATCAATCAGCTACAAATCACCTTATTATTAGGTATTTTTCAACATCTTAAGCAAAATAAGTATCTTTGCAACCCTACAACATCCCGATTTGGAAAGCATAATGACATTTGACAAACAATACTCGGAAGACAAAAAGATACTCCGAATAGCCATACCTTCAATCATCTCCAATATCACGGTTCCTCTTTTAGGACTTATTGATGTGGCCATTGTAGGGCATTTGGGATCACCGGCATATATCGGTGCCATTGCCATAGGAGGAATGTTATTTAATATCATTTACTGGATCTTCGGTTTCCTGCGAATGGGTACCAGCGGAATGACTTCACAAGCGTACGGAAAGCATGACTTGAGCGAAACCACCCGTCTGCTTCTAAGATCGCTCGGAGCGGCTCTGACTATTGCAGGATGTCTACTCATATTGCAATATCCCATACGAATAGTGGCTTTCAACCTCATACATACCTCGACTGAAGTAGAACAGATGGCTGCCCTTTATTTCCACATTTGTATTTGGGGGGCACCCGCTATGCTGGGATTATATGCTTTCTCCGGATGGTTTATCGGGATGCAAAACTCCCGTTTCCCCATGTTCATCGCCATAGCACAAAACATCATCAACATCTTTGCAAGCCTCTCATTTGTGTATGTATTCAACCTGAAAGTTGCCGGAGTAGCACTTGGTACGCTCATTGCTCAATATGCCGGGTTCTTAATGGCATTAATCCTCTGGTTTCGTTATTATGGAAACTTGAAACAATACCTTTCTTTTCATCAAGTATTTCGCAAACGGGAAATGAGCCGTTTCTTCAAGGTCAACCGCGACATCTTTCTACGTACACTTTGCTTAGTGATAGTGACCATGTACTTTACATCTGCCGGAGCATCACAAGGCGAAATTGTACTTGCCGTGAATACACTGCTTATGCAACTCTTTACCCTCTTCTCTTACATTATGGACGGGTTTGCATACGCCGGTGAAGCATTATCCGGAAAATATTACGGAGCAAAAAACCATACATCCCTTACACATACCGCCCGCCGTCTCTTTATCTGGGGCGGAGGGCTTTCCACAATCTTTACCCTACTATACCTGCTCGGCGGAAACGGGTTACTTCGGTTATTAACCAGTGAAACAGCGGTGATTAAAGAAGCTGATATTTATTTTTATTGGGTACTAGCCATACCTCTTGCCGGGTTTTCAGCCTTTCTTTGGGATGGCATCTTTATCGGGACTACTGCCACTCGTCAGATGCTCTATTCTATGCTGACTGCATCCGCATCATTCTTCATAATCTATTTTATTTTCCGCGATGCTATGGGAAACCATGCGTTATGGCTCGCCTTCATTGTTTACCTCTCGTTAAGAGGATTAACCCAAAGCCTCATGAGCAGAAATATTTTACGGAAAAGCAAATGAGATGCTGCCGAAAGATGAAAACATCATTTTATTCACCTAGCTTTGCGAGGGTAAACGAATAACATATATCTTTGCATGAAATTAAACACATGGCAATATGGCAAAGTACAAAAGAATTCTTTTAAAGCTTAGTGGCGAGAGCCTCATGGGTGAAAAGCAATATGGAATTGACGAAAAACATCTAGGGGAATATGCCGCCCAAATCAAAGAGATCCACGAAATGGGAATCCAGATTGGTATTGTGATCGGCGGGGGGAATATTTTCCGCGGATTGAGCGGTACCAATAAAGGTTTCGACCGGGTGAAAGGTGACCAGATGGGAATGTTGGCTACTGTTATCAACAGTTTGGCCTTAAGCTCGGCACTGACAGCTATAGGAGCAAAAGCCCGGGTCTTGACAGCGGTACGCATGGAGCCTATAGGAGAATTCTACAATAAATGGAAAGCTATAGAAAGCATGGAAGCCGGTGAAATCATCATTCTATCGGCGGGAACGGGAAACCCGTTTTTTACTACGGATACCGGTTCCTCCTTACGAGGTATTGAAATTGAAGCCGATGTCATGCTGAAGGGTACGCGTGTTGACGGTATTTATACCGCCGATCCGGAAAAAGATCCTACTGCCACCAAATTTCACGACGTCACTTACGATGAAATGCTAAAGCGTGGGTTGAAGGTAATGGATCTTACTGCTACCTGTATGTGTATGGAGAATAAGTTGCCAATCATTGTTTTCGACATGGATACTCCCGGAAATTTAAAAAGAGTGATGCTAGGTGAAGAAATAGGCACTTTGGTGCACAACTAATACAAGATTAACGGGAACGGATTTATAATGTTAAGCCTCGTATAAGGGGTAAGCTTATACGGATATTTCTCCGAAGCGATAAAAACCGGGGTACTTGTTTGTAAGTATAATAAAAAACATTATTTTTGTTTATAAATCAATACAAAAGAAATTCTTAATAAACCAGAGAATATGATAGACGTAAAAGATTGCCTGAACGAAGCGCAAGAAAAAATGGATATGGCGCTTATGTACCTTGAAGAAACACTGGCTCACATCCGCGCCGGAAAAGCAGACGTGCGCCTACTGGACAGTATCCGTGTTGACTCTTACGGCAGCATGGTACCTATCAATAATGTAGCAGCCGTAACGACTCCCGATACCCGTAGCATTGCCATCAAACCATGGGATAAAAATATGTTCCGTGTCATTGAAAAGGCTATTATTGACTCCGATCTTGGCATTATGCCCGAAAACAACGGTGAGATAATCCGTATTGGAATTCCTCCGTTGACCGAAGAACGTCGTAAACAATTGTCCAAACAGTGTAAGGCCGAAGGCGAAACAGCAAAAGTCAGTATCCGCAACGCCCGTCGCGACGGAATCGACGTCCTGAAGAAGGCTGTTAAAGATGGATTGGCCGAAGATATGCAGAAAGATGCCGAAGTCAAACTTCAAAAGATGCATGACAAGTATATTAAGTTGATTGACGACTCTTTGATAAAAAAGGACAAAGAAATTATGACTGTATAAAAATTATGAATTGAAAGTTGAAAATTGAAAATTACGAGCGCTAGCTCCTCTTTTCATTCTCAACTTTCAATATTCATTCTCATTTTCAATTTTCAACTTTCAATTTTCAATTCATTTGAGAGGATTAGTCATTAAGAATACGGGTAGCTGGTATCTGGTCAAAACAGATGAAGGTGACTGTGTGGAATGTAAAGTCAAAGGGAACTTCAGGCTTAAAGGTATCCGTAGCACCAATCCGGTAGCTGTAGGAGATTATGTAGACATCGTCCGCAATCCCGAAGGGACTGCTTTAATCTGCGAAATAGAAGATAGAAGAAACTACATTATCCGAAGAGCATCCAACCTGTCCAAACTGTCGCATATCATTGCAGCCAACCTCGACCAATGTATGCTTATTGTGACAATAAACTATCCCGAGACAAGTACCATCTTTATCGATCGTTTCCTTGCTTCTGCGGAAGCTTATCGCATTCCTGTTAAGATTCTCTTTAACAAAATTGATGCCTACAATGAAGAGGAACTTCATTATCTGGACAACATCATCCACCTCTACACCACCATTGGATACGAATGCTTTAAAGTGTCTGCCACCACCGGTCAGGGAATGGATAAGATAAAAGAGGAACTGAAAGGCCGAGTCACCTTATTCTCCGGTCATTCCGGTGTAGGCAAATCCACACTGATCAATGCCATACTTCCCGAAGCGGAAATAAAGACCGGTAAAATATCCGATTATCACAACAAAGGCATGCACACCACAACATTCTCCGAAATGTTTCCGGTGGAAGATAGCGGGTACATCATTGATACTCCGGGGATCAAAGGATTCGGAACCTTCGATATGAATGAAGAAGAAGTGGGGCACTACTTCCCCGAAATTTTCAAATACTCGGCGGAGTGTCGTTATGGAAACTGTACTCACCGCCACGAGCCAGGATGTGCAGTGCGCAAAGCGGTAGAGGAGCATTACATTAGCGAATCACGTTACACCTCATACCTCAATATGCTTGAAGATAAAGAAGAAGGAAAATACCGGGCGGCATACTAGCAATAAAGATGATTTACGTATAGATTACGTAGAAACAACACAGCTTACCGCGCCAAAAAGGATAGATAAAAGAGCAAAAACTACCCGGAATAAAACAATTATTCTCCCTCTGAGCAATAATATTTCTTCTATATTTGTCGCACAATCAATCCCAAGAAATCAAAGCCATGAAAAGATTCTATTTATCCGGCCTGTTCCTTTTATTCGGGCTAACTTATTTGTGCGGACAAGAAACCGAAACTTACAAAGAAAAACAATCTTATAAGAGTTGGGTGAAGATAGCACCCAAATTCGATGACGCTTTCTTCAAGACACCTGAGGCTGTTCGCATTGCGGACAATGTCCTGCTCTATCAACAGGTCACAGGCGGGTGGCCCAAAAACATATATATGGCTGCAGAACTCTCACAACAGGAGTTGGAAGATGTGCTCGCTGCTAAAGACGATGTGAATGAAAGTACCATAGACAATAGTGCTACCACCACTGAGATTTGTTATTTATCTCGCGTGTATCTAGCCACGAACATTGCCAAATATAGAGATGCCGCAATTGAAGGCATACATTATCTACTTAAAGCTCAATATGGGAACGGTGGTTGGCCACAGTTTTGGCCCCGTCCCAAACCATACTACACCCATATCACATACAATGACAATGCTATGGTAAACGTGATGGAGCTCTTAAGGGAAGTATCCGAAAAGAAAGCCCCATATAGCTATATTCCCGACAGTCTTGCCACAAGTGCCCGCAAGGCTTTCGACAAAGGCATAGACTGCATACTCAAAACCCAGGTGCGAATAAACGGAAAATTGACAGTGTGGTGTGCACAGCACGATGAGCATACTCTTCTTCCGGCTAAAGCACGTGCATACGAGTTGCCCTCGTTAAGCGGACAAGAATCTGATGATATCGTACTATTACTCATGTCGCTCCCCCATCCTTCCAAAGCAGTGATAGAAGCGGTAGAGAGTGCCATCGCATGGTTTAAAACTTCAAAAATAGAAGGACTACAAAAAGAGTACTTTACCAACAGCGAAGGCAAAAAAGATTTCCGCATGGTTAGCTGTACCAACTGCGAACCGTTGTGGGCCCGTTTCTATACTCTTGAGGACAACCGTCCTTTCTTTTCCGATCGCGACGGAGTAAAGAAATATAATATATCCGATATCGGCTACGAACGCCGCAATGGCTACAGTTGGTACAATAACGGCGGACTCAAAGTGCTGAAATACTACGATAAATGGAAAAAGTCACTAAACAAGTAAATCTTTGTCGGTAACAAAGGAACTTTCCCTAGTAATGAAAAAAGCAATGCCATGCCTTTGGCACAACTTTGCCTACATATTGGCAATTTTGTGCCAAAGGCATGGCATTGTTTTGCCAGTATAGTGGCAAGGCTACGATCTAGCCTACTTCTCCACCCAAATCTTTAAAGAGAACAACTTTTAGTCGGCTTACTACAATTGGTTTCTCTTCCGCTTCCGTTTCCACTTTGAGGTGCAGTATAGCTTTCCGATTGAATAAGGCTCGAAAGATACAATGTTATTCCGGTTAACGAGCATCTGACGGTTAATTCTTATAAAGAACACAGGTAAGTCAATGTGTTATCAGGCTTGGACAGCTTTTAAATAGAAAACCGCCCCGAAAATATTCAGAGCGGTTTTATCTTATTATTTAAAGCCTCATCGGGCTAAAATATAGATCTTAAAGTTTAGCAACGTGGCTTAAGTTGTTTGAAGAAATCGTTGCCCTTATCGTCCACAAGAATAAATGCAGGGAAATCTTCCACTTCAATCTTCCAGATGGCTTCCATACCGAGTTCGGGATATTCCACACATTCAATGCTCTTGATATTGTCCTGGGCCAGAATAGCGGCAGGGCCTCCGATAGAACCAAGATAGAAGCCACCGTACTGTTTACAAGCATCAGTCACTTGCTGGCTACGATTACCTTTGGCAAGCATTACCATGCTACCTCCATGTTTTTGGAACAGCTCTACGTATGAATCCATACGACCGGCTGTAGTCGGCCCCATAGAACCACATGCCATACCTGCAGGAGTTTTAGCCGGACCGGCATAGTAGATAGGATGATCTTTGATATATTGAGGCAAGTCTTCACCGCGATCCAGCCGCTCTTTCAGTTTGGCATGAGCGATATCACGACCTACGATGATGGTACCGTTCAGTGATAAACGGGTAGATACCGGATATTTGGTCAACTCCTTCAAGATGTCTTTCATCGATTGGTTCAAATTTATTTTTACCACATTCCCTTCACCTGCGTGGCGCAATTCAGCAGGAATCAACTCACCCGGATTAGAATCGAGTTTCTCAATCCAGATACCATCCTTATTGATTTTACATTTGATGTTGCGGTCCGCAGAACAAGAGACGCCAAGTCCAACGGGACAAGAAGCACCGTGGCGAGGCAAGCGGATGATACGCACGTCGTGTGCCAGATACTTACCGCCAAACTGTGCGCCAAGCCCGATCTTATGAGCTTCTTCCAAAACTTTCTTCTCCAACTCAATATCACGGAAAGCACGTCCGTACTCATTACCAGTAGTAGGCAATTCGTCATAATAATGAGTGGAAGCCAGCTTTACAGTCAATAAGTTCTTTTCGGCGGAAGTACCTCCGATAACGAATGCGATGTGATAAGGAGGGCAAGCAGCCGTACCCAGCGTCTTCATCTTTTCGACAAGGAAAGGAACCAACGTTGTCGGATTTAAGATTGCTTTAGTCTCCTGATATAAATAAGTCTTGTTGGCAGAACCACCACCTTTTGTTACGCAAAGGAACCTATATTCCATGCCTTCGGTAGCCTCAAGATCAATTTGTGCCGGCAAGTTACATTTGGTGTTGACTTCGTCATACATATTCAAGGGAGCATTCTGCGAATAGCGCAAATTCTCCTCGGTATATGTCTTGTAAACGCCAAGAGAAAGAGCTTCCTCATCACAATAACCGGTCCATACCTGCTGGCCTTTCTCACCGTGTACAATAGCCGTACCTGTATCCTGGCAGAAGGGAAGTACGCCTTTCGATGCCACTTCAGCATTGCGCAGGAAAGTCAATGCCACATATTTATCGTTTTCGCTCGCTTCAGGATCACTCAATATTTTGGCTACTTGTTCGTTGTGCGAACGACGCAACAAAAATGATACATCACGGAAAGCCGCATTTGCCATTGCCGTAAGACCTTCTTTCTCGATCTTCAGTACAGGCTTTCCTTCAAACTCGCTCACAGATACATAGTCCTTTGTAAGCAGATAGTACTCAGTTTTATCTTCACCATGTTCAAACATGGGTTGATACTTGAACGGAGGTGTTGCCATATCAATCAAATATTTAATGAAATTAGTTAGTTGGCGCAAAAGTAGTAATTCTTCGGCAAAGTCTGTTTCACTCTATGGTGAAAAGATGTACATTTGCGAATATATAACCTAAGAATATGCAAGCTTTAATTCTTATTATCGAAGACGACGAACGTATGGCCGAACTTATCCGGAGAGGATTGGAAGAAAGCGGCTATAACGTGACATTAGCAACTGACGGCAACGAGGGGCTTTCCATTGCTCTTGAAAATCACTTTGATGTAGTTGTAACGGATATCTTGTTACCTACTAAAAGCGGACTGGAAGTTTGTAAAGAACTAAAGAAAGCAAATGAGAAGTATCCGATCATTATGCTTACGGCTCTCGGCACCACCGACGACAAGATAGACGGATTTGATGCAGGTGCAGACGATTATATGGTAAAGCCTTTCGAAATGCGCGAGTTAACGGCACGGATCAATGCACTCATCAAAAGAAGCAGGTTGGAGAACACCGAAGAAATAATGCGCATTGCCGATCTGGAACTGGATCAACGCACCAAGACCGTGAAGCGTGGAGGCAAAGAGCTAAACCTCACTCCAAAAGAATTCAATTTGCTGGCGTATATGATGACTAACAAAAACCGGGTTCTATCCAAAAGCGAGATAGCCGAAAAGGTGTGGGATATGACTTTTGATACCGGAACAAACTTTATTGAAGTCTATATCAGCTACCTGCGTCGTAAAGTGGATAAAGGTTACGATAAGAAATTGATTCACACAAAGTCAGGGATGGGATTTATTCTGAAAGAAGATCATGAAGATTAAACTAAAGCTTACGCTCATTTTCTCTATCGTCTTCGGGCTGGTACTTCTGCTTTTCATTGTAGGGGTATATCGTTTTTACAGCGCTAAGTACCATGATGATTTTTTCGAACGTTTGCATCTTCGTGGAGCTGTTAAAGTCAATCTGATAGACGGTGAAACGATTGAACCGGAGATATTGCATTTAATCTACGAGAATTCACTTCAAAAGTACGAGCCTCAAGTCAGCATCTTTAATAAAAAGGGGGAATCGATTTACCGCGATAAACAGACTTCATTGCCGGATAAGGAACAGCATAAAATGATTAAGGAAATCCAAACAAATGGCATTTACAAAGCATGGCACGGCAAAGATCAGACATTCGGTTTCCTGATTGAAGGGCTCAAAGGTGATTACATCGTTATTGCAACAGGTTATGATGCGTTGGGTTACACCCAGCTACGAGTATTACGGCTGGTATTCGGAGTAGCATATCTCATTGTAATGGTATGCATTGTTTTTATCCTCCGTCTTTTTATCAAACAAGCTTTCAATCCGGTTTCGCAGATGATAGACAAAGTACAGGCTATCAACGATTCCAATCATTTGGATATACGTATTGACGAAGGGAATAAAAAAGATGAGTTGGCAGAGTTGGCCATCACCTTTAATCGCATGCTGGAACAGCTGGAGACTTCATTCGAAGCACAGAAACAGTTTGTGTACAATATTTCCCACGAACTTCGTACTCCGCTTTCCGCTATTATCACCGAATTGGAACTCTCGCTTCAAAAGGAGCAAAGCGAATCGGAATATCAACAGGTAATAGAACGCACCCTGCAAGATGCCAAACGTCTGGCCAAACTCTCAACAAATCTACTCGATATAGCAAAGGCTAATTATAATTCGGCACAGATAGCCATGCATGAACTACGTTTGGACGAATTACTAATTGAGGTTAGCAACAAAGTTCAAAAATCAAATCCAGACTATACCGTTCAACTACATTTTGACAAAAGCTTCGAAGATGAACGCCTTATTTCTCTGTTAGGAAACGAATATTTACTGGGAGTGACCTTCAGTAATCTAATAGAGAATGGATGTAAATTTTCGACGGATAAAACTTGTGAAGTTCATATTTCGTATGAAAATAATTTTGTCCTTATACGCTTCATTGATCATGGTATAGGCATCACTTCCGAAGATCAACAACGTATTTTCACGCCGTTTTACCGAGGAAATAATAAAAACTTTGCACCGGGAAATGGAATAGGACTAGCCCTTTCGCGCAAAATCATTGAAATCCACAACGGGAACATCACTTTGGAATCAAGACCCGGGTTAACTGCATTTGCCGTACAATTAAAAAATTTACTATAACGCTTGATATGACAGACAAACCTCCGTTCTAATTAATTTCTAATCTTTTTATAACGACTTTCTAACTACAACGCAGGTAAAACCGCTTTATCTTTGTGAAGTCCGATAGAAAAAGGATAATAACAAATAAAATTATTAATTTTAAAAGCATTAAAGTCATGAAAAAGATGATGTTAGGTTTTGCACTTATTGCAGCCATGGTATTGGGAACTTCCGCTTATGCACAGACTCCTACTAAAAAAGAAGTAAAGAAAGAACAAACAGCTGTTAAGAAAGAAGCTAAAGATACAAAAACTAAAGCTTGTACTGCAGCAAAGAAAGGTGAAAAGGCTGTAAAAGCTACTGCTGCTAAAGCAGAAAAAGCTACTCCAGCAGCTAAAGCTGTAAAAAAGTAAGTAGCCAATAAACTTATAGAGTAAATAGAGTGTTCCCTTCACGGAAACACTCTATTTATTTTCGGGATATCCCTCCGCATATTTGTTTTTAGGAGACAGGAAGGCTCTATTCTGATATAAATGACGCGCAAAAAGAAGCTAAAGATTCTATTACACACGTCATTTTACTTTTTATGAACATATCTCCTAAAATGTCAGTGGTTTAGCTCTCAAGAAAGGCTTTTCAAGCGGGAAATCAGTTCATCTCCTAATGCCGTTTTGTCCTCAATATGCTTTAGTACGGCCGTAACAAAAGGATTACTTTCAAAATCACCACGAACTTGTTCAAAGTCGAGTTCTTTCTCAACACGGGAACCATCAGCGCCAAAACCAGTCATAGAAGCTAAAGAAAACTCTTTCTTTGCATCTTCATAAACCATACGATCTAATCCTACAACAGCCTCTTTCCACTTTTCAACAATCAGACAGATCTGAGCTGCGGTTATTTCTTCAGGTTTATAACCATAAAACTCTTCAATCTTATCGTAAGCCCACGTCCATTCATACGTATAATAGTTTTGATGCATTCGCTCAAACTCAGCATTGATACTTTTCAATCGATTGATTTTGCCGGATTCAATATCGGAAATCAAAATATCAACTTCACTTTTAGGTGCTATTAAACCGGAGATATCGACCCACTCACCTCCGCCAATAGATGTATTGGGACGAAGACGGGCACGTATTGCTTCATTATTCTCAAAAGGTATGCCTTCCAGACGTTTAATAATGGAATTACCCAGGAATTTATGGATTGCGATTTCATAAAACTGAATACCTTTCACCAACGCTGAGTTCCGGATCTTTGCACTATGAAAAGAATAGATATCGGATAATTCTCCCGAAGCCTTACGAAGATTCAACAAGGTCTCTCTCCCTTTCAACATTTTCTGTACGGTGTAAGGACTTAGTAGATTATAATTAATATAATCCAATTTATTCGAGTCTGTCCGTCCATCCCGCTTTGGCCATTTCTGTGCATCACGGATAGTGCCCACGCTACGTAGATTAACACCGGGAACCAAATAAGTCGTATTGTTCTGTTCTATCAAATAGGAAAATGGTAAATTGGATGTATCGGAATGATTAACGTGTCTTCCCATCACAAGCGAGAAAGCCCCTACCCTTGCCGGCCACAAAATATACGAATCTGAAGTTGTTTTAGCTCCACGTTCCAACGTACCTTGATGAATAGGTCCCAACTTATACATATGATTACTTTGATTGGATCCGGAACCTGCATTCATAAATGAAAACATTCCCGCAATAAGCAAAGTGGATTTGTGGTGAGTAACCGTAAAAGGACCCGCAAATATGGCACAAGCTTCTCCATTTTCACCTTGACAATTACTGAAAAATAAAGAATCCGAAGCTGAATAGTTATGCCCTAAGCGACAGGCCTGCCCTATGAAGCATCGGGTCAGCATAGCTCCATCATCAATATGGGAACCGGAAGAGATAATAAAATCATCGCAGATTACGCCATGACCGATATGCACCGATGCTTCCTCATTACTATTAATGCTGCCATTGGTCAAGCGGCATGTACCACAAATACGGCAGTAGTCACCAATCCGTACATTACGGATAGATCCCGTATTTAATATCATCACGTGGTTACCAATGGTTCCTATATCAGAAGCGTGTTTATTGGAATAGAAATCGGTAATGGCTTTCATCCGATTAATCAGCTCGGGACGATGTCGGTATAAAGCCATAATATATGCCTGATGTGCGGAAAGCTTATCATTAATGAGCACTTCTCTGCCCCCTGTTTCATTCAAAACGGAGACCTCCACCCCATTACCAAATTTACTTAATCCCTCTACCAGAATAATATCCACATTCTCGATAAAGGTATCATGACCGATCTCATAATTTGCAATGTAGTTTTGAATATTTTCGATACAGCAGTTATCACCAACCGTTACATTATGAAGCGTAACATGGCGCAATCCGGAATGTTTTTTTATTCCCCCCGGCAAAATAAATTCGGAAAGGAAGACCCCCAAACGCACTTCCCCCGAAAAGCGAGTATGATGAATAAACCCTGTAGCAAAATCTTCTGCTACCATAACTTTCCCCCAATCATCGGCCAAACAGGATTGGCTCTTTAACTGAAGAATTTCATCTTCAGTCAGATGTCTGTAATTCATATTCTTTATCGGTTAAAAACTACTCTTCGTCGTAGGTCTGATAAAGAAAATCGTTATAGGGGTATTTCTGTACATGCAATTCCTTAACATGATTATAAACCACACTCTTCAGTTCCTCTATATTGATCTTCTCACGGGCGGAAATAAAGAGGCAGTTATCCTCCATTTTTGCCATCCATGTATTCATCAGTTCCTCAAGTGTTAAGTTTTCTTTTGTTCGGGGGGTAAGGTCATCAGGCGCCTTTTCCACATAAGTATAGGCGTCTATCTTATTAAATATAAGAATCATCGGCTTACCGGAAGCACCGATATCAGCCAGTGTTTTTTTTACAACTTCAATCTGTTCCTCAAAATCCGGATGAGAGATATCTACTATATGCAACAGAAAGTCAGCTTCACGTACCTCGTCAAGAGTAGACTTAAACGAATCCACCAGATCCGTAGGTAACTTGCGGATAAAACCAACAGTGTCCGAAAGTAAGAAAGGCAAATTTTCAATGATAACTTTGCGCACAGTAGTATCCAGAGTCGCGAACAGCTTGTTTTCAGCAAATACCTCACTTTTAGCAAGTAGATTCAGCAATGTAGATTTACCCACATTAGTATATCCCACCAATGCCACACGAATCAACCGTCCCCGGTTTTTCCGTTGAGTAGATTTCTGTTTATCAATCTCTGCTAAGCGCTCCTTCAAAAGGGACATACGATTGAGAATAATACGGCGGTCCATTTCCAACTGAGTTTCACCCGGTCCGCGAAGTCCCACAGAGCCACCTTTACCGCTACCAGATCCACCGCCCTGACGTTCCAAGTGCGTCCATAAGCGTTGTAGGCGCGGAAGCATATATTTATATTGCGCCAATTCCACCTGAGTCTTTGCATTTGCCGTTTGTGCACGCATGGCAAAGATATCAAGGATAAGCGACGTACGATCCAGTATCTTTATCTTCAATTCAGCTTCAATATTACGAAGCTGTTTTGGGGAAAGCTCATCATCAAAAATCACCATCCCCACTTCACGTTCTGCCTCCTCTTCGCTCTGAATATAAGATCTGATTTCCTCCAACTTCCCCTTCCCAACATACGTCACCGAGTGTGCCATGTCCATTTTTTGGGTGAAGCGTTTCACGACTACAGCTCCGGCCGTTTCAGCAAGAAACTCCAGTTCATCAAGGTATTCGTTCGTTTTACGTTCATCCTGAGTCTTGGTGATAAGTCCCACCAACACTGCCGTTTCCGCCTGTACTTCAGAGATTACAAATTCTTTCATTCAATTGCTGCTATGATAATTACCGAAGCAAAGATAATGATTTTCCTGACATTATTAAGATAGAACTGTTTTGTATTATTCCAACAGGAATTGACGTATGGGACAATGACGTATTCCCTGATAGCTATTTCCCTCAAAGTCCTCTTCAGTAATAATCATTTTAGGATAATTATCTTGTATCTTCAGCAGACTTCCAAATTCTCTGTCTACAGTCTTATCACCATCTATTTTTAAAGCAACCTGAATATAGGTTCTCTCTCCGTTTCTCTCTGCTATAAAATCAATTTCTTTATCTGCGTAACAGCCTACTTTTACCTCATATCCCCTGTATAATAGATGATTATATACCAAATTTTCCAGAATTTTACCTCTGTCTGTAATCCGGTAACCAATAACAATATTCCTGATTCCGATATTCTCAAAATAATATTTCTCTCCTTTACTTTGCTTTGTGAAGTAACATAAGCATGCAGATCTTGCGCTGTTTGTAATGTATTGAATTCAAAGTCTTCCAGATTAATATAAATGATATTAGCATCCGGCTCCTCATTCAAGACTTCTTCAATCAACTGATAAAGCAAGAAGCATTTTCCCACACGTCTCTGGCCTGTTAGCACTTTGGCTACATTCTTCCGTATAAAAGGCTTTATTCGTTCAATATAGCCCGTTCTTTTTTTTAGTATTCGAGGAAAGTCTATCATACAAAAAACTCTTAATCATACTTAAAAGATAAATTATTCTTTTTTTCTAAACCATGGACACTTATCAATTGGCGAAAGGGATAATTATAACAAACATATAGAAAGAAGAGGTGAATATCACGATAAAAGAGCCCCCTTCTCCTTATTTGAAAATTGCTGAGCTTTAATCTTATGATCCCAAAGATTTTACCGTCATCTATCCACATTTCATTATCTACATTTGCGGCAGTATTGTAAGTAGTACCTCAATATATCCAAAGCCGGAATCACCTAAATCTTGACCATTACTGATAACATTAACGATTATATTTTGCAGAAGCAAAACTCAAAGTTTATGCGTTTACAAAGTAATGAATTAAATTTTGGAGGTCAAATATGTCTTGATATGAACAATGCACCCCAAAAATTTTTTTGAGGTGCACTTCATTTCTTAGACTTAATTGCGATCCAGTGACCGAAACATTAAGGAAAGATATGTTCTATAGTGTTAACGTTTCAATTACTTTTTGGGTATTGCAAAAAACGCTCTTAAAAATCAACTATATATTGTAATCCAAGTTTTACTATTCTACAGGAAGTAATCCTGGTTTTGTAGTAAAGACATAACCATCAGGCACAGTAATTGTTTTATTTCCATTAATTTTATAGTCATACGAATATACGCTAAATACAAAATTTTCATCTTCCCCATCCATATTTTGTGTGGAAACCAAATATAAATTTAAATGATTATCATCTGTCGTGACGTTTAATACAGTACCTCCATTACGCCCTATTATCCATTGATGCTTACCAATAGGTGTATTTGTTGTATAATAAGAATAAACACTTGATGGTTTATATAAAAGTTGTTTAGGAAAAAACTCAACCCCATGAATATCAACATTGATAGGATATAATGAATTATGTGCATTAACATCATAAAAGCTAAATCCTGACCAAGACCTATTTAAAACAGCAATGTCCCAATTCATAATTGAATTCGGGTCTGGGTTTGTTCCTGATGTTGGCGTATTAGGTATCCCAATAGCCGGAAATGCTCCCTCATTTACTGCCCAATTAGTATGTCTAAAGCCTAAGCAATGTCCAAACTCATGGGTCATAATCAATACAGCTTGACTAGGAGTGTAGTTGTAATAAGAACTAATATCAATCATAACCCCATCAGCTGGCTTTCCTGTGGCTGAAGGAAAACCAGAAGACTGAGCTACAGCACCATTGAGATATGCTCCTGTTACATTTATATCTACTTCCCCATCTGTAACTTCACGCATATACAGGCCTCCTAAAGAGTTCCAGTTTGAAATAGCTGTCCTCGTTGCATCTTGCCAAAAAGCTGGAATATTTTGAGATATTTTAATTTTTATATCGAATCTATATCCAACTGAAACTATGTATTCAGACCTAGCCTGTCGGGTTGTTGCATATTCTTCCAATTTATCTTTTTTAAATGCTATATCTCCTTCCACAATGTAAAAAGAATCGGTTATTACCACATTAGTGGTATCAAACCCTAATGAATATATAATTCTAAGATCAGACTCAACTTCAGATTTACTGTCTTTAGCCGATATGTCAAAAGATTCATTATTACACGATGCAATAGACAACACAAATAATACACATAAAAGACCAAATAGATAAACATTCTTTTTCATAACATATTGATTTTAAATTCTTCAAATATAAATATCATTTATGACCCTGTTTAAAAATGGTTGAAATAAAAGAATAAAAGAGCTTCTTTCTCCTCTGGCTAGTTACTTTCTTTGAAGTGACCAAACCTAAAAGAAATGTACCCGACAGATTTGAAAGAAACAGAGTGGCAATATATAAATAAAATATTACGTATGCAAGCCCGTAAGCAAAAACATCATTTAAAAGAAATTTGAATGCTATATTTTATGTGGTAAAGACAGGTTGTCAATGGCGTATGCTGCCTGGGAAGTATCCTAAATGGCAGTTGGTTTATTATTTTCGTAAATGGTCCTCGATGCAGGAATTTGATCTTTTATTAGAGCTTTTGTGGGAAAAGATTCGAGTGAAGCGTGGTCAAAGAGCTTCCACCAGCTCAAGGCTGATGGACAATCAAAGTGTACACTAGAGGTAATAACCGTTCATAAATGAGCTTTGATGGCAATAAAATTTAAACAGGCTCTATATATAAATTGTCATTTTCATACATTCATGAAAACATTACTTTATTATGTTAATTTTATTTTTCAGAATATTATTTATTAAAAGATTCTTTATATTTGAGAAGTATTTCATTATTAATCACTTAAATTAAATGAATATGAAAAGAAATGTTATGCTATCACTTTGTTTGATACTTTTTTTTAGTACAAACTTATTTGCTGTATTAGTGCCTACTTCTGGCTACGTATCGTGGAATGGTACCACTGGTGTTGTGTCTTTGCCAGTAACAATAGACTTTGATTACAACGACAATCCTAGAATAAAACAAGGTGCATATTTTAAACTATATATTGCACAGGACATCGTGTATAAAGTTGAAGTTTATTATGCAGCGTGGCTTTCTAATGGTTCTCCGTCAAGTTTTGATATACTTTATGTTGGTGGTGGGAAAACTACAATACATATCCCTGATTACAGTACATCTTCTCCCGCTAATGGAGGGAAGGGACAACCTATAATGGTAGACGAAGAATAATGAATACTAAATTGATTAATTGAGAGGGTGGGCAGGCTTTTGACAGACCCACCCTTTTTTCACCAATTTTAGTACAAAATTATATTTTCATTTCTACAATGTCCAAAGTTAAATTATGCGCAAATTCCGCTTTTGGAGAAATTCATTACACTAAACAGGAAATAAAGCACACCTTTTAAATTTTTATGATAAGGCCATTAATAATATTATGAAGTGAATACTGAAAAATATTATATAATATTTTCTTAATTATATTAACGACTTGATAATTGCAAAGTTAACTCTGAAAAATAATATCATGAAAAAAAAATTACTGCTATTTGTGTTTATTTTGTGCATTATGGCTTGTGAAAGAGAGAATACTCAAGAAGTTTACACTGCATCAACGAGAGTTATTCCTGGGCAAACTGTGACTGGAGAAAAGAATCCATATGTTGGCGAGTCATACTACACTTATACTGTTGATTTAGGAAATCCTACAGATCAATTTTCCAAATTAAGGATTACAACACTTAATAATTCTGCATTAATTAGACTTAATTCAAGTTCAAACTTTGAAAGCTATAATTTTTCTTTTATCAAGCAAGCAAAAACAAGAAAATTTACTTTTGATATTTATTGGACCAAAGAAGTGACAAATGAAATTATATTCTTAACGAGCGATTCTGATAGTCCCGTGAAAGTTGAAACCAATATTTCCGGAATTAACGTGAAAAAGCAGGTTGTTACTATAAATGCTCCACATGTTATTTATTTGGGAGATAAAATTGAATTATTGGCCCCATATAGAATGGTCAATTCAGGTCATAGAGCTGTTTGGAAGTACGACAGTAATATTTTTTCAAAAGAACTAGAAGACTATTCCGAAGGAAACAGTCAATATCGGCTTGTCTTAAAAGCAAAGAAAGGTGGAGTACAGAGTAAAATATCATTAGATATTGACGAACTCTTTCTATATTCAAATTGGTCAAATGTACGAAAAGGAGAACATACTATAAATATTACTAATCCTTTTAAAATATCAACAGATAGTAAATATATTCCTGCTAATGGTCATTTTGCTGTTAAAATGCCTGATTTAGATTTAGTTTCTGGCGCTGTTATCAAATGGATCGGGGGAGACGGTTTATCTGTTGTTTCGGGTCAGAACACAAAATCTGTAACATTCCAAGCATCAAGTACCAAAAATGGATATGCCTCTGTATCTGCTAATATAGAATATAATGGAGGGGAATATTTAGAAAAAATTGATTCTATATGGATAGGAAAGCCGTATACGCCAGAATCCTCTTATACTTATTCAATGATTGACAGAGAAATAAAACTATCTGCATTTTTTATAGGAGCTACAAATGTGGATTGGGTTATTACTGAAGGAAAAGCAGAATTAGAAGGAACTGGGTTCAATATCTTAGTTAAATCTATGAGTAAAGCAGATAAGGATGATGTAATTAAGATAATAGCTAACGGAAATAATCCATGTGGAATAACACAGAAGACATTCACTATAAATGTATCAAAAATGAAAGGATATAGTTTCGACGAAGCAATTAATCTTGGTTTATTTAACACTTTATCATATTCAATTCAGGGTTCCAAACCTTTAATGGCATATTATAATAATTGGGGAAGCTCATCGAATGAAGTTTATTATACCTTTTCTTTAAAAAATATAGGGGGGACTTTCAATATATCTGGTGAAAGATTTGATACAGTTATTTATTTGTTTAATGAAAAGAAAGAACTTATAAGTAGTGGAATAAATATAGCACATTCGACGAGATATTATGGAGGACCGAAGAAATTTTACATAGTAGTAGAAAATGTAAATAATGATAATAACAAAAATGTAATATTCACTATTGATGGAGAATTATATCAGGATCCTAATGAACCGTGGATATAATAATATAGGACATTAGTGTCCACTAAAAATTACTGCATTTGATTGTAAGCTATTAAATAGTAATATTTTAGAAGCAATATTTTTCCGTGGTGATTTGAATCGACTACTTTTACGCGTTAACCTCAAAACAGCCGTCTGATGAACACTAGAAAGTATATCTTCTCTCGACTGATAGAGTTCTTGCCTCAAAGAGTTTTTGACAATATTCTAATGAAATACGAAGGAAATAAATACGTAAAGCATTTCACTTGTTGGAATCAATTGCTTGTGATGATGTTCAGCAATTGTGTAACCGTGACAGCCTTCGTGACCTTATCGGTATAATTACTGCGCATGGTGTAAAGCTTATCATCCTAGCTTCGGTAAGAACGTAACGAGAAGCAATCTCGCTAAAGTCAACGAACAGCGTGAAGCCATTTTTTTGAGGACTGAGCAATGATATTAAGAGCATACTTGTGTGAGTATAAAACATGAAAGGTCGCTCACATCTCCATGAGCGACCTTTGGAAATTATCCAAATCCTTCCTAATTATAATAGAACATCCCTGAATTTATTTTCCTTAGTTTTCATTTAATTAGTAACTGGGATTTTGCTCTATGCTCGGGTTAGCATTTATTTCAGAGACTGGTATCAACGGTAAAGCTTTCTTAGAATCACGACTGAAGGTTCTGGCATCATCTGTCAACACATCGTGCCATCCTCTATTGTTAGCTGATTCGTATCGGGTAACAGTTTCACCACGACGTAAAACATCGAAATACCGCTGACCTTCTCCTATAAGTTCTTTACGACGTTCAATGTAAATGCGATCCAATGTTATATTAGTACTACTTACCTGCTTGCCGGCATCCGTTGTACGATTTGTGATAATTTCATTCAATAAGTTTGCTGCTTTTAACTTATCACCGGATTGAAATGCAGCCTCTGCAGCGGATAAATAAACTTCAGACAGACGAAGCAACGGTACATTAGAATAGCGTACATCACCATTCACTGCAGGCATTTTATTTATATATACTTTAAAACCCGCATATCTAGATGCAACATCTCCTGGAGAAACTAAAATATTATTACGAATATCCAATGGGTCAGAAGTTAACATATCTGAGAATTTCTTTGTTACAATAACGTCACCATAACCAGGAGAACTACCTTTATTGTCTGCGTAGAGATATGCTATACCTTCACGATCAGTCCAGTCTGTATTATTATTTATACTCATTTCAAATATTATTTCTTTTGAATGAGAACTGTTAGTTTTGTTCCATGCATTGGTATATTCAGAAGAATTCCACAACTGATATGGAGACTCCTTTATTATATCCTCTGCAACAGATAATGCTTTACTCCACTCGCCTTTTGTGAGATACACACGCACTTGCAAGGCCTTAGCTACCCATAAATTCACGTAGCCAGCAGTATTCTCTTCCATTAGTGCTCCTGAATTAATAGCCGCAGTCAAGTCATTTTCAATGGTAGTATAGCAATCAGCTACCGTACTACGACTCGGTTTTGCTGTCGATTCTAATGGTGATGTAGTAATTGGAACGCCTAAAGATGAGCCCTGATCCATTGTATAAGGTTTGCCATAAACACGTGTAAGATCAAATAAAGCCATAGCACGTAATACTCTTGCCTCAGCAGCATATTGAGCAATATTGGCTGCAGCATCTTGTGCGTCAGTTAATTTACCACTTTCAGCTGCCTCTATCACACGATTTGCACGAGCTATCACCACATAAGGAGTTTGCCATATCGCTGTCGAAGAACTTGTTGCAGATGTAAAATTATCAGCAGTAGTATAGTCCATGTAATAATAAAAACGAGCACGACCACTGCCATTCTCGTATTCATACTGTACGTCTTCTCCTCTTATGTCGCCATAGACAAACATCAAACGGCCATAATAATCAATAAGCGAACTGCTCCCTTTAACTGCTGCATAGAGACCAACTCTCACATTTGCTAAATCCGCGCTAGTATTAATAGCTGTTCCAGCATCTACGCCATCAGAAGGCGACTGATCTAACCAATTGTTGACACATGATGAGATTAGAACTGTCATCAGCGTGCAAACTGTAACTGTATATATTTTCTTTAAAATTCTCATTGTCTTAATTTTAATTAAAAATTCAACTCTATACCAAATGTATATGTCCTCAATGCAGGAGTCTCAAAAGTGCAGACACCATCCACTGGCATTTCAGGATCTACGAACAAGTCTTTTGATTTCCATGTCAGCAGGTTTGAGCCAGAGAAATAAACTCTTGCTCTGTTAATACCAACCTTATTGATATATTTTTGGGGAACACTAATACCCAATGTAAGATTCTTCAATCTCAAGTAATCGGTCGGCATAAGCCACCGTGATGAAAGCGAAGCAGTACTTCCGTACTCAAATTTCGGTAATGTGGCGTTTGTATCTCCAGGACCTGACCAAATTTTTGAACTATCATAGTAAGCAGGAACTGCACCAGTATACAGATATGAGCCACCGTTGCTATGCTGCCAAGTTGCATAGTCCATAGCTTCTCCTCCCAGTGAATAGGTTAAGGTGAATCCCAAGTCAATGAATTTCCACTTTAAGTTATTGGTCAAACCACCCTCAATGCTAGCCTGATGTTTGCCTACGATTGTCTTATGTGCCTCAGATATCTTAGTTGTCGTATTATGAGCATTCTCTGTGCCATCGTTTAGATAGAACAACTCCTTACCCGTTTGAGGGTCAACTCCAGCATATTCATAAAGATAATATGAATAATATGGTTCGCCAACGCGATGAATCAACGGACCAGACACAATTTCATTCTGTTCACCATCCAACTTTACAAGTTTATTACTATTATGAGCCACATTAAGTGACGTGGTCCATTCGAAGTCACCGGCTCTAAAGTTCGTCGATTGGACAGTCAACTCGAAACCCGAGTTTTTCAATGAACCTATGTTTTGTGGAGTAGTATATCCGTAACTGGAATTGTAATAACCGGGAATTTGTGATACGGGAAGATCATAAATTAAATCAGTCGTCTTACGCTGATAGTAATCGAAGTTCACTGATATACGATCAATGAATGTTAGATCAAGACCGATATTAAATGTCTTGTTTTTCTCCCATTTAAGGTCTGGGTTGGCAATGCCTACAATAGACATACCAGACTGACCACTATAGATAATACCGTACTTGTACAGATTCATATAATCGTAATATCCTGAAGGTTGTGTCCCGTTCACACCATATGAAAAGCGAAGTTTACCATCTGTTAGCACATTTTTGATGGGAGCTATAAGGTTTTCGCTAGTAAATCTCCATGCAGCGGAAGCAGACCAAAAACTACCCCAGCGATTGGCCCTAGCTAAACGTGAACTTCCATCAGTACGGTAGCTTAGCCCAAGATAATATTTCTCAATATAATTATAATTTAAACGCCCGAGGAACGAAGTGAGACGATAAGCATATTTCTTGCTTTCTGCACTTGTAGTACCAGCATTAGCTAACTCATATAGGTCACCAGGATAGTCTTGTCCTGCCATATAGTTGTACACATAGTTATTATCTTCTGTCTCAAACCCGAGCAATGCATCCACATTATGAGAACCGAAAGATTTGATATAAGAAAGTTGGGTCTGCGTGTTAAGTTGTTCTTTCTTGTTGATGATTCGTTGCATTACGCCACCAGGAGCACCGTTGTTAGAGAATCTATCCCACAGAACATCCTCTGTTCCTATTGTATAGTCATAAGAAATTTTCTCACTCAGCTTCAAGTTATCCCAAATATTATATGTCAGCTTTGCCGTGTTGAAAGTTTTCATGACTGTATTGCGATCATAGCTGTGTTGCCGTTCGAACAAAGGATTAACCCCGAACATACCGGAAGCGTCAGCCAAAGTGCCATCTTCATTGTAGGGTGTGGATGAAGGACTTTGGAAGAATGCATAGTTTGCTACCGCACCGTCATAAGATGTCCCTTCATTGGTCAAGTTTTGTCTCATTTTAGAAATTTGGCTCGTCATCTGAAGCGTGAATTTACTGAAAGTGTGAGTAAGATTAGCATTTCCAGTGAATCTTTCCAATCCTTGATTCTTAACAATACCGTCTTGCTTGGTGTAAGATAATGAAGTATAAAATTGGGTATTTGCACTACCACCAGCTACACCGACCTGATAATTCTGATGCCCCCCTGTTTGAAAGAGTAAATCTTTCCAGTCACTCCATCCTGTAGATGGTTTTGCTGCAAAGTCATCAATATTAGAGTCCGCGAAAGCTGCAGCGTCTGTATCCGACATACTTTCGGAATACAATCCATAATTTTTAAGCCCACTCCATAACAGAGTGCGACGCTCTTCACCGTTCAACATCGGACGATAATTTGTTGCTATATTAGAGAACCCCCAGTCACTACGATAGTTCACTTTTGTCTTACCTTGATTACCGCTCTTTGTTGTTATGACAATAACACCATTGGCTGCACGTGAGCCATAGAGGGATGCTGCAGCCGCATCTTTGATAACTGTGATCGACTCTATATCATTAGTATTAAGTGTCGCTAGAATATTCGTACCGGCATCACTATAAGTAAATTCACTTAAGTTTCCACTTGATATGGGTGTTCCATCAATAACATAAAGTGGATCGTTGCCAGCATTGATAGAACCCATACCACGGATACGTATACTACTCACACCACCAGGGTTACTTGAAGAAGATGCAACGGTCACCCCCGGAACATTGCCCGAAAGTTTATCTTCTACAGATAAAACTGGAACGTCCTCCAAACTTGATGTGTTCACAGTAGAGGCAGCTCCAGTAAATGATGCTTTCTTAAAGGTACCATAACCGGTAACTACCACTTCATCAAGTACTTTTGCATCATTTTTAAGAACAATTCTTAAATTTGGTTTAATTGCCACTTCTTGTGTCTGCATACCAACATAAGAAATCTGCAAAGTCTTCGCAGAACTTGGTACATTCGGAATTGTAAAATCTCCATCTATACCGGTTACGGCACCAACTTTTGTACCCTTCACCAATACAGAAGCCCCAATAATGGGTTGCCCGTCCTCTTCAGAAATTACAACGCCTGTAATTCTCTGGGTCTGGGCAGTCACTAAGCCTATTCCTACAAAAAGGCAGGCCAATAACAGCATCAATTTTCTTTTCATAAATTCTCTCTTAAAGTTTAACTTTACATTAATTGTCTCTTTACTCTAACAAATTGCAAATATATTAATAAACATGAAATAAACAACCAAATTATTGAAAAAAGCCTGTTATTCTATCAAACTGTTAATTATTCATTCTTTTTTATGCTAAACAACAGACTGTAAGCAGGGAATATATTCAAAAATAAATCTAAATGCTGTCATTTTGAGTCATCTTGATTTTGTCACAACAAGCGGATATAGAATAAAATAAGTTCAAAAGGTTAAATGTAAGGCATTGAATAGTATCATTTAGACACTTAAGAATGACTCCGAATACGATAAACTCCGGCTCAGAACAATGCCACTTGGTCACAATTTTCCATTAACGTTTATTAAAAACTTTTTTAGCATTTAATTCTC
This sequence comes from uncultured Bacteroides sp., assembly GCA_963677095.1. Taxonomy (GTDB): domain Bacteria; phylum Bacteroidota; class Bacteroidia; order Bacteroidales; family Bacteroidaceae; genus Bacteroides. Next base: position 4,090,279 of record OY781875.1, read on the forward strand.
TGATTTTAATTAGAATATAGAAAAGCAGTAACGGCTAAAAAAAAACAGAAGATTATTACCAATAATAGACATTTGAACTTACTAAAATTTATATTTATAAAATAGCAAAAATGAATAAAGTAACTTACAATTTAGTGTACAACAGGAAAAAAAACCTCAATAAAAATGGCATGGCATTAGTTCAAGTTGAAGCCTATTTGAATAAAAAGAAAAAGTATTTCTCCACTAAGATTTATTTAAAACCTGAACAATGGGATAATAAAAAGCTATTGGTTAAGCAACATCCTAATGCAGATGCCTTAAATCAATTAATATACAGTTTTATGGCGATGATAGAAAAAAAAGAGCTTGAACTCTGGCAGCAAGGAAAATCAATAAGCTTAGAGATACTAAAAGATTCATTATATATAAAAGGGAATGCTGATTCGTTTCTTGATTTCTACAGAAAAGAGGTAGCAGTATCTTCCTCAAAAGAAAGCACTAAGCGTAACCATCTTTCTACTCTGAGGCTACTACAAGAATTTAGGAAGGAGGTGTACTTTCCCGATTTAACATTTGAATTTATAGCTTCATTTGAATCATTCCTTTTATTAAAAGGATACCATATAAATACTATAGCCAAACACATGAAACACTTAAAGAGGTATATTAATACTGCTATCAATAAAGAATATATGGGAGTGCAAAGCTATGCTTTCCGGAAATATAAAATTAAGACGGTAGAAGGAAAACATACTTATTTATCTTTTGAGGAACTTGAAAAATTGGAAAATTTGACTTTATGTGGGCGATACAAAAAATATCAAAGAACGTTGGATGCATTTTTATTCTGTTGCTATACAGGTATAAGGTATTCCGATTTCATTCAACTGTCTTGCAAAAATATAGTGGAAATACACGATAAAACCTGGATCATATACAAATCGGTTAAGACCGGTACAGAAGTACGACTTCCCCTCTATCTCCTTTTTGGAGGAAAAGGACTTGATATCCTAAGTAAATATAAGGAAAATCTCAATCTCCTTTTTCATTTGCAAGATAACTCCAACGTAAACAAAGAGTTGAGTATAATAGCTCGACTGGCGGGTATATTGCAGAGAGTCTCCTTTCATACCGCACGCCATACCAATGCCACGTTATTAATATATAACGGGATCAATATTACCACTGTACAAAAACTGTTAGGGCACAAAAGTGTAAGAACGACTCAAATATATGCCAATATTATGGATATGACTATCATACATGACTTGGAGAAATCCAATTTTTAAAACATGCCATAGTTCTGCGAAGACTTTGCAGATTTCCTATATTGGTATGCAGACACAGGAAGTAACTGTTAGGTCGGGTATTATTAGGATAGTATTGAAGTCTGATGCAAAAATGTTGGATGAAGTAATGGTTGTCGCTTTTGGTACGCAGAAGAAAAGTGCTTTTACAGGTTCAGCAACAGTAATTAATAGCGAAGAACTCTCCAAAAAAGTAACTACAAATGTGGTAGACGCATTGGTAGGTACTACTCCGGGGCTTCAATTGCGCGGTTCGTCAGGCGCCCCCGGTGCAGGTCAGGGTAGCATTAACATTCGTGGCGTTTCGTCAATGTACGCAGGGACTGATCCACTGATTATTGTGGACGGTGCACCTTACAGCGCATCGTTGAGCAATATTCCGCAAGGAGATATTGAATCGGTGACCATATTGAAAGATGCAGCTTCCGCCGCTCTTTATGGTGCACGAGGAGCTTCCGGTGTAATTCTTGTCACAACCAAAACCGGGCAGAACAAGAAAGCTCAGATCAATGTGGACGTGAAATATGGAGGAAATAGCCGCTCTGTACAGGATTATAAAACAATCAATGATCCGGGAAAATATTATGAGACCGTTTACGGAGAATATTACAACTATTATTATTACGGTCAAGGGCAAAGTGCAACCAATGCCAATGTCAATGCCAATACCACAATGCTACAACATTTGGCATACAATATTTATACCGCACCGAATGGCCAGCAACTAATCGGCACAGATGGAAAATTAAATCCGAGTGCGACGCTTGGCCGTAGCTATACTGCCAATGGAGAAACTTACTATCTGACAGCGGATAACTGGAGAGATGCCGCATACAGCACCGCTCTCCGACAAGAATACAATGTCAGCATGAACGGAGCTACGGATAAAGGCTCTTTTTACGCAAGTTTAGGATATTTGGACGAAGACGGTATTATTGAGTATTCAGGTTATAAGCGTTTATCGGCACGTGTTAAGGCAGACTATCAGGTAAAGGAATGGGCAAAACTGGGGGCAAATATCGGCTATGTAAATTCGACTATAGATTCGAATTCCAATTTGGATACATCCCTCAGTTCGACCAACTTGATGTATTATACATCACGAATTGCACCGATATACCCCATCTATGTACGTGTGTTGGATGAAAACGGGAATCCAAAAGTACGTACCGATGAGAATGGCAATCCACAATATGACTATGGTGTAGCTGCAAGCAATTACCCGGGATTGACACGTACTTTTTTAGCCACAGGTAATCCGCTCGGTTCCAATCGATACAACGATGTGACATCCAAAGGCAGTCAGCTTAACGGTACCTTTACATTGGATCTTAACCTTACGAAGTTCTTGAAATTTAATGCTACGAGCACCGTGAACTGGGGACATACCAACGCTTCGGATTACGAAAGTGCATTATACGGACCCAAAGTTTCGGTAAACGGACAAATTTCGAAATCACAGACTGATGTATTGCGTCAAAACCATACACAAACTCTTACCTATTTCGATACTTTCGGTCAGCATAATGTAAACGCAATGGTAGGTCACGAATATTATGATACAAAAACGACCTATTTGTATGCCTATGGTCAGGGTCTGTTTACTTCAGACATTAAAGAAATTGATGCTGCTGCCAATGATCAGCTAAGTGCAAGCTCAAATACGACTGAATATAACGTGGAAGGGTATTTCGGCAGTTTGCAATATAATTATGCCGAGAAATATTTTGCTTCGGCATCTTACCGTCGTGATGCCTCCTCACGCTTTGCAAAAGCGAATCGCTGGGGTAATTTCTGGTCTGTAGGCGGCGCATGGCTCATTAATAAAGAAGACTTTTTCCATGCAAACTGGATTGATCAGCTTAAACTTAAACTGTCCATCGGACAACAAGGTAATGACAATATAGGTGATTGGGCTTATACGGATCTTTATACTTTGACTACTGCGTCCACTACCCAGATGTCGGCCACATTCTCCCGTATGGGTAATCCGGATATTACTTGGGAGACTACCACCAATTTCAATGCAGGTGTCGAATTCAATCTGTTTAAAAACCGTCTGTCGGGAAATGTAGATTATTACACTAAAAAAACAACCGACTTGCTCTTCTGGTTATCTATACCTGAATCGGCAGGTTCAAGAGGATATTACGGCAATATTGGCGATATCCGGAATTCAGGAGTCGAGCTAAGCTTGCAAGGCTCTGTAATCCATACAAAAGACATTGACTGGAACCTCCAGTTCAACATTTCGCACAATTCGGATAAAATACTAAAGCTCCCCGCATCAAAAGTCACCACGTTAGGAGGTTTTACGGAAAGCAGCAAATGGTATAAAGTAGGCGGACACCTCTATGATTATTTTCTTGCCGAATATGCAGGAGTCAATGCACAAGGCGAGGCCACTTATTGGGTGGATTCCGATTTAGCAGGAGCTACCAATCGTCCGGGAAAGAATCATTCATCCACCACAACCAATCCGAATAACGCGACCAAATATGAACAGGGAAACAGCCTTCCGGACGCATTTGGAGGTTTTGGGACGACATTCTATGCGTATGGTTTCGATCTCTCATTGACATTTGATTACCAGATCGGAGGACATATTTATGATAATCAATACCAGGCATTGATGTCAAATAATGCTTCTGCATCCAATGCGGGTAATGCGCTTCATGAAGATGTTCTGAAATCGTGGACACAGAACAACACATCCAGCTCAATCCCACGTTTCCAATATGGAGATCAATATACCACAGCAACTTCCAGTCGCTGGTTGACAAATGCAGGTTATCTTAACTTCCAGTCTTTCACTGTAGGCTATAGTTTGCCCCAACGCATTCTTTCCAATCTTGGCATCAATAAGCTCCGCGTGTATGCCAGTGGAGAAAATCTTGGCTTCTGGTCTGCACGCAGAGGATTAGACCCACGTTATGCTTACGGAGCAAATGCGTCCGTAAATGTATATTCACCGGTACGTACAGTCATGGGTGGTATTCAGTTGACATTTTAATTAAAGAGAAAGGTATTAATGATATGAAAAGTATAATAAAAATATTCATAACTGCAATGTTTGGAATTGCAGCTACAACAAGTTGCATAGAGGAGATTGATCCGCAATCAAGCACTGCTACGGCAACGCAGGCAGCCAATGCTCCCGGATCATTTGACAATTTTGTTTCGGCGATTACCAGTTCGCTGGCAGGTTCATTCACTTATGACGGCACCGACAATTATCCCTGGGATTTCGGTTATTCATCATTCTTCCTGCAACGCGATGCGATGGGTCAGGACATCGCAACAGAAGACGGTGGATGGTACGGGACATGGTATGGATGCGGAACAGGACTCGGTCCTCAATATAGAGATTGCCAAATACCTTGGACATATTATTACGGTTGGATCAAGAGTTGCAACACTGTAATATCCCTCGCCGGAAAAGAACCTGCTGACGACAAGAAATCGGGTGCCGGAATAGCCTACGCCATGCGGGCAATGTTCTATATGGATATGGCACGGATGTTTGCACAGAAAACTTATGCAATAGATAAAACGGCCGAGACTGTACCTCTCGTATTGGAGACAACGGCTCTTAGTGACCTGTCATCAAATCCGCGTGCTACGAACGAAGTGATGTGGACACAAATTCTCTCCGATCTGGACAAGGCAGAAACCTACCTGACCGGTTATACGCGTAAAGATGTTTACACTCCCAATTTATCTGTAGTATATGGGTTGAAAGCACGCGCATACCTGACGATGGAAGATTGGGCTAATGCAGAAAAGTACGCAAAGGAAGCACAAGATGGTTATTCTGTAATGAATGAAAGCCAGTTTACTTCCAGAACCACCGGATTTAACAGTCCTAATTCCTCGTGGATGTTTGGTCTGACTTTTAAAAGTACCGATAAAAATATTCTTGATAATGATGGAGACAGCAGCTGGGGTTCGCAGATGATCATTGAGGTGAGTGCGTCGGAATGTGGTTATGCCGCCAATTACGGCTATCCCAATCGCATAGACTATCATCTTTACCAAAGCGTTCCAAGTACGGATTTCCGCAAGAAAACCTTTGTGGATTTTTCCATAGATGATATGAGTGCAGCAGATCAGCTCACTGCACTTTCTAACTACTCTGACGCTCCTCAAGGTCTTATCACTACAGCCGAAGCGACCACTTCAGGGGTAGTAGGAGGATTGGAAGTCAAATTCAGACCAAACGGCGGGGAACACACCAACCAAAAGCTTGCTTTTACTGTTGCCGTACCGCTTATGCGCGTAGAAGAGATGAAGCTTATTGAAGCAGAAGCAGCCGGAATGCAAAGTGAATCCAGAGGTATACAGTTGTTAACGGCTTTCGCTCAAACGCGGGATCCTCAATATGTTTATGGAACTCACACTGACAAATACAGTCCCGGCAGCGATCGTGCCAATGCTTTCCAAAATGAAGTGTGGTGGCAACGCCGCATTGAGCTATGGGGTGAAGGTTTTGCCACATTCGACATCAAGCGCTTCGACAAAGGCGTAGTACGGAGTTATGTCGGCACCAATCATCCAGCAAAATATCAATGGAACTACGGTAGCGGTGGCTACACGTCTAATACCGGAAATACTCACCCAAGCTGGATGGATCTCTGCATTGTGCAAACCGAAACCAACTACAATACGGCTTGTACAAACAATCCCACTCCGATTAAGCCGAGTGCAGATTCTCCTGCATACAATTGGTAAATAATGGAAAACCATTAAAAAGACAAAATTATGAAAAAAAGTATATTTACATATTTTCTTGCCCTACTCGGCATCATCGCAATATCTTCATGTTCGGATGACGAAGGTACAGCACCGGGTAATGACTCAAAACCGGTTGCGACCGTATATCAATATCCCGTTACTTCCAGTGACGGAGATTATAGTACCGACAGTGATGTAAGAATTCGTATTGCCACAAATAACAAAGTGGAAAATGCCTATTATCTGGCTGAAACAGTAATTGAAAAAGAGGCATACATAAGTTCTAATGGAGAAGACGCTTACAACCAATATGTGGCCAACAAGGGTACTAAAGTGACATTTAACGACGGAGTTGCTGATATAATTGTGACAGATTTGTTTGGGAATAATGCCATAACCGTCGTAGCAGAAGGAAAGAATGGAGAGTTGACTTCTCAAGGGACCACCTTTTATGGATATAAATGGAACGACATCTGTACGGGGAGGCTCTATGCCCGTTTTCTTACGGGAGCATCCGGTCAGGCATGGAAAACCGGGTTAACGCTGCAACGACGTGACGATGATCCGACCATCTACCGCATAAAAGATGCTTATGGCAAAGGGGCTCACGTCTTTATATACACGCAAGGTGATCCTACAACAGAACCCGGTGATTATTATGATGGTTTAGTAACAACTACTGAGGGTGTAGAATATACAACGATTACAATACCCACAGTAGCCACACCTTACACTTATAGCACTTACGGCACCGTATCGATTACCGACTATGCCACCTATACCCCCGATGAGAGTTATCTGTATTACAATCGGCTTTATGATAATAATTTTATAGCTTTTTATTGTAGATATACTGTATCTGCCGGCGTTATAGCCAGTAACTACGTTTATTTCGATCCGGACTAAAAGAGTATTTATGCAATCTAAAGTCGTTTTGTCAGACTTGTGAGAGATCACTTCTTAGGGATATTCCTAAAACATAAAATTAAAGGCAACTAATTCATTTGGAGTTAGTTGCCTTTTGTATCTTTAAGCATTCCTCCGAAAATACGGTTCGACGGCCAAAACGGAGGTAATCTTAACTTAAATGACATGTTAAAGATAGAAAAAAATTCTTCAATCAAGCCTACTTTAGGCTTTACTCAATTCGATATTCTTCAAAAATATCGTCAAAGTTTCGAATGTAGCGAACTGGGTCGTCTCTATAGCGTCCTTCCTCTTTCTGAACTAGCCCGTTCGATGAATTTGGAAGAAACATCCTTAGGCCGTAAAAGTTACTTTTCTGCTGAAGGAAAATGAGCTCTGATGTTTCTTAAGTCATACACTAACTTTTCAGACTTTAAACTGGTGGAACATCTGAATGGTAACATTCATTATCAATTGTTTTGCGACCTCCAAATCGATCCGCTGCATCCCTTAACCAATTATAAGATTGTGAGTGCGATTCGCCGGGAAGTCTCCGAAAAGATGGATTTGGAGTCTCTTCAACAAATTCTGTGCGAAAGTTGAAAACCTTATATGGAAAATCTTCATGTTTGTATGACCGATGCCCCACCTGCTATGAAAGTCACTTGCGTTATCCTACTGATGTCAAGCTGCTGTGGGAAAGTGTGGAATAGGTGCACCGTTGGATGTGCAAACAATGTGTGGTCTTATAGATCCGCCCCACTCGTAATAAGTACGATGAGGTGCATCGTGCCGATCTTTCTTACAGCAAGAAACGCAAGCGAAAGGTCTCACGCACCCGTATGCTCAAACGAAGGTTGATTCACCTACAGGAGAAACTTATCCGGCAAACGAATGCACTTCATCTGCACTACCAAAGTGAGATTACTTTGTCGGCTGATTATCAGAAGCGTTTCTCCATCATCAAGAAAGTACTTCAGCGGATAAAAGAATTATTTAATGGTAATAAAGTCACGGATCGTATAGTCAGTATCTCCACCCCATCGTCCGTGGCAAAGAAACGAAAGCAGTGGAATTTGGCGCCAAAGTGAATAATATACAGATAGGCGGCATCTCCTTTATCGAGCATCTTTCTTTCAAAGCTTTCAATGAAGGGGTACGCCTGAAGGATTGTATCCGATTGCAACAAAGACTCACAAAGACCCGTGTAAGGGCTGTTGCGGCATATTCCATCTATGCCAATAATGCAAATCGTAAGTTTTGTACTAAATATGGAATTGCCACCTCATTTGTCCGTAAAGGAAGGGTGGCTAAAGACAAGAAGGTTCGTAAAATACTCAGAAGGGAACTTAGTGCTGAAAGAGCTACCCGGCTGGAAGGAAGCTTTGGGACACAGAAACAACATTATTCCCTTGCCAAAGCAAAGGCAAGGAACAGGAAAACCGAGATTCTTTGGATATTCTTCGGAATACATGCGGCCAATGGCATATGCATCATTAAAAAGAAATACAAAAAAATAGCAGCATAAGTGGATACACATTGAAAAAGGGAAGAAGAGGCCGGAAAATTCTTCAAGGGCAATGTGCCCATTGATCTCAATTTGAGCGCAAAAGATGAAGTGACAAGTAAAAATAAAGAGTAAACTCAAGATAAGCTCGAACTTTACTCTCGATATGTTATTAGAGAAGGGACATTTAGTGAATATCCCTAAAAAGGCTCAGCAATTATCACAGAATTACCAGCAATGATATAAATCGTATTGATTCCTGCCGTAGTATTTCACCTGTTTTTGTCCGACTATGTTTATGAGACAATATGCTTCAATGTGCTTATTAAACAGACCTACCTTTTGATATCTTTCTTTATTTGCAATAATAGTATAACCTACAAGCTTTGCTTTAGAATATCAATTAATATCGGTCTCGCCCCACTTACAAAACATTCCACAGCAATAACCATAAGTATCAATCCCATAAGACGCATCATCACATTATTACCGGTTTCACCTATTAATTTGACCAAATTGGTAGAAGCCCGCAGAATAAAAAATGTAATCAGATAGATAAACGCGATTGCCCCTATTAAAATCCCTTTCATTTCAAGACTATTAGCATCCTGCATTAACACGATAGCATTAGCAATAGCACCGGGACCGCATAATATAGGAATGCCTAAAGGTGAGACAGAAATATCATCTGCATAAGTTTTAATCTCTTCATCTTTCAGTTTGATAGATGTATAACGGGCTTGTAACATATCAAAACCGATCTTGAAGATTATGACCCCACCGGCAATCCGGAAACCGTTTGCAGAAAGGCCAAAGAACTTAAACAAGAATTGCCCGGTAAATACGAATACCATTAAAGTTATAAAAGCAACCAATGTGGCACGCGCAATGATTCCTCTACGTTCTTTTTCACTCAACCCATGCGTCATTGTTAGAAAAACGGGCATTGTACCCAAGGGATTTGTCAACGTAAAAAAAGAAGTAAAACATAGCAGAGCGAAGGGCAAAAGAGTTTCCATTGATATTCCTTTATTATATAACACAAAAATTGCTTACTGTTTGCAAAAATACAATTAAACTCGAATATCACAATAAAGAAGCAAGTTCTCTCAGATCGTAAATGTGATAGGTTGGTTGGAAAGGCAAATCACTCTTTCTTTTGACATCATAAAAAATCTGATGCATGCCAACCCCTTTTGCACCTTGTATATCATTTTCCCAACTATCACCAATCATCAATGAATCTTTCAATTCCGATTGGGTAGCCGACAGAGCAAAATGAAAAATTTCCGGCCAAGGTTTCAGGACGCCAATATCATCAGAAAGCACCACTTTCTTAAAATAGACATCAATGCCGGATGAACGCATCTTCCGACATTGTAATTCCTGAAATCCATTGGAAAGAATATATAAATTATAATGAGAAGACAAAAGTTCCAATGTTTCACGTGCATGGGGCATCAATTTTTCCTTCGTAGGAATAACCGCAAAAAAGCTATCGGCAAAAGCCTTTGACAATTCCTCATCTCTAGCACCTACAGCATCCAACGGATACAGAAAACGTTGTCTATTCAACTCTTCTTTTGTCACCTTACCATTACCATATTCCGCCCAGAGTTCAACATTTCGCAACTCATACAACTCATAGAAATGTGTAAAAGAGTCAAAATAACGTTCGTAATTATATTTGTGATACATCTCCTCAAACGTATCGCGTGCATTCAACGAAAAAGCCCAAAGCGTATCATCAAGATCGAAAAAAAGATTTTTATATCTACGTGCCATAAATACTAAAAACAGAGCTGTGAGAAACACCCACAGCTCTATCATTCTATTTTATGAATTATTCTTGTTTCTTATTTTACCTGAATAACCAAATACTTAGATACACTCCAGAACTCTTTCGGATTATTAATCTTAAGGACAAGTTGTCCCTTATCATCTTTTTCAAGTGCATAAGAGCTTCCCGGATGAGTTGTCAACAACTCTGCATCTTTAGAATACAATTTGATTTCTTTAGTTGTACGGAGATCGACCTGAGTAAAATAATCTTTATTCACATCGCCATCTTTCAGCACCTTACCTTTCTTGAAAAGTCCCGTATCAGTAATAATTTTCTGAGTTTTCAGTTCTTTCTTGGTTCCAAAAACAAACCATGCCGCATTGATAGCCTTATCTTGTTCCGCTACCGTTTTAGCTTTTGATTCGTTTTCAGCGGTAAGAACATCTTTATCAGCTTTCAAACCGGTAACTGCATCATCCAATTCCTGAATACGAATATTCTTTGCAGCTAATTCAGCTTGCAATTCTTCAATACGCTGAGCTTTTTCAGCCAATTCAGCTTGCAAAGATTCCACAGCTTTCTTCAATTGTGCAGAATTGTACTTACTGTTTTTCAGTAAAGATTGAAGTTTTGCAATTTGTTCCTTATTGGAGTCCATTTGCTTCTTTATAAATTCAATATCGGAAGCAATTTGTTGTTTAGCCGAAGCAGAACCTTCTGCAACATTACCACGCTGCAAATCAACACGACTTTCCGCAGCATTAATCTGGCGGAAGCCTTCCGATATCTCATTAAATGTGCCCATCATCTCATCCAATTCCTGATTTCTTTGAGACAATACAGTCAAAAGAGAATCATTTTCCACCTTTAGTTGGTCTTTATTACCACCTGTGTTATTACATGACGCCAAGGCAATTGCGCATACAATTAAAACCGCTAACTTTTTCATACGCTTTCGTTTTACGTTTGTTAATGAAGTTATTTAATCGTCTATTCCTGCTACTATTATTACAATTTCTCCTCGAGGTTCATTCGCCGTAAAATGCTGAATCAGTTCGGTCAAAGTTCCTCTTACTGTTTCCTCATACACTTTAGAAATTTCTCTTGAAACCGAAACCTGACGCTCTTCTCCAAAGTATTCCGCAAATTGCATCAACGCTTTTACAAGCCGATGAGGAGATTCGTAAAATATCATCGTACGGGATTCTCCCGCCAACATTTTCAATCTTGTCATCCGTCCTTTTTTTTGAGGAAGAAACCCCTCAAAGCAAAAACGATCACAAGGTAACCCTGAAGACACCAATGCCGGTACAAAGGCCGTCGCACCGGGTAAACATTCCACATCAATATCATTACGGACACATTCGCGGACTACCAGAAATCCAGGATCGGAAATACCAGGTGTCCCGGCATCTGAAATCAACGCTACAGTATCACCTGCTTTTATTTTATTAATAACGCTCTCCACCGTTTTATGTTCATTAAACTTGTGGTGGGATTGCATTGAATTTTTAATATCAAAATGCTTCATCAAGATTCCCGAGGTACGCGTATCTTCAGCCAATACCAGATCCGCATCTTTCAAAATACGGACAGCACGGAACGTCATATCATCCAAATTACCTACAGGAGTAGGAACCACATAAAGTTTTCCCATAATATTTGCTCGTCTTGCTCTACTTCACCTATATTATATATAACGGAACAAAAGTAGAAATAAATAATGAAATACATTCTGAAAGGAAACAAAAGTGCTACTTTTGTGAAAAAATAAATCTTAAAATATGGTATTATTTTCAGAAGACCACATACAAGAGACTAATCGTAGAGGAAGAATAGAAGTCATCTGCGGTTCCATGTTTTCGGGCAAAACAGAAGAGCTTATACGCAGATTGAAACGGGCTAAATTTGCCAAGCAACGTGTAGAAATATTTAAGCCAGCTATCGACGTAAGATATTCTGAAGAAAACGTTGTCTCGCACGACAGTAATTCCATACCATCAACTCCTCTTGATACATCCGCCAGTATTTTACTTTTTACTTCGGAGATTGATGTAGTGGGTATAGACGAAGCCCAGTTTTTTGACAATGGATTGATTGATGTATGCAACCAACTGGCCAATAATGGAATACGGGTTATTATTGCAGGATTGGATATGGATTTCCGTGGCGTGCCTTTTGGTCCTATGCCCGGACTATGTGCTATTGCCGATGAAGTATCAAAAGTACACGCCATTTGTGTGAAATGCGGGCAGCTAGCTTCATTCTCTCACCGAACCGTAAAGAACGACAAGCAGGTCTTATTGGGTGAAACCGCAGAATATGAACCGTTATGCAGGGAATGTTATATAAAAGCCACTGCAAAAGACAAAAGGGAATAAAAAAACAGCTCTTATACCGTACTACAAAACCAATAGTATCAAGAAAACGAACAAAAAGTGGATTATGTAACCCGCTAACATACACATCATTCAGGTTTAAAGAAGAAATAATTCATATTTTTCAGGTATTCATGCTTGCGCTTTACAACAAAAGTACTTATCTTTGCACCCGCTTAACAGCAAAAGATTAAGGTTCGATTCGCTAGCTCAGCTGGTAGAGCACAACACTTTTAATGTTGGGGTCTTGGGTTCGAGCCCCAAGCGGATCACTGAAAAAAGAGGCGTTCAAATGAACGCCTCTTTTTTCAGTGATGTACTAAACCCAAAACACTTTGTAGGTAGTCTTTCAAAACGTTTCGTGTATATTGAAGCTATTTAACCAAAAATGAATTGTATCTTTTGTTTTTACATTCCTCTCTCTTTTATATCTTCTCTAAATACTACTTAAATACCATTAAAATAGAGTTACCTGTTTTTAGGGCGCTGTATAATTGCATACAGGAGTTCCCTCTTTTACACCATTCTTGTTATAAATTCTCGTTCAAAAAAAAGGGGATGCATTTATTTTTGCAATGTAAGACCATCTCCATACCAAGTCCATACCATCTCCACTCCAACCATACTTCGTTCGGCCTCAGCTAGAGCGCAAAAATGTGGAGAAGGTATGGAGATGTCATTAAGAAAATATTACTAAGCTATACAACACGGACAATCTTACGAAGACTTAAGTTGTTTCCAGCCCGCCTGTGAAAGTACAGGACAGGATCATAAAAAGATAAGGCTAGGTAACAATTAGCATTATTCTTTCCCATACAGCATTATTCACACAAAACCGCTATCTTTACGCCATAAAAATAAAATATTGTAAGATTCAATAAGTATATGGCGTCAACCGGTCATTATGAGAATAACATCATTAATTCAAAAGAAGAGAATACACGAGGTACTTCAAAATGAAAAGGCTTCACCTAATGCGCTCAAACGGGTATTAAACGTAAAGGATCTGACTTTATTCGGCATTGCAGCCATCATCGGCGCAGGCATTTTCAGTACTATAGGAAGGGCTTCGTTTGAAGGCGGTCCGGCTATCTCGCTCTTGTTTGTTTTCGTTGCCGTTGCCTGTGTATTCACAGCACTCTGCTATGCCCAATTTGCCTCAATGATTCCCATCAGTGGAAGCGCATACACCTATGCTTATGTATCGCTTGGAGAAGTGGTAGCCTGGATTATAGGATGGGCTTTGATTTTGGAATATGCAGTGTCTAATATGGTGGTGGCAATTTCATGGTCAGGCTATTTCACCACCATGCTCAAAGGATTCGGCATCGAATGGCCCGATTGGCTGGCTATAGGTTACACTACCGCTCATAGTGCGTTCGAAAAAGTAACACAATATGGCGTAGCCGCTTTCGGTGCAGAATCACACATTGCCAAGGCTGCCCTGACTTATCAACATGCACCGGAAATATTAGGGATGAAATGCCTCATCAACGTCCCTGCGGGAATAATTGTCACTTTAATATCCGCCCTAACTTATATCGGCATCAAGGAATCCAAGATGATGAATAACTTTCTGGTTTATCTTAAACTAGGCATTATCGTACTGGTAATTGCCGGAGGATTCTTTTTTGTCAAACCTGAAAACTGGTCGCCATTTGCCCCGAACGGGATTAACGGAGTACTGGGGGGAGTGGCAGCTGTATTCTTCTCCTTCATTGGTTTTGACTCCATTTCCACGACCGCCGAAGAGTGTAAAAACCCACAAAGAGACATGCCGAGAGCAATGCTCATCTGTCTGGGAATCTGCACCATACTGTATATATTGATAGCACTGACTTTGACGGGAATGGTCAATTATAAAGAACTGGGAGTAGACGATCCGCTGGCCTATGTCTTTCAGAAGGTAAATATGAACTTTATGGCGGGGATCATTTCCGTAGGTTCCGTTATTGCCATTACCGGAGCAATTCTGGTATTCCAGTTAGCCCAGCCACGCATCTGGATGACAATGAGCCGGGATGGTCTGCTATCACCAAAGTTTGCCCGTATACATTCCAAATTCAGAACTCCGTCGTATGCAACGGTTGTCGCCTGGTTGTTCGTAGCTGTACCGGCTTTCTTTCTGGACATGCAGTTTGTTGTCGACCTCACCAGCGTAGGCACATTCTTTGCCTTTATTGTAGTATGTGCCGGCGTTCTGATTCTCGACCACACCGGTGAAAGCAAAAAAGCGAAGTTCAAAGTACCTTATATTAACGGCAAATACCCCATCGGCATAGCATTTGTCACGACATTGGTTCTGTTTTTTCTGAAGGCGGATTGTCTCCGGATTATAGCAGATCGTCCCCTATTGGTGGTTTTTGCACTGGTGTGGCTTTATCTGTCCGTCACGGCATTCAAATACCATTATTCACTATTTCCCGTTATCGGCATGCTGATCAACCTGTTCTTAATGACCGAACTGGGGTTATCCAACTGGTTAATGTTCATTCTTTGGTTGGCCATCGGATTGGTGATCTACTTCCTGTACGGATATCGGAAGAGCCGGTTAAGATATCAGAACCCGGACAAGACTATTGAATTATAAACAAACCGACAGTACTATAAGATTATGCAAAATATTCTTCCCATACATTTCGCTCCGCTTCAAGGTTATACCGAAGCATTCTATCGCAGTGCACATGCACAGATATTCGGTGGTATAGCAAGTTATTACTCTCCTTTCGTGCGGGTGGAACACGGTGAAATCCGTCGGAAAGACATCCGGGAAATAGAACCGGAAAACAATGATGGTGTAAATCTCATTCCACAGCTTATCGCTCCCAATATGGAGAAGATGGAAAAGATAATCACCTTATTCGCGGAAAAGGGCTACAAACAGATCAACTTCAATATGGGATGCCCTTACTCCTTTTTGACCAAACGCCATAATGGTTCCGGCATCCTTCCCTATCCCGATGAAGTACGCCAGTTGCTGACTACCGCCATAGAAGAGCATCCTGACCTTTCATTCTCAGTCAAACTGAGGTTGGGCTGGGAACAAGCGGAAGAGTGCCTTGCACTGTTGCCCATACTGAATGAGCTCCCGCTGACACACCTCATCCTGCACCCGCGGCTGGGGCAACAACAATATAAAGGCGAAGTGAACTTGCAGGGTTTTGAAGCATTCTACAACGAGTGCCGCCACCCCCTGATCTATAACGGTGACCTGTGCACCGTTGAAGAGATACACGCGATAACCGAACGTTTTCCACACCTGGCAGGCGTCATGATTGGAAGGGGGCTTCTTGCCAATCCGGCACTTGCAGCAGAATATTATCAGGGACATCCTTTTTCCACCGATGAAATACGCGAAAAACTCAGGGCTTTTCACACGGAATTTTTCTCCCGTTACAACAATCACATAGAAGGCGGAGAAAAACAATTGTTGATGAAGATAAAAAGTTTTTGGGAATATCTACTTCCCGATGGAGACAGAAAAGCGAAGAAGGCTATTCATAAGGTAAACAAGCTGGATACCTACCAGATGGCGGTAAACAGCTTGATTAGCACTTACACCGCCGGTAAAAAAGAGTAGGCACACAGCGTTACGGTATTTCTTACCGGCTATGAGTGAATATTAAAGGCTTAAGAGGCGAAGAAAAAAACGGCCTTTTCGAACTACTTTCTGCCTTTCAATAAGTACGGTATCTCCGACGGCTCGTTTGCCACCGGTATCCCTGCTGCTTCAAAAGCGGCTATCTTTTCGGCGGCAGTGCCAGCACCGCTCGATATGATAGCTCCGGCATGCCCCATCTGTTTACCCGGAGGAGCCTGACGACCAGCTATAAACGCCGCTACCGGCTTGGTGACGTATTTCTTAATATATTCGGCAGCCCGCTCTTCCGCATCACCCCCTATCTCACCAATCAAAGCAATAGAATCGGTATCAGGATCTTTCTCAAACATCTCCAACAAATCTTGGAAATAAAGTCCCACCACCGGGTCACCTCCCACTCCTACGGCGGTGGATTGTCCCATGCCCTTAGCCGTAAGATTATAAACCACTTCATAAGTCAGCGTACCGCTACGGCTAATAACCCCCGTACCGCCTTTTTTAAAGATTTGCGCCGGCATAATGCCTACAAGGCACTCTTCGGGCGAAATCAGTCCGGGACAGTTTGGCCCGATCAATTGCGCACCCTTACGTTTGATAAACTGATAAGCCTCCACCACATCAAGTGTCGGCACCCCTTCGGTGATGCATACAATCAGTTTCACACCGGCATCAGCCGCTTCCATCATGGCATCTTTTGCAAACGCCGCAGGTACAAAAATAACGGAAGTATTCGCTTGGGTCTCCTTTACAGCATCTACCACCGTATTAAACACCGGAACGCCATCAACCCGTTGCCCGGCCTTGCCCGGAGAAATACCTCCCACCACATTAGTCCCGTAAGCTTTTATTTTTGAAGCATGAAATCCTCCGTCACGTCCGGTTATTCCCTGAACGACCAGCTTTGTATTTTTATTAATCAGAATACTCATAATAAACGTGTTTTTAATTTTGCCCGACTAGTTCCACTGCTTTCTTTGTGGCTTCTCCCATAGTTTCGGCCACATGGAAACGCGTACCCTCCAGCAGTGCGCGCCCTTCTTTCTCGTTTGTTCCGGTCAAGCGGATTACAATGGGCACATTGGTATCTATCTGTTTAAAGGCCTCCAACAATCCGGTAGCCACATCGTTACACCGTGTGATTCCACCGAAAATATTAATCAGCACCACCTTCACATTCTTATCACCCAACAGTAACTTCATAGCCTCGACCACTTTTGTAGGATTGGAGCTTCCCCCAATATCAAGAAAGTTAGCCGGATTACCCCCATAAAGTTTAATCATATCCATAGTTGTCATGGCCAGTCCGGCACCATTCACCATGCAGCCTATTTCTCCGCCAAGGTTCACATAACTGAATCCTTTACTCTTGGCATCCTGCTCTTTCTTCTCCTCTGTAGTCGGCTCAAAAAGGTTTGCCACATCGGGATGACGATACAAAGCATTATCATCAAAAGTCATCTTGGCATCAATGGCAATCACCGTGCCTTGCTTAGTCAGCACAAGCGGATTAATTTCGGCTAATGAAGCATCATTCTCAATAAAGAGTTTATAAAGTTTCTGTAAAATAGAAGCGGCTTGTTTCACCTGAGCCATGTCATCAAAAAGAAGAAATGCAGCCCTCCTTGCCAGATAGTCGGGCATACCCACAGCCGGATCAACAGGAATCCGATGAATCTTTTCGGGAGTGGTACGCGCCACCTCTTCAATATCGACTCCACCGGCTTTACTCAACATCAGGACAGTAGACTTTGAAGTACGGTCTACAATGTAACTCACGTAATATTCCGAAGCAATATCCACGCCTTCGGTTATTATTATCCGGTCCACTTTATAACCTTTTATATCCATCCCCAAAATAGAAGCAGCCTGCTGACGCAGTTCATCTTCACTTCTCACCAGCTTGACGCCACCAGCTTTGCCACGCCCCCCGGTCAGGACTTGGGCTTTAACTACTGCCATCGAAGAGTTCAGCCTATGGTAAGCTTCAACTGCCGAATCAACATCATTGCATAAATAACCTTCATTTATGGGAATACCATATTTAGCGAAAAATATTTTGGCTTGATACTCATGTATTTTCATGGGATTATCTTTTATAGGGTTATTATATTAAGGTATATCTCTGTATTATTTAACATACAGTACAATGGAAATGTTCCCTATTAGCCAACTTATGTAAAGCCATCCAAAAGAAAAAACTTTTTTGAACTATCCTCTTTGCAGGAACGTTATATTGATAAACTTAAAAAAGAAAGCAGCCATGGAAAAGTATTTGATTCATAGCAATGAGTTCCACCTCATTGATAAAGAGAAAATCCATTCAGCAGTGAAAGGAATGACTGAGACACTTGATTTAGCGGCAGGCTCAACAGATGGATTCGATCTATATGCCGTAGTAAAGGCCTATTTTACAGATATTGAAAAAAGAAGTGAAATGAACCGTTTACTACAGATTAATAATAAAGACGAACAAGCAATAGAAGAAAGATTTGAAGAGATTTCTTCATTGAATCCGTCTCTTATATAACAAGACAATTGAGTATTAACATAAACGGAAGAATAAATAGTGCCGTAAAACCAAACATACAATTTGATCACTAAAAATAAGGAACTGTGTCATAAGCCGAACGAGCCAACCCAGCATAGAGTGCTGTAATTAACTCAATTTTATCCCCTTTCGATGTTTTTATTTCCATCGGTGAGCAAGCAAATTGGCACAGTTTCTTACAACAGAAACAATCAGCCTTTTGCCTGATGAATAGTAAGTTGCGGGAAAGGGAACTCAATTCCTTCCTCATTGAATACCGAATAAACAGTCTTATTCATATCGAAATATACATCCCAATAATCTGCACTCTTTACCCAGACCCGGATGACCAAGTTTACGCTGCTGGCATCGAGAGCATTGACGGCAACAAAAGGAGCCGGGCTCTCTAAAATACGTTTTTCTGATGCTACGATGCGACTTACGGTATTTTCAACCTTACTATAATCAACACCATATTCCACTCCAATCACCCATTCAATACGACGGGTTTTCTCCCTGCTATAATTTGTGATCACTCCACTGCTTAAAGAACCATTCGGAATAAAAACAAGCTTGTTATCGGCTGTTACCAAAATGGTATGGAATATCTGTATTTCTTTTACCGTACCGGAAACACCCTGACTTTCTATGACATCTCCCACCTTATAAGGGCGGAGCATCAATACAATCAGTCCTCCGGCAAAATTCTGAAGGTTACCGGACAGAGCCATACCAATAGCCACACCGGCAGAAGCCAACAATGCAGCAAATGAGGTAGTCTCCACTCCCAACTTGCCTATAACAGCAATAATAAGCAGGATCGTCAATAAAATATTAGCCAAACTTTTCACAAAACTCTGAATACTGGCATCAACTTTACGACGAACCATCAACCGAGCTATAAGCTTATTTAGAAAAGAGATAAGAAAGCGCCCGATTACGAAAATCAAAAGAGCACTAAGTAAACGCCCTCCGGCAGTAACACCAAAATCGACAAGCTGTCCCAGAACGCGTTGCAATTTAGTCAACTCAACCTGCGTAGGATCTACTGAAATGACATAAACTATCAATGAAGAAAACATAAATATTTGTATTAAAATGATTTAAATATTAATATTAAATAAGGCAAGTACCAATATATTTATTCGGACAAAGCATATTTATCGCCGCAAAACTAATTATTTTACTCATCTTTTACATCAAAAAGTACCATCTTTTATGCAAAAGCTTGCATCTTTGACGGAAACACGTTACTTTTGTACCGATTTCAACTAAGGGGTGCCCTAAAATAACGGGCTGAGATCATACCCATTGACCTGATCCGGGTAGTACCGGCGGAGGAAAAAGAGAAGAAAAGTTCCCCTTTTATAATCCCCGCTGATTATCAACAACTTACAATAAGCGTTCTTAGAATCTGTGCTTATGACTCTTAAATTACTCCAAAGATAGCAGTTTAGCCGAAATAAGCAACGTGCTTCACAAGCTTTTATATGTTGATTATAATTTCTCAACAAAACAAAAAACAGCAAATGAGTTCCCTCAAATGCTGTTCTTTTTATTATAATTCCTTCTATTGATATATATTCTAAATATCTGTCTTGAGCGCTTTTTTGAGTGATTAGAGATTAATATAAAATATATTGTTTCACTTAATAAATTCTATTATAGTACCATTTACAATAGCTTTATTCTTTCCCCAAAGCAAATAAAATTGATTTTTATACTGCACATTTGTATTAATTATAGCACGTGCACCACCCTGTAACTGTAAGTTAGCCTTCTTCAACATTTCACTCATAGCAGATTCTCTCAAAGATTTTTTTGATAAACCGCCAATTCCTAAAACATAACATTGCTTACTTTCACCTTGCACGTTTCCTATTACTTTGTAGTTATTTTGATTTAAAACCACAGAAGTTTGAATTTGATTTTGGTTACTGGTTGCTTCATTAGAAATTGAACAACTTGATAAAATTACGCTAAGTACGATAGTACTCATAAGCATCAACTTTTTCATACTTTTTAATTTGTTTTTTAGTTATGTAAATAAAATTATTTATATCCAAGTGGACAACATTTCATCATGCGTTATAGGCATAAGTTCACTTCATATCTACATTCTTCATATAACTTTCAGTTTGTTTTTTAGAATCTATATTTCTCAAATGTTCCACATATTCTTCATCACTCACAGCATGTGTGGTACCATCCATATCATCTTCTTCGATAATCCAGTGACATTTCGTTTGGCGATAGAACTTCAATGCCTTAAGTTCCTCTTTGGTAGCTGGAGGATCTATTTTTTCCTCTTTAGGTGACTTTTTATCACTCCAATAACAGCACACAAATAGTAAAACAAATGCACCAATTATTACTCCTGTAATCATTTTATTATTTTTTTTGTTTCCAATTTCGAATGAGTAGAAATATCATTTGCGCTAGCATCATGGGTTGAAATAAGCAACCCATCTTGCATTGTGGCAGAGTACTCTATCGCCTACCGAAACATTATGACTTAGCGTTTTTAGGAATTTAGCCTCAAATTTCTTCGCTGTATCGTCAATTATCCAAGTTCAAGAGGGGGCACACTACTTTTACTAGTCCCCCCTCGGCTTCAAGTGCGCCAGCTTTGATAGATTTGTATTCCAGCCCATGTGATTGCATCGCATATTCAGTGTATCGCTCTTCGTGCGATCCCTCATTTGTTTTCCATTTCACGTAATAATCTACCCTTTGCAGTGTATAGGGGGTCTTATTAATTATTTCTACTATTATGTCTCCGTCGTATTGTGCCCTTGCGTTTACCAATACATAAGATGCTATATCTTCACTCATTTTCCTTTTTTCTTGGTACTCGCGTTCCTCCACATTTTCTTTATTTGAATTATTTTTGGCACTATTGCATCCGTATAGCCATAGACTTAAAAGACATGGCATAATCACATGCTTACTTCTTCTTATCCATTTCATCGTCGATAATTTTTTATATTTATAATTGATTATTTTAGTGTTCTCACTTAATTATTAAATTAAAGATTTATCCCTGAGTCATTCTCAATTATGGCTCCAGTTTATCACTTCCCAGTATATTTATTTCCCAATCCATTTTAATTTAATATCATTTACAAATAAATTATGTTGATCAAGTTCTTTATAATAAATTTACTGTCGTACATTCAACCTTTGAGTTGTTACACTCAAAGGTTTTTTATCGTACTCCGCTATATACACCTCAACTGCCATTTTAGGGTTTCCTGATTTAGTTTTACAATATCATCCGCTTAATGTAATTTGTTAATCTAAGCGAATAATGTTATTTATATCTTTAGATATATAAATTGAAACAGTAGCGGAATTGGCCCCCAAGGAGTAGATAAACTTTAGGTAAAGATCTTTTGCTTTAAATATGCTTGAATAATTTAAGTACGAATTCTCTATTTTCTGATATTCAGACATAAATAAATTCTTTTTTAAGTAGCTAAGAACTGAACTTGGATGGGCGTAGAGCATTAAACTGCCTATATATAATATATCCGCTCCTGCTCGTGGTCCATTTAGTGAAATACACCATTCTCCAGTATTTCCTACTTCATCTTTGAAAATAGCTCTTCCGTTCATTGTTAAACACCCATTAAACCTTAATTGATATGGAGAAATATTGCCAGAAACGATGTTTGTATCATATTTCTCGATGTTTTTATTGTTATTATATAATCCCCAGGAAACTAACCCATCAGAGTTGTTAGATATAAATGAATTGATTATATACGCTATATCTGTTCCCTGAATTGGTTTGGTATAAGACTGCGAATAACCATATGGGACGAGCGCAAATAAAAGTGCGATTAATAAAAGAAACTTATATTTCATTCCTATGATATTTTGCTTGCATTCTCAGCCCCCAGAAGAAAGCGATTAATAAATAAATTTGCATAAGTGTGAGGAACACGACACGAAGGCTGCACACTTCTTATTTTTTATACTTGTGTCTAATACTTACTGTTTTCTATCAGCAGGTTACTAGAGATAAAGCTCTATTCATAAGAGCCCTGTTGAATTAGCGCATCTGCAACTCCATTCAAGAAATTGGCCACAGCACCATTTGCATCAAATCCTTTACCTTCAGTATTTTTTACATTTCCTGATAAATCTACCCACTTTCTTTGTAGATTTCTTTCATTTATATTTCCATTATTAATTCCTTGTATAATTGTTCCATAAGCATTTCTAAATGCCTCTTTTTTCTTTGAACTCCATTCTGTATATTCGAGATAAGGTTCAAGATTACGCTCAGCTTTAAGAATCAGCTCTCTTCTATCAACTTCCACAACGCCTATTTTAAATTTGGGATTGACTTTCTGTTGATAGCTATTTACTGCAAAAGCCGAAGTCACAAATAAGAATAGAACTGACATTAATAAAATCCTTTTCATACTTAGCTTGTTTATACCTACTGTTCCCATAAGTAGGTTATTAGAAATAAAAGCGTGGGAACTTTCGCTTTTTTGTAAAATGGTAGGCTACCGCATGGTAGTCGTTAGAGGTGATGCAAATGATTTCTGTTTCGTTATTTTGGATATTGCGACAGCGTTCCCGTACTGACTGTTACAAAATAAAAGAAGCGTGGGAACTATTGAATATTACCAAATCTGAGGCTCTCGACTGCCCATCTTCAAGTAATAAACAATAGCCCACGCCAAACGATATATAGATCATCACACTGTGACAAGTATATAACATTGACGTGAGCGTCCTTGCTTATTATCCCTGAAGATTGAAATTGTCGAGATTTCAGATTAAGGATAATATCTTAAACGCTCTTTGTTTTTAATATGTCTTATTCCATTGCTGGAATTGGGACAAATTTACGAAAAGCATTTAAATTAACAAGAATTTCATTGTTTATTCTTTTGTGGATAGTCAAACATTCTTTATGAATTGATTTTTTATTCGTTGAACGGTTGAAACACCAATCTTTTGAAGCTTGGCTATATTCCTAACTGAATACCCTTTCTTTAATAAGGAAATAACATCTTTATATTCCTCTTTCTTCTTTTCCTCTGTTTTTAATGAGCCTGTTTTTCTGCCAAGCTTTCCACCTTTGGCAATATAGTTTGCCCTGCCACTATTCAGACGGTATTGTATATTGCTTCTTTCGATGTTAGCCATTTCCGCAAGTACTGTTACCATTATGGATGCTATTGGATTAACATCTCCATTTGGTTGTAAGGTATAAAGCCCCAAGTTCTGTATATAAACTGACACTTTAGCCTCATGCAGAATATCCAGTGAGCGAAGCACCTGTAAAGTGCTTCTACCTAGCCTTGAAAGTTCAGATAGCAGCAGGTAGTTGACATACTTCTTTCTGCAATACTCCAGACAAGTAGTAAGTACTTGACGTTCCTCTAGCTTCTTAGTGCCAGATATATGTTCCTCAAAGACAGATGCAACTTCTATGCCTTGGGAAGTAGCAAACCTTTTCAGATCCTCAATTTGTCTGCTTGTATCCTGTCTGTCATTGGCAGATGATACACGTGCGTAAATTACCGCTATTTTCATTTTATTCTTTGATTAAATTGACAACAAAAGCGGACGTATCCCAATAACCCTAATAGATTTATTTGAACCCATCCACGCTTTGAAGACATTCCAACGTTCACCGTCTGTTCCTTTTCCTTATTTCTTCCTCTCTTGCTTTCTTCGCAAACCAAGGGTAAAAGAGTACACCCCAAAATAGCAGTAGACATTTAGTTAAAACGGCTATTATCAGCAGAAGCAAACAAACAAGTATTTTTTTATATGCCATGTTTTTAAATGATTTATGAAATACCTTTTGTTTTTTAATCAATGAACCACTGGTAACGCTGATCTCCGTGTAAAGCGGCATTTAATCCCACGGCTATTTCGGTAGCGTTTAAAGAACGGTCTAGGAAACTGTCTATATAGCTGGACTTGTTTGCACCTGTCAGCAAATTATATAGTTTCCACATGCTTAAATCACTGTCTAAGCTTCCAAAATTTTCATCCTGAATATATGCTTTTGCCACAGCATTAATTTGCGTGTCCGTCATAAGCATCCGTGGAATAGTTTTTTGATAAGCTTGTGGCAAACATTGATAAAGCCTCATTTTGCCCAACAGTTGGCAGAATTGGTGTTCTGTCATGCAGGTATTTCCCAACGTTTGCATCAAATGTATATGCTTGGCTGGATTGTAGCGATTAAACAGTTCCAATACGGCAAGATACAAATCTCTTGTATTTGTAAATTCTATAGAGCTTGCATACCCGTCTGTAGAGATACACAGGTTTGTACACACTTGACAAGTGAAGCCTATAAAGACCTTGAAACGTTCTGCACCTTTTTTGGAATAGAGATTGGTGTGATTATAAGCCCGTACACCACCAACCACTAAAGTCAACTTGTTACCGTTGACCGTTTCGTAAATGGTGGGTATTTCTATGACAAAAGCGCACCTTTCGTAATAAATGGTCTTGTCACTTTCCAATAATTGGTTTGCAGGTTTATGTATTGCTGTTGGAATACGTCCTTTAATCACATGGCTTGTGCGTATTTCAGGTTTTTCAATGCTTTCACCTTTAAAAAACTCATTTGCAGCGTCTTGTACAGCCTCTATAAAATCGGGGTGTGAAATTGTAGCCTCATTGTCCTTTGCAAATACAGGAATGATACAATCACTCTTTAAATGCTCCAATGTTACAGCGACTGTATTTGCCTCAATAAAATACGGTCGTTCCTTTTTAACGGTATCCATTATGACAGTTGCATCTTCCGCATACTGTCCCAAATTAAAACTCTGTCTGCTTGGAATAATCTCTAAAGTACTCATAACTAAATAAATTTACGGTTTATAAATAGAAAAAATCGCTTGAATATTTTTTCTTTTTTCTTCAAATACCCTAGGGAGACCTTAGAGCATGTGAAGTCGCGTTCGAGGAAGTTTTGTCTTTCATAAACTGCAAGAAAATGAGTAGAAATACAGCCATGCTTCGATTATTTAGGGGAAGGGGGGTATTTATCAAAAGTACCTTTATCAGCTGTATGCCTTTCCATAATAGAATTAAGAAAGAATTAAAAGAGTTTGTATCTGACTTACAACGGTTAAAGGCTTCTATTTTAGAATTATATGCAGCAGATTTATGAATCGTTGATTATTGCTTCATTTATAAAACGAGCAACAGATCGATTTTAATTTTCAAGTGATGTTCATTATTTATTGATTAAGCTAAAGAGTTAAAATGCACGAATCTAAATATATCTATTAAGAAAAGACTCATCACAGCTTTTAATTTCTCGTTTTTTGGAGAGCTTGACAGTGCACTCTAAAGCAAAGAATTATCACTTTGAGTAAGCCAATCTCTTTTTCGGAGAAAGCAATAATAATTGATAGGTAGGCTTAAACGTCTGAGAACAAGGGCAAGACAGCCTTTATCAAATAGCCATAAGTGGGATTCCCATCTACTCGTTGTGTCTTTCCCTCAATATCATACCACGTTTTTAATCGCTTAATATTTCTAAAGTTGAACATTTCGCAAATTGCATCCAAATCTGCTTTTGGATAAAAACGCCCCACTGTAATATATTTCGACAATGACATAAACATCTCTGATCCGCTAAGTTGGTTCTCGACTTTTATACTCAACAAAGCCTGCTCTACAGCTCGGGCAGTTCTTAATCTCTTGACTTCGTCTACGCCTAAAATTGAATAAGCTTTCCGAATAAAAGGGAATCGTTTTTCTATATCCGACTTCTCTTGCAAATCTAAGGTGTACATCAAAGAGAGATACTTATTAAATGCCTCTAAAAAAGTCGTTTTTTTTCCCAATGAGCTTAAAAACTCATTCTCCAACAAAATCCAATCTATGGGTGCATAGTCCAATCCTGCTTTTTTATACGCTTCCAAAAGGCTCTTTCCTGAGCGGTAGATTTGGTGCATCAATTTATATTCATAGAGATTCATCTTAACTAACAGATCATTAACCACAAAACAATCTCTATTTTTATCATATTTCAAATATACGGAGTTTTTTTCCACTTCTTTACGCTGCTGTTTTTTTGCACCATTAGAAAGTTTATTAAATGAATCAGCCCTCTCTTGCGCATACTGTAATTGTTTTTTGGCCTCTTCCTCTATGGCCGCATAATCTGCAAATAAATCATCCTTTCTCGTATTAAAAATATGTATGACAAGGTTCTTAAACGGATTGCTCTTATTTCTTATACGACCTGCTATTTGAGGTAAATCCAAGTCTATGCTAACCAAAGTATTCTTATTCTGGACATTGCTGACCACAAAAGAAAGTCCTGTTTCAGAATGGAAATCAGCACCCTCAAAAGATTTACAGGTAATGAAATTAAACTGTTTCGGCTTGCTTGAAGTATTGGATATAGCAATATGATTCAACTTCTTTTTATTTTTTTCCGTATCAGCACATATAACCCTGCAATTTTTATTTGTTAACTGCGTATGCCCCAATACTTTTACTATATCAGCAACACTGTTCATAAAAATATAGGCTTCATTTGACCTTTTGTCGCCATCGACAGTTATAAAACCTTGTCTTTGATAAGCTTGAATAATGCCTGCAATAACCATATATGGCTTATTTGTCTTTTTAGGAACGATTTTGATATTCTGAGTATCTCCCCAATTCGCAACATATTCAGTAACATCCGACAAAGCATCTGGTTTTAGATTCGGTTCTATGGGTGTAGCTGAAAGAAAGCAGAAAGATTTGAACTTTCTAAAATTATCTAAAATCCCATTGATGGCATTTTCTCTAAAGGAATATTGTTTAAGAAAGTTGTGATATTCATCCACCAACAACCGAAATTCTTTTCCGTCTATTATTTCCAAAAGTCTCGGCAATTTATCATATGTACATATTATTTTCTTGGGGTTTGCGGTACTTAAATAATCCATCAGTTCAGTTTTTAGCTTTCCATCAAAATTTCCATACAAGCCGAATAGATTCTTAACGACACTTTCACCTGCTTTGAAATCTTCAGAATTCCACATTTCCCCTTTGTCCGTAGGATAGCACTTATTGATTATCAATTCTGTTGTTGGAACAGTAATCACATAATTTTCATCGTTTCCCAGAGCAATACTCGTACCACCGCAACCCGTCCTCACTTTGTTAAAGATACAATCGTGCGGCAAATCACTCATAATTAGAAACCCATCTCTTTCTTCAATATCGTACTTTATCATTCCCATTTGTTTGAATAAAAATCTTACGCCGCCTACAACCCTAAAATTTCCACTTTAGAACGCTCTCTGCTAAAAAACATTCCTACACTCATTATTTATATATAACCACTATCTGCATAAAAATCTTACATCAGGTAGAATTCTATCTCACATTTGCTATTTACTTTAGCCTCACGATTATTCCCAGCAGCACAAGTCTATCTATTATTTTTCTGACTTTTAAGGATGGTACACCAACATCAAAAACAGGAAACGTCTCATTTAAAAAGCTTATTTCATCTCCACTTAATAAAGATTTATCCATTCCCTCCAACAAACTCTCATCTACTGCATAATGTTCAATAGACACATTCTCTTGACCCATAAATAGCATAAAATCTAGCATTGCAGTTTCTTTGTTTGGTAATTCTTTTCTTTCAGATTGCACTCCCATATTGAAGATACCATCGTCCAAATTATTTCTAAAAGCTTTCAATATTTTTGCCCCTTTATCTTTACTGTTTAAGTGAGAATAGACTTCATCTATCATTGTCGTATCTTCATGTCCCGTCGCTATTATTAAAGTTTCTTTTGGTATGCCTTTACGACACATTATAGTTATAAAAGTATGCCGTGCGGTATGAGTGTGTACCAACTCATACAAAGGTTTAGTTTGCTTCACTCCATCATACTCAAATGCAACAGTTTCATCCAAACCCGCATCTTTTACAATATCTCTTAGTGACTTATTCAACGCAGATTTATCAGGCTTATAGTACTTCAATTCAGTATTTTCGTATTTTGAAATAATCTTCTTTGTTAATGGAAGCAAGGGGATTATGGCTTTTGCATTTGTTTTTTGTTGTATAATGGATATTGTATTTTCAGCTTCATCCTTTTCACTATTCCCATCAAAAAACTTCTGCATATCCCCAATACGTTGTCCTACCAAGCACTGCAATACAAATAAGTCCCTTATTTCTGTATTTTTCCTCACCTGCTTCTCTGTCCCTGAAATTTTAAAATTATACAACTGTTCAAGCTGTTCTTCCGTTAATGCAACTTTTTTATTACTTGCCAATTCCTTACTTGACCTATCTCTTACAATCTCAAAACTATCCAAATTACTATCATGCCATTTAAAAGGAATATCTAATCGCTTATCAGCTTTTTTCAGCAATGCAAACAAATTATCTTTAATAATATTCTTTATGGTAGTAATACTTCTCCCCTCCTCAATCAAAAAACGTTGGTAGCTATTGAAAGTATCTAGGTTCATGGAAGACCATGTATCAGGAATCTTCTTTTCGTTTAGAAAACGCTCGAATTTGCAGACATTTGATGTTTGCTGCTTTTTCGTGCTATCTTTCCCGTCTTTAGCATCTATCATTTGCTTCATTACAGAAGAGCATGATTGCTGTTGTTGTATCTTCATTTTTCCTCTATAAATGTACCTTTTTAATATCGTTATACCTTGATTAATATCGTCAGGATGTTCACAAAGATAATATTTAAACTCAACAAATAACATCTTGAGTTCTTGTAATTTCTCATTGACAATCAAATTATTCATATTATCTAATTCTGTCAATCGCGTACTCACATAGGCTTCTTGCTTTTTAGCATTCCAATGATTAGGATACACTTTAACTCCCGTTGTTAGTTTTGTTTGTTTTCCATCATACCACACAACTAAATAAATATTGGTTGGCTCTTCAATTTTAGGCTTTCTCAAGTTAAAACGACAATTCACTTTATTAAGAAAAATTTGCTTCTCCATAGATTCTGTTTCTAAAAATGGTTCTTAAAATCCGTTCTTTTTTAAGATTTTCCATTTGCACATTCCTCAAAAAAGCCTACCTTTGTACCGATTTCAACTAAGGGGTGCCCTAAAATAACGGGCTGAGATCATACCCATTGACCTGATCCGGGTAGTACCGGCGGAGGAAAAAGAGAAGAAAAGTTCCCCTTTTCTGTATTAATCTTTAATAGTTAAAATTTGCAATGAAGAAACATGCAATGACAGCGTGTCTGCTAATGACAGCGCTGAGTGTCTGTGCGCAGACGCATGAGAAAGACAGTTTGCGGATCATTAATCTGCAGGAAGTAGAAATTATCTCCACACGTGCTACATCGAGTACACCGGTAGCGTTTACCAATGTGAACAAAGAACAGCTCAAGAAGCAGAACTTCGGTCAAGATTTGCCTTACTTACTAAGCATGACCCCATCTGCCATAACGACTAGTGACGCAGGTTCCGGAATCGGTTATACCAGTTTGAGAGTTCGTGGAACAGATGCCACACGCATTAACGTAACAACCAACGGCATACCGCTGAACGATGCGGAGAGTCATGCCGTATTTTGGGTGAATATGCCGGACTTTGCTTCATCGGTAAAAGATGTGCAAATACAGCGGGGAGCCGGTACCTCAACCAATGGCGCGGGTGCTTTCGGAGCAAGTGTGAATATACAAACCGGGGATTTTTCATTAAGACCTTACACGGAAATTAATGGTTCATACGGTTCGTTCAATACACATAAAGAAACTGTAAAAGTCGGCACCGGATTAATGAACGGTCATTGGTCATTTGATGCCCGGCTGTCAAACATCGGGACGGATGGATACATTGACCGTGCCAAAGTAGACCTGAACTCTTATTATCTCCAAGGAGGCTATTTCACCGATAATACCTCTATAAAGTTAATCTCTTTCGGAGGAAAAGAGCGTACCTATCATGCATGGAATTATGCAAGCCAAGAACAAATGAATTTGTTCGGACGAAAATTCAACTCTTGTGGTTACATGTATGTGACCGATAAAAATGGAGTTGCACATCCGCAAAGTGAATATGATATCGATTATAATACGGGAGAGATTTACGATGTGGTGAACAATGGAGGTAAGATTCATTATTATGAAGATCAAACCGACAACTATACGCAAACTCATTACCAGTTATTACTCAATCATAATCTCAGCTCCGAATGGAATCTGAACGCAGGTCTGCATTATACAAAAGGTGACGGCTTTTATCAAGAATATAAAGGCGAACGTAAATTAAAAGAGTATGGTCTTATTCCTTATACTCTGAATGGGAACGAAGTCTCCAAGAGTGATTTAGTTCGCAAAAAAGTGATGGATAATTGGTTCGGAGGAGGAATTTTTTCTTTGAATTATACCGGAGAACGCCTCGCTGCATCATTAGGTGGTGGATTGAATCGTTATGACGGCGATCATTTCGGCAAGATTCTCTGGATCAAGAATTACATCGGGGAATTGGATCCTGATAAAGACTATTACCGCAATAATGCAGCTAAAAACGACGGAAATATTTACCTGAAAGCGAACTATCTACTTGGTAGCGGAGTTAGCGCCTATGGGGATTTGCAATATCGTTTTATCAATTATAAAATGAACGGACAGAATGATAACTGGAATGATGCGGCAAATGCTCTTCAGCAACTAAATCTGGATAAAAATTTCAGTTTTTTTAATCCTAAAGCCGGATTATCATGGAAGATCAACAACAACAATAAAGTCTACGGTTCACTTAGTGTAGCTCATAAAGAACCTACCCGTAATAACTATACCGATGGAAAATTGACCGATCACCCCAAAGCAGAGCGTTTATTCGATTATGAACTGGGATATACATTTGCTAATTCATGGTTCAACGCCGGTGTCAATCTGTATTATATGGACTACAAAGACCAGTTGGTACTAACCGGAGAACTGAATGAAATTGGTGAGGCTATGGCTGCCAATGTTCCCGACAGTTACCGGACCGGCATTGAGATTATGGCTGGAATAAAGCTACCCTGGGGCTTCCAATGGGATGCCAATGCCACGCTGAGCCGCAACCGGATTAAAAACTTTGTGGAAACACTGTATGGATACGATGATAATTACAATGAACTCCCCGAAGTAAAGATCAACCATGGCACTACCCATATTGCATTTTCCCCTGATGTAATTTTAAACAACCGCTTTGCTTATATTTATAAAGGGTTGGAAGTGGCATTACAGTCACAATACGTAGGAAAGCAATATATGAGTAATGCAGATATTGAAGCTCACCAACTCGATTCTTATTTTGTTAGTAATTTAAATCTGGCATATACTTTCAAACTCCCCCGAACTAAATCGGTCACCGTAGGTTGTACGATATATAACCTGTTTAATGAAGAATACGAAAATAACGGTTGGGCATCCAGCGATTATACCAACACAGCAACCAACCGGAACAATTATACCGGATATGCTGCGCAAGCGGGAACTAATGTTTTAGCCAACATTTCCTTTAGCTTCTAAACAAACAGGAAAGACCATTCCGAATAAAAAGAAATGGAGCAAACGCTTGAAATAATAGGAACATTTGTCGGGCTCATCTACCTCTGGTTGGAGTACCGGGCAAGTATTTACCTTTGGATAGTGGGCATTATCATGCCCGCTATCTATCTTGTTGTTTACTACGAAGCCGGACTATATGCCGATGTAGGAATTAATATCTATTATCTACTAGCAGCTATTTACGGTTGGATAGTATGGAGATATGGCAATCACCTGAAACAATATTCTCGAAAAAGACAGCCGGACAGCATTGACGCGGATAAAGCAACAATAGATAATGATTCAGAAGCTAAAGCGAGTGAAGAGCTTCCAATCACCAAGGTCGCTTTACGGAAACTACCGGTTCTGACAATTGTCTTTGGCTTAACATTTATTGCCATAGCTCTTCTTCTTATTCATTATACAGATAGCACTGTACCATGGTGGGATTCTTTTATTACCGCCCTGAGTATTATAGGTATGTGGATGCTGGCACGCAAATACATCGAACAATGGTTAGTATGGATTGTGGTCGATGCCATTAGTGCAGCCCTCTATCTTTACAAAAACCTCGAATTTACAGCGGGCTTATATGCTCTATACGCGATAATCGCTATCTTTGGCTACTTCAAATGGAAGAGACTGATGACTGGCCCGGAAGGGGTTTGAAGAACTGGCATAAGCGCCGGGCACAATTGGTCTAAGTACTTGCCCGTCTCTTGCGTACTGAATAAACATGAATAAAGATGAAAAATAAAACAGATGCGGTAATACTTGCAAACGGAGAATATCCTACGAAGCCTCAGCCTTTACAAGCCCTGAGCAAGGCATCATACGTGATTTGTTGTGATGGCGCCGCCGATACTTTCATCAAAAAGGGATATACTCCGGACGCAATTATAGGTGACGGCGATTCGCTGTCGGAAGAGAACCGTACGCGCTATGCATCAATCCTTCATTACGATCCGGATCAAGAGACAAATGATCAGACCAAAGCGGTCAAATTTCTTTTAGAACAAGGCATACCACAGATTACAATAGTCGGTGCAACAGGAAAGCGGGAAGATCATGCTTTGGGGAATATTAGTTTGTTAATAGACTATATGCGTGCTGGCGCAGATGTCCGCATGCTAACGGATTATGGGACTTTTATTCCTTGTCACGACACACAAATATTCAACTGTACTCCCGGTCAGCAAGTTTCAATCTTCAATTTTGGGACGAGCGGACTTTATGCAGAAGGATTGGTATATCCCATTCGGGATTTCACCAATTGGTGGCAGGGAACATTAAATGAATGTACTGGAGATCAATTTACGATACATGCCAAAGGAGAATACCTAATCTTTCTGAATTATTATTAAAGAATAAAGACTGTGCATGAATATTTACTTTTTTATTCCCATCAAATACTCCTTAAAATCTTCAAAGCGTTTCGTCATGGGCACACTCTTCTTCTCTCCTTGCATAAAGGCTTTCAACTTGGCAGGAATTTCAACCTTTTCTTCAAGAATACCTTGTACGGTATCCAAAAACTTAGCAGGGTGAGCCGTTTCTAAAAACACACCGACTTCATCCGACAATAATCCTTCTTCCAAAGCACGATACCCGCAAGCCCCATGAGGATCAAGAAGATATTGATCTGATTTCCAGACTTCACGCATAGAGTCGGCTATCTGTTCATTCGTATAAGTAGTGCCACTGATTTCTGTAGAGATCGCCGCATGACTTCCGGCATAAAGATCGAGTACGCGTGCAAAGTTACTCGGATCACCAACATCCATTGCATTGGCAATCGTAGCAACAGACGGACGTGGAGAATAAATACCGGTCTTCAGATATTGATAGAAAATATCGTTGCGATTATTAGCTGCTATAAAACGTTTCACAGGAAGTCCCATACGTTTTGCAAACAAGCCGGCTGTAATATTGCCAAAGTTACCGCTAGGCACGCAAACCACCACATTATTCGTTTTACCCAATCGCTTCAGTTGGGCATAAGCATAAAAATAATAAAAAGCCTGTGGAAGGAAACGAGCGACATTAATAGAGTTGGCACTGGTCAATTGCAGATGAGCATTCAGTTCCTTATCCATAAATGCAGCCTTCACCAATGCCTGGCAATCATCAAATGTACCATCCACTTCGAGAGCCGTAATATTTTGTCCCAAAGTGGTAAATTGCTTTTCTTGTATTTCGCTCACTTTACCTTTAGGATAGAGTACATAGACGTGAATGCCTTTCACTCCAAGAAATCCGTTTGCCACAGCACTGCCCGTATCACCAGAGGTTGCTACGAGGACATTGACTTGCTTTTCCCCTTCTTTTTTTATGAAATAACCCAATAAACGAGCCATAAACCGCCCGCCTACATCCTTGAAAGCCAATGTCGGTCCATGAAACAATTCCAAAGAATAAATAGGTGCTTCATCACCGGAGGTAAGCCTGCTCTCAGAGATACCGGGTTTAGCCTGAGCCGGAACATATTTTCCCCTTGCAGCAGCATTGACAGGCACCAAAGGTACGTCGAAGTTGAGTGTGTCATAAACAATCTCTTTCAACGTATCGGCAGGAACATCCTCTCCGAAGAAAGCATCGGCCACACGATAAGCAATCTCCTGAAAAGAAAGCCGATTGATATTATCATAAAAGTCCCGGGGTAATACTTTAATTACCTCCGGCATAAAAAGTCCTTTATCCGAAGCAAGTCCCTTCACAACAGCCTCTTCCAAAGTAGCGACCGGAGCTTGTTTATTTGTACTGTAATATTTCATAACCGCTATTTTTTTGATGCTTAATTCATTTCATAAACAATTTTATAAACTCATCCGCTTTCAGTAATCCGTAAGCACCATCACACGCTGCAACCTCATCATAAGTTTGCACTTCATCCGGTTCAATACCCGGATACCAAATAAAGAAAGGTATCGGTTCGGCAGTATGGGTGCGGAGTTCACAGGGTGTAGGATGATCGGGTAGAACAGCAATAGCCACCGGTTCTTTCCAATTTTTAACTGCTTCATAAATTGGGCCTACCGCACGTTTATCCAGATTCTCAATAGTCAACAGTTTCAAGTCAACATTACCTTCATGCCCGGCTTCATCACTCGCTTCTATGTGCAGGTAAACAAAATCATCGGTCTTTAAAGCTTCCAGAGCAGCCGCAACTTTATTCTCATAATTTGTATCGTACAAGCCTGTAGCTCCTTCCACATCCAAGCGGCGCAATCCGGCATAATAACCGATACCATTGATCAGATCCACAGCCGAAATCACAGCCCCACGTTTGAGCTGAGGAAATTTATCGGAAAGGCGTTCCATTTGAGGACGATAACCCGGACTCCAAGGCCATATACTGTTAGCAGGATCTTTCCCTTCGGAGATACGTTTCAAATTGACAGGATGGTTTTTGAGTAACTCCTGCGACCGTAGAATCAAATCATTAATCAGATTTGCAGTTTGTTGCGGAGTCATATCCACTCCGGTTTCAGAAGAGATCATATTATCCGATCCCGGCTCCGGCTTCACCAATAGCGGCCGGAAAGGTTTCAAAGGTACATCATGCGGAGGAGTACAATCCAGGCGTTTATTTCCTCCTTTGCTCACTAATAAATGCCGATATTGTACTCCCGTATAAAAGCGTACACAGTCGCTGCCCAATTCATCTTCTAGATAGTTAATCAACACATCCGCTTCTTCAGTCGTGATATGTCCGGCAGAATGATTTTTAATACAATCATCCTCAACACAGATCAAATTACAACGCATTGCCATCTCCCCCGGCTTCAGGTCAACGCCGATACTCGCAGCTTCCAAAGCACCACGTCCTTCATACACTTTGGGTAAATCATACCCCATCACAGACATATTAGCCACCTCACTCCCCGGATGAAAACCGTCGGGAACTGTCATCAGACGTCCCGAACGCCCCATCCGGGCAAGCATGTCCATATAAGGAGTCCGGGCATACTGCAGCAACGTTTTGCCGCCCAGTGACTTTACCGGCCAATCGGCCATGCCGTCACCTAAAATGATTATGTGCTTCATAATCTCTGCATATATAAATTATTACTATTTTTTCCCAAGAAGCCTCTCGAGAGGCTAGCTATACATTCGCAATGCTCATAATGTCGGCAAACACGCCTGCAGCGGTTACACCGGCACCGGCACCATACCCTTGAATCATCATGGGGTATTCCCTGTAACGTTCCGTTGTCAACAGAATGATATTATTGCTCCCTTCCAGTCCATAAAAAGGATGATTAGTATCAACCTCCATTAATCCGACAGATCCCTTGCCATTCTCTAGTTTAGCAACAAAACGCCAATGTTTATGTTCACGCTCCAATACCTGACGGCGTGCCTCAAAATCGGCATCAAGGCTTGGTATCCGATTCCAAAAGTCATCCAACGTACCTTCAAAGAAATCATCCGGAACAAACAAATGCTTCTCCACATCCGACTGTTCCAAACGATATCCGGCCTCACGGGCCAAGATGACCAACTTACGAATAACGTCTTTCCCACTTAAATCAATACGCGGATCAGGTTCCGAGTAGCGTTCTTCCTGTGCCATGCGAATAGTCTGGCTAAATGGCACGTCGGCACTCAATTTATTGAAAATATAGTTCAATGTTCCACTTAACACAGCTTCAATTTTCAATATTTTATCTCCACTATGAATCAAATCATTAATTGTATTAATAATAGGAAGTCCGGCACCTACATTTGTTTCAAAGAGATACTTTACTCCACGTTGACGGGCAATCTGTTTCAATTCGTGATAATTTTCGTACTCCGAAGAAGCGGCAATTTTATTGGCCGCCACCACCGAAACATTATGCAGCAACAAGTCTTTATATAACGAAGCCACTCCGGCACTTGCAGTACAATCAACAAAAACAGAATTAAAAATATTCATGCCGATTATTTCGTCGCGTAAAGTCTCAATCGAGCTCTTCTTGCCTTTCTTCTTCAGTTCTTCACGGAAATTCTGCAAATCAAATCCTTCACGACTGAACATTGCCTTTTCAGCATCGGCAATTCCTACAATATGAAGCTTCAGTCCATTTTCCATCACCAGTTTTTGTTGCTGACAACGAATTTGCTCTATCAAACTTCCGCCTACGGTACCAACACCACAGATAAAAAGATTCAGAACCTGATATTCGGAGAGGAAAAACGAGTCGTGAATCACATTCAATGATTTGCGCAACGATTTACTATCCACAACAAAAGAGATATTCGTTTCCGAAGCTCCTTGCGCACAAGCAATCACATTAATACCATTACGTCCAAGAGTACCAAAGAGCTTTCCGGCAATTCCGGGAGTATGTTTCATATTTTCGCCTACAATAGCCACTGTTGCCAGATTCTTCTCAGCCAGTATCGGTGAGATTTCACCCATTTCGATTTCTTTGGCAAACTCTTCGTTTAAGACTTCACAAGCCAAATCAGCATCGGCATTACGCACTCCAATAGAAGTTGAGTTCTCGGATGAAGCTTGAGAAACCAGAAATACACTGATCCCGTTTTTTGCCAGTGCCTTAAAGATACGGTAATTCACTCCAATAACACCCACCATACCAAGTCCTTGAACGGTTATAAGACTGGTATCGTTAATTGAAGAAATACCTTTAATTGCTTTACATAGCGGATTGGCCACTGTTTGTTTAATGATAGTACCTGTTCCCTCTGGATTGAACGTATTCTTAATCAGAATAGGGATGTTTTTATGACAAACCGGATAAATAGTCGGCGGGTAAACAACTTTGGCACCAAAATTACAAAGTTCGGTTGCTTCCACATAACTCAACTCACTGATAGTATAAGCGCTTTGTATCACACGAGGGTCAGCAGTCATAAAACCATCCACATCCGTCCAGATTTCCAAAACGTTGGCATCAAGTGCGGCTGCTATAATAGCAGCCGTATAATCGGATCCTCCACGTCCCAAATTTGTTACATCTCCACTCATTTTATCCGTCGAAATAAAACCGGGGATAAGCGCCCGTCGAGGTAATATCTTAAAAGTTTCGCGAATAAGTTCATTCGTCAGATCGGTATCGAGTACATGCTTGGAATGCTTAGTCTCGGTCTTTATAAACTTGCGGGAATCAAACCACTCTGCCTCTATCAATTTGGCTGCAATAATAGAGGATAAACGTTCACCATAACTAACAATGGTATTGAATGTCTTCTGTGACAAATCTTTAATGAGATATATGCCCTGAAAAATATCTTTTAGCTGATTTAGCAGCTCACCAATCTGACGTTGTAATTCGACTTGCCCCTCACCGATTGGAATAACCTCCTTTATCATTTCCACATGGCAATAAACAATTTCCCGGAATTCATTCTCATAAGCCGGATCTCCGGAAGCTGCCATTTTGGATGTGTTGATCAATTTATCTGTGATACCACCTAAGGCGGAAACAACCACTATTACCGGTTCCTGTACGGATTCTACAATTCTCTTAACACTCAAAATGCTTTTCGCGGAACCTACGGATGTCCCGCCGAATTTCATTACTTTCATTCTATAAAGTTATAAAGTTGATACATTACGTCGCGAACAGGAACTTATATCCTGCATGACTTGAATAAAAAAACGGCTGAAAAATAGTGTAACACGTAGAAACACAAAAACTATCCCCTAACCCCTAAGGGTTGTGGTCATGCACATGGATGTGACTGTATTTAGATAGTAGTTGTTCATTAATCTCTGTTTCTATCGTCTTTCTGATAAGTGTGTGCAAAAGTAACAATAAAAACATTCAATCTATCACTTTTCATAAGTTTTTTGCAATAAATTTATAAGAAAACCTATTAACAGTCATAAGACGACGAAATGTAAGCTTCAGGGACAAAACATCACAAAGCACGGAAAAAAAGTAAAGGTATCCTATAGAAAAAGGAGTTGCAATCGCAGCAATATCAGACCTACAAAGAGTAAGCACTGAAAGTCCTTTTTGAGGCAGGTATGAACCCTTGACAAGAAATACGCTAATAGATTTTTGACATTTTGCCATATAAATAAACTTTATTCATTATATTTGCAGCAACAATGAAGTATAAATATGCAGAATATATCAGATAAAACTTCCGTTTTGCTAATTTACACCGGTGGAACAATCGGTATGATAGAGAATCCAGAGACAGGTGCTTTAGAGAACTTTAATCTGGAGCAACTACAAAAACAAATACCTGAGCTACATAAGTTTTCTTTCCATATAGATACTTATCAATTTGATCCTCCTATGGATTCTTCGGACATTGACCCTGATATTTGGCGTAAGTTAGTGCATATCATTAGTGAGCATTATGATAAATATACCGGATTCATTATTCTGCATGGTACCGACACAATGGCTTATACAGCATCAGCTCTAAGTTTCATGCTCGAAGGGTTAAGTAAACCCGTTATTCTGACCGGCTCACAATTGCCCATCGGAGTACTTCGAACGGATGGAAAAGAAAATCTGTTGACCAGCATTGAAATAGCGGGAGCTAAAAATGAAGAGGGGCAACCGATGGTACCGGAAGTTTGTATTTTCTTCGAAAACCATTTGATGCGCGGAAACCGTACCACGAAGATGAATGCAGAAAATTTCAATGCTTTCCGTTCCTTTAATTACCCGGCACTCGCTGCAGCAGGTATCCACATCAAATACGGCAGTGGTATCCGTAAATTATCGGCAAAAGACGAAGCATTAAACCCACATTATTTATTAGATACTAATATTGCCATCCTTAAACTTTTTCCCGGCATTCAGGAAAGTGTAGTTGCAAGTATACTGGAAATAAAAGGATTGAAAGCAGTGGTACTGGAGACTTATGGTTCGGGCAATGCTCCTCGAAAAGAGTGGTTCGCACGTAGATTGCGGGAAGCTTGTAATCAGGGTATCGTTATTGTTAATGTGACTCAGTGTAATGCCGGAACGGTGGAAATGGATCGTTACGAAACCGGATATCAGCTACTACAGGCAGGAGTAGTCTGTGGATACGACAGTACAACGGAATCGGCCGTTACCAAACTGATGTTCTTACTGGGGCATGGTTACGATGCTGCAGAGGTGCGCAAATGTATGGGGCAACCTATAGCCGGAGAAATCACAGTCTGACTTTTCGCCCTTTGAGACAAGCAAATAGAATATGCTCTGTTTGCTCTGTATTGGAAAGCATTTTTCAAAGGGGTATACGAAAATAAAAGATTTCGTGTACATTTGTACAAAAATGCGGTATGATTAAAAACTGTATCCCATTCTACAAAACCAAATACGGGAAAGAACTTCTTATAGATGTCGTTCAGCTGAAAGACATCAAAAAGTTTCTTTTGAATAATCCGCTGCATTCTTTAAGTTATTATGATATCACCCTTATCACAGAAGGTGACGGTGACTTCAGAATTGGAGACAAAGTACATCACGTACAAAAAGGTGATATTGTTTTTACTTCACCTACCCAGTCAAGAGAATGGGATATTCAGCATATAACAGACGGCTATGCACTGATTTTCGAAGGAGAATTTCTACTTTCTTTCTTTAATGATCCTGATTTTCTTAATGCTATTTCTTATTTCGGCCATACCGGAGTAATTCCCGATAAGCTTGAACTATCGGATGAGGAATATAAGCATGTCTTATCTCTGATTCAAAGTGCTAAAGAAGAAATTCAGTTGTATAAAGAGAAAGATAAACATATTCTCCGGGCAATATTATATCAGACACTAATGTATCTGGATCGGATCTTTATCCAGAAAAACAAGATACAAGGGATGAAGAGCCAAAATCAATATATACAAAGGTTTTTCGAACTGGTGAATATGGAATGTCGGAAGTGCCATTCTGTTGCCCATTATTCGGATAAGCTATGCCTCACTCCCAACTATTTGAATGAACTGGTCAAAAAAGAAACCGGATTTACAGCCAAGCAAATCATTAACGATAGGTTGCTTGTAGAAGCAAAGAAACTGCTTCAATACTCATCGAATTCTATTACAGAAATTGCCGAGGTTCTGAATTTTGAGAATACCTCTTACTTTATTCGTTTCTTTCGTAACCAACAAAACATTA
The DNA here is from genome assembly GCA_963677095.1 of uncultured Bacteroides sp. Classification (GTDB taxonomy): domain Bacteria; phylum Bacteroidota; class Bacteroidia; order Bacteroidales; family Bacteroidaceae; genus Bacteroides. The sequence goes on from OY781875.1 coordinate 4,131,622, forward strand.
CTCCCTTGGAATTTAGAAACAAGAGTAAGTCTTGACTTTACAGGCTCTCAAAACAATAATACAATTTTATACTGTTGTATCTTGAAATGAGAGCACATCATCTACGACTTTTCTCTAGTCTAAAATCGTTTAAGTTTGAAGAAAAGCTTATTTTAACTCGGGCTTGATATATGACCAATGCGTATGAACGATTTTCCACCTCCCGTCTTTCTCCAATCTATATACCTCGGTACAGTTCCATTTACTGACCCCGGTATTTAGGTAAGAGTGAAGATTGTATGTCAGTACCGCCATTCCTTCGGAAGCACAAACCTGAAGGTTGAGCATTTCGTATTTTGACACGTGCACTAATCCTCTCACCGGTTCATAATACTTTTTCAATGCTTCCAAGCCATCAAGCCTCTGCCCGATAGAAGGATCAAAATAAGTCACATCATCTGCCGAAAGGGCAAGATATTCATCCGGGTCACCTTGATTCCATTTCTCCAATGCATTTTTCTCTAATGCAATGATTGTTTGGGTGACATTGTCACCGATTGTTTGTGAAAAGCTCATAATACTATACATTAAGAATGATACAAATAAAAATGTTTGCTTTGCCATATCAATAATTATTGGTTCTTATTTTGCAAAGTTACCCATCACTGTGCACAAAAGCGTAATACAAATAATGGAAGAAATGACACTTTTTAAGGGAATATGATCAGGTATCAATCTGTATGCAACTGTTCAGAACAGTGTAGCAGTCCAGGTAAGCCTCCCTTATAAAGGTATTATCCGAAATTTCCCTGCAACTGCCTATGCAATTCTTACTTCAAACTCTTCTTGAACAGGGCAACGGTCAGCAAATCTTCGAGCTGTTCGTCCGTACAGATATTAATAATCATGGGAATCAATTTCCCGACAATCTTTGCCACCGCAAACTCTTCCTTTATTTTTCCCGAAATACCCAATGCAGCAATCGCTTCAAGATGCTTCTCGGTAAAATAAAAGCTTGTTTTAAAAAAGCCTTTCCATACCGAGAGCCACAATATAGTTTTTTTCTTATATACTACTTTAGCAAGCCATGCTTTCCCATCATTATAATATCTCCATTCAATGGTCAAACCATATTCATCAGCTGATATCGTTTTAAGAAAAGATTCTAAAACTTTGTAGACAGCTTCTCCGAGTGCATCCTTCAAAATCACATCCGAAGGAAATATTTCCGAATCTCTCAACAGCATTTGTGCTTCCATAGCTATTATATTTTTGTTCTAACAATTCGCCAAATATAATAAAAAACAAAAGCAAATCATAAAGCGTTTAGTAATGATATCAACCAAGTCTTCTACATATCCGTTCTTATCGATAGATTCAACAGCAACGGATTTGGACTAAATTAAAATCATTACAAGAATTAATCTTATGAAAGGATTTTGGGACGAAAGGTACAATCAGGCCAATATATTTACGGCAAGGAACCCAATGTATTTTTCAAAGAAAACATTGATAAACTGAAGCCGGGCAGAATACCTATACCCGCCGAAGGTGAAGGACGTAATGCCGTTTATGCAGCAAGACGAAGTTGGCAAGTAGAAGCTTTTGATGCCAATGCTTTCATCTATCTTAGCAAGAAACACTTCACTTATAGCTAAATCTAGTCGTCGACTTACAAGCCGATCATTGTCGTTATACAAGGCGACAATAAGCGTTATGCAGAACGACAACGAAATGTATGTATGAAGAAGATGTAATCATTAGAAGTGAAAGGACATATCCCTGCACCAAGCCGCGTATTGAAACGGGCTATGTTAGCCGTACATCTCGTACATCTGCTTCAACGATCCTTATCAATGATCAATGGAAGAGTGTGATCAAATTATCGGCTCAATGAAAAGGCTTTAATTATTTTCTGTTGTATCTTTGGAGAATTAATACATATTCAAAGTCTTCGGAATGGCAAAAGATAAGATTGTTTACGTATGCAGCAATTGCGGACAGGACTCACCCAAATGGGTGGGGAAATGCCCTTCATGTGGTGAGTGGAATACTTATGTTGAGGAAGTGGTACGAAAAGAACCGGTGAACAGGCAAGTGAATACCGGATTGGATACAAGCAAGAAAAAGCCGGTCAGCCTCAACGAGATAGAAGCCGACGACGAACCCCGTATCGATTTGCATGATGAAGAATTGAACCGCGTACTGGGAGGAGGACTCGTTCCCGGTTCTCTGGTATTAATCGGTGGTGAACCGGGTATAGGTAAGTCGACACTAGTCCTACAAACCGTTCTGCGTATGCCCGAAAAGCGCATCTTATATGTATCGGGTGAAGAGAGTGCCCGACAACTCAAGTTGCGTGCCGACCGTCTGACCAGTACATCCAGTGATTGTTTGATTATTTGTGAAACTTCACTCGAACAAATATTTGTCCATATCAAAAACACCCGTCCCGACTTGGTGATCATCGATTCCATACAAACCATATCAACGGAAATCATTGAATCTTCGCCGGGCAGCGTGGCACAAGTAAGGGAATGTTCCGCCGCTATCCTACGCTATGCCAAAGAGTCGCATATTCCGGTACTGCTCATCGGGCATATCAATAAGGAAGGCAGCATTGCGGGTCCAAAGGTACTGGAGCATATTGTAGATACCGTGTTACAATTCGAAGGCGACCAACACTACATGTACCGCATTCTACGAAGTATAAAAAACCGTTTCGGTAGCACTGCCGAACTGGGCATTTACGAAATGAGACAGGACGGATTGCGGCAAGTAAGCAATCCTTCGGAATTGTTATTAAGTCAGGATCATGAAGGCATGAGCGGTGTAGCCATTGCTTCCGCCATTGAAGGAGTGCGGCCTTTCCTCATTGAGACTCAAGCATTGGTAAGTAGTGCGGTGTATGGCAATCCGCAACGTTCCGCCACCGGATTTGATATCCGCCGCATGAATATGTTATTGGCGGTACTCGAAAAGCGTGTTGGTTTCAAGTTGGCACAGAAAGATGTATTTCTGAATATTGCAGGCGGATTAAAAGTAAATGATCCCGCGATAGACCTTGCTGTAATCAGTGCTATCCTGTCCAGCAATATGGATACGGCTATCGAACAGGAAGTATGTATGGCTGGTGAAATAGGGCTTTCGGGAGAAATCCGTCCGGTAAACCGCATTGAGCAACGTATCGGAGAAGCGGAGAAGTTGGGATTCAAGCGATTCGTATTACCTAAATATAATATGCAGGGACTGAACACCCAAAAGTTGAAAATAGAGTTGATACCTGTGCGAAAAGTAGAGGAAGCCTTCCGCGCACTATTCGGATAACTCCTTTTCACCACAGAGTCGCACAGAGTAAAATAAAAAAATGCACTCTTTATAGAAGCATAAAAGCAGATTTTAAATGTTTAAATTATAAATGGAAGAAATTAATGAACTGACAAGAAGTATTCTAAAGAAAGCATTTGAAGTGCATACAGCTTTAGGGCCGGGACTTCTAGAAAGTGCTTATGAAGAGTGTTTATGCTATGAACTGGTACAATATTACTGATTAATTTCAATGTACAAAGTCTAAAAGACGGAATAAAACGATATATTGTTTAACAAAAAAACTCGGTGTAACTCCGTGTTACTCTGTGGTGAAAAATATGATACAAGAATACCAATTGCGTGTGCTGCCGCAAATAGCAGCCAATGAACAGCGATTAATAGAATATATTGCGAAAGAAAAAGGACTCGACGCACGTACAATCCATGCTACCCGTGTCTTAAAGCGGAGTATTGATGCCCGCCAACGAACGGTCTTCATCAATCTGAATGTACGGGCTTATATCAATGAAGTGCCCGAAGATGAGGAATATACGCGCATCGTTTACCATAAAGTGGACGACAAGCCACAAGTCATTGTGGTAGGTGCAGGCCCGGGTGGTTTATTTGCCGCCTTGCGACTGATAGAACTAGGGTTACGCCCCATTGTTGTGGAACGTGGAAAGAACGTACGTGAGCGGAAAAAAGATCTGGCTTTGATTGGTCGGGAACAAACGGTAAACCCCGAATCAAACTATAGCTTTGGTGAAGGAGGTGCAGGTGCTTACTCTGATGGGAAACTCTATACACGCAGCAAGAAGCGAGGCAATGTGGACAAGATTCTGAATGTCTTTTGCCAACACGGAGCCTCTACATCCATATTGGCAGATACCCATCCACATATCGGTACGGACAAGTTGCCCCGTGTCATTGAAAATATGCGCAATACAATTCTGGAATGTGGTGGTGAAGTCTACTTTGAAACCCGCATGGACGCATTGATCATTGAAAATGACGAAGTGAAAGGGATCGAGACGAATACAGGAAAGACATTATTAGGGCCTGTCGTTCTGGCTACCGGACACTCGGCGCGCGATGTATATCATTGGTTGGCAGCAAACAAAGTGGAAATAGAAGCCAAAGGCATTGCGGTAGGAGTGCGACTGGAACACCCTGCCCAACTGATTGACCAGATACAATATCACAATAAGAACGGTCGGGGTAATTATCTCCCTGCCGCCGAATACAGTTTTGTCAATCAAGTAGACGGACGTGGCGTATATAGCTTTTGTATGTGTCCCGGTGGTTTTATTGTACCCGCCGCCAGTGGACCGGAACAGATCGTAGTGAACGGTATGAGCCCCAGTAACCGCGGTTCACGCTGGAGTAACTCGGGTATGGTAGTGGAACTCCGTCCGGAAGATTTATTGGATCCAAAATTGAAAGTTGAAAATGAAAAATGGAATGAACAGTCATCTCACGAAAATAACTCTCAACTTTCAATTCTCAATTCTCAATTAAGTATGATGAATTTTCAAGAGGCGCTGGAGTATAGTTGCTGGCAACAGGGTAACCGGAAGCAGACTGCTCCGGCACAACGCATGGAAGATTTCACCCGCAAAAAGCTAAGCTATGATTTACCTGAAAGTTCGTACGCTCCGGGGTTGGTATCCTCTCCCCTACACTTTTGGATGCCGCCATTCCTTACTGAAAAGCTAAGCAAAGGTTTTCAGCAATTCGGGCGGAATAGTCACGGGTTCCTTACTAACGAAGCCGTAATGATTGGAGTGGAAACCCGTACATCAGCTCCGGTACGAATCATTCGTGATAGAGAAACCTTACAACACATCCGTGTTAAGGGACTGTTTCCTTGCGGAGAAGGTGCCGGTTATGCGGGAGGTATCGTTTCGGCGGCCATGGATGGAGAACGTTGTGCAGAAGCTGCAAAAAATTTCATGAGTTGAAAAAAATATGATTAACTTTGCACAATCGTTATTTAACACCACAGATTACACGGATTTACACAGATTATTTTAAATTCTTTTGCAGTACAAAATTCTCACTGAATTTTTGATTATTGATGTAATGCGAGATTTATATAGTCTACTCTCTGTAATCTCTTCATTGAACAGCACAGAATGATGGTAAAATAGTGAGATAAGAAAAGAAATTATAAATTATGATTCATATCTTATAGGAGAACTTATATAAAAAAGATGATCCATAAGCGTGTTGAATAACAAATTAAAGCTTTTAGTAAAGGAAACTTCAAAATAAGAACAGTTTGTATAGCATCATCTTACATAAAGTGTGATTAAAATAACCTGTGTAAATCCGTGTAATCTGTAGTGAAAAGAAAAAGATAAAAAGTGATGCATAAACCGGAAATAGCAATTATTGATTCGAATACGCTGACGGTCATCGGTCTTCAAGGATTGTTGGAAGAGATTATTCCGATGGCGATAATACGTACGTTTCATTCCTTTGCGGAATTCATGGACGATACACCGGACATGTATGCCCATTACTTCATTTCGTCACAAGTTTACTTTGAGCATACCACATTTTTTTTAGAACGAAAAAATAAAGCGATTGTACTGACGGGTAGTGATAATATGCTGCAGTTATCGGGGGTACTCACCTTGAACATCTATCAGGATCAAAAAAGCTTGGCAAAATCAATTTTGCAATTACATCAATATGGACACCCGGGCATGCATCCCGGTATGCATCCTGCAGCACATCATAGCATGCCACCGCAAACAGATACCGAACATGAGCTTTCCGCCCGGGAAATTGAAGTATTGATACTTATAACCAAAGGGCTCATCAATAAAGAAATTGCGGACAAACTCAATATCAGTCTGACTACTGTGATCTCCCACCGTAAAAATATTACCGAGAAGCTGGGCATTAAATCCGTCTCCGGATTAACCATTTATGCCGTGATGCACGGTTACATTGAAGCCGGAAGCATTTAAGCTGACTCTTTCATTAAGGCTTTCATAGTACAGGCAAGTCTCCGGCAGACAAAATAAAAAACAAATATCCTCATAAATGAGGATTGCACACAGTACTACAATCTATTTACTTTGCATTCTCAAAAAATCACACTCGATACCAACTTCTTTTTATGTGATAGGGTATTGAGCCCAACTTAAATATCAAGAGAATATGAATAAGTGCAGTATGCTGACATTAGCCTTAACTCTCCTGTCAACAGGAAAAGTACTGGCTGATGAAGCAGACACCCTCAAAGTAGTGGACATTGAAGCAGTCACGGTAGTCGCAGCTCCTAAAGAAAGTCGGAAATTACGTGAGCTGCCAAATGCCGTAACCCTGCTTTCGCAACAAGATTTACAAAACGCGCAAATCAATTCGGTCAAGAATCTGACTGCTATTGTTCCCAATTTTTACATTCCGGATTATGGTTCCAAATTAAGTTCGGCATTATATATCCGTGGTATCGGATCGCGTACAAACACACCTTCCGTAGGACTTTATGTCGATAATATGCCTTACATTGATAAATCGGCATTCGACTTTAATTACTTTGATGTAGAACGCATCGATATTCTTCGCGGTCCGCAGAATACATTGTATGGACGGAATGCCATGGGAGGAATTATCAAGATACATACAAAGTCTCCATTTGCTTATCAGGGGACAGATATGCGCCTTGGAGCAGGCACACACAACGCTTATAACGGTTCCGTGACTCGTTACGAACAGGTATCGAAACGCTTTGCCTATTCTTTAGGAGGATTCTACAATTATGAAGGAGGATTTTTCCGCAACGCCACACGCAACAATGAACGGATTGATAAGGAACAATCGGCAGGCGGACGTTTCCGAGGTATATACCTTCCTTCCGACAACTGGAAGCTCGACTTAAATGTAAGCTACGAATATACCGACCAGGGAGCATTCCCCTATGGACTTTACAATAAGACCACCGGTAAAATGACACAGCCGGCATACAATGATAAAAGCAGCTATCGCCGCAATCTGTTGAATACAGGGCTTTCCGCCGAGTATCAGGGAAAAGGCTTTTTACTGAGCGCCATTACAGGCTATCAGTACCTGCAAGATCGCATGCTTATGGATCAGGATTTTACCTCGCAAGACCTTTTTGCTTTGGAACAAAGGCAACATATCAACACGCTGAGCGAAGAAATTGTAATGAGAAATAAAAGCAACCGACGTTGGCAATGGACAAACGGAATCTTTGGTTTCTACCAATGGCTCAAAACCGGTGCACCGGTCACATTCAAGGAAAAAGGAGTAAAACAGATCATCGAAGAAAATGCCAACGAAGCATTCGATAATTTGTCAGCTTCCAACCCTCACGCTCCGCAAATGCACATGGGTATCAACAGCAGTGAGCTTTATACCGGTGAAAACTTTAAAACTCCGGCTTTAAGTGGAGCTATTTACCACCAGTCTACCTTCAATGATCTCTTGCTAAAAGGACTCTCGGCTACGGTAGGACTACGACTGGACTATGAAAAAATCTGGCTGGACTACTTTTCCGCATCTTCCCCACTCGACTTTGACTTTACCCTGAGCATGCCTCCAATGTCAATGGAGAGTAAAGGCCTCGAAGCCAACAGTCTGCTACAAGGGAAAGAAAGCACCGACTATGTGCAACTTCTTCCGAAATTTGCTTTGCAATACGAATGGCAAAAAGGGAACAATGTTTATGCCACTGTATCCCGGGGATATCGTAGTGGCGGATATAATATTCAGACCTTCTCCGATATCGTTACCACTTCACTAAAAAATGGTATGCTCGATGCTTTGGCGGTAGACCCAAAATTTTCATCCATGAGCGCTATGATTGGCCAAATGAAAGAGCAGTTACCGGATATTAACACAGCAATGCGTTACAAACCGGAATATACCTGGAACTATGAACTCGGAAGTCATCTAACCTTATGGAACGGACGGATTACAGCCGATCTTTCAGCCTTCTTGATGGATACCAAAGACCAGCAACTCACCCGTTTCTCCGAGAGTGGATTGGGACGAGAGACAGTCAATGCAGGAAAAAGTCGCAGTATTGGAGCGGAAGCTTCTTTGGCTGCGGCAATCACCAATCGTTTTACGTTAAACATCGGATATGGATATACCCACGCTACATTCCGTGACTATATCACTAATGCAGAAATCAATGGCGAGTTACAAGAAATCAGCTACAACGGAAACTACGTACCATTCGTCCCCAAGCATACATTAAGTCTCGGCGGACAATATCTTTTTCGTATCAACCCGGGGCACTGGTTTGACCGTGCCATTGTAAATGCCGATTATACCGGTACGGGACGTATCTATTGGACGGAACAGAATGATGTCAGCCAGGCATTCTACGGAACCTTAAACGGACGCCTCAGCCTGCAAAAAGGCAATGGGGAAATTAACTTCTGGGTGCGCAATGCTCTCGATAAAGAGTATGCCACATTCTATTTTGAATCGATGGGTAACGGATTTATGCAGAAAGGACGTCCTATCCAAGCCGGTATAGAAGTACGCTGCCGTTTCTAAAAGCAAATTCCAAGAGTAAGAAGTTACAAAGATTCACATAAATGATGATTGCCAGCCCCTGAAGCAGATGAAAATGTCTGTGTACAGGGGCTGATTTATTTGAATAGGTTCATGCCCTAACATTAATATAACCTTTAATAAATATGAAATTAGATAACAGCATGAAAAGACAATAGAGATAACCCCTTTTGAGAAACGTATTCACCCTTATCAACTATTAGTGTTAGTCATTCATTGATCGCCCCGCAATTAGGACATCTTCCTTTGGCTTTCAACCGCTGTCCACACTGTCCACAACGATAATGGTATACCAACGTCCCATGTACCTTTTTAAAGAAAGCCCCTATAAAAAGAGTAAGGAAAAGATAGCCTAAATAAATATGTGTGGTCAAAATAAAGAAGAAATAGCAAAATATGCAGCAGGATGCCAATCCCAATAAATAAAAGAAAGCTTCCTCAGGAGAAAGTTGATGGAAAACATCATCCATAGCTGCAAGCAAGACCAACACAAAACACCAAATACTCAAAAGAAAGACTGAGAGGATTGGCGGGACTTTAAAAGGTGATAAGGTGGGATTGAAATAAAAATGCTCCCATGTGGCCGGTACGCAGACTTGCATTGTTTCATATATCGTGGCGCTGAATGCCATAAGCAGACAAAGCAGCAGGGGATATATACTCTCAATATCATTAAAATATACCAACTTCAGCTGTTTCCGCCGGAAAAGCCGAAAAACCCATGCAGCTATAAACAAAGCAAAGACTACCACAAAGTAGGAAGCATGGGTGTCACTGAACAGATAGACAAACTGGGATATACTGTCAGTAGGAACAAAAGCACGCTTCAAATCGGTCTCTCTGATCCATCCTTGTATATCCTGAGTATGGGCTAACTTCACCCAGACCGTATCTATGGAGTCTTTGGGATGAACGGCAAATTCGGCCACCACTACCCGGTCGCCATGATGCAGCGTGTAATAACGATCTTTAACCGGCAAAGATGCTATCGTAATGGAATCGGATATAACCTGCAGGTTAGTGTTATATGTATAGTGTCGTTGATATAGATAAGATAGTGAGTCCTTGGTTTTCGCATCCATCTTTTTATCTTTAAGGTGAGGTTGTGGATAATAACAGGACATCAAGCATATACAACACAACACCGATGAAAAGAAAAGTAGCATACGATGACCAGATAGAAAAGAAAACAATCTGTATATCAGCATTAGTGATTGCTTTCTGAATCCGTAACGATTTTCATTACTCTGCATAAATTTTCATTTGACAGTTTTTACAATCAAAATCCAAACGGAAACGTTTCCCATCACTTCCCTGTAGATAATAGGGTTCCTGATAGGGAGAACGCTCTTTCTGATAAGTAGAACACCATCCCATACTATAGCGTAGGCAATGCTTACAAAACATAAGTACAGCTTCCGGAACAACTTGTTTTTCGTATGCCGGAGCAATGGAAACAATACCGTGGTCGCGATAAAAAGAAGTAGCGGCGGCATTCATTACATTGCCGAGATAAGTCAGCGACATACTTTTCTTCGGCAAGGGATATTGATGAGTGGTTGGTTTCCACACAGCAACTTCCCGACGATAATTCATTCGACGTACCGAAATCAGACGATCAATAATTTGGCGACGCCAATCGCCCAACAAAGAAGAAGGAATGAACCAATTCTCAGAAAAGCGGATCCCAATATCGGTTAACGGATTACTAACTTCAAAAGGAGTATTACCGAGTTTGCACAATTGTGTTCTCAGGTTCTCTTGTTGTGGGGTACGGGCAAGTTCTTTCTGTATATTAAAAGTGAGCGTTACACAATTTTCATCTTCATCCGTAACAGTCAAATCAAAGCCGAACGGATTCTCTTTTAGCTGTATGAGCAGACCTAATTTTCTCTCAGAAGACTTCTGTTTCAGCAAATTATCAAATTCTCTGTCGTAATTACGATAAAGAACAGTCCGGGGGCGAATATGCTGCACTTCCTGAGGATATATTTTATTCTCGTCCACACGGTTGATTCGGAAGCCTTTTAATTTTCCCTGCTCATCCAAATAACAAACGCCATCTCCGTTATGAAAGGACTTCAATCCGGATACAGTAAAATAATTGCCTCGCTGTTCCTTAACCGTTCCCATTTCTTCACCCAATGATTTTGGAGTATCAAAAGAGGTTATTGCCTTATTCCGTCCTTGTAGAAAGTAATGTGTTCTTCCCCTACTAAAACTTTTGTCCAGTTGCGGTTTAAAAGCAAGATGAGATATTCCGGAAGAAGACCTGACATATTCTTGCCGGCGTTTAAACAAAGCATCAAGTTTTTCGCGATAGGCCGCCGTTACATTTTTCACATACGATACATCTTTTAATCTACCCTCTATTTTCAATGAAGTAACGCCTGCATCAAGCAGTTCTTCCAACACTTCACTCTGATTCAGATCTTTTAGTGAAAGTAGATGCTTATTCTTTACAATAATATTTCCATTTTTATCCACCAGATCAAAAGGTAATCGACAGAACTGCGCACATTCACCACGATTGGCACTACGTCTGAAACAAGCCTGACTGACGTAACATTGTCCGCTATAGCTGACACAAAGTGCTCCGTGAATAAATGCCTCCAAAGTAACATTAGGAGATGCTTCGTGTATAAGACGGATTTCAGGAAGGGAGAGTTCGCGAGCCAGAACAATCTGCCTGAACCCGGCTTCAGCGAGAAAAGATATTTTATCAACAGTGCGGTTATCCGTTTGTGTACTGGCATGCAAAGGTATAGGTGGTAGATTTAAACGGGTAATACCCATATCCTGTACAATCAAGGCATCTACACCTATCCGGTATAGATTCCAGATGAGTTGTTCCGTTTCCTCGAGCTCATCTTCTTTCAGAATTGTGTTGACGGTTACATAAATGCGAACATTATACAAATGTGCATAATTAACCAGCGCAGCAATATCCATTAAAGAGTTTCCGGCGTCAGCACGAGCTCCAAATTTAGGTGCACCGATATAAACGGCATCAGCACCATGATTAACAGCTTCGATGCCACACTCCAGATTTCTGGCAGGCGCCAACAATTCTATTTTACATTGTTTAATCATTCCTTCGCCTCTTTCCTTATCAGTCCCACTCGGTTTGTAATGACAGATCGACTTTCGATTAGCCGAAATTCACCAAAGCTGTTAATAAGCTTATTTTATATCATCAATGTTGTAAGGTGTCTCCTGATATACAAAATAATTCAACCAATTGGAAAATAACAGATTGGCATGAGCCCGCCACCGTACGCATATACCTTTTTCAGGATCATCATCCACATAATAATTGCGAGGTATCTGTATAGGAAGTCCCTTTCTTAAATCACGTTTATATTCAGTATCCAATGTCAATGGAGAATATTCGGAATGCCCGGTCACATAGAAATCACGTCCTCCGCGAGCCATAACCATATAAACTCCGGCATCATCCGATTCAGATAGCAATGTCAATTCAGGAATCTTAACGATGTCTTCCTTTCGCACTTCCGTATGACGGCTGTGAGGAACGTAAAAACTATCATCGAACCCTCTGAATATAGGATGTAAAGGTGATAGTGGGCGATGTTCAAAAACGCCAAACATTTTTTCCTGTAAAGCATGCTTTGGTACTCCATATTGATAATAGAGCCCTGCATAAGCTGCCCAACAGATATATAATGTTGAAGTTACATGTGTATGCGCCCAATCAAAAATACCGGTCAGTTCATTCCAGTAAGTTACCTCTTCAAAATCGATTTGCTCCACCGGCGCACCGGTAATAATCATACCGTCATATTTCTCATTACGCATTTTCTCAAAATCCGTATAGAAAGCCTTCATATGCTCAATGGGGGTATTCTTCGAAGTATGGCTTTTTATTTTCATAAAAGAAATTTCAACCTGAAGAGGAGTATTTGAAAGCAAACGGATTAAGTCAGTCTCTGTTGTGATTTTAAGAGGCATCAAATTCAAAATGGCAATACGTAGCGGACGTATATCCTGCTGTGTAGCACGGGAATTGTCTATAACAAAAATATTTTCTTCCTTCAACAGCTCAATTGCCGGTAACTTATCAGGTAAATTTAATGGCATAGTCAATCTGATTATTATAATTCAAGGCAAAGATACAAAAAAACCACCATGCGGTTTGCTGTTTAAAAAGATTAATATACCTTTGACATCCGAAACGTTAAAATAACGTCTAAAAAGAGAGAGCGACCTTAAATATTCTTTTTAAGGACCAAAGATTCCTATCCTAAAGCTAGAGACTTTTCCATACCAATTTTGGTTTTACTCAATCTGAATTATCTTGTTGAACCTAGGCTTAAGCCTTTAAAAGCAAATACCAAAATGGAAAACGACCACATACCCATAAAGGTCATTAATGCAGTGTGCACGATTGCCACCGTCCTATTTACAGAAACTTCTTGTGTGAATCAAATAGAATCGGAACTGGTTCCGGGTAAGATTCCGATTACTTTCTCCACAAAAATTTCCCATTCAACGACTAGACTGTCGGAATCGGCTTTCAGCAAAGGAGACAGAGTGGGATTGTTTGCCATGCTACACTCCACAAGCTTGGATGAGAAACGCTATATTGATAATATGCGGCTGGAATGTGGTGAGGATGGTACAACCTTCATTCCAGAGAAAACGGTATTCTATCCTGAAGGGGATGCCACATTGGACTTCATCAGTTATTACCCGTATCAAGAGGAAGGGATAGCCAAAGGAAAATCAGGCATGACTATCTCGGTGAAAAGCGATCAAAACACAGTTGAAAACCATTCTCTATCAGATTTTCTGGTTGCAGCGTCACCAGACATAAAAAGTAGTTCGCAAAATGTAGAACTCAGTTATCAGCATAAACTAGTAAAACTGAAAATTACATTAAACCCACAAGAAAGCGAAAGCGCGACGAAGTTATTGAAAGCAAACCCTTATATTGTAGCAACAGGCTTCAAAACAAAAGCTTTATACGATCTAGAAACAAACAGTTTCACTAATTTGGAAGACGATGCTGATATTATCCCATACGGGGAATGGAGCATTGATAAGAACGGGAATCTCACAGGTAAGGAAATTATTATCATCCCGCAAGACATTAATGCCGAAACTCAGTCTTTTACGATAGACTGGAATGGCAAGATATACACTTGCCCCGTACCTACTTTGGATATAGCAGGTAGCAATCAATGTGAAATTAACATTACTGCAAAAGAAAATGCAAATCTAACCTTAAGCGGAATATCAGGAGAAATAGAAGCGTGGAACACAATAGAAAATGGAGTAACCCAGAATGAAGAGAATATTACGGAAATACATTTGGCCTCTCTATCTTTCGACCAATCTGATGTTTATCGGGTATATCATGAAGGAAAAGCAATCACTGAGATTTGCAAAGAATATTTAAAGTCGGATGAGCTGACATCACGAGCTATAGTAGCATATCCCATAGATGAAAATGATAATGCAGATCTTTCCCAAGGAACCGTTTTACTGTTTCTAGATACAGATAGCCTGATGTGTGGAGGTAAGATTAGTTGGAATACAGTCAAAAACGATTTTACATATAACACGGGAAATCAATACTCTATTTCAAAGTTTTATCTTAACTCTGCCGGGGAGGTATTATTGGAAAAACCGGAGACACCAATAAGTGTCAATATTATAAGCCACACCATCAGAGACATTCGCAAAGGAGAATTACAGACTTACCCCGTTGTAAAGATAGGAGTGCAATATTGGATGAAAGATAATCTTCGGGCCACTTGTTACCGAAATGGTTCTCCTATCTCATTAAAAACAACTCTCGGAGATGGAGCCGGTTATTTTAAGCCCAATAATCAGGAAATCTATTTCTATAACGGGGAAGCAATACTACAAGGAGAATTGGCTCCTGAAAAGTGGAGAATACCACAAGTCGAAGATTGGAATCTATTAAAAAATTATGTTAATAATAACGCATCATTAGTAAAATCTGGAGAGTGGATCGAATTAACAGAAGGAGCAGGCGTACAGCCCGTTATATCTACATCCGGATTAAAGATTGAAGCAGTGGGAATGTGGAGAGAGGGAGAATATGCTCAATCCAAGAAGATGGTAGGCTATTGGAGTATAGATGAGGCAAGAAAGAGTATTCCCGAAGAAACGCTCTTTTTTACAGGAAGTAACAATGATTTTGTTTATGCAAGTTCTATTGCAACCGGTAAGAGTTACTACAAAGGCCTTTCTATCCGCTGTATAAAAGAGTGAAAGCAAGAAGCATATCTCATTTCTTTTTCGTATTTTTGTGCCAATGTGAAAGAATTTCATTCATATAACGAAGATCACAAAAGAAATGAGGATCATTGACCTGATAAATAGTAATAAAAAAACAGCTTTCTCTTTTGAAATATTACCTCCGTTAAAAGGTACCGGCATTGAGAAGTTGTATGAAACCATAGATACCCTTCTAGCTTTTGACCCTAAATATATAAATATCACTACACATCGAAGTGAATATGTATATAAGGATCTCGGTGATGGATTGTTCCAACGCTACAAATTACGTCGCCGTCCCGGGACTGTTGCTGTTGCAGCAGCTATACAAAACAAATATGACATCACTGCAGTACCACATATACTTTGCAGTGGATACACTCGCGAAGAAACGGAATATGTATTGCTCGACCTACAGTTTTTGGGCATAACGGACTTACTCGTGCTGCGTGGTGATAAAGCGAAGCATGAATCTGTATTTACTCCCGAAGGAGACGGATACTACCATGCCACAGACCTACAGGAACAGATCAATAATTTCAATAAAGGCATTTTTATTGATGGCTCTGAGATGAAAGTAACTAAAACGCCTTTCTCTTATGGAGTGGCTTGCTATCCGGAAAAACATGAAGAAGCGCCCAATATCGACATTGATATTTATTGGTTAAAACGAAAAATGGAACTTGGAGCGGAATATGCCGTAACTCAACTTTTCTATGATAATCAGAAATATTTCGATTTTATCAAGCGGATACGGGAAGCGGGCATCACAATACCCGTGATACCAGGCATTAAACCTTTAAAGAAAAAAAATCAACTGAGTATTGTACCCAAAACATTCAAAGTAGACATACCGGAACCCTTAGCTCTTGAAATCGCAAAATGCAAAGATGACAAGGAAGTTGAACAAGTAGGTATTGAGTGGTGCGTACAACAATGCAGAGAATTGATCGGGCAAGGGGCACCTAGCATTCATTTCTATTCCATTGGAGCGGTAAATAGCATCAAAGAAGTAGCAAAAGCTATTTATTAAAATTATTGTTTCATCCTAACTAGATCATAACCGTGTTTTTTAAAGACGTAATCGGACAAGAAGCAACCAAGAAAAAGTTGATACAGGAAGTACAAAAAGGACGTATCGCCCATGCTCAGCTTTTCTGTGGTCCGTCTGGAATTGGCAAACTCCCGATGGCTTTAGCTTATGCCCGTTATCTCTGCTGTTCAAATCGAACGGAAACGGATTCTTGCGGAGTATGCCCTTCTTGCATAAAATGGAATAAGCTGGTACATCCGGATGTACATTTCGTATATCCCATTGTAAAAAAGGGAAAAAAAGAAATATGCGATGATTTTCTCCCGGAATGGAGACATACGGTATTAAATAGCCCCTACTTTACTCTTAATCACTGGCTAAATGAAATTGATTCGGAAAATGGACAGGCCATGATTTATGCAAAAGAGAGTGATGAAATTTTAAGGAAACTAAGCTTGAAATCGAGTGAAGGAGGATATAAAATTGTACTGATCTGGCTTCCCGAAAAGATGCATGTGGTATGCTCCAATAAGTTGCTCAAATTGTTGGAAGAGCCACCCGAGCAAACAATTTTCTTATTGATTTCAGAAATACCGGATATGCTGTTGCCTACAATTGTAAGTCGTACGCAACGGTTTAATTTCCGAAAGATAGAAGAAATCGATATCGCTACAGCCTTACAAAATAGGTACGGAATTCGTCCGGAAGATAGTAAAACCTTGGCTCACATTGCAAACGGAAGTTTCATCAAAGCATTGGAAACAATCCATTTAAATGAAGAAAATGAACTGTTTTTCGATCTCTTTGTAAATTTAATGCGTCTTTCTTACCAACGCAAAATTCGGGATATGAAGCTATGGAGTGAACAGTTGGCGGGGATGGGTAGGGAAAGACAAAAGAGCTTTTTGGAATATTGCCAAAGAATGATTCGGGAAAATTTTATATACAATTTGCACTGCGATAAGATGAATTATATGACATTACCCGAACAAAACTTTGCAAGCCGCTTCGCACCATTTATCAACGAACGTAATGTTTTTGATATCATAAATGAACTCAGCGAAGCTCAACAACATGTTGAACAGAATGTAAACCCTAAGATGATTTTTTTTGATTTTTCACTTAAAATGATCATGCTATTGAAGAACTAAAAATCTACTTTAATATAATAATCAAACAGATATGAACTTTAAATTACATAATGGAAGCGGTTGTCTTTGCTGCAAAGGTTGCGGAAAGCAAGACAAGCAACTAAATACATACGATTGGCTGGCAGATATTCCCGGAAACGCTGAAGAATGTGACTTGGTTGAAGTACAATTTAAAAATACGCGCAAGGGATACTACCATAACAGTAATCATATTCCTATTGAAAAAGGAGATATTGTTGCAGTTGAGGCAACTCCAGGGCATGATATCGGAGTTGTTACACTCACTGGGAGACTTGTCCCTCTGCAAATGAAAAAAGCAAATATAAAATCGGAAACAGACATTAAACGGATTTATCGCAAAGCTAAACCCGTCGACATGGAGAAGTATGACGAAGCCAAAGCCAAAGAACATGATACGATGATACGCGCACGCCAGATTGCAGCAAATCTTAAATTAGAGATGAAAATTGGTGACGTGGAATATCAAGGTGATGGAAATAAAGCTATTTTTTATTACATAGCAGACGAACGGGTTGATTTCAGGCAATTAATAAAAGTATTGGCTGAAACATTTCGTGTACGCATCGAGATGAAACAGATCGGTGCACGTCAGGAAGCCGGACGTATCGGTGGTATAGGGCCGTGTGGCCGTGAACTTTGCTGTGCGACGTGGATTACATCTTTTGTATCGGTATCAACCGGTGCAGCACGTTATCAGGATATTTCTCTCAATCCTCAGAAATTAGCCGGCCAATGCGCTAAATTAAAATGCTGCCTCAACTACGAAGTAGACTGCTATGTAGAAGCACAAAAACGTCTCCCTTCAAAAGAAATCGAGTTAGAAACCAAAGACGGGACTTTCTACTTTTTCAAAGCCGATATCCTTACGAACCAAATAACGTACTCAAGTGACAAAGAAATACCGGCAAACCTTGTAACAATAAGTGGTAAGCGGGCTTTTGAAATTATCGGTTTCAACAGAAAAGGGATTAAGCCTGACAGCCTCCATCCTGATACCTCTAAACCGGAAATAAAAAAATCAATAGACTTACTGGACCAAGAGAGTTTGACTCGCTTTGATAAAAGCAAAAAAGACAGAAATGAATTTGAGAACAAAAACGGAAACGGGAATAACGGGAATAACGGGAAAAGGAAGAAGAAAAAAGGAAACAGACCGAATTTCGAAACAAGATTTAATACAGAAGGAGAGCCTTTTAATATGCAGCAGGAAAAAAAACAATCGGGAATACCCTCTAATAACAATAATGGGCAACAACCGCAGCAGCGACGGGAACAAGGGAGACGGAACAAACCAAAACACCGTGATCAAAATGGTGACCGTCAACAAGAAAAAAGCAACTAATACTAATTTGTAGTCTTCTTTTAAGACCAGTCATGAAAGAGTTCTCAAAACATTATCGGTTTCTAAGCTATATATGCATCCTGATGTCTGTTGCAAGCATTTATTCGTCTTGTGACAGGCATACAGTTTATCATATTTCCAAATCCTTACCGGAAAAAAGCTGGAACAAACAGGATACCTTATATTTCGTAAAAACAATGAGCGATTCATCTAAAATGTATAAACTGTCTTTAGATATCAGGAATAGAAGTGACTTCCCATACCGGAATCTTCCCATTCTATTTAGTTACCGTTGCCCTGATAAAAGCCAAGTAAGAGATACTGTGAACATTACCTTAAGTGATCCGAAAGGGAATTGGCTCGGAAGAGGCTGGGGTGGCCTATACCAATTGTCATACACTATCGGGCATATCCAAATTAATAAACCCGGTATTTATATATTCAAAATTTCTTATCTGTTACCAGATAAAAAAATATCAGGCATAAGCGATATAGGAATTAAACTGGAAACAGAGTGAACATGATCAGGCAAAACGTTTTTTACGTCCGGCATCTATACGCAAGAAGATAAAGAGAAGTATAGTAAATCCCCACAAGGAAGACCCCCCATAACTAAAGAATGGCAACGGAATACCTATCACAGGAGTAAGCCCCAAAACCATTCCGACATTAATGAAAAGATGAAATAAGAAAATACCGACAACGGAATACCCATAAACTCTTCCGAATGTTGACTGTTGTCTCTCAGACAACACTATCAAGCGCAAAATCAACACTAAAAAAAGTAATAGTACAGCAGCCGAACCAATAAATCCTTCTTCCTCACCCACTGTGCAAAAGATAAAGTCCGTGTCTTGTTCGGGAACATATTTCAGTTTCGTTTGGGTTCCATTTAAAAAACCTTTACCAGTAAGTCCACCGGAGCCTATGGCTATTTTCGATTGATTCACATTATATCCTGCTCCGGTTAAATCGTCTTCCATACCCAAAACAACTTTAATACGTACTTGCTGATGCGGTTCCAAGACTCTATTGAATACATAATCGCTGGAATAAAGGAAAGCAATAGATCCAATTGCAAACATTCCTATTAGAAAATAAGCAATTTGCCTTTCGCTTAACGACAAAAAGAAGAGATATCCTATAGTCAATATACATAAAGCCCATTGTACCCATACTAAATTAAATGGCACGATAAATTTCGATATCAGATATGCTATCAATAGCGAACCAACAGTAACACATAAAATATTACGCATGGGCTCCCATTTCCGCTTATAGACCCAAACCATCCCGGCTTCAAACAAAAGAATCATAGAAAGAACAGAAAAAGACCCGACCGGTGCTAATGTACTATCGAGAAGATCTCCATTGAAACGGATGCCAACCACAAAATAAACAACCGCACATACTCCAGAAAATAAAACGACTCCTGGCATACCTTCTCTATATAATACCATGAAAAACACCAAATAGACCAGTGCTGATCCTGTTTCACGTTGCAAGATAATTAATGCCATAGGAAATAGGATAAGGAAAATAACCGTTAAAATATTTTTCCAATTCCCCGATATAAAAGAATAAGTATTCATATATTTGGCTAGAGCCAAAGCTGTTGCAAACTTTGCAAATTCAGCAGGCTGCAGACTTACCGGGCCCATAACCAACCATGATCTGGATCCTTTGGTATCAGGCGCAATAAAAATAGTGACAACCAGTAATGCAATGAGTGCCGCGTAAACCAAATAACCAAAGATGTCATACAAACTATCTTCAAGCATCAGTATTACAAATCCAAGTCCAAAAGAGCAAATAATCCAGGCAAGTTGCTTTCCTGCCCGAGTGGAAAAGTCCCAAAATTCATGGGTTTCGTAATCGTAACTAGCTCCACAGACACTAAACCAACCAAACACAATCAGAATCAGATAGACGCAGATGGTTACCCAATCCAATGATTTCCACATACTATCTTTCCTCGTTACCATAAGCAATTACTTTATTACTAAATTCTTCAGCTAAAGCTTCACTGGCAGGTGAAAGTTTACCTTTCAAATACTGTTCCATCATTAAAGTTCCGATGGGCACTCCATATGTTGCTCCCCAACCTCCGTTCTCTACATAAACAACAATAGCTATACGAGGCTTTTTCATCGGAGCAAAGCCAATAAAAGCAGAATGGTCATGTCCACGGTTTTGCGCAGTACCTGTTTTTCCGCAAACCTCTACATCCGGTAAAATAGTACTTGCTATACGACAAGTGGCGCTACCGGCACTTCCGGTAACCGCTGCTCTCATTCCCCTTACAACTTCATCATAATAACGCCTATCAATGTCAGTATATCGACGATTTTGATATATGCTATCCAATGGAGACCCTTGAACTGTTTTTACTGCGTGAGGAGCAACATAGTAGCCACGATTGGCTATTGTTGCTGCCAGATTTGCCATTTGTAAAGGCGTACTTAAAACTTCTCCCTGACCAATTGCAATACTAATAACAGTAAGTCCATTCCATGAACCTCTATACGCTTTATCATAGAAGCTGGCATTAGGAATAAGTCCGCGTTTTTCTCCGGGTAAATCAACACCCAACCTATAACCAAAACCCTGAGATACCATATGATCTTTCCATACAGTGAGCGCCTTCTGAGGAGAACCGTACTTTTTATCACCGAACATTCGATACAATCCCCAACAGAAATAAGCATTACAAGAAGTGGCTATTGCAGGAATCAAAGATAAAGGAGAAGAATGCGAATGACATCCAACCCTAAGTCCTCTATAAATAAAACCGTGATAGCAAGGAAAAGAAGTAGAGGGTTGAATAATGCCTTCTTGGAGAAAAGTTAAAGCTTGCGTAGTTTTAAATGTCGATCCTGGAGGATAAACTCCCATAATAGCACGATTTAACAAAGGCTTTTGCTTATCCATCTGTAGAATCCGATGATTCTTCCCTCTCGTCCTACCAACCAAAATGTGCGGATCAAATGTTGGAGAAGAAACCAAACAAAGAATTTCGCCTGTCTCCGGCTCAATAGCCACAATTGCCCCGATTTTATTTTTCATCAATCTTTCGCCAAGTGCCTGCAAATCAATATCCACTCCCAAAGTCAAGTTCCTTCCCGGAATAGCGGAACGATCTAGTTTCCCCCCCATATAATGTCCTTGGATACGTCCATGAGCATCCCTAAGTAAGATCTCTACCCCTTTTTGTCCACGCAAATAATTTTCAAACGACTTTTCAATACCTTGTTTCCCTATATAATCGCCTCGAATATAATAATCATCATTTTCAATATCCCGGACAGAAACCTCCCCTATATCACCAAGAACATGGGCTCCCACATTATAGGTATATTGCCTTATAGTGCGCCGTTGAATATAGAAACCAGGAAATTTAAACAGCTTTTCTTGAAAAACGCCACATTCTTCGGCCGAAAGCTGAGTCATAAAAATCTGATGGGTATATGGAGAGTATCCGGGATTAATTCTCCGGTTTTTCACATCATCCATCCGCTTTAAAAATTGTTCTTTTGTAATATTAAGCGTATGGCAAAAATCCAAAGTATCTAAAGCCGAAATTTCACGAGGAATAAAAGTGATATCATAAGCCGGCTGATTATAGACCAAAAGTCTGCCTTTACGATCGTAAATAGACCCTCTAGCCGGATACTGTATTTTATTAAGAAATGCATTACTATCAGCATTCTTTTTGTATGTATCAGTCATAATCTGCAATACAAAAAGGCGCATGATATAAATGAGAACAATCGCAATTGCCACTCCGCTAATCACAAGTTTTCGTTTCTCAAGTGTATAATCTTTGGGCATTTTATTTTTTATTCATTCCCTCTAAAGCCAATATACAAATCACAGTCAACAATGAAGATGCCACTACTTTCAGCAACAGAGTTTCCCAATGAACAAAAGAAAAAAACTCAATAGTCAGTAATATAGAGTGGTGTACAAATATGCTAATAATAAGAAATTTCAGAAAAGGAGAAAAACCCATTGTTGAAATTGAAGGCACAATATTATCAGTATCACGTGGCGCAAAAAGTCGCAGAAAAAGGGGACGCAAAAAAGCAATTGCAACAGCTGCCACAGCATTCATTCCCGGAGTATCGGAAAAAACATCTATTAATAAAGCTAAGAAAAACGCCCATAACATTACGGCGTTTCTAGAAGTATCCGATTCAAACTTTAAAATGAGGTATATATATAGAAAAGGAGTAGCATACCCTGCAATGTGTATATTATTCAGAATAAGCACCTGCAATAGTATTAAACCAACAAACCATCCTGCTTTATGTAAATAACTAATGATCATATTTACTCCTTTATACTCTGTTCCAATGCTTTTTGTTCATTTTGTTTGCTTCGTTCAATGACACGTACATCACTCAATTTTCCAAAATCAGTGGCAAGCTTTATTTTTAATAGATATGAAAGACCATCATGCGAGTCAGACATATCATCTATAGTTCCCACCATAACACCTTCGGGGAAAACGGTAGAATATCCGCTGGTCACCACAGTATCGCCTAAGTTGAATTCCGCATGTCTGGGCAGATCCTTAAGATAAGCGTACCGAGAATCACCATTCTCCCATTTTAAGTATCCAAAGTATTCACTTCCTGCAATTTTGCAGCTAATACTCGATTTACTATTAAGCAATGGAAGTACAATCGAATAATGTGGTGATGTTTTATAAACAATTCCGACAACACCATTTGCATCCACAACTCCCATCTCAGAGCGAATGCCGTCTTCACCCCCTTTGTTCAAGGTAATATAGTTATCCGGAAGATTTACGCTGTTTTTTATTACATTAGCTTTAAATATCCGAAAATCAGTAACCGGTATATGCTCCATACTAGCCAACTTTACGGAGTCCATACCATTCTCTTTCAAGACTTTCTCCAAAGAAGCAATCTGCTGTTCCAACCATAAGTTCCGATCAAGCAAATCTTCATTGGCCGATTTTAAATGAAAATAGGAAGTAACGCTCCCCGAAATATCATAAACTTTCCCTACTACTCCGTTAGCAGATGTAAAAAATACACTTTGTTGATAATTGTTATAACGGAATAATAAAACAAAACTGGCTGCCTCTAATAACAGGAAGAGGAACCAGTAATTGTATTTAATAAGAAAGTTCAGTAAATTTCGCATAAACGTTTATTATCTCATCAAAAATGAGAAACGATCTACATTCTTCAATGCCACACCTGTACCCTTGGCAACAGCATGCAAAGGATCTTCTGCAATATGAAACGGAATATTGATTTTATCGGTCAGACGCTTATCCAAGCCACGAAGTAAAGCACCTCCACCGGCCAAATAAATGCCATTATGTACAATATCAGCATAAAGTTCAGGAGGAGTATTCTCCAATGCACTTAGAATAGCTGTTTCTATTTTTGAAATAGATTTCTCCAAGCAATGAGCTACCTCCTGATAGCATACCGGAACCTCCATTGGCAATGCAGTAATACGATTAGGTCCATGGACGATATAATCATCAGGAGCATCTTCGCTTAATTCAGTTAAAGCCGCACCTACATTAATTTTAATGCGTTCAGCCATACGTTCACTCACTTTTACATTATGCTGACGACTCATATACTCCTGAATATCGGCGGTCAAGTCATCACCTGCTATACGAATGGAATTATTGGAGACGATTCCACCTAAAGAGATTACGGCAATCTCTGTGGAACCACCACCAATGTCCACAATCATATTTCCTTCTGGTGCCTCAACATCTATGCCAATACCAATAGCAGCAGCCATCGGTTCGAATATCAGATAAACGTCACGTCCTCCTGCATGTTCTGCCGAATCACGTACAGCTCTAAGTTCAACCTCAGTACTACCCGATGGAACACCGATGACCATACGTAAAGACGGGGAAAAAAGACGATTGCCTGTATCCACCATCTTTATCAGACCGCGTATCATCTGTTCACAAGCGTAAAAGTCAGCTATCACACCATCCCGCAAAGGACGGATAGTACGTATGTTTTCGTGAGTTTTTTCATGCATCATCTTAGCCTTTCCACCCACGGCAATCATCTTGTCCGTACGACGGTCAAGAGCAACCACAGAAGGCTCATCCACGACAATCTTACCATTCGTTGTAATAATTGTATTGGCTGTACCCAAATCCATTGCAATCTCTTGCGTAAAAGAAAATAATCCCATAATTTATCAAATTTGTTTTTTATTTTATAGGGAAAAACAGCTTTCAGTCTATCGATAGATTAATGTTTAAAATGACGAATTCCAGTTGTCACCATCGCTATGCCATGTTCATTGCAATAATCAAAGGAAAGCTGATCTTTTATTGAGCCACCCGGTTGAATAACCGCTTTAATACCTTCGTTGCCTGCAATCTCCACACAATCAGGGAATGGGAAAAAAGCATCAGATGCCATTACAGCACCTTGCAAATCAAAACCAAAGCTTTTTGCTTTCTCTATAGCCTGTTTCAAAGCGTCCACACGGGAAGTCTGTCCAACCCCACTGGCCAATAACTGCCTTCCTTTTGCCAATACAATAGAGTTCGACTTACTATTTTTCACAATTTTATTAGCAAAAAGCATGTCGGCAATTTCCGTTTCAGTAGGTACCTTCACCGTCACAGTTTTAAGATCTTCCGGTGTTTCAATATTTAAATCACGATCTTGAACCAATACTCCATTCAATAATGAGCGGAATTGCTTTTTGGGTAAAGAAGCCTGCTTGCGTACCAAAATAATACGATTTTTTTTCTGCCCTAGGATCTCAAGCGCATCAACATCATAATCCGGAGCAATAATAACTTCGAAAAATATCTTATTGACTTCTGCTGCGACCTCCTTATCTATCACGGCATTAGTGATAAGAACACCACCAAAAGCGGAAACCGGATCTCCGGCAAGTGCATCTTTCCAAGCTTCTAATACAGAAGCACGAGATGCCAAGCCACATGCGTTATTGTGTTTCAATATAGCAAATGTTGTTTCACTAAATTCATCAATCAAATCAACGGCAGCATTAATGTCTAATAAATTATTATATGAAATCTCTTTACCATGAATCTGATCGAACATCGCATCAAGATTACCATAAAAATAACCTTTTTGATGAGGATTTTCTCCATAACGTAAAGTTTTCTGATTATTAACAGCACTACGGAATGCAGAACCTTCTTCAGCATCAAAATAATTAAAGATAATCGAATCATAATAAGAAGAAACAGCAAAAGCTTCTTTGGCAAACCAGCGGCGTTCCTCAGCAGAAGTCACCGCACCATGCTCCATAAGCATGTCGAGAAACGGTTTGTATTGAGGTTGAGAAGCGACAATCACCACGTCATTATAGTTCTTTGCTGCAGCACGGATTAGAGAAATACCGCCGATATCAATCTTTTCAATAATAGCAGGTTCTTCAGCTCCCGAAGCAACAGTCGCTTCAAACGGGTACAAGTCAACTATTACAAGATCAATTTCCGGAATTTCATATTTCTCAATTTGTTGCATATCCTGCTCCAATTCGCGACGGCAAAGAATACCACCAAACACTTTAGGATGCAAAGTTTTTACACGGCCTCCTAATATAGAGGGGTAAGAAGTCAAGTCTTCTACAGCCTTACAAGGAAATCCTAAAGATTCTATAAATTGACGGGTTCCTCCTGTGGACAGAAACTCAACCCCTTCTTCATGAAGTTTGGTTATAATTTCATCTAAACCTTCCTTATGATAAACCGAGACTAATGCGGTTTTGATTTTTTTAGTTTCCGACATGGGTTTGCTTATTAACGATTTGATGTGCAAAGGTACTAAAAATGTTCACTTACACATATACTCGCATACAATAAATTAGACTTAATTAAAAAGCGCTGATCTCATTTAATAAGACCAGCGCTTTTTATCCTTTCAGATAAAATGAACTACCAGATAGATACCCTTTTTCCTACAGATAAGAACATCGGATCTTTTTCCGTAACTCCAAAAGCTTTATACCAAGCAGCAATATGAGGCAATGCCCCATCTACACGCCATTTGCCCAAAGCATGAGGGTCGGTTTTCGTACGACGCAGAATTTCTGCCTCGCGAATATTCCCAGCCCATACATTTGCATAAGCAAGGAAGAAACGTTGCGCCGGAGTAAATCCATCCTTTGTTTCCAAAGGAATATTTTCCGTAGCCTTCAGGAAAGCCTGATATGAGACTTGTAAACCACCGTGATCTGCAAGATTTTCCCCCAGCGTAAAACGTCCGTTGGCGTGTACGCCCGAAGCTACTTCAATACTATTAAAGAAATCAGCCATAACAGCAGCACGTTTTTCAAAATTTTTGGCATCGGTAGCGGTCCACCAATCTTTCAAATTTCCATCTTTATCATACTGCCGTCCCTGATCATCAAATCCGTGCGTCATTTCATGCCCAATCACAACTCCAATAGCGCCATAGTTGAATGCATCATCCGCTTTCATATCGAAGAAAGGATATTGCAAGATTCCGGCAGGGAAACATATCTCATTCGTCGTGGGATTATAGTAAGCATTAACTGTTTGCGGAGTCATCAACCATTCATCCTTATCGACAGGTTTACCTACTTTAGCAAGCATGCGATTATAAGCCCATGCATTAGCACGAGTGATATTATTCCAGTAACTGTCATTTTTGAACTCCATATTCGAGTAATCTTTCCACTTATCGGGATATCCGATCTTCACATGGAAAGTCGCCAATTTTTCCAAAGCCTTTTGCTTAGTTGTGTCACTCATCCAAGTGAGATTCTTTATACGTTCACCCAAAGAGTTTTGAAGATTTTTTACCAATGCCACCATACGTTCTTTTGATGCTGCCGGGAAATACTTCTCAACATACATTTGCCCAACTGCTTCTCCAAGGGAATTGTTGAGCGTAGAAACGGCACGCTTCCAACGTGGCTGCATCTCTTTTCTTCCGGACATTGCCTTCCCGTAAAACTCAAAGTTCTGTATGGCAAAAGCATCACTCAGATAATCCGCAGCACTATTAATTAAGTTCCATTGAAGATAAAGTATATTATCCTCCAATGAGAAAGTATTAATCACCGTTTCCACTTCTTTAAACACCTCGGGCTGGCCAATAATCATATTGTCCACTTTTTGCAAACGAGAAGCAGTCAGGTATACATTCCAATCAAATGCTGTATATTCCTTTTTCCATTCAGGCAAAGATTTTTTATTGTAATTTGCATGAGGATCACGCAATTGAACTTGCGTCCGCGAAGTTTCTGCCAAAGCCTTCTCTATCTTCATTACTGCATCCACCGCTTTTCGCGAAGCTACTTCATCGCAACCTGCCAAACGGAACATTTTTTCAATATGTACTTTATAAGCCTCACGGATAGCGACTGTTTTTTCATCTTTTTCCAGATAATAATCGCGTTCCCCCATACCCAGACCGCCTTGAGTAATTTGAGTAATGTTCATGGAACTATTCATATCGTCGGCACCGACATACATATTAAAATAAGGATCAATACCAATCTGTTGAAGATAGCCTATCGCAGCGTAAATATCTTCTTTTGACTTCGAAGCAGAGATCTTATCCATATCCTTTTTAATTGGGTTACCTCCTTCTCTATTCAATTTCAAACTATCCATAGCCATATTGTACATGCCCCCTATTTTCTGGGCCACGCTACCTTCCTCATGTTTTGACTTGGATAATTCTTCAATAAGTTCACGTACCTGCTTGCGATTATTCTCTGCAAGCATATCAAAAGACCCAAAACGTGCATATTCGTCAGTCAAAGGGTGATTCTTCATCCAGCCTCCACAAGCATACTGATAGAAATCCGTACCCGGAAGAGCTGCCGTATCTAAGTTTGCAAGATCAATACCGGCTTCAGACACAGCCCCTTTCTTGCTACCGCATCCTGCAGCCATCAGGCAGAATGCCAAAACAGGAAAATACTTCATTACCTTCATTACATCTATTATTAATTAAACTTTTATAATACCTTACTTTTGGCTTCCTCTAATTCAGTAGAAACTTTATCCCATTCCTCCATAACGCCATCCAATTGACGTTTTAGTTTTTGATGCTGTTCATAAAGTTGCACATCAGAAGCCCCGTCGGGAGTGGCCATTTTTATTTCAAGAATTGCAACAGCCGATTCAATTTGTGAGATTTCATTCTCACAATCAGTCACCTTACGTTCCAACTTTTTAAGTTTCTTATTCCATTCCTTCTGGGCTTCATAAGATAACTTATTATCTGAAGACAGCTGTTCTTTATTTGTGCTGAAAGAATCCTCTCCAACTGTATCTCTTAAAGTTGAAAGCGTAACTCCTTTTTGCAGTTCATTCAGGCTTTCAATTTGTTTCTTTTGTAAGAAATCATAAATACCTCCCAAGTGCTCTTTGACCAAACCACCTCCAAATTCATATACTTTAGTCGCAAGTCCATCCAAGAAGTCACGGTCATGACTGACAATAATTACAGTACCGTCAAAATCACGAATCGCTTCCTTTAAAACATCTTTTGAACGCATATCTAAATGATTCGTAGGCTCATCCAGTATCAGAAGATTTACCGGTTCCAACAACAATTTGATCATGGCCAAGCGAGTACGTTCCCCTCCCGAAAGAACTTTCACTTTCTTATCCGAAGCTTCTCCACCGAACATAAACGCCCCTAGTATATCTCTTATTTTCAACCGGATATCACCGACGGCAACCCGATCTATTGTGTCAAATACAGTAAGATTTTCATCAAGCATTTGTGCCTGATTCTGAGCGAAATATCCAATTTGCACATTATGTCCGATCTTCAATTTGCCGGTATAATCGGAAATCTCCTCCATGATACATTTCACAAGAGTTGATTTTCCTTCTCCATTCTTGCCTACAAATGCAATCTTTTCACCACGATTAATGGTAAGATTAACATCATGAAACACAATATGACTCCCATACTTTTTCTCAACGTCTTCACAGATCACCGGATAACTGCCGCTACGGCTGGAACACACGAATTTAAGCCTTAGTGCAGAAGTATCTTCGTCGTCCACTTCAATCCGTTCAATCTTTTCGAGCTGCTTGATACGACTCTGAACCTGAACCGCTTTCGTAGCTTTATACCGGAAACGCTCAATAAAGGCCTCTGTGTCTCCGATCTGTTTTTGTTGATTTTCATAAGCCCTCAGTTGCTGCTCGCGACGTTCTTTCCGAAGAACAACATAGTCATCGTACTTCACCTTATAATCATAGATATGTCCGCATGAAATTTCTATTGTACGAGTAGTCACATTGTTAAGGAATGCCCTGTCATGACTAACTAATACAACCGCATTAACACGTGTAGATAGAAAGTTCTCCAGCCATTGAATACTTTCAATATCCAAATGGTTCGTAGGCTCATCGAGCAATAAAACATCCGGACGCCTTAGCAAGAGTTTTGCCAATTCAATACGCATCCGCCATCCTCCCGAAAACTCAGAGGTAGGACGATCAAAGTCATCTCGGCTGAAACCAAGACCAATAAGAGTGCGTTCGGTCTCGGCATGAAAATTCGTACCCCCCATCATCAAAAACCGATCATTCTCATGAGTAAAACGTTCGATTAATTTATGATAAGATTCCGATTCATAGTCAGTTCGATCTGCCAATTCCCGATTCATCCTCTCCAAATCGGCCTGCAGTTTAAATATCTCTTCAAATGCCAATTCGGCTTCTTCCTTAACAGTCCGGCTATCAGATAAGATCATGACCTGAGGCAAATAACCTATAGTTACTTCTTTAGGCATAGCCACTATTCCAGCCGAAGGATTCTGTAAACCAGCCAATATTTTAAGCATCGTAGATTTACCCGCCCCATTTTTACCTACCAAGGCTATACGATCTTTTTTATTAATGACGTAAGACACATCTTCAAACAACACAGTGGCATTGAATTCCACTTTCAATCCTTCTATCGATATCATTTTAACGGAAATTAATCATTCAAAGTCGCAAAGATAATGATTTTCAAGCGTACACAATTGAATATAAAGGGTAAATCGGTCACCCCGTCACTTTCACCAGGATCTTATCAATACGCGCCCCATCCATATCCACAATTTCAAAAATAAAACCTTTCCATTTTACAACTTCTCCGCTTTCTGGTATATGTTGAAGAAATTCCAATACAAGACCTCCCACTGTTGTATAATCACTTTGATTGGAATATAAATTCTCTTTTTCAAAATAAGCAAAGAAGTCATATACAGGACATTGCCCATCAACAAACCACCCATCACCTTCTTTACGTTTAATAATATCAGGCTCGGTATATGCATCTTCAATATTTCCAACAAGTCCTTCCAGAATATCCTTTAAAGTTATAATCCCCTGAAATCCACCAAATTCATCACAAATCAAGGCTTGCCCGATACGTTTATCTTTCATCCGTTCCAATGCTTTATAGACACTCATGTTTTCATGAAAAAAGATTGCAGGAGATGTTACTTTAAGCAAATCCAACTCAGGCTTATTCAATTCAAATACAAGCTTCTTCAGCGTTACCACACCTTTAATGTTATCATAATTTCGGTCTACCACGGGATAAAAATCATGAAGGTGTTCTTCCAAAACCGCCTGAATCTGTATAGTATCCATATTTATATCCAGCACGGTCACTTCCGAACGATGGGTCATTAACGAACTGACCCTTAAATCGCCCAATAGAAAAACCCGCTCCATGATATCTTGTTCAACTTCCTGTACTTCACCCTCTCTTGTGCCCTCCTGAATCATAGATTTAATTTCTTCTTCCGTCACCCTATCAGACTCAACCTTTAAGCCAAACAAATTGAATATGAAAGATGTACTCTTAGCCAACAACCAGACGAAGGGCGATGCAATTTTTGAAAGTAAATACATGGGACGGGCTACCAATCTGGCCGCTCGAAAAGATGTGCTCATACCAATTCTTTTAGGAACAAGCTCACCAAAAACTAAAGTCAGGTAAGTCACCAGTACAACAATAACGATCTGCCCTAATAATCTTGAATATCCGGAAGGTACTCCCCAAGTTACTAATATATTGGAGAAATCATCAGCCAATGTACTGCCCGAATATATTCCTGTGAGTATACCCACAATGGTAATTCCAATCTGTACCGTGGACAAGAAATTATCAGGCTTCTGAGTCAACAGTAAAGCTGTTTTAGCAGAACGACTCCCCTTATTAGCCTCATTCAATAAATGAGATTTACGAACCGAAATCAGGGCTATTTCGGACATAGCCAGAAATCCATTTAGAAGAATAAGACCTATAATAATAAATAATTCGCTCATGATTTATACAAATTATACATTCATTCAATATTGAAAAAGAAATAGAAATCACATGACATTTTTCCACTAATATGCGCTATATAGTGAAAAATCGCAAAAAAATAAAAGGGAAAAGGGAATAAAACCGATCTGATAGGATGTTCGAGAACACAATAAGAACTCTCTTCACCTGTTATTTTAGAAGTAAAGTATTGTAGAATAGCTCTATGTTCACCTGGCTCTTCGAAGACGTAATTTATTTTAAATACACTACAAAGATAAAAAAGATCTTCGTTTATTACAAATAAAAAAGGGAACCGATTCGGCTCCCTTTTTTATTTGTAATGCAAAAGAACGGATAATTAACCGTTAACTCTTTTCTCTTTAATTCTTGCCTTTTTACCTGTAAGAGCACGCAAATAATATAATTTAGCGCGACGAACCTTACCCACTTTGTTCACTTCGATGCTATCAATAGCTGGTGAGTCAATCGGGAAAATTCTTTCTACACCTACAGTTCCGGACATCTTACGAACAGTAAAACGTTTCTTGTTTTCATGACCGGAAATTTTGATAACAACTCCACGATATAACTGGACACGTTCTTTGTTACCTTCAATGATACGATATGCTACAGTAACAGTATCACCTGCCTTGAAGCTTGGATGTTGTTTGCCAGTAGCAAATGCTTCTTCTGCAACTTTAATTAAATCCATTGTTGTAATTATTAAATTGTTTCATCGTTACAACGCAACATACCAGGCTTCACACTATGTCCTGACAGCGATTGCGCGAAAGCGGTGCAAAGGAACGAATTATTTATCAGACAGACAAATAATTCGCTCTTTTTATTTACTTGCGATCATCAGAAGAGCGACTGGAACGGGAACTCCTTGAAGAAGGAGCATTATCCCCGCTACGATTGCTGTCGGTACTTCTTACACTTGATGACTGTTTGTCAGCCTTTTCTCTTGTCGCACGACTTCCTCTTGTGGCCCTGTTTTCACTGCGGGATGAAGATGAACGGTCGACATTCGTATCCCTTGTAGAACGTGAATTCGAAGGTTCTCCTGTATTTTTGCTATCTCTATCCGAGCCTCTAACACGACTGCTTTCGCCACTAGGACGTGTTGTATAAATATCATCCCTTTCTGGTTTCCTGCCCGAATCCGATCTTATTTGAACAGAACCGAAATCAGTACGCCTGTGAGATTCAATAGTAACACTCCCCTGAATACGGAAAGAACCATTATAAGAAGGCTGATCATAGCGTCCGCGATAATAACTTTCATTATTATGACGTGTACGGTAATGATCACCCCGATAAGTCCTGTAATTATAGGGTCGCGAGAAATAGAAATTATAACGGTCGGGATACCTCGTATAAATGCGAAAATACCAATGAGCACCACTCGTATAGATCGGACGGAAAAAATAATCAATTTGCATGAATCGCGTGTATTGACCGCGACTTAACACCCAACGTAAATCATCATTCCTGACATCCAGATATTCATAGTAACGATCGAGAGCCCATTGATTGCCTCGTAGTACATCATCCATTAAATAACGTACATTATAAATGAAATCAAAATTTATTTCATAGATATCATTATATTGTCCCGTACTCAGATTTAACTCATAGGCCATCTTATCCGTAAGAAAACGAGTGTCCTGACGTAAACTAGATTGACTGTATGCTTCCATACTTGCACTGCAAGAGGTGATGTTCATCGTAACAAGCAGTATAAATATTATCCTTCTCATAATTGCGTTTAATTTAAGTTTATAACTCTCGTCTATTCCTTTACTGAAACAAAAATAGAGGAAGAAAATCCCCTTCACACTTATTTCCCTCTATTCTTATTTAGGGATTTCCCTATTTTAATCAATCACCGAGTTCACCAACCAAAGTAATGCCGTTATCGGAAAGCAATATAAGATGCTTTTTATAGAGATCGCCAACGCCTTTCTTGAATGTTTTCTTGCTAACACCAAACACAGCATAAATTTCTTCTGCCGGACTTTTGTCATTCAAGATTATATGACCTCCTTGAGCTTCAATATACTGTAGCAAGGTTTTAGAAAAATCATCGACTTTCTCAAAGCCTGGTTTTTGTAATATCAAATCGATTTTACCATCCTCGCGGACTTGTTTTACATGGGCTTTAAGCCGCATGCCTGTGCGCAATGGTTTGAATATTTCGTTCTCATACAGAAGACCGCTATAACTATTATTGACGATCGCTTTAAATCCCAAAGTCGTTTTTTGCCAGATAAGTATTTCAACTTCCTCTCCGGATTCGTAATTCGGCTGTGATTTGGCTAAGTATCGCTCCACTTTGGCGGACGCCACAATCCGATAGCTTTCATCATCAACATGTGCATAAACAATATATTTTTCCCCTATCTGCATTTTTTGCTTTT
Organism: uncultured Bacteroides sp.; assembly: GCA_963677095.1. Lineage (GTDB taxonomy): Bacteria > Bacteroidota > Bacteroidia > Bacteroidales > Bacteroidaceae > Bacteroides. Next base: position 4,166,013 of record OY781875.1, read on the forward strand.
GCTCACGAAAGGGGACAAAGAGATCTTTCATCAAGCCCCAATCCAAAAAAGCACCATATTCATTAACCCAAGCCACTTCCAGATATGCAAATTGTCCAACTTCTATCAACGGGGTAAGCGTAGTGGCAACGAGTCTTTCTTCATTATCAAGATAAATAAAGACTTTCAATTGCTGACCAATCACACAACCTTCGGGCACATATCTTTTAGGTAGCAAGATTTCTCCATTTTCTCCCCCATCAAGATACATTCCAAAATCAACTTCCTTCACCACTTCCAATGTATTGAACTTTCCTAAATCTATATTCATATTGTTTTCGTTTGCGACAAAGATATAGATAACCCAATAATTTTTAATTCAAACCAGAACTTTTTTCTATAAACAAGGATATGAATAAAAAATTTATTAAAAGTTATCCATCAGATTACGCAAAAAGAAGCCTATAAGTTTGACAATCCATTTATACTTGGTGTTGTCCAACATAGGGGAATTTTATTTGAATATTCTTTTTGATGTCTTAAAAAAACTATTTATCTTTGCAGCCGCAAACGAAAAAGGTGCCATAGCTCAGTTGGTAGAGCAAAGGACTGAAAATCCTTGTGTCCCCGGTTCGATTCCTGGTGGCACCACCTTCTTCTCTAGAAGAATCGGAATGTAGCGCAGTTGGTAGCGCACTACGTTCGGGACGTAGGGGTCGGGCGTTCGAATCGCCTCATTCCGACAAGCACAACAATAACATGCTGTTTTTCAGTGTGTTATTGTTGTTTTAAAGGAGATGCCGGGACGGAAACGGGACGGTTATTATTTACATATTTGTTTTTGCAGAGAAGCAAAAGCAAATAAAAAAAAATGCCCACACTCAAAGAAATTCAAGGCTATACGCCCCCAGTTTTACATGCTGGAAAAGATTGGTACATTGACTTTTACGCATTTAATCCTGTACATGGCGAAATGCGACGAAAAAAAATAAAACTAAACTACATTAGCAAAATTACCGATCGCAGGAAATATGCAAAAGACTACATTAATAGATTGGCCGAAAAGCTAGCAAGAGGCTAAAGAAGCTTTAAAAAGCGAGAATTCTCGCTTTTTAGGTATCCAAGATGAGAGCGATCTAGTCGACTCAAGACAAAAAACCGGCACTTGGATGCATCGGATATTGGCTCTTAAATTTGCTGCTTGGTTAAATCCTGCATTTGAGCTTTGGGTTTATTCTACTATTGAAAACTTGCTTTTCGGGAAGCATGTTCAACGTGAACAATCGTTTGAGCGTACATTGAAATTTCAGAAAGAACTGGATGAGTTGAAAGACAAACCACAAAAATCAGGTCAAGACTTTGAACGGTATTTAGAACTTGACAGAGCATTAAAGCATGAGAAAGCAGTACGTAAATCACTGACATCAGAAGCGGTAACCGGAATGCGTTCGCTATTCAGTGAGGATGATTAGAAAGCTACAAAAATAAGAAAAGAGAGGCTTCCAACCCGTGGAAGCCTCTCTTTTCTTGCTAAATAAAAGTACGTCATTGACGCACATACCCTTAGAAAGTTGCTACAGAAATCTCCTTTGAGATGCTGTCAACCGCTTTTCTTATTTTTTCATATTGTTTTTGCCCGGCTACAGCAGAACCGGAAGTATATTGTCTCATCAATGATGGATTAATTCCAGCCAATTCAGCAACCTTAGTAATATTCAAAAAAGAGAAATAGTTGAAAAATGACTGTAAATCATACTTATACACAAACTCTAAAGCAGGGATCTCTTTGCTTTGTTCAGCAAAAAGTTCCTTCATCTCATTATAGGCAACTAACATATCTTTCTTTGCTTCCTCAGCTGTAGACCCGTGCCCCATCAATCCAAATCCTTCCAATTCATCATCAACATAACACGAAAAGAAGCCGTCAGTAGCTTTCTCCATAATAACCGTTACTTTCATATTCTCAAGTGTTTTAAATAAGATGCCAGCAATATGCTGACACCTTTTTGCTAATAAAAATTTGAAAACGTACAAAAAGTGTGGGGATTAAATCCCCATCACTTTTCTGATCTTTCGCTCAGTGCCTTTCGGTACTTCGTGGCTGCCATGCCTTGGTATTGGCCAAGTTTTATTAGTAAGAGGGCTAAACCACATATCATGGTTAGCTCCGTTTCTAACAATGTAGCAACCTGCGGCAATTAATTCCGCATACAGATTGTTGTACTTCATAATGTCAATGAACTTTTATTTAGCAGTACAAATATAGCGTTTTCGCTATAAACAGCCAAATAAAAACATAACTAAATCGCTATATATAACATCAATTAACAATTAATATCCTACGTGGTAAGAACAGGAGAAGAAACCATCAAAATAAATTATAGGTTTGCACCTCTATTGAAAAAAAGAGCAACAAGAATATATCTTATCGCTCTTATAGATAAAAGACCCTCATATGAGAGCTCCCTATTTTTTAATCTATTTGAAAATTCAAATTACTATTACTACAATTATTGATAGTATGAATTTTATAGCCTCTAGGCTTAATTGGAAAAAACGGTAAAATTGAATTAAATACCATTTTGTTCCAATTTTGTAGTTTCTCCATTCTTAGTACAATTTTTAGTGCTATATTTATACTGCAAACATAGACAATATGTATTGTATTATATTTTTTGTCTTGTTAAATAATACTAATTGTATAGTTCAAAATGGCTAACTTATTAATCATAAAGGATTTGGCTGATAAGAAAAATATCAGTTTAAAAGACTTGGCACTACAGCTAGGAATCACACCTGACGGATTACAAAAGATAATGAAACGTAATAGTACAACTACCGAAACTGTCGAAAAATTGGCTCAAATACTCGGAGTTCAGGCTGGCATTTTCTTCGAAGGTTATAACACCGCGAACCAATTGATAAATGGGAATGGAAATACAGCATCTGTATTCGGAAATATAACAGCGGAAGAAATGAGTAACAAGAATAAAGAGATAGAACATCTAAAGGATTTATTGGCAGAAAAAGAAAGAGTAATTGAAGAGAAAGAACGGTTACAAGGGATCGAAATAGATATAAGTTTAATGAAACATAAAGCAAATAATGTGAAGCACAGTGCTGATAACTTGGCTAATATCAGAACCATCAATTAGTTACATCTTATTTTTTTTACTTTTACCGGGACGAAAATGGGACGTCAGCAATTAAATAACAGACATTCTCCTGTAGCTATACGTATTGATAATCAACAGATTGCAGAAATAAATATGAAGCCAATAATTCGCCTCATTCCGACAAATAGGGCTTGACTTTCAATAAGTTAAGCCTTTTTTGTTCCGTTTTTGTTCCGCAGAATCACCGATAAAATAAAAACAGAGGTATTTCCAATATGAATTTACCTCTTTCTTTTTATCTTTGTATAAATACTCTCGGAAGCGTCCGATAGTGCTTTTAAATCCAATTAGGGGTGCAGGAGAAATCCTCTCCCCTTTTTAACAATCACATAATTACAATGCTGTATTTTCAGAAAGCATAAGAAAGCTTTCCACATACTTTCATGCTTTGAACTTCTGTTTCACTCATAACTAATACCTGTTGGTATTCTCTGCACATCTGATTTAATTCTTCTTTTGTCATAAGACTTATATCGTATATCATTATTATCACATTGCAAACGTAATGTTTAAGAATATAAAACTAAAATATAAAGCAATAAAATATTATGTATAAAGATATATTTAATCTTCATTTATGCTTTTATTCAATATAATATTTTATATTTGCATTATAGTCTAAAACGATATAATATGAAGTTGAAAATAAAAAGTGTATTAAAAGAAAAGAGAGTAACTGTTGTGTCACTTGCAGGAATGATAGGAATAACTCAGCCGAATATGAGTAATATCGTTAATGGCAAATCTACTCCTTCTCTTGAAACATTGGAAAAAATAGCCAATGCTTTAGACGTTGACATCACAGAACTTTTCGACCACCCCAAGAAAAGCGCTATCGCTATCACTTGCCCTCACTGTGGAAAAAGTATCAATATAAAAGTCGAATAAACATGAAGGAAGAAATGAAACAATTACTAAGTGAAGTTGATGCATTCAAAGCACAATTATCCGCTTTACGTCCGCTTCCTGAAGAAGCATTGAAGAAGATTCAGGATGCTCTTGATATTGAATACACTTATGAGAGTAACCGTATAGAAGGGAATACTCTTACGTTGCAGGAAACTGCACTTGTCGTGAATGAAGGTGTTACTATATCAGGAAAATCCATGCGTGAACATTTGGAAGCAATTAACCATGCAGAAGCCATTGACTATATTAAAGATATAGCTAAAAAGGATATAGAAATAAGTGAGCACACGATCAAAGAAATACATGCTCTTATCCTTCATGGTATAGACAGAGATAATGCAGGTAAATACCGCACCGTTCCTGTTATGATCTCAGGTAGTGAGCACATGCCACCGCAACCCTACTTGATAGAGAAACAAATGGAAGATTTTATCATAAAGTTTCGGCAAATGGAAAAAGAGAAGGTGCATCCTGTTCTTATCGCTGCTTATCTCCATGATGAACTCGTACGCATTCACCCATTTATTGATGGTAACGGGCGTACATCTCGCTTATTGATGAATTTATACCTTTTGCGTAATGGCTATACACTTGTTACACTGAAAGGTAGTAATGAAGATAAAATAAGCTACTACAAAGCATTAGAGAAATCACATATCGAAAATAAGCCAGAAGATTTTCAAAAGTTTGTTGTAAAGGCTGAAATAGCCTCTCTAAAAAGATATTTGTCAATAATGGAGTAAAGAAAGAAGCTTATATGAAAGAATATTACAACAAGTTAACTTGTGAAAATAGGAACCAAGCGAAAAAGCTTGAACCGGACTATTAATAGAATAACTATCTATGTAGTATATTAATATTATTATAAATCTTTGTCAAAGATATGGAATTATACATTTCTATAGTCGGTGCAGTAGTTGCTATATTGGTATCAATATTAGGAGCTCTTTTAGCTAACAAAAATAATATCAAATTACAAACAAGAAAACTAAAGGAAGAACATTATATATCATTTATAGAAGCTCTCCATAATTTAGCAGCAAAGAACGGTGACAAAGAAGCTATAAGTAAATATGTTTATATGAGGGATAAACTTCTTCTAATAGCTAGTGAAGATGTCATTGTTAAATTATAAAATACGAAAAAGAAATGTATTTAGAAGATGCGATGCAATTTGTATCGTATGGATTATGTGTTGTCTATTTCGAAACGCCTGATTTGAAGTATAATCCACCTAGTGAATGGGATGATGGTCCTGAAGAATACAAACTGACAGGAGGTGAGGCTTATGCTTACATAACAGATATTGGTAAAAAAATTAAATTAATATTCTGATTAAAAGCTAATAATAAATGATCTAATTAGATAAATTAGGCATCAAAGTATAGCAATAGATACTTATACCTAATGCCCTTCCACGTACCGGAGGAGGTACGGGGACTGACGAAGGAAGTAGCTATGATAGATATATAGACGTCGGAATATGTTTATTGGGTGAGAAAGGTAAAGCAATACGGGAATGTGGCAGTAAAACAATATTAGATAACTTGAAACGTTATAATAGTATTGCAGGCATAGAAATCTTTAATCTGGCATTAGATAAAATAAAGTTTTACAAAGAAAGCAGTCTTCAGATAAAAAATGCTTTGGAAAACAAGAAGAAGTTAGGCCTCAGTTTTTCCTCATTCATTACGTACAACATACTCAATAAGGGAAATATAATTAATCACAAGAGTAGAATGATCAATCTGATTGTATTTTTACAGATTGTGATTACGACATTTGTCTCTGGTTATATTTATAAACAGGCATATAAAATCTTAGATGGGGAATAGAAAAGAACCATTGTAAGCTTCCCTAAAAATTGTATACATAAATGCTTGTTTTAAGAAATCAAGTAACTCTATATCAGGAAGATCAATTTCCTGAATATTCTTGGTGAAAGATAGAATATCTGTAAGTATTCGGTGAACCCCGTCTTTTCTCTTTCTTTCCCTGGTTTTATCTTTGGCACAAAAAAGCTATGTGGAATCTCAAAGAGTTTGAATCAATCTATTCCCGCTACGAGAGCAGCGGTTTAAAAGTTCGTGATTATTGTGCCAATGAGGTAATCAACGAGGCTAAGTTCTATTATTGGCAAAAGAAACTCCTTATGTTTATCAAACCACTCTTCATCGAAAACCTGGCTACAAATGATCAAAAGTCAGATCATTCTCTTACGTAAAGCTATAAGTGATCACTCCGAAATGCTAAGGTATTGCAAACTTCTTTCTAAGGACTTCCATCGCTGAACCGTAGCCCTTTTGGGTCCTGTACTGAAGCGCTACGGTTCGCGTAGCAAAGCCCTACGGTTTGAAAACAAAAGGGCTACGGTTTCCGATAGATAAAGAAGCCGGCAAATATGCTTTGAGAGAAGCACGAAAGTTATAATACGACTTTATATTTCAGTTATAACATGAAGATAATTTTCGAAAGAGAGGCTTTGAAGGGTGATGCTATCATTCAAATCAAAATATAAAAAAATAGAGCGTGGACCGACTAGTTAGCCCACGCTCTACCTCTAATATATCTAATCTTAGCGTTGAAGAGTAATACCCATCAATCCGATTACAACATCATTAGAAGAGGTTTCAATCACTAAATGAGATAATCTCTTTTCTGCATTAAGAGGTAACTCCAATAAGAGGGCGGCACCGCCTTCAACCATTTGACTAACACCGGGGTAACCTAATTCTTTACCAAAATTATTACTAATTTCAGCTGTTTTGAGTCTCAACCGATATAATGCCGGTGCATGCCGGTTGAATGCAAGTCCATCCTCAAAGTATAACTGTTCTATGGGTGCCCAATTCGTAGGATTAACCAACGGGAGACATGAAGACGAACCGTCTTTATAATACACCCGTATTGTCCCATTTACGATATGAGACTGCATGTGGTTTGTGCTGCCTGCCATCAATAAATATGCCCGCGAAGCCTTTCCCTTAAGAGGAAGACTTATGCTGTCAGGATAATTATCCCATAAACTGGTAAATGCAATATTCCGACCTGTTGCAGGGGTACGGAAAGGAATACCCAACTTGGTATCAATCTTTCCATTGCGCACTGCAGCACGTAAGCCGGAGTCATCAATTTCGGCAGTTGTCAACGGATGGCACCATTCGCCGATACCTTGTACAGGAATCTGCAACGTGGTATAAGGAGAGCGTGGTGAAAGGTATTTATTCTTAAAAATATCCGTCACTGATGCATTAAATAATTTATCCAAGACAACGGGTTCACATTTAACTGACACTATATGAGCAAATGCCGGTTCATCAGGTACGCTATCAAGCTGCTCACCTCCATTTTCTACCGCTTTCCACCAATGCATCTGTCCTTGTTTCATCGGTTCGAAACGGATGGGAGCTTTGTCCGAAAGATATCCGGATGCAGGTCTCACTCCATCTTGGGCAGAGTTTGCGTCAAGGCGCAGACTCTCACCACCCCACCGGATAGAGATATCCAGTCTTTGATCGGCATTTGCCGGAACAATGACTGATAATACCGGATGGCCGATAGACTGACCAAGAATCTTCCATTCGGCTGACTGACCGTTGACTAATAATTCCGCAAGCTGTGAAGATCGTGCAGGGAATTGCAGTTCAAGGGTACGCACAGCACTCAGGCGGTGAGTTATGAAATAGGAAGAAGAATCCGCTGCTTCTTTAAAGTCAAAATCAATATCCGGAGTATGCAGAGAAGCATATTTCCAATCACTCGGAAAACCGGGTTTTACCAGCAAGCGCCCGTTCATGGCATCCGGTAGTATTCCGTACAAGCCTTGAATCAAAACTCTGGAAGCGACACCAATGGGATCACCAAAATCACGATAGCACTCTCCGCGAGCTGCATCATAGAAACTGATCTGTCCGAAGTTACCCGGACTCTCTCCCAGATACATCCCGTCCAATAAAGAGCTCTTCAGTAGTTTAAATCCTGAATCGGAACGTCCCGCCTGGAAATAAGCCAGCGAAGTATGCATCACTTCGGCAAAAGCCACATTATTAATACTCCAGGAATAAGGCAGCCAATTTGTAGTGGAGACCGTTGCGTAACCTTCATCTTTTAAGCCTTCTCCACGAACCGGGATATGGGGAATATCCGTATCCACATAATTTGTAGCCTGATAAGCTTGGAAAGGATCGGCAACATCACTATCGAGAGCGTGATAGATAGTCCATACCGCAGCACTTTCGTGCAAACGCTTCTTTCCCATGAAATCCTGAAACTCCGCCCAATGTCCTTTCTCCGGCATCCAAAGTCGTTTGTTTAATGCATTCAGTATTTTATCCGCTTCTTGTTTGTAGGGAGTAGGATCTTCACCGATCTTCGATGCAATCATCGAAGCCAACTTGTTTGCACGATAATTATATGCCGAAGAATGAGTCACCGCTCCACTATTATAATAAAGTGCGTCACTAGCCCATATACATGCATATCCATCGTATAAACCGTCGTTATCGGGATCAAAGTTCCGTTTTTCCCAAGCTAAGTGTAGCTTTAGCACCGGCCACATTTTACGGGCATAATCCAGATCTCCCGTCCAATTGAAATGCCACAACAACTCATCAATATAACAGAGATTCATATCATAATGATGCATCTGATCATTGCGGTTGGGATTACGACAGATATAACCGTCACTATACATGGGGGTACCCCACTGTTTCTCCGAACGAGCCATAGCCAAAGCGGAATCTTGTGCCGGATGTGGAATAGTATTCGGAACGTTGGTCACCTGACTGGCCGCATAAGCATCAAAATGCGTGCGGGCTCTATCATGCCAGCCCAACACATCACCGGTATAGGCGGCACGCCAACCATTCAGTGGCATACGCCAACCAATAGCTCCGTGCAACCAGACCTGCTCGTCCCATATCCCGTCGGCAGCAACAGCAAGTGTACCGCCAAGAGTATTGAAGTAAGGATCGGGTGTTGTGATTCGGATACGCGAAGCCAACTCACTGCGAGCTGCTTCCGATTTATCAAAGAGGCGCGCGCCTTCCAAAACCGAAGGTATATTCAAAGAATAATCGCGCACCAATACATAGAATGCTTTTGGCAAAATCACCCCTGAAGGCGACGGTGATACAGATTTCTTCCCTTTCTTAGCTTCCACCGAGGAAGAGGATTTCTCATTTAAAAGCAAATCATAAGTCTGCATCATTTTAGGATGCTCCGGAGCATCAAAGCAACCCGGAGGGTCTGCTCCCATATCGCCATTGCGACTCAGTTTCGATAAGCGGATTTCGGATAAAGTACAACGTATAGATGAACCTTCAGGCATATTGAAAGCTGTTATCTTCCAAATTCCGGCATCTTCATCCGGTAGAGCCAAAGCTACAATATTGAGCTCCGCCCGTTCTCCCCATGCCGGGTCTTTCACGCTATAGACACGTTTGCCGGCAATGTAACGAGCTTCGCACCAAGCTGCAGAATCTAAAGCAATCGAAGCGCCATTCTTAAGACACAACCGAAAACTCAGGTTGCGACTGTTCTTTTTATCGTATACCGCAAATATGGGACGATCGCTTGTCTCTACGCGAAAAGCGGTGTGACTTCCATATAAAGCACGAGAGTACCGATTCTTTCCATTGATACAAACAAAGCCATCGCCTTCGGGGCGATACTGTAATGTCCGCTTACTTCCACGCTTATGGTCATTGTAAGAAGTCGATTCGATAAGATCACCTGCTCCCTGGGGCTTATTCGCTTTGACAGCATACTGTCCGAATAAGTCCACAGAAAGCAGAAATAAAACTATTAAGACTAAGAGTTGTTTCATTCTTCTACAAAATAATCAGCTATAAGTCGACTAAGGCATAGGTTGCAAACCTTCCCAACGTACATCCCATTTTCCATCTTTAGGGAATCCGGGATTCTTCTCTTTACATCCGTCCCATCCGGCGCACATCATAGCGACAGCCGTCAACAGTCCACCGTTACCGGGAAGATAAATACGCAGACGTTCATCCTGGTAGTTGTGACCACTAATCAGGTAAGTATTGGTTCGTTTGTCCATCAACAAAGCACCGACCGCCTTTTCCGGTTCACCCAGACGCGCTGCATTCATTGCTGTCATTGGATAATCCCATCCCCAAGTCTGATCCCAATTCCAATTATTCCATATCCAGTGAAGGGTATTCTTCATGTAGTCCGGACGGGTTTGATTTGTCAACGGCAAGATGCCAACCGCTCCAAGCACAGCCATGTGATCGGATGTAAAACGGATATCTTTGTAGGTATCCAATGCCGTTTCAGCCGCAAGATATAAATGATCCTCATTATAAGCAAGAGGAGACATTTTTGCAATCATTTCATCCCAAGCTTTGAGACGTGGTTCACCGGAGCGCTCACGCCATTTCTGTGCAACTTCCAATGCAAAATGCCAGTAGGAAAGTTCAAACGGAGGATTTACCGTTTCAGACGCACGAAGTGTTTCCTGAGCGGGAATAGCACCTTTCAATACATAACGATCATTTGCCTTATCGTAAGTGGCAAAGGAATACATGAATTCGGCGGTCTCTTGTATCAACCGGTTATATTTCTTCAGAATCTTCTCAGAAGGATTTGAGCGGTAAAGCAATTCGGCAAGATAGATTAAATGTGGCTGTTGCCAGATTAAGAAACTGCCGACTTTTGAAGGTGCTTCCAACCCACTTGGATCTGTCATCTTCATCCAGCGTACCCCATCAAATCCCTGACGTTTTGCAATGCCACGAGCAATCGGTTCCACCGTTTCATACCATTTTAATGTGCGGTCGAGCAGGTTCCCATGCTTCCAAAGTGGTTGCCATGCCTGATGCCACCAAATCATTTCGAGGTGGAACTTACCAAACCATGAGTTGTAAGTCAACCCTGTCTCCTGCGGAGGTGTAGTTCCCGCACTTTGTATAGCCAAAAGATACTGGCTTTGTACGACTCTACGCTCCAGTTCTTTTGCACGCGGATCGGTACAATGAGAAAAATCAACTGCAGCACCATTTTTCCAGAAAGCAGTCCAATAGTTGGCAGAAGCGTTTGCCGTAACGGCAAAAGACGGTAACGAAGGAGTTGAGGATTGTGCAACCGCATTTGATTTAGCAGCTCCTAATATCGGGTTGTATGCCGAAAACTGGCAAGAAAAAGCAATTCTATCACTAGATGGAGTCAGCACAAAATAGTTTTTAGACTTTTCTTTAAGCGCAGCCTTACCTTCCCAACGGATGGTAACATAATATGTTGTGGAATCAAGCACGCGTTTTATTACGACTCCCGAAGCACTTTGCGCTATGATCTCGGAAGAGTGTTTATCGTTAGCATTCCAGTCACACGCGTCATCACTGTGCCCACCTGTCGGATAAGGGAACTGGAATTTGATCCCTGTATGTGATTTGGAAGTCACACTGGCTGATATCATATCCATTTGGGGATGACATACGGTAGCCACATCGAAGGTATAACCCTTCCAAACAAAGTGACTGTTGACAACACCCTTCCAAAGATTTAATACCTGGTCAATGTTTTTGATGTCGGAAGCTTTAGCCTGATCGCCAAGCTCCAAACCGACAACACCCAAATGCAATCGATGGGAGTTCTCACGCAGCCAATTGGCTGCATCATGGGGTCTACCCGGCTCGTTAAACTGTACCGAGTAAGGTTCTTTGCGACCTCTACCGAAATCATAATCTTTCAATGCATCATCGGGTACAAAATGATCCGGATTGGCAAAACTGTGCCATCCCCATTGAGATTGTGTGCCAAGAGGTACACCTTCTTTGTATATCTCAGGAAAAGTTTGTAAACCGGTTGCATCTACTGTATAGGCAAATTCACCATTACCTACCGAAAGAGAAGATAAACGTTCAAAAACCTTCACATGAGGATTATGACGAGTTACCAGCGCTTCACGATCTATCGGAGCCTGCTTATTTGCACCATACGCAATAAGAGCAATAAATGAGAAAAGGGATAGAAAAACTTTTTTCATGGTTAAAACATTCTATTTTAGAATTTATATCGATTTTACAAAGATAAATCATACATTCCTGCGACAATCTGTTTATATTGACAGAAAACATTAATGATTTGTTTTTCAAAATTGCCAGTTGCTGAATATTTCCATGTAACCGGCCTTCAGTTTCCAACCAAACACCCCTCTCTCATCATTAGATAAAAATCGCTTTTAAGTTTATCTTAATAGTCGATCAAGAGCATACAGCCTGAAAAGATCAGAGTTTAAATCAGGATTTAGCCAAGCTATTCAGGTAGACTTCCACATTGGTATAATCTTTTGATAAGCCAAAGATAGAACCATCCGAAGGATCTTGAGGATTTAAATGATGACTTTTTTCCCAAGAATCAGGCATACCGTCTCCATCTGTATCCTGTACGGCCTTACCTTTCTTCAATACAGGCCATCCGCCGACATCCTCCTGGGAATTAATAATCCCGTTTTGACCGAATGTACCGATACCTTTACGCACCTGACGTATCACCTCACGGTCATAAGAGTCCCGTGAAAAACTACATCCTACGGATTTTAGTACCCGATGATAAGCCACAACCGGAGAGTCTTCGTTTATTGCTTCAAAAGGAAAAGGCTTATCCACCAGACAATCTTCCGGATTAAGAGATTTGTGAGAAGCATCCGATGAAGCGGCATGGAATTCACCAATGGAATGGCGGTTATCCTCTGTTACTTTCTTATCGCCAACCATAACATTACCACTAATAAAATAACGGCCGGTTCCATCTTCAGCCACATCCAACAAACGATGATGCTCTGATGCAGGTCCCGGTTTGTAATAGTTGTTCACAATATTGATCTCTCCGTGATGTCCACCACCGTAAGCTGATTTAAATCCCCAATTGTATATGACGTTATTACGATAGTCCACCCATTTGGTTCCATCCACCGATGCAAACCGTGGATTACGACTGGAATTATTCGCTAACATATTGTGATGAAAGGTTGCTTTATATCCACCCCATATACCGCCAAAACCATGTTTTCCTTTAGTATGCACCGAATTATTCAGACTGTGAGTGACCAAGCACCATTGAACGGTCAGGTTCTCTGTCTTATAAATAGATAAACATTCATCAATACTCCAGCTGGAAGTCAGGTGATCCAGTATTACGTTCTTCTGCCCATAACGTCCGCCACCTATACCATCACTATCTATATGATGATGATCACCAACACGCACCCGGATGTAACGTACAATCACATTATTGGCATTGACCACCAACGGATAATCCTTTAAACAGATACCTTCCCCGGGAGCTGATTGACCGGCTATGGTAACACTGTCATTATTAATACGCAAAGGCGACTTTAACTCAATGGTACCATCAACTGCAAAGACAATGGTACGCGCACCTTGAGCCTCAACAGCCTCCCGGAAACTACCCGGCCCATTATCATCCAGATTTCTAACGGTAAGCACTCTGCCACCACGTCCACCTGTAGTGTGCTTTCCATACCCTTCTGCACCGGGAAATGCAAGTTGCTGGGCTTGCAAGCCGGTTGATAAAATTGCTATCAGAGCAGCAATAAAAAAAATCTTTTTCATTTTTCTAATCTATTTATTAGTCAACTAACATAGTTTGTTTGTAATGCTTTGCAATATAAAAAGGTGGTCATAGAAATGACCACCTCCCATTTAAATATTAACTAGTAACAAGGATGCTGTTGCCCCGATAAACCGGGATTAACATCAATAATATTCGTTGTATTAAACGGCAGAATTTCCACCATATTCTTTTTTAAACCATAGAACATATTCTCAATCCAAGTGTTTTTTGAAGCTAATCCGGGCACGTCATCAACAGAAAGTCCGCCGGCTTGCTTTACAGAATGACAGCCAAACATATTCAAAATATAATAAGGAACCTCTGTTACGCTAACTCCCGAAGGTACCGAATTTCTAGTAAAATAAACTTTTCCCGAAGATTTATCTTCATAGAATACCTTCATTAAAAATCCTTTTGCGGAAGAGTTCAAGATATTTAATGTAGTACTTTCAGCAGATGTAAGATCCAATGAAGTAATATCTGCAGTACTCATAGAAATAGGAGAAATCGCTGTAATCGGATTTTGTAACACACCTTTCACCATCTTATAAGCACGATATACATCTACATTAGCATATTTATCTTGATGTCTGGCTAATTGATACAATTTGGCTTTCTCTGCATTTAAATATTCATATAAGATTCCCCAGCGAGTCAAGTCGGTTTTACGTAGACATTCATTGGAGAGCTCCAGTTTACGCTCTTCAATTATAGCATTTTTAAATTCCTCATAAGTAGATGGAATAGTACCGATTTTGGAAGCATCATTTCTAAATGCACGTAAACGAACATCTTTTAAAGCCTTGATAGCCTCGGATGTAGGTCCATTATTCAATTCATTCAAAGCCTCAGCATACATCAACAATACATCTGAATAACGCAATAATGGGAAATTAATATCACGGTAACTATCTGATGTACCTTTGTCTTTTTTCCAGTCAATACGATACTTTCCAATACAATACCCAATATAGGTACTCATTTGCAAAGAATCGTTGGAAAGTATACCATAATTGCAAACAGAAACATCTCGACGCTGATCACCTTTATCAAACTCAAAGTAAAGAGTCGGCATAGCCAACATCTGAGCTCCACCTTTGCCAAATGTAAGACTGGTACCACTTGTTGCAATGCCATTAGCATAGCCGGTGCGGACATCCGGAGCATTGGCACCATACCAACCATACTCTAACATTGTTTCATCATTATACTGTTTTAAAGCCAAATCGCGAAAAACTTGATCATAGTCAGCTAACAAATGATTTTCATTTTTAGCAATAACCGCGGCACAAGCATCCGCAGCAATCTTATACAATTCTCTGACACGAGCCGCATCATCACGCTGTGCAATCTTCACTGTACCCTTATCATATGGGACATTACCCAAATCCCAACGTAAAGAGTATCCAGCGGCATGCAAAGCAACACGTGCCAAAATTCCATAAGCAGCATTCTTTGTAAAACGTTCGGGAGTAGCTACCGCCCCTTCGCTTTTCCAAGGTAACAGCTCTACAGCACGTTGCAAATCAGTCACACAATGATCCCAGATAGTATCGCGACTAACGCGTGAAGATGAAAATGTAGTTAAATCCACGGTCGGTACATCTGTGTAAGGAACATCACCGTAAAATCGTACAATATTCCAATAAGCATAAGCCCGGATAGCATAAGCCTCACCCAACAACGAATTAACTTTGGTTTGTTCACTCTCAGAAGCAACACTCATTGAAGGCAAATTCTTAATGCAGACATTAGCGTATTCAATAGCTCTATACATAGTAGTATAGGTAGAACTGAGCATACCGGTGAGATTAGTATAATCATAATTGGAAACATTGTACTTGGAATTAGACTCTGTAGAACTTGATTCATCCGTACCCATAAGTAATTGATAACCTAGCTCTTGAGTAAAAAGGTAAGGATAAGCTCCCACTACAGTCATTTCAGCCCGGCTCACAGATGCAAAAATAGAAGAGCTGTCGGCTTTTGATTCGGAAGGCATATCGAGCCAATCCTGACATGACGCGAAAGCCAGCAAAATAGCAGATATCCCTAAAATATTTATTATCTTTTTCATATTCATAATCTATTAAAATGTTAAGTTTATACCTAATACCCAACTTTTTGAGCGAGGATATGAAGAATTGTCTACGCCCGGTGTCAATGCACTTCCGGAAGCAGATACCTCGGGATCGTAACCGGTATAATCGGTAAATGTGTGAATATTATTTAGCGTACAGTAAACGCGTAAATTACTAATTCTGGCTTTCTGAATCAGCTTCTTCGGCAAAGTATAACCCAACGTAATCGTATTTAAGCGTAAATATGAACCATCCTCCAAGTAATAACTGCTATTATCGCTGACCACTGTCTTATTATTGGAAGAAATATTCCATAATATGGAACTGCTGTATTGATTAGGATTCAGCTCAGCCAACCGAGCTAAATCAGTACTTTCTTTACCTGTTGTAGGATCTATCAAAGTAAACCGGTTAGCCATTTTTGCCAATGTATTCTGATTAGCCAAATATGGGCCAATAAAACGTTGTGTACTCATATTGAAGACCTTGTTACCATATACAAAGTTGAAGAATAGAGTCATATCAAAACCTTTGTATCTAAAAGTATTATTCATACCTCCGGTAAATTTAGGCTGTGCACTACCCATAACTGTACGATCATTAACTGAGAAAACAGGTTTTCCATTACTATCGGTTTCACCCGCAATAGCTTTATATTTCACGTCGCCCACTTTCACTTTACTACGGGTACTTCCTTTCAAATAAGGTACATCATCATTCAGCGTATAAGTACCGTCTGTATTTTGAGTGAAATCATCCGTGGTATAAATGCCATCATAGATAAGACCATAATACTGTCCCAACGGTTTGCCAACTTCTATTTTATACCCCATACGGGACTCATAATCTTGTATAAAATAAGTCAGATCATTGCTTCCGTATAGATCCAACACTTTCGAACGATTGAATGCAATATTAAAATCTGTTGTCCATGTGAAGTCCTTTGTTTGGATATTCGTTGTATTCAGTACAAATTCCACCCCTCTGTTACGAATAGAGCCTAAATTCTGAATCTGGTTAGTATAACCGGTAGAAGTCGGAATTTTATTACTTATCAGCAAGTTAGAAGATTCGTTATTATACCAGTCCACCGATAGATTCAAACGACTATTAAATAGGGATATATCCAAACCAACATTAGTTGTGGTAGTTTTCTCCCATTTAATATCAGGGTTACCTAACGTAGTACCGGGAACATACGTAATGTAATCATCGCCATTGTAACCATAATGCCCTGCACCATATGTAGTAGCATACATATTATTATCGATATTATTATTTCCAGCCGTACCATAGCCTACACGTAACTTCAAGTTATTTAGGAAAGACTTAAAATCTTCCATAAACTTTTCTTCCGAAATACGCCATGCAGCGGAAGCAGAAGGAAAGTATCCCCATTGGTTACCACGTGCAAATTTGGAAGAACCATCGGCACGTAATGTTCCGGTAAATAAATAACGATCATTAAAATTATATGAAAGACGACCGAATACGGAAACCAGACCTACTTTGCTCTTACCCGACCCCCATTTATATGGATCACCCATACTCACGTCATTCAATCCAAAGTTACCGTCAGAAAAGCCACGGTATTCATTATCCAAATTCATGGATTCCGTGTAAGATGTTTCCTGGCCCAATAAAACATTGAAACGATGTTTTTCTACTAAATTAAAAGCATAATTCAGCGTGTTTGTGATTTGCCAAGAGAATCTTTCGTCATTATTTCGGTAACCATAGCCGTAAGGACTGTGATTGGCAGTAGCCTGTTTCGTACTACCGTCATCCCAATAGTCCTCACGAACTTGTTGCCACATATAACTACCGGCAGTGCGGAATGTCATATTCTTCATAATATCAAATTCAAACCCGGCATTAACAGTAGCCATACGCGTATATTTCTCATTACTAATAGCAGCATTGTCCAATATTGGATTTTGCGAGTCGTAATTAGCATCATTCATAATATCACCGATTTCCTTGCCTATATCAGAAGATACCATTTGGTCATTAGTCCATTTCACTCCACCTGTAATCGGTTGGAGAATGGTTTGTTTTAACTTGCCACCCAATGAGCCACCACCCTCGACTTTAGTCATTTGCATGCTGGAAGCAAAATCGAAACGAACACCTTTCCACAATTCATGATTAATTTTGGCACGAATACTGTTCTTCTGATATCCATGTCTTGCCATAATACCATCTTCTCCTGTATAGTTATAGCTTAACATGTATTTCGTCTTCTCACTACCACCGCTAATATTTAAGTTATGATTCTGTGTGATGCCTGTATCTCCAAATACCAAATCCTGCCAATCAATACCTGCACGATTTCCATATTCCTGTGCTATTCGGCTGTATGCACCTGTATAAAAATCAGTTGCATTCACATCACCACCAAAGAAGTTAGCAAAACTATTCTGGTCTCCATGAAGAACATCAAACTCATATTGATACTTCACATAATCTTGAACATTCAAAAGATTTAGTTTTTTACCTAAATGATCAAAACTAGCAAAACCGTTATAAGAAACTTCCGTTTTCCCCGATTTCCCCGATTTAGTTGTGATTAAAATTACGCCATTAGAACCACGGGCTCCATAAATAGCTGTTGCAGACGCATCTTTCATGACATCAATACTCTCGATATCATTTATATCCACATTCTGCAAGCCTTTTTCCATCTGAAAACCGTCTACAATATACAAAGGCTCTGTACCTTGTGTTATTGAGGTTCCTCCACGTACAGTAATTTGGATATCAGCCCCAGGAGCTCCACTTTGCTGAATGACATTTACCCCGGCAGCTTTACCGGCTAAAGCTTGAGCTGCAGTCGTTACGGGGGACATTTTTAATTCATTTGCGCCAACCGACACTGAAGATCCGGTCAAATCTTTGCGTTTCACCTTAGCATAGCCAATTGCAACGACTTCATCAAGCATTACAGATGATTCTTTCAGCGTAACATCGAAATGAGTTTTACCGGCAAGAGCCACTGTCTGACTGTCATAACCAATAAATGAAATGACTAATTCCTTAGCAGAAGTAGGAACCGAGAGTTTGAAATTACCGTCAACGTCGGTAATTGTACCAAGACTTGTATTGCCCTTTACCGTGACAGAAGCACCGATTATCACATCAGTCACATCTCTTACCGTTCCGGTAATCACCTTGGTCTGAGCAAACATACTTAAAGAAAAGCTTATTAACAGAAACACTAATAAGCATGTTTTTCCGTGAATAATTTTCATAGATTATTACTATAAATTGGTTAATAAAAAAATATAAGTCTAACAAAGTCCCTCCGTTATCGAGCACGGAGGATGATTGTGCAAAAGAACAAATTCATTCAGCCATAAGCAATGCCTTTTTTGACCGAAAAGCTATTATTCTTGATTTTATTAAAAAGAGAGAAAATTGATTGTATTAATCATAGATTTGAGAATAAGAAAAGATGCTTAATCCAAGGCTTATCGAATCGGAATAAACCAAAAACCGATTATATCCTTGTAACATCATGTAGCTAGTAGTATTGCTCTTCACCTCTTCGTAAATTATTACGGCTTAAGGTTTTATGGTGAAAGGAGAGGGCTAAAAAGCAGGATTCACGACCTTCATCCCTTTCACCGGGTCGGTTCTTTTGCATCTCCCGATACTCCGTAGTGGCCCGGTGCAAGTGTGTCGAGTGCGCTTTGGGTTGCTGTTCCCACTTTGCCGTTCGGGAAGATGCGCGGATGTAGCGCCGCTTTTTCATCATCCGATGAAGTGTTAGGAATTTCATAGCCTTCGAATACGAAAGAAAGGCCTTTCTCCGGTTTGAAAGAATATTTTTATTTGATCGCCGACTAGAGTCGGCTGATTAGACGACTCTGGTTGGCTGATCGGACGACACTAGTTGTCTTATTGGCCGACTCTAGTCGGCTACTGTTTATTTCATATTTCAAACAGGGCTGACGCAATACTCTTTAACTTCCGGTGTCCCTTTGCATCCGGAAACTTCTTTAAACACGCGGCATCCCATCCTGCAACTTTCCTCTTCATTGCCGAACTCCCTTTTCTCTTGCTGTCTTTAAGTTGCGTCATGGCAACCCCGGCCTTACCCACCCGCCGGCACATCAAGTCGGGCAATGTCTATTCGGTGAAGGAGGTGAAGGTCGTTGAAGCCTGATCTTCCCGCCTTTCATTCACCGCAAACGCCTGATATTCGGACTCTTGGGAGTGGGTGAAGGAAATAATGAATAAAAGTAAAGCCAAAGTTATAAATATCTGCATATAATGATGAAAAAGGTGGCTATTCTTTACGAACAACCACCTTTCTTCACTAACCTAAATATTAATAACACACAGAATATCTTTCAAACAAGTTCTGAAAGATTTTTTTCGTAGACAGGTATTATTTATATCCCGGATGTTGGGTCAAATTCGGATTATCAACCATCGGATGACCTGCAGACTTATTGGCAAAAGGCAACAACTCTGAACAGTTTTCCTTATATCCATAATAAAGACCATCACTTCCATCGGGAGCTTGAATCCAGTTAGGATAAGTACCACCATTTTCAGCAGATCCTGTCGGCTTGGTATAGATGATATTACCTATGTATAATGTATTATAACCTTTACCAAATCCAGCCGCCTTACGAGCATTACCGTTAAATGTACTGGTATAAGCTTCGAACAAATTAGCAGGATACCATTTATCACCACTTTGTACCGTCTTACCATGAGCAGAAACAATACCTGCCAAAACAGTCTGATAAGCAGCATAACCGGAAGAACTAGTCGGCACATTCTTCACAAGTGCTATTTCATTAGCATCTGTAAGATCAATATATTCGACAGCTAAGAACTTATCACCATAGACTTGTGCATCTTTATGATATTTATACAAGCGGTAAACCGGGATATTTGCATATTGATTTTTCTTATCCGAGAGATCTTTCATAGCCTGTTTTGTAGCGGCCAATTCCTTTGGAAGACGCCCCATACGGGTCAGGTCGTTACGCAAGAATAATTCACTTCCAAATTCCCACTTACGTTCCTGTACCAAAGCATCATCAAAATCTTGTTGTCCGGTAGGTATTGAAAGAGACCCAACACCGGCACGGTCACGAATTTGTTGCAAGGCATCCTTAGCTCCTTGAGTAGGACCGCCGTTCAAGTAGTTCTCAGCTTCGGCATACATCAACAATACATCAGAGTAACGTATAAGCGGAATATTCAAATTACGTTGATCGGCACCCTGTGGCTCAACACACCAGGATATACGGAACTTACCGGGCATAATACAAGAATAAGTAGTACCCACATCAACCCAAGTATCATTAGCCGCTCCACTTTCGAGGAAGTAGATGCTGTAAGAAGTACAGGTTACATCACGACGAGTATCTTCTTGTTTAAAAGACAGATAATAAGTCGGGAGAATAAACTGTAAGGCTTTACGGCTACCAAATGTACCACCTCTTACACCCGGATGTGCATATACACCAAACTTAGAGTTTGTGTTAGGTCCGTATTCAGCCAAGCTCCAAATAATTTCATTATTGGCCACAGCAAGGTTACGTTGACAGAAGTTGTACCACAAATATTGGAAACCGCTCATATCACCTTGTCCTTGAACCAATGAATTTGCATTATGAGTTATAATGTCCTCACATGCCTGATCGGCTATTTGATAGAACTCTTTTACGCGAGCTTCATCACTACGACGAGCAACTTTCAATGTAGCAGGATCATTAGTCTCAAGATCCCAGCGTAAAGAATAACCACCTGCATACAACGAAATCCGTGCCAATAGAGCCAAAGCACCTTGCTTAGTTATACGTTCAGTAGTAGGTAAACCACTTGCATCAAACCAAGGTAAATAATCAACAGCCTTTTGCAAATCAGCTACAATCTGATCATAAATGCCATCACGTGACGAACGCTTCGGATAAAATGTGCTTTCAGCCTTAGGGTCCAAATCCTCTAGCGGCTGCCAAATAGCCGGAACATCACCATAGGTCGTTATAAGATTATTGTAAGCAAATGCACGAAGAGCAAGTGCCTCACCTAACAAAGCATTGCGCTTAGTCGTTTCAGGCATTTGATTCAAACGTTTAATTGCAATGTTGGTAGATTCAATAGCTCCATACTCTTCATTATAGAGTGTGGTCACCGTATAAGGAGAAGTGGAATCATAAAACCAGTTACAAATATTGTACTTACCATTATTGGTGGTAGCATCCTCACAAGAATGCGTTACCGTTTCACCGGCAGCCAACTGATAAAACATCTCAGTTGGAACAATACCGCGATAGCACCCTTTAACAAATAACTCTGCAGCATCTTCGTTCGCAAAAACGGTTTCCGAATCGGCAGAAGTATAAGAAGGCATCTCAAGCCAGTCAGAACAAGATGTCATCCCGAAAGAGAACGCCACAGCTGCTGACATTATAATAAATTTCTTTTTCAATTGAATATATCTTTTCATTATAATCAAGTTTAGAATGTTAAGTTAAGACCAACAACATAGCTTCTTGAACGTGGGTAAGTAGAACTGTCATATCCGGGAGTACATACTACCTGGTCGTTAGCTGCAGAGACTTCAGGGTCATAACCGGAATAACCTGTAATAGTCAACAGATTATTAGCGGTGAAATAAATTCTAGCGTTCGAGATCATATATCTCTTCAACCAATTTTTGGGAAGCGTATAACCGAATGTCAACTGGGCAATACGTAAATAGGAACCGTCTTCTACATAATAAGAAGAAGGATAAGTGATGTATCCGGAGTTGGTTTTACTCAAACTCCAAGTATTAGAATTCTCATTCGGATTCAACTCTTTAATGCGAGCCAAAGTAGTAGCTTGTTTACCAGTCAAAGGATCCACCAAATGGTAATAATGATCAGCAAATTCAGAAGGTATATTCTGGAATGCAGCATAAGGACTCATGCTATGCTTTGTTGCATTATATACATCATTACCAATAGAGAATTTCAAGAAGAGATTAAAGTCAAATCCAAGGTATGTGAAAGTATTGTTCAGACCACCGATACAATCGGGAGTACCGCTACCAATTTTAACATCTTTACGACTGAATAAAGGATTGCCATTTGCATCAACGCCATCGGCTGCAAACTTCATATCACCAGGTTGAGGAGTACCGCTAGCCGGTCTAACCACACCATCCTTCAAGGTCAATTTACCATCCGTGCCTTGAACAAAATCATCTGTAGTATATATGCCTTCATACTTGTAACCATACATATCACCCAAACTTTGGCCTACCATAGCATAGTAATTTACCATTCCGGAACGGTTCCCACCAACAGAGAATGTTTTGCTTGTAGCACCTTTCTCTAACGAAATTACTTTAGAGCCATTAAATGCAAGATTCAAATCAGTTGTCCAACGAAAATCTTTAGTTTGAACATTTACAGAGTTAACAGTGAACTCCCAACCGCGATTCCGTATTTTACCTATATTTTGGAATTGAGCGGTATGCCCAGTAGAAGCCGGAATTACACTCTTCAACAGCAAATCATTTACTTGATTATTATACCACTCTGCTGTAAAATTTAAACGGCTATTAAAGAGTGATGCATCCAAACCAATATTAGTGGAATGCATGGTTTCCCACTTCAGATCTTTATTTCCCAATGTTTCACTAACCACATACACGGGGCTTCCAATCGTATTATTCATAGGATAGTCCGATTGATTGAATGAAGTAATATACATATAATCATCAATGTTACAATTACCAGTTGTTCCGTAACCAACACGTAATTTCAAACTATTGACGGTATTTGCTATGCTCGTGTTTTTCCAAAACTCTTCTTCTGAAATCCGCCATGCACCCGAAACTGAAGGAAATACTCCCCATTTATGTCCTTTTGCAAATTTTGAAGAACCATCACCACGAACCGTAGCCGTAAGCAAATAACGTTCATCAAAAGTATAATTTACACGTGTGAAAAGAGAAACAATGCCATTACGCGAGTGACTTACCGATTTATCTTGAACAGTAGCATTACTGATATCATCCAGTCCGAATAAATTGGGATAAGGGAACTTAATAAGTGTCATTTTATTACCCTCAGATTCAGAATAAGTCACTTCATGACCCAACAGCACGTTCAGTTTATGTTTCTGAGCAAATGTTTGATTATAATTCAATGTATTTGTAATCTGCCACTTAAATGATTCTGCATTTGCAATACTACCATTCATACCAGTATTAGCGTCCATCAAATACGAAGTGGAATTTTCATCGGCAAAAGCAGTACTCTTGCTGTTAGCCCAAGTATAACTACCTGCCGTACGCCAAGTAAAATGTTTGAAAAGGTCGAATTCTATTCCGGCATTTACGGTATAGAGTCTGGAGCGTTTTCGAGAGGTTGAAGCCTCATTCTGTACAAGAGGATTAGCCGTATCAAAATTAGCATTCAAACCCGAAAAATCCGGATAAGTCTGCTTATGAAGCAATTCATCTTGAGTAAAGAGGGTTCCACCAACTATTGGCTGAAGAAGCACGCTCTTCATGCCTGAATACGCACCACCCCCATCGGTTCTATCATTAGAAAACATCGTATTAACATCCAAACGAACCCCTTTATAAAGCTCTGAGTTAATTTTAGCCCTAAAAGAATTCTTTTTCGCAGCATGATTTGCTAACAAACCATCCTGACCGCTATAATTGTAACTTAGCAATACCTGAGTCTTGTCTGTTCCGGTAGTAACATTCACATTATGCATTTGAGTTAATGCAGAACCACCAAATACTTCATCCTGCCAATCAATTGATCCGGCACCTGCATAACGACTGTCTATACGCCCATAAGCACCTGTATAGAAATCTGCGGCATCCGTTCCCAGATTAGCATCAAATACGCTACTATAACCGGACAAGTTTCCTTGTAATAGAGCCATCTCATACTGATATTTCACAAAATCTTCTGCATTAGACACCATATCAAGTTTCTTAGACAGCTTATCAAATGAAAAATAAGTATTGTATGAAACCTGAGTTTTCCCTTTCTTACCCGATTTCGTCGTAATCAAGATAATACCATTTGAACCACGTGCACCATAAATAGCCGTGGAGGAAGCATCTTTTAAGATATCAATACTCTCAATATCATTTATATTCACATTAGTAAGAGCATCATCCATCTCAAATCCATCAACAATATAAAGAGGTTTAGTACTCTGAGTAATAGATGTACCGCCACGAACGGTAATGTTCATGCCAGCACCCGGTGCTCCATTTGCTGTTACAATGTTGACACCGGCCGCTTTGCCTTGAAGAGCCTGAGCAGCAGTCATCACAGGAGCAGCAACCAAGTCTGAATTGCCAACTGAAGATGTCGCCCCGGTAAGATCTTTGCGCCTTACTTTAGCATAACCAATCGCCACAACCTCATCCAGCATTACAGCAGATTCTTTCAACGTAACATCAAAGTGGTTTTTTGTACCGATAATAACCGTTTGGCTATCATAACCAATAAAAGAGACAACCAGTTCTTTTGCAGAAGCCGGAACCGAAAGTTTAAAATTACCGTCTACATCGGTAATTGTACCAACAGCAGTATTGCCCTTTACAGTAATTGAAGCGCCAATTACCACATCAACGGCATCCTTAACCGTTCCGGTAATCGTCCTATTCTGGGCAAACATGCTTAAAGGAAAGCTTATTAATAGAAGCATTAACAAGCATAGTTGTTTGTGAAACATTCTCATAGATTATTAATATAATATATTTGATAATAAATAATTTAAGCCCAACAAAGCTAAAACCCGTGATCGAACACAAAACTTGCGGGCACAAAAATACAAAGGGTATTCATGGGGTAAAGTAGCACTTTTGACCGAAAGGCTTTTATTTTTGACTTTCCTGCACTTTAGTCTAAAGATAACAAGTTGCAATACAAGATTTAAGAAAGTCAAATGTTACGTAATAAAACTTCAGGCTAAAGAGGTTATTCTTCCACATCGGTCTTCCGGCCAAATGACCTATATTCAAGCGGAGTAAAGCCCGTACGCTTTTTAAATAAAGAGAAGAAATGTTCGGTAGATTTATAGTTGAGAGTAAAAGAGATTTCTTTTACAGATTGTGAAGTACTAATCAATAACTGCTTCGCTTTACGAAGCTTGAGCTCCTGAAAATATTTAGCGGGTGCATAACCAGTATAGTCCTTAAAAACTTTACGAAACCAGGAATAACTGATATTCAGTTTCATGGCAAGCTCCTCGGGTTCTATGTCTTTATAAACATTTTCGTTCATTATAATTTTAGCTTGCTCTATTTTTTGATCAACTCCACCTATCTCAAAAATTTTATTTTTTGAGATGGACAGGATCATACCAACCATATGCAATACGATTCCAGAAAGATACTGCTGAGAGGATATTTTATCACCTTCTGCTACTTCTAACGCTCTAGAATAAAGGGAAACCAATTCTTCATCTAACCCAACTTCCAGTATTTGATTGTCTCTGGCAAGGAAACCTCCTTTCATCATATTATCGACTACCGGACCTTCAAAACCTATATAATATTCATTCCACCCCGTTTGCAGGTATGGATGGTAAGTATGCCATTGACCGGGAAATAAAATCATTAGCCGACCTTTACAGACCTGCTTTTCCGGAGTCGTTTCTGAAGAGAACAATCCACGTCCCTTCGTTATATACACCAGCTGATACTCTCGTAGTACACGACCTTTTTGCGTATTAAAATAGTATCCGGAAGGATGATTCCTCAACGGATAAGGAGTATTTGGTTGAATAGACTGAAATCCAACAGTATTTACCCAAAGCCCAAATTTACGATCCATGTCGTTCACGATTAAATACTTGAACTCAACTCCCAAATCATTATAATCCTTAGTCATAATACGTTTTGTATAATTCAATTCGGCAAAAGTAGATATATTCAAGATATAAACATCACATTTACATCATATTAAACGTTAAGAATCATTAGATTATCACAGATTTAAAAGATTGGAAAGCTCTAAAATAAACAAAAAAGATAACCACTAAAGTATAAAAATATTCCATGATAGCAAGTCGAAGCCTATCACTTAATGCCAAAAGCCTGCTATCACGGAAGTAAATCAGAAAAATGGTTCTGTCTATTTCTTTACAACTATTTTATCATATTGTTGTTCTGCCTTAATTTCTGTATATTTCGGAGCATCTATCATTTCGATAAGTGCTCTAAGAACGGGACCTTCTCCCATCGGATCATTTTCCTGAGTCGGACGATTATAATAATATGCAATTGAGGGCATTATTCCTGTTCCAATACAGATTGAAGTCACATCGCCATTATCAGAGATCTTGCTCAAGAGACCTTTTAGTCCTTGTTCGGCTACATAAATGAAATCAGGATGCAACCAACCTTCTTTGACACCGCATGCAATGCCAAATACAAACATGGCTGTTCCTGTTATTTCATCATAAGAGTCTTCTTTATCAAGCAATTGATGCCAAAGACCATTCTTACCTTGGTAACGGGCAACTCCACTAGCTTGTTGTTGGAAGTTTTTAATAATAGCATCACGCATAGGATGGTCTTTCGGCATCATGGATAGTAAATCGGCTTGTGCCATGAATACCCAACCATTTGCACGACTCCAGTGAGCTACCCCATGTTCTTTATTGTCCGTATGATAGCAATGATAATAAATGTGCTTTTCGGGACACCAGAGATATTTTGTATAATTCAAGACCTGGAGAGCAGCATCATCAAAGTACTTCTTATCACCAGTCATCTTACCCATACGTGCCAGAAATGAAATAGCCATAAATGCATCATCGGCCCAAATGGTATTCACATGAGGCCAAAGGCGGGCAATAGTCCCGTCAGCCAAACGAGGCTCAGCGTAATTCAAATGGTCGGCCGTTTCATTGATATATTTTAGAAAAGCTTTATCGGGGTGCCTCATTTGCAGATCAATAAGACTGGCTCCCATCGGCCCATTATCATCCAAACGTTTTCCTCTAAAAATCATATGCCAGCTTTGCTTACGAATTGCATCCCATCCTCCTTCTTTGAAAGCCTTATCGAATTGTTTTCGGAAGAAATCAAGATTACCTTCATTAAAGACAAAGTTCATGTTCTTCAACACGTATTGATCATATTTTTTCTCCTTTGTCTTATCTGCAAGTTCTAAAAGAGCAATATCTGTAACACCATTAGTATAATGCCAATCATTATATTTACAAGCTACTCTCACATTCATGTCCAATGGCAAGTTTTTCACACTTTTGTACGTTTCGCCGGTTTTGACATTCTTAAAGTCATAAGTTGTACTTGCCAATATCCGGTCTGCAATTTTCAGTGCAGCTTCTTTTGCCGACATTTTAGTCTGAGCAGAAATACTAGCTGAGACGAACAATAAGATTGTAAAAAAAGAGATTTTCCTCATATTCTAATTTATTGAATAGTATATAATCATAGAATGCAGTTTTCCCAATCTATTATTTGGGTAAATTGAAAGCAGCAGTCATCTCTTTCATCTGCTCTTGAGACATTCCATCCGGTTCAAATCCCATATTCTTGGCAGAAATATAAATCTGAGCAGATTTATTTAGCACATCCACCTGATCGAAAGCTTGCATAATATCACAATCTACAGCAAACACCCCATGTTTCTCCCACATTACAACGTCATAATCGTCCAATTCATGAATAGTTGCTTCCGCCATTTCCACGGAGCCTGGCAATTGATACGGAATAATGCCAAGTCCGCGAGGACAAAATGCCTTGGTTTCAGGAATCATACTCCACAGTAAGTTTGTTGCAACATCTTTCTCCAAAAACTTCTTGCTGTGCGTTAAAGCGATCAACTCAATAGGATGGGTATGTAACGAAGCTTTGTAAGGAGAGCCGTTGCTAATAAGATAGTTATGTACACTCAAATGTGAAGGCAATTCAGAAGTCGGACGAACCGGAGCATCCGCTATTATCACATAGCTTGCGCAATCATCCAAGATACGTATAACAGATCCATTATCCATCGGGAAACGAGCTAAATCTCTCATACGCATATTCGTCCCTTTACAATAAAAATAACAACCTTTGAGATAAGGAAGTACTGCGCCTATCTGCTTCATTTCACTGATAGCAGGAAGATTACGAATTTCATCGTCAACATGCTCCGTGATATTCACCGTAATATTTCCACCGTTACGTTCAGCCCAACCTTTTTGCCACAAATACCCGGCAACTTCAGCTACCCGGTTTACTTCAGCCGCTAACGCCGGGCGATTATCCAATATAGATTTCATATTAATTAATTTATTAAAAGTCTCTCTTACATAGCTACAAGAATAATAGAAGATATCAATATAAGCAAGCCGAGAATAAGAACTATAATCGTACGCTTGCCAACTCCTTTCCACTCTTTTAATAAGATTCCCCAAACATTACTGAATGTAACATTCAGCGACATCAGAATACTCCATGAAAACGCAAGTAATACAGGGCTCTCTACCAGAAAGCTCTTCCCCATTTCAAGTCCGAAAAATTGTGAATACCACAAACCACCGGCAAGAGTACAGAAAAGCAGATTGTTGATCAAAACATTACTTTTAACCGACAAATATTCTCGCCCCGTCCTGTTTTTTACATTCTGCTGTATACAATAAGCAGCATTGGTCAAGAAACCGCCAAATGTGACCAGAAAGATTACAGGTAAACCTGCATAGAGTGGAGCAACTCCACCAGCTAGAGCAGCCTTTTTAATGGGCACGCCAGCCTCAAGTCCCAGAGCAAAACAGGCACTCATTACACCCGCCAAAAGAGCAACCAGTAATCCTTTTGTCAATGCAAAATCTTTAACTGCCGCCTTTCTCTCTTCATCAGTCATATTCTTTGAGCGCAAACTTCCAGCGTAACCAATAACTGCAATTCCGGCCAAGGTTACACAAACACCGATAAGAAGCATCAAACCATCGCCATGAAGTAAATCCTTTCCGGCAAAAAGAGCAGGAAAAAGCGTACCAAAACCGGCGCACGTACCCAAAGCTATACTTTGTCCTAAAGCAACCCCCAGATAACGCATACTCAAGCCAAAAGTCAAACCACCTATGCCCCATAAAACGCCATAAAGTATTGTGGGCAAGGCCCCACCAGAAGCCCACAGTTCAAATAAGCTACCCCCTTGAGGAATTGCGAGTAATGCTCCCAATAGAGGGAATATCAGCCATGCAAAAACACCTTGTATCAACCAAAAGCTTTCCCACGACCAACTCTTCACTCTATTTATAGGTACATAAGAGCTGCTTTGTCCAAAGCTCCCGACAGCTATAATAAGAAGTCCTATCAGTGTATTCATAATATCAAAGGATGAAAATTAATAATAACGATTTCTTCTACTTTTTAAGAATAAAAGTGACCGGACAAAGATATATAATTCTTTCCAGCCACTAATTTCATAGATTAAAGCGCAATTAGTTGCGCTTTGAAGTTACTTCTGCTTCGTATTTTTCTATTTCAGAGATAAATTCTTCACCCACAGGTACATTATTTTTAAGACAGAACATATCCCAAACCGCATTCCAAGGCAATGATTTAGCTTCTTCAAGTAATGCCAGACGTTCAAACAATTGATCATTTGCCTCATAAGTACGCAACTTATCAAGCGGTTCCAATAATGCTTGCATTAAGCTTTTCTGAGTTGCACGGCTTCCTATCACATATGCACCAATACGATTAATACTTGCATCAAAGTAATCAAGACCAATATGTACACGATCAAGAGCATTGCAGCGAACGATTTCCTTACAAAGATCAAGTGTATCATCATTCATGATGGTTACATGGTCGCTATCCCAACGGATCGGACGGCTTACGTGCAACATTATTTCAGGAATATACAACAATAAAGAAGAAAGTTTATCCGCTACACTCTCAGTAGGATGGAAATGACCGGTATCCAACGTTACAATTTTCTGACGACTTACTCCATAACCGATATAGAAATCATTAGAACCTACCGTATAGCTTTCCAAACCAATACCGAACACCTTAGATTCAATACAATCTCTCATATTCTGGTATTCTTTAGCAAAGATGCGATCAAGGGAATCTTTCAAAAGTTCACGATATTTCATACGATTTACCGTAATATCCTTACTTCCGTCATGTACCCATAAATTCATGATACATGGATCCCCCTGACGTTTTCCCATTTCTTCGGCAATGGCACGGCAACGTACGGTATGCTCCACCCAAAAATCACGAATGCTTTTATCCGGATTAGCAAGCGAAAGATTACCGCTTTTAGGATGTGAAAAAGAAGTGGAATTGAAATCAAGTTTCATATTATTTTCAGCAGCCCACTGGATCCAGCTTTCAAAATGAACAGGTTCCACCTGGTCACGATCCACAAACTTACCTCCAAAATCACCATAGATTTCGTGAAGATTCAAACGGTGAGTTCCCGGTATGTACGAAGCAGCTTTCAATATATCCAGTCTAACCTCTTCCATATTGCGTGCCTTACCCGGATAATTACCGGTTGTTTGAATACCACCGGATAATGAACCTGTAGATTCAAATCCTGCAACATCATCCGCCTGCCAACAATGTAAGGAAAGTGATATTTTTTGCAAAGCGTCCATAGCCTTGTCCACGTCTACTCCTACAGCTGCGTAGCGTTCTTGTGCTACTTCATAAGCTTTTTTAATCAGTTCTTCTTTCATAAATATACTATGCTAATTATTTGTTATTTGTTCAAAACGCCCAAAAACGGCATTCCAATCTTCAACGTCTTTTGCATGGAATGTTTTTAAAGGAATCGAGCGACTAATCAAACGTCTCATCGAAAAGATGTCAGCCGCTTCTCCTGCAGCCAAAGCTTGAATCATCACATTGCCGATAGCAGTGGCTTCCGAAGGACCTGCAACGACCGGGATACCAAGTGCATTGGCGGTAAATTGGTTCAACAGCTCATTTTGACTTCCTCCGCCTATCACATGCAAGGTATTGACCGGATGAGGTGATAGACTGCGCAGATCACTCAATACTTGACGATAGCGCAAAGCCAGACTCTCAAAGATACAACGTACAATTTGCCCCCGGGTTTCCGGTTCAGGCTGGTGAGTCGTATGACAATAGTTCCGTATCGCTTCTACCATATCGGAAGGATTTGCAAATACGGTATCATCAGGATTTATCAAGCTGCGAAAAGATTGAGAAACTTCGGCCTCCGCTATCAATTGTGGATAGGAGACATCCCCCCAACCGATACGTGAACGTTCCAACAGCCACATTCCACATATATTTTTTAGAAGTCGGATCGTTCCAGCCACACCGCCTTCATTGGTATAATTCAATTTTTCCGTTTGATCATTAATAATGGGAGATGTTGTTTCGACTCCCATCAACGACCATGTTCCACTACTTAGATAGGCAAAGTCGCTATCCACGGCGGGAACGGCAGCTACAGCAGAAGCAGTATCATGACCGGCTACCGCTACAACAGAAATAGCTTTTAAACCTGTTATTTTCTGTATTTCTTCCGTCAAGGTTCCAACCGTCTCACCGGGATAAACAAAACGTCCAAAATTATTTTCATTCAACCCTAAAACAGATAGCAATCCCGGTTCCAACTTACGAGTTTCGGCATTAACCAACTGAGCGGTAGTTGCAATGGTATATTCCGTAACCATTTCACCTGTTAGCAAATAACTCAGCGCATCAGGCATAAAGAGTATTTTATCGGCATGTTCCAATGCACTATCCTTATTGCGGCGTAAAGTATCCAATTGAAAAAGTGAATTGAAATTCATAACCTGAATTCCAGTTTTCTGATAAACTTTGGCACGGGAAACACGCTCAAAGAAAGTATCAGGAGCCCCAACAGTATGTGAATCGCGATAAGAATATGGCTGGCGGAGTAATCCACCATCTTTACCCACACAAACAAAATCAACCCCCCAAGTATCAATACCGACAGAGACGATCTCGATATCTTTCATCCCGGCAGCCAATTTAAGGCCTTCCAATATATTGCGATACAGTTCATAGATATCCCAATAATAGTGTCCGCCTACTTCTATCAAATGATTGGGAAAGCGATTTACCTCTTGCAATTCCAGCCCTTCTTTGGTAAATACAGCTATAATCGTACGCCCACTTGTAGCTCCTAAATCAACCGCGAAAAAACCTTTCTTCATCATATTAAACTATTTGATGTGACAAATTTAATATGTTACAAGCCTTTAGTTTATATTTAATTTGATTGAAAAGGTTTTAAATTTGACATTCACTCTAATTATAAGGTATAAGATTGCCCCAAAGAGCTGTTTTTATTTGTTTCCCCATAATAAGCTTGGTTTATTCCCAAGTTTTAGTTTCAAAATACCTCCTTGCATAATATCCTTATAATTCAGGTAACATTTTTCATAATTTTTACCATTTAATTTAGAGGATTGTATATAACAATTTGAAGCTGAGTTACGATCAGCCTCAATAACAAATACCTTTCCGTTCCCAACCTGAATCTCTACCTTTTTAAATATAGGACTGGTTATTTCATAACGGGTATCCCCCGGACAGACCTGATACAAGCCACAGGCTGATAAGACATACCAAGCCGACATTTGCCCCACATCCTCATTCCCAACTAATCCCTCAACCTTATTATGATAAGCTTTTTCACAAATAAAACGAGACCATTTTTGTGTTTTCCAAGGTTCTCCTAAACGATTATAGAGATAAGGGACATGATGTACCGGCTCATTGGCATGATTGTAATAAGCATTCCATAAAAAATTATTCGGAGTTTTTGCAAACATCGTATCCAAGTCTGCTATTACTTGCCCGGTTCCTCCCATAAGTTCTACCATGCCTTGTATATCATGGGGTACAAACCATCCTTGCTGCAACTCATTGCATTCCATGCAACCATACCACTCATGAAGTTTACCTTCTTCAGGCCAAGGCTCAAACGAACCATCCTCCAATCGCGGACGGAAACTATGCTTTTCTTTATCATAGATATTCCTGTAGGATTGCGATAACTTAGCATAATACTTGGCATCTTCATGCTTGCCCAGTGCCTCAGCCAACCGGGACATGCACCACTCGGTATAAGCATACTCTAATGTTTTAGAGATACCCAATGGACCGGGAGTATATCCCAGTTCTGCATTCCCAAACATTTTAGAGGTTTTGTCAGCATATGTGTAAGCCTTGCCCATATCCAATTTGCAAATTCCTTTGGCATAAGCATCCGCCAATACAGAGATAGCCGGATTACCCAACATACAACCGGTATAGGCATTCAGTAACTCCCAACGTTCATAATAACCGCGTCCGCTTTCCTCAGCCAAGGTAGTCAACGACATCAGGACATCATTTACCAAACGTGGATTAATGATTGTCTGCAAGGGCATCTGGCTACGGAACACATCCCATCCGCTAAAAACCGTTCTTTTGGTAAAAGAGTCTGATGAATGAATCTTTCCATCAGCTCCTGTATATTTTCCATCTACATCCGTAAAAATCCGGGGATCAATCATAGTATGATATAAAGAGGTGTAGAATACTTTTTTCTGCTCATCGGTACCTCCCGAAACCTTTATCTTTGACAAAGCATCATCCCATGAACTACGGGCTTTCTCCCGTACCTGATCAAAATTCCAATCCGCAATTTCAGCCTTCAAGTTCTGTTCCGCACCAGCTTCACTTACATATGAAATCCCGGATTTGAATAAAACCTCTTCATTGGCATCTGTTTCAAACTCTGTAAAAAAACCGAGATGTTTCCCTTCATACTCTTTTGCATTATGGATAATAGACGCATCTGCAGTCAATTTCTGAAATTCGGGGCTTTCTATAAACTCACGCTTCCTGTCCTGCCCCTCCGGTATCTTGGCGCTCCACACCCCGAATACTTTTAAAGGTTTGGAGAACTCAGCATAAAAATACAGAGTATAACTGACATTTCCTTCCCCGTTTCCCCAGCCTCCACCATCAGGTGTGCAGACCATTTTTCCTGAAATAGTATATTCATCAATAACTCTTACAGCCTGAAGCGTAGAAGTTCCCCCAACGCGACGAGCTAAGTCTATTTGGATACGGGATTGTTTATTCTTTGGATATACAAATCTAAGCATGCCACAGTGAGTAGTGGCAGTTGCTTCTACCTTTATATTATAGTCGCTCAGCTGCACCTTATAATATCCGGCACGCGCCTCTTCCGAACTTTTGTCGTATCGTGACCTATACCCCTTCACTCCGTTCTCTTTTCCCGAATTCGTATGCATTATGCCGGTTGTAGGCATTACCAACAGATTTCCCATATCTCCAAACCAACCGATACCGCTCATCTGGGTAAATGCAAATCCTTCGATAGTTTCATGTTCATAACTATATCCTGAACCATTATCTCCTCCGGTTATGGTATTAGGACTGACTTGGGCTGTTCCAAACGGCGTAGTTGCTCCGGGGAAAGTTTTCCCTAAACCATGATAAGCCCCGGCAGCCTCGGTATTCGTACTTGCCCCGATAAAAGGATTCACATAATCGGAAACACGAACAGCGTTATTTTGTGAAGATAGCGAGAGACATGAAGTACAGCTCAAAAAAATTAAAGCTCGTACAAAGTAGTTCTTTTTTTTTATTTTATGGATAGTAAATTGTGTCATAACGAACATTATCATTAAATATTAAGGAAAAGAAGGAGGTAAAACTTTTGTTCCCCACTTCAAATTAGACTTGTCAGAAGTAGTATATTCTAATGTTGCACCATCAGAAAGAATATCCCAGTTAATCCAAGTACTATCGTATGCTTTGCTATTAAGTTTTAAAGATTTAATATAGATATTTTTCTCGGAACCCCCTTTGATAAGGATGGAACCATTCTTTAAATGCACTTTAATGGAAGGGAAGATAGGCGTATTCACCGTAAAACCACCTACTCCGGGTATTTCAGGATATAAACCCATGCAGGCAAATACGTACCACGCTCCCATTGTTCCAAGATCATCATTACCGGGAAGACCATTCATTTTACTGGAATATTGCTCATTCAGAATTCTGTTTACAACAACCTGTGTCTTATCAGGACGACCTATCCAGTTATATATCCAAGGTATATGGAAACTCGGCTCATTACCCGAAGCAAACCAAGCATCATTGTAATTGGCATCTAAACGCAGGAAAAACTCATCCAAACGTCGTTCTGCTTCTTTTTTTCCACCAATAGTCTTAGCTAAACCGGCAATATCATAAGGGACCATCCAGAAATAATTCTTATAAGTAGATTCACGGAAATCTTCACTTAACGGCTTCCAGGAACCATCAGGATTGCGGGATTGCAACCATCCCGTTTGCGGATTAAAAAGATTCTTCCAAGAATGGGCAAAGTGGAAATAACGCCAAGCCGTAAACTCATCCCCTATCGCACGCAGAGCAAATTGCCCGATAGCAAAATCAGCGGAAGTGTATTCCAACTGGATGGAAGCGTTATAATAACCTTTATCCAAATATTGCTTCAATCCCGGGCGTGCTTCAATATTCTGTGATTTGGCTCCCGGAACTTCCGCATTCACACGCATTGCTTTCAGAATCGGCTTAGGATCATAGTTCCTTGCTCCAAATGCATAAGCGTTTGAGATCAAAATTGGAGTGGGATCACCTTGCATTACTCCCGTTTCTACATTTGCCAACACCCAACGTGGAAAAGCGCCACCGGATTGTTCAGCAAATTTCTGAAGAGAAATGACGATATCGGAAGTCACCTCCGGATCCAACATAGCCAGCAATTGAATTTGCGTGCGGTAAGTGTCCCAGTTACTGAAAGAGGTATATTGTTTAGAACGGGATTTATGGACTCGATTATCTGCTCCCATATATTCACCATTCACATCACTGCAAACATTTGGATGTATCATCGTCCGATACAGATGCGTATAAAACTGGGTTATACGATCGGTGTTATCCCCTTCTACTTCTATTTTTCTTAAATAATAATTCCACTTCTTTTCAGCCCGCTCCTTTATGTCATTAAAGCTCCAGCAGGCATTTTCTGTTCTCAGGTTCTCTCGTGCATTTTCTACAGAAACATAGGAGATCCCTATTTTATACTGTATACTCTTTTTCTTACTCAAATTGAATGTGAAATAAACGCCGGAGTATTCCCCTTCGGCAAAAGTGGTATTCGGCATCAATTCTTTCCGCTTCCACGTACCGGATTCCACAGCATCCTCATCAAACTCCGCAACAAAATAAACTTTATACGGAGTGCGTATTCCACAAAAACTTCCGCCCTCAGCATAGCCTTCGCATTTGTTAGGAGCAGTGATAACAATGGCTGCTTGCTCTATCGGAGTAGCGGAAATGCCACCACCTATAATGATCGTACCTGCAGTCTGTTCGACCGGAAACTCATACTTTGCCATACCGGTTCTCTCAGTAACTGTCAGATGTGCTTTGATATCTTCCTGTACGGTTGCTTCATAGCATCCGGCATGGCCCTGCTCACCGGAGACATTGATCCTGCAATTCAGAATATTATCAGGAGACATTCTCAATTTTCCTTTCATGGGAAAAGTAGGAAAGTTTCCCATATGCTCGCATCCCCCTCCACTCAACTGGTTAATCACCAAACCCGAGCTCTTCGAAAAATAAGACGGAGTGAATTGTACCATTCCAAAAGGATAGGTGGCACCCGGATAGAGATAACCGGACGCTAGTCCCAAGCCTTTGGTTCCAATCAGTGTATTTACTTGTTGTGCATAGTTCTTACTATCAGCTTGGCTATAGCCCAAACTACTAATGAATGGATTTAAGAATAAAAACAAATAAAATAAAAATTTATTTTTCATCGCGTTCAACCTTTAATGTACGTATACCAAACTGAGGTATGGATAGCTTCAGAAAGCTCCTCCCATCCTTCTCCTGGACAGACAATGTTTCCACAATCCTGCCATCTAGCTCCACCGACTTAATAACCGGATTATTCCCAGCAATCGAAATCTCTTTTACAGCATTGCCGCCTTGGGCATTGAATAAACGGATATATAAATCTTGCCCTTCATAATACATGGACGACAGTTCATAAGCATCGTCTTCGATAGACAGAAAAGAGGCGGAGGATGGAGCCCGATCTTTTGTCAACACAGATATCAGCGGTTCGTTCCGTCGTTCACTCAGTGTCCATAAACGACATTGCTCCCAATTTCCCTGATGGGGTAATATGGAATATGAAAATTCAGTAGGGCGATCAATGACATAATCCTTACCCCAAAGCCCCTTGCCGGCATATTGCACATCCAGAGCCAAGGGAAAGCCCTTTCCATGCGCATAACTCGTTGTATGGTCTGAAAATAGAGCCAGACCATACGAATTGTCCTTAGCAGCCAAATCCACCCAATGCACGATCACATTATTCTTTATGCTATCCCAACGATTAAAGAATGTATCTTCCAAACGGCTCTTACACACATCGAATGGAGCATCTTTATAAATCTGTGAAGAATCCATCTCCGTGGGGAAGTAAAGCATCAGCTTGTACCGGTCATCATAGAAGGATTTTCGTGGGTCTTCAGCTTTGAATTCAATGCCCGGTTCACCAATCTGTATATTCTCTTTCCAGTCTATTTTAATATGCATATCAATCCGGGGCTCGCCTTGTACCAACTGAATAGTCTGTGTAAAAGGATAAGAGCCAATTTTTCCTTTAATACCTACTTTTATCAGCAAAGGGCCTTGTTCCAGCACCTGAATGGTTGCAGGTTGGCTAATACTGGATAAGAATGAGTTTTCTTTTATAAAAAAGCCCCGCAATTCATTAAAGCTCCGAGTATTATCAAAGTCAACAAACTCTCTGTCCTGAAAGTGTTTAGCCTTAAGACTTTCAATAATTCCCCCTTTCGACGGATTCAGAATCAAAGTATATAAATCATTCTCCAAACAATAATTACCATTATGCATCCGGTTAATATCGGGAACTGCTTTCAATCGCTTCCCTGTTTCCTGAAAAGTATAAGTTGTAAAACCGGCAGAAGGAGTTTTTGCGCGAAACAGCAGTTTGGTTACTCCATTCTCTGTAGTCCATTGAGTAGGAAATTTCTCTCCCTGACTATCAATAGCTACCCAGTTTTTGCCTTTCCATGAAGAAGGCACTTCCATGGAGACTAATTCATTTCTTTCTACAGCCAATGTATTATAAACCCGAATCCGATTTCCCGGATCCTGACCCGCCATAGATTTTAACGATTCATCTATAACCTGTCTGCTCTTTTGATTCGTGCTACCAGTCCAGTCGGTTACCGTTTCCGCCCAGGTTTTCTTGCCGTTCAAACGGTTGTAGGGCACAATCCAGCAATCGTGATGCTGGGAAAGCATCAGTGTACGCCACGCCTCGTCCAATGAATCGGCAGGCCACTCTTTTCCCTTATAAATCCGGGCATAAGATGCCATCTTTTCCGCCTGGACAATATGATTCTCTGCCGTACGAACTTCTCTCGTCAAGCGTTGCATAACCTGTGTCCCCCACATTAGAGCACACAGGACATCTTCCTGTGAGAAATGCCAATCCTCCCCGGCGCTTCCGTCCGAATAGTTACGGATATAGTTACGCCAGGTTTTATAAGCTGTGGGACGATAATAAGAAGTTGTATCTTGTCCCAACCAAGGTCCCTTATTCCAACCATGGCTCCACGCAGCATCCTGAATGCACATTCCCACCGGATGCTTGATTCCCGCATCCAAACATTTACGAATATAATCCTTACTATTGAACCAAGCTATGGATTGCCAGGTCGATTCCGGTTGCAAATCTTCACAAGCATAACGGGGTACTGTTACAATCTTTGTTCCGTCAGGTCCTACCCAATTCACCAGTTCTCCGCCGTGCGCATTCACATAACCTCCCCACATGGTATTAGGATTCTTTGTTGAAGCATACGAAAAACCCAAAGACTTTAAGACCGTAGGCAGGCAACTAGTAAAACAAGGCTCCTCGGATGAATAGGTCGTAAAAACCGCTTCAGGGAAATGCTTTCTGAGAAGACGCATTCCATATTGAAACTGACGGATAACACTTTCTCCCGAAGTTCCGAAGAAATAGCTTTGGGCATAAGTAGGGTTTACATACTCAATACGACCGGAACGGACGGATTGATCTTTAAACAATTGCTTAAAAGCTATATACCCTTCAGGATCACGTTCTCTAACTACATTCCATGATTCAGGTTCTATCTCCAAATTAATACACCAATCCGGATACTGTTTCAGTTTTTGGACCATAAACGAAGTCTGCCCTACAGGATAATGACCATAGACACCGCCATGATAACCATCAATAAAATAAGCTTGCTGAGCTTCAATCAACAACGGACTGAAGGCCAGTAAGCTCATCACAAGAATTATTAATTTTTCTCTCATACAACTTATTACCAGATTATTAAAGCTTCACCAGCTCCACTTTCAACGTCTTTGGCTTATTCATTTTATAAATACGCTCCACTAAATCCTGCTGCTCGTTTTCGTTAGCATCACGAACACTTTTGTACATGAAGCGCAACCAGTAATCTTTCAGCATATTAACAAAAGGATTAATCTTGCGGTTTTCCAACATCGTACTGACAGCCTTCTCATTACTTGCCCACAATAGCCCTTTATCACGCATCAGGTTATATTCCATCCAATAATATTCACGCATTTCACGTTCCATGAACCAACGCAGTTCATTCAACCGACGTATCTCCTGTGCCTGCTCATTCTGAGGCGTATTTCCATAAACAGCCAGATTAACACCACGTTTCAATTCGCCGGCTGTCAGGCGTGCTATTGTTTTTCCACCTATTTTCAGCAAGTAATAACCATCGGACAAGCCCTTAACGGCCAATCCTTCGTAATTCATCTCATCCATAAACGGTATGACATTTAATGCATCAGCCTGCGTATGCAGCTCATTGTTATAATGCTCCCTGTCTATCGGAAAAGGCAATGAATTGGCAAGATAGGTAAAACTTATATTCTCCGGAGAAACAGCCAGTCCGGAAACCTTACAGTTCTCCGAACGGTTCACAGCTTTGGCAGAAGCATCTATTGCAATATCCGCAACCGGTTTATTAGCCAGTCCTTGAGCTTTCAGGAACAGATACGCCATTACCAGATGACCGTCTGTCGTAGGATGAACACGGTCGCCACCACATAATGTGAATGTAGAATCAGCCTGCTGTTCACGCATATTGATCTCAGTCATCGGACGGTTGAAATCTACATATCCCCATTCATTAGTTTGTGCTCTCTCGTTCAAAAAGCCGGAAATATCCTGAATCAACTCATTCTTTCCGGGAAAAGGAACTTTATTGAAGCGGGAGGTTTCGTCATAAGGTGAACTGCCAATCAGAATCTTCCGAACTTTAGGGTATTTCTTATAAGCATCTTCTATCACTTTATAATCACTGCATGATATCTCCACATTTTTACGACCAATACTTTCATTTTCGGGTAGCGTATAATTCATATAACCCGTATCATTCATTCCAAACGTAAGGGTAACCACAGTCGGCTTATGTTCAAAGACCTTGTCCAACCGTTGGGATATTTGTTTTGCAACGTCACCGCCAATACCTTCATTAAAAATATCAATGCGTTGGTTAGGGAAGCGCGTCATATAGTACAGCCAGATATACGAATGATAATGACCACCACATGTGATACTATTTCCAACAAAAGCGACTCTATCCCCATCCTTAAGAACCGGAATACGTTGGGAATACACCTTGCCCATACCTACCAGTAGACAAAGTGCCACAATTATAAGTTTCTTCATTTCTATATTCTTTTTCTTAATTAATAAATCCATATAAAAGGCCATGTGCCAAGTCATTGGCACAACTTTGCCACCGTATTGGCACAACATTGCCACTATATTGGCAAAGTCTTGCCAAAGGGATGGCAAAAGTTGAAACAACTATAGGGAAGAGCACAAGTACTCCAATTACTCAAATTCAACATCATAAGTGCCCGTCTCCAATGACAGATAGGACCCACGGGGATTCACTTCTTTCCCATTTACAACACAACCGGAGCTGTTCTGGGGCACAGCAACGCTAGCCCGCACTCCCACCGGCAGAACGATACGCATAACCAGACGGTTGTCCTTCAATTCCCAGTTTACAATAATAGTTCCATAAGGAGACTCTTTAGTGGTATGCGCCCAAGTTACTCCCCGGGGAATTTGCGGTTCTATAAATACATGCCGGTAACCCGGTTGCGTTTCGTCCGTCCGGATACCGCCGACTGCCTGATAGAACCAATTACCAATGCCATTGTAGCAGTTATGTACCCGACTACGCTCTCCATTCCAATATTCCCATGTGGTAGTTGCATTGTTATTGATCATGTGCAAATACCCCGGATAATCCGGCTGTTTCAGCATAGCATACATAAAGTCGAC
The DNA here is from genome assembly GCA_963677095.1 of uncultured Bacteroides sp. Lineage (GTDB taxonomy): Bacteria > Bacteroidota > Bacteroidia > Bacteroidales > Bacteroidaceae > Bacteroides. Next base: position 4,208,178 of record OY781875.1, read on the forward strand.
TTCTTTATTTTGGATAGCCCACTCTGTGAGAATAGGAACACCTACCAAACCTACTGCAATATGCCCTTTGTACTGGTTTGCAGAACGAGTGATTAATTGTTCTTTCACCTTACTGTATAGGGTATCCGGCACTACCCCTACCAACATGGGATACGACATGTCCAGTTGCGAACCCGTAGCATAAACACCTTTCTCCGCATTATAAAAAGTCTTGTGAATCAATTGATTCAGCTTGGATTTACGTTCAGCAAACTTCCGGGCATCATCCGTCTTTCCAAGAATCACTGCTATTTTCTGCAAAGCACCTAAACAATCACTGATAAAGCAGTTATTAACCAGATCGATAGAAGATTGCGCACCGGAATCCACTCCGGCAGGTGCAAGCCAGTCACCCAGATACCAATCACGATAGGAAGTATCGGGCCAACGTTTCAATAGCCCGTCCACGGTATATTTATCCACATAGCCCATCCATTCTTTCATCGTGTCATAGTAGCGTTCAATCAGGCGGGGATCATTATAGTTCACATACGTCCTCCAGGGAGCCAATACCATAAAACCACACCAATAAGGTCCGCCCCCGCCAGCACCCGGATTCGGTCCCACATGAGGAAGACTTCCTCCTTCGCGCATTGAGTCGTGCCATGTCTGTAACCAGTTCATGTAAGTAGGCGACATGTCATACATCGTTTGCGAAACATTGGTCGAAGAATTACCATCACCTCCATATCCGGAACGCTCCAAGTGAGGACAATCCACCTGATAACCGCTGAACGTAAGGCAACTTATCGTATATTTTATCATGTCGTGTATGGCATTCAACTCATTATCGGAACATCTGAAAGTAGCAGCCGGTTGATAATCACCGTGTATAAGATAAGCTTTGATCTGCTTATTCATCGGTTTATCAGGTAAGTTCATTATCTTCACATAACGGAAAGCATGATGATTGAATTTATTGCAGAATGCATCACCTCCGTCCTTACCGGATACAATATAAATATCACTCTCACCTTGTTCTTCTATTTGACCGTTTCTTCCCATATAATCACTGTAGCTTACAGTAATTTCGTGTCCGGCAGCAAGCCGGGGGATATGCAATTCAAACCATCCGGTTAATACTTTACCCATATCAACCAACCAAGTATTTTTGCCCAAAGCCTCAATGCTTTTTGGCGTTAATATTTCTTGCTTTCTATTCGGTTCACAGGTTTGCGCTGAAACTTTATGAGCTGTAATAGGAACAATTGCAACGGGAGCCCACTTCAATTTATTCAATCCTTCAGTTCTAAGATTATCCGGGAGCAGACGCCCATCTATTCTTTCTCCACCAAACCGGAGGGCTTGCCAGGTTCCGGTATCAGAATAACCGCTTTCACGTCCTGTCCATGTGGCATCAGTGGTCACAATAGGACTCCATTTTCCATTCTGCAACACATCCATTTCAGCCTTAACTACCGGGCCGTCATACTCAGCACCAAAAGTCGTTTTTTTATACCATCCTTGTCCTAACCACAAGACCAACTCATTTTTCCCTTTATGTAAATAAGAGGTAACATCATAAGTCACGATCAATGAGCGTTTATTTAATTGCGAAACAGCCGGAGATAATACCCGGTCATCTACTTTCCGACCATTGACATATACCTCATGATACCCCAAAGAATTCACATGCAGAAAAGTAGTACCCAGCTGGTCAACAGCGAATGACTTTCTTAGTAACGGAGCACGAACATCACCTGTAGCAAGTCCTATATACTCCCCTTTTAGTTTGTCATTCTCCAGAACACCAATGGCAAAACGTTGGATGGAACTCCAAGCAGAGACCTCTCCCTGTTCATTCCATACGCGAACTCTCCAATAGCATAACATGCGGGACTTCAAATCCTTGCCCTTATAAGGGACCATGACTGAAGCCGACTCCCGAACTTTAGTAGAGTTCCATAAATCGGCTTTATCCCTTGTCAACTGCAAGCTGTCCGATGCGACTTGCACTTCATAACATTGCTGTTGCATTGGAAAGTCACTTTGAATTTTCCAGCTGAAATGAGGAGATACATTATCTATTCCATTGGGATTTATCAAATTCTCACATCGTAAATCTCTGAGAATAATTGAAGACGCCGATAAAAGACTGATCTCTATAAAGCAGCATAATATAAATAGTAAACCTTTTTTCATGATCTAAATATTTATAGAACAAAGATATACACCTTAGATTATATCTTAAGTATATACCTTTGATATATTAAGTTACTCTTAATGAAATAGCCGTTGATATATTGTCCATTAGCACTATTTACAAGTCTCCTCTACCACAAAGTCTCCTCCTGTTTCACTATCCCAGATTACAACACTTTTAGTGCTATTGGTGAAGTGTACTTGGATATTCACTATCGAAGCATCTTTGGGCAAACCGAAAAAGTCTCTTGGATAGATGTATTTTTGAAATGAGGTTACAGCCCCCAAATCGCCCAAGGGTTCCATAAGAGTTTTACTGCTGGTTTCGTCTATGGTTTTTTCTTTCTCTACATTGTCTTCCATATATATCACCTTTCCTATCATATAGACATCACCACCCTTAAGACCACCTTCGGTTACGTAATTCGGTTCGTTATAGCGGATGGAAAAGATATCGCCAAAGCCGAAAGTGGCAGGAACATAAGATACTGGAGGATCTGCCGTAAAGTCCATCATTGCTTCTTTCCCACCGGTCACTTGCAGTATTTTTTGCTCTATAACATCCTTATCCGGATATTTTTCACTGTTGAATCCAAAATCCGCACCACAAAAAGTGTATCCGGCAAAGAATTTCACTGCCCGTGGTCCGGTGTGGATTTTAATATTTACAGTGCCGGTTACTGTTTTCTTACCATCAATCTGATCATTGATTTGAAATGTTGTAGCCGACTTGAATACAACCCATTCTACCGGACCGGTATTGCCGCGTACACCGAATCGACTTTGGAAGGAAGAGGCCCAAGGTTTTGAATCCGACGGATTAGTTTCATTTGCACCTGCAAGTACCATAGGCTCATTGGTTACGACATTACCTGCGAAACCTGCTTGCGTGGTTAGTGTGAGTGTAGCGTTTTGAGCGACATTCCAGGCCTTGGGCATCAATATACCAAACGCCAGTTTACTGTTGCCGTCGGTTTCGGCAACGATCTTTATCTTCACTTCGATATTAATATCACTGTCAACCTGCGCATTGTCAGGGTGAATGATATCTTCTATGGTCATGCAAGTCGCAACAAGGAATGATATTACCAGAAGCAACAGTAGATACTTATATTTTTTCATGAATTTCATACGATTTTAATTTATTGGTTAACTACGCTCTTGAATGTATATTTGTAATTCACTGACGGACAATCCAGCTTAAAAGGAACGCTGAATTCGCCATTCTGGAAATAAGCGATAACGTGAGTAGTACCGGTCACACGTAACTCATTGGGCAGTACATCCGTGTCAAGGTAAGCATCAATTTTTCCGGCGGGAATTTCAAAATCATAAACAGAGAAAGGTATTTCTCCATTACTGAAGGTTACTCCACTAATCTTACTGTCGGTATAGTGTATAGTCAACTTGTACGTTGCAAAGAATGGGAATTTGGCTGCAACATCTATTCCGTTGATATTCACTTCATCGTATTGTAAGACTTGCCTGATGACATAATTTATATCGTAATCGGCCGGATAATTGGATGACATCTTTGTCCGGTCATCGTTCTCGCAACTCATAAAAGAGAACAATGCCGAAACTACTGTAATTATTAATATATATTTTTTCATACATCATGTGTTTTTTAGTTTAATATTTTATCAATCTCTACCCAGAAGAACCGGGGACGATAGGTACTTACATCGCTAAACTGTTGGGCATAGATTTCTGTGTTGACATTGTAGCTCACCAGTATCATACCATCTTTCTCAAATTGCGGATGGGCCATGGCATTGTAAGTGAATAAATGTGGAGTATTTTGTTCATAAGTTTTAAAGATAAGCTGTTTATTTCCCCAAGGACCGGTGGGGCTATTGGCAACGAACGTGTATATTTCACCGGAGTTGAATGTCTTCTTCTGCGTAAGCAATACATATTTGTTGCGCAGTTTGAAAACATTAAATTGTGATGATACAGGTACACTTGCCAAGCCTTCCAATTTAACGGCATCCGATGGACTCGTACTCCATCCCGAACCATTGTAATATTGCCAATTGGAATACGGATTGCCCGAAAGGGTGCGTGCTACCAGTACTTCGCTGATGGGATCGGCATCATTACGTACATCCACTTGCGCATATATATAATTATAGTCGCCATCGTTAAGTGCAGCCATTCCATAATGAATGTCTGTTGAACCACTAAATGGTATGGGAGTTGTCTTGTTCAACTCCAAACCGGGCAGGTTATACTCCAGTATGTGGGTTGTTTCATACATGAACCCCCACATGTCATCGCTTCCCTGATACATCAGGGTTTGGAAAATGTACAGCTTATCACCATTAACGAATCCGTGTCCGGGCCAGTACCATTTCTTCTCGTCGGGATAACCGGGAGGGACGGCTGCGGAAGAATTCTTGTTGCTGTTTGCCCCGTAAATGGGACTAACTTCCCCTTTATTGTACACAACATATGTATTGCGATACATGTGGTCGGATGTTGGACGTTGCCCATTACTAACGGTTCCGATATACGAATCTCCCATCAGGAAGATGCTTCTGCCGTCGGGTAAAGGGATGGAATACATACCATCGCCTCCTGTAACGCTACCGTGGTCAGGGATAATAACTCCGGCTATCACTTTGTCGAGACCGTCGATCTTTACCTGGGTCGAGCTGGTGTTGATAACTTCATTATCCTCTATCAATGATAGGGTTACCGATACGGGTTCGTTATATGGTATATGGGTGAAAAAGCACTCTGTCTTATCCTTTCCAACGGTTTTTACCGTACCGGGCTTGCTTAACTCAATGCGATAATTATCGAAACTGAGTTTTGGGTCGGTAAGTTCCCACGAAAGGTATAGCGTATCAGCATTGGATGTACTGGTGATCTTGATGAAAGTATCATCACCTCCGTTCTCAAAAGGGTTCTTCCTTTTATTATCATCGTCATGGCAAGAGACGAAGAAACACATCAAAAATGCTAATAATACCATATATTTGGAGTCAGACTTCATTTTAAACTGTTTATTTTAAATTATCTCATTTAGAATACTGATACACAATACCTTTACCTTTATGAGTTTCATACTATTCCCTTTTTAAATTAGGATTCAGCCGTTTTTCTCTGATAGGATATGGCAACAGAAGATTTGCTTCGGTGAATGCAGCTCCATGGTTAGGTGTCTGATAACCAATCATATTTACTATCTGGCCTGTAACAGCATGCAGGGCTTTGCGTGTTCTCACCATGTCGTACCAAGTTTGTCCTTCAAAGCATATCTCCCAGAAACGTTCCTGCAATACTTTATCGACAGTTATTGATGTTGGTTTCGCTTCTCCGGGCAATGCTCTGCTTCTTACTGCATAGTAAGCGTCAATTGCATCAGCATCTGTTGTAGTTCCTCCATCGGCATTGGCTTTTGCTTCGGCCATCATCAGCAATACATCGGCATATCTCAACAGCGGATAATCGGCTCCCGATTTTCCTGTTTCTGCGGCTTCCTGATCCCAGTACTTATAAATATATACTCTTCCAAGGTCAACCATTCCCGATCCATCAAGCGCTTCTTGTTCGGTGTAATAAAAGGCTCTTTCTTCTGTACGCTTGTCTCCTGCGGGGTAGGTATTAAAGAACAACTGTGTTGTAGTCAATGCCCCACCGTATGCAGCGTTAGCCGAGATTGCTTTTGCCGGTGCGGGATAAGGCAGCATATCACCATGAACGGGTGAGCCTGCATTGTCAGCTTCTCTCTGTACTGACCAGATAAGTTCTCCAGTATTTTCACTTGTTCTCAGTTCTGCATAGGTATCAAACAGTTTGAATTTGCCACTAGCATATACCTGTTTTGCCATATCATAAGCCTTTTTATAATATTCGGCTCCTTTTTGCAACGGATATCCGGCCATTGTAAGGTAAACCTTAGCATGCATGGATTTTACAGCTCCTTTGGAAACTCTCCCGTCGGCACTTGTCCAGTCAGCTTTATCCATCAGTTCGCCGGCTTTAGTCATATCTGCGTCGATCTGAGTATATACATCTTCTATGGATGATAATTCAATAGCTACATTAGACAGGTCTTTGGTGCTTGTAAGTTTCAGGGGAACCGGTCCGTAAAGTCTTACAAGATTGAAATAAAAATAGCCACGAAGGAAATAAGTTTCGCCTAGCAGTTGGTTCTTTTTGTCTTCGGTAATAATTCCGTCGGCCATAGACTCAATGCCTTCTATGGTGCTGTTACAGTTCTCAATAGCTTTATAGGCTGTTTCCCATAATTTCTGAACATATCCGTTATTTTCGGCGATACTCAAACTGTTGGCCTGGGCAAGGTCCTGTGTTCCCGAACCACGTAACCGTTCGCCGTATCCGTGCAGGTATTCCATAAAGATAAAGGTCTGAGAACCAGGTTCTACATCTCCATCAAAGATATCGTCGAGGTATGTATAAATACCGTTAACTGCGGCAACTACTTGTCCTTCCTTCTGGAAATATGAATCGGGCGTGAGGAATGTCTTTGGCTTCTCTTCAAGAAAAGCATCGCATGAGGTAATAATGACCGCCAAGGCAATAAGCCAGCTTATATTTGTTTTCATACAGTTAATATTATGTTCTTAGAAAGTAATCTTTATATTAGCAGTGAGTGTTGTTGGACGCGGATAAGCGTAGAAGTCAATACTCTGTCCGGTATCTGTGTTGAATGCCCCCACTTCAGGATCATATCCCGGATACTTGGTAAATACCGCCAGATTCTCGGCTGTTACTCCTAATGACAAGTTGTTTATTCCCCTTAACCATTTCAATATTTTAGGAGCAAAAGTGTAAGAGAGAGAAATGTTGCGGATTCTCAGGAAATCTCCTTTATGAAGCATATATGAGTCTTTCTCATTTTCTCCAAAGTAAGGATCGGATGGCAGACGCAATGCAGCGATCATTGTATTCTGATTTTCGGGTGTCCACGCGTTAAGTATGGATTTAACATTGTTACTATACAATGGTCTGTTTTCTAACATAGAGTTGGTGATACCCATAATCTTGAAGCCATATACATAGTTGAGGTCAACCATCAACGAAAATCCTTTGTATGTAAATGTATTTACCATTGTAAGGTTGCCTTTAGGTGTACCAGACCCCATAATCTGACGGTCTTCTTCATCAATCTTATAGTCTTTATTTACGTCTTCGTATTTAATATCACCCGGTTTCTTTCCGTATTTGGCTGCTTCTTCCACTTCTGCCAGCCCCCATGTGCCTAGTCTCTTGTACACATAATAAGATGCCCAATCCTCGCCTTCGCGGGCTATGGTGTTATTTCCGGTGTCGATAGTTTCTCCGTTTATATCTACAACTTTCAGTTTATTAGTAGAAAAGACAAGGTCTGTTACCCAAATAAAATCTCTGGTGTGAATATTATGTGATGTAATTGTTGTCTCAAAACCTTTGTTTACTATCTCACCGAGATTGGTCCATGTGGTGGAGTATCCGGTTGTGAAAGGCACTTGCTTTTCGAATAATAAGTCTTTGGTTGACTTACGGTAATAATCCATAATTACCTCCAAGCGGTTGTCGAAGAAACCAAGGTCGAGCCCAATATTGAACTGACGCGATGATTCCCATTTCAGGTCTTTGTTACCAAGGTTGCTCAACACCACATAAGAAGTAAGTGCATTATTAAAGACAGTTGAGCCGTTACTATATTGTGATATAGTCCTGTAATTAGGAATAGAAGCATTACCTACCATACCGTAGCTAGCTCTCAGTTTAGCCTGGTTCACAACATTCTTTAGAGGTGTGAAGAAGCTTTCTTCTGAAACACGCCATCCGGCTGACACTGATGGAAAATACCCATATTTATTATTCATACCGAAGTTTGAAGCACCATCCACACGGAATGTAGCTCCCAACAGATACCTGTCTCTGAAGCTGTGGTTCATTCTGAAGTAGTATGAATTCATTGTGTTCTGATTCATGCCTGAGGTAGGTTGGTGCCATGTTGTTCCTGCGGACAGGTTGTAATAGTCGAATGAATCATCAAAGTATTGTTCTGAACCCGAAGAGGAACTTTCTGCACGGTTGTAGTACCAGCTTGCTCCTAATACAAAGTTAGAGCTAAGTTGTCCGTCGAAGAATTCATCGGTATAAGTAAAGTAGTTTTCACTGGTAAGTTTCTGGGTATCGGAGTTACTAATATCAGCATACCCACCGTTATTTTCACTTACATCGAAAAGTCCTGCTTTAGCATAGCTCATTTCTTTCCTATTAGTCATCTGATAGTCGCCCTGAGCTGTAAATTTTAGCTTTTTTGTAATATCTAATGTAGCATTCAAACTAAACAATGAAAAATTAGACTTCCATTCATTCTTTCTATCACGTAACAGCAAGATCGGGTTTTCTCCTGTTTCCGAAAAGGGATAATCGTGCTTACGCCCCCAAGTACCATCTTCATATTTTACGGGGACAATAGGTGGCATTTCAATCATATTCCGAAGTGCTCCCTGATTGAAGGAACCTTCCATATCATTGTTATTCCCTTTCTGGCGGCCTACAGTTCCAACAACCTGAATCCGAAGCCAATCCTTTATTTTGCTGTTCACATTTACAGTTCCGGAGAAGCGTTCATATTCGGATTCTTTAATTAATCCTTCCTGATTCTGGTATCCGATACTGGCATAGATACTTGTATCTTCACCCCCGGATGCAAAAGACACAATGTGGTCGTTGGTTATTGCAGTCTGGGTAACTTCTTTCTGCCAATCGGTATTGTATTTAGGTGAAGCAATCAGCAGACCATTATCATCGTACTGAAAATTACCGGAAGCGTCTTTGGCATAATAGAACAGTTTCTCATCAGGGCTCGTAAGATGAGGCATAGTTTGTCCGCTGTAGGCGTAGGCACGCCGTTGAACTTCCATATATTCATCTGCATTCAACATATCGAGTTTGCGGCCCATAAAGCCAAATCCCATCTTACCATCGTAAGTAACGGTGCCTGTGCCTTTTTTACCTTTCTTAGTTGTTATCAGTACAACCCCATTTGATCCCTGCGCACCATACATAGCTGTTGCAGCAGCATCTTTAAGGATATCAATAGACTCAACGTTGGCAGCGTTTATGATATCAGGGTCTACCCCAATTACACCATCCAGCACATAGATAGGGTCTTTACCTGCATTTATGGATCCCATACCGCGAACACGCAGTGATGACGATCCACCTGGCCGACCAGACATGGAAACGTTTGATACACCGGCTACTTTTCCGGCTACGCTTTGCATAATATTAAAGGCTGATGGCCTGTCATTCAGTTCATCTCCCTTCACTGAACTCACTGATATGGACATATCCTTTTTAGATCGGGTTCCATATCCAATAACAACCACATCGTCTAACAGTACTGTATCCGTATGCATAGTTACATTATACTGTGATTTTTCGCTTATAGCTACTTCCAAGATCTTCATCCCCAGATACGATAATTGCAACGTTCGTGCATCTGCCGGTATCTCGAATGAAAATTTACCGTCAATATTGGTTGTGGTGCCTACATTCATACCTTTCACCATAACGGTCACCCCAATAATAGGCTCCCCGCTTTCATCTGTTACCACACCGGATATGGTTCTTTGAGCTCTTTGAAATGTGATGTTGGTAGAAGCGTTTACTTGAATACTGCTAACAAATAACAATATTGATAAGAACATTAGTTTTCGAATTTTGGATACTACTCCAAACGCAGTCGTTTTCTGTTTTTCTTTCATATTAGTACATAATTTTTAATTAAAAAGGTTATCCGTATTTATAAGTTAACTTTACAGCTATTTTTTTCTTTTTCTATTAGTTTCCACTTAAACTTGCTTGCCCATTCTCTATTTGAAGTGCTTCTTAAATATATTTCCAATATACCAAGGCTATGTCGGAAAAATTGGAATAACATTCATTTTACTCTTCTCCATTTAGCTAGTTTTATATATATTGAAAAGATTATTGTTATGATTTATATGAATTAGTTCTCCATTCAACAGAATAATGATCATATATGCCCCGTGGTATTCATCTACGCATCTACGAAATAGACTTTTTGTCCATAGACTAAGGTACAAAGAGATAATAGAGTAACTGAGTTTCATGTGATATTTCAATTAAGTAATTAGATTAATGGCTTAAAAAACTGTATCACAAATGTAGTTTCTAAAATGCGGGAATGATACTCGTGGTAAATGGCAAAGTAGATGACTAGATTAACAAACAGCTGTTAATCATATAGTTAAAAGATAGATATTAGATAAGTTGGTAAATGATGTATAGATAACTTAGTATAGCGAACCGATTTTTTTCACCTCTTCTTCAAACAAATCACCCTCTATTATAGAATTCTTTTTTATTTTACTTTTATAATTATAGATTGTTTGAGTGGAAAGACGAAGTTGCAAGGCTATTTGGGATACATCTGTAATACCTAAACGAATCAATGCAAAAATTCGTAATTCAGCATTAAGCTGATTCTTGGGTAATTGGAATCGTTTGTCGGGCTTTAGCAGTAAATTGAATTTATCTATGAAATCAGGATACAGTTCTAAAAAAGCATTATCGAAACTGGTATAAACCCCTTCTGTTTCCATTTCAAATGTAGAAGAAGACAATTTATACAATTCGTTTGTCAGCCCCGCCTTTATTTTAAGATATACATCTTTTTTAAATCGCTGTAATTTATCAATATTAACGGAGCTTTGATTAATGAAATATCCAATGTATTTCTCCTTTGTTATATTTGATTCGTCCAGCCGTTTATTCAAATCTACCAGCTCTTCATTCTTCTGCAAAAGTTTTTCCCTGGTTTCTAATATGGTCCTCTTTTGATTGTAATTGAAATATAATGCAATGATCAGCGCTAGAACCCCTATAGTAATAATTACGGCATATAGTCGAAGATTCTGCTTCTGACGCTCTATTTTTAACAGATAAGTATTTTCAATAATCGGTTGTACCCGTGCAATTACACTATTCTTAAAACGGGAATTAAAAAAATTCGCATCTTCCAAAGCAGTTTTAATATAATTATGTGCCCGATCTGTATAACCATCTTTATACAGATTGGTAGCCAATGATAAAAGAGCCTCATTCTCCTTAACTGCCAATTGGGTATCGGTTATGGCGGCTAATATCATATAGTAGTTTTCTTCTTCCTTGTTTCCTACCAGGGCATAAACTTTTGCCAGGCTCATTGCCGCCATCGCATATGCATGTGTCTCTCGTTCCTTATTCCGGAATGAAGAGAGAAGTATTTTAAGGGCTTCATTATAATTACCGGTTTCCTGCAATTTAAAAGCCTTTTCTTTAAGGTATTCGTCGGATTCTTTATTCAGCAAACTTATTACTTCATCTCTAAAAAAAACTATCTCCTTATTATATTGATGGTCATATTTTACATCCGCGGTATACTTTATCAGATTCTCGTAATATCTTATATAAGTCCAACAATATTTTACTTTTAAAAAGACCGGAAGTCTGTCATATTCAATTGATGTCAAGATTTCATAAGCTTGCACAAACAGGCCCGATAAGGAGTATACGAAAGCCAGTTCAATCTCGCTCTCATTCAAAAGATCATTTTTATTCAGCTGTTTAGCAATCCGAATATTTTCATGAATATAGGATTCAGCCGAATCACAAACAAATGATTCGTACTGGGAAATTATCCTATTGTTGGTATAATATATGCTTGTTATGTCTTGAAGTTTACTTTTTTCCTGCTTTAATTCACTGATGTCAGACTTTTTTTTCATTTCATACATAGCGCGTCTGCTAACAGTGCGATCCAATACTTTTAATAGAGAATCGACTCTATGATTCGAATAAGTTCCCAAAAATGGAAAACCTAATATTAATACAGCTATAAAAAGCTTTTTTATATAAATAGGCATTGTTCAACAATTTCAATTAAACAAAGTTACGGAAAGTTATGAAACATGCAAATTGTCTAAATAATAAACACAATAATGTCTTGATAATCTGTTCTTCAATAATCATATCTGGTTACAAATGTGTTTTTTCTAGCAATTAGCAATTTTAATAAAAGGCATACTTTTCTTTCTATAAAGATCAATCATAGAAAGAAAACAAATTTAATAATTTATAAAATATAGTATGTTACTTTTAACAAAATATGATACTATCTCCAGATAAAAGATAGCCATAAGAATATCGGTAGTATCAATGAAGAACTACTACAATTTATTATATCATAATAAACTGTCAGCCTAAGTTTCAATTTATATCTCAAATCAAAAATTACACAAAAAGCTCGCATGCTTCTCTTATTCCATTGGTATAACCCTTACCGGTCCTAACAATCCGCTTGGTACAGGCTCCCAACTTCCATAATTTTCTTTGTTATAATGGATGTTTACAATATTGGCATCCTTGAAAATCCTCCACTGGACACCTTTCCTATCCATATCGGCAATCCGGTTGGCCGGTAAGTTGGTAACTTCTATCTCCAAAGTATTAATTCCCTGATGCAAGTATTTTCCAATAAAAGCGCGGAAGGGGACAGAAAACAAGACACCAACATCTGTTCCATTGACGCGAACACGCGCACTTTCACGAACATCTCCAAGATCAAGCATCCACTCTTCCGCTTCCGTGGGTTTATTCACCTCAAAGGTAGTGATATAGGAAGCTGTAGCCATGGTATTTTTCACATTATGGGCAGGCAAATTAGTCCAGGAACCTAGATAGGTACTGTCGGGAACAGCAGAAACACTTGGAGTTGCATTGATAAAATGAATACCCCACTTCTTATTAAGCTCAATTGTTCCGATTGACTCTCCGACAACTTTTTGCGTCGAAGAATCCAGAGACGCAAATGGTTCCCAAAAACGGTATTCCGGCGCATTCACGTCAATCGTAGTAAACGTTTTTAAAATAATGGATTCTCCCGAACATAATTTCAAATAAACTTCCGTACGACCCTTGTTTTTGCGTAGTCTGGCTTTTCCGGATGTTCCATCCAACGGATTGAAGAACATGGCGGAACGTGCATCTACACCCAACGGAATCCAGCCTTTCGTTTCCTCACCTTTCAATGCGGAAATAAAATAATGATATCCCGTATCGTTAGACCGACGAATATAACTCAAGCCATAAGTTTTTTTCATCACTTCCGGCACAACCGATGTAGCAGCCAGAGTTTTCATGTAATCCGTTCCAAACAGAACATGCCCTCCGTGAACATTTGCCTTTAACTGAACCAAAGCTTTCTTAAAGACAAAACGCCTTTTCTCCAAATTCATATATCCGGGCACATCCTCGGGATATTGATCTAGAAAGACAATCGTAGCACCTTGATCTGCCAACATGCACAACTTCTGAATAACATCAGAAGGCATTAATCTTGCTCCGGGAATGATTAGGGCTTTATAAGAAGCGCCACCTAAAGTCACTATCCTACCATCTTTACAAGTAACTGTCCTTATAAAATTATCGGAAATATAATCCATGTCATATCCGGCATCATAAATACGGTGCACTGCATCGATAAAACGAGGTGCGCGCTTATCCATTTTATGAATATCAAAGAGCAGCAAACGCCCGCTTTGCTCTTGCCACATATCATATACCGGCAAATAAAGCAAAAAGTCATTATCCGGCTTACCCAATTGTAAGAATGACTGGCAACGGGTTATGTATTTAAAGAATGCGGGAGCATCTCTCCAAATGCTATTCGTAGGACTCATATCAATAGCCGCATAAAACTTCCATCCCGGCCATGCAGCTTCGGATGGAGAATAAGCCGTACCATGAAAATACATGTGATTAACCCCGGATACAAACATCAAATCCATATCGGGTTTACACTGAGACAAGGAAGTACGGAAATGTTCCGTCAACCAAGTAAATGTTTCTGAGCTCGTAAAGGGTTTCCCCGCGATATGAGCAGCAGAAGAAGCATATTTAAGCATAGAGAAATCCGAATCATTCGGACGTGTCAGCGAATCTTTTCGCAAACCCGCTATGCCAAAATCAGACAATCCAAATCCCTCACACTCCGGGATATCTACCGTTGCATAAATATCGATCAGATTACCGGGAGATCCATGAGCTTGATTACGGGTCACCGTACCGTGTTTATGAGCCCAATCCGTCCATTGACGGGTAAAATTCTCCTGTAACAATTCAGCCAATGTTTCCCTGTAATCGGAAACGATTCGGCATGTAGTATCTGTACGCTTGGCCGAAAGGAATTCCGGTAGATGTTCCTCCAGTTTATAGCCCCTGCGACGTGCAAATTGTTCAAACAGGTCATCTGTCCAGTCAGCTCCGTACACCTCGTAAGAATCATTGAAAAAATTATGTGGATAAGGCGTAGTTTCGCCTATTTTTCCCTGACCAAACTCTCCGGAAAAAGCCCTCTCAAACCGTCCAAGATAGTTTTTCACAGCTCGACCGGAAAAATGATTCATCACATACCCCTCACCACCCGGTGCAGCACGCTTCACCTTCTGAAGTGTTTTTCCACAAAAAGCAGCAATCAACCTCCATTCCCCTTTAGGAGCTTTCCAATGGAGCTGCCCGCCTTTGACTTTCGCCGTCAAATCATAGCATTTTGTAGTCCCTTCTTCTCTTCCTACAGAATAAAGATTAAAGGCCATCAGTTTGCTTAATTTCGCATAAGGACGTTGCTTTTCATCTTGGGGCTCTATTTTTGAGTCTAACACCTGTCCACCCGAAATTTTATATTCAGTCACAAACAATTTACATGCAGCATCGGCTATACCAACCTCAGGCCCTCCAAAAGGCCATCCGGTGCCGGTATTCATATCTATCTGCATGCCTAGCCGTTTTGCCTCATTCTCGGTATGTCTAAGCATATTCATCCATCCGTCCGAAAGAAAAGATATCTCATTGGCATCATTCCCATTCACACCATATATGGGAGTTATCTCCATTGTCCCCATCCCTGCTTTGGCGTAAGCGTCAAGATTACGACTTAGATTTTCTTTATCCACAGCATTACCCATCCACCACCAACGTGCCGACGGTTTACTGTTTATGGTAATTTCAGGCCATGAAATACTTTGTGCAGAAAGTGCCCCCACACATAAGCATACCAAAATGGAACCTAATATTCTTTTCATACTGACGATATTTATTAATAGTTGAAAGATCTCAACGCAGATTACAGAGACTCATTATTTTCCCAGTTCCAGACAACCCATGATAAAAGGTCCGGTAGCTTTGGCATCATTATCTCTCATCTTCTCACCAATATAGTACTCAAAACTACCATCTCGATAAGGAGTACCACCCAGTCCGCCAACTTGGCAACAGCGGGTCAAAGTCAACATGCCATCTTGTTTTTCAACAAGCAATTTATTTCTCAAGCCATTAAAGGCTTTCTCTGCTATTTCACGATACTTGGGTTCGATATAACCTTTATTCACAGCCTTAGCATAGGCATACATAAATTGTGTAGTCACAGAAGCTTCCGGAAAGTTACCTTTTCGCTTGGGTTGATCAAGTACCTGATACCATAAACCATCTTTATCTTGGTACCCTGGCAATACTTTTGCCAAATCCTGTATCCAACCCACTAACTTGGCATGCCCGGGATGTGACTCGGGGATATAATCGAGCGCATCAACCATCGCCATAAACCACCATCCCACACTTCTTCCCCAAAAATTAGGAGAAAGACCGGTTTGGGGATCAGCCCACCGTTCGCTTTTACTCTCATCCCAAGCGTGATAATACAGTCCGGTCTTAGCGTCATAAGTATGCTTCTGACAAATGCTGAATTGTTTTACAGCTTCATCAATCCACTCCGGCTTATTGAATTCCGCACCATATTGAGCAAGGAAAGGAGAAGCCATATACAGACCATCCAACCAAATCTGATGTTGATAAATCAATTTATGCCAATATCCTCCTTCTAAAGTGCGAGGCTGGTTTTTCATCTGCCTAATTAAGCAGTCCATTGCCAACTTATATTTTTCATTTTTGGTTTCACGGTAAAGATCGAATAATACCTTACCGGGATTAACAAAATCTAGATTATAAGAGGCCAAGTCATATAGATAAATCTCCCCTTTGTCGTTAATCAAGGAATCGGCCCATTCTTCCACATAGTTATAATATTTATGGTCTCCTGTTTTTTTCCACATCTGAAGCATTGCAGAACAGCCTACTCCTTGAGGATAACCAAAAAACAAGCGCTTGCCATGATCCAACTGATAAGCTTTTGGGAAACGATACATTTCAGAATTGGCAAACCAACGAGCATAAGACACATTAGTCCAAGCGTCACTTCTGAAAGGAACAGCAGGAAAACCATCCTTATTATATAGATTTACACGAAAGAAATTGCAATAACCATAACGGACAGCAACAGGCACCTGAACCTGAGGAGCAGAAACTTCCAGTTTGCTCCCTTTAATCACAGCAGTAGCCGGATAAAATTGTTGATCGGCACCTGCAACGATAAACCCAACAACCGGCTCATTATTCGGTGTCATAAGGCCACTCTCGGCATATTCAAAATTCAAGATCGCTTTATTACCTTCCACTTTCATACTTTTAAAAAGCGGACCGGAATACGCCACATTCTTTCCATATTGTTTAGCAAGAGCCCAAGCAGCCAAACGTTCACCCGTAACCCGTTTATTGCGTGGATGAATATCCAATGAATCGGCTGCATCGGTTACCACAGCCATCCCTACATTTTTCAACCCGCTCTGCCAGGTTTTTAACTGAGCTTCGCGTATGCCCGCAGGCTGTTGGTAATGCGGAGCTATCTGTACAAAGTAAAAAGGCAACTCAGGTTGATGCCATTCTTTACGCCAGCTATTAATCAGATTCGTAAAGACCTGCTGATATTTTTCAAAACGAATAGAGTTCGATTCGCCTTGATACCAGATATTACCTTTCACCGTATATCCTAAAATGGGATGTATCATTCCGTTCCAAAGCGTAGCAGGAACTTTGCATTTATCTTTTTCTTGCTTTACCTTATCTACAGCAAAATCTTTAAGTACGTCTGCATACAAAGGATTGTTTTTCATTACAGACATCTTAGTCCATGATTCGGCATGGGTTCCTCCCCAAGTCGACTGGATAAGCCCGACAGGTACATGTAATTCTTTGTGTAATTTCCGTCCGAAGATAAATCCCACGGCGGAGAAGTCGTAAAGATTCTTCTGATTGCAGACCAGCCATTCTCCTTTGCAATCATCAGCTTCTGCATCGTTAGCCAGTTGATGCTCCACTTTAAATAGTCTGATATCAGGATAATCGCCATCTTCCATCTCCTTTTCACCATTGAGCATTCCCGTCATCCATTTTTTGTCTGCATGCCGGGCTACAGGATATTCCATATTACTTTGTCCGGTACACAACCACACTTCACCTATCAATACATTCTTTATCGTGATAGAGTTTTCGCCCGTAACTGTTATAGTTTGTCCCTTCACTGCAACCGGAGTCTTCAGCTTAAGGTTCCATTTACCATTAGCAGTGGCTTTTGTAGTAATAACCTTATCCGCCCACGAAGCTTTAACCGCTACACGTTCACCGGGAGCAGCTTTTCCCCATACATTTACATTTGTGTTTTGTTGCAGTACCAGATTATCTGAAAAGATAGCAGGTAATGTCACTTTTGCTCCTACAGAAAAAGGGAGTAAGCTTATAAAAAAGACAAGAAATAGAACATTTTTTATTTTCATGTGCCTTAAATAGTTTATGGGTTTAACAAGCTAAACATCTACGTTTTAACAACATAACAATTATAAGGTTGCAAATATAAAAAGTATATTCTACTATGATGCTCTTTTTTTTGGCTGTTCTCTTATCCGTTTTGCCCTAATAACTATCTAAGTAAAACCTCATCGGGTAAGTAAATCCACTATATACAACTAATACCGATCATTCCTTCTCAGCCAACAATTCCAATATTAATTTATAAATAGCATCTTCCTTGCTTTCATTAAATCCGACCCAATGCCCTCTAATGACACCTTTTTTATCGATCAAAATTCGGACAGGTACTGCCTGGATGTAATAATTGCCATAAATATCGTTAGGCTTATAAGAAAAAGGAGTCGCAGAACGAAGATCAGTAGCAATTTTTACATGATGCCAACTTTCAATGCTATCTTCTTTTATTGCTTTCTGCCATTCAGCAAGTCTTCTCAAATCTACATTAATGCCTACAATTTCGAATCCCTGATCATGATATTGTTCGTAAAATGGCTTCATCCTTTTAAAAGCTTCACGACATGGAATACACCAAGAAGCCCATGCATCCATCAATAAAACTTTTCCTTTGAAATCGGATAAAGATATTTTTTCTATATTTTTTTCCGACCAATATGGAGATTCCTCCTTTGCTTCCCAATAAGGAGCCCTTTGCCCGGGAATCATATTTTTTTGTCGTACAATAAAATTCTCTATCAATCTTCCAGAAGATGACTTCTGAAAAACAGGAGAAAGAGTATTAAACAAAGAATCAGACTCTTCAACAGAACACAACTGATTTCCTACAAGCATAAAAAGCGTACCTCCCGCTACATACGAATCGGGATACTGGGCTATTATTTGCTTCCTAATCTTGACTTCTTGTTGATTTGTTTCAGCCTTTGCCATCATTTCATCTTCCAAATCTTGTATCTTTTGATTTTTTGAACCCTTAACTGAAATAATCTTTTTTCTATTTGCATCCAAAGTAAGTTCAATGCTATTAGGTTCAATCCAAAAACGTTGTCCTTCTATGTAAGCGAGTGTCGGCTCTGCAACATACCCTTCAAATACAAATTTTCCATCCTTCAAAGGTGCCTTAAGATTTACAGCAATATTATCCTCATAATATATCAATGAAACTTCCCCATCTTTCTTGTTAAGATACAAGCCTTTTATTCTAAAATTATTAGAAACTTGAGCCGATAAAGAAGTAATTACACATAATATATAAAATAGAACAAATACCAACCTTTTCATACAACTTATTTTTATAGATTCTTATCAATAGAAAGGTATTATTCTCTAAAATAGTACCTTTCTGATTACCCGTTATTACTTACAAATAAAAATATTATATTTTAATACCAAAAATAATATTAAACAAAATATATCAAAATTACATTATTTAACCATTGGAATATGCTTATACTGATTATATTTCATTTTATCTTCTCCATTTTTGACAAGTACATTATATCATTTTACATAATATATTTTCTGCAAATAATATATTGCAGATTAAGGTAAAATACACTCAAAGACATTTTATAGCAATTCCTAAACAATTCTAGTCCCATTTTTCATGAAATTTTAATACTAGCAGATACAATAAAGAAAATCATACTATCGATAACAAAACGATTGGCTGTTTTATGATAACTCATCGACATGACATACCGTAGCCTTACAAACAAAAGGGATTGCCCATATTTAAATGGCTAGTCCTTTTAAAAACCACTTTCTTGCCAGACATATAACAGTGTCATTGCGCTGACTCCCAGTGCACGGTTACTGCCGATCCCACTACTATAACCACTTTAAGGATAGATCTCAGGTTGATTTTTTCATTTCCTTAGTTTTACACCTCCTTTGAAGCCTCTCCCCGCAGGGGGGTGAATGAATAGTTTAATTGATTTGAACAGTTTCGAATCTTTATTGTATAAAAAGGTATAAAATTTCGCCTATTTATGCATATTCTTTCCAATTTAATCCCTATTTTTGCCAAATCATTAGAATAATTATGCAAAAATGAAAAAGAAAGCCAATCGGTTAGATGCCATCAAAATGATTATTTCGAGCAAAGAAGTCAGTTCACAAGATGAATTACTGCAAGCTTTGGAAAAAGAAGGTTTTGAACTGACACAAGCCACTTTATCACGCGACTTGAAACAACTGAAAGTGGCCAAAGCAGCAAATATAAATGGCAAATATATCTATGTGCTGCCCAATAACATAATGTATAAACGTTCTACAGAGGAGAGTGCAAGTGAAATGCTGATGACCAGCGGATTTATTTCTTTGCAATTCTCAGGCAACATTGCAGTCATCCGCACACGCACAGGCTATGCCAGTAGCATGGCATACGATATTGATAATCGCGAATGTCCCGCAATCTTAGGAACGATAGCCGGCGATGACACCATTATGTTGGTACTTCACGAAGCTGCCTCCCATGATGAAGTGCATGATTTTCTGTCGCAAATCATTCCGAATTTACACTAACATATACATAGTTTTAATCTGAACTGAAGAATAAGAGATGGATGAGAAAGAGATAGATGTGATGGTTGCAGACGCCTCACATGAAATTTATGTGGATGAAATTTTGAATACAATCCGTGAAGCGGCTAAAGTCCGCGGGACAGGTATTGCGGAACGGACCCACGAATATGTTGCTACAAAGATGAAGGAGGGTAAAGCAATTATTGCCTTGTGCGGAGATAAGTTTGCCGGTTTTACTTACATAGAAAGTTGGGGAAACAAGCAATACGTAGCCACCTCAGGGTTAATTGTACATCCGGACTTCCGAGGTGCCGGACTGGCTAAGCGTATTAAACAAGCATCATTCCGGCTGGCACGCCTGCGATGGCCAAACGCTAAAATATTCAGCCTTACCAGCGGTGCCGCCGTCATGAAAATGAATACCGAATTGGGATATGTGCCCGTCACATTCAATGAACTGACAGACGACGACGCATTCTGGAAAGGCTGTGAAGGGTGTACCAACCACGATATTTTAATGGCGAAAAATCGCAAGTACTGTATCTGTACCGCCATGCTTTACGATCCCAGTAAACATAAGGAAGATAAAATATAGCGAAAGTAGCCTTTTTCCTACAAAGAAGGGGAAGAATTAACGAATATGAAGAATAAAAATATAACAGTATTATGAAGAAGAAAGTAGTAGTGGCATTTAGCGGCGGATTGGATACCTCATTCACCGTAATGTATCTGGCTAAAGAAAAAGGATACGAAGTATATGCGGCTTGTGCCAATACAGGTGGATTCAGTGCCGAACAGCTAAAAACAAACGAAGAAAATGCTTATAAACTGGGGGCTGTGAAATATGTGACAATAGACGTCACACAGGAATATTACGAAAAAAGTCTGAAGTATATGGTGTTCGGTAATGTACTGCGCAACGGTACATATCCTATATCCGTAAGTTCCGAACGCATTTTCCAGGCGCTCGCCATTGCACGTTATGCTAATGAAATCGGTGCGGATGCCATTGCTCACGGTTCTACGGGAGCAGGTAACGACCAGATCCGTTTCGACATGACTTTCCTTGTATTGGCTCCGGGAGTGGAAATCATCACGCTGACCCGCGACATGGCTTTAACTCGCCAGGAAGAGATTGACTATCTGAACAAACATGGGTTTAGTGCAGATTTTGCCAAACTGAAATACTCCTACAATGTAGGGTTATGGGGAACATCTATTTGCGGTGGTGAAATTCTGGATTCGGCCCAGGGTCTTCCCGAAAGCGCATACTTAAAGCATGCTATCAAAGAGGGTAGCGAACAACTGCGCCTCGAATTCAAAAAAGGTGAACTCCATGCTGTAAACGGTGAAGTGTTTGAAGACAAGATCATGGCCATTCAGAAAGTAGAGGAAATCGGTGCAGCATACGGCATTGGTCGCGATATGCACGTTGGTGATACCATTATTGGTATTAAAGGTCGTGTGGGTTTCGAAGCTGCAGCTCCCATGCTAATTATCGGCGCTCATCGCTTCCTCGAAAAATATACGCTCAGCAAGTGGCAACAATACTGGAAAGACCAGGTAGCCAACTGGTATGGCATGTTTCTGCATGAAAGCCAATACCTGGAACCGGTAATGCGGGATATTGAGGCCATGTTGCAAGAGAGCCAGCGCAACGTCAATGGTACTGCAATCCTCGAACTTCGTCCGCTTTCGTTCTCTACCGTAGGTGTGGAATCGGAAGACGACCTGGTGAAAACCAAATTCGGAGAATACGGTGAGATGCAAAAAGGCTGGACTGCAGAAGATGCCAAAGGCTTTATCAAAGTGCTCTCCACTCCTTTAAGGGTTTATTATAATAACCATAAAGACGAAGAGATTTAGATTTATCTGTTTGGGTACAATTATTTAAAAATATCATGAACAAGAAACTTACACGCTCTTCCAGCAACAAAATGCTGGCCGGCATTTGTGGAGGACTGGCCGAATACTTCGGACTCGACTCATCTCTGGTACGTATAGGCTATGCCATCTTGACATTCTTTACTGCATTTGCGGGAGTACCGATATACTTGATAATGTGGCTTATTGTTCCCAAACAAAAATTTAAGTAATATGATTAAAGCTGGAATTATCGGAGGAGCCGGATATACGGCGGGCGAATTGATTCGTCTGCTGATAAACCACCCCGACACGGAAATTGCGTTTGTCAACAGTAGCAGCAACGCAGGTAACAAAATTACGGACGTACACGAAGGGTTGTATGGTGAGACAGACTTGGTCTTCACCAATGAGCTACCGTTGGACGAAATAGACGTACTCTTTTTCTGCACTGCCCATGGCGATACGAAAAAATTTCTGGAGAGTCACAATATACCTGAAAGATTGAAAATCATTGATTTATCTATGGATTATCGCATTGAACGTGAAGATCATGATTTCGTATACGGTTTGCCGGAATTGAACCGTCGCGCTACATGTGCAGCCAAACATGTTGCCAACCCCGGTTGTTTTGCCACTTGTATTCAACTGGGATTATTGCCCCTCGCCAAACATCTTATGCTGAATAGTGATATTATGGTAAATGCTATTACCGGTAGTACAGGCGCGGGAGTGAAACCGGGAGCAACGAGCCATTTCAGCTGGCGAGATAACAACTTAAGTGTGTACAAAGCCTTTGAGCATCAGCATGTACCGGAAATAAAACAGTCACTAAAACAACTGCAAAGTAGCTTTGACGCAGATATTGACTTTATCCCATACCGCGGCAACTTTCCGAGAGGTATATTTGCAACGATTGTGATAAAAACCAAAGTTGCACTGGACGAAATCAAACGCATATACGACGAGTACTATGAAGAAGATTCTTTTGTACACATCGTTGATAAGAATATTGACTTAAAACAGGTAGTGAACACCAATAAATGTTTGTTGCATCTTGAGAAGCACGGCGACAAACTGTTGATCATTTCCTGTATTGACAATCTGCTGAAAGGAGCCAGCGGTCAGGCTGTTCACAACATGAACCTGATGTTTAACCTGGAAGAAACAGTAGGATTACGTTTAAAACCCTCTGCATTCTGACAACAACAACGACAAAAAATTATGAAACTATTTGATGTATATCCCCTGTTTGACATTAATATTGTCAAAGGAAAAGGTTGCCACGTCTGGGACGAGAACGGAACGGAGTATCTCGATCTCTATGGCGGACATGCCGTTATTTCCATCGGTCACGCTCATCCCCACTATGTGGAGATGGTCAGTAAACAAGTGGCAACACTTGGATTCTACTCCAACTCGGTCATTAATAAATTACAGCAACAGGTGGCGGAACGCCTTGGCAAAGCTTGCGGTTACGATGACTACTCACTGTTTCTGATTAACAGTGGCGCCGAAGCTAATGAAAATGCGTTGAAATTATCTTCATTCTATAACGGGCGCACCCGGATTGTCTCCTTTGGGAAATCTTTTCACGGCCGGACTTCGCTAGCTGTGGAAGCGACGGATAATCCTAAAATCATAGCTCCTATCAACAACAACAGACACGTCAGCTATTTGCCTTTAAACGATATACCCGCCATGCAAGCGGAATTGGAGAAGGGTGATGTTTGCGCAGTTATCATTGAAGGTATCCAGGGTGTCGGCGGCATTCAGCTACCTACGGACGAGTTTATGCAAACTTTGAGAAAAGTCTGCACAGAGCATAACACCGTACTGATTCTGGATGAAATACAGAGCGGTTACGGACGAAGCGGAAAATTCTTTGCCCACCAATATAACGGCATTAAGGCCGATATCATTACTGTAGCCAAAGGAATAGGCAACGGCTTCCCAATGGCAGGTGTCATTATCAGTCCGATGTTTACGCCGGTATATGGTCAACTTGGCACAACTTTCGGAGGCAATCATCTCGCCTGTAGCGCCGCACTGGCTGTACTTGATGTACTGGAGGAAGAAAAACTGGTGGAAAACGCCGCAAAGGTAGGCGACTACTTGCTGTCCGAGCTAAAGAAAATTCCTCAGATCAAGGAAGTACGTGGACGAGGGCTAATGATAGGTCTGGAGTTTGAGCAACCCGTAAAAGAAATACGAAATCGTTTATTAAAAGAGCAGCACGTATTTACGGGTGCCAGCGGTACGAATGTCATCCGCCTGCTACCTCCTCTCTGCCTCAGCATCGAAGAAGCGGAACTCTTCCTTGAACGGTTCAAGCGAGTTTTATAAGTTATAAAGTTTCGATATTTGATAGATTATCAGCATCAATAAAATGAAAATAGCCATTATCGGAGCGGGAAACATGGGTGGTTCCATTGCCCGCGGATTAGCAAAAGGGAGTATAATCTCCGCCACCGACATCAAGGTTTCCAACCCTTCGGGACAAAAACTAAAAGCGTTGCAGGATGAGTTTCCGGCTATGCACACCGGTACAAACAATCGGGAGATAGCAAAAGACGCGGATATTGTCATTCTTGCCGTGAAACCCTGGTTGATCAAAAGTGTTATTAGCGGGCTGGAACTGAAAAAGGAACAAATCATCGCATCCGTTGCAGCAGGCATTACTTTCGAGGAATTGTCCCGTAACTTAAACGAACCGGATATGACCCTCTTCCGACTTATTCCGAACACAGCCATCAGTCAGTTGGCAAGTATGACTCTTATTTCCAGTCATAATGCTACGCCGGTACAGGAGCAACTGATGCTGGATATCTTCAACGAAATGGGACTTGCCCTACTTATCCCCGAAGAGAAACTGGCGGCAGGCACCGCATTAACATCCTGCGGCATTGCCTATGTTTTGAAATATATTCAGGCAGCTATGCAAGCCGGCGTTGAAATGGGAATATATCCCAAAGAAGGAATGAAAATGGTAGCCCAATCCGTAAAAGGAGCAGCTGAGTTGATTCTGAATAATGATACCCATCCCAGTGTGGAAATAGACAAAGTCTGTACCCCCGGCGGAATCACCATTAAAGGAATAAACGAACTGGAACATTCCGGATTTTCTTCGGCAGTGATCAAAGCTATGAAAGCATCAAAATAGAGTAATCCGATCTTAAATATCCATGAAAGCACACACTAAAGGTTAATATATGGTCAATAAAATTGGTCGAATTTTACCCCGTATATTGTTTTTTCACCCCACAGTTTGTCTTTTTATCCCGATTACTACCTCTTAACCCCTTTTTTTTGCATAGCCCGAGAAACCGTTGTTTGTTTGCAACGGCAAATGCAAAAAGGAATATAAAAACATCGACTTGTAGACGGAACTTTTAATCCTAAAATTATTATTAATCAACCAATATGGATGAACAAATAAAACAAATAGCAGAACGTCTCTATGGACTTCGCGAAGTATTGGAACTCACAACTGAAGATATTGCCCGCGAATGTAACATCCCTGTTAAAGATTACCGCTTGGCGGAATCGGGGGAATATGACATCTCGGTAAGCATGCTGCAAAAAATAGCACGTAAATACGGCATTACGCTGGATGCACTGATGTTTGGCGAAGAGCCAAAGATGAACACCTACTTTTTGACCCGCGCCGGAAAGGGAGTCAGCATAGAACGCACCAAAGCGTACAAATACGAAGCACTTGCAGCCGGCTTCATCAATCGCAAAGCAGATCCGTTCATCGTAACGGTAGAGCCGAAACCCGATAATGAGCCTATGATATTCAATAATCATGGGGAACAGGAATTCAATTTGGTGATTGAAGGACGTATGCTAGTCAATATTGATGGGAAAGAATTAATACTCAACGAAGGAGACAGTTTATATTTCAATTCCCAATTGTCGCATGGCATGAAAGCGCTCGATGGTAAAACCGTACGTTTTCTGGCCGTTATCATGTAATCAAACAACGTTATGGTAGAAAAATTTTTAGCACAAACATCTTTTACTTCGCAGGAAGATTTTATCAAAAATCTTAAAATAAATGTACCGGAGAACTTCAACTTCGGATACGATGTGGTTGACGAGTGGGCGGCCGAGCAGCCCGATAAACCGGCATTACTATGGACCAACGACAAAGGAGAACACCGCCAGTTTACTTTTGCTGAGATGAAAAAGTATACCGATCAGACTGCTTCTTACTTCCAAAGTCTGGGCATAGGTCACGGCGATATGGTTATGCTTATCTTAAAACGTCGTTACGAATTTTGGTTCAGTATCATAGCATTGCACAAGCTCGGAGCGGTAGTCATACCGGCTACACATCTGTTGACGAAAAAAGACATTATATACCGTTGCAATGCGGCAAGTATTAAAATGATTGTCTGCGCCGGAGAATCGGTAATTACCGATCACATAACCGCTGCCATACCCGATTCCCCTACTGTACAGAAACTGGTCAGTGTAGGACCCGAAATACCCGAAGGTTACGGCGACTTCCACTACAGTATTGAACATGTAGCCCCGTTTGTAAGACCGGAACACCCCAACACAAACGAGGATATCTCGTTAATGTATTTTACGAGCGGTACTACCGGTGAGCCCAAAATGGTGGCACACGACTTTACTTACCCGTTGGGACATATTGTTACCGGAAGTATCTGGCATAATCTGCACGAAGACAGTCTCCACCTCACTATTGCCGATACAGGCTGGGGAAAAGCCGTATGGGGAAAACTCTACGGACAATGGATTGCAGGCGCCAACATTTTCGTATATGATCATGAGAAGTTCACGCCTGCCGATATCCTGCAAAAGATACACGACTATCGAGTTACTTCGCTTTGCGCCCCTCCGACCATATTCCGTTTTCTCATTCACGAGGACTTGACAAAATATGATCTTTCATGCCTTAAATACTGTACTATAGCAGGTGAAGCATTAAATCCCGCGGTTTTTAATACATTCAAAGATTTGACAGGTATCAGTTTGATGGAAGGCTTCGGACAGACGGAAACAACGCTGACTATTGCCACAATGCCTTGGATGACCCCGAAACCGGGAAGTATGGGACTTCCCAATCCACAGTACGATGTAGATTTGATTGATCACGAAGGACGTTCGGTAGAAGCAGGCGAACAAGGAGAAATTGTGATCCGTACCGACAAAGGTAAACCGATCGGATTATTTAAAGAATATTACCGGGATGCGCCTCTTACGTGCGAAGTTTGGCACGATAATATTTACCACACGGGAGACGTGGCTTGGAGAGATGAAGACGGATACTACTGGTTTGTAGGGCGCACGGACGACGTCATTAAAAGTTCGGGATACCGGATCGGCCCTTTCGAAGTAGAGAGTGCGCTGATGACTCATCCTGCCGTCGTGGAATGTGCCATCACGGGTGTGCCTGATGCTATCCGTGGACAAGTGGTGAAAGCAACCGTCGTACTTTCCAAAGCTTATGAGGGACGTAAAGGCGAAGCTTTAATCAAAGAGTTACAGAATCATGTAAAGAAAGTTACCGCACCTTACAAATATCCGCGTGTCATTGAGTTTGTAGAAGAACTTCCCAAAACAATTAGCGGAAAGATCCGACGGGTTGAAATAAGGGAAAACGACGAAAAATAATACCCAGCAGCATCAGCCTTGCCGTAGCTTAGCCCCTAAGATCTGCATAATATCAAGGTTACATATTTTAGCTTTGTGAATGTCCCAAAAGATCAAAAAAATAAATCACCCTCACTACAGCATGTTGTAACGAGGGTAATTTTGTATATTCAGGAGTTTTCAGACAGTTCCGTAAGGTAAGGTGCGTTTTGACTTAGCGTTAATGCGTGCCGGGGCGTTGCATTATAAGGAAGAAATGCTTCGCTTCGCTCCAAATGACAGAATCAGCGATTTTTTTCTAGCATCATTGAGTTACTTGCTCCTTTCTATCTTTTCCGTTCAATATCCTGCGTACGGAAGAAAGCATCCGAATAACGGACGCCCCATAGATCGTAACGGTCGAATTGCGTTTCCATCTTACGTGCAAAATTGTTCCAGTCCTTTTTCTCAACCGGTGACCAGAGATTCTCCGCCAAAGCCGAGATACGGGGGAAGATGGCAAACTCCACTTTCCATGTCGTAGGAATGTATTCCGTCCATAAACAGCCCTGTCCGCCCAAAATCAATTGTTGTTGTGCGACAGACAGCGAATCTGGAACAAGCTGGAAATTGTATACCTTCTCCAACGGCAATGGTCAGCGAGGCCCTATTTCCGGCTGAGTACGGGTCTCCCTGATATTGAAGTACGACCACGAAGAACAGGTGAAAATAGTATGGTGTCCGGTCTTCAACGCTTTGACACCGTATGTGGGACGCCTCCAATTCATCACGACACAATCTTCGGATATGCCACCCTCCAATATCTCATCCCAGCCGATCAGGATTTTCCCTTTCCTGTTAACTACTTTCTGCACGAAATGAATAAAATAACTTTGAAGTTCCTTTTCGTCTTTCAAGTGATGCTCACGCATGAACTGCTGCGTTTGCCCGGATTCCTGCCACCAACGCTTGGCACATTCGTCTCCACCGACGTGGATATACTGTCCGGGGAAAAGTTCGCAAAGTTCCGAGAATACATCTTCCAGAAAATCGAAAACTTCCGGTTTAGGCGCCAGCACATTATTGAATTTGTTGAATATCCCCCACGTCAAAGCAGATTTCTTCGGCTCGTCAGGCGTAGTGCTGAACCGGGGGTAAGTCGCAAGTACCGCCATGCAATGACCCGGAATGTCTATCTCGGGTACAACAGTGATGTGCCGTTCGGCGGCATAACGTACAATCTCACGGACATCCTCATGCGTATAATACCCGCCATAAGGCAAAGGCTGATATGTGCCGGGATAGAGACCAATAATCTCACCTTCGCGGGCAGAACCCTTCTCCGTAAGTTCCGGACGGCATTTCATTTCAATACGCCACGCCTGATCGTCCGTCAGATGCCAATGGAAATAATTGAGCTTATGCAATGCCATATAGTCAAGATACCTCTTGATATAAGCAACCGGAAAAAAGTGGCGCACTACATCAAGATGCATCCCGCGATATGCAAAGCGGGGATAATCGGAAATCCTCACTGCCGGAAGGAGAGGCAATACCCCTGCACGAGTCGGCAACAACTGGATCAGGGTCTGTACCCCATAAAATACACCGGCGGCATCGTTCCCTTCGATACGAACACCCGCCGATGGGGAAATATATAACCGATAACCACCGGAAATCTTTCCGTTATTCATATTGACTAATATTACTCCCCGAGGAGCATCCGTTGCAAAAGCAATAGTTCTCACCTCATTATTACCAACCTTGTGCGACACCCGTTTTTTCCTACCTTTAGTATTTTCGGGAACTTCCATTTTGAGAGGGATACCGAGATAGCGATCCATATACTCCGACAGGAAATCAGCCGAACTCACTAAAGAAGATTCGGATACATAAACCGGCATATTACGAATAATTTGAAAACTTCCTTCTTCCAAGGAGATGACCTCAACAGGTTCCGGGATAAGGTTAAGTGAACTAAACTGCGCCTCAGCAGCCAATGAAGTTAAGGCAAAGAATGTAGCAGCCATAAACTCTTTGATAAACATAGATGATTGGATTGATTTACGACTGCAAATATAAACTTTTAAAGAAAAGAAAAGTATAAAGGAGCAATTTATGATTCACAAAATTTGTATCTGAAAGTCTCGAAATTGCAGCACGCTGGAACAATGAAATACATCAGTTTATGAATTGTGGTAAATGATATGATGAGTTATAATAAACTCGAACGATTTCACACAGAGCGTGAATGCAATTTTGTTATCATAAATAACAATGGAATGGATAACAACTGAGAAGCCATAGAAATAGTAACCATTAATGTGATGGACGTATCGTAAAGTATACCCAATATCCAACTTCCTATAAACCAGCAAACACCAAAAGAGGTTTCAAATATACCAAATCCTGTAGAACGGTTCTCTTTAGGTACTAAAGTCGCTACAGCAGACTTTAAAATGGATTCTTGAGCCCCCATTCCTATTCCCCAAAGTATAACTCCAACAACGATCCAGACAATAGAATGAGAAAGAAAAATGAACAAAGGAAAAAAAGCGGATAGTAAATTGGAAAATATCAACACTTCTATTCCGTATTTATCAAACAGCCAGCCAAAAGCAAGTGCTGAAAAAGCATCAACTAACATAGCTCCTGAATAAAGCAAAGGTAAAAAAGCAGACGATATAACCGAAAGTTTGGCAACATGCATTGTAACTATAGGAAAATCAATAAAACCAAAAGCAAATAAACTGATTGCTATCACATATGAAATAAAATGTGAATTCGTTGAACTATGCTTAACCTTATTGGTGTTCATCTCAAAACTTTCTGGATGAGGAAATTTCCGTTTGGCTTTTAACAAAAAATATAAAGTGAAAAAAGCCGGAATAATCAATATAGCAAAACATACCCGATAGGTTGAGAACAAGTCGGCATTATCTTTTCTAAACAAAAGAATAACAAATAATAGCAATGGACCGCAGAAAGCTCCTATTTGATCCATAAATTCTTGAATAGCAAAAGCTTTTCCTTGTCCTACCTGCGCAGAAGCAAATGAAACCAATGTATTTTTTGCCGGTTGCCGGATTGCCTTTCCAAGCCTTTCTAATACAATTAATAAACAAGCCCATTTCCAACTCTCTTCTGAAATTAAAGCGATGAGAGGAATTGCCGCCATATTGATGGCATATCCAGCAATTGACATAGTCCAATAATTCCGCCTCCTATCGGCAAAATAACCGGTAATCAAACGAAAAGAATATCCAATTAATTCACCAAATCCCATAATAAAGCCTATTGTAGCGGCAGAAACACCATCTAAACTCAAATATGAACCATATATACTGCGTGCTCCTTCATGAGTCATATCCGAAAACAAACTGACAATACCCATCAAAAAGATGAAAGATAAAGCAACATTAACATTCTTCTTTTTCATTATAACTACCATTTAGGTTAAAAGAATATGAATAATATAAAAAGCGCCACATCATTCAAAACAGAAAAGCACAGCAAAATTATTAAAAGATTTTTTCACTAGATAATTAAATTAAAGGAAATCCTCTCATAACCTTCATACTTCACGACAGTCCATATAAATGAGTTTTTCAATTCTTCCTTAGCTTTTGATGTGGGACCGGAAACTACAAGTTTTGCCAATGTATTAAAAAGATCAGCATTGTATATTTAGCCAATATTTAAGAATGATTAATAATAGAGGATTTTGTCTATTATAGCCTAGAGTTATTTATAAAAGAAAAGGCCTTGTAAATATTCAATCTACAAGGCCTTAATTTTAACTAGTTGTACTCGGAGCGGGACTTGAACCCGCACAGCCGCAATGGCCAAGGGATTTTAAGTCCCTCGTGTCTACCGATTCCACCATCCGAGCATCCAATTTTGAAATAAAAAAAGAGCGGAAAACGAGACTCGAACTCGCGACCCTAACCTTGGCAAGGTTATGCTCTACCAACTGAGCTATTTCCGCAAATACTCTTTCCCTTAAGAGCGGTGCAAAGATAAGTAGTTTACCTTTTACAGCCAAACTTTTCCGCTAGAAAGTTAGCTATCTCGCGGAATCTTGATGGACATTTTTATACCAATTCTCTTGCTAAAAGCATTTTTCCGAAGCGCTTGCTTCGTCTTAAATAGAGCTAAGAAGCGCTTGTTCAGCATCTTGCATAGAACTGAAGTTAAAACCGTCCATTACTTTCTGCATCAAAGCGGATATTTCATCATTACACAAGTTACCAATGCTTCCTTCGTGGGTGTGGTGTACTTCTTTGCCGTGTGAGAACTTGCCGGCCTCAATATCAAGACCGACTTTCTTGTATGCATCACGAAACGGCATGCCTTCGCGAGCTAAACGATTCACTTCTTCCACACTAAAAATTAGCTGATATTTGTTGTCGTCCAGTATATGTTCGTTGACTCTAATTTCATCCATGATATAGCTCGTCATCTGCAAGCAATCTTTCAGTTCTTGAAATGCCGGTAAAAAGACTTCCTTAATGATTTGCAGGTCACGAAAATAACCGGATGGAAGATTATTAGCTATCATCATGATTTGCTGCGGTAACGACTGAAGTTTATTGCATTTGGCACGGGTCAGTTCAAAAACATCGGGGTTTTTTTTATGAGGCATAATACTGGAACCGGTCGTACATTCGTCGGGCAATTTCACAAAGCCAAAATTCTGACTATTGAAAAGGCAGGCGTCGTATGCTAGTTTGGAAACGGTTCCTGCAATGCTTGCCAACGCAAAGGCAACATTACGTTCCATCTTTCCACGTCCCATTTGAGCATAAACCACATTATAATTCATAGAATCAAAACCCAACAGCCGGGTGGTCATGCTACGGTTTAACGGGAACGACGAGCCATATCCGGCTGCAGATCCTAACGGATTGCGGTTGCAAATTTTAAAGGCTGCCTGAAGAAAAAGCATATCATCTACCAGGCTCTCGGCATACGCTCCGAACCAGAGGCCGAATGAAGAGGGCATAGCGATCTGCAAGTGGGTATAGCCGGGCATGAGTACATTTTTATATCGCTCACTTTGACGAATAAGAATATGGAAAAGATCTGTAACCTGTTCTGCGATATCCTTGATTTGGGCACGGGTAAATAGTTTCAAATCAAGTAAGACCTGATCATTGCGTGAACGACCGCTATGTATTTTCTTGCCTACATCACCCAATTTGCGAGTGAGCATAAGTTCCACTTGGGAATGTACATCTTCAACACCGTCTTCTATAACAAATTTTCCCCTCTCAGCTATCGCATAGATATTTTTCAGTTCTCCAAGCAACGATGTAAGTTCTTCCTTTGTCAGCAAGTCGATAGTCTCGAGCATGGTAATATGGGCCATTGAGCCCAACACATCATACTTCGCCAGATAGAGATCCATCTCGCGGTCCCGCCCTACCGTAAAACGTTCAATGTCTTTATTCACCTGAACGGACTTTTCCCAAAGTTTCTGAGCCATAATCGGATTATTGATAGTTAATCATTGCAAGCATATCCGCCATTTTCTCCAGCCCCTCCTGCAAAGGTTTTTGTACCATTGCTTTCATAAAGGGATTCAGTTCCAGCCCAATGGTCAACTTCATTTTACATTCGGTTTCGGTTACCGATACAAGTTGTACCCACAAAGAAAAAGGTAATGGAGAAGAGACGGTACCGAATTTAATCATCTTGGAAGGTTCTTTCTCGACCACGCTAAAAGTAATCTTCCCTACCGGATCGATCTCAACGCTAAAACTATCGGAATCAAAGCTTAACTTCTGTACTTTATCTTCCGGTAAACGGTCTTTTATTTTCTCCAGATTCTTTAAATCCGACAGCTTCTCATAAACGGCTTCCTGGGAAGCCTGTATGTTTTTTACAGAACTTTCAAACTTAACCATAAAATCAATGTATCTCTTAAAATGACAAAAAGAACTATTCGGACGAAATATATCCGAACGGCTCTTTCATCTTAATAACTAAAAAAGCAATTTATTATTTGCCCGAATCCCAATGCGCCGGATCTTTTCGCCACTCATCCAATGTCTTTACATCTTCATCTTCAATGTAACCGGTTCGAAGGGCAACTTCCAATACAGCCTCGTAGTTTGTCAAGGTAACTAAAGGCACCTTAGCATCTTTAAAGGCTTTTTCCGCAACCGGAAATCCGTATGTATAAGCTGCAACCATACCGATAACCTCACATCCGTCCCTCCGAATGGCTTCTACAGCCTTTAAGCTGCTTCCTCCCGTAGAAATTAAATCTTCAACAACTACAACTTTCATACCGGGACGAAGTTCGCCTTCGATTAAGTTTTCCAGTCCATGATCCTTTGGAGTGGAACGTATATACACAAAAGGCAGATTCAAAGCGTCAGCAACCAACGCCCCTTGGGGAATAGCCCCCGTAGCAACACCGGCAATAGCATCGACCTGACCGAAACGTTCCAATATTAATCGGGTAATTTCAAGTTTCACAAAATTACGCAAAGAAGGATAAGAAAGTGTTTTGCGATTATCACAATAAAATGGAGATTTCCAGCCGGAAGCCCACGTAAACGGATTAGCAGGCTGAATTTTTACTGCCTTAATTTTCAACAACTTCTCAGCGAATAATCTTTCTAAAGTTTTCATAATGATTATCTATTATGATAAATATGCCACAAAAATACAGAAACAAGACGGAAATAAAAAAAAGAATAACAAGATTTTTTCATTAAAAGGAGTCATTCTCATCAAAAAGTCGGAGACAAAGGCGAATATCTTTCATTTCGAAACCACGACTCAAAGCAAAGCGTATCAATTTTCCATTTTTCTCATATTCACTCTCCGCCCTGATATTTTTCATCTTGGTACTCAATAAATTACGCAAAAGATTAAGGTATTCGTCCTGATCTATCATATCAAACGACGGACGATAGATTGCATCCGGAATATTTTTCTGTTGCAAGGCTTGGGATATTTTTATTTTCCCCCATTTTGAAAAGCGGTATTTATCATTGACAAAAGCGCGACAAAAGCGTTCTTCGTTAATATAGTTTTCTTTCTCCAACCGGTCAAGTATCCCGGAGGCAACACTTTTGGAAATGCCCCACTTCTGTAATTTATCCGCAACTTCCGAGCGGCAATGTTCTGCCACGGAGCAATAAGCGGATGCGCGGTTCCATGCTTCTATATCTGTTAGTATTCTCATTTTTCGGCAATAATAAATCTGTCATTACCGGATATGTCTTTCAGCAACCGGACATTACGATAACCTATATCAGTTAGTAAGTTCAACATCGAATCACCAAAGGCCCGGTTAATTTCAAAATAAAGCCGACCTCCGTCTTTTAGCATTTCCATCCCTAAACGACCTATCTTCCGGTAAAACAGCAATGCATCGTCATCGGGTACAAATAAAGCAGTATGCGGTTCCCAATCAAGAACGTTAGGCGCCATCTCTTTAGCTTCGGTCTCGGTAACGTAAGGAGGATTGCTCACAATGGCATCGAAAAAAAGTTGCGTTTCCAAAGAATAAGTCAAT
Organism: uncultured Bacteroides sp.; assembly: GCA_963677095.1. Taxonomy (GTDB): domain Bacteria; phylum Bacteroidota; class Bacteroidia; order Bacteroidales; family Bacteroidaceae; genus Bacteroides. Next base: position 4,243,576 of record OY781875.1, read on the forward strand.
ATATTGCATTGTTGGAAAGTAACTCGGGCATTAAACATCTCGCTATTTAGCCTGGCTATGCGTAACGCCTCCTCTGAGATATCCCATGCCGTAACTTTCGCATAAGGCAATTCCTTTGCCAAAGTAATGGCTACGCACCCGCTGCCTGTCCCTATATCTAAGATTGATGAATCGGGAGAAAGTTCTCTCAACAGGAGTTCCACCAGTTCTTCCGTTTCCGGTCGCGGAATTAACACTCCCGGGAAAACTTTAAACGAGCGTCCGCAAAACCGACCTATACCTTGAATATATTGTATCGGTTCATTTTTTCTCAAGCGGAATAAAATGTTTTTCAAACTCTGTTCATCCTTCTCCGACAAAATAATATCTTTGTCCAAATAATAGTCGACGACAGACTGTCCCAACATCTCACAACAGATCAACTTGGACAAGTTTTTTATCTCTTCAAGGGGATAATAGCCTTTCAGAGCTTGGCGGATTCGGAAAACGACAGTACTCATAACAGTTTATTTAATGCAAAAGTAGAAATTATCTATAAGGTAAAGGCAATGATAGAAGAAGAAAAATATATGCGGCGTTGCATTCAACTGGCCCGTAATGGCTTATGCAACACACCACCGAATCCAATGGTAGGAGCCGTCATTGTATGCGGCGATAGAATAATAGGTGAAGGCTACCACGTCCGCTTCGGGGAAGCTCATGCCGAAGTGAATGCAATCCGTTCGGTCAAAGACCAATCTTTGCTGAAACGTTCCACTATCTATGTGAGTCTTGAACCTTGTTCGCATTACGGAAAAACACCTCCTTGTGCCGATTTGATTATTGAGAAAGAGATACCACATATTGTTATCGGTTGCCAGGATCCTTTTTCGGAAGTCAGCGGACGCGGCATTCGAAAACTAAAAGATGCGGGAAGAGACGTGGTAACGGGTGTTTTAGAAAAAGAATGTCGCAATCTAATTAACAGGTTTATTACTTTCCATACTCAAAAAAGGCCATATATCACGCTAAAATGGGCAGAGTCATCAGACGGATACATCGATATCAAGCGAAAAGACGGGCAACCGGTTATCCTCTCGAACTCTTTAAGCAATATGCTAACCCATAAAAGAAGAACGGAACATTCAGCCATCTTAGTAGGGACAAATACGGCTTTACTGGATAACCCATCGCTGGACGTACGGAACTGGTATGGACGTTCTCCGGTAAGAGCTGTTATTGACAGAAGGAAAAAATTACCACTTACGCTAAATTTATTTAATGGCAATATACTTACATTAGTATTTACAGAATCCCCATATCCTCCTCTGCATAACGTAGAATACATTCCCATTGATTTTAGCCGGGACATTTTACCGGAAGTTCTCGAAAATCTCTACGCTCGCGGCTTACAATCATTACTGGTTGAAGGCGGTACACAGTTGCTGCAATCCTTCATTAACGCCGGCTTGTGGGATGAAATTTTTGTGGAAAAAAGCCCAAAAAATCTGTTTACCGGCGTTAAAGCGCCCGAAATGACTGGAAAAGAAGAACATGACATTATCAAGGCATTCAACAGGAATTTCGACCATTACACTGCTTCAAAAGAGGACGAATAGCCTCATTTTGACCATTTTTTATCGAGAAAAAGGGGGGCATTATCTATAATTTTATATAAAACTTCCCAGTGATGCTATTTATAGAAAAAAATGTTCCTATTTTTGCAACTTGTAAATAAATAGAATCTTTCAAATGAGAATAAAGTTTTTATCCTTAATCGTAGGTTTTCTTCTTGTATCGATAGCAGTCACTTCGTGCCTCAATTCTGATAACAACTATGACTACAGTTCTGATGCCACAATACATGCTTTCGGTATAGACACCATATATGGAAAACATTATAAATTCACGATAGACCAGCTCAAAGGAGAAATATATAATGCCGATTCCTTACCTTTGGGAGCGGATACAATTATCAACCGCATACTTATTGACACGTTAACAGTGTCCGGATGGGTCACATCGGGAGTGACCGATACCCTTTTCAGCACAAGCGACTCTCTGGATTTGAGATCACCGATCAAGGTGAAAGTGCATGCTCCGGATGGAACTACGATACGTGAATACACCATCAAAGTTAATGTGCACAAGCAAGACCCCGACTCGTTGGCTTGGGAGGACATGGGGAATCCGTTGTCTACTACTCCCGTTAGTTCGCAAAAGTCGGTGTTACTAAATGGCAATCATTTATTTACTTACACCTCTTCCACCGAAGTATATGAAGCCATGACGGATCGCTCCAGCTTCCAATGGCAACGAAATACGGTAAACGGACTTCCTTCGGATATTAAATTATCGTCACTGATTAACTTCCAGAATAAACTTTTTGCGGTAACAACCGGTGGAAATCTATATACTTCCCCCGATGGACTTAATTGGGCAAAAGTGAACTCTGAAGGTATCCAATTCATAAATCTATTGGCAAGTTTCTCTACAAGTCTCACCGGAATACAAACGGTTGACGGTAAAAAATATTTCTGTACCAGTTCCGACGGAACAGCCTGGACAAAAGGAGAACAAATTCCCGATAATTTCCCCGTTGAAGATATTTATGCAACACTTTTCGAAACGCCGACAGGTATAGAAAAGACTGTTATAGTGGGTAACACAGGCGTGACGTCGAGTTCCATAGTTCCATGGTTCTCACTAAACGGATACGATTGGGCAGATTTGGCTAATGACAGTGAAAACTTCTGCCCGTTCATGCCTAATCCAAGCATTATAAACTATGGAGGTGCATTCTATATTTTCGGAGGTAATTTTGATAAGATATACAAGTCGACATCAGGAATTGCATGGTACGAAACGAAAAAGAAGTTCTTATTACCTGCAGAAATGGCTGGAGAAAACTCATACTCATTAGTTGTCGATAAAAATAGCTATATTTGGGTTATCATTGGACAAACGAAGAAAGATTCCGGAGCGATTGTTGCCGGTAAAACATGGCGCGGACGTTTAAATCGTCTAGGATTCATTCAGCAATAGCCAGCTGAAAAAGGGGAGTTCTTATCCGATAACAACCTTTTATCAAAAGAACAAAAAGAAAAATCTCTAGAAGATGCAATATAAAGAACAAATTGATTTAGACCGGATTCCCCAGCATGTGGCAATCATCATGGATGGCAACGGACGCTGGGCAAAGCAACGCGGACACGAGCGGAGCTACGGACATCAAGCCGGTGCTGAAACCGTGCATATTATTGCAGAAGAAGCAGCCCGACTTGGAATCAAATATCTTACTTTATACACGTTCTCAACAGAGAATTGGAATCGCCCGACGGACGAAGTCGCTGCATTAATGAGTTTATTATTCGGCTCCATAGAAGAAGATATTTTCATGAAGAATAATATCAGTTTCAAGATTATCGGCGATATAAAGAAATTGCCATCTAACGTACGCGAGCGTCTTTATACTTGTGTGGAACATACAGCCGGAAACACCGGAATGTGTTTGGTACTTGCCCTGAGTTATTCGTCGCACTGGGAAATAACCGAAGCGGCCCGGCAAATCGCGATAAAAGTCCAACGTGGAGAATTGACTACAGATGAAATAGATAGCGATATGATTGCCCGACATCTTACTACTAATTTTATGCCCGATCCCGACTTATTGATACGTACAGGAGGAGAAATCCGCTTAAGTAACTACCTCTTATGGCAATGCGCTTATTCCGAGCTGTATTTTTGCGAAACATTCTGGCCGGACTTCAAGGAGGAAGAGTTGCGCAAAGCTATTTGTGATTATCAAAAAAGAGAACGCAGATTCGGCAAAACGAGTGAACAAATCAATTAAATCCAATTTATAAATAAGAACATAAATGCAATATCGTATTTTCACTATACTCATAAGTATTATTTGTCTTTCAGGCTACGCCTTTACAGGCTATGCGCAAGATACCAATGATTCCGATAATGCGTCGAAGCCAGTCATTCTCTACTCTGGAACTCCCAAGAAATATGAGATTGCCTCAATCAAAGTGGAAGGAGTCAAAAATTACGAGGACTATGTGCTTATTGGTCTGTCGGGTCTGTCTGTTGGACAAACAATCTTAATTCCCGGTGATGATATAACCCAAGCGTGTAGACGTTATTGGAGACATGGTTTGTTCTCTGATGTGAAAATTACGGCCGACAAGATTGAAAATGACAAGATATGGCTGACAATCCACTTGACTCAGCGCCCACGGGTTTCTGAAATCCGCTTTCATGGGGTAAAGAAGTCGGAACGTGAAGATTTGGAGGCCAAAATAGGATTGATCAAGGGTAATCAAATCACTCCCAACTTGACTGATCGCGCCAAAACTCTTATTAAGCGCTATTTTGATGACAAGGGCTTCAAGAATGCAGATATCATTATAAACCAAAAAGATGATGCTGCGAATGAAAGTCAAGTCATTGTAGATATTAACATCGATAAAAAAGAAAAGGTAAAAGTTCACGAAATAACCATTGTCGGCAATGAGGCTTTAACCACCAAGAAGCTGAAACGGGTTATGAAGAAGACCAATGAAAAGAATAAGCTCCGCAATTTCTTCCGTACAAAGAAATTCGTACAGGAGAATTTTGAAGCAGATAAAAAGCTGATTATCGACAAGTATAACGAACTAGGTTACCGTGATGCTATGATTGTGAAAGATAGCATAAAACCTTACGACGACCGTACGGTTAACATCTATCTTGAAATCAGTGAAGGACAAAAATATTATCTTCGTAATGTAACGTGGGTGGGCAACACCTTATATCCTTCGGAGCAATTGAACTATATGCTTCGTATGAAGAAAGGGGATGTCTACAACCAGAAGTTACTGGAAGAACGTACATCAACCGATGATGATGCCATCGGTAACTTGTATTACAACAATGGTTACCTGTTCTATAATTTGGAACCGGTGGAAGTCAATATCGTAGGAGATTCTATTGACTTGGAAATGCGTATATTCGAAGGACGTCAGGCTACGATCAACAAAGTCAGCATTAACGGTAACGACCGTCTATATGAAAATGTGGTTCGTCGTGAATTGCGTACACGTCCGGGAGAATTGTTCAGTCGTGAAGATTTAATGCGTTCCATGCGTGAAGTTCAACAAATGGGGCACTTTGATCCGGAAAATATTAAACCGGACATTCAGCCTAAACCGGATGACGGTACGGTAGATATCGGCTATGATCTGGTATCCAAGGCGAACGATCAGGTTGAATTTTCTGCCGGATGGGGGCAGACCGGTATCATCGGAAAGCTTAGCTTAAAGTTCACTAACTTCTCTCTTGCCAACTTATTACACCCGGGTGAAAACTATCGTGGTATATTGCCTCAAGGTGACGGCCAGACATTGACCATAAGCGGGCAAACAAATGCGAAGTATTACCAATCCTATAGTATCTCATTCTACGATCCATGGTTTGGAGGAAAACGCCCGAATGCATTCTCACTTTCTGCATTCTATTCTATCCAGACAGATATAAGCAGCAATTATTACAATTCTGCATATATGAACAACTATTACAACAGCTATTACAGCGGAATGTATGGTTATGGAATGTACAATTATGGTAACTATAACAGTTACGAGAATTACTACGATCCGGATAAGTCTATTAAGATGTTCGGTATTTCCGCAATGTTTGGAAAACGTTTGAAATGGCCGGATGACTACTTCCAACTTTCTGCAGAATTATCATATCAACGTTATATCCTGCACGAATGGCAATATTTCCCTGTGACTAACGGTAATTGCAATAATGTCAGTTTGAACTTGACATTGGCGCGTAACTCGAGTGATAACCCGATTTATCCCCGCCAAGGTTCCGAGTTCTCACTATCCGTTCAATTTACTCCGCCGTATTCTTTATTTGACGGTGTAGACTATAGCAAATATAGTACAAGCAATCAGAACGACATGAACAGAATGCATAAATGGATAGAATATCATAAATGGAAATTCAAATCAAAAATATATATTCCATTAATGGATCCAGTGGCAGTAAAACGCACTCCGGTGCTAATGGGACGTGTTGAATTCGGATTGCTGGGGCACTACAACAAATACAAGAAATCCCCGTTCGAAACATTTGATGTTGGTGGTGACGGAATGACCGGTTATTCGACATATGCAACAGAAAGTATTGCTTTACGTGGTTATGAAAACAGTTCTTTGACTCCTTACGGACAAGAGGGTTATGCTTATACCCGTCTGGGAATGGAGTTGAGATATCCTCTTATGTTGGAAACAAGTACCAGTATCTACGCTTTAGGTTTTATAGAAGCAGGTAATGCTTGGCATGAAGTGAACCAGTTCAACCCGTTTGAATTGAAACGTTCGGCCGGTGTAGGTGTTCGCATCTTCCTCCCGATGATCGGTATGATGGGAATTGACTGGGGATATGGATTTGACAAAGTATTTGGTTCCAAACAATATGGTGGTAGCCAATTCCACTTTATCTTAGGACAAGAATTTTAATTTGTTTCACAAAAACCAAACGTTATGAGAAAGTCCATTTTATTATTGGTTTTACTGTTTGCCACGGGCATAACAGCGAATGCACAAAAATTCGCACTTATTGATATGGAGTATATTCTGAAAAATATTCCCGCGTATGATAAGGCGAATGCAGAATTAGAGCAAGCTTCACAACAATGGCAGACTGAAGTGGAAAGTGCTGCCGAAGAAGTAAAAACTATGTATAAGAATTATCAATCTAACTCCGGATCACTTGCCACTGCCCAGAAGAATAAACAGGAAGAGGCGATTGTAGCGAAAGAAAAAGCAGTTGCAGAGCTACGTCGGAAATATTTTGGACCGGAAGGAGAACTGGCAAAAAAACGTGGAAACCTCTTGAAACCCATACAGGATCAGATTTATAATGTTGTAAAGACACTTGCTACGCAGAGCGGCTATTCTTTAGTAATAGACCGTGCTTCTGCCGCCAGCGTTATCTTTGCTTCACCCGGCATCGACATCAGCAATGATGTACTGGCCAAATTAGGATATTCAAATTAATTTCATACTTTTGCACCCGTTCTAACGAATAATCATTCAAATAAATAATAAACATTATGCTTAAAAAAATTGCACTAATCGTAGTTATCTTCGCCCTCCCGTTAGGAGCTATGGCGCAAGCTAAATTTGCTCACATGAACTCTCAGGAGGTTATTACAACAATGCCGGAATATACAAAAGCTCAAGCTGATCTTGAAGCACTCTCAAAGAAGTATTCCGAAGAGATGCAACGCACACAAGAAGAGTTTAACAAAAAAGTACAGGAGTTCCAGGCACAAGCCGATTCTCTACCTAAAAACATTGCAGAGAGACGCCAAAAAGAATTGCAAGACATGGCACAAAGACAAGAGCAATTCCAACAGAATGCTTATCAAGATGTGCAAAAAGCACAGCAAGATGCAATGGCACCCATATATAAAAAGCTTGATACAGCTATTCAGGCAGTGGGAAAAGCAGAAGGTGTCATTTATATCTTTGATATAGCACGTACTCCTATTCCTTTCATAGGCGCACAGAGCATTGACCTCACCGCTAAAGTAAAGACTCAATTGGGTGTTAAATAAGCAACTATTGTCTTTATTAATATCATAAAACGCGGATTTTCAAATCCGCGTTTTTTTTATATTGAGCAGAAGAAGCATAATCTCTCATTTTCATTATACAAGAGTGACATTTGAGAATAAACCTGTATATTTGTGTCACAGATATATAACCTCAACAATGAAGGAACTGACTTTACCATCCAATCCCGGTCCTATAGGAGTTTTTGACTCCGGATATGGTGGGCTGACTATCTTGCAAAAGATAAGGGAATTACTTCCTCAATACGATTATATTTATTTGGGAGATAATGCACGCACTCCCTATGGAACACGCTCATTTGAAGTGGTATACGAATTTACTTTACAAGCTGTCACGCAACTTTTCGAAATGGGATGCCACTTGGTAATACTTGCATGTAATACAGCATCGGCCAAAGCGCTGAGAAGCATACAAATGAATAACCTGCCGATCCTTGATCAGGATAGAAGAGTACTTGGAGTGATCAGGCCCACGGTAGAAAGCATTGGACAACTCACCCGAAGTAAACACGTCGGTGTTCTGGCTACTCCGGGTACCATTAAATCGGAATCTTATCCATTGGAGATTCGTAAGCTATATCCCGACATTCATGTGAGCGGCAAAGCTTGTCCATTATGGGTTCCACTTGTAGAAAGTAATGAAGCCGGAAATGAAGGGGCTGATTATTTTGTACAAAAATATATTACCGAACTCCTGTCAGAAGATAAGCTGATCGATACAGTTATTCTAGGCTGTACCCATTACCCGCTATTGTTGCCGAAAATACGGCAATACATGCCGGAAGGAATCCGGATTGTGGCGCAAGGGGAGTTGGTGGCACAGAGTTTGAAAGATTATCTGATACGACATTCGGGAATGGACGCCAAATGTACTAAAGGAGGGAGTTGTTCATATTGCACTACGGAGTCGGAAGACAAGTTCATAGAATCGGCTTCTGCGTTTCTTTGTGAAAATATTAATGTTCAACATCTTACATTAGAATAAGCCCATTTGTTTTTTGGTATACATGCTTGCTATTCCAAAAATTATAACGTAAGTTTGTGAAACCAAATTCTAACTAATTAACCAATATGAAAGATCTAGACCATACCCATGCGGTAGAAGTATTCAAGGGCTCCCCTTGGGAAGCAGAACTTGTAAAGGGCCAGCTGGAAAACAGTGGAATTGCAACGATCCTTAAAGATGGTATTCTAGCGACTCTGGCTCCTTATCTTGCTCCGGACGTTACAATCCTTGTCAGCCAAGATGATTATGAGACGGCCATGGAAATCATACGTGAGCGGGATAAAAACAGGAATGATGATTAATAAGGAAACACATCCCGGCCGACTCATTAATCAACCCTCAAAATAATCACCACAAATCACAGATAGCGATAAAAGTCTATATTTAGATATGGGACAAGAATTTACCAGAATAGCCATTAAGATAGGAAGTAATGTGCTTACTCGTGCTGACGGAACATTGGATATAACGAGAATGTCTGCACTTGTTGACCAGATTGCCGAATTGCATAAAATGGGTATTGAAGTCATTCTTATATCTTCAGGTGCCGTAGCTTCAGGACGTAGTGAGATACATCCGGCGAAAAAGTTGGATAGTGTAGATCAACGCCAACTCTTTTCAGCGGTAGGACAAGCAAAGCTTATTAACCGTTATTATGAGCTATTCCGCGAACATGGCATTGCTGTAGGACAAGTACTGACTATGAAGGAAAATTTCTCCACACGCCGGCATTATCTCAATCAGAAAAACTGTATGACTGTGATGCTGGAAAATGGGGTTATTCCTATCGTAAATGAAAATGATACGATTTCCGTCAGTGAACTGATGTTCACTGATAATGATGAATTATCGGGATTGATTGCTTCGATGATGGATGCACAATCGCTAATCATCCTCAGCAATATAGATGGCATCTACAACGGCGCTCCCTCTGATCCTTCGTCTGAGATCATCCGCGAGATAGAGCAAAATAAAGATTTGTCTTTATATATACAAACGTCCAAATCGAGTTTCGGCAGAGGAGGCATGCTAACCAAAACCAACATTGCCCGCAAAGTGGCAGATGAAGGTATCTGTGTAATCATAGCTAATGGAAAGCGAAATAATATATTGGTTGATCTGTTACAAAATCCTGAAAAGGCACTTTGTACCAAATTTATTCCCTCTCCCACTCCGGTATCAAGCATAAAAAAATGGATCGCTCACAGCGAAGGCTTTGCCAAAGGAGAGATTCATATCAACCGGCAGGCTACAGAAGTCCTGAATTCCGATAAAACCATTAGCCTTCTACCAATAGGCATCACAGCCATTGAAGGGGAATTTGAAAAAGATGACATTGTACGAATCATTGACTTTGAAGGAAATACCGTGGGAGTTGGCAAGGCTAACTGCAACTCTTCACAAGCCTGTGAGGCTATGGGCAAACACGGTAAAAAACCGGTCGTGCATTACGATTATCTCTATCTGGAATAAGCTATCTTCGATTCAAAATCCTACATTTGTAGAAAATCTATAGATCAAATACATCATGAACTTAGAAAATCTCTTTACCGAGGTACAAAATGCCAGTCGGGAATTGTTGGCTTTAGATGATAAAACCATCAATAATATCCTAATGTCCATAGCAGATGCCACAATAGCCAAAACTGATTTTATTCTATCGGAAAACGAGAAAGATTTAGCACGCATGGACCCTAAGGATCCGAAATATGACCGGCTGAAGTTGACTGAAGGACGACTGAATGATATTGCGAACGACATGCGCAATGTCGCAAAACTACCTTCACCTATAGGCCGGATATTAAAAGAAACGGTTCGTCCCAATGGGTTGAAATTAAAAAAAATCAGCGTTCCCTTCGGGGTAATCGGGATTATTTATGAAGCTCGTCCCAATGTAAGTTTCGATGTATTCTCCCTATGTATAAAAAGCGGAAACGCTTGTCTGCTGAAAGGGGGAAGTGATGCTGATTTTTCCAACAAAGCGATCATTTCGGTTATTCACAATGTGCTAAGCCAATATCATATCAATCCTCAAATTGTGGAACTTCTTCCTGCCGATAGAGAAACGACAACGGAGTTATTGAAAGCACGGGATTATGTAGACCTGATCATTCCACGCGGCAGTAGCAGCTTAATCAATTTTGTACGCCAGAATGCAACAGTGCCCATCATTGAAACCGGAGCCGGTATCTGTCACACCTTCTTCGATCAGTACGGCGATATAAAAAAGGGTGTAGCTATCATCAACAATGCAAAAACCCGACGGGTAAGTGTGTGCAATGCATTAGATTGTCTCATTATCAGTTCGGAAAGGCTGGACGACCTGCCCGAATTATGTAAGAAGTTACAAGAGAGCAATGTCACGATCTATGCAGACCAATCGGCTTACAAAGTATTGGAAAACAACTATTCTTCGGTTTTATTGAAAAAAGCAACGGAAGACGACTTCGGCATAGAATTTCTGGATTATAAAATGTCTATTAAAACAGTTCAGGGCATTCACGAGGCGCTATCACATATCCGACATTATGGATCTAAACACAGCGAATGTATTGTGACTGAAGACAAAAAACATGCCGATATCTTCTCTCTGGAAGTGGATGCAGCCTGCGTTTATATTAATGCCCCGACATCCTTTACGGATGGAGCACAATTTGGCTTGGGAGCTGAGATCGGAATCAGTACGCAGAAATTACATGCACGAGGACCTATGGGATTGGAAGAAATCACCACCTATAAATGGATTGTTGAAGGTGACGGGCAAATCAGAAAATAGAAAGGGGAGCCTCTCCCCCTTCCCTACCAAGCAGGGAGGGGAAAGTACAGACCACAGCGATGAAACAAATTTTTAAAATCGAATAATAATAATGAAGAATTTTACTTGTGTGCAAGACATCGGTAATCTGAAGGTTGCACTGGATGAAGCATTTGAGATAAAAAAAGATCGTTTCAAATATGTAGAGTCAGGAAAGAATAAAACACTGATGATGATCTTTTTTAATTCCAGCTTACGTACCCGTCTGAGCACCCAAAAGGCAGCAATGAATCTTGGTATGAATGTCATTGTACTCGATATTAACCAGGGAGCATGGAAACTGGAGACAGAGCGTGGTGTCATCATGGATGGAGATAAACCGGAACATATATTAGAAGCGATTCCTGTTATGGGTTGTTATTGCGATATCATCGGGGTACGTTCTTTCGCCCAATTTGAAGATCGGAATTATGACTATGAAGAGGTGGTATTAAACCAATTCATCAAGTATTCGGGACGCCCGGTCTTTTCAATGGAAGCGGCTACGCGTCATCCGCTGCAAAGCTTTGCCGACCTTATTACTATTGAAGAATATAAAAAAACAGAACGTCCCAAAGTAGTAATGTCATGGGCTCCTCATCCGCGTACTTTGCCTCAGGCTGTACCTAATTCCTTTGCAGAATGGATGAATGCCACAGACTATGATTTTGTAATCACTCATCCTGAAGGTTATGAATTGGATCCTAAATTTGTAGGTAATGCTCGCGTGGAATACGACCAAATGAAAGCTTTTGAAGATGCAGATTTTATTTATGCCAAAAACTGGGCTGCCTATACAGGAGATAATTACGGAAAGATATTGAGCAAAGATCGTGAATGGACCGTTAGTGAACGACAGATGAAGGTGACAAACAATGCCTACTTTATGCACTGCTTACCGGTACGTAGAAACATGATCGTTACGGATGACGTTATTGAGAGTCCTCAATCCATAGTGATACCAGAAGCTGCCAACCGTGAAATCTCGGCTACCGTAGTATTGAAAAGAATGATCGAAGAGTTGGAAAAGTAAGACCTCATTCCTTCGTAAATCAAATGTTTAAAGTGAAGCCGAGCCAAAAGTTTCCGGCACGACTTCACTTCTTCACCTCTCAAAAAAAAACCTCAAATCCCTATATTAAATCCGGACAATGCGTCCTTCTATCGTCTGCTCGTCTTTCAACAGATTATAAATGGGACAAACCCCTTCGACAGCATCCCGTAGCTCCTTTATCCTTTCATAAGTTGCGGGAGATTTCACATGAACCGTATAATGAATGTCATATGGATAATTAGGGATATTCTCAAAGCCTTTACGACCGGCTCTGATATCGGATAGACCTTTCACACTGACTTCAAGCGAATCAAGAGGCACCTGACGGGCTGCCGCCTGAATTAAAAAGATATGAGTCAGGCAACTGGTCAATACACCCAATTGATGTTCCTGAGATGTCGGCCCGAGATCGCTGCCCCCCAAATATGCGGGATTATCATGTAGAATACGGAATTGACGGATCTGGAGCTGGCGAATTCCATTATTGCTTACCGTAATAACAGGTCTTTCCCGGTTGATTTCGTTTCCGGAAGTTCCCTCTTTCTTCCGTTCTTCTCTCCGCTTTTTAGCTTCTTCCTGAAGATGCAAATAAGCGATACGTTTGTATTTAAGATATTCCCTGAGACCCGGTTGACCACCTTCCGGTATCACGACCTTATCCGGGGTGCGTGTATAATCAATCTCACCGGTTACGACTTGGGGTGTGCGGATAAAATTATAAATAGGAGAGTTCAGTTCTGCCACCCGTTTTAACTCTTCAAGCTGTTGGTCGGTTGCCGAAGATTTGAGGTATACCGTATAAAGGAAATTACGGGGATACCCCACTCTCTTCGTAGGAACTGCATCCGGACGGTTTAGAATCTCTATCCGCAAAGAATCCAATGGAATGTTTAACAGTGCAGCCTGATTGAGATAGCTGTCGGCCAAATCACTGGCAATGATTGCAACTTGTGATTCGGGCGAACCCGGACCGACATTATAACCGGCATAGTCCGTTCCGCTGTCACTAATGATCTGGAATCCCCTGATACGCATCCGGCGTAGACCGGAACGCTGCTCCGCCGTCGTGCGGGCTTGCAACGTTATAGCCTGCAATTGATCGCTCGGAGTATTCTGAAGCTGTATCAGGGCCGAACGTCTGTTATACAAATAATTCCGTAACGGGCTGGCATTGAGTTCCAATGATTTCCGGAATTCATCTTTTACAAAAACCGCGTTGGGACCGGCATCGTTTGATGCTACTTGTGCATCCAGGGATGCCACGTTAAAAGAGGAAAGGATGAGGATTGCAAACAAAGCTTTCCTCACTTTTTGACACTGCGAATACTTTTTCATCTTAATCTTTTTAATTTATAGTAGTTCTAACACATTTACAATAATTCTATCCTTACAGTAATTCTAACACAAAACGATTCATTCAAAGCCGGCATAAGGATTAGCTCCGGTCTTAGCCCCGTCGTAACCGTCATACCCCCAATTTTGCCATAGTCCGTCAGGGTTTATGTTTCGCTGGGACTGGGGAATGGGAAAACGATAATTCTTCAATTCGACCGTTTGCTTCTTAAAGCTTTCGTCTACCCCTGATTCCTTAAGTGTCTTCACCAATATCCGCCAGCGCACCAAGTCAAGCCAGTGACTTTGCTCATAAGTCAGTTCAAACATTCTTTCCTCCTGAATAGCTGTTTTAAATCCGTTGTAATCCAACCCGGCCGGTAAATCATCCGAAGACACCTCTGTAAGGGGGAAATGTTTGAAGGCTCTTCTGCGTACCTGATTGATAGCATCATATGCTTCCTCTGTAGGTTTATTGTTTAATTCATTAATTGCTTCCGCTTTGATTAAAAGCACATCGGCATAGCGCAATATACTCCTGTTAATATTACGGTTACTTGCCGAACCCAGCGGGTCAGTAATATCTATATATTTGCGATAACGGGGAAGAGTAAACGTGAAATCCGATCCGGTAGACGGATTAAACAATACTTTGGCATACGTCCCTTCTTTCCTCTGATCCCGATCATCAAAAGCATTATAAAACTTTATGTCCGAAATCAGAACATGTGGGGTTGTGTTGCTGAAACCACTGGAAAAAGCACAATGGCACAAATGGTTTCCGCCGCTTCCATCGGCAGCCGTGCCTGATGCATGTTGTGTTGAAAAGATGTTCTCCTTACCGTTTTTATTGCTTACGTTCCAATTATCCAAATAAACTTCTTCCAACGCATAGCCTTTCACATTATTTGCTGCATCGATAGATTGTTGATACTTCTGTCGTTTAACCTCGGCACCACCGGTCTCGGAAGTTTGCCCCCATGTCAGATAAACTCTGGATAAGAGGGCATAAGCGGCACCTTTGGAAGCCCTTCCCTTGTCACTGTCCGAATAATCGGCAACATTAGGCAAATTATCGGCGGCATTATTCAAATCCTCAACGATTTGTTCATACACATCGTCAACGGCTGCACGGACAGTGCCCGACCCGTCGACATTATGAAGCACCAACGGGACTTCACCCCAAAATTGTACGGCATAGAAATAATAATAAGCCCTCAAGAACTCCGCTTCCCCGATAGTCCGTTTCTTAATGGATTCTGAAATGGTTTTCGATGCGGACACTTTGTCAATAACATCATTGGCGCTTGTAATCCCCACATAAAAAGCCGTCCATACGGAAGTAACATAGCTGTTTGTAGGATCCCACTGCAATAGTCCGAGCAGCCCACCGCCGCTGTTGGGATTTTCCCCCGAAACAGTCGTTTCGGTAGTCAAATCAATCATATATGCCAGCGATGTGCTTATCCCCACATTAGGGGCATAAGCCCCATTTACCAAAGCAATGGCATCATCGTCTGTCGTAGGGAAATTCCCACCCATAAGTGTACCGATAGGAGTAACATCCAGACTGTCGCTGCAAGCAAAGAGCGTAGCCGACAGAATAAAAGCGTATACTATTTTTCTCATCATCTTAAGTTTAATTATCTGTTAATCACTCAATAAGAAATATTCACACCGAAAGAGAATGTCTTTGCCGTAGGATAAGCACCCGAATCAATACCGCTCGACACTTCCGGATCATAGCCTTTATATTTGGTAAAAGTCAGCAGATTCTGCCCCGTAGCAAATATTTTGAACTTAGCTTGCGGTGCCTTGGCAAGCTTTAGGGGAAGTATATAACTCAACGTGACATTTTTTAAACGCAAATAAGAGGCATCTTCAATATATCGGCTGTCCAGCCAAGTTGCCGGAGTGATACTTGCTTTCGGAACCTTCGTCGAAGGATTTTCGGGTGTCCAGCGGTCTTTAAGGGTGGATAGTACGTTGTAGCTGGTTGAAGGACTTTCCAGATCTTGTCGAAGTGTATTGCAGATTTCATTTCCGTAACTCCCCTGAAAGGCAGCAAACAAGCTAAACGATTTGTACTGTAAAGTCGTTGAAAAGCCATAAGTGAAGTCGGGCTGAATAGATCCCAATACGACCCTGTCCTCATCCTGGGTGATTTCATTATCGTCATTCTGATCGACATATTTCACGTCGCCATATTCCACACTGGGTTTCCAACTCGGCGCAGGAATCTTTGACAGATCATCGCTTTTCTGTACAATGCCATCGAACACAACACCATAGAAAGATCCCAACGATTCACCCTTTTTTATGATGGTATTGCCTGAGATGAAATAATCCAGATTTCCGATATCCGTAATTTCATTTATATTCTTTGCAATATTAGCCGACAGATCCCACTTCAGATTTTTGCTCTCGAAGATGTTTCCCGTTACGGCAAACTCGACACCTTTATTCGTCACATTTCCCACGTTTTTCAGCATGGTATTGAATCCCGTAGTAATCTCAATAGGCACATCCAGCAAGAGGTCGCTTGTTTTCTTGTAATACACATCGGCTACAATACCCAACCGGCGATTGAACAAGTTCAAATCAAAACCTAAATTATATTGTGTGGTTTCCTCCCATTTCAAATCGGGATTCTCCGCATTAGACCGGGCGTAGGCGGTTACCAACTGATTATTGAAAGAATACGTCTTCGTGGTATACGTAGCCTCATATTTGTAATCACCGATTTCCTGATTTCCTACGGTTCCTACACTCGCCCTGAGTTTCAAATCATTAATGATTCCATTATTCTTCAAAAAAGGTTCTTCACTAACATTCCAAGATAAACCGACAGAAGGGAAATAACCCCATTTGTGATCTTTGGCAAAACGGGAAGAACCGTCGGCTCTCAATGTTGCAGTCAGGTTATAACGTCCTAAAAAGGAGTAATTGACCCTTCCCAATACAGAGTTTAAAATGGATTCGGAACCTCCCGAAGTCGGAACTAACAGAGTGGATCCCCCTTGCAAATTATGATAAGACAATTGCTCATTGGCGAAATTGCTGGATGAAGCCACAGCATACTCTATATCTGTAGTTTGTGTGGTATATCCCAACAGGACATCGATGAAATGATTCTTATTCAATTGCTTGGTATAGTTGAGTGTATATTCAAACTGCCATGAATCCGACCTCTTATTGCCTACACTGCCGTATCCTTTAGCTAAGAAACCGGGTGCGGAAGATGAAGGAGCAAAATAATTCTGGGTGGCATTAATTAAGTTTGTACCGGCAACGAATTTGAACACCAACGAAGGTACGATCGTATATTTAGCAAAGAAACTGCCGATCAGCGTATTCGTTTTTGTCTGTGAGGTTACATTCACTAAATCCGAAATTGCATTGACTGTCCGGTCACCGAAACGCAAGTCGCCTTTTTCAAACAAATTGTTATAATTAAACGATCCATCGGCATTATATATGGGGACTACTTGCGGGATACGCAGCACGTAGTCCAGTGAATTGGAAACTCCGTTTACATAAAGACCACTGTAACTACTCAATCCATTTTGTTCCAATTTTCCCGCAGTAAGATTCACTCCTACGGTCAGGTTGGAATACAAATCCCTTTCAAAATTCAACCGGCCGCTGTAACGTTTAAAGTTGGTATTTAACAAGATACCGTCCTGATCGCTAAAATTACCGGATAACAGATACCTTGTTTTCTCGTCGCCTCCGCTGATGGACAACTGATGGCTCTGAGTCGTGGCAGTACGTAAAGCAGCGTCTTGCCAATCTACGCCTTCACCCAATTGGGATACTTTCTCAGGCGTCAATCCGGTCTCATTGATACTCTCTTCGGAAGCAATTTCCAAATACAGTTGCCCCCACTCTTTAGCATTCATCAAATCAAGTGTCTTGCGCGCTTGCTGCCATCCGACGGTATATTGATATTCTACGTTGGTTTTGCCTTTCTTGCCGCTTTTAGTCGTAATAATAATAACCCCGTTAGCTCCTCTTGAGCCATAAATCGCTGAAGCAGAGACATCTTTCAGTACTTCAATGGATTCAATATCATTGGGATTCAAAGCACTCAACGGATTTAAATTTCCAGCGGCACGGCTGATTCCGGGGTTTGTAGAAGAGTTGTCATTATAGATGATCACTCCGTCTATCACATACAACGGTTCATTTCCACCATTGATCGAATTTCCTCCGCGGATACGGATGGAGGACGTCGTACCCGGTTGTCCGGAACTCTGTGACACGTTCAACCCGGAAACGGCCCCTCCCAATAAGCCGTCGAACGAAGTAGTTATCTGCGATAAGGATTCCTTTGGTACGGACGAGATAGCACCGGTTAATTCTTTCCGTTTCTGTGTACCGTAACCTACTACCACCACCTCATTCAAGAAATTATAATTCTCAACCAACTCAATGTAAATAGGACCATCCGTCTCATAAACGTCTAATTCCTGAGTCTTGTAACCTATAAATGCGATATCGAGGGTAACCGGCAGTTTCCCCGATGCCTCCAATGAGAAAGAACCGTCCAGTTCGGTGATTACTCCTTTGGAAGAAGACTTTACGACGACGGAAGCACCGACAAGACCTTCTTTTGTCCGTGCATCAATAACTTTTCCTTTAATAATTATTTGTCCGAAGGCACTATTGGCAAACAATAAGAAAAATAAGAAAAAGAGAGAAGGCTTGATAATAGAAAGCTGACGTTCCTTCTTATTAGAGATAAGATTTATATTTCCCATATATTCTTTTTTTTACAAGCACTCCCAAACTTTAATGCAAAAGGGAAGAAGAGCCTTTTTATGATTATATTATTGTAATTCTCACTATTTTTTCACTCTGTAATCCAAAGCCAATGAGCGGCGATAACCTAAAATCTTGGAGCATTTTGCTTATCATATATGATTTCTTTTGCATAGAATCACCTGTGAAGTACTTAGGCTTAACTGTTGGACAAGATTCCCATTCGAGAAATCTTTTCAGGAGAATACTTACAGATGAACGCAGTTATATCATTCGATAAAACTTTATTCTCGCTATAAAAATGAAAAAAGGATATGTTACCGTGAAGAGATACGGTATGAAATGTATGTTAGAAACAAGACATACACATGCACATAGAAATGCACATAGAACAAGGAAGAGAGGAAAATAATAGAAGTTCGGAAGAAATGTTTTGAGATGCGACCGATTGTGTCTCTATCTCTGACCCTAATTGTTTATTAGGTTGGACAACTGCTCTCATGGCTTAATTTTATTAAATTATAAATAATATTTTCTTTGCCACAAAAATACAGGTATTCCTAATTCCGGAAAATACCACAAATATGGTATTTTTATGTTTTTTACACAATGGGTCTATTGAGGGACGTAATCAAACGAGTATGTTTTTACGCCGTCAGCATAAGTATTAAGGCTGAAATGAACCTCCACCTTTGTTATACCTTCGACCGCATATTGGCGGAGAGGTACAGACACATAAGCCCGCTTAGTATAAGCCTGAACATCACCGTCGGCATCGTGATAAAGCCTGAGGAAGACATCACGCACTCCATCGGCACTGTCTTTCACATCATCTTCTATAAAATGAAAGTAATGTCTCCCGTCCTGAGCTTTAATTTCCAGTATGATATTGAGGTAATCAAGTCCCATCCAAATACTCAACACACTAGCGGGATCCGTTTTTACTCCATCTTTAAAACCGGACGCAGGCAGCGGGACAGGAGAAACAGTCTTCAATAAATTATATAACTTCACTCCCGAGTTCTTATCGTCGGGATTTACGAAGCCATAATTAGTTACAATACGTACAGTACTGTTGGAATCAATACTGGTTTTCGTCGCATCTTCCGCCACATTATAAGTCACTCCCTCATCCGTCATTACAGTCTGTAAACGACCGTCCGAACCGGATGATGCAGTCAGGAACTCCTGTCTGACCGAAGGATAATAATAATCATCTTCTCCACTGCATGAAAGCAACAGAACAGGTACCCATAAAATGGTAAATAACCGAAAAGATAAATTCACCTTCATATCCATCTATATCAGAACAAGAGCATTTTATCACTAATCACCAGAAGACTCCATCGAGAGCAGATAGTTAGTCAGCGGGTTAGCATACATCAACAACATTTTTCCACGTAAAAAAGAGACATCCTTATCAGGTAAATCGATGCGATCAATCTGCTTATCAAGATATTCAAGAAAATGCTTTTTATCTTCTGCCGAGTAATTCGTGATAAAAGTTGTTTTATCCGACAACATATCATGAGCAATATAATTGTTGGGGTATAAACGATAATTGGCATGAATATGCCGATCGATCAGATTGGCCACAATAGCAAAAAGATCTTGTTTCGGTAGCGAACGATCTAAAGACTTAAGCTCATCATTAATACAGGTTGCCACCTGAAAATGTACCCGTCCCTTGTATCCGGTTAATCCCGTCTTCATATTCAGCAAATCATCGGTCTGACTCTTCTTATAACAAATATCATCACGTTTTAACTGGAATTCTTTTGCTTTCAGATAATCACACGGATCATACTCATACGATATCGTCAGTGGAGCAATATTCAAACTCAGCAATCGGTCTATAATATCGCCTTCACCACCCATGGCAAACATTTTCAGTACACTTTCTTGTGTACGGTCGTCCGAATCTTTCGCCCGCCCTTCACGTTGGGCAATCCACACGGACTGTCTCTTCTGCTGAATGGCATAGTGCATATAATTGGAAAGCCTTATTGAAGACTCCAGCATCTGCCTCATAGACAAGGCACGCTGAACAATAAATGATTTGTTTACACGAACCAGTTTTTTTATCCAGGGATATATCAGTAGATTGTCACCAATAGCAATCTCTACCGTTTCAAGTCCTTCATCTACCAACTTTACCGATAGAAGCCCGGAATCAAGAATGATATCTCTGTGATTGGAAACATAAGTATAGGCTAACTTCTTGTCAGGCAAGGTGGAACAGTCAATAGTCGTACCATCCGTGTCCTCATTAATGATTTTATGCAGATAACCGTAACAGAACGCCTTTTGAAAATCGGTCTTCGTCTTACACGAACGCATTTTATATGCTATCATTTCAAAAGGAACATCCGGCATAGCAGTAGTCATAACCCGACGAAAAGCCGGATCGGCGATCAGTTCCTCAAATATCTGGGGAAGTTCTGCATCATGATATGGACGTATTTCATCAAAATCCATGACAATAGTGATTAGTCATTAAAATACATTTTCAATAATATCCGCCATTACATCTTTGATATCCAATCCGGCGGCACGTATCTGCTGAGGAATGAAACTTGTAGGAGTCATGCCCGGCGTTGTATTTACCTCCAACAAATTGATCTTCTCCCCCGATGTTATGATGTAATCTACACGGATAATGCCGGACGCTCCCAAGATATCGTAAATAGCCGAAGTCAATGTCTGTATTCTTTCGGTCAACTCAGCAGAAAGTCTTGCAGGAGTGATTTCAGAAACCTGCCCGTTATATTTGGCATCATAATCAAAAAACTCATTCTGGGTTACAACCTCCGTGATAGGGAATACCACCGATTTTTCTTTTGTCTTGTAACAACCGCAAGTCACCTCAGTACCCTCCATAAAAGCCTCGACAACCACTTCTTTAGCTTCATCAAAAGCTTTGCTGATAGCCGGCTGAATCTGTTCTTTCGATTTGACTTTTGTAACACCGAAGCTGGAACCGCCCAAGCTTGGCTTTATAAAACATGGCAAACCGATCTTATTCAATACATCTTCATCAGAAACGGACTGTCCCCTACGCAACATAAGCGAATCCGCTATACGAATACCAAAAGATTTGAGATATTGGTTGCACGCAAACTTATCATAAGTAAGGGCAGCCGCCAATACTCCGCAGCATGAATATGGAATGCCAAGCATGTCAAAATAACCTTGCAAATGCCCGTCTTCACCCGGAGTACCGTGTATTGTAATATATGCAAAATCAAATTTAACTTTCCCGCCATTGAATTGGAAACTAAAATCATTCCGGTCAATCGGGGTTACACCTCCATCGGGCAATTGTACATGCCAATCCAATCCGTGCATTTCGACAATATACAACGTGTACTTCTCCTTATCAATAAAGGAGTAAATTCCCTGGGCACTGCGAAGGGAGACATGAAATTCGGAAGTGTCACCACCTCCAACAATAGCAATCGTGCGTTTCATTCTAAATTTCTGTTACTTATATAGCCTCTCCATTTGTCAATCAGCCGGGCCATGTCATCGGGCAATTCCGATGTAAAGTGCATCTCTTCGCCTGTAGCCGGGTGTACAAATCCCAACGTCATGGCATGTAATGCCTGCCGCGGACAAGTTTCGAAGCAGTTGTTTACAAATTGTTTATACTTACTAAAATGAGTCCCTTTCAATATATCATGCCCACCATATCTTTCGTCATTGAAAAGAACATGACCGATATGCTTCATGTGAACACGGATTTGATGAGTTCTTCCTGTTTCCAGGATACATTCCACCAAAGTGACGTATCCCAAACGCTCCAATACGCGATAGTGGGTTACCGCATGTTTACCCTGGGTAGGATCACTCAATACTGTCATTTGCATACGATCTCTGGGATTACGCCCCACATTGCCTACAATAGTCCCTTCATCTTCTTCTACAATTCCCCATACCAAAGCACGGTATTTGCGCTTGGTGGTCTTATTGTAAAACTGCAATCCAAGATTGGTTTTCGTATCAGGTGTTTTGGCTATCACCAAGAGTCCCGACGTATCTTTATCAATACGGTGTACCAACCCCACATGTGGATCATTGGCATCGTACTCAGGATCATCTTTCATGTGCCAGGCAAGCGCGTTGACGAGTGTTCCGTGATAATTGCCATGTCCGGGATGTACCACCAGCCCAGCCGGTTTATTTACGACCATCAAGTACTTGTCTTCATAAACAATATTCAGGGGGATATCTTCGGGAATGACCTCATTTTCATAGCGTGGACGATCCATCATCACAGTAATGACATCCAGCGGTTTCACTTTATAGCTACTCTTCACCGCCTTTCCGTTTGCCATGATGCAGCCTGCATCGGCAGCCTTTTGTATGCGGTTACGGGAAGCATTTGTCAGTCGATCAAACAAATACTTATCTACCCGGAGCATCTCCTGCCCTTTATCCACCACTACGCGGAAGTGTTCATAGAGCTCCGCTTCATCGCCTACCGGCTCCACATCATCCGCTTCCAACTCATCGTTTAACTGGTCAATATCTTCCGGTAATTGTTCCATCATCTGATATAAACTTTATTTATAATGCGATATCCGGTCTGAATAGAGACATTAAAACCACGAATCATCACTAGTCGATTTATGTGACGAAGACTTTGCCGGTGCAGTTTTTGTGGGTTCAGCAGATGGATCTTCCAAGTCTTCGGCATCACTTTCACTCAAAGAATCGGTAACTTGAGGAGTACCCGTTCCATCGCCGACCATTAATGTAAGTCGGGCTCCAACCGGAACTCTTTCATTAGTAGAAAGCTCACGACCATGATACTTCACTCCATATACCCAATCTTGTTCTCCGGGTACATACTGCACTTCATCCAGTTTAAAACCCGAAGCCAACAATCGTGCTTCGGCTTGACGAACCGAACTGTTATCCGCCACATCAGGAATTACCTGAAGAGGGATATCCAGTGTATTAATTGTCAAATATATCGTTCGTCCTTCTTTTACTTTTTGTCCCGCAGAAGGGGTATAATCCACAATACTTCCGGCCGGTAAATCTTCTACATAGGTGGAATCGGATACAACAAAGTTCAAACCCTGATTCCGGAACATCTTTTCAGCTTCCGCCAATCCCATGCCCTTCACATCGGGCACCACTACCGCTTGTCCATGACGGGTATAAAGATCCACGCCTTTCAATACCCCAAACAGCAAGACTGTAATAGCCACTGCCATACCTATGATATTAACCCAGAAATATTTGTTCTGTCGAAAAGAAAAAAACTCTTTTACCGTCATATTCTAAATAACAATATTTGGAGGCAAAGATAAAGATAAAAGATGAAAGACGGCAAAAAATTGCCAAATAAGGAGATCAAAGGCTATAAATACGTAATGAGTAATGCTTTACGATTTCCAACGATTGAGAAAGCACGTCAATATATAAAGTGCTCACTTAAAGAAAACAGAATGATGCACAAACAAGAAATATCACATTATAATATATTATTTCTTAGCTATATTACTGATTTATAGTATTACAGGCATAAAGACAACTAAGTCAGTCGAAACTTTTAAAGCTTTGTGCCTATGAAAGAAATGTTCTTGTTTATGGCAATGCTGCCTTTCAGTGCTAATATACTATTCGCCCAAACAGACCGGACATGGGCGGAAAAATACAACGGTGAAGAGTACACCCTCGAAGAGAATGAATACTGCTACGTAATAACGAATAAAAAGTATTATCTTACCGAAGGCAATAGAACGTCAGTTCGCAAGCCCGATAAAGAGGACTATACATGGAAAAAAATAAGAAAACCTACAAAAAGAAAAATAGATAAGATTGCTAATGAAATCTTCCATCTTGACCAATATAATATATTAAAAGAAAATCCGCAAAAGACTCAATTATTAGTCTTTTGCGGATTTCTTATATTAATAAGGAGACCTTATTATGCTTTTACGCTGTTGTACTCATCAGAAACAGTCAGTTTCTTTCTGCCTTTAGCACGACGGGAAGCCAATACTCTACGACCATTGGCAGATGCCATTCTCTCACGGAAACCGTGTTTGTTTTTTCTCTTTCTGTTAGAGGGTTGGAATGTTCTTTTCATTTCTATATCTTATTTTTATGTTATTATTTCCACGTAATCGGGCTGCAAAAATAGCTACTTTTTCCAAATTAACCAAGAGATAACTCTTTTTCTCTCAAAACTTTTTGTGTTTTTTATTGATTTCCATTACTTTTGCACTCGCTAAGCCTTTCTGGGAATAACTTAATAACAAATATAAAAATAAAGATTATATCTTATGATTAATGCTCAAGACATTAAAAACGGAGCTTGCATCCGTATGGACGGCAAATTATATTTCTGTATCGACTTCCTACATGTAAAGCCCGGAAAAGGCAATACTTTCATGCGTACCAAACTGAAAGATGTGGTAAGTGGCTACGTTATCGAACGTCGCTTCAATATTGGTGAAAAGCTGGAAGACGTACGCGTTGAACGCCGCCCATACCAATTTTTATATAAAGAAGGTGAAGACTATATCTTTATGAATCAGGAAACTTTCGACCAACATCCTATCGCCCATGACGTGATCAACGGAGTTGATTTCTTATTGGAAGGTATGGTATTGGAAGTTGTGTCCGATGCATCTACCGAAACCGTACTTTACGCTGATATGCCTATCAAAGTACAGATGAAGATCACTTATACCGAACCGGGTATGAAAGGTGATACAGCAACGAACACGTTGAAACCGGCTACAGTAGAATCCGGAGCAACCGTTCGCGTACCTCTCTTTGTAAATGAAGGCGAAACAATTGAAATTGATACTCGTGACGGCTCATACGTAGGGCGTGTGAAAGCATAACTCCGTTAATCGTTTTACATAAAAACTGCTTGTTTCAGTAAACTTGAAACAAGCAGTTTTTCTATTATAACTCCACCCACACAAAAAGGTTATTCAAGCAAACCGAAAAGTATTTACGAATAATTCAAGTTCTCTACTCGATAAAGACCTCTCATAAAACCTGAAAATAAAAAATAATGGTGTATATTTGTAAGAAAAAAGAGAGTAATCATGAAATATTCCATCATTATACCGGTATACAATCGTCCCGATGAAGTGGATGAGCTTTTGTACAGCCTTACATTACAAAGTTTCAAGGACTTTGAAGTAATCGTTGTGGAAGATGGTTCATCTATTCCCTGCAAAGAGATAACTGATAAGTTTCAAGGACAACTGGATATACATTACTACAATAAACCGAATTCCGGACCGGGACAGACGCGGAATTATGGAGCTGAACGAAGTAATGGCGAATATCTTATCATATTGGATTCCGATTGCATCTTACCCGGGAATTATCTTACTGCAATAGAAAAGGAATTGGAAACTGAACCCGCCGACGCATTTGGTGGACCGGATCGGGCACACGAATCGTTTACCGAAATCCAGAAAGCAATCAACTATTCCATGACGTCTTTCTTTACGACCGGTGGAATCCGCGGCGGAAAAAAGAAGATGGATAAATTTTTTCCGCGTAGCTTTAATATGGGGGTACGGCGTATTCTATACGCCAAATTGGGAGGATTTTCGGATATGCGGTTTGGAGAAGATATCGATTTTAGCATCAGAATATTCAAAAGCGGATATAAATGCCGTCTCTTCCCCGATGCATGGGTTTATCACAAGCGCCGTACGGATTTCAAGAAATTCTTCAAGCAAGTACACAATTCGGGTATTGCACGTATTAACTTGTATAAGAGATATCCGGATTCCTTAAAATTAGTGCATTTGCTGCCCGCTGTCTTTACGGCAGGTGTCGCAATCCTGCTCTTGTCTTCACCCATTTGTATTTATAGTTTAGCCCCCATTTTGCTATACGCCCTGTTAGTGTTCATTGATTCGGCTTTTCGAAGTAAAAGCATCAGGATTGGCTTCTTCTCCATTATCGCCTCTTTCATACAATTAATTGGCTATGGAACAGGATTTTGGAGAGCTTGGTGGAAACGATGCATACTTGGCAAAGATGAATTCGAAGCCTTTAAAAAGAACTTTTATAAATAAGAAACACCTAAGAAACGCAGATTACCGGAATGACCTGAATCTGCGTTTTTCTATTTTTGTTCAATACCCGTTTCATAAAAAAAGAAAAGGAGAAATCATAAACCTACAATGGATAAACTTAATATCAATCAATGGGCAAAAGAAGACCGACCCAGAGAAAAAATGATGCAAAAAGGTGCCGAGGCCTTAACTGATGCTGAGTTATTGGCCATCCTCATCGGGTCTGGGAACACAGAAGAGAGTGCAGTAGCATTAATGCAGAGAGTTTTATCTGCATGTGAGAATGACTTAAACAAACTCGGTAAATGGGAGGTTCATGATTTTGCCCGGTTTAAAGGACTGGGTCCTGCTAAGAGCATTACAATCATGGCTGCTTTAGAGTTGGGCAAACGACGCAAAACAGAAGATTCTTCCGAACGTAAAGTAATTCACAGCTCAACAGATATCTACCAAATTTTTCATCCGCTCATGTGCGATCTGGCACAAGAGGAGTTTTGGGTATTATTACTCAATCAGGCTTCCAAAGTCATCAATAAAGTCCGTATCAGCCGGGGTGGTATAGACCAGACGACGGCAGATGTGCGTTGCATCCTGCGTGAAGCCCTTATACAACGGGCAACACAAATCGGGCTCATCCATAATCACCCATCGGGCAATGCCCGCCCCAGTACAGAAGATCAGCGATTAACCCAACTTGTGTACAAAGCTGCCCAAACCATGAACATCAGAGTAATCGACCACGTTATTATCACAGATGGAGGATATTACAGCTTTGCTGACGAAGGTCTGCTGCAATCCTGAGCGGTATAGTACAGGTATGTCATGCTGCAAGAATATTGATAGCAATGGTCAGAAAACACCTTGTCATACGGTTCTACATCCTCCATCTCGATTATTTTTATTAGCTTTGTCTCCATAAACCAGCAATTTATACAATTATGACTAAATTTGAAATAGAAGAAAAAATCGTCGAGATGCTTAAAACAGTCTTCGATCCGGAAATTCCCATAGATGTTTATAATCTGGGTTTAATCTACAAAATAGATGTTTCGGACAAAGGGGAAGTGAGTATTGACATGACGCTGACTGCACCCAATTGTCCCGCAGCAGACTTTATACTGGAAGATGTCCGAATGAAAATAGAATCAGTAGAAGGTGTAACTTCCACCAACATTAATATTGTATTCGAACCTCAATGGGATAAAGATATGATGAGTGAAGAAGCCAAGCTGGAATTAGGTTTCCTATAAAAGACATTGGAATGAAAAATGTTTATTTCATTTCAGACGCACACCTCGGTTCCCGTGCCATAGAACATGGACGAACACAAGAGAGACGTTTGGTCAATTTTCTCGACAGCATTAAGAACAAAGCCAGTGTAATATATCTGCTTGGCGATCTGTTTGACTTCTGGTATGAATTTAAAATGGTCGTGCCTAAAGGCTATACCCGTTTTTTAGGAAAAATATCAGAACTGACAGATATGGGAGTGGAAGTACATTTCTTTACAGGTAACCACGATTTATGGTGTGGTGATTATCTGGCTAAAGAATGTGGAGTCACCATACACAGACAACCCGTTACAATGGAGATATATGGCAAGGAATTTTATCTGGCACATGGTGATGGGTTAGGTGATCCCGATCGTAAGTTTAAACTCTTACGTGCTATGTTTCATAGCCACACTCTCCAACGATTATTCTCCATGCTACACCCACGTTGGAGCATGGAATTAGGATTGACATGGGCCAAACATAGCCGTATGAAACGTGCCAATGGGAAAGATCCTGAATATCTCGGAGAACATAAAGAGCATCTGGTACTCTATTCAAAAGAATACCTCAAAAATCACCCTAGTATAAACTTTTTTATCTATGGGCATCGCCACATTGAATTGGATTTAATGCTTAGCACAAGTTCCCGCGTTATTATTTTAGGTGACTGGATCAATTATTTCTCATACGGAGTTTTTGATGGAGAGAATTTCTTCCTTGAAGAATATATAGAAGGAGAAACAAAATTGTAAGGAAAAGCACCCCTATCCTTGTTGCCTCTCCCCTTACCCCTCCCCCATAGGGAGGGGTGGAAAAGAGAATCAGATAAAATAGGGATATTCAGTAAATAGTCTGTATTCCCTTCCTCTACTGGGTAGGGGTAAGGGAAGAGGCAACAGGAGTAGTGTATCTTATTTATAACCGGCAGCTTTGGCAATGCGCTTAGGTATTTCCGTATTATCTATTTTACCCGCAAATAACTGAGATCCTGCTCCAACAGCAAAAACCGGAACATATTCTGCTGTATGACTACCAGTTGTCCAGCCCACCATTGCAAGCTGACTCATTACTTTTTTGGCAGCAGCAGCTATCGGTTCTGTTTTAGCATACAAACTCTCTTCAAAAACCGCATTGTTTTTCACAAAAGAAGCTTCATACTCATCGTGCAGTAATTTCTCCTGATCCCAAGTCAAAGGTAGTTTAGTCCAAAAGCCCATTTTGTCGGAAAGCAGAGATTTAATATCTTCCCAAGTGGTCTTCTTTCCTTTTTCTTTTCTTAAATCAGTAATGGATTTAGAAAGCATGTCTTGAGATACTTTTTGGTATTGCAAATTCTTTAAATGCAATTCATATTTACCATTTCCAAGTCCCATACCCCCGGTCTCGTGGTCGGCGCTGACAACAATCAATGTTTCTTTAGGGTGTTTTTTGTAGAATTCATAAGCCACACGGATGGCATTATCCATATCAATCACTTCCTTATAAGCAGTAGCAAGATCATTCCCATGACAAGCCCAATCTATCTTTCCGCCTTCAACCATCAGGAAGAAACCTTTATCTTTTCCTTTTGTCAGAAAAGAGATTGCACTCTCGGTAATCTGAGAAAGGGTCAGATCATCTTCTTTACGGTCAATTGCATAAGGTAAACATTCCGGATCCGCTCCGTCTTTCTGAATTAAAATCATCTTATCGGCTGCACTCTCTTTAGCTTTAAATTCGTCCACACCTTTAGCAAGAGTATAACCCGCTTTATCGATAATAGGGAAAATACCGGGTGCTTCCTTCTTATCGAAAGTAGTATTCGGTTTTAAGAAACCGCTACCGGCAAAGAAATCAAAATTTGATTTGCATAAATCAAGAGCGATTTCATAATACATATCGCGGTCGGGCTGATGTGCATAGAAAACTGCGGGAGTTGCATGATCCACACTAACAGTAGTGGTAACCCCTACCTTCCTTCCGGCTTTTTTAGCTTTGGAAGCAACCGATTCCAATTCATTCTTTTGTGGATCCATACTGATTGCATCATTATACGTCTTCACTCCGGTAGCAAGTGCGGTTCCCGCAGCAGCAGAATCGGTTATTGAGTTTGTCGCAGAGAAAGTAGTGACTACGCCAACTGCAGGAAACTGGGTAAACAATAACGGCTTCACCCCGATACGTCCCTCCTGTTCGGCCAGAAACATTTCCGTTCCGTTCACCTGATTTACTCCCATTCCATCACCAATGAAAAAGAATACATATTTTGCTTGTTGAGCATAAGATAGACTCGCAAACAAAACGAATAACAATAAATACGTAAATCGCTTCATAAAATGACAATATATTAAGTTAATTAAATCTTACCGATAATTATAGAGATAGGCAAAGATAAGTATTTTTGGTCATCCTGATATGACGATTTGATTAAAAAAGAAAGGTCGGAAGACAGTATCCACACTGCATCTCCGACCTCATACTTTTATATCTTATCCTATTCAGAATAGATAAACGAAAACAATTAATACATTAAATAAGCTTATTTTCCACTAAGAATATTTATGGTATCCGAAGCAATCATCAGTTCTTCATCTGTTGGAACCACAACCACTTTCACTCTTGAATCATCAGTAGAAACGACCGTTTCCACACCATGTACGTTATTCTTTGCCGGGTCTACCTTAATGCCCAGGAATTCCAAACCCGCACATACGTCACTGCGGCTATTCATTTGGTTTTCACCCACACCGCCTGTAAAAACAAGAATATCGACTCCACCAAGAGCAGCGGCATAAGCGCCAACATATTTTTTAATACGATAGAAATACATCCGCTCTGCCAATATTGCCATAGGATTACCGGCAGCGACGGCAGCTTCCAATTCACGCATATCACTGGATACACCGGAAACACCTAGTACTCCACTTCTCTTATTCAGCAAATCGGAAACTTCGGTAGTGTTTAACTTCTCCTTATCCATAATAAAGGTAACAGCACCTGCATCAATATCACCGCAACGAGTGCCCATTATCAAGCCTTCCAAAGGGGTTAGTCCCATGCTTGTATCGATACACTTACCATCTTTTATAGCGGAAACCGATGCTCCGTTACCAATATGACAAGTTATAATTTTCTTGCCTTCAGGCGATACACCAAGATATTCACAAACACGTTTTGAAACATAACGATGGGATGTTCCATGGAAACCATAGCGACGTATACCATACTTTTTATACAACTCATAAGGTACGGCATACAAATAGGCGTAATCGGGCATTGTTTGATGGAAAGCCGTATCAAAAACACCGACCTGCGGGATGTTCGGTAAAATGGCCGATACTGCATTTACACCTTTGAGATTCGCCGGATTATGTAAAGGCGCCAAATCATTGCATGCAGCAAATGCATCAAGTACCTCTTGCGTCAAAAGTACTGATTCGCTGAATTTTTCGCCTCCATGCACCATGCGGTGCCCCACTGCATTAATTTCATCGAGTGACTTGATCGCTCCATATTCAGGGTTAACAAGCGTGTTTAAGATAAATTCCACTCCCACTGTATGCTCAGGGATATCCTTTTCCAGGACTTTTTTCACCCCGCTGGGTAAAGTCAACTTCAAGAAAGAGCCTTGAAGACCTATTTTTTCAATGCCTCCTTGTGCGATAACCTCTTTATGATCCATATCGAAAAGTTTATACTTAATGGACGAGCTACCGCAATTTAATACTAAAATTTTCATATCTTAATTTGATTTCTGATTATTCAGCATGTTTCGCAGCAATAGCCTGATTGGCCGTAATGGCAATCATACGATAAACATCTTCAACGGAACATCCACGTGACAGATCGTTAACCGGACGTGCAATACCTTGCAAAATAGGACCCACTGCATCGGCATGACCTAAACGCTGAACGAGCTTATAAGAGATATTGCCAACTTCAAGACTTGGCACGACAAGGACATTTGCTCCACCGGCGACATTTGATCCGGGAGCTTTACTTGCCCCTACCGATGGAACCAAAGCTGCATCAGCTTGCAATTCACCGTCAATATCCAAAGCCGGATCCATTTCCTTTGCTATTTTCAAAGCTTCAATCACTTTATCTACCACTTCATGCTTAGCAGAACCTTTGGTGGAGAAGCTCAATAAAGCAACCTTAGGTATGTCAATTCCGGCAACAGCTTTGGCTGTATGGGCTGTGGAAATGGCTATTTCTGCCAACTGGGCAGCAGTGGGAACCGGAGTCACGGCAACGTCTCCCATCACCAAAAGGCCATTCTGACCACATTCAGGAGCATGAGTTAACAATAACATTGCACCGGAAACACAAGTGATGCCCGGAGCGGTTTTAATAATCTGCAAAGCGGGACGCAATACATCACCGGTAGTATTACGCGCACCAGCCAACTGACCGTCGGCATCACCACTTTTAATAATCAGGCAGCCCAGATATAGCGGATCTAACACTAATTTACGCGCTTCTTCAAGCGTCATTCCCTTCTTTTGACGTAATTGGAACAATACTTGTGCATATTCCTCCCTCTTCGGATGGTTTTCCGGGTCTATGATTGTGGCTTTCTCAATATTGCCCAATCCCCAGTCTCTTGCACATGCGTGTATTTCTTCAGGATTACCCAAAAGAATAAGGTCTGCAACTCCGTCAGTCAAGATCTGATTGGCGGCTTTCAATGTACGTTCTTCCGTACCTTCAGGGAGAACAATGCGCTGGCGATTTGCTTTCGCACGCTCAACAATTTCGTTAATTAAACTAAGCATAAATATATTGTATATACAAAATCAGAAAGTTACTTTGAATTACGATGCAAAAGTACACAACTTTTGTAATATCTACATTGCAAATAAGAGGCTTTTTATTTCCTAAAGATGAATTATTATATAATTTAACACTGAAAATGATTCTACTTTACAATTCATATCATTTGATGTAAAAACGAGATCCTCAAATACCTATACTCATGAAGTTGAAGTATGAGATAAATTGATTTACAGCATTTTTCAATCATATATCTTATTAAAAAACAGCAATTAGTAATTGCATAGTAATAAAATGTCTAACTTTGCAACAGTTTTTGAATTAAAAAGGTATTGTGATAATATGATCCGTCAATGCGCCATTCTTTTCGGATGCTTAGCTTTGGGTGAATTGATTGTTTTCCTTACGGGTATCAAACTTCCTTCCAGCATCATTGGAATGCTACTGCTCACCCTGTTTTTGAAATTAGGCTGGATAAAGTTGCACTGGGTACAGGGCATGTCCGACTTTCTGGTTGCTAACCTGGGCTTTTTCTTTGTTCCCCCCGGAGTTGCCATCATGCTCTATTTTGATATTATCAGCGCCGAATTTTGGCCGATAGTTGTTGCAACTTCAATCAGCACCTTGTTAGTCTTAGTCGTCACAGGGTGGATTCACCAATTAACGCGTAAAATAAAATGAGTTACTTCGAAAATAAGTTTTTCCTGCTTGCCGTTACATTCGGACTCTATTTCTTAGCCAAACTACTCCAGAAGAAGACGGGGGTTCTCCTTCTTAACCCCATACTTCTGACGATTGCCGTCCTGATTATCTTTTTAAAAATGACCGGAGTCAGTTATGAGACCTATAATGAAGGAGGGCATTTGATTGAGTTTTGGTTAAAACCGGCGGTTGTAGCTCTCGGAGTACCCTTGTATCTACAGTTAGAAACCATTAAAAAACAATTGTTGCCTATCTTGTTCTCACAACTGGCAGGTTGCATTGTGGGAGTGATATCGGTGGTTGTTATAGCTAAACTAATGGGAGCTTCCCAAGAAGTTATCTACTCTCTTGCGCCCAAATCGGTGACAACCCCTATTGCCATGGAGGTAACCAAGTCTTTAGGAGGGATTCCTTCACTGACATCAGCTGTAGTAGTCTGCGTAGGGCTATTGGGAGGTATTCTTGGTTTTAAAACCTTAAAAATAACACATATAGGCAGTCCCATAGCACAAGGATTATCAATGGGAACAGCCGCACATGCAGTGGGAACTTCTGCGGCAATGGATATCGGCAGCAAATATGGAGCCTACGCCAGTTTAGGATTGACACTAAACGGAATCTTTACTGCACTTTTTACTCCAACAATTTTAAGATTATTAGGGCTACTCTAACAAAAATATGATTATTTTGTTATTCTAACTCAAAACTAACAATTTTACTTTATGATATCATTTAAAGACATTGAACTTAAAGACAAAGAAATAATTACTAAGTATACCATGAACAGTCCGAGACGTAACTGCGACTTATCTTTCTCTAATTTATGCAGCTGGCGTTTCTTATACAATACACAATTTACCATATTTGAAGATTATCTCATCCTCAAGTTTTGGGCTGAAGGCAAATTAGTGTACATGATGCCGATTGGAAGTGGTGATCTAAAGAAAGTTCTTGATGCCATGATAGAAGATTCAAAGCAAGAGAGCGGGCAATTCTGTATGCTTGGCATCTGCTCGGGAATGTGCGATGAACTGGAAAGCATAATGCCGGGAGAGTTTCATTTTGAAGCGGATCGCGACTATGCCGATTATCTCTATCTACGGACGGATCTGGCTACTTTAGCCGGAAAGAAATTTCAATCAAAGCGCAATCATGTCAACAGGTTTCGCAAAACATACAATTATGAATATCTCCCGCTTACATCCGACCGCATTCCCGAATGTCTGGAACTGGAAGCCGAATGGTGCAAATTGAATAATTGCGATGAAGTTAATGGAACAGGAAATGAGCGCCTGGCTTTGATATATGCTCTACAGAACTTCGATGCGCTTGGTCTCATTGGAGGTATTTTGCATGCGGATGGTAAAATTGTGGCATTCACTTTCGGAATGCCTATTAATCAAGATACTTTCGGCGTACATGTTGAAAAAGCAGATACCCGTATTGACGGTGCTTATGCCATGATTAATTATGAATTCGCCAATCATGTACCCGAACAATACACTTACCTTAACCGGGAAGAAGATTTAGGTCTTGAAGGGTTGCGCAAAGCAAAGCTTTCTTATCAACCGAGCATTCTTTTGGATAAATATATAGCTTGTCTGAAGGATGAGCAAATGGAACATATCAAATGGTAAAAACCTAAGGAAAGCCAAGAACATGCGCGAAAAAGTAAAGAAACTATGGGAGCGCTGTTTTAATGACAGCAAAGAATTTACAGAGTTGTATTTCCGGCTTCGTTATAATAATGAAGTCAATATTGTTATAGAAAGTGGCGATAAGGTTATTGCTGCACTTCAAATGCTGCCATATCCCATGACTTTCGCCGGTAATATTGTTTCCACATCGTATATATCCGGAGCTTGTACACATCCCGACTTTCGAAACCGAGGCGTTATGCATGAACTCTTGGCACAAGCATTCGGAAGAATGTATCGCAACAATGTTTTCTTTACCACCCTAATCCCCGCCGATACACGGTTGTTTGACTATTACTCCAGAATGGGCTATACCACGGCATTTCATTATGTGCTCCAGACCATCAAACCTAAAAAAGAATATAACATAAAAGAAAAGGATACGTTAATTGAGTTATTCGGCATCAACATCCCCGGATGGGACAAAAAGTATCGAATCGATGTCTTCACGGGATATAACGAAGATGTATATCAATATTTAAACCGGAAACTACAGGAACGTCCTTGTTGCATTCAGCATACTCAAAAAGATTTTAATGTCATTCTGGAAGATTTAAAATTAAGTCGAGGAGAAATCTACGCCTTGCGGAATACACAGCAACCCACAGATTGTAACAAAGAAGGAATTATAGCATTAGCTGTTGCTTATCTTGGAGAAAAGAATCCTTCTACCTTATATCTGGGAGAACTTGTCTCGGAAAGTAAAGAGACTGAATTAATATTGCTCTCTCATATCGTGCAGGAAAAAGGGGTGAATGCCCTTGAGATTATCACTCCACCAACAAAAAAAGAATCTGCCTTACCACTTGGCATGGCACGGATTATTCAGGCAAAAGCGGTTCTTCAATTGTATGCTGCTGCTCACCCTGAGGTGGAATTGAATATCGCTCTTATTGACGAGCAAATTTCCGCCAACAATGGATACTATTATTTAAATAACGGGAAATGTATGTTTAGTGAAGAACGTTTGCCCGAAGCCCACCAGCAACTTACTATTGGAGAACTTACCGGACTCGTTCTAAAAGAGGAACATCCGTACATGAGCCTCATGCTAAATTGAGAGTAAGAACATAAATCAGGCGACTTATTCAACAAGCTCTAAAACATATTAATTTCTTTTTGAACGAGTCTTGCTTCTGAAATCCCCTTATTTTTCCTTCTTTGATTTATAAACAAGGAAAAATAAAGGGATTCATAAAGAAAGTACGGGAATTACATTATTAAAGTCCGCTGAAATCAACACCTTCAAAGGTCAGAGACGGAATCTGCCACGACGACGTAGGACGAGGGTCGTTCCCCACTGCAATGAGTGATCCCCACAATGTTACCATATTGCCGGTAATATTCATTTCATTGACAGGTTGGGTTAATTTTCCATTTTCAATGAGAAAGCCTTCAATACCGTACGAAAAATCTCCCGTGCTGCTATTACAGTTCCCACCGTTGAAACCTGTTATAAAAATACCCTTTTGCACATCGGCTATCAAGCCTTCAGTATCTTTTTCTCCGGGTTTCAGTATTAATAATGAGGGAGAGCTAATAGTGGGGGCAACACCCATTTTCTTGGAATAATAGGTATCTATGAAATAGGTTTTTAGTATCCCTTGCTCAAAAACAGAACGTCGTTCTGTAGCAACCCCTTCATTATCAAAATAACGTGCTCCATTGCCTCCGATGATGTGGGGCTCATCGGCGAGTATCATTTTATCCGAAGCAACTTTGGTATCCAGCTTGTTGAGTAAGAAAGAGTTTTTTTGTTGCAAAGATGACCCATACAAAGCGCTTAATACCGGCCCAAGCAAACGCCCGGAATTCATAGGATCAACCACCATG
The DNA here is from genome assembly GCA_963677095.1 of uncultured Bacteroides sp. GTDB lineage: Bacteria > Bacteroidota > Bacteroidia > Bacteroidales > Bacteroidaceae > Bacteroides. Next base: position 4,280,471 of record OY781875.1, read on the forward strand.
GTATATTTGCCGGATTGAACCTTTTTCTGTCCCAATTTTCTCAGTACTCGTTTCAAAGCCTTTGTTCCAATACCATCTTTGGGCAATTGCCCATAGAACAGACGCGACTCATACCATCCTGCAGAAGGACGTGCATCACCGTCACCTTTCACCGACACACTTGCAGAGGTTGAGAACCAGGATGTTTGCGACTCCCCGGCAAAACCATTACTGATTAAACAGTAAGATGCGCTTTCTCCATCACTGTAGGAAGAGTCAACCGAGATGATACGGTTGTCTTTTCCCATCACTTCCTCGGCAGCTTCACGTGCCATTTTAACCTTATCGTCCGGGTTGATGGCATAGAACTCCGAATCAAACAACTTCAAATCGGGTTTTCCTCCTTTGTAATACCGTGAAGGATCGGGCAAAACTCTTGATTCATCCGGAGCCAGATAGCGCGTAGATTCAATAGCCGTCTTAATAAATCCCTCCAGTTCTTTTTTATCAAGACGATTGGTTGAATAGGTACCATAACGCCCGTCGACATACAGACTCATGTTCAGACCATTCTCCGAAGCTTGCTGGAGACGATCCATCTTAGCATCGCGCAACTCAAATGAAGCATTGGAATTAGCATACAGCAGCACCTTGGCCGACTGGCATCCATTCTTCAGCGCAAAGTCCATAACCCATTGCGCCAGTATTTTATTCTTATCAGTTATCATTGTTTCTACAGAGATTCGTTAAACAGTTAAACTTAACTTTCACCCCCTACAGTCAGTTTACTGACCAAAGCAGAAGGCATGCCGCAAGTCACCGGGCAAGACTGCCCATCCTTACCACACGTCCAGGTACCATTATCAATCTTATAATTGTCCGCCACCATAGTTATGGCAGCCAACGCTTTTGGCCCATTACCGATAATATTTATATCTTTAATAGGCTGTGTCAGCTTCCCGTCTTCGATAAGATAACCGGATTTCACAAAGAAAGTAAAGTCACCAGCACCGATCTGAACTTGTCCGTTGGTGAAATTATCTACATAAATACCCTTCTTTACCGTGGAAATGATATCTTCTTCCTTCACATTCCCAGCCTCCATATAAGTAGCACGCATACGCGGGATAGGAACATTACGGAAAGTATCACGACGACCATTGCCGGTAGGAGCCACTCCGTAATACTTAGAGCTGATGCGGTCGTGCAAATAACTGGTCAGGATACCGTTCTTTACAATATAAGTTTTCTGTCCTTCAACACCTTCATCATCAAAATTAACCGACCCTCTATTGAAAGGAATCGTACCGTCATCCACCACATTGATATGTTCGTCACAGACTTTCTTATTCAACAGGTCGGAGAATATTGACACTTTTTTCCTGTTAAAATCGGCTTCAAAAGCATGTCCTATAGCTTCGTGCAACAAAATACCCGATCCACCGGCTCCCATCACCACAGGCATCTCACCTCCTTTAGGCTTTACAGCTTTGAATAAGAGTGCTGTTTTCTCCACAACTTCATGGGCTAGTATATCCACAATATCGTCCGTCATGAATTCGAATCCTTTCCGATAAGAACGTGAAGCAAAATTATTTTCCGTCCGTCCATTCTCTTCCATGATGCATACCGTTGAGTAAGAAACCATCGGACGGTAGTCGTAGTAGCTGACACCTTCTGAATTGCAGAAAAACACGTGTGTTGTGGCATCGTTTAATCTTGCCTGGACTTTCCGCACACGTGCATCCAAAGTGAATATCTTATCATTCAACTTTTGCAGATAGGGAATTTTAGCTTTTAAGCTGACCTCTTCCCAAGGAGTAACAACCGAATAACGGTTATCTTTGAGCAATTTTTCCTTAAAGCCTACCGGTTTCACAGATTTGTCCGAAGATGCAATACGGGCAGCAGTCTGCGCAGCACGTAGCATTTCTTCCATCGATACCCCTTCCACATAGGCATAGCCCGTTTGGTCACCGGATAAGACCCTTACTCCCATGCCGAAATCGATGTTCGAATCACAATTGTTTACTTTCCCATCCATAAGGCTCACCCCATGACTGAAAGTATGTTCAAAGTAGAGATCTGCATAATCCCCACCTTTTTCCAACGCAGCTATCAAAACCTTCTTCAAGTCAGCTTCAGTAACTCCGAAGTGATTCATAGCGGTAGCCACGGCAAATTTATTATCAGTCCCGCCCAAAGCTCCCTGTACCGATTCCGGCAAAGCAAAAGACGGAGCAGCAAGCGACCCTAACACTGCCAAACTTCCCGTTTTCAAAAAATGTCGTCTATCCATATTTACAACTATTATAGTTTATGATTCCAGGCCAACCGCCCTAAAAAGGACTCTGAAGGAGGTAAAGATAAATATGGTACTGATCTTACCTCAGTATTATATAGTGCGTAACCCTCCTGCGGACGTCTGCAAATAATCTTATTGATATTATTGATAAGACGTATGTCGGTTGTTTTTTGTCACAACTCCGCTTAGTCTTCTTTTGTCAAGAGACTTTCCAGTTCTTCGGCATTGAGCCGGAGGTAAAACTGTCCTCTGTAAGCAATCGATATCGTTCCGGTCTCTTCAGATACAATAATAGCATGGGCGTCCGATACCTGTGAGATACCCATTGCCGCACGATGTCTTAACCCGAGCTCCTTTGGAATGTCCAGATTGTGAGATACGGGAAGTATACATCCGGCCGCTTTAATACGACCCTTACTGACAATTACAGCTCCATCATGCAACGGGCTGTTTTTAAAGAAGATATTCTCAATCAATCGCTGATTAATATCGGCATTAAGAATCTCACCGGTGTGGACGACGTCATCCAACGGCACATCATGTTCCATTACAATAAGTGCACCGACCCTCTGTTTCCCCATACTGATACAGGCCATTACAATAGGCATTATTTCATTATGATTTACCGTATCCTTCTTATCTCCGGTCAAAAACCGCACCAATGCACTGGCATGCTGGTGTGAGCCGAGAGTGAGCAAAAAACGACGTATCTCGTCTTGGAAAAGAACAATCAAGGCCAATACTCCAACGCTCACCAGTTTATCAAAAATAGAACCAAGAAGCCTCATTTCCAAAACCTGGGAGACAACTAACCAAATCACAATGAACACCAAAATACCGGTGAACACATGAATGGAACCGGAAGCTTTCATTACCTTATAAGTATAATATAGGAAGAAAGCCACCAGAAAGATGTCTATGAAATCTTTTATGCCAAATTCAAAAAACAAAGCCGGATCTATTTAATATTAATAATCAAACAATTATTCTGCCTCAATCTTCAGCCCATACGCCGTTAGATCGCATTGTTTCGAAGATTTTTACTGTTTCCACAGCCTCACGCACATCATGCACACGTAATATGTCTGCACCTTTCATCAAGCAAATCGTATCAAGTACTGTCGTACCGTTCAACGCTTCCTGAGGTTTTATACCAAGAAGTTTATATATCATTGATTTACGGGAAACCCCAACCAGCAAAGGTAATTCAAAAGTACGAAATTCTTCCATATGAGCCAAAAGTTCATAATTATGTTTCACGGTTTTGCCAAAACCGAATCCGGGATCAAGTATTATGTCTTTTACCCCCAAGTCCCTCAACTGCTGTACTTTCCTGGCAAAATATAAGAATACTTCTTTCAATAAATTATCATAATGAGGTTCTTTCTGCATACTCTGAGGAGTACCTTGCATATGCATCATGACATAAGGTACATTCAGTTCTGCAACCGTACGAAACATATTCCCATCCATTTCACCCGCCGCAATATCATTAATGATTGCCACTCCGTATTCCTCCACACACATGCGGGCAACATCAGCCCTGAAGGTATCAACCGACACAATAGCTTCCGGATAGTTCTTGCGGAGTACAATCAAACCCTTACGTAACCGATCCATTTCCTCCTGCGGAGTGATATGATCGGCGTTGGGACGTGACGAGTAAGCGCCTATGTCTATAATAGCGGCACCTTCGTTCAGGATACTGTCTATACGGTTTGTAATATGGGATTCATCCTGCATACGACTTTCAGCGTAGAAAGAATCGGGTGTCACATTCAGAATACCCATTACACACGGCGTAGAGAGATCTAGTAACGAACCGTTGACATTGATATATTTTGCAGAAAGCTTTTCCATGAATAGTTTGTTTCACGTTATAGATGCAAATGTAAACAAAAAGAGAATTCGCAACACACAAAAACGAGAAAAAGCGAAAAACATTTTTGACTGCATGATATCATCATAGCATAGAATACTCTATCTTTGCAATGTTATAAAAAAGAAAAACAACTTTGAAAAAAGAGAGTTATGGACATAACTGCACTTTATCAGATATTTTTAGAATGTACTTGTGTGACTACCGATAGTCGGAATTGTCCGCGAGGATCTCTGTTTATTGCACTAAAAGGTGAAAATTTTAATGGAAACACATTTGCCGTTAAAGCTTTGGAAAACGGAAGTAAATACGCAATTGTAGATGAAACACAGTGCGTTCCGGTAAATGACAAAAGATTCATCCCCGTAGAGAATTGCTTATTCTCTCTGCAACAGCTAGCTAATTATCACCGCCGTCAGATGGGTACACGTATCCTCGGAATCACAGGAACAAACGGTAAAACAACAACTAAAGAACTGATATCGGCAGTACTCTCGCAAACCTACAACATCCTATATACGGAAGGGAATCTGAACAATCACATCGGCGTACCTCTCACCTTGTTACGATTAAAAGCCGAGCATGATCTCGGAGTAGTGGAAATGGGAGCCAGTCATCCGGGTGATATTAAAGAGTTAGTGCACATTGCGGAGCCGGACTATGGCATTATTACCAATGTTGGAAAGGCTCATTTGGAAGGGTTCGGTTCTTTCGAAGGCGTTATCAGGACCAAAGGTGAATTATATGACTTCTTACGCGAGCGTGGTGATTCCACGATATTTATCCATTATGACAATAATTATCTGAAAGACATAGCATGGGGCTTAAATAAAATTTTCTATGGCAGTGAAGACGAACTGTATGTCAATGGAAAAGTTACAGACAATTCACCCTATCTCACTTTTCAATGGAAAGCAGGAAAAGACAGCGAACGCTACGAAGTAAAGACCCGTTTAATCGGCGAATACAACTTCCCGAATGCACTTGCCGCCGTAACTATAGGACGTTTCTTTGGAGTGGAACCTCAAAGGATCAACTCAGCCTTACAGGAATACACCCCTCATAATAACCGTTCGCAATTAAAGCAGACAGCAAGCAACACCTTAATTATTGACGCTTACAATGCTAACCCCACAAGCATGATGGCTTCCATAGGAAACTTCTACAAGATGAAGAGCCCGAATAAAATGCTGATATTGGGTGATATGAGAGAACTGGGAAAAGATGGACCTGAAGAGCATCAAAAAATCGTAAATTACCTCGAAGGATGCGGATTTAAAGATGTTATTCTGGTTGGTGAATTATTTGCAGCAACCAACAATAAATATCAAACATATACTGACGTTAAACTCTTTATAACCGATCTTAAGCAAGAAAGGCCTCAAGGGAGAACGATCTTAATTAAGGGATCTAACGGAATTAAGTTGAACACAATCATTGATTACTTATAGATTCATATTTTTCATCTCCGCTTAAGCATACGCGGACGAAGAAGAAAATAGGCTATTAATGAAGCAATAACAGCTCCGGTGGAATTTGCGGCAAAATCCATCCAATCCCCACTTCTATAAGTTGTACAATATTGTTGCAGCAATTCTACCGTGCCACTGAACAAGATCGGACAAATCAACGCACCGATCCATGCGTGCCACATTGCCACAACACCGTGTCTATGAGCACGCAGGAACTCTATCCAAAGCATTCCGGACATCCCCAGATACATACAAATGTGCACGACTTTATCAAGATCCGGAATCTTATCCAAATCAGTCGAAGGTGGTTTAAAAAAGGACAGATATATTACAACGAATATGATAAGCAGTGACAGCGGATATTTCTTGATATAGTAAAGCATTAGCATAAACATTAGAATGACATACAAATTTCATGAGACCCAATATACCATTTGGTGAGACAAATATAGATAATATAGTTTAGATTACAATACTTCAAAAGAGACATGCTTAGTTTTTTCAAATCCATCACCTACTTCACCAAAGCCGAAAGGCGCGGGATCATCGTGTTACTCATCCTTATTGGAGCAGTATTCTGTGCAGGATACATCCTCCCCGATTTGCTTAAAAAAGAAGATAACTCACTGGAACGGCTCGAACAGCGGAAAGCGGAAAAAAAATGTGAAGCATTCCTGTCGTCGTTGAAAAAGGATACATATCCCCACAGGCCCTATCATCAACGCGAACACCAGACGGAACACCTCCCTGTCGTTCTGGCTCCTTTCGATCCCAATACCGCCGATTTTACTACTTTCCGACGTTTGGGGCTACCGGAATGGATGGTGAAAAACATTTTAAAATATCGTGCAAAAGGGGGCCTTTTCCGCAAAGTCAGCGATTTCAAGAAAATATACGGACTGACGGCAGACCAATATAACAGGCTTATGCCCTATATCACTCTCCAATGTGACACCCTGCATAAAGCAAGTCAATTAGATAAGCCAAAACAAGAACAAGCAAAAGTGTTTAAATATTCACCCGGAACAACAATCAATCTGAATCTTGCCGATACCACAGAATTAAAGAAAGTACCGGGTATAGGTAGCGGAATAGCTCGATTGATTATAAGTTACCGACAACGCTTGGGAGGTTTTTATCAGATTGAGCAGTTGGAAGAAATACACCTTAACAGCCGACTGTTGCGTAGCTGGTTCACCATTCATCCCGAGAATATTCAACGAATAAACATCAACAGATCTGGCATTAACCGATTGAACGCCCACCCTTACATTAATTTCTATCAGGCAAGGACTATCGTGGAATACCGCCGGAAAAAAGGTAAAATCACCAGCTTAAAACCGTTTATCTTATACGAAGAATTCACGGAAAATGATTTTAAACGAATTGCGCCCTATATCTGCTTTGAATAAGAATGACCGGGTATAATCAATCCGCCAATTCTGCGGAAAGAGAAACAGGTTCCTGAATTTTTCCGTCAACAATATGTATCGTACGGTCGGTCGTACGCGCAAGCCCTTCATCATGAGTCACAATCACAAATGTTTGTCCGAAGCGTTCACGCAATTCAAAAAATAGCTGATGAAGCTCTTCTTTGTTATGAGAATCCAAACTGCCGGACGGCTCATCGGCTAATACCACAGCAGGATGATTTATTAACGCACGTGCTACTGCCACCCGTTGCTTCTCACCGCCAGATAGTTCATTCGGCTTATGTGATCCTCTATCCGACAATCCCATGAAATCAAGTAATTCAAGTGCGGCGGCATTTGCTTCTCTTTGTCCCAATCCGCCAATGAACGCGGGGATCATTACATTTTCAAGAGCTGTAAATTCCGGCAATAGTTGGTGAAACTGAAAAACAAAGCCGATATGCTTGTTACGAAACGCAGAAAGTTCCTTTTCTTTCATCTTATTGACAATTGTTCCATCTATCATGACATTGCCACTGTCAGCTGCATCCAGAGTGCCCATTATTTGGAGTAATGTAGTCTTCCCTGCACCGCTAGGTCCTACAATACTGACAATTTCCCCTTTTTCTATACAAAGATCTATGCCCTTCAGTACTTGCAGATTGCCAAAACTTTTGGTTATTCCTTCTAATTGTATCATGCTTACAATAATATCACTTCATTATAAAACTTTTATCCTATTAGTTCCTTTTTACCTAAAACGATGATTGGAAGCTTATATTACTCTTTGTTTAATAAGGACTTTTAAAGTCCACAATCCTATTACAGCAAATCAAATAATATCAGCTTCACTTCGATTAAATATCTTACGGGCCAAATTTAAAGAAGGACCGGTCATAAAGGTTGTAACCAAGGCCATTATTACCATCATTGCAAACATTTCAGGTCCAATACATCCCATATCATAACCAATATTTAATGCGACAAGCTCCATTAATCCTCTCGTATTCATTAAGGCTCCAATCACAATGCTATCATGCCAATTTTGTCCGACCAGTTTTGCCGTTAAAGCACTGCCTACGAATTTACCAATTATGGCAATAAGTACAATTATACCCGTTATTTCCCAAGACGCCCAATCGTTCAGAAGCCCAATTTCAGTCTTAAGTCCGCTGATAACAAAAAACAAAGGTAAGAAAACAAATTGGGCAATATCTTCTATCTTTTCAACAAACAGGCGCCGGAAAGAAAGTTCGTCAGGCATTACAACTCCTGCCATAAAAGCGCCGAAAAGAGCATGTATACCAATCACTTCAGTAGTGAATGCAGAAATTAATAACACTAGAAAGACCAACACCACAACCTGCTTGCTCTTATTTTTATTGCGTAATGACATATTCCACATCTTTTTCAAAACCGGCTTCATGAACTTAGACATTACAAAAACAAAAGTTACTGCAAAGAATATGGTATATAAGGCACTTAAGAAAGAACCTGCTTTTACAATAGCAATAACTACAGCGAGCAAACACCACGCAGTAATATCATCGGCAGCAGCGCAAGTTATAACGATAGCCCCAAGCCTTGTTTTATTAATGCCTCGCTCCTGCACAATACGAGCCAATACGGGAAAAGCGGTTATACTAATGGATATTCCTATGAACAAAGCAAAAGGTGAGAATTCAACATTAGCAGGCGCATGTCCCTGATAAATAAAATAAGCTAATCCAACTCCTAAAGTAAAAGGGATAATAATGCTTGCATGGCTAATTACCACGGCTTCATGTATCTTGCTACGGAGTACTTTCAGATCGAGGTCCATTCCTACCACAAACATAAACAAGATCAATCCGATTTGACTCAGAATATTCAAGTTCACTAAAGATGCTTTAGGAAATAAATTCAACGACAAGTCCGGAAAGTAAGTTCCCAACAAGGAAGGACCCAACACAATTCCTGCTAAAATTTCCCCAATAACAGAAGGCTGACCTATTTTCTTAAATAACCATCCAAAGACTCTGGCAACTATGATAATAATAATCATTTGTAGAAGCAACAACCCAATAGAATGATGGATGTTCCCATATACGGAATCAACAAAATTCTGAAAAGCACCATTATCAGAGATATTAGGCAATATATTTCTCCCCAACTCCAACTTCTCACCAAAATTAATTATTCCACAGATTAACGCTGTAAAAGAACCTATTATGATAATATAGATGAAGAGATCCCGGAATTTTTTCATAAGCATGTAGTTTTATAGAGTGAAAATGACGTCACAAAAATACGACTTTTCAGACAAGCAGCACACGCAATTAAACAAAAAGATACAGAAAAAAGCTTAGAGTAGAGGACAAAAGTTAAAACAGACTCATGTCAATGTTAGTAAAAAGTCAATAATCATATTTTCCAAAAAGCAGGAAATAAAGAAAAAGTTTCCATACGATATACTGTCATACAGCTATTTGTTATAAATTTGCAGGCTGTGAACCAAAGTTTGAAACAGCAATATAACCTCATGCTTCTTTGTGTCTAAAATAAAGAAATTGCATATAGGTAGCCTGTTTTGTCGTATAGTTCGCTTTTTTATAAACATATTAAAAACAAAAGAAAAATGAAAGTAGCAATTGTTGGAGCAAGCGGAGCCGTGGGACAGGAGTTCCTGCGTGTGCTCGATGAAAGAAATTTCCCGTTGGATGAGTTAGTATTATTCGGTTCTAAACGTAGTGCCGGAACTAAATATACATTCCGTGGTAAACAGATTGAGGTAAAACTCTTGCAACACAATGATGACTTTAAAGGGGTCGATATCGCTTTTGCTTCCGCAGGCGCCGGTACCTCAAAAGAGTTTGCCGATACTATTACCAAATATGGGGCAGTGATGATTGACAATTCCAGTGCTTTCCGTATGGACGATGATATTCCATTGGTTGTACCCGAAGTGAATGCCGTAGATGCAAAGAGCCGTCCGAGAGGCATTATTGCCAATCCTAATTGTACTACGATACAAATGGTTGTAGCCTTGAAAGCTATCGAACAGCTATCTCATATCAAAACCGTACATGTTTCCACTTACCAAGCAGCAAGCGGAGCCGGTGCAGCGGCAATGGATGAACTTTATGAACAATACCGTCAGGTATTGGCAGGAGAACCCGTAACCGTTGAGAAATTTGCCTACCAACTGGCATTCAATCTTATACCTCAGATTGATGTATTTACTGAAAACGGGTATACCAAAGAAGAAATGAAAATGTACAATGAGACGCGTAAGATTATGCACTCCGATGTAAAGGTCAGTGCAACCTGCGTACGTGTTCCTGCATTACGTGCTCATTCCGAAAGCATTTGGATAGAAACGGAACGTCCGATTTCCATTGAAGAAGCCCGCGAAGCATTTGCCAAAGGCGATGGGCTCATCCTACAAGATAATCCGGCTGAGAAAGACTATCCCATGCCTTTATTCATAGCTGGCAAGGATCCTGTTTATGTAGGACGCATTCGTAAAGACCTAACCAACCCCAATGGCTTAACGTTCTGGATTGTTGGTGATCAGATTAAAAAAGGAGCTGCCCTTAACGCAGTACAGATTGCAGAATATCTTATTAAAGAGAAAGCGCTCTGATTTTCCGAATTAGATTAAAATCTTAATGTCATTGAAAAAAGAATCACTTTTACCCTCATACTCTCATAAATACTATACATCCGTTTATTCATAGGGTGTAGACGTATGATGGTAACAGTGAGTGCTGCTATGAGAGTAAACGTTACTCTCATAGCAAAAGTGGATAGTTCATTGTCCGGATTACTGTGAGTCATTACCTCAAACTCTATTGCTTCTTTTAATAAATACAGTGCTTTCATTTGTTTTTGCCCTATACTTGTTGTATTTTTGCTTTACAATAAATAAGGGCTTATTCATGTGAACAAATAAGCTATCATATTTAAATAGATTTATTTATTATTGTAAACAAAATAGTCAACAAATATAAGCTTATAATAAACAAAAAGACTGAATGGAAGAGACATAGAGGCTGAATGACTTCCACCAGTCCTGAACCTAAATGATACGTGTACTTTAAAACTTAAAACTATGGCGATATTATTTGATTGGTATGAAGACCCGAAACCTGCGGACAAGCGGCAGGGAGAGAAAACATTGCATCCACGCATTAAGTACAACGGTTCCACCGGTACCGCGGTACTACGCCGCCGCATTCAGGAACGCTGTTCGCTGACGGAAACCGACGTGACAGCCGTGCTCGACGCTCTTTCGCACATCATGGGCGAAGAACTGGCCGAAGGCAGACAAGTGCACTTGGACGGCATCGGCTATTTTCATCCCTGCCTGACCTGTACCGAACCGGTAACCATTGACACGAAGCGAAAAATTACGAAAGTGAAACTGAAAGCCATCAAGTTTCGGGCAGATCAGACGCTGAAAAACGGATTGGGCACCCTCAAAGTGAAGTGTCTGAAAGGAAGCCTGGAGTTTAAACGATTGACAAATGAGGAGATTGACCAACGGCTGGCAGATTATTTCAAAACACATCAGTTTATGAGAAGAACGGATTTTCAGAGTTTGTGCGGAATGGCAAGGAGTACGGCGATGAGTCATCTGCGTCGTCTACGGAGCGAAGGAAAACTGGAAAATGTCGGTGGACTGATGCAACCGATTTATATACCCGGAAAAGGGGAACACGGTGACAAATAACCGGTTTCCGAAAATTTCCTGAAATAGTTATGAGAGTATAAATGATTACTATTTGCAGAAAAGAGAGTGCCCATTGCAGACACCCTCTTTCTTTATATCTTCGCCCCTTATTGGCAATTCTTTTCCTGACATCAAACGATCAAGAACACTTACCTTTCAAGGATCTCAAAAACTCTATATTACTTATTCTTCCCAGCCCTTATTTTGGGATAATTGCGGATTCAGAGTTATTTGCCCTGTAGGTATAGGATAAGAGTAATATCGCTTATCAAAAGTACGGCTCATGCCTCGGGAAACATCCAAATAGTTTCCTTTAAGGGTTATTTGGCTATTAGTTGCAGCCGCCGGATCAACACTGACATTAGCACCCATAACGATATCAGGGTAAGTCTTTGTATCCAATTTATCTAATTGATGCCAACGAATTAAATCCCAATAGCGAGTCCAATTATCAAACATTAGTTCACAACGACGTTCGCGTCTGATTTCCCATAATAAATCACTTACATTATGATTATTAGCAGGATCTCTCAATACAGCATCTATAATCAAATGAGGCAAACCTGCGCGATCTTTCAACAAATTAACCGACTTATCCAAATCGCTTTGTGTAATAGCTTCACCACCGGCAGCATCCAATTCAGCCGAAGCTTCAGCATATTGTAAGTACACCACTGCCAACCAAAACAAAGGAGCACAAGTGTAATTTGAACTCGTCTGATTACGGAAACTGACAGGAATAGTACTATTATCATATTTGCTTACACCATAACCAGTAGAAGAGGTCATAGGCATACCGACATCAAAACGAGTGAATACACGTCCCGAATAGAACACAGCTGTATCAATCGTCTGTATCAGCCTCTTATCACGAACTTTCAGTAAGTCAGTAATAGACAAAACATCTCCAGTCGATTTTTTAATCATTTTAGGCAAATCACTTTTATTTAAAGAAGTTAAAGCCAAAGGTTTACCATCTGTAAACAAATAGGCCTCAAAGGCGTTTTTTGACAGACCGCTCAGTTGAGTCGAACTACATGTGTAATCAATCAATGAATGAGTGAGTACCGTTTGCTTATATGCCTTAAAGAATATAATTTCAGTATTACCAGATAGGCTTACTGAGTTATATTGTGCCTGATATGATGCATTTAACTTATACGACGATTTTGCCATAAGATAAGCAGAAGCCGTTTTTGCCTCTTTCAGATATGACTTAGCTCTTTCCACATCGGGTGCTTTCTGATAATCATCAGTCTTACGATATTTACAAAAAGTACCTTCATACAAACATATTTCTGCTTTTATAGCATAGGCTAAATTGCGGCTCCATGTAATTTGTGAAGTATTATCTTCAATATTATCACATGCAAAGTTTATATCTTCCAGTACTTTGTCCATTACTTCATCTCTATCATTACGAGGGCCATATAAAACAGCATCGTCCGTAATATCAAGGGATTTATCAGTATAGGGAACATCACCGTACATCCGCACCAAATGATAATAGTCCCATGCACGCATCATACGTGCTACCCCCAACCAATGGTTTTTCCTTGCATCAGCCAAGGATGTACCGAGAAGCTTTTCAGCCATTATATTCGCACGACGTATATCTATATAAGAATTTTTCCAATTCCCATCACTTGCCTGTGGAACGGTATAACTCCATTGGGCAAATGAACTGGATGCCTGATCATCGGAAAGTGTTTTAAAATAAAAATCGCCAGACCCACTGCCATTTCCGTAGCCCGTAAAATCCTCATAGAAAGCATTTGCATAACCGGATATATTACCCTCACTCTTCCAAAAATTAGTATTGGTAAATGTGTCCAAAGGATCCTTATCCAACATACTATCACAAGCGGTAAGTGCCAATAATGACAATAAACTATATAATATATTATTTTTTTTCATATTTTTAGTTCTAAATGTTTAATGACTGCAATTAGAATGATACCTGTACACCAAATGAGACAGTACGAGTTATAGGTTCGGTAGTACCCCATTTGCCATCAGTCAATGACCCCGTGTCAGAGCCGTTGATCTCAGGATCAATAGGAGCATTGCTCTTATTAATTAACTCACATAAGTTATTTGCACTGAAATAAACACGCACTTTATCTATAGAAGCTTTCTGGGTCAACTGTTTAGGAAGAGTATAACCCAAAGTAAGATTTTTAAATCGCAAATAAGCCATATTCACCAAATACCGACTTTGAGGATAGAAATTATGATTACCTGCCTGGATTATGGAAGTTGAAATATTTCCCTGACCTGTATTACCCGGATATAATCTTGGGAAATAGGCATCTGTGTTGTCTTCTGTCCAATAGTCCGTTTGATTAGCATAAATTGCATCAGTACCACGCATCATCGGCATTACAAAGTAACTGGTAGTCCAGACGGAACGCTTACCAATTCCTTGGAAGAACATATCCAAATCAAAACCTTTCCATTCCCCACCTAAACGAAAACTGTACTGATAACGTGGTGTTGTATTACCTATTACTTTCAAATCACCATGATCATCCTGCGTTCCTGCACCCGCATCTATCACACCATCTCCATTTAAATCTTTAAACTTAACATCACCGGGACCATACGTGAACCCACTTTGCTGTAACTTCTGTTGATATGCTCCATTTTTTAATTTGTATGCCTTAAGAGATCCTGCAGTTCCGTCCGGCACTACATTTCCTTTAGAATCCACCGAAACCGTAACCAGTGAACCATTATTATATTCAAAATCATCCTTTTGATACAGACCTTCTGTCTCAAAACCCCAAATATCGCCATAAGTTCTTCCGCTATAATTTTGATTTAAAAGACGGGTATCATTATCCCATTTTGTGATAACTGTTTTAAAATCTCCGATACTGAAATTCCCGTATAAACTGAATTCTTTGAATCGATGATGATAGTCAACAGTCAATTCCCATCCTCGCGTTCTCAATGTTCCTGCATTGATATAAGGAGCATCCGCTCCTAAAACATCAGGCATCGTTTTACCCGGGGCCAACATGTCTTTTGTTGTACGTTGATACCAATCGGCACTTACATTCAAATCATTATTCAGAAAGCCAAAATCACCACCAATATTCAAACTCTGTAGCCGTTCCCATTTTAGAGTAGCGGATACCAAAGTAGGCATATTATAAGTCACGACTTTCACCCCACTTGCATCCAACCAATGTACATCGGTATCCTTATAATTTTTTAAAAGTGAAATAAACATATTGTCGCCGACAGCCTGATTACCATTCTCCCCGTAAGATACACGAAGCTTAGCATTATTAACTACCTTTTTAAGTGGAGTGAAAAAACTTTCTTCACTTATACGGTAACCGGCTGAACCAGAAGGAAAGAATGCCCACCGATCCGCTGCCGGAAATTTGGAAGACCCATCATAACGTCCGCTTAATTCCAATAGCCAAATGCCCTTGTAATCATAATTTATACGCCCGAAATAGCCCGCAGCTCCCCATTCATTGTGCCATCCACCTGCAGTCTGATCACCCACGGCCAAGTTAAATTCCGGCAAATTACTATCTAATAAATTCATTCGTTTAGCCGAGGAAAGCTCATTCTCACCTTCTTCGGCATTGATACCCAACATTGCCTTAAAATTATGTCTATTTGCAAGGCTGAACTCATAAGTACCGTAAAGATTAAAAGCATAAGACTGGTCACGCTCGGAATCACGATAAATATAAGAAGAGGTACTTTTAACAATATCACTTACTGAATTGATATTTCCACCCCAAGAATCGAGGGCTCTGACCGGAAGTGCACTGGTACGGTTAAAACCGTTCATGATATTAAAAGTATAATCAGCATTTACGGATAAGCCTTTCATTAACTTTAACTTCAGGAAACCACCCAAACGAGTATACGTATTATTGTATTTATTGTCACCCGCCTGTTTACGATAAGCAATATCATTACGGAAATCATTGCCCTGGTAAGTACCGTAAGGACCGAAAAAACTACCCCAACGCCATAGATATTGATAAGTAGAACGTTGGGTAGCAGGAGTGACATAAGTTTTATCATCGTAGCTAAACCGTCCACCTACTGTCAACCAATCGGTAACATCAGAGCTAATATTCATTGTGACAGTATACTTATCTAATTTATCCGGATTAAACCTCATTTGTCCTTCATTCTGATTATACCCTAAGGACATATAGAAAGAGGTTTTACCACTTGAGCCTTGAATTGAAACATTATGACTCTGTGACGGCTTCCAATCACGATACATAATGCCTACAACATCCCAATCTGCATAATACGAACCAACACCACTACTGGAGATATCAAAATCATCCCCTAATACCATTTCGCGATATCCGCTCTTCCCTCCATGTTTTTGTTGCCAAGCTTCAGCTTTTGGCAGCATTGCATCCAAATTCATTCCAAACAACTCATTTGCCGTCCCCGTACGTTGATTGGCAGCACCCAAGGCCCTGATCTGTGTCGGGACATCGGGATAATTAGGCATAACAGTGGGAGTTTCCCATGCAAAGTTATTCGTGTAATTAATGGACAATTTATCTGTTTTCTTTGCAGCCTTAGTCGTAATAAGGAGTACCCCGAAAGCAGCGCGGGCACCGTAAATAGATGTGGCAGAAGCATCTTTCAACACAGAAATATTCTCAATATCCTGTGTGTTAAGATAGGTAATATCATCCATTGGAACGCCATCCACGATAATTAAGGGATTACTTTTGGCATCATTACTCAATGTTCCGGT
Organism: uncultured Bacteroides sp.; assembly: GCA_963677095.1. Lineage (GTDB taxonomy): Bacteria > Bacteroidota > Bacteroidia > Bacteroidales > Bacteroidaceae > Bacteroides. Next base: position 4,296,988 of record OY781875.1, read on the forward strand.
ACCACGAATCGTGATAGAAGGGGTCTTATTAATAGCTCCACTTGTATTAATAATGGACAAGCCGGGGACAACTCCTTGCAAGGCTTTAGTCACATCAGATTGAGGGCGGGCTTCCAATGATTTACTCACGTCAACAGAAGAAACTGCTCCAGTCAAGTTAACTTTCTTTTGAGTTCCGTAACCGACAACCACCACTTCATCCAATAGTTCACTGTCTTCCTTTAATACAACCTTCACATTTCTAGAAGCAGTCACTTCCTGAGTCTGATAACCTACGTAAGAAATTCTTAAGGTCACGCCCAATTTCACTTTTAAGGAAAATCTACCATCAACATCAGTAATGCCACCATTTGTAGTTCCTTTTTCCACTACACTAGCTCCAATTACAGGTTCTCCATTAGAATCCACTACTACACCCGTAACATTCCCTGACTGTTGTTGCTCAGACATTTCATAAATACTGCTCGAGGCAGTGGGAATAGCCATCAAATTATTGCTGCCCAAAAACAGCGTACCGATTGCTACCGCCATGAGGTACTTGCATCCATAGGACCTCTTTTTTTTGCGATCTTCATTCATAAATGATTGATGATTTTGTTGTTAAATAAAAACAAATTTTATAAATAGATAGGTTAAGAATTAGGAAATAGCTACTATTTCCTATAAGAACGACACTATATTAAGTTTATATTTCATAGGCATTTCTCTCTAAGTTTATATTATATTACTGACAATTAACTGAGCTAAAATAAAATCCTCAAAAATTCACTTCCCTCCGAAAAAGGACTATATCTATCGTTGGTTGCTTAAGAGATAAAACTGCATTAACAAAGGAGTCGAAACCATTTAGATCTCACTATAGCAAAGATATGTATTATTTTAATATTAAGAACATTTTTTTTCTATTTTTGATGTTTATGTATATAATTTCACTATGCGAATAAACTGACGCTGATAAACAAGAATAAATTTGTAGAAGATCATGCTTAGCAGCATAGGATTTCCCTTAACTAGCAAGTTTTCTTCCCAAAAATGGTAAACAGCGAAAATATCAGCCTTTTAATTTGTATCCTAAGAGACTTTTCCTAAACAAATTATCCCTTAAAAAGCTCCACAAAGGCAAAAATTGTGCTATGTGGAATCTTTCTAAGGGATAACAATCCAACAAATCCTTATAAAAAGAACTATTTGATTCTTTTCAAGAAATTATATTCATGCAATTAGACATTACCAACCAGGATTTTGAGTAAGCGTGTATCCTTTATCTTTATACGTTGTAATCTGAGTTGCCGGTATAGCACGCAAATAATAACGTTCAGAAGCTAAATCCCCTTTTTGGAACACACGAATACCAGATTGGTTAAGATACCAAATATAACCTTGAGCAGGATCTGTATCGGACGGTTCAGCAGGATTGAATAAATGTACTCCATCTTTTCCTGTTTTTATACCAGGATAATCGGACTTCTTCACAAAAGCACCCAAGAAAGTCATATCCGGCATCTTCACTCCACCTACAGTATCATCTGAGTTTAAATATTCATATTTAGCCCATCTACGGAGATCTTCTCCACGTCTTCCTTCCATAATCAATTCAACCCGACGTTCACGACGGATTTCCCAAAGGATTGGATCTACATCAGAATCGCGAGCCGGATCATTAATGATCGTACTGCCTACGCTCAGATTACTACCACTAACAGATAATTTAGGCATAGTCCGACTCACTTGAGGTTGCTCTCCCCACTTTGTTAATTGTCTACTACGAAGCACATTAATAGATTTATCTAAATCAGCTTGTGCAAAAGCCGTTCCTCCAATCTTACTTATTTCATATCTCGCCTCTGCATAATTCAACAGAACTTCTGCGTAACGGATAGTAGGAGCATCAGCCGGACTATATATATTCTTAGTGAATGGCGAATCCTGAGCAAACCATTGCTCATTAAGGAACTTCTTTGTAGCGTAACCTGTGGGAGAAGCAGCCATCGGATTCAAACCTGAATTCAGAATTCTCAGACTATCAACCACTGTCTGATATAAACGGGGATCGCGATTCTGAAAAGCATTCTTAATGCTAGGATCGGCAGTTCCTTTATAAAGAGGAGATTGTCCTATTGGCAAACCGTCACTACATAAATAACTCTCCATTACATTTTCTGTCACACCCCCCATTGTTTGATTCTCAGAAGCATTGTATGACATTAATGCATTACACTGTACCCCAGTAGTATATTCACGATAGAATATAACTTCCGAATTAGTCGCTAAATCATCAGTAGAAAAAATGCCGTTATAGTCATTTCCTATTGAGAATTTTTTGGAGTTCATAACAACTTCTGCTCCATCAATAGCGCCTTGAAACAGAGGTTTAAGATCATCATTAGAAACTGACTGAGAAGTAGGTCCTACAGTAGTGCCATGATACTTCAGCCATGTTGCATGATATAACATATCCCGTGACATATATGCGCCCACAACATATTTATTAACTTGACGCTTAGTGTCATCAGTACGCACATTTGCCAATGCATATTGATAATCTTCCAATATTTTTTGTGCTACATATAAATATGAGTCACGATCTTTATAAAGAGCTGCCTCGTCTTTAATTGGATCAATAACCTCATCAATATATGGTACACCACCATAAATCTTCACCATAGAACTGTATGCCATCGCGCGAAAGAAGCGCGCTACACCCATCCAATGATTTTTAGCTTCATCGGATATGTTCATTCCAGGTATCTTCTCTATCATTACATTTGCTTTATATACTACATCGTAACCGTCAGTCCATGGGGTTGTTGTAGCATTAATATCCGTTGTGGCAGAAGAAGGAAAGTTGCGAGTTCCACCAGCAAGCGTTAAGAAATCATCAGTGAAGTCGTCACCAGAAAAATATCCTCCAAATACGGTATAGTCCGTTCCATATCCAACAAAATAGTGAGAATAAAAATCCTGAGCATAGGTGCGCAAGGACTTTTCATTCAACCAATAAGTGTCATTAGTCTGCTTATTTTGCGGATCTCTATCAAGAAATTCATCGCAACTGCTAAGCAGCATCATAAATAAAGCACAACTTATATATAGTATATTTCTTTTCATAATCATTATTGTTTATAATTATAAACTAAGTTGCAAACCAAATGAGATTGTTTTCTGATACGGGTAACTGCGCCCAAAATTTCGTTGATCTGCAGAAGTGCCAACATAACGTATACCAATTTCAGGATCAATATCTGGCTTCACCCCATCTATCGTAAACAAGTTCTCACCGGTAAAATAGATACGCAAATTTTGTATTTTTACCTTGCTAATCAAAGATTTTGGCAGTGTGTAACCAATGGTCAATGTCTTACATCTCATATACGCCATATTCAACATATAACGGTCATTTATTTGATAATTACCTGTGGTAGCTTGACCGTACGTCATTGGACGTGGATAAAATGCATCTGGATTTTCAGGGGTCCAATAATCTTCAGCTCCTTTATAATAAGGTTCACCGCTAGTAAATCCTGGTAAAACCTGATTACCGGCTGCCCAAAGATTATTCTTTGCTACACCTTGGAAGAATATATTAAAATCAAATCCCTTGTAGGCTGCATCAATATTAAATCCAAATTGGTATCTTGGTAGTGCATTACCTATTACACTTAAATCTTCCGGTTTATCGGTACTCACACCCTTCGTAATTTTTCCATCATCTGAGATATCTTTATAAAGCACATCGCCAGGAGCAAAAACATAATTTTTAGGAAATACTTGAGTTTGATCGGGTATTCCGGCCTTTAGCGAGCCATCTGCATTAAAGTCGTTTGAAGTTAAAAAACGATCGAATTGAAGCCCCCAAATATCACCTAATACCATGCCTTTCTTAAAGTAAGTAGCATCCCACCAGCCTGTTCCGCCTGAACCATAGGCTGGAATATTCGTATTGTTCGTCCACTTTGTTACTTTTGTCTGATAATCGGATAAAGATGCACCCACTCCTATTTTCAAACCATTTTTAAAGTCATAATGATAGTCTAATGCCAATTCCCATCCTGGTGTTTCTATAGCACCCATATTCTGATAAGGAGCCGCTGCACCAAGTGTCCAAGGCACATTAGCTGCAGCAAGAATATCACTTGTCTTCCTATTGTACCAGTCAAAAGTGACTCCTAAAGCATCATTAAAAAGACGTGCATCAAGGCCGAAATCAAGAGTCGAAACCTTCTCCCAATGCAACTTTGAGGAAACCAGCGTCGGCATGCCGGTAGATTGAACCTTCTGTCCGTCAATAATCCAACTATCCTGTTGGGTCGTCAAAGTTGAAACGAAGCGATCGGTACCTACGTCTTGATTACCAATCGTACCCCACGATCCTCTCAGTTTCAAGGAACTAAGATAGGGCTTCAAAGATTGCATAAAAGCTTCCTCTGAGATACGATAACCAACTGACATTGAAGGGAAGAATGCAAAACGTTGCCCGGAAGGAAAACGAGACGAACCGTCATATCTTCCATTGAGTTCCAACAAGTAACGATCTTTATAAGAGTAGTTAATACGTCCGAAGAAACCAGCAACGGCCCACCAAGTGTGATCGCTACTAGTGGTTTGATCACCCGTAGCAAGACTCAACTCCGGTTTCTCTATTGAAAGTAGCCCCATACGCTTTGCATCAAAATATTTATATTCACTCTTTTCAATATTAGAACCTCCCATCACTTTAAAATCATGATCGCCTAAACGCTTTGTATAGGTAGCAACAAGGTTTCCTGTTAAAGTTTCCGTACGCCCAAATTGTTCTTGAACATAATCATAAGAAGATGAAAGATAATTAGAATAAGAAGCCTTTAACGCATCCAGCGTACTATAAGAAGAAAATATATTATATCCGGAGACTAGACTCGGTGTTCCGTATTTATGTAAGCGAGTTTCAATAGTATTATAAATACCATCAATATCAATAGTCAAACCCTCAATGGGTTTAATTGTAGCGCCACCAGACAAACGAACATATTCACGCTGCTGTTTTTGCATAGGAGCCGATTGCAATTCAGTTAATGCGCTGCGGAAGTTCTTTCCATCAAGCGTCCCATATGGATAAACAGGTTGCCAGCGATAAAGATAATACATGTAGTCATATAAATCGGAATTATAACTGAACGGTTTATCATAATCAGCACGGGTATACATTAAACCCGCACGGATAGAAATATACTTGTTCAAATCAGAGTTTACCGAAAGATTTCCATTATAACGTGAATATTGATCGGAATTAACTTTAGTCAACCCTTCCTGATGGATATAGCCTAAAGAAATATCATAGTTTGTTTTTCCGTTACCACCATTAAGAGATAAATTATGGCTCTGTTGAGGCATCCAATCTTTTACATACATGTCATACCAATCCCATGTACGATACATGTGCATACCCGTTCCATCCCAATCAAAATCCCGACCTTGAACAATTTCAGGACCAAATTGATTTCCGTATCCATACTTTTCCCAATAATCTTTCATTTTTGCTACGGTTGCTTCATCTATCACAAGATTACCAATGACGCCATAGCTATTAGCTGGTGTGACTCCGTTTTGAACGCCTTTCAAATTTATATCAGCTTGTTGCCAACCCGGAAGCTGCTGAGGCTTCACAGTTGGAGTACGCCAAGCAAAATTATTGGAATACTTTACAGACAAACGATCGCTTTTTTTCTTTGACTTGGTAGTAATTAATATCACACCAAAAGCACCTCTGGCACCATAAATAGACGCCGAAGCAGCATCTTTCAACACAGAAATTGATTCTATATCATCCGGATTTACCAAAGATATATCAGTAATCTCCACATTGTCCAGCAGAATAAGAGGATTGGCGCTACCATTTGGGGAGCCTACACTACCACGTATTTTTATTGTAGGTGCACCACCAATCTCACCCGAATTTGTTGTGATCGTCAACCCCGGAACCGCACCTTGCAAAGCTCTTCCAATATCAGTTATCGGACGGCTATCAATTGTTTTATTAACATCAACAGAAGCTACAGCTCCCGTAAGATTTTCTTTCTTTTGCGATCCGTAACCTACTACCACAACTTCTTGAAGTAATTCACTATCTTCTTTAAGTGTAACCTTCATAGAAGCACTTGCCCTAACTTCCTGAGTTTGGTAACCCACATATGATACTCTTAATGTTGTACCTTGTTTCACTTTAAGAGTAAACTTCCCATTAATGTCAGTAATACTACCATTTGTAGTTCCTTTTTCAACCACGCTGGCGCCAATTATTGGTTCACCTTTTGCATCAACAACTACGCCAGTAATAGTAACCGACTGCAATTGTTCTGTCACTTCATAAGAACTGCCTAAAGCAGCTGGGGCAGCCAGCACACTGCCATTGCCCAAAAACAATGTAGTAATAGCCACCGCCGTGAGGTATTTGCCATTCGCAATTCCTCGTTTTTTGCGATCTTCATTCATAAATGATTGATGATTTTGTTAAATAAAAAACAAACGAATAAAAATAGTATAAACAAATTGATAATAAGAAATAGGGAACTACTTCTCATTAAGCACAAGACTATGTCATTTTATGTTCCATAGGCGTTTTATCCAATTACAAATTTCTTTTTAATATATAAGAGATAAAAAACTTAATTCAAGAATGCTTCCCCTTTTTGCAAAGAATTAGCGTTAACAATATTGGTTGTTTAAAAGATAATTTTGCTATTAACAAAGGATATGAAATACCTAAATTCCATCTCAACAAAGATATGATTTATTTTAATATCAAGAACATTAATTTGAGTTATTTCACGTTTATATCCACAATTTTACAAAGGCAAGGATTATAAAGAGAGACAAAAATTAAGATTCTTCAATACTCATCCCATGAAACTCTACTAATCCGTTCATGGGAGATTCATCAATTACATCTATTTCAATATCAAAATTACGGGCTACATCACGCAAGATGTCGGCATAACTATAAGCCAAAGAGCCTACAAAGCGGATAGGATAGTTTTTGTAATCATATTGAAGAACACACCTTTCAAAAAAACTCTCCAAATTAAGCGTAAGTAAGTTATAAACATAGTCATCATCAACATAATCAGCCAAGAAATAGGATATCGTGGAAAGGAAACGATTAGGGAAAGGACGATTGTAGACCGACTCCATCACTTCATTTGGACCAACCCGGAATTTATCATAAAAAGCAGCAGCAATATCTTTTGGTGCCAACCCTTTTAAGACATCAGAAAGGAATAATTTTCCAAGCACGGCTCCGCTGCCTTCATCACCCAATATATAACCACCGGCTCTCACATTCTTCACAATAATCTTGCCATCATAAAAACATGAATTTGAGCCCGTTCCTAATATACAAGCAATTCCGGCATCACATTTAAATAGGCCCCGGGCTGCAGCAAGCAAATCGCTTTCCACCTGAATTGGAGTCTTAAACTGGGCCACAAGTGATGCCCCGAGAATATTCTTTTTTTCATAGGATGAACATCCAGCTCCGTAATAATATACCTGCTCCAATTTTTTCTTAAAAAAAGTCTCAGGCAAACCCAAACGCACACTCCGACTAATCTCTCTCCGAGTCTGAAAGAAAGGATTAAGTCCTTCTGTAAAAACACGCTGCAAAACATGGTTATCTTCAACCAAAGCCCATTCTGTGCGTGTAGAGCCACTTTCGGCAATCAATTTCATACCTATCACTTTTAGATTTGGATACAAATATATAGTTTCTTTTAATATTTCTAACAAGAAAGTCATAAAAGTTTATATCACCTCCATGCTTATTTCATGTAAACAGGGCAAAAAGTATGTAAAGAAAACACCAATAGATGTAATGCTGCATAACAATTAATGTAATACTACATATCAATAGATGTAATGCTGCACAATAATAAATGAGATCATCACTGCAATACATACGAGATGGCACTTCTTTTCAAATCAATAAATACCACATATATATAATATTTCTTTTTAAGGTGTAATCTTAATCTTTCACTTTTTGCAAGATCATTATAAATGAGATTACATTAAGAGACAAGAATAAATCCGGCAGAAGCATCTATTATTGCAAATTATTAATTATAATTCTAAAAATTACAAAACAAGTGTTTTTGATATTAAAATAAAATATATCTTTGTTTCATAAACTCCCCCTTAAGATATATAGTATTATGAAGAATTTACTATTATTAGCATTTATCCTTTGTGCTCCCCTATTGTGCCAGGCACAAGAAGGACGGGTTATACCCGGTGATGAACAAACATCCGAGTATTTCCCTATTCTTAAAGGAAAACGAATCGCCATTTTCTCAAATCATACAGGAATGGTAGGAAATAAGCACGTATTAGACATTCTGTTGGAAAACAAATTCAACGTAGCAGCTATTTTCTCACCCGAGCATGGTTTTCGCGGAGATGCGGATGCCGGAGAACATGTAGCCAGTTCTGTAGATTCAAAAACAGGAGTGCCTATTCTTTCATTGTATGAAGGCAAAGAAAAAAAGCCAAGTGCGGCATCCATGGGTAAATTCGATATCCTAGTAGTGGATATTCAGGATGTGGGATTGCGGTATTACACGTATTATGCAACAATGTGCAGGTTGATGGATGTTTGTGCAGAGTACCATAAGAAAGTATTAATTCTCGATCGTCCCAACCCCAACGGACATTACGTAGACGGACCTATTCTAGACATGAAATATAAATCCGGAGTAGGCTGGTTACCAATTCCTACAGTACACGGCATGACTTTAGGGGAATTAGCTTTAATGGTGAATGGAGAAAAATGGTTGCCAGAATCACGAAAGTGTGATGTAACTGTCATTAAATGCAAGAATTACACACATCAGACGATGTATAGATTACCAATTGCACCTTCTCCCAATTTACCCAACATGAAAGCGGTCTATCTATATCCTTCAACATGCTATTTTGAAGCAACCCCCGTCAGCTTAGGCAGAGGTACATCTCTCCCATTCCAAATCTACGGACACCCGGATATGGCAGGTTACAGTTACAGTTTCACGCCCAAAAGCATGCCCGGAGCAAAGACTCCCCCACAAATGGACAAACTCTGCCACGGAGTAGATTTAAGCAAGTTGAGTGATGAAGAAATAAACGCCAAAGGAATAGATCTAAGTTATATCATCAATGCCTATCGTAATCTCAATATCGGTGATAAATTTTTCTACAACTCATTCGAAAGACTTATTGGAAGAGATTACGTTCGTAAAATGATTGAAGAAGGAAAAAGCGCCGACGAAATTAAAGCGATGTGGAAAAACGATGTGGAAAAATTCAAAGAGCAACGCAGGCCATATCTTTTGTATAAAGAATAAATACCCTATATTTGAAGATTAGGAACATAATACCCATCAAAACCCAGATTCAGATATGAGCCCCATAGCAGTCATCATTACCATCGCCGCATACTTTGTGATTTTATTCACAGTATCCTATATTGCCGGAAGAAAGGCCGATAATGCAGGTTTCTTTGTCGGTAACCGGAAATCTTCCTGGTACGTAGTGGCATTTGCCATGATCGGTTCCAGCATTTCAGGAGTAACCTATGTATCCGTACCCGGCATGGTAGCAGTAAGTGGTTTTGGTTATTTGCAAATGGTGATGGGGTTTGTTGCCGGGCAGTTTATCATTGCCTTTGTTTTGGTTCCTCTATTCTATAAAATGAATTTGGTTTCCATCTATGAATATCTGGAAAACCGATTCGGGATATCGTCTTATCGCACGGGAGCATGGTTCTTTTTCATTTCAAAAATGCTGGGTGCAGCCGTACGTTTATTCCTGGTATGCCTGACATTACAGCTTCTTGTCTTTGACCCTCTGGGGTTACCGTTTATTCTTAATGTAATTATCACGGTAGTACTGGTGTGGTTATACACTTTCCGGGGAGGGGTAAAGTCGTTGATTTGGACAGACTCACTAAAAACATTTTGTTTGGTCGTCTCAGTCGTGCTCTGCATTTTTTATATTGCGTCCGATCTGAATTTATCTTTTACCGGCATGATAAAAACGGTTGCCGGTAATGACATGTCCCGCATATTCTTCTTCGATGACGTGAATAGTAAACAATATTTCTTTAAGCAGTTTCTTGCCGGTGTATTCACCATGATTGCCATGACGGGACTTGATCAAGATATGATGCAACGAAACCTGAGCTGTAAAAATTTTAAAGATTCACAAAAAAACATGATCACCAGTGGAGTATTCCAACTTGTGGTGATATTCATGTTTCTGGTTCTCGGCACATTGCTCTACACTTTCGCAGCCAATGAGCACATCCAGGTCACAAAGGGTGACCAGTTATTCCCGGTGATTGCAACCGGAAATTATTTACCTGTCATTGTCGGGATTTTGTTTATTGTCGGACTGATTTCTTCGGCCTATTCGGCAGCAGGTTCGGCATTAACAGCATTGACCACATCATTTACGGTTGATATTCTCGGTACGAAAGGGAAAGAGGAAAAAGACATTGTAAAAATGCGGAAGCGTGTACACATTGGAATGGCAGCCATAATGGGACTCGTTATTTTCGTTTTCAACATATTGAATAACACCAGTGTAATAGATGCTGTGTATATTTTGGCCAGCTATACTTATGGCCCAATACTCGGTCTATTCACTTTCGGCATATTAATGAAGCAATCGGTGAGAGACAAGTATATTCCTCTCGTTGCCATCGCCTCACCGATACTCTGTTTTATCCTGCAAAAAAATTCGATAGCATGGTTTAATGGCTATCAATTCAGCTATGAATTATTGATTTTCAATGCTCTGTTTACATTTGCCGGACTTTGTCTGTTAATCAAGAAAAAACAAAAAAACATTTAACTTAATACATCATCATGAATGTGAGACATCGTTTTTGGTTTATTCTTCTTGCCGCCTCCTTATCCCCCCTGATGGGAGGTGCGCAAGAACTTCCGGGTAACACCCGGCAAGAAATCGGAAGGTTTTTAGATTCGGTAGCCCGGAAAGAAATTTCCGTAGGGCACATCAAGATTGATTCGGTTACGGTCAGTGGAGAAACGCTGCAATTGTTTGCCAATATGAACTGCTCTTATATCCCATTCAGGGAAGCTAATGTTGCCGAAATTTACAAAGGCGTAAAAGAGTTGCTGCCTACCGAATTCAGCAAATACAAGCTACAAATTATCACGAACAAACGCACCATTGAAGAATTAGTCCCCATGGCTCTTCGTAGTAAGAAGGATAAAAGCGCAAAGACATTCAGCCACGCACTGACAAAGCCTTTAGTCACAGCTTTGTCCAATCCATATACTCCTACCAACGGTTTAAAAAGCCGGCACATCGCCATGTGGCAAAGTCATGGCTTTTACTATGAGCCTAAACTAACCCGCTGGGAATGGCAACGGGCACGTATATTCCAAACAGTGGAAGACTTATATACTCAAAGTTATGTACTGCCCTTCCTTGTGCCCATGCTCGAAAATGCCGGGGCGAATGTGCTGTTACCCCGCGAACGGGATTGCAATACGGAAGAGGTCATTGTCGACAATGACGGATGTCTGCACGGCAAATCCGCTTATGTGGAAAATGCAGGAGATAAGACGTGGAAACAGGGAGAAGGCGCAGGCTTTGCCCATCTAAAAGAAGAATATATCAACTTCGAAAATCCGTTCCGTGACGGGACATATCGCACCGTTGAAACCGTAAAGAGTAAAAATGATAAAGAAAGTACAGCGGAATGGACACCTGAAATTCCAATCTCCGGGAAATATGCTGTATATGTTTCATACAAGACCTTGCCCAACAGTGCCGACGATGCGCTTTACACGGTTTATCATAAAGGTGGCGTTTCAAAATTCAAAGTCAACCAGCAGATGGGTGGCGGTACATGGATTTACCTGGGAACTTTCGGGTTTGACGCCGGAAAAAACAATGCCTCCAAAATTGTCTTAAGCAATCGCTCGGCTAAAGCAGGCCAAGTGGTAACCGCAGATGCCGTAAAGATCGGTGGAGGTATGGGTAATATTGCACGCAGGATATCCGAAGAAGGTACAACCGAAAACAGAAAGAGTGCAGATGCCGATGCCCCAATTATCAAAAAAGAAGTGACAAAGGTGGATTATCCTTACGAGAAAAGTGGCTATCCGCGTTTTTGTGAAGGGGCACGCTATTGGTTGCAATGGGCCGGCATACCGGACAGTGTTTATTCTGAAAGCCATGGGAAGAACGACTATACAGACGATTACAGATGCCGGGGGGAATGGGTCAATTACCTTGCCGGTGGATCGGCTGTTTATCCTAGCGCCAAAGGGCTTAACATCCCCATTGATTTATCGTTAGCCTTTCATTCCGATGCAGGAACTACATTAAATGATTCCATCATCGGTACCTTAGGCATATACCAAACCGATTCATACAATGGTATATTTGCCAACGGTGCATCCCGCTATCTTTCGCACGATTTGACTGATCTTGTCCAATCCAATATTGTACGGGATATCCGTACTTTGTACGAACCTCAATGGACTCGTCGCGGAAAATGGAACCAGTCGTATTATGAAGCCCGTGTTCCCCGTGTTCCGGCGATGTTGTTGGAACTTCTCTCCCATCAGAACTTCGCCGACATGAGATACGGTCTTGATCCGCGCTTCCGGTTCACGGTCAGCCGCGCTATTTACAAGGGTATCTTGCAATTCATCTGTTCCCAAAACAATATGGATTATGTCGTGCAACCGTTGCCTGTAGATCACATGGCAATGCATACGTCGGGTGAGAATGGGATTGTATTAAATTGGGAACCGGTCAACGACCCTCTGGAACCAACGGCAAAAGCTGAAAAATACATTGTATACACCCGTATTGGGGATGGCGATTTTGATAATGGTGTACTGGTAGACAAGAACACTTACCGCACAAGTGTACCTGCAGGCATAGTATGCAGTTTTAAGGTTACCGCTGTAAACAAAGGCGGCGAAAGTTTCCCGTCGGAGATTCTCTCTACAGGTCGTGCATTCAATTCTAAAGGTATCGTACTGGTTGTGAACGGCTTCAATCGCATTAGTGCTCCCGCCGATTTTGTAGCAGCCGCTCCGGCAGACACCTTATTAGCCGGTTTCCTTGATGATCTCGACCATGGGGTGCCTTACCAACGGGAAATCAATTACATCGGAAAGATGAAAGAGTACCGCCGTTCCATCCCCTGGATGGATGATGATGCTTCGGGCTTCGGAGACAGCTATGGCGATCAGGAAGGCAAAGTAATTGCCGGCAACACGTTCGATTACCCTGCGGTGCATGGAGCTGCCATTCTGAAAGCCGGATACTCTTTCGTATCATGCAGTAGCCTAAGCCTCTCCCCCAACCCAACCCTCTCCGAACTCCCCCGTTTGGCAGGGGAGGGTAATCCCGTAGGGAAGGGAGCAGGAAGTATCTCCCTGAATGATTATAAGTATGTTGATCTCATTCTGGGCAAACAGTGCCAGACTAAGATGGGACGTGGAGGGGTAAAGCCATTAGAGTTTAAGACCTTCAGTAAGCCCCTGCAAGAGGCAATATCAGCTTATTGTAAGCAAGGAGGAAATCTATTTATTTCCGGTGCTTATGTAGGTACTGATCTATGGGATAACCGTCTCGTTTCCTCTCAAGAAGCTGACCGGAAATTTGCCACGGAAGTATTAAAATATAAATGGCGTGTGGGACAGGCAGCAATCGAAGGCAGAGTAAAAGGTGTCGCTTCACCGTTCTCCTCACTAAAAGGCAATTACACTTATTACAATAAGCTGAATCCCGAAAGTTATGTAGTAGAATCGCCGGATGCTATTGAACCGACCTCAACTGATTCATACACCATTATGCGTTATTCGGAAAATAATCTGAGCGCAGGCGTGGCATATAAAGGTGATTACAAAACATGTGTTCTAGGTTTCCCTTTCGAGTCGTTACGCACTCCAACGGAACGTGAAATCTTGATGAAAGGGATCATGAACTTCTTTGATAAATAAAATAACTAAATCATGAATAAAAGACTATCAAATCAAATTCAATCATCATTTATGAATGTAAGATTCATGATTGCGTTCCTGTTATGCCTGTTACCTATTTTGGTACAGGCACAACACGGGACGTTCCGTTTTGCGCAACTGACAGACATTCATCTGAATCCCAATACTCCCAATCCCACGGAGGATTTACTTCGCTCGGTAGCTCAGTTGAATGCAACAGACAGTATTGACTTTGTGCTGGTAACAGGCGATCTTACTGAAAACGGAGACCGCGCCACGCTTGAGAAAGTAAAGTCGATCCTGGACTTGTTGAAACAGAAATACTACGTCATCCTTGGAAACCATGAAACGAAATGGAGCGATTCGGGGTGCACGGCTTTTGATGATATCTTCGGAAGCGATCGCTTTGAATTTACACACAAAGGCTTGCTCTTCCTCGGTTTTAACTCGGGACCGTTAATGCGTATGGCTTATGGACATGTAGTGCCTCAAGACATTGCCTGGATGACCAAAGAAATGGATAAGGCAGGGAAAGATAATCCTGTAATATTGGTGACTCATTATCCCATACTTCCCGGGGATATGGACAATTGGTACGAGCTAACGGATGCGGTACGTCCATACAACATACGCACTTTCATAGGAGGACATTATCACTCCAACCGCGAATTCCGTTATGATGGCATACCCGGTATCTTGACCCGAAGTAATTTGCGTGACAAAGATGCTAAACCGGGATACGGAATATTCGACGTCACAAAAGATTCTATTTTGGTTTACGAACAACGCATCGGTGAACCCAAGAGGAAATGGGCTTCTTTATCATTGAGCAAGCAATATTTCGATCACAACGGAAAAGCGGACAAATACCCGGATTTCTCGGCAAACAAGGAATATCCCCAAGTTAAGGAACAATGGATTGTGAAAACCGGCGTGGGTATCTACTGCTCACCGGTGTTAGGAAAAGATAAAGCGTTTGACGAAGGCAATGTTAGTCCTACAAAAGCAATAGGTTGCTGGAACGTGAAGAGGGATAAAGTCTTTGTCGGAGATGATATGGGATATCTGACTTGCTATGCACTGAAAAACGGCAGGAAAGTGTGGAATTTCAAAGCCGGAAAGCGTATTGTGGGAACTCCGGCCGTATCGGACGGCATTGTGGTCTTCGGTTCCGCCGACCGCCAGATCTACGGATTGGACAGCACGACCGGAAAGGTAAAATGGACGGTTAAGGCAAACGAGCCTGTACTGGGCGCTGTCACCATTGATAACGGCACAGTCTATATCGGCGCCAGCGACTCCACCTTTCGGGCAATCGACATACATACGGGAAAAGTGATCTGGACATATTCCGGAGTAAAAGGGTACATAGAAACCAAACCGTTGGTAACAACCGATAAAGTTATCTTCGGAGCTTGGGATAATACACTTTACGCTTTAAATAAAGCCGATGGAAAAGAAGCATGGAAGTGGACAGGCGGTTTGACCCGCATGCACTTCTCTCCCGCAGCCGTATGGCCCGTAGCCGCCGATGGGAAAGTATTCATTACCGATCCCGAACGGGCTATGACAGCCATCGACATCAATACCGGACAGACAATATGGCGTACATACCGTTCTACGGTACGTGAAACCATCGGTTTGTCGGAAGACGGCGAACGGGTATACAGCAAAACAATGAACGACAGTATCGTATGTTATGCAACAAAGGGCGATACTCCGCGTGAAATATGGGCCTCTAATGTCGGATTTGGTTACGAACATGCACCATCCATGCCCGTAGAAAAAGGAGGAACGGTGTTCGGAAGTACAAAAGAAGGCCTTATCTTTGCTTTGGAGCCGAAGACTGGCAAAGTATTGTGGAAGCATAAAGTAGGTAACTCACTAATCAGTACCGTTGTGCCGCTGAACGGAAAGGAAGTATTGTTTACGGCAACCAGCGGAGAAGTGGGGTTGCTGAAGTTTAAGAAGTCTAAACAGATAAAATGAAGAATAGCCTATTATGAAAAAGATCAATTGCTTTATCCCTTATATCGGAAAAGAACAAGCAGAAAAAACAGTGGAGAGTTTGAAAAGTACCGGCCTTATCGATAAAATCTATTTGCTTGCCGCGCCCAATATAACCGAAAACATATCGGGATGCAGCCTCATACATACAAGTTCTCTCAAATCCAGCACAACAATGAGGCATATTGCAGGATATGCCACAACCGAATATACACTGATTTATACCAAGTATACCACACTCGAATTGGGACTGTTTGCTTTGGAACGCATGATACATATTGCCGAGGATAGCAGAGCAGGTATGGTATATGCCGATCATTATCAAGTGGCGGCAGACAAGCAAACCAACGCCCCGGTCATTGATTACCAATTCGGTTCCTTACGGGATGATTTCGACTTCGGCTCCGTTCTGCTTTTCCATACGGGCGCCTTCAAAGATGCTGCCGCACGCATGGACGAGAACCAATATGAATTTGCCGGGTTGTATGACCTGCGTTTAAAGCTGAGCCAGAAAGCCAGTCTGGTGCACATTAACGAATACCTTTACAGCGAAGTGGAAAATGACACCCGCAAAAGCGGAGAGAAGATGTTCGACTATGTTGATCCGAAAAACCGCGGTGTGCAAATTGAAATGGAAAAGGCTTGCACTGAACATTTAAAAGAAATCGGGGGTTATCTGCCGCCCAGCTTCGAGCGGATTGAGTTCTCGGCAACTAACTTTGAATACGAAGCCTCGGTCATTATCCCTGTACGCAACAGAATACGTACGATTCGCGATGCCATCCGTTCGGTATTAAATCAGAAAACCGACTTTAAATTCAATTTAATTGTTATTGATAATCATTCAACAGACGGCACCACAGAGGCTATCGATGAATTTGCAGCCGATGCCCGCTTAGTGCACATCATTCCGGGAAGAAACGACCTCGGTATCGGGGGATGCTGGAACATGGGTGTTCATCATCCTTCATGCGGAAAGTTTGCCGTACAATTGGACAGCGATGATGTGTATAAGGATGAGAATACTTTATCCATTATGGTTCGCGCATTCTATGACCAAAATTGTGCCATGGTGGTGGGAACCTATATGATGACGGACTTTGACATGAATATGATTGCCCCCGGCATCATCGACCATAAGGAATGGACACCTGAAAACGGACGAAACAATGCGCTACGTATCAACGGTTTAGGTGCGCCACGTGCATTCTACACTCCGGTACTTCGCGAAATCAAAGTGCCCAACACGAGCTACGGAGAGGACTATGCGCTGGGACTGAATTTCTCCCGCCATTATCAGATAGGGCGTGTATACGACGTCGTTTATCTCTGCCGCCGCTGGGATGATAATTCGGATGCCTCTCTCGACATCGTGAAAATGAATGCACATAATTTATATAAAGACCGTATACGGACTTGGGAATTACAGGCCCGAGTGACAATGAATAAATGAGGCTGATAGAGCATCTATTAGATATATAAATGCAACAAAACAGGTCAAAAGAACAGAAAAGGTAAGATATAAACGGGAAAGGAAGAGCGTATGAATCAGAAAGTAAAAAACTTATTTGCAGAGCAACTTAATACATGGGAGTTGGCGCGCAATAATTACGCCGCCCTCGCCGGGGTGCGCGTAAAAGAGTTGAACGTAGCCGGAATCCCTTATAAAGTACAATTCAATCCTGCACGCCTTGTTTCTTCGGGAGCAAAAGTAGACGCCAAGTCCATCAAAGAGCGTAAATGCTTTCTGTGCCCCGGCAACCGGCCACAGGAACAAAAGGGCATCCCGTTTCTCGGGCATTACCAGATTTTGATTAATCCGTTTCCTATCTTCCCGCGTCATCTTACCATTCCCGAAATGGAGCATACAGAACAACGAATTGCTACTCGTTTTGGCGATATGCTGGAGCTGGCAAAAGAGTTGACTGATTATGTCGTGTTCTATAACGGTCCGAAATGTGGGGCTTCCGCTCCCGACCATGCGCATTTTCAAGCTGGTAATAAAGGTTTTATGCCTATTGAACAGATCTGGAGAAAGACCATAGCCGGCAGAATTCTAGATTATGGGGAAGCTACTCTGTGGTATCTGAACGATGCACCGCGCACCACACTCGTCATAGAAGCCGCAGACAAAGAAGATGCTGAAAAGCTATTTAGGAGTCTCTCTCCCTGCCTCTCCCCCGTAGGGAGAGGAGAAAAGAATGATGAGGAGCCTATGATAAATGTATTGGCGTGGTATGAGAACAAGAAGGCAAAAGACACCCCTTCGTACAACATTGTCCCTTCTCGTAAAACAAAGGAGTCGGAGGAAGTTAAGGAAGCAGGAAAGACTACAGGGGACACCAGGGTTGCAGAAGCGACATGGGTTATCTGCATTTTTCCTCGTGAAAAACATCGCCCGGCTTGTTATACTGCGGAAGGAGATGCAAACTTGTTAAGCAGTCCTGCATCCGTCGATCTTGGAGGAGTTTTTATTCTGCCTGTCGAGAAAGACTTTCTGAAAATAGAAGCAACCGATGTGGAACAAATACTTGCCGAAGTCTGCCTGTCACAAGACAAATTCCGACTGCTAAGGCAACGAATAAAAGAGAATATAAGATAAGGGTTTCCACGGATTTGGTTTCACATACAACTTGAAAAACAAACAGGTGTAAACTCAGATCAAAGTAAAACTTATATGAATAGAAGATATGGAAGAACCTAAAATACACGTCGGAATATTGTTCGAGCCCCAAATAGAGTTTGTATTTCCAACTCCTTATTTGTCTCAGGGAAAAGAAATTACCGGAAAGCAAGTTGTAACCTATAATGAAGGCCAAATCTTATGGAACGGGCGTTTATATGACGAATTATTGTTTGAACCGATAAACAAGGCTTCAGACTCTTTCGAGTTGCTGGACGTTACAATTGGTATTAATTTCCACTGGGAACGTAAAGAAGATCAGCGATTTCTCGGAGCTTTAAAGATTATTGTAGAAGATGGAAAACTGACCGGAATAAATATTATAAATGTAGAGGAGTATTTAATCAGTGTGATTTCCAGTGAAATGAGTGCCACGGCTTCATTGGAGTTATTAAAAGCCCATGCCGTGATTTCCCGGAGCTGGTTGTTGGCGAACATGCAGACTGGACGTGACAGCCATTCGGAAAAACACAGTGCACCCGCTCAGCAATCAAGACCCAATGCTGATCCCGGAAATAAGCCTCAGCAAACCGGTTCTCTATCATCCAATGTTGAAAGAATCAAATGGTACGAACGTGATGCACATACCCGTTTTGATGTTTGTGCAGATGATCATTGTCAGCGCTACCAAGGTATCACGCGGGCTTCCACCGAAATAGTAAAACAAGCTATTGCCGCTACGCGGGGACAAGTGCTGATGTATGCCGACAAGATATGTGATGCACGCTTTTCCAAAAGTTGTGGAGGAGCCTTCGAGGAATTCCAGTACTGCTGGGATGACATCCAATATCCCTATCTGGCTAAACAGCGTGACAGCAAGCAAGAGACAACACTACCCGACTTGACACAGGAAGCTGAAGCCGAGCGTTGGATACGTACCTCACCGGAAGCTTTTTGTAATACGACAGATAAGAAGGTCTTATCGCAAGTACTGAATAATTACGATCAAGAGACGACAGACTTTTACCGTTGGACGGTGACCTATAAGCAAGAAGAATTGTCTGCACTCATCCTAAAACGTTCCGGCATTGACTACGGACAGATCATTGACCTGATGCCTGTTGCCCGTGGAACGTCCGGCAGACTCTGGAAACTGAAAATAGTCGGGACAAACAGGACCATGATTATCGGTAAGGAACTTGAAATACGTCGTACCCTTTCTCCTTCACATCTGTACAGTTCGGCTTTTGTCGTAGATAAAGAAGACATCTCCTCCGAAGGAATACCCGGAACATTTATTATTATCGGTGCCGGCTGGGGGCATGGAGTCGGTTTGTGCCAGATCGGTGCGGCGGTAATGGGAGAACAAGGATACTTATACGATGCCATACTGCTTCATTATTATATCAATGCTACCTTGGAAAAACTTTATTAAGATGGATAAACAAAAGAAAAAGAACAACCCCTGGGCATGGATACCAACCCTATACTTTGCGGAAGGTCTCCCGTACGTCGCAGTAATGACCATATCCGTCATTATGTACAAACGGTTGGGAATTTCCAATACCGATATTGCTTTATATACCGGCTGGTTATATCTGCCATGGGTTATCAAACCCTTTTGGAGCCCGTTTGTCGATCTGATCAGAACCAAGCGCTGGTGGACACTTACCATGCAATGGGTGATGGCAATTGCTTTGGCATGCATTGCATTTTCCATCCCTACTCCCTTTTTCTTTCAGTTAACGCTGGCTGTCTTCTGGGTAGTAGGATTTACTTCTGCAACCCATGATATCGCTGCCGACGGATTCTACATGCATGCATTGACCGAACATGAACAATCACTTTACGTAGGAATCAGAAGTACCTTTTATCGCGTAGCAACTGTAGCCGGACAAGGCTTACTGGTCATCATCGCCGGTTTAATTGAAACCGGAACAGGACTGGAACCGGCTGTACTGGAAGTCAAAGCATCGCCTTCATATAGCAACACATTAACCCTTCCTACTTTTGAAGGAGTACAAATGGATTCTTTAAAAGAAGCTCACTTCGTATACACTGCTTCTGTTGTCAAAGCCGGTACAATCGCAGTCTCGAAAGATTCCAGCGACATCAAATCGCAAATAGCGGAATTGACGAAAGAAGTAAAAGAGTCTAATATCGCCAATAAATTCGTACCCGGAGAAGGAAAAGCCGAGAGCGCGGGAAGTCTATCAAAAGAGAAAAGCGAAAGTTCTTTTACGACATGGGTACGCAATACTTTCGGAGAAAAGCGTGAAACGTCAACAGATGCTACTGATAACATTGTAGTTGTCGGAGTCCGCCTATCCAAACCACCCATTGCCGATGAATCGAAAATATTAAATATCACTTTTAAAGACGGTGATCAAAGTATCAAATTAGAGCAGAATACGCTTTCTCCACGTTTTGAGTTCACTGCTCATAACTGGAATAAACCCGCATACTTACTGTTCAGGATAGATCATAAAATACAAGCCGAGACTTCCGCTACATTTGCAGGAGCATCGGGAAATATTCCTTTTGCATGGATGAGCGTATTTATTGTGCTATCGGTATTTTTCCTTGCAGTGAGTTTTTATCACAACTGGGTATTACCCAAGCCTGCTTCCGATCATGCTTCGAAAGATGTTACGGCAAAGAATATCATGAAAGAATTCCTCGCCACTTTCAAAAGCTTCTTCACCAAGAAACAGGCATTGGTAGCCATTCTGTTCATGTTGCTTTACCGACTGCCGGAAGCCCAACTTGTCAAGCTGATCAATCCCTTCCTGCTCGACCCTATTGATAAGGGAGGGCTAGGACTGACTACCGGGCAAGTGGGATTTGTCTATGGAACGGTTGGAATTATCGGATTGACTATAGGTGGAATCATAGGTGGTTTAGTCGCTGCAAAAGGCGGATTGAAAAAATGGCTTTGGCCAATGGCTTGGAGCATGTCACTCACTTGCCTGACATTTATCTACCTAAGTTATTTCCAAGACCATTCGTTGTTGACAGTCAATATCTGTATTTTCATCGAACAATTCGGATATGGGTTCGGATTTACAGCCTATATGCTTTATCTGATTTACTTCTCCGAAGGTGAACACAAGACCGCCCATTACGCCATTTGCACAGGTTTCATGGCATTAGGCATGATGTTACCGGGGATGTCAGCCGGATGGCTACAGGAAACGATAGGCTACCGTCACTTCTTCGTGTGGACAATCATTTGTTGTGCAGCCACTATTGCCGTCTGTGCCTTCATAAAGATAGATCCGAATTTCGGCAGGAAGAAAGAAAAGGAGTAAATGATAAAAAAAATAACATTGACTGAAATGAAAACAATAATAAAAGAAGATTTAATGGAAAAAGATATCCTAAGCAAAACCTTTCTTCTCATCTTCTTCTGTATGTTCTTCGGAGTTGTACAGGCACAAAAGATCAGAATAAAAACGGGCATTGAGGTGCTAAAAGAGCAGAATTTTAAATGTCTGGAAGGGAAACGTGTAGGATTAATCACCAATCCGACAGGCGTGGATAATAATATGAAATCCACCATCGATATTCTACACGAGGCTCCCAACGTAAATTTAGTAGCTCTTTTCGGGCCGGAACATGGAGTGCGGGGAGATGCGCATGCCGGTGATCACGTTACTGACATCAAAGACTCAGCAACAGGGCTACCTGTATATTCTCTCTATGGAAAAACCAGGAAAGCAACGCCTGAAATGTTGAAAGACATCGACGTATTGGTTTATGATATTCAAGATATCGGTTGCCGGTCATTTACTTATATCAGCACAATGGGACTCGCCATGGAAGCAGCAGCTGAAAATGGAAAAGAGTTTATTGTTCTTGACAGGCCTAATCCTCTGGGAGGACTGAAAATTGAAGGAAATCTGACGGAAGATGATTGTATTTCTTTTGTCAGCCAATTCAAAATTCCATATCTTTACGGTCTCACTTGTGGAGAGTTAGCAATGTTCTTAAACGGAGAAAAAATGTTGAAATCCCAGTGCGAATTGCATGTCGTTAAAATGAAAAAATGGAAGCGGAAAATGGACTATACACAAACCGGATTACAATGGGTTCCCGCTTCACCTCATATTCCACATGCACATTCCGCTATTTTTTACCCCGTTAGTGGAATCTTAGGGGAATTGGGATACCTGTCAATCGGTGTAGGTTATACTATTCCATTTCAGATGTTTGCAGCACCTTGGATTGAAGCAAACAAGCTGACTAATAACCTGAACGCTTTGAATATACCGGGCGTAGCATTCAGACCCATCTATCTGAAACCATTCTATTCAGTAGGTAAAGATGAACAACTTCAAGGTGTACAAGTTCACATTATGGATTACAGGAAGGCACCTCTAAGTGATATTCAATTTTTGGTGATGCAGGAAGTGGCAACGCTTTACCCTGATCGCACCGTATTTGATCATGCTGATAAAGAACGTTTCAATATGTTCGATAAAGTGAGCGGCTCCAAACAAATACGCGAACTGTTCAGCAAACGGAATCGTTGGGAAGATGTCCGTGACTATTGGTACAAAGATGTAGACAATTTCCGTAAATTGTCAAAGAAGTACTATTTATATAACTAAAACCGTAGATGGCTGGCTTCTATTAGCTGGTTCATCAATTATGATGAATATTGTTTCTCGAAAAAACAAGATAGAAAGGAGAGCAAAGATGAATGATCAAAAGAGCTATGGAACTTTCCTCCGGGAAGCGGAACGCTTTATTCCTCAGGAAAGAATATATACCGACGAACTCCGTCGCTTAGCCTGGGGTACAGATGCCGGTTTCTACCGACTGATTCCCCAGATGATTATCCGCTCCAGCAATGAAGAAGAAGTATCCAGACTGTTGAAGCTATCCGATTTGTACGAACTTCCCGTTACTTTCCGTGCTGCGGGAACCAGCTTATCAGGACAGGCCATTAGTAACTCCATATTGATTGTCGCAGGAAAGCACTGGGAGAAATACAGCATCTCACCCGATCGTGAAAAAATAACCCTTCAACCGGGAATTATCGGTCAACGGGTTAATGAAATTCTGGCTCCTTACGGAAAGAAATTTGCTCCCGATCCGGCTTCAGTAAAGTCGGCGATGATAGGCGGAATAGTCATAAACAACGCCTCAGGAATGAATTGCGGTACCCATGCCAATAGCGACAAAATGTTACTTTCCGCCCGGATTGTATTTGCAGACGGAACAATTCTGGATACCGGCAACCCCGAATCCCGTTATTCATTCGAACAGACCCACCCGGAATTCATACAAAAGATTATTGAACTGCGGGACCGGATACAGACAAATACAAAACTTGCGGAACGTATCCGTCACAAATATAGTATCAAGAACGTAACAGGACTAAACCTGTTACCTTTTGTCAGCTTAAATGATCCCTTCGACATTATCACGCACCTTATGGTCGGTTCGGAGGGAACCCTTGCTTTCCTGTCGGAAGTCACGATGCGTACAGAGCATGACTACCCTTACAAAGCAAGTGCAATGCTTTATTTCAGAAAGATTAAAGATGCTTGCCGGGCGGTTGTCGCAATGAAAGATCTTATCAATGAGCAAGGCGAACGCATTGTAAAAGGTGCGGAACTGCTTGACAGCAAATCATTAGCTTCAGTGAATGACCCCACTTATCTAAACTTTAGTACGGAAGTCCAGGAAGATGGAAAGAGTAGCGGACTAACAGCAGTGCTTACAGAAACGAAAGCTGATACCAAAGAAGAGTTAGATAAGAATATTGCCACTATAAGTGAGGCTCTAAAGCCTTTTTCGACATACGTTCCCATTTATTTTACCGACGATCCGAAAGAATATTCGGTATATTGGGCGATAAGATCGGGCATTTTCCCATCAGTAGGAGGAACCCGACGCCCGGGAACAACCTGTCTCATAGAAGATGTGGCTTTTCATATCGAAAACCTTCCGGAAGCAACAGCCGAGTTACAACAGTTGATTGCACGTCACGGTTATGATGATGCCTGCATCTACGGTCATGCTTTTGAAGGAAATTTCCACTTCATCTTGAATCAGTCATTCAGTACCGATGCGGAGGTAAAACGCTACGAAGCTTTAATGAACGATGTTATCACACTGGTCGTCGATAAATACGACGGTTCTCTAAAAGCCGAACACGGTACCGGACGCAATATGGCTCCTTTTGTAAAATATGAATGGAAAGAAGAAGCTTTTGATCTGATGAAAGAAGTCAAGCAATTGTTTGATCCGAAGAACTTGCTGAATCCAGGTGTGATATTCAATGATGACCCCGAATGTCATATTAAAAATTTCAAGCCCTTGCCACTAATTCCTGTTAGCGAAGATAGTCCGGCGGCCAATGTAAACAAGTGCATAGAATGCGGTTTTTGTGAAATAAACTGTTTATCTTGTGGATTCACGCTTTCATCACGCCAGCGGATTGTGATATGGCGGGAAATTTCACGTTTGAGACAAAGTGGAGAAGATTCGGAACGACTTTCTTTATTGGAAAAGCAATACGGTTATCCGGGCAATCAGACTTGTGCCGGAGACGGGCTATGTTCCATGTCCTGTCCGATGGACATTAATACGGGAGACCTTACCCATATTATTCGACAGGAGCTACTGCCGAAGGGAAGTGCGGGGTATAAAGCCGGTGAGTTTGCAGCGAACCACTTTGCCGGACTTAAAGAGACATTACGCCCTGTACTGGCGTTAGCTGATATGACTCACTCCGTACTTGGTACAAAGGCAATGATAAATATCACAAAAGGCATTCATAACGTTTTTGGCGTTCCTCAATGGACACCTGCCATGCCCAAATCATATAAGGTGAAACAAGAAAAGTTGAAAGCCGAACTCAATATGCCAAGCGAAAGTGTAGCTAAAGTCGTTTACTTCCCTAGTTGCATTAATCAGACAATGGGATTAGCTAAAAACTCTCCGGTAGAACAACCTTTGGTTGACAAGATGGCCTCTCTTTTAAAGAAAGGCGGTTATGAAATCATCTTCCCCAAGAACATGGAAAAATTGTGTTGCGGAACAATATGGGAAAGTAAAGGGATGCTTGATATTGCAGATCGGAAAGCAGCCGAATTGGAGGCTGCATTATGGGAAGCAAGCGAGTGCGGTAAATACCCGGTACTTTGTGATCAAAGCCCCTGCCTGCACCGTATGCGTGAAACCATCAAAAAAGTCAAGCTCTATGAACCGGCAGAATTCATCTATACTTTTTTACGCGATAAATTAGTCTTTAACCAAACAAAACTCCCTGTAGCCTTACATATCACCTGTTCTATGCGCAAAATGGGACTTGGAGAAACTATTATATCTTTAGCAAAATTATGTTCGAGCAAAGTAATCATCCCGGAAGAAGTCGGTTGTTGCGGATTTGCCGGAGACAAAGGATTTACACATCCCGAACTAAACACTTATGCTTTGCGTAAGCTATCTCCACAAATCAAAGTATCAGGAGCGACCATTGGTTATTCCAATAGCCGTACTTGCGAGATAGGATTGACAACAAATTCCGGTATACCATATGTCTCAATCGTATACTTGGTGGACCAATGTACAAAATCAATCAATAAATAACTGATTTACACCATGAATAATAAAACAAAAACAAAACAACGTTTGCTCGCACTCGACATTCTCCGCGGTATAACTATCGCAGGTATGATTATGGTAAACAATCCCGGTAGTTGGGGGCATATTTATGCACCATTGGAACACGCTGAATGGATAGGGCTGACTCCAACGGATTTAGTATTTCCTTTCTTTATGTTCATTATGGGTATTTCCACTTATATCTCATTAAAGAAATATAATTTTGAATTCAGCCATGCTGCGGCTATAAAGATATTGAAACGTACCATTGTAATTTTCATTATCGGTACGGCTATCGGTTGGTTCTCTAAATTCTGCTACTATTGGTCAGCTCCTACAGAAGGGATAGGCTTTGGAGCGCAACTTTGGGAATCGGTTGCCACTTTTGACCGGATTCGTTTTTTAGGCGTTATGCAACGTTTGGCTTTGTGCTACGGAGCAACGGCGATTATTGCACTCACGATGAAGCATAAGCATATACCTTATCTCATCGTAACATTGCTTGTCGGTTATTTCATTATACTAATAACAGGAAACGGGTATGCATACAACGAAACGAATATCCTTTCGATAGTAGACAGAGCTATCCTCACTCTTCCACACATGTACAAAGACAATGGAATAGATCCTGAAGGCTTATTAAGCACAATTCCTGCAATAGCTCATGTTCTGGTGGGATTCTGTGTGGGTAAACTGATATTGGATAAGGTTTCCAAACCGGAAGAAAGCGTAACACAGCAAAAAAGTGCTATGAATAATGAAATCGCAAATGATAGCCAGCATACACTAATCCTCAACAGGCAGATCATAACACTGTTTTTGGTTGGAACCATCCTGACTTTTTCCGGCCTTTTGCTAAGTTACGGATGTCCAATCAGCAAAAAAATATGGTCGCCTACATTTGTGTTAACCACCTGCGGATTAGCCTCCAGCTTTCTAGCTTTGCTTATTTGGATCATAGATGCAAAGGGATTCAAGAAATGGAGTGTTTTCTTCGAAGCATTCGGTGTTAATCCTCTATTTATGTATGTATTGGGAGATGTGTTGGGGATATTACTCGGCTGCTTCCACTTTCCTTATAATGGTGAAACAATCAGCATCCATGGTTTCGTATATGATATCTTATTGGTACCCGTATTCGGAGACATTTGCGGTTCATTTATTTATGCCCTACTATTCGTGGGATTAAACTGGTGCATTGGTTACCAGCTTTATAAAAGAAAGATTTATATTAAGATTTAAAAAAGATGCGACCGCAATGTAAATATCGGATTCCATCCGGTAATTACATTGCGATTATGAAGTATTAGTTTGTATTTAATTTATATAAAAGATGATTTTAATAGCAGATAGCGGCTCTACAAAAACAGATTGGAGTGTTGTAGAAAAAGGGAAACTCCTTCAGCAGGTTTTCACAAAAGGTACTAATCCTTTCTTTCAGACAGAAGAGGAAATCAGCGATGAAATAGAACAAACTCTGCTGCCGCAATTAACAACCAACACTTTTGATGCCGTCTATTTTTATGGGGCAGGTTGTGGCTTTCCTGATAAGATTGCAATGGTACACCGCGCCGTAAGTAAACATCTCAACATCTCGGGCAACATTGAAGTTAATACAGATATGCTTGCAGCCGCCCGCGGATTATGCGGTCATGAACCTGGTATAGCTTGCATACTTGGCACAGGTTCCAATTCTTGTTGCTATGACGGCAAAAATATAGTTCATAATGTTTCCCCGCTTGGCTTTATACTTGGTGACGAAGGAAGCGGGGCATGTTTGGGTAAGTTATTGGTCGGTGATATCTTGAAAAATCAAATGACCCCGGAACTAAAAGAGAAATTTCTTAAACAATTCCATTTAACGCCAGGCGAAATTATTGATCGTGTATATCGTAAACCATTTCCCAATCGTTTTTTGGCAAGCCTTTCGCCATTTCTTGTCGAAAACATCAATGAACCTTCCGTACGGTCATTAGTGCTAAACAGTTTCATTTCATTCTTAGAACGAAATGTAATGCAGTATGATTATAAACACAATAAAGTGCATTTCATAGGATCGGTTGCATTCCATTACAAAGAATTGCTCGTTGAAGCTTGTAAAGAGACAAATATTCAGTTGGGAACGATTATGAAAAGCCCGATGAAGAATCTGATTCTTTATCATGCTCAATAATTAGAAAAAGTACTTCTCACCGAATACAGGAAACAGAAGACACTAATAGTTTTTATCTTTAATTAAAAGGAAAATGGCATTTATAAAAATATCTGAGCAACCTTCGCTCTACAATAGCCTAGAGAAAAAGTCAGTACGTGAGATATTGGAGGAAATTAATACGGAAGACCAGAAAGTGGCAATAGCCGTACAAAAAACAATCCCCCAAATAGAGAAACTGGTTACCCGGATCGTTCCCCGAATGAAACAAGGAGGTAGAATATTTTATATGGGAGCAGGGACAAGTGGAAGATTGGGAGTTTTGGATGCCTCGGAAATTCCCCCGACTTTCGGCATGTCCAATACCCTAATTATCGGATTAATAGCCGGTGGGGATACCGCTTTGCGTAATCCTGTCGAGAATGCAGAAGATGATACCAAGCGAGGATGGGAAGAACTCATGGAGCATAACATATCCGATAAAGATACCGTCATCGGCATTGCCGCTTCAGGAACGACCCCATACGTCATAGGAGCATTACATGAAGCCCGTACTCACAACATATTGACGGCATGTATCACCAGTAACCCGGATTCACCGATGGCTGCCGAGTCAGATGTACCCATCGAAATGATTGTCGGCCCGGAATATGTCACCGGAAGCTCACGCATGAAATCCGGTACGGGACAAAAAATGATTCTGAACATGATCAGTACTTCCATTATGATACAACTTGGCCGTGTGAAAGGCAATAAGATGGTAAACATGCAGCTCAGTAATAAGAAGCTTGTGGATCGGGGTACACGAATGATTATAGAAGAATTGGGGCTCGATTATGACAAGGCAAAAGCATTACTACTGATGCATGGCTCCGTAAAAAAAGCTGTGGAAGCCTATTTAAAACAGTGATTAGTATATAAATAAATAGTTATGAAACATTTTACTCTTTTCTGTTTTTCTATTTTGATAGCGTTTCAGGCAACGGCTCAACCCTTAGCGAGAGTTGCTCCTGAACAAGTGGGAATTGATTCTCACAGACTCAAGTATGCCGACGAAGCAATAGAAACAGCTATTGCCGACAAGACTATTCCCGGAGCGGTTCTTGCCGTGGTACGTAATGGGAAAATGGCATACCTCAAAGCGTATGGCAATAAGCGGGTATTCCCTAACACAGAGCCTATGACAGTAAACACCATATTTGATATGGCATCATGTAGTAAGGCGATGTCGACGGCTATTTGTACGCATATTCTAATGGAAAGAGGAAAACTTCGCTTACTCGACCCGGTCAGCCTATATATACCGGGATTTAAAGACTGGTCAAGTGAGGATGGAAAAGACAAAAAAGTCATACGGATTGCCGATTTATTAACACATACTTCAGGCCTTCCACCTTATGCTCCGGTAAAAGAATTGGAAGAGAAATACGGTTCTCCCAATCCTGACGGACTAATGGAATATATTGCAGGCTGTAAACGTGATTTCAAGCCACAAACAGACTTCCAATATAGTTGTTTAAATTACATTACACTGCAACATATTATTGAAAAGATCAGCGGACAGTCCTTAAGGGAATTTGCCCGTGAGAATATTTTTAATGTCCTAGGGATGAATCATACGGATTACCTGCCTTGTAAACGCGATGATGCAGGGCATTGGATAAACACCAATCCGGCCTATTGGGCTATACCCTATACCGTACAAAATGACGCAAGTATCAAAGGCAAGAAGCAAGATAAGACATCTTTGAATAGCCATTCAAAGAAAAACAATACGGGAAAAATAGATAATGCCGACACAAACGATTGGCACGATCTGATTGCCCCGACGGAAAAACAAGCTGATGGCACTGTCCTTTGTGGCCAAGTACATGATCCTCTTGCACGTATCATGAATGGAGGTATTTCTGGAAATGCCGGAGTATTTTCATGCGCGGAAGATATTGCCATATTATGCGCAACCTTACAAAACGGCGGAGAATGGAATGGACACCGCATCCTTAGTCCGCTGGCTGTAAAAGCCATGCGTACCGTACCGCGCGCAACAGCAACACTAGGACGAACATTAGGATGGGATAATTTCAGTCCGTATGCTTCCAACAGCGGCGATTATTTCAGTCCGGAAACATACGGACATACCGGGTACACTGGCACTTCCATCGTGATTGACCCTGTTAATAACACTTCTGTAATCCTGCTTATCAATGCCGTTCATCCGGAAGACAAGCATAGCGTAGTCCGTTTACGCTCGCTGGTTGCAAATGCTGTAGCAGCCTCTATCGTAGGAAATGAAAAAATAGCAATCTACACCGATCACTATTACAAACGCCTTCTTCAGTTTGAAGATGAGACTGCCATTAACTCTAAAGACATTGTCATGTTGGGAAATAGTCTGACTGAGAATGGCGGAGATTGGGCAGCCCGATTGGGAAAAAAGAATGTACATAACCGAGTATCAGTGGAGATATCGTAATGGGTGTTTATGACCGTCTTAACCAGATTCTTCCGGGTCACCCGGAAAAACTTTTCCTGCTAATCGGCATAAACGATGTCTCTCATGATCTTTCGGCAGACTCCATCGCAAATATGATCACTACAACTGTGGAACGAATTCAGCGTGAGTCTCCCGAAACAAAGCTTTACCTGCAAAGCCTTCTTCCCATAAATGAAAGTTTCGGACGCTATAAGGCTCTCACAGGCAAGACAGAGATGATACCAACGATCAATAAAAAGCTGGAAGTTATAGCAAAGGAACGCCATATTAATTTTATAAACTTATTTCCTCTATTTACAGAAAAGGATAAAAGCATTCTGCGTGCCGATCTCACAGGAGATGGGTTGCATTTAAATGAGGAAGGATATAAAATCTGGGTGAAAGAACTGAAAAGAGAATTATAAAAGTCCCTACCATCATCATACAAAAGAAATCCCCAGACAAGTTTCTTAAACTTATTTGGGGATTTTATCTTTATAGCTAAAAATAGCTATAGACAGGTACCAATTACTTGATGATATCAGTTAGCTGAACATCGAACGCCAGCAAAGAATATGCGGGAATACTTCCATGATCAGTTGTTCCATAAGCAGATTGATAGGGAATATATATCATCCATCGTTCGCCTTTACGCATATATTGCAGGACTTCTGTCCAACCTGTAATTACACCCGTAACAGCAAACTGACTCGGTGAATCCGTCTCAGTAGGGTTTTTATCTCCCGGGAAGCTCTTATCCAGCGCAGTATAACCAGTAAAATTACCATCAAACTTATCTCCGGTTATCACTGTTCCATAATAGTAAACTTCAACGGACTCGGTATACATAGGACGCTGACCTTGAGTGTTTGCGACAATCTTCTTGCAATATACATATTGTTTATCGTCCCCAGTACTTGCCAACGGAACCGGGATAGAAAATAACGTTCCAACCGGCATTGAAAGGGCTGCTTCTTCCGTAGCAACAATTGTCGGATTTAACGCTTTCAAAGAGTCAACAAAAGCTTCGTTTCTTTCTTTCCAGTTAAAAAACTTCCCCTGATCTTCCACTTCACTACATGAAGTGAGTACAGCTACCATAAGCAGTAGAACGGGAAGGAATGCAAAGAGTTTTTTCTTCATTCTAATAATTTGTTGTTTACTTATTACTTTGACTATCACTAATAGTGATATGCCGCGTATAGTTGTTATCTTATTACTGCAACGTCTTCAACAATGAAGTAATACTAACGCGATCTTCTATAATATTATTAAGTTCTGAAATAGGAACACGCTCCTGCAACATGGTATCACGGTTACGCAAAGTTACAGTGTTATCTTCCAAAGTCTGATGATCAACAGTTACACAAAACGGGGTACCAATAGCATCCTGACGACGATAACGCTTTCCAATACTATCTTTCTCATCGTACTGACAGTGGAAATGGAACTTCAAAGCATCAATAATCTCACGGGCTTTTTCAGGCAGTCCATCTTTCTTCACCAACGGCATTACAGCAAGTTTCACAGGAGCAAGTGCAGCGGGCAGTTTCAACACTACACGACTTTCACCATTTTCCAATTGCTCTTCACGATATGAAGCCGATATAATGCTAAGGAACATACGGTCCACTCCAATTGATGTTTCAATAACATAAGGAGTATATGATTCGTTTTGTTCAGGATCAAAATACTTGATATTCTTTCCGGAGAACTTTTCATGTTGAGATAAATCGAAGTTTGTACGGCTATGGATACCTTCCACTTCTTTGAAACCGAAAGGCATTAAGAATTCAATATCGGTAGCTGCATTAGCATAATGAGCCAATTTCTCATGATCATGATAACGATAATGATCATCACCAAACCCTAAAGCCTTATGCCATTTCAAACGAATTTCTTTCCAAGTCTTAAACCACTCAAGTTCTGTTCCCGGTTTTACAAAGAACTGCATTTCCATTTGTTCAAATTCACGCATACGGAAGATAAACTGGCGGGCAACAATCTCATTACGGAAAGCTTTACCAATCTGCGCAATGCCGAAAGGCAGTTTCATACGGCCGGTCTTTTGAACATTCAGATAGTTTACAAATATGCCTTGAGCAGTTTCAGGACGTAGATAGATCTTCATTGCCCCATCAGCAGTAGATCCCATCTCGGTATTGAACATCAGATTGAACTGACGAACTTCCGTCCAATTTTTTGTTCCACTGATCGGACAAACAATCTCTTCATCAAGAATGATTTGACGAAGTTCATTTAAATCACCATCATTCAACGCTTTGGCATAACGTTCATGCAACGCATCCCGCTTTGCTAAATTTTCTAACACACGTCCGTTAGTAGTACGGAACTGAGCTTCATCGAATGCTTCGCCAAAACGTTTTGCAGCCTTAGCCACTTCTTTATCTATCTTGTCGTCGTACTTTGCGATTTGTTCTTCAATAAGTACATCAGCACGATAACGTTTCTTGGAATCACGGTTGTCAATCAATGGATCATTGAATGCGTCCACATGACCTGAAGCTTTCCAGATAGTGGGATGCATAAAAATAGCAGAATCAAGCCCAACAATATTTTCGTGCAATAAAACCATACTCTGCCACCAATATTGTTTGATGTTGTTTTTCAACTCCACCCCGTTCTGACCATAATCATAAACAGCTCCCAATCCATCATAAATCTCGCTTGAAGGAAAAACGAATCCATATTCTTTGCAATGTGATACAAGTTTTTTAAAAACGTCCTCTTGTGCCATTATTTTCTATATTTTTTATATTTTATTTGAAGTAAAACCGGCACAAAGATAGCTATTTATATCAGATAGTGGATACATGGGATATTAATTTATCTTATTAGCAGGGATTTCCAATTCGTTGAGTGTTTCCATCTTCTTTTTATCCAAAAACTCGTAGATACCGCATAAATGCTCGCGTACCCGCTTATTGCCAAACTCATATACCTTTGTCACCAATCCGTCCAGGAAATCACGATCATGGCTGACCACAATGAGTGTACCGTCAAAGTCTATCAAGGCCTGCTTCAAGATGTCCTTCGTCTTCATATCCAGATGATTGGTCGGCTCGTCCAGAATCAACAGGTTCACCGGTTCGAGCAGCAACTTAATCATGGCAAGACGCGTACGCTCTCCACCCGACAAGACTTTCACCTTCTTCATGGACTCTTCGGGACCACCAAACATGAAAGCTCCCAGGAGATCACGTATCTTATTGCGTATTTCCCCTCTCGCCACGTCGTCAATGGTTTGGAATACGCTGAGATTATCATCAAGCAAGGAGGCTTGGTTCTGTGCAAAATAGCCAATCTGCACGTTATGGCCCAAAGTCAGCGTACCGGCATGTTCTATCTCTTTCATGATGCACTTCACCAACGTGGACTTTCCTTCGCCGTTCTTACCGACGAAGGCTACTTTATCTCCGCGCTCTATCGTAAGCGAAGCCCCTTGAAAAACCACATACTCACCGTAAGTCTTACCTACCGCTTCCATAATGACAGGATGGCTACCCGATCGGGGAGAAGGTGGAAACTTCAAGCGTAGCGCCGAAGTATCCTCTTCATCTACCTCGAGCAGTTCCAGCTTTTCCAGCATTTTCACACGACTCTGCACTTGAAGAGTCTTAGAGTAAGTACCCTTAAAGCGCTCAATAAACTCCTTAGTCTCGGCGATAAACTTTTGCTGTTCGTCATAAGCTTTTTGCTGTTGATCACGGCGTTCCTTACGCAACTCCAGGTATTTGGAATAATTGACTTTGTAATCATAGATGCGCCCCATCGTCACTTCAATGGTACGGGTGGTAATATTATCAACAAACTTGCGGTCGTGACTGATAACAATAACCGCCTTACCGTTATTGATCAGGAAATCTTCGAGCCACTGAATAGAGCTGATGTCCAGGTGATTGGTGGGCTCGTCCAACAGGAGTACATCCGGCTTTTGCAACAACAGTTTGGCAAGTTCGATGCGCATGCGCCATCCACCGCTGAAGTCACGGGTCTGACGCTGGAAGTCCTCGCGGCTAAAACCCAGTCCGAGCAATGTTTTCTCCACATCTTCTTCGTAGTTGGTGGCATCTATCGTATAGAACTTATCACTCAAGGCTGATACCTGCTCAATCAACGCCATATAACTGTCACTCTCATAATCGGTACGGGTCTCCAATTCCTTGTTCAGGCGGTCTATCTCCGCCTCCATCTCGTGCAGGTGGGCAAAGGCTTGTGCCGCCTCCTCAAATACGGTACGTCCGTCTTCGGTCATCAAGTGCTGGGGAAGATAAGCAACTACGCACTCTTTGGGTAGGGAGATATTGCCTCGCGTAGGTTGTCTGACTCCTGCCAGAATCTTCAGTAAAGTACTTTTTCCGGCTCCATTCTTGCCCATCAAAGCGATACGGTCTTTCTCATTGATCACAAAGGAAATGCCATTAAATAAGGTGGTGCCGCCAAATTCCACGGCAAGTCCGTCTATCGAAATCATTCAGTCTTTTTTTAATAAGCCGCAAAGATAATATTATTTATCACAGAATAGCATACTCTACGCATCACTTATCTGCATTCTTGCAAAGCACAACACCAAGAGCCGGATTCACCGACCCATATCCTGCATTTATCGGTTTTCAACCGTAAATTATCCGATTGGGCTATAGAGAAATGAATAAATCGGATATCTTTGTCTCATTACTTACTAAAAATTAAAAAGATGAAAGATAAAGAAAATGTTGAATTTCACAGAAGATTATCCGGCAGATTATTAATTGCCCTACTTCTGGTCCTCTCCGGTATAATGATGCTTGCGCGCAATACAGGGTGGATTGCCAATGAAACCTTTGATACCATTGTATCATGGCAAACCCTACTTGTTATACTAGGTATTTATGCAATTATCCATCGTCATTATTTAAGTGGGCTCTTTCTACTTGCAATAGGCTCATATCTTTTATTGGGAAGCAATATCGGGATATCTAAAGATTGTCAAACAATGGTTTGGCCAGTTGCCTTGATCGTAATGGGCATCTTGTTTTACATAAAAAGCCGTAACCGAGGTTATTGGATAAAGCAACACCAATGCCGACATGAACGTTTGCGAATGAGAAGATGCACAACCAATGCAGAAGGGACCAATGAGACAAGTAATGAACAATATACTTCGGAAGATGGATACCTGAATACGAATAATGTGTTCGGAGGGGTACGCCACGTCGTACTGGACGAAACATTCAAAGGAGCCAATATCCGGACCTCTTTCGGAGGCACTACCATCGACCTGCGGCGGACCCATATTTTACCGGGAGAGACCTATATCGACATCGACTGCAACTGGG
Source organism: uncultured Bacteroides sp. (assembly GCA_963677095.1). Classification (GTDB taxonomy): domain Bacteria; phylum Bacteroidota; class Bacteroidia; order Bacteroidales; family Bacteroidaceae; genus Bacteroides. The sequence continues at coordinate 4,333,205 of OY781875.1, forward strand.
GAGGAATTGAACTTTATATTCCTTCCGACTGGAAAGTCATATTCAAATGCAATTCTTTCTTCGGAGGTTATGAAGACAAACGCTGGCAAGATCCCAACATTAGCCAAGAACTTATTTTAGTCATTCGTGGAAATATTTCATTCGGAGGATTGGAGATTAAAGACTGATACATGAAAGCACATCCGATATTAGATTATCCTTACAGATGGATTCCAACATCTGCCTTGATCATCTTTCTGATTATCACACAGATTATTTTACTTCACTATTATGCCCATGCAACATGGGCACCGGCAATAGTTGATGGCATTACCACCGTGGGGTGGTTTATAGCACTAACTTATTTGGCATGGATTGTAGTCAACTTCTCATCCATACCCGAAACCGGGCTAATCACCGCTATAGTAGGACTTCTACTTTGGCTAGCCGGATGTTTTATGGTTTGCGACATTATGGTCAGAATTATCGGACTATCTTACATCCCCTATGCGTATACCATACCTTTTCGACTTCTATTCGGCATACCGGCATGGATAGCAATAACTCTATGGTACCGTCTGACTTTAAAAGAAAACGAATCGGAAGAAGAGAGCGATTTTATTCCTTCTCACGAACAACAGGAAGAGCAAAAGCCGGAGCAACAGGAATCTATTGACCGGATCACCATAAAAGACGGCTCCCGAATACACTTGATTAAAGTAGAAGATATACTCTATATTCAAGCCTGTGGAGACTACACTACATTAATAACCCCGACAGGTGAATATATCAAAGAACAAACCATGAAGTACTTTGAGACTCATTTGCCAGCAAATAATTTTGTCCGGATTCACCGCTCAACAATTGTAAATGTGACACAAATATCAAGGGTGGAACTTTTTGGAAAAGAGACCTATCAAGTCTTACTCAAAAACGGAGTAAAACTGAGAGTAAGCCTCACGGGATACCGACTGTTGAAAGAACGACTAGGGTTATGAAAAATTTAAACTGCCTCCCAAGTAATTAAATACTTTAATTCACTTCAAATTTCCCTTCCAACCGGATGTCCACAGAAGAGCTTCCTATCATTATAACAAAAGTACCAGGTTCCACTATAAAATGGTTATCTTTATTCCACAGGCCTAGTTCCTGAGGAGTAAATACAAAATTCACGACTTTTTCTTCACCTGGCTTCAGATGAACACGTTCGAACCCACGCAGCACTTTCACGTAAGTTATCACGGAGCTTACCTCATCATGCAAATAAAGTTGTACAACTTCATCTCCGGCAACCTTACCGGTATTCTTCACTTTACAACTTAAACCCACTGTACCCTGAACCCCTATGACAGGATTCTTTATCTGCAAATTACTATACGCAAACGTAGTATAACTTAAACCGTAACCAAAAGGATAAAGAGCACCTGACACCCGTATAAATCCCTTAGAATCGGAACCCGGCTTAAAAGGAAACGCAAAAAGAATCTGACCTACGAAACGAGGGAATGTCACCGCCTCATCTATCATCTCTTGTTCCTCCTTATCCAGAGGAACATCATTCAATTCGATTTCAGGGAAATGCCTATCAATGATATCCGCCGCTTTCGCATACCGCACTTCAGTATCTGGCAGGTTTTTTCCTCTAATGACATCTGCGCCAGCAAATCTTTGATTCTTGCTTCAATGGGTACCGAAGGATCTTCATAGACATCCTTCACCCCGTTTTTGTTAAAATCTATCCAGCCTTTTTTATAGATACCGGAATTGTTGCCCGCATATACGCAAGCAGATAGTCACAATGCGAGACATAAAGCTATACTTCTTTTCATTACGCTACTATTTTTCCATTTCCAAAACAAGTTCACCACCCCTCATCAGGTCAAAATGAGAGAACCTTGGTTCCGTCATTTTTTTACCATTCAGTTCCATGGAATAAACATACTTATTTTCCGCACTATTATTCTTCGCACGAATGATAAAATCTTTCCCACCATCCAGATGAATGGTTACCTTGTCGAACATCGGGCGACCGATTTCATAGACCGGATGTCCCGGACAGAATGAGTAAAATCCCATAGAACTAAGCACATACCAGGCAGACATTTGTCCTACATCTTCGTTTCCTGCCAGCCCGTTAGGATTGTTATGATACAACGTGCGAAGAATCTGATCGACCAAAGCCTGTGTCTTACGGGGCGCGTCAGCGAAATTATAAAGGTAAGGAATGTGATGGCTCGGTTCGTTGCCATGTGCGTATTGACCTATCATTCCGGTCACATCGGCAGCGGCATCCGGTTCTCCGGTCAGTTCTGAACTTGTGGTAAACAACGTATCCAAGTGAGCTTCAAACGCTTCCTTCCCGCCCGCTAAATTCATCAAGCCTTCCACATCCTGCGGCACAAACCACGCCCATTGCCAGGCGTTTCCTTCCACATAATTACTGGGACGTTGCACCGAAGACGGATCAAAAGGAGTAATCCAATTCCCGTTACTCATACGGCCACGCATCAATTTCGTTTCCGGATCGAAATAAGCACGATAGGCTTTCGACAGTTTCATATACTTATTATAAATATCCTCACGGTTATTTTCCTTCATCATTTGCGCTATCAACCAGTCATTATAAGCAAACTCCAGTCCTTGTGAAACGGAACCGCCTACTTTGTCGCAAGGGATATATCCAAGCTCATTCTTATACTTAATAGAGATTGGCATCACCTTTCCATAAAGAATTTGACGGTCCATCATAGAAGTAACCCCTGTTGTATCATATACAGACGAGCGCAAACAAGCCTCTAATGCTTTATTCACATCAAAATCACACTGTTTCTTCATCATGGCATCTGCTATAACGGAAACCGCATGATAACCGATCATCGTTCCGGTTTCATTGGAAGCCAGCTCCCACTTAGGCAGAATACCTGACTCATCATATTTACGAAGCAACGAACGGATAAAGGCCTGGTTCAAGTCCGGATTAATAATCGTATAAAGCGGATGGACCGCACGGAAAGTATCCCATAAAGAAAATACCGTATAATTCTGATAAGTGGTATCTTGTTTAATCTCATGATTCATGGTACGGTAGCGTCCATCGACATCCGATGCCAGGCTAGGCTGGATATAAGTATGATACAATGAAGTATAGAAAACGGTACGGCTATCTTTGTCCGGGGTTTCAATATCAATCTTACCCAACGCTTCATTCCAAGTTGCATTCGCCTGCTTCGTTATCTTTTCAAAATTCCAATCCGGAATTTCTGCTTCTACATTTCGTTTCGCACCTTCTTCATCTACACTCGAAATACCGACTTTAGCCAACACACGCCCATCCGCAGCAAGATTTCTGAAAGTCATCACAACTTTTGCCGTATTGACGGTAACAGAGGTACTATCCGGCTGGCATTCGGTTCCCGAGTACAGCTTATAATCAAAAGGCTTTGAAAATACTGCGTAGAAATACACATAATGGCGCTTTGCCCACCCTTCCGTATATTTCATTCCGGCTATGGTAGAATCGTTTAATATCCGAATTTGGGTAACTGGATGTTGGTGCCCGTGGATAGTAGGCTCCATGTCGATGATTAAGCGGGCGTCACTCTTCCCCGGATACGTATAACGATGCATTCCCGCACGCAAAGTCGCCGTTAGTTCCACATTAATAGAATCGTCTTTCAATAAAACCTGATAATATCCCGGACGGGCGTTCTCTTGTTCATGTGAGAAATGGGAACGGTATCCTTCGTCCGAATTTTCTGCTGTTCCGGCAATCAGAGGTTTCTCTCCTACTACCGGCATAAAAAGAATATCGCCATAATCGCCGATACCGGTTCCGCTAAGGTGGGTATGACTGAACCCCATGATAGAAGTATCATCATAATAATAGCCCGAACAGGCATCCCAACCAAATAGACGGGTGTCGGGACTTAACTGTACCATCCCATGGGGTAAAGTAGCACCGGGAAAAGTATGTCCATGTCCTCCGGTTCCTATAAATGCATTTACCTTATCGGCATAGCTTCCCGAATAATTCTTTTGTGCACAGGATAGTAGCCCTATGCCTGCTAACAGTAGTATGCAGATTCTGTTTTTCATAATATTATAAAATTTGCATTGGTTTAATGGCAAAATAAACCCCAAGTGCTTAAAATAGTTAGCATTCTACCATTAATAACCCATTAAAATCATCCTAAAAGTATTTTTTTAAAGATTATTAAATTAAATCCCGGGTGCAGTCAATAAGGCATTGATCATAACAACATATCAACTGTGCTTTTTTATTGCTGATAAAATCTACATCAGAGGATGCAAAGTAATATGCGTCAAATAACAGTTATTCACTTTCAATTGCGTTTCCCATAGAGGGCTACAAACAAAGGAAGACGCAACAAAATAGCCCCAAAACACGTACAATCATCATAAACAGTCACATTAAAAAAGAAAATATCTATAAATAATGCGAATCAGGAGTTGAAAAGTCTTTTATTATTCCGCTTTTTAAATGGTTAATATTTAAGTAATTGTTCATGTCATTAAGCTAAGCCTGATTTGTGTCCTATTCGAAGAATATATATCCCGTTTGTTGGATATATAGATCCAACAAACTGCATATACACATCCAATAAATCATTGATTTATAGTGATTTATAGACCAACTTATACGAAGGGTAATAAGCAAATATTTCAAAAGATTTTTTTAAATTTTAATGAACAGTAATGGAATAAAGTCATTCCCGCCTGCATGTATTGCAGGAAGGAATGACTTAGATGTATCATAATCAAAAACGTATGATATATAGTGCTATTCAGTATGGATTTGCCTCTTGCATTTTAATGATTAACTGCACTTGACCTCCAACACCAGATTCCAAGGACTTTACAAAGATCATACCTCTGAAAGTATCCTCCTCATTCTTAAACATATATGCCATATTGGCATTTACAGTGGCAGTGGTATAGGTACCCCATTCGATCGGATTCAGATTCATCATCAAGGCATCATTCTTCATTTTTGCAAACTCTCCTTCGGTGATAGCCCTTCCCTTGATGGCCGGAACGCTCACAAAACTACAGATATTGGATCCTTTATAGTCGGGCAGAATAGTCTGATTTATCAACTCTGATGGAGAAACGAACTGAGGCTCCCGTTTGTTTATGTTGTAACCGAAGCAAAATCCGACAGGATCAGGCAGAGCCATCATTTCATTCACAGAATATACCTTCTGATCGGCAAAAGAGAAGAAAAAGCCCACATACGGATTGTATTGCGCTCCCATAGTAACCTCATAAGAAGTTATGGGTCTGGCCATACGATAATGGAAAGGCACCGTCACTGTATTTCCCGTTCGGTCGGTCAATGTAAAGGGAACATCAAAATCGGCCGTTTTATCGGCAAGAGACACTGCACACGTGAAAACACGGGTAAGGCTATCACCCAACTCGTCCTGCCCCTGTTCTACATCTCCATATCGAAACGAACTAAACATATTTTGTGCATAAATTCGCCCGATAATAGAATCTTCTTTCAAAGCTGGATTATCACATAATGAATAATCATCGGGATCTATTACATACGTATTGGTGTCGTAATCAAAAAATATGTATGGCGGCATCGCAGGAAACCCTCCTTCTTCTGTACATGCAATCAGCAACATCGGCAAGATGAACAGTAATATAAGATATTTTTTCATTTCGCTTGTTATTTAATAATTAACTGTAATTGTATAGACCCTCGTATTTTCACCACTGGGAGAAACGACAGTATACTCTACTGGATTGGTAAAATCTCTCATTTCGCCCGATGCAGGAGTCAAGACAGCTCCTTCTGAAACAATGATTTGGGGACGCAAAGTCGCTTTGTCAATGCCCTCTGGAATAGTGATTTTCACTGTCATATTTTCTTGATCGATTGTACCATCGAAAAAGAGGTTCTGGTTTTGGTATATCCGGAAACGGGTTATATTGGCATTCACACTACCCGGAACAACTAATCCGTCTTCAGGCTTCTGGCAGCCGCTTATCATACCCATTAGCATAATAAACAAAAATATATATTTCTTCATACTTCTTTTCGATTTATTAATTCGTAGCTGTTGCTAATTTAGGCCATCCCGGATTCTGTTGAAGCGCCGGATTCATCAAAATTTGCGATGTGCCCATAGGCAGCAGATAATGTTGTTTGAGGAATACCATCGGTTGTGCCGTTACATTGACTACAGTATAGAAACCTCCATCTTTCGGTTTAGTCACATCATATCCTTGAATGTATTTGCCATTCATCACTTCTTCGCCGATTCGCCAACGACGGATATCGAAGAAACGGAAATCTTCGAACGCAAGTTCTACGCGGCGTTCGTGCCAGATTTTCTGACGCATCTGATCCTGATTCAATCCGGTAGGAAGTGCAGGCATTCCCACACGGGCACGCAGATCGTTAATGGCTTTATATACTTCGGGCGTAGGACCGCTATATTCGTTTTCAGCTTCTGCAAAGTTCAACAGCACCTCATCGAATCCAAAAATACGTAGAATATTCTTACGACATTGGTTACGGGGCGTTTGTCCATTATCAACATATAGGGGATCGATGTACTTCTGCATACAGAATCCCGTCCGCTGGCTAGCCGGATCGGAAGCCCGTCCTCCTTGCCACGGTTCGAACCCATAAGCATCGTACTTAGCGTTGGGAGCTTGAATAGTGGCCATGAAACGAGGATCACGATCTTTGCCGTTGAGCGAATTGGCTTGGTCGAAATCACTTTTGGGATCCGAAGGCATCAAGCCGGTAGGATACATTTCATATTCCATGGCAAGTGAATAGCTGGGATTTACCCAATTCCAACCATTAGACTGGCGATTATTCCAACACACCCGTACGCCTTCCCATTCATCGTTCGGATACGAAATCCAAATGGCTTCCTTACCTACCGTAAACCATCTGTCAATGTAGCCGCGATAGTAATACTCCCAACTAGTAGGGTCGAGTGTATTGTTAATATACTCATGCAATCCGTAGTACGCTGTATATTCGGGTGAAGTCATCAGCACGCGACAAGCATCGGCTGCCAATTTCCAACGTCCTTTGTCATAATTGCCATAATATTGGATGTTTGTATAGTCGGATAGTACCGGACTGTCTGTATTGAACAGCGGACTGGCTGCTGTCAGACGCAAACGTGCAATAGCTGCATAGCAAGCCGCACTGGTAGCATGCCCCACATTCGTCGCGGTAGCAACGGGAGGGAGTACGGCAGCCGCCTCGGTAAATTCTTTACAAGCCCACTCCACCGATTCCTCAAATGTGTTTCGAGGCTGATTGGTCAGTTCGGTATAGTCGTTAGCACTGACGGAGTGGTCGAGTATAATCACACCACCGAAACGCCGAATCAGTTCTTCGTAGTAGAAAGCACGCAAAAATCGAGCCTGTGCCACCATCTGCATTTTTTCTGCTTTATCACCCTGGGCTCTGTCTATATTCTCCAAAAACAAGTTCGTTCTTCTGATTCTTTGATAAGTGTTACTCCAAAATCCAACAGTAGGAATGTTCCCTTCGTTGCCATCACCTCCTCCATCATCAGGATTCCAAGAACCATTTTGTACTCTATCCGTCCACAACGCATTGTATCCGCCAATGCCATTATCACATGCCATGTCGTAAGGTACTTGCCGTGTGCTAATGTTATAAGCCGGTCCGTTCATATCGGCATAACAATCATTGAGAACCTTACGTGCGGAGATGACGGTTTCAAATGCCATATCCACAGTAATATCATCGCTATCAGGTTTATCCAAATAGTCCTCACATCCCCAAAAGAAAAATGCTGTCAGACTAATTAGTATATAATGTATTTTCTTCATTTTGTATATTTTTTAAAATATTACTTTCACTCCTAAATTAATAACACGCATCATCGGATAGCTAGCGTTTACGTTTTCAGGATCGTATACCGGAACCTTATCCCATGTTAACAGATTCATTCCATTAATATAAATACGTATATTCTGCGCTTTGATAGCCTGCATCCATTTTCCAGGGAAGGTGTAGCCAATTTCGGCATTTTTTAAACGCAGGTAATTACCGTTTTTCTGCCAGAATGTGTTATCCTCATAGTTGTTATTATTGGGACGAGCATAAGAGATGCGTGGCAAACTTGCATCGCGATTCTCAGGTGTCCAACGATCTAACCACTCGACAATAGGGGTACTTATTTCATTGTTGAACGGAATATTGGTAGCAGTCTTGAAATTATAGGTCACATTGGCAGCTCCTTGGAACAAGCAACTGAAATCGAAGTTTTTATAATTGAACCCAAATTTGAAACTGTAGAACATCTCCGGCACATTGGTGAATCCGATAGGATAGCGGTCGTTTTGGTCAATGAATCCATCACCGTTCACATCCGTATATTTGATATCACCGGGAGAAAGAACTGCATCTGTAAATTGCTTGGGACTCTGAAGCACTTCTTCTTCGGACTGAAACAACCCCTGAGCAATATATCCAAAAGGCTGCCCCACACGTTGGCCTGTCTGATACAGATAATCATATGCTTGGGGAGATTCGGGTTTATAGAGTATTTTATTGCGGGCAAACGAGTAGTTTCCCCCTACAAAATAGTCGAAGTTCTTTCCTATTCGCCCACGCCAGTTCGTTTCAAATTCTAGGCCTTTATTTTGTACTGTTCCTGCATTTGCTTGAATGGCAGGGCCTCCATATGTGCCTGGAACAATATCTATAGCGGTCAAGATGTTGACACGCTTTTCATAGAACAAGTCAACGGTTAAGTCTAAGTGGCTATTAAACATATGCGTATCGAAACCGAAATTATATTTGTTAGCCGTTTCCCAAGTTAACGATTCGTTGCCGTTACGCATTTCTTCCGTACCGCCGCCATCACCGTGAGGTCCACTGGGATAGCCGAACTTACCGTCCTGCCCGCCTCCCCAAAGGCTGAGGTAAAGAAAACGGTCGCCGCCAATTTGGTCATTACCTACTTTACCATAGGATGCTCTAAGTTTCAAGTAATCCAATATCTTATTGAAATGGAACCATTTTTCTTCAGTCAACACCCATCCTATGGAAAAAGAAGGGAAGAAGCCAAAGCGATGACCCGGTGCAAAATTCTCGGAGCCGTTATAACCGGCATTCACCTCACCCAAATACTTGTTTTTATACGCATACGTAACACGTCCTACCAACCCTAATCGGCGATAAGGCAATTCATTTCCTTTTACCGTACGCTCTTGTGAGTTGAATAATACCAGACCAGTCACCGCATGATTGCCGTTGCCAAATGTGTTGTTGTATCGGATGGAAGGTTCAAATACATATTGCGTATTATAGCTATCCAAGCCATCTCCAAATCCTAGCGGACTATAAACTTCTCGTTGCGGATATAGCAACACATTGGGACCAAAAGTATACATATCGGCACTTTTCCCATAACTTTTGTGATACAGATTATTGAAATCGAACGAAAAATCGATATTGAAAGAAAGACCTTTAACCCACTGCTTCAAGTCTGCCGTCGCACCTACTGTAGCTTGTATGGCCGACTCCGCTTCGTTCCCATATCCATGATCGACCAAGAACGCCACTACATTCTGATTCGTAGTCGGGCCGGTTCCCCATGTACCATCCGGATTGCGAATAGGAGCTACGTTCGGATTGGCCACACGTATACGATCGAAGATAAAATTTACATCACCACCATTGGGAGACGGGCGATGTTTATCGCCAATGACCCCTGCCAAATTCAGTTTAGCCGAAATGACATTGTTCAATTGGAAGTCGAGGTTACTTCTGAAATTATATTTGGTATAGTTTACATTAGTACTGTAATTTTCATTATAGGCTCCATGCCTGAACATACCATCCTGCATCAGCACGTTGGCTCCGACGAAGTATCTCATCCGTTCCGATCCACCTGAGATGCTGACGTTGTATTGCTGCATCAAAGCTGAATTTTTCAACACTTCATCTGCCCAATTAACGTTGGGATATAGGAACTGATTGCTACCATTCTTAAATGCATTGACCTGATCTTGCGAATATTTGGGATTTCCGCCGTCATTCACCAAACCTTCGTTCACCAAAATAGCCATCCCATAAGAATCTACCATTTCGGGCATTGAAGTGGGGGATTGTATGCCGACATCTCCCGAGAATGAAATGATGGGTTTACCCACTTGACCGCGTTTGGTGGTAATAAGTACTACACCGTTGGCGCCACGTACACCGTAAACAGCTGTGGCCGAGGCATCTTTTAAGATGCTGATGGTTTCCACTTCCGACACGTCCATCATACGGAGGTCTCGCTCGATGCCGTCCACCAAAACCAATGGATTCTGACCGGCTCCGAACGTTGAGATACCACGAATATACATAGTGGCCAAATCCTTACCCGGTTCGCCGGAACGCTGCACGGTAATCAAACCCGGAAGCCTGCCTGCCAATGCATTTGAAATGTTGGCTACCGGACTTTGTTCAAGTTCCTTAACAGATACGGATGCGATAGCACCGACCACAGATGCTTTTTTCTGTTGCCCATAGCCTACCACCACTACTTCATCAAGCGTCGCGTTGTCCGGTTGGAGCACTATTCGGAATAATCTATCGGCTGCTTTTATTATCTGGGTGGATGTTTTATAACTTAAGTAGGATACAGTCAATGAATCTCCCACACGCACATTGTCGAGTTTGAATAAACCGTCTATATCCGTAATGGCACCTGCTTTGCTAGATGTTCTCACGGTAGCGCCAATCAAAGGCTGTTCACTCTCATCAAGCACCAAACCCTGAATCGTTTTCACCTGCGCCTGGGCTATACCGGCAGTAAGTAATAGCGCACACATCCACGCCAGGCGAATTAAATTCCCTTTTATATTTAATAGTGTTTTCATAGTTTATTTTTTCTTGAAAATAACTTTTTGATAATTGCAGCCCCCTGAAGTAAGGTTCACTCTCAGTTCATGCTCACCTGCGGTAAGAGACATCGTAACGGGAGGCGCCGGAATATATGTATCCCAGTTTGCCGAATTAGTCGGACCGGTCAACCCTTCCACCATAACTGCTCCATCTATCGAGAATGAGAATTTCTTATTTGCTTCATTCGAGAAGTACATCGTCACCTCATATTCGCCATCTTCAAGCACCTTAATGGGATAAATACCATAAACACCATCCGGATAAGGCAGACCACCGAAGTTCCCCAAAAGGCTTGAGTAGGCATTACCGTCATTATTACGACGCACATTATCGGGTTCACCGTTGAGGTAGGAAGCCATCGTGAGCATTATCGTGCCGGGAACATCATTATACGACAGATAGTCATAAGTAGAAATTTCTCTTCCTCCTGATAGTAGAGTCACTTTTACCGGTACATTCCAAGAACCGTCTGTTTTCTCGGCATTCAGCCACAAAGGCTGTCCATTATTTACGGGCATCGTTTGGGTATAAACTTCCGGGAGAGGAGAAGTCGAACTTTTATATTCTCCGTCGAAATAAGAAACAATATATCCGTCGACAGCGGCAATAATAGGGTCTTTATGAATTCGAATGGTTTCGGTAGTACCATCATCAAATCCGTCAATGGTCACTACCGGTGCATTGGCATAAGCATCTGTCGCATCAGAAATATTGCCGGAATAATCCACAGCATAGACCTTCAACGGTAAGTTCAAATCGCCATTAATCACACTGTTGGTGGTTTCGCCGTCGACTGTGATTTTTTGATCACCCAATGCGACGATATAATCCTTTACGTCGATCGCTTTCGGGGCACCCCACACGGCAAATGCCATCCCGTCGCCCAGTTTGTATCCTATCAAATTGACAACAGCATCCGGCTTTACGTTATCGTGCGTAAAAGGTTTGGTAGCAATAGTAACTCCCAACGACAACTGATCTTCAAAACTCTCTGTTCGTACCTTAAATGTATATTTCACATAGTTGGTCAAACCAGTAAACGTCACTTCACCCGCGGTACCTGGCAATACTATTTCTTCACCGGTAGTTTCATTAATTGCATGGATTGCTTTCAACGCATTTTCCTTCGCTGCACCCCACGTTAATGTAACTTGTTGATCACCACCTTGGGCAGCCAGCATATTCACGTCATTGGGTGGAATAAATTCAAATGGAGGTGGTACCGGACTTACAGGAAACTTGTTTTCATCACACGCCTGCATGAGAAAACCTACAAAAGACAAAGGTAAAAACAGCCTGTATATAAGGTTGTATTTACTGCCTTTTTTTACTTGTTTCTTTTTCATGGTAAATAATTTAATAGTTAAACTTTATAATTAGAGAATAAGCCTATTTAATGTAGTTATACAGACTTTTTGACTACTTCCACCGGATGTAAAGAAATTCTGTTTATCTGTAATATCCTGTCGGAAAGAAGATAAATTCTCCTTTCCGACAGGATATTACAGATACAGTTGTACCTAATCCAAACGAAGTATCTTAAGCATAAATCTCTCACACTAATATTACAAGTCTGCAACACCTACTCTTTATCAGAACCATAAATCAATCCCTTTTCCGATTTGTTAAATCTAAATCCGGAGATATAGTAGTTATTAGTGAGCTCTATCGATTTGCCCTGTACACCCAGCCTTGCATATCCTCCATCCCCGGTAGTAAGCTCTTCCATTTTTTGGGCAAAATAAGAAGTGTACACATGCGCTTTGCCACCCCTAACATCTACACCTTGCGTACCGGAACGCGAAAAATTGGCTTGTTGGAATGACACAATGCCGTTGTTTATTATCGCTCCAAAGACAGGACTGCCCCAAAGTGCACTATTGTACAAGATAAGTTTGGCATTAGGATGAACCTTGCCGGTATTAACTTTATCTCCCATGAGAACGTATGACCTGACCGATTCATTGGGAATTTTAGTGTTGACCAATTCTGAGTTAACTGCAACTATCTTAGTATTTTTGTCCGCATCTTCTACAAATAGAGAATACGTACACCCGTCAGAGCCATGGCCTATAACGGTCATTTTCCCCGGATACTTACCGGTTATTGCGTCTTTCAAAAAATGTATTCCGTATACCGAACCATAAACGAAATTATTGAAAATGGTCTGGTTCTTGACATTCGCGAATTTAAGCGCACTGCAATTAGATTGCACAAATCGCATCATAAATACCTCCGGATAGCCCTGTCCTCCTTCCGGAAGTCTCGATCCATAATGGGGATTAAACTGCATATTGCGGATGAATCCACCTTCAGCTCCGCCACCAACCCAAATACCTGCTCTTAAAGGCACACCACCCAGATAATCGACATAGTGTCCACTGGTGTTGTATGAGGCCAGGTCTATACCTTTGTCGCCTACTGCTATGGTTACGTTAATAATATACACCTTCGGGCCTTGTCCCTGTATCAGGAACGGAGTCTTTCTCGGATTTTCGACACTGAAACCATCAGAAGCAATATTAAGCTGTGCCAGCGTAATACCTCTGATGCCTGCATTGGCCTCAAGTTGTATGAGTGAAGAACCATTTTCTCCTGCAGCCCCACCATCATAGTTGGTAAAGATAGCAGTACCGCCGCTTTGTGTGTGATGCTGTACATCCCATGATCCCCTTAATTCGACTCCCGAAGGGACTTTGACAGGGTTGTCCACCAAATATCTTCCTGCCGGCAAGTAGAGCGTACCGCCACCAGCAGCTTTCACTGCATCAAGTGCAGACTGCAATTCAGCCGACACATCTTTTACAGGACGGTTATTATTGAAGCCCGTTGCCCTTGCCAGATCTGCTTTCAAGACTTTGTCCGATACCGGCCTCGGGTGCACGTCTATATTTGTTTTTATATTTTTTGGAATTGGTTCAAAAGAATACTTTTTCCCTGTAATAACTTCTACTTTAGCAGAAGTACTGTGATTATCAATCTTCAGTTTGCATTTATAGCCTGAATTAACTGCCTTCAGCGTATGCATATCCGCACCAAGATATACATGCCCTATATTCCTCTTAAAATCACACTGGGATAGCAGTACATTACCACTGTTTATCTTAAGGGCATAATCGCTGTATCCGCTAAATGTACAGCTTTCAAATGATACGACTCCATCACTGCCATCGCTTACAACAGGTCCGTTGAAATCCACCCCGTTGAATTGTACCGAAGTACTGAAATCCTTGTAAAAGTATACGGCATTGCCATCTTTACCGGCTCCGAATGAAGAGTTGGATATAAGTATGCCATACGGGTTGACATCCTCAACGTACAATCCATTCCCGCAGTTATCTACGTGAACCTCATACAACTGAGCGTTCGGAGCATCGGTAAAGCCAGGTTCACGTCCAATCCAGACACCTGTTTTATACCCTGAGACATGCAGGTAAGAAACATACTCCCAGTCCGAACGATGCATTTGATATCCCGTGCCGTTCGTTTTTGTATAGGCTGTTACGTCGGCAAGAGAAGGTGCTCCCGGAAGCCCTGAATTAGCCCAGTATTCAGGACTTATCCTGACATTTTCAATACGTCCTATATCAGTACATACATGCACTTCGATACCTTTATTAAGGGCTGTCATATAACTATCCAAAACATAATGCAGCTCACTCGGCGCAGAATTGAAACCGTTGTAAGAGTTTACGAGAGTGACATGTTCTATCGTAGCGCAATCTCCCTGGGTTTGGAATAGCGTCCACGGATATGGTTTTACATCATTAATGTCCTGTTCAGGATACCAAATGGAGAGATTAGTAACTCCGGTTCCTGCATTCATCTCAATGAATCTGTCAGCTATGCTTGTATAGGTCGTACGAAGTGCATTTCCTGCCTGCCCGTCATTCCACCAACTTTCAACACTTCCGTCATAATTCGGTGCATCCTTGCCAACACGTACTTCGAGAATGGTTCCAAGGACTTTTCCGCTATTGGATTCCGGATCGGCCCAATCGCCACGAAGTTGTACTCCGGGATAGAGACGTAAAACATACTCGAAGTGGAAATTCTTATTTGCTTCCGAACGGCCCTTGCGAACCCTAACGTTTTTATTGCCTATCTGTGTGCTACGGAATTCGTAATTCCCGGCAGGTATATACACCACACCACCACCGTTCTTATATGCAGCGTCAATAGCCGCCTGGAAAGCAGCCCTATTATCAAATCCCGGTTCGGCTTTAGCCCCGAATGCAGGATCAGTCACAATAAAGTCGGATATAGCCCAGTCCTTTGTCGGATAAATGGTTTTGAGACTGTGCTGGAGCACCTGATGCTTTTTCGTTTGTGCATCGGCAATGTTTGTAGGAAGCATCGCCATCAGGAGCATAATAGCCATTACTCCCAACTTAAAAAGCGTTTTTATAGAATTTTTCATGTGTTCCATACAATCATTTTTAATCTGTTTTTCATAAATTAATAAAGTCCAAATAAGTAGAAAGAAAATTTTTAAGATTAATTTGTGCTTTTCATAAGCTTTAAATTTTAATATAAACTATCACCTGCAAATTAAAAATCAAAGAATTAACTACTAGGGGAAATTATTCTTAATTGGA
Organism: uncultured Bacteroides sp.; assembly: GCA_963677095.1. Classification (GTDB taxonomy): domain Bacteria; phylum Bacteroidota; class Bacteroidia; order Bacteroidales; family Bacteroidaceae; genus Bacteroides. The sequence goes on from OY781875.1 coordinate 4,348,709, forward strand.
CATTAAAAAACGCTTAATTAAAAAATTAAGCGTTTTTTTATGATAAGCATCATAAGTTCAAGCTACTGTACAAGAGCAGATGTTATTTTAGCTATCAATATCTGGATTTATTGTTTTTTTCCATCTTTTAATAGCAGAAATAATTAAGTCATCATGAGCTTTAAATATATTTATTTAACGACAACTGTCATTATTCATACAGTTCAGACAAAGGAACTTTATAGTTTTCTCCCAAAGATTCCCGATACTCTTTGCAAAAACGGTCATATACGCTTTTTGCAATTCCTTTTTTGCCTTCACTAAATAAGACGGAACATTTAGCTAACAATGCATCCTCATTTAAAGGATCATGTAATAACATGGTATCAGCAATACGCAAAATCAAATCATTATTTTTCTGTCGAGTTTCTATTTCTAAAAGTTCTTTTAACAAATCAATTGATAGACTAGAATAAGAATCCTTAAAATCATCCAGCCAATCTGCGACAGTGTTTGATAGGAGTGGTCCATAAAGTAGAATCTCTAAAACTTTATTCAATAATACACGATCTTGCTGCAACCCATCCCGTTTAAAAGTTTCAATACAAGACAGGGCTGTGTGATAATCACAAAAAAGAGCCTCACCCCATACAATACGAAGAAACCCACCATCACTTATAACCTCAACCTCCCCAACACTTCCAAGAAGAACGCGCAATTTACGCAAAGTCACATTACAATTATTGCGAGCCGATACCTCATCTTTATCATTCCATAAAATGTCAATTATCTTTTTTGCTAAAATCCCCTGAGCATTTTTCTCTGAATAAAGAATAAGTAGAATAAGAAAGCTTTTCAGCCGAGGTGAAAATAAATAAGTTATATCTTTCCCATCTTTATCTCTCACATTAAATGTTCCTAGTAATGAGATAGCAGATTTACTTCGATCAAAATATTGCTCAACTACACATTCCGATTCAGCATGCAAATTTTCAAATTTACCACTTTCATTCTTTAACACGATATCACTATCTTCATCATGTCTACAATCAATATTACCTTTCTTTTTTCTTATAATTAACGAGATCCATCCAACCCTAAAACCAACCCCCGCTAGCATTAATATAAAAAGGTAGAACCACCATTCTTTCCACAAAGATATTTCTCGCACTTGCAGAATATCCTTTTCACTAACCAAAGGCGTATTTATAGAGTAGATAGAAAGATTATGTGTACGATCATTTAAAATCTTATCTATTAATAAGAAAAGTTTATGATGCATGGGAGAAGCATAAAGACTAAAATCACAGTCTTGATAGACTAAGTCATTATGAATGGGCAAAGAGACCTTTGTCCATATCGAATCCTTCATCGATATCTTCAGAAGTACTCCTCCTTCCTTCATAGAAACAGCATAGAAAGAACTATCAGAAGATTCAAAATACATAGAAGAAGCCATGATTAATAGTGGATCTGTTTCGACCGTTTTTTCCCAAACAATACGCGAACGATGCGTTTTCAAATTAATTGCACACAATTCATAATAACTATGAGCAGTCAATTCTTGCCGCCCCAGCCTATTTCCTCTACCGCCAAAAATATAAAGTTCATCACCAACAATCGCAGAAGATGCAGAATATCTTGGGTCTAAAGCTGGTTCATAAGCAACCTTTTCTAGCACATTTGATCCTGCTTTGAGCTGAAACAAATCATTACGATATCGATAAAAGCCATAGCCACCAAAAAAATAATAAGAAGAATCTATTGGATTAAATGTCCGAGCATGATTATAATAGCTCGGTTCCTTCTCATTACGCCTCTTTAAACTCCAACTGTTATTATTAAAAGAAAAATATGAGATGATCTTTTGGTCAAGTGAATAAGATAATAAACTAGAAGTAATGGAGTCATATAGCATATAATCAGTATATTCCATTGCAGGATAACCTCCTTTCACCGACAACATTTTCCAAGTAGAAGAATTAGTATTAAATATTTCAATTTTGTCCGATTTCACAAAATAAAAAAAAGCTTTATCCGAATTAAAAGCAATATTCAAGGAGCCTTTAGCATTCGCTGAGTATATTTCCTTCCACTTTATATGATCGTCTATCAACCAGAGTGGGTTTTCAGAGCGAGCAATTGATCCGGCTATTTCATCTACACACATACTTCCATTATGACGCCATAGTTTCCAGTACCGAGTATCTTCACCATCCTGATTTATTTTTATATTTCTCAAATTCATCGGAATAATCTCCGCCGTATAAGCAGATAAACATCCAAATACAACTTTTATTTTATGTATACCGTGCAAAGGGACTATCATTGTAGTATCTTTATCGTCATAAATAAAATCTATTGTATTGTTTTTGATGTTCAAATGCAAAGAAACCGTTATCCATTTTTCCTTTTTAATATCTGCATTGATAGCAAACATACCTTCATTAAACACTAAAGCTGGAAAAATTTTATTATTCGAACCAGGTGCAACAACAAAATGTATCAACTGATTTTCATTTGTTTGTAGATGAAGAATAGAACCAAAGTTCGGCTCTTTGCTACGCACTAACATTTGGAATGAGACCGTAAAGTCATTATTTACGGCAAAGGGTTGGTTATCGTCCAAAGATAATGAAGTCCGCTCATTTCCCGGCACAGAATACGATTTAAAATATAATCCATAGTTATACTTCTCCTCCAATGCCAGTACCTTTATGCTAAAAAATAGAAGGAATAAAATTATTGGTATACGCAATACACATTTCATAGTTTCTTATTCAAGGAATATGCACAAAGGTATTAAAAAAACTATAATAACTAACAAAATAACATCATATGATTATCGTATTATTTCACCAAAGGGAAAAGCTTTCAATATAAATCTTGCCGTTAAAATATAAACGGCAAAAAGATGCATACACTGGTAGTAGGAATTTCCAGCCTTAATAGCAACTCATTTATAATCAATATTTATTTCACGACTTTTATTAGCAGATAAATGAATTTTATGATTATAAGTACGACCAACCCTTAGCTTAATTTCCCGTTCTTTTGCAGAGTGTAAAACACACGTCACTAAATTTTTAGACAAATCCCAGGATAGCTTTTCAATAGTTACCCCGCACCGTGCCTTTATTCCACTGATACTGCCATGTTCAAGACCCTCTACCAAGGCCGGCAATAATTCAAGGCCTTCTTCAGTCGAGTTAACCAACATCTCTATCAGAATACCGGGTACAGCATGGCAAACATCCGCACAGAAAGTTCCGTGGTTAGGATAGTGTGAAGTAAACAGACTATTATAATAAAAATCTCTTTGAGTAAGTGTCATCATTTTCTTCTTCAAGGAAGAGGTATCATGAAGTCCGGCAGCAATCAAAGCTCCATGAAGATAACCATGTCCCGCATCCTCGTAGGTATGTTGATCTCTCATTTGCAATGCTTTATGAGCAGCATTATATAGCTCCGGAGTTTTGTCTTCCGAAAATTCCCGATAGGGCCATATCATCATCAGATGGCTGGAATGCCTGTGCCCATAGCTTTCGTCCAGCCCTGGCCAACCCCACTCTTTTATGGCACCATCTTCATTTATCCGATAAGGTGGCAATGCATCCAACAGACCTTTCCAACGCGCTTTACCTTCATGTACACCTTGTTCCTCACCTAATAAATCACAAACCTTTACCAAAGTAGACAAGATAAAACGGGCTCCTGAGAGATCGAAAGCGGAATTATTCAATAAAGACACATGCAGGTTCGACGGCTGGTTTTCCGGTGAGACAGAACCAGCGAGAATATAATGCCCCTCATCATCCTTGTATTTCAGGAAGTCCTCATAGAAATCACCCATGCACTTCAATAAAGGATACAAGCGATTTTGAAGGAATTCCTTATCTTCCGTAATCAGGTAATGTTCCCAGAAAGGATACAGTAACCAGGCTTCTTCACCTGTAGCATATTGATAGGGATAGAAATCATTGATAGAGGCCATTAAACCGGAAGAGAGCCCGGGAGTATTTCCGCAAGCCAGCATACCCCGGCATCCTAACAACTTGGAGGCATTTACCTCAAAATCTCTTTTCCATACTTCATTCAAATGGAAATAACCTTCCATAGCTTCGGGCATATCACCTGTATTTCCTCCACTCACCTGTAAGTTCAGGTTAGCATCCAGATGGTAATAACCGCCCCAGCCGGCATTGCAATCGCCGGTCCAGATACCCAGTAAATCAGGAGGTGTCAGCTCACTACCGGAAGATAGGAAATAATACCTTCCGGCATCAAAAATTCGTTCCCACAATGCCAAAACAGGTTGATTGCTTTGTTTCTGTTTTTCCAATAGCTCTTCATTAGACAGTGATCGGTCGGCGGTACTAGCACCCAAATCTATCTTTACCCGGTTATAGATAGTGGCATGTATCGCTTTATGCGCTTTTAATAAAGCTTTATAACCGGAATTCAACTTATCCAGTTCTTTTTTCAGGAGCCCTTTTCCCCATTCTACCGAGCAATCCGTAGGGTACTTTTTCGTCTTTGCTAATAAAAGTACTTCCTGAGCACCCTTAATATACAAAGTATCGTTTCGTAAGAAGGAAGAACCACCCGTCAGCTTAACCCGGATAACCCCTTCATAACCTGCGGTATTCATCGGAGCAGCATAATTTACTCGAATATTCAGATAATCCTCTGTATTCTGATAAGCAATCTTCATTCCTTTCGGGAAATTGACCTCTTCAGGCATTTGTAAACTGATGGCACAGTTCAGTTTACCGGAAGAGGGTGCCTGAAGTCCAAATACTGCGGTATTGGCTGCTCTGGATACAAATGAACTACGCTTCCATTCTCCACGGTCATCATCCCAGCGAACGGTTATCTCTCCGGTTTCATAATTACAGATACGGCGGTAATCCTTAATTTCACCGATTTTATCCATATCGATTTTAAGCAGAAATCCCGGATGCCTTCCCCCTTCACCCCCATCTTGCCAATGGGAAGTGCGCACAGCCAAATCATTCGCTTTCTTGAATTGCCCTGTTGCACAATATTTCTTTATCAAATCGAGCGTATCCCGGGGAACTTCAGCAAATGTACGCAACTTTGCACCCGGAAAATTAAAAGTACGGTCATTGAATACTACCGTTTCATGCAGAGGATTTCCAAAAACCATAATACCCATCTTACCATTACCTGCCAGTAGGGCTTCCTGCCACTTATTATAAGTTGCAGGAAATTGGCAGGAATAACCCTGACGTACGGCCGGCTGAGCATATATGCTCAATGAAGTCATACAAGCCAAAATAGAATATAATATTTTATTATTCCACATCTTCATATTCCTACTTTAAGGTTAGCAATCGACTACGTTTCAGGTTATACCCTTCAACCGAAACCGTAGCATTCTCCTGAGTGGAATATTCGATGGTAATCACTCTTTTTTCTCCCGGCAATAAGTTGAAATAACCATCTGAAGCATAAGCCGGCAAAATGCGTTTATCCGTATCCGGTTCACGAACATTCAGTTTCAGAGCAATGGCAGGTTTCGTACCTGCATTTCGCAATTCTATCTGCACCTGACTATTTTTTCGTCTGATCAGTCGACCAATTATCGTGGCTTCCTGCAAAGAATTAAATTTCTGGAAGTCCCCTTTACCATTATCTTGCCAGTAATCGTTAACAGAAATAATCTTACCACTTCTATCCATCAAAACCAAACGTTCCAGATATATTCCGGTAGCAGTAAGAGGCCTATCCTGTATAAAGCATTCCGTCAATCCATTAGCCGATATGTTCAGCTTCGATGTACGCTTGAATAAAGATTTACCTTCAAGAGAATAGACTTCATAGATTACTCTTGCCCCTTTCATATTCTTCAAAGTAGTATTTACCACCACTACTTTCTGATCATCAAAGTTTTTCTGGATATGAATAGGCTCACAAGCCTTGCGGCAGCCATAGAAAGAGCCAAATGTTTCATAATCCCAGGAATATACCTGCCACACCATACTGGGCCATGCCGGATGGCTCATCCACAGCAATAGTCCGGATGTGCTATTCCACATCTTGCTGTTCCAGGCCTCCATCATGGCACGGTGGCTATCATAATTCACCTGTTGCGCTTTACGGTTAAAGTCTTTCAGGTCAGTGGCTTTTCCATATTTTTGTTCAAGGGCATCCATAAAATCTTTCTGTCCACCATGCAAATCATGATAATACCAGACATCACTGATGGGCCAGGCATCTTTTTCATCCATCATTGTCAGAATGGATTCTTCCGTAGGAATGGAAGTTGAACCCTGCTCAGTATTAAACCCATGTGCGTTATTACGGTAGTAATCAACCGGGTTTTTATAATAATTCCATGGCCCGCTCGGCCTCAGATTACAATGTGTAGAATTCGGACTATAATAACGGGTACCATCCTTTTCTGCGATTATTTTTGCCAGATGTTCCTCAATATAGGCTGGAGCAAATCCTTCATTCCTCGGATTCCATATGGCAATAGAAGGATGGTTACGGAAACGCACCACTACATCCTCCGCATTACGCAGAAATAAGTCGTCATCATTTACCGGCATATTATAACCTTGAGTACTCAGCCAAAAGTCATTAAAAACCAACATTCCGTATTCATCACACAATTCATAGAAGCTTTCTTCCGTACTCTCACCTGTCCAGTTGCGGATCATATTAAAGTTTGCTTCCTTATGCAGGCGGAAATAAGGTTCCAGATGCTCACGGGAAACACGCTTCATAGCATCGTCCATTCCCCAGTTTCCACCTTTACAAAAGATACGCTTTCCATTAACTCTTATCACCATATAGTGCTGCATAGCCTTGTCGGGAGCCGGAATAAAAATATCAGATGAGACATTCTTTCGCAGACGGGGCATACACATGCCACCCTCTATGTACTTACGATTGATGTTATCAAAGAGTGGTTCACCCCGGCTCATTACTGTTGGGCGGTACTCCACCCTGCGGATAGAGTCATCGGGAAAACAAACCTCCAACTCATAAGAAAGTTCACGAATACCGAAACGAACCTCCTTTGCATCCGATTGCTTTCCATTTTCCACGACCGCTACATCCATCGTATATAGTTCCTGACGACCATAATTATTCGGCCACCACAAACGGGGCTCTTTGATCTCTAATACCTTATACACACCCGGATTGAACACGACTTCTTTCCGTTCTTTCGGTGCCAGATTTACATTTTGAGTAACTTGTTTACCTTCAATATTCAGATTAACGGATACCAACTTCGCTACCGGTTGCAGGTTTTCCACTTCCGTACGCACTGTTATCTCAGCAGCAGTCGTATCCGGCAATGCCAGATGGGTAATGACTTGTGTATCATGCAGGCGAATACCGTTTGTAAAGCGCAAATGTACATCCTGCCAGATACCTATGTTTCTGTCCCGGATACCCGGCACCCAGTCCCAGCCTTCGGAAGAAATAAAAGTAGGACCATCCAAGCATAACTGTCCGCCGTTCATGCCATTGCCTGCCGATGGAGATTGTTCATGGGGAATACCCGGATTAGGCGGTGGAAGAATGTGAACAGCCAACACATTATTTCCATCCACCAAATGATTCGTAGCATTGAACTCACCCCGGATAAAAGCACCTTTCATTGCACCCAGACATACTCCGTTCAACCAGATCTCAGCCTGATAGTTAATACCATTGAAAACCAGCCAAGCTTCTTTACCATCCTTACGGACAGGAGAACTAAATTCCAGACGATACCACCAGTCTGTACGGCAAAGGGCATCGGGAATGGTCAAATTATTTAATCCATAATAAGGATCGGGGTAAACTCCCTGATCCACCAAAGTAGTCAACACGGTACCCGGAACGGTCGCATTATACCATTCATCTGCATGGTAACCCGGTTCAAAGATAGAATTTTTTGAAGACACGACATTCTTGTTTTCTGTCAGCCTCCAACCTTGATTCAACAGGAAATCATTTTCACCCACCTTTTCAATCAAGACCTTTACCGGTGCCTGTACCCTAGGGGTAGGGATCATGATTTGTGTTTTTGACTTCGGCAGTGTTTCTTTCGGTTGAGGATGAGTTAATCCCCAATTTGCAACATTCTGCGCGAACAAAGAAGAAATGCAGCCCATCAAAAAAAAGCATATCCATTGAATCTTAGCGTTCCGTTCCATTCTTTTCTATTTTTCAGAGTGAGACATCAGATAATCGCACATAGTCTTAGCCATCATCCCTGATCCTTTAGCATCAGGATGTATTCCATCTTTCATCAATTCCGGATGCTTATCAAGCACCGGGTGCATATCGATGACTTCCACATTTTTCTTTTGTACGGCACTAATTGTTGCAGGGGTCACATCTTTTACTATTACCTCATCATAAATCCCATTCGAGTCTTTTACAAAGGAAACTATTGGAGTCAGAACTATAATTCGAGGCTTCGAAGGAAGCTGAGCGAAGGCTTCAATCATGTCGCGACAATCCCTCTCAAATTCGTGCATATAGGCACGGTTAATGGCTTTACTATCGTTACCGCCCAAATCAATGAATACGATATCCGGATTGGATTTTAATGCTTCTTGATACTCTTTCGTTATCCAATAAGGGAAGTTTCCATGACGTAACATAGTACAACCGCTTACGCCATAATTGATAACTTTATAATTATTGCCCAGCATACTCCCTAGTTGTGCCGGATAGGAATCTGTCACGGGATTGGCCGTTGTTGCCCCAGCGGTAATGCTGGCGCCAACACAAACCACTTTCACCTTTTGCAGAACAGGAACCACCTTTTGCAGGAGAATATCGGCAGAAGAAGCACCTACCATTATAGTATAATCACCGGAAGGATACACAAATTTTTCTTTCGACTCATCCCAATAGCGCAATAAATCTTTCCGTAACTTGATGGTCACCTTCCGGCTTTCACCGCTTTTCAATGAAACGCGCTCAAAGCCTTTCAACTCTTTCAGCGGCATTACTTCATCTCTTCCAGGAAGTTTCACATAAACCTGAGCTACTTCGTCACCCATATATTTACCCGTGTTCTTTAGCTGAAACGACACGTTCACAGCTCCTTCCTCGTCCACCACTTGTAGATTAGAATACTTGAATGAAGTATAACTCAGACCGTAACCAAAAGGATACAAGACATCACCTTTGAAATATTTATAAGTACGCCCCTTAGTTATATCATAATCATCAAACGGAGGAAGTTGTTCCAATCCTCTATAATAAGTCAACGGCAGGCGACCACCCGGATTATAATCTCCGAACAATACCTCTGCCACAGCTTTACCGCCACTTTCACCGGGATACCAGGCATTGACTATAGCCGGAATATGCTCATCCATCCAGTTAACGGCTAATGAGCTGCCAGCCACCAACACCACGACTACGTTCGGATTCACCTTATATATTTCTTGCAAGAATTCCTGTTGGTCTAAAGGTAGCTGAATATCAGTCCTATCTTGTCCTTCACGTTCTACGGACTTATTTATACCCAACACGGCAATAACCGTTTCGCACTCGCGTACAGCCTTTCCAGCTTCACCATAAAGATCTAGCCGGGTAGTTTTCCCTACTTGGGGAACACGCCACTGTAACTTGGCAACAGCATAATCCCGATTGTCATAGTACTCAGCCTTCAATTGATAATCTTTCCCTGCCTCTAAATAAATAGATGCAGTATCTGTCCTGACAGTATGCCCGGACCAGGCGTCAATCAGTTTTTTATCATTAATACTCAAGCGGCAACCGTCATCCGATATATAGCTAAATACATATTTCCCAGTAACAGTAGGGCGTAATTTTCCTGTCCAGCGAATGGATAAAGGAGATTTGGGTAAGAATGGATCCGGAGCTTGATTGGCTGGCTCAAAGTTTATCCATTCTTCTTTGCGCACTTTTGGCGTACCCTGCAAATTGGTGTTGTCAAAATACTCCACTTTCAGTCCTTCAGGGAAATTAACACCCTGTATAAGTTCCATCCCATCCACTGCGGACTTCCACGGAGCATATACCACCTTCACATCATCACCCACTCTATCCTTGATTCCCTGCAATACGGAAACCGGAGCGATCACCGGTAACCCACTGTAATCACCAAATTCACTGTTACCGGAATTGATACCTACCACCGCTATCGATTTTATCTTTTTGACATTGAGTGGTAACATCCTTTTCTGGTTTTTAAGCAATACAATACATTCACGTGCCGCATTCAACGCCAAACTCTGATGTTCTTTGGAGCCTATTACAGCAGGAGATATTTTCGTATAAGGATTTTTTTCTCCGCTGTCAAACAGACCCAATTGCATCCGTGCTCTCAACACATGATAAGCAGCGGAATCAATATCGGCATCCGTAACCATGTATTGACGATAAGCACTCAATAATGGTTCATCGAATACATCATCCCCACATTCCAAATCCAAACCGGCCTTTATAGACAAAGTAGCAGCAGCTTCTTTTGTTTTCACATATTTATGTGCATTGACCAGCAGAGAAGGACCTCCACAATCGGAAACCACATAACCTTTGAATCCCCAATCATGACGAAGGACCTTCGTAAGCAACCATGCATTCAAGGTACAAGGCACATTATTTAATGCATTATACGCTGACATAATAGATGCCGATTTCCCATCTTTCACGCATGCTTCAAATGCCGGCAAATAATACTCACGAAGCTGCTTTTCTGAAATTTGGGGATTACATACAAAACGATTATGTTCTTCATTATTAGCTGCAAAATGTTTAGGAGTCGACACAATCTTCAAATAACGGCTGTCATCTCCCTGCAAACCCTGTACAAAAGCAGTACCCATAATGCCGCTTAAATACGGATCTTCTCCGTATGTTTCAGGAGTACGTCCCCAACGTGGATCACGTGCCATATTCACGGTAGGAGACCAAAATGTCAGTAAATCGCTAAACGGACTTTTCTGTTCCCGTCCTTGATCCAGTTCATTCCAACGAGCACGAGCCTCATCGGAAATAACCGTAGCAACTTGCTTTTGCAACACCGGGTTCCAGGTAGCGGCCAAACCTATAGCTTGTGGAAAAACAGTAAACCGCCCCGGACGAACCACCCCATGGAGCGCCTCGTTGCCATGATAATACTTAGGGACATCCAATCGAGGAATGCCTGGTGAAGTTGCACGTAACAGACTGATCTTTTCTTCAACCGTCAAGCGGGACAATAAGTCCATAATACGCTCATGGAGCGATGCATTCTCATCTTTATACAATTCCTGAGCCTGTACCACTCCGGTACAAGCAGTCAGAATAATTAATCCTGTAAAAACAAATTTCTTAAGTGCTTTCATGGTATTTCTCTACTAAATTATGCACTTTATTGGTTATCTGCTGAAGGCGGCACTGCATCAGCTGCACTACCCCAGGCCTTACTAGGCTTATCTCCCATAATCAATATCAACTTTCCACCATTCTTTATATCATCATGACTAAACCAAGGTTTATTCCAGATCTTACCATTCAATACAGCAGATTGGATATACTTATTATCCTCTGAAGCACCTCTTGATTCTATATCAAACACCTTTCCATTGCTCAGAGATATTTTCGTTCTAGTAAACAAGGGGCTACCTATATTATAAGCCGGAAAACCTGGAGTTACCGGATAAAAGCCTAAAGAAGAGAACACAACGAAAGCTGACATACCACCTCCATCCTCATCACCGGGAACTCCCATCAAATCATTTCTAAACCAAGTTTTCAACAACTGACGAATACGTTTTTGCGTTTTCCAGGGTTGCCCCGCATAATTATATAAGTATGGGATGTGTAAACTCGGTTCATTGGCCATTGAGAACTGTCCCACATTGCCTGTATGATCCGGCAACTGAGCGTAGAAAGCATATTTGCCACGACCAAGCGGTTCACGAAAGGTTTGATCCAGATTCGCAATGAATTGTTCATTCCCACCCATCAAACGTATCAGATCAGCTACATTGTGCTGAACATCCCAACGATATACCCAACCGTTGTTTTCACCATAATATTCACGGGCACCCATACCACCGGAGAAACGGTAGTCAAAAGGTTCAATCCACTTACCGTCCTTATCTTTCGGATGGAAAAAGCCTGTCTCAGCATTATATACATTACGATAATTGTGGGCGCATTGCAAATAATGGACGGCATCTTCTTTCTTTCCCAACATCGTTGCAATTCTCGACAAACACCATTGGTCGTAAGAAGTACCCAATGTAACCGCAATAGGCTGACGTTTCTCAAATGAATTTACATTCGGGTCAATTTCTTTCTCCCCTTCATGAAGAGCCGGAATATATCCGTTTTTCTTATAGAAGTCGTCAATCCAACCGGCATGTGCTCCTGACCATGGAGCCAAAGTTTTTTCTTCTATTCCTTTACGACAAGCCTCATAAGCCTTCGCTAAATCAAATTTCAAACCCTTTGCTGCAGCATCAGCTATAGTGCCCACAGCATGATTGGAATTCATACGCCGGGAATCTCCGGTAATCTCGGGGAAAGTAGGCATCCACATATTCCCCATTTGTTCAGCCATACGCAAATAAGAATCAATCACATTCTTTTCCGTTCCTTCGTCAATCAAGAGACGCAAAGGGTGGGCAGCACGATAAGTATCCCATATCCAGTCATCTGTATAAAAGGGGGCACCATTATCTTCGTGTATTTTTCCATCGAATGCACTGAAATAGCGACCACCTTCGCTGATACAAACCGGACGCTCGAATACACGATAAAGAGATGTATAAAATATCTGCTTCTCAGAGTCACTTCCACCTTCTACCCGAATATTTCCCAATGCCTTATCCCATATTTCGCGTCCTTTTGCTGCCAATGCTTGCAGGTTATAATCCGGCAATTCACGTTGCAGGTTCTTCTTTGCTTGTTCTTCGCTTATAAACGAGATACCATAGCGCAGCTTTACCATTTTAGTACCATTTGCAAAGTGCAACACTGCACAAGCATTGCGTCCTTCAGTTTCCTTTTTTGAAGCATCCAATTTACCACTAACTAAAATACCCGTTTCTTTCGGAGTAATATCTGACTCCACATATAAATATACGCGTGTATTATTCTCCAATTGTTGATAGCCACTTACAAACCCATCGCCAACCTTAATACCCCCGTTACGTGAATTGATCATCATATATATGGGCTTCCCTTCCTGTCCATATTCTATTTGATAAAGTGCCGATTGATGTGAAGGAGCATATTTCACATTTATTTGTGCGTCATCAAGAACGACCTGATAATAGTAAGGTCTCAGTTTTTCGTGATCATAGCTATAAGCAACTACCGGACTGAGTTTATCCCCCTGATACGGGCTCAAATTAAAAGCCGAACTCCCACGATGACTTGTCACAATCAAAGGAAGGCCATTTAAAAGGTCTGTTGTGTAATCCGCACGTTCAGGATAAACCCGAAGCATGCTATTAGGTAAATGGACCGTAGGAAAAGTAGGGACTAGTAAGTGACTAATATTTCCCATATATGGATTTACATAATCTACAGGGCTTTTATCTAACTGCACCTTGGGTGCTCCAAAGCAAAGGCCCGTAGTTATGATAAAAGAAATAACAATAAAAGAACGCAATTTTCTCATGGAATTTATTTCTATATAATATAAAACATTTATTTTCTTATTTATGTTGTTCTATCATCTTAATCGTTCCATCAGGATTATAATACAACTTATCAACACATATTGAGCGTAAATTCCCCCGCCCTGATATGGAACTATTGTGATAAAAGGCATACCATTCTCCTTTATACTCAACGATGGAGCCATGACTCGTATCACAGCCCGTAGGTTGTAAATATACCCCTTGATACTTCCATGGTCCCAATGGAGATTTACTCATCGCATAATTCAAACGATTAGCACCCCGATTATTGTCTGCGTAAGATAAATAATAAATCCCATTTCTTTTATGTACCCAAGTTGCTTCATGAAAATCTTTAAGTCCTTCCATCGGGTGCAGCGGTTCCGCTATTTCAGTCATGTTATCTTTCAACTTCGCTCCCATACATTTTCCACCGCCTCCATAATAGAAATAAGCCTGTCCATCGTCGTCTACAAAGACACAAGGATCTATCATAGCAAAAGCATCACCTAGTCCTTCGATATAGCCCTGTACTCTAAAGCCCTTTACCGGATATTTGCTCGTGGCTACTCCGATTTTCCATGTTTTATTCCAATCCGTACCACTTGGATGCGGAAAATAGAAATAATAAGTTCCATTCTTATAAGCACAATCAGGTGCCCACATGAAACCTCCTTCTTTCCTCCCCCAAGGGACCTCCGAAGAATTTAGAATTTCCCCATGATCTTTCCAATGTATCATATCATCCGTAGAAAACACATGATAACGGTCCATTAAATCGCATCCGCGAGGTGGAGCCACATCATGAGAGGGGTAAACATACAAACGCCCGTCTTTCCACACATGAGCAGAAGGGTCCGCCGTGAAGATGTGGGTGATAAAAGGATTAGGCCCCAATTTAAGTATTTGCACATTTTTCGAACTATTGCAACTAAGCAACATCAAAGGCAATATTGTCAACAAAAAAACAGACTTTCTCATCCTATGGATATTTAAATTAATAATTATTTTCTTCTATATAAAGCGTGTTTGATTACCTTCATTTTTTCACGATTCACTTCTTGCAACTAATTCTGAAGTTGTGATAGATCTACTTATCTGTACTTCACTGCGATATTCCATTTTCATTAAAAGCCAAAACAGAAAAATAATATTTCGAATCCTTATTGAAAAAACGAGCTTCATAATGATTATCAAAAACCATCACAGAATGTGTCAATCTATCTTTTTGAATCCCCCACTTCAATAAATATCCCGTCACACCATTTTGTGAATTCCATTTAAAACGAAAAGCTCTCCCATCTTTCTTATCACGGAGAGCACGGAAACCCTCAACCTTTGCCGGAAGATTACCATTCCCCTTCCCGAATACCCTAAAATCAAACATAGAGAAACAACCTGACATATTCTTCATGTTAACAATTCTGAGATATCGAACTTTTACAGGATTTTTTAAAGTATGTAAGGTGTGAGGAGCATCTTTCTGATTATTTTTTTCATCAATCAGACAAGTCCACTTGTTACCAGTAGAGGACCCCTCTATCATATACCGGTAGATAACCGGCTCATGGGGAACATACACGGAGAAGTTGTGATCTGCGAAGTTGACTTGCAATGCATTAACTTCATATAAGTGACCCAGATCTATTTGCAGCCACTCTCCTTTATCTCCGGTACATGCCGACCACCAAGTTTCAATTTGTTCATCATTAGCATTCTTTGGTTCAAAGCCGGGAAGATAAGAAGAAGAGGATATTTCCTTTTTATAAGAAAGTAAATTCCAATTCATTCCACAATCTGTCTTCTCAAAATTGACTTTCTTATCCGGAATGTAATAAGGATAGTCTGAGAAAGCAGTGCGAGTATAAAAGTCACCTCGCTTAGAAACAGCTACGGGAAACAACCCCAGCCTGCGTTCAAAAACATGACGGACTGAGATAGTCATAGAAGCCACGTGCCAATAGTTGCCATACTTATCCTTGAAAGTATATCCATGGCCTGTTCCACCTATGAACCCTCCGGGTTTAAATGAGAATGGATTGTCTTCAATATATTGAAAAGGACCTAACGGATTATCGCCGACATAGATGCCATCCCCATATATACGGTACTGCGTGCCCGGAGCGGCATATTGCAGATAGTAGCGCCCATTATATTTTATCATGCAAGGACCTTCGTTCCATCCTTGACGCAATTCTTCATTATTGTTACCGGGGACCTCCCAACCAAATTTATCTCCATGATGTTCAATCAAAGCTTTCGGTTTTCCAATAGGCTGAAATCCTTTCTTAGGATCAACTTCCACTCCCATTATGGGGTCAACATCTGAACACCCCCAATAAAAATAAACTTTTCCGTCATCATCTTTATAAAAAGCGGGGTCATGTTGATTATACATAAATTTTGTATCCACCATTTCCCAATGATCAACTTCCGGATGAGAGTTTTTGTAAATCTTGGTATTCCCAGAAGAAGCTGTAAAATAAAGCGTATCACCTAATGCCAAAACAGCCGGTGCATAATCCTCGATTGTTGCAATACTCTTGCAAGGGATGTAAGCCCATTCCGCGAGATCTTTTGATCGCCAATATCCCCCCGATTTGGAAGCAAAAAGATAGTAGTAACCTTTGAAGTATTCTATTACAGGATCCGCTGCCTCACGTCTGGAAGGTATATCCGGCTGGAAACGATAATTTAAATTTATAGGATTGGTCACCACATGTCTCAAAGCCTGAGCATAGGAGTGTACTGCTATTAAGGGTAAAAAGCAAATCCATAGTAAGACGAGTATTAATTTTTTCATGATTTATATATTTCTATTTAAAAGACCGCTAAATAACCAGTACTTTATATTTAGTGGTAAAGATTATCCGATCCGCACTATTCCGCTCAACTTCAAAAGGAATCAGTTTTTCTTCATTGGGAGCTAATTCATAATGAATATCTTCATCAATCCTTTTATCGCCAACATACATTTCTATTTTTCCCATATCCATTATTGTACCTTCATTTCTTACTTTTATCCAGATTGTTTTTTTGTTTTTCAATAAATTCTCTTCCACTTTAAAAAGTGATATAGCAAAATTTGCAGAAAAATCATGCGTATAGTTTAAAATTCCGGAAATCCCCTTCTTCGCATCACTGTAGCCTACGCTGTCTTTAATACGGTCTTGAGCCAGATAGTCCGGGCTAACTCCCCCGACCAATACTTTAAAATCACCATTCTCCACTACCCGATCCATCTGATCATTCAATAGAGACAGCTGATAAGGCGCTAGCTCAAACTGAACATCTTTGGACTGCCCCGGATCCAAATGAATGCGAGTAAAGTCTTTTAGCTCTGTAATACGGGTTTTCACACTGGCATACATATCCGTCACATACAGTTGGGCTACTTCATCCCCAGCACATTGCCCCACATTCTTTATTGTAGCCTGTATTATAACATTGCCATCTTTTTTCTCTTCTATTTTCAGTCCCGAATATTCAAAAGAGGTATAACTTAATCCATATCCAAAGCGATAAAGCGGGTAATACGGCATATCGGCATACTCGTAACGACGTCCGGATGTCTTAAAATTATAATACAAAGGTAGTTGCCCAACGTCACGTGGGAAAGTCATTGGCAGACGACCGGCAGGACTATAATTGCCAAAAAGTATATCAGCTGTTGCAGGTCCCCCTTCCTGTCCCGGTAGCCAATTAACAAGAATAGCTTTACACAAATTGGACGCTTTGGACAGATTATATGGGCGTCCGGCTTGAAGAACAAGAATCACTGGCTTTCCAGTTGCACAAACAGCTTCCAACAGTTTTTGTTGTTTACCTTGCAAGATCAGCGTGGCCAAATCATGATTCTCACCTGATGTTTTTTCTACATTTCCTGTTGCTTCACTTGTAGAACAATCTCCAAGAACCATAACGACCACATCTGCCTGAGAAGCTATTTTTACAGCTTTAGGAATGTTCGTCCCATCAAGAGTGGTGAAATCACATCCCTGCTCATACAAGACTTTGGTTTGCTTACTTACAGCATCTTTAATTCCAGTCAATACAGATCTCAACTGTCCGGGTTGTAATTTGGGAGTATAGTCTCCCGGTTGTAAATTATCAGCTCCCGGTCCCAGAACAGCAATCGTATGAATCTCTTTCGATAAAGGAAGTAAACCGGATTTATTCTCAAGCATCACTATCGATTCACGAGCTACTTTACGAGCCAACTCCCTATGAGATTCTGAGTTCCAGCCCGGATAGATTTTATTCCAGTCCAATGGTTTGCTAGTATTATTCTCAAATAACTCATTCCGAAACATTACGCGAAGCATGGAACGGCATACATTATCCAAATTTTCCATGTTAATACGCCCATCCCTCGCAGCTGCTATTACTCCCTTGTCATTATAAGTATCTCCACAATTCGTAGCAATACCGGCAGCCAATGCCTGATTGGCTGCTTCGATTTTATCTTTAGCCGTATAGTGTTTACGGGCTGTTAAATTACCGATTGCACCGCAATCACTGACAATAAAGCCATTGAATCCCCATTCCTGACGAAGTATTTTTTGCAGGAGCTCTTTATTCTTTGCGATGGGTACCCCCATAAAATCGGAGTATGCCATCATTAACGACTGACAATCGTAATTACGGATGACATGACGGAAAGGCACCAAATGTACTTCACGCATCTCACGTTCGGACAATCCAATATCATGTGAATCACGTCCTCCTAAAGGGGCCCCATGACCGCCAAAATGCTTCGGAGTGGTAAACAGCCCTTTCGATTGGTATCCCTTTATCCAAGCGCCACCTATCTGAGAAACGAGTACAGGATCTTCGCCAAAAGTTTCTTCACAACGTCCCCAACGAGCATCCTGAGCCACATCCAAAACCGGTGACCACGCTTGTTTCGCCCCGGTTACCAAAGTCTCATCACCGATAGCCATCGCCATGTTCTCTATCAGTTCTTTGTCCCATGTAGCTCCCATGGCAAGAGCTTGTGGAAAGATTGTAGCGCCACTACCATAAGAAAAGCCGTGTACAGCCTCAACTTTTGTAATCGGTGGCACATAAAGATGGGGTATACCGGGAATTCCCCAACCTTCACGTATTAATTCCATTTTATCATCAGAAGACATCGCAGCAAGCAAACTTTCCACCCGGTCTTCTACAGGAAGAGTCGGATCCATATAACGAAGCTTAGTTATCTCTCCTTTATAATTTCTCAACTCTTTGGGAGTTAAAAACACCGTAACCTCTTTCAGACTAAAAGGCTTGTTTAGTTTTCCCGCTTTAAAGCTAAATTTGATATGGGCTCCATATTTAGGGGAAAGTTTCAACTTAAAGATTTTATTATTGCCCTCTATGGTATAATCAACCGGCACTCCCATATTCATCGGATCATAAGTGACAAATATATCCAACATGGATTTTAGCTCATCCTTCGATATACCTTGTGCTTCCATAGTAATCTCTGAAATATCTCCGGGTTCTCCAATTGTGCACATTATCCATTGTGCAGATTTTAACTCCTGAGGAGAAAGGGTGTACATTGTTGTAGCCTTTTTGTCGAATACCAACGAGGCCTCTTCAGTTTTGATAGAGGCAGAAACCGATAAAATTTCACTTCGTTGCTGAGCCATTGTACATAAAGGCAGTATCAAACCGATAAGCAACAAGTATCTTAACATTATATGCATATTATATAATTCTAAAATGTTAGTTTCGTTTTTTTCCAGTCATTGTCATGACTTTCTTCACACCATCTAAAGGAGTAGCCGATGTAACAACCGGCGAACTTCCTCCCACATATATACTTATATCTCCGGGAATCATCACCAGATTTCCATTTTCATCTACACAAGCCAAATCTTCAGCAGACAATAAAAAAGAAATTCTTTTGGTCTCTCCTTCATTTAAATGAATCCGCTGAAAGCCTTTCAATGAAGTTATGGGAACAAGAACGTTTTGATTAAGATGGGAAACATAAAGTTGAGTAATTTCATCACCCGGGACTTTACCTTTATTAGTCACAGTGACTTCAATTCTTATTTCTTTATCGGTCACCTTACATGTTTTTGGTAATTGCAAAGCCGAATACCCAAAATCGGTATAACTTAACCCATAACCAAAAGGATAAAGTGCTTTTCCTTTAAAATAACGGTAAGTTCTTCCGGTCATGTCATACGAACTGAAATCCGGCAAATCAGTATCTTTCTCATAGAAGGTAACAGGCAGCCTGCCAGAAGGGTTATAACTACCAAACAAAACATCCGCAACAGCCTCTCCTCCGTATTGTCCACCATACCAAGCGTTCAAAATAGAAGGAATAAATTTTGCTTCCCAAGGAATAGCTAAAGCACTACCCGTCATCATTACCAATACGGTGGGGATTTTTTTTGCAACCAAAGCCTTCATCACTCTCGTTTGAATAGCCGGCAAGGCTATTGAGGTTCGATCTCCCCCAACAAAGCCATCTTTACTTACAAGCATTTCTTCACCTTCTAATTGTGGGCTGATGCCACCAATAAAAATAGCCAAATCAGCCCCTTCAGTCTGGGCCATCCATTGCTCTAAGACTCCATCACTCTCCGGGTTTACATAATCCGGACCTTTTATATATATCACATTTACTTTGTCGCCAATACGCTCACGGATTGCCTGTAAAGGGGTCAGCATATGGGAAGGAAAACCATTGTAGTTGCCTAATAATACATCTTTATTATCCGCATTAGGCCCCATCACTACAATCTTCTTCAACCGATCTTTATTCAAAGGCAGAAGGCCATTCTCATTTTTCAAAAGCACAATAGACTCTTGTACCATGCGCTTAGCCAATTCCTGATGTTCCGGACATTCTAATTCCGAAATTGGAATTTTCGAATAAGGGACTTTATCCAAAGGATCAAACAAACCAAGACGGAAACGGATTGTAAACAAACGTTTCAAAGAGACATCCAATTGCTTTTCTGTTATCACGCCATCTTTTACAGCTTTCAATAAAGCCATGTATGCATCGTGTCCACAATCCAAATCTGTTCCATGAAAAACTGCGTCAGCAGCAGCTGAAGCGGCATCCGGATGGCTCTTATGATGAGTGTAAAAATCTTCAATTGCTCCGCAGTCCGAAGTCACATAGCCTTTAAATTTCCACTTATCGCGTAATATAGATTGCATCAACAAATCATTTCCACAGCAAGGTTGACCTTGAAAAGCATTGTAAGCACACATCACTCCAGAGACCTTAGCACCCACCACCAATTCGCGAAAGGCAGGTAAATAAGTATCCCACAAGTCATACGTGCTCACATCCGCATTGAAGCTGTGTCGTGTTTTTTCAGGACCACTATGTACCGCATAGTGTTTGGCACATGCCGATGCTTTCAAGTAATGGGAATCATTGCCTTGAAGTCCAAGAACAAACGATTTACCCATTTTACCAGTCAAATAGGGATCTTCTCCATAGGTTTCCTGTCCACGCCCCCATCTTGGATCACGGAAAATATTAATATTAGGTGTCCAATATGTCAAGCCATGATATTGGCTAAAATCATTTTTACGCCGTGCGTCATTATAGATTGCACGTCCCTCGTCTGCAATAGCATCAGCTACCTGTAAAAGCTTCGCATCATCCCATGTTGCTGCCATCCCTATGGCTTGTGGAAAGACAGTCACATGATATTTCGTACGTCCGACTCCATGCAGACATTCATTCCACCAATTATATGACGGAATTCCCAATCGCTCCACAGCAGGAGCATCATTCAACATCTGCCTGACTTTTTCCTCCAAAGTCAGCCGGGACACTAAATCATTCACTCTCTGCTCCATAGGAAGTTTTATATCTTCGAAAGGATATTTTTTCTGAGCAATAAGATTTATGGAAGCACATGTAAAAAAAATAATCAACCAAGATTTCTTCGAATTCATGCTATTTGGGTATAAGATTTAATAGGCTAAATATCATTGCTTGTACACAACAAGAAGAGGCACTCATCTTTGTTTTTATTTCCTCTTAGGCTGGCTCATTTCCAATGGCTTTTCTTTACGAAGCATCTTACCGGCCTCGCCAGCCAACCACAAATAATGATCACATTCCACCCCGTCTTCAATAGGAACAAATATGCTTGCACCGACGGGGACTTTTTTGGCACATTTGAAAATCGCCGTCCCTTCATCTATTTCATCAAACATCGCTATATATATCATCTCTGCACCCAAATTAATCGCTCCCGATAACTGCTTCCAGAAGAAAGATCCCTTATTACGCTGTATTTGAGAATTATTTTGATGCCCTTTCATATTCCCCCACGAAAAACCCGGGAAAGCCAATGGTGCATAATCCACTTTATTCTGCTTCGTCCACTTTATATCGTCTTTTATTAATTTTTGATAACCGGGATACTGGTTCTCATTATATCTTCCCACAAACCAAGGCATTATTATATCGCATTTTTTTATCAAGTCATGTAAGTGAGGATCGGATTCGGTATCACCCGATAATTCACGCCAATGGGTCGGTACGCCCAACATCACACTAAAACCTTGCTTTTTTAACCCATCAATGATAATTTCAGCCTCTTTTAATCCATATTGACGATGGTCATTGAAGCCTACCCCCCACACGGTAACCAACGGTTTTCCGTTATGATACAAATAAGATGGATTCTTTGCATGATCTTTTAAAAAGTGGCGCTTAGCTATATTGTCTATATCTTTTAACAGCATCTGTTCATCTCCCGGACGCATACCGCTCAAGTCATACATCACACAAATAGCTCTCTCATATTTATTCGCAGCCTTCATCGCAGAATTAAGTACCTTATTAAAATGACTTAAGCCACTCTCGTTACGTATTTCTCCTACAAAGCGTTGCATAAATACTCCATCCAAACCATATTCTTTCATCCATTTGAAATGAACATCCACAGTCGACTCATCATTCGATGAAAACAGATAAGCAGGTGAGCCGTCGGCAAAACTAAAGTCTGTCTTATATAGTTTTTCATATTCTGACACTTCCGGCCATAAATCAACGGAACATGAACCGGGGTGAAAACCATCACGCCCTTTATAGTGATACCATCCCCGACCGGCGCCATCACCAGGAGCATTAAACCACCCCTGGTAACCGGCCATAACCAATCCTTTAAACGAGTTATACTGTTTACCGGATTGAGAGAAAACACCCATTGAAAAAAAAGCAAATACAACAAGCCAAACTATTCTTCTTACCATAACTCTATTTTTTTATATTATTATTTCGCCACAGAAGATAACATCTTCTTCATAAAAGCATTATCTGCCGAATGGAAACGTACTCCAAATCGAGTGGATTCATTACGTTTATCCATTCTTAGAATCAAATGATTCCAGCCTTTTTCCAATAACAGATTGGGAACTTTCACCTCGCCGCCAGTAGCTGTAGAAGTATTGGCCGACTTTCCATTTAACCAGAGAGATACATGGTTTTGAGTTTCTATAAGCATATCCAGACTTGGCATATCGGGTTCTATCAGCAAATCACTTAAAGAACGAGAACTGTAAAGCCAAAAACTAAAATAGACAGATTGCCTTCTATTTTCACGACTATTCGGGATCACAAATTGTCCATCAGCATTTGATGTCACCACTTGCCAAACCCCGGATCCATCCTTCATATTCAGTTTAGGTTGCAGAGACTGAATGTCCAAATTATTTCCATCGCTTACAGGACCATACATCAGTGCACGATGTAGTTTATAATTTGCATCCAATGCCTGCATAGACATCAGATTTTCATTTGAAATGGTTACCCCTTCATTCATAAGCAGATGGCTAAGAAGAGATCGCGTTTCAACGCGTAACTCTGTCAGATCGAGAGTAGAAAGCGTTATATTCTTACGCCCTTCTCTCAACGTCGCCACTACAATATCAGGTCCCTTTGCCTCTTGTTCACTACGAAATACATCCGCTGTTTTGGAAGTCTCCGCTCTATAGTTCCATCTTTGCCATTCGGTATTGCAAGCACGAAGCACAGGAATGGCCTTATGTATAAAGTCTCCTTCCATTCCATATTTCATCGCACTTTTATCACGTGTAAGCAATTCTGAAAAATAAAAATCGGCATGACTCAATCCTTGCATTTCCACAGCATCCTTATTAATCAGGAAAGAAGTAGCACTCCTTTCACCCAACTCCACTGAATAGGGCAATAGTTTATTCACCTCTTTCAAAGTTTCCTTATTCAAGCGGAGAATGACCACTTTTCCACCAGATTGCATGGCTCGCTGTAATGAGGCGAATTGTTCTCCTTTGGGGAAATTAGCGGCATCAATAAAAATTATGGAACCGGATGTAGCAATATAATCTGTTGCAACTTTAACTCCCAATTCCTCCAATTCTTCCCGTAAGTTTGTATTCGACGCAAATACAAGCACTTTATCAACTGTTGCGGGCTTCACATTCACCGGTGCCGGTTTTCCTTCAGCCCAAACCGGGCAAGGCTCTATCGGCTCGGCATTGGCACAACGAACTGCATCAAGCATAGGCCATGCTTCGTAAAGAGGCAAAGAAAAATCATATCCGGGATTTAATGTTGTAGAATAAGGGCCAAGACGCTCCGGCTGCATGCCATAAGCACCTTCTTTAAAGTTAAAGAAAATTCCATCTTCGAGTTGTGGGGAACGAGTCTTATCAGGTAATCCCAGGCTCAAAGGTTTTAGAGCATACCATACTAAATTGAAAACAGTGCTATAAGAAGCGCCTAACTCACGTTGATTCTTAATTAATCCATAGCTTTCCTTTGCTATCGCTTCCATACGTCCTTGCATGCTTTCATAAGCTCGATCACCATTATAGACAGAAGCTTGTTTGGGAGTCCCATAATAAGCCATGCTCTGCTCGCCAATTCCCCAAGGCTTTCCTTGCGAAGACCAATGTTTCATTGCGTCAGCACCACCGTAATGCCCGACAATAGTCGGCAGATCCGTTGGTCGATCGGTCTCTCCATCTCCCGAAATCCAAGTCCGAGTAGGGTCAGCTTCCTTTACGACTTTCACCCAGCGATTGATTTCTTGCAATTGCCGCTGGACAAGTGCTTCCGGCGCTTTAAACACATTTACAGCAACAGGTACAGTCTCGTTACAAACACTCCAGCCAAAGACAGAAGCATGATTTTTATCACGTTTTATCAATCGATGAATATGCTCCACACAACTATTCCAGTATTCCTCCGAATCAATCTTCGGGCCACCGTCACTCGACCAGATACCCGTCTCATCGAGCACACAAATACCCATTTCGTCAGCTACATCCATATAAAAAGCCGGATAAGGTTGAGCATGAAAACGAACCGCATTTACATGGGTATCTTTTAGCATATTAAACCAAGCCCAAGCATAGCGACGCGTCATTTGCGGCACGCCGGTAAAATGCCATGAATCTCCTTTCAAATGTATCGGTTTACCGTTCAGTAATAATTTATCTTTCTCCGTCCTGAAGATACGCCAGCCAAAACGTTCATATTTCTTGTCCAATATTTGTTTCTTATGGTTTAGGCTGACTACAACTCCATAAAGATTCGGACTATCGGGTGTCCAAGAAGCTAGATTGTCTACTCCTGTTTTTTTAAGGGTAATTTTTGTTGATGAACCTGCTGCTAACTCTACTTTCTTGACAGGCATAAAGTTCAAAGCTGCATTTTTCTCCAAAGCACCGTCAGCGGAAGGTACTTCATGTAAGCTACGACCTGCAGTACTGAACCAACGACGTACCTCACCATCGACATCTACAATTTGCTTATCGGAAGTAGTGTTTGTAATCTCCAATTGCACTGTTAATACTTTTTGTTCCGGGTCGGGTTGTACAAAGACATCGGAAACATACACTTGTCCCGATGACAACAAATACATATCTTGCCAAATACCTGCCATTTCAATGCCCCACATAGAGCCGCCCACATAGGTACGACGACCATACTTTCCACGATCATCAAACAGACTGGCCTTTGCAACGCCCACCAAAATTTCGTTTTCTTGTCCCGGCTTTATCAGTGAAGTTACATCCAAATCAAAAGGTAAAAAAAGCTCGAAGTTCTCACCTGCAAGTTTTCCGTTCACATAGACTTGTGTTTTGCCCATTACCGCATCAAAATGCAACACTAAATGTTTTCCTTTCCAATCAGAAGGGACTTGCACATTTTTCTGCATCCAACCGATCTGAGCTCTTTCCCATGTCTCAGGATAACTAGGAAAAGTCCTAAAATCTCCTCCTCTGCCATCGGTAAAAGAGTTCACATTCCATGGAGAAGGTATCTTTATTGGTGTTTTTTCCCATGAAAATTGTTTTGGCAAAGAAAAATCAGAGACTTTAGTACCGTACACCGGCATAAACTTCCAAGTCCCATTCAAACATATTTCATCTCTATAACCTTTCTCCTCTTTATTCACAATACCTCCTTTGGGATTGAATATCCATGGATACTTTACAGGGTTTCCGGCGAAAGAATTGGCTAACCACCATATAAGCAGTAGCATTACCGTTACATTTTTTTTCATCAAGCTCTTTTATTATATTATTATTTTACTCTATAAACCGTGTATTTCTCCCCAGGTTGTGTTTGTATGTCATATTCATAAGTTCTGAACAGCATTGGATATTGTGCATTTAGGCCGGAAGCAATCAGTGGGTCTTTAATGGCACCCCGCTTCATAAGTACGTTCGGGTTAGTACCCTCGGCCTTTTTCAAGCCTTTACCGGCTAAAGGCACATAAGAGCGTATCCGAAGATTGCCACCAATACGAGAGGTGATGGTAGCAGAAGTCAATTCACTGTCATTCCAGTTCATATCGACTTCAAAAGCACCGCGAGCTACCAAGCCTTTCACACCACCTGTAGTCCAATCTTCTGGTAATGCAGGCAATAAGAACAGGGCCTCATCATGACTTTGAAGAAGCATCTCGGCTACTCCGGCGGTGAATCCGAAGTTACCGTCTATTTGAAACGGAGGATGCGCATCAAATAAATTCGGGTAAGTACGTCCATCCTGACTACCGTCTTCAACCAATGTCAACATATTCTTTATAATTTTATAAGCGTGATTGCCGTCAAGTAAGCGTGCCCATAAATTTATTTTCCAACCGATAGACCAACCTGTAGCCATATCACCTCGATACAACAATGATCGCTTAGCTGCCTGGAAAAGAAGAGGATCTGCATAAGGTGAAATCTGATTGCTCGGATAAAGCCCGTATAAGTGAGAGACATGGCGATGATCATTATGAGGATCATCCACATCAGCAAGCCATTCCTGCAATTGATTGTATTT
This sequence comes from uncultured Bacteroides sp., assembly GCA_963677095.1. Taxonomy (GTDB): domain Bacteria; phylum Bacteroidota; class Bacteroidia; order Bacteroidales; family Bacteroidaceae; genus Bacteroides. Next base: position 4,375,616 of record OY781875.1, read on the forward strand.
ACCGATTTGCATGGGAGGCAAACGATCAATCATATTTTGCAACGTATCACGATAAGACGAATTCTGAGGGTATAGAATTTCTGTAGCTTTTAAAACAGAAGACAATGCATCAAATACGATCTGGTTATCCATCGTACAACCGGCTGTAATCATCGTGCCCTTTCCCGGAGGTCCTTGCTCGGGAGACATGGATGGAGCACACACCATCCAACCATATTTAGGATGAGGTACAAGATAATCGAGAAAAAAGTCAGCAGCACCTTTTAATGCCGGATAGGCGGATTTTAAGAAATCTTGATCACCTGTATAAAGGTAATGCTGCCACAAATGTTGGCTCAACCATGCTCCTCCCAATGGCCATACATATGAAGCACCGTCAACAGGTCCTGCCATACGCCAGATATCCGTGTTATGATGCACCATCCACCCACGGCAATTATATAATGTACGTGCTGTACCTTGAGCTGTTTCGGATAGTTCTTTCACCATTTGAAACAATGGTTGGTGCATCTCAGGCAGATTAGTTACTTCTGCCGGCCAATAATTCATCTCCGTATTTATGTTGATGGTATATTTCCCATCCCATGGGGCCAATAGTTCTTTATTCCATATACCCTGCAAACCAGCAGGTTGTCCACCTGGCTGAGAAGAAGAAATAAGCAAATAACGACCATATTGAAACATCAAGGCAACCAATCCTAAGTCTTTACCTTCTTTGAAATGTTTTATACGATAAGGGGTATCTTCCTCACTCGAAGAACCTATGTTTAAAGATACCCTATTGAAATATTTTTGATATGCCCCCTCATGGGCAACTAATTGTTGTGTATAAGGGGATCTAAACGCCTTTGCCATTAGTGCTCGAGTACGATGTGTCTCATTAGCACTTACATCTTTGTAGTTGACAAAGTTAGTGGCAGCCGTCACATAAATGATAGCTGCATCTGCGTTTCTCACCTCAATGCAGTCATTCTTTACGCTGACCTTCCCACTCTCCGCCTTGATACGTGTACGAGTCTCGAAACGGATTGCGCCCTGAATACCTTCGTGGTCGGATCCTCTTCCTGCTAAAAGCAAGCATTCTTTATTCTTTTTAACGGTATACTCTTTATAAGGAGTATTATAGCGTGCCACAAAATTCACTGAACCGGGTTTGTCTGCCTCAATACGCATGATCAGGACATTATCAGCAAAAGAAGTAAAGAGGGTACGCGTATAATTCACATTCCCGATCTTATAATGAATGGAAACAATAGCTTTATTTAAGTCTAGTTCCCTACGGTAATCAGAATAATCTGCCATCCCGGGAAAGTTCAATATTAAACTACCGATAGTTTGGAATGGCATACCATGCTGTCCGGTGAAGAAATTATCAGCCATAAGCTTTTCAGCTTCTTTCTCATGCCCGGAGAAGATCAACTCTCTAACCTTAGCCAAGACACCAAAAGCTTTCGGGCTATCATTTCGATATGGACCACCGCCCCAAACCGTCTCTTCATTTAACTGGATTTCTTCATTCACAACTCCCCCATAAACCATCGCTCCCAAATGAGAATTACCTAAGGGTAGAGCCTCAGTCCAGACTTTAGCAGGCTGCCTATACCAAAGCTTTAAATTATCAGCTTTGATCACAGTACAATAAAGTACTATTAAAAAGATACTTATTAAATGGTGCTTCATGATACTTCTTTTATATTTTTCGAATACAAAATAAAGCTCGACCACTTAACAAATACCAAGAAAAAAGCTTAATATCGAATTAAAATGTTATTAAAACTGATATTTTTTTTAGCATTACCCTTCTTTTAACGTTTTTTCAAATAGTTCAAAATAATTATCCTTATCACTGGGGCTGCAAATGAACAAATGAATAGAATATTTGCAAGAGCCTCTTTTATAGAAATACGATTAAAAACAAATACCCGGTTTTGTTTATGTATCTACTTTTATTGTACTTTTGCACCCAAAATAAACACGGTATGCCCTATTTAGGTGAAGTGCTCTCACTTGGTGTTGCTATTTCCTGGACAGCAACAGCTCTTTTCGCAGAAGTCGGAAGTAAACGATTAGGCTCATTGCAGCTAAATGTAATTCGCTTGACGCTCTCCTTGCTCATGCTTGGAGCTACTTTATGGTACTTCACCGGATCTCCTATTCCATTATACACGGATGGCAGGACTTGGTTCTGGTTATCATTATCCGGTTTTGTCGGCTATGTTTTAGGTGATTATTGCTTGTTTAATGCATATGTGCTTATTGGCTCCCGTTTTGGACAGTTGTTTATGACGTTGGCTCCTATTGCAGCAGCCTTTTCCGGTTGGGCCATTTTAGGTGAGCACATGTCATTGCAAGCTATTTTAGGGATGTTGGTAACAATCACGGGAATTGGAATTTCAATATTTAACCGGGGGGCAACCCATAAAATAGGCTTAAAGCTACCGGCAAAGGGGGTTTTATTAGGAATAGGAGCCGGAGTCGGTCAAGGCGTTGGTCTTGTACTAAGCAAAGTTGGCATGAATTATTATAAGATGAGTATACCCTCCGGTATGGAAAATGTGAATAACTTGTTGCCGTTTGCTTCCACTTTTATTCGTGCTATTACAGGAGCCTTAGGATTCATCTTAGTCATGGGATATCGAAAACAGTTCCATACACTAATTGCCGTAAAACACGACTTTAAAGGTACAGGAGCAGCACTGGGAGCTACTATCTTCGGACCCTTTGTAGGAGTTTCAATCTCATTAATGGCTGTCCAATATACAGAAGCTGGTGTTGCCTCGACTTTAATGGCACTTACTCCTATATTTATCTTATTGCCTGTTCATATTTTCTTCAAACAAAAAATCACATTCAAAGAAATATTGGGAGCAATTATCAGTGTATTAGGGGTCTCTCTTTTCTTCCTCTAATGCTCTTAGTAAAAGGGCATTTCCTAAAGCCCATCTATAAATGGCGACACAAACTCTATAATTGTTTTGTGAAAGTATCCCTTTTACTTAAACTTCATCATTACAATAAAGTAATGAGGGATATGAAAATATTCACCCAGTTCTTCAGGCTTTATATTCGATTGTACAACCTCACAGTAAGACGCTGAACCATCATTGTGCTTCATTGGTGTAAGAATAGCAAAAGCAGGAAATTCCCGACCAATAGGAACTTCTATTTCTTTTTTATTTCCGAAAAAATCTTTTAAAGCATAATCATCTGAATCTTGAAATAGCTTAAAATAACTTTTTTTACTACCAAAGTTACGCCCACGTACAAAAGTCTTCAGCCTTCCATCAGCTATTGAGAAGAAGAATTTCACAGATTCCATATGAGAGTTTACCTTGAAATAGTCTGACTCTTGTCCATCAAAGAGATTTGATTCTCTTATAAATTTTCCATTCTTATATTCTCGAATATTTATTTCGTAAAATTTATTTCGAATGCTATCACTTTTAAAATAGAGGGTTTCTATATATATGTTTTCGAATTCCATTAAATCATTAATTTCGGAACTATCACTGCCATAATGAGAAGTCATTTTCACAAGATTCTGAGCAAACAAATTTATAGGTAAAAAGAAATAAAACAGCAATAAAAATTTAAGCTTCATGATTTATATCGTTTATGTAAAATTCACTAATGCGAAAAGATATGCAAATATACAGATAAATAAGAGTTGCCGCTCCTCCTCCTTGTCAAAAATCATTTCAACACCCACCTCATCACCATTCAACCTAGGACTGAGCATATCATCAATGCCATTGATGGTATGAATCATCCCCATTGATGGTGGGCAACAATGGCATTGATGCTATCTTAAGCCTGGAAACAATCATGATTCATCCTACAATGCATCACAGTCTGTACCGTACCTTTTTGTAACACAACATGCATGTAGTCGTTTTTCAAGAATTATGATTGCCATATTTAGAAATGTGGCACAGATACAATGAGAGAATAGCATACTTTTACAAATAGAAAGGATTAAAAGAAGTGCACATACCCGTATGCAATATAAAACATCGGAATATTGCTTATCGCCAATAATTTTCGTATTTTTGCGTTCAACTGATTTTTAGCATTATACAGAATAGAATATTGCCGGAGAGCTATGAGCGAAGAATTTGAAGAACCGAAAGACGACTTGGAGAACGAAGCCCCCGCTGGAAATGAGGGGCATTCGGATTATAAACCCGCAGACACGAAAGATGCCAATGTAAAGCACCAACTTAGCGGAATGTACCAGAATTGGTTTCTGGATTATGCTTCATACGTCATTCTGGAACGTGCTGTACCACACATAAATGATGGTTTGAAGCCGGTACAACGCCGCATCCTTCATTCCATGCGCCGTATGGAAGACGGACGTTACAATAAAGTAGCAAACATAGTAGGTCATACCATGCAATTCCATCCGCATGGCGATGCTTCCATTGGTGACGCTTTGGTACAACTCGGACAAAAAGATCTGCTCATCGACTGCCAGGGAAACTGGGGAAATATACTAACCGGCGATAGCGCCGCAGCTCCCCGTTATATTGAAGCACGTCTCTCTAAGTTTGCACTCGACGTAGTATTCAATCCCAAAACTACGGAATGGAAGCTTTCCTATGACGGGCGTAACAAAGAACCTGTTACCCTACCGGTAAAATTTCCGTTACTCCTTGCGCAAGGTGTGGAAGGTATAGCCGTGGGACTTTCATCCAAAATCCTACCCCACAATTTTAATGATTTGTGTGATGCTTCCATTAATTATCTTAACGGCAAGGAATTCAGACTTTATCCTGATTTTCAGACAGGCGGTTCCATTGATGTATCCAAATATAATGACGGAGAACGGGGGGGATCGGTAAAAGTCCGCTCAAAAATCAATAAGATCGATAATAAGACTCTTGTCATCACCGAGATACCTTATGGAAAAACAACCTCTACAGTCATTGAATCTATCCTGAAAGCGGTAGACAAAGGCAAGATAAAAATTCGTAAGGTAGATGATAATACCTCCGCCAATGTTGAGATATTGGTACACCTTGCACCGGGAGTGTCTTCCGATAAAACAATTGATGCACTCTATGCATTCACCGATTGCGAAGTAAGCATATCGCCTAACTGCTGTGTCATCGACGACCAAAAGCCCCACTTTCTCACCATAAGCGATGTCTTGAAAAAGGCTGTAGATAATACACAAAGCCTGTTAAAACTGGAACTCGAGATACGCAAAAACGAGATTGAAGAAACACTTCATTTTGCATCACTCGAAAAGATATTTATTGAAGAACGTATCTATAAGGATAAGGAATTCGAGCAAGCTAAGAGTATGGATGCCGCCTGTGAGCATATCGACGAGCGACTGACACCCTTCTATCCGAAATTTATCCGTGAAGTGACCAAGGAAGATATCCTTAAGCTAATGGAAATTAAGATGGGGCGTATCTTAAAATTCAACTCGGACAAGGCAGACGAATCTATCTCCCGTATGAAAGGAGATATTGAAGAAGTCAATCATCACTTGGCACACATTGTGGAATATACCATCAATTGGTTCCGCATGCTGAAAGATAAATATGGAAAGAACTTCCCTCGCCACACGGAACTCCGTAACTTTGATACGATCGAAGTAGCTAAAGTGGCGGAAGCCAACGAAAAATTATATATCAATCGCGAAGAAGGTTTTATTGGGACAGGACTTAAAAAGGACGAATTTATAGCCAATTGTTCCGATCTGGATGACATCATTATATTCTTCCGGGACGGAAAATATATCATTACTCCTGTGGCAGACAAAAAGTTTGTCGGAAAAAACATTCTTTACGCAAATGTATTCAAGAAAAACGATAAACGTACAATCTATAACGTTGTATACCGCGACGGCAAAGAAGGTACATGTTACATCAAACGTTTTGCGGTAACTTCTGTAGTTCGCGATCGGGAATACGACGTCACACAGGGTACACCCGAATCACGTATCTTGTATTTCAGTGCTAACCCTAACGGAGAGGCCGAAATTATCAAAGTAACCTTAAAGCCGAACCCACGTGTACGTCGCATCATCTTTGAGGAAGACTTCAGTAAAATAAGCATCAAGGGACGTCAGGCCATGGGAAATATTCTAAGCAAGCTTCCCGTACATAAGATTGCCTTAAAACAACGCGGCGGCTCAACTTTGGGTGGTCGAAAAGTCTGGTTCGACCGTGACGTACTCCGGCTCAATTACGACGGTCGGGGTGAATACCTGGGAGAATTCCAAAGTGATGATTCAATTCTGATTGTTTTGGACAACGGTGACTTTTATACCAGCAACTTTGACTTAAGCAATCATTACGAAAACAACGCGTGTATCTTGGAAAAATTTGATCCGCATAAAGTATGGACAGCTGTGCTTTACGATGCCGATCAACAGAACTATCCATATATTAAGCGATTCAGTTTTGAAGCAGGCAACCGGAAACAGAATTATCTGGGTGAAAACAAGGATAGCCGACTCATCTTGTTGACAGATGAATATTATCCCCGATTGGAAGTAATCTTCGGTGGACATGACAGCTTCCGTGAACCATTAATTATTGAAGCCGACGACTTTATTGCTGTAAAAGGATTTAAAGCAAAAGGTAAACGTCTGAGTACTTTCACCCTCGAAACCGTCAACGAATTGGAACCGACACGACAGCCGGAAGTACCCAAAGTTGGCAACGAAGATAATGATGATGAAGATGATGAAACTGAGATATTAGATCCTGATCATGGAAAAACAGAGGGTGATATTCTGGATGAAATGACCGGGCAAATGAAGCTGTTTTAGTTTGTGATGAACAAATAATAATGAAGCTTTATAGAATAGGAATACTTACAGGGTGCTTACTTCTTTTAGGCGGAAGCCTAAAGGGCCAAAGCACAGAAGAGAAGGCCATAAATGAATTGAAAGCCGACTCTGTCGCCAAAACGCGTTTCGTGACCCGTTCAACTTTATATGGTATTGGCTATGCCAATATATATGACACATACTTGTCCCCTCAAGAATATACAGGCATTGATTTCCGACTCTCACGTGAAAGTACACGTATGACAGGGTTAATGAAAGGCAATATATCCAGACAAAGCTTTTTTCAGTCAAATTTTAGTTATACACACAACCGGGTGGATAACAATAATACCATATCGGGTCTGGTAAACTGGAATTATGGGTTACATTACAATTTCCGGATTACGCCCAATTTCAAACTTCTGGCAGGAAGCCTGATTGACATCAACGGAGGATTTATTTACAATCTTCGAAACACCAATAATCCGGCTTCAGCTCGTGCATATATCAATCTTGATGCATCAGGCATGGCTATTTGGGATTTAAAAATAAAAGACTACCCGATAACGCTTCGCTACCAACTCAATGTTCCTGTAATTGGTGCTATGTTCTCCCCACATTACGGACAATCGTATTACGAAATATTCACATTGGGTAATAGCGGAGGAGTCATAAAAATGACATCTTTACACAATCAACCCTCTTTACACCAAATGCTGACTTGCGACTTTCCAATAGTAAACGCCAAGATGCGCATTGCCTATTTGTGGGATGCACAGCAATCAAGGTTGAATGGACTTAGAACGCATATTTATTCACATGCCTTCATGTTTGGATTTGTGAAAGAGTTATATCTCCTCCGTTCCAAAAAGAAGTGAGTCAGCTATCTGATCGACATTCTTAAAGAGATTAAGAACAATTTATTTCTATATAGAAGAAAAAAATATTGCAGAGCTTCAGGTCGGGCAGGTAAAACAAAGAACAGATGATAGATAATGGATTTTAAATGATAATATAAAGGATGAAACATGGAATAAAAACATTCCGGCTTTTGGTAGTTCTGGCTTTAATCCCACTATGGACAAGCTGTATCCGTGAAGAAGAGTTTGACAATACTCCGCAAGGCAATTTCGAGGCTTTGTGGAAAATCATTGATGAACAATATTGTTTTCTCGATTATAAAAAAATCAATTGGGACTCCATTCATGATGTATATGAGCCGCTTATTAAGGCAGACATGACTAACGACGGTTTGTTTGAAGTGCTTGGCAATATGCTTGCGGAATTAAAAGACGGACATGTTAATCTCTATTCATCAGCCGACGTGGCACGTTACTGGGACTGGTATCTGGACTATCCCCGGAATTTCAACGAAGCCATTATAGAGCAATATCTCGGCCGTAATTATCGTATTGCAGGGGGAATAGAATATACCATATTAGATGACAATATCGGTTACCTTTATTATGAATCATTTTCTTCCGCTATTGGCGATGGTAATCTCGATCAAATCCTCTCCTACCTTACCCCTTGTAACGGACTCATTATTGACGTTCGTAATAACGGTGGGGGAAATATAACAAATGCCACAAAGATTGCCGCACGATTCACCAACGAAAAAATCCTTACGGGGTATATCCAACATAAAACCGGCAAAGGACATAGTGATTTTTCTGATCCGGTAGCGATCTATCTGGATCCCTCCAATAGCATTCGCTGGCAAAAGAAAGTCGCCGTTCTCACCAACCGACATTCCTATAGTGCCACCAATGATTTCGTCAATTCCATGCGCTACCTGCCCAATATCACTATCGTGGGTGATAAAACCGGAGGAGGTTCGGGACTCCCTTTTTCATCCGAACTGCCAAACGGATGGAGTGTGCGTTTTTCCGCAAGTCCACATCTCGATGCCAATAAGCAACAAATTGAGTTTGGCATCGACCCCAATATAAAAGTAGACATGGACTCCATACAGGCAGCCAAGGGCGTTGACAGTATTATAGAAAAAGCCCGGGAATTGCTGAAAGTATCTCAGTAACCCACTTTATTCGCTAAGCATTTGCCGAATTCAAAAAAACTTTCTATCTTTGCGCCACCAAACGGAAAAATCCCTGCGGGTGTGGCGTAATTGGCAGCCGCGCCAGACTTAGGATCTGGTGCCGTGAGGCGTGTAGGTTCGAGTCCTATCACCCGCACAGAGATAATTCAAAAAGAAGGGGCTGTCCAAAAAGTAGGATAGCCCCTTTTGCTATTTTTATTTCGGTAAAAATCGCTATCTTACCGTTGCTAAAAAATAAAATAACAGCAATGGCAAAGAAAGAGTTAACCGGCTCAGTTGTAATTTTTGGGGATTAGACTATGTTTTATCAGCTCATACGGAAATCGTGAGAGATTTTAATTCATAATCTATTTCAATCTATGTATAACAAATGGTTTTGCTGGCGATCGGTTTTTCAAAAGAGAGTCTACACTAATCTCTTCATTGCTTTAGCGGCTTATCCCCCATGGTCAATTCAAGGGTGTTGCCACCCACAAGCTCCTGATGGGTAAAAAAAGGCTTATCCAGCTTTTTCCCGTTCAGCTTAATCTCTTGTATGTACTTATTAGCACGGCTGTTATGATGTGCCACAACTTTGAAATCTTTCCCATTATTCAAATGTATAGCGACCTCATCAAACAACGGACGCCCGATGGAGTAAACCGCCTTTCCGGGACAAACCTGATAAAAGCCCATGGCATTGAGCACAAACCATGCCGACATCTGCCCGCAATCTTCATTACCGGGAAGTCCGTTCGGATCATTCGCATAAAGCGTATGTAACACACGATCCACCAGCTCCTGCGTTTTATAGGGTTGACCCACATAGTTATAAAGATGCGTGATGTGGTGGCTCGGTTCATTTCCGTGGGCATATTGACCAATCAGTCCGGAAATATCGGCGGACGTTCTGGAACCTTCCACAGTGGAGTCGGTCGTAAACAGGGAATCCAACTTTCCAATAAAAGCTTTACGACCACCCATCAATTTCACCAGTCCGTCCACATCGTGCGGAACAAACCAGGTCCACTGCCATGCCGTGCCTTCACAATAATCATCATTGCGATGGTTGGAAGCACGGGGATTGAAAGGAACGCGCCAATTGCCTTTACTATCCAACCCTCTCATAAAACGGGTGGAAGGATCAAAATAGATTTCGTAACCTTTGGCAAACCCCATGTACTTGTCTCGGGTTTCTTCATCTCCCATCGCTTCGGCCAGCACGGAAATGCACCAGTCATCGTAAACATACTCCAAAGCTTTGGCAACCGACTCATTATCTTTATCGCAAGGCACATATCCGATCTTATTTTTCCAGTATTTAGCCTGCGGCATCAAATGAGGAAGTACCGGAGGCGGACACAATATCCCGACAGTATCATATTCGGCGGCACGGAGACAAGCCTTGTAAGCTTCCTGCACATCAAAATTACGATACCCCTTCACATAAGAGTCGGCAATCACCGAAGCCGCATGGTAACCAATCATCGTCCCGGTGTAGTTACCGGCAAGCTCCCACATGGGAAGCATTCCTCCTTCCCTATATTTCAGAATCAGCGAACGGATAAACGCCTCATTCAACTCGGGGTCTATAATGGTCATCAACGGATGATAAGCCCGGAAAGTATCCCACAAAGAGAAAATCGTATATACAGGTTTATCCGCACTACCCTGATGGGGTTTCAAATCCATCCCCAGATAACGTCCGTCGGCGTCGGTGAAGAGATTGGGTTGCATCCCCGTATGATAAAGTGCAGTGTAGAACATGGTACGCAGACCGACATCCTTGGTTTTTATATCTATTTTAGAAAGATAGGCATTCCACTGACTGCGGGCCGCCCGACGCACTCTTTCAAAATCCCATCCGGATATTTCCGATTCCACGTTCTTCCGTGCACCGTCCATGTCCACCGCCGAGACTCCTATTTTAACCAACACCTGTTCGTCTGCTTTAGTCTGGAAATGTAGCAGGATTTTGGCAGTGGGAAGAAGGGGACCGCCCTTATCAAGTGCCATGGAATCGGTGACGAGGGTGTAAGTGAACGGTTTTGAGAATTTGGCATAAAAGTTGATATACTGATCGAAAGCCCAGTATACTGTTTTCTTATGACCACGTATTTCAGTATCACTAATAACCTCCAACTCCATTTCTTCGTTCTTCTGACGTTGCAAGCTATAATCCAAATCGAGAATGAAACCTGCATTTTGCGCTTTTGGAAAAGTGTAGCGATGAATGGCGGCACGCTTGGTCGCCGTCAATTCGGCTTTCACCTTATATCGGTCCAGAAAAACGGAATAATACCCCGGTGCCGCAACTTCATTCTTGTGCGAAAATGCGGAACAGTATGCCATTTGCTGACTTTCACTACCCATAGACTGATAATCCTGATGTCCCACCGTGGGCATTAGCAGTACATCACCGTAATCGGCGCACCCCGTACCACTGACATGAGTATGCGAAAAGCCGTTAATCGTGGTATCCGGATAATAATAGCCGGAACAGGCATCCCATTCGTAAATACGTGTGTCCGGACTCGGTTGAATCATTCCGTTGGGAACGATTGCCCCGGGGTAAGTATGCCCGTGCCCGCCGGTACCGATAAACGGATTGACGTATTGTGCATAATCCGGGACGGTTGAAGTACAACTATAAATGAGTCCCAACAGTAAAAGTCCGTTTAAAAGCCTGGAATAGAATTTCGCTTTCTTCTTCATCTCTTTTTATTAACTATTTCAATATTCAATAAATAAAGCCCATCATATATAGATAAGAATACATCATGAAAAGGCTTTATTTAAGCGGGTGTGTCAAAAGCTCCAATCAAAGCTTCCGCCACACACCCGCCTTTCATCTATTTATTTCCAACCGCATCGCAGAAGTAACCCATGTAAAGTTTTTCCTCATCCTCGTTGACATAAGAAAATATTCCCCAGATGTTCGTTCCATCATTCTTCACAATTTTCAAAGTCACCGGCATACTCACTTCACTACTCCACGTGTGATAAACAAAATTACCGTCTTCTTTTTCTCCCACGGATTTATCACCGGAGAAATCTATATGACACCAATAATAACCATAATAATCCCAACCATACCGCTGCTTGCCTTCATCGGTTATCTGATTCAGATAAGTATAGTATGAAGCATCTATTCTGGAATTGTTATAATAATAACGTCTGGTGTTATCACTGGTAATGATTGCCAAGTCTCCATCCGAGAAAGGCTCCAGCGACGCAGTGACCTTAACGGCAATATTTGCCGACAATCCCGAGCAATCCGTAACCGTAACATTGGCTGTGTATTCATCTTTCTTGGAAGTTGCCGTCATACTAATCTCACCGTCTTCATCAATAGACACCGAAACCGCCGGATTATTGGAAATCACCTTATAGCCACCGTTGCCCAATACAACATTAGCCTTTGAAGTCGCGGAATTGCCCAACGGAGTCACCAGGTCGAACGCTTCACTGCTCAACTTCAGTGTATCAGTGGTGTACACACTGACCGGCACCTTACGATAACGGTTGTACTTATCCGAAACAATAAGCGAAGTTTGTCCGTTCTGCAACCCTTCCACTTTAATGACCCCATCGGTCACTTCAGCTGTTGCCACGCTTGAGTCCAGAATAAAAGCATTGTATTCTCCACCGCCCTGTTTCACATCCACATTCACTTTGTTCTCAGAACCAATTTTCACTTTTATCAGATCCTGTGCAAGGACAAACTCGGGAACCTCTTCCTCGGTCGTTTTAGGGACATTGTCATCGTCGTCACTACACCCTATAAAACTGATAGAGGAAAGCACGATCATTAGTAGAAATATAATATTATTTGCGATTCTCATAATTTACTTGTTTTAAGAGTTACTTTTATTTCTTAGTTCCAGTCTTTCGGATACTTCACACCATCGAAAGCCAATTCATCATCATAAAAAGCCCTTGCCATTCTTTGCATCGCAGGCAACTGAACACTTTCAAAGTTTGCACGATTAGGATCCATGGAGAAAATCATGTGCGACAAGTAACCGTTATCGCGCATTTTCCTCAAATTAGTTTCGCTGGCCGTACGTCCCTGATAGAACTCCTGGGAATACTGTCCCATATTAGATTTCGGCATACCCGGAAAAGAATTCGTCAGATCCGAAGCAATGCCGTAGTCCTCCAGCCCATAATCCACGAATTCCCCCGATTGCACCCCGTCAACAGAAGGCAGGCCATTGGTGGTGCTATAAGCATAAGCCACGACCCATCTTTCAGGCTGCGCTTTCTTCACCTCGTAACAAAGACGGGCTGCCGCCGCTTTGCCGGGATATACAAATCCCGGAGTGATGTCGCTGTATTCATAAGAGGAATACTCATCATCCACAAAAATACCATCCAGATGATATGCGTCACACATGGCTTTTACTTCCTTCGCAAAATCCTTGGCCGTTTCGTCGGCCAGATTCGCAATACCGGAACGATCGTGATTACCCATCAATCCGAGAATTATTTTGATACCCCTATCCTGTAAAGGTTTCAAGTAATGATCGCGATGATCGAGAATGGCCTGCACATTTTCATTATTGAATATATACACACGACCTGTCTCGGGATCGTAATTAATGTTGGCCGAGAAAATGATCAAAGCATCAACCAGCGGTTTGCTGTTACTCTTCAGAGTGAAGCTCAGGTTATTCAACGGGTTGGTATCGTTTACCTCCATACAACTAAACACCTTTACACCGGGCTGTCCATTGACATACTTAGTACAATCGGGTATTCCGGTCAAATCTTTCACAAAAACCAGGCGGGTCTGATCTTGCTCCGCCAGTTTAAAGTCACCGGAAGTCACCTTCATCCGCAAAGGAATCACATAATTCTTATCGGAAGAAAGGCTTCCGTCCGAAGCAAAGGAGATTTTCATTCCGGGTGATTGGGCAACCCCTACGGGCAGGTTAATAATCCCGTCGTTTCCCAGAGTGACTTCACTTTGGGGGAAAGCTTCATACGCCGTACCATTCTCGGCATTATATTCGTTAAGTACGGTTTCGTCATAAGATACAGCTACCTTAGCCTCCGAACCCAGTTTGGCTGTTGTCCTCAAGTAGAAAGAAAGATCACCGGTACTCCGGAAGTCCACATTCGACAACATGCGCTTTCCGAAGCTGTCGCTTATATATCCCATCACACTCCCGTCACCAGTTTCATACCGGCTTTCGTCCACCTGCCCGATCACAATGTCATCGGAACAAGAGGAAAATAAACCGCCAGCCAACACGAATGCTGCAATCCAATATTTCAAATTCATATTATTAAAGTATTTCATAATTTTGCCTTCTTGTGATTAATAAGGTTATCTGTTATTGGGGTAATGAAACCGTATCCCATCTCATATCCGCATTGGACACCACTACATTTCCGTTTCCGGTATGATCTGCCACAACTTTTCCGCTACCTTCATCGAATTTCCAGTATGCCGCCAGCCCTTCGCTATCGGGTGCCACAATATAGAAGTGATTCTTCGCTTTAATCTCATCGCCGGTAAGCACACGGTTCCAGATGCGGACTTCGCAAATATCCCCTTCCAACCAGCGGTTGTCATCATAGGACTTTCCGATGTAGAAACTTTCGGAGCCCCAATTTACCGCAAGGCGATAGCCGGAGTACTGTGTAGAACCTTTCTTCACCCCATTCAAGTAAACCTCCACAGCTCCGTCGGTAGAATTGAATGTAGCTGCAAGATGCACCCATTCATTGGTCGGTATCTGCCAAGCCGCATCCGTCACATTTCCGCTGGAAGTAGCCAGCTGAAGCTGATTATCGGGCACTCCGGCATCACCTACACGGAACAGGAAGTTACCTTCAATTCCCATCACCGTACTGATGAGCTTTCCAAATTTGTCCATCCGGACCAGTGCTTCAATAGTCAGCTGATTCAGGTTATTCAAAGTAGAAGAACCTGGGTTTTGTAAAGCCAAATAATTGTTGGTGACATTGGCAACCGTATTGATCAACGCCGCACCTTTAATCACAAAATAAGAAGTACGTGTACTTTTCAAGAAGTCTATATTCGAATCGGACACTGTAACAGGCAGAACATAAACCAGATCGCGATCAAGATCGGATAGATTTTTAAAATGAACCACCACATCATTGCCTTCCATAGCACCAGCTTCAATCACAGAAACCCCATCGGCTATCTCGTAATTCTCGCTGGGAACAATGACGGCTTTCTCACCATAAATCAAATTATACTCACCTACCAAAGAAGCATCGGCTTTATAAGTCACTTTCACTTGAGCCTCTTCAGGTTTGGCTATCTTCGTTTTGATAACGGCATCTTCCGTCTCATTGGTTCCTTTGAGCAGAATGGTACCCACCTTGGATGAACTGGTAAAAGCTTTATTATCGTAGTTCTTCATATCGTCACTACACGATGAACACACAGCCGATATGCCGAATGTCAGCAGTAACAAAATAGATAAATTGTTTATTATATGTTTCATAATCGCAACTCCTCTTTTATTTAATAATAGGTGGATTAACACTTGAGATCAGTTGTCTCGTATAATAATAACTCTGTGCCAAGGTGTAGTAATCTGTAGAGACATTGTAGATCCCGACAGCTTCCAGTTCAAGGCCATCATGTACAGCTGCAGCCCAGCTGGCCAATCCGGCCATTGCCAACGAACCATCGGCAAAATAACCGATTTGTTTATTCGGGTCATTTAAATCGGTTGACATTACCGTCAGGCCGAAGCGATCTTGCGGAATATCGTTCCTGTCGGCCAATAAGAGAAGATAAGTGAACTCATCTTTGCTTGTGGCGGTCTTTCCTGAAATCAATATGGACATACAGTCGTCCAGCAATGAAGGATCAATCAAATTCTGGGGATTTCCTTCATAGGTTATTAATATATCCGGATTGCGTTTGTGCCAGTCTTTCATGATGTTGATAAAAGCCGTTTCATTCTCGGTATATTCCTTCAATTCGTCGGGACGCATGTGTAGTCTCGATTTACCGGTATAGCCGATGCAGATTCCATCATAATGGTATTTGGCTGCAAGAGACAAAGCGTATTGCAGGGAGTCCGTCAGGTAGTCAAGGAATTCCTCCGCCACCGGTTCTTCTTCGGTAGCCACTTCCAGTTTGCTATTGTACGCCGCTTTGATCGATTCAAAATCAATGGTATAAATCACTTTCATGGCTTTCTCGCTGCGTACCTGTTCTATTTCGTTGAGTTCCCAATCGGCCAGGTTATCGGGATACATAAGGCTTACCACATCAATGCTGTCCGGAAGATCGGTGAGATGTTGCGCGCGGTTGAACGGTACTTTCTCGCTATTGTCAAACCAGGCATATACCGTCTTATGATCGGATTTCTTATATTCGCGCAAGTTTTGCAGGTATTTGGCATAAAGCTCCGGATTCTGTTTCGTGATACTCGCCTGTTCCAGATTGATAGCCTCCGTATCCGTCCAGTCGGAACAAGAGGAAAAAGCCAATATACAGAGAGAACCTACAAAGAATCTCTTTAATGAATTCTTATTTATTTTCATAATACACTATTTTTCAATTATTACTTACGTGCCCACCATACATCTGTACCCATATTATCCGGTCCGTTGAGATAATGTTGCACTGCATACTGTACATTTTCGGTGTTGCTGGTATATTCTTCGGACGGGTATGGCATGCGGCGCGCACCTCTGTTGCTGTCCACCACACCTCCACTGCGGTTGCCATCGTCGGTGGCCGGGAGTAATTTAGGATAGCCCGTACGACGGTAGTCAGCCCATGCTTCATTACCCAAAGGCCAGTCTGCAATCCACTTTTGTGTGATGATACGCTCTTGTTTTTTTTCAGGAGTGGCGGTTTCATCCCACTTCACGGTGATCTCCGATAAAGTGCCCTGATAAGTGTACAATCCCGAAGGGTCTTTGTAAGTGGTCGGTTTGCTAACATCATCCGCTAAGTATTTTTCAACCCCGTCGGCACCCCATTGTTCGAAGGAAAGACGGATACCCTCATTGTAGAAGTCGGCGGCTTCACCCCTCATATCAAAGTTGAATACCGCTTTACCCTCGGCACGTAAGAAAGCCACTTCGGCCGCATTCATCCAAAGAACAGGATCGGAAGCGGACATCTTTATCGTGGAGTAATTATCGAAATAGTTGCCCATCTTGGCCAGATTGATGCTGCGGCGCAGGCCGACATACGGCTGTCCGTCCCACTTGGACTGTTCGAAATAGCTGGCGCGGCGGTTGTCGTTGTAACCGTTCATGTAGCAAACGATGTCCGCTGCCGCGTGGGTGTCGCCACCCGTCTTTTCTTCGTTGTAGCGTACAGCCGTGAAGATGGGATTGGACAGGGTTCCGAAGTATTTCCATGTAGCATTATCCTCGTTGGATTCGATGAGTCCGAGTTCTTGTTTCACTGCACTCTCGGCCATCTCTTTGGCTTTTGCAGGATTGGCATAAGCAATGCGCATGGCCAGTCGCAACTTCAAAGAGTTTGCAAATTTACCCCATTTCACCACATTGCCTCCGTAAACAAAATCGGCACTGGCTACAAGAGCCGCACTCTTATTGGCGGTAAGCACTTCAATGGCTTCATTAAGTTCGTCAAAGAATTTATTGTAAACCTCCTCTTGCGAGTCGTACGGAATGGAAATCTTTCCGTCTTCGCCAATCTTAGAGTAAGGAATAGCTCCGTAAGTATCGGTGACACGACTCATTGCAGCCACTTTTATGATCTGTGCAATGGCGTAAGGAACCGGGTTATTGGTATTTTCCGATACAATCTTTACCGTATTCAGGTTGCTATACAAGGTGGATATAATCCGGTCGCTCATCAGGAATACGCGCGTCCAGTCGTTTTTAGCGTCAAAATTGGAGATGGTGTTTGACCAACCACTATTCGAGTCGGCAAAATAACCTCCCATCGGACCACCCAACAAGCAATCGGTGAATTGTGCGGTATTCACATCCGATGAGATCACCGTGCTAGCCAGACTACTCATGGCCGATCCCAAAGCATAATCATCGGCACTCAAATCACCCGGCTGGTATGGATTGGAGTTTATATTCATGTAATTCTCGGTACATGAGGCTAAACCCAAAACGAACAAACCTGCAATCAACTTATTTATTATGTTTCTTTTCATATTGTTTATTATTAAAATTTAAAGCTCAAGCTGAAACCAATGTTACGCAAAGAAGGCATTATAAAATAATCGATTCCTTGATAGAAATTATCGGTGGATGCCACACTTTCGGGATCAAAAGGAGCCTTATTGTAGATCATCCAGAGATTACGCCCGATGACCGATACTTTGAGGTCGCAAATGTTGTGCAATATCTTTCTGGGGAATGTATAACCCAGGGAAACTTCCTGCAACCGGACATTGGTGGCCGAATAGGTGTAATACTGCGGAATGGAAGTGCCGCTACCTACCACGGTGTACCACGTTTCCGGGTTAATCTGGTCGTTGCCGTTCACCATCACGTAACCCAAATCGCGTGCTTTGGCCGAAGCCTCGGACACTCCGTAATAATCGAGCATGGCTTGTGTACGAGAGTAGACCACTCCTCCCAAACGGGCGGATACCAGGAAGCCGGCATTGAAATTATTCCAGCTGAAGTTATTGCGCCATGCCAGGTTGCCTTTAGGCAGCACACTTCCCAACTTGATGTAGTTGTTGGGGTTCTGAATAGTTTCGGTGGCAATCTGTCCATTCTGGTTAATAAGTATTTTTCCATTGTCGTCCCGCTTCAGATCTATCAATGAGTACAAGTCGCCCATGCTTCCTCCTTCTTTCAACAAGAAGCGTGCTTCGCCCAAGCCACCCATATTCAGGACATTGAGTGAGAAGCGTTCACCTGTTGCGGGGTTCATTGCATCGTCCGCCAGCACTAGGATTTTGTTTTTATTAGTGGAGAAAGTAAAGCCGGTGTCCCATGAGAAACGTTTCCAGGTCTTTTTATAACCCAAAGACAATTCAAGGCCAGAGTTGCGCACGGCACCCGTCTGGATATACATGGCAGACCATCCGCTTACCGGCAATTGGGGGTTGAAGGTCTGGTTCATGGTTTTTGCATTATAGTAGGTGACGTCAAGGTCGAAATTCTTAAGAAAACGCATGGACAAACCGATTTCCCACGAATTGGTACGTTCGGGTTTCAAATTGTACAAAGGATACTGGGTGGTGATGCTCCACTGACCGGAACTCGCATTCCATTCGTAGCGCGGATTGGCCAGATATCTTTCGAAAGCGCTACCCACTGAAGCCCATGAGCCTCTTACTTTCATGAAAGAAAGAACGTCTTTATTCAAATCGGGCATCAGTTCCGACAAAACCACAGAACCACCGATTGAAGGGTAGAAGAAGGATTTACTCTTTGAATTGGGTCCGGCCAACTGTGAAGGCCAGTCGTTTCGGCCGGTCAACGTTAAGAAATAAGTATTTTTATAGCCCAATTCGGCCGAAGCAAAAAGAGACTGGGTTTGTTCGCGCCATCCGTCCTGCAAACGTTGCGTTTTGCTGGCACTTAAATTTTGAATAGCAAAGAAATTCGTCAATCCCACAGGCTCTCCCGTGAAAGAGTCGCTGCCATCGGCAATCGGACCCCGTACTTTCATAGCATCAGAACGTACATCAGAGAAAGATCCACCGATATTAGCCTGTAAAGACCAGACTTCGCCAAAATACTTATTGATGTTCACCAGGAAGTCGGCATAGAGTTGCTTATCTTGCGATTTGGTGATGCCGTACAAACCACGGGATGATTTCTCCGTGAGCTGGGTATTGGTGGAAGCGTAAAATTTCTCGGTATAGTCGTTGTTCGAGTTGTCCAGACGAACACGTCCCGAGATATTCAGCCAGTCCAGAATCTGATAAGTCAGTCCGGCATTCAGCATGTAGCGGTCTTTTTTGTTTTCACGCAGGTTCCGGTAGTTGATCCAGTAGGGGTTTTGCATAGCCATGGCTTCATCGCCTATCGGCCAGTACTGGGTATAGATTTTGCGGGCGGGGTCATAGCGTTCGTACATCTGGATGTCCTCCCAGTCGTTGCCGCGCGGAAACAGGTATGCTCCCACCAAAGGGTTGTTGTACGAACCCTGGTTCGTCATGTTGCGGTCGTTTTGCAGAATGTAACTGGCTCCTACGTCCAACTTCATCTTATCATTGAGGAATGAAGTCGTATTGCGTACGGAGAAGTTATAGCGATTGTATTTGTTGTTGGGCACAATGCCTTTGGAGTTGATCACCGCAGCCGAGACATAAGTCTGATTCTTTTCGGTACCGGTAGACAGGGAGACGCTCTCAGTGCCAATAATACCTGTTTGAAAATAATCGCCCTTCGGACTGTAACTATAATTATTGGCTTTGGTCAGAGGTGCACCCCAACTCAGAGCTCCCGAAGCACTCAACACACCTTCGGTGCCCGTGCCGTAGCGGTTCTGAAAGTTAGGCATCACAAACGGAGTCATAAACTCGGTATTGCTATTGACCATCACGTTCAACTTGCCTTCCTGACCTTTCTTGGTCGTGATGACAATTGCACCGTTGGCTGCCTCCGAACCATATAATGCAGCGGCGGCCGCACCGGTAAGTACGGACATCGACTCTATATCTTCGGGGTTGATATCTGCTATGGGTTCGGAGGAGCCCTGCGACTCAAATTCCGTGCCGCCGGCAGCCGCACGCCCCGAGAAGATGGGCACTCCGTCGATGACGTAAAGTGCATTCGATGACTGCATGATGGATTTCGTGCCTCTCATCACCACTTTAGAAACCCCACCAACTCCGGATGAGGAAGCATTGATGTTGACGCCGGCAACCTTACCGCTGAGCGAGTTAACGAAGTTGGCATCTTTATTTGAAGTGATCTCGTCGGCGTTGATCTGCTGCACGTTGTATGACAACGCCTTCTCCGAGCGTTTGATGCCGAGTGCGGTCACCACCACTTCTTCGATCATTTGCGTATCGCTCTGCATCACTAGGTTAATGGGGTTCTGTCCTTTCACCACCACATCCTGCGACTTATAACCTATATAAGAGAACTGTATCACCGGATTCATGCTCGTCACCGTCAGCGCAAAATAGCCGTTCACATCGGTGATAACACCGGTATGAGTTCCTTTTACCAGCACATTGGCTCCAATCAACGGCTCACCAGTAGAATCAACCACTCGTCCGGTGATCTTCCGTTCCTTGCCATGCTGGTTCGTATTTTGCGAGGGACGATTTTGTTCGGAAAGATAAATGATATTATCTTCCACTTTGTATGAAATATCTTTCCCTTTGAGAATAACGTTCAGAGCATCTTCAATGGACACATTTTTCACTTTAACGTCATCCACTGACAGCCCGGCCAGTTTATCATCATAAAAGAACTGATATTTGGATTGGGATTTAATTTGTTCTATGACTTTTCCTAATGTAGCATGCGATACATTTAAGTTCAACTGGGCAAAACCCCATTGAGCGGAAATTATCATGAACAACAACACGAATAAAGTTCGCATGAAGTTCGAACTAGAAGCATAACTGTCCTTCATAAATAAATTTTAAAGGTTATACATTGATTAATTTTGGTAAAGCGGAAATCTCATAACCCCGCTTTATGTATATAATACAACCATCTCTTTAAATACACTTAATACAAAATGGCATTTTTTATTGAAAACAAAAAAAGGAAACAGTTCAGTTCTATTTCCTTTCACAATCTATTTTACCCGAAAGCCTTTCATCACTTTCTGAGTGAAATAAACACACTGCTTCCTACTATCTTATATTTAATGGGTATTGTATTCTCAATAGATTTCAAAACACTCTCCACATCTTCTTTTTTAGCCAGTGTCCCCGAATAGGTTTTCTTCATATCAATATCGGGCGATAAGATGATCTTCACGCCGTAAGATTTTTCAAGCGTTCGGGCAATGGTGTAGATATCGGCTTTTTCGAATACAAATTCATTGCTGTACCAGTTTTCGGTACCGGTATCAACCTGCTTCACCACCAGACGCTGGGCCATTCCGTTCAACTCGGCTTTCTGACCGGGCGAGAGAACCACCATGCCTTCGTTGTGATTGCCTTTCACCTCGATCTCCCCTTTGATTAAGGTGGCTACTGCCGATTTATTCGTTTTTTCACTTTTCAGATTGAACACCGTACCCAATACCCTCACCTGCATCACCTCACTTTTCACGGTAAAAGGTTTCTCAATATCCCTTTTCACCTCAAAATAAGCCTCCCCGTCCATATAGACGTTCCGCTTTTTCCCAGAGAACTGGCGCGGATATTTTAGTACCGTATGTTTATTGAGCCAAACGGTGGTGCCATCAGGTAATTGCACTTTCCGAACTTCATTCAGGGTACTCACCACGACCAGTGCTTTTTCTTCCTTTTGAGTCTGATAAATATAGTAAGACGCACCCAGCAAGATAAATACTCCGGCAAAAATAGCGGCATAGCGCATCCACCGGAAAAACAGTTTGTGTTTATAAGAGTTTTCCTCCTGTTTCAATCTGTCAAACAAAGCTTGTTCGGCTTTCTCCACTTTCCCTTCTTCCGTTTGCCCGTCAGATTTCCCCAAGAAGTATAATTCTTCCATTTTAAAGAATTCGTGAGCGTGTTCACCCGATTCCTTCAACCAAAGATTCAGTCTATAAAGCTCATCCTCCGAACATTCTCCCATCAGGAATTTCGCCATTATAACCTCATCCAAATTATCTATATTCTTATTTATCATAATACAACGCCCTCAACAAAAACATTTACCACATTTAAAAAAATAGAATGAACAGAATATTCAAATATTTCAACTTTTCGCGCAGAAACTTCAATGCATTATACATGTGTGCCTCCACCGTTCGCGAGGAGATATTCATGGCTTCGGCTATATCTTTACTCTTCATATGATGCAAGTATTTAAGTTTAAATACCGTTTGGCATTTAGCCGGCAACTCATTTATGGCGGCCGCAATCTCCGCTCTAAGTTCCTTATCCTCTATTTTTTTCACCACTTCATTGCTATCCGGACCGTAATATTCAGCCCTTTTCTGATTAATTTCCATCACAACGGCTTCATAAGAATCTCTCACCTTACAGTGTTTCAACACATTAAGAGAACGCGTATATACAGCCCGGTACAAAAAAGCACGCACTTCTTCGCCAAGTATCATCGTATCTTTCCGATGCCACAAATCCACAAATACTTCCTGTACCAAATCCTCGGCCTCTTCTTCTCCGACAATACGTGTGGCATAAAAAAGCAAATTAGAATAGTATTTATGAAAAAGAGACTTATAAATTATTTCAAACTCATCGCCCATAGCTCCATATTACATTTCTGATACTTTTTCTTTATATTATCGCTCTCATTTCTTCATTTTTCGACAGAAATACATACGTCCCAAAGAGTACTATCAAACAGCAAAATTTTAGTAAAATCATAATATTATATAGTTAACATGTATATAAAACAACCAAGGAAAAGAAAACACTTAGAACTTCTTTAAAAAATATCGCGCATAAATCTTAATTAAAGAATAATTCGTTTGGAAATGCAAGATATGGAAATGAAGTAACTCCCGCAAGCGAAGAACGAAAAATGTGTAGATAGAGAATTGACGCAGGGATAATAGATTACAAGCAGCCATGCGAAGGACAAAACAAAAGTTAACTCCTACCCAAATATCACACCATCTTAAGACTAATAACAGAATAACATCTATATTCGTAGCAAAAAGTTAGTCCAAAACAATCTATCACGACCTTAAAATGGTTCAGACCCGATGCCTTATCCAAATACCGATTGGTTTAAGGAAGTGCTCAAGAACAACTCATTGCAGCAAAAGCATAATATATCCATAAGAGGAGGAAATGATCGGGTTAAAGACTTCATTGGTGGCGGTTATTCTAACCAAGATGCAATATACAAAGAGAGCAATACATATTATAACCTGTATAATATCAGGTCGAATATAGATGCTCAAATTACGAAATCTCTAAAAAAGTCTGCAGAAGAAGGTTCCGGGTATGATCCCAAGAATCCATACCAGAGACGTGACCCACGATTCTACGCATCCATTCTCTATAATGGCGCCATGTACAGAGGTCGCCCCGTCGAAGTATTTATACCCAAGGGGAAAGATAGTTCTCAAGGCAATATCGGTAGTTGGAATACATCTTTAACCGGATATTACCTTTATAAATTCATGGACGAGATTTACTTCCTATTCCACGTAGCGAAATCATAAAAAGTAATAATTCATTAGTACAAAATCCATACTACAATTAAATATTAAGTAATTTGGTCTGCCGGAATTTTGGCAGACCAAATATAAAACAAATCACCATGCCTTATATCAGATTAATGCTAACTTGCTTTATTATCTTTTCAAGCCTTACATGTAATGCTACATCTATAGACTCAAAAAAAGATTCTCCCCGTATTATAAATATCATAAACTTTATTCGTCAGACAGATTATCGTCTCGAAAACTCAGACAAACTCTTATTCGAGACTGTTCAAAAGCAGATCAAACTCGTCAACCAATATGATTTCCCAGCAACTTTCTTACTACAATATGACGCTTTGATTAATCCCAAATACCAAGATTTACTAAAAAAACACCTTAATTCAAAGTCGGAAGTTGGTGCATGGTGGGAAATCACACAGCCCCAAGTTGAAGCTGCCGGCTTGAAATGGAGGGGCGAACATTCATGGGTATCAACAGCCAGCATTGCTTTTACTCCCGGATACACCATACAAGAAAGGGAAAAGCTGGTCGATGTGTATATGAGCAAATTTAAAGAGATATTTGGCAAATATCCCAAATCGGTAGGTTCATGGTTTATAGATTCCCACACACTGCAATATATGTATGAGAAATACGGTATTGTGGCTTCATGTAATTGCAAAGACCAAGTGGGAACAGATGGCTACACATTATGGGGCGGCTATTGGAATCAGGCGTACTATCCAAGTAAAAGAAACGCATATATGCCCGCTCAAACAGAAAAAGGCCAGATTCCTGTTCCTATTTTCCGTATGCTCGGTAGCGACCCAATGTATCAATACGAGACCGGAGTAGGAAACAATTATCAAGGAGTCATATCGCTTGAACCGGTCTACCGTGATTCGGGGAAAAGCCGCAAATGGGTTGAATATTTCCTTAAGTCGATTGTGGATGAACCTTGTCTAGCCTTTAATTATGCACAAGCAGGACAGGAAAATTCATTTACTTGGGATAATATGAAGGAAGGTTTGGAAATGCAATTTTCAATTTTTGATTCGCTAAGAACTGCACGGAAAATAAGAATTGAGACATTGGAAGAATCGGGAAGATGGTTTAAAAGACAATTTCCTCACACCCCATCGACTGCAATCACCACTTTGGTTGACATCAATAATAAAAACAATAAATCGGTATGGTACAACAGCCGGTACTACCGATCAAATCTATTTTGGGAGAATAATAGCGTTTATTTTAGAGATATCCATTTTTTTAATGAGAAATTAGAAGATGAGTATTTAAGAAATCCGGGACGTGGGAACAGTTTCTCTTATTACACACTACCCGTAGTTGACCGATTCCATTGGAGCACTCCTGAAAAGAAAATCGGATTGAGGCTGATAGAACTCAATCAGGACGGAAGGAAAAAAGATATTGCATTATTGAGCCCGAATATTCACGAGATTTCGAATAGCATTCTAAAAGTCCGGTCAAAAGATGAGAGTGGAAGTGTTTTTATCATCGAATTTCATGAAAAGTCTATAAAAATAGCATGCGAAAAAAATATGAAAAAAGACTCCAAATGGATGTTGGAATTAGATATACCTAAAGAAAGAATCGACAGGCTCCCATACAGGAAATATGAAAAAGGATATATAGACGCTGAATTCAAAAAGTTCAATTACAGAATAGTATGCCCAAAAGGGGATATAGAGAAAGGAAATAATTCAAATTTCATATTTAGGATTATACCTGTAAAGGATGAAATTATCATCAATTGCTCAGCAAATTAAGAAAAGTCTTCAATACTATATTCATCCACATTAAATTATAGCTTTTTTCCCAAAACCTTCGTAAAAATGAAAAAACCGACATTAATTGTTTTGCTATCACTATTTACATGTACACTTAGCCTAAGTGGACAAAACGTTAGTATCACGGACTTAAAGACTGATCACTTGGAAAATCCTATCGGAATTGATACCCCTTCCCCACGTCTTTCATGGAGAATGGATGACAGCCGACAAGGAGCCACACAAACGGCATTTCGCATAATCGTAGATACCGACTCACTAAACGTTGTCCGCGAGCAAGGAAATAATTGGGACACCAAACGGATTAACTCAGACAATATGCTTGCATCCTATAATGGAGCCAAATTATCTCCTTTTACAAAGTATTATTGGAAGGTTATGGTATGGGACATGAATAACAAAAGTATTTCATCACCTATAACTTCTTTTGAAACGGGTATGATGAACGTCGGCAATTGGCAAGGTTCATGGATAGGCGACGGTAGAGACATAAACTATCAGCCGGCTTCATACTTCCGTAAAAAGTTCTCTGCCGGGAAAACCATATTAGCGGCACGAGCTTATATTGCTGTTGCCGGACTTTACGAACTATACATCAATGGGGAGAAAATAGGGAACCATCGTCTTGACCCGATGTATACACGCTTTGACAGGCGCAATCTTTATGTGACCTACGACGTGACAAAGCAACTGCAAACAGGAGATAATGCGATAGGAGTATTGCTCGGCAATGGATGGTATAATCACCAATCGATGGCAGTTTGGGATTTCCACCGCGCACCATGGCGAAATCGTCCTACCTTCTGTATGGATCTGCGTATCACCTATACAGATGGAAGCATAGAAACCATCCCGACTGATTTAAGTTGGCGGAAAGCTGACAGTCCGATAACCTTTAATAGCATTTACACAGGGGAACACTATGATGCACGATTGGAAAAAAAAGGATGGAATACCGTGAACTTTGATGACTCCGGATGGCAAGGAGTCAATTATCGTTCGGCACCTTCAGGTAATATAACAGCCCAACAAATTTGCCCGATCCGTAATGTTTTAAAAGTTCCGGCAAAATCTATAGACAAAATCGACGAAAAAACTTATGTATTCGATTTCGGACAGAATATGTCGGGAGTAACGCAAATAAAGGTGGCAGGCAAAGAAGGTACGGAAGTCAGAATAAAGCATGGCGAGCGCCTTTATGAAAATGGGTGTCTGGATATGTCCAATATTGATGTCTATTACAGAGGCGACAAAGAAAAAGATCCTTTCCAAACAGATATTATTATTTTAAGCGGGAAGGGTGAAGATGAGTTCATGGCAAAGTTTAACTACAAAGGATTCCGCTATGTAGAAGTCACAAGCAGTGAGCCCATCGAACTGACACAAAACAGTATCGTTGCTTATTTCATGCACAGTGATGTAAAGCCTTTGGGAGATATAAAGACGTCAAGCGAACTAATTAATAAGTTGTGGCAAGCTACCAACAATGCATACTTGTCGAACTTGATGGGATACCCTACGGACTGTCCGCAACGTGAGAAAAATGGTTGGACAGGTGACGGTCATTTTGCCATAGAAACAGCGTTATATAATTACGATGGCATTACCGTATACGAGAAATGGCTTGCCGACCATCGCGACGAACAACAACCTAATGGTGTTCTGCCCGATATCATACCGACCGGAGGATGGGGATACGGTACGGATAACGGATTGGACTGGACCAGCACAATTGCAATCATCCCCTGGAATATTTATCTATTCTACGGAGATAGCAAGTTGTTGTACGATTGCTATGACAATATCAAAAGATACGTCAACTATGTGGATCGAACCAGTGTCAACCACTTAACAAGCTGGGGTCGCGGCGACTGGGTTCCGGTGAAGACACATTCGAATAAAGAATTCACTTCATCAGTCTATTTTTATGTAGACGCTAAAATTTTGGCAGAAGCTGCAAAGTTGCTTAAGAAGAATGACGACTTTGAATATTATACCAAATTAGCGGAAGAGATCAAGAACGCAATCAACGACAAATATCTCGACCGTAAAACAGGTATCTATGCCGGCGGCTCGCAAACAGAGTTGAGTGTAGCTCTCCAATGGCAAATCGTACCGGAAGACATGATCCCCATTGTTGCTAAGAATCTCTATCATAAAGTCGAAGAGACTAATTTCCACCTTGATGTAGGAGTCTTGGGAGCCAAAGCCATTTTAAATGCGTTAAGTAAAAATGGATACCCGGATGCCGCCTACAAAGTTGCCGCACAAGATACTTATCCTTCATGGGGTTGGTGGATTGTAAATGGAGCAACTACATTATTGGAGAATTGGGACTTAAAAGCTGAGCGTGATATTTCCAACAATCATATGATGTTCGGTGAAATTGGCGGATGGTTCTTCAAGGGACTGGGAGGTATCTTCCCGGATCCTGATGCACCGGGCTTCAAACACATTATTCTGCGTCCTAACTTCGTGAAAGAACTAAAGCACTTTGAAAGCACTCACGAATCACCATACGGAAAAATCACTTCCAAATGGGAATGGAAAAAGAAGAACACGCTTTCTTATACCATCAACATACCGGCTAATAGTAACGCTACACTTTATTTACCTGAGAATATAAAAGGTGATAAAGAGATACAGCTAAAAGCAGGTCTGCACTCACTAACACTGAAAGCCCATCAATAAGACCGGAGAACTTCGTAATATATCCGGTTACTCTATCTTACCAATAAAGCCGTTTTAGTTTCAAATGCCTGAGCTAAAACGGCTTTAATATTATAGATTCAAATTTCTATAGATTTATCAACGTTTGTGCCACACCGTCACTTCCGATAAACGGGTTTCAAATGACCGTGAATTCTTACGAAGTATATAGGGCAGATCAATCGGAGCTCTATCCAATATAAAATTTTTATCCAAGATAGTCTTAACACCTTCAAAAGAAGTCACCGGTTCACCATCCCGTTTAAAACCACCTGGACGATTTTCTTGGTTTATAGCATTCATATCCCAATCATAAGTAGAGGCTAATATCAAAGTGCCTCCTGAATTCAGTCGTTCATGGATTTGTTGAAGGAATACAACCGGATTTGCAAGCTCTTCAAGCAGATTGGGTGCAATAATAAGATCATAACCTGTATATATGGGTTTTAAGTTATTTGCATTATCTTGCATGAAAAGGATCTTCTCTTTACCCGCTCCTAAGCCTGCCTCCGCAAGAACCAGTTCCCGGTAAAGGACCAAATCATTCTCATCTTTGATGACATATCGCATAAATCCTTTCTCCTGTAATTGGATAGGCATCCTTATAAAACGTGCGGAGAAATCTATCGCAGTAATCTCATCGACATAAGGAGCGAGTTCAAAAGCTAAACGACCTGTATCAGCATTTAGATCGAGCACTCTTGTGGTTCGCTCGGATTCAGCATCTTCTTTTATACAGCCTTTTCTAAAATCAATTATATGACTAGCCAACCTTTTATGAAAGTTCTCCTTCGCATCAAGAGTATCACCCCAACTGTTTTCACAGGAATTAGCCACTTCAGGATCTGTTTCATATTCATTATTTTCAAGAACCAAAGGAGTACTCGATTCCACTACACGAAAACCAGCATGTTGATAGAAATGACGCCGGAAAGCATAACGGGCATGTAAAGTAGCTTCATTCCCAGTAGAGATCCATGAGCCTCCCTTTATCAGATTGTGCTTACCATCGAATGTCGGAGTGGAAAAATCGTCATACATAGGATGAACATGAAAACCGGAAAAGCCGGTTATCGGAGTCTCAGTCCATTGCCAAACATTACCTATCACATCATAAAAATCTCCATTTCTAAACTTATTCACGGGACAAGGCGAAGCATAATGTTCTAAGTTTATATTTCCGGGAGCCTTCTCCCACTCTGCCATATCATGAATGCCAGAGACCTCGACTAAGCGATACCATTCCGCTTCCGTAGGTAAGCGATATGTTTTGTTTTCTTTTGCTGACAACCAGTTACAATATGCCTTTGCTTCGAGGTAGTTTACCTCAACAGGCCAGTTCCAAGGCATGGGAACTTCTTCAGCTACAAGTCGCAACAGATAACCTTCCACATTTTTCCGCCAAAAGAGAGGCATTTGAGCTTGTTTAAAGCTACGCCATTTCCATCCTTCTTCGGTCCAATAAATCTTGTTATTATACCCCCCATCATTCACGAAACTCAGAAACTCTCCATTGGATACTAGCATACGTCCGGCACGAAAGTCTTCCACTCTTTCCGTATGGCTACCATATTCATTGTCCCAACCATAATAAGGATGATCTAATGGTTTCCCCATTCTCATTTCTGCACCTGATACAGTAGCAAAGTCATTAGAAGGAGCCTCTCCCCGCTCCATGCATATTTCTCCAAAACGTCCACTTCTTACTTTGTCCAAAGGTAATTGGCGAATCAAAACTGAGGAAGTCTCCAAATGGATACGTTCATGCTCAATACCCATCATTATGATCCAGAAAGGAGATTTCCAGTCAATAGGCAGGACAAGCGGAGTTCGATCTATTACATCAAGAATTATTTCTTTTACTGTATCTCGATACTTCCGTACATCTGACACTGACGGCCAATTATAGTGACGTTCATTCAAATCATCCCAACTCATCTCATCCACTCCAATAGCAAAAATAGACTCAAAGACGGGATTTACGCGACAATCAATAATTTTAGCAAGAAAGAGCTTATTAATAAAGAACACTGCGGTATGCCCGAGATAGAACAATATGACATGGCGCAATAGATCTCCTCTAAGGTAAAAGGTCTCATCATCAGACAACTGTGTATAGAGTTTTTCATCTATCTCCCACGTTTTTAGAAAATACTTGCGGATTTCCGCTTTCTTACTTTCAGGTGTTCCTCCTCTCAAATTCACTGTTTTTGTAATCAGATTCTGCATAAGTGTTTTTATTAATTTTACTCTTCAATATTTCGATGTTTTCTTGTATATAACAAAGCAAAAGCAGAATTTGCTTGCAAAATATTCGGCTAAATGAGAAAAAACAATAACTTTGCTTTCCTAACCAAGGAAATAACCTCCAATCACACCAAACATTGCTTATCAGGTAGCCGTTAACTTAAGATATAATTGTGAAAACATTCTAAAGCGAATTATGGACTGTCGTAAAATTAAAGCATTATTTCTTTACATATTTCTATTTCTGTTTGAAACCATTCATGCCAATCAGAAACCTTATGTCATTAACTTTGCCCGTGATAAATATCACGCCGCAAACAAAAACTGGTCTATAGGAGAAGATGAGAAAGGCATCATGTACTTTGGCAACGATATTGGTCTATTGGAGTCGGACGGTATGGAATGGAAACTATATACCATGCCAAATTCCGTCATCGTACGGGCTATTGCCGTCCAATCTCATCAGACAATTTATACCGGTGGCTCAGCCGAGCTCGGAAGATGGGATAGGGATCAGTCGGGAAGATTAAAATATACCTCATTAACTAATCTGCTTGCAGACAAAAAACAGCTCGACAGTCAAAGTTTCTGGAGAATTTGGATTGATAAGAACAAGGTCTATTTCCAGACATTCAGTCACATCTATGTCTACGATCATCACAGTCTACGAAAACTTAGTGCACCAAACGGATTTCTACTTTTACAAAAAGTGAGAAATGAATACTGGGTTCAGGAAATGTACGGCCTACTTTACCAACTAAGAGATGGAGTCTTACATAAAGTACAAGGTAGTGAATTGCTCAAAGGTAAGTTGGCCCGTGTTATTCTGCCATACGGAAAAGATCAATATCTGATAGGTACTTCCACCGGTGAGATGTATATCTATGACCAAAAGCAATTCATTCCATGGAACCTGGCGCTATCCTCCAGACTAAGCGGACAGGAACTGAATTGCGGAATTTTTTCATCAGCAAGAAAAAGCTACTACCTTGGAACCCAACTCAATGGCATTTACGAAGTGGATACGAAGGGAAACGTGCTCAACCATTTTTCTTCTCTGAATTCCTTGCAGAATAATACCATCCTTTCTTTGTATGAAGATAGCCGGAACAATATCTGGGCGGCGATGGACCGGGGACTGGCCTATATTCGTTATACGGCAGGGTTGAGCTATTACCGTACAACAGACAGTGGTACCGGAGCTGTATATGCCGCAACATATTGGCATGGAAATTTGTTGATCGGGACGAATCAAGGGGTTTATTACACCCCGCAGGAAAAAATCAATGACTTCGATATGTTCTCTTCTCTGAAACTAATTGAGGGAACACAAGGGCAAGTCTGGTCTTTTCAACAAATAGACGGACGCTTGTTATGCGGACACACCAACGGATTGCTGGAGATTCTTCCCAATTTGACTATAAAGCACCCGTATCCTATTGACACAGGAGTATACCGCATTTTCGAAACAGCAATAAATGGCAAAAAGTTGCTAATTCTGGTAACTTACAAGGAGCTTCACATTATTAATGAAGAAACCGGGAAACTGATTCCCATGCGCCAGATTAAAGATGTCATTTACAATGCAGAAATGGACCATCTGGGAAATATCTGGCTGGAAACCATCAGCCGGGGTATATACAAATGCCGGCTAAATGATGAATTAGATGCATTTCGCTACTATACTTATTATGGGAACGAGACAGACAAACAGTTGCCACAGCATCTCACCATACAGAAGGTAGGCGAACGTATCGTCTTTTTAGGCAATGATCATTTTTATGTATACAATGAAGCAAACGATAACCTCCAACTGGAATCACATTTAAACAACTGCTTTAAAGATATTAAAAACCTAAAACGTATTCTACCGATCAATAACGAAGAGAATTGGGCTATCACGAGTTCTTCGGTCTATCGATTCGTATATGACGGCTATCTGTCCCGTATACAGGAAGCATACAAAGTGGAAGCCGACAATCTATCATTAATTACCGCTTACGAGAACATATCCGTACTGAATGATTCCTTATCCCTCATTTGTTTGGATGCAGGATTTATTCTACATAACTCACACCAAAGTCAGAAACAAATCGCCCAACTTACGGCTCC
Source organism: uncultured Bacteroides sp. (assembly GCA_963677095.1). GTDB lineage: Bacteria > Bacteroidota > Bacteroidia > Bacteroidales > Bacteroidaceae > Bacteroides. The sequence goes on from OY781875.1 coordinate 4,408,555, forward strand.
CTACCTGGAGTTTATACATACGGGTAATAATTCTTATGCCGACTTAAGTAAAAGCATACGAATACCTTATAAGAACAATACCGTAACGATCGGTTTCTCGGTAAATGCAGCATTTGCCGGTAATTTATATGTAGAATACATGCTAGAGAATGTGGATAATAGCTGGAGTAGGCCCGAGCAAAGAAATAGTGTCTCTTATGCCCGTCTTCCCCAAGGTGCTTACCGACTACATCTACGCACCACAGACGGGCTCGGGAACTATTCGGCTGAAACGGTTCTGGAATTTGAGATCATGGCTCCATGGTACCGCACATACTGGTGGTTCTTCACCTGTTTATTTATTATTGCCGGCATGCTATACCTTACTTTCCACGTAATGAAAAAACGCATGCAAATCAAACATATACGCCAGCTGAAAGCTCAAGAAGCGGCATACCTGCGAATGCAAAACGAACAGCTACAGACTGAAATAGAAGAAAAGGAGGCCGAGCTATTCACGCAAACTTCATTCATTATACATAAAAACGAACTGATATTGAAGTTAAAAGATATTGTGGATGAAATCTGTTCACGCAATACACAGAAAAGTCTTCAGCCGTTATATCAGAAAATCAATGTTCTTCTTGCTAACAACCTTGATACCGAAGAAGATTGGAAAATGTTTCTTATCAAGTTCGAACAAAAGCACCGCAATTTCTTCAAGCATCTGAAAGAGCTATACCCTCAGCTGACCAATAATGATTTGCGATTATGTGCCTGCCTCAAGCTAAACATGGAAACTAAAGACATAGCATCACTCATGAACCTTTCAATACGGGCTATAGAAAATAACCGATATCGTTTACGTAAAAAACTAGACTTACAACCCGCTCAGGACTTGAACGAATTCTTTATAGAAATAGATTAATTATACAACTCATATTCAAGTATATACCTTTTTTTGAGAGGAAATAAAGTAGTAGTCTGATTGTTAAATAAATGGGATATGTATTTGTGGTGAGGTACGTTTTATAGCAGCATTGCATTCAATCTATAAATTTGCCCACAGTTTAATTTTTAACGTTCTGTACAGAATCGGTTGAAAAATTAAAGGGTTTGAAGTTATCACTAAAAATTTAATGCAATGAAGAAAGAAACACATCTTCAGAGAAAAGCCTTAAGGCTCAAGAATCTATGCTTAATGGCATGCCTGCTACTGATAGCAGTGCCGGTATTTTCCCAAACAAAAACAGTGACAGGTATCGTAACCGATACGTCGGGCGAAGCATTAATTGGCGCATCCGTCCTCGTACAGGGTACTACCAACGGCGTAATTACCGACATGGATGGCAAATATACGCTAAAAGATGTTCCTGAAAATGGGACACTCATCTTTAGCTATATAGGTATGTTGTCACAAGATGTAAAGATAAGCGGACGTTCGGCCATTAATGTAACACTAAAGGAAGATTCACAGCAACTGGAAGAAGTTGTCGTAATTGGTTATGGTTCGGCAAAAGCTAAGGACTTGACCGCCCCCATCGACGTGGTAAAAGAGAAGGAATTTGTCAATGTTCCTACTTCATCACCAATGGCAGCATTGCAAGGAAAGGTAGCGGGCGTCAACATCATCAATTCGGGAACTCCCGGCGACGGTCCGAAAGTAACCATCCGCGGTATGGGATCCTTCGGCGATACCTCTCCACTTTATGTAGTAGATGGAATGTTTTACGACAACATCAACTTTTTAAACAATTCTGATATTCAGGATATGACAATACTGAAGGATGCGTCTGCATCAGCTATTTATGGTGTACGTGCTGCTAATGGCGTTGTAATCATTACGACAAAGAAGGGTGTTCGCAACCAAGATGCCAAAGTCACTTACAATGGCTACATAGGCATTCAGAAGGCGACCAACCTGTTAAAGATGGCTAATTCCCACGAATATGCAACCATGTTGATGGAAGCCGCCCCTGATACTTATAAATACATGTTCGAGAAATCTATCGACGCATTTGGAGGCGATCTCAATTCCCTTACATTTAATGCCGACACGGATTGGTACGATCAACTCTTGCGCACCGCCGTAATGACTAACCACAGTTTGAATGTATCCGGCGGTACGGAGAAAGCAACATACTCTGCGGGGGTAAGCTATCTGGCGCAAGATGGTATCATGGATGTTGAAAACTACTATCGCCGATTGAATTTCCGAGCCGCCTTGGACTTTGATGCGAAGAGCTGGCTGAAAATCGGATTCAACGGTGTATTCAGCAATTCACAGCAACAGTTGCCGAACAATAAAGCATGGCAAAATGCATTCAATACTCCATCTATCATCCCGGTTTATGACGACTCGCGCAGCTCATCCGTATTTCCGGATAAATTTGCATCTCCCGAGCAAGTGGGTTTATCAACCAACTTCTACAATCCGGTAGCAACAGCTACTTATTATGATAATCGCAACGACTCTTATCAAGTATTGAGTAATTTCTATACCCAGTTGAACATTCTTCCTAATAAGTTGAATATACGCTCAAGCTATAGCTATGACTATTCTTTAATTCGCGGGACAAACTTTACGCCAACCTATTATGTCAGTGCTAATCAGCAGGCAAATGTCACCAGCCTGACCAAGTCCGACACCAACTACTACAAATGGATCTGGGATAATACGGCAACCTATACGGACAAGTGGGGTAAGCATGCATTAACAGGCATGCTTGGTGTTTCAATGCGGCAAGAGCAGTATAAGTATTTGTCGGGGACAGCAACCAATGTACCCGAAGGCAGTGATGTCTGGAAATATATTTCCTTAGGCAATAAAGACGGTGCAACGGTGACTGACGATGGCTACCGTTACCGCGGTTTGTCCTATTTCACTCGTTTAAACTACAATTACGATGACAAATATATGTTGATGTTCACCTTCCGTGCCGACGGTTCATCCAAATACAACGATAAATGGGGTTACTTCCCATCAATAGGCGCTGCATGGGTAATTTCACAAGAACCGTTCATGAAAGACCAACATGTATTTGATTATTTGAAGCTTCGTGCAAGTTGGGGTAAATTGGGTAACGACAAGATTGCCGCCAGTGCAGGTTTTGCAAGTGTCACCAACGTACAAGGTATCTTCGGTACGAACAATGCTTTGGACGGTTATACGAATTCATCCAACTTCAGCTGGCTCGGTTGGGAAGTTGTCAATGAAACAAATATCGGTGTGAATTTCTCTACATTAAAGAACAGGTTGAATGCCGACATTGACTGGTATTATCGCCTTACCGATAACGCCGTTATCTCTCCTAAAATCCCGATGCAGAATACTACACTGGCAGGAAACTATGGTGAGATTTTAAATACAGGTGTTGATTTGTCCTTGAACTGGTCTGATAAAGTCGGAAAAGATTTTGCCTATAACATCGGAGTCAATCTTTCGTATCTCCATAATGAAGTTAAGAGCCTGAAAGATAATATGACTATTATCAAGGGTGGCAAAACGGTAAACAAAGTCGGAGAGAAGATGAATTCGTTCTATGGCTTCAAAGTAGTAGGAATCTACCAAACACCGGAAGAATGTGCGGCCGATCCAATTGCTGTTGCAAATGGTCTTGAGCCCGGTGACTTCAAATATGAAGATGTTAATCAAGACAAAGTGATTGACGGTAACGACAAACAAATTCTAGGTTCTTATATTCCAGATGTCACTTATGGACTCAATTTGGGATTTACTTACAAGAATCTGGACTTCACAGTGACGACTTACGGACAGACCGGAGGCGAACTGTGGAATAGAAAGCGTGCACTGCGTTATGCTGCATCCAACTACAACTTCGACAAAGATCAGTATGAAAACCGTTGGACCGGTGCAGGTTCCACCAATAAATATCCGTCGTCAAAAGCATTGTTAAAAACATGGAATGTATCCGACAGTAACAGTGCATCTTATTTCGTTGAAAGCTCGGATTATTTCCGCATTCAGAATATTGCGCTTGGTTATTCGTTCAAGAATATCAAACTGGGTAGCTACACACTACCGGGCATCCGCCTTTCGTTGACAGCCGACCGTCCATTCACCACATTCAAGGCCAACAGCTTCACACCGGAATTGTCGGATGCTGAAGGATGGGATACGGAAGTATATCCTTTGACTGCAACCTATACGTTCGGCGTTCAAATTGATTTCTAAACTATCAAAAACCATTTAAAACTTATAGCAATGAAATTTCTAAAGAAAACATTAGCATATATTCTTCCCGCAATTATGGCGTTGGGAGGTACTACCGCTTGTTCGGATTTCATCGATATCGATCCGGAAAATAAGCTGGCGGAAGAAAGCGTTGATTTCACTAAGACTGAAAATATGTATCAGCCCGTTGTCGGTGTTTATGCGCAACTACGCACCTCGGGTATGCATTGGGCAAACAAACTTCTAATGTTTACCCGCGATGGCGACGTGTGGTCAGGACGTACAGACGACCAAGGAGGAGCTGTCGATTTCGGACGCAATTTCAATTATACAAATTCATTCTGGGCACTCAACAATGTATGGATTACGTTTTATGAAATTATCCGTACCTCAAATTCAGCACTGGAATCCCTTGACGGTTATGCCGCAAACCTGACCCAGGGAACAGATGCTTATAACAACTACGAGAGTTATTGCGGTGAAGTACGCACCATCCGTGCATGGGCTTACTATCAATTAGTGACAAACTTCGGTCCGGTTGTAATCTATCGTGACAACAAACAAACCGATTTTCGCCGTTCCAAAGTAGAATCCGTATACAACTACATGTTGGAAGACTTGGCTTACGCTATGGACAAATTGCCGCGTTTACGCCCGAACCAAATGACACATAATGGTGCCGTAAGTGCATTTACCGCCGAAATGATGGCCGCCAAAGTCTATCTTCTGAAAGGTGACTATAATCAGGTTGAGACACTGACCGATGACATTATTAACAATGGGAACTTTTCACTTTACTCCGATTACTACAATCTTTTCAAAATTCCGGGAAAGCTTTGTGACGAGTCTCTGTTCGAATGTCAAGTTACCGATTTCGGCAATGGTTCGGGAGACTATGTTGGAGTTGACCAATGGTTCAATTTTGCAGGTCCATTCTCTTTGACAAATCCCACAACAGGAACGTCATTCGGTGGATGGGGATTTGTCGGCTATGAATCGAGTTTCGTTACCTGGGCGGAAAATAGAGGGGAGACGGTACGTGCCCGGACTTCCTTCCTGAAAGCGGGAAGCACTACCCCCGAGGGCTGGATTGTAAGCAATGCACAAGGTACTTCAACCGACTGCTGGAACGGTAAGGATTATCTCCCTTATGACCAAATGACTGAAGGCCGCACCACTTATGGCCAGAACAATAACGTACGCATCCTGCGCTATGCAGAAGTTCTACTGATGAACTCCGAAGCAAAAATCCGTTTGGGAAAGAGTGGCGACACCGGTTATAACTTAGTTCGTGAACGAGCTAAAATGTCTACCAAAACGGGGGTCACTCTGGACGACGTAATGGACGAACGCCGTATGGAACTTTGCAGCGAATGGTGTGACCGTTATGTTGACTTGATTCGTACGGGGGAAGCCGCCAGTGTACTTGGTGCAAAAGGTTGGACAGAAGCTAAAACTTACTGGCCCATACCGTCCTCGCAACTTGATGACCTTCCCGACTTGAAACTTGACCCGATGGATTGATCTATCAGTATATTATTTTTTCTATGGTAAAAAAGATTGTAATCAGTTGTGGAATAGCATTTGTCACCTTGGTGGCAAATGCTACTCTTAATCTTGAAGACTCTATCAAAGTGGTGAAAGGACAAGTTAGCGATTACTATATTCCGGTTACTCACGAACGTATCGTGAAAGGGCATGTATCGGATGAGCACAACCAGTCTCTTGAAGGAGCTACCGTTATGTTCTTTGCAAGCCCCATGCACAGCACAACAGCTCATGATGGCAGCTTTGCCATTAAAGGAGCAGACAATGATGTGCATCTATATGTTTACTATCCGGGTAAAAAGATTGTCAACAGAATATTGGAATTAAGCGAGAATAACATTGATGTAACCATGGAGGATGAGGTGCATAAAGCTTTGATACGCCAACCTGCTCAAATTACACGATGGTATAATCCACAAGCTCCCGTATCGCGTACTTACTGCAATCCGATGAACATCAGTTACAACTTCGAGCCTTATAATAATAATGTACGCCCTAACGGTTCATTCCGTTCAGCCGCCGACCCTATGGCACTGGAATACAAAGGGGAATATTTTTTGTTCTCCACCAACCAAGGTGGCTTCCATTATTCCAAGAATCTGGCTGACTGGGAATTTGTATCTGCCGGCTTCCAACGTAAGCCTACGGATGATGACCTATGTGCACCGGCGGCTTATGCGAGCGGCGACACCTTGTTCTATACCGGTTCCACCTACGAAGGCTTGGCTGTATGGTATAGTACACATCCCAAAGCGGGGCGTTTCAAACGTGCTATAGAAAAGAATGTACTCCCTTCGTGGGATCCTTGCTTATTCTTAGATGACGATGGCAAACTATATCTATATTACGGTTCCAGTAATGAATACCCGTTGAAAGCCGTAGAACTGGATCGGAATGATTTTTATCCAATCAGCAAGATTTATGACGTCATGATGCTTCGTCCCGAAGAACATGGCTGGGAACGTTTCGGAATGAACAACGATGATGAAGTGACACTTCGTCCCTTTACAGAAGGAGCTTATATGACCAAGCACGATAACAAATATTATTTTCAATATGGTGCTCCGGGTACTGAATTCAAAGTATATGCGGATGGAGTATATGTTTCGGATTCCCCGTTAGGGCCGTTTGTCTATCAGAAGCATAATCCCATGTGCTATAAACCGGGAGGATATGTACAAGGTTCCGGTCATGGCGGAACATTTTGCGACGTGAAAGGAAATTATTGGCACGTAGCCACTTGTATGCTTTCACTAAAGTATAAATTTGAACGCCGTATCGGATTGTACCCGGTCGCGTTCGACAAAGACGGTGTCATGTATTCATCCACTGCTTTCGGTGATTATCCCAATTGGGCGGAACCTCTGGATATAAAGAACCCAGCGGAACGCTTCACCGGATGGATGTTGCTGTCTTATCGGAAGCCAGTGGAAGTATCATCGACGGATAGCATCTATATGGCCTCCAACCTGACGGACGAGAATATGCGTACTTACTGGGCTGCCCGGTCAGGCAATCCCGGAGAATGGATTAAGATGGATTTGGATGCCGTTAAAACCGTTCGTGCCATACAGCTGAATTTCTACGACCATAAGGCTATGCAACATAACCGTGCAATGGACATCTATCACCAATACCGTATATATGCTTCCGGAGACGGGCAGAATTGGACACTGATTATAGACAAGAGCGACGGCGACAAGGATTGTCCCCATGACTATATAGAGCTTAATGAACCGCTACGCACCCGCTATCTGAAATATGAGAACATACATATCCCTACAGGGAATGTTGCTTTATCGGATTTCCGTGTATTCGGAAACGGTGACGGTGAGGTTCCGCAAATGGTAAAGGGGCTGACTGTCAACCGCGATAAGAAGGACCGTCGCAATGCTCTCATTTCATGGAAGCCCAATGTAGGTTCTTATGGCTATAACATTTATTACGGCACGGCTCCGGACAAAATGTACAATGCCATTACAGTAATGGGGCAGACAGAATATGATTTTCGCGGTTTGGATAGAAATACGGACTATTATTTCACGATCGAAGCCTTGAATGAAAATGGTCGTTCCGCCTTTTGCAAAATATTAAAATATTAATCCACAATAAAACTAACAATAATAAGCATAACATCTGACAATATGAAGAATATCTTCAAAAAAACCGGCCTGCTACTGGCGACCGCCCTGATAAGTACCGTTGCTGCACAAGCACAAAAATCACCCCGGGATATGGATCGTTTCATCGACGGGCTTATGAAAAAAATGACCCTGGAGGAGAAAATCGGTCAGCTGAATCTCCCCGTATCGGGAGAGATTACCACCGGACAGGCCAAGAGCAGTGATGTCGCAAAGAAAATAGAAAAGGGTCTGGTAGGAGGCTTGTTCAATCTGAAAGGGGTAGACCGCATTCGCGATGTACAGAAACTAGCAGTGGAAAATTCTCGCTTGGGCATTCCCTTAATATTTGGGATGGATGTGGTGCATGGTTATGAAACGGTATTCCCCATTCCACTGGGGCTATCCTGTACATGGGACATGGCCGCCATTGAACAATCGGCGCGTATTGCAGCTAAGGAGGCAAGCGCCGATGGCATTTCATGGACTTTTAGCCCTATGGTGGATATCAGTCGTGATCCTCGCTGGGGACGTGTCTCTGAAGGCAATGGAGAAGATCCTTTCCTCGGAGGAGCAATAGCTAAAGCGATGGTCAGGGGATATCAAGGAACGGACAAGTCCGAACAGTTGAAACGTAACGACCAGATCATGGCTTGCGTAAAACACTACGCACTGTATGGAGCAGTGGAAGCCGGACGTGATTACAATACCGTTGACATGAGCCGGAACCGGATGTTTAATGATTATATGTACCCCTATCAGGCAGCAGTAGAAGCAGGGGTTGGTAGTGTAATGGCTTCATTCAATGAAGTGGATGGCATACCGGCGACGGCAAATAAGTGGTTGATGACGGATGTACTCCGCGATCAATGGAAATTTAATGGTTTTGTTGTGACCGATTTTACCGGTATGTCGGAAATGGTACAACATGGTATCGGCGATTTACAGACGGTTTCAGCCCGTGCGCTCAATGCCGGTATTGACATGGACATGGTAAGCGACGGATTCATCGGTACACTTAAAAAATCACTTGAACAAGGAAAAGTCAGTCTGGAAACGATAGATACGGCATGTCGCCGTATTCTTGAGGCAAAATATAAATTGGGATTGTTTGAAAACCCATACAAGTATTGTGATTTGAAGCGCCCGGCCCGCGATATCTTTACCAAAGAGAATCGTGATTTTGCCCGGAAAGTGGCTTCGGAAAGTTTTGTCCTACTGAAGAATGAACCGGCAAGCGGAGAAACAACTCCTGTCCTCCCCCTTCAGAAAAAAGGTACGGTTGCTGTTATCGGTCCCTTAGCTGATACTAAAAGCAATATGCCCGGAACATGGAGTGTGGCTGCCATATCGGAAAGATACCCTTCATTAGTGGAAGGTCTGAAAGAGGTTACAGCCGGAAAAGTTAAGATCCTTTATGCCAAAGGCAGTAATCTTATCGGTGACTCGGCTTATGAAGAACGGGCTACCATGTTCGGACGTTCATTACACCGCGACAACCGCACTGATCAGGATTTATTGAATGAAGCATTAAAAGTTGCAGCGAACGCAGACGTTATTGTGGCTGCATTAGGAGAATCATCCGAAATGAGCGGTGAAAGCAGTAGCCGTAGCAACCTCGACCTGCCGGATGTACAACGGGCCCTGTTAGAAGCTCTCCTCAAAACCGGTAAGCCTGTAGTATTGACTTTATTTGCAGGAAGACCAATGACTCTGAGTTGGGAACAAGCTCATGTACCTGCTATACTTAATGTATGGTTTGGAGGGAGTGAAGCAGCCTATGCGATTAGCGACGTACTATTCGGTGATGTAAACCCAAGCGGAAAATTAACCATGACATTTCCTCAAAACATCGGTCAAATCCCGCTTTATTATGCACATAAAAATACCGGACGCCCTCTCGCGGAAGGGAAATGGTTTGAGAAGTTCCGTAGCAACTATCTTGATATTAGTAACGATCCTCTGTATCCTTTCGGCTATGGATTATCTTACACGAAGTTCTCTTACAGCGATATCACACTGAGTGCCGATAAAATGAGTATGAAGGGAAATGTGACAGCCAGTGTAACCGTAACGAATACAGGAAAACATGACGGTGCGGAAGTGGTACAACTCTACATCCATGACCTCGTAGGAAGTATTACCCGCCCGGTAAAAGAACTCAAAGGCTTTGAGAAAATAGTTCTCCGTGCAGGAGATAGCCGCAAAGTGACTTTCACGATCACGTCGGACCTGCTTCGCTTCTATGATTATAACCTGAATTATGTAGCCGAACCGGGAGATTTTGATATCATGATAGGAACAAACAGTCGGGATGTTAAAACAGCGAGACTGGTCTTGCAGTAAGCAATGCGGAGCGAACATTTAATAGACAAAATAGATTCAACCATGAAAATTCTCAAACTATATTTCCCCGTTATATACCTGCTCTTATTAAGTGCAAGTTGCACGCAGGCAAAGACAGGCGGATCGTCACAACTGCCAGATGATGGGTCACAACTCACAGATGATGCATTGCTGGACATCGTACAAAAGAGCACTTTTGAATACTTCTGGAAAGGCGCCGAGCCTAACAGCGGGCTTGCTTGTGAACGCATCCATATAGATGGAGTATATCCGGAAAATGATCAGAATGTCGTTACAACCGGAGGAAGCGGGTTTGGTATTATGGCTATACTCGCAGGGATAGATCGGGGTTATGTCACTCGTGCAGAAGGTTTGGAACGAATGGAGCGCATCGTTTCATTTCTAGAAAAAGCCGATCGTTTTCATGGCGCATACCCCCATTGGATGTATGGAAACACCGGGAAAGTAAAACCTTTCGGTACGAAAGATAACGGAGGAGACCTGGTGGAAACAGCCTTTCTGATGCAGGGGCTTCTTGCCGTACACCAATACTATACCAACGGTTCTTCCCGGGAAAAAGCAGTGGCAGAGCGCATTGACAAACTATGGCGGGAAGTAGAATGGGACTGGTATCGCAAAGACGGGCAAAATGTTTTATATTGGCATTGGAGTCCCGAATATGGATGGGAGATGAACTTTCCGGTACATGGATATAATGAGTGCCTGATCATGTACGTACTGGCAGCTGCTTCACCTACGCACGGCATTCCCTCGGAAGTCTATCACGAAGGTTGGGCAGAGAACGGAGCAATTGTTAGTCCTCACAAAGTGGAAGGAACAGATTTAAGTCTGCGTTATCAGGGTACTGAGGCAGGTCCTCTCTTTTGGGCACATTATTCTTTTCTTGGATTAAATCCTACAGGTTTGTCCGACAAGTATTGTAGTAATTACTTCAATGAGATGCAAAATCTGACGCTAGTCAACCGCGCCTATTGCATCCGCAATCCCAAAAGTTACAAAGGTTATGGCGCTGATTCCTGGGGTTTAACAGCCAGTTACTCGGTAAACGGCTATGCCGCTCATGCTCCAAATGAACAGGACGACCTCGGAGTTATTTCTCCTACAGCAGCACTGTCGTCTATCATCTATACACCGGAATTCTCTATGCAAGTCATGCGCCACTTATATGATGACATGAGAGACAGGGTATTCGGTCCTTATGGCTTTTATGACGCGTTCAGTGAAACGGCAAACTGGTATCCACAACGTTACCTTGCCATTGATCAGGGACCAATAGCGGTAATGATTGAGAATTACCGTACAGGATTACTTTGGAAACTTTTTATGAGTCACCCGGACGTGAAGGAAGGACTCGGCAAACTCGGATTCAACTAACAAGCGGTTCGGATAAGAATTCCTCAGAAAAAGAACTATTATCGAGATCATCAACAAATGAATTAATAAACATTATATAAGCACACTTTTACACACTTACGATATATAAACTATTTTCAAAATTACACTTTAACCATCCACAAGCGTGATTCATCAGATTTTAACCCCATCCAAAATACCTTCTGGAGGGGGGAGTAGATATACGACTGAATTAGGTTTAAGTCACGACTGAATTTACATCACTCCGAAAAGCAATCTTCAAAAAGGCTTTCTCTGTAAAGTATTTGTCACAATATCAGTTTAGCAAACTGACCGGCTTATACAGAATAAAAAAACAGCAGCGTTATTCCAACCACCCGGCTTTCTCTAAGATTCGGTCTACTTTCTCCACCGTGGCATCCCTATCCCAATCGGGCCGATTGGCGAAAATAAGATAAAAAAGGTCTTTATCGGGGAAGCGTCCTTCAAAAATGTAAAATCCGCCGTTATCTCCGGTATGATAAATCTTCCGGGGGCGATCCGGTCGGTGTTCAATAAACCAGCCATAGCCGTAATCTGTATACGGAATGTCAGTGGTAATTTTACCGGTATGGGCTTCTTTACGCATAGCAGCAGAGATCAGTTTATCACTATATAATGCTTTATCCCACTTCACAAATTCCAAAGGAGTAGTATAAATTCCACCATCAGCCTTTGTCCCGAAGAACGAAGTCTCACCGTAATCACATTCTTCCCACTTACCGTCGCCCGAACGAAAGTATCCTGTCGGAGCACCTTTTGCCGGGATATAACCATGTGCCATTCGGGGAATATACTTATCCGGCTCGAAGTAAGTTGTTTCGTTCATTCCGGCGGGTAAAAAGATATGCTGCCTCATCCAATCGTCAAACTTTTCCCCGGTCACTTTCTCCACAATCATCAACATCAACTGGAAAGTTGGATTTTGATATTCATACTTCGTACCGGGCTCAAAAGCCAAGGAGTCTAAAGTCTCAAAAAAGCGGCAAGATTCATCTTCCTCACAAAAGCGTTTGAAGTCTTCCACATTTTTAAATTTAGTCTTTGTATGAGCCGTATAACGTTTCCATTCGGTCTCTGTCCGCGGACGTGCATCCGGTAAACCGGAAGTATGCGACAGTAAATGACGCAAGGTTATGCGATTAAAGAAGTCGGCCTTGAAATTGGGAAAATACTTCTTCACCGGATCGTCCAGTGAAAGCTTGCCCTGTTCGGCAAGAATAAACAAAGCCATTGCCGAAAACTGCTTGGATACGGAACAAATGTTGAACATGGTATGACTCGTAATCGGAGCAACCGTATCCAGACGCGCCAATCCGAATCCATGATCGTAAACAATAGAATCCCCCCGTACTACCAACACGGCGGCACCGGGCTCATCCGATTTAAAAAGGCCGGAAAACAATGAGTCTAATCCGGTCCGAACGGTATTCAATCCGACCTGTGAATCCGTTCCACTCTTTTTAAAATCACATCCGACAAATTGTAACATAAAAACAATCAATGAAAAATAAATTATTCCGCGCATAATCTCTTTATATTTGTATTCTACTACAAAAACATGTTTTTCGCAACAAAGAAGACTATTCCTGTCCACCGCCACCGGTTTCGCCACCGCTACTTTTTACATCATCATTACTAATGGAACGCTCAGCTTTCTTCACACTCGCTTTCAGCTCTCCGAGACGATAGCTTACGCTAATGCCGAAACGCTGACGTGAGAACTTATTCCAATTCTCTTGCGTAAATCCGGTACCTTCCAAGGTAGAAGTGTTATGCATATATTTCTTAAAGAAATTTCCGGCAAATGCGGAAAGGGTAAGCCGCTTGTCGATAAATGATTTATTTACACTCAGACTATAATCGAAGAAACTGCTTCCACGACCTTGCAACATAATCCAGGGAGTTTGTCCGTATATATTTAAACTTATACGCCAGTCCTTTGGCAGAGTCTGTTGCGCACCTCCATAAGAAAATAAGCTCCATCCATCGTTTTTCAATCCGTTAGCCCCTTTCATATAAGAATAACTTCCATAAAAATTGGTGTAGATACGGGTTGAAGAAGTTACATTCCAGTTGATATATCCATTTAAGTTAGCATACTTGGATTTGCCTATATTCTGGTAAGTTGAATAAAGCACTTCTTTACCGGTTGGCTCACTAAGCCCCGGGATTTCAGTATCCGGCATCATCGTTGAAATTTGCTCGATACTATTATTGGTAAACGAATATCGCAGCGATAGGTTCACACTAAGCTTTTGAGTAAAATTACTATAACTCAAACCGAAAGAATGATTTTTTTCAGTATTGAGTTTGGAATTACCCTGGCTGATGTTGGAAGGATTGCTATCATCCAGATAAGGGTTTAAATACCATATTCCGGGACGATAAATACGCATATCATAGCTCAAACGAATATTCGACATATCGGTGAGTTTCCAACCCATAGATACCGAAGGAACAATATCATCGAGATTTTTCTTAAAATCCGTACCACGTCCCAAGAGGTATTTCACATCCTGCATGGTATGTTCATAGCGCACACCCGCTTTACCGGTAAACTTCTTAACCTTCAAGGAATAGCTGAAATAACCAGCCAAAATATTGTTTAAATGTTTATAATGCGAACTATGTTCTTCATCAAACGTATAGTTTCCTCCTGCATTATCCTGCAAATAACGGTCATTCTCCGAAGTATTGCTGCGTAAAATGTATTTGGCACCGGTCTCAATGGTATGCAACTTTCCTATTGGAGTCGTATAATCGAGCTGAAAAGTATTTTCCGTTGTATTCTGTGACCCGTCATTATGTTGGTTCTGCAATCGGTTGAGATAGTCCTGCCAATCGGTCGTACCGTTCACATCACTATAGTATGAATAGCCATCCGAACTCTCCGGACTTGTATTTATTTTGTATGAGAACGTCAACATACGGCCTTTCACCCTTTTGAATGAACGCTGGTAGTCTACACTCCCATCAATGGAATACCAGGAAGATTTATTGTTATTATTCATTGAATAGCGGTACAATTCAGCGCCTTGTCCCGGTTGACTGGCCATGTAATTTGTACCTCCATTGCTATTGTTGCCTCCTCCCCAGAGTCCGAAAGAAGCAGATAATAAACTCAAGGTATCTATTTCATAGCTAGCCTCCATACTACCGGACTGGAAGCTACCGTGCCCTTTACTACTACCTTCGTAATCCAAATCGGAAGAATTACTGGTCACATTTGTCGTACGCCTGTTTCCACCGGAATAGCTCTCAGGGTTATCATTATAATTATAGTTATACCTCCCGCTAACCGTCAGCTTTCCTTTTTTGACCGTTCCAAAAGCACCCCCACCGGCACCACGGTTACTTACATTTCCACTAAGAGTAACAGTATACCCTTCAAGTCCTGTTCCTACGGTTACAATATTCAGAATTCCACCGACTCCCTCGGCATCATACTTTGCACCCGGATTTGTAATCACTTCTATATGCTTGATTGAGTTTGCCGGCATACTCTTCAAAACTTCGGTAGGATTATTACTCATCATATTATTGGGCTTGCCGTTAACATATATCTTAAAGCTACTACTCCCGTTGACTTTTATATTGTCCTCACCGTCTACCGTAACCAGAGGCACTTTGCGTAGCATCTCAAGCACCGAATTGGATTTCGAATCAGGATCATCCTGCACATTATATTCTATCTTGTCCACATCAGCTTTCACCAAAGGTTTTTGAGCCACGACTTCAACTTGTCCCAATTCATGCGCAGCATCAACAATATACAACGTACCTACATCAATAGTCTTGTCACCCGTATTAACTGTAAAAGGTTTTACTATAGCCCCTCTTCCTACAGAAGTGATTGTCATCACAAATTCTCCGGTACCGGCAATTTTCTCACTAAATTTACCTTGCAGATTGGTCACAAACATCTTCACTGGTTGAGTTGGATTATTTTTCTTAACCACCTTAATTGTAGCATAAGGCTCTCCTTCCTTGGTCAAGGAATCCAAGACTATACCTTTAATCTGGAAAGAAGACACCGGTACATTTTGAGCTGCTCCCGGAAATGAAGATAACAACATTACCAGCAGCAAGAAGCTTTTAATTTTCATTTAAGTTTTGTTTTGTATAGTATTAACAACGTTTTTCTAATATAAGACGTAAATACATCCGTTTTTGTCACAATAAGAGCAACAAAGATAAAGTAGTACATCAATACTACGACAAGATCGTAGTTAAAAAAGTGAAATGAGGATAATAAATAGAATGATTTGTGTATCAGCCTCTATTTAACAAAAGAACAAAAAAGATGTAAAGGCTGATTATGCCAAATTATAGAAGATAAAATAGGAATAACAAGCAAATATTTATGCCTATCACACTACCAAAGCCTACCAATATTTTTTTCTTCAAAGGGCTATGCAGACCTGAAAAGAATAAGGCATAACCCATGTTTACAATCATATTACTGACAATAGCTTGCATACAACAAGCCGTAATCACAAGTGCGGCGGCTCCGGTACCCTGCAATAAATTCAATATAAACGGAGTGATATCACTAAATCCGGAAACAAACGACAAAACATTCAAACCGCCGGTTCCTGCATAAGCCAGCGTATAATGAGTTATAATAGTGAATACAACAAACAAAACGGCGAACAATAAAGCTACTTTGAATTCTAAAGGATTACTGCTATCATCTTCTTCCGTTTCCTGTGGAGATACGTCGGCCTTTTTACGTCTGGAATGGAAATACCAGGCTACTCCTGCAGATACAGCCGACATAAAAAGCAGGTAAGGATAGATAACCAATAATATTTGCAAGCTAAAAATGCCGATTAACAGCAAAAAGCGAAGGAACATCATACTTATAGCAAGAAGCATGGCTGCCACATATTCAGTCGCTTCCTGCTCCGATGCTTTGCGACTTTTACGGGCCAGCACCGATATTGTAGCCGTACTGCTATATAATCCACCAATAATACCGGATACCAAAATACCCGATTTTTTGAACACATATCGTTTTAAAAGGTAGGACAAATAAGACATACCGGAGACAACCACCGTAGCCAACCAGATGGTGTAAGGAGTCAAAGGAATCCCGGGAATAAGATCCTTATTGGGTAGAATAGGCAAAATAATACCACTGATAGCCAAGAACTTTGCAAGGGTTATCATCTCGTCATTCTTCATTCGCTGCGCCAACTCTGTAAAGGTGTGCTTCAGTTCGGTAAGCAATAGCACCGTAACCACTACCATTATATAAAACCAGGAAGGTTGAGTAGCCACAATAGGTGCAATGCAATAAGTGATAAGGGCTATGACAATGGTAGTCAGCCCGAAAAGATGGAACTGAGACTGTTTGACATAATAGTTTAACGCAAGTAGCACACCGAGAACGGCTCCTCCCCCCATAAAAAGACGGTAGTCAAGAGGATCGAGCATGTAAAGCAAATAGCCTAGAATGCCAATAAAGGTAAAGGTACGATCTGTCCCGAAAAGAGTGGTTTCTCCTTCATGTTTCAGACTGATCTTTCGTTGGGAAAGTCCAATTAATAAAGAGAATAAGGTCACCAATACAAAGGTTACCAATTCCTTAGGTAGATAGTTGTATAGTTCTTCCAAATCTTATCAGGTAAATAATATCGTACAGTATAAACCCATGTTTATTCAGGAGTTTTCCAACGGGTAAAAGGTTCTTTCATCAAATGCGAATTGTAGTAGCGAACATCTCCCGTTACCTCAGCTCCAATAAAATCAGGTTTTTCAAACGGTTCATCTTCGGATGCAAGCTCAACTTCGGCAACAGTCAAACCTTCATTCTCTCCATAAAACTCATCCACTTCAAATACATGATTCCCAGCCCGTACCAAATAGCGCGTTTTGTCAATGATGCCAAGCTCACAAAGTTTCAATAATTCTTCCGCTTCATCCAAAGGCAATTCCCTTTCCCATTCATAACGACTTGTTCCGGAGGCATTAGAAGATCCTTTTATCGTTAAATAACCTTTCCCATCACGTACACGAACCCTCACCGTGCGACCCCGCGCACTACAAATATAGCCTTGTGTAATGCGGCTGTGAGCGTATGCTTGCAACTTATACTCTCCCCTCACCAAGAATTTCCGTTCAATTTCCTGAGACATTTTTTTCTTTAATTTCCAAGGAATGAGTAGGCTATCAGCATAATAAGTACAAGAATCAATGCAGATATACCAATAACGGTCATCACTTTTTTAGCTTGCTGCTCTTCTTTCTTTTTACGTAATTCTTTCTTATTCATAGTTCCTACAGTCTTAAAGTTCAACGAGAAACAAAGTAAAAAGAAATTCGGGAAGTTTCCAAAAGAAATAAGCTAAATAAAGCATAAGTATAAGAGAGTAATGTAATTCTATTCTTAGATTTACATTATTTCATCAGAATGTTAAAGGTTTGGTTTCGGGCTGAGCTATCCGAAACTGGGCAGATTGATAGGAATCAGACTTCCCCCTCCCCGGCAAACTCCATAAGGTATGCTTTGATAAAGCCGTCTATCTTACCATCCATCACCCCGTTCACATCAGAAGTCTGGAAGTTGGTACGATGATCCTTCACCCGACGATCATCAAAGACATAGCTGCGTATCTGTGACCCCCACTCTATCTTTTTCTTTCCCGCTTCCACTTTTGCCTGCTCGGCCATACGATGCTGAAGTTCTTTGTCGTACAAAATGGAACGCAACTGACGCATTGCATTCTCACGGTTCTTGGGTTGGTCACGAGTCTCGGTATTCTCAATGAGAATCTCTTCTTCCTCGCCGGTATACGGATCTTTAAACTGATAGCGTAAGCGTACACCGGACTCCACCTTGTTTACATTCTGTCCACCCGCACCGCTCGAACGGAATGTATCCCAGGAGATGTTGGCAACACTGATATTCACTTCAATAGTATCATCCACCAATGGAGTAACGAAAACGGAAGCAAAAGAGGTCATGCGCTTACCCTGAGCATTATAAGGAGAGACACGTACCAAACGGTGTACCCCGTTCTCACCTTTCAGATAGCCGTAAGCATAGGCTCCTTCTATTTCGATGGTACAGGTTTTAATTCCAGCCTCATCACCTTCCTGTATGTTTGCTATAGTAGCCCTGTATCCATGGGTTTCAGCATAACGTAAGTACATTCGCATGAGCATGTTTGCCCAATCCTGACTTTCCGTACCTCCGGCACCGGAATTTATTTTAAGTACACAATCCATTTGGTCAGCTTCATCCCGAAGCATATTCTTCAATTCAAGGACTTCGACAGCTGAAGCAGCTTTGGCATAAGCCTCATCAACTTCTTCTTCCGTAACCAATTCATCTTTACAAAAATCAAAAGCAAGTTGCAATTCATCCGCAAGAACTTTCACTTCGTTGTAACCGGCGATCCACTGCTGCAAACCTTTCACTTTTTTCATCTGCGCTTCGGCTGTCTTTTGGTCATCCCAAAAGCCGGGAGCTTGAGTACGAAGTTGTTCCTCCTCGACCTGAATTTTCTTTCCTTCGATATCCAAATAACGGTATAAAGCTTCCGTACGTTCTTTGATATTTTTTAATTGCTCTATGGTAATCATTCTTCTATATTCTATTGTTTTTACAAACAAAAAGGATACTTATGTCATTTTTTTTACTTTCAGACTGCAAAGGTATGAAAAAAACGCATAAATTTGCAGATATCAATTTAATAAGTCAGCTTTATGAATAAACTATTGAAACTATTCTGCTTGTCGCTTTTCTTCTTGACAGCCACAAGCATGAGTGGTGCGAGTCCTAAAGACTACCACTACACTACAGTTCCTAACGATCCGCTGAAAGCGCGAATCTATACACTAGACAACGGACTTAAAGTTTACATGACCGTAAACAAAGAGCAACCTCGAATCCAGACCTACATCGCTGTTCGAGTGGGTGGTAAAAACGATCCGGCCGAAACCACCGGACTTGCCCACTACTTTGAACACTTGATGTTTAAGGGCACCAATAAGTTCGGCACACAAAATTATGAAACTGAAAAGCCTTTTCTTGATCAAATTGAACAATTGTTTGAAATTTATCGGAGAACGACCGACAGCATTGCCCGTAAAACCATCTATCATAAAATAGATAGTATATCGCATGAAGCTTCCAAATACGCCATTCCTAATGAATATGACAAATTGATGGCGGCTATCGGAGCGAAAGGAACCAATGCTTATACCAGTTTCGACGTGACTTGCTATACCGAAGATATTCCCAGCAATGAAGTAGAAAACTGGGCCAAGATTCAAGCGGAACGTTTCCAAAATTGTGTGATCCGTGGCTTCCACACCGAACTGGAAACCGTTTATGAAGAGAAAAACATGTCGCTGACGCGTGACCCACGTAAAGTCTATGAAGCGACCTTATCGGCACTATTTCCACACCATCCTTATGGAACTCAAACCGTGCTCGGAACCCAGGAAAATTTAAAGAATCCATCGATTACAAATATCAAAAACTACTTTAATGTTTGGTATGTACCCAACAATATGGCTATCTGCCTCTCAGGAGATTTTGATCCGGACCAAATGATCTCCGTAATTGATAAGTACTTCGGAGGAATGAAGCCCAATCCGGATCTGCCGAAATTAAATTTACCGAAGGAAGATGAAATAACGAATGTGATTTCCCGCGAAGTATTAGGCCCTGATGCTGAAAGTGTGGCTTTAGCATGGCGTTTCCCAGGAGCAGCCAGTCGTGAAGTGGAAATATTGCAAGTAATCTCCCAGATCTTATACAACGGTCAGGCCGGTTTGATTGATTTGGATTTAATGCAGCAGCAGAAAGTGTTGAGCGGCTATTGTTATCCGATGACAATGTCCGATTACAGCGCTTTCATGATGCAAGGACGTCCCAAGCAGGGGCAAACGCTTGATGAAGTAAAAGAATTGTTGCTCAATGAAATAAAGAAACTCCGCAGTGGTGATTTTGATGAAAAAATATTGCAAGCCAATATCAACAACTTCAAGCTCCAACAACTCCGCCAGTTAGAGAATAATGATGGACGCGCCGACTGGTTTGTACAGTCATTCGTAAACGGTAGCAATTGGGCGGACGAAGTTACGGCACTAGAACGCATGTCCAAGCTGACCAAAGCAGATATTGTGGCTTTCGCCAATAAATATCTTAAAGACGACAATTTTGCTCTGATTTATAAGAGAAAAGGACAAGATCCCAATGAAAAGAAGATGGCAAAACCGACTATCACTCCTATCGTGATGAATCGTGATGCAGTAAGTCCGTTCCTGAAAGAGATACAAAGCAGTAAGGTACAACCCATACAACCGGTATTCCTCGATTACAATAAAGACCTCGCCAAACTAAACTCCAAATCAAACATCCCTGTGCTTTACAAACAGAACACATCGAACGACCTCTTTCAATTGGTTTATCTGTTCGATATGGGGAATAATAATGATAAGGCACTGGGTACCGCAGCCGATTATCTGGAATATCTAGGAACTTCGGACATGACTCCGGAACAAGTGAAAAGTGAATTTTACCGCCTCGCATGTTCCTTTACCGTTTCACCGGGTAGTGAACGCACCTATGTCGTACTCTCCGGTTTGAACGAAAATATGCCGGCTGCAATGAAGCTTTTTGAGAAGTTAATGGCAGATGCCCAAGTGAACAAAGAAGCTTATGCCAATATGGTGAAAGATATCTTAAAAGCCCGTAAAGACGGCAAGCTAAACCAGTCGTTGAACTTCAATCGCCTGGTCAGCTATGCCACCTACGGCCCCAAATCGCCAACTACCAACCTGTTAAGTGAGACAGAGTTAAACAGCATGAACCCGCAACTGCTCGTAGATCGTATTCACCAATTGAATAGCTTCAAGCACCGTATTCTCTACTATGGCCCCAGCAAAGCGGCAGAATTACTTGCAACCGTCGACAAGATCCATCAGGCTCCCAAGGTATTGAAAGCTATTCCGGAAGGCAATAAGTTCCCGATGAAGCTTACTCCAGAAACCAAAATATATCTTGCTCCATATGAAGCGAAACAAATATATATGTCTCAATTCTCCAATAAGGGTGAGAAATTCAATGCCGGTATGGAACCGATCCGCCAGTTGTACAATGAGTATTTCGGCGGAGGTATGAACTCTATCGTTTTCCAGGAGATGCGCGAAAGCCGTGGACTTGCTTACTCTGCATGGGCCAACTATGCAAAACCGGCCTATCTGAAAGATCCGTACAGTTTCCGTACACAGATCGCCACTCAAAATGACAAGATGATTGATGCGATAAAAACGTTCAATGAAATCATCGACAACATGCCCGAATCCGAAGCGGCTTTCAAACTGGCTAAAGAAGGGATGATAGCCCGCATGCGTACCGAACGTATTACGAAAATGGATATTATATGGTCGTATGTAGGTGCTCAATATTTGGGTCAGAATGTGGATAGCCGGATCAAAGTGTACAACGACGTTCAAAATATGAATTTGAAAGATGTTGTGAACTTCCAGAAAACCAATATAAAAGGACGTAGCTATTCCTATTGCATCCTTGGAGATAAGAAAGAACTGGATCTGGAAAATCTGAAGAAGATCGCTCCGGTGACCGAACTGACCACTGAAGATATTTTCGGATATTAATTGATGTAAAGTTTCTCTGAAGATAGGATATATTATACCTAGAACTGTGTCGGCAAACAGAAAAGTCTTAAATTTGCCGGCACAGTTTTTATTTAATACTTAAACGAAAAAAACATGAAACGTCATTTACTCGTATCATTCCTGTTAATTATTTTAGGTACACTCAATTGTTGGTCTCAGGATACCATCCGTGTATTGGCCATAGGCAATAGTTTTTCCGAAGATGCAGTGGAACACTACTTGTATGAATTGGGAAAAGAGCAAAACATCACATTTATCATAGGTAATCTGTACATCGGAGGATGTTCTTTGGAAAGACATTGGAATAATGCATTAAGCGATAAAGCGGATTATGAATACCGCAAAATTAATGCCAACGGAACCAAACAACTCAAAAAGAAAGCCACTCTACCGGATGGAATAACAGATGAGCGGTGGAACTACATCAGTCTTCAACAAAATAGTGGAAATTCGGGAATTATAGATACTTATTTCCCTTATCTGACCAATCTGTTATCGTACGTCAAAGCACATGCCAAAAACCCAAAAGCAAAATACATGTTTCATGAGACATGGGCTTATGAATCAAACTCTCCCCATGAAGATTTTGGTAAGTACAATAAAGATCAGGTCACGATGTACAACGCAATTATAAAATCAGTAAAAAAGGCTACTAAAAAAGCGGGAATACGTATCGTAATTCCATCGGGCACAGCAGTTCAAAATGGAAGAAACAGTGTGATCGGTGATCATTTTTGTCGGGACAGCTATCACCTGAGTCTTGACCTGGGCCGTTACACTGCTGCCTGTACCTGGTTCGAGCGGTTGACCGGTAAATCAGTCCTCAATAGTAAATTTGCCCCTTCCACCGTTAGCGCTTCATACGCTGAAATTGCACGGACAGCAGCCCATAATGCCATCAAGCATCCCTATAAAGTGACTCCGACACCTTAACAGATTCCTTAAGGAAGTATTTTACAAAGTAATGCGGATAATGCAAATGGGTAACTCAAAAACCCGGCATGCAATATCCGCATTATTTATAGTGAGAGACGAATGCTTATCGTCTATTCTTCATACATTTTATCAATCGCCCCCTTATAATTACGGGCGACAACGGCACGCTTCAACTTCAACGTATTAGTCAGTTCACCACGCTCCATACTGAAAGGCTCAGGAAGTAAAGTAAATTTCTTAACCTGTTCGTAATGGGCAAATTGCTGCTGCAAAGTATCAATGCGGGCACGGAACAAGCCCTGTATCTTCGGATGATGCAGAAGCTCCTCCATATTGTTATATTCCAGTCCTTTTTCATGGGCATATTCCTTAACATAACCATAGACGGGGACTATCAGCGCAGAAACAAACTTCCGTTGATCAGCAATAATTGCAATCTGGTCGATATAACGATCAATCGCTAACTTTGTTTCCAAAGCTTGAGGACTGATATATTTTCCGTTGGAAGTCTTAAGCAAATCTTTAATGCGCTCGGTAAGGAACAGATGATCGTCTTTAAGATAACCGGCATCACCGGTATGGAACCAACCGTCTTTATCTATCGCAGCAGCAGTTGCTTCCGGTTTCCTATAATAGCCTTTAGTTATGGTTTTCCCTCTCAATAGAATTTCATTCTCGGCACCTATCTTTACCTCCAAATCCGGCATGACAATACCAACAGAACCGATCTGATATCCCACATTAGGGAAGCAGGAAACAGTAGCGGTAGACTCTGTCAATCCATAACCCACCATCATGTTGATACCAACCGAATGTACAAACTCGCAGATCTCATCAGAAACGGCGGCACCTGCTGTCGGGAAGAAGTTTCCGTTCTCAATACCAATTGTTTTCTTTAGTAACGCGTAAACCGTCTTTTCGTAAAATTTATATCTTATCTGAAGCATCAGCGGCGGAGTTTTGCCATTACGCAAATAGTCCAGATTGTGAGCCTTCCCCACCTTAATGGCATCAAGCATCAACGCTTTCCTCAAACCGGTTTCCTGAGCTATTTTCTCCTGTACGCCATCATAAACCTTCTCCCAGAAACGGGGAACGCTACACATCAATGTGGGACGCACTTCCTTAATGGTCATCTGTATATCCGCCGGACGAAGGTTAACGCAAATCTGCACTCCCTTATGTATGCAAAGGTAGCACCATGCCCTTTCAAACACATGAGTCAGAGGAAGAAAGTTAATCGAAACATCCTTATCCGTCATAAAAGGCAACCGGATATCGTGAATACGAAGTACTTCCTGATAATTGGAATGATGAAGCATCACGCCTTTAGGTTCTCCGGTAGTGCCCGAAGTATAAAGTATATTCGCCAAATCATTCGCAGATGCACGGGCTGTACGAGCCTCAACCACATCAGTGTGCGGAAGCGCTTTACCCTGCTCCAGAAATTCATCAAAATAGATAGAGGAGACATCCCGAGGATCTTTCACCACATTACGGTCAAAGATAATCAATTGTTGCAAAGTTGAGCAGAACCCAAAAACGCCAAAGGCAGCATCATATTGAAACTGCTCTCCCACAAACAAATAACGTATACCGGCATCATTGACGATGTATTGCACCTGAGCGGGAGAGCTGGATGCATAAAGAGGAATTGTTACCGCACGGTTGGCATAAGCACCAAAATCAACGAATAAACATTCCGGCTTATTTTGAGAAAGGACTCCGATATTCTCTTCTTCATTAATCCCCAGCGTTACCAAGGCATTAGCAACTAACTTAATCTGATTAGAGAACTGCTTCCAAGTGATAGGTATCCATTGTGCACTTTCATAGTCTCTATATTTCAGGGCAATTTTATCCCCGTATTTTTCCGCCTGACGGTGAACCAGAACGGATAAATGATGATAAACCATATCTTTTTATATTGATAAATATGATACAAAGGTATTAGTTTTATTTGAAACTATTTTCCTTTTTCATAAGAAACAGCATATCCGGGTGGATTGGAAGCGTACTTTCCTCGTATTATGCCTATTCTTTTCAAGAATTATCAGTAAGTTTGCAACGTTATATAATTTATTACAGACATTTATGGACTACGATATACCCTCTTTGGCATCGGAAGCGGCAGGGCTTCTAAAATCACTAATCGCCATTCCCTCTATCAGTCGTGAAGAGACGGAGGCCGCCGATTTTTTGCAAAATTATATTGAAGCGTGGGGAATGAATACCGGACGTAAAGGAAACAATATCTGGTGCCTTAGCCCGATGTTCGATTTAAAAAAGCCGACAATATTGCTTAACTCGCACATTGACACCGTAAAGCCGGTAAACGGCTGGCGCAAAGACCCTTTTAATCCGCAAGAGGAGAATGGAAAACTCTACGGACTGGGAAGTAACGACGCGGGAGCAAGCGTAGTCAGTCTATTGCAAGTTTTTTTCCAGTTATGCCGTAGTACACAATCCTATAACTTAATCTATTTGGCATCATGTGAGGAAGAAGTCTCTGGAAAAGAAGGCATTGAAAGCGTTCTTTCACAATTACCGCCTATCGAATTTGCCATTGTAGGTGAACCGACAGAAATGCAACCTGCTATTGCAGAAAAAGGATTAATGGTATTGGATGTCACTGCCACAGGTAAAGCAGGGCATGCGGCTAGAGAAGAAGGAGACAATGCAATCTATAAGATATTGGAAGACATTGCATGGTTCCGCGATTTCCGCTTCGAGAAAGTATCGCCTCTATTGGGCCCTGTCAAGATGAGTGTCACCCAGATAAATGCCGGCACACAGCACAATGTCATTCCCGATCGCTGCACTTTCGTTGTGGATATTCGAAGCAACGAATGTTATAGCAATCAGGAACTATTTGATGAAATACAAAAACATATTTCATGTGAAGCAAAGGCCCGTTCTTTCCGCTTAAGTTCTTCACACATAACAGAAACACACCCGATTGTAAAAAGGGCAATCACTTTAAGGCGCACTCCTTTCGGCTCACCGACTTTGTCGGATCAAGCACTAATGCCGTTCCCTTCTTTAAAGATGGGACCAGGTAAAAGCAGCCGTTCACATACCGCAGATGAGTTTATTTTCTTACGTGAGATAGAAGACGCTATCGATATTTATTTGCAATTATTAAATTCCACCTTCACATTTTAAATCAGCAATATAAGCAACTCACATTGCACCTTATTCCAATTCTATAGGGTTGTAAGGCAACGGTTTCTTTGCATTGTATTGTTTTTCCCATTTTTGTGTCACCGGATTCAAGAATAATGTAGATTCTCCTTGCAACAGATTATATGCCACATAATCTTTATAATATCTTTTATATATCTTATCAATCTCTTCCCGCTTGACTTCCTTATATTTCACGTCATATTTACGAATTTCCTCTTTCGCTTTTAACTGTTCCAACCCGATGCATTCGAATACATAATGATTATGGGAATCCGAAGCTTTAAGTATGAGCCCCGGCAATCCTTCCAGTTTCCATGGCCCGTTATTCACAGGAATATCCATTGTAAACCAGGCTTCATAAGTTCTTCCTCTAAAATGCCCGGTAGCTTTTTGACAAGTGTAAGACAGTATTTTACAATGTTCATCTCCAATCTTCCAGTCAATAGTGGGGATCGCTTCTTTATAAATATAATTACCTCCAATGCAGGTACCCAAGTCAGTCACTTCCATTTCCGAGTCTCTCATGTTTTTGAATATTTCATAGCCATAAACTCCATCTCTGTTTTGAAATAAAGGCACAGCATCCGCTCCTTTCTGAAATAACTTCGTATTATTTATACTATATTCCAAATACACTTGACTATAGTATTTGGAATAATTTTTACCAAGTAATAATACTTGAGTGTCCTCCTCTGCATTTTTCTTCACAGTGTCTTGCATAGACAATAAGCGATAAGTCACCTTTATGTCAGCCAAGTCCAATACCTTATACTTATCTACCATTACACCAAACTTTATTTTTTGAGCGTGCACGTCCAAAAGGATAAAAATAATACTGATAAAGACTACTAATTTTTTCATCATATTTCTATTTAATATTTAATGGATAAATTCATTTCTGTTTCCCTTTGACATATCACCTTAACTTAAAACTTACCCTTAACATAATATTACTTGGACGTATCTGATATATCTGTTGATAAGTATTCAAGTCACCATAATAAGCTGAAACATATTGATTCGTATCAAATATATTATTCCAGAACAGCTTGTAGCTAATCCTCTTCCAAGTATAGCTCAATCCTAGATCGGTGAAGGAAAGATGTTTATCACCCATGGAAGTATTGTTGTAATAATACTCATAGTTGAGGTTTACCGTAATGTCCTTAGGTAAATTGATATCCATGGACGTCTGATTGACAAACGACTTTATAGTTGGAGTCTTTTCCATATCCATCTTACTATCGTATCTCCCCCATATTCCTTTAGTTGAAAAGGATAAAAACGAAGAGGGCCGGCCACTCACTATTCCGGTAATGTTCAATCCATGGGTTTTATAGTCCACCAGTTTGTTCTGCCGCAATACCTCCGAAGAGTTAATGCCATAATTCGCTTCCAAGGTGACAAGCGTATTCTTCCAGTCAAAACCTTTACTTATATTTCCCCCCATACTTACACCTTGTTGTGAGTTGGGCTGCTCTATGGCGGAGGTTATGGAAAGTATGCCCTTAAAATTCTGTCCATACATCATATTGCTTTCAGTATAATTATAATTTATATTTCCCCGTGCAAAGAGCATGCTGCCCAGATCTTTATAAGACAAGCCTATCGACCCGCCATTACCCTGCAGCTCTGCCAGATTACCATCATAACGATTCAAACTGCGGTAGTTCTGAAGAATGTATCCGGTGTACATTGATTGCAGGCTACCCGTTGCATGATAAAAACCGTAATTTGCATCCAGATTAACGGAATTAGAAAAATCATACGACAATGAGGCGAAAGGCTGGAAGAATATGCGTGAAATATTGTTTTTATCAGCTTTAACTCTATTATCAAAACAGATGCCCTGATAGTAAACCGGAAGACTGACTTCCAACTTCAGATTTCTTAATGCACCATATTTCAACCCAATTCCCACTCCGGCAGTATATTTCAACCAATTTATATCATTATTCATGCTGTCAGCCCGGTTAACAGTAACTGCTCCACCTAGCTCACCCTGAGTATAAACTTGGGAATATAAGTTACGCACCTCCAAATTGGCTTCGGCAGTGGGACTGATACGTATGCGTCCAACCATAAAAGGTGACAGAAGCGTCACTCTATTATTCAGATAAAAGCTATTGAATCGGGCTTGTTGCCGTAACATCGTATATGGATTCCCCTCATTAAAGATGTCGGAATATTGACCGGGATAAACGGATAACGTTTGAGGTGTTGACCTGAATCCGGTATTAGACGTTAATTCAAAACCTCTTTCATCCCCTGTATTTTTCACCCACTGAAATGAATTATTGATCCGGAAAGTGGATTTTTTCAATCGTTGCGTAATGGCGTCTCCTGAAAAGACAGCCCCCAAGCTATTATCCCATGTCCCCTCTGCATTCAGGTAATTATTCAAATAGTTGTTACTGTTGTTCCGGTTATACCGAAGTTCCGTCTCCAACCTGTCCTGATTTCTGGAGGAAGCCATATCTTCATCAATCACCAGCACGTCTTGCCCCGGCAAATAATAAGATGTACGGGCACTACTTTCTCTATTTTCATGATCATTGAGAAAGTACAAATTGAAGTTCAATTCATTATCATCCTTCGTCTTGAAAACATTATTAACTGTCACCGCATTAGAATTATTGAACAGGTATCTTTGTTGATCAATAGAGGGAGGAGAAGGCATGCTCACACCCAGTATGTTTTCATTTTCAAAAGCGTTTCTTGCAGTGAATGAGCGGAGTTCCTTGGATAAATCCAAGCCGGAGTTATTGCTCTTGTAACCGACTATGCTTTGGTGTTTTTTCGCAAAATACATCCCTGTCAGTTGATTCTCCCAAAGTAAAGGTGAAGCTCCTATGCCCAACTGAGCCATAATGCTCAATACACCTTTCACACTGTCTTTTAATTTCAGATTGATTGCGGCATCATTGGATATACGAATTTTTTCCAACGCTTTCACTGGCTGATGGTTCTCCAAAACCTGTACGGTAGATACATCTTTCGCAGAGATATTATTTGTTGCGATACCATATCTCCCTTGCAACAAATCCATATTCTCTATATAAAACTTATTGATAGGCTTTCCCCGGTATTTGATACCGCCATCGTCTTCTACGGTAATACCCGGCATCTTTTTCAATACATCACCAATCACGATATCATTCTTATCACTGAATGAAGACACCAGATAATTGATGGTATCCTTGGCTCCCCATATCCTTTTGGATTGCACCACAACCTCTCTAAGTCTAATGGCTTCTTCAACGGCCCGAAAGTTTACAGTTTGGCTCCGATTATCAATTTCCTTATACTTATGAGTTATGCCTATGCCCGAGATAGACACCAATAATCGCTTTGAAGTCCCTTTGTAAGTCAGTTGATACCGTCCATCGTTATCACTATAACAATAGCTCGAAATGGTACTATCCGGAAGTTGGCGCAGCACTACCGATACATACGAAGTGCCTTGCCCCTTCTCATCTGTAACAGATCCTTGAATCACTGTTTGCGCAGTAGCAGGTATAGTATTAAATATTGTAGCAAGTAGAAAGAATAGATATGTAATGAACTTCTTTATATTCATTTTTCACTCTTTTTCTATTGGGTTATATGGATGTTTCCTTGTAGATGTTTTCACTTCCCTAGCTTCTCCGTTAGGATTGACTTCAAAGGTTTTCCCTCCTTGTACTGTTCTAAATCCTGCAAAATCATCGTGCAATCTGCGGTATAATCTACCACATTCCTTACGAGTCGATTTTATATAATTCAGATTATAATACTTTATTGATTCTTTTTTATTAAGATGTTCTATGCCGATACATTCAAATTTAAAATAGTTTTGAGAATCGGATACCTTAAGGATAAGACCCGGTAATCCTCCAAATTTCCATGGTCCATTATTAACCGGAATTTCTGTTGTAAACCATGCTTCATAAACTCTACCTCTAAACGTTGTCGTTGCTTTTTGGCATGAATAAGATAGGATCATGGTTCTTTCATTTGTTAGATTCCAATTCATATTAAGTTGGTCGTCAACATACAAATAGTTTCCTCCTATTAAAGTCGCCAGATCTGTGACTGTTATTTTACCTGCAGGATAATTCTTGAATATTTCATAGCCATTGGTTCCGTCCTTTGCATTGGGAACTTTATCCGCTCCTCTTTTTATCAGACTTTTTACATATTCGTTATAGTCGGAATAAGTCTGACTATAATATTTTGATACTTTCTTTCCAATTAAAAGCACTTGTACATCGTTACTCTTCTGTTGGACTTTTAGTGTATCCTTAACAAAAGCAAAACTATACGTAACTTTCATATAAGCGGAGTCCAACACCTGATATTTGTCCATGGATACGGCCCCAGGCACCCAATACTGGGCAGAAAGAGAGTTGGATGCTAATAGAAGAATGGCTAAAATGTAATTTCTCATAATTGTTACTCTAAGATTATTTTAATTGATAGGTCACCTTAATATCAAGCATGTCACTTCAAGGTGATACAACAACAAGCAGAAACAATAGAGATATAACACATTCCTTTATATTCATATTTTTCTTATATATGTTAGCAACAAATATAAATATAAAATCAACATTTAGTATTAAAAAATATTGAAATATAGTTTTTATTTGTTTACAATATTACTCTTTATCATCAATTATTTAGGAGTCCATAAAGAAATACATCTTCTATGAAAACATTATTCAAAATACTTTATATTAGTAAAGCTAAAAAATCATACAACTATTCTTTTTGTCGATATTAATCAGCATCAGCTGTTCTTTTATCTATTATGTTATTATATTTAACTAAATATAAGATCCGTAAAGGATGAATTTTAAGTTAATAAAGGGGCCATACCATCTCCACACCTTCTCCGTACCATCTCCATACCATCTCCACTCAGACTTTACCTTTTCAAGCCTCAGCTAAAGCGTAAAATAGTGGAGAATATATGGAGATGGTATTAAGGAAGTATTACTGAAATATGTTTTTGAAGAAGAAGACATCATTAATCACTTTTAAGGATATTGCTCATTATCATAAAGTGATAATCATTTTATGATGATAACGGGAATTATCTTACATTTGCCTCTTTCGCATCTTCCGCTGTAAAAAGGCGTTTAGAAAAAAATTTAGTCACCCACGACAGAGGCTTTATCAGGCATACGATCATTCTTCTTGCTGGGTTGGAGAAGAATAAACTTTAAATGCGGCGCAAGATGCCTTTTTACAGGAAAAACCTGTATATAAAAGCATCTTTATTAATATTTTAATACCACCAATCATTTTCTGTGTAGAATTAATAAGTCATATTATGAAGAAAAAGGACTTTTTGACAACAGCTCTAATCTTGTTTAATATAACAAGTATGGTTGCTCAATCTTTTAATTTGGGATCTATTGATTCAAAATTGACTAAAATATATAATGATGATCAACAAGTTCGAAAAAAAATGCTAAATGCTTATAAAAACAGTTCACCAAACATACGGGATATTATTACTGAAAAGGATTCCATAGATTCATACAATCAACATTACATAGCCAATATCTTGGACGTTTATGGATGGCCGAATAATTTGTCAGATCAAGCAAACAAAGCTATTTGGATTGTTATAGACCATGCAAACAATAACTTTGCAGAAAAATATTTTCTTCTAGTAAAGGAAAAAGGTAAGCAGGGTATCCTCTTGATGGCGGATGTCGCAACATTGGAAGACAGAATTTTAATGAGAAATAATAAAAAACAGAAGTATGGAACTCAAACTGTTGGAGTTTTATCTGCTGATAATGCAGAAAGCATAATTTATATTTGGCCCATTGAAAATAATGAAAAGGTTGATGAGTTAAGAGCTTCTGTTGGTTTGCCTTCGATGGAACAGTATATACAAACT
This sequence comes from uncultured Bacteroides sp., assembly GCA_963677095.1. Lineage (GTDB taxonomy): Bacteria > Bacteroidota > Bacteroidia > Bacteroidales > Bacteroidaceae > Bacteroides. The sequence continues at coordinate 4,440,833 of OY781875.1, forward strand.
GTAAAAGAACATTCCAACAGTAAAGTGATATGGGACAAAGATATTTCACCGGATAGATTGAAAGAAAGACTTCCAAAGCTACATTTTAAATAGCATGGAAACGTTCTTGCCCCGTTTTCCTGATGACTATAGTATCTTTTGAAGGAAATGTTCCAATTGCCCTGCATAGTAAAATGGTATATTGTATAGCGTGTATTTTTTACCGGAAGGCAATAGGATCTTGTCAGAACAAAACGCCCCATTCCATACACGTATGGCAACATTCTCCTCGGATCCGTTCATGAACTGATGCAGGGAACGAAGCTTCGAATTATCTCCTGTTTTCACTTCTATGGGAAGCAAGTGGGACTTGTACTTATATACGAAATCGACCTCCGCCTGTGAGTTACGTGCATCGCGAACCCAGAACATTCGTTTGGATCCAAAAGTGGAAGATGCTCCCAAAAGCTCCTGTCCCACCATCTGCTCGGCTATTGTACCGTTCCACAAATCATCCGTCTCGGGAGTGAAGAGGAGATCTTCCTGCATCTCTGCTACATAGTTTACGAGACCGGTATCCAGCCATAACAGCTTTGGACTTCTTTTCAGATCGGGGAGAATGGGGAATGAAGTTGAAGTCAGCGGATAAACCAACTCCAGTAGAAGCGCTTTCTCCAAAGTCCGGAATGCATTGCCCATATCTGCCGATTGGTAGGAGGAACCGCTGAACTTGGAGAATTGGAAGCGTTGCCCGGCTAACCCCCAACCATAGTTCAATATGTAGCGTAGAATATCCTGCTCTTTGGCTCTCTGTGCATATTTCTCAATATCATCTTTGTATCCGGAAAGCAGGGAATTGAAGATTTCATTCAGGCTTACCCAGTCTTTTCGTTTGGCGTAGTCTCCTATGGCTTCGGGCAATCCGCCGACGATCATGTATTTCTTGAACAAGTCCATAACGTAACTGTGTATGGATTGCGGAACTTGCAATTGTTCTATCTGTTCTACCAGAGCATTTTCTCCCATTGCACCGAGAAACTCAGTAAATGTGCACGGATGTAAAGCCATATACTCTACACGTCCCACAGGGAAAGAGATGTGATTTTCCACAAGGCTCTCTAAGAGTGAACCGGCAGCTATCACGTACAGGTCGGGACGCTTTTCGTAGAAGTAGCGCAGGGATTGGACAGCATCCGGTACGTTCTGAATTTCATCAATAAAAATCAGTGTGCGTTTATTTTCCATTCTGAAGCCGGCTTTGGCATAAATACCTGCCAACATATCCTCAAAAGAGTTATTCATGGAAAATAAGTTGGCATTGTCTTTTTCCTCTAAATTCAGATTGATGAATACATCGAAATTCCGGGAAAAGAGTTCTACCAGTGTGGTTTTCCCCACTTGTCTTGCTCCTCGCAATACAAGCGGTTTACGTCCTTCTTTATCCACCCATTGTTGCAAGACTTTAAGTGCTAATCTTTGAAACATGGCCAATAAGTTAATATTCAGCGTAAAAGTAGTAAATATAGACTAAAACCAAAGCAAAAAATCCATTTATTTAAAGCAAAACCAAAGCAATATGAGGCAATTATTTGATCAAAACCAAAGCAAGGTGCTCAATAATTGGCCATCATAATACCTTTTAATCCGCTCTTCTTAATAAGCTGTCGTTGCCGCTTCTGCTCTTGAACGGTGATTTTATCGTATTGAAGGTATAAATCTTATAATCCGTAGAACTTGCGG